>NZ_CP147841.1:0-4586115 GCF_037335815.1 Salinirubellus litoreus | reverse complement strand
CCCGTCTCCTCTGAGACCCTCGCTTCTCCTCATTTTCGATCTGTAACTCTCTTCCTGCTCAAGAAGATATGACAGGTAGATATAAAACAGGAAGTTCCATATAAGTTATATTCTCCCTCCCTATAGAGGGATTCTGTGTCACAAGGCAAGAACCGATACACGACGATCGCTGTACGGCCTGCCCTTCGTGACCGGCTGCGCCGCCTCAAAACGGGCGGACAGTCCTATGGAGAGCTCTTAGAACACATGGTGAGCGACTACGAGACTAACGAATAAGAGCAGGTCATGATAGGTACAACTCGACAGTGATTAGAACTGAACGGCGCGGGGCACCATGCCTAGTAAAGCGCGTGCCCCGATCGCCGAACCAGGGACCACCTGGAGGGGTGAATCCCGTGTCCGAGCGTTGGGCATCTGGGTTCAAAGAGATTTCGGGGCGGTTAGCGCCCCGTCTGTCATACCCTCCTTGGTGGGTCCGGGCTCTCCGGTGCCAATCAAACCGGGTCCCAGAAGCTAGCAATGTCTGCCAGCGTAAACGACGACCCAGAGATCGACAATAAGCCGCATCGAGTCTCCTCGAGCCTCTGTGCCGCTCCGAACTGCTACTCACGCAGGGACGTCCACCGTGTAGAAGGTGCCGACGGGGAGAGTGTGCCGCTCTGTCGGTACCATCGCAAGCATTACCTGAGGGTGTCGTCCTGATGCCCACCCCTGATCCGATCGCGACGATCACCTCGCTCGAAAGCGCGGAATGCGAAGTAGCGACGTGTGACGAATCGGAGCTTATCGCCAGAGTAGAGCCGGATACCGGTAAAGAGTCGAGAACGCTCTGTCCGCGCCATAGGGCGGAGTACCTGCAGGAGGTCTACGACTAATGAGTGAATCATGCACCAATCCAGGGAGCTACCGCATTAGAATCGCACCGACGGCCGACGGTGGGGATCGGATTCCCGACCTCTCTCCGCGAGAGGTCCGCGAATACTGGCTCGACAAACTCCGCGTTTCGATGGCCGAGTCGACGGTCTCGGCCTACCACTATCGGCTTAAGCACTTTATCGAGTGGTGCGAGGCCGAGGGGCTCGACTCGATCCGCGACATCACCGGCTGGGATCTCAAATCCTACGAGGCCTACCGCCGCGCGGAGGGCCTCGAGGTGGTCACTCTCAACAACGAGCTCGGGACGCTCGAGAACTTTTTCGAGTATTGTGCGCGGAGCGATCTCGTCGACGAGAGTCTCCCGGAGAAGGTCGAACCACCGACGGTACCGCCTGAGGCTGACGTCGACGAGACTAAGCTCGACGAGGAGGACGCAAAACGGCTGTTCACCTACTATCAGAACGACCCGCGAGAGCGACACTCGCGAGCCCACGCACTCCTCACACTGACGTGGTTCGGTGGCCCTCCGCGGAACGGGGCGATCCGGGGCTCGATCTCAGGGACTACCACTCCGACGAGCAGTACCTTGAGTATCATCACCGGCCGAGCGAGGAAACGCCGCTGAAGAACAATTACAAGGGGGAGCGAGCCGTCGCCCTCCCAGCTGAGGCGTGTGCCGTCCTCGATGCTTACATCGAGGAGAACCGCGTCGAGATCCGAGACGACTACGGCCGGCGACCACTCTTCACCGGGCAACGAGGCCGCCCCTCGCTCGGCGGAATCCGGGGGTGGATGTACCTCGCCACCGTTCCCTGTCTCCATTCTGACTGTCCGCACGGAAACGACAGGGAGACGTGCGAGTTCCTCACCTACTCGACGGCCAGTAAGTGCCCGTCCTCTCGGAGCCCACATCAGGTCCGCACCGGCGCGATCACTTGGATGCGGAACCAGGAGATCCCGGCCGACGTCGTCGCCGAGCGGGCGGACACCTCAGTGAGCATGATTGAGAAGCACTACGACAAACCGGAGTACGTTGAGGAGATGGAAAAGCGGCGGCGACCGTACCTTGATCGGCTCGATTTCGACGAGGGGGGTGAGGACCAGTGACCCGAAATCGACTCGGCTTCAATCCGGGCGGTCCCATAGCGGTTCTGCGAGGAACAGCGAGGTTCGAGCAGAGCGAGAACCTCGTGTGAACGGCGACCGTAGGGAGCCGTGAACCGACGTAACGAGCGAACCGCACGGCCGGCCGATTCGAACCCTGCCGTGGAGAGAACGGAGGGAGCGGAACGGCTCCGGTTCAAAATCCGGCCGGTCCCGATGCGAGGAGCGGACGCGAGGAGCAAGCGACTCCCATCCGGGTTCGGTCCGCTCGGGGATCACGAACCGGCCGGCGATGCCAGGGATCGTGGCGAGGACGTACTTCTCGGTCGACCCGGTATCGTCACCGGTGTCGGCTGTCACGGTGTAGGACCGGTTGGGCTCGAACTCGATGGTCCGCTCGCCCGGGAGGACGAACCTGATCCCGGTCGAGGCCGACGCGTCCAGTTCTAGCCCTCGTCGCGACGACCTCGTCGTCGAATCTGAGCTCGACCCGCCGCATTCCGGGCTCCGTGCCGGTGTTCGTGATACCCACGTCTATCCGATACTCGTCGCCCGCGTTGGTGCTCGAACCGGTCGCGACGTACTCGACGTCGAAGAACGCCTCGTCGTCCTCGACGACCACCTCGATCGGCGGCGCGAGCCGGGCATTCTCGCCGCCGTCCCACGCCTGGACGTAGTAGCTGTCGGGAGCGACGCCACGCTTCGTCAGTACCTCACCGGGGTCCAGCCGGGGCCGACCGGTGAGGAGGTTGCCGCCCCTGGCGTCGAGGTCGCGGACCTGGACGGTCCGACCGCCACCGTTCGTGATGTCGATCCTCCGCCCGCGAACGGCCACTTCGAGGGGCTGGGGACAGTCGATCTCGACCCGCCGTCGAGGACCGATCGGCGTGTTCGTCCCGGGCTCGAACGCCCGGAAGACGGCGACCCCGTTCGGGAGGTGATCCATCGTGTACGTCTCACCGGGTTCGAGGAGGGGTCGACCGGTGAGGGCGTCGATCCCCGCCGAGTCGATGTCCCGGAGTTCGTAGGTGACGTCGCTCACGTTCGTGACCGTGACGCGTGCGGGGCGTGCCGTGTCGCACTCGACAGTGGCGGTGAACGGGATGGAATCGGGCGGGGAAGGGCCGGACGAGACGGGCTCAGTCTTCACCAGCCAGGCGTCGAAATCCCCGCCCCCCGCCGATCGCGTCTGCCCGACCACGGCGTACCCGGAGTCGCTCGTCTCGACGACTCTCTTGAACGTGTCGTCGTTGACCCCCCCGAACGTCGCCGTCAGCTGTTCGGTTCCGTCCGCGTCGACTTTGACCAGGTATCCGTCCCGGCTCCCGGCACCGAACGACCTCGTCTCTCCCACCAGTACGAACCCACCGTCGGCGGTGGTGGTGAGACCCAGCGCACGATCGTCACCCGTGCCCCCGTACGTCCGCTCCCACAGGACGTTCCCGTCGAAGTCCGTCTTGACGAGGTAGACGTCCTCACCGCCGGCCGTCTCGTGAGTGGTCCACCCCGCGAGGAGGTATCCGTCGGACGCCGCGGCGAGCGCCGTAATCCGTTGAATGCCCGATCGTCTGAACCGTTTCCGCCACTGTTCGTTTCCGTCCGCGTCCGTCCGAACGAGGTACTGGTCGTTCGCCCGGCCGCCGAGGAGGAACCCGCCGTCGGCCGTCTGGAGGAGGGCCTCCGCGCTCTCGTACCGCAGAACCGTAGCTCCTCGCCCATTCCTGATCGCCGTTGCCGTCGGTCTTGACGAGGTAGAAATCGATCCCCTTCCCGGACGGCGCGGCCTCCCCAGCGATGGCGAACCCGCCGTCTGCGGTCGGGATCGCGGCGCGCGCGTTCGCATAGTAGCCGGGGACTCCGTACGTCCGCTCCCACAGGACGTTCCCGTCGAAGTCCGTCTTCAGGAGCCAGTACCGATACGTGACCAGACTCGTGCCGTTGGCCTGCCCACCGAAGATGTAGCCGTCGTCGAGTTCGACGACCGTCCGGAGGATGCTCGGGTTCCGGTCGGTGTCCACCCACTCCCACTCGATCGCCCCCTCGTCGTCAGTCTTGACCACGAGCCCCCGGCGGTCGCCCCTCGGGGACCTGGTGATTCCGGTGAGTACGTAGCCGCCATCGCTCGCCTGGACGACGTCGGAGAACCGATCCTCGCCTCCCCCACCGTACGTCACCTCGAACTCGGTTCCCAACGCCGGGGTGTCCAGTGCCGCCGCCAGGGACGGTATCGACGACTCCGGGGTGGCACCGACCGGCGACGCCAGCGACGGTCCGAACACCGCGCCCGCACCCAGGAGTCCGACCCCCTTCAGGAACGTCCGCCTCGGGCGTCCGCACCCGGTGCCGTCGTGTCCTGTTCGATCTCTACTCTCCTCTCCGTGGTTCGTGATAGTCACTTCCGATCACCTCTAATAGGCTCGGTACGGGCAGATATATACATACTAGCACGTTCCCAGGCTACGAGAATGATTCGGAGAAAACGGGCTAATTCACAATACTAATGCGGCCGCTCGATCGACTCCAGATCACTCCCCCTCGCCTCCGACGGGGTGGGAAACGGACGAATTCACGCTCGTCCGCACAGGCCTGAGAGGGTCGATCTTGCCGGACGCTGGCGGAACGCTTAGGCGCGTCGCCCTCCCACATCGGGTGTGAACCGCAGCGGCCTCGTCCTCACGGCACTCCTGATCCTGCTGGCCGGCGGTGCCATCGTCGTCAGCGGCGCGTACCTGCCGTTCGTCGGGGGCCGGGCTACCAGCCGACAGCCACGGACGCGCCCGCGACCGGGACGGCGGAGGGGACGGGTACGAGTGCGGGTGCGACCCCTCGCCGACGGAGGGACGCTACGACCACGCGACGGTGACCGTCCTCGACGGGAACGGGACCGAACTCGGCACGGTACGGGTGGCCGTCGCCGACACGCCGGAGAAGCGCTACACCGGGCTCTCGAAGACCGAGTCGCTCCCCGCCGATCGGGGGATGCTGTTCACCTACGACTCCGAGCGGGAGCTCACGTACGTCATGCGGGACATGTCGTTCGGTATCGACATCGTCTACGTCGGCGCGAACGGGACGATCAAATCGATCCACCATGCGCCCGAGCCGCCCGAGGGCGAGGACGGTGAGGACTACCGCTACCCTGGCGAGGGCCAGTACGTCCTGGAGGTGAACTACGAGTGGACGACCCGCCACGGGGTCGAGCCCGGGGACAGGGTCGTCATCGAGGATCTGGGCGAAGAGTGAGTCACCGTCGGAGCGAGTGTCATCGTGGCGCTCGCGTCGTGTCGGCGTGTGAACTTGTATCGAGTTAAGCGAACCCTTTTGCGCGGCGAACCCCGATACTAGAGTAGATGGATGTAGCGACGGCCGACGAGGACGACCCGTTCGAGGAACAACGGGAGAACGCGGAGGACCCGATGCGGCGGCTGTTCGTCGAGTACGGCGGGGAGAACAGGCGCGCGTTCGCCGTCGGGCTGCTGTCGAGCGTGGTCGCCCGGGTGCTCGACCTGATGCCGCCGGTGCTGCTCGCGCTGGCGGTCGACTCGATCTTCTACGACGAGCGACCGTTTAGCATCCCGCTGGTCCCCGAGGCGTGGCTCCCGGCGACGAGGACCGGCCAGCTCTACCTCTCGGCGGGGCTCATCGCGTTCGCGTTCTTCGGCGGGGCGGCCTTCCACTGGACCCGCAACTGGGGGTGGAACTCCTTCGCCCAGCACATCCAGCACGCGATCCGGACCGACACGTACGACAAGATGCAGCGGCTGAACATGGACTTCTTCGCCGACAAGCAGACCGGCGAGATGATGTCCATCCTCTCGAACGACGTCAACAGGCTAGAGCGGTTCCTGAACGACGGGATGAACTCCGCGTTCCGGCTGGGTGTGATGGTGGTCGGCATCGCCGCCATCCTGCTCTACTGGAACTGGCAGCTCGCGATCGTCACGCTCGGGGTCGTCCCGCTCATCGCGTACTTCACCTACCGGTTCATCAAGACGATCCAGCCCAAGTACGCCGAGGTCCGCTCGTCGGTCGGGCAGGTCAACTCCCGACTGGAGAACAACCTCGGTGGCGTGCAGGTGATCAAGACCTCGAACACGGAGGACTTCGAGTCCGAGCGCGTCGAGGACGTCTCGCAGGGCTACTTCGACGCCAACTGGGACGCCATCGGCACCCGGATCAAGTTCTTCCCCGCCCTGCGGGTGATGGCCGGCATCGGGTTCGTGCTCACGTTCGTCCTCGGGGGAGCCTGGGTGCTGACCTACCAGGCGACCGGGAGCGCCCCGCTGTTCTTCAGCGGCGAACTCACCCCCGGCCAGTTCGTCGGGTTCATCCTCTTCACCCAGCGGTTCATCTGGCCCATGGCCCAATTTGGTCAGATAATCAACATGTATCAGCGGGCGTACGCCTCCTCGGCGCGGCTGTTCGGGCTGATGGACGAGCCGTCCCGCATCGCGGAGGACCCCGACGCCGACGAACTCGTCGTGAGCGACGGTCGTGTCGTCTACGACGACGTGACGTTCGGCTACGACGAGGACGAGCCCATCGTCGAGGACGTCTCCTTCGAGGTCGACGGCGGCGAGACGCTGGCGCTCGTCGGGCCGACCGGGGCGGGCAAGTCCACGGTCCTCAAACTCCTCCTCCGGATGTACGACGTCGACGAGGGGCGCATCGCCATCGACGACCAGGACCTCCGGGACGTGACGATCCCGAGCCTCCGCGAGCGAGTCGGCTACGTCTCCCAGGACACGTTCCTGTTCTACGGCACCGTCGCGGAGAACATCACCTACGGGACGTTCGACGCCACCCGCGAGGAGATCGTCGAGGCCGCGAAGATGGCAGAGGCCCACGACTTCATCTCGAACCTCCCCGAGGGCTACGACACGGAGGTCGGCGAGCGCGGGGTGAAACTCGGGCGGTCAGCGCCAGCGCATCTCCATCGCCCGGGCCATCCTCAAGGACCCCGAGATCCTCGTCCTCGACGAGGCGACCAGCGACGTGGACACGGAGACGGAGATGCTCATCCAGCGCTCGCTCGACGAACTCACCGAGGACCGGACGACGTTCGCCATCGCCCACCGGCTCTCGACCATCAAGGACGCCGACACCATCGTCGTCCTCGAAGGTGGCCGCATCGTCGAGCGGGGTTCCCACGAGGACCTCCTGGACGAGGACGGCCTCTACGCCCATCTCTGGGGCGTCCAGGCGGGCGAGATCGACGAACTCCCCGACGAGTTCGTCGAGCGGGCCGCCAGGCGACAGGCACGGATCGAGGCGACCGACGACTGATACGGTCGTGCGTAGTCTTTTACCGGTGATCACCGAACCCGCCTGGACGATCACCGGTAAATCGTTACGCACGACCGTATGAAGTCCCCGGAGTCCGATCGAACCAGCCGTCAGTCGTGCCGTTCGATCGCTACCCGGTTCTCACGGACGTAGTGTTCGACCCGCTTTACGAACGACCCCTCGCCGGACCACTCGACCGGTTCGGCGGTGTCGAGTCGCTTCGGATCGCCGACGTACACCGCCGCGCACCCCTCTCCGTCCCCGTTAACCGGCACCGATACTCGGACGTAGAGTCCGGTCGCTACCCTCTCGTACCGGTCGAGCGCCTCGATCCGCTCAGTGCGGAGGAGTCGGCCGTCGACGTGCCCGCCGGGTGCGAGCGTCGGGTAGCGGCCGTCGACGCGTCGGAGGCCGTAGAGGCGCGTCGAGCCACGGTCCCTGAACCTGTCGGCTCCGAGCACTGCGGCGGCTCGATCGAGATCCGTGAGCGTCCCGTAGACGAACACGTCCATGGGTCGTAACGGAGTTCGTAGCGAGGTCGTAACAGGGTTCGTAGCGGGGTCGTGGGAACCGGCGGAGGACCGGAGCCGACCTACCGCTCGTCGACGGGGACGAACTCCCGGTCCTTCTCGCCGACGTAGCGGGCGCGCGGCCGGATGAGGCGGTTCTCGGCCTGGTACTCGAGGACGTGGCCGATCCATCCGCCGGCACGGCTCATCGCGAAGATGGGCGTGTACATGTCGATCGGGATGCCGAGCTGGTAGTAGACGGTCCCGGAGTAGAAGTCGACGTTGGGTGCGATGCCGCGCTTCGTGAGCCCCTTCTCCTCGTCGAAGTAGCGCTCGATCTCGGCGGCCATGTCGTACCACTTCCGCTCGCCGGTCTCCTCGGCGAGCTCCTTCGACTTCGCGCCCAGTATCTTCGCCCGCGGGTCCTTCACGTTGTATACGCGGTGTCCCATCCCGGGGACGCGCCAGTCCTCGCGCTCGTCCTGGAGGCGGGCCACGTACTCGACGGGGTCCTCACCGGCCTCGGCGATCTCGAAGAACAGCTCCATCACGTCCTGGTTGGCCCCGCCGTGGAGCGGTCCGGAGAGTGCTCCCACGCCGGCGACGACCGAGGAGTAGAGGTCCGCGAGCGTCGAGGAGACGACCATCGCGGTGAACGTCGAGGCGTTCAGGCCGTGGTCGGCGTGGAGGGTCAGCGCCATGTCGAACGTCTCCGCGGCCACGTCGTCGGGCTCCTCGCCGGTCAGCATGTAGAGGAAGTTCGCGGCGAGCCCGAGCTCCTCGTCGGGTTCGACGACCTCCTCGTCGCGGCGGAGCCGGTCGAACGCCGCGAGCGCGGTCGGTATCTTCGCGGTGATGCGGCGGCCCTTCCGGGCGGCGGCGTCGAGGTCGGTCGGCTCGGAGTCGGCCTCCGGGTCCTCCGCGGAGAGATACGAGACGAGCGTCCGGAGCGCCCCCATCGGGGTCTCCCCGGCGTCGGCGAGGCGGCGCGCCACCTCGATGACCTCCTGGTCGACCGACTGCTCGTCGGTCATCGACTCGGTGAACGAGTCGAGCTCCTCCCGCGTCGGGAGCTCGCCGTGCCAGAGCAGGTAGACGACCTCCTCGTAGCTGGCCCCCCGAGCCAGGTCCTCGATGTCGTACCCCCGATAGACCAGCCGTCCCTCGTCCCCGTCGATATACGAGAGCTCGGATTCGGCCACCAGCACGCCCTCGAGACCCTTCCTTAGTTCCTCGTCGGCCATGCCGGAGGCTACCTATGCTTGTGGCAAAAGGGTTGTCGTTGCGACCACATGCCCACGGCACTCCTTCGCCCTGACGGGGGGAGGTGGGCGTCGAACGGCGTCCCCGACCGGCACCGGGAACGCTTTTGCCCGACCGCGCGGAACCGACGGGCATGGCCGTCGACGACGTCGAGTACGAGCCCGTCTCGGTGAAGGCGGTGCTGGCGGAGATGAAGGACACCGCCGAACTCCTCATCGACCTCTCGTACTCGGCGGTGCTGCTCGGTAGCGACGCGGTGGCGGGGGAGGTGCTCGAACTCGAAGAGCGGATGGACGTCCTCCAGATGCAGGCCCGGATGAGCCTGCTCATGGCCGCCCGCAACCCCGAGGACGCGGAGGCACTCGCGCCCGTCCTCGGGGTTGTGGGCGCGGCCGAGAAGATCAGCGACGCCGCCGGCGACATCGCCAAGGTCGTCCTCGAGGACGTGGGCCTCCCCGAGGCGATGCGGAACGCCCTCCCGGAGGCCGTCGAGACGCTCGTCAGAGTGGATGTGACGCCCGACTCGCCGCTCGTCGGGCGCTCGCTCGGCGAGGCGAACCTCGAGACGAGTACGGGAGTACGGGTCATCGCCGTCCGTCGAGGTGGCGACTGGCTCACCAACCCGGATCACGAGACGGTCCTCCGGGCGGGGGACGTCGCGCTCCTCAGGGGCCCGAGGAGGGCGTCTCCGAGGTGTACGAGTCCCTCTCCGGGGACGCCTACGAGCCGCCGGAGGCGCCCGAGCCCACCGTCGAGGACCTCGAACGCGCCGTCGACAGCGTCGTACTGATGAAGAACATGTCCGAACTCGCGGTCGACCTCGCCTACGGCGCGGTCCTCTTCGATTCGGACGGGATCGCCGAGGAGGTGCTCGAACTCGAGGCGGAGGTCGACGCCCTCGAGGACCGCTTCGAGGCGTGGATACTCCGGGCCGCCGCCGGGATGGACGATCCGGTCCAGCTACGGGGACTGATGCACATCGCCGGCGCGACGGAGGTCATCAGCGACGCCGCCCTCGAGATCAGCGAGGGCGTCCTTCGGGGGCTCGGGACCCACCCCGTCATCGCCGAGGCCGTCCGCGAATCCGACGAGGTGATCGTCCGCCTCGAAGTGGCTCCCGGATCACGTCTCGACGGGGCCACGCTCGGCGAGGCGATGGTCAAGACGGAGACGGGGATGCGCGTCATCGCGGTCCGGCGCGGCCGGCAGGCCGGGGCCACCCGTCTCGGCGACTGGGTGGTCTCGCCCGGGTCGGGCACCGAACTCCACGCCGGCGACGTCTTCGTCGCCAAGGGGACGCGAGCCGGTGCCGAGCGGCTGTCGACGCTGGCCGGCGTCGGGGCGTAGCCGCCGTCAGTCCGGACGTCCGGTCTCCCCGTCCATCTCGCGGGCTCGCCTGACCGCCACCCCGACGGTGAGAGCGGCGGTCAGGAGGAGCCCGACGCCGACCGCGAGGACGAACGCCAGCGCCGCGTAGAGGTAGACCGGATACTGTGCGGCCGCGGCTCCCCGCACGACGAGCGTGAGGAGCGCCAGCGCGAGGACGGTCCCGAGGGCGAACCCCACCTTCGCGTTCCGCCGCACCCGCAGCGCCGCCAGGAAGGCGGCGGTCCCCGGTCGTCCCGGCTGGTCGTCGGTGGCATCGGTCCCCGGCCGGGGCCTCGCATCGCTCACACGTCGACGGAGGGGAGCCGGACGGATATACTGTCGGGCATCGGCCCCGCTCGCCTCTGCTGTGGAGCCATGTGCCGATACCGAACGGTCTAAGGATATCGCCCTACGCTGGAGTAGTAATGACCACCCTCGGCACGGCGAACGCATCCCCCGGCGAGGTGTCCGTGGGTCGCCTGCCGGTCGGCGAGGCCCGTGACGGCTCCGAGGTCGCCCTCCCGGTCTGCGTTATCAATGGCGCTCGGGACGGCAAGACCCTCTACGTCCAGGCGGTCTCCGACGGCGACGAACTCAACGGCCTCGGCGTCGTCCAGCGGTTCGTCCCCCGGGTCGATCCCGCCGAACTCTCCGGGACCGTCCTCGTCGTCGGCATCGTCAACCACTACGGGTTCCAGATCGCCGAACACCGCAACCCCATCGACGACACGAAGCTCAATCGAACGTATCCCGGCGACGCGAACGGCACCGCCAGCGAGCGCATCTCCCACGCCACCTTCGAGGCAGCGACCCGCGCCGACCTCGTCCTCGACCTCCACCAGGGTTCGACCTCGCGGATGATCAACGAGGCGCGGGTGCGGTGTGGCCCCCGACATCGGCTCCACCGCGACTGTCTCGACCTCGCCAAGGTGTTCGGCACCGGCTACATCCTCGACCAGAAGGGCCCCGACGGCCAGCTCGCGCGAGCGGCCCCCGACGAGGGTATTCCCACGATCGACCCCGAACTCGGCGGGAGCGTCGGCTGGGACGAGGAGTCGATCCGGATCGGCGTCCGCGGCGTGATGAACGTCCTCACCCACTACGGCTTCCTCGACGGCACCGTCGCGGCCGAGCCGCAGGTCCGGGCGACCGGCTTCGACCAGTACGGCTCGCCGGCCGGGGGGCTCGTCACCCTGCTTCGTGACCTCGGCGAGGAGGTCTCGCGTGGCGACGACCTCTTCGAGGTGACCGACGCGTTCGGCAACGTCAAGTCGACGGTCACCGCCGACTCCTCGGGGGTGTTCTGGCGCGCACGGCGGCTCCCGCAGGTCGCCGCCGGCGAGTACGTCTGTTCCGTCGGGACGGACGTAGACGACTACTAGAACCCACTTTTTACTCGTCGGGTTCGCTCGTGGTTCGAAAGGCGCTCTGCGCCTTTCGTCATCACGAGAGCTTCGCTCTCTCGAACGACTCCGCTCGCGAACCACTCTCTGCTCACGGGCGGCGAAGCCGCCTGTTCGCACGGCCAGCGGGACGGCGGAGCCGTCCCGCTCGGCTCGCAAAAACGTGGGGAAACTGCGCTCCTCGCGGCTTCGCCGCTCGGAGCGGGTGAACCGCGCCTCGCTTCGCTCGGCGCGGATGCCGACAGTATCAGATCGGTTGGCGCTGTCGAAATAGTCCGAAAGTGACCCGTTTCAGCGGCCGTGCTGAATACATCGCGTATCTTGCACTCGACCCTGTTAAGATCGACTCCATCTCCGGTTTGAGACCTCCATCCTCCGTTTGATCGGCCTCTCCCTCTGTTCCGATCGAGGAGTTGCTAGTCTCTCTATTTAGTACCAACTACGCACTGAGGTGAAGCATATCCTTATCACCAGTCGGAAAATAGATGGGAGAATGGTTTCCTCCGATACGGCCTCTGAGCGCCAGTCATCTCACAAGGCGACACTCTACTGTACCAGTTGTAATCACGCAAGTCGAATCAATGGAGACTGGATCATCGAAGTGCACACCGACCATCTTGACTACGAGTGTCCCGAGTGTGGGGCGACGATCAATTCTCGTCGTGATGGGCCAGCTTTGACCACCCAGAGCAGAGGGGTGCTTCAACCCGGTAGCGCCGATTGAGATCTACGCGATGGTTCCGGTGCTGCCCGCTGATTCATCATCGTCTGTCTAGTCGGATTTCTTCGAACAAACAGTGCTGTCGTGCTGCATATACACCCTCTATTCAGCAGGCGGTTCGTATCCGCTGATAAGGCTTAAACGAGGTCTGTCGGTCCCGTGTTCTGTGGATCCTTCTCTGGAGAGCATTAGACTCCAGAGTGGGGGATCAGAGAAACGCAGTCGAACTCGCCGCGACCGCCAGAACGCGAGTGCCCTTTCGACGAGGTCATCGCGGTCGTGCCCCGGGTCGACAGATGCACTTCCGGAGTCTGTCCGGTCCTGAGCCGCGTCGTACCCGACGCGGCTCACTCGGGGTCGGCTCTCCTCGCCCGACCAGTAGTGGATGCGGATCACGCCGGAGACCGGCCCACCGGGAGTGACTCGCCGAGCGATCGGGAGCGCGTCGAGTACCCATGCGTACGAGTCAGCCGCTCGTCGGACCGGTGGTAGTCGACGTAGGTTATCTCGACGGTCACCTCCCGGCCGGTCCGCTCCGAGATGCGCCGGTCGAGCACGTTCGGGAGGTCGGGGTATGACCGGTCTGCGGTCCGGGCGACCTGGAGCGTGACCATGACCGGCCCGTCCTCGAGCGGCCCCGGGGCCGTGTACTCCACGGTGGTCCCTTCGACCGCGAGTCCGGGGTAGTCCTCGCCGGCCAGCGTCTCGGCGACGACCCCGTTGACGGTGTGTTCGAACGAGCTCTGGAAGGCGAACCCGACGCCGACACCGACGACGACGAGTCCCACGACCAGGACGGTCGTGCCGACCGTCACCATCTCCTCGCGCGTACCGACGTCGAAGACGCTGGTGTCGATGTCGTCGGGTCGGTAACCGAGGTACCAGAGCGTCGCGAACCCGCTGACGTTGACGAGGACGACGTTGAGCGCCAGGAGGAGGAGCGCGCCCGCGCCCACGACGAACTCGCCCCACGCGATGCCGATACCCGCCGTAGCCGCGCTCGGGATGAGCGCGGCCGCGATCATGACCCCGACGATGCTCACGTCCCCCTTCGAGGCGAGGCCGAACGCGGCCGCCGCCCCGGAGGCGAGGGCGACCGCCGCGGCCAGGATGCTCGGGGCGATCCGACCGCCGATCGTCGCGACGTTTCGGATCCCGAACGACCCGGGAACGACTCCGAGGTAGCGGATGCTCGCGGCCAGCAGGATCGCTCCGACCACCGCCACCCCGAGCCCGAGCGCCTGGAGGAAGATGCTGGAGATAACCATCTCCCGGTCGTTCCGGACCCCGCCGACGCTCGCCGTCAGGATCGGGCTCACGAGGGGCGCGAGCACCATCGAGCCGACCACGATGGCTGGCGAGTTCAGCAGTAGCCCGGCGGTCGCCACCACGGTACTGAGGAACATCATCCAGAGGTACGAGCGGTTGTTCAGCTGGAGGCCCTTCGCCTTCGCGCGGAGCGTTCGCGGCGCGATGCTGTTCGGCGTGTTCGCCCACTTCTCCTGGAGTTCGTCCATCCCCTCGAATATCGCGAACTCCGTCTCCAGCGACACCGTGTACGTCCGCTCGTCCACCCCGGCGTCGTAGAGCTCGTTGAGAACGTGCTCGACCGCGTCCGCGGGGACCGCGATGTTGACGAGCGTGTGATCGGTCGTCTCCCCGGTGGCCGAGGCCTCCGTGAACCCGACGCCCTGTTCGCGGAGGACCTCCACGACCGTCTCCCGCTGAGCGTCGGGGACGGAGATCTGGATGAGTCGCACGTGACCGGTACCGTCCGGATCCGGAAAGTGGTTCCGTCGACCCTCTCCCCGCGCCCGAAACCGCCCCCCCGTGCGCCGATCGGTCCCGGATCGCCCGCCGGCCCCATCGACACCTACACGACCCGTCCGTACACACCACGAACCATGCCAGCCGATCTCCGCTGTCCCGCCTGCGGGAACACCTATCCCGACCGCTGGCGGTGCGAGTGCGGCGAGCCCCTCGAATTCGCCGAGCGGCCGCTCCCCGACGGGCCCCCGCCCGAGGTGCCCGACGCTCGCCACGGTCTCTGGGCGTTCGAGCCGTTCCTGCCAGTCGACCCCCTCGTGACGCTCGGCGAGGGGTGGACGCCGCTCGTCGACGCGCCCGGGTGGGACTGCGGGTTCAAGCTCGACTACACGTTCCCGACGGGCTCGTTCAAGGACCGCGGCGCGGCGACGATGCTCTCGCGGGCGGCCGAACTGGGCGTCGATCGGGTGATCGAGGACTCCTCCGGCAACGCGGGCGCGGCCGTCGCCACCTACGCCGCCCGGGCGGGGATCGACGCGCGGATCTACGTGCCCGCCTCGGTGAAGGCCTCGAAGCTCCGGGCCATCGAGCGCACCGGTGCGGCGGTCGAACGGGTCGAGGGCGAACGGGAGGCCGTCACCGAGGCGTGTGTGGCCGCGGTGGAAGCGGGCGAGGGATGGTACGCCAGCCACGCGTGGAACCCCGCGTTCTTCGCCGGGACGGCGACGATGGCCTACGAGATCGCCGCACAGCGGGACTGGTCCGTCCCCGACGCCGTCGTCCTCCCGCTCGGCCACGGGACGATGTTCCTCGGGGCCTACCGGGGGTTCACCGCGCTCCGCGACGTGGGGTGGACCGAGCGCGTCCCGCGGCTGCTCGGCGCGCAGGCGGCTGGCTACGCCCCGATCGCCGAGGCGCTCCACGGTCCCTCGGACGAGGAGAACGATCTCGCCGACGGCATACAGATACGCGAGCCGGTCCGGATGGCGGAGATACGCGAGGCCATCCAGGCCACCGACGGCGACGCCATCGCGGTCGGACGGGAGACGACCGAGCGCGAACTCGATCACCTCCACGCCGCGGGGTTCTACACCGAGCCGACCTGTGGGGTCGCGCCCGCGGCGCTCCGCGAGTACCGTGATCGTGGCGACCTCGGCCCGGACGCGGATGTCGTCGTCGCCCTCTCGGGATCGGGGCTCAAGACCTGACTCAGTAGGGCTCGTCCTTCAGTCCGAGCAGATACGCGCCCGCGTTCGTCCCGACGTGGAGCAGCGGGGTCATCACGACCACGACCGCCAGGACGACCGGCGTGAACGTCTCGAGGAACCAGCCCGGCCGGACGAGCAGCGTGAGGACGAGCGCCCCGGCCACGAAGTCGAGCTGGTCGACGACGGGGAAGGCGGCCCCGCGCTCGCGGCCGGTTCGGCGCTTGGCGAACGACGCGGCGATGTCGCCGAGCATCGCCCCGGCCGAGAGCGAGAGGGCGACGAGCGGCGGAAACGTCGGGAGCGCGAGTCCCGAGGTGGTGACGACCGTCGGCTGGAGGATGTCGAGGGCGAGCGCGAGCAGCGCTCCCGCTCCCGTGCCGACGAACGTCCCTCGCCAGGTCTTCCCGTCGCCGAGGAGCCGCCTGCCGCCGAGGGTCCGCCCGCCGTCGATAGGCGGGCCGCCGCCGAACAGCACCGCCGCGTTGTTCGGGACGTACGCGGGGAGCATCGTCCAGAACGCGACGCCGACCGCCTCCAGTACCATGGGGAAGCGTCCACGTCCCCGGGCTTAGTTCCGCGGATTTCGGACCGGGAGAACGGTGCATCCGGACCGGATCGTGGTCGACGATCGGCTCAGGCAGCGCGCCCCGTCTCCGGGTCGATCGACTCGGTCTCCTCTCTCTCACGGTACGTGTTCAGCCCGAGTGCGGCGTTGAGCGGGCACTTCTGGATCGTCGCCGTCGTCACGAAGACGATACCGACGAGCAGGGCCACCGCCGCGAGGGCGAGCCCGACCGTTCCGGCGGCGAGCGTGAGCAGGCCACCGAACGCCGCGAACCCGACGACCACGAGGATCGGGCCGACCACGAACCGCGCTATCCGGTCGTATCCACCGACGTTCTTCTCCATGTCGAGTACACCATGGTTGTGTACTATCCGCACTATTATAAACTACTCTCTGCTTCCCGTCCGGTGAGAACGTGGGTCCGATCGGGTGTGTCCACCGGGTGGCCCCTATCGCACCGTGGGCGTTGAACGGGTCGGTATCGGAACTCACAGCGGCGCCCGTCGACCGCCGTGTGGGCTGTCGGGAGTGCGGGTCTTGCGCGAGTCGTCGCAGGAGAAAATCGGTCGAACGGCGGTTCGGCGGGCTGGTGTGTTGGGTGTGCCCGAGGCTCCTACATCATGCCGCCCATGCCACCGCCCATACCGCCCATGCCGCCACCCATGCCGCCGCCGGGTGCACCTCCCTCCTCCTCGCCGCCGGAGGTCGAGAGGTCGCCCGCGGCGATGATGTCGTCGATCTTGAGGACGAGGTTCGCGGCCTCGGTAGCCGAGGAGAGGGCCTGTTCCTTGGCGTGGGCGGGTTCGACAACGCCGGCCTCGTAGGTGTCGACGACGTCGCCGGTGAAGACGTCGAGCCCGGCGCGCGGGTCGTCGTCGGCGTGGGCCGCGCGGAGGTCGACCAGCGTGTCGATGGCGTCGAGCCCGGAGTTCTCGGCGAGCACGCGCGGGACGAGTTCGAGCGCGTCGGCGAACGCCTCGACGGCCATCTGCTCGCGGCCGCTGACGGAGTCGGCGTAGTCGCGCACGCGGCGGGCGAGTTCGACCTCGACGGCTCCGCCGCCCGCGAGCACGCGCCCGTCGGCGACGGTCTGGGAGACGACGTCGAGCGCGTCACCGATGCCGCGCTTGAGCTCGTCGACGACGTGCTCGGTCGAGCCCCGCAGCAGGAGCGTGACGCCGTGCTGTTCGACGTCGTCGTCGGCGTTCTCGACGTAGAACAGCTCGTCGGCCTCGTCGCGCCGGATCGAGGCCGTCCCGAGATCCGTGGGCTGGGCGGCGTCGAGGTCGCTGACGATGCTCGCGCCGAGTACCTCCCGCAGGAATTTCATGTCGGACTTCTTCACGCGCCGCAGGGCGAGGATGCCCTCCTTGGCGAGGAAGTGCTGGGCGAGGTCGTCGATACCCTTCTGGCAGAAGACGACGTCCGCGCCGACGTCCTTGATCTGCTCGACCTTCTGGCGGAGCTGCTGCTCCTCGCTGTCGAGGAACTGCTGGAGCTGGTCGGGGCTGTCGACCTGGAGTTCGGCTTCGACGTCGGTCTCCTCGATCTCGATCGGCTCGTCGATGAGGAGCGCCTTCGCCTCCTCGAACGTGTCCGGCATGTCCGGGTGGACGGGGTCCTTGTCGATGACCGCACCGCGGAGGAGTTCACTCTCGCCGGACGAGCGGCCGGTCTGGGTCTCGATGTTCACGTAGTCGAGGTCGACCACGTTCGAGCCGTCGTCGGCCTCGACGGTCACGGCCCGGACGGCGTCGACGATGAGCTGACCGAGGAGCTCCTTGTTGAGCTCCGCGCCCTTGCCGGTCATGGAGGTCTCGGCGACCTTCCGGAGGACCTCCTCGTCGTCGGTGTCGACGTCGACGGCGATGTCGTCGATCTCCTCGCGGGCCTTCGCGGAGGCCAGGTGGAACCCCTTGATGATCGCCGTCGGGTGGATGTCCTGTTCGAGGAGGTCCTCGGCGTTCTTGAGGAGTTCGCCGGCGATCGCGACGGCGGTCGTGGTCCCGTCGCCCGCCTCGTCCTCCTGTGTCTCGGCGACCTCGACGATCATCTCGGCCGTCGGGTTGTCGATGTCCATCTCCTGGAGGATGGTGACGCCGTCGTTCGTGATGGTGACGTCGCCCATCGAGGAGACGAGCATCTTGTCCATCCCTTTCGGGCCGAGCGTCGTGCGTACGGACTCCGCGACCGCGCGAGCCGCGCTGATGTTGTGGCTCTGCGCGTCCTGATCCTTCATTCGCTGGGAGTCCTCGCCGAGAATGATCATCGGCTGACCCTGCATTCGCTGAGACATGTTCAGACGATTCGTTGTCCACGGTTCTATATAAAATTTCGTGTTTCGCGCTCACCGGGTCGATCGGTCGGCACGACGATAAACCGACAGGATCGCGGTACTACGACCCAGTACCCGGTGTCTATGCGACGTGTTCACGCATGATACGCTATCCGGGTCCGGGCCGTTTCGAGCGGGGTTTATACGCCACTCCCCGTCGGTTCCCTCCAGTTGACGACGACGTTCCCGACGACGAACGAGTCGTTCGAGTCCGTCTCGCGGACGAACTGGAGCGTGTTCTCCCCACCCTGGAGGGCGGCTCCGGTGATCGCGTCCATCCAGGACTGCCAGCCCTGCGATGGGGGGATGTCGAACCCCGAGAGCGACTGCCCGTTGAGCAGGACGTCGTGCCCGTACGTCCCCACGTCGTAGGCCTGCAGCTGGAGGTAGGCGTCGCTCGGATCGTCGGTCGACACCTCGAACGTCAGCTCCGTGGTCCGGTCCCCGACGAACTCCGCCCACTCGACGTCGAGCTGCGACTCCATCTCCCCGAGGTGCTCCATGAACGTCACCAGCGCGTAGTTGGCCCGGCGGTCGGTCATGCGCGGGATATCGATGGGTGGGTGTATAGACCCGGCGTTAGCGGTCTACGGCTCCGACCAGCCGGGGCCGCCGCTATCGCTCCGACCGTGCCGCTCGTTACGGAAGCATCGGGCCGGGGATCCGAACCAGAGGGCCGGGTTCGGATCCTGTCGTGGACGAGACACGCGCTCGCATCGACGGGGGGCGTACGGCTCACCTGATCGCTCGCCCGAGAACACGCCGGGACGGGGATTTGAATCGAAACCGGACGGTCGCCCTCACTCCGTTCGGACGCTGCGACCGGTACTCAAATCCTGTCGTGGTCGTGTCGCCGCTCACGAATGGTGAACACACGCCACGCGGTGCTCGCCGAAGTTCGCGTCAGAGCACGCCGGGACAGGGATTTGAACCCTGGATCCCAGAGGGAACACGCTTTCCAGGCGTGCGCCTTACCACTCGGCCATCCCGGCTCGGGCGAGGCAGCCCGCTCCGCCGCTTAAGACTGTTCCTTTTCCCCGAGGGCCCGGTCTTCGACGACGTACGCGGCCACGCTCGCGACGACGCCGACCAGCAGCGCCACCCCGGCGGTCACGCCGAACGTGGCCCTCCCCGGTCACCAGCCGGAAGGCCTGCAGGCCGACGAGGAAGACGAGCGCGCCGATGAGACCCCACAGCAGGCTCGCCTTCGTTCGCGGCTTCATACGGTCGTGCGTAGTCCTCTACCGGCGATGACCGACCTCGGCCGGGTGATCGACGGTAAATCGTCACGCACGACCGTCTCACTCCACCAGGGCGATCGCCTCGATCTCCACGCCGATACCGAGCGGGAGCGCACCCACTTCGACCGCTGACCGGGCGGGCGGCTCGGTCTCGAAGTAGGTGGCGTAGGTCTCGTTCATCTCCTCGAAGTCCTCGATGTCGTCGAGGAACACCGTCGTTTTCATCACGTCGTCCATCGACGCCCCCGCCTCCTCGAGGATCGCGGCGACGTTGTCCAGCACCCGCTCGGTCTGCTCGGCGATCGAGGCGTCCTCCAGCACCTCCCCGTCGGGATCGAGCGGCCCCTGTCCGGCGGTGAACACCAGCTCGCCGTTCGTCGTTCCCTGGCTGTACGCGCCGATGGCCGCCGGTGCCGCGTTCGTGTTGACGATCTCCCTCATATCCCGATGGGACGACGCCGAGAGGATAAGTGCAGGGGGTGATCGCCCGTGCGTTCACTCCTCGACGACGGCGACCGCCTCGACCTCCACGCCGACGCCCTTCGGGAGCGCGCCGACCTCGATCGCCGACCGGGCGGGCGGCTCGGTCTCGAAGTAGGTGGCGTAGGTCTCGTTCATCTCCTCGAAGTCCTCGATGTCGTCGAGATAGACGGTCACCTTCAGCACGCTGTCCATCGACGCGCCGGCCTGCGCGAGGACCGCGGTGACGTTGTCGAGCGCCTGTTCGGTCTGCTCGGCGATCGGGGCGTCGTCGAGCATCTCCCCATCGGGGGTGAGAGGTATCTGTCCGGCGGTGAACACCAGCTCGCCGTTCGTCGTCGCTTGGCTGTACGCGCCGACCGCTTCCGGTGCCGCGTTCGTGCTGACGATCTCCTTCACGACCCGGGCTGGCTCCCCCGCGGGCATAAGTTCGGCGGGTTCGCCGGTCGGCCTCGGCCACGGGTCGGTCCTCGATCCCGGACGCCGACCGCTCGAACGGCACCATTCAAGCCCCGTGGCCGGGAACGCCCGTCATGCTCGTTGCGTTCGACTTCGACGGGACGCTCTCGGACTCGGAGATGATGGTGCTGCTCGGCGAGGAGCAGGGGGTCGCCGACGAGATCGCCGAGATCACCGAGCGGGCGATGAACGACGAGCTCTCCTACGCCGAGAGCCTCCGCGAGCGGGCCGACCTCCTCTTCCGGCTGGACGAGGGGGCCGCGGAGGAGGCGTTCGGGCGCGTCGAACTCCGTCCCGGCGCGGCCGACGTGATCGCGGCGCTCAGGGAGGCCGGCCACCACGTGGCCATCTTCACCGGCGGGTTCGACCGCGGCGTCGAGGCCGCCCTCTCCGCCACCGGCGTCCAGGTCGATACGATCGTCGCCAACCACCTCGTCTCCCGGAAGGGCCACCTCACCGGCCGGGTCGAGGGGCCGCTGGTGGAGGGGACGAAAGACACTGCTCTCGAAGACCTCGCCGAGGACCTGGGGGTCGACATGGCCGACACGGTCGCGGTCGGCGACGGCGCGAACGACCTCCCGATGCTGGAGGTGGCGGGCCTCGCCGTCGGCTACGAGCCCAAGCCCGCGGTCGAGCCCCACTGTGAGGTCGTCGTCGAATCGATGGCCGAACTCCGGGACCTCCTCGAGTCGCGCGGCCTGCTCTGATTCCGGCCCCTCTTCCGTCGGACGGATGTCGTGCGCAAGCTTTTGTGCTCTGAGAGACACGTTTCGTCCATGGGACTGGTCGCTCGCGCGCTGTTCCTCCTCGCCGGTCCGGTGCTCCGGTGGGCCGCGGACCACCCGCTCCGGACGGCCGGGGGTATCGCCGCGCTCCTCGCGGCGAGCGTCGTCCTCTCCTCGCTCGGCGTCACGGTCGGCGCGGGAGGGGTCGACCTCCCTCCGGCGATGGTCGACCGGTTCGTGGCGTTCTCGCTCCAGCACCCCGCCTACCCCGCTGCGGTCGTCGTGGGCGTGAGCGCGCTGCTGTTCCGGCGGTAGGGACACGGTGCCCCGCCCGCTCCCGTCCGATCCCTGTCGGCCGTGTCCGGATCAGACCGGGAAGGCTCCGAACACGCCCAGGATCGCGACGAGCAGGCCCAGAACCCCGAGGAGTCCCAGGTACTTCAGCCGCTCCCACCGGTAGCCGAGGAACGAGAAGAACCCGGCGAACGCGAACCAGAACAGGAAAGCGGGTCGTGACGCTCGAACGCCTGGAAGCCAATGAACGCGAGGAGACCGAGGAGTCCGAGCATCCAGAGTCCGACGTGTGTCTCCACAGTGGGTCGGTGAGTTTCGGTCATGGTGATCGTCTAGCGGTCGTCCTCCCCCGGCGATAACGCGGGATCCTGGCTCCCGGGGGCCGGGAACGAGGACCCGCGCGGCTGGCCCGCCCTCCGGTGTGCGTTCCCTTCAGGACGACTTCTCGATGGCCTGATCCAGGTCCGCCTTGATGTCCTCGACGCCCTCCGTGCCGACGGAGAGCCGGACCATGTCGGGTCTGACGCCCGCGGCCAGCTGCTCCTCCTCGGTGAGCTGCTGGTGGGTCGTCGATGCGGGGTGGATGACGAGCGTCTTCGCGTCGCCGACGTTCGCGAGCAGGCTCGCGACCTCCGTGCTCTCGACGGTCTTCCGGGCGGCGTCGTAGCCCGCCTCGAGCCCGAAGGCGATCATCCCGCCGTAGCCGCCGTCGAGGTACTTGCTCGCGTTGTCGTGGGTCTCGTGGTCCGAAAGGCCGGGGTAGATGACCCACGAGACGTCGGGGTGGTCGTCGAGATGTTCGGCGACGGCCATCGCGTTCTCGCAGTGGCGTTCCATCCGCATCGGGAGCGACTCCAGTCCCTGGACGGTCTGCCAGGCGTCGAAGGGGGCCTGCTGGTTGCCGAGGTCACGCAGGCCGCGTGCCAGCGCGGCGAAGGTGAACGCCGCCTCGCCGAAGCGCTCGCGGAAGTTCACCCCGTGGTAGGCGGGGTTCTCCTTCGCGATCTCGGGGAACTTCTCGGCGTGGTCCTCCCAGGGGAACGAGCCGCCGTCGACGAGGATCCCGCCGATGGTCGTCCCGTGGCCGTGTATCCACTTCGTGGTCGAACTCCAGGTGAGGTCCGCGCCGTGCTCGATGGGCGAGCAGAGTGCGGGCGTGGCGAACGTGTTGTCCACGAGGAGGGGAACGCCGTTCTCGTGGGCGATGTCCGCGAGCCGCTCGAAGTCCGGCGTGTCCAGAGCGGGGTTGCCGATGGTCTCGCAGTGGACGTACGCCGTGTCCTCGTCGATGGCCTCCTCGTAGGCCTCGTAGTCGAGCGTGTCGACGAACTTCGCCTCGACGCCACGCCGCGGCGCGGTGTGCGTGTAGAACGTGTAGGTGCCGCCGTAGAGCGACGACGCGGTGACGACGTTGTCGCCGGCCTCGGCGAGCATGAACGTCGCCAGGTTCAGCGCGGCCATCCCCGACGCGGTGGCGAGCGCACCGACCCCTCCTTCGAGGGTCGCCATGCGCCCTTCGAGAACCGCGTTCGTCGGGTTCATCAGCCGCGAGTAGATGTTCCCCGCCTCCTCCAGGGCGAACAGCCGCGCGGCGTGGTCGGCGTCGTCGAAGACGTACGACGTGGTCTGGTAGATGGGCGGGGCGCGTGCGCCCGTCGTCGGGTCGGGTTCCTGGCCGGCGTGGAGCGCGTTCGTCTCGAAGCTCCGTTCGCTATCGTCTGCCATACCCCGCCGTCGCGCGCGGGAGGTTTCAACGTTCCCACCCGCGGTAAGGGCTGCCCGTGTCTGTGACGCCCATCGGGAGCTCCCCGCGAACGGGCACTACTCCGAGACCAGCGCGACGGCGACGACGCCCACGACCGCGAGGAGACCGCCGAAGCCGAAGGCGGCGTCCCACGAGAACCGCTCGATGAGCCAGCCCGTGAGGACCGGTGCGGTCAGCGCACCCGAGATCGAGAGGGTCGTCAGCACCGCCAGCCCCGTCCCGCGGGTCTCCTCGGCGCTGAGCTCGCCGACGTAGACGTAGAAGACACCGGTACCGAGCTGTGACCCTACGCCGGCCAGGACGAGCGCGGCGGCGAACCCGAGCGTCGAGGAAACCAGCGTGACCCCGACGAGCGCGGGCAGGACGAGCACGAACGTGGCGACGAGGACCGGTCGACGACGCCCGCCGATCCGGTCCGAGAGCCAGCCGCCGCCGGGGCGCGCGAGCAGGCCCATCGCCGGCACGAGCGCCGTCATCGCCCCGGCGGTCGCGAGGTCGAGCGAGACGACGTCCTTCCCGTAGGTGGGCATCCAGGAGTTGAAGAAGACGAACAGCGAGTACGCACAGAAGCTACTGACCGAGACCAGCAGGATCGTCCGGTCCCGGAGCGCCGCGGCGAACGTCGAGAGCCCGAGACGGCTCTCGTTCCGGACCGGCTCGCGCAGGAGGACGTAGAGGAGGGGGAGTCCGACCGCGGTCACGGCGGGGTACGCGACGAGGGTGGCCCGCCAGCCGAACGCCGCGGCGATCAGGGGGCCGGCGAACTGCGCGAGGGTGACCCCGGCGGGGGCGCTCGCGATGAATATCCCCGTGCCGATCGCCCGGCTCGAAGCCGGGAACGACCGGTCGACGACGTTCGCGCCCGTCGTCCAGAGGAACAGCGCGGAGCCGCCGGCGAGAAAGCGGGTGAGCAGGAACGTCCCGTAGCTCGGCGCGACGGTGCCCAGCGCGGCCGCGACGAACAGCAGGGCCGCCCCGGCCCAGACGAGCAGCCGGTTGTCGTAGCGGTCCATGAGGAGCCCGCCGGGGAGCTGGAGGAGCACCCAGGCGAGGAAGACGGCGCTGATCGCCAGCCCCGCGGCCGGCTTGTCGATCCCGAACTCGCCCACCAGAAGCGGGACCAGGGGCGCGGGCGCGAACAGGTAGGCGTTGAAGCCGGTCGAGACGAGGAAGCACCCGGCGAGGACGAGCCACGGACGCGGGTGCGCCTGGGAGGACACTGGTGGGTCGACTGCGACCGGAGAGAAATGCCTCACGGTACGTCTCGATGGTGTTCGGACGAGCGACCGACGACGAGGGAATCGGGTGAATGGGACTGAAAGGCGTCGCTCGTCCGGCGAGCGAGTCGCGGCCGTCGAACGAGGAGTGTCTTTCGAGCAGTCTCCGCGGCCGGCCGGATTCCGGACGCGACCCACCTAGTCCGAAAACAGCGAGGTGTGGACGGGCGCGAACTCCGACTCGCCGTCGTCCTCTCGGGTGTCCGTGACGGCTGTCCCGCTCACGCCCTCCGCGAGGAAGTCCGCGACGGGCGGACCTACCCGGTCGGGTTCGACGAGGAACGCGTCGTGGCCGTGGTCGCTCTCGACGACGTGGTGGGCCGTCCGCGTGCCGGCCTCCCGGAACGCCTCGGCGAGCGCCTCGTTCCCCTCGACGGTGAAGTGCCAGTCGCCGGTGAAGGAGAGGACGAGTGCCTGTCCGTCGAACGCCGCGAGCGCCGCCGCGTCGGACTCGTAACCGGAGGACAGATCGTAGTTGTCCATCGCCCGCGTGAGGTAGAGGTACGAGTTCGCGTCGAACCGCTCGGCGAACTGTTCGCCGTTGTAGTCGAGGTACGATTCCACGTCGCGGTAGGGGAAGAAGTCCCCCGCCGAGTCGACGGGGAACGTGTCACGGGTGGCCTCGCGGCCCGCGGCGCGCCGGCCGAACTTCTTCTCCATCGAGGCCTTCGAGAGGTACATCACGTGGCCGATCTGCCGGGCGAGCGCCAGCCCGTTCGTCGGGCCCGTCGGTTCGCCGTAGTAGTCACCGCCCTGCCAGTTGGGATCCGTGGTGATACACCGCCTGGCGATGGCGTCGAGCGCGAGACACTGCGGGTCGAGCCGCCCCGCACACGCGATGGGCACCACCCGGTCGACGTGATCGGGGTGGCGTCGGGCCCAGTCGATCACGTTCATGCCGCCGACGCTCCCCCCGACGACCGCGTGGAGGTGCGGTATCCCCAGGTGATCGAGCAGCCGGCGCTGTGACTCCGTCCAGTCCCCCACCGTGACCGGGGGGAACTCGGTCCCCCACGGCTCGCCCGTCTCCGGGTTCTCGGTGGGGGGGCCCGAGGAGCCGTAGCAGGACCCGGGAACGTTCGCACAGACGACGTGGTACTCGGTCGTGTCGATGGCCTTGCCCGGCCCGACGATGTCCTCCCACCAGGCGCGGGCCTGGCCGGCGGTGTTCCCGCCCCGGCGCCGACCGGCGACGTGTGCGCTCCCGGTGAGGGCGTGACAGACGAGAACGGCGTTGTCGCCGGTGAACTCCCCGTAGGTCTCGTAGGCGATCTCCAGGTCGGGGATCGACTCCCCGCACTCGAACTGGAACTCCCCGAGGGAGGCGGTCGCGCGGTCGTGCGGGACCGTCATGCCCCCTCCCTCGTCTCCCCTGTCACGCGCTCGATGGCCGAGTCGAGGTCGGCGATCACGTCGTCGACGTCCTCGATGCCGACCGAGAGGCGGAGCAGGTCGGGCGAGACCCCCGAGGCGCGCTGTTCGGCCTCGTCCAACTGCGCGTGCGTCGTCGAGGCGGGGTGGATGATCAGGGTCCGGGCGTCGCCGATGTTGGCGAGGAACGACGCCAGGTCGACCGCCTCGCAGAGCCGCTTGCAGGCCTCGTATCCGCCTTCGAGCCCGAACGCGACCATCCCCCCGAACCGGTCGAGGTACTCGCTCGCCGCGTCGTGGGTCTCGTGGTCGGCCAGCCCGGGGTAGGTGACCCACGCCACGTCGGGGTGGTCGGCGAGGAACTCGGCCACCGCGTGGGCGTTCTCGCAGTGGCGCTCCATTCGGAGGTGGAGCGTTTCGGTACCTTGCATCGTGGCCCACGCGTCGAACGGGCTCTGTCCGTCGCCGAGCACCCGTGCCGCGCGGTGTCTGGCGGCGAGCGTGAACGCCCGTTCGCCGAAGCGCTCGGCGAAGTTCACGCCGTGGAACGCCGGGTTCGGCCCGCCGACCTCGGGGTACTTCTCGGGGTAGTCGGTCCAGGGGAACGCTCCCGATTCGAGGAGCACCCCGCCGACGGTGGTCCCCGAGCCGTGTATCCACTTCGTGGTGGATTCCCAGACGAGGTCGACGCCGTGCTCGAAGGGTCGACAGAGCGCGGGCGTGGCGAACGTGTTGTCGACCAGGAGGGGGACGCCGTGGTCGTGGGCGACGTCGGCGATCTCGGCGAGCGGTGGCGTGACAAGCGAGGGGTTCGCCAGCGTCTCGCAGTGGACGTACGCCGTGTCCTCGTCGATGGCCTCCTCGTAGGCGTCGGGGTCGAGCGTGTCGACGAACCGGGCCTCGATCCCCCGGCGGTTCGCCGTCTTCGAGAGGTACGAGTGGGTGCCACCGTAAATCGACGAGGCTGAGACGACGTTGTCGCCCGATTCGGTGAGGACGGTCGTCGCGGCATCGAACGCGCCCATCCCCGAGTTCGTGGCGAGAGCGTCCGGCGCGCCGTGGAGCGCGGCGAGCCGCCTCTCGAGTACTCGTACCGTCGGGTTGGAGATGCGCGAGTAGACGTGGTCGAGCTCGTCGAGCGCGTAGAGGCCCGCCGCCGTGTCGGCGTCCTCGAACTCGTAGGAGGTGGTCTGGTGGATGGGCGTGGCCGCCGCGCCGGTGCCCGGGTCACGTTCCCGGCCGGCGTGGACGCAGCGCGTGCCGAACCCGCGGCTCGGCCACCGCTTCCCGTCGTCGTTCATGTGTCTCGTGCATATATTCGAACGTTCCTATAACCACGAGTTACGGCAATACCTGCCGGGCGAGTGGGTCGCAAATCCCGGCGCCCGAGAACCTACTGAGGGATTCTTCTCCAGTTCGATCGAACGGGTCGGTATGCGATACAGATACATCGTGGCCACGGACGGGTCGGAGGAGGCCGACGCGGCCGTCCGTCACGCGTCGACGCAGGCGAGTGCGTTCGGGGCGACCCTCGAACTCGCGCACGTCCTGACGCCCGAGACGAGGCTGGTCGACGGCGAGATCGTGCTGGCTGGCGGGGAGAAGGCTCTCGAACTCGGCGAGCGAACCCTTCGCGGTGCACGACGGATCGCGGCCGACGCCGCCGACGGGCACGACGACGACCTCGTCGTCGAGACGAAGCTGTTGACCGGGTCGCCCGCCGATGCGATCGTCGAGTACGCACGGGAGGTCGGTGCCGACGCAATCTACGTCGGTCACCGGGGCCTCTCCGAGGAGCGCGAACCGTCCGTCGGTAGCGTCGCCAAGAGCGTCGTCGACAAGGCGACCGTCCCGGTGACGGTCACCAAGTGAGAGCGGGTGGTCGGGCGGGGAGCCGCGTCCCCGAACCCCCCCGGACGCGACGGTTCAGACGTTGCCCGAGAGGAACCCGCCCGTGCGGACGACGAAGTAGACGACGAACGCGAGCGCGAGGCCCCACTGGGCCATCGAGACGTCGCGCCCCTCGCCCGTCGCGGCCTTCACGATGGGGTAGGAGATGATGCCCGCGGCGATGCCGTAGCCGATGTTGAACGTGAACGGCATGATGAGGACCGTCATCCCCGCCGGGATGGCGTGGGTGACGTCGTCCCAGTCGACATCGACGAGGTTTCGGAGCATGATGACCGCGACGACCACCAGCGCGATGTGCGAGGCGTACAGGGGGATCGCGGCGGCGAGGGGGACGAGCGCGAGCGCGGCGAGGAACAGGAGCGCCACCACGAGCGCGGTCATCCCGGTCCGGCCGCCCTCCTCGACGCCGGTCGCGGACTCGATGTACGTCGTCACCGTCGAGGTGCCGAGGATTCCACCTACCGTGGTGCCGACGGCGTCGGCCATCAGCGGCTTCTCGATCTCCGGGAGGTCGCCGTTCTCGTCGAGGAAACCTCCCGCCTGCGAGACGCCGGTGAGCGTTCCCGCGGTGTCGAAGAAGTCGACGAAGAAGAACGTGAACACGACGAGCGCGAACGAGAACGCCTCGATGGAGCCGAGCCCACCGAGGAACGCCCCCGCCAGCGGCGTGATGTCGTAGTTCGCGCCCGCGCCGAGGTTCCCTCGGAGCGCCTCCGCGGCCTCCGGTCCCACGAGACCGCTCGCCGCGACGGCGTAGCCCGCGACCGTCGTCGCGAGGACGCCGAGGAGGATGCTCCCCCGAATCCCGCGGGCGTAGAGGGCGAACGTGAAGAACAGCCCCACCACGGAGAGGATGGCGACCGGGTCGGAGGCAACGGCTCCGAGCGTCACATACGTCGCCGGGTCCGCGACGACGACACGCATCTCCTCGAGACCGATGATGGCGAGGAACGCGCCGATGCCGGCCCCGACGGCGAACTTCACCGGTTCGGGGAACGCCTCGATGATGTACCGCCGGGCGCCGGCGACCGTGAGGAGGATGAAGATGACCCCCTCGACGACGACGGCCGCGAGCGCCGTCTGCCACGCGACGCCTAGGGCGCCGACGACGGTGAACGCGAAGAAGGCGTTCAGGCCGAGTCCCGGCGCCTGTGCGAACGGCCGGTTGGCATAGAGCGCCATGATCACGGTCGCCACGAACGCCGCGATGATGGTGACGACGGCCACCGCCTGTACCGTCTCCCCGTACGACAGCCCCGGGACGATGATCCCCGGCTTCTCCCCCTCGATCCCCACCAGGATGCTCGGGTTGACCACGACGATGTAGCTCATCGTCAGGAACGTGGTCAGCCCGGCCAGCACCTCCGTCCGGAGGTCCGTGCCGTGCCGGTCGAACCCGAAGTAGTCCGACAGCGAGTCAGTTGCAGCCATGATGCACGTTCGAGCACGGCGGCCAGTCGAGACTTAAGTATTTTCCTCTCGGTGGGGGATTTCTATACACGTATGTGGGCATCTCAACTATAGTCACCTTCGGCCGCGCGAGTCAGCCGAGGGCGGTCAGCGCTTCCACCGGTGCGTCCACCCGCTCGCGTGCCCGTTCCATCCCGTCCTCGCCGACGCGGATGAGCGCGAACACGCCCGTCACGTCGGCACCGGCCCGCTCGGCGATGTCGAGCAGGAGCTCCTGGGTCTCGCCCGACCTGATGAGGTCGTCGACCACGAGCGCCGAGTCGCCGGGGCCCACCGCGTGTGCGGGGAGGTAGTAGGTGAGTTCGATGCCCGACTGGAGCCGCTTTCGGGACTCGATGAACTCCTCGACGGCGGTTTCGCGGGTCTTCTTCGCGTACGCGACGGCCGCGTCGAAGTGGCTCGCCATCGCCGTCGCCAGCGTGATGCCGTCGGTCGCCGCCGTCAGCACCACGTCGGGTCGCTCGAAGCCGAACACCTCGGCCGCCACCGGCGGAACGAGCTCCAGGAGTGCCTGGTCGAACACCACGCGCGTGTTGTCGACGTACCCCTCCTCGTCGGTCTCGATGCGGGCCGCCAGCTCCTCCTCCAGGAGCGTCCGCCCGACGTCTGCCACCACCGCTCGCGCCCGCTCGACCCCCGGGAGGACGTGCCCGTTCACGTACCTGTTGAGGTCGCCCGCCGGGAGGCCGGTCTCTGCGGCCAGCTGGTCGTACGTCCGGGTCCGCTTTCGTGTCCGCAGCACCCGGACGGCGCGTAGCTGGAGGGCCGCCTTCTCCGCGCGGTTCATGGCGAGCGTGGGTGCCTGCACGGAAATGTATATTTCGATGTTCGGACGACGGTACCTATACACGAGCGTGCGGTCTCCGCGGCCCCCGAGGCGGGGACGGGATCACTCCCCGGGGTCGACACCGGCGTCGGCCAGCAGTTCGGAGGCGGTCAGCAGCGCCTCCATCTCCACCCCCGCCTCGGCGAGGTTCTCGCGGGCCCCCTCCTCGCGGTCCACCACCACGAGGACCCGCTCGACGACCGCGCCCGCCTCGCGGAGCGCCTCGACCGCGTCGATGGCCGACCCCCCCGTGGTCGCGATGTCCTCCAGGACGACGACCTCCTCTCCTCCTCGAACCGGCCCTCGATCCGGTTGCCCGTGCCGTACTCCTTGGCCGACTTGCGGACGATCACGTACTCGTTTTCACCCACCAAACTCGTCGCCGCGACCAGGGGCACCGCTCCGAGCGCGACCCCCGCGAGCCTGGCGTCGCCGACCCGCTCGGCGAACCGCTCGGCGATCAGCCGCAGACACCGCGGGTCCGTCTCGAACAGGTACTTGTCCACGTAGTAGTTCGAGGTGCCCCCCGAGGAGAGTTCGAACTCGCCGAACTTCACGGCCTCCGCCTCCCGGAGCGCCCCGATCAGTTCCTCGTCCGCTCCGCCCTCGCCGTCCTCCTTCCCGGCGGTCATACCCGCGGGTGAGCGGGGACCGGTCGTAAGTGGTGTGGAACCGATCCGTCGCTCCGTCCACGCCCCTCCCGGGCGTATCCCGGAGCACTCGCCGGGCGAACCTACCGCTCGGGGTGAGTCGGCGCGTCGAACCCCCCCCGGACGAGCGGCTCGGCGACGTGCCGACGGGCGACCGGCGGGACCTCGTACCACCCGACTTCGAGGTCTCGATCGACCGGTCGCTCGGTCTTCCCCGCGGAACTCGTCCCGCAGTCCCGACACCGGTAACCCTGCCCGCGTCCCGCAGAGGACATCCGCCGGTCGCACTCCGGGCACGTCGGGTTCACAGACTCGGTAGTCACGAGCTCGCGGACGGCGAACTTCTCCAGTTTCAGCGTCCCCTCGCTCACCTCCCCGCAGACGGTGAGCCGGTCGCCGATCCGGAGCGCGCGGACCCGGTCGCGGAACCGTTTGGTGGGCTCGAACGCCGCACACCGCAGGTCCGTTCCCGCGTCCTCGAGGTCGAAGAAGACGTGCCCGCCGCGACGGGTTTCGGGGCCCGACGCGACCGTCCCGTCGAGCCGGTACGCGCGGGCTTCCTCGACTCCCGCCACTTCGCCGGGCCGGAGGTGTGCGTCGGTCCCCTGGTTGGTGACGAAGGTCTCGCGGCGCTCGACCGGTTCGCCCTCGATAGCCTCGCTCACCCGCCGGCAGGCCGAGGGGTCGTCACCCCGGATCCCGTGGAGTACCGGTCCCGGCGTGTGTGGCACGCAGACCGCTTCGCCCTCCACCCGGTCGACGGTGTCCCAGACGGTCGGGTACTCGACCTCGGCGGCCGCGAAGACCGAGTCGCGGTCGACCTCGCGGGGGGTTCCCCACCGGTCCGACTCCCGATAGGCGATGACCTCGTAGGTCGGCCCGTCGAACGTCCCGTCCTCGTCCCACGCTCGCCACGCGCCGACGGCCGCGAGCGCGCCGACGACGCCCCGACCGAGCTTCCAGCCCTCGTGGCGGTACTCGTACGTGTCCGCCAGCGAGCGGGCCTCGGCAGGGTCGACCTCCTCGCGAACCGCCCGACGGGAGAACTCGGCCACCGGAGCCGGCACCGTGTCGGGCGACCCCGGTGCGATCACGACGCCGGGGTTCGTGTCGGGGTCGGCCGTCTCGGCGGCGTCCCCGACCGCCTCGGCGGCGAGGGCGAACGCCTCGTCGGGCGCGACGTCGGTGTGGACCGCGAGTGCGGCGTTACCGCGTGTCTTGTACGGCACCGCGGGGTTCAGCCTGACGAGACAGAGCCGCTCGACGATCCCCTCGTGTCGCAGCCGCTCGGCGAGGCGCGCGGCCACGTACGTCGTACACATCCCCCGCTCTCGCGAGTCCGTGTCGTCGAGGCCGACGACGGTCACGCCGCCGGGTTCGAGGTCCCCGCCTAACCCCGTTGCGGTCCGGGTTCTCCTATATCAACGTATCGTCGATCGGAAACGGAACCGCCGGAGGGCGGCGTCCCAACCGAGGGAAACACATATACATCAGGAAGGTACTATGTACCCCTATGTCCCGGTCGGCACTGGTCGGCAACGTGACCGCGATGCTGGAGGACGCGGGGTTCTCGGTCAGCGACCGGTGTGCCATTCGTCCGAAGAGCTTCGACGTCGCCGCCCGCCGAGGGAAGGACGTCCTGCTGCTGAAGATACTCGCCAACGTCGACGCGTTCGACGGGGCGACCGGTGCCGAGATGCGCCGGCTCGGTACCTACCTCGGCGCGACGCCGATGGTGATCGGCCTGCGGACCCGCGACGAGGACCTCAACCCGGGCGTGGTCTACTTCCGCCACGGCGTACCGGCGATCGCCCCGGACACCGCGATGGACCTCTTCATCGAGGAGGTCCCGCCGCTGATCTACGCCGCCCCCGGGGGACTGTACGTCAACATCGACGCCGACATCCTCGCGGACGCCCGCGAGGAGCGCGACTGGTCACTCGGCCGCCTCGCAAGCGAACTCGGCGTCTCCAGGCGGACCGTCTCGAAGTACGAGGACGGGATGAACGCGAGCGTCGAGGTGGCCGCCCGGCTCGAGGAGGTGTTCGAAAAGCCGCTCACCTCCCCAGTCGAGGTGCTCGAAGGGGCCGAGGACGTCCACGAGGGCGAGCCCACCCCCGAGGACCCCGACGCGGATCCCGACGACGAACCGGTCATCTTCGCGCTCACCCGCGTCGGCTTCGACGTCCACCCTACGTCCCGCGCGCCGTTCAAAGCGGTCAGCGAGGACGGCGACCGGACCGAGGACGCCGTGCTGACCGGCCACTCGGAGTTCAACCGCACCGCCGAGAAGCGCGCCCGGATCATGTCCTCGGTCGGCGAGGTCACGCGGACCCGGTCGCTCTACGTCGTCGACAGGGCCACCCGTGACAACGTCGACGGGACCGCGCTGGTCGAGCGCGACGAGATAGCGCGCATCAGCGACGCCGACGACCTGCGTGACCTCATCATGGACCGGAGCGACGGGGCCGCCGAGTCGGCCTGACGCCGTATCCGAACCTCCAGCCGCACACCTCCCGTCGAATCCCCTCTCTCCGGCTCCGAGCCGACGGCGGGAGCGACGCGTCCGAAACGGCCTGCCCGGCTGTGTTCTTCCGGTGCGCCGCGGGGGTACACCTTTTTACCGTGTCGTGGTGTACCGCGTCACATGCAGTTCCTCATCGTCGGCTACGGTCGCGTCGGCAAGCGGACGGCCGAGATACTCCGGTCGGAGGGCCACAACGTCACCATCGTCGAGGTGGACGGGGAGAAGGCGAGTATGGCCGAGGCCGACGGGTTCGACGTGGTCGTGGGGAGCGGTGACGACGAGTCGGTCCTGCTGGAGGCCGGCCTCGAGACCGCGGACGCCGTCGGCGGGCTGACGGGGAACCTGAACGTCAACTACGCCGCCTGCACCATCGCCGGCAGCCACGACTGCCGGACGGTGATACGCATCGACGAGGACTACCGCGAGGAGATCTACGAGGGGTACGCCGCGAACGTCGACGAGGTAGTCTACCCCGAGCGCCTCGGGGCCGCCGGCGCGAAGACCGCCCTCCTCGGAGGCGACCTGAACGTCCTCGCGGACCTGACGGAGACGCTCACGGCCGCGAGCGTCCGCATCCCCGCGGAGTCCCCACACGTCGGCCGGCGGGTCGTCTCGCTCGAACTCCCGGGTAACGCCCGGGTCTACGCGCACGGACGGGCGAACGAGCCGATGACGATCCCGCTCCCGCAGACGGAGATCGAGGACGGCGACAGCGTGGCCGTCGTGGCGGAACAGGACACGCTCGCGGAGGTCAAGGCGATGCTCACCGGTGCCGACGCCGAGGAGGCGGGCGCGGCCTGAGCGCGGTCGAACGCCGCCGGTGTGTGACCCCCGGTCGCGGACCGGTACGGTGCTCGTTCGAAAGGAAAGGGGCCGGGCGCGCGTCGGGAGGATGGGGTTAGTCGAGGTCGCCTGCGCGCGCCCACCGATGCCTGCGGCATGGGGTGGCATAAATCCGCGTCAGACGCCCGCGTGACGGCCGTACGCGCCGTCGGCTCCCCCGTTCGACGGCCATCGCGGGAACGGCGATCGTTCAGAACGTATAGGTGAACCGGTCCCGAAGGCCCGGTATGTCGATCACCGGCACCGGACTCCCGCTCGTGACGCCGTTCGACGACGACGGCGACGTCGACCACGACGGCCTCGCCGACCTCGTGAGCTGGGTCGAGACGCGGGGTATCGACTTCATCGTCCCGGCGGGCTCGAACAGCGAGGCACCCATGCTGAGCACCGACGAGCACGCCGCGGTCGTCGAGACGGTCTGTGAGGCCGCCTCGATCCCCGTGATGGCCGGGACGGGAACCCCCGGCTACGGCCCCACGCTCGACCTGACCGGGCGGGCCGCCGACGCGGGAGCGGAGGGCGCGCTCGTGGTCACCCCGTTCTACTACGACCACGACCAGGAGGCGCTCGAGGCCTACTACCGCGACCTCGCCGACGAGGCCTCGATCCCGATCTACCTCTACAGCGTCCCGGCGTACACGCACAAGCCCATCGACCCCGAGGTCGTCGGCCGACTCGCCGAGCACCCCAACATCCGGGGGATGAAGGACTCCTCGGGGAACGTCGACCGGTTCTACCGGACGCTCGACCGCGTCGGCGACGCCGACTTCGATCTGTTCGTCGGCTCGGGCGGCGTGTACGCGCCGGCGCTCGACGCCGGGGCTTCCGGTGGGATACTCGCGCTGGCGAACGTCGCGCCGGACCTCGCGAGCGCCATCTACGAGCGCCACACTTCCGGCGACCGCGAGGGTGCCCACGCGCTCAACGACGCCGGACGCGATCTGAACTTCGCGGTGACGGCGACCCACAGCATCCCCGGGCTGAAGGCCGCGATGAAGTCGCGCGGGGCTCCCGCGGGCGAACTCCGCCGTCCCCACCGGCCCGTCGACGACGACGTGGCCGAGGAACTCGCCGAGATGGTCGAGGAGGCGCTGATGCCCCTCGAAGCCACGCCGTAGCTCCCTCCGTCTCCCGCCCGTTCTCGTTCCCGCCCGCCACGGCACGGCGATCGGATCCCTCCGATCTTCGCTCGTGCGCTCCGGCACGCTCCGCCGTGCACGTGACGGCACGGGGCACGACGACCTGGACCCCCCACGACTACCAGCGACGGAACCGACGGGTCCGGTGTGGAGACGAGGAGGTTTAGTCGCGCCCGTCCGACCGGGGGGTATGGAGAGCCCCAACGTGATGGCCGTCGAGCTGATCGACGAGGCCATCGACTTCGCTGACGAGCTCGCGGTCGACGTCTGGGAACTGGACAACGGCGCGACGGTCGTGGACTTCGGCGTCGAGACCGTCGGTGGTGTCGAGGCGGGGCTACTGCTCGCCGAGATACAGACCGGCGGGCTCGCCACCGTCCAGACGGCGATGGACTCGGTCGCCGGCGCGCCGCTCACCCACGTCGAACTCCAGACCGACCACCCGGCGCTCGGCCTGCTCTGTGCGCAGAAGGCGGGCTGGGAACTCTCGGTGGACGGGTTCGAGGGCCTCGGCTCCGGCCCCGCGAGGGCGCTCGTCGCCGAGGAGGAGGAGTTCACCCGGACGGGCTTCGCCGACGAGGCCGACTTCGCCGTCCTCGCCGTCGAGACGGACACCCTGCCGGTCGCGAAGGTCGCCGAGCACGTCGCGGGGATGGCCGGGGTCGACCCCGCGGCGACGTTCCTCCCCGTCTTCGCCACCGGATCGATCACCGGGAGCGTCACGCTCGCGGCCCGTGCGGCCGAACTCGCGGCGTTCCGGCTGGCCGAACTCGGCTACGACCCGCTCGACCTCCTCTCGGTGACCGGCCGCGCGCCCGTCGCGCCCGTCGCCGCCGACGAGGAGGCGGCGATGGCCCGGACGAACGACGCGCTCGCCTACGGTTCGGAGGTCCATCTCACGCTGGCCGAGCCGTTCGACCGATTCGAGGAGGTCGCCTCGACCGCCCGCGAGGAGTACGGTCGCCCGTTCGCCGAGGTGTTCGAGGAGGCCGACTGGGACTTCGCCGAGGTCCCACGCGGGGTGTTCGCCCCCGCGAAGGTCACCCTCGACGTCGTCGGCGGGGAGACGCGCGTCGTCGGCGAACTCGACGAGGCGCTGGTCGCCGAGTCGTTCGGGCTCTGAGGTGCGGACGGTGCAGTACAAGGTCGTCCCACCGGCACCCGACTCGCTCGACGCCCTCGAAGCGGCCCGCCGGGCGGTCCCGCTCGTCCCCCGGAGCGAGGACGACTGCTGTGCCCGCGTGATGGACCGGGTGGGCGTCCCCGCCCGCGACGAGGCCAAGGAGTGGCTGACGTTCATGCGCGCGCTGGGGCTCGTCTCCGAGGCCGAACGCGGCTACCACCGCACACGCGAATCCGCGGGCCGCGACCGGCTCGCGCGGGCGTTCCGCGAGCGCGTATACGGGGCGGCGGACCTGCTCTCGGTCCTCGATACTGAGCAAACCATCTCCGCCGGCGAGGCCTTCGAGCGGTTCGCCGACTCGGTCCCCGACTGGGAGCGACAGCGTCACGCCGACTGGCAGCAGGTGTGGGGTGAGCGAGTCGAACGGATCCTCGACTGGGCGGTCCTGTTCGGCCTCGCCGACCGAGAGGAGCGAGGTACGTCCGGCGATGACGTCCTCGCCTACCCATCCGTCGGCGTCCGATCCGGCGCTCCCGCCCCCCGACGCGCCCGTCGACGCCGTGCTGTTCGACGTCGACGACACGCTCTGTCGCTACCGGCGATCCGGTGCCGAGCTGCTCTCGCTCGCGTTCGACCTCGTCGGTGTCGACCCGTTCTTCGGCGTCGAGGACTACCACGAGCGCTACCCGGAGTTTGCGGCGACGACCGACGACGTCGACTCGCTCCGGCGGGCGTGTTTCGCCGCCCTCGCCGAGGAGCGGGGTCGGGACCCCGCACTCGGCCGGCGCGTCGCGGCCGCGTTCGCCGACGAGCGCGACCACCGGGACGTCCGGCCGCTCGACGGGGCACTCTGTGCCGTCGAGCGGCTGGACGGGGACCACCGGCTCGGCGTCGTCACCAACGGCGCGCCGTCGATGCAGCGACGCAAGCTCGAGGGGCTCGGGCTCGCCGACGCGTTCGACGCCGTCGTCTTCGCCGGCTACGACTCGGCCCCCAAGCCCGACCCCGAGCCGTTCGGTCGGGCGCTCCGTTCGCTCTCGGTCCGGCCCGAACGGGCGGTCCACGTCGGAAACTCGATCGGGTCGGACGTGGCCGGCGCTCACGCCGCGGGCGTCAGGGCGGCGTGGCTCGCCGACGAACGGACGGCGGGTGCCGGGATCGACACCACATCCGCTCCGACGTACACGCTGGCGTCGATGGGCGACCTCCTCGATCCGCCGTGGTGGGCGTGATCAGATCCCCCACCCACGTCCGGTGACACCCGGTCCGCCGCCGTTCGCCTCCTCACCACCCTCTCCGTGGTTACGGACGGCCATCGGGGTGAGCTCCCGTTCGAGCTCGCGTGCGTCGAGGCGTTCGTCCAGTTCGATCGACAGCGTCTCACCTCCGGCTGCCACGTGGACGTGGGCCGTCCAGGGGTCCTCGGAGCGGACGTCGACGGTGAACGCCGCCTCGCGCCAGGGGTCCCGGCGGTAGCTGTCGATACCCTGTTCGTAGAGGAAGGCGCTCACCCGTGGGTGGCTGTCGAGCATCCCCGCGGTGTTCACTCGAACGAACCAGCGGCAGTGCTCGCAGGCGAACGACACCGCGAACGCGTCGCGCTCCCCGACTCTCCCGCGCCCGTTACTCGCGGGGAGCGACGCCACGTCCCCGCCGACGTCGGCGTCGACCGTCCCCGAACAGTAGGGGCAGAACCCCCGTAGCATCGCGCCCGTGTCGTTGACGGCTCGTTCCCGCAACGCGCGGGCGAGCCCCGTCCCGTCCGTCCGTGTGAGCCCGCCAGCGGGCAGGGGGTACCGGTAGGTGAGTATCCCGCAGTCCCGACAGCCGAGGACCCCCTGCCGTCCTCGACTCCGACCTCCTGTGAACCCTCACAGCCCGGACAGGGGACGTCCGTCTCCAGGCGGTCGCGGTCGATCCTCTCACCCAGCGGCCCCGTCTTCAGCGCGCGGTAGACGTACACGCCTGGGAGCATGAGCCGGTAGCCGTCGTCCCCCCGTTCGACGAACGTCCCCGTGAGCCGGCGGAGGTGGTAGTTGAAGTTCCCGTTGTCCCCGATCCCCACCCGCGACTGGAGATCGGAGAACCCGATGGAATCCACCCCTCCCGGCCCGCTTGCGTCGCCGAGCTCGAGGACGATCCGCAGCCGTGTCTCGTTCCCCAGTAGCGAGAACGCCGACGTCAGCTCGCCTCCCCCAGTCACGTGTGTTCATGTCTCCCGCCCCGTGTAAATGGTCGGGTCGTCGGGTGCAGGGTGTGCGTCGTGTCAGATGTCGTAGTGAATCCGACTGCTCCGAACCGATTTATCCCTGGACGTAGTGATCGGTAGTGGACACGGCCTGAGCACGGCTCGCCCTTGCCGGGGTTGCCAGTCTATCCGTGTCCCGCTATAGGCCGGAGATGGGGGAGAAGACAGCCTCTGACACCTGTTCTCCTCGTCTGGCTTTCTACGACGCACCGCGACTCACAGTACGGCGCTCGACTCCTCGTGATCCACCGACCCCGAGCGAAGCGGTCGGACCGGTCCCCTCACCGGATCGGGATCCGGACACCGGGCTCCGTCCGTCGCCCGGACAGCTCGACCAGCCGCTCGACGCGCTCGTCCATCGACGGGTGTGTCGAGAGCATCCGGCTCAGCGGGTCCGACTCCTCGGCGTGGATGTAGAGGGTAGCGAGGAGGCCACCCGCCGGGTGTGAGGCCCGCTCGATGGTCCGGAGGGCGCGAGCGAGCGCGAGCGGTCGTCCGGTCACCTGGGCGGCACGCTCGTCGGCGGCGAACTCGCGCCGTCGCGAGTGCGCCCGGACGACTATCGTGAGGACGACGAGTACCGACAGCACCAGACGGCCCACGGCCGCCCGCAGGAGATCGATCCCCGGCGTCCCCTGCCCCGGTCGTCCCCGGGTCCACGCGAGCGATCGCGAGAGGCCACCGAGCAACAGCGCCACCGGCAACAGCGGGACGGTCAGCACGCTCACGAGGGTGCGGACGAGGCTGTAGGCCAGCGTCTGGACGAGACTGTCGCGGCTCTCGATGTGGGCCAGCTCGTGGGCGAGGATCCCCTCCAGTTCGCGGGCGTCGAGCAGACGGAACAGCCGACCGTCGAGCACGACGACCCCGTCGCGCCCGCCGCCGAGCGCGAGCGCGTTCGGCATCTCCATGCGCGCGACGGCGATCCGGGGCGTCTCCACGCCGACGCGCCCCGCGAGCGTCTCGAGCCGGTCGTAGAGGGCGGGGGCCCGCTCGGGGGTGAGCGTCCGGGCGTCGAGCCCGGCGAGCAGCCTCGCCGTCCCGAACTGGTAGGAGAGGTAGCCGAGGGCGAGCGTCAGCCCCACGACGAGGACGGCGGTCGTCAGGATCTCGGTCCGGGTGAGCCCCCGCAGGAACGACGCGATGAGGAGGTAGCTCGCCGCCGCGAGTGCCGCGTAGACGACGAACAGCGTCACGCCGACGACCACCATCAGGAGGCGTGCTCCGATACCGGGCTGGGGAGCGGGACCGGGCCGGTCCATACGTGTCGGTACGCCGCTCGGCCGCAAGCGGGTTCCGATCGCCGACGTCTCCGAGGCGACCCGGGCCGTCGAGAACGGACGTTCGCTCCCGGTCACTCGGGTTCGATGCTCGTCACCGTCCCGACGCCCTTCGAGCGGCCCTCGCGGAAGACGAACCGCTGGCCCTCCTCGACGAGGTAGGGGTGGAACTTGAATCGGACGCGGGTCCGTCCGGTGTCACCGGGGAGGAGCTGTCCGCCCTCGGGGTGGAACGTGGCGGCCTCGCTCACCGTCTCCAGGTGGACGACCGGCTCGTAGCCGTCGCCGATCCGGGTCGGGTGGTTCAGCACCATCACCTCCGCCTCGAACTCCCGGACCGCCCGCGGCTCCGCGTCCCGCGGGAGCAGCGCCATCCCCCGGCGGACGTCGGCTTCTCGCACCCCCTTGAGCGCGATGCCGACGATGCGACCCGCGCGGGCCTCGTCGACGCGATGGTAGTGCATCTCGATCGAGCGGACCTCGACCTCGCGGAACGAGCCGTCGCTCATCGGGCCGAGCAGGAGCTCGTCGCCGGCCTCCACAGTACCTGACTTGACGGTCCCGGAGGCGACCGCCCCGACGCCGGTGACGTTGTACGTTCTATCGACGTACATGGCGAACTCGCCGTCGTCGCCGCCGGTCTTCGGGAGGCGCTCGAACAGCCGGTCGAGGACGGGAAGTCCCTCCATCGTCACCGCGCTCGTCCGCACCATCGGGACGACGGTCCGGTCGATCTCCTCGATGGCCGCCTCGACGCCGTGACGCGCCACCGACAGCGGGGTCCGCTCGGCTCCCCGGAGCAGCCGTTCGACCTCGCGTTCGACCTCCTGAACCCGCTCGTCTCCCACCGCGTCACACTTCGTGACGGCCACGATGGTCGGGAGTTCGGTGGCGAGGAGGATGCCGAGGTGCTCGCGGGTGGTCTTGGTCGGGCCGTCGTCGGCGGCGACCACGAGCAGGCCGTAGTCGAGCTTCTGACCCACCAGCCCGCGGATGGTGGTCCGGAGCCACGGCTCGTGACCCACCGTGTCGACGAACGAGACCAGCCGGTCGGACTCGCGGACGACCTCCGCCCGGTCGGACTTCCGGTCGGGGTTGTCCATTCTCACTGGCCTCCCGCCGGCATCGAACCCGTAGACGCCGTAGGAGAGGTCGGCCGAGAGGCCGCGCTCGACCTCGTGGGGCTGGACGTCGAGGAACGCGCGGGTGCCACCCTGGCCGTCGTCGGCGTGCCCGGTGACGAGCGACCCCACCAGCGTCGACTTCCCGTGGTCGACGTGGCCCGCCGTCCCGACCACGATGTGCTCGTCGTCCGTGTCCAGAACGGTCCCCTCCCGGACGGTGGCGACGCCGACCACGCCCCGGTCGGCCCCGTCGTCGCCGGGCGACACCGCCCAGGTCTGGACGTCGTCGATGTGCGCGCCGGCCTCCTCCGACAGCAGCGAGAGGACGTCCATCGTCTCCGTGAACGCCTCGGGGCCGATCCCCGCGATCCCCCCGTCGTCGGTGACTCCCACCACGTACGTCGCCTCGCCGTCGCCCGACAGCACCCGGTGACGCAGCTGTGCGGCGAGCGATTCCAGCCGACCGTCGGCGAGGTGGACGTCCTTGGTGAGCCGCTCCTTGAACTCGACGCTGCCGCCCTCCTCCTCCCCGCGCTCGATGGCGCGGTCGAGGGCGGCCCGGTCGGAACTCATGTACGGGTGTGACTAACAATCGGTCGGGTAAAAGCGTTCCCGCGAAAGCGAACGTTTGTCACGGGAGGCGGCGGGGCGCGTCGTCGCGGTTCCGACGCCCGACCACCCGCGACTGGACGTGCTCGGGGAACACCGCGGCGACGGCCCCCTCGCCCGCGCGCTCCCGGAGGAGCGCCCGGAGCGCCGTCTCGTAGTCGCCCTTCGCCACCTCGTCGCTCGGCCCCGACTCGACGCGGAGGTGGCGCTCGACGAGCGCGTCGACCGCCCGGCGGCCGAGCCCCGCGAGCGGCGCGAGGTGGTCGACGCTGTGACGATCCTCGACGGACTGGGCGAAGGAGGCCGAGACCGCGGGCGTCCGGTCGTCGCGCCGCGTCCCGTCGGCGACGGCGTCCCACGTCCCCGAAGCGACCCGTTCGACGGCCGCCTCGTGGACCGACTGGATGGCCTCGTTGGGGTAGCCGTCGGAGAGCAGGCGGTCGACGGCCGACTCGGCCACATCGCGCGGCAGGTCGACGGTCTCGTGGTCGAACCCGACGGCGTGGGCGGCCTCGCGGGCGTGCACCGGCGCGTCGGTCACGCCGAACCCGCAGGTGACGAGCGTGACCTCGTAGAACGGTTCGAGGAGGACGGCCGCGAGCGCGGAGTCCTTCCCACCGCTGAACAGCACCGCCACCCTCGGGACGGTCGTCACCGCTCCGACGCTACCGTCGCCGGATGTTGTACCCGTCGTCGTCGGGCTGGAGCTCCTTCAGCAGCGACTTCATCTGCTCCTCGTCGATGCGGTCGCCGAGCCGACCGGACTGGGCGAGCGCGACGACCTGCTGTTCGACTTGCTCGCCGAACTCCGGCTTGGACATCTTCACCGTGTTGAGCCGCTTGCGCGCCCCGTCGGTGAGGTTCTGGCGGAGAACGGCCTGTTTCTGCGCCTCGGCCTGCTCCTGCTGGCGCTGCATCTCCTCCTCGTCGACCTGGCCCTGGCCGCCCCCCTGGGCCTGCTCCTGGAGCTGCTCCATCTTCTTCTGTCGCAGTTCCTCGATGTCTTCCTCGTTTCCGCTCATGGCCCTCCCTTGTGGCGCCCCGTCGAAAACGGTTACGGGTATCGCTGGGCCAGCGGGGCTCGTTACGCGTAGCGCTCCAGGTCGGGTCGGTCGAGCTCCTCCATGACCTCGCCCGCGACGCGGTCGAGCAGCGCGCGCCCCTCGCCGGAGAGCGAGCGGCCGCCGCTCTGGTTCACGACGTAGCCGGCCTCCTCAAGCTGCTGGAGGATCGTCCGGATGACCTTCCCGGAGGCCTCGCTCTTCACGTCGGGGCGGGTCCGGTAGCGGGTCGACCCCTGCTTCGAGTCGCCGTACGCCTCGCGCAGTCGCCCGACTCCGATGGGGCCGTCGACGGCGACCTTCCGGAGGAGGCTGGCCGCACGGATCGACCAGAAGTCCTCCTGTTCGGGCGGGAGTTCCCTCCCGACGCCGGTCTTGGTGTAGGCGGCCCACTCCGGTTCCTCGATCTCGTCGCCGATCTCCGCCGCGACGGCCTCGATGAGGTCGTCCGCGGGGACGTCGAAGAGCGTCGTCATTACCCGCAGCGTACCCTCGGACCGCGTTTAACGCTGTTGGTACGCAGTCGGGCGCGTGGGGGCTGTTCCCGTCCGGCGTCCCGTGAATGCCGGCTGATCGACCCCTGATCGTCACTGGGGGAACACCCTTGGTCGCCCCCGGTCGTCGGGGCGGGGACCCCCGTCAGTCGTCCCCGGTCGTCAGGGCGGGCACCTATCAGTCGTTCTCGCGGGTCTTCCGGTCCGGCGTCGACAGTATCCCGCCGGCCCCGATGGCGGCGGCGGTCCCGCCGCCGACGAGCACCGGGAGCCAGTAGGTGGCCGTCCGGTGGATGACGACGGCGGCGGTGGCCGCGGCGACGGTCACCCCCGTCGTCGGGACGAGCAGGGCGACGAGGACCGCCTCGACGCCGCCGAGACCACCGGGGAGCGGGGTTATCCCCGCGATCGCCCCGATCGGGACGACGACGAGCATCGCGGCGAACGGGGTGGGGTAGCCCAGCGCGTAGAGCGAGAGCCAGAGCGACCCCGAGAGGCAGAGCCACCCGAGCGCGGAGAACCCGAGCGCCATCGCCAGCCGCCGGCGGTCGCCGGTCACCCGTTCGATGGCGTGGAAGAACCGCTCGATGCGCGCCTCGATGACGTGGACGTCGGGCGGGTCCCGGCGCGGGAGCACCCGGCCGAACCAGCGGATGATCGGGGTGAGCAGGCGGACGACCGTCGCCTCGACCCGATAGCGGTTGTTCCAGGCGTAGATCCCGACGAGCGGGATACCGACCGCGAGCCCGGCGACGGCGACGGCCGCGTACTGGAGGCGGCGGCCGAACGCCACCGTCGCCGAGAAGTAGCCGATGCCCACGAGCGCGAGCAGTATCGAGGGCACGAAGTTGAGCGAGTCGACGCTGGCGATGGCCGCCAGGCCGGTCTCGTACTCCGTGTCGGCGGTCCGCGAGATGAACAGCGCCGTGACGGGCTCGCCGCCGGCCTGGCCGAACGGCGTGACGTTGTTGGCGAACGTCGCCGCCGTGAACACCAGGACCGCGACCCGGGCGGGTATCGCCGAACCGAGTATGCCGAGCACCGTCCGGAGCGAGAGCCCCCACGCGGTCATCCAGACGGTGGCGACCGCGAGGACGCCGACGAGGACGACCGGATCGGCCCTCGAGAGCGCGTCGACGACGCGGCCGACGCCGACGAGTCCGACGAGGAGGCCGAGGACGACGAGCGCGGCGGCGAACCCGACGAGCGTCGTCCGCCAGTCGACGTCCATGTCCCGCAAGAGCGCGGGCCGCCGCTTGAAGCCTCCGAACCCACCCCGACTGAACGGGACGGGATCGTGGGGTGCCACCGGAACCCGGGGCACGCACCCGGCGTCCGACCGGCGGGGTAGCGCCGCGGGCGGCCTCGGACGGCGTCGGCGCTCACCCGGTCGTCACGGGTCGTCACGGACGGTTGAAGTGGTCGCCTCCCCACCACCCGGCATGGACGAACGGGCCGCCCTCCGCCTGCTGGGTGACCGGCTCGACCGGGCCGGCGACGACGCGGCGGTCGTCGACGGGACCGTCGTGACGACCGACATGCTCCACGAGACGACCGACTTCCCCGACGGCACTACCCGGTACACCGCCGGCTGGCGGTCGGTCGGTGCCTCCCTCTCGGACGTGGCGGCGATGGGTGCCCGCGCGACGGCCGCGGTGGCCGTCTACGCCGCGCCCTCGTTCGACCCCGACGAGCTCGGGGCGTTCGTCGACGGTACGAGCGAGGTGTGCGAGGTGGTCGGTGCGGAGTACGTCGGGGGGGACCTCGACGGTCACGAGGAGTTCACCGTCGCCACGACGGCGCTCGGCGAGACCGGGAGCCCCGTGCTGCGCTCGGGGGCCGAGCCGGGTGACACCGTCTGCGTGACGGGGACGCTCGGGCGGTCGGCGGCCGCCCTCGAACTCTTTCGGAGTGACGAGACCGAGCGGGCGAACGAGCTGTTCCGGTTCACGCCCCGCGTGGCCGCCGGGGTCGCGCTCGCCCCGGAGGCGACGGCGATGATGGACTCGAGCGACGGCCTCGCCCGATCGCTCCACCAGCTCGCCGAGGCCTCGGACTGCGGGTTCGACGTCGACGCCTCGGCGCTCCCCGTCGACCCCGCCGTACGCGATGTCGCCGACGACGAGCGCGAGGCGCTCCGGCTGGCGACGACGTTCGGCGAGGACTTCGAGCTGGTCTGTACGGTCCCCGCCGACCGCTTGGCGGTCGCGCGCGAGGCGTGCCCGGTCGATCTCACTCGTCTCGGCGTGGCGACCGACGGCGACGTCCGCCTCGACGGCGAGCCACTCGCGGACGAGGGATGGACGCACGGCGACGCGGGGTGAGACCGGCGAAATCCACCGTCACCCGACAGTATCCCCCTCGGAACTCGGAGGGTCCCCGGTACGTGGAGCGACCGCGCGGATTCAACAGGAACGTTTATGATCAATCGGTCGGAAGGGTGGCGTACATGCCCGTCGTCGTACGCGTACACTGAACCCTTCTCCGCCGACCGTAGCGACGACCTCCGACTGCCCCTCGACACACTCACCAGATGCCCATCGACCACCGACACGGCCGACCGACCGCCAATCCCGAGACGCTTCGAACGCCACCGAAACCGCCCGAACCGGACGCCCGGCCCCGGAGGTCCTCCGACCCCCGGACGCCCCGAACGGGAGGAGCGACCCGAACTCGGACGGAGCGAACCACTACCGCCGGAGGCGACTGAGATGAGCACCACCACACCTCCCGACGAGGACGGGACCGGAACCGGGCCGGGGGCGGACCTCGCCGACCGCTCGGACACCGCGGCGACCGGCGGGACCGCCCGTCACGGTACGCCCCGTTCGCCCCGACTCGCTACCGGGACGGGCCACCCCGACCGCTGGGCCGACTCGACCGCCGACGCCTCCGAGCGCACCTCGGCGGCCGCACCGCTCGCGTTCGATCCTACCTGTACCCGACGGCTCCACAACTGCATCGACGAGGCGAACGCCGCGCTCCCCGACGCCCGCTGAGAGCACGCGCTCGTCACCCGCTTCTATCGTGAGGTCGCGTCGGCGGACAGCGCGTCCTCCTCCTCTTTTCCCCCTTCTTCTTCCTCGGTCTCGCCGTCCGCGTCGTCCCCCTCGGCCTCGTCGGGGAGGTCGTCGAGCAGGACGACCGCCTCGCCGTCGATGACACACTCGCCCTCGCCGTCGAACAGCTCCGTCGAGAGCCGGTATCTTCGGTTCCCCAGGTCCTCGACCACCTCGCAGACGGCCGTGACCGTCTCACCGAGTTCGACCGGCGCGAGGTAGGAGAGCTCCTGGGAGAGGAAGATGGTGAGCCCGGGGATGCGCGCGAGCGCCGCGGAGATGACCCCCGATCCGAGGACGCCGTGGGCGATGCGTTCGCCGAACCGGGACCGGGCGGCGAACGCCTCTTCGAGGTGGAGGCGGTTCGTGTCGCCGGTCGCGTCCGCGAACGCCTCGACGTCCGCCTCCGAGACGGTCTTCGTGAACCGGACGACGTCGCCGACGTCGAGGCCGTCGTCGGTCCCGTGTGACTCGAACTCCCACCCCTCCTCCTCGTATGCGGTGCTGCCGCCCGCCGCCCGTCTCCTGGTGCGTTCGGCCCACGCCCGCCGGTCGCGGAGGACGTGCGGGAGGTAGTACGCGACGTCCGAGACCGTGACGATGCCGACGATCCGTCCGTCCTCGACGACCGGGAGCCGCCGGACGTCGCGCTCGCCGAGCACCTCTGCCGCACGTTCGATCGGTTCGTCCGGACCGATCACCACCAGGTCGGCGGACATGAACGCGGTGACCGGCGTGTCGCGGGGGGTGTCCTCGGCGTACAGTCGAACCACGTCCGACTCGGTGACGATCCCCGCTGGCTGGCGGCCGTCACAGATCACGACCGACGTGTGTTCGGACGCGGCGATCCGTTCGGCCACCTCCGCGGCGGTCGCGTCGGTCCCGATAGTCTCGACCGTCTCGGTCATCACGTCCCTGACGGGGAGCGAAACGAGCATCGAGTGGACGGAGGCCGCCCGGGCACATATACCGTCGGACAGAACGGTTGATAGGAACCGTCGGGGGCTTCCCCGGTGGAATCTATCGAAGCCTCTGTCCGACGGTGTAGGCATCTCCCCACGTGGCCTCCCCACGGCTCCCGCGGGGCCTATACCGCTCGGGACCCTGGGGGAGGTATGGGAACTCCCGGCGACCGGGGGACGAGCGGACGCGTCCGGACCGCGCTCGCCCGCCTTCGGACGCTGCTCTCGCCACACCCGCGGCTCGTCGACTGGTCGCTGTTCGCCCTCCTCCTCGTCGTCCTCCTCACCGGCGTCCTCGGGTTCCTCTCGGGACGCCCCGACGAGGCGTGGGTGTTCGCCACCCACGGCGTCGCCGGCATCTCGCTCGTCGCCTTCCTCTACTTCAAGCTCCGCCGGGTCCGCGGCCGGCTCGCGGAGCTGACGGTCACGCGGGCGCTCTCGGTGCTCATGGTCCTCGCCACGGTCGGCGCGCTCGCCACCGGCGTCTGGTGGGTGTTCGGCGGGACGCTCGACCTCGGGCCGTGGGGGCTGTTGAACCTCCACGTCGGGCTCGGCCTCCTCGTCGTCCCGCTGCTCGCCTACCACCTCACCCGGCGGTTCCGTCCCCTCTCGTCTACCGACTTCGAGGGCCGACGCACCGCGCTCCAGTACACGGCCCTCGTCGGCGCGGGCGCGCTCGCCTGGCGGCTCCAGGGGTCGGCCAACCGGCTGCTCGACACCGCCGGGGCGACCCGGCGGTTCACCGGCTCTCGCGAGACCGGCTCGGGTGACGGAAACGCGTTTCCGGTCACCGCGTGGGTGGCCGACGATCCCGACCCAGTCTCGGTATCCGACTGGACGCTCTCCGTTCGAGGGCTGGTCGGGTCGCCGGCCGATCTGGCGTACGCCGCCGTCTCGCCCGCTCACGAGGACCGCGCGCTCGCGGTCCGTACGGACCGCGCTTCCTTCGCGGTCCACGAGGACCGCGCGCTCCTCGACTGCACCTCGGGGTGGTACTCGGAACACGACTGGCAGGGGCTCCGTGTGGGTGACCTGCTCGACGCCGTGGGCGTCCACGAGGACGCCGCGTGGGTGCAGTTCCGGTCGGTGACCGGCTACCGGTGGTCGCTCCCGCTGGCGGAGGCCCGCGACGCGACGCTCGCCACCCACGTCGACGGCGACCGACTCGCACACGGTCACGGGTTCCCGCTCCGACTCGTCGCCCCCGGCCGTCGCGGCTTCCAGTGGGTGAAGTGGGTCGAGGAGGTTCGAGTGACCCGCCGGCGCGACCGCAGCGAGTGGCTGGCCGTCTTCGTCTCCGGCGTCGAGGAGTGAGACACGGATCCCCCGAGCGGACGCGGCGGATCCCCGGGACCGTGCAATCGGCCGGACGCGGCGGTTCGACGGACACCCGACCACGCCGATCGCGGTCGGCGTCGAGCCACTTCGTTACTACGGGTACTGCTGCGTGGGAAAGTGTAAAGACCGGGCGGGGGATGGGTCCGGACAGACATGGACATCGAGGACCAGGTCGCCGAACGACCCGTCTTCGTCACCGGGGCGGACGGGTTCGTCGGCTCGCACCTCGTCGACTGGCTGGTCGACCACGGCGCGGACGTCCACGCGTTCGTCCGGGCGACCTCCAGCGGCGAGCTGAACAACATCGTCCACCGCTCCGGGGAGGTCACGGTCCACCGCGGGGACCTCCGCGACCCTCACTCCGTTCGGCGCGCCCTCTCGGCGCTCCAGCCGTACGACGACACCCTCCTCTTCCACCTCGCGGCACAGGCCCACGTCGGGGAGTCCTGGTCCCGGCCCTACGATACGGTCGACACGAACGTCCTCGGGACGCTCAACCTCCTCCAGGCCGTCGTCGACCTCGATCTGGACGTCGCGAAGTTCGACACCGCCGGGACGAGTGAGGAGTACGGTAACGTCAAGGAGGAGATGATGGACGCCCACGACTTCGAGGACGACGGCCGGGTCCTGCTCTCCGAGCGCTCGCCGGTCAACCCCAAGAGCGTCTACGCCACCTCCAAACTCGCCGCCGACTTCCTCACGATGAACTACCACGACGCCTACGGGCTCCCCGCGGTGACCACGCGGATGTTCAACAACTATGGCCCGCGCCAGAACCCGCGCTACATCACGGGGACCATCATCACCCAGGCTCTGGAGCGGGACGTCGTCGAACTGGGCAACCTCCAGTCCAAGCGGGACATGTGTTACGTCTCCGACGGGGTCCGCGGTCACCTCCACGTCGCGCTCGGCGGCTCCCCCGGCGAGCAGTACGTCTACGGCCACGGCAAGAACATCTCGATGCGCGACTGGGCTGACACCATCCTCGAGGTGGGTGCCGAACACGGTCACTGGGAGCACCCCGAGATCATCCAGGACGAGGACCGCTTCCGCCCCGGCGACTCGGACGTCGAGGAGCTCCTGGTGGGTTACGAGAAGCTCAACGCCGAGACCGGCTGGGAGCCCCGCGTCGACTGGCGCGAGGGCATCCGCCGCACCATCGACTGGTACGCACAGAACCGCGAGGCGTGGTACGGACGGGTCGACTGGCGATGACGGGCGAGAGCACCACCGAGGCCGGTGACGACGGCGAGTGCGGACACGACTACTGGGACGGCCGCACGGTGATGGTCACCGGCGGATCGGGCTTTCTGGGGAGCCACCTCGTCGAGGACCTCCGGTCGCGCGCTCCCGGGGTGGACGTGTTCGTCCCCCGGAGCGACGAGTACGACCTGCGCGACCGTTCCGACATCGACCGGGCGCTCGAGGACTCGGCGGCCGACGTCGTGATCCACCTGGCGGCGACGGTCGGCGGCATCGGTGCCAACCGCGACAATCCGGGGACCTACTTCTACGAGAACGCGATCATGGGCATCGAACTCATCGAGGCCGCCCGCCGGGTCGGCGTCGAGAAGTTCACCACCATCGGGACGATCTGCTCGTACCCCAAGCACACCCCCGTGCCGTTCAGCGAGGAGGACCTCTACGAGGGGTATCCCGAGGAGACGAACGCCCCCTACGGCATCGCGAAGAAGGCGTTGCTCACCCAGTCGCAGGCCTACCGCGACCAGTACGGCTTTAATGGGATCTACCTCATGCCCGTCAACCTCTACGGCCCGCGCGACGACTTCGACCTGGAGACCTCCCACGTCATCCCTGCCATCGTCCGGAAGTGCGTCGAGGCCCGCGAGCGCGGCGACGACTCGATCACCGCCTGGGGGACCGGCGAGCCCACCCGGGAGTTCCTCTACGTGAAGGACGCCGCCGAGGGAATCCTCGACGCGACCGAGCGCTACGACGGGCCCGAGCCCGTCAACCTCGGGAGCGGGATGGAGATCTCCATCCGCGACCTCGTGGAGCTGATCGCGGATCTGACGGGGTTCGAGGGCGAGGTCGAGTGGGACACCTCCAAACCCGACGGCCAGCCCCGCCGACGGCTCGACACCGCCCGCGCGAGGGAGCGCTTCGACTGGGGGGCCTCGACGGAGTTCGAGGAGGGGCTTCGCGAGACCATCGACTGGTACGAGGCGAACCGCGAGCGCATCGTCGGGTCGGGATCGACGCCCGAGCCGTGACCGGCTCCGACCCCGGTGATCGGACCGAACGCGACGTCCGCGGCGACCACGACGAACGAGACGGCCCGCGCGTCGTCGCGCTCGCGGTCGACGGGATGGAACCCTCGTTACTCGACCGGTGGATCGACGCCGGCGAACTCCCCGAACTCCGGTCGCTCCGCGAGGACGGCGCGTACGGGACCGCCCACTGTTCGTCGCTCTCCTCGGCCAACCAGTGGACGACCCACTTCACGGGCGTCACCCCGGAGACCCACGGCGTCACCGGGTTCCTGAAGGGGGACCGGAAGCGGCGGGCGGGCGAGCCCGCACCCGACGCCCGCGAACTGATCAACGTCTCCGACATCCGGGTGAAGACCTACCCCGAACTGCTCGCCGAGTCCGGGGTCCGGGTCGGGCTGATCAACCCGCTCCCGCTGTGGCCGCCGCTGGAACTCGACGGCGGCTTCTGTGTCTCCGGGATGCTCACCCCTCCGGCGACCGATCGGCGGGTGTACCCCCCCGAACTGGCCGGGGAACTCGACGAACTCGGCTACCGTATCGACGTCCGCTACGGCGACCGCCCCTACGGGTTCGTCGACGACGACCTCTTCGGGGAGGTCACCCTCGAGACCCTCCACGAGGACATGTTCGACGTGCTCGACGCACGCATCCGGTTCACGAAGCACGCGGTGCGCGAACACGACCTCGACTACCTCTACAGCCTGCTCAAGTCGATCGACGTCGTCCAGCACTGCTTCTGGGCGCACATGGTCGCCGACGACCCCACCTACGGCGACGCGATCCTCGAGTCCTACCGGCGGGTCGACGACCTCGTGGGGTGGATCCGGGCGGAGACCGACGCGGACCTGCTCGTCTTCTCCGACCACGGCTTCGGCCCGCGACAGGGCGACCCGCCCGAGGGGGTCCACCGGCTGGCGCGGGCCGTCTCCGAGCGGGTCCCGCTCCCGCTCGCGGCCAAGCGCGCGTACGACGCCGTGCTGCGCTCGCCGATCGAGGCGGGTGCGGACGGCGTCTCCGTCGAGTCGACGACGGGGACGCACTCGAACCCGGCGGTCTGGGCGCTCGCCGGCCCGGACGTCCGGGCCGGTCAGCCGTCGAGCGTCGACTTCGAGGACCTCCCGCCGACGATACTGTCGCTCCTCGACGAACCCGTCCCGGCGACCTACGTCGGGACCGCCGTGGACGCGGTCCCGACTCCCCGTATCGAGGAGCGACCGCTCGACGTGCGGCGCGACACGCGGGTCGAGGACAGCGAGGTCGTCTCCGAGCGCCTCCACAACCTCGGCTACGCCGAGATGGTCGACGAGGACTGACCCGATCCCGGTCCGGTCGGTCGACCACGGCGGACGCCGGACGGGCCTACCGGAGCAGCGAGTCGAGCACGATGCCGTCGACGTAGCCGCGGAGCCGGTAGAGCGGCCCCGGATCGCGGTCGAGCAGCGCCCCGACGAGGTGGCACACCTGTCCCGGGGAAAACCCCAGGACGATCAGACGAACGACGGACAGCCAGAACGGGACGATAGCGTTCTTCCGGCGGAAGAGCACGTAGTTCCGGGCGAACCAGTACTCTCCTCGAGATCCGCACGGGTCATCCCCGTCCGCGAGCCACCCGCCCGCGCCTCGAAGTGGTGGACGAGCGCACCGGGGTGGTAGAGGAGTCGGTGTCCCTCACGGGTCAGACGCGCCATCACGTCGGTCTCCTCGAACTTCGCCGGTCCCCGATCGTACGCGAGATCGAACCCCCCGATCGACACCAGGGTCTCGCGCCTGAACGCCATGTTCGCCCCGCCGAGTCGATCCGTCTCGACGGGAGCGGGGGGGATCCAGTCCTTCACTCGGCTGGTCGTCCCGCCGTAGCCGTCGACGTGGTTCTGGTTCTCGGGGTGATGAACGATCTCCCGGAGCGGTTCGAGGTCCTCGTCGACGCTGATCGCCGGACCGCCGACGGCCGCCATCCCGGGGTTCTCCTCGAACCCCTGGAGGATGCTCTCGAACCACTCCGGTTCGCAGACCACGTCGTCGTCGAGGAAGCAGACGATGTCCGACTCCGAACAGTCGATCACGGTGTTCCTCGCCCCGGGCATGCTGGCCGGACCGCTCCGGGGGAGGTATCGGAGGGTGGTCCCCCGCCGCTCGAACGCCGAGGCCCGGTCCTCGACCGCCTCGCGCGTCGGGCCCGCGTGACTGTCGTCGACGACCACGATCTCGTCCGGGAAGTACGTCTGGTCCAGGAGGCTCTCCAGGAGCCGCGCCATGTACTGCGGCCGCCCGTACGTCACGATGCCGACCGTCGCGGTCGGTCGTTCCTCAGACATGGTCGCCGTCCCCGTCGCTGCCGTCGTCCCCGATCGACCCCCGACGGGTCGAACGGGGTCGGGGTGGTCCCGGCGACGACACGATCGCGCTCATCCGACGTACCCGAGCGCACGGAGTCGCTCGGTCCGTTCCGCCTCGTCCACCGAGAACTCCTCGGCGGGTAGCTCGGAGACGATCCGACGTCGCTCGTCCGACGGCACCTCCACCCACGGCACCTCGACCAGTTCGGGGACGTACAGCGAGGGGAAGTGACCGTAGCACCGGACCGGGACCGGGCGGAGCCGTTCGCCCAGGAGCTCACCGTGGTCCGCGGTCACGATCACCCGCCCCTCGACGTGTTCGAGCAGCTCGGCCACGTCCTCCAGCACCAGCTGGAGGTTGCGCTCGTACGCACGCCTGATCTCCTCGGCCGTGGTCTCCCCCGGCCAGATCATCCCCCGCCAGTGACCGAGTTCCCCCTCGACGTGCCGCATCTCCGGGGCGATGAACGGTCGGTGTGGGGTCATGTAGTGGACCACGATCCGCTTTTCGGGGTACTCCGCGTGGGCCTCGAGGGCGGCCTCGGTGATCCGTTCCGGCGGGGCCTCGGTCCCCGACTCGTTCCAGGCGTCGTCGAGGGAGACGGCGTGGAAGGTGTCCGACGGCAGCGTCGTGACGTAGGGGTTGCCCGTCACGTAGACCGTGTCGTGGTGCTTCCGTCCCCCGAACGTCCGCCGGAAGAACTCGCGGCTCTCGCTTCCCGGCGCGATCTCCTTCGAGAGGTTCCCGAGGCCGAGGTCGTACTCGGAGCGGAACGTGTCGTACCGACAGGCGTCGAGGACGATGGCGGTGTCCCAGTCCCGTTCCATCAGCCGGTAGCCCTCCCGTCTCGTCCCGCGCCCGTGGACGAACTGGTTCGCCCGGCGTCCGACGTAGTTCAGTTCCAGGAGGCCCTTCTTCGCGGCCAGCCCCGGGTCCGTCATCGCGAGCTCGACAGCGGCTTGCAGATACCGTCTCATGTCACAGTGCTCGTGGTCCTCCGATCGGCCTCTCGCGCGGGTATTCGGACGTGCGATAATAAAGCCGGTCATCGCTCCGGGAACGACACCCTGGCGTGCCGGCCGTCGGCGTCGGGTCCCCGGGACGAGTCTCGTGGCCGATCCGGTCCGTCGACCCGGACCTCCCGAGGCGGATCACGTCAGACCCTGGATGGCGCGGTGGGCACGAGGGAGGTACTGGTACTCCTCGAGGATGCGACGCCGCGCCTCGGCGATGGCGTCGAGGTTCCGTTCCCTGAGATCGCTCTCGACGATCTCCAGCACCCGCGACGGCGCGTCGGGGTCCTCGATGTCTATCCGGACGTACGAGTCCTCGGGGAGGTAGTCGTCCAGGTTCGTACACCCCCAGTAGATCGGGAGACACCACGCCAGTAACGGGTCGACGACCTTCTCGCTGAAGTAGTGTGGTCCCTTGTAGTTCTCGATAGCGAGGCTGTACCGGTACTCCGCGAGACCGTCCCACTTGTCGTCGATCTCGCCCCGGTAGTGGCTCCCGGAGAACTCACCCCTCCCGTACAGGTCGAGCTGTGATGCCCCCCGCTCGACGAGCCTATCGAGGAAGTCCATCCGGAGGATGTGACCGTCCGTGACGTGGGGTTTCAGCATCCCCGCGGGCTTCGGTCGGTGTTTCAGGATGCCGGCGCTCAGCATCGCCCGCCGGGCGACGTTCACGAGCGGGTTGCCGATCCGCCCCTTGTCCGTGACGACCCACGAGAGCGATCCCGTCTTGGGAACGTCCTCCGGGCCGATGTCGGTCAGTTCGTCGTAGGACCGCTCGACCCACCACTCCTGGACCAGCGGGTGGCCCGTGGCGGGCGACTCCCTGTGTGCGGCCGCCACGTCCGACCAGTCACAGCGCCCGAACAGGGGTGGTTCGCGACAGAAGAGGAGCCGCTCCTCGGGCGGGACCGCGAGGGCCTCCTCCGGCGGCTGGTTGATTATCGCCGTGTAGTCCGCGTCGTCGGGGTCCGTCGTGAGCGTCGTCGTCTCCCAGGTGCCCGAATCCCCGGGAGTCCGTTCGAGCAGCCGCTCGTACAGCTCCTCCGGGGGCCGAGGTCCCAGACGAAACGGACTGACGCCATGTCCGGGCCGATGACGACGCCGGTGTTAACGGTTTCCCGTCCCGCCCGACCTCGCTACGCCTCGCTACGCTGTGTCGCGTACAGCTCCGCGTACAGTCCGTCGTCCTCGAGGAGTTCGTCGTGCCCGCCGACGTCCGTGATCCGTCCGTCCTCGACCGTGTAGATGCGGTCCGCGTTCTTCACCGTCGAGAGCCGGTGTGCGATGGTTATCAGCGCGTAGTCCCGCTCCATCGACTCGATGGCCGCCTGCACCTCGCGCTCGATGTTGCTGTCGAGGTCGCTCGTCGCCTCGTCGAGCAGGAGGATATCCGCGTCCTTCAGGAGGGCTCGGGCGAGTGCGACGCGCTGCTGCTGGCCGCCCGAGAGCCGGACCCCGTCGTCCCCGAGCATTGTGTCGTACCCGTTCGGCAGTTCGTCGAGGAACTCGGTGACGCGAGCGATCTCACAGACCCGCTCGATCTCCTCCTCGGAGGCGTTCCGGTCCGCGAGCCCCACGTTGTACCGCAGCGTGTCGTTGAATATGAACGGGCTCTGTCGGACCACCGAGACGTGCTCGCGCCACTCGTCGAGGTCGAACCCGTCGATGGGTCGGCCGTCGGCGAGTATTCGCCCCTCGTCGGGCTCGTACAGCCGGGGGATGAGCGAAACGACGGTCGACTTGCCCGCCCCGGACTGGCCCACGAACGCGACGAACTCGCCCCGCTCCACCTCGAGTGAGACGTCGTGCAGGACCGGTTCGTCCTCGTAGGCGAACGTCACCCCGTCGAACTCGATGCGGTCGACCGTCTCCGGAACCGGCTCCGAGCCCGATTCGGGCTCCGTGTTTCGCGCGAGCCGGTCGACGAACCGCTGGTTCCGGGTGAGATGGGGGAGGTCGCTCTCGAGGGCGTAGTAGAGGTCGTTCAGCGTGCTGACCCGGGGGGCGAGCCGGAACATCGCGAACAGGAAGACGCCGAGTTCGCCGAACGAGAGCGGCGTGGCCGTGAGCGCGAAGTAGATCAGCACGAACACCGTGACCGCGCTCGTGAACTGGTAGAAGTTGTTGATCCCCGCCTGATTGCGCTTCACCGTGACCGTGGACCTGACCAGCTGGTCGATGGAGCGCTGGAAGTCCTCGAACAGCTCCCCGTCGACGCCGAACACCTTCACGTCGCGTATCCCCTGGGTGCCGGCCTGGACGGCGGCCTGGACCCGTTCGTTCGCCTCGGCCACCCTGTCACCGACGACGTAGCCCGGCTCGATGACGAACCGGACGACGTAGGTGATCGCCCCGAGCAGAATCAGCGTGAGCCCCGTCAGGAGCGGGGCGAGGTAGAGCGCGACCGCGAGGTAGATCGCGGCGATCATCGCGGTCTCCAGGAGCTGGACCGCACGCGTGATGGTTCGACCGGCGAACGTCGCCTGCGTGATGATCGCGTTCAGTATCTCGTCTGACCCCTCACGATCGAAGTACCTGACCCGTGCGTCGAGCGCCGCGTCGAAGGCCTCGGTCTTCAGCGCGCGGGTGTAGTCGGTCTGGAGGTCGACCCGGAGCCACGCCACCGCGAAGCTCGTCAGGTACCGCATACCCATCGCGATGACGACCCCCACGATCACGTACTCGAGGACGAACGGGAGGCCGATGGTCTCGTAGACCCGGACGAACGCGCCGAGCAGGCCCGTCGCCTCCTCCGGGGAGGTCCCGCCCGGCCGGGCGAGTTCGACGATGGGGAGGATGAACCCCAGGCCCAGGCCCTCCAGCCCCGCGGCGACCACGCTCAGGGCCAGTATCGTGGCCGACCGCTTCGGGGCGAACCCCACGATGTTCCAGAGGGCACGGCGGCTCTCGCTGCTCATCCGTCCTCACCCGTCTTCCGTGTCGAATCGAACTCGGTGTCTCTCACGCTGTGGACTCACGACCGTGCTTCTTCCGCGGATTCGACACCGCCGCTCATCAATAGTTCGGAACCGTCGGTTTCCGACCCGGAATCGGGACGGCGGTTCCCCCCGGGATCACTCCACCACCGCCTCCGGCGTCGGCTCCTCGCCGTAGCGGTCCCGGTGGAGCATCTCGGCGATACGGAAGTCGACCGTCTCGTCGATGTCGATCGCCTCCCAGGGCTCCATCGGGAACATCTCCGGGTCGTCGCCGATGCGGTTCTCCCGGCGCTCGACCGACGCCTCGGTGAACAGGTAGAGGTTGGAGTTCTCCTCGTAGACCGGCGGGAGGTCCTGAGTGCGCTTGAGCTCGTCGCGCCGGTGGTTGATGGGCTCGCCGTCGGCGTCCCACAGCCGGGTCTGGAGCGGCGTCACGGAGAACAGCGAGTCACAGTCGCGCTCCTCGAACGCCGCGACCGCGTCCGCGACCGTCTCCGGGCGCAACAGCGGGTTCGTACAGTGGGTCTGGAGGTAGCGGTCGGCCTCCGTCCGGCGGACGTCGTGGAGGATGATCTCGTTCATCTCGACGTGGTCGCCCCGGAGCCGCTCGGGTCGTTCGAGCACCGACGCTCCGAGCTCCCGGGCCTCGTCGGCGATCTCCGCCGAATCCGTGTTCACGACCACCTCGTCGACCGCCGACACCGCGTTCAGCGTGTTGAGGACCCAGTGACACAGCGGCCGGCCGTTGAACGACCGGAGGTTCTTGTTCGGGACGCGCTCGCTGTGTCCCTTCATCGGGACGAGGGCGACGAGCCGGGCCATGGTCCCTCTCGACGACGTGACGGCAAAATACGTTAGGGTTCGCCCGGCGCCGCGTGTCAGCGACGGAATTCGACGACGGTTCCAGGGAGGTCCCTCGAACGCCGCCCCGTCCGTGCCGGCGTCCACACTTATGCCCCCGGCACCGCAGGTGTGACCGTGCACATCGACGGCACTCCGATCGGGCCGGACGACCCGCCGTACTTCATCGCCGAGGCGGGCGTCAACCACAACGGCGACATGGGGATGGCCGAGCGGCTGGTCGACGCCGCGGCCGACGCCGGGGCGGACGCGGTGAAGTTCCAGACGTTCAGCGCCGACCGGCTCGTCACGCGCGAGGCGTCGAAGGCCGAGTACCAGACCGAGACCACCGGCGAGGGCTCGCAGTACGAGATGCTGAAGCGGTACGAGCTCGACCGGGCGGATCACGAGCGGCTGATCGACCGCTGTGCCGAGCGCGGGATCACGTTCCTCTCGACGCCGTTCGACCCCGAGAGCGCCGACACGCTCGCCGACCTCGGGCTCCCGGCGATCAAGATCGGCTCGGGCGAACTCGACAACCATCCGCTGCTCGAACACGTCGCCGGGTTCGGGCTCCCGATGGTCGTGAGTACGGGGATGGGAACGATGGCGGAGGTCCACGCCGCCCGCGAGGCCATCCGCGGCGTCGATCCGGATGCGGAAGCCGCCTTCCTCCACTGCACGTCGGCGTACCCCTGCTCGCTCGACGACGTGAACCTCCGCGCGATGGGGACCATGATGGCCGAGCTCGACGAGCCGGTGGGCTACTCCGACCACACGACGCTCCCCGAGACGCCGGGGTTCGCCGTCGCCGCGGGCGCGTGCGTCGTCGAGAAACACTTCACGCTCGACTCGACGCTCCCCGGGCCGGACCACGAGGCGTCGCTCGAACCGGACGAACTCGCCCGGGCGGTCGAACTCGCCCGGGCGGCCGCGCGGACCCGCGGGCGCCCCGAGAAGCGCCCGACCGCCGTCGAACGCGAGAACGCCCCGACCATCCGGAAGAGCCTCCACGCCGCGACGGACGTAGCGGGAGGGACGACCATCGAGGCCCGTCATCTCGCCGTCCTCCGGCCGGTCGAGGGGCTCTCCCCGCGATACCACGACGCCGTCATCGGCGCGCGGACGACCCGCGACCTCGCCGCCGGCGACCCGATAACGCGGGATAGCGTGACGGTCGACCTGGACGCCGACGGGGTCGACGAGGGTGTCGAGGACGTAACCGACCGGGATGAGGGGACCGACGAGTGATGTTCGACGGCGACGACACGGTCCTCGTGGTCGGCGCGCACCCCGACGACGAGGTGCTCGGCGCGGGGGGGACGATGGCGAGACACGCCGCCGCGGGCGAGGAGGTCCACACCCTCGTCGTCACCGAGGGGACGACACAGCAGTACGACGACGAGGACCTGATCGAGGAGAAGCGCCGGGACGCACGGGCGTGCGCCGACCGGCTCGGCGTCACCGACGTTCACTTCGGCGACCTGCCGGACATGCGGCTCGACGACGTGGCCCACGTCGAGGTCAACGCCGTGATCGAGGCGGTCGTCGACGAGGTGAGCCCCGACGTCGTCTACACCCACTCCCGCCGGGAGGTGAACCGCGACCACGTCGCGGTCCACGACTCGACGCTCGTCGCCACCCGACCGGGATCGGGCGTCGCGACCGTCCTGGCCTACGAGACGCCCTCCTCGACCGAGTGGTCGCCCCGGATGGAGGGGTTCGAACCCGACCTGTTCGTCGATATCGGGAGCCACCTCGACGCGAAGGTCGAGGCGTTCGAGGCCTACGAGACCGAGGTGCGGGAGTACCCCCACCCGCGCTCGGCGGAGTCCCTGCGCGCGGTCGCGAAGGCCCGCGGGGCCGCCTGCGGGGCGCACGCCGCCGAGGCGTTCGACGTCCTCCGTGCGTACCGCTGATTCGGCTACTCCCGCTCCCCGTTCGGCGTCCCGTCAGTACGACGAGAGCGTCCCGACCCGGTCGACGTCCTCGGCCTCGTCGGCCGGCGTCACCTCCACCTCCACGTAGTACCGCTCGCCGTCGACCTCCAGGAAGGCGTTGTCGAACGGCGGGAAGGTAAGCGCGCGCAGGACGTCGAGGAGCTCCTTCGTCTCGTAGCGTTCCTCGGGGTCGATCCGGCAGAGTTCCCGGAAGTCGGATTTGTAGTGGTAGGTCGCCTCCGCCTCGGTCTGCTCGGTCGTCTCGACCTCGCCGGCCTCGATGTCGGGCCACGACTCACGAAACAGCTCGACGGAGGCCCGTTCGATGCGCCGGTAGAGCGACCGACCCGTGTCGGCGAACGTCGTCTCCACCCGCCGGCGCGCGATGATCTCACCCGTGTCGACACCCGGGTCCATGTAGTGCATCGTCGCCCCCGCCGGGAGCCCCTCGACGATGCTCCAGACGTTCGGGTTGAACCCGCGGGCGTGGGGGAGATAGCCCGGGTGGACGTTGATACACCCCGCCTCGGGGATCTCGAGCACCTCCTCGGGGAGGATGTGCTGGAACCCGACGGCCACGACGACGTCGGGATCGAGGCGTTCGACGAGCGAGAGCTGCTCCTCGGTCGTCACGAGCGCCTCGACGCTCACCTCCTCGCGGTCACAGAGCCACTCGTATATCTCCCAGCCCGCGTCGTTGATCCCGAGAAAGACGACGTCCATGACGGGGGCGGGGTACGGAGGCGCTTAAACGTGGCCGGTGCCCGAGCGGATCGACCCGGAACGGTAGTGGTATCCCCTCGTCATCCGGGTCCCCGACGAGGAGTCACTCCAGCCGATCGCGAGCGTTCTCGAAGGTGTCGCCGACCTCGAACCCGTGGTCGTCGAGGAGCGCCCCCGCGGGGATCGGGTCGTCCTCCCCGACCTGCACCTCGGTCAGTTCGATCACGCCCTCCCACGCGCCGACCCCGAGCGCGTCCCCGTCCCGATACGTGATCTCCCCGGGAGCGACGAACGCCGGCTCGTCCTCGGGCGGGTTCGCGGCCCAGACCGTCACCTTCCGGTCGTCGAGGTAGGAGAACGCGCCCGGATAGGGTCGGGTCTGCCCCCGGATCCAGTCGTAGACCTCTCTCGGACCCGCCGTCCAGTCGATCAGTCCGTGGTGTGGGTCGCGCCTGGGCCACCACGTCGCACGCGAGTCGTCCTGCGGCTCCCGGGGGATCTCGCCCGCCTCGAACTCGGGGTAGTGTCTCCGTATCAGCGCGCGGCCCGCCTCGACCATATCCGCGTAGAGCGACGCCGCGTCGTCCTCCCTGTCGATGGGAAGCGGCTCCTGACCGACGAGATCGCCGGCGTCGGCCGCCTCGACCAGGTGGAAGAAGGAGAGCGCGGTCTCGTCGAGCCCCTTGACGATCGACCAGGCCAGCGGTGCCCGGCCCCGTCCGCGGGGAAGCGGCGCGGGGTGCATCCCGAGGGCCGCGACCGACGGGAGGTCGAGCACCTCGCCGTCGACGAGCCGCGACCACCCGACGACGAACAGGAGTTCCGGATCGTCCTCGCGTATCTCGGCCTTCACCGAGTCGGTGTTGACCGACTCGACCCGGTGGAGGGAGACCTCGTGCTCGCTGGCGAACGCCGCGAGATCGGTCTGGTCGGCGAGCTCCTCCCGCTCCGGACGCGTGTAGACCGCCCGGACGTCCGCCCCGAGGTCGACGAGCTCCTCGAGACAGGCCAGCCCGAGTTCGTTGTGGGTGACGAAGACGACCCGCATCGTCGGGGGGTCGGCGGCGCGGATGAAAGCCGTTGTGACCACCGGTCGCGTACCCGCCGGGGGATCGGGCGGAAGCGGTGGCGTCTCGCGTCTGGATCGCCCCCGTTCGGGCGGGATGCGGACGAGGACGCGGCCTCCGGCTCGCACGCCGGGACGAGCCCGTGCGTGTCCACTGCTCGGTAGCGAGTCCCTCCAGTGATGCCGTCGATCGTGCTCGACACGCGCTCGCACGCGGGTAGATGCACGCCAGCTCCGGGGTGACGATCAATCGATCCCGGCGAGGGCAGTCGACACGACGCCCCTGATCTCGGCCCGGAACCGCTCCCTGCCGAACCGCTCGACCTCCGTCGAGAGCTGTCTCCCGATCTCGCGCTGTCGTTCCGGGTTCTCGAGTAGCCCCTCGATCCTCTCGACCGCGTCGGCCGTACCCCCGTAGCACAGCTCCTCACGTCCGTCGACGATCTCCACCTGTCCGCCGCTGTCGTGGACGAACGGGAGGGCCCCGGCGGCCGCGAACTCGGCGACGACCATCCCGAAGTGCTCGGCCCTCATCCCGTGGAGCCCGTACCGATGACTCCCCAGGAGATCGAGTAGCTCCTGCCGGGGGAGTTCTCCCTCGAAGTGGATCCCGTCCGTCGCGTCCGCCCGTCGTCTGATCCGCGTGCCGTACTCCGTCCCCCCGCCGGGACCGACGATGTGGAGGTGAACGTCGCGTCCGCGGCTCCTGAGGGCGGAGACGATCCGGATACTCCGCTCGACGTTCTTCTCCGGCGAGAGCCGTCCGACGGCGACGAAGCCGTGCTCGCGCGACTCCCACGGTCGACTCGCCGCCCGCAACGCCGAGACGTCCACGGGCGGGTAGACCACCCGTGGCCGGACCCCGTATCGGCTCTCGACCGAGGTCGCCGTCCACTCCGAGTTCGCCAGCAACGTGGATCGGCCGACGCGGTCGCGGTCGTATCCGCCCACCATCTCGACGAGCCGGAGGTACGCTCGCTCCGTCGCCCCCCGGCCGTGGCCGGCTCCCGTCGGGTAGTGGACGTACTGTACTGCCGGGAGTCGGAACGCGAACTCGTTGTAGGTGCTCACGACGAGGTCGTAGGCGTCGAGGTCGCAGGCGCGCTTGAACAGTGACGCGCGGATCTTCCAGAGGGAGCCGTCGGGGATCGAGAGTCCGTCCGATAGCTTCGTGATCACGGGTCCGGTCCACCCCCCCCGATCCACGTCGACCGTCCCGACGTCGGTGTCGTAGTAGTCGTCGAGCCGTCCGATATCGGGGTCCGTGATCGTGACCAGCGTCACGTCGTGGCGGTCCTCGAGCGCCTGGAGGACGTTCATGCAGACGGCCTCCCCGCCACCCCCTGCCATCAGGTGCGGGTGGAACACCGCGATCCTCGCCATTAGTATTCGTCAGTCTGGTATTAAAATAAGGGCTGTGACTCGATCAGCCTCTATCCCCGTTCGGCGGCCCGTTCGGCGGCCCGGAGCAGTGTCCGCCGCTGGTTCTCGGGGCCGAACGAGGCCCGGTTCAGCCACTCCGTCCTCCAGGGGCCGTTCACGAGCCAGTCGGCCATCTCCTCGGGCGTCTCGACGACGGTGTCGATGACGGCGGCGATGTCACCAGCGTCCCGTGCCACGACGGGGAGTTCCGTCTCCAGCGCCTCGAGGACGACGAGCGGTATCCCCTCGTACGGTGACGGGTGTGCGTACACGTCCGCCGCCCGGTAGTAGGCAGGCATCCGGTCGTGGGGAACGTGCCCCGCGAGTCGGACCGTTCCCCGGTCGAACCGCTCGGCGAACCGCCGCCGGAACGGCCCGTCGCCGACGAGCAGGAAGAGGACGTCGCTCCGCGCCGTGACCCGCTCGACGACGCGCCGGAGGAACGGCATCCCCTTCTGCTCGGAGAGCCGACCGGCGTAGAGGACGATCGGTCGGTCCTCGGGGAGGTCGAGCGTTCGCTTTGCTTCCCCGGAATCGGTCGGCGGGTGGAACCGCCCCCGTGGGTCGAGCGGCGGGGGGAGTACGGTAATCCGTCCGTCGTCGACCCCGCGCGCTCGTAGCTCCGACCGGCCGTAGGGTCCGAGTACTATCGTTCCCGAACTCAGACGTCGTGGGATCCGCCCGATGACGTGGTCGAGTACGTATATCCGCGCGCGTTCGAACCCCTCGAACGCCCGGTACTCCCCGAACGCATCGACCTGGAGCCGGGTCAGGACCGGCACGCCGGCCGTGCGTCCGCCGAGACACGTCCCCGGGGCGTGGACCTTGTACTTCCAGAGCTGGACCAGCAGATCCGGGGACCGGCGTCGGCAGTAGCGCCGGGCCGCCCGGTACGCCGCGAGAACCTCCCCGAGGGCCCCGCCCCCGTCGTAGGGCGTTCGCTCGACGTGCGCGTAGTGAGGGGCCGCCCCCTCCGGGAGCGGCGCTCCGCCGAACGCGTCGACCTCGTGTTCGCCGGCCAGGTGGGCACCGTACGCCTCGAACACGCGAGCGGCGTTGTCGGTCGAGGCCCCCCTGCTCCCGAGGTAGACGCCGATTCGCATCGCTCCCCCGTCCACACCGGCCCGGGTTATAGACTCCGCTCTGATCGCGACGACGGCGATACCTTCTCCACCCTCCGATGCGGGTACCGACCAGAGGTCATGGCCCCCCTCGTCTACTACCTCCCGAACGTCACCGACGTGACGAGCGTGACGCCGTACAACCACGCGATCGCCGTCGCCGATCTGGCGACCGAGTCGACGCTCCTCACCTACCCGGCCGCCCCGCCGGCCGCGGTCGAGGCCGCGTTCGACCGCGTCGTGGTCCTCCGCTCCGGACTCCCACCCGTGCGGGCCTGGCGGGCCAGCCGGATCGCCGACCGACTGCTCGACGCGGAGGACGGCGTCTACCTGACGACGTTCCACTACGCCCCCGCCCTCTCGGGGTACCTCTCCGACCGGCGCTGGGTGCTCGACGTCTACGACGACCCGATGCAGTACGTCTACAACCGCGATTCCCGGGTGCAACCGATAACGGTCCGGGGACTGCTCTCGCTCCTCGACCGCGCGGACCGTGCGGTCCACACCGTCCACCCCTCGACGCCGCGGACGTTCTCCGGGGACGTTCGCTTCGCCGCCAACGGGGCCGACGTCGAGGGGCTCGAACCGTCGTTCGACGTCGGGGACACGCTCCGGCTGGTCCACGCCAGCTCGCACGACGCCGGTCTGGCGGTGACGCTCGAGGCGCTCGCCGGGCTCGAGGCGGGCGCGCGTCTCGACGTCTACGGCGACGTTCCGGAGCGTCACGCCGCTCGCGCGGACGCCCTCGGCGTCACGAACGACGTCACCTTCCACGGCCCGACCGATCACGGGCGGGTCCGTCGAGCGGTCGAGCGGGCCGACGTCGGCCTCTGTCTCCTCGGCGACCGGCCCGACTGGCGGTACGCCCACCCGATCCGGATCGGGGAGTTCCTCGCGGCCGGGACGGTCCCACTCGCGTCGGACCTCCCCGGGGTTCGAGACCTGACACGGGACGCCGGCGTCCTCGTCTCCCCGACCTCCATTGCGGTCGAGAGCGCACTCGCTCGGCTCGCCGACTGCGCCGACCTCGCGGCCCAAAAGCGGCGGGCACGGGAACGGGCCGAGTATATCCCCTGGCACGAGGAACGACGCTGGTTCGCGAGACAGGTGCTCGGCTTGGACCAATACCCGTCGTGAATGTCGCTGTCGGAGATCGGCAGCGTCACTGACCTGCTCCGGGACCTGGGGTACCTCTGAGACCGGGGATCCAGCGACGACTCTCCCATCCTCTCGGTTCCCGGCGCGTGCAGCAGCGAATAGTGCGTACAATTATCCCAGAAGCAGTCCTGCCTACGATGATGCGGGACACGCTGGGTCGGGCGCTCGGCACTTACGCGGCCGAGGGCGCGACCGAACTGACTCGACGGGTGCTCCAGTACCTCCTCCGTACCGCCTACTTTCGGGTCTCCGACGACACGTTCCGACTCCACCAGCAGGTCCGGAACAAACTGTTCGAGGAGGCGAACCTCAACGTCTGCCGAAACGGGGACGCGATGGCCGCACACGACGAGAACAAGAGGAACGTGCTCGTCCTCACCGAGTCCCCCGCGGTAGTCGAACACGAGGACTGGGTGGATCCCAACGAGCAGTTCTACGCCGAGATCTCGTTCGGGAACTTCCTTGGGCTGGATAATTACCGCTGCCCGCGTGCCCTGTACGCCGGGTTCGACGGGTTCGTCCGCCTCGATACGAGCAGGGAATACGGAGAGAAATCGGCCACCGTCTCGATGATATACTCAGACAAGCGGACACTACCGGGTCACGTGTTCCGGCACGAGATTGCCGACGCGGTCGCCGACCGGGTGGATCTCTACGGTTCCGGAACGGGGACGTACCTCGAGGAGAAGGCGGTGTCACTAAACCCATACATGTATCAGGTCGTCGTCGAGAACGGGAAGTATCCGGGGTACGTCTCGGAGAAATTCTACGACTGCTTGAAGACGCTGACCGTCCCCATCTACTGGGGGGGCGAGGAAGCAGTCGAGACGCTGGGGTTCGACACCGAGGGCGTCCTCTTCTTCGACACCCTGGAGGACCTCTCGACGCTCCTCGATGAGGAGGTCTCGCCACGGACGTACGATCGACTGTTACCCAGCCTCCGGCGGAACCGCGAACACTTGATCGATATACGGAACGGGATCCGTCTCGACCAGTACGCGAGCGAGACGTTCCTCGGGTTCACGTTCAGCCCGGACGTAGAGGGACGCAACCTCCACCTTGAGCCCTCCTGAGTACCGGGAGTCCGGCCGCGCGGACACCTCTCGGTCCGGTTCCACTCCAGATCGAACCCGACGGTCACCACCGTCCCCACCGTATGGGCGTGGTCCGGACCCTGCGAAGGGATTACGATGGAGGAACGTCGACGATGCCGCGTAGCGTCTCCGTCCTGCTGCCCGTCTACCGCGACGAACCGTTCCTGAGCGAGGCGCTGTCGAGTCTCGAAGGACAGACGTTCGACGACTTCGAGGTCGTCGCGGTGACGGAGTCGCTGTCGGAGGGGACGGCCGCGGCGCTCGATGCCTCGGGGCTCCCGATCGACCGCGTCGAGTACGACGGCGGTGGCGGCCTCGCCGGCGCACTGAACGCGGGGCTGGAGCGGTGTGCCGGCGACTACGTCGCCCGGATGGACGCCGACGACGTCGCGCTCCCGCACCGACTCGAGCGCCAGGTCGAGTTCCTGGAGGCACACCCCGGCGTGGGCGTGGTCGGGAGCCGCTATCGACGGATCGATCGCGACGGACGCTACCACCGATGTACCGACGTGATGCGGACCGACCTCGAGATCAGGTGGCGGATGCTCCTCTCGAGCTGTATCCCCCACCCGACCGCCGTGATGCGGCGGGCGGTACTCGAACGCCACGACGTCCGGTACCGCGAACGGTTCGACGCCGCCGAGGACTACGACCTCCTCGTTCGACTGCTGGACCACGCCGAGGGGGCGAACCTGTCGGAGCCACTCCTCGAGTACCGGATCGGGACGGAGGACAAGAAGAGCGTCCGGGAGGCGGACAGACAGCGCCGCCTCGCCGACCGCATCTCCCATCGGTACGTCTCGCGGAGCTTCCCCGAACTGGGCCTGAACCTCCGGCAGGTCTCGGATCTCCGTCTCCTGATCCACGGCGGCGGGGCGACCGGGCTGGACAAGCAGGAACTGGGCGCGACGTATCTCGAACTCCTCTCGGCGTTCGAGTCGAAGTACGAACCCCATCCCGACCTGGTCGCCGTCCGCGAGGAGGCCACGCTCCAGCTACTTCGGGCGCTCTCGCGGCCGCCGCTCCGTCCCGACAGTTTGGGACTCGTCGTCGACGCGGTGCGGATCGATCCGCGCCTGCCGCTTCGATTTCTCGGGTACCTTCGGTCGAACCCGGAGGTCCTCACGAGCCGCATCCGCCGGTAACGGTTCTAACCCCGCCGATCGAAATGGGGGTGCGTGACGGTGGCGAGCCCCACGCCACCCGGGGAATCGGTCCGTCGACGGCCGATCGGGCGAATCCCGCGGGGATCACGTGGTGTCACCGACGAGCGGCCACCGGGCCCGTCAGGTCCTCGGACACCGGCCGGGCGGGATCGCAGAGCGCCACCACTCCCGCTCAGTACGTCAGCCGCTTTCGCAGGAGCTCCTCGCCGAGTTCGACCTCGGCCAGTCGTTCGCAGATACGCTCGCCCGCTCCCCCGTAGTCGTAGGGGTTCTCGCATTCGCACACGCGCTCGCGGAACGTCTCGTCGGTGAGACACCGCTCGATCGCCGCCCGTATCGCGTCGGTCTCGTGGGGGACCGAGAGGGTGTTCGCCGCGCGCTCCCGTCCCTCCTGTCGGGGGCCGACGTCGACCACGGGGAGCGAGAACGACGGGGCCTCGATGACCCCGCTGGAGGAGTTTCCGACCATCGCGTCCGCGGCGGCCATCACGCCGAGATACTCCCGGCGCGGGAGGCTCCTGAACGTCCCGACGCGCCCGTCGAACCCGCGGGATTCGATCTCGTCGATCATCCGGTCGCCGCCCGCGTCGGAGTTCGGGTAGATCACGACGGCCTGGGCGTCGAACGACTCGACGGCGTCGAGCGTCGCGGCTATCTGCTCGCCCGCCTCTTCGGGTCGGGTTGTCACGGGGTGCTGGACGACGAGTAGCAGGGGTTCGCCGGGATCGAGCCCGTGTCGTTCGAGCACCGACGCCGGGTCGTCGTACTCGCCGGCGAGCACGTCGTCGAGACCGGGGGCACCCACCGTCGTGACCCGCCGGGGTTCCTCGCCGAGCCGCTCGACCCGTTCGGCGCTCAGCTCCGAGACCGGGAAGTGGAGGTGAGCGAACTTCGTGATGGCGTGACGGATGCTGTCGTCGATGATGGCCCCGTGCATCGAGTCGCCGCCGTGGACGTGCGCGACGGGCACGTTCATGTGTGCGGCGGCGAGCGCGCCCGCCAGCGCCTCGTCGCGGTCGCCCAGCAGCAGGACGACGTCGGGGTCGAGGCTCGCGAACGCCTCGGCCAGGCCCGACGTTCCGAGCCCGAGCGATTTCGCCATCGCCTTGCCCGTGTCCCCCTCGACCTGCATCAGCACCTCGCGGTCGACGGCGAACCCGTCCTCGCGTATCTCCTCGACGGTCCGCCCGTGGCGCGGCGAGAGGTGCATCCCCGTGGCGACGACTTGGAGCGCCAGTCCCTCGCGGTCGCGTATCGCCGCCATCGAGGAGCGCAGCAGGCCGTACTCCGCGCGGGTCCCCGTGAGGACGAGCACGCGCCGATCGTCGGCGCCGTTCATACCCACCCACTCGCGGCCTGGACTATCAACCCCACCCAATCGAGCGCACTCCGTTACCCCCGGCCTCGTGGCCACGCCCGGTCGCTTCGGTTCGCCGAGTGCCGTGGCGGGGCGTGGGATGCGCGCCCGTCGTCACTCCCCCACGACGAGCGCGTACACCCGGTCCGCGACCGCCGGGAACGCCGCGATCGCGACGCCGCCGACGGCGGCCGGGAGGAGGATCGAGAGGACGTGGTACCGCGTCAGTTCGAGCACGAACCCGGTCAGGTATGCACAGCCCGCGAAGGTCGCGTTGTAGTAGGGCAGGCGGGCCGCGACCAGCACCGGCGTGAGCGAGACCCACCCGGGGACGCCCGATCCGAGGGGCGTGATCCACCCGCCCCGGATCAGCGCGGCGACGAGGACCGTCGCCATCCAGACGACGAGGATGCTGGTCTTGACGCCGTAGAACCCCGGTCGATCCCCGGCCATGACGAGGTAGAGGACGGGCAGACTCACGACGGATATATCCGCGAAGGCGTACACCACGTCGTCGAGGAACACCCCGATCCCGTCCTTCTCGGGCCGGTCCGTGACGCCGAGACCGTGCCACGACGACCGGCGTCGCTCGGTCGCGGCCCTCGTCTGTCTGGTCGGGGGGCCCAGCACGGGTGACCGACTCGCGCCCGTTCCCCATAGGCCCTCCGGAGAGTGAGATCCGTATCCCGGTCACCCGATCCGGGACGGCGGGACCCGATACCCGATGGCGGCGCTATCGCTCGCCGGTTGGTCGAGCGGAATCGCGCTCCCATCGCGGGGTTCGGCCGGTCCGAGGCGGGTCTCCCGCGGGACCGCTCACCGTTCCCGGGGGAGTGAGAGGCGGGCGGCCCCGTCCGGAGCCCGTGGCGGACTCACAGTCCAGTCACGTCGGAGCGTTCGATCATCGCCACGATCTCCTCCTTCGAGAGCAGCCGCTCGTCCTCGGAGGTGTACTCCTCCGAGACGAGGGGGGCGTCGTCGTAGTTCACCGCCTCGTAGCCCGGGACGTCGATCTGCGGGAGGATGGCGAACATGTCCCCGAGGTCGCGGGCGTGAGCGCTCTCGTCGGCCGAGACGAGCTTCTCGTGGACCCGTTCGGCCGGGCGCGCGCCGACCCGTTCGATCCCGACCTCGTCGGGGTCGTATCCGAACGTCGGGGCGTAGCGCTCGACCATCGCCTCGGCCAGGTCACCCACCCGGAACGCGGGCATCTTGAGGACGAACACCTCGCCGCTGGTCATCCGCTCGTGGGCCTCGAGGACGAGCCCCGCCGCCTCCTCGATGGGCATGACGAACCGCGTCATGTCGGGGTCGGTGACGGTCACCGGTCCCCCCTCGCGTATCTGGTCGACGAACACGGGGACGACCGAGCCGCTGGACCCGAGGACGTTGCCGAACCGGACACAGCCGAAGCGGCTCTCCCGCGAGCCCTTGTAGGCGTTCGCCGCGATGACGAGCCGCTCGGAGAGGAGCTTGGTCGCCCCCATCACCGACACCGGGTTGGATGCCTTGTCGGTGCTGACGTTGACGAACGCGTCGACCTCCTCCTCGACGGCCATGCGGACGAGGTTCTGGGTCCCCTGGACGTTCGTCTGGACCGCCTCGAAGGGGTTGTACTCCGTGAGCTCGACGTGTTTCAGCGCCGCGGCGTGGAACACCACGTCGATGTCCTCGAGGGCCATCCCCAGCCTGTCGCGGTCGCGGACGTCGCCGAGGAGGTACCGCAGACGACCCCGCTTGCCGTACGTCTCCTGGAGGTCGAACAGCGCGGATTCGTCCGTGTCGAACACGCGGATGACGGCCGGATCCGCGGCGAGGAGCTGCTCGATGAGCTTCGAACCGATGGACCCACAACCTCCCGTAACGAGGACGTTCTGGTCCCTCAGTGAATCCATAGGGGCTCGACTCGTGTGCGCGACAAGTCTCTTTTCACCTTGTCGTGACCGGAACGCACGCCGGGGGTCACGGTCACCTCGTGCCGGCGGGTCTCACCCCCGCTCATCGGCCCCGCTCGACCCCCTCCCGGACGGCCGCGGCGATCCTGTCGGTCGCCGCCGGCGAGAGCTCCGGGTACATCGGGAGCGAGAGCACCCGATCGACCACCGACGCCGTCGTCGGGAGGTTCGGGGCGGGGCCGTCGCGGGTCTCCTCGTAGTAGCGGGTCCGGTGGACCGGCGTGTCCCAGTAGATCTTCGAGGAGACGCCGCGCTCCTCGAGCGTCTCGATCACGGTTCCCCGGTCGACGTCGGGGTCGAGTTCGATCGTGTAGAGCTGGTAGACGTGCGCGTCCCCCGCCGGCGGCTCGGGGACGCGGACCTCCTCGACGTCGTCGAGCCCGTCGTTCAGCCGCCCGGCGGCGGCCCGACGCCCGGCGATCAGCTCGTCGACCTTCTCCAGCTGGGCGCAGCCGACCGCCGCCGTCAGGTCCGACATGCGGATGTTCGTCCCGAGCGCGAGGTACTCCCCCGAGCCGACGTCGTCGAAGTAGTCACCGGGGGCGCGGCCGTGCGAGCGGTAGAGCCGGAGTTCGGCCGCGAGGTCGTCGTCGTCGGTGACGACCGCCCCGCCCTCCCCCGTGACGAGGACCTTGTTCTGACAGAACGAGAGCACGCCCACGTCGCCGAACGTCCCGACGTACTCCCCGTCCCGGGTCGCGCCGAACGCCTCCGCGGCGTCCTCGATCACCGCCAGTCCCTCGCGTTCGGCGATCCCGCACAGCGCCTCGATACGGCAGGGTGCACCGTAGAGATGTACCGGAACCACCGCGGTCGTCCGGTCGGTCACCCGCTCCTCGACCGACCCGGGATCGAGACCGTAGGTGTCGGGTTCGACGTCGGCGAACACCGGCTCGGCACCGACCAGCCGGACCGCGTTGGCCGTCGCGATGAACGTAAAGGAGGGGACGATCACCTCGTCGCCGGGCTCGACCCCGGCGGCCCGGAGCGCCGCGACGAGCGCCGTGGTCCCGGAGTTGACCACGACGGCGTGTTCGACGCCGAGGTACGACGCCAGGCCGGTTTCGAACTCCTCGACGAACGGTCCCTTCGCCCAGTAGCCCCCACGGCCGATGGACTCGACCGCGTTCAGGACGTCCTGTTCGTCCCAGGCGATCTCGAAGAGCGGGATGCGGTCGGTCATTCGTCCGTACGTTCGGGGGGACCCGATTAGCGCTTTCGGCTACCCGACGGTTCGCCTGGCTCCGGGACGGTCACCTCACGTCGAGTCGGGTGGATCGATCTCCCCTCCGGCGATTCCTGGCGATCCCTGGCCTGTGCAAGCCAAACCGGAAGGACGGACGCAGGTCAACTCGGGAACGTCGTGACATACTACGAGAGTCGGATCGTCTCCGGCCCGTTCGACGAGGTCGTCGAGGAGGTCCTCACACAGCTCGACAACGCGGGCTTCGAGGTGCTCTGTGACGTCGACCTCCGGGCGACGTTCGAGGAGGCACTCGACCTCCCCGGTCAGGGCGAGTGCCGCGTCATCGACACGTACAACCCGTCCGTGGCGGGGGCTGAGACGACCGACGCGGTCGCACGGCGCGTGCTCCTCCCGGCCAAGGTCGTCGTCTACGAGAACGACGACGGCGAGACCGTCGTGGCCGTCACCGACTCGGGTGCCGTGTTCTCCGAGGACGAGGACCCGGAGCTCGAGGAGCTGGCGGAGACCGTCGACCAGCGGCTCGCCCAGGTCCTCCGATCGGTCACCATGGAGACCGACGTGATCGAGGGGTGACCGGCGTTCCCGGACGGAATCATTCCCTGTGTCCTCCTCCTCCGGAGGCGGCGCTGAGACCGAACGAGGGGTGACACGTCAGCCGGCGAGCTACCGGCGATACTCCTCCCACACACGGTAGCCGAGCGCCACCCAGGCGGCCCCCAGTGGGACGAACGCGACGTTCGTGCCGACGAGGAGACGACCGACCGGAAGCGGCAGGACCGCCCCGAATCGGAGGCCGACAGCGACCGCCGGGAGGACCGCCGCGAGGACGAGCAGGCCCGTGGTGAGCGTGAGCCCTCCGTCGACACGCCGCAGCGCCAGTCCGAGGCCCCCCGTCCCGGCGAGGATCAGCCCGAATCCGAGGAGAAACGCCCACGTGAGCACCAGCCCGGCCGGGTCCTCGCCGGTGGCCGGCACCGGTCGGAGACCCGCACGGACGAACGCGAGCACCGACCTGACGTACAGGAGAGCGACGAGACTCATCCCGACCGCGGTCGTCCCCACGCTGGCCCGGCCGAGCCGACCGTACCGATCGCCGTACGCGAGGCGGAACCCCACGAGTCCGCCGGCCATCAGCAGCCACCCCCCCAGCGAGCCGACGTCGAAGACCGTGCCGACGTACGGGCGGGTCCCCAGTGTCGCTCTCCGGAGCCACGGTATCGCTGTCCAGACGAGCGCGCCGAGCGCCGCTCCGACCCCCGTCCACGGGAGCCAGCGCCGGTTCCGTCCCGGTGTCCCCGAGCGGTCGACCATGTACCCACTGTCGGGTCGTGCCATTTCACCCCGGCGGTCCGGACGCTCCGGCGTCGGGGTCGAGGTCCGCCGCGGGGCAGGGACGTCGCCGCCGACCGGGACGACGCCTCCTGATCCACCGGTCGTGTCCCCCGACGGCTGCGGTGCAGTGATTATATACCCCGATCGGCCGAACCGGATCCCGAACGGCCATGGTCCAGGGTGGTACTGCGGTACAGGTGGGGATCGTACTCGTGACGGTGATCGGGCTGTGGGTGGGTGCCCGCCTGCTGGTCGACTCGGCCGTGCGGCTCGCCCGCCGCGTGGGGCTCACCGAACTCACCATCGGCCTGACCGTCGTCGCCGTCGGGACGTCGACGCCCGAACTCGTCGTCACGACGGACGCGGCGCTCAAGGGACTCGGCGACATCGGGGTGGGGAACGTGATCGGCTCGAACATCTACAACCTCGCGTTCATCCTCGGCGTCGTCTCGCTGGTTCGTTTCGTCCCGGTCGAGCGGTCGCTCGTCCACCGCGACGGTGTCGCGCTGGTGGTGTGCACGCTCCTCGGCGGGGTCGTCCTGTTCGACCTGGCGGTCTCACGGATCGAGGGTGTCGCCCTGCTCGGCCTGCTCCTCGCCTACACGGTCTATCTGGTGCGGACCGGAGCGGAGACCGCCTCCGATGCCTCTGCCATCTCCATCGGTTCGGATGCGTCGAGCCCCGGGTCGGAGGCCGACCGCCCGGGGGTCGCGACCACGATCACCGACCGAATCGACCTCCCCGGTCGCGACGTCGTCCTGCTCGTCGTGGGGCTGGCGGTCGTCCTCGTGAGCGGGGACCTCATGGTCGGCGCGGCCACGGCGCTGGCGCGGGGTGCTGGCGTCTCCGAGTGGGTCATCGGCGGCACGATCGTCGCCGCCGGCACCTCGACCCCGGAGTTCGCGGTTTCCCTCGTCGCCATGCGCCGCGGCCGCATCGGGGTCTCCGTGGGGAACATCGTCGGGAGCAACGTGTTCAACCTGCTCGGCGTCATGGGGCTCGCGGCGGTGATCCGTCCGCTGTCGGTCGGCGGACCGGCCCTCGAGAACGTGGCCTGGCTGGTCGTCGTCACGGTCGCGATGGTCGCCGCGCTCTGGACCGGGCGGCGGCTCTCGCGTCCCGAGGGCGGGCTGTTCGCCTGTTCGGAGCTCACCCGGTGGACACTGGGGCTCCTCGGCGTGTTCGGCTAGCGGCCTACCGGCCCTATCGGACGACAGCTCCGGAACGAGTCTCGCTTCCCGTCCGGCGGTCGTCCCGTACCGCGTCGGGGTCTCGAAGTCGACACTCCTGCCCCGGATCACCCCGCCAGGGGACCGCCGAGCGGCGGGATCCCGGACTGGCGCGCCGGAGTCGCGTGTATCCACCGGGGGACTCGATCGACCGGCTACTGCCGTCTGACGCCGACGAAGTACGCCGGGTTCGTGCTCCACCGCCGCTCGAACCCCGTCTCGTGGGCGAAGACGACCTCCCAGCCGCCGGCCTCGCCGAACCGCCGCCGGATCTCCCCCGGCGTGATGCCGTAGACGGCCCGGTCGTCGGAGCGGGCGTCCCCGAGGACGCAGTAGAGGCCGCCGCTCGGGACGACCGCGCCGAGGCCCGCGACGAACCGGTCGCGCTCGCGGTCACCGAGGACGTGGAACATCGCCGAGTCTACGACCGTCCGGAACGAGAGGCCCGCGGCCCCGAGCCGCGGGAGGTCCAGCGCGTCCCAGACGAGGAAGTGCGCGTCGATCCGTCGCCATCGCCCCTTCTCGCGGGCCTGTCGGATCGCCAGCGACGAGAGGTCGACCCCGAGGACGTCGTGGCCCCGTCGGGCGAGGAACAGCGACAGTTCGCCCGTCCCGCAGCCGACGTCCAGTACCGGCCCCCGGACGAGACCAGTCTCGGCGAGTCGGACGAACGCCCGCTGTGGTCGGCCGATGTCCCAGTTCGGGACGCCCGCGTAGGCGGCGTCGTAGACGTGGGCGATCGGCCGTTCTCGAGGCGGTGGGGTGCTCACCGCGCTCCCACGAGTCCCGGGTAACTCACGGGTCGAGTTCGAACGAGGGTCCCGTAGACTTTGCCCCCGCGGTCGGCGGCACCTGTCGACCCGGGGGCGTCGTGACGCCGGGAACGGCGGCGTCACGGTGTCCGTGGCGACATTCCGGCGTTCCCGGCTGTCGCTCCGGGAACACCGTCAGTCGTCCCCGGCTGTCGCTCCGGGAACACCGTCAGTCGTCCCCGGCTGTCGCTCCGGGAACACCGTCAGCCCTCGTCGCGGTCGTCGGTACCTTCGACGAGCGCCTGCCGGCGCAGCGCGCGCTCGAGGAACTCCCGTGGGAGGGCCTCGATGTCGCCGACCTGGACCCGCCAGAGGTTGGCGTACAGACCCTCCTCGCGGAGGAGGTCGGCGTGGGTCCCCTCCTCGACGATCCGGCCGTCGTCGAGGACGACGATCCGGTCGGCGTGCCGGACGGTCGAGAGCCGGTGGGCGATGACGAACGTCGTCCGATCGCGGGCGAATTCGGCCAGGCTCGCCTGTATCAGCGCCTCGGTCTCGGTGTCGACGGCGCTCGTCGCCTCGTCGAGTATCAGTATCTCGGGCTCTCGCAGCATCGTTCGGGCGACGACGATCCGCTGGCGCTGGCCGCCCGAGAGCTTCACGCCGCGCTCGCCGACCAGCGTGTCGTACCCGTCGGGGAGATTGGAAACGAACTCGTGGGCCTGTGCCCGGCGGGCCGCCCGTTCGACCGCCGCGTCGGTGGCGTCGAACGAACCGTATCGAATGTTCTCCCTCACCGTTCCGAAGAAGAGGAACGGCTCCTGGCTGACGTAACCGATCGAGCGCCGGAGGCTCGACAGCGTCACGTCGCGGACGTCCCGTCCGTCGATGCGGACCGTCCCCCCGTCGACGTCGTAGAGCCGGGGCAGGAGTTTGAGGAGCGTCGACTTGCCCGCGCCGGTCGGGCCGACCACCCCGACCGTCGTCCCCCCCTCGACCGAGAACGCGATGTCCTCCAGTACGTCCCGCTCCCCGTAGGCGAACGTCACGCCGTCGTACTCGACGGCTCCCGCCCCCACAGAGAGGGGTACCGCATCCGGCCGGTCGCGGACCTCGGGCTCGCGGGTCATCACGTCGTAGACCCGCGAGCCGGCCGTCTTCGCCCGCTCGTAGTCGTCGACGACGTCGCCCAGTCGGATGATCGGCCAGACGAACTGCTGGGCGTAGATGACGAACGTGACGAACTCCCCCGGCGTGAGCGATCCCGAGAGCCCGAACGGCGGGCCGGCGAGCACCCACAGTCCGCCGACCAGGAAGGTCAGCGCGAACCCGATTCCCGAGATGACGCTCAGCCCGGGGAAGTAGGTGATGCGCACCCGGATCGCCGCGAGGTTCGACCGGAGGTAGCTGTCCGACGATTCGCGGACGCGCTCGGTCTCGAACGCCTCCGCGCCCTGCGTCTTGATCACCTCGATGCCGCTGACACTGTTCTCGAGCCGCGAGTTCAGGTCGCCGATCTCCTCGCGGACGTCGAGGTAGCGGGGCTCGATCACCCGCGTGAACAGCAGCGTGAACACCGCGAGCAGCGGGATCGGTAACAGCGTCACCGCCGTCAGCGCCGGGTTGAGGTTCAGGAGTATCACCCCGATACCGCCCACGGTGGCGAGGATCCACAGCGTCGCGCTCGGGCCGTCCTCGAGGAACGTCTCCAGGGCGTTGACGTCGTTGTTCAGGACGCTCATCAGGTCACCCGTGCGCCGCCGGGTGAAGTACGCGAGTTCGAGCCCCTGGAGTCGGTCGTAGGCGTCCACGCGGAGGTCACGCTGGATGCGCTGGGCGAAGACGCTCCAGCCCCAGTCCTCGATCCACGAGGTCAGCGCTCCGCCGACGGTCGCGACGAGTAGCACCCCGATCGAGAGGTAGAGCTGTCCGGTGCCCGTCGACGGTATCCAGGCCGGGGGGACGAGCGGGAGCGCGTAGGGCCGTTCGGCGAGGAAGATCGCGTCGACCGCCAGCCCGATCACGAAGGCGGGGACGAGCCCGAAGCTCCGGCCGACGACCGTTGCCAGCGCACCCAGGATCGCGTATCGACGGTTCCCGGCCCCATAGACCGAGTACAGCCGCCGGATGGGGTTGTCGCTCCGTGATCCCGATTCGGGATCGACGTCGGGATCCGGAGCCTCCCCTTCGCTCATCGGCGAACCGACGGGTGCCGCGGATATGACTCTTCGCAGGGGCGGATCGCGGTTTCCCGCCCGGGACCGACCCCTCGGCGAGGCGCGTGGGATACGGGACAGGCTTATCGCCCTCCCGGGTCGATCCACGACGATGCGACGACGCGATCTCCTCCGGACCGGTGCGCTCGTCGGGATCGGTAGCGCGACGGGCCTGGCCGGCTGTGTGGGCCGAGCCAGCGAACTGGCGTTCCACGAGGGGTTCGAGGACGGCATCGGCGGCTGGGAGACCGGCGCGGCCATCGGTCCGGAGGTCGACGTGGAGGAGTTCGAGTGGTCGGTCGAGGTCTCCGGGGAGGTGGCGAGCGAGGGCGAGCGGAGCCTCCGGATCTTCAACGAGGGGGACTACGACGACGGGACGACCTGGGCTGTTCATTCCCTCGCGGTCGAGCCCGGCCGAGCGTACGTCGCCGAGGTCTCGGCCCCGATCTGGAGCGAGTCGGAGTCGTTCAACACGCTCCGCCACGCGGTGATGCGCCTCGGTCCCGAGCCCCCGGAGACGGAGGAGGACTTCCCACAGCCGGGCGTGAACACGAGCGCCCTCGGGGAGACGCCGTACGGTGGGCTCCGGGAGCCGCTGTGGCTCGCCGACGGCTGGCGCGAGTACGCCTTCGAGTGGACCACGCCCGAACTCTCGACGGACACGCTGTACGTCGCCGTCGGCACGAGCGTCATCTGGGAGGGTGACGCGACCCACTTCGTCGACGACCTCTCGGTCGAACTCCGGCCCCGGTGAGGGTCTCCTTCGTGTGAGGACCGCGCCGTCAGCCGACGGGCTCCTTCAGTTCGATCCGGTAGCCGAAGGGATCCTCGACGTAGACCGAGGGGGCGCGGCCGGTCGCGCCCAGCGGGGACTCCAGCTCCGACTCGACCGGGACCCCGGCCGCCGCGAGCCGCTCCTTCACCGTCCCGATGCTCGCCTCGACGACTAGCGCGACGTGGTTGAAACCGTTCCCCGAGGGCGGCTCGAACTCGTCGGTCGGCCAGAGGTGGATCACGTGGGCGGGCGCGAGCCGCACGTCGAAGAACGGCTGGTCGCCCTCGCGGTAGGCCTCGACCCCCTCGACGCCGAACCCGAGCCGGTCGCGGTAGAACCCCAGCGCGGCCTCGACGCCGTCCTCGGGGACGCACAGGTTGACGTGGTCGATGCTGCGGACGTCCATACTCGACCGTCGCCCGCCGGTCCGAAAAGCGCCCCGTTCGCCGGCCTCGACCCCTCACCCCACCAGTCCGAACAGGGCGATATCGTCGGCCGTCAGCAGGACGAGGACGAGGACACCGCCGAACTGCGCGACCGGGCCGGCCGCGAGCACCGCCATCTCGCGGGTTCCTCGCGTCCGCGTCGCGACGAGGAACGCCCCCGTCAGCGCGAGTCCGAACCAGCAGAACACCCCGACATCGAGCAGGACGAACTCCCATGCCTCGTAGGGACGCCGGAACCGGGTGGCGATGGCGAGCAGGATCACGAGGAGGCCGGCGGCGGTCGTCCCGGCGTAGCCCCACGCGGCGAGGCCGAGGAGTCTCCGACGGGTCGTCTCCGGCCGAAGCCGGAGGTACGACAGGGCCGCGACGGGGGCCGGGAACAGGAGGTACGCGACCGGCCCGGGCCGCGGGTGGGTCGCCGCGTCGAGGAGGAGCGCGCCGAGTCCGACGAGGAAGACGAGCACCGGCGGGAGTAGCGACGTCCGGGGGTCGAGCGGTCGCGGTAGCGTGTCGAACACGAGAGGGGCTCGGGCACCCGGATTGAAAGCCGCGCGGGTGATCGCCGTCTCATAGGGTCGTGCGTAATTCGCTACCACTGCACGGATCCGATCTCCGGTCGGGTGATCTCGAAAGATCGTCCGTTCCCGAGACGACCGAAAACAGTTACGCACGACCCTATCAGCTGAGGAACAGCCGCCGGTCGGCGCGCTCGTGCTCGGCCGAGAGCAGGTCGACGAGCGGCGCGAACGGCGTCATCTCGTCGAGCGACCGGTCCGCGCTGTCCTCGACCGCCGCGGTCATCGCCGGTCGCAGGTCGACGAGGAGCCGCTGTGCCGCCGTCGCCCCGAGCGCGAACAGCCGCTGTGCGGCCCCGAGGACCCCGGTGACGAACGCGTGACAGCACGTCAGGCAGGCCTCGCGGACCGGAACCCCGGTCCGCGCCGCCACGACGCCGAGCGCGACCGGGTGGGCGTGGGGGGCGCGCTCGGCGTCGGCGTACCGCTCGACGAACCCGTCCTCGTGGACGTCGCGCTGGACGTCGAGTAGCCGCTCGCCGGCCCGCGTCGCGCTCTCCCTGAGTTCGGCGGCGAGCGTGACCGCGTGGAGCCGCCGGTCGGCCCGAAGGACGCCGTCGAGGGCCGCCTCGGAGCCGGCGGCGTGGGCCGCGCGCAGCGCCACGAGGTCGGCGGGCCCGAGCAGTCGCTCCAGGTACGTCCGCAGGAACTCCCCGAGGTCGGCGGCGCTCTCGACCCGCCCGTCGGCCACGAACCCCTCCAGCCCGTACGACAGCGAGTTCGAGCCGACGGGGAGGAACGAATCCCCGAGACGCAGCATCGACAGCGTCCCCTCGTCCTCGTCGGTCACCGGTCCTCACCTCCCGGGGCCGGGCGGGCGGCGTCCCCGTGTGTGTGCCCGTCCTCGCCGTGAGCGTGCCCACCGTCCCCGCGAGTATGCCCACTGCCCCCGTGGGCGTGGTCGTGCCCGGTCGACTCCCCGAACACCGTCGGCGCGACGGTCGTCCGATCGACGGTCGCGCCGTCGGGGAGGAGCGGGTCGAGTTCCCGTTCGAGCCTCGCGGGGTCGTCCTCGATTCGTACCAGCACACTGTCGTCGCGGACCACGAGCTCCCGGTGGCGGTTCCCGAGCGCGTGCCCGAAGCGCACGCCGGCTCCGAACGGCGCGTCCACCTCACCGAGGTCGACCGCGAGCGCTTGAACGGCGTCGAGTTCGACGACGACGAACGTCCCCTCCGCGTCCAGGACGTCGCCGTCGCGGAGCTCCCGGCCGACCGTCACGCCGAGGTCGATCCCCGCCTCGGTGGTCGTCCGGAAGCGCGACCGCCGCCGCTCGACCGGGCTCACGTGGATCGTCTCGTACCCCGACTCCGCCAGCCGTGCGGCGATCCCCTCCTCGTCGCGACGGCCGAGGTAGGTGTCGGCGACGAGCATCAGTACCTCCGGGGGTCGGGTGCGCCGACCCCGAGGAGTTCGACGCGGGCCCCGTCCCAGGCGGCGTGGAGCGCGTCGGTCACGTCGCCGCTGCGCCGGCCGAGCGCGCGGACGAACACGCCCGCGTCGTTCGGGAGCCGCGAGACGGCCGCGCGCGCCTCGTGAGCACCGAGGCGGTCGTGGACCGTCTCGGCGAGGTCCGGACCGGAACCGGGAGCGACGACGTACAGCGTCCCGTAGACGTCGAACTCCCCCAGCAGGTCGCGCTCCTCGGCCCCTCGGAGTGCGGTCGCGTCTTCGAACAGGCGTCCGTCGGATCCCGACACCCGGAGCCGCGAGCGGTACCGGTCGAACTCGAACCGCTCGCCGCGGGCGAGCCGACCCGGGACGACTACCTCCGAGAGCACGGCCGTTCCTCCCGATCCGACCTCCAGCGTCAGGTCCTGGGCGTAGCGCGCGTCGGCGTGGAGGATCGTCGGCTCCGGCACGTACTCCAGGTGGGCGTCCCGCCCGACGGTGAGCCCGAGGCCGGCAGCGGCGTAGTTGCGCGCCATCGACTGGATCTTCGTCGCGCTCGCCGTCGAGACGTGTGCGATACTCCCCGGGCCGGCCTCGATCGCGACGTCGTGTCGGTCGCCCTGTGCGACGCCACCCGTCGGCGACTGGACGTACACCGTCGCCGCGTCGGGGTGCGGGTCGTGTCCGAGGGTGCCCGAGACGTGGAACGGCGCGCGGGCGTAGTCCCTGACCAGTCGCGTTCGGCCGTCCTCCGCGGCCGCGAATCGCAGGTCGAGTTCCCCGCGCTTGCCCGGCGATCCCACCGCCGCCTGTGGGACGGATTCGCTCGCGTACGCCTCGAACCCCCTCGGGAGGTCGGTGGGCGTCAGGCGAACAGCACCCCCTCGGTGACGTGCCTCTCGACGGCCCCGATCCCGTCGCTCGCCTTGCAGTCGGTGAACACCACGGGGCCCTCGCGGACGGCCTCGGCGTCCTCGCGGAGGACGTCCAGGTCGACGTCGACGTGCGGCGCGAGGTCGGTCTTGTTCACCACCAGCAGGTCGCAGTCGACCACGCCGGGCCCGCGCTTTCGCGGGATGTCCTCGCCCTCGGCGACGGAGATGACGAACAGCCAGTAGTCGGCGAGTTCGGGGTTGAACGTCGCGCCGAGGTTGTCCCCGCCGCTCTCGACGAGCACGAGGTCGAGTTCGGGGTGGTCGGCGAGGAACGCGTCGATCTGCTGGATGTTCATCGAGGGGTCCTCCCGGATGCCGGTGTGCGGGCAGGCCCCCGTCTCGACCCCTGCAACGAGATCCGGGGGGACGACGCCGGCGAAGCGCTCACGAAGCGCGTCGGCGTCCGCCTGCGTGAGGATGTCGTTGGCGATCACGCCCACGTCGAGGCCCGCCTCGCGGAGCCGGGGGACGAGCTCGGAGAGCAGGGCGGTCTTGCCCGATCCGACGGGTCCGCCGACTCCGACCGTCGGGACGTCGCGGTGGGTGAGCCGCGTCACGGCTCCTCTCCGTCGTCGTGTGTTGCGCCTTCCGCATCCTTCACGCCTTTCGCGGCGTTCTCATCGTCCACGTCCGCTCCGCCTGCCTCACTTCCGTCCTCGTCGTCCGAACCGACCTCCCTCGCGCCCGAGGAGCGGATCGGGTCGTGGACGGTGACGAGCTTCGTCCCGTCGGGGAACACCGGCTCGACCTGTATCATGTCGACCATCTCCGGCACCCCCTCCATGACGTCCTCGCGGGCGAGGAGCCCCGTGGCCTCGGCGCGGATCTCGGCGACGGACGACCCGTCACGGGCGCGCTCGATCACCCAGTCCGAGATGTACGCGACCGCCTCGGGGTGGTTCAGCCTGACGCCGCGCTCGCGGCGACGGCGGGCGAGCTCCGCGACCGTGAACACGGTCAGCCGCTCCCGTTCCTTCAGTGTGAGGTTCATAGCATGTACCGCTGTGCCAGCGGGAGTTCCGAACTCGGTTCGCAGGTGACGTTCTCGCCGTCGATCCGCACGTCGAACGTCTCCGGGTCGATCTCCATGTCCTCCGGGCAGTACTGGTTGTGGAGCATATCACTCTTATCGAGGTCCCTGACCCCCCGGATCGGCACCACGGGGCGATCGAGACCGTACGTCTCCGCGATACCCGCCTCGACGGCCCGCTCGCTGACGAACGAGAGCGAGACGGCGTGTTTGGCCTTGCCCACTGCGCCGGCCCGCGGGCGCTGGAGGATCGGCTCGCAGGTCATCAGCGAGCCGTTGGCCTCCCCCATCTCCGAGTAGACCGGGAAGCCCCCCTTGAACGTCATCGCGGGCTTGATACCGAAGAACGCGGGGTCCCACAGCACCACGTCCGCGAGCTTCCCGGGTTCGAGGCTCCCGACGTACTCGTCGATGCCCGCCGTGATCGCCGGGTTGATCGTGTACTTCGCCAGGTAGCGCAGGATGCGCTGGTTGTCCGCTTCGGTGCCTTCGTCGCACGGGAGCGGCCCGCGCTGGTCCTTCATCCGGTGGGCGGTCTGCCAGGTCCGCGGGACGAGTTCGGCCATCCGGCCCATCGCCTGGGAGTCGGTCGCCATCATCGATATCGCCCCCAGGTCGTGGAGGACGTCCTCGGCGGCGATGGTCTCGGCGCGGATCCGCGACTCCGCGAACGCGACGTCCTCCGGGACGTCCGGGTTGAGGTGGTGACAGACCATCACCATGTCGAGGTGCTCGTCGAACGTGTTCTCGGTGTACGGCATCGAGGGGTTCGTCGAGGAGGGGAGCACGTTCGGGTCCGTCACCAGCTCCATGATGTCCGGGGCGTGGCCGCCGCCGGCCCCCTCGATGTGGAACAGGTGGATGGTGCGGCCCTCGATGGCGGCGTGGGTGTTCTCGACGAAGCCGGCCTCGTTGAGCGTGTCCGTGTGCATGCACACCTGGACGTCCTCCTCGTCGGCGACCCGGAGGCAGGTGTCGATGGTCGCGGGGGTCGACCCCCAGTCCTCGTGGAGCTTGAGCCCGCAGGCACCCGCCGCGACCTGCTCTTCGAGCGCCTCGGGCTCGGAGGCGTTGCCCTTGCCGTAGAAGCCGACGTTGACCGGCCACTCCTCGGCGGCCTGGAGGAACCGCTCGATGTTTCGAGGGCCGGGCGTGCAGGTGGTGGCCCCGCCGCCGTAGCCCCCGCCGAGCATCGTCGTGATCCCCGAGGCGAGCGCGTGCTCGTGGAGCTGTGCGGAGTTGAAGTGGACGTGGATGTCGAGCGCCCCCGGCGTCGCGATCTTCCCCTCGGCGGGGTAGACGTCGGTCGACGGTCCGACGACCATGTCGACGCCGTCCATCGTGTCGGGGTTGCCGGCCTTGCCGATCCCCGCTACCTCACCGTTCCTGATGCCGATGTCGCCCGCGACCACCCCCAGAACGGGATCGAGGACGGTCGCGTTCGTGATCACCCAGTCGAGCGCTCCCTCGGCCTGGGTGACGCCGGGTGCCATCCCGAGACCGTCGCGCAGGGTCTTGCCGCCGCCGAACACCGCCTCGTCGCCCGGCGTCCGGTGATCCGTCTCGACCATCGCCAAAAGCGCGGTGTCCCCGAGTCGAACCCGGTCACCCCCGGCCGGACCGTACAGCTCGGCGTACGCCTCGCGGTCGATCTCGCGGGTCATCCGGCGTCACCCGGGTCTCCGTCGGCCGTCTCGTCGGGCTCGCCCTCCTCCGGGCCCGTATCGAGGAACCCGGCCTCGCGGGCGCGGGCGGCGGCCGCCTCGCTCCCCTCGTCCGTGCTCCCGTCGGTCAGCCCGTTCATCCCCCGGGCGAGGCGCTCGCCGCCGAGCCGAACCAGAGAAACGTCCGTCTCGTCGCCGGGTTCGAACCGGACGGCCGTCCCCGCCGGGACGTCAAGCCGCATCCCGAAGGCCGCCCCGCGGTCGAACGCGAGCGCGGCGTTCGCCTCGAAGAAGTGGAAGTGCGATCCGACCTGTACCGGCCGGTCGCCGGTGTTGGCGACCCGTACCGTCGTCGTCTCCCGGCCCTCGTTCAGCGTCACCGACCCCTCACCGGTGAGGACTTCGCCCGGGATCGAGCCGTCGTTCACGGCCCCGACCCCGTCGTCACGTCGCTCCGCCCCGTTCTCGATCTCGCTTCCATCACTCCCGGAGCTATCCGGACGCGCGGTGAAACAGTAGGACTTGCGGTCAATATTTGCCCAGTCCCGGAGGAAGTACGTCTCCACTTGTACATCCGGGCTCCTGACATCGGGTCGTGCCGGTGTCCGGAACTCGCCCCGTCGATCACGGCGGCGGTCGCGAACGGTCCTCGATCCCGTCCGCCCGGCGATCCCCGGCGAGGGTTCCCCGAGTCTATCGAACGGTAGTGGCCCGCCGAGCGCGGCGCGTGACCTCGCGAAGCGGCGCGGGTCCGTCGGCCGCCGGAGCGCAGGTCGACAGCCCACCGCCGACCGTTACGCGAGTCATAACCAAACCCGTCCATCGCGAAGGCTCTCCCGGGCGACGGAGTGCCCCGTGATGTCCCCGCGCCGCGCGGCGGACCATCGGCCCTCTTCGCCCGGGGTGCGGTCCGCCGTGGGCCGGCCGGATTCGCGATCGGGTTCCCCCCGCCCGCCCGAGTCCCTTCACGTCTGTCCCTTCGAGCGATCGCTGCCCATCGGCTCCAGCGCGCGTCGAGCGACATCGACGACTCGACCGGGAAGCCCTGTTCGACGGCCGGGAGAGTCAACAACAGAGCGGAACGGTGTGGGAGAGTGCGGGACCCGATCCGAACGTCGGACGCGGACACGGGCCCTCCGTATCCACGTTCCCGTCCCCCGGCGAGGGAGGAGTAGTCCGCCCCGACGACGGACCGGACTCGACGCCGCTGTCGCTACCGGCGCCGACGGCACAGTCCGACGGGGGAGGGGTAATCGTCCCGGGGAGGGCCGTCCCGCGAGTCACGGAACGTGTGGCGGTCCTGAGGATCCCCGAGCGATCCGCCGCCGGACGCTGGAGTTCCCCTCGGCTGCGAACGATATTACTTAATTATCTGGACTACACAAACGATGTAGATGCCGGTGAGAACGCTCGGACGAACGACGGACGGGTGCTCCACCCGCCAGAGCGAGACGCGGTGTCGGCACGTTCCCCGGAGGGGCCCGACGACGATGCGGTCATGACCCGTCCCCCGGCGCTCGCGCTCTGTGTCGGGGCGCTGGTGCTCCTCGGTACGTTCGTCGCGGCCCCGGCACTCGGCACGGCGTCCGCCGCCGCTACCGTCGACACCGCCGGACCCGTCATCACCGAGGTCAGTTTCCCGAACGAGAGCGTCGCCGACCGCGACGACGGACGGGTCTACCTCTGGGGTTCGGACCTCGATTCGATGACCGTCCACGTCGATCCCGGCGGCGGTGCCGCGTACCTCCGTCTCTGTGTCGACGCCGAGGACACCCCCAACGGGACCACCCGCCGGATCGACTGCCGGGACCAGCAGGTGTTCCAGCGCGAGGGGACGATCCAGGTCCCGATGGGGCAGTGGGCGGCCAACCAGACCGGCCAGCGGCGTATCGACGTCTCGATCCGCGATCCCCGCAACGGGACGGTCCTCGACCGCCGTGAGGTGGCCGTCGTCGTCGTCACGCGCGGGGGCGACCTCGACTCCGACGGGCTGACCGACGGACAGGAGTTCGAGAACGGAACGGGCGTCAGCCTGAAGGACACAGACGAGGACGGACTGCTCGACGGGACCGAGGTCAAGGAGTACGGCACGGACCCGCTCTCGAACGACACGGACGGGGACGGTCTCCGCGACGCACAGGAGATAAACGGGAACACGAACGCGACCGACCCGGACACGGACGGTGACGGTCTCGAGGACGGGGCGGAGGTCAACGAGTACGGGACCGACCCCACGAGCGAGGACACGGACGGCGACGGTCTGACCGACACGGAGGAGATCGAGCAGTACGGGACCGACCCCACGAGCGAGGACACCGACGGCGACGGCCTGACCGACGGCGAGGAGATCGAGCAGTACGGGACCGATCCAACGGAGGCGGACACGGACGGCGACGGCCTGACCGACGGCGAGGAGGTCACGGACTACGACACCGATCCCCTCGCGGTCGACACGGACGGTGACGGGCTCACCGACGCCGAGGAGATCGGGCAGTACGGGACCGATCCCCTCGAGACGGACACGGACGGGGACCTCCTGGACGACGGCCTCGAGGTGTCGCTGGGGACCGATCCGACCAGCGGGCTGACGACGCCGCTCGCGCTGGCCGGCCTCGTGGCGCTCGTCGTCGGGGGGATCGCGCTCGCGCGGGGTCGCGACCTCCCCCTCCCGACACCCGGCGGTGGCTCCGGGGCGAACGGGGGCGCCACGTCCGACGACGGTGGCGAGGGTCCCGGTGCGGCGACCGACCGCACCCCCACACCGGACCCCGACCCGCCACTGTTGACGGACGAGGATCGGGTGAAGCAGCTCCTCGAGGAGAACGGCGGCCGGCTCCAGCAGGGCGAGTTCGTCGAACGGACGGACTGGTCGAAGTCGAAGGTCAGCCGGCTGCTCTCGCGGATGGAGGAGGACGGCGAGATCGCGAAGATCACCCTGGGCCGCGAGAACCTCATCACCATCCAGGGCGAGGAGCCGGAGGGAGCGAAGAAGCCGTTCGAGGAGTGACTCGACAGACGGGGCGATCGATTCGATTCGGTCCCCCCGTCCGCCGGTCCGCGTGCCGGCTCTCGCGTGACGATCCCGCCACGCCGGAGGCCATCGACTTTCGGTGTCACCGCTTACCCCTCGCGTAGGGCCCGCAACGGTCGCCACGGTATATATACTGACGTGGCGGAGGGGGAGGCGGTGATACGGTTGTACGATATCCGCGGTTTCAAGCGGGATCTGTTGTTCGTCGTCGGTGGTCTCGGGCAGCCGAGCGGGCAGGAGGTCCTCGACGAACTCGAGGCGTCGATGAGCGAGGAGGTCCAGCCCGCCCGTCTCTACACGAACCTCAACGAACTCGCCGAGGAGGGTCTCGTCCTGAAGACGAAAGAGGACGGTCGGACGAACCGGTACGAGCTCACCGAGGAGGGTCGACGGAAGCTGGAGGAGCGACACGAATGGGTGCGAGAACACCTGAACCCGGACTCCGGCTGAGAGCGCGAGGCGACACTCCTCCCGCTCTCTGATGGCGGCTGTGGCGTGACCGTGGGCCACGATCGTCCGCTCGACGTGTTCGGGATGGGGCGTCGATCCACTCCTCGATTTCCGAACGCCCGGGCCGGGTCTCGGCGTAGGCAGGGCACGTCCGGTAGCCGACGCGTCCGGCGATCGGTACGGCCGTTCCGACCGCACGTCGAGCCTCCCGAGCGAGTATCGGGGGAGCACCGTCGTCGACGATCGGGAGCGACCCGTCGATCGCGACGGGAATCGGTCGTGGGACCCTCTCGGACAGTCGCTCCCGGCTTTTAGGCCGCGAGTATCGCGGGAGGACGATCGAACGGATCGGCCACAACTGTTTTATGCTGGGTCTATACGCCGCAACGGCGCGCGGGGTATATGCCGTCCCGGGCGGCACCCCCCGACGAATCACCCATGTACAACCTCACCGGGTTCCAGCGCGACCTCCTGTTCGTCCTCGACGGGATGGACGGTCCGAGCGGCAAGGAGGTCCGCCAGGCGATCGAACGGTCACAGGACCGAAAGGTCAGGCACGCCCGTCTCTACGCGAACCTCAACGAGCTCGTCGAGGAGGGCCTCGTCAGCAAGGGACGCGAGGACGGTCGCACGAACGAGTACGACACCACGGCGGCCGGCCACCGGCTCCTCAGGGACCGGTACGAGTGGGAGGAGCAGTACCTGCAGGCCGTCGGCTGACACCGAGTCGTCGGGCCGGCCGCGTCCCGGTTCCGGGGACGAGCGCCGATCGATCGGTCCGGGATACTGTTTAATCGGCAGATAATAACGATACATCGGCGTCTACGGTGGGATGGACCATGCACGATCTGACGGCGTTCCAGCGCGACCAGCTGTACGTCATCGCGGGCCTCGACGGCGCGCGCGGCGTGAGGATACAGGACGAACTCGAGAAGTACTACATGGACGACGTCCAGCCGGGCCGACTCTACCCCAACCTCGACAAGCTCGTCGAGAAGGGGCTGGTCAACAAGGAGCCGATCAACGACCGGGCGAACTCCTACAGCCCGACCCGTCGGGCGCTCCGGACGCTCGACGCCCGCGACGAGTGGGAGGCGCAGTACGTCCACCGGACCGAGGACGACCCGGGTGTCGCCTCCGCGAGCATGGACGACTGACCCGATTCGAGGACGCCGACCGTTCCCGGCGAGGACTGCATCCCGAGAGCGATCCGCTGGTCGGCGTAGCGAGTCCCGCGGCCCGGTTATGGCGTCGTTAACGAGGAGCGCGCCGCAGAGCGGGCGAGCGCACCACAGCCGGGTGCCGCGATGCGGGCACCACGCCGTCGCCGCCCGTCTCACCGTCGCGGGATGCGGTTCGATCCTCGATCCGGGTGGCGAGTGCCGATCCCTACTCCTGCCGTCGTCGACGGTCCGAACCCTCGAGGCGGCCGACGTCACCAGCGAATCGATCGCTCGCCGCGGAACGACCGACGACGAGTCGGGCCTCGGACCGGCGCGACCGAACCGGGAGGGGAGGGGCGGTCGATCCAGCAAATTGGTTTCCGCGGACGGCGAGGCGAGCCGCGTCGTCCGGACGGAGAGCCGGCGTCGAGAACCGATCGCTCGTCACGGTCTTCGACAGAAGCCCGGGATCGGCAGGGCCCTCCGGGTCCGTCCGGGGAGGCGTCCTCGGACCCCGTGGGGATCCGGTCGCGTCTCACTCCGCGTTCGGCCAGGGGAGCTTCCGGACCTCCTCGGCCCCGCACCGCGCACACCACGCGTAGTCCACGTCGGGGCTCGACCGCGCGAACAGCATCCCGCAGGCGGTACACCAGCAGGTGGTCCCGTTCGTCCCCTCGTTCGTCGGAGCCGAGTCACCGAGCCGTTCCCTGGTACCCATGCTATCTCTACCCGTTCGTGGCTCGTCCACACGCTTGAACCCCGTCGAGCGTTCCAGCAGTTGCGGGCCGTTTCACGCCCGAAACCCCGCCCCGGTCGCCCGTCATCGCCGGGTTCGAGGTCCTCTCGCCTTCCAGCCGGGTGCGGGGAGCCCCGCTCGTCGGGGACGGTGACCGTCCCCGGCTACACGCCCGTCTCCCGGAGGTCGCCGGCCTGCCGGAAGACGACCACGCCCTCGTTCTCGAACACCTGCGCGTACCCCCCGGAACGGTGGAGCGACCGTCTGAGCGTCTCGGTCCCCGATTCGTCCATGCCCCTGACCGTGTACTCCTCCTTGGGGACGTAGACGTACTCGGGATCGACCTCGGCCGTCGACAGCGCCGCCGTCAGGCATCCTTCCGAACCACACGCCGAGACCGTCCGGTAGAGCGTCAGCTGGCGCTCGTAGCGTTCGGGGGTGGTCCACTCGACGCCCCAGGGCCCGACGAGGATCGTCCGGTCGGCGAAGAGGGGGAACCACTCCGCGGCGTCGCCGAGGACGACGAACGCCGCGTCCGGCTGGGTCTCGTTCGCGGCCCAGGCCATCGCCTCGCGGTCCTCGCCGTCCATGAACTGCGGCTGTGAGGGGTCGCCCGCGTGCGCCCACGGGAGCGCCCCGGCGGCGTAGACCGTCCCGACGGCGGCGGCGAGGAGGACGGCCCCGGCGAGGGCGAGGTGCGCCGCTCGCTCCCGCTCTCGCTTTCGTTCCTCGGCGGGGAAGCGGCGTCCGACGACGCTCCGGAGCCCCTCCCGCAGGAACACGGCGGCCATCATCGCGCCCGCGACGAACTGGAACCGCTCCTTCCCGACGACGATCGCCGGGACGATCAGCCACGCGGGGAGGAGCAAGCGCCGCTCGCGGAGGAAGTACGCCACCCCGGCGTACGCGAGCAGGAAGTAGAGGCCGATCGGCGGGCCGCTGACGAGCGTGTAGCCGAACTGGTCGACGAGACGATGCGGCCCGCCGAACAGCCCCGAGTGGGTCCCCGCGGCCGCAGTGAACGCGTCGGGGCCGTGTGCGGCGAGTACCTGGAGCCACCAGGGTGCGGCCAGCGCGAGCCCTCCGCCCGCGACGACCGCCCCGAGGACGAGTCCTCCGAGCGTCCTATCGAACGCGGCGAAGAGGAGGAGGTAGCTCACCCCGAAGAACACGGTGTAGACGGGGTGGGTGAGGACGGTGAGCCCGAACAGGAGCGTCCCGGCGACCAGCCAGCGGCGTCCACCGGAACGGAAGAGCCGGACACCCGCGTAACAGCCGGTCACCGCGAGCAGGAACGCCGGGGCGCGGACGAACCCGCCCGCCGAGAGGTGCCACTGGAGCGTCGGCGCTGCGACCGCCAGGAACGTCGTGGCGAGGCTCGCGTCCAGGCGGTCCTGCAGGAGCTCCCGAGCGAGGAAGTAGTACGGTACCAGGTAGCCGACGGTGACGACCGCGGGGACGTAGCGGCTGAGCGCCAGCGGGTCGACGCCCAGGTCCATCGCCAGCGCACCCAGGTAGAACATCAGGGGCGGGTAGGCGAACGGCACCCCGCCGGCCGTGTAGTCGGGGACCTGAGCGGGGAGCCGGTAGCCGTTCTCGACGATCCGCTCCGCGATGTGGAGGTAGAGGCCGGCCCCGTACGCGGGGTAGGGATGGGTGCTCAGGTAGGCGAGGACGACGATCGCTCCCACCAGCAGCGGGGCGGCGAGCCAGGGCCACTCCCGGCTGTCGAGGAGTCGGGGGAGCTCCCGGTCCTCCAGTGACACGCTCCCCGGTACCCGGCTCATGGTCGCCGCTCCAGCCCCACCGGGGATCTGACTCTGACCCCGAGCGAGGACCAGCGCCACTCCAGTGCGGTCCACAGGAGGGCCGCGAGCGACGCCACGACGAGCCCCAGTATCTCGGGCCCGCCCATCCAGACCGGCAGGACGTACCGGACGGCGTTCACGAGTGGGCCGGAGCCGAGCGACCCGAGGAGGCTCCCGTCCTCGCCGTCCGCGTCGTCGGCGGGCGTCGCCGTCCCGCCCGCCACCGCAGTCATCTCCGGACCGGCACCCGCGTTCGTACCGTTCCGGGCCGGCCCGCCGGTGCTCTCGTCGCCGGTGTCGAGCCGCTCTGCCTCGTAGGGGAACGCGACGTCCATCTCCCAGACCACGGAGCCGTTCTCGGCCACCTCCAGCACGCGGTTCCCGTTCGAGTCCGTGACGAGCGTCCCCCCGTCGGGGAGGCGGTCGGCGTCGCGCGGCCAGGCGAGTTCGTCGTCGCGCCAGGTCCACGTCCGCTCCCAGTTCCCCCCGGAACGGTGGTACTCGACCACGCGGTCGTTCTCCGAGTCGGCGACAAGCACCGACGGCCCGCCGTCTTCGGGGCCGATGTAGTCGGGGTTGTGCTGCTCGTAGACGATCCCGTGCGCGCCGTCCTCACCGAGCGTCCAGTTCTCGATCAGCCCCGTCTCGCGGTCGAGGAAGACCACCTGGTCGTGGTTCCTGAGACTCGCCATGAGACGCCCGTCGTCGAGCACCTCGACGTCGTTGAGGTGGGTCCAGTCCTCGGGGTACGGCCCACCTGAGTCGGTCACCGAGAACTCGCTCTGGGCGTTCCAGGACCACTCGACGATACCCGTGGTGGTGTTGACGACGAACACCCGATCGTTCCCGATGTCGGCGACGGCGAGCCGCGAGTCGTCGATCCGGTCGGCGTCGTGCCACCGGGTCGAGTGTTTCCCGGGGGTCACCCGGCTGAACACCGACGTCACCTCCCCGGTGGTGAGGTTCACCCGTTCGACGCCGTTGCGGGTGCAGACCGACTCGCCGCCGCAGTCCGAGGCGTTCAGGTGGTCGGCGTAGACGTACTCGACGGTCGCTTCGGTGCCGGGGATCGGGTCGACGTCCCAGTACCGCGTGTGGGTGTCGTTGTAGTAGACCAGCTCGCCGCCGGGTCCGACGGCGAACAGTTCGGCCTCCGCCCGCGGGCCGTCGCTCCCCTTGCCCAGCCAGGTGTTCGAGTCGGTGGCGACGACGGTCGTCGCGCCGCTCGGCGGCGCGATCCGGTCGCCCGCCTGCAGGTCGGCCGCCCGAGTCGCGCTCCCCGTCTCGGTTCCGAGCGCGCCGGCGACGACGGTCGCGCCCCCGAGGAGGATGGCCAGCGCGAGACCCAGTCGAGCGGCCGTCCGTCCGTCCATGTGTCCCCTCGACCGGCGGCGAGCATTAATATGGGACGGGTAAACCGGGGGCCGCCGGTGTCCCCGACCGGTTCGTCGCGATCCCTCCCGGTGGGGAGTAGTCGACTCCTGGTCCCGAACCGGGCCGTCCGCGGCTTAACCGACGCCTAATAAGGGGTTCCTGCCGATAGGACCGTCGAGATGGGATCCGCGTCTCGTCCCGGGGTGGTGTCCGCCCTCGTGGTAGCACTGGTCGTCTGCGTCCTCCTCGTCTCCGCGACGGGGTTCCCGGCCGCTTCGGGATCGGCCCAGGCTCAGGACCAGGCCCCGGCTCGGGATCAGGCGCGCGGCCCGGGGGACGTCAAGATCGTGACCGTCGATCCGGAGAGCGAGGACCGGCTCTGGCCGTACACCAGCCGCCAGCGGCGGTTCGAGACGCTGACGCTCCCGATCAACGTCGTCGTCCGGGGGAACGACGCGCAGGTCCGCTGGTTCCTGATGACGGGGCGCAACGTGGACTGGAACGAGTCCGAGGGGGAGTGGCAGGGGATCGGCGGCGGGGAGGTCGACGGGGACACGGGGAATCTCACCTGGTACGAGGCCCGTGGCGCGACCCGATACACGTACATCCAGTCGCCAGGGGCCCGTCACGGGGGATGGGTGGACGAGTCCTACCAGCTCCACGACGGGGACTACTTCGGGACGCGCTACCACATCAGGGCGTACACGGGCGGCCGGGGGAACGGCTCCTGGACCGCCATCCAGGCCCACCACGAGCACTGGGACTGGTTCCGGCTCCGCCACACGGTGGGGAGCACCGCCACCGCACGGCAGTACGTCGAGCGGTCGTTCTACGGGTCGCCGTCGGTCGAGCGCGTGTCGCGCGAGCGGTTCGCGAACGGGGGGATCTCCGACGCCGACGGCTGGGTCACGGTCGCCGTGATGCGGCGGCTCGCGCCGCCCGATCCCGAGGGGACCGAGACCGGGACGGGCTCCGGGATCGGTCCCGAGGGAGGTCGGAGCGACGGGCCCCGCCGGATCACCGATGGACCGTTCCCGCTCCCGCGGGGCCTCTCGCTCTCGGCGGTGTTCCTGGCCGGGGCAGTCCTGTCGCTCCGCGCCACGGACGTCCGGGACCGCCTCGTCGCGGCCGGGGAGCCGGGACCGCTCGCCGCGCTGGTCGCCGTGTCGCTCCTGACGATGCCGTCGATCCGCTGGCTCGGGATCACCGTCGAACGATCGGTCCCGGGGCTCTCCCCGAAGGTCGTCGCCGGGCTCGGATACCTCCTCATCGCGGTCGGGCTCCCGCTCGCCGTCGCCGTCCTCGCCCGCGGGACGCGAGCGGACCGGGGGGCCCCCCTCGCGGCGGCGGCGTTCGGGATCGGGGTCCTCCTCGACTACGCCCTGATCGGCATCACCGCGGTCCCCGTGTCGGCCGTGATCCACCGGCTGACGGTGGCGCTCGCGCTCGGTCTTCTCGCCGCGGCCGGCGCGCGACCGGCCACCGACCGCCTCGGCCGCGCCCGGCTCACGATCGCGGCGGCGCTCGTCTGGATCGGCGTGCTCGTCTGGCCGCTGCTCGACGCCCTCTGAGCGGGATAGCGGTTCCCGCCCGGCCCGCTTCGGGCGTGCCGACCTCCGACGCCACCACACCGACCGCCCACAGATACGGGGTGGCGTGTGGGATTATACCCCTGCTAATTAACCCCGATGAGGATAGAGTACTACGAAGGGATCCCCATCGCATGTCGGACGAACGACAGCCCGACCTAGCGTCCACCGCAGGGCCGCCGTCGGGCGACGGCCCGCGCGTCGGCCGGCGCGCGGTGCTCGCCGCCGGTGCCGCGTCCGCCTCGCTGCTCGGGAGCGGCTGCGTCGGGCAGACCCAGTCGATGCTCGACCTCGACGGGCCCGACCAGGTCTCGCTCAGCATCAAGACGATGCCGGCCGACGCCGACAGGCGGGCGACCATCGTCGCCCGCCGGCTCGCCGAGCACCTCGACGCGGTCGGCGTCGACGCGCGGGTGGTGCTCCAGAGCCGCGAGGAGCTCTACCGGGACGTCCTCCTGAACCAGTCGTTCGACGTCTACGTCGCCCGCTACCCGCCCGCCCACGACCCCGACTTCGTCCGCGGGCTCCTCCACTCCCGGTTCGACCCCGAGCCGGGCTGGCAGAACCCGTTCGGGTACACCGATATCGAGCTCGACGAACTGCTCGACGCCCAGCGGACGCGGACCGGCCCCGCCCGGGCCGAGGTGCTGCGCGACGTGGAGCACGTCATCGCGCGCGACCGGCCCTTCTCCGTCGTGGTCTTCCCCGACGAGATACGGACTGCCCGGAAGGACTGGACGGGTGGGCGGGCGTCTGGTGGGACCTTCAGCCCGCTCCAGTACCTGACGGTCGACCCGACCGCGGGCCAGTGGCAGTCCGGTGCGCTGTCGAACACCCCGGCGGCGAGCGACTCCAGCCGGTCGCCCCGCTCCGACCGACCGGGGCTCCGGGCGACCATCACGGACGACCGGGTGACGAGGAACCGGAACCCGCTGTCGATCGAGTTCCGGACCGGCGGGTCGACCCTGGAGCTGATCTACGACTCGCTCGGCCGCCGGGTGGGCGGCGAGGTCCGCCCGTGGCTCGCCGCGGACTGGTCGTGGCTCCCGACCGATCCCGGCGACGGACAGCGCGCGGCGCTCACCCTCCGCGGGGACCTCTCCTGGCACGACGGGACGGAACTGACCGCGTCGGACGTCGCGTTCACCTACGAGTTCCTCGCGGACACGTCGCTCGGCCGGCTGGAGAGCCCGCTCCCGGCACCCCGCTTCCGCGACGAGAGCTCGCTCGTCGAGTCGGTCGAGGTCCTGTCTGCCGACCGCGTCGAGTTCCGGTTCCGACCCGCGAACCGGCGGGTGGCGCGCCGCGCGTTCACCGTCCCGCTCCTCCCCGAACACGTCTGGCGCGACCGGAGCGGGACCGCCGACATCTCGGGTATCCAGACCGGCCGGGGGGTCACGGAGGCGCTCGTCTGGAACAACCCCGAGCCCGTCGGGAGCGGCCCCTACCGGTTCGAGCGGGCGAGCACGAAGGAGTCGGTGGTGCTCTCACGGTTCGAGGAGCACCCGCTGGAGCGACCCACCGAGGGGTTCCCCGGGGCGTTCGGGGGGGATGCGGGGATCCCGTTCGAGACGGCGGCGTTCCTCGTGGTGCCGTCGGGGCAGGCGGCGGTCGAACTCGTCCGGAACGACGAGGCCGACACGACGTTCTCGCCGCTTTCCGCGGCGGCGGTTCCGGCGATCGGTCGCGATCCCTCGCTGACGTTCGAGGTCTCGCGGCCGAACTCGTTCTACCACGTCGGCTTCAACGCCCGGAAGACGCCGACCTCGAACACGCGGTTCCGGCGCGCGGTCGCCAGCCTCGTCGACCAGGCTCACGTCGCCGAGGAGGTGTTCGAGGGTTACGCGGTCCCGTCGGTGAGCCCGTTCGGGAGGGGTGACGCGCTCTCGCCCGACCTCGAGTGGACGGACAGCGACCCGGTGCTCCCGTTCCCGGGGACCGACGGCCGGCTGGACGTAGCGCGCGCCAGAGAGCAGTTCCGGGCGGCCGGCTACCGGTACGGCGAGTCGGGCGCGCTGCTGACGCGGTGAGTCCGTCGTCGTGTCCCTCCTCTCGGTCGCCGCCGTCGTCGTCGGTGGCGCGCTCGCGGCGACGGCCCTCTGTGTCGCGGGTATCCTCGGGCGCGACGGCGTGCGGACGCTCCTCTCGAACGTCCGGCGACGGCCCCGCGAACTCGCCGAGCCCCTCGCCGTCGTCGTCGCCGTCCTCCTGCTCAACAAGGTCGTCCGCGACGTCGCCCCGGAGGTGTCACACCTCATCGGCTGGAACATCACGGGCCTCATCTACCGGATCGAGGGGCCGTTCGTCGCCCACCTCCAGTCGGTCGCCACCCCCGCGCTGACGGCGTACTTCTCGGTCGTCTACCTCCCCGGGTACGTCTTCCTGCTCGTGTTCCCGTTCGTCGCGTACGCCGCGCTCGAGGACCTGGGCCCGCTGCGGCGGACCGCGGTCAGCTTCGCGGCGAACTACACGCTCGGGCTCGTCTTCTACACGCTGTTCGTCTCCTACGGCCCCCGGAACCTGCTTCCCGACGCAGTCGAGCCGCTGCTCTACTCGACCTATCCGCAGTCACAGCTCCTCGTCAGCGAGGTGAACACGAACACGAACGTCTTCCCGTCGCTACACACCTCGCTCTCGGTCACTGTCGCGCTCCTCGCCTGGCAGACCCGCCGCCAGTATCCGCTCTGGACCGCCGTCTCGGTCCCCATCGCCGTGAGCGTCGTCGTCTCGACGATGTATCTCGGCATCCACTGGGGGATCGACGTCCTGGGGGGGGCGCTGATGGCCTGGGTGATCGTCGGGCTCGCGAGCCGCCGGTGGTGACCCGTCGGTCGACCTCCTCCCGACCGTCTTCGCCCCCTCGCGCCGGCCGCCGGAGGGGGACGCCGATCCACGCTGGGGCCACCGATCCGGCCTCCGTGCCCGGTGCGGTTATACCGCCACTCCCTGTACGCCACCGCGAGATGGCGACCCGACACGAACACCAGGTGCCCGCGCCGGTCCCCGGCGGCAACGGGGGTCGGTAGCGTGCACTTCGGCCTCCTCTACACCCGGATACGCGAGGACGAGCGGCTCCTCCTCGACGAGCTCCGCGACCGGGGCCACGAGGTGACGAAGATCGACGCCCGCGACCCGCCGTTCCACCTCGAGGAGACACCGGCGGTCCTCGACGGCATCGATCTCGCCGTCAACCGGTGCATGGAGTCATCGCGGAGCCGGTACGTCACGCTGCTGCTCGACGGCTACGGCGTCCCGGTCGTCAACGGCCCGGAGACGGCCGCGACCTGCGCCGACAAGGTGCGGGGGAGCCTCGCGCTCCTCCGGGCGGGCGTGCCGACTCCGCGGACGACGATCGCGTTCTCGACCGACGCCGCGCTCGCGGCCATCGAGGAGTTCGGCTACCCCTGCGTGATGAAGCCCGTGACGGGCTCGTGGGGACGGCTCGTCTCGCGCATCGACACGCGGAGCGCCGCCGAGACCGTCCTCGAACACAAGGAGGTCCTCGGTGGGTACGAGCACAAGGTGTTCTACGTCCAGGAGTACGTCGAGAAGCCCGACCGCGACGTCCGCGTGCTGACCTGCGACGCCGAGCCCGTGGCGGCGATGACCCGCTCCTCCGAACACTGGCTGACCAACGCCGCCCGCGGCGCGCGGACGGCGGCGTTCGACCTCGACGGGGCCGCCCACGACGTCGCGGTCCGGGCGAGCGAGGCGGTCGGCGGCGGTATGCTCGGGGTCGACCTGATGGAGGTCGACGGTGGGTACGTCTGTCACGAGGTCAACAGCGGGGTGGAGTTCAAGTCGCTGAACGGGGCCGTCCCCGACGTGGACGTCCCGGCACGCATCGTCGACTGGCTCGAAAGCCGGGCCGGGGGGTAGGACCCGGACCGCCGTTCACTCGTCGTTCTCGCCCGGCTCTTCCCGGTCGCGCCACTCCCCTTCGAGAACGCCGTAGTAGTGGGTGTCGCGGTGCTCTCCGTCGAAAAAGGCGTCCTCGCGGCCGACGCCCTCGCGGGTGAACCCGATCGATTCGAGGAGCCCCCGCGAGGCCGCGTTCACGTCGTAGGCCTCGGCGGTCACCTTGTGGACCCTGAGTTCGTCGAACGCGTAGTCGAGCATCAGCTCGGTGGCCTCGGACCCGTATCCGCTCCCGTGGTGGTCGGGGTGCATCCAGATGGCGAGATCGGCGACGCCGGCCTCGCGGTCGACGGGATCGAACTCCACGACGCCGACCCGCTCGTCCCCGGCGACCGCGAGCACCGCTACCGCGTCCGTCCGCTCGTTCAGTTCCTCGAGATAGCGCCGCTCGCGGGCGACCGACGTCGGGAACGGCTGGCCGACGAACGGTCGGACCTCGGGGTGGTTGACGCCCTCGGTCAGGAAGTCGAGGTCCGCCTCCTCGATCGGTCGGAGCGTCACCCGGTCGCCCGCCACGAAGATCACGTTCGACATGGTGTGGACGAGGGGCGGTACCGGGTTCAAGATACTGGGGGTGGTCCGCAGCCTGTCGCACCGCGTACGACTCGAGCCGTTACCGAGACTCGACCCAGATCGGCCCGACCCACGCCATGCCGGGGTACTCGTATCGGCTCGCCTGACGGACCCGGACGGTGTAGACGTCGCCGCCGGTCCCGCGTCGCTCGTCCCACGACATCCCCGACAGCGGCGCGTCGTCGGTCCACTCGCCGGTCGCGGTGTACGCGTCGAGGGCCGCGCCGGGGTCGTCGGTCCCCCCGACCGTCCACCGGTCGGTACCGTTCTTGACGACGGTTACGCTCGCGATCGGTTCCGTGCCCGCGACCTCCACCGTGACCTCCCGTGCCATCTCGGGCGTGTCGACGAGGACGGCGTCGGTCTGCTCGGCCACGTCGACGCCGTCGATACGGAAGTCGACGAGGATGCGGTGTGGCTGGCTCGTCGCGTAGACGGACCGCGAGCGGAGGGCCGAGAGGACCGACTCCCGGGTGAGGTCGGGGGCGAGGAACGCGCTGAGACCGCCCGGATAGCTCCGCTCGTCCCACATCCGCCAGATGCTCCCCCAGCCGAGCCCGCCCTGTCGCCACTCGCGGGCCGACGGCAGGTGCGGTCTGGTGTGGATCAGCGAGTGGCCGGGACGCGGACCGTGGAAGTCAGCACTGCCGATCATCCCCGTCCTGTACCCCAGGCGATGCGCGTCCCGGACGTAGTGGCCCGACTCGTCGATCTCGCCCTGACCCATCGCCAGCGGGCGGTCGTTCCCCTCGTGGCCGGGGTACTCGCTCGACCCCCACTGGGAGTACACCTCGACCAGCGGCGCGAGGTCGTCGTCGTAGTCGATGTCGGAGAAGTCGAAGGGGTACATCGACTCGGCGGGGTGGTGCGGGATCGTGACGACTCGCGAGTCGTGCTCGTCGTCCCACTGCCGCAGGCGCTCCCAGAGCCGCTCGTAGGTGTTCGACGTCGGATCGAGCGAGTCGAACAGCGTCGCGTCATCGGAGTCCTCGAAGTAGACGTTGATGTGGCCGCCCACGTTGGGCTGTTTCGTCCACTCGTAGGCGGGCAGCGCGACGAACTCGCCGTCCTCGTCGAACTCGTCGGCCACCGCGCAGATCCGGTCGAAGTACTCGCGGTGCATCCGGTCGCGCTGCCACCGGGGCGGGATGAAGAACCCCATCGTGTCGTGGTCGGTGTAGGCGACCACGTCGAGGGCCATCACGTCGCGACCGAACCGGTAGCCCCGTCGGAGGCCGTCGGTCCCATCGGACAGGATGGAGTGGAGGTGGATGTCCCCCCAGAACACCCGTCGGTCGTGGTCCCCGACCCGGACAGGGTTCGAGACGAACCGTTCGCCCGTTTTCCGGTCGCGGAGCGTGAGGTAGTGGGTCCCCGGGGTGTCGAACCGGATCCCGTCGATCCGGACGAGGCCGCCGTCGGTCGGGTCGAGGGAGATCGACGAGGGGTGGGTCGCCTCCGGGTCCGTCGCCTCGACCGTCGCCGTCCCCTCGAAGTCGCGCAGGAGCCGCTCGCACTGATCCCACGCCTGCACGGTGAGCGAGAGCGGCTCCCCCGGCGTGGCCGTCGAGGGGAGGATCGCGTGGAGACGCTCGAACCGCTGGGTCCGGTTCGCGACCAGCTCCCGCGGGGACGGGGCGCTCCGGACGAACGTCTTCACCGTCTCCCTGGCTTTCACCAGCGGCCCGAGCGAGGTCCGGTCCATCACCGTCCGGTTCGTCGGCCGGTAGTTAGGTACACCGGAGGAGCCGCGAGGTCACGGACTCCCGGCCGCCGGGCAACACCAGCTACTAACGGCGCTCGCGTCGACTCGACTGTAGATGGTCCCCGCCCGTCGTACGGCCCTTCGGGTCGCACTCGGACTGCTCGTGGCGACCGGTATCGTCGCCGTCCTGCTGACCGTCGTCGGGGTCGAGGACGTCGTCGACTCGCTGGCCGCCGCGGAGCCGACCGTCCTGGTCGGAGTGGTCGCGGCCGCGCTCTGCTGGCTCACCGCCTGGGGGCTGTCGCTGTACGTCGGGCTCCGGATCCTCGACGTCCCGACGTCGGCTCCCCGTGCCGTCCTGGCGTTCACGACGGTCGTGTTCGCCAACAGCGTCATGCCGTTCGCACAGCTCGGCGGTCAGCCGGTCGCCGCGCTGTTCCTCTCGCGGACCACCCGGAGCGAGTACGAGACGTCACTCCTCGCCACCGCTACCGTCGACTCACTCAACATCCTCCCGGCGGGGCTGTTCGTACTGATCGGGGTCGGGACGCTCGCGCGGTCGGGACCGCTCGACGGCGGGGTGGGGCTCGCGGTCGCCTCGGTCGTCGGCCTCTCGGTGGCGCTGCCGCTGCTCGCGTACGCCGCGTGGCGGAACCGGGCGACCGCCGGGCGCTACGGCACCCGGATCGGCTCCGCCGTCGGCCGGGTCCTCCGGTCCGTCCTCCCCTCGCGGCGGCTCCCCTCGCCGGGAACGATACGAGAGCGGGTCGGACGGTTCTCCGCGGGGCTCCGACGGCTCCGCGCGAACCCCAGACTGCTGGCCGTCGGGTTCGCGCTCTCGCTCCTCGGCTGGGTGTTCTTCGTCACGTCGTTCTGGCTCTCCCTCGTCGCCGTCGGCCACCGCGTCCCGTTCGGTGTCGTCCTGCTGGTCGTCCCGACCTCGATGCTCGCCGTCGTGCTCCCCTCCCCTGGGGGTCTGGGCGGCGTCGAGGCGATGCTCGTGTTCCTCACCGTATCGCTCGCCGGTATCGATCCCGCCGGGGCACTGGCCGCCGCGCTCGTCCATCGGGGAGCCACGCACCTCCTCCCGATCGTGATCGGTGCCGGCTCGCTCGGCGTCCTCGGCTCCTGAGGACAGTCCGCGAGTCGCCGCCCGACGAGGGGTCGCCGTGGCCCCGACTCCCGCCCCGACACTGCCCGCCCTCCCCCGCGGTGCTGTCGGCCCACCCCAACCGTTATTCGCGGCGGGGGGGTCCGACCGGGTATGACCTTCGACGACGTCGTGATCGCCGGGATCGGCGAGACCGAGAAGAGCCGCCCGGGCCGGGACAACGACCAGCCCTACCACACCCTGGAGGAGTACTTCCGGATGGCCGCGGACCTGACGCTCGCCGACGCCGGGGTCGACTGGCGGGAGGTCGACGGGCTCGGAGTTGCCCGTCCCTCGACGGAGACCCCCTACCGCTACTCGGTGATGGTCGCCGAGACGCTCGGGTTCGAGGACCTCCGGTGGCTCACCGCCACGGACCACTGCGGGGGCCAGGGCGTCCCGCTGCTCGCACAGGCGGCGATGGCCGTCGACGCGGGCGTGGTCGAGTCCGTGCTCTGTCTCGGCGCGGACACGCCGAAACACCCCGAGAAGGGGTCGGGAGAGGTGTTCCCGCGGGACCCTCGCGGGTTCGCCCGCGAGTACGTCGACCCGTTCGGCCTGCAGGGCGCGAACGCCCTGCTCGCGATGGCCCAGCGCCGGCACATGGACCGGTTCGGAACCACCGTCGAGCAGCTCGGCGAGCTCTACGTCACACAGCGGGATGGCGCGACCCGGAACCCCCTCGCGTACTTCGACGACCCCGTCACCCTGGAGGAGTACGTCGACTCCCCCATGATCGCCGACCCGATCCGGCTGTTCGACTGCGTGATCCCCGTCAACGCCGGGTTCGGGTTCCTGCTGACGACGCCCGAACGGGCCGCCGAACTCGGCGTCGACCCGGTCTCGATCCGCGGCGTCGGCAACAGCCACAATCCCGAGGTCGCTCCCCGGCGGGAGTTCACGGCCATGGGAATCGGGACGGCGGGCGAGCGGGCGTTCGAGATGGCGGATCTCGGCCCCGGAGAGATGGACTTCCTCCAGCTCTACGACGACTACCCCATCGTCGAGCTGATACAGATGGAGGAACTGGGCTACACGGAGCGTGGTGAGGGCGGCGAGTTCCTCGAACGCACCGACTTCTCGTTCGACGGCGACCTCCCCGTCAACACGGGCGGCGGGCAGCTCTGTGCCGGCCAGGCCGGGGTCGGCGGTGCCGCGTTCGTCCAGGTGCTCGAGGCCGTCCGCCAGCTCCGGGGCGACGGCGGCGACCGGCAGGTCCCGGACGCCGAGCGGGGGCTGATCACGGGCGTCGGCGGCGGCCAGTACGGCAAGAACCTGACCGCTCACTCCGTCGCCGTCCTCGAACGGGGTGTGCCGGCGTGAGCCTCGACCACCCGCTCCCGTCGCTCGATGGCGAGGTCGACCGGGTCTTCTGGGAGGCCGCGAGCGAGGGTCGACTGCTGATCCAGGAGTGTCCCGACTGCGGCGAGCGGCAGTTCTTCCCCCGGTCGTGGTGTCACTACTGCGGATCCGACGCCGTGGCGTGGATCGAGGCCGCGGGGACGGGGCACGTCCACACCCACACGGTGATCCGTCGGGTGACCGAACTCCCCCAGTTCGCCGACGAGGTGCCCTACGTGGTCGCGTACGTCGAACTCGACGAAGGGGTGCGGATGTGTACGAACGTCGTCGACTGCGACCCGGCGGCCGTCGAGCACGGGATGCCGGTCGAGGTCACCTTCGAGAACGTGGACGGGTCGATCGTGCTCCCGAAGTTCCGCCCGCGGTGAAGCCGGTCTCCGGGCCGAGGCGGCTCACGCTCCCTCTCGCCATCGCCGGCCCAGTTCGTCCCGCCGGTAGGTGTCGAACCCGCCGTCGGCGAAGATGCTCAGCCGCCCTGTCTCCTCGCTGAGCGTCACGGCCGCCAGCACGTTCTCGTGGACCGATATCTCGGCCGCGCTCGTGTGCTTGGTGCCCATCCAGTCGGCGTACTCGACGTCCCTGTCGGTCCGATCGAGCACGCCCTGGCTCTTGATTCGGACCATCCGCTCCTGGATCGTCCGGTCGGCGCTGACGACCACGGCTCCGTCGCACTCGAACGCGACGGTCCGGGCGGCCTCGACGAACGCGTCGAGGTCCTCCTCGACGATCCGGCAGGTCTCGACCGGCCACCGGTACTTCCCGAGGGGGTCGGCGTAGCCGCCCCAGCGGACGCCGGCCACCAGGACGAAGTAGAGGCTCGGCCCGCGGACGAACTCCTCCTCCCAGTGCTCGAAGTCGAGACTGATGCTCTCGACGGCGTAGGTGACCAGCTCCGTGAGCCTCGGGACGGTCGAGTACTGCACGTCCATCGAGTTGGGTTCCGCCATCGCCCGTTTCAGGGCCGCCCGCCCCATCAAGCTGCTGCGCGCAGGTACCGTCCTGCGGACGTTCCCGCCGGCCGTAGAGCCGCGGGCGGGCCGCGTGGACTCACCCCAGCACGAACGACTCGACCCGCCGGTCGCGCTCGTAGACGTCGACCTCGATATCGGAGCCGACGACGACCTCCGCCCGCGTTCCGGTGAGGGGCACGTCGGGTAGCTCCTTGCTGAAGGCGTTGACGACGGCGTGGTCGATACCCCGGAACGTCGTGGCGCGTGTCTCGTGGATGTGACCGCCGAACGTCGCTCTGACCGCACTCGTATCGGCGAGGAGTTCCAGTAGCTCCAGCCGGTCGCCGAGGAACGCCCGCTCGGGGAACTCGCCGAACCAGGGGTTCTCGCGGATGTCGTAGTACCCGATCGGGTGGTGGACGAACAGGAGTGCGTCCTCGACGGCCGGGAGGCGCTCGCGGAGGAACGCGAGCCCCGCCTCGCCGACCTCGCCGCGCGCCCCCGGGAGTCGCGGCGCGGAGGAGTCGAGGTAGAGGACGTCCCGCCCGTCGACCTCGACGTGTCCGAAGCGCGGCTGACCGCCGAGCGCCTCCGCGAGCGCGGCCCGGGAGAGGTTCTCGACGTCGTGGTTACCGAGCAGGAACGTGGTCGGGAACGGGGCGTCCTCGAATATCCCGTAGACCGCCTCGACGTGCTCCCGGTCGAGCGCCGCCGTCTCGTCCTCGATCAGGTCACCGAGCACGAACGCGTGGTGGGGGTCGAACGCCTCGAACCGCTCGACGGTCGCCCGGAGCTCGCCCTCGATGGACTCGCGCTCCGCCTCGCGCATGTGCACGTCCGAGACGACTGCCAGCCTGGTCACGGTGGGTACCTGGTCCACACGCCGCAGTGTAACTGGGAGCGTCCGCCGGCCGAGCCATAACTCCGTCGGCTCCTCGCGACTCCCACGGGTGTGACACCCCCCTCGATCGTCTCCGATCGTTCACTCCTCGTCGCTTCCGACTCCGGACCGTTCGATGATGGTCCCGTCCTCGCCGACGGCGAGCGCCCTGGGCGTTCCGAGGGCGACACCCCGAAGCGAAGCGGTCGTCGGCGTCGACGCCTCCGTCCAGCGGGTGTCGGCCCCGTGGAGTTCGTACACCGTCCCGGCCTCGCCGCACGCGATACCCCGCTCACCGTCGCGGTCGAGCGCCCACAGCGGATCGGCTCCGAGGCGTTCGGGCGTCCACGTCGTCCCGTCGCGCCGGTGGACGACGCCGTCGTCGTCGCTGACGACGGGATCGGTACCCGACGCCGCCACGTCGGTGAGCGTCCCCTCGACGGCGTCCGGGCTCACCTCCTCGAAGGTCCGTCCGCCGTCGCCCGTCTCGAAGACGCACTGGCTCGTATCACAGGCGTACCCCCTCGACCCGTCGCACAGCACGATGCCGGCCAGGCTGGAGCCGCTGCCCGGCTTCTCGGGTTCGCTCCAGGACACCTCCCCCTCCCGGTAGCGACCCCTGCGGACGCGCCCCGAGCCGTCGACCAGGAGCACCGTCTCCGTGTCCCCCTCGGCGGCCGCGGCGACGTCGAGGACGTTCGTCGTGTCGCCGTCCGGCGCGGAGTGATCGACGTGTCTCGCTCCCTCCGGATCGAGACGTCCGACCGCCCCGCCGTCGCCGGCGAACCAGACGCCGCCCCCCTCGACGGCGTCAACGCCCCGGAGGACGTTCGAACCCGCCCCGGGACCGTCGGACACCACGGGCGCCCACCCCTCGTCCCCGTCGGCGAGGACGACTCCCCCGTCCCCGACGGCGTAGGCGTTCGCTCCCTCGGCGATGACGTCGAACAGCGACGCCTCGCTCGGCACGTCCACGATCCGCCACGCCCGGTCCCGATCGCGGTCGTCGGGGTCGTCCCCGTCGGCGTCGTGTGCTCCCGCTTTGGCCGGCCCGTCCGGAGGCGTCTCCTCGGCGCGTTCCGACTCGTGGTCGTCGGGCCGTGTCCGCTGTCGATCGGAGGTCTCTCCGTCCCGGTCCCCGTCGGTCGTCCCTCCCTCCTTCCACGGTGGGCCCCGCAGGTACAGCACCAGCGGCGGGAGGACGTACGCGAGGATGGCGAGGACGGCGAACAGGCGGTGGACGAACGTGAGCGTCCCGAACGCCGTGAGCGCCGCCGTCGCGACCGCGTGCTGCCACGTCCTCGCGTACCGCCTGAAGAACGCGCCGAACCCGTCCGCGCGATCCGAGGTCGCGGACCCCATCACTCTCGGGAGGGGCGCATCCGTCGCTTCGGCCTCGCCGGCCGCGTCGGCGGGGTCCGGGCCATCAGTTCAGTAGCCGCTTGAGCCGCGAGGGCGCTCCCACGTTCCGCTTGCACATGATCGACGTCGTCTCGACGCGGTCGCCGACGGACTCGGGCAGCGAGCCGAAGACGAACCGCTGGAGGATGCCCTCCTTCTCGGCGGCGATGGTGACTACGTCGTGTCCGTCGGCCTCCTCGACCAGCATCTCCTCGACGTTATCGCCCTCCACGATACGGGTCTCGAACTCGATGTCGACGTCCTCGAACGCCGCGCCCTGCTCGGCCAGCCGCTCCTCGGCGTCCGCCAGTCGCTGCTCGGCCTCGGCCCGGTTCTCGCCCGATTCGAGGACGTGGACCACGTCGATGGTCCCGCCGGTGGTCCGCGCGATGGCCGCCGCGGTCTCCGCCGCGAGGTCGGCGTGGGTGCCGCCGGTCCAGGGGAGGAGTATCGAGCCGACCTCGCCGTCAGCCTCGCCCTCACCCTTGCCGACCTTCTCGACGAAGACGTCGGCGTCGACCTCCGTCGCCACGTCGTCGACGGTGCTCCCGACGGCGATGTCGCGGCGGCGCGACCGGCGGCCGCCCCAGCCCATCAGGACACCCTCGGCGTCGTACTGCTCGACCGTGTTCAGGATGGCGTCGGCCGGATCGTGCGTGAGCCGGATCGTCCCGCTGACGGGGACGCCGGCGTCCTCGGCGACGTCCATCGCGCGGTCGACGACCGACCGCTCCTCCTCGACGCGTTCCCGTCCTTCGGCGTAGGGCGTCTGGTTCGGGAGATCGACCGCGTGCATCACGAGTATCTCGGCGTCACGGCCCGCGACGAGGTCGGTCGCCGTCCGCATCAGCTGGTCGACGTTCGCCTCGTTCGCCACCGACACGACGAGCTGGTAGTCGTGCTCGCCGGCGGTACCGTGTTCGGTGGTAACGGTCGGAGTCTCCTCCTCGATACGTCCCTCCGGCCGCCCCGTTCGCTTGATGGCGAACCAGAGCGCGACCCCGACGAGCTCGGCGAGGATGCCGATCGCCGCGACGGCGGGGTTCTGGTAGACGATGTTCCCGAGCAGGATCAGGTTCCCGACGACGCCCAGGGCCGGGACCCAGGGGACGAGCGGGACCTCGAACCCGCGTTCGATGTCGGGGAACCGCTGTCGCGAGCGGATGAGCGCGAGGTTGACGATCGAGAGCCCGATGATGAGCATGAAGTTCGCGAAGTTGGCGAGCCCCTCCAGCCCGAACTCCTGGTTCAGCGGGATCGTCTCGGGCCCGGGCGGTGCCCCCGGGACGTCGAAGAAGACGACGGTGAATATCGCGAGGAACAGCAGGATGATCCCGCCGGTGAGCAGCACCGACTTGTAGGGGGTACCCCAGTCGTCGTGGACGTCCTCGAACGCCGGCGGGAGGTGCCCGTTCCGGGCGAGCGCGAGCTTCACTCGCGACCCCGCGAGGATGGTCGCGTTCGCCGCCGACAGCATCGAGACGAGCGCGCCGGCGATGATGATGTAGAAGCCGATCGAGCCGAGGTAGGTCCGTGCGGCGAGCCCCATCGCGAGTTCGCCGTGGTTGGCGACGAACTCGGCCGGGGGCAGCCCCCCGAGGTCGACGTTGTTCTGGAGGACCTGGATGAACGCCTGGTCGTTGACCGCGATCACGATGGCGATGACGACCAGCGCGTAGATGACCGAGACGAACGCCATGCTGAAGTAGATCGCCTTGGGGATCGTCGAGCCCGGGTCCTTGATCTCCTCGGCGTCGGTCGCGATGGCCGAGAAGCCGAAGAACGTGATGAACACGAGCGCGCTCGTCACCCCGATGCTGGCGAAGTCGGTGATGTTCTCGCTGAAGGAGCTCGCCACGACCGCCGGATCGAACGCCCCGAACGCGCCGTAGAGGAAGAAGGCGATGAGCACCACCTTCAGCGCCGTCACGACGATCTGGAACTGGCCGGACTCCTCGCTGCCCATGAGGTTGAGTCCGACCAGTAGCGCGAGGATGACGATGCCGGCGGCCCAGGTCGGTACCACGTTCGGGATCCCCAGCGGAGTGTAGAGGAACTCGTAGAACCACTTCGAGAAGCTCCCGAGGTAGAACGCGGCGCTCGCCGGGTAGCCGAGGATCATCGTCCAGCCCATGATGTAGGTGAGTTCGGAGGGTATCGTCTTCGCCACGTAGACGTAGCCGCCGCCGGACTGGGGATAGATCGAGGAGAACTCCGCGTAGGACGCCGCGGTGAGGCTGGCGACGAACGCCGCCAGCAGGAACGAGACGATGGCGACCGTCCCGACGTTGCTCACCGCCAGCCCCGAGAGGACGAAGATACCCGCCGCGATCATGGTCCCCACACCGATCGCGGCCGCACTCCAGAACCCCATCGACCGGTCCTCCTCCTCGCGTATGTCGTGACTACCTGATCCGTCGCTGCCGGAGTCGCTCGAGTGAGCCATCGGTAACTACACCGGCTTCAGTCGGATCTCTGGATTCGGTTGTGCTTGCGAGTGCAACTGCCGATCCGGGCACGAGGACTCCCCGGACGGAGGGGTCTCCGAGCGCTACGCCGTCCCACCGCGTTCCGCGCGATACCGCCGCTCGTCACGGGTCCGGACCGACTACGGGGACCTGAGTTCGCCCGGTGGCTCGCCGACGATCAGCGTGTCCCGCACGAGCGAGGCGGTCCCGCGCCGGAGTCGCTCGGAGAACGCCTGGTGGGAGAGGTCGAACTCCCCGGCGATCTCCTGGAGCTTCGATCCCCGTGGGACCCCGTAGTAGCCCTGTTCGGTCGCGGCGACCAGCGCCTGGTACTGCTCCTCGGTCAGGCCGAACCGGCCGGCGGGTTCGCCGTCCATCTCCCGTATCGACTCGGCCTCGAACGTGAGGCCGTGGTCGTTGCAGAACTCGTGAGTCATCGAGAACTCCTCGCGGCTCGGGTAGAGCAAGCGGAGGCCCCACTGGTCCCCCCGGCCGTACGCGTCGAGGACGGTCGCCTCGGAGTTGGTTAGCATCTGCAACAGGAGGTCGACGTGGTCGACCCACTTCATTCGGTAGAGGTGCTCGGTACCGAAGTCGGCGAGCGAGGACACCTCCTCGACGGTCGGGTCCGCCTCGAGCGCCCGGTCTGCCTCCTCCCGCTCGACCTGACGGACCCAGAGCAGCGGCATGACGGCGTCCTCACCGCTCTTGACGACCCGCTCGGTCTCGAACGCCGCCTCCGGGAGTCGGTCCAGCGTGGCACCGAGGGCGAACTCGGTGCTCGGGACGAACCCCCTGACGATGGTCGCCACGTCCGTCACCTCACCTCCTCGGCACGGGACGACCCCCCTGGCGAGCGCAGCCGGGCCGGGATCGAATCGCCCGACTGGATCCGGTTGAAGGGGCTTTCGGGCCTCCGGGGTGGAACCTCGCGGACGCTCCCGAAATCGGCGCTCCTCGGTCCGCAATCGTTCGGATTCATGGGTACTTATCGCTGAGACAATTTCTGAATACAAGTCTCTCTCCCTTGCACGTGCCGCCTCGCCGCGCGAACGCGTCCCGCAGGGGAACCTGACCGAGGGCGGGATCCATCCGGGACCATCGCCTCTCGGCTCCGGCGCGCGCTACGTCCCGATCGCCGTCGGATCGAACAGCCGATCGTACCCGTCGGGCAGACGATCGCGCACACCGTCGAGTCCGTCGTCGACGAAGTCGTTCAGCGTGCTGGTGACGGCGTGTCGTGTGGCACTCGTCGGCGCCACGGACGGCCATACTCTGGGAGTTGGGCCTGCAGATGACGGTCGACCTGCCGGCCGTGTGTCCGTCGGTCCGGGCACGGCGGACCGACGCTCGGTTTCGCCGTCGTCGCCCGCGGGACTCGTCCGACGACGACCGACTCGACGGAAGCCGACGGCTCGGGAACGCGGTACACGACGCGGGAACCGCGATAACGCCAAAAAATCGGGGAATCCGTCCCGTCGATCGCTTCAGTAGTCGTCCGACCCGTCCTGGCTCCGTCGCCGCCGAACCAGGTAGGCCACGATGACGATGAGGAGGAGGAGACCCTTCTTCGAGGATCCACCCCCGGACGACTGGTCCTCCTCGAGATCGTCGTCGGTCGGCTCGTCGACCGCCTCCTCGTGGTAGGTGCGCTCGTGCTCGGCCAGCGCCTCGGAGACACCCTCCCGCACGGCCTGCTCGACGTCGGACTTCGTGACGCGGGAGTCGTCCCCCGTCCCGGCTCCGGAACGCCGGCCCTTGAGCGTCGATTTCTGGTCCAGAAGCTCCTTGACGAGCGATGTTGTCGATGACATCGTACTACAGAGGAGGCCACTGTAGACCGAAGGAGTTAGGCCTGCAAGAGCAAGCCAGGCCTCGGGGGGCCGGATAGCGGTTCGTAGCGGGCCTCTCAGTACCTTTCCGGGTCGAGTAACGGGATGGGGACGGGCCCGGCTGTCGTCCTCCTCCCGACTCCCTCCACCCGTAGCCGTCTGGCGGGTCCCGCGGGGTGTGGATCTACTCCCCGCTCAGATGTTTGACCGAACTCCGGTGTATCGGGTCCTCGCTCTCGTCCACGTCGGGGGCGTTGAAGACGTACTTGTACCGGTCGATCCGGACCATCCGCTGGGAGTAGAGGCCCATCTCGCCGCCGTGGTACTCAGACTGGTACTCCCGGACCAACTCCCTGAGTGCGCTCGTTCCCATACCGGCTACTCGTGCGGTTCGATTCACATCCGTCCTCCGGTCGATCCCCATCGTCACGGGCGGCTCTCGGCGCTCCGTCCCGACGGGGTCGCCGCACCCCGGGACGCCTCCAGCCCCGACGAGTGCCGCGGCTACCGGCCCGGCGTGGGACCGGTGACGCCGGACTGGTCCCCCGGCCCTCGGCAAAGGGAGGCCCCGTGCGGAAACACCGTTGCCTGCTCTCCCGTCGCGGCCTCGGAAGAATGAGTCGCGGTTACGTCGGACGATACGGCGAGTCTCGCGCCTCGAATCGCGCTCGCTCCGACGATCAGACGAGTTCGCTGTTGGCCGTGACGACGTAGCGGGCCACTTCCTGCATGTCGATGTCGTCGAACACGACCCGGAAGTCCCAGACCTGGCCCGGCGGCAGCTGCTGGACCTCCTCCTCCTGTTCGACGGTGTCGTTGAAGTCGAACAGCTCGTTGTCGTCGTCGTCGTAGAGCGTGACGTTGACCTCGACGTTCTCGGCGGCCTCCCCGCCGACGTTCCTGACCGAACCGGTGACGAACGTCTGGGACTCGAGACGGGTGAGGTGGGTGCTCACGATCTCGAGATTCTCGTCCTGGTTGTCGATCTCGCCGGTGACGTTCCAGTCCGCATCGACCGTCGGGTAGCCGTCGACGTCGATGGTGTACTCGGTGACCTCGGCCATCTGTGCCTCCTCGAAGACGACGTCGAACTGCCACTCGCTGCCGGCTTCGAGCTGCGAGATGGACTCCTCCTCGGTCTCGTCGATGAACTCGTAGAGGATCTCCCCCTGGTCGTCCTGGAGGGTCACCTCGGCCTGGACGTAGCCGTAGGCGCTGTCGCCGGTGTTCTGGATGGTACCCTGGAGACCGACCTCGCCGTCGGTCTGGTAGAGCTCGTGGTTCGTGACCTCGAGGTTGTCCTCCGTGTCCTCGACCGTCCCGGTGATGTCGCCGGCGTCGGTTTCGGTGCCGGCGTCGGTCTCGGTCGGCTCGGGAGTGTCGGTCGGCTCGGGAGTGTCAGTCGGCTCAGGGGTGTCGGTGGGTTCGGGGGTGTCGGTCGGCTCCGCGGTGTCGGTCGCCGCGGGCCCTTCGTCGCCCATGCAGCCGGCGATCAATCCGGCGAACGCTGTAACGCCTGCCGCTTTGAGTACCTGTCTTCGGCGCATCGTGTCCGGATGGAAGGGTGTCCGCGGGGTATGGTCGGTGCCTTCCTGTGCTGGCCCGCGCTCCCGGGAACGAGCCCCTCTGCAGCACGGCCGAACGGCCGTTCGATCCCCGTTAGCATCGTCTCGGCGGGACTTCGATCCGTTCCCCGTTCGCGAGACGAGCGGTCCGATCGGTGTGCTCACGCGATGGAACACGGGATCCGTCCTGCCGAGTCGATCCCGGTGGATTCCCGGTTCGCCTGCCACCCGGTGACGCGGACCACAGCCCACGACAAGCATCACGGTATCCTACCGGTTTACGTTCTCGGGCTGCCAATAGCAAGGTCCCGTCTCCTCGGAGCGTCCGTCCGGCAGGGATCTCGCGGGCCGTGCCCGATCGACGCGGCCTCGCGATCTCCTCGACGTCGGTTTCGAACGGCGGGACGGGGACGGTGAACCTGATGCTGACGACGACCGAGGGGTTCTCGGGCGGACAGCTCACCGTCTCCGTCTCGAACGGCTCGGTCGCGAACGTCACGACCGTGAGCTACGCCGACTCGCTCGGGCTCACGCGGTGAGGTGGCCGGGACTTCGGCGGTGACCGTCTCCGTCTCGGGGTTCGACAACGAGACCGGCGGCGTGTCGAGCCTCGTGGTCCGGGACGGCCGGGTCTCCGTGAGTCCCGAGCCTGTCGTCTCCGGCCGCCCCCCGACCGACCCCGACGGTGACGGACTGTACGAGGACGTCAACGGGAACGGCCGGGTCGACTACGACGACGTGGTCGAGCTCTACGCCACGATCTGAGTCGGCTCGTCTCCGGTAGGCGGATCCCCCTTTCCGTCGGCCGTCACCGACACAAAGTGGGGCGCCCTCGGGTGGTCCTGTGTCTGCGGTTCGCGGGCGCTCGCAAGCATCAGTCCTATCGGCGCACACGAGGAACCGTCGCTGTGACGGGCTTCGGTAACCCGGCTGGCTTCGACATCGCGACGGTCCTGACCGGCTCCGGACTGACCCTCCTCCTCTCGGCCGCCATCGTGCGATACGGGGAGCAGTTCCAGTTCAGCCAGGCCGAACTGTACGGTATCGGGGGGATCGCTCTCGTCGGCCTCGGCGTCGTCTTCGGGATCACCCTCGTTCTGAGCGGGCTCCGCTAGGGGTACCGGGGCTCGTCGGAACGGGCGGGGTTCGAAGAACGCCGCGCCGAGCGGAACGCCTCTCGTGGACCTCGCCCGATCGGCCCGTTCCGGCGGGCCATCCCGCGAGGGATACCCGTGTCCCGAGCGCACATCGATTACGGTTTTTACGATCGCCGTAACAGTACACCCTACAGTGGCATCCGACCGATCCGGGGGAGACGAGTGACTGTTCTCGTCGGGTGGGCACTGATCGGGATCATCGCGCTCGGGGCCGCCGGGAGCCTCCTGACCGGTGCCGTCCTCTGGGGTCTCTTCTCGCTGGTGGTCCTCGCGGTGGCGGTGTTACCGGCGCTGACGGAGCGCGACTGGACGGCAACGGCACCGTGGCCGCTCCTGCTGGTCGCCGCCGTCGCGGTGATCGCCCGGGCCGCCGGACGCTACGCCGAGGCCGCGGGGTACCTCGGTATCGTCGCGCTCGCGCTCGTGATCGTCGTCGAACTCGAGGCGTTCACGCCGGTCGAACTGAGCCGGTGGTTCGCCGTCGCGTTCGCGGTCATGACGGCGCTGGCGTTGCAGTCGCTCTGGATAATCGCCCAGTTCTACTCGGATCTCTGGCTCGGGACCGGGTTCCTGAGTACCCAGACCGAACTCCAGGAAGACATCGTCCTCGTCACCGCCGTCGCGGTCGCCGTGGGCGGACTGTTCTACCTGTTCTTCGCGCGGTTCGAGCGGACCGGAACCCTATCGTCGGATCGCACGAGGACGTCATGACCGTCGGTGACCGTCTGGGACTGTCCGAGTCCACGGAACGGCTCGTCGCGCGAGGGCTCCAGCTCTGCTGGCGGGACTGGTCGGCTACGGCATCTGGACCGGTCGGGCGGGGATCGTCGTGACCGCCGCGCTCACACTCTCAGTCACGCTGTTACCGGCCCTGCTGCGGCGGGAGTACGGCTACTCGATGGACGCCGGCCTTGTCCTCTGGCTCACCGTCGCCATGGTCCTCCACACCACCGGCTACCTGGGTCTCTACGAGCAGTACCAGTGGTACGACGAGATCACGCACCTGGCCTCGGGGACGATCATCGCCGGCGTGGGCTACGCGTCCTTCCGGGCGCTGGAACTCCACTCGGGGGCGATCGACGTCCCGTCGGCGTTCCGGGCGGTGTTCGTCGTCGTCTTCGTCCTCGCGGCGGGGATGGTCTGGGAGGTGTTCGAGTTCGCCTTCGGTTCGCTGGTCACCGTCTACAGGATCGACGACATCGTCACCGACATGATCGCCAACGCGGTCGGGGGGATACTCGTGGCGGCCTGGGGAACCGATCACGTGGGCGGTCTCGTCGGCTTCCTCGGGAATCTGATCGGATCCGGACGCGACGAAGGGGACGGCTAAACGGTATCTCTCGGTCCTCACTTGCGACCGTCGACGGGGATCGCGTCCCGACCACCGACCAGGTGAGCCCGATCGTACGTCGTATCGTCTGCTCTCGGTTCGTGAGCGCCCCGGGTCCACCGCCCAGTCCGGTACCGGCGGTGTCGGGGAGGCAACGGGTGACGCAACGCCGTTCCCGTCAGGGTCCAGCACCGGACACGAGGTTGGGCCAGGCTATCCGAGCGGCCGAGCGAGGTCGGATCAACCGCTCGGGTTCGCCGACTGGGCCTCGGCGAGCCAGTCGGGGTCGGCCACCGCCGTCGAGCCGAGGCCGGTCAGATCGAAGCGCCACTCGGCGGTGACGGTCTCCCCGGCGTCGGTCTCGCCGACGACCGTCCACCCGGTCGAGCGGGCGAGGCCGTCGCCGTCGACGAGTGTGACGACCGTGAACTCCTGTACGGTGACGTTCCGCTCGGTCCCGAAGGTGCCCGCGCCGTACTGCCGCCAGAGGGTCCGATCGGTGTACTCGTACCGGTCGACCGTCACGCCGTCGAAGGTCTCGGTCCCGACACGACGGGCGTCCTCGAAGTCGTCGTACGAGACGGCGGCCCCCCGGGACAGGGCGCTCGCGACCGGGTCGTCCTGGACGGGGGTCACCTGGTAGAACGTCTGCTCGCCGTCGCCGTATCGGGTGTAGCTCTGCCCGTCGGCGGTGAACCGCTCGTAGCTCACGCCCGTCTCGCCGGTCACCGAGAGGATCTCGCTGGTCCGGTTCGCGACCAGATCGACGGCGAAGCGGTTCGACATGGTCGTCTCGTTGCCCTCGGCGTCGACCATCGTGAACGTCCACGCCGTCGTGAAGCTCCCGGCCTCGCGGAGGGCCGCCTCCGAGTCGACGACGTCGAGGTCGTCACCACTATCCCCCGAGCCGCCGTCGTTCGCCCCGCCATCGCCGCCGTCCGATCCGTCACCCCCAGCGGGGGGAGCGTCGGATCCGCCGCCGCCGAGACAGCCCGCGAGGACGACCAGCAGGACCACCAGTATCGAAATCGATCGCGTGCGTACCATCGATCCCCAGACGTCGGGGACGAGCTTAACCTCTACTGACACGAGGTGGCAGAGCGGTCCCCGTTCCCGTCCGGGACGGCCGCGACCGGGTGCTCGCCTCGTTCACCGCCGCTCGCGGACGTGATCGCTCGTCCGGATCCGGATGTCGAGCTTCCCGGTCGAGCGGATCCACGAGAGGTATTCGGCGAGCCTCTCGGCCCCTCGGAGCGCCTCGATGGTGTGGTACGTCTCGCGGAGCTCCTCGTTCGTGAACGTCGCGTGGACCTGCTTGTGACAGGGCCGACAGAGTGTGACCGTCGGGCTCTCCGCCCGGTTCTCGGGTATCAGGTGGTGCTCCTGGAGGGCCTGCGGGTCGTCGAGCCGCTCGTGGTGGACCACCCGCCGGCAGAGGGCGCACGTCGTCGGCATCGTCCGGCAGTAGGTGCCCGGACTACTCGAATGGCTCGCCACGAACTCGCCACCGATCGCTTCCCGGGCCGTCCAGGGAGGGTCGCCAGCCGCCGACTACGGCTGCCGGTCACCATCATCGTCTCCCGTCGGTCCCGGACCGCCCCGGATCCGGCCATCGTGCAGAAGTGTGGCGGATAAATGGGCAAAGTAGCACTTATTGGCGTGCGCTTATGAGTCGTGAGAGCCTTCGCTCCGATATAGGCGGCCGACCCGAGCCACCGGCTCCGCGAGGCCGTCACCGGACCCGCCATGACACCACTATCCGCCGCCCTCGGGCCGTTCGCACAGAGCGCCACACCGATGCAGACGACACAGGCCGAGGTGTTCGAGACCATCGCCAGCGACGTCGTACTCAGCTCCTCGCTGTGGGTGAACATCGCCCTGGCGGGGTTCTCGATACTGCTGTTCCTCGCCATGGGACGGCGACTCCGGACTGCCCGTGCCAGGCTCATCTGGGTCACCGCCATGCTGGTTCCGCTGGTCTCGATCTCCAGCTACGCCGGGCTGGTCTCCGGTCTGACCGTCGGGGTGATCCAGATGCCCCCCGGCCACCCGCTGGCCGGCCAGGAGGTCCTCTCGCCGTGGGGTCGCTACCTCACCTGGACGCTCTCGACCCCGATGATCCTGCTCGCGCTCGGCCTGCTGGCCGACGCCGATCGCGCGTCACTGTTCACTGCTATCACGATGGATATCGCGATGTGTGTCACCGGGCTGGCCGCCGCCCTGATCACCTCCTCGTACCTGCTCCGGTGGGTGTTCTTCGGCATCAGCTGTGCCTTCTTCCTCGTCGTCCTCTACGTGCTGCTGGTCGAGTGGCCGGCCGACGCCGAGGCCGCGGGGACCGGCGAGATATTCGGGACCCTTCGGGCGCTGACCGTCGTCCTGTGGCTCGGCTACCCCGTCCTGTGGGCGCTCGGCGTAGAGGGGTTCGCGGTGCTCGACGTGGCGATCACCTCCTGGGGGTACTCCGGGCTCGACATCCTCGCGAAGTACGTCTTCGCGTTCCTCCTGCTCCGGTGGGTCGCCGCGAACGAGGGGACCGTCGCCGAGAGCCGCCGGACCGTCTCGGGTGCGACACCCGCCGACGACTGAACACGGCCGGCGTCGGTCGGTTGCCCCCGCTCGTCGGTAGTCGACCAGACCTGCCCGCTGGCATCGACGGGTACGCGACCGAGTACGCGCCCCGCGAGCACCCGGATGGCAGTTGCCGGGTCGGGAGCATCCCCGATCGCGATCGGTGTCGCCCCTCGCGGACTGATCGATCGAGCGGAACGCGATACGATACCCCTCTCCCTCCGCTCAACTCCTCCAGTTCCGGAGGACGGCCCCGAACCCGGTCGCACCGATGCCGAACGCGACGATGCCGCCGATCCCCGTCAGCGCGAGCGCGCCGTTGATGCCCGCGCCGACCAGCAGCGGTTTCACCCAGCCGTCGTCGTGGCCGACCAGCCGATCGCCGATGGCCAGGTACGCGATGGCCGCTCCGACCGCCCAGACGACGTACGCGACCAGCGCGAGCGGGAGCGCGAGGAGGATGCCGATTATCGTGATGGCGAGGAGCACCGCCAGGACGACCACGACCAGCAGGGCGATGAACCCGTAGACGAACGCGCCGACCGGCTCGTCGAGGACGATCCCCATCATGCGTTCGGTGTAGTCGGGGACGACGGCGACCATGATCCCGCCCACGACCAGCGTCGTCAGGAAGGCCCCTATCGCCCCCCCGACGACGCCGACGCCCGGGTTGACCCCGACGTCGACGTTCGGTCCCGTCTGTGCGACCAACTCCAGGACGAGCCCCGGATCTGCGAGGACACTCATCGTCGGAGCACAGAACGGCGGGGGACTTAAGCGGACACGCCAGGGGTGGGACCCCCAACCGGTCGCGCTCGCCGACCCCGGCCCTCGGACCCGCGTCGGGAACTACCCCTCGTTCACCGCCTCGTTCCCGACCTCGACGGTCACGCCGTTCGGTCGGTAGGCGTTCGCGGCGAACCCCCCGTCGTTCCAGGGGTAGGCGTCCGCTTCGAGCGCGTCGCGCCAGGCGTCGGGTCCGGAGATCCGTTCGGGCTGTCGCCGACCGAGTTCGTCCGTCGCACGCGACAGGATCCGGTGGGTCCCGGGGTCGGCGTCCCACTCGTAGCGGAACAGCCGCCACGCACCCGTGTAGTCGGGGCCGAAGAGCTCGGCGTCGGCCCACGTTTCCCCGTCGTCGGTCGAGATCTCGACGCGCTCGACCGCGTCGTCGCCCGCCCAGGCCACCCCGCGGACCTCGACCGCGTCGTCGTTCGGGACGACCGGTGTCTCGCCGTCCGGCGTTCCCACGAGCGACATGACGTTCAGGTCGAACGTGTAGGGGTGTTCGACCGCGCCCTCTATCCCCTCCCAGGTGTCGACCGTCTCGACCGTCGCGTTCTCCTCGGGGTCGACCCCGCGCGGGTGGATGCGGTAGGAGACCTGCTGCCAGTGGGCGTGGACTCCCGGTCTATCGAGCGATCCCTCCGTGACCATCGAGTCCATCACCCGGAGCTCCTCGACCCACTTCACGTTGTTCACGCCGTACCACCCGGGGACGATCAGCCGGACGGGAAAGCCGTGCTCGCGGGGGAGCGCCCGGCCGTTCATTTCGTAGGCGAGGATGCAGTCCTCGAACGCCTTCGAGAGCGGGATCGACCGCGCGAAGACGTCGCCCGCCTCGGAGGGGTCGCCGCCGATCGCCGTGAGCCACCGATCGTCCCGCTCGTCCGAAGCGTCTGGCTCCTCGACGCCGTGCTCGCGGAGGACGGAACCCACCGGGGTTCCCGTCCAGACGGCGGTGCCGGCGGCCTCGTATCCCCACTGGACGCTCCCGGTCTCGGGGTCGTGCTGGCCGCGGCCGTTGCCCGCACACTCCATCGTGTGGGCGACCGCCACGCGCGGGTACGCCTCGCGGACGTCCGTCATCGTGAGACTCCCCTCCACCTGTCCGGTCAGCGAGATCGTCCACGAGTCGGCCTCGGCGTCGGGGATATCGTTCCGGTGACAGACGAAGTGCTCCTCAATCGGCGTCAGCCAGTTCGCGTACGTCTCTCTGCTGGTCGCGCCGAGGACCGTGTACTTGTCCGCGAGGTCGCGCGTCGGGACCACGCCGTCGCCCTTGGCCTCCAGTATCGCCTCTATCTCCCGGTGGCGTTCCGCCCTCGGCTGCTCGATGCTCATAGGTACCGTCTGGCACGCAGGGGGACGTAGCTGTTCCCCCGGTGCCCGCGGTTCGACTGACGCCCCGGAAACCGACGCAAATGCAAGCCCAGCCGTGATTCCGGTGGACGCCGGCCTCCACGCCATGCCGGACGACTCGACGGACGATATCACGACGCCGGGCGTCGACGACGAGGGGAAGACGGTCGTGGACGCCTCGGGGGACGAGGTCGGGACGGTCACCGGGGTCGAGCGCGGGACGGTCTACGTCGACCCCGACCCCTCGACGGTCGACCGGTTCCAGTCCGTGCTCGGCTGGAGCGACGTCGACGAGGAGCAGTCCCGGCCGATACCCGCCGACCGCATCGCACGGATCACCGACGAGCGCGTCAAGCTGGTCGACGAGGCCGAGATGTCCGAGGAGCGATAGCCCCGTCGTCCTCCCGCAGGGACCTGCCGGACACTCCACCTTTCGTCCTCTCCGAGGCCGAGGAGTCCAGCAGGGAGGCGACTATCCCCCGCTCTCCCGTGCGCCCCGCGCCTGGACGATGTGGGTGGACGTACCGATCCCGATCCCACCGACCAGGTTGCCGGCCGTGACGATGGCGGTCGTCTCGACCGCCTCCAGGGGACCGATCGGGGCACCGAAGAGCATCCCGAAGAGGACGTGGAGCGCCGTAACGACGACGTGGTCGAAGGGCCCGAGCGCCAGCAGGAAGCCGACGACGTACGCGAGAGCCATCCGGCTACCGATGCTGTCGGTCGTCCCCAGGAGGAACGACAGCAGGGTCACGAGCACGCCCCCGGAGATGGCGTCCGAGAACTCGGCCAGGGCGTTGCGGGCGACGACCTCCTCGGCGAGCCGGCGGAGGATCTCGCCCGATCCCGGAGGGAGCGCGCCGTCGACCGAGAGTACGACCGCCATGAACCCGCCCCCGAGGAGGTTGAAGACGAACGTGTAGGTCCAGAGGCGGAGGAGCGGTCGGAGCATCCAGGAGTCCGAGTCGACCGCCTTCGCTACCGGGTCGAAGAAGTTCTCGTTGAACAGCTCCGCCCGGCCGACGACCAGGAACACGATGCTGGTTCCGAGCGCGAGCGCGCCGGCGACGTGGGCGACGTGGCCCCACTGGGGTTCGATCGACGCCTCGGTGATCCCGAGCGCGGCGATGCCGAACGTGACGGTGAAGCCGGCGATGAAACCCGTGGCGATCAGCTCGACTGTGGACTGGCCGAGACGGCGCTCGCCCTCCTCGACTGCCCGGTCGTACACCTCCGCCGGCGTCGGGGCTCCTGCCATGGTCGCCCGTCTTTCAGTGGGATGAAATGCCTGCTGCCTTCGGGATCGACGTCCGACGTCGAGCCGGTGGTCGACCGACTTCACCTCCCCGGACGACCGGCGCCGAGGACAACCGGTATCACCTTCCGGCTCCCGGTCGTCCCCTGTCGCTCCCCCCGCCTATATACGAACGCCACTCCGATCGGCGTGTGTGACCGAGAGCGAACGGATCGCGATCGTCGGCGGCACGTTCACCCCCGTCCACAACGGCCACCGCGCGCTGCTGCACAAGGCGTTCCAGACCGCCAGCCACGACGGTGCCGGCGGCGGACACGTGATGGTCGGGCTGACCTCGACCGCCGTCGCCGAGGAGACACGGAGCGACCCCTCCCACGCCGAGCTACTCGGCCCCTTCGAGAAGCGCCGCGAGAGCCTCGACACCGAACTCGACCGGACGGGCGAGGCGTACACCGCCTCCTACGAGATCGTCAGGCTGGAGGACGCGGCCGGTCCCGCGGCGACCCGCGAGGACGCCGACGCGCTCGTGGTCTCGCCGGAGGCGAAGGCCCAGCACCGTGCGCACGAGATCAACCAGGGGCGGCGCGAGGACGGCCTCCGCCCCCTCGAGATACACACGCCACCGTTCGTCGTCGCCGAGGACGGCACCCGGATCAGCAGCACGCGCATCCGCAACGGCGAGATCGACGTCCACGGGTACATCCTCGATCCGGACGGGTGATCCCGCCGCCGGTCGCCGGGGCGACCGGACGTGTCCCCCGGCCGGAGCGGACCGTTCGGACCGCGATTATGAAAGCCGGTCGCTTAACGGGGATCCGTTCGTCCCGACCACGCATGACCGACGAGCGAACGCGACGAGAGATCCTCGGACTCGCGGGGGCGGCGGGAGCCACGCTCCTCGCGGGATGTTCGAGCGGGCCCGACGCCGAGAACGCGACGAGTACCGTCGAAGGGACGCCGACCCCGGCCCCCGCCGCGACAGGGACGCCCACGGCGACAGAGACGTCGACCCCGACAGGGAGCGCCGACGAGTCACCCTCCGCGCCCGGGGAGTTCCCGGACGCGTTCGTCGAACTCTACGACGAGGTGATCGGCTCGGTCGTGGCGATACAGGTCCCGGGAGGCGGTCTCGGGTCCGGGTTCGTCTACGACGGGGACCACGTCGTGACCAACCACCACGTCGTCACGGACGCGAGCACGGTCGAGGTCCAGTACGCCCAGGGGGAGTCGGCCACGGCGGAGGTCGTCGGGACCGACCCCGAGAGCGACCTCGCGGTCGTGCGTGCCGCCGGGCGGCCGGACTACGCGGAGCCGCTCGCGCTCCACGCCGAGGAGCCCGAGGTCGGCACGCGCGTCGCCGCGGTCGGGAGCCCCTACGGGCTCGAGGGGTCGATGTCGACCGGGATCGTGAGCGGCGTCAACCGGCTCGTCCCCAGCCCGAACGGCGAGTTCCGGATCCCGAACACCATCCAGACCGACGCCGCCGTGAACCCCGGGAACTCGGGGGGGCCGCTCGTGAGCCTCGACCGGGAGGTGCTCGGCGTCGTCAACTCCGGCGGCGGCGACAACATCGCGTTCGCCATCTCCGCGGCGCTGGTCGAGCGCGTCGTCTCCGGTATCATCGAGAACGGCGAGTACGACCACCCGTTCATCGGCGTCGGCCTCGCCGACGTGACGCCGACCGTCGCCCAGGCGAACGACCTGGAGCAGGCGCGGGGCCTCCTCGTCTCCAGCGTGGCCGACGGGGTCCCCGCCGCGGACGTGCTCCAGGGTGCTACCGGCACGGCGACCGTGAACGGCTTCCGCGTCCCGACCGGCGGCGACGTCATCCTCGCGGCCGGCGGCCAGGAGGTGAACTCCCCACGTGAACTCCTGGCGTACCTCGAACTCAACGCCAGCCCCGGCGAGGCGGTCGAGTTCACGATCCTGCGCGACGGGGAGGAGCGGACGGTGTCGGTCGAACTGGTCGCCCGCGAGGAGTTCCAGTGAGTCGGGACGACGCCGCCCAGTAGACAGGCCGTGAACGCCGCGCCCTCGGTGCATTCACCTGCCGGGTGAGCGCTTAACGGGATCCCGGCCCTCGTTTTCGGCGATGAGCACCGACGAGCAGCGACTCGACGACACGACGGTCGCGGTCCTGATCGCACCCGAAGGCACCGAGCAGGTGGAGTTCACCGAGTCACGGCAGGCGGTCGCCGACGCCGGCGCGACGGTCGACGTCGTGGGGAGCGAGTCCGGCGAGGCCCAGGCGGTCAACAACGACCTGGAGGAGGGCGACACCTTCGAGGTCGACCACACCTTCGCCGACGTCTCGGCCGACGACTACGACGCGGTCGTGATCCCCGGTGGTACCGTCGGCGTGGACCGGCTCCGCCTCGAGAGCGAGGCGGTCGAGTTCGTCCGCGAGCACGTCTCCGCCGACAAACCGACCGGCGTGATCTGTCACGGCCCGTGGCTACTGGTCGAGGTCGACGAGGTCGACGGCCGGACGCTGACCTCCTTCCCAAGCCTCCGGACGGACATCCGAAACGCGGGCGGCGAGTGGGTCGACGAGGAAGTCGTCACCGACGGGAACCTCGTGACCAGCCGCAAGCCCGACGACCTCGACGCGTTCCGCGAGGAGATCGTCGAGACGTTCGCGGACGGGTCGCGGTGACGCGACCGTACGCCGAGGGGGAGCCGGGAGGTGACAGGTCGTGAGCGTCGACCTGAAGCCGCTCGACGAGCAGGTGATAGTGATCACCGGTGCGTCCTCGGGCATCGGCCTGCGGACCGCGCGGATGGCCGCCGACCGGGGGGCGAAGCTGGTGCTCGCCGCCAGGAGCGAGGACGCCCTCCGAGAACTGACCGACGAGATCGAGCGTGGCGGTGGCGACGCGACCTACGTCGTCGCCGACGTGAGCGACCGCGAGGCCGTCCACGAGATCGCGGCGACCGCGCGGGAGACCTACGGCGGGTTCGACACCTGGGTCAACGTCGCGGGCGCGTTCCTCTACGGCCGGCTGGACGAGACGCCGGTCGAGGATATGCGCGAGCAGTTCGACACGAACGTCTGGGGGCTGCTCTACGGCTCGCTCGCGGCCGCCGATCACCTCGAAGAGCGCGGCGGCGCGATCGTCAACGTCGGGAGCGTCGTCTCGGACGTCGCGATCCCGCTCCAGGGGAGCTACTCGGCCTCGAAGCACGCCGTCGAAGGATTCACCGACGCGCTGCGTACGGAACTGGAGGCCGACGGCGCGCCCGTCTCGGTCACGCTCGTCAAGCCGAGCCAGGCGGACACGCCCTACCCGCATCACGCGAAGAACCACATGGACGAGGCGGCGACGCTCCCGCCGCCGCTCTACGCGCCGGACGCCGTCGCGCGGGCGATACTCGACGCCACCGAGCGCCCCCGGCGGGACGTGACCGTCGGCGGGGCCGGCAAGGCGATGTCCGCGCTCGCTACCGTCGCGCCGGGGCTGATGGACACCGCCCTGGCGAAGCTGTTCCTCCCGCTTCAGCAGGGGGATCGCCCGGCCCGGCCCGACGCGGAGAACAACGTCGACGGGCCGACCGGGAGTCTCGAAGAACGCGGTGACTACGACCGGCCCGTCCTCGAACGGAGCCTCTACACCAGGCTGGCGGAGCGCGGATCGCTGGCCGCCGTGGCGGTCGGCCTCGTGCTCGTCGCGCTGTACGTCCTCTCCGGTTCGGTCAGGGACGGTCCATCGGAGTCGTCGGGCCGGGCGTAGCGAACTCCACGGATCGACATCGCGTTCACTCCCCCCGAGAGGCGTGGGCGGCTATCCACGACAGGATCCCTTATCGGGTCCCGTCGTCACCTTCGTACTCGTCCTGTTGTGCCTCTTTCGCCCGCTCGACCGATCGCTGGCGCTCGCCCTCGATATCCTCGGTCGCGGCCCCCTCCTCGTCAACGCCCCGGTCGCTCCGGGTCGCGCGCTCCCCGGCCGTCCCCCGGACGCCCGCGTCGACGAACTCGCCGCCTTCGAACTCGTCCGCGAGCGCCTCGTAGGCCTCCTCGGGGCCCTCGAACCGGTCGTCGATCCGGTCGAAGGCGCTGCCGATGGACTCGGTCTCGTTGGGCAGGTCGATCGGGGTGTCAGCGTACGTCGAGGCCAGGTCCTCGCTGTTCGTCGGGTAGCTCTGCCGGCCCAGGTCCTCGCGGACCTCCGAGAGGACGTTCTCGACGGCGGTCGCCCGTTCGTGCTGGCGTTCCTCCGCGGCGTCGTCGACCTCGTCGGCGTCTCCCATACTGCGTCTCGGCCCTCGCCTTCCAAGAGCCCCTGGCTTGCAAGCGACGCGAGACCCCGGTCCGGGATCCTGCCCCACCCGGGCGGGGACGATGTACGACCCGAATAGGGCCACGATAACCACGTAGCCGTCCCCGAAACCGAACGGTATGGCACTCGTCGATTCGCTCGTCGTGTTCGTGGTCAGCCTGCTGGTCGGCGCGCTCGGGATCTACATCGGCGCGCGCGTCATCACGGACTACGAGGACTACACGTACGCCATCGTGACGGCCCTCATCGGCGCGATAATCTGGGCGGTAGTCGGGTTCCTGTTCGGCTGGATCCCGCTCCTCGGCCCGCTCCTCGCCCTGATCGCGTACGTCGCCGTCATCAACTACCGGTATCCGGGCGGGTGGGGGAACGCCGTCCTGATCTCGCTGATCGCGTGGATCGCCTCGCTGATCGTCCTCTACGTGCTCGCGCTCGTCGGTATCGGGGGGTTCGAGGCGGTCGGGGTTCCGGGAGCCTGACGTCGGCGTTCCGGAGTGCCGGAGCCGGCCGGGCCCCGGTGGGATCTCCTCCCTCACCTACCGCTGACTCTCCCTTCCGACGCTCCGTACGTCGCTCGGCGCCCCGGAGGGGGATCCCCGGACGGACCGGCGGGTCGGGCGCCGGCTCATCGCGGTCTGAACGGGTCGTACTCCCGGTCGTCGACCTCCCGGGTGTGCCTGTCGTCGACCTCCCGTAACGGGTACTCGGCGAACCCGTCGAGGATGGCGTCGAGCCCCTCGACGGCGGCCTCGAGGAACCGTTCGCCCTTCTCGGCGGTCGCGACCGACGCGTCGCCGCGGACGCCCGTCTCCGAGACCGTGCTCCACCAGGGCATCATCGTCACCGACGTGGAGTCCTCCGGGTCCGTCCCGCCGGCCAGGTCGTCGTTGTGGAAGTACGGGCTCTCGTGGTACGTGACGTCCCGGACCGCTCGATCCATATCGACGCCGTCGGGGTCGACGTGGAGGTAGAGCGACGTCTCGAGCTCGCCGGCGTGGGAGGTGCCCTCGGGGCCCGCCTCGCGGAACTCGGCGGCGGCCTCGCGGAGCTCCTCGATCTCCCACCAGGAGATCATCGCCGCCCGCGAGCCAGGGTACTGGAGGTTCACCTGACGGGTCGCCTGCTCGACGAGGTGGTGGTTCGACCCGTGGCCGTTGACGAACAGCAGTCGCTCGAACCCGTGGTGACAGAGCGACACCCCCACGTCGATGAGGTAGTTCACGAACGTGTCCCACCGGATGGTGATGCCCCCCGGGTGGTCCATGTGGTGGGGGAGGTAGCCGTGCGGGATGGTCTGGAACAGCAGCGCGTCGTCCCGTTCCTTGACGGCGGTCTCGCAGATCGTCCCCGGGAGCACCTGGTCGACGTCCAGCGGGAGGTGGTGGCCGTGGTCCTCCGTCGAGCCGACGGGTATCACCACTAGTTTCCCCGCGTCGACGGCCGCGTTCACCTGCGGCCACGTCAGCTTCCAGTACCGGTACTCGTCGGTGGGCTCGCTCTCGGGCATGGCGTGCGTGACTCGCCGCTCGGCGTGTTAAGCGTTCGCAACTCCCGTGGACCAGCTCCGACCGCGCCGTGGCGTCCCTTCGGGAGGACGTGACCGTGCTGTCCCGCGTCGTCGTCCGTTCATACGGTCGTGCGTAGTCTTTTACCGGCGATGACCGACCCCGGCCGGGTGATCGACGGTAAATCGTTACGCACGACCGTATCAGAACGGCCCGCCCTCGACGAGGTCGGCCATGACCGTCCGCTCGGCCCGCCGGAGGAGCTCGCCCGCCGCCCCGGTCGAACAGCCCAGTCGGGCGGCGACGTCGTCGAGCGTGGCCTCCCGGGGCACCTCGAAGTACCCGCTCTCGACGGCGGCGGTCACGGCCTCGAACTGGCGTCCGGTCAGGTCGAGGCGGGAGTCGACCCGGCTCGAGAGCCGCTCGCCCACGGCGAGCACCTCGACCTCCTCGGTCTCCGGGACTTCCTCGACGGCCGCCCCCACGGCGTCGGTCGGCCCGACGACCACGAGCCGGACGGTCCCGTCCGAGCGGTACTCGACCGGTCCGGTGAGCACCAGCCCGGACTGGGAGAACGCGTCGAGCAGTCGCCGGTCCCCTTCGGTGATGCGGTCCCTGACGTAGAGGTAGAACGACCCGTCGGGGCACGGGGCGATCTCGAACTCGACGACCGACGGGACCGCGGCGATCTCGCTCCGGTACGGTTCCACCGGCCCCTCGACGTGGAACAGGACGGCGTGTTCGTCCTCGGCGTGCTGGTGCCGGCTGAGCTGTCTCGTCACCTCGTAGTCGTCGTGTTCGACCACGAACCCGTGCATCGAGTGGCGCTCCTCGGCCGACCGGCGGACGCTCAGTTCGAGATAGCGCACGCGATCACCTCGGACGGTATCACGTCGGTCCTCGCCGTAGCCCCCCCGGTTTCGCCCGCGAGACGGGATCGTCTCTTCACCGGCCGGGGTGGTGCCTGCTCCCACTTGAATCCCCCTCACGAGAGCGGGGCAAGGAACTCGGGGTGTCGCCGCGACGACCACACCACGGATCGGGGACCGCCACCGCGCTCCGCGGCGGCGCGTCCCGCCGACGTCCCACCATGGTCCAGCAGACGAAGTCCCCCGAGTCGAGAGCCGAACCGACCGACCAGCTCGCCGACCTGCTCGAACCGTTCGCGCTCGCCCGCGACGACCACCGCAACGCGCCGGCGTTCGTCGTCCGCGCCGACGAGGTACAGGACGTCCTGTTCACGCTCCGCGAGGAGGCCGGGTTCGACCACTGCGCCTGCGTCACGGCCCAGGAGTACGACGACCGCTACGAGACGATCTACCACCTGCGGACGTACGACGACCCGACCGAGGAGGTGAGCGTGGTCGTCCCCACCACGACGTCACAGCCGGTTTCGGAGACCGCCGAACCGGTCTACCGGACGGCCGACTGGCACGAGCGCGAGGCGTACGACCTGCTGGGGATCGAGTACGACGGCCACCCCGACCTCCGGCGCATTCTGCTCCCGGAGACCTGGCAGGGCCACCCGCTCCGCGACGAGTACGACCGGGAGCAGTCCCAGGTCGTCACGCTGCGCGAGCACGCCAACCCGCTCCAGGAGGACGATCGACAGAACGACACGATGTTCCTGAACATCGGTCCCCACCACCCCTCGACCCACGGCGTGCTCCACCTCGAAGCCGTCCTCGACGGCGAACAGGTCGCCGACGTCGAGCCCGACATCGGTTACATCCACCGGTGTGAGGAGCAGATGTGCCAGCAGGGGACCTACCGCCACCAGATCATGCCCTACCCCGATCGCTGGGACTGGAGCGGGGCCGGCCTCTGCAACGAGTGGGCGTACGCCCGGGCCGCCGAGCGGCTCGTCGACATCGACGTGCCGGAGTACGCCCAGGTCGTCCGGACGATGTCCGCCGAGCTGTCGCGCATCCTCGGCCACATGCTCGCCATCGGGACGTTCGCGCTCGACGTCACCGGCGAGTTCTCGGCGTCGTTCATGTACGCCATCACCGAGCGCGAGAAGGTCCAGGACCTCCTGGAGGATCTGACCGGCCAGCGGCTGATGTTCAACTACTTCCGGCTCGGAGGGGTCGCCTGGGATATCCCCGAGCCCCGCGAGGCGTTCTTCGAGGACGTGCACACGTTCCTCGACGGGCTCCCCGGTCGGATCGAGGAGTTCCACGACCTCCTCACGTCGAACGAGATCCTCCAGCTCCGGTGCGTCGACACCGGTGTCCTCGACCCGGAGGTGGCGAAGTCCTACGGCTGTACCGGCCCGGTCGCCCGCGGCTCGGGCGTCGACTACGATCTCCGGCGGGACGACCCGTACGGCTACTACCCCGAACTCGACTGGGACGTCGTCGTCCAGGAGGGGTGTGACAACTTCGCGCGTCTGCTCGTCCGCCTGCGGGAGGTCGAGGAGTCGGCGCGGATAATCGAGCAGTGCGCCGACCTGCTCGAGGACTGGCCGGAGGGGGAGCGCGACATCCAGGGGAACGTCCCCCGAACGATCCGTCCGGACGCCGACGCGGAGATCTACTCCGCCGTAGAGTCGGCGAAGGGCGAACTCGGGATCTACATCCGGTCGGACGGCACCGACGAGCCCGCCCGGTTCAAGATCCGCGGGCCGTCGTTCTCGAACCTGCAGGCGCTCCCCGAGATGGCCGAAGGCGGGTACGTTCCCGACCTGGTCGCCACGCTCGGCAGCCTCGACCCGATCATGGGTGACGTCGACCGCTGACCGCCCGTCCCGGGCGGCGCTACGACCGGTCGTCGGTCGCGGGGATCGACCCGGTCGTCCCGCCGTCGCCGAGCGACCCGCGACCGGCGGCGGACGCCGTGTCCGACTCTTCGGGTGGTCGTTCCCTGACCGAGTCGTCCCCTTCGGCGAACGCGTCGGGGGGCGACTCGACGTCGTCCTCGGTCTCCGTGACCGTCACGTCGTCCCAGGCGAGGACGCCGGCCGTCTCGTCTTCGGGGTCGCCGGCCGTCTCACCTTCGGTATCCCCCGGTTCGGCCGGGCCGTCCATCTCCCGACGGATCGCGTCGGCGAACGCCGTCGAGTCGTAGATCGCGCGGACGGGGACGCTCAGATCGCCCGACGCGCCCGCACGGACCCCGACGCTGCCGAGGCCGAACAGGGCGTCGACGAACGAGCGCCGTTCGCGGACCGCGCGGACCTTCTCCAGCGGGACCTCGTTGCGGACCAGCGAGACGAAGCGGTACTCCTCCACGATCCGCCGGTTCGTGAGGACGTAGGTCGTGAGCGTGTTCCGCCAGTACTCGTGGACGCCCGTCGAGAAGAGGTAGAGCCCCGCGGCGAGCGAGAGGGTGGGGTAGACCAGCGGGTTGGTCGTGAAGTAGAGCAGGTACAGCCCGGCTCCGAGGAACGGGACCGACGAGCCCGTCCGCAGGAGCGCCCCGCGCTGGGAGGGGTGTCGCTCGTCAACGATCCGCTCGCCCTCACGCATCGTGGGCTCCTGGGGAGTGCCGACGTGCCGCACGTAGACCCCGAGGCCGACGACGAACAGGCCGAACAGGGCGAGCGGGAGGCCCGCCATCGGAGGGACGGGTGGCTGGTCGGCCACCAGTGGGTAGCGCGACTGGAAGGCGTAGACGTAGGCTCCGAGGACGGCGAACGGCGCGCCGAACGCCGAACTCCAGAGGGCGGGGTGACCGCGAGTCATCGTCGCCCCCGGGACATCTCGTAGACGATACCGAACCCGGACAGGAGGACGCCGAACAGCGTGAGCGACGTCTCGTCCATCGTCGTGCCGCCGCAGGCGGTGAGGAACCCCCGCTCGCACTCCACCTCCCCGTCGGGAGCGGGTGTCGGCGTGGCCGTCGTCGCCGGTGCTGGCGTGGCCGCGTCCCGGGGGATCCGCGTCGCACCGAACGTGGGCGTCGGCCGCGGGGTCGCCGTCCCGACCGGGGCGTGGACGGACACCGGACGGGTCACGAGGGCCCCGTTGCCGGCGAAGACGCCCTGTTCCGTCTCCTGCGCGGAGAGCGGATGGGTCGCGTCAACCACGTCGTCGTACCCCACGCGGAAGCTAACGGTTCGGCGCTCGCCGATCGGGACGCGCGCCCACTCCGTCGCGACGACGGCCCCGTCGACCCGGTAGCTCACCTGCCCCTCAAACCCGGCGGTGTCGACGTTCCTGACCGTGAGGTTCACGACGTACGACTCGCCGGAACGGACGGCGTCGACCGCCTCGAACGACTCGACGGCCAGCGCGGACGCGTTCGCGCTCGATCCACGGACGACCCGGACGGCCCCTCCCTCGCGGTCGTCGCCGGTCGCGACCCCGTGATCGTAGGTCCGTTCGGCGTCGACGGGACCGACGACAGCCTCGACGGCCGGGAGGCCGATCTCGAACGGGACGCGCCGATCGCCGTTCCCGGCGACGGTGACGGCCCTGTCGGCGATCGCCCGCCCGGCGAACTCGTAGGCGACCCGCCTGGTGACGCTCGTGTTCCCGGGGTTCGTCACCGTCGCGAGCACGATGTAGGGCTCGCCGTGGGTCACCTCGACCGGTGCATCGAACCCCTGGACGGCGAGGTCGACGTCGGGCGTCACGCGGAGCCACCGGGCCGATCCCTCCCCGGACGCGTTGCGAACACCGTGGACGTACGTCCCCGGTTCGACCGATCCGACGGCCGCCTCGACCGCCGAGAACGGGAGGTCGAAGCCGACGACCGTCGACTCACTGGGGCCGAGCGCCACCGTTTCGGACGCGACGGTCGCGCCGTCGAAGGAGTAGCGGATCGTCCCGGTGGCGTTCGCTGACGCGGGGTTCGTCACCGTCGCGTTCACGACGAGACGATCACCTGTCCGGAGGCTCTCGGGCGTCTCGATCCCGGTGACGACCAGCGTGTCGTTCCCGGCCGACCCCTTCGACCCCGCCGAATCAGTCGGCGAGGGGGTGAGTGCTGCCGTCGTCGTCGCGGTTCCGTTCGACCCCGCTTCGGGTGTCGCCGTGGGAGTCGGCGTCGCAGTCCCGTTCGTCGCCTCGGTCGGTGTCGCGGTTCCGTTCGCCTTCGAGAGCGCCGCTCCGTCGATTCGCTCGGAGTCCGGCGCGTCGGCGGACGTCGACCCGCCGTCGACCGTCGTAGCGTGTGCCGCCGCAGGGGCGGCCACGACCGAACAGAGGGCGAGCGCGGCGATCAGCGTGTACACGGAGGGGGACCAGCCCGTGTTCCAGCTCATGTTCTATTCGTCCCCAAGGTTGCATAAATAATCCGTCGTCGAGACGACACGGTAGTCGTGTGGTGCTCGTCCGGCCCTCCTCCTCTGGGCCTACCGACGGCCCAGGGCCGAGGTTCGCTTCGGGACGGGGCTGGGAGTTCACCGACACCGCACCCGGGGAGGTGCTATCTCGCGTGGTGGGTCGTCCGCCGAGTCACGGCAGCACGTCGGAGTGTCGGTCGTCGACACCCGTCCGACGGGGACATCGGAGAGCCGCCCGCATCTTGGGGCGACGGACCGTACGGACAACGCCGACCCGTATCCGACTCCCGTCGCCGTTACCCCGTCTCACGGACGTCGTCCAGGTCGTACGCGCCGGGGTGTTCGGGAGGCTTCTCGCCCCGCTTGGCGCTCCACGACTCCACGTCGAGGCGGTAGACGGCCGTCCGGTCGATCGACCCCCCGGTCATCTCCTCGTAGTCCTCGCCAGGGGTCAGCTGTGGTGCGAACTTCGTCATGAACCGCTCGAGGACACGCCGCTTCTCCTCTCGCGTATCGAGGAGCGAGACCGTCCCGTAGGCGACGACGCTCGCGTACTCGACGGTGAAGTTCACCGGCTCGGCGGCGGGGACGAACCGGCCCATCTCGCTCGTCGTGAAACAGACCGGGGCCGTCCCCGCGTGCTCGACGATACCGTGCGCGCGGCCGTCCCGTGCCCCGTGGACGTAGATCACGCCCTTCGTCTCGTCGTAGACGAACAGCTGCGTCACGAGGTGTGGTTCTCCCTCGTCCACGAGACCCACGACACCGGACGTCTGCTCGGAGAGGAACTCGACGATCCACTCCGAATCGTCGACCGCCTTGCCGGCGTAGCGTATCGAGTCCGAGGCGACCTCGGGTGTGTTCTCGTCCATGTCGGACGACCTCGTTCCCGGGACTAGTTATAGTGCCCCGCAGGAGGTGATCCTCGCGCTCCCATCCGTCGGCCGTCGAGGTTGGGGGGTCGCGTTCGGCGCTCGAACCGATCCCCCGGTCGCCGGCCCCGGTCCTGGGGTGTCGTCTCGTACGAACATTGATACCACGGCTCACCTTTCTCGGTGTATGGTCGAGCAGGTATCCACCGACGCCGCGCCGAACAAGACAGAGCTACCCTTCTCGCAGGGGATCGTCCACGGCGACACGGTCTACACGTCCGGTCAGGTGGGCGTCGACCCCGAAACCGGCGAGCTCGTCGAGGGAGGTATCCGCGCGGAGACGCGCCGGACGATGGAGAACGTCTCGGCGATCCTAGAGGCGGCCGGGGCATCGCTCGACAGCGCGATCAAGGCGACGGTGTTCCTCACCGATATGGACGATTTCTCGGAGTTCAACGAGGTCTACGCCGAGTTCGTCTCCGAGCCGCGTCCCGCGCGGAGCGCCGTCGAGGTGAGCGCCCTCGCGGGGGACTACGCCGTCGAGATCGAGATGGTCGCGGCCATCGAGGACTGATCGGGTCGTGTGTAGTTCGTAACTGCCGCACAGAGCCGATCTCCGAACCAGCGGTCGAAAGCCCGTCCTTCTCGAAGTCGGCTGAGAACGGTTGTGTGCGACCCTACGACGGGACCGGTCCTCGCTCGCGGGGCACGTCCCGAACCTCATCGCGTCGCCCGCAACGGTACGGTTTTGGGCCTGGGGGACGCCGACTCCGCAACCATGTCCAACGAGGCCACGACGCGCGACAGGGACCTCACCGAGATCCGGCGGGACCTGCACGCACACCCCGAAGCGGGCTGGAAGGAGTTCCGGACGACCGCGATGGTCGCCGCCGAACTGGAGTCGCTGGGCTACGAGGTTCACCTCGGGTCCGAAGCGGTCGACCCCGACGAACGGCTCGGCGTCCCCTCCGAGGACGAGATCGCGGCGGCGATCGACCGCGCGCGCCGCGACGGCGCGTCCGACTCCTCCCTCGACCGGATGGACGGGATCACCGGCTGCGTCGGCGTCCGGTCGTTCGGCGACTCGGGACCCGTCGTCGGCGTCCGCGTGGATATGGACGCGCTCGAACGGACGGAGGCCCGCGACGAGGACCACCGCCCGGTCCGGGAGGGGTTCGTCAGCCAGTACCCCGACGAGATGCACGCCTGCGGCCACGACGGCCACACGGCCATCGGGCTCGGGATCGCCCGGCGGTTCGCGGAGGCGGCGGACTCCGGGGACGGTGCGTTCGACGGGACGCTCAAACTGTTCTTCCAGCCCGCAGAGGAGGGCGGACGCGGCGGACTGCCGATGAGCCGGACGCCGCTCCTGGAGGACGTCGATCACCTGGTCGCGCTCCACCTCGGCCTCGGCGTCGAGACCGGTACGATCGTGGCCGGCCGCGACCGCCCGCTCTCGAACGCCAAGCTCGACGTGCGGTATCTGGGCGAGCCGGCCCACGCCGGGGCCGCCCCCCAGGAGGGCCGGAACGCGCTCCAGGCCGCCGCCGCCGCGATGCAGAACCTCTACGCCATCCCCCGGAACGCCGACGGCCCCACCCGGATCAACGTCGGACAGGTCCACTCGCCGAACGCCCAGAACGTCGTCGCCGAGGACGTCGAGATGCGCGTCGAGGTCCGGGGGGCGACCGCCGACCTCAACGAGTACATGCTCGAACACGCCCGCCGGATGGTTCAGGCCGCGGCGGATATGCACGACGTCGGCGTGGAGACCTCGCTGTACGGGAAGACGACGAGCTTCGTCTGCGACGAGGAGATGGTCCAGGCGGTAGCCGGGGCCGCCGAGGGTGTCGAGGGGGTAGAGGAAGTCGTCGAGCGCATGGACTTCGGTGGGAGCGAGGACGCCTCGTACCTCATCGAGCGCGTGCAGGAGGTGGGCGGGACGGCGACCTACATGGGGGTCGGGGCGTCGAACGTCGCCGGGCATCACACGGCGCGGTTCGACATCGACGAGGACGCGCTGGAGATCGGGGTCGACGTGGTGGTGGAGACGGTTCGGTCGCTCACGTAGGCGTCGATCGTCCACCGCGTGCGGCGTACAGGTTATGCTCGCGTGGCACCGACGCACACACAGATATGGAACAGGAGGTCCACGAGTACGACGGGGAGGACATCACGGTCAGTTACGACGTGAAGCGCTGTATCCACGCGAGGGAGTGTGTTCGGGGGCTCCCGGCGGTGTTCGACCCGGACAGGCGGCCCTGGATCACCCCGGACGAGGCCGACGCCGACGATCTGGCCGAGGTCATCACCCGGTGTCCGACGGGTGCGCTCCACTTCGAGCGCAAGGACGGCGGCCGGGAGGAGACGACTCCCGACGAGAACGCCATCGAGGTCGTCGCGGACGGTCCGCTCTACGCCCGGGGGGAGATCGAGGTCGTCACCGAGGACGGCTCGGAGCTACTGTCCGACACCCGCGTCGCGTTCTGTCGGTGCGGCGCGTCCGGGAACAAGCCGCTCTGTGACAACAGCCACCTAGACGTCGACTTCGAGGCCGCCGGGACGGTCACGGGCGAGTCGACGAACGAGGATCCGGCGACGGGACGATTGCGAGTGACGCCGACGGCGAACGGGCCGCTCCACGTCGAGGGCGAGTTCGAGATCAGCGGTGGGGACGACGGGTCGACCTACCGCGACGACGACGCGTGGCTCTGTCGCTGTGGCGAATCGGCGAACAAGCCGTTCTGCGACGGGTCACACGCGGGGGTCGGGTTCACGACCGGGGACGACTGACGAGGACGGCCGGGAGCGAGTTCCTCACAGCAGGTCACCGTCAGGACTCGACGGCGGAACGATTACTACCCCGGCTGGAGCTATCGGGACCATGCCGTTACCCACCCCGGCCGACAGCCACGTCCGGCTCTACGAACCCGCGGAGGAGGTCGAGACGCCCGCCGTCCTCGTCGACCTCGACACCATGGCGGCGAACCTCGACCGGTACGCCGACTTCGCCGACGAGCACGGCGTCCGCCTGCGCTCGCACGCGAAGACGCACAAGACGCCCGCGCTGGCGCACCTCCAGGACCGCCGCACCGGCGGGGGGATCGTCTGCCAGACGCTCGGCGAGGTCGAGGTGATGGCCGCGAACGGGATCGAGGACATCTATCTCACCTACATGGTCGTGGGCGAGCGCAAACTCGACCGCCTGACGCGGCTCGCGGAGACGGTCGAGTCGTTCGCCACGACCGTCGACGGCTCCGGGAACATTCGCCCGCTCCAGGCGGCGGCCGAACGGCGTGACGTCACCGTCGATGCGGTGCTCGAACTCGACACCGGGATGGGTCGCGTCGGGACCGCCTACGAGAACGCCACGGAGCGGGCCGAACTGATCGCCGAGCAGCCGAACCTGGACTTCGCCGGCGTCATGGCCTACGAGGGGATGATCTTCGGCGAGGGAGACGTCCGGACCCCCGAGGAGTACGAGGCGCGGTGCTTCGAGGTGATGGACGAGGTCGAGTCCGCCGTCGAGGGGATCGAGGCGTCGGGCATCCCGGTCGAGGAGGTGCGCGTCGGCTCGACCGCGACGTCGCTCTACAGCGGGAAACACCCCGTAGTCACGGAGATCAACCCCGGGATGTACCTGTTCAACGACCACCGGCTCGTCCGGAACTCGCCGGACGTCTCGCCCGAAGACTGCGCGCTGACGGTCGCCTCGACGGTCATCTCGACCGAGGCCGAGGACCGGCTCGTCGTCGACGCGGGGAGCAAGAGCATCTGCCCGGACGTCGACCTGCCGCCGATGGCCGTCGGGTACGAGGGTCTCGACTACTTCACCGCCTCCGAGGAGCACGGCTGGGTCGATACGAGCGACTGCGAGGAGAGCTTCGAGGTCGGCGACCGCATCGAGTGGGTCCCCCCGCACGTCTGTACCACGGTGAACCTCCACGACACGCTCGTGGGGGTTCGAGAGGGACACGTCGAGGAGGTCTGGAACGTCCAGGGTCGGGGGAAGGTCCGGTAGTCCGGTAGTCCGGTTCGCCGCGGAGGATCCGTGGCTCAGACGAGGAGCAGGAGCGCGGCGTACCCGCCAGTGCCGACCGCGAACGCCGGGAACCGACTCTCGCGCTCCTCGGGGAGCTCCTCCTTGATGACGTTGAGGACGATCCCGCCCGCGAGGAACGCGAACAGCACCGCGAGCATCCCGGACGGGACGTCCGCGACCAGCCCGATCCCGGTCCCGACCAGCACGGCCGCCGCGAGGATCCACCGTCCCCGGTCGTGATAGAGCGACCCGTGATGCTCCCGGAGGCCGTGGTCGTTCACGAGGAAGTGGAGCGCCATGGCCACGAAGAAGAACAGGAGGCTGACGACGCCGGCCTCCTCGCGGTGGAGCAGGAGGTACCCGACGAGCACGTTGTACGCGCCGAACGACCCGACGTGGAGCCAGAAAACGCCCGCCGAGTCCGCCTCCCGATCCCGCCCGTCGTCGCCCGCACGCTGAGCGAACCGTTCGAGCCCGTAGAACGCGACGAACCCCACCAGGGCGACGAGGTAGACGTGGTGTTCGGCGAACGGGATCAGCGGGCCGAACTCGCTCTCGGCGATCTCGGAGCCGGCCTCCTGCACCTCGGGGAAGAGGTGGACGAAGACGTAGGCGACCGAGACCTCCCCGGCGAACGACAGCGTTCGGCTCCGGGGGACGCCGTCGAGGAACCACAGCCGACCGGAGAACCAGTGGACGGCCGCGAGCCCGAAGGCGAGCGCCGGCGCGAGCGCCTCGATCGTGCCACCCCCGGCGAACACCCCCGCGGAGGACGCGGCATCGGCTACCAGTGCGGCGGTCGCACGACCGATCACGAGTCCCTCCCGACGAACGTTGCCGTCCCGATCGATACGCCGGGTGGAGCAGTCGACGGACTCCCGCCGTCGCCGTCCCCGACAGACCGACCCGTGTCGTGTCGGTACCGATCCGGTCGGGCGCGGTCCTCGCTACCTCTCGTCGGTGTCCCGATCCGTCTCGCGTCCGTCCTCGCCGGTTCCGGAGGACTCGCCATACCCGGACTCGGGAGAGGGAGTCCCTCAGCCGAGCGCTTGCTATCGCAGGCGCGTTCGGCTCCGCCGTCGATGGGCCCGGCCCCTTGCCGCCTCGCGTGACGCGACTCCAGGTGAGTGTCCGGAGGATTCGAGAACCGCGGCGGCGGCCGTAATACGCGAAGGACATTTCACCGTGCCAGTTCGTGTTCCGGGCCGTGCGTAACGAGACACGACGGACGCTTCGGAACGGTGCCATCGGGGGCGTCGCGGGGGCCGCGCTCGGGTTCGTGCCGATCGTCCTGCTGGTCGCGCCGCTGCTCGGCGGCGGCGTCGCCGGCTACCTCGAACGCGAGGGGACGAAACGCGACGCGCTCGCGGGGGCGACCGCCGGCGTCCTGATGGCGGCGGTCGGCACGCTCGTCACCGGTGTCGTCCTGCTCGTCCGCTTCGGCGAGCTCCCGTTCGTCTCCCCGGACGTCCCGCTGGCGGGGCTCGCGATCGGTGCCGCCCTCTCGCTGCTCGCGTCGGTCGGACAGGTCGTGGTCGCGGCTATCGGCGGCGTGCTCGGTGGTCTCCTCGCGGTCGAGCGGGAGACGAGCGCCGCCGGTGGCCTCGGATCGTCCGCGCGCGGGTCACGCCCGTGGCTGGCGATCGCGGGCGGCCTCGTCGCCGGCGTCGTCGTCTTCCTCGCCGTGGCGGTCGCCCTGATCGCCGCGCTCGACCCGCTGATCTGGCCGTCGGCGCTCGTCGGCCTCCCGGTGGGGTTCGTCGCGGGGGCGGCGGCCGCCGTCCTCGGGTACCGGTATCTGGGCCGCGGGCCGGGCGACACTGTCGACTGGCGCGTGGTCGGTGCTGGCGCGGTGGCCCTCCTCGTGGTGTTCGCCCTCGTCGTCGGCGGGCTCTACGCGCTCGGTCAGCAGCGCGTCGAGCAGAACGCCGAGGGCACCTACGAGTATCGGGTCACCCTCTCGACTGACCGGACGATCGAGGACGCGACGTTCTACGTCCCGGTCCCGGGGTCGAACGGGGAGGCCGAGATCGGCGAGCGGTTCGTCGAGGAGGTCAGGTACAGCCGCAGCGTCCCGGCTATCGAGGGGTACGACCCGGATCCGGAGCCGGTGAACTTCACGTACGAACTCGTCGAGACCGAGCACGGGCGGATGCTGGCGATATCGGCCGATCGCATCGAGGTCTCCCGCGTCTACTACCGCGTGGTCGAGAACGAGACGATGGGCTGGGCCGAGCGCATCGACCCCGGGGAGTACGACCCGTCCGACCCGAACATGGGTGTCCGGGACGACGGCTCGTTCTCGTTCGACGTCACGGTGGTCGCCGACGACTCCGTCGAGACGGCCGACCCGTTCGGGACCGAACCGCTCCTCGACCCCCGGTACAACCTCACCGAGGTCGAGTGTACGTTCGGTGCCGGGGCACGACAGGAGTGCTACGAGTACGACAGCCGGGTGTACGCCGCCTACGACGCCCCCGAGAACGCGACGGTCTACGTCGGCACGGAGCTCGACGGCCGGAACGAGTGGTTCTCCGGCGGGTGGACCGGAAACGAGTATCGCCAGCGGATCCGGACCGAGCTCCTCGGCCCCGGGACGGGCTGGTATCTGGCCGAAGGGGAGCTGGAGATCGGCAGCGGGCGGTATCGCGGCTGACTCCTCGACGACGTTCGTCTCGAGAGCACCACAACTGGCGCTCCCGGACCTCGCCCGTAACGCTAAGTCCCGGCACCCGGACGGGCGCCCATGGAGATAACCGACGTCGAGACGGTGTTCGCCGACCGCTACCTGTTCGTCCGAATCCACACCGACGAGGGCATCACGGGGCTCGGCGAGTCCGGGACGTGGGGGTTCCTCGAGGCCTCGGCCGGCGCCGTCGAGACGTTCGCCCGCTACCTCGTGGGGCGCGATCCCCTCGAAATCGAGCACCACTGGCAGTACATGTACCGGAACGCCCACTTCCGGGGGGCGGCGATCATGGGCGCGCTCAGCGCCATCGACATCGCCCTGTGGGACATCGCGGGCAAGCACTACGGCGTTCCCGCGTACCGTCTCCTCGGCGGTCCGACCCGGGAGAAGGCGCGGGTCTACGCCCACGTCTTCGGCGAGACGACCGAGGAGCTCGTCGCGGGCTGCCGAGCGGCGAAGGAACGGGGGTTCACCGCGGTCGGACACCTCAACCCGCTGGCAGACGAACCGCGTTCGAAGCCGTACTTCGAGACGCATGCCGCGAAGATCGGCGAGGCGACCGACCGCGTCCGACAGTTCCGCGAGGCCGTCGGCGACGAGGTCGACCTCTGCATCGAGATCCACCGCCGGCTCGACCCCGAGGAGGCCGTCGCCCTGGGGCGCGAGATCGAGGCGTACCGGCCGATGTTCTTCGAGGACCCTACCCGGCCGGACAACTTCGACGCGATGGCGCGGATCGCACATGAGATCGATATCCCCATCGCGACGGGCGAGCGCATCCACACGGTCCAGGAGTTCGAGATGCTCCTCTCGCGCGACGCGGTCGACTACGTTCGTCCGGACGTCTGCATGGTTGGGGGACTGACCCACGCCAAGAAGGTCGCCGCGCTCGCGGAGGCCCACTACGCGAAGGTCGTCCCGCACAACCCGCTCAGCCCGGTGAGTACCGCTGCGTGCCTCCAGCTCGCCGCCTCGATCCCCAACTTCGCTATCCAGGAGTACCCCTACACACGAGACGAGGGCGAGCCCGGCCGCGAACTGCTCGCCGAACCGCTCGAGCGCGACGGCGGCTATCTCGTCGTACCGGACGCCCCGGGCATCGGCGTCGAACTCGACGAGGAGGCCCTCGACGAGCATCCCTACGAGCCACGGGAGGTCCTCACCCGCCTCCACGAGGACGGCTCCGTGGTCGACCAGTAGTTCCGGTGTCCACTCGGACAGGGAGCCCGCAGTCAGAGTATGTGGTCTCGCCGCCCCGGCTGCGGGGTCTGTCGTGATCCGGTGTTCCGCTCGTGGCGAGGACCGCCGGTCGGTTCCGAGGGGCCGGCGCGACGTCCACAGTCAGTAGAGGCTCGCGGTCTTCGCGGCCCGCAGGCGCTCGAACTGGTCGTCCGTGAGCGAGACGTCGTCGGCACCGAGGTTCTCCTCGAGCTGGTCGACGCTGCTCGCGCCGACGATCGGCGCGGTGACGTCGGGGTGGTGGAGGTGGTACGCGAGCGCGACCTGGGCGGGCGTCGCGCCGACCGCCTCGGCTGTTTCCAGTACCGCGTCGAGCACTTCGAAGTTCTCCTCTGTCAGGTAGTTCGACTCGAAGCTCCCGTCGGCCGCGGCCGTCGACTCCTCGGGCGTGTCGCTCTCGCGTGAGTACTTCCCGGTGAGGAACCCCCATCCCAGCGGGCTCCAGGGGACGACTCCGAGGCCGTAGTCCCGGCACATCTCCAGGTAGCCCGCCTCGATCTCCCGGTCGACGAGGTTGTAGCGCGGCTGGGTCACGGTGAACGGTTCGTACCCCTCGCGTGCGGCGATCTCGTTCGCCTTGACGATCTTCCAGGCGTCGGGCTCGCCCGAGGAGATACCGAGGTAGTTGACCTTCCCCGCCTCGACGAACCCGTCGAGGGTGCGCATGAACTCCGCCGCGGGCGTTGAGTCGTCCCAGCGATGACAGTAGAGGAGGTCGATGTAGTCCGTTCCGAGCCGGTCGAGACAGACGTCGATCTGCCGGCGGAGGTGTTTGCGGTTGAGTCCCTCCCCGTTCGGGTCGCCCGGCCGTCGGGGGCGGTGGATCTTCGTAGCGACGACGAAGTCCTCGCGGTCGCGGTCGGACAGCCAGTTACCGATCCACTCCTCGCTCCGCCCGTCGCCGTACTTGTCGGCGGTGTCGATGAAGTTGCCGCCGTGCTCGGCGTAGGCGTCCAGCAGGTCGTAGGCCTCCTGTTCGGTGGTCTCGACGAGACCGCCGTCGACGTCGTAGCGCTCCTCGCCGTCGACCAGCCGGCGGCCGAACCGCCAGGTGCCGAACGCGAGTCGGCTGACCTTCAGACCCGTCCGTCCCAGCGGGACCGTCTCGATACCCATGCGTACCGGTCACGGGCCGACGTGATAATACGTCGCCTCGACGGAACGTCCCCCCGGTGTCCACGCCCCGAAAACACGCGTCCCACGGCTCATCGGATTTAGCTTTTTGGCATCGTTCACCGACCGTGCCGCACCATACAATGACACCTTCGCGGTGGATGGTGACAGATGCGGTCCGGCACAGCAGGGGCATCCTACATCCCCAACCCAAGTACCCCTGTTGGACCGGCCTTATTAGAGGTGTTCTCGATAACTCGATCTGAAACGCCCGGCGTCGGCGAACGGCGCGCGGTGGACTCGCCGACAAGCGCGACGCTCGATCGCCGACCGGACGCCCCGAGAGCCGGTGGCGAGTGCCCCGGTTTCCCCGCCTCTCTCCCGTGTGGGATCACTCGACCGTCCTCTCGACGATCGGTGTCCCATCGATCGGGCCGTCGAGGGCGAAGACGCCCACGGTGTCGAGGGTGACCGTCGCTCCCTCCCCACCGGACCTCCCCAGGAGATCGGACGACTCGACTCCCGGCGGGAGATCGACCGAGACTGGATCGGCCTCGAAGTTCAGTGCGACGAGCACCGCCTCCGGACCCGAGACGCCGGTCGACGCGCTCGCCTCGCGGACGAAGAACGCCACCTCGTGGTCGCTCTCGACGGGCAGGGTGCGGAGCGCGGCGTCGGCGTGGAGCGCGTCGAGGTCGTGATAGCGGTCGATCAGCCGCCGGTAGAACGCCAGGTGTGCTGCGTCGTACCGCTCCCAGTTCATGAACGCGCGCTGGCGGCCGCCCGGACGGACGTCGGCGTCGGGATCGACGTTCCCTCCGGAGGTCACCCCGCGGCCGTCTTCCTCGCCCGCCCACCGTCCGGTGCCGTAGCGGCTGATCGCCCGTTCGGCACCGTAGTAGACTGTCGGTATCCCGGGGAGCGTGACGCAGGCGGCGAAACACGCCCGCTGGAGCCGAGCGGCGCGGTCCCACTCCTCGTCGGTCACGTCGTCGTGATCGGGGTCGAGCGGGTCGACGGCCGCCAGGCTGAGCAGTCGGTGTTCGTCGTGGTTCTCGACGCTGTTGAGGAACAGCGCGTGGTCGGGGTGTCCCCGGTCCCGACGGTCGAGCACGGCCTCGACCAGAGCGCTCGGATCCGGTTCCCCCCGGCGGTCGGTTCCCGACGTCGCTGGCTCCCGCCGGGGGGACAGCCGACGCACGAGGTCCTGGGCGGTGTAGGTGAGCCCCGTCGTGTCGAAGTGGACGTCGAACTGGTTCTCCGAGAACGCCGGGTCGTTCGGGATCGTCTCGTCGAGGGTGAAGAACTCGGCGTCGTTCGCCCGGACGACCTCCCTGACCTCGCGCCAGACGCTGTGCTGGACGCCGAACGCGACGTCACAGCGGAAGCCGTCCACGCCGACCACCCGCGACCAGAAGTCCGCGACCCCGAGCATGAACTCCCGCGCGGCGACGTGCTCGTAGTTCCAGTTCGGCATCGAGCGGAGGTCGGCGAACCCGGTCGGGCGGGGGGCCTCCTCCAGGACCGTCCCGTCGGGGGCGTACCGCCGAACGGCCGCCCGATCCCACCAGTCGAACGTCCTCGCTCCCTCGTCCCACCGGAGGACCCGAAGCGGGTCTTCCCCGCCGAGCGACTCCGACCCCGCGGACTCCCCGATCGTCCCCGTGAACTCGTCGATCCGGAACCCCGCGTGGCTGGCGACGAGATCGAAACAGACCCTGATCCCTTGCTCGTGACAGGCGTCGACGAACTCGACGTACGCGTCGAGGGGGTCCATCCCGTCGGGTGCGAGGTCGGGGGCGACGTCGAAGTAGTCGAGCGTGTCGTAGCCGTGCGGACCGCCGCCCGCCCGCTCGGTTTCGGCGCTCGCCGCGGGGACGACCGGCGTGAGCCACACGACGTCGACGCCGAGGTCGGCGAGGTAGTCGACGCCCCGTGCTCCGGTCTCCGGGTCGCCGTCGATCAGCGTCTCGAACGTCGTCGCGCCGCGCTCGCCCGCCCACGACCGCGGGAAGATCTGGTAGAGGACGGCGTCGTCGAGCCACCCGGGCGGGCGGTTCGGAAGCGTCACGTCCCCGTCGGGGCGCAGTTCGATCGAGTCGCCCACGCTCGCCCGCCGGCCGTCGTACGCGGCGGCGTGGACCCGACAGACATCCTCCCCGAGTGCGTCGAGCGGAACCGTCGCCGACAGCCCGTCGTCCCCGATCTCGATCCCGTCTCCGGGGAGCGGGTCGCGGTCGTCCGCCAGGAACTCGACGCGCAGGTCTCCGCACCTCGCCTCGCCCGACGGCGCGAGCGCGGCGTTCGACTCGATCCGGAAGCGCTCCGTCACGGGGTCGAACTCGGCGTCGAGTTCGAGCCGTGGACGGGGCGTATCGTCGGGTTCGGGGAAGGCGTGGACGGTCAGTTCGTGGGTTCCGTCCGGTGCGTCGAGTCCCAACAGGTATCTGCCGGGTGCGTCGGCCTCGAACTCGGCGACGTGATCCATCCCGGTGTCGTACCGGGGGATCGGGGTCGTCGGCGTGGCGAACGAGAGGACGTCACCGTCGCTTCCCGGTGGAGCGGAGACGACCGACCACTCGAAGGCGTCGGCGCCGTAGGGCTCGGGATCGAGTCGCAGGTCGGGTAACCGCGGCGCGAGTCCGTCGCGACCGCCGTGCTCGATCTCGACTTCTACCCCGAGCCCGGTGGTGTCCGCCGCGAGGACGAAGATCGGGTCCCGTATCGGCTCGCCGACGTGGACGAACCGTGGCGGGCCGGGGTGGTGAGACGAGACCGGCGTTCGCGGCGTGAAGCCGTCGGGCATCGTCCGTCCACTGTCCGAGCGCGACAAAAACGTGTTCGCTACGACGGCCCGCCGTCGATCCGTTTCGAGGGGTGGCGGTCCGGGATCAGTCGTCGTCGGCCGGGGTCGCGTCCGCCGACCTGCCGAGCGCGAACACGTCCGGGCTCGCCTTCGGGACGCGCTCGGCGTAGCCGGGCACCTCGTTCCGGTAGACCTCCCGGGGTCGTTTGTGCTCCTGGAAGGCCGGCATGACCTCCTCGGCGAACCGCTCGTAGGACTGCCGCCACCGGTACTCGGGGATCCCCCAGTCGTGGTGGTTGATGACGAGGCGACCGAAGTGGCCGAGCTCCTCGCGGAGCTGCCGGATCTGGGCGATGCACTCCTCCGGCGAGCCCATGATGAAGGGGAGGTTCTCGATCATCCACTCCAGGGTGACCTCCTCGCCCCACGCCCAGTCCGGCTCGTGTGCGACCAGGTTGATGAGCCCGCCGTCGCCGAGGCCGAACAGGTAGTCGTAGTACTCCTCCGCACCCTCCCTGATCTCCTCGTAGGCCTCCTCCTTGCTGTCGGCGACGAACACCTCGCGGACGACGGTCCACTCGTCACGGACCTCGTGGGGATCGCGGCCGACCTCCTCGGCGGTCCGGTCGAGCTCGTCGGCGATGTCCGTCAGCCCCACGGCGGCCGGGTTGTTCCCCGATTCGAGCGGCGCGAAGCTGATGCACAGCGGCCGGTGGCCGTCCTTCACGGCGTTGGTGAACGAGCTCAGCGAGGAGAGCCCCGCGAGGGCCGTCGGTCGGTCCTCGCCCTGGTAGGGCGGGACCTGGATGGCCCGCTCGTCGTACTGGTAGAACTCGCCGTCGAACGCCGTGGGCTCCTCGGCCTCCAGGTACGTCTCGATGACGTCGATCGCCTCCCACATCTTGTTCTTGCCGTCCTCGCCGACGTTGAACATCTCCATGTCGGCGGGGAGCGCCCCGGCCCCGTAGCCGAAGTTGATGCGGCCGTCGGCCAGCTGGTCGAGGAAGGCCATCCGCTCAGCGACGTGGAACGGGTCCTGGAAGTCGTAGGGCAGGTTGAGCGTCCCCGTCCCCAGCCGGATGGTGTCGGTGGCCTGGGCCATACACGCCAGCTGGAGTTCGGGCATCGGCGAGCTCTCGTGGCCTTGTGTGTGGTGCTCGCCGACCCAGTACTCCTCGAACCCCAGCTTCTCGGCGAGGACCGCGAGGTCGGTCATCTGGTGGTGGGCCAGGTTCCAGTTCAGCTCCGGACGGTACTCCGGCATCGAGAAGACGCCGAAACTCATTCCTTCGTCCATGATTTCGCCACCCTCCCCTCACGAGAAACCCACTAAAGCCTTGCCCACAGTTACCACCCACCAGTAGCGTCCGCCGCCGGTGGTGCCGGGCTTCCGAGCGCCTCTGGTAGCGAACGTCACCCGAGGAGCCCCTGGGACCTGCCCTCGGGCGTTTCACGCCGGACTGGTCGGTGTTTGCGAATGCCAACCACTATGAGCGCGCCCCCGGATACGTCGCATCCAGTCATGGATATCTCGCTCGTCCTCCCGCCCGAACCCGACGAACGCTGGACGCTCGCCGAGCAGGTCGGCGTGAACCACGCCGTCTTCCACTCGCTGGAGATCGGCGACGGCTCGCTCCCCTACGAGTACGACGAACTGCTCCGCATCGTCAACCGCTATCGCGACCACGGCATGGAGCCCGCGGTGTTCGAGGGGAGCGTCCCCGTGACCGACACGACTCGGCTGGCCCTCGACGGCCGCGACGAGGAGATCGAGCGGTTCTGCACGCTCGTGCGCAACCTCGGCGAACTCGGCGTCGACGTCGTCTGCTACGACTGGATGTCCGGCCTCCGCTGGGCCCGGACCTCCGTGACCACCCCTGCCCGCGGGAACTCGCTGACGAGTGCCTACGACGACGAGCAGATGCGCCGCGGCCCGACCCCCGCGGCGGCGAGGAACACGACGAGGGAGGACCTCTGGGAGAACCTGGAGTACTTCCTCGAACGGGTGGTCCCCGTCGCCGAGGAGGCGGGGGTCTACCTCGGCCTGCACCCCGACGACCCGCCCATCTCGGACGTCCGGGGGATGCCACGCATCATCACTAGCCCGGAGGCGTACGACCGCGTGCTCGACATCTACGACTCGCCGCACAACGGCGTGACGTTCTGTCAGGGCAACTTCTCCGCGATGGGGGTCGACATCCCCGAGACCATCCGGCACTTCGGCGACCGCATCCACTTCGTCCACTTCCGCGACGTCGACGGCCCCGCCGAGGACTTCGTCGAGACCTGGCACGACGAGGGACCGACGGACATGCAGGCGGCCATAGACGCCTACAAGGATATCGGGTTCGACGGTCCGATCCGACCGGACCACGTCCCGACGATGGCCGGCGAGGACAACTCCATCCCGGGGTATCACATCACGGGCAAGCTGTTCGCCGCCGGTTACATGAAGGGTCTGCTCGAGGACTGATCGGCGGTCGAGCGGGGGGAGCCCTCCTCCGGGGCCGGCGTGATCGGGAGTACCGGGCGCTTCGCCCGGGTTCGCCCCCGTGAAGCGGACGACTACCCCACCGGGACCTCTTCAGGCCGCCAGATATCGACGACGCCGGGCACGCCGATCAGCTCGATCATCAGCGCGGCACTCCTCGATTCCGCCGTCTCCCCTTCGAGGTCGACCTCGGCGAGACACGCCTCGACCGACCTCGTGATCCGACCCTCCCCGGCGTGGGTGACGGTCAGATCGGCCGCCTGCTGCTGATCGACCGCCAGACGATCCTGCTCAGCTCGTTCGACCCCGAGAGCGGGAAGGAGATGGCCGTGTACGGCCACGGCTTCGGCAACGGGCTCGTCGTGATCGCCCGGCGGCTCATGGCGACCGGGCTGTTCCCCGCCGAGGACCCCGGCTGACCACGACCTCGTTTCCCGTCCCTCCGCAGGACTGCTCGGTTCGTCCGCTGTGTGCGCACCTGCACCGCTGGCCATCGAGCGGCGCGACGGACTCGGGGCACCGGGGCCGCTCTACTCCGGGTTCGGCCCCGCCTCGACGGGCGCGATGACGGGCTCGTCGACGAGACCGACGAACGCCCTCCGGAGGAGATGGCCGGCCCCACGACGGACGAGTTCGGAGGTGTTCTGCGGGGAGACACCGAGTTCGTCGGCGATCTCCTCGAGCGTCGTCTCCCGCGGGACGGCGAAGTAGCCCCCTTCGACCGCCAGGAGTAGCGCCTGGCGCTGTCTGGACGTGATACCGCCGTCGGGAGCGATCTCGGGGTGCTCGGCGGCCGTACAGACGCGCCCGATGTCGACGGGGAAGTCCTCGGTACGACAGAACCGGGAGAAGTGCGAGAGGGCGTCGTGATCCGGGAAGCGAACGGTGAACGCCCAGGGGTCGTTCCCGTGGGCGTCCATGATCGTGCCGCCGGCCTCACCGAGACCGTCGAGGAACGTCTCGCCCCCCGGGTCCCACTCGACGGCGTACAGCGCACGCTCCTCGGTGTGGAGTCGCGCGTCGACGTCCGCGACGAGTTCGCTCCCCCGAAGGTGGCGTTCGAACGCCGCGATCCCCGGGCCCGAGACCCAGAGAAACGGGATACGCGCCCCGGTGAGCGGGACGAACCGTTCGAGGTACACCTGGACGGTCGGAGGGTAACTGGTGGCCCGTCCGAACGGGAACGACGGCGCGGGGAGCGTGAACTCGGTGGTGACGGCTGGGGCCACGGTCACTCGATCTCCCGGTGGCGGGCGTGTGCCACCCACTCCTCGACCGCGGGGGACATCGTGGACCGGACCGTCCCCCGCCGGTCGTCGTACTCGAGGACGCCCGTGTCGGCGAGCCGGGGCAGGTGAGTGTGATACAGGGCGATCCAGAGCTCCTTCCGGGGCGGGGGATCGGTCCCCGGGCTGTCGCCCGTCTCGTAGGTACGGATCGCGCTCACCAGGTCGCCGGAGTCGACGGGTTCGTCCTTCCTGGTCGACAGGTAGTAGAGGACGTACCGACGTCGCGCCCGCTGCAGGAGCCCGAAGACCAGATCGAGGTGTTCGGCCACGCGCGGAACCCGTGTGCCCGTGTCGGCGGCGTCACTCCCCATACCCTGTCCCCCCGGTCGTACTACGAACTCGGTTCCTAACATCTTTTGAACAGTAACGTATTATACGCAATAAACATCAAACGTGCTGAATTTCACGAGAGAATGTGTATTGAGGAAACGGGTGACAGGGCGATTTGGAGTCACCTCCGGAGACGCTGACAGCTCGGGGACGTCCTTCGGGGGCCGTGTCGAACGTCTTTCGAACGGCGGCCGCGGCTCCCGTCGGTCCCGAGCGCGCGCCAGCCCTCCGGCCCCTCGAAGATGGCGTAGGCCGTACCGCATTCGGTGCATCTCCCGAGCGCCTGTGCCTCTGCTGTCATCGAACGGTGCCACCAGGCGGACCGGGGTAGCTCTACCTCGTGCAGCATCACGGTGTTCATCTGCGGGCACGGGATCGGGACCGGAACGGCCGCCCGGTCGCCCATCGGCGGCGGCTCCGATCCCCGGCATCACCGGCGGCGGCGTCCGGGCGAGGAGCACGGATTCCGTCCCGGCTGAACCTGCAAGCAACGGGCATTACCCGGTGACCGCCGAACCCCCGTGCAACCGATGCGGTGGAGACCGCTCGGGACGGGCGCTTCGTCGAACGCGATACAACGATGACCGATACGACTACCGAGGCGGAGGCGACGGCGACCGGTCCGCTCGACAGCGGGTCGTTGCTGAAGGCGCTGGTCGGGTTCGCGATCGCCGGGGTGGTGATCTACTACTTCGGCGGTCGGATCGGGTGGGGGGAGATACTCGCGACCCTCCGGAACGCCGACTACAAGTGGGTCGCCGTCGCCTGCGTCTCGACCACCCTGAGCCTCGTCATCTGGTCGAAGGCGTGGGACGTCCTGCTCTCGGTCGTCGACGTCGACATCCCGTTCCCGACCATCTCCATCACGTACGTCGCGGCGACGTTCGCCGACTACCTCACCCCGTTCGGGCGGGCCGGCGGCGGCCCGTTCGTCGCGTACGTCCTCTCGCGTAACGACCGCGCGACCTTCCAGGACAGCCTCGCGAGCATCGTCACCTCGGATACGCTCAACCTGGTCCCGTTCTTCACGTTCGCGGCCCTCGGGTTCGTCGCGCTGATCGTCACCGGGCAGTTCCCGGAGAACGCCCGGATGCTCCTCTGGGGGCTGGGCGCGCTGTTCGTCGCCCTCCCGCTCCTGGCGTACCTGTTCTGGACGCGGCGACGGGCCGTCGAACGGGTCGCCGACGCGGTCCTCAGCCCCGTCGCCCGCCGGACCGATCGGATCGACCCCCACGAGATACGCGACCGGGTCGACGAGTTCTACGGCCTCGTCGACCGGATGGCCGTCGACCGCCGCGCGATCGCGGAGACCCTCGTCTACGCGTTCGTCGGCTGGGTCTTCTTCGCCCTCCCGCTGTACTTCGCGGCACTCACCCTCGGCGTGAGCCTCTCGCCGCTGGTGGTGCTGTTCGTCGTCCCGGCGAGCACCGTCGCCGGGTTCGTCCCCACGCCCGGCGGCCTCGGCGGCGTGGAGGCGGCCATCGTCGGCCTCGTGATCGCGCTGACGGCGCTCGGTCCGGAGACCGCCGCGGCGCTCGCGCTCGTCTACCGGGTGGCGAGCTTCGTCTACGTGCTCCTCCTCGGCGGGGGGGCGATGCTCTACCTCGTCCTGTGGTCCTGAGCCGCTCCCGTTTCTCCGGGGAGTCGAGCCCGCCTCTCCATCGCCTATCTCGGGCGGTGAAGACGACCGCCAGGGCTCCGAGGCGGTCGCTACAGGTCCGACGAGTGACGAGGTGGGGCGGCTCCGTCATCGGACGCCCGTCGACCCCGCCGGTACACCCGTCCGTGGCTCCGATCGGATCCGACCGGCGAGCACCGCAGTGCTCCGCTACTGGACGATACTCGCCCTCGTTCCCGCGATCGTGAGCGTGAGCGCTCAGGCGACCAGCGGCCGGCCGTCCGTCCGTTCCAGCTCGCCGAAGAGCTCGGCGCACGCCTCGTTGAACGCCCGGGGATTGTCCTGGTTGACCAGGTGGCCCGCGTCGGGTACCTCCCGCCAGGACCCGTCGACGACACTCCTCGCGATCTGCTTGCCCTGTCGCTTGACCAGCGGCGACTCCTGGTCCCCGTAGAGCACCAGCGTCGGCGTGCGAACGTGGGACAGGTCCGGCGGCCCGAACTCGTAGAGCGCCCGGAAGATCTTCAGGTACTCGTCGACGGAGATCCCGCCGACGGCCTTCATCGCCTCCGAGCGGACCGCGGGATCGAGGGTCAGCCAGCGCCGACCCGTCGTCGTCCTGATCGATCCGAGCAGCGCCTCGAACGTCGCCGTCGACCCGACGGCCGAGAGCATCCCGGCGACGAACGGGAGCGGCGAGAGGAAGGGCTTCACGCCGCGCGGGAGGGCGACCGGCGGCATCGACCGGAGCGGCCCGCCGATCACCGCCGCGCGCGCCCGGTCCGGGTGTCTGTCGAGGTAGGACTGGACCACCATCCCGCCGAGGGAGAGACCGCAGAGGATCGGTCGCTCGATCGAGATATGCGACAGGAGGCGTTCGAGGTCGTCGACGAACAGGTCGACCGAGTACCGCGACGAACCGGTCGCGCCGGTCCTGCCGTGCCCGCGGCAGTCGAACGTCACGACCCGGTACTCGTCCGTGAAACGGTCGATCTGAGGAGCCCAGGCGTCGGCGTTCTGCCACCCGCCGTGGAGACAGACGAGCGGGGGACCGCTTCCTCGCTCGTCGTACCAGAGCGTCCCGTCATCGAGATCTAGCGTCGGCATTGGTTACCGGTTGGGGCTCACCGTGCTTGGGTGCCACCCTTGCGAGGCCGACGACTCTGTCGCAGTCGAACCCTTCCCGTACTGGCGACGGGGCCAGTCGATACGAGCTACGTCGACGACTCGGACGCTACGTCGACCGAGGTGGCTCACCCCTCGCGAAGGGTGAACAGCTCCTCGACCGCGACGTCGAAGCGATTCGCGAGCTTCAGCGCCAGCTCCAGGCTCGGGTTGTACTTGCCCGTCTCGACGGCGTTGATCGTCTGCCGGGAGACTCCGACCTCGACCGCCAGCTCCGCCTGGGTCAGATCGTGTCGCGCACGGTAGACCCGGAGTTCGTTCTCGACCGGCATCAGATCCCGTGGAAGCGGTAGTAGGCGAGCGAGCCGATGTAGGCCGCGAACCCGAGCGCGAGCGCGACGGGCCACGCGAGTTCGAACCCGCCCCACGCCGCGACCCGCTCGGTGACCGCCGACGGCAGGAACATCCCGAAGGCGACGTAGCACGACGGGACGAGCACCATCGTCCAGAAGGCGTTGTACCCCGCGCGGTACTGGGTCTCCCGCACCCGCTCGTCGACCACGACGTCCGGGCGTTCGATCGCCCGATAGAGCCGGTAGCCGCCGCCGAGCATGACGAGCCCGATCGCGATCGACCCGACCCCGAGGGGCGTCTCGCCGAGCCAGATCAGCGCGAACCCGCCGAGCAGCCACAGCGGTGCGAGCAGGGCGACGAACCCGAGGCGGAGGATACCCAGCAGGTTACTCGTCTCGTCGTTCGAGAGGACCATGTCAACATTCCTTTACTCTCTGTCGATATAACTTTACGTGATCCGAGGTGTGCGGCCCTGCCGGTCCGCGATTCCCCGAACCGCAAGCGGGAGACCGAGCGACGGTCCGTCCTGCTTTCGGCAGGCCTAAAAATCGGAACGGTTAAATAAATTTAGGCTGGCCTAAATCCATGGCGCACGACGACGCGGGATACGGAGCACCGACGCGACGGGACTACCTGCGGTACGGCGGGGTAGCCGTCGCGAGCGGCCTGCTCGCGGGCTGTGTGGGATCGAGTGAACCGGAGGAGACGGAGACGACCGCGGCCACGGAGACGAGCGCCCCGACCGGGACCGAGACGGGGACGGGGACGGGAACGGAGACGGGCACGCCCGCTGGCGACGGCTCCCACTCGGTGACGATGGAGCCGGTCGGCACCGTCGAGTTCGAGTCGGTCCCCGAGCGGTGGATCGCCTACGACGGCGGCTACGCCGACATGGCCGTCGCGCTCGGGAAGGGGAGCGGTCTGACCGGTATCGGGAGTGCGGACCGCTACTACACCTACGTCTACGACGAGCTCCCCGGCGTGAGCGTCGACCTCGAGGCGATCGAGGCCAACCCGGAGGTCCGGACCAAAGAGGAGTTCTACGAGCTCGAAAACGACGTCCACCTTTACGACCCGGGGATGCTGATCAACTGGTTCGACTGGGACCGGGCGGACGTCGAGGAGGTGTCCTCGAACGTCGGCCCGTTCCTGGGCAACCTGATCTTCCGCCGGTCGGACGAGTGGCACGACTACCGCTACTACACGCTGTACGAGGCGTTCGAGACGGTCGCCGAGGTGTTCCAGGAGACGGAACGCTACGAGGTCCTGAAGGCGTTCCACGACGAGTTCATCGCCGACGTCCGAGCGGAACTCCCGCCGGCCGACGAGCGCCCGAACGTGTTCCTGACCTACGAGGGGACGGCCGAGCCCGAGACGTTCTCGCCGTACCGGCTCGACGACAGGGGGACGAGCAAGAAGCAGTGGCGCGACCTCGGGGTGACCGACGCGCTCGCCGGCACGGACATAGAGAACCTCAGCACGACCAACCGGGGGGAGCTCGACTACGAGAACCTCCTGGAGGTCGACCCGGACGTGATCCTCGTCCGGGGACACGAGCGCAAGTCCGCCGCGGAGTTCCGCGAGACCGTGCTCGCGTACATGCGCGAACACCCCCTCGGGCGCGAACTGACGGCCGTGCGGGACGGGCGCGTCTACCGCGGCGGCTACCTCTTCCAGGGGCCGATCCACAACCTGTTCCTGACCGAACGCGCCGCGAAACAGCTCTACCCGGACGTCTTCGGCGAGGTGGGCGGCGACGAGCGGCTGTTCGACCGCGAGCGGGTCGCGGAGATCGTCACGGGGGGATCCGAGTGACAGACGAGGATTCGGGTACACCCGACGGACCGACGCGACGGGACTACCTCCGGTACGGGGGCATCGTCGCAGGCGGCGCGCTCCTCGCGGGGTGTACGGGCGACGGCGGCTCCGGGTCGACTCCCGAACCGACCGGGAGCGACCCGGGGACGCCGACTCCGACGAAGTCGGCCACCGCGACCGGGACGGCGACCGGCGCCGACGTGTCGACCGAAGCGAGCGGCGACGGGAGCTACTCGGTGACGATGGCTCCCGCGGGTGAGGTGACGTTCGAGTCGGTCCCGGAGCGCGTGCTGGTCTACAGCCTGCTGTACGCCGACATGGCGGTCGCGTACGGGCACGGGGACGCGGTGAACTCGCTCGGGTTCGACGCCGAGGGGGGCGGGAGCACGCTCGACGCCTACTACGCGCGGCTCGACGGGGTCTCGTTCGACCGCGAGGGCCTCACCCAGCTCAATACCGGGTCGGGGAGCATCCGGGTCGAGAAGGAGCTGCTCTACGAACTCGACTCCGACCTCCACCTGATGGACCCCTGTCTGATGGCCTCGTTCGACGGCTGGGGGATGGCGGACGTCGAGGAGGTCCGCGAGAACGTCGCACCGTGGTTTGGCAACGTCTACAGCCGGCGGCACGGGCAGCCCCCCGAGCCGTGCCGGGACGACTACGAGTACTACACGCTCTGGGAGATCGCCGAGCGGGTTTCGCGGGTGTTCGGACGGCCAGCGCGGTACGAGGCGCTCGCCTCGGTCCACGATGGGCTGCTGTCGACGATCGAGTCGGACCTGCCGCCCGAGGGGGAACGCCCCGAGGTGGGGTCGGTCATCTACATGGACGAGACGTTCTACCCCGCGAAGATCGACGCGCCCGGGTTCGCGACCGCTCACGTCCGGCCGCTCGGCGCGCCCGACGCGTTCGTCGGCGAGGACGTGACGTACGAGACGTCGTACGACTTCGAGACGCTACTGGAGATCGACCCCGACGTGCTCCTCCACCGCTACGGTGTCAGCTCCTACTACGACGTGGCCGAGATCCGGCGGGCGCTCGAGGACCACCCCGTGGGGAGCCAGCTCTCGGCCGTGCGGAACGGCCGTGTGTACCCGTCGGGCCACCCGGTCCAGGGGCCGCTGATGAACCCCTTCCAGCTGGAGATGACGGCAAAACAGCTCTACCCCGAACGGTTCGGCGAATGGCCGACCTACACCGGGGGACCGTACCCCGAGATCCCCGAGGCCGAACGACTGTTCGACCGCGAGGAGGTCGCGAGCATCGTCAACGAGGGCGTCTGAGCGGGTGTCCGATCGATCTCCTCGTGGATCCGATCACTTATTTTAGGCCATCCTAAAAATCGTAACTACTATGTGTCTTTAGGTGGGCCTAAATCGTATGGACGGCGACGGGGGAGACGGCCCGACGGCCGAACGCGGGTCCACGTCCGTGGCGAGCGGCCGGTCGTCGTCTGGGGGAGAGCGCGGAACGATGACCGGAACACCGCTCGCCGACGTCCGCGGACGGATCGAGTCGCTGGCCAGTCCCGACGGGGAGTTCTACCTCCGCTGTGGGCGGACGGGCGACCGGCCAGTCCCCGCGGCGGGGCTACGTTTCGAAGCGCGGGCGACGGCCCGGCGTGCCGCCCGGGCAACCGAGCGGTACCGCGCGATGCTTCGCCGGTACGACCCGCGAGTCCCCCACTACGACGTGATCGTCCATCGGGAACCCGTCTCGGCAGGGTCCACGTCGATCGGCCCTCCCGAGGGGAGAGAGCGGGCGTCCCTCGACACCGCTCCCGGCGACGGTACACGAACGGGGGTGTGAGATGGTCGTCGAGACCTACGTCGACCGGGCGCGCGAACGTGTGACGGCGGAGCGGGAGGCCGTAGACGCCAAACACGAGGCGTTCGGGGCGTTCGCCGACCGGGTCGCGGAGCTCCCGACCGAGCAGTCCCCGGCACGGGGGGTGACGGCCACGGTCACCGCAACGGGCGCGCGGTTCCGTGCCGACGTGTCGACCGACGACGGCTGTCGGGCGGTCCGGAGGGCCTTCGCCGAGACGGTCCGCCCGCACAGCGTCGCCGACGAGGACGGGGGCGAGCCCCTGCTGGCGACCGTCCGCAAGGAGTTCACCGACGCCATCGCGGTCGCGCTCGCCCCGACGACCGGGACCACGTTCTCGGCCGGACTCGAGCGGTCGCTCGTCGCGGAGGTCGACGCCCGGCGGGCCGAGATCGCGACCACGAGCCGGGCGCTCGACCGGGAGCGCTCGCAACTCGCCGACGCCGCTGCCGCCGTCGACGGGATCACGGCGTGGATCGCCGACGCCGACGAGACGCCGCTCACCGACCTCGGGTTCGAGGCGCTCTCGCGCCGCCACCGGACGCTGGCGACCCACCGTGAGCGGTGCGAGGAACTCGCCCACGAGCGCCAGACGTTCCTCCGGGGGACGACGAGCCGAAGCGCCGAGGCGAGGGTCGGACACCGGAGCCTCGTCGGGTACCTCTACCGGGACTTCCCGGTCGAGCACCCGGTCCTGGCGACGGCCGCCCGCCTCGACGCCGTCTGCGCGGAGTGTCAGCGTGCCGTCCGCGATCACCTGGTCCGGAGGGCCTGACGCATGGGACGAGCGAACCGGCGGGAACGCGGACGACTGTGGGCCTGGATCTGCCTCGCCCTGTTCGACGGGGACGAGATCGAGTCCGGCCCGGGAGCGGCGCGTGACACGGAGGACGAACCGGCCGACGACCGGTCCGGGGAGTGATCGATGTCCCACGTACCGCGCCGCCGACGGCGTTCGACGGGGTATCCCCCCCTGGACGCGGAGACGAACCACCTTCGCGGCGTCCGGGCCGACCCGGACCGGCTCGTGGCTCGATGACCGAGGCGTCGCGGTATGTGCTCGTCCTGTACGTCACGGAACGACGGGGATCGCCACCCGTCCCTCCGGGCGAGGTCGCCGAGGCGATCGGCCGGTCTCCCGCCGCGACGACGGAGATGCTCCAGCGGCTCGACGACCGGGGGCTCGTGACCTACGAGCCCTACGAGGGGGCGACGCTGACGGACGAGGGGCGCGAGACCGCCGAGGAGCTCTACGAGACGTACGGCACGCTCTCGCGGTTCTTCCGCGACGTCCTCGGGCTCGAGGACTACCGGGAGGAGGCGATACAGCTGACGGGGACGATCAGCCCGACCGTGGCCGACCGGCTCGCGTCGATCCTCCCGTCCGAGGATGGGGACGAATTCGCGGAGGGGTCCGCGTCGGCGGTCCCCCCGGCGGAGGGCTTCGAGCTGCCGGGGACGGAACGTGAGAACACCTGGCACGGCAGCGACAGGGCTTAGCGCTCCCGCTCGTGAACGCTCGTACGATGGATCTCTCGGCCGTCGTCCGGGACCTGAACGAGGACCCGCATCGCCCGCGGAGCTTCTACGAGTACCCGTCGCTCTACGACTTCTTCCACTCGCGCACCCTCGACCGCGAGGCGCAGGTCCGGTTGCTGCGGCGGTTCGAACCGGCGGGGACCGACCGCGTCCTGGAGTTCGGCTGCGGGACCGGCCCGCTCCTCGCCCGCATCGAGGGGGAGTACGGGACGGTGCTGGGCGTCGACGCGAACGGGGCGATGCTCGACGTCGCCGCCGAGCGGGTGACGAGCGCGGCGGTCCGCCGGGCGGACTTCACCGAGTGGTCGGCCGCCGACGAGGGCCGGTCCTTCGACGTCGCGGCGCTGTTCGGCGGGCTCCTCCACCTCACCGAGGACGGGGACGTCGAGGCGTTCGCCGCGAACGCCCGCGACAGCCTCCGCGACGGCGGCGCGTTCGTGACTTTCTTCGAGCCGCTGTCCGAGGCGGTCGAGAACGGGGACGAGGGGACGACGACCGTCGAGTCCGACCGGTACACGGTCGAGCGCCACTCGGTCAGCGCGCTCACCTCCGCGCGGGGACACTACACCACGACGTACTGCTTCGTCGTCCGCGACGAGGAGCGTGGAGTGGAGGCGCGGATGGGGACGACCGTCGACGGGCGGTTTCACGACCCCGACCACCTCCGGGAGACCTTCTCCGCCGCGGGGTTCGGGACCGTCGAGGTCATCGACGGGGACGGTCCGACGCTACTCCACGCGGTGAGGTGAGCGGGATAGCGGTCTCCCAACCCTCTGTCGGGTCGTAACGACGGTTCGACCGGCTCGACCGTGACAGGTTGAGACCGGCCGAAAACCGAATCGCTTTTATTTTAGGTTTGCCTAAACGCCTCCGATGGCCGCTGGTACCCAGTCACGCCCGGAACGCGCGGTCGAGTCGGACTCGCCCGAGAGGCCCGAGGTGTCCGTCTGCGAGAGCTGCCCCGGAACGTCGATCTTCCTCGAATCGGGGAACACCGACGGCTGGATGGCGAGCGACCTGATCGTCGAGGTCCGCCGATGAGCCCGCCGGAGCCCGAATCCGAGCCCGAGCGGACGCTCATCCGCCCGGGCCGCGAGTTCGAGCAGGAGTACCGACTCGACGCGCGCGAGGCGGGCGAGTTCCTGATCAAGCTCGGCGAGCAGCTCCGCGACGGCGACGAACTCATCATCACCACCGACGAGTGGGAACTCCCGTTCGCGTTCGGCGAACCCGTCGAACTCGAGATCGACTACGAGGGCGTTGGCGAGCCCGAACTCGAGATAGAGATCGAGCTCCCGGGTCGAACCGATCAGAAAGCGCCCGACGTGGCGTAACGGGACGAAACGGGACCGCTCAGTTCGGCGTCAGTGCGTGGCCGATTCGAGGACCAGCGTGTCGTCCTCGAGGTAGTGTGCGATGATGTGGGCGTGTTCTTCGAGGACCTCGAGGTGTTCGCGCATCATCTCGCTGGTCGCGTAGTCGCCGAGTCCCTCGGCGAGCTCGATGTGGTCGCGGTAGCTCTCGATGATGTCGCCGTAGATGCCGAGGTCGTGCTCCAGGGAGGTCCGGATGTCGTAGACGTCCTCGTCCTCGGGCTCGACGGTGGCGGCCGCCGACAGCGTCGGCATGTTCGCGTGGGGGACGCCGCCGATGGCCTGGACGCGCTCGGCGAGCTCGTCGGCCGCCTCCTCGATGTCCTCGTAGGCCTCCTGGAGGAACCGGTGGATCGGGAGGTGCTCGGCACCCTCGACGTTCCAGTGATGCTTGTGGAGCTGGTGGAACAGGACGTAGGCGTCGGCCAGGTCAGTGTTCAGCGCCTCGATGATCTGGGCCGCCTTGTCCTTCTCGAGCCGAACCGGGTTGTCCTCGACGGTTCCCGCCTCCTGTCGTACCTCCTTCTGTGTGCTCATTGCATCCGTTCGTTGGCCCTCGATCCTAATATATCTTTTCAATCGACGAACAATTTTTCGTACGGCCTAAAACTTCGATCCCGGGAGGGGGTCAGTCGTTCGAGCGGCGACGCATTCCCTTCTGTCGGTCGCGAGGTGAGGTCGCCGATCGTCCCGACGCGCCATCGTCCGATCGCCCGGCCTCGGGAGGGCGTCTGGACTCCCCGGTGCGCCGCTCCATTCGTGGTGTCTCGCCAGACCTTTGTTCGACACTCCACCACCGACGACCATGCTGCCGTGGGTGGAGGAGTACTGGCTCGTCCGGTTCCTCTTCCAGCGCGGACTTGCCCTGCTCTACCTCGTCGCCTTTCTCGTCGCGGCCAACCAGTTCCGGCCGCTGGCGGGCGAGGACGGCCTCCTGCCCCTCGCGGAGTACGCCGAGCGGGCTACCTTCCGCGAGCGGCCGAGCCTCTTCTACGTCCTCCCCGACGACCGCGCGGTCGGCCTCGCGGCGTGGTCGGGCGTCGCCCTGTCGCTCCTCGCGCTGTTCGCCGGGCCCTACTGGCTGCCCGAACCGTACGCGCTCCCGGCGTCGATGCTCCTGTGGGGGGTGATGTGGGGGCTCTACCAGTCGTTCGTCAACGCCGGGCGGGTGTTCTACGGCTACGGCTGGGAGTCGATGTTACTGGAGACGGGCTTTCTCGCCGTCTTCCTCGGTGCGGGTGCCAGCGAGCCGCCGGTCGTCGTGATCTGGCTGCTCCGGTGGGTGCTCTTTCGCAACATGTTCGGGGCCGGGCTCATCAAGATCCGCGGCGACGACTGCTGGCGCGACCTGACCTGCATGGACTACCACTACGAGACCCAGCCGATGCCCAATCCCCTCTCCTGGTACGCACACCACCTCCCCGACCGCTTTCATCGGGCGGAGACGCTCGGGAACCACGTCGTCGAACTCGCGGTGCCGTTCCTCTACTTCGCCCCCGAGCCGTTCGCCGCCCTCGGGGGGCTGGCGACGGTGCTCTTCCAGTCGTGGCTCATGCTGACCGGGAACTTCTCGTGGCTGAACGCGCTCGCCATCGTCCAGGCGGTCGCGACGTTCAGCGACGGGCTGCTCGCCCCGGTGATGCCGCTCGCCGCCCCGGTGACCACGCCGACACCGCTCCCGCTGACCGTGCTCTCCGCGCTCGTCGCCCTCCTGGTGCTCGCCATGAGCGTTCGGCCCGTGGTGAACATGCTCTCCCCGGGACAGGTGATGAACACCTCGTTCGATCCGCTCCACCTCGTCAACACCTACGGCGCGTTCGGCTCGATCACCCGGGAACGCTACCAGCTCGTGATCGAGGGGACCGACGTGCCGGACCCAACCGAGGCCGACTGGCACGAGTACGAGTTCGAGGGCCAGCCGGTCCGGACGGACGAGCGCCCGCCACAGTGGGCACCGTACCACCTCCGGCTGGACTGGCAGCTCTGGTTCGCCGCGATGCGGCCACGACCCGGACCCCGTCAGCGGTGGTTCCTCGCGTTCCTGGAACGACTCCTGGAGGACGACCCGGGCGTCCGTGGCCTCCTGCGCTCCGTTCCGTTCGAGGACGGGCCACCGGAGCGGATACGCGTCCTCCGGTACCGCTACCGGTTCACGACACCCGAGGAGCGACGCGAGACCGGACGGTGGTGGGTCCGCGAGCGGGTCGGGACGTACGTCGAGTCGGCCTCGCTGGCGGACCTCCGTTCCGGGAGCGGCGGCCGCCGCGTCCGCTGATCGCTCGTCCCCCCCGTCGTCACTCGGTGGCCCCCGCCTCCCCTCGAAGTTCCGCCTGGGTTGTCGTGGCCGCGGTGGTCTCGTTGGCCGTCGCGGTTCCGGTGGGTGTTGCGGTCCCCGTAGTCGTAGTAGTGCCGTTGGCTGCCGTGGTTTCGGTGGTCTCGTCCGCCTCCGCGGTCTCCGTGTCGTCGCTCGGCTCCTCGGTGCCCCCGATGCTGACCGCCTCGATGTCGCCGTCGTCGGTCTCGGTCGGCGTCCCATCGCCCTCGCCGCCCCCACCGTCTCCGCCGTCCCCGCCGCCACCGCCGCCACCGCCGCCACCGCCGCCACCGCCGCAACCTGCCAGCATCCCGAGGACCCCGACCCCCGCTGTAGCCTTCAGGACGTCGCGTCGCGAAGCTCTGTCACGTCGGGTCACGCGCCACTTTGTCACACTTATACTATATTAATTTGTCCCCCGCGGGATCGCCCGGACGTGACCGATGCGATAGCGACCGGAGTCACCTCGAACCCCGATCCCTCGGCCTCCGCTCGTCCGTCCACGGATCGGTTCGTCCGGACCGCTCGTCCCCTTCGTCTCTCGCCGTTGTTCGCTGTCCCAATGCGTCCCGCCGTCGTTCCCGGACGCGGGCGCTGGCTCAGGCCTCCAGCGTCTCCAGCATCCGCTCGCGGATGACTCCCGGCGTCTCCTCGACGGTGTGCTGGCCGGCCATCGCCTGGCTGATGGTCTCGTTGAGGTCCGTCCACCGGAGCTGGTTGGTCCCGTCCAGGTCCCACGCGGCCCCCGTGACCGAGTACTGCGGGCCGTACTCCCTCGCAGCCTCGATCTGTGCCTGGTGCATCTGCACCGGGTCGTACTGCTCGAGGAGCTTCTGGTGGTACGGCGCGTAGGAGGGCAGGGAGGTGTATATCTCCCCGACCAGGGGGAGGATAAACGACTCGTTCGCGTTGGTGTAGTAGGCCAGATCCCAGGCGACGTCGGGGTGGTCGGAGTTCGCGAAGACCTGCTTCTGGGTCAGCAGGGCCCACGCGTGGCCGCCGTGCTGGCCCTCGTGGCCCGCGAGCTCCTCGATGCCGAACTCCTCGCCGTAGTTCGGGTCGAGCCTCGGGTGCGGCCCGGTCCAGACGTCGCCGTCCCAGCCGAACTCCACGCCCTCCTTGACGGTCTTCCACCGCTGGATGGTCGCCAGACAGGAGGTCATCGAGGCGACCTTGTCGGTCAGCATCAGGGGAGGGATCTCCTCGTCGTTCCGACTGGGCGCACTCGAACTGGAGTAGGACTTCGCCAGGTCGATCGTGTTCACGATCATCCCGTCGGTCCGGTCGGCCTCGCCGACCAGGATCTCGGGGTTCTCGGGGTCGCCACGGATCCATGGGTCCGCCCCCTCCGTGTAGGCCGTGCGGGCCTCCCCCCAGTAGGACTCGAGGTCGTTCGGAGCGCCCGTGGCCTCGAACGCGTGGACGTCCGGGAACTCCTGGTCGACCTTCTCGACGGCACGGCGGAACCCGGTCCACGTCTCGAGTTCCGAGGGATCGGATACGCCGGCGGACTTGAACAGCTCCGGACGGACACACATCATCGTCGTCCCCTGGCGGTTCTGCCCCGCCGACCACCACTGGCCGCGGAACTGTGCCGTCTCGCGGGTCGCCCCCGTCCAGTTGTCCGGGAGGTCCTCCGCCTCCTCGATGTAGCTCCCGTGGTCGACGACCCTGCCGTCCCGGAAGAAGCCGATCCCCGTCGCCCCGGATTCGGCGAGGTCGGGGGCGTTCCCCGCCGCGACGGTCGAGGAGATCTTGTTGTTGCGGTCGCCGTAGGAGACCACCTGGAGGTTCACCTCCACGTTCCCCTGCCTCGACTGGAAGTCCTCGATCCCGTCCTCGACGTGCTCCCTGGTCGCGCCCGACTCGGCGGCGAGACCGGACAGGAAGTCGATCCTGGCCGTCTCCTCGCCGCCCCCCTCCGTCGACTCCGCGGTCTCCGTGGCCTCCGTGCCGTCCTCCGGCTCCTCCGTCCCGCCGATACTGACGGCCTCGACGTCTTCGTCGGTGCCGGTCGGCGTCCCGTCGCCGTCGTCGCCACTGCCGCCGTCACCCCCGTCGCCACCGCCGGTACAGCCCGCCAGCATCCCGAGGGCACCGACACCAGCCAGTCCCGTCGTCTTCAGAACGTCGCGTCGCGAGGCCGCGTCGTCTCGAGACATGCGTTAACTCATCCTATTTATCCTATATTAATTTTCGTCACATTAGAGGGTACTGTTCGGGTATCACGAGATCGGTGCAGGGGATATCAGGTGCTACCGGATGCCCCGGGCCTCCCGGCCTCAACTCGCCGGCCGTGCGGGCCGGTACGCGGGACAGTGCCGGCACCCATCGTGCCTGGGTGGCGCTATTATCGAGACGACGGCCTCGTCCGGCAGTATACTCGACCCCGTCGCTGGAACCGTCCGATTGAACACTTCCCCGGGGAAAGCGAAACGACGTACGCTATGGACCGGCCCCCGGGAACGTTGGGACGCCGCCTGTGGCGCGCCGTGGAGGCCGAGCGGTTCGTCCGACTCGTCGTCGCCGCCGGGCTCGCCCTCGTCGCCGGGCTCTGGGTCGCGGCGCTCTCGACCGCGTGGACGCCACCGTGGTCGCTCGGTGTCGTGCTCGCACTCCTCGGGGTGGGTGGACTCGCCGCCGGGATCCGGAGCGAACTCGACTACCCCTGACCGTCGGCGCGCCACGCGACGGGTCCCCGCCGTCGGTACAGTAATATCACCTCGCCGATACTAGCTGTCGTATGGAGAAGGTAGCCGTCGACGACGTCGACCCGTCGGACCTGAACCCGGCGCTCCGCCCCCTGACCGACGCCCTCGGTGCCACGGACCTCGCGTTCAACCGCTACGACCTCGACCCCGGTGGGATGGTCTCGGGTGGCTACCACACCCACCACGACCAGGAGGAGGTGTTCTACGTGGTGTCCGGGACGGTCACGTTCGAGACCGGCGAACCGCGAAGCGGCTCGCGCGAGGCCGTCGACCTCGCTCTCGGCGAGGGGGAGGCGATCCGCTTCGCCCCCGGCGAGTTCCACCACGCATACAACGCGACGGACGACCCCGCGGTCGTCCTCGCCATCGGCGCGCCCGCCTACAGCGGCGAGGTCGAGTCGGTCAGGGAGTGTACGGACTGCGGCGAGGTGTTCAACCACCGTCGGCCGTCGGTCCTCGGTTCGGAGGACGGGGGCGGCCGGATACCGCCCGTCGAGTGCCCCCGGTGTGGGGGCGAGACGCGTCGGATCGGCCGGCCCGACTGACCGGCCGGCCCACCGAGCGGGATCCGCGGAGCCGAGTTCACTACGGGATACGAGAGCGGGTTTCCGGAGTCAGGGAACCCACCAGGCTTCGGTCTTCCCGTTCGATCGGTGCTCGGTGTAGTGCGCACGGAACTCCCCGACCGAAACGTCCGCGGGGAGGAGGAACGCCATCGAGCCCTCGCGGCTCTCACCGGCGGGGACCTTCCCGCCGATGTACTTCTCCTGCGGGCTCTTGTTTCGCCCGGGGTGGTAGACGGTCTGCCCGACGACGCCCTTGAGATCCATCGTCAGCGGAAGCCTGACAACCCGATCCGCGGTGTTGGCTGAGACGATGTCGACCTTGAGCCACTGTTTGCCCTCGCCGGCCCTCGCCACCCGTCGCTCGTCCTCGCTGAGCTTGTGCCAGTCGTAGGAGTCCATCGTCCGCGGGTTCGAGAGGGTGAGGTCGGCCCGCGGCAGCGAGAGCGTCTCGCCGAAGGCGAGCTGTCGCCCCCCCGACTGCATGTCGGAGCTCACCGTCTTCGTCGGCTGGCCGCCCGCCTTGTTGTCGCCGGTGTCCTCGTCCGTGCTCTGCCCCTGGCAGCCGGCGAGGCCGGCGGCCGAGATCGCGGCGGCTACCCCCGACAGGAACGTCCGTCGGCGGGTCATCGGCTGTACCTCCACGCGGCGAGCGCGCCCTGCGTGACGAGCCCGAGGGCGAGCGGCCCGAGGTTCCAGAGGTTCGACTTGACGAACGCCGCGTCGAGGACGAACCGCGAGTCGACGAGCGGGTAGAGCGGCTTGACCGGCGGGGCGATGTCCGGGCTGGTCAGGATGTCACCGGTCATGTGGGCCACCATCCCCGTGAACAGCGCGATCGTGACGAACCCGAACACGCTCGCGGCGGCCGGGTGGTCGTCGTCGCTGACGGCGAGGTATCCGCCGGTGAACACCGCGCCCAGTACCAGCGCGGCCGGGATCAGGAACGTGAGGCTGTGCATGAGGCCGTGGTGTTCGATGAAGACGTAGCGCATCACGTAGATGTCGAGGTCGGGGAACATCCCCGTGAGCGCGGCCAGCCCCGAGAACGCGAGGCCGACCCTGAACTGGTCGAACACCAGCCAGGCGGGTGCCGCCAGGAGGAGCGCCACCCCGATGTGACCGGGAAGTTGCATACCACTCCTCCTCGGCTCACCGCGATGCTACTTCTGCCTGCTCTCGCAAGCCGATCCCGGCGGGTTTCGGTGATCCTCCGGGGCGGCCCGGTGGTCTCGATCCGTCGCTCCGCGGTACGCGTGCCGTCGCCGCCACGACCGATCCCTCGAATCCCGGCCCTCGCCGGTACTGCGGCCGTCGCGCCCGGACTCAGACCCCCGATGGGTGGATCGTCGCCCGGTAGGCCTCGCCGCTCTCCTGCTTCTCGTAGGCCGACTCGGCGTCGTCGAACCCCGCCCGGTAGTTGAACAGCCGCTCGAACGGGATCTCCCCCCGAAGCTGATCGAGCAGCGCGATGGCGGTCTCGAACTGGTTGGGCGGGTAGGCGAGGCTCCCGTGGACGTCGAGGTCCTTCTGGACGATCCGGGTGGGGTTGATCTCCACCTCCCCGTTGTAGGCGTAGTGGCCGACCTCGACGAGCGTCCCGCCGTCGCGCGCGAGCTCGATCCCCTGCCGCAGCGCGACCGGAACGCCCGCCGCCTCGATGACCAGATCCGATCCGACGCCGCCGTTCGTCAGGCCCTTCACCTCCGCGACGAGCCCCTCGTCGTCGTACTCCGTGAGGTCGACGGTGTCGGTCGCGCCGAACTCGGTCGCGAGGTCGAGCCGCTCCTCGACGGCGTCGACCGCGATGACCTGTCCCGCGCCGGCCGCCTTCGCGGCGCTCATCGTCAGCAGGCCGATGGGGCCGGCCCCCTGGACGGTCACCGATTTCCCGATGCCGAACCCCTCGCGGGCGTCCGGGATCCCCGGTCGGTAGCCCCGCTCGAACGCCCGGGTCGCCACCGCGAGCGGCTCGGCGAGCGCGCCGAGTTCGACGTCCATGTCGTCGGGGAGCCTGTAGTAACTCGCCCGCTCGTCGACCAGCATGTACTCGCTGAACCCGCCGTGGGCGTGCTGGCGGTAGTCCACGTTCAGGAACCCGTAGACGTCGCGGTTCTCACACGAGGTCGGCCGGGCCGGGACGTTGTTGCAGTACCAGCACTCCCCGCAGACGATGCCCGGGACGACGGTCACCGCGTCCCCCTCCGAGACCGCCTCGCCCTTCGCGTCGGTCGTGGTCCCCTCGCCGAGCGTCTCGATCCGCCCCGCCATCTCGTGGCCGGGGAGCACCGGGAAGTCGAGGTCCATCCCGCCGTTGAACATGTGGACGTCCGAGCCACAGATACCGCTGAGTTCGACCTCGACGAGGACCTCCCCCGGCCCCGGTTCGGGGACGTCGATCTCGCGCCGTTCGAGCGTCCCCGGCTCCGTCACCACCAGTGCGTTCGACTTCATGATGAGGGAGTTGCCGGGACGCGGTACTTATCTCTTCCCCGCGTCGCGGTGAGGGCGGCCGTCGTCGGGATGGCGACCGGCCGGGCGGAGAGCCGTGCGGTCAGCGGGGTGCCGGGCCCCGCCGATGGTTCGGGGTACCCTCGCCCACATCGCTACGTTTTTTAGGGTGGCCTAAATCTGTGTGAGTACGAATGCCACGCGAGTCAGATATCTGTGTGGTGGTCCCGACGATCAGGGACCACGAGTGTATGCGGGCGTACTTCGAGAACGCCCGCGACCACGGCTTCGACCTCGACCGGCTGTTCGTCGTCCTCGTCACCGAGGACTTCTGTGACGTCGCGGGGATGCGCTCGATGCTCGACGAGGCGGGCGTCTCCGGCGCGGTCTTCGACGCGAGTGCCCGCGACCGATGGTTCGAGGAGCGCGGGCTCTCGGAGTACGCCCACCTGATCCCCGAGGCCAGCCACGCCCAGACCTCCTTCGGCCTGCTCTACCTCTGGGCGGACGAGACCTTCGACTACGGGGTCTTCATCGACGACGACACCCGCCCGCACCCCGAGGACGATTTCTTCGGAACCCACCTCGCCAACCTCGACTACGAGGGACGCCTGACGGCGGTCGAGTCCGACGAGCAGTGGGTGAACGTCCTCTACCAGGGCGAGAACGACCTCTACCCGCGCGGCTATCCCTACTCCGCGATGGACGAGGAGGTCCGGGTCGGGACCGAGCACGTCGACGGCGTGGTCGCCTCGCAGGGGCTCTGGACGAACGTCCCGGACCTCGACGCCGTCCGCATCCTCATGGACGGCGACCTCCGGGGCCAGGCACAGACGCGGACAGCTCGGGAGGACTTCGGCGCGGATTTCGTCGCCGGCGAGGGAAACTACCTCACCGTCTGCTCGATGAACCTCGCGTTCGAGCGGGAGGTCGTGCCGGCGTTCTACCAGTTGCCGATGGACGAGAACCGCTGGGACGTCGGTCGGTTCGACGACATCTGGTCGGGGGTGTTCCTGAAGCGGGCCTGTGACGTGCTCGACAGGCGGATCTACAACGGCGCGCCGCTCTGTGAGCACAACAAGGCCCCTCGCTCGACGTTCGACGACCTCCAGAACGAGGTCGCCGGGCTCGAACTCAACGAGCACCTCTGGGAGGTCGTCGACGACGCGGGAGGGGACGCGGAGTCGTACGCCGGCGTCCTCCGGGCGATCGCCGACGAGCTGGTGGCCGGCGACTGGAGCGACTGGAACAACGGCGAGTTCCTGACCCACTGCGGCGAGTACATGCGCGACTGGCTCGACTGCCTGGACGCCATCGAGACGCGCACGGCCCCGACCCGACCCGTAGCCGATGACGACTGAAGCCGAACCGCAAGCGATTTACTTTTTCGGGGGGCCTAAAATAACATGAGACGACATACACGCTCCAGCCGACGTCGAGTGCTGGGAGCGGTCGCCGCCGGCGCGACGGCCGGCCTGGCGGGCTGTTCGGACCTTCAGGACGTCCTGGGAGGCGGTCCCGACGACGGTCCCGGTTCCGGCTCCGGGTCCGGATCTTCGGGGAACGTGGAGATCCCCTCGCTGACCTCCTTCCGGGGGTCCGGGGCGCTCGTCGAGGGACGACCCGAGCCGGGCGGGACCTCCATCGAGGACCTCCCCGACCTCTCGGGGTCGCTGAACCTCTACATCGGCGGCGGGGAGGGCGGGATCTACTTCCAGTTCGTCGAGATGCTCCAGGAGATCTACCCGGAGTTCCAGGTGTTCGCGAGCAGCGCCTCCTCCTCGTCGCTCGCCCAGACGATCGTCGAGGAGGTCGAGGCGGGGTCGCCGCAGGCCGACGTCTTCTGGTCGATCGACGCGAGTTCGCTCGGGTTCGTCGCCGACAACGACGCCTACGAGCCGCTCCCGGACGAGGTCGTCGAGCCCGTCCCCGCCGACTTCCGGGGGGCCGAAAACGCCTGGGTCGGCGTCGCGGGCCGGGCGCGGAGCATCCCGTACAACACCGGGACGCTGAGCGAGGACGACATCCCGAACAGCGTCCAGGAGATCCCCGAGACCGAGGCGCTGCGCGGGACGATGGGGTGGGCCCCGACCTACGGCGCGTTCAAGTCGTTCGTGACCGCCATGCGGCTCCTGGAGGGCCCCGACGCGGCCCGGGAGTGGCTCGTCTCGCTTCGGGAGGCCGGCACGGAGCGATTCCCCAACGAGTTCGTCGTCTCCAACCAGGTCGCCGACGGCGCGCTGAACGCGGGCTTCGCCAACCACTACTACGCCCTCCGCGTGCGCAACAGCCGACCGGACGCGCCGCTCGACCTCGCGTTCACCGAGAACGACGCAGGGGCGCTCGTCAACGTCGCCGGCGTCCTCCGGCTCCAGGGGACCGAGCGGGAGGATCTGGTGAACAACTTCGTCCGCCACCTGCTCTCGGCCGAGGCCCAGGAGTTCTTCGCGACCGTCAGCTTCGCCTACCCGATGATCCCGGACGTCGCCCCGCCGGGCGGCCTCCCGACGATCGACCAGCTCGACCCCCCGGACGTCGACCTCTCGGAGCTCTCGGACCTGGAGCCGACGCTCGAACTCATGCGCGAGGCCGGCGTGCTGGGGTGACCAGTGAGCGCCCGAGAGTGGATCGCGTCGTTCGGTGATCGGGTCTCCGGAGACGAGTCCACGGCGGCGGGCACCGGCCTGACGCTGCTCTCGGCGGCCGTCGCCGCCGCGCTCGTCCTCCCGCTCGGGTGGCTCGTCGTCGACGTGTTCGCGCTCGGGCCGCGGGCGATCGAACTCACGCTCGCGCCGACGACGCTGGTGGTCCTCGTGCGGAGCGTCGCCCTCGTGGCCGTCGTCACGGGGGCGAGCGTCGCGGTCGGGGTCCCGCTCGCCGTCCTCACCGTCCAGGCGGACCTCCCGTTCCGGCGGTTCTGGACCGTCGTCGCCGCGCTCCCGCTGGCGGTCCCGAGCTACCTCGGCGCGTTCGCCGCCGTCTCGGCGTTCGGCCCCCGGGGGGCGCTCGCCGACGCCCTCGCCCCGCTCGGCGTCGAGCGGCTCCCCACCGTGTACGGGTTCGTCGGTGCCGCGGTCGTCCTCACGCTCTACACCTACCCGTACGTCTTCCTGACGACGCGGGCGTCGCTGCTGTCGCTCGACGCCTCGCTCGTCGAGGCGGCCCGGACGCTCAACTCCGGACGGTGGGAGGCGTTCCGGCGGGTCACGCTGCCGCAGATCACGCCGGGGATCACGGCCGGCGCACTGCTCGTCGCGCTCTACACCCTCTCGGACTTCGGGACCCCCAACATCATGCAGGTCGAGGTGTTCACGCAGTTCATCTACGCCAGGTACAACGCGTTCATGCGCGACTACGCGGCGCTGCTCTCGCTCCAGCTCCTCGCGGTGACGGCGGTGATCCTCGCCATCGAGTCCCGGATCGGCGCCGACGACTCGGGGGCGTACGCCAGCCGCGGGAACCGGGGGGCGGCCGCCCTCGACCTCGGTCGCCTCCGGTACCCCGCGACGCTCCTCCCGGCGGGGGTCGGGCTGGTCGCCATCCTGCTCCCGGTCGCGATCTTCGGCATGTGGCTCGTACGCACCGGCCCCGGTTACGCCGCCGGCTCGATGACGTTCTCCTGGTCCTACGGGTGGAACTCGGTCTACGTCTCGCTGCTCGCGGCCGGCGGCGCGCTGCTGGTCGCGCTCCCCATCGCGCTTCGCGCTGCGGCCTCGGACTCCCGGCTGGCGGCGTTCGCCGACCGGGCGCCCTACGTGGGCTACGCGACCCCGGGGATCGTCCTCGCCATCGCGCTCGTGAGCTTCAGCCTCGACGTCCTCCCGGCGCTGTACAAGACGATCCCGCTGCTCGTGTTCGCCTACGTCGTCCGGTTCGTCCCCCAGGCGATCGGCTCGGTCAGGACCTCGACGCTACAGGTCGACCGCGGGCTGGTCGAGGCCTCGCGCACCCTCGGCCGGTCGCGGCTGAGCGCCTTCCGGTCGGTGACGCTCCCGCTGATCGCCCCGGGTATCGCGACCGGGGTGGCGCTCGTCTTCCTCACGACGATGAAGGAGCTCCCGGCGACGCTCCTGCTCCGCCCGCTCCGGTTCGACACGCTCGTCACGTACATCTGGCGCGTCCAGGAGGCCGGGCTGTACGGGAAGGCGGCGGTCCCGGCGCTCGTCCTGGTGCTCGTCTCCGGCCTCTCGATGGCGGTCATCCTGGCACAGGAGGGCGACCGCGACACCGAAACGTAACTCACGATACCATGGTAGACACGACTTCACGACAGCGACCGAAGCCCGACGAGGAGCCGAGCGACCCCTCGGAGACGACCGGCGCCCCGGTCCTCGACATCGACGGCGTGGCGCGTACGTACGGGGCCGAGCCGGCGGTCGACGGCCTCTCGCTTTCGGTCCACGAGGGCGAACTCCTCACCCTCCTCGGGCCGTCGGGCTGCGGGAAGACGACGACGCTACGCATGATCGCGGGGCTCGAACGGCCCGACGCCGGGACGATCCGCGTCCGCGGCGACGTCGTCGCCGGCGGCGGCGAGTTCGTCCGGCCCGACGCCCGGGACATCGGGCTCATCTTCCAGGACTTCGCGCTGTTCCCGCACCTCTCGGTGGGCGAGAACGTCGCGTACGGTATCCGGGATCGGTCGGACGAGGCGGTCGACCGGCGCGTCGAGGAACTGCTCGACCTCGTGAACCTGTCGGGCTACCGCGATCACTCGCCGGACACGCTCTCGGGCGGCCAGCGCCAGCGGGTCGCGCTCGCCCGCTCGCTCGCGCCCGAGCCCGACGTGCTGCTCCTCGACGAGCCGTTCTCGAACCTCGACGTCGGCCTCCGCAAGGAGATGCGCGAGGAGGTCCGCCGGATCCTCAAGGAGGCGGGGGTGACCGCGCTCTCGGTCACGCACGACCAGGAGGAGGCCCTCTCGATCAGCGACCGGGTGGCCGTCATCCACGACGGTCGGGTCGAGCAGGTCGGTCGCCCGGAGAGCGTGTTCCAGAACCCCGAGTCGCGGTTCGTCGCGGAGTTCCTCGGCGAGGCCGGCTTCCTCTCCGCGCGGGTCGACGGCGACCGCCTCGAGACCCCGCTCGGACCGTTCGACGCCGCCCTGCTCGCCGGCGGCGGGTCGGCGTACGACGGCGCGGCGGTGGACGTCCTCGTCCGGCCGGACGACCTCCGTGCGGTGCCCGCGGACGCCGAGGAGGCCGACGGCCGGATCGTCTCCCGGCAGTACACCGGCCCGTCGTTCGTCTACCGGGTCGAACTGTCCTCCGGCGACGTGGTCGGCTGCGAGCACAACCACGACGACCGGTTCCGCCTCGACGAGCCGGTGAAGCTGACGCTCACCGCCGACCACCCGCTGGCGTGGTTCCCGGTCGAGTGATGCGGGACCGTCCGGCCCGGCTCGCGACGGCCGCGCTGGCGCTCTGTGGCGCAGTGGTGGTGTGGACCGTCTCGACGCAGGTGTTCCCCAACTACTCGCTGAACCACGACGAGGGGGTCTACCTCCAGCAGGCCGCGATGCTCCTCGACGGGCAGCTGAACCTCTACCCGCCCGTCGAGGGCGCGCTCCGGCCGTGGTTCTTCGTCGAGGACGGCGGCCGGCTCTACCCGAAGTACGCGCCGGTCCCCGCCGCGATGTTCGCCGTCGGCCGACTCCTCGGGGGGTACCGGCTGGCGCTCGCGGGGATCGCGGCGGCGAACCTCGCGCTCGTCGTCGGGGTCGGCCGCGAGGTCTTCGACGCCCGAACCGGACTGCTGGCGGGCGTGTTCGTCCTCGCCTCGCCGCTGTTCCTCCTCGACTCGGCCGTGTTCCTTCCCTACGCGCCGACGGCGCTCCTGAACCTCCTGTTCGCGTACGGCTACCTCCGCGCCGACCGGACCGGCGACCGTCGATGGGCGGCCGTCGCCGGACTCGCGGCGGGGCTCGCCTTCTTCGCCCGGCCCTACACGGCCGTTCTCTTCGCCGCGCCGTTCGTCGCCCACGCGCTCTGGGCGCTACGCGGGGGTGGACGCGCGGCGCTCGAACGACAGGCGCTCACCGCGGTACTCGGCCTGCTCGGCGTCGGCCTCACGCTCGCCTACAACGCCGTCGTGACCGGGTCGCCGTGGCTCTTCCCCTATCAGGCGTTCGCCCCGCTCGACGGGCTCGGCTTCGGCCGCCGGGAGATCCTCGCCCACGACGTCGACTACACGCCGGCGCTGGCGCTGCGCGCGAACGTCGAGGTCGTCCGGCTGTTCTTCACCGAGTGGATCGCCGGCGGGGCCCTGGGGGCCGCTCTCGCGGTCGTCGGCCTCGTGGGCGTCGCTCGACGCCGTCCCTCCTCCCGCCAGGCGGTCCTCGCCGGGCTGTTCGTCTCGGTCGCCGTCGGCAACGTCTACTTCTGGGGGAACTACAACGTCCTCGGCGACCTCGACCGGGCCGGCGACGGCCTCGTCTCGGCGCTCGGGCCCTACTACCACTTCGACCTGCTCCTCCCGACGGCGGCGTTCGCGGCGGCGGGCACGATGTGGCTCGGCCGCCTCCTCTACCGCACGCTCGACGCCCGTCTCGATCCGCGGCTCGCCCGGGGTGTCCTCGTCCTCGCGCTGATCGTCGGCGCGGGCGCGGTCGGCGCGGTCACAGTAGTTGAGATCGACGAGCGGGTCGAGCGGAACGTGGAGGTGACCGAGACGTACGAGGACGCCTACGAGCCCTTCGAGGGGGGTCCGCCGGAGAACTCGCTCGTCCTGCTCCCGGATCCGTACGGCGACTGGCTCAACCACCCGTTCCAGCCCCTCCGGAACGATCCGGGGTTCGACGGGCGAGCCGTCTACGCGATCGACGACCGCCCCTTCGAGGTCGCCGAGGCGTTCCCCGACCGGCGGCTCTACCGGTACACCTACCGCGGGGCGTGGGCTCCCCACGCGGGCTCGCCCGAGGCGGCTCGCCTCCAGCGTGTACGCGAGGTCTCCGGTTCCGGCGTCCGCCTCGACGCCACCGTCGGCGTCCCCGACGGGGCGGTCGGCGTCACGGTCCGGGTCGCGACCGACGACGGGGTCGCCTACTACATTGCTCCGAACGTCTCCGAGAGCCTCGACGTCGACCTCACGGTCTCGGGCGAGGAGGTTCGCGTCGGTGGTGACGTCCGACCGGTGGAGAACGGGACGCCGACGGTCGACGGTCGGGACGACGTTCGGCTCACCCTGTTCGTCGACTACGGCCCCGGCGGCGGCTTCGCCTACCGATTCGACCTCCCCGTCGAAGTCACGGACGGGCGGGTCCGCGCGCTCTCCCCGCGGATCGAGTACTGTCGGAACGCCCGCGCCTGCGGCGGGGCGGCGGCGTACGTCCCCGGGTCGGCTCCCGAGGGGGTGTCCGTCCGGTCGAACGTGAGCGCGGCCGAACCGAACCCATAAGTTTAGGCCGACCTAACTCGCGTCCCGATGAGGCTGACCAGACGTGACGCGCTCGCGGCGCTGGCGGCCGTCGGCGTCACCGCGGGCGGCGGGGCGGCGTTCCTGCTCGACGACGAGGGGGGCGACTCGCCGAGCGACGGGGCCAGCGACGGACCCGTCTCCGAGGGCGACGTCGAGACGCTGGTCGCCGCCGCCGATGTCCTCTACCCGACGGCGGTCGAGGGTATCGAAGCGTTCGTCACCCGGTACGTCCGGGGGCGCGCGGAGGCCCGTCCGGAACACGCGGACGGCGTCTCCGAGGCGGTGGCGTACCTCGACGCGTACGCCGACGCCTGGTACGGCGAGCGGTTCGCCGCGCTCGACCCGGCGGAGCGAACGGAGCTGTTCGACCGGATGGACGCCGACGTCGCCGACCCGGACCCGGAGGGCTCGGACGTCGAGCGCGTCCGGTACTACGTCGTCAACGAGCTGCTGTTCGCGCTGTACGCCTCGCCGACCGGCGGCGAGCTGGTCGGTATCGAGAACCCGCAGGGACACCCCGGGGGACTGGGGAGCTACACGCAGGGCCCGCGACCGTGAGCGACGGCCGGGATCGGACCCCCGGGGAGCGGGTCGACGTCTGCGTGATCGGGGCCGGGCCGGCGGGGGCGCTGGTCGCGCACACGCTCGCCGAGCGCGGACACGAGGTCGTCGTGCTGGAAGCCGGCGCGCGGTTCGACTTCGAGGATCGCCTCGAACGGATGGAGCGCTCGATCCGCCCGGCCCACGACCCGCTCTCGGTCTGGGAGATGGGCGGGGATCGCGACGCCTACGCCTCGACCGGCGAGCGGTTCTACCCGCTCAACCGCGCGCGAGTCAAGGGTGTCGGCGGGTCGACGCTCCACTGGCAGGGGATGGTGATGCGCCTCCACGAGTCGGACTTCGAGACGCGCTCGCGGTACGGCGTCGCCGCCGACTGGCCGATCGACTACGACGACCTCCGGCCCTACTACACCCGTGCGGAGACGGCGCTGGGCGTCGCCGGCGCGTCGGACAACCCCTTCGCGCCGCCGCGGGAGGAACCGTACCCGATGCCCGCGTTCGAGCCGTCGTACAGCGACTCCCTGTTCGCGGAGGCGTGCGAGCGACTGGGGATCACGATGCACTCGGTGCCGAACGCGCGCAACGCGGAGTCCTACGACGGGGACTCGCCGTGCGTGGGCTACGGGACGTGCAAGCCGGTCTGTCCGTCGGGCGCGAAGTACGACGCGACCCGCACTATCGAGGACGCACGGGCGGCGGGCGCGCGGGTGCTCGACCGCGTTCCGGTCCAGCGGCTCGAACACGATCGCTCGGGCGAGACCGTCGAGGCAGCCGTCTACGCCACGCCCGACGGCGAGACGCACCGACAGGAGGCGAGGCAGTTCGTCCTCGCGTGCGGCGGCGTCGAGACCCCGCGACTGCTCCTGCTCTCCCGCTCCGAGGCGTATCCGGACGGCCTCGCCAACTCCAGCGGCCTCGTCGGCCGGTACTTCATGGACCACCTGTTCGTGGGTACGGGGGGTCTCCTCGCGGAGCGGACCCGACAGAACCACGTCGGGTTCATCACGAGCGAGAGCCACCAGTTCTACGACGATCCGACCGAAGGCACCGAGGGTACCGAGGGAGGAATTCCGCCGGCGGACGCCGACCGGTCGGCGTTCGCGCCGCTCAAACTCGAGTTCCTCAACTACGCCGGGCCGTCCCCCGTCGAAATGGCGCTCGAGAGCGAGTTCTGGGGCGACGACCTCCTCGGGTCGCTGCGGGAGGCCTACGGGAACAGCATCGCGATGGGTGGGCTCGTCGGCCAGCGTCCTCGAAAGGGGAACTTCGTCGACCTCGACCCATCCCGGACGGACGATCACGGGAATCCCGTTCCCCGGGTTCACTGGCAGGTCGACGGGGTGACCCGGCGGACGATCCGGCGTGCGAACGAGATCCAGGCGGCGATACTCTCGGATCTCGGTGCCGAGATCACCTGGCAGGTCGGCCCCGAGGCGACCGGTCCAGCGTTCCACCACATGGGGACGACGCGGATGGGACGCGACCCCGAGACGAGCGTCGTGACGCCCCGGACACGGACGCACGACCTCGACAACCTCTGGGTCGCGGGGAGCAGCGTGTTCGTCACGAGCGGCGCGATGAATCCCACGCTCACGCTCGCGGCCCTCGCGCTCAGGACGGCGGACTACGTCGACGGGACCCTGTGACACCCCCGGTTGCCGCGGTCTCCTCCCCCGACGATTTAGGCCGATCTAAAAATTAAAGCGGGACGAGGTACGCCTTCGGGTAATGAGCTCCCGGACCGAGCGCGCGGAACGCATCGACGAGTACACGTTCTCGGACGTCACCGTCGTGATGGGGACGTACAACGAGGCGGCGGCCATCGGCACCGTGCTGACCGACATCCGGGAGGTGACCGATGGGGCGGCCGAGGTCGTCTGTGTGGACGGCTCCTCCGACCGGACGCCGGAGATCGCCCGGGAACACGGCGCGACGGTGATCGAACAGGAGCCCCAGGGGTACGGCGTCGCCGTCCGCGAGGGGCTGCTCGCCGCCGACCGCCCGGTGGTCGTCACGACCGACTGCGACGACACCTACCCGATGGAGTACCTTCCGGCGTTCCTCGACGCGATCAACGAGGGCTACGACGTCGTGAGCGGCGACCGGCTCTACCACGGGGCCGACGCGATGCCGGCCCTGAACCGGTACGGGAACGCCGCGTTCGCGCTCCTCGCCAGCGCGCTCGTGGGCGAGCGCGTCCACGACACCACGACCGGGATGCGGGCGTACCGACGCGAGGTGATCGACTCGATCCGGTGGACGGAGAACACCGGCCTCTCGGCGGAACTCCTCCTCCGGCCGCTCCTGCGGGGGTATCGGGTCCGCGAGATGCCCATCGACTACCGCGAGCGCGCGGGGGAGTCGAAGCTCGATCCGCTCGCCGGCGGCGCGGCCATCGCCGGATCGATCGTCGAGGTGTGTCTGGAAGAGCACCTGCAGCGGTAGCCGAGCCCGTAGCCGGCTGGTCGGGCCCGTGACGCCCGTGACGCTGACCACCTCGAATACCGCTACCGGCAGGTGTTTTCCGTCCCCGACCGAAGCACGGGCATGCGCTCGACCTCGAGGACAGTCCTCGTGATCGGCGGCGGCGCGACGGGGGCCGGCGTCGCCCGCGACCTCGCGCTCCGCGGCGTGGACGTCACGCTCGTCGACCGGGACGGTCTCGCGAGCGGGACGTCCGGTCGCTCGCACGGCCTGCTCCACAGCGGGGCGCGCTACGTCGAGTCCGACCCGATCGGCGCGGAGGAGTGCATCGAGGAGAACCGCGTCCTCCGGGATATCGCGGGGGAGTGCGTCCGTGACACGGGCGGGCTGTTCGTCCAGCTAGAAGGGGATGACCCCGACTACTTCGAGGCCAAGCGCGACGCCTGCGAGGCGGCCGGTATCCCGACCACGGTCCTCGACGGGGACGAGGCCAGGGAGCGCGTGCCGGACCTCTCGGCCGGCGTCGAGCGTGCGATGGCCGTGCCCGACGCCGTGGTCTACCCCTCGCGGCTGGTCGCCGCCAACGCGGCCGACGCCCGCGAACACGGCGCTGACGTCCACCCCCACGCCCCGGTCGAGGGGATGACCGTCTCGGACGGTCGCGTCGCCGGCGTCGAGGTCGGCGGGGCCGTCGACGCCCGGATCGACCCCGACTACGTCGTCAACGCGGCCGGCGCGTGGGCCGAACGGGTGGGTGCGATGGCCGGCGTCGACGTCGAGATGCGTCCCACGCGGGGGGTGATGGTCTCCGTCGAGTACGACGGCCTCGGCCCCGTGCTGAACCGGTGTCGCGCACCCGACGACGGCGACATCGTCGTCCCGCACGACTCGGAGGTCGTCCTCGGGACGACCAGCGTCCCGGTCGAGGACCCCGACGACTACCCCACCGAGGAGTGGGAGGTCGCCGAGACGTTCGCGGAGTGTGCGGCCATGCTCCCGCCCGTCGCCGACGCACCCGAGAGCCGGACGTGGTGGGGCGTGCGTCCGCTGTACGCCCCCGACGAGGACGAGCGCGGCGGCCGCGGCATCTCGCGGGGGTTCTTCAGACTCGACCACGCCGAGGCGGGCGTCGGAAACCTCGTGAGCGTCGTCGGCGGGAAGCTGACCACCTACCGGCGGATGGCCGAGTCGACCGCCGACCTCGTCTGTGACCGCCTGGGCGTCGACGGCGAGTGCCGGACCGCCGACCGCCGGCTCCCTGGCGCGCAGAGTGCGAGCCGGCTCGACGGGTTCGTCGCCGAGTTCGACGGCCGGGGGATGGCCGACGCCGACGTGGTCGCCTCGCCCGATTCCCGGGACGCCGGGGGGTGAGCTACCGGGCGTCGCCCGGAAGGGCGGACGGGAGGCTGGGACCGGCGCGCTACCGGGGGTTCCCCGCGTGGTCACTTCCCCGTCGCCGGGTCGATGAGACGACGTACTCGGACGACGGGATCAGGGGAGGTACGTCGCCAGGAAGTTCAGAACGCGGTCGAGCCGTCGGTTTATTCGCTCGTCCGCCTCCTCCTCGTCCCCGTCCTGCCCGGTCTCGGAGCTCGGTCCGTCCATGGTGGGCGATCCACGGCGAAACGGCCTGAGTCTTGTGCCTCCGTGGCCGACCGGTCGATCGTACGGTCTCCCATTGACCGGGGGACTCGGTGAGCACCTCGAGCCTGTTCCGGTCCGTGCTACGTGTCCCGCCGATGGACGGCACCGTACCACGGTACGGATTCCGGTCCGGATCGGGAGACCTCAGGCCCCGGTTCCGGTCCGGTCGAACGACCGAATCGAGCGACGACCAGCACGTCTTTGGGCCCCGGGGTCCGACTCGCGGGCGTGCCGATCAGCACCGACGAGTTCGACTCCGGGACGGTCGACGACGGGGACGACTCCGGGAGCGAGGAGGACCCCATCGAGGAGGAGAAACGCCTCATCACGTCGTTCCTGAGCGAGCGGCGGGACCGGGCGTTCACGGAGCGGGAGATCGTGCTGGGCGTGGACTTCAGCCCGATGCTCGAATCGGAGGGCGGGCGTCGGGGCCTGCTCTCCGGGATCGGGGCCGCCGCCGACGGCCTGGTCGATATCAGCGGGACGATCACCGCGAGTGCCATCGTCGTCGACGACGTGGACGAGGCGCTGGCGGCGCTGGTCGAGGAGGGGACCGTCGAGTCCCGCGAGGTCGAGACCGGCGACGGGACGACGACGTACTACCGGCTTGCGGACGGGGACTGAGCGAGCGAGGGACGGGAACGGCTGGATCGACCGGCCGTCACGTCACCCGCGCAGCGCCTCCACGGGCCGCTCGTTGGCCGCCCGCCAGGCCGGATAGGCCCCGGCCAGCAGGCTCGTCAGGACGCCGAACGCCGCCGCGCCGATCAGGTAGAACAGCGCGTCGCCGGTGAACGCCAGCGGGTCGCCGAGGAACACCGCGTTCGCCGCCATCGCGACCACGAGCGCGATCGCCATCCCGACGACGACGCCGATCGACCCGAGGACCATCGCCTCGACCAGCAGTATCCGCACGATGTCGGCCTTCCGGTAGCCCACCGCCCGGAGGACGCCGATCTCCTCGCGGCGCTTGATCACCGCCATCAGCATCGTGTTCGTGATCGAGACGCCGGCGACCAGCAGCGAGATCGAACCCAGGCCGGTGAGGAAGGCGTTGATCCCGTTCACGATGGTCTTGAGCAGGCGGACGAGCGAAGTGAGTTCGAACACCAGCAGCCGGTCCTTGCGGTCGTTGAACCGCTCGCGGAGCGCGTCGGCGGTCGACTCCGCCCGGTCGACCGACCGGGTCGTCACCCGGACCTGGTCGTACCGGCGGGCCGACGCCTGCTCGACCGGGAGGTAGACCTCGCTCGAACTGAACCCCTGGGTTTCGGCCAGCACGGCGACGACGCGGTGGACCGACTCGGTCTCGACCGTCCCCGTCCCGCTCTCCCGTTCCCGGACGAGCCTGAGCCGGTCGCCCGGGGTGATCCCGTACTCCTCGGCGAAGCCGTACGAGACGACGACGCTCCGCCGCCAGTTCTCGGGGATCCCGCCGGCTCCGACCTCGTACATCGACCGCGGGTCGTTCATGTACGTGATCGAGAGCGACTCCCGCCGTCCCGCCCGTCGCACCCACTCCGCCTCCCCGCCCCGCGTGGCGACGACCCCCGCCGGACCGACGGTCTCCTCGATCGCCAGCAGATCCTCGCGGTCGAAGTAGTCCTCCTCGCTGTCGACCCCGGGGAGGACGAACACGTCCGTCGCGCCCTGCTCCTGGATCGTCTGGAACTGACTCTGCTTGAACGCCGCGCCGCCGGCCCCGATGGCTCCGATCGCCACCACGCCGATGACGATGGCCGCGGCCGCCAGCGCCGAGCGGGCCTTCGCCCGCGAGACGTTCCGCCACGCGATGACGACCGACGGGAACCGACCCGCCAGCAGATAGAGCCGGTTCACCGTCGCTCACCCCGCGGGTCGATCGGTCGAACGTCCGATCTCCCGTCCGTCCGAGCGGTTCGTAGACTCATCAGTCGAACGCCTCCGCGGGTCGCTTGTTCGCGGCCTTCCAGGCGGGGTAGACCCCGGCGACCAGCGCCGTGAGCACCCCAAATCCGAGCCCGAGCCCGACGTACCGGAGCCCGGCCGGCGTGAACGCCAGCGGGTCGCCGACCAGGAACGCGTTGATGGCCGCGCCGATGCCGAGGGCGATCGGCACGCCGACCGCGCCGCCGAGGATGCCGAGCATCGTCGCCTCGGCCACGAGCAGGCGGACCACGGCTCCCCTCGGGTAGCCCACCGCTCGCATCACGCCGATCTCGCCCTCGCGCTCGATGACGGACATGAGCAGCGTGTTGGCGATGGTGACCGCCGCGACCAGCAGCGAGATCGCCCCCACGCCGATGAGGAACCGGTTGATCGTCTCGAACGACTGCTCGAACTGCTCGCGCTGCTGCTGGACCTGGGAGACGTGGACGTTCCGTCTACGGCCGTTGAACTCCGACTCGATGGCCCGCTCGGCCTCGTCGATCGAGCCCGTGGTGGGGTCGACCTGCACGATCACCTCGCCGTACTCGGCGTCCTCGAACTGTCCGAGCGGGACGAACACCGACTGGTCGGCCGAGAGCGGGTCGACGAACCCCTGGGGTTCGAGCACGGCGGTCACTCGGAACGTCCGCTCGAACCGGTCCTCGACGAGGACCGTCACCTGGTCGCCGGGGTCGATGTCGTTCTCGCCGGCGATCCGCGAGCCGACGACGACCCCCTGCCGCCAGCTCCCCGGGATCGTCCCGTTGGCCGTCCCGTAGAACGCTCCCGGGTCCTCGATACCCTTGACCTGTGCGGTGACGATGGCCTCGCCGGAGGGGGTCCGGACGAGCGAGTCGAACGGCCGGACGACGGGCATGACCGTCGCCCCCTCGGTCGCCCGGCGCATCCGCGCGACCTCCGCGTCCGAGAAGTTCCGGTCCGGGTTCTCCTCGTCCACGTAGACGACGGGGTTGACCGTCGCCGTCCCGCCGAACCCCTCGTAGGCCTCCATCTGGTCCTGCTTGAACGCCTCCCCGCCCGTCCCGATGGCCCCGATCGCCACCACGCCGATGACGACCGCGACGACGGCGAGCGCCGAGCGGGCGGTCGCCCGCGAGACGTTCCGGCGCGCCAGGAGGACCGTCGGCGCGTGGGCGGCGATCCGTCTGACGCCGCTCATCGCCGGTTCCCCGGGGTCGTCGCCGTCGTCGGCCGCGTCGCTGTCGGTCACGGTTCGCCCCCGCCGTCGGCACGTGCCGTCTCGCCGCGGAGTTCGCCGTCGACGAGGTCGACCACGCGGTCGGCCGCCTCCGCGACGTAGTCGTCGTGGGTCACCGTGACGACCGCCACCCCCTCCTCAGTCCGGAGCTCCTCGAACAGGTCGAGGATGCGGTCGCCGGTGTCCCGGTCGAGGTTCCCCGTCGGCTCGTCGGCGAGCACGATCTCGGGGTCGTTGATGAGTGACCGTGCGATGGCGACCCGCTGTTTCTGCCCACCGGAGAGCTCGTCGGGCGCGTGGTCAGTGCGGTCACCCAGGCCGACCCGTTCGAGGAGCTCCGTCGCCCGTTCGCGGGTCTTCCGGGGCGTTCGGTCGAGCATCCGCGGCATCTCGACGTTCTCCAGTGCGGTCAGCGTCGGGATGAGGTAGAAGCTCTGGAAGACGAACCCGATGGTCCGCTTTCGCTCGCGGTTGCGCTCGCCGTCCGAGAGCGTCGCCACGTCCTCGCCGCGGAGCCGGACCTCCCCCTCGGTGGGCACGTCGAGTAACCCGAGGAGGTTCAGGAGCGTCGATTTGCCGCTGCCGGAGGGGCCGACGATGGCGACCGAATCCCCCGGGTCGATCCGGAAGTCGATCCCCTTGAGCGCCCGGATGGTCTGGTCACCGGTCCGGTACTCCTTGACGACGTTCTCGCCGCGGACGATCGGCGTTCCCCTCGGGTTCGCCGCGTTCGGCCCGTTCGCCGCGTTCGGTGCGGTCGGTCCGGTCGATGCAGTCGATGTGGCCGATGCTGTCGACGCGGGCTCCCCGTCCCCGGGTCGCTCGTCGTCGCCGTCGGCGCGGTCCGCCGGTGGATCGTCTGCCGGCACGGTCGGTCACCGCCACTTTCGGTAGCCGACCGCGCCGAGGACGATCACGACGACGAGCCCCACCACGGGGACGACCGGGAACCCGCCGCCGCTCTCGGGGGCGGGTCGGTCGACGACGCGCCGCTCGACGGGGACCTCGGTGGTCGTGGTTCGCTCGACGCCGTCGACGACGTACCGGACCTCGAGCGGGACCGACGAGACGTTCCCGTCGACGCTCGCCCGGAGCGTGAACGAGGAGAAGTCGCTCGCGTCGATGTTCCCGACGAAGTAGTCCGCCGACTCGACCTCGGAGGCGTTCCCGACGGAGGCGACGACGGCCTCGGCCTCGGTGGAGCCGACGTTACCCGCGGTCGCCGAGATCTCGACGGTCCCGCCGGTCGAGACCGCCTCGACGCTCGTCAGGGTCACCTCCGCGGGATTCGGCGGCGCGCCGAACGACGCCTCGAACGTCCGGGTCACCTGGCGGCGAACGCCCTCGTCCGTGTACGCGAGCGTCACGTTCACCGGGTAGGTGCCCGCCGCCTCGACGCTGGCGGGGAAGCTCAGCGTGACCGCCTCGCCGGCCGAGACGTTGGCCCGGACCCGCTCGGTGACCTCGAACTCGGCCTCCTGCGAGGCGGCGACGACCCGCAACTGGCGGACCTCGCGGTCGAGACCGTTGGCGACCGTGACGTTCACCGGTCGGGTCGCGCCCGGCACCGCCTCCCGCACCGAGAGTTCGACCTGCGGCCGCTCGCCGGTAGCGGAGAGCCGGTCGGTCCCGACCGTCACGCGCTCGGAGACGGTCCGGGTCTGTCCGCCCGCGGTCGTGTACCGGAGCGTCGCGTCCAGCGTACTCGAGGCGTTCCGCAGGAACGTGGTGGCGTACGTGAACGACCGCTCGCCGCCGGGTTCGAGGACCGCCGCGATACGCCGGGGGTTCTCGACGTCGACGTTCGAGCCGTTCACGACCAGGCGTACGTCGCGGATCTCCTCGGCCGCGCCGTTGGTCACGTTGACCGAGACCGCCGTCTCGCCGCCGACGCTCGGGTTCTCGGCCTCGACGTTCAGGCCGGGGCCGTCGCCACCGACGACGACGGTCAGGGGGTACTTCCGCTGGACGAACTCGCCGTCGGGCGTCCGCCCGGCCACGAACACCCGGAGGTCCTTCACGCCGGCCTCGTCGAACGCGACCGTCAGCGGGACCGTCAGGCTCCGTCCGCCGGTGACGGTCCCGACGTCCTCGACGCGGGCCTTCTCGCCGGAGCCGCCCTCGGGTCGGACGTACACGTCGGTTATCTCCACGGCTTCCGACTGGTTCGTGGCGCTCCTGACGGTCGTCCGGATCTCCACCAGCTGGCCGGGGGCCGGCTGCTCGGTCGAGACCGTGACGTTGGTGATGGCGATGTCGGACGCGGCCGACGCCGTCCCCGCCGCGAAGGGGGCGACCGCGGCGAGGACCAGCAGGAGGGCGACAATCGACCAGGTCGACTCGGAGCGGGGCGCTGGACGGCCGATCATCTGTACGACTCTGGGGGAGGGGCTTGCTCGGGGACCATCTCGGGCGACGTGTTTCGATAGAGTAACTTATTTCTGTTGATGTCCGATTCCAGAGGTGCCCGGTCACCCGGAGCGGGCCCGCCCCCGATCCTCGGACTGCCGACGTTCGTAACGTATAGGGACCGGTCCTGACAACTCCCGGCTACCCTCATGCCCTCCACGACCACCGACGTCGCCATCGAGGCGACCGACCTCCGGAAGACGTACGGCTCCGAGACCGCGCTCGACGGGGTCTCGCTATCCATCCCTACAGGTACGGTCTACGGCTTCCTCGGGCCGAACGGGGCCGGCAAGACGACGACGATGCGGCTCCTGACCGGCCTCTCGACCCCCACGTCCGGCGAGGCGAGGGTTTCGGGAACGCCCGTCTCCGACCGCCGCGCGCTCGTCTCCCGGGTCGGCTACCTCCCCGAGACGCCGCCGCTGTACGAGGAGTTCAGCGCTCGCGAACAGCTCGAGTACGTCGCCGACCTCCGGGACGTCCCCGGGGGGACGGCCCACGACCGGATCGAGGAGTACCTCGACCGCTTCGAACTGGCCGGGGACGCCGACAAGCGAATCGAGTCCTACTCGAAGGGGATGCGACAGAAGACGGCGTTCGTCCAGAGCGTCCTTCACGAGCCGGACGTCCTGTTCCTCGACGAGCCGACGAGCGGGCTCGATCCCCGGGCCGCACGGACCATCCGCGAGTCGATCACCGGGTTCGCCGAGGCGGGGACGACCGTCTTCCTCTCGACGCACATCCTCCCCGTCGTCGAGGAGGTGGCCGACACGGTCGGCGTGCTGTTCGACGGACGGCTCGTCGCCGAGGGGACGCCCGACGAGGTGAAGGAGCGCGCGGAGACGGGAGCGACGAGCACGCTCGAGGACGCCTTCCTCGCCGTCACCAGCGAGGTCTCTGGCGGATCGACGCCCGGGGCGGACGGATGAGCCTGCGTCACGACCTCCGTCACGGGGGTCGCATCGGCCGCGCCGAGTTCGTCCGGAGCGTGCGACGCTACTCCCGCGACGCCCGGCGACTGCTCGGACTCGCCTTCGCCCTCCTCTTCTTCGGCGGGACGCTCCTGTCCATGCTCCCGGTGTTCTACCTGCTCGGCGGGCGCGTCCGGTCGATCGCCTCGATCCCGTACTTCGATCCGGCGGCGACGCTCCTGCCCGTCGGGCTGGTGCTGCTCGCCGCGCTGCGGACGATGGAGCGGTTCGGGAGCGCCGACGCCGAGGACCTGCTCCTCACGAGCGTCCACCCGCGGGCCGTCGTCGTCGGACTCATCACCGCCGAGGTCTCGCGGCTGCTGCTCTGGTTCGGCGTCCCGCTTGCGGCCCTGGTCGCGGCGTTCGCCCTCGGCCTGGGATCACCGGGCCTCCTCCTCACCGGGGGTGTCGTTATGGTGCCGCTCGTCTGCTGTGCGGCCGTCTGGGGGTACGCCGCCGGGATCGGCGGCCTCCGCGCCCTCCGGCGGCTGCCGACGCTCCGTCGACTGCTCAAGGTGGGCGGCGTCCTCGCGCTCGTCGGCCTCGTCGTCCTCTCGCAGGTCGCCGCCCGGTACCTCGTCGAGGGGGACGTCTCGGTCGAGGCCCTGCTGTCGGTCCTCTCGTTCGCGCCGCTGGTCGAGTACCTCTCCCTCGGGTTCCTCGGCACGCCCGTCTCGGCCGCGGTCACCCCGGACGCGGTGGCCCTCCTCGGGGTGTGGATCGTGCTCACGCCGGTCGGCCTCGCGGCCGCCGAGCGACAGGCCACGGCCCTCTGGTTCACCGACGATCCGGCCCGGGAGGGGGCGACCGCCGAGCGGTCGGCGGCGCGCGGTTCGACCGGGGGGTTCTCGCCGCCGGGGCCGTTCGCGTCGACCAAGGCCGGCCGCATCGCCTGGGGGTACCTCGTCCGGGCCGTCCGACAGCCACAGGAGTTCTCACACCTGCTCATGCTGGTGTTCTTCGCCGGGCCGCTGGGCGGGACGTTCTTCACGGACGCCTCGCGCGAACAGCTCCCGCTGCTCGTCGCGGGGGCGGGCGTGCTGGCCGGGGTGTACCTCTCGGGTGCGACGTTCGGGCTGAACCCCCTCGGCGACGACCGCCCGCAGTTCCCGCTGGTGCTGCTCACCGAGACCGCGCCGCGGACGTTCCTCCGCGGGCGGGTGCTCGCCGGGCTCGCCGTGGGCCTCCCCTTCTCGGCGCTCGTCCCGCTCCTGAGTATCGCCGCCGGGACGCGACCGCTCCACGGGATCGCGTTCGCACTCCTCGGGACTGGACTCGGCCTCCTGGCCGCGCTGTTCGCGCTCGGGCTCGGCTGTGCGTACCCCATCTACGAGGAGCGCGAGCTCTGGGGGACGGAGACGGTCGCCCCCTCGATACTCGTGATGATGGGCTACTCGCTCGTCGTGATCTTCGGGACCCTGATCGGCCTCGTGATCGTCTGGTACGGTCTCGCCGGCGACCTCTCCCCGTCGGGGCTCCTCGGCGTCGGCCTCGGGGTCTACCTCCTCCTGACCGTCGGCGTTCCGGCCCTCTCGTACCGGTACTCGCGCCGACGCTATCGCCGTTACGTCCTCGATTGAGCGGTCGTTCGATGGCGGGCGAGTAGCGTCGACGAGCTCACCACTGCTGGAGGGCGCGTGAGCCGTGGTCCCACGACAGGACGGCGAGGAACGTCCCGACGCCCGAGAGCGCGGCGAGCCCGCCGGCGAAGAACACCCACTCGATGCCGAACTGTCCCATTATCCACCCGCCCGCCAGCGGCGCGAGCACGCTCCCCGGCTTCCAGACGAGCGACCGGACCCCGAAGCTGCTGGCGATCCCCTCGCCCTTCCCCTCGTCCGCGAACAGGGCCATGCTCGCGGGCTCGCGGAACGCGTCCGCGACGCCGAGGAGCCCGTTCAGGAGGACGGCGGCCAGGACGGCACCGGTCACCTCGCCCGCGACCGGGACGGGAACCGCGAACAGACCCTCGAACGCGGACACGAACGGGAAGGCGAGCGCGATCAGCCCGTAGGCTCCGCCGCCGGCGAAGACGAACAGCGCACGGCCGTACCGGTCCGAGAACCGCCCCGTGATCGGCTGACAGAGCATGTTCGTGAACTGCTCGGCCGCGAGGACGGCCCCGACGACGACCGTCCCGTACGCGAGCCCGCCCTGTGCGGCCGAGACCCCGACGAGGATCGGCACCCACTTGCGGACGAGCGAGACGGCGACGGCGTACTGGGCGCGGAAGCTGGTCAGGGTGACGATCCGCCGGTTCAGCGCGAGGTCGGTGAACGCGAACCCCTCCACGGAGGTCTCGTCGCCGTCGACGAACGCCCACACGCTCACCGCCGCGACCACCAGGAGGACCGTCAGGAGCCCGAAGAGGACCGTGAACCCGGTGAGCGCGTAGAGGAGGCCGGCACCGAGCGTGCCCGCGATACCGGCGGCCATCCGGAAGCCGTTGTACCGGCCGATGCGGTTGGCCCGGCTGTCGTCCGGTGCCAGCTCGCCCACCAGCGCGAGGCTCAACAGCCCCGTGCCGGTGAGGCCGAGCCCCTGGAGGACTCGTGCGGCGAGGAACCCGTCGACGGTCGTCACCCCCGCGAAGACGAAGTAGGCCAGCGCGCTCACCACCAGCGCGACGACGAGGACCGTCCCCTTGCTGTACCGGTCGCCGGCCCACCCCAGGGGAACGATCCCGACCGTCCGCGCGACCTCGAGGGCCGTGATGAACAGCCCGATCGTCAGCCCCGTCGCTCCGAGCGCGTCGATGTACGTCGGCAGGAGCGTCAGCACCGTCATGTAGCCGAAACTGGCGGCGAACCGGGTCGTGTAGAGGGAGGAGAACTGCAGCCGGTCGTGTGTGACCTCCATCCGGCTCGGCGGTCCGTCTCGCGGGTAATACGAATTCCGGAACCGAACGTCCGGCGGATCGCGGAACCGCGCCCCTGGCCGCGGTTCGGTACCACCTGACGGGGCAGGAGCAGGGCCACCTCGCACCCGCGACGTGGTCGTGCTACTCACTCCCACAAGCGTCGTTTTGAGCGTCCACTGGCCCTATGTCCTCCCGGGACACACGGAATTCGTACACATGGACCTGGAGGAGTTCACGCGATCGAACGCCCCCGCGGAGGGTGGCGACGGGTTCCAGAAGGAGAACAACAGGCTGCTCGATATCCCGGTCGACGGGACGGTGATGATCAAGGCCGGTTCGATGATCGCCTACACGGGCGAGATCACCTTCACGGGGAAGGCGTCCGCCGAGGGCGGGATCACCGGCTTCATCAAGGAGGCGGTCAGCAGCGAGGGGACCCCGATCATGGAGGCCGAGGGGAACGGACACGTCTACGTCGCCGAGCAGGGCAAGAAGGTCCAGGTGCTCGACCTCGACGAGGGCGAGTCGATCTCGGTCAACGGCAACGACGTCCTCGCGTTCGAATCCGGCGTCGACTACGAGATCAACACCGTCGGTAGCCTCTCGGGGGTCGCCGCCGGCGGGCTGACGAACGTCTACCTCACCGGCCCCGGACAGGTCGCCATCACGACGCACGGCGATCCGCTCGTGATGACGCCGCCGGTCTTCACGGATCCGGACGCGACCGTCGCGTGGAGCACGAACCTCTCGCCGTCGATCGAGACGAACAAGACGATCGAGATCGGCCAGACGTCGGGCGAGGCGCTACAGATGGCGTTCACCGGCTCGGAGGGGTTCGTCGTCGTCCAGCCCAACGAGGAGGGCTCCGTGACCCAGGCCGGAAACCAGTAACGTCGGACAGCGACACGGGCGGCCGCCCCGTCGTTCCGATCCCCTCGGACGTCACGACGTAGAGAACTCCCGGATACGACGAGATCGGCGTTCGAGCGCCGCTTTCGTTCCCGCCGTGGGACCGGAGTGACACCGCTCGGGCGTCCGATAGCGAACCGAATCCGGTCCCGAGCACGACTCCGCTCCCCGCTCGATATCCGGTCAAGTAACAAATACGAGTCGGCGGTATCTCGACCGTGTCCCTCCGCACTCGCCCCCACCCCTTCACCCGCGCCGAGCACCCGGTCGCGACCGAATTCGGGATCGTCACCGCCGCGCTGGTCGGAGTGTACCTGTGGCGGGAACTCGTCGGTGAACTCCTCCCCACGGTGTTCGGTTCGCCGCCGGTGCCGGGTGGCCTGCTCGTCGCCGGACTGGTGAACGGCGGCGTCCTCCTCGCAGGACTCGCCGTGTTCGTCGGCGCGTACGCCGCCCTCCGGGGTATCGATATCGGGCTACGGCTCCCGACCGCGGCCGACCTGCCGGTGGCCGCCCTCGCGATGCTCACGCCCGTCCTCCTCGTCGCGCTCACCAAGCTCGCTGGCCTCGCTACCGGGGTTCCGTACGGCTCGCTGACGAAGACGTCCGTCGCCGCCGATGCGCCGGTGCTACCCGTCCTGTCCGTCGCCGCGCTGGGGCTCGTCCTCGGCGTCCCCGCGCTCGTACTGGTCTGTCAGGTACTCGTCCAGGGAAGTTTCACGGCGGTCGTGGACGCGGACGCGGCGGTCGCCCTGACGACACTGATGACGGGGTTCGTGATGGTGAGTAGCACCGGGCGACTGGCGACGGTCCCCGATCCGGGGAGGCTCGTCGGCGCGGTCGTCCTCGCGCTCTCGCTCGCCGTGGCCCTGTACGCGAGCGACCGGATCGACCGCGACCGGCTCCGGTATCTCGGGTACGTCCCGGTACTGGTGTTCGGCGCGATCGTCGTCCTCTCCGGGGTCGTGGCGATCGAGTCGGTCGCCGGCGGACTGTACGCGGCCACGCAGCTCGCGGTGCTCGGCGTCGCGGCCTACGCCTACGACCGGTCCGGGTCGATCCTCGTTCCCGCCCTCGCGTACGCGGGACTGCTGCTGGCTAACCGGATCGTCGTGGTCGTCTTCGAGGCCGGGATTCGGGGCTGGTAAGCGCCTGGCCGACGTCCACGACCGCGATCAGCGGTCCGTGTGTGTCTGGTACGACACTTCACGGAGAGAGGCGCACTCGCGTCCGGAACACCCGCCTCACGCTCTACCGCGTACCCACCACGCCGACGGTGCTGGCTCGGAGACGACCGCCCCTGGCTGGAGACGTGACCGGCCTGACTCCGAGTCCCGGGCCGCGAAGATTGATGCTTCGACCGGCGTATCTCCGTCCGATATGCAGATCGACCTCACGCTCCCCGTCGAGCCCGGGATGCTGTCGTTCCCCGACTACCCCGCGTTCGAGTCGACGGTCATCCGGACGTACGAGCGGGACGGCCACCTCTCCCACGAGTTCACCGCGACGACGCACTCGGGGACCCACATCGACGCCCCCGCACACTACATCGACGGCACGGCCACCGTCGACGAGCTACCGCTGGAGACGCTCGTCGGCCCGGCCACGGTACTCGACCTGCGCTCGTACCGCGGCGAGCCGATCTCGCGGGCGGTCCTCGACGAGGTCTCCCCGTCGCTCGACCCCGGGGCGCGTCTCGTCCTCGTCACGGGCGACGTCGACGCGCTCCCGCCCGACGGGTCGTTCTTCGAGGCGGCGTCGGTCCTGACCGAGGACGCGGCGGACTGGCTCGTCGAGCGCGAGGTGTCGCTCGTCGCCAACGACTTCCTGACCGAGGGGCTCGACGATCCGGAGCGACCGGTCCACCACACGATCCTCGGTGCCGGCGTCCCGGTCGTCGAGTACCTCTGCAACACCGACGGGATCGCCGACGAGGAGACGGTGGAGCTGACCTGCCTCCCCCTGCCGCTCGTGGGGCTGGAGGCCTCCCCTGCCCGGGTCGTCGCGGAACGGGTCTGACCCGGACCGGCGGACGGTCCCGCGCCCCCGACAGGTCGTTCCCCCACCCACCGATGCGGTTATCGTGACGATGGCTGTCTCACCGTCATGGAGTACACCACCCTCGGTGGCACCGGCATGAGCGTCAGCGAGATCGGTCTCGGCTGTAACACCCTCGGGCTCGACTCCAGCGAGCGGTGGGACTGGACGGTCGACGAGGCACGGAGCAGGGCGATCGTCGACCGGGCGATCGACCTCGGGATCAACTTCTTCGATACGGCCAACAGCTACTCCTGGGGCGACTCCGAGCGCGTCCTCGGTTACGCTCTCGGCGAGTACGACCGCGACGAGCTCGTCGTCGCCACCAAGGTGTACAACGACGCCTCGGCCGACCCGCACCCGAACTCCTCCGGGCTCTCCCGGAAGACGATCGAGCAGGAGCTCGCGAACAGCCTCGACCGGCTCGACATGGACCACGTCGACCTCTACCAGATCCACCGATGGGACGACGACACGCCGATCGAGGTCACCGTCCGGGCGCTGACCGACGCGGTCCGGCGGGGCGACGCGACGTACGTCGGCGCGAGTTCGATGTGGGCCTACCAGTTCGCTTCGGCCCTGGACGCCGGTCGCGCCCCCGGCCTCGAACCGTTCGCGACGATGCAGAACCACTACAACCTCGTCTACCGGGAGGAGGAGCGCGAGATGCTCCCGCTCTGTCTCGACGACGACGTCGGGGTGATACCCTGGGCACCGCTGGCCGGTGGGTTCCTCGCACGACCACACGAGGAGATACACTCGACCACCCGTGGGGAGACGAGTTCGAGCCTGCGGCGTCGGCCGTACCGGGAGAACGGGGGTATCGAGATCAACGAGCGCGTCGAGGAACTCGCCGGGGAGAAGGGGGTGTCGATGGCACAGATCGCCATCGCGTGGCTACTCCACAAGGAGTGGGTCGACGTCCCCATCGTCGGCGCGACGAGGATCGAGCACCTCGAAGATATCGTCGAAGCGACCGAGATCTCGCTCTCCGAGGGCGACCTCGCGTACCTCGAAGAGCCCTACGAGCCCGTCCGGATCTCCGGCCACGAGTGAGCCGAGTGGACCGCGGCAGGGGAGTCCTCCCCGACTGGAATCGGTAACGCACCGGATCCCGCCCGATCGGTGGATACGACCCGACCGGCCGTCGGGCTACCACGTGGTGCGACCGGCACGCCGAGCGAAGCGTTCGGAGCAGAGCGTTCCTGAGACCGGTCGGTCGTTCGCCGCTCGCGCCAGCGGTGTCGGACCGCTCGCCGACATCCGTTCGACGACCGGCACGTAGAGGGACGGGAGGAGCGTGTACCGTTCGAATGGCCCCTCGCCCTCCAAGTGGCCCAGTAGCTCCTCCTGCCCCTGCGGGATCGAGGGACTGGAGCGTGACGAATCGTGTCGGCCTGCTCCGAGTCCCCGGCTCGGGGGTCAGTCATCGTCCGTCGACTCGTCAGTCGTCCTCGGTGACCTCGGCGAACAGCGCCTGGGCGTCGCCGACGTTCACGGTCCCGTCGTCGTTGAAGTCGTACAGCTCGCCGTTGATCCGAATCGCCGCGGATTCACGGTTCTCGTACAGGGCCTGGGCGTCACCCACGTTTACGCTGCCGTCCCCGTTGACGTCCTCGTAGAGCCCGTCGCCGTCCGGGTCCTGGGAGGGGTTGCCGTCCCCGTTGACGTCCGGCAGGACCGCGACGCCGTCGGCGAGACTCTCCCGTAACGCGATCCAACCTCCACCGCCGAGGAGGTAGCCGCCGTCGTCCAGGTCGTAGAGGTGTTCGATGTCGGTGGGGGCGTAGAGCGGCCGTTCCCACTCTTTCGTCCCGTCCGCGTTCACCTTCAGCACGGATTCGGTCCCGAAGAGGACGTAGCCGTCCGGCTCCGCGTGCGCGACCGTGTAGGCCTGCTCGTACTCCCGCCACCACCGCCTCGTCCCGTCGTCCCGGAGCATATTCAGGACGTAGTTTTCCCTGTAGGAACTCCATCCTGCGACGAGGAAGCCGTCTTCGCCCGCCAGAACCTGCTCGGGGAGGTTCGTGGATTCGGACTCCTTCGTCCACTGTATCGTCCCCTCGCTGGTCACTCTGATCAGCCGAGGGTCGTACAGCGCGGCAACGAGGATGGAGTCCTCGTCGGTCACGTAGATATCGGCGTATTCGGTGAACTCGAGGTTCCACTCGATCGATCCGCTCTCGTCGATCTTGACCAACCAGAGGCTGTGATACCTCCTAACTTCGATCAGATACCCGCTATTCGCCCTGTAAACGCGGTTGGCGCTCTGACCGTACGCCTGCCGGCTACCGAGGAGGGTCTTCGCGAGCTCCCACGTCACTTCGCCGTCCCCGCTTACTTTCGCTACCCAACTCACGTCCCAGTCGTCGTCTATTCTTGTGCTACCCGCGAACAGGAAACCGTTCGATCCTGCCTCGATGACCGAACTGATCCTCCTGTCCATGCCTTCGTCCCCGTAGGATCGCTTCCATTGGGATGACCCGTCCCGTCCCAGGCGTACGAGCTCGTGATCGAAGGCGATCAGGTATCCCCCGCCGTTCGCCTCACTGACCGGGAGTAGATCGTTCAGGTTCGTCTCGTAGGACTCCTCCCATTCCTTCTCGCCCGCCGAGCCCAATTTCTTCACGCTCGTGTCGTCGTAGACGACCAGACAGCCGCCGCCGTTCGCCTCGGTGTCCGGGAGCAGGTCGTCGAGCCCGTGGTCGAAGAACCGATTCCACCCCGACTGTTGCTGTATCCCGAGCCCCCGACTCCCGTTGGCTTTCCGTTCTCCCTGTCGGTTCGGCGCCCCACCATCGGTGCCCCTCTCATCGGCGCTCACGACCCCGAAAGCACGAAGAAGATTGCTAACAGCTTCGCCGTCTTTCACCCGATCCGCTACGTCACTGCCGGCGAGACTAACACCTGCACTCGCGCCTCCGAGGGTCCGGAGAACCCGTCTCCGACCGACGGACTTAAAAGTATCTCTCGGTGCCATTTTGGTGTTGGACCGTAGTAGTGAATTTACTTAGTAGCTGTCCCGGGTCCCAGGCCCCTCGTCCGATGGTTCGGATCTCTTCCACATCAGTGAAATCCAGCTTCCGCCGTGAATCTCTCCCCTTCCTGGAACGGGGCTGATCCGGGAGTCCTCGCCCACCGCTTCCCCCGATCGGTCAGTTATCGTCCGTGACCTCGGAGAACAGCGCCTGGGCGTCGCCGACGTTCACTGCCCCGTCGTTGTTGAAGTCGTATCGCCGTCTCTTGATCCGAACCGCCGGGGAATTGCGGTTGTTGTACAGGGCCTGGGCGTCACCGACGTTCACGCTCCCATCGCCGTTGACGTCCTCGAAGCGGCCATCCCCGTCCGGGTCCTGTGAGGGGTTGCCGTCCCCGTTGACGTCCGGCAGGACCGCGACGCCGCCGGCGAGGTTCTCCCGTAGCGCGATCCAGCTCGGGCCCTCGCCACCGCCGAGGAGGTAGCCACCGCCGTCCAGATTGGACAGATAATCCATGGCGGTGGGAACATCGCGCGGCCGCTCCCACTCCGTCGTCCCGTCCGGGTTCACCTTCAGCACGGAGTTGGGACCGAAGAGGACGTAGCCGTCCGGCTCCGCGTGCGCGACCATATAGGCCCGGTCGTACGTTCGCCACCACCGCCTCGTCCCGTCGTCCCGATGCATCTCCAGGAGCTTCTGTATCCCCATCCTCACGACGAGGATCCCGTTTTCGCCCTCCAGAATCTGATCGGGGGTGTTCTGCGTGTCGTACTCGTTCGTCCACTGTATCGTGCCCTCGGCGGTTACGCTGAGCAAACGAGGGTCCTCCAGCTCGACCACGAGGATGGAGCCCTCGTCCGTTACGTAGATCTCGGAATACTCGTCGAACTCGGTGTTCCACTCGATCGCCCCGGATTCGTCGATCTTGACCAGCCACTGGCTGCGATACCGTCCGACCTCTATCAGGTACCCGCCCCCGTTCGCCCCGTGTACATCGGAGGCAGTCTGACCGTTATACTGCCGACTACCGAGGAGGCTCTGCTCGAGTTCCCACGTTACCGTGCCGTCCTCGCTTATCTTCGCTACCCAGCTCACGCCGGGTCCGCTATCTATCTTCGTGTTGCCCACGAAGACGAACTCCCCCGACCCCGCCTCGGTAACGGAGTAGATCCCTCTACCCACGCCCTCCTCCCCGTAGGTTTGCCGCCACTGTGTCGATCCGTCTTGCCCCAGGCGCACGAGTTCGTGCTCGAAGGCGATCAGGTATCCTCCACCGTTCTCCTCGCTCACCGGGATCAGATCACGCAGGCGGGTCCCGTACGACTCCTCCCACCCCTTCCCGCCCTGCGAGTCGAATCTCTTCACGCTCTCCTCGTCGTCGTAGACGACCAGGCAGCCACCGCCGTTCGCCTCGGTGTCCGGGATCAGGTCGTCGAGCCCGTGGTTGAAGAACCGATTCCACCCCGTCTGCTGCTGTATCCCGAGCTCCTGGCTTCCGTCGGCCGTCTGTCCTACGTGCTGGTCCGTCACTCCGCTATCGGCGGCCCGATCGTCGGTACTCACGACCCCGAGAGCGTGGAGGAAACTACTGACAGAATTATTGTCTTCAACTTTATCTGTCAGTCCTTTGCTGCCGAGACCGATACCGGCACTCGCTCCACCGAGGGCCCGAAGGACCCGTCTTCGACCGACGGACATCAACTTATCTTTACGTGTCATTTTTCCGTAATAGATGGTACCGTAGAATACACTTAGTGCTTGCCCTGGCGCGCGCGCCGGCCCTCCATCGGTGGGTTCTCCACCCTTCCAGGCGGCCCGGGAGCACCGCTCTGCGCCCGTACGGTCGAGGAACGAGAGCGCGACGAACCGTTTCGACTCGTTCTGGTCCTCCGCTTGGTGCCCCCGACTGCTGTCTCATCAGCCGGGTGGTTCCGCGTCGCAAACCCGTCGCTTCAGAACGGAGCCGATCCACGGTTCGTCGGTCATCCCGTCGCCGACTCGTCAGTCGTCCTCGGTGACCTCGGCGAACAGCGCCTGGGCGTCGCCGACGTTCACAGTTTCGTCGTTGTTGAAGTCGTACAGCTCGCCGTTGATCTGGATCGCCCCCGAATCGCGGTTGTTGTACAGGGCCTGTGCGTCGCCCACGTCTACGCTGCTGTCCCCGTTGACATCCTCGTAGAGCCCGTCGTCGTCCGGATCCTGTGAGGGGTTGCCGTCCCCGTTGACGTCCGGCAAGACCGCGATGCCGTCGCCGAGGTTCTCCCGTAGCGCGATCCAACCCCCACCGCCGAGGAGGTAGCCGCCGTCGTCCAGGTGGTAGAGGTGTTCGATGTCGGTGGGGGCGTAGAGCGGCCGTTCCCACTCCGTCGTCCCGTCCGCGTCTATCTTGATCACGGTGTCGGTCCCGAAGAGGACGTAGCCGCCCCCCTCTGCGTGCGTTACCGTATAGCGCTGATCGTACGTTCGCCACCACCGCCGCGTCCCGTCATCGCGGAGCATCTCCAAGATGTTCTCGCTCCCCCATCTCGCGACGAGGAACCCGTTTTCACCCTCTAGGACCTGGTCGGGAAGGTTTGTGGAGCTATACTCCCTCGCCCACTTTATCGTGCCCTCGGCGGTTATTCTGGTCAGACCAGGGCCATACACCTCGGACACGAGGATCGAGTCCTCGTCCGTCACGAAGAACTCGGAAGCTTCGTTGAATTCACGGTTCCACTCAATAGTCCCCGTTTCATCGATCCTGACTAGCCCGACGCGGTGATATCGCCCGACCCGTATCAGATACCTGCCATCCCCCATCCTGTAAACGTCCGTAGCGGTCTCACCGTACCCACCCTGAACATCACCGAGGAGGCCCTTCCTGAGTTGCCACGTTATCGTGCCTTCCTCACTTATTTTCGCCACCCAGCTCACATCAGCACCGCTGTAGGTTTCCGGTATGTCTACCGAGCCCACGAACAGAAATCCGCCCGATCCCGCCTCGACGGACCTGATTCTCCTCTCCATGTCCGCGCTTCCGTAGGTTTGCCGCCACTGTGTCGACCCGTCTGGTCCCAGGCGTACGAGTTCGTGATGAAGGCGATCAGGTACCCACCGCCATTCGCCTTACTGACTGGGATCAGGTCGTTCAGATACGTTTCGTACGATCTCTCCCATCTCGTCCCACCTTCCGAATCGAATTTCTTCACGCTCTCCCCGTCACCGCGCGCGCCGTACACGACCAGGCATCCGCCGCCGTTCGCCTCCATGTCCGGGATCAGGTTCTCTAGGCCGTGCTCGAAGAACTGGTTCCATCCGGCCTGCTGCTGTATCCCGAGCTCCCGACTTCCATTAGCTTCCCGCTCTCCCCGTCGGTTCGCCACGCCCCCACCGTCGGTTTCTTCGCTCCCACCCGCTACTCCCTGGCTGACGAGGCTAACACCAGCACCCACTCCCCCGAGGGTACGGAGAATCCGTCTCCGCCCAACGGGATTAAAATTTTCTTTTGATGTCATTTATTTCGTACTAGATCGTATTAGAGTGATCACTTAGTGCTTCTCCCGGGATGCGCAGGCCCTCCGCTCCGAGCCGACGCCCCCGATCACACGGAGAACTGGGCCGAGTGTAGCGTCTCACCGTCCTCCCGGGCGAGGAGGGTCTCGCGGATCATCGGGTGTCGACGAAGCGGGAGCGAGATACGGGGAGATCGTCCCGTCGCTGCGGCTATCGGGGACGGGATCCGTGAAACACTCCGGCGAGAAGCAGGAGAACGCAGTCGGGGGATCCGGCGATCGGATCTACCTCGGGGCTCCGATCAGCGTCAGTTCGCGCGGTCGATGTCGGATCCCGTGGTTCGACCGGTTCTCAGAGCCCGATTCCGACCGGCGCACTGACCGAGGCGGCGGTCGATTCGTCGGGCGTGACGTCGACGGTCAGGACCTCTTCTTCGCCGGGCTGGAGGCTGACCGTCATCGAGTCTTTGAGCTCCTGCTCGTCGGCGTGCTCGGCGTCCCAGCTGGTCGTGCCGTCGGGGAACTCGTAGCCGACGTACGAGAGGGTGAGCCCCTCACAGTCCCCCGCATCGGAGACCGAGACGGCGACCTGGGACTCCCCAGTGGTGTTGTCGAAGCTCAGCCAGCTGTAGGTCACTTCACAGCCGTCGGCCTGGTAGGTCCGGGTCATCGGCGAGCCGGCCCCACCGCCCTGGCTCTCGTCCTCGGAGATGGTGAGAGCCATGATGAACCGGTCCTGCCTGTGGTAGGTGTCACCCGCCTCGGGATCCAGCTGCTGGATCGGTTCACCCTCGACGAGGTCGATCTGGAAGTAGTCGGGCTCCTCCGGCTCGGGTGTCGGGGTCGGCGTGGCCGGTTCCGGAGTGGGCGTCGGCGTGGCCGGCTCGGGCGTCGGCGTGGCCGGCTCGGGCGTCGGCGTGGCCGGCTCGGGCGTCGGCGTGGCCGGTTCCGGAGTGGGCGTGCCACCCGACTGGACGGAGAGCGCGGCACTGGCGGTACCGGTCACGTCGTAGCCGGTCCCCCCCTCGTCGAACAGGAGTATCTCGTTGTTGCCATCGGCGGGCTCGATCGAGAGACTGGTGTCACCGATCGACTGCCCCTCGACGGTCACCTCGATGATCGGGAAGGACCCGCTATCCATGGTGTCACGGAAGGCGTAGTCGATGTCGACCCGCGAGCCGTCCTCGGCGATGTCGACGTTCTCGCCTCCCGCTCCGAACACGGTCGCGTCAGTGATGGTAGCCACACCCGGGTCCGTGACGGCGATGCCGATCTCGGCGGCACCGACGCCGCCGTCGGCGCTGTCCACGACGATCTCGTACGTCGTGGTCTGATCCGGCTGTACGTTCGCACTACTCGGATCGAGCCGCAGCGTCGTCTCCGGCTCCGTCTCCGGCTCGGGTGTCGCGGTCGGCGTTGCAGTCGGTGTCGCGGTCGGCGTTGCAGTCGGCGTTGCAGTCGGTGTCGCGGTCGGCGTTGCAGTCGGCGTTGCAGTCGGTGTCGCGGTCGGCGTTGCAGTCGGTGTCGCGGTCGGCGTTGCAGTCGGTGTCGCGGTCGGCGTCGACGCGCCGGCACCGACTGTGAGGCTCGCGCCGTTCGAGCCGGTCACGTCGTAGCCGGTCCCGCCCTCGTCGAACAGGAGCACCTCGCCGTTGGATCCGGCGGGCTCGAGCGAGAGCCCCGTCGCGCCGTCGGCCTGCCCCTCGACGGTCACCTCGATGATCGGGACGGTGCCGGTGTCGGCGGTATCCCGGAAGGCGTAAAAGACGTCGGCCGAGCCGTTGTCCTCGGCGACGGTCACGTCCGCGTTTCCAGCACCGAGGACCTCTACCCCGGTGATCGTGGCGACGGACGGATCGTCGACGGCGATGCCGATCTCGGCGGCACCGACGCCGCCGTCGGCGTTGTCGACGACGACGGTGAACGTCGTGGTCCCGCCGACCTCGACGCTCTCTTCGCCCGGTGTGATACTGACCGTCGTCCCCCCGGCTGCCAGCACGACGGTGCCGGCGACGACCGAGAGCGCGAGTAGCCCCGCGACGACCACGGTGATCGAGATCTGTGCTCGTGGCGTGTTTGTTTCACGTACCATGGATTTTACATCGATCTATCGAACTGTCAACACACGTCTCTTGGCGGGACCGGTGACTTAATATTTTGGTTACTGAATTCTGATATTATATATTCTGCCACACAGAAGTAGTGGCCGGGGACGTCACCCCGAAGGCTGGTGAAACACCGGGGGCCGTGTCTCTCGAATGTCTTTTCGAAGCTCAAAACCCATATATTAGTGTCTTATTCGAGCGTTCGCCGCCTGCCGCTATCGATGCCAACGTCGACACGATTAGTGCACACACTCGGGACGGACTCTTCGGGCTGGGCATCAGCCTCCTTCGACGGCCACCTCGAAGAGGCGATCAGGGGAGTCGTGATCCTCGATCACGAGTGGCGCTCCCACCGTTCACGCCAGCGACGTTCGATCGTTCGCCGACATCCGTTCGACGACCGGCACGTAGAGGAACGAGAGGAGCGTGTACAGTTCGAACTGATTCTCCGCCCTGGCCAGGTGGTCCCGGTAGCACCGCTCCACACCCGCGCGGCCGAGGAACGGCAGCACGTCGAGCAGGTCCGCCCGCGCTGCGAGCGTCAGCGAGATCGGGGCTCCCCGGTACGACGACCCTTTCCGGGATCGGCCTCGCCCCCGCGTTTCAAGACGGGCCGGCGTTCAATATCGTGCCGTATGGCCTCGCCAGCGCCCCGGGCCGAACGGAGCGCCCCCTCGAAGAGCAGCGCACGGTCCTCCCCGTACGGTCGGTCGAACGCGACCGGCCGCGGGAGCTTCGGAACGACCGATCGGTCGCTCGTCAGGGATGGGATCCGGACCGAGCCGCCATGATCGGCCTCGACGGGGATCGACTGCTGGACCTGTTCGGGATCGTGCTGGTCCTCGCGATCGTCGGCGCGCTCGCGCTCATCGGGCTCGGCGTCACCTCGGCCCCGCAGGAGTCGACCGGCCCGCCCGAGACCGACTGGACGCTCACGCGGGTCAACGAGAGTCACGTCCGCGTCTCGCACGCCGGCGGCGAACCGGTCCGGACCGATCGACTCACCGTGGCTATCGACGGACAGCCCCGGCGCGTGCAGTGGACGGCGGCGATGCTCACCGACGGCGACTCCGGTACCGTCCGCGCGGGCGAAGGGGTCAGGGTGACGCTCATCTGGCAGCGCTCGGAGGCCGATCGGCGGATACTGGAACGGTGGTCGCTCTGAACCGGTAGCCGATGGGTTCGTCCGAGCGGGACTCCCGCGGACACCTCCTGGACTCTCGACCATCGGGAGTTCGCGAACCGATCCGTGGTCGGGGGGTCGCGCCGACCGCCCACAACCCGTTCGCCGGGGGCCGAGTTCTCGAGGACGAACCGCTCCGGACGATCGGCGACCGGTACGGGAAGACGCCGGCGCAGGTCGCGCTCCGATGGCTCGTCCAAGAGCTGGTCGCGGTGATCCCGAAGGCGTTCACCGCGGCCCACTCGGACCGATAGCGATGCACCTAAGCGAGACCCTCGGGTTCGGGGTGTCGTGAGCGGGCGAACCGGTGGCCGGAGCGAGGCCCTCTTCAGTGGCTACTCGGGTCGCATCCTCCTCGTGCTGACGAGCGGTGAACTGCTCATCTCGATCGGTGCACTGATCCTCCCGCCGCTCCTGCCGACCATCACCGGTGATCTCGGTATCACCCCGTCACAGGCCGGCGCGGTGATGACCGTCTGGTGGCTGGCCGTGGCCCTTCACAACTACCCGGGCGGCCGACTGGCCGATCGCCTCTCCCAGAAGACGATCCTCGTCGCCGGATCGTTCATCGCGATCGTGGGGCTGGTCGTGCTCTCGACCGCGTTCACGTACGCCGTGCTCCTGATCGGCGTCGCGGTTCTGGGCATCGGTCGGGGGCTGTTCCAGCCGGCCGCCATAACGCAGCTGTCGAACCTCTTCGTCGACCGACGCGGTCAGGCGCTCGGCATCCGCAACGCCGCGTTCACCGTGGGCGGCACGTTCGCCGGCGGGGTCGCCGTGGTGATCCTCGCGCTCGCCGACTGGCGGGCCGCGTTCGTCCCCATCGCGGTCGGTCTCCTCACGATCACCGGACTCGTGCACGTCTGGAACCGTCAGCCGTACGAGCTCCGACGGGTCCCGCTCGGAATCCGCGATACCGGCCGCCGCCTGACCGCCGTCGACGAACTCAGGTGGCTCGTCGTCGCCCTCTCGGTCTACGGGTTCGCCTGGAACGGGGCGACTACCTTCCTGCCGACGTACCTCCAGGTCAGCAAGGGGTTGCCCGCGTCGACGGCGAGCATCGCCTTCTCGGGTGTCTTCCTCGTCGGTGCGGCGACCCAGCCCCTCGCTGGACTGCTGGGCGATCGGATCGGCCACCTCAGATCGGCCGCGATCGCGACCGTCGCCTGCTCGATCGGCATCGGGGCGCTCCTCCTGGCGTCGAACACGGTGCTCGTCGGGGGCGGGCTCCTCGTGTTCGGAGCCGGACTGGCCGCGTTCTGGCCGGTCGTGACCGCCCACGGCATGGGGACCCTCCCCGACGATAGCCGAGGGGGGGACTGGGGGGCGATCACCACCGTCTTCATCGCGACCGAGAGTCTGGGCTCGGCGGTCGCCGGGTTCGTCGCCGAGCAGACCTCCTACGACGTCGCGTACGCGATGCTGTTCGTCTGCTTTCTCTCGACCGCCGGCATCGTGGGCTGGCTCGCCTCCGACGGGTAGCGTCTCGTTCGCCACCACCACACCGGGGACCGTCTCCTGCGTCGTGTCTCGGGCGGTCCGGCCCCAGACCAGTGGACCGTTCTCCGGTGGGCTCTCTCGACGGAACACTGGCCGTCCCGTCCCCTGGTAACCCGTCGCGTCGGGGCTACGTCGAGCCGACAGATCGAGCAGAATACTTAGGTGCGTGTAGTGGGGCCAACACGCATGCCCATCGGTTCCGGTGATCGATCCGTTCAGGCCGCAAACAGCCTCGCGGAGCACACGAAACAGCTCTGCTCGGGCGTGTTCGTGGTCGGCCGAAATCCCTACGGGTTCGTCCAGCACGACCTGCGAACGATCGATCACTACCACGACTGGGACGCGACCTCCGTGGACGTCGACTTCGACGATCGGACCGTCACCCTTGCCGACGACCGGGGGAACGAGCGAACGGCCGTCTACCACCCATCGCAGGGGTGTACGCTCCTCCCCGAGGACGGTTCCGGGGTCTCGTTCGAGCCGACCGCCGTCTCCCCGGACCTGGAGGAGCCACACGAGCAGGAGTGGCCGATGGGCGACGTCGGTGCCGTGGCCCACGACCCCGACTCGGTCGACACGGATCGGCTCTCGACCGTCCTCGACCGGGCCACGAGCGACCCACCCTCGCACGCGATGCCGCCGGGGACCCGCGCCCTCGTCGTCCTCAGGGACGGGAAGGTCGTCGGTGAGCGATACGCCTCCGGGTTCAACGAGCGGACCCGACACGTGAGCTGGTCGATGGGCAAGAGCGTCACTTCGGCGCTGATCGGCGTCCTCGTCGAGGAGGGGCAGTTCGACGTCGACGATCCCGCGCCGATCGAGGAGTGGGAGGGCGACGACCGCCGCGAGATCAGGATCGCCGACCTCCTCCGTATGAGTAGCGGGCTGGAGTTCCGACGTTCCAGGGACGAGGCCGAGGTCCCCCACTTCATGCCGGAGGACCACCACCACCGACCGTACTTCGACTCGATCGACGTGTTCGACTTCGCTTCGAGCCGGCCGCTCGAACACGAGCCGAACACTGTCTGGCGATACCGGAACTGCGATCCGCTGAGCCTCGGACGGATCATCCGCGAGACGGTCGAGTCGACCGGGCGCTCGTACCTCGAGTTCCCACAGCGCGCCCTCTACGACCGGATCGGCGTCCGGGACATGGTCCACGAACCCGACCGCAACGGGAACTTCGTCATGTCCGGGTTCAACTACGGAACGGCCCGCGACTGGGCCCGGTTCGGACTCCTCCACCTGTGGGAGGGCGAGTGGCTCGGCGAGCGGATCCTCCCCGAGGACTGGATCGACTTCGTCACGACCCCCGCCCCGGCGGATTCGGAGGGTGGGTACGGCGGGCAGTTCTGGCTGAACCGGGACCACGAGCTCCCGGAGGTCCCCGAGGACGCCTACAGCGCACGGGGGTACAGGGGACAGCTGACGATGATCGTCCCCTCGATGGACACGGTTATCGTCCGGCTGGGTCACACCCCCACCGTCCACTTCGAGGAGTTCAACACGCTGATTCGGGAGATACTCGACTGTGTGGACGCCTGAGACGCGCCACGGGGTGAACCCGCTCCCCGAGTGTACGCGCGGTACGCCCGCCCGATCCGCCGGGCGACTCACGGGAGATCCGCCGCCGTGGTTCCGAGGTCACGCCGTCCGCACGACACACTCACGCGGGGTCCGAGTCGGTTGGCAGACCGTGCGTCCCGGCGTCAGCAGGGTCCGGTGACCCGTCGGCGAGGGACCGTCTCTCTACTCTCGGAGGGTCGGAACTAAGCCGCCGGTGCCGCATCGGGAGGCATGGAGATCACGGACGTCACCGTACACGTCGTATCGCTCCCCGAGATCGAGGACGTCGCCGACGGCTCCCAGGACGCCGCGATCGTCGAGGTCGAGACCGACGAGGGGCTCATCGGCGTCGGCGAGATCGCCGGCGCGCCGCCGGTCGTCGCGAAGGCGATCGTCGAGGCGGGCATGTCGAGTTCGAACGCGAGCGGCCTCCGGCGCGTCCTCGTCGGCCGTGACCCGTTCGACGTCGAGGCGATCTGGAACGAGCTGTACGACCGGACCTACGCCTACGGCCGTCGCGGTGCCGCGATCGCCGCTATCAGCGGAGTCGACACGGCGCTGTGGGACATCAAGGGCAAGGCGACCGGCCAGCCCGTCCACCGGCTGCTCGGCGGCAAGCACCACGACTCGGTCCGGGCCTACGCGAGCACGCTGTTCCCCGAGGACCCCGAGGACACCGACCACATGCGCCGGGAGGCCGAGGACGCCCTGGAGAAGGGGTTCACGGCGATCAAGTACGGCTGGGGGGCGATCACGGAGGACCACGAGACGGATCGGGCGCTGCTGCGTGCGGCCCGCGAGACGCTCGGCGAGGACGTCGATCTGATGGTCGACATCGGGATGGCCTGGGGGAACGACGTCAAGCGCGCGGTCAAGGAGACGACGGCGCTCGACGAGGCCTTCGACCTCTACTGGGTCGAGGAGCCCGTCTACGCCGACAATCTCGACGCTTACGCGCGGATCAGCGACGCGTCCCGAACGCGGATCGTCGGCGGCGAGCGGGAGTACACACAGTACGGGTTCGACTCGTTCATCGACCGTGGCGATCCCGACGGCGTCCAGCCCGACGTCGCCATCGCCGGGGGGATCACCCAGATGGACAAGGTCGCCACCCTGGCGAAGAACGCGGGGATCCCGATCTATCCGCACGGATACTCGACCGACGTCATCATCGCCGCGAACCTCCACGTGATCGCGGCGAACGAGAACGCGCCGCTGCTGGAGTACTGCGTCGAGGACTCCCCGCTCCGGTGGGAGCTCGTCGAGGAGTCGTTCGAACTGGTCGACGGCGAGGTGCCGATACCCGATCGCCCGGGCCTCGGGATCACGCTCGACCGGGACGCCCTCGCGGAGTACGCCGTCGAGCCCTGGACCGACTGGTGAGCCGCGTCGGAACGGAGGACTCGAGTCGGGGTCGCGTGGGCCGCCCCCGTAGCCGCTGTTCCGCTACTGGTTGAGGTCCGCCCGCCGCCGGTCCTCCTTGTACGGCGTGTTGGCGACCGTCGCCCGGACCTCCTTCCGGACGTGATCCTCGACCGTCGGGCTCTCCGGGTTCCTCCCCTCCCCCCACAGGACGGTGACCTCCGTCCCGACGTCGCTGTGCTCGACGTCGATCGTACACAGCGAGAGCATCTCCCGGAAGTAGTAGCTGTACCCGCGCATCGTCGCGACGCCGACGTCCTCGCCGTCTTTCAGTACTCTATCGGCGATCATCGCCCGCTTCTGCTGGTGGGGCATCTCCATGTACTTGAACGTCTCCCCCTCCCGGAACAGGGACGCGTACACGTCGATCACGTCCTCCTCGTTCCACTCCAGCGTGGCCAGCACGCGCTGTGGGTCGTCGGCCTCGGATTCGAGCGCCTCCCGGCCGACGAAGTCGTGGTCGAACTTCGTGTACCGGTCCCACCCCAGCTCGACCGGCGTCCGGTACCAGGCGCTGATGTCGTCGGCGTCGAAGCTCCCCTCGACGGCGTGTGTGATGAGATCCCGCGTCTGGTGCTCGCGGAGGAACGCCCGGTAGTCGGCCATCCCCTCGCCGAAGATAGCGGAGACGAAGTCCCGGACCCGCGAGGGGATCCCGGCCTCGAGCTGGTTGATCGAGGAGGTCCCCGAACTCAGCCGCCGGATACCGTACTCCTCGCCGGCCTCCAGGATGGCGTCCCACACTTCCTCGCCGTGCTCGCCGGGGCCGTGGAGCTCGAACCCGACTTCCCCGGACATTCCGAACCTGACGGCCGTCACGTCGACGCCGGCGATCTCGATCGGCCCCGAGCGCATGAACCCGACGTCGCGGAGCGAGTGGTCCGCGAGCGCGTCGAGCACGTGCAGCGAGTTCGGGCCCTGGATACCGTAGTTGAACGTATCGCGGAACTCGCAGGTCGCGTCGTAGTCGCCGATAGCGAGGTTGTAGGCGGTCCAGTAACAGGGCACGCCGTGGACGACGAACTCCTCCTCGCCCTCGCGGACCAGGACTCCCTCGGCGACGACGTTCGCGTCCTCGTCACACTGGACGAGGTGTTTGCCCCCGCCGACGGGGTAGTCCGCGAACGAGTTGATGCTCAGGTCGGCCAGGAGGTCGATCGCGTCCGGCCCCTCGAGCTTGAGGTTGGCGAACGTCGACCAGCTCCCCACGTAGCAGGTCTCCTTCCACGAGAGCTGTTCGTCGATCCAGTTCGTGTACTGGCTGGGACGGCGGGCGCTGAAGTCCTCCCGCCGGTTCACCCGGCGCATCGCCGTCACGACGTCCTCCCCTCCGAACTCCGAATCCGGGTCCGATTCCATGGCGTCCCGACAGGACTGGCTCGTATTAAGCCTGTTCCTAAACGGGGGTATGAGGGACTCTACGTCTATATTTCGGTGATTTGGCGGACGCTCGTGTTCCCCTCCCGGCCGCTCCCCGGGTCGTCGATACGACCGTCCGTATCAGTCCTCGCGGTCCGCCGCGTCCAGCAGTATCACGCTACAGCCGAGCAGCGCGCAGTTTTTCAGGAAGTTGATCTTGTTCTCCTGCCGCTCCTTCCCCTCCATCGTCCAGAAGTTGTGGATGAACGGCGTCGTCCCGAGGAAGAACACGACGAGAGCACCGGCGGAGGCCCGCGGGTACTTCCAGAGGACGATCCCCAGGTTCGCCACGAGGAGCATCCCCGTGACGAACGGGACGAGGACCTCGGGGACGGGCACACCGCTCCCCTCGGCGATCTCGACCCGCTTCTCGTTGTTCCTGAACCCGTCGAGCGCCATGTAGGCGAGGACGCCGCCGAACAGGAGTCGCCCGAGCCTCGATGGAGCGTCGTTCGACATGGCGGTCAGATCGCCTCCATGCGGCTGACGTTCGACTCCAGACGACCGACGGTGTCGTAGGTGCCGTCGGGGTCCCGGCGCATGATCCGCCCCTCGACGTCCTCGCGCGCGTCGGGCACGTCGAACAGCCCCGATCCGCAGACGATGTCGCCGTCGTGGAGGGTCCACGTCTCGATGACCTCGTGTGGCTCGCCCGGATACGACACGCGCTCCCAGTCCCGCCCGAAGTTGGTCGACTCGAACAGCGCCGACTCGTGCTCGTCGTTCACCCACGCCGGCGGGGCCTCCTGACCCCCGCAGAAGAACACGGTGCCGTCGTGGACGAACACGCGCCGGACGTACGAGAACTCGTTCCCCCGGTCGATGCGGGTCCACGAGTCACCGGCGTCCGTGGTCCGATAGAGCCCGCCCTCGCCCACCGCGTGGCCGAGACCGAGGTTCTCCAGGTCGTGATCGAGGTAGCCCGTCGTCGCGAGCCAGACGTCCGCGGAGATCGGGAGGACCTGGTGGATGTCGTCGACGATGGTGTCCCGTCGGTCGAGCCACGTCCGCCCGCCGTCCTCGCTGAGGTGGATGCCGCCGGCCTCCACGCCCACGATCAGCCGCTCCGGGCGACCGGGGACCTGCTCCAGCGCCCGCAGACGCGCGTAGTGCGGGTCGATGGGCGACTCCCAGTGGCCCCGCGAGGGGAGGTCGCGGAACCCCTTCATCTCGGCCCACGTCTCCCCGTCGTCGACCGACCGGTAGACGTAGGGGTCGTTCGTCCCCGCGTACAGCACGCCGTCGGCGGTCCCGAGGATCGACCACACCTCGCTCTCCCCGGCGTGCCAGAAGCGGTCGCCGAGGGGGACACCCAGGTCCTCCCACGTGTGTCCCTCGTCGGTCGAACGGAACGCTCCATCCGTGGACGCGACGAAGACCCCGTCGTGGCCCTCGAACGTCTCGACGGCCGTCACCATCCCGCAGTCCAGGACCCGCTCGGCGTCCCCCTCCTCGAACGGGAGACCGCTCACCCGGTACAGGCCGGTGTCCGTCCCGATCAGTAGCGCCATGTGCCGCGGGACACCGTGGCACACAATAAACGTTTACCAAACTGTAAAACGCTAAGTGGCGGTCGCTCGAAAGTCGGAGCAGAGATCCCGACGGCCCTCCGGAACGGGTGCCACACCTCCCCGAATCATGCCCCCGACACCACCCACGAAACGGCCGACCGACGCGGCGTATCTGGACGAGGAACCGCCGCTCCCGACGGAGCTGCTCAACCTCCCGTGGATCGACGGCCACAACCACGCCCACACCCTCTCCTGGAACGACCGGGAGCGGTACGCCCTCGCCGGCTGTGAGTGGATGGTCATGGTCGCCTCGGGGTACCACTGGACGCCGTACAAACCGGTCCGGGCCGAGGACGTCCGGTACCTCTGGGACGACGTGATCAACCGGCGGGCGGCCATCGAGCGCGATCACTTCTTCCGCGCCCGACTCGGCCTCGGCGTCCACACGGGCGTCCGAATCGAGGATCCCGACGAACTCCTGGCGTCGATGGACGCCTACTGCGAACTGGACGAGGTGGTCGCGGTCGGCGAGACCGGCGTCACCCCGTCCCAGCACGTCGAGGCGTGGGGTCTGGACGAACAGCGAGCGATCGTCCGGGCGCAGATGGAACTCGCGGACGCCCACGACCTGCCGGTCCTCCTGCACACGCCGAACACGTCGGCTGACGAGGGCCGGAGCTACCGCCCCGAACTGGGGACCCCCGGCTACGAGAAGAACACGGCGCTCGACACGGAGCCCGTCCTCACCGGGGAGAACCCCGAACTGGAGGCGGTAAAACTCGATATCGAGACGGCCCGCGACGCCGGGCTCGACGAGCGCCGGATCGTCGCCTCCCACGCCGACGGGAACAACACGGAGTATCTGATGAGGGAGACGGGCTGCTACCTGAGCTACACGATCGGTCACTCGTGGCTGATCGGGGTCGACGCCGCGGACGTCGCCGACGTCATCGACGAGTACGGGCCCGAGCGGGTCATGATCGACACGGACTGTGCGAACGTCCTCCGCACTGACCCCTACGCGGTCAAGCGGGCCGTCTTCGAACTCTACCGCTACGGCATCGAGCCCGACGCCATCCGAAAGGTTGTCTGGGAGAACCCCCGCGAGGTGTACGGGTTCGACGGGCGAGACACGAGATCCTCTTACTGAGATCGAGACGAGACGCCTGTTCGAACGCGCACCGTGCTGTGAGCGTCGGGACCCCGTTCGGGATACGGAGCACGTACACCGCGTGGGGATCGTTCGCGTTCGCTACTCCTCTGGATCCCTGTACAGGCCACTTCGACGGGAGGGGATCCTCTCATCGAAATCGCGAGACAGTGTCGCTGTGGTGTCCTATTCGCTACGAAGCCTTATCAGAACGCCCGGCCTACATCGTGTATGCCATCTCGGGAAACAGATCACACGAGCGGTGAGGTCGGGCTGTCCGAGGTGGATGTCCTGCGACGGATGTACCGTATCACCGCCGATCACGAGCGACCCTTCGAGGAGAAGCTCGGCGACCTGCTCCGGCTCGGACGGGCCTATCTCGACGTCGAGGCCGGGTTTCTCACCGAGATCTCCGACGGCACACAGCGTATCGTCGAAGCGGACGGCGATCACCATCTCCTCCAGGCCGGTGAGTCCTGTCCGCTCTCGAAGGCCTACTGTCGGAAAACCATCCAGCAGGAGGACACCCTCACCGTCCAGCACGCCGCCATCGAGGGGTGGGAGGACGATACGGCGTACGAGACGTTCGGGCTGGAGTCGTACATCGGCGCGAAAGTCGTCGTGGACGGCGATCTCTACGGAACGTTCTGCTTTGCCGATTCCGAGCCACGCGAGCGCCCCTTCTCCGAGACGGAGGAGACGTTCGTCGAACTGATGGCCGAGTGGGTGAGTTACGAACTGTTCCAGAAACGGGCAACCGAACGGATCCGGGAACAGCGCGATCGACTCGAGGAGTTCGCCGGTGTGGTCTCGCACGACCTGCGGAACCCGCTCAACGTCGCCCGGGGCTTCCTCGAGATGGCCGAGGAGACCGGTGATCCCGAGGATTTCGACCGGAGTCTGAACGCGCTGGATCGGATGGAGGCGCTGATCGACGATCTCCTGGTGCTCGCCCGGGAGGGACAGGAGATCTCCGACACGGGACCGGTCCCCCTCTCGGAGGTGATCGAGGAGTGCTGGTCGTTCGTCGCCACCGAGGGAGCCACACTCGAGATCAGGATGGATCCCACGGTTCGGGCCGACGGAAGCCGACTCCAGCAGCTGTTCGAGAACCTGTTCCGGAACGCGATCGAACACGGGGGTGAGGACGTTACCGTGCGCGTCGGGACGCTCGAGGACGACCCCGGGATCTACGTCGAGGACGACGGACCGGGTATTCCGGCGGAGGAGCGGAGCCGAGTCTTCGAGGACGGCTATTCGACCAGTGAGGACGGGACCGGCTTCGGCCTCGTGATCGTTCGACAGGTCGTCGACGCCCACGACTGGAACGTCGACGTCACCGAGAGCGAGTCCGGTGGAGCACGCTTCGAGATCACCGGCGTCGACATCGTCGCCGAGTGAGCTCGCTACGGTATCCCCCTCTCTCCCAGTACTCCCCTGCCGAATGGCCGCCCCGTTCCTCGCGTGCCGGTTTCGACATATACAGGCGGTCTTCCCCGCTCGAAGACGGGGTGATCTACACGTCCCCGGTCAGTCGAACGCACAGGTGTTCGTCAGTTCGCCCAGCCCCTCGATGCCGATGGTGACCTCGTCACCGTCGCCGAGGAGGACGGGCGGCTCGCGGTAGACGCCGACGCCGGGCGGCGTGCCAGTGAAGATCAGGTCGCCCGGCTTCAGGGTAAACGCCTTACTGCAGAAGGAGACGATCTCGTCGACCCCGAAGATGAAGTTCGAGGTCGAGGAGTCCTGGACCCGCTCGCCGTTGACCTCCGCCCAGATGTCCCGGTCGTGCGGGTCGGGGGCCTCGTCCGCGGTAACCAGCTCCGGCCCGATGGGGGCGAACGAGTCGAGGCTCTTGCCCCTGACCCACTGACCGTCCCCGTGCTGGAGGTCCCGGGCCGAGACGTCGTTGCCGACGAGGTAGCCCGCGACGTGGTCGAACGCCTCGTCCTGGTCGACGCGCCGGGCCTCCTCGCCGATCACGACCACCAGTTCGGCCTCGTAGTCGACCTTCTCGGTGAGGTCGGGGTCCCACGAGACGGTGCTCTCGGGACCCGTGATCGTCGTCGGGAACTTCGAGAACAGCACCGGCGTCTCGGGGATCGGGTTGCCGCCCTCCTCGGCGTGGTCGACGTAGTTCAGCCCCACGCAGACGACCTTCTCGGGGGCCGTGACCGGCGCGTGCCGTTCGACCTCGCCCGTGTCGTACAGTCCCGTTCCCGTCTCCTCTGCGTACTCGACGGCCAGTTCCGCCTTCTCCTGCCACTCCCAGCTGGCGAGCAGTTCGGTGGTCGTGTTCGGGATGCCGACACCGGCCTGCACCCCCGCCTCCGGGAGGTTCACGACCCTCCCCTCGTCGAGCCGTACGCCTACCCACGGTGCCTCCGTGCCGTCCACGCTGTATTGTCCTATTCGCATCGTGATCTACCGTTTCCGCCCGTCGTCGTTCGCTCGCTACGACCGGACACCGATCGTCCGGCGGATCGCTCCGACCTACAGGTCGAGGCCGGCCTCCTCGACGAGCCGCCGACCCGACTCGACGAACCGGTCGAACTCCTCCCCGACCTTCGGGTTCAGCAGTTCGCCGTCGCGCTTGACCACCTCGCCGTCGACAATGACGGTGTCGATGTGGTGGGGGTTCGCCTCGAACACGGCGGTCTGGATCGGCGAGTGGCTCGGCGCGGTCAGGAAGTCGCTCGCGTCGAGCAGGATCACGTCGGCGCGCTTGCCGGGGGTGAGCGTCCCGATCTCGTCCTCTAGCCCGAGCGCCTTCGCCCCCTCGATGGTCGCCATCTCGAGGGTGTCGCGGGCGGTGAGTCCCACCTCCGTGACCTCCTCGCCCTGCTCCAGCAGCTTCTGGTTCTCGAGCATCCGGTGGACCTGGAGCCCGATCCGCATCTGGCTCCCCATGTCGCCGCTGATGTTCGAGCAGACGTCGACGCCCCAGGCCGGGCGTCCGCCCGCCTCCACCACCTTCCCGGTCACGGGGATGCCGTGGCCCATCTGCATCTCCACCTCGGGCGTCGACGAGAACGAGACGCCCGCGTCGACGGCGTGCTGGATGTCCTCCTGCGTGAAGTGGTTCGCGTGGGCGACGTTCACGTCCGGCCCGAGCATGTCGGACATGACGCCGAACCCCTGGTAGTCGGGGTTGTACTCCGAGGAAGTCCACTGTGCCGCGCCCATGTGGATGGTGGCGAGCGCGTCGAGCTCTCGCGCCAGCTCCAGGTCACCACGGGCGGTCTCGTCGACGCAGAAGTCCGGCCCCCGGAGCCCGAGCGCCAGGCTGAGCAGGTCGTCGTCGTGGATCCTCCCGTCGTAGAGCTCGCGGATGTTCCCCTCGGGGAGGCCGACGTCGCTCTCGTACCACCACTTCGCCGCGTCGTCGCCCGGGGGGCCGTAGGTGTACACCGCGCGCAGTCCGGCATCCCGAAGCGCGTCGACGGCCCGCTCGCCGTGTTCGAGCGTGTTGGGATACGACCAGTCCAGGGCCGTGGTCGTTCCCGTGTAGAGCTTCTCGAAGGCACCGAAGAGGCCGCCGAGGTACGTGTCTTCGGGCCGGTAGAGCCCGGTGATGTTGCCGAGCATGTGCTCGAAGTACTCGCCCATGAGCGACCAGTCCCCGGCGATACCCCTGACCTGGGTCTGTGCGAGGTGGATGTGGGAGTCGACGAACCCCGGCAGCACGATGTGATCGGTGGCGTCGATGACCTCCGCGTCGGACTCCGACGTCGTCAACCCGGATCCGATCTCGACGATCTCCCCGTCGTCGATCAGGACGTCGGCACCCTCCAGCGCCCCGATCTCGGGGTCGAGCGAGACCACCGTCCCGTTCCGAATGAGTTTCTCTGGCATGCCCGCTCGACGTTCCGGCCCGCGACACCAAATAATTTACCGTGCGGTAAATCAGGCGCGAGAGGCGGGTGAGTGGCGAAAAGAGTCGCAGTAACATCCGCGGTGTGGGGGGAGTGTACGGAGGTTGCTTACCGGTCGGTAAATATGTGGAGAACCCGGTGGAACAAGCGATATATATCCGCCTGCGGACTACCCGGTGTATGAGTAAGCCCGGGCAGGGGTCGGTGGAGAACGACACCCGCGAGGCCATCATGGAGGCGACCTTCCGAGCTCTCAGCAAACACGGCTACACCGGTCTCCGGATGCGCGACATCGGCGAGGAGATGGAGATGACCCGCCAGGTCATCCACTACCACTACGACGGGAAACACGACCTCATGTCCCACTTCCTGGAGTACATCATCGACCAGTACGAGGGGAGCGTCGAGGTGGACGAGGGCGCCCCGCCTCGCGAGGAGCTCGACGCGCGGATCGACCAGTGCCTGCTCGGGCCGGAGTTCGACGACTTCGGCCACTGGGACCGGATGAAGGTGTACCACGAGCTGTTCACCCACGCCCAGAACGACGCGGAACACCGGGCGATCTTCAACGAGCACTACGAGCGGATCCGCGGGAGCATCACCGAGGTCGTCGAGGACGGCATCGAGAGGGGTGTCTTCCGGGAGGTGGACGCCGCGCGGATGGGTCAGCTCATCACCGACATCATCCACGCGGCCCGTGGCCGGAAGCTCTCGCTGGGTCAGGACGACGCGCCCGAGCAGGCCCGCCGATCCATCGACGAGTTCGTCCTCGACTCCCTCCACGTCGACGCCGAGTAGTCCGCCACCCGTCGGCTCCCGACGAACGAGCCCGGGGGCGAGACGCCCCCGAACAACTAAGCCGATCGATCGGGTGCTCGTCTACAGATGGTCCACGTGAGGCGGCTCGTGCTGGACGTGTTGAAACCGCACGACCCGGACGTCGTCACCGTCGCCGGATCCGTCGCCGACTGCGAGGGCGTCTCCGGTGTCAACGCCGTCCTGCTGGAGACCGACCGGGAGGTCCAGAACGTGAAGCTGACGGTCGAGGGTGACTCCGTCCCGGTCGAGGCCGTCCACGACACCGTCGAGGACCTCGGCGGGACGGTCCACTCCATCGACGAGGTGGTCTGTGGGGAGGTCGTCGTCGAGGAGAGCGAGACCCCACAGGACTGAGGGCCGAACGTACATGCCCTCTCGACTGGAACGACTCCGGAGCGCCCTGGAACGCGACGACGTCCGCTCGATCTCGCGGCGCTACTTCATCTCGAACGGCTTCGACGGCGCGCTCACGGGCGTCGGCGTCGCCGTCGGCTCGTACCTCTCCGGGGTCCCCGACGGGCTGACCGTGTTCCAGATCGGTATCGGGGCCGCGATCGGGCTGGGCACGTCCGGCGTCTGGAGCGTCTGGGAGATCGAACGCGCGGAAAAGCGGGCCGAACTCGAGCGCATCGAGGCCGCGATGCTAACCGACCTCGGGGAGACGCGGGTCCAGCGCCAGAAGGCCGGTGCCCGGCAGGTGAACGCGCTGATGAGCGGCGTCGGGCCGATCATCGGCATCGTGCTGCCGATGCTCCCGTTCCTCCTCGAGGGATCCGTCCTGAGCATGCGCGGGGCGACGCTGGCCTCGGTCGGCGTCGCCGTCTCGATCCTCTTCGCCTTCGGTGCCTACCTGGCCGGGATCTCCGAGCAGAACTGGATCGTGGCCGGCGCTCGCATGGGGCTGGCCGGCATCGTCGTCGCGCTGCTGAACCTCGTCCTCCCGGGGTGAGCACGAGATGAGCTGGCACGACCGACCGGACGACGAGGCGTTCGCGGCGCTGGACAGCCACGCCGAGGGACTCTCGACCGAGGAGGCGGAACGGCGGCTCGAGGACGTCGGTGCCAACGAGATCACCAGCGAGGAGGGACGGGGCGCCGTCGAGGTGCTCGTCTCGCAGTTCGCAAGCGGGCTGGTGCTCGTCCTCGTGGGTGCCGCGGTGCTGTCCGTGGCCGTCGGGCACCTCGTCGACGCGGTCCTCATCACGGTCATCCTGCTCGCCAACGGGGTCTTCGGGTTCGTACAGGAGTACCGCGCCGAACGGAGCCTCGAGGCGCTCCGGGAACTGGCCGCCCCGAGCGTCGTCGTCTATCGCGACGGGGAGCGCCGGGAGATCGACATCACGGCGGTCGTCCCCGGGGACGTCCTGGTGCTCGAAGGGGGTGACGCGGTCCCGGCCGACGCCCGGGTCGTCGAGTCGTCGAGCCTCCAGGTCGACGAGGCGTCCCTGACGGGTGAGAGCGCTCCCGTCGAGAAGTCGACGGGGACGGTCGAGAGCGGGACGCCGCTGGCCGAGCGCACCAACATGGTCTACCGGGGGACGGCCGTCACCCGGGGCCGGGGTGAGGCGGTCGTCGTCGGGACGGGCATGGACACGGAGATGGGGACCATCGCGGCGGAGCTCTCGGCGGCCGAGACCCGCCTGACGCCCCTCCAGCGCGACCTGGACCGCCTCGGCCGGCGGATCGGCGTCGGCGTCGTCGTCCTCTCCACGTTCGTGGTCGCCTTCCTGCTGTTCCGGGGTACCGAACTCCTCTCCGCGGCGCTGACGGCCATCTCGCTGGCCGTCGCCGCCATCCCCGAGGGGCTGCCCGCGGTCGTCACGCTGACGCTGGCGCTGGGCGTCCAGCGGATGGCCGACGAGAACGCGCTCGTCCGGACCCTGCCGGCCGTCGAGTCGCTCGGCGCGGTGGACGTCGTCTGTACGGACAAGACCGGGACGCTCACCGAGGGGCGGATGCACGTCGCCCGCCTCTGGGTCCACGACGAGGTGATCGACGAGGGGTTCGATCCGGACGACGACCGCGTCGGGACGCTACTCCGCGTCGGGGCGCTCTGTAACGACGCCGACGAGGAGCGCGGCGAACCGACCGAGCGGGCCCTGTACGAGGCTGCCGCCGAGGCGGGTATCGACATCGCCGCGCTCCGGGGCGAAAACCCCCGCGAGGACGAGGTGCCCTTCTCCTCGGACCGCAAGCGGATGGCGACCGTCCACGCCGACCGCGTCCGCGTGAAGGGTGCCCCGGAGGTGATCCTGGACCGCTCGACGCGCGTCCTGACGGCCGACGGCGTCGAGGACCTGACCGACGGAACCCGAGAGCGGGTCCGCGAGCGCGTCGACTCGTTCGCCGACGACGCGCTGCGCGTCCTCGGGTTCGCCTACAAGCCGACCGAGGAGGGCGGCGACCCGGAGGAGGACCTGGTGTTCGTCGGCCTCCAGGGGCTCATCGACCCGGCGCGACCGGAGGTCGCGGACGCCATCGCCGAGACCCACGCCGCTGGCATCGCCGTGAAGATGATCACCGGCGACGACCGCCGGACCGCGCGGGCCATCGGCCGCGAGGTCGGCATCGAGTCCGACGTCCTGACCGGGACGGATCTCGACGCGATGGACGACGCCGAACTGCGCGAGCGCGTCGAGGACGTGGACATCTACGCCCGGACGACGCCGAGCCACAAGGTCCGCATCCTGCGCGCGCTCCAGGATGGCGGTCGGACGGTGGCGATGACCGGCGACGGCGTCAACGACGCGCCGGCGCTCAAGAACGCCGACGTCGGCATCGCCATGGGCGTCCGCGGGACGGACGTCGCCAAGCAGGCCAGCGACATCGTCCTCCTCGACGACAACTACGCGACGATCGAGAACGCCATCCGGCGCGGACGGACCATCTTCGACAACCTCTGGAAGTTCGTCGCCTACCTCCTGTCTGCCAACCTCGCGGAGGTACTGCTCGTGTTCGTCGCCTCGCTGTTCGGCTACCTCGTCCTCCCCGCCGTCCAGCTGCTCTGGATCAACCTGCTGACCGACGGCCTCCCGGCGCTCGCGCTGGGCGTCGACTCGGCGTCCGACGACGTCATGCGCCGGGAGCCCCGCGAGTCGGCGGGTGGCATCATCGACCGGGCGATGGCGACGCTCATGGGCGGCGTCGGGCTGACCGCCACGGTCGTCCTCCTCGGCGTGATGTTCCTCGCGCTGGACGGCGCGCCGGCGGTGACACCGTACGTCATGTCGATGGTGTTCACCGGCTTCGTCGTCTTCGAGTTCGCCAAGCTCTACGTGGTCCGCTGGGCGCGGGGAACGCCGCCGCTCACGAACCGCTGGCTGGCGGCGACCGTCCTCGCCTCGTTCGGGCTCCACCTGTCGGTCCTCTACACGCCGCTGAACCGGTACTTCGGGACGGTCCCGCTGACCGTCGGCGACTGGGGATTCCTCGCGGCCGCGCTCGCGGTCGCTCTCCCCGGATTCCTCGGCGTCGCCTGGTACGTCCGGCGGTCGACCCGCGAGGGCCGGACGGCGTGAGGGTCGGGGGACGGGTCGACGAGCCGGACGGGGGAGCGGTCGACCGACGGCGGGAACGGACAGAGGGCCTGCGAGCGCTCGGTGCGCCGCTCGCGTCCGACTACGGCCAGAGCCCCCGCGCTTCGTGCGCCTCCGCGATCCGCGAGAGCGCCACGATGTAGGCCGCGTCGCGCCAGGTGACGTCACGGCGCTCGAACTCGTGCCGGACGGCGTTCCACGCCGCCCGCATCTCCGTCTCGAGTTCGTCGTTCACCCGTTCGAGCGACCACGAGCGCCGGTTGATGTCCTGGAGCCACTCGAAGTAGCTGACCGTCACGCCCCCGGCGTTCGCGAGGATGTCCGGGACGATCGGGATCCCCCGCTCGGTGAGGGTCGCGTCGGCCGTCGAGGTCGTCGGCCCGTTCGAGCCCTCGACGACGAGGTCCGCGCCGACCGCGTCGGCGTTCTCCTCGGTGATCACGTTCCCGAGGGCCGCGGGGATCAGGACGTCGACGTCGAGGGTGAGCAGTTCTCCGTTCGGGATCACCGTCTCGGCGTACTCCGTGACCGCCTCCGGCTCCTCCTCGTGGGAGGGGACGGACGAGGTGTCGATCCCCGACGGATCGTACATCGCGCCGTTCACGTCACTGACCGCGACGACCGTCGCCCCCCAGCCGTCGAGGAGGCGAGCGGCGTTCGCCCCCACGCTGCCGTACCCCTGTACGGCGACCGTGGTTCCCTCGAGGTCGTGGTCGTAGAACTCGCGGGCGAGTTTCGTGACGATCGCGACGCTCCGACCGGGGGCCTCCGCGCGGCCCTCGCTCCCGCCGACGACCGGCGGCTTCCCCGTGACGACGCCCGGGATCGTCTCGCCCTCCTGCATCGAGTAGGCGTCCATCAGCCACGCCATCGTCTGGGAGTCCGTCCCCATGTCCGGGGCGGGGATGTCCTGTTTCGGGCCGATCACGTTGCGGAGCTCCTGGGCGAACCGCCGCGTCAGCCGCTCCTTCTCGTCCGCGCTCAGCGCCTTCGGATCGACGGCGACTCCCCCTTTCGCACCCCCGAAGGGGAGGTCCATGACCGCACACTTCCAGGTCATCCACATCCCGAGACCGACGCACTCGTCCCGGGTGACCTCGGGGTGGTACCGGAGCCCGCCCTTGTACGGGCCGCGGACGCTGTCGTGCTGGGCACGGTAGCCGGTGAACACCTCGACCGACCCACCGTCCCGCTCGATCGGGATGGTGACCTCGTGGACCTTCTTCGGATATCTGAGCCGCTCGACGATCCGCTGGTCGAGCGAGAGGTACTCGGCGGCGTGATCGAGCTGTCGGCGCGCCGTCTCGAGCGCCGTCTCCGGTTCGGTGGCTCCCTCCTCCACCCCCCCGTTCTCGGCGGCGTTCGATTCGGATGCCATGGTCACTCGATCGGTGTCCGTCGGTTCCGCATCGCTCCCCCGCAGTCCGAGCACCGACCGGGGTGCTCCTCCGTGACGACGATAGTCCCACAGTCGAAGCACTCGTACGGGCCGTTCGCCTCCGTGTCCGCGCTTACGTCCTTCATGATGTCGGGAAAGCGCCCGCCGAACGGACGCTTCACGAGCGGACAACGGGACGACGAGACGTATGCTCGTCAGTTCACTATAGAACCCATACGATCTCGAGGGGTTCGTTATTCAACCCCACGTGGACCGGGCGGCCGCGGGGAGGCCGGCGTCGTCGAACAGGGCCGAGAAGAGCTTCCGCTGGACGGTCCGGATGTGCTGGTAGAAGGCGGGCGGGGAGATCCCGAGCGTCTCCGCGACCTCCTCGCCGGTGTTCGTGCGCGGGGACTCGAAGAAGCCGCTGTAGTACGCCGTCTGGGTCACCTCGAGCTGTCGCTCGGTCAGCGCGTCGAGGAACCGCGAGTACGGGTCGCCGTCGGCGGCCCGGTCGGACGTCCGCTTCGACCGGAGGTCGACGTCACCGACCGTCTCCCGGACGAGATCGGTGACGTGTCGGAGGTCGACGCTCTCCGGGACGTCGACGACCAGCGTCGTGTCGGTCGGATCCGCGCGTACGCTCCGCAGTACCGCCCCGTGGTCGGCCAGTTCGAGCGCGAGGAACGGCCCCGAGAGGTGGAGCCGGACGACGCCCCCGGCCCCGTCCGCGCCGATGCGGTGGATCCCGTCGACGGCGACGAGTTCGCCCGCGGCCTCCTCGACTGCCTCGACCGAGCCGTCGTCCACGGTCACGAACACGTACGCGCCGTCGGCCGTCTGCTGGATCCCCCCCTGGTAGGACAGCGAGCACCCCGCGCTCCTGGCGAGCCGGGAGAGCACGAACGACGGGTCGTCGACGGCGAACTCGACGCGCGTCATCGAGGTAGTGAGCAGCGCGTTCCGGCGTTCGATCGCGCTGAGCGCGGACGCGATCGTCTCGCCGAGTTCGGCTATCACGGCCCGCGAGGTCTCGTCGAACGCGTCCTGCGTTCCCGCGTAGACGGTGAGGACCCCGTAGGTGAGCCCGTCGTACGCGAGCGGGACGCTGAGGACGGAGAGGTAGTCCCGCGCGAGGGCGGCCTTCCGCCACGGCTCCTCCCGGAGACGGGCGGCGACGTTCGCGACCGTGGTCGGCTCCCGCGTCGCCGCGGTCCGTCCCGCCGGCTCGGCCCCGGACGCCTCGACGGGGACGGTGAGGCTGTCCAGGTACCTCCCTTCCGTCCCCGCCCACGCCCGCGGCTCGACCGTCCCCGTCACCGGGTCCGCGGTCCCGATCCAGGCGAACTCGAACCGGTCGGCGGCGGTCAGCAGTTCACAGACCGCGTGGTCGATCTCCTCGCGAGTCTCCGCTCTGACGAGCGCCTGGTCGATCTCGCGGATCGTCTCGTTGATGCGGTTCAGCGACGTCAACTGGTCGTTCCGCCGCTGGAGCTCCCGGTCCTGTTCGCGGAGCTGCGTCTCCCGGGTGACGCGGTCCAGCGCCGCCTGCGCCGTCGCGGCGAGCAGGTCGGCGAGCTCGCGCGTCACCTCGTCGAAGACGCCGACGTCGGCGGCCCCCACGACGTACACGCCGTGGTCCCCGAGAGGGATGTACGCGGCGCTCCGGACGTCCGTCGCCGGGTCCGCGAGCCGATCGCTCTCGTGGACGTCGTCGAAGAAGAGCGGCTCGTCCTCGACGAAGCTGTAGCTCGTCAGCCCCTCCCGGTCGGCGCGGACGGTGGGAAGCGGGCCGTTCAGCGCCTCCATCTCGTCGGAGTAGGCGGCAGGGTGGAGGTGGTTCTCCCCGGCGTCGAAGAGGTAGACGGCGCTGGCGTCGAGGCCGAGCACCCCCGGCGTGTCCTCGACGACGTGCTGGGCGATCTCGTGATGGGTCCCCGCGTAGAGGAAATCCCGCGTCGTCTCCTGGAGCGTCGCGAGCGCCTCCTCGCGCTGCTTTCGCTTCGTGATGTCGCGGCAGCTGTAGAGGAGGGTCCCGTCCTGGATCGACACCTCCCGGACGTTGATCAGGAGCGTGTGTTCCCGCCCCGCCTCGTCCGTCGCCGTCCGCTCGATGTTCTTGAGCACGCCCCGTTCGGCGAGCTCCTCGCGGTCGAAGAGGTCCTCCCCGAGGAGGGCGTCTATCGTCCCCTGCTCGTGGATCTCCTCCGCGCTGTAGCCGAAGATGAAGTGGACGTTCGGGCAGACGTAGGTGTACTCGCCCGCCTCGTTCGTGATGAGCACCGTGTCGGTCATGTTGTTAAGCGTGACCCGGTGGAGCTCCTCGGATCGACGGAGGTCGCGCTCGAGTTCGACCCGCTCGGTGACGTCGACGCCCTCGACGACGACCGAGACGAGCGCCCCGCGTTCGTCCGTCACGGGTCGGGCGGATAGTTCGACGGTTCGCGTCTCGCCGCCGCCGTCGAGATCGACGACCGCGTTCCCGACCTCGCCCGCGAACGCCCGCTCGACCGTCCGGTGGACCTCCGCCCGCGTCCGGTCGGAACGCGACCACCAGGGGAGCGACCAGAACGGTCGCCCGACGACGGCGTCGACGTCGGCGTCGATCGTCCCGCGGGCGGTCCGGTTGACGCGGGCGAGCGAGCCGTCCGGGTCGAGAACCCACGTCGCCGTCCCGGCGTCGTGGAAGATCGCGTCGAACTGCCGCGCCCGCTCGCGCCGGGTGCGCCGCCGCCGTGCCGACCGGACGCACCGCTCGATCCGGGCGACGAGCTCGTCGAGCCGACCGTCGACGCCGCCACGGAGGGCGACGTAGTCGGTCGCGCCGGCACCGATCGCCTCGCTCGCGATCGTCTCGTCCCCCGACGCCGTACAGAGCACCACCGGGAGGGTCGTCGTCTCCTCTCGGATCGACCGGAGGAGCGCGATCCCGGTCGACTCCCCGAACGCGTAGTCCGTGATCAGGCAGTCGACGGGCCGCTCCTCGAAGGCGTCGAGCGCCGCGTCGACGGTCCGGACTCGGCGCACGGTCGCGCCGGTCCGGGTCTCGAGTGCCTCGCCGAGCGTGTCCGCCCAGTCGGCCGACCCGGCGAGGAGTATCCGGGCCGAATCGAGCGTGCTGGAGGGGGGCGACATGGCGCGGCGCTACGGCCCCGGGGAGGTTGAACGCACCGACACTGCCCGGTCGCGATCGTCCCGATGAGGACGACTTTTGACGCCCGAGGCCGAACCGGTCGGCGTGTCGGTATCGGACGCCGTCGAACGGGTCGTCCCGGATCGCCGCCGGCGTCTCGGACCCGGTGTCGCGGATCTCCTCGAACCGGTCGAGGAGCGACCCTCCCTCACGGACGCGCTCCGGACGACGGGCCGCGTCTGCGGTCTCCTCGTCGCGCTCGCGGCGCTCGCGTGGGGCAGCGGCTACCCCTACCTCTTCCCGAGCCTCGGGCCGTCGGCGTACGCGCTGGCGGTCAGCCCGTCCGCCGCGACGAGTCGGCCTCAGCGAGTCGTCGGTGCACACCTGTTCGGCGTACTCGGTGGACTCCTCGCCTACCACCTGCTCGCGGCCGGTCTGACGGTCACCCAGCCCTCGCCCGCGCTCTCGATCGACGCGCTCCGGCTGGCTGCCAGCGCCCTCCTCTCGCTGGGGCTGACGAGCCTCGCGATGCTGACGACCGACCTCCGCCACGCCCCGGCATGTGCGACGACGCTCATCGTCTCGCTCGGGCTCCTCACGAGTCTCACGGAGGCGGGGGTGATCCTCTCGGCGGTGCTCGTCCTGGTCGCTACCGACCCCCTCCTGCCCGGTTTCGATGGGGTCGAGGTCCCGCCACGGTAGGCTCGGCAGCGCTTCGCTACCCGGAGCCGGCCGCACGTGCACTCCGATGGACTACGGCTCGACCCTCACAGCTCAGCGTCCCCATCGAAGCGTAGGATCACTCGCGAGAGGACAGTCATCCTCTTTGACGTCAGCAGACGGGCTCGGGACTCCGAGTAGGCAGAGAGCCAGTAGGGCGGTTTCGCCGACGTCGTCCCGTACGACGGCGAGGCGTGGTACTGGTCGTGGCGGGTGTTCAGCGACGGAGGTGGTCTCCGATGTCGTCGAAGGTCCCGTGGAGGCGGTCCATCATCTCGTCGACGTCCGCCCGAGAGACGGTGAGTGGCGGCGTGACGAGCGCGTGATCGCCCCGTTCGCCGTCGACGCTCCCGCCGCCTGGGTAGACGGTGACGCGGTTCTCGAGCGCCGTCCGGATGAGCCGCTCCCGGAACTCGGGTCCACCTGCCTCGAGTGGCCGTTTCGTCTCGCGGTCCTCGACGAACTCGACGCCGAGCATCAGTCCCTTGCCCCGCACGTCGCCGACGAAGTCGTAGTCGTAGAACTCCTCGAACCGCTCCCTCGCGTAGGCGCCGACGTCCCTCGCGTTGGCGACGAGGTCGTGTTCGTCGACGTAGTCGAGGACGGCCGTTGCGATAGCACTCGTCGTCGGGTTGAACGAGAAGGTGTGGCCGTGGGTGAACCCGCCCTGCTTGTCCGCGAACGCCTCGACGATCCGGTCGTGGGGCATGGCGCCGCCCAGCGGCGTGTACCCCGCGCTCATCCCCTTGGCCGACGTGATGATGTCGGGCGTGACGTCCCAGTGTTCGATGGCGAAGTTCTCGCCGGTCCGACCCATCCCCGACATCACCTCGTCGACGACGAGCAGTACGTCGTGGTCGTCACAGATGTCACGGACGGTGGGGAAGTAGTCGTCTCCGGGGACAACGGCGGCGTTGGCGGCCCCCACGAGCGGTTCCGCGATGAAGGCCGAGACGTGGTCCGCCCCGACGTCGCGGATGACCTGTTCGAGCTGCTTCGCACACTCGGCGCCGTGTTCCCGGCACTCGTCCTCGTCGGCACAGAACTGACAGCGGTAGGGGTAGGCCGCCGGTGCCTTCGGCCAGTCCTGCATCATCCCGACGAAGGGCTCGCGCCGTGCGGGCATCCCGCCCGCACCGAGCGTCCCCAGCGTGTTGCCGTGGAAGGAGAGCCGGCGGCCGATGACCATCCGCTTCTCCGGGCTCCCCGTCTCCCGGTGGTATTCCCGAGCGAGTTTGAACGCGGACTCGTTCGCCTCCGAACCACCAGAGACCATCCACGTGTGGGAGAACCCATCCGGAAGGAACGAGGCCATCCGCTCGGCGAACCGCTGGGCTCGGTCGTTCACCGAGAGGATGCTCGACGAGTACTCGAGCGTGCGGATCTGGTCGCGGGCGGCTTCGGCGACCGACTCGACCCCGTGCCCGATGTTGGAACACTGGTTGCCGGCCACGGCGTCGAGGTACTCCGTCCCCGCCGCATCGTAGATGTATATTCCCTCACCACGGACGATCTCGGGGTACTCGTCGAAGGACCGTGGGAAGAGGTTCGTCGTGGAGGGAGTCAGTTCTCTGGTCGCGACGCGCTCGTCCGTCTCCGCTGGATTGGGGTCGGTCATGGGTGTGCTGGAACGTCGGGCCGAGAGTTCACTGGTCGATATCGTCGGATACTCGTTGGAACGTGCTCACGAAAGCGTCCAGTGTCGTCTCGTGTACTGGATCCGAGTCCACGGTTGGAAGCGTGTGCACACTGGTATAACTGTGCATGGTGCGCTGGGACGCGGGACCGGTCGCGTCCCGGACCTTCACGATCGGGTGGAAGCGGAACGACGACCGAGCACCAGCGGGTGGCGTCTCCAGTTACCCAACGACGCTGGCTTCGAGCGCTTCCTCGTATCGGCGGTCCAGACGCTCGCGGTCCTCGTCGGAGAGCGTCGGCAGCGGCGGCAGGGGTGGGCCGACGTCGTACCCTCGCTTGCGCACGAGGTGTTTGATCGCCGCCGCGATCGGAACGTCCGAGAACGCGTCGGTGATGGGGTTCACGACGTCGTTGAGGAGTCGGACGGCCCGCTCACGGTCGCCGGCCCGGTAGGCGTCGTGGATCTCGGTGACGAGCGACGGGAGGAAGTTGGCCGAGCCGTTCACGGCACCGTCGGCACCTCCGTCGAGCGCGGCGACCTGGAGTGCCGAGACCCCGGGCAGGACCGCGAAGTCGTCCGGCACGGCCCTGGCCAGCGCGTTGATGTAGTCGATGTCACCCGAGGAGTCCTTGATCCCGATGAACTCATCGCGGTCCGCGAGTTCGACGACGGTCTCGACGTCGAGGGAGTGCTTGGTCAGCGGCGGGATGTTGTAGAGGACGATGGGGAGCGACGTTTCGGCCGCGACGATCTCGTAGAACTCGACCATCCCGACGTCGGACGTCTTCAGGTAGTAGGGCGTGACGACGACGGCGGCGTCCGCACCGGCGGCCTCGGCATCCTCGACGTACTCGACTACGTCACCCACCGCCGTCCCCCCACAGCCGGCGATCACCGGTCGGTCGCCGGCCGCGTCCACGACCGTCTCCACGACGGTCGCGCGTTGCTCGCGCGTCAGGCTCGAGAACTCGCCGATGGACCCGCACGGGAACAGCCCGTGGACGCCGCCGTCGACGAGGAACTCGGTGAACGTTCGGAGCGCGTCGACGTCGACGGTCCCGGACCGGCCGGTCGTTGGCGTCACCATCGGCGGGATTACACCCGTGAGCGACATGGACTCCCGGTTAGTCGACCTCCGACGTGAATGTTCCCCCGTCGACCGTTCCACCCTCCAACCCGTAGCCGGTCGCGGTGGTCAGCGCTCCGCGAACTGGTGGCCTCGATTCACCCGCGGCGGGACAGTCGTGTTCGTCCGACGAGCACCTCGCCGATCCCGAGACGTCCGGGACCGGATCCGACCCGCACGGGGACGGGCAGGTGCTTCAGCCCGATCGACGCGGCTCGTCGGCGCGGCTCCACCGTCCGGTCCGGACCCCACGGTGACACCGAAACCATATGGAACCCGGAATCGGGGAACTGGGTATGCCAGCGACCCCGGAGGTGCTGATCTCACACGACCTCCCGCCAGCCGGTTCGCGCGTGGCGGGGCGGATGGGTGACTGGGACGACCTGCGAGCGGAGATAGCACAACGGCTCCCCGACGCCCGCGTGTCCGTCGCGCGGAACCGGGCCGAGACCCGCGAACGGATCGCGTCGGCCACCGTCCTGGTCGCTATCCGGCTCTCGGACGACCTCCTCGATGCCGCCACGAACCTCCGGTGGATCCAGTCGCTGTACGCCGGCGTCGGTGGGTTCGACGTCGAGGGATTGCGCGAGCGAGGGATCGTGCTGACGAGCGGCGCGGGTATCCACGCGGAAGCGGTGGCCGAAACCGTCGTCGGCTATATGCTGCTCTTCGAGCGGGGATTCCTGCAGGGGCTCTCCCAGCAGCGTGACCGGACGTGGAAGCGCTATCCGACCGGCGAGCTCGTGGACGGGACGCTCGGGATCGTCGGTCTCGGCGAGATCGGTCGTCGGGTGGCCGAACTGGGCCAGGCGTTCGGGATGAGCGTGATCGGGACGAAGCGGAACACCGACGTCGATATCGATGCCGTGGACGAGGTGTTCGGTCCCGAGGACCTGCACACGGTCGCGAACCGGTCCGACTACGTCGTCCTCGCGTGTCCGCTGACGGCGGAGACACGCGGGCTGTTCGGTCGCGAGGAGTTCGTCGCGATGCCGTCGTCGTCCGTCCTGATCAACGTCGCCCGGGGTCCGATCGTCGACCAGTCCGCGCTCGTCGTGGCTCTACAGGAAGGGTCGATCCGGGGGGCAGCGCTCGACGTGACCGACCCCGAACCCCTATCACCCGAGTCACCGCTGTGGACCATGCCGGAGGTGATCGTTACCCCCCACGTCGCGGGATCGACCGACCAGTACTGGCGGCGGGGTGCGGAGCTGTTCGCGGAGAACTACGCGAAGTTCGTCGACGACCGGGTCGACGAGATGCGAAACCGGGTCGCGTGAGGAGACGGCCGCCCGACGGAACCATGGACCGTCGAGGCTGTACCCCCGTCCGTAGCCAGGGACGCAGTAGTGAGGTCACGATCGGAGGGGAGAGCCCGTGGCCGATCCCGCTCACGGCGAGTGCCTCGTCGAGCGAGGGACGCCTCCCGCCGTTCAGTCGGTGAGGTCCGTGACGCGCTCGGCCGCGGCGAGGAGCCGTGCTTCCCCGAACGCGTCCCCGATCAGCTGGAGGCCGATCGGCAACCCGTCGTCCGCGCCGTTGGGGACGGTCACGGCGGGGAGTCTCGTGATATCCGCGGCGCGGGTGTTCCGCCCGTAGTCGAACCCGGGATCCGGGGCGTCGTCGAGCGACGGTGCCGTACCGGGCATCGTCGGCATCAGCAGCGCGTCGACGCCCGAGAGCGCCTCCTCGAACTCCTCGCGGAGGACCTCCCTGGCCGCCTGCGCCCTCGTGTACGGCCTGCCGTCGTGGTTGGCGATGATCCCTGCGCCCGCCAGCAGCTTGCTCCTGTAGAACTCGCCGAGCTGGCCGCTCGCCCGGGCCGCCCGGGCGGCGACCCCCGACTGATACCCCTCGTCGACGACGCCGCCCCTGCGGTAGGGTGCCGCTCCCGCCCGCCAGTGGGCGGCGAGTTCGGTGAACGACAGCGTGTTCTTGATCGACGGTCCGTACTCGTAGTACCGGACGGAGACCGACTCGACCGTCGCTCCGGCATCCTCCAGCCGGTCGACGACGGCGTCCGTCCGGTCCTCGACGGTGGGGTCGACGCCCTCTCCGAATCCCTCCTCAAGGACGCCGATCTCGAGGGATTCGATCGACGGGGGGTCCTCGACGGCGTCGGCGTACCCGCCGACGTCGTACCCCTTGCGACCGGCCGCCTGGAGGCTCGCGGGATCGTGTTCGTCACGCCCGGCGATGGCCTCCAGGACCCGTGCGGCGGACTCGACCGACGGCGTGATCGGCCCGACGTGGTCCTGGGTGTAGGTGTTCTCGACCACGCCCGAGAGGGAGACGAGGCCGTACGTCGGCTTCAGGCCGACGACCCCGCAGAACGACGCGGGGATCCGGATCGACCCACCCGTGTCGGTTCCGAGGGCCGCGTCGACCGTGCCAGTGGCGACGGCGGCGGCGCTCCCCCCCGAGGACCCGCCCGCGGTGTGATCCGCGTCGTGGGGGTTCCGGATCGGCCCCCTGAGCCCCGTCGCACCGCTGGCGCTCGCGGCGAACTCGTCGAGGTTCGTCTTGGCCGTTATCCGCGCGCCGGCCCCGCGGAGCCGACGGACGACCGTCGCGTCAGTTCGTGGGGTAAACCCGTTCATGACCGCCGAGTTGCACTGCATCGGCACGCCCGCGACGGCGACGATGTCCTTGACGCCCACGGTCACGCCGTCGAGCTCGCCGGTGTGGTCGGGCGACGGCGGGACGTCGCACTCGACCGCGAGCGCGTCGAGGGGATCGTCCTCGGGTTCGTGCCAGGTGCGCGCGCCACCCGCGTCGGCGTTCCCGTAGACGGGTATCTCCGAGAGTTCGTCCAGCGGCTCGATCATCTCGTTGACCCGCTCGACGATCGATCCCGCCTCGGTCTCGTCGACGTCGATCCCGAACTCCGCTCCCAGCTCGATCAGTTCTCGCTCGGAGAGCCTGCGCATGGCTCGGCTGTACTGGCCAGGGGTAAGGGTGTTGTCCCGGGTCGCGATCCTCGGCAGCGCCGGGAGAGCGACCTCTTGGGCCAGGGCGTCGACGGCCTCGGGATCGATCGCCGTGACGTTCGCCCCGACGGCTGCAACCCGATATACACCCCCAGGGAGGAAGCGGGTGGGACCGATTTCCGCGTTCGGTCCGCACGCATAGTCCGAGAGCGGGACGCGCTCGGGACGGAGAGTGTCGTCCGACCGACACCGAGTAGCGCGGTACTCTGGGAAGAGGGTGTATCGATGGGCCGGGGAGAGCACGTGCTGTCAGAGGACCGTCCTCCGGCGGAGAATACTGGGGGATCACGCCGCCGATCCCGGTTGTCGAAGCCGTACCGTTATCCTCCGACCATTCGCGCCACAGTGGGGACGGTCCGAGGTAATCGGCTCCGACGATCGGTCCGTAGTCCGATCGACGGGCTCGCGGGACAGCGGCTGTAGCTCGAATCCCTCCGTGACGAGGGAGACGCGACCGCTTTGGGCACCCGATCGCCGCTTTCGAGACGGGAGGGTCCTCGTTTCTCGCATTTCCGGTCGGCGGGATGAGCACGCGTTCGGAGACGCCGATAGAGTGACTCCACAGGAAAGCGGTCGCTGGCGTGGAATCGACGGGAAAACGGTTTCAGTGATGCTTGCGCTGTGGTAGCACACAATGCGCTGGGTTCCGCTCGCCCGCAAGGAAGCGAGGGCGGTCGCGTCCTCGAAGGGCGTCTGGCTACTCGCCGTTCTCCTCGTGCCCCTGGGCTATCGGCCCAATTACGTCGGCTGGGACGCGCTGGGGCCGAACATCACGGCGGGATACGTCCAGATGGCTGGATCGGCACTACTCCCGCTGGGTGTCCTGCTCCTGAGCTACCGGTCGATCGTCGGCGAGCGTACCTCGGGGAGCGTCAAGATCGTCCTCGGACTCCCGCTGACGAGGACGGACGTACTGATCGGAAAAGTCCTCGGACGGACGGCGGGTATCGCAGGTCCCGTCTCCGTCGCGTTCCTCGTCCTGGCAGTTGTCGGAATCGTTGATCACGGCGTGTTCGATCCGCTGGTGTTCCTCGGAACAGTGGTCCTGACACTCCTCCATGTCGGCGCGCTCGTCTCCGTCGCCGTCTCCATCTCCGCGGTCGTCAGTCGAGGGGTGACGGCCGTCGGTACCGTACTCGGAGGGATCTACTTCCCGTTCGTCCTGTTCTGGGAGCTGCTCAGTATCGGCCTGTTCACCGGAGTAACGGGCACTCCCGTGGATCCGTTCGACCCGCCGGCCTCCGGTCCACTTTTCTTCCTGCTCCGGCTCTCCCCCGGCGGCGCGTATCGCGTGGTTTCGAACTGGATACTCGGCGTCGGCAACTCCCCGGACCTATTCAACCGGGTCCTCACGAAGTTCCAACCACAGGTGTACGCGAACGCGTACGTCGTTGAGGCGACGTTTCCCCCGGAATCCGTCCCATTCTACCTCCACGAGGCGTTCAGCCTTCTCGTCCTCCCCGCATGGATCGTCGTGCCGCTGGGATTGGCTCGGTACCGCTTCACACGAGGTGACGTCGTGTGAGCGACGTCGCGATCCGGACCGAAGGACTGAGCAAACAGTACGGGTCGACGGTCGCCGTCGATGATCTCGATCTCGCCGTCGAGGGCGACGAGATCTACGGCTTTCTGGGCCCCAACGGGGCCGGGAAGTCGACGACGATCGGGATGCTGATGGACTACGTTCGACCGACGAGCGGTCGCATCCGCGTCCTCGGCGGGGACCCGCGGGACGACCTCGTCGACGTACACGACCGGCTGGGCGTCCTGCCGGATCGGTACAGTCTCTACGACGACCTCACGGCCCGTCGCCATCTCCGGCTGATCATCGATACGAAACGGGCCGGTGACAGTCCCGAGGCGCTACTCGCTCGGGTCGGGCTCGAGGACGTGATCGACCAGGCGGTCGGGACCTTCTCCCAGGGGATGGAACAGCGACTGGCGCTCGCGATGGCGCTCGTCGGTGAGCCGGATCTGCTCGTCCTCGACGAGCCGTTCACCGGACTGGATCCACACGGCGTCCGGAAGGCCCGTGAGATCGTTCACGAGGAGAACGATCGCGGGGCCGCCGTGTTCTTCTCCAGTCACGTGCTCGGGCAGGTGGAACCCGTCTGTGATCGGGTCGGCATCCTCCACGAGGGTCGCCTCGTCGCCGAGGGGGCAATCGACGACCTGCGCGGTGAAAGCGGGGTGGGACCGGATGCAACGGTCGAGGATCTCTTCGTCTCGGTGACGGACGGACCGGCCACCGTAGACGAGACGGAGGGGGTAGACCGATGAGACGGCGAGCACTCCTCGGTATCGCTGGTGCGTCGATGGCGGGTCTCGCCGGCTGTCTGGGTGCGACCGAGTACACCGTTACCGACGTTCGGGTTGGGAGTGCCTCAGGACCGTTCGGGGTAGACGTCAGTCTCGTGGAACCCGACGCGGTTATCGAGCATCCGGCACGCCTCGACGTCTCGGTCACGAACCAACAGAGCGACCCGTTGCGGGTACGAAACACGGGTATCTGGCCGTTCGGACTGCTCGAACTCGTCCGGTCGCCCGATACCGATAACCCCTGGCCCGGAACGCTCCTCTGGACGCGTCGATACGAGGAGAGCCAGTACATCGAGGCAGTAGCGGAGGGCCGTAGCCTTGACAGGGTGAGATCCACGCCGCTGGTCCGAACCCTGGAGCCCCGGGCGACCGCCAGTGAGACGTACGAGCTTCACGGAGACGATATCGACGAAGCGGGAACCAGGTACGTACGCGGCCGGCCCGATCCTCCGCTCCTCGAGTACGCGGGAGATGGATCCGATGAGTGGACGTCGTTCCTCCCGGAGATCGAAGTCGAACTCGAGGGTACCGATCTCCTATAGCGGTATTCTCGATACGATCCGAGCCGAGGAACTTCGGCGGCCTCCCGTAAATCCGACCTGTCTGCGATGTCGATCCGACTCGGACCGCCATCCCCACGGGGGATGAACCGCATCCGTGGTGGTTCAGCCCGAATCCGTCGGTCTACGTTCCTGCTTCCCGGTGGTTCTCGGGATCGCTCGGTCGCGAACTGTCCTGCCCGCGGCTCGTCGTCGGAGCTCATGGTTAGCCTGTTGCCGAGACGAAGTCGAACGCCCGCAATAGCCGTCGTGCCGGTGTATCTCGACCAGCGAGAGCGGATTCGAGATCCGCCGACGTAGCCCCGGATCGGGACAGATCGATCCCGTCGATCCGCTCTCCTACCGACGAGTAGGTTTGTGCGCCAACGGCCCCCCGGCGTCCGGCAATGGAAGTCTATGGGAGTCCCGGGACCGACCGAGAGCGAGGGCGGCAGTCATCCAGTTCCGCCGCCACGGTCCTCCCTCGGGGTGCCGAGTCGTGGTCTCCAGGCCGCACGAGGGATCGTCTACCCGGGTGCGGCGGCCACGAGGGATCCACCGGTACCACTAACAGGGCGGACCGCCTCACTCCGAACCAATGTCAGATATCGTACTCGAAATCGAGGATCGGACCTTCGAGGCGACGCTCCTCCCCGACGAGGCCCCCGCGTCGGTCGAGCGGTTCCGCGAACTCCTTCCCCTCGAGACGACGGTCAAGCACGTCCGCTGGAGCGGCTACGCGGTGTTCGTCGAGGAGTTCGGCGAGGGAGCGCCGGACCTGACCGATCTCCCCCGGGAGAACCACCGGGTCTACCCTTCCCGCGGGGATATTCTCCTGTACCCCGGCTACGAGAACGTCCCGGAGATACTCCTCGCGTGCGGGTCGACCGCGTTCCGGAGCCCCGCGGGCGAACTCGCGGGCAACCACGTCGCCATCGTCCAAAACGCCCGGGAGGAGCTGTCGGCTCTCGAAGTCGACGTCCTCGAGAACGGCTCGAAGCCGATCACGATCCGGGAAGCGTAGCCCCAGGACGCCCCTATCCGTCCGGCCGTATCCCCCACGACGAGCGCCCGCTATCCAGTCGAGGGCGGCGAGCACAGTCTCGCGGATCTCCGACGCTCAGCGGGTCGAGCGGATCGCGTCGACGAGGACGTCGACGGCGAACGGGATCGCGTCCTCGTCGATGTCGAACCGGGCCGTGTGGTGGCCGGCGGGGTTGCTCGCGCCGATCCCGACGTACGCCGCCTCCCCGCCGTTGGCCTGGACGGCCCGCATCAGGCGGGTCGCGTCCTCGCTCCCCCCGAGGGCGTCGCCCTCGTCGGGCACGACGTCCGCCCCTCGTCGTTCGGCGGCGGCCGCGACCCGCTCGACGAGCGCCGCGTCGCATTCCGCGCTCGGTGCGCCATCCGAGAACTCGACGCGCACGTCACAGCCGTGGACCGACGCGGAACCCTCGATAACCGTCCTCGCACGTCCCTCCATGTACTCCCGGAGTTCGGTCGTCACCCCCCTGACCTCGCCGCGCATCGACGCGGACTCCGGGACGATGTTCGAGGCGGTCCCCCCCGAAATCTCCCCGACGTTGATCCGGGTCCCGCCGCCGGAGTGTCGCGGGATGGCGTAGAGGCCGTCGACGGCCGTGGCGAGCGCCTGGACGGCGTTCAACCCGTCCTGTGGGTCACCGCCCGCGTGGGCCGGTCGCCCCTCGAACTCGGCGGTGAACCCGCTCACCGCGAGGAACGAGTCGACTCCCGGGATGACCGTCCCGGTCTCCTCGTCGAGACCGAGGTGGACGGCCAGCAGGGTGTCCACGTCCTCCAGGTGGCCGCTACCGACGATCGAGGCCGCACCGGCGCCGATCTCCTCTGCGGGCTGGAAGAACACCTTGAGCGTCCCGGCGAAGTCACTCTCCAGTATTCGCTCGATCACGCCCACGCCGATCGCGGCGTGACCGTCGTGGCCGCAGGCGTGCATCATCCCGTCGTACCGGGAGCGAAAGCCCCCGGCGGCGGGTTCGTGGTCGGGGTCGTCGGACTCGCGCCGCGGGAGCGCGTCGATGTCGACCCGGAGCGCGACGGTCGGCCCCTCGCCACGTCGCAGGACGGCCAGCGCGCCGGTGTAGCCCTCGCCGAGGTCGGCGAGCAGCGACTCGTCGACGCCCGCTTCCCGGGCCCGCTCGCGCGCTCGCTCGACGGCCGCCGACTCGGGCGGTCGGAACCGCTCCTCGACGAGCATCTCCGGGCCGACGTGCAGTTCGTCGACGCCGATCCGCTCCAGCTCCTCGACGATCCGCGCCGTCGTGTAGAACTCACACCAGCCCAGCTCGGGGTGTTCGTGCAGGTCGCGCCGGAGCCGGGTCAGTCGGGACGTCTCCTGGGTGCTCACGCGCGCTCCGAGGGGGGCGTCCGCAATAAGTCCCTGCGGCCGTGCCGTTGGACGGTCGGTTAGCACTGTCGCCCGACCTCGGCTCGTCGGCTTTCTCCCGTCCGTACCCGGCGGGACGCTCGGTCCGACTACCTCGTCCGGTTTCCGCGCCCCCGACAGGGACCTCGAGTGATCGTGTCCCGGGCGCGGCCATCACGACGTTGTCGAGGACGTGGAGGGCGACGACGGCGAGACTCGCGACGAGAACGGCTGCGTCGCATCGCCAGGTGAACAGTTACTGGAACACACCACCGATTCGGATTCAGGAGTAGGCAACGCCGGCACTGACGCCCCACGGGCCGACGACTAACAACCGGTTGAATTCGTGGTACGGGGGCGCAAGCGCGTCGTCGATATCGTCGAGCGCGGGAACCGTGCGGTAGCCAGCACCGCGAGACGACGGTCCCCGGTCCCATCGCGACCGGTGTGAGCCACCGAAACACGTCGAGCGACGGATCTACAACCGACGGATCGTCACATGCCCAGCAGGCGAATCGGGAACAGTCACCCGGAATTCATGGGTGGTCGTCTCCGGGTCGAACGTGTTCGTCATCTGTCGATCGATTACCTTGCCCCGTCGCGAGGCTCCGTCGATCTCCAGCGTGTACCGTGTGCCAGCGGTCCCGGCTACCTGGATGGTGTAATCACCCTTTGGTTCCCCGTACCGGTACCGAATGTTGGAGTACTCCGTCGGCAGTGAACTCATGTGATCCGCCGTATCTCGTCGCAGTTCAGCACCGGTGGAGTCGACGACACGTAGGGACACGGAGGACGTCACGAGGACAGTGATTATCCCGCCCAGCAAGTACCTGGCTACCACCTCTGCGCCGGTCCGAACGAGAGCGGGTAGCCGTAATTCGCTTCCGACGTAGACGACACGACTGTACCGCCCATCGTATGGTGAGACAAGTTGTGGACGGTCACCGCCGGTGTCGAATCGGATCTCCTCCGTGTGAGTCTGATAGTACTCCGCCGGCCAGTTCGGATCGTAGACATCCAGAATCAGTTCTTCTTGCTGGTCCCGATACCCGTACGCGAGGACCGCGTGTCCCTCGAGTCGAGGCCACGTGGCCAGGGCTAGTCCAGCGACCTCCCCTCGATCGATCGCACCCCGAACGGCTGCGAGTTGCGTCCGGTAATCGAGCTCGAACCCGCCGTACAACAGCATCCACGCCCCCCACGTGTGGGGATCGAGGATCTGGCGGTTATGATGGAAATCGACCGTGTCCCCGATCGGTGCAGCGGGGGACGCCACCGAGCTCAGATCCTCCACCGCAGTCGGTACTCGGTCCGGGTCTCGGAAGTATTCGTTCGCCGCGTGCACCATCCCGAAGCAGTGGCCATCGGTCGCGGTCCCCTGATTGATCGAGACGTAGAGCTGCTTGACGATCACCTCTCGAAGCGCGTTCGGGACCTCGGAGAGCGCTAGCCAGTTCTGCTGGCTCAGATAGTTGCCCCAGTCCCGTCGGAGTACGCGACTGATCTCCTCTTCAGTCACGTTCTCGTGATCGTGAGTCGGGTACCGGTCACTCGCTGTCCCCCAGTTCCGAAACCCGAATCCGTGAACGGCGGGATCGAAACGGTGGTCCGACGAGCTCTCTTCGGGACCCAGTGGATCGGGTGCCCCCCCGAGACAGCCCGCGAGACTGCCGAGCGAAGCGGTGCCGCAGAATTGTACGAAACGGCGGCGTGTGTGATCTGACATTATACATTATATAAATGAACAGTCAGACAGGGCATAGAGTATCTACGCTACGTGATTGTGGCTCTGACGTAACCTTTTCGCCGACTCACGGCTGCTCTGTGACGTGAGTGGGGGTAGGTGGCGTAGCACCAGCCTCCCGGAGGATACGAGTTCGTGTACTACCCGCAGTTCTGAACTGCTCGAAGAGACGGTGTCATCCGCCGAAAGCCCCCGTTCATGGAAACCCCAGATCGGGAGATCCCGTTCTCATGGATGAGAACCTTGCGAGCATGGCTTCCGTATTCCCCGCGTGAGGTGATCCGGTGAACAGGACAGGGGCCTGGTCGGATCGGTAGGGGGACCGGACCGGCTGTCTCCCCCGAACGATACCGAAGCGACCGATCGGTTGACAGCTCAGGGGGTGGGCCCGTCGTAGCGGCCCATCCCGCCGTGGAGGGTTCCATCGACCGGCATCCACTGCTGGCGAGTCCCTGTGAAGGTCGCCGAGTCCGTCGCGGCCGAGAACGTGTTGAAACTGTTCGAGAGGGCGAAGCCCCACTCGTTCCACCCGTCGAAGGTGATCGTTCCGACAGTGATCGCCGTGGGGCTGTCGGCCTCGAAGGTCGCGTAGACGGCGCTGTCGAAGGTGTAACAGGTGTCCGTCTCACCCCAGGCTTCAGTACAGCCGACTCGGGTCACGTTCGTGGCGGGGGTAAGGAACGAGCCGTTGCCGATGGGGTAGCGGGTTTCGATGGCTTCCTCGACACTACCACCCCACGAGATGGAATACGTGGTCGGGTCGGCCACGAGTTGCCTGTTGGTCATGTCCGCGGGAACTTCGTCAGGACCGATTCGCTGCCAGTCGATGAGCGAACCGTTCGGTGCGTACGTGTAGAGGACGTACCCGTCGGCACCCTCGAGGCGGTCGGCGTGGAGCGCGAGCATCCGTCCCCGAGGCGTGTCGACGATACTGGCGTCCCAGTCCGTGAGTTGCGTCCCGTCGTGGTCGTAGATCCAGAGGTTCTCGACGGTCGAGCCGTTCGCGGCCTGCGTGGGGAAGGGAAGGTAGAACGTGGCGTTCTCGACGGTCGAGTTCACGCTAACCGTGGTCGTGTAGTCGTAGTGATTGTAGTGGCTGTACATGAACGCGGGTGGGGCCAGCAGCAGCGCGATACCAGCGATAGGGACGAGCGCCACCAGAGCGGCCACCAGGACGACGAGGAGGACCTTGCGGGAGACCATGACTGACCGACGATCTAGTTAGTAATAAAATAGTATTGAGAATGTGACGAATTGATACGGGTCCCGTGACCGCGGTTGTCGCGTACCCTGTTCGCGAGGTGGTACTGTCGTCCGGATACGATGTGCCGTGAGAGGGAGACGCGAGGAACCCCGGGGTAACAACTCGCTCGGCGTACCAACAACGAAGTCCGTTCGCCACGAAGTGTACCGTGAACACGAGAGGGGAAACTCGAAAGAACCCCCCACTCGCTTCACCACCGATCCGATGGATCCGATCGGGAGAGGAAAGATCACGCTCGACATCTGGCGAACCACGGGAGCGACTCGATCGAAGATCGAGGCTCGGCAGCGACGACGTCTCGCTACGATGCTCTCGTCCGTCCGGCGACAGTCACGGTTCTACAAACGACACTACGCCGATGGCCCATCGGACTCGGTCTCGTACCCGAACTGACCGCGGGTAGTGACGAACAGGACGGCGACGATCACCCAGACAGCGACGGTCGTGACGACCAGAATCGTCGTCGAGTCGCCGGCACTGATGACGTCCAGCGGGAGCGGGACGAGCGTGCTGTTGGCCGTGTTGAATCCGGTATGTGCGAGGATCGCGAGCAGGACGCTCCCGGTCCCGTTGTAGATCCAGGTCAGGATGAACGCGATCCCGACGATGTTCAGGATGCGAACTCCGATCGACGGCGCTACGTCGACGAACTCCGCGAGTCCGTGGAAAGTCGTGGGGCCGGTTGCCAGCAGCGGGAGGTGCCAGAGCGCCCAGACCACGCCGAGTATGAGGGTCGCCGGCACCGGCGCGTATCGTTCCTGGAGTTTCGGGAGTGCAAGTCCTCGCCAGCCGGGTTCTTCGTTCCCGCCGCCGACGAGCGCGATCGAGACGAACGAGACAAAAACGAGCGAGATGCGTCCAGGAAGGAGGGCGGGGTCGACGGACGTGCCGACGAGTTCGAGGCCAGCGCTCGTCAGTGCGATGAGTAGAAGCGGGATGGTGAGCGCAGCGATGTACCACCGTGGCGCGACGCGCCAGTCGACGATCTGACGTGCCCAGGCCCGGACTGAGTCGCTCCCCACCCACACGACGACGAGGGCCGCGAGGGCTGGGCCATAGCCTCCGACGATGAATCCGAGGGTGCTGATCGGCTCGGACAGTCCGAGGACTGGACCGAGCCACGCCACCCAGGAGATCGTGTAGGCCAGTACGAAGAACGCCGCGACCGGGTGGGCATCGACGATCTCGCGAAGCTGTTGGTTCATGATTCGATACTCCGACTGGCTTTCGTTGGGTCTGGAATCATCGCTCTTGGATTGGGTGCTACAGGGGCAGGATACGGAGCAGGTAGAGTTGCCAGGTGAACAGGAGCGCGAGCGCCGTCACCACCGAGTAGTGCAGCCGAGCGGGTCGAGTCCAGTAGCCCTCGTGCCACGCGAACCCGGTCGCGACGACGGAACCGACCGTCCCCGCGAGCGCGACGTACCGGATGATCTTTCCACTCTGGAGCGCCAGCGACGGCGAGGCGGCCTCCGCGTCGAAGTTGATCCAGGCGAACAGGAAGATCACCAGCACGGCCAGCCAGCATAGACTCACCACGCCGAGGAGCCATCGGGCCGCCCGCTCGCGGTCGCTCGGTGGATCCCGGTCGCGTACTCGCCGCCACACGAAGCCGCCGAGCCACAGGAGCAGGACGGAAACGAACCCGACTACACCTGCTCCGAGGCTAGCCTGCAGGACGGCCAGGCTCTCGTACCACGGCACGCGTTCGTAGGTCGACGGGCCGAACGCGTGTCGGAACACGTGTTTCGCACGCCCGTTCCCGTCGAATCTGAACACGAGGAGATCGCTCCCGCCGACTTCCTCGTAGACGCCCGGGCGGCGCTCGACCCACGTCCGGAGTCCCTCGCCGAGTCGGGTGGTCGTCAGATACCCCTCGTCGGTGGCCCCGACGGTGTATGTCCGGGTCATCACGCCGAGGACGCGCTCCCACGAGGACTCCGAGATGGTCAGCGACCGGTAGTCACCGGACAGTGCACGCGCCCGGTCGGCCGCACCGTCCGGTGGTTCCACGACGGGCGTGTCCGACCGTGGGTAGTACCGATCCGTGAACGCCCCCAGGAGTTCGAATCGGGCTGGGGTCCCGACCGGGCTGTTGTAGACGACGAACAGCCCGGTGTCGCGCTCGGGGTAGAGCGCGAGCAGGCTCCTGAATCGGGGGGTGTCACCCCAGTGACCGACGATCCGCTCGCCGTTCCGATCCATCTCGATGAACCCGTAGGCCATCCCGTTGAGTTCCGGCACCGCCTCGGACTTCGTGAACTGTCGGCGGTGCATCTCACGGACCGTCTCGGCCTCGAGGACGCGTTCCGAGCCGTACGTGCCCTCGTTCAGGTGGGCGAGCATGAACCGTCCCATGTCGGTCGCGGTCGTGCGGAGCGACCCGCCCTCCGGCGGGAGGGTCCAAATAACGGGGTCGTGGGCCTGGTACTCGCCGTTCTGGGAGGTGTATCCGATCGCACGTCGGGATTCTAACTCGTCGGGGAGTGGCTGGGCGTAGGTCGTATCCGCCATCCCGAGCGGCGTGAAGATCCGCTCGTCGACGTACTCGGTGAACGTCGCGTCGTACCGTTCGGCGAGGACGTGGCCCGCCAGCGCGGTCCCGTAGTTCGAGTACGCGACGAACTCGCCCGGCGGTCTGACCCGTGCTGGCTGGTGGTCGGCGAGGATCTCCTCCATGGGTCGTATCCCGTCGGGATCGTCCGCGACCATCCCCGCGAAAATGTCCTCGAAGCCCGCCGAGTGCGTGCCGAGATGTTCCAGTGTAATGGGCTCGGGGTAGGTCTCCGGGACCGTGACGGCGGAGTCGGTCAGGTAGTCGTTGACGTCACGGTCGAGATCCAGCCGATCGTCCTCGACCCCCTGCATCACGGCGGTCCACGTCACGAGCTTGCCCGTCGAGCCGATGCTGAAGACGGTCTCGTTCGCGACGACCGGTCGCTGGGACGCCAGGTCGGCGTAGCCGTAGCCCTTCGCGAGGAGGACTTCTCCATCGTCGACGACGACGACGGCTGCACCCGGGACGTGGTGGCGCTCGAGCTGGTCGGCCATGGTCTCGTCGAGCCAGCGCTCGAACTCGTCCGGGTCGGACAGGTCGGTCGGGTCGACCTGCTCGGTCGAATCGACCGAACGAACGGTCGGTGTGGCGGCTGTCGCGATGGCCGGCGTGCTCACGAGTGCGGTGACGAGCACCAGCACGACGGCGGTGTGAATCGACCTCTGTTTCATGCGGGGGATCTCGTGGAGATGGTGGTCGGTCGGAACACCTGTCCCGGGAACGCGTGGATAGAGCGACAGGCGTGTTGGAGCCCGTGCAGGGTCAGAACGGTTCCGACCGGGAGGGTGGACGGGGAGTTCACGCAGAGTGCTGGATGGAGGCCTCCGACTCCTCGCCCTTCGCGAGCAGGTAGCCGCCGAAGGCGACCAGCCAGAGCATCACGGGGTAGACGATCATCCGCTCGGTCCCGCCGTGGCCGATGGGCCCGAACGCGGCCGTGTTGCCGGCGTCGCCGAGCGCCATCAGCACGACGAAGACGAGGCCCACGCCGCCCGCGAGGACTGACAGGGCCCGCACCGCGCCGCGAAGCCGAGTGGCCGTCCCGAGCGCCTGGACGTTGAAGAACAGGAACGCCAGCAGCGCGAACAGGCCGTGGAGCCCACCCGTATCGAGCGGGAAGAGCCCGGCACCGACCGCGCCGACACCGGCGAGGGCGAAGATCGCCACCAGCCATCGCTTGCCGTGGGTACGGTAGAAGAGGTACCCACCCGCGACGTTCAGCACGCCGACGAGCACCAGCGACGTGTTGAACAGGAGCGCCGTCTCGGGGAACACACCGAGGTCGCTGATGGCGGCGGCACGGAAGTCGTAGCCGGGGACCATCGCGGCCGCGAGCATAATGACTGTCATGAACTGGGCGGCGAGGACGAGGAAGAACGTTCCCGCCAGCTTCCGGCTGTCGAGCGCCAGCCCTCGAATCGAGAGGATGGTTCGCTCTTTGGTTTCGAATTGCGTCATGGGTGGTTCACCACGTTCTAGGACGTGGGCTGAGACGATATACCGGGTCTTCAGTTCTCGGGGGGCGGGAACGGTCCCGTCCTCTCCGTAGAGAGTTCCAACGAATGGGGAATCTCGCCATCCTCGCCGCATACAGGGCGGGCATCTCACAGCGTCTCCACCGGATCGGAAGTTCGAGAGCCTTCCCGTACAGCCGTTCTCTACGCGTAGTAGACCACGAGATCTGTTTGCTGTCGTTGCCCCGGCGTAACCGGGGATCGTGGGCTAATTCAACACCCAGAACCGGTAGTTGAGATACGCGGCGAACGAGACCCACAGGAGATACGGCACGAGGAGGAGCGCTGCTCGCCGGTCGACGCGGTCGAAGGCCCACATCGTTGCGACGATGAGCAGCCAGAGGATACCGATCACGACCAGTCCCCAGCCGATCTCCTGGATTCCGAAGAAGACTGCCGACCATCCCAGATTGAAGACGAAGTGGAGCACGAACACGCCGAACCCGAGTTGAGCCTCCCGTGGTGACGAATCGGCCTGTCGCCAGACGAGCCACAGCGCCACGCCGATGAGTGCGAACAGAGCCGTCCAGACGGGCCCAAACACCCAGTTCGGTGGTGCAAGCGCGGGCTGCTGAAGGGTATCGTACCACTGGCCGAGCCCTTGAACGGTGAAGATGGACCCGGAAGCGCCGACGAGTTCGACAGTCAGGATAGCGATCGCGAGTGAGAGGAGCGGGCGGTCGTGTGGAAGTTCGCGGAAACGAGACGGGAACGAGACCATGGGATATCGTTCGTCCCGTGGACTCAAAACCGTGTGCGTCGGACTCTGCCTGGGATCGACTGCCCGTTGGAGCGTACAGGGCGTTCTTCGGCCACGGACATCTGGTCGACGGTCGCGACCTTCACGCGCTCGAAGAGGCGCGACTGGAACAGGAGGCCGACGGGCGACGCGATGAGCCGATGCGTCAACGGGGTGGAGAGCTGTTCGGTCACGGACTGGGTTTCGGTCAGCGGTCGTACGAACACCGTCTCCGATTCTCTCCCCTCGGGAGTTGGCGACCACGGCAGTACCGTCACTCGGTCAGGCCTGGTCGTCTCCGAGGACATCACCGCGAGACGTCCCCGAACCCCGTGAGCCATCGAACGTGGCGAAGTCGAGCCCGCCATCGGGCAGTGGTTTCGAGGCGAGCTGGTCGGTCCCGTACCGCCAGACGAGGATAGCCACGACGGCCCAGACGACGACCAGCAGGCCGACCTGCGAGACGACCCCGTCACCGACGACCCCGGTGGCGGTCGTGACGGACACGGCGTTCGAGAGCGTGTGGAAGACGACCGGAACCAGCACGCGGCCGCCGGCCGCGTTGTAGAGCCACGTCGCGATGACGCTGATACCGACGACGGCCGGCGCGTACAGCCAGAACGGTGTTCCGGCCTGCGAGCTCCCGGGCATCAGGAACAGCGGGACGTGCCAGACCGCCCAGATCACCCCGATGGCGATGCTCGCCCGGAACGCGCCGATCCGTCGCTGGAGGACGGGGAGCGCCATCCCGCGCCAGCCTGGCTCCTCGAGACCGCCCCGAATGAACGTCGCGAAGACGACGGCCGGAACCGCGGCGGCCGGCAGGACGCGCGTGCGATCGAAGCTCCCACCGGCGAGCAGGAACACACCGAGTGCGAGCACGTAGAGGGCGACGGGAACGAGCACGGCGGCTGCCCAGACACGTAGCGGCGCGCCGGGATCGACGAGGTTCCGGAGCCACGACCGGAGGTCGCCGCCGGCCGCGGCAACGAGGACGGCGGCGAGGAACGGCCCGAAGCCACCGATCAGGATGAGCGTCGTCACGACCGGCGGCCGACCGGTCCGCAGCATCCAGGCGACCGTCAGCCACGGGAGCCACGTCAGGACGAACGTGAGGACGACGAACGTCGAGAAGCGATGCCGACGGACGAAGGAGCTGATCGGGGACACGGGGGGGATCACGGGTGGGAGTCTATCCGGCGATGGCATAAACTGATGACTTCAGTCCAATTGCCCAGGAACTACTGTCTCGCCGTCTACTTCTCCGTCGGCCGTAGGCTGACGGGTTCGAAGAGCCCATGTATTTGTGACATTCAGGGGCGGACAGTATCGACGGCAGATATTAACCCGACGCGTCTCGAGTCCCTGACGCATGGTCCCCTCCGTTCGGTCGTGGATGGACCGGCGACGGATCGCGAGTTTCCTGGCGATCACGTGCGGGTTCATCTGGACGATACAGGGGTTGCTCGCCGCCTCGGGAATGGGCGCGCCGTGGACGCTGTCGATCCTGACTGGCTTCGGTGGATTCGAACAGCCGGTCGGCGCCGCCGTGGCGGTGGCACTCGCCGTCGGGACCGAGCGGCTCTCGGCCCGCGAGGTGCCCGACCCGAGTGGGATCGGGTTGAACGACGGTGATTGGAGGGTGACCGGTTCGAAGGGAATGCAAGGCACCGGTCCGGAACGCCAGGGATGAGTGACGATCGGTCGGCAGGTGGCCCCGACTCGGGGAGCACGCGCCGGAGGTTTCTACGAGTCGCTGGTGCGGCGGGCCTGGCCGGCGCACTCGGGGTCGCTGGCTGGACCGGGCGGGTCCTGTACCTGACTGGCCAGAACGAGCAGGCGAGCCTCGGGACCGATGACCCGGACCGGAGTCAGGTTTCAGGGCCGAGCGCGGCGGACGTACCGGCCGAGCGACTGTTGAGCGAACTCCGCGAGTACAGTGCCGAACTATCGGGCGTCGGCCTCCAGGCGTGTGCCGTCCTCGAAGACGGCACGCGATGGTGGGGGGTCGCCGGGAACGCGGACCACGGCGACGATGTCCCACTTTCCTTCACGCATCACCTGTACGTCGGGAGCGTGACGAAACTCTACACGGCGACGCTCGTGCTGGATCTGGTCCAGGAGGGTGACCTGTCGCTGTCGGACACGCTCGACGAGTGGGTCGACCTCGAATACGCGAGCGAGATTACCGTGGAGATGCTGTTGAACCACACGACCGGCGTGCCGAACTACACCAGCGACGCGTGGTTCGTGGCGCGGTACTTCGGGCTCCCGACGAGGACGTGGGGGCCGAACGACCTGCTCGAGGTGATCCGTGGCTCACCGCTCCGGTTCGAACCGGGTACTCGACACGAGTATTCGAACTCGAACTACGTGCTGCTCGGCATCGTCTTGGGGGAAGTGACTGGACAGTCCTACCGGACGCTCGTCGGCCGTCTCGTGCGCGAGCAGGCGGGCTTCGACCGGACGTACTACCTCGACTACCCCGGCGATGCCCGGATCGCGAACGGGTACGACGAGTCGATATTCGACGCCGGCCGTCGCAACCTGACTGCCTTCCGAGAGTCACTCGAGACAGGTGCCTACGCGGCGGGCGGCATCCTCTCGACGGCACCGGACGTCGCCGGGTTCGTCCGGACGCTGTTCACTGGCGAGATCCTGAACGGGACGACGCTCTCACGAATGCGGACGTTTGTGGACGCGCCCGACGAGGACGTCACGACCCAGCGGGGCTACGGGCTGGGGGTTCGGAACCTGGTGATCGATGGCCGGAGCTCTGTGGGGCATACCGGGACCATCCCCGGCTACTCGGCGATCGCCATGCACCACGACGACCCCGAGTACACCATCGCGGTGCTGAGTAACCTCTCTACGATTGACCAAGCACATGTCTTCGGCCGTCTCCAGAATGCAGTCCTGAACGGGTTCTACTGATGGGTCGCTATTACGAGAGAGGTCCGGCAACTGCTGAGCGATCGTGGGGACGGCCGCTGTGTCATCCTGGCTACGTCGAGCGTGCCCGTCGATTCTCGGCACGGGGGAATCTGAAGAGCGCTCATATGAACATAGATACATTATCTCACCATGGTCCTCGATATCCGCGGACGAATCGGTAAGCATCCCGTGGCGACGTTCTTCGTCGTCGCGTACGTCCTCTCGTGGACCGCGTGGTCGCCACTGGTCTTTGCGGAGTGGTGGGCGACGTGGTCCCCCCTGGTCCTCGCAGGCGACCTCCAGACGATGGTCCTCATCATGGTCGGGGGGTTCGGCCCGCTCGTCGCCGCAGCCCTCGTCACGTGGATCGTCGGTGACAGCGTCCGCGAGTGGGCGGGCCAGCTCCTCCGGTGGAACGTGTCGCTCCGCTACTGGGCGTTCGCCCTGCTCTTCCCCGCCGTCGCCATCGTCACCGCGAGTCTCGTCCACATCGCCGTCTTCGACGGACAGTTCGATCCCGCATCGACGAGCACGTTAGTGCTCTACCCGGTCCTGTTCCTCCAGGTGTTCCTGGTCGGCGGAGGCAACGAGGAACTCGGGTGGCGCGGGTTCGCCCTCCCGCGGCTCCAGCGGTCGTACTCGGCGCTCATCGCGAGCCTCCTCATCGGCGTGGGCTGGTTCGCCTGGCACCTGCCCCTGTTCGTAGTCGCGGGGTCCTCACAGGCCGGCGTCCCGGTGTACTACTACGCCCTGGCAGTCGTCGCCCTCTCGGTCGTGTTCACCTGGCTCTACAACGAGACTGGCGGGAGCGTCCTGCTGACGATGGTACTCCACGCGTCCGTGAACACCGGCGGCATCCTCTACCTCGCCGGTGGTGGCGCTGCGCTCCAGACCGAACTGCCGAACGTGCTCTACGCGGTCGTCTTCCTCGTCGCCGCGCTGGCCGTCGTCGCAGCCTACGGTCCCGAGCGCCTCTCCGACGTGGAGATCCCGACCAGACCGTCCGGAAACCGGCGGTAACGTCGTTCCCACAGCTACGAACTTTCGGACCTCCCCTGTCGGTACCCTCGTTCGACCGCGATGGCGAGCCGGAGCGTGCAGGAGCGTTCTGCTCTGGATCGAACGCGTTACTCGTCAGACGACAGTGCACGGTCCAGTTGGGGCGGAACTCTCACGACGATGGCTCGGGACGTGATTCTTCGCCCCCGACCCACGTCAGTAGTGACGGCCAGGCGACGAGGATGGCGAAGACGACGAGCAGGAGCGGCACCAGCACGACCCCACCCGCGTCCACGAGGAGGACGGGATCGTTGATGAGGGCGTGAAGGCCGATCGTGACGAACAGGTTTCCGGTCCGGGCGTAGACGAGGGCGAACAGTACACCGAGGACGAACGGCGCTGTGAGGAACACGGGGAGGTCCCCGACCTCGACTCCGCCGGCGAGCCGTCCCGGAACGTGAACGAGTGTGAATACGACCTGAGAGGCCAGGAGGGCGAGGAGGAACGCGGTTCGTGGAGACTCACCCCAGGACTGTCGCGCGAACTTCTTCGCGAGCTGGGGCAGGAGGAACGCCCGATAGACGGTCTCCTCGTACAGCGCGTTTCCGAATACCTGGCCGACGAAGCCGCCGAGAACGGGGAGTATTCCGACCCGGATCACCGAGTCGGCGAGCGCGAGCGACTCGCCCTGGAGTAGCAGAGCTGCGACACCAGTCACTTGCACGAGGATCCACGTTCCGGCGGTGATCCCGATGCCGAGCGGGAGGTCCGCCCGAACGAGTCCGATGTCCCGCGGTCGGAGGTCGCCGAACCGGAGGATGATCCCACCGACGATCACGACGACGAACGCGAGGTTGACGAGGAGTGTTACCTCGACGAGTCCCCCCGTCGCGTCGACCACAGGGGCGAGTGCATCGGAAATCGCCGGCAGAGTCAGATGGAACAGCGACACTGCCATCACCCCGGCGATTACGACGGCACCGATCGTGGCCCAGGACGTTTCGCGTAGAGCATCTATATCGAGCCCTCCCCGACCGAACACCGCCCGGTCGTCGCCCGTGGTGTCACGTTCTGGTACCGTATCCGGATCGTGGCTCACAGAGCCTGTTCCACGATCACCGACAAGAAACGCTCGAACCGCCTCCTGCAGATCGGAGATCGACCTCACACGGATCGGCTACGAACGGCCTGATCCCGCGAGTAGCGGGGTGGGGACACCGACCGGTGACGCGGTGTGAGCCCGGCCAGCACCACGACGACCGACCTACCCGTCGGTCGGAAGTGGCGGGTGAGGCACTTCGGTAGCGTTCGTCATGGTCTTGGCTCCCCAGATCACGACGATCGCCGCAGCGAGCACGAACCAGAGCCCGTAGTAGGCCGGGTCCGGGACCACGATGGTCTCGGCGGTGAAGTTCACCCAGCCGTGCAGGACGATGATGCCGAGGATGCTGCGTTCCGTGTTGTTGTAGACCCACGTGATGGCGACCGAGAGCGCGACGGTTCCGGTCATGAACAGCCAGAAGCTCGTCGTCGCGAACCCGACCACGTCGTGTTGATGCGTCCCCCCGATAAAGAACAGCGGGAGGTGCCAGAGGGCCCAGACGACCCCCAGGATCAAGCTCGCGCTCAGCGCCGACCACGTCAGCTGGAGCCGGTCGAGCGCGTACCCTCGCCAGCCCAACTCCTCGAGGATGGGGGGAAGGGTCGCGAAGAACAACGCCGGGAGGATGGCGAGGGGGTTCAGACCGAACCCGGTGACGCCTTCACCCCACGCCGGTCCGATTCCGCCGAGGAGTAGATCCGCGACGCCGGCGAGAACGGCGATACCCAGGGGTACCATCAGGATCACCACGAGCCATCGAAATCCAACGCGCCGGGGATCGACGACGCGGTTCCAGAAGTCACTTCGTCCGCGTTCGTCGTAGACGAGGTAGACGAACGCGATACCGGCCACGCCGGGGACGGCGAGGCCGACGAGGAGCAACACGAGCCCGACGGCGCTATCGAACCGCACGCCGAGCGCGATCGCTGCCAGCCAGAAGACCCAGGTCCCTCCTACCGCGACGGCGAGGTACACCCACCACCTTCCGACACCGCCGGTAGTCTCGATCTTTTCGTCCGTCCGTACGTGTGTGGGCAATGTTCCCATATCGACATATACGGCGGCTCGCGGCCTAACCTCGTAGGATGGTTCTCAACGCCCGAGATGACGAACCGGTAAACGGGAGAAAGCGCCCCTCTATCGGGCCTACCGGTCGGTGCTCGTCGTACCGGTTCTCCTGATCGACACGCGCCGGTATCCATCGAAGTCGGCCCGTTCTCATAGACAACTATCCGTTCTGTCGGTCTCGATGGTGACATCTACCAGATCGTCACACACCCGATCGCACGTATCAGAGTGTCGATTTCCCGCCGACCGGGAACGGCCTGTCCATTTATTCAGGTGACACGACCTGCAGTATCACGAGTGATCCGACTATGGTGACTCTCCACAACCGATCCAAGACCCTTGCCCGTTCGATGCGACCGTGGGGGTTCCCCCTCATCTACCTCGGATGGGCGTTCCTGTTCTGGAGTCCGATCTTCGGCTCCGAGGAGTCCGTCTGGATGGGGTCGAACCTGATACTCTTCCTCGTGGGCGGTGCGAGCCCGCTGATCGCTGGCGTGACGATGGCCTGGCTCACGGGCGGCACGGAACGCGTCCGCGACATCGGTCGACGACTGATCGACGTCCGGCGGATCACCCCGAAATGGTGGCTGGTCGTCCTCCTGTTCTTTCCGGTCTTTGACCTCCTCACGGCTGGTGCGGCTCTCGCCCTCGGCGTGACGGACCGTCCCATCGACGTCGGCCCGGCGGTCCTGGCCGACCTCGGGGCACTTGCGTTCCTGGTGCTCCTCTCGTTCGTCCTTCCGGCCGTCGAGGAGGTCGGCCTGCGTGGCTACTACCTCGACGCGCTACAGGAGCGGTTCAGCCCGCCAGTCGCCGGTCTCCTCAACGGGGGAACCTGGGCCGTCTGGCACGCACCGTTCGTCTACTTCCCGGGCTACTACGCGAACACGACCTTCAACCCGGAGCTCTGGTGGTGGCTCCCGTCGATCGTTCTGCAGACCCTGATCTTCGTCTGGGTGTACAACAACACCAACCGGAGCGTCCTGGCGATACTCGTCATCCACGGGATGATGAACCTGACCGGCGAGCTCCTGGGTCTCGCCCCCGAACTGTTCCCGTTCCAGCTCCCCTTCCTCGTGCTGGTTGCGGCCGCCCTCGTCGTGAGCTGGCGGCGAGGCGCAGACACTCGATCAAAAGACGTCGCAGGCGCTCCCTGATGTCCCGGTGACAGAACCGCTGGTTGGTCATCGCGCTCGTGGCGCTCGCCGTCGGGTTGGCGGTCGACTCGCTCCTCAGGCCGCTCGGAACGGATGTCGTTACCTACCGGTTCTCGGACCTCTCGTGAACCAGACGATCGGCCTGGAGACCGTCCCACTCCTCGTCGTATCGTAGAGCCTCGTATCAGTCTCGTTCCTCCATAGTCCTCATGAAGCGCGTGTCAGGCCGTTGATCGAGAGTCACGACTCCGCTCGGTGTCTTCCCGGAGAGGTTGTGTACGTCCGAACACGATGCCGATCAGGAGAAACGCGACCGGAGCGACGACAGCGTATCCGATGACGCCGATGTTTCGGACCTGCATATCCGCGAGTGGGACACCGATCAGGCCCGCGAGACTCAGGACCCCACTCACGAGGAGGAGGATCCACACCCATCTCTCTAGCCTACTCCCTCCTCTGAACACGGGTACAGCAAAGAGGATCGAGAGGGCAAAGAACCAGTCCCACGCGAGGATGTCCAGCGCGTACACTATCGATGGCCACTCGAACGAGATCACCAGTGGAACCCACGACAGTCCGGTCGCTTCCAGTCGAGGACCGACGGTGAGCCCGACGAAGTGGACGCTAGTCGTAATCGTCGCTAACACGATCATGAAGACGAGTGCGGTCAGACTGTACACCTTGACTGCGGGGCGTGCATACGCGTGAATCGCGACCGTGGTAACGACGTACAATGTCGCTAACGGGATGATGAGAATCCTCATGATTGTGATGTATGGATCTCCGATCGGGTCCTGAGGTGACTCCAGCGAGAGAAACCCGAGAGCAGTAACGAGTGCGTATACCACTCCGAGGACGAATACCAGCCAGGCTGCGGCTCTTCCGATCGTGCGATGCTGTGGTGTGAAACCGGCACGGGGTGGCATACGATGACTCATCGGCTCATATGGCTTCGACATATGATAACGGTTGGTAGCGTGGACCAGTCGGCCCGTTCTGTCGACCGAGACCCACACGGTTTCCAAGCGGAGTGAGAGGACGAATAGTCACAGGCCAGTCGATACACCCGACTACCGGACGTCGGTACTGTTTCGGCCGATCGGTCTCGTGCAGGACGAGGATAATCGAGCACCTCCGGTTCCGTCGAACGTGTGATTCTGACGGTGGGTATCCTTTAGCTCGGGGCCTCCGATGGGCGACCATGCGGACTGCTCGTGTCCTCAAAGGTACCACTGGCGCGGTCGTGGCTCTCCTCGTCGCCGTCCTCGCAGGGATCGTCTGGCTCCGGCGTGAAACCGCCCTGCGGATGGACGAACTTCGTCGTCCGGCGAACACCGAACGCGAGAAGGTGTTCACGCCCGACGACCTGGAGGGCCTACCTGCCCCCGTCCGAGCGTATTTCGAAAACACGCTCCAGGAGGGACAACCATACATCGACTCGGTCCGGTTGAAACAGAACGGCGAACTGCGCCTCGGCGATGCATCGTCGCCCTGGAGACCGTTTACGGCGACACAGCACGTCACGGTCGATCCGCCGGGATTCTTCTGGGACGCCTCGATCACGCTCGTTCCGTTCGTCTCGCTCCGCATCCGCGATCTCTTTCGGGACGGGAACGGTTCTGCGGCGGTCTCGCTGTTCGGTATCATCCCGCTCGATAGGGGTGAGCCGAGCCAGGAACTGAACGAGGCGGAGCTGGTTCGGTATCTCGCCGAGGCTACCTGGTATCCGACAGCGCTGCTCCCCAGCGAAGGCGTCCAGTGGGAGCCGATCGACGATCGGACGGCGAAAGCGACGATCGAACACGGTGACGTGTCCGCCTCGCTCACCTTCTCGTTCAACGAGGACGACGAAGTGACGCGAGTCTACACGGAGGAACGGTATCGACGTGGCGCGGATGGCTTCGAGCCGATGCCGTGGTCGGGGTACTGGCACAACTACCAGAGACGGAACGGAATCCGTATTCCGATGGAAGGCGAAGTCGTCTGGCACCTCCCGGACGGTGATCTCGAGGCGTGGCAGGGGCAGCTCACGGAGATCCACTACGGCGAGTTGTGACCATCGACGCGAGGTTCACCTTCCCGCCCGGTGGTAATCGAGTACAACGGCTTTTATTACTCTTGACGTTTTGTTCAGCATGACGCACGGCCCTCCGTCGGATGGATCTAGAAGAGAACAAGGGAACGCGACGGCGTTGGCCATCGAAACGAGCGGTCTGACCAAGCGATTCGGTGACCACACGGCGGTTGACCATCTCGATCTCGCGATCCCACAGGGGCACGTCTACGGGTTTCTCGGGCCGAACGGTGCCGGGAAGACGACAACGATGCGGATGCTGACCACACTGATGTCCCCGACGGCGGGAACCGCGACGATCATGGGGGCGCCACTTACCGATCGCGAAGCCGTAACTCCGCATATCGGCTACCTCCCCGAGGAGCCGCCGCTCTACGAGGAACTCACGGGGCGAGAGCAGCTCTCGTACGTCGCGTTCCTTCACGATATCCCGGACGAAGTGGCTGCAGACCGGATCGCGGATCTATTGGCCCGCCTCGATATGACCGACGACGCCGACCGGCGGATTTCGACGTACTCCAAGGGGATGCGCCAGAAGATCGGCCTGATCCAGGCGCTCCTCCACGAGCCGGCCGTCCTCTTTCTGGACGAACCGACGAGCGGTCTCGATCCACGGGCTGCTCGGACCGTCCTCGATGTGCTCGCCGAACTCGTCGACGAGGAGACCACCGTCTTCCTGTCGACACACATCCTCTCGGTCGTCGACGAACTCGCGGACACCATCGGCGTCCTCCACGAGGGCCGGTTGGTGGCCGAGGGGGCGCCGACTGACCTCAAGCGCCGCGCCGAGACGGGCGAGGAACGGACCCTCGAACAGGCCTTCCTCGAGGTGACTGCCGACCACGAGGAGGAGGGGGCCCAGGAGGAAGTCGGAGAGTCGGCCGAGGTCGCGAGATGAGCGGGGTCGGACGCGACGTGCGACACGGCCTCGGCATCGCGCGGATCGAACTCCGGCGCTCGGTCCGGAAGTCGTTCGGCACCCGCAAGCGACAGCTGACGGTGCTCGGATTCCTCGCGTTGTTCTCACCGCTCATGGTTTTCTGGGGCCGCATCGCGTATTCGGCCGGCAGAGACGCTGCCGAACAGGGAGGCCTGCCGTTGGACGTCCTCGGGATCCAGCTGACACTGCTCGTCCTCGTGTTCGTCGTCATGGGAGCGTTGCGGGTCGTCCAGCAGGGCCGACCGGATGGTGATGCGCTCCTGCTGACGGCGACAAGTCCACGGGCTGTCCTCGCGGGGGTGACGATCCACGCGACGATTCAGCTCGTGGGGTTCGTGTTGCTCCCGACGCTCCTGTTCGCCGGTGGCTTCGCCCTCGGTGCCGGGATGCCGTCCATCCTTCTGACCACCGTGCTGGCGGTGGTCCCGCTGTTCACGGCGGTGTCGGTGCTCGGGACCGTGATCGGCCAGCTGGTCGTCCTGGGATTGCTCGAGAGCCGAGTGCTCCGGACGGCCAGTCGCGTCTTCGGGCTCGTGCTCCTGCTGGTGCTGATGGCGTTGAGTTACGCCGCGATGGCGCCCGTAATGGGTGTATCCGAGCCGCTCGCTCCCCTGTCTACCGTAGCACTACCCGCCGTCCTGTACCTCGCATTCGTGTTCGTCGGAACGCCGTTCGGTCCGGAACTCGACGCGGGCGCGTTCCTCGTCGGAGCGATCGTCGTCACGAGCGTCCCGGTCCTGTTCGCGGTGGCGAACCGACTGGCACCCCGCCTCTGGTTCGCCGACGCGACCCCGACGGGCCTGATGCAACGTGACGCGGCGCCCGTCACCGGGACGACGCCAGTCACCGAGGGAGCGACGGCTCAACCCGTGCGGGTGTTCCCGCCGCACGGGCCACGACCACTGGCGGTCGCACGCGGCCTGTGGGTTCGCTGGCTCCGGATCCCCGTTCGCTTCTCGGCGCTCTTCCCGCTCGTCATCGTCCTCGTCACCGCGCTCTTTACGAGCGTCAGCAATCCCGCGTCACTTCCAACAGTAATCGGTGGCGTACTCGTCTTCGCCGGCGTCTACGTCTCGGGAGCCGTCTTCGGGCTGAACCCGCTCGGCGAGGCGGGAGAGATGCGAACGGTGGAGTTCCTCTCGCCGACGACGCCGCGCACGCTCATCCTCGGGCACGTGTTCGCCGGCTTGCTCGTCGGGACACCGGTCGCGGTGGGCGGAGCTGCGATACTCGCGGTCTCGATGGGGCTCTCGGTGACAGTGGCCCTCGTCGGCGGCGTCCTCGCTGTCGTGCTGACGGTCGCAAGCGGTGGCGTAGCGGTCGGGATCGGCTCGACCCTCCCCTCCAGGGACGCCCAGCGGACCTATCGGGGCTACGAGGTGGCGACGCCGAGCCAGTGGGCACTGGTCGCGTACATGATCACGGCCATGCTGCTCGTGGTCGTCGCTGCGATGGGGGCGCTGCTGGTACTCCTCTCCAGTGACACCGGAACCGCCTCCCCGCTCTTCGTCGTCGCCGCCGGCATCGCCGCCATTATTCTGCTGGCTATTGGATACGCCGGCTTCCGCGTCGCCGTCGGTCGGTTCGGTGCGGCCCCATACCGAGATACGGCCGACGATGCCCAAGACGCCAGGGTGCCGGGAAGGGACGGGAAGCGTTCGACGTCGACAGGCGGGCTGCGGGCACCCACCTTCACGCGCACCCAGCAGGTCAGGGGACTCGCTCTTCTGGGGGCGTTCGTCGTCCTCCGGGCAGTCCTGGCCCGCGCCTGGGACCGGTACTTCCCCGGCGGCTACAGCACCGACCCACTCTTCCTCGCGTTCCTCGGTGGAATCTTCCTCCTGCTCTCGGTCGGCCTGGTCTATCTCGGCTTTACGCGTTGGGTGGGCATTGACCTCCGAGAGTGGTGGTTCGACCGACGCCAGCTCCGTGGCGACCTCCTCTGGGGGGTCGCCGGTATCGTCCTCGTCCTCGTCTCCACCATCGGTGGCACGCTCGCCCTCACTGCGCTCGTCCCCGGACTCGCACCCGAGGGGGCGGCCGGCGCGGCCCCCGCCCCGACCGTCGCGGCGGGAGCGGCGACGGGGTTCGCGGTGAACCTGCTGCTCGGGTGGTTCTTCGGGTTCGCCATCGCCGCCTTCCAGGAGGAGACGCTGTTCCGCGGGTTCCTCCAGGGCCTCCTCCAGGAGCGGTACGGGCGCGTCGTCGCGATCGTCGGACAGGCGGCCGTCTTCGCGCTCGCCCACCTCGGGTACTACCCGGTCTCGGCGTGGCCGCTGCTCCTCGTCGTGTTCCTCGTCGGGATCGTCATCGGGTGGCTCGTCGACCGCCGGGGCACGCTCCTCGCCGCCGGCATCGCGCACGGGTTCGTCGGGTGATGCGGAACGGGACCATGACCACCGAGACACCGACACACGACGACGCTGGATCGACCCGGGGAGGAGGCGCGGCGGTCGACCGGGACGATTCCCTGCGCTCCTTCGCGCTCTTCGTCGCGGGCACGCTCACGTTCTCGTGGGGGCTCTGGGCACTCCCGCTGCTGGGGGTCCTCCCGCCGTCCTCGATGGGGATCCTCGCCAGGGTCGGCGGGTTCGGCCCGTTCGTGGGGGCGCTCGTCGCGTTGACCGCGTCCGACCGGAGCGTCCGCGAGTGGCTCCGGTCGAACTTGCGAGTTCGCATCCCCGCCCGCTGGTACGGCTACGCGCTCGTCCTGCCGCCCCTCCTCGCCGGGGTCGGCGGCCTCGTCCACGTGGTGGTCTTCGGGGCGAGTCTCGACCTCAAGGCGATCAACCCGCTGTGGTTCTATCCCGTCGCGGTCGTCCTCGTGTTCCTCGTGGGCGGCGGCCAGGAGGAACTCGGCTGGCGCGGGTTCGCCCAGCCCGCGCTCCAGGGACGGCTCTCTGCGGCCACCGCCAGCTTGGTCGTCGGGGTCGTCTGGGCGCTGTGGCACGTCCCGCTCTTCTTCGTTCCCGGCAGTCCACAGGGGGACCTCCCGTTCGTCCCGTACGTCGTCGCGATCCTGGCGTCGTCGGTCGTGCTCGCGTGGCTCTACAACGCGTCGGGGAGCGTCCTGGTGCCGATGCTCTACCACGGCGGTATCAACCCCATCGCCGCCTACTTCCCGACCGGCGGCGTCGAGGCGATCGGGACGGCCACCGGCTACGGCTCGTACACGATCGCCGTCGTCGCGACCGCCGGCCTCCTCCTCGCGGTGTACGGCCCCCGTCACCTCTCGACTCGGCCCCGGGTTGTGCTGGCGGATCTCGTCGCGTCCGTCCCCGAAGTCGAACGGTGAGGCCCCCACGAGCCACCGATACACCCCGCAGTGTCGGAACCCGTTCCCCGATCGTCCGCGCTCCTCCCCTTCCCGATCGGGACCGTACCCCGGCCCCGTCGTGCGTACCCGTCTCACCGTCCCGGAAAACAGTTAGCGCCAGGCCGACGGTCGTCGAACCGTATGGAGTTCACTCGTCACGAGCACCCGTTCGAGAGCCGGGACGTCACCTGTGCCGGCTGGCTGTATCGGCCGGTCGACGCGGAGGAGCCACCGATCGTCGTCATGGCCCACGGGTTCGGCGGTGAGCGAACGTGGCGTCTGCCCGCCTTCGCCGAGCGGTTCGCTTCGGTGGGTTTCGCGGTCTTCCTCTTCGACTACCGCACGTTCGGGGCCAGCGCGGGCGAACCGCGGAACCTGATCGATCCGTTCGGACATCGTGCGGACTGGCTCGCGGCCATCGAACACGTCCGGTCGATGCCGGACGTCGACGTCGACCGCCTCGGCCTCTGGGGGACGTCGTTCAGTGGCGGACACGTCGTCGAGGCTGCCGCACGCGTCGACGACGTCTCGGCCGTCGTCGCGCAGGTCCCGTTCGTCGACGGGCCCCGGACAGCCCTGAATCTGGTCCGACAGGGCGGTATCGAGTACCTGAAAACCGGTCTCGTGGCAGGTCTTCGAGACCTCGGACGGACGCTCACACGCCGCCGACCGTACTACGTCCCGCTGGTCGGTGCTCCCGACGAGTTCGCGGTCCTCAACACGCCGGATGCGCTCTCAGGCGTCGAAGCGCTGATCCCCGACGACGAGGACTGGGACAACCGCTGTCCCGCGCGGATCGCTCTGACCATCATGGCGTACCGACCGCTGTCCCGTGCGAGTGAGGTGGACGCACCGGTCTTCGTCGCACAGGCGACGGAGGATACGATAATCCCCGCCTCGACGACCGACTGTCTGGTCCGGGAACTCGACGACGTCGAACGGGTCAGATACCCGGTCGGGCACTTCGACGCATATCGAGGCGAGGCGTTCGAGGTGCTGGTCGAACGCGAGACCGAGTTTCTCGAGCGACACCTCTGTGAGTGAACCGGGTGGTCGAGGGGACGGCTCCCGACCCGGAGGACCGATACAACCATCAGTCCTATGAGTTTACCGACAGTATGGTCCGTCAGAGAGCGGGATCCGGACTCCGACAGCCCTCCACCCGATGGTGCTGGCGACCGCTACAGCGTCCGTGGACACGCGGACGACGTGCGCATGGTCGGTAGCATACAGCTCCTGGGCGCGACGGTGGTCGTCCTGGCGTTCGTGGACATCGGACGCCGATGGGGCGGTCCGTACCCGCCACGACTCTCACCGGCATCCGACGAACGCCGCGAAATGCTCGAGATCGCAGCGCTGTTCCTTCTCTCAATCGGGGGTATCGCCTACGGGATCCTCGTCTATCGGGACGTCGTGGCGTTCAACCCGGTCGTCGTCCCACTCGGCGAACGTGGGCTCACGCTCGTCTTCGTACTCGGGGCGGTGGCTGCGGTGATCGTTCCGGCCGCGCTCGAACTCGGCGTCCGGGGCCGATCGATCCGGGATCTCGGATTCCGGCTGCCCGCCGAGTGGCGGCCCGCGCTCCTCCTCGTCGGCATGGGCGTCGCCCTCGGGATGGCGCCCCTCGCGTTCGGATTCCCCGAACCGCAGTCCACCTTCCCGCTCCTCCTGGCCCTGTACGCACCGGTCTTCGAGGAGGAGTTTCTCTACCGAGGAGTGATCCAGTCGAAGCTCGAACGGGTCCTCCCCCAGGAGCGCGCGTGGGTCGCCGCCGGTGTGCTGTTCGGGCTGAGCCACGTCCCGAACGACTTCTTCGGACCGTTCTGGCTGGGGAGCGGTGGCGATCCGCTCGTCGCCGTCCTCCGGCTCGCCGAACAGACCGCGAGCGGACTCTTGTACGGGTTGCTGTACATGAAGTCCCGGACCCTCGCCGCACCGATTATCGCGCACTACTGTTCGAACAAGCTCGCGGTCGTCGTGAGTACCGTCTGGGGCTAGCAAGTGATGGACGCAATCCGCAACCGACCCGTGCTCGCGTTCTTCGGCCTCACGATGGCGGTCTCCTGGGGCCTCTGGTGGCCGATCGCTAGCGGATACGTGGAGAGCGCCGTCGCCGAGCGGGTCGCGGTGTTCGGGCCGACGATCGCCGCGCTCGTGCTCACAGGCTCTCTTCAGGGGCGTGAAGGGCTCGTCCGACTCGGGCGTCGGCTCCGCCACTGGCGAGTCGGACCGCGCTGGTACCTCCTCAGCCTGGGGTTCAGCCCGGCGCTGCTGCTCGTCGCCGTCGGGGTCCACCGCGCGACCGGCGGGTCGCTCCCGCCGCTGTCGCTCCCGGACCCGCCGATCATCGTCATCGGGTTCGTCTACGTCCTCCTGACGAGCGTCGCTGGCGAGGAACTCGGCTGGCGCGGGTTCGCCCTCCCGCGACTCCAGCGGTCGTACTCCGCCCTCACTGCGAGTCTCCTCCTCGGCATCGTCTGGTTCCTCTGGCACCTCCCGCTGTTCTACATGCAAGACGATTTCCACCGGTTCATCCCGCTCGAACTGTTCGCCCTCCAGGTCGTCGGGTTCACCGTGCTCTACACGTGGCTGTTCAACAGCACCGGCGGGAGTCTCGTCCTCCCCCACCTGTTCCACACCGCGAACAACTTCACGTTCTTCGTCCTCCCGGTCCTCCCGAGCGGCCCGACGGACTCGACGCGACCGCTCTGGATCGGGATCGGACTCCTCTGGGTCGTCGTCGCGGTCGTCGTCCTCGTGACCGGTCCCGAGAGCCTGTCCCGAACCGCCTCGAGGGTCACGTACCTCGACCGAACAGCGTGAGCGCGCTCGTGCTCCTGACTCGGTGCCCCCGAGACCGTCCGGATCCCCCCGCTGGGGGATCGGTGAATCCCCTGATGCCACCGAGTACCAGTCGGTCCAGCACACGGGACGCTGGCGACGGAGCGGTCGATGAGAATCACCGCGGGGACGAGCTGGAGGCGCTTCGACCGTCCAGAACGCCACGTAACCGGGTGCGCGTCGAGCGTCTCTTCCGGTGACTCATTCATCCCGCGGGATGGAGAGCTCCCCTCGCGAGCGTACGTCCACCCAGGCCAGAAAGAAGCTCACCAGCGTCAGTAGCAGGAACGTACCCAGCGGAACCGGATCGATCGAACCGTCCGGTCGCACGGCCCAGGTGCCACCGGCGAACAGGGAGAGTATCCCGATCCCGATCAGTTCGACGTCACGTCCGGTGATCAGATCTGGCGGCATCCTCGGTCTCCGTGAACAGCAATCAGTTCCCCCGTCAACATATAGCTACACACCGACTCTCGCTCGACGACCTCGTTCGTTCTCGAGCCACACTCGGTGGGTGAAGACAGAGCCTTTCGTCTCGATTCGATGTCGACGATTCCTGCCGTACGATGCCGTCAACCACTGGAAGACGACCGGACGAACTGTGTCTCGAGCGAACGATTCTCGGCCCGCGGAAATCAGCTGAGTATCATATATCGATTCTACCGCGTATCCTCAACTGAGGTAGATCAGCATGACGAGAACTCGGGAATCGGGACAGCTACCGTCGGACAGCGCGGGATCGACGTCCGCTGGAACGTGGCGACGCCGGATCGAGTGGACGGCGGGCGTCACACTCCTCGGGCTGGTCTACTGGACGCTGGTCCGGCCGCGAATGCTGAACTGGGGCGCGACGCCAGCCGAGGTCGCCCGGTCGCTTCCGGGTGACGCCCTGCTCCCGGACGCGGGCGGCGAGTCGACGATGGCGATCACCGTCGACGCACCGCCCGACGCCATCTGGCCGTGGCTGCGCCAGCTCGGCCAGGAGCAGGGCGGGTTCTACAGCTACGAGCCCGCGGAGAACCTCGTGGGGCTCGACATCCACAACGCGGATCGGATCGTCCCGGAGTGGCAGGACCTCGATGTCGGCGATACGGTCCGGCTCGGCCGTGCCGACCGGTTCCCCGACGCGACGCTCGAAGTCGCCGCGTTCGACCCCGAGGCGTCGCTCGTCCTGCGGACGCCCGACGATCCGCCCTGGTGGGTCTGGGCGTTCGTGCTCGAACCGATCGACGAGGCGACGACGCGGCTGCTCGTTCGCTCGCGGATCCGCCTGCCCGAGAATCCGGTCGTCCACGTTGCCTCGCTTGTGGCCCTCGATCCCGTCTCGTCGCTGATGACCTACGGGATGCTCCGGGGGATACGGAGACGGGCCGAGCAACTCGCCCGGACGGGACGGGTCGGGGAGGTGAGCAGTCCGAGGCAGGAGAAATGACCGCGGTGCTCGGGCTCGCGGTCGGGGTCTTCCTCGTGCTACACGGGCTCGTCCACCTCTGGTACGTCGTCCTGAGCCAGGGGTGGGTCGAGATGGAGGATGCCATGGGCTGGAACGGGCGGTCCTGGCTCCTCTCGGACCTGCTGACCGAGGGAACGGTCCTCTCGCTGGCGAGTGTCCTCTACGTGCTCGTGGCGGTGGGGTTCCTCGCGGGTGGTGTGGGATACGCACTCGACCGGGACTGGGCGACGCCCGTGCTGGTCGGCGCCGCCGTCCTCTCGACGGTCGTCCTCGTCGCGATGTGGGACGGCCAGTTCGACCTGCTGGTCGAGAAGGGCGTCGTCGGCGTGGCTATCAACGTCGCCGTCGTGGCCATCCTCGTCCTCCGGTGAGTCGGTCGTGGGCGACCACGCCCGTCCCACACCTGTAGGCCCATTCGAGGTCTCGCACTCAGTGGTCCGCTCGGGGATGTCTCCCGTTCTCACTTCGGCATCCGGGCCGGCTCGAACTCCTGAAGCCCGAAGTACGTGATCGGGGCTGTCCCGCTCCCGACGGCTACGAGAAGGAACTGGATGAGGACACCGGTCACCGGAACGCGCCCGAGCGCCTCACTGCCGATCAGGAACAGCCCGGCGCTGACGGCCGTCGCCACGGCTGTGCGCTCGACCGGCAGTCGCCTGGCGATGAGGTACCAATAGACTGGGTAAGCGTAGAGGACGACGAGTAGCGGCGGAGCCCGGGTTCGTGATGGTCTCCCCGGATTCGGGTTCGGTCATGCGCTCCCCCGAAGCCGGCGACGAAGGTCAGAGATCAATGCGACCGGGAACTGATAACGCGACAGAAGCACGTGTCCGACGGCGAGAACGGCGTTCGCCGGCCACCAGAATCCGAGCGGGGCGAGAGCGACCTGAAACGCGGCCCCGATGCCATGTCCGAGGCGGGCTCTGCGCCTCTGACTCAGGACGAGACCAGCGAGGAGGATTTCTAAGGCCGCGAGTATGGGGAGAAGCATCTCGAGATTCGGAAGCACGTACCCCGTCCAGAGTACCCGGTACCAGTCGAAGAGAATGTAGGGCGTGATCTCGACGTAGACGCCGGGATCTCTCCACCAGAGGAACAGGTTGATCACCCCTCCGATCAGGTACATGGCACCGTAGACGACTCGGCCGAGTGCGGCCGTGATCGGTGGGCGATCCGTGTTCATACACGATTCATCTCATCGCGGTCGCATTATCGTCTACAGCGATTCTCGGCGGACGGGAAGATGCCTCAGAGCATTAGCCCGTGGATGCCGGATTACAGACATGGCCACACGAACAGGGGACTGGATACGAAACCACCGAATAGCGTCGTTCTTCCTCCTCGCGTACGCCATCTCCTGGAGCCTGGACGCCTCGGTTCTGTTGCTGGGCATGGAGCCCTCCTGGACGCGGTGGATCATCAGCGGCTTTCTCAGTGCCCTCGGCCCGGCGATCGCCGCGGGGGTGGTCCTCTCCGTCAGCGGGGACAGCCTTCGAGACTGGCTTGGACGAGTCCTCCGCTGGCGCGTGCGTCCGAAGTGGTACGCCGCGGCCGTCGGGATCCCAGTGATCGTCGCGCTGGGCTCCGGTGCCGTTCTCCAGATGGTCGGTGGTCCGGTCGACTTCGCGTCGTTCGCCTTCGACCCGATCACCCTCGGCATCGGGATCCTCCTCGGCACCACGATCGGCGGCGGCCAGGAGGAACTGGGCTGGCGCGGCTTCGCCCAGCCCGAACTCCAGGAGCAGTACGGTGGACTCTGGGCCGCCGTGATCATCGGGGTGCTCTGGGGTGGCTGGCATCTGCCGCTCTTTTTCGATCCGACGGCGATCCACTCCCAGTGGCCGCTGAGCGCCCAGATTGCCTACTTCGTCGGGATCATGGCGTTCTCGATACTGCTCGCGTGGGTGTACAACGGCTCCGGTGGGAGCATCCTCCTGGCGATGCTCATGCACGGGACGGAGAACGCCGTCGGAGGACTGGTCCCCCTCGATCTGGATCGAGCGATCGTCGAAGGCGTCCCGGACTGGGTGGCGCTCGCACCGATGAACGTCTCCCACGCCGTACTCATGTGGGTACTCGCGCTCGTGGTCATCGGCGTCGTCGGGGCGGGGTTGCTGGCACAGCGTGAGAGCCAAGAGAGGCGTAGCTCGTCGACCGCACGAGACGCGTGAATCCAGGGCGAGCGAAATCCATAGAGAGGCGATGGAGGTGGGATGTTCGGACCGTCGGCGAGAGCTCCCGTCGGTGATGTCCAGTTACTGTTCGTCCAGTGTCGGTATCCCGTGGGCGTCCTCTACGAGTTCTCCCAACCGTCGGACGAACCGTGCGGCGGGCGCACCGTCGACGACGTCGTGATCGAACGTCACCGTGAGATCGAGGAACTCGCGGGTCGTGAGTTCCCCGTCGACGAGTCTCGGCTTCCTGCTGATACCCCCTATGGTCAACTGTAACGTGTAGTTCGTCGGACTGACCGCCCATCCACCGCCTCGACCGAACATCCCCACCGAAGTGACGGCGACGGTCCCCGCCACGTCCTTCCACTGCCGAGGGAACCACTGCGGAAGCCGCCAGACGAGCCGCCGGACGGAGCCGGGGAGCCGGAGCGCCATCCTCCCCAGACCCGAGAGCGCTGTCGGATCCGGGGACTCCTGGGCGGTTCGTATCTCGTCGTGGATCGACTGGACGGACCGTTCGTTAGCCCCTCTGACGACGTGGGGGACGCCTAATCGCTCGCCGTCGACCGTGGTCTCGACGAGCACGTTCACGTCGACGTCGTCGAACACGTGGACCCGACCACGCCAGTCGCGATACGCGTTGATATGGGGGTGATCATCGATGGCCCGTGCGAGACAGCACACGAGGAATGCGGTGAACGAGAGCTGCTCTCCCGTCTCCTCCTCGATGGTCCGGATACGCTGTCTCGCCTCGGTGACGTCGAACTCGACGAGACCGTGGACGTTGCTTCGCCGGCCCGCCGCTCGCATGTAATCGACCGTCCCTCGGCGGCGGGGGGAGAACGGCTCGATCCGATCACCACGGTCGCTCATACCGTTCGTGCCTCGGGAGGGGACATACCTCTTGACCCTCCGCGTCGAATTCTCGATCGAGGAAGGTCGAATGATCGAAGAGTCGAGAAACGGAGATCCGACGGGATCGACGACTGCATCGGTCGGCCGGTCCGGCAGTGCCTGGATCGCCGTCCTCTCCGTGGGCGCGTTGCTGGCCGTGTATCACGTCCTTCTTCGACCCTGGCACAGGACGTGGGGCGCCACCGACGAGGAAGTGAACCGACAGCTCCCGGGTGACGACGTCGTTCCTGAACCGAGTGACGAGACCACTCGAGCGGTCACGGTCGAAGCGTCGAGTGACGACGTCTGGTCGTGGGTGGTCCAACTCGGACAGGGACGCGGCGGCTTCTACAGCTACACCTGGCTCGAGAACCTGGTCGGTGCGGACATCCACAACGTCGACCGGATCGTCCCGGAGTTCCAGGAGCTGGAGGAAGGCGATCCGATCCGGATGGTCCGTGAGAACTACTGGCTGCAGAGCTCGATCACCTCGATGACTGTCGAACGTGTCGACCCCGGCCGGACGCTCGTCCTCCAGGGACACGACGGCGGGACGTGGGCGTTTCATCTCGATCCACTAGACGAAGGGACGACGCGCTTCATCGTCCGCGGGCGGAAACCCGAGAACCGAACCGCCGTCGGGTACCTCCTGCGCTATCTCACGTACGAACTGCCGCATTTCGTCATGGAACGGGGGATGATGCTCGGGATACAGACTCGCGCCGAACGTTACTGTCGAGACGAACAAGAAGGCCCGCCGTGACTGGTCTCGGCCACGACTACCGTACCACTGTCAGTCTGATGCCCGTCAGATCTAACCTCGGGAGAGGACGGATTCGGCGTCCGATCCCGATAGCCGACGAACCGCTCCTCGACCCGAACGCCGATCGGACTGTGGTCGACTGCTTCAGGAGGAGCTCGAGGACACGGCACTGTTACGAGTACGACGGACAGGTGTACGCCGAGTACGACACCGCCGAGGAGACCACAGTCTACCTCTCCGCGGAACTCGGCGGCCGGAACGAGCGGCTCTCGGGCGGGTGACCGGCAACGAGTACCGCGAGCGGTCACGGACGGAGTTACTCGGCCCACAGTCGGGCCGGGTTCTGACCGAGGGGGAACTCGAAGTAGGCCGCGGGAACTACCTGAACTGAGAGGCTGGAGACTCGATATGAACGTTCACGAACTCCTCGACGTCGGAACCGTCGGGCTGAGTGCGCTCCTCCTGCGTGATGCGACGTTCTTCGCACGGTCGCCCGACTCGCGCCCGCTCGTCGAGGTGGCGAGCGACTCGGAGGCCAGCGTCGACGACCTCGGTCGTGCTGGAGAGCGGACCGTCACCGTCGACACACCGGTCGGGGCGTTCGAGGCGGCGTACCTGCCCTGGCAGTGGCGTGGGCCGAAGTATCCGACGCTCATCTATCACCACGGGAGCGGGGAGCGACCGTTCGAGTTCGGGCGGTTCAGTGCGAACTCGTTTCGGCGGCTGTTCGTCGCGAGCGACGAGACGGTTCCGGCCAACCTCGTGGCCGTCAGGGCACCGTTCCACGACGGGTCGAACGTGGAATACGCCCGGGCGATGGGTGACCTCGAGAACTTCGTCGGGATGCTCGCCGCCTCCGTCGGCCTGATCGACGCGCTCGCGACACAGGCTAGCGAGCGAACCAACAGTCCGGTCCTCGCATCGGGTATCAGCCTCGGTGGCTGGGCTGTCAACCTCCACCGGACCTGCTTCGACACCGTCGACCGGTACGTCCCGATCTTCGCCGGCGCCGCGCTGGGTGAGATGTTCGTCTCGTCCGTCTATCGGAAGATGACCGCAGGGTCAGCCCGGAGACGGCCGGACCACCTCCGTGACGTGCTCGACTTCGAGGAGGAATTCACGGCCGTCGAGGCCGACGACTGCTCCCCAGTGCTTGCCCGGTACGACCGCATCATCGAGTACGATCGACAGCGCCCCTCCTACGAGGGGATGCCGCTGTCCGTACTGGACAAGGGCCACGTCACCGGATCGCTCGCGACGGGACTGCTTCGGGAACATATCAACCGTGTTCTCTCGACGTGTGATACCGATCGAGTCGGCCGAGGATAGCGGCTATTCAAACACGGGGAAGACGAACGCCCCTGTACATGCGCGACCGATCACCAGTCGGCCCGGGTCGCCGGCGGTTCCTCACCACGCTGGTCGCAGTCGCAGGCACCACGTCCATCGCCGGGTGTTCGACGCTCTGGGACCAGACCGGTGCAACGGACGTCGTCGTCTACAACCTGCGGACCGAACCCATCGTCGTTTCAGTGACGATCACGCCGACCGACGCGGAGGAGTCACATACCGCGAGAGAACTGGAGATCGCCCCCGGTGCGAAGGTCGATCCCGTGAATCGCTCGAAACTGCCGACGAACAGCAGTTATTCGATCACGGTGGAGGTGGACGGGGGGCCGAGGGAAACGTTCGATTGGGACGATCCCGATGTCGAGCTAGCACCCCTCTACATCTTGATCGACGAGACCCAGAATATCACGTTCCTCCTGCAGGCTGGGTGAACAACAGCGTCAGCAAACCTAAACGATTGGAAGCAGACAACGAGCACATGAATTACAACTGGTCTGAGACGGAGTTATCCGTGCAAAACGCGGTTATAGTCGTTCTTCTCACGAGCATTGCCGGATACACGTTCGGGTTTCTGTTCACCGTTCACTTCGTCGCTTCACTGGCTGAGGCAGTATGGCTGACCACGGTCCTATTTGCATTGATCGGGCTGAATCTCTGGGGCGCTCGTCGGTCATGAACTAACCCTTCGGTTCGCCTGGAGTTGAATGGAGGTTAGACCGGAAGGAACGGAAAGACGAGTAATCCGAGCCCGACAACAGTCAGCAGCCCGCCGAAGGCCAAGAAGACGAGCCCTCCACGCTTGCCCTCCTTCACCAGCTGGGCCTCGGACTTGTCCGAGAGGACGAAGTCGCCATCGGCCGTCGGCCCACCGATCACGTAATCACGCGTATCCCAGCCGGCCTGAGTTTCGCGGGCGGTTCCAAGCACGTAGACGTCCTCGCCCGGTTCGAGCACGCCTTCCCGGTAGCGTCGTCTTTCCCCCGTACTCAGCGGGCCGATATCGTGACCCTCCGGGAGATCGAGTTCGGGCTCGTTCTCGACATAGGTCCGGATCGACTCAGGCGGGTCGTCGCCGGCCTCGACCTTCCACTCGTCCTGTTCGAGGTTCAGTCCGCCATCAGCCGGGAGTTCGACGAGGAGATCACCGGTGCCGTCGTCGACGTAGATCGGTTCGGCCGTCTCCTCCTCGAATATCGTCTTCCAGTTGCCACCACCCTCACCGCCGGTATGCCACTCCTGAACCTCGACGTGCACGGCCAGCGCGTCCGTATCCGAAAACGGGGTTGTTCGAAGCGATGCGTCCTGGGCCCCGTGGACGGTCCCCTTGACCTCAACCGGTCCGGGCGATACATCCCGGATTCGTGTGGTCTCGGTCTCCTCCATCCGTGTGCTCTCCGCCCGCTCCCTGCGCCCCTTGTTCATCGTCACGAGGCCTGCGATCACGAAAACGATGCTGCCGAGCGAGATGACGAACTGTTGGTCCATCGAATGGCCTCGCACTTCTAGATGTAGTCACATAAAATCAGGGGTGTACGCGCCGGGGGGTCGAAGGGTCACAGTTTAACGACACGGTAGCCCCAGCGGAAGGCCCCGCTAAAGAAGATGACTGCGCCGGTGCCCATCACGACGAACGGGTCGGCCGTTCCCGATGCACCGGACTGAGTCACGTAGCTGTAGACGCCGTATCCCATAACGACGAGGCCAACGACCAGCGCCAGAACGATCCGGATCTGTGGGATCGGTTCGTGAGCCACGTCAATAGGATCGAGAGTTCGACGAGCTGGAGCAGATAGAGGCCGAGTCGGAGCGTGTGCTGGATGGTACCCGAAATGAAAACCAGTGGGAGATGCCACCCAGCCCAGACGACACCAACGATGAGCCCGGCTGTGAGCGGGCTGTACGTCTCTTGAAGTGCTGGCAGGAGGTACCCGCGCCAGCCGGGTTCCTCGAGCCCGCCGCCGAACAGGATGATGAACCCGAGAAAGAGCGGATACTCGACGATGCCCGGAAGCGCCAGAGCGAGTATATAGTACCGCAGCGCGACGCGAGCCGCGAAGACCTCCCGAAGCCACGCCCTCACGGATCGACCCGATGCCCGAACGAGGACGGCACTCGCGGCCAACGGTCCGAGCCCGCCGGGCACGAACAGGAGCGTTCCTGTGGGCGTCGCCCCGGTCTCGCTGCTCGCCCACACGCACCACAGTGACCACGAGATGGTGACGTGAGGGCGGTGTGCCCGAGGAGTATGGCTCGGGGCGACCAGTCTGCGACAGCGATGGCGTGCGAGCGAGGCGACATTCGATCACACCCGGCGGTTCGGTGACGCGATCGTCGTCACACCGGGACTGTAGTAGTGCACGGGCTCGGTCTCGGGGTGGGCGAACCCATTAGCCTCGAACAGCGTGTTGCTCTCGATGGCCGGGTCAGACTCGTACAGCGGCCACGGCTCGTGGTCGATGGCTGCGTACCGCAGCGAGCCGTCCTGTGCCTCCGTGTAGTAGCGGTAGCGCTCGGTGAGGAATTCTTCGAGTGACCCCGCCTGTACGTCGAGCTCCGGACCGGATGGACCGTCGGTCCCCTCGAAGTGAACGGGGCGAGCACCGGGGTGCAATCGCCGACTCTTGAACCGGATGTCGTCGTTAGCTCCGGTGAGCGAACAGCGCGCGTAATAGTACGGGAGGTGGTGGAAGAGGCGGGCACCGACGACGCCGAGGATTCCCTGGGCATCGAGACTGAAGACGTACACTCCGTTGTGGCCGTCGTGGGTGACGTACGTCCGAAGGTTGAGTTCCGGAAATGGGAATCCCCAGCCCTCGGGAACCCAGGTCGGGCGGACGTCGACGTTCGTGAACGGGACGACGGATAGCCAGGCGTCGCCGTCGTACGTATCGACCGAGAGTGCCGACGGGAGGTGGGCGTCGAGGATCTCGGGGTCGATGGGCCAATTCGCGAACAGGACGTGTCGCCAGCCCATGTAGCGTGCTGTTACCATTGCTCGAACACCTCGACACGGGCACCACTCGGGTCGCGGGATGCTGCGTACACGGTTAGGATCCTCCAGGGATGGTGACGGGCTCGAACCGCTGGAGGCCGAAGTACGTATTCAGGACGGCCCCGAATCCGACGACTGCGACGGTGAGCTGTGCGATTCCGCCGAGGTAGGGAACGAGCCCGACGAGCTCGAGGAGGAGCAGGAACGCGGCGATCCCTGCGAGCGTCGCGACGCCGTCGCGCTCGATCGGGAGGCGCGTCCCGATGAGATATCCGAATACGGCCTGGCCGTAGAGGATGACCAAGAACTCGGCGAACAGCCCGACGATCGCGAGCGGGAGCAGGATGAGAGTGAACGCCATGTAGACGAAGAGTACGAGTAGGGTCGTTGCGCCGAGGCTGCCGACGACGGCGTTGACGAGCGCGTGCTCGGTGATCGCCGCGCCGACGTTCTCGATGACGAGTGGGTGCCGTTCGGCGAGCCACCACCCGAACGCGCCGAGGACGAGGAACTGCAGGAGGTACGCCCCGATCCGCTGAGCGGGCGAATTCGACGGGGTTGGCGGCTCGAATTGCGACACGCGGCCGACCGACGCGTCGGAGCTGACCGCAGCGGAGCCCGAATACGTCCGGAGGGTTCCGGTCACGGTCGCGCCGTCATTCACCGAGAGGTTCCCGTCGAGGAGCGTCACGTCGCCGTCGACGGTACCGTCGATGGCTGCGGTCCCACCGATCACGTAGATGTGGCCCTCGACGGTCGCGTCACCGGGGACGATGGTGGTCCCGCCGGCGACGACGTGGACGTCCGTGAGCGAGTCGACGTCGTTGACCCCCTGAAACGTCACGGACATCTCCTGAACGTCGCCGCCCCCGATGGAGATCATGAGGAGGACGACGATGAGGAGTGGGATGGCTTCCGTCGGACTCATGCACTCGCACCTCCGGTCTCGCGAGCGAGTTCGACCATCCGTCTGGCGTACAGGCCGACCGCGAGTCCGAACAGGAGGAGCAGGGAGAGCGCCTGCACCACGTTCAGGTGAGAGAGGAGCGTGAGGTCGGCCGCCTGGAAGTACAGCGCGAGCGCGGTGCTCGAGAACGTGGCGAGCCACCCGGCGACGCCGATCCCGATCGCCGAGTGGGTGCCGATCGTCTCTGGCGTCGAGAGATCCGGCCAGAGCGCGAAGTTCAGCGTCGTGTAGAAGCTCACGGCGATCGCGTACAGGGCGGGATTCAGGGGTGAAGTGCCGCCGCGAGCGATCGTGGGGAACACCTCGGCGATTCGCAGGTCGGACGTGTACATGACGTGCGTGAGGGCGAACAGCGCGAACGTCCAGAGGAAGACCCGCGAGAGCGAGTAGTTCGCGTAGACGACGCCAGCCATCACCGCACCGACGACGTGTGCGACGGCGATGAACAGGCGCGTCGAGAGATCGGGCGACTGCCAGGAACTCAGCAGGAGTGACGGCGTGTCGATGATCCGGAGGAACCCGAGGCTGTCGATGAAGAACACGCCGAACATCAGGACGACCGGGACGACGAACGCGAAACTGCGTGCCTGAATCGGCTCCCCGTGACAGAACCGCCCAGTACCGTACGTCTCGTGTTGCTCCCCGAGGGTGTCGAGGATCGCATCGAGACGGTCGAAGCGGACGAACGACAGGACGGCCAGAACGAGGATGCCCGGTGCCATCGCGGCGACCATCAACTGACTGAAGACGTCGATCGACCAGGAGAGCGGAATCGCATTGGCAAAGAAGTACGCGATCGCCGTGATCGCCGCGGCGACGTACCCTCGGTCCGGCACCGGCACGAGATCGATCGCGAGCGAGAACGAGACCGGAAACCCGACGCCGAGCCCGATCGACGCGAGGACGATCCACGCGCCGAACCCGGGGACAGTCCGAATCACCGGGGCGACGAGCGTGAGCGCGAACTGGAGGCAGACGACGCCGAACAGGAGTCGGAGCTTCGTTCGGAGGTCCGTGCTCCAGCCGCGTCGGTCCATCGTCACGCCAGTCACGACTGCGACGACGAGTGTCACGAGCGCGAGCGAGGCCATCCACATCGAGACGGCAGTCTCGGACATCCCGACGAGGCGTGTCCCGAGGTCGATGAGTCCCAGCTGGACGAACGTGATGTTGTAGTAGTACCCGGCGACCATCAGAGCGACGAAGAGACCGTACCCCGCCACCGGTATCCATCGGCGCTCCCGAACGTGCGAGTTCAACTCCATCTGAGTCGTCTTGACCTGTTGTGATCACGAACGGCCATTAATTACAAACCCTCGGCCCCGAACGAGGGACCGTCCTCACTGGGATCGTCGGCGGGCTCGTCTCGTCCACGGCAACGATGGCCTCGATTGCGGAGAAGACGACCCGGAACGCGACGCTCTATCACGTCTGTGCCTTCGCGGTCGTCACCGATTCCATCGTGATGTTCCCCCGAGCACTCGTCGAGATCGCAGCCGTCAACCCTGATTTCTCCCGAGCATCGCGTTCCCGTTAGGAGCGATGACTGTTGTCGGGGGGGCTGCTGCCGGGGTGTTGTACTGGCGAACTGCATCAGACGAGACAGTGGACTCGGAGGAACTCAAGGATCCGTTACGCCTGCAGCCTGCTCTCCTCTTCGGGGCCATATTCGCGACGGTGTTATTCGTCTCCGAGTACCTCAACGAGTGGTTCGGGGCATCGGTCGTATACGCGACCGCGTTCTTCTCCGGACTCGCTGATGTCGACGCAATGACGATCACGTTGGGTCGACTCGCAGCCGAAGGAGCAGTTTCGACAGAGGTGACCTCCTCCTCGCCGTTCACGGCGAGGCGTCCCACGGCACCGCGCCGCTGGGTTGGGATATTTGCTGGTTTACGACCCCTCGGCATGACGGGCCGATGGCGTTCACGAGAGCGGTGCTCTCGTGCAGCCCATCAGAACGGCGAAGCCGTTCTGAGGACGGGGCCACACCGCCGTTACTCCTATCCCCGGCGGAGGGACTCGGAGGTATCTTGCAGCCGAGACACCACAGCGGTTCGAGCGGGTGTCTCGAACGTTCTGGGCCTCGGAGTCCCGATACTGTCCGATTAGTACGGCGGTCATGCCGCCTCGGTGGACGTCATGCGACGAATTGATGATACGTAAATATCCGCAGTAGCGGCAGCACGTGGGTCGCGGAGGAATTGTCGGATTCACGCCCGCCGTAAACGACGGGATCCTCTCCTCGAAGAAAGATAGTCACGACGGGAATCGTCATCGCGGCTATCGAAACACCTTCGTCAAAGCCGCGTTGGCATGGGTTCTTGGTACCCACAGGTTAGGCCGACTCGTGTCGATTGTGCTCGGCATCGTTGTCCTGAGCGATCTGGCTTTTCTCGTTGCTTGAACTGTCCGCCCACCCACGGACGTTCCCGTCGAACGTCGTCTCGTGACGTTGCGGGGGACAACTACTTCACTGGGAGGGGGCATCCGGGTTCGGGGAGAACCCAAATTCTATGTGATCATCCAGGCAACCCCCGGGGACAACGAATAAATGAACACTATCTTTCTCTTCCGCTCTTTGAACGCCGGCTGGCCGCTACAGCTACTCCCTGGACCGTTTCCGGTTTCGCTCGACGTGGTCGTCGTACTGGCGATCATCGCCATCGTGTTCGTCCTCTTCGTCACCCAGCCGGTACCGATCGACGCCACCGCGGTCGGCCTCATGGTCGCCCTCGTCCTCCTCGGCGAGTGGACCGGCGTGTCGCCGGAGCAGGGTGTCTCCGGCTTCTCGAACCCCGCGACGCTCACCGTCTTGGCGATGTTCGTCCTGAGCGAAGGCGTCCGACAGACCGGCGTTATCCAGATCCTGACGAGAAAACTGATCGCGTTCGCCGGAGACAACGAGTTCCGGCAGTTGCTCGCCACGGTCACGCTCTCCGGGCCGCCCGGCGGGGTCGTCAGCAACGTCTCGGTCGTCGCCGTGTTGATACCTGCGATAATGAACCTCGCCCGGCAAACGAAGACGTCGCCCTCGAAGCTCCTGATCCCACTGTCGTTTGCCTCGATGCTGGGGGGGATGCTCACCGTCGTCGGGACGATAACGAATCTCCTGGCGAGCGAGGTGTGGGTCCAGGCCGGCGGTCCCGACGCACGGCCGTTCGCCCTGCTCGAGTTCACGCATCTGGGTGCTATCGTCTTGCTCGTGGGGATCGTGTACCTGCTCACCGTCGGTCGATATCTCACTCCAGCACGGATCGAGCCGGCGGAGTCGCCCACCGACGCGTTTGGCATGACCGACTATCTCACCGATGTCGTCGTCATGGAGGATTCACCGCTCGTCGGTTCCCGGGTCGGGGAACTGAGCGAGCGGGACCTCGATCTCGACGTGTTCCAGATCGTCCGTGGCAATCGGACACTCTCCCGCGGACTCGGATCCGAACGCATCCGGGCTGGCGACGTCCTCTCCGTCAGGGCCGATCAAGAAACCCTCCAGGAGGTCATCGAGCAGGACCACCTGCAGCTGTTACCGGAGGTCATGGAGGCGGCCACGGAGGACGATGCGTCCCTCCCGCCCGGCTTCTCGCCACGGCGTCACGGCTGGGAGCCGCCCGACGCGGAGCGCAGCGACGCTCTCACCGAGGACGAGGCGTCTAGTGAAGACACGGAGGAAGACGGTAACGAGACGGCGGAGGAGATCCCCGAGGATGAGATCGAACTCACCGAAGTCGTGCTATTGCCCGGGCCCAGGTCGAGTCGGCGCAGCGGGGTCGCAGACTTCGAGCGCGACTACGACGTGACAGTGCTGGCGATCCGGCGCGGCGACGAGGTGATCCGCCAGCGTCTCCGAGAGGTCCGGTTACAGGCCGGCGACGTCATCCTCGTCCAGGCGCCCGACCAGGTGCTCGATCGCATCGCGAGAGACACGAACGTCGCCATCGCGGGCGAGGACAGGTGGGAGGAGTTCGACCGATCGAAGATCCCCATCGCGCTGGGGATCCTCGCCGGTGCCCTCGGACTCGCGGCACTCGACGTCCTCACGCTCATGGTGAGTGCGCTGACGGGCGTCGCGGCGATGTTCTTCACCGGCGTCCTCACGCCCGAGGAAGCGTACGAGGCCGTCGACTGGGAGGTGATCTTCATGGTGGCGGGGGTCATTCCGCTCGGCATCGCGGTCGAGGCCTCCGGGACGGCGGCCCTCATCGCCGACCTCGTCGTTTCCGTCAGCGTTCTCCTTCCCGTGATCGCGGTTCTGGGACTGTTCTACCTGGGGACCGCGGTTATCACGGAGATGGTGAGCAATTCCGCCAGCGTCGTATTGCTGCTCCCGATCGGGGTCGAGGTTGCTGGCCAACTCGGCGCCAACCCCTTCGCGTTCGTGATGGCCGTGACCTTCGCCGCCAGCACACCGCTACTGACCCCCGTCGGCTACCAGACGAACCTCATGGTCTACGGCCCAGGTGGGTACAAATTCACTGATTTCGCACGCGTCGGCGCACCGTTACAACTGATACTGACTCTCGTTACGACTGTTGGCATCGCATTCTTCTGGGGTCTGTGACTTTAGAACGGACGTTCGGCTGCCTGTCCACTCGAGAGAGTATCTGTTGACAAACCTATTTCACCGAGATAACAGGTACATCAGCACGGCGAATTACACGTTCGGTAACACTACCGAGGAGGAACCGACGTATCCCCTTTCGACCGTGGGTCCCCATCACGATACAATCGACATCGTGCTCCTCCGCATATCTGATAATCTCGAGATAGGGGGGGCCGGCCAGTATCGAGGTCTCGGTCGGCAAGTACGTCGACGACTGGACCTTATCGAGGGCGATGTCCAGCGCCTTCTCACCGATTTCCACAAGGGCTTCTCGTAGCCTCTCGACTCTATCGCCGTTGATCACCTGTCCTATCTCAACGACGTAGATGAGATGTAGTTTCGCGTCGACCGACCTCGCCAGTTCACCCGCATGGCCAACGGCAGTATATGCACACTCGCTCCCATCAGTTGGAACGAGTACTGAACTGATCTCCGCATCGATAACCGTCCCCTCGTGGACCGTCATGACTGGTACGGGAGACTCGCGCAGGGTTAGTTCTGCGACGCTCCCGAGGACGGCCCGGCTGAGACTGAGTCCACTCCTGCCCCGGGTTCCCATCACGATACAGTCGATACTGTGTTTGTCTGTGTAGGTGAGGATTTCCTGATGGATCGACGTCCCCTTTTCGATGACCCTCCTCGTAGCCTCGACACCGGAAGAAGCAGCCGATTCGACAGCCGCTCGTACTGCCTCCTCGCCACCTCGGGCGGGGGCATTGACACCATCAGCATCAGTGGCGGTCTGGCCTTGTTCGAGGACGTGGATTACGTGTAGTTCCGCGTCGAACTGATCGGCGAGTGTAACAGCTGCTTCAGCTGCAGTCGACGAGGCTTCACTGCCGTCAGTCGGTAGCAGAATGCGTTGATACATGACGGTTTTCTCATGGACGATCGGCCTCTGTTGAGATAAATATGGGCTGTGGTCGGACTTATTGGGGTTCCTGGATGAGTAGATACCGAACCTGAACAGCTACGTTTCGGCCGGCGATTCGATCGACGCGTGCGTCGATTCGATCACCCAGTTCCGGTGGTGCCTCCCTTCTCGGAGCCCCTATCGAGATCGTAACTCGAGAGGGGCTCTGCGCAAGCAGATCGTCCGAATATTCGAACTGAACTTCGAGAAGAGCGAACTCCGAATAGGCCGGATCGTCGAGGATCCGTTGAATATCGTCCCGGATCGATTGTTCGACAGTGGCAGTCTGATACGAGGAGAACGTCACGGTTCCGAGGAATGCGGAGAGGAGCAGAATGCTGATCAGGAGAACGCCGACGCGCTTGAAGAACGTCCTTCTGGTCTGCTCGATATGGAACCACTTGGCGGGCCGATACCCCATATACCAGAGCACGAGGAGTGCGGCGAGATTGATCGACAGGACGTTAACGAGGAGTAACACGCCGGAGCCCACAGCGAGTGCCGTATTCCCCCATGCGATACCGATGCCGACCGTCGCTGCGGGAGGAACGAGTGCCACGGCAATCATGACGCCAACCAGTGCCGACGAGAGTCCAGAAGCGAGGCTAATCACTCCCGCAGCTCCCGATCCGAGGGCAACCACGAGTGACAGGATATCCGGGCGAAACCGTTCGCGGATCTGTGAGATAGACAGGATATCTAATCCCGGGGGGACGAGATTCCCTGTTCTGATGAGAATCGCAAAAAGAGCTGCACCCCCGATCGTGAGTGTGGCTCCGATAATCTGCAGTTTGACACCGTCTCGAAAGAGGTCGCGATCCCGGAAGACCGTGCCAACGCTCGTCGCCATCGCGGGACCAATGAGCGGTGCGATCACCATTGACCCGACGACGACGGCAGCAGAATCTAGAAGCAATCCTGCCGTCGCAATGATCGCACTCACGATAGTCATGCCAGCATATATCGGCATGGACGCTGGGACGAGATCCTCGGCAGCGCTCTGGAGCTCCTCCTTGGCAATCTGTTCGGGGCTTTCAGAATCCTTCGTAAATCGCTCTTCGAGCCGGTCATAATCGCGAGAGGCAACCGATTCTGTTTCGACGGTCACTGTGATGGTGTCATCGTTTAGCCCGGTTTCTCGAAGGCTGTCTAACACCGGCTCAACAGCACTCGTTGGAAGGGGGAAATGAACCGCACAGGTGTATCCGCGTCCGCTCGTCTCATCAGTAAGCGTATACTCTATCCCTTCATCATCGAGAACATCAAGAACGGCCTCTCGTTTTCCGGTCGGAATAGTCACGAAAACCAGCCGGGCCATGAGAACAGCGACTCAGTCCCACGGGATAAATGGTGCCACAAGGATTCTGCCGGTGTGAAGGGAGTACGGTACATACGATGGATGAATCAGGAATCCACCTGTGCCGTTCTGGGCCCTCACTACTATCGGCCGACATCGGGTTCATCAGTCGTTCGGCATCGAAGGACGCATCTTCGAGCCGAGTCCTCCACTTCGGGATCCCGAGCCGGCGGCGAAACTCTATGATAACCTGTCCAGCGCCGAGGGGAAGCAGGCTCATGCCGAGCACCACCAGCCAGCATTCGAGGCCGATGGGTGCAGTGCTCAGTGCCAGCGAACCCCCCGGCAGGTAGACAGTGGCGATCACCAGCAGGGTGGACTGGCCGAGGGCACCCCAGACGTACGGGTTCGCGGTGAATTCGTTGCGCAGGATACCCGACGTGAGCCCTCGCATCTCGCCTGCCATCGGCGGGGGAATCTATAGTAGCGTTTGGAACCGATGACACACGCCGGACGGGGACGGTCCCCCCGTCCGTGCGTAAAGACGTCCAAACGCTACTATAGCTCGGCAGTATCGTCCCGGGAATATTGTGGTGTCTCTCCGGAGCGACCGTAGCGTTATCCTTTGTCCCGATAAAGAAGACGGCATGCCAGATACGAAAGAGGGTCGAGAGAAGCAGGCACGTGACGCAGACAACCGCCAGCGGAAGCGGGAACTCGAAGATGCCCGGCAGCGAGCGGACGAACCGGAACCACCACGTGACGTATCTGACGTGGCCGAGGAAGCGCTTGGTGAGGAAGACGGCCCCCAAGACTCCCCTCGCACGTGTCATCGTCGGGGCTGTGAAGAACCCGCAACGTTCGTGGTCATCGAGCGCTATCAGGAAGAAACTGGTCACGGAGCCGTTACGGCTGAAGCGCTCTTGTGCCGGGAGCACACCGCTGAAGAGAGTCCGACGAACCTCGATCACGCCTATCCCGACTACGTGTTCCGTGTCGTGCCACTCCCTGAGACGGACGATATGGATACGAAGTGACTAGGTAATACAATTACCTGAGGCTACGTCGTTGGCTCACTCATCGCGCTCGCGAATGGTTACAACTGGTATCTGACCACCGATGACGAGGACGTGAATCAGCTTCTCGTCTACCGGCGGCCATCCTTGGACTGTGGGGTACCGCAGCACTGTTGATGTTCGGCGGCGATGTGGAACGAATCATCGTCGACGCTGTCGTCGCATCCTTCGGTGGGCGGGTATACTGGCGGTACTCGTGATTCCAGTGATGCTCGAACCGCGTCCTGCTGTTTGCCGACGTGGACCGACGCACCCACGACGACGGCGTCATACCCTTCGAGAGTGGACGGTTCCGGTCGGTCAGGCACATCGATCTTCGCCACGTGACCGCGCTGGCTGGTAGTGGTCGCGATCTTCGCCACGTGACCGCGCTGGCTGGTAGTGGCCGCGATCTTCGCCGTTTGGCCTTCACCCGTCCCGTAGAGCATCAGAACGGAACTCACGTGTTCTCACACCTCGATGTGGTGTTCGCCGCACCAGCAGATCTCTTCCGGTCGAATTGGTAATTCCGTCCGAATCACGGTGCGACGGAAGCGGTAGTACGCAGTGGGGCAACTCGGGACCCGCAATATGCGTCCAGCCTTGGCGCGTGTTCACTCAACGCGGTCCGATTCGGTCTCCGGTGGGAGGCCGGCATCCTGTGGGGTTGGCGGGTCGCGATTCGCGAGGCGGTCCCCGCCGTAGACGACGATCAGGAGGAGCGCAATCAGCACGAGCGGAACCGCGCCGGTGACCTCGGCGAGCAGGTTCAGCCAGGGATCCGGCACACCGTTCGGAATGAGCGCCTCCGGATCGGCGGGGTGGAAGATCCCCATCGCATTGACACCCGCATGGAACACCGCGACGGCGAGGACGCTCCCGCCAGTGCTGTTGTACATCCACGTCCAGAGGATCGAGCCCGCGAGGATGGAGACGATCCAGAGGAGTTGCTGGGAGAGCGGCCAGCCGCCGTGGGTGGTCGTGGCGTTCAGAAACAGCGGGAGGTGCCAGGCGGCCCACGTGACGCCCACGATCGCACTCGAGATCAGCGCGCTGTAGGAGTCCTGGAGGATGGGCAGCATGAAGCCACGCCAACCGAGATCTTCCTGGCCGCCACCCCATACGGTCCCCCACGCCATCGCGAACAGGTAGATGAACGGTGACTCGAACTCCGTGAGGTCGATCGGACCCCCGGCCAGGACGAACAGCAGGACGCCGAGCGAGAGGATGACGAACGGGAGTCCGATCGCGAGCGTCCACCATTTCACACCGATCCGCCACTTGAACATCTGTCCGACCCAGGTCCGGAGGCTCCCGCCGGAGGCCCAGATGACGATCGCCGCGCCGATCGGCGGGCCGAACCCGCCGAAGCCGATCAGGATCGAGTGCGTCCAGGAGGCTTCCATGCCCGAATAGGCCAGCGCACCCTGGATCGTCCAGGTGAACGCGTACGCGATCGCGACGAAGCTCAGAAGACGATGCCGATCTATCCACGCGCGGATACCAGACATACCAACGATTTGGTATACGTCGTAGTTAACGGTACTCCCGGCTACCGGGATTTCGGCACTACACTCTTCTCGACTCGCCTCGGATTCCGTCGAGCGCGAGCACGTCGCCTGTGATGGCTGTGGGGCTGGTCGTCGATGCGCTTGCAGTCCTCACACGGTTCCGTGTCGAATTCGGCTACCTGGAAGGCCCACTACAGCTGTGTGCGATATGTAGTCTCGGCGGCCCAGCAACGTACTGGACACGCGACCTCGAGGAACATCTCGTCAGTGAGTCGTGATACAGAGTCGTAGTCGGTCGTACGTGTCAGCGATTATTCTTGAGATCCTTATCCTTCAGCACATCCAATTCGCAGTACAGATGACTAACACTGCACGCGACTACCACGGTTACACCCCGATGGACTACGATGCGGACAGCGAGACAGACGAGGCGTACCAGATGTGTCTGTCGTATCTTCTCACACACGCGCCCATCGGGCCCGACGACGTCGTGCTTGACATCGGTACGGGTACCGGCATCGTCGCTTTCGAGCTCGCGTCGAAGTGTGACCGCGTGGTAGGGCGGGATATCTACGATGAGTAGCTCCGGTACGCCCGTGAGAAGGCCGAGCAGCACGGCATAGAGAACGTCGCGTTCGGCCACGGGGTCCGTGAACGAACGTCGACGAACCGGTGGATGTCGTCGTCGCCAGCTATGCCCTCTACATGGCCTACGACGAAGGGGGCGAGGACGAATTACGCGCCGCCATCGACGGTCTCGCGTGCTGAATTCGCGGTGTGTAGTGGTCGTCGACAAGATGCGTTTCGGACCGGTACAGTCCCCAAGCGAGTACGAGACGCTGTCATGGATGGAAACCATCGCAGATCTCCTCGTGGATTCAGGGCTCGTGCTTATGGATATCGAGATCATCACTGAGTCGGTCGGTGTCATCATCGCCACCCGATAGCACCAAATCGGCAGCCTTCCATCGAACGCTCAGCCGTGCGGAGCTTTCGAAACCTGAATGAATAGCATTCCACGAGTGTGTGCCGAATCCATCATCTATTTTTCGCATGCTGTGAGAGATCTGTCTCCGATCCAAGGTGGGTTCGCCGGGGTGCGACGACTCGCTAGCTCTCGCTCGCTCGTCGCTGCCCTGCATCATGGAGAACCCGAAGCAGGATTGGCCGAGACTCGCCTCTCACTCCTCGTCTGCACGCACCCAGCACGCTGCTCGGGGACGAGTCAAGAGTTCCGGGAAACTTGATTCGTGAGCGCGAAAACCGTCCGAGCGTCACCAGTTCCAGTAATGTGGGTTCGTGAGCCAGAATCGAATGGGTGACAAACCATTTGGACGTGATTCCCGTAGACGCTCACACACAACCTCGGAGGATGAAATTGATGTGTGACTTTGTTTCATATCCAAAATCTCGTAATCGCTGTTTGGCGTCCCCCATTCTTTCCTTTCTTTCACATGTATGCCTGATCCCACTCGCGGACTTGGTCCTGCTGTTGCATACGTTGCATCAACTGTTCGTAATGTTGGCGGATTTCAGTCGCGAACCGTCGAAGCCGATCCGTATCCGCGCCAAATTCGTACAGTTGGTTCACTGCTTCTACCAGTCGTAATGACGCATCCGGATCGATGCCCTGTGTCCGCGTCGACGTGACCAGCACGCCTGCCCGGAGCGGCGTGTCGATCGCTCGGGAGACGAGACTTGCAGTGATTCCGTCGAAAAATCCCCCTGCCAGTGGCGTGAAGTCTGCTGTTTGTAACCGTTGCTCGGTGTAGTCAGGTGACGCGACGTAATGGATATCGTCGCTGCTTCCGACGTTTCGGAGGCCTCCAACACCGAGCAGGATCGCTACCTCGTTGATTTCTCGGTCCAGAATCCAGGTGAGCAATTCACGTCCGAAGACTTCGGTTGCGTGGAGCGGAACGGGGAGTTCGCTGGTTAGGACTGTCACGTCGAGGTCGGATCGTGAATGGAGTCGGGTTGGGTGGTACGGACGTCCGTTCTCGAACGGTGCGAGAGCCGGCAGCCCGTCTGCCTGAATATATCCCGTCTGCTCGAGATCCAGCTCTTCGATAAGGTAATTGCAGGCTATCATTCCACCCATCCCGGGATACGTGAATGCAGCGATGACGGTCTCTGACGGCGGCTCGTCGGCTTCGATGGTCAGGGAGATCTCCTCTGCCATACAGAACGCTCTCTATCCACCAACAAAAGCCTCGGTTCCAACAGCCCGCGGTCCGAGGCGGGTCCCACCACTCGGATAACCGGCATTTAAGCCCTCGCTGGACACACGACGGGGCATGGCTACGGCACGGTGGTCCTCTGGATTTGGGTTTATTCTCGCGACGGTCGGCGCGGCAGTCGGTCTCGGGAACATCTGGCGGTTTTCTGCTGTCGTCGGCCAGAACGGTGGCGGTGCCTATCTCGTTCCCTACCTGATCGCAGCCTTCGTCTGTGCCGTGCCGATGCTCGTCCTCGAACTCGCCGTCGGCCGACGACTCCGGACGGACGTCGTCTCCGCGTTCCGGTCCGTCAAGACCGAGTACACGGCGCTCGGATGGCTCATCCTCGGTGGGGTCCTCCTCATTCTAAGCTACTACCTCGTCCTCACCGGGTGGGTGCTCGGGTTCTTCCTCTCGTGGCTGGCCGGGTCACAGACGACGTTCGCGCTGTTCACCGCGAGCTGGCTCCCAGTCGGGTACTTCGTCATCGCGACGGTGGTGACTGGCGGCGTCGTCTCGATGGGCGTCCGCGGCGGTATCGAACGCATGGCGAAGGTCGTGATGCCGACCGTGTTCGCATTACTCGTCGCGCTTGCACTGTACGCAGTGACGTTATCCGAGTGGGACCAGGCCGCGGCCTTCCTGTTCACCCCGGAGTTCTCGGTACTCACGGACCTCGGCATCTGGAGTGCGGCCTTCGGACAGGTCTTCTTCTCGATGTCAGTCGGCCAGGGGATCATGCTCACCTACGGGAGCTACGTCGAGGAGGAGACGGATCTATTCAAATCGTCGTTCGTGATCACGATCGCCGATATCGGGGCGGCCGTCATCGCCGGCCTCGTCATTTTCCCGATCGTGTTCAGTTTCGGCCTCCAGCCCACCCTCGGGACGGAACTCGCGTTCACGACACTTCCGACCGCGTTCGCGGCGATGCCGTTCGGGCGGGTCATCGCGATTGGCTTCTTCGGTCTCCTGTTTTTCGCCGCGCTGTCGTCGTCCGTGGCACTCCTCGAGGTCGGCGTCGCCGCCGCGGAGAACACGACGCGACTCTCTCGTCCGCGGGCCACGCTGCTGTTGACGGGTGGCGTGTTCGTGGCTGGCATTCCCTCTGCACTGAGCTACAGTCCGGTCAGCCTCGCTGTTGCAGGGCGGCCAGTTCTGGACCTGATTGACGAGTCGGTGGGCACGTTTGCGCTACCCATTTCGGCGCTCTGCATCGTGTTCGTCTTCGTCTGGATGGCAGATCTCGAGACCGTTCACGAGGAACTCGGACGGCTCTACCCGTTCGTTCGCTATCTGATCCCGGCCGTGCTCGTGGTCGTTACCGTTGCGCGGACTGCCGGCATCGCTCGTCCGGCGTGGCGACTTATCGTCGACCACACTCGAAACGGCCCACTGGGCCTGCTCGTCGCTGTCGCTCTCTTGCTGGTCTTCGCCGTGTTGGGGTGGGCACTCCGGAATCGACTCCCTGCACCCCCTCGTCTCCGTGGTCGCCGCCGCTAGTCCGGATTCTGTTCACCGGGACGGTGCGACTCGGTCGCGGACTCATCGTGTTCCTCTCGGAGATCCGTGCGGCGTTCTCTGAACTCCTCTCGGGTGATTTCGCCCCGTGCATAGGCAATCCGGAGTTCCTCGAGGGCCGGATCGGGGCGACTCATCGCGACCGATTCGACCGACTTGGAAAACATGTACCCCATTCCGAGGACCACCACGAGAAGCAAGAACATCAGGGCGACGGCCCACACGATCGGGAGGCTCCGGGTCGTCCGCGTGACGATCCAGATGAGCACCACGTCGAGCAATTCGAGGATGAAGAGGACGAGGAGCAACGGGACGAAGATCAGGATAGCGATGAGGAGAGCGAGCCGTACGTTTGCGTCTCTGGGCCTGGACGTCGACATACGCGTGTTCTAGAACGTCGATCGCAGGGGACTTAACCGCTCTTCTCGGGCGAGCAACTAAGTTCGCTACCATCGACATTCGTCACACACTATTTCCATGGCTGCCGATTCCGCTGACGTTCCGGATTCGCCGCCTTGGTATTCGCTGTCTCGCGACGCTGTCTCCGCGGAAGTCGATGCAACTGCTGACGGACTCACCTCAGAGGACGCAGCGCGGCGACGCAAGGAATACGGTCCGAACCGGTTACCGAGGGCGAAGCCCCGGACGTGGTGGCAGATCGGACTCCACCAGTTCCAGAACCCACTCATCTATATCCTGGCTATCGCAGCGATCGTCTCCTCTGCGATCGGCGAAGTTACTGATAGCGGCTTCATCGTCGCCGTCCTGCTCCTGAACGCGATTATCGGCGGCGCACAGGAGTGGCAGGCAGAGCGGAGCAGTCAGGCGCTCCAGCAACTGCTCCGCACCCGAGCGACCGTCGTCCGCGACGGGGAGACGCGAGAGATCGATGGCGAAGACGTGGTTCCTGGGGACGTTGTCCTGCTGGAGTCGGGCTACAGGGTGCCCGCAGACGTCCGTCTACTTTCCACACACGGCCTTGAGATCGACGAATCGGCACTGACTGGCGAGTCGGCGCCTGTGTTGAAAGACGAGTCGTGGTCGGTCGACGGGACGGTCCCGCTCGGTGACCGCCGGAATATGGCGTATGCGGGGACGGTCGTCAATCGCGGCCGGGGACGCGGGATCGTCGTCGAAACGGGTGCGGAGACCGTCGTCGGCCGGCTCGCCGAAGACGTCACCGCTGTCGAAGGCGGGAAGCCCCCGCTCATCGTCCGGATGGAGCGGTTCACCCGCGTCGTCGGGGCCACGGTCCTCGTTGCGGCTATCGTCGCCGCACTCCTCGGCATCTTCGTCCGTCAGTACGACGCCTTCGAGATGTTCCTGTTCGCGGTCGCGCTCGCCGTCTCGGCCATCCCCGAGGGACTCCCGGTCGCCATGACCGTCGCGCTGGGGGCCGCGAGCCGTCGGATGGCGAAGGTGGGCGTCATCGTTCGGCGGCTCGTGGCCGTCGAAGGACTCGGTAGCTGCACGATGATCGCCACGGACAAGACGGGGACCCTGACGGCGAACGAGTTGACCGTCAAGCGAGTGCAACTTCCGGACGGAACGTCGTTCGAGGTCACCGGTGAGGGATACGCCCCCGAGGGACAGGTCCTCCAGGAGTCCCAACCACCGGATCCCGAGCTCGAAGACGATCTCGCACGGATCGCCCGTGCTGCAGTCCTCTGTAACGAGGGGCGACTCTCCCGTCGGAACGAGGAGTGGACGTGGCGTGGCGATCCGACCGACATCGCGTTTCTCGCGCTCGGGCAGAAACTCGGCTGGGATCGAGACAAAGCGCTGCGGAAATACCCACAGGTAGACGAGATCCCGTTCGAACCGGAGTATCGGTTCTCCGCGACGTTCCACGAGGAAGAGGGCTCGACGCGGGTGTTCGTCAAAGGGGCTCCCGAGCGGGTCCTGGAGATGTGTGATACCTCGACTGCGGACGAAAGCACCGCCGAACTCCAGTCACGGGCAACGGAGCTGGCCAGAGACGGCTACCGCGTGCTCGTCGTCGCCGAAGGCAGTATCGACGGGGAACTGGATCCGGAAGCCCCGCCACCGGAGCCGTCGGGACTGACGTTCCTGGGCTTTCTCGGCATGATGGACCCGCTCCGGTCCGGGGTGAAGGAGGCGATCGCCGCTGCTGGAACGGCGGGCATCGACGTCACGATGGTCACCGGTGATCATCCCGAGACGGCCCTGGCAATCGCCCGGGAGCTCGGACTGGCCGAGGATCCGGACGAGGTCATGACCGGTGCGGACCTAGTCGATATCGATGCTGACTCGTTGCGGGAGGTGATCCAGCGGATTCGCGTCTTCGCCCGCGTCTCGCCGGAACAGAAGCTCCAGATCGTCGAGGCCGCGCGGTCGGTCGGGCACTTCGTCGCCGTGACCGGTGACGGCGTCAACGACGCGCCCGCACTCCGGCAGGCGAACATCGGCATCGCGATGGGCCGCATGGGAACCGACGTCGCCCGTGACGCGTCCGAGCTCGTCATTAGTGACGACAACTTCGCGACGATCGTCGGCGGAATCGAGCAGGGGCGCGTCGCCTACGACAACATCCGCAAGGTCATCTACCTCCTCGTGTCGACCGGTGCCGGCGAGGTCGTCCTCGTTCTCCTGGCGCTGGCGGCGGGCTTGCCGCTCCCGCTCCTCCCTGCACAGATCCTGTGGCTGAATCTCGTCACGAACGGGATTCAGGACGTTGCCCTCGCGTTCGAACCGAAGGAGGACGACGTACTCCAGCGGCCGCCGCGGTCTCCGACCGAGCGGATCTTCGACCAGCTGATGATCGAGCGAACCGTGATCGCAGCTGCAGTAATCGGCATCGTTGGCTTCGGGGCGTTCTGGTGGATGATCGGCCAGGGATGGGCCGAAGAGACCGCACGGAACCATCTCCTGTTGCTGATCGTCCTTTTCGAAATCGCCCACATCGGGAACGCCCGCTCCGAGACGAAGTCGGTGCTCCGGCTCTCCCCACTGAAGAGTCCGATCCTGCTGATGGGGACAACTGCTGCGTTCCTGATCCACCTCGCAGCGATGTATCTCCCCCTTGGGCAGGCCGTCCTCGGGACGGCCCCGGTGGCACTGGAGACGTGGGTCGTGCTCGGGGGCGTTGCGCTCACGCTGCTGGTCGCGATCGAGCTTCACAAATTCACCTGGCGGAGACGGAAATCGATAGACCCTACGGAGGAAGAAGACGGCTAGTCACCGTCATGCTTTTCTCGGACATCTATGAGACACTGGAAAGCACCCGAATGGTCGCTGCCCTGGCCGCCGGTGGTCGTAGGCTTTCTCCTCCTGGCGGTGCCACCGCTCGTTCTCTTCGGCTTCGGCGTGTGGGGGGCCATTCTCCCGCGGGGGATCGTTGTACTCGGTCCGGTCCTCGTTTTTGGCACCCTCGGAGTCGGGTTGGGGATCAGATACGAATGGTGGGAACTGCGTCGTGTGATCGATGAAGGAACAGTCGCTATCAACGAGGCCCATTGGAACCTGTTGGCTGTCGTTGGCGGGACACTACTCACCTTCGCTGGCGTCGCGGAATTGGGGGTATCTCCGATCGTCGCAGCGAGCGTGGTCGGCATCATCGCAACCGCAATGGTCCGGAATGTGGCCGTTCCAGTTTACTGCGGAGCGTTCGTCGGTATGACGTCCCCGGCGCTGTTTGGATCGTACTGGTATGCGACCCTCGCTGCGGCACTGGCCGGTCTACTGTTTACCGTCGCGCACCCGGTATTTCACGGTCTGGGGGGAAAGTTGGGAACGACCGCGTTTGTCGGGGTATCACTGGTCGTGTTGCCGACCACCGCCTCCTTTCAGAGCGGTCCCATCCCCGGCCAGCCGGTGCTCCTCCCCGTGGTCGGATTCGCGGCACTTGGTGCCATCATCACCTTCACGGTCCATACTCGCTCGGCCGCGAGCCCGGTTCTGGCCTCTGGGCTCGTGGGTGTGGCCGGCGGACTCCTGCTCCCGATGTTCTTCGATGTCTCGGGAGGACTACTCGCCGCCGCGGTTTACTCGGCGTCGTTCGCCGGGATGACGAACCCCAGACGTATCCCAAACGAGTGGTGGATCGGAGCGACTGGGATCGGCGTCGGTCTGGTCGTGGTGTACACGACTCCGTTTGTCGGGGGGTCGGGAGGGAAACTAGGGACGATCGCATTCGGTTCGTGCCTGGGTGTCCACGGGACCCTCCGAATGGTCGACATCTTTCAGCTCGCCCGCCACGGCTATCGGCCCCCGGAAGAGGAGACGACCTGAGTGGCACTCTCCCTGCCGCAGCCGGTCAGTCCTGTGGTTCAGGCATCCGAACCGTCATCACGGGTACTGGTGACGTCCGCACTGTTTTCTCGGCAACACTCCCGAGGAGGTATCGCTCGATGCCACTGCGTCCGTGCGTTCCCATGACGACGAGATCGATATCGTGCTCCTCGACGTAGGAGCGAATCGTTCGATATGGGTACCCGTGTTGTATCGCGGTTTCGACTGCTGAAACGGATGCACGGGCAGCCTGCTCCTCGATGGTTTCGACCGCCGACCGTGCCGATTCTTCGAGCGCGTCGAGTATCGCACTCGAACGGACATCGACGCCCATGGCCATCGTATCGATGACAGAGAGGGCATGCACGCGAGCGTCGTAGGTGCGCGCAATGTCGACAGCAGGGCTAATAGCGGCCTCAGCTCCCTCACTCCCATCGGTTGGCACCAGGATGTCGGTGTAAGGGTACGTGACGTCACTCTCCTCTTCCGCTCGGACCGTCAACACTGGCACATCCGAGAGCCGGACGACTTTCTCGGTGACACTCCCCAGAAGAAACCGTTCGACGCCGGTCCGGCCGTGGGTTCCCATGACGACGAGATCGATGTCCTGTTCTGTTGCGTAGCTCAGAATCGCCTTGTGGGGGATGTCAGTACGGACGGCTTGTTCGACTTCGACGCCACTCTCCGAAAGCTCGTTGCAGGTTCTCTCCGCGAGCTCCGCTCGTTCTTGCTTGGTTTGGTCGGCTCGAGGGGCGTTTTCGAGCGTTCTGGAATCGGCCACACATAGTGCGTGTACTCTCGCTTCGTAGCGTGTTGCCAGATCTTCGGCGTACCCGACGGCTGCCTGCGCACACTCACTACCGTCGGTCGGGACGAGGATCTCGTCGAACATCAGTCGATCATAGGGGGTTCGATTGGAGGCCTCATCAAGGATTGGACCGGAGTACCGCCGCCACCCTCCGTACGATAGATCACTCGTTGACGTTATCCTGCGATCCGATGGCAATCGGCAACCACACATATGTGAGTACGACGAGAGCGACGATGCCGAGCAGATTCAACCACAACCCGACACGAGACATCTGGGGGATCGTCACGTAACCACTGCCGAAAACAACCGCGTTGGGCGGCGTTGCGACCGGAAGCATGAACGCGAACGAGGCTGCAAGGGCCGCAGTAGCCATCAGCGACAGCGGTGAGACCCCGGGGGTCAATCCGAGACTGATCATGATCGGCATGAACACTGTCGCCGTCGCCGTATTCGACGTGACCTCCGACAAGAATACCACGACGGTCGCGATGATCAGCACGAGTACGAGTACCGGCACCCCCGCAATACCGGCGAGCCCCTGCGCGATGACCATGTCCAACCCGCTTGCCTGAAACCCGTTCGCCAGTGAGAACCCTGCTCCCAACAACAGGAGGACTCCCCACGGGACGCGCGTCGCGTCACTCCAGTTCAAAAGAAACTCTCGATTCTCGTAATCGACGGGAACGACGAACAGGAGGATGCCGCCGACCATAGCAACGACGGTGTCCGTGATTGCCGGAAAGAGCGGCTGGAGGACGAACGGTCGCAGGAGCCACCCGCCAGCAACGAGGATGAAGACGGCCAACACTCAACGTTCACCGCGAGAGACCGATCCGAGCGTCTCATGCTCTCTTCGGATGACTGTCTCGGCTCCTTGATCGAGTGACAGTTCGGGGCGAATGAGCTTCAACAGCAGTCCCCACGAGATGAACAGGAACACGAGCGAGAGCGGCCCCGCGAACACGAGCCAGTCGAGAAAGCTGATTTGCACGCCCAGCCGGGACTCCGCAACGCCGGCGAAGACGGCGTTCGGCGGACTACCGATCAGGATTGCCACCCCACCGATCGACGCGCTGTACGCGATGCCGAGCATCAGGGCGAGGCCGAAGTCCGTCGCCGGGCGTTGTTCGGGGTCGGTTCGAACCCCTGCAACGAGTTCGTCTACGTCCTGATTTTCGGCTGGTGGATACCCCTGTTCGTCGATGGTTCCAAGCGCCACGATGACCGCGGTGCCGATCGGGACCATCAACATTGCCGTCGCCGAATTCGAAATCCACATCGAGAGGAACGCAGTCGCCAGCATGAACCCGAGCAACAGCCGATCCGATTGGACACCCACGAACCCAACGATGGCGAGCGCGATACGCCGATGAAGGTCCCAGCGTTCGATCCCGAGCGCAAGGAGGAATCCTCCGAGCAGCAAAAACACGACCGGATCGGCGTACGGTGCCGTGGCCGCCGGGACGTCGACGACGCCGGTCACGGGAAAGAGCACGATCGGAAGGAGGCTCGTCGCCGGGATCGGGATTGCCTCGGTCACCCACCACGTCGCTATCCAAAGCGTGCTTGCGAGTGCGGCGTTGGCCGACGAGGAGATTTCGAATGGTGTGAATACGAGAAAGCTAGCGAATACGAGCGGTCCCGCGACCAGTTCTATACGTTGTCGAGAGATGTAACGGGGACGGCCACCGGGGAGAATCATTTCTGCTATCATCATATTCGAGATACTTATTCACATATGGATGACTAACCCCACCGAGATCCTTCATGCGAGATCAGCTTGTACCGGTGTGGAAGAGGATTGAACCAGATCAACCCTTCCTCCTCCTGCGGAACCACAAAGTGCCTCTACGGATGATGGAATCAACCGGATCGCTTTACCACAAGGACCGGGACGTCGACGGTCCGTAGCACGGTGGAAGCGACACTCCCGATCAGTTGACGCTGGAGATTCGACCGGCCGTGAGAACCCATGACGACGAGGTCAACGTCGTTTTCCTCGACGTATTCACGAACACCGGCAGCAGCCCCCTCGAACGATGACGTTCGTTCGACAGCTGTCTCCACAGTCAGATCCGGGGCAGAGTCCTCGATCTTGGTTGCGACACTGTCCACGGCGTCTTGCCCTCTCGCGTCGAGGCGTTCGATGAACTCCTTTTCGAGCCCTCCTGCGTTAAATGCACCTCCTGCCGCCTGCAGGTCCACGACGTTCAACACGTGAACGGCTGAATCATAGCGCTGTGCGATCGCTATTCCATGCGGAATCGCCACGTCGGCGTTTTCGCTCCCGTCGGTCGTGATGAGAACGCGTGTATAATCGGCCTCCATTTCAGCGTCGTCCTCGCCCGGGACGACGAGCACGGGGACGTCACTTCGATGGAGGACCTGCTCGGTGACACCGCCCAAGAGCCGCCGACCGAGCCCGGTCAATCCCTGTCTCCCGACGACGATCAGGTCTGCGTCCTGCTCGGCCGCATACTCACTGATCTGGACCGCGGGCTTGCCTTCGGTCAGTGTCGTGGTGACGGGATGACCGAGTTCCGACGCAAGCTCCTCGATCTCTGTGATGGCCGACTCCCTCCGTTCTCGCAACTGGGTTTTCACGGCAGAGGTTTCTGTGAGCCGGAGGGCTTTTTGTTCGACGACAGAGAGAACGGCGGCGGTCGCGTCGAAGACTTGAGCGAGTTGGAGACCACGTCTCGCTGCTCGCTGCGCTTCATCACTCCCATCCACAGCGATCACAATACGGTCATACATCCTTGAGCGGGATTTCGAGGGCGACTCCCTTCATGATTTGCCAGGGTACTCTCGATGGCCAAGATGTTATGAGAGCGTGTCTCGTAGCTCTACGGAGATATCCATGAATTTCGATGAGTTCACAGGGGAGATCCAGCACCGCCTCGAACTGCCCGGCACTGGAGAGACAGTCCGAGCGATTCGAGCGACACTGATGACCTTAGGGCAGCGAATACCTGAGGGGAACGCTGAAGATCTCGCCGCCTCGCTCCCGATGGAGATCCAGTGGTATCTGACCGGGGCCGTCCACGAACACGGCCAGCGCTTCGACTGGCGGGAGTTCGTCTCACGTGTGAGTGACATCGAGGGCAGCGATCCACCGGAGGCTGCCTATCACGCACAGGTCATCATGGATCTCGTGAGTACACTCGTGCCGGCGTCCGACCTGCAACAGCTCCGTGACCAGCTCCCGGAGAGTGAGGACGACGAAAACTGGCGCAAGCTCTTCGCAGTCATCGACGCAGGTGGCTGGGGTGACGCCCAAGAAGCACAGACGGGCGGAGGTCCGCAATCCGACGAGGGAGTTACTGACCCGTCCGGGGAGACGGATAGCTAACCGACAACGCAGATCTTTGTTCCAGAGACAGTAGTCGAGTCACCGGTCTCGGCTTACCCACTCTCCGATTCGCTCTGCGTAGGAGCTCGGCGTGCCAAGATCACCGAACTCACGGCCGTCCGCCCGACTCCCTCGGCGACCGAACCGACGAGCATCCGCCTGAGAAACGGCTCTCGTGTCGCACCCAGAATGGTCAGATCGTGGTTCGCTGTTTCGTCTGTAATCTTCCCTGCAACGTGCTCACTCTGGAGGACCGTTGACTCGACGCGGATATCGAGGTCTTCGAGACGGGACGAAGCCTCCTCGAGGAGAACAACAGCATCTTCCTGCGCCGACTCGGACGCAGATGGCTGTTGAATATAGAGTAGCTGCACCGCCGCCTCGTGTTGTGACGCAATCGTCCCAGCGAGCCCGACGGCAAGCTCTCCATGGGGGCCTCCTGCGACTGGAACGAGAATCGACGTGATATCGCCAGTGGGGGACCGGATACGTTTGACGAAGACGTCACAAGGGGCTTCACCGAGGATGCGGTCGAGAAAACTTCCCAGCACGACATCGCGTCGCCGGGGTCGCCCGCGCCACCCTACGAGAAGCGCATCTGCATCGTGTACATCGACAGCTCCAACGATGCCTGTTGCAACATCTCGAGCGTAGCGCATCCGGGATTCGACGGTGACACCGGCAGCGGTGGCTTGTTCGACCGCATCATCCAGAAGTCGTTCTTCTTCACCGTGCTCTTCGATGAGGCTGTCTCCAGCAGAGAGCGGAAGCTGTGGGGGGACTTCGACGACGTGTACGACGAGGATCCGCATCGATCGTCCCCGTGCGACATCGATGGCAGTGTCGAGGAGTCGTTCTACGGTTTCAGGATTCGCTACCGGAACCAGGAGCGTCCCGTTCTGGCCGGTTGTGTCCATAGGCACCGTTTGACACGCTTGGTGCTATATGTTCCCCTCGTGTCCCACTCGAGAGTTCGGATCACAAGGGTCAGTGATGTCTTGCAAAGCAGTATTGTGGATGGGGTCTGAGTCGAGCGTGGTCTCACTGAGCGGGAACCGGCCCCGACGTTTATCGAGGTGTCATGTAAAAGTTTCAGCATGGGAGAACTAGAAGCAGAAGCCCAGAAAACGCGTGGCGAGATCGCCTCGTATCTCCGTGAGCTAGCAGATCAACTCGATGGCGATGGGGACGTGAGACTCGAATTGGGTGGCAAACAGGTCGTGCTGAATCCAACCGAGCCGGTGACGCTCAAGCTCGAAGGGGAGTCGGACTGGTCCGAAGGGGACACTGAGGCCAAACAGAGTATCGAAATTGAGCTGGTCTGGTGGCGTGAAGCTGCGAGCCAGAACGAAGGGAAACTGAATATCGTGAACGAGGGCGCGTAGGACCGTCTCCCGATATCCAAGACATGATCATGTACGGCCACATCCTGTTTCCATCGACTGGGCCTGTTTCTACTCGGTGGTGGCGTGATCGTTGGACTCGCTATCGTTCTGGTACAGCGAGAGTGAGTGTATTGTCAGCTCACACTAACGGCTTCAACCGGAAAAGAGCGGGCCTGTATTCGACGATATCTTACTAGACGAATACCTACCGGACAATGGAGACGAGGACAGGCGACCGCCGCATGACTGTCTCGGCGACACTCCCCAGGGGAGTGGCGAATCGTCGTCTCGGCCGTGACTTCCCATGATTATGTGATCGATATCGTTCCTCTCGGCGTACTCGACGATTGCCCGCCATGGTTCGCCTACATCGACCTCTGTGGTTATCTCCGCCCCGTGATCGGCGGCGAGCTCGCGTGCCTCGTCGAGTATGTCGTCAGTTTCGTCCCGAGCCTAGTCGTGCCATTTCTCGAACTGGGCCTGAGAGAGCGGTCTGTCGTCGTTCTCCCACGCGCCGTGTGGCGTCATAACAGAAAGAACCGTAACCTGGTCCTCCGGATACGTTGTTACCGCGTACTCCAGCCCTTCCAGAGACTTCGGCGATCCGTCCACGGGTACGAAAATTCGTCGTGACATGACTACACATCAGACCGCGAAACGAGAAAAGTCTGCAGGCAAGCCAATCTGACTGCAGTCACACGTGCCTCCCCCTATCTCCGGGATGCCAACTACAGCGTGAGCGGATAGTTTCATCCGTACTCAGCCGGTCCTACCGATAGCTATCATTTGAATTCCCACAGTGATCGCGTCTCTTTTCCCTCTCACGGCATGTAGGCTCTCTCGTATGCCAGAGGAAGTGCTCTTCAAATCAGAGCAGCGTATGAACCGAGAACAGATCGCCTCGTACCTCCAGACGGTCGTCGATAAACTCAACGCCGGTGAACCGATCACGCTCCAGGGTGGTGGTGACTCGGTGACGCTTGAGCCTCCCACACAGCCCACCTTCGAAGTGAAAGCCGAACGCGAAGGCCCGACGAATGGCCCGAAGGAGCTGAGCATCGAGTTCGAACTCGAATGGCCGGAAGATGGCGATGACGGCGGCGAGCTCGAGATCGGGTAACAGCCTACCCGTGTTTTCGACGGGAGTAGACCAACAGGACGACCACGAGGATACCGGTTCAGAGGACCAGAGCCCCGAGTTCCAAGAGCGCGAGTTCGGAGATCGTCAGTGGTGGATTATCTATCAGGATCGCCGACCCGAGGGCGATGACGAGGATGAGCGCTGGGGTGAGAGCGAGTGCTGCCCCAATGATGAGGATCGTCCGAAGATTTGGGTGCCTCGATCAGACCCATCAGTCAATCGGCCCCTAAGAACGACCCAGTCGGGATATTGTGGCCGCTGTCCCGACAGATCTGTGCCCCTCTCTTCCGGGTTTCCCGACCGGATGGAAAGCGTTCATCCTCCCGTATGGACTGAATGATCCACCGCTTTAGCGCCTCCATCTCCTCGTCACCGGCGACTTGTTGGACCTCTCGAAGGGATTTCTCGTAGACGTTCCGACGAGATCCTTCCTTCTGTTTCGCTTGTCTGCGTGTTCCGAGATCGAAGGCGTCTTTCACGCTCTCATCGATCGCTTGCAGAGCTTCTCTCACGGTCATATGCGTTTATTGGTCGTGGCGGTAAGAAACTCTACGTGGTGGTTCCCATAGGGCGAGTTTCATACATTCACCGGATGAAGGCGAGAGTATGTACACCGACATCTTGATCCCCACAGATGGGAGTCAGGGAGCGCAGGCAGCTATCGAACACGGCCTCGAAATTGCACAGCAGTCCGAGGCCACGGTTCATGCCCTGTACGTGGTTGATACGCGGGTATCGCGATCCGGACCGCTTCTCGAGCCACTCCGCCAGGAAGGACGGAAGGCAGTACGAGACGTTGAGGTGGCTGGAGCCCAAGCCAGTCTCGATGTGATAACGGAGATCGTTGAGGGAGTTCCGGCTGAAGAGATCCTCGATTATAGCGCGACTCATGGGATCGATCTCGTTGTGATGGGCACCCAGGGTCGAACTGGAGTGGATCGCTTCGTGATGGGGAGCGTCGCTGAACGTGTGGTCCGCCAGTCTCCAGTTCCAGTCCTTACCGTTCGTCAGCAGGAGAGGAAATTATGACAATTGAATCGAGATATAAACTGTGATAGACTAGCCGTCTGAATGCGCTTCGATCGGTGGAGCACTCACGTTGACTCATTGTTCGGCACCCGATCCGTCTCAGCAAGGAGTTTCTCATGAGCGGTAGTGATATTTTGGCTTGACAGCATCCGTGGGCTCAGCCTGAATCCGTCTCATGATGTTGTTTCTACCAGCTATCGAGAACAGTAGTGGCAAGACCTCTCTGGTCACAGCGTGGCCGTTGCTGGATGTGACAGGCGCGGGAAGTCGACCCCACAACACGAACCCGTTCGGAACGGTACGTTCATTTCAGTCTCCGCCAAAATCAGTCGTATGTCTGACAACGTTCTCGTCGCCTTCGACGGCTCCCCGCTCTCCGAGCGTGCCCTCACCTACGCTCTCGAGACCTTCCCGGACGCAACCATCACCATACTGTACGTCATCGATCCGGTCGACGCGGTGATCGACGTGGAAGCAGGTGGCCTGCCAGTCGCCGAGGACTGGTACGACAACGCCCAGGAACGCGCTACCAGCATTCACACGACCGCTACCGACCTCGCGGCAGAGCAGGGTATCGAACTCGATACTGTCACGGAAGTCGGCAGACCGGCGCGTGCGATCCTCGAATACGCCGACGACCAGGGGATCGACCAGATCGTTCTGGGTAGCCACGGACGGTCGGGAATCGGCCGGATGCTCCTCGGAAGCGTCGCCGAGACGGTTACCCGCCGAGCACGGATCCCGGTGACGGTCATCGGATGACCTCTTCGACCAGATATCGTTTGTATATCGTTGGTATCCCTAACACATGAAAGCCAACCAGACCACAGGGACCGAGAACGTGGCCGTTACTGAATCACCGTCTCTCTCGACGTGTACCGTCCACATCGAACGACGAGGTGGTCGTGGTGAAGCGGGAGCGCGGGCACTCGAACGACATCTCCGGAGTCTATCCGGCGTCCACGACGTCGACGTCTCGTTTCGGACGGGGAGCGCGCGGATCACCTACGACGGGAGCGTCACCTCGGAAGCGACGATTCGAGACGCGGTCCGCGACCGCAACGTCTCGATCCAGGACGACCCCGATACCGCGCCGGACGACGTGAGCACCCGCTCGGAACTCCGACGGGAGGCGGTGTTCGTCGGCCTGACGCTGCTCGGGATGGTGACCGGCCTCGTGACCGGGTGGCTCGAGGGACCGCAACTTCTCGGGTGGGCCGGTTACGCCGTCGCATACGTCTTCGGCGGCTGGTACGGGCTCAAAGGCGCGGTCGAGACGCTCCGCCACCGCGCGGTCGATATCGACCTGTTGATGATCGTCGCCGCGATCGGTGCCCTCTCGATCGGGGCACCCTTCGAGGGCGCGATGCTCCTCTTCCTGTTCTCGCTGTCGAATACGCTCCAGCACTACGCTATCGGCCGTTCGCGCCGGGCGATCAAGTCCCTCGTCGAGATGCGGCCGGACGAAGCGCAGGTGCTACGCGACGGCGAGGAGGTCACCGTTCCCATCGACGACGTCGCCGTCGGTGACGTGTTCGTCGTTCGTCCCGGCGACAGAATCCCCCTCGACGGCGTCGTCAAGTCCGGCGAGGGAACGGTCGACCAGGCCTCGCTCACCGGTGAATCCGTCCCCGTGCCGAAGGAACCCGGTGACGAGGTGTTCGGTGGGACCATCAACGAGAGCGGGAGCCTCGAAATCGAAGTCACGCGGCAGGCCCACGAGTCGGCGATCAGCCGCCTCATCCACATGGTCGAACGGGCCCAGAGCGAGAAGGCCCCGACCCAGCGGCTCATCGACCGCCTCGAACAACCGTACGTCCTCGGCGTGTTCGGGCTCACGATCGCTGCGATCGCCATCCCGCTCGCGCTCGGGAGCGAGTTCACCGGCACGTTCTACCGCGCGATGACCCTGATGGTGGCCGCCTCGCCGTGTGCGGTCATCATCTCGACTCCTGCGGCGGTCCTCTCGGCGATCGCCTCCGGCGGCAGGCAGGGCGTCCTGTTCAAGGGCGGCGAGCACGTCGAGGCCGCAGCGAACATCGACGCGGTCGCCTTCGACAAGACGGGCACACTCACACGGGGTGAGACACAGCTGACGGACGTGTTCGTCCGTGACGGGCAGACGGACGAGCCACTGACTCCCGACGGGCTACTCGCGCTTGCGGCCGCTGTGCAGGCCCGCTCGGAGCATCACCTGGCCCGTGCGACGGTGGCGGAAGCTGAAGCACGATCACTCGCCGTCCCCGACGCACGGGGGTTTCAGTCAGTTGCCGGGAAAGGCGTCCGAGCCGACGTCGACGACGGGACCGTCCACATCGGGAATCGAAGTTACGTCGAGACGGTCCTCGGGGATGCAGCGATCGAGGGTCTCGAAACAGGTCTCGATCGGCTCCGGACCCTGGAGGCGGAGGGGAAAACGAGCGTTCTCGTCGCTCGAGAGGCTCGCGGCGAAGTCACCGTGCTGGGGTGGCTCGCGTTCACCGACACGGTTCGTCCCGGTGCCGCCGAGATGATCGACGACCTCCGCTCGCTCGGCATAGAGCACATCGTCATGTTGACGGGCGACAACGAGCGCGTCGCACAGCAGATCGCCGACGAGGTCGGTATCGACGAGGTGCAGGCGGAACTGCTGCCGGAGGAGAAAGTGGCGACCATCGAAGAACTGGTCGATCGCTACGAGAACGTGGCGATGGTCGGTGACGGGGTCAACGACGCACCCGCCCTCGCGACGGCGACGCTCGGCATCGCGATGGGTGGTGCAGGGACGGACGTCGCGCTCGAAACCGCCGACGTCGTGCTGATGGGTGACGACCTCAGCAAGATCCCGTACGTCCTGGGACTGGGACAGAGGACCCGTCGAACGCTCACGATCAACCTCGCCATCGCGTTCGGTGCGATCGCGCTGATGGTGGGAACGATCCTCCTGCGCGGGATCCCGCTTCCTCTCGCCGTGATCGGACACGAGGGGTCGACCGTGGTCGTCTCGTTGAACGGACTCCGTCTGTTGAGCTATCGCTGACGATCGGATCAGAGCGATCGACGTTCCCGGTCGAACGACGATCCACGCGGGATGGCAACCCGATGTCCCAGCATCCGGTTGTTAGCAGCGATGTACGACGACGTACTCTCGTCCCGTAGAGCGACCGAGGCGAGAGCCGGCCGACACGCCCTGGAGAGTCGCGAGGGAGTTCGCCGGACTCCCGCTTCGAAGTCGAATCGGTCGCCGTCGACCCATCGCTCGCTGCCCTCCTTATGTATGGCACGACCGAGCGGGTAGATCACTCCGCTGTGAGATACGACTCGGCCGTCGTGGCGATGATCTCGCTCGCCCGCACGACGTCGTCCCACCGAACGTACTCGTCGGGCCTGTGGGCGAGGTCGACCGACCCGGGGCCGAACACCACCGTCGGGATCCCCGCATCGATGTAGTGACGGGCGTCGGTCCCGCCCGTGAACCCCTCGTACTCGGGCTCGGTGATCCCGTACTCGCCCGCCGCCGCGACCAGTCGCCGGACGATCGGCTCGTCCCGGTCGATCTCCGAGCCCTCGAACTGGATCGAGAATCGCTCGAACGTCGGCGGGTGTGCCGAGAGCCAGTCGCTCTCCGCGGCGACCGCGTCGAGCCGTTCCTGGAACTCGACTTCGACCTCGCGGACTGTCTCCTGTGGGGCGACGCCGATCCGGATCTCCGAGGTGAGCTCCGCCGGGACGCTCGACGCCCACGACCCCGCCTCGACGGTGCCGAAGTTGACCGGCCACGGGTTCTCGTACGCCTCGAACAGCGGGTGAGTCACCCGTTCGGCGCGCTCGCGTTCGAGGTCCTCGAAGGCGTGCCGGATCCGCTCGAAGTGGGGTAGTACCGACTCGCCCTCCCACCGTCGGGCGGCGTGCGCGGACTCGCCGACGATCCCCAGGCGTTTCATCAGGCTCCCCTCGGCGGCGATCACGACGGCGAAGTCGGTCGGCTCGGCGACGAGCGCCGCGTCGCGCTCGAAGGGGTACGGGTTGCGCATCGCCGCGGTGGCCGCCCCGATCCCGCCCTCCTCCTCGCCGGCGACGCTCTCGACGACGAGACGGCCGTCGAGGCTCTCCCCCTCCCCTTCCTCCGCGCGTTCGGCGACGGCGAGCGCCGCGAAGATACACGCGACGAGCCCGCCCTTCATGTCGAGCGCCCCGCGGGCGTAGAGCCGGCCGTCATCCCACCGGGGCTCGAAGGGGTCGCTCGTCCACGCGTCCCTCTCGACCGGGACGACGTCGGCGTGGCCGTTGAGGACCACCGTGGGTCCGTCGTCGGGCTCCCCGAACTCGAGGACGCCCGCGACGCTCGGCCGGTCCTCCAGATCGAGGGTTTCGGGTGGCGGGAACGAGGGGTGATCCGCCAGGATTTCCGGATCCGGTTCCCACTCGTACGTCTCGAACCCCAACTCCTCCAATTGACCGCGGAGCCAGGACTGGACGGCGGCCTCCTCGCCGGGGTAGCTCGCGAACGAGACGAACCGTTCGAGGGTCTCCCGCATCGACGCCTCGTCTATCTGCATTATCGTTCTATCATCTGGACGGGGGTGCCATAGTGGCTTCTACGCACGGCCAGAGGGCCGGACTTCACGTCGTCACGAGAGGTGCTGCGTGTGCTCGGAGGCGAGATCGATCACGACCCAGCCGTTTGGAAAGATATGGAATGGATCCGGAGATCGTTGACAGTCGGTCACGAGCCCCATAGCCCGAGGAGATCGGGTCTACGGGGTCCGTCGAGTCATCGAGGTCCGACCGTTTCGGTGTCCGAACCGGGACCGGACGTACGAACCGTCGTGGTCGCGCTCTCGGCGTCCTCCGGAACGAACACGTCCGTCGAGATCGTCTCCCCGGCGCCCGAACGGAGGGTTCCCATGGGGGCGGTCTGGCTGGACACCGGGGCGCCGTCCCCGTCGAAGAACTGGACCGTGACTTCGATGTCGGCCGTCTCGCCCTCGTTCTCGACGGCGAGTTCCACGTGACCGACCCCGCCTGCCAGGTCCTCGACCGCGGTCTCGTCGCCGCTGCCGTCGTAGAACACCGCGTGCCCCACGGTCAGGGTACTCCCACCGCGGATATACCGGAAGAGCCGGTCACCGACCTCCTCGTAGAGGTCGTTACCCCTGGTGCCCTCGTCGAAGAGAACCCCGATCGGGTTGAGGTCGGCGCGCAGGTCGCTGGCGATCGTCCGGCGGTTCCGCGTGTTGGTCTTCAGCCGTCGGTAGTCCTCGATGAACGGATCGAACTGCGCGGGGAGGTCGCCGTCGTACAGGTCGGCGAACGCCCGGAGTTCGTCGTCGAAGTCGACCACCGGGGGGAGGGAGGCGACCGTCCCGTCGAGAGCCCACGGTTCGGTGACGTCGGTGGGGTCGACGGTCCCACTCTCGGCAGCGACGTCGGCGGTATCCCGGTCGAAGTGGCCGAGGGTGTCGAGGAGCACTGCGAAGAGGGCGCTGACTACTGTGACGAACAGCACGCCCCCCGTGAGCAGGTGCGAGATCGGCGCCGGGAGGGTGAACTGGAAGAGCGCGATGAACACGCAGGTCACGAGACCGACGACGAGGAGGAACGACCCCAGGTTGGGGTTCTCGCCGGTGAGGAACTCGATGCTCCGGAGGAAGTTCGAGTCGCTCCCCGTGTCGGCGCTCTCGGTGGTGGATTCCTGGGCGGTCATCGGTCAGTCGGCACCCGGGAGATCGGCCCCGTCGCCGTTCGCCTTGACGGCGCGCTGGAGCACCTGTACGAGGTGGGAGACCCAGAGTCCGGCGGTGAACCCGAACAGGGTCCCGACGGCCGTGATCCGGATCGACTCCGGGAGCGGTGCGAGTGCGGCGACGATGCACAGCGCACCGAAGATCACCATGAGGACGTACTGGACGCGCGTGTCCCGGTTCGCGCGTCGTATCTCGGCGAGCATTTACACCGAACCGTAGGGGTCCAGCGCGGATTAACCCCTCAGTGTAGGTACTCGTTTGCCGGTTCGGCTCTAGGGGTTCCCGAGCTCGCGACCCCTCGCCGGTATCCGAACCCACAGCACGTCCCCGGCCGAAGGGATACCATGACGGGACCACTCGTAACCGAGCACGACGGCCGACTGCTGGCGCGCATCGAGGACGACCGGATGGTGTTCGAGGCGAGTCTCGACGAACTGGAGCCGACCGACGTCACGCTCCGTTTCTACCGCGACGGGACACAGGTCGGGAGTATCTACAACGACGACGGGACCGAGCGAACGATGGCCCGACTGACGCCCGGCCGCGAGGGGTCGGACTTCCTCGGCGCCGAGGTGCCGACGTCGTTCGTCGAGGCGGTTCTCGACGCCGCCGAGGAGTCGGGCCGGGTCACCGACAGGGCTGCTGCCGAGGGATACCGCAAGCGGGTCCTCTGATACGGGCGGTCGTAACGATGTACCGGCGATCGCCCGGACGGGGTCGGCGGTCACCGGTAAAAAAACTACAACCGTCCGAATGAATCGGACGCGGCGACGTCCGAGGCCTATCGACCTGTCCCCGACTCGCGGACCGCGCGGTTGTCGGTGACCGTCTCCAGCCCGAGCCGGTCTCGATCGCGTCGTACCCGAGGTCCGGCGCGTCGCGAGGACGCCACGACACCACGGACGGGACGAGCGCGACGGCGAGCGCCCGCCTCGTTTATATTCTCTGAATATAGGCTAAACCGTCTACAGAACTCTCGAAAGCGCTACTGAGACAGTTTCCGGCTCTGCAGGGTTTAAACGTCCGAGGGTCCTAATAACGGTACAGTGAGTTCTGATATACCCGACCGGGACGAGCCGTGCGAGCGCGCCTACGAGACGGTCGAACTCGGCGTGCTGGTGGTCGGTGCCGGAGCGGCCGGCGCGCGGACGGCCATCGAACTCGTCGAGCGGGGTGTCGACCCCGAGGACGTGCTAGTGATCGGCAAGCGGAGCCACGGCGACGCACACACGACCTGGGCTCGCGGCGGGATCAACGGGGCGCTGGGGACCCACGACCCCGAGGACGACTGGACGGTCCACGCCGCGGACACGCTCCGGGAGGGTCACTTCCTCAACGACCCCGAGAAGGTCCAGACGGTCACGCGCCGGATGCCCCCCGCCCTGCGCGAGCTGGACGACTGGGGGATGGCCTACAGCCGGACCGCCGACGGCGGGATCGACCAGCGGTACTTCGGCGCACAGTCGTTCCGGCGGACGGCCTTCGCCGGCGACCACACCGGCGAGTCGCTACTGGAGACGCTGATCGGGCGGGCCCGGGAACTGTCGGTCCCGTACCGGGAGAACGTGTTCGTGACGCGGTTGCTCGCGGACGACGCGGGCGAGCGGCTGCTCGGGGCCGCCGGGTTCGACACGGACACCGGCGAGTTCGTGCTCTTTGAGGCCGACGTGGTGGTGCTCGCCGCCGGCGGCTACACGAGCCTCTACGAACGGCACTCCTCGCGCGACGACGAGAACACCGGCGACGGACCGGCGCTGGCCTACCAGGCCGGCGCGCGGCTGATGGACGTCGAGTTCGTCCAGTTCCATCCAACCGGGATGGTCGGCGACCGCTACGGCGAGGACTGGGACGGGAGACTCGTGACCGAGGCCGTCCGCGGCGAGGGCGGCCGCCTGTTCAACGCGGAGGGCGAACGGTTCATGGAGCGGTACTCGCCGGACCAGATGGAGCTCGACGCCCGCGACGTCGTCGCCCGGGCCATCGACCGGGAGGTCCGCGAAGGGCGGGGGACCGAGCACGGGGGTGTCTACCTCGACATCTCCCACCGGGATCGGGACTTCATCCGCGAGCGCCTCCCGCGGATGTACGAGCGCTTCGCCGACCTCGGCGTCGACATGGCCGAGGAACCCGTCGAGGTCGCCCCGACGGCCCACTACGGGATGGGCGGGATCCTCGTCGACGGGACCGGCGAGACCGACGTCGACGGGCTCTACGCCATCGGCGAGACGATGGCCGGCGTCCACGGGGCCAACCGTCTGGGCGGCAACTCGCTGGCCGAGACCGTCGCGTTCGGCGCGGTCACGGGCGAGGCGATCGCCGACCGCCTCCTGTCGGGGGCGAGCGACGGGGTCGACCGCAGCCGGCTCCACGACCTGGCGAGGATCCACTTCGAGGACCTGCGCGGGCTCGCGGACACCGACGGCACCCACGACCCCGAGGCGCTGTTCGACGGGCTTCGCGGGCTGCTGTGGGAGCACGCGGGTATCCTCCGAGACGGGGAGGGGCTGTCGGCGGGGCTCGACGCACTGGCCGACCTCCGGATGCGGGCGAGCGACCTCGAGGTCGGCGGGCCGACGAGCCGGTCGTTCGAGTTCGCGATGAACCTCGGGTTCGCGCTCGACGTCGCCGAGGCGATCCTCCGGGGCGCGGCGGCCCGGACGGAGTCCCGCGGGGCACACGCCCGGACCGATCATCCCGAGACTGACCCCGAGTGGCGACGGAACCTGATCGTCGACCGGGACAGCGTCGGCGCGATGCGGCTCGCGACCCGGCCCGTCGACGATCCGAGCGAGGCCGTCCAGGCCGCGCTCGACGCCGGATACGAACTCGACTACCACCAGCTCGAGTGACCCGGATCCGACCTGCCCGGGTCAGGACACGAGCCAGGATCGGCGTCGGACGTCCGGAGGCGGTCGACCCTTCGTGACGGACTGCAGGCGGCGTGTCGTACACTGTTTTCGCGTACTCCTGGCGGATCGGCCGAAGGAGTCGAGCGATCCACGGAGGCCGTCCCGCCCCCTATCGTATCGGACGGCCCGGAGCCAGGGAGTGAATCAGGACGTTACTGACCAGTCGGAGGTGGGGGCGTCGCTCCCTGGGTACCGACCCCGATAGAACGACCACGAACGGGAGGTCGAGCACTCATCCTTCCCCCGACAGCAGCGTCAGTCCGCCGCCGGCCGTCCCTCGTTCCCCCGTTCGATGGCCGGATCGAACCGGCGCCGGAGGGTGGGGACGACCGAGGCGTCGAGCGAGAACCGACCGGCGCCGGTCACCATCAGCGCCGAGGAGAGCCCGAAGAGGGTGACGTGGGCCAGCACCGGGTCGTCGGGGAGACCGAACAGCGTCGTCGTCAGGAGGACGAACCCCGCGGCGGCGGCCCCCCGGGTGAAGGTTCCAGTGAGGAAGGCCAGTCCGACGACGACCTCGACGAGGCCGGCCCCGAACACCCACAGCTCCGGGGAGACCGGCACGACCGCGGTGAGGTCGTACCTGGCGACGACGGCGGCCGCCCGCGCGGGTTCGAGCCACTTCTGGGCCACCCCGAGGTAGACGAAGTTCGCCCCGAGAAAGACGCGCAGGACCACGGCGGCCGCCTCGGCGTCGATCCCGAGCCGCGAGAGCAGCGTCCCCGGCGTGGCAACGTCGCGAAAGCGGCTGGCGACGGTCCCGTCGGTGACCACCAGCCGGCGGAGGAGTATATCGGCGCTGGGCTGTCCGGGTCCGACGACCACGATGGCGAGGAAGCCCGCGACGTACTCGCTTGCGAGCAGGAGCGTGAGATCGCCCGCCAGGGCGGCTACATAGACGAGCAGTCCAACCCCGGCGACGATGCGGGTCGCCAGCCCGAACAGCAGGCAGAACCCGAGCCCGACCTGGAGGAGCCTGGCCTCGGCGGGCACGCTCGGCGAGAAGAGGTAGCCCGAAAAACCCGCGCCGACCAGCGGTAACCCGACCGAGAGCCGGAGCATCCACGGCAGGTACGGCCGGTAGGACCGGAGCGTCCGGCGGGCGACCTCGACGTCCGGGAGCGAGCTCGCAAAGCGGAGGTAGCCGGCGACCAGCACGGCGACGAACAGCCCGCCGCCGCCGAGCAGCGCCAGGGCGACCGGGTCGCTCACGACGGCACCGAACAGCTCCGTGGGCGACCCGGCCGGTCCCTCCTCGGTCACGTAGTCGACGTGGGCTCGCGTCGGTCCGGCGAACCCCCACAGCAGGAGGAGCAAACCGAACGCACGGCCGTGCAGTGTGGCGATTCCGGTCACGTCTGCGGTAGGCGTCGCCCGGCATTAAGGCTGGCCCGTGACCGACCACCACACCGGACCGGACGTCGTACCGGAGTCGCCCGTGTTCGGCTCGCGTGGTGGCGCCGGTATCCGGGGATCGTGGTTCGGTTCGCGGTCGGACCGCGGATCAGTGGTGCGCCGGCCGATTCGCGCTCGACGCTCTCCGTGTCCCCTTCGGGACCGGGGATCTCCCGAATCCGCCGCTCGGCAGGTCGGGCGCCGGGGGTATCGTGGTGACGGCTGCTCACCGGCGGCGGCCAGGACGTGACGGACCCCCAGCTGTCGGGGGTGTCGACCGACACGGTCTCGATTCCGAACGTCGCCGGGATCGACCACGACCCGCACGAGCGGACGCTCGAGACGGCGGGCCGTGACGCGACGGTGGCACTCGCCGAGGTGCTGTCGGAGACCGAGGAGGGCCGGATCGTACCGCGTTCACGACCGCCCCGCTCGTCGGGCTCACTCCCCGGCCACCGGGTGGTCGGAGCTCGGCCCCGACTCGGGGATCGTCGACTCCCGAACCCGCTCGCCCCCGTGGGCGGTGAGTCGGGCCCAGAGCACCAGCACCGACGGGAGGACGAACATCGAAGCCAGGTACGCGTAGAGCACGCTCAGAGCGATCAGGAGCCCGAAGACGCCGATGGCGGGGTTGAGCGCGAGTGCGAGTACGCCCACCCCCGAAACGGTCGTCAACATGCTCCCGGTGAGCGCACCGCCGGTCCCGACGACGGTCCGGTGGAGTGCCGTATAGATGTCCCGCTCCGCGTACTCGTCGACGAACCGGTGGACGATGTGGACGGAGTAGTCGATGCCGAGGCCGATGGCGATCGCGAGTATCGTCCCGTTGATCGCGTTGAAGCTGATATCGAGCGCCCGCATCGACGCCACCAGGGCGACGATAGTGAGCGCGATCGGGACCATGTTCGCGACCCCCAGCAACGGTGACCCCTCGAGCACCCAGTAGACGACGATCAGGAACAGGGTCGCACCGACGACCGTGAGTATCATACTCTGGATGACGGTCTCGAACACCAGCCCGAGGGCCTCGTCGAAGATGACGGCGTTTCCGGTCGGCTGTGCCGTCGCACGGAACCCCGTCGCCACGTGGCGTGCATCCGCCGTGATGGCGTCGTTCGGCTCGTCCCCGTCGACCGTATAGATGATCAGGGTGCTCCGACGGTCCTCGCTGAGGAACTGCTCGACCCGGTCGCTGGCCGAGGAGTCCCGCAGCGCGTCGTAGATCCGCGGGAGGTTGTCGTCGGGGATGCCGTTGTCGTTCTGGTCGTTGCGCGCGACCAGCCGACGGAACTCCGGATCGCGTTCGGCCTGCGCCCGGATCACGGTGATCAGGCTCTCGGCCTCCGCATCTCGACCCTCGCGCTCGAACGTCGGTGGGGGGTCCTGCCCGGCACGATGCAGTCGCTCGAGGGACGTATCACGCTCCATGGGTCCGGTGACTAGCATCAGGACCTGCCCCTCCTGTTCGAAGTTCTCGTCGCGGAAGTTCTCGAGTTTGACGTACTCGAACTCGGCGGGCGGACGGAACGGTTCGGGGAGGACCTGCAGGTACTCCGGGGTCTCCTCGGCGGGGAGGAAGTCGTCCGGGCTGAACCCGGTTCCGACCCCGCTCGCGTACACGCCGCCGCCGACCGTCGCGAGGAGGACGATACCGACGAAGAGAACCGGGGCACGGTCGGCGATCACGGCACCGACGTTGAGGACGCGTCCGAGCGGGGACGACTCCGAACCCAGTGGCGTCTGGGAGAACGTCGGAATCGGGTATCGCTCGCGGAGCCGGTCGATGTACACCTTCGCCGCTGGCAGGAAGATGCCGAAGATGAGGAACGTGAACAGGATGCCGGCGGCGGCGGTGATACCGAAGTCACGGGTCGGCGGGAACGCACTGACGACGTTCGACAGGAACCCGATGGCCGACGTGCCCATGACGATGAAGAACGCGATGCTCACCTGGTCGGTCGTCAGCATCATCGCGTCCGTGATGTCCTTGCCGGCGACCCGTTCCTCGCGGTAGCGATTGATGGCGTGGATACCGAAGTCGATCCCGATCGCAATGAGCAGTGGTGGGACGGCGACCAGCAGGACGGCGAACGGGATGCCGGTGAGTCCGAGGAACCCGAACGTCCAGACGATGGTCATGACGATGGCGACGAACCCCAGCAACAGGTCGACGAGGTCGCGATAGGCGACGACGAGGAAGAACGCGATGAACAGGAGTGCTGCGGGGAGCACGAGGACCAGCGTCGAGGTGATCGTATCCGGTGGGTCGCCGAGGACACGGATGTCCGGCGCGGTCGTCGAGGTGATCGTCCGGATGCGCTCCTCGCGGTCCGGCGGGAAGTCCGCCGCGCCGCCCGGCCCGCCGCCACCACCGATCCCCGGACCGGCACGGTGTGTCACCGACGCCTCCGTGGCCGACGCCGACGCGGTGTTCACGTTGAAGTCGTCGCTCACCCTCGCGGTGAACGTGGGGTTGCGATCCGCGGCTCGGCGGATCGCACGGTCGATCTGCCCCGGCGTCGCCCGTTCGACGGCGAGCACCTGTGCTTCGAGCGTGGTCGCGTCCGGATCGAGCGTCGTCGCGACGGTCCGGGCCGGACTCGCGGTGGCAGTGACGCGTAGCGGGTCGCTCTCCATTATCTGCTCCTGTGTGCGGAGCATCCGCAGGAGGGCGGGCTTTGAGAGGGCGTTCTGGGAGTCCTGAACGAGGGTCGTCGATGTCGTGCTCGTCCCCGAGAAGCTCGTGCCGAAGTCGCTCTGGACGTCCTCGAGCGCCTGGAACGAGGGGAGATCCTCGATGAACTGCTGCTGCCCGGCTTCGGTCTCGATCGCGCCCAGCCCCGACACGAACACGACCGTGGCGAGGAGGAACAGGAGGATGATCTTTCCCGGGTGATTGACGATCTGATCGTCGACCCGGTCGATCAACCACTGATAGTTCACGGGTACGCCCCACTACGAACCCGTCCGTAGTAAGGATCATCATGTGACGTCCGATCGACCCGGTTCACCGGGAGCGGGACGAGCGACGAAGTGAACGCGACCTCCGACGGCGAGAGCGTCGAAAGACGACGGCCGTGTGTGGACTGGGCGGGCCGGCTGGCGTCCGAACACCGGTTCGAACGACGTCCGCGTCGCTCCGTCCACGACGACGGCGTGTGGCGACGAGCGGCCGCAGTCCGGTCCGATGACTCACCTTCTCCCACCGACGCGTAGGTTTACGTATCAGCGAGCACCCAGCGTTCGATAGTGTCAGTCGATGGGGTGGGGGCCCCGGGGACGACCGACAGCGACGGGTATCCAGTCCCGCCGCCGCGGCCCCCGGACGACGGCGAGGCGTGGTACGCACCGGAGGTACTCGCACAGCGGAGCGTCCACCCGGGGGTCGTGGCGACGGTCCGTGAGCGCGACGGCCGGCTGCGGTACGGGGTGCGCGAACCGACCCTCTCCGGGGCGGGCGAGCGAGCGCTCGAACGGGTGCTCGCACACTTCGAGGAGGCCGAACTTCGGCGGCCGCTCACCCGGGAGGCAGTAGATGCTCGGATAGCTACTGGCCTCTCTACGGTATCGTGTACGAAAGGAAGGATTCGACCCGAATTGACATCCACCCGTGGAGGCATCCCTCACCAGTCGAGTGGACTGTGAGGGTATCTTACGGGTCTGTGCGCTGTTCGAGGGCGTTTTCGCTGAAGGCGTCTATGGTTGAACGCCACTGGTGATTGTTCCACTCGAACCGCACGGGCCGTGCCATCGGCCTGTCGATCCGCTGGTCAGTGTACCGTCGCAGGATGTTCTCCGAGGCGGTTAGGTCTGCATGTCCTTTGAAACCACATTCGCAGGTGAACGAGTCTTTGTCTCTGGCTGTGGTATCCTTCTGCCCGCATCTCGGGCATGTCTGTGACGTGTAGGCTTCAGATTCAACGGAGACGTCGATACTATACTCCTCACACACGGATTTGAAGCGCCGCCTGAGTTTGTCGAACGCCCAGAAGTTGTGGGTCATGTGGTTCACTCTTGAGGACCGCTTCTTGGATAGGATCCCATTGAGGCCACCCAGGTATAGGGCCGAAACGTCTCGTCGGTGCAGACGCTCTACGAGATTACGGACAAGCGCGGCGATCGCATGGTCTCGACGACGGGTTCGTTTTCGGTAGAGCGCACGGATTCGCTTGCTACCGTCTCGCTTGGGAGGGAGCTTTGCTTCAGCCCGTGAGATCTCCTCACTCGTTTCCCGGAACTGTTCATAGACTACGGACCCATCGTAGAGATATTGGTGTCCTCCCGTTGTGGTACAGGCGACGAAATTGTTAACGCCGATATCAAGGCCTGCAATATCATCTCCAGTTATGGATTCAAGGACAGGTTCGGGAACAATTACGGGTTGATGGGCTCGGAACAGATCATCGACTTTGTCGTATCGAAATACGAGTCGACCTTGCTTTCCCTCCCACTTTGGCCGTCCACGGGCCTCCAAGCGTAGATGCTCGTAGACTCCGAGACCGAATTCGTTCTTCAATTGCTGGCCGATTCGAATCTCTAGACGAGACCGAGTTCCCCACTCAAGAGAATATTTGTCGTTCCTGATGTAGGTCTGAAGCTCTCGGCCGTTAGTCCGATTGCCCCAGTAGCCGGGTGGTGACGATGACGAGTCCGAGGATGCGAAGAATGATCGCCACATCTCGTCGTTTCGACGGATGACTGTCTGGGCCGTCGCCGCACTGAGAACCGGGTTGTACTCTTCGTAGAGTTCCGTGACGTCCCATATGTCTTCGTCGTTGAAGAAGCGCTGTCGGCGGGTGTACGTCACCTCGTTCCAGAGTGCTGCTGACGCATCTAGAGTTCGGTGTAGTATCTCCGAATCTCTCTCGGAGAGCGGTACTACTTCGAATGTATTTGTCCGTCTCATCGATTGCTCGAATACCCCCGACCAGCCCGGCCTCCTCTCTGCCAAGCTGGCACCCGTTGCCAGCTCAATAAAACTGCTCGGCGGTCGTGCTGGGCTGTCCGAGTACTCGGAGGCATCCAAGGCAGGTTGGTCCCGTTTTGGTACTTGAACCTCCGCTCCGAAGTACCGCGAGGCGATCGATCGGCTCGTCGAGGCGTGCAAGGAGCGCGTCTGGGAGGCCACGGTGTCGGGGACGCTCGACGTCGAGGACCGGGCCGCGTTCGTCCGCGAGCGGGCGACGACGCTCCTCCGGCGGCGACTCACGGCGCGGAACACGCGGGCGTGGATCGAGGCGACCCGTCGCCGGGTCCGATCGGCGCTCGCCTCGCCGCCCACGATGCTGAGGCCGACGACGTAGACGGTGTGGAGCGCCGCACCCGTCTCCCGCGCCAGGTCGATGGTGCGGCCGACGGCGGTCCCCGCGAACCAGCTCCCGTCGGTCGGGACCATGATCTGTTTGAACATCATTTCTCACGGTCGTACTCGTCACTGGACGAACGCCAATCCGCGGAACGGTTCTCAGTCGTCTGGAATCTCACCCTGCACACCCGGATACGAGTCGTCTCGGCCCCCAGGTCTCGGAGTGGTGTCACATCTCCCGCACACAGCCTCACTACCGACGTATCCACGCTGTCAGCCGGAAATCCGATGGGCTGAATCGAACGGAGATGAGATAATGAATATTTATATTTGGAACTCTGGTCGTGGAGTAGGATACCTTCCCCGGAGTCGGACCAATACTGGCAGATATCATATCTACATGGACGAGGTAGGTGTCATCTATAGAGCGAGAATGAAATCCTATCGAATAATGCGAATCTACGCGAAAATTTACTTGTATTATGCTTAAAAATGAGGGTTAATTCACTAAAACTCAATTTTATACTGTATACGCTCATTGAGTCCACTATCGTCTGAAGAACACGTAGTAGATATCTATAGCTCTCACTGTGCCGATCGCCTCCCGCTTCGGTTCCTCTATATTGATACAATCACTTATGATCAATTTATCCTATTCGGCGTCGGTCTAGGGTCTCGTAGCGCCACGAGCTGCCCGGTCCAGCGATAGGGAATCTTTCGGAGGTGATTTACATGCATATGGTTGTAAAAGAAGCGTGTTTGACGATTACGAACAGGCCTGTCTCAGGCGACGTTGCTGACGTCGATCTCGATCTTGTTCGCCGCCTCCTTCACCAGACCGGCCATCTCGTCGACGTACTCCGCGTCGAACTTGGCCGCCGGTCCGCTGATCGATATCGTCCCGATGACCTCGCCGTTCGGCCGGAGGGCGCTACTGGCGACCGTCGCCGCCCCGAGGTGCTGTTCCTGTGCGTTGACCGCGTACCCCTGTGACCGAATCGCTTCGAGTTCCTCGAAGAGGACGTGCCGGTCGGTGACCGTGAAGTCCGTCTTCCGGGGGAGCCCGTGCACGTTGAGTATCTCCTCGACGGCCGTCTCGCTCATGTGTGCCATCATGCTCTTTCCCGCGGCGGTCGTATGGAAGTATCGCGTCCGTCCGAGCTGAGTAGCTGTCTGGATGGCGTTGTCGCTCCCCCGAACCGCGTAGAGGAAACACACAAGTGTCCCCTGTTTTACGGCGAGGTAGACCAGCTCGCCGCACTCCTCTGCGAGCCTGTTCGCGGGGTTCCGGCCGTGTTTGTAAATATCAAACGACTCCCGGATCCGGTCACCGATCCGGAGATAGCGGAGGCTCGGCCGGTACCGCCCACCACGCTTGACCACGTACCCCTCGTTATCGAGCGACGACAGGTGGGTGTGGACGGTACCCTTCGAGAGGTTAAGCCGGTCGGCGAGCTCCGTGACGCCCGCCTCCTCGCACTCGACGAGCTCCTCGACGATACGAAAGGAGGTCTGTACGGCCTTTATCCGACGGGGGGACGAGGCGTTCGAGTCGACCATAGCGGTGGTTGTTTGGCTCAATATAAATACGTTCGGTAACCTCAAACACTTCTCCGTCGACGAAACGTGCCCGATCGCCGTCAGAGCCGATGGATCGCAACAGGCGGTCGAACACAGTGGGTGTCTGGTCGGGGTCCGACAGTCGGGCCGACCCCGGTGGAGGCGCTAAGAGCGTAACTGCTCCGTCGCTTCCTGGTCTATCTCCATCGATTCGGTGATCACGACGCCGTACTCCTCGCGTGCGGCTTCCCGGGTGACGTAGCCGTCAATCACGTCCTCGCGCACCTTCTCGGGCGGCCGGTCAAACGGCTCGCCATACCCGCCGCCCCCGCCCGCCCGGTACGAGATGACGTCGTCGGTTTCGAACGGCCCCCGGAACATCCCGACCATCTTCCGGTCGTCGGGCTCATTGTACAGCGAGTCATTGTCGGCCAGGATGTTGATCCGTTCCGCCAGCGCGTCGGTGTCGCCGTCGTGGGGGAACAGGACGCCGACGTTCTTCTTCCCGGGCGACCCGCCTTCGAGCCCCCAGCCCTCCGTCTTCGTCTTCTTGACGTTGATGAGCGCATTGAACGGTTCGAGCAACCGATAGTCCCGCCGGGATCCGAGCCCGCCACGGTACTCGCCGGCACCCCCGGAGTCGGTACGGAGCTGCGCGCGCTCGATCCGGATCGGAAGCCGGTTCTCCATCACCTCGATGGGGATGTTGCGGACGCGGGACTGGCTGATGTGGAGCGTCGAGTTGGCACCGTCGTGCTCGCTGCTCGCCCCCCAGCCCACGGCGGCCTGCGTCGTGTCGACGATCATCTCGTCGGTTTCCGGGTCACGGCCGTAGAACATCGGATCCCCGATGTCGCCCCCGGAACTCGCCCCGACTCGCTCGGGCATCCCCTGTGCAAGCGCCTGGTAGATGGAGTCGACACCGAGGAACGCGGCCCAGATAGTGAACGTCGGCGCGGGGTAGGTCGCGTGGAACAGGTTGTCTTCCGGCGCGATGACCGACAGCGGCTCGTAGTGGCCGTCGTTGGACGGTTCGGTCGGTGTCGTAATGGACTTCAGCGCGACCTTGCTCGCCGACTCGGTGAGCCCGAGCGGCAGATTCACCGGTCCGTCGGTCCGGTCGTCGGAGCCCGAGAAGTCGACCGTGAACGAGTCGCCGTCTATCGTCACCTCGGTCTCAATCTTGACGATGGTGTCGAGGTTGATCCCGTCGTTGTCGAGGTAGTTCGTCCCGACCCACTGCCCATCGGGGAGGTCGGCGATTTGCTCTCGTGCCTTCTGCTCGCCATGTTCGAGGATGCGGTCGAGACAGTACTCCACCGTGTCGACGGAGTACTTCTCGTACAGCTCCTGTAGTCGCTGTTCCCCGCGGTTCAGCGCCGCGATCTGGGCGTTCAGATCGCCCAGCGTGATCTCCGGCGTCCGCGAGTTGAACCGCAGGAGGGCCATCAGCTCCTCGTCCGGCTCGCCCCGCTTGTAGAGCTTCGTCCCCGGGAACAGGAGCCCCTCCTGGTGGACGTCAGTCGAGTCGTGGATGTACCCCGGGTCCTTCCCGCCAATGTCCGTCCAGTGGGCTCGCACGACGCCGTACCCGACGATCTCCTCCTCGTAGAAGACCGGCTTGAACAGGATGGCATCGTTGGGGTGGCCACCGCTCCAGTAGGGGTAGTTGGTGACGAGGATGTCCCCCTCGTCAAAGTTTTCCTCGCCGACGTACTCGACGCTCTTCCTGATCCCGAAGTCGTTCGCCCCCAGGAACATCGCGAGCCCCGGGGAATCGGCGATCAGGTTCAGTTCGCGGTCGTACAGCGAGATACCGAAGTCGACGATTTCGTAGATGATCGTGCTGTATGCGGTCCTGATCAACGTGCGCTGCATCTCGTCGGCGGCGGACGTGAGGTAGTTCTGTACCACCTCGACGGTCGCCGGATCGACATCCCTCTCCGTGTCTGTTGTCATTATCTATCGGTCTCCGTGGTTATCACTATATTTCCGAGCTCGTCGATGACCGCCGACTGATCGGAGTAGAAGACGAGCGTCGCTGTCGGCTCCTGGACGATGGCCGGCCCATCGAGCGTCTCTCCGCTCCCAAGCGAGTCGCGGTCGACCACCTGGAACGGAACTCCTTCGCCCTCGGCGAAGCAGTACGCCTCCCGCGTGTCCTCGTCCAGGTCGACCCCGCCAGCGGCCGTCTCTTCCCTGCCGAAGTCGGGCGTCTCGGTCATGCCCCGACCGCGGACCCTAAGGTGGACGATCTCGACCGGGTCGTCCATCTGGTGTCCGTACCTGTTCTGGTGGACCGACGCGAACCGGTCGCTAATCGCCGCCTTCGAGGAGACGTCGTCGAGCGACACCTCGACGGAGTGCTCTTGGCCCCGGTAGCGGATCTCGGCCGTCCGGTCGAGCTCCCGCTCCGTATCGTCGAACCCGTCATCGGCCAGCGCCTCGGTCGCCTCCCGCTCTAGCCGCTCGAACTCCGCTTCGATCTCCTCGATCTCGACGTGGTCCAGCTCCTCGAGGTACGTCTGTGAGAAGTCGTGGACGACGTCGGTCATGAACATCCCCTTGGCGGAGAACACCGATGGCGACCGGGGGATGACGATCTCGCTGATGTTCATCTCCCGGGCGACCAGCGGGAGGAACAGCGGCCCGGCACCGCCGTACGCGACCATGGCGAAGTCCCGGGGATCGAGCCCCCGCTCGACCGTTATCTGCCGGATCGCAGTCACGGTCCCGACCCTCGTGACGTCGAAGATGCCGCGGCTGGCCTCCAGCACCGACATCCCGAGCGGGTCCGCGATTTCCTCCTCTATGCCCCGGTAGGCCTCGTTGACCGACACCGAGAGTTCGCCCCCGAGGAAGTTCTCCGGGTCGAGGTAGCCTAGTCGGAGCGCAGCGTCGGTCACTGTCGGCTCGGTCCCGCCGCGCCCGTAACAGATCGGCCCTGGGTCGGCGCCCGCCGACTCGGGCCCGACCTTCAGGAGCCCGTTGTCCACCCACGCGATGCTCCCCCCGCCGGCACCGAGCGTCCGGATGTCGTATATCGGCATTAGCACCGGGAGGTTCAGGTTCTCCAGGGCGGACTCGTGGCGGACCGTCGGCGAGCCGTCCTGGACGACGCACACGTCGAGGCTCGTCCCGCCGACGTCGGCGGCGATCACGTTCGAGTGGCCGAGTTGCTCGCCGATGTGGGCCGCGCCGATGAGCCCACCGGCCGGCCCGGAGAGGAGCGTGTGGACCGGCACCGACTTCGCGTCCTCGGCCTGCACGGCCCCGCCGCCGGAGCGGGTAATGTAGAACGACCCGTCGAAGCCGGCCTCCCCGAGCGCCCCGTCGAGTTCGTCGACGTAGGACTCGAAGATCGGCTTGATGTACCCGTCGATCACCGACGTGCTGATCCGTTCGTACTCCCGGTACTCCCGGACGATGTCGCTCGATATCGAGACGCTCACGTCCGGGTGTCGCTCCCGGAGCAGTTCGGCGGCGCGCCGTTCGTGGTCGGCGTTCTGGTAGGCGTGGAGGAAACAGACGACGACCGACTCGACGCCGTTCCCCTTGACCAGTTCGTCGCTGGCGTCGATCACCGCCGACTCGTCGAGCGGCTCGACAACGTCGCCCTCAGCGCTCATCCGGCCGGGGACTCCGACCCGATTCCGCCCGCGGACGAGCGGCTCTGGCTTGTTGTAGGGGACCTTGAACATGTCCTCCGCCGGGCGGTCGTACCGTCCCATCTCGAAGACGTCCGTGAACCCCTCGTTCGTCAGGATGCCGGTGTTCGCTCCCTTCTTCTCGAGAACCGCGTTGAGCCCCAGCGTCGTCCCGTGGACGAACGACTCCGCCTGGTCGATCGAAACGTCAAGCTTGTCGATCGATTCTATCACTCCCTCGGTCAGGTCCTCGGGCGTGGTCGACGCCTTTTCGAGGTGGATCTCGCCGGTCTCCGAGTCGAAGATTATCGCGTCGACGAACGTGCCGCCGATGTCAACCGCGAGCTGTTTCGTCATGGTCGTCTCTCTACCCTCCCTTGGCAGGCGCTTGCTATCGACACAGCGCATCGAACGAAGGAGGGCTATAAAATTTGAGGGGGTAGTAGCGGTATTGGTCACCCGACCACCGCCGAACCCGTTCGCGTGACGCGTGTTCGGGCGGGACGACGGGTCTCACGAACCGCCGGTGACCGCGTCGGGTCGCCCCCGGTCGCTGTCCGCTTCGCGCTGTACTTTCGTTCGATTTCCCGCGGTCGACTGCCGGAACGTCGAAGGATGGCTCGCGTCCGGCCAGCGGACGAGGGAAAACATAATGGGGGACGAAAGAAATGCGGAGGTATGGCAACCCGTGGCGGAACGGACATTCAATACGAGAATGTGACGAAACAATACGGCGAGACGACCGCCGTGGACGAGATCAACATCTCCATCGAGCGCGGCGAGTTCATGGCGATAATCGGCCCGTCTGGGTCCGGGAAGACGACGACCCTCCGGATGCTCGCGGGGTTCGAGACGCCGACGACGGGGGACGTCTCGCTGGCGGGGACGAGCCTCGTCGGCGTCCCTCCACACAAGCGGGATACGGCCACCGTCTTCCAGGACTACGCCCTCTTCCCGCACATGTCCGTCGGGGAGAACATCGCGTTCGGGCTGAAGAACAGGGGGTACGACCGGAAGCCAGTCGACGAGCGGGTCAGCGAGGTGCTCGAACTGGTCGACATGGCCGGCATGGAGGGGCGCAGGCCCGCGAGCCTCTCCGGCGGACAGCAACAGCGGGTCGCGACCGCCCGCGCCCTGGCCCCCGAACCGAAGGTGCTGCTGATGGACGAGCCGCTCGGTGCGCTCGACAAGAAACTGCGCGACCAGATCCGCGTCGACTTCGCCCGCCTCCAGCAGGAACTCGGCATCACGACCCTCTACGTCACCCACAACCAGGAGGAGGCGCTCACGATGGCCGACCGGGTCGCCGTGATGAACGACGGCCGGATCGAACAGATAGGGACGCCGACCGAGGTATACCGGTCGCCCAGAACGGAGTTCGTCTCGGACTTCATCGGCGACACCAACATCCTCCACGGGGATATCACCGAAGTCGACGGGCGAGTCGTCATCCGGATGGCCGGGTCCGAGATCCGACTGGACTACGACGGCGACCTTCGGGTGCGACCCACCGTGTTCGTCAGGCCGGAGGACATAAGCCTCGCCTCTGCGGGCGCCGAGGGGTCGGCCGACAATGTCCTCACCGGCGAGCTCCAGCACAGCCTGTTCCTCGGCGACAAGTACCGGTACTACGTGGATGTCGACGGTCAGGAGTTCATCGTCAACGGGAGCGGGAAACGACGGGAGTTCGAGGACGGCGACGAGGTCGTCATCACGTGGGACAACGAGGACACGACGGTCGTGAGCGACTGATGCGAGGGTCGTCACGTTGCCCCGGGGGTTGCATCCGATGGTGAGCACGGTACGACGGGTGACCGGGGCGCTCTCACAGGTAAACGAGGGGGTGTCCGACTTCATCCGACGGTACCAGAGACGGGAGACGAGCAAGTGGCTCCTCCTCTTCCCCGGCGTCGTCCTCATCACCTTCTTCCTCGTCATTCCCTCGCTGCTGCTCCTCCGGTACAGCTTCTTCCCCTACGTGGAGGGGAGCGTCGGAACCGGCTGGTCGGTGATGAACTACGCGCGCGGGATACTGACGCCGCTCTACCAGACGTACCTCATGCGGAGCATACGCATCTCCTTCTTCACGACGCTGTTCGCCTTCCTGCTGGGCTTCCCGCTGGCCTACACGGCCGCTAGGAAGGGCGGTCTGCTCGGGACGGTGATCGTCATAAGCGCGCTCGCGCCGCTGACCATCGACCTCGTCATCCGGACGTTCGGGTGGTACGTCATCCTCTCCCGCGGAGGGCTCCTCGAATCAGTCCTCGTCTGGACCCCCTTTTTTACCGAGGAGACGGCTCCGAGTTTCCTCTTCAGTCCCAGCGGCGTGATAATCGGAATGACTCACGTCCTCCTCCCCTACATGGTCTTCCCGATCATCAGCATCATACACACGATCCCCGAGTCGCTTGAGGAGGCGGCACAGGACCTCGGCGCGAACCGTTTCGAGGTGTTCCTGAAGGTCATCCTCCCACTCTCTCTCCCGGGCATCTCTGCCGGTATCCTGATCGTCTTCCTCTCGGCCATGACCTCGTACGTGACCCCCCAGATGCTCGGTGGCGACTTCAAGGTGCTCGCGACCGAGATAACCCGCCTCATCACCTCCTCGAACAACTGGCCGTTCGCGAGCGCGCTCTCGTCGATGCTGATCGCCATCTCCGTGCTCGTGATCGTGCTGTACTACCGGACACAGTTGCTCATTGAGGACTCCGGGGGTGACGACGATGAGTGAGGGGTCGTCGGAGGCGCTCGTCACGGACGCCGGCGCCCGGGACCGGCTCATCGCTGGAGCCGTCTCGGTGCTGTACAAGCTCCTCGTGTACAGTACGATCCTCTTCCTGATGGCGCCGCTGGTGATCGTCGTGGTGATCTCGTTCCAGGAGCAGGGGTACGGCGGGTGGCCTCCCGAGTCTTGGTCGCTCGACTGGTACCTGCTGCTCCCCCAGCGGGTCGAATCCCTCGGACTGGTCCAGGCGCTCGGTATCAGCCTCCAAGTCGCACTCAGTACGGTGGTCGTGACCGTTCTGGTCGGCGGTCTCGCGGCCTTCGCCATCGCCCGGTACGACTTCAAGTACTCCACCAGTCTGGAGACGCTGCTGCTGTCACCCCTCATCTATCCGTGGCTCGTGACCGGGTTCGCCATCCTGCTGGTCATCGGACGGCTCAACACCGTCTACGGGCTAGGGATCCGGATGTCGTTCTGGACGCTGCTCGCGGGCCACGTCATCGTGATACTTCCCTACCCGACGCGGACGATCCTGGCGAGCCTCCAGAACTTCGATCACACGCTGGAGGAAGCGGCCCAGGACCTCTTCGCGACGGAGCTCACCACGTACACGAAGATCACGCTCCCGCTCATCAAACCGGGGCTCGTGAGCGGGGCCATCTTCGCGTTCATCCTCTCGTTCAACCAGTACATCGTCTCCCTGTTCCTGAGCGGCTCCAACACACAGACGGTGCCGCTTCGCCTGTTCAACCTGTTCTACGACTCACCGCCCCAGCAGCTGGCCGCGCTCGGGACCGTGCTGATGTGCAGCATCCTGGTCGTCGTCCTCCTCGCGGAACGGGGCTTCGGGATCAGCGAGTACATGTAACCTACACTGAAAGTACTGGTATATTCTGTGTACCTTCCAAAAATATAAGTAGAGTTGGGGAAAGGTGGTAACACGATGCAAAGAGAGAGACGCCAGACCAAGCGGCAGTTCCTGAAGGCGGCCGGTGGGCTCGGAGTTGCGGGCCTAACCGGCCTCGCGGGCTGTACCTCTGGCGAGGACTCCGGTGCGGAGTCGACGCCGACCACCGCGGACGACACCGGAGGCGACACCGCGACCCCGACGCCGGGGACGACGTCGGGCACGGCCACGAGCAGCGGTGAGGAGACGATGGACTTCGGCGGCGAGGAGATCTCGGTTCTGGTCAACCTGGGCGGGCTGGCGACGTTCCAGCGGGAGGTCGTCGTCCCCAGGGTCGAGGAGAAGTACAACCTCACGATCAACACCGAGCAGACGACGACTGGGCCGATGGTGAGTCAGATCCAGGCCAACCCCGACAGCCCGCCGGACGTCGTCGACATCAACCCGAACGGGATATGGACGCTCAACCGGGACGACTACCTGGCGACCTTCTCGGACTACCCCGACGTGATGACCAACGCCGAGCAGGTCTACGACCACGTGAAGTACTTCGATGACACGGGGATGGGGTGGATGCTCCAGGAGGTCATGCCGATCATCAACACCAACGCCTACGACAGCAACCCGGGTTCGTGGACGGAGACGGTGGAGAACGCCGAGTCCATCGCCATCCCGCCGTACACCTGGACGCAGGGGCTCATGCTGCTGATGTCCGCCGCCATCGCCACCGGAGATGACTTCAGCTCCTCGGACCTCGACGTCGAGGCCGGGTGGGACTGGCAGCGCGAGCACATGGAGCCCAAGACGTACACCGTCATCAACGGACAGTCACAGGCGAAACAGCTCGTCTCGCAGGGGCAGGTGGACGCCCTGGTCCCGACGTGGGACAGCTGGCTCCTCGACATGTACCGCAACGACGCCCCGGTCGCCGGCGCGAGGGAACTGTCCCCCGCGAGTATCGACGCCACCCAGACGTTCGGCGTCCCGAAGAACGGGAACGTGGAGGCCGGGATGGCGTACGTGAACGAGGCCGTCTCCGTATACGCCCAGGAGCGCCACCCCCAGTACACCGGGTGCGGGATCGTCAACGGCGAAGCGGAGTACCCCCAGGAGATACTGGACCTGGGTATCGACCCGGTCCAGGAGGAGGACCTAAGCAATCTGAAGCGCCCGGACTACCAGTACATGTGGGACAACTCCGACGAGTGGGCCGAGACGTGGAACTCGATCTACACCGCCTGAGCGGGACCGACCCCTTGGGAGCCCGGTAGAGACGGCCACGGATCCGATCGCTATCGCTTCTAAAAACCTCGAACGGTCGTCCCGTCGACGCGCCTTACGGTGACAGGACGCCCAGGTTGACGTTTATCTCGTCGAGTCGTTCGGAGTCGATCCACGCGAGTCGGTCGTCGAACCACGAGGATTCCCCCGTCAGGCTGAACCGTTCTGTGGTCCTGTCCCAGTCCGACGAACGGAGCAGGTAGGCACACGGACCATCATCGAACGTCTCCAGCCGGTCGGCGAGCCAGTTCCCGGCGGCGAGCGGCGTCGCCAGGACGATCGGCGTGTCCGGGAAGTGTGCCAGCTCCGCACCGAACTCCTCGTCGGTCTGCCTGCTCGGCTCCGGCAGGTCGAACGCCTGTCGGTAGACCTCGATGCCGTCGTCGAGGTCCCCGAGCCCGACGACGACCGCCCCGACCCCGACCAGTTCAGTGTCGGCGACGCTCGGTGTCGGTGTCGATACGCGGTTCGACCGCGGCGTGTGGTCCTCGATCAGGAAGGGGAGCTGCGTCCCGAATTCCTTCGTTCCTAGCGTCGCGAGTTCGTACTCGAAGTACGTCCCGTCGGGCCGCTCGCGGCCGAACTCGTTCGGGCCGTCGACCGGCGTCCCTCGCTCGGCGATCTCGTCCACGACGGACGCGATATTGGTTACCTCGACAGCCCAGGCCGTGGGTCCCGCGTCCTTCTGCATGTGGACGTCCCACCACGGGGACTCCTGGCCCGGCTCCAGCGTCGCCGTCAGCTCGAAGTACGACCCATCCTCGAACCCGAGCTGGGAGAGGTGGTTGATGTCGTTCTCTAGCTTCCCCGCGTAGGTCGGTTCCATCCCGAGTGAGTCGAACGCGTCGTCTATCTCGGAGAGGTCGTTCCCGCCGATCACCGCGTGGTCCAGCCGTACGTGTTCGTCCTGCTGTCGACCGAGCATACAGGAGTCATTCGTCGGGGCGTTATAGTCCTTCCTCCGCGGGAGAGCGCCAGTTGACCAGTACTGGCGAGCCGAGCCGATACCCAGGGGGGAGGGGTCCTGGTCTTTGATCGCTTCCGTCTCTGTCCCCGGTTCAACCCTTTCACAGAAGATACGTGCCCGTGGAAGTCCTTATCCCGAGCTGGGTAGCCAGAACATCTGCTCGGGACCATCGAACTCAGTGTGGAACATCTTGACGCGTCTCCGCTACCGACCCCTATCACGCACCCGGCGCAGCCAACGGAACAGGTCCGTGGAGCCGACCCTGGTGACAAGTACCGATCTCCGATGTCTCGGGCCGGACTCGCCGAGCGGCTTACAGCGGCGAACGATCTACAACTGGTTCGTGAAGTCCGGACGAGAGTCGTTCGTACTGGCCATTCGGAACGGCTTCCAAGCGAATAGACCTGGAACAAAAAGATGGAAATAATTGTAATAAATGCGTCGTTGATAATCTGGTGATGGGCGCTACGACGCGCCGGCATGAACGCCACTACTCGTTCACGAGCTCGGCAAAGCGAGTGCGGTGCAGACTGCTCTCTCCCGAATTACCGGAGGGTGATATACGAACTGGGTCCTGCTGCGTAGGTGGGGTTCGTCATCGCGTGCTACATATCGAGCCCGGAAGACTGGACGACGGAGACCTCGTAGCGCAGACCTCGACGACGGACGACCGTCTATTCAAGTTCCAGCCCGTCTGGTCCTCGGGTTCAGTGGCAGAGATCGCCCGTCCACTGCTCGGGCACGTGATGCAGTAATCTGCCGGATCTGGGGTCTATCTCTCGGAGAGCACTCCGGCAGACCCGCCGCTCTCCGACCTCTCGTGCCGGTTGCGGTCGTCGACTCGTAACGAGCCCCCGAGTACGGAAACAACTCGCTAATTCATTACAACTTAATTAATCATCTAGGCGTGGTCTGCGCCCGACTGCCCGGTCCACTCTGTCGGCTCCCCCGCGGATACGAAGAACCGTATCGCTTCACTCAGAGTTAGGGCGTGTCTCTCACTCGAAGTCCACTCCGTTCGGTGGAGGCCCCGTACGCGGTATGGCTCTGTCCGAATGCCTGCTTCTCGGTCGGGTCATCCCAAGTCTGAAGACGACCGGCGCTCGGCATCGAGCGGTATGCCCTTGTTGGTGCCCCAGCCAGAACGTCGTGTCCCTGGGAGAAGCTGTGTGCGATCCGTTCCGTCCGGCCAGTACCATCGGACCAACGTGGACCCTCCTGGTGCTCAGCCCCGCCGGATGCGTAGGAGCCTGTCGTCGTCCAGCGGCTCTCCCCTGCCGTCCCGGTTGCTCGTCGTCACGAGGACGTCCCCGTCCGGGCTCACTACGACTGTTCGGAGGCGGCCGAACTCGCCCTTGAACAGCCGCTCGTCCTCGACGACCTGCGGTCACGGACCCGCACGCGGTGGAGGCTGTCGACCTGGTCAGCGAGAGCAGGGAGGCGACGGTCTACCGGGTCGTCCTCGACAGTCGTCGACCGGCGTCGCTCGAAGGGATGGCGGGCCATCGGATGTTCCACGAGCGTGTCCGGATAGCGCCGGACGGCTGGCGTGTCCGACAATAGTTCGCCGACCGCGACGAAATCCACGCGTACCGGGCCTTCTGTACGGAGGTAGACGATCCCGCTGGTTATCAACCGACTGTACGACCTCGCGCTGAACCTGGGCCTCTCGACGACCCCCCACGACCGGGACGTCAGGACGGCGGCGCTCGATCGCTTCGTCGAGCGCGCGGGGGACTCCCCCTCGTCGAGCAGACGATCGGACTCGTCATCGGTGCGTACAATGTCTGTATTTGGTCATGTATTCCTGAGAGAAAAGTAGAATCCAATCAGTAGGAATAGCCTCACTTGGTGCTAGGCTAGGTACAGATAACTGAAAGATGGATCAGGCAATACAACTGATCCCGATCCACTGAAACCGCCCGTCCCTTCCGGCCATCAATCCCGTGTAATCCTCTACGGTCACGCGATACACAGAAGCTGATGTTGAAATCCGCTGAACATGTTCGCCTGCAACGAACCCATCGTTGACCGCGTTCACGAAGACCTGCCACGTTCCACGCCGAGACGAGTACCGGGGTTTGATCCCCAGCTCGAGACAGAGTCGGAGGATGTCACCGACGAGTTGGTCACTCGCCGTGTAGTAGGTCCGCTGTTCGTTCCCATCTCCATCCAACAGCACCTCCAGCAGAAGCCGTTGCTGGCGTCGGGAGAGTTCCCAGACGAACTCTGGGAGCCGTCGGTCTGCACTCCGCAGTCCACACAGTTGCTTGAGTAACTGCCCGTAGAGGTACGACCCAAACGAGAAGGACCGATCATTATCAGAGACGTCGAACCCGAGCTTTTCGAAGAGAGATCGGATCGTCCGCCGATGTTTCGGCTTTTCCTGTGCGATCTGAATCTCTGCCGTCTCGCGGTCGGGAGATCGGTGAATACTCCCTTCGGAGACGAACCAGCCGATGAACTGGATGAATGCGTCGGCATCGAATCGATACGGCTGCGGGTGGTGTCCACGCTTGGCCCGCACTGCGACAGTATCGCCGAGTGCCTCTAGCTCTGTCTGATATCGCTTGAACGTCTCCGCATCGAAGCAGTAGCCGACGTTCCTGCTCCGATAGATCGGCTCGCAACCGTCCGGAAGCGCTGCACGGAACGTGTGTCCGTGTACGGATCTGGTCACACAAGCCTGGTACTCGTCCGTGAAATCGGTGATGTCGATCTCCGATCGGGGTTCGCGAGGAGGTCGCCGCCACTGATTGATAAACTGGTAGTACTCTCTATCGCTGAGGTCACCGGCTCGTATGAATCGCGGCTGAGCGATCGCCTTCGTTCGATAGACGATCGGGTGGTCCGGCGCAACTCTGAGGTCGGCTCGTCGGGTGCGAATCTCGATCACGCCTTCCGTTTCGCATCGTTCGATCGCTCGAACAGGTTTCGTCTTCACGAGCCGTGTCGTCGGGTCAAGCGCGTAGACCAGGTCGTCAGTCGTGAGTTCAGGAACGGGTACCGCCCCCCGGGTAGTCATCACCTCTGTATCCGCCGCAAACCCTCCGACCGCTTCCTTGATCGGGATGGTCGCTGCGGAAAACGAGCTATCGAACTCTGTCTCTGGTACTTTCATGCGGAGCCACCCGTGGTGCTCCGCTACAAACTCCCACCGCTGACGCTGTCGGCTGTTGTAAGCAACCGCGTATCTCTACCCTCTCGAAGCCCATTACTGACGGAACTTGCACGGTTGGCACCGATCGGGATCGGAAGGATCAGAGCAGTCCGAATTGGATAGCGAGCAACAGCACGACCGCAATAGCGCCGACTAGCGAGCCTCCCACCAGTGGTGGGTTCTCCATTGCTTTCTCATAGGCTGGCATGGCGGCGTACTCCTCACGGAACTCGTCGCGGTTCTCCTCGTCGTAGAAGTACTTCGTTCGCAGGAAGAACCGCTCGGTGACAGCACAGCCGGTACAGACCGGCTCCTGTTCGAGGCGTTCAGTCTTGATGTGCTTCTTGCAGTTGATGCTCCCACAGTTCTCACAGTAGGTGCAGGTCCCGTCCTGAGCGGAATCGCAGTGGACACACCTGTGGATGCCATCTTCGACTGTTACTCGCGAGGGACCGGCCGCGTAGTACGTGAATGGATATGAGTACTCCCCGAGACTCGTACTCGAACGGACCTCGGGGACATACACGGGTTCGATCGACTGGACGGAGACATCCGATAGATTCGGCGTGCACTCTTTCGTGTAGGTGACGTTGTTGTCCCCCGTGTACTCTACCGTCGTAGTGTGATGCTCTCGGAGCCGATCGATGGCCCACTCCTTGTACTCGGTCTCCGTCTGCCCGAATCGGTTCACATCGACCTCGTCGAACATCTCTTCCATTGCAGGTTCGTCCAGATCGATAGTCCGTGAGAAGTTCTCCTGAACGAGAGTACCGACCGCTCCGTCCGCCACTCGTGGATGCTGGCGGTCGGCATGGAGCAGAAACGCGTCCTGTTGATTGATTTGATGGATGACACCGACGGAAGTCTCGAACGTCGCGTCGGTTCGGGCCGTAATCGAGAGGACGGGTTCGAACGTCACACTCGTCCACGGGGTAGGCAGGTCCCTCGAGTCGAGGTTCTCGATCGACCGAAACGCTTCGAGGACGGGCCCATCCCGACCGGCAGTCGGATCGACCGGCCGAAGGGTTTCGTTACAGAGGACCTCGATTCGACCGTTATAGATGTCGAGACCGATATCCTCGCTCAGGTCGCGAAGATCGGTACCATCGAGGAGTTCGATCGAATACGGATCACCGTTGTTCCGGAGCCTATCCGCGTATTCACGCGCTGGGGAGGTGAAGCGTCCAGTGGTGACGACCATCCCCCGCTTCGGACCGTCGAAATCGAACGTAGCGATCGCGGAATGGAGCTTCTGAACGACCGGACGTCCGACAGAATCGGTGTGCTTGCACTCGACGATAATCGCTCGACGCCGACCGTCGACGACCTCTTCCATGATGATATCCCGGCCTTCGTCGGCTGTCTTGACCGCCTGTCGAACGTTCTCGTAGCCGAGCTTCCGGAAGACATCCTCCATCAGATCCTCGAACTGAAATCCCGAGAGGTCGTCCAGCAGTTCCATTCGTTGACCACCCCCTTCGAGACAGAATACAAATAGGTTGACCCATGACTCATCCGAAGAGGCCCCCGAATCTCTCTCCCTCTGGAGTCGAGTCTGGAAAGTAGCTGTCGAGGGGGATTTATCTCCCTATAGGGTGGTCAACTTCCGAACGAAGTCGTCGAAGACAGGATCGCGACGAACGTCCTTCGCGACACGTATCAGATGGCGACTCGTGTCGCGACTGTATCGGAGGCCTGTCGAAAGATGAGGGCTGTGGGCGACGTTAGTCGGAATCCAGTCGTGCTCGAGAAGGTAGGCGATCGGTGCCAGATCCCAGATTTCCTTGGACCACACGGCTCGGTCCTCGGCTTGCCGGTACTCGGTGAAGATCTCCAGTAGATAGTCGCTCAGCTCTCCCTGGCCGGAGAGGTGATGCTCTAGCTCCGGTACTGTCATTCGGAGGTGCTCCGCGACGTTCTTGCAGGGGACCAGTACCAGCGGGACGCCGCTGTCGAAGAGCACGCGAGATGCGTGTAGATCCTGCCGGAGATTGAATTCATCCGCGGTGTGCCAGGAGAGCGGATGCCCGCCCAGCCAGACGACGACCATGTTTTCGATGATCTCCGGAGCCCGCTCGATCGCAGATGAGACGTTCGTCGGTGCGCCGATCGCGACGACATAGAGCGGTCCGTCCTCCTGTTTGCGAACTCGGCGAATCAGATCCTCCGTTGCTGGGTTCTCATCCGGCTCTCCGGTATCCGTCATGAACTCGGTCGCACCTCTGTAAGTAATCTCAGAAGGGCCTGGGTACTCGAGCAGGTCGAGCAGTCGGATGATCTCGTCGTAGCTCTTCCTCATACCGTCTGCCGGACCGCTGGATCGCTGATTTACGAACGGTGCTGCGTAGACCGCCTGCACGTCGATCGACTCAGAGAGGAGCGCGTAGACGATGGCGAACTGATCGTCGATCTCGTTGTAGGTGTCCGTATCGAGGACGATCTCAACGTCACCGCCTGGCGGTTCGAGGAGTGTTGTCCGTTCGGAAGCCGAGAGTCGACCATCTGAACCAATCGGTGCGGTATACCCCATGAGCCCAGTTCACCTCGAGACCGCATAAAGAATCCACGGGGAGTGGAGAACTCTCCAGTCTCTTTCTAGAATGATCGTCTGCGAAGCACACCCGTCGGCAGTTGTCTCTGTACTCTACGAGGTTTCCTCATTTCGAGATGCTCGATACTCAAGGCAGGCTTGCTACAGTAGTAGCAGACGATCGGCTACTTGGGATTCCTCATCAGTCGTCGTTTGGCACCTCCGAGAGCTCAGAACGAACACCATCGTGTGGAGTGGCCGAGAGCGATGCTGAAGCGCTGGTACTCCACGGCGTTCTTGTCTCCAGATCGAAGTCGATGATCTCCTGCTCTTGCTCGAGAGCCTTGACCTCGATTCCCCGCCACTCGCCATCGACTCCGAGGAGAGCCTGTGAATACCCTCGATCTTCGTCGCCGGGCATCGCGTTCTGGACGAACCGCATCTGAGCGTGGTTGAGGCCGAACTCGTTAGCCCACGTCTCGTCCATGCCATCGAGCTTGTGGAATTGCTTTATCGAGCACTGGTCGAGAATGAATTCGGCTACATCACGCTCGAAGAACTCATCGACGGTCTGGGTGATGAGCTGGATCGAGAGGTCGTGATGCCGATGATGTCTGAAGATCGTCTCGAGATACGAGAGCGTCTCGGCGTCCTTCATCAGATACCGTGCCTCGTCGATGACGAACACGACCTCCTTCTCGGACTTCTTCGCGCGCTCATAGACCAGTGATATCAGCAGCTCCATCAGAAGGCTCGTGTGCCCACCTAGACTGCCGCCTCGCTGTGCGAGGTCGAGATAGACGATATCCTCATCACGGATGTCGAACTCGCTCTCGCGACCGAGATTCTCGAACTGGCCGCCCTCCGCGAACGCCCGAAGTTGATCGAGAAGCCACACCGCGTCGTCGGCGAGCTTCTCACCCTCGGCCGTCGATCGTACGGTGTATGGCTCCGGATCGTCACTGATGTCTTCGAGGACACCGAGGACCTCATCTCGGACAGTTGGGCTCTCACGGCTGTGGGTCGAGATGTCGTCAGTGAAGCCCTTGCGATCGTAGGCCTCGTCAATAGCGAGCTCGAGGGTCGTCCGTCGGTCGCCGAGGTCGACGTTGCGGAGGGAAAAGAAGTTCGTAAAGAAGCTCACCGCTCGCTCGCGTCGCTCCTTGAGCGGACTGGCGTCCTCTGCCCGGGTCTGGATGACGTGCTGGGACGTCGGCTTGATTTCGAGCGGATTCAACCCCATCGTGCCACCGACTGTGATTCGTTTGGCGTCCAGTGCCTCGGCGACACCAACCCAGTCGTTCAGCGGTTCGAGAATAACTCCGATCCGATCTTCGTCCTGTTCGAGCGTCCGAAGGAAGTTCTGTTTCGCGCTGAACGACTTGCCCGATCCCGGATCGCCGACGGTGAACATCGCGTAGCCGTCCTCGCGGGCGAACGGATCGACCACGACCGGGCTGTGCGTATCGCGGTGGATGCCGAACTCGACGCCACCTTCCTCGAGGACGGTCGGATTGTGCGGTGAGGCGAGGAGCGCACCGACTGCTCCGCCCAGCGCGATCGCCTCCCGGCCGAGCGGGTTCGGCCCGACCGGGGCGGCAGACTGAAGCGCGAGGTCCTGTGTACAGATCGCCGTCTTCGGCTCAAGTTCGGCAGGTCGCTCACGGAGCGCCGCACGGACCTTCTTGACCGACTCGTGAAGCTCGTCTTTCGTATCCGCACGGACGGTGACGTACGTCGCCTGCGAGAGAACTCGCTGACCGTTCTCGACGGCCTTGTACGTCGACGCTGCCTCGGCCGCTCGTTCCTCCAGATACGTGCCACGGACGGTCCGTTCGAGATCCGCCTCGGCCTGCAGGTCATCCGCCGTGTTCTGCAGTTCGTCTCTCGCTCGACGCTGGTTCTTCGGCCGCAGATGGACGGTGAGGTCGAACTCGACGTCGGTCAGCTCGAACAGCCCGCTCAGGTAGCCGTCCTTCGGGTAATCCGGATACCCTGCGACGTACAGCGTTGTCGTCCACTGCTCGCCGACTCGGGCGGCACGCGTCTCCCACTCGATCGCTGCTGGGGCGAGAAGCGAGCGCTGGAACTCCCCCGGTTCGGCAGGGTCGGCCGTATCTGCCGCTGACCCTGGAACCTGTTCGGGGTCCGCCGAGGGTTCGTCCTCATTCCCGAGGAGCCCGGAGAGATCGATCCGATGCTCGTTTTCTCTCTCCTGTTCATCACCACCCAACCGTTGGTTCGATTCAACGGCGGTGTCGCCTTCGTCATCGTCCACCTGGCTCCCTTGGCGGTCGACACGATCAGGGATCTCATTCGCTCCGTGCTGGGTAGCACTCGTCTCGTTTGCAGATTTCGCCCGTGAATCAGCCTCCGATGAGGAGCTGGTATCCTGCTCATTTTCGGTAGTCGTCGGTTCACCCTCGTGATCGTCTTCGCTGGACTCCGTGCCGTCCGGAGGACGCTGTGGCTGCGTAACACGCACCAGGAGGACCGGCCCGAGCATCCCTGCGAGGGCAGCGATAGACACGATCACAGCGATCCCGGGGGTGGAAACCGACCGGAACTGGTCGAGCACGAGCGGCAGGGCACTCATCATGGATCCCCTCCGACGTCCCGAGGCCCACGACCGACCGCCGGCTCCCGATCAATCACTCTCTCGACCCGCTCACTGTCGAGTTCCTCTCCGTTCCAGAACTCCATCGCGAGTGTGAATAGCTCGACCGTGGTGAGACGACGCGTCGACCATCCAGCCACCTTCTCGATCAGTTCCGACTCGACGGTCCGTATCCGACTATCGAGCACGTCGAACATCGCCTCACGGAGCTCGGCCTCCGTCAGATCCTCCTGTCGGGTGAGAAACGGACTGAGTAGCGGGCCAAGCACGGGGAAATCCGTCAACCGCTCGCCCGGCGTCTTCTCCCGGTCGAAGCGGTTGTACACCTCGTGTCTGTCGACCTCGACACCGAGATAGTAGTGGAGCTGATTCGACTCGGCTAAGTCGGCCGGTCGCTGCTCTCGGTACTCCTGGATGAGATCCTGGAATGCCTCGTTGCCTCGAACATCCGGGTCAGTCAGCCGATTTTCGAGCTGTTCGACCAGGCGTTCGACGGGGAACGAGCGCGTCGTCGCGTGGAACGTCAGCCTGAAGTCAAGCTCCGTGTTTGCGAACTCCTGAGCCGTCCCCTGGATCGCCTGCCAGTCACCGGACATGGCGAAGTCCATATTCGCCGGTCGCAGCTCGAGGAACGCCTCCATGGTTCCGTCCTGCCGCTCGATGACGCCTCCCCCGGCCCACGCTCGTTCGACGTTCGTCAAGTCCTGGGTCCGCTCATCGACTGTAAACGGCGTGTACTGGACGAGACCTCCCTCGGTCGGTGAATGGTCACTCTCCGGTGGGTGGCTGTGGGTCACCCGGGGGCGCTTCACGTAGAACCGGCAGACGTTCTGCAACCACGCCCACGCCGTCAGCTCCGAGGGGGATGCATAGACCACAGCAGTTCCGACCGTGAGACCGACCGCGGCTAGCGGGAGAGCGAGAAATCCCAGACCAGTGAAACTCGCGACGAAGAGACTGGCAAGGGGGAATCCCAGAAGTACGCCGATGTCCCCCTCTTCGACGTTCAGTACGGGAATCCGACTCTCCTCGCCGAGTTCATTCATGATTCGCCTCGTCGCAGCTTCGTGATTTCGACTCATCAGTAGCGTACTCAGTAGTAACCTGGATCGTTCTCGCTACGACGGTACTCGGGAATACCACCGTTCCCGCCCCCGTCGTCAGCGACGTTATCGTGTTTCGTCCCGCCACCGTCGGCGGGAGAGTCGGCACCTGAATCCCCGAACGCCCGCTGGGTAGCAGCCTGCGTAACGCCCGCACGGGCACCCCACCGTGCGGCCGTGGTCGCGGCGTACGGTCCCGCGACGTATCCCACACCGGCGACCGCACCGAGTGTCGTGACCGCTCTCGCCGTCGTGCCGAGGACCTGGACGGTCATCGGGCTCGCGTAACTGAACGTTTTCCACACCACGTACAGTACGAGCACCGGCATCGAGACCACGACGACGTACTGCAAGAACGGCGTCGACGGCACCAGGGACAGCTCGCCGACGAACACCAGGTCGTATCCACGCAGCAGGATCGCGGCGGGGAGTGGTAGCGCCGCCAGGGGCACGAACTGGAGACAGAGGCGTTGGGCGACTCGCGAGAGGATCGGGAGGTTCCCGAAGGCGACGGCGATACCGAACGGCATCCCGTAGAGGTAGACGTACAGGAGCACCTCCCGGATGAACAGCAACGCCTCCAAGATGATCATCGCGAGCCCACCGAGCCCGGCCATGAGGAGCGAGATCGCCGGGTTGTCCACTGCAGTTGGGAGTATCTCGAGTAGTGCTAGCGCGAGCTGATTCGCATCCGGTAACAGACCGATCGTCAGCCCCTCGACGAGATAGAGGGCCAGCACGCCGACCCAGTACCACGCGACGATGAGGACAGCGCCCGTCCACGCCGAATGCTGCGCCCGACGGGTCTCGTAGGCGCTGCTGACGTTGAAGATCCGGGCGAAGTGTCTCCCCTGGACCGCGAGGAGGAGGATCAGTAGTGCGAACACCATGACCTCGCCCGCAACGACCGCCTCGTAGATGCTGTGCCAGGGTTCGTCGCTGGACGGGGGCGCGCCAAACACGCGCTGAGTGCCCGATCCTTCTGGCAGAGGTGTTCCGAAGAGTTCGTTCTGGAGTCGTTCGAGCCCATCGGTGAGCAGCGACAGGAACCACTCGATCCCCGTCCTCGAGTTCTCGGATCCACCGCTCAGGCCGGATTCGTGGACGAAACCAGCCAGGGCGACGATGCTTCCCGACCGCTGGATCGCCGAACTGACGTGGGAGACCGGCGAGGGGGAGAACCGCAGGACTCGGCGGCGGCGGATCGCGGCCGAGAACCCGGTCGCCGATCCTCTCCTCGTGGCACCCGACGTAGAGCGAGACGGGGCGATCGAAACCCCCAGCGAGTCGTCGGCGAGCGGAGACGTGGACGATGGTGAAGACGAAGAGGATGGAACCGATTCCGCCTTCCCTGCCTGGATGACCGACTTCGGGACGGCCGAGGACGTCGGGATGGCACTCCGGATCCCCCTCGACGAGTCGGCGTTCCCCGGATTCGACCCCACCAGGGGATTCTCGAGCCTCGCGGTTTTCGGCGTGAAGGCCTCGATGCGGTCGGACGAGACACTTGACGCCGTTACGAGACACTTCGACGCACACCAGTACACCGACGGGTTCTCCTTCCTCCCCCAGGGGACGCCGACCAACCCCGACCGGGCGGAGGCCGCCGAACTCGTCGAATCCCGGTTCCCCACCCCGTTCACGAACCGGGCGAGGTCGTCGAACGGCGTCGACGACCCGGCCATCCCGACCGACGGCGATCGACTGGCAGAGGTTTTCGGTCTCCTGCCGACCTCGGACCGGACCGCGGGGGACGAGGGGCCCAGTGGATCCGACGAGACCGACGAGGCCCCGGCCTCGGGGAGCCACCCGTTCGAGCACGTCCCGCACGCGGACGGAACCGAGGGGACGGACGCACACCACGCGAACTCCGCGCTGTGGCCCGCGACGGTCGGGTACTCGCTGATGAACATCCTCGTCCCGAAGTCCCTGACCGACGGCCCGCTCGGCGAGCAGGACGAGTCGGAGGTCCGTGCCCACGTACAGCGGTTCGAGGAACTCCGCGAGCACTTCGTCCGGTACGTCCGCGGACGGGGTCCCCACTCGGCCATCCGAGTCGGGAGACAGCCCTACGGGGTGCTCCCGACGATGTCCGTCCTCGCGCGGGACGAGCCATCCGACGGCAGAGGATCTACTCCGATACGGGACGGCCTCGTGGCCGACCTCCGGAACGGCGTTCTGACGGTCGACGAGGCGGTCTTCTTCGAAGAAGTGTTGATGGATCAACTTGTCGAGGAGGTGCCCATAGAGACGCTACTGAACGCCGGTGCCAGCCCCGGGCGGCTCTACCGGCACGGCGTGTCCGCCTCGGACTTGGTCGAGGCCGAAGTCGACGCCCCGACGCTCCTCGCATCCAGGGTCCCGCTGGTCGAACTGACCGACATCGACGGGGTCGAGCTTCCAGCTCTGGATCCAGACGACGTATCCGGCCTCGGCGGGGGTCCCCTGGATCCCCGGGGCACGGGCAGCGGAATAAGCGTCGGATCGGGCGGGTTCCTCGGCGGACCGACGAGCGGCGACGGGCCGACCGCCGAGGATTCCGAGGACCGGGAGGACGCTACTGCCGAGGACGAGGAGCCCACGAAACCGGTCTCGGAGGTCATCACCGAGTACCTCGGTGTGTTCGCCGGGATATGGGAGGACGCGCTCGCCGGGAGCAGCACCTTCGGCGACAGGACGTCGAACGCGGGGGACGGTAGCGGTACGTTGACCGCCCAGACACTCCTCGAGGTCCTCGCTCGGACCGGGCGGTCTAGGGATATCCGACTGAGCACTATCTTCGAACTGGGGGCGGAAGACGGCTCGCTTCCGGACGAGTTCGACGAACTCGGTATCGACCCCGCGGTGACCGACCTGACGGCACGGCCGCCGGATACGATTACCGACATGTTCGGTGTCTCGTGGGTACTGGACGACTGGACGCGCATCCTCGACCCCTCGGACCTCGTCGACGACGATGTCGGAGGCTTCATGGAACTCCTCGTCGGGCTCGCCCGCGACGTCGACGAGGAACCGAACGGTGTCGAACGGCTCTTCTCGCTCGTCGACGTGCCGGATATTCCGAACGGAGTAGTCCGTGAGGAGTTCGAGAGTGAAGACGAAGAGGAGCGTCGAGAGAAGGTTCTGCGAGCGTTCGTCGATCCCGCTCAGCGGGAGGAGTACAACGGTCTCTGGAAGTTCCTCAGACAGCGACTCCTCGTCAGTGAGCGGTCGGTGCGGGGCAACCAAGAGCAAACGAACCAGCGGGCCCGGTTGGACGAGTATTTCGCCCATCGGATAGAACTGTACGAGGAGTACGGTGACTTCGGCTTCCCGTGGAGCGCGCTCCGGTCGTTCCTCCTGTTCGGTCTCCTCTGGGAGTTCCTCTGTGCCCGACTCCGGCTCGGCATCCGACACGACGACCTCCCGCAGGCCGGCCCGGAGATAGCCCGCCACGAGAGTGCGAAGTCGATCTACGACGAGCTGTTCGGCGACGCGCCATCGTCGCTCACGAGATCGCACCCCGATCTCGGTGGCGATACGTACGCGGAGGCGCTCAGGAAGGCCGCCGTCACGTACGACGAGCACTCGATCGACCCCCGGCTCAGCGAGTTCGTCGCCAGCCTGGAGTACCTCGCCGGGAAGGAGCCCTCGGAACTTGAGGACCTGTTCCTCGAGACGCTCGACGTGTCGAGCCACCGTCTCGACGCGTGGTGGACCTCGCTCGCGACGCGACGGCTCGACGAGCTGCGGGCGTGGCAGGGACAGCAGCTCCCGGAGCCGTCGGCCCCGCCGAACTGGGCGGGCGACCCGGACGACGGGTCGTCGGCCTCGGCGGAAGAGGGTGAGGAGGAGCCGTCCAGCTCCACGACTTCCGGCGGAGGAAACATCCTCGTCGGTGGGAGCATCTTCACCGGGAACGACGAACCCCTGGCGGTCGACCTCGACGACGCGACCGCCTGGTGGGAGCCCTCCGACACCCCGGCCGTGATCGATACAGGGGTGCTGGATATTCTGACGGGTCCGCCCGGGCTGTACGTCGGCGCGTACGGGTTCGTCGAGGACCTCTCGCGGGACGTCCCGAAGGACGGGAACGTGGCCACGACGCCGGAGTTCGTCCACACGCCGTCGCCACAGCAGGCGACGACGGCGGCACTGCTTCGGAGCGCGTTCGAGGCCCGGGATCCGGAGAGGGACGGCGCTCCGCTGGCGATCGACCTCTCGGCGGAGCGGGTGCGGCGGGCGCGGCGGATCATCGACGGGGTCCGACAGGGACAGCCCCTCGGCGAGTTGCTCGGTTACCGCTTCGAGCGCCGACTCCACGAGCGAACGGTAGCGACCGGCGAAGGTGCGGTGGATCTCATGCAGTACAAACACGCGTTCCGCGTGAAGTTCCCGTCCGTGGAGCGGGCTGTCCTACCGGACGATCCGGCGAATCTAACACAGTACGAGGAGCGTGCCGCGCAGTCGGCGATGAGCGACGTCGTCGACGGGTACCGTCTGCTTCGTGCGTGGGATAGCGTCCGAAACTGGGAAGAGACGGACTGGAACGGAAGGGGGCCCGAGCAGGAGGGGGGCTATCGCTTCCTCCCGCTCCCGGACGGGGTAACGCCCCCCGACACGGCCGCGCTCACGGCTATCAGCGGTATCGTCGCGGAGCTCCGCGACTCGGTCGACGCGGTGGGTGACCTCCTGCTGGCCGAGAGCGTCCACCAGCTGGGGCAGGGGAACTTCGATCGGGCCGGCGGCTCGGTCGCGGCGCTCGCGCGTGGCGAGGTGTTCCCCGAGCCCACGGTGGTCGACACCCCCCGGACCGAGACGAACGTCAGCCACCGGCAGTGTGTCGTGCTTGACCCCGCTACCGAGGCCGGTACGGAGGGCACGGACGGCGAGGTGCGACCGCGAGCCGCCGCCGAGCCGGCGCTGAACGCGTGGCTCGAGGACCTGCTCGTCCCGTTCGACCGCGTCGGCTGTCGGGTCGAGTACCGGTGGACGGAGACGACGCCGGCCGGCGAGGAGAGTGAGACGGAGGGGTCGGAGACGGCGGTCGACCGGACGCAGGAGACCGCGATGACGCTCGACGAACTCGGTCTCTGCCCGCTCGACTTCCTCGCGCTCTCCGGCGACGGAGAGGCCGAACAGGCCGAGCTCGAACAGCGGTTGACCTATCGGTTCGTCCGGGCTCGCCCCGACGGCGTGCCGTCGGACGCGACCCTGGCGCTCTCGCTCCGCAAGTTCTCGCCGCCGGCGACGGCGAGCGTCGCCGACCTCCTCGAACACGCCCGGAGCCTGCGGGCGCTCGTGCTCGCGTCCCGGCCCCTGCGCGCGGACGACCTCTCGCACCCCTCCGACGGGAGCGAACCGGGCTGGGACGAGGAAACGATAGCGGACCTCGAGAGGCGCGGTGACAAGGCGTCCACTTCCCTCGCTGAGGTCGCCGAGGCTCTCGAGAACAGACTGGAACTCCTCGATCCGCCGATCCCCGGGGCGGACGAGACGACAGTCGAGGAGACGGACCCGTCGACTGCCACCGGCGAGCCGACCCCGGAACCGTCGTCCGAACGGGTGCCGGCGTGGCGAACCGTCGTCGGGGGTGTCGACCGGCCCCTCCGCGTGGCGGGACGGGCCGAAATGCTCCCTCAGCCCGTGATGGCCGAGTGGTGGCGCGACCGGAACCTGGCGAGCGTCGCCGACCGGATCGGAACGTACGCTCGCTCGCTCGATCTGGGCCTCACGTCCGAATCCGACCCCGTTCCCCTCACGACCCAGGTCGATCTGCTAGTCACGAGCGCCAGGGCGTTCGCCGAGGAGGCGTCACTCGAAGCGGTGATGTCGGTCCTCGAGGAGCTCGACTCGGGAGCGGAGCCGTTCGGCGCGTTCGGTGCACTGGCCGACGCGATTCGGCTCACGGGAGACGACCCGGAGCCGATCGACGGCCCCGTCGTTCGCCCCGAAGCCGAACAGATCATCACCGGGAGACTGGGGGAGCCGATCGCCGTCCTCGACGAGGCGGATGGTGAGTCCGACCCCGACGACGACCCCGGATCCGGAACCCCGGGAAGCGTCGGGGGGGCTCTCGGCGGCCTGGGTGGCCCATCCGGGATCGGTGGGCTGGCGGGAGGGTGGCTCGGTAGCCCGGGTGATCCGTCGGGTAGCGGTGGTATCCGAGGGGGGATCAACGTCGGAGGTGGCGGGACTGGCGGGGCCGGAACCGGACGGATCAGGGACCCCGGGCTGCCCAACAACTTCGGGGTCGTCCTCCCCGGCGGGGGCATCGATCCCGTGTTCGACCCGGAGGACTACAACCTGCTGCGCCGGCAACTGGTGAGCGAGAAACCGATCGACGTCTCCGTCTGGGGGACGACCGGGACGGATTGGTTCGAACTCGCTCCCGAGGGTCAGGTCACCGCCGACGCCGACGGCGAGTTCTCCGCGACGTTCGACTTCAGCACCGTCGAACCCGGGGCCCGGTTCACCGTCGTAGCCCGACTGAAGGGCGATCCCGAGGTGCTCTACAGCCGGCACGGTCGGGTCGGAGCGGCCGATGCGACCGCCGAGGGAGAGGACCTCGTCGAACGCCTCGGTGACGCGCTCCGCCCGCTCTCCGTGCTCCTCTGGCTGTCGAAGCACGGCGACGCCTTCGATACGGACGCGTCCGGGTCAGCCGCGGCCCTGGGGGAGGCCGTCGCGGCGGTCGACTGGGCCACGGTCAGGGCCGAGTTCGGCCGGATGACCGCCGAGGACAACGCCTTCTCGGAGACGGACAGGACCGCCGTCGAGGCACTCGTCGGACTCGAATCGACCGACGTGGAGGGGCTCGAGTCGGTGGTCGAGGCGACCGTCGACCCCGTCGAGCGGGTCGGTCTCCGGGATGCCCTCACCGTCACGGGCGACTCACCGGCCGTCGACGACCTCCGGACGTGGTACCGGCAGACCGGGGACGCCTGGAAGCTCAGGACCCGACTGCACCGCGTAGCCGACGACCCGGGGCTCCTCGACGTCGTCACCCCCGGGACCCCGCTCGAGTACGCACCGGCGTCCGGTGCGGCGGTCTCGGGCATCGGTGGATCGGTCGCCGAGCACCTCGAGCGCCTCCTCGAGGCCCCCGCGTGGCTCGTCCGGTATCTCGGCGAGACGGTCGATCGGCCCGACGGTCTGATGCGGGACGTCCTCAAGTGGCTCTATCACCCGGAACTCGTGACCGACACCGACGCGCTCGCCGATCGAGTGCTGGCACTCGCGGACGGACTCGACGCGCAACCGGTCCTCTACGAGCTCTTCGCTCCCGAGCCGGCCGGATTCCCACCGGAAGCAGGAGCGACGGCGGACGACGGTGCGGGTGGTGGGGCGGAGGGGACGGTTACGGTTGGGAAAGCGGAGCGACGTAAACGTCTACAGGCGGTCGCCAGCGAGCTACGTGCGCTGGCTGGCGTTATCCGGGCGTCGTCTGCCGGCGGTGGCGGCGGATCCGGGAGCTACGTGGCGACCTGGAACGACGCCGTCGCCAGCGGGACCGAGGTGTTCCGGACGGAGCGCCGACGGATCGGCGCGATACGAACCGGCGTACAGCCGGACGAGGCGTTCCGCCGGGGGATGCTCGAGACGGTCCGGACCCGGCTCGTCCGGGCGTCCGCGTTCGGCGTCTACGGGAGCACGCCACAGTCGCCCTCGGGTGGCGACCCGTCGGACGAGTCGGCGCTCGTCGAGCAGACCCGCGCCGTGCGGGCTCGCATCGCCGCGCGGCGGGAAGGACTGGTAGCACTCGACGACCAGCTCGAGACGATGGACACGAACCCCTCCCCCGAGCGGGTCGAGGCGCTCGTCGCCCGCCTCGAGGCGATCTTCGGCGACAGCTTCGTCGCGCTCCCGTCGTTCGTCCCGACGAACGGTCCAGAACTCGGGGCGAGTTTCCGGAACCGGGGCCTGCTGCCGGAGGGGGCGGAACTCGCCCCGGAGACGTTCCTCCACCGGATCGCACAGGTGCGCGAGCGCCCGGCCGACTTCCGCGAGGCGTACTCCTACGCGGAGGCGCTGACCGGGCGGCTCCACCGCCGGCTCCGCGTCGCCCAGCTGCCCCACCGGGAGGACGACACCTGGGTCGGCGCGGGCGTCGAGGGGGTGACGCCCACACCGGGAACGCTGTCGATCCTGGCGCAGTTCGGCTCCACACCCGAGAACCCCGACGAGAACGGGGACCTCGATCCGTTCGGCGCCGGGAGCAGGGTCACCGGCGTCTTCGTCGACGAGTGGGTCGAGGCGGTCCCGGCGGCGACGGAGACGACCGGCGTCGCGCTGAACTACGACGACCCGGGCGCACGCCCCCCACAGTCGATACTCCTCGCCGTCCCGCCGGAGGACGGCGAGTGGTCGCTGGTCGACCTCGGTGCGGTCATCGACGAGACCCGGCGGTTCGTCTCCCTCCGTGCGGTCGACGTCGGCGACCTCCGCGAGTCGGGAAGCGGCGGGGGGCTGGTGCCGGCGCTCTACCTCCCGTTCGGCTCCGGTCCAGAGGAGACGCGACGTGCGCCGACGTACGCTGACCCCCGGGAGTGGCCGCGGCCGACCCCGGCGCCGAGTGCCGAACCCAACCCGGGGGAGAACGAAGAGGACGAAGAGGACGAAGAGGACGATCAATGACGACGAACACGTACTGGCGGCAGGTCGAACCGCGTGCCAGGAAGGACTTCACGAGGACGGACGGATCGCCGGCGAGCGAACTCCGGGCGGAGATACACGACCCCCTCTGGATGCTGGGCCGGCAGTGGCAGCTCCGCGAGTTCCAGGGGGAGGACGCCGGGAGCCCGATCGGCGTCGAGGTGACGGTCACCCGCGACGAACTCGCCGGGGTCGAACTGCTCGGCGACGACGCCGATACTCCCACATCGACGGCCATCGACTACGACGGCGGCCCGCTCGAACCGCTCGTCGAGCGGGAGCCCGTCCTCGCCGAGGCCGGGCGTCCGAACGGTCGCCTCGCCGCGGAGGCCGGACTCCACTTCCTGCGTCTGCTCGCCCTCGGGGACTACCCCGGGCCGGCGAAGGAACTCACGGCGACGGACTTCCCGGAACGCCTCCGACTGGCCGTACCGGAGGCGCACATGGACGCCCGCTCCCGGCGGTACTTCGAGGTGATGACCGGTACGAGCGGGGGTGAGACGGGAGACGGCGGCCGCGTACTCGACGGTCGGGCGGTCTACGACGCCATCGAGGCGTCGGTCCGGGACGTGCGGACGGTCGCACCCGGCGGGGACTGGGAGGTAACCGACGAGTCGGCGCTTCCGCTCCCCGACGGCGGGGCGGCGAACGGGAAGTTCCGTCGAGCGGTCGCCCGGTACGTCGACTGGTACCACGCCCTGTACGCCGAACCGACGTCCGAGTCGGGATCCGCGTGGGTTCCCGACCGGATGGAGTACCGGTTCCGGGCGTCGACCGGGGCGGGCGACTCGGAGACCGTCTTCGAGGCTCGCGAGTACGAGGGTGGCCACCTCGACTGGGACGCCTTCTCCGTGGTACCGGGTGCGACACTCGGGGACGGGGGCTCGGGATCGGCTGCGTCCGGATCCGACGACGCCGAAGCCGCCGAGCGGACGACCACCGAGACCGTCCGGACGGTCCCGACGCAGGTGAAGTTCCCCGGGATGCCGAGCACTCGATGGTGGGAACTGGAGGATGCCGGCGTCTCGCTGGACGACATCGCGGTGGACGGTCACGGCCTCCCACAGCTGGTCCTCGTCGAGTTCGCCGCCGGGTTCGGGAACGACTGGTTCCAGTTCCCCCTCGAGACCGAGGTCGGGACGCTGAACCGGATCACCTCGCTGACGGTGACGGATACGTTCGGCGTCCCCGAGGATGCCGTCCCGGCGGTCGAGTTCCCCAGATCCGGAGCTCCCGGGCCGGAGCCGAGCGCCCCCGTCGACGGGTGGAACCTGTTCGGGTTCGACCTCCCCGGCAGACCCGGGCTGTTCCTCCCGCCGACGCTCGCGGGGACACTCGACGGCGAGCCCGCCGAACGGGTCGTCCTGGCTCGCGACGAACTCGCGAACCTCGCCTTCGGCATCGAGGAGCTCGCCGAGGGACCGGCAGGTCGGCCGGTCGACCGGACCGAGTTCCGTCGTCCCCGGCTCACCGTCCGGGCCGTCCGTCCCGACGCCGATCCGGCGGCGGAGTTCGTCGAGTTCTCCAACGCGGGCGACGACCGCCTCGACGTCACCGGGCTCGTCGTGGAGCGCGAGTCGAGCGGCCAGGGCGCTACCCCCGAGCCCGTGTACACGTTCGAGGCGACCGTACTCGGCCCTGGCGGGACGCTCCGGCTCTACACCGGGCCGGCCGACGATCCGGACGCCCGCTCGGCCGGCCGCTCGGCGTCGGTGTGGAGCGGACCGGACACGGCGTCCCTGACCGTCCGGGACGCGGACGGCCGCGTCGTCGTGAAGCACCTCTTCGGGACGCCGGACCCGACCCACCCGGACTGGCGACTCGCGACCGACGTCCCCGACTACTGGTTCCCCTTCACGATGGAACTGGCCGACGGTGAGGACTACCGGCTCGTCAGATCCATCCTCCTCGACGCGAGCACGCTCGGGCTCGATCCCGAACACCTCCCGCGGCCGATCGGGAAACTCCTCGTTCCCCCGGGGCAAGCGGACCTGCGACTCCACGAGGAGGAACTACCGGGCGGGGGCCGGGAGATCGAGCGGCGGTACCAGTACGCTCGATGGACCGACGGGAGGGGGTACCTCTGGGCCGGACGGAGGGCGCGTCCGGGCCGGGGAGACGCCGCCAGTGGGCTACGGTTCGACGTCCTCGAGGATCCCTCGATCTGACGGCCGTCGAGCCGAAGGACGACGTTCGATAGCTTCCAATCATTTCCGTGACGCCGAACGCTGCGAACGGATCGCTTCGGTCCTTTTCGATTCCGGCACGGTCGAACTCCCGGGGGTTCGGGTGCTGGTTCGTCGGCGCTCTCTCGATCGAGCCGTCGAGGAACGGATCGATCGCGAATACGTGGTTCGAACCTGCCTCGAAGCTGTTGGCGTCGGAAGGGCTATGGCCGAACCTGGTATCCAGGTCCCACACCGTTCAGGTCGTGTTAAGATACGGATGGGCGGTAGATCTCTGAGTGCCCTATGCCCGAAGCCGACCGCCTCAACCGGTGTAGTGACTGGATCGATCTGGAGTTTGTGGAGCGAGAGCGGACTCCTGATTCGACGATCGAAGTGGGTATGCGGCTCTACCTCGCTCATCTATCGCTTTCGAATACCAAAACCGTCAGATCCAGCGGCGCGAAGAGCGGTTCGAATCACTCCGCGAGGACCGCGACCGCGTCCGGGAGGAGCTCGAGACCGAGCTGGAGGAGAACGAGGAACTCGAGACGCCGAGATGGCCGTATACGCGACGCTCGGCGGGCCGCCGTTCCGACACCGCCTCACTCTCGGAGAGCCCCCGGACGCCTCATAATGAGGCTCGAGTGCGATGCAAACGTATTATGACCAACTCCACCGTCCTTCGTCCCGAGGGGGCCTCCTCAGAGCCGGTTCGCACACCCTGATCGGCCCGATCGCGTCGGCACGCTCGGCCTCGAAGGGGAGAGGAGGCTGACGCTGCTGTCACGATCGGGCGGACCGGTTCACGCTGCCCCTCTCATCGGGCAGATGCCTCCTTCATCTGTCCGTATCGCGTGCGTCCACCGTCGTTAGTTGGGGTATCCCGTGCTTCCGAGACCTCACGCCCGCATAATCGTGTGCCTGGTTCCCAGGATAGCCCGTCGACGACGCCGAGTTGCCGTCTCGCCGGTCCTCCCCGGTAGCTCGGGCCTCGCCCGGCGGTTGCTGGCGTCGTCGGCCGAGAGGGGGCCGGCGCGGCGACGGTGCTCGCGGTGGCTCACGGCGTGCGCGTACGTTCAAGCCGTGCGAGCGGACGGGAAGACCTTACGTGGAAGCCAAGCGTGGCAGGAGCCGAACAGCCGGCCTCAGTCGTGAAAGGGTTGGACTCGCGCGTTCGCGTGGGGTTCCGATCCAGGCTGCGCCCTCGACCTGGAGAGCCGCTCCCGCGCAGACCGGCCTGCGGTCGACACTACAGAGTGACACCGACGTTGCTTCGCCGAGTGTGTGTCGGCGGAGCAGAAATGGGCTGCACGGCGACTGGATAACGGAGAGGTGGGGCCCGAGATCGAGGGGGAGTATTTGATCCCGCGCCCCGGGTGGTGAAGGCGGGTGTGAACCCCAAGTATATAGGGGAACTACCGGGAGTATGGGAAGCCTAAGGGCCAGTTCGTCGGGATCTCGGCCACGTTCCGCTCGTCGTTCTAGTGGTCGAGTCCCTCCAGGGAAGAGAGCGTCATCCGAGTGGAGGGACTGGATCGGACTGCTCCGTGTACGGATCGACGAGAACCGGAGGGTCATCGGGGGCACCGAGCGGCGATTCCGTGGAGTCCCGTTCTCCCGCATCCCGCTCGATACGCCGGAGTCGCCACTTAGTGACGCTCCCAATCTGTTTTGACACGAAACAGAGTGAAACAAACGGAACGATCCTCACGGTTTGTTATGCTGGACGAACTCCAGCGGATATGCCGTGCTTCCGCCCCGAGCAGCTCGAAGGATCATCAAGGGTTCCCTACACGTCCCACTCGATCGGGAGCGCCCTGACAGGCGGGGGTGAGCCGTGAGCCGACCGGATCGGCGAAACGGAGCGGTGGGCGAGGAGGTGAATCCGGCGACGGTATTCGAGAACGGGTTACCGCCGATCACGCACGAGGAGAAGACGGCCTGGATCGCGCTCCTGGAATGGCGGATCGAAGAGTACGATCCCGAGGTCCACCCCTCACCGGTGTGGTCGGAAGCTCCCGACGAGGTCTTCGACTACCAGTGGTTCGCGTTCGCCGTCGAGCAACTCGATCCCGAACACGCGTCCGTCTTCCGAAGGGGCGTCGACACGAACTGAGCTATAGAGGTTAGCAATCGGATCCGTACATTCGATAACTGTACTCTCTCACGCCTGCCAGAACGGCTGTGCCAGATACAAGGCGCGTATCTGGCAGATGCGTCTGCTACGAGAATGTTCTGTTCGGCCTTGTTGAAGCCCTCGGTCAGTGATAGTCTTCAGCGATCGTGCTGAATACAGGGCGCGTACAGCACCCGATCTCTTCTCTCCGTCGTGGTTCACCCGGATCCTCGTAACATAACCCTGGCGTTAAAATGGTATTAATTCACATGGGTCCCTCGCGTAGCTGCGGATACAGGTGAACCAATGAAAGTAGCTAAAGAAGACATCCCAGCCGAGATCGACAGCCTACCCGCTGTCGCTCGCCACCAAGGGGACTTCGGTGATGCATCCGGCTATGGAGACCTCGCCGCAGAATATTTCTCACTTAAGCAGGGCACGGATATCACAGCACTCCTCCAGGGACTGGAAAACGACCACTGCCAGTCGCCTCACTGGGGATACGTGATAAGCGGCGAGCTGACCGTCACCTACACCGACGGCAGCGAAGAAGTAGACGAGAGCGGCGATATGTACTATTGGCCGCCGGGGCATACTGTCCGGGCCGAGGAGGACACCGACGTCGTTATGTTTAGTCCTCACCACGAACACGGGGAAGTCATCAATCACATGCGGAACAAAATGGAAGAGAGCGCGTAAACTCTCGGGAAAAGTGAAGCCAATGCAACAGACCAAGAAAACACGGGTCTGACAACGATACGGTTCGAAGACCTCTAACTTCTCGAGTTAACGCAAGCGAACTCGGATACGGAGTTAGGCGTCAACGCCCCGTTCAAACCGGCGTTTACGGTGACAACTGGACTAGAACTAGCGGGCGGACACAGTGTCGTCTACGCCGAGATCGCTCCGGGAAAGGAACTGGGAACCCACACACCGACAGCGCAGAAGAACTCATATATAATCTAAAATTGACAGGATAGGGCCTGGGTTGGGGACGCGACCGGCGAACTCACCGCAGGCGAGATGGCGCGATTTCGGCTATGGAACCGCACGGCTTCCGCAATACCGGCAGGGAGACCGCTCGGTTTATGCGATTCTTTTCCGATAACACCACTGTCCACGAGTTCGAGGAGAACCTAGAGCCGATCGGTGAACGGATTGTCAGGATGTAGCGCCTCGTCAACAAGTCGGTCGACAATTTTTCTACGGGCGGAGCAGGCCGAGCTGACGGCGAGTGCGTTGTTCGGTTAGGTAAGGGGGTGGACATGTATGCCCATGCTCAAGCACAAATTGAGGCTGCAGCGCCAATCGAGCAGGTTTTCCAGTTCGGGTGTCGGTTTTCCCCTGTTACCTTGACCTGGTGGCCGGCGAGATATAGTAGTCACCAGACGTCGTTGTTCACTGTGTGGTCAGACGGGGCGATTCGTGCCGTAAACCGGCCCGCTGACCTCGTGACCTGTGAAAATTTCTGCTGACTACTATATGGTTCCTCCGCCATACCGGGCTCACTCATCGAGGCCTGGTTCGGGGTCTTCAAATACCGAACCAGGCGCCACTGGCACCGAGTTCCCCACTACGGCACCACCAGCTTGACCGGATCGTGGCTCGCCTCGTTCGCCGCGCTCAACAATGCGACCCCCTAACCTCGACACCCTTGGTCGGATAAACAGCGTGCACCTTGTGCGTACAACGACCCGGATCCGGTTTCCCATCCCCCGAGGAGTCCCCTCTCGCCACCACGGAACCCGCAGGGACTCGAATGGCAGTGACGGACGGTCGGATCACGCTGTCTCGTTCGTTGTCGTTCACTCAGTTAGTCCTAACAGGATCTTCGTGTGAAAATGTCACACCTTCACGGGGCGGCCCGCGTAGTACGACGCGAATGTGAGATTTACATGTCATTAGAAACTCCGACAACAACTGACGGAACTGTGGCCGAATTCGCAGGAAAACTCCGGGGCGCGCTCCTCCAGCCGGACGACGAGGGCTATGAGGAGGCACGGTCGGTGTGGAACGCGCTGATCGACAAACACCCGGCACTGATCGCTCAGTGTGCTGGCGCCTCTGATGTCATCGACGCGGTGACCTTCGCGAAAGAGCAGGATCTCCCCATCTCGGTGAAAGGCGGTGGCCATAACATCGCCGGCAGGGCCGTCGAAGACGACGCGCTCATGATCGACCTCTCGCCGATGAAATCGGTACGGGTCGACCCGGACGCGAAGACTGCCCGCGTCGAACCGGGAGTGGTGCTCAACGAACTGGACCACGAGACCCAGCAATTCGGGCTCGCCACGCCCGTGGGATACAACTCTACGACCGGCATTGCCGGGCTGACGCTCGGCGGCGGGTGGGGGTGGCTCTCACGGAAGTACGGATTGACCGTCGACAATCTCATCTCGGCCGATGTCGTCACCGCGGACGGCGAACTGGTCCACGCGAGCGAGGATCAGAACGAGGATCTCTTCTGGGGGATACGAGGCGGCGGCGGGAACTTCGGGATCGTCACCTCCTTCGAGTTCCAGTTACACGAGGTCGGTCCGACCGTGCTGTCCGGACCGATCGTCCATCCGTTCGACGACGCTGAGGCGGTCCTTTCGGGATATCGTGACTTCGCCGCCGGTGCACCCAACGATGCGACGGTCTGGTGCGTCATCCGGCACGCACCCCCACTGCCGTTCCTCCCCGAGGAGTGGCACGGCCGGAAGGTCGTCATCCTGGCGACGTTCTACGCCGGCGATATGGAGGAGGGAGAAGAGGTACTTCAGCCGATCCGTGACGTCGGTGACCCCATCGCCGACGCGGTCGGTCCCCACCCCTACACCGGCTGGCAACAGGCGTTCGACGGGCTGGCCCCGGCCGGAAACCGACACTACTGGAAGTCCCACAACTTCGACGAGATGACCGACGGGATGATAGAGACGTTCATAGAGTACGGGAAGACGATCCCGACCCCGGAGACGGAGATCGCCATTCCACACCTCGGCGGAGCGATGAACGAGAAACCCGTCGACGCGACGGCCTACCCCCACCGGAACTTCGAGTTCACGATGGTTCTTCACACGCAGTGGAAGGACTCCGAGCAGGACGAGGAGTGTCTCGCGTGGGCACGGGAGATGCACGAGGCGATGGCTCCCCACGCGACCGGCGGCGTCTACGCCAATTTCGTGCCCGAGGCGGTAGGTGATCAGCAGGCTGCCTACGGCGAGAACTACGACCGGCTGGTCGAGGTCAAAAACGAGTGGGACCCGGAGAACCTGTTCCGACTCAACCACAACGTCGAACCGACGATGTAGGCGAATCTCCGGAGGACACGTTCCGGATTCGTCTTCCGAGCACGCCCTGATCGGATCGGTACGGGTGCTCTCGATCGAGTCACCCACATAATGAAAAATCGGGTGTGTGTGAAAATATCGTCCTTTGATACAGTCCCGGAACGTATATGGAGCATATGTATGAGTCGGTCCTCCTGCAGATCGCCGCTCCTGTATTCCCGATAGTTGGCCTGTTCGTACTGGTACTGGCAGTGGTGACGATCTGGCAGATAGTCCGGTTCGTCGACGCCTACGATAAACAGGTGCTCACCGTGTTCGGCGAGTATCGTGGCTTGCTCGAGCCGGGCATCAACTTCGTCCCGCCGTTCGTCTCGCGCACGTACACGTTCGACATGCGTACCCAGACGATGGACGTGCCCCGGCAGGAGGCGATCACGCGGGACAACTCCCCCGTGACGGCGGATGCGGTCGTCTATCTCCGTGTGATGGATGCGAAGAAGGCGTTCCTCGAGGTTGAGGACTACAAGACGGCAGTCTCGAACCTCGCCCAGACCACGCTCCGTGCAGTAATCGGCGACATGGAACTGGACGACACGCTGAACAAGCGTCAGGAGATCAACGCTCGCATCCGCAAGGAACTGGACGAACCCACCGACGAATGGGGGATCCGCGTCGAGTCGGTCGAGGTTCGAGAGGTCAACCCCAGCCAGGAGGTGCAGCGCGCGATGGAACAGCAGACCGGCGCGGAGCGGAGACGCCGGGCCACGATCCTCGAAGCACAGGGGGAACGCCGGAGTGCAGTCGAGAAAGCCGAAGGGGACAAGCAGTCGAACATCATTCGAGCGCAGGGGGAAAAACAGAGCCAGATCCTCGAGGCACAGGGCGACGCGATCTCGACGGTGCTGCGCGCGAAATCCGCGGAGTCGATGGGCGAACGCGCGATCATCGACAAAGGGATGGATACGCTCGAGGCTATCGGTCAGGGGGAGTCGACGACGTTCGTCCTCCCGCAGGAACTCACCTCGCTGGTGGGTCGCTACGGCAAGCACCTCACGGGGAGCGACGTGGCGGCCAACGGACATCAGCTAGAGAGTCTACAGTTCGACGCCGAGACGCGCGAGCTCGTCGGGCTCGACGACATCAAGGAGATCCTCGGCGAAATCGACCAGGCCGCCGAGATGGATATCGAGGAGCTAGAACAACAGGCCAAGGCGGTCAAGGACGGGACCCCGAACACCGGGAGTGCCGGCCATGCTGGTGACGGAGCATGACGTCTGAACGGAATCTCCCGGAAGGGTGGGTGCTGGAAACCGAGCGGACGATACACGACGAATTCATGGGCCGGGAGTACACCACGGTTCTCTATCGCCAGGACCACACCAGGAACGCAGTGTACATCACCGAGGTCATCGACGGGGAGAACGTCTGGGAATACGACGTACATCACTCGGGGCAGGGCGGCGACTTTGGAACCGCCGCCGACCTGGAGACGGCGAAGGAAATGGCGTTCAGGTTCATGAACGAGTCCGTCACCAGCGTGTGATCGCCGCCGCGCCGTCGACGGCGGGGATCCCCCGCTGAATCGAGATGGATACGTACGATCACCTGCTGGCGTTTCGACCCGTTGGCGGTGTGAATACGTCGCTCCGAGCTGTTGTTGCCGGAGACCCACGGTGGCGCTGTACTCGTTGATACGTTTCTCGGCACGGTAGTCTATATCGAGCGAGTCATCCGTGTTTCGTGGATCGTACGGCACAATCGACACGACCGCCTGCGTCAGCAGGTGGCGTCTGACCCTCCGGTCACTCGGTTAATCACAAATCCATGTGCTGTGAAAATGAAGCGTGTTTTGTTCAACTGTCCCGAACGCTCTACTGCGATGAACGACAAAAAGAAAGATCGATTCGAGCGCGTCGAGAACGCGGTCGAACACGTACGCAAGGAGTTCGACGAGTCGAAGGACGCAGGTGCTGAGGCCCGGGAAGACGTGCGAGAGGCGATCGAGGACGTCGAATCCCGGATCGACAAACTCCGAAAACGCACCGAAGAGTAATACCTCGTCCACCTGCTTATGGAGGCTTCACAGCCCGCCAACGACCTCGCCGCGACCTTGCATGACGGAGATATCGCGCTTGGAATACTCGACAATACGTACAGTCCGACACTCGTGGAGTTATACGGTGAGCTCGACCTGGATTTCGTCTGGATCGATCTCGAACACGGTGGACCGGACCCGTGGGACGCGGGTCAGGTGGAAGACCTGCTCCGCGCAGCCGAACGGACGGACGTGGAACTACTTCTCCGGCTTCCCGATACGGATCCGACGCTCGTCCGGAAGGCGCTGGACCTCGGTGTGCGAAACGTGTTCCTCCCCCGCGTCGAAACCGCCGACGAAGTCCGAGACGCGGTTCGATCCGCACGGTTCCGTTACGACGACGGTCCCGGTGATCGAGGACTGGCCTCGCCACGGGCGTCTCGCTGGGGTCTTGCTGACGAGTACGTCGCCACGGAAGACAGGGAGACCCTCGTCGGTGTGACCATCGAGACCGAGGCGTCCATCGAGAACCTGGACGACGTCCTCGCCGTCCCGGAACTGGGATTCGTCTTCATCGGCCCGCTCGACCTCTCGGTGTCGCTCGGCCATCCCGGTGAAATCGATCATCCGACGGTGCAGGACGCCGTCGAGACGGTCCGATCGAAGGCTGTCGATGCGGGTGTCCCCGTCGCAGGGCTCGGGTTCGGAATGGATGACGTCAACGAAAAAGCGGCGAACGGCTACGGGATGCTGAACCTCGGGAGTACGACCGGGGCGCTCCAGCAGACCGTCACTGGCTGGTTCGATGCCTACGAACAGAACGACCCCTGAACTGAACACACCGCTATGTTTCATACGGTCGAGATATTCTCGATTCCGCTGCTGAACCTGGGACTGCTCCTCGGCGCGTTCGCATTGCTCCTCGGTGGTGCGGAGATCTTCACGAATTCGGTCGAGAGTGGTTCGGGTACCACCTCGGCGTGAGCGAGAGCGCAACCGGAAGCATCCTGGCCGCGGTCGGGACGGCGTTACCCGAGACGATGATCCCGGTTCTCGCCATCGTTTCGGTCCTCCTCGGTCGAGGGGACCAGGCTGCTGCCGACGCGATCGGCGTCGGGGCTATCCTCGGCGCACCGTTTGTGCTTGCGACGATCGCGATGACGCTGGTCGGCGCGAGCGTGTTCTATTTCGGCAGCCGTCGAGACGCCGGCCCAATTTTCGAAGCCGACGTGACCTCTCGTTTTTCGTGATCGGATACACGTTCGCGGTGGTGGCCGCGTTCGTTCCATCCCGCGGGCTGCGTATCGGTATTGCCCTCGGGCTCGTCGGCCTGTACGTCGTGTACGTCAGGCAGACGCTCGCAGCCGGCCAGCTAATCATCGGGGAGGATCTCGAGCGAATACGAGATCATGGAATCCGACGAGTTCGCCGAGTGGATGGAGCGCATCGAAGCACAGGAAGGTATCGACCTGATCGGGAGCGACGACGTCGTGAGAGGGGGAGCCGACAGCGGCGACACGACCAGTGTCGACGACTGATGGGGACGCTTCGGCCGACGAGGAGATTGTCTCGACGGAGCCGTTCGAGGTTCAGGTCGCGTTCACTCCCGAGGGTGATCCGATAACGTTGACCGTTGACGACGATGTGGACTTGGAAGGTCACACTGCCGAACTCGGGTATTTTATTGCCCCAGATGAACAGGGCAACGGCTATGCGACTGAAGCCCCCCGATCTCTGTCTCGTGCGCGTCTTCGACTGATGTCGGGCCCCACAAAGTCCGGGCTCGAACCGTGGGAGACAACGATACCTCCAAGCGGATCTTGGAGAAACTCGGCTTTCAAGGAGAAGGCATCTCCCGTGAACACCGCACGGATTTGTCCGGTACGGAATGGGTTCCGATTTGGGTTACTGGAATCTGAACGATAGGCGCTGTGTATTCAGCACGGCTACTGAAACCTATTACCGTGTGAGGGTTTCGACAAGGCCTGCAGACATATGCACTCATCGAGTGTGACTCGCATAATAAAAATTTATCTCGAGCGTGAAATTCGTCACGATTGATGCACCTCGGTAGACTATAACACATTATGGCGTCCCACCGTCTCGACGCGTGTCTCCAGCTCGTCGCCGACCAGCACCGACGTCGGATCATCCACCACCTGCGCCACGAGGCTAACGGGGCCACGACGTTCGACGACCTCGTCAATCAAGTGCACAGTCGAGCTTCCGATTCCAAGAACGGTCCACCGGAGGACCGGGAAAAACTCGCCATCCAACTCCACCACACCCACCTGCCGAAGTTAGCAGACCACGGTGTTGTCGACTTCGATTACAGGACCGGTGCCGTCCGGTACTATCCTGACGAACAGGTCGAAGCGGTGCTCGACTCGATCCCCGAAGAAGCGTCGCTGCCGAATCCCTGACGTCATTCTCTCTCACGGGAGACGAGGGATCTTCCGGACCGATGATTCGATAATATCGAAATCGTTCGGTGTTACCTTTGATTCGTGTCGTGGTCTTCCCCTCGATCGGAGGTGGTCACGAGTGAGATCGGCAATACGTTGATGCGGGTACCCAGCTACGATGATTCCGGTGGTACGGATTCATACTGTGGAGGGTTGATCCGCTGTTATTGGATTCCGTCACGTTGGATCCTTCGCGCCGAGTTGCCAGGTGAAAATCGCTCTCAACACGACGACCAGACTGTTCGTATCGCCTTCTCCCCAGATGGCGGTCTCCGAGCGCGGATCGGACGGACTCGCGTCCTCACCGTTGACGAGCGCACTCACGAGGGTTTTTCCCCCGTCGATCATCATGAGCCGTCCCGCCGACGTATCCGACCAGACCCACAGCGACTCGAACATCATCGCGCCGGGAATCTCGTCCTGAATGCGTTCCTGGACCTCCGTCGACACGCCGGCGAGCTCGATCGAAACGCCCCGATTCGCGGCCTCACTCAATCCGTCGACCAGGTCCTCGGTGAGGAGGTCCTCGACGGTCATGTAGACGATTTCCTCCTCCGCGCCGGCGAAGAACTCCAGGACCCGTTCCGTGACGGCTGGCTGGCCATCGACCGTCCAGACGCCGCGCTGTTCGGCTTGCCGTTCGACGGGTTCGAGTTCACCCAACGCCGTCCGGAGGATTCCCGTGCGGTGCTGGAGCTCGTGTTCGAACGTTCGACTCGCGGTTTCGGCGGAGATCGCCCGGAACTGCTTGGGCGACGACTGGAGGATATCGACGAGTCCCCGGTCGTGTAGCTCGTCGATCGCGTCGTACACTCGAGTGCGCGGGACCGCCGATACCTGGCTGACGTCTCTGGCCGTCCCCGTGCCGAGGCTCGCAAGCGCGACGAACGTCCGTGCAGCGTAGGCACTCAACCCGAACCGTTCGAGTTGCTCAATCGCGGCGGTCTGTGGGTCTTCGACTGGATCACTGCTCATCGATCTGGCGAATGCGGGTCACTGTGAGCCCAGCCACGGAGGGTGGCCGGGCCGACACGCAACAGCACGGTGGTTGGGACACAGAACTGGACTACGTGCCGGTAGAAGGATTAGTTTCCACCCGGTATATCTTTTTTGTGATTAAACGGGTGACTCTTGATCCTTGATTCTCCGTGTTTCTGTATGGTGAATCCTCGATTCGACTGTTGTCACTGAAACCATTACAACAAATCCGCGGGGCTCGTCTGTGCAGCGGATTCAGACGATTATACCCCCCGGATAACGTCTCATCGGCACTTGTCGTCATGACGGGAGTGACAATACCTATCCGTGTTGGGAGCGAATCGTTCAGGAAGTCACTGGGGTAACCCCCGTGAGGTTGGGACACATGAATACGACTGATAGTTTGGAGGAAGCGATCGAAGTCCTCCAGCAACTCGGCTTGAAAGCGTATGAGGCGCGATGCTTCGTCGGTTTGTCCCGTCTCCACACGGGAACGGCAAAGCAGTTGAGTGAGATGACGGAGGTTCCCCGAACGCGAGTGTACGATGCGATTCGAGTGCTGGAGGCACAGGGGCTGGTCGAGATCCAGCACTCGAGCCCGCAGCAGTTCCGGGCGGTTCCGCTCGATGAGGCGACAGCGACCCTGCGCGATCAGTACGAAGACCGCGTCGAGCGACTCCACGATGCGCTGGACACGGTCGAAATCGTCGAGGAGGACGACGGGACCCCTGTCCAGGAGATATGGGCGATGTCCGGACGGGACGCGATCGAAAATCGGACGGATCAACTCATCGAGGACGCATCCGAGGAGATCGTGCTGGTAGTGGGCGACGAGTCGCTGCTGACCGAGGATCTCGTTGTCAGCCTCAACGACGTCGGTAACGGGGTCGACCTTCTCATCGGGGCGTTAACGAAGTCGCTTCAGAACCAGATCCAGACGGCGGTGCCGGACGCCACGACGTTCATCTCTGGCCTGGAGTGGCTACAGGGCGAGAACGTTACCGAAGACGAGACGGCTATCGGCCGGCTCCTTCTGGTCGACCGATCGACGATCCTCGTGAGCTCGATCATGCCCGGCAGCAGAGAGGAACAGGCGATATTCGGCGAAGGCTTCGGGAATGGTCTGGTCGTAATCGCCCGGCGACTCATGGCCCAGGGGTTGTTGACCGCTCGTGATCCCAAGCAGTGATCTCGCGAGGAGTGGCCATCGGCGAATCCATCAGCGGACGCACCTTTCAGACGGTTCCTGATCCCGTCCGTCGCGAGGACGGTCTTCGAGCAACTGGAGCGTGAGATACTCGCCGTTGTCGATCGTGATGTAACAACCGTCGTACACGAACGAGAGGCGTCCGCCCGTCCGAGGTGTTCCGTCGTACCGCGGGCCGAACAACGTATCTAACGCAGTCGGATCGACGACATCCGCCAGCGATCGGAGAGAGCATGGTTCACGACCTTCGACCGCGCTCACCGCGCGTACGACGGCCGTGCTGACCGATTCGTCCGGGCCGAGTTCGTACTCCACCGTTCTGTTTCGTGCTAGACGAGCAAAAGCTCTGAAGTTTTTCACCCGATTTATCAAAACAGATCTCGGATAGACGGGCTTGATGCGTGTGTTAGCACCGCTCGGGTCGGTAAGGTGAAACGAAATCTAACGATCTGCAACTTCCGCCCGGAGGGCCAGCTAGTATTCTTCGACAATACGCATTACAGCCCCGCTAAACCCGCTGTAGTCTCAACTTCACTACCCTCGGCTCTGTCGTCCTCCACCGGAAATTCGCAACCCGTTCAGGCCGACCTGTAGTGGAGCCCGAACAGGATCGCCGCACTGACGAGCAGGCAGACGAGGAACCCGGCGAACGCCAGCGTGTACCCCGCGAGTCCGGCCACCACGCCGACGTACGTCGGACCGAGACTCGACAGCCCCTCGTAGACCGTCTTGAACGCGCCGAGATCACCCCCCTTGGTCGACTCCGGAAAGATGTCCATCAGGTAGGCCTGCAGTACCGGCGTGAACGCCATGATCCCGGCCGCGTACAGGAGGATACCCCCGACGATGAACGCGAGGGAATCGGCGACGACCAGCACGGCGAGGCCGACGACGCTCACGAGGGTCGCGACGCCCGCGACGAGGCGTCGCTCCCACCGATCGCTCAGTGTGCCGGAGAGCGGCTGGACGACGATCCCGACCGCGAACAGCGTGGCGAACCCGCCGCTCGCGAACTCGGGGGAGAGCCCCTTGCTTACCTGCAGGAACGTCGGCAGGAACGTGAGCGCCCCCTCCCACGCGAAGATCACCAGCGTGTAGGCCACCACCAGCCAGCGGACCTGCGAGGTCCCGAACACCCGTCCGACGGTCTCGCGGACCTGTCCTCCGGCCCGACCCACCCGAGAGAACGCCTCCGTCCCGTAGGGTTCCCGACTCGTCACGTGAAAGACGCCGACGATCACGAGCAGCAGGCCGACGACGGGCACGAACGCGAGCTGCCAGCGCCCGACCGAGAGCGCGACCACGGCTAGGCCGGCCGCGAGGATGCTCCCGATACGGGAGATGGCGCTGTTCACTCCGAACGCCCGCCCTCGCCTCGCGACGAAGAGATCCGAGAGCAGGACGCGCTCGGAGACGAAGAAGAACGCCGAGCCGACGCCGAGTAGCGCGGTACTCAGCAGGAAGACCGGATACGACGGGACCCGGGTCAGGACGACGAAGCCGGCGACCATCCCTCCGAGGCCACCTACGATAGCTATCTTTCGCGAGACCGTGTCGGCGACGCGACCGCTCGGGTACTGACAGACGGCGAAGCAGATCCGCATGAGCGTCATGGCGAACCCCGCGGCGGCAGGCGTGATCGCCAGCCCCTCGATGATCGCCGGCAACAGCGGTGGCAGGGCCTGCCGACCGAGGTTCGCCACGAGCGTCCCGAGCGCGACGACGACGAATATCCGCCCCGAGTAGCCGCGCAGGAGCCGCTCGTCGCCGTCCCGACCTGTGCTCGTCGCCATTGCGATATCCTCGGGGATCCGTAGCCATCCCGATCCACCCGGACGGGGTATTAATCCCTTCTCAATCGTCCCGCGGGCCACGCTGCCGAACACGAGGACACCGAGCACGCGGCCCAGCTCGTTCCGGAGCCGGTCGAGTGCTGCCCGTAGGGGGCTGATCCTCGGGAGGTGTCCACCGCCGAACGTTGCTCTCTATGCGCTCGTCCCCCCGGCTTCCACGTTCTGTCACCCGTCCGACAAACCGCCTCCGGACGGTACCGCTTCGAATCCGGATCTGCCACGGCGATCCGCTGAAAGCCTCGGTACTGTATCCCCGCGTCGTCTCGTGATGCTGTACTCGAATCCTCCTCTCGTATCAGAAGGGCCAGCGACCGTCGAACCGGAGGTACTCCGCCAGCCCCTCGGGGATGACCTCCCGGACGGTCGGTTCGTCGATGCGCTCCGGATCCGGATCGGCCGCGAGGGCCGCGGTCGCCTCCGCCAGCGGGATCGCCAGATCCCGGAAGTCACGGGGGTCGAGCTTATCGAGGGTGTCTGCGTGGGTGTGTCCCCACTCCAGGTTGCCGTACCGGACGACCTGCCCCTCGCCACCGGCGGTCGAGGCACAGCTGACGCTCGGGATCCCGCGGGTCACGAACGGCCAGTGATCGTTAAACGGGCTGGCGGTTCGGCTGGTCCGGATCGATCCGAGCGCGGTGGTTTCGGCCGCCTCGAAGAGCTCGAGCAGCCCGAGCCCGCGCACTTGGAGGTCCCGGGAGTAGCCGATCCCGTCGAGGTTGATCTGTCCGACCACGTTCGAGAGATCGGCCTGTTCCGCCCAGTGGGTCGAACCGTAGAGCCCCGTCTCCTCGCCGCCGAAGGCGACGACCCGGACCCGGGTATCGAGTCCGGTTTCGTCGTCCTGGAGCGCGAGCAGCCGGCCGACCTCCGCCGCGAGGACGCTTCCAGCCCCGTTGTCGCGTGCCCCGTCGGCGATGTCGTGGGCGTCGACGTGGCCCGTCACGAGGATCTCCGGTCCGTCGTCCGGCCCGACGACGGCCTCGGCGTTCCGACAGGTCGCCGGTCCGTCGCGACAGTCGACGGACAGCGTCGCCGTCACCGACCCGTCGGCGAGATATCGCCGTATCCGGGCGGCGATCTCGCTGCTGACGCCGACCGCCGGGATCCCGCCCGGACCGTCGTGGGTGAAGCCGACCGATCCCGTCGGCGGGATCGCCCCCTCGGCGTTCTCGTTGACGTAGACGAACCCGAGCGCACCGGCCTGGCCGGCACGGGCGTACTTCTCGATGCGGTTGATCGCGCGGCCGAAATCCGGCGGGTTCTGACTGCCCACCATTGCGATCCTCCCCTCCAGGTCGGCGGCCTCGAAGTCCGTCGGTAGACCCGCGCCGACGTCGATCATCTCGGCCTCGACGGTCTCCCCGGGTGAACCGGGCAGTCCGAGTACCTCGTAGTCGGCCTCGAAGGTGCGGCCGCGACCGTTCCCGGCCTCGACCGCCAGCGAGGAGGAGCCGCGCCACCAGCCCGGGATCTCGAACTCCGTTATCCCCGCCTCGCGCAGTCCGGCACGCTCGAGCCCCTCGACGAAGACGCGGGCACCCTCGGCCTCGCCCTCCTGTCCGGCCATCCGGCTGCCGATCTCGGTCAGTTCCTCGAGGAGATCCCACGCGAACGTGCTCCGGTATCCGTCGCCGACGACCGTGTTCGACAGGTGTGACATACCACCCACTCCGTCGGAGGGGACTTATAAGAGCGGGGCGGGGGTCGCCGCCGGCCACCAGTCTCTCTCGGAATCAGCACGCCGCAACTGCCTTCGGGCTAGGGAAGACAGATGCTAACCATGGACGATGACGGCCGGACGCTCTCGGTCGATGAGCTGGTCGAGTACTGCCGAACCCAGGCCGGACTCCTCTCGGGGCACGTCGAGCGGATCGGCGCGGAGACCGACGAGCTGCTGGACGAGATCGACGAGGACATCGCGGAGATGCGAACCCACCTGCCGGAACGGGCGGACAGCACCGACGGACCCACCGCGTCTCCGACGACGGCCGGGGCGAGCGACGCCCGAAGTGACCTCGCGGAACTCGAGGATCTGGAATCCGAACTCGAGAAGAAGCAGGTGGTCGCCGAGGCGAAACAGGCGCGGATGACGGCCTTCCAGGAGCTCGCCGCGGCCTACATCGAACTGGCCGAGGAGCTCGAAGAGACCGGCGACGACGGACGAACGGCGCTCGACCGCGTCGTGCAGTTCGAGAACGACCACGATGCACCGGCCTACTTCGACGAGCGGCATACCCTTCTCGAAGCTGCCGCCGAAGCGAACGACTCGTCCACCGAGTGACAGGTCGAACGGGCCGCGGCAGTCGGTCGGTCGCGCTCTCAGGTCTCCTCTCCATCACGTATCACGCGGAGCCGTTACCAGCCGGGTTTTCTATGAGGTCCCGACCGACGTCCCGTTCGGGATCGAGAGGACTACACGCCGAGAAGCACCGTCGCACCGAAGTAGACGCCGGCCACCAGAACGGCGACGCCCAGCAGCTGGACGAGACGTCGCCATCGGTCGGGGATCGAGGACGCCGAGCCGTACTCCCCGCCGCGGTCGTGCGGGACCCGTCCCGCGGTCTGGACACGGATCACCGCCTCGGGGTACGCGAGGAACAGCGCACCGAGGCCGATCCCGAGGACAGCAGCCAGAAACGTTCGGAGGTCGGCCATCGACGCGTCACCCCCGGAGGCGTTCGATCCGCTTCTCGACGGGCGGGTGGGTCGCGAACAGCCGGGCGAGGCCGCGTCCCTCGCCGAAGATACACAGCGCGTTCACCTGCTCGTCGACGGCCGACTCCCCGGCGCGTTCGTTCCCCCGACTGATCTTCTCGAGCGCGCTCGCGAGGGGCTCCCCACCGCCGATCTCGTTGGCGGCGTCGCTGTCGGCGACGTACTCGCGGTACCGGGAGATGGCGAAGACGAACAGCATCACCAGCAGCTGGGTGATCTGGCCGACGACGATCGCGAGGAAGAAGTCCGCGATGTCGTTGTCGCCCGTCAGCAGGACTGTCCACTGGGCGGCGATCGCGACGATCGAGGCGACGCCCTGGCCCAGCACCATCATCACGACGTCGCGGTTCCGGATGTGGGCGAGTTCGTGGGCGAGGACCCCTTCGAGTTCGGCCGTGTCGAGGATCCGGAGCAGTTCCTCCGAGACGACGACCGTCCCGGCACCCTTCCGACCGATGGCGAAGGCGTTGGGAACGCCCATGCTGGCGATCATGAGCCGGGGTTTCTCGATGCCCATGTCGCTCGCGAGCGAGTCGACGCGGCGGTGGAGCTCCGGGGCCCGATCCTCGGGCAGATCGTCGGCGCCCACGCTCCGCAGTGCGGCCCACTTGCCGACCTTGTACTGGACGCCGACGAACGCGACGCTGCCCAGCAGCACGAGCCAGAGCGGCCACTGGAAGACGCCCATCGCCACGACGGCGGCGACGGCGTAGAACGCGAACAGGAGCGACCCGACGACGGTCATCCGGGCCTTCAGACCGAGGTGGCGCATATCGCGGGTTCGCCGTGGCGACACTAAGACGCGGCGGTTCGGCTTCGCCTCTGGCTGTTCCGGCTCCGAGGGGCTACGACGCCGAACAGAGCAACAGCGATGTCCGTAATCCGGTGAAACGTGGCCGTGATACCGCCGACCAGATGCGCCGAACGAGTGCGGACGAATCCGACCGTCGTCGATCACAGCCGCCACCGCCGAACGAAGCGAGACAGAGCGGGCAGCGTGCTCCGCAGAAGCGGTCCCTCGGGGCGATGGGGTACCCGCTTCGCGTTCGACGATGTACAGGCTTGACCCTGGTCCGCCCCGGTAGCAAACTTTACTCAGAGCGTCCGACTCGACAGTAGGTCCACTTCGATCGAAGTGGATGACGAGAGCGGGCCCCGTCGCCCGATCGTCACCTCCGAAGGTCGTCGACGGCCGTGTCCCGTCGCTCCTGCCACCCGTCGCCGAGCGCCGCAGCGAGCGCGTCGTCGAGGACGCCCTCGGAGACGACGCGCTCGACGGCCCGGATGTCCGGCGCGGGCGGCCGGTCCTCGTCGAGTGCCGGCACGACGGCACGGACGGTTTCGTGGACCGCGTCGGTCCCCTCCCCGTGCGCGAGCTCGTCGTCGACGAACTCCGCGGCCTGCGCACCACAGAGCAGCTCGATGGCGATGACCGTTCGGGCGTATCCGAGCGTCCGGCGGGCCGCGAACGCCGACGTGGCCGAGAGGCTGACGTGGTCCTCCTGGTTGCCCGAGACGACCGCGTTGTCGGTCGCGGGTTTGCCCGCGCTCCGACACTCGGTGACGAGCGACGCGGCGGTGTAGCCCGCGATCATGTAGCCGGACCGGACGCCGCTCTCGGGGGTGAGGAACGGCGGGAGATGCGGCTCCTGGACGTTCGGATTGAGCATCCGGTCGACGCGGCGCTCGGCGATAGACGCGAGTTCGGTGAGCGCGCTGGTGACGTAGTCGAGTCGGAGCGCCAGCGGCTCGCCGTGGAAGTTGCCCCCCGAGACGACGTCGGCGTACTCGGTTCCGGAACTCCGGCGATCCACCTCGCCGGCGGGGAACACGAGCGGGTTGTCGGTCGCGCTGTTGAGTTCGACGGTGACCGCCTCGCGGAGGTGCTCGACGGCGTCCCGGACCGCGCCGTGGACCTGTGGCAGACAGCGCAGCGAGTAGGCGTCCTGCACGCGATCGCAGTTGCGGTGGGACTCGACGATCTCCGACCCGGCACAGAGCCGTTTTATCGTCCAGGCGCTCGCCGCCTGCCCCGCGTGTGGGCGGACGTGCTGGATCGCCGGATCCGAGGCGGCGGTCGAACCCATCGTCACCTCGGTCGTGAGCGCGCCGGCCGCGTCGGCCGCGCGGAGCAACCGCTCGGCGTCGTGGACCAGCAGTGCTGCCAGTCCGACGGTGAGCTGTGTCCCGTTGATGAGCGCGAGCCCCTCCTTCGCACGGAGCGTGACCGGCTCGCGGCCGGCGACGGCGAGTGCCTCCTCGCCCGGGAATCGTTCGGTTCCATCCTCCGTCTCGACGTCCGCCTCGCCCTCCCCGAGCAGAACCAGCATCGCGTGCGCCAGCGGCGCGAGGTCGCCGCTCGCGCCGAGGCTCCCGCGCGAGGGAACGACGGGCGTGATCCCGGCGTTCAACAGCGCGACGAGCGAGTCGACGACAACCTCGCGGACGCCCGAGTACCCCTTCACGAGCGCGTTGATCCGACTGCAGACGAGCGCACGGACCTCCTCGCGATCGAGTTCGCGGCCCGTACCGGCGGCGTGGCTGCGGACGAGGTTGGTCTGGAGTTCGTCCACGCGGTCGTCGCCGATGCGCGTGTCGACGAGTTCGCCGAAACCGGTGTTCAACCCGTAGACCGCCTCGTCGGTCTCCGCGACCGCCTCGACGCGGGCTCTGGACTCCCGGACGGCGTCGCGTGCCGCCTCGCTGAGAGCGACGGTCGCGTCCTCGCGAGCGACACGGACTACGTCATCGGGCGTGAGCCCCACACCGTCGAGAACGACCGCCGCGTCGTCCGGGGACGGGAGGAACTCGCTCCCGCTCATGTCGACCCTGCCGAGACGTGGCCGTCCGCGTTGTGAACCACGGCTCCGTCTTTCAGTACCGTCGTGACCCGGTTCACGCCGAACGAGTAGGGGACGTGAACGTACGACGGCGCGTCGAGGACGACGAGGTCTCCCGGTGCGCCCACGGTGAGCGTCCCGGTCCCGTCCTCGCGGTCGAGCGCGAGCGCGCCGCCCCGCGTCGCCGCGTCGACCGCGTCCCGGGGAGCCATCCCCATCCCGACGCAGGCGAGGGCGAGCGCCATGCCCATCGACTGCGAGTGACAGTTCGGGTTGAAGTCCGTGGCGACGGCGACCGGTGCGCCGGCGTCGATGAACTGGCCGGGGTCGGCGTACTCGGCTCCGAGCGAGAACGCGGTGCCCGGGAGGAGGACCGGCGTGACGCCCGCGGCGGCGAGCGCGGCCGCGTCCTCGTCGGTCGCGTGGAGGAGGTGATCGGCGCTCGCCGCGCCGACCTCGGCTCCCAACCGAGCGCCGCCGAGGTGGGTCAGTTCCTCGGCGTGGATCTTCGGCGTCAACCCATGTTCGATCCCGGCCTCGAGGACGCGCCTGGACTGCTCGACCGAGAAGACGCCCTCCTCGCAGAAGACGTCACAGAACGCCGCGATCCCCTGCTCCGCGACGGCGGGGATCTGTTCGTCGATGACCTCGGTCGTGTAGTCCTCGGCGTCCCGACCCCCGGGGACCGCGTGGGCACCCATGAACGTCGGCACCACGTCGACGGGGTGTCGCGCGTCCGCGGCGTCGACGATCCCGAGCATCCGGAGTTCGGTCGCGGCGTCGAGCCCGTAGCCCGACTTCACCTCGACCGTCGTCGTCCCGTGGGCGAGCATCGTATCGAGGTGACCGAGCAGGTCCCCGAGGAGCCGTTCGTCGCTCGCCTCACGAACCGCCCGGACGGTGCGGAGGATGCCACCTCCCTCGGCGAGGATCTCCCCGTAGGTCTTCCCGCGGAGTTTCGCCCCGAACTCGTCCGAGCGGTCACCGGCGAAGAGGCCGTGGGTGTGGGCGTCGACGAACCCCGGGAGCACGGCCCGTCCGTCGGCGTCGACCTGCTCGACGGCGTTCTCGGGTGGGTACTCCCGCGTGACCGCATCGGTCGGGCCGACCGCGACCACGCGACCGTCCTCGACCGCGACGGCGCCGTCGGCGTACGACTCCCCCGGGCCGGCGATCACCTCCCCGGCACCGTGGACGACGGCGTCGATCACGAGGCACCACCCCCCGGGCGTGCGCTCAGCACGTGGGCGACCGCGCGAGCGGCGGCGTCGACGGTCCGTCCGTCACGATCCAGCGGCGGCGCACACTCGACCACCTCGAAGCCGACGACCCGGTCGTCCGAGGCGAGGCGTCGTAGAACCCGGAAACACTCGCGGGTCGTGAGGCCGCCGGGGGTGGGCGCGCTCACACCGGGCGCGGCCGTCGCGTCGAGCGCGTCACAGTCGAGCGAGAGGTAGATCCGATCCACACCGCTCATCGCGTTGAGCGCCCGGTCGGCCGCTGCGACCGGACCGTCACCGACTGCCTCGGCCGTCACGACCGTGCCACCCCGCTCGCGGACGTAGTCGTGGTACGCGGTGGAGGTCTCGAAGTGGCGCGCGCCGACACAGCCGTAGACGTCGAGGCCCGCCTCGAACAGCTGGCGATAGGGCGTCCCGCTCGTCGCGTCGTCCCGTACCTCCCGGACGTCGAGGTGTGCGTCGATGCTGACGACGCCGAGCGAGCCGTCCAGCAACGGGCCGGCGTTCGCGCAGGTGAGGGAGTTGTCGCCCCCGAGGAACACCGGAAACGCGTCCGCGTCGTGAACCGAGGCGGCGACCGCACGCACCGCCCGCTGGACCGTCCGTACGTCGCCGTCGGGGAGCGCGACCGTCCCGAGATCGCCCACATTCGAGACCGGCCCGGTATCGAAGTGGTGGGTCTTCACCCCGGCGAGCGCCTCGCGGATGGCGGCCGGTCCCGCCGCCGCACCGCGGCGACCGATGACCGCCCCGTCATACGGCTCGCCGACGAGGACGGCGTCGTAGCCGTCGGCCGCATCGAGTGTCGTCGGTTCGACGACGTCCCCGAACTGCTCGTCGTTCGGATCGTCCGAGGGCCCCGTCCACTCGAACGTCGTGGACTGGAGCCCGGTCATTCGCCCTCGCGGTCGCGCATCGGAATCGGAACGTCCGATCGGTCCGCCGCCTCTATGGCCGTCTCGTAGCCGGCGTCGGCGTGGCGGATCACACCCATCCCGGGGTCGGTCGTGAACACCCGACGGGCCTTCTCCTCCGCCAGGTCGGTTCCGTCGAGGACGACGTGGTTGTTCGCGTGTAGCGCGTTCCCGATGCCGACTCCGCCCCCGTCGTGGACGCTGACGATGTCGGCTCCGGCGGCGCAGTTGAGCAGGGCGTTGAGGATGGGCCAGTCGGCGACCGCGTCCGAGCCGTCCCGCATCGCTTCCGTCTCCCGATTCGGCGAGGCGACCGAGCCGGCGTCGAGGTGGTCGCGCGTGACGACGATCGGTGCCTCGATCTCCCCGTCGCGCACCAGCTCATTGATGCGGAGCGCGAACCGGGCCCGCTCGGTGAGCGCCTCCTCGCCGCCGGCGGTTTCACCGCCTCCGTCTCGAGACGCCGGAGGCGTCTCGCCCGTCTCGTACCCCAGCCAGCACACCCGCGAGGGGAGACCCTGGAACTGCACCCGCTCCCGTGCGAGGTCGATCCACCGGTGGAGCGCCTCCTTCTCCGGGAACAGTTCCTTGACGGCCTCGTCGGTGCGATGGATGTCCGCGGGATTCCCGGAGAGCGCGGCCCACCGGAACGGGCCCTTCCCCTCGCAGAACAGCGGGCGGATGTACGCGGGCACGAACCCCGGGAAGTCGAACGCGTCGGTCACGTCGCGGTGGTCCTCGACCTGTCCGCGGATGTTGTTGCCGTACTCGAAGACGACGGCACCCTCCTCCTGGAGGTCGAGGATCGCCCGGACGTGGCGCGCCATCGTGTCGAGACTCGCCTCGACGTAGGCGTCGGGGTCATCCTCGCGCAGGCGGTCGGCCTCCTCGACGGTGTAGCCCGACGGGTAGTACCCTTCGAGCTCGTCGTGGGCGCTCGTCTGGTCGGTCACGATCTCCGGGACGAACCCGCGGTCGAGCATCCCCTCGAGCATGTCGGCGGCGTTCGTGTGAACCGCGATCGAGTAGGCCTCGTCGGCCGCAGCGGCGGCTTCGGCCCGCTCGATCGCCTCGTCGAGGTCGTCGGTCTTCTCCTGGCAGTAGCCCGTCTCGATGCGGCGATCGATACGCCGCTCGTCCACCTCCGCCGCGATGCAGCACCCGCCGTTCATCGTCACCGCGAGCGGTTGTGCCCCGCCCATCCCCCCGAGTCCGGCCGTCGCGGTGATCGTCCCCGTCAGACCGCCGTCGAAGTGCTGTCGGCCGGCTTCAGCGAGCGTCTCGTAGGTCCCCTGGATGATCCCCTGCGTGCCGATGTAGGCCCAGGAACCGGCGGTCATCTGCCCGTACATGATGAGTCCCTTCGCCTCGAGTTCGTGGAAGTGATCCCAGTTGTCCCACTTCCCGACGAGGTTGGAGTTCGCGATGAGCACGCGAGGCGCCATCTCGTGGGTCTCGAACCGTCCCACGGGCTTGCCCGACTGGACGAGCAGCGTCTCCGTGTCACCCAGTTCCCGGAGCTCGGCCATGATGGCGTCGTACGCGTCCCACGACCGCGCGGCCCGGCCGGTCCCGCCGTAGACGACGAGGTTCTCCGGGTCCTCGCCAACCTCGGGGTCGAGGTTGTTGTTCAGCATCCGGAGGGCGGCCTCCTGTCGCCAGCCCCGGCACTCGATGTCGGTCCCGGTCGGCGCGCCCCGATACTCGCGCCACTGCGCCGACGGTTCGCCGATGCGGTCCTCGGGAGAGGGCTGCTTCTGTTCCATGCCTGCTCATCACACGGTGCTCCAGAGAGGAGAGCGTAGACTCACCATGCGGCCATTGTTTTATATACGCGGCTCCGAGCGACCGTATGTACGAGGCAGTGTTCCACGTCGGCGGGGAGGGTCCGTACGAGCGGGCGACGGCCGCGGGCGCGACGCGGATCGAACTCTGGTGTAACGACCACTGCGACCTCCTGTACGTCGCCGGCGACGAGGAGGACCTCGTGCTCGACCACATCCGCGAGGCGGTCGGGATCCGTCGGCACATCTCCGACGGCGACGACCGGCTGATCGTCACGAGCGCCTGCCTGAAACAGCACGGCGAGGAGTACATCGAGCGATACCTCGCGGCCCACGACTGCCTCTCGCTTCCGCCCCTGCGATACGAGAACGGCTCGAAGGTCGTCCGCGTGCTGGCCCTCGACGCCGGGGATCTGACCGCCCTCTATCGTGACGTGGCGAGCGATCACCCCGTGACGGTCGAATCGAAACGGGAACTCGCCACGCCGAGGGCCGACACGCCCCTGCTGTCGACCGACGCCCTCCTCCCGACGCTCTCGCCGCGACAGCGGGAGGTGTATCGGACGGCCCACGAGCGGGGCTACTTCGAACTCCCGCGCGAGACGACGACCGCGGAGATCGCCGCGGCGGTCGGCGTCGAGCGGCGTACCGCCGAACACCACCTGCGACGCGCGGAGAAGAAACTCGCCGACGCGCTGGTGGACTCCCTCTGAGGGCCGACACGGGAGCATGGAACCGGAAGACGGGAGAACCGCCAGGGACGACACAGCCGATACGTGTGGAGACACGCGATCGGAAATATGAGGACGATCGCCCGCAGTACCGACAGGAAACGAGATCCCCGATCGACGTGTCGCCGAACGGGTCCCCGACGATCGAGCCTCCAGGACCCTACCCTTATTGCCGCGATGAGCGGTTCTCCGGAGTATGGTAGAGTACCGTCCGATCCCCGAGGAGCGGCTCGACGAGTTCGAGGCGCTCTGGTCGTACGCGTATCGGCAACTGGACGATCACGTCGCCCCCGACGACACCGACCGCCGGATCGAGCCGGCCCGGGTCGGCGAACAGCGCGGCGTCTTCGACGGTGACGAACTCGTGGCTATCTGCCGACACCACTTCCTCCGGGCGACCGTCCGCGATACGACTCGGCCGATCGGCTGTCTCGCCTCCGTCGCCACCCCGCCCGAGCATCGACGGAAGGGGTACGTCCGTACGCTGATCGAATCGTTCCTCGACGAGTATCGCGATCGGGAGGTCCCCCTCTCGGCGCTCTGGGCGTTCGACTACCCGTTCTACGACCGCTACGGCTGGGAACTCGCTAATCAGTACGCGGTCCGGGAGTGCCCACCCGAGGCGCTCTCGGTCACGACGGAGCACACTGGCGGGGAGTTCGTTCGGCTCTATCCCGACGAGTACGAGCGTCTGGCGGGAGTGCTCGCCGACCACGGCGCTCCTTACGCGCTCTCGATCGAGCGGACCGAGGAGTGGTGGCGCGAACGTACCTTCCGAAGTCGAGGCGCCGACCCGCACGTCTACGGCTGGGAATCGGACGGGGAGCTTCGGGGGTATCTCGTCTACACGATCGAGTCCGACGACGCTCTCCTCGACGTGAGTGAGATCGCGTTCGGCGATCCGACGGCCTATCTCCAGCTCCTCCGATTCCTCGCCGTTCACCGGTCGCAGGTCGATCGGATCCGCCTTCGCGGTCCCGTCGACGACCCGCTCGTCGATCTGGTCGACGACCCGGCCGCCGTCGAGACGACCGTCCACCCGGGGGCGTCGATCCGGCTCGTGGACGTCGAATCCGTGCTCGAGGGGATCGAGTACCCCGAGCACGCCGCCGGATCCCTGGTCCTCGGTGTCGATGATTCGATCGTGGACTGGAACGACGAGGCGTTTCGTCTCGACGTCGACGGCGGATCGGCGTCGGTTGAGGTGACCACCGACGCGCCGGACGCGACGCTCGGGATCGGCGCGCTCTCACAACTGGTCGTCGGGTATCGAACGGCCGGAGGGCTCGCCGATGCAGGAGAACTCACCGTGGACGACCGTGAAACCCGAACGCTCCTCAATACGGCTTTCCCGCCCGGAGAGGTGTTCCTGCGCGAGGAGTTCTGATCGCTGGCGTTCTCGAACACGGCGGCGGGATAGTGGCACTCGGATCCGCTACGACGGGGGCCGCGCTCGGCGGCGGGGCCTCGTCAACCGGAACGACGAGGCGCTTCGCTCAGAGGAGGGCGACCTGAACGAGCGAGAGCACCACGAGCGGGACGTGGAACGTCGTGTGGGCTACCATCGCCGCCTCGAGGCTCCGCCGCCAGTAGAGCCACCCGAAGACGACGCCCACGAGGGCGTTCAGGAGGACCGTCCGGGCGATCAGTGCGGGGGTGAGATCGACGGACTGGGCGAGCGCCGGGAGGTGGCCCACGCCGAACAGCACCGCGGAGATCAGGATCGCGGCCCACACGACGCCGGGTCGTGGACCTTCCCCCGGACGGCCGGTGACGTGCCATCCGCCGAACACGAGCGCGGACATGAGCCCGAACCGGAGCATGAGTTCCTCCGTGACACCCCCGTAGAGGAAGCGGACCGGGGCGTACGCGAGGACGTCCACTACCGTCGGTCTCGCACCGCCGATGGCCGACTGGGGGAGGTCCTGTGCGACGAACGGTGCCAGCACGGTATCCAGAACGACGATCGAGACCGCACCGAGAACGCCGAGGCCCACGGCGAGTCCGACGTCGGCACGGAGTCGCGGCCAGACTGCCTCGCCCGTCGCCACGCGGTCGAGAAGGTACGACCGAAGGCCCGCTCGCGGGGCGGTGTACGCGCCGAGCAGGCAGGCGACGCTCAGGAGGAGCAGGGGGTTGATCCCGGAGAGTGCGGCGAAGAGGGGCAACGACAGGCCGGCCGGGACGGCCGCCGTCGGGGTCGTGAGGTAGATGTACCCGACGAGGGCGAGGACGCCCGGGATCCCGGCGAGGAGCGTCGCGCCGACCCGTCGGCCGAAGGAGGCTCCGCGTACGGTAGCGGGCATACCGAAACCAGTCACGCCGACGAGAAAGGAGCTTCGTCCCCGTCGATCCGTCTACAGGAGGCCGAGCACGGCGGCGAGGTCGAGCAGTAGCGACACCGTCCCCAGGACCGCGAGGGAGACCCCGAGGCCGCCCGCTATCACCCACCGAAGCCTGACGTCCTGCTGGTACTGCAGCCAGCTCTGGCGGGCGGCGTAGGCCCCGAGCACGGTCACGAGGAGGACGACAGCGGTCCCGATCGGGTCGAACGCTCCGGTCGCGCTCATCGGCGCTTGCTGGAGGGGGTAGAGCATGCCCAAGCCGTCCCGTCAGCGTCCGAAGTAGTTTCGGGTTGGTCGGGCGTTCGCTCGGCTCGAACCCTGGCTGATCGCCGACCGGGACGGAGGTCCTCTCGTCGAGACCCGGGTCGACTCCCGCTCCGAGGGACTCCGCTCCGTCCCCTCGAAACTGGTGCCGGAGAGCCCCGAGGAGCGGAAGACGATACGGCGGCACTCACGACGGGTGAACTACCCTCGGAGTTCGACCCACTCCCGTCGCTCGTGGCTCCGCTCGATCGCGTCGAGGACCCGCTGGACGGCCAGCCCCGTGTCGAAGTCCGGTTCGTGGGGCTCGCCGGCGGCCGCGGCCGAGAGGAACTCGTAGTTCTCGTGGATTATCGCGTGTTCCCAGCCGAGGACGTGGCCCGGGGGCCACCAGCGGTCGACGTAGGGGTCGTCCTCCTCGGAGTCGGTGACGAGCACCGTCTCGAACCCCCGGTCGTCGGCCCCGAGCACCTCGAGTTCGTTGAGCCGTTCGAGGTCGAACCGGATCGACCCCTCAGAGCCGTTGATCTCGATGACGTTGGCGTTCTTGTGGCCGGTGGCGAACCGCGAGGCCTCGAAGACGCCCATCGCGCCGCCCTCGAACTCCGCCTGGGCCGTGAACGCGTCGTCGACGGTGACCGGTCGGGTCTCGCGCTCGTCACCTCCGTCTTCCTGCTCGTCTCCCCCCTCGCTCGTCTCGTCTGCCGCGTCGTCGTCCTCGTCGGACACGGGCCGCTCGTCGACGAACGTCCGGAGGTGCCCGGAGACGCTCGTGACCACCTGTCCGATCAGGAACCCCGCGAGGTCGATCGAGTGAGCGCCCAGGTCGCCGCGCGCTCGGCACGGTCCTCGTCGGGGTGGAGCGGGTTGTTGTGGGTCGCGAGCGCGCTGATCCGCAGGTCGTGCTCCGCGACGAGTTCGAGCAGCTCCCCCTGGGCCTCCTCCTCGTCGAGGTACTCCTCCCGGGACAGGTGTGCGTCCCCGACGAACCCGCCACAGCCGAGTTCGACCGCGTCGACCCCCAGCCCCGCGAGGTACTCGAGCGCGTCCGGGAGCGACTCATCACCGAGCGCAATTGTCATAATTCCAATATTAATGTGTGACCCTGCGTCTGGCCCGAAATAAACCTGGAGGTCCGGCCCCACCCGCCCGACCCCGACTCGACATCCCGGAACTGTGTTGCCGCTTCATACGTTCGGGCTCCTGCCCGATGCCACGCCGTTCGCACGCCGGCCACGTCGGTCACGGTCCGGGGCGAGTTCGTCCACGAGGAGTTACATGCGCTGTCGCCCAGAGCTATCCCGACGGGGCCCACCGGGTGATCGCCGAGGGGGGATCGAGGAACGGCGGGGACGCTCGGTATCAGGCCGCTTCCACGTAGCCGTCGATCGGGTCTTGGCCCTCTTCGAGCGGGTGGTCCTCGTGGACGCTCCGCAGTCGGACGGTACCCGTCCCCTCGTCGTTCAACTTCTCGACGAGCGCGTCCGCGTCGGCCTTCGACTCGAAGCGGACCCGCTCGCCGACCTCCGCGCGGTACTCGGCGACCGCCGGGTTGGCGTCGCCCGCCGCCTCGGTGATCTCGACCACGTAGGCCATGGACGGGTATCGACGAGGAGCGACAAAACCCCGACGCTCTCGCAGGGTAGATCGCCAGTGACGAGAGCGGCAGTCGAGAGTGCTCCCGGTGATCCGTCGGTGACTCGTTCCCGGTAGGTACGGACGGGTGCCCGCACCCTACCCGACCGGGGACCGTCGGGCCGCCAGGAGAGCCAGCACTCCGAACGCGACGATCGCGCCCCCGCCGAATCCGGGACCGGATCCCGTCGTCGTCGCGGTCCTCGTCCGGTCGTCCGTCCCCGGCGGCCCCGTCGTCTCCTCGGTCGGCGCGATGGTCGGCGTGGGAGTCGCCCGTACCGTCAGAGTGACCTCCTCCGTCGTCCGCGCCCCGTACTCGTCTTCGGCGATCACCGTGACCACCTGCTGGCCGGGTTCGAAGCTGTGGGTGACGGCGGTTCCGGTAGCGGAGATCCCGTCGGGGAACTCCCAGGTCACCGTGATCGACCCGACCTCGTCGGTGACCGCGGCGGTGAGCGTCACGGGCGTCCCTGCGGGCATCTCCGTCGGCCCGACGTAGGACACGGCGGGAACGTCGTTGATCAGTACCGAGCGCGTGGTGGTATCGAGCGCGCCGTCCTCGTCGGTCACACGAAGGGTGACGGGATGGGTGCCGAACGTCTCGAACGGGTGTGCGGCCGTCCGGCCCCGGGCGTCCGGCACATCGTCCCCGTCGAAGTCCCACTCGTAGGCGACGATCGCTCCGTCCGGATCGCTCGACGCCGAGGCGTCGAACGCTACCGTCTCACCCTGTACGGGGACGGACGGGCGCGACGAGAACGCCGCGGTCGGCCCGGCGTTCACCCGGATCGTCCGGGTGGTCGTGTGGCTCGCGCCGTCGGCGTCGGTCACCCGCAACCGCACGGTGTGCCGCCCCGGGGTGGTGAAGACGACCGTGGCCGTCCGGCCGCGGGCGTCGATCGTCCCGTCGCCGTCGAAGTCCCACTCGTAGCTCAGGATCGTACTGTCCGGTGCCGTCGATGTTGCGCCACTGAATCTCACCGTCCGCCCCTCGGTCGGCGTCGACGGCGACTGCGTGATCCGCGCCCGGGGCGGCTCGATCTGCGGGAGTCCGAGTCCCGCGGCCGGATCGTAGCCCTCGCGTGCGTACTCCCCCTCCGTCACGTCGAAGTCCGGGGCCCGTCGCTGGAGCACGCGCCGGACGTCCTCGTGTCTGTGTCCGTCGCCGTCCCGGTCGCTCGTCAGCGGCCAGAGCCTGGCTGCGAGCCCGGCGACGTGTGGGGTCGCCGCGGAGGTCCCGGTTCGCTCCGTGTAGCCGCCGGGCCAGGTCGACAGCACCCCTGCGCCGGGTGCCGAGACCTCCATGTACCCGTCGTCCCGTTCGAACGACCGTCCGTCCCGCCCTCGTGACGAGAAATCGGGTACCCGGTAGTTCCCCGGTTCGATCGGCACGTCGGCCCGTCCCCGCTCGAGTGCCCCGACGCCGACGACGAGTTCGTCGGCCGCGGGGTAGCTCATCGTGTCGAGATCGGGACCCCCGTTGCCCGCCGCCGCGATGACGAGCACGCCCTCCTCGTGGGCGTACTGGACGGCCGACTGGACGTGCTGGGTTCGCTGCCCGCCGAGGCTGAGCACGACGATCTCCGCCCCGGCGTCGGCCGCGTCGCGGATCGCGGCCCGGAGGTCGATCGACGAACAGCGCCGGTCGGCGGTGCAGACCTTGAACGCGAACAGGTCCGCGTCCGGTGCGACGCCGTAGATCCCGGTCCCGTTCGGCCCCCCGTCGGCCAGCACCGTGCCGGCGACGTGGGTCCCGTGTCCGTTGTCGTCGTCGCACGAGTCGTACCGGATCGGGTCGACGGTGTAGTCGCGACAGCGATCGACGCGACGGCGGAGGTCCGGATGCTCCGTCGCCACGCCCGTGTCGAGGACGGCCACGTCGACGCCCTCGCCGCCGGTCGTCCGCGTGAGGTTCGGGTTGCCGTAGACGGTCTCGATCCCGTACGGTGTCCGATCCCGCGGTCGGGGTTGCACCCCCACCGACGTCCGGGTTCCGGGTTCGGGACAGACGCCGCTCGGCACACAGGCGGACGCGAGTAGCGGACTACCGAGTGTGGCTGCTCGCTCCCGTGGACGGTCAGGTCGAGACGGGGAGATGGTGATGGACGGTACACCGAGCGAGTCGTGAGTGAGACGCTGCAGACCATCGGTTCGACCGCTCGCTCGGTCGACACTGGAGCGCGGAGAGGGCGCGGAGTGTACGAGTTCTCCTCCGTCGTCGATACCGGCACTCCCCGTATCGGTTCGCGTTAGCCCCGGTTCGAGCGCCGCGTGCGCCACTACCGTGACGAGGAGAACGAGGAGGGTAATCGAGACGAGCTCGGTGGAGTCGTTCACACCTCTCTACCGGTATCCGCCCTCGATAGATAACGTTTGGTCGATACACGGGAGGGCTCGGCGTTCGGGTTCCCGGTCCGTCCGTCCCAGTGCCCACCGACGAACCATCTCCCCCGGCTCGGACGGCGGGCAGGAGGGGACAGTTCCCGCCAACCGGGCCAATCGGCGGCCGGTCCGGGTGTGGCCCCGGTCCGCCACGCCGTGTTCAGGCGTCGTCCGACCCGTCCGCGTTCTTCATCTCCCCGGCCCGTTCGACCCATTCGGAGGTCCGTTTCTCGTTCGCTCCGGTCTCCTCGGCCAGCACGGCCGGATCGGCGTCTGCTAGTTCGCCGATCGACGTATACCCCGCAGACCGGAGTCTCTGTGCGTATCGTGAACCCAGGCCGGGCAGCTGCATCAGCGGGTCCTCGAACCCCTCGTCCGCCGTCCCGTCGCCGACGATCCCTGCGGCGGTCTCGGAGGGGAGAACGAACCGCACCTCGTCGTGGTTCACGAACCCGAACACTCGGTTCTTCTTCAGGTCCTCGGTTAGCAGGACCCCGCTCTCGATCGCCTTGAAGTTCTCACAGCCTATCGTCGTGCCGTCCGTACAGACGACCGTCAACCGCTCGTCGATATCGTGGGAGTTCGCCATAACTAACGCGTGTACCCGAGGGGCGAAGATGTGTCTTGGGGCTGCTCCTGCGTCCCTGGCTGCCGGGGTCGTCGGATGACGCAGCGTCGAGTCCCTCGCTCCATTCGGAGCGGAGGGGGATCACGGATCCGTCCGTTCGAGCGTGCGATCAGATCGTAGTGTCCGGCTCTCGCCCGGTTACCGCACCGCCAGCCCGAAGACACTTCTCGGTCGGTACGCACGACCGACGTGTGGACTCGAACAGCCTCCCGATGGTACCGGATCTGGAGGTCTTCCCCGAATCCGTCCGATACCCGATCCTGGCAGTTCTCGGGGTCGGTGTCCTCTCGCTGGTCGGCCTGGTCCTCGTCGGCCTCACGAGTTCCCCGACGGTCGTGCTCGAAGCGACGGTCGTCGACGCCCCGCCCCCGGACGGGGAGGTGTACGCACTCTCGGAGTTCTCGGGCGAGAGTCCGGTGAGGGCCGTCGTCGAGGAGGCGCTCCGGACGGGATCCGCCTCCGTGCAGACGACGACCGACCGAGTGCGTTCCGAGGACGTCCCGATCGACGCGTTCTACGTCGAACACGACGGACGGGTCGTGAGCGTCGACGTGAACTCCTGACCGTCCCCGACGCGCCCCTCGACGTTCGGCCGAATCGAACGAGCGTGGGTCCCCCTCGTATGCCGGCTTGGGTCGGGAAATTCGTCTCTATCTCCGGCAGAGCCGATCGAACGAGACGCGTATCTGGCGGGGCGAGCCCCTCGATAACTGGCGCTCCGACGCGGCGGAGCCCTCCTTCGAATATGTCGGGCCCGGCCGCCCCCGGTGTGACGGTGGCGGGCGCAGGGGCGGGGCGTCGGCCGGGGCCCGGTATGCCAGAGTGCCGTTGTGACGGATGACGCGATGACAGCCCGCCATTCATCTCCGAGTGAGCCACGAACAAAAGGCTCGCTAAGTCCGGTATCGAGAGCTCCCGATGGGTACAGTCCCCTGTCGAGCGACCTCGGGTTCGAGACGTTCCGGGTGTCGACGGCCGACGTCGTCCCCGACGCTCCACGTGGTCGACGACTCGCTGTGGCGATCGCCCGGGAGCGACCCTCGGATCTCGGACAGCTACGCCCCCCGTATCAGGGCGACGTTACCCGAACCCTCCCGTACGACCCGTTCGGTGACGGTCCCGAACGGTATCCGCGAGCCCTCGGTCCGTCCGGAGAGCCCGACGCAGACGGTGTCGTACCGGCCCGCCGCCTCGACGACCGCCGTCCCGACGTCGTCGGCGACGACGATCTCGATATCGTACTCGTCGGGATCGAGTCCGGCGGCCTCGGCGGCCTCGGTGACGACCGCTCGACCCCGTTCCTCGGCCGCCGCCTCGTCCCCGGTACCGGACGGCTGGACGTTCAGCAGGACCGGAACGGTGCCGTCGACGGTCGCGAACTCGACGGCCTGGTGTGCGACGGCCGGGCCGTTGGGACCCGGGGCGACGAGCGCGACGGGCGTTCCGATACTCCCACCCCGGAGGTCGACGAGCGCGACGTCACAGCGGGCCTCTCGAACGACCGAGTCGACCGTCGCGCCGAAGACGTGGCCCTCGGATTCGAGCGTCCCGTCCCAACCGAGGAGGACCTCGTCGGCGTCCTCCGATTCGAGCACGTCGAGTATCGCCTCGCCGACGTCGGGGGCGACGACCGCCCTGGTTCGGAGGTCGATCTCCATCTCGGCGGCGATCTCGTGGGCGTTCTCGAGCAGGTCGCGCCCGTGCTCGGCCCGGTCGGCCTCGACGTTCTGTAGCGGCGAGGGGTGGGCGACCGGGGTGACGTTGACCGCGACGAGTTCGGGCGTCCCCCGGTCCTCGTTGGCGTGCGCGCTGGCCGCCGCCAGGCGGAGGAGGTCGTGCTGGGTCTCGGGGTTCGCCACCGGGACCACGACGCGATACGGCTGGGCCGGCTCCCCACGGATCGCCTCGCGGAGCAGTCCCTCGCTCACGACGCGCCCCCTGGTGTAGGCGGCGTACCAGACGACCCCGAGGGCGACGATCCCCGACCCGATGACGACGACGAGGGTCGCCATCTGCGAGACGACGACGACCGACAGCACCACTCCGAGCATCGGGACCGCGGGGTACAGGGGTCGCGGCAGCGAGAACGACGGGTCGTACCCCTCGGGGTCGGCCCGTCGGAAGACGACGAGCGAGACGTGGACGAGCGAGTAGGCGACGAGGAAGCTGAAGCTCGCCGCTTCGGCCAGCAGGGCGACGATCGCCTCGACCTCGAGGCCGGCGAGGATCAGCAGCGCCGTCACGCCGCCGGTGGCCGCGATCGCCCGGTGTGGCGTGTAGAACCGCGGGTGGCTCACGTTGAACCAGTCGGTCACGACCCCGTCCCGCCCCATGGCGTAGATGACGCGCGAGGCCGCGAGTACCGAGGAGTTCGAACTCGAGATGGCCGCGATGACCGCGGCGAAGACGATCGCCACGACGCCCGCCGATCCGAGATAGACCACGGCGACGTCCGAGACCGGGATGGGCGACTCCCCCAGCGACTCGAACGGGATCACGCCGGTGCTGACGAGCATGACGAGCACGTAGAGGCCCGTCACCAGCACCACCGAGAGGATCATCGACAGCGGGATCGTTCGACCGGGGTCCTTGATCTCGCCCGCGACGGTCGCGATGATCTCGAAGCCGAGGAAGGAGATGAAGACGATCCCGGTCGTGGCGAGGACACCCCGGGGACCGAAGGGGGCGAACGGTTCGAGGTTCCCGGGCTCGATGAAGAACACGCCGACGGCGACGAAGACGAGGACGATGGCGGTCTCGACCCCGATGGTGACGTTCTGGAAGGCGCTCGACTCCTCGGTCCCGTAGTAGTTGACGCCGAGGAGGAGGACCAGCCCCACGAGTCCGAGGCCGACGACGAAGACACGCCCGTCCAGGAAGGGGATCGGCTCGACGAGGTACTGCCCGAAGCCGATCATGTAGAAGGCGCTCGCGAACATCAGCCCCGTCCACATCCCCCAGCCGACGACAGCTCCAAAGAGACCGCCGAGCGCGCGGTTGACGTAGTGGTAGCTCCCTCCGGCGATCGGCATCCCGGTCGCCAGCTCGGAGAGCGAGAGCGCCGCGAGCAGCGCGACGAAGCCGGCGATGGCGTAGGAGATCGAACTCGCGGGCCCGGCCGTCTCGGCCGCGATGCCGGGGAGGACGAAGATGCCGGCACCGATCATCGTCCCCCCGCCGAGGGTCATCGCCTCGAGGAAGCCGAGCGTCCGCTCGAGTTCGCCGCCCTCGGCGCTCATGGCTCCCCCTCGACGCTCGCCCGTCGGATCACTCGACGTCCCTCACGATGAGCGCCGGGACCTCGACGTCGTCGACGATCCCCGAGAGGACGTCCCCGATGATACGCTCGCGGAGCGAGGGCTCGGTCTCGCCGAGGACGACGAGGTCGTACTCGCCTCCGAACTCGACGATGTCGGTCCGCGGGTCGCCGCCCTCCGACAGCCGCCGGTCGATCCGGTCGCGATCGACCCCGTACTCGACCAGCCGATCCACGGCCCCCACGAGGAGGAGTTCGCCCCCGCTCGGGTCCGCGCCCTCGGCGACCGAGTGGAACAGCGTGGCGGTCTCCTCGCCGGCCAGCAGCAGGTCGGCGACCACCGAGAGGATCCGATCGAGGTTCACATCGCCCCGGAGCGGGACGAGGATCCGGTCGAGTGCCGACGTCTCGCCGGCGATCAGCACCGCGTTACAGCCGTGCTGGTCCGCGATGCGGTCGATGGTCGCCTCCCGGTCGTGCGTGAAGACGAGCACCGCCGTGGATCCATGGTGGGCGTCGGCGATCGTCTCGAGCCTGTCCGCGGCCTCCGGACCGTACTCCTCCCTGATCAGCGCCGGCTCGGCCTGGTCCGGGACCGGGAAGTACCCGAGGATGACCACCTCGATCGGGCCGATGCGGTCGAGGATACCCAGTGACGGCGGCTCGTTCGCCGAGACGTCGACCGGGACGAGTATCGTCAGCTCGCCGGACCGTTCCATGGTACCGAGACTCACCCGATGGGTCTTAGGTCTTCGCAGGGGCCGACCACACGCACCCCGGACCCCGCCGCCCGGTCGGAGCGACGCGGGAGATCCGGGTATCGACACGACGGGCTCCCGACCGTGCGCTCGCGGCCACGGACGACGTGGGTGTGGCGAGCTCGGAGGGGGGGAGCACGAGTCGACGTCCACGGTCCGGGGCGTCGACTCACGGGCGCGGGGCCGGTCGACCGAACCTCGCACGCACCCCGTTCGGCGGGTCCCGTCGGAGTCCGTGGAGACCGACACGGCCTCCGTGCTGGAGGGGGTAACGTCGGGAGCACCAGAGGGGAGTTCCTCGACGATACCTTCATCCCGACGGCCGATCGATCGCCTGTGTCCATGACCACCATCACCACACTCGCAGATATCCCCCCATCCGGGACCCGCGTCCCGTCCGTGGCGACGTCAGCGCGACAGTCCCGCCCGCGATCCGCTCCCAACTGACCATGACGACGGACCCCCTTCCAGCCCCGGTCGACGCGGCCATCGACGCGCGGTTCGACGACTACCGGGACGCGCTGTTCGATCTCCTCCGACAGCCGAGCGTCTCCTCGACGGGGGAACCGATGGACGAGTGGGCGACGCTCGTCGGCCGGTTCCTCGGCGAGCACGGCTTCGAGGACTGGCGGCTCGTCGCGACCGACCACGATCCGCTCGTCTATGCCGAGATTCCGGCCGATCCCGATGCCCCGACGGTCGTGTTCTACGGGCACTACGACGTCCAGCCCGTCGGCGACGAGACCGACTGGGACTCCCCGCCGTTCGAGCCGACGGTCCGCGACGGGAGCATCTACGCCCGCGGTGCCGGCGACAACAAGGGCCAGTTCGGCGCACACGCCTTCGCGGTCGACGCGCTCCTCGCCGCGGACGCCTTCCCCGCCGCGAACGTCAAACTCCTGCTCGAGGGTGGCGAGGAGAGCGGCAGCCCCGGGCTCCGTCAGTACCTCGACTCGGAGGCGTCGGAGATCGCCGACGCCGACCTCGTGTACATCGCCGACGGCCCCATGCATCGGTCGCGACGGCCGACGCTCATCTACGGCCACCGGGGCATCCTCATGCTGCGACTCTCCCACCGGACGGCGAACTCGGACCTGCACTCGGGCAACTTCGGCGGGCCCGTCCCCAGCGCCACGAACGAACTGATCGAGGTGATCGACTCGATGCAGGTCGACGCCGGCGACAGGATCGCGGTCGACGGGTTCTACGACGGCGTGTCGGTGACCGACACCGATCGGGAACTGGTCGCCGACATCCCGACGGACGAGGCGGCGATCAAAGAGGAGCTCGGGCTGACGCACTTCGCGTCCGACCGCCCCTACTACGAACGCCTGCTCCTGGAGCCGACGCTCAACGTCAACAGCCTCACCGGCGGCTACCAGGGACCGGGCGGGAAGACGATCGTCGCCCACCAGGCGACGGCGACGATCGACTGCCGGCTCGTGCCCGATCAGGACCCGGACGCCGTCTTCGACGCCATCCACGCGCACGTGGAGGCGGTCAACCCCGACGTCGAGGTGGAGAAACTGTCCGTCTTCCCGCCGACCAGGACGCCCGTCGACGTGCCGGTGGCCGACGACGTCAGACGGACCCTCACGGAGGTCTGGGGCGAGGAGGTCGTCGAACTCCCCGTCCTCGGGGGGAGCCTCCCAGCCGCGTTCTTCCGGAACGTCGACGAGCTGGCCGACGTGCCGGTGCTCGTCGTCCCGTACGCGAACCCCGACCAGAACAACCACGCGCCGAACGAGCACCTCGACCTCGACTGCTTCGAGAACGGGATCCGGACGAGTGCGGCCTTCCTCTGTCGGTTCGCCGACTCGGCGTGAACACGGGCGTCGACGGCACAGGGGCCGGTCCGGATCTCGAAGGGCTCCGGTTTTCCCATCGGGATCCGTCGACGGCGGTCGGTACGGATCGGCCGGAATGGTGGTTAGCCGGGAGCCCATTCGTGCGATCCCTTTCCTCGAACTCCGTGGCCAGCAGTCCCGTCGCGCAGCGATCCGGCCACGCCAACAGCCGGCCGCCGAACCGGACGCCCCGGGGTCCCCGGCCCGGGAAGTGCCCCGATTTAACCCGCAGGGGTAGCTACGGGGACGCGAAGCCGGATGGGCAGGCGCACCGCGATACGAGTGGTGCTGATCTCCGTGCTGCTCGCCTCGGCGGGGATCCTCGCGCTCGACTGGGCACCGACGGCGGCGAACGCGCCCGCCGTGACCGTGGATCGGACGGGACCCACCGAGCGGGGGAACGTCACCGTCATCACGACGGACCCGCCCGGTAGCACCAGTGGGTCCGCCGCGATCGTCGCCCTCACCGCGGACGGGCGGACCCTGTATCGGAACGACTCGTACGGGAACTACTTCGACGTCGACCCGGATCCTCCGGGGTCACGAACGGTGCTGTACGTCGCCGGCAGCCGGTACGAGCAGTGCCCGGAAGCGCTGGAGGCCCGTTCGAACGGGACGTTCGAGGACGGGTGTGCCGAGGTCGCGGTCGAACGGGTCGACCTCTCGACCGGCGAGACCGAGCGCGTGCACTCGACGGTGACCGACTGGGACATCTGGCACGACGTCGACCGGATCGGCGAACACAGGCTACTCGTCGCCGATATCTCGACGGACCGGGTCTTCGTGCTTAACACGTCGACCGACGCGATCGAGTGGGAGTGGCGAGCGGTCGACGACCTCGATCCCGATAGTGGCGGGCAGTCCGGCGACTGGACGCACCTCAACGACGTCGAGTCGCTCGACGACGGCCGCGTCATGGTGAGTCTGCGCAACCAGGACCGGATCGTGTTCCTCGACCCTGACGACGGTCTCGTGGCGAACCGGACGCTCGGCGCGGAGAACGCCTACGGGGTCCTCTACGAGCAGCACAACCCCGACTACATCCCCCCGGAGCGAGGGGGCCCGGCGGTCGTCGTCGCGGATTCGGAGAACAACCGGGTCGTCGAGTACCAGTATACGGACGGGCAGTGGCGGCAGGTCTGGACCTGGCGGGACGACGACCTCCGGTGGCCCCGCGACGCGGACCGGCTTCCCGGCGGCCACACGCTCGTGACCGACTCGCAGGGCAACCGGGTGATCGAACTCGACGAGGACGACGAGGTGATCTGGCGCGCCGACGTGTCGACGCCGTACGAGGCCGAACGGCTGGAGACCGGCGACGAGAGCGCGACCGGCCGGAGCAAAGCGGCGCTCGCTGCCGACACGGACGGTCCCGCCGAGGCCGACCGAACGGATCGAACGGAACGGACGACCGGACTGGCGTGGGTAGTCGCCTTTCTCACCGGACCGGTCGTCAACGGGCTCCTCTACGCCGCGCCCGCGTGGATGACGTTCCGTGGGCTCCTCGCCGCGCTGGTCGTCGGTTCCACCGCCGTGACGTGGGTGGCGTTCGAACTGTACTGGTCCGGGTGGAGCCTCCGGGTGCTCGATCGGTTCGGCTGATGGATCTCAAATCAGGATAAAACGGCGTTTTCACCGAGAGCAACCCTTTTTCGGGCCGGTCGGCAAGCGAGGGGTATGGCCGTCGTCCAGTCCCTCCAGGCTGCGAGTACCGCCCTCCGGCGCAATCCGGTCGTCGCCGGCACCGTCCTCGTCCTCTCGCTGCTCCAGCTCCCGGTCCAGTTCGCGTCGCTGGCCGGGCCGTCCGTGTCGACCGCGGTTGATGCCGCCTCCTCGCTCGCGGCGCTCGTCGTCGCCCCGTTCGTCTTCGGCGGACTGCTCGGCATGGCCGCCGAGGCGCTCGACGGGACGACCGGCCTCGGGACGTTCGTCGAGGCGGGCAAGCGCCACTACACGTCGATGCTGGGGGCGTACCTCCTCCTGATCGGGGTGTTGCTCGTCTTCTGGTTCGTCTCGGGCTTCCTCGGCATCGCCGCCATCGCCGGGATCGGGATCCTGTCGGGCGGGCCCTCCGGGTCGTCGGGTCCGCTGTTCCTCGCGATGTTCCTCGTGACTACCGTCGTGTTCCTCGTCGGGCTGTTCGTCCCGCTGTTCTTCGTCCAGTTCTACGGGCAGGCCATCATCCTGGACGGGGAATCCGCTATCAGCGGGTTCAAGCGCAGCGTCGGCCTGGTCCGCCGGAACCTGGCGTCGGTACTCGGCTACTCGCTGTTCGTCCTCGGTACGGGCCTGCTGTTCGGGCTCCTCGGGAGCGTCCCCTCGATGCTCCTGTCCGCGCAGGCGACGCAGGTCCCGGTGTCGATGTCGCTCCCCGACCTGGGGCTCCCCGCCACCGTCGCGATCACCGTGGTCGGAAACGTCGTCTTCGGCCTCCTCGGGGGTCTGTTCCTCGTGTTCTCTGTCGCGTTCTACCGGACGCTCGCCCCGGCGGGGTCGGCGGAGTCCCCGTCGAGTACGCAGGGAGCGGTCGCCTGACCGCCGGGGCCCGTCGGGGAACCGTACCGACGGCCCCGGAGGACGTCTCGATCCGGCGTCCGCCGCACTATCACTCCGCCGAACGGATCTCCTCGGTCACCTCTCCGACCGAGGACACCAGCTCCGGAACACCGAACGCCGACCCGCTCCCGTGACTCGGGAGGCGTGGCCTCACCGTCGACGCCAACCGCGACTCGTAGCGTTTTTCCGCCGCTCACGAGACGTCCATCGTGTGCCCTCCCTCGACGGACGGTCGCGACACACCGTACTGACGCTCTGTGTGGTAGTGCTCCTCGGTCTCGCCGGCTGCGGCGGCCTGTCCGGTTCGGACGCCACCCCCTCCCCGTCGGATCCCTCTACCGATAGCCCGATCGCGTCACCAACAGCATCACCGACGGCGCCCCCGACACCCGCTTCGACGTCGACGCCGACCTCGACATCGACCCCGCCTCCGGAGATCGCCGAACGGCTCTCCGCCGGGATCGCTACCACGGGTGTTCGAAACGTCTCGACCGTGATGGACGTTCACCGGGCGCGAGCCGTCGCCACGCCGGGCGTGGCGGCACACACGACGAACGCGACGGCCGGTGGCCGTCACGTCCTCGCGACCGCCCAGGTGGCCGCGACGGCGAACCTGACCCGGGTTCGGTACGTCTCGCAGTCGCGAACGGCCACCGGGAACGGCACGCGAGCCACGGTGACGGTGATCGCCGCGAACGAGACGACGGTCGGTCAGTACACCGCCGTGAACGGGAACGTCACGCTCGACGACCGGCGGAACCGGACCGCGGTGTTCGACCGGTCGCTCCGCGGGCTCTCGACGGCGACGAACCCGCTCCGCGGCACGCTCCAGCGCGGGAACTTCACCGTCGTCGACGCGGAGACGGTCGACGGGACGGAACTCCTCACGCTCCGGGCCGACCGGTACGCCGGCGGTCAACTGTACGAGACCTCGGACGTCGCGAACTACACGGCGACGGTCCGCGTCACCGGCGACGGCCTGATCCGGTCGGCGACCGAGCGCATCGTCGGGACGGCCGCCGTCGACGGTCGCCGCTACGAGTTCGCCTATCGCTTCGAGCCGACGCCGGTCGACCTCCCCCCGACGCCGCGAATCCCCGAGGAGATCCGAGCGGCGGCCGATACCGCCAACGACACCCGGACCCCGACCCCCACCGGAACCCCGTCAGCCGCGGCCGCGAGCACGTAGCGGGATCCGCGAGGGATGCGAACGGCCAGCGGGCCGGTTTGTGGTTCCGGGCGGACTCCCCCGGTGAATCCCTCCGACTGGGAGGCTCCCACACGGTAAAAGTGGATTTTGAGCGTCCCCCGGGTTGATGGAAACCCCTCGACTACGGGTGGGTATGGCCCTCCAACTCGGTGACGCCCTCGGCCGCGGCGCGCGACGGAGCGCGTCGACCAGCGGGCTCGCCATACTCGCACTGACCGTACTGTACCAGTTCGCGCTCCTCGGGGCGCTGAACACCGTCGTCGTGAACCTGCTCCCGAGCGGCGTCGACCCGGCCGAGGTCGGGTCGATCGGCTTCAGCCTCCCGCTGTCGACTGACGGGGCGCTCGTGCTCCTGGTCGCGTCGTTCCTGTTCGGCACCGGGGTGTTCCTCGTCGCGGCCCGGCTGCTGGCCCGCGACACGACGGCGCTCGGCTCGCTCCCCGCGGAGGCGTTCACCCACCGGCTCGGCCGGGGACTCCTCTCCCTGCTCGTCGTCAACCTCGTCCTCGCGGTGACGATCCCGCTCGGGCTTGCTCTGCTCGTGGTTCCGGGCCTGTTCCTGGCGGTGAGCTTCCAGTTCGCCGTGTTCGCGGTCGCCGTCGAGGATCGCGGGCCGGTCGCCGCGCTCCGGCGGAGCTGGGCGCTCGCCAGCGGCGACCGCTGGCGGGTGCTCGCGCTGGTCGTCCTGTTCGCGGTGGTCGGCGGCGTGTCCGGTGCCCTCGGCTCGGCCCTCTCGCTGGCCGATCCGCTGGTCGGACAGCTCGCCTCGATGGGTGCCACCTCGGTGTTCCTCGTCCTGATGTACGGGGTCCTCGCCGACGCGTTCCTCCAGCTGCGCGACGAGCCCCTGCTCGGCCGCGGCGGCGGATCGTCCGGCACCACTAACGCGGACGCGCTGTAGGTAACCGACGGTCTCACGGCCGGCCCGACCCCCGGTGACCGACGCGTCCCGACGGGGTCACGCCACCCGAACGACCTGTGCCGCCCGCGATGGACTGTCCGGACGTCCGCGTACCGACGGTCCCCGGCGTCGAAGCGGTGAATCGTTCCAGCTGCGGTGGGAGAGACGAACGGGTTCGCCAACACTGATCCGCGTCGGGGCCGAACACGTTCGGACGGAGTCCCATGCCACAGGCCGATCTCACGATCACGATCCCCGACGGGGTCTGGATCGGCGACGTCTCCCGGAGCCATCCGGACGCCACCGTCCGTATACTGGCGGCCCTCACCGCCGAGAGCGCCGGCGTAGGTCTCGCCGAGATCACGGCGGACGAGCTACCGGCGGTCGTCGCCGACATCGACGCCAGCGATTCGGTCACCGAACTCGAGATCCTGCAGCGGTCGGAGCGGACGGCGCTCCTCCAGTTCGAGACGACGACGCCGCTCCTCCTCCTCCCCGTCCAGGACTCCGGCGTCCCGCTGGAGATGCCGTTCACCATCAGGGACGGGCGGGCCGAGTGGGAGATAACGGCACCGCAGCACCGTCTCTCCGAACTCGGGACACAGCTCGAGGAGTTCGGGATCCCGTTCACGGTGAACGAGATCCGTCGACGCATAGAGCCCGAGAGCCTGCTGACCGACCGACAGCTGGCCCTCGTCCACGCGGCCGTCGAACGGGGCTACTACGACACGCCCCGCCGGTGCTCGCTCACCGAACTCGCGGCGGACGTCGGGCTCGCGAAATCGACGTGCAGCGAGACGTTACACCGGGCGGAGGGGAAGATCGTCGAGCGGTTCCTCGAAGACGTCGATAGCGCGACGATCGAATCGATCGGTTCGTGAGATGGGGTGGGACACCCGCGGGCCCGCGTCTCGCGAGCACGCACTCCCGATCGCCACCACACGAGCGAGGCAGGGATCGCTCGCCGGATCCACTCGTGCACCCCTCGACCGGACCCGTGAACGAGCCGGGGAACATGTTCGGTACCGGTCCCGAGGTCCGGGAATCGAGGCCCCCTAGAAGTTAGTGCGAAGCGAATGCGCGCGCGGTCATGGAGCTAAGCCGAGGAACGATCGCGAAGGCCCTGGTCGCGGTGTTCGTGATCAACCTGATCGTGATGGGTGTCGGGGCGTTCTACTCCGCACAGCAGATCCCGCCGATCCCCAAGGAGGTGGTCGGGCCCGACGGTGAAGTCGTCGCGACCGAGACGCAGGTCCGGGACGGGAAGGTCGTGTTCCAGAGGAACGGTCTGATGAACCACGGCTCGATCCTGGGCAACGGCGCGTACTTCGGCGTCGACTACACCGCGGACGCGCTCGACCTGAAGGTGGAACACATGCGCGAGTACTACGCCCGGGAGCGTCACGGCGAGTCGTACGCCGATCTGAGTTCGCCGGATCGGGCGAGCGTCGACAGCCTCGTCCGGAGCGATCTCGACCGATCGTTCGAGCGGGGGACCGAGACGATCGAGTACTCCGCGGCGGAGGTCTACGCCCACCGGCAGGTCCGGGACACGTACGTCCGGCGATACCACGACGGGTCGCTCGATCGCGGTGTGCCTGCGGGGTTCGTCGACTCGGAGCGGGAGGCCCGACAGTTCGCCGACTTCGCCCTCTGGACGGCGTGGATCTCACACACCGACCGTCCGGGGAGCGATCACAGCTTCACGAACGAGTGGCCCTACAGCCCGGCCGCCGGGAACACGCCGACCGGGTCGACGATGATCTGGAGCGTCCTTAGCATGGTCCTCCTCGTCGGGGCGGTCGGCATCGGCGTCTGGCTCTACAAGGCGGTCGAACTCCCCGAGCCGAAGGTCAGCGGGATCGAGATCCCGCCGCCCGACGAGATCAGCCTGACGCCCAGCCAGCGGGCGGCGACCCGGTTCATCCCCCTCGCGGGCGCGCTGTTCGCCCTCCAGGTGCTCCTGGGTGGACTCCTCGCACACTACTACGTCGAGCGGGGTGCCTTCTTCGGCGTCGAGGAGGTGTTCGGCGTCCGTATCGTCGAGGCGTTCCCGTTCGCGCTGGCGAAGACGTTCCACCTCGATCTCGGGATCCTCTGGATCGCCGCGCTGTGGCTCGGAGCGGGGCTGTTCCTCCCGCCGCTGCTGACGAACCACGAACCCGACCGGCAGAAGACGTTCATCCACGTCCTCCTCGGCGCGCTCGTCGTCGCCGCGGTGGGCGGCCTCGCCGGGGTCTGGCTCGGTGCGCAGGGCTACATCGACGGCCCGCTCTGGTGGATCCTCGGCAACGAGGGGCTGGAGTACCTCGAAGTCGGCCGGCTCTGGCAGGTCGGGCTACTCGTCGGGTTCGGGCTGTGGACGGTGCTCGTCTGGCGGGGGTTCAGACCGATGCTCGAACGGGAGGCCCGGTACGGCCTCGCACACATGATCATCTACGCCGGCGGGTCGATCGGGCTCCTGTTCGTCGCGGGGATGCTCTACACGCCGCGGACGAACATCGTGATGACGGAGTTCTGGCGGTGGTGGGTGGTCCACATGTGGGTCGAGGGGGCCTTCGAGTTCTTCATCGTCGCCATCGTCGGCCTCACGCTCGTGAGCATGGGTCTGCTCCGCAAGCGCTCGGCCGAGAAGGCCGTCGCGTTTCAGGCGCTGTTCGTGATGGGCTCGGGCGTCATCGGCGCCTCGCACCACTACTGGTGGGTCGGCCAGCCCGACGTCTGGATCCCCTTCGGATCCGTGTTCTCGACGCTCGAACTCATCCCGCTGATCCTCATCCTCTTCGAGGCGATGGGCCAGTACCGCGCGCTGGCGACGAGCGACGAGACGTTCCCGTACACGCTGCCGTTCATGTTCATCGTCGCGAGCGGCTTCTGGAACTTCCTCGGAGCCGGTGTCCTGGGCTTCTTCATCAACCTCCCGCTGGTCAACTACTACGAGCACGGGACCTACCTCACCGTGGGTCACGCCCACGCGGCGATGTTCGGGGCGTTCGGCTTTCTGGCCCTGGGAATGGCGACCTACATGCTCCGCATCTCGACGAGACCGAGCGAGTGGACCGAACGCCGGCTCCGCTGGGCGTTCTGGCTCTGGAACCTCGGACTGGCGGTGATGGTGTTCGTCTCCGTGCTGCCCGTCGGGTTCCTGCAACTGGACGCGGCGTTCACGGGGAGCTACGCCGCCGCGCGGAGTCTCGCCTTCTACGAGGGTGAGATCGTCCAGCTGCTGTTCTGGGCGCGCCTGCCCGGGGATACGATGATCATCCTCGGCACGCTCGTCTTCGCGTACGACATGGTCGTAAAGCGGTTCACGCTCCGTTCGGTTTCGCGACCGAGCGGAGCCCCCACACGTGGGACGATCCCCGACCGGGTGATGACGGAGGACGACGACTGATAGGGCTCGTCGTAGCCAGCCGGGGGATTCGACCGTTCGGCGTGGGTCGCGCGCGGCACGATTCTCGGCGGGAACTCTATGAACTACGACGATGATCCCTGTGAGGCACACGCTGGACTCCGAACCGGCCCGGACGACGCCGAACCGATCTCCCGTGCCTATATATGCTATGAGTAATATACTACCCTGCCAAAGATCTATACTACCTCAGAACCTGGTTTGATGTATGACGGACTCCATCCCTCCCGGGAAATTCGACGATGTCAACGAGGCAGTCGGCGAAGAATGGGAGGCCGAGACGACGCCGTATGAACGTGTCCGTGAAGTCATTAGCCGTGAGTATTCCCCACGCTCGGCCGAGAGGGTTGCAGCGGATGCACGGACGTCACCGAAGACCGCTCGGAAACATCTCAACGCACTCGCAGAGGAGGGGTTCGTCGCCACGTCGACGGGGGATCGTGGCGGGACGCACTATCGTCGGTCGCCGGAGTCGCTCGTCATGGAACAGGCGACGGACATTCTCTCTCACGTCTCCGTCGACGAACTCGTGACCCGTATCGCCGCCATGCGTGAGACGATCAGTGAGTTCCAGACGGAGTACGGCGTCGAATCTCCCGAGGAGCTGATAGTCGAGCAAGCGAACCAAACACTCTCCGGAGCCTCGGAGAACGAACGCGGGATCGACCCGGACACACTCCAAGAGTGGCAGACAACGCGTCGAAACCTCGCGTTCGCCAACGCTGCGCTCTCGATCGCCAACGCAGAACGGTTCGTCGACGGAGACTCGTCACGTCTCGAAGAGAACACCTCTACACCGTAGTAGATGAACGGAACTCGTGGCCCAGGCGAGCGCCACTCGCTTAGAGGTGCTATCGATCGGCCTGCACTCCTCACCATCCGTGACGTCTTCAACGACGAGGAACCCCTTGCAGCGGCGACGTTAGACGATCTCCTTACCCCCACCGTACTCGAAGTACGGTTCGACGACGGCCTCTGCGGTGCCGACTCCTGTCGCCTTGACATCCAGTGGACGGTCCAAGACGACTACAAATTTCACTACACGGATACGCTGAACGTCAATCTTCGCTGGGGAAAACATCCGCACGGTGGCGACTACATTCACGTCACCGGATTAGAGCACTACCACCCCCTACCAGATGCATCGGCCGATCCAAACGACGTCGAGGAGTCCTGTATACAACAGTCACCCGAGGTACTGGTGGCTCGTGCAGTGCTCAAACTGTGGCGGACTGCCTATCATTCGGACTCGCTCAAGCCGCTCAACCTGGGACGGAACCCGCCTTGAGAGCTGGGTTAGCGATTTCCCCGGGTAGTTTCGTCAGGGGCGAGCCGGTTCGCCGCGTGCTCTTCATACATCGACTGGTTGACCTTCGCTAGGCGAGAACATCGGTGATGAGCGCGAGCTGCGTCTACTGGTTGACATCCTCCCCGCCCTGCAGAGCGAGGATTCCTTCGTGGGACAGCAGTCCGTTCCTCCGTCCCCGAAGGCACCCTGACCGAGACCACGGTGGTCTCGGCTGTGGTTTGTGAGTAGTGCGTCGGGCCTCGAAAGAGGCGTGGTGTGCTTGGGTATCCGCTTGCACCTCACAGGCCGTGCCATCGACCCGACTCACCCACGCTGGTTGAGTAGAACATCCGACGCGGGGTTGCGTTTTGGTGACGGAGACCCCAAACCAACTCCATTTTTCGTCTGATGTGCTTACGTTACGATATGCTGTCAAGTGCTATAAAACTCGTGGGTAGCGTTCCTGTTGTCGGATTCATCCCCGCGCTACAGCACGGAGCTTTCTCCTCGATTCTCCGTAACAAAGCGGACGAACTCTCCGAGTTCCATTCGCTCAGCAGTTCCGATATCGGTGTTAGAGGATGCGGATTCGCCTCGTACTGGTTCAGCGCGACCGCACGAATCGCCAACTCCGTATCTCCAACGTCTCCGCCATCCCTCCTAAATGCGACCGATAAGTTCGGAGAGCGAAGAGACTTAGCCACGTCCGTCGGATCTCGGACCCATGATCGAGTCGCTGCCGAGTCGGCTCGTCACGATCTGTCTTCTCGTCGGCGCGCTCGCCGGCCTCGCGATCTGGTTCGGCACGATCCCACCCGGCGCACAGGACGGCCAGCCGCTGACGGCGGACCGGATCGCCGCGAGCGAGGACGTCCCGGTCGGCCAGCACGTCCAGGTGACCGGCTCGGTCTTCCAGACCGACCCGGTCGTCCTCACCACCGAGTACGCTTACTGGACGGGCACGCACTACCGAACGGGCAGCCGTGAGTTCATCGTCACCGGATCCGTGACGCCGGTCAGATCGAGCCAGTCACTCCAGGTCTACGGCACGCTCCGCTCGGCGAACACGATCGAGGCGACGAACAGCGTCGCCGTTTCGCGAGCCAACATCTCCTACATGTACGGGGTGTCCGCCCTCGCCGGGGCGTGGACGCTCGCTCGTCTCGCCCTGGGCTGGACGATCGACCGGCGGACGCTGGCGATAACGCGACGCCCGGAGCCGACCACACCGCTCGCGTTGCTCTATGCGCGATTCCGGGAGGACTCGACAAATGCCTGACCTCCTCTCACACGCGTTCATCGCGTTCACGCTCTGTACGCTCCTCGGACTGCGGTACCCCTGGCTGACCCACCAGTACGTCACCGTCGGCATGGCCGGGGCGTTCATCCCCGACATCACGAAGATCTATCTCCTCGTCGACAGCGCCACCGTCGGCAACCTGCTGGGCGTGCCGTTCGACTGGTCGGCGGTCCACACGCTCGGTGGGTCGACCGTCGCCGTCCTGATCGGGGTTACGCTCGTGCCGAGCGACGAGCGTCGACGCGTCGCCGGCCTCCTCGCGCTCGGGGCCGCCTCACACCTCGTCGCCGATGCACTCCTGCTCAAGGCCAGCGGGCACTCGTATCCAGTTCTGTGGCCACTCACGGGGTACTACCCGCCGACGCCAGGAGTGTATCACAGCACCGATCCCTGGATGAGTGTGGTCACAGGTGGGCTCGCACTCGGGTCCTGGCTCCTCGTTCGTCGGGTCGGCGTGGACGCGGTATCGTCTTGATCGGCACCCGGCGAAAACGGATGTTCGACTTGAAAGGGAGTTGCTCGTCACCGATGGCTCGCCTCTCGCCGAAAGCCACCAGCTCTCTCGAGTGTACCTTTCATCCCTTGACAGAACTGTCGTACATCGCTTCGAATGCCTGTTCTCCGCGGATCAACGCATCGACGCCTTCGGTGAGCGTCACCGTCCCAAAGACGGTTGTCCGGTAGTACGTGTAGAGCCCGTCCTGCCCTCGCTCCGTCCGCTGACGCTTCTCGACGAGGCCGACGTCGACGAGTTTGTTGAGGTGATAGTGTAGCGTGCTGTCGTCGGCGCCGATCGCCGCTTCCAGTTCCTTCGGACTCATGTCCCCGCTGTGGACGAGCCGACAGCCTCTCGTCAGCAGTCGATTCGTCGATCCTTCCAGCATCGATAGCAGCCAGGAGTACACCGACCGAACCGACGACGGTCACGCCCTGTTCTTTCGCAAATGACCGGGCATCCCCGTCGTCAGTCAGCAGACGGCCGCCATGTGCGTCCGCCAAGGCGAAGGCTTGAGCCTCGCCGGGATCGAGATGACCACTGACGACCGCCTCTCTGTTTGCGACTGTGTCTGGAACCGTCACGACTGGAATCTCGTCGTCGAGTGTATCGAGTGCAGACTGGAGATACGGATGATCATCAACCCCGTTCTCGAGTCCCTCGCGAACGACTGGAACCGTACAGATTCCGGAGAGGCTTGCGACCACCCAGAGCTGATCTACATAGGCGAAGTTCGAGAGGACAGTCGTGTTCAGAACGCTCGGATTCGCTGGAACGCCGTCACCTGTCATTCCGTAGGCGACTCTCCGCCATCCGAGTTTGCATCATCAAATTCGAGCTCGCTCGCCACCTCTGCTTCGTAGGCTGCGTCGTCTTCGTCAACGAGGCCGAGGCGGAGTTCAACGCCGTGCTCACGGAGGATGTCACGCATCGTCCAGCGGTCGACAGCAGCGAGTCTCGCCGCATCACCGAGCGTAATCTGTTCACGTTCGTAGAGCGCAACTGCGGCCGCAATACGCTCGTTCTCGTGGTGTTCGAAGTATTCACGCACGAACTCTCGCAACGCATCGCTCTTACCCCCAAACACACCAGCCTCAACAGTACCCTCGATGAGGAGATCGAGATCGTCCGGATAGGAGCCAGTGATGCGGGCCATCGCTCTGGTATAGACTACGTCTTCATACTATTTATGAACTGTACCGGACTACCATATGCGTTGAGAACTCCGGTCTCAACCTCTGTAAACATCGTAGGAGACGAGGAGTGCCTTGAGCGGATCCGCTCCAGTGGGAGCTGTTGGTCGACTATCGACGACGGAGGTGGCGAGATTCAGGAGGACCTTGGTGACGACGGGTTCCGCCCTCCTCAGACGCGCGAACGTTCGTCATCTGCCTCGGATCGGTCGCTCGGGACCCACTCCGGAACCTCGCCATCGTAGAACCCCTCCTCACTGGGGAGTTCGTCTTCGAGTTGTGGTTCTGGTGGTGTCCAGTCGATCGACCGGTGGAGCAGTTTCATCCGAATCGCTTCCTCACGACCGAGAAGAACCCCGACGGTCCCGTCATCGATCCGGTCGTTGGGGTAGGCATCGCCGAGGTGACGACGGAACTCCTCGTCGTTCGCGAGCTCCTCGAGTTCGTCCTCGAGGACGTTGATGAGCAGGCGCGTCCGGGAGATGTCGAGGACCTCGGCGACGCTGCTCGCGCGCTCGACGTCGTCGGCCTCGGCAGTGACGGAACCCTCGTCGCCGGCGAGTGTAACTACACGACGCGACGGATGACCCAGGGGGATCTGGCCGACCTCGAACGGACGGCGCGAGCGGTCCAGTGGACGCCGGACGGAGGCGAAGAACTGACGTACCACTACTGCTGCTTCTGTCGATCCGGGTTCTCCGATGGCCTCCGTACTGCTGCCGACGAACGGGCCGACCTCTCGCTGTTCACACCCGGCGATATCGTCGGTTGACGGTAGACGGAACCGGGATCGACACGGGGTCGACCGACTATCGGCTCCGTAGCAGAACGTAACAGACCGCGGCGAGACCGCACACCGCGAGCGGTGTGGTCGCAGACAGCCCCGGGACGCTTCTGGTCCCGAGGGTCACTCCCGTTCGGAGCAGGCTTCGAGCACTCATCGTTCGGGTCCGTTCGAACCCGGGGTACAAGAGCCTCAGTCAGCGGTCCGTCCGACGCTCGGCTAACGGGCGGGGACGTACGGCTCTCTCCGATCGGTAGCCCGAAACGCGCTTGTGTGGGGCCCCGAAAGACGGAGCATGGCAGACGAGCGGACCGCGGCGGTCAGCCGGGAGACCAGCGAGACGGAGGTGGCGGTGACGCTCGACCTCGACGGGTCGGGCGAGTCGACCGTCGAGACCGGCATCGGCTTCTTCGATCACATGCTGGCGTCGTTCGCCAAGCACGGCCTGTTCGACCTCACCGTCCAGTGTGACGGCGACCTGGAGATCGACGACCACCACACGGTCGAGGACGTCGCCATCACGCTGGGCGAGGCGTTCGACGAGGCGCTCGGCGAGCGGCGGGGTATCGTCCGCTACGCCGACCGGAAGGTGCCCCTCGACGAGGCCGTCGCGGGCGTGGTCGTCGACGTCTCCGGGCGGCCACTCTACGAGTTCGACGGCGCGTTCTCGCAGGCGCGGGTCGGCGAGTTCACGAGTCACATGGCGACGCACTTCTGCCGGTCGCTGGCGACCAACGCCGGGCTCACGCTCCACGCCGAGGTCACCGGCGAGAACGCCCACCACGAGATCGAGGCGCTGTTCAAGGCGACCGCGCGGGCGCTCGACGACGCCACCCGGATCGACGAGCGCCGCGGCGGCGAGACGCCGAGTACGAAGGGCGAGCTCTGAGCTGACGGGGAGTTACACGTTCATCGTCCCTCGGTTTGCTATCGAGGATGGATCGTGTCGGGGCCGTCGGATTCATCCCACGACTGAAGTCGTAGGCTTTCCCCTCGAATCCCCGTAACGACGGTCGCGTCGTGAATCAGGCGATCAGCCACCGTCCGACGTGCATCGGTCGGACCGGGAAAGCGGGTCGGGTGACGGGAACGTGATGTTATGGCCGGGGTCGCGTCACGCCGTCCGTGGCGATCACGTGTTCACCCGGTAGACCATCCGCAGCACGTCCAGTACGGTCGCGGCCCCGACCAGGACGCCGAGATCCGACGGCGGGTTCGTCACGGACTCGAGGATGCCGACCGCGAGGGCGGCGAGGCCGACGCGGAGGACGGGTCGATCACCGCTGGTCACCCCGGCCTGGAGTAATTTCGAAGGTGGTGACCATGGCGAGGAGCCCGGTGTCGGTGTCCCGCACATCGAGGCCCGCCTCCGCGACGACCTCGGTCGGCTCCTGGGTCCAGCGACAGCCGGTCCGCTCGTAGTGGGCGTCGGCGCGCCACTCCTGGAACCGCGCGAGCGGTCCCACGTCGCTCCGACCGTGTTCGACGAGGCGGATCGTCCCGCCGGGCCTGCAGACGCGTTCCATCTCCCGGAGTGCGGCGACCGGGTCCGGGAACGTGCACGTCGAGAGCGCCGAGATCACCGCGTCGAAGCTGTCGTCGGGGAACTCGAGGTCCCCCGCGTCCATCTCCTCTAGCGTACCGTCCCTGCCGAGCTCGTCGAGGGTAGCTTGGGCGTTCGCCAGCATCTCCGGGCTGACGTCGATCCCGACGAGCTCGACCGTCCCGGGCAGGTACCGGAAGTTCGTCCCGGTCCCACAGGCGACGTCCAGCACTCTCCCGTCGACGTCCCCGAACCGGGCGTGACGATAGCGACCGACGACGACGCGGTCGAGCCACTCGAATCGATGCATCCAGTCGGCGCACTCGGCGTACGATTCCCTGATATCCGAGACCGACATCGATCGGTTCGACGCCGGGGCGCCGTCGTCTCGATGGTGGTCGTGGGGGGAGTTCATTCGTTCTGGTCCCTCGGTCGTGGTCGTGGTCGTGGTCGTAGATCGGTACTGCTTCCGTGGTGTTTCGGACGTGTGTGCCGAAGAACCCCACGATCCGCGTGGTGGACTCGACGGGGACGTCCGTCCACGTAGGGGGGTACCCCTCGTCTCGAAGAGCGGGTGTTCGTCACGTGCGAACCGACTGGCCAGGGGGAACCAGTAGATCGTGCCGACCGGGTTGTCGGCGCTCCGTGCTACGATTCCGTCCGGTTCGGTTCGACGTCGTCGGCCACCAGTTCGCAGTACCGCGCCAGGAACGTCCCGCGATCGGCTCGGCCGGCGTCGGCCGCCACGAGCGTCTCCTCGAGTCCGTCGCGGTTCTGGTGACAGCACTCCCGGTAGCAGGGCTTGCAGAGGTACTCGAACGTCTTGCCCTCGCGGTCCCAGCGGTCGCCGTGTTTGTCGTACTCGCGGGCGTCCTCGCGGTCGAGCGTCTCGCCACAGGCGATGCAGGTCACCTGCCGATCGGACCCGCTCGCCCACAGTCCCGAGGCGGTCGTCGTCATCGATCCACCTCCCACATGCTGGTTTCGAGGCTCCCGAGCGTCGCGACCGGATCGGCGATGACCTCCCCCGCCGCCATCGCGGGGAGCGCCCGGCGGTTCGAGGACGACGGCTCGCGGATCCTGAACCGTATCGGGGTCTCGGTGCCGTCGGCCCGGATCACGGCCGCGGGAGCGTTTCCGTGCGAAGCGTTTCCGTGTGATTCACGGCCGACGACGGCGTCGTCGGGGAGGGCCGTGACCGCCCCGGCCACGGGCTGGTCGGCGGTCGAGCGTTGTCGATGTTGCATCGTCCACGGGAGATCAGTTCCCGGGGGAGCCCGGTAGGTGCTCTGCCTCACCCGTGATGGGGTTTCAAGTGGCGCTCGGCTGTAACTGTTTAACCACGCGCGGTTCACCCCGTCGTATGCGATATCTCACCGTACTGGTCAGACCGGATGAAGGCGGTGCGTTCCATCCGCTCGGAGAGGAGCTGACGGACGAGCCGTCCATCGATCGGAGGGCGATCCATCGTATCGAACTCCTCGACGACGATACCGTGCTCCTGTTCGCCGAGGCGAGCGGCAGCAAGGAACGCTACGAGCGGATCATGGAGGAGTCGCCACACGTGATCAGTTACCTGACCGCCGGGGAGGACCGCTGGCTGGCCGTGAGTCAGTTCGAACCGACGGAGGGGGTTCGCCGGGCCCTGGAACTACAGCGGGAGTCGCGTCTGGTGATCGACACGCCGATCCGCTTCACGTCCGACGATCACCTCGAGATAACGTATCTGGGGACCGACGAGACGTTCGGGACCCTCTCCGAGTACGCCGAGGAGATGGAGGGGTTCTCGTTCGAGGTCCTCGGGATGGGTGATTACGAGGCCGAGGGCTCGTCGTTCAGCAGGGTGATCACGGCCCGCCAGGAGGAGGTGCTCGAGGCGGCGGTCGATCTGGGATACTACAGCGAGCCTCGCCGGGCATCGCTCGAGGACGTCGGCGAGGCCGTCGGGATCTCCCCCGGAACGGTCGGTGAACACCTCCGGAAAGTCGAGGAGCGCGTGTTCGGCGAGATCGTTCGTTGAACCGGCCTCGGACTCCCTGGAGTGCGGACACCGTACGCTCTCGACGCTGGATTTCGGACGGGAGCGTCCTCGAAGCCCGCCGCCGCCGTGACTTCCCGAGGAACGCGCAGGGAGGCCTGACGGTAGTGTCCCGGGCTCGCGTGACCAGTTCGGCTCGCGTCGCCTCGGAACACCCTGCCGCTGGAGTCGAACCCACCCGGAGCCGCTGGAGACGAACCCACCCGGAGCCGCTGGAGACGAACCCACCCGGAGCCGCTGGAGACGAACCGGGCCGCGCGTTCAAAAAAGACCCCATGGGTGTGGCAGTCGTCGTATCCGGCTACGCGGCGTCTTCTCACCTACAGAAGATGCAGTACCACGCATGGAGCACGGGCACCGAACCCGGTCACCGCTTCGAACCCACGGTGATGTCGAGCACGCAAACGCCTCCCGAGACCGACGCGTCGCTACTGGCCGACCAGGGCGTGGAGTCCACCTATCGCGACGTCGACGGCATCGAGTTGCACGTCGTGACCGCCGGCGACCCCGACGGTCCGCTGGTCGTCCTGCTGCACGGGCATCCCGATTTCTGGTACGGCTGGCGCGACCAGATCGGCCCGCTCGTCGAGGCCGGCTTCCGCGTGGTCGTCCCGGATCAGCGGGGCTCTAACCTGAGCGACGCTCCCGACGGGATCGACGCCTATCGGCTATCGAGACTCGTCGCTGACGTACGCGAACTGATCCACAGCGAGGGTCGGGAGTCGGCGCACGTCGTCGGACACGACTTCGGCGGGTTCGTCGCCTGGAACGTCGCGCTCCGCCGACCGTCCCTCGTCGATCGCCTCGGGATACTCAACGTCCCGCATCCGACCGTCTATCGGAACACCTTGCGATCCAGTCCCCGACAGATCGCCCGGAGCTGGTACGTCTGGTTCTACCAGCTACCGAAGCTACCCGAGTGGCTGCTGCGTCGAAACGGGATGGCCAACATGGTCGCCTCCCTCGAGGTGACCTCGAACCCCGGCACGTTCGACGAGGCGACGATCGACCGCTACCGGGCGGCCTGGCGACACACCGGCGTCGGACCGAGGCTACACTGGTACCGCGGATTCCTCCGGTCGGAGCGCCCACCACGCGACACCGTCACCCGGCCGACGCTGATCTGCTGGGGAGAGGACGATATCGCCCTCCTCCCCTCGATGGCCGAGGAGAGCGTCGACCACTGTGAGGACGGTCGGCTACGGACGTTCCCCGACGCATCACACTGGGTACACCACGAGCGCGAGGAGGTCACCGAAGCGCTACTCCGCCATCTCTCGTGAACGAGCGAGGAGAACCGCACCGCAGCGAGAGGATTTCGGGGGCACCACCCGGTCCGAAACGCGCGGACCGTTCCGGTCGTTCTACGGTGTCGCTATTCCGTGCGCTTCCCCCCGGAACTAAGTCCCGTACCTTCGAGTATTTCGGTATACGATGGTCGAAATCCCCGATTCGCTGCGTTCCGTGTTCAGTGCCAGCGTCGACGAACAGGCCGGGACGTACGTCCTCGAGGTGCCCGCGAGCGAACTCGAACACGAGGCTATCACGCCCGGCGAGACGTACAGGGTCGCGGTCCTCGACACGACCGCGACCACCGGGCAGTCCACACGGACCGCCGAACGATCCGACGAGACGGAGCGTGACCGCCAGCGCGGACCGCCAGCGCCGCCGGTCGAGGAGGGCGAGATCCGCGAGGTGACGATCGAGACGGTCGGCGATCAGGGCGACGGGATCGCCAAGGTCGATAGAGGGTACGTCGTCATCGTCCCCGAGACCCAGCCCGGGGAGCAGCCGATAATCGAGATCGACGACGTCCGACAGAACGTCGCGTTCGCGAGCGTCGTCGAACCCGAACAGTGAGCCCCCGGAGCGAGGTCGAACCGTCAGTATCCACGCGGTACGAACTCGCCAGCGGTGGGCCACCGGGCGCCGAGATCGATCGCTCGCCCGAACCCGGTCGGTTCGTCGGTGGAGTCGGTGCGCGAGGGGTCCCCATCTCGCCAGGGGACTACTGGAAGAGTTCCCCGTTCGCCTCGCGCAGCCGGTTGTGCTTGACCGCGTGGTCGATGGCCGCCGAGACCACCTCGCGGTCTACCCCGTAGGCCTCGGTGGCGAGCGTCTCGGCCTCCTCACGCTCCATCGGGAACTCCCGATTCTCCAGGAACCGCATCACGTTCCGGTAGCCGCGCGGCGGTCCGCGGCGCGCGGACTGTGGTCGGCCGTTCGCCCCCTCGACGCTCCCGCCCCCGGTTCGGTCGCCGGGCGAGGCCCCGGCTCTACCGTCTTCGAGGGCCTCCCCGAGGTCCGCACCGTCCGCCACCTCCGGGCCCGCGTCGCTGGCGCTCTCGCTCCTCTCACTCCCGTCGTCCTCACGCCCACTGCTCCCACTACTCTCGCTGCTCTCGCTACTCTCGCCGCGCTCACCGCCATCACCGCCCGCCGGTGAGACGCTTCCGGCGTCCGCGCCCGAACCCGTTCCGGCCTCTGTTCCGGCGTGGGGCTCGCGCTCCGGTTCGGCGACGATCGTCGTCGGGTTCGCCGCCTCCTCCCCCGAACTGGCGTCCCCGGTGCGGCCCTCGCCGAGGAGCGGTCCGAGGACGTCCCCGAGCGTGTCACGACAGCTCTCACAGAGCACCATCCGGCGTCCCTCGCCGGTCGGGTCCCGCTCGGGCGGGACCACCTCGAACGTGCCGGCCGCCGCCTCGCCGCAGAAGTCGCAGCTGTTGACCTCTCGCATACGGTGCGTATCCTCGCCCCCGGTGAAAACGCCTCCGGCCTGGTCCGGGGGCGAGTCGGACGGTACCCACAGCGGGGGCAAACCACTAAGCCCGTCTCCGTCCCACTGGTGGTGAGTCGATGGCCAGCGAGACCTTCGAGGAGATACTCCGGAAGTTCGAGGACAGCCCCAGCCAACAGGCCGTGGTGCGACTGCTGCTCGAACGGGGCTTCTCCGTCAACGAGGACGGCCGCGTGGTCTCGGGCGGCATCGAGATACCCAACACGGGGATCGCCCGCGAGATCGGCGTCGACCGGCGGGTGGTCGACGCGACGACCGACGCCGTCCTCGAGGACGAGGAGCTCGAACGCATCTTCCGTAACATCTCGCAGATACCCAGCCTGATGGACCTCGCGCCGGTGCTCGATCTGACCGTCCTCACCGTGGACGTCTACGACACCGAGCAGCCGGGCATCGTCGCACAGGTCACCTCGCTGATCGCCGACCACGGCATCTCGATGCGACAGACCGTCAGCGAGGACCCCGAGTTCGCCGCCGACCCGAAGCTCTACATCGTCATCGACGAGGACCTCCCGGGCGAGCTCATCAACGAGATACGGGCGCTCCCGTTCGTCCGCTCGATCGAGATCCAGTAAGTTACCCACGAGTAAAGTCGTGGGCTTTCGCGTGGACTCCCGTTCTGGCCACCGCTGGCGGGCGAATGCTCACCGCTCACGTTCAGCGTCCCGCGATTCAAGCGCACACCTACGGGTGCGCCTCCGTCGCCTGCGTTTTGCCGGCGACGGAGGTACCGGAAACCGATGTTCTTCGAGGCGTTGTAGTCCGCGTGGTTCTCGTAGCCGCACTGCTGACAGCAAAAGGACTCCTGCGTCTGACGGTTCTCGCGGGCAGTAAACCCGCACGTCGAACACCGGCGTGACGTGTTCTTCGGGTCGACCTGTACCACTTCGACACCACGCTCGGGCGCTTTGTATTCGACGTACTCGTAGAGCCGCCGGAACGCCCAGACGTGGTGCCACGTCGCCTCGGGGATGGTCTCGCGGATGTGGGTCAGGTCCTCGAACACGAGATGCGAACAGCCGTTCTCGACCGCCTCCTCGATGAGTTCGTTCGCTATCGTGTGGAGGTCGATAGTAAACCGACCCTCCTCTCGCCGGCCTACTGATTCGATGTTCTCGTGGGCGTACCGCGACCCGCACTGCTGGAGCGACCCACGGCGCGTCTCATACTCCCTGCGCCAGTGGTTGAACTCGTCCGCCGACCAGAACCGCCCGGTTGACGCGACGGCGATGTTGTTGACACCGAGATCGACACCGAGGACTGTTCTGTGCTCGATGGTTGGGTCGGTGTCTTCGCCGTCGGATTCCACCTTCCGCATCGACGCGTGGAGATACCACGCGCCGTCGCGGTGCTGGAGGTGGCCCATGCGGAACTCGTAGTCCTCGTCTTCGAGGTACGTCCGTGGGTGCCGGTCCGGGTCGCCGGGGAGAATGTAGTCGCACTCGACGCGCCCTTCGACCGTAGAGAGGGAAACGTGGTCGCGGTAGAACGTGGCACTCCGCTTGTCGTACACCACGCTGTCGGCGGAGAAGTGTGGTTTCGAGGTCTTCTCGCCACGCTCTAACCGCTCCACACCACTCTTGACGGCTTCGACCGCCCGGCGAATCCCCTTTTGCACGAGGTTCGCGGTCAGGTCGGTTTCGTCTCGGAGTGGGTCGTACAACGCTCGCTCAGCTTTTGCTTTCGAGGTAACGTGGTACCCGCCGTCGCCGTGCCAGCACCAGTCGCTTGCGCGGTTGGCGCAGTGTTTGAACTGCTCGACGGTCTCTCGGAGTGCTGATTCCGCGTCCAAAGGTATGTCGAGTTTGATGACGGCGGTGCGACGGTACTCCACGACGATTCACAACAAACGGCAAGTTACTTAAACATCCGCGAGTTGGAAGGCCATCGGCCATCAACGACAAAGTGCCATGTCGCATTCCCCCCATGACTAAAGCCGTGGGCTTCCTGCTTGAACTACTGTGAAATGACCGGCGAGGGCGACTCCGATCCGGACCCGACATCCGATACTGAGCCCTTCCTCACCCTCGCCGGTCGCGGTCGAGCCGAGTTCACCGTGAAGGGTTCGGAGTTCGTCGGCCACGCCGCCCCCGTCGACTCCGTCGAGGAGGCGGAGGCGTTCGTCGACGAGGTCGGGGAGTCCTACCCGGACGCGACGCACAACGTCCCCGCCTACCGCGTCCGCGCCGACCCGTTCCGCGAGTACGCGAGCGACGACGGCGAGCCCTCCGGGAGCGCGGGCAAGCCGATCCTCAACGTGCTCTCGGGGGAGGCCCTCGAGAACGTCGCCGTGGTCGTCACGCGCTACTACGGCGGGACGAACCTCGGCGTCGGCGGGCTGGTCCGCGCCTACGGTCGGGCGGCGAAGGAGGCGATCGACGACGCCGGGACCCGCGAGGCGGTCCCACACGAGACGGTTCGCGTGGTGGTGGACTACGACGACTCCGGGACCGTCCGGGGGATCGTCGAGTCCGTCGCCACCGACTTCGAGGCGGCCTACGAGGCCCGCGTGACGTTCGAGGCCCGCGTCCCGGTCGCGGAGGTCGAGGCGTTCCGCGACCGGCTCCGGAGCGCCACCAGCGGGCGGGTCGAACTGGGGTAGATCCGTCCCCGTCGGCTCAGGCCCGGAACCGTTCGACGAGCGCTTCGACCGGGGCGAGCGGGTTCCGGTCGTCCGTCCCGGCCGTCACGGTCCGGAGCGTTACCCCCATCACCGTGTCGAGGAGCAGTTCGGCGTCGGCCTCCGGGTCGACGTCGAACACGCCCTCCTCGACCCCGTCGGCGAGTATCGTCTCGACGGCAGCGATCATGCGCTCGTCGGTCGCCGCGAACCGCTCGGCGTACCGCTCGTCGTACGGTGCCTGCATCCGGAGTTCGAAGATGGCGGTCCGGAACTCCCGTGCCTCCTCGTCCTCCGCGATGTCCGGCGGGAGCAGCAGTTCGACCACGGTCCACAGGCGGTCCTCCGGGCCGGCTCCCTCGTCGGCGTCGACCTCCGCCTCGAACGCGTCGAGGATGAACTCGAGGAAGTCCCCGAGCAGGTCGTCCTTGGTCTCGTAGTGGTAGTAGAGCAGCGACTTCGACTTCTCGAACTCGTCGGCGATGGTCTGGATGGTCAGGTCGGCGTACCCGTGCTTCGAGAGGGCCGCGAACGTGGCCTCCATGATGGCGGCCCGCGTCCCGGCCGCTCCGTCTGTCATGCCTCCTTCTCGGGGTTCCGGGATATAACTTCTTTCCGTCGAGACGCGTCCCGTCACACGGTGACGTGCCGACATCCCGGGGTGTCGGCGGCTCGACGCGAACCCCACCGACGCGTTCGCGCTCGATCAGAGGAGTACGCGGACGACCCCGAACAGGACGACCACGCCGAGCACGTCGCAGGTGTTCGTGACCACCGGGATGACCACCTCGTCGGGGTCGAGGCCGAGCCGGTAGGCCGCGTACGTGGCCCCGAGGGTCACGACGACGGCGATGAGCGCCAGCGCGAGCCCCGAGAGGGTCGCCACCGCGAGCACCGCCCCGAGCCCGAGTTCGGTCGCGCCGAACAGCCGCTGGAGGACCCACGCGCTCGTCCCGACGGCGGGGAAGATGGTGAGCGCGAGCCCCACCGTCGCCAGCGTGTTGCCCGCGAGCCGCTCGTCGTCCGGCGAGAACGACAGCAGGCCGAGGTGGAAGGCCGTCGAGAGCCGGGCGGCCAGGATGCTCCCGAGGTTCCCACCCATCCCGATGGTCACCGGGACGAGAACCAGCAGGGAGGGGAACTCGAACAGCGTCTCCCGGAGCGTATCGAGGACGAGCCCGCTCCCGAGTTCGACCAGCGTGAGCACCGCCAGCAAGGGGAGCATCGACCGGCTGATCCGCCGGACCGTCCACCCCTCCGGCCCGGCGCTCACAGGAACCTCAAGGTGGAAGCCCACGACGTTAGTCGTGGGAGGAACCCGACACGGGACTCGACAGACGGCGTTCGATGCGTCGGACTGGTTTCGATAATATTTAGTGACATTATTCCGGATGGTTCGGTAGTGCCGATGGGCCAAACGTGTTCATCGGCACGGGCCAGTGTAATGTGGCCCCGGACAGACCGTCCCGGCGATGTGCCGAACGCCGGGGTCGATGCCGTCGTCACTCCGACGCGGTTCAAACCGGTCGTGAAACGACCGCGTTCGAGACCACCGGCAATTAACGCGGTGTGAGACGGCTTCGGACGGCGACCACCGGGTGGAAACCCGCGCAGGAACCCCCTCCGCGTGACCTCCCCGTCGTCGTGCAACCCGCCCGCGAGATGCCGAGTTGTGGGTCGAAACCCCTCGCGGGGGAACGCCCACGACTTCAGTCGTGGGTACATTACGTCAGGCCCCTCCTCCTCCTCCGGCGAGCCCCAGGGCGATGACCGTCCGGGCGGCGAACAGCATGGTCGCGAGGCCGACCACGTCGCCCGTCGTCGTCACGACCGGGCCGGCGAGCGCGTCCGGGTCGAGCCCGCGCCGGTAGCCGACGAACACCACCGTGACGACCGCGGTGGTCAGCACGACGCCGGAGATGAGCCCCGCGATCAGCGCCACGCCGATCAGTGCCAGCGGCGAGACCGCCCGGCCCTGGAGCAACACCAGGAAGGAGCCCACGATGGCGGCGAAGAGGCTCATCGCCAGCCCGTTCGAGATCGCCGCCGCGACGGCCGCCCGGACACGCCGGTCGCCGAGCGAGACCCGGGGTTCGACCAGCCCCTGGTGGAGCGCGCTCGCCAGCCGCGCGCCGAGCGAGCCGTAGACGTTCCCGCGGATGGCGAGCAGCGCCGGCACCACCAGCAGGAGGCCGGGGATCGCCCGTAACTCGGCCTCCATCCCCCCGAGGACCACGCCCGCGAAGAGCCCGCCGGCGGCGCTGACCGAGAGCACCGGCAGGGCCTCGCGGTAGGCTCCGACGGCGACCTCGCGGGTGGACATGCCCCGGAGTCGGCCGGGAAGCCTCAAAAAACCCGACGGGGTGACCCGAACCCCGCTCCGGGACCCGGACCAGGCCCTTCCCTGCAACCTATTTATGTGTCGAGCGGGGGATCGGGAACTACCGGATGGGCGTACACACCCCGGCCCGTGAACGGCCCCCGGACGAGACCTCATGAGCGCGAGTTCGGGACTGCTAGCGCTCGTCACGGCGATCGTCGCGCTCGGCGTCGGGGCGCAGGTCGTCGCCGACCGGTTCCGCGTCCCGAGCGCGCTGTTCCTCGTCCTGGCCGGCGTCGCGGTGGGTCCCGCGGGGATCGACCTCGTCGCCCACGACTCGTTCGGCGACGCGCTGACCACGATCGTCGGACTGTCGGTCGCGATCATCGTCTTCGAGGGTGCCTTCACCCTCGACGTCGAGAGGATCCGTCAAACGCCGTCCACGGCGATCCGGCTGGTCACCGTCGGGGCGATCACGGCGCTGCTCGGGACGGCGCTCGCGGTCAGGTTCGTCCTCGACGCCTCCTGGGGGATCGCGCTGCTGGTCGGGGCGCTCCTCGTCGCGACCGGGCCGACGGTCGTCACGCCGATCCTCTCGGTTGTCCACGTCCGCGACCGCGTCGCGACCGCCCTGGAGACCGAGGGGATCGTCAACGACGTCACGGCGGCCATCCTGGCCGTCGCGGTGTTCGAGGCCGTGACGCTCGAACGGGCGGACCCCCTCGCGTTCGCCGACGCGTTCCTCAGCCGTCTCGTGATCGGCGTCCTGATCGGGGCGGCCGTCGCCGCGGCCCTCTGGGCGCTGTTTCGCTACCCCGAACACGCCACCCGGGACGCCCCCCAGCACGCCCGGCTGCTCGTCCTCGCGAGCGCCGTCGTCGCCCACGGCAGCGCGGAACTCATCACCGGCGAGGCCGGCATCGCCGCCGCCGCGACCGCGGGGCTCCTGCTCGGGAACGCCGATCTCCCCTACGAGGGGTCGATCGAGGAGTTCAAGGACGACGTCACGCTCCTCGTCCTGTCGTTCGTGTTCATCGTCCTCGCGTCGCTCATCGACTTCGGCGACCTCCGGGCGCTCGGCCTCCGCGGCGTCCTCGTCGTCGCCCTTGTCATGTTCGTCGTCCGGCCGCTCGCGGTGGCCCTCTCGACCGCCGGCGAGCCGATCTCGCGCCGCGAGCGGGTGTTCATGAGCCTCGTCGCCCCCCGCGGCATCGTCCCCGCGAGCGTCGCGACGCTGTTCGCCCTCGAGATCCAGCAGACCGACCCGGAGGCGGCGACACTCCTGGCCGGAACGGTCTTCCTCGTCATCCTCGTGACCGTCGTCGCGGAGGCCGGTCCCGCCCGCCACATCGCCGATCTCCTCGGCGTGAGCCTGCGGCGCGTGATCATCGTCGGGGGCGGGAAACTGGGCCTCGCGCTCGCCGAGCGCTACGCCGAACAGGGCGACCACGTCGAACTCGTCGAGTCGGACCCCGAGAGCCTCGAAGCCGCACGGGACGCCGGGTTCAGCGTCCACCAGGGGGACGGGACTGACCCGGACGTGCTCCGGACGGCGGGCGTGGGACGAGCCAAACGCCTCGTCGCGGCCGCGGACGACGACGAGACGAACCTCCGGATCGCCCGTCTCGTCCGGGAGGAGTTCGACGTCGAGACGGTCGTCGCCCGGGTGAGCGACCGGAAGAACCGGGAGGCGTTCGAGGACCTCGGCGTCCGCACGCTCTCACGATCCCAGACCGACCTCTGGGCGATCGACAGCCTCGTCGACCAGTCGCTCCCGACGTGGCTGCTCGCGGTCATGCGCGAGGGGGACGTCCAGGAGGTCGAGGCGACCTCCGCGCTCGTCGGACGGACCGTCCGCGACCTGCAGACCGAACTGCCGCGGCGGATCTTCCTCGTAGCGGTGACCCGCGCCGGCGAGACCTTCGTCCCGGACGCCGACTTCCGCATCCAGCGAGGGGACCGGCTGACGCTCCTCGGTCGAAGGGAGGAGGTCGCCCGGGCGGTCTCCCGGTACCGGACGACTGGCTGAGCACCCGAGCGAGAGAAACGAACGGGCTGGACGGCGAACCCCTACCCGAACGGACCGCCGCCGCCACCGCCCATGCCACCCATTCCGCCCATGCCGCCACCGCCGCCGCCCTTCTGCATCTGCTTCATCATCCGCTCCATATCCGAATCGCCCATCCCCTGGAACTGCTTCATCATCCGGGCCATCATCCGGTGCTGTTCGAGCAGTTCGCGGACGTCCTCCTCGGGCCGACCGGAGCCCCGCGCGATCCGCTCGATGCGCGACTTGCCGACCGACCGGGGGTTCTCCATCTCCTCGTCGGTCATCGAGTCCATGATCACCTCGAACGACCCCATCCGCTCCTGGGTGACGTCCATCGCGTCGTCGGGGAGCTGGTCCATCAGGTTCCCACCGAGCCCGGGGATCATGTCCATCACCTGGCTCAGCGGCCCCATCTTGTTCATCGCGTTCATCTGCTTGCGCATGTCCTTCAGGGTGAACTCCCCCTGGAGCATCTCCTCGGGGTCCCAGTCCTCGTCCTCGTCCCCGGTCTCGGCCATCGCCCGCTCGACCCGCTCGGCGAGCTGTTTCAGGTCGCCCATCCCGAGCAGCCGGGAGATGAACCCGCTGGGCTCGAACCGCTCTATGTCCTGTACCTCCTCGCCGGTCCCGAGGAAGGCGATGGTGGAGTCGGTCTGGTCGACCGCGGCGAGCGCGCCGCCACCCTTCGCCGTCCCGTCGAGCTTCGTGATGACCACGCCGTCGATGCCCACGGCGTCGCCGAACGCCTTCGCCTGATCCTTCGCCCCCTGCCCGATGGCCGCGTCGAGCACCAGCAGGTTCCGGTCGGGGTCGACGTACTCCTCGATGGCTTCGAGCTCCTCGATGAGCGCCTCGTTCAGCCCGGAGCGACCGGAGGTGTCGACGATCCGAATGTCGGCGTCCGCGGTCTCCGCTAGCCCCTTCCGGGCGATCTCGACGGGGTCCTCCTCGTCGGGATCGCCGTAGAAGTCGACCTCCGCGCGCTCTGCCATCTGTCGGGCCTGATCGTACGCGCCCGGCCGGAACGTGTCGGTCTGGATCACGGCGGGCCGGAGCCCCTTCTTCGAGAACCACCACGCCATCTTCGCCGCCGTCGTCGTCTTCCCCGACCCCTGGAGCCCGGCGAGCAGGATGGTCTGCTCCTCGAGGGGCAGGTCGGTCGATTCGCCGACGAGCGCGACCAGCTCCTCGTAGACGATGCGCAGGACGTGGTCGCGCGCGGACGTGCCCCCGGGCGGCTCCTCCTCCAGGGCCCGCTGTCTGATGGAGTCCGAGAGGTCCATCACGAGCGAGACGTCGACGTCGGCCTGGAGCAGCGACCGCTGGATCTCCTTGACGATCTCGTCGACGTCCTCCTCGCTCAGTCGGGACTTCCCCCGGAGCTTGTCGAGCGAGCCCCTGAGCGAACTGCCCAGATCATCGAGTACCATTTGGCGTCGCTACGCCGCGGGCACGGTAAACGTTTTTCCGTCGCTCGTCCGCCCGGCGAGCCGCTCCGTTCGCCGGCGACCCCGTGTCGCTCCACCGCCGAGCGGCCCCCGGGTCTTGCACTGTCATGGAACGTGGCTTTCAGTGTAGGACCGGTAGCCACCGGCATCAGATGGGAGACCGTATCGCACATCGGTGTCACTACCTGAACGAGGAGAACGTCCCGCTCAGCGTGGCCGTCTGTGAGGCCATCGCCATCGACGAAGCCTCCCGGCCGGTCGTCGAGGACGACCCGCTTCCCGACTACCTCGACGTCGAGGCGATCGACGACCTGTTCACGGAGGCCATCGCGAGAGAGGAGGGGGTCTCCGTCTCGCTCCGGATGACGCTCGGAGACCGGGAGGTGGACGTCCGAACCGATCCGACCGCCTCCGACGAACCCGTCCGGATAGACGTGACCGATATCGACGAGTGAGCGCTCGGCGGAGGCGACGCGCCACCCCCCGACACGGACCCACCGGGCGGACTCCCCTCCCGTTCGCCCATTGGCGGTCGTGACTCAGGGGCACCGCCGGCGCGAGGCGACCCGACCGTCCACCCGTACCGAGAACGACTACCGCGTCCCGCCCAACGACGCCGGGATGCTCTACCCCTCCCTCCGAAAGCTATAGTCGCGTTTGGAAGTCTTTACTCACGGACGGGGGGACCGTCCCCGTCCGGCGTGTGTTATCGGTTCCAAACGCTACTATAGCGGACGCGCGGCTCGTCAGGTACCCCTGTGAGGGTCACGAGCTCGCGCGGTCGGACGACCCCCGGCACGTCGTCGACCGGCTCGAACGCGTCCGCCGGTGGTTCGACGGCTACTCGGGGTCCCGCGACGTCCCGCGGGCGCTCGACTGCGGCGAGAGCGAGGGGTACGAACTCCGCGAGGAGGTGTACGCCCGAGCCCCGCTCCACGGCGACGGGAAGTCGCGGGCTCCGGGGGCGGTGTCGGGTCTCACCTCGGCGCGTCGGCACCGTCGGTGAGCCACTCGATCGTGAAACGGTGAAACGCGAGCCGCCGGTAGGGATCGGTCCCCGCCGAGCCGCGCTCGAAGAGACAGCCGACCGACCCGTCGGGGAGGACGCTCAGACAGGAGTACGCCGACGGGCCGTCGTGGAGGCGCTTCGAGTGGCTCCAGGACTCGCCCTCGTCGTAGCTGAGCCGTACCGTCAGGTCCACCCGGTTCTCCTCGTGTGCCGGGTTGGCGAAGAGGACCCGACTCCGCCCGCTCTCGGGCCAGGAGTACCTGAGTATACTCGCCTGACATCTCGGGGTCACCAGTGCCTCGTCGAACCCGATCTCCGACCAGGAGTCCCCGCCGTCGTCGCTCGTCGCGACGGCGCGACCGTCGCTGGATTCCCGGTAGTTACGCATGTTGAACGCCACGCGGCCGTCGGGGAGTTCGACCGCCTGCGGCTCGTCGACGTGCGGGCCGACCGTCCCGCCCAGTTGCCAGGTCTCGCCCCCGTCGTCGCTGTAGAACGCGTGGTCGTACCGGAGGTTGTCGTCCGGGAGCTCCTCGCCCCGCTCCCAGAGGTTCGTCCAGTGGGTCGCCGGGATCAACAGGCGGCCGGCGTGCTCCCCGCGTTCCAGCTGGATACCGATACCGGGCCCGGTCGCGTAGTACCCCCAGTCGTCGCGCTTCACCGACCCGGTGATCTCCGTCGGCTCCGACCACGTCCGTCCGTCGTCGGTGCTCCGGGTCATCAGGACGTCCCGGTACTCCCTGACGAGCGGGAGGTGGACCGTCCCCGTCGACCGATCGACGACCGGCGTCGGGTTCCCGACGGTCAGGTCCCCCTCCGAGTAAACGACCCGCTGGTCGCCCCAGGTCCGTCCCCCGTCGGTCGACCGCTTGATCACGGTGTCGGTCGGACCGCGGTCGCCGCCCTGGCGCGCCTCGCAGAACGCCAGGAGGGTCCCGGCCTCGGTCCGTACCAGTGCCGGGATCCGGTACGTCTCGTAGCCGCCCTCGCCGGAGACGAACGCGTCGGTCGACTGAGGTGTCGGCCCGGAGCCGGTCGTCCCCGGTGGGGTGTCGGTCGCTCGCGGAGTGGCGGCGGTTTCAGTCGCCCTCGGGGTACCGTCGACGGCCGTCCCCGGGGTTGACTCGTTCCCGTCGGAGTCCCCCGATCGGCCGATACAGCCGCTCACCCCCGCGGCCGCCGCACAGGCGCTCGCGAGGAACGCCCGTCGTCGGCACCCGCTCGGTGGTCGCATCGACGCGGCTTGTGTCCGGAGCGGCTAATCGTTGTTGGCAGGCGTCGACTCGCGGTGTCGTAACCGAGCCCGTGGCCGACCGCCGACGGGGTACGGTCGATGGGGCGATACGACCACGGCTCGTTCTCCCGGACCGGGAACGGGTCGTCCTTTCATTACCCCTCGGAGCCTACGACGACCGATATGCCCGCTTCAGACCCCTTCGATGCCCTCCGCGACATCGAGATCGGCGGCGAGTCCTACCGGATGGCGGACCTCACGGTCCTGGAAGAGCAGGGCCTCTGTGAACTGGACCGGCTCCCCGTGAGCATCCGGGTGCTCCTCGAATCCGTGCTCAGAAACGTCGACGGCGACGAGGTGACCGCCGAGGACGTCCGCAACGTCGCCTCGTGGGCACCGGACGTCCCCGACGTGGAGCTCCCGTTCCAGCCCTCGCGCGTGGTGCTCCAGGACCTCACCGGCGTTCCGGCGGTGGTGGACCTTGCGGCGCTCCGGTCGGCGGCCGCCCGGAAGGGTCGTGATCCGAAGCTCGTCGAGCCGGAGGTACCGATCGACCTCGTGATCGATCACAGCGTCCAGGTCGACTTCTTCGGCTCGCCCGACGCCTACGAGAAGAACGTCGAGCTGGAGTACGAGCGCAACGGGGAACGATACCGTGCGCTCAAGTGGGCGCAGGGGGCGTTCGAGGACTTCAGCGTCGTTCCACCGGGTACCGGAATCGTCCACCAGGTCAACCTCGAACACCTCGGTCGGGTGGTCCACGCTCGCGAGGAGGACGGCGAGAACTGGCTCTACCCCGATACCCTCGTGGGGACCGACAGCCACACGCCGATGATCGGCGGCATCGGCGTGGTCGGCTGGGGCGTCGGCGGCATCGAGGCCGAGGCCGCGATGCTCGGCCAGCCCGTCACGATGAAGCTCCCCGAGGTCGTCGGCGTCCGTCTCGAGGGCGAACTCCCCGAGGGCGCGACGGCGACCGACCTCGTGCTCCACGTCACCGAGAAGCTCCGAGAGGTGGGCGTCGTCGACCGCTTCGTCGAGTTCTTCGGCCCCGGCGTCGCCACCCTGTCGGTCCCCGATCGGGCGACCCTCTCGAACATGGCCCCCGAGCAGGGCTCCACGATCAGCGTCTTCCCGGTCGACGAGGCCACCCTGGACTACCTCGAACTCACTGGCCGCGAACCCGAGCACGTCGAACTCGTCCGCGAGTACCTCGACGCGCAGGGGCTGTTCGGCGAGCAGGAGCCCGAGTACACCGAGGTGGTGGAGATGGACCTCTCGACCGTCGAACCGAGCCTCGCTGGCCCCAAACGCCCGCAGGACCGCGTCCCGATGCGTGACATGCGGACCCACTTCCGCCGACTCGTCCACGGCGAGTTCGAGCACCTGCTCGACGACGTGAGCGAGGAGGCCATCACTCGCTGGCTCGGCGAGAGCGACCCCGACTACGAGCTCGAGACGCCGGAGATCGGCGGCGAGGAGGCCGGCGAACTCTCGAAGCAGGTGACGGTCCGGCTCGACGACGACACGACTACCGAGATCGGCCACGGGAGCGTCGTCGTCTCGGCGATCACCTCCTGTACGAACACGTCGAACCCGTCGGTGATGATCGCCGCGGGCATCCTGGCGAAACGGGCCGTCGAGCGGGGGCTGGAGGTCCCCCCGTACGTCAAGACGAGCCTCGCGCCGGGCAGTCGGGTCGTCACCGAGTACCTCCGGGAGTCCGGGCTGTTGCCCTACCTGGAGGACCTGGGGTACGACGTCGTCGGCTACGGCTGTACGACCTGTATCGGCAACGCCGGCCCGCTCCCCGAGCCGGTCGAGCGGGCCATCGACGAGCACGGCCTCTGGACGACGAGCGTCCTCAGTGGGAACCGGAACTTCGAGGCGCGCATCCACCCGAAGATCCGCGCGAACTACCTCGCCAGCCCGCCGCTGGTCGTCGCCTACGGGCTCGCCGGGCGGATGGACATCGACCTGGAGAACGAGCCCCTGGGGACCGACGAGGCGGGTGAACCGGTCTACCTCGCCGACCTCTGGCCGGGGACCGAGGAGGTCCGTCAGACCATCCACGACAGCGTCTCGCCCGCGATGTTCGAGGAGAAGTACGCGAGCGTCTTCGAGGGCGACGAGCGCTGGGAGGCCCTCGAAGCACCCACAGGCGACGTCTACGAGTGGGACGAGGAGTCGACGTACATCCGCGAGCCGCCGTTCTTCCTCGACTTCCCCGAGGAGAAACCGGGCGTTGCCGACGTGGAGGACGCGCGGTGTCTGATGTTACTGGGGGATACGGTCACGACCGACCACATCAGCCCCGCGGGACCGTTCTCCGCCGAACAGCCCGCCGGCGAGTGGCTCCTCGAACGCGGCGTCGAGCCCCACGAGTTCAACACCTACGGCTCGCGCCGGGGCAACCACGAGGTGATGATGCGCGGGACGTTCGCGAACGTCCGCATCGAGAACGAGATGCTCGACGACGTCGAGGGCGGCTACACGATCCACCACCCGACGGGCGAGGAAACGACGGTGTTCGAGGCGAGCGGGCGCTACCGGGAGGATGGCACGCCGCTGGTGGTGATGGCCGGAAAGGAGTTCGGCACCGGCTCATCGCGGGACTGGGCGGCGAAGGGGACCGATCTCCTCGGCGTGCGGGCGACCATCGCCGAGAGCTACGAGCGCATCTATCGGGACAACCTGGTGGGGATGGGCGTGCTCCCCTTGCAGTTCCAGTCGGGCGACGGCTGGGAGTCGCTCGGGCTCGACGGCTCCGAACGGTTCGAGATCCACGGGCTCGACGACGGGCTCGGGGTGGAGGAGGAACTCGAAGTAGTGGCCGAGCGCGACGACGGCTCGACAGTCGAGTTCCCCGTCACCGCGCAGGTCGGAACTCCGGCGGCAGTCAGGTACGTCGAGCACGGGGGTATCCTGCACTACGTCCTCCGGCGGATGCTCTACGGGAAGAGCGAGTAGCGCCGACCCCGTTCCTCAGCTCCCGATCTCTCGCCGGTACGCCCGGACCCGTTCGAGCATCGGTGTCGCCCGCTGGACGCCTTCGACTTCGACGGAGAGCGTCCCGGCGACGCAGGCGCACTCGACCGCCTCGCGGAGCGCCACGTCACGGGAGAGTTCGGCCGCGAGGTAGCCCGCGAACACGTCGCCGGCACCGGTCGTGTCGACGGCGTCGACCGCCGGTGGTTCGACGGTGAACCGCTCGCCCTCGGCGGGATCGACGACTACCGGTTCGGGACCGTGCTTGTAGACCACGGTACCCTCGAACCGGTCGAGCGCGTCTCCGAGGGCGGCCGCCTCGGCCTCGTTCGGGAGCGCGAAATCGACGCAGGCGTGACCGAGCAGGTCGGCCGCTCCCGCCGCCGGGGCGGGGTCGAAGATCACCGTCGGCCGGTCGTGCTGGCCGTCGAGGGCCGTGAACAGGGCGTCGATGGCCGGCCCCGGGAGTTCGTTCTGGACGAGGAGGCAGTCGGCCCCGCGGAGCGTCTCGGCGTGCGCGTGGGCGTACGCCGGGTCGACCGCGGCGTTCGCCCCGCCGACGATGGCGATGTGGTTCTCCCCACCGGGTATCACGAAGACGTACGCCGTTCCGGTCGGTGCCTCGGCCACCTCGACGGACGAGACGTCGACGCCGAACCCCGCGAGCGAGGACAGGACGTCGAACGACCCGTGATCCGTGCCGACCTTCCCGTAGAGGCCCGACGTCGCGTCGGCCCGCGCGGCCGCGACGGCCTGGTTCGCCCCCTTCCCGCCGAGGAACGTCTCGTCGACCAGCCGGTCGACCGCCTCGGGGACCGATTCCACGGATCGGGTCTCGCCGCGTGCCGGGAACCAGTCGTACCGCGCTTCGAGGTCGGCGGCCTCGTCCGCATCGACGTAGGCGACGCGGTCGACGTTGACGCTGCCGAAACTGGCGACCGTTCCCATCGGCCGTGCGCTCGCGCACCCGACAGTTGAACCCTTCGACGCGGCCCCGACCCCGCGAGCCCGTCCGTGGCGAGCACAACGGCTTTCCCCCGCGCCCCGTCCCCTGGGGTATGAGCGACACCGGTACCGACACCGATCCGCGGCGGATCATCGTCGACACGGACACCGCCGGCGACGACACGCAGGCGATCCTCCTCGCGTGTCTGACCGACCGTCTCGCCGTCGAGGCGCTGACGGTCGTCGCCGGCAACGTCCCCTTCGACTACGAGGTCGAGAACGCCAAGTACACGCTCTCGCTGATCGACCGCGAGGACGTTCCCGTGTACGAGGGCGCGCGCGACCCGCTCCTCAAGTCCCACGAACACGCCGAGTACGTCCACGGCGAGGGCGGGCTCGGCGGCGAACTCTTCCCCGACACCGGTATCGGCTCCGAGCCGGGGTTCGCGCCCGACACGATCGTCGAGCACGCCCGCGACGCGCCCGGCGAACTCTCGCTGCTCTGTATCGGGCCGCTGACGAACGTGGCGCTCGCGCTCGCCCGCGAACCGGACCTCCCCGACCTGCTCGAGGAGGTGTGGGTGATGGGCGGTGCGGTCGAGTGGGGCGGCAACGTCACCCCCGCCGCGGAGTACAACTTCTGGGTCGACCCCGACGCCGCAAAGCGGGTCCTCCGCGAGTTCGAGGTCCACCTCGTCGACTGGGGGATCTGCGTCCGCGACGGCGTCTTCGGGCCCGACGTACTGGATCGCGTGGCGGGGATCGACACCGAGCTCGCGGGGTTCTTCGAGGAGATCACGGCGTCGGTCCGGGAGTTCACCGGCGACCAGCAGGGCATCGACGGGACGACGCAGCCGGACTCGCTGGCCGCCGCGCTGTGTGCCTACCCCGAACTCCGCGAATCGGTCGGGACCTACCACGTCGACGTCGACGAGCGCGAGGGGCTGACCCGGGGCTATTCGGCAGTCGACACGGACGGCGTGACCGACGGCGAGCCACGGACCCACGTGATCGAGTCCGCCGACGCCGACGGGTATCGAGCGGTCCACCTCTCGATGCTGGAACACGGCGACCCCGACAGGGTGTTCTGACTGCCGACCCGGACGCCGACGGGCACTCCGAGACGGGGTGGCGACCGACGCTCGACCTCCGGAAAAGAGCACCATCTATCATTCGAAATGGCCCGTTAATTCATCCGAAATTACATAATCGGCCGCAAGCTTATTTAAAAACGACACGGTTGTATCGGACAGGAACCGAGCCGTGTTTAGGGGGCGTACTACCGACGATCTGAATCAGGTGGGGGCCCTACTAGCGACGAACGCCGCGACGCTCGGTCTCGGCACGACGATGGGGGACACATGAACACGCTGATGTACCACTACGTTCGACCGGGGATGGAGTCACCGCCGTACGGTTACTACCACCTGCCGCTGGAGTCGTTCCGCCGGCAGCTGGACCACCTGCAGGAGGAGTACGACCTCGTCTCCAGGGAGCGGTTCTTCGAGTTCGTGCGGGAGGGGAGGGAACCGCCCGAGGACGCCGCCGTACTGACGTTCGACGACGGGGTGGCCGATCACCACCGGTGGGTGCTCCCCGAGCTCGAAAAGCGGGGGCTGTGGGGCATCTTCTTCATCCCGACCGCACCACTCGTCGACGGGCGACCGCTCCCGGTCCACCGCATCCACACGCTCGCCGGGGCCGTCCCCGGAGACCGACTCGTCGAGACGCTCGTCTCGCTCCTTCGGGAGGAGGGCGTACTCGATGCCGACGCGGAGGAGAGCGAGGACATGTACGCCGGTCGCGAGACGCCCGAGCAGGTCCGGACGTTCAAGCGGATACTGAACCAGGAGGTCTCCTACGCGGCGCTGGACGACGTCCTCGACCGGCTCGAGGCGGCCTTCCCGGACGCCGACGTCGGGGTGGACGTCGAGGAGTACTACCTCACGGTCGACCAGGTGGCCGACCTCCACGACGCGGGGATGACCGTCGGGGCACACTCGATCAGCCACCGGATCCTCCCGCGGCTCCCGTACGCCGAACAGCGCGCCGAGATCGTCGACTCGAAGGAGTTCCTCGAGTCGGTAATCGACGAACCCGTCCGGGCGTTCGCCTACCCCTACGGGACCGAGGGGACGTTCTCCGAGGAGACGGTCCGGATCGTCGACCAGGAGGGGTTCGACGTCGCGTTCACGACCGTGGCCCGCGCGGCGACGGCCGAGGAGTTCAGCGACCGACCGCTCCGCCTCCCCCGGTTCGACTGCACCGAGTTCCCGCACGGCGCGAGCCGCGAGGGGCTACCGGAGTCGGAGTCGGCCTCGGAGTCGAAGTCGGCGGTCGAACAGGAAGTATGACATCCTCCTCGCCGTAAACGGCGAGGGTTCCCCATCCGCGCTCGGGGTCGGGCTGGCCAGCGCACCCTGCAAAACGGTGCGTGGGACTCCAGTCCGTCCGACGGGGGCAAATCCACCGGCTTGTGTGGGGTGTCTCGGTTCGTGCGCTGTACGTGAGTCCCGCGAGGGATGTGGCGTGTTGCGCGTCCCGAGGGACGCGGTATCTCCTTGCACCGTGCATCCCCGCCGTCCACGAGGGAGTTGGGGAATGCCCCCGGACGCCGATTTCTCTGCATCCGGGCACGGGTCGTGCCATCGACCTGCCTGCCCGTCGAGCCACGGTGGGCAGGTTCAAGCGCGGGAGGCTCGCGTTGTTGATGCCCGCCTTTCGGCGGATGCGTCGGTGGACGTGAGTCCGGTCGAAGGTGTGTTATCGACCACGCCGACGGGAGGAACGCCAACCCACCTCCAGTTTTCCGCGTTGAGTTATCGGAGAGACGACCCCGGATGGTATAATCGCGTGGCTCGGGGCGGAAGTGGTCGGATTCACGCCCGCCCTGAAGGGCGGGACTCTCTCCTTGAATCAGGCAGCGCCGACCCCGACGGGGGGTTTACCTGCCGGCCGGCCGACCGATCCCCATGTTCGAACTCGACGACCGCGTCGCGCTGGTCACCGGCGGTGCGGGGCTGATCGGCGAGGCCGTCTGTGAGGCGCTCGTAGAGCAGGGCGCACACGTCGCGCTCGTGGAACCCGACGAGAGCTACGGACGCGAGGCCGCCGACCGGCTCGGCTCCGGCGCGACCTTCTACCGGGCCGACGTCACCGAGGAGGAGTCGGTGGCGGCGCTGTTCGAGGCGGTCACGAGTGACTACGAGCGCCTCGACGTGCTCGTGAACTGCGCCTACCCGCGGAACGAGGCCTACGGCCGCCCGTTCGAGGAGGTGACCTACGACGACTGGCGCGAGAACGTCCTCGCCCACCTGGGCGGGTACTACCTCACCTCCCGCGCGGCGGGGTTCCTGATGGCCGATCAGGACGACGGAGGGAGCATCGTCAACCTGGGGTCGATCTACGGGACCTGTGCCCCCGACTTCTCGGTCTACGAGGGGCTCGACATGACCAGCCCGGTCGAGTACGCCGCGATCAAGGGCGGGATCATCAACTTCACGCGCTACCTCGCCTCCTACCTCGGGCACGAGGGGGTCCGCGCGAACGTCGTGAGTCCCGGCGGGGTCTTCGACGACCAGCCCGAGCCGTTCGTCGAGCGGTACGAGGCACGGACCCTGCTGGGCCGGATGGCCGACCCCGGCGACGTGGCGGGTGCCGTCGCGTACCTCGCCTCCGACGCGGCCGCCTACGTGACCGGGCAGAACCTCGTCGTCGACGGGGGGTTGACGGCCACCTGAGACGGGACCTTCCCGCAGCACGACCCGGGTCGTCACGGGCGTTCGAGCCGGATCCAGAGGACGTATACTCGCTGAGTCTACAACGGTGGCCCGTCGAACGTCCCCCGCTCCGGGGCCCTCACTCTACTCCCCGGGCTCCGAATCGACGAGAGCGGCCATCGATTCGACGAACGATCGGGTCCGATCGAGTAACGTGGCGACGTCGGCGTCGATCGGTTCGTACCCGTAGTCGGCCTGCTGACGGAGATCCGCGAGCGTCGTGAGGAGCCGACCCTGACTCCGGTCCACGGATCCGTCGAGCACGAGCGCTTCACCGAACCGGTCCGGATCGCGACGTGTGAAGACGGTTCGATCCCCCGGTCGTACAGGGCAGCCTGTGCCGCGTGGAAGGCCGCGTAGTAGAGCCGGTTGACCACCCCCTCGTCGCTCCCACCGGAGGCGAGCTGCTCGGCATCGTTCAGCGCCTGCTGTGCCTTCGCCAGTTCCTCCTCCACGTACCGCTCGTCAATCATATATCCGTCTTCCGTCGGAGAGCGCCCGCCTGAAGAAGGGGTGATCGGATCGACGCTCGAGCGCCGATTCCGTGACACCGTGGATACTGAACGCGGGCCCGTGCTCGAGCATGACGCCGTACGCGATGTCGCGGAGTCGTTCCTCGACGGCGGTCTCGTCGGCCCCGTCGTCGACGACTGCGAGCACGTCGACGTCCGAGTCGTCGGTGTGCGTCGATCGGGCGACACTTCCGAAGAGGACGAGCCGTCGAAGTCCGGGGAGTCGGGCGGCCTCGACTCCGTCGACGAAGTCGGTGACCGCCCGATCGTGCGGAAGCGTCGTCGAAGCCACGACCGAGCGTTTCGGACCCGGTTCTGATAAGTTCCCTGTCCGGCCGGCCGGAGTACGCATCCGACCGTGGCTACACGAGGGCGATTCACGTCGCCACGGCACCGGAATGGGAGTTCCTGCTGTCGAGCGCGTATCGTCCTTACTCGGCGACCGACTGACGCCCTCGATCGCGGACAGGGGGAGGGGAGGTGGACGGCTATCTGAAGTGGGGAAAATAGTTACGTGGTCCGTCTGAACTGGAGATATGATAGACGATGAGCGGGTCGTCGCGCTGGTCCCCGCGCGCGGCGGTAGCAAGAGCGTCCCGGACAAGAACGTCCGACGTCTCGGCGGCAAGCCGCTCGTCGGGTGGCCGATAGACGTCGCGGCGGCGACCGACGCGGTCGACCGCGTCGTCGTCTCGACCGACGACGAGCGCATCGCATCGGTCGCCCGCGAGTTCGGCGCGGACGTACTCGACCGGCCGCCGGAGCTGGCCCGCGACGACTCGCTGGTCATCGAGACGATCCGTCACACCGTCGAGGAGCTCGCCGGACGGGGCGAGACGGCGCAGTACGTGGCGATGCTCGAACCGACGTGCCCACTGCGCGCGCCGCAGGACGTCGAGCGCTGTCTCGATCGGCTCGCCGGGTCGGATCTCGACTCCGTGGCGACGTTCGTCGAGGCGGAGGTCAACCCCCACCGCACCTGGCGGCTCGACGAGGACGCCCCGCCCGAGCCGTTCGTCGACGGTGCCGACCCCTGGCAGCCGCGCCAGTCGCTGCCCGAGGCCTACCAGCTCAACGGCGGCGTCTACGCGTTCGACGTCGACGCCGTGCCCGACGAGGGTGTCTCGCTGCTGTTCGGGGACGCCGACGGGGTCGTGATGCCCCCCGAACGGTCGGTCGACATCGACACGGAGGTGGACTTCGCGCTCGCCGAGGCGGTGCTCGAGGAACGGGACGGAACGGCGACGAGCCCCGACGGGGGGAGGCCGACGGCTGGCGGGAGCGGGACCGGGGGTGTCGCCGATGGCGGGTGAGTCGCTCGACCTCGGCGTCGTCGGCATCACCGAGGGCAACGGCCACCCCTACTCCTTCTCGGCCATCGTCAACGGTTACGACGACGAGGGGATGGCGGCCTCGGACTGGGACGTCATCCACGACTATCTCCGCACGAAGGACCGCTCGGAGTTCGGATTCGACGGCGTGTCGGTGACCCACGCCTGGACGCAGGACGCCGAGGAGACCGAGCGGCTCCGCGCCGCGACCCGCATCCCGAACGCGGTCGGGGATCTGGAGGGGATGCGCGACGAGGTCGACGCGGTCCTCCTCCTCAGGGGGGACTACGAGCGCCACGCCGAGATGGCGATGCCGTTCCTGGAGGACGACGTCCCGGTGTTCGTCGACAAACCGCTCGCGATGGACACCGACGATATCGGGACCCTGCGGCCGTATCTGGAGTCCGGACTGCTGATGTCCTGTTCGGGGTTCCGGTACGCCCGCGAGCTCGACGGCCCACGTGCCGTCCCGGGGAGCTACGGGGACATGCAGCTCGTCCAGGCGGCGGTACTCAGGGACTGGGAGAAGTACGGCGTCCACATGCTCGACGCGGTCTTCGGCGTCCTCGACGCCCGGCCCGTCTCGGTGCAGGGCGTCGAAGGCGGCGAGGCGAATGACCACACCGCGATCACGGTGACGATGGACGACGGGACGCTCGTCTCGATCGACTCGCTCGGGGACGTGCCGCTCACGTTCGACGTGGCCTTCTACGGGTCCGAGCGGAGCTCACACCACGAGCTCCGCGACAACTTCCGCGCGTTCCGGCGAACGCTCTGGCACTTCGTGGAGTCCGCCCGGGCCGGCGAGCCGTCGCTGGACCCCGACGAGACGCTCGACGTCCTCCGGGTGCTGGTCGCCGGACGGCGGTCGCTGAACACGGACGTCCCGGTCGACATCGACGACCTGTCGATCTGACCGTACACGGGGACACGGGGGCTCCGTGTCGGGTATCGGTGTCGAGGACCGCCACAGGTGGCGAGTGGGCCCGCGCCGCGGTCAGTCTACGTCCGCCCCCGCCCGAAACTATCTTTCTGCAAGGAGAGAATCCCGCCGTGTACGGCGGGAGTGAATCCGACAACACCGCTACTAACGGTGTACTGGTGACTGTGGATATATTTATGTAGTACCAAGATGCAGCATGACATCCCCCGAGGCGGCACGCCCGCCGTTCCAATCGGACAGTATCGGGGCTCCGAGGGCCAGACTCTTCGAGACACACCTTCTCGAACCACTGTGGGTCTCGGTACAAGATAACTCCGAGTCCCCTACCGGGATAGGAGTAACGGCGGTGTGGCCCCGTCCTCAGAACGGCTTCGCCGTTCTGATGGGCTGCACGAGAGCACCGCTCTCGTGAACGCCATCGGCCCGTCATGCCGACAGGTCGTAAACCAGCAAAGATCCCACCCAGCGGCGCGGTGCCGTGGGAAGCCCCGCCTTCACGGCGGGGAGGAGGTCACCCACCAGGTTGATGTTTACTCGGCCCCCGATTCCGGGTATGTCGCTGGCTATCGCCCACTTCGCCGTGGGCACGATGGCAACCGCCCTCCTCCTCGCCCTGATCGCCCCGCACCTCCTCCGCTCTCCGACGGTGCTGGTCGCGGGCGGCGTCTGGGGGATGATCCCGGATATCCACTGGGTACTGCCCAGGGGCTCGGAGCTCGTCCGCTCGTTCCACACGACCCCCTACGCGAACCTCTTCTGGTTCCACCACTACCTCGACCGGGTCGACCCGACGAACGCCGAGACGTTCGCCGCCGCCGCCGTGGGCGCGCTCCTGGCGGTGCTGCTGATCTGTGAGGTGTTCACGCGGGTCCGGTTCTCCGCGTCCGTCGTCTCGCCGGCGGAGAGCCGACAGGAGTAGCGGTCCGCCGTCGGGACGGGGGAGCCGGATCAGTACGTCCGGTAGCTCGCCGACCCGACCGTCACGCGAACGAGGGTGTTTCCCTCCCAGGAGTCGGGCTCGACGCCGTACTTCCGGTTTATGCGCCGATTCGCCGACCGGTTCTCTGCCTCGTCCTCGACCACCTCGGCGGTGCCGAGGAGGGTGACCGTCCACTCGGGGATACCGGCCCGCTCCTTCTGGACCGCGATCGAGACGCGGGGGTTCGAGCGGAGGTTCTCCAGTTTTCGTCCGGTGGTCATCACCTCGACGACCCCGTCCTCGTAGCGGTACCACACCGGCGCGACGTGGGGCCGGGCCTCGCGGCTCGTCGCGAGGTACGCCGTCAGCGGCTCGCTCGTCAGCAGTTCCTCGACCTCGGCCGGAACGCGCTCTGACACGCTCTCACGTCTATCCCGGGACCGATAACTCCTGGGCCCGGATCCAGTGGGATTGCAGAGCAATGTGATTAATACACTCGACCGATAAGGACCGTCGAGACCGGATGTCGGAGGACGCCAGCGACGGTCGCCGGGGCCCCACCGGGGACCTGGACGACGACGGGGGAGGTGACGATCCCGAAGCGACGGCCAGGACCAGTGCCGGGACGGACGCTCCGGGCGGATCCGACGACTCGGGTGGGATCGACGATCCACGGGTCGCGGAGGGGATGTTCGACGAGGGCGGCGCGGGGTCGGCGCTGGCCCACCTCTACCGCGGCGAGATCCACCGCATGAAGGCCTGGCGCGAGCGGCTCGACCGGACGACCAACTGGGCGGTCATCGTGATGGCGGCCGTCCTCACATGGGCCTTCTCGAGCGAGAACAACCCCCACTACGTCATCCTGGTCGGGGCGGCCGCCATCTCGGTGTTCCTCGTCATCGAGTCCCGCCGGTACCGCGGGTACGACATCTGGCGGAGCCGGGTCAGGGTCCTCCAGGAGAACGTCTTCGCGTACGCGCTCGACCGTGACGTCGGCCTGACCGACCCGTCGTGGCGCGAGAAGCTGAGCCGCGACTACGTCCGGCCGACGATGAAGCTGAGCTTCCAGGCGGCGGTCGCCCACCGGCTGCGCCGGGTGTACCTCCCGCTGTTCGCCCTGTTGCTGTTCGCGTGGGTCATCCGTGTTACGTCCTTCTCGGTGGACGCCTGGCCCGAGAGTGCCGCCATCGGGATGATACCCGGGCTGGCCGTCTCGGCCGTGGTCGCGGCGACGGCACTGCTCGTGGCGCTCGTCGCCGCTCGCCCCCGGTCCTGGAAGGGTGAACTCCACGAGGCGGACCCCGACGCCTGGGACCGACACCGGCCGTTCGAGGAGGTCAGCGATATAGGCTATCCGGTACGGCACCTCCGACGGGGACGGCCGGGGGCACCGGGTAGCGAACCGGACCCCCAGGGCGGGACAACGGAGGACGAGTCGCCGGAGGACTCCGAACGCTAGACGGGGCTCGCGTCGGATCCACACCCCTCGCCCCCGTGAGTATATACCCGGGCCGGCCGGGAGTCGGTGACATGGACACGCCCGACCCAGGGACCGACGTCGGTCCGACGCCGCTGTCGTTCCGCGCCCCGGAGACCCGATTCGGTGTCGGGGTGAGCGAGGAGTTACCCGAGAGCCTCGATCGGCTCGGCGTCGACCGCCCGCTGGTCGTCACCGACGAGGGGATCCGCGAGGCGGGAATCGTCGACCGCGTCGTTTACGGGCTCGCCGACCCCGTGTTCCACGACGCCACCACCGAACCGTCGACGGACGACTTCGGGGCCCTCCCGACGGACGCCGTCGACGGCGTCGTCGGGCTGGGCGGCGGCTCCTGTCTCGACACGGCGAAGGTCGTCGCGCTGCTCTTGGCCCACGGCGGCGACGCCGCCGACTACCTCGGCGTCGACCGCGCTCCGGGTTCCATCGCGCCGCTCGTCGCCGTGCCGACCACTAGCGGGACGGGTTCACAGGCCACACAGACCGCCGTCGTCTCCCACGCTGGGGTCAAGCGAGGCGTGAGCGACGAGGAGCTCCGCCCGGACGTCGCGCTGGTCGACCCGGCGCTCACCGACGGGGTTCCCCCGGAACTGACCGCCCGATCGGGGTTCGACGCGTTCGTCCACGCCCTCGAATCCCTGACCGCCCGCGACTACGCCGAGGTCGAGCCGAGGGCGATCACCTACCAGGGGGCGAACCCGATGTCGCGGCCGTACTCCGCGCGGGCGTTCTCGCTCGTCCACGGGGCGCTCGAACGGGCCGTCGCCGAGGGGACGCCCGCCTCGCGGCGGTCGATGAGTCTCGGGGCACACCTTGCGGGGGTGGCGTTCTCGAACGCCGGCCTGGGGGTGGTCCACGCGCTCGCCAGCACCGTCGGCGGCATGACCGACCGCCCACACGGCGACTGTCTCGCCGTCTCGATCGAAGCCGGCCTGCAGTACAACCTCCCCGTCCGCCGGGAGACGTACGCCGACCTCGCGAGGGATCTCGACGCGGGCGAGGACGCGGAGGCGCTCGTCGCGGAGTGTGCCCGCCTGCGGGACGCGATCGGCCTCCCGGGGTCGTTCCGGGAGGTGGGTCTCGGCCCCGGTGACGTCGAGGCGATGGTCGAGAACACGCTCGTCCAGGAGCGCCGCCTGCCGACGAACCCGCGCGACGTCGACGCCGACGCGCTCGGGGGGGCCCTCGAAGAGGCGTTCGCCGGAGAGGCGTAGTCGTCCGGTCGGCGAGGCCGCCGATCTCGGGGCCGTCAGTCGCGTCTGATGAAACGACCGCCGTACCTACCGGAAGGCCTTCACCGGTGACGACACCAGGGTCCCGGTACCGATGCGCCCCGAGATCACCACACGGCGCCTCCTGTACGGTCTCGTGCTCCTCGTCGTGGGCGTGGGCGTCTGGACGGTTCCGCTCGCGGGACAGCGGGCGCTGGCCGCCGAGGAGGACTACGTCGCCGACCGACTCTCGGACACCCCCTGTCTCACGGACTGGGGGGTGAACGAGGGGGCGGGACCGAGCAGGGACGCGTCCATCACGAAGCTGAGCACCTCCGGCACCCACGTTCGAGTCACCGTTCCGTACGCCTACACGACGGAGCACGACGGTGAACCGATATTCGCGGACACAGCATCGGAAGCGACCTACGTGGTCACCCCCGTGACCACTCGCCGGGTCGGCGGTGATGCTCTTCCGGCGTGTTGATCCGGTCCGTGCTTCCGACGGTGTCGCGCGCCGCGGCCCGGACGACCGACGCGTTCGCCCCCAGGTTCAAGTACCGGAACGGGACCACCGCCGTCGTGGTCTGACTCCGGCCCGGGCTGGAACGCGGGAGCGCGACGACGACGGCCCGGGAGCGGTGTAGTCGTCGCCTGTTCGCCCTCTCGACGCTGACGGTCCACGTCCGGCCCATCCGCGGGACGGCCACGCTCGATCGCCACGTCCCGACCCGGTGGACGGTGTTACCACCGATCCCCAACCAACCGGGGTATGGCCGGCCACACGTCGACCCGTCGAGGGGAGATCCCCGCGACGTCGTCCGATCCACCGGTTCGCGTGCGAGCGGGAGTTCCCCTTCGAGACTGCCTCGTCCGGGACGAGCCGTGCGGTGAGGTTCCCGTCGAGCGGGACACCCGAACGCCGCCGAGCGGGACGGCTCCCCGACGATAGATAGATGGGTTCGGCGGTTGTGCGACGAGGTGACATGCCGTGCCCGTCGGGGGTCGGCTTGGCCACACCGAGAAGGAGGACCACGATCCACCATGTCGAGCGAGGACTCGGAACCACCGGCCGAACGCGGCGAGTGGGAGCCGGTCGAGCACCGGTTCGGTCACCTGCCGGTCCACGTCGCGCTGTTGCACACGGGGAAGGTGCTCGCGTTCGGCGGATCGGCGAACGACGAGACGCGGCTCCGGAACCCCTATCCCGCGGAGCTGTTCGACCCACGAACCGGGCAGATCGAGGTCGTCGATCAGACGCTCGCGGGTGATCTCTTCTGTGTCGGTCACGCGTTCCTCGCCGACGGCCGCCTCCTCGCCGCCGGGGGGACACACCGCTACGACGGGGGGATATCGATCGGTGGCTTGCCCGACCTCCCGCCGTTCAGCGGGCTCGACCAGGCCTACCTGTTCGATCCGACGGACGAGCGGTGGACGCGGGTCGAGGACACCGACGCAGGACGGTGGTACCCGACCCTCGTGACGCTGGGTGACCGGAGCGTCCTCGCCGCCGCGGGACTCACCAAACACCCACCGTGGGTCGTCCTCCGGCGGATCGAGCGGTACACCCCCGGCGAGGGCTGGGAGGTTCTCCGGGGGGCCGGCCGGTGGCTCCCCCTGTACCCTCGATTGCACCTCCTCCCGGACGGGAGCGTCTTCTACGCCGGGTCGTACAACACCCACTACACGTTCCCGTTCTCGCTCCGGAACTTCCCGACCGCGCGCCTCGATCCCGGCACCGGGAGGTGGACTGAGTACGGGCTCCCGAACGAGGAGGAGCGCGAGGAGGGCGCGTCGGTGCTCCTCCCGCTCCGTCCCGGAGAGAACTACCGGGCGCGGGTGTTGCTCGCGGGCGGCGGGACGCCGACGGGCGAGGAGCCCGTGGCCGACGCCGAAATGATCGACTTCGGCGACGCTCGTCCCTCCTGGCGCTCGGTCGAGCCCATGGAACACGCCCGCTACTACGCCTATCCGGTTTTGCTTCCCGACGGCACCGTGTTCGTGATGGGCGGTCGACGCGGGCCGAAGGGTCACCTCCACGGTATCGACGAACTCGACGACGTGGACGGGGCGGTCCCCTCGATACCGGGGGCGGTCCACGAGGCCGAGCTGTTCGACCCCGGGACCGGGACGTGGACGACGCTCGCGCCGATGGCCGTCGACCGGCTCTACCACTCGAACGCGCTCCTCCTCCCCGACGGACGGGTGATGACCACCGGGAGCAACCCGAAGCGCCGCGTCGACGAACGCCGCATCGAGACCTACCGCCCGCCGTACCTCTTCCGGGAGCCGCGACCGACGGTCGAGGCGGTCCCGGAGGTAGTGGGTTACGGCGAGACGCTCAACGTGCGAACGCCGGACGCCCGGACGGTCGACGAGGTGGCCCTCGTCCGGCAGTCCTCGACCACGCACTGCCTCAACACGGACCAGCGGCTCGTCGAACTGCGGGTACTCGACCGGAACGAAGGATCGCTGACGGTCGCGGTACCGGAGAACTCGAACGTGGCACCCCCCGGTTACTACATGCTGTTCCTCCTCCGCGGGGGCGTCCCCTCGGAGGCACCCTTCGTCAGGGTCGGGGCGAACGGACGATAGGGGCGAAGCGTGCGTAACGAGGATTCGCGCGCGCTGTGCGGACCGCGAAGCGAGGGATCGACGGCGCGTCGGCTACGTGCTCGCCGGCCCGAAAGGAGAAGAAAGGCTCTGTCTACTGGATGTGACCTTCGCGGCGGAGCTGCTCCGCGTCCTGGCCGGTGTAGCGCCACTCGATGTTGGCCTTCTCGTCCTGCCAGGACCACGGCTCGACGATGACCACGTCGCCCTCGTTGATCCAGGTCCGGTACTTCATCCGGCCGGGGATCCGGCCCATCCGGTTCTGTCCGTCCTCACAGCGGACGCGGACGTGGTTGCCGCCGTTGTGCTCGGTCACGACCGCGAACAGCTCGTCGTCGTTGGGCATTCGGAGGTTCCGACGCCCTGTCTCCTCGCTCATGGTATCGATACGACGCGCGGACGGTTAAGTGATTGGAGACGCGTGTTATCGTGTGACAGCAGACTGGAACGAGACGTGCCGGGGTGCGGTAGAACGTGGCAGATCGCCGGGAAGCCGGCCCGCTCGGCCACCGATCGTGCACCGGATGGCCGGTGCTCGTCGATCGAGCCGAGATACGCGAGAAGACGAAGGAGCGTTCGAGGCGGGAGTCAGTAGGCGTCGTTCTCGACCAGTCGGTCGGCGATGCGCTGTGCGCCGGTCGCGGCGGCCGTGACCGGCTCGTCGGGTGCGACCACGCTGACCTCGCGGTCGAGCGCCTCCGAGAGGCGCTCCTCGACCTCATCGACCAGGCCGGGGATGCAGGTCATCCCGCCCGTGAGCACGACCTCGTTGTCCAGCGCGAGCTTGTAGGTCTTCATGTAGTCGTTGGCGAGCCGCGGGAGGAACGTGTTGGCGAGTTCGTCGACGAGCGCGTCGACGTACTCGTCGACGGCGTCCATCACGGCGTGCTCGATGGTGAACTCGTGGGAGCCGCCGCCGGGCTGCTGGATGACGTCCGTGAACGGCTGGAAGTCGACGAACGAGGCGTGCGTCTCCTTGTACTCGCGTGCCGTCGTCCGGTCGATGTTCACCCGACCCTGGGTCTCGTCCTCGACGTAGTTGGCGATGGTCCGGTCGACCTCGTTGCCGGTGACGGCCCCGGTGGCGAACCGCGAGAGCTGCTCGCCGCGCCGGAACGCACAGGCCTCGAGGTTGGTCGAGCCGAGGTTCACCGCGACGAAGATCTCCTCGATCGCCTCCAGCTCGTCGCCCATAGCCGGGATCGACGCACACAGCATCTCGGGGTACGACCGCGTGTGGGCCTCCCCGATGTCGCTCCCGGTGATGACCGTCTCGAGGTTGGCGAGTCCGGCCTCGTTCTCGATGGTCGGGATGGCGTAGACGACCACGCTGTCCCCGGGGACGTCGTTGGCGTCGACGAACTCGCGGAAGAACGTCCCCGCGAGTTCGGCGTTCTCGTCGTCCTCCGGGAGCCCCGACCGGAGCATGTACTGCACACGGTCGGGGTACTCGACGGCCGCCTCCTCGCCGTAGATGACGCGCTCCTCGCCCGTTAGGGCGTCCTCGTAGGTGGCGAGACAGGTCAGCGACGCCGTCGTCGCGACGTCCGACCCGTTCCGCGCGGCCAGCACCGTCCGCGTGCTCCCGAGTTTCACACCGACTGGCGTGGGCTCCGCGCTCCCGGTGTCGTCCTCGGCCTCCTCGGTGGCGTCCTCCTCCGCCGATTCGACGGCTTTCTCCTCCCACTCGACCGCGTCCTCGTCCGCCTCCGTCTCCGTCTCCGCCGACGGTGCCTCGGCGTCCACCTCGCTCGGATCCTCGGTAGCCATACCCAATGGGAGGTCCCATCCGTCATATAGGCCGCCGCGGAATCAGATGCTGAGGGCACAGGTCCCGCGTGTCACTCCGCCCGGGAACCGAACTCGAACCCGGAGTCCTCGTCGTCGTCGGAAGTTCCCTCGTCCTCGTCTGCGTCGGGATCGGGGGGCGGGCTCACGTCGCTCACCACGGCGTCGAGCCACCGGTCCCCGGGCGAGGTACGGACCCCCTCTCCCTTCCCGTCGACCCGATCAGCCCGCCCCCCGTTCGACGGATCGGCGTTCTCGGCCCCTTCGTCGACCAGTTCGTCCTCCTGCCCCTCCCGGTCGCCCCCGACTACCTCCGCCCCCTCCCCTCTCCCGTCGGGATCGGCGAGCTGTGCGAGCCTGACCGTCCGGGCCAGGCTCTCGACGTGGTCGGCCTTGGTCAGGTCTCCGAGCGACCCGCCGGACCGGTAGCCGACGGCGAGCAGGTAGCCCTCGAGTTCGGCCCGGACGGCCTCGGTCACCCAGCCGAGCGACTCGTAGTAGGCGAACGCCTCGACGGCCGCGTCGGCCCCCGCCCGGTCGACGAGCTCCTGGACCCACTCCCGGACGACTCGCCGTCCCCGGTCGCCCTCGGGGAGCCGGCGGAGGTAGGGTTTCTGTCGCTCCTCGAGCGAGCCCGACCACGCCACGGGCCGGTCGTAGTCGGCCGTCTCCCCCGCCGGCGGATACGACTCCGGGAGTTCGAGCCAGAGGAACCCATCGTCGACGTAGCGGTCGCCCCTGACCCGTGCCAGCTGGCGTAGCTCCGCCACGTCGTACGCGATGGGATCGATCGATCCGCCCACACCCGGAACCTCGGGACCACCCGATTAAACCCTGCGCCCGGCTTCACACAGACGCAAGGCGGAAGCCCACGACTTTAGTCGTGAGAGGAAGCCGACAATACTCGACTCGAACCGCCTCCGTCGATTCGACGGCAGAACGGAAGTCCACTGACAAGCCCACGACGGCAGTCGTGGGTAACTGACACGGTTACCAGTGCCCGTCTCCCGGCGGCTGGTCGGACGTCCCGTGGTCTGCCCACTACTCCGGGAACAGCTCCACCTCGAGATCGATGGCGTCGATGCGGGCGATCTCCTCTTCGTACAGGGACAGGTTCCGGGCTTCGAGGTTCGCCCGGAGGTGGTCCTCGGAGCTGGCCTTCGGCACCGCTACCACCTCCTCGCGGGAGAGAACCCACGCGAGACAGACCTGTGCCGGCGACACCCCGTGTGCCTCGGCGGCCTCGCGGACGGGTGGCAGGTCGAACGCCCGCCCCGACGCGAGCGGCGAGTAGGCTACCAGTGGGTAGCCGTGTTCGCGTGCGTCGGCCACCAGCTCCGCTCGCCAGAACAGCGGATGGTGTTCGACCTGGTGGGCCACGAGAGGGACGTCGAGATGTTCGCGGGCGGCCTCGAGTCCCTCGACCGAGAAGTTCGAGAGCCCGATCCCCCCGACCAGTCCCTCCTCGACGAGTTCGGAGAGCGCGGGGAGCGTGGTCTCCGGGGCGTACGACCCCCGGGGCCGGTGGACGTACAGCAGGTCGACGTACTCGAGCCCGAGCCGGTCGAGGCTCCGCCGCGTGCTCGTCCGGACGTCCCCCGCTGCGAGGTCCGTCACCCACAGCTTCGTCGCGACGAGGAGCTCGGCGCGGGGCATCTCGCTCCTCGCTATGGCCTCGCCGACGACCGTCTCGTTCCCGTACACCTGGGCGGTGTCGAGGTGTCGGTAGCCGAGGCCGATGGCCGTCTCGATCACGGCCGGGTCGTCGACCCCCATCGTCCCGAGGCCGACCGCCGGGAGCGTTCGATTCATCCCCGTCGGTCGGCCGGGAGGAGGGATGAACGCCCCGGTTCCGGTCGGTCACGCCCTCATCGGTCACCCGCCCGACCGGACCCGTCGCTCTCGCCACGCCAGAACGACTCCTCGAGGTAGCGGTCGTACGTCGCCCGGTAGCCGAGCGCCCGTCCCAGGGGACCGAACAGCCGTCCGACGGCCCGCTGGACGCCGTAGGGAACGTCCGCGAAGTACGTCTCCTCGAGCGCCGCCTCCGCGATGACCGCCCCCTGGAGGAACCCCGGACGTCCCCAGTCGTCGGTCCGGCCCTCGCTAGCGAGGCCGAACAGCGTCGCCACGACGCGACCGAGTTCGTCGTTCTCGGGCACCGTTCGACCCAGGAGGACGGCCTCCTCGTCCGCGTCGTTGCCGAAGGCGTGTGCGGTCCCCGGGGAGATCCGCAGCTCGGTCCCGGCGCCGAGCGCGCGCTCGCGGCCGTCGACCCGGAACGTGGCCGTCCCCTCGCACACCTCGAACCGCTCCTCGATCGTCCGGTGGACGTGCTCGGCCGGTCCGCTCGCGCCCGGTTCGAGGCGTATCTCGACGTCCCAGCCGGCCCGGTCGGTCCCGGCGACCGAGACGCCGGTGACCGGGTTCCTGATCACGACCCCACCGTCCCCCGCGTCGGAGTCTCCCCTCGTCGGTGACTGCTCGACCTCGGGGTCGGCAGGTGTCGCGCCGTTATCCATACCCGCATACGACGGGCGGAACGGGCAAGTCGGTTTCGTCGACGGACCCCGCCGAGGCGGGCCGCACGGCTCCGGTGATTCCCCGTTCCCGGTGCCACCGCTTCTCTCACCGCCGTCCCGTACGGGCAGCGCCGACCACAACCCATTCCTCGTCCCGCGTCCACCCCTCCCCGATGCCGCGGGCTCCCCTCGGATACACACCGGGCGACCGGGTCGGGCTCGCCCTCGACCTCGACGGGACGGCCTACCGCGACGGGTCGGTGTTCGTCGAGACGATGGCGTACCTCGCGGTCGGGGGCTCGACGCTCGACCTCGACGACGCGGAGCGCGAACGACTCCGCCGCGCCGTCCTCGAGGTCGCCCGCTACCGGGGCGGGGAGCCGACCCGCCGGCGCTGGGCGTGGGTGCTTCGTGCGCTCGGCCTCGTGGGAACGTTCGGCGGACCCTCCCTCGCCGGGGACGCACTCGAACGGATCGCTCGCGTCCGTGCGGGTCGATCACGACCGGACTCGGGAGCGTCGTCGGCTTCGACTTCGGCCACACGGGGCTCGCTCGACTACGACGGGATGCGCCGGACCACGCTGGGGGGCTACGGCGAGATGCTCCGCGGGCGCGACCGGACGTCGGTCGAGCGCGCGACCGACCGGATCGTCCGCGAGCGCCTCCCGGTGGACGGTCGACTGCGAACCGTGCTGGGTCGGGTCCGGGAGGCCGGCGGCGAGGTGGCCTTCGTCTCGGACGCGCCCGCCCACCTCGTCCGGTCGTACGCGGCGTTGCTGGTCGACGACGCGCGGATCAGGGCGACGGCGTTCGGAACCGAGGAGGGGCGCTACACGGGGCGCTACGAGCCGGTCGACAAGCGGGCCGCGCTGGAGACCCTGCGCGGGACCCGGGACTGGGACTACGTCCTCGCCGCGGGGGACTCGGCCGTCGACGCGGAGATGGCGGATGTCGCGGACTGCTTCCTGGCCGTGGCGGGTCAGGGTGACGGTCACCGGCGGTTCGAGGCGTCGAACCCGGCCCCGCTGGCCGCCCCCGCCTCGCTCCGACGGGCGCTCGGACCTGACCGACGGACGGTCCGGGTCGGCCCGAGCGAGGACCTCGCGGACGCGCTCGTGGCCGTGCTCGGGGCGGCGGGCGTCCTGTGAGGCCCGGCTCCGCGTCCCGGGAGCCCGGCGGCTCCCCCCTCAGTCGTCCGGAGTCCCGGGTCCGTCCGGCGTCGGTGCTCCCGGCGGCGTCGACGTTCCGGTCCCGGTCCCGGTTTCGGTTCCGGGGCCCGTCCCGCCGGCCGTCCCGGTCCCGTCGGGGGACCCCGTTCCCGTCCCGCCCGACGTCTCCGTCCCGGTACCGGTATCGGTGCCCTCCGGCGTCGACGTCTCGGTATCGGTGCCCTTCGGCGTCGGCGTCCCGGTCGGGGTCCCCGTCGGCTCGTCGTCGGAGTCGACCGTGCTCGCCTTCAGCACGACCGGGTTGATCGGCGCGCCGCTCCCGCGCTCGACCTTCAGGGGTGCCGCGGTCATGAGGAAGTCGTAGATCCCGTCCTCCGCACAGACGGCGGCGAGGTCGCGCAGGTCGAGTATCTCGTTGATGTACATCCCGAGGTTCCGCATGAGCGCGCCGTGGAGCGGGATGACGACCGTCTCGCAGTTCGACCCGAACCGGCACGGCTCGCCGGTCTCGACGTTGATCTGCTGGGACACCTTCTCGACCGCGAGGTTGTCCGCGCCCATGTAGGGAATGTCCATGTCCGCGACCCACTCGACGAGTTCCTCACTGTAGAGGAGACCGGGCTCGTCAAGCGGAGCCCACTCCGCCTCGGGGTCGCGCGTCCGCTCGATCGCCCCCGTCCGCACGACGATCATGTCCCGCTCGCGTATCTCCGTGCCCTGCGCGTCGGCGGTCTCCATCAGGTCCTCGAAGGTGATGCCGTACCCCAGCGGCAGACGGCCCTTCTCGTCGCTGACGTCGAGATGTCGACCGACGTCGAGCAGGACGCCCCGCCCCGCGAGGCCCTCCATGCCGGGCAGCGAGACGTCGGCCCTGGCGAGCCCCTCGGTCTCGGCGATCGGCGCGAGCTCCTCCGGGTCGCCGTTGTCGGGGAGGGCGTCGATCCCGTCGGGCGCGTCGCCCGCGTCCGCCCCGTCGGGCTCGACCGGCGTCCCGAGCAGCGTCGTCTGGAACTCCTTCTCGGTGTTGGTCGAACTCGCCGGGAACCCGTTGTAGATCTCGTCGCCGTACCAGGCGTGTCCCAGCGCGTCGAGGTGGGTCGTCCCCTGGAGGAAGAAGTCGGTCGCCCACTTGTCGTCGACGAACGCCACCCCGCCGGCGACCGGGCTCCCCCCTTCCCCGGTCGTGTTGTCGCGTCGGGCGGGCGTCCGCGGTGGGAACGCCGGATCGCCCGTGTCCGTCGAGGGCCACTCGACCTCCTCGTTGGGGAAGACCACGTCGGGCTGTTCCGGGTCGGGGTTGAGGACCTCGCCGGTCATCGAGAGCTGGAGCGTGAACCGTCGGACGCCCGACTGGCCCTCGCGGGTCGCCGCCTCCATCCCCGCGAACGCCTGCTCGCTCCCGAGGAGGTTGAGCCGACCGAGCTGGTCGTCCTCGCCCCAGCGACCCCAGTCCTTCGGCGCGTCCGCGAGGATCCGCTCGATCGGGGGCTCCTCCTCGTCCTCTCCCTCCTGGGCCGCCACGGACCCGAGGCTCTGCCCAGCGAGCGCGAGCGCCATCGCCGCCCCACAGCCCCGCATGAAGTTCCGTCGTCCGGTGCCGCTCGAACAGTCGCAGTCGTCGTGCTCGAATGTCATTGGCTGGCACGCCACGTAGTGTCACGCGGCCTTCCCTCAGGCGAGTCGGAAAGTCATAAATTTAATGAATTGAGATGTGTATTTCCGGTTGATCGGAGGAACCGGGTACCGACCCGAATCCTCCTGGCTGCTGGTATCCTCTACAGTTGCGTTTTAAGTGCCGATAGGTTTCAAACGAACAACTGCAGGTTTATGACGCGTTAGAGATGTATGTGGAAAAATTAGATTAGTTGTTAGATTTCCAGCCCCAGCGCCCGCAGTTCTTCGATTTCACTTTGGACATTTTTGAGGCGTTCTTTCATATCGCCCTCTGCTTCGAGTGCGGAGTCGAACATCCGCTCCCGCCGCTCTTCGATTTTCTCGACGCCTTTGGGGCTCAGTGCCTGACCACACCACATACACTCCGGTGGCAGATTCGGTATACTCTAAATTAGAGTGGGTAGGCATTTGAACCTTGAGTTCAATGCCTGGAGGCGGCATTCCTGGAGTTCCGACCAGTGAGCGAAGCGAACCACATCAGAATCAGGAGCGAGGCCCAGGCGGATTCGATCCCAGCGAACCGCAACCGCGAACGGTCCGTCTCGGCTGTGTGGCTTCGAGGTGACCCAACGGCTGTCGTGGCGTCGACACAGTCATTACCCGAACCTCTGTCCTGAACTCCTTGGATCCCTTGCGGTAGACAACTGGGCCGAGGGAGGGAGCGACCACATCGGGGAAGCGACAACGACCGGTCCGGGTACCGGACACTCATCCGGGGTCGGAGATTATCCCGGAGAAGGGATGTTGACGCTGAGTTGAGATAAGGCTCCAGTCGGTCGTAAAGCGGGTTCATGACGCGCGAAGCGTGAACGAGTTAGAACTCCGGTCCCTACGCGACGGGGTATGAAGTCTCCTATGGGTCCAACACGTTCGGGATGTGACATCCTCCTCGCCGTAAACGGCGAGGCTTCCCACGCATGGGGAATACCAGTCAGTCGTCGCTGGCAGAGGGTTCTGACTCTTCGTAGGCCGTGAGCGTCATCTGCGCTGGTACGCTCTTCTCACGGTGAGTCGTGGCGGTGTCACAACCGCTCCCATCCCGAGGTGAGTCATCGCGTTCCGCCTTGTCAAGCGGGACGCTCTCTCCCCACGGGTCCACCCGTCGTGCGATATTCACGGAAGCGTTGATGTCGGCCTGAAACGTCGAAACGTGGCAGTCGTCGTTCGGACACCGAAACTCGGCCTGCGAGTCCCGCCGACCGATACGGTGGCACGAGTGGCACGTCTGTGAGGTGTACGCCGGATTCACGTACTCAACTGGGATGCCTGCTTCCGTCGCCTTGTCCTCGATGCGCCCTTGGAGTCGGGCGAACGCCCACGAGTGAAGGCGACGGTTCATGTACTTCCCGTAGTCGAGTCGTTCTCGGATATACGTCAAGTCCTCCATCACCAATACCGGATTCTCGTACTGTGTGGCGTACTCGACGGCCTGTCGAGACGCTTTCTCCACGATGTCGGTGAGCGCGTTCTGGTAGTGCGAGAAGCGGTCTTCAATCCGCCACTCGGATGCGTCACGCTCTTGGAGTCGTTTCAGGCTCGTGTGCATCTCTTTGCGGAGATGCTTCGCTCTACTTCCGTTACACACGAACGGGTCAGTCGGAGAACCGTCCTTGAGGGCACAGCCCGTGATGAGAGCGGTTTCTCCGATGTCTAAGCCGATGTGCGTGGCGTCACCGTCAGTCGTTGGTTCTTCGACCGGGTACTCGACGGTGACGTGCAGTACCCAGTTCTTCCGATGTTTCTGAAGCCGTATCTCGCCCGCCTTGGCGTCCTCCGATATGAGGTCGTGCCAGAGGTCTTCCTGTTCGGGGTTGATGCGGAGCGGTATCCAGAAGTTCGTTCCCCGACCGGAACGCGGAACCCACCACGTGAACTCGTACTCGCGTTCTTCCGAGTGGTCGAACTTTGCAGCCTGATTCGTGAGCCGTATCGGGTGCTCGTTGTCCAACTCCTTCGCGTTGTACGTCTTGCGGAGTTTCGGGACGTAGTTGCAGAGGGCAGCCTTTGCCTGATACGGAAGGTCGTAGGGCGTCACGATGTCGCTCACCGCCGACATGGTACTCGCCCCGGCGTCGAACGCCTCTTGCAGACCGTCACGGTAGGTTTCGAGCAGGTCGTTGAGTTTCGTCTGCTTGTGCGCGGTGGGTGGTGCGAACGTCGCCTGCAACGTTTTCGTGACGGTCGGAGACACGCTACTGCTCCTTGACGTACCGCATGAGCACCTCAATGCTCACCTGCCCGGTGGTAGCGAGGAAGTACCCCGGTTGCCAGAACGCCTTGTCGAGCGCCTGCCGAACCTCGGGGTTCTCGTCACGGATTTTTCGGGATGTGACGCCCTTGAGCGAGTTGATGAACTTGGTGAGGTCGGTGGTCGGCTTCGCCGTGAACAGGATGTGAACGTGGTCGGACCCGCCGTTGACGTTCTGGATGTTCACGCCGAAGTCCTCGGAGAGGTCGCTGGCAATCTCACCGATGCGCTCCGCGATTTCGTCGGTGAGGAGGTCTGCGCGGTATTTCGTGACGGTCACGAAGTGATATTGGAGTGCGTAGACCGTGTGCGACCCGGTTTCGAGGTTGTACTTCATTTGGCCGTATCGATTCGCATATACCCAATTCTAATAAAGGTTCGATGTCGTGGGGTATTCGGCCTGCAACCGACGGTAGAACGTGAGGCAGTCATCGGCTTCACGCCCGCCCTAAAGAGCGGGATTCTCGCCTTGAAAAAAGATAGCACGTCTCTCGTGACGAGCACTGGCACACGGATACGTTGGTAGACATCGGGTTAGCGGGATAATGACCGCTAAATACTACGGTCGAAACGTTTTGCACGCTCCGATGAAATAGACCCGCTCCATGGAGGCCGCCTCATCTGTCACCCATATGTTCATTTCTTTATGTATCCTAGATCATTTTGGAACTTCCTACAGTCGGAGACGTCTATCTCCGTGCAAAATATTTCGAATGCTTCGGATTTGGAGGTGTCATCAGATAGGATCACGCCATCGTCCTCCATAGAATGATACGTTATGAAAAACTCGAAGATCATATTGGTTGTCGTATGGAGGGAGTCGTGTATGAAAACGTCTATATCGTTTTCGTTTACTACTCTGGGGAGTTCGTCAACGCTCTTCCCCTGGATACATTCCCATCTCTTCCTATATTCTTCTGGGATGATCCATCCCGGTTGCTTATCTTTTGGGATCCTCCATCCTATAAATCGTTCGCCGACGGTGGTCACGCCCGGAGTGGAGAACTCGACCTCCGTCTTCGTCTCGCGAGCTCGTTCCCGGGGACCCGGACACCTCGAGGGAGTGAACGGAACGGTTCGTTCCGCACGTGCAAGCAGCGGGCTCTCGCGGCTCCCGCCGGTACCCGAGAACAGCACGATGGCGAGCGGCTTTCCCGATCCGAGAGCGGACGGCGTCCTCCGTGTCCCGGCGACGAACGCCGAGCGAGTGGAGGTCCGGTTCGCGCCGGTGCTAGCGCGTGACACCTTCGACCCCGCCGACTGGCGACACGAGGAGCTCTCCGCTCACCCGGACGTATCGGACTGGTACGAACTGGATATCGACGACCTCGACCTCGAAGACGGGCGGTACGAGTACGAGTTCCTGGTCTACCGCGACGAGGACGATCCCGACGTCGCGGCCGATCCCTTCGCCGAGGAGATCACCCGCTTCCAGGGCCACCGGGGGACGTTCCGTATCCGTGACGGCGAGGAGTTCCGTCCCCCCTTCGACTGGAGCGACGAACTCCCGGAGGGTGCCGATCTCCCCCGGAACGACGAACTCGTGATCTACGAACTCCCGGTCCGGTGGTCGGCTCCCGCCGAGGGCCACAAGCGGGACGTCCCCGACGGTGACTTCCAGGACCTCCTCTCGGAGCGTCTCGACTACCTGGCCGACCTGGGGGTGAACGCCGTCGAACTGCTGCCGATACAGGACGCGGCCGTCAGCCTCGACTGGGGGTACGGGACGCGGTTCTTCCTCGCTCCGGACCTCGACTTCGGCGGCCCGGTCGACGCGAGGTTCCTGATCAAGGAGTGTCACCGCCGGGGTATCCGCGTGTTCATGGATATCGTGATGAACCACTCCCGGGAGTGCCCCCTCGAGACGCTGGCTCCCGATCGGTTCTACCTCGACCCCGAGGAGGAGCCGGACCGTCCGGACTGGGGCGGACGCCGCTTCGACTTCGAGGCGTCCGCCGACGGCTACCACCCCGCGCGGGAGTTCCTCGTCGGGATGGCCGAGTTCTGGATCCGGGAGTACCGCGTCGACGGCTTCCGGCTCGACGAGTTCAAGGGGATGGACCACCCGGCGTTCGTCCAGGAGTTCCACGACCGGATCCGCGAGGTACAGGGGGACGCCTTCCCCGACCGGCCGTTCCTCGTCGTCGCCGAGGACTCCTGGAACCGGACCCGGATCGTCCACGACGACGAGGACAACCCCGACGGTCGGCAGGTGGTCGACAGCATGTGGAACTTCGGCTACCGGGAGGAGTCCCGTCGGCTCGTCCGCGACGGGATCGACATCGAACCCGAGGAACCCTCCCGGAGCGACCGGATCGAGGCGCTCGTCTCCGGCGATCGGACGTGGGACGACCTCGAGCGGGATTTCCGGGGGGGTTTCGACGACCTCTCGAAGGCCGTCAACTACACCACCTCCCACGACATGGGCGAGGCGGGCGAGCAGCGGCTCATGAACTTCCTCTTCGGCGACCTCGTGGCCGACCGCGGGCTGGGTGACGGCTCGATCGAGAACGTCCGGTACCTGCTCGACGACCTCGTCACCGACGACGGTGTGCGTATCGACGCCCACGAGGAGGCCGTCGACCGCGTCCGGGGCGCGTTCGCCGTGCTACTGACCTCCGTGGGGATCCCGATGTTCCTCGCCGGCGAGGAGTTCGGCGACGTCCACGATCTGGACTACACCGACTGGAAGCTCAAGATGGAGGACCCGGTCCGCTGGCCCCGACGCGACTACCCGGGACACGCGGAACTGGAGGCGAGCGTGAGCGACCTGATCTACCTCCGGACGTCGACCGGGTCGCTCCAGCGCAACGAGGTCGACCTCTTCCACACCCACCCGACTATCGACGACCCCGACGGCGAGCGCGTGTTCGCCTACTGTCGGACCGGCGGCGAGGAACTGGGGAGCGAGGGACAGGTCGTCGTGGTCGCCAACCTCGGATCGAACGGCTTCGACGCGTACGACCTCCCCTGGTACTGGGGGGACGCCGAGGCGGTTGAGGAGCGGGGCGGCCCGATCCGCGGGGAAGGCGGGGACCTCTCGGTGGGCACCGAGGAGGAGGGGGCGACACTCTCGCTGCCGCCGTTCCAGGTTCGCGTGTTCCTGACCTGATCGGCGGGCGCTCGTCCCCGACGAAACACGCGCTCGGCGTACCGCGGCAGGTCCTCGCCGCCGGCCGACCCCTCGATTCCCGGGTCGTCGCGCCACTGAGAACACAAAGACGTTGGGGCGGCACAGGCAGGGTTGGCGATCCCCGCCGACCGCTCAGAGCCCGGTGTCGGCCCCCGTGAGAGAACCGGCAAAAGAGTCCGGGTGGAGTACGCCGGGGATACCCCCGGGCCTTCGAGGGGTTTCGTCTCGCCGTGTACCGCGTCGGCTCTCGGGGGCGGGGACTCTACCGGTGGACCCTCCGGGATCGCGGGGGGCGTTCGGCGTTATCGCGGCCGTCGCTGACGCCACGACGCGATCCTCCGGCAACATGGTCCGGAGCTTCGCCGTCCTGCGGTTTTTCGGTAAAAGGCGCTTGCAGGGGACAGCAGAACGGGCAACCGTGGCCCGCTCGATGTGTCTCTTGCAATGGCGATGTTCCAAGAGCAGTCGTCGAACTCGGGAGAGGGAACGAACGCGGGAGAGAAAGCGGAGGACGTGGCGGACGCAGCGCCGCTGTCGGTCGGTGACCCCATCGCGCTCGCCGCGGCGGCGTCCGTCCTGTACTCGTGGTTCAAGTTCTACGGCCAGGACGACGAGTCGGGCGGCATCTTCGTCGGCCTGTGGGCCCCGACGCTGCTGGCGGCCGCGAGCTACCTGCAGCAGAAGGACCTCGTCACGAGGCTCCGGCGGGGCTTCTCGTCGTTCTGAGTCGGTTAGAGCGGTAACTGACGGTCGCGAGGCGTCGGCCCGGGGAACGGAGGGACCGTCCGCCGGCCGATCGCATCCGCGGCTTCACGCCCACTGGGGGCTTTCCTGCGACGCACGAGCGACCAGCCGCGCGGCTACGCTGTGCGGACCGGCCTGGACGAGGAGTAGCCCCCAGGTCACGGGCTTCGCGTTCGGGGGCGGGGAAGAGCTAAGCGACCCCTTCCTGTACCGGCCGAGCATGGATTTCACGCTGTTCCTCAACTCGCAGGCTCCGACCGATCAGAGCGCCGAAGAGCTGTTCGAGGGACTGGTCACCCAGACTCGCGCGGCCCGGGATTCGGGGTTCGACATGGTGACGATGGGTCAGCACTACCTCGCCGACTACGTCCAGCTCCAGCTCGTCCCGGCGCTCTCCAGGCTCGCCGCGGAGGCGGGCTCGATGTCCGTCGCGACCGGTATCGTCCTCCTGCCGCTCCACCACCCCGTCGAGATCGCCGAGCAGATCACCACCATCGGATCGTTCGCCGACGAGGTGGTCGCGGGCGTCGGCGCGGGCTACCGCGACGCCGAGTTCGACGCGTTCGGCGTCGACAAGCGGGAACGCGGCCCGCGTCTCGCGGAGGGGATCGAATTGATCAACCGGCTCTGGACCGAGAAGGGGGTGAGCTACGACGGGGAGTTCTACTCCGTCGAGGACGCGACGATCACCCCCAGGCCCGACGAGAAACCGGAGGTGTGGGTGGCCGCGAACTCCCGGCCGGCGATCGAGCGCGCCGCCAAACTGGGGGATCGCTGGTTCGTCAACCCCCACGCGACCGTCGCCGAGATCACCGAGCAGAAGACGCTCTACGACGAGCACAAGGAGGGGGACACGAGCGTCCCGGTGTTCCGGGAGGTGTTCGTCGCCGAGACGACCGAGGAGGCCCGCGAGATCGCCCGTCCGTATCTCGAACCGAAGTACGAGCGCTACGTCGAGTGGGGACAGGACGAGGCGATGGAGGATGCAGAGGACCTCCACCGGCCGTTCGACGATCTCGCCGAGGATCGGTTCCTCCTGGGGACGCCCGAGGAGGTGTGCGAGGAAATAGAGACGTACCAGGAGACGCTGGATCCGAGCCACATGGTCTGTCGCGTGCAGTGGCCGGGGCTCTCCTACGAGCGGGCCCGGGAGTGTATCGAGCTGATCGGGGACGAGGTCGTTCCGCAGGTCGGCGGGTGAGCGCGCGGGGCGGCGTCGTCCCCCACTACGGCTATCGTCCGGGCGGTCGCGGTCACCCCTCGCCGGCGGCCCACCGGACGAGCCGCAGGGCGTACTCCCGGTTGTCGACCTCCGAGAGGCTCGTCCCCTCGCCGTCGTTCCAGAACGTGTTGCGGTCGAACGTGCCGACGACCCGCCCCGAACCGACCGACGCGACCGCGAGGGCGGCGTCCCGTTCGGGCTGGTACGGCCGGTCCTCCTCGCAGACGCGTAGCTTCCCGCCGAGCGGTCCCGACTGTAGCGGTGCCAGCACCGTCGCCGGGGAGCTGACACGGACGGGACTGACGCCCTCGCCCCGGAAGACGACCCCGCCGTCGCTGTCGCCGTCGTTGAGGAAGTGGTCCTGCGTGTACTCCTCGACCTGGTACCGCCCCGCGCCGTTGTCGCGGAGGAACGTCATCCCGAACTGCGTCGTGAGATCGTTGTCGCTCCTGCTCCCCGCGGGGTTGCAGACCCCGACCTGATTGTAGTGACCGCCGAACGCGCTGTCCGACCACGCGACGAGACCGCCGCCGTCCTCGACCCAGTCGCCGACGGCCCGCCGCTCCTCGTCGGTGAACCGGTGCTGGTTGGAGCCGAGGACGACGACGTCGTACCCCTCGAGGAACGACGCGGAGAGCGTCGTCTCGGCGTCGTATCGCTCCTCGGGGGTGAACCCGGCCGACTCCAGTTCGGCCCTGAACTCCGAGAGCCCGCGTGCTCCCGAGTCGGACAGGCGCATCTGGTGGAACGGCTCCGCGTCCCCCGACGGCACGGACCCGTCGGCGGCGACGTCCCCGTACAGGTAGAGGAGCTGTCGGCTGTCCTCGGTGCCGGTCCCGGTGGGGGTCGGGCTCGCCGTCCCCGCTACGGTGGAGGTCGTTTCGGTCGCGGTCGCCCCGTTCTCGGCTGTGGGCGGCCGGCGCGTACCGGTTTCCGGCGATGGCGATCCGGTCGACGAACTGCTACAGCCGGCGAGGAGCGAGACGCCGCCGGCTCCGAGCCCGACCAGCACGTCACGGCGCGAGCGGGGACCGGACTCGGACGAGGACAGTTCGGAGCCTCGACACGGATCTGGAGGGGAAGAGTCGGTCACGTACACACGGGGAGGGTGTCGAGAGGCAAGAAGGTACGGTGAAGTACGGACAGCAATCCGCGGTGATCCGCGGGTCGGTCGACTGCTTCGGCCCTCGTCGATCCCGACCGATGAACGGCGTCTCCGCCGTGTTTCCGGGGGACCGGAAGGTGAGCGGATACCGGACCGGCGGGAGCGAGGACGCCGAGGAGGCCCCCCGGTGAGCGAGTCCCGTCTCAGAGGAGGAAGACGAGCGCCCACAGCGCGCACATCCCGGCGACGATCGTGGCGAAGATGTTCTCGGTGTACCAGGCGACGACGACCGCGACGGCACCCGCGAGGAGCCGCTCGTTGGCGGGGTCGATCGCGAGCGAGCCGTCGATCACCAGCAGCCGCGGGGCGATGATCGCCGCGATGACGGCCGCGGGGATGAACCGGAGCGTCCGGTCGACCCACGGCGGGATCTCGTCGAGGTAACCGAAGAGGAAGACGAACGACGCCCGGAACGCCCAGGTCCCGACGGCGATGGCGACGACGGCCGTCCAGACGAGACCCTCGGGGGCGCTCATGCTCCCTCCACCCCCACGCCCCCGGTACCCCGTTCGACGACGAGCCCGGCGAGGATGCCGACCACGCTGGCGACGACGAGCCCCGTCCCGAACGGGAGACCCATCACCCCGACCGAGATACCGCCCGCGACGAGGGCCGCCGCCAGCGTCCCCGGGTCGTCGATGAACTGCGTGACGATGGCGATGAACACCAGCGGGACGGCGAACCCGAGCTGCCAGGACTCGGGGATGTTCGCCCCGAGGACCATCCCGACGACGGTGCCGACGACCCAGGCGATCCACGACGGGACCGCCAGCCCGAGCATGTACCAGCCGTAGTGGGTCGGGCGGTCGGCCTCGTAGGCCGCCAGGGCGACCGCGTAGACGGGGCCGATGAGGAAGAACGGACAGAGCCACCGCCAGACCCGTCCCAGTCTCTGGAGGTGCGGGGCGATCGAGGCGCTGTACATGGTGAACCGCGCGTTGATGATCAGCGCGGTGGCGATCACGACGCCGACCGAGGCACCCTGTCCGATGAGGTCGGCGGCGGCGAGCTGTGAGAGCCCCGCGAACACCAGCGCGGAGAGGCCGGCCGCCTGTGTCACCGTGAGCCCGGCGCTCGCCGCGGCGACCCCCATGACGAGGCCGTATGGGACCGTCCCGAGGAGCACCGGCAGCCCGTCGCGTACCCCCTCGACCACGTCGGTTCCGTACCCCTCCCTCGAACTATCCACGGCCCATCGCGGCGGACCGACGGCAAAGCTCCTTCGGAACGCGCGGTAGCGGGGGGATTCGGCCGACCGACGCCACCCTCCCTTCGGGGGAGAAGCTAAGACCGTCCGGCCGAACCGCAGGGGTATGGACGAAGCGACCGAGGAGGAGTGGTATCTCGACAACGATCGGGTGCGGTCGTTCGTCGAGACGGTCGACGAGGCGGCGAACACCCACGAGGAGATCCCCGATCTGCTGGAGGCGCTCCACGACCCCTTCCGCGACCTGCTCACCGACGACGACTGGCTCCCCGAGCCCTACGACGGGCTGGTCCCCGACGACTACGACGACAAGGGGGAGATGGGACGGGACATCGGCCAGTGGCTCCTCTACCGCCGTCCCGAGAAGCTCACGCTGTTCACGCTCGCGCTCCCGCCGGGCGTCGAGACGCCCGTCCACGACCACCTCGCCTGGGGGCTCGTCGGCATCTACTCGGGGACCCAGGTCGAGGAGTTCTACCGCCGGGCCGACGACGGGGACGCCCACATCGGCCACGCCGAACTCGAACACCTCCGGACCGAGGAGAACGGCCGCGGGGACTTCTACGAGATCGTCCCGCCGGACAACGACATCCACGAGGTCCGGACGGTCTCGGACGTGCCGAGTGTGAGCGTCCACCTCCTCGGCGCGGACGTGGGGTGCATCCAGCGCCATCAGTTCGACCCCGAGGGGGACTTCGTCGAGCTGTTCCAGTCCCACTACTCGAACGTCCGGTGTGAGACCCAGCTCCCGCCGCCGGAGGACCACGGCCACTCGCACGGCCACCACCACTGAATCGGCGACGTCGGTCGCCGATCCTCGCTCGGGGTGGCGCCACCCGACCGCGAAAGCGAACCCGGCTGTCGGGCGGCCTCGATGGCACCTCGTGAGCGTGGCGCACCCGCCAGCGTTCTCCTGTGTCCTGCTCCCCCGACAGTCGCCGGAGGACCGACCACGTCGTCCCGACCGACGAAAGACATACGTGGCTGTTGATTGATGTGTCGCTGATGTTCCCCCGTCTAGCCGCCCTCCTCTGGAACGGGCGGACGCGTCGTCCCAGGCTCCCGTGGCGGTTCGTCCTCGCCCTCGTCGTCCTCGCCGTCGTCACCGTGTCCGTCGAGACGCTCACCCGGGCGCTGCTTCCCGTCCCCATCGAGTCCGTCCTCGCCCTCGTCACGCCGGGCTTCCCGCGGGAACGGGTCGTCAGCGCCCTCCGCGCGACCGTCCTCGTCGTGGGAAGCGCGGGCGTGACGGTCGCGAGTACCTATCTCGCGGGGCGGTTCGTCGACCGTCGGTGGTTCCGCGACTTCGGATTCGACGTCGACCGCTCGTGGTGGGCGGACCTCGGCGCCGGCCTCGCGCTCGGTGCCCTGCTGATGACGGGCGTCTTCCTCCTCGAACTCGCTGCCGGGTGGGTCGTCGTCACCGACACGCTCCGGATCGACCAGCCCGGATTCACCTTCTGGCCGTGGTTCGGCTGGAGCCTGGTCATCTACGTCGCCGTCGGGGTGTCCGAGGAACTGCTGTTCCGGGGTTACCTCCTCACGAACCTCGCCGAGGGGCTCACCTGGTTCGACCGCGTCGGCCCGACGGCGGCCGTCGGCCTCTCGACGCTCGCCTCGTCGCTGCTGTTCGGGTGGGCCCACGCCGGGAACCCGAGCGCGAGCGCCGCGAGCACCGCGGGGGTGATGCTCGGGGCCGTCATGCTCGCCGCGGGCTACGTCCTCACGGGCCGACTCGCGCTCCCGATCGGGCTCCACGTCACCTGGAACTTCGTTCAGGGGACCGTCTACGGCTTCCCGGTCAGCGGGACGACCCACGGGCTGTCCGTGCTCGCGACCGACCAGTCCGGTCCCCGGCTACTCACGGGCGGCGCGTTCGGCCCCGAGGCGGGCGTGATCGGTGCGATCGCCGCCCTCGTGGGGACCGGGCTGATCGTCGTCTGGGTTCGCTGGCGGGAGGGCCGGGCCCGGATCGACCCGTCCGTCGCCGTCCCGGCGCTCCGTCCCGCGGACGCCGACGCGGAGTAGCCGCCCCCGCCCCGCCGTTTCGTGCGAGGAATCGACCGATCGCGGGTCCCCGGAAGGCGTGGAAATGCCGATCGACGACACCCACAGCGGGGGATTGGCGAGGGCCGAGCGACCATTCATGAGGCTTCCCGATCGAGGCTGAGGGGCGATGGCCGAGCAACCGACACACGAGAACGTACTCGTGCCGACCGACGGGAGCAGGGCGGCGAGGCGCGCGGCCGAGCAGGCGGTCGCCCTCGTCCGCGGGAGCGGCGGGACGGTTCACGCGCTCTACGTGATGGACATGGGCGACGCGGACTTCGTGGCCTCGCCGAGCGACATCGCGGAGACACGGGAGCGACTGGAGGAGAAGGGTGGGGAGTTCGTCGCCGCCGTCGAGGAGCTGACCGAGGAGGCGGGCGTCGAGTGCGTCACCGAGGTCCGGACGGGGATCCCCGAGGAGGAGATCGTCGAGTACGCCCACGAGCAGGACGTGGACTTCATCGTGATGGGCAAGCGCGGCCGGTCCGACCCGGACAAGCCCATGATCGGGTCGACCACCCGGCGCGTTATCGGGCGGTCCGACGTCCCCGTCCGGTCGGTCTGAGCCGTTTCGGTCCGCGGGATCGGGCAGGCGTACGAGCGCCCGTCCCCGTGGGCGGCTCCGGTGTTCGAGAGGGGAGTCGCCGGCCCCATAACGGCCGAATGACCTACTCTGCCTCCGCGCGGGGGCCGCGCGCGGGCGGGAGGGACTACTCGTCGGGCGCGAAGTCCCCGCCCTTGCGGCCGGTCGCCCGCTCCGCGACGAGGTAGTACCCCAGGAAGTCCCGCCTCGGGTCGGTCTCGGAGAAGACGCTCGGGAACCAGGCGGACTCCTCGATCGCCTCGAGCAGTTCGGACCAGTCCTCGTCGTCGACCGGCACCACGGGGCCCTCGACGACCACGCTCGCCCAGTCGTGTTTCGTCGTCACGTCGGTGACCACGAACGCCACACGGTCGGTCTCATCGACGAACTCGAGCTTTCGGCTCCGCTCGGCGGGCCGACGGAAGACGAAGTAGAGCCCCTCCCCGTCGTACCCGTACGACATTGGCACCGCGTAGGCCTCGCCGTTCGCGGCCAGCGAGAGCACGCCGTAGCCGGCCGTCCGCAGCATCCGCTCGATCTCCTCGTCCGACATCTCGAACTTCCGCTCGCCCGGTGGGGTCTGTGGGGTGGTGGACATCTGAGTTCCCTCGGGGGTCGGTTTTTCGCCGGGGAGCATAATTAATCGCCAGGTTCTACGCGAATGAGAATCAGCCCCGCCCGGGGCCGGGAGAAGAGTAATGGGTACGGGCGGGGACTCACGGGTATGCCATCGGGCGACACCGGCCAGCTCGTGTACCTGTCCGAACCGGAGCACCTGGAGATGCGGGAGTACGAGGTGCCCGAACCGGAACCGGGTGCGGTCCTCACGCGCATCGAGCGGGCGAACGTCTGTGGGTCAGAACTGCACATCTGGCGCGGCCACCACCCCGAAGTGAAGAACGGCGTCCTCGGCCACGAGGCGCTCTGCCGGGTGGACGAACTCGGCGAGGGGGTCGAGACCGACTACGCGGGCGAGCCCATCGAGGAGGGCGACCTCGTCGCGCCGGCGTACTTCATCACCTGCCGGAAGTGCCCGCCCTGCCAGGAGGGCCAGTTCCACCTCTGTGAGAACGCCTACCGGAACTGGTCGAAGCCACCCGAGGAGCCGCCGCACTTCCACGGCACGTTCGCCTCGCACTACTTCATCCACCCCGACCAGTACTTCTACAAGGTCCCCGAGGGGCTCGACCCGGGCGTCGCCGCGGGGGCCAACTGCGCGCTCTCGCAGGTCATCTTCGGGATGGACAAGGTCGGAGTGGGCTACGACGAGACCGTGGTCGTCCAGGGTGCCGGCGGTCTGGGCCTGAACGCCATCGCCTACGCGAACGAGCGGGGGGCCGAAACCATCGTCGTCGAGGGGGTCGACGGGCGCATCGACCGCGCCCGCGAGTTCGGCGTCGATCACGTCGTCGACTTCCGCGAGTACGGCTCCGTCGAGGAACGCGCAGAGCGGGTCCACGATCTCACCGACGGCGTCGGTGCCGACCTCGGCGTCGAGATGGCGGGCGTCCCCGACGCGTTCTCCGAGGGGATCGAGCTGATCCGGACGGGCGGGCGCTACCTCGAGATCGGGAACGTGAGCCCCGGCCAGACGACGGAGTTCGATCCTGGCCTCCTGACCCGCAAGTCGATCGACATCGTCCCCGTCGTCCGCTACGATCCCTGGTACCTCAAGCGGGCGCTCGAGTTTCTCGAGGAGAACGACGGGAAGTACCCCTACGGTGACCTCATCGACGCGGAGTTCGACCTCGTGGACGTCGACGAGGCGCTCGCCAAATCCGACAGCCGAGAGGTGACCCGCGCGACGCTCCTGCCGCACTGAGCCCGGATCACGATGAGATTCTCTCCGCTCAGGCGGGTCTGATACCGTTCTTCCGCAGGTCTCGTAGCGTACTCTCGACGGGCGAGTGGGCGTTCCCTACGCCAGCAGGCGCGGCCCGAACACCATCAGGAACACGCCGGCGAGCATCACTAGGCTGATGGTCGTCGTCACCGCCCGGGTGACCGTCCGGCCGTCCTCGATGGGGAGCCGCGAGACGACCGTCTCGGTCGAGGTGCGGAGGATGTGCCCGCCGTCGAGCGGATAGGTGGGGATGCAGTTGAACTGGCCGATGATGAGGTTGATCCAGGCCGTCCAGAACAGCAGGTTCGCCAGGAACAGCCCCGCACCCGTGCCGAGCGTTCCCAGGAGCCCGTTCACCTCGTAGAAGCCGGCGACGGGGCCGACGAATCCAGCGAAACTGTAGCCGATCCCGGGGATGGTCAGCCCGGCGAACGGCAGGACGAGCGCGATGTACGCCCGACGGATCGGACCGCCGCCGGGGAGCAGTTCCGGCCCCTCCCCCCCGCTGCCGCCGATCGCGCCGAGGAACGTCCCGGCCGGGTAGACGTCCACGCCGAGGTCGTCGACGGTGAGGCCGCTGACCCCGGGCTGGACGGAGACGCCGAGGAACGCGCTCTCGCCGCCGCCGGGCGGCGAGCGGAGTGTCACGTCCCACGTCCGGCGCTCGCCGTCGACGTAGCCGACGATCCGCACCTCGTCCCCGGGCGCGTACCCGTCGAGCGCCGAGGAGAGCGCCGCGTTGTCGACGGTCCGCTCCCCGTCGATGGACGTGAGGATCACCGCCTCGCCGGCGGGCGCACCGGCGTCCGCGAACGCCTCACCTGCCATCGGGAGCGTGTACGCGCCAATGGGCGTCGTGACGTTGCTGGTTCCCTCGTCCTCGCGCACGGTCAGCGTCGCCACCGATCGGTCCTCGATCGCCGACCGGAACGCCTGCTCCGTGTAGACGGCCGAGCCGTTCACCGCCGCGATGGTGGCGTTCACTTCCGCCGGCGCGCCCGCGGTCGCCCCGGTGACGGTGAGTTCGCGTCCGATCTCGACGACCCCGCCCCGCTTCAGGCCGACCCGGACCGTCCGGTCGTCGGCCCCGGCGAGCGCCGCGTCGAACTCGGCGCTCCCCGAGACGTTCGCCCCGTTCACGGAGGCGACGACGTCACCCCGTTCGAGGCCGGCCTCCCCCGCCGCCGATCCGGGGAGGACGCCCCCGACGGGGACGCCCGCGACGGCGGAGATCGATCCGGCGACGGGGCCGAACAGCAGCGCGAACGCGATCACGGTGATCGCGAAGTTGTTGGTGACGCCGGCCGCGAACATCCGGGTCTGTCCGCCGCGGGAGGCCCGACGCCGGGAGTCCTCGTCGGGTTCGACGAACGCGCCGACGGGGATGAACGCGAGGAAGGCGAGGCCGAGCGAGTCGATGTCGATGTCCTCGACGCGACACATCAGCCCGTGACCGCCCTCGTGGACGACGAGCCCGATCACCAGCCCGGCGACGATCTCGACCGCCGCCGACAGCGGGAGGAACTGGTTCACGCCGGGGATGGCGAGCACGTTCCGCGGCTCGTTCAGCGCCGTCGGCTGGGGGTCGAGCACCGCCTGGACGCCCGCGAACCCCACGAGCAGGAACGATCCGACCATCACGACCAGCGCGATGCCGACGCCGAAGTTCCCCCACGCCCGCCAGAACCGCTTCGGCCCGGAGAGCCACTCGAGGAAGTCGCGGCCGCGCTGTGTGTGGAGCGTGGTGATGGGGCCCGAGAGCCGGATCGAGCCCGGGAGGTGGCCGCGCCTCTCCAGTACCGTCGCGATGACGGTGTAGAGCACGACCCCGGCGAGGACCATCACGAGGGGGTCTACCATTACCGCTATCGAGTAGCCTGACGCTCAAAGCGGTTTTGGGTCGTTCGTCTCGCGTACCATGCCGGGACATCCCCGTCGACGACGGCGACGCACCGCGTGCCGCACGCGGGTGGCCGGCGAAGCGGTGAGCGGCGCTGTCGTTACTCCTCCTCGTCTTCCGCCTCGTCATCGCCGTCGCCCGCGGCCTCCTCCAGCGCCCCCCGGAGCTCCGGGACGGTCGACGCGAGGTCCGAGACCTTCCCGTGGGCCGCGGTGATCTGTTCCATCAGCTCCTCGATCTCCTCGATCGCCTCCTCCAGATCGTCGGCGTCCTCGAACGCCTCGGCCCGCTTGCCCACCGCGTACCACTTCTTGGCGTCCCGGAGGTGGTCCTCGGCGTCGCCGACGTCGAGCGCCGACCGGAGCGAGTTGAGCACGCCCAGCGTGTTGTCCGCCTCGACGTCCCAGATGGCGTCGGCATCGGGCAGCGCGGCGCGGGCCGCCGCCAGCGAGGACTCGACGTCCTCGCGCATCTCGCTGGCGGCCTCGCCGAACAGCTCGTCGTCGTCAAGGGTGGACTGACTCATGACGGAGGTTCCTCTCGGGGAGCGTATAAAAGCGAGCCCGAAACCGGAAGTGAAACGACCGTACGGGCGTTCGTTCGGACCCTCGTCGTCCTCCGGGTCACCGATCCGGTCGGGCGATCCCCGGTAAACCCGTTACGACGGCCCGTGCCCGTATCAGGCCGACTCGGCTCCCGAGCCCTCGTCGGACCGTCCGCCCCCGCTCCCGGCGCGGACGGCCCGGCGTCGCTCGGGAATCAGGTCGAGGTCGGCGTCGGTGTCGCCCAGCACCAGCAGCGCGTAGTAGCGGAAGTACGTCACGACGGGGACCTGCACGAGCGCGGCCGCGGCCATCACGAGGAGCAGCGCCAGCAGGCCGACGCCGGCCAGCGCGAGGAGCAACGGGAGCGAGGCGGCTCCGAGCCCGCCGGGTCCGAACACGCCGGCCGAGACGACCCCGACCATGCCGAAGAGAACCAGCGGCCCGAACACGAGAAGCGCGACGATGCCGACGACGAACCCGACGGCGATCCCGACCACGAGCGTCAGGACGAACGTCAGCCCGGTGAACGCGAGGTACTCCTTCCACTCCGCCCGGAGGGTGCGGTAGAACCGTCCCCAGGCGGCCAGCACGCCCGTTCCCTCGAGGAGCATCACGGGCACCACGAAGAACGTCGTGAACCCGTCGATCAGCGCGAAGAGCACGCCGACGACGAACGCCAGCGGGAGCAGGACTAGGACCAGGCCGAACGCCTGGCCGGAACCGACGGCTCCGAGGCCACCCGCGGTGAACACCAGCGCCAGGATCGGGATCGCGATCACCGCGACGGCGAGCAGTCCGAGGCCGATCTGGAACCCGAACAGCCGCGCGCCGGCCCGCCAGTGCTCGCGGAAGTAACGCCTGACGTGGACCGCCTCCTCGCGCAGCGACCGCACGAGGACGAACTGCATCACCGAACCGACGAACCCGAACAGGAGGCCGATCGCGACCAGCGCCGCGACGACGGCGACGATGAGCGCCACCGCGTCCCCGCCGAGTTCGGGCGGCATCGTCCCCGGCCCGCCGGGGTCGACCGGGCCCGGGTCGACGTTGCCGCCGGTCTGGAACCCGGAGGTGGGGACGTTGCCGCCGACGCCGCCGACGAAGAACGCGACGATCGCGAGCCTGAGCCACCTGCCCGCCTCGAACGGGAACAGGAACGCCCGCGTCGCTGCGAGGGCGTCACCGAGGTCGTCTACCGCGTGGAGGGACATACCCGATCTGACGACGTACCGGAATATAAACCTGTGGCGTGGTGGTCGTGGGCGGGACCTACCCCCGCACGTCCGTGACCTCCATGAGGGGATAGCCCTCCGTCATCGCCATCCGCGTCCGGACTTCGACCCCCTCGTAACGTATCGTCATCCGGACGTCGGCGAACCGGCCGGTCCACTCGACGTAGCTCGCCGGCCCCTCCTCGACGGCCCGTTCGAGTTCGTCGTAGCGGGGCTCGACGGTCACGGACTCGCAGTGGGGCTGGTTCTCGATCGCCTCTTCCATGGCCCGAGCAAGCGAGTCGGCGCTGTCCGGCGAGAGCGGCGTCCCGGCGAACTGATGGTAGATCGTGCCGAACTTCACGCCCGCCTCGAAGCAGGCTCCTTCGCGGTCGCCCGGGGCGTCGGGATCCGAGCCTTCGTCCATACCCGGCCCTCGGAGCCGGGAGGGTAAACCTGGTGCGTTCGGCTCGAACCCGCCGGAACGGCCCCGTAACCCCGTGAACGTCATCCGGTTCGTGATACCGACAATCACGATACCCCTTTAGGTGTCGGGAACCTCCTTCGCCTATGGACTACGAAGCGAGCCTCGGCCGCGCCATGGACGAGCTTCCGGAGCGCTCGACCAGCGGCGACCGGCTCACGGTACCCGACGCGGCGGCACAGCCCGACGGCGCGTTCACGCGACTCACCAACCTCGACAGCATCGCCGACACGCTCTCCCGGGAGACCGATCACGTCCACTCGTTCGTCCAGCGGGCGCTCGGCACCGCCGGCAAGCTCGAGGAGGGCGTCGGCCGGTACAACGGCCGGTTCTCGGGGCCGGACTTCGACGCCGTCCTCCAGGACTACCTCGAGGAGTACGTCCTCTGTTCGGAGTGTGGCCTGCCGGACACCCGCCTCGTCCGCGAGGACCGCACGCCCATGCTCCGGTGTGACGCCTGCGGGGCGTTCCGGCCGGTCGCAAAGCGGACCGGTTCGACGAACCGCACCCAGGACGCCGTCCGCAAGGGCGAGACCTACACCGTCGAGATCACCGGTACGGGCCGGAAGGGCGACGGGGTCGCCGAGCGCGGGAAGTACACCATCTTCGTCCCCGGAGCGAGCGAGGGCGACGTCGTCGACATCTACGTCGAGAACGTCTCCGGCCAGCTCGCGTTCGCGCGGCTGAACTGATCCCGGCCGCCCGGGCACCCGCCGTTCCGCGTCGCTTCACCCTGTTTTCGAACCCCAGACGACCGGCAGGACCGCCCGACGAACGGACGGATCGCGACGTGTTGGCGGGGTGTCGACCCCCGCAGGGCGGGGTGTATCAAACGCCCGCTTGAACCTCCGCCGCCGGTTTGTCCCCGGGGACGCACGCTCCGGACATGCGACGCACCCTCGCGGCCGTCGCGGTGGCACTGCTCGCCGCGACCGCTGGCTGTAGCGCGCCGGCCGACACCTCGAACCCGACCGCGAACGGACCGTCCTCGGGCGACGTGACACAGCCATCGTCCGGGACACAGCGGACCATCGCGGTCGGGGCGAGCGGCCAGGTTCAGACCGCCCCGGACCGCGCGGTCGTCCGGGTGGCCGTGACGGCCCGGGCGGACTCCGTCGAGGCCGTCCGGGGGCGGCTGGCCGAGAACGCCTCGCGGATGCGCGAGGCGCTTCGAGCGGCCGGACTGGCGGCCGGCCAGATCACCTCGGCCCGGTACGACATCGGTCGGAACTACGAGCACGAGGATCGACCCTCGGCGCCGGAGTTCGAGGGCCGCCACGCGTTCGTCGTGGCCCTGAACGAGACCGACCGGGCCGGCGATATCGTCGTGGTCGCCGTCGAGAACGGCGCCACGAGCGTCGAGGAGGTGCGGTTCACGGTCGCGCCGGACACCCGGCGCGACCTCCGCGAGCGGGCGCTGTCGAGGGCCGTCGAGAACGCGCGCGGCAAGGCCGCCGTGGCGGCCAACGGGACCGGCCTCGAGGTCCGCGGCGTACGGGGCGTCCGGACGGGTGACGTCTCGGTCCAGCCCCTCGCCCGGGAGGACGTCGCGTTCGCGACGGGCGGCGACGGGGGCGGTGGCGTGCCGACCTCCTTCGAGGGCGGCAAGGTGACGGTGGGCGCGCAGGTGACCGTGGTCTACAACGCGACGAGCACGGGCGACTGATCCGGTCCTCCGAGGGGCCGTCATTCACACGCCCGGCACACCCCCGAACGGACGGGTTCGGACGGGGGCGCTTGGAGTCCCCGGCCTGCTCTCGCCCGAACCGGACGTTTCTTACCGGGCTCCCGCATTTCCCAACGTACGAGCGACATGGACGACACCGTACTGCTGACGGGCGCGGGCGGCCGCGTCGGCGGGGCCATCCTCGACGGGCTGGCCGACGCGTACGACTGGCGGCTGCTCTACCACAACCCGCCCGCCGAGGAACCGGACCTCCCGTACCTCGTCGGCGACCTCGAGGACGCGGAGCTGATGGGCGAGGCCTGCGAGGGCTGCGGGGCCGTCATCCACCTCGCCGGCGACCCCCGGCCGGAGGCCCCCTGGAACTCCGTCCTCGAGAACAACGTCCACGGGACGAAGGTGCTGCTCGACGCGGCCGTCGAGGCGGGGGTGGAGAAGTTCGTCTTCGCCTCCTCGAACCACGCCGTCGGTCACTTCGAGACCGACCGCAAGCCCGACATCTACCGGGAGGGCGACGAGTTCCGCCTCGACGGCACCGAACTCCCCCGTCCGGGTAACTTCTACGGCGTCTCGAAGGCCACCGGCGAGATCCTCTGTCGGTACTACCACGACGAACACGGTATCTCCGCCTGCTGTCTCCGTATCGGCAATCTCACCGAGAACCACCCGCCGCGGGACTACGAGCGCGGCCAGGCGATGTGGCTCTCCCACCGCGACTGCGCGCACCTCCACCAGTGTGCGCTCGAGGCCGACTACGGGTTCGAGATCCTCTACGGCATCTCCGACAACGACCGCAAGTACTACTCCATCGAGCGTGCACGCGAGGTCCTCGGGTACGACCCGCAGGACAACTCCGCCGAGTACGAGTGACGGCGGCGCCTTGACGGCCGCCGTCCCCGGCTACTTTACGATCGTCCCTTCGGACTCCTCCCGGCTGGCTCCGACCAGCGACCTCCTGAGGACCGACTCGGTCCCCCGGCGGACGCGCTCGGAGACCGCCTGACGGGTGATCCCGAACTCCTCCGCGATCTCCTGGAGGGCCACCTCCCGGGGGACGCCGAAGTACCCCCGCTCGATCGCCAGTAGTAGTGCCTCGTGTTGTTTGGACGAGAGGTCGATGTCGACCTCGGTTCCGGCCTTCCCCTCACCCGTGTGGAGCTGCTCGACCTCGACCGGGTAGTCATGCGCCCGGTAGAAGTCGTGGAAACGCGAGAGGTCCTCGGGGTCCGTGAACCGTACCGTGAACGACCACGTCCCGGTGCCGTGCGCCTCCACGAGAGACCCTCCCGTGTCGAGGAGCCCGTTCAGGAACGCCTCCTCGGACTCGCGCCACTCGACGGCGTAGAGGGTGTGGTTACCGACGCGGGTCAGCACGCCGACGTCCTCGACGATCTCGCTGTCCCGGAGGTGCCGTTCGAACGCCTCGAGGTCCTCGCCGGTCGCCCAGAGGAACGGGAGGCGGTCCTCACCGACGGAGACCAGACGCTCCATCTCCACCTCGACGTCCGGGTCCCCGTTCGTCGACCGCCCGATCGCGAACGTCTCGGCGGGGAGCGTGAACTCCACGATGATCGTCACCGCGACCACCTCGCCCGGACGGCCGGTCGAGACGATACTGACGACGGTCCCAGTGGGGCTGTTTCGCTGTTGTTCACCGTTCGGGTGTAGTGGGTGTGTGTCATTACAACGATCGATCGTGCAGAACGGGTGTGCGTCATAGTGTGCCCCCGGGGTCGGTCGCGGAGGGGAACGAGGTTGACTGCCACCAGGGCAGCCCTGTGTGGGCGGCCCTCCGCAGGGACACGCGTGGTGTGCGATCGCCGCTCTGTAATTACGAGAAAAGATGCCCGAAATATAGTAACGTCTCCTGGTGTGTAAAGGCGGCACCGGACCGATCGTACACACGCGCCTCGTCGGAGCGGGGATCTTCCCGGGGTCGACACGATTCCGGCCCGACGCCTCCCGCAGGGATCCGGTGGACACGCCGGACCAGCGGCCCCCCTAACGACCGCACACCACGGATGCCCGGATCCGTCGAGCACGGTGACCCCGACGACCTCCGCGACCGGGCGCAGTCCCACGACGATACTGCCGATCCCGGCGACTGCCCGGGGGTACCGGCGTGGCCGACGGCACGGCTCCACCCCCACGCCGTGAGCCCCGTCGCGAAGACGGTCGTCCCCGCGAACCCGAGGAGGAACCCGACGCCGTCGGAGCCGCGTCTACTCCGCGGCCGTCTCCTCGGCCTCCTCGCGGCCGGGATCGATCCCGGTTATCGAGTGATGGAGGACCGACTCGGTCCCCCGGCGGACGCGCTCGGAGACCGCCTGACGGCTGATTCCCAGGTCCTCGGCGATCTCCTCCAGCGTCGTCTCCCGGGGGATGGAGAAGTACCCGTGCTCGACCGCCAGCCGGAGCGCCTCGCGCTGTGCGGGCGAGAGCCCCGCCCCGAACTCGATCTCGGCGGTCTCGTCGTGGCTGTGTATCCGTTCGATCTCGAGCGGATAGTCGTGGGCGTGGTAGAACTGGTGGAATCGTTCGAGGTCGGAGGGATCGGCAAAGCGCACCGTGAACGACCAGGCGTCGTCGCCGCTCCCCTCCACGATGGTGCCGCCCGTGTCGAGGAGCCCGTTCAGGAACGGCTCCTTTCCGTCGTGCCACTCGACGGAGTAGAGCGCGCTGTCACCGATCCGGGTCGACCGCTCTACGCGCTCGACGATCTCGCTGTCCCGGAGGTGCCGTTCGAACCGGTCGAACTCCTCGCCGGTCGCCCAGAGGAACGGGATCCGATCGTCGCCCGCAGGGACGAGGCGCTCGATCTCGACCAGCACGTCCGGGTCCCCGCCCGTCGCCCGCCCGAACGAGAACGACTCGGCGGGGAGCGTGAACTCCAGGATGACGGTCATTCGGTCGGACCTCCCGGAGAGGGTTTGGACAACTGGACCGGTCTTCCGCCGCGGGAGCGAGCGATACGTGGGTTCGAGGGCTGGAGGGCATGAGCGGGTCTCATCTGGATAGTCGGATCGTTGTGGAACGCGGCGCTCTCCGATAGGTTCCACGTGACCGCCACGCGAGGAGGGCGAGGTCGGACTGCTCGCCGGGGTACCCGGTTCGACGGGTCCCACCGTCGGGGCGCGAACACGTTCTTTATTCGAAATCGGTATTTCGTGAATGCAGGTCTCGGCTGGGGTAGTAAAAATTACTGGATCGGGACCGCCCCTTCGTTTCTCGTCGTGGAGAGGACGACGTAGCTCTCGGGTGGGTTGCTCCCGCGTTCGCGCTCAGCCCAGTGTCGCGAACCCGCTCACCTCGGCGACGAGGAGCAGTCCCACGGCGATGCTCGCGACCCCGGCGACCACCCGCAGGACCCCGGTGTGGCCGACGGCACGGCTCCAGCCCCACGCCGCCAGCCCCATCGCGGCGACGGTCGCCCCCGCGAACCCGATGAGGAACCCGACGCCGTCGGCGACGGTCGGCGCGGCCGCGGCGAGCGCGACCACCACGCCGCCGCTCCCCGCCAGGCCGTGGACGACCCCGACGGCGAACGACGCCCCGTCCGCGTGCGAGTGGGTCAGCCCGACTTCCCGACCGGCGATCGTGACGTGGTGGTGTCCGTGGTCGTCGTGGTCGTGGCTGTGTCCGTGATCGTGACCGTGGTCGTCGTGCTCCGCGTGCGTCGACCCGTCCCCGTGTACGTGTCGCAGGAGCGAGAGCCCCAGGGCCTCCCGGCCGGCGACGGCCCTGAGTCCCAGCGCGACGAGGACGACCGCGACGACCGCCTCGAACGCGGTCGCGACGTCGGAGGGAACGCGGAGGTCGAGCGCCAGGAAGAGCGCACCGAGGGCGAGGATCGGGATCGAGTGGCCGACGCCCCACGCCGCGCCCGTCGACGCCGATCGGCCCTCCTCCTCGACGAGCGTCGCGACGGCGGCGACGTGGTCCGCCTCGAAGGCGTGCCGGACGCCGAAGGCACCGCCGACGAGGAGTGCGGTTTCGAGCATACACTGCCCTCACGCAGGAGGGACAAATAGCTGGCGCGCCCGGCTACACTTCCGGTTCGGCCCCTCGTCCGAACACCGCCCGGTGATCGCCTCCGTCACGCGAACCACATCGTTTTACCCCCGGCCGGGCCACCACCGGTCATGGCTTCGGGTATCGTCGGCGAGTACCTCTCGCTCAAGGAGGGAACCGACGCGGACCTGCTGGCGATGCAGATGGGGGACTTCTACGAGTTCTTTCACGAGGACGCACGGGCGGTCGGTGACGAACTCGACCTGAAGGTCTCACAGCGTTCCTCGGGGGGAGAGTCCTACGACATGGCCGGCGTTCCCGTGGACGACCTCGCGCCGTACCTGAAGGCGCTGGTCGAGCGCGGCTACCGGGTGGCCGTCGCCGACCAGCACGAGACGGAGGGCGGCCACGAGCGCCGCGTCTCGCGGGTCGTCACGCCCGGGACCCTCGTCGACCCCTCCGGCGAGGACGCCCGCTACCTGGCGACGGCCGTCGCGGACGGTGACGACGTGGGGCTGGCGTTCCTCGACGTTACCACGGGTCGGTTCCACGCGACGACGCTCTCGGGGGTCGACGCCCGGGCCCGCGCCCGGACGGAACTCTACCGGTTCGATCCCACCGAGGTCCTCCCGGGCCCGGACCTGCGGAACGACGACGACTTCCTGAGCGCCGTCCGCGAGCGCTCGGACGCGACGTTCACGCTCCACGACGCCGAGGCGTTCGCGCCCAACCGCGCCCGGCACGCCCTCCGCGAGCAGTTCGGCGGGGCGGCTGACTCGCTGGTCGAGGGCGCGGCCGTCCGGGCGGCTGGCGCGGCCCTGGCGTACGTCGAGGAGACGGGCGTGGGCGTGCTCGCCTCCATCACCAGGTTACGGGCGTACGAACCCGACGAGCACGTCTCACTCGACGCGACCACACAGCGCAACCTCGAACTCACGGAGACGATGACCGGCGGCGGGCGGTCGCTGCTCTCCGTGGTGGATCACACGGTGACCGCGGCTGGCGGTCGGCTCCTGAAGGAGTGGCTGACGCGGCCGCTCCGCTCCCGGGCCGACCTCGAACACCGACAGGAGGGCGTGGCGGCGCTCGCCGAGGATGCGATGGCTCGCGAGCGACTGCGCGAACTCCTGGGGGACGCCTACGATCTCGAACGACTCGCCTCCCGCACCGTCTCGGGGAGCGCCGGCCCCGAGGCGCTCGTCAGGGTGCGCGAGACGCTCTCCCTGGTACCGGATCTCGCGGAGGCGGTCGAGTCATCGCGGCTGGCCGACTCGCCCGTCGCGGCGGTCCTCGCCGAGGTCGACCGCGAGTCCGTCGCCGACCTCCGTGCGGCGCTCGCCGACGCGCTCGCCGAGGAGCCCTGCTCCGCGGGCGAGGGGCTCGTCAGACCCGGATTCGACGACGAACTCGACGAGCTCGTCGAGGAGCACGAGGCGGCTCTCGACTGGATCGAGACGCTCCCCGAGCGCGAGAAAGGTAGAACGGAGCTCTCGCGGGTCACCGTCGACCGCAACCGGACGGACGGCTACTACATTCAAATAGGGAAGTCCGAGTCCGACCGCGTCCCCGACCACTACGAGGGCATCAAGACCCTGAAGAACAGCGAGCGCTACGAGACGGCCGAGCTCCGCGAGAGGGAACGCGAGATTATGAGGTTAGAAGAGCGCCGGGCGGAGGTCGAGCGCCGGGTGTTCGACGAGCTCCGCGACCGGGTCGCCGACCGGGCGGACCTGCTCCAGTCCGTCGGTCGTGCACTGGCCGAGCTCGATACGCTGGGATCGATGGCGGTCCACGCCGTCCGGAACGACTGGGTCCGCCCCGATCTCGTGGGCGAGGACGCGCTCCACCTCGAAGCCGCGCGTCACCCGGTGGTCGAACAGACCGAGGAGTTCGTCCCCAACGACCTCCACCTCGACCGCGACCGCCGGTTCCTGATCGTCACCGGCCCGAACATGAGCGGGAAGTCGACGTACATGCGCCAGGCCGCACTGGTCGTCCTGCTCGCGCAGGTGGGGTCGTTCGTCCCGGCCCGCAGCGCCAGGGTCGGGCTCGTCGACGGGATCTTCACCCGCGTCGGCGCGCTCGACGAGCTCGCACAGGGCCGCTCGACGTTCATGATCGAGATGCAGGAGCTCTCGAACATCCTCCACTCGGCCACCGAGGACTCGCTGGTCGTCCTCGACGAGGTGGGGCGGGGGACCGCGACGTACGACGGTATCAGCATCGCGTGGGCCGCGACGGAGTACTTCGTCAACACCGTCGGATCGAAGACGCTGTTCGCCACCCACTACCACGAGCTGACGGCGCTCGCCGACCGGCTGCCGGGCGTCCACAACGTCCACATGACCGCCGACGAGCGCGACGGCGACGTGACGTTCCTCCGGACGGTCGAGGAGGGGCCCGCCGACCGCTCGTACGGGGTCCACGTCGCGGACCTCGCGGGGGTCCCGGGACCGGTCGTCGAGCGCGCACGCGACGTACTCCGTCGGCTCCGTGAGGAGAAGGCCATCGACGTCCGGGGGTCCGAGCGCGGGGGCGACGGCGGTGGTGGGACCAGACAGGTCGTCTTCGACCTCGGGAGCGGGAGTTTCCGCGAGACGACCGCCGACGGCGGCGAGGCGCGGAACCCGGACCCGTCGGACGCCTCCCGACCCGACGACCCGCTCGACCCGGCGGTCGAGTCGGTCCTGGAGGAGCTCCGGGGGACCGACGTGAACGGGACGCCGCCGGTCGAGCTGATGGCGCGGGTCCAGGAGTGGCAGGATCAGCTCAGGGAGGAGTGAGCGTCCGCACGCCCACTCGGACCGGCACCGGGTCGGACGGGACGGCGGTGACGGCTCCCGCTACCCGTTTGAGCGCCGATCGGTCGCGGCCGTGATCACTCCTCGATCCGTTCGAGCGCGGCGTCGATCGGTGTCTCCGGCGGAACCGCCAGCGTGACGAGGTGGGGCCCGCTGGCGCTCGCGTTCGATACGTCCTCGATGCGGTCGTGGAGCTCGTTCGTGGCGGACATCTGGAACGGTGTCTTCGGGACTGTCTCGGCGTCGGCCCCGGGGAACCACGCGCGGCCGGACGTGAACCGTGGTCGGTGGTCGTGGCTACAACTGTTGAATCGACCGGACTCGGGACGCGACCCGCCGGTGTTCGGGTCGGTCACCCCGACGGCGAAGGCCAGGGCTAACCGTTCCACCGGCGTGCAGTCCTGCGTTTGGAACGGTCGGAACTCGACGCGACGGCCAACGGATTGATACGTCACCCGGTCGAACCTGTGAAGACCGACGATGTCCCAGAATCGAATGAGGGGGAGCGAGGACGGGGAGTCGATGACGGCCTGCGTGAGTCAGAAGGCCGTCGTCTTCGACTCCGGGGGGATGGTTCTGGTGCTGCGGGACGCCGGAAGCGGTGACTGGGAGTTCCCCGGCGGCCGGATAGACAGGGGCGAGCGCCCCATGGGGGCGCTCCACCGCGAGATGCGCGAGGAGACGGCGCTGAGCGTCGACGTCGACTCCCCGGTGTTCACGGCGACGAAGCGACGGGGACAGAAGCGCTCGAAGTTCTTCGTCTACTACCTCGCGTCGACCCGGAGGTCGACGCCGGAGGTGACGCTCAGCGACGAACACTCCGCCGCCCGGTGGGTCGCACCCCCGAAGGTCCCGGGGATGAACCGACGCCGCCGGACCGCACTGGAGCGGGCGCTCGCCCGCCGGGAGCGGTAGCCGTCAGTCGGCCTCTCCCGCTTAGTACCGACGGGATCCGCCGTCGAGTGCCGGTCGCTCCGCCGCGGCCCGTCACTCCTCAGCCGGGTTCGACCCGTACACCGCCGGAACCCAGTTCTGCTCGTCGATGTCGGGGCGGTCGTCCGCTCGCGGGCCCCGATCGGGGAGTTCCACGGGATCGGGCGTAAGGTCCTCGTAGTCGAACTGGTCGAGGAGGTGGGTGATGCAGTTCAGCCGCGCGTGGCGCTTCACGTCCGCGTGGACGACGTTCCACGGTGCCTCCTCGATGTCCGTGTGCTCCAGCATCTCGTCCTTGGCCCGCGAGTACGCTCCCCACTGTCGGCGTGCCTCGAGGTCCATCGGGCTGAGCTTCCAGCGGCGCTTCGGGTCGCGGTTGCGCTTTCGGAACCGGCGCTCCTGCTCCTCCGGCCCGATCGAGAACCAGTACTTCACCAAGTGGACGCCCGACCGGACGAGCATCCGCTCGAACTCCGGACAGGAGCGAAGGAACTCCTCGTACTCCTCGTCGGTGCAGAACCCCATCACGCGCTCGACGCCCGCGCGGTTGTACCAGCTCCGGTCGAACAGGGCGACCTCCCCCGCCGTGGGCAGGTGCTCGACGTACCGCTGGAAGTACCACTGTCCCCGCTCGCGCTCGGTGGGCGTGCCGAGCGCCACGACGCGGGCGACGCGGGGGTTGAGCCGCCGGGTGATTCGCTTTATCACGCCGCCCTTCCCCGCGGCGTCGCGCCCCTCGAAGACGACGCAGACGTTGAGGCCCTCCGCCTCGATCCAGTGCTGGAGTTTCACCAGCTCCTCCTGGAGCCGTCCCAGCTCGCGCTTGTAGTGTTTCTTCTTCAGCACCCCCTTCTTGTTGTACCGGTCGTCCGAGGTCATCGTTCTTCGTTGGGACGTCCCCGGAGTACAAAGCGTCTCGCCACAGCGTGCGGGCCTCGACTGCCGTGTAACCACCCCCCATCCCTCACCACCGGCGGGTGATCCGACGCTTCGTGACGACACGATCACTGCGACGTGTTCTCGGCCGCATCAGTAGTGGAAACGATCTTTCTAGTGAATATCATCGGGTTGGCGCCAGGCGAAGTCGCGGAGCGACTTCTCGAGTAAGCTACCACGGCCTGAAGGCCGTGGCATTTCCCCCATGATGGGTTTCCAGCCACCGACCTGCGGCAGACCGAGGCGGGCTGTACGTCAGCGTTCGGTCCGAGGAGGCTGTTCTGCGTCCTCGGACGTACTCTCTCCAGGCTTTATCCGGAGAGACGCTGGCCTATGGAGAGGCACGTTCGGTCCACGACGGACCGACCGGCTGACTCACACCGCTTTAATTCTCGGTGGCCTCGAACGCGGTCGTTTCACGAGTCGGTTACTCCGACCCGGAGGGACGGCGGCATCGGCCCCGAGTTTCTGCACATCGCCGGGATGTTTAATCCGGGGCACGCCTACGGGTGCCCCTACACCCGAGTCATTTTGGCTCGGATGCAGTACCATGACACACAATCAACACTCAGTTAGCAGTACCGCTCACGTTCGGAAACCGGACGGTCGAAGAACAGTGGGAAAGACGGCACCCTGTCGGCTTCCTCCCGCGTTCACGAGACGCGGTTCGTCTCGTGCAGCCCACGAGAACGCCTCTGGCGTTCTCGGGACGCCTGAAGACGCGGGTATCCGCCTCGATTCTCTATGACGGGAAGTCGGGGATGATTTGCGGAGGAGACGTGTCGATTAGGAGTCGCCACGTCGGACCAGCAGGCGAAGATCGGGGTGATGATAGAATGTCCCGGGGGCGCCCGAACGTCAATCACTGACTCCACACTGGAGTGGATGATACCCGGTGATACACGAGGGGAGCAGTCATCCGAATCGGTCCGTCTTCATCCACCTGTAATGTTTTTATATCTCTTAGTCCGATTAGTTTACGGAACGCCTATTCGTCTGCTAACGGATCCTGATGCGTACTCCCTCCGTTTCAGCCAAGGTGCACCACGAATACAGTCTCGTTCCACCCGTGATGAAGATAAGTGAGATAGTAAAGGGGGTTCGACACCCTCTCAAATCGATCGGATTTATCAAACGTACCGTCGATAGAGCCATCCTGCCACAGTTCTACAATTCGAACACGAATAGTATCTCCACTATCCGGTTGGTTGGATTGGTAATAAACGGTAAGGTACAGTCTTATCTCCGAAACGACAAGGATTCCGAACTCATGCAGCTCGACTGGGACAATCTGATCATACTCGATGGTTGCAGGCTCGATACCTATCGGCGGGTAATAACTGATAACCCCCATCTGGACACCGAGACCCTATCTCATAGGATCTCCGAAGGAAGCGCATCGCTGGAGTTTCTGCGAAAGAACTTCGGTTCTGGGAACTATCACGATACGGTATATATCAGCTCGAATCCGTTCACGAAGAACATCCCTGAGGGCGTGTTCCACGCAAAGCATGACCTGATAAATGGGAGCGATAGCTATTGGGAGGAATCTGTCAAAACGGTCCCACCGGGCACGATGAGCGAAGCAGCGTCCCGGATCGCGTCGGAGTATCCGAGAAAGAGAATCATTATCCACTTCATGCAGCCACACCATCCATTCCTGGGGGAGAGCGGTGAGAAAATAGAATATAATCGTGGGGTGTACGGCGAGCGTGAGAAGAAGTTCGCCACCGATCCCTGGCATCAGGCGTATAGGTCGTTTCGGAACGACCACTCCCTCCTCCAGGACGCCTACCGCGAGAACCTCGAACTCGTACTAGGATACATACCTGATTTGATCGATAGATTAGAGGGAAAGACAGTGATCACTTCGGATCACGCTAATCTCATCGGTGATCGGACCCTTCCCGTGCCGGTGAGGGGGTACGGCCACCCTCCGAACGTTCACGTGGCGAAATTACTGAAGGTGCCGTGGCACGAGTTCCCGGGGAAAAGACGGAAAGTCGTCCGGTCAGCCCCCCCTGAGAGACAAGATGAAACGATCAATAATGATGCCGAACGCCGGCTCGAATACCTGGGATACAGGTAAGGCCGCTCGCGATCCTTGCGTGACCTGTTGTCGCGTGAAGGACAGCGCTATCACGTGGCCACTGTGACTGGCACTGCCACCGTCGCGTGGTTTCTCGCGGAACAATATCCTTTCAGCGGGACGAACGGTGCCCGGATAGGACAGTATCCGGCGCGACCGATGAGTGCTAATGCGTCGCCCCGAGAAACAGCGTCCGGACGCTGACGAGGACGCCGACGAGGAAGTAGGCGACCATCAGCATCCGTATCACCGCCGCCTCGGAGAGCCGGCTGTTGAGGTACGCGCCCATCTGCCCGCCGAACAGGCACCCGATGGCGACGAAGATACCGACCCCGAACGGGACGGTGAACCCCTCGCCCGCGATGCTCGGCGCGAACCGGAGCAGGGCGACGTTGGTGATCAGCGCCGAGACGATCGTGAGGTGGAGCACGAACGCGCTCGTCCCCGTCGAGATCCCCACGGGGACCTTCTTCCGGACGGTGAGCATCGTCTGTGTGAGCTCGCCGACGGCGATGCCGACGAGCCCGGCGAGCGCGCCGCCCACGACGGTCATCGCCGTGTCGAGCGGTTCGAGGTGGAACGATCCCCGTCCGGCGCCCTCCGTCCCGCCGTCGGCGAGCGCCCGCGTCCGTGGCTCGTAGGAGTCCGGAAGCTCGTCGGTGAGACCCAGCCCCGAGACGGGCTTCTCCAGGAGCGCGTCCATCAGCGACGGGCCGTGTTCGTGTGACTCGTAGAGCACGACCGAGAGGACGACGAGCAGGCCGCCGAACGCGAGCATCAGCGCCGTCGAGGGGACGGCGTAGGAGCCGACCCGGGCGACGACGGCGACCGGGACGGTGATTGCGAGGACTTTCCGGGCGACGTCGAAGTCGATCTGGTGGCGGAACCAGTAGGCCGCGACGCTCGAACTGTAGCCGAACAGCTCGACGAACAGCGCCAGTCCGATGGCCGCGTTCACCCCGATCGAGGGGAAGCCGGGGACGACGCGGGGGAAGACGAACAGGAACGCGGGGGTGAACAGCACCGCCGCCTCCATCGCGAACGTGTTGACCGTGGTGGCGATGGTGAACCCCAGGAGTACCAGCAGTACCAGTCCCACCGGGGGGATGCCCGTCCCGAACATCAGCCCGCCACCCCGTCCGGGCCGCTCGGCCCGTCCTGGCCGTCGCGACCGCCCGTCGCTCGGACGCCGTTGCCACCGCTACTCGTCGCTGTGGTACGGGAGGAGAGGTACGACACTGTCGGTGGCCGGGGTGAGATCGTTCTATCGGAAAACTCCTCCCGTAGTCTTCCGGTTTGATGGTCGATACCACTCCGGATGCGCGGTTCCCGACACCGCGAGTGCGTCAGTCCACCAGCCGGTCGACCAGGGCGTCGGCCCCCCGGGCGAGGCCCACGTCGACGAGTCCGAAGACGACTCCGAGGAGCGCCCCGCCGATGGCCCCGCCGACCGCACCGAACAGCGTCAGGAGCCCCACCGAGAGGAGGTCGATCCCCGAGCGGAGGCCGAGGAGCCCCGCCACGAGTCCGAGCCCACCGACGAACGCCGTTCCGACGAGCGCCGACCCGGCGACGCCGCGGGCGAGAAGCTGCCCGAGCGACCGGCCCGCCCCCCGGGAGAGGCCGCCGTCGGCGAGCACCCACCGCATCGCGACGAGGGTGAGCACCCAGAGGTAGCCGAAGACCAGCACTCCCGCGACGGTTCCCACGTTCCCGAGTGCCTCGCCGAGCCCGCCGCTCGCGTGGCCCGCGAGGACCCCGACCAGACCGAGGGCGACGACGTCGAACGTCGCGACCGTCCACGTCTCGAGGTGGATCTCGGCCATCTCAGCCATGGGCGAGCACCTCCGCGAGGACGACGACGGCGAGCAGGGCGACGGTGGTCGCGGCGTACAGCCGCCTGAGTGGGGCGCGCGCGGCGGCGAGCGCCCCGTCCTCGCGGGCGAGCCGCTCGACCGCGAGCGTCCGGACGGCGGAGCCGACGACGAACACGAGAACGAGCGCGAGCTTGACCGTCAGTACCGTCCCCCAGCGGGTCGCCGGGCCGGGCGCGCCGAGCGCGCCGAGGTTGCCGACGCCGGTGACGAGCATCGCGCCAGTCGTCCCCCAGAACAGCCACTCGTACCGGACGAGGAGTCCGGGATCCGGGTCGGAACGGAGCGCGTTCCAGGCGGACGCGCTCCCGCCGAGGAGGACGACCATCCCGAGAACGTGTACGGTTCGGACGAGGAGGTGGAGGGCGGTCACGCCGCTCCCGTTCGGTCGGCCGGTACATATCTCCCCCTGGTCGCCCCACCCCGCGGGATTGATACGTGCTCGTTCCCTCGCTCGGGGCGATGAGCACTGGTGGTCGTCCGCACACCCGACCGAGGTGTCGACGGCGATGAGCGACGGCCGCTCCGGACGCGAGATCCGCGAACTTGACCCGGCCACAGTCGACCGCATCGCGGCGGGCGAGGTGGTCGAGCGGCCGGCGAGCGCGGTGAAGGAACTCGTCGAGAACAGCGTCGACGCCGACGCCTCGCGGGTGTCGGTCGCCGTCGAATCCGGGGGTATCGACGGTATCGTCGTCCGCGACGACGGCGTCGGGATGTCCCGCGAGGGGGTCCGGGCGGCCGTCCGCGAGCACACCACCTCGAAGATCCGTGACATCGACGATCTCGAAGGCGGTGTCGGCACGCTCGGCTTTCGCGGGGAGGCGCTCCACGCCATCGGTGCCGTCTCGCGCCTGACCGTCCGGACGCGCGAGCGCGGAGGCGCGACCGGCACGGAGCTCCGCGTCGAGGGTGGCGAGGTGACGGACGTCGGGCGCGTGGGCTGTCCCGAGGGCACGGTCGTCGAGGTCGAGGACCTGTTCTACAACGTCCCCGCCCGCCGGAAGTACCTCAAACAGCCCGGGACGGAGTTCGATCACGTCAACCGCATCGTCACGGCCTACGCGCTGGCGAACCCCGGTGTCGCGACATCGCTCGAACACGGCGATCGCGAGACGTTCGCCACGACCGGACGGGGTGACCTCAGGAGTACCGTCCTCTCCGTGTACGGTCGGGAGGTCGCCGAGAACGTGATCCCGATCGGGTCGATGGACGACCGGAACGAGGGGGACGAGAGGAACGAGGAGACGACTGAGAGCGGCCCGCTCCGCGGGATCTCGGGGCTCGTGAGCCACCCCGAGACGAACCGAGCATCCCGTGACTACCTCGTGACGTTCGTCAACGGCCGGTACGTGACCGCGAGGGCGGTCCGCGAGGCGGTCGTCGACGCGTACGGCGGACAGCTCGCCTCCGACCGCTACCCGTTCGCGGTGGTGCGGCTCGACGTCGACCCGGCGACCATCGACGTGAACGTCCACCCCCGGAAGATGGAGGTCCGGTTCGCCGACGAGGAGCTGGTCCGCCAGCGGGTCCGCGAGGCCGTCCGCGACGGGCTACTGGACGCGGGTCTGCTCCGGTCTACGGCCCCCCGCGGTCGGTCGCAGGCCGGCGAGACGGCCGTCCGCCCCGAACGGGTCGAGGGGACCGACGCGACTGCGGAGGCGAGCGACGTGACAGCTCCGGATACGAGCGACGCACCGTCGGTGACTCCGGCGACGGACGGACCCGTCTCCGAACCCGAGCAGCCGGCGTCGTCCCGGCGCGACGAAGGCTCGCGGACCGCCGACCTCGACACGGCGTCGGAGGGTGGCTCGACGAGCGGTCGGAAGGCGGACCGCGCCTCCCGTTCGACATCGGACGACGCGGCCTCCCCGGGGGATTCCGCGAACGAGGAGACGAGCGTCGACGACGCCGACCGCCGGACGTCGGGAACCGGCAGCGGGCCGTCCCCCTCGCGTGACCCCCCGGACGACGAGGAGGACGGTCACCCCCGTCGGTTCCGCCAGTCGCCCGCACAGTCCACACTCGCCGGTTCGGAGGCCGACGACGACGGGAGCGCACTGGACGTCGACCTCGAACGCCTGCCGCCGATGCGGGTGCTCGGGCAGGTTCACGACACGTACCTGGTCGCGGAGACGCCCGACGGCCTCGTGCTGGTCGATCAGCACGCGGCGGACGAGCGGGTGAACTACGAGCGGCTCCGCGAGCGGTTCGCCGGGGACGTGACGACCCAGACGCTCGTCGAGCCGGTCGAGGTCTCGGTGACGCCGCGGGAGGCCGAACTGTTCGAGGCTCACGGGGAGGCGCTCGCCCGGCTCGGGTTCCGCGCGTCGCTCGACGATGGCGGCGAGCGCATCGGCGTCAGGACCGTCCCCGCCGTCCTCGCCGGGTCGGACGCCCCCGAACTGGTCCGGGACCTCCTCGCGGATTTCGTCGGGGGCGATCCCGGGGGGACGGTCGAGGCGGCGGTCGACGACCTCCTCGGCGACATGGCCTGCTACCCCGCGATCAAGGGCAACGAGTCGCTGGCGGAGGGGTCGGTCGTCGCGCTCCTCTCTGTGCTCGACGACTGCGAGAACCCGTACGCCTGCCCCCACGGCCGGCCCGTCCTCGTCGAACTCGGGACCGAAGAGATCGAGGCACGGTTCGAACGGGACTACCCCGGTCACGGTGGCCGCCGTGACTCCGGATAGTGAGTTCGGATCCCTTCGGACGCTCTAACTCGGCTGGTTATTGATCGACGGCCCCCGGCGTGACCGACTTAGAGGCCGTATTCGGAAGGCAGTCGTCCTTCCGCTCAGCACGAGGGGCAGTGTCGTCAGGTAGGTCTGTGCGCCCACCGCTCCCAGTTTGGTGTCTCCGGTCGTGGAACAGCGGTCGCTCGTCGTCGGTAGAGAGACGGGGTAGGTCAGTCAGCGGTAGTCCACGTGGAGACCACGTGGGTTGAAAGGTCGCCGTCTGACCGTGCCGTCCGTCCTCTTCTATCCGGTATCGCTACAAAACCCCTCCGGTACCCGGATGTGGCGCGTGTCGAGCTATCCGGGAAACATCGATCCGCGAGTTCGGTCCGCTGTACGTGACGGTGCATCGCCGAACTCGTCATCGGTACGCGCCATGCATTCCGCGCGCTACGTCCACGGATCGATGGGGAGATCCGGCAAAACCCGTGGACCGTTCCGCCGATCGCCACGAGACGGGTGCGACTCCTGAGACGAACGGGCCGCAACGCTAAACCCGAGCGGCACGACCGACGGGTATGCTGGTGACGCTCGGCGAGACCGCGCTGGGGCTCTCGCCGCCGGGAGCGGGCCGACTGGAGCGGGCCGACCGCCTCGACGTGCAGGTCTCGGGGGCCGAGAGCAACGCCGGGGTCGTCGCCCGGCGGCTGGGTGAACCCGTGACGTGGCTCTCTCGGCTGCCCGACTCGCCGCTGGGTCGGCGGGTCGCGAGCGAGCTCCGCGGCTACGACCTCGACGTTCGCGTCTCGTGGGGCGGGGGCCGACAGGGGCTCACGTTCCACGAGCGCGGCGGCCCTCCGCGGGGCGACGACCGGGTCGACGACCGAACGGGTGCGGCCGCCGCCTCCCTCTCGATGGACGACCTCCCGCTCGAGCCCGTCGAACGGGCCGACGTCGCGTACGTCACGGGTGCGACCCCGGCGCTGTCGAACGACCTCGCGGGGGCGACCGCCCGGTTCCTGAAGACCGCGAACGACGCCGGGGCGACGACGGCGTTCTCGCTGGAGTACCGCCCGTGGCTCTGGCCCGGTCCCGACGCCGCACGGGAGACGCTCACCGGGTTCTTCCCCGCCGTCGACGTCTTCGTCGCCCGCGAGGCCGACGTCGAGACCGTGCTCGAACGGTCCGGTTCGCCCGCCGAACTCACGCACGGCCTCGCCGCGGAGTGGGGGTTCGAGTACGTCCTCCTCACCCGCGAGCGGACCTGTGTCGTCTACCACGACGCGACGGTCCACGAGTACCCCAACCCGACCGTCGACGCCGTGGACACGACGGGCCGGGCGGCTGCGTTCGCCGGCGCGTTCCTCGCCGCTCACCGCGCCGGATCGGATCCGACCGGGGCGCTGAAGACCGCCGTCGCGGCCCGCGCGCTCGCCGCCACGATCCCGGGATCGGTCCCGACGCTCACGCGGTCTGAGATCGAACGGGTCGCGGGCGGGATCGAGTCGGCGAGTGATGCCGACCGGACGCGGTAGTCCGGCGCTCTCGCACCCCTCCCGAGCGAGTGCGAGGGACTGCGACCGACCCTCCGACGGCATCTCCTGTCGCCTCCAACCGGCCACCCGACGGGGACGAACCGAATCGATCCCTCTCACGCCGCGACGTTGGCCCGTCGCAGGAGTTGCGCGTTTATCGCGACGATGACCGTGCTCGCCGACATGAGGATCGCCCCGACCGCAGGCGAGAGCAGGACGCCGACGGGCGCCAGAATCCCCGCTGCGAGCGGCACCGCGAACACGTTGTATCCGGCCGCCCAGACGAGGTTCTCCTGCATCTTCCGGTAGCTCTTCCGACTCAGACGGACGAGGCTCACGACGTCCCGCGGGTCGTTCTCGACGAGAACGACGTCGGCCGACTCGACGGCCACGTCGGTGCCCGACCCGATGGCGATGCCGACGTCCGCGCGGGTCAGCGCCGGCGCGTCGTTGACCCCGTCGCCGACCATCGCGACCAGCCGATCGTGTGCCTGCAGTTCGACGATCTTCTCGTCCTTGTCCTCCGGGAGGACCTCGGCGAAGTAGGTGTCGATGCCGAGTTCCTCGGCGACCGAGCGGGCGACGGCATCCGAATCGCCGGTCAGCATCGCGACGTCGATACCCATCGCGTGTAGTGCGTCGATCGCCTCCCGGCTCTCCTCGCGGACGACGTCCGCGAGCGCGACGGCACCGACCGCCCGTTCTTGGTGGAGGAGGTAGACGACCCCCCGGCCGCGCGAGCCCGCCTCCTCGGTAAAGGACTCGAGGTCGGCTCCGAGGTCGACCTCGAGCTGTCGAAGCAGGTTCGGCCCGCCGACGAAGACCGTCCCCCCGCTCGCGGAGTGGCCACCCCCCGCGAGCGCCGCGTCACCTTCGACGGTCGCTCGCACGCCGCGCCCTTCGAGCGCCTCGAACCCACTCGTCCTCGGTATCGCGAGCCCTCGTTTCCGGGCCTCGTCACGAATCGCCGCCGCGATCATGTGTTCGGAGTCGCCCTCCGCGGCGGCCATCACCTGGAGGACATCGTTCTCGTCCCAGTCCGACGTCGCCACCACGTCCACGACACCCTGTTCACCCCTGGTGAGCGTTCCCGTCTTGTCGAAGACGATCGTGTCGAGGTTCCGGGCCTCCTCCATCGCGATCCGGTCACGGACGAGCATCCCGTTGCGCGCGGCCATCGACGTGTTGATCGCCACGACCAGCGGCACGGCCAGTCCGAGCGCGTGGGGACACGCGATCACGAGGACGGCGACGACTCGCTCGACGACCGACAGTCCGAACCCCACGGCGAGCGTCCACGCGACGGCCGTCACCACCGCCGCTCCGAGCGCGCCGTAGAAGAGCCACCCGGCCGCACGGTCGGCGAGCACCTGCGTCCGGGACTTGCTCCGCTGGGCCTCTTCTACCAGGCGCACGATGCCCGAGAGCGTCGTCTCCTCGCCGGTCGCGGTCACGCGGACGCGGAGGCTGCCGCTCCGATTGGTCGTCCCGCCGATCACCTCGTCGCCGGGGTCCTTCTCGACCGGCGTCGACTCCCCGGTGACCATCGCCTCGTCGACGTCCGATTCGCCCTCCTCGACGACGCCGTCGGCGGGGACGTTCGCTCCCGGCCGGACGAGTACCAGGTCACCCTCGGAGAGGGTGGCGACCGGCACTTCCTCGGTCTCGCCCGCCTCGGTCACGCGCTCGGCGGTGGCCGGCATGAGATCGGCGAGCTGGTCGAGCGCGCCGGAGGCCCGGCGGACGCTGCGCATCTCGATCCAGTGGCCCAGCAGGAAGATGACGACGAGCGTCACGAGCTCCCAGAAGAACGGCTCGCCGACGTCGAACGCGACGACCGCGAGGCTGTAGACGAAGGAGACGGTGATCGCCAGCGAGATCAGCAGCATCATCCCCGGCTCGCGGTTCCGGGCCTCTACGGCACCCATCCGGAGGAACGGGACGCCCCCGTAGGCGAAGATGACGACGCCGAGGACGGGCGCGACGAACTCGCTGCCGGAGAAGGTGACGGCGGCGTAGCCGAACCACTCCTGGAGCATCGCGCTGTAGTAGAGGACGGGGACGGCGAGCAGCGCGCAGACGACGAACCGGCGCTTGAACATCCCCTCGTGGCCGGCGTGGTCGACCATCCCGCCGTGATCGTGTTCGTGTTCACTCCCACCGTGTTCTGTGGACTCGTGGCGGTCGTGTTCCCCGGTCGTCGCCGCGTCGTGGCCGGTACGGTACGATCCACAGACTCGACAGCAGGGACACTCTCGATCGGTCGGCTTCTCCGTGGGAGGGGCAGATTCGTGGTTCGCGAGGTGATGCGTGTCGTCGGCCATCGGGCGTCACTCCTCGCGTCGGAGACGTTCCCGTCGGTGCTCGAACTCCTCGTCGGAGAGGTCGCCCCGGGCGTACGCGACACGGAGTTCTTCGAGCGCGGTATCGTCGCCCCCGGTTCCGGTTCGTCGGACGCCGTCGTAGACGAGATAGCCGATACCGACGACGACGAGCAGCGGGACGAACCACATCACGAGCCACGTCCACCATCTCCCGGTTCCGCTCCACATCCCCCCCTCTGCCACGTGACCCCAGCCCCACATCCCCATCATCGGCATCATGGTTGCCATCACGAGGACGGGCAGGAGGACTATCACGGCGACGACGAGTAGAAGCGGTCGCGTGAACGAACTGTTCCGCGTCACGACCTGCTCACCCTCGGGACCGACACGTACTCGTCAGGCGGTGACGTGTCCACGTCGCTGGCGCTCGTCGTCGGCCGTAGCGACCCCGTCCGGCCCGGCATCCCCCTCTCGACGGTCGCCGTGCCCGACTCACACTTTACGACACCGCCGTCACGCCCAGACACTCCCGGGAGCATCCCCTCGGTCGGGATCGTGTCCGCCATGTCGTGAATATACGGGGGTGACATTTTTGCCGGTTTCTCCTTCGTTTCGAAAGGCACAGTCCACCTCCCCGGAGAGGTTCGAACGCCCCTTCCCTCTCCCGGTCCCGCCGTCACCGACACGATTCGGTACCTCTATAACCGACGTAACGTGGCCCCCTCCCGACCGATGGCTTTCGAATCCACAGTCTCACTACGGCGCGATCCCGGTTTACGAGGAACGGACGCTCCCCGGCGAGGAAGCGGATCGAGGAGGGATGGTCCTCCTCGGCAATCGCCTCCGAGGGGCGACGGGGCCCATACTGCCAGTATTCGCCGATCGAATGCGGCGGACGAGTCGACCGCCGAGTGATAGCTGTCACCGAACGCGGTTCGAATATCCGACACTACCCGGGTCGCCACTACCGATCCCCCGGCGCTACCGGCTTGCTATGGAAGGGAGTAGCGTAACGGGCCATCACCCCCTGTGTCCGGGTGTAATGTCCCTTTCAGAGACGGTCTCGAAGATCGACGGACTGAGCGACGAGGAGCAGGAGTGCATCGAGATCTGCAACGAGGCGACCCAGACCAGCGAGTGGTGCGCCGACGAGTGTCTGGGCATGGAGGAGATGGAGGAGTGCGCCCGGATGTGCCGGGACGTCGCGGACATCACCTCGCTGCACGCCCGGCTGATGGCCCGCGACTCCGACTACAGCGGCCACCTCGCCGAGGCCTGCGCGGAGATCTGTGAGGCGTGCGCCGAGGAGTGCAGTCAGCACGACCACGATCACTGCCAGGTCAACGCGGAGGTCCTCGAGCGCTGCGCCGAGAGCTGCCGCAGCATGGCGTAAGTGAACCGCGGACCCCGGAACCGACGTCCGACCGCCGCGTCCGCCGTCGTCGTCGCGGCCGCTCCCGACGCCCCCTCACCTCTCGCGCCATGAGAACGCCCCTACCGACGCCTCGCGATCGGAACACCGCCGCCCGGTGAGACGATGGCACGACGAGACGAGGTGCCGACCGGATCATCGCGGGGCGAACGAGCCGCCTACAGACCGCTGGAGGAGTACGGCGCGGTCGGGAACCTCGAGACCGTCGCGCTGATCGGACGCGACGGCTCGGTCGACTGGCTACCCTTCCCCCGTGTCGACTCGCCGAGCGCCTTCGCCCGGCTCCTCGACTGCGAACTCGGCGGTCACCTGACCGTCGCTCCCACCCGCCGGTTCGAGGCGACACAGGCGTACGTCGACCGGACGAACGTCCTGGAGACACATCTCTCGACGCCCGACGGACGGGCGACGGTAACCGACTTCATGCCGATCCCCGGGGAGACGGTTCCCGAGGACCACCGCGCGCTCTACCGGCGCGTCACCGGCGAGGCGGGGACCGTCGACCTCCTCACGGAGTTCGAGCCCCGGCTCGACTACGCGCGGACCGTCCCGGCCGTCGAGCACGACGAGCACGGCGTCACCGCCCGCGGCGACGGGGAGACGGTGTCCCTCTCGTCGTCCCTCCCGTTCGACGTCGGCGACGGCGCGGCGAGCGCCTCGTTCACGCTGTCGGAGGATGAGACGCGGTGGTTCGTCCTCGGGTACGACCGGACGATACCGAACGAGCCGGGCGAACACGAGGCGAGACTCGACGCCACCCTCGACTACTGGCGGGAGTGGTCCCACGCGTGTCCGGACGGGTCCTGTCCGGTCGAGGGCCCCTGGCACGACCTGGCCGTCCGGTCGGACCTCCTGCTCAGGCTACTGATACAGCGCGAGACGGGGACGATCGCTGCGGCACCGACCACGTCGCTCCCCGAGGAGATCGGCGGCAGCCGGAACTGGGACTACCGGTTCAACTGGATCCGCGACTCGGCGTTCACGGTGCAGGCGCTGGCCGAGATGGGCCACCTCGCGGAGGCCGAGGACTACTTCGAGGCCTGTCTCTCCCACTGCGCTCGGATGTCACCGGCCGAGATGCAGCCCGTCTACGGGCTCTCCGGTCGGACCGATCTCGACGAGCGGACGCTCGACCACCTCGAGGGCTACCGCGGGTCGAGGCCGGTCAGGATCGGCAACGAGGCCGCCTCCCAGCGACAGCTCGACGTCTACGGCGAACTCGTCGTCGGCGTCCACGAGGCGGTCCACTACGGCGCGGGCCTCCTCCCCGATCACTGGGACCTGGTCCGGGACGTGATCGAACACGTCCGCGACGTGTGGGACGAACCTGACGTCGGTATCTGGGAGGTGCGCGGCGATCCCGAGCAGTTCGTCTACTCGAAGGTGATGTGCTGGGCGGCGCTCGACCGGGGGGTAAAGCTCGTCGAGGAGACCGACGTCGAGGGGCCCGTAGAGCGGTGGAAGGAGGCGCGAGCGCGAGTTCACGAAACGGTCCTCGACCGGGGGTACGACGAGGCGCTGGGGAGCTTCGTCCGCTCGTTCGGATCGGACGACGAACTCGACGCGGCGGTGCTCCGCATCCCCACCGTGGGGTTCCTGCCCGGGGACGACGACCGTATGCAGGGGACGGTCGACGCGGTCCTCGACCGGCTGACGACCGAGGAGGGGCTGGTGACGCGGCTCGAGGGCGACGACGGCCTGCCGGGCGAGGAGGGCCGGTTCGTCGTCTGCTCGTTCTGGCTGGTCGACGCGCTCGTGGCGGCTGGACGCGTCGAGGAGGCCGAGTCGCTGTTCGAGAGCGTCTGTACGTTCGCCGGCCCGCTCGGCCTCCTCGCCGAGGAGCTCGATCCGGGGACGGGCCGTCAGCTCGGCAACTTCCCGCAGGCGTTCAGCCAGATCGGGGTCCTCACCGGCGCGCTCTCGCTCGCAGAGCGGGACGCGGCCGGCCGCTCCGACGCGACGGCGTACCCGCCCACCCCCGCCTCCGAGCAGACGCCCACCGCGTACCCGGGACTGCGACCGACCACGCACGACGGAGGACCATGACATGAGCACGTCGAACGAACACGGCGACGGACAGGACGAACAGGAGCCGGGCGACATGATGCTGATGCACCCGGTCAAGGAGACGTGGATCCAGTACGGCGTCATCTCGCTGGGCATCTGGCTGATCTTCAGCCCGATGACGTTCGGCTACGGGAGCACGCTACTGAGCTGGAGCGACGTGATCACGGGCACGCTACTCGTCGTCCTGAGCACGATCACGATCGTCCGGGACAACCCGTGGGCGTCGTACGCCAACGGGCTCGCCGGGTTCTGGTTACTGATGGCTCCGCTGGTCTTCCACGCGCCGACCGCGGCGGCCTACCTCAACGACACGCTCGTCGGCGTCCTGGTGATCACGTTCTCGGTCATCATCATGATGCGCATGGATATGGACGGCGCGGGCGTCCCGCCGGGGTGGACGTACAACCCCTCGACGGCGGCTCAGCGGTTCCCGCTCATCGCGCTCGCGCTGTTCGGGTTCATCACCTCGCGGTACATGGCCGCCTACCAGCTCGGGTACATCGACGCGGTCTGGGATCCCGTCTTCGGCGACGGCACCCGGCGGATCCTCGACTCGCAACTGTCGCAGGCGTTCCCCATCTCCGACGCGGGGCTCGGCGCGGTCGCGTACGCGCTCGAGGGGCTGATGGGGTTCATGGGCGACAACACCCGGTGGCGGACGATGCCCTGGATGGTGACGTTCTTCGGCATCGTCGTCATCCCGCTCGGGTTCGTGCAGGTCCTCCTGGTGATCTCCCAGCCCATCCTCGTCGGCACCTGGTGTACGCTGTGCCTGCTCTCGGCGTTCGGCATGCTCTGGATGATCTCGCTGTCGTTCGACGAGGTCGTCGCCATGTTCCAGCTCCTGAAGCGTCGCACGGACGAGGGTGTCTCTCTCTGGCACGCGTTCTGGATGGGCGGGAAGCTCTCGGAGGAGGATGCGGGTATCCCCGGGGAGACGCGCGGCGAGCGTGACCGTCCCGCCGGGATGTTCTGGGGCGTCTCGATCCCGTGGTATCTGGTGGCGTCGATGGTGCTGGGCTTCTGGCTGATGCTCTCGCCGTGGGTCTTCGGGACCGAAGGTATGCTCGCGGACAGCAGCCACCTGATCGGGGCGCTCGTCGTCTCCTTCACCGTGATGGCCACCGCCGAGCCGGCCCGTGCGCTCCGGTTCGTCAACGTCCCACTGGGGGCGTGGATCGTCCTCGCCCCGTGGCTGCTCGGGGGCGCGCCGGCGATGGCGCTGTGGAGCGCCGTCCTCGCGGGCGGGCTACTCGTCGGGCTCAACGTGCCGAAGGGGAAGATCCGCGACCGGTACGGGTTCTGGCAGGGGTACATCGTCTGAGACACACGCCAGGTCCTCCTCTCGACGGTCGCCCCGTCAACACGCAAGCGGACACGACCTCCACCAGGCACAGACATATGTCGCCCCCCCTCGACCGCCCGCCATGCACGTCCTGGTCATCGGCGCGTACGGGAGCGCCGGGGTCGCCACCGCCGGCCGCCTGCTCGACCTCGCCGACGACGACCCGTCGGTCGATCTCGAGCTGACGCTCGTCGACGACGGCGAGCCCGGCGGCGGGCTCTGCATCCTCGACGGCTGCATGCCCTCGAAGGAGGTGCTCTCGGCGGCGGCCCACCGGTTCCAGGTCCGTCACGACGACCGCGTCCGGGGGGTCCCCGAGGTCGACCTCGACGCCGTGGTCGCCACGAAGGACGAGCACGTCGCGGAGTTCGCGGCCCACCGCCGCGCCACCGTCCACCGGATGGCCGAGCGCGAGAACGTCGAGTTCCTCCACGATCGCGGGCGGTTCGTCGGGGAGCGACGGGTACGGGTGGGCGACCGCGAGTTCGATCCGGACTACGTCGTCGTCGCCACCGGCTCCGCCCTGAACCTCCCCGAACTCCCCGGGATCGACGAGGTCGACCCGATGTCGAGTTCCGAGATACTCGACGCGACGAGCCTCCCCGAGAGCGTCGTGATCATGGGGTTCGGGTACGTGGGGCTCGAACTCGCCCCCTACCTCGCGGAGGCCGGCGGCACCGACGTCACCGTCGTCGAGCACGACGCGCGACCGCTCGACGAGGCCGACCCGGCGTTCGGCGACGTCCTGCTCGACCTCTACCGCGAGGCGTTCGGTATCGAGGTGCTGACACACACCTACGAGCGGTCGGTCGAGGCGACCGACGACGGCGTGCGACTCCACCTCGAACGCTCACCGCCGGGGGACGACGCGGGCGTCCCCGAGGACCTGACCGTCGAGGCCGACCGGCTCGTGACGTTCACCGGTCGGCGGCCGAACGTCGACGGGCTCGGGCTAGAGAGAACGGGACTCTCGCCCGGCGAGGGGTGGGTCGAGGACACGATGCGGGCCGCGGACGCGGAGCACGTCTTCGTCGTCGGCGACGCCAACGGACGCGAGCCGATCCTCCACGTCGCCAAGGAGCAGGGTCACCGCGCGGCCGAGAACGTCCTGCGACACGCCCGGGGCGACCCGCTCGAACCCTACGAGAACGTCCACCACCACGTCGTCTTCTCCGGGCTCTCGGTCTACCCCTACGCGCGGGTGGGCCACAGCGAGGCCTCGGCCCGCGAGGCCGGCATCGACTTCGAGTCCGTCACCCGGCAGGCGAGCGACGACGGCGTCTTCGCGACGAAGACCCACCCCGAGGGGCTGGCGTCGCTCCTCGTCGGCACCGACGGGACCGTCCTGGGCTACCAGGGGCTGCACTACCACGCCGACGTGATGGCGAAGACGATGCAGGTGGTCGTCGAGCGGGGGATGGACGTCCGCGCGCTCCCCGACCGGGCCTACCACCCGACGACCCCGGAGATCCTCGACGGGCTGTTCCGGGACGCCGCCGCCGTGATCGGGAACTGATGGGGATCATCGTAGCCAGCCGGCGGAGTCGACCGTTCGACGTGGGTCGCGGGGCGTGATTCTCGGCGGGAGATCTACGAACCACTACGATGATCCCTATGAGGTCCTCTCACTGCGCTCGCGAGCCCGCTCCCTGCGCTGCTCGGCGACCGAGTGTGGTGAGCCACACCGGGAACGGTCGCAGAAGTGACTGTGTGTCGACATCTCCGGAACTCCGTGACAGCGTTCGTTTCACGGGGAAACCGGCTGCTATCGGTCGGGGTAGTTAAATACGCGCGGCGAGACGGTTTGGGTATGCGAAGGGTTCTGGTCTCTCTCGTCGTCGTCACCCTCCTCGCATCCGCGACGTTCCCCGCCGGGGTGGCCGGTGCCGAACGGGGGGCGACACAGGAGCAGGTGACGCTGACGGTCGAGGTGATCTCACAGGATGGGGGACAGGTGGCCGGCGCGACGATCAACGCGACGTGGGGCGATGGTGAGGGAACGACGGTGACGACGGCCAGTAACGGCAAGGCGTTCGTCGACGTTCCCCGTGGCTCGCCGGTGATGCTCTCGGTCTCCTCCGAGCGGTTCATCCGGAACTTCCCGGTGTTCGTCGACGAGGCGACCGGACAGGAGGTGACCGTCGAGGTGGCCCGGAAGGGGTCGGCGACCGTCTCCCTGACGTCCCCGTCGGGGCCGGTCGATAGCGCCTCGGTCCGACTCGTCCAGGCCGGCGAGAGGGTGGCCTCGGGGGAGACGGACGCCGACGGGACGTTCTCCACCGGCGTCGTCGAACAGGGCCGGTACACGCTCGTGACCGGCAAGCCGACCTACTACACCAACCGGACGAGGGTCGACGTCGACTCGGAGGACACCGAGGTCGAGGTGCCGATGCGGACCGGAGCGACACAGGTCGAAGTCCTGGTGGTCGACGACCACTTCGACGACCCGCGGCCCGTGAACAACGCGACCGTCCAGTTCGGGGACGTCGGGACCGTCCGGACCACGGGCGGGACCGCGGTGTTCGCTGTCGCGGTGAACACCAGGCACACGGTGCGGGCGACCCAACCCGAGTACGACACCGCCCGGCGGCAGTACTCGGTCGACGAGTCCTCTGACAGCATCCGGCTGACGATACAGCGCGAGCCGACGCTCGTCGTCCAGCCGACCAACAGGCAGGTCGTCGTCGGCGAGTCGACGGCCCTCGACGTCGTCGACGCGTACGGCGACCCCGTCGCCAACGCGACGATCAGTCTCGACGGGGAGTCGGTCGCCGAGACCGACGACGACGGGGAGGCCCGGGTCACCATCGAGAGCGGCGGGAACCACACCCTGACCGCCAGCGCCGACGGTGTCACCTCCGCGGAGGTGACCGTCGTCGGCGTGAACGCGGACGGCTCGACGCTCTCGCCGACGCCGACGATCACGTCGACCGCGACGTCGGAGCCGACGGAAACGCCCGTCCCGACGACCACGTCGGTGAGCCTGCCCGGGTTCGGTCCCCTCGCGGCCGTCCTCGGGGTCGTCCTCGCCGCGCTCGTCCTCGCCCGTCGGGACTGAGTAGGTCCCTCCTCCTCCCTCCCCCCGACGGCCGCTCAGGAGCCCGGGCCCACCGGCTCGTCCGTCCCCTCCTCGACGAGCTCCCCTCCCGGTTCGACCCCCCGGTCCCCTGCCCTCTCGGTCGACTGGACGACGTAGTACGCGACGACGAGCGAGAGCAGCAGGACGGTGTACGCCGCCGCGTTCACCAGCAGCTCCTCGGTCGTCCCGAAGTCACCGGGCCGGAAGCTGATTATCTTCCGGGAGATGGCGATGAGCCCCGCGACGATGACGATCCGTGTGACGCTCTCCTCCCGGGTGTAGGCGACGACGGTCTGGTAGAGCTCGACGACGATGAACAGCAGCAGTGCCTTGTCGATCACGTTGAGGATCCGGTCGATGCCCGCGTCGGGGTCGAAGATGGCACCCGTCCGGATCAGACCGAAGATGGAGAGGAACAGGTCGACGACGCCGATGGCGAACAGCCCCGCCAGCAGGTACGCGGCGACGATCTCGACCACGCGGATGAGCGTCTGCGACGGCGAGACGAACCGGTCCAGATCGATGCCGCCGTTCTCCTCGCCCATGGCCGGAACGACGGCGAGCGGGTTTATACCGCCCCGGATTCCGGTGTATCTCTCCCCGTCTCCCCTCGCCCGGCCAGGAGCCCCCGACTACGAGATGGAGTAGCCGCCGTCGATGACGAGGCCGTGGCCCGTGATCCAGGCGGCGTCGTCGCTGAGGAGGAACACCACGGGCCTCGCCACGTCGTCGGGTTCGCCGAGCCGACCCAGCGGGTACTGTCTCGCCATCCGCTCTTTCACCGCTTCGGGGTCGTCGCCGTAGGCGTCGAACGCCTGCGCCGCGAGCGGCGTGTCGACGATGCCCGGACAGACGGCGTTGACCCGGACGCCCTCGCTCCCGGCCTCGGCGGCGACCGCACGGGTGAAGTTCAGCACCGCGCCCTTCGTCAGCGAGTAGATCGACTGCTTGGGCATCCCGATGAAGCCCGCGAGCGACGCCACGTTGACGATACTCCCCGAGCCCTGCGCCTTGAGGTGCGGGAGCGCGGCGTGACAGCCGTTCCACACCCCCCGGACGTTCACGTCGAGCACCGCCTCCAGTTCCTCGGCGTCGAGCTCCTCGGCGTCGGCCGCACGGTGGGCGATCCCGGCGTTGTTCACGAGACCGTCGAGGCCGTACTCCTCGACGACGGCGTCGACGAGGTCGTGGAACGCCCCGCCGTCCGTGACGTCGAGTTCGTGGAACACGGCGTCACCTGACGTCTCGGCCGCCATCCCGACGGTCCCCTCTCCACCCTCGCGGTCGACGTCGGTGACGATCACGGTCGCGCCCGCCTCGGCGGCCCGGTAGCTGATCCGCCGCCCGAGCCCCGATCCGGCCCCGGTGACGAGCACCGTCCGATCCTGGAGTCGCATGCGGTCGGCGTGGGCCGGGGGGCGCTTAAATCGATCTCAGTTCCCGTCCGCGATCCCGTGCGCCCGTCGCCGCTCCCGCCGCTCCCGCCGCTCACCCCGTCCCGCGGGGCGGACTCCGCTTCCAATGCGAACCGGTAGCTCGGGACACTGGAGCAGGCTTTTACCGGCCTCCGCTGAACCCCGGGCACGTGACCATCGACCTCATCGCCCACCGCGGGTTCGCGGGGACCTTCCCGGAGAACACGACGGCGGCCGTCACCGCCGCCGGGCTCCACCCGGAGGTCCGCACCGTCGAGGTCGACACGATGCCGTGTGCGGACGGGACGCCCGTCGTCTTCCACGACGCCCGCCTCGACGAGCGCGACGACGGCTCGCCCGGCCTGACCGACGCCTCGGGCGTCGTCTGGGAGACCGACCGCGAGACGGTCGTCGGCGCGGAGGTGCTCGACAGCGGGTGGACGGTGCCGACGCTCGCGGCGGTCGTCGAGGCGCTCCCGACCGGCGTCCGGCTGAACGTCGAACTCAAGAACCCGGGGTCTCTCGACGTCCGCCCGGGGGAGAAGCTTCGCGGGGAGTCACTCGCGGCACAGCGCGAGCTGTGGGCTCCGTTCGTCGCCCGCGTCCTCGACACCCTCGACCCGCTCGACCGGGTACTCGTCTCCTCGTTCTGCGAGGCGGCGATCGCCGAGGTCGCCGACCGTTCGACCCGCCGGACCGCCCCGCTCTGCGGTCCGGAGACCGTCGAGGCCGGCCGTGCGGTCGCGCGTGAGCACGGCTCGACCGCGCTCCACCCGGCGAAGGAGGCCGTGTTCTCGGACCCCGGGCTCGTCGGCCGCGCGGTCGGGGCCGGCTGTGAGGTGAACGCCTGGACCGCGCGGACCTGGCACGACCTCAAGCGCCTGCGCGAGGCGGGCGTCCACGGCGTGATCGCCGACTACCCGACCCTGACGCTCGCTGGCGGGCGCTGACCCGCGTCACCCCTGAACGCAGTACGGAGTCCTGCATCCACTAACCCTGAGCGGTCGTCGTCGATGGTCCACGAGGTCGACGTCCACACCCGGGACAAGCTCGGCTCGATCTGATACTGATCTACAGGCGTCTTCGGACGCTCTGCCGTGGCGGTCTCTCGATTGCTCGAGCGCGTGCTGACCGATTCAGTGGGTGAACCCACCGTGACAGTCGCCCTCTTCGCACACATCCCAGTGGATTATCCGTCCGGGGTTCCCGGGTCGCTGGTCTCCCCGATCCCGAATCACGGGGACGGAGAACGGCTTTGACGGGGCGAAACCAACGAGGGGTCGTGATCCCCAACTACAGGGACAAATACGAGGCGGAAGCAGTGTTCTCCCCGGAGGAGGTGGTCGGGATGGGGAGCGAGGGACTGCCGGACGTTCCTCCGGCCGCGGTTCTCGGATACCAGCCGAAACTCACGGAGTTCGTCGAACAACGGGCCGACCCGCCGGTCCGGATCGTCCGCTCACAGCATCTCTACCCGGTGACCGAGACGGTCGGGTACGTCCCCGTCCACGAGTGGGGAACCGGAGCGCCGATCTCGGCGATCGTCACCGAGAACCTCATCGCAGCGGGTGCCGAGGCCGTCGTCCTGTTGGGCGGTGGCGCGGGACTGCAAACGGACGTTCCACCCGAAGCGGCCATCCTCCCCACCGACGTCATCAGGGACGAGGGGGTCTCCTACCACTACATCCCTGACGAGAAGCCGGTGACACCGACAGCGTCGCTCGTCGACGGCCTGGACGACGCCCTCTCGGAGGCGGGGTTCGACACACGGCGGGGGACGACGTGGACGACGAGCGCCTTCTACCGCGAAACGATCCCCGAGATCAGAGCGTACGGCCACGACGGAGTCCTCACGCTGGACATGGAATCCGCGGCGATCTGGGCGGTGTGTCAGTATCGTGGTGTCGACACCGCCTCCGTCCACGAGCTGGGTGGCGTTTTCACGCCCGAAGAGTGGCAGCCGGAGACGCAGAATGACCGGGGAGTGACGGAGATGTTCGACCCGATCGTGGTCGGCCTGGAGAGCCACGTGGCCGACGCGTAGCTCCGCCGTCCTGAACGGGTCGAGTGGCTCGAAACCGGGTTCCGACCGGCGGTGAATTCGAGTACCGTATTCAGCGATACCTGGACGAACTACCGGCGTGGCATCAGAAACCGCCTGCTGCATACAGAGGTTATGTTCAGCACGGCATATTGGAGGGCGATCGCCGGTGTGAGAGATCAGGCTGCGAGTTCGTCTAAGGGAGGGACGGCCCCGATCCCTTGAAGGAGGCCGAGCCAGTTCCCGAGGTTCCACATCTCCGCGATTCGGTCGTTCTGGATCCGGTACATAGTGACTGCCTGGATCTCCACGGAGGCATCGGTCGGGGCGATCCCCATGAACTCGCCGTCGTGAGTGGCCCGAAGCGTGTCCACCGAGCAGGCGTATTCGCCGCCCTCGGACGCGAACGAGAGTACGTTGGTTCTCCGGGTGTCGGAGAACGCGGCGTCGAACATTCGCCGCATCTCTTCGAATTCGTCGTGGCCGTGGACATCCATGCCCCTCACGAGGTCGTGCTGGAGGAAGTCTTCAGAGAGGTCAGCGATACGACCGTAATCGCGGTCGACGACCACGTCGTCCATGAATCGGTGAACGAGGTCGATACTCCGGGTGCTGACTGCAGTAGTTGCCATGGTTTACAATCAACAATCATTATACTACCTGAGTATATAGCCTGGCCTGAGCTGTGTTGACACGGTTCCGGACATTCAAGCGCGACAAACGGGCATCGATTATGGTGTGTTTCTTCGGGAGCTTTGCACGAGACGCGCCCTGTATGCAGCACGGCCGCTGAAACCCGTCACTGACCGAGGATTCGAACGAAGCCGAAGTAACGACCGTCGTTCGGCGAAAGAGTATTCCAACTACAGCCACGAGGTGAGACATGATAAATGTTAACAAACCTCTATCAGCTCCCGTGACGACCAGACGGATCCCTCCAGATCCGTCGGTGCCACGGAGGACCGGAAACGGGGCTCTCAACCGACGCGACGCGGGACCTCGCACGGGCTCTCGTCGGCAATTCACTGCGGAGGAGCGGGTCGATGTCCTCGGATGATGAGGACGAGGTCGTCGGGGAGACCTCCGAGGGACTTCAGGTAGAACTCTTCCATCCGGATACCGACCGCGAACCGGGCGACACGAACGTCCAGATGTTCGGGGTCGACGTCCATCCGCGAGTGTTTCCTATCTCGTGTCTGGTGATTGCGCTCTTCATCGCGTTCACGCTGGCCTTCCAGTCGCATATCGGGGGAACGTTCGTCGCGATCCAGACCGGAATCTCCGCTGTCGCGGGGTGGTTCTACGTTCTCTCGGTGAACGTCTTTATCATCGTCGTCCTCTACTTCGCCCTGGGCAAGTACGGGACGATCCGGCTCGGGGGCGTGGAAGCCGACAAGGAGTTCTCCGACTTCTCCTGGATCGCGATGCTGTTCAGCGCCGGCATGGGTATCGGGCTCATGTTTTTCAGCGTGGCCGAGCCGGTCTTCCATTTCGGAACCGTCCCACCCTTCTTTGACGGCGTCCAGAGCGGGAGCGCCGCGGCCGGCGGGGCCGCGATGGCCACCACGTTCTTTCACTGGGGGATCCACCCGTGGGCGACGTACGCACTCGTCGGCCTCGGACTGGCGTTCTTTTCGTTCAATCGCGGCTTGCCCCTGACCTTCCGCTCGATCTTCTGGCCGTTGCTTGGTGAACGCATCTACGGCTGGACCGGCCACGCCATCGACATCATCTCGGTCATCGCGACGCTGTTCGGGCTCTCGACGTCACTCGGTATCGGCGTCCAGCAGGTCAACGCCGGTCTCACGACGCTTTCCGGACAGTTCCTTCCCGTGACCATCCCGCAGACAGTATGGGTTCAGGTCGTCCTGATCGGCGTCATCACGGCCATCGCCACCCTGTCCGTTGCCGCCGGACTCGATGGCGGTGTTCGACGACTCAGCGAGATCAACGTCTATCTCATGGTGATGCTCCTGGGACTGATGCTCGTCGTCGGGCCGACGCTGTACATCCTCTCGACCTACGTCACGAGCCTCGGCACCTACGTCGGCGTCCTGCCGGAACTGGCGTTCTGGAGCCAGACCGGCGGCGGGGACACCTGGCAGAGCGGCTGGACGATCTTCTACTGGGGCTGGTGGATCTCCTGGTCGCCGTTCGTCGGCATGTTCATCGCCCGCATCTCGAAGGGCCGGACGGTCCGGGAATTCGTACTCGGCGTCCTCCTCGTCCCCTCGCTGTTCTCGTTTTTCTGGATGTCCACGTTCGGCGGGTCGGCGCTGTTCGTCGAACTGGAGACGGGGGGCTCGCTCGTCGCCGCGGTGAACGCGGACGTGGCGACCGCAATCTACGAGATGTTCTCGTACTTTCCGCTGGCGATTCCCATGTCGGTGTTAGCAGTCGTCCTCGTAATCACCTTCTTCGTCACTTCCTCGGATTCCGGCTCGCTCGTGATCGATCACCTGACCTCCGGGGGCAAACACGACGTGCCGGCTGCTCAGCGGATCTTCTGGGCCGTCATCGAGGGCGTCATCGCCGCCGTCCTGCTGATCGGAGGCGGACTGGCCGCGCTCCAGACCGCCTCGATCACCGCCGGACTTCCGTTTAGCTTCGTACTGCTGTTGATGTGCTATACGGTCTACGTGGGTCTGGGCAACGAACTCCGGATCATGGACACCGAGGAGTTCGCCGAGTGGATAGAACGGCTCGACGAACGGGGATCCGTCGTGATCGATGTCGAGGACGGCAACCCCTCACCCGGCGGTGACTAGCAGTGGTTCCGAGATCCAATCGCTCAACGCGCTAGAGATCCTGGTTCGAGCAGGAATCAGCCAGGAGACGGAGGCACCGGTCGGCGTTTCCTGGACCACGCAGAGAGTGTCGGAACCGTCAGAGGTAGACCGTCCACCAGGGAGCAGTACTGGTTTTTTCGCCAGTAACCAGGCACGAATCATCATCACCGTCTCCCACGGTGGCTCCCCGGGGAACACCTCCGTGGGAGACCGCTTTACCGGTTCTTCGTTCGCTCCCTGATCCACGGACGGATCTGGAATCGACCTGCTCGGTTGACCCGATCGGCGGTGCGCATTGCTGTCGCACAGCATCGTATTGCACCCCGCTGATAGTGGCTCGACCGAGATGCGCCCTCTATCCAGCAGCGTCCGAGCGAACTGATGAGGTGATACCAGGATCCGCATGTTGCGTACAGAGGGTACGTGCAGGAGTCGGACGCCGCTCTGCGGTGAGTGATACGATGGCCGCTGGGACGAAGTAGAGGACGGATTCAGAGCCAGCGGCAGACCGATTCGGAGCAGAGTGGACGCGAATCCGAGAACTCTCGGGGCGTCTGTCGTGACGATAGTCGTCCGTCTCTGCTCCCCTCGTTGCTCTCACCGCTCTCACCGAGCGACGTGCGAGAGGGGCCCAGGGATACACGGGCTCTTCCCTCCCGATATAAACGGGTTATACGCATAAGCTACAGAACGACGCGGTCACGGCCCTGCTATGCAGGTGTATGGCACAGCATCACCGCACCGACGGCCGCGGTAGAGCGACCGAATCACGATTCTACCTCCCCGCCGGGGTCACCTCGTCGTTCGACGCCAGTCGGTTCAGGCGTATCTGGGCAACGCTATTCAGCCATCGGGTCGAACCACCGAAATAGATCGACAATGTCCGGAGATCAACACCACCCGAACCACCCCGACGTCGACCAATCGGATCGCACCATCCCCAGAAACCTCCGTCAGACGGGCGACGCGGACGTCGACCTCCTGATTTCCACCCGAGTTCGGCAGTCGCCGTTCTGGCACCTCTCCGTCGAGGCGGGCTGTCGGCAGGCGACGGTCTACAATCACATGTACCACCCGCGGGGGTACATCGATCCCGACGAGGGCGGGCTGGACGCCGAGTACGATCTGCTGGTCAACGAGGTGACGCTGATGGACGTCGCGGTCGAGCGCCAGATCCGTGTCGAGGGTCCCGATGCCGAGGCGTTCGTCGACTACGTCATCACGCGAGACGCGACCGAGACCGAGCCGATGCGTGGGAAGTACGCCATCTGCTGCAATCAGGACGGCGGGATCCTCAACGACTTCGTCCTGTTACGGCTCGCCGACGACGAGTTCTGGTTCTCCATCGCGGACGCCGACCTGAAACAGTGGCTGCAAGGGGTCACCGTCGACTCCGACTTCGACGTCGACATCGACGAGATCGACGTCTCGCCGATGCAGGTCCAGGGCCCGAAGTCGCCCGCCGTGATGGAGTCGCTCGTCGGGGACGTCGTCGAAGACATCCCGTACTACGGACTGATGGAAGCCACGGTCGACGATGTCCCGGTGCTGGTGAGTCAGACTGGCTTCTCCGGGGAGGCGGGCTTCGAGATATACGTCCGTGAGGCGACGAAGAACGCCGAAGCGGTGTGGAACCCGGTGCTCGAAACGGTCGAAGCACACGGCGGTGCCGCGACGGCGATATCCCATCAGCGACGTATCGCTGCCGGAATCATGTCGCTGGGACAGGACATGGACGACGAGACATCGCCGTTCCAGGTCAACCTCGGATTTCAGGTTCCCGACGACAAGGACGCGGACTACGTCGGCAAGGCCGAACTGGAACGCCAGCAGGAAGCCATCGAGAACGGTGAGTTCCCGTTCACGCACAAACTGGTCGGCCTGAAGATGGCCGGCGAACCGATCCGGGACTACGCCCCCGACTTCTGGATCGTCTCGGATCCGGAGACCGGCGACGAGTGTGGCTACGTGACCTCGGCGTGGTGGAATCCGGATCTCGAGACCAACATCGGCCTCGCGTTCGTGCCGGCGGCGAAACTGCAGGCCGCGACCGACGTTCCGCTCGACGACTCGATATACGACGCGGACCTCGACCTGGAGTTCGAAGTCCACCTCCCGGACGAGTACGCCGAGGAGGCCGGCGAACCCGTCTACGCGACTGTCGCGAGGGTTCCGTTCAAGGAGTCGGTCAATCCCAGCGCTCGCGAACAGGCCAAGATCCACGCCAGGGACGAGATGAACGACTCGGAATCTCGGTCATCAGGAGAACGAGAATAGCTACCAGGGAGAGTTCGAGACCGGAAACGTACGCCGGAACCAGTCGTCGCGTCGGTCGGCGCCTCGCCGATCGGCCGCACGGCCTCCGGGACCGCGACCTGTTCTCGGTCGTGCTCGACGACGAGACCGACTGTCCGGTCCACGTCTTCGGGCCGCGGTGAGCGACAGGCCAGCGCCACGCCGGACGCCGGTGACAGACCACGGATGCACCCACCCGCCGGGTTCTCGATCCGAACCATTCACAGTGCCGTGCTCGTCCGATGGAGGCCGCACTGAACCGGGTCGCTCGGAGTGCGTGACTCTGCTGTTCGAGAACCGTGGCGACGGGCGAGAAGGTCCATACGTGTCGAATACGCGCCCCGTATCTCACACGCCGGTCCCGTCGAATCCGGTACCGTACGGGTACGGAGCTACGGATCGCTCCGTCGATTCGTACGAGCTGTCGCCGCCGTTCACCGAACCGCGACGTCGACTGCCGCCTCGGGCTTCGTCGCGCCGCGGACGTACCGCGGGCCGGCCGTCGACCGCTCCACCTCGAAGACGGAGAGCGTGACGACGAGCCGCTCGGGCGAGAGCGTCGCGCGGAGGACCGGCCCCCTGGTCGTCACGGCGACGTACGGCGGGTACGGGACGGGTTCGGCACGGAGTTCCCCACCCGCGCACGCGACGCACTCGGCGAGCACCGACGGGTAGGTCCCGAGCAGTCCGGCCTCGGAGAGCGCCGCACGGAGCGGTTCGATCACCCGCTCGCGGTCGGTCGTCCACCGTTCGGGCCACGACGCCGCGACCGCGTCCGCGCACTCGATGGTCGCCTCGACGACCGCCCGGCGGTCGGTCAGGAGGTGCTCGCGGGCGGCATCCGGGTCGAGCACGGCACTTAGTCGGCGGCCGCGGCGCAGTTGTTCGGGCCGAGTTCGGCCTCGAAGGCATCCTCGTCGGAGAGGCTCTCGCGGCCGAGATTCGTGGCGACGATCGTCTCGAAGTTCGCCGGCCGTGGCGGTACGTCGGCGCGCATCCGCTCGACGAACGCCTCGCGGTCGAGCGAGAACACCGAGAGCGAGTCCCGAAGGTCACCCAGCCGGGCCGTGTACGTCCCGTCCTCTCCGGGTGGCTGCCCGGGCGTGAAGTGCCCCGGCGCGACGAGCACCGAGTCCTCGAACCGCTCGAACCGCTCGGTGAGCGTCCGGTGGAGTTCCCGGGCGTAGTCGGCCGTCCGCTCGTCGCCGTCCTGGAGATCCGGTCGTGGGACGCCCGGTGCGAACAGCGTGTCCCCGGTGAGGAGCGCGTCGCCGACTCGCAGCGAGATCATCCCCGTCGTGTGACCGGGCGTCTCGTGGACCTCGATTCCCGTTCCCTCGAGTTCGAGGGTTTCGCCGTCGGCGACCGTCTCGACGTCGAACGCGACGCCTCGCTCGACCGCCTTCGCGGACGTGACGGGCGTGGCACCCGTCAGTTCGGCGACGTCGCGCACCCCCGAGACGTGGTCGGCGTGGACGTGCGTGTCGACGGCGTAGACGAGCTCCGTCCCGCGCTCGCGGGCGTCCTCGGCGTATCGGTCGGCGAACGCTCGGAGCGGGTCGACGACCGCCGCTTCCCTCCCGTCGCTTCCCGACTCGCCCGAAACGATCAGGTAGGCGAGACAGCCCGACGAGGGCCGGCGGTACTGGACGACGGTGGCGTCGCCGGTCGCCTCCGCGGGGAGTTCCCGGGCGGTGTAGACCCGCGCCCACCCCTCCATCCCACCGGCGAGGTTCACCGCCGCGACCCCCTCCGAGCGGAGGAGCTCGGCCACCTCGTCGCTCGCCTCCCCGCGGGGACAGACGGCGATCACGGGTTCGGCCACCCCGTCGGGGAGGAGGTCGGCCGCCCCACCGGTGACCTTCGCCGAGAGGAACTTCGTGTAGGGGACGTGGTGTCGCTCGACGCCCGGGCCGTCGATGGCCCACGCCTCGACCTCGTCCCGGTTGCGGGTGTCGAGCACCGTCACCCGTTCGCCGGAATCGAGCCGCCGCTGGAGTTCCTCGGGCGTGATGGCCTCCTCGGTCATGGGTCGCGATAGGCCCCGGCGGCGGATAAACCCCACTCGGGACGGGCGACGACGGAACGGGCCGACGGCGTATCAGTCGTCGCCGACGTGGAACGTCCGATCGAGGGGCGCGTCGGGGTGGCTCTCGACGAGCAGCCGCCAGGCGATCACCGCCCCCGCGACGGCGATGAGCGAGGAGACGAGGAACGCGACCTCGTAGGTGGCGACCGTGGCGATCGTTCCGATCACGACCGGCCCGAGCACGCCGCCGACGCCCTTGGCCGTCGAGCGGAGCCCCATGAGTTCGGACTCCCGGTCGACGGGGGCGACGTCACCGATGAACGCGACGGTGCCCGCGACCATCGCGGAGAATCCCACCCCCTTGAGGACCATGGCCGTCCCGGCGGTGACCTGGCCGACGAGGGGCGACGCCGGGAGCGTCGAGGCGGCCATGAAGAGGCCGACGAGCACGTGGCCCGCGATCCCGGCGGCGACGAGCGGTTTCCGGCCGATGGCGTCCGCGACCCGGCCGAATGTGTACATGCCGCCGACCTCGACGACCGGCGAGAGCGCCAGCAGGAGGCCCATCGCGAACTCGGAGGCACCGACCTCGGCGATCAGGAAGATCGGGAGCAGGCTCGCCATCCCGAGCCAGCTCAGGCTCCGCAGCGCCAGCGCGACGTAGAGCCACTGGAGGCCGTTCGTCGTGAGGTGCTCGCGCTCGCCGACCGCGGGGAGGAGCCGCCCACGGATCTCGGCCGCGAGCTCGGCGAGCGTCGGCTTCCCGTCGGGATCGGGGGTCGGGTCGTCGATGAGCGCGGCGGCGACCGTCGCCGTGAGGCTCACACCAGCGACGACGAGGTAGACGCTCCCCGGCGCGAGGATCCCGAGCAGGACCCCCGAGAAGAGGCGAGCCCCGGTGAAGCCGACCGAGCGGGCGCTGTTGAACGAGCCGATCGAGCGCCCGCGCCCGCTCGCCCCGCCCCGTTCGCTCACGATCGTGAGTATCACGGGGAGGAACCCCGCGGCGAACATCGAGAACGCGGTCCGCACGGCGATCGGTCCCCAGACGCCGTCGACGACGGCGAGCGGGAGGGTGGAGAGCGTGGCGAGGGCGCTCACGCCCACGAGGACCGCTCGCCGACGTCCGGTGATGTCGGCGACCGCACCCCAGACGGGAGCGAAGACGACCAGCCCGAGGAAGTACGAGGTGGTCACCAGCCCGACAGCGAGCGGCGACCCCTCCCGACCGACGTAGACGGCCATCACCGTCCCCATGAGGATGCCCGTTCCGACCTGGGCCGCCCCGGCCACGGCGGTCACCGCCCGCTGACGCACGCTCGGCGAGTTCACTGCAGAGGGCCTCGCGGACGGGGCGCTTAAATCGTCGGACCGCCGTTCCCGCGAGCCGATTCGAGAGCCACGGACGCCGACTCGCCGGACTCCCATCGGCCGGATTCTGCTCTCGATCCGTCGACGCGCTCGCCGTCGTTGTCCGCTCGAGGACGGACCGGTGTTCGTCGCCGGACGTCACGTCCCGACCCCTGCCCCGCTTCGGCTAGCGGTGTTCGGCGACCGCCCCTCGACGGACCCGTCCCGCTCACTCCGGGACGACGGTGATGTGCGTCGCCTCCTCGTCGGTTTCGCCGCCGAGTATCCGCATCGCCCGCTCGACCTCCTCGACGGTGAACGTGTGTGAGTGCATCCGGGCGAGCGGGTACTCGCCCGACTCGATGACCCGAATCGCGCGCTCGTAGGCCCACGACTTCACGCCGAGGACGCCACGGACGTCGATGTTGTCGAGGACGAGCCGATCCGAGACGAACCCGTCGACCTCCTTCATCCCCTTGAGCCCCGCGAGGACGACCGTCCCGCCGGACCGGACGGCCTCGACGGCGTCGACCACGGGATCGGTGGCGATGGGCGTGACGTCGATGGCCACGTCGACGCCGCGACCGTCGGTGATCTCGCGGACGCGCTCGACGACGTCCTCCTCCTCGACGTTCACGGTGTGGGTCGCGCCGAACTCGCGGGCGAGGTCGAGCTTCTCGGCGTCGCGTTCGAGCCCGGTGACGATCACCTCCCCGGCCCCGACCACGTCGCAGGCGACGGTGCTGGCGAGCCCGCGCTGGCCCGGTCCCAGGATCAGCACGGAGTCGCCGGGATCGACACCTCCGACGCGGTAGGCCCACTCGAACCCCGCGCCGAGCGGGTTGAACAGCACCGCCTCGTCCCGCGGGAGGTCCTCGGGGAGTCGGTGGACGACGGTGTTCGGCCGGAGGTGCATATACCCCGAGTACCCGCCCCAGAGCCCGCTCCCGACCGTCGTCGGCGTGAACGCGTACATGAACCGGTTGTCACACAGCGGGTACTCGCCCTCGACGCAGCGGGGACAGACTCCGCAGGGCGCGAACGGCTCGACGGCGACGCGGTCGCCCTCGGAGACACCCCACGTCTCGCTCGCCTCCGCGCCGATCCGCTCGACGTGCCCGATCGGTTCGTGGCCGGGGATGCAGGGGTACTCGACCAGCCCCGTCTCCGCGAACTCCCCCTGGTACTGCTCCCAGTCGCTCCCGCACATCCCCGAGGCCTCGACCGCGAGCAGCGCCTCGCGCTCCCCGACCGACTCGGGGACCTCGAAATCCTGTAGCTCTATCGTCCGGTCACCCGTCTGGACCGCCGCGCGTGTCTTCACCATGGCCGTGATACCGGTCGGTGCTCGTCCGGTCGGCGTATAGTTCGTTCCCTCCCACGCCCGGTTCGGGGCGCACCCGGGACCACGGGCGACCGTTCGGGGTCGGGGCCGGGAGGGGCTTTGGTTCGACGACGCTCGACCCCCCCCTCGATCGTTCCCGGCGCTCGTGTCGCTCACGACCGCCAGTAGGCCCCCGTCAGGAGGACGAACACGGGGAGGATCTCCAGCCGACCGGCCCACATCAGGAACACCATGAGCAGCTTCGAGAGGGGCGGGAACTGGAGGTACGACCCGAAGGGGCCGAGCGAACCGAACCCCGGGCCGACGTTGCCGAGGGTAGCGGCCACCGAACTCATCGCCTCGAGGGCGTTCACCTCGTAGCCCGCCCCGGCGACATCGACGCTGACGAGGAACGTGGCGACGAAGAACAGAACGACGTAGAGGACCGTGAAGCCGTACACGCCCCGGATCGCCCGCTCGTCGATGACGTTCCCCCCGAGCCGGATCGGCTGGACGGCCGACGGGTGGGTGGTGGTGAACAGCTCCCGCCGGATGGCCTTGACGACGATGACCCAGCGGACGATCTTGATGGCACCGCCGGTCGATCCGCCCGAGCCGCCGACGAACATCGCGAACAGGAGGAGGTACTTCCCCGACTCGCCCCACTGTGCGAAATCGCTGGTGGCGTAGCCGGTGGTGGTGACGATGCTGACGACCTGGAATGCGGCCTGGCGCAGCGAGTTCTCGAGTTCGCCGAGGGTCGTGCCGCCGTACTCGAGGGTCGGGGCGATCCCGGTGAAAAGCAGCGCGGCCAGCACTCCGGTGAGGGCGGCCATGATCCCGACGTAGGCGCGGAACTCCGGGTCGCCCGTGAGCTTCCGTGGGTTCCGGTTCGAGAGGTGCCAGAACAGCGCGAAGTTCGTCCCTGCGAAGACCATGAACGGGATGATCGCCCACTGGACGGCGGCGTTGAACGCCGCGATCGATCCCGCCTCCGGGGAGAACCCGCCGGTCGGCATCGTCGTGAGCGGGTGCGCGACGGCGTTGTAGAGCCCCATGTTCGGCGCGAGTCCGGCGAGGTGAAGCCCGTAGAGCAGGCAGAACTCGGCGACGGTGAACACGAAGTACGCCACCCAGAGGACGCGGGCGGTCTCGGCGATCCGGGGGGTGAGCTTCTCGATGCCGACGCCGGGCGCTTCGGCGTCCATCAGCTGTGCGCCCCCCACCGAGAGCTCGGGGAGGATGGCGACGGCGAGGACGACGATGCCCATGCCGCCGAGCCACTGGGTGAGCTGTCGCCATATCAGTATCGCGTGCGAGTGCGTCTCGAAGGAGATGTCGCCCATCACCGTCGCGCCGGTCGTGGTGAACCCCGACATCGACTCGAACAGCGCGTTGATCGGGTTCCCGAGCGTCGAGGCGGGCGACGTCGGCGCGAGGAGCCCCGGGACGCCGTGGGCCGCCACGAGATACGGGAGCGCGCCGACGACCGAGACGAGCAGCCACGTCGCCCCGACCATCAGGAACCCCTCCCGGGCCCCCAGGTCGGGGTCGGGATCGAGCCGTTCGAGCCCGGCCCCGAGGAGGAAGGCAGCGGCGGCGCTGACGGCGAAGGTGGGCGCGTCCCGCCCGTAGGCGAGCCCGACGACCAGCGGGACGAGCAGGGGGATCGAGAGATACTTGATGACCGTGCCGACGAGGCTCGTCGCCGTCCGCCACTCGACCCTGACCCCGCCCCCGTCCGGCAGGCGACCGAGGGACACGTCGAGGGGGACAGAGCCACCAGCTATCAATCCACCGTTACCGCGCCGGTGCGCTCCACGGTCGCGCGTCGCTCACGACCGCCAGAACGTCGGCGTCAGCACCACGAGGACGGGGACGATCTCGATGCGGCCGACCCACATCAGGACGACGAGGACCCACTTCGTCGTCGCCGAGAGCCCCGCGTAGGAGCCGTAGGGGCCGGCGACGCCGAACGCAGGGCCGATATTCAAAAACGTCGCGGCGGCGATGCCCATCGCGTCGAACTCGGTGATCCCCAGATCGGAGCCCGACGTCTCTACGACGACGAACACCGTCAGGAACGCGAAGATCAGCAGCGAGAGGACGACGTAGGCGTTGACGTCGCGGATGGTCCCCTCGTCGACGACGGTCCCACCCACACGGATCGGGCGGATCGCGTCGGGGTGGATCTCGGTGAACAGGTCCCTGCGGAGGGTCTTGACGACCACCAGCCACCGAAACGACTTGATCGAGCAGGTGGTACTCCCGGCCATCCCGCCGACGAACATCCCCAGGAACAGGAGGTGTTTGGCGGCCGGCGACCAGAGGTCGAAGTCGACCGTCGCGTACCCCGTGGTGGTGACGATGCTCGTCACCTGGAACACGGCGTGGCGGAGCGTCGGCTCGATGGGGCCGAACCCGATGTCGACCTCCAGGACGACGAACAGGAGCGCGGAGGCCGCGGCGACGACACCCAGGTAGAACCAGAGCTCCTCGGACTGGCGGAGCCGGTTGAACCGTCCCCGGACGAGCGCGTAGAGCAGGACGAAGTTGGTCGCCCCGACGAGCATCGCCGCGATGATCACCCACTGGACGGCCGGGGAGAACGCGCCCACGCTCTCGGGCTCGGGTGAGAACCCCGCGGTCGAGATCGAGGTGAGCGCGTGGGCGACCGCGTTGTACGGCCCCATCTCCGGGGCGAGACCGACGAGGTTGAGCGCGAGGAGGACGGCGACGACGAGCGCCGTCATCGCGACGTAGAGTCCGCCGATGAGCCGTGCCGTCTGGGAGATACGTGGGGTGAGCTTCGTGACGTCCTGTGTCTGGGTCTCGGTCTCCATCAGCTGCGCGCCGCCCACCTCGAGCTGTGAGAGCAGCCCGACCGCGAGCACGAGGATGCCGAGCCCGCCGAGCCACTGGACGAGCTGTCGCCAGAACAGCAGCCCACGGGGGTGGGTCTCGAATGAGACGACGACCGTCGCGCCGGTGGTGGTGATGCCACTCATCGACTCGAACACGGCGTTGACGGTCGAGCCGAACACGCCCGTCCCGACCAGGTAGAACGGCACCGCGCCGACGAACGCGACGACCAGCCACGTGAGCGAAACCATGAGAAACGCCTCACGGATGCCGATGTCCTGCCGGGGAAGCCGCTCCAGACCGAGGCCGATGACGAGCGAACCGGCCGCGGGGGCGAGAAAGGGGAGGGTCGACTCGCGGTAGAGGAGCGCGACGGCCGCCGAGAGCACGAGCGGGACCGCGAGCGCCTTCGTGACGGTTCCGACGAGACTGGCGACCGTTCGCCAGTCGACGCTCATAGGGCCGCCGTGAGCGCGTCGACGACCGCCGTGTCGGCGAAGAGGACCACGTGGTCCCCTTCCCGGACGACCGTGTCACCGCGCGGGGTGATGAGCTCCCCGCCCCTGGTGATCGCCCCGACGACGACCCCCCCGCGGGAGCTCGGAGACGAACTCCCCGATCGAGCGCCCGGCGATCGAGCTGTCGGCGTCGATCTCGACCTCCATCACCTCGGCTCGGTCGCCGTCGATGAGCGAGACGTTCTCCGCGCGGCGGGCCCGGGTGAACCGGGTGATCTCCTCGGCGGTCGCCTCGCGGGGCGAGACGGCGACGTCGACGCCGACCGCCTCGAACAGGTCGGCGAACGCCCCGGTGTCGACGACGGAGACGGTGCGGTCGACGCCGAGCCGCTTGGCGAGCAGGGTCGCCAGCAGGTTCTGCTGGTCGTTCTCCAGGGTCGCGAGGAGGACGTCGGCTTCGCCGATACGTTCGCGTTTGAGGAACGCCTGGTCGGTCGCGTCGGATTCCAGTACCGTGGTTCCGGGGAGCTGCTCGGCGAGCCATCGGGCTCGTTCCGGGTCGCGCTCGACCAGCCGCGGTTTGAACCCGCGCTGTTCGAGCAGCTGGGCGACCTGGAAGCCGACCTCGCTGCCGCCGACGATGACGACGTCCTTCGGCCGGCTCTCCTCGGGGGAGATGGCCGCGGAGAACTCCCGGGCGTCGTCGGGCGAGCCGATGACGACCACCTCGTCGCCCGGCTCGATCGTCGTCTCGCCGCCGGGGATGACGATCTCGTCCTCGCGGATGATGGCGGCGAACGTGAGCGAGTCGAAGCGGTCGGCCTCGCTGACGGTCTGGTTCGCCACCGGCGAGTCGGCGGGGATCTCGAACTCGGCCATCTGGACGAGCCCGTCGGCGAACGTATCGACGTCCCGGGCGGTCGGGAGGCCGATGACGCCGACGATGGCCTGTGCCGCCAGCAGATCGGTACAGACCATGAAGTCGACGCCGAACGCTCCCCTGGCTCTGCTCCCAGGTCTCGAGGAACTTGGGCTGTTTGACCCGGGCGATGGTGAACGCGTCACAGCAGACCGCCGCCGTCCCGCAGATCACGATGTTCGTCTCGTCGACGTCCGTGCTCGCGATAAGCATGTCCGACTCGCCGATCCCTGCCTCCCGGAGCACGTCGAGGTCGGTCCCGTCGCCGTGAATGGCGAGCACGTCCTGATCGTAGGTGAGTTCGTCCACGAGCGAGGCGTCGCTGTCGATGACGACGACGTCGTGGCCGTCAGCGAGGCTGGCCGCGATACTCGATCCGACCTCGCCGGCACCGACGATCACGACCCGCACGGGAACCCCTCCTGCATGGACACGCCGTGGGGACCCGCCCACAAGTCGATTTCCATCCCTTCGGCACGGTCGTACTACGTTAAGCGTTGATTGTAGTGCCGCACGGCGGTTAGTGAGTTCACGCCCCGGTCGACCATCGATCTGATCGATCCACTGAGCGCCCTCGATTCGGCGGGTGAACGGACCGGTCTGAACAGTAACAGAATCGAGCGGGAAGAGGGTGCACCAGTAGCTCCAGGGAATTCCCCCAAGTCTGGCGGTTTCTGCTCCGATCGACACGATCCTGCGCACCCGGGAGAAGTACTAAGTGAGTCTGTGATTGTATTTAGTACGAAAAATGACACCTGGGGGAAATATTGGGCCCGTCGGGCGGAGGCAGATCCTCCGTACTCTCGGGAAAGCGGGTGCTGGTGTCGGCATCGCCAACACGGGAGCGGCGGATCGAGCGGGAGACGGCGAAGCCGTAAGCGGCCTGTTCCGCGCTCTCGGGATCGGGAGCACCGACGAGCGGGGCGTCGACGAGGAGGCAATAGACCAACACGGAGCGCGGAACGCCGAGGGGAGGCGCGATCTCGGGATCCAGCAGCAGTCGGGGTGGAACCGGTTCTTCAACCACGGGCTGGAGGACCTGATCCCTGATACCGAGGCCAACGGCGGCGGCTGCCTGATCGAGTTGGGCGACAACAAGAGCGTGAAGAGATTCGACGCCGAGGGCAAGAAGGGATGGGAGACGTCGTACGAAACGTACATAGATGATCTGATCCCGGTCAGCGAGGCAAACGGTGGGGGATACCTGGTCGCCATCGATGGGGAACTCCTACGCCTGGGCCGAGATGGATCGCCCCAGTGGCGGCAAAACTACGATGAAGACGGCGTAGGTCGATATATTTCCGCCATCACCGAGGCAGGATCGAACGGGTTCCTGGTCGGAGGCGGCACATCCATCGACGACATCGGCGTGAGCTGGGTCGCGAAACTAAGCGAGGACGGCGCGGTAACGTGGGAGCTCAGGAAGGGCCTCCACGGTAGTCCGGGGGTGTACGGTGAGGGCGTCTACGATGTTCACAGGGCGACGGATGGTGGGTATCTGATAGAGACCGAGAGGAGGCACACCATCGTGTTGGCCAAGATCGACGAGACCGGGGCACTCGTGTGGAGCCACCAATTCGGCGGCGAGGAGATCTTTGTAATGGATGATGACTCGAGCTTCGCCGAGAAGGATTATACAGGTCGTCTGGTCAGAGTGACCGCCGAGGGCACGATAACATGGCAAAAGTTGTTCGTGCCCGACCAGATTCTGGAGGGCGAAGACGGGTACCTCTTCGCGAGATGGCTGGGCTGGAAGAACATCGTGGAGCTGTTCCGGCCTCATGGGGGGCGGCAGTGGTGGCGAGAGTACGACCAGCGCTATACGGCCGTGGAGGCCGATCCGGACGGCTACGTCCTCTTCGGGGACGACACCGTACGGAAGATAAGCGGGGCCGGAGCGAACGAGTGGGAACGGCCGCTCTACCTCCCCACCGACATCGAGTACCTCTCCCACCTGGACGACGGGGGCTATCTCCTCGGTGGAATCGACGAGAGCAGGGATCAGACCTGGAGCTGGATCGCGATGCGGGGGAACCTCGCCGGCGGCCTCGCGGTACTGCCGGACGTCGACGGGGACGGCAACCCCTCCCGGAATCCGGGCGGTGGCCGCCGCTTCGAGGACGTCAACGGGGACGGGAGCACGGACGTCGGTGACGCCCAGGCGCTGTACGAGAACCGCAACTCCCCGGGGATCCAGATCAACCGCGAGCTGTACGACTTCAATAACGACGGAGAAGTGAACGTGGGGGACGCCCAGGCGCTGTTCGCCGAGGTCACCGAGGAGGACTGACCGATCGGCGGGCAGGATGGCCGAGAGGTCCTGAAGCCGTTCCCGTGGACCGGGATCTGCGACGCGAACCTACCCCAAAGGTGAGGCAGTAGCCCGGGGCACCGGCCGAGGGACCCGAAACGGCCGAGACGGTTCGTCGTGCTCGCACGGTACACGCTTCCCTCGTACCTGCACGTGCCGACCGTCGAGCGGATGGCGGCGAGCGCCTCGATGCGCTGGTGTGAGCGGCGAACGGCCGACCCCGAGCTCCGCTGGCGCCACTCGTGATCGGGGACCGGGGTCACGTCGAGGGTGTCTCCGGGGTGACTGTCGACGCGAGTCGGGACGCAACCCGAAGGGTCCGCCCGAGTGCGCACCGGTCGTGTTTAGTCGAGCGCTGATCGGTCGCAGTCCGGCGGCTCGTGGGTCCGAATTCCGAATGGTCGATGCGTGTTCGAACCGCCGAACGCCGACGATTCGGTGGGGTGAACGAACCAGCCCGAACGCTGGTAGAAACGAGCCGAAAAGCGGTGAACCAGAACCCCGGAGAGTTCGCTCTCCGCCCGGCGATCTCAGCTCCAGTTGGCCCCACCGGCGGCACCGTGCGAACCGTTAAACCCCATCCGGTCGGAGCCTCTGCTATGAGACCGTCGCAGACCGCCGTACACGAACGACCGCCTCCCGGCGGAGGTGAGGGGCCGTGACCGGCAGGGATCCGCTGCTCGCCCGCCCGCTACTCGCGGTGGCGAACGCCCCCGACGCCGAGGCGTCGGCCCGGGCGCTCGCGCCCTACGTGGACGACCCCGAGCGGGTCGTCGCCGTCAACGTCGTCGAGAAGGCCGGGGGCGCACCCGACAAGGCGCCGATGGAGGAGGTCGAGGCCGAGGCCGAACGGGCGTTCGACGCCATCCGGAGCGTACTCGGGCCCGTCGAGACCGACATCCGATACGGTGTCGACGTCGTCGAGACCATCCTCGAGGCCGGTCGGGCGCACGACGCATCGGCCATCGTCTTCACGCCCCGCTCGGGCGGGCGGCTCGTCCGCCTGCTCACCGGGGACGTCACTCTCTCGCTGGTCACGGAGGCCGACCGGCCGGTCGTCGCGCTGCCCGACCCGGGGACGGACCAGGAGACGACGGCCGACCGCTACCGCGTCGACGAGGAGGACGCGGACCCGGACGCCGAGGAATGAGACAGGACCCCCCATTCCCGGCGGGAGGTGACCGCTCGTGAGCGGCGGCGACGAGGAGCTCGCGAAGGACCTCGGCCCGCTCGCCGCGCTGACCATCGGCGTCGGGACGATGATCGGCGCGGGCATCTTCGTCCTGCCCGGCGCGGCCATCTCCGAGGCTGGGTGGTTCGCCGTCCTCTCGTTCGTGCTCGGCGGGGCGATCGCGCTCCTGACGGCCCTCTCGGCGAGCGAGCTCGGGACGGCCATGCCCAAGTCCGGCGGGGCGTACTACTACGTCAACCAGGGGCTCGGCCCGCTGTTCGGATCCATCGCGGGCTGGGCCAACTGGCTCGGCCTGGCGTTCGCGAGCGCGTTCTACATGGTCGGGTTCGGCCAGTACATCTCGAACATCGTCGGCGTGACGGGGGGGATCGACCTCGGGTTCGTCGTCGTGACGTGGGTGAAGCTGGTCGCGCTCGCGGGCGCGGCGCTGTTCGTCGCGGTCAACTACGTCGGCGCGAAGGAGACCGGCCGGCTACAGAACGTCATCGTCATCATACTGGTGGCGATCCTCGCGGTGTTCACGACCGTCGGGGCGCTCCGCGCCGACCCCGCGAACCTCCCCGCCGGGACGGGCCTGACGCCGATGCTGACCACGACGGGGCTCATCTTCGTCTCCTACCTGGGGTTCGTCCAGATCACGAGCGTCGCCGAGGAGATACAGGACCCCGGCAAGAACCTCCCCCGTGCGGTCATCGGGAGCGTCGTGCTGGTGACGGTCATCTACGCGCTCGTGCTGATCGTGATGGCCGCCGCGGTCGAACAGGGGTTCATCGCCGGCCTCGCACCCAACGAGATCGCCGTCGTCGAGGTGGGTAGATTGATCCTCGGGCCGATCGGGGCGGTGGCGCTCCTGATCGGCGGCCTGCTCGCGACGGCCTCGAGCGCGAACGCGAGCATCCTGGCCTCCTCGCGGATCAACTTCGCGATGGGGCGCGATCGGATCGTCAGTCCGGAGCTCAACGAGATCCACCCCCGGTTCGGCACCCCCTACCGTGCCATCGGCATCACGGGGGCGCTGATCCTCGTGTTCATCGCCGTCGCGCCGATCGAGACGCTGGCCTCGATGGGGAGCGTCCTCCACCTCGTCATCTACGGGCTGCTCAACATCGCGCTCATCGTCTTCCGTGAGGCGGACGTCGAGGACTACGACCCCTCCTACGAGGTGCCGCTCTACCCGATCACCCCCATCGTGGGGACGCTCGTCTCGTTCGCGCTCATCGTGTTCATCGCGCCGCTGGTCATCGCGCTGAGCGCGGTGCTGGTGTTCGGGGCGGTGCTCTGGTACCTGTTCTACGCCCGGTCGCGGACGACGCAGGGCGGCGTCCTCGCCGACTACATCCTCTCGCGGGCCGACCGGATGCCCGACCGGGCGGTCTCGGCCGCGGAGTCGGTCCAGCCCGACGGCGGGGAGTTCCGGGTGATGGTGCCGCTCGCGAACCCCGAGAACGAGACGGACCTCATCAGCCTGGCGAGCGCCGTCGCCAAACAGCGCGGCGGGACCGTCGACGCCGTCCACATCGTCACGGTGCCGGATCAGACGGCGCTCGAGTACGCCGCGGATCACCTCGACGAACACGAGGCGGACTACCACGCGGTGCTCGACGCGGCGAAGGCCGACGCCGAGACGTTCGGCGTCGACATCGAGACCCACACCATCGTCTCGCACCGCGGCGTCGAGGAGATATACGACGCCGCGCGCACCCACGACGCCGACATGGTCGTGATGGGCTGGGGCGCGGGGAGCGGCTCGCGGGCCGAGTCCAGCATCGACGAGATAACCGGGGACATCCCGTGTGACTTCCTCGTCCTGAAGGACCGGGGGTTCGACCCGGATCGGGTGCTCGTCCCGACCGCGGGCGGCCCCGACTCGGATCTCTCGGCGGCCATCGCGAGACACCTCCGTGCGGAGTTCGGCTCCGCGGTGACGCTGCTGTACGTCGCCGACGAGGGCGAACGCGAGAGCGGGGAGGCGTTCCTCGCCGGGTGGGCCGAGGAGCACGGCCTCGGGGACGTCGAACTCCGCGTGGAGACGGGCGACGTCGAGGCGGCCATCGAGCGCGCCGCCGCGGACGCGACGACGGTGATCTTCGGGGCGACCGAGCGCGGCCTGCTCAGGCGGCTGGTCTCCGGGTCGCTCGTCATGGACGTCGTCGACGACGTCGACTGCTCGGTGCTGCTGGCCGAGCGGGCGCGCAAGCGCTCGATCCGCGAACGCCTGTTCGGGCTCGGCAAGGATCAGGACTGAGCGCGGGCTTCCGGACGGATCGGGGCACGCCGGCGGCGGGCGGCTTTCGCGTCGTGCTCAGGCCGCGAGGATCGTGGTCGCGTCGAGGCGACCCATATCCTCGGTGACGTGCCGGAGGAGGACGAGGAAGTCGGCCGCACGTTCGGGATCACCGTCGCGGAGACCGTCCGCCGCGTCGGAGCCGAACCGCCTGGCGTCTCGGACGAGAGCCGGATAGGGGGCTCGATCGAGCATCGCGAGAGCACCGGAGAGGAGCCCGGTCGCACCGACGGGATCCGCCGCCGCCACGCGGGCGATCGCCTCGTCGACCGCCCAGATCGCTTCGTCGTACGGGACGTCTTCGTGCCGCATGGTACCTGTTGGCGCTCCGAGGAGATGAACTGATCGCCACCGCATGGCGGGGTTCGCGGGGACCCCACCCTCGACGGGCGGGGGTCCGGGCGTGAGTCCAGTAGGAGGTTTTTACCGACCGGTCACGGACGGAACGCATGGAGCGTATCCCGTTCGGTATCCGACGCCTCGACAACACCATCGGTGGCGGGGCACCGGCCGGCAGCGTCGTCCTCGTCTCGGGGGAGGCCGGAGCGGGTGCCCGGGAGTTCCTCTACACGAGCGCGGTGATGAACGGGCTCGTCGAGGGCGACCCGGAGCTGTTCGACGTCTACTACGGCGACATCGACGAGACGGCCGGGGCTCCGTCGGCGGTCCACTACGTCTCGTTCACGGCCGACGAGCGACAGGTCAGAGCCGAGATGAGCCACGCGCTCGACACGGAACTGGTCGACGCCGCCAGCGAGGAGGTCCACTTTCACGACCTCTCGGCGGAGTACTTCAGGCTCTCGCCGGTCCCCAGGGAGTGGTACGGGGCCCGGACCGCGAGCGTGGCCGACCTCGGCGCGAACGACGACCGGACCTCCGTTTCGGAGGCGCTCGGGACGCAGCTGACCGAGAACGCCGCGGACAACCTGATCGTGATCGACTCGATCACCGACCTCGTGACCGCCAGCGGGGGCGAGATCGACTGGGAGGACATCCCGGTCATACTGAAGGGGATGGCGCGGGCGGCGTTCGACTGGAACGCACTCGTCCTCGCGCACGTCAACCACGAGACGCTCACTCCACAGCAGCACGGCCAGCTCATCGACGCCGTCGACGGGACCCTGCTGTTCGAGTGGGAGTCGGGCGGTTCCGCACGCGCACGGACGATGGTCGTCAAACAGTTCCGGGGCGTGCTCTCGCGGATCGAGGAGGAGGACATCGTCCGCTTCGAGACGGAGATCGGCGAGGCCGGGTTCGACATCAGCGACGTCAGGAAGATCCGGTAGCGCTCGATCGCTCCGGGCCGCTTTTGTCGCTCCGGTCGCTACTTCGAGGACATGCAGTTCTGCCCCGACTGTGGCTCGCTGATGCACGCCCAGGGCGACGTCATGGTCTGTTCGTCCTGCGGGCGGGAGGTCGAGAAGGACCAGGAGACCGCCGAGCAGTACGTCTCCACGGAGGAACAGACCCACGACGACGTCATCGAGTCCGACCCCGCGGCCGCCGACGAGGGCAAACCCACCGCCGAGGTCCGGTGTGAGGAGTGTGGCAACGACCGCGCGTGGTACACCATCAAGCAGACGGGGAGTGCCGACGAACCACCGACCCGATTCTTCAAGTGTACCGAATGTGGGCACCGGTGGCGGGGGTACTCATGAAATCACCTTTTCCCGATATTGAACTGATCAGCTCTACGCTTCCAGGCTCTTGGACTACAATATAGATTAGAATCTGGAATTTGTTTCCATTGATGAACGACAGACTATCTGGGGGTCTAATCCGTACTTTTCTGATACTGATTTAATTAGTTGGAGTCTCCAAGATCGGGATGACGGGGCCAACCGAACTTCTTTGATTAGTGTGCTAGGTTCAAGAAAAAGATGGTGTCGCTTGACTGGCTCAAGATTACCCTCCACGATATCTTTTGCTGGAAAGATGGCATCAACGTCGTCATTGTCATTTGCCTCTATTAGTGGAGGATTTCTAATTACTGCTCGGAGTTCCTGCTCTTGCTTGAATTCTCTCCGCTTGTAAAATAAGGGTACGACAGGATGGTCTGCACGAATTATATCCTCATCGTAGTTAATGTATTCTACCCTGCCAATATACACGCCTTTTGACTCGTCTTCAACAGCATTGATGAGGTCGCCTACAGTTGATTTGATTACAACTCCTTTCTGAGAGTATTGTTCCCACATAGATGCTGATTCATGATTAGCAACGTGCCAGCAGTTCAGAAATGAGGTCTTCCGAAGAGCCTTGTAGATTGTTGAGAGAGACTTCGTGTCTATAGATGTTTCATCACGAAACTGGGCATCTCGGATATCGATATTGGGATGGGGCATCGAACCCTCATGGTCATCAGCAAATAGATCTGCTCTGTTGAAATATAGAAATGAGTTATCTAGAATCGACATATACTGCCAAATATCTAGATAGCGCCATATAGTGGTACTTCTATTCGGTGTTTTGATAGCCGGGTCTTGCTGATAGGGCATTGGTTGTGGAAAGCTATCGTCAGTAGCTGTATCTACCTATTGGGACCTGTATTTTTAACTGGTTAGATTTCACCAATCCATATCGGATATAGGCTAACGAAGCGAATAATATAGTGCAAAAAAGTCGTGATATCTATACTCGTTCGTCACGGCCCTCGTCGACGGTCTCGGAGAGGGACGTCCCCGATGCGACCGTTCGCCGGAACGCCTTGAAGTCGTCCGGCGACTCGTGAGTGGCGAGGTGGTCCCGCATCCGTTCGCGGAGGCCGCTCGTTTTGGCCTCGTCCAGAAGCCAACGACCGGCCGTTTCGAGGTCGTCCGCGGTGTCGCTCATACCTACCGCACGGGTCGCCGTCGGTAAAACGGTTTGCAGGACGAGAGTGTCTCAGCACGAGCGGAATCAGGCGAATCTGCGTCGAGAATCCGTATCCAATAACTACTCCGGCACGATAGCCTCCGGTAGAAACGCTCATCCACGGCGAGCCACAAGCGAGTCCGAGTGAGCGACACAGCATCCGGGGGGAGACGCGTCGAGGTCCACCCCGACAGGTACGCGGTCGTCGACTTCGATCCCTCGCTCACGTTCGAGTGCGTCGACGAGTGCACCTGGTGCTGTCACCACGGCGTTCTCCTCTACGAGCAGGACCTGCTGGAACTCGCGTCACGGGAGTCGATCAGCGGCGTCGTCGAGCAGTTTCGAGGGAATGACTTCGTCCGAAAGGAGGAGAAAAATAGAGAAGAACACGTCGGCGAGGACGGGATGGCGTGTTACTTCCTCCGGAACGACGGGCTGTGTGCGCTCCACGCCGAGCACGACTGGAAGCCCACGCGGTGTTCGGTGTTCCCGCTCGCGGTGTCGGTCGAGGACGGCGAGATACACGCCGGCGTGCGCGACAGCGCCCACGAGCACTGCGAGGGACTGGGCGTCTCCGAGCGACGGGTGATCGACCACCTCGACGCGTTCCTCCCCGAACTGCTGTGGGATCTCGACGATCCGGAGAGCGACGTCGAACTCTAGCGGTCCCGCCGGACCCGGTAGTAGGTGTAGCTGTCGTCGCCGCGCTCGATGGTCTTCGACTCGACGTACCCCTCCGATTCGAGCTCGTCGAGCGCGGACTTCACCCGACCCGAGCGCCTGAAGACGGTCTCGTTCAGCCGACCCAGGAACCGCTCGAACATCCCGTGGTCGGGCGCGGCGGGCTTGTTCTCCGAGGGGTCCTCCCCGGCGATGGCGTCGCCGGCCACCTCGCGTGCGTACACCTTCGCCAGCTCGTCGGCGGTGTAGGCCTTCTCCGGGTTGAGTTCGAGGAACTCCAGCAGCCGCTCCTTGACGGCGCTGTCGGGCTCGACCTCGGCGTCGGTCCGGCCCGACGTCCACTCATCGGGTCCGATGGGCATGCCCGGAGGGTCGTTCCCCGGGGGTAAAACCTCCCCGGACCGGCGGGTCGCGACCGTACCGGGCGGTTCAAGCGCCCGCGGACGGAGGTCGAAGCATGACCGGCGACGAACGGGAGCAGGACGACGAGAGCGGTGGGGAGAGCGGTGAATCCGACCACACGGGACCCCACCGCGAGGAGTTCGCTCACGACCCCGTCGAGCACGCGCGGGTCGGGGCGGGGATGTCCGTCGCGGACCTGATCGAACAGTACGGCCGGGCGGGTATCGGCGCTGCGGACCTCGACGAGGCGGTGGAGGTGTACGCCGAGATGCTCGGCGACCCCGAGGTGACGAACTTCTTCGGTCTCGCGGGCGCGATGGTCCCCGCCGGGATGCGCCGTATCGTCTCGGACCTCATCCGCGAGGGTCACGTCGACGCGCTCGTCACGACGGGGGCGAACCTCACACACGATTCGATCGAGGCCATCGGCGGCAAGCACCACCACGGTCGGGACGTCCAGCCCGAAAAGACGATGCGCGAGCACGACGAGCAGTTGCGCGACGAGCAGGTCGACCGCATCTACAACGTCTACCTCCCACAGGAGCACTTCACGCTGTTCGAGGAGCACCTCCGAGTGGAGGTGTTCCCGACGATCGAGGAGCGCGCTTCTGCCGACGACACGGACGGGCCGGACGGGACGGTGAGCATCGCCGAGTTCACCCGCGAACTCGGGCGGGCGAACGCCGAGGTGAACGATCGCGAGGGCATCGAGGAGGATCCGGGCATCGCCGCCGCCGCGTACGAACACGACGTCCCGGTCCACGTCCCGGCCATCCAGGACTCGGTGCTCGGGCTCCAGGCGTGGCTCCGCTCGCAGGTCGCCCCGTTCACGCTCGACGCGCTCGCGGACATGACGCCGCTGAACGACCTCGCCTACGACGCCGAGCGGGCGGGCGCGATGGTCGTCGGCGGGGGCGTCCCGAAGAACTACGTCCTCCAGACGATGCTCGTCACGCCGGGCGCGTACGACTACGCCGTCCAGCTGACGATGGATCCCCCCCAGACGGGCGGGCTCTCGGGGGCGACGCTCGACGAGGCCCGCTCGTGGGGCAAGCTCCGCAAGGAGGCCCGGAACGTCTCCGTCTACGCCGACGCCACCCTCACGTTACCGCTCGTCGTCGCGGGCGCGCTCGACAGGATCGAGTGACAGCCGCCGGACCGCCCCGAAGCGCCGATCTCAGAGTGAAACCGGGGGACACGAGCGGACCCGGTGACGGCAAAATCGAATCCGTAGTGGTCCCGCGGGTTCATATGGTGACCCGTCGGATCGGGAGACGAACATGAGCACGCGCGACCCGGGAGCGGAACACGAGTCGGTGCCCGAAGCGTACGGGAAGTTCCCGACGTTCGAACTGTCGTGTGCGGTCGACGACGAGGACGCCCGGGAGGTGACGATCTTCCCCAGCGACGAGTCGGCCGACGTCTGTACCCGCTGGATCACCGTCGACCTGGATTACGCCGTTCCGCTCGAAGACACCCTCTAAACCGGTCCGGTCGACCGCCTCTCTCCTGCACTCTCGATTCGTTTCCGAGAACGCGGCATCGGTGCCGTCACCGCTACTGCGTCGGACTCATTATCACGCACCTCGAACGCTCGACCGGCCGATGACGAGACGCGGTTCCGAGCCGCGGTGGCGCGTGGCCGTGACGAACCCTATGAGTGCCGAGGCCCCCAAACGCTCACGGTAGACCGGAGCCGTGACTCCGCGCCGAGTCGCTGCCACGTCGGGGTCCAGTCAGGGGCCGTCGTCCGGGACGCCCCGTACGAGCGCACGTTCGGCGTACCAGAAGAGGGAGAAATCCTGCGGGCTGGGTATTGCGCAGGCCAGCCAGCCGATCATGGCTACAGTCAGGTACGGATTCCCGGCCTGGGCCGGGTCGGGCAGCACGCCGGAGAGGACGAGCATGAGCGGCATCGTCATGACGAAAGGGGCGAGCGCGGCGACCCGAAGCCCCCACGCCGGACAGTCCCGGGAGAGTCGACGCGGCCTGACCCTGGCCCAGCCACCGACGAGGCTCGCCCGGAGGGTTCCAGCGTGGGAACGGGCCGGCAGCCACTCGACCTCGTACGGAACGGCGAACGCACGCAGAACCGCTGCGTGTGACAGTTCGTGTACGACCGTCCCCGCGACGACGGCGGCGAACAGGACGACTCCGATCCCGGCGAACTCTATCGGATTCACGGTGTGGCGCTCCGCATTTCTGATCGAAAGCGGCGGAGTCGATGATTCAATTTGTCGGCTGTATCCAGCGGTGAGCACCCCGGCGGTCTTCGCTCGCTCGTGCTCGACTCTTGCGAGGGCAAGCAGAGGGGCCTTGTTGGCCCTCTACACACTCTCGTCCGTATGAACCGAAACGTGGAACAGGGATCCGACGACATCCAGGGACGTCTCATTACCGCGGTCACGATCGAAGGGAGGCGATAGGATGGCAATACTCGAACTGGCGATCGCGTTTGTCGTCCTGGCACTCATCGCCGGTGTGCTCGGGGCGGGCGGCATCGCCGGTATGTCGATGAACATCGCGAAGTGGCTGATCATCGTGTTCATCGTCCTGGCGGTGTTGTCGCTGGTCATCTGACGGGCGAGCAGATGTCGGACCCACGGCGTCGCCATTCAACGGGGCCGCCCCGTTGTGCCCCACCCCAGAGACATCTTCGTTTCAGGCTGGCCGACCGGACGTGTCCCCCTTGCCCCCGTCGGGAGTCACGTCCGAGTCGTCGACTCCGCTCTCGTCGCAGAACGTAGTGTCGGTCACGTCGGCTACGTGTCCACCGCTCACCGTCGCCGTGACCCCGCTGTTCTCGTCCCCGCAGTCCAGTGTCGCGCGGTCGAGCCGGATGTCGCCTCCGGAGGATACCCGCTCGGTCGCTAAGTTCCCTCGCGTTCGAGGCGATCGCGGGACCGTCCTGGAGAGCACGTCGGCGGCAGTCTCGACGGTGACGCCCCCCTGGTGGAGATTCCGGCGTTCCGGGTGTCGACCGCTCTCCGCTCCCGGACTCGACCCACTATCCCCACAGGAGCCGCTTCACGCGTGGAGGATCTCTCCCAGGGCTGACGAGGGTGGCAACGGACTCTCGGACTGGAGGATAGTGGAGGGATGGACGGATCGGCGGGTCCCGAGCCCGCGGCGACGACTCGGATCCAGCCCTGGCACGGTCTCGACTACGTGAACGAGGGGAGGATCTCCTCCTCGTACATGTCGATCAGCGCCGCCTGATCGTCGCCGATCTGGTGGGTGTAGACGTGGTCGTAGCCGGCGTCGATGGCTTCCTGGATGCTGTCGATGTGGACCTGGGGGTCCTGGCTCGTCATGATGCTCCCCTCGGCGATGTCCTCCTTCGAGACCATCTCGACCGCCTGCTCGAAGTGCGCGGGCGTCGGCAGGACGGTGTTCATCTCCCCCGTCAGCCCGGAGTTGGGCCAGATCTCGCAGGCGGTCTCGACGGCCTCCTCCTCGCTGTCGGCGACGCACGCGTGGAGCTGACAGAGCCGGGGCCCCTCGCCCCCGGCCTCCTCCCAGGTCTCGACGACCTCCTGGGGGCCGACGGACCAGAACCCGTCGCCGAACCCCGCCGCGGCCCGGGCCGTCCGCTCGCCGTACGCGGAGACGGGGATCGTCGGCTCCTCGTCGGGGAGCGTGTAGAGCCTCGCGTTCTCGACGGTGTAGTGCTCCCCGTAGTGGCTGATCGTCTCCCCGGTCCAGAGTTTCCGAATTATCTCGACGGCCTCCTCGAGCATCTCCAGGCGGACGGAGTGCTCGGGCCACTTGTCGCCGAGCACGTGCTCGTTCAGGGCCTCACCCGTTCCGACGCCGGCGTAGAACTCGCGACCGTCGAACATCGCGGCGGCGGTGGCGGCGGCCTGGGCGTAGACCGCGGGGTGGATGCGCATGATCGGCGCGGAGACGCCGACCCCGACGTCGATCTCGTCGGTCGCCGCCGCGACCCCGCCGAGGGTCGACCACACGAACGGGGCCTCGCCCTGTGCGCTGATCCAGGGGTGGTAGTGGTCCGAGATGGAGAGGAAGTCGAACCCGGCCTCCTCCGCCATCCGCGCGTGCTCGACCATGTCGTTGGGACTGTGCTCCTCGCTCGACAGCGTGTAACCCAGGTCGGTCATCGTGAAACTGGAGTGGCGGTCCCGCGGGACCTGATCGATCTACGGTCCTCGGGCGAGTAAGACCACGGCCGGCCTCTGAAGGGTCCTCTTGTGTGGTGTGTACCCGCCTGGGCCCGACCGACCGTTTATATCCACGTCGGGAGAGTGCCGGTGCATGTCCATCGTCGTGGTTTCGACGGGCGGGACGATCGCATCGACCGCGGACGGAGGCGGGGACGCGACCGTCTCGCTCTCGGGCGAGGACCTCGTGAGCGCCGTCCCGGAACTGGAGTCGGTCGCCGACGTCGAGGTTCGGGAGTTCTCGAACGTCCCGAGCCAGTTCCTCACGCTCGAGCACTGCTACGACCTCCTCGAGGTCGTCCGCGAGTACGACGCCGACCCGTCGGTCGACGGCGTCGTCGTGACCCAGGGCACGAACACGATGGAGGAGTCGTCGTACTTCGTCGATCTGTGCTACGACGGCGACACGCCGGTCGTGTTCACGGGCGCGATGCGGAACCCCTCGCTTCCGAGTCCCGACGGCCCGATGAACCTCCTCGCGAGCGCCCGCGTCGCGACGGACGACCGCGCCGGGGAGATGGGGGTTCTCGTCGCGTTCGGCGAGCGCATCCACACCGCCCGGGACGTGAGCAAGTTCCACACGATGAGCACCGACACCTTCCGCTCGCCCGAGTTCGGCCCCCTCGGGACGGTCGACGAGGACCGCGTGGTGTGGCGTCGCTGGCCCGAGAACCCCGATCCCACCCTCGATCCGGACCGGGACGCGCTTCGGCGGGACGTGGAGACGGTGACCGTGACGATGGACATGACCGACACACAACTGCGAGCCGCGAGGGAGAGCGCGGGTCTCGTCCTCGGGACGATGGGGGCCGGACACGTCCCCGAGCGTATCATCGACGGGCTTCGGGCGGTCCGGGAGGCCGACGTGCCCGTCTTCGCCACCCACCGCGGCTCGGAGGGCCGGCTCCTGCGCGACCGATACGGCTACCCCGGAAGCGAACACCTCCTCCAGGAGCTGGACTGTTACTACAGCGATCTGAACCTCCAGAAGACGCGCGTGAAGGCCATCGTCGCGCTCGCGGCCGACGCGCTCGGCGAGGCGTTCGAGCGACCGTAGCGGTCCGTCAGCGTGGATGGACGAGTTCGTCACCCGCGTCCGCGTTCGATCGTCCGAGAACAGACAGTCCTCTCCCGGCCCGCGAGATACGAGGCGCGAAGCGACCATCCGGTAGCGGCGACCTCAGTGAACTCGAACGGGCACGACGAATCGAGTGTCACTCTCACTCGTGCTCGATACTGAGTCCGTGCTCCCGGCAGAACTCCTCTAGCTTACCCAGGAGTTCGTTCGACTCGCCCGACTCGGTCCCCCAGTCGTGTTGTAAGAGGCCCGCACCCCCGCCACCGGAGACGACGGCGACCTCGCAGGTGGTATGGTCGACGAGCTCGAAGATCGTGGTCGTCTGGAGGTTCGAATTCGTCCGGAAGTAGTACTGCTCGGTGACGATGACGGCGAATCCGTCCCCGCCGTAGTCGACGCGCTTGTTCTGCGGGAACCCCCGAACCGCGCTCGGCAGTTCACCGACCGTTTCCCCGTGAACGGTGAATCTGACTTCCTCCATGCTATCGGCTATACGACGTGGACACCAAGTCGTCCCCGCTTCTCAAGCGCGCCCGCGAGGGCGACCTGCCGCCTTCTCGCGCTCGCTTCGACCGACGGCGTACCGAACGATGTGGTACTGATGGTCTCGCGCGGTCACACGTTCGGGATCACCTCGTCGCCGAACCGCTCGATCGACCGTATCGCCGCCTCGTGGGGGAGGCCGGGCCACATCGACCGGGCGACGACGCCGTTGCCGCGCTCGACTACTGCGAGTTCGCCGGCCTTCCCGACGATCCACGCGCCCAGTTCGGCGGCCTCGGCCCGGTCGAGCCCCTGGACGAGGAGTGCGGCGATGACCCCCGCCATCGTGTCGCCCGTGCCGATGACCGACAGCACCGCCGAGCCGCTCTCGTTCGTCGACCGCTCCCCGTCCGCGACGACGGCGTCGGACTCCCCCTTCGAGAGGACGACCGCGTCGGTCGCGTCCCCGGGCCGAACGTCGCCGTCCAGTGCGACGATCGGAGCGACCGGCGGCGACCTTCGACCCCGCTCAGACGTACAGATCGGGGGTTCCGCTTGCCCTCGCAGGCATTATCGGTATTGACGGTCGGCGGGATAGCGAACCGCATGAGAGAGGACCGTCGATCGGAACGTCTCGGAGGTAGTGGCACCGACGAGCGCCCGGGTACGACCGGAGGCGCTGACGTATGAACGCGGCGACCGAGGAACTGAGCGCCGAGGTCGTGGTCGTGACCGGCGCGACGTCGGGCGTCGGGCGGGCGACCGCGAAGGAGTTCGCCAAGCACGGAGCCAGGGTCGGGCTCCTCGCACGGAGCGACGACGGTCTCGACGGCGCGGTCGAGGACGTCGAGGCCGCCGGCGGTCGGGCGCTGGCGGTCGAGACCGACGTGACGGACTACGAGCAGGTCGAGGCGGCCGCGGAGGAGATCGAATCCGAACTCGGCCCGATCGACGTCTGGGTGAACAACGCGATGACGACCGTCTTCTCGCGGGTCCCCGACCTCGACCCCGAGGAGTACGAGCGGGTGACCGACGTCAACTACCACGGGACCGTCTACGGGACGCAGGTCGCCATCGACCGGATGCGCGAGCGCGACGAGGGCTCGATCGTCCAGGTCGGCTCGGCGCTCGCCTACCGGGGTATCCCGCTCCAGTCGGCGTACTGCGGGTCGAAACACGCCATCCAGGGGTTCACGGAGTCCCTGCGGACGGAGCTGCTCCACGACGACAGCGGCATCGAGCTCACGATGGTCCAGCTACCCGCCGTGAACACGCCGCAGTTCGAGCACAGCCGGTCGCACATCGACGAGCACCCACAGCCCGTCCCGCCGATCTACCAGCCGGAGGTCGCCGCCGACGCCGTCTACTGGGCCGCCCACCACCAGCGCCGGGAGCTCTACGTCGGTCGGCCCGCCGTGAAGACCATCTGGGGCAACAAGCTCGTCCCGAGCTTCGTCGCGGAGTTCCTCGCGCGGACCGGCTTCGACTCGCAGTTCTCGGACCTGCCGTACGACCCCGACCGACCCGATAACCTGTTCAGTCCCGTCCCGGGTGATCCCGGCGCGCACGGGGCGTTCGACGACCGGGCGGTCTCGAACAGCCTCCAGCTCGAACTCTCGAAGAACAGGCGGGAGATCGGCGCGGGGGCCGTGCTCGGCCTCCTCGCGCTCGTCATCGCGTGGGTGTCCGACGGATGAGCGAGGGGAGAGCGGACGACGCGGAGGTGAGCGGAACGGACGACGAGGACCACCGACCACCGGGGTGGGACACCAACCCCTCGGCGTGGGGCGAGCGGCTCCCGCTCGTCGCGCTCGCGGCCGTCGGCGTCGCCATCTCCACGTATCTCGCGCTCTTCCAGTTCGGCGTGCTCAAGACCGTCTGGGAGCCGTTCTTCGGGGGCGGCAGCCGGACCATCCTGACCTCGAGCGTCTCCCACGTGTTGCCGATCCCGGACGCGGCGCTCGGCGCGTTCAGCTACTTCCTCGACGTCGTCACGGGGATCATCGGCGGCGAGGAGCGGTGGCGGACCCGTCCCTGGGTCGTCATCATCTTCGGGCTGGCGGTCGGCCCGCTCGGGGCGATCAGTATCCTGCTGGTGATCCTCCAGCCGGTGATGTTCGACGCCTGGTGTACGCTCTGCCTGCTCTCGGCGCTCATCTCGCTCGCCATGATCAGCCCCGCGCTCGACGAGATGCTGGCGAGCCTCCAGTACCTCCGGGCGGTCCACGACGAGGACGGCTCGGTCTGGGCAGCCTTCTGGAAGGGGACGCGCCGCGAGTCCGTGGCCGGAGGTGGGGTCTGATGCTCGGCGTGATCCGCAACGCGTGGGCGCAGGTCCTGAGCATGTTCCTGGGCTTCTGGCTGATGGCCGCGCCCGCGGTCCTCGGTTACGGCGGCACGCTCGCCGACGCCCACCGCATCGTCGGACCCATCGCGGCCGCCTTCGCGCTGATGGCCGTCTGGGGCCACATGCGACCGCTGCGCTGGACGAACGTCCTCTTCGGCGCGATAGTCGTCGTCGCGCCGTTCGTGGTCGGCGTCGGGACCGTCGTCCTCGCCCACAGCGTCGTCGTCGGCCTCCTGCTCGTCGGCCTCTCGTTCGTCCGCGGCGAGGTCACCGAACGGTACGGGGGCGGGTGGTCCTCGGTCCGGACCGGCGACGTCGCCGGATCCGACGAGGACTGGCTCGTCCGGTGACCCGGCCCGCCGCTCGGGCGCTGGCTCCGAAGCTCGGCTCCTACGCATCGGACGATTTCGGCGCTTTCGACGCCGATCGGATAGCGACGGGAACGGGGAGAAGGGGAAAAGGGGAATCGGCAGGGTAGTACGTTCCAGTCAGTCCTCGCCGGACTCGATCTCGGCCGGCCTGTCCTCCTGTCTGAGCGTCGGCGTGCCGATCGGACCGACCTCGGCCCAGTCGTACTCGGCCTCGCGGAGGTAGAGCGCGCTGTTGAGCAGCCCGAGGTGGCTGAACCCCTGCGGGAAGTTCCCCAGCAGTTCGCCCGTCTCGGGGTCGATCTCCTCGGAGAGCAACCCGAGCGGGCTCGCGTACTCCAGCACGTTCTCGAAGACCTCCCAGGCCTCGTCGGTCCGCCCCGCCATGGTGAGGGCGTCGACGAGCCAGAACGAACAGAGGACGAACGCCCCCTCGTCGCCGGGGAGACCGTCGTCCTCGTAGCGGTAGACGAGTCCCTCGTCGGTGGCGAGATGTTCCCGTACCGCCTCGATGGTCCCCTCGATCCGGTCGTCGTCGGGTGGGAGGAACCCGGTGAGGGGGATCAACAGCGCGGTCGCGTCGAGCGCATCGCCCTCGAACGACTGGGTGAAACTGTTCAGCTCCTCGTCGAACCCCCGCTCGATCACGGTCGACCTGATCTCCTCGCGTGTCCCCTCCCACCGGTCGAACGGCGCGTCGAACCCCTCGTGATCGGCCAGCTCTATCGCACGGTCGAGCGCAACCCAGCACATCACCTTCGAGTGGACGAGGTGTCGGGGTTCGCCGCGGAGCTCCCAGATCCCGACGTCCCTCTCGTTCCAGTGTTCACAGACGTAGTCGGCGATATTCCGGACCGTGACCCAGTCCTCGTCGGGCACCTCCTCGACCGACCAGAGCCGCTGGTAGATGCCGAGGACGAGGTCGCCGTAGACGTCGAGCTGCTGCTGGTCGGCGGCCTCGTTCCCGATCCGGACCGGCGTGGAGTCCCGGTAGCCCCGCAGGTGGTCGAGTTCCTCCTCTCCTTCGAGATCGGTCTCGCCCTCGATACCGAACAGCGGCTGGAACTCCACGTCGTCACCCTCCTGTGCGCGTTCGAGGAAGCGGTGGACGTACTCCTCGGCCTCGTCCGTGTGACCCAGGTTGGTGAACGCCCGGACGGTCCAGGCCCCGTCGCGCACCCAGCTGAACCGGTAGTCCCAGTTCCTGACCCCGCCGGGGTCCTCCGGCAACGAGGTCGTCGGGGCGGCGATGAGCCCGCCGGTCTCCCGGTAGTTCAGCAGTTTGAGCAGGAGTTCCGAGCGGACCACCAGGTCGTGTCCCGTCCCGCCGAAGAGACACTCCGACTCGTCACAGGAGTGGGCCCACTCGCGCCAGTAGTCGACGGTCTCGGAGAGCAGACGCTCGCACTCCTCGGGTCCGGAGGGGGCCTGCATGGTGTACCGCAGGAGGAACCAGTGTTCGTCGCCGGCGGTCAGGCTCGCGCCTCCCCGGGCGGTGTCCCCGTTCCCGACCCCGTCGACCACCCGGAGGTCGATCGGGCTGACCAGGTTGATCTGCCGGCGGTCGTTCGTCGCGACGACGCCATCCGAGATACGGTCGACCGTCGTCTCCGAGCGGGCGTAGTCGAACCGGGGGGAGAACTCCACGCTCAGGTCGAGCGACCCCTCCGTACACGACACTTTCCGGTAGAGCCCACGTAGCTGGGGCTCTTCGACGAGATCCTCCTCGAGGACGGGCATGAAGTCCGTCACCGTCACCGTCCCGGAGTCGGTCTCGAACGTCGTCTCGAGGACGTTCGTCCCGTCGACGTACGCCTGTGTCGCCTCGAACGACCCCTCCGGCTGGATCGCGAACCGACCGCCCTCGGCGGGATCGAGCAGAGAACCGAAGACGCTCGGCGAGTCGACGTACGGTAGACAGCACCAGTCGACCGAGCCGTCACGACGGATCAGCGCACACGTCTCCAGGTTCCCGACGACGCCGTAGTCCCGGAGTGGAGCGAAGTCCCCGTCCATTTTCGTCGGCACACGAAAGCGGCCGGCAAGTATCCTCGGCTTGCACCGGGACCGGGAGGAGAAGGGCTCGTGGGCCGTCCCCTCCGGCGAGTGGTGTCGTTCGGCCGGCGTCAGCCGCGGCGGAACGCTCGCAGGGTGTCGCACCCCACCTCGTCCCGCTCGACCTCGACCAGGCCCAGGTCGGTGAACACCCGGTTCCAGTCGCGGTAGTAGAGCGGTACCCCCTCACGGACGTAGTTCACCTCGACACCCGCCGTGAGGTCGCCGCCGTCCCCGTTCTCGCTCCCACTCTCCGACCCGCTCCGGTTCCCCCGGTCACTCCCGCCCGCTCCGTCGTTTCCGTTCTCCACCTCGACGGTGACGAGGAGGTCGTCGGTGATCCGAACCAGCTCCTCGAAGACCCACGCGGCGTCGGGGTGGACGTGCTGGAGGGTCTGGACCGAGTAGACCGCGTCGAACCGGTCGTCTTCGAAGTCGCCGACGACATCCTCGATGGTGCTCGCGTAGAAGGTCCCCGCGTCGGCGAGGTCGGGGTACGCCGACGCCATCACCTCGAACGCCTCGGCGTTGACGTCGATCCCCGAGAGGTCCTCGAAGCCGTGGTCGTAGAGATGCGACAGGTGGCGACCCGAACTGCAACCGAGTTCGAGGACGCTCGCGCTCCGGTCGAGATAGCGACCGAGGAGGTCGAGGATCCGGTCGCTCCTCCCGTCCGGGCCGTAGTACGCGTAGTAGTCGGGGGAGAACTCCCCGGACCGCTCGGCCCACTGGCGGCGGATCTCGTCGGGCTCCACATCCGAACACCTCGTCGGGAGCGTAAAGCCCCGTCGGAGTCGCCCGCTTCGGATCCGCGCTCTACGGACGGCCGAGAACGAACGCGCTCAGGGCGGTCGTCCCCTCGGCGGGATCGTCGTTCGTTCGCGGGAGGGGGGGTGGGTCGCGGTGTCGGCGGGTCGCTCGTCGGCCAGCCGCTCCCCGTCGGCCCCGAGCTGTGCGAGCGAGATGACCGAGAGGCCCCGGACGTGGTCGAGCCGGGTCAGATCGTCGACGGAGCCACCCGCCCAGGCGTCGGGGTACCGGTCGGGATCGGGGAGGGTCGCACGGAGTTCCGTCTCGACCGACTCCGTGATCCAGCCCAGACGCTCGTAGTGACCGAGCGCGTCGGCCGCCCCGCGCGGACCGGCCCGGTCGACGAGACGCTGGAGCCACTCGCGGAGCGCCTCCCGGAGGGCGCGCTCGCGGGGGATGCGACGGAGGTACGGCTTGTGTCGCTCCTCGTGCGATCCGAGCCACGCCGACCGACGGTCGTGTTCGGCGAGGTCTCCCAGGGGTTCGCTCCTCCGGCCGGCCCGTCCCGGCGAGAGTCGGTCCGAACGACGGCTCCCGTCCAGAGCCAGTCCGCGGAGCTCCACGACGTCGTAGTCGGCCGGATCGATCGCCATCTCCGGCGACGACTCCGACCTCCGGCGATAAAACTCTACGGTCGGGCATCCGAACCGAAGTCGTACGTCGCTCGATCCCCTCGATTATGGCCTCAGAGCACGGGATCGAGCTTTTCGCCGGGATCGCCCTCCTCCCACACGATGTCCCCGAGGTCGGGGAACAGCGGCACCTCGTGGCCGAGCCAGAAGAACCGCCCCGTGGGTCCGTCCGCGTCGAGGTCGAGCAGGTAGTCGACCGTCGGGTGACAGGCCGACGGCTCCAGGGGGGCGTCGGGGGCCATCTCCGTCCGGCAGGGGCCCGGGCTCATCAGGTTGATCCGGACGTTCTCGTCGGCGTGTTCCCGCGCCGCGGTGACGGTGAAGGTGTTGAGCGCGGCCTTCGACGCGCTGTAGGGGCCGGCACCGGTCGGACACTCGAGCGCCGCACCGGAGGTCACGTTGACGATCCGCCCGAACCCGTGCTCGCACATCGCGGGCAGCAGCTCGCGCATGACGTACACCGGCGCGAAGGCGTTGACCTGCATCGCGCGTTCGAGGGCCTCCGGGGTCGCCTCCGTGGTTCGGGCACTCGGGCCCACTCCCGCGTTGTTGATCACGTACGGCACGTGGCCGTACTCCTCGAGGAGCGCGCGCATCGTCGAGACGACCGCCTCGGTGTCCGAGAGGTCGAGCTCGTGCGGCGTCACCGACGGTTCGTCGGCGTACCGCTCGCGCATCCGCTCGATACGTCGGGCCACCGTGACCACCCGATAGTCGCCGGCGAGGTGCTCCACCAGCGACCGACCGATCCCGCTGCTCCCGCCCGTGACGAGCACGACAGGGTCCATACCCCGACGTCGGGGGTGACCGCGAAATGCGTTCCGGCAGGCCGGGCCTGTCGAGCGCCCCGTTCCCCGACGGCCGAACTGCCCCGATCGTCTCCCCGTTCCGTCCCGGTCGATCCGGCGTGGCACACGTGCGGGATCGGACCGGGCCCTGGGGTGGGTAGCACGACGGCTGACCGATCGATCTCTCGGATCGACGAGGTTCGTTCGCGAGGGCGATCGTCTCTCGTCTCTTTACCTCTCGTCGAATCGCAGCCACAGGAGAGGGGAGTAGCGGTGGGCCGGGTCCGATCAGACCGTGTCGGTGTTGTAGGTCAGGAGGTCCGGCTCGTAGTAGGTCGTCGACAGGCCGTCGCGGTGTCTGTAGACGCGCTCAACGCGCTCCGCGATCCGGTCCCAGTCGTAGGGCTGGGCCGCGGCCCGACACTCGGCGGCACCGAGGCCCCGCGAGCGCTCGATGCCCGCCGCGAGTGCCGCCGGGGTCGCCTCGCAGACCGCACCCGTGACGCCGTCGGTGACGAGGTCGCGAGCGGCGTTCTGGGGGTGGTCCAGGGTGACGACGGGCGTCCCACAGGCGAGGGCCTCCAGAGCCGTGATGCCGAACCCTTCGCGGCGGGACGGCAGGACGAAGCTGTCGGCGGCCTTCATCGCCCCGAGCACGTCCTCGTACGACTCGAGGAACCCAGGCATCGAGACCTCGACGCCGAGTTCGTCGGCCCGCCGCCTGACGTCCTCGTACTCCGGCCCCTCGCCGACGAGGGTCGCCGAGACCGGCCGGTCGAGTTCGGCGAGCGCCTCGACGAGGAGTCGGGGGTTCTTCTCCTTGATGAACCGGCCGACGAACAGCACGTCGAGCGGCTCGTCGGCGGGCTGAACCCCCTCGATGGTCTCGAGCGAGATTCCGTTCGGGACGAGCGCGGCGTCTTTGACACCGAGTGATTCGAGGTCGCGGCTGGTCCGCTCCGAGACCGCGATGTGGGCGTCCGGGAGTCGGCTCGAGATCCGTTCGACGAGCCGCCCTGCGATCCCCATCCGGCCCAGGTACTCGTACCAGTACTCGTCCCAGACCTCGTGCCAGGTGAGGAACATCGTCGAGTCGTCGAGCATGGAGGCGAGCTTCACCGAGAACGCCGGGAAGTAGGGGAACTCCTGGCAGTCGATGACGTCGAACTCCTCGTTCGCCAGGGGTCGGGCGACCTTCCCCGCGAACGACAGCGCCTCGGGGATCGAGCGACGGCCGTCGGTGTAGAGGTCGGCGGGCGGGTCGTCGACGCCGTGGAGCGTCACGCCCGACTCCTCGCGGACCGCGGGTCCGTCCCAGTACTTGAGTCCGAACCAGTGGACGTCGTGATCCTCGGCGAGCCGGGTCGAGAGCTCCCAGAGCCGTTTCTCCACCCCGCCCGTTACCCAGGGGTGGACGGCGTCGTAGACGTACGCGATACGCACGTTATCTCACCCCGCCTCCTCGTCGACTGCGAGTCCCGCGTCGGAGTAGTTCCGCGCGTCCGCGAGCGCACTCAGGTGGAACGAGGCGAACACCGTCTCGAGCCCCACGACGACGAGCGTGAACGCGACCATGTTCACCGCGCCGAACGGGACGGCTCCGTAGCCGCTCGTGATCCACCCGTACAGCAGGTAGCTCCCGTAGGCGGCACCGACGGCGAACATCCCCAGCCCGATGGTCGCTCCCTGTTCGAGCCTGAAGTTGCCCTGTATCCACCGCGTCAGCGGGTCGGTCGGTACCCGGATAGGGTCGGCCGCGACCGTCGAGAACAGCGAGAGGACCGCCGTCTGGTAGCCGACGACCACGAGCAGGCTCCCCGCGATCATCGTGTGGATGCCAAAGTTGACGCCGCCGGGCTGTACCCCGAACGCCGACAGGCCCATCATGAACCCGCCGAGGAGCACCATCAGTACCCCCGGGATCGAGAAGAGGTATCCCGGCGCGTTCATCAGCATGAACCGGACGTGTCGCCACCCGTCACGGAAGCTCTCGAGGGTCGCCTCCCCCTTGCGCTCGTGGTAGGTGATCGGCACCTCGGCGATCTCGAACCCGCGGGCGCTCGCGTCCATCACCATCTCGCTGGCGAACTCCATGCCGTCCGTCCTGAGATCGAGTTCGTCGAGCAGGTCGGCACGGAACACGCGGAACCCGCTGTGGGCGTCGGAGACGCCCGCGCCGTAGAAGACGTTGAGGAACTTCGTCAGCAGCGGGTTCCCGACGTACTGGTGGAGCGGCGGCATCGCTCCAGGGAGGATCTCACCCTCCAGACGGCTTCCCATGACCATGTCCGCTTCCCCGTCGAGTATCGGCTTGAACAGGCGCGGTAGCTCCGAGAAGTCGTACGTGGTGTCCGCATCGCCCATCACGACGTAGTCGCCACGGACCCGTGCGAACGCGTACCGATAGGCGTAGCCGTATCCGGGCTTGTCGGGGGTGATGACACGCGCACCCCGTTCGCGAGCGATCTCCGGCGTCCGGTCGGACGAGGAGTCGCTCACGACGATCTCCGTCGGGAGGCCGAGCGCGCTCGCACCCTCGATGATGCGGTCGATGCACTCGCTGATGCCCTCCTCCTCGTTCATCGTCGGCATGACGACGCTCACGACCGGCGTGGCCTCGTCGTCCGCGGTAACGAGGATGTCCGTATCCGCGTCCGACGCGACTGTCGTCTCTCCCTCGAGGATCGAGGTGTCCGCCTCCGTCGTACTCCGCCTCTCGGCGAACGAACCGTTGACGGAGCTGGCGGTCGCACCTCCGCCGTCCGCGATCGTACTCCCACCCCCATCTGCGCTACGGGTCCTGTCCTCATCCGAGTCGAGGTGGTCCCCACTCGTTTCGTCGCTCTCCCCAGTTCGCATGGATCCACCCTACACCTCTACGGGAATAGTTAATCGTATGTTACTATCCGGTCGGGAGTATTGCCGTCACTGAAACGAGTGCATATCGGTGTTTTCAGAATATGATAATGGCTTCCTGGAGGCCTGAGAAACCGTTCTGGGTTAATATTGTGACAAGGAATATCATCCCAGGGGGGTGGGTAGTGAAGTGTTTACCAGCGCGCAATAACGGGTTGCAGGTGTCGACTTACCGCTCGCGCGCGGTCCGGTATGCTTGAGTTACACACCCGAACGGGCGGCCGCTCGATCGGGTAGCCGAATACGTCGTCCGGTTTCGAGACTTCCTTCCTTCAGGGATCTCGTGAGAGGAACCGAACGAACCCGTCCACTCGATGCGATGGTGTCGACGGTCGGAAATACGACTCCCACTCATCCGGACCTTCACTCCTACTCGCAGGTGAGCAACGTCGTCCGGCTCGGTCCGTGCATCCCGCCGATTCCAGGCGATGATCGACGGGGCAGGGCCGGCGACGAATCCTCATACGGCGCGCGACCGCCCGGGATCGAGATCACGACCTCGCTCGTGCGATCCGACCGACGGCCGTCACACGGTACCGCGTGGGTACGAGGCGCGGGTGAGAAACTATTATATTCTCGGTCGTCCACGATCGAGTATGGCTACACGCCAGACCCCTCGGCCATCCCACCACCGGTGTAGCTGTGGAGAGAGCTTCGACATGACCGAGGACCTCCTCGCACACGCACGAGACGACCACGGTCTCTACGTACACTGAGGCTGGCTCACGGGCCGCACGTCCCCACAGCCGGGGTTCGCGGCTCACACTCACATTCTCCGTTCGCTTTCCAGCGGATAGCGACGCTACCGGCACGCACCCCCGAACGTATTAGTCCACCCCGGCTCACCCGGGTACATGACCCGGGAGTTCGACATCGACGTCATCGCGAGCACACCCGAGCACGACACTCCGGGCTCGGTCGCCGACCTCGCCGTCCACGCGGAGGGGCTGGGGTTCGACCGCTTCTCGATGGGCGAGGCGACCGGCTGGAACCTGGCGACGATACTCGCGGTGGTCGCCGACCGAACCGACGAGATCGGCCTCTCGGACGACGTCTTCTCCCCATACGGCCGGTCGCCGGCGATGCTCGCACAGACCGCGCTCACGCTCCACGACATCTCCGACGGACGGTATCGCCTCGGCCTCGGGCCGTCCTCGCCGGCGATCACCGAGCGGTGGCACGGAGTGGCCTTCGAACGGCCGCTGCGCCGCCTCCGCGAGACGATCGAGATCATCAGGGCGGTCTACGAGAACGGCAACCCCGAGTACCACGGCGAGGTGTTCGACATCGACGGCCTGAATTACGACCGCTCGGTCCCCGAGAACCCTCCGCCGATCGACGCCGCCACCCTCGGCCCCAAGGCCACCGAACTGGCGGGCAGGTTCGCGGACGGGTGGGTCCCCCAGCTGTTCACCGTCGACGCGCTCGAGGAACGGCTCGAAGACCTCCGCCGCGGAGCCGAACTCGGGAGCCGGGATCCCGGGGAACTACGGACGAGCCTCATCGTCAGGGCGTTCGCCGACGAGGACCGCGAGCACGCCCGCGAGACCGTCCGGTCGACGATCGCCTTCCTCGTCGGGGCGTACGGCCCCTACTACGGCGATTCGGTGGCCGAGCAGGGCTACCCCGAGATGGTCGCCGAGATCCGCGAGGCCTGGAGCGAGCGGGACACGGCGGCGATGGCCGAGGCACTCACCGACGAGGCGCTCGACGATCTCGCCGCCGCCGGCACGCCAGAGGAGGTTCGAGAGCGCCTCCGCGAGTACGGCGAGGTCGACGGCCTCGACGCGGTCAGGGTGGGGTTCGTCAACGGGATGACCATCGAGGAGAAGCGGGCCACGATGGAGGCCGTCGCGGAGCTCTAGTCCGGGCTATTTGATCGCGAGCGGGTTCACCGGCGAGCCCGTCGCCTGCACGATCTTCAGCGGCGAGCAGGTGTAGAGGAAGTCGTACTTGCCGTCCTCGGCGCAGTCGGCCGCCAGATCGTCCAGCAGGGTGATCTCGTTCAGCAGTATCCCCTGGTCGCGGATGAACGTCGCGTGGAGCGGGAGCCTGATCCCCGACTCGGGGAACGTCCGCTCGTTGGCGAGGGTGTCCGTCGCGAACGCCGGCACCTCCATCTCGTAGAACCAGTCGGCGAGGTCGGCGGAGTAGGTGATCCCCGGCTCGTCGAACGCCCGAATCGCCTCGCGCTCGCCGGCGTAGAACCGTTCGAGCCACCCCGTCCGGATGACGAGCACGTCGCTCGGTTCGAGTTCGACGCCCTGCTCGTCCGCACACTCGAGCAGTTCTTCGAGGGGGATCTGCTCGCCACGCGCCACGTGGTCGACGCCGCGGTGACGCGCCACGTCCAGGAGGACGCCGCGACCTACCACCCCGTGCTCGGCGATGGGCTCGACGCTACAGCGGTCGAGTCCCCCCTTCGTCGTTCCCGGGTCGAACCCGTTGTAGAGTTCGTCGCCGTACCAGGCGTGCCCCAGCGCGTCGACGTGGGTCGTCCCGTGAATCGCCAAAAATAGCACGTCGTCCGCGCTCGGCCGCTCGGCCTCGGCCTTGCCGGACTCGTAGTGCCCCTGGTCCCTGCGCATGTAGTGCTGTGCGTCGGGTCGCCCCGGCGTCTTCGGGTCGCCCTCCGGGTGGCCGATCGGGACGCCGAGCGAGAACGTCCGGCCGTGCTCGACGGCCTGCACCCCACGGAGCACCTGCTCCTGGTCGAGGTAGTTCACCGCACCCACCTCGTCGTCCTCGCCCCACTTCCCCCAGTTGCTCGGCGCGTCCGCGAACGTCCGTTCCAGTCTGTCGCTCATCGTCCTCCCCACCCGGGGGGCCCACGAAAGCGTTTCTCCGCGGAACCGATCGGTCGGGTGCTACGCCACCCTGACGAGCTGTTTGCCGACGTTCGTCCCCTCGAACAGCCCCAGGAACGCCTCCGGGGCGCTCTCGATCCCCTCGGTGACCGTCTCGCGGTACCGCACCTCCTCCTCGGATACCCAGCGACGGAGCCGGTCGGTGATGTGCTCTGCACGGTGGGCGTGATCGCTCACGATGAACCCCTCGACGCGGGTCCGGGTGCGCTGGTGGAGCCGTCGCGGTCCCCGCGGAACGTCGCCGTCCTCCTGGTTGTAGAGGGCGATCTTCCCGCAGACGGCGATACGGGAGTAGTCCGTCAGGTGGTCGGTGACCGCGTCGCTCACCTCCCCACCGACGTTCTCGAAGTAGAGGTCCACACCACGGGGACAGGCCTCGGCGACCGCGGCGGAGAGATCTCCGGCCGTCCGGTAGTTCACGGCGGCGTCGAACCCGAGTTCGTCGGTCAGCCAGTCGGCCTTCTCGTCGGCCCCCGTGATCCCGACGACCCGGCCCCCGGCGATACGGGCGATCTGGCCGGCGACCGAGCCGACCGCGCCCGCGGCCGCCGAGACGACGACCGTGTCGCCCGGCTCGACCCGACCGACGTCGACCGTCCCGACGTAGGCCGTCCGACCGGGCATCCCGAGGACGGAGAGCGCCGTCGAAACCGGGAGGTCGCCGACCTCGACTCGCTCAACCCGATCCCCGTCGACCGTCGCGTACTCCGCCCAGTAGAGGTTCCCCGCGACGACGTCGCCCGTCTCGAGCCCGTCGTACTCGGAGTCGACGACCTCGCCCACACAGCGGGCCCGCATGGGCTCGCCGATCCCCCACGGGTCGGCGTAGGAGTCGGCGTCGCGCATCCGACCGCGCATGTACGGGTCGACCGACAGGTACCGGGTACGAACGAGCACCTCGCCCGGTCCCGGTTCGGACACGTCGCTCTCCTCGAGTTCGAAGTCCTCCCGTGTGGGCTCCCCGGTCGGACGGCTCGCCAGCAGCCACCGGCGGTTCGTGTCGGGTGTCATCGAGGATACGTCGACCCGGGGGATCATCACGCTGGCGGCGAGGCCCTCGGCTGCGGCAGTCAGGCCACCGGTGCAGTCGGCCGACTCCGATCTGCCTCGACGCGCTCCCGGGCCCGTTCGAGCCGTCGCTCCAGCCGCTCGATGTCGCGTTCGAGTCCGACGAACCGCTCGCTAGACGCGAGTTCGGCCGCGTGCTTCTCGGCCCGGAGCACGTTCCGCCGGACACGCTTGGCGGAGAGTTCGCGGACCAGCGCGTCGTAGCTGTCGCGTTCGAGCAGCCCCTCGACGGTCGCCAGGAGCGTCTCGCGCCCGACCGGCTTCCGGACGTAGTCGTCGAACCCCCGGCCGAGGACGTCGAAGTCGGGAGTGACGCCCGTCACGAGCGCGGCCGGACAGTCGAACCCCGCGTCGCGGATAGAGACCAGCACCATCTCGCCGTCGAGGTCCGGCATCCGCTGGTCCAGCAGGACGGCGTCGATCGCGTGCCGCTCCCGCCGGAAGATCTCGATGGCCTCCTCGCCACCGTGCGCGGTCAGGACGTCGTACCTGTCGCCGAGCCGGGCCGCGTACAGGTCGACGAGCTCCCGGTCGTCGTCCACGATCAGCACCGTCGGACCCCCCAGCCCGACGTCGATTCGCGCTCCGTCTCCCCCCATCACTCGTTCCTCCGTCGGGGGACTACATAAGACCGGGCCGGTGTTCTCTCGGGTGGAAAACGCGCTCGGATCGGGTCGCGATCCCGACCGCCTCGACGGGCCTGGAGACCACGGCTTCGGAGGTGTTCGAGCCCTGTAACCGGAATCGAAGCGGTCCGAACCGTTATGTCTCGGGGACGGCATTCGGGGGACGAACGTGCCTCCCGAAACCGCGACGGTACTGGTCGTCGACGACGAGACGGCGATCCGAGAGATGTACGCGGACATGCTCGAACGGTTCGTGGCCGAGGTGAAGGTGGCCGCCGACGGGAGGATGGGACTCTCACTGCTCGACGAGTCGGTCGACGTCGTCCTGCTCGACCGACGGATGCCCGGACAGTCGGGCGACGAGGTGCTGGAGGAGATCCGCGCGAGCGGCCACGACTGCCGGGTGGCGATGCTGACGGCGGTCGAGCCGGACGAGGACATCGCGACCATGCCCTTCGACACGTACCTGACCAAGCCGGTCACCGTCGGTCAGCTCAGGGCCGTCGTCGAGCGGCTGCTCACCCTCGACGACTACGAGCGAGCGCTCGAGGAGCGCTTCCGCGTCGCCCAGAAGATCGGCGCGCTCGAAGCCACGAAGACCGACGGGGAGCTCGCCGACTCGGCGGCGTACGCGAACCTCCGGTCTCGGTACCGGTCGCTGACCGAGGAGATGGAGGCGGCCAGCCAGGGGGTCGACACGGACCTCGTACGCGGCACCATCGAGACGAAGCCGACCACGAGTGAGCGCCGGACACGGTAGTACCGACCCGTCCGGAGGCCTATTTACGCGCATAGATATCTGGCGGATCGGGCGGGCGACGCGAACGCGGCCGTCCGGGAGCGGGCACGAACGCTCGACACCGAACTCCCGGGGGGCGGCGGCGCGGTCGACCTCGGCCTCGTCGTGGATTCGCTGTCGCGGGTGGCCGACTGCGGCGGCAACGTCGCGGAGGTGGCGCGCCAGCGGGCCGCGCCGAGACCGTGAGACGGCCGCCGGACCCGCCACGCCCAGCTGGAGTGGTACCGCCCGAGGAGTAGGCTTACACCCCCCGGCCGCGACCGGCGTCCATGGCCCACGACCAGTGTCCTCACCTCGACTACCGCGAGGCGGACGGCGAGGCCGAGTTCGGGAGCGAACGGGCGTACTGCACCGCCGTCGGGGCGTTCGTCCAGCCGATGCGTGCCGACGTCTGCAACACGCGTTACGGCCTCGACTTCGAGACCGACTGCGAGTTCTACCTGGAGGCCGAGCGGTGAGCTACGAGAGCTACCTCGCCGGTGACCCCGTGGTGGTGACCGTCGCGCTCACGGGTGGGGTCCACGGGAAGGAGGCGAACCCGAACATCCCCGAGACGCCGGAGGAGATCGGCCGGGCGGCGGCCGCCTGCGAGCGGGCCGGCGCGAGCGTCGTCCACCTCCACGCCCGCCGGCCGAACGGCGAGCGCTCGTTCGAGACCGAGCGCTTCCAGCAGGTGAACGACGCGGTCCGGGAGGCGACCGAGGACGTGGTGATACAGAACTCGACCGGCGGGACGGGCGCGCCACTGGAGGCCCGACGGCAGTCGCTCCGGACCGACCCGGCCCCGGAGATGGCGAGCCTCGACATGGGTCCTCTCAACAGGTACCAGCACCTCACGAGCGAGAACACCCGTCACACGATCGACGAACTCGGCCGGGAGATGCGCGAGCGGGGCATCACACCCGAACTCGAGGTGTTCAACAACGGTCACCTCAACGAGACCTACCGGCTGCTGGAGGAGGACATCATCGAGGAACCGCCCTACGTCAACATCATCTTCGGCGGCGGGACGACCTCGCCGCCACACCCGCGGAACCTGCTCAACCTCGTCCAGGGGCTCCCCGAGGGCTCGCCGTTCAACGTCCTCGGGTTCGGCCCCCACCAGCTCCCGCTGACGACGATGGCGATACTGCTCGGCGGGCACGTCCGCGTCGGGCTGGAGGACAACGTCTACTACCGCCGCGGCGAGCCGGCCGAGTCGAACGCACAGCTCGTCGAGCGGATCGTCCGAGTCGCCGAGGAGCTCGGTCGACCCGTCGCCTCGACCGCACAGGCCCGCGAGATACTCGGTGTCACCTGACCCGCGGACGCCGACCCCGTGTCGGGCGGCTCGACCCGCTCTCCGACCCGGAGTGACGGGTCGGTAGATGAGCGCCGACGACACGGGGGAGGGGTCGGCCGCCTACCGTTCGCTGGTCAGGGATCCGACGCTGCTGGCGATGATGCTCGTCGCGTTCGTGGTGATGTTCGGCTACGAGGTGCCGGCCCCGATCCTCCCGCACATCGCGGAGGGCGTCGGCGTCTCCGACGCCCGGATCGGCCTCGTCATGACCGCCTTCGCCGTCCCGGGGGTGCTGTTCGTCCCGGTGACGGGCCTGCTCGCCGACCTCTACGGCAGACGGCGCGTGCTCGTCCCGTCGCTCGTGCTGTTCGGGGCCGCCGGGCTCGCCACGGTCGCGGTCGGCGATTTCCGCACCCTCCTCGGGCTGCGCGCCCTCCAGGGGCTCGCGTTCGCGGGCATCCTCCCCATCTCCGTGGTCGTCCTCGGCGACGCGTTCGAGGCCGCCGACGGATCGGCCGCACAGGGCTTTCGGACGAGCGCGGCCGGCGGTCACGGTGGTTCCGCCGGTCGCCGCGCTCCTCGCCGGCTACGGCTGGAACGTCCCCTTCCTCCTGTTCGGCCTCGCGTTCCTCGTCGCGGCGGTCGTCGTTCTGGTCGTCCCCGAGACCGGTGCGGCGCTCGAGACCGATACCGGCGTCTCGGAGACGCTCCGGGGGTATGCGACCGGCGTGTGGGCCGAACTCGCCGGCTGTCTTCGGGACCGTCCTCGCCGTCGGCGGGTTCGTCCCCGTCTCCCTCCTCGGGGGAGTCGTCTTCGCCGCCTACCTCCTCGCTGGGTGATAGGTCGCAGGCGCTCTGACCGTCGACGCGAGCCACCTCGAAGCTCGGATCCCGCACTACCTGAGCGGCGGGGAGAAGCGCCTCGTCGGCCTCGCTGGCGTGCTCGTCCTCGAGCCGAGCGTCGTCGTGCTGGACGAACCGCTGGCGGGGCTCGACCCGGCACGGTCCCGACTGGTCGCCGACCGCATCCGGCAGATCCACCGGGAGGGCATCAGCGTCGTCCTGTCGACGCACGACCTCGACTTCGCCGCCGAGATCGCCGAACGGACCTGCGTGATGGCCGACGGCAACGTCGTCGGGGGTGGGACCCCGCGGGAGGTTTTCTACGACGACGCGCTGCTGGACGGAGCGGATATTCACCCCCCGAGTGCAGTTCGCGTGGCTCGCAGTGCAGGGGTAGAGACGACCGCGCGGCCGGTGACGGAGGCGGATCTCGTGTCACTCCTCGCCGGGAGTGGTGATTCGGGGACGATACAGACCCCCTCAGTCGATACTGGCGGACAGGACTGAGGGCTCCGGGGAAGCGACAGATCGATGCCCGTCTCGCTCGCATCGGAAGCCCCACCCGACGGCCAGCGACGGCTGCCCTCGATAACGCCGGAAACGGGGGTTCTGCAGACGACTCCCGCGGTCTCCGATCCCGAACCGACGGCGGAGGTACTCGGAGGGACCGGTTCGAGGCGCGGGCGAGAGCACGACGCGAGGAGTCCGAGGCGTCACTCCTTCCTGCTGCGGGGGAGCGTGTACGGCGAGCCGCCCGGTCGCTACCGCCGGGTGACGAGCGAACGGAGCCGCCCGCCGACGAGCGGCCGCCAGTAGAGCAGCGCGACGGCGAGGAGGAACACGACGGTCGAGAGGTCGTAGGACCAGACGGTCGCCGCGGCGGCGACGGCGGTCGCCCCCCCGGCCACGCTGGAGAGGAACGCGGCCGCCACGGGTAGCGTACAGGAGACACAGGAGACGAGGCCGACGAGCCCCCCGAGCGCCGCGCGCGATGCCGTCGCGGCGGTCGCGTACAGCAGGTACGAGAGCGCCGCGTACCCGACGACGCGGTAGGGAAACAGCGCGAGCGAGACCGACTCGCCGCCGTAGAGGACGGCGGGACCCCAGCCGGGGGGGAGCCACACGAGGCGGAACCCCATTCTAGTTCCTCGGAGGCTCACCGAGCCGTCGGCCCACAGAAGGATCGACAGGTAGACGGCGGCGAGGAGGGCCGCGACGAGTCGCGACGAGCGAGGAGCGTCCACGGGTGCGGTCCGGGCGACCGCGAGAACTCCGACGGTCACCCAGAGGAGGGGGTAGAGCAGGTAGCGCGGCGCGAGCACCTGCCAGCCCGTGAGCGCGAGGTACGCCCCGAGCAGCGCGAGTTCGACCGTCAGGAGCGCTCCGACCCGGAGGAGGAGAGTCCGAGGGAGCGCGACGGGGCCGACCCGAACCCGGGTGCTCACGCCTCGGTCACCTCGTGGGCGGGCGGCGTCGAGCCCGGACGGGAGGCGGGCGTCGGGTCGTCGTCGACCCGCATGGGACGGGCGGAGTTGGCGACGACGAGCAGCGACGAGGCGGCCATGGCGACGGCCGCGAACAGCGGGTTGATGAGCCCGAGCGCCGCCAGCGGGACGGCGACGGCGTTGTAGCAGAACGCCCACGCGAGGTTCGTCCGGACCCGCCGCCGCGCCGTTCGAGTCAGCTCGAAGGCCGACGGGACGGTCGCGAGATCGCCGGTGGTGACGACGACGTCCGCCGCGTCGGCGGCGAGACGGGTCCCGGATTCGAGGGCGATGCCGAGGTCGGCGGCGGCGAGCGCGGGCGCGTCGTTCGACCCGTCGCCGACCATCGCCACCGTCCCCTCCCCGCGCAGGCGCTCGACGACGGCCGCCTTCCCCTCGGGCGGGACGCCCGCGAACACTTCGTCGACGTGTGGCGACTCCCGGAAGGGGCGAGCGGCCGCCTCCTCGTCGCCCGTGAGGACGACGACGCGGCGGCTCCCGCTCGCGAGATCCGCGACGGCGGACTCCCAGCCCTCGCGGGGTCGGTCGCCCGCGATCACGAGCCCGCGGGCGCGGCCACCCCAGCCGACGAGCGCGGGGACCCGTCCTGACCCGGTGGCTCGCTCGGCGCGGTCGGCCAGCACGTCGGGGATCACCCACCCCTCGGCGGCAAGGAGTTCGGGGCGACCCACCAGGACGCGCTCGCCGTCGACGTTCGCGCTCACGCCCCGACCGGGGTGGGTCGTGAACCCCTCGACCGTCGTGTCGGTCGGCGGGGCGCGATCGACGATGGCCCGACCTACCGGGTGTTCGGCGAACGCCTCGACGGCCGCCGCACGGGAGAGTACCTCCCGTTCGCTCGTCCCCTCCGTGCCGCCCGTGTGGACCGCGCTCACGGCCATCGCGCCCGTCGTGAGCGTTCCCGTCTTGTCGAGGACGACCGTATCTGTCTCGACGGCCCGCTCGAACACCTCGCCGGAGGTGACGACGATCCCCCGCGCGAGCGCCTCGCGGACACCCGCGGCGACCGCGAGCGGCGTCGCCAGCCCGAGCGCACAGGGACAGGAGACCACGAGCACCGCGAGCGCCGTGAGGAAGGCTCCGGAGGGGGTCGCGCCGCGGAGGAGGGCGTACCCGAGCGCGGCGAGCGCGATCAGGAGGACCAGCGGGACGAATACGGCCGCGAGCCGATCGGCGAGCCGCTGGGCCCCCGGTCGGGACGACTGGACGGACCAGAGCGTCGCCACGAGGCGGTCGGCCGTGCTCGCCGCGTCCTCGCCCACCCCGACGACGAGGCCCCCGTCCACCAGCATCGCTCCGCCCACGACCTCGTCCCCGGGGCCCTTCCGGACGGGCAGGGACTCGCCGGTGACGAGCGACTCGTCGACCGCCCCGGTTCCCTCCACGACTTCGCCGTCGATGGGCACCCGCTCTCCCGCACGGATCACGAGTTCATCGCCCGACTCCAGGTCATCGAGGGACACCGTCTCGGTCCGTCCGTCGCGACGACGGCGGGCCTCGTCGACCCGCTCCTCGGTCAGTTCGGTCAGGTGACCCGCCGCCCGTTCTCGAACCCGCTCCTCGTAGTGGGTCCCGACGGTGACCACGACGACGATGACGACGCTCACGTCGTAGTAGACCTCGATCCCGCCCGTCAGGAGAACCCCGGTCGAGTAGACGTAGGCCGTCACGGCCGCGAGCGCCACCAGGAGGTCCATGTTCGGCCGACCGGCCCGGAGCGAGACGTACGCCCCGCGGAGGATCGGGTAGCCGGTGTAGCCGAGGACGACGGTGGCGAACAGCCAGACGTTCCCGAGGAGGTACCGCCCCGCGCTCCCGTGGACGTCGAACAGGAGGAGCTCCTCGAAGCCGACGTACGCGGGGTAGAGGAACAGCACGTACCAGAGCATCGTCATCATCCCGAAGAACCCGCCGACGAGGAGGCGGCCCGTCGACTCCTCGGCGTCGGCCTCGTCGGTGACCGCTCGCGCCCGGTAGCCCGTCCCCGAGAGGACGTCGGGGAGGTCCTCCGCGGAGCGTGTATCCTCGTCGTAGACCAGCCTGACCATCCCGGTGGCGTAGGAGGCCTCGGCCGCCCGTACGCCCCCGTGGCCCGCCGCGCGCGACTCGACGAACGCCTCGCAGGTCGCACAGTGCATCCCGTCGACCGCGAGGAACGCCGTCTCGCCCTCGACGTCGTCGGCCTCGGGGCCCGTGTCGAGGTCCGACGGGTCGCGTTCGACGTCGCCGAGGGTCCGGGCGACCTCCGCACAGCCCCGACAGCAGAACGACCCCGGGACGCCCTCGGCGGTGACCGGCGGGTCCGGCGTCGGGAGGTCACAGAGCGAGCAGGTGTCCTCGGTCATGGCTGTGGGATGTGTGGTCTCAGGCGAGCGGCTGGTAGAACGGTACCTCGGGCATCGGGAGGGTGACCCCGAACTGGGCCAGCCCCATCGCCAGCGGGAGATATCCCAGGAGAACGAACAGCGCGCCCAGGACGCGGTGGAGTCGTTCGCGGGTGCCCGGCGAGAGCGATCCGAGGACGGTGCCGTAGGCGAACAGCGTCGGGACGGTCCCGATCCCGAGGAGCGCGAGCGCGAGCGCGCCGTGGACGGGCGACCCCACGGCGAGCGCGTAGAGGAACGCCGGGTAGAGGATCGGACACGGCATGAGCCCGTGGATCGCGCCGAGCGCGACGATGCGCGGGCCGCGGACCCAGCGGTCGACCCGCGAGGTGAGCGCGGCCGAGACCCGACCGAACAGCCCGCCGACGGGGAGGTGTCCTCCCTGTTCCCCACGGAGGTTCGTCACGCCGGCGGCGACGACCAGGAGGCCGACGACGACGCCCGTGACCCCCCGGACGGGTCCGGCGACGGCGGCGACCGCCGCCGTGTCGTAGACGAGCCCGCCGAGCGCGCCCATCGTGGCCCCGACGGTCGCGTACGCCAGGGTTCGGCCGAGGTTGAACAGCAGGTGCTGGCGGAGTTCGCGGAACGTCGGTCCGCGGTCCGGGCTGGCGTACCCCCGCCCCCCTTCGACGGTTCCCCCGTCGGCCCGGGGGCCAGGGTCCGTAGCCATCCGGTCGGCGTACAGCGTCACCAGCGGGCCACACATCCCCAGACAGTGGACGCCGCCGAGCAACCCGATGGCGAGGAAGGCCACGAGCCCGAGCTCCGGTCCGGCTCCCGGCATGGAGCGTCAGGCCTTCCCGGGCAGGTCGCGGTCGTCGCCGCCGCCGAACAGCAGCGCGACGCTGGCGGCGATGAGGACGACGCTCACCATCGTCAGCGCCATCGAGGTGAAGGCGGCCCGATCGAGGCCGAAGAGTGCCGCCGTCAGGAGCGCCACCAGCACGATGCCCGCGGCGTAGTGTGGGGGATATCGCATAGCGCGCGGTTGGGAGGGGGGTGGTAAAAAGCCGACGCTGCTCCTCGTTCGGCGAGAACCGAAGCCCGTGTTAAGTGAGCGTCGTTCGCACCGGCTTCCGTCAGGAAGTATGCACGAAGAACCGGAAGACGGGGGGACGGTAGACACCCACCGGCCATATAGAACTAAGTACCCCACCGACCGGGGACGAGACGTACAATGAGTTCGAACAGCAAGGGCCCGACACGCCGGGCCGTACTCGGGGGCACCGCCGGAGCCCTCGGCGCGGCAGCGGTCGGGCCCGGTCTCGCCACCGCCCAGGAGGGGGAGGGTGGTGTCGACTTCGGCGGCTGGTTCGAGGACGTCTCGAACTTCGACGGAGTCGTCGACCGGCGCGGTCAGTCGGAGGTGACCGTCCAGGTCGGCGCGGAGGGCAACGGCGGAGCCTTCGCGTTCTCGCCCGCCGCGATCCGGGTCGATCCGGGGACGACGGTGATCTGGGAGTGGACCGGACAGGGATCCAGCCACAACGTCGTCAGCGAGGGTGATACCTACCAGTACGAGTCGGACCTCGCCACCGAGGCGGGGTTCACCTTCGAGCACACGTTCGAGGAGGAGGGGGTCTCGCGGTACTACTGCACGCCCCACCGCTCGCTCGGCATGAAGGGGGCCGTCGTCGTCGGCGACCAGGGTGCCGGCCCGGTCCAGGTCGGCGAACCCGACTACGAGGGCTGGTTCGAGGACGTCTCGAACTTCGAGTCGACCGTCGACCGGCGGGGCCAGTCGGAGGTGACCGTCCAGGTCGGCACGGAGGGCAACGGCGGGAATTTCGCGTTCTCGCCCGCCGCGGTCCGCGTCGACCCGGGGACGACGGTGATCTGGGAGTGGACCGGACAGGGGTCCAGCCACAACGTCGTCAGCGAGGACGAGGAGTACAGCTACGAGTCGGACCTCGCCACCGAGGCGGGGTTCACCTTCGAGCACACGTTCGAGGAGGAGGGGGTCTCGCGGTACTACTGCACGCCCCACCGCTCGCTCGGCATGAAGGGGGCCGTCGTCGTCGGGAACGTCGGCGGGCCGCCGGCCGAGGGTGGTGGCGAGGGAGTGGCGGGTATGGAGATCGCTCTGCGGGTGTTCGCGGGCGGGCTCGCCGCGCTCGCGCTGCCGGTGCTCGCGGCGCTGGGGTACGTCTGGATGAACCGGGACGCCTACGCGGGTCACACGACGGAGCCGGCCGTCGAGGCCGCGGGGACGTCCACGACGAGTACCGTGCGGGAGATCGGTCACGACGAGTACGACCCGGTCGGGACGGCGGCGCTCATCGCCGTCTACTTCGTCATCCTGGCGGTGCTGTGGGTGTTCATGTACTTCGTCGAGTTCCTGGGCGGCGGGCCCACGATAATCGGGTGACAAGGATGGAGATACACCGATTCGAGAAGATCTGGCTGGGCGCATCGCTACTGCTCATCGTCGGGTTCATCGGGACGATCACGTACGGTGCCGTGGGCGCGGGGGTGGCCATGGTCGACGACAGCGGCGGCACCGTCGACCCCACCGCGCTGAGCGACCACCCCGAGTTCTCCGATCCCGGGGTGCAACAGGTCGGCGAGAACCACTACGCCGTCCACGTCGTCGCACAGCAGTTCGTCTTCCAGCCCGGGACCGGGACTCCCATCGAGGTCCCGGCCGGGAGCACGGTGACGTTCTACGTGACGAGTTCGGACGTCGTCCACGGGTTCAACCTCGTCGGGACGAACGTCAACACGATGGTCATCCCGGGGCAGGTGGCCGAGATCACGGCGGAGTTCCCGACCGAGCCACGGACGTACGCCATCGTCTGTCACGAGTACTGCGGGTCGGGCCACCACGAGATGGCCGGCGAGCTCCGCACCGTGCCGCCGTCCGAGTTCAACGGGACCGACGCGTCGGCCGACCTCCAGGGGGGTGAGCCCTGATGGCGTTCGTCGACGAGACACCGACGGCGACCCGCGAGGAAACGGTCACGGACACCGCCGGCGAGGCGGCGTTCGTCGAGCGCTACCCCTACGAGTCACGGGTCGTACGCTACTGCTTCGCCGTCGCGTTCGCCGCGCTCGCCGGGGGCGGCCTGTTCGGGGTGATACAGGCGCTCCACCGGACCGGCATCTATCGCGGGATCGTCTCCTCCGCCGACTACTACACCGTCCTCACGGCCCACGGCGTGCTGATGGTGCTCGTGTTCACGACGTTCTTCATCGCCGGGCTGTTCCTCTGGGCCATGACCGCGAGCCTCGAACGGGGCGTCCCCAGCAGGGCGGTCACGAAGCTCTGGTTCCGGACGCTGATCACCGGGACGCTGCTCGCCGGGGGCGCGATCCTCGCCGGGTTCATCCCCGGGAGCCCGGTGAGCGCGGACGTGCTGTTCACGTTCTACGCGCCACTACAGGCCCACCCGATCTTCTACGTCGGGGCGGCGCTCATCATCATCGGGTCGTGGATCGCCGGGGCGAACTACTTCCGGACGTTCTTCGCGTGGCGGCGCGAGCACCCCGACGAGCGCATCCCGCTCCAGGCGTTCATGGTGCTCGTGACGATGCTGATGTGGTACATCGCCACGGTCGGGGTCGCCGTCGAGGTCGTCGTGTTCCTGATCCCGTGGTCGCTCGGCCTCGTCGAGACGGTCGACCCCCTGCTGACGAGGACGCTGTTCTGGTTCTTCGGCCACCCGGTCGTGTACTTCTGGCTGATGCCCGCCTACCTGGTGTGGTACACCATCCTCCCGAAGCTGTCGGGCGGACGGCTGTTCAGCGACGGGCTCGCACGCATCGTGTTCGTGCTGTTCCTGCTGCTCTCGACGCCCGTGGGGTTCCACCACCAGTACGTCGACCCGGGCATCCCCGAGGGGTTCAAGTTCGTCGCGATGACGAACACCATGTTCCTCCTGCTCCCCTCGCTGCTGACCGCGTTCACCGTGGTCGCCTCGATGGAGCACGGCGCTCGTCAGCGCGGCGGTGAGGGCTACTTCGGCTGGCTCCGCGCCCTGCCGTGGGGCAACCCCGCCTTCTCCGGGACGGCCCTCGCGGGGCTGATGTTCGCCGCCGGCGGCTTCTCCGGGATGATCAACGCCGGGATGAACATCAACTACCTCATCCACAACACGCTGTGGGTCCCCGGCCACTTCCACCTCACCGTCGGGACGGCGTTCGCGCTGACCGCGATGGCCATCTCCTACTGGCTGGTCCCGCAGGTGACCGGCCGGCGGCTCGGGCTGCAGAGCGTCGCCGCCGTCCAGCCGTACGTCTGGTTCATCGGGATGGTGCTGATGTCGAACGCGATGCACCGCGCCGGCCTCGCGGGCGTCCCCCGCCGGACCGCCGAACCTTACGAGTACGGGGGTGCGGAGATCGTCTACGAGAGCGCGTTCGGGAGCGTCTCGAGCATGCGGATCCAGATCGCGCTCGGGGGCGTCCTGCTGTTCGTCGCCCTGCTGATGTTCCTCGCGGTGATGTGGGACACCTACATGAACCCCCGCGGGGGGAACATCGGCGTCAGCGGCGAGATCCCGCCGGCGCTCTCGGGACCGGAACACAGCCCGAAGGTGCTCGACAACCTCTGGCTGTGGACGGCGATCGCGGTCGTGCTGGTGATCCTGGCCTACGGGCTCCCGCTCGTCGGACTCACCGGGGACGGCCTCTTCTCGCCCGGGAGTCCGGGGTTCCCGGTGCTCCTCGATCCGCTCTGGCCGTTCTGAGCGGATCCCCCCGGGTTCCTCTCTCCGGTAGCGCTGTAATAGTAGCAGGACGATATTATCGGTCCGCTGCGTACAGAGTGTGCATTCAGCAAACCGTCCGTGTTCGTCTCACACCGCGGTCGGTCGGGTCACTCATCACGGAGGTACGCGGACGCCTCGCGGCGACCCGCGCGTAACAGGAGGACGCCGAGAGCGACGAACCAGACGATCTGGGTGAGTCCGAAGATGCCACCGCCGATCTCACCGAGCGCTGGAATCGCCGAGAGGATGCCTGCCGTCCCGACCACGAGCCCGAAGTAGTTCACCAGTCGGTGCAGTGCCCGCGTCCGTAACGCGACCACGCTCACGAGCAGCGTCCAGAGGCCGCCGACGATCTCGTTGCCACCGCCCAGCCCGTCGATGACCGGACTGACTGCCAGCCAGACCGTGGTCGCCTGCGTCGGATCGGTGCCGTAGAGGTCGACGACGACGCCCGTCGCGAGGGTAGCGACCATCCCGCTTGCGATGACGAGGCCGGCCCAGATGAGCCCGAACGCGGTCGTCGCGCGCATCAGCATCGGTGCGTCGGTCTCGAGCCGCTCGTGGAGCGCCAGAACGAGTGCCACCAGCACGATACCGAAGACCACGTAGATGAGCAGGTTCATGGCGTACAGACTCGTCTCGTTCGCGACGAACAGTTCGACCTCTTGGAGCGCCCCGGTGACGCTCGCGAGATCGAGGATGACGAGGAAGTACGCGATACCTGCCACGTAGATGGCCGCCTCGGTTAGCGCGGCCAGACCTCCTACACGCAGGTAGTTCCACTGACTCACACCGGTCGACCGCTCGATACTCTCGGCTGCTTGGTTAGTAGACGATGCCATTTTTATCGCTGAAGTTACAGTAGCCGTCTAAGAAGATAACCGTGTCGAAGGTTTCCATACGCCAGCCGGACTGCTCCTCATTCGCACGAACGCTACAGGATACGCTCGTCGTCGTACTCAACGGTCCGCAAACAAGCGTCACGACAAACTGAGCGCGACTGGGCGGCGGACTACCTGAGCGGATTTCGACCGAGCAATGTCCCAATCCTGGCGAGCGCACTCAGGAAGGGGAGCTGAAGCCACCACGGAATCCCTGCGAGACGCACGTCCTCCCGGTAGTGAGAGAGCACCGCAGCCACTGCGAACAGATCCGGTTGCCCTCCTGCCCCGACCTCGTAGAGCGCCCGAATGGCGGCTTCGAACTCGCCGGGCGGGCGGAGCGTCGTCCGAACGACGAGACTGTCGGCACCGCCGTTCCGAATGCTGTGGGCCTCTCCGGGTGGGATGGTCAGCGATTCGCCGGGAAGCAGGGTGTGGGATTCACCGCGAACCGTCACGTTGGCCCGACCCGCCATCACCTTCGAGCGTACCTCCGACTGTGGGTGCAGACGGGCGGGTCCGCTATCGGTTCCCGGCGGGAGAACGCCATTCATCACCAAGTACGCTCCCTGTTCGTCGATACCGCGTTCGAGGAACGTGATGGACGCCCCTGTCGCCAGGTCTTCGATAGTGTCCGGGCAGGCATCCGTGTCGCTTCTCGGGGAACGATCCGATCCCGCCACCAGATGCTCGTCCGACCGTGAATCCATCCGCCCCGGTACGACTCAGATGGTCCTAAGTATTCCGCACGCCCGCCCCCACGCCCGCCACGCCAACCGCTCTCCTCCTCGCCGGGTCGACGACGACTACTCGGGGTCCACCCGTGACGACTCCTCGTCCCGCAGCGCACCTTCGAGCCCCCACTCCTCGGCGTGCCGTTCGGCCTCGGCGCGGGCCTCCTCGCGGACGGCCGCGACGGCCGCTCCGTTCTCGAGGAACGCCTCGACGGCCGACCCTTCGTCGCCCTCGGGCGTGCGTCGCCGGGTCCGGGCGGCGAGGTCGGTGTCCTCGGCCAGTCGCTCGGCCGGTCGGCCGGGGTCGACCGACGGCCCCGGGGCGTCGAACGCCGGCAGTGTCGGGGCAGGGGTCTCGTGGAGCTCCATCCGGCAGGGACCGGGATCGGCCATCGCCGAGAGCGCGGCCTCGCCACCGCCCGTCCGGGGATGGTAGGCGAGTCGAGGGACGCCCGCCTCGAAGACGAGAATGCCGCGACCCCGTCCGTCGTCGAGGAGCGCCCCCTGGGGTTCGAGCGTGGCGTATCCCGTCAGCTCGCGGTCGAGCGCGTTCTCCAGCACCTCCCCGGGGTCGTCGACGACGCGCGAGCGGAGCAGTCGACCGGTCGGGAGGCGGTCGTTCGCGTTCATGGCCGGTCGGGGACCACGGCCGACCGGAAGCGGTCGGCGACCCGGTCGCCGTCGCCGGGGCGGACGTCGAGTCCGGCGGCCGCCTGGCCGAAGGCGCGGGCGGCGGGGCTCTCCGGTGCGTGTGCGAGGAGGGGTTCGCCGGCCTGGCGGGCCGCCCGCGTGGCGTCGTCCTCGGGGACGTGGCCCAGCGTGGGGCCCTCGAAGTACCGCGACGCCTTCGAGGCGATGCGCTCGACGGGTTCGTCCTCGCGGACCCGGTTGAACAGGACGCCCGCGAGGTCGGTCCCGTACGCGGCGGCGTACTCCTGGACCTTCAGGCCGTCCGAGAGCGCGGGGACCGTCGGCTGGACGACGACGATCACGCGGTCGGCGAGTACGACCGGGAGGACGGCCTGCTTCGAGTCGAGTGCGGCCGGCGAGTCCAGCAGGAGCACGTCCGCGTCGTCGGCGAGTTCGGCGACGACATCCCGGAGTCTACCGGGATCGGCCGCCTCGAACCCCGCGAGCGACGTCCCGCAGGGGACCACCCGCATCCCGAACCGCTCGTAGGTCGCCGCCCCGACCGGCACCGGATCCTCGGTCAGGAGGACGTCGTGGAGCGTCGTCTCGACGTCGGCGAGGCCGGCGTGGAACAGCAGGTTCGCCATCCCCGTGTCCGCGTCGATGACCGTCACGTCGTAGCGGTCGGCGAGCGCCATCCCGAGCGCGAGCGTGGCGGTGGTCTTGCCGGTCCCCCCCTTGCCGCTGGCTACCGCGAGCGCCTCCACCATCACCGGTGACTGGGCGGTCGTCCGCGTTAAACCTCCGCCTCGCTCGCCGTGCGTTTCCCGCTCGATCCCGGCCCCCGTCCCCACGGCCGACCCTTCGCCGGGGTCGCTTCCCGTCTTCTCGCCGGCGATTAGACGAGTATCATCGCCACGAACGCGCTGGCGAGCACGACGAGCGTGACGAGGAAGGTGAGCACCGTGAGGTCGGCGACCCGGCCCTCGGACTCGAACAGGCCGAGGCCGAACACCGATCCCTCGGAGGTGGCGATCGACGGGAGCTCTCCTATCTCGGTCGGTTCGTTCCCATCCAGGTGTTGTGACGACATCACACCACCATCTCCGGTACCGACCCAAATAAACGACCGAGCGTGTTATCTCGGCGAGAGAAGACCGTCGGTCGCGCCGGTCGCCCCGCGGGAGTTCGCTCGTCGAGTGGCGGTAGCCGGTGCAGCGCCGATATTTTCGAGAGTGACTGGGTAATTTCTTATACGATGGAGGCTACGAAACAAATAATGGGGGACGAGTGTACGCTCTGTGAGGCTGACGACGAGCTGCTGTTCACCTGCGGCCACTGCGGCGAGCGGTTCTGCTCCACTCACCAGTTCCCACACCACGCCTGTGGGGGGTTCGGTCGAGGCGGGAATGCGGGCGACCGTCCCGACGCTATCGAGCGCCCCCCCTCCTCGGCGCTCGACGGGGAAACGGGGGCCGGGCCGGTCGACTCGATCGCCGACGACCGGGCGGAAACTGACGAAACCGTCCGATCGACACCCGAAAGCGGCCCCCGATCGGTGACCGTGACGCCCCCGCGGCCGAGCTCACGAGCGGAGTCGCTCTCAGCCGGGGTCCGGGGACGCTCCGCCCTGTCGGTCGGCGCGAGCGAAGGGTTCGTCAACGTCCGACCGATGGACTCACGCCGCGTGGTCGGCGGGACGGAGGCCAGCGCCGCCCCCCGGACGGTGGGCGACTGGATCGGTCGGCAGACGTACCTGACGCTCACGCTGAAGGTCGGTGTCATCGCGCTCCTCGTCAACGCGGCGTTCTACGGCGGGATGGCGCTCACGCTCTACGGGCTGCTGCCGTTCGCCCCCTGAACCAGCGCGTCTCCGGGTCCCTACCCGGCCTCGTCGCCGGTCACCTCGCCCTCGTCGGCCCCCGAATCGATGACGGAATCCCCGGAGTCGACCCCCCCGTCGGATCGACCGAGGAGCTGTTCGTAGGGCGTGCGCCCGGCGGCGTCGCGGACCTCCTCGAACGCGCGGCTCGCCCGCTCGAAGGCGTCGTCGACGTCGACGTCCTCCTCGCCGGAGGCGCGGGCCTGACAGGCCTCGTAGAGGTCCGAAACCGCGTCCTGATACCGCTCGGTCCGCTCGCCGAGCGCCAGTGCCGAACGAACGGCGTCGGGGTCGTCGGCCGAGACGACGGCGTCGAAGTCGGACTGCCGGCGTGGCGGGTCGTCGAGTTCGTCGACACCGTCGATCGAGCCGTCGACCAGCCTGATGACCGGGGTCTCCGCGGGGCAGTGGACGCCGGAGCGGACCACGCCCAGGAGCGTGTCGGGACCGGGTTCGAACCCGCAGCTCACCACGACGAGGTTCACCTCCGGAAGCGCATCGCGGGCCCCGGAGAGGGTTTCGACCCGACGAACGCCGATTCCGTCGGGTATCGCAGCCGACACCGTTTCGGTGGGCCCGGCGATGAGAACCGTCACTGCCATCCCCTTGTGGGTGATCCCATATAGTGGTTTGCGGACGCGTCCGACACCGAGGGCGTCCGGAGCGCCGAGCGCGGCGGGCGTCACTCGACGCCCGGCGGGGTCTCGGCGTCCACGCGCGCCAGGTGGCGGCGATAGGTCCGGACGGCACCGACCGCGAGCGCCGCCAGCGCGAACAGGAACAGGTAGGCGATCGGCGGCAGGAGCCGGAACGGAAAGACGCCGAGTGCGACGAGGGTCGCCACGACCGTGCCGAGCGCCCCGAGCCCGAGGTAGAACTCCCCCCAGTCCACTTCGGACCGCGGCACCATCTCCAGGTAGACGTCGAACGAGGAGCTGGCCTCCGTTAGCTCGATCGTCCCCCGGTCGGGGTCGTACCTGATGACCCCCGCCCGATCCATCTTCGGCAGGTGGCTCTGGTGGAGGGCGGCGTACACGCGCTTTCGCTCCTTCGAGGTCACCTGTTCGGGCCGGCAGTCGTTCTCCCACGCGGCGATCCGCTCGGAGAGTTCGCGGAGTCCGACCGATCCGTCGCGCGCTTTCAGGAAGTGAAGCACGTAGCGCCGCCGCCGGTTCGAGAGGATGCTGAACACCGTCTCGCGGTCCAGGGGTGGGGACACCCCATCGCCCGAAGGCCTCCCGTCCCCGGTGACGACGCTCTTCCGCATGGGTTACTCGGTTCATGGGTCCAGAAGTAATAGCTATCCCTCTTCCTTTCGGGATTCTCGGCCCGATTCGAGGGTTCCCCACCCCGTCGAAGGGTCGAACCGTCGTCCTCGATCCCGGGCCCCGGGACCTCGGGACGACCGGACCGGACGCCGTCGGGTCAGTCGAAGGCCGAACTGACCCGCAACCCCTCGGAGACGACGAGCGCGCCGCCGAGGACGGCGGCGACGACGAGGAGGGACGTGGCCTCGTCCGGTGGGGTCAGAGCGTACGCCCCGCCGAGGAACAGCAGGCTCAGGAGGAGCCCCGTCCGTACCCGTGCGAACGGCGCTCCGCGGCCGGTCGCCGCGAGATAGAGCTGGGGTCCCAGTATGCCGATCCCGACGAACACGAACAGCCCGAGCAGTCGTCGGCCCTCGGCGAGTCCGAGCGCCTGGCCCGCCCCGACGAGGAGCGCGACGACGCCCAGCGCGGCGAGGAACACCCGGCTCTCCCTGGCGCTCATCACCCCCGACTTCGACCGACCGGGTATAACTCCTGCGTCGGGGAGGGTTCGTGGAATTGATGCTATTACGATACTATATTCCTATACCTGGCTAGTGAGCTCCGAAGCAGCTGATGAGGTGACGTGCGCTACTACCAATCACGCTATACTTATTTCCACTGCTGACCATCCGTACCCCGATTATGGCCTACGCAGGCAGTCAACCCATCTACATCCTCGGCGGCTCCAGCCAGCGGACCCGCGGGCGCGACGCCCGACGCTCGAACGTCCTCGCGGCGAGGGCCGTCGCCGGCGCGGTTCGGACGACGCTCGGCCCCAAGGGGATGGACAAGATGCTCGTCGACTCCTCGGACAACGTCGTCGTCACCAACGACGGCGTGACCATCCTCTCGGAGATGGACATCGAGCACCCCGGAGCGGGGATGATCGTCGAGGTGGCCGAAACCCAGGAGGAGGAGACCGGCGACGGGACGACCACGGCGGTGGTACTGGCGGGCGAACTCCTCTCGCGGGCCGAGGACCTCCTCGACTCGGGGGTCCACCCGACGATCGTCGCGAACGGCTACCGGTTCGCGGCGGCGGAGGCCCGCGCTTTCCTCGAATCGATGGCGGTCGTCGTCGACGACGAGGAGTCGATCCGGGAGGTCGCCCGCACGGCGATGACCGGCAAGGCCGCCGAGTCCGCCCGCGAGCAGCTCGCGGATCTCGTCGTCCGGGCGGTGAGCGCCGTCCGCGAGGGGGACACCATCGACCTCGACGACGTGAGCGTCGAGACGGCCGTCGGCGGTTCGGTCGACGACTCCGTTCTCGTCGAGGGTGTCGTGCTCGACAAGGAGCGTGCGAGAGAGGGGATGCCCCGACGGGTCGAGGACGCGAGGGTCCTCCTCGCGGACGTTCCCCTGGAGGTACGCGAGACGGAGGTGAGCGCCGAACTCAACGTCACTTCCCCCGACCAGCTCGAACAGTTCCTGCAGCGCGAGGAGACCGAACTCCGGGGCCTCGTCGACGCCATCGTCGACGCCGGGGCGAACGTCGTCCTCTGTCGGAAGGGCATCGACGACCTCGTCCAGCACTACCTGACCCGTGAAGGTGTGCTCGCAGTCCGCCGGGTGAAGAGCTCCGACATGCGAGCGCTCGCCCGCGCGACCGGTGCGCGGCGGATCTCCGACTTCGAGGACTTCTCGGCCGAGGACCTCGGTCACGCAGGCGTCGTCGAGGAGCGCGAGGTCGGCGACGAGACGCTGCTGTTCGTCGAGGAGTGTGCGGACCCCCGCAGCGTGAGCCTCCTGCTCCGCGGCGGCACCGAGCACGTCGTCGACGAGATCGAACGGGCCGTCGAGGACGCGATGGGCGTCGTCCGGGTGACGCTGCTCGACGGGAAGGTGCTCCCCGGCGGCGGTGCCCCCGAGATCGCCCTCGCCGACGCGCTACGGGAGTTCGCCGACGGCGTCGAGGGCCGCGAGCAGCTCGCGGTCGTGGCGTTCGCCGACGCCCTCGAGGTCGTCCCGCGAACGCTCGCCGAGAACGCCGGGATCGACCCCATCGACTCGCTCGTCGCGCTCCGCGCGAGGCACGACGCCGGCGAGACCGCCGCGGGCCTGGACGCCTACTCCGGCGAAGTGAGCGACATGTTCGAGCTACACGTCGTCGAGCCGCTGCGCGTGAAGGAACAGGCCATCGACGGCGCGGCCGAGGCCGTCGAACTCGTCCTGCGGATCGACGACGTCATCGCGGCCGGCCCGCTCGGCGGCGACGGCGGCGACGGCGGCGACGAGGACTTCGACGTCTGAGGGGGCGACGGACACCCTGTCCGGACCGTCCGCTCCCCGTTTCACCGTGTCGTTCGACGATCGACTCCGACCTCGCGGAAAGGTTACCTCTCCCCCGGGACGGGTGTGTGTCGCCCTCGACGGGGGAGGAGCGTGTGCCCCCGATCCTCCACCGGAACCCGGTCAGGGGACCGTAATAGGCTTTGTGCGCCGCCGTCCGTCGGGCGTCTTGCGCCCGTCCTTCGGCGTCCGTCGACCGTCGGACGGCCGGGGTCCGAACGGGCCGGTCCTAGTACTCGGTTCCCTTCCGCGCGCGCTGCCCCGACTCGAAGTGGTGTTTCTCCTTGCGGACGTTCGTGACGAGGTCGGCGTGGTCGTAGAGGTACTCCGGTTTCGAGTGGCTCCCCGAGAGGACGAGTTCGAGGCGGTCGGGCTTCGACTCGACCAGGTCGATCACGTCGTCGGGGTCGAGTAGCTCCTGGTCGGCGGCGTACAGAACCTCGTCGAGGATCAGCATGTGCATCCCGTCCTCGGGGGGGCCGTCGGGGTCGAGCGGCTCGGTCAGGTCCGCCCCGCCCGCCGCCGCGAGCAGCTCCCGGGTACGTTCGAGCCCCGCGCGGGCCTCGGCCTCGTGGTCGCGGTCGTCCGACCCGTCGTTCATCGAGTGCCAGCCGTAGTGGCCGAGGTTCTCGAACGAGACCCCCGGCATCGCGGCGATGGCGTTGTACTCCCCCCGGACCGGTTCGACCGAGGAGGTCCCGCCCTTCATGAACTGGAGCACGTGGACGCGGTAGCCGTGACCGGCCGCGCGAAAGCCCATCCCCAGCGTGGCCGTGGTCTTGCCCTTGCCGTCGCCCCACCAGGCCTGCACGCGACCGAACGCCTCGGGCGCGCTCGGGGTGATCTCCTGGGCATCGGGGCGGACGCCCCGGCCGGGGGTTTTCGAGAGCGTCGTCGCTGCGTCGTCGGCGTCGTCGGTGTCGTCTGTCGTGTTCGTCATGGGTTCGTGGATCGTTTACGTCCGTCGTCGGCATATAGTAGCGTTTGGAACCGATGACACACTCCGGACGGGGACGGTTCCCCCGTCCGTGAGTAAAGACTTCCAAACACTACTATAGTACCCGCCGGGGAGGGGGTCCGGCGGTTCGTCCGTCGCCCGGCCGCGAGCGGACCGCGGACGGAGCGCGCGGGACCGCTCATCCCCGACGCACCACCAGTACCGAGAGGTCCGAGAACGCCGCCTCGACGGTCGCCAGGTCGCCGAGCGTCGTCCGCGTGATCCGCTCGTCGGCGAGGGTGAGCCGCTCGCCGACGAGCGCGGACAGCCCGGGGTCCGCGCCCGCGTCGAGCAGGTGGGTTGCGACGTCGGGCGGCATCAGGTCGTAGGGCCGCGGGAGCACCAGCAGATGCCGGTCGCCGACGTCGCGCACCAGCCGGTCGAGCGCCGCGTCCGGCGGCCCCCTGCGGTGGAGCGTGACGAACGTGGTCGACTCGAGCGGCGTCCGGGCGCGGGCGGCGGCGACCTGTATCGAGGACACCCCGGGGACCACCCGGACCGGCCGGTCGACGGCGCGCTCGATCCGACCGAGGAACTGGTACCCCGAAACGCTCGGGTCGCCCATCAGCACGGCCACGCCGGTCCCGCCGGCGGACACCCGGTCGGCGAACGCCGCGAGGGTATCCTCCTGGTCGTCGTAGCTACACTCCAGGAGGGTCGCGTCGGTCACCGGCCGGACGACGTCGATCACCGTCGAGAACCCGACGACGATATCGGCCGCGTCGAGCAGGTCGCGCGTGCGGCCGGTCAGGTACTCGGGGGATCCCGGTCCGACGCCGAGGGCGTGGACGGGCGACCGCGCGTCGGCGGGTTCGGGGGCCGAGGCCGCCGTCGATGCGGGGTCCTCGCCCGTCATCGTTCGACGCTCCGGCGGCTACCGGGGCCGCGTCTCGGCGGTTCGGTGGGGTTCACACCTACTCCAAATTTACTTGCATTAGATAAATATTTATTGGATAGCGCCGCACGCCGAGAGCGCATGGAACTACGAGTCGTGCTCGTCGCGCTCGTCCTCCTCGCCGGTCCCGCGGTGGGCGGGGTCGTCGGGGACGCCGGGCCGACGCGAGCGGGTGGCGAGTCGAGCGTACAGGAGGACCAGGCGACCTGTTCGTTCCCGTTCGAGCGGGTCGACGCGACGGGGACGGCGGTCCGGATCGAGGCCGAACCCGAGCGGGTCGTGACGCTGAACCCGAGCGCCGCACAGACGATGTGGGAGATCGGTGCCCGCGGGAAGGTCGTCGGCGTCACCAGGCACGCGATGAACCTGGAGGGCGCGGCCGACCGGACCAACGTCTCGGGAGCGGGTCGGACGATCAACCCCGAGGAGGTCGTCGGCCTCTCGCCCGACCTGGTTCTCGCTCCCAACACGGTGGGCAACGAGACGGTCGAGCGGTTACGGGGCGCGGGCCTGACGGTCTACCGCTACCGGGAGGCCGGGAACGTCGCGGACGTCTACCGGAAGACCAACGTGACGGGACGGCTGGTCGGGGCGTGCGAGGGGGCCGAGGGGACCGTCACGTGGATGCGGGAACGTCTCTCGGTCGTCGAGGAAGCCACCCGGGACGCGGAACCGGTCTCGGCGCTCTACGTCTTCTACGGCTACACGGCCGGCGAGGGGACGTTCATCGACGGGATCATCACGGCCGCCGGCGCGGAGAACGTCGCCGCCGAGGCCGGCGTGACCGGCTACCGACAGGTCAACGAGGAGGTCGTCGTCGACCGGCGGGTGGAGTGGATCGTGCTCAACTCCGACTCGCGGACCCTCCCCGACTCGCCCGCCTTCGAGGAGACGGTCGCGATCCAGCGAAACCGGACCGTCGTGGTGGATATCAACCACCTGAACCGGCCGGCCCCACGGATCGTCCACGCGGTGTCGACGCTGGCCGAGACGTTCCACCCCGAGGCGTACGCGGCGGCCAACGCGACCGAGACGCCGATCCCGAGTCCGACCGTGACCCCGACTCCGAGTCCGACAGCGTCCCCGACCCGGACCACGGCGACGTCGGTACCGGCGGACTCCTCGACGCCGACGGACTCGCCGACATCGACGCGGCCCACGGCGTCGACGCCGACCGGGGACGAACCGACGACGACCGACGCCGACGGTTCCGGTCCGGGGATCGTGACGGCGCTGGTCGCCGGGCTCCTGGCCCTGGGACTGGCGAGGTGGCGGCGGTGAGGGTCGTCTCGACCTCCCCGTCGGGGACGGAGATCCTCTGTGCGCTCGGCGTCGACCCGGTCGCGGTCTCGCACGCCTGTGACTACCCGCCCCGGGTGCGCGACCTGCCGGTCCTCGACCGCTCGCCGGTGGACGCGACGGCCAGCGCCGACCGCCACGCACAGGTCGAGCGGGCGGCCGGGGCCGGCCACGTCTACGAGGTCGACACCGACCTGCTCCGGTCGCTCGAACCCGATCTCGTGCTCACCCAGGAGGTCTGTGGGGTGTGCGCGGTCGACGCGGCGCTGGTCGACGAGGTGCTGGCCGACGCGGACGTGGATCCCGACGTCGTGGGGATGAGCGCACGGTCACTGTCGGACGTCTACGACTGCGTCCGACGGGTGGGACGGGCGGTCGGCCGCGAGGGCCGGGCCGGGGAGGTGATCGACGGGATGCGGAGCCGGATCGGGTCCGTCGAGCGGCGAGCCCCGGAGGAGGGCCCCCGGATGGCGGTGCTGGAGTGGCTCGATCCCGTCCGCGGGGCCGGTAACTGGGTCCCCGAACTCGTCGCCGCCGCCGGCGGGACGGACGTGCTCGGCGAGGCCGGGGAGCGGTCGGTCGAAGTCCCGTGGAACGAACTCCGTGCGGCCGCCCCGGAGGTGCTGGTGCTCGCTCCCTGTGGCTTCGACGAGGCGGAGACGGTCGCACGGCTGAAGGAACTGGCCGATCGGCCGGGGTGGGAGGAACTCCCCGCGGTCGAGGACGGCCGGGTGTTCGCGCTCGACGGCGCGAGCTACCTCACCCGGTGGACGCCGCGGCTGGCCGCGGCGACCGAGCGACTGGGGGCACTCGCACACCCGGCGACGTTCGGGCCGCCCGAGGCGACCCGGCTGGTCGACTGATCCCGGCGGTCGGCGCGGGTCCCGTTTGCCGGCCGGAGCGACCCGTAACGGGTCCCGCACTGTCGAACCCCGATAAACCGGGGCTCCTGCCCGGGAGCCGCGTCCGACCGGACGGGAGGGCTGGCGACGACTCACCCTCGCCTCGACGGACGGTGCCGCGGGTCCACTGGACGGTTCGGCTGGAGACGGGACACCCCGCTGTCCTACGGTACCGTCCGTCGTTCAGTGGTCGTGGCCGTGATCGTCGGAAGTCAGTTCGGCCCCGAAGTCGTCGACCGGGAGCACCGAGTAGTCGACGGTGAGCGTGTCCTGGGTCGCGCGTATCTTCCCGACGAACGTGCTGATCTCCTCCAGTGACCCCTCGAGGACGAACAGCTCCATGCAGTAGTGGTTCCCGACGTGGTTGTGGAAGTTGGAGGTGACGAGCGACTCGTGCTCGTGGCGCAGGCGCATCATCCGCTCCTCGGCGTTCGAGGTCTCGTAACTGAACAGCACCGTCACGACCCCGAGGAGCGACCGGCCCTCCAGCTTGCGGTCCTCGAACTCGCCGAGCAGGTTCCTGGCCGCCTCGCGGACGACCTCCGAGCGGCCCGTGTAGCCGTGGCCCTCCGCGAACTCGTCGATCCGATCCAGGAGCGACTCCGGCATCGAGACGCTGACGACGGTCATGTATTAATTCGCGGCGGCGAGACTATTAGAGGTTAGCATCCCGGCCGGCTCGACCGATCCGAGTCGGGATCCCTCGTGGGGATCGGACCGCGCGGAGGAGTCCCGGGGAGAACGACTCCACGCCGCTCGGGATCGTGTCCGGCGGCGGGACACGGCATCGTTCCGGCGCTGCCCCGGCCGTCGTCGCCGTCACCGCGCCCGACCGCCGGCCGCGTTCGGGGACGCTCGGTTCGCGGGTCGACGGTCACCGACACCGCGATCGTCCGCCGGTCGACGGACCGGTCACACCGGGCGTCGGCGCGTGAACACCTCCCTCGGCCGGTCTCGGCCGTCGATCGGACGCTGTGTCGATGTGTGGTATTATGAGTCAGTGCCGCCTCCTCACGTCCGATGTCAGAGGTCCGAGTCCTGCACGTCGACGACGACGAGTCGCTCCTCGATCTGGCGTCGGCGATGCTGGAGCGGCGGGGGTTCGAGGTCGTCAGGGCGACGGGCGTCGAGCGGGCGGTCGACGTGCTGGACTCCGAGCCCGTGGACTGCGTGGTCAGCGACTACCAGATGCCCGGACGTGATGGGCTCGAGTTCCTGCACCTCGTCCGCGAGCGCGATCCCGCGCTGCCGTTCGTGCTGTTCACGGGGAAGGGAAGCGAGGAGGTGGCGAGCGACGCCATCGCCGCGGGCGTCACCGACTACCTCCAGAAGCGAACCGACTCGAGGCAGTTCGAGGAGCTGGCCGACCGGATCGAGCGGGCGGTCCGCGAGCGGCGGACCGCCGAGGGGCTCAGCGAGGGCGACCGGATCCTGACGGCGCTCGTCGAGACGCTCTCGGGGGTCGTCTACCGGCTCCGGCTGCCCGACGAACGACCGGCGTTCCTCGGCGGACAGATCGAGGCTCTCACCGGGTACGACGGCGCGGCGTTCCGGGAGGGGGACGTGACGCTCCGGGGGGTGATCCACGAGGACGACGTCGGCAGGGTCGAGCGCGAGATCGAGACCGCGCTCGGGGAGGGCCGGTCGTTCGACGTGACCTACCGGATCCTGACGAAGTCCGGGCGGGTCCGCCGGGTGTCGAACCGCGGTCGCGGGGTCTACGACGGTGACGGCGAGCCGGTCGCGATCGAGGGGTTCGTCCTCGACCGGAGCGACGGGGCCCACGAGGCGCGGATCCGCGAACTCCACGCGGCGACCCGGCGGCTGTTCGGGGCGGGCTCCGCCGAGGAGGTTGCCCGACTGACCGCCGAGGCCGCCAGGGACGTGCTCGGCTACCCGATCAACGGCGTCAGGCTCTACGACGAGGCGCACGGCACCCTCCGTCTCGCGGCGTCGACCACCACCAGCGAGTACCTGCTCGGCGAACGGCCGGAGTACCGGGTCGACGAAGACGCGGACGGCGACGAGGAGGGGGAGGGCGGGCCACTCGAGAAGGGTCGCTACCCGACGACGGCCTTCCAGACGGGCAAACCGGTCGTCGTCGACGAGTTCGGTGACGACGATCGCCCGGTCCGGGCGGAACGGGTCGAGTCGGCGATGTACCTCCCGCTCGGGGAGTACGGAACGCTCACGATCTGTGCGACCGAGCCCTCGTCGTTCGAGGTGACCGATCGTGAGATCGCGGGCGTCCTCGCCGAGAACACCGCGGCGGCGCTCGACCGGACCGACCGGGAGGGGGCCCTGACTACCGAGCGTGACCGGCTCGCGGCGCTCTTCGAGAACGTCCCCGACCCGGCCGCCCGCGTCGAGTTCGTCGACGACGAACCGGTCGTCGAGGCGGTGAACCCGGCGTTCGAGTCGACGTTCGGTCACGTCGAGAGTGCCGTCCTGGGCCGCTCGCTCGACGAACTCATCGTCCCGGCGGGCGATGAGGAGCCCGCCCGGGCGTTCAACGACCGCATCCGCGACGGCGAGAGCCTCCACGCGGAGGTCCGCCGCGAAACCGCCGACGGCGTCCGTGACTTCCTCCTGCACGTCGTCCCGCGGTCCCGGGATTCGGCGACGGTCGGGTACGCCATCTACACGGACATCACCGAGCGGCGCGAGCGCGAGCGGGAGCTCACCAGACAGAACGAGCGGCTCGAGGAGTTCGCCTCGGTCGTCTCCCACGACCTCCGGAACCCGCTGAACGTCGCGGAGGGGCAGCTCGAGATCGCCCGCGAGACCGGCGCGCGCGAGAGCTTCGAGGCCGTCGAGCGCGCCCACGAGCGGATCGAGTCGCGCATCGAGGGGCTGCTCGAACTGGCCCGACAGGGCCGAACCGTCGGGGAGACGCGTCCGGTCGACCTCGCCGAGGTGTCGGGGGCCGCCTGGGAGAGCGTCGAGACGGGCGCGGCACGCCTCGATCTCGCCGAGGGACTGGGGACCGTCGAGGCGGACCCGGAACGGCTCTGCCAGCTGTTCGAGAACCTCCTCTCGAACGCGGTGACCCACGGGGTCGAACACCCGCCCGGGGTGACCGACGGCGGGACCGGTACCGGCGTGCCGCTGACGGTCACCGTCGGCCCCCTCGACGACGGCTTCTACGTCGCCGACGACGGGGCCGGGATCCCCGACGACGAGCGCGACCGCGTCTTCGATCCCGGCTACACGACCGCCGAGGAGGGGACGGGGTTCGGCCTCGCCATCGTCAGGAGTATCGCCGAGGCGCACGGGTGGTCGGTCGCGGCGACCGAGGGGGCGAACGGCGGGACCCGTTTCGAGTTCGACGGCGTCGAGGAACACGGTGCCGGGGCCGCCGACACTCCGGAGGACGACGACCATCGCGAGCGCAAGCGCGGCGGACAGGCCTGACTCGACGCGCCGGCTACTCCTGCTCCTCGCCGGTCCGCCAGACGGTGCCGTTGGCGCGGTAGCCGTCGAACTCGCCGGTCGAGATCTCGCGTTCGATCTCCTCGCTCGTCTCCTCGTCGACGCGGACGAGGTGACAGAGCGGGTGGCCAGGTAACGCGACCGGGTTCTCCAGAACACCCACGAGCAGGCCGGTGAACGGGGCCTTCACGACGCGTTCCTCCCGGCCGAAGTGATCGGAGACGGTACAGATGGTCTCGCCCTCGCGGACCAGCGGGTACGGCCCCCAGTGCATGTCTACCAGCCCCCCGGTGTCGGCCCTGATCCACGCCTTGTCGCCGGCGTCGCCGGGGACGACCCGGAGCCACTTCGTCTCGGGAGCCTCGCCGGGGAGCAGCTCGCACTCGGTGAGGACGCCCTCGACGCCCCGGGTGGCCTTCTCCACGAGCACAGGCTGGAACCGGTGGGCCTTGCCCATCTCCACGGTGAGCGTCGGGATGCCCGCGGCGGTCGCGGCCCGGCGGAGCGACCCCTCCTCGCCCGCCCCCGCGAGGACGAGGTTCGCGCCGAACGCGCGCGCCAGCCGCTCGACCGCCGGGTTGGAGGTCTCCGCGCGGACGTGGAACATCGTCGTCCGGTTGCGCGTCGAGGTGTGGAGGTCGAGCCCGTAGTCGCACTTCGAGAGGAACGCCTCCCAGAGCTCGTTCGCCATCCGTCCGGCGGTGTTCGACCCCGACCGCCCGGGGAACGCCCGGTTGAGGTCCTGGTCGTAGATGGGGATGTAGCGCTGCTGGGCCTGGAACGCCGGGACGTTCGCCACGTGGACCACGACGAGCGTCCCCGCGAGATCGGCGGGTTCGTACCGCCGGGCCACCTCCTGGGCGACCTTCACGCCGTTGAGTTCGTCGCCGTGGACCGCCGCGGCGACGAACACCCGCGGACCGGGGCGGTCGCCGTTGACGATGGTAACGGGGACCTCGACGGGGTCGCCGAGGTACGTCTCCCCCACCTCGTACCGGAGGTGGCGCTTCTCGCCCGGCCGCACCTCCCCGCCGTAGCGGAACGGCAGGGGGCGCGTTCTGTGGTCCGTGCTCCCGCCGTCCTCGTCCGTCTCGGCCATACACCGAGCCCGCCTCCGGGGGCCGTATGTGTTCGCCCGGGAACGGACCTGGAGCCACGCCGAACGGACCGACGTACCGACACCGCCGAGAGCGGACCGAGCGGGGCTCCGATCGGTGACGGGGTGGACTCACCCGTGAGAACACCCCTCGCCGTTTAGGTGTCTCGGGACGTGTTCCTCCTATGGTGATTCCGTGACCGACGAAGCAGACCGGAGCCGGGTTCGGGTGCTGCTCGTCGAGGACGAGCGTCCGCTGGCCGAACTCTACACGTCGTGGCTCACGGAGGCGTACGAGGTGGAGACGGTCCACGACGGCGAGGCGGCGATCGACGCCTACGACGAGCGGGTGGACGTGGCGCTCCTCGACCGGCGGCTGCCGGAGACCAGCGGCGACCGCGTACTCGAACACATACGCGAGTCCGGCAACCCGTGCCGGGTGGCGATGGTGTCCGCGGTGACCCCGGACTTCGACATCTACGGGATGGGCTTCGACGACTACCTGGTCAAGCCGGTCTCGAAGGACGACCTGCTCGGCCTGGTCGAGCAGCTCGTCCGCGTGAGCGACTACGACGAGGGGCTCCGCCGCCACTTCGCGCTCTCCTCGAAGCTCGCGCTCCTGCAGACCCACAAGACCGAGGCCGAGCTCGCGGCAAGCGAGGAGTACGCGGCGCTCCGGGCGGAGATGGACGAACTCGATCGGGAACTGACCGAGGCGGTCGGCGAGATGTCGGTCTCCGACATCGGGGCCGTCCTGCGGGACGCGTGATGGCACCCGGGGAGCTCGAGGCGGGGTCGACCGCCCTCGTCATCGGATCGCGGCACGACCGCCGGACGTTCTGTCTGGACCACCTCGCGACGGCCGAGCGGACCGCCGCGGTCGTCCTCCCGCCGGACCCCGGGGCGGTGATCGAGGAGTACGAGCGGCTGGGCGGGGAGGCACCGCTGACCGTCGTCCTCGACGAGTCGACGGGCACGCCCCCGACCGACGGCCCCGGCGTCCACACCACGACGGTCGACGCGGGATCGCTCCCGTCGGTCGGCGAGGCGGCCCTCGGGACGATCGAGACCGACGGGACCGGCCCGCCGGCCGATCGGCTGTGGATCGCGGGGCTCCCCGACCTGCTCGAACGGGCGTCGGTCCAGCAGGTGTACCGGCTGCTCTACATCCTCTCCGAACACGTCCGGCGGGTCGACGGCCTCGGCCTGTACGGGCTCTCGGCGTCGACCGAGCAGAAGACCGTACGGATCCTCCGACAGGCCCTCGACTACGAGATCACCCTGGAACCCGGATCCGACCCCGAGACCCGGACGCTCGCCGAACCTTCTACCGGGGCATGACCGACCCGGGGGAGGGGGATCCCGAGGCGAAGTTCCACGAGGTCGTGGGACTCCTCGAGGACTGGTCGCCGGATCCGGAGGACCGGGGCGTCGAGGTGAGCCGGGGGCTGCGGCGGATGCTCGACGCCCGACTGAACGCCGAGGAATCCTCCAGGTGGGACCGCGACATCGTCGAGCGCCAGCGCGGCACCCTCGCCGCGGACGTCACGATCAACGGCGAGATCGCGGTCGCCGTCCTCGGCTCCGCCAGAACCGCCGCCGTCTCCTCCATCCGATCGCGTCTCTCCCTCCTCGGCGGGCGGTACAACTACCTCGTCGTCTACTGGCGGGACGCCGTCGACGACGACGGGGACGCGCGCCGGCTCATCGAGCGGCGCACGACCGCCCGCTCGATCGGCGTCGAGGGGATCGTGTTCGTCGGCGAGGAGGTACCCGGGGACGCCGATCCCTCCGACGGGCCGTTCTCGCTCCCCGGGCTCACGACGGGGGCCGTCGCGGTCGGGGCCGCCGTCGGCTTCGGCCTGTTCCTCTCGGCGGACGGCGTCGTCCGTGGCCTCGACGCCATCGGAGGGTTCCCGCCGCTCGCCCGGGCGTTCGTCCTCGGCTCCGGGCTCCTGTTCTGCTCCGTACTCGGTCTGGCCCTCCTCCTCACCCGGTGAACGCCGCCGGTGTCGTCACGTGTCGCCTCGCTCCGCCGTCGACCGACGGGATCGGCTCCACGACGAGTACGTCGATCGCACGTGACGGCTCGTACGGACGGCTCCCGTCCCGGCGGACCGGCTCCGGCGAGGACACCGGGAGTCGCGTGGTATCCCGGGGACGGACGAGGGGACGTGGAGGGTCCGTATCGCAGGACGTCGGCGGGCCGTTCCCGAAAGATACCGGCAATATACGCACGCGTTATCAGTTACAGAAAACGCTACTGATTATTTAGGGGTGCCCGGGGTCGAGATAGAGTGAAGATGCGACGAACGACGTCAGTGAAGACGGACCAGTCGGAACGCGGCGGGATCCCGGTCGAGTCGCTCCTGCAGGAGCTTCGGGACTTCGAGCAGGTCGACGCGGGCTCGGATCCGGACGACGCGGGGCGGTGGGGTGAGGACGAGGACGGGCCGCAGGAGGTCCTTGCGGTGGTGATGAACACGCTGTTCCCCGATACGGACTTCCGGTTCGACGAGGACGTGGTCAAGCAGAACCTCGACGAGACGCTCCTGATGCTCATCACGCTCCGCCGGAGCGGCACGCACGGCAAGGGGCTGATGGACGACCTCGCCTGCCTGTTCGACGCCCACCTCAGCCCCGGGACGGTCTACCCGCAGCTCCACCAGCTCGAGGACGAGGGGCTCCTCCAGATGCACGAGAAGGTCCGCACGAAGGAGTACCACGTCGGCGACGACGAGGGCGTTCGCGCCCGCCTCGAACGGAGCATGCACCAGCACCTCGCGCTCGGCTACGCGATCTATCTCGCGCTCGAGGACGCCTGATCCGTCTCCGGTCGACGCCCGCTGGCCCGCAGTGATCGTCGTTCCGACTCCGTACCGAAGCCGCACGCTCACTTCTCGCCGTTTCGACTCCCGATGATCCCCGCCCCGGGCGGGGGAGCGGGACGGTTCAGCGGCCGGTCACGTCGAGGTCCGAGGCGGCCAGCAGCACCTCCAGCACCGACTCGGGATCCCGGTCCGGGTCGACCCGGCCCGCGTACCACCGCAGGAACTCCTCGAACACCACCCGGACGTCGTTGGAGCGGAACGACTCGGTCGCCCGGCCGTGGTCGGTCCTGACCGCGACGTCGACGGCGTAGGCCGCCCCCGGATCGGGATCCGTCCCCGGAACCGCCTGCCCCCCGCGGCCGTCGGGGGACGCTCCGGCCTCGCCACGATCATTCGGTGACCGGGGAGCCCGCTCGGAGCTGCGATCACTTCGAGGATTTGCGGTCGAGCCGGACCCGTCATCGGTACCCGTGGCGTTCCCGTCGGTCGGGACGACGACCCGTTCGTCGTCGAGCTTGCGGAGCTGTCGGGCGACGCGCTCCAGGTCGGACGGGCTCAGCACCCCGTCCGGGTCGGCGGCGTCCGCCGCCGGATCCGACGGGATCGGGGGGTCGGGGGGCGTCCTCGGGCCCGACGCGGACCCGTTCTCCGACCCGACGGTGGGATCGGGATCGAGATCGGCAGCGGGCTCCGCCTCCGGCGGCACCTCGCTCCCGTCCTCGTCCGTCGTCCCCGCCTCGGGTGGGAGGGGTCCGCCGGTCTCCCCGTGGTCGTCTCGCCGGTCGTCGCGGTCGGTACGGTCGTCGGTCGTCTCCGCGTCTTCGTCTCTGGTCATCGTATCGGAATCAGTCGTTCGAGCGTTCGTGCGATGGGCAGGGCGAACTGCCGGTCGTGGCCGAAGTACTCGACTCCGGACAGCAGCAGGAAGGCGACGGATGCCGCGAGGACGAGTGCGAGCACCGCGGCACCGACCCGGGGATCGAGATCGGTCCGGAGGGCGGCCACGAGCCACGCGAGGAACAGTCCCGCCACCGCGAGGTGCGCCACGCCGTGTGCCTGCATCGCGGTCCCGGGACCGACACCGGCCAGCGCGAGGGCGGCGAAGGCGACGGCGGCGACGGTCAGTCCGATCGCGAGCGCCGCCAGCCTGCCGCCCTCGTGCTCTGCGACCCGGTGGACGGGCTCCAGCCGGCAGACCCCGTAGATCAGGAACGGGACGGTGGGGATCAGGTAGCGGACCGTGATGGTCGAGTGGAGCGGGAGCTGCGGGAGGTAGAGCAGACCGAACACCGCGACGTACGTGGCCGCGAACAGGTCGGTCGCCCGGACCGGATCGCGGCGTAGCAGTCCCAGCGTCGCACGGGTCGGGACCGCACGCGCCCGGATCGCGATCGGGGCGGCGAACAGGCCGGCGACGATCGGAGCCGACTCGAGCAGCGTGAGCTCGAGAGTGTAGCCCCCGGTCTGTGCGTAGTCGACCCCGGGTATGCGCCCGCTCCTGACGACGACGTGGAACAGCCGCCGCGGTTCGAGCGCACGGACGCCGCGGTCGAGCTGGGCGAGGAAGACGTCGAGTGCGAGTCCCGTCCCGCCGACGACGGCCGAGACTCCCCCGGAAGGGCTCGACCCGCCGGCGGTTCCCACGGATTCCGACGCGGTGATCGACCCGCTCCCGGGAGTCGGGGTGTAGTCGGGCAGCATCCGCGGGGGGAGGAGGGGGTTCCCCGAGATGGCCGCGTTCGTCAGCAGGAACGGGGCGAGCGCGAGGCAGAACGTGCCGGCGAGGATCGCGAGCGTCCGCGGGCGGTTCTCCCGGGCAGTCAGGAGGTCCGCGGGCACGACCGCGGCCAGCAGCGCCAGTCCCTCCGGCGCGCTGACCCAGGCCGTGAGCGCCGCGGCGACGTACGGGACGGCCCGGAGACGCCGCGCGCGGACCGGATCCGTCGCCGCCCGGGCCCGATAGAACCCGTAGAGGGCGACCAGCGCGAGCAGGGCGGTGACGGCGTGACGCTTCGGGATCGGGGCCCAGAACCCCACGGGGCCGACGACCGCGGTCGTCACGCCGGCGAGCACCCCGACACGGGGGCCGTGGACCGCCCGGAGGAGCCGGTAGCCGACGACCGCGAGCAGCGCCGCCGCCAGCATCGTCGTCAGCCCGAGTGCGACCAGCGGGAACGACTCGGGGGAAAGACCGGTCGCACCGACCAGGTTCGCGCCCAGGAGGACGAGCGCGAGGGCGCTCCCGGCGAGCGTCGCGAGCCGCTCGCGTCCGATAACGTGACCGACCTGTACCGACGCGCCGAGCACGACGAGGCTCCACAGCCCCGCCAGCAGGATCCGGACGTCGACCAGGGTCGAGAGCGCACGGAGCGCCCAGAGGAGCGGGACCGCCGCCGCGGCGTGACCGTAGTTCCGGCCGTAGAGCCGCCCCTCGGTGACGTACAGCCCGGGGAGGTCGGCCCCCGACGGGCCGTACGTGAGCGGGTCGACCGCGAAGCTCCCACGGGCCAGCGCCGTCACCGTGTTCGCGATCGCGAACGTATCGACGATGAACACGTCGACGCGCCAGTAGAGGGCGTAGAACGCGAGCGATCCGAGGAACAGCGCCAGCGCGGTGTGATCCGATCGGACGGCCGCGAGGGCGCGGGTGGAGGTGGCCCGGACCCGGGAGGCGACCGCGAGCGCGTTGCGGACGGCCATCGGAGCCCGATCCACCCTCATCGCTCGACCTCCAGCACGACCGTCTCCTCGGCGATCGTCCCCGACCAGTCGCCCCCCTCGACCGAGACGACGAGCGTCGCCTCGTAGCTCCCCCCGGTCACCCGGTCGGCCGGAACGGTCCCGGCGGGTGCCTCGATCCGGGTCGTCCGCGCGGTCCTCGCCGGGATCCGATCGGTCGTCTCGTCGACGACGCCGAGTTCCGGAATCCGGACCGCGTAGCGGAGGACGACCGGTCGCGCTCCCGTCTCGACCGGGAGGTCGACCGGGTCGAGTTCGATCCGGTAGTCGCCGCCGATCGGGGTGAGTTCGCCGCTCGCGGGGAGGGCTGCGGCCCCGAACGCGAGCCGCTTCTCGACCCCCATCCCGGCCGTTCCCTCGCCGAACCCCCGGTAGCCGGAGTCGGCCGTGGCGGCCCCGGTCGTGAACGCGACACCGGGGACCAGCGGTCCCGAGGCGAGGACGACGACGGCGAGGACGGTCACGGTCGTCAGGAGCACCACTCGATCGGATATCATTGTACTGAAAAATTCGGTCGTCGAAACGCTTCGGGTTCAGACCCGGACGTACGTCTGTCCGGTGAGCACGTCGGGGACGTTCACGCCGTAGACCGTCGTCGCACCCGACTGGTCGACGACGCGGAGCGTCGCGCCCTCGCCGCTGCCGATACCGCCGGAGGTCTCGACCGAGCTGGTATCGATGAGGATCTTGACACGCTCGCCGTTGTCGTCGAGCACCGTCGCGCTGTCACCCTTCTCGGAGACGGTCGTGAACTCGCTTGCACTCGTGGCCCCCGCGTGGGTCAGCGTCGCGGATTCGGAGTCGCTGGTGTACTCGATGGTGGCCTCGGCGAGGTCGATCGGATCGGACCCCGGCGACTTCTTCACGACCAGCGTGACCGTGTCGATGTCGTCGTTCGAACTGTCGACCAGACCGGTCGCGGAGACGACGTCGATCTGGTTGGACACCTGTGCCTGTGCGTCGGAGCTCGTATCCTCGGCCTGGCTCTGGAGCAGGCCGGAGGTGTTGACGAGCACGCCCGCGGCGACGGCGGCGACGAGCACCATCGCGATGAAGATGATGAGCGTCCCGATGCCCACCTGACCTCTGTTTTCGTTCTCGAACATCTATACCTCCACGTAGCTCTGGTCGTTGATCACGTCGGGGACGTTCACGCCGTAGACCGTCGACGCGCCGGACTGGTCGACGATCTCGAGCGTGGCGTCATCGCCCTCCGACAGCGCGGACGGGTAGCCCGTGGTACCGTCAAGGGTCAGCGTGAGCTTGGCCCGCTCGCCGTTGTCGTCGAGGACGTCACCGGTCATGCCGGTCCCGGAGACGGCGGAGATACCGAATCCGCTCCCCTGGGTCAGCGTCAGCGAGTCGCTGGCGCTGGTGTACTCGATGGTGGCCTCGGCGAGGTCGAGCGGGTCCGATCCCGGCGACTTCTTCACGACGAGGACGACCTCGTTCACGTCCGAGCCGCTGACGGTCCCGGTTGCGGAGACGACGTCGATCTGATTGGATACCTGTGCCTGTGCGTCCGAACTCGTGTCCTCGGCCTGGCTCTGGAGCAGGCCGGAGGTGTTGACGAGCACGCCCGCGGCGACGGCGGCGACGAGCACCATCGCGATGAAGATGATGAGCGTCCCGATGCCCACCTGTCCGCGCGGACGGTCGTCGTTCGTATTGATTGTCTTCATTGTTTCCTATGGTGTCACGTCGACGTCCTCCCGCCCCCGAAACCCCACCGCCCTGTCCCGAGCCCGGTGCCCGGTCCCCCCGCGGATCGCGGGTAGCCGGTGGACCGTAGTGAACGAGTGTCCGTTGACGCTTCCCGGGGTTCTCCCCGTGCTCGCCACGAGGCAGGCCACCAGTATCAACGCCCTCTCGGTTTCCTCCGCCGTTTCGAGACGTGAATCGAGATCCGATACCCGGCCCGATTCGGTAACCGAACTCGTGCGAGGAGCTTTTGAACTACCTGGGGTACGACCTCGGCAGGGACGCAGGTAGGACGGTCGGCGTCCACGCCTGCCGGTCGGATCGTGCGAAACTACATGAAAACGAGTACAATCGATGGGGTTCTGGAACTGGTTCGGAGGAAGGATGGGCGAGGGGGATGAGGAGCCGACGGAATCGGCGACGGAAGACGACACCGGGGACGCGGACGATCCCGTGGACACCGACCGGGAGGTCGGACCGGACGTCGTCGAGATGGAACACCGGATCGGGGAGCTGGAGGAGGAGATAGAGCGCACCGGGGGGCGGATCGAGAACGTCCAGCACTCCCAGCAGGAGGTCGCCGAGCGGGTCGAGGAGCTGAACGGGACCGTCCGCGACCTCACGGGGATCTACGAGCGCCTGACGGCGGACGTGAACCCGTTCACCGACGCCGAGGAGGGGGACGGGAAGGGGAACGCAAACGGATCCGGGTTCGGGGTCGTGAACGGCGACGGCGAGCGGGCCGGGGCCGCACGCGCGAACGGGGACGGAGACGAAGACGAGGGGGAACACGAACACGACGGAGACGAAGACGAGGAGGAACACGAACACGCACCCGGGACGATAGACGACACCGCGGGGGACGACCCGGTCGCCGGGACTCACGACGCCGAGGTGCCGGACGAGGAGGACCCCCTCCTCTTCGACGAGGGTGAGCCCGATACGGACGACGTCTTCACGTTCGACGACGCCGTGGCCGACCTGGAACGGGAGGCGGACTCGGACGGATCGACGGACGAGGGGCCGATGGAGGCGGCCACGCCGGACGAGGACGGTCGGGAGTCGATGGGATCGGGGGGTGAGGCGGTCACCCCGGCCACGAACGGGGATTCGACCGGCCGCGGGGCGGTCGGACCGGACGACCGGACGCCGTACCTGACGGAGCTCGCCGACGGCTACGCGACGGACGTGCTCGCCCTGGAGTGGCTGGCCGAACTCGTCGAGGTCACGGGGCCGACGGCGGCGCTGAAGGCGATCTCCTACTACGAGGACGTCGACTGGATCGGCCCCTCGGTCGCCAGCAACCTCGAGGAGTACCTCGCCGGCCCGGGGATCGACATCCACGTCGATCCGAACGAGCCGATGGAGCTCTCGGTCGAGGACCACGTGACGAGCTACGAGTACATCCTGAAGCTGGGTGCGATACGCGAACTGGAGCACACCGCGTGAGATGGGGTTCAGTACCAGCGGCGCGACGGCCATCATCTTCGTCGGGCTACTCGTGGGAGTCGGTATCCTCTACCCGACGGTCGAGACGGCCGGCGAGCGCGTCGCTGACGCCGAGTCCGCACACGACGACCGCGCGCTCCGCCAGCAGAACACGGCCGTCGTCCTCGCGGGTACCGCCTACGACGGGACGAACGAGACGCTCACCGTCGCCGTGAACAACACCGGCTCGACGGTCCTCTCGGTCGACCGGACCGACCTGCTCGTGGACGGGCGCTACCGGGTGCCCGAGAGCTTCTCGGTCGCCGGGACCGAGGGCCGGACCGTCTGGACGCCGGGGTCACAGCTCGAACTGACCGTGACGGGCGTGACGAGCGAGCCCGAGCGGGTGAAGGTCGTGACGGGTCCGGGCGTGGCGGCGTTCGAGGTGGTCTGAGCGTGGCGAGCGTCTCCGTCTCGAACCTCATCCTGTTCATCGCGGCGATGGCCATCGCGGCCGGCGTCGCGGGGACGATGGTCGACAGCGTCACCGACGTGAGCGAGGCGCTCGGCGCGAAGAGCGTCGACGTCGCCGAGGACATCGAGACGGAGGTGGAGGTGATCAGCGACCCCGGGAGCGGCGCGATCTACGACGACGGGACCACCGAGGTGACGATCCTCGTGAAGAACACGGGCTCGCGGACGCTGCCGGCGAGCGCCGACGGGATCGAACTCCTCGTCGACGGGCAGTACGTCCCGCCCTCGGACGTCACGATCGCGGTCGTCGGCGGCGGGGAGTGGCGGCCGGGGGAGGTCGTCCGGGTCCGGATCGACCGGTCGCTCGACGGCGGCGAGCACCGCGTCCTCGTCATCGCCGGCGACGACAGGGAGGTGTTGACCTTCTACACATGAACCACTACTCGGTGGGATTGGAGGACAGGGACCGGGTGAACAACGCCTTCGGCGGCGGGTTCCCCGAGGGGAGCATCGTGCTGCTCGAGGGGCCCGACGGCGGGGGCAAGAGCGTCGTCTCCCAGCGGTGTGCCTACGGGACGGTCACCGAGGGGACCGCGACCGCCTACGTCTCGACCGAGCTCCGCGCCCCCGAGTTCATCGACCAGATGCACTCGCTGGGCTACGACGTGATCCGGCCGCTGCTCGACGACCGGCTCCTGTTCCTCCACGCACCCGTCGACGCGCGCGGGCCCGACGGCGAGCGCGACCTGCTCGGGCGGCTGTTCGCCGCGGGCACGCTGTGGCGGGGGGACGTGGTGTTCGTCGACTGCTTCGGGGCCCTGCTGCGGAACGACCCCTCGTTCGACGACGCGGCCTCGGCGGGGGAGGCCGACCACGCCATGGAGCGGGTCGTCCGCTCGCTCAAGCGGGCCGTCGCCTCCGGCCGGACCGTGTTCCTGACGGTCGACCCGACGGGGCTCGACGAGACCTCCCTCGGCCCGCTCCGGAGCGTCGCCGACGTCTACATGACCCTGGACACCACGACGGTCGGGCAGGACATCCGCCGGAGCCTGGTCGTGCGGCGGTTCGCCGGGATGGCGAGCCCCGTCGACGACACCATCGGGTTCTCGGTCGAGCAGGGACGCGGGATCACCATCGAGAGCCGGACCGTCGCATAATGGCGGAGTTCGGCAGACCCCGGCCGTCGGACGAACTCCGGGCGCTCGCGGCCGAGCACCCCCACCTCGACGAGCACCTGGAGTCGTTCAACGAGCGGACCGGCGAGTACCCGACGCTGCTCGACGAGCCGACGCCGGAGTACGAGTCGCGCCGGCCGAACGTGCTCTACCCGGCCAGGGAGCCGATCTTCATCCACATCTACGGCGACCGCGGCGTCGACACGACCTACTACTGCGTCGAGCCGACGCTGAACGAGTCCGACGAGCGGCTGTACGACGACGTCCGGTCGCGCATCCTCGACCGGAGCGTCACCCGGCCCGCCCCCTCGACCGAGGCCGACTTCACCGAACACCTCGACAGCCTCCTCGCGGACGTCGTCCGGGTCGAGGGCGGGGACGGCGGGCCGAACCTCCTCGATCGGGTCCGCGAGCGGGTGCTCGCCGACGGGTTCACGGTCGACCCCGAGACCTACCGTCGGATCCGCTACCGCCTCCAGCGCGACATCGTCGGGCTCGGTCCCCTGGAACCGATCATGGAGGACCCCGCCAACGAGGACGTCCACGTCATCGGCCCGGACGGGGTCTACGTCGTCCACGGCGTCTACGGGATGCTCGAGACGACCGCGTCGTTCGGCTCGGAGGACGCCTTCGAGAACTGGCTGAAGAACATGGGCGAGCGGATGAACAACCCCATCAGCGACTCCCGGCCCATCGTCGACGCGACCCTTCCGAACGGCTCGCGGATCAACGTCATCTACTCCGACGACGTCTCGATCAAGGGGCCCTCGCTCACGATCCGGCAGGGCGAGGAGACGCCCCTGTCGATCCTCCAGATCACGAAGTGGGGGACGCTCAGCCCCGAACTCGCCGCCTACCTCTGGCTCTGCATGGAGAACGAGCAGACGGTGTTCGTCGTCGGCGAGACGGCCTCGGGGAAGACGACCACCCTGAACGCGATGTTCTCGTTCATCCCCCGCGACGCCAAGATCTACACCGCCGAGGACACCGCCGAGGTGATGCCCCCACACGACACCTGGCAGCAGCTGCTCACCCGCGAGGGCGGGGGCGGCGGGGCCGACGTCGACATGTTCGACCTCGTCGCCGCGGCCCTGCGCTCGCGCCCGGACTACATCGTCGTCGGGGAGGTCCGCGGCGCGGAGGCGCAGATGGCGTTCCAGGCCGCACAGACGGGCCACCCGGTGATCCTGACCTTCCACGCCAGCAACATCGTCTCGATGATCCAGCGGTTCACCTCGAACCCGATCAACATCCCCGAGACGTTCATGGACAACTGCGACGTCGCGCTGTTCCAGAACCGCGTCAAGCAGGGCGACGACGTCCTCCGCCGCGTCACGTCGGTCCAGGAGATCGAGGGGTACTCCAAACACGAGAACGGGGTCATCACCCGCGAGGCGTTCACCTGGGACCCCGTCGACGACGACGTGACGTTCACCGGCCGGAACAACTCCTACGTCCTCGAGGAGCAGATCGCGACGCTGCTGGGCTACCGGGACACCCGCGAGATATACGACGAACTCGACCGCCGCGCGGAGATCATCCGGCGGCTGATCGACGCCGACGTGCTCGAGTACCACGCCGTGAACGAGGCGATCGAGGGGTTCCAGCGCGACGGGGTCGAGGGGCTGCCCATCAACGCGGGCGGGCTGACGACGGGGTCGGTGATCTGAGTGTCGACCGGGACCGACGGCGGGTTCGAGATCGACCTCCGGGAGTCGCTCTCGGCGGTGCTCGACGCCTACCGGTACATGGGGATGCCGGTCCGGCGCTACCTGCTCGTCGTCCTGGCACCCGCGCTCGCCTTCCTCCTCGGGACGATCGGGATCAGCCTGGCGCTGCGACCACCGCTAGGCGTCGCCCTGCCGCTGGTCGCGCTCGGCTCCCTCTCGGCGGTCGTCGCGGTCGTCTACCCGAAGGTCGTCAGGGATCGAAAGCGCAAGCAGATCCGCCAGCGGTTCCACCTCTTTCTCACCCACCTGACCGTCCTCTCGATGACGAACATCGACCGGATCGAGATGTTCCGGCGGCTCGCCAGCGAGGAGGAGTACGAGACGCTCGCCGACGAGATGGGGCACCTGGTCGCGCTGGTCGACACCTGGAACCAGAGCCTGGAGGACGCCTGCCGGCTGCGGGCGAAGCAGGTCCCGAGTCCCCTGCTGTCGGATTTCCTCGAACGGCTCGCGTACGTGGTCGGCGGTGGCCAGCAGATCAGCGAGTTCCTCGTCGACGAGCAGGACTCGATCATCCAGGAGTTCGTCATCCGCTACGAGGGCGACCTCGCCAAACTCGACGTGATGAAGGAGCTCTACCTCTCGCTGATCCTCTCGGCGGTGTTCACGCTGGTGTTCGCCATCGTCATCCCGCTGTTGCTCGGTATCAACCCGGCGATGGCGATCAGCGCGGTCATCGGGATGTACGCCATCGTCCAGGGCGGGTTCGTCTTCGCCGTCCACCAGGTCTCCCCGAAGGACCCCGTGTGGTTCATCGCCGAGACCGAAGGTACCGGTCCGCTCACCACCGTCCGACGGGCACTGGTCGTTGGCGTGCTCCTCACGCTCGTACTCCTGCTCGGCGTGCTCGGGATCGCCGTCGGCGTCGTCCCTGTCGATCCCGACCTGCTCCCGCTCCCGATCTGGGTCGCGCTCCCTCTGACCCCGCTGCTCGCGCCGGGACTGCTGATGCGCCGGGAGGAGAACCGCGTGAAGACCCGCGACGGGGAGTTCCCGAGCTTCGTCCGGGCGCTGGGGGCCGTCGAGAGCGTCAAGCAGAGCTCCACCTCGAACGTGCTCGCCTCGCTCCGCAAGAAGGACTTCGGGGCGCTCACGTCCAACATCGACGCGCTGTACAAGCGCCTGCGGATGCGGATCGACTCGATGGACTCCTGGCGGCTGTTCGCCGCCGAGACCGGCTCGTACCTCATCCAGAAGTTCGGCGACATGTACGTCACCGGCCGGGAGATGGGCGGCGAGCCCGCCCGGCTCGGACAGGTCATCTCGAAGAACCTGAACGAGGTGCTGAAGGTGCGCGAGCAGCGCGAGCAGACCGCGACCACCCTCATCGGAGTCATCTACGGGCTGACGACCGCGAGCACGTTCTCCTTTTTCGTCGGCGTCGAGGTCGTCCGGCTGCTGATGGAGATCTCGAGCGAGATGGATCTCGGGGACTCGGGGCTCTCCTTCCTGCTCCACCCCCAGCTCTACGACATCCCGACCATCGAGTTCCTGCTGCTCTGCGTCGTCCTCCTCAACGCGTTGCTCTCGGCGGTGCTGATACGGGTCACCGACCGCGGGCACTACGTCAGCGGGCTCGTCCACTTCGTGCTGCTCACGTGGCTCGGCGCGGTCACCGCCGTCGTGACGAAGGTCGTGGTGAGTTCGGTCATCTCCGTCTGAACCACCGGGAACCGACGCGAGCGGGGGTCCGTCGACGGGTCGCGCCCGTTCCGGAGTCCACGATCCATCGAGACGACGCTATCGGGACTCGATACACGTGCCGAAACCGGTCGCGCGCTTTTACCGACGGCCCGCGATGGACGAACAGGACCGATGTCGACCAGTTCGATCCACCTACAGCGCCTGGACACCTCGCCCGACCGGATGGCGGCGGCGCTCCGGTGGGCACACTACCTCGGCGAGGAGTTCGGGACCAGCGGCGCGCTGAACGCGCTGCGTTACTACGAGCGGCTCGGGTGGATCGGCCCGGACGTGGTCGACCGGATGACCGACTACGTCCGCGGCCTCTCGCTCGGCGAGACCCACACCAAGAAGTACGACGATCCGGTTACGCTGGAGCCGCCGCTCGCCAACCTGTCCGGGACGGCGTTCGGCGCTCACGCCCGGTCGCTCCAGTTCATCTCGGAGATCGCCGACGAGGACATCGGCGAGCAGGTGGTCCTGGCCCGTCTGGCCGACCGGCGCGTCGAGCGGACCACCGAGGACGACGGGACCGACCGGTCGCCGGCCTTCCGGGTCGGTCTGCCCGGCGAGGACTGACCCACGAGACCGTAGATGCCATCGTCCGGGAAGGAACTCGGCGGGACGCGAGGTCGGCGCAAACGTATTAGCGAGTGAGATGTAACAGTTCGAGATGGACACTGGTCGGGTCACTCTCTACATCGCGACGAGCGTCGACGGATACGTTGCGGACGCCGAGGGAGGTGTCGATTGGCTCGAAGAGTTCCAGACGGGATCGGACGACAACGAGGACGTCGAGGGTTTCTCGGAGTTCTTCGAGAGCGTCGATTGTCTCGTGATGGGCGCGACGACCTACGAACAGGTCCTGAGCTTCGGCCAGTGGCCGTACGATGACAGGCCGACCTACGTTCTCACCCACCGGGATCTCTCACCCGCTACCGAGGCGGTCGAGTTCGTGGCTCGTGACGTTGCCGATCTGTCGACGGAGCTCAGACAGCGGTACGAGCACGTCTGGGTGGTGGGCGGGGCGTCGACCGCTCGGGCCTTCCTGCGGGAGCGGGAGATCGACGTCCTCCGACTCTTCTACGTACCGGTTCTCCTCGGGGACGGTGTGCCCCTCTTCGGAGGCGGGTACGACCGTCAGAAACTCCGATCGTGTGATGCCGAATCCCACGCCAGCGGGATCGTCGAGCACCGGTACGAGGTGAACAGGTAGTCCCCCGTTCCCGGTCGGCGTGCGGATTCACCACCGACCCGGGGGTTCCGGCGAGGGCCGGGTCCACGGGCAGGCGCGGGACAGCCGGGAGCGCACCGGGCACGGCCGCCAGTGTCCGGGGCGGACCCCGTATCGGAACTATCGGAAACCCCACGGGTCCACTTATATCGTGGGCCGCGAAAGGCGGCGAGTGAGATGATACGGGACGCGCGGGTGCTCCAGCCCGACTTCGTGCCGAGCGAGGTCGAACACCGCGAGGAGGCGGTCGACGCCCTCTCGAACGCCCTCGCGCCCGTCGCCCGTGGCGAACCGGCCGAGACGGCGCTCCTGTTCGGGCCGACGGGGGCCGGGAAGACCTGCATCGCCCGGTACACGGTCGAGCGGCTCCGCGAGGAGGTGCTCGACGTCGTGACGGGGTACGTCAACTGCTGGCAGAACTACTCCCGATTTCGGGCGCTCTACCGCATCCTCGAAGGGGTCGGGAGGACGGTCGACGTCCACCGTCGGTCCACCCCGAAGGACGAACTGCTCGAACGGCTCGTCGAGTACGACGGCCCGCCGTACGTGGTCGTGCTCGACGAGGTCGACCAGCTCGAGGACACGCGGGTGCTCTACGATCTCTACCGGACGAAGGGGCTGTCGATGGTGTGTATCGCCAACCGGGAGACGGACCTGTTCGCGGGGCTGGACGACCGGCTCGCCAGCCGGCTCCACAGCGCCGTCCGGGTGCAGTTCGACAAGTACGGCGTCGAGGCGCTGACCGACATCCTCGAGGCGCGAGTCGAGTGGGGCCTCGACGCCGAGGTCGACCGCGACGATCTGGCGTTCGTCGCCGACGCCGCCGCGGGCGACGCCCGGGTCGCCATCGGGATCCTCCGGTCGGCGGCCCGCGGGGCCGATCGCGAGGAGGCGGAGCGGATCACCCGTGAGCGGTTCGAGGCCGCGGTCCCGGAGGGCAGACGGGCGGTCCGCCGGGCCAGCCTCGACCGGCTCACCCCCGACCAGCGGACGCTGTACGACATCATCGACGAGTGCGGCGAGATCGATCCCGGCGAGCTCTACGGCCAGTACCAGGAGCGGGTCGAGGACCCGAAGACCCGCCGCACGGTGCGGAACTACCTCTCGAAGATGGTCCAGTACGACCTCGTCGTCGCCTCGGGGAAGAACCGGGGACGGACCTACCGGCTCGCCGGCGGGACGTGAGTTCGATTCCCGGTCCTCGTCCACAACCGATAAAGCCCGGGTCCACGCAGCCTCCCGGGAATGCTGGTCGTCGTCTGCGGGCTGCCGGGCGTGGGGAAGACCACCGTCGCGGAGACGGTCGCCGACCGTATCGAAGGGGAGTTACTCCGGACCGACGTCGTCCGCCGGGAGCTGTTCACCGATCCCGCGTACACCGACGAGGAGCGCCACGCCGTCTACCGGGCGCTGTTCGACCGGGCGCAGTCCCGGCTCGACCGCGGCGAGAACGTCGTCCTCGACGGGACGTTCGCCGCCGCGACCCACCGCCAGCGGGCGGACGAACTGGCCGCCACCACGGGTGTCGAGTACCGCCTCGTGCGGGTGACCTGCGAGGAGAGCGTCGTTCGCGAGCGGATCGAGGCGCGCACCGACGACGCGAGCGACGCCGACTTCGGCGTGTATCGGACCATCCGGGCGGCGTTCGAGCCCATCGACGCCGAACACGCGAGCATCGAGAACTCGGGCGACCGGGCGGCGCTCCGGCGGCAGGTGGCGGCGCTACTGTAGAGGCGGTGACGGGGCCGGCCGGCGAGCGGGGGACCCGGCCGGCCCCGTGCGACGGGGGTGGAAGGCGGTGGGGGAAGTCGGGTCGATAGATCCGACCCACCTCGGGGTAACGTCCGATATTATTTCAATCTTTGGCAAGTGGATGAAAGTTTGGGCCGGACCACGCGAGCCGGACGGGGAAGGTTGATACGGGGTGGGGAGGATGGGCGGGTATGGGTTACCACGTCGTCGACCCGTCGGGACTCGATCAGTGGGACGACCGCGACGTCGACGTCCGCTCGATCAGCGCGGCCGTCGGCCTCGACTACGAGGACGCGCCGCTCGGGCTCCGGACGTACGAGGCGGCACCGGGCCAGCAGCTCCCGCTCGCCTACCACCACCACGACGAGCAGGTCGAGGTGTTCTACGTCCTGGAGGGGCAGCTCCACGTCGAGACGCCCGACGAGACGTTCGTCGTCGAACGGGACCAGGCCTTCGTCGTCGACCCCGGCAGTCCCCACCGGGCGCACAACCCGGACGACGCGGAGGCGAGCGTCCGCGTGCTCGCGATCGGCGCGCCGTCGGCCGACGACGCCCACGAGTACGACCCGGAATCGGCCGACTGACGGCGCTCCCGGCGTACACTTATGACCCCGGCCCGGGACGGACGGCCATGTCGACGGAGGACGTCCACGCGATACGGCGGCTCAAGCACGAGTACTGCTTCGCCATCGACGGTGGCGACTACGAGACCTGGACCTCCCTGTTCACCGAGGACGGCCGGTTCGTCAGGGACAGCGGCGAGACGTTCGAGGGCCACGAGGAGATACACGGCTTCGCCAGCGAGGGGTTCGACGAGGCCTTCGAGCACTCGGCACACGTCGTCACCAACCCGGTCATCGACGTCGAGGGTGAGACCGCGACCGGCCGGTGGTATCTGCTCCTTTTCTACCGCGATGCCGACGGGAACGGCGGGTGGACGCAGGCCAGCTACGACGACCGGTACCGGAAGGTCGACGGGGAGTGGCGCGTCGCCTCCTCCGAGGTGACCTACGGGGTCACCCACCGGGACTGAGCCCGGAGAGTCCGGTGGGGCCGTCGGCCGCCCGCATCAGCCGAACGCCGGGAGCAGCAGGTCACGGTAGCGCCGGAGCTGGCGCTCGGCGGCCGCGGGGTCGGGCGTGACCGGGTAGAGGATCACCTCGTCGAACCCCTCGCGCTCGTAGGCCGCGAGGTGCTCGCGGACCTCATCGACGGTCCCCGACAGCCAGTTTTCCATCGCGTACTCGGCCGAGCGGGCCGGGCCGACCATCTCGCGGTAGGCGTTGCGCTGCTGGCGGGCGACCGCTCCGTCCTCACCGGGGACGAGGTGGAGGTACTGCAGGGCGACCTTCTCCGCGGCCTCGGGATCGCGCCCCGTCGACTCGAGGTAGTCGGCGAACGAGGCCCAGTCCCCCCGAACCGCGTCCATCGGACCCGGCGCGGCGATCCAGCCGTCGGCGTAGTCGAGTCGGGACTTCACGCTCCGGTAGATCCGTCGCCCCTCGTCGGTGTCGTGCCCGCCACCGCCCGCGAGGATCCGCGGTGGGCGGCCGAGGCTCGGTTCGAGGCGGAATTCCTCGACGGCGTAGAACTTCCCGTCGAACGTCACGACCTCCTCGTGGAACAGGCGGTGGAGCAGTTCGATCCCCTCGAGGTAGCGCGCCGAACGTTCCTCCATCGGGACGCCGACGGCGTCGAACTCCGCCTCGACGTAGCCCGTCCCGAGCCCGAGGGTGAGCCGGCGGCCCGCGAGGTGCTGGATCGTCGCCGCGCGCTTGGCCACCAGCACCGGATCCCGGAGCGGGAGGAGCAGGACCGAGGTTCCTATGGGGAGCGAGTCGGTCGCCCCCGCGACGTACGAGAGCGTCGAGAGCGGGTCGAGCAGCGAGGAGGCGTAGGTCGGCGATTCGGTCAGGTGTTCGATCAGCCACGCGCCCGCGAACCCGAACTCCTCGGCCATCTGTACGTAGCCCTCGAACCGGTGGGGCGGGAGCGCGTGCGACTCGCTCGAGAACGACGGCAGGCCGACGCCGAGTTGCATGCCACCGCGTGACGGGGGGTCCGCAAAAAGGTTCCTGCGGGACCGAGGTCCCCGGGCGACGGAACTAAACGGGTGGCACCGGATGACACGCCGATGGACGTTCTCATCACCGGGGCACACGGCAGGGTCGGAACGGCGATAACCGAGCACCTCGACGGGGAGGAGTACGACTTCACGCTGCTCGACGTCGAGGAGGGGCCCGCGCCCGACGGCGGCGAGTCGGTCGTCGCCGACATGCGCGACTACGACGATATACGCCCGCACTTCGAGGGCCAGGACGCCGTGATCCACCTGGGACGGACGGCGGAGCTCGGCGGTCCCGGCGACCGCGAGATCGCGTGGACCGGGCCGCTGGCGGAGAACCTGGAGGGCCTCCACAACGTCTACGAGGCCGCCCGCGACGCGGGGCTCGACAGCGTGCTCTTCGCCTCCTCGAACCACGCCGTCGGGATGGTCGAGGTGCGCAACGCCCCCGAAGTCTACCACGACGAGGGGATCCGTGCGGGTCACGACGAGCCCCACCGCCCGGACTCGCGGTACGGGCTGACCAAGAGCTACGGCGAGGATCTCGGTCGGCTGCTCGCGGAGGCCCACGGCGTCCGGTTCTACGGCCTGCGCATCGGCGCGGTCCGCGAACCGGAGTACGATCACCCGTACGGCGACGCCGAGCGCGGCGTCGACCGCGGGGACTGGGAGCGCGGGAGCGAGGCGTACGAGGAGCAGGTCGCCCGAATGAAGGGGCTCTGGCAGTCCCGGCGCGACCTGGCGCAGTTCGTCGAGTGCTGTCTGCGGGACGAGAGCGTCGAGTGGGACCACTTCTACGGCGTCAGCGCGAACGACCGCCGGTGGCTCGACGACCTCGAACACGCCCGCGAGACGATCGGCTACGAGCCGCAGGACAACGGCGAGGAGTGGGACGCTCCCCCCGAGTAGAACGGCCCGGTGCGCCCGGAAACTTAAGCCACCGGGGGCGGACCCCCGCGCATGAGCCAGCAGCAGGAGCGGTCGGAGGAACGCGACGAGCAGGGCGGCATCGGCAAACCCGAGAAGGCGGAGGGACTGCGCTCGCGGGAGGTGACCGAGGGGTACGAGCGCGCTCCACACAGAGCGATGTTCCGGGCGATGGGGTTCGACGACGAGGACCTCGCCTCGCCGATGGTTGGGGTCCCGAACCCGGCGGCGGACATCACCCCGTGTAACGTCCACCTCGACGACGTGGCCGCGAGTGCCATCGAAGGTATCGAAACCGCGGGCGGGATGCCGATCGAGTTCGGCACCGTGACGATCTCCGACGCGATCTCGATGGGGACCGAGGGGATGAAGGCCTCGCTCATCTCCAGGGAGGTGATCGCCGACTCCGTGGAACTCGTTTCGTTCGGCGAGCGCATGGACGCGCTCGTCACCGTCGCCGGATGTGACAAGAACCTCCCCGGAATGATGATGGCCGCGATCCGCACGGACCTCCCGAGCGTGTTCCTCTACGGCGGCTCGATCATGCCCGGCGAGCACGAGGGCCGGGAGATCACGGGCCAGCAGGTCATCGAGGGCGTCGGGGCGGTCGCCTCGGGCGACATGAGCGAGGCGGAACTGGGCGAGATGGAGCGCAACGCGTGTCCCGGTGCGGGTTCGTGTGGCGGGATGTTCACCGCCAACACGATGGCGAGCATCTCCGAGACGATCGGGCTCGCGCCGCTCGGGAGCGCGTCGGCACCGGCCGAGGACGAGGAGCGCTACGACGTGGCCCGCGAGGCGGGCGAACTCGTCCTCGACTGTGTGGAGAACGACCGCAAGCCCTCCGACATCCTCACGCGCGAATCGTTCGAGAACGCGATCACGATGCAGGTCGCGCTCGGGGGCTCGACCAACGGCGTGCTCCACCTCCTCGCGATGGCCCGCGAGGCGGGCGTCGATCTCGAACTCGACGACTTCGACCGGATCACCCGGCGGACGCCGAAGCTGGCGAACCTCCAGCCCGGCGGCTCGCACGTGATGAACGACCTCCACGAGAGCGGGGGCGTGCCGGTCGTGCTCCGGCGGCTCCTGGAGGCGGGGCTGATCCACGGGGACGCGATGACCGTCACCGGGCGGACGATCGCCGAGGAGCTCGGGACGCTCGACCTGCCCGACGACGAGACGATCGACCCCGACCTCGTCCGACCGGTCGAGGACCCCATCCACGAGGAGGGGGCGATCAAGGTGCTCCGCGGGAACCTCGCGCCGGACGGCGCAGTCCTCAAAGTCACGGGAGACGACAAGTTCCACCACGAGGGCCCGGCGAGGGTGTTCGAGGTCGAGGAGGACGCCATGCGGTACGTCCAGGAGGGGGAGATCGAGTCGGGTGACGTCATCGTGATCCGAAACGAGGGCCCCCAGGGCGGCCCGGGGATGCGCGAGATGCTCGGGGTCACCGCCGCGGTGGTCGGCGCGGGCCACGAGGACGACGTCGCACTCATCACCGACGGTCGATTCTCGGGGGCCACCCGGGGACCGATGATCGGCCACGTCGCCCCCGAGGCGTTCGTCGGCGGTCCCATCGCCGCCGTCGAGGACGGCGACACGATCACCGTCGACGTTCCGGAGCGGAGCGTCTCGGTCGATCTCTCCGATGCGGAACTCGAGGAGCGCCTCGGGGACTGGGAACCGCCGGAACCGAACTACACCTCGGGCGTCCTCGCCAAGTACGGCGCGGCGTTCGACTCGCCCGCCGAGGGCGCGGTGACGAACCCGGGGATCAAGCGGGACTAACCGACCGCCCGATCGGGGGCGCGGTCGGTGGTCGCCCCGACACGCGAGCGACGCCGCCTCGACCGGCGTCACACCGTCTCGACGATCACCGCTTCGGAGCCACAGAGCAGGCAGGTGCCGCCGTGGCGTCGGGCGACGACCTGTCGGCCGCAGGCGAGACAGTGGAGGAGCCGCCGGTCGCCCTCGCGGAGTTCGCGCCTGGCGGCCCTGCTTCGCACGGGAACGAGCCGCGTCGGTCCGGCACGGAGGGAAACGAACGTGTCCTCCTCCGAACCGACCGGCTCCTCGTCACGCCCGACGGGGGCGTCCCGGCCTGGACTCCCGTCGCTTTCGTCTTCCACAGGGGGATCCTGGGGACGGAGGGGTAAGTCCTTCTCGCTCGCGCCCGCGACGAACACAGAAACTGATCGTCGGTCGAAGTTTATACGGGCACCGCCGGTATCCGTCGATATGGATAGCGTCGAACGCGGGGTCGCCGTCGAGGCCGAATCGGACGCCGAGGAGCCGTTCGCCCCCACGTTCGGACTCGGGGATCGGCGGGAGATCGTGGAGTTCCTCACTATTCTCGTGATCGTGCTGGTCCTCGCGGCGGCGACGAGCGTGGTGCTCGTCCCGGCCTGAACCGATGGCAGACGACGGTCCCCTCGCGGCACGCCCGAGCCCTCCAGCGGACGGTCCCCCACCCTCGGAGCCCTGATGTCCGTACTGGACCGGTACGAGGCGGGGTTCGCCTGGCTCGCCCGCCGCGAGCGCGGCCTCTGGACCGTCGTCCTGCTCGGCTACGGGCTCGGCGACCTCCTCACGACGCTCGTCGGACTGTCGACGGGACGGGGGGCCGAAGCGGGACCGGTCGCGGCCGGGCTGGTGGGCGAGTTCGGCCTCCCCGTCCTGGTCGTGCTGAAGCTCACCTCGCTCGGGACGTTCTACCTCGCGTGGCGACTGCTCGGCTGGCCGGCCCGGGTGGCGATCCCGATGGGGGTCGCCGCCACCGGCGTGTTCGTCACCGCCTGGAACGTCGTCGTCCTCCTCACCTGAGGGCCGAACGCTCGTACGGACTGTCGTAGTGGATCTGTTGAAATCCACAGAATGTGATACGTACGGCGTGCAATATACAGAGGGTGTATCCAGCAAGCAGGCGGAATTTATTTCGCACCTCCATCAGCGAAACATCCGTGTGGAAATGTGCGTATTGTGGAGTCCCATGGGCGAGCGGCAGAAGGTTTAGTATGCACTGTTCTGGTTGGGTTGCACGGAAAGCGTATGGTACTTACAGAGGCGACAGGCGTTCTGTGTGTCTTCGTTGGAGGATACGCACTGGCCCGCCCACTGTCAATCCGCAACTATCCAAGTGCGAACCAGTGGGAATCAGACCCTGAAACGGCGAAACAGGAACAACACGCGTACGCTGCTATGACCGCATTCTTTGTGATTCTGAGCGGTATCGCGCTTGTCATTCTCGGCCTGCTTGGATACGGTCCCTGAACAAACTGTCCTGACCGATTCAAATCGGTGAAAATCGCGGGCCAAACTGATGACCCATTCATGTCCTCTATGCAGCGGCGCTTGATTGAACTACCAAGGAGCTGTCAGGCGGTGAATGCTGCATACAGAGCATAAATGCAGTACAGTGCCATGGTCCCGGTCATAATCGTCTCAACTGGAACTCCCTGTCACGTTTCATAGTCGAGAGGTGTTCGGCCTTCGTCTCACGTAAATAAGAGATCATGTGTGTCGGAAACCGCAAAATAATCTGGTCCGGGAGTGTTGCACCCGGCGATGGGCTGGTGCACCGGTTCTGACGACGCTACCGGCTGTCCTTACCCGTGTTGACGTACCTGATACACTGTCCCTGGTTCTTGAAATGATAGTCTTTCCAGCCGCCACGCTTGCAGTCGTTCTTACTATCGGGTTGCTCGGGATAGAACGTTTTCCAGCAGGTGTAATAGTTCTGCTCCGGCCCGAGGACTGCTTGCGCCTCGACTTTGTGCGCGGCTTCTACCGTCACCTGCTCCGTGGAGTTCGGACCGACGTTAGTTATGTTGTAGTAGGGGCCCCACTTGCGCCCTTCGCAGGGCCCTTGGCCAATAGTGTCGTCGCTGAACGGGAACGTCCCCGCAGGGCTTTCACCGTCTGCACGGTGATCAAACGCATACGGAAAGTTGGTGTTGTTGATGAACGTGAGCGTAACCTCGCCCGGACCTGGATTCCCTTGGATATCAGTGTAGGGTTGGGATTGACTGGCAGTCGCACTTGCGGGTATCGTCATCAGGGCTCCCGTAACTGCGCCCGCTCGTAGAACTTTCCGCCTCGTTAGCTTGGGTTTGTTTTTAGTTATCATACTGATCCTGCCCGTATGGGCACGCATATTCATGTGAGGAATACTAATAAATCTATTTACATTAATCCGTCATAATTATCAATACACCAATGTACACGTTTGAGAATACGTGATGTCCGAAGGCCTAATCCGGGATCATCCATAGCTGTGAATACCCGCCTCCGATCGCGTGACCGACTCGCGCGCTATATGCAGCACGGCCCCGAGAACACGTCATCGATTGAGGATTTCAACAGAGCCGCTGTATTCTTTCACCGTCGATCACGCACCTCGCTCGAGTGATCACCGGTAAATCGTTACGACGCTCCGTCTCAGTCGTCGTCGTCGCCCTCGCGTGCCGGGTCGTGGCGCTCGTACCAGTCGACGAGCTGGTCGAACCGGTGGACCGCGCGGTCGGGGGCGCTGACGTCGTGGTGGTCGTCGTACATCACCAGCTTCGCCGGGACCCCTCGCTTTCTGACGCTGACGTAGAGCTGTTCGGACTGGGAGGGTGGACAGCGCCAGTCCTCGCTACCGGCCATGATCAGCAACGGCGTCTCGATCTGGTCCACGTCGGTGATCGAGGAACCCGCCGCGAACGCCTCGGGGTCCTCCCAGGGGAGGCCGAACTCCGATTCGACGTGCGTGTGTGAGTCGCTCGTCCCGAACTCGGATCTGAGATCGTAGATGCCGTGCTCGGGGGCGGCAGCGGTGAACAGGTCCGTCCGTGCGACGATGTGGCCCTGTGCGATGCCGCCGTAGGAGATACCGCGGCCGAACACGCGGTCGGGGTCGGCCCACCCCCGCTCGTGGATCGACTCCGCGCACGCGACGACGTCGTCGACCTCGACGGTTCCCCACTTCCCGCGGAGCGTGCGGGCGAACTCGTAGCCGTAGGAGGCCCCGCCGCGGTAGTTCGGACAGATCACGACGTACCCCCGCGAGGCCCACATCGCGTACTCGAAGCGGAACTCCGGGAGGTCGTAGGAGACCGGGCCGCCGTGGATCGAGACGATCAACGGCCGCGGGTCGTCGTCCGCCTCGAACCCCGCGGGGAGGTAGGCGACGGCGTCGAGTTCGCGCCCGTCGGACTCGAAGGTAACCCGCCGGGCCTCGGGCATCGGGTACTCGGCGAGGAGGTCGGCGTTCGTCTCGCTCAGCCGCGTCGTCGCCTCCCGAAGCGACTCGTCGTTCGAAGCGGACAGCAGCCGCTCGGTGGGGACGGTACGGACGTCCGTCCCCTCGCTCGGGTGGGTCACGAGGAGCGCCGTCGTCCCGCCGTCGGCGTCGAGCCTCGCGACGGTGTGGTACGGCCCGAGGTCCGCGAGGAACTCGGGGGATTCGCCCGAGAGCTTCGCGGGCCGGTGTCGAGCCTCGTCGGCGAACAGCCCCACGAGATCGCCGTCGTCGGTCCAGACCGGCTCCCCGAAGTGCGCGACCGTGTGGTCGAGCGATCCACTCCGCGACCGTACCTCGACGTCCTCGAGGAGGTACACCTCGACCGGTCGCGTCCAGTCCTCCGGATCGCCCGCCGTGAACGCCAGCCGATCCCCCGCGTCGTCCCACGCGAGGCTCATCGCCGTCACGTCCCCCTCCGTCCGGCGCTCCAGCCCGGTGCCGTCCGGGCGGATCGTGTAGACGTCCATCGCACCGGAGTCGTCCGGCTCCTCGGTCCGGTTCGAGAGGAAGGCGATGCGGTCGGTGCCCCACGCCGGGTCGAGGCCGGTCATGAACTCCAGGGCCCCGCCGCCGTAGGCGTCGTCGAGCCGGCGGGCCTCCCGGGTCACGGCGTCGACGACGAACAGGTAGGTGGTGACGTCGTCGAGCCAGCCCGTGCCGTCGCCCTTGTGCTGGAGCCGTTCGGTCACCACGGGGCCGTCCTCCTCCCGTCGCGAGCGGAGGTACTCGCGCTGTTCGTCCGTGGGGTCGCGCGCGGCCACGACGAGACGGTCGCCCGCCGGCCCCCAGTCGAACCCGCTCACCCCCTCCGGGAACGACTCGTCGGTGGTGACCAGTCTGGCGTCCCCGCCGAGTTCGAGGTCGAAGACCCAGACGTGCGAGCGGGGCCCCTCGCCGATGGGGCCCTCGTCGCTCTCGTCGTCCGCCGTCTCGGCACCTCGCTCGACGGCGAGTTCGAGGTCCTCCTCGCGGGCGGCGGTGAACGCGAGCCGTGATCCGTCGGGACTCCACGTCGGCGAACCCCCATCGGATGCACGAGTGAGCCGGTGCGGTTCGCGCGAGCCGTCGGCCGGGACGACGAACAGCGACGTCCGGTGGCTCTCCTCCTCGGGGTCGGCGTCGGTGGCCACGAACGCGACCCGATCGCCGTCCGGGGAGACGGCCACCTCCGTCACCCGGGTCAGGTCGTAGTAGGCGTCCGTCGGTATCGGCTCGGCAGTCATGCCGCGGAAACCGGACGGACGGCACATCAGCGTGGGGGGTTCGAGGTCCCCGGCGGCGGGAACTATACGCCCGGACGACGTACGGGCCGCATGGTCATACTGGTCCCGTTCGACGGATCCGAGCTGGCGACGGCGGCGCTGCGCCGGGCGACCGAGTTCGCCGAACTGACCGACGAGCCGCTGGTCGTCCTCTCGGTCGTCACCGACGACGAGCGGTTCGCCCGCGGGCGCGGCTGGATCGACGGGGACGAGCCGTACGACCCGGACGCGATCGCCGAACGGCTCGAGGCGAGCGTCAGGGAGGTGGCACCCGACGCCACGTTCCGCCGCGAGACGCCGACCGACGCCGGCGAGATGGCGGCGACCCCGCTCGACGTCGCCCGGACCATCCGTCAGGTCGCCCACGAGATCGACGCCTCGATCGTGTTCGTCGGCTCGGAGAACGCGGGGCGCGTCTCGACGCCCATCACCAGCGTCGGCTCACCGGTCTCGGAGGATCCCGGCTACGACGTCCACATCGTCCGACACACGTGACGAACGAGCGGCCGAGGTCGACGATCGACGGTCCGCGTCGAGGTCCTCGCCCGGTGATGGATCGGAGGCGGTGTCGAATCGAGGGCGCACCGAGCAGGGGACGGACTCTCCGATCCCTGGCCCGGGTGCTCGACGTGCTTTGACTCCCCGGGGCGGCCACCGCGGGCGGAGCCCGACGACCCACCGCAACGGGAAGGACTTTGGCGTATCTGGAGCTCTCCGGGGTATGAGCGACCTTCAGATATCCGACTCCCGCCTCGAACTGGCGGTTCGCGCCGCGAAGGAGGCCGGGGAGCGGGCCGCATCGGTCAAGACGACGACGCCGAGCGAGCGGAAGGGGAACGACTCGATCGTGACTGCGGCCGACCGGGAGGCCGAATCCATCGTCCGCGAGCACCTCCGGGACGGCTCCGATAACCCGGTCTTCGGGGAGGAGTACGGCGGTGACATCGAGGGCGAGGACACCTACTGGGTCGTCGATCCGATCGACGGCACGCGGAACTTCTCGTACCAACAGCCGCTGTATGGGTGTGCCGTCGCGCTGGTGGAGGCCGACGAGCCGACGGTCGGGGTGTGGTACATGCCGGAACTGGACTACCTATTCTACGCGGTCGCGGGGCGTGGCGCGTACCGCGGGGCCGAGCGGCTGTCGGTGTCCGACGAGCGGGATCTGGGTCGGTCGTACCCCATCGTGACCGGGAAGGGTCGGGAACGGATCTACCCGGCGGTCGCGCGGCTGACCGAGGGCGCACAGCAGGTCGGGAGCGCGGTGATGACCGAGAGCTGGGTGGCGTCGGGCTGGTCCGACGTGGGCGTGCTCACCGCGCTCGCGCCGTGGGACATGGCTGCGGGTGTCGTCCTCGTCCGGGAGGCCGGCGGCGTGCTGAAGACGGTGGCCGACGGGGCCTCGGACTGGGCGGCCGTCTCGGAGGGTCGTGTCGTGGTCGGAGCCGAGCCACTCGTGGACGCGGTTCGCGCCGAGTTCTCGCCCGACGAGGTCGAGATGGTCCTGAACACGGAGTACGACTGGTAACGCCGGACCCTCCGGCGCGTAGCGGGACCACGTGAGAGCCTCGGGCGGGTGAGCACTGTGCGCACTGCTCACGATACGGATATCCCCTCGTCGAGCCTCCCTCGACCGATGGCTTCACAGGCGGAGGCGCTCGGACAGTGTACCGAATGCGCGGCCACGTACCCGCTCTACAGGAGGGACGGCGAGTGGCGAGCGCTCGGCACGGACGGGAACTGCGAGTGCGGGAACGGCGATTTCACCGTCCTCTCGGGCGACGAGCTGGCAGACCCCGACTGAGCCCGCGAGCCTCCACGACTCCGACCGATCCCGCGGACCCGTTCCCACCACCCGTCGTACTCGGTCTCGCCCTGTAGCACGCCGCGGGTGACACGCTCGGAGGGGTCCGACGGTACCGGCGAGACGGGACCGGGCGGTGGGCGACCCCGTGACCGACGTGCCGGCCGCCGGGTTCGACCCCGTTCTATCGCCTCCGGGACGGGCGGATTGATATGGGCGGGGCGTGCCAACCCGGACATGGACGCTTCCCTCTTCGACCGTGCCCCGGGCGATACGGTCCGGGTGCTCGACAGCGACGGCCAGGTGGTCGCGCCAGACCTCGAACCGGACCTGTCCGAGGAGACGCTGCTGGGGATCTATCGGGACATGCGCACGACGCGGCACTTCGACGAGCGGATGGTGAGCCTCCAGCGACAGGGCCGTATGGGGACTTACTCGCCGTCGGCGGGACAGGAGGGCTCGCAGATCGGCACGACCTACGCCCTCTCGCCCGAGGACTGGATCTCCTACCAGTACCGCGAGCACGGTTCGGTGATCGCCCGCGGGTTCCCCCACGAGTACATCCGGTACTGGGCGGGCCACGAGTCCGGGAACGAGGCGCTCGCTGAGGTGAACGTCTTCCCGCTCAACATCTCCATCGCGGGGCACATCCCCCACGCGACCGGCCTCGCGTGGGCACAGAAGCTCAAGGGCGACGAGGCGATCTCCGTCTGTCACTTCGGCGACGGGGCGACCTCCGAGGGCGACTTCCACGAGGGCCTGAACTTCGCGGGCGTGTTCGACGTCCCCGCGGTCTTCGTCTGTCACAACAACGGGTGGGCGATCTCCGTCCCCCGAGAACGGCAGACGGCGAGCGAGACCATCGCGGAGAAGGCCCACGCATACGGCTTCGACGGGATCCAGGTCGACGGAATGGATCCGCTCGCGTCGTACGCCGCGATGTCGGCGGCCGCCGAGAAGGCCCGTTCCCCGGACGGGGAGCGACCGCGACCCACGCTGCTGGAGACCGTCGAGTACCGCTTCGGCGCGCACACCACCGCCGACGACCCCGACGCCTACCGCGAGGAGGAGGAGGTCGAGGAGTGGCGCGAGCGCGATCCCCTCGACCGGTTCGAGGCCTACCTCCGGGAGCGGGGTGTCCTCGACGACGAGGGCGTGGAGGCGGCGGGCGAACTCGCCCGCGAGCGGGTGGCCGAGGCCGTCGACGCCGCCGAGTCCGGCCCCGACGCCGACCCCGAGGACCTGTTCGCCGACGCGTACGCCGAACCGACCCCGCGGGTACTGGAGTCCCGCGAGGAGCTCAGACGGCTCCGCGAGCGACACGGCGACGACGTGCTCCTCAGGGAGAACTGATCGGGACCTCGGCTCGTCACGCCGACGGAACGCCCCTCGACCCCGCCGTCTCGGCGGTCCGTCGCCGCCCGCGAGCCTCGCCGAGAGCACGACCCCCCGTGGGAAATCATTATGTAAGCCGAAACCTATCTATTTGTAATGTCTTTTGAGCGCCACGCCGAGATACTCATCGACTGCTATCGCGACCTCGTCGGGACGATCCGCTCGGCCACCTACCGGAACGCACGGATCGGACAGGCGCTGGCGCTGTTCGGTATCCTCGCGTTCCTCGGGGGGTACGGGCTGTTCCTCGCCGGCGAGTCGCTCGGATACGCCTCCGAGAACTACTGGACCTACCGTCGGTTCGCCGGGGTCCTCGCGGGGTTCGGCCTGCCAGCGCTGCTCTACGGGCTGGTGGTCGCCCTCCCGGACGTCGGACGGAACTCCTACGTCTCGCTGGCCGGAGCGGTGCTCTGCTCGGCCGCGGTCGTCCTCTTCTTCGGTACGTATCCCGAGCGGTGGAACGTGGCCGGCTCGCCCGACTACGTAGTCGAGACGGTGACCCTCTACGGTCTCGGGGCGATGCTCTGTGCGGCCGCGGCCGGCGGGGCGGTCAACTGCCACTTCGAGAAGGAGAGCATCACCGGGTTCATCTGGGGGCGCTCGCCCGACCGGTAGGCCCGTCGCTCCCGGGCCGTCCGGTGGACGCCTCGGCCCGGATGCTACCCCGACCGGTCGTCGCCCTGCTCCGTCCCATCCACCCGTATCGACCCCCGCTCCCGGAGTTCGTCGATCTCCGCGGCGCTGTAACCCCGAGCTTCGAGTACCTCCTCGGTGTGCTCGCCGAGCCGCGGCGGGTGGCGGTCGATCCCCGGTTCGAGGCGGTCGTACTTGACGGGGAAGCCGAGCGTGTCGACCTCGCCGGCGTCGGGGTGCTCCATCGTCCGGCGCATCTCCCGCGCCCGCACCTGCGGGTGCTCCCACACCGAGAGAGTGTCGTTGACCCGTCCCGCGGGGACGCCGGCCTCGCGGAGCGCGGCGACGAGCTCGTCGACCTCCCAGTCGGCAAGCAGATCGACCAGCTGCTCGTCGAGCGCCTCCTGGTTCGACACCCGGCGGTTGACCTCCTCGAAACGCTCGTCGGCGGCGAGTTCGGGTTCGTCGATGGCCTCACAGAACCGCCGCCAGTGACGGTCGGTTATCACGGATAGTTGAACGTCGCCGTCGGCGACCTCGTAGACCCCCTCGGGGGCGAAGTAGTTGTGTCGGCGGCCGAACGGGGGGTAGGGCTCGCCGGTGGCGAAGCTGTACGTCGCCCGCGTCGTGAGCCCGGCGACCCCCGCATCGAGGAGCGCCACGTCGACGAAGTCGCCCTCGCCGGAGTCCCGGCGGTCGTACAGCGCCGTCAGTATCCCCTGGACGGCGTAGAGCGAGGCGAACACGTCGTTCATCGGGATACCGGTCCGCATCGGTGGTGTCTCCCCCGTGCGGGTCATCGACATCGCGCCGCTGAGTGCCTGCACGGTGGTGTCGATGCCGGCGTCCTCGCGGTAGGGGCCGGTCGCCCCGTACGCGGAGATCGAGCAGTAGACGAGTTCGGGGTTGCGCTCGCGGACCGTCTCGTGGTCGATGCCGTACCGCTCTGCGAACGTCGGTGGGAAGTTCATCAGGACGACGTCGGCCGACTCCGCCAGATCGAGGAACACCTCCCTCCCGTCGGGACCGGTGACGTCGAGCGCGAGCCCCCGCTTGTTCCGGTTGGCGGTGAGGTAGTAGAAGCTCTCATCGCCGACCCGGGGGTCGAGCCCGCGGGCGAGTTCCCCCTCCCCCGGCCGTTCGATCTTCACCACGTCCGCCCCGAGATCGCCGAGCATCTGTCCCGCGTACGGCCCGGCGATCATCGTCGTCAGTTCGAGGACCGACACCCCGTCGAGTGGTCGGGTCATGGACGGGACTCGCGGAGGACCGACGTAAGCGGTCGGGTTCCGAACGGGGCACGTGGAACGACGCCGGCCCGCCGGGGCGGGACCGCAGGTTCAAGTCGACCCCGCTCGCGGGTAATCGTGTGTACGACGCGGTGGTCTTCGACAACGACGGCGTCCTCGTGACGGTGCCTTCGCTCCCGGTGTTCCGCGAGGCGGCCAGGCGGGCGTTCGAGGGGCTGGGGATCGACCCCGAGCCGGCCGACGTCGCGGCCGTCTCCGGTGCGGCGGACCCCGAGCGAGTCCGCGAGATCTGCGAGCGTCACGGGCTCGACCCGGACGCCTTCTGGCGGCGGCGCGACCGCGAGGCGTCGCTCGCACAGCGCGAGGAGGTCCGTGCGGGCCGCACGCGGCCGTACGACGACCTCGGCGTCGTCCGGTCGCTCGACGCGCGGACGGCGATCGTCTCCTCGAACCAGCACGAGACGATCGAGTTCCTGCTCGACCACCTCGACCTGCGGGAGGCGTTCGACGCGTACTTCGGGCGCGAGCACTCGATGGCCGGCGTCGAGCGCAAGAAGCCCGGGACGCACTACCTCGACCTGGCGATGACGGCCATCGACGCCGACCCCGGGCGGACGCTGATGGTGGGTGACAGCGAGTCCGACCTCCGCGCGGCCCACGCGGCGGGCGTCGACTCGGCGTTCCTCCGGCGTGACCACCGAGCGGACTACGAGCTGTCGGTCGCGCCGACCCACGAGCTCTCGACGCTACGCGACCTGCGGGGTCTGGTCCGGACGTCGGCAGATTGATGCCGGAGGGATACCGACGGCCGGGCATGCAGGCTCTGGAGTCGACGACGCCGCTACAGCGGTTCGTGTTACTGGCCGTCGCCGACCTCGACGGCCGGGAGGAGTCGGCGGCCCGGTCGTTCGACGTGCGCGAGTTCTGTGAGGCCCACGCCGGGGAGCTCGACGGGGACCCGTTCGGCGGCGGGATCACCCGCCAGGGGATCATCAGGGCGCTCACGGCGCTCGAAGCCGAGGGACTGCTCCGCGAGAACGTCGGCGACCAGTCACCGGTCGGCAAGGGTCGACCGGTCTACTCGCTGGCCGACGAGCATGAGGCGGTCCTCGACGCGCTCGCGGACGACGACCACGTCGGTCCGGTCGCTCGCTCGCTCCGTTCGTCCCCGGAGTGACTACGCGCTCCGGTCGACCCGCGGTAGTTTTTCGGCGGGCCGCCCCCGACCCGGTGCCGTGACGACCCCCACCGAGACGTACATCGAGAATCGGGAGCGGATACAGCCCAACCAGACGAACAACCTCGATACGGCCCACGGCGGCATCGTGATGATGCTCATGGACGAGATCGGCGCGATGTCGGCGATGCGGTTCGCGGGCGAGACCTGCGTCACCGCCCGCGTCGAGAGCCTGAACTTCGAGCGATCCATCCCTCGCGGCGACGTGGCCGTCGTCGAGTCGTGGGTGTACGACGCCGGGCGATCGAGCGTCAGAGTCCGGCTCCGGGTCGACCGCCAGGAGCCCCGGACCGGCGAGCGCGAGCGGACGAGCGAGTCCTGCTTCGTCTTCGTCGCCGTCGATGCCGACGGCCGACCGCAAGCGGTGCCGGAGCTCGCCGTCGAGACCGACCGCGACCGGGAACTCCGGGCCGAGGGGCTCGACGCGGACGAGGAGACGGAGGGGTGACCACACCGGATACCGCCGCTCCGGGGCGACACCGACCCGTCGCGGTCGAGTTCGTCCTTCTTAACGCCCTCTACCATCAGGGCGTCGAATCAATCGCCGTTAAACATCCCTGCGAGGGCATCGGCGAACTCGTCCAAATCACTCTGGAGAACGATGGGCAAGCAACAGTCCGGTTCACGCAGGGAACGATGACGTACCAGGACAACCGTGAAGCGATTCCTGCCAAGCACGGAGAACCTGCCGACAACGATCTCCCAGACGCCGAGACGTACACCCGGACGATGATCGCCAGCGGCCACGTCCCACTCAACAACCACGACGCTGTCAAGGAGTTCATCCAGCGCCACGGCTACGCTGATCTCGAAGCCGGTCACGACCCTGTCGTGCTCGGTGTAGACGCGAACATCATCGCGTGGCGACTCCCAGAAGTCCTCGGGATCGACAGTGAAACAGGAGCTACTGACGACCGTGATCGACGACCAACCAACGGGTACGCGCTCGCCACGGGTGTCAAAGAAGAATTAGACTGGCACTTCAAACAATACAACACGCACGAGTTGACGAAGGCGTTCGGTGAGGAATTCGCTCGCCTAGATAACCAGCCAGCTGGCGCGAACCGCGAAGGATTCCTCGGCCTGTACGAATACCGCCGTCTCCGAACCAACCGGACAGCCGACATCATCGAGTGTGATACCGGAGATGAAGCTATTGTCACCGCCTACAAGGAGTACAACCAAAACAGCAGGAAGCAAGCGGTGTTACTCGGCAACGATCACGGGTTCGTTGAGCGAAGCATCGACGCTGGCGTCCCGGCACAGCACATCGACTACCCGATCGACATCCCACGGAAAGCCACAGACTCATGGACGCAAGCAGCCGAACTCCTCTATTACCTCGCCATCCTGTTCGGCGTCATCCGGCTTCCAAAAGTGAGCGTCTACGGCGTCTGGAACGGGAAGGACGGTCGACACTGGCAACACGAACAACTTGATCTCGACTGTCGGAGTCCCAAAATCGAACCCCACCTAGAACGGGATCTCACCATCCTTGGTGCTACGTATTGACCGGGTCAGAACGTTCGAACCGTAGGCTGACACGGACGAATAGCGCGTATCACGCAGGCATTTATTCGTCTACTATAGTAGCGTTTGGAACCGATGACACACGCCGGACGGGGACGCTCCCCCCGTCCGTGAGTAAAGACTTCCAAACGCTACTATAGCGAATCGACATAGTCGTCGAGTGCTTCGTAGACCTGGTCGAACTCTGGGAGGTCAGCAACCAAATCAGGAAGCGTATTCTGCCAGCCGTCACGGATCTCATCTCGTTTCTCTCCGGGAAGCCCGTCCCGAAGATCAATGTCCAGACCGTCGTGCTCACACTTCCGCGAAAATGCCGGAAGGATCACCGAATCGTCGATGTCGGCTTCCGTAATCATTCGATACAGGTCGTAGTAATCACGAGCCTGTGACCGCTGATAGAGCGCCCGCAACTTCTCCGCGAAGATCTCCTCCAGACTGTACGCGGTCACCTCGAATCCAGGGACATCCTCGTAGCTGTGGCGATGGCTTACCGAAGCGAACGCAACGTATTCGTCGATCATCACGTCCAGACTCGTCGTGTTCTTGTGACCGAGCACAGCGTTGTACTGGATGTCGATATCGACGTAATGCGTCGGATACGCTTCTTTCTGCAGCTCGCGGTGCTTGGTCACCTCGAAATCGATACCAGATGCTCTGGCCGCGTCTTCCAATGTGTCTCGCAACTCCGATTTGGTTCCGTGATACTCTCCCTCGACACCGAAGTCAAGATCTTCCGAGTAGCGCCACGTCTCCGGGAAGTACAGCTTGCTGAGCGCGGTTCCACCTTTGAACAGTAGGTTGTCACCGTAAGAACTCGTGTAGATCGCCCACAGAATCCACGAATTGACGTAGTTTTTCTCCGCGTAGCCGAGGCGAACGCCCAGCTCTCTGGCTACCCGTCGTAGTTGCGCGTCGGTAATCATGAGTCCCCATCCGGGAAAACCGATTCGGGAGTCGTGTTCAGACGGAGCTGGTACGTACTGTCTCTGGTTCCCGTCGCTGCTCTCGTCGGATCAAGCAGCGGGTATCCGGTCGTGAAGTTCTCGACGAGGTCTTCGTACTCTGGCAGGGTGATGTCCAACTGATCGGCAAGGTAGACGATCCGTTTCGTTGCCGCCCCATTCCCGACGCGTCGCAGGTATTCGACAACACAGTCCCATGAACATCGCGTGTCGACAGCGTTCTGCATTGCCTTCGCAAGCTCACCGATACCGCCGCAGAACTCTGGATGGTCGGCACAGTCGACCAGTGTCTTCTCGATGCTCGAAATGTTCACCTGATTTGACCCGACTGCAGTCGGTTGATACCCGAAGAATTTCTGCCCGGTGACGGTCACCGGTCGATACGTCACGCCGTGGATGTCACGCTCTTGAGCGCGCTCTGTCGTCACAATGTACACCGTCCGAGACAGTTGCTCTGTCAGCCCGTGATGATTCAGCGCACTCCAGTACCCAATGTACATCGGCTCTACGAGAGCGGACGCGATCACGAACTCGTGCTCGGTGTACACGGCGTTCTCACCCGCAGCGAGTGGCAAAATCAGATACCTCCCGTGGGCAATCCGCTCAAGCCACCCCTTCTCCTTGAGCGCATACGCCGTGTCCTTTGCCGATTTCCGCGGGATATCGAGCACATCCGCGATGTCACTAATGGTGATAATCTGTCGGCCCTCGCTGGCGAGCCGTGACAGTGCCTGTGACTCACGTGTCGACAGGCTTTTTCGTTGAATTTCTTCGTCGTTTGTTGGTTCCATAGCCGCTCAGCACACATAGAATCTAAATCCGAGGCCTGCATAAAGGTATCCGTTGAGAGGTATTCTAAAGAAAGTTGGCCCCTCAGCCGCTCACCGTACATAGAATCTAAATCAGGCACCTACTCGACACCACTACCACTTCAGACTTAATCCACCTCTGTCTCACCTCAAGCGGGAGATCGCCCATCCCGCTCGGTCGCGTACTGTCTCATCTGAATCGTTCTCTTTCACTTCTTCGAGCGTCTCGATAGGCACGCTCACGTGCGCGTTCCCGATCAAGGAGCACACGTTCGCCCGGACTGCCGGACTCGGATCCTTCAACGCAGCCTCTAACCGATCCTGTTGTGCTCGAATCGCAGCCGGATCTGCCTCACCTGCTTGCTGAAGTGCTACCGAGGCATTCACCCGTGCCTGAATATTGTTGTCTGCAAGCTGGGCCGCGATCTGATCAGCATACTCGACCACGACCGCCGGATGTTCCTGTGCGAGGTCACCGAGCAGCCCGACCGCATTATTCCGAACGCGTTTCGCGTCAGCGTCCAGTACCGTCACTAACTCGTCCACGATGGGTTCAGCAGCGTTCGGATAGTTCGATGCGACCTTCCCCAGCGCCGCTAACGCATTCGTCTGCGTCGTCTCATCCTCACTCTGCATTGCCTCAATCAAGACAGCGATCGCGGGGAACACCTCTTCAGGATACGCTTCCGCGACGCAGGAGAGTGCGTACACCGCATAACTCTGTGTTGCCTTCGTCTCCGCCGTTGCCGCCGCTTCCAACGCGGGAACTGCGTCGAGAACACTCGCCGGGGCAGCTTCCGCCAACTCCATCAAGCAATGCGTCGCGGCTGCCCGGTACATAGAGTTCTGACTCGCGTAGGCTGCCAGGCCACCAACGTGATCTTTCAGCACCGTGGGGTTGACCGTCGCAGCTTTATGCAGTGCGTTGAGCGCCGCTCGATCGAGCGCCGACGGCTCGTCAGCAAGTAAGTCGAACGTGACATCGACGGCGACCTCTCGAAAATCGTCACAGTGCTCCACTGCAGCCATCGCCAGGCGAAGCGCTTCACGACGATCCACGTTCGCCGCGTCCGCTGCCGCATCAGACAGCATCGTCCGGAGCAGTTCCTCACCCACCGACGCAGCGTCATCTTCGAGCTGTTTTCGAACCGCCGTGAACGCCGCCCCCGCTAGCGGGTCAGCGAGGCGCTCGTACGGGACAGGATGCAACGCCTCAATCTCGGGGAGACGAACGGAGAACCGCTCATCGTTCCCAACAGTCTCGAACCAAAACGCTGGCGGGCCTTTCAACGGCGTCATCGACGGACGATCCGGTTCGAAATGCGTGACGAGATGCGTCTTCCGTTCACCGTCCGTCCGGTGTGTGAGCTCAAACACGTACCCGTCAGCAAGAACGTCTCGAACTGCGTCCCCCGATTCAAACCCGCCATCCGGACTCAGATCAGTTGAGGGCGGTGCTGAAACCCCGAGTTCTCCTCGCCGGACATACTCGACGAAGTCCCACGCGTGGTAGTGCTCCCAGCTATCGACGTGCCCCAAATCGAGATCATCCACGGCGATGTACCCCTCAGCATCCGGGAACAATTCCGCGATAATGCGGAGGCGTTCTTCACGTTCAGGCCACCACTCGTAGTACCCGTACTCGTCCTGCTCACCGAGCGCATCGATGTGCCCGTCACGCCGCCGAATTGACTCCACTGTGCCCGGGATGTCTGCTTCCTCGACGAGGTCCTGATTCCCGATCGCCCAGACTTCATGACCGGCTTCGTGTGCCCAGTACCGCACCCACTCAAGCGGCACCGCTTCTCGCCGTGGATGCGGATTCACGTCCACCGTCCAGTCCCGGTCGAACGCCAGGACGTACATCATGCTACGTCGACGAGTCGCTTGGCCAACGTTTCGAGTTCGTCGGTCTCGTCGATGGCATTCAGCCATCGATCCGGAAGCTGTGACGCCCCGAACCGTGCCCCAGCGACCGCACCCGCAATCGCGCCAATCGTGTCCGTGTCACCGCCGCGATTCACGGCCGTCACTATCGCTTCCTCGGCACTGTCCGAGACGAGGCCATCGTGGAGGGCCGTCTGCAGCGAATGCACAACGTACCCTGACGTCTCCAGCGTGCCGGGTGAGTCGCCACGTGCGAGTGGTTCGAGCGCCGTCACGAGTTCATCAGGCGCGTCTGCACCGACGTAGTCGAGGGCATCCTGCAACGGCGTGTCCACATCTTCGAGGAGGCCAGCCACGGTGAGGTTCAGAACCGCACAGCCCTCTGTACACCGTGGATCCGCGTGCGTGATCTGCGAGGCCTGCCGACTCACCTCGGCGAGCCGATCCCAGCCACTCGCGTACGGAATAGCGAGCGGCGGGCACCGCATCACACTCCCGTTCCCCGCATTTTGCCCTTCTCGGCTTTGCTCCCAGACGTACTGACCTGCCTCATCCCACGCATCGCCGTGTTTGAGCCGGCTGAGTGACCGCATCGTCATCCGACCGATGTCAAACGGACCGCTATCGTACCACGCAACGAACCGGTCAGCGATGTCTGCCGGATCGAAGTCCTGCTGTTCGACGAGGCTCCGTGCGATGCACAGCGCCTGCTCAGTATCGTCCGTGATCGTCCCCGCGGGCTGGTTCCACGTTCCGTGCCCAGCCATCTCGTCAAGCCGTCCGTGCTCGGCACTGATTTCCGACGCGGAGTTGAACTCGACCGGGCGACCAAGCGCATCCCCACACGCCAACCCCAGCAAACTCCCACGGGTTCGATCTGAATCCATACGTCACTCAACGACTACGCCTGAGAAAAACGTCGGGGGGTAGTCACTCGCCAGGCTTCGTTCCGGTACGGAGATTCTCCCGGTACTGCGCCCACGCCTGGTACATCTCCACTCGCTCCGCTTCCGTCATCATCTCGTGCTCGTCCTCATCGTAAAACGGGAGCTCGTCCTTCTCAGGCATCGCCATCACTTGTCGGAGCGGGTAGAGCTGCTCGTAGTAGTGCGCCAACACCCAGTCTTCGCCGTGCTCATCAACGGCCTGCTGAATGTACGGAGCAGCTTCAGGGTACTCGTCAGCGAGTGTCTTAGTCATTGGTCGTCATTTGATCTTCTGGGCTGGGTTAGTGCTAGTGTCCTCGGTCGAGGCACCGTGGCCCCGTCGGTACGAACGTGAGCTACGCGAAATCTATCAAGACGAGACGTTCGGTCCCGTTGAGAAGTCCCGTGAGCTCGTTGAGAAGGTGGAAGATCTCGGTCTACAGCCTTACGAGGCATCCTTGTCATAATTGAAGCGCCGCGCCAAAACGCATAAGTCATTATCGAAGTAATCATTATTCAAAGTATGACGTTCTATGACCGGGGAGAGGAGCTTGCTGCGCTTTCAGACGCGTTTGAGTCGCCCGGTTCGGACGTGTTCGTCGTCTACGGGCGTCGGCGTGTCGGCAAAACCGAGTTGCTGAAGGAGTTCTGTACTGATCGGCCGCATATTTACTTTCTCGCGTCGCAGGAAGCCGAACACCGGCAGCGCGAGAAGTTCATCGATCAGGTTGCAGCGTTCTTCGACGATCGCACCCCACGGATCGACGGGTGGGACGAGGCCTTCGACTACCTCGGGGAGAAACTCCAGTCCGAGGCAGTTGTGGTCGTCATCGACGAGTTCCCGTACCTCGTCGCAGAGAACGACTCGGTACCATCCTACGTACAGGGATTCGTCGACGAACAACTCCAGGAAAGCGATTCGATGCTGATTCTCTGTGGGTCAAGCGTGAGTACAATGGAATCAGAGGTACTCGGCCACGAGAGCCCGTTGTATGGTCGCCGCACGGGGCAACTCGACGTGCGGCCGTTCTCGTTTCGGCAGGCCCGTGAGGTCATCGACTACGAGACGGCAGACGCGATTCGGTCCTACGCGATCACCGGCGGAACGCCAATGTACCTCACACTGTTCGATTACGGGCGATCGCTCGCGGAGAACGTCCGATCGCAGGTGCTGTCGCCGTCAGCAGTACTGTACAACGAGCCGGAGTTCTTGCTCCGAACCGAGCTCCGGAATCCCGCCCGGTATATGAGTATTCTCGAAGCGGTTGCCCTGGGGCACACAACACCGAACGAGATTTCAGGGGCGACGGGAATCGATGCCGGTCCGTTATCGAAGTATTTGCAGACGTTGCGGCAGCTTCGACTGATCGATCGGGAAGTCCCTGTGACAGCGTCCGGGAAGAGGTCCAAGCGGTCGCGGTACCGCGTCGCTGACGAGTTCCTTCGATTCTGGTTCCGGTATGTCGAGCCGAACCGTTCCAGCATCGAGGAAGCACCAGATATCGTGTACGATGGAACAATCGCTCCGGACCTTCCGATGCACGTCGCCACCACGTTCGAGGACGTGTGCAAAGAAGCCGTGTGGGAAGGAATTCGACGCGGTGAGTTCGAACCGTACTCGGAGGTCGGCCGCTGGTGGTACGGAGAAGACGAAATCGATATTGTCGGGCTCGCACCGAATGACGACCGGATCCTGTTCGCCGAGTGCAAGTGGACATCGGATCCAGTCGGGACGGCGCTCGTCGAGGATCTGCAGACAAAAGCAGGGAACGTTAGATGGGGGCCGGATGAGCGGGAGGAGTGCTTCGCGCTGTTCTCAAAGAGCGGGTTCGTTGAGGGACTCGAAGATCAACTCGACGAACACTGGTCGCTATGGAATCTCGCAGAGATGGATGATCTCCTCACGCTGTCCTGAAGAATTCTGACGATGAGAGCGGCGTCCAGCTTTGGTTTGCCTGTCTGTGGAGAGTCCAAGGTCTATGTGACCAGAATCAAGCGGCTTGATCTATCTCTTGGGTTCCTCTCGAACGAGTTCATAGCGTCGGGAGCGAGGCAACTTTTCTACATCTAGTCGTCGTATCCGCTCCTCTTCCACTAATTCCGCACATGCCTGTTGGACATCGAGTAACGAACACTCACGGTCTTCATTGTTGATTACTTCAGTGATAGTGCGATCCGTGGCGCTATCGATAGTTGCTGAGCGGAGAACGCTGATCACGTGTTCCTTGAGGTCTGGATCTGTTCCACGCATTTTGTAGTCCGGTTGGGTTCGAGGAGTAAACAAATTGCGCGCACCCATCACTAGCAGGCATTTGAACTGTGAGTATGATGCCGCCTCCCGGATTTGAACCGGGGACAGCCCGATCTTCAGTCGAGTGCTCTCCCAGGCTGAGCTAAGGCGGCGCGTGTGGACCGACGCCGCATGGTAAAAAAAGGATTTCGAAAGCCGGCTCCAGCCCGCAGGCCGAGCGCCCTTGTAGCTGGCCCCTCTCCGCCCGAGCGTGGCTTCGAGACCGGTCCGGCACTCGCCGCTACCGTACCCACCCTCGACGCCAACGCGCGGTCCCTCGGACCCACCGCTCCCCACCCATGTCCGAAAACATCTCGACATCGAGTTCGGTTCGCGACTTCGACGGACCCGTCGACCGGGTGTTTCACTGGCTGCTCCTCGAAGGGAACCGCATCACCATCGCCGGCGTCATCGTCGCCGTCGTCTTCGGCTGCGTCCTCGGGCTCGTCTACGCCGGCCTGGTTGCCGTTGGCCCCGGGAGCACCGTCAGCACCGTCTTCGCCAGCGGGCTGATCTCCGGCACGCTGACACTGGTGACCGTGGCCCTGTCGATCAATCAGCTCATCCTCTCCCGGGTGTTCGGATCACCCAACGAACTGCGCGACAAGCTCGACGGAACACGGGAGCTCCGACGGCGGGTCCAGCGGCTCGCCGGCGAGCCGAGCGCCCCGAACGATCCCGCCGAGTTCCTCTCGCTCGTCGCGGTGACCATCCGCGACCGGGCCCGACGGCTCCGGTCCGCCCTGGAGGACGGCGAGTGGACCCCACCGTCGGCGGTGACGGACTACGTCGACGGGATCGAGGCGTACGGCGAGAACGTCGATTCGGCGGTCGAGAGCGAGACGGCCATCGTCGACATCCTCGGGGTCATCCTCGGGACCGAGTACGCCCAGAACCTGACCGCGACCGAACACCTGCGCAACGAGTACGACGCCCACCTCTCGGACGCGGCCGACGCCGAACTCGAGGCGATCGACGACCTCATCGAGGTGATCGCGATCACGCGCCAGTTCTTCAAGACGCTCTCGCTCCAGCAGGACTTCGCGCGGCTCTCCCGCCTCGTCGCCTACACGGGACTCCTCGCGCTGCTCGCCAGCGTGGTCGTGGCGCTCGTCTACCGGACGAGCTCCGTCACGGTCGCGCCGGGACAGCTCCCGATCGTCGTCAGCCTCGGGATCGCCGCCATCGCCGTCCCGCTCGCCCTGTTCCTGTCCTACATCCTCCGCGCCGCCACGATCGCCCGCCACACCGTCTCGGTCGGGCCGTTCGTCCCGCCGGAGGACCGTCCGGACGACTCGTAACACCATGTCTCCTCGGACCGAGCGCGTCGAACCGGAATATCGGCGACCGCCCGGGAGGAGGGTCGCGACGTGAATCGTCTGGCGAGGGCGGGGAGCGTCCCTACTGTGGTGCGACCGTGATCTGCTGGCCGCGGTCGATGGCCTCCTCGAGTTCCTCGGCGATGGCCGAGCCACGCGAGACCTGCACCTCGCCGCCGCGCGAGACGGTGGCCGTGAACAGGTAGTCCCCGCCCGCACGGACCTCGACGGTCTCGCCCTCGTGGCCCTCCAGCGGGACGATGACGTGCCGCGAGGTGACCTCGGGGGTGACGATCCGGCCGGCGTCCTGACCGCCCCCGCCGTCGCGACCGCCGCCACCGTCACCGCCGGGGCCGCCCGGTTTCTCCGAGAACGTCCGGACGTCGATGTCGATCCCGAGCCGGTCCTCGATCTCGTTGATCCGGCCGCCGCCCTTCCCGATGACGTAGGAGATGTCGCCCTCCTCGACGTAGACGACCGCGAGGTTCTGGCCCTGGAGTTCGACCTGGACCCGCCCGCGGGCGACCGACTTGATCTCCCGCTCGATCTCCTGTTTCGCGATGCGGTCGACACCCGTGTCCCGGCCGCCCTCGCCGTCCTCACCTAGCGGGACCGTGACGACCTGACGGTTGAACGTGTAGATCTCGTAGGCGGGCTCGCCCGTCTCGAAGTCGCTGATAACGACGACCGGGCGGGCGAGGTCCTCCTGCATCAGCCCGTGGGGGACCTTCACCTCCGTCGTGACGTCGTAGACGGTGTGGACCTGCCCGGCCTCGATGTAAACGACCGTGTCGACGACCTGGGGGATCATCCCGAGTTCGACCCGGCCGACGAGTCGCTGGAGGGCGTCGATGGCCCGCGTGGCGTGGACGACGCCGATCATCCCGACGCCGGCCATCCGCATGTCCGCGAACACGCGGAAGTCCGAGGTCTTGCGGACCTCGTCGTAGATGGTGTAGTCGGGCCGGACCATCAGCAGCGAGTCGGCGGTGTTCTCCATCGACCCGCCGAGTTCGGTGTACTGGGTGATGTTCGGGCCGACCTGGAGGTCGCGGGGCTTCTCCATCGTCTTGACCGCGTAGTCCGAGTCCGCGAGGAACTCGGCGACGGCCTGGGCGAACGTGGACTTGCCCGCGCCGGGCGCACCCGAGATCAGCACGCCGCGCTGGCGCTCCGCGAGGCGGTCCCGGAGCTCGTCGGCCAGCGCGTAGTCGTCGAGTTCGGTCTTGACGATCGGCCTCACTGCGGTTATCTCGAGGCCGTCCGCGAACGGCGGCCGGGCGACGGCGATCCTGTAATCGCGGAACTGGATGATGCGCATCCCCGGCTGGTCGAGTTCGACGAACCCGTCCGGCGAGCGTCGCGCGGACTCCTCGATGTCGTGGGCCCACTCCTTCAGCTGCTTCTCCGTCGAGATCTCCTCGCGGATGGTCTCGTAGTGCATGTCGCCGATGTCGCCGCGTTTGGCCATCGGTTTCACGCCGACCTTCAGGTGGAGGCTCATCGTCGAGTCGTCGAAGAACTGCTCGATGGCGAGCGAGCCGACGTCGGTCGTCTGGGGTTCGATGTACTCGACGTCGAGGCCCTTCGCGCGGGCCACCTCCGCCTGGACCGCGTCGCTGGTGAGCAGCGTCGCGCCGTGCTTGGCGGCGATGTCGCGGATGACCGCGTCGATGTCGCCCTCGCCGGCACCGCTCATCTCCGCGGCGGTGGGGCGACGACCGACGTACTCGACCGTGATCTCGCCCTCGTCGGCGAGGTCGGCGAGTTCCTGGAGTTCGGCGAGCCCGTCCCACCCCGTCTCGCGGCCCTCGTTCGCCTGGGATTCGAGCTCGCCGACGACCGCCTCCGGGACGAGGACGGTCCCGACGTCGCCGTCCCGCGCGACCTGCTCGGACACGCGGCCGTCGATGACCGCGCTCGTGTCCGGGACGATATCCATACTCCCGGTTGGACGGCCCCCCGTTTAAGACCCTTGAAAGGGGTACGCCCCGGCGAACGGGCGAGCATGACGACAGTAAAGAGGGCCCCTCCCCACCGGGGGCGTATGGACGAGCTGACAGACCTCACCGCGGACCTCGTCTCGGTGCCGAGCCACGAGGACGAGACCGCCGCCGGTGACGCCATCGAGTCCTGGCTCCGTGCCGAGACCGACGCCGCCGTCGAGCGCGACGACGTCGGGAACGTCATCGCCCGGAAGGGGGTGGGCGAGACGAGCCTCGCGCTCGTCGGCCACCACGACGTCGTCCCGCCGGACGAGGGCCAGGTCGACGGCGACGGCTACGTCGTCCGGACGGAGGACGGCCGGCTCTACGGCCGCGGGGCCGCGGACATGAAGGGTGCGGTCGCGGCCGCGATGGTGGCCTTCCGCGACGCCGAACCCACTATTGAACTCGTCTTCGCCTCGTTCGTCGGCGAGGAGGTCGGGGGGACGGGGGCCCGCCACGCCATCGAGGAGGGGTTCACGCCCGACTGCGCCGTCGTCGGGGAGGGCTCGACGAACTACTCCGGGCCGGACGTGACCGACGTGGCTGTCGCCCACCGCGGCCGGCGAGGCTCGACGCTCCTCGCCAGCGGGACGGCCTCACACGCGAGCGAGCCCGAGGCCGGCGTGAACGCCGTCTACCGGGCGTGTGACGCCGTCGACGTCGTGCGCGAACTGGAGACGCCCCGGACGACGGTGCTCGGTCACGAGATCGGGGGGAGCCTCGTCGTCACCGAAATCGAGGGTGGGTCGGCGGGGAACGTCGTGCCCGCGAGATGCGAGGTGACCATCGACGAACGGACCGTCCCCGGCGAGCGGGCGGACCTCTCACGAGTCGAACACGAGGTCGAGGGGATCGAGTGGCGGGTCGACCGGGACGTCCCGCCGATGGCCTGTGACGACCCCGCGTTCGCCGACGCGGTCCTCGACGCGGCCCGCGAGGCTCAGGAGGCGGTACCGGAACAGGTGACGAAACCCCACGCGACCGACGCCGGCCGACTCGCCGAGGCCGGGACGATCTGCGTGATCTGTGGCCCCTCGGAACCGGGCGAAGCCCACACGAAGGACGAATCCGTCTCCATCGAGGTTCTGGAGCGGTGCTACCGCATCTACCGCGGGGTCGCCGAGTCCTACGGCGAATAGACGACGAGCCGGCAGGGGTACTGCGGGAGTCGGGCCACCGGAGCGACACCTTTGATTCCCCGCCGTCCCTGCGGTGGGTATGGCAACCGAACGCGAGCAGGTCCCCGACGCCTACGACGACCTCCTCGAGGAGTACCGCCGCGCCACCTACCTGAGCGACGCCGGGCAGGTCCTCGGATGGGACCAGCAGGTGACGATGCCCGAGGGCGGGACGCCCGCCCGCTCGAAGCAGAGCGCCGCGCTCTCCGCCGTCCAGCACGACGTCCTCACCGGCGACGGCATCGCCGAACCCCTCGACGAACTCGACGAGGGGGACCTCCCCCAGCCGGGGGCCGCGGTCGTCCGGGAGGTCCGCCGCGAGCACGAGCGCTCGGCGCGCGTCCCCCGCGATCTCGTCGAGCGCATTTCCGAGGAGGCCTCGAACGCCCTGCCAGTCTGGGAGGAGGCCAGAGCCGAGGACGACTGGGCGTCGTTCGAGCCGGTCCTCGAGACGTTCGTCGAACTCAAGCGGGAGTACGCCGAGCACATCGATCCCGACAGTGACCCCTACGAGGTGCTGTTCGCCGACTACGAGCCGTACCTGTCGCTCGATCACGCCGAGCGTATCCTCGAGCGGCTCCGGGACGAACTCGTCCCGCTGATCGACGCGATACGCGAGAGCGACGTCGACCTCGCGCTCGACTTCGACGGCACCTACGACGAGGACGACCAGATGGAACTCACCCGCGACGCGCTCGACACGCTGGGCTACCCCTGGGAGCACGGCCGCGTCGACACGGCCTCGCACCCGTTCTCGACGGGGACGCAGTTCGACGCCCGCGTCACGACCCGGTTCGACGAGTCCTCGCCCGTCTCGGCGCTCGGCTCGACCATCCACGAGTTCGGCCACGCCACCTACACGCTCGGGTTACCCGAGGAGGAGTACGGCACGCCGCTGGGGAAGAACCGTGGGCTCTCGGTCCACGAGTCCCAGTCGCGGCTCTGGGAGAACCACGTGGGGCGTTCGCGGGCGTTCGTCGAGGGCTTCCTCCCCCGGATCGAGGAGCAGTTCCCCGGCCTCGACCTCGACGCGGCGGGACTGCACGGCCACCTCAACCGGGTGAACCCCAGTAACCTCATCCGCGTCGAGGCCGACGAGCTGACCTACCACATGCACATCATCCTCCGGTTCGAGATCGAGCGCGACCTCATTAGCGGGGATCTCGACGTCTCGGAGGTCCCCGCGGTGTGGAACGAGAAGATGGAGGAGTACCTGGGCGTCCGTCCCGGGACCGACAGCGAGGGGGCGCTCCAGGACATCCACTGGTCCCACGGGAGCTTCGGCTACTTCCCGACCTACTCGCTCGGGAGCGTCATGGCCGCACAGTTCTTCGAGGCGGCACAGGAGGACGTCGAGGACCTCTACGAGGGGATCCGCGAGGGGGAGTTCGACGCGCTCCACGACTGGCTCACCGGGAACGTCCACCGGCACGGCCAGCGCTACGAGACGAACGAACTCGTCGAGCGCGCCACGGGATCGGAGTTCACCGCCGACGCGTTCCTCGACTACGCGACCACGAAGTTCGGCGACCTCTACGACCTCTGAAGTCGGGCCTCACACCCTCGTGGTGCTCGTTCGGTAGGGTCCGCCTCCGGTCGGTGTCGCCCGTCCCGTCGGCCGGCCGGGCGACACACCCTGCCGTGTGTCAACGGGCCGTGACACTTCGTACCACAGATTTATGTCGACCGCCCGTCTACCACCGTTCGTATGGCGACCGCGAACGACGACGTCTTCGACGAGTTTCTCACGGACCGTGGCCACGATGTCGAGGAACCCTCCTGGGAACGGGACTACAACAAGAAGCGGTGTCCCGACTGTGAGGGCCTCCACGACCTCGACGCGACAGCCTGTCGGGTCTGTGGCTGGGAACCGTAGCCGGTCGCCCCTCCTCCGGACACATCATACAGCGTTATGGGGCCGCGTCCCCAGTGACGTCCAATGAGCGACCCGCAGGTCACTCGTCTGTTCGGCGGTCCGGGGAGCGGGAAGACGACCGCCCTGCTCGACAGGGTGGACGAGATGCTCGACGAGGGCGTCGAAGTGAGGGACATCCTCGTCGTCTCCTACACCCGGGCGGCGGCCTCCGAGGTCCGTGAGCGGCTCGCGGAGCGCCTCGATCGGTCTCCCCGGTCGCTGAAGGGCAACGTCAGCACGATGCACGCGAAGGCGTACGAACTGCTGAACCTCTCGCGTGGCGACGTCGTCGGCGAGAAGCACAAGGAGGAGTTCTGTGAGGAGTACGGCCTCGAGTTCGAGGACGAGTACGAGGGCTCCCGGCGGCGCTCGGCCCGGTCGACCACCATCGGGAACAAGATCATCGCCACGAGCCAGTGGCTCCAGCGGACCCACCGCGACGTCGCCGACTGGTACGACGTCCCGTTCAAGTGGGACGAGGAGGAGGTCCGCCTGCCCCCGGACGTCGACCCGAACGCCCAGACGGGCAACAAGTACACCCCTACCTGGCCGAGCGACGACGACCGCATCGACGTCCCCGAGGCGGTCCGCGCCTGGCGCGCCTACAAGGGCCAGGAGGGCGTCGTCGGCTTCGCGGACATGCTCGAACGGGTGAAACAGCGCTCGCTCGTCCCGAGCGTCGACCACCTCGTCATCGACGAGTTCCAGGACATCACCACGCTCCAGTACGAGGTGTACGAGGAGTGGCGACCGCACATGGAGTCGGTCATCATCGCCGGCGACGACGACCAGGTCGTCTACGCCTGGCAGGGGGCCGACCCGAACCTCCTGCTCGACGAGCGGGTCGACAACGACGTCGTCCTCCCGAACTCCTACCGGCTCCCCTCGCGCATCCTCCACGTCGTCAACCGGGAGATACGACACATCGAGAAGCGCCAGGAGAAGGACCTCAAACCCCGAAAGGAGGGAGGTCGCGTCGAAGCGGTCAGAAGTCCCTCGATGCTCGAACTCGTCAGGAACGTCAAGGCCACCGTCGAGGAGGACGAGGACTGCTCGGTGATGGTGCTGTTCCGGGCGCGCTACCAGATGTTCCAGTTCGTCGACGAGTTCGTCGGCGAGGGGATCCCGTTCGTCTCGCTGACGGACACGCGGCTCTGGACCGACCGCCTCCAGAACTACGTCGACGCCGTCGAGCGGGTCGACGCCGGCGAACCCGTCGACGGACTCGAGGCACGGCGGCTCGCGGAGATGCTCGTCGACTCGGCGTTCGGAACGAACGAGCGCGACGACCTCTTCGACGCCATCGACGAGCTCCAGGACGAGGAGGGGGTCGACGACCTCACCGACATGGAGGTCCCCGCCGAGTTCGTCAAGGAGTACGCCCCCTTCGCCCCCGGCCCCGCTTCTGCCGCCGACATGCTCTCGCGGGTGTCCAACTTCCAGGAGCGATCGGTGAAGGCGTACTTCTCGGGCCGGCACCAGGGGATGGACCCGAACCGCGTCCGCGTGGGGACCATCCACTCGGCGAAGGGCCGCGAGGCCGACCACGTGTTCGTGGCAACCGACCTCACCGAGAAGGTGGTCGAGCAGATGGCCGCGTCCGTCTCGGACCCGAGCGACGTCTCGGGGACGAACGAGTTCACGAAGAACGCCGACCCGGTGCCGACGCTCACCGACAACGAGCGCCGCGTGTTCTACGTCGGGATGTCCCGGGCCCGCGAGCGCCTGGTGCTCCTCGAGAACCTCGTCGACGGCGCTCCGACGCTCCCCATCGACGTGCTGTTGCACAACGAGCCGACGAACCAGTCGCTCGGGGAACTAATCGAGGCGGCACAGGAGCCGACCGAGGCGGCCGACGCGGACGCACCCGAACCCGGCGCCTGAGCCCCGCGGTCGCTATAGTAGCGTTTGGAACCGATGGCACACGCCGGACGGGGACGGTCCCCCCCGTCCGTGAGTACAGACGTCCAAACGCTACTGTATCACTCGGGGTCCTCGCGCTCCCCCTCGGACTCGCTCGGATCCTTCGCGACGGTCCCGACGAGTCGGCCGGCCACCCGCCCCGGGACGTCGCTCGGCGTCGTCAGGTACTCCTGGAGGAGCACCATCAGGACCGCGAAGGCGAGGAACCCGCCGCCGCCGAGCGTGTCTCCCTTCGTCAGCATGTCCAGACCGAGGAGGCCGACGGGGATGGCGAACGCCAGCGTGACCGCGAGCCCCACGAGTCCGATGATGCCCCTTCCCATACCGTCTCTCCGCCACGGACGGTATAAAATAGACCGGACTGTAGCCGACGCGATCCGGCACCGTCGAACGACTCCGGTCGGGACGAAGGGGCTCCCCCGAACGGGAACGGGGCGAACGGAACGAGGACGAGGAGCGAACGGCTCGGCACGCCGGCGACCTCGCAAACGGTGACACCCCGTCCCGGAGAGGAACGCCTTTGACCGGCCTGGCCCGTACCACGGGTATGTTCACGGGTATCGTCGAGGAGACGGGCGAGGTGGTCGGCCGCGAGCGGACCGAGGGAGGGCTCCGCCTGCGGGTGTCGGCATCGTTCTGCGACGAGCTCTCCGTCGGGCAGTCCATCGCCGTCTCGGGGGCCTGTCTCACGGTCGAGGGAGTGGTTCCAGCGGAACCACGCGAAGGCGGTGGAACCGCCGGAGCCGACGAGAACGCCTTCGAGCTGTTCCTCTCCGCGGAGACCGTCGAGAAGACCTATCTCGGCGACGTCGCGGTGGGCGACCCGGTGAACCTCGAACGGGCGCTCCCGGCCGACGGCCGGTTCGACGGTCACTTCGTCCAGGGCCACGTCGACGGCACCGCCGAGGTGGTCGGGATCGAGCAGGTCGGGGACGACTGGGTCTTCTCGTTCTCGCTCCCGGCGTCGATGGGACGCTACGTCGTGGCGAAGGGCTCGGTCTGCGTGGACGGCATCTCGCTGACGGTGGCCGATCTCCGCACTGGGGAGGGTGACGGCGAGTTCGACGTGGCGATCATCCCGGAGACCTACCGGCTGACGAACCTGGCGTCGAAGTCGGTCGGCGACCCGGTCCACCTCGAGGTCGACGTGGTGGCGAAGTACGTCGAGTCGCTGGTCGAGGGGTACGTGTAGCGTAGCGTTCCGGGCGGCGGGTCGAGCCCGAACCCGGACGATAGATCGATTCGAGCCCGGATCGTCACCGGGATGGGTTTCGGAGTCGGCACTCGACCTGCGGACCCCCTGCGTGCGCAGAGGCAAGACATTACCGTTAGCCATACGGTACGCCCGGTATGACGAAACGCGATCCGGTCGACGCCCGCTCGGACGGGGACGTCGACCTCTACGACATCTCGACCTGGGAGCCCCGGTCCCGGGTCGACAGGCTCTCGGCGTGGCTCTACAACGCCGGCGTCACGGTCGCACGGTTCATCTTCATCCTGGTCGCGCTGCTCATCATCGCTGCGCAGGTGCTCCTCGGCGGCATCGGCGCGACGGTGGTCGACCAGCCGGTCGCCGTCTGGCTGGTCGCGCTCTCGGTGGTCCCGGCGCTCGCGCTGGTCTGGTACGTCTACCGGGCGGACGTGACCGATCGAGAACCGCTCGGCCTCCTCGTCGGGACGTTCGTCCTCGGGGTGCTGTTCGCCGGGTTCGCCGCCATCATCAACAGTCTCCTCCAGCCGGCGCTACAGATCGTTCCCGTCATCGGGATGGTCCTGTTCTTCTACCTCGTGGTCGGCCCGGTCGAGGAGACGGTGAAGTGGCTCGCGATCAGGCTCCTCCCCTACCGCTACGACAGCTTCAACGCCGTCGTCGACGGCGCGGTGTACGGTGCGGCCGCCGGCCTCGGGTTCGCGACCATCGAGAACGCCCTCTACATCACCCGGGAGCTGGGTGCGAGCCCGACGGGGACGGAGAGCACCGCAATGCTTGGTGCGGCGGGCCTCGGCGCGGTCGCCGTCGCACAGCTCGGCGGCCTGGAGGTCCTGGGGAACATCATCGGCTCGGGGGGGCAGATCACCGCCTTCCGCGCGCTCGCCGGCCCCGGTCACGTCATCTACTCGGCGTTCGCCGGCTACTACCTCGGTCTGGCGAAGTTCAACCCCGACCGTGCGGGACCAATCATCGTCAAGGGGCTGCTCATCGCCGCGTTCATCCACGCGACCTACAACACCCTCGTCGGCATCGTCCCGGGGCTGGCGGTGTACTTCCTCGGGGTTCCCGCGATATTGGCGTTCCTCGCGTTCGTCATCGTCTACGACGGTATCCTCGGGTACTTCCTCTACCGGAAGCTCAAGCGCTACCGGGCGGCCTACCACGAGGCGCACGCCGACGAGGTCGACGGCTCCACGCTGAGACCGGAGCGGACCGAGTTCGACGCCTGAACCTGGGCGGATCGACCTCGTTTCATCCTCGCTCCCGGGCCGATGCCCGTATCGCGTATCGCGGGCGCTCCGGGCCGCGTCCGACCGGGCCCTTTTTCGACCGTCACTCCGTGCGGCCGGTATGTTCGACATCGTCTCCGAGACCGCCATCCGGGAGGGGCGGGCCACCGACGCGTACTTCCTCCGGACCGAGGAGGCCCTGGACCACGCGGATCGGAACCCCCACGTCGTCACCGAGGTGACGGCCGACCAGTTCCCGACGGGCGAGTTCGAGGTGCTCGCGGGGCTGAAGGACGCCGCACACCTCCTCTCGGGGCTCCCCGTCGACGTCCACGCGCTCCGCGAGGGGACGCACTTCGACGGCGGGCCGGTAATGCGGATCGAGGGACCGTACCGCCCGTTCGCCCGCTACGAGACGTCCATACTGGGCTTTCTCTCCTACGCCTCGGCGGTCGCGACGGCCGCCCGCGAGACCAAGGCCGCGAGCCCCGACAAGCCGATCCTGAGCTTCGGCGCGAGACACATCCACCCCGCCTCGACGGCGGCCCTCGAACGGTCGGCGCTGATCGGCGGCGTCGACGGGTTCTCGCACGTCGCCGCCGGCGAGACCCTCGGCCGCGAGGCCGGCGGGACCATGCCCCACGCGCTGGTCATCTGCTTCGGCAAGGGCCACCAGGAGGAGGCCTGGCGGGCGTTCGACGAGGGGGTCGGCCCCGACGTGCCGCGGGTCGCGCTCGTCGACACCTACTCCGACGAGGTCGACGAGGCGCTCCGGGCCGCCGAGACCATCCCGGACCTCGAGAGCGTGCGGCTCGACACCACCTCCTCGCGGCGGGGGGACTTCCGGGCCATCGCCCGGGAGGTCCGCTGGGAACTCGACGCCAACGGCCACGAGGACGTCGGCATCTTCGCCTCCGGCGGGCTCACCCCCGAGACGATCGAACACCTCTACGACGTCGTCGACGGGTTCGGCGTCGGCTCGCACGTCTCGAACGCCGATCCGGTCGACTTCGCGCTCGACATCGTCGAGGTCGACGGCGAACTCGCGGCCAAGCGTGGGAAGCTCTCGGGCACGAAGCAGGTCTACCGGACCCCCGACGGCGGCCACCACGTCGCGCTCGAAGGGGGCGAGGCCGAGGGCGAACCCCTCCTCGAACCCCTGATCGAGGACGGCGAGATCGTTCGCGAGTTCGACATCGACGCCGCGGCCGAACGCTGTCGCGAAGACGCCGCGCGGGTCGGCGGGGACTGACCTGCTCGGTCCGATCGTGCCTACCGTTCACTTATACTACCCGGCTCCCCACACGGTCGCGTGTCCCGCTTCGACCGGGCGGCCACGATCCTCGAGGACTATCTGGTCCTCTGGATAGTGGTTGCGGTCGGCATCGGCCTGGCGTTCCCGTCGTTCGGTCGACTCTCCCCGCTCACGACGCCCATCCTCGCGGTGATGGTCGGCAGCGTCTCGCTGACGCTCTCACCGACGGCCTTCCGGCGGGTCCGCCCCCGGGCGGTCGGTCTCCTTCTCCTCGGACAGATCGGGATGCCGGTCGCGGCGTTCGCCGTCGCACGAGCGCTCTCGCTCCCGCCCGCCGTGACCGTCGGCTTCGTCGTCCTCGGCGCGGTCACACCCGAGCTCGTCTCGCCCGTGATGACCGAACTCGCCGGCGGGAACACCGCCCTCTCGACCGTCGTTCTCGTGCTCGTGGGACTCGGGAGCATCAGCCTGGTTCCCCTGGCGGTTACAGTACTGCTCGGCGCGACGGTCCCGTTCGACCCCGTCGGAGTCGTCCGGACGCTCCTGCTCGCGGTCATCCTCCCGATGGCGGTCGCGGTCGGCCTCCGCGCACGGTTCCCCGATCGAGTCGGTCGGTACGACCGCTACTACCCCTCGGTGTCGGCGCTGATGGTCGTCTTCGTCATCGGTATCGTCACCGCGGCGAACGCGGGACTCGTCCGCGGTGGCTCCCGCGGGACGCTCCTGGTCGTCCTCGTCGGTGCGGCCGTGTTGAACGGCGTCGGCTACGCGCTCGGATGGCTTCTCGGTCGCCCGCTGACCCCCGACGAGCGGGTGACGGCGCTGTTCTCCGTCGGGATGCGTGACTTCGCCGTCGCCGCGGGGGTGGTCGTCGCGGCGGGGTTCCCGCCGCCGGCCGCCCTCCCCGCCGTAGCGTTCGGCCTCGTCGAGATGGTTTCCAGCGCCGCGCTCGCTCGCCACCTCTCGCGCCACCGGAGGGCTTAATCCGTCCAGTCGGCTACTTCACGGTGGCAGAGGGAGCCCGGCCTCCGCTACCGGGGCGACCCGGAAGTGAGGAAAGTCCCCCCACCGTCCGGGCGGGCGACCGGACGCAAGTCCGGAGCGGGAGACCGCTGGCTCTGGAACAGCAACGAGACCACTCCACGCGACCGATGAGGCGCGCGAAGCGACCCGAAAGGGAAGCGAGTTGACCCGCCAGAGGAGTGATCGTGGAGAACGGATGGAACGGCGCAACCTCGCCGGTGCAAGCCCGCCGCAACCAAGGTAGCCCGGACACGTGGCGGGTGCTCAGCCGAATGCCGGGCCGAACAGAAGGGGGCTTACTCCCCTCCAGCCACCATCTTTTTAGAGCCGGGGGTGTCATCGCGCGCCTGCGGCGCGCTTCGGCACCCCCGGTCCAAAAACATGGGTGAAAAAGGCCGCTCGTGAGCGCCGGAGGCGCTCACTCGCGGGTGCAGACGGAACGACACCGCACCGCGCCCCGTCGAGCTCACCAGGGCCACGTCCCGGTGGAGGACTCCGAACGGTGATTCCGACCGGGGTACAAGCATCCGCGACCGAGCGAAGTCCTACGTGAGCGACCGAAGGGAGCGAACGAGGACGTTGCTGGACGAGCGAAGCGAGTCCAGCAGAAGCGAGGTCGCGGTTCACCCGCCCCGAGCGAGCAACGCGAGCGAGGGGCGCACTTTTTCCCCAAGTTTTTGCGACGAGAGGTTCCCGAGCGAGCGAAGCGAGCGAGGGAACCCGAGGAGGAAAAAGTGGTGGTCTAGTCGTCAGCGGATGCGGGTTCCGTCTCGACGTGTTCGCCGTCGGGTGAGAGTTCGTGGCCGCACTCCGGGCAGGTGACGTTGTCGTGTCGCAGGGCGGCGGAGGACTCTCTGACCTCGCGCATGACGCTGGAGATCCGATCCTCCGCTTCGAGCTCCTCGTCGACGGTGAGTTCGACGCCCTCGACTTCGAGGAGGAACTTCGCCACCTCCGTCACCTCGTACATCAGGTCGTCGAGCTCCTCGGCGGTGAAGAAGTCACACATCGCGCCGTAGAGGAAGGTCGCGCCGGCCTTTCTCACTTTTCCCTTGAACGACGACCGGGCCTGGTTCACGGCCTGCGGGGTGTACGTGTCGGTCATGAACGGAACGAGATGCGGGAGGTTCTCGCCGATCTTCGTCATCTCGACGCCAGTCTCGGTGCGGAAGTCCGCACAGAGCCGCGCGATGGCCCACTCGCGGGCCGTGATGTACGTCCGATCGCGGAGGAACTCGTTGGCCCGGTCGTAGGTCGCGCCGTCGATCTTCGAGAACCGGGCGTACTCCCTGACGTCGGCCGGGATTTCGGGCGCTTCGTTCCCCTCGCTCCCGGTGTTCTGGGTTCCTCCCTGTCCGTCCGCGGTTTCCGGATCGTCCACCCGTCTGATGGCTTGCGTCGGCCCGTTTCGGTCGTCCGCGTCGTCGACCCGCCGGACCGCCGGCGTGGGGTCCCCGTCCCCGTCCTCCCTGTCCGCCTCCCCGGGCGACTCCTCGTTCATGTTTCGGTGTGGGGAGCGTCCACAAAAAGACCTGTCGTCCGTGTCTGACGGGCGGCGGACGGGCTCGCAGACGGGGAGTGCGGGCCGAGCGACTACGTCTCCTCGGGCTCGCGTCCCCGGCGTTCGCGCCGGAGGTACTCGGCGGCGCTCGCCTCGTCCTCGGTCTCGAGGAGCCGTTCGAGCCGGTGTTCGAACTCCTCGTCGGAGAGTTCACCCGCCGCGTACCGGCGCTTCAGTCGTTCGAGCGGCGATTCCCCCTCTTCCTCCTCGACTCGTTTGCGGCCGTCCCCCTCCTCCCGGTCGGTCCCGTAGTCGTCCTCGTCCTCCCCGAGCGCGATGGCGACCAGCGGGAGGACGACGGCGTAGCCGACGACGAATATCACCCAGAAGTCGACCCCGGGGACGAGATTCAGGAAGAGATCCGCGAGCCCCAGTCCGAGGATGAGGACGGCGAGGACGCCGGTCAGATCCGTCCGGAGGTTTCGGAGGACGCCCATACTCGCGGTTGGCCGAGACGAGAGAAAAGCGTTCTCCCGGTGAACGTGTAGCCCTGGACCCGTCGGGCCGTGTCCTCCCCCCGACGGAAGCGTAGGCTTTTGATGCGGGACTCCCACCCCCCGGGCATGAGAGTGCTTCTGGGCATCGGCGGGAGCGAGGACTCGTTCCGCGCGCTCGAGCGGACCGTCGAGCGGACGGCCGAGGCGGGCGACGAGCTGACGGTCGCCGTCGTGGAGAACCCCGACTCCGATCCCGACGTCGAGGCGATCCGCGACCGGATCGAGACGGTCCTCGACGAGGCCGGCGTCGAGGCCGAAGTCCTCGCCCTGGAGGGACACGCCGGGAGCCGGCTGGTCGAACTCGCCGAGGGCGAAGGATTCGACCGCCTCGTGCTCGGGGGTGGCGAGACCTCGCCGCTCGGAAAGGTCTCCCTGGGCGAGATCACGGAGTTCGTCATCCTGAACGCGAACACCTCCGTGACGCTGGTCCGATGACCAGGGCGTACCCCGACGAGGTGGCGGGCCCCTACGACCCGCCCCCCCGGTCGTTCGAGGACTCCGGCGGACGGGAGATCCGCGTCCACACCTACGGCGAGGGCCCGGTCGACGACGAGTCGGAGGCCCTCGTCGAGATGTACGTGGGGTACGATCCCGAAGATCGAGCGCAGGGCATCCCGCCGACGGGCGAGGAGACCGTCCGGGAGTGGCTCGAGACCATCCTCGACCCGGAGTCCACGAACGTCGTCGCCTGGCACGGGAACAGGGCGATCGGTCACGCCACGCTGGTCCCGGACGGCACCGACGCCTACGAGCTCGCTATCTTCGTCCTCGCGGGTTACCAGAGCGCCGGCATCGGGACGCGGCTCATCGAGGCGCTACTGGGTGCGGGCCGGGAGGAGGGGATCGACCGTGTCTGGCTCACCGTCGAGCGGTGGAACACCCCGGCGGTGAACCTCTACCGGAAGGTGGGATTCGAGGCGGCCGGGAACGGGAGCTTCGAGATGGAGATGGCAGCCCGGCTGGTGGATTGACCGGAGGACGCGGATATCGGAGAGGAGATTCCCTACACCGAGAGGACGGGCTGGGTGGCGTACGCGAGAACGTACTGGGCGGCCTTCTCGATCGTCGCGTCGGGATCGCCGGTGACCGGCTGGCGGGGGAGGACGATGAAGTCGGCGGCCACCTCGTCGGCCGCGTCGAGGATGACGCTCCCCGGGTGCTGTGTGAGCCGCGAGGAGGAGAACCCGTACGCCGAGGAGTGGGTGATCGGGGTCTCCCCGGCGATCTCGCGCGCCGCCTCCATCACCTCCTCGGAGAGCGCGGCGACGTCCTCGTCGTCGACGTCGCCGGTTTCGAGCCCGCGGCTGGCCGCCTCGCCGAGGACGTGCAGCGCGTGGACCTCCGCGCCGTAGCGTTCGGCGACGGCGACGGCGTACTCGAAGGCCTCCATCGCTGCCTCGCTACCGTCGACGGGCGCAAGGACCGTCTCGACCTCCATGTCCGGCGGGTCACCCCCGGCGGACAAAAACCCCACCGGTAGGACTGTCTGCTCGGTTCGGACGGGACCGACCCCCTCGGCCCGGTCGAGGGAGGTTTATCACGGGGGAGGCTGAACCCCCGTCCATGTTCGAGACGGTGGTCATCGCGACCGACGGGTCGGCGAGCGGCGAGCGCGCCGTCGAGACGGCCGTCGACCTCGCCGGGCGGTTCGACGCCGAGGTCCACGCGCTCTACGTGGTCGACGAGTCGAAGGTCGACGCCCTCCCGGACGACCTCCACGAGGAGGTGTCCGAGGCGCTCTCGGACCAGGGGACGGAGGCGCTCGAGGCCGTCGAGAGCGCGGTCGACGGGCCGGTGACGGCCGTCGTCCGCGAGGGTCGCCCCGCACAGCAGATCGCCACGTACGCCCGCGAGATCGACGCGGACGTCGTCGCGACCGGAACCCGCGGTCGGGGGGGCGAGCACTCGTTCCTGCTCGGGAGCGTCGCGGAGGCCGTCGTCCGGACCTGTCCGGTGCCGGTGCTGACGGTCCGCCAGCTCGAACGGGGGGGCGGATCGCCGGACGCGGCGCGGGCCCCCGACGCCGCACAGGTCTGAGGGTCCGTGGCCGGCGAATCGGGAGGTTCTTGCGGCGGGCGGCTCTCGCCCGTCTATGGACGACTGGCTCATCGACGACGAGCGCCTCCCACTCTCGCGGCGGTCCGTACTCCCCGGCGAGGGGTTCTTCTTCCCGGACTCGCTGGAGGAGGAACGCGCGGAGCTCGAGGCGCAGTCGGCGCTCACCGGTGCGGGGACCGCGGTCGTCGCCGACCCGGACTCCGACGGGCTGGCCTGTGTCGCGCTGGTCCGCGAGGCGTTCGGCGAGGGGGCGCTCCTCCCGACGGGTCCCCACGAGATCGACGAGGCACTCTCGCACGTCGCCGAGTTCGCCGAGCCGGGGGCCCGGATCGTCGTCTGTGACCTCTGTCCGGACCACCCCGACGACCTGGAGGCGCTCCCCGAGGTGGTCGAGCGGGCCGGCTCGGTCCGCTGGTTCGACCACCACCAGTGGGACGACGATCTCGTCCGGACGGTCGAGCGAGCGGGCGTGGACCTGGTGGTCGGGGACTCCGAAGAGGAGTGTACCGCCGACGTCGCGCTGCGCTCGCTCGAGCACGATTTCGACGGCCGGTTCGCCGACCTCGCCACGGCCACCCGCGACCACGACCTCTGGATACGCGAGGACCCCCGCAGCGACGACCTCGCCGACTACGCCTACTGGGAGGAGCCCGAGGAGTACGTCAGGATCGTCCGCCGGTTCGGCGCGGACCTGCCCGAGCCGGTCCTCGAGTACCTCGAGGAGCGCCGGGTGGAGAAGGACGCGCTGATCGAGCTGGCCGTCAAGCGCGGCGAGACCGTCGATATCGGCCCGTGGACGGTCGGCGTGACCTACGGTCGGTGCTCGCAGAACGAGGTCGCCGAGGCGATGCGCGAGGCGGGTGCCGACGCGAGCGTGATCGTCAAACCGGCGGGGAGCGCGAGCATCCGCGGGACCGATGCGTTCGACCGGTGCCACGAGGTCGCCGGGCGGGTCAACGGCGGCGGCCACCCCAAAGCGGCGGGGTGCAAGCCCGACATCTACGACGACATGCTCGACTACGCCCACCACTGGACGACCCGCGGCGCGGTGACGAAGCGGGTCATCCTCGACGCCTTCCGCGATGTGCTCGACGAGGCCGAAGCGGAGGACGAGGAGGGCATTGAGAGCGATCGGTAACGGCGCGGAGAACCCGTATCAAACTCGCGCGCCGCCGTCGACCGGGATCGCCGCGCCATTGACGAAGCTCGCGTGCTCGCTGGAGAGGAACGCCACGAGCTTCCCCAGATCGAGCGGATCACCCGGGCTCTCGTAGGGCGAATCCCGTAGCAACGCGGACCACGCGGCGTCGAGGTCGGCGTAGACCCCGTCGTCGACGAGTTCCGTGAGGAAGAGTTCGAGGTCGTCGGTGTCGTGGGGGCCGGGGAGGACGGAGTTGACGCGGACGTCGGGCGCGAACGCTCTCGATTGAGTCTCGGTCACGCCCTGGACCGCCCGGCCGAACGAATTCGTCACCGAGAACTCCCCGCCGAGCGCGCCGACGACGGGGTTCGTCACGTTGACGACCGTCCCGCCGTCGGCGGCTTCGAGGTGGGGGTAGCACTCGCGTATCGTCCAGACGACGCTCATGAACAGGCGGTCGAACCCCCGGAACCAGTCCTCGTCGTCGACCTCGAGGAACCGCTCGGATTCGAGGGGCCGGGGACCGGTTACCAGGTGGTCGATACCACCGTACTGCTCGACGGTCTCGTCGACGAACGCCTCGACCTGGCCGCGGTCCCTGACGTCCACCTCCAGGCCGAGGATGTCGCCGTCACCGACGGCGTGGAGGCGGTCGCTCGCGTAGGCCAGGTCGCCGAGGTTCGGGCTCGCGAGCGCGACGCTCGCGCCCTGTCTCGAGAACGCCTCCGCACAGGCGTGGCCCAGCCCGGTCGCGCTCCCGGTGACCAGCGCCACGTCCCCGTCGAGGTCGAGGTCCATAGTGAGGGTTCGGCTACCGGCCCCAAAACACTCACGGGGCCCGCGAACCTGCCCCCGGTCGCCGGTATCAGCCCCCGTTTTCGCCTTCGCCGGCGATCCACTTCTCGGAGTAGGTCTTCCCGCAGGCACAGGCCGCGTAGCCGTGGATCACGTCGCCCTCGGCGTAGAGCCCCTCCATCTCGGGGTGGTGTGCCTCGGCGAAGGCGAAGACGAACTTGACGTAGTGATCCGCGCCGTCGCCGGCGTCGGGGCAGTTCCCGCCGGTGAGGTCCTCGTCGATCTCGCCATCGGTATCCATCGCCATCCCCGCGAAGTCCATCGGGTCGAGCGAGGTGGCCCGCTGGAACGCCGCACGCCCCTCCTCGCCGGGCATCACGAGGAGCACGCCGTCGTCGGTCCGGATACCCATCTCCGAGAGGGCCTCGACGTTTCCGACACCCTCCTCGTGGAGGTAGATACAGACGTCGTCGACGCGCTCGCCGCGGCGGAACGCCGCGTAACGGGCCTCGGCGGCGGAGGCGTCGTCACTCATCGTCCCCGGCCCCCTCCGTGTCCCTCGTCCGCTCGGCGATGGCCGCGAGCGAGTCGTTCCGGCTCGTCTCCGGGAGTTCGTAGACGGCGCTCGTCCCCGCCCGGCGGACGCCGTAGAGTTCGCCGGCTTCGACGACGTCGACGAGCACGGATCGGCCGACGTCGACACCCTCCGCGTCGGCCCACTCGACCAGTCGGTTCTCGCCGTCGGCCTCGCGCGCCAGCCGGCGGTTGTCGTACGCGCCGCGTATCTCGACGGTGTCGTCTATGGCGCGGTCGATCCGCGCGAAGCGGGTCCGCCCGCCGAGGACGAGCCGGACCACCTCCCCGACGGGGAAGGCCTCGACCGAGTCGTCGGGGACGGCGATCCGTGGTCGGCCGGTCGCGCCCGCGGCGGCGAGCGTCGCGCGGACCGTCTCCACGGAGGGGTTGTCGGCCGCGATACGGTCCGGCATCGAAGGGGTTACTCGTCGTCCTCGTCGCCCTCGCCGCCCTCGTCGTCGCCCCCGCCGAGCAGTTCGTCGACGGACTGATCCCCCCGAGTAGCGATCTTGGCGTTGATCTGTCGGGTCTCGTCGCTCACCTCGCGGCCGCGGACGGTGACGCGCTTTCGCTCGCCGTCCCGCGTCGGGTTGAACCCCGTCCCGCCGGTGAGCAGGACTGCCTTGAGGTCCGGTCCGCGGACGTCACCGCGCATCGGTCGGCCGGCGGTGTCGGATCCACCGGTGATCTCGAGTTCGTATCCCGAGAGGCCGACGGCGGAGCCGTCGACCGTCTCGCCGATGGAGCGTCCCATGAACCGGTTCGCGTCCTGTCCGTCCACCTCGAACTGGTGCGTGGCCCCGTCGTCGGGGTCCGCGACGGAGACCTGGAAGTCAGCCATACCGGGAGGAGCGTCCGCCGGAGCAAAAGCGTGTTGAAACGGCCCGTCGGCCTGGCGTGGAGTGTCAGGGCGTGTTCGGATCGAAACGGCGAAGCCGCCGGCACGATCAGCGACCGTATGAACCGCGCCCGTCTCGAAGCGACCCTCCGCGAGACGTTCGACCCGTCGCCGGGTGCGCTTCGCGTGGTGGTCCGGCAGGCGACCGACCTCGACGACGACGGCCGGTACGAAACCGACACAGGCCGGGCGCTCACGGCGGAGGTCGTCGTCGAGGGGCTCGGGGACGCCCCCGACGAGAGCCTCGTCGATCGGTGGAACTGGTGGCTCGGCTCGCTCGAGTTCGCCTACGGCGACTACGCCGAGTTCCAGGTCCAGGGCTACCGACCGGACGAGTAGACGCGGCCCGGGGCCATCGCTCGATACTCCGATCCGGCAGAAGGTACTTGTCCGACGGCGGAACAGTTCGGCACGATGGCCCTCCAGTGGGAGACCAACCGTGCTCTCCAGGCGCGGATGGCGTTCGCGCTCGTCCTCGTCGTCGTCCTCCCGGTCACGTTCGTCTACGCGTTCGTCCTCCTGATGAACACCGTCGGCGTCGAACTGCTGACCTTCGCCACCGAGCGCGAGTGGCGGGGGCGGTTCTACGTCGAACCGTGGCTGGCCGTCGGCGCGGTCGCCGTCGGCTTCGTCGCCCAGTACCTCCTCTGTGAGCGGTCGGCGCTCCGGGCGGTCGGGGCGCGGCGGGTCGACCCCGACGAGTACCCCGAGGTCCACGACGCGCTCGTCCGGCTCTCGGGTATCGTCGGCGTCGAGACGCCCGACCTCGCGGTCGCGCGAACCGACGTTCCCAACGCGTTCGCCGTCGGGCGGCGGCCGTCCCACGCGACGGTCGTCGTCACGACGGGGTTGCTCGACCTGCTCGACGCCGAGGAGATCGATTCGGTCCTGGCCCACGAACTCGCCCATATCCGGAACCGCGACGTCAGCGTGATGACCCTCGCGTACTTCCTCCCCTCGCTCGCGTATCTGGTCGCGATCGGGGCGTACCTCGTCCTCGTCGGCGTGTTCAAGGTGCTCTCGGGGTTCCGGCACGTCGACGACGACGGGGCGAAGGGGCTCGTCGTCGTCGTGGTCGTCCTCGTCGTGAGCGCGGTCTGCACGATGCTCGTCTCGGCGGCGTTCTGGGTCGGGAGCTTCCTGCTCTTTCGCCTGCTCTCGCAGTACCGCGAGTTCGCCGCCGACCGCGGCGCGGTGGCCATCATCGGGGATCCCTCGGCGCTGGCATCGGCCCTGCGCAAACTCGACGACGGGATGAGCGGCCTGCCCGACACGGACCTCCGGGACGCCGACGGCGGCATCGAGGCGCTCTACGTCGCGCCCATCGACGACTACCAGTTCGGCGAGGATCGCGAGCTCATATCGAGCGACCTCTTCCCGGCGACCCACCCCCCAGTCGGGGAACGGATCGAGCGACTCCGTGATCTCGCCCGCGAGGCCGAGATCCGATGACCCGGCGGGCGACCCGTCGATCGGTCCTCGCCGCACTCGCCGGCGGAGTAACTACCCTCGCGGGCTGTGGCTACCGGCCCGGCGGCGGGGAGTTCCGGTGGTCGACCGGCGTCTTCCACGGCGTCGACGGGATGTGCCTCGACGGCGGGACGGTCCTGGCCGTGACCCGCGAGGCCATGACGTTCGACTTCGGGTCCGAGCGGTGGTACGAGGGCGGGAGCGTGACGGCGCTCGACCCCGAGCGCGGGGAACGGACGGGGGAGTACGGGGTCGAAACGCCCGCATCGGCCGCCGCCCGCGGCTCCGGCCTCGTCTACGTCGGCACCACGGACGGGACGGTGATCGCCGTCCCGATCGAGGCGGACCCCCGTGATTTCGGCGGCGAAGGACGGGGAACCGCGACTCCCGAGCCCGAGGGATGGACGACGGATCCCGGGATCGCCCCGTCGGGGGTCGAGACGGTCACCGTCGGGGAGTCGGTTTACGCGGGCGGAGCCGACGGGCTGGCCGCCCTCTCGACGGATGGCTCGGTCCGGTGGCGCTGGGAGGACGGGACCGTCGTCGGAGCCATCTCCGGGGCGGACGAGACGGCGGTGTACGCGCTCGCCACCGATCGGCTGGTCGCCCTCGCCGGGGACGGAACCGTCCGGTGGACCCACGACGTCACCACCGAGCGCGCCGGCTCCGAGCCGGTCGCGCCGGCGGTCGGACCCGACGGCGTGTACCTCGCCGACACCACGGGACTGACCGCGCTGGCCCACGACGGGGCCGTCCGCTGGGAACGTGACGTGGGTGACCCCGCCGCGGGAGCCGCGCTCTCCGGGCGCGGCGTCCATCACGTCTCGACGGACGGGACCGTCCGGTCGTTCTCGACCGGGGGTCGCGAGCGGTGGGCGCACGATCCGCGTGGACGGACCGGATCGGGGATCGACGCCGCGGGCGGTCGGGCGTACGTGCTCGCGGGCGAGTCGCTGGTCGCCGTCGGGCCGGAGGGGACGGCCTGGCGCGTCCCGCTCGACGGAGGGGAGGAGCCGTTCACCCCCGAGTTCGGGCCGTTCGTCGCCGGGCGGACGCTCGTGCTCGGCGGCTCCGGCGAGGTGCGGGGCTACTGGCGGTCGCAGTTGCGGTGAGGAGTGGTCGATTCAGGCGAACGGGTCCTCGTAGTCGTTGCGGACGAAGTAGCGGACCCAGTTGCCGTACGTCCGGTCGGCCGGGTGGTCGGCGACCTGCTCGTACCGGACGACACCGTCCTCGTCGATGACGTACGTGGCGGCGATGCCGGTCAGCCCGTGGCTCGTCTCCTCGGTCCCGGAGTACTGCGCTGCGACCTCGCCGTCGGGGTCGGCCAGCAGCTGGAAGGAGAGGTCGAACCGGTCGCGCATCCCCGCACACTTCGGCAGCGGGCTCGTCACGACGGGGAGGACGTCGAGTCCCTCGTTGAACCTGAGGTCCTCGGCGACGCGGTCGAACGTCGCCAGCTGCTCGGCACAGAAGCTACACCAGAACCCGCGGTTGATCAGGACGACCGACGGGCCCGAGTCGAGCGACTCCGAGAGGGTCGTCTCGCCGCCGGCGGTGTTCCCGAGCGTGAAGTCGGGTGCTTGATCGCCTTCGAGGCTCATGGCAGGCCCGAGGGCCGTCGGAGGTGTAACCCTGCCCACACCGTCCGTTCCTGCCGGTTCCGGGGACGCGGAGCCGAGCTACTCCCGGACCGACTCGACGTTGTAGGTGAGGTTCACCTCGTTCGTCGAGCGGGTGTCGGCCTCGCGCTTGGCCTCCTTGCGGGTCTCGTACGGTCCCGCCACCCGATTGCCGTTCACCGTGACGTAGTAGACGGTCGGCACGACCGCTCGTAGACCGCCGGGGTTGATATGGGTTCTCGTAGCCGACGCCGGCCCTCGGTCCGTTCGGCAGGAAATCTCAGGCGCAGGCCGAAGGTGTAACCGTCTCGGTTCCGAACATCTCGTCCATGGACGCCGTCAACCCAGCGACCGGCGAGCGGATCGACACGTACGAGGAGCACACGGGGGACGACGCCGACGCCGCCCTGGATCGGGCGACCGAGGCGTTCGAGGAGTGGCGGGAGCGCCCGCTCCGCGAACGCGAGGAGCTGCTCGCGAGCGCGGCGGAGGTGCTCCGGGAGAACGAGGAGAGGTACGCGGAGATCATGACCCGCGAGATGGGCAAGCCGATCACCCAGGCGCGGAGCGAGGTCGAGAAGTGCGCCTGGGTCTGTGATCACTACGCCGAGAACGCGAGTGCGTACCTCAACCCGGAGCCCCACCCGAGCCCGCCCGGATCGGACGTCGAGACGGTGTACGACCCGCTCGGGCCGGTGCTGGCGGTGATGCCCTGGAACTTCCCCTTCTGGCAGGTGTTCCGGTTCGCCGCGCCGTACCTCACCGCCGGGAACGTCGGCCTGCTCAAGCACGCCTCGAACGTTCCGGGATGTGCGATGGCGATCGAGGAGGTCTTTCGAGAGGCGGGTTACCCCGACGACGTCTTCCAGTCGCTGCTGCTCCCCTCGGACCTGATCGACGACATGCTCGCCGACGAGCGCCTGCGCGCGGCCACCCTCACCGGGAGCGGCCCCGCCGGTCGCGCCGTGGCGTCGACAGCGGGCAAGAACCTCAAGAAGACGGTGCTGGAACTCGGCGGGAGCGACCCGTTCGTCGTCCTCGACGACGCCGACGTCGAGGCGGCCGCCGAGACCGGCGCGTGGGCGCGCAACCTGAACGGCGGCCAGTCCTGCATCGCCGCCAAGCGGTTCGTCGTCCACACGGACGTCTACGACGAGTTCCTCGATTCGTTCGTCGAGGAGGTCGAGTCGCTGACCGTCGGCGATCCGATGGACGAGGACACCGAGGTCGGCCCGCAGGCCAAGGCGGACCTCATGGAGGAGTTCCACGAGCAGGTCGAGGCGAGCGTCGAGGCCGGCGCGGAGGTCCTGACCGGCGGCGAGCCGCTCGACCGCGAGGGGGCGTACTACCCGCCGACGGTCCTGACGAACGTCCCCGAGGGGTATCCGGCCGACAGCGAGGAGCTGTTCGGGCCCGCCGCGGCCGTCTTCGAGGTCGACGACGAGGAACAGGCGGTGGAGAAGGCCAACGACACGCAGTTCGGGCTCGGTGCTAGCGTCTGGACCGAGGACCGCGAGCGCGGCCAGCGGGTCGCCCGACGCATCGACGCCGGCTGTGTCTACGTCAATCAACTGGTGAAGTCCGATCCGCGGGTCCCCTTCGGCGGGATCAAGGAGTCCGGCTACGGGCGCGAACTCTCCGGGGTCGGCATCAGGGAGTTCGTCAACCGCAAGACCGTGTGGGTCGAATGAAGGCATCCGACCTGCTGGTCGCGTGTCTCGAGCGCGAGGGCGTCGAGCACGTCTTCGGGCTCCCCGGCGAGGAGATGGAGGACCTGCTGTTCTCGCTCCGGGACTCGGAGGTGACGTTCGTCCCGACCCGACACGAGCAGGGTGCGGCGTTCATGGCCGACGTCCACGGCCGGCTCACCGGCGACGCCGGGGTCTGTCTCGCGACGCTCGGCCCCGGCGCGACCAACCTCCTCACGGGTGTGGCAGACGCCCACCTCGACAAGAGCCCGCTGGTGGCGATCACCGCACAGGGCGGGCTCGAACGGCTCCACAAGGAGAGCCACCAGGCCCTCGACGTCGTCGATACCTTCGAGCCGGTCACGAAGTGGAACGCCCAGCTGAACGACTCGGACATCGTCCACGAGTCGGTCCGCAAGGCGTTCAAGCTGGCCGAGTACGAGAAGCCCGGCGCGACCCACCTCGAACTCCCCGAGGACGTCGCCGGCGAGGGGGCCACCGTGGAGCCGCTACCGGCCCGCGACCGGATCCGCTTCGCCGCCCCCGACGCGGAGACCCTCGATCGGGTGAAGGAGCTGCTCGGGGAGGCCGAGCGCCCGCTGATCGTCACCGGCAACGGCGCGGTCAGGACCCACGCCGCGGAACCGCTGCGCGACCTGGTGGAGACGACCGGCATGCCGGCCGTCTCGACGTACATGGGCAAGGGAGCGGTCTCGGACGACGACCCACACTCGCTGATGACGCTCGATTCGGGGGCCCACGGCGAGGCGACCGAGGCCATGGCCGAGGCCGACCTCCTGCTGACCGTCGGGTACGACATCGCCGAGCACGACCCCGACGAGTGGGGTCACGAGAACGCGAGGATCGTCCACGTCGACAGCGAGCCCGCGGAGGTTTACGAGGCGTACAATCCGGACGTCGAGGTGGTCGCCGACATCGGCCGGACGCTCGAACGGCTCGCGGAGTGGTGCGGCGACACGGGGACGCGGTTCGGCACCGACTGGTACGCCGACCTCCGGGAGCACATCGTCGAGGACGTCGACCGCGAGCCTTCCGACGAGGCTCCGTTCACCGTCCGGGACGTCCTGCCGCTGCTGCGCGAGGCGATGGCCTCCGAGGACGTCCTGCTCTCGGACGTCGGGAGCCACAAGATGGCCATCGCGCAGAACTTCCCGACCTACGAGCCCAACACGACCATCGTCTCGAACGGGCTCGCCTCGATGGGCATCGCCGTTCCCGGTGGGCTCGCGGCGGACCTCGCCGTCGACGCGAACGTGGTCGCCGCGACCGGCGACGGCGGTTTCCTGATGAACGCCGCCGAGATCGAGACCGCCACCCGGCTCGGCTGTGGCTACACCATCGTCGTCTTCGTCGACGACGACTACGGCCTCATCTCCGAGAAACAGGAGAACCACACCGGCGAGTCGTTCGGGACCCGTCTCACCACGCCCGACCTGGTGACGTTCGCCGAGAGCTTCGACATCGACGGCTACCGACCGGAGTCGCCCGACGAACTCCGTGACGCGTTCGAGACCGCCGTGGCGAGCGACGGGATGGCGCTCGTCGAGGTCCCGGTGGAGTAGCGACCGCCCTTCGACGCCGCGGCGGTTCGCCTCGTCGTCCGCCGGACTCAGACGACGACCGTCTCGCCGAGTTCCGGCGCGCTCGCGTCGAACCCGTCGGCACGGAGTTCCTCGGCGAACGCCCCGCACCGGTCGCCGTGGTTGACGAGCACTTCGGTACCCCGGTAGTCGTCGAGGAACGATCGGAGTCCGTCGCGGTCGGCGTGCGCCGAGAAGTCGTAGGACTCGACCCGCGCGCTGACGGGCATCACCCGGCCGTCGATCTCCGCGCTCCCCGTGTCGAGGAGCTCCCTGCCGGGGGTGCCCTCGACCTGATACCCCGTCAGGGTGATCTTGTTCACCGGGTTCGACCGTATCTCCGGGATGTACGTCATCGCCGGCCCGCCCGAGAGCATCCCGCTGGTCGTGACGACGACGGTCCCCGAGTCGATTATCCGCTTTCGCTGGCCGTCCCGGCCGGTGACGAACCGGGCGTGCGAGGTCGCCCGCCGGAGCGCCTCGGGATCACGGACGAACTCGGGGTACTGCTTCAGCATCTTCGTCACCCGCTTTCCCATGCCGTCGACGTAGCAGGGGATGTCGTACGCCTCGCAGATCAGCAGCATCTCCTGGGTGCGCCCGATGGCGAACGCGGGCACGACGACCGATCCGCCCTCCCAGAGCGTCGTCCGGACGCTCTCGGCGAACCGCTCCTCTACGACCCGGCGCTCCTCGTGTTCGACGTCCGAGTACGTGCTCTCACAGACCACCACGTCGGCGTCCGGTCGGGCCGTCGTCCCGGCGACGAGCCGCTGGTCGTCGGTGTGGAAGTCGCCCGTGTAGAGGAGCCGGGTGTCGCCGTCGTCGTCATCGGACTGCGTCCGATCGTCCGAGGGACTCCGCCCCTCGCTGACGAGGACGTGCGCGCTCCCCGGGATGTGACCCGCGTCGAAGAAGGTCACCTCGTGGCCGGCGGCCTCGAAGGTCTCCCCGTAGCCGTGGAGCGTCGAGGCCTCGGTGACGCGCTTGACGTCGTTCTCCGTGAACGGACAGTCGTACGTCCCGCCGTGAAGCTTGAGCGTATCGCGCGCGAGCGTGAGCGCGAGTTCGTACGTCGGCGGCGTCCAGTGGATCGGCGGGCGGTCGTCCCCCGAGAGGAGCGCGGGGACCGTTCCGGCGTGGTCGAGGTGGCCGTGCGAGACGACGACGGCCTCCGGGTCGAGGTCACGGGATCCGACCGGGAACCCCGGAGGGTTCCCCGTCTTCATGCCGAAATCGAGGAGCAGGGAGTCGTTCACGAGGACGGCGCTCCGGCCGACCTCGCCCGCACCCCCCAGAAACCGGAGCTTCATGACCTCCGGTACCGCGTCAGGGCGTTTCGTTCCGTCGGTTCTCCCGTCCCATTCGGAGCCGGCTATCGGACGTCCGAGGTGGGCTCCTCCCGGGGGTGCTCCGCGAGGGATCGTCCGACCCGCAGGCGGACACCACCCGGCAGGTCGATCCTGAGTTCCCGGCCGTCCCGGAGGCGGCGAACCAGCCCCGTCGCGTGCCTCCCCCCGGCGAGCAGGCAGACGAGGGCGACGAGCCCGGCGAGGCCGACCAGCGGCCGGCTCGCCACGAACAGCCCTAGCGGTATCGCCGCCACCAGGAGGAAGGCGGCGGCCAGGGTCCGGGGATCGGTCGGGTTCGATGCGTTCGGGTCGCGGGGGTCGATCGGTGGGGAGTACACGTCTCTGATGGAGGCCGAGTGCGGTTCGCCCGCTCGTGGGGGGGCGGTGCTTCGTGAGGGGAGCGAGGCCGAAGACCGGTGTGAGGCCGGGACGCCGTCGAGCACGCAGGGCGTCCGTGGCCACGCCGTCTCGGACTCCTCCACACCCCACCGTCACACCGCCAGACACGGAAGCGACCCGGATACGTGTGTACCCCGGGCAACCGCCGACCGGCTATACTGCTAGACCACCGTTCGCCGAACCGTCAGATGGGCCCCGGGGACGGCCCCGTCGATGCCGATCGTTTCGTTCGAGAGGGCTCCGGATCAGAGAAACCTGAAGACGGGGACCGATCCGAGGACTGAACGGTCGGGCGTTCCCGCTGATTCGTCCGACAGTATTAGGGGGGCGGAGGAGTAGCCGATCCCATGCCGGACGTCACGGGGGAGCGACTCCGGGAGCTCGAGCGGGCCGAGGAGCGCCTCCGCCTGGTCGCCGAGAACGTCGAGGAGGTCATCCTCGTCGCCAGCTCGGACCTCTCGGAGATCGAGTACGTCAACCCCGCCTACGAGGAGCTGTACGGCCAGCCGGCCGAGCGGCTCTACGAACGGCCCCGATCGTTCCTCGACGCGGTCCACCCGGCGGACCGCGAGGCCTACGAGACGGATGTCGAGACGATGCTGACGGACTTCGAGCGCGACGACCCGCGGTCGGTCTACGAGGGGGAGTACCGTCTGGGGGACGGGGAGAGCGAGCGACCCCGCTGGATCCACGTCTCGCGCTACCCGGTTCTGGAGGAGGACGGGGGTGGGGTCGAGCGGTTCGTCGCCGTGGTCGAGGAGGTCACCGAGCGCCGGGAGTTCGAGCGAGCCTACCGGGAGGTGTTCGAGCACGTCGGCGACGGGCTCGTCGTCCACGACCCGGGGACGGGCGAGATACTCGACGTCAACGAGCGGTTCTGCGAGATGAACGGCTACGAACGGGACGACCTCGTCGGTGAGACCGTCGACGTCGTCACCGCCGACGGGGAGGGCTACTCCTACGAGGAGGCCGGTCGGTACATCCGGGCGGCCCGCGAGGAGGGACCCCAGCTGTTCGAGTGGCGCAACGAGCGGGCGGACGGCTCGACGCTCCCCGTCGAGGTCCACCTCGCCGTCGTGGAGATACGCGGCGAGGAGCGGGTGCTCGGGAGCGTCCGCGACGTGACCGAGCGAAAGCGCCGCGAGCGCGAGTTCGAGCAGATATTCGACGGCGTCAACGACGCTATCAGCGTTCACGACCCCGAGACGGGCGACATACTGGCGGTGAACGACACGTACGTCGAGGAGTTCGGCTACGACGAGTCGACGATCCTCGAACTCGGCGTCGAGGGGTTGAGCGTCACCGAGGAGGGGTACACCGGGGAACGCTCCCGGGAGATCATCAGGGAGGTGGCCGAGACCGGCGAGTCGACGACGGTCGAATGGCTGGTCGAGACCGCGGGCGGTGAACGCCGCTGGTACGAGGTCAACACGACGACGGCGCGGATCGGCGGCGAACTCCGAGTGCTCGGTATCTCCCGGGACGTCACCGAGCGGCGTCGCCGCGAGCGGACCATCCGCGGCCTCCACGAGTCGACGGACGAGCTCCAGAACGCCGAGACCGTCGAGGCGGTGTGCGAGGCGACGGTGACGGCGATGGAGGAGGTGCTCGACCTCTCGCTACCGGTCTGCTGGCTCCGGCGCGAGGGCGATCCACCCACCCTCGAACCGGTCGCCGCGAGCGACGACGCCCGGGAGTTCTCCGGCGGCCCCGGTACGCTGGAGCGGGGGACGTTCGAGTACGACCTGTACGAGCGGGGGGAGGCGGCCGTCTACGACCCCAGCGAGCGCTGGGACCGGACGTCGCTCTCCCACGCGCTCATGGTCCCGATCGGCGACCACGGGGTGATCGGCGCGGCCGACCCCGGCGTCGAGGAGTTCGAGGACGTGGTCCTCGACGCGGCCCGGATCCTCGCCCGACACACGGCGACGGCCCTGGACCGGGTCGAGCGGGCACGAGAGCTCCGCGAGAGCGAGCGGCGCTTCCGGCTCATCGCCGAGCGGGTCGACGAGGTCATCTTCCTCGCCGAACCGGACTTCTCGGAGCTTTTCTACGTCAACGACGCCTACGAGGAGATCTGGGGGGAGTCGGTCGAGGCGCTGTTCGAGGACCCGCGGCGGTTCCTCGACGGAATCGACGACCGCGACCGCGAAGCGTTCGAGGCCGACTTCGAGGCGATGCTCGCGGACATCGAGCGCGGCGAGGCCGCGGACAGCTACACCTTCGAGTACCGGGTCCGCCGCCCCGACGGGACGATCCGCTGGGTCCGTGCGACCGGCTACCCCGTCGCGCTGGACGGACCGGCGGACGAGGACCGCGGTGACGAGACCCGGTTCGTGGGCATCGTCGAGGACGTCACCGAGCACCGGGAGCTCGAACGCACATATCGTGCGGTGTTCGAGCACGTCTCGGACGGGCTGGTCGTCCACGAGCCCGAGACCGGGGAGATACTCGAGGTCAACGAGCGGTACTGCGAGCTGACCGGCTACTCCGAGGCGGAACTGGTCGGCGGGAACGTCCAGCTCATCGTCCCCGAGGACCCGACGGACACCTACGAGGACGCACGCGAGCGCATCCGGGTGGCCCGCGAAGAGGGGCCACAGCTGTTCGAGTTCGAGGGCGAGCGGGCGGACGGCGAGCGGTTCGTCGGGGAGGTCCACCTGAGCACCGTCGAGATACGTGGGGAGGAGCGCGTGCTCGCGAGCGTGCGCGACGTCACCGAGCGCGAGCGGCGCAAGCGCGAACTCCGCCGGCTCACCGAGGAGTACGAGACCATCTTCGAGAACGCCCAGGACGCCCTGTTCTTCGTCGACGTCGAGCGGCCCGTCGACGGTGACGAGGACGAGGGAACCCCCGAGTTCGTCTACCGGCGGACGAACCGGGCCCACGAGGAGCAGACGGGGTTCTCGACGGAGGAGGTCGTGGGGAGGACCCCCCGGGAACTGACCGGCGAGGACGTCGGTGCCGGGATCGAGGCGAACTACCGCCGCTGTGTCGAGTCGCGCGAGACCGTCACCTACGAGGAGGAACTCGATCTCCCGGCCGGCGAGAGGATCTGGCAGACGAAGCTCTCGCCGGTGGAGATCGACGGGGAGGTTACCCAGATCGTCGGCATCGCCCGGGATATCACCGAACGCCGCGAGCGCGAGGAGACCCTGGAGACGTTCCACGACGCGACCCGCGAACTGGTGTCGGCCGGGTCGCGCCGGGAGGCCAGTCGGATGGCGGTCACGGCCGCCGAGGAGGTTCTGGGATTCCCGCTCGTGAGCGTCCACCTCTACGACGAGGAGACGGGGTCGCTCCAGCCGGTCGCAGCGACCGACACCCTCGAATCGGTACTGGATTTCCTCCCCTCGTTCGACCCGGGCGGGAGCCTCCCGTGGCAGGTGTTCGTCGACGGTGAGGCCGTCCGGACCACCGGGAACGAGGCCGCGTCCGGCATCTACGGTCGGGGCGTCTCCGACCCCGACCTCCTCCTCCCGCTGGGTTCACACGGGGTCATGCTCGTGGGCGCACCGGAGCGGGAGTTCGATCCCGGGACGACGGAACTGGCGCGGATCCTGGCGGCGACACTCCAGGCGGCGCTCGGGCACGTCCGGGGCCAGCGCGAACTCGAGGCCCGCGAGTCCGAGATCGAACGACACCGCGAGCGGGCCGACCGGCTCGAACGGCTCAACACCGTCATCCGGGAGATCGAGCAGGCGACCGTCGAGAAGTCCTCGCGGGAGGCCATCGAACGGGCGGTCTGCGAGCACCTCGCCACCGTCGAGAGCTACCGGGTGGCGTGGGTCGCCGAGCCAGACGTCGCCGGCGAGAGCCTGGTCGTGCGGGCGAGCGACGGCGACGAGCGCGGGTACGCGGAGTCGCTCTCGGTCGACGTCGGTGGCGACGGCGCGGGCGATCACCCTTCGGTGACCGCGTTCGAGACCGGCGAGATCGACGCCGTCCGGGGGCTGGCGACGGGCACCGCGCTCGGCGAGTGGCGCAAGGCCGCGCTCCGGGCCGGCCTCCAGTCGATGATCGCCGTCCCCCTCGCGGGTGAGGGCACCGTCCACGGCGTCCTGACCATCGCCGCCGGCGACCCGTCCGCGTTCGACGAGGACACCGCGGAGATCCTCGCCGAACTGGGCCGGTCGGTCGGGCACGCCGTCTCGGTCGTGGAGCGCCGGGCGGCGCTCGAGTCCGACACGACGACCGAACTGGAGTTCGAGGCCGACGACGACGCCCTCTCGTTCGTGTGGCTGGCCGAAGCGATGGAAGCCGAGGTGACGCTCGAACGGGCCGTCCGACGGCCCGAGGGGGCGTTCGGGGCGTTCTACACGGTGGAGAACGCCGACCCGGACCGGATCGTCGACCGCGCGGCGGCCGCACCCGGCGCGGAGGACGCCCACGTCGTCAGCGAGAGCGAGGACGCCTGTCTGATCGAGGTGACGACCTCGGACTGGTTCGGGACGACCTTCGCCGAGCACGGTGCCGTCGTCCGAACCGCGACGGCCGAGGGTCCCGAGGGGCGGCTCGTCGTCGAGGCACCACGGGCCGCCGACGTTCGGACGCTGGTCGAGTCGTTCCGCGAGCGCTACCCCGACACCGAACTCGTGGCCCAGCGGACCCGCGAGCGGGCCGTCCAGACGCTGCTCGAACTCCAGGATCTGCTCGGCGAGCGGCTGACGCCCCGCCAGCTCGAGGCGCTGGAGACGGCCTACTCCGCGGGCTACTTCGACTGGCCCCGCGAGTCGAGCGGGGAGGAGATCGCCGAACTGCTCGGGGTCACCCAGCCCACCTTCAACAAGCACCTCCGGTCGGCCGAGCGAAAGGCGTTCTCGATGCTGCTCAACCGGGAGTACCCCGACGCCGACTGACGGAGTCCCGTTCGGGTGTCTCGACGCCGCTCGCGGGACCGGGCGGCCGGGAGTCAACGTGTATAGCCCCCTGTCGAACCGTCACAGGAACGTGTGTATACGAACGACCCGTGGAGGCGGGGTCCGGATCGGGTGGTGTGATGGAAACCGATACCGGACTGCTCCCACACCGGCCGCCCGTCGACGAGCCGGACCGGGAGACGCGGGTCGTCGACCTCGACACGGCCGAGGCCGCGGAACTCTGTGGCGTCCTCGCCTCCGAGACCGCGACCGACATCCTCGCGGCACTGAGCGACGAGCCGATGGCCGCCTCGGACGTCGCCGAACGGGTAGACACGTCGCTCCAGAACGCCCACCACCACCTCGGGCGACTGCGCGAGTCCGAACTCGTCCGCGTCGTCGATACCTGGTACTCCTCGCGCGGCTCGGAGATGAAGGTGTACGCGCCGGTCAACGAGCGCCTGGTCCTCGCCGCGCCGACCTCGGGAGCCGACCCGGCGACCGAGGGGAGGGAGGTGCCGGTCGCCGTGCGGTAACGGGGTCGAGATCCGTGCCCGACCGCACCCCCTCCGCGGAGGACGATCCCCCCGCGACCGACGGTCGACAGGTGCTCGTCGTCGGCGACGGACTCGTCGGGCTGAGCGCCGCCGCCTTCCTCTCCCGGCGCGGTCTCGATCCGACGGTCGTCGCGGGCCCGGCCGACCGCCCGGCGGGACAGGAGGCCGTCGAACGATGCGTCGTACTCTGGCCGTCCGCGGTCGCCCTGCTCGCCGAGATCGGGGTGATCGCCGAGGTGGCCCCCGCCTCGGTCGAGATCGGAACGTGGCTCGTCTCCAGCCGGGAGGGGACGGTTCTCGACCGGCTGGAGACGGCTCACGGGGGGAGCGACGACCACCCATTCCTCGCTGTCGACCGGCGTCGGCTCGGCCGGGTGCTCCGCGACCGGCTCCGCACGAACAGCGTCCGGGTGACGAAGCGCCCGCGGCGGCTCCGGTCCGACGGCGGGTTCCCCGAGGTCGAGTTCGAGGACGGCGTCAGCGAGCGATTCGACCTCGTGGTCGGCGCGGACGGGAGCGACTCGTGGGTCAGGGCGGCCGGGTTCCCGACGCCGAACCCGGGGCACCGGGGGACGACGACCTGGTCGTTCCGGGCCGACGGTGCGGGAGAGCCCGGGACCGTCGGGGAGGCGTGGGGTGCGGACGCGATGGTCGCGCTCGTCCCCACCGCGTCGGGCACCTGCGGACGGCTCGTGACGACGACCGACGAGGCCGTCGCCGCCGCGGAGGCGCTCGCCCGCTTCGAGCGGGACGGACACCCGGTCACCCGGGCGCTCGATCCACCGGGACCCGACGGACTCGTCGGCTCGGTCGATCGGGTGGTCCGCCCCGACGCGTGGGTGAGCGGACGGCTCGCGCTGGTCGGTGACGCGGCCCGCTCGCTGCCGCCCTGCTCGCTCGCCCTCTCGCTGGCCGTCGAGGACACCCACGTGCTCGCCGAGGAGCTGGCCGCCACCGGGTGTCCGGCGGCGCTCGAACGCTACGAACACCGACGGCGGGGGCGACTCCAGCGACTCGACCGCCGGCTCTCGGCCGACGGGACTGGTCGTCACCCTCTCACCGCGGCAGGGTTCCCCGATCTCCTCGAACTGCGGCTCGCGCTACTGCGCTCCTCGTTCGCGCGGCGGCCGTCCCCCTCCGGAGTGTCGTCGACGGAGCGGCGCTGAGCCCGCGTCGGCGTTCCCCGCGCCCGGATCAGTCCTCGGTCCTCAGTCCTCGGTCCTCAGTCCTCGGAACGGGTGACCCGCCACGTCGTCGCGTTCGTGTACGCCCATCGCTCGATGTCGATCCCCGTCGCCGACCCCTGGAGCCGGTCGACGAGCGTCCCGATCTGCGAGGGCGTCATGTCGAGGTCGTCGGCGACGAACTTCGACTTGAAGTAGAACTCGCCGTCCTCGGTCCGCTCGCGCAGGTAGCGGCGGAGCCGTCGTTCGTCCCCCTTCGCTCCGGTCCGGGCTTCCGACGTCATGGCTCCGACTGCGACCCGGGTACACAACACGGTATCGTAGCCTCAAACGCCCGTTTCACTCACGCCGACCCGGTTCCGTGACCCGGCCCGTGAAGGGCGGAAACGTTTACCACGCGAGTCCGTACGTGGATACATGCCACGGAGAGAACTACCGGAGACGACGTCGACCGAGCGGGCGGCGCTACACGAGCTCCAGCTCGGGGGCGAGCACGTCCAGCGGGCGTACGGCCACCTGCTCGCCTTTCACCACCAGGTCGGGCGGGCGATGGACCGGTACGCGGCTGCCGAGCCTCACCTCCGCGAGGCGGGCCACAGGGCGTTCGCCGACGAGATACGCGACCACCACCTCCCGGCGGGCGTCGTCGACGACCGGTGGTCCTACGAGCTCGTCGAGGCGTTCGAGCGAGGGTTCCTCGCGGAGACGACCGGGTTCGAACGGCGCGTCCGCGACCACCTCGCGGAGGGGGTCGGCCACGTCACCGAGCGCGAACAGCAGCGCGAGTGGCGCGACCGGGCACAGCGGTAGTTCCGCCGGGGGGCGGCCCGGGGGAGAGCGAGGGCGAGGGTGAGAACCATTCAAGCCGCCGGGCGCTCTCGACCATCCATGCGCCTGGACGAGCAGTCCTGGACCGACGCGCGGGACGCCGACACGCGCCTCGCGCTGCTCCCGGTCGGGAGCACCGAACAGCACGGCCCGCACGCCCCGCTCGGGGTCGACTCCATGACCGCCGAGGCGATCGCGGGGAGGGCTGTCGACCGATACGAGGCGGAGAACGACGAGCGGGTGGTCGTCGCGCCGCCCGTCCCCGTCGGGGTCGCCGAGGAGCACCGCGCGTTCGACGGGAGCCTCTGGGTCACCGAGGACACCCTCCGGGCGTACGTGGGCGACGTCCTCCGGTCGCTCGCGGGCCACGGGTTCGACCGCACGGTGGTCGTGAACGGCCACGGCGGGAACACCGACGCGCTCCGGGAGATCTGTGCTCGTGTCACCCGTGACGGCGACTGCCGGGCCGTCGCGTTCACCTGGTTCGACGACCTCGACACCGACCTCCCGCTGGGTCACGGCGGCCCCGTCGAGACGAGCGCGATGCTCGCCCTGCGCCCGGATCTCGTCCACGAGGACCGCTTTCCGGAGGCCGCCGAGGGAGGTGCCGGGTCGTTCGGCCGGTTCGTCGCCGGGACGAACGTCGCCTACGACTTCGACGAGTTCAGCGAGAGCGGGAACGTCGGCGATCCGACGCCGGCGACCGCCGAGGAGGGCGAGCGACTCCTGGCGGGCGCTGCCGAGAGCGTGTGCGCGGTGCTCGACGCGATACGGTAGTCGCCGGGCGCCACCGTACGAGCGGCTCGTTCGTCCACCGGGACTCGGCGTCCACCCCGTTCCGCACAGGAGGCCTTCGCTACGCTCAGGCCTCCCTGCTCGTGGCTTCGCCGCTCGCCGGACCGAGGGCTTCCCTCCGGTCAGCCCTCGCGTCGCTCACGGCTCACTCCGTTCGCCGTTCGCACAATAGGAGACGTTCACTTCGTTCACGCCCCCCTGCTCGCGGATCGCGCTGCTCCCCGCTCGCCACACCGAGGCGTTCACTTCGTTCACGCCTCGCGCCGCAACCGCTTCAGCACGAACGCCCTGTCGAGGGCAGCGAGGAACGGCCCGAGCCGCGGACCCTCGTCCGTATCAAGGAACAGCCGATAGCCCGCCGTGAAGAACGTACCCACGTCGACGTCGTGTCGACGGGCGGTCTCGTAGATCTCGCCCTGCAGGGTCTCGTCGTCGGGGGATTCGCACTCGATGAACGCCGCGAGGTCGTCGAGCGCCGCCTCGACGTTTCCGTCGAACTCGACGTCCGGGAGCGACTCGGCGAGTTCGTAGTTGTACTCGTTGTCCGTCCGCTCGGCCCACGTCCGGGCGAGCTCTATCCTGCCGAGCGCCGCCTCGCGGGCCCACTCCGGCGCGTCGGGCGGGAGGTGACCGGCGCGCTCGGCCATCGTCACCCTGAGGTCGGCCTCGTCGGTCATCCCGAGCACCGCGGCGTAGGTGTAGGGGATGCGGACCCGTCCCTCTCGGACCTCCTCGACGACGAACGGGTAGACCCGCTCGGCGAGCGCCGTCTCCTTTTCCGTACCGTCCTCCTCGCCGAAGTGGAGCCGTTCCGCTCGATCGAACTCGTCGACGAGCTGGTCGAGCCGCTCGATCGAGAAGTCGCGGGCCTTCTTCGGGTCCTTGGCGAAGAAGTACCGGAGCACCTCGGGCTCGATCAGCGAGAGCACCTCCGAGACGAGGATCACGTTCCCCTCGCTCGAGCTGAACGGCTCGCCGTCCAGCGTGAACCACTCGTAGACCATCGGGAGCGGGGCGTCGATCCCCAGTAACTCCTCGGCGATGTGCTCGCCCGAGACCCAGGACCCCTCGGCGTGGTCCTTGCCGAACGGCTCGAAGTCGACGTCGAGGACCTGCCACTGGGCGGGCCACTCGAACCGCCACGGGAGCTTCCCCTCGCGGAACGTCGCCGTCCCCCGATGCCCGCACCCCTCGATCACCCGGTCGCCGGCGGTCATGTCCGTACACTCGTACTCGACCGTTTCGCTACCGAGATCGACCGAGAGGACGGCCTCGGTGATCTTCCCGCAGCTCTCGCAGATCGGGTTGAACGGGACGTAGTCCGAGTCGACCTTGTCCTGGTAGTTCGCAAGTATCTCCCTCGCGTCCTTGCGGTGTTCGAGGACGTGCCGGACGACGTCGTCGAACTGCCCGGATTCGTAGAGTTCGGTCGTCGAGACCACCTCGATGGGGACGTCGAGCAGTTCCGCCGACCGCTCGATGAGGTCCGTGAAGTGCGCGCCGTAGGAGTCGGCCTCCCCGAACGGGTCCGGAATCGAGGTGTAGGGGTGGCCGAGGTTCCGGCCGAGCGCGCCCGCGTCGACCTCGCCGAGACCGACGAGGTTCCCCTCGGCGTCGGCGAGTTTCCGGGGGAGCTTCCGGAGAGGGTCGCGGTCGTCGGCGGTGAACACCTGCCGGACCTCGTGGCCCCGCTCGCGGAGCACCTCGGCGACGAAGTAGCCACGGAGCACCTCGTTCATGTTCCCGAGGTGAGGAACGCCGGAGGGGGAGATGCCGCCCTTGATGACGATCGGTTCGTCGGGATCGCGGGCCTCGATGGCATCGGCGACGGCGTCCGCCCAGAAGGCGCGCCGGTGTTCGGTCTCGTTGAGCGTGTGCGGCGAGGTGGGTCGGAACGTCATGCTGAGCCGTCCGGACGGATCTCGGTCCCCTCGAACTCGCCGGTCTCGACCGCCTCTCGGACCCGGTCCGGATCGGATCCGTCGAGCACGTACGTTCGGGTCCCGGACCGCTGGAGGAGCTTCGCGGCCAGGAGGTCGATCGGTGCACTCGATCCGGCCGAGCCGAGCGACTCGCCCGCCGCGATCAACGAGACGAGATCGGTCGCGCTCAGCTCCTCGTACCGCGTCGCGTCCGCCTCCGCGTTCGGGTCGGCGTCGAACACCCCCGGGACGCTCGTGGCGTAGACGAGCAGATCCGCCTCGGCGTACTCGGCCAGCATGGCACCCACGGCGTCGGTGGTCTGACCGGGGACGATCCCGCCCATCACGACGAGTTCGCCGCGGGAGAGGGCCGCGGATGCGGGTTCGTACGCCTCGAACGGTGTCGGGTTCGCGCGGTCGTCCAGCGCCGCGAGGAGGAGCCGCGCGTTCAGCCGCGTCACCTCGATACCGAGCTGGTCGAGCTGTCCCTCGTTCGCACCGACCTCGCGGGCCGTGCCGATGTACTCGCGGGCGACCCCACCGCCGCCGACCACCGCCGCGACCTCGTGTCCGGCGTCGACGAGCGCCGTGAGACACGCCGCGTACTCCCGGACCCGGTCGGCGCGCAGGTTCGGCGCGAGGACGCTCCCGCCGACGGAGACGACGACTCTCATTGGAACGGTGTAGCTGGGGGCCCCGTTTAACGGTTCTCAAAGGGTGACGCCGGTCCGCACGGACGACCGATCACTCGCGAGACCGCTTGCGAGCGACACCTACAAGCGCCGGCGGGCGCTGGTTCGGATATGCGAACGCTCGGCATCGTCGGTCCCGACTCGGGGGAGTTCGCCGATCGACTCGTCGACCGGCTGGACGGCCGCGTGGCGCTCATTAGAGGGGAGCAGACGGGTGACGGCGCGACCGACGGCGGGGTGGCCACCCGACGTGAGGGCGCGGCGACCACCTACGACCTCGGCCCCGACGGGTGGCACGCGAGCGGCGAACCGGCGACGCTCGACGAGGTACTCGATCGACTCGCACCCGACCACGACTACGCGATCGTGCTCGACCGCCCCGAGGCGCGGCTCGTACAGGTCGCCGTCGAGTCGACGGAGGCGGCCGACCACGACCTGGTGGTCGACCCCGGCGAGGATCTCGAACCGGTCCTCGACCTCCTGGAGGGCGTCGAACCCCACGAAACCCTGGAGTCGCTCGTCGCACGGGTGAAACGCTCCCCGCGTGCGGACCGCGCGGGGGCAATCGCCACGTTCACCGGGCGGGTGCGGTCGAAGGACGGCGAGGACGACGCGCCGACCGAGTACCTCGAGTTCGAGAAGTACGAGGGGGTGGCCGAACGCCGGATGCGCGACCTGGAAGCCGAACTGGAGGAGTGCGACGGCGTCCTCGACGTCCTCATGCACCACCGGACGGGCGTGATCCCGGACGGGGAGGACATCGTCTTCGTGGTGGTGCTCGCGGGACACCGACGCGAGGCGTTTCGGACCGTCGAGGACGGCATCGACCGGCTGAAGGAGGAGGTCCCGATCTTCAAGAAGGAGGTCACGACCGAGGAGACGTTCTGGGTCCACGAACGCGAGTGACCAGCACCGCGCGCGGCGCGACCAACACCGCCGACGACCGGTGAGGACCACCCTAACGTCGCCCGATTGTCGAGGGCTACCGGTCGTTCTCGCCAGTCGAGAACGCACCCAATACACTCTCATATCCCTTTGTGAAAGGTCTAAAGACTTCTGAGCCCTTCGTGAAAGGAACCTTTCACGCCGGTTTTCGGTCGAAATCTCTCGAATCGGCGGCAAGGTTCGTCGCTATATATGGGGTTCCAGGGGGTAGGGAAGATCGAGGTGTCACAGATGAGCGCGATACAGCAACCCTCCACCGAGACGACGCCCGAGGACAAGGAAGGCCGACTGCTCTCGTACCTGCGCGAGCGGGCTACGGATGGCGAGATCTACTTCAAGTCGAAGTTCATCGCCGACGAGGTCGACCTCTCGCCGAAGGAGATCGGCGCGCTGATGGTCAAGCTCCGCGACTCCGCGACCGATCTCGAGATCGAGAAGTGGTCGTACACGTCGGCGACGACGTGGCGCGTCGAGCCCGTCTGACCCCGCACGCATCGCCTGTCGGGTCCCCGCCCGGCACCTCGTCTCCCCGACGACGGGGAGCGAACGGGGGATGGGGAAGCACCCTCACTCACCGTATCGTCCCTGAACGACCCCGAACCGCTCTCTCCTTACCCGCCGCGTCCGATTCCGGGCGTGGCTCCCTACCCCGCCGGACGGATACTCGCTGGATTCGAGCGGGATACCGCGAGACCCCGCCGCCCGTTCCGCCCGAGACGCCCCCTCACCCCTGCTTCGATCGACGAACCCGGCAGGAGCGTGTCCGGGGATTTATTTCCGCCCACCGCTTCCGGTCGGGTGATGGATCCCCGCGAGCCGCCGGTCGAGGGGCCACCGGCGGAGTCGTTCGCTTCGGTGTTCGACGTGGCGGAGACGCGACACGACGGCGACCGTCTCGTCTACGTCGGCGAGCCGCGAGTCGGTCCGGACGTCCTCGAGCGGGAGGTGTGGCCCCTGTTCCGCGAACACGGCTACGAGGTCCGGCTCACGACGGTCACGGAGTCCCGGGCCGACCCGATCACGGGACTGGAGATCGAGAACACGCGACACGCCCTCGTCGCGGAGCCCCGGGCGGTCGGGCTCGACGGGATTCCGTGGCTGAACGTCGTCACGTTCCTCCTGACGGTCCTGACGACGCTGCTCGCCGGCACGATGTGGTACTACGAGCCGGTGAGCGATCCGCTAGATCTGCTCGCCGGCTGGCCGTTCGCGCTCGCCGTGATGGGCGTGCTCGGCGTCCACGAACTGGGCCACTACGTCCTCTCGCGGTACCACGACGTCGAGGCCTCGCTCCCCTACTTCATCCCCGTCCCGACGTTCATCGGGACGCTCGGGGCGGTCATCCGGATGAAGGGGCGCATCCCCGACCGGAGGGCCCTGTTCGACATCGGCGTGGCCGGGCCGCTGGCGGGGCTCCTCGCCACCGTCGTCGTCACGGTGATCGGACTCTACCTCCCGCCGATCGAGGTCCCGCAAGCGGTCCTCGACGACCCGAACGCGATCAACATCGAGTTCGGCTTCCCGCCGCTCCTGCTGCTCATCTCGGAGCTGACCGGCCGACCGCTCAGCTACGCCGACCCGTCACTCGCGGTGAACCCGGTCGTGTTCGGCGGCTGGATCGGGATGTTCGTCACGTTCCTGAACCTCATCCCCGTCGGTCAGCTCGACGGCGGCCACCTCGTCCGGGCGATGGCGGGCCGTCGCCAGGAGACGCTCGCCGCGCTCGTCCCCCTGGGGCTGTTCGGGCTCTCGGCGTACCTCTACTTCGTCCAGCAGATGGACCTCCGGGACTCCGTGCTCATCTGGACGTTCTGGGGGCTCATCTCGCTGGGACTCGCCCGGGCCGGGCCCGCGACGCCCATCTACGACGAGCCGCTCGATCGAAAGCGGATGGCCGTCGGCGTCCTCACGTTCGTCCTCGGTGCCCTCTGCTTCACTCCGGTGCCGTTCGAACTCCTGAGCGTCTGAGAGGGGTCGTCACCGTTCGTCGGCCCGGAACGAGCGACGAGAGCCCGGGAGGAACCTCGGCGTCCGGGGACCGGAGATCGACTGCCGACGAACTCCTCCCGGGATCGACAGTCGACAAAGGGTGAACGGACACGGATCAAACGCCGAACCGTCGAATCGGGACGCCGGTCGGCGCTACGCCCGGTTCAGCTCGATACTGAAGACCGTTCCGCGGGGCTCGTTCTCGGAGGTGCGTACCTCCCCGCCGTACCGCGAGACGAGTTCGTCGACGAGGTAGAGCCCGAGACCGGTACCGTCGCTGTCGAGCCCCTTCTCGCCGCGTTCGAACATCGACGTCTCTCCGGGGGTGAGCCCCGGCCCGTCGTCGGCGACGTGGACCGTCACCGTCCGGTCGGTCGTCTCCACCCGGACGAGGACCGTCGGGGCGTCGGTGTCGTTGTGCTGGACGGCGTTCGTGAGGACGTTCCCGAGGACGCTCGAGAGCATCTCGTTCGCCTCCACCGCGACGTCGGGGTCCGGGAGCTCCCCCTCGACCCGGAACTGGGCGTGGGGGTACATCTCGCGGTGTTTGGTGAGTTCCGCGGAGAGCACGTCTCGAACCGACACCGGTTCGAGCGGGACCTCCCCGTCGGTCGAGAGCACGTCGATGACGTCCTTGCCCGTCTCGGTCAGCTGGAGGGCGTCCCTGCCGGTCCGCTGGATCCGGGCGAGCAGCTCCAGCGACTCCTCGTCGTCGAGGCGCTCCTCGAGGAGCTCGGCCCACCCGAGCACGACGCTCACGTCGTTGCGGACGTCGTGTCGGAGGATACGGTTGAGCACCTCGAACTGCCGGTTGGCCGACTCCAGATCCCGCTCTCGCTCCCGGCGGTGGGTCACGTCCTCGAAGGCGACGACCACGCGCCCGACCTCCCCGTCGGCGTGGGTGTGCGGAACGGCGTTGACCGAGAGCCAGAGACGGGAGCCGTCGGGCTGCTCGACACCGTGTTCGGCACCGAAGACCGGCTCGCCCGTCTCGAACACGCGGCTGACCGGAAACGCGTCCTCCCCGTCGAGCGGATCGCCGGACTCGTCGAACAGGTTCCAGTCGGGGTGGTCGTACGTCCGCTCGGTTATCTCGTCCGCGGCGACGCCGAGCAGCGTCTCCGCGCGGCCGTTCGCCCGCACGATGTGTCCGTCGGCGTCGATGATCAGGAGCGCGACCGGCGTCGTCTCGAAGACGCGCTCGAGCAGTGACTTCTCCCGGCGGAGGTCGGCCTCGATCCGCCGCCGATCGGTGATGTCCCGGAAGTAGACCGAGAGGCCCGATTCGGAGGGGAACGCCCGGACCTCGAACCAGCTGTCGAGCGGCTCGTAGTACGACTCGAACGTCTCGGGCTCGCCGGTCTCGACGGCCCTGTGATAGGCGTCGTAGAACGCCGTTCCGACCGCCCCCGGGAACGACGCCCAGAGCTCCTCGCCGACGAGTTCCTCCGCACTCGCGTCGAGGAGTTCCTCGCCCGCGGGGTTCATGTACGTGACGTGCCAGTCCCGGTCGACCACGAAGAACCCGTCGCTGACGCGGTCGAGGGCGTCCTCGGGAAGCCTCGTGTCCTCTTTCCGTTCCATCCGTGATCGCTCCTGTGTACCGTCGTGCGGGAGGACTGACCGCTCGTCCATGAGAGCCGAACGGGCCGACCGACTTTGTTAACGAGGGGCTAAGAGCCCTCCGACGGAGCGTTCTCGCCGGTGCGTGCGGCGGGGTCGAGTGGAGGGTAACCCTGCATCGGTCGGACGGCCGGACGAGGTCGGCTGTCCCGCCTCCCGCCGAAGGGTGCAGCGCGAACCGAGCAGAAGCGGGCCCGACCGTCGCGCGAGCCGGTCGAACCGACCACGTGATCGCGGCTCGCGACGGGATCGCCCGCCCGTCTAATCCGCCAGCACCGACCGGTACCGGGAGCCGGCGTCGTCGTCGGCGTCGATAGCGCCCCGGATCCGGGGGCTCACCCACTCGCGCGTCCGGTCGTCGAGGAATCGCTCGTACACCGGTAACCGCTCGCGGAGGGGGACACCTGCCTCCGAGGCGATGGACTCGAGTTCGCGGAGCGCGGGCCACTCGTAGTCCGGGTTTACGTGATCGACGGTCACCGGCGAGACGCCGCCGAGGTCGTCGACGCCGCAGTCGAGCAGCTCCCGGACGGGCGCGAGGTTCGGCGGCGACTGGACCGACACCTCGTCGGGGAGGACCGCGCGCGCCATCGCGGTCGTCCGGCGCATCGTCTCCAGCGCCGGTTTCGGGTCCGACCACCGCTCGTTGGGCGACACCGGCTGGACGATGACCTCCTGGACGTGGCCGTACCGCTCGTGGAGTTCGCGGAGGGCGAGCAGCGAGATCGCCCGGTCGCGGGGCTCCTCGCCGATCCCCACCAGGATGCCAGTAGTGAACGGAACGCCGAGTTCCCCCGCGTTTCGTATCGTAGCGAGGCGCTGGCCCGGCGACTTCCCGCGGGGGCCGTCGTGAGCCCGCACCTCGGCGGTGGTCTCGAGCATCACGCCCATCGAGGCGTTCAGGTCCGCGACGATCGACATCTGCTCGCGGGTCTGGTCGCCCGGGTTCGAGTGGGGGAGCAGCCCCGCGTCCAGCGCGATCTCACAGGCCTCACGCAGGTAGCTGTGGATCGAGTCGTGGCCCCACTCGTCGAGCTGGTCGTGGATCTCGGTGTAGCGGTCGTCGGGGTCGTCGCCGAACGTGAACAGCGCCTCCGTACAGCCCGCGTCGGCCCCGCGCTCGACGATCTCCCGTATCTCCTCGGGCGAGAGCAGCGACGCCTGCCCCGGCGGGTCGTAGTAGGTGCAGTACGTACAGGTGTACCGGCAGGCGGTCGTCAGGGGAACGAACACGTTCCTGGCGAAGGTGAGTTCGGGGGCGGCCGGGACGTCCCCGGGATCGACCGCCAGCGCGGCCTCGACGTCGGCCTCCCGGACGTCGATCTCCAGCCCGTACGCCTCGGCACCCGGAATCACGCACGGGGCTCCGGTACGGGGGGACAAAAGCGTTGGCTCCGGCGGCCGGGGCGTCGATCGATCGACGCCACGCTCGACTCCTTGTGGGGTCAGGATCGCCGCGCGACGACCCGTTCCGTGGTCCCCTCGACGGCCACCTCGAACCCCCGCTCGGCGAGCCAGGAGCCCGCAGCCCCGTCGGGCGCGTGGAGCAACACCTCCACGAGGTCGGCCGGCGCGTCGACGTCCGTCGAGAGCCGGAAGGAGTCGACCGTCGCCGTCGACGCGCCGGCCGACTCGGCGATGCGCCGGTGATCCCGGTAGGACGCCCCGTGGTAGTCGACGCGGAACGCGGGGTCGCGGGCGACCAGCGCGTTCGTGCCGCCGCCCCGACCGGGGACGAGCGTCACGTCGCCTCCCGCGGCGAACAGCCGTTCGAGGCTCGCGGGCGTCGCCAGCGCGAGGTCCGCCATCACCACCGCCGTCGGCACGTCGTCGAGTCTGGCGTTCACCGCGGCCGTGAGCGGGCGGTCGTCGATCGCCACTCGTGCCCCACAGTCGACCGGCGCTGTCGCGAGCACGACCGGCTCGGCCGGCGTCGGCGCGAGCCCCCCGAGCACGTCCTCGAGCATCGCGCGGGCGAACGCGCCCCGCTCCTCGGCGTCGAGCAGCGGGTCGAGCCGCGTCTTCGGGGTCGTGGCGTCGAACGGGACGATGGTGCGCATTCGGAACGGGGTCAGCCCAGGGGGTCCCCCGGCCCCGACTGCGAGCGGAGGTAGAGCACGCCGCCCGCGACGAGCGCGAGGACGACCACGACGCCCACGCCGATGAGAGCGAGTCGCAGGGTCCGGCTCGACTGCTGGGCGTTCCGTGCGGTGCTCTCGGCGTCGCTCGCGAGGTCGCTCGCGAGGCCGAACTCGCCGCTCTCGAACGCCTGGATCGCGCGGTTCAGCTGGTCGCGTGCTTCCTGGCTCCCGGCACCCGAGACGACCGGTTCGGCCTCCTCGATGGCCTGCCGGGCCTCCTGGGACGACTGTGTGTAGTGGTGGACCCGCCAGGTGTCGACGACGTTGACGTTGTCGCCGACGATCTTCGAGAGCCGGGCGAACTCGAAGCGCTGTGGCGGATCGTAGCTGAACTCCCGGACGTCCGGAGCCCGCCCGCGGACGACGACCTCGACCCGCTCGACGTTCTCGGCGGCGGAGACAGTCGTCTCGAACGTCCGCCCGGTGAACGTCTGGGAGCTGGTGTCGCCGTTCAGTGTCACCATCCGGACCGTCCACGTCGCGTTCGTGAGCCGGGTCCGCCCCCGGAGCGTCCACTCGTCGGTGCCGTCCTCGTAGAGGTCCTGGAGGGTGATCGTGGCCTGCGCCTCCTCGCCGACGCGCTGCTGGTCGGGGACCGCCGAGGAGTCCGCGGTGATAGCCGCCACCGGGGTGGCGAGCGAGACCAGTACCAGGAGGGAGAGGAGCGTCCTAGAAAAGCGGCTCCAGTTCATCCTCGTCGTCTTCGACCAACCGCCGTAAGTTCGCTTCGCTTTGGTCGCGGAGGTCGTCGATGTTCTCCTGGGCCTCGATGGCCACCTGCTGGAGCTCCTTGATCCGTGGGACGTTCGTCACACCGGAGAGGAGGACGACGCCCGCGACGTAGTTCGAACTCGAGACGGGGTAGTCTCCGCCACGGACCTCCATCGAGCCGGTCTGCTCCTCGAGCCACTTGCGGCCGCGCTCGATGCCCTTCCGGTTCAGGTACTTCGGCGGCCCGGACATCACGAGCAGCGCGCGCTCGGTCCCGGCGACCTCACACGGGACGGTGAGCCGGCCGAGCGTCGCCTTCCGGACGAGGCTCGTGACCCTGTTGGTGGTGGTGGCGGCGTCGATCTCCTCCTCCTGTCCGTTGCCGGTGAACCGCGAGAGCAACCCCTTCTTCCGCTCGTCGCGCTGGAGCTCCTCGCGGGCGTACCCGACCGTCGAGATGCCACCACTCGCGAGCGTGTTGATGATCTCGGAGGAGTCGACGACGGACTCGGCGACCTCGCCGCCGCGTTTGACTTCCCCCGCCCCGAACAGGATGCCGAAGCGTCGGACGATCTCCTCGTTGATCGCCCCGTAGCCCGACTCCATCGACTCGCCCGCCTTCCGCCAGGCGTCGTTGTCGAACACGAGGAGGTTGTCGACCTCCCGGACGAACGTCTGGAACGACCGGGCGGCGTTCAGCGTGTAGATCCCGCCCTCGTCGCTCCCGGGCAGGATCCCCAGCCCGTACACCGGTTCGGTGTAGATGCGCTTCAGGTGCTTGGCGAGAACGGGCGCGCCGCCCGAGCCGGTCCCGCCGCCCATCCCCGCGATGATGAGGAACGCGTCGACCTCGTGGACGGGGATGTTGTCGATGGCACCCTGTATCTCGTCGATGTCCTCCTCGGCCACCTCCGCGCCGAGTTCGTTGTCCGCGCCGACGCCGTGCCCCTTCACCCGCGCCTGGCCGATGAGCACCCGCTGGTCCTCCGGGACCCGCTTCAGCCCCATGAGGTCGGCCTTGGCGGTGTTGACCGCGACCGCGGCCCGGACGATGTTGCTCCCGGTCCGTTCGTCGTACTCGAGGAACTTGTCGAGTACCTTCCCGCCGGCCTGGCCGAAGCCGATCATTGCCAGTTTCATTACCCAGTCACTTGATCTCACACTGTTCCGTGCGCTTGATAAGTTTTCGCCTCGGTAGCCGCCTGAGCCGTCGGATCGTGGAACCTCCGTCAGCCGCCCGTCGGACGGTTCGCGCCGGGCGAGGCCGTCTCGGCGCCGCCGGTCGCGGACCGCGAGCGGTCGGGACACCCCCGATCTGTTCCGAACGGATCGCGTGCCGTCCGGCCCGGTTCCGGCCTCATACGGACTGTTGTAACGATTTACCGGTGACCCCCTGCGGGGACGGCGATCACCGGTAAAAGACTACAACAGTCCGTATCAGACTCGATCGGGCTCGGCCGCCTCGGGGTCGACGCCGAGGTAGTCCGCCAGGCTCCGCAGGTCCTCCTCCCCGAAGCCGAACACCCCCACGTCGTTGTCGTTGGTGACGTTGTCGAACTGGAGCGAGCGGTACTGGTCCCCGCCGAACGGCGACCTCGGCACGTTACCGAGGGCCTTCAGCCCGATACCGGCGAGCGACATCGGAATCGAGTAGACGTTGACCGGCCTGCCGTCGGCGGCGTGGGCCAGCCGTGCCACCTCCGCCAGCGTCAGCACGTCCGGGCCACCGATCTCGTAGACCTGTCGCACGTGCGGGTCGGCCGCCACGTCCTCCCCGCCTTCCTCGTCCTCTCCCCCTCCCACGCGGCGGACGGCCTGGATCGGGGCGTCCGCCTCGCCCTCCTCGCCGTCCTCGCTCGCTTCGTCCTCGGGGAGCGTCCCCTCGATCACCATCGCGAACATCTCCACGAGGTCGCCGATCCAGATGGGGTGGAACTTGCTCTTCCCGCCGCCCGGAAGCGGCGTGAAGTACGGCGGGGCGACCTGCTTGGTGAACCCGACGAACTCGTCGTCCTCCCCGAAGATGACCGACGGCTGGAAGATCGTCCAGTCCAGCCCGGACCCCTTCACCACCCTGTCGGCCTCGCCCTTCGACCGGATGAAGGCGGTGTCGGCGTTCGGATCGGCACCGAGGGCGCTCATCTGGATGTACTTCTCGACGCCGTGCTCCTTCGCGGCGCGGACGGCGTTCTCCGTTCCGCCGAGGTGGACGTCGAAGTGCCGTTCGTAGCCGCCCTTCGGCTTGAACAGCGGGGAGAGCGAGACGAGGAACACCACGGCGTCCTGTCCCTCGAACGCCCCCTCGATGGAGTCGTAGGCGGTCGAGTCGCCCGCCACGCGGTCGACCTCGGCCGGGAGGTCGGCGTCGTCCGGGTGTCGCGAGAGGGCCGTCACCTGGTGCCCTCGGCCCGCGAGTTCACGGCACAGGTGCGTCCCGACGAACCCGGTCCCGCCGACCACGAGTACGTTCATACCCCGGAGTTGGGACGGCACGCACCTAAAGGTACCAGAAACGCGACGAGTTGGCCGGTTCGGGTACACCGGCTTCAAGTCGGGCCGTCGCCACCTCCGCGTATGCTCGTCACCCTCGAAGGTATCGACGGGTCGGGGAAGACGACCGTCTGGGAGGCCCTCCGGGACGCCCCGGTCGTCCCCGACGAGGCGGTGTTCACCCGTGAGCCCACGGGATCGTGGTACGGGGACGCCGTCCGCCGCTCGATCGGCGACGACGACGCCGACTCGCTCGCGGAGCTGTTCCTCTTCACCGCCGACCACGCCGACCACCTCTCCCGCACCGTACGCCCCGCCCTCGAGGACGGGAAGCTCGTGATCTCGGATCGCTACTCCGACTCGCGGTACGCCTACCAGGCGGCGAGCCTCGACGGCGTCCTCAAACGCCCGATGGAGTACATCCAGGGGGTGCACTCGCCGTTCACCCGCCCGCCCGACGCCACGCTCTACTTCGACGTCGATCCCCGGACCGGCGCGGAGCGCTCGGGGGTGACGAACAAGCTCGAACGGGCCGGCTACCTCTCGGCGGTCCGCTCGAACTACGAGCGTCTCGTCTCGGCCGAGCCCGAGCGGTTCGTCCGCATCGACGCCACCCAGTCCCCGGAAGCGGTCGTCGAGGCCGCCGAGCGCGCGCTCGAACGACTGCTGTAGACCCTGAACGTTGACGGTCCCCCCGACCGACGTCCGCACGTGCTCTCCACCGAGAACAGGGTCATCGTCGCGTGCGGTGTCGCCGCGCTGGTCCTCGGCTACGGCGTCCTCGCGGTCACCGACCTGCCGACGTGGGCCGGGATCGCGGTCGTGCTCGGCGTCGGGGTGGTGCTCCCCCAGATCGTGATCGACCGACTGGACGACCCGGCCTGAACGCCGTCGCCGTCGGACGTCGTCGAACGCTCCCGGCCCGCGAGGGCCGTCGCGGTCAGTCGCCGGTCCGGTACTCCGCCGGGAGGTCGACGTCGTCGGGGGCGGGCATCCAGAAGTAGTCGAACACCACGCCGAGTGCCATCGGGAGGACCACCGTCAGCCCGACGACCAGCCCCGCACTGCCGAGGTTCGGACCGAGACCGAGCAGCCCCGAGAGGACGAGGACGGACAGTACCAGCACTACGGGGACGATCAGGACGACGTAGACGACCGGTCCCCACTCGGTGTCGAGTCGGACGCGGAAGAACCGGGTGAGCAGGGCGGTGATCCCGCCGTTGACCAGGAGGATGACGAGGAGCCCGACGATCTCGACGGCCGTGACCATAGGTACCCCAGGAGCCGACGCGACTTCCCTCCTGCGTTACTCCATCGCGATGTAGGTCTGTGTGCCCTCGACGCCGTCGATGTTCTGGACCTCGGTGGCGGCCACCTTCCTGACGTCGGCGGGCGAGTCGACCTCCACTTTGGCGATGACGTCGACGTCCCCGGCGACGATGTGGGCCGACTCGACCCCGGGAACGTCCTCGATCTCCCGTTTCAGCCGGTCGGCCTCGCCGGTGTAGGCCTTCACCATGACGTAGGCGACGACCATCTCAGGCACCCCCGGTCGCCGCCGACGGCACGGGCGCGTCCTCGCCGACGATGATCGCGCGGACGTCACCGAGTACGTCGTAGTCCGCGATGACGATGAGCCGGTCGCCGGTCTCCATCGACTGGTCCGGTTCGGGGAGCTCCATCCGTCCGTCGGCCTTCCCGAACGCGAGGACGCGGGCGCTCCCCGGGAGTTCGAGCTCGCTCAGCGTGTAGCCGTGCATCGGCGAGTGGTCGGTGACCGTGAGCTCGACGAGCTGGAGCGTCGGCGCGATGTCCGCGATGGCGTGGATGTTCCCCCCGAGGAGGGCGTTCTTGGCCACGATGGCCCCGAGCCGCTCGGGGTAGATCACCTCGTCGACGTCCTGGGAGTACTTCCGGACGACGTACTCGCGGTAGTCGCCGTCGGCGCGCATGACTGTCCGGCAGCCGTAGGCCTTCGCGATCATACAGGCGACGACGTTCACCATCAGGTCCCCGGAGAGGGCGGCGAGCCCGTCCGCGCCCTCCAGGTCCATCGACAGGAGCACGTCCTCGTCCGAGCCGTCACCCTGGACGACCTCGAACCCCTCCGAGCGGAGCCGCTTGACCTTCGTCTCGTCGGGCTCGACGAGCGCCACCTCGTGGCCCTCCTCCCGGAGTACGCGGGCGGTTCGCATCCCGACACGACCTGCACCCACGATAACGAATCGCATGGGACACAGTAGAGCGAACGCCATCATGAAGGTTGCCCCACGGCGCGGTCGTCCGGCAGGAGTCGGCCGCTTCGACGGGCCCGTGGCTTCGACGAACCGACCTACCGACCGACCGGGCCACCGGATCGACGGCCGGACGATTTATATTCAGAAAGAACCACCTCGAAACTGTGATGGGGGACCTCCGGGGTCGGTCGGGCACCGTCGTTCGGACGGGGGGGAGGCGGTGAACGGACGGGCGACGGTGACCGTCGTCGACGACGAGCCAGGACTGGCGGACCTGTTCGCCGCGTGGCTCGAGGGCACCTACGAGATCCGGACGGCCTACGGCGGGAGGCAGGCACTCGACGTCGTGGACGACGGCGTCGACGTGGTACTCGTCGATCGGCTGATGCCGGACGCCTCCGGCGACGAGGTCGTCACGGCGCTCACGGACCGCGGCTGGGACGGCGGGATCGCGATGGTGACCGCCGTCGAGCCCGACTTCGACGTCGTCGAACTGGGGCTCGACGACTACCTGGTGAAGCCGGTCCACCGCGAGCTGCTCGAATCGACGGTCGAGCGACTGCTCGAGCGGGCGACCCACGACGGGCCGGCCCGTGAACTGCTGGCGCTGACGAGCAAGCGGGCGATCCTCGAAACCCGGAAGTCCGAGGTGGAACTGACCAACAGCCGGGAGTACCGTCGGCTCACCCGTGCCATCGTCGAACTCCGCGACCGCGTCGACGGGAGCGCCGTCGGGCTCGACGACGCGGAACCCGAACGGGCCTTCCGGAGACCGGAACAGGGCCGCTGGTGACCGGGGGACCCTACAGCAGGGCCGCGACCCAGGCACCGATCCCCACCGCGAGGAGCGCCCCCAGGAGGTTCGTCGCCCCGTTCAGGGCCGCCCGACGGGTCCGTCCCTCCTCGGCGAGACGGGCCGTCTCGAACGCGAACGTCGAGAAGGTCGTGAAGGCACCACAGAACCCGGTTCCGAACGCGAGCGTCGGCTCCGTCCCGAACGAGCCGGCGGTGAGGACCCCGAGGAGGAACGAGCCGACGACGTTGACCGCCAGCGTGTCGTAGGTCCGGCGGTCGATACGCTCGCCGAGCAGGTGGCGGGCGAGCGCTCCCGCCACCCCACCGAGACCGACGAGGACGACGGGGTTCACGAGAGCGTCCGGGCGACGACGCGCCCGGCGACGACGGCCAGCACGCCGAAGGTGTAGTTCGCGGCCACGTTCGCGGCGGCCAGCGGCGGTGCGAGCGAACTCGTCTCGACGGCGAACGTCGAGTAGGTCGTGAACGAGGAGAGGAATCCGGTCCCGAGCACGAGCCGTGTCTCCGGGCTCAGCGTGCCGACCAGCCGGTTCTCGTACAGCAGGACGCCCAGCAGGAACGATCCGGTGACGTTCACCGCGAGCGTCCCCCAGGGGAACCCGGTGGTGAAGAGACCGTCGACGAGGAACCGACACGTCGCGCCGGCGAACCCCCCGACGGCGACGAGGAGGAGCGGTTCGGCCCGACTGACGCCGTCGCTCATGCCCCGTCGCTCTCACCCCCGGTACCTGTCGCTGTCGGTTCTCCGGGAGTCGTCGACCTGCGAGTACCGGGGTCGTCACTCGCCGCCGTGTCGGTCTCGCCATCGTCAGGCGCTGATGGACGGCCGACTCGGGGGGAGAACCGCTCGCTGACCCGGGGGGCCGAGCCGCCGTGTGGCGTCTCGCGCTCGCGCACTCGGACGGCGTGGACCGACTCGCCAGTGTCGTCGAAGACGACGGCCTCACCCGGCTCCTCCGGGCGTCTCTCCGCCCCGATTCGGGCGACAGCGGGACGCGCGCGTTCGAGCGCCTCCCTGTCCGCGCGACCCGTGAGCCGGTGGGCGATCAGGAGGTCGGCCTGCGAGGCCGCCACTTCGGGGAGCGCCGACGGGCGCTGGGTGGCGAGGACCAGGCTCGTCCCCGGGGCTCGTCCGCGGGTGAGGACACGCCGGAGCGCCGGTTCCGCGACGCTACCCACGAAGGCGTGGGCCTCGTCGACGAGGAGCCACGGGAGCCGGTCGGTCGCCTCGCGAAGCCGGGCCCGGTAACACCCCCCGAGGACGGCACTGACGACGGCACTCGCCGGTTCGGGGTCGAGTCCGGAGAGCGAGATCCGGGTCGGCCGAGTCGTCAGAGCGGCCGGGTCGAGCCCCGCCGGATCGAACACCCCCCACGACGCCGCGAGGTCGAGGTGGTTGGACGCGGCGCGCGTGGTCGGATCCGGAACCGCCGCGTCGTCGACGAACGACCGCATCCCGTCCAGACTACCCCGCTCGCTCGCCGCTCGCCAGACGACCGACCCCGCGGGGTCGGTCGGGTCCAGGCCGAGCAAGTCACACCACGCCGGCGGGTCGAGACTGCCGGCCCGGATCCGGGGGTTCCGGGTGACGAACCCGCACACTTCGAGGCCGTCGAACGCGTCCAGCGGATCGAGGACGACCGGCGCGACGCCTCCGGTGGCCGCGAGCTCCTCGGCGAACACGCCCAGCGTGTAGGACTTCCCCGAGCCGCGCTTGCCGACGACGAGCCCGGCGTGTGGGCGGTCGAGGTCGACACCGACGGGAGCGCCACGGCTCCCGTCGCGCGCACGGAACCACCCGAGCCGACCCGTCGGTTCCGATCCCCCCGTCGGCCCCGTCGCGTCCCGCTCTCCCCCCTCGCGTCGCCCGAGGACGTGCATGGGGCCGGGTGGTCGCCCGCTCGTACTTGAACCCGGGGACGAGGGTTCAAGTGGGAGAACGGGACCACCGGACCCCGTGAAGATGGACCGGTTCGCGGCGGACGAGCGGGGTATCGAGGGACTACCGGTCAGACTCGTCATCGCCCTCGTGGTGGGTGTGGCGGGGCTGAGCGTGATGCTGAACATGCTCTCCGGGCTGTCGGGACTCGCGGTGACGGAGCTCGACACCCGACCGACGCCGGAGGTGACCGGGCCGGGGGAGCAGGAGGTGACGGTCCGCGTCGTCGGGCCGGACGGGGAGGGAGTCTCGAACGCGACGGTGCTCGCCGAGGGGGGCTCCGCACGACTCGACGGCGTGACTGTCGCCCGGACCGACGCATCGGGGGTAGCGACGCTCTCGCTCGCGCCACGACTGGGACCCAACCAGCCCGACGGCACGGTGACCTTCGACGTGAAGCCCCCGTCGGGGAGTCAGTTCGTCGACCGCCGGGAGAACACCGCCGTGCTGGTGGTCAGGGGTACCGAGACGGGAACGTAACGGTCCCCGGAGAGCCGGAGGACGGGAACCAGTCGACGAAAGGTGGGTCGGGGAGGACCGGATCGACCCCGGTCAGAGCCGGCCGTCCCAGTCGATCCACTCCTGCTCCCAGCCGCGGCGGCGCTCGGCGGCCCGGCGGGCGAACTCGCGGTCCTCGCGGAGCGTGCGGTTTCGCTCGACGGTGTCGGTCTGCTCGCCGTCGAGGAGCATCGGGGCGAACGCGGTCGTCCCGTAGCGCTCGGCGACGGCGTGGCCGTCGGAGGCGGGCTCGACCACGGTGAGCGTCTGCTCGCCGCCGCCGAGCGGGAGGACGAGTCGGCCGTCGTCGGCGAGCTGTCGGACGAGCCGGCTCGGCGGCTCGATGGCGGCCGCTTCGAGGAGGATCCGGTCGTAGGGGGCGTACTCGGGGAGGCCGCCGGCCCCGTCGCGGCAGTCGACGAGCACGCCGCCGTAACCCGCCCGTTCGAGGTTCGACCGCGCCTCGTAGGTCACCCGCCGGGAGATATCGATCGCCTGGACGTTCTCGGAGCCGACGATCTCCGCACACACCGCGGCGGTGTATCCGACACCGGCACCGACGACCAGGACGTTCTGTCCCGGGGTGAGGTCGAGCGCCTCGAGGAGACGGGCGGCGGTGCTCGGGGCGAGGACGCGGGTCCCGTGGCGTTCCGAGGACCGGTCGGCGTACGCGTACTCCTCGTCGACGAACGCCTCGCGGGGAACCGATCGCATCGCCACGCTCACCGCCTCCGAGCGGATACATCGCTTCGCCTCGTGTTCGAGGCTGTCGACCATGTCGTCCCGCAGCACCGCCGGTTCCATGTCCGGGGGTCGGTCCGAGGGCTCTTGAATAGCGCGGCACGCCGGCGACCGGCGGCCCGGCCTGCGGTCCGTAGGTCGGAGCCTGCCGTCAGGAGTCGCCGAGAAGCGGGACGAACCGGACCGCGCCGTGTTCCTCGCGGTCGAGCGAGCCGTCGGCGCGCTTCCACGCCGCGACCAGCACCTGCCGGCGGTCCCCCAGCGGAGCCAGCAGTCGGCCGCCGGGTCGGACCTGTTCGACCACCCGTCGGGGGAACTCGGGTGCGGCGCAGGTGAGGTACGCGGCGTCGAACGGGGCCGCCTCGGGCCACCCCTCGCGGCCGTCGCCGGCCCGGACGTCGACGTCGTAGCCGAGACGGGAGAGCCTCGCATCGGCCTCGCGGGCCAGGTCCTCGTGGAACTCGACGGTGTAGACGTTTCCGGGGCCGACGATCTCGGCGGTGACCGCGGCGTGATAGCCACAGCCGGTTCCCACTTCGAGGACACGTTCGCCCGCGTCGAGTTCGAGACGGTCGCACATCACCGCGACCATGTGCGGCGCGGAGATGGTCTGACCCTCGCCGATGGGGAGCGGTCTGTCCTCGTAGGCCGCGCCGCGCCGGGGCTCGGGGACGAACTCGTGGCGCGGAACGGCGCGAAGCGCTCGCTCGGTCGACTCGCGCTCGATGCGCCCGCGCGAGATCAGGTGGTCGACCATCCGCTCGCGCCGCGCCGTCCAGTCGGGATCCGACTCCCCGTCCGACATCCGTGGCTACCAGGCCGACCAGGCGGTCGTCGCGTTCTCGTCGCGCGCGTACAGCCGTTTGACGTCCTTGGCGAGCACCCGGTCCCCGTCGTATTTCAGGTGTTCGAACTTGTAGTCGCCAAGCGCGTCCTCCCGGACGATGACGCTCTCGACGGTGAACGACTCCTCGCCGTAGTCGTGTACCTCGCCGACGACGAACGCCTCGTCGCCCGGCACCTGTATCTTGAGGCTCCGCGAACCCCCCTGCCGGTCGTCGCGCGCGTGGAGGGTCAGGTCGACCGAGACGTTCCCGACCGCCCGCGACCACACCGTCCTGATCTCCTCGGCGTCGGCGGCCTTCGACCGGCCGCCGTCGACGAGTTCGATGTCCGTCACCCGGACGGTGAAGATCGCTTCGTCCGTTTCGAGCAGGAACTCCTCCCCGGCGACGACTCGCTCGTCGGGCGGCATCTCGCCGTACGCCTCGAAGGAGTCGCCGTCCTGGGAGACGATGACGCGCCGCTCGATCGTTTTCTCGGTCTCCAGTTCGGTCTTGTGGACGTGGCCGCAGTCGCTGCACCGAACCGTCGCCCGGCCGCCCGGTTTCAGCAGTTCGTGCGCCGTCGGCGCGTCCGGCGAACAGGCCGGACAGGCCGCCGCGACGCGCTCCGTGGGCTCGCTCATGGCCGGGGATATCCGGTCAGCACATAAAAGGGCGTGGCTCCGCGTTCGACCGCTCGACGACCGGGAGATCGTAGCTCCTCCATCTCGCGGCCTACGACCGCTCGACCACAGGGAGCTCTACGAGCTCCCCGTTCCGCGGCTATCGCCGCTCCACCGTCGGAAGTTCCACTTCCGACCCGTCCGCGTACACGGTCGGGTTCCGGATGACGCCGTCCTCGTGGATGGGAGCGTCGGTGTCCCCGCCGATGCCGGCGTCGTCGCCGATGGCGACGTGGACGGTCCCGCCCGCCTTCTCGTCGAGCAGGATCGACCCGACGAGTTCCGTGACGGCGGTGTTCGTCCCGATGCCGAGTTCGGCGAGGTTGTACGCCGCGTCGCCCGCTTCCTCGGCGGCGCTCTCGACCAGTTCGCGGACCTCGGGATCCGAGATGTCGGTGACGTAGCCGTCTTCCACGACGATCTCGACCGACTGCCCGTCGTCGAGCAGGCCGTACGGCGAGATGGTCCCGTCGACCACGTAGGTGCCGTTGGCGGTCTCGGGGCTGACGAACACCTCGCCGGCGGGGAGGTTCGAGAAGTCGCCGGGCTCGTGGACGATTCCCGTGTCCGCGTGCCACTCGCGGTCACCCGGCTCGAACGTCACGTCCGTCCCCGCGGGCGAGGTAACCCGTATCTCCTCGGCTTCGCTCACTGCTTCGAGCATCGACTCGCACTCGGCGGCGATAGCCTCGTAATCGGCGTCGAGGCCGGTGACGAACACCTCCTCGGTGATCCCGGGGAGCGTCGCGCCGCGTGCGCCGGCCTCGCTCGCCTCGGAGCGCGCGCGGGTGTGGCTCAGGCTCTTCGAGGTCGGCGCGAGGAAGGCGTCGGCCGCGGAGAGCGCCGCCGCCACAGGCGCGGGGGGCTCCTCGCCGTGCTGGTCGCCCGGCGGGTATCGGACCAGCGTGGCGTCGTCGGTCACCTCCCGGCCGGCGTCGTAGAGCGCCTCGCCGATCGCTCCGCGTTTCTCGTCGGTCACGACGACGAACGACTCGCCCGGGTCGAGGCCGAGACACTGCCGGACGGCCGTCTCCGCGGGGGTCGCAAGCCCGGTTTCGTCTATCATACCCGAGGGTGGGCCCGCCGCCGGATTAGGTCTTGTCGTCCGGGCGATGGCAGGCAACGATGGGGAACGCCGGATCACCCGGACGGTCGGAGGGCAGGGGAGCGGAGGGGAGGAGAGGGACCCGCCTCAGTCGTCGGCCTCGACCGTCCCCGCGCGTGGGACCGTCACGTCCGCCAGTCCGGCCTCGATCTCCTCGCGCCGGGCCTCGAACTTCCCCGGAAGGACGAGCCGCCCGCCGAGGTCCTCGAGTGGCTCGTCGCTCGTGTAGCCGGGATCGGCCGTGGCGAGTTCGAACAGCACGCCCCCGTGCTCGCGGAAGTAGACCGACCGGAACCAGTGGCGGTCGATCTGCTGGGTCGGGTTCAGTCCCGTCGAGCGGACGGCCTCGCGCATCGCGTCCTGATCCTCGTCGGTCGGCGTCTGGAACGCGACGTGGTGGACGGTTCCGTGGCCCTGCCGGCCGCCCTCGATGGTCGGAAGCACGTCGACGTACTTGCCCACCGAGCCGCTCGCGGCGAAGCGGATCCGCTCGTCGCCCGGCGTGTCGCCCTGGGCTTGCTCGGTACCGGCCTCCTCGAGTCCCATCGTCCGGAGCAGATCCTTCGTGCGCTCGGGGTCGGCCAGCCACAGCGTCACCGAGTGGAACCCCCGGATCGCCTGCTCCTCGGGGACGAACTCCGTCCACGGGACCGTCGGGTCGTCCTCCGGTACGTCGACCTCGACGAGTTCGACGGGGAGGCCGTCGGGGTCGCGGAACGGGAGGACCGTTTCGCCGAACCGCTCCACCCTCTCGTCGTAGTCGACGCCGTTCTCGTCGAACCGCTCCTCCCAGTAGTCGAGGTTCCCCTCGGGGACGCGAAACGCGGTCCGGGAGACCTGCCCTGAGCCCACCTTCCCCGGGGACATGTCCGCCCAGGGGAAGAACGTCATGCTCGTCCCCGGGGTGCCCTCGGCGTCCGCGAAGAAGAAGTGGTAGGTGCCGGGGTCGTCCTGGTTGATCGAGCGCTTGACGAGCCGCAGTCCCAGGGTCTCGACCCAGAAGTCGAGGTTCCGCTGGGGGTCGCCCGCGATACACGTCACGTGGTGGATACCCGGTGTCGGCGTGGGATCTGCCATAGGTACCGATAGGGGCTCGAAGGACTTGAGTCCACGCTGACGTCGGTGTTACCGGGCGACGAGGGGGTTCCCGGCGAGCGCGCCACGACGGGGACGGCTCGTCTACCGGACGACCTTCGTCCCCGGGCGAGTCCCGGGCGGGGCGGTGCGCTCCGGGTGGAGCGCCGCCGCGCACCCTCGCAACCCAAACCGTTAATCCACTGCGTCGGACAGTTCCGCGTATGACACGGGTCGCTATCAACGGCTACGGAACCATCGGCCGTCGCGTCGCGGACGCCGTCGTCGCACAGCCCGACATGGAGCTCGCGGGCGTCGCCAAGACGCGCCCGAACTACGAGGCCGAGCTCGCGGCCCGTCGGGGCTACCCGCTCTACGCGGCCATCGAGGACCGCGTCCCCCGGTTCGAGGAGGCCGGGATCGACCTCGCCGGGACTGTCGACGAACTGGTCGACGACGCGGATATCGTGGTCGACGCCTGTCCATCGGGTATCGGCGCGGAGAACAAGGACCTCTACGAGGAGTACGACACGCCCGCCATCTACCAGGGCGGCGAGGACGCCGACCTCGTGGACACCTCGTTCAACGCCCGTGGGAACTTCGAGGACGCGGTCGACGCCGACCACGTCCGCGTCGTCTCGTGTAACACGACCGGACTCTCGCGGCTGCTCGCACCTCTCCGCGAGGAGTTCGGCGTCGAGAAGGCTCGCGTGACGCTCGTCCGTCGCGGCGGCGACCCCGCCCAGTCCGGCCGCGGCCCGATCAACGACATCCTCCCGAACCCGATCACGCTCCCGAGCCACCACGGCCCGGACGTGAAGACCATCTTCCCCGACCTCGCCATCGACACGCTCGGGCTGAAGGTTCCCGCGACGCTGATGCACACCCACTCGGTGAACGTCACCCTCGACTCCGAGCCGTCGGCCGACGAGGTTCGTGATCTCCTGGCCGAGGAGTCCCGGCTGTTCATGATCCGCCCGGGGATGGGCATCGACGGGGCGGGGAAGGCCCTCGACTACGCCGACGACCTCGGGCGGGGTCGGGGCGACCTCTTCGAGAACGCCGTCTGGTCGGAGTCGGTGTCGATGGAGGATCGGGACCTCTACCTGTTCCAGGCCATCCACCAGGAGTCCGACGTCGTTCCCGAGAACGTCGACGCCGTCCGGGCGATGCTCGGGCTCGCCGACCGTGACGAATCGATCGCCAGGACCGACGAGACGCTCGATATCGGGCTGTAACGGCACACGCGGCGGGGGAGTCCCCACCCGGTGCCGACCGGGTCGGAGCTTGACGGGGTCAGAAGCCTTTTGACATGGTCGGGCATACCACCGCGTATGCGTCGTGATGACCGCGACGAGGACCCCTTCTCGGACTTCTTCCGCGAGCTCGAGAGGATGATGGATGAGATGACCGGCCGCAGTCCCGACGTCAGGGTGGACGACACCGGATTCGGCGCTGATGCCCACTTCTCGGTCTACGAAGAGGACGACCAGCTACGGGTCGTGGGGGACCTCCCGGGTATCGAGAAGGAGGAGATAGAGATCAAGTGCGACGGCAAGCGCGTGACCGTCCTCGCCGCGACCGACCGCCGCGAGTACGAGGAGCGCGTCGACCTGCCGATTCGGGTGGACGAGCACTCCGCCCGCGCGACGTTCAACAACGGCGTCCTCGAGATCACGCTCGAGCGCGCCGACAGCTCGAAGAACATCAGCCTCGGGTAGCGCGGTTCAGAACGCCTCGTCCCGGGACCCGCCGTCCGCGGCCGTCCCACGGATCAGTCCGGCTAGCCCGTCGTAGAACCCGTCCTCGTACTTCGTCGCCGCGTCGACCGTCGGCCGCGCGTTCGTCTCGTTCACCACGACCCGCTCCCCGGAGACCAGCAGGTCCACGCCGAGCCACGGGATCCCGAGCGCCCGCGCCGCCGCCTCGGCCACCTCGCGGTGCTCGGCGGGCGGGCGAACGCCCGTCGCCTCGGCTCCCCGGTGGACGTTGTGTTTCCACCCGCCCGAGTCGAGGACGGCGTCGGGGAGTCGCCGCTCGACCGCGCCCGCGTACTCCCCCTCGGTGCACATCACCCGGTAGTCCCGCGCGTCGGGCAGGAACTCCTGGACGAGAAAGGAGCGATCGCCCGTGGCACGGTAGTCGTGGACCAGATCGAGGTAGTCGACGACCCCCAGGAAGGAGTCGAGGTCCCCCACCTTCGCCACGCCCACGCCGCGGGTCGTCGAGTTGGGCTTGACCACCACCGGCGGGTCGAACCGGTCCCAGACCTCCCGGAGGGCGGACTCCTCGACGGGGTTCGAGACCATCACCGTCCTCGGGATAGGGACGCCCGCCCGCGAGAGACGGGCGAGCGCCTCGGCCTTGTGCCGCGAGCGGAGCACCGCCTCGCGGTCGTTCACCCACGGCACGCCGAGCAGCGCGTCGACGACGCCGCCCTCCGCGATCCGGGTCGGGAAGACGAACCCGACGTCGAACCCCTCGAACTCCTCGCCCACCGGATCGAGGGGGACCGTCCGCTCGCCCGTCGGGACGAACTCGGCGTGGATACCCCGCTCCGCGAGCGGGTCGCGGATGCGAGAGAGCGTCTCGGCGTCCGTGGCGACCGCGAGTCGGAGGTTCCCCTCTGTCACGTCTCCCGTCTCGGGACCCGCGGTCAAGAATCCGACGGGGCGATCCCGTACCACCGTCGGTCAGCCGTATCGTTCCTCGTGTTCCTCGCGCATCCGCTGATAGACGTCGTCCTCGCGTACCCGGTCGAGGTACTCCCTGTAGACGGGCGCTATCTCGCGCCTTCCTCGGCGGCGTCCAGGGTCGCGACACCCCACAGCGGCAGGATCTCGTCCTTGTAGGGCTGGATCTTGAAGGCACCCCGCTCTCCGCGGCCGACCTCGTACGCCTCGGGATGCGCTCGGAAGTCGATGTCGTACTCGGGGGCCGAGTCGTCGCTCACGGAACGACGTTCGCACCGTCAGCGTCTCGGCCTGTCGGCTCCGGCCTGGCCTGCCGGTTCGCGCGGGCCGGTCCGAGTGCGACCCCGGTTCAGCCGGGGGCCTGCAAACCGTTATCGGGCACCCGACCGAACCGCGCGTATGGATCCCCGGATACACGAGCACGCGGAGACGCTCGTCGACTGGAGCGCACGAATCGAGGCCGGCGAGGACGTCGTGGTCTCCGTCGGCGAGGGCGCTCACGACCTCGCGGTGGCCGTGGCCGAGGAGCTCGGGAAGCGCGGGGCGAACCCCCTCACCACCTACGCCTCCGAGGAGTTCTCGCGGGCGTACCTCCGGGTGCACGAGGGGGAGTTCGACGCCGATCCGGACCACGAACTCGCGCTCTACGAGAACGCCGACGCGGTGCTCTTTCTGGGGGGGCCGCGCAACACCACCGCGACGGCGGACGTCCCGGGCGAGACACGCCAGGCCGCCGCGCGCGCTCAGCAGGGCATTCGAGAGGCACGGATGGACACGAAGTGGGTGAGTACCGTCCACCCCACGCGGGCCGGGGCACAGCAGGCCGGCATGGCGTTCGAGGAGTACCGCGACTTCGTCTACGAGGCCGTGCTCCGGGACTGGGAGTCGCTGGCCGAGGAGATGACGAGGATGAAGGAGATACTCGACGAGGGGAGCGAGGTCCGGCTCGTGAAGGAAGACACCGACCTCACGATGTCGATCGAGGGCCGGGTGGCGGTGAACTCGGCGGCGAGCGTCGAGTACGACTCGCACAACCTCCCCTCGGGAGAGGTGTTCACGGCACCGTACGCGACGGAGGGGGAGGTCTACTTCGACGTCCCGATGACCATCAGCTCGCGTCGGGTGCGGGACGTCCACCTGACCTTCGAGGGCGGCGAGGTGGTCGACCACTCGGCCGCACAGGGCGAGGAGGCGCTGACCGAGGCCCTCGAGACCGACGAGGGCGCTCGACGGCTGGGCGAACTCGGCATCGGGATGAACCGCGGCATCGACCGGTTCACCGACAGCATCCTCTTCGACGAGAAGATGGGCGACACCGTCCACCTGGCGCTGGGCCGGGCCTACGAGTCGAACTTCCCCGAAGGACAGGAGGAGGAGGCCAACGACTCGGCCGTCCACGTCGACATGATCACCGACGTGAGCGAGGACGCGCGGCTGGAGGTCGACGGCGAAGTCGTCCAGCGCGACGGGACGTTCCGGTGGGAAGACGGGTTCGGAGACCCGAATGAGGGATCGGAACCGGAGCCGTGAGCGACTGATACCGAGAGACAGCGAAAGTCGGGGGCTCGTCGACCGGAGGAACATCGGAAAGTGGAGCCGGGACAGCACACTTGAGCCTCGCGTCCGTGGGGCCGTCCATGTCCGACCTCGTAGACGCGGTGTCGGGTATCGTCCACGAGTCGACACAGACCGGGGGCCCGGGGCTGGACCTGACCGTCGCGTCGGTCCACGAGCCGACCGGACCGGGGCAGGTCGACTTCGGTGGCGGCGAACTCACGCCCGCGGAGACGACCGAACTCGATCCCGAGAAGCGCGATCCGGACGACGACTACGGCTGGTGGGAGCTCGACGGAGGGATCTACCTCCTCGAGCACAACGAGCGTCTCGACGCCGGGGAGCCGGTGACGCTCGCACCGCGGGCCGAACTGGTCGAGCGCGGGGCGTTCCACCCGACGCTCCGCGTGGCCGAACTCCCACGGATCCCGCTGGTCGTCCCCGACTCCGGGATCGATCTCAAGGAGAACGCCCGCGTCTCGACGCTCTGGCGCTGAAGGTACGGAGGCTCGCTCCAGTCGGCCTCGCTACCGCTCGCGGGTCCACGGCTCACTCCGTTCGCCGTTCGGTCCGAGGCCTCGATCGCTGACGCTCCCTGCGGCCTCGCTACTCGCGGGTCGCTCCGCTCCCCGCTCGTCTTTTCGAGGCGCTTCGCGCCTCGCTACTCCCACCACTCGCTCCGGCGCTCCCCGTAACTGGCGGAGGTCCGGAGCGGTTCGGGGTAGTCGGTGTCGTCGGTCAGCCCGAGCGCGTAGCCGAGGTGGCGGCCGACGTGCCAGCCGACCGCCTCGGGATCGAGACCGACGACGTACACCTCGAGCCGGTCGTAGGTTTCGAGTCGCCCGTCGGCGTCGGGGTCGAGACCCCTGATCCGACGGCACGAGCCCGTCTCGCGCTCGCAGGGGTTCGTCCCGCCGACCTGTACTACCACGTCCGCGGTCGTCCGGTTCCCCGTCCGGACGAACGACACGTTCTCGGGGACGGTCTCCTCGGCCCCGCGGTCGAAGTACGCGAGCGTCTCCGCGACCTGGCGGTCGACGGTCGTCCGGTCGCCGGCGTCCTCGCCGACGCCGACGTGGACGGCGAGCGTCCGGTTCTCCCACGCGAACGACCGGTTGATGGCGTCCTGACGGGGGAGGGTGGCGAGTCGTCCCCTCGCCTGCATGATCGGCTGTGGTTCGTCGTCGTGTCCGAGTCCGAGCGTGTGGCCGAACTCGTGTATCAGTACCCGGACGGTCGACTCGTCGGAGAGCCCGTCGACCACGCGGACGCGGATCGGTGGGGAGAACTCCGCCGGTCGAGTGATCAGCGGTGCACAGCCGGCGGAGTGGTCGTCCTCGGAGCCGCAGTCCTCGATGTGCTCGACGACCGAGACCACGACGTCGGGGTCGGCGGAGTCGGGATCGAGCCGATAGGAGACCTCGTACCCGGCGTATCGCGAGGCGTTGGCCTCCCAGTAGTCGAGCGCCCGATGGACCAGGGGCGCGTACTCGCGCGACCCGTCCCCCGGGTCCTCGACCGCGACGACGAGCGTCTCCCCGCCGTAGGGGTCCGTGGACACCCCCGCGCTTCCCGTGCCCCTGTTGGTCCCCGTCTCGAACCCCGCGTCCGTTCCCGCTTCGGTCACCGTCCCCGCTCCGGTCACCGTTCCCGTCCCGGCCGTCGCCGTCTCGGCGACTGTCCCCGTCTCGGTTTCTCCCGGCGTGGCCCTCCTCTCGTCGGTGGACCGATCGACACCGCCGGGGAACGGCGCGGTACAGCCGGCGAGGAGAACCAGTACGGCCAGACAGAGCCCGAGTAACGCCCGTCGCCACCCCATCGGTGACCGATCCGGCCGTCGACGTGATGACTCTTGTGTCCCCATCGACTCGTGAGGCCGGACGTGCCCTGTCGGGGCTTCATAGCCACTCACACTCTACTCGCAGACGCGTTCCACGGGGATTCCCTCGAAACGACGCCAGGGGGAGCAATCGCTCCACGGGATCGGAATCATCGATCTGCCGCCGAATCGCCCGGCGGCCTACTCGGACGCTCTGACGTTCCGCCCCACGCCCTCGCGGAAGACCGTATCCGGGCCGCCCGTTCCGGTCGCGCCGGTTCCCGTCTCGTGGTAGACGAACCGACCCCGGACCATCGTCCACTCGGGGAACACGCCCTCGAAGGTCTCGAACGGCGACCAGCCACAGCGCGAGTGGAGGTCCGGGCCGTGTATGGGTCGCGCCGACTCGGGGTCGACGAGGACGAGGTCGGCGTCCCGGCCGGTCTCGATGCGGCCCTTGCGGTCGAGGCCGAACCGCTCGGCGGGGTTGGCGGCCGTCACGTCCCTGACCCGCTCGTAGCCGATGTCGCCCTCGCGGGCCGCGTTCAGCAGCAGCGGCAGGGCAGTCTCCACGCCGGGAACGCCCGAGGGGGCCTCCCAGACGCTCCGGTCCTTCTCCAGTCGGGTGTGTGGGGCGTGGTCCGTCGCGACGATGTCGACGGTGCCGTCGACCAGCCGCTCCCAGAGCGCCTCGCGGCGTTCCTCCGAACGCAGCGGCGGGTTCATCCGACCGAAGGTGCCGAGATCGTCGAGATCGTCCCGCGAGAGGAACAGATGGTGCGGCGTGACCTCGGTGGACATTCCGGCCTCGCTCGCGACGTCGGCACCCTCCGGCGTGGAGGTGTGTGCGACGTGGATGCGCGCGCCGACGTCCTCGGCGACCTCGCAGGCCCGCTCGATCGCCGCGAGTTCGGCCTCGGGGGGGCGGTAGGCAGACCACGCGTCGTAGTCCTCGTCGCCGCGGTCGCGCGCTCGCGGCTCGTCACCGCTCGCGTTTCCCGTGCTGCTGGGCAGCACGCTCTCGTCGAACCGATCGGCGTCCTCGGCGTGGACGGTGACCGTGACGCCCTCGTCGGTGGCCCGCCGGAGCGCCGACTCGAACAGGTCGGCCTCGATCCCCATGTTCCCCGTCGAGTCGGCGAGGAACACCTCACCGAGCGCGAACAGCGGGCGGTCGAACAGCGAGTCGGGGTCCCAGTCGGGCGTGACGCCGCCGTTGATGCCGTAGTCCACACACGACGGCGCGGCGAGTTCGACCTTCTCGTCGAACGCCTCCCCCGAGACCGTCGGCGGGTCGGTGTTCGGCTGGTCGACCACCGTGGTGACGCCGCCGGCCGCGGCGCTCTGTGACCCCGAGGACCACGTCTCCTTGTCGGGGTGGCCCGGCTCGCGGAAGTGGACGTGGACGTCGACCATCCCCGGCAGCAGGAGGTTCCCTTCCGCCTCGATGACGTCCTCCTCCCGCTCGGGGTCGAGGTCGCCCACGGCGGCGATGGACTCGCCGGACACCCGCACGTCGGCCTCGCGGCCGTCGGCGAGCGCCGCGTTCGTGATGAGCATTACGCGGACGACTACGCCGAGGCGGTATACCGCTGCCGGAATCCGCTGGTGTTACCGGACCCGCTCGACGCGCGCGTCCCGGTCGCCCACGAGCGCCGACTCCACCGCCCGGGCCACCCGTTCGGAGTCCGCGGGACCCCCCGACGTCGCGACGCTCCCAACGCTCCCCGGGTCGAAGGGGACCCCGAGCGCCTCGTAGACGGGATCGAGAACACGAACGATCTCGTCGTGGTCCCGGACGAGGACGATACCGGCGACTGCGGCAGATCCCTGGCGGACCCGCTGTGCGACCCCGACGACCTTGCCCGCGTCCGTCGACAGCGAGTGCGCCCCCGGACAGAACGCGTCGGAGGGCTCACCCTCCCACGCCTCGACGTCGAGTGACGCGAGCGCCCCGCGGAGCTCGGCGACGATCCGGTCGTACCGCTCGTCGGTTCCACCGCGAACGTCCGCGACGGGTTCGACGCGGACGAACGCGGCCGTGTTCCCGGTGTAGGCGACGGCCCGTCCCCCAACGTCGCGCTCGTGGGTCGGGAACCCCCGCTCCTCGGCCGCCCGCTTCGCCCGCCCGTACCCGTCGCTCCGGGCGTCGCGCCGGCCGAACGCGACCTGTCGGTGGGGCGTCCACGCGCGGACAGTCGGCTCGCCGCTCGCCTCGACGTCGCCGGCGAGCGCACGCGTGACCGCCCGATCCTCCTCGATAGTCGTAGCCCGGCCCCTGAGGACGCGCATCGATCCCCCTCGGCGGGCCGTCGGCTAAAGGGTCGCGTTCGCGGTGGACGGGAGATCCGGGGGGACCGCTCAGGCCGCGCAGTTGTTCGGTCCCGTCTCGAGCTCCCGCGCTTCGTCCTCGCCTACCGTCTCCGTCCCCCGGTTCACGTCGATGACCGTCTCGTAGCCGGAGGGCTTCTCGGGGGTGTCCGACGTCACGCGCTCGACGAACGCCTCCCTGTCCAGCCCGAGGAGGTCGAGCGACTCACGCAGGTCGCCCAGCCGCGCCGCGATCGGCTCGCCGGGCTCGCCGGTCTCGTACCGGCCGTCCGCGGACACCGTGGCGTGGCCCGGGAGGACGGTGGTGTCGTCGGGGAGATCGAGGATCGACTGGAGCGAGTCGTACAGCAGTTCGGCACCCCGCTCGGCGTCGGCCTCGCCGAACTGGAGTTCGGTCCGCCCCACGGAGTCGACGAACAGCGTGTCGCCGGTGAGGAGGTACTCGCCGTCGACGAGGTAGCTCACCATCTCCGTGGTGTGGCCCGGCGTCTCCAGCGCCTCGATCTCGACGCCGCCGACCTCGAGGACCTCGCCGTCAGCGAGGGGTTCGTACTCGTACTCGACGTCGCGCTCCTCGGCCCGCTCACCGAGGTGGTAGGGAACGTCGAGGGTCCGGGCGAGGTCGGGGCCGCCGGAGACGTGATCGGCGTGGACGTGCGTGTCGAACACGTGCGTGATGGCGAGCCCCGACGCCTGCGCCGCGACCGCGAACTCGTCGGCCTGGCGCGTGACGTCCACGACCGCCGCCTCGTTCGCCTCGCGCGACCCGACGACGTAACCCAGACAGCCCTTCGCCCGCCGCTGTAGCTGGCGCACCATCAGGTCCTCGTGGGGGGTCTCGATGGGGACGACCTCGTACACCTCGCTCCAGTCCTCCATCCCGCCCTCGACGACCGAGACCTCCTCGAAACCGTGCGCTTCGAGGTCGAACGCGAACGGGGTCGAACTCAGTCCCTTCCCGCAGATAGCCACGAGCGGGCCCCCGTCGGCGAGCTCGGCCACCCGGTCGGCCGTCGACTCGCTCAGCCCCTCCTGGGGGTCGTACGGGACGTTCTCGGCCCCCGGGACGTGCCACGCCTCGTAGCTCTCCTCGGGGCGGGTGTCGACGAGGGTGAACCGTTCGTCCTCCTCCAGCATCGTCGCCAGCTCGTCCGCAGTCGTCTTGTTTACCATTGGAACCTATCCACACTACTACTCTCCCGGAACAAGGTCGCGTTGCTTGCACCTGCGACGACCGCGGACGGTCGGTCCCGTGGGTCGGTCGACGGGGCTAAACCGCCCCCCGGCGAACGGCCGTCGATGATCGACGACCCGGGCGGGGCGCGGGTTCGACTCCCCGAGCGCGCGCTCTCGCCGTTCGTGCGATTCTCGCTCTACAACTCCCCCTACCCGGCCCACGACCGGGGACGTGCCGTCGACCTCTACCGTGACCCGGACAGGGATGACGACGTGGCCCCCTCGCCCGTCGCGGGGGAGGTCCTGGATAGTCACGAACGGCGGGTCCCGCGGAAGGAGTACGCGGAGGCGACCGATCACATCCTCCTCGTGGACGTCGACACCGGGTCGTCCGGGTTCGACGCGGGGACCACGGGCGACGGATACGTCGCCCGGATGCTGCACGTCGACCCCTCCGTCTCGCCGGGCGAACGGGTCGAGGTCGGCGACCCGCTCGGCCGGTTCGTCCGCTCGGGCTTCTTCGCCCCGTGGGTCGACGACCACGTCCACCTGGGGTTCCGCCGACGCGACCAGCACCTCCTCCGGGCGGGCGGGTCGCTCCCGCTCTCGGTCCCCGCCGATCCTCGACCGCTCGCGTGGGACGGGACCGGGACCGTCGTCGAGCGCGGGGAGACGTACGTGGTCCTCGACTCGCCCCGCAGTGACTCCGGGGAGTGGGTCGGCGTGGCCGCCGACGGCGGCGGCGTCCTCGACGGCGGCCTCGCTCACTACGAGGGCGGCGGCCTCCTCGGCGAGGGCGGCGATCGAGACGGTACCGTATCGCTGCTGGGATACGAGGTCGGGGAGGTAGATGAACGGACCGTCGAGTGGGGATCGTTCGACGTGCTGGCGAACGGCGAGCGCGTCACGGGGATCTCGCTGTTCTGTGCCCGCGATCCGGGGTTCGGCGCGAAGGTCGTTCACCCCGGTCACGGGTTCGAGGTCGGCGACCGGGTCGAGGTGGGGTTTCGGCAGAGCGAGGAACCGATCAGGCTCGGGTAGCGTCGATCACGGGGTGGTCGCACCGCTCACGGACGGGGAACGGGTAGGAGAGCCGCTGGCAGTCTACGAGATGAGCTGTTCCTCGCCGCGCTCGACGACGATGCGGCAGGGGGGCGTCATCTTGTTGTACGCACGGCGGAACGCGTCCTTGACGGCGGGGGCGTCGTCGGGGTGACACCACGCGGTGAAGATACGGTCGTTCGCGCCGATCCGGGCGGCGGTGCCGACGACCTTCCCGAACGACTGGCGCATCCCGTCGGAGACGCGGTCCGCGCCCGCGCCGGTCGCCTGCTTGTTCTCCCGGAGTACCTGGTGGGGGAACTTCCGGAGGATCATCTTGTAGTCGCCGTTCTCGCCGAGCACCTTCAGCAGCCGGCGGTTCGCCGAGAGACGGGCGCTCTCGAGCGAGCCGTGTCGGATCTGGACGGCCTCCTCGGTGACGAGCGAGATCTGGACCGGATACTCGTCCTCGTCCTTGTCGATACGGCCCATCTTGTACTGCGCGATCTTCGACCCCGGGATGCCGGTGATGTACTCCCGTCGGGTGTACGAGGGCTTGTCGATGTCCCGGTACATCGAGGCGGGTTTGTCGGCCATATTGCGTGAGAGAACGGCGAGTTCGTGAATAAAGCCTTCGAAGGGATCCCGCGACCGAGTGACCGTCTCACAGGGCACACTCGGGACCCGGGCCACCCGGTTACCCCCGCGTCACGACGAGGCTTTTCCGGGTGTAGCCCCAACTCCCGGTACCGATGGTCAACATGTTCGTGGACGGCGAGTGGCGCACCGACGCCTACGAGCTCGCCGACGACGAGGGCGAGTTCGACCGCGAGGAGACGACGTTCCGCGACCGCCTGGGCGAGGAGTTCCCCGCCGAATCGGGTCGATACCACCTCTACATCTCCCGGGCGTGCCCGTGGGCCCACGGGGCCGTACTGGTCCGGTCGCTGATGGGGCTCGAGGAGAGCGTCTCGATGGACGTCGTCGACCCCTACCGGGACGAGCGCGGCTGGCAGTTCACCCCCGAGAAGGACGGCTGTACGCCCGACACGGTCGACGGGTTCGACTACCTCGGGGAGGCCTACGTCGCCGCCGATCCGGACTACACCGGCCGCGTGACGGTCCCCGTCCTCTGGGACACGGAGGAGGGGACCATCGTCAACAACGAGTCCATCGAGGTCATGCGGATGCTCTCGACGGCTCTCGACCACCTCGGCAACGGCGTCGACCTCTACCCGGAGGGGATGCGCGGGGAGATAGACGAGGCCGTCGACGCCATCTACGATCCGATCAACAACGGCGTCTACCGGGCGGGGTTCGCCGGGACCCAGGAGGCCTACGAACGGGCCGTCGAGGAGCTGTTCGACGCGCTCGACCAGTGGGACGCCGTGCTCGCCGATCAGCGCTACCTCGTCGGCGACCGGCTCACCCTCGCCGACCTCCGGCTGTTCGCCACGCTCGTCCGATTCGACCAGGTGTACCACACCCACTTCAAGTGTAACCGGAAGCTGATCAGCCAGTACGACCACCTCTGGCCGTACCTGCGCGACGTCTACCAGGTTCCGGGCGTGGCGAAGACGGTGAACATGGACCACATCAAGGAGCACTACTACACGACCCACACGGACATCAACCCGACCGGGTTCGTCGCGGTCGGTCCGGACCTCGACTTCGAGGCACCGCACGACCGCGACCGGCTGCCCGGGGACCCGCCCGAGGCGCTCGTCGGGACTTCCTGAACGCCGAGCCGCGGCCCGCACCCGCGCCGATATCTCCTCCGCCGACCGCTGCGACCGACGAGGAGCGACGAGGCAAGCGTGGCAAGAGCCAACAAGTATATAGTGATGTGTGACAACGTATAGCACGTAATGGCCGACACGAAGCGTGGCCGCGTGCAGAAGAGTCACCGCGAAGACCGCCGTCGCCGCCGCCGCGACATGGAGCTGGCACTCGAGAGACGGGATGAGGAGATCGACTTCGACGAACTCTACGAGGACGTCGAGGTCGAGTAGTCCAGTATACACTACCCGAACTGCAGCGCAACCACCCGGCCGTCCCCGTAGGGGACGTACACCTCGGCTCTTCCGTCGTCGTCCAGATCGGCCAGCGTGACGTGCGTGTAGACGCTCGCGTCGCGCTCGTAGGTCGCCCGGACGTTCCCCGTACCGGGATCGAGCACCCGCACGATGCCGTCGTTGGTCACCGCCACCAGTTCGGGATCCCCGTCACCGTCGAGGTCGCCGAGCGACGGCGGGGGCGTCATCTGTACGTCCGCGCCCGTGAGCGTCGTCGTCCACTCGGTCTCGCCGGTCCGGGCGTCGAGCGACCGGAGGTCGCCGTCGCGTGCGGTCGCGAACACCTCGACGACGCCGTCGCCGTCGGCGTCGCCGAGCGCCCGAACCGCCGCGAGCGAACCGAGGTCGCGCGACCACCGTATCCCCCCCGTGGCACCGTCGACCGCGACCACCCGGCCGTCGGACGTGGCCGCGACCGCCACCACCGAGCCGTTCGCGTCCCCGCCGACCGCCAGCCACGTCACCGATTCCCCCACCGAGCGGTTCCACTCGACCCGGCCGGACGCGCCGTCGAGCGATCGGACGTGGCCGTCGTCGAACCCCGTGATCACCTCGCTTTCCCCGTCCCCGTCGGCGTCGAGGACCGTCGGCTGTGCCCACGTGTACGACCCGAAGCTCCGGTTCCAGACCGCTCCACTCGAATCGAGGACGAACACCGTCCCGCGGACGTCCGTGACGACGAGGTTCGGGTCCCCGTCGCCGGTCGCGTCCTCGACGACCGGCCTGGTGTAGCCGTAGTCCGAGAGCGCAAAGGAGAACGTCTCCTCGCCCGTCAGCGGGTCGTGTGCGGTCACGCGGCGCTCGGTCGTCGCCGCGAGGACCTCCGGACGCTCGCCGCCGGTCCAGTTCGCGACCGTCGGGTCGGCGACCGCGTGGATGGTACAGTTCGCCGCCGGGACCGGATCGCGCCACAGCGTCTCGCCCGCCGCGTCGATGGCGACGAGCGCACAGCCGGACCCGCCGCCGCGCCCGCCGATGGGAGCGAACACCAGCCCCTGGCCGTCGATACGGGCCGCCGCGACCGCGTGGTGGTTCCCCTGGACGGTGCTCCCGGTGTCGCTCACCCACCGCTCGGTGAGACCGGGACCGCTCGACGCGAGCGCGAACGCTCCGACGCCGCCGAGCGCGACGACGAGCGCGAGGAGGGCAACGAGCGTCCGGGGGCGCGGACCCATGTCCCGTCTCTGGCCGTACTCGGTGAAAGCGCTGTCCTCTCCGGGGCGGCGTCCGGCTCCCGGTCGCTTCAGGCGCGCTTGAATCGAACGCCGGAGGTTTTTCCACCCGGACACACGGGCCGAACGCAATGTGCGAGGAAGCGAACGCCGCCCGATCGGCGGGACAGCCCTCCACCGCCCGTCCCGCCACCCGCCCAGCTAGCCAGCTACCCCGTCCCTCCCCGTCGACGGGGGTGATCCCGTGACCCTCGCTCGGCCACGAGGCTCGGCCCGGCGTCTCACCGTCCTGCTCGCCGTGCTGGTAGTCACCGGTCCGCTGACCGGTATCGTCGCCGCGAGTGCGGACGCGACGGCACCAGCCACCGCCGCCGAGGCCGACGTCGACGCCGGGACCGCCACCGCGGGGAACGTCGCGACGATCGAGGTGCGGCTCCCCGACGGCACCGACGCCGCGACCCTCTCGGTCGGGGACCGGGACCTGAACTTCGGCGCGAACGCGACGCTCCACGACCGCGACGGGGACGGAACCGTCACCGTCGCCCTCGACACCGCGAGGGCCGGCAACGGGAACGCGAGCTCGTATCTCTCGGCCAGGGGAGCGGACGGAGTCACGAATGCGACCCAGCGGACCGACGCGTTCGACGGCGGGCTCGATCCGGCCTCGTACGGCGTGATCCTCACCGATTCCGGTGGCGTCCTCGCCGAGGATACGCTGTTCGTCGAGGCGGACGGGACCGCCGGCAACGAGAGCGCCACGGCCTCCTTCGACTACGAGGGTGAGCGGCTCACGCTCGTAGCCGCCGACAACCGGACGGTCCGCGGCGAGACCTCGCTGGCCCCCGGGTCGGACGTGACGGTGGTCCTCGAGGCGTCCGGCGACGGGTCGGCCGAGGGCGTCCGCTGGACGGAGTCGTACAGCGACGCGACCGTCGCGGAGAACGGCACGTTCGGCGCGACGTTCGACCTCGCGGGGTACGGCCCGAACACCACGTTCGAGGCGCGGCTGGTCCACAGGGAGACAGTGGTCGCGTCCGCGCCGGGTCGACTCGCTGCCTGCGAGCGGCGCTGTCTCCGTACCGACGAGGTTCGGATTCTAGGCGGCGTCGAGGTCGACCAGAACCGGACTGCGAGGATCCCGATCACGTTCGGGAGCGGCGACCGGCTGAACGTCACCGTGACGAACACGACCGGCCCGGACTACCGCCTGAACGCGACCGTCCGCGACACCGACGGCGACGACCGTGCGACGCTCCTGTTCCGGACTGCCCGGGCCGGCGACGACGAACCGACGCTGCTCGTCCGCGAGGGCAACGAGACCCGCCCGGCGGAGGTCACGAGCGGGACGACGGTAGATCGGACGCTCCCGGCCGCGCTCTACCTGGTCGAGGCGAGAACGCCCGGCGAACCCGACGCCTGGGACACCGGGACGCTCGTCGTCTTCGAGAGCAGTCGCCCGCCGACGAACGGGACGGCCACGCCCGCACCGGGATCGTCCGGAGGTGACGAGGCGGGCTCGTCGGCGGACGCCGTCGCGACGAGCGATCCCGAGACGCCCGACCCGCTCGAAGTACGGACGACGAGCTCGAACGGCGGTGTCGACCCGTTCCCGCTGGCATCGGTCGGTCTCGGCGGCCTCATCGCCATCGGCGGGTTCGTCCGACTGCTCCGTCGGTAACACCCGGTAGGGTCAGACGACCGCGGCACGCTCTTTTTACCTCCGGCGCGTCGAAACCGCGTGTTCGTTCTCGCCCACCACGTGCCCCCGTGTACACGCCTCGCTGCACACGCCGCTCGTCGGACTCCCGCAGTATCGACCGGAGAGCGACCGGTTACCGGCCCCCGTCGGGAGACGTTACCGGTCGAGGAGGAGCGCGACCGCCATGACGAGGAGACAGCAGACGAAGAAGACGAGTCCGGGTTCGACGACGTCGAAGACGAGCCAGGCGAGCGAGCCAGGCGGCGCGGTCGGGGCGTTGTGGCTGGCCGGGCCGGCCGTCCCGCTCCGGAGCGCGGGTCTCGCGAGCCGTTCGGCACCCCACTGGACGAACAGGGCGGCGACGCCGACCAGCGCCACGCTGCCGACGACCCGGCGGACGGACCGTTCCAGATCGGGCCGGGTCTCGGCGTCACCGACGAAGACGATCGGATCGTTGGCCGGTCCGTAGACGGTCATCTCCTGGCCCTTCTCGGAGTAGCGGGTGTCGATCGCCTCGACCAGACCCGCCTCGGAGAGATCGGTCATGTGGTAGTTGATGTTCTGGACGCTCGTGTCGACGCGGTCGGCGATCTCCGAGGGCGTCCCCGGTTCCTCGAACAGTTCGCGGAGGACCGCCCGCCGCGTCTCCGAGGAGAGGGCGTCGATCACCTCGTCGGCGTCGGCCTCGTGGATGTCGAGGACGCGCGGGCGCTCGTCCGGCGTCGCCGTCGGTCCCTGTAGCCGGTCGATGAATCCGGGCATCGTGCTCTACCGCCACCCCGACCGCCGAGCACTAACCTCTGTCCGTCGCTTCAACCGCGGTTGAACCGACCGTCGGGAGCCGTACGCCCGTTCGGATCGGCGGCGGACGAAGGAGGCGTTCTGGCGACGTCCGGGTCGCGTTCGTCGTCCGTGCGGCCGTCCGGGCGTCGACGAGGCCCCGCCCGCTGGCCGTATCGCTACCGTTCGCACCGACGTCGACGGCGGCCGCACGGAGGCGGCGCTCGACCGCCCTCGGGGGTGCGTCCGGATCGGTCCCGCGGACGAGCGCGACGACACCGCCGACGTACGCCGTGGCGGCCGAGGAGCCGGCGAAGCGGTCGGGAACGGACGCGACGGTGGGGTCGGCCGGGCCGACCAGGTCGACGCCACGGCGACCGTCGGCGGTCGGCCCCCGCGAACTGTAGCGCGCGACGCGGTCGGCCGCCCGGTCGTAGGCCCCCACCCCGAGCACGCCCCGACCCGTGGCGGGCGCGAGGACGCTCCCCCGGGGCCGGTAGCGCTGGAACTCGTGGGTCGGCGAGACGAGTCGAAGCGAGGTGCCGGTGGCCTGGTCGGGCCCGCGGACGACCAGGTAGTACGTGCCGGCCCCGACCCGGGTGACGATACGCTCGGTCGGTCGATCGCCCGCGAAGCGTCGCGAGGTGGCGACGCGGCTGCTCGTCTCGCCGTTCGTCCAGTAGAGGTCGACGCTGTAGTCCTCGGCGGGATCGGACCAGGAGAGCCACACCGAGAGACGGCCGCGGTCGCCCCGGAGGTAGTTTCGGGGGCCGACGTCGAAGGCGAGGCGGCCGTCGTCGACCCGATCGTAGGCACCCCGCCAGTGGCCACGGGCGACGTTGCCGGTCGGTGCGACGAACACCACGCCGGCCTCGTGGGCGGTCGCCGCGACCGCCGAGACGGCGTCGTGACCGTCGCCCGCCCGTCCGTAGAACGACACCGGCGCGACGACGACGTCGACGTCCCTGGCGACGAGCCACCGGACCGCCCGCGCGAAGTCGTCGGTCCCGTCGAACGACGCCAGATAGAGATCCGCGCCGGGCGCGACCGCGGCGACGGTCCGGGCGGCCGCGGTGCCGTGCGTCGATCCGTCGGCGGCCACCGTCGCGTCGTCGCCGAAGGCACGTGCCCCCCGGATCCGTCCGTCTAGGGTCGAGGCGCTCCGGTCGAACCCCGTCACATCGACGACGCCGACCGTCACGTTCGCCCCAGTCACGCCCGCCGCGTGTATCGCGTCGAGGCTCGCGTTCGCCGGGACGCTCGTGGGCGACGATCCCCCGGCGTCGACGCGGCTCGGCGTCGTCGACGTCACCGCTAGCCCGACGATCGAACCGACCAGCAGGAGGACGGCGACGGCGACGAACAGCAGCACCCCTGGAGACCTGTCGACCATCCGCCCGGTCGGTCCGGGCAGAGGGACATATGGATGTCGGTCACCGGAACGGACGACTCGGTGTCGACGGTCGCCCTCGTCGCCATCGTGATCGGCAACCGACCGTTCCGATGCGAACCGTCGATCCCCGGCGGTCGAGGACGAACGTCGCGGGTTCGACGGGCGTACCACTACCCTCATACGGCGAGCGAGCCGAGCGGTCCCATGGGTCGCGTCCCACGCGGGTCCCGTCCGCTCGCGATCACTATCGGGCTCGTGGGAGGACTCCTCGCGATCTCTGGCGTCGCGATCGCCCACCCGGGAATCGGCTCGAAGTTCGACGCACCCGTCCCCCTGTCGCTCCTGCTCGGCGGCGCGGGGCTGACGGTCGCGGCGACGGCCGGCTACCTCGCCGTCGCCGACCGGCCCGTCGGGGCGGTCGACCGACCGCTCGCACGGATCGGCCCCGGCGCGTCCCGGGCGCTCCGCGCTCTCGGGCGGGGGGGGTTCCTCCTCCTCTTCGTCGTCGTCCTCCTCGATGGAGCCCTCGGCAGGCAGTCCCAGCTCGAGAACCTCGCCACGGTCGTCGTCTGGCCGCTCTGGCTGAAGGGTATCGCGGTCCTCGCCGTCCTCGTGGGGAGCCCCTGGCGCGTCCTCTCGCCGTGGCGAACCCTCTATGTGGGACTCTGCCGGCTCGAAGGTCGAACGCTCGCCCTCTACGACTACCCGCTCGGTGCCTGGCCGGCGGTCGCCGGCGTCCTCCTCCTGGGGTTCGTCGAGACCCTCACCGTCGTCCCGCGGGAGCCGCTCCCGACGACCGCGCTGCTCGCGGGCTACGCGGTCCTCATGCTCCTCGGTGGGGTGGCGTTCGGGCCGGCGTGGTTCGACCGCGCGGACGCCCTCGCTGTCCTCTACGGCCTGTTCGGGCGCGTCCGCGTGCTCGACGTCCGCCGCACGCCCCGGGGTGGGTACGACCTGCGGCTCCGCCCGCCCTGGCGCGGAACCCTCGACCCCGTTTCGGTACCCGAGGTCGGCGTCGTGATCGCCGCGGTGTTCACGGTGAGCTTCGACGGCTTCCGCGGGACCCCCGAGTTCGCGGCCCTCGCCGCGGTCGCCAGGGAGGCGTTCGGTCCGGGACTCGCGGCGGCGCTCCCCCTCTACGTCGTCGGGTTCGCGCTCTTCCTCGCGGCGTTCCTCGTCGTCGGATGGGCCACGGGGGGCGTTCTGGGCCGCGGAACGCGAGAGACGGGTCGACGGCTGGCCCCGACACTCCTCCCCATCGCGGCGGCGTACGAACTCGCACACAACGTCGACTACCTCCTCCTCAACGCCGGCCATCTGATCGAACTCCTGGTCGGGCGGGCGGGTGCGTCGATCTCCCTCGACCCCGCCGCGTGGCTCTCGCTGCCCGCCTACTGGGGACTCCAGGTCTCGCTGGTCGTCCTCGGTCACGTCGTCGCCGTCGTCGCCGCCCACGCCGCTCTCGTCCGCTGTGCGGGAGCCGAGAGCCCCGTCGGTCGGGCGCACGTCCCGCTGACCGCCCTGATGGTCGCGTTCACACTCGTCTCGCTCTGGACCGTCTCGCGGCCCGTGGTCGCCTAGAGGGTCGTACCAGAACGACTTACCGGACGTGAGCCGAATTCGAACCCATGCGTCGACGGGCGTTCCTCGCGGGAGCGGGTCTGGCCGGCCTGAGCGGGCTCACGGGGTGTGCCGCCTCGGGCGGCGACGGGACGGGGACGACGAACGGGGGTGGGACGGCGGGGACGCCCACCCCCGCTCCGACCGGGACGCCGACGCCGGAGGACGACGGCGAACCCGACCTCCCCGACGGGGTCTACGTCCAGCGGTTTCAGGAGGGGATGGCGATGCAGGGGACGGGGAGTTCCGGCCGGTTCGGTGCCGGGCTGATGTACGCGGCCCCGCACGTCTTCTGGACCGTCTCGGGGACGGACCTCCGGCGGATCGAGCGCTCCGGCGACGTCCACCTGATGGCGGTCGTCTGGGACGAGGAGACGGGGACGGTGCTCCCCGAGGCGGGCGTCTCCGTCGAGATACTCGGGGGCGGCGAACTGGTGAGCGAGGAGGTGATCTACCCGATGCTCTCCCAGCGGATGGGCTTTCACTACGGGGGGAACTTCGGGCTGGAGGGCGACGGCGAGTACGTCTGCCGGGTGAGCGTCGGCGGGCTGCGAATCCGGCGGACGGGCGCGTTCGAGGGGGCGTTCGGCGAGCCGGCGACCGTCGAGATACCGTTCGCGTTCGACGAGGAGCAGCGGCGGGAGATCACGGTCCGCGAACTCGACGCCTACGGACGGCGCGGTGCGGTCAGGCCCGCCGATGTGGGAATGCCGCAGGCGCTCGCGCCGACCGAGTCCGAACTCCCCGGGCGGGTGCTGGGGACGGCGACGAGCGACGACGCGCGGCTCGTCGCGACCGTCCTCGATGAGGCCCCGTCGGGAGTCGAGGGCGAGGGGCCGTACCTCGCGGTCTCCGCCCGGACGCCGTACAACCGGATCGTCCTGCCGGCGATGGGGCTGGAGGCGACGCTCGCCCGGGACGGCGGGACCGTCTTCGAGGGCGACCTGACCCGGACGCTCGACCCCGATCTCGGCTATCACTACGGCGCGACCCTCGGGGACGACGCCGTCGAGCCCGGTGACGAACTCACTCTGACACCGACGCTCCCCCCGCAGGTCGCCCGCCACGAGGGGTACGAACGGGCGTTCCTCCGGATGGAGCCGGCGACGATCGAGGTCGAGTAGTCGACCACACGCCCCGTCGCCCCCGCGGTCGCGGCTCGATCCGCTCGCGGCGGTCGACAACGCTATCCGCCGGGCCGTCCGATCCATCCTCATGCGCCGGTCCACGACCAGCGCCAGCGAGGTCGGTCTCCTCGCGCTGGTCGCCCTCGCGGTCGCCCTCCCGCTCGCGGGGGTCGCGACGGGGCACGGCATCAACCACCTGGGCGCGGACCCGCAAGCCTCGGCGGACGGTGTCGTCCGGATGGAGTCGGTGTTCGCCACCGAGGACGGCTTCGTCGTCGTCTACGCCGACGACGGCGACGGGGAACGGGTCGTCGCCCACCGGCCGTTCAGCGCCAGCACCCGCGACGTCCACGACGTCCCGGTCGAGATCCCCCCGGACGCGTGGGCCGACCTCCCGCGGAACGCGACGCTCCGCGTCGCCCTGCACGGCGACGACGGCGACGGCGAGTTCGAGCCCGGGATCGACCCGCCGCTGACGTCCTTCGGCGGCGTCGCCGGCGACTCGCTCGTCGTCCGTCGGGGGACGACCGCGTACGTCGGCGCGTCGAGCGGCGCGGGGATCCAGCGGAGCGCCGACGGAACCGCCGAGGTCAGGTCGGTCCGCCTGCCCGAGCGTGGCTACGTCGTCCTCCGGAACTCCTCGGGCGGCGTCCCCGCCGACGTCGTGGGCGTGGCCCCGCTCGACGCCGGTGACCACACGAACGTCACCGTCGACCTGAACGGGTCGTTCTTCGCCGACCGCCCGGCGAACGCCACGTTCTCCGTGTGGGCGCTGGCGTACCTCGACGACGGGGACGGTCGGTTCGACGACGACGACCGCACGGTGCGGGCCGGCGAGGAGACCGTCGGGACACGCTTCGGCGTCGAGAAGGTCCTCCCCGGACGGACGCCGACCCCGACGCCCGACCAGGGATCGCTCGTCGTCACGGCCACCCCGACCCCCTCGGCGACCGCTACCGTTACCCCCACTTCCACCCCAGCCTCCACAGCGACCTCCTCGTCCGCGCCGTCGAACACGCGCTCGCCCACCGACGACCCGTCATCACCTTCCGTGACCGGCGGTGACGGATCCGGGTTCGGCCCGGTGGTCGGCCTCGCCGCGCTCGCGCTGACGGCGCTCGTGCTGGGTCGACGGGCGTAACGCCCCGGAAGATACCGAAGCGGGTACCGGAACCGGCTTAGGCCTCGGGAGCGTACCGGTAGCGACGCGGATGGCTTCCGATCTCGCGCTCGCGCTCGTGCTGTCGCTCGCCGGGCTCGCCAGCGCGGGCCTCGTCGGCCTCGCGCTCGTGGCGCTGCTCCGGCGGCGGTCGTGGTCGTACCTGCTCGTGGCGCTGGCGCTGGCGACGCTGCTCGCCCGGACGGTGGTGGCGGTCGGCGCGATGACGGGGAGCATCGGTACGGCGACCCACCACACCCTCGAACACGGGCTCGACGTGGCGATGGCCGGGCTCGTCATCGCGGCGGTCGTCACGGCCCGGAACGCCCGGCAATCGCCACGGGGGCGTGAGCGCTTCGAGCCGGCCGGCCACGGCGATCCCGGAGGTGAGGACGGTGACTGAGCGGGGTGAGGCGGCCCGCCAGCGTATCGCGGAGCGGGTCCGCGCGGACCCGGGCGTCCACTTCAACGCGCTCGTCCGCGGGCTCGACATGGCCCCCGGACAGGCCCAGTACCACCTCCGGCGGCTGCTCGACGACCGGGTCGTCGCCGAGGACTGCTACGGCCGGACCCACTACTACCCGCCGTCGTTCGACGCCTGGGAGCGCCGATCGCTCGCGCTCCTCCGCCGGGAGACCAGCGCCGACGTCGTCGGGACGCTCCTCGAATCGGGCCGGACGCCCGCGACGGAGGTCGCCGAACGAGTGGGTATCGCCCGGAGCACGCTCTCCTGGCACGTGGAACGGCTGGCCGACGCGGGGCTCGTCGTGGAGGACCGAGACTCCCGGGGCAGGGTCGTGCTCGACCTCGCTCACCGCGAACGGACCGTCCGGCTCCTCCGGCGGGCGCGGCCGACGCTCCCGGGGCGGCTCGTCGACCGGTTCACCCGGCTCGTCGACTCGCTGCTCGGGGAGTGATACGGTCGTGCGTAACGATGTACCGTCGATCACCCGGCCGGGGTCGGTCATCTCCGGTAACGGACTACGCACGACCGTATGACCGGAGCGTCGACCGCCGGTGCGCACCGCTCCGTCGCACGCGCCGTGAACCGCGATCTCACCGCCCCCGTTCGAGCTCGCGGTCGATGGCATCCCGTTCGTCGTCCTCCAGCGCACCGAGCGGATCGGCACACAGCTCACAGCGGACGGTCCGCGTCGTCGAGAGGCGGACGAGCGGGACGCCGAGGAAGACGAACTCCCGGTGGCTGACGCGCCGCTCGCCCGCCCCCTCCCGGTCGGCACACGACTCGCAGGGGGTCGCCTCGGAGAGTCGAACCGGTTCGGAGTCCGTTCGCTCGAACACGCCCGAGGCGATCCGGTGATACGGAGACGGCGCGCCGGTCACGATCCGGACGCCCACGTAGCCGAGAGCGAGCACCAGCACGAGCGCCAGCGGTAACAGGAGGAACCCCGACGTCCGGGCCATCGCCACCAGCAGGACGAACGTGGCGAGGACGGTCGCCGCGACTCCGACGTATCGTCGCATTCTCGGCGCGTGCGGTTCCGTGGTTCAGTCCCCGGTTTCGTTCCCGGAGGCGGTGTCGACGCGCGCGGTCCCGGCCCCGGGATCGCTGTCGTCCCTGACGTCGCGTGTGAGGGTGACGCCGCCGTCGACCGGAACGTAGACCGTGTTGTCGTTCTCGCGCAGCGCCTCGATGTAGCGCAGGTCGAGCACCTCCGGGTTCTCCCGGAGCGCCTCGCCCTTGATCCGGATCTGTTCGGCCTCGGCCTCGGCCTCGATGACCTGGCGCTCCTTGTTCTTCTCCGCGACCTGGATCTCGTACTCGGCCTCCTCGATCTTCTGCTGTTTGACCTTCTTCTGTTCGATGGAGTTCGCGTACTCGGTGGGGAGCCGGACGTTGCGTATCTGGACGCTTTCGATGACGACGCCGCTGCCGTCGGTCTCGTTCTTGAGCGCCCGCTCGACGGCGAGCTTGAGGCGGGTCTGCCCCTCGCCCGTGTAGATGTCGGTCACGTCGATGTTGCCGCCCTCGGTCCGGAGCACCGACCGAACCGTGGGGCGGATGAGGCGGGCCTCGGCCGTCGGGAGGTCGCGGTACTCCTCGTGGAATCGCGGGGCATCACGGGGCGTGACCCGGTAGCGGACGGTCACGTCGACGTCGACGTGCAGGCCGTCCTGCGTGAGGACACGCACCGAGTCGTCCTGGTTCGCGTTGTCGCCCTCGCCGCTCTGGTGGCTCATCGTGTACGTCTGCGGCCGCGTCGGGATGGCGACCGTCCCCTCGACGATGGGCGTGATGAAGTGCCAGCCGGGTTCGAGGACCGTGCCCGTGACCGCACCCTGGTTCTTGACGACCTTCACCTTCCCCTCGTCGACGCCCTCGAACGCCATCACGCCGCCGACCATCGAGACGAGAAGTATCAGTACGAGACCGATTACCGTGGCGGACTTCGCGAGTCCGCCGATACCGAGTGGAGGGTCACCGCTCATGTGTCACGTTCGGGTGCGAGACTGCGGTATATAACCCTGATTATCGACACGTATCGTTCGACGATCGAACGGGACCTGCCGTCCGCTGCACGGCTCCCGGACGACTCGGGAGGGGACTCACTAGACGGTCGGACCATAACCCCCATGCCCCTCAGACCCCCAGTTGGAGACATGAGACGACGGGACTTCGTCGAGGGGATCGGACTGGCAGGCGTCGCGGGGTTGGCCGGCTGTGCGGGACTCGTCGAGACCCGCTCGATCCCGTCCACGCCGCCCGTGCTCGAGGACCGCCCCGACGCCGTCTACTTCCCCACCCACGTCGAGGGGATGGAGATGGCCGGGATGGGCGAGAGCGGGAGCGGCGAGTACGCCTTCGGGCTGACCTACTCCTACCCCCACCGGTTCTGGAACGTCAACGGGGGCTCGGTCCAGCTGACCGAGATCGAGAGCGACGACGACGTCCACCTGATGGCGTCGGTGTGGGACCCCGAAACGAGGACGGTGCTCCCGGAGGCGGGGCTCTCGCTCGAGATCACCCGCGACGGCGAACTGGTGAGCGAGGAGGTGATCTACCCGATGCTCTCCCAGCCGATGGGGTTTCACTACGGGGCGAACTTCGGGCTCGACGGCGACGGCACCTACACCGTGACGGTGAGCGTCGGGGGCGTGAGCACCCGGAAGACCGGGGCGTTCGTCGACCGGTTCGCCGATCCCGCCTCGGCGGGCATTTCGTTCGACTACTCGCAGTCGATCCGAGACGAGATCATGTTCGAGAACACCCCCGACAGAGCGGGGGAGGCCGCCGCCGTCGACCCGATGGAGATGATGATGCCGAACGCCGTCGCGCCCGCCGAGGGCGACCTCCCGGGTGAGGTCCTCGCCACCGGGACGAGCGGGGACGCGGTGCTCGTCGTCGGTCGGCTCGACGCCCCGCCGGAGGGTGTCGACGGCGACGGGGAGTACCTCTACGTCTCGGCACGGACGCCGTACAACCGGATGGTCATCCCCGCGATGGCTGTGACGGGGACGCTCTCCCGGAGCGGTGAGACGGTCTTCGAGGGCGACCTCGCCCGGACGCTCGACCCCGACCTGGGCTATCACTACGGTGCGGCCCTCGGGGACACCGCCGTCGAGTCCGGTGACGACCTCGCGCTCGAAGTACCGACGCCGCCGCAGGTCGCCCGTCACGAGGGCTACGAGACGGCGTTCGTCGACATGGCCCCGGTCGAGGTGTCCCTCTGATGGAGGGCCCGAAGGCGCGCCGCCGGGACGTGCTCCGGGCCGCGGTCGCCGTCGGCGGAGCGGCGGGACTCTCCGCCTGTCTGGGCTACACCGGCGAGTCGTCGGTCCCGACCGGCCCCGAGGACCTCTCGACGCTCCCCGAACGACAGCACGCCTGGGAGAAGCGGGTCAGACAGGATCGGTACGGTAACTCGCTGCTCCCGAACCACCAGACACTCCTCTATCTCGACCTCCGCGGCGACCCGGACGGCGACACCCGGGGGACCGTCGAGGCGGCCCTGCGAACGCTCGACCGGGCGTACGTCCGGAACCACGAGGGGCTGCTCTACTCCATCGCCTACTCGCCGGCGTATTTCGACAGACACTACGACGAGTCGCTCCCCGAGGACCTCGGCCTCCCCGAGCCGCGCGGGCTCTCCCCGTTCGAGGAGCCCGAACTCGACAGGCAGGACGCGCTGCTCCACCTCGCCTCGGACAACGCCGACGTGCTCCTGAAGGCCGAAGCGGCGCTCACCGGCGAGCGCGACGCCGTCAACGGCGTCGATGTCGGGGCGGTGCTGACCGACGCCTTCGAGGTGGCCGACCGCCGGACGGGGTTCGTCGGGCCGGGGATGCCCGCCGACAGGCAGGGCGACCTCGAGGGGATCCCCGCGAACGGACCCGTCCCCGAGGAGTCCCCGCTGTTCATGGGATTCAAGGCCGGGTTCGTGCGGAACCAGGCGACCGAGGACTACGTCACGCTCGACTCGGGGCCGTTCGCCGGCGGCACCACGAAGCACGTCGCGAACATCCGCCAGCGCCTCGCGGACTGGTACGGCGAGCAGTCGTTCGACGAGCGGGTGATGGAGATGTTCTCGCCCGTCCACGCCGAGGAGGGGCTCGTCGAGGGCGTGGGCGAGAGCCTCGAGGACGACTCGGGTATCGACCGGTTCGTCGAGGACATCGAGGAGCACGCGCGGGAGTTCGGTCGGGTCGGGCACGCCCAGAAGGCCGCCCGCGCCAACCGGGACGAGGACGGCAACGTCCGCCTGCTCCGCCGGCACTTCGAGAGCGCCGACGACGACGTCGCCAGCCTCCACTTCCCCTCCCTCCAGCGGGACATCGCCCACTTCGAGGAGGTACGGGAGGCGATGAACGGCAGCGACATCCCCGCCATCACGCCGGCGGTCCGCCAGCGCGTAAACAACGGCATCCTCGAGTACATCTTCGTCAAGCGCCGCGGCAACTGGCTCGTTCCGCCGCGGCCGATCCGGTCGCTCCCGACGCCGACGGGCGAGGTCCCGGGGCTGTAGCGACCGGACGGGTCCGTACAGCGGTTCCGACGACTATCGTTCGGTCACGGGCCGACCCCTTTTGAGGCCCGAAACCCTCTCGCGTGTCGGATGCCGGAGTGTGCCGTCTGTGGGGTCGAGACGTCTGTTACGGCGTCGTGTCCGCACTGTGCCACGCCGGTCTGTGCCGAGCACCGGGGACCCTCGAACCACGACTGTCCGGGCGTCGACGCCGATCGGACGGGCGGGTGGGTGATCGACCTCGACACACCGACGGCAGGCGGACCGTCCGTGCCCGAGCGTGTGACGACGGCGTGGCGCGACCTCCTCTACCCCTCGCGGTCGGGCGCGTGGCTGGCCGCCGGAACGGCGTTCGTCGTGGTCGTCGCGCTACTTGTGGGAACCGTACTGGGGCCGACGGTCGACACGCGGGGAGCGGTCGTGGCGTCCGACGAAGACGGAGGCGACGGTGCGAGTCCGGCGGACCGACTGAACGCGACGCGAATCGAGCGCCTCGTCGCCGAGCGTACGAACGCCGAGCGGGCCGAGCGGAGACTCGACCCGCTCGCGTACGATCGGGCGCTCGCGCGGGCCGGCGAGGCACACAGCAGGGACATGCGCGAGCGGGGGTTCGTCGGCCACGAGAACCCCGACGACGAAGGGCTGGCCGAACGGTACGCCAGTCGGGGGATCGACTGCCCCGGCGGGGAGAACGTCTACTACTCGCCGAACGGGGGGCTGGCGAGCACTCCCGGGACGCTCGCGGATCACGTCGTGGACGCGTGGATGGACAGCGAGGGCCACCGCGCGGCGATACTGAAGGGACGGTTCACCCGACAGGGCGTCGGCGTCGTCGTCGGTCCGGACGGTGGGGTGTGGGTGACCCAGGAGTTCTGCTGAGGCGGAGCGGTCCCGCGAGACGGCTTTTTATCCGGTCACCCCCACGTGCAGGCGTGAACGATAACGCGCGGACCCGGCGATCGCTCCTCGCGGCCGCGGCGGGGACCGGGGTCGTCCTCACCGGGTGCTCGGGATGGGAGGGTTCGGCCGACGATACCCCGGCGTCCCCACCCGGTTCGACACCTGCGGGCGGGTCCGAGGACACAGGGGGTGGGAACAGCGAGATGGCCACGACCGCCACTACCGAGCCGTTCGCCGACCTGTACCGGCGGCTCGTCCCCTCGGTCGCGGTCGTTCGGGGATACGACGACGACGGCCCCGTCGGTCAGGGGTCGGCGTTCGTCGCGTTCGACGGGACCGTCGTCACGAACCAGCACGTCGTCGAGGGAGCGACCGACCTCTTCGTCGGGTTCACCGGCGGCGAGAGCCGGACGGGCGAACTGCTCGGAGCCGACGTCTACGCCGACCTCGCGGCCGTCGAGGTCGAGAGACCCGAGGATGCCGAGCCGCTCCCGTTCGTCGAGCGGGAGCCGCCGGTCGGGGCGCAGGTGGCGGCCGTCGGCGCGCCGTTCGGCCTCGGCGAGTCCCTCTCCTCGGGCGTCATCAGCGGCGTCGACCGCTCGCTCCCCTCCGAGAGCGGCTTCTCCATCCCGGACGCGATCCAGACGGACGCGGCGGCGAACCCCGGCAACTCCGGAGGGCCGCTCGCGACGCTCGACGGACGGGTCGCGGGCGTCGTCACGCGCGGCGGCGGGGAGAACATCGCGTTCGGCATCAGCGCCGCCTACACGCAACGGGTCGTCCCCGCGCTCGTCGAGGACGGCGAGTACGACCACCCGTACATGGGCGTCGGCCTGCTCGACGTCACGCCGCCGCTCGCCCGCGCGAACGGGTTCGAGCGCTCGACCGGCGTCTACGTGACGAGGGTGATCGAGGGGGGCCCGGCCGACGGGACGCTCCGCGGCTCGGACGGCAGCGCCTCGGCGCTCGGCGTCGATGGCGTCCCGACCGGCGGCGACCTCGTCGTCGGCCTCGACGGCCGGGAGGTACGGTCGCTCGCCGCCCTCTCGACCCACCTCGCGCTGCTGACCTCGCCGGGCGACCCCCTCGGCGTGACGGTGGTCCGGGACGGGGAGCGGCGGAACCCGAGCTTCGAACTCGGCGAGCGGCCGGAGCCCTGAACGTCCGCCGGATGCGGCGGTCGCGATGCCCTGAATAGCGGGTCGGGGTCGCGGGAGCGGAGATCGCCCGAAGCGGCGGCCGTCGCCTGCGTGGCGAACGCCTTTGTACCCCGTCGCCGTGTGTCGAATATGGCGACAGAGACCTTCGACATCGGCGGCGATCTGACGGTGAACCGGATGGGGTTCGGCGCGATGCGGCTCTGCGGCCACGCCATCATCGGCCCGCCCGAGGACGAATCGGCGGCCCACGAGGTCGTCCGCCGGGCGGTCGATCTCGGCGTGGACTTCGTCGACACGGCCGACTCGTACGGGCCGGGCGTGAGCGAGCGGCTCCTCGGCGAGGAGCTCGACCTCGACGGCGACGACTCGGACGTGACGGTGGCGACGAAGGCCGGCCTCCTCCGGAACGCCGACGGCGACTGGCTCCCCCACGGCGATCCCGACTACATCCGCAACCAGGTGCTCGCGAGCCGCGACCGCCTCGGCGTCGACACCATCGACCTCTACCAGTACCACCGCCCGGACCCCGACACCCCGTTCGAGGACGCGGTCGAGACGTTCGCCGAGCTCAAGGACGACGGGTTCGTCCGGCACGTCGGCCTCTCGAACGTGGACGTCGATCAGCTCGAGACCGCGCGTGACATCGTCGACGTGGCGACGGTCCAGAACCAGTACAACGTGGCCGACCGGGACTCGGAGGCCGTCCTGGAGGCCTGCGAGGAGTACGGGATCGGGTTCATCCCCTGGTACCCGATGGGCGCGGGCGACCTCGACGACCTCGGCGAGGAGCTCGACGCGGTCGCGGAGGCCCACGACGCGTCGCGACGCCAGGTCGCGCTGGCGTGGCTGCTCGAACACTCCGACGTCACGCTCCCCATCCCGGGGACGTCGAGCGTCGAGCACCTGGAGGAGAACCTCGCGGCGGCCGACGTCGACCTGACCGACGACGACCTCGCGCGGCTCGACTGAGCGCCGGGCGGTCGCGTCAGCATCGGATGACACGCCCCCTCGCCGGCGGCGTGTTCGGATCGCTCGGACCGCCACCGCACACCTCTCGACACCGCTCCAGCGTTTATCTCCGCCCGTCGCCTCCTCGGGTGTAGATGCTCGATTTCCGTGCCGAGGCGGTCCTGCGACTCCTGGTCAACTCGGACCTGGCACTCCCGCCGACGCCGATACACGAGAACCTGCAGCTCAACGGGGAGACGTTCTCGAAGCGAACCGTCCACCGGAAGCTGAGACACCTGGTGGAGGCCGGGTACGCCGAGAAGGTGCTCAACGGCAAGGGGTACTACCGCGCCACCGAAGCGGGATACGCGCTGATCGAGAGCGCCGGCGAGGCGACCGGGACGCCCATCGAGAAGTAGCCGTTCGACGCCGACGGGACGATACGCCTGGAGCCGTGGCTCCGGCGGGTGAATGAAAGAGTGAGTTCGGTCTCGGTCTGTACCGCGTCGAACGGCTCGCGCCTTACAGCCGCGTGAGGTTCTCCGCGCGCGGTCCCTTGTCGGTCTGCGCGATGTCGAACTCGACCTCCTGACCCTCTTCGAGGTCAGGCCCGCCGACGTCCTCCATGTGGAAGAACACGTCCTCGTCCGCCTCGTCCGTCTCGATGAAGCCGTAGCCGCCCGTGTCGTTGAAGAAATCGACCGTACCAGTTGCCATTACCTCTGAAGGGAGAGCGTTCCAGGTCATAAGGGTTCCGAGTGACGTCGACCCCGGTACGCTACCACACGGAACGACCCCGATCGACGCCGAAACCGCACGACTCGCGCCCAACAGGCCCCCTCGATGGGTTAGACAGTAGCGGCGGTGCGGCCCGTCGGCGGCCGTTCACTCCCCCCGGACCACCAGCACGGGGACGTCGACCACGCGGAGCACCCGCTTGGTGACGCTCCCGAACAGCTGGCGCTCGATATCCGACCGGCCACGAGATCCCATCGTCACGAGGTCGACGTCGTGTGCGGTCACGTAGTCGCGGATGCCCTCGTGTGGCATCCCGCGGACGACGGCCGTTGCCGGGTCGAGGTCGGGGTCGCGTTCCCGGACGGCGTCGACCATCCGCGAGACGGCCTCGGACCCGCTCGCCTCGAGTCGATCGACGATGTCGTCGGTGACGCCCCTGGAGCCGAACAGGCCGCCCGCGGAGTCGACGTCGACGACGGTCGCGACGTGGAGTCGGGCCCCGAACCGTCGGGCGAGGTCGACCGCGTGATCGGTCGCCGCCTCGGCGTTCTCGCTCCCGTCGGTCGGCAGGAGCACCGTCGAGAGCCCCTCGTCGGCCGGTTCCGCGCTCCCGGGGACGACGAGGACGGGGGCGTCGACCCCGACGACGACGCGCTCGGTGACGCTGCCGAGGAGCCCCTCGCCGAGTCCGGCCCGACCGCGCCGGCCCATCACCACGAGGCCGGCCCCCGAGGCCGCGACGTGCTCGGATATCGCCCGGTGGGGAACCCCCTCGGACAGGTGCGTCTCGACGGCCACGCGGTCGCCGAGACGCTCCGCCGCCGCCGCGAGGACCGCCCTGCCGCGCTCGCCCCGCGACTCGTGACCCGCCTCGCCGTCGGCGTCTCGCTCCCCCGCGAGCACGTAGAGGAGTTCTAGCTCCGCGTCGTACGCCTCGGCCAGGAGCCCCCCGTAGCCGACGGCGCGCTCGGCGGGGGCGCTCCCGTCGACGGGGACCAGTATCCGATCGTACATCGGGTGTCCCTCCTCGGCGACGGGCAAAGTCCCTGCTGGTCTGCGTCCGACGGAGGGTCCGCGACCCGGTCCCGGTGATCGGCCACCTGTCGGCTCCCGTCAGTCGCCTCCAGGACGGGGCCGGCGTCCTCGATCCACCCGCCCCGGCCTTCACTCGCAGGCATTTAACACAATTGGACCGCTCGACTGTGTAAGGACATGACTTCGAACGCGAGGCCAGCGAACACCCGTCGTCCGTCGGTCGTGTCGGCGGGGGTCGGATACCCGTGAGCCGAGACAGGGGTCGGACCCCGGTCGAGGCCGGGGAATCACTGTACGAGGGCGTGACCGACATCCTGATGACGGGCATCGCGATCATCGTCCCGCTCGTCATCACGATCTACGTCCTCAACGCGGTGCTCGGCTTCGTCACCGACGCGCTCCGTCCGCTCGTCGATCTGCTCAAGTGGATGGGGGCGATCCAGTGGTTCCAGGACATCAGGTTCATCGAACTCCTCATCCAGCTCGACGTCTACACCTACGTCGTCGACTTCCTGGGCGAACTCATCGCCGTGATCGTCCTGGTGGGGGTAGTCGTCCTCGTCGGCTCGCTGGGTCAGCACCGGTACGGCCAGCAGGTCGTCGGGTTCGTCGACTTGGCCATCTCCTCGGTCCCGGGTGCCGGGACGGTCTACAAGAGCTTCCGCCGGATGGGCGACGTGATGCTCGACGAGGGGTCGGAGAACTTCGAGGAGGTGAAACTGGTCCAGTGTCTGGGAGACGACATCTACATGCTCGGGTTCGAGACGGGCCAGTCACCTGAGGCCCCCATCGAGGCTACCGGTCACGATGACATGGTCACGATGTTCCTCCCGCTCGCGCCGAACCCGGTCACGGGGGGGTACCTCACCTACGTCCCCGAGAGTCGAGTGTACGACGTCGACATGACGATCGAGGAGGGCATCCGGAGCATCCTCACGAGCGGGGTCGCGGCGGACGACGAGGCCGGGATGCTCCCCGAGGACCACGCGCTCTCGGACGTCGATAGCATAGAGGACGTGGTCCCGGGTGCCGAGGAAGCGGAGGCGACCCCCGACGACGAGGAGCGCGAACACGGGACGCGTTCGGAGGACGCGCCGGGCCGGATGGAAGCCGGTCCCGACGACGAGAGGCGAGAGGAGAAGTAGCCGGGCGGGACGACCCCACCTGCCGAGGGCCGCCGACAGGGACGGATAGGGACGTGAGCGTCTCGTCGGCGGGTCGCGCGTCGCTCGAACGGACGACGGAGCGCCCGCTCGCGGTAGAGCGTACGAAGAATCGGTCCGCGCCGCCGGTTCGAATCGGCCGCGCATAGTGATCGGTTCGCGCCGGAGGGCGGATACCCCGTGGGCGGAATCTATAGACTGGTCACTCTACGGACAGGTGACTCTACAGACGGGTGACGTTCGACGCGCGCGGGCCCTTGGGGGCCTGCTCGATGTCGAACTCCACGTCGGTACCCTCCTCGAGATCCGGGCCGCCCACGTCCTCCATGTGGAAGAAAACGTCGTCGTCCGAGTCCTCAGTCGTGATGAAACCGTAGCCGCCAGTGTCGTTGAAGAAATCAACGTTGCCTTTCGCCATTGCGAATAGAGGGAACGGACGACCACGGATAAGGGTTGGCAATCCGTCGTAGAACGTCTGTCCCCCGGCTCCGTGGCTCGACGTGTGAAGACTGGATCGAAGGAGCGATCGGTTCCGAGCAGTGGAGAACGCCCCTCCGCCCGTCCCTGGCGATCCGCCTCGCGAACTGACGCTCCGTCGATCCGTCGGTGAGTGGCTCCGTTCGTCACACCGTCCGGTCGTCGAGCCACACCGCGAGCCCCACCTCGTCGACGAACTCGCCGTCGAGGAGGTAGTGACCCCCCCGGCGGTACTCCTCGGTCCAGCCGTTCTCCTCGAGGAAGTCGACGGCCCGCTCGTTGGTCGCCGGCAGGCTCTGGTACACCTTCAGGTAGCCCCGTTCTCGCGCCCAGTCGAGCCCGCGCTCCATCAGCGCCGCCCCGAGGCCGCCGTCGCGGTACTCCTCGAGCACCCCGACGGTGAGTTCGGCGGTGTGTTCCATGCGCGGGTGTACCAGCGCCTCGACGTGGAGCCAGCCGACGGCGTCGCCGTCGACGGTGGCGACGAAGAACACCCGCGACTCCGACTCGTTGTGCCGGAGGAGCACGTCGTCGCGGCTCACCTGTTCGGCGAGTCGGGCGGCGACCGCGTGGTCGGTCCCCCCCGCGACCGCCTCGATGACGCCGATGATGCCGGTGATGTCCTCCTGTCGTGCCGGTCGGACCTCCGCCTCGACCCCGTCGAGGGCGACCGTCTCGGCGTCTACGCCCATCGGGAACGCCACCCGGAGGGTCCCGTCGGACTCCTCGAGGTAGCCGTCGCGCTTGAGGATCGAGACGTGGTGTCGGAACGTCTCGCGGTCCATCGGGACCGACCGCGAGAGCGCCCCGCCCGACCGGGCGGGCTTGGAACTGCTCTCGGCCTTCACGAGCACGCTCTGCCTGACCTCTTCGGGCTCTGCGGCCCCCGCGCGCTCGACGTACTCGTAGATGCGACGCCGCTCGGCCCGGTCGAACCCCATCGTCGACGGCTCGCTCATGGGGGAACGGGACGCGCGTCGGCCCATAATCCTTGCCGCTGCGCCGGCCGGCACCGGGCCGTTCTACGGCCGCGGGACGGGGGTGTCGGCGTCGCGAGCCCGTTCGACCAGCGCAGCCTGCTCGTCCCCGTCCATCGGCTCGAACGCCTCGGCGGCGTCCAGTATCGACGGGACGAGCCGCGGGTCGCCCGCGTTGGTGATGGAGGTGAGCCCCCGCGAGAGCGCGAACCGCAGACACGTCTCCAGGTCCTCGGAGTCGTCGTACGGTTCGTACCAGGTCTCGTAGGGCCGCTCCTCGGGATCGAGGTCGTCGGGCCAGGGTGCCTTCGCGAACGCCTTGATCCCGAGCGCGCCCAGGCCGAGTTCTTCGGCCAGGTCGAGCACCGCGGCGTAGTCGTGCTCGGGCCCCTCCTTCGCGGCGAGCGTGTAGTTCGTCGGGAACATGACCGTCTCCAGCGCGTCGATCCGCTTCATCGCCGTCCTGATGAGGCTCGGGTCGCCGTGGCTCGTCAGCCCGACGTGCTCGATCAGCCCCGCCCGCTTCGCGTCCTCGAACGCCGCCAGCGCGCCCGGGTCGTCGCCCTCGCCGAGGATCGTCTCGAGTTCGTCGTAGCGCGTGACCGCGTGGAACTGGTAGAGCTCCACGCTGTCGACCCCGAGCCGGTCGAGCGAGCGGTGGAGCTCGCCCCACGCGCCGTTGTACGTCCGTTCCTGGGTCTTGCAGCCGAGGAAGACCTCCTCGCGACGGTCGCCGAGCACGGGCGCGAGCTTCGGCTCGGCGGTGCCGTACGTCGGCGCGACGTCGACGTGGTTCACGCCGCGGTCGAGGACCTCCTCGACCAGCTCGTCCGCGTCGGGCTGGTCGAGCGGGTCGAGCGCGATGGCACCGAAGGTCAGGACGGAACTCTCGTGGCCCGTGTCGCCGAGGGGACGGGTCTCCATACCGTGGGTACCGGTAGCGGACTACAAGAACTGTCGGGTGGGGCGCTCGACGTGGCCGGCCTACCAGGCGGCCCGGAGGACCCCTTCCAGGTCCTCGACGGAGGGGTCGAACCCCTCCGGGCCGAGGTCCATGAACGGGTCGTTGCGGGCGTAGACGGCGGCGTCGTGGAGCCCCTCCTCGGTGGGGCCCTCGACGTCGCGCAGGCGCGAGGGGAGGGAGAGGCCGTCGCGGATCTCCTCGACGGCGGCGACGACCGCCGCCGCCTCGTCCTCGACGTCCTCGCGCACGACCAGTCCCTCGGCCAGCAGGCCGCGCCGGCCGTCGACCTGCTCGAAGATCAGTTCGAGGGTCTCCGGGACGACGATGGCGTGGGCGACACCCTGCTGGAGGCCGAACTCGTTGCGGAGCGCGTGGCCGAACGCGTGGACGACGTTGATCTTGTAGGCCTCCGGCATCGAGACGCCGTACTGGGCGAGGACGATGCCCATCACCGCCCGGTCCATCACCGCCGGGTCGTCCGTGTGCCGGAGTTCGGGCAGCGAGTCCCGGAGGTACCGGAGCGACTGGACGGCGGTAGCGTCGGTGATGGGGTTGGCGAACGCCGAGTAGACCGTCTCTAAGGCCTTGTCGAAGCCGTTGATGGCCGAGCCCGCGAGCGTGTTCGTCGGCGTGGTCTCGAACAGGTCGGGGTCGTAGAACAGCCCCGTCGGCATGTTCGACTTCGCCACCGGGATGGTCTCCGCACGGCCGCCGTCGGCGGTGGGGTAGGTGATGGCGGCGGCGATCGACATGTCCGCGCCGGCGAACGTCGTCGGAACGACGAACAGCGGCGTCAGCGCGTCGGGATCGTCGGGGACCGAGACGGTTCCGGTCGCCTCGACCTCGTCGCGTATCTCGGCGACCTCCCGGAAGTCGGCGTCGAGGACGCGCATGAACCGGGCGACGTCGAGGCTACTCCCCGAGCCGAGGGCGACGATGGCGTCGGCGTCGAGGTCGCGTATTCGCTCGACGCCGTCGTAGGCGGTCTCGATCCGTTTCGCGGGCGTGGTCTCGTCGAACACCGCCGCGAGACGGTCACCGAGACCCGCCTCGATCGGGCCCATCGCCTCGCGGTTCGCCCCGACGTTCGTCCCGGTGACGAGGAGCGCCGAGTCGAGGCCGTGGGCCGCCAGGGTGTCGTCGAGATCCGCGACACGGCCCCGGCCGTAGTGGATGGCTCCCGGCTGGAAGTCGTGGACGAACGAGGGTACGTCGAGTGACATCACCTGCCACTCTCATCAGCGGGACAAAACGTCTTCGCCGCGGGGACGGCCCGGCTCGAACGGGACGAGAAACGCTCAGGTCGTCGGCCCGTCGGCGCTCTGGACCCGCCAGCCGCCCTGGACCCCGCAGGCCTCCCGGACGGTGTACTCGATCTCGGTGTCGAGGTCCACCCCGGCTCCGCCCTGGACTTCCTCGACACGGAGCGGGACGTCAAGCGTCGAGCCACAGCAGCCCACGCCGACGAACTCCTCGCGCACGTCGCCCTCCTCTACCGCCCCGAGCGTCTTCCCGAGGTACGCCCTGAAGTGGGGGGTGTCGACCTGTCCCCGGCCCCACTCCGAGAGGTCGGCCGGATACGAGAGAACGACCCGGGTAGCTGCGTCGATGCCCGGTGCGGTTGCACGGCTCATGCCCGCGGGTAGGCCGTCCCGATACTAAGGTGTTCGGCGAGGTGGGCGACCCCGCGCCGTCACCGGCCGTCCCGGGGACAGATGCTACCGCTGGCCGTGGGGTTGCGGCACGTTTAACACGTCCGCGGGAATGCCTCAGCGTGACTGCCATGAGCACCGAACGACACTACGAGCGGGAGTTCGTGCGGACGTTCTTCACCTCGCCGACGGCCGTGAAGGGCGAGGAGGACTCGGCGAAGATGATCCGGAGCGCGTCGGGGCTCCGCGGGATGCAGGCCCCGGACGTCTGGGTCCCGGACAACGAGGACGCCACCGCGCCGAACATGCGCGACGAGGGCGCCGAAAACATCGTCGAGGTCGTCGCCGAGAACGGCGCGGACTTCCCCGGCGAGATCCACCCCCGGATCGTCTGGCACCGCGACTCCCCCGCCACCAGATACCAGGGGTTCCAGCGCATGCTGAAGATCGCCGATCCCGAGGGCGGTGCCGTCGAGCACATCGACGGGTTCGTCGTCCCCGAGGTGGGCGACATCGACGACTGGAAGAAGGCCGACGAGTTCATCACCATCATCGAGAACGAGCACGGACTGGAGGAGGGGAGCCTCTCGATGTCGGTCATCATCGAGAGCGGCGAGGCCGAACTCGCCATGGGCGACCTCCGCGAGGAGATGGGCAAGCCCTCGAACAACCTCGAACGGCTGTTCCTGCTCGTCGACGGCGAGGTCGACTACACGAAGGACATGCGGGCGATGACGCCGACGGGCGAACTCCCGCCGTGGCCCGAGCTGCGCCACAACACCTCCCGGGGTGCGAGCGCCGCCGGCCTCATCGCCGTCGACGGCCCGTACGACGACATCCGCGACGTCGAGGGCTACCGCGAGCGGATGGTCGACAACCGGGCGAAGGGGATGACCGGTATCTGGTCGCTCACCCCCGGGCAGGTCGTCGAAGCCAACACCTCCCCCCTGCCGCCCGAGGAGGGGAGCTGGCTGATCGAGGTCGGCGGCGAGGACGTCGAACTCGAACCGGACGACGACCGCCAGGTCTACGAGGGCGACGCGATCGGTCTGGAGGAGGACGGCGACGAGTACGTCCTCCGCGTCGGGAGCGACGAGCGCCGCCTCGACGAGGACGAACTCCGCGAGGAGCTGCTCGACATGACCTCGTACGTCCCGAGCATGGACGACATCGTCGACTCGATGGAGGAGTTCGAGGCGGCCAAGGAGGCCGGTCGGGGGGCCATCGCGATGACCCAGGCGACGACGCTGGTCATCGACGGCGTCGAGGTCGAGGTCAGCAACGACCGGATGTGGGACGAGGCGACGTACCAGGCCGCACAGACGCCCATCACCCTCTTCCAAGACGTCTACGAGCACCGACCGGATCAGCACGAGGAGCTCGCGGAGATGTACAGCGAGGACGTCGTCGAGCGCGCGATGCAGGTCGGGAACTGATCGTCTCCCGACCCACCGTTCGGGGCGTCCGGACGGCCGCCGCTCCCGACGATCCGGCGTGGAGGCCAGCCGCGCGGCTCGTATCGGTTCCGAATCGGAGCGTTCACGTTTCGTTGACGTGGTCACCATCCATCGCCGGGGTCCTCTTCCGGTCGATGTGACCTCGCTCGCCGACGCCCACGGGGGGTCCGTTCGTCCTGCCTCGGCGTCCGATGGAAAAAGAAGGCTTATTCGGCGGGCTTGCGGACCGCCGAACATGGACACGCTCTCCGGGACGGAGGTGCGGCGCCGTGGCCGAGGCCCGCGCTAGGCTCCCGTTCGACCTCCCCGAGGTCGACTACGAGCAGTACTCGAACCGCCAGCTCGTGGCGGTGCCGCTCGTGGTGCTCGCGCTCGCGCTGGCCGTCATCGGCGTCTACTACGTACTCACTGGCGCCCCGGTCGGGCTGGGGATCGCGTTCACCGGCGGGACGGAGATGCAGCTGACGACGACCGACTCGCCCGACGCGATCCGGACGTCGTTCGACGAGGAGGTGACCTCGATACAGCCGATCTCCTCCCAGGAGAACGCCTACATCGTCACGTTCCAGTCCTCCGATACGGACGCGATCACCGCACAGGCACAGTCGGCCGGCTACGAGTGGGACTCGATACAGTCGCGCTCGCCCTCGTTCGGGTCGACCGCACAGCGCCAGGCGTTCGTCGGGATCGGCGTCGCGTTCGCCGGGATGGCCGTCCTCGTCTTCGTGCTGTTCAGGACGTTCGTCCCCTCGATCGCCGTCGTGGCGTCGGCGTTCTCCGACATCGTCATCCCGGTGGCGCTGATGAACCTCTTCGGGATCGAGCTCTCCCTGGGGACCGTGGCGGCGCTGCTGATGCTCATCGGGTACTCGGTCGACTCCGACCTCCTGCTCAACAACCACGTCCTCCGGCGGCGGGGGTCGTTCTACGAGTCGACCTACCGGGCGATGCGCACGGGCGTGACGATGACGCTCACCTCCATCTCGGCGATGACCGTGATGACCATCGTCTCGTTCCTGTTCGGTATCCCCCTGCTCCCGCAGGTGGGTATCGTCCTCGTGTTCGGGCTCACCGCCGACCTGATGAACACCTACATGCTCAACGTGACCCTCCTCCGATACTACAAGTTCGAGGCGGTCGGCCGATGATACGCGAGAACTGGCGGCTCGTCCTGCTCGCGTTCCTGCTCGTCCTGAGCACCGTCGCGGTGCTCGTCCCGCTCGGTGGCGGCGGCGCGGCACCCGGCGGGAACGTCACCGCCAACGAGACAGGACCGACGCAGCTCCAGTTCGGGCTCGAACTCTCGGGCGGGACGCGCATCCGCGCTCCCGTCGTGGGGATGACCGCCGAGGACGTCGAGATACCGGGGAACGGGTCGGCCGCCCGCGACCTGGAGACGACGCTGGCCTCGCGGCTGAACGTCTCGCTCTCGTCCGTCCGGGTCGACACCGCCGACCGGACCGTCGAGGTGTTCGCCGACGAGGACGACGGCAACGTCACGCGGGCGGAGTTCGCCACCGCCCTGCAGTCGGCGGGCTACGACGTGAGCGAGTCCGACATCCGGGCGGGGGTCACCGACGACACGCTCGAACAGATGGAGCGCACGCTCGACAACAAGATCAACACCGGCGGGCTCTCGGGCGGTGACGCCAGCATCGTCACGCCGGCGGACCCCTCCGAGGAGCGGCTCATCGTCGTCGAGGTGCCGAACGCCGGACGCCAGGAGGTGCTCGACCTCATCGGGGATCGGGGTCAGGTCCAGATCGTCGCGCACTTCCCGGTCCAGGAGAACGGCACGACCACGTACCGCGACATCGCGCTGTTCGACCAGGACGGCATCACGGCCGTCCAGTCCGCACAGCAGGGCCAGGGGACCGAGCCGCCGTACGTTCCCATCACGCTCACCGACGAGGCCGCGCAGAACTTCTCGAACGCGATGCAGCGATTCGGGTTCACACAGCAGGGTGTGAGCGCCTGTCGTTACTCGGTCAACCAGTCCGACGCGGGCTACTGTCTCTACACCGTCCGCGACGGGAACGTGGTGTACGCCGCCTCGATGGGGCCCGGCCTGGCACAGATCATCCGTAGCGGCGAGTTCGTCGAGCAGCGCTCGTTCCGGACGACCTCCTCGAACTTCTCGGAGGCACAGCGGCTCCAGCTCGACCTCCAGGCGGGAGCGCTCCCCTCGAACCTCGACATCGACGATGGATCGACGACGTTCGTCGCGCCCGCGCTCGCACAGGACTTCAAGCTGTTCTCGCTGATCACGGGGTTCGTCGCCATGCTCGCCGTGAGCGGCGTCGTCTTCCTCCGGTATCGGGAGCCCGGCGTCGCCGCGCCGATGGTGCTCACGGCCGCCTCGGAGGTGTTCATCCTCCTCGGGTTCGCCGCCGCCATCGGCCTCGCGCTCGACCTCTCCCACATCGCCGGGTTCATCGCCGTCATCGGGACGGGGGTGGACGACCTCATCATCATCGCCGACGAGATACTCCAGGAGGGCGACGTACGGACGGGGCGGGTGTTCGAGTCCCGGTTCCGCAAGGCGTTCTGGGTGATCGGTGCCGCCGCCGCCACGACTATCGTCGCCCTCTCGCCGCTCGCCGTCCTCTCGCTCGGCGACCTTCAGGGGTTCGCCATCGTCACCATCGTCGGCGTCCTCATCGGCGTCCTCGTCACCCGGCCCGCGTACGGGAACATCCTCCGGAACCTCGTGCTCGACTGATCGAGAGACGACCCACTCCTTCCGCCACGGAGACGAGCTTCAGAACGAGTCGAGTGCCGACTGCTCGGCGGCCGCGAGCACGTCGTCGCAGGTCGACCACGACCGGCGGGCACAGTCGGGAAGGTCGCCGTGGGCGTCGACGTAGGTGCGGAGAAACGCGCGCGTGGCTGGGTCGGAAGGGTAGCCCGACCCGACCTCGCCGTACGTCTCGGCGAGCCCCGCGACGTGGGCGTCGCGCTCGACCTTGGCGAGGACGCTCGCCGCGCTCACCAGCAGGTAGGTCTCGTCGGCACCGTGCTCGGCACGCAGGTCGACCTCGACGGGGACCCGCTCTCGCACCCGCCGGGCGAACCGCTCGGTCGAGGTGTCGCCGGCGTCGAGGATCCCCCCGTCGCCGTCCCGCGCGACCGCGGCGACGGCCTCGGCCTGCGCGGCGACCGTCAGCGTGTTCATGTCCTCCGCGCCGTCGATGCGCGCGACGGGTATCTCCGCGAGGCCGATCTCCACGCGCTCGTCGGCGCGGAGGCGGACCGCGAGCGCCTCCCGTCGGGAGGGCGAGAGCCGCTTCGAGTCGTCGACGCCGTCGGGTATCGCCGTCGGGGGCGCGCGGACCGCGGCGGCGAACATCGACCCCAGCACCGGTCCCTTGCCCGCCTCGTCGACGCCGATACGCATAGCCACCGGTCCACCGGCCGTGACTTAGCCGTTGTCCTCGGACCCCCGAGATCGTAGAGACCGGTGCCGACCCGACCCCGGAGGTGGACCCGCTAGCGGACCCTACCGCTCGACGCCGACCGCCTCGAGGATCGCGTCCGTCGAGCGGACGGCGGCGAACTCCCCGTCCAGGTGGACGAGGGCCGTCCGGTGGGCCAGCTCCGCGTCGAAGTGCTCGCCGTCGAGCGTCCGGTCGAACGTCGCCGTCGCGTCGGCGACCACCCTGACCTCGAACCCGCGGTTCTCGGCCGTGCGGACCGTCGTCGAGACGCAGTGGTCGGTCGTCAGCCCGCAGACGACGAGCGAGTCGTGGCCCCGCTCGCGGAGCCAGGGCTCGAGGTCGGTGTCGAGGAACGGGCCGTTGACCCGCTTGACGAACTCGGGCTCCTCCCCGCGAGGTTCGAGTCCCTCCTTGAACGCGAACCCCGGGAGTTCGCCGCGGAGCGGCGAGTCGGGCTCCGTCGAGTCGTGACGGACGTGGGCGATCGGCGACCCCGACTCGCGCCACGCCGCCAGGAGTCGAGCCGCGTTCTCCTCCGCGTCGGGGTTGTTCCGGGTCCCGTAGCCGGGGTCGTCGAGTCCGCGCTGGAAGTCGACGAGGAGGAGCACCGGCTCGTCGGACGGCGAGCGCGTCATCGCGGGCCCTCCACGTCTAGCGGCCGATCGAGCCCCCGGCCGCCCGCGAGACGATCGGATTTCGGGTGTTCGCGGGTGACGGTGATCGGACACGTATCGGGGGCCTGCGCGTCGTCCGCCGAGAGCATGTACTGTCGCCACTCGCGGTCGCCCTCGACGCCCCAGTCGCCGAGGTCGGCGTGCGGACAGACGCCGTCGTACTCGACGAGTCGGTCCTGGATGATCCCGCGGGCCTGCTGGCCGAACTCGGTGTCGGCCGTGGCGTCGAGGGACTCGAAGAGCGCGCGGGGCTGGAACGTTATCTCCAGTCCGACCGGGCTGTAGCGGCTCTTCCGTTCCCCGTAGAACGGCGCTCGGCAGGTCGGGAACATCGGCTCGCCGCCGAAGCAGAACTCCCAGTAGGGGTCGTCGGGGTCGGTCGGGATGTCGGCCGGCCACGGTTCGGGGTCGTGGACGTGGAGGAACTGGAGGACGTGCCAGAGGGCCTCGTGGTACTCCGACTCCGGAAGGGGACGCTCGGGCGGGGCGAAGAAGGCGACCAGCGACGCACGGTCGGCGTACTCGCGGTAGGTGTCGAGGTACTCGAGGAGGACGCGCCCCAGTCCGAGCAGCGCATCGGGGTCGGTCGTCGAGGGGACGGCCGTGTAGAGGGGCTCGCCGTTCCGGACGGACTCGGCACCGAAGAAACACGGGAAGGGGGAACCGTTCCGTTCACCGAGGAGGCCGTCGCGGAACGTCCGCCAGTGGGCCGCGACCCAGTCGGGAGCCCGCCCGGCGTCGACGCGCCCCGCGACGGTCGTCTGGTCGTGGAGGTTTCCGACGATCGACTCGGTCATCGACGGGAATGAGTGCTGGGAGAGTTTCAATTCACCGCTTCCAGCGGAGGTTCACTCACCGTTCGTCGTGTTCCGGACGCGGAGCGACGAGCGCCGCCCCGCCCCCCGCGAATGCCCCGGGGTGTTCCGCTCGCGGGGGGCCCGTGGCCCAGCCGCGGATCGGCCGACCGACCGATCGGGCGCAGCGTCTCAGCTCGCGTCCGGTGACGAGTCGCCGTCCCGCTTCTCGGCCCGCTCGGCCGTCTCGCCCTCGGGCAGGTCGCCGCGCTCCTCGCGGGCCTCCTGGGGGTCCGTCCCGGCGTCCTCGGCCACGGTCGCCTCCGGCTCGATCGGCTCCCCGTGGATCAGTTCGGGGAGGACGATCCGGTAGGCCTCGAGCATCAGCACGAAGACGATGGGCAGGAAGAAGAACCCGTACCACCCGAACAGCATCGGGCCCAGGATGTACCCGAACAGCAGTACCAGCGGGTTGATCCGCCCGCCGGAGACGTAGGGCTGGAGGACCGACTGAGGCAGGATGTCGAGGACGAGGAAGTAGGCGACGAGCACGGCCCCGACGAACGTCAGGCTCGCGCTCCCGGACTGGGTGGCCTGGAACCCGAGGTAGGCGACGACGGGGACGTAGACGAGCTTGCCGACGACGATGGGGATCAGGCTCGCGACGCCGGTCAGGAACCCCAGCACGAGCACCATCGGAACGTGTAGCTCGCCGGGCGCGACCAGGTTCGTCGCGTAGTACGTCACCGTCGCGACGACGGACATGAGCGCGGCGAACAGGAGGTTGCCGAAGAACACCGACTCGAGGTCGGTGTCGACCGCGACGCCGTAGGCGTACGCCGTCGACTCGCTCCCGCCGACCAGTTCAGCGAGGCTGTCGGCGACGTCCTCGTCCTTCACGAGCAGGACGTACGTGAGGGTGACCGAGAGCGATATGAGCAGCAGCCCGCCCAGGAGCAGATTGGTCGCCTGCAGTGCCGGCTGGATCTGCGACCAGAACGACCCGCCCGACCCGCCGAGGAGCGACGCCGGGTCCTGCACGATGGAGAGCAACTGACCGCGCTGTTCGTCGGGGATCCCCGCCAGCCCCGTGTACCGCGCGACGAACTGCGTGATCCCGGTCCCCTCGAACGCCTGCTGTGCCTGCGTGAAGATCCGGAGACCGGCGTAGGCCAGGAGCAACAGGACCGGCGTGAGGACGACCAGGGCGGTGACCGTCGCCGAGATCCGCTTCGAGTCGACGAGGCCCTCTATCCGGTTGCTGATCGGTCGCGTCGCGTAGTAGCCGAACGTCCCGAGGACGAGGATCCCGACGAACGAGTGGGCGATGAACGCCGCCGCCCCCAGGAGCACGAGGACGAACGCCCACCACCCGACGCGATTCCGCTCCATGCGGGGCGTTCTCATCGGCTCCCCTCGTCCGGTCGTTCGTCGATCGATGATTCCGAAGCGAGGCTCGAACGGGCAGTCGTGCCCGCGTCCGTCGCCGCGATCCGTTCACTCGTGTCTTCGACTGTGTAACTCATTGGATATCACGCGTCCTTCCACGTCTCGACGATCGCCTCCGGCTCGCTCCCGCCCGGGCAGGTGACCGTCGCCGTCCGCCGTCCTCCCGAGGGGACGTGCTCGAACTCCACCGCTCGCTCGGTTTCGCCACACTCGACCGCGACCTGTACCGACGCCAGCCCCGGTCCTCGTCGGTTGTCGAGTTCGATCCCCACGCGCAGGTGGTTCTCCCCGTCGACCGGCTCGACCGACTGGACGTTCACCCTCGGGTCGGCCACCTCGGAGGTCACCGTCGCCTGCCAGAGGACGAACCCGAGCGTGCTCGCGATCAGGAGGATACTCACCGCGACCACGGTCCGTTCGAGGAGCGCCGCGCCGCCACCGCCTTCCCCGTCGCCGTCGTCCGGGTGGCTCCCCGTTTCGCTCCGCTCCCCCGCCCGCGCCTCGTCGTCGGGGGTCACGCGAGCACCACCCGTGCGCCGCTGGCTCCGATGGCGGCCGGGAACGCGAGCAGTACCGTCCGGCGGACCTCCGAGGCGAGGGGGTCGCCGGCGGTCTGCGTGAACGCGAGGAGCATCCCCGCGGCCACGATCAGTCCGACGGCGTAGACCATACAGGTCCCGCCGAGCTGTCCCCACCGCGAGCGCCCCTCCAGGCGACCGGACTGTCCGCGGAACTCGAGCACGTAGAGGATCAGATACGCCGCGACCAGCGTGGCGACCACCACCCCCGCGAGTCGGACCCAGGTGGCCCGCGTGGCGAGTATCGCGACCTCCTCGGTCGGGGCGATCGGTGCCGCGAAGAAGACCGCCCCCAGGCCGAACACGGCGAGGCTCCGGGGGAACTCCGCCTCCGACATCGTCGCCTGCTCGGCGCTGAGGACCTCGTTGGCCAGCGCCGCCCCGAACGAGAGGGGGACGACCTGCACGAGCCCGGTCCGGACGATCACCGGGAGCGGGTCGTTCGGGTCGATCACCCCGAGCAGGAACAGCGTGACGTACGCCACGAAGAACGCCTGGAACACCGCTTCGAGCGCCTCGACCCACATCGGCGAGCGGGCGAACTGCGTGGGGATCGGCGCGTCTTCGACCGCCTCTTCCACGTTCTCACCCCCTTCCCTGAGCGTCTCCTCCACGCGCCCTCCGTCGGTCGCGGCCTCCTCGTCGCCCTCCACCTCGTCCTGCGGTTCCTCCTCCGGCTCCTGTCCTTCATCCTCGCTCTCGTCGAACGAGTCCGTCCGGAACCCGACCGCCCGGCTGACCGGGACCACGAGCGCCAGCCCCACCGCGACGAACCCGGCGAGGTGCGTCGCCGGGATCTCGACGGCGAGCCACCAGGTCTCGATCGTGTAGGTGAACGAGATCCCGAGGACGAGCAGGGCACCCGCCATCCCGCGGCCCTGCTCCCGGATCTCGGCGGCGACGCTCATCACCCGCCGAAAGAGCAGTCGGCCAGTAAACCCCACTGCTTGCCTCTGCCGCCGAGCACACGACTCCCGCCGTTTCGGGGGGCGGAGTCACGCCCGCTCGCCGGGATCGGGGGTCACGTCGACGCCGACCGCGCTATCGGGCCGCTCCCCCGATGGCCGGCGCGGGTAGCCCCGTCGGTGCGCCCACGACGGCGACGAACGGCGTCCGCGCGGGCGGTTCTGTCGTCTCGCCGCCGGGCGCTCGCGGACCCTTGCTCGTGCCGGGCGAACCGGTAGGTCGGACTCGCCCCTACGATCCGTCGGAACATCACGATGAATGAAAAACGATCCGCCGAACCGGACGGCTTCTCGAAGATGGGGATCCCACTGGCGGGCGGGACCGACCACGACGGCTCCGCCGACCCCTCCGGCGACGACCCCCCGGATGCGACGCCGGGACTCGACCCGCTCGACATCGACGTGGTAGTCGGCGACGTCACTGACGGGTTGCATCCGATCGACCACGCGGTGTACGAGGTCGCCAACGGGGTCGGGTTCAGTCTCCTGATCGAGAACACGGGGACACGGACGTTCGAGCGCGTCGAGGCCCGGATCAGGCTCGACGGTGGCGACACGAGAGGTGAGTTCACCGCGAGCGGCGGGACGGGACCCGACCGCCTCGGCCCGGGCGAGCGGTGGCGGTTCTGGATCCCGATCGGCGACGGGACGGCCGACCTATCGGACACCACGTCCCGGTACACGATCGATCTCCGGGCGGCCTGACCGGCGCGATCGGCGTCCCGGACGTGTGCCGCGCTCGATCCTCATCTCCCCGAACGGTGAACGTCCCGGGGATCGCTCCTTCGACGCTCGGTAGCCACGTTCCCGACCCGTCCGCTCCGACCGGGAGCGCCGGGCCGCTCGCCGTAGAATGGGTTCGTCGATCGGTGGCTTACGACCCCGAGCCGTCGGGGTCGGAGAGCCGAGCGGGGTCGAACGTCTCGCCTGCCGGCCACCTGTCGCCACGCGACGAGTCCGATCGAGGGACGCTATCGTCGAGCCACTCGAGGAACCGGGGGACGTCGGCCTGGCCGTCGAGACGGTAGTCGGCGTCGGTCTCGACGTCGTCGTGCTCGCTCGACGTGACGTGGACGCCGACCCCGTCGGGCTGTATCGCGCGGAACGCGTCCTCGTCGGTCGTGTCGTCCCCGACGTACATCACCCGCCAGCCGTCGGGGGCCGTCGCCGCGAGCAGTTCCATCACGCGGCCCTTGTCCCACTCGACCGCCGGGCGGATCTCGCGTATCTCCCTGCCCTCCGAGACGCGCAGGCCGTCGGCCCCGTCGACGGCCTCCTCGACCGTCCCGACGACGCGCGGGACGTGCTCCTCGGGCACCGTCCGGAAGTGGACGGTCGCGGTGACCCGCTTGTTCTCGACCGCGTAGCCCGGAACGTCCCCCAGCCGGTCGTCGAGTTCCGCACAGAGCCGGTCGATCGCCGGACCGACGCCCTCGACGGCCGGATGGACGGTCCGCTCGCCGTCGTAGCCGAGTTCGAGCCCGTGGTTGCCGGCGTAGACGACCCCGTCGAGGCCGACCCGCCCGGTCAGGTCCTCGAGCGCTCGGCCGCTGACGACCGCGAGCCCGACGCCGGAGTGCTCGGCGAGCCGGTCGACGGCGGCCCGCGACTCGGTCGTCATCGCCGCCTCGGCGTGGTCCTCCACGATCGGGGCGAGGGTCCCGTCGAAGTCGAGACCGAGGACGAGACCATCGGCCCCCGCCAGCCAGTCGTCGAGCGCCTCGCGCCGCGAGCAGGCCTCCGGTGTGGCGTGTCGCTCAGGCACCCCCGGACCCCCGCTCTCGGACGTCGGCAGCCGAGCCGAGGACGTCGTCGATCCAGTTGGAGACGTCCGTCCGCCGGCACTCGTAGGCGAGCGCGCCCATCCGTTCCCGGCGCTCCTTCGTGGGCATCGTGAGCGCCCGGTCGATGCTCTCGGCGAAGCCGTCCGTGTCCTGGGGCGTGATCGAAACCGCCGCCTCGCCGAGCAGGTCGTGTGCGCCCGTCTGATCGCTCAGCACCAGGACGCCCTCGCCCTCGGTCTGTGCGGCGACGAACTCCTGGGCGACGAGGTTCATCCCGTCGCGGATCGGGCTGACCACGGCCAGGTCGACGTTCCGGTAGAGGCTGTAGAGCGCCTCGTTCGACAGCCGATCCGTGGTGTAGACGATCGGCTGCCAGTCGTCGGTCCGGAACCGGGTGTTGATCCGGTTCACCGTGTCCACCACGTCGTCCTGGATCTCCCGGTAGGCGGGGATCCGCGAACGCGAGCGCGAGCCGACCTGGACGAAGGTGAACTCCCCGCGCCACTCGGGGTAGTCCTCGAACAGCTGCTCGATCGCGTCGAGGCGCTGTGGGATCCCCTTCGTGTAGTCGAGGCGGTCGACGCCGACGCCGACGCGGACGTCCTGGCCGATGTCGTACCGTGACCTCAACCGCGCCCACCGCTCGTCGGCCCCCTCGTCGGTCGCGGACCGACGGATCTCGTCCGTATCGACCCCGAGCGGGAACGCCTCGACCCTCGTCACGCCGTCGGCGTAGTGGACCTCCCCGGTCGCCCGGTCGACGGCCGCCTCGGGGAGCCCCAGCTCGACACAGTCGAGGAAGTTCTGCCGGTAGCGTTCGGTGTGGAACCCGAGGAGATCGTTCCCGAGCAGTCCCCGGAGGACGTCCTCCGCGTGCGGGCAGGCACGGAAGGTGTCCCAGCCCGGCCAGGGGATGTGCCAGAAGTGCGTGACGACGACGTCGTCGGGGATTCGCGACTGGAGCAGCCAGGGGACGAGCGCGAAGTGGTAGTCCTGGAGCCAGACGACGTCGCCGCTCGTCGCGCGATCGGCGATGGTGTCGGCGAACCGCCCGTTCACCTCCTGGTAGGCGTCCCAGTACCGTCCCTCGCTCTTGACCCGCGTGAGCGCACCGTGACAGACCGGCCACAGCACCTGGTTGCTGAACCCGTAGTAGTAGTCGTCGACCTGCTCCTCGGTGAGCCAGATCCGTTCGAGCGGGTACCGGTCGTCGTCGCTCGCGTCGGGCGGTACCTCGACGGTGTCGTCATCGTCGACCATCTCCGAGTCGGCCTCGCCGTCACCCCACGCGACCCAGCTCCCGTCGATCCGCTGGACGACGTCGTCGAGCGCCGCGGTGAGGCCGCCGGTCGGCCTGTCGACCGTGATCTCGTCGTCCGACCACTGGTGTCGGTAGGGCTGTCTGTTGGAGACGACGATCACGTCCGAATCGTCGTCGATGGGCAACGCCTCCGAGTCGTGTTCGTGCTGTCCGTCGGTCACCGTACCCCCGTCGGGATCGGTCGTCGATTTCGCCATGTCTCTACACGGGGACACACCACACTGAGGTTGGGCCTTTCACAAGCATGGTGAACCGTGTCTCTTATCCGATGGCTGTGCCGACGGCGGCGATCCGGGCGCTGTGAGCACCCAACGGACGGCGTACGGGGCGGTCTCGCGGGGCCGATCGGGTGGGGTCGCCGCTGATCATGCCGGGGGATATATAGCTGGGTGGTTCCTCCGGCCGCCGACCGAGCGCGGACCCCCGGACGGCGAACGCCGACCGGCCGTCATCTCGGTCCGCGAACAGGCCTCCATCGGCGACCGATACCCCTCCCCGTCTCAATCGGCCGAGGCGGTCCGTGAGCCGGCACGGTTCCAGAACTCCTGCTTCCAGTCCGGGTTGATGATCCGCCAGAGCCCGATCGTGAGCGTCGGGACGGCGAACAGTGCGATGAAGAAGTACGCCATGATGGTGTACCCCTGGGCGACGAGCGCGATGATGCCGACCCGCGAGAGGAGCGTGGCGGCGACGAGGATACCCCCGCCGAGCAGGCCGCTCTGGAGCCGGGTGAGACCGTCGATCTCCTCGAAGCGACCGGTGTCGATCCGCTCCAGGTCGGCGTCGATGCGGTCGATGATCGCGTGGATGGCCCCGACGGACGTCTCGACGAGCGTCCACCCGATGACGATACCGTAGAACGCGATGACGGCGGGCCCGGCGGCGCTCCGGAGCATCGGCAGCCAGGGCACCTCCGCGCCCATCACGCTCTCCTGTGGGTAAAAGCCCATCAGACAGAGGTAGGTGAGCAGGAACGGGAGCGTCATCATCACGCCCGCGAGCAGCCCCGAGACGACCGACTCCTTTCTGGTCTCCTGGCGGTGGAGCACGAAGAACACCGCCGGGAAGATGGCGAGGTTGTACCCCACGTAGAGGATACCGGACTGCATCACCGCCAGCGCGCCCGCGTCGTCGACGTAGGCGGTGTTGCCGGCGGCGAACACGGCCGTCACGTTCCCCCAGACCTGCGAGAGCACCAGGATCCCGAACAGGAGGTACGCGAGGTAGAGAAAGCCCGTTCCGACGGTCTTGAACCGCTCGATGAGGCTCGCGCCGAAGTAGGTCAGCACCGCCACGACGAGGATTATCGTGACGATACCGACGAGATACGGGATCCCCACCGTCTGCTCCATGATGTTGCCGGCCGCCGAGGCCATCACCGCGATGACGATGGTCGCCATCACCACGAACAGGACGTCGAACAGCGGCCACCCCTTCCAGATGATCCCCTGCATGTACGACTTGTAGTCGTAGGTGTGGAACTGTCGCGAGAACTCGAAGACCAGGATCGACATGACCGTGAAGCCGACGAAGATGCCGGCGACGGCGAGCAGGCCAGCGGAACCGAACTTCGCGCCGTAGGCGACGACCTCGCGACCGCTCGCGTACCCCCCGCCGATGAGTACGGACTGGAGGATGATCGCTGGCAGGATTATCGACCCGAACCGCCCGCTCACCAGCCGCCTGAAGATGCTCACGGTGCTCTGGCTCCTCTCCCCGGATGACACGTCTCGTGACATGACATCTCGTACCACAGTAGAGGGTGAGTAATAGCCACCCCCTTCCATGAGAGGGGGTAGTTTTGCCCCCTCGCACACAGAGTCCCGACTATGGACCTGTACGGAGCCTTCGACGCGCCGGTCCCGACGGTCGTGCTCGCGGAGGGCGAGTTCGGAACGCCCGGCGGGAAGACGGCCAACGGCGTGGTGATGCACAGCGAACTGTTCGACGCGCGGGCGGTCGTCGACTCGACGTCCGCGGGGTCGACCGCCGACGAGGTGCTCGGTCGGTCGGACGTCCGGCCGATCCCCGTCGTCGACACGATGGAGGAGGCGCTCGAACGCGCCCCCGAGGTCGAGGCGCTGGTCATCGGGGTCGCGCCCGCCGGCGGGGCGCTCCCCGAGGCGTGGGTCGAGGACATCCGGACGGCGATGCGGGCCGGCTGTGACGTCGTCTCGGGATTACACGTCTTCCTCGGCGACGACGAGGAGTGGGCCGGGCTGGCCGAGGAGTGCGGCGTCCGCCTGTTCGACGTCCGCAAACCCCCCGAGGAGGACCTCCGGGTGGCCGACGGCCACGTCGACGAGGTGGACTGCGACGTCGTGCTGACGGTGGGGACCGACTGTGCGGTCGGCAAACGCACGACGACGTTCGAACTCTACCGGGCCGCGAAGGAGGCCGGCCTCTCCGCCGGGTGGGTCGCCACCGGCCAGACGGGGCTCATGGTCGGCGCTGATCGGGGGGTCGTGATCGACCGCGTCCCCGCGGACTTCACCGCCGGCGTCGTCGAGGACATGGTCGCCACGGTCGGTGGAGAGAACGACCTCGTGTTCGTCGAGGGGCAGGGGGCGCTCTCCCACCGGGCCTACTCCAGTGTCACCCTGGGCATCCTCCACGGCGCGTGGCCCGACGCCGTGGTGCTGGTCGACGACCCGTCCCGTGAATCTCGGACGCACTTCGAGCGGTTCCCCATCGCGGGCGTCGCACAGGAGCGCACCAACGTCGAGGAACTCAGCGACGCGGCCGTCGCGGCGCTCTCGACGTGGGGCGACTCCGACGAGGAGGCCGAGCGACACGGACTCCCGACCGCGAACGTCTTCGACGAGGGCGGTCCCGAGGACCTCCTCGCGGCCGTTCGGGAGGTGCTCTGACCGTGAGCGCTGGCGGGGACGCGGGCGCACGCGTCGAGCGCGTGACGGTCGAACCGCTCGACCTCCCGTTGCGCGAGCCGTTCGAGATATCACTCGGCACCCAGCACGAGGCCCACAACGTCCTCGTCTCCGTCGAGACCGACGACGGCACGGTGGGGTACGGCGAGGGCTCGCCGCTCCCGCCGGTGACGGGCGAGACGCGCGAGGCCGCGCTGGCGACCGCACGGGCCGCCGGCGAACTCCTCGACGGGGAGCCGGTCGCGGACTACCGCCGGCTGGCCGGCGACCTTCGGGACGCCTTTCCGGGGGCGGTCTCGGCGCTGTTCGCCGTCGAGACGGCGCTGCTCGACGCCCACTGCCGCGAGCGCGGACTGGCGCTCTCGGAGCTGTTCGGGGGCGCGCCGCGACCGGTGACGACCGATCTCACGATCCCCATTCTCCCGCCCGAAGACGCCGCCGACCGCGCCCACGACGCCGTCAGTGAGGGGTTCGAGCACCTGAAGGTGAAGACCGGCTCCGGCGTCGAGGCCGACGTCGAGCGCGTCACGGCCGTGCGCGAGGCCGCGCCGGACGCGGAGCTGAAGGTCGACGCGAACCAGGGGTGGACGCCCGCCGAGACGATCCGGTTCGCTCGCGAACTGCGCGACCGCGGCGTCGACCTCGCGCTGATCGAACAGCCCGTCGACGCGGCGGATATCGAAGGACTCCGGCACGTCCGCGAGCGGATCGCGGTACCCGTCGCCGCCGACGAGGCCGTCTTCACTCCCGAGGACGCGATGCGCGTGGTCCGCGCCGGAGCCGCCGACGTCGTCAACGTGAAGCTCGGCAAGTCCGGGCCGGTCGCGGCGGCGGAGATCGCCGCGATCGCGCGGGCGGCCAACTGCCAGCTGATGGTCGGTTGCATGCTCGAGAGCGCGATCGGCATCCACACCAGCGCGCACGTCGTCGCCGGCCTCGGCGGCTTCGACTACGTCGATCTCGACGGCAACCTCCTGCTCGCCGAGGACGTCGTCCCCACCGAGCGCTCCCCCACCGTGGACATCGCCGGACCGGGTCACGGCGTGGTCCCGGATCAGTAGGGGCCGTCACGGCTCGGCGCACTCGTCCGGCACCTCCCGTTCGGTTTCTACCGGGCTCGTGCGGTTCCGCACGCCCGCGTCCGTCCCGCCCGGGGAGGGAGTGCACCGACCGGTCCATCAACCACCCGTTTGAGCCAACGGCGCGGTTATATCCTCACACGTCGTCGATATGTCCGTGTCCCCGACGCGACGTGACGTCCTCGGCGGAACCGCCCTCGTGACCACCGGACTGTTCGCCGGGTGTATGACGGGCTACAGCGGCCCCGCCGGGGGCTCCGAGACACCCCCGGGGACCGGCGATCCGACGGACGACCCCCTGCCCGACGGCGGTGACGGGAACGGCTCCTCGGGGACGCGCCCCGAGGGGTCGGGCGGGCCGGTCGTCGCGATCGTCGAAACCGCCCCCGCGCCCGATCTGCCGGTCGAGCCGGCCGTCGAGGCACTCGAACCCGAGGGGACCGGCGACTCGCCGCCGACACTCCACGTCACGCTCACCAACACGAGCGACTCCGCGGTGGTCGTCGGCGAGGGCCGGGCGATACGGTTCCAGTACGTCACCGACGAGAGCGGGAGCCTCCAGCTCCTCCCGGCCGAGGAGGAGTACCCCGTCGACAGCGAGGACTGCCTGCGGCTCTCCGAGGGCGTGGCGACGACCGAGGAGTACCGGACGGAGGAGATCGGTCCGGGCGGGACCATCGAGGCGGACGTGAAGCTCTACGCGCTACCGGAGTACGACGGCTGTGTTCCCGTCGGCGAGTTCCGGTTCGCGACGACCTACTCGGTGGGCGAGTCGATCGACACCCTCGACCAGCAGGGCGAGTGGGGGTTCACCGTCGTACTGGACTGATCGCTCGTAGGGGGCCAATTGACGAGTTCGTAGCCACGATCAGCGGTGACGCCGCAGCGCTGGCCGCTCACGGCGGCGCGCTCGGGGGCCCGGAGATGCAAGCACCACTGACCTAAGCGGCGGATTCCAACGCCCCGTGAGCGATGCTCGGTAGAGACGGAGACGTTCACACCTCGCTGGCCGGCGGGGCGGCGCGGTCACCTCGCGCACACCCCGCAAGCGGAACGGGACGGTCCTCCGATGAGGAGGACGCGGGTTGCGAACACGTTCGGCGCGAGGTCGGACCGTGCACACGGGGGTGAATACGGTGGATCCAGTCGCGCTGACGCTGGGCGTGATCGCCCTCGTCGTCGTGGTCGGTGACCTCCTCTGGACGACGCTCTGGGTCGAGGGCGGGGCGGGCCCGCTGACGACGCGCCTGATGCGGGGGACCTGGGCGGCGATGCGGCGCGTCGGCGAGGGTCACCCCCGGTTTCTCACTCTCGCCGGGCCGGTGATACTGTCGCTCGGGCTGGCCACCTGGATCGGCCTCCTCTGGGGCGGGTGGACGCTCGTCTTCGCCGGCGTCGAGCACGCCATCTTCGACACCCGCAGCGACGACCCCGTCTCGCTGGTCGAGCGGTTCTACTTCGTGGGGTACACGCTGTTCACGATGGGCAACGGCGACTTCACGCCGAACGAGGGGCTCTGGCAGGTCCTGACGGGCCTCACGACGTCGAGCGGGATGCTCCTCATCACGCTCGTTGTCAGCTACGTCGTCTCGGTGCTCGACGCCGTCACGCAGAAGCGGGCGTTCGCCAGCAACGTCAGCGGGCTCGGGTACCGCGGCGAGGAGATCGTGCGGACCGCGTGGAACGGGGACGGCGAGGCGTTCCGCGGGTTCGACCTCTCGCTCAACTCCTACACCGCGGAGATCAACGAGCTCACGACGAACCACCAGGCCTACCCCATCCTCCACTACTTCTACACCGACCGACGCGAGTACGCGACGGTGCTCGGCGTCGTCGCGCTGGACGAGGCGTTGACGCTCCTGCGCTTCGGCGTCGAGGAGGACGTCCGGCCGAGCGACCCGATCCTCGCGAACGGGCGTTCGAGCGTCGGGACGTACCTCTCGGCGGTCGGATCGGTGTCGGTCCGTCCGACCGACCGGACCCCGCCGCCGCCCGACCTCGACGCCGTCCGCGAGGCCGGCATCCCGACGGTCACCGAGGAGCGGTTCGCGGAGTCGGTCGACGACCTGGCCGAGCGGCGGCGGATGCTGCTCGGCCTCGTCGAGACCGACGCCCGCGAGTGGCCGGGATCGGGGAGGACTGACGCGAGCCTCGCCCGCCCGTCCGGTCGGTCGTGAGACGCCGAGATTCGACGACCGGCTCGGTGCTCTCGTACATCTACGCCGACCTCATCGTCCCGGCGATCGTGGACGCCTACCGCGAGTACTACGGGACGACGTTCGCGGCGATCCTCTCGGGGATGATCCTCGTCTCGACGGTTCTCACCGGAGTCGTCATGCACTTGCTCTTCCTCGGCCTGGGGCTCATCCCTGCCCCCTCCAGCGTGCAGATCGCCGAGGTGCGGATCGAGATGAACTACAAGATGGCCCTGAACGTGTTCACGACCGGGCTCTTCCTGTTCCTCTACTGGCTCCACTGCTCCGACCCGGCAGAGGGTGGAGGACACGGGGAGCACGCCCGGACCGCCGACTGAGACCCGACCGCGGTCCCGGGCCGCGCCGCGGTCGCCCCCGGTGAGGGACGAACCGCCGACCAGTGTCCCCTGGTAACCTATGTCTCGGGCTGGTGAAGAGGGGTCAGCCATGCACGAGGAACCGGCGGCGGTCCCCGGCGACGAGTCGGCCCACGCTACCCGATCCGGAGCGAACGACCACGCGGCGAGGACGGGGGCAGGTGGTGTATCGAACCGGCTGACGGCGGCGCTCCCGAGGTGTCGATGACCCGCCCACTCGAGGACGTCCGCGTCCTCGATCTCGGACAGATCTACCAGGGCGGGTACTGCGGGCTCCTCCTCTCGTATCTGGGCGCGGACGTGGTCAAGGTCGAACCCCCGTGGGGCGAGAACGTCCGGACGCGGAGCGAGGACGGCTACCCCCCGCAGTTCCAGTACCTCAACGCGAGCAAGCGGGGGATCACGCTCGACCTGAAGTCCGAGGCGGGACGGGAGGCCCTGGAGCGACTCGTCGAGAAGGCCGACGTCCTCCTCGAGAACTTCGCGACGGGGAAGATGGCCGCGCTCGGCGTCGGCTACGACCGTCTGAGCGAGGTGAACCCCGAACTCGTCTACGCCCACGGATCGGGGTACGGCGACACCGGTCCGTACGCGGAGTACCCCGCGATGGACCTCACGGTCCAGGCGATGAGCGGCGTCATGGACACGACGGGGTTCACCGACGGGCCGCCGGTCAAAGCCGGCCCCGCGGTGTGTGATTTCGTGGGTGCGACCCACCTCGCCGTCGGTATCCTCGGCGCGCTGTTCCGCCGGGCGACGACGGGCGAGGGCGACTACGTCGAGGTCGGGATGTTCGACTGCATGTACCCGACGCTGGCCTCGCCGGTCGCCGCGTGGGTCTCGGAGAGCGACGCACCCGCTCGTACCGGCAACCGGCACTCCGGGCTCTCCATCGCGCCGTACAACGCCTACGAGGTCGAGGACGGCCACGTCGCGATCATCTGCATCGCCGAGCGCCACTGGGAGTCGCTCGCGGAGGTGATGGGTCGGGAGGACCTCGTGGGACGGGAGGGGTGGGACTCGAAGGTCGAGCGCGCCCGGCGGATCGAGGCGGTCGACGCGGCCGTCGAGGCGTGGCTCGACGGGCGGACCAAAGGTGAGGTGGTCGAGACGCTCCTCGACGCGAACGTCCCGTGTGCGCCCGTCCGGACGGTCCCGGAGGTCGTCGAGGACCCCCACCTTCGCGAACGGGGGATGCTCCACGACCTGCCGAACCCCGGCGAGGGCCGCGAGGAGACGCCCGTCCCGGGGATGCCGATCAAGTTCGCCGGGAGCGACGCACCCGAGGTCTCGCCGGCTCCCTCGCTCGGCGAGCACACCGAGGAGGTCCTGACGGAGGTGGCGGGGTACACCGCGGCCGAGCTCGACCGGCTGGACGGGTCGGGATCGACGTCGGAGTGAGCGGGAACGGCCCCGTCCGGTGTCGACTGGACAGGGAGGGTCGGGCCGCTGGTGCGGGAGGGGCTGGGCCCTGCTCTGTGGCCAGGTCGTCGAGTTCACCGATCGGCCGTCCGACCGCGCCGTCGCCACCCACCGTTCCATGTCCGCCCGCTCTACGGCCCCGGGCGGGCGATATCTGTCGGATCGGAAAGGCTCATGACGCCGAGCATATTGTCATATATAGTTAGGCGTACTCCCTATGATCCGAATCTCTTCAGACACGTCCCGGGCGGGTCCGACGGCCGAGGGCCTCGACCTCTCCGCCCCCGAGTGGCATCTCGACCCCGACCAGTACCGCGAGTTCATCGAGACGGTGACCGGTATCGCGCCGCCCGACGAACCGACCGCCTCCGACTGCTACCGCATCGGGAACCGTATCGAGGCGTTCGTCGAGGAGCACCACCGTCTCGACGAGTGGACGCCGGACCTCGTCGAGGAGTACCCCGACGTCGACTCCCTGGCGGAGATACTCGGCCTCGCCCGGTTCTTCCGGCGGTGTCACGACTGCCGCGTCGACGGGGCGTAGTCGACCCCCGGCTGCGACCTCCCGTCCCCGACCGCCCATCCGGGACGAACCCTTTTGACGGAACCCTGCGACGGGCGGCCATGACTGACCCCGTCTACGTCGTGGGCGCGTTCGAGCATCCGACCCGCGAGGCCCCCGAGAAGTCGACGCCACAGCTCCACGCGGAGGTGGCCCGCGGCGCGCTCGCGGACGCGGACCTCGAGAAATCGGCCGTCGACGGCTACCTCACCGCGGGCGTCCCGGAGTACGACCGCGGGCTCGCGCCGCTGGTGATGGCCGACTACCTCGGGCTCGACCCCGCCTTCTGCGACACGACCGATTACGGGGGTTCGTCCTACGTCGCCCACGTCGGCCACGCCGCGAGCGCCATCCGCGACGGCAAGTGCGACGTCTGCCTCGTCACCCTCGCCGGGCGGCCGCGCTCGGCGGGACAGGCCACGGGATCGGGTGCCCGCGAGATCCGGACCGTCCAGGACTCCTACGAGCGGGTGTACGGCGTCACCAATCTCACGATGTACGCGATGGCGGCTCGTCGCCACGCCCACGAGTTCGGGACGACGCCCGAACAGCTCGCGGAGGTGCGCGTCGCCGCCGCACACCACGCGGGGTTCAACGAGCACGCCCGGTTCCGGGACCCGGTGAGCGTCGAGGACGTGGTCGACTCCCGCATGGTCGCCGACCCGCTTCACCTGCTCGACTGCTGTGTCATCACCGACGGCGGCGGGGCGCTCCTCGTCGCGAGCGAGGACGTCGCGAGCACGCTCTCTCGCGAGGCCGTGGAGGTGCTCGGTCACGGCGAGGCCGTGGGTCATCACGACGCCGGCCGGATCGACCTGACGAACACTGCCGCGGACCGCTCGGGCGAGCGGGCGTTCGCCGAGGCCGGGGTGGGCAGGGACGATATCGACTACGCCTCGATCTACGACTCGTTCACGATCACCGTTCTCGAGGCCATCGAGGACCTCGGCTTCTGCGAGAAGGGGGAAGGTGGGGAGTTCGTCGAGGGGGGCACCCTCCAGGCACCGGACGGCGACCTGCCGTTCAACACCGATGGCGGGGGGCTCTGTAACAATCACCCCGGTAACCGGGGCGGGATGACGAAGGTGATCGAGGCGGTTCGACAGCTCCGGGGGGAGGCGAACGAGGAGGTGCAGGTCGACGCCGACGTCGCCCTCGCACACGGGACGGGCGGGTCGATCGGGACGCGCCACGGCGCCGCCACGCTCGTCCTCGGGGGTGGCGGGGCGTGAGCGACTCTGCCCCTCTCCCCGAGACGTGGGAGCCCCGCCCGATACCCGAGGTGACCCCCGAGTCGGCCCCCTACTGGCGCGGGGCGAGCGAGGGGGAACTCCGCCTCTCGGCGTGCCCCGACTGCGGGCTCGTCTTCCACTACCCGCGGGCGCTCTGTCCGGACTGTCTCGCCGACACCGAGTGGACGGTCTCGTCGGGTCGCGGCGAGGTCTACACCTACTCCGTCGCCCGGCGGATGTCCGGCTGGCCCGAATCCGACCTGCCGCTGGTCGTGGGCTACGTCGAACTCGCGGAGGGGCCGCGGATGATGACGACGATCGTCGCCGACCCGGAGGACGTGGACGTCGGTACCGAGGTGGAGGTCCGATTCGTGCCGACCGAGGACGAGGAGGTGGCGATCCCCGTGTTCGTCCCGGTCTGAGCGTTCCGGGGGGCTTCGTCGACGGGCGGACGGGCCGTGCCCACGCAGAACGTGGGCGAACGTGACTGGCGAGGGATGAGCGCGGTCTACCTGCCCCCCGTCAGTCGTCCTCGGCGGTCGCGCCCGGCGCGGACCCTCCGAGATCGCCGACCGCGTCGCTCCAGTCGAGCCGTCGCTGGAAGTAGAGCGCGACGTTGACCAGCGCGAGCAGGACGGGCACCTCGATCAGCGGGCCGACGACCGTGGCGAAGGCGACGCCGGAGCCGACGCCGAACACCGCGACCGCGACCGCGATGGCGAGTTCGAAGTTGTTCGACGCGGCGGTGAAGCCGATCGCCGTCGTCGTCGAGTAGTCCGCGCCGACGCCCTTGCCCATGCCGAAGCTCACGAGGAACATCACGACGAAGTAGATCGTCAGCGGCACGGCGATGAGGAGCACGTCGCCGGGCGAGGCGACGATGTTCTCGCCCTGGGTGGCGAACATCACGACGACGGTGAACAGCAGCGCGACCAGCGTCAGCGGGTCGATCAGCGGGACGAACTCCTCGTCGTACCACTCCTCGTCCCGCACTCTGGTCCCGACGTAGCGGGTGAGGAAGCCGGCGGCGAAGGGAATACCGAGGAAGACGACGATGGCGCGGAACACCTGCATCGGCGTCACGTCGAACGTCTGGATGCCGGCGACGAGCGTCTCCATCCCCAGCAGCGGCGGCAGGAACAGCCCGAAGAACCAGACGTACACCCCGTAGGTGACGATCTGGAAGAGGCTGTTGAACGCCACCAGCCCGGTGACGTACTCGGTCGATCCCTCGGCGAGTTCGTTCCAGACGAGCACCATCGCGATACACCGGGCCATCCCGATGAACACGAGCCCGAGGAAGTACTCGGGGCGCGCGGGGAGGCCGGGGACGAGCCCGCTGAAGAAGACCACCGCCAGCCCGAACATGAGCGTCGGGCCGATGAGCCAGTTCTGGACGAGGCTCAGGCTCAGCACGCGCCAGTTGCTGAACACCGCCCGAAGCTGTGAGTAGTTCGCCTTCGCCAGCGGCGGGTACATCATCAGGACCAGGCCGATCTCGACGAGGTGGAGCTCCTGGATCGGCCGGGTGACCGACGGCGCGAGGAAGCCCAGGCCGACGCCGACCGCCATCGCGCCGAAGATCCAGACGGTGAGGTACTTGTCGAGGAACGCCATCGAGCGCGGGTCGCCGCAGGCCTCACAGTCACAGTTCGGCCCGTGCTCGTGGGCCTCGGCGGTACTGTTGCTCACCGCGCGTCACCCCCCTCGTCACCGGGCGGGATCGGGGGCTCGTCGGGTTTTCGTCCGGTGATGCTCGCCGAGACGATGAACTCGCTGAGGTCGCGCTCGTCGTCCCACTCCCGGATGAACCGATCGCTGTCGTCCCTCGGCTCGACGTCGACCCCCTCGAACCCCGCGTCGTCGAGCATCGCCTCCAGGGCGTCGACGGTCGACGCGCCGGCGACGCACGAGGCGACCGACTCGGGGTCGGCCCGGAGCTCCGCGGGGATCTCGGCGGTGAGCACGACGTCCGACACCGCGAGCCGTCCGCCCGGCCGGAGGACACGGTAGGCCTCGCGGAACACCTGCGGTTTGTCGGGCGAGAGGTTGACGACGCAGTTCGAGATCACGACGTCGACGCTCCCGTCGGCCACCGGGAGGTGCTCGATCTCGCCCAGTCGGAACTCGACGTTCCCGAACTCGCTCCCCGACGCGTTCTCCCTCGCCCGCTCGACCATCTCGGGGGTCATGTCGACGCCGACGACCCGTCCGCCCTCGCCGACCTCGCGGGCCGCGAGGAAGCAGTCGAACCCGGCACCCGAGCCCAGGTCGAGGACGGTCTCACCGTCCTCCATGGCGGCGAGCGCCTTCGGGTTCCCACAGCCCAGCCCCAGGTTCGCCTCGCCCGCGGCGTCCACGTCGTTCCCCGAGTAGCCGAGCTGTCGGGCCCGCTCGTCGGTGTCCGTCCCCGTCCCCGCGCCGCCCGAGCCGTCCGAACCGCCGGCACAGCACCCGCCATCGTCCGAACAGCTCCCGGCGTCCGCTTCCGACTCCCTCGCGATGCGAGCGTACCGCTCGCGGACCGCCCGTCGCTGGTCCGCGGCGTCGAGTTCGGGTTCGGACTCCGAATCAGACACGGACCTCCACCTCCGTCTCCAGTTCGTCGAACAGGTCGCTCACCCGCGCTTCGATCTCGTCGCGGATCCCCCGGACGCGATCGAGGTCCCGTTCGCCGGGGTCGTCGAGGGCCCAGTCCCGGATCTCCACCTGCGAGGCGTCGGCGTCGAGTTCGAGCGTCGAACAGCCCATCGTCACGACGTAGTCACACGACTCGAGTTCGGCGGTCGAGATCGCCCGTGGGACACGATCCGAGAGGTCGAACCCCTCCTCGTGCATGGCCTCGACGACCACCTCGTGGACGTGCTCGGCGGGGTGGGTCCCGCCGGTGAGGATCTCGACTGCGTCCTCGAGTCCGCGCCGTTCGCGCTCGCGCTCGGCGAACGCGGTCGACATCTGCGAGCGCCCGGCGTTCCGGACGCACATGAACGCCACGCGAACGGGATCGCCCGTGCTCATCGTCGTTCACCCCTCGTCTCGTCGAGCGCGCCGAGCAGGCGTTCGGCCTGTTCGGTCGTCTCGTAGTACCGCCAGGTACCGTCCTTGCGCCGGCGGACGAGCCCCGCGTCGTGCAGGGTCGACAGCGCGTGGCTGATGGCGCTGTCGCTGACGTCCACGACGGGAGTGATCTCGCAGACGCACAGCTCGCGCCCCGCGGCCGCGAGCAGCCGAACGACCGTGTATCGCGTGTCGTTCCCGAGCGCCTTCAGCGCGCCCACGTCCCGGTCGATCGACTCCGGAACGTCCGCCGCGAACGCCTCGATCGCCTCGAGGCGTTCGTCGACGTCGGCCGCACAGCACTCGCCGAGCTCCCCCTCGATGAGCCGCTCCAGCCGGTCGGGTCGCTGAGACATACGTGAGTAGTTTAACAACCATTCATATAACGATTTCGAACGACGGTTGACGGTGCTCCCGCTCGTGGAGATCGGTGTCGATACTGGGCGACCACTCCAACGGATCCGGCTACGAGTCCGTCCGTGTACCCGTGACCCGCTCCCGGTTCGCTACCTCGTCGAGCGTTCCTCGCTCCGGTCGTACTCGTTGAGGCCGACGAAGAGGGCGTCCTCGACGAGGGCGTTCGTGGCGCGGCGGATGCGTTCGGAGGCGGCCTGGTGGGAGACGCCGAGTTCCTCGGCGAGCTCCTCGAGGGACACCTCGCGGGGAACCTCGAAGTAGCCCATCCGGGCGGCCTCGGCGAGCACCTCGTACTGGTCGTTGGTCAGGCCGTAGCGGCCGGCGGGTTCGCCCTCGAGTTCGCGGATGGTCGTGACGTCGAAGTCCAGGCCGTGATCCTCGCAGAACTCGTGAGTCTTCGAGAACAGCTCGCGTTCGGGGTAGAGCACCCGGAGCTTCCACTGGCCCTCCTGGCCCACGGCGTCGAGGACCGTCGCTTCGGAGTTAGTGATCATCTGGACCAGCAGGTCGACGTGGTCGATCCACTCCATCTGGAACAGCCACTCGTCCGTGAAATCGCCGACGAGCTCGACGTTGTCGACGGTCGGGTCCTCCTCGAGGGTCGCCTCGACGCGTTCGCGCGAGGGACCGCGGACCCACAGCAGCGGCATCAGCGCGTCCTCACCGCTCGACACGATGCGTTCGACCTCGAAGAGGAGGTCCGGCAGGGACTCGAGAGTGTGCGAGAGCGCGAGCTGGTCTGCCGGGACGGTTCCCGTCACGAGGGTCGGCATACGCAAGTCTGTCCGGTCGAGCGTCTTATGTCCTTCTGTCGGCGTCAGTACCTCCCGCCGGTCCGTACTCGACGACCTGGAGTCCGGTCCGTGGTCGGGCGAGCGCTCCCGTTCGGCGTCGCTTCCCGTCGGGGCACGACGGCCGCGCGCCGTGCCGCCTTGAGAGTGCAGGCAGCACCGTGAGGTGTTCGGTAGGGGTAGGGACGCGTGCAATGAGCACAGCTCAGATCACCGACGACGACGTCGGCAAGACGGTCATCGACGGTGACGGTGACGAGGTCGGAATCGTCAGTGCGGTCAGACACGGGACGGCGTACGTCGACCCGGACCCCGGAATCACGACGAAGCTCAAGACGAAGCTCAACTGGGACGACCACGACGAGGACGATGACTACCCGCTGCAGGAGGCGTCCATCGACACGGTCACCGACGACCAGATCCGACTGCGGTCGGACCTGTAGGTCTCGAACCGCGGTCGAACAGCGGCCGTTGACGGGGCACGATCGCCCCGAGCCGACGGACCGTCGAACCCGTGCGGTACGACCTTCTTCGTCGCGAGCCGACCGACAGCGCCGGCCCCCTCTCGTGACAGCCACCGGGAACCGGGAGCGGTTAGTACCGCCCCACTGGAGGACGTGGTGTGTCGACGGGAGCGCGTTCGGTCGTCGGTCGGCTCCGGGGCGACGGCCGCGGCTGGGCGCTACTGGCCATCGCCGTGGGGTGGCTGTTCATCCTCGGGGGACGCTTTCTGGTTCCGGCCGTCCTCCCGCAGGTCAAGGCGACGTTCGACCTCGGTAACGCCGACGCCGGCATCGCCATCACGGTCCTGTGGGCGACGTACGCGCTGATGCAGTCGCCGGCGGGCCTGCTGGTCGACCGCCTGGGTGAGCGGCGACTCCTCGCCGGGAGCCTCCTCCTCTCGGCGGGCGGGGTAGCCGCCCTCGGGCTCGCACCGGGGTTCCTCGTGTTCGTCCTCGCGAGCGCCGCGTTCGGGTTCGTCACCGGGCTGTACGGCCCCGCCCGCGGGACCGCCATCTCGCGGACCTTCCCCCTCAACGACGGGGCGGCCCTCGGTGCCGTCCTCGCCGCGGGCAGCGTCGGGTCCGCGGTCCTCCCGTTTCTCGCCGGGGCGCTCGTCGAGAACCTCGGGTGGCGGATCCTCGTCGGGGGGATGCTGGTCCCGTACCTCGGGGCGGCCGTGTTCACCTGGTGGGCCGTTCCCGCCCGGGAAGTAGAGGCGAGCCCCGACCCGACGCCACCCGCCGAACTCCTCGGGGACGTCGGTAGAGCGGTCGGGAACCGCGCCGTGCTGGTGCCAGTCGTGGCGGCCACGCTCATGCTCTTCGCCTTCCAGGGGCTCTCGTCGTTCCTCCTGACCTACCTGGTGGAGGCGAAGGGGTTCGATCAGTCGACCGCCTCGGTGCTGTTCGCGCTCCTGTTCGTCGGCGGGGCGGTCGCGCAGGCCGTCGCCGGGAACCTCTCTGACGCCTTCGGTGAGCGAATCGTCCTGGTCGGGGTGGCGGCCGCGGGCGCGGGCGCGGTCGGGGCCGTCCCGTTCGTCGACGGCCCCCTCTCGATGGCGGCGGTCGTGACCGTCGCCGGTGTCCGACTCGCCGTCGTGCCGGTGTCGAACGCGTACGTCATCTCCGTCCTCCCGCCGGAGGTGACGGGGACGGCTTGGGGCACCATCCGGATGGGTTTCTTCCTGCTGGCCGCCGGCGGCTCGACCGTCGTCGGTACGCTCGCGGAGATGGGGCTCTTCGACGAGTCGTTCCTCCTGCTCGCCGGGCTCTCGGGAATCGCGGCCGGCCTCTACGCCTTCATCCCGTCACGGGATGACGCCCGAGCCGGACGAACCGGCCGAGCGGGCTGACCGGGGGGTGTCGACGTGTTAATCCGGGCGCTCCATCTCGAACCTGTCGTCGGTCCAGTCGTACCAGCTCGCGGCGAGCCGGCCAACCGCGTCGACCTCGGTCACGTCGACTCGATCGTCGTCGGTCAGCAGCCGGTCGGCGAGGTGGAACCGGACGACCTCGCCGAGGACGAGTTCGTGTCGTCCGATCGCCTGTATCTCGTGGAGCTCACACTCCATGGCGGCCGCGACACCCGCCACTCGCGGCGGGGTCACGACCGTCGAGGCGGCGCGTTCGAGCCCGGCGTGGTCGAACTCGCTCTCGTCGGGGTCGAGCGTCGCCGACGTCTCGTTCATCGCCTCGGCGAACTCGCCCGTGACGAGGTTGACGACGAACTCCCCGGTGTCGCGGACGTTCCGCGCCGTATCCGTCCGGCCGTCCTCGGCGTGCGAGCGCCGCCCGGGCGAGAACAGCACCGTCGGGGGGTCGGTCGTCGCCACGTTGAAGAAGGAGTACGGCGCGAGGTTGTCGACGCCCTCCGCACTGGTCGTCGAGATCCAGCCGATCGGCCGCGGGACGACGACGCTGGTGAGCGTCCGGTAGGTCCACCCGAGGCCCCGCTCTGTGGGGTCGAACTCCCGGCTCGTCTCCTTCTCCCTCTCGGGCTCCGTCACCGGAACCGCGCTCCGGCCTTCGCCGTCTCGACCAGCAGGTCACACGGCAGCGTCTCCATGGCCTTGTTGAACGGGTCGTGGCGTTCCGACCACTCGACGCAGTAACGGACGACGGTCTTCGCGCCCACCTCGTCGGCCTTCTCGAACGGGCCGACCGGCCAGTTTCCGCCGAGCTTCATCCCCGTGTCGACGTCCTCGACGGTCGCCACGTCGTGCTGGACCATCTTCGCCGCCTCGTTGATCACCGGGGCCCAGACGCGCATCGGGTCGAACTCCCTCCCCGCCGTCGCGGGGACGTACGGCTCCTCGCGCTCGGCGTAGTCGTAGTATCCTCGCCCCGATTTCCGGCCGTAGTGGCCCTCCTCGTAGAGCTCGTGGAGCAGCGGGCAGACCCGCGTGTCGTAGGCGAGCAGCCGGTCGTCCTCCAGGTGATCCTGCTCGCCCTCCACGCGGAGCTGGATGCCGCCGGTGAAGTCGGCGAGCTCGAACGGCCCCATCGGGAAGTCCTCGCGGTACTTCATGGCGGAGTCGACCGCCTCCTTCTCGGCCTCGCCGTAGTAGGCGAGCCACGCGGCGGCCTCACCGTACGGCCGGAAACACCGGTTGACGATGAACGAGGGGACGTCCTTCCGACACCGGATGGGCGTCTTCCCGATGGCCTCGACGTACGCCATCATCAGGTCGCCCACGTCGGGATCGAGGTGCTCGGTCTCGATCACCTCGACGAGCTCCATCAGCATCGGCGGATTGAACCAGTGGGTCCCACAGACCAGTCCGGGCCGGTCGGTCGTCTCGGCCAGCTTCGTGACGTTCAGCCCCGACGTGTTGGTCGCCAGGATCGCGCCTTCGGGGGCGTGCTCGTCGAGGTCCTCGAAGACGGACTCCTTGACCGCCTGTCGCTCCACGACCGCCTCGGTGACGAAGTCGGCACCCGAAACGGCGTCGGCTACCGAGTCGGCCGTCGAGAGCCGCGAGAGCGCCGCCTCCTGCTCGCCTTCGTCGACCTGGCCCTTCTCGACGGCCTTGCCGACCGACCACTCGACGTGCTCCATCGCGTTCGAGAGCTGCTCCTGGTCGACGTCGAAGAGTCTGACCTCCCGTCCCGCGAGCGCCTGCACCGCGGCGATGCCGCGTCCCATTTCGCCGGCCCCGACGACCGCCGCCACCTCGACGTCCGCCGGCGTCTCCAGCCGTGTCATGGACCGTCGGAGGGCGGTCTCCGATAAAAGTCCCCAGGGGACCGGAACCCGAAGGGACAGGTTCCCCGCACCCGCAGAACCACTCATGAGCGAGGACGGTCGCGGCGATCCCGGTGACGAGCCGGTCGGGGATGCCGAGCGGAGCCCCCGGGAGCGCGCCGGGCGGATCGCCACGCGGCTGCGGTTCCTGCGGATGCGCGAGCGGACGGCGAACTTCGAAGACCGCGAGGCGATCCGCCGTGAGATACGCCGCGCCGAGGAGGAACTCACCCGTCTGGCCGACGCGGAGGGGTTCGAGGTCGACGTCGGGCGCGAGCGATAGGCGTCCCTCGCCGAAGGGTACATACCGCGAGGGGGGGAACCGGCGCGGTACATGGTGGAGTACGACGCCGAGTCGCTGACCGACCGCGAGATCGCACGGATCGTCAAGAGCGCGGTCACCCCCCGCCCGATCGCCTGGATATCGACGGTGAGCGAGGACAGGGTCGACAACCTCGCCCCGTTCAGTTCCTACAACTACGTCTCCTCGAGCCAACCAGTAGTAACGTTCCACTCGCCCAACGAGGCCAACGGCGGGCTCAAGGACACGGCGCGGAACGCGGTCGACACCGGCGAGTTCGCCGTGAACGTCGTCACCGAGCCGCTGATGGAGGCGATGGATCACACCTCCGCGAGCCTCCCGCCGGAGGAGAGCGAGTTCGACCTCGCCGAACTCGAGCGGGCCGACTGTACCACCATCGACGCGCCGAGGGTCGCCGCCGCCCCCGTGACGATGGAGTGTACGCTCCACGACACCCACGAGGTGTTCGACCGGCTGATGGTCCTCGGCGAGGTACGGCACTTCCACGTCTCCGAGGCGGTCATCACCGACGGGAAGGTCGACCAGCGGAAACTCCCGACCGTGGGTCGGCTCGGCGGGCCCTACTACACCGTCTCCGAACCGGTGGAGTTCGAGCGACAGTTCTGAGCGACCGGACACGGATCGCCTTCGTACGCCCGGCCACGGCTCGAACGCCCCGGTGGCCCAGCGGCGGAGGTGGAGCACACGGAGGGTACAGGGCGGTTTTGAGCGTCGGGAAGACACTTACCGGGTCGCGGAATCGTCTCGGACGGCATGGTACACTGCCCGGAGTGTGACGGAGAGATTGCCGAGGAATCGGACGTCGAGTTCGTCGACCTGGACGCCAAGATGGCGGGGATCTTCCGGTCGTCCAAGCGGTTCTACGTCGTCGCGTGTAACGACTGCGGGGCCGCCATCGGGAGCGGCGTCGCCGGCGGGGGCGGCTGAGACCCTTCTCGCGCGACGACGCCGATCGCCCGCACTCCGAGTGTACGCTCCGCTCCTGACCGCCGAACCCGAAGGAGACATGGGCGAGGCTTCCGACTCCCGTGCATGAACACGGACGCGGACGCCGAACCCGACCTCGACGCCGACCTCCTCGCGACGGCACGGGCGCTCCTCGGGGCCGGCCCGCTGTGTGACGCCTGCCTCGGGCGGCCCTTCGCCGACCGGAGCTTCGGGCTGCGCAACGACGAGCGGGGCCACGCCCTCCGCGTGACCCTCGCGCTCGACGACGACGCGGACTTCGAGCCCGGTGCCGGCCCCGACTGCTGGGTCTGCGAGGGGATCACCTCGCGCTACGACGGCCTCGCGGCACGGGCGGTCGAGGCGCTCTCGGGTACCGAGTTCTTCACCTACCAGGTCGGGACGCGCGTCCCGCCGCTGGTCGAGGAGAACGACGAACTGCTCCGCGAGGAGGCCGGCCTCCCACCGGACGCCGGCGAGGAACTCAAATCGGAGGTGAACCGCGAGGTCGGCCGGCGGATCGGTGCCGAGACGGGAACGGAGGTCGACTTCGACCGCCCGGACGTGCAACTGCTACTCGACCTCGACGCCGACGAGGTGGGGGTCCAGCGCAACTCGATCTCGATCTTCGGTCGGTATCGCAAGCTCGAGCGCGGCATCCCGCAGACCCACTGGGAGAAGTTCGAGACGAGCGTCGAGGAGCTGGTCGCGCCGACGCTCGTGAGCGCTCACCGTGGTACGGAGGGGGTGTTCCACGGCGCGGGGAGGGAGGACGTCGACGCGCTGATGCTCGGGACCGGCCGGTCGTTCGTCCTCGAGGTGAAGAGCCCGCGGCGGCGCGACCTCGACCTCGCCGAACTCGAGGACGAGGTGAACGAACTCCGGGAGGGCCGGATCGAGGTCGAGGGGCTTCGCTACGCCACCTACGAGATGGTCGAGCGGGTGAAGGAGCTCGACGCGAGCAAGACCTACCGGATGGACGTGACCTTCGACGAGCCGGTGAGCGAGTCGGCGCTCGCGGAGGCGGTCGAGCGGCTCGACGGCGCGACGATCGAACAGCGGACGCCCGAGCGCGTCTCGCACCGCCGGGCCGACCTGGTCCGCGAGCGGACGGTCCTCTCGATGACCGGCGGGCTCACCGAGCCGGACCGCGCCGAACTCGAGGTCCACGGCGAGGGCGGCCTCTACGTGAAGGAGCTCGTCAGCGGGGACGGCGGTCGGACCGAGCCGTCGCTCGCCGGTCTGCTAGGGGTGGGCGCGACGGTGACCCACCTCGACGTGATCGCGGTCGAGGGGGAGGCCGAACCGTTCGACCACCCCGACTACCTCAGGGAAGCGCGGAAGGAGGGGTCGTAGGTCAGTCCGTCGTCTCGGTTCCGGGAGCTGGCGTCACGGTCGCTTCCCCGCCCTCGCCGATCGACTGGTTCCGAACGATCTCGTACCGGAAGCCGACGGTGTCGCGTGGCATCACCCGGAGCGTCCACTCGCCCTCGTCGGGCGCGTCGAGGCGGTAGGTGAGGACCCGCTCGCCGCGCTGGTCGGCGTACGCCGAGGCCGAGCCACTCGCCGCGGCCCCGTCGGCGCTGGCGTAGCGGTACCGCCGCTGGTCGCCGCTCAGGTCGACGTAGCCGCGGTTGGTCGTCTCGACCCGCTCGGCCTCGACGGTCTCCCCGTCGGGACCGACGAACGCGACGTCGAAGTTCGCCGGCGCGTCGTCCGCGTTCCGGCGGTCGCTCGCCGAGAGCTTGACGACCACCGAATCGGTCCCCTCGGAGACGTCGAACGCCTTCCGGAAGGGCTCCTCGGGCTGCTCCCACACCTGGAAGCGCAGGTGCATTCGCTGCCAGTAGTCGTTGCGGTCGCTACGCGCCGGGTCCCGCAGGCCGAGGCTCAGTTCGGCGTCGTAGTCGCCGCGACTCGCCTCCTCGGGTACCTCGACGGTCACGTCGACGGTCACCGACTCGCCGGCGGGCACCTGCGAGGGGGCATCGATGGTGAACCACGACCGGTCGACCGACCGCGAGTTCGGCCGCGGCGGACCCTGATCGCGGAGGTTCAGGGTCGGATCGAGCGGCACCGCCTGATCACCCGTGTTGTTGATGCGGACCGATCGAGTGTAGGTCTCGCCGGCCTCGACCTGCGCGTACCCGTGGTCGAGCGGCAGGACGAACACCGTCGGGTCGCGGTAGACCTGGACGCTGAACGAGGCCGCGTGGACCGGTCGGGGCGGCCGACCGGGATACTGGATCGTCTCGTCGGTGAACTGGACCGCGCCCCGGTAGTCGCCGAGCTCGGCGTCGTCGGGGACCTCGACGGAGACGGTGACGGTCCGTTCGGCGTCGGGTTCGAGCGTCGTCTGCCCGGGCTCGACGGTGACCCAGCCCGCTTCGACGGGCCGGTCGCCGACCTTCGGGACGAACAGCCCGGGCGTGATCTCGATCGAGCTCTCCTCGCCGTTCTCGACGGTGACGTTGAACGTCTCGCTCTCACCCGGCTTCAGTTCGACGCGGCGGTAGCCATCCTCGACGTAGAGGCGGGTGTAGTTGGCCTCGCTCCCGTTGTCCGCCTGCGCGGCGGGTGCGGGGAGCGTACTGGTGCTGTCGCCGCTGAGGGCGACGAACCCGTTCGACTGGACGGAAGCCGCGCCGACGACCGGTGCCAGAAGCAGCACCGTCGCCAGCGCGACCGCTACGGCTCTCGTGTTGGAGGGCATTCGTTCTCCGGGGTCCGGGGACCCTGCTCGGTTTCGATCCGGAGGGGAGTAAACACCTCCGTACACTCATGCGTCCGCTTTAGTGACCGGTTCGCACACGCCGACGGGCCGTCCGTGGTTTCTTGTACTGTCACGCCATAGCGTACCACGGAGGGGAACTCCCCTATGTGTCACCATGAGATAGGCCAGTACGACGTCGAACGACTCCGAGAAGCGACGAGCGAGGACGCCGACGGGCCCGAGTTCGGGACCGAGAGCGCCGACGACGAGCCCGAACCGGAGGAGCCGACGGTCGCGCCGGCCGACGACTGAGTAGAACCCCACCTTTCTTTCGCGCCCGCCGGAGAGCGGCCAGTTATACCGACTCCTCGTCGCTCTCGGGCGAGTCCGTCTCGCCCCCGCGGTCGGAGTAGTTCTTCCGGCCGACGGCCTCGTCGCCGACCATGGTCATGACGCTCTGCCTGACGTCGTCGGCCGACTCGAACTCGTCCTCGCCGAGCGGCTCGAGGACTTCCCGGAGCGTCTGGGTGTCGTCCTCGAGGACGATCTCCTCGTCGCCGTAGGTGTCGAGCAGCTCCTCCTTGCCGATGGGGTACGCCTCCTCCTCCAGTTCCTCGGCGAGCGAGCCGAACTCCACGCCCTGCTCCCGGCTGTCGTCGTTCTGATCGGTAGTCACGGTCATGGAAAGTACGACTCGGATCATAGGGTTTGGCCCGGCCCGTGCCGGGTCGTTCGACGGGGCCGGACGAGTCGGCAGCGCCCGGGGAGAGCGTTCCGAGTACCCGTGCCGGCGACCGCGCCCGGCGACTGTCCTCCCCCACGTTCTACCGCGTGGTAGTGTCACGACGCGGGGTGGTGCCACGGACCCGACCGCCGACCGAGCAGACGTCCGATCGGGACGCCGATGCTGGACGGGACGACGAACGAGATATCGTACTTGCCGGGGCCTGGAGAACCGATATACCCTCGAACGACCCCGGGGACCCCATGGCAAAAATGTCATACACGGACAAAGACGTCGGAAAGCACGTCGTGAACGCCGACGGCGACAGGGTCGGGACGGTCACCGCGGTCCGTCACGGGACGGCCGACGTCGACCCGAACCCGGACACGTTCGATCTGATCGAGGTGGAGCTGGGCCGGGAGGACGCCGACGAGGACACCGATCCCTCCAAGGAGGGTGAGGTGAGCGAGGTCCCCGCCGACGAGATCCGGCCTCCACCGATTCCGAGAGGAACCGACACTCCGGTCCCGTTCCGGGTGCGTTCGTCTCGGTCCCTCCCGGTACGAGGTGACCTTCGCCGACCGGAGTTTCCCCTTCGAGACGGTCGCCGACTGATCCCGGGGAGTCGAGAGAGCCGGATCCAACCTCCGGAGGGGAGGAACCGGGGCTTGCCACAGAAAGCCCTTATCTTAGGCCCTAAAACGCCCCTAGCACGGACATGACAGCGATAGGCTCGCGACGCGGTCGTCGTCGAGCTCCCGATCGGGACGACGACGACCGACGTCGGCGGACGTACCGTCGCGGACGCGGAGGGATTCGAGAGGCCGGAGAACGCGGCTATCGACGGGAGCGGGACGGCCGGAGCGGCGATATCGGGGTCACGTCTCGGCGAACCGCAGGCCAGGCGGACCGTGCTCCGGTCCGCCGGGTTCCGGTCGTGTCGGATCGTTCGGCGGTCGGAAACGACCGATCCATCGAGAGCGGGGGTCCGCGCGAGCGGCCGTCGAGAACGACCGTCCAGCCGTGAGCGCGTCCGATGCGATACGGGGTTGGCGGGAGTGGTTCCCGGTCCCCACGGCAGGCGGGCGGCCGTGGGTCGTCCGGTGGGTCCTGCTGGAGGCGAACCGGAACGCGGTCGCGGGGGCCCTGCTCACGGGGGTCTTCGCCGCGCTCGTGGCGATGGGGACGATCTGGACGTTCGAGATGCAACGGCTCCTCACGGAGACGCCGGCCGTCCAGACGATCCTCAACACCCTCCTGAGCGGCATCATCCTGCTCGTCTCCATCGTCATCTCGATCAACTCGATCGTCCTCTCGTACGACATCACCTCCATCGAGACCCAGGAGGAACGCATCGAGGGGATCATGGAGTACCGCCAGCAGATCGGGGAGATGACCGACCGGGAGGTGAGTCCGACCGATCCGGCGTCCTTCCTCGAGGTGATGGGCGAGGTCATCCACGACCGGGCGGAGGCGCTCAAAGAGGTATCCGACGGGACCGACGAGGAGGTCGCCGAGGAGATCGAGGAGTACATCGAGGAGGTGACGGGGACGGTCGAGCGGCTGGGCGGGTCGTTCGAGAGCGCGACCGGCGCGGAGTTCGGCGTCCTCTGGCTCGGCCTCGACGTCGACTACGGCGACCACCTCGACCGCTCGCGGGCGCTCAAGACCAGCTACGGGGGCAACATGTCCGAATCGTTCGGGGATCGCCTGGACGAACTCGTCCAGGCGTTCGAGCTGTTCGCCATCGGGAAGGAGTACTTCAAGACGCTCTACTACAGCAACGAGGTCGCCCAGCTCTCCCGGACGCTCCTGGTGGTCTCGCTCCCGGCCATCCTCTTCAACGCGGGGGCCATCCTCGCCATCAACGCCGAGCTCTTCCCGCAGATGGGGATCCCCGGCATCTCGCCGCTGCTCCTCTTCGTCGCGATCACGTTCACGATCTCGCTCGCCCCCTACCTCATCCTCACGTCCTACATGCTCCGGCTGGCGACGGTCGCCCGACGGACCGCGAGCGCGGGCCCCTTCTCGCTCACGTAGCGAGACGGGGGCGCACCCGACCTCACTGGACTGGACTCGGCCGCCCGTCGCGACTGACGGTGCCGGGCCGACCGGACGACCGCGACCGGCACACACGGGGATCGGTAGCGTGGGGCCGAACGGCCGGGGACGGGGGCGGTGCGGACGGGATCCCCGTTCCCGTTTACCGCTGTGAGTCCCGGAGGATCAGCGGATCGATGGCGAGCGTCCGCTTCGCCACCGTCGCGATGCGCAGGATGTACGACGTGAACAGCAGGAACGGCACGGTGGTGAGGGTGAACGCCCCGGAGGTGACGAGCAGGAGGTTGTCGAGGCCGAGCGTCGTCCCGGGGAACGACTTCGCGCCGACGAACGTGAGCATGAGGCCGGCCACGATGAGCGCCGGGACCGCGGCGTAGAGGATGTACTGGGAGAGGTCGACGAGCGCCCACTGGAAGTAGAGCGTCTTGACGTGCTCGCGGGCCGGACCGAACATCGTCAGCGCGGTCTTCAGTTCGTCGAACGCCGTCCGCTCGGCCTCGTCGAGGCTGTCATCGAACTCGTCGGCCATCCGGTCGACGTGGTAGACCTTCCAGGAGTAGTTGTAGTCGAGCGCCGCCGAGAGGACGTCGTAGGTCCCGAACTGTGCGCCGTCGAGCTGTTCGGCGACCGTCTCGGCGTTGCCCTGGAGGCTGTCGACGAACTCGTCGACCTGCTCGCGGAGGTCCTCATTATCGTTCTCCGAGACGAGACGCCGGAGAGCCGCCGCCCGCCGCTCGGTCTCCAGGACGACCTCCCGGAGGAACGCCGACGGGTCGGCCGGGGCCGTGCTGCCGAGGAGTTCAGTCGTGTAGGTGCGGACGTCCATCGCGTCGCTCATCCGCTTGCGCTGGTCGCCCAGCGGCCCGTTCTCCTGGGAGAGGATGATCTGTCCGATGGTGACGACCAGGGTCGTACCCGTGACGAGGACGCTGATCATCGTCGAGAAGACGGTCTCGAGGGTGTCCGCCGACGTGAGCCTCGATCGCAGCGGCGGGTCGGCCAGCACGCCGAACGCGACGAACGAGACGAAGACCGCCGCGGCCAGGACCGCGAGCACGGCGAACCGGTTGGCGTCGAGCAGGACCCAGAGCGCGGGGCCCTGCTCCCCGGCCCGCGCACGCATCGTGTTGTCGGTCCCGATGTCGGACCCGGAGTCGCCGTCGCCGTCGTCACTCATCGCCCGAACCCTCCGGTGTCGGCACGAGAGGGGCGAGCCGGGACCGCGAATCATCCCCGGGGCGCTTCCCTCGACCCGATCCGGGCGGTCCCGACGGCTCATCGGACGTCGTGTTCGTGTCACAAGGGGATCCGGGCGTCCAGCTCCCCGGCCGCGTCGGCTGGTGTGGAGCCACGGGCGGCGTACCCGACCGCGGGGTATAAATCGCCCAGTCGTCGGAACGGGCGCGGACCTCCCCGGGCGGGCTGCCCGGGGCCGGTACCGTCTCCGGGGGCTTCGGCAGTTTTCGGGGGATCACTGGTTCCGTCTCCCCTGTCCTGCGGGTCGGCCACCCTGCGGGCCCAGCGGGGTCGACTCGGCGGACGCCGGCCGGAGCGAGCCGTCGTTCCGGTACCAGTAGACTCCGACCACGAGGGCGCCCGTAATGACGAACGCCCCGATGGCCTGTGCCCAGGTGTGGGCGTCGACGTAGATCCGGTTCGGGACCATCACGAGGGGGACGAGGAGCAGCGGCCAGAACTTCCGGTCCACGAGGACGAGGAAGAGCACGGGCATCAGCGACATGGTCACGTGACCGGAGAAGTTCCAGACCGGCGAGAGCGCGATGTAGGGGACCGTGACGACGATGAGCGTCTGCATGTAGGTGGGAACGAGCGAGCCCCAGTCGTACCGCCACCAGAGGAGCCAGGTCACGGCCGCGGCGACACCGATCCCGCCGGCGACCAGCGCGTCGACCTGCCAGGCGTTCCCCGACATCGTCTCCATGGGCCCCTGGCCGGTGACGAGCATGTAGGCGAGCGAGGGGACGAGTGAGAGGACCCCCGCACCCAGGAACCCGCCGACGCGGCGATAGAGCGTCGAGCGATCCGCTCCCTGTCGGGTCCACTCGTGGTGGATCAGGACGAGAGCACCGACACCGATCGTGATGGCCGGGTGGAAGACGTACGGATAGTACTCCATCAGCGTGGAGAGGAGGCTCATCGACGGATGGGGTAGCCCACAGAGGGACAAAAGCGCCGGGCTTGCAGGACCGGCGGTCGCGTCCGGGAGGGGACCTCGGACGGCGGTCTCCGAGCAGGACGTGCTCGGAGTCCGGGTCGGGCGTCGGCCGGGCAGGTGCATCGAAGCAAGCGGGAACGAACGACGGAAGACGCGTGTCACGGAGTCGGGCGTCGGGACGACACCGGCGTTCGGCCCGCGGGGCGAGACCGGGAGAGGGGAGATCCCGGCCCGCGCCGTGACGCCGATGTCAGGAGTCCCGCGACCGGAGAGCGATAGTGGTGAGATCGCGGAAGTAGTGCGTCCCCAAGAGGGCGACGACGGCGGCGGCGAGCGTGTTGAACAGGAGGTCGTAGACGATATCGTCGAGACCGTACTGGACGAGCGCCGCCTCCATGCCGAGGATCGTTGCGAGGCCGCCGGCCGCGAACTCGACGAGCTCCCAGGCGACGCCGAACGCCAGGATGAAACAGAGGGTGAAGACGAACCGGAACTCCTCGGGGAACTCGATCCGGGCCGACCCCCGGTCGAGGGCCACGATCAGCGCGTAGCCGACGCCGGCGACGAACCCGGCGGATATCGAGTGAGCTACCCGGTCGTACCACCCCAGCAGCCCCGACTGGACGCTGTACGGCCCGAGGAACCCGACCGCGTGGACGCCCGCGGCGATCGTGATCCAGAGGGAGACCCGCGAGTCGACGTGGTAGTCGTACCGCCACTCCAGCAGGTCGGGGACGAGGACGACCGGAACGGCGAGCAGTCCGTTGACGACCAGACCCCAGCTTCCGACGACGGCACCGTAGCCGATCAGCACGAGGAGGAGGACCTGTAGCCCGCGGGCGAGGAGTTCGGCCCGCGACCGGGGACGGAGGACGGCGAGGAAGGTCACCGGAGTTCCTCCCAGAGGTCGTGGTCGATGCGATCACGCGGGCTGAGCCGGTGGAAGTACAGCTCGAAGAGGAGACCCGCGAGCAGGCCGATGGCGGTGGCGGCCACGAGATCCCACATCGCCGCGTTCGCGTCGGCGACGAGGGTCGTCCCCAGGTAGGCGTCGGAGAAGTACCGGCCGATGGTCCAGAGACCGGCGACCGCCATCGTCACCACGACGACGAACACGATCGTGAAGTCGGGCGTCATCTCGACGCCGGTGAAGGCGTCGAGCTCGGCCACGATGGCGAGCGCGAGCGCCGCGACCGAGAGGTACGCGACCGTCTCCCCGAGGACGCCGAACAGCCCGAGGATAGCCGGGAGCGCGGAGAGGACCAGCACCTCCCACGAGAGCATCTCCGTGGGCCGTCGCGCCATCACGGGCGGGACGAGCGCGACGGCGATCACCGCGACCACCATCGCGCTCCACAGTAGCTCGCCCGCGACGGCGCGTTCGACCGCCACCACCGCGAGGACCACGACCACCAACCACCCGACGGCGGCGTTCGCCGTACGATAGGAGAGGAACCCGGATCGGGCAGACATCGACCCGTCCTACACCCTCAACCGTGGTAAACTGTCCGACAGCGCGAAAGGAGAGAACGCGAGATCCACGCCGCCCCCGTCCGCACACCACGCCGGTGAGCGTCCCGGGGCGCTCGACAGGTCCTACTCCTCCTCGCGCGCCGGGCGTTCCTCGCCGGGCGGGGCACTCGCACCCGGTCCGCTACCGTTCACGAGTTCGGCGTGCTCGCGCTGCAGTCGTTCGTGTCGCTCCCGCAGCCGCTCGTACTCGGCGGTGGGGACCGACCCCTCTGCCCCCGCCGGATCACCCCGGGGGATCCCGTCCGGGGGCGACCCGTCCGTCCCGTCGCGCCCGGCGATCACCGCGTTCACCACGCCGCCGAGGAGCAGGAGGAAGCCGCCGAGGTAGAGCCACGTCAGCAGGAGGAGGATGCCGCCGAGGACGACGTAGACCTCGCGTCCGTCGACCAGTACGACGTAGAGCTGGAACAGGGTCTGGAGGGCCGTCCAGCCGACCGCCGCGGTGAGGACACCGGGGACGACCTCGCGGACCGAGAGGTCGAGGTCGGGAAAGACGTAGTAGATGGGGAAGAAGGAGACCGAGAGCCCGAGGACGAGCAGGAGCGGGTTGGGGAGCCCGACGAACGGGTGGTCCTCGAAGATCGCGAAGACCACGCCGGCGGCGACGGCCATGACGACCGCGAACGCGAGCGCGACGAACACCACGAAGCTGTCCTTCAGCTGGTCGAGGAACGAGTCCTCCCCGGTCGTCTCGTAGATCTCCGAGAACGCGACGTCGAGCCCGCGGAAGACCTTGAGCGTCCCCCACAGGAGGGTCACCGCGCCACCAGTGACGCGCCCGCTCGGGCCGAGGCGTTGACGAGCGCCTCGGCGAGCACCCCCTGTGCCGTCGGGACCAGCACCCCCTCGGTGAGTTCGACGACCCGCTCGGCGAGCGTCTCGCGGCCGATCGCCAGCGTGACGAACAGCAGGATCGCGAGCAACGGGAGCAGCGAGGCGAAGGCGCTGTACGCGATGCTCGCCGCGAGCAGCGAGACGTTCTCCCGTCGCACCTCCCGGACGATCGCCCGCGCCGTCGCGGTGGCGCCCCGGAAGGACGAGACGGGACGGTCCATACGAGACGGGAGAGGTCCGCTCGGAAAGCCCCGTGCGTTGCCGGCGCAAGGGTCGAGTGGCCACACGAGCGTAGCGCGGGTGACGCGCTACGGTGAGCGGTCCCCGGGGCCGTCCGCTCCCGTCCCCGATCCGCCCGTGTCGTCCGAGTCGGCCGGGTCGGCCGGCCCTTCGGCCTCGTCCGGTCGCCCCCGTCCGTCGTGCCCGCCGTCTCCCTTCGGCCACTCGGGAGCGTCCACCGCCTCCGACTCGTCCGACCCGTTCGCCTCCGTCGCGGGACGGGATGGCCCGTCCCGGTCTCGCGGCTGTGAGTCAGGGATGGGATCGGTGCCGATCGCGTCGGGGGTCGGCGACTCGCCGCGGACGAGTTCGGGGAGGACGATCCGGGCGAGGTGGACCACGAGGACGAGCAGCAGCGGCCCGAGGAACAGCCCGTACCAGCCGAAGACCACCGGCCCGAGGATGTACGCGAACAGCACCAGCCCGACGTGGAGGTCCCGCCCGGAGATGTACGGCCGCAGGAGGATCTCCGTCAGGCCGTCGACGACGACGAGCGAGATCAGGACGAACGCGAGGGGGAACCAGAGGAGGCTCGTGTCGTTCACGACGGCGAGGCCGGTGAGATACGCCCCGACGGGGATGTAGACGATCTTCATCCCGACGACCGGGACCAGGCTCGCCGCCCCGGTCAGCAGGCCGAGGAGCGTCGGCGCGGGGATGGCGAGGCCGGTCGGCGCGATCAGGTTGAGCGCGTTGAACGAGATTGCCGAGGCGATCGCCACCACGAACGCGTTGAGGATGTTCCCGAAGTAGATCGTCTGGAGGTCACGGTCGACGGCGGTGAGGTACGCCCCGACCGCGCTGTCGGGCCCGCTGATCGCCGAGCGGAACCAGCCCGCCAGCCGGTGGTCGTCCCGGAGCAGGTAGAACGCCACGATCAGCGCGACGAACGCCTGGAGGAGCGCGAAGACGAACGCCTGGGCGTAGCCGCCGACCGTGCCGAGGATCCGCTGTATCGTGTCCGGATCGCCGAGCGACTCGAGGCCCAGCGACTCCTCGTTAATGAGGGCGAACAGGCCGTCGGGACCGGTCGTCAGCGCCGAGAGATCGAGATACGGCCCGAGGACGCTCTCGTAGGCGGTGATCCCCGTGCCGACGAGGGCGCGTAGCTCCGCGACCGCAGCGCCGACCGTGTAGATCACCAGCACGATCACCGGGAGCGCGATCAGCGTCAGGGCGAGCCCCGCGGCGAGGGTCCGCGAGGGGGTCCGTGCCTCGATCCGGGCGTAGATCGGTCGGGTCGCGTAGTAGACGAACAGTCCCAACACCAGCGCCCCGACGAACCCGAACAGGACCACCGCGACGATCGCCGCGAGCGCGACGGTGAACAGCCACCAGTAGATCCGCGTGCGACCGGACTCGGACATCGTTCCTGCCATGTGGTGTATTACGGATGCATGAATCGACCGGTCCGCCCGCGGCTCCCCACTCCCGACGGCGACCGGCGGTACGACCCGACACGCGGGCCAGGGGATGCCCACTCATTACGTTCGCTCTACTGGCACGGGGGACCACCGGGACGCCGGCGGGGTGACCGAACGCCCCCGACGGTGGAAGTCGGAGGAGTCCCTCTACACCGACCGGCCGGACCCCAGTCGCCGGTAGAGGCGGAGGGCGGCCGACACGACGAACCCGACCCCCCGGACACGGGAGGAGAGCGCGGCGGCGATCAGCAGGAGCAGGCCGCTCGCCTTCCGGCCGCGCGAGAACTCCATCACGGCGTCGAGCAGCGTCGTCACGACTCCAACCTTCCCCAGTAGATCTGAGAGACCGTTTTTCGAGGTCATACACGTCCATACGCCCGCACCGGATATACAGTGTGGCCTTGCACCTGCGGTATCGCCGACCACCCGGGGGTGGGACTCGCGGCTCACGGACGGTGGACCTCCGCTCCTCGCCCCGGCCGGGACCCCCACCGGGGATACCGATCGTCGGCACGATGCGCCCGCACTCCGCGAGCGGGGCGACCTCGCCCGGCGGTGATCCGGTGGGCGGTTCCGTCTCGACGCTCGTTCAGCGGTCGACGACGTTCGACGGGGCCGGCACCGGCCTCCTCGGACGATCGGGTTCCTCGTGTTCGGGATGGTCGTCCGGGGGACCGGGTTCGGTCGTTGTCGCGTCCCCGACCTCCTCCCACCGGCGGATCGTATGCCAGTGTGAGACACGCAGTCCCCTCCTGCCGGGATATCGAACCGCCTTCCGTCAGCCGGCTTCCGGTCCCGACGTGGGGAGGAGATCTCGAACGGACCGTGACCCTTGCCAGAGAAAGGCACAGCGCTATCGGCGAAGGGGGTGTGCGGAAGATATGGCAACCAGTGTCGGAGCGGACGAGGGGCCGCGGCCGGAGCCGGAACCGCGACCCGAGCTCGTCCAGACGACCGACCACTTCTACCACGTCAGGGTCCGTCCGAAGGAGTCGTTCGCGCAGCTACGGACGTCCCCCGGGGACGCCGAGGTGGCGCGGGGGGTGATCGGCGATGGGTGTGACGTCCGGAAGGGACGGCTCGACGCCGAGACGTGGCTCGTCGAGAGCGTGCTGGTCCCCCGCTACGCCGCCGAGGACGGCACGGAGGCGGAGTCGCTCACCGACGATCTCGTGGATCGTATCGAGTCCTGAACGCCGCACGGACCGACGGCCCTCGGCGAAACGACGGGGCCCCGATCCCCAGCGGCGTGCGGATATAGCGGCCGTGGATCGGGACGCCGTTCCGGTCCGGGTGTCTGGGCATCGGGATCCACCGCTCAGCCACCGACGATCACGACCCGCCGTCGTGCCACTTCGTTCGCGGAGGGACGGGTCCGGATCCGGCGATCCACGTGATACCCGTCCGAGACCGTTACGGTCGGGTGGCTTCGGCAACCCGAGGGCGTCCCGGGAGTCGGGAGTATCGGGGGCGGCGACGGGACACAGATGGTGGAACGTCGTGTCACCGCCCCCGATCGCACCGATCACCGGACGACGGTCGGACCGGCCGGAGGAACGCGAGCGCGACACCGGCGAGGAGGAGCAGACCGCCGCCGAGTGCGAACGACGCCGACCACCCGATCAGGACGACGAGGGCGCTCGCGACGACCCCGCCGAAGACGCCGCCGAACAGCTTCGCGGTGTAGAGCGCGGCGTAGTTCTCCGAGGAGTGTGATCGGCCGTAGTACGCCCCGACGATGCCGGGTACGATGGCGAACGAGGGGCTCCGAAAGAACACGGTGGCCGCGACGAGCGCGACGAACCCCCACGCGAACCCGGTCTCGCCCAGGAGGACCGCCCCGCCGAGCGACAGGCCGCTCAGCACGAGCGAGACCGACAGCGAACGGACGCGCCCGAGGTAGTCCGAGAGGGTCCCCACCACCGCGATACCGGCGGCATCGCCGAGCGCGATCAGCGAGGCGCTCGCGGTGCCCACGTGGGGCGGCAGGGACAGGGCCGACACGTAGGCGACGGCCTTGCCGATCACCATCAGTCCGACGCCGTTCAGGACGGCGAACACCACGTACAGCAGCCAGAACTGCCACGTCCGGACCGTCTCGCGCCAGGTGTACACCGGTCCGTCCGCCGACTCGTCCCCCTCGTCTTCGACCTCGCCAGGGTCGCGCAGGACGACCGCCCCGAGCACCGCCACCGCGCCGATCAGGACACCCAGCCCCAGCATCGTCCGCCCGAACGCCGACGCCGCGCCCGTCCGGATCACGGGGATGGCGAGCACGCTCACGCCGCTGAACGACATGGTGACGACGCTCGTCGCCAGTCCCCGACGGTCCGTGAACCACTTCACCGCCGTGTTGACCGTGACGGTGTAGGCGGCGGCGACGCCGACCCCGCCGACGGCGTAGGCGGCGTAGACCCCGAGCGTAGATCGGGCGAGCCCCAGGCCCACGAACCCGGCCGTCATGCAGGCTGCCCCGAACAGGAGCGGCGTTCGGGGTCCGTAGCGGTCGCGAACCCAGCCGGCCGGGAACTGCGCGATCGTCTGGAGGACCACGAACAGTGTGAAGGCCGTCCCGAGCGCGGTCTCGGTGACGCCGGCGCGCGTCCCGAGCGCCGGCCGGAGTGAGGACCACCCGAACTGGTAGATACCGGCCGTCCCCATCACGAGCGCGGCGACGATTACGAGCCACCAGCGCGAGCGCCGGGACCACGTCCGGGCCATGGGTGGGCATACACACACCGGCACAAAGCACCCACGGAGACGCGACTACTCGACTCCGCGTTCCCTCGTTCTACTCTTCGTCGGCTCGTCGGGTCAGTGTTTCCGTGATCCCGCCCCGGGACTCCGTCGGTCGTCGTGAGGGTGGAGCCCGGGACCGGAGCCGTTCGGCGCTACGTCGACACCGCTACAGATATTGCACTATCGAACGGTGTCCGGACATCGCGCCGAGGTGACGAGGCTCGGCGAGAACGACGGCAAGCGGACGCTCGCGGGCTCGTCGACGCCGCTCAGCCGTCGGCGAGCGCGGTCTCGAGGTCGTCGAGGGCCGACTCGACCGGCGCGTCCTCGTGGACGATTCGGGCGACGGCACCGACGAACGCCTCCGGATCCTCGTGCTGGAACGCCGAGCGCCCCATCGAGACGCCGGCGGCCCCGGCGTCCATCGCCCCCCGGACCTGTTCAAGCATCGCCCCGTTCGACCGGGGGGAGCCGCCGGCGACGATGACCGGACACGCCGTGGCCGCCGTGACGCGCTCGAAGCTCTCGCTGTCGCCGCTGTAGGCCGTCTTCACCACGTCGGCACCGAGCTCCTCGCCGAGCCTGACCGCGTGTGCGAGCGACTCCGCGTCGTCCTCGACGACGCCCGGTCCACGGGCGTACGTCATCGCCAGCACCGGGAGGCCGAACCGGTGGGCCGCCTCCGTGAGTTCGGCGAGGTCCTCGATCTGCCGTGGCTCGTGGTCGCTCCCGACGTTCAGGTGGAGCGAGACGGCGTCCGCGCCCGCCCGGACCGCCTCCTCGGCGGTACAGGTGAGGCGCTTGTCGTTGGCGTCCGGGCCGATCGTCGTCGAGGCGTTGCAGTGGACGATGTAGCCCGCGTCGTTTTTGTTCGCGTGGACCCGCGGCGCGATCCCTTTCTGTGTGAGGACGGAGTCGGCTCCCGCTCGTGTCACCGCGTCGATGGTCGCCTCGATGTCCCTGAGCCCGTCCGTCGCGCCGATCGTGATCCCGTGGTCCATCGGGATGTTGACGATGCGTCCGTCGGTTCCGATCCGGTCGAGTCGTGCAGCCCTGCCAGCGTCCATGCGCCAACGCAACACACGGGGTATTAAGCCGTTGACGGTCCGGTCCCGTCGTCGCCCGCCGATCCGGTGGGCGGTGGGGGACGCGGAGGCGAGCACCGGCCCCGGCCGCACCGCTCATACGGATCGTTGTAATCTTTTACCGACGATCACTCGAACGGAGTCCGTGATCGCCGGTAAATCGTTACAACAATCCGTATCAGTCGATGACCGTTCCCTCGTGGAGGGTCTCGCCGCGCTCGAACCGGTCGGCGGTGAGCGCCGAGACGTCCACGGTGCTGGCCTCGCCGTCGACGACGAGCTCGGCGACGACCTGGCCCGTCGCGGGCGACTGCATGAACCCGTGACCCGAGAACCCGACCGCGTTGACGAACCCCGGCACCGTCTCCTCGACGATCGGATGGTGGTCGGGGGTCACCGCGTAGAGCCCGGCCCACCCCCGGACGATCTCGCTGTCCGGGCCGAAGTAGTCCGCGACCCCGGCGGCGTGTTCGAGCGTCTCGATCGCCCAGTCGAGATCGTTCGACGTCCGGTAGCGGTCGGGGTCCTGCTCGGGATCCCGATCGGTGAAGTGCCCGCCGGCGACCGCCCGCCCGTCGCGTTCGGGACGGAAGTGCACGCCGTCGTCCACGTCGACCGTCATCGGAGCGTCGGCGGGGACCGGCGACCCGGGGGCGGTGACGAGCAGCTGTCGCCGGCGCGGGGACACCGGCAGGTCGAGCCCGGCCATCTCGCCGACGCGGGCCGCCCACGGCCCGGCGGTGTTGACCACGTAGTCCGCCTCGCGAGAGCCCTCGGTCGTCTCGACGCCGACCACCGCCCCGCCGTCCGTGCGGACGTCCGTCACCTCGACGCCGGTCTCGACCGTCACGCCCGCGGCCGTCGCGGCCCGCGAGAATCCCTGGAGCGCGAGGTGTGGGTCCGCGAACCCGTCGGTCGGGGCGTACGTCGCGCCGACGTAGCGGTCGGTGTAGAGCCCCGGACAGCGCTCGCCCGCCTCCTCGGGCGGGAGGTACTCGCTCCCCACGCCGAGGTCGTTCTGGACGGCGACGTTCTCCCGGAACCGATCGGCGGTCTCGTCCGTCCGGGCGAGAAAGAGGTAGCCCGTCCGCCGGTAGTCGATGTCGGTCCCGAACGCCTCCTCGAAGCGCTCCCAGACCTCGATGCTCCGCTTCGAGAGCGCCACGCTCACGCCGGAGGTGAACTGGGCACGGATGCCCCCGTTCGCCCGCCCGGTGCTCCCACCTCCGATCGAGTCCTTCTCGAGGACCGTGACGTCGACGCCCCGTTCGGCGAGGTAGTACGCGCTCGCGAGGCCGACGACGCCGCCGCCCACGACTACGGCCCGCATGGGTGGGGCGAGGGGGATGCGTCGGATAAGTGTTCGTCTCCCCGCGAGTGCGTCCTCGCCCGGGTCACCCCCGCAGGTGATCCGCCACCGTGGGCGCGAAGATCGTCAGCCCCGCCGCGATCGCCGTCCCGAGCATCGTGATCACCAGGGGGGGTGACGTCGTGTAGACGACCACCCAGATGATCGCGATGGGTACGCCGGCGATCAGCGTCTCGACGAGATCGAGGTGGTGGGACGGCCGGACGGCGTACCAGGCGACCCCGGCACCGAGGGAGGCACCGAGCCACTGTCCCGCACTCCATATTTCGCCGGCGGGGGACAGCACGCTCGCGATCACCGCCAGTACGCCCAGGGTCGCCCCGAGGGCGAACACGCGGAGCGGTCGACGATGTCCGATGGCGGCGGCGACGGCGACCAGGCTGAGTCCCGCGAGTACGCCGACGCTCACGTCGACGAGATAGTGGACGCCGAGGACGACCCGGGAGGCGATCACGAGGACGATCCCCGCCCCCGCGGCCGACCACCGTGCGGCGCGGGACCCGACGTTCAGTTTGTACGCGAGCGCCGCGAAGACGGCCGTCGCACCGATCGCGTGTCCGCTCGGGAACGCGTACCCCGTCCCGGTCGTGATGCTCCGGAACGTCCCGCCGAGGGCGGGCGGGAGCCAGGTCGGGATCGTCACCTCCGCGGCGCCGGGCGGCCGGGGCGCGGCGAAGGCGTTCTTGAGGACGTCGATCAGGGAGAACGCCCCGAACGTCACCGCGAGGACGAACGCGCCGTCGCGCGGCTCGTCGATGGACGATCGCTCCGAGTTGACGAGGTAGGCGAACGTGGCGAGCAGCACCAGGAACCAGGGGTCGCCGAGCTGCGTGATCAGGCCGGCGACGGCGAGGGCGGTTCCGAGCGGTGGGGACAGGGGCTCGAAGACGCCGATCCCCCGTTCCGCGACGGCGACGTCGAACGCCGTCACGAACGCGAGCGTGACGACCAGCGCCGCGATCGCGACGATCGCGACGGTGCTCTGGCTCGGTGGGCTCCAGTCCGTCCGTTCTCGCGATTCGTCCTCGAGCATGTCTCGTGTGTCGTGATCCGATCCGCTCGCTGTGGACGCCACGTAGCCGGTCTGTGCTCATAAGTAGACTGCCTGCACATCGACCCCCAAAAGCGGGGCCGGCGGGGCCGCCGGAGCGGGCTGGAGATCCGTTCGGTCGCTCGCGGACACGGCGTCGACCGACCCGGGACGGGCGGGGCCCCACGTTTATCACTCGACCCGCCGAGTGTTCCCGCATGAATCCCGACGCCGTCCCGGACGCGCTCGCGGTCCCGGAGGAGACCATCGTCGAGGCGTGCGGTGACCCGCCGCTTCCCGAGATGGGCGTGATCGAGCAGATCTGGGAGACCGACCCCATCCCCACGGCGGAGGTCGGAAGCGCGGCGGGGCGCGCCGTCGAATCGCTCCCGCTCGACTCCCTCGAACCCGGAAGCGAGGTCGCCCTGGGCGTCGGGAGTCGCGGCATCGCCAACCTCGCCGAGATCGTCGCAGGAGTCGTCGACGCGCTCGACGACGCGGGCCACGAACCGTTCGTCTTCCCCGCGATGGGTAGTCACGGAGGGGCGACCGCCGAGGGCCAGGCGGGGATGCTCGCCGAACTCGGCGTCACGGAGTCGAGCGTCGGCTGTGAGATCCGGTCGAGCATGGAGGTCGTCGAGATCGGACGGACCCCCGACCGCGACGTCCCCGTATTCTTCGATGCACACGCCGCCGACGCCGACGCCATCGTCCCGATAAATCGGGTAAAACCGCACACTGACTTCGACGGCGAGGTCGAGAGCGGTCTCTCGAAGATGCTCGTCATCGGGATGGGCAAACAGCGCGGCGCGAAGGTCGCCCACGAGTGGGCCGTCGACTGGTCGTTCCGGCGGATGATCCCCGAGATCACGGAACGGATCCTCGATTCGCTCCCCGTCCTCGGAGGGGTCGCCATCGTCGAAGACCAGCACGACGACACCGCGCTGATCGAGGGTATCCCGCCGGAGGGGTTCCTCGACCGCGAGCGCGAACTGCTCGAGACGGCCTACGACCTGATGCCGATGCTCCCGTTCGACGACCTCGACGTCGTCGTCTTCGATCGTCTCGGCAAGGACATCAGCGGCCAGGGGATGGACACGAACGTCACCGGTCGACGGCCGTTCTCGATCAACGAACCCGCACAGGATCCCTCGAGGATAAAGCGGATCTACGCTCGCGAGCTGACGGAGGCGACCCACGGCAACGCGATGGGCGTCGGGGTGGCCGACGTCGTCCACCGGGATATCGCCGCCGGGATCGACGCCCCGACGACGCTCATCAACGCCCTGACTGCGAGCACGATCCGCGGGGTGCGGCTACCGCCGGTCGTCGAGACCGACCGCGCCGGACTCGTCGCCGCGCTGTCGACCATCGGCGTCGTCGACCCCGAGACCGTTCGGGTCCTCCGGGCGGCCGACACCATGCACCTCCACCGCCTGTACGCCTCGACGGCGCTCGTCGAGGCGGCACGGGAACGCGAGGACCTCCGCGTCGTCGAGGAGCCCGCCCCCATCGAGTTCGAGGACGGCGAGTTCGCCTCGCCGTCGCTGACGTAGCCGCGGCTTCGTGTCCGATCAGGACTCCCGATGCAGGGGGTGTCACTACCCACCCGTCCGCCGGGTGTCGGCCCCACGGCCGGAGCGTGTCGCGTTCGGAACCGACGGAGACGCTACTCCGACCCGACGATCCGCTCGGCGCTCGCCCGGACGTTCTCGGGGTCGAACACGCGGGCCTCCCAGTCCGGCCGGAAGATGTCCTCCCGACCCTCCTCGACGGCCTGGAGCGCCCCGTCGGAGAACGGGAAGTCGGTGTAGCCGAAGACGATGCCGAGTTCGATTCGGAGGTGACCGAACAGGAACTCCCGGGCGGCGTCCTCGGGGACGCCCATCTCGACGACCCGCTCGTAGCCGTCGCGGATAGCGTAGAGCGACGTCGCGAGGAGCGTCTCGACCAGGGCGGGTTCGAGGAGGGCCATCTGCTCGGTCGTGACCCGGTGGGCCTCCCGGACGGGCCCGTACATGTCCCGGGCGACGGCCTCGCCCTTCGCGTACTCGTCGTCGGGACCCTGGTGGAGCGCACAGACGATATCCTGGGCGTCCCGGTCCTGGCCGCCGAACCAGTCGGTGTCCTCGGCGTCCATGTCCGTCTCGGCGGTGAAGAAGGAGGGGTGGCACGGGTGGGCGAGGAAGTACGAGACGTCCTCGCGCTCGTGGAGGACGCCGGCGTGGGCGGCCGCCGGGTCGAGGAGGACGATCATCGTCCCCTCCTCGACGTCCGGGACGACGTCGTCGGTGATCGGCCCGATCAGGTCGTCCGGGACGGCCATCACGACGACGTCGGTCCCGTCGAGCGCCTCGTCGGCCGGCGTGGCGGCGAGGTCGCGCGATTCGAGGCGTTCCCTGCCCTCCTCGCTCGGTTCGACGTAGCGCGTCTCGTAGCGGTCCACGCGCTCCAGCTGGTCCGTGATCCGACACCCCATCTTCCCGCCCGCCCCCATGAGTGTAATCGTGAGTGTCACTGTCTCTCGGCCCGCGGTTCCTGAGCGAGCGAAATAGGGCTTTCGTTCGACGGGACGCCCGTACCCCGCCCAGTATCGCGTCCTCTCGGCGCGGGAAATCCGATCCCTGTCGAGTGGAGCGTCGATCGACGAGGACGAGAGCGCTCGGGCGTGTACCGAGCGGCGACATCGGAACCGGGGAAAGCCGGGATCGGAGGAACCGTACAGCTACCGGCTCACCAGACGACGTCGTCCCCGACGCCGATGGTCCCCGACTCGACGATCCGGGCGTCGAGTCCGCCGCGGTGTTCGAGCGCCGCGGCCCCGTCGGGCTGGCCGGCGAGCGACTCCATATACCCGCAGGGCTCGCACAGGCCGGTCCCCTCGACGATCGCCCCGCCGACGCGGAACCGTTCCCCGACGAGGTGGTTGAGCGCGACCCCCCGCGTCGTCACGTTCCGTCGGTGAGCCCCGGGCTCGAACGCCGCGGCGTAGTCCGCGGCGGCGGCCTCCAGCGCTTCGGCCTCGATGAGCGTGACGTCGCTGGGTTCGAGGTCCTCGTTCTCGTTGTAGATCCCCCCACCGCGGTAGTACCGGTCGCCGACGAGCCCCCGGCCGGCGACGGCCTCGACCGAGTCCCGGGACTCCGGGTCACCGCCGGTGTCGGGGGCGACGTGGATGCGTTCGACGCTGCCGGTCCGGGTGCCGGGCGCGGGCCGCTCGCTCGTGCCGTCCATCACCACGACCGGACCCCCCGTCGGGGTATAAAGATGCCGTGCGTCGGCGTCGGGAGGCTTTCCGGCTGTCCGGGGTCGGATCACCTCTCGGTGCGGTGGCCACCGGTCCACGACGACGGCCACGTCACAGGCGTCACGGCCGGACGCCGCCGTCCCTGACGGCTCCGAAGAAGTCCGCCGCCTCGTGGTCGGTCTGGACCTGTCCGCCCTTGAGTGCGAGTTCCAGCCCGTCGAACGCCGTCGTCCGCGAGGCGGCCCGGCAGAGCGGGCTCCCCGCCCCGACGGGCGCGAGGAATTCGAGGGCGAAGACGTCGAGGTGGGGGGCGACGTGGCCGCTCGTGTCGCCGCCGGCGACGCAGACGCGTTCGACCGGCGTCCCGTCGAGTATCTCTCGCGTGATCCGCCCCTGTTCGTCCCCCAGCCGGGCCCCCACGCGAGTCTCCTCGATACCCAGTTCGGCCGCCCGCTCGACCGTCCGCTCGACCGCCTCGTCGTCGGGACCCCGGACGGAGTAGAGCAGCGGGCTCCCGCCCTCGGCCAGCACGTCGAGGGCGGCGGCGACGGCCTCACCCCGCGCCTCGGGGGCCGCGTCGGGATCGAGGAGCCCCGGCGTGTCGAGGCGGATCCCCTCGAACCCGTGTTCGAGCGCCCAGTCGATCTGGTCGCGGTTCACGGGCGAGGCGCTCCCGGACATCACCAGGATCCGGTCGACGGCCTCGACCGGACGGGGGGGATCGGGCTCCGGGACGACGCCGGCATCCCGCCAGTGCCGCGAGAGCGCGTAGTCGAGCCCCGACGAGGAGGCCGAGAAGAGCGGGCCTCCCTCGTGGTCCAGGGCGCGCTCCCAGATCAGGCGGCCGACCTTCCGCTGGTGGTCGTGGTCGAGGCCGTCGAAGACGACGATTTCGTTACCTTCGACGACCGCTTCGAGCTCCCGGGAGAGCGCCTCGCCGTCGTTCCCGTCGATCCGTCGGACGTCGAGGAGTCCGATCCCGCGGTCGGTCTGCTCGCCGAGGTGTCTGGTCAGGTCGGCCTCGGTCATCGGCGTCACGGGGTGCCGTCTCATCGTCGGGTGGCGGTCGAGCCGGTAGGTCGTCCCCCCGACGGTGGCGAAGAGGTTGCCGAAGGCGACGTACCGGCCGCGGGGTTCGAGCGACGGGGTGGCGACGACGACCGGGACGAACGGGGAGTCGAACCGCCGCTGGCCGACGTCGATGGCTCGACCGATGCTCCCGACCTCGGTCGAGGAGTCGAACGTCGAACAGACCTTGTACTGGACGATCTCCGGGTCGAGGGTATCGAGCGCCCCGAACGCCGGCGGCAACGCCTCCTCCATCTCCCCGGGCGACATCCCCCTGCTGGTCCCCGCGATGCCGACCGCCCGGGCGTCACCGAACCGTTCCAGATCCTCGGCGTCGGGTGTCTCCAAGAAGAGCACGGTCGGGACGCCGTTCAGGCTCAGCGACTCCAGCACGTCGGTCGAGCCGGTGAAGTCGTCGCCGTAGTAGGCGAGCAGGAGGTCCCCCATCACCGACCGCTCCCCACCGGCCCGAACTTCTCGATGGCACGCCGGAGCTCCTCGTGGTCCTCGGCGTACTCCTCGAGGGGGATGCCCTCCATCGCGGCCTCCCAGCCCTGTTTGAGGTGCGCGACGCCGGCCGCCGGGCCGTCGGGATGGCCCATGATCCCGCCGCCGGCGAGGTACATCAGGTCGACGTTCTCGAGCGCCTCGTACGTGTCGGAGGCCTGCCCGGCCCACTGGCCGGAGGAGAACACCGGCACGGCCCTGTCGGAGTCGTCGACGATCGGCCGCTGGCAGGCCCGGGCGGACTCGATCACCGACTCGTCGGGCTCGCAGAACTTGTTCCGGATGCCGTTGACGTGCAGGTGGTCCGCGCCGGCGAGCCGCCAGAAGGTCTGGTAGGCGGCGTAGTCGAACCCCAACTGCGGGCACCGCGACAGCGCACCCCAGCCGTTCCGGTGGGCGTGGATCGGGACCTCCGCGTGCCGGCGGAGTTCGAGGAACCCGCTCAGTCCGACGCTGTTCACGCTCACCATCACGCAGTCGCCGCCAGCCTCGACCACGGCGTCGTGACGCGCCTTCATCTCCCGCACGTCGCCGGTGACGTTACAGGCGTACATCACCGTCTCGCCCGTCCGGTCCTCGTGACGGTGGATCACGTCCATGACCGCCTCGATCCGCTCCTCGACCGGGGAGTAGGGCGGACTGGCGATCAGCTCGTCGTCCTTGATGAAGTCGAGGCCCGATTCGACCATCGTCTCGACGATATCCGCCGTGTCGTCGGGCGAAAGCCCGACGTTCGGCTTGACGATGGTCCCCACGATGGGTCGGTCGTGGACGCCGAGCAGTTCCCGCGTCCCCTCGATACCGAACTGCGGGCCGGGGCAGGACTCGGCGAACTCGTCGGGGACCTCCAGGTCCCGCAGTCGCAGTCCCGAGAAGGGGGCGAGCTCGAACAGGTTGCCCGCCACCGTCGTCAGCAGGTTCGGGAGGGAGGTACCGACGTTCTCGAGCGGGAACGAGAGGTCGACCTCCGCGCGGGTGTACGTCGCGTCCGATTCCGTGGTCCCTTCGGGGGGGCTCGACCCCGGCAGGCTCGGCTCGCTCACGGTCTCCAGTTCGTCGATCCGCTCGACCCGGGCCCCGTGGCGTTCGCGGAGTTCGTCGGTCTCGCCGGGGACGTCGACGAACGTCCCCGAGGACTGCTCGCCGGCCATCGATTCGGCGGCCGCGGGGAGCGGGTGTGCGGTTTCGATCAGGTAGCGTGCGAGGATTCGTGGCATGCGTGGTTCACTGAGGCGTCGACCCGCCGCGGTCGGCACGGTCGACATCGACGGGGGAACGACACCGCGGGGGATTATAGGCCCGTCGACCGCCCGAACGCGTGGCGCGTCTCCGGGCCCAGAACACCCGTCAGAGCCCCTCGTCGAGCGAGAAGACGGTCGATTCGAGCGAGTGCTTCGAGACGGCGACGATGCGGAGCATGTACGAGCTCAGGAGGACGTAGGGGGAGAGCGCGATCACGAACGCGACGTTGACGTAGAGGAGCCGCGGTTCGATCCCGGGGAGGCTGGTCCCGGGGAAGAGGTTGGCGTCGATGGCGAGCAGCACGTACGACGTGAATACGATCACCGGGAGCGAGAGGACGAGGAGGTTGCTCGAGAGGTTCCGCAGCTCGCGCTTGAAGTAGAGGGTGGTGAAGTACTCGCGGCCGTCGGCGGGACCTACCTGGTGGCGACCGGGTTCGCCTTCTGGCCGCGGGAGCGCCAGGCCAAGGGTGAACTGTACGACCGGGAGGAGGAAGGGGAGTGGAAGAACGGCTGAGGAGCCTGGTACCGCGAGGACGAACTCGGCCGTGGAGGAGGGCGTGGGAGCGCCGAAACCCGATCCGGGTAGGGATCAGTTGAGGAACCGGATCGCCGTTCCGGCCCCGGTGTCGGATGGGAAGAATGTTACACCCCTTGTTAGTTAGAGTTATACCCGGCCAGTATTGAAATGAAGTAATGAATTCGGTCGATCGACCGCCGAGCAGCCCGCTGGAGGAGACGCTCGACGTGTTCGATCAGCTGGACGATCGCTCGGCCCCCCTCACCGCGGAGGAGGTCGCCGAGCGGCTCGGCTACACGCCCGAGCGGGCCGCCGAGGCCCTCGGCGTCCTCGTCGAACGGGGGGCGCTGAAGGCCAGGACCGTCGGGGACGAGCACCAGGTCTGGTGGCGTCCGACCGGCAGCCACCGGGCGATCGAGGACGGACCGGGAACCGCCGAGTCGGCGATCCTGGGCGCGTTCGTACGGGCCGTCGAGGAGTACGCCATCTTCACGCTCGATCCCGAGGGCCGGATCACCAGCTGGAACGAGGGCGCCCGGCGGATCAAGGGGTACGAACGGGAGGAGATCCTCGGCGAGCACATCTCGGTGTTCTACACCGCGGAGGACCGCGAGCGCTCGTTACCCGAGCGGAACCTGGAGCGAGCGGCCGAGCGGGGTCGGATCGAGGACGAGGGGTGGCGGGTCCGCGCGGACGGCTCGGAGTTCCGGGCGAACGTCGTGCTCACCGCGATCCGCGACGACGACGGGACGCTCCTCGGGTTCACGAAGGTGACCCGCGACATGACCGACCGCCGGAAGCAGGAGCGCGACCGCGAGCAGACGAGGGAGATACTCCGGACGTCGCCGGTGGCCATCTCGGTGCAGGATTCGAGCGGCGAGACCGTACTGGCGAACCAGCGCGCACAGGAACTGCTCGGGCTCTCCGAGGAGGAGATCATCGAGGAGCCGGAGAACGTCGACGAGTGGGGCATCTACGACGCGGACGGCGAACCGCTCGACCCGGAGGAGACGCCGTCGTCGCGCGTGCTGCGGACCGGGGAGCCGGTGTACGACGAGGTGGTACGGATCGAACCACCCGAGGGCGAGCAGCTCTGGCTGTCGGTGAACGCGGCTCCGGTGTTCGGTCCCGACGGGGATCTAGAGCGGGTGATCACCGCCGCTGAGGACGTCACCGGACTCAAGGCGCAGTCCCGGCGGGCCGAACGCCAGCGAGACGAACTCGAACACCGGCTCACGGAGGTGTTCGACCGGGTGACGGACGCGTTCTACGGACTGGACGAGGAGTGGCGGATCACCCACGCCAACGCCCGCGCCGAGGAGGTCTTCGGACGGGCGGAGAGGGACGTGATCGGGGAGGTCGTCTGGGAGGCATTTCCCGGGATGGCGGAGCTACTCGACCGCGAGACGCTCCGCGAGGCGATGGAGACAGGGGAACCGATATCCGAGGAACGGTACTTCGAATCGAGCTCCGCGTGGTTCGAGGTCCGGATCTACCCCTCGGAGACCGGCGTGTCCGTCTATCTCACGGACGTCACCGAGCGCAAGCGGGCCGAGCAGGACCTGCGCGAGACGATGGAGCAACTCGAAGTCGCGACGAGCGCGGGCTCCGTCGGCCTCTGGACGTGGGACATCCGGGAGGACGTCGTCACCACGGACGAGTATCTCGCGGAGATGTACGGTGTCGATCCCGAAGCGGCCGCCGCGGGCGCGCCGATGGACGCGTTCTACGAGCCGATCCACGAGGACGACGAGGAGACGACCCGGGAACGGCTCACGAGGGCCGTCGAGGAGACGGGCGAACTGGAGGCGGAGTACCGCGTCCGGGACGCCGAGGGCGAGATCAGGTGGGTTCTGGCTCGCGGGGAGGTCGAGTACGACGACGGCGAACCACGCTGGATTCGCGGTGCCGTCTCCGACATCACCGAGCGGAAGGAGCGCGAGTTCGAACTCGAACGCTACCGGCGGATCGTCGAGACGGTCGACGACGGCATCTACATAGCCGACGGCGAGGACCGGTTCACGATGGTCAACCAGGCGTACGCCGAGATGACGGGCTACTCCCGCGAGGAGCTGCTCGGCTCGCCCACCTCGATAGTGGTCGAGCCGGAGACCAGCGAGGCCGCCCGGCGCATCCAGCGAGAGCTGGCCGACGGCGAGCGCCGAACGGCTCGGCTCGAAGCCGACGTCCACACCGCCGACGGGAGGACGTTCCGTGCGGAGGCGACGCTCGCGGTCCTCCCGAGTGACGACAGCCGGTACGAGCGGATCGGCGTCGTCCGGGACGTCAGCGAACGGGTGGAGCGCGAGCGAGAACTGGAGATGCGCGTCAGACAGCAGCAGGTCGTCACCGAACTGGGGCGACGCGCCCTGGAGGACCCCGACCTCGACGAGCTGTTCGACGACGCCGTCGAGGCGGTCGCGGACACCCTCGACAACGACTACTGCAAGGTGCTCGAACTGCTCCCCGAGGGGGACGAGCTCCTGCTGCGATCCGGATGCGGCTGGAAGGAAGGCTACGTCGGCGAGGCGACCGTCGGGACCGAGGTCGAGTCACAGGCGGGCTACACGCTCGCCTCCCGGGAGCCGATCGTCGTCGACGACCTGGCGACCGAGGAGCGGTTCCAGGGCCCGGACCTGCTCGTCGAACACGACGTGGCGAGCGGGATCAGCACGATCATCGGCCCGTTCCACGACCCCTGGGGCGTCCTCGGGACGCACGACACGGCCTACCGGGAGTTCTCCCAGCACGACGTGAACTTCGTCCAGTCGGTGGCGAACATCCTGACGAACGCCATCGAGCGGAACCAGTACGAGCGGCGGCTGACCGACACGATCGAGGAGCTGAAGGAGTCCAACGAACGGCTGGAGCAGTTCGCCTACATCGCCTCACACGACCTGCAGGAGCCGCTCCGGATGGTCTCGAACTACCTGCAGCTACTCGAGGAGCGCTACCGCGGCGAACTCGACGACGACGCCGAGGAGTTCATCGACTTCGCCGTCGAGGGCGCGGACCGGATGCGCGAGATGATCGACGACCTGCTCACGTACTCGCGCATCGAGCGGCACGGCGATCCGCTCGAACCCGTGGACGCGGAGGCGGTCGTGGATCGGGTGCTCGAGAACCTGCAGTTCCGGATCGAGGAGGTCGACGCCGAGATCGCCGTCGGGTCGCTCCCGACGGTCGTGGGCGACGAGCGGCTGCTGGAACAGCTGTTCCAGAACCTCGTCACGAACGCGCTCAAGTACCGCGGCGACGGGCCGCCACGCGTCGAGATCGACGCCACGCGCCACGGTGACGGGAACTGGCTGTTCCGGGTCGCGGACGACGGCATCGGCATCGAGCCCCAGTACACCGACCGGATATTCGAGGTGTTCAAGCGCCTCCACACCCACCAGGAGTACCCGGGGACGGGGATCGGCCTCACCCTCTGCAAGCGGATCGCCGACCGTCACGACGGGGAGATCTGGGTCGAGTCGACGCCCGGCGAGGGATCGACGTTCTACGTCACGCTGCCGGCCGTGGAGGGGGGCGCGTGACGCTCGATCGGAGCGGCGATCCCGTCGAGATCCTCCTCGTCGAGGACAACCCGGGCGACGTTCGGCTCACGGAGGAAGCGCTGAAGGAGCTTCGCATCACCAACGAACTGCACGTGGTCACCGACGGACCCGACGCGCTCGACTTCCTGTTCGAACGCGACGGGTACGAGTCGGCCCCGGCGATCGACCTCGTCCTCCTGGACCTCAACCTGCCGAGGATGGACGGCATCGAGGTCCTCAAGGAGATCAAGTCCGACCCGGACCTGAAACGCACCCCGGTGATCATCCTGACGTCCTCCTCGGCCGAGGAGGACGTCGTCAGGAGTTACGAGAACTACACGAACGCCTACGTCACCAAGCCGGTCGATCCGAACCAGTTCGTCGACGTCATCCGGTCGCTCGAGGAGTTCTGGTTCACGATCGTCCGCTCCCCACCACCACGGGACGGGGACCGGTAGCACGAGAACACCACCATGCCCGACGACACACTGGATCTACTGTTGATCGAGGACAACCCCGGGGACGCCCGCTTCATCAGGGAGATGCTCCAGGACGCGACGGAACTCGGCGAGCGGACGCTCGGCCGAGCGTGGGACGAGGGGGTCGAGCGGCCCTCCGACGACGGTGACTCGCTGACGGTGATCCACGAGACCAGGCTCTCGTCCGGGCTGGAGCAGCTCGAGCGGGGGGACATCGACGTCGTCCTCCTCGACCTGAACCTCCCCGACAGCGGGAACCTGGAGACGCTCACGGCGGTCCGCCGGGTCGCCGAGACGGTCCCGGTCATCGTCCTCACCGGCGTGCGCGATCGGGAGACGGGGATGGAGGCGTTCCACAGGGGGGCCGACGAGTACATCGTGAAGGACCAGATCAGCAGCGACCTGCTGATCCGGTCGATCTACCACGCGATCGTCCACAAGCGCGACGAGCGCGAACTCAAGCGCCAGCGGGACCGGCTCCAGGCGAAGACCGAGCGGCTCGACGAGTTCGCCGGCATCGTCGCCCACGACCTCCGGAACCCGCTGTCGGTCGCCTCCGGCGCGCTCGAACTCGCCCGGGAGACGGGCGACGACGAGCACCTGGACAGGGTCGAGGGTTCGCTCGATCGGATGAACCGACTCGTCGACGACCTGTTGACGCTCGCACGGCAGGGCGAGCACGTCGAGGACCCCCGGCCCGTTCGGCTCGAGTCGGCGGTCCGGGACGCGTGGACGTACGTCGCGACGAACGGGGCGACGCTTGAGACGGACGGGCTCTCCGGTTCGGAGTCCCTGATGGCCGATCCCGACCGCCTCGAACAGCTACTGGAGAACCTCTTCGGGAACGCCATCGAGCACGGGGGGCCGGACGTGACCGTCCGGGTCGGTCCCCTCGACGACGGGTTCTACGTCGAGGACACCGGCCCCGGCGTTCGACCCGAGAACCGGAACCAGGTGTTCGAGGCGGGGTACACGGACGACCCCTCGGGGACCGGGTTCGGGCTCTCCATCGTCCGGGATATCGCCAGCGCACACGACTGGAAGGTCACCCTCGAGGAGGGCGCCGACGGCGGGGCGCGCTTCGAGTTCGTCGACGTCGAACGGGCCTGATCGTGCGATCCGCGCGTCGGTCGAAGGGCGTGTCGTGTCGAGACGATCCGGAACGGAGCGGACGGGGCCACGAACGTCGATCAGACCACCCTCCGCAGTATCTCGGTCACGTCGACGGTGTCGACGGGCGGTCTCGGCGCACGATGCGACACGAGGTACTGCGCCGCCCCGGCACGCCCGGGGGCTACGAACGGCTCGACTTCCCGAAGAGGCTCCTGAACGGGAAGTCGGTCGACCGGGTGTCGAACCGATCCAGGCGGAACGGGTCGATCGGGAACGGCGCGTCCTCGCCGGTCAGCAGCGACCGAACCGCAGTACCGATGCTGTCGGAAGCCATCACGCCCGCCCCGTGGAACCCCGCGGCGATCACCAGATTCGCGGGACCCTCCGCCGGCGCGTCGACGATCGGGTTCGCGTCCGGAGTGGTCGTATCGGCCATCGGACAGACCTCGTAGCGGACCACCTCGCTGTCGCCGTGTGCGGCGATCGTGGGGAACGCCTCGCCCAGGAGCGTCTCGATCTCGGGGCCGACCTCCCGTTCGTCCTCGGGGGGCCCCTCGTACTCGTGCTGGACGCCGACCAGGAGGTGGCCGTCGCGCGTCCGCCGCCAGTAGCACTGGAGGACCGGATCGCCCGCCATCGGGTAGCCCTCCGGGAGGTCGGCGTCGAGGTAGGCGACGTTCCAGGTGAACTTCCGGAGCGGGAGCCCCAGTACGTCGGCCAGGAGCGGACGGGTGCCCGACCCCGCGGCGACGACCACGCTGTCGGCCTCGACGCTGCCGTACTCGGTCTCGACGCCGGTCGCCACCCCGTCCTCGACGTGGACCGCCTCGACGGCGGTATCGGGGCGGAACTCCACCCCCCGGGACGCACACTCGCGCTGCATCGTCGCGAGGAACTCGTCCACGTCGAAGAAGCCGGTCCCCTCCCAGACGAGCGCCCGCTCGTAGGGAGCGTCCTCGGCGAACACCTCGTCGTACGCCGCCCGATCGACCAGCGAGATCCCCTCGGCGCGGGCCGACTCCCGGGCTGCCTCGACGTCCGCCGGGCGGACACCCCGGACGAACTCGCGCTCGGTCCACTCGAAGACGCCCGTGCCGTCGAGTTCGCGGAAGAACGCGAGGGCGTGTTCGCTCCACTCCGGCTGGCCGGGGTAGTCGACGGGCGTCGTGATGACTCCCGAGGCGCGGCTCGACGTCCCGCTCCCGATCGCGTCGCGGTCGACCACCAGCACGTCGTGGTCGGGCGCGAGGCGGTAGGCGCTCGCCAGCCCCGCGACGCCCGACCCGACGATAGCGACGTCGTAGCTCATACCCCCGGCTTGTCGAACGCCCACAAGTAGCTATCGCCACCGACCGAACGTCTCTCCGGGGGCCCGCTTCACACGTCTCCGCGGGGCGGTCGGAAAACCCCGACTCCGGCCTGACGATCCGTTCGTGGGATCCGAACGCCGCCGGCCGATCAGTCCGCTATAGTAGCGTTTGGAACCGATGACACACTCCGGACGGGGACGTTCCCCCGCCCGTGAGTGAAGACTCCAAACGCTACTACAGCGACCAGTGGGCGGCGTGGTAGTCGACGACGTCGTCGAGTCGCCGCCGCGTCGAGTCGACGTCCTCGTCGAGCCAGGCCATCGGATCGTCGACTCCCGTCTCGATGCCGATCGCGCCTTCGAGGACGCCCAGCGTCGCGTAGGCGAGGTGGCTGATCTGGTAGCCGCCCTCCTGGACGAGCGCGAGGTTCCCGTCGGCGTGGTCGTCGGCGATCCCGCGGGCACGACGGCCGAGCGTCTCGAAGCCGGCCTTCGTCACGACGTTCCGACCCAGCGGATCGACCGTCCCGGGGTCCTGACCGGCGCTGACGAGCAGCAGGTCGGGCCCGAACTCCGCTACGACGGGTTCGACGAGCCGGTCGACCGTTTCGCGGTAGCCTCGATCGCCGGTGCCCGGCGGGAGCGGGACGTTCAGGTTGTACCCCTCGCCCGGCCCCTCGCCGTCCTCGTCGAGGTCGCCAGTCTGCGGGTGGGCCTCGGGGTCCCACGACCAGTGGTCGTTGTGGAGGCTGACGAACAGCACGTCGTCGCGGTCGTAGAAGCAGTCCTGGGTTCCGTTGCCGTGGTGGACGTCCCAGTCGAGGATCGCGACACGGTCGGCGGAGCCCTTCGAGAGGGCGTGCTCGGCGGCGACGGCGACGTTGTTGAAGAAGCAGAAGCCGTCGGCCTGTGCGGGCTGGGCGTGGTGGCCGCTCGGCCTCACGAGGGCGTAGGGGACGCCCGTCTCCTCCGAGAGCGCGTGTTCGGCCGCCGCGATCGCCCCGCCGGTCGCGCACCGGGCGGCCTCGTAGGACGCCTCGTTCGCACCCGTCTCGGCGGTCATCCGACCGCCACCGTCCGCACAGAACGCCTCGAACGCCTCGACGTACGATCGGTCGTGAACCCGTGTCAGGGCTTCTATCGAGGCCGGTTCGACGCCGGCCCAGGCGACGTGCTCGCCGAGTTCGTGCTCGACGATGTGCCGGACGTTCTCCACCCGCTCGGGGCGGTCAGGGTGTGGCTCCTCGACGGCGAGCCGTCCGGTCCACTCGGCCTCGAACTCGCCGGACGGCGGCTCGTGGTCGAGGAAACGGTCGTCCCAGAAGACGGTGAGTTCGCGTGAGAGCTCGGACATGGGTGTGCTCGGAGCGCCCGCCGGGGATCCGGGCCGGGGGTCCCGGCGGGCCGTCACCCCGGCCTTGGTTAACCCCCAACTTACGTCTTTATCGGCATTCAGTGAGATTCGTACCGACGGGCGCCTTCCCCGACCGTGGCCCCGGATCCGAGTCCGTCCGGAGGCCCTCTCGCGCCCGGGGACCGTCGGGGCCGGACGGGAACCGCCCGCCACTGCCGCCGGCAAAAGAGTGACGTCGGTCGGAACTGAGGTCCGGGCATGGAACTCTGGGAGGACGTCGAATCCGAGTACCGCGAGCGGACCCCGACGAGCCGGGAGCGCCACGAGGAGACCCGCCGTCACGTCCCGGCGGGCGTCGCGAGCACCTACCGCGCGTGGGACCCCTATCCGATCTTCGTCGAACGGGCGGAGGGGCCGTACCTCCACGACGTCGACGGGAACCGCTACATCGACTTCGACATGAACAACGGGGCCGGGATGAGCGGGCACGCCCACCCCGCGATCACCGAGGCGGTGACCGACCAGCTCGGGAAGGGAACGCTCTACACCCACCCCCACGACCTGCTCGCGGAGGCGGCCAGGGAGCTCAAGGCGCGGTGGGATCCAGTCGACCTCGTCCGCTTTACGAACAGCGGGACCGAGAGCACGATGCACGCCATCCGGCTGGCCCGCGCGTACGCCGGCCGTGACAAGCTGCTGAAGATCGAGGGGGCGTACCACGGTGCCCACGACTACGTCATGATCAGCAAGGCGGCCGAAGCAGGGAAACTCGGCCACCCGAAGCGGCCGAACAAGATCGTCGAGAGCGAAGGGATCCCCGAGGCGGTCACGGAGACCGTCGAGGTCGCGCCGTGGAACGACCTCGACGCCGTCGAGGCGATCATGGAGGAGCACGTCAACGAGATCGGGGGCCTGATCGTCGAGCCAATCGTCATGAACGTGGGGATGACCCAGCCCTACGACGAGTTCCTCCACGGGCTCCGGGAGCTCTGTGACGAGTACGGGATCGTCTACATCTTCGACGAGGTCAAGACGGGCGTGAAGGTCGCCCCCGGCGGGGCGGCCGAGCACTACGGGGTCGAGCCCGATCTCGTGACGATGGCCAAGTCCATCGGCGGCAACCTCCCCGTTGGTGCGTTCGGGGGGAAGGAGCACATCATGCGCCACATCGAGGACGGCGCGGCCCACTTCGGGACCTACAACGGGAGCCCGCTCGTCCTCCGGGCGCTCGTCACCCAGCTCCGTGACGTCCTGACCGAGCAGGCCTACGACCACGTCGACGCGCTCGGCGAGCGGCTCGTCTCGGGCTACGAGGAGATCATGGACGACCACGGGATCGTCGGTCACGTCGAGCACGTCAACTCGCAGGGACAGGTGCTGTTCACCGACGACGTCGTCAGGGACTACCGCGACTGGCTCGCCCTGATCGACGAGGAGTTCCACGAGAACTACTGGTTCGCCATGCTCAACCGGGGGGTCGTTCCGCACCCTCACCACGCCTCCCAGCAGTGGACGATCAGCGTCCAGCACGAGGCCGAACACGTCGACGAGCACCTGGAGGCGTTCAAGGACGTCGCGCCGCGGCTGGCCGACGAACAGCCCCGCCGCGACGAGTCGGGGCGGATCGAGTCCGAACCCCTCGCCGAGGACTGAGAGCCGGCCCGCTCGACAGACGGCTCTTCCCTCCCCCTTCCCGTCGTCTCCAGTACGATCCCGAGCGGCGTGACGAGCGGGAGCAGACGTCCCCCGGACCCCGCATCTCGGCGAGTTCGGAAGTCCGAGAGTTCGGGTGCCCGGGGACCGAATCGGATCGGCCGCGTCGAGAGCGCGGGGGACGGAGGAGCCGTCGCCACGGGTCGTCCGCGTGGGTTTATGCGCGACTGGGCGCTACGTCGGACATGATACTCGTCCTCGACAACGAGATCCGGTCGGAGTACCGGTATCTCGGGCCCGAGATCGCACACTTCATCCCGGACTCGGAGTACCACGTCCTCGTCGAGGAGCCCGACCACCCACGCGTAGAGGCGTTCGAGGGGGTCGTCCTCGGCGGGAGCACCGACAGCGTCTACGACGAGGACCACGGCGAGTGGTTCGACGCCGCGCTCGGGGTCGTCGACCGGTGTATCGCGGGGGGGATCCCGCTGCTCGGCATCTGTCACGGTCACCAGCTGATCAACTACGCCCTCGGGGGCGTCGTCGAGGGGGACCGACGCCGCGCGACGTTCGTCGAGATGACCGACTACCGCGAGACGGGCGTTCTCGAGGGTGTCAACCCGATCGTCCCGGTGTTACACGGGGACCTCGTCACGGAGCTCGGGGAGGGGATGGAGTCGGTCGCCCGGACGGACTACGACCCGCACTTCTGTTCGGTCCACCGCGATGTGCCCGTCTGGACGGTCCAGTTCCATCCCGAGTTCACCGAACGGGTCGAAGACCGGCCGAGCGACTGGGACCCGGGATCGCCCGACTTCGAGGGGGTGAACGCGACGCGGGTGCTGGAGAACTTCGCCGCGCTGTGCGTCGACGAAGCCGAGCCCGCCGTCCGATAACCGCGTTCCGGCCGCCGACGTGCCGTCGATCCGTCGAGCGGGCGATCCGGTGTCGAGCGGCCACCACCCGTCGAGCGGTCACTCGGTGGAACGGCGAGTCGGCACGTCGGGGCGAACTACCGACCGCCGTCCGGCTCACCGGTCGTCCCACCACTCGACGGCGTTGCCGATCTCGAAGGTCTCGTCGCCGGGGTACCGCATCGGATCGAAGGTCGACGGATCGACGATCGGGTCGCGGTCGAGGACGAGGTCGGCGAGCAGCCGGGCGGCGAAGGGGCTGTTCGAGATCCCCTCGCCGTTGAACCCCGCACAGACGTAGAGGCCGTCGACGTCCGTCTCCCCGACGTGGGGGTGACGGTCGGGCGTGGCCGAGACGCGGCCCGCCCAGTCGTCGTGGAGGGTCGCCCGTTCGAGCGCCGGCATGACGTAGGGCGCGCGCTCGGCGACCTGCCCGAGGAACGGGATCAGCGCGCGGGTGCGGAACCTGTCGAGGTCCCCGATGTGGGTAGAGGTCCCGCCGCCGAACAGGACGCGACCCTCCGGGGTCGGCCGGCCGTAGACGCTGAAGTCCGGGGCGGACCAGATGGGGACGTCCATCGGCTCGGGCGGGTCGAGGATCGCGATCTGGCTCGTGCGGGGCTGGAGGGCGACGTCGGTCCCCGCACGCTGGAGGAGCGGTCCGGTCCACGCCCCGGCGGCGACGATCACGACCGGCGCGTCGTACTCCCCGGCGTCCGTTTCGACGGTGATGCGTTCGTCGCCGTCACCGGGACCGAGGTTCCGAACCGTCTCGATAGCCAGCTCGACGCCCGCCTCGCGGGCGGCGGCGTGGACCGCGAGCGTCAGCCGCTTCGGGTCCGTGTAGACGGCATCCCGCATGCGGAGCGCCGCCGTGACCTCCCCGGTAGCGAAGGCGGTCTCCCGCTCGGCGAGCTCCTCGGCGGTCAGAAGTTCGGTGTCGAGGGTCGTCGAGTCGGCCTCCTCACGGAGGGAATCCGCCCCCTCGTCGGTGTACGCGACGGAGTAGGATCGCTCCCGGTGGAGCGCGAGGTCGTCGTTCGTCGCGGCGAGCTCCTCGTAGAGTTCGCGCCCGAGGCGGGAGGCCGCCGCGCCGAACCGCTCGTGTCGATACGTCGTGAGGTTTCCCGCCGCGCGCCCGCTGGCCTTGCTCGCCGGCCCCTCGCTCTCCAGGACGAGGACGTCGGTCATCCCGGCACGGGCGAGCTGGAGCGCACAGTTGGCCCCGGCGATACCCCCACCGACGACGACGGCGTCGTGTTCGTGGGTCATAGCGAGGGTATCGAGGGTCGGGACGAAAAGGCGTCGCCCGGCCGACCACGTTCGATCGGGCACACACCCGATCGAGACCGCACTCCGGGAGGTCCGGGTCCCGCCGCTCGCTCCGAAGTGATTTGCGGGTGGGCCGTGATCGCGAGGTATGACAGGTGATCTGATCGTTCGAAACGCGTACCTCCCCTCCCGGGACGCCGTCGTGGACATAGCGGTCACGGACGGCGCGATCGCGGCGGTGGGATCGACCGCAGCGGCCGACGCCGCCCTCGACGGACCGCGCGAGATAGACGCCGGCGGGAACCTCGTGTTCCCCGGGTTCGTCGACGCGCACGTCCACTTCGACCAGGCGCTCAGCGCGGCCGGCGAGCGGGTTCCGAAGCACAACGACGAGCCGTTCGACAAGGCCCGGAACATCGCCCGCACGGTCGAGTACTTCGAGGGGACCGACGCCGGGACGCTGACCGGGAACGCGGTCGAGTGCGTCCGGATGGCCGTCGCCAACGGCGTCCTCTTCGCCCGCGCACACACCTACATCGACCGGACCGTCGGGACGAAGGTGATCGAGGCGATCCTCGAGGCCCGCGAGACGGTGTCGGACCTGTTCGACGTGGAGGTGGTCGCGTTCCCACAGCGGGGGCTACTCGACGGCCCCGAGGTTCGGGAAGCGGCCCGGGAGTCGCTCGAACTCGGGGCAGACCTGCTCGGCGGTATCGACCCCGCCTCGGTCAACGACGACCTCGAACGGACGATCGAGACCTGGTTCGAGGTCGCCACCGAGCACGACGTCGACATCGACGCGCACGTCCACGACGGGGGGACGCTCGGTACCTACACGCTCGAGCGGGTCGCCGAGCACGCCGTCCGAAACGGGTACGAGGGACGGGTCACGGCGAGTCACGCGTTCGCGCTCGCCGACGCCGCCGTCAGGTCCGGCGACCCGCGAGTGCGGGGAGAGCCGCTCGCGTCGGTCCTCGACGCGCTCGAGCGGGCCGACGTCGGGCTCACCACCTCCTACCCGAGCACGCCCCCCGGGATGCCTATCGGGGCGCTCCGCGAGCGCGGGATCACCGTCGGGCACGGGAGCGACGAACTCCGCGACCTCTGGGTTCCCCACGGCAACGCCGCCCCGACCGAGGGGGCGCTCGTCCAGTCGCTCAGGCTCGACCGGAGCTACACCTACTCGACGAACCCCGGGCTGGCACACCTCTGGAACCTCCTGACCCACGGGGGAGCGGACCTCCTCGGCATCGAAGGGTACGGCGTCGAGGTCGGCACGCCCGCCGACCTCGTGGTGATGGACGCCCCGTCGCCGCAGTGGGCGGTCCTCGGGCAGGCCGACACCGAGTACGTGATCCGGAGGGGGAAGGTCGTCGCCGAAGAGGGGGCGCTCGTCGTCTGATCGGGGACGGTCGGATCGAAGCGGCGCGGATCGGCCCCGTCGGACGACCGGGGCGCGGAGACCCCAGAGGCAGTCGCGTCGGCATCGAACGAGCGTCGAAACGGTTCTGTTGGAACCCCCGGCGGTCGATACAAACGGCGTGCGGTGAATACAGCGCGTATGTCGCACAGGACCTCGTTCCGAGCGGAGCGGTCGAATCGGGCAGTACGGTGCGAGGAAACAACAGTTAACGTACCACACGGCGTAGGGGGTTCTGGTATCCGCTTCACAGTCAAGTCGGAGATGGGACACGTCGAGTGAGGCGCGATGAAAGAGGAGCCGATGGCAACGACCACAACCGAGGAGAACAAGCGTCTCTGCCGTCGCGTGGTGGAGGGGGGCAACGAGCAGGATCTCGCGGTCTTCGATGAGCTATAGTAGCGTTTGGAACCGATAACACACTCCGGACGGGGACGGTCCCCCCGTCCGTGCGTAAAGACTTCCAAACGCTACTATATTCGCTGAAAGGGTGATCGATCACACCCCGTTCGGGGAGACCAAAGGCCTCGAGGGAATCAGGAGGACCGTCGACGTCCTCTTTAGCGCCTTTCCGGACTACTCGGCGACCATCGATGAACTGATCGCCGAGGGTGATACCGTCGCGCTGCGGACGACAAACCGAGGAACCCACGAGGGGGATTTTCTGCATCTTGAACCGACGGGCGAGCAGTTCGAGATGGAGAGCATGGTGTTTGCTCGCATTGAGGACGGGAAAGTCGCCGAACGGTGGGTGTAGAACGACATGCTCGGCCTCGTGCGGCAGCTCGGAGCCGTCGACCTCCTCGGGGAGTAGGGCGACTAACTTCCCCGTATGTTCTCCACACCGAATCGAGATCGCGGTGTGGAACGGCCAGATACGGAGATCATCCGAATCTCGCACACGGATTCTGACTCGATTTAGGTAGTTTGTCCACCCAATGCTGTATACAGCGCGTGTATGTCTCGGTGAGAGATCTGCAGAGGATAAATAACACTACATGTTAGCCCTCCTTATCTACTCCAAGACCGTCTCTCTCTCATGTCCTCAGCAGAGGGTGTCACAGAACGCCAACACCCGACCGGAGAACTCGAGCGTGGAATTGCAGCGAAGGTACAGCAGATACGTCCCTCAGTCCAGCCCTCCCCGATGCAGGGATACGAACACGTTCGCGGCTTCGGCATCTATGCGCTGCCGTTTGATTCTGGCCACGTTCTCGCGCTTCGCGTGTTTCCCGAGAACGACTTTGCCCCATACACGACGGTCTGGCATCGTACGCCCGACGGGCGATGGTCCATCTACGTGGACGGGCCACGCCACGATACTGCCTGCCCTCGGTACTACGGAACCGCAACGGACCACGTTCAGTCCGCGACCATCACGCTCGATTGGATCGGACCGATGGAGCTACAGGTGCGGATGGATGACCCCGAGCTTCACTTGACCGTCCGGATGGACGCGCCCCTGACTGCGACGATTCTGAACGCTATCGGCGCTCGCTTCCCGGCCAAGATCTGGCGCGTTCCCGGAGTTGCATCGCTGTTCGCTCGGGTGGCGGATACCGTGTTCGATATCGGTGATGTGACGCTGATCGGCACCGCCCCGAACGGCCAGCGTGCGATTCTGATGCCTCGTCAGATGTATCCCATCGAATCTGCTGTCGCAACGCTCGATGGCGACGACCTGGGTGAACCGACCACGAGTGAGACGAATCCAACTATGGGGAACGTTGCGTTTCCTGCTCGGCCCATGCTTGCAATCGGCGAGGCGTACTTCGAGATCCTCGACCGATCCGAGTACGATCGGACTCGCGCGGAACTGAACGAAACCAGCGTGTCATACTGAATCCATGCGCTGATCTCGTACGCCCATCCTGACAGCAACTGAGAGGGTGTCTGTAGCCCTGCTGCATCCAGTGCGCTTCGTTAGCACGACTGGGGAGACGAGTCCCCCACCGTGTCAATACACCTATAAGTACGGGTGAATCGTGTAGACGGCATGGCATCACTCGTCGAGCGTCGTCCAGTCGCGTTCACCCTCGGATTCGGAGCCGCGATGATCGCACTGACCGTCGTCGTTCGGCTCGCACTCGAAGCGCTGGTCCCGAGTCTCACGCTTCACGGCATCGGCCTCGTCCTGAACTGGCTCTTCGTCGCCATCGTCGTCGGCCTCGTCGCCTGGCTCGGCTGGTGGGAAAAGATCCGACTCACGACCCCGGTCAACCGCCGTGCGCTGGTGTATCTGCTCCCGTTCGGCGTGATGGTGTTGGTTCCGCTCGCGTTCGGGCTCGCCATCCCCGAGGTGTCGCTGGTCGAGGGGACGACACTCCCCTCGTGGGCGGCCCTGGTCGTCATCGTCGTCGGGGTCGCGCTGGGGGCCGCCCTGTCGGAGGAACTACTCTACCGTGGCGTGTTCCTTCGGGCACTCGAACCTCGGGGCCGGGTCCTCGCTGTGGTCCTGCCGGCCGTCGTGTTCGGGCTCTCCCACGTGTCCCAGATCATCCTCGGGAATTCGATGGCGGAATGGCTCCCGCAGATGATTCTGATCATCCCGCTGGGGATCGGTCTGGGTGCGGTTGCCTTCCGTCTGAAGAGTCTCTGGCCACTCGTCCTCTGGCACTTTGCGGTCGATGTAACGGGCCTCCTGGCCGCGAATCCGTCGCCGCTGATGGAGCTGGCTGCCATCGGCCTGATCGGCGTGGTCTTCGTGATGGGCGTCGGCCTCCTCTGGCAGGATCGGCGTCTGCCGACGCCGCCGCGAGTGGCGCAGGCCTGACATCGACAATCCCATCTGGAGGGTAACGAGTCGTCGGGCTCGCTCTCGAGGTCGTGACCCGATCTCCTCGAGACGCAGTTCCGACTCGAACGTGATAGAGGGCGCGTCTCTCACACGACTCGAGAGTGATCCGTAGCTGGGCCCCCGATAAATTATGGAAAACCATAATTAAAAATTATGCACAACTACTTATCCTCCCACTGCATACGGTACCCCGGAGAAAATGTCTTGGCGATTCACATCACCCCGTTAGACGATAGTACAGTATCAGAACTCGAGACGAAGTTCCGCGGTGAACTCCTCACACCGGGGACACCGGAATTCGACGAAGCACGGACGATCTGGAACGCCATGATCGACAGACGCCCCGCGCTGATTGCCCGGTGTGCGGGCGTCGCCGACGTCATCGCAGCGGTGAACTTCGCCCGTGAGCAGGACAAGCCGATCGCGGTGAAGGGTGGGGGTCACAATATCGCCGGGAACGCGATGGTCGACGATGGGGTCGTGATCGACCTCTCACTCATGAAGTCCGTCCGTATCGATCCGGAGGCCAAGACTGCGCGGGTCGAACCGGGCGTCATACTCGCGGAGTTCGACCACGAGGCGCAGGCCTTCGGCCTCGCCACGCCCGTCGGATACAATTCGACGACGGGGATCTCCGGCCTGACGCTCGGCGGGGGCTTCGGCTGGCTCTCCCGCAGGTACGGTCTCACCGCTGACAACCTTCGAGGGGCGGACGTGGTCACGGCCGACGGGCGTCTCGTTCACGCAAGCGGGGACGAGCACTCCGACCTCTTCTGGGGGCTTCGCGGCGGTGGCGGTAACTTTGGCGTCGTCACGTCTTTCGAGTTCGACCTCCACGAGGTCGGTCCCGAGGTGCTCTCGGGGCTGCTCGTCCACCCGTTCGAGGACACGGCCGAGGTGATGGAAGCCTACCGCGAGTTCGTCGCCGAGGCTCCTGACGAGGTCACCGCGTGGATGGTCATCAGGCACGCGCCACCGCTCCCGTTCATCCCGGGGGCGTGGCACGGGGAGAAGGTGCTCGTCATCGCGGTCTACTACGACGGCACTATAGCCGACGGCGAGGCAGTCCTGCAGCCGCTGCGGGAGATCGGCGAACCCATCGCCGACGCCATCGGCCCTCACCCCTACGTCGGCTGGCAACAGGGGTTCGACGGCTTGCTCACCCCCGGCGCGCGGAACTACTGGAAGTCCCACAACTTCGTCGAGTTCACCGATGGGATGATCGACACCTTCGTCGAGTACGGCGAGTCGCTTCCCACACCGGAGAGCGAGATCGCCATCGCCCAACTCGGCGGTGCCATCAACGACGTGCCCGTGGACGCGACGGCGTACCCCCACCGGGATGCGGCGTTCCTCATGAACCTCCACACGCGGTGGATCGATCCGGCCCAGGACGACGAGTGCATCGCCTGGACGCGTGAGGTTCACGAGGCGATGACCCCCCACGCCACCGGCGGCGTCTACGTCAACTTCATCTCCGAGAAAGTCGGTGAGGAGGACGCCGCCTACCGCGAGAACTACGACCGGCTCGTGGAGGTAAAGCGGACGTACGACCCGGATAACCTGTTCCACATGAACCAGAACGTCGCGCCGACGGCCTGATTCGGTCGCCGGACTGGCTCCCCCGGCTGTTCCCTCTGTCGTACAGACCCTCCGTATACAGGTACGGTCCCCGAGACGTATCACGTTTTAAGGTTTCAGTAATGCCGTCGAAACGTTAATCCGGAGACGAGTTATCTCTCCACCGACTCCGATGCCTTCCGACGACGGACGCTCCTCGCAAGCGCTGGATCGACGGTGGTGGAAGGAGGCGGTCGTCTACCAGATCTATCCGCGGAGCTTCGACGACAGCGACGGCGACGGGATCGGTGACCTCCCGGGCATCACCGAGCGGGTCGGCTACCTCGACTCGCTCGGCGTCGACGTCGTCTGGCTCTGTCCGGTCTACGAATCCCCGCAAGCTGACAACGGCTACGACATCAGCGACTACCGCTCGATCGCCCCCGAGTTCGGGACGATGGCCGACTGGAAGGCGCTCCTGGAGACGCTCCACGCACACGACATGCGGCTGCTCATGGACCTGGTGGTCAACCACACCTCCGACGAGCACGAGTGGTTCCGGCGGTCCCGCCGGGAGGAGGTGGGGTACGAGGACTACTACTACTGGCGCGACGGCGGCGAGGACGAGGAGGGGAACCCCACGCCGCCGAACAACTGGGGATCGTTCATGGGCGGTCCGGCGTGGACGTACGACGAGGTCCGGGGAGAGTGGTACCTCCACCTGTTCGACGAGAAGCAGCCGGACCTGAACTGGCGGAACCCCGACGTGCGCGAGGAGATCGTCTCGCTCGTCGACTGGTGGCTCGAGAAGGGCATCGACGGGTTCCGCCTCGACGCGATCAACTTCATCTCCAAGCCCGAGGGGCTCCCCGACGGGAACGCCGACAGGCACCCGACCGGGGTCGACGTGTTCAGCCACGGCCCCCGCGTTCACGACTACCTCCGGGAGCTGTACGACCGGACGATCTCGAACTACGACGTGATGACCGTCGGCGAGATGGGGGAGACGACCGTCGAACTCGCCGGCGAGTACCTCGGCGAGGACGGCGACGGGCTGGACATGGTCTTTCACTTCGAGCACATGGACGTCGACGCCGGGCCGCGGGGGCGCTGGGACCCGGGGGGGTGGGGCGAGTGGAGCCTGCCGGAGCTAAAACGGATCACGAGCCGCTGGCAGACCGACCTGGAGGGGTGGAACGCGCAGTACCTCGGCAATCACGACCAGCCGCGGATCGTCTCGCGGTTCGGCGACGACGGGCGGTACCGGGTCGAGAGCGCGAAGCTCCTCGCGACGTTCCTCTTGACCACCCGCGGGACGCCGTTCGTCTACCAGGGCGAGGAGATCGGCATGACGAACACGACGTTCCCGGACCTCGACGCGCTCGACGATCCGATGATGATCGGTGCCGTCGAGGACGCGCTCGCGGCCGGACGGGCGGGCTCGTTCGACGAACTCCGTGGGTTCGTGAACTACCAGAGCCGCGACCACGCCCGGACGCCGATGCAGTGGTCGGACGACGAGCACGCGGGATTCACCGCCGGCGAGCCCTGGTTCGACGTCAACGGGAACTACCCGGAGATCAACGTCGCGGCGGCGCGGGCCGACGAGTCCTCGGTGTGGCACCACTATCGCGACCTGATCGACCTCCGGGGCGAGCACGACGTCCTCGTCTACGGGGGGTACGATCTCCTGCTCCCCGACCACGAGCGGGTGTACGCCTACACCCGGACGCTCGACGACGAGCGGATGCTGATCGTCCTCAACTGGTCGGGCGAGCCCACCCCGGTCGACCTCGAAAGCGCCGAGGTCGACCTCGACGGTACCGACTTCTCCGTCTGCCTCTCAAACTACGAGGACGGGGTGACCGCCCCCGACGGGCAACCGTTCCGGCCCTACGAGGCGGTCGTGTACCGGTACTGATGGAGTTGTCTCCCACCTGCGGCGGGCATCTATCGCGCTCCGCGGTGCCGTGTACCCCCACGCGAACACCGCTCGCTCGCCATCCGCGCGAAACCCGTCGGAATGCCCGAGAACGACCAGGGAGGGGCTGATGCTCGTCCCCCCTGTCGAGGTGGGTCATCACTGATCAGCAGGCGTTCGATCGGCTCGGTGCCCTGCTTGCGAGGAGTCAGCCGTCTATACCGTCTCCGAGGCGAACGCCTCGACCGCCTCGGGATCGAGATGGTAGCCGTGGCCCGGACGGTCGGGCAGGTGGACGTGGCCGTCCTCGACCGCGGGCGGCTCCTCGAGGATCGCCGCGGCGAGGTCCCCACCAGTAAAGTACTCGACGAGCCGCCCCGTCGGTGCGGCGCTCACGAGGTGGGCGCTCACCGCGTGGTTGGCGTGTGGACAGAGCGGAACGTGATGGTCGGCCGCCACCCGGGCCACGTCGAGGACGCCCGAGACGCCGCCTGCCCGTATCAGATCCGGCTGGGCGACGTCCAGTCCGTCCCGCTCGGCGAGCCACCTGAACCGCTCCGGGCGGTAGAACATCTCGCCCGTCGCCAGCGGCGGGTCGATCCGGGACGCGATTCGGGCGTGGCCGTCGAGGTTCCACTCCGAGATGGGCTCCTCGACCCAGTCGACGCCGTGTTCGTCGATGGCCCCGACGACCTCGACCGTCTCCTTTACCGTCCAGGCCTGGTTCGCGTCGACGAACACCTCCGCCCCGGGACCGACGGCCTCCCGGACGGCGGCCACCCGTTCGGCCTCCTCGGACGGTCGTCGGGTCCCCACTTTGGTCTTGAACGCGGTGAACCCCTCGTCGGCTCGCCGGCCGTGCCGCTCGCGGAGTTCGTCGAGCGAGAGGCCGGCGTCGAGGCTCGACGCGTAGGCCTTCACCCTCCCGTCCTCGCCGCCGAGGAGCCGGTAGAGCGGCACGTCAGCCGCCTTGGCCTTGAGGTCCCACAGCGCGATATCGATCACCGCGCGGGGGTACGCGGACATCCCTGTCTCCCCGTAGTAGACGGCGTGGTCGCGCAGGTCGCGCCGGATCGCTTCGGTCTCGAACGGCGACCGGTCGGCCAGCAGGGGGACGAACTGGTCGTCGAGGAGGTGCTCGAACACCGCGCCGGCACGGGTCGAGGCCATCCACCCGAGCCCGGTGTGGCCCTCGTCGGTCCCGACCTCGATCGCCGTCACGTACCACCGATCGAAGACGTGTCTCGAGTCGGCGGCCTCGACCTCCCGCGGGACCTCGAGCAGGTGGGTTTCCACGTCAGTGATTCGCATGGTTTCGGGAGTTCCGGTCCCGCTCACAAGTCCGTTTGGGTGGCACCAGCCCGTTCGTCCGACGGACCGCGCCGCGGTGTGACCCGAGCACCTCGATCCCGGCGAGGAGGCCGGTCGAGTCCGGACGGTCCGACCGCCGGTATTTATTGTATCGGCTCGGGGACGGGCGCACATGACGGAGTACACGTACGAGACGTCGTTCACACCCCGGTACAGCGACATCGACGTGAACGGCCACGTCAACCAGGCCAAGTACCTCAGCTACCTCGAACAGGCCCGCGTCGGTTACTGGGACGAGGTCGTCGGGATCCGCCACGACCGGGCACCGGTCGCCATCGTCCACCAGGAGATCGACTACCGGGCACCGATCACGCTCGATAACGAGATTACCGTCCGCCAGCGGATCGCCGGGATGGGAACGTCGAGTTTCGACATCGAGTACGAGGTCCTGGCCGACGACGACGTGGCGGCGACGGCCGAGGTCGTGCTGCTCGCGCTGGACCGGGAGACGGGCGAGGCGATCCCGATCCCCGAGTCCTGGCGCGAGCCGATCCGGGAGCACGAGGGGCTCGAGGAGGACGGAGCGGAGTAGGAGCGAGACGACCCGGCGAGCGTCCCGACACGCACGGACGTGGGCGGCGGTCCGGTGGCGACGAGCACCGCGTGGATCATCGGGTCGGGTCGCGCTCGACGTCGGCCTCGGACACGGGGACGAAGGAGCCGGCGTCGGCGGAGCTCCGACACATCACGCAACCGCCCGCGAGGATCTCCGATCGGACGTCGGCGTCGACGACGACCTCGGCATCGCACCCCGGACAGTCGAAGACGAACTTGCGCGGCATGAGCGCCTCCGTCGAAGGGGGTACGACGGTGTCCGGTATAACACCGATCCCCGTATATCGGGGGAGTTGATGTGGAGCGGTCGGGCATCGTCCGCCCGGTCGGCCGTCGGGAAATGCTCGGGGACGGGCCCGGGCCCAGGTCGGGCCGTCACCCCTCGAGGATGGATTCGAGGATCTTCGACTGGGCCGTCGAGACGTGTTCGGCGAACGTCGATCCGTTGATATCGAGCGCGTCAGCTACCTCGGTCGCGTTCGCCCGCTTCGGGTGCTCGAAGTAGCCCATCTCGTGGGCGGTCTCCAGCACCTCGCGCTGTCGGTCCGTGAGCACGGAGCGGTCGACGAAGACGAGGTCCCGCTTTCCGCCGATCGCCGACGATCGGGTGAGACACTGCAGGGATACCCCCTCGTACCGTTCCTTGAGGCCCGTGATGACGTCACGGAGCGTTTCGATGTCCTCCGCGACGAACGAGAGCGTGACGGCCCCCGAGTCCACCTCGGCGTGACGGACCGGATAGCCGTTAGACTCGATCACGTCACAGGCACACGCCGGCCCTGCCCCGGCCGCACGCTCGAACCGGTAGATCGTCTTGCCGTCGTACGAGAACACCTCCTTCGCGTCGGTGGTCGCCAGTCCCGAATCTGCGGTGAACTCGACCACCGTCCCGTCGGTAGCGGGCGAAGCGGCACGGGAAACCGACACCACGTCCCCCTCCTCGGACGCGTCCCCGGCGCGGCAGACGGACGACCCGTCGACCCGCACCACCGCGCGGATTCCGCTGTCGGTCATGGGTGAGACAAACCGGGACGCGATAAAAACTCCTTCGTCGTGTGTCGGGGTCGTCCCGGGACGGCGGCAGTGTGTCAGACCGCCGATCATCCACACTCCTCGTTCGTCGGTCACCCCATCGAACACCGATTCAGGGCCGGACGGTCCGCAGCAGCCACGTCTCGGGGTTGGCCCGCCTGACCTCGAACGGCTCCAGTTCGGCCTCGGCCACGTCGCTGGTCTCGACGAGGTAGTTCCGCACGGGGGTCGGGTCTCGATCGCTGACCAGGTGGAACCGCTCGCCGGCCGGCGTGTCGGCCCAGCCGTCCGCGACCTCGTCGTACCGATCCTCCGACGGTAGTCCCCGGATGTCCACGGCCCCCTCGGGGATATCGACCGACCAGATCTCCTCGAAGCGATCGAGGACCGCCCGACAGAGCGAGCGCGAGTACTCGGGGAGGGCGTCCGGGGACGGCGCAGGGGTGTCCTGCATCGCCGGGGCGAAGGGAATCTCCGCGATGACGGGGACGTCGAGCGCGCCGATCGGGTCGGGGCCGTCGAAGAGGTCGTGGGCGCGCCCGCAGTCCTCGCAGACGAACTCGCCCATGTTCGAGACGACCCCCAGCACCGGGACGTCGTTCTCCTCGAACAGCTGGATCGAGCGGTGCGTATCCGAGACCGCGGCGTGGAAGGGCGTCGTGACAAAGACGACGCCGTCGACCCGGGTCTCCTGTAGCGTCGTGAGCGCGATATCCCCCGTGCCCGGCGGGAGATCGATCACGATCGTCTCCGGGTCGTCCCACGCCGTCTCCTCGAACAGCTCCGAGAGGGCGTCGTGAGCCATCGCGCCGCGCCACGCCAGCGGCGCGCTGGACGACATCAGACCCACGCTCATCACGTCGAGACCGCCGACATCTACCGGGACGGGGTTGCCGTCCTCGTCGGAGTGGACGGGACCGCTGACCGACAGGAGTTCCGGGACGTTGGGCCCGTGGATGTCGGCGTCGAACAGACCCACGTTCCGACCCTCGGCGGCCATGGCACACGCGAGCGACGTCGCGATGGTCGACTTGCCGACCCCGCCCTTCGCGCTCGCGACCGCGACGACGCGGTCGGCGGATTCGACGCCGATCTCCCGCGCCCCGGTCGCGGGCGTCGACCCGACGTGCTCGACGTGTGCGCGTTCGACGCCCGGGACCTCCGAGACGGCGTGGATCATCGTCGCCGTCACCGACTCGGCCTCCGAGGGCGGGAAGTCGCTCAGGTCGGCGTCGATCGTCACCCGTCCGTCGGTCACGTGGATGTCCTCGACGAGCCCCGCCTCGAACACGGTCAGGTCGGCGTCGGGGTCCCTGACCCCTCGGAGTGCGGCCTCGACGTGCTCGGTCAGTCGTGACGGTGCGTCGGTCGCGTCCGTGGGAGTATCCTGTGACATATCAGAGGTTCGGTCGGCGGTTCAGCCGGCTCTCGCCGGGGGCGTCGGCGCTGTCGTTCTCGGTCCCGCCGGTGAACTGCCGGCGGAACTTCCCGGGGTCGGCCTCCAGCGACCGGGCGGCGGTGCTCCGGACGACCTTCGGCTCTCCCTCGTCTGCGGCGAGTTCGCGCAGCCGCTCCTCGGCGCGCTCGTCGTCGACGCCGGCCAGCAGGTGGGCCGCCCACTCCCGGAGCCGCTCGCTGTCCGCACGGGACTGATCGAGCAGGATCCCGAGCGTGTCCTCCCCGCGGAGTTTGAACAGCGAGACGGCGGCGTTCCGTCGGACGGCGTGGTGGTCGTCGTCCACCGCGCGCTCGACGTGCGGTTCGTACTCGCGGCGGTCGATACGGTCGAGCGCGACGACCGCCTCCGCGCGGACCCACGGGTCGGGGTCGTCGAGCGCGGTGACCGCCGCGTTCCCCGCCCGCTCCCCGCCGAGTTCGCCCAGCGCCTCGACGGCGAACTGTCTGACGTCGCAGTCCGCGTCCGTGAGGCCGAACTCGACGAGCGCGTCGACGACCGCCGGGCCCGACTCCTCGGCGAGCGCGAGGGCGGCGCGGCGGCGCTCGACCACGTCCCCCCCGCGGAGGTCCGCGACCTTCTCGGCCGCGTCGGCGTCGGCGACCGGCGTGACGTCGGTCGCCTGGAGCTCCCGGGGGGTGGCCTCCCCGATCGTCACGTCGCGGCTCACCTCGATGTCCTCGAGGCCGCCGTGGTCCTCGCCGAACCCCGGGCTCTGCTCGGGGTGGACCCGGGGGTCGGTCGGCCCGTCCGTCGCCTCCTCCTCGTCTCTCATGTCGACCCCCCCGTCGTTCCCGTCCCCGGGCCTCTCGTCCCCGGGCTGTCGTGGACGACCAGCACCAGCGTCGCGCCGAGCAGGAGCGTCAGCGCCCGCGGGAACGTCGCGGGGACGCCCACGAGCAGGAGCAGGACGGCCCCGACCGCGAGCGTATACCCTCCTCGATGGAGCCCGGCGACCGCGGCCGCGACGGCACCGGCGACCGCGAGCGCGATCAGGGGCGATGGGACGCCCGTGACCGCGAACGCGACGAGCAGCGAGCTACCGAAGGCGAACGGGCTCGCCGCGCTCGCGACGGCCACCGCGCCGACGGCGAGGAGTCCGGCACCCGCGGCCAGCCGCGATCCCGCGGAGTGCGTGCCGACCGCCGCGACCGCCGCGAGCGTGACGAACGCGCCGGAGTTGCGTAGCCCGTCGACGAGGCCGGTCGCGCCGGCGAGCGTCAGCGCGAGCGCCGCGACGAAACCGACGGCCACGACGCGCCGGCGGACGCCCCGATACGTCCACACCGCGGGGACGCCGAGCGTGCCCAGGAGCGCGAGTGCGCCGCCACCGGTGACCGCGACGGCGGCCACCAGCGTCGTTCCCGGCGCGACGAGCGGGAGAGCGCCGAACACGACGGCGAACAGGAGCCCGACCCGGACGGTCGCTCGTCCGTCGGCCACCGTCGCGGCGAGGAGCGCCGAGCCGACGGCGACGAGCGCCAGCACGCCGGTCGCGGCACGAACCGACGGCGGGATCACCAGCGGGTCGAAGGGGACGTTGGCGAGGACGGTGACAGCCCGTTCGATCGCGACGAACGCGATCGCGACGACCCCGAGAACCGCAGTAGTGAAACCGGGCGCATCGAGCCCGGTGATCGATTCCGCCGGGGGATAGGCCACTCCCACGTCCGTCTCGTGTGCGTCGGTGGTCGATTCCGCTGTCACGCCGACTCACCTCCCCCTCGCGCGGCCAGGTCCTCGACGTCGGCCGCGGTGAACCGGTCGAGGAACTCCGCGAGCCGACCGTAGAGACCGGTCCCCGGTTCGTCGCCGAGCGCCTCGGCGATCCCTTCCGTGACGACCCGGAGGTGACGGTCGTGGAAGTCGAGCCGCGCGGCGGCCACCTCTGGGTCGACGGCGGCCTCGCGGCGACAGAGGTAGCCCATGAACTCGAGCTGGAGGTGGAAGTGGTCGTGGTTGCGCCGGGTCCCTCTATCGACCTGGCAGCCGAAGTACTCGTAGGCGCGTGCGAGATCGAGGTTGACGTCGTTCCAGGAGACTTCGGCGCGGTAGTCGGACTCGTACAGCGACACCGGCGGGCCGTGGCTCTCGACGGTCCCGTCGGTCCCGTCGACGACCTCCGAGTAGCCGACGGTGAAGAGGTCGTTGAACCGCGCCGCGACCGTCTCGCGATCCTCCTCGACCGTCGTCTCCGGCGGTCGAACGTCGAGGCCGCTCCGGTCGACCAGCGTGGCGAACAGGTCGTCGACGCGACCCGTCTCGAGGTCCCGGTAGAACGACTCGCCGGGCTGGTCGAACGCCTTCGCCGCCAGCGCGTACACCCCGCCGCGGGCACCGGCGTCGGTCGTGATCTCATCGGAGAGCGCCGTCAGGTCGGGCCGTCGGGGCTCGTCGGTCGCCATCTCACTCACCCCTCGTCCGGCGGACACCCTCGATCGTCACCAGCGCGGAGCCGACGATGGCGAGGCCGGCGACGATCCAGAGTATCGTCTGGTACGGCGGTCCCTGCGGGCCGGGGCCGAGCGCGAGGTAGTGCCACTCGCTGACGGACTTCTTCCCCGAGCGCTCCGCGTTCGAGCCGTTCCAGACCGCGAGGGCGACGTCCATGTCGGCGTCGTCCGGGATGGCTGTCCTGTTGGCGTTCGGGGCGTCGAGCGGCCGCGACAGCACGACGTGCCAGCGACCGTCGGCGCGCGTCGCGTCCGTGGTGACCGTCCCCGGGTCGAACCGCGTCGTACTCCCCGGACCGCCAGCGAGCAGTTCCTCCGTGGTGTCGTCCGCCGACCAGTACCATACGTTCACGGGGTTGCCGGCGCTCCCCATCGCGATGGGTGGGCGGGCGCTCGCGTTCGCAGGCACCTGAACCGCGACCGCGTCGGCGAACGCCCTGGTGGCGTTCGTCGATCGGTCCACCGTCGCGTCGGCCCACGAGAGCCGCAGGTAGAGCCGCCGGTCGGTCCGGACCGCCTGGAGCTTCGTCTCCTCGACGGTCACGTCGTCCGCGGCCGGAACCGACGCCCCGGCGGCGGACAGTGACACCGTCGCGGCCGGCACCTCCGTCCACGGATCGGCCGTGGCGCTCCCGAAGCCCTCCGCCTCGGTCCCGCGCTCAACGGGAATCTCGTAGGCGGGGCGGGCGTCGACGACCGTCGGCCCGACGGTTGCCACCGCGAGCAACAGCGCCGCGAACGCGCCCGCCAGCAGCAGGTCACCTCTCGCGTCGGTCATTCGAACACCTCCAGCCGGTACTTCTCCTCGCGGTCGCTGTTCAGGAGCTCCATCAGTTCGCTCTCCTCGCCGCGCCGGACCCGGTCGCGCTCCCGGCTGATCGTGTTCAGCGCGTCGTTGATCTTCGGCCCGAACAGCTCCTCGAGATAGGTCCGCGGGATGCGCTCGGCGTCGAGCGACTCGCCCTCCTCGGAGTGCTGGGGTGGGGCGAACGGCGGGATGTAGTAGACGTTCGGCTCGGTCCGGAACTCGGGGTGTAGCCGGATCGCCACCTCGTACTCGTTGACCAGCTTGTGGATCGGCCCCTCCTCGTCGTCGAGGTAGCCGACCATCCGGAGCTGCGGCGGGCAGTCCTCCGCGCAGGCCGTCCCGCGGACCTCGCCCTCCGGGCCCTCCCCCTCGATCCGTGGGTAGCAGAAGATGCACTTCTCGGAGGTCTTCTTCATCGCGTTGTAGTACACCTTCTTGTACGGACAGCCCTCGACGCAGTAGCGGTAGCCCCGACAGCGGTCCTGGTCGACGAGGACGATCCCGTCCTCGGAGCGCTTGTACAGTGCCGACCGGGGGCAGGCCTCGACGCAGGAGGGGTGCGTACAGTGGTTGCAGATGCGCGGGAGGTAGAAGTAGTAGGAGTTGGGGTACTCGCCGGCCCCCTCGTCCTCGTCCCAGTTCGGACTCCAGTCGGCGGCGCTGTCCATCGGGCGCAGCGGCTCGTCGCTGCCCTCGTACATGATCTGCTCGTGGTTGAAGTCCCACGGCCGGCCGTAGTCGTCCTCCTCGGGGAGTTCGCCCGGCGTGCGCTCCCCGCCGTCGTCGGTCCACCCGCCACCCATCTCCTCCCAGTCGCGGGGGTAGCCGGCACCCGGTTTGGTCTCGACGTTGTTCCAGTACATGTACTCGCGACCGCCGCCGTCCGTCCAGTTGGTCTTGCAGGCGATCGTACACGTCTGACAGCCGATGCACTTGTTCAGGTCCATCACCATCGCGACCTGGTGGTCGACGCCCTCCGCGAGGGGCACCGTGTCCTCGCCGTCGTCGCCCTGGGAGCTCACTGGCTCTCACCCCCGTCGCCCTCGCCGTCACCGCCGCTCTCATCGCCGGCGTCGTCACCGCCGCCCCCGCCGTCATCACCGTCGCCGCTCCCGTCGTCGACCCGTTCGACCTCGACGCGGACGTCGCTGTTGACGCCGGTCGGGCCCCAGTAGTTGGGGAAGAAGTGCAGGTGTTCGCCGGTGTCCTCGGGGTACTGGACGAGCTGTGTGGGTTTCATGTACAGGGGGACGAGCGAGTTGAAGTTGTTGCGGTCCGGGTACTGGAAGCGCTCCCAGGCGAAGTACATCCGCGCGGTACCTGGCTCGCTGCTCGGGTAGCGTTTCGCCTGAACCTCGACCTCGCCGAGGTCGTTGTGGACACGGACGGTGTCGCCGTCCTCGATGCCCCGCTCGGCCATGTCCTCGGGGTTCAGGTAGACGACCGGTTCCCCGCGCTGGAGGCGGAGCATCCGTTCGCTGTCGCGCCACGTCGAGTGGATCGACCACCGGCCGTGAGGGGTGTTGTAGCGGAGCGGGTACTCGGCCTTGTCCTGTAGCGTGGGTGCCTGCTTGTGGGTCGGAAGCTGTTCGCCGAGTTCCAGGAACCAGTCGTGATCGACGTAGTACTGCTGTCGACCCGTGAACGTCGGCCACGGCTCCTTGTCCTGGACGTAGTCCTTCCAGGGCGTGTACGCCTTCCCCTCCTCGATGTCGGAGGTCCAGTGGTCGCCGGCCGCGAGGAACCGACGGGGCTGGTTGTCGATGTCGTCGAACGTGATCCGTTCGTCGGTGTCGTGCGGGTTCGTCTCCTCGGAGTGTTCGAGGATGTACTCCGCGGCCGCCCTGTCGTCGGCGAGGGCACCCGGCTCACCGGTCTCCCAGTCGCGGACGTAGTCGTCGTGGACCGACTGGAGGTCGATGTCGCGGTCGAACGTGCGATCGGGGATCGGCTCGATACCGCGCTCTTCGGCGATCTCCTGGATCTTGGCGGCGAGTTCGCGGAAGATCTGCCAGTCCGTCTTGGACTCGCCCAGCGGCTCGACCGCCGGTGTGAACGGATGCACGTACGTGTGCATATCCGTCATCGAGAGATCGTGTTTCTCGTAGTGGCTCGCGGTCGGGAGCACGATGTCCGAGTACAGCGCCGAGGAGTCCATCCGGAAGTTGATGTCGACCACGAGGTCGAGCTTCGGCCAGAGCTGTTCCTCGATCGCGACGTTCCCCTTCGCCTGGTTGAAGTAGTTCCCCCGCCAGATGAACATCACCGACGGGTCCGGCCGCGATCCGTCCGATCGTTCCTCGGGGTAGACCGGCATCCAGTCGTTGTCGATGGCCTCGCGGACGCGACTGGTCGTCTCCGGGCCGGCGTTGTCCAGCACGTCACAGTGGTAGTACGTCCACAGCGTGGTCGGCACGCCTCTCACGTCGCCGGTCGGGAACGAGAGGGTCTGCCACCCGTGGAACGTCCAGATCTTCTCCTGGCCGACGTAGTGGTCGAGCCCCGTCCCCTGCCGGCCCAGGTTGCCGGTCAGCGTCACCAGCAGCTGGATGGCGCGGTTCCCGAGGTCGTTGTGATACCAGTCGTTGACGCCCTTCCCGTGGATGATCTTCGCGCGGTCGACCTCGGCGAACTCGCGGGCGACCTCCTGGTAGGTCTGGCGGCCGACGCCGGTCTCCTCGTGGACGCGCTCGGGCGTGTAGTTCGACAGTTCGTCGCGGAGTTCGTTCCACACCGAGCGAACCGCGACCGAGCCGTCGGTCGTCGACACCGTCCCGTCGACGTCGAGTCGCGGGTCGAAGCTCAGTTCGATGCTGGCGCTGGCGTCGTGCTGGCCGTCGCGTGCCCCGAGTGACCCCGGTGCGGCGCGCAGCCCGCCGGTGGCGTCCTGCATCACGAACACGTGGTCCGGGCGGTCGGCGTCGACGGTCAGTCCCGACACCTCGTTTGCCCGGAGGAACTTCCCGGTGTCCGCCCGCACGAGGAGGGGCATGTCGGTCTGCTCCTTCAGGTGGTCCTCGTCGTACAGCCCTTCCTCGACGATCGTCCGGGCCATCCCCAGCGCGAGCGCGGTGTCGGTGCCCGGTTCGGGGCTGAGCCAGTCGTCACAGTGGATGGCCGTCTGCGAGTAGTCGGTGAAGACGCCGACGCGCTTCGTCCCGTTGTACCCGGCGTCGAGGAAGTACTTCGCGTCCGGGATGCGCGTGACGTTGACGTTCGACCCCCACGCGATGAGGTAGTCGGCGTTGTACCAGTCGGCGCTCTCGGCGTTGTCCGTCTGCGTCCCCCAGGTGATCGGCTGCCCCGGCGGCAGGTCGGAGTACCAGTCGTAGAAGCTGTGCGAGACGCCCCCGAGCAGGTTGACGAGTCTCGACCCGCCCGCGAACGAGACCGGGCTCATCGCCGGGATGGGCGTGAACCCGCTGATGCCGTCGTAGTTCTCCTCCTCGGCGACGGTCTCGATGACCTGCTCGGCGATCTCGGTCAGCGCCTCGTCCCAGGAGATCCGCTCCCACTTGCCCTCCCCCCGGTCGCCGGTCCGCCGGAGCGGGTGGAGCACCCGGTGGTCGGCGTTGACGTAGTCGGAGTAACAGGCCCCCTTCTGACAGCCCCGCGGGTTGGGGTTCGGCGCGTCCTCGTCGAACACCGGGTAGTCCGCGGCCTGGTCCTCGCGCCAGACCTGGCCGTTGCGGACGTACACCTCCCACGAGCAGGAACCGGTGCAGTTGACGCTGTGCGTCGACCGCGCCGTCGAGTCCCAGTCCCACTGCTCGCGGTAGAGGTCCTCCCAGTCACGATAGGGGTAGTCGCCGATCGGATCGTCGACGACCTCGAGGCCGTCCATCCGGAACAGCCCGTCCGGGTCCGTGTCGGTCGCGCCGAGACCGGTGCCGGTCGCGCCGAGCAGCGATGCTACGCCGATACCTTTCAGGAAGTCCCGCCGCGCGGTCGGGACGTCCCCTGACGTCGAATCACGGTAGTCGTCGCCTTGGCTCATGGATTGTCGATGATAACGGTGGTGAGTCCGCACGCCACGCCGATCGTCGCGAGGGCGATGCCCGCAAGCGTCCCGCCGCCGACCTCGAGGCCGGCGGCGATCAGCGCGACGCCGGCGAGCTTCGTCGCCCGATCCAGCCAGCGGTACCGCCGCCCGGAGAGCTCCGTGCCGCCGTACTCCGGACTCATTCGTCTCTCCCCGTGTCCGCCGTCGGTTCGTCGTCCGGCGGCTCCCCGTCGGCGAACCCGCCGAGCCCCGCGTAGACGATCAGCCCGGCGAGCGGCGGGCCGAGGGCGAGGGCGGCGATCAGGTACGGCTTGAGCTGCGCCGTGGTCATCCCGACGACGTGGCCGAGGATCACGTCCATCCCCGCGATCGAGGCGATCATGATGAACACGACGCCGGCGACGCCGACCCCGGTCTGGAACGGGCGTTCGAGGGGATCCGCGGTGAAGTGGGTCGGTTCGGGCTCGTAATCGATGAACGGCCACAGCGCCACGAGGCCGAAGACGAGGCCCGGTAGCGCCAGTCCGCCGACGAACTCGGCGCTGACGTGCACGCCGAGGACGTCGAAGCTGAGCCACGACGGGGTCAGCTTCAGGAAGCCGTAGCCCCACATCAGGAACCAGTCCGGCATGATGAGCGACGGCGTCGACGCCGGGTCGTTGGGCCCGTACTCGGCGATGTTGTGCACCGGGAGGAACCCGGCGAGTAGCGACAGCGTCGCCAGCGTCAGGAAGAAGACGACTGCGCTGACGGCCGCCTGGTTCGGGAAGGCCGGCAGGCCGACGACCACGCTGTCGTCGTCACTGGCGACTGCCCCGCCGTCGGCGGCGGTCGCGTCGTCCCCGCCGGGGGCCGGCACGTCCGCGTCACGCCGGGCCTCGGTGTGTTTCTGCCTGACGAGGACGAGCATGTGCAGGCCGATGAGCCCCGCGATGGTCGCCGGCAGCACCAGGACGTGCAGGAAGTAGAACCGGGGGATCGTCGCGCTGGAGGGGAACGATCCGCCGAACGCCAGGTTGGCGATCGTCTCGCCGACGATCGGGATCGAGAGGGAGACGTTGTACCCGATACCGACGGCGGTACTCGCGAACTCGTCGAACGGGAGGGCGTACCCGGTGTAGGCCGCGAACATGGTCACGCCCGCCAGACCGGTACCGATCAGCCAGTTGGGCTCGCGGGGGTTGCGGTACGCGCCGGTGAAGAACACCCGCAACATATGCAGGCCCGTCGCCGCGATCATGAGGTGGGCCGCCCAGTGGTGCATCCGGCGGATGAGCATCCCGAACGGGACGTCGTAGGTGATGTTCAGTACGCTCACGAACGACTCGGGTAGCTCCTCGCCCTGGTACTGCGCGACGCTGCCCTCGTACTCGACCTCGCTGGTGCTCGGCTCGAAGAAGAAGCCGAGGAAGACCCCCGACAGCACCAGCAGCAGGAAACAGAACAGCGCCACCTCGCCGAGCAGGAACGAGTCCTCGGCGGGGAACGCCTTCCCGAGGAACGACTGCGCGCCCGCCAGGTCCAGCCGATCGTCGACCCACCGGTAGAGGTGATCGAGTCGATCCATCACCCACCCCCGGGGCCGACCGACCCCTCGAAGTCGCCGGTCGCGATCAGCTCCCCGTCGCTCGACAGCGTGATCGGCAGCTGCGGGAGCGCCCGCGGCGGCGGCCCGCCGGTGACCACCGCACCCGACAGCGGGTCGAACCGTCCGGAGTGACAGGGACAGACGAGCGTCGTCTCGTCGCGGTCGGCGACCATACAGCCCGCGTGCGTGCAGACCTTCGAGTAGGCCGCGTAGCCCGAGACGGTGAACTCCGCGCGCGTCTCCCCGCCGTACTCCCCCTCCGGGAACCGGACCAGCAGCGTCGGCGCGCGGTCGATCCCGGGACGGGGCTCGGGGAAGACCGTCAACTGTTCACCCTCCGACAGGCGGTTCTCCGTGATCCGGGTGCCCTCGCCGTCGACGAGGGCGACGCCGTCGGAGTAGACCGGGCCGGTGTAGGAGCGCTCGAAGACCCGTGTCAGTCCGAGCACCGGCGCAGTGAGGCTCCCGAGCGCGGCCAGCCCGCCCACGGTCGCCAGCACCCTGGCGTACCCTCGGCGGGTCGTCCGGGCCCGGGTCTCCCGCCAGAACGGTCGGTAGATGCTCGGCCGGCCGGCGTCCCCACAGTCACCGCAGTCACCGAAGCAGTCGTCCGAAGCGGCCGGAACGGGGTCGGAGCCACCGTCGTCGGTGTCGTCCGCCGGTGTCATCGGTGCTCCCTCCGTTCTGCGACCTCGACGTGGGGCATGAACCAGGCGTAGTACGAGACCGTCAGCCCGGTCAGGGACATGAACATCCCGAACGCGTAGATGCCGAAGTACTGCGTTCGAGCGAGCGTGAAGTACTCCCCGGTGAACAGCGCCGCGAAGACGACGGTCAGTACGGAGAGCAGCCCCATCGCGAGCAGCCCCTCGATCGCGTCGCTGGAGGGGACGTACTCGACGATCCAGCGATCCTCGGTCACGAGCCACGACTGGCTGACCGTCCCGCCGTCCGGCGCGGCCTCGGCCTCCCGGCCGTTCCGGGTCGTGACCGCTCCACCCCCGCCTGCCGGCCTCGCGGCCCTGTTCATGAACCGGTGGAAGCCGGCCAGCACGCCCAGGAGGACGAGAAGCGCCACCCAGACGATCACCCCGACCTGGCTCGGAGAGAGCTTGTTCGGCGTGTCGACGAACCCGTCGAGCGGCCGGATCTCGTTGACGCTCTGGTCGATCTCGATCTCCTCGCTCGGCGGTTCACCCTGGCTGGCGACGAACCACATCGGAAGCAGCACGGCCGCGACGACGAGGATCACGAGGACCGTCCCCCGTCTCATCGCCGATCACGTCCGCTCGCCACGCCACGGTCAGCTCGGCGACGGTTCGAATCGCGTGACACGGGTAGCATGCTCTGACAGGACGTGAGTGGACTGCTAACAGGTTATACGGCGACCCACCATTCTTTGGGGGCTTATACCGAGGCCCCGATCCGAGGCGAGCCGGTAGACGGGCCTGCCGGATGGCAGATCCCCTCGGCCGCCCTCGGTCTCCGACGCTCGCCGGATCTCGCCGGCGCGAGGGGTCCGGTGGGCTCCGTCGCCGGAAGCCCGGACCGTCACGCTCGCGATAGCGAGTGTTTGCGGCAGGTGAGGACGTGCTACGCACGAGGAGTGTGTTCAGCGCGATGGAGGGCGGCCGATCGATGCCGCGTCTCCAGTCCCCCGCCGGGGAGCCGCACGCGCTCACTCCAGGTGACTCCTCGCCCGGGCGGCCGAGTCCCGCAACAGGGGAACGTCGTCGGTGAACACCTCGACGGCGACGGTCCCCTCGAAGTCCGGCAGGAGCTCGGCCACGAGCCCGTAGTCGACCTCGCCGGCACCGATCGGGAGGTGGGTGTCCCCGCGCCCGCGCACGTCGTGGACGTGGAGGTGCGAGACGAGATCGGCGTACTCGTCGAGGAAGCGCTCGATCCCGTCGTCCCCGTCCTCCATGTACGCGTGGCCGACGTCGAAACAGACCGCCGTCCCGGTCTCCCGGGCGATGTCGCCGAGGACGGAGAGCGGGAGCCCGCGGGCCTGGTGGCCGACGTTCTCGACGACGAGTTCGACCCCCGCGTCGTCGCCCGCCCGCGCGATGGCCGACAGCTGGTCGGCGAAGACCGGCCGCTGGTCGGTGTCGTGCGGGTTCCGCATCGTCGCGTGGAGAACGGCCTTCCGCGCGCCGAGCGTCCCCGCCCAGTCGAGTAGCTCCGCGAGGTAGTCGGCGATCGCGACGTTGAGCCGCGGAACCGACGTCGCGACGACCTGATCGAACGGCAGGTGGACGCACAGCTCCGCACCGACGGATTCGAGCGCCGCCCGGAGGCGGCTATCGTCCGTGTCGGCGGGAACGTACGAGGACTCGCCGATCGAGAGTTCGGCGAACGCGAAGCCGTCAACCGTCGCTTCCAGCCGCTCCACCGAGTCACCGACCGTGACGCCGACGTCCATACCCCGACTCCAGCGCCCGGCCCCCTTATATCGACTGCCGTACCTCATCCCCACGACGACCGCGCTCGCATGACGGGGTGTCCGGCACAGGAGAACGGGAGTCCACAGGAGGCGTTGGGTACCGATCGGATGGGTAACCCGGCCGACCGGGTCCCCCGAGAGTCACGGACCGGGTCGTCCCGATCCCGATGGTGGACTTACGGGTGTATCCGGCAGGGGACGACCGTGGCGTGAGGGATACGCGCCCCCGTTCTGCGCGATGCCCGATGCTCCTTCCTCTCGCACCCCCGGAACAGGAACGGAAGCCGGTGACAGCAGGCGCGCCGGCGCGTGGAGGGCCGAAGCGGTTATCGCTACTGAACGAACGGTTAGTAACCTTCGCCTGGCTCAAACCGCCGTTTCACAGTGACACCCTCCCCGCCGTGAACGGCGGGGCTTCCCGTACCGCAGTTGGGATATTTGCTGGTCTACGACACGACCTGTTCTCTCGTGTGAAACGTCCCGCTCTCGCGGTCGAACAAGTATGTCGATGGCTGTGCCACACAGCCGTTACTCCTATCCTCGCCGTGAGGACTCGGAGTTATCTTCTGTCGCATATTCTCCGCCCCGTTACAATCCGCGTTTCCGACCAACCCACACGACGAACAAACGTACAGGCCACGTTCGACACGGTTCGACTTCGTGTCGTCACCACACCGTGAACACGTCTTCGAGGTGTCCCACTCATTCTCTTTCAACACCTCGACACCGCGCTCTTCGCCTTTGTATTCGAGGTACTGGTAGATGCGGTCGAACGCCCACGAGTGCAACTTCTTGTTACCCGTCTTTCCCCAATCTGACGCTCGAACGTCTTCGGGCCAACTCACCGCGAGCGTGCCCACACCGCGCTCGACACACTCCGTGATGATGGCATCAGTCAGCGTGTGGTAGAACTGTGTCTCACGCTCTGTGAGTTTTCGACGCGCCCACATCGACTTCTCTGACGGGCCGTTCTCACCTTCCGTGTCGTACTCAGCACGTTTGAAGTAGTGCTTGTCCTGCTTGAGTGAGTTACCGGGGTACAGAACGTACTCGTTGGGAAAGACGACCGTGGCGATGTTCGTGATACCAAGGTCGATGCCCGCAACTTCGTTGCCTGCGGAGTCGTTGGTTTCGAGTTCGACTTTGCAGACGAAGTGAAGTTCCCACTCGTCGCCGTTCCAGACGGCGCGAACGTTCTGCACCTTGTTGACTTTCGAGAGGTCAACGTCGGGTCGGGTCTGGTACTCGCAGAGGATGAAGTCCGACCAGTATTCTTTCAGGTTCGAGCCTTTCGAGAGGCGAACGCGGTTGTTCTCGGGGTCGTGTTTGAAGCCGTCTTCTTTGAACGTGACCGTACTCTTGGGTCGGGTATCGCCGTGTTTGCGGTAGCCGGGCGGATTCGCCTCGTCAACCTTGTGTCGCAGGTCGAACCATGACTGGAAAGCGTCGGAAAGTTCTTCGATGACTTTCTGACTGGATTGTGCGTTCAAGTCTTTCCAGCACTCACGGTTCTTCATGTACGATTTCAGCACGCCCTCGTCTGGGATTTCGCCGGTCGCATCCCAGATTCGGTCGGCTGTCCATCGGGCGACGTTCCAAATTTTCGAGACGGAGTCTCCGAGCGAATTGAGGCCATCGCAGACCTGTTGGTGGTTCTGGATTGAACCAACGTAGGTGCGCGTGACCTCAATCGCCATACATAGCCTATGTCGAAGGAGTTACTTAATGGCTTGTATTGGTATGGAATATCCGGTCTTACAGTGGTTCGAGGAGAAAGCCTACGACTTCAGTCGTGGGATGAATCCGACAATCCCGTAACAACTATGTTGGTCTGCCCTGTCGGTTGTGGTACCGAGTCCGAGGTAAGGATATGCACGCCATCGGGCGGTAGATGAAGCCCGCTATCTCGGTCGGGGGCCGTACTGGCTCGGCCCACAACCCACCCGTGCGGTGCGACGAGTTGGGAACCTCCCGAAGTCGGGGCACGGTCTGTGACCGTGGAACCCCACGACTTCAGTCGTGGGAGGAAGTCAGTATCGACGGCGGTCGGTGTAGGAGTTGTCGGATTCACTCCCGCCGTAAACGGCGGGATTCTCTCCTCGAAGAAAGATAGAACTGTGGGAAATCCAGCCATAACGTCGTCGGTGGGTGTGTAGGCTATTGTCCGCTTGACCCCCGCCTAAAGACGGGGGTATGCGCTCGTATCTTTATCATCTCGCCTGGCGGTCCTCGTGGCAGCTCTAATCTGTCGTCCGTGTCTCTGGGAGTGGAACGACACGAAACACGTAGTCGGGATAGGCATGATCGAGGTTTGTCGGACTCTCTTCGGCGGTGTGTTCCTGACACAGGAACGCTTCTGCCGTAACGGGTCCATGACCGGTTTCTTCCAGATACCGTTCGATGGCGACGAACGTTGCGGGCTCGTCGCAGTCCCGACGATGACACGTGCGAGGGGAATCACGGGGGTCGCCCTCCTCGCGTAGCGTTCCCTCGGCTGTGTCTGATACGTCACGAGGTGGCTCGGGCTCGTCCGCACGCTCCTGGGCCTCTTTGCGGTCGCGCTCCCGCTGGCGATCGTCCGCGTCACGGGCCTGCTTCTCTCGACCTCGTTTGGTGTCTCCCATCTCGTACGCTTCGGGGACGGAGGGAATAACACTATGGTCGTGACAGATGGACACCACATCATTCGCCGTGCGGCACGGACTTCGTACACATCGTACGTCGTTTCTCCCGAAGACGCCAGTACTGCATACAGAGAGTGGATTCAGCAGTCCACGATGAGATCTTCTGCCAGGCAGGCGTTTTTGTATCTCTCGGACATCGAGATCGTCAGTGCGGCCACCGAGATCCATCTCGAACTATCTGGCGAGGAAGACGAAGCCCACGAGAGACTGAACGACGCGTCCTCCACTCGAGCGCTACTCTGCCGTGCCCGGCGGAGCGAGGGCGGCGGCGTCAGGGCGCTGCCGGTGTTCCGTCACTGGAGCCGCGGGCGAGCGGGGTCACGACGAGTTCGTCGTACGGGAACACCGGTCGCTTCGCGCGTCCATCCGCTTCGAATCGGATAACACCGAGCGCCTCGAGCGTCGTCAACTCCTCGTGGACGTTCTTCTTGTCCCGGCCGACCAGCCGTGCGGTTTCGCGGATACTCCCCGGTGTCTCGTCCCTGATGGCGCGCAGGAGCGTGTACGTCCGCTCGTTGAAGACGTCCGTGAGTTGTGACTCATTGGCGAAGCGGATGGTCGCCGGCTGGTCGATGGCCTCGCCAGCTTTGAGCTGCTGAATTGCCTCTATTCCTGCTTCATACGGGTCGTGGTCGTCGTCGACCGTGACCAGGAGTACGTTCGTGCTGTCAGGCATGGGGATCACCAGTGTCGGTGGATGGGCCGAACCGCGGCTTCGGTATCTCGTCTCAGAACCGCTCGTAGAGTTCTTCGATGCCGGGGAACTCGATGCGCTCCGGTTCCGGATCGGGCGCGACGTGGCGCTCGTGGCCTTTCGTCTCCTCGTGGGCGTTGTCGTACCGCCGGACCGTTCCGTCGTCGAGCGTCTCAGGACCTGCGGTCAGCGCTCCGTAGTGGACCGTATACCGCCGCCCCGACGGGTACGCATCGTCGCTGGTACGACGGATCGAAATGCGTACGACGGTGCCGTCTTCGTACACCGTCACGTCGGCGTACCCGTCGAGGTCACCAGCCGTCGATCCCATTCGCTACAGCGTTGGTTTCACGGCCAACAATAAGTACGTGGTCGTTCCATGATCAACAATCTGTCGAGCGTAGTACTCGGTCTCCCGGTCCGGATCTTTGGCGAGTTCGTGCAGATGGTGTGGATCGTCCCGAGGGAGCCGGCCACGACAAGGGCAGGTCCTGACGTTCAGCCCCGATTTGAGCCGTGTCGTGATCAGCTGCGATAGACGATACACGGTCATCGAGAACTGACTACCGATCACGCCGGAGGCATCTACGCCGACCAACCGTTCCTCCAGACAAACCCTGCCGACACCGCTGGTGGCGTCGATCGGGTCGCGACGACGATTCCATCGGACACATTGGCCGGAATGGGGTTTTTTGCAATACCCGGCTACACCGGCTATGCTTGTCGGATGAAGTGACACCACCGCCACTACCAAACTGTTAAGACTGTCAGTCCTGTACGTCCGGACAGCTATGTCGGCAGACAAGCGCATTCCGGTGACCGAGGAGACGCGGAAGGAACTCCACGACCTGAAGGAGCCGGGACAGACCTACGACGATCTCCTGAAGGAGCTAGCCCAGGACCGGCGCCGGCAGGACCTAGAGCGACGGTTTCAGGAGTTGGAGGAGGCGGACCGCGACGAGTTGACGCCGCTTGAGGATGTCTGATTACCAGGTCCTCCTCGGAGATGGGGTGCGCGAGTTCCTCGGCGCGGCTGACGAGAAGACCGGGCGAATCTGCAAGGAAAACCTGGGATATCTCGCCGATAACCCGTACCCCGGACGCGGCCGTGGGGACAAGGAGAAGCTCCCCATCGACGGCCGGCGGGACCGGTACCGGATGCACATCTCCCGGACGTATACAGCCATATACACCATCTTGGAGGACCAGAAAGAGGTTCGTGTCCTCGAAATCGTCCCTATCGACGAGGCGCACAAACGCTACGGGTTCTGACGTCACTCCTCATTGGTGTCGGGCATCCCGGTGATGAACCACTTCGCGAAGATCATGACGGTATAGCGCGACGCGATTTACCGTTCTCAGAAATGAGAGTAATGGCGCTCAGTCCCGTCCGTCGTCCTCGCCAAGGGCATCCTCCAATGCACGCACACGCGCCTCCAGATCGCCCCGGGGTGCGTCCTCCCAGACTGGCCGCGAACATGCGCTACACGTCGGCCCTCGAAACGAGGGTGTGGCGTATTCGGCGTCCGAGAGGGACGCGGTATCCGCTTGTGTCGTCCCCGAGACCGCCTAAACCGAGGCGTCCGAATACCGGGCAACCACCCACGGTTGGAACGTGGGCGGACACGGGTCGTGCCATCGACCGTACTCCGCCGGCGAGGACGGAGTGCAACCGCGAACGGGGCGTGTTTTGGTGTGCTGTCACCCCCTCGTTTGCGCGGTCGTTGCCGACCGTCTCCAGTGACGGGTAGGGGTACTGTGAGGACGGCGAACGAATCTCAACCACGTACTCCCCACCGGGGTTGCCAGTGGTGGGCGTGGAACCGTCCATATCAGCGGGAAGCGGCCCCGATTCTTCCGATTGAACGTTTACGCGAGTTGTCTTCCCGCACGGTACGAGGCCGGGGGACTTGATAATGTCGGCTGTAGAGGGTTTTGCGGATTCATCCCCGCGTTAAAGCACGGGGCTTTCTCCTCGATTTTCCGTAACTCTCGACGAGGAGCGACACGGATACGCGCTTCAGCTCTACGAGACCCGGAATCGGAGCTTCCAGCGGCAGCTCCGCGATCTCTTCACCGGGGTCGCGCCGGCCGAGTCGGTGACGCTCGCCGAACAGGGCGTGCTACTCCGTCCGGCGGCAGCACGAGAGTTCGACGCCGTGCCGACGCCGCCGGAATGACCAGGCGACCGGAGTGTGCGCCAGCCGACGGCCAGCACTCGGAGGCCGACGTTGGAAGAGTTGCCGGTCACACAAACGGGTTGGTCGCGGTGGTCAGCCGGGTCACGCCCTCCACCGCGTCGAAGTCGTCGTCGAAGCTGTAGATGTACTCGAACCCCTCGCTCTGCATGAACGCGACCTGCATCGCGTCCCCCAGCGAGAGGTCCGGATATTGTCGAAAGAGTCCCCTGCCGCTCCCGACGTTCCCCTTCGGATTGTACGGCAATCGGTAGTGAGCACTCTCTTCTAACCTGTCGAGCAGGTGGACCGCCTTCCGGTGTCCGAGCCGCTCGTTCACGAAGTTCAGGACCTCCAGCAGCGCGTCGTGCACGATGACACCCGTCACGAGTTCACCGTGGTCGATCGCCCGGACGATCGCCTCACCGCGGTCATGATCGACGTCATCCGTATCGGCGAACGCGATGACGACCGTCGCATCGACCAGCGCCCGGGCCATCGGTCGATGCCTACCGCTCTGCGCCCATCAGGTCATGAGCGGTCGTTCCGTCTCCGCCCATCGGCTCGGGCTCGAAGTCATCTAGCGCGCCCTCCCGCTGCCGGACGATTTCGACGCGGAGGTCGCCCTCGTCGGTCGCCGTCCACCGGAGCTTGTCCCCTGGTTGGACGTCGAGGCGCTCACGGACGCTCGCCGGGATCGTCGCGGCGTAGTTCTCGGTGATCGTCGATTCGTCCGTCGCCATATCGTACGCTTCGCCGTCAATTGGGATACCAATTGGGGCTCGAGAGTCCATCCCATTATGCTCCGAATGGGTTCAGAGATTCGAGGAGAATGCCTGACCCTTTAGGGTCAGGATGAATCCGACATTCAACTACACAGTCCACCGCCAATAGCCTCCTCACAGTCACCTACGAGTCCGTGAATCCAGACGTTCGAATCGAAAATCTCCATTGCCGCCTACTGCGGCAGCTCGCGATCCGAGATAGCGTGAGTATCCGCGTCCGAATCAGAGAGCATCTGCTCGACGTCCCAGTCGTACTCTTCGGCGAGTTCCCGCATGTTCGCCCACGCCTCAACCGCGGACACGCCCCGCTGGCGGGCTCGGGCGTAAATACGGGCGGTTTCTTCACTCATCGTACACCCAGTTAGTCAGGAAAACGGAATAAAGATCCGGATATTTTGTGCCGGTCCCGACGTGTGAGGGTGTCCTGCCCCCGTAGTTACGGAGACTCAAGGAGAAAGCCCACTGCTTCAGTCGTGGGGTCGCCCACCACAGAGGGGGTCGCCCACGTCGGGAGGTTCGCAGGTCCCGTCCATCCACAGTCCGGGACGGATCTGCGTTCAGGGTCGTGCCAGTATGACCCCCCGACCGAGAGAGCGGGCTTCATCTACCCCATCCACCGCAGGACGGGTGCATATCCTTCCCTCGGCCTCGGTATCCCTCCCGTTCCGGAACGGGATACCAACAGGATGTGTGACACGATGTGTCACGAGTGTGTAGGATTCATCCCACGACTACCGTCGTGGGCGTTCTCCTCGAACCTCGGTAAACTACTTGCCCTCCGGACGTTACCGTGGCATATGAGCACCGACCTGGGGACTGCTGAGGGGATGGGATCCCGGGAGCTCGTCCACTTCGTCACCCAACGGATGCGGTTCGCACTGATCAACAACATCCTCCAGCACCCCGAGGGGCTCCCCTCGATGTACGAGCTCGAGGCGCTCAACCCCAGCGTGAGCGACGCGACCGTCTACAAGCACATCCAGAAGCTCATCGACGCCGGCATCGTCACGGAGGTCGCCCTGGACGATGGCCAGCGCCGACAGGGCTACCCCTGGAAGTTCTACGGCCTCTCCGAAGCGGGCCGGGAGTTCCTGGAGGAGCACAGCCTGCTCGCTGCGGAGGGGACGCTCCAGCGGATCTACGACACCATCTCCGACAAACCCGAGAAGATGGTCAAGTACGAGAACGCCCCTCGGCCTGACGGCGTTTAGCTGCCGACGCTCTCCGATCCGCTCGGCGAGGGAGCTCCGCGTACAGCGCCCTCACGTGAGAGAGCACCGATGGTGAACGAGTTCCACAGGACAACGTAGGTCATCGGCTGGCGATCGGTACGAACAGCGGCCTGATTTTGGTTACTCAAGTTCGGGGCCGGAGCCGGCCGCCCCACGCGATCGTGTCTCGGCCGTTGTACAGTCCCGTGTCGTCGCCTCCGGTGTGGGACGCGGGCACACAGACGTCCGAAGTCCTCGTCTACTAGCGACGGCTACGACGCTCCCGGGGTTCCGGTCGGCGTCGGAGTGGCACTCGTATCCGGTGTAGAGGTGGAACTCGGCGTCGTCGTCAGGGTAGTATTCGTGGTTGACGCCGCTACCGCGGCGCTGCAGGTCACCTCTCGTGACGCCTCGATCGCGACGCTCCCGTCACCCGCGCTCGCGGTCAGGTTCGCCGTCGTGCCGCAGGCGACCCCGGTCAGCGTCAGGCGCTCCGACGCGCCCGCCCCGAGGGTCGTCGAGTCCGTCCGGTCGCCGACCTCGACGGTCACCTCCGCGGTCGCCCCGTCCGGGAACCGGTTGGTTACCGTCACGTTCCATGTCTCGCCGGTCACGTTCTCGCTCTCGATTCCCAGATACGCCTGCTCGTCATCGACGACGGCTACCTGGACGCCGCGGTCGGCGTTCGCGGCACTGAATCCGCCCGTCCCGCCCACGGAGGCGAGCACCGCGACGACGACGCCGAGCACCAGCAACCGACGGCGGTTCACGGCCCCGTGAGTCTCCGCTCAGTCATCGTCCTCACCCGCCTCGGGCGGCGGTCCCTCCCCGCCGAGTCGCATCGAGTAGCGGTTGTCGTAGACGAACACGGCCGAGGAGGCGAGGAACGCCACGGCGACGAACAGCCCCCAGGTCGCGTCGGGGATCGCCGTCAGCGGGGGGACGTCGAGCCAGACGGCCCCCATCAGCGACGCGCCGAACACCGAGAGCAACAGGAGATAGGTCGACCACGGGATCTCCCGGCCCGCCACCGCTTCGAGGTAGAGATCCAGGTCCGCCCCGGCCCGGGTCAGTTCGATCGTCCCCCGCTGGGAGTCGTAGTTGACGATGCCCGCGTCGTCGAGCTTGGGCGCGTGGTACTGGTAGAGCGAGGTGTGGACCCGCTTTCGCTCGTCGTAGGCGAGCGCCTCCGGTTCGATCCCAAGCTCCCAGGCCGCGACCTTCGTCGAGAGGTCCCCCATCTCGACCGGCTCGTCCCCGTTCTGCTTCAGATAGTGGAGCGTGTAGCGCCGCCGCCGATTGCTCAGTACGTCGAACAGCTCGTCGTTCGAGATGCTCCCTGGAACCGCCGCTTCCTCCTCCTCGCCCTCCTGCGCCGCCCGGTGGTCTTCCGCTCTGTCCGCCACCGTCTCGGTCGCGTCCGGACCGACCGCGCCGGACATGTCAGTATCGGTTCCCGAACTCACAAGTCTCCCTCCTCCGGAAAGTACGTTCACAGGACATCACTTAACTCTTGTTCCGAATGAGATATTTAGTGGAAGTTCCTGGATCCTACGACGAGAATCGGGGCGCTGACCACGGAACCGATCACGGATTTTACGAGCCCAAGAGAGTGGTAAACTGGTCTCAGTCGGTCGCTATGGGATCTGCTCTCGCGCCCGCTCGGCCTATCTATCAACTGGATCATTATTCAAGAAATGGAGGGAATTCGAGACGAATTTCGGCTTCGGTAAAAGAAACTTTCGATCGTTCAGCGAGTGGCGACAGACGTTACCGTCGGATGGGTAGGGTTAGTCCGACCCCGAGGCCGATCCGGGGCGGCGTCGAGTGGTGACGTGGGAGGCGTTGCGACCGACTCGGGACTCTCTGCTGGTCGACTCTCCCTCGATTGTCCCCAAGTGTCGCCGACGGAGTCACCCGGTGTGCGACTGTATAACAATAGCTCTGTCCGCTCTGGTGGAGAGCAAGCGCTCGTCCCCGAGGTGGGAGGCGGGCGCGGACGAGACAACTAATGAGACGACGCAAAGTGCTGGCGGGACTCGGATCGCTCGCTGCCGGCGGGGCAGCCGCAATGGGTACTGGTGCGTTCTCTTCTGTTAGTGCAAGCAGGGCAATCGATGTGAACGTGAGTACGGACGAGAACGCGTACCTTCAGATTCAGGGTGACCCAGATTATACGAGCCAAACCAACGGGACGCTGCAGGTTGACCTCCAGGGGAACGGTCAAGGAAGCGGACTGAACGGAAACGCCACCACTGAGTTCACCGACTTACTGCTGGTGAGAAACCAGGGGACAGAAAACGTGCTCCTCTGGCTCAATCTCAATGATCTGAACAGCCAAATTGGACCGGATCCAGGTACAAGTGATGGACAGTACGTAACCTCGTATCTCTCGATGGATAGTTACGGGGCAGGCATGGACGGTGGAGGTGGCACCTCATCCACTCAGGGGACAAGTGGTGCCCCGGGGGCGTGGGGTGTATTCGTCGCCCCCGGGCAGCAGGCCGAGATAGCCCTTGGCTTCTACGACGTGCCTGAAGATGACATAGGAAGCATGTACGAGGCAGATATCGGTATCAACGCGGCTTCCGCAGACTCTGAATACTTTAAAGACGTCGTTCCGACCTACACATTCCCGAGTGGTGGGACCCCTTCGGTTGATTTCATCAGCTGATCGCCTCCTCTAGCGACATATACCTGTTTTAATTTGTTGATAATTAACGGCTGATAGCTAATTGCTTAGCATCGTAAGTCGTGACATGTGATTCCGATAGAACCGGACTTGGCATTGATAACTCCGCTTAGCCGGCGTAACTTGGCCACGTCTACGGAGCGACCCTCCTCTTGCATGTCTCCCACGTGGGAGTATATAACAAGGTCAGTACCGCGTTAGGAGCGAGACAAGCGCTCGTCCCCGTGGGGGAGAGGCGGGCGTGGAAGAGAAAATAATGAGACGACGCAAGATGCTGGCGGGACTCGGATCGCTCGCTGCCGGCGGGGCAGCCGCAATGGGTACTGGTGCGTTTTCAATCGTTAGCGCAGGTCGGAGTATGTCCGTGGATGTGGTGGGCGACCAACAAGCGTATCTCAGGCTTGATCCTTCGATCAGCGAGTACGGGTCTATCAATAGCAATGGTCAAATGGTCTTGCAGTTCGACGGATCCAACGGTCAGAACGGGGCCGGACTAAATGACGAGGCGAACACCCTCGTCCAGAACGTGTTTCGGATCGAAAACCAGGGGACGAATACTATTAACGTAGTTCTCAATGGCTTAGATACATCTACGAGTGACGGAGACGGGGTTGATCCCCTTACCGTATATTGGACCGACGGGGAAGTTGACGAAAACTCGCCAGGATACGGCGAGATGTCCGTGATGAATGGCTCACCGAATCCACTCGGTGACGAAACTTGGGGTACGAGTACCAGCCTCCCGGTACTGGCACCGGGTGACGACATCTACGTGCATCTCGAGTTCTACCTGAGCAGTTCTGACACGCTTAGCGATGTGAAGACGGTACCGGGCCAGATTCCGGAAGAACTCAGCATTTACGCTCAGGGATACAACAACTGACCACAGTATCTCCACAATTTTATTACTAAAACATTTCCAACAGCGCGTTCACAGTCCTCCGCGCAGCGGCGAGGGCCACCGCTCAGCTCAATCGGGTCAGAGGCTTCTTGCAGACGCTTGACATCCCCGAATCGGCCTCATGGAGCCCTATCGCGACAGCCGATTTAGGTCGGTAATTCCAAACCGACGGGGCGCTGCCGAGCGCCCGTGGCACGCTCGGTCGCTCATGGGCCTGTGAACAGGGCTACACCCTTGTCCCTAGGACTACGACTTCACCGACCTCACGTAAGTGAATATGGTCCTTTAAGATGTATCGAAATTGTTGAGTCTGAGTAGAAGGGTCCGAGCCACCGGTGCGTTTATTGACCTCTCATCCGGACAGTTCACTCGATTGATGGTGTCGGCTCGCCGGGCGTTCGTCGTCGCACTCGAACTCGCAGCCGTCGCGGTGGTGCTCTCGCTGGTCGTCGGCCAGGTCCTCGGCCAGCCCGTCCTCCTAGCGTTCGTCGAGACGGGGAGCATGGCCCCGACGATGGAGCCCGGCGACGGCTTCGTCGCCATCCCGGCACAGCTCGCCGGACCGCCCGAGGAGGGGGACGTCGTCACGTTCCGCGCCGAGGAGCTCCACGGCGGCGGCCTCACGACCCATCGGGTCGTCGGCGAGACCGAGAGCGGGTACGTCACGCGAGGCGACGCCAACCCGTTCACCGACCAAGACGGCGAGGAGCCGCCGGTCAAGGACGCACAGATCGTCGCCGTCGCGTGGGCACCCGGTGGCGACGTTCTCGTCGTTCCACATCTCGGCACCGCCGTCCTCGCCGTCCAGGGCGTCCTCGGCACGGTTCAACGAAACCTCGCGTCGATGCTCGGTACCCGCGCGCTGCTCGGGCCGACGGGCCTGGGGTACGTCTTCGCGGGCGCGATGGGGCTCCTGTACGTCCTCGACCTCCTGCGGGAGAGCGGGAACGTGAAGGAGAAGGACGATGCCGAGCGCGCCCGCGAACGGAGCACCGGGAGGAGCGTCGACCTCTACCTCGTCGGGTTCGCGCTGATCCTGGTCGTCGGGGCGACGAGCGCGATGGTCGCCCCGGGCGGCACGCAGGAGTACGGGGTCGTCAGCGCCGAGTTCGACTCCGAGCGACCCACGGTGATCCCGATGGGCGAGAGCGGTACGGTCCCGTACCCGGTGGGCAACGGCGGGTTCGTCCCCGTGATCGCGTACCTCGAACCCGCGAGCGAGGGGATCGAGGTCGACCCGGGGCAGGCCCGTCTCGCTCGCGGCGAGCGCGTCAACGCGACCGTCACGCTCCATGCCCCCCCCGAGACGGGGTACTACCGGCGATTCCTCGTCGAACACCGCTACCTCGCTCTGCTCCCGCCGTCGGTGATCGACTCGCTCTACCGGCTCCACCCCTGGGCACCGATCGCCGCCATCGACGCTCTGCTCGGCGGGGGGTTCTACCTCCTCGGGCGTGCGCTCGTGGGGGGCGGCCGCGTCCGGACCCGCCGACGCTCGCGGGGAGGGCGCTCGTCCCTCGGGCGTCGACTGGGCGGCCTGCTCCCCGGTCGTCGATGACCGATCTGTAGGAGCGAAAACTTGACAACGCGACTGATGCAACGGGTGGATCGAACGGGTACATGGGAGACAGGGACTGGGGGCTGCGGGCGAGGGCGGTGCTCTCCGAGCGCTGGATGGAGGTCGCGATGGTGCTCGTCGTGGTCGCGCTCGTCGGCGGGTGGGTGACCTACACGGCACACGTCGAGCCCGGAACGACCACCGAAGAACGGGTAGTTGACTCCTGGTCCCGAACCGCTGGATTCGATCACGGAGCGACCATCACGGACGGCAACCCGGTGTTCGAGGAGGGCGAACGCCTCCCCAACCGGACGGTCTACTTCACCCGGGTCGCGCCGGTTCTCGACGGGAACTACACCCTCGGATACGCCGCGTCCGACGACGGCCGACTGAACGCCACGGTCACGCTCGAACTGGTCGTTCGCGGGGTCTCGAACGACTTCGAGACGGAGGGGGAGCCACTGTGGCAGACCGCCACTCCGATCGAGCGGCGGTCGGTAGCGGACCTCCGGCCGGGCGAGACGATGAGGGTCCCCTTCTCGATCGACGTGCCCGCGGCCCGCAACCGGACCGACGACATAACATCGGAACTCGGCGTGGGCGGCGGGGCCGATATGTTCGTCCGAGCGACCGTCGTAGCGACCCCGCAGTCGGACGGCCGGACGCGGACGCAGACGTTCGAGCAGAACCTCACCATCGCCCCCGAGGAGAGCACGTACCGGGTGACCGGTGGGGGGGTCTCTCGCGAGCGCTACGAGGTGACCGAGAGCGTCACCGTCGAGCGCAGCTACGGCCCGATCCGTTCGATCGGCGGGCCGGTCGTTCTCGTCGGCTCCCTGGTGGCACTACTGGCACTGGGGCTGGGACAGCGCCGTGGCGAGTTCGACCTCACGGACCAGGAGCGGAGGTGGCTCGCGTACCGGACCGACCGCGCCGAGTTCGACGAGTGGATCCACACAGTCAGCCTCCCCTCGGAGGCATACGACCTGCCACGAGCGCGGGCGGAATCGCTCAGCGAACTCGTCGACTTCGCCATCGACGTCGATAGTGGTGTGGTCGAGCCGCCGGAGGCGGGGGTGTTCTACGTCATCAACGACGGCTACCTCTACACCTACACCGCGCCGCTGCCGCCGGACTGGAACGAAGCGGAGGTCGAGCCGAGTCCGACAACACTCACGGACCGGGGCGAGGACGAGCAGACGGCCGTGAGCGGAGACGGGAACACGAACCGGTGACGATCGGGATCGGACCTCAGACCACTTCCTGCGCCTCCCGGAGCGTGAACTGCCCCTCGTACAGCGCCATCCCAACGAGCACTGCTGCAACCAGCGCCTGGAGCTCTTCAACCGAAGCGACTCTGTCCGAGGCCACCACTAGAATCGATGTCGACTCAACGCCCCGCTGAAGTGGACGGTCCGAACCGCGACGAATGCGAGCGGCGGCTTCGCGGTCACGTTTCGCCCGCAATCGGCACGATCCGCACCGCGACACTCGTCGTCCGGTGCCTCCCACGGAACGACTCCTAGTACACGGGAACGATAGCGCGAACGAGCATCACAGCCTGTGAGACAGACGGCACGCTCCGAGTCGTGAGCGTCCCGTCATCGACCGGATTCGGCGCCCAGGTCCGCGTCCAGGGGACCTTCCGCGTTAACGAGACTGGCGTCGGAAGGATCCCTATCGTTGTCAGGGCAGGGGGCCGTCCGGCTCGCGGAGGTAACCGTCTATACGAACGCCACCGGTGGGTTCTTCCCACGGGTCGATTGGATTCGGCGGTACCGTCGGGTGATGCGAGAGTCACTGCATTGCTCGCCCGTGAGGATCGGGCAGTCGGTGCCGAACCTGCCTACGCGACGTTTCAGGTCCCCGAGACGACATCCCGGCTGGTTCTCCAAGCCAGACGGTCCGACGTCCGGCAGAGCGTCTACTGTTCACTCCACCAGACACACCTCCCGAGACTCCACCGACACGGCATCGTTGACTACGACGACGATCGGAAGGAGATCACGCTTCGACCGGAGGCCCGGAAGGTGAACATCTACATGGAGGTGTTCAGTCCGTACGGCATCACCTGGAGCACCTTCTACCGCTGGACGGGCGTCCTCGGGATGCTCCTGATCATCGCCGATCAGATGGCCGTGTTCGGGATCGCGGGGGACTACTCGGTCCTCATCGCGAGCGTCTTTCTGGTCGGGGTCGTCCTCTCACGTGTGTACCAGCTCTGGTCGGATAACTGGATTCAGGTTCGAGGCGTTCTCTCGAGGTGAGTCCTCCCCGGTCCAAACGCCGGAGTTTCCCGTCCCGTGGGTGTGATAGTCACTGTGCTACGACACGACGCGTTCTCAAGGGACGACCACTCTCCCCCTTGAGTCGATCGGGGGCACCTCTCGGGGAAGGCATCAGAGACGGCCAGGGACCATTTCGGTCGAACGTCCACAGCTCTCGTCGATCGAGCACTTCCACAACTCGTTGAAAAGCAGTAGCGGAACGAAGAGGCGGCTTCCACAGCTCTGATCCCACGCAAAGCGGTCCACAGGGTCCGATCTTCTCCGAAAGAATGGCTGCTGTGCCCAGGTGTCCTCATCCCCGCGGAAGGTCCTGACGAAGCGAATTGGATCCCAGAGCTGCACACGGCAGAGAGCGCGCCTACTGGCCGAATAACCGAGGATGGTGTCAATCTCCACTCGAAATATTTGCTTAGATACCGTTGCGATGAATCTCGGAGAAAGTCCCGTACTGAAACCGTATGTGGAAATGGGAGAACGACCGTTTCAGATGGAGGCGCACATAGCCCCCGACAATCCCCGATTCAGCCGTATCGGGCGAAACTGGCAGACACAGTCGATCTCACCCGCAAATCCGCAAACCCGATCGGCGGCTGAACGAGGCGATTCATCGCCTTCGTATAGTTTCCATGAAACGATCAAAACTCGGTACCGAAGACGTGTGTGAAGTAATATGATGACGAGTGTATAGGTAGTTGCCGATTTGCAGTCAGGTGAGAGCCAACTGGAATTCCCTCGATACCGCCGTAGAGTCCTTCGGGCGTCGGTTTTCGCCACTTCACGCCAACACGTTACAGCCGACCAGCAGGGTCTCTTCGGTCTCGCTTCTCCGGGGGTCAGCCACACACGCATCGACACGGGGTCTCTTCCGGGGAAATTCGGGAGGTGTGGAACACCGATCGCGGACAGCGTGCCCCCCAGCTCTTCGCTCGGCGGTCCTCGGTGCTCTATAGTAGGTGTGCTGCGGGGTCACGACCGTCATCGAACCAGGGGCCTCTATCGGGTGTTGTACCGCTTCGGAAGGCCGAGAGGATCGCTCGCGAAGCGTAGTAGGCCCGACGTATCCTTCGTTGACGCACTACTCACACCACGAAAATGCAGGCGTAGTACCCTTGCCGGTGGCCTATCCAAGGCCCTGATCTCCCGGTTGATGAAGGTAAACTCGCAGAACACGTCTTCGCCAGTACGGCTCTTTTTGCTTCTCCTAAGGGGAATGTTCGAACGAACCTGCGAGCGGCGGCACGATATGTCCGTACGATGCTGTCGTCAACTCTCGTCTCGCAGATCGGTCACTCGTATGTTGGAAGGACGTCCTCGAGGAGTTCTTCGACGATCTCCCAGAGAATCAGGGATGGCGTCTCGTGGTCGAACGTGATACCCCATCGGTCGGTCTCCTCGTTCGTCGAGTACTGGAAATGAGCCCGGCCGAGGTCAGGATGGTCCTCGTCCTGATGCCAGCCAGCGTGAAATCCGGTGTTCGGGTCGCTGTAGTTCACGCGGAACCAATCGTGTGGAGACTGGCGATACCACGTGACAACCAGTTCCGGAGGGTCTGGTCCGGTTGGCGGATCCAAGCGAGCGGGATCGAATATCGCTTGCAGCTGCCTGGCCTCGACATCGTTTGGGACGTACTCGACGGTCGTGATGTGGGGAACTCGGTCGAGGACGTCCCGCTCCAGCTGTGCATACAGATTCGCGTTCGGATCCCCTCCCGGATGTGGGATCGACATCGGTCAGTTGCTGGCCTCGGCGGACTCCGTTCTCGGCGTCAGGAACTCCCACTCGCGGATCGCAAAGCCGACGATCCGGATGCGACGCTGGAGGTGTTCCCAGTCGCGTGCTAATTCGCGCCGACGCTCCTCGGCTTCCGCGTCCAGATCCGCATCGACGAGCGTCGCCCGGAGTTGATTCGGCGAGTCGACCTCGAACTCGCCCTCCCAATCTCGAATCTGGGCCTTCATCTCCGCGAGCCGGTCGGTCAGCTCCTCGGCGGACCGATCACCGTCGCGAAGTCGCACGGCCTCCTGTAGCGCCTGTTGGCGATAGTCCGGGTAGTAGGTGGTGTGGGGGCCGCTATCGTCGCGACGGAGGACGCCGTCGTCGACGAGTCGCTCGAGGACACGCTTGGTCGGTTCGTGGGACCACTCCGCTTCCGAGGCGATCCAGTTCGCCGTCTGCGGCTCTGCCAGCTGGCGGGCGACCATTCGGACCCGGTCCTCGCCCGTCGTCCGGCGCTGCAGAAGCCCGGTCTCGGGGTCACCTTCGTTCTCGGCCATGACCCATCCTTCGAGTTTATTCTTGATATAGATTGAGGCTATTCGACCTATATCGAATCGGGTCGAGGATCGAATCGTCTCGCCGCTGCGGGGGCCGTTCACGAGCCGGACGTCGACCTCGCGGCCGACTTCTCCGGGACAGTCGTCCGGACACAGACATTCGCGCCCCTCGCGGTGATGGTGTTCGCGGCGCTCGCGGTGGTGGCGGTCGGCACTGGTGGCGTGCTCGGGCGCCGAGCCGGCAGTGACCTCTCCCACGACTAACGTCGCGGGCTTCCCTCACGGAGGGTTATGCCCACGTCGTCTGGGGAGTTCGCAGGTTCCATCTCACCGTTGGTTCCTTCGAGTACGACCTGCGTTTCGGGCTGAGCCACAACAGCCCCCACCGTCGATAGCGGACTCTGAATGTTCTTACCGACGGCTCGTTTGCCGATGTTCGTCGCGCCATTCTTGTCGCCGTTGTCGTCCAGCCCACAGTCGTGGCACTCCACTCGGCCCTGCATCTCACGACTCGTGTTCTGCGACCCGCACCGCCAGCACGTCATAGACGTGTCGTACTCTTTCACTGGGATGCACTCTCGTCCATCGAGGTGGGACTTATACGTGAGGATGTTCGCCATCTTCGCATACGGCATCTTGTGGGTCTTGTCGTTCACGTACCGTCCCTTGTCGTTGTCGAAGCGCAACCCCGTCATATCACCGAATACGATGACGGCGTTTCGTTCTCGGGCACGAACAACGAGTTCGTTCGCCACGTGGTGCAGTTCGTGTTCGATCGTTCGGGACTCCTTGTCACCGAGGCGTTCGATGACCTGCGCTCCCGAGCGAACTTTCGCCTTCCCGATGCTCTTTCGGAGTTGCTTGTAGTGTTCACGAACACGCCGGACTTGCGCGCCGTGGAATACGGTGTCGCGGTCGGAGAGGAACGTGCTGACGGCTATCCACTTCGCCCCCATATCGACGGCGAGAACGTCGTCGTACTCGTCTGCAACGGCCACAGACCGCTTGCAGACGAGGTGGACATACCACTCGCCGTCTCGGTGGACGAGTTCCGAGTCGCGGATACATTCGTCGGTGAGTAGGTGCGTGTCCTTCTCGGGGACGCGAACGGGCACCCAGATGCTGTCCCCGCGTTCCTTTTCGGGGTTGTAGACGGGGAGTTTGAACCACCACGACGAGAGAACCGTGTCCTTGTCGTGTTCGATGGTGATGCAGTCGTTGCGGAGGACGACGGGTTGCTCGGTGTCCACTCGTGGATTCTTGTTCGACTGGACTTTGCCCGCCTGTTGCTTGGTGGCGGAGTAGAGGTTCGCGTCGTCATCACCGTGAACGGCGTCTTGGAACGCCGAGTATTCGCGTTCGACGAGTCGGGCTTTCCGCTCGGTGAGCGAGTGGAGTTTGACCCGCACCGTGGTGGTGACTCCTCGGCGCATCGTTATCGCCCGTTCTGTGCTTCGATGTACTCCTCGATGGTCTGATCCGACACTTCTCCTGCTGAGGAGACGAAGTACGAGCGCGTCCACAGCGAGGGGAGGCCAAAGTCGAACTCCTCGCGGAGGTTCCGCGAGGTGTAGCCCTTGACCTGTTGGATGATCTTGTTCGGGGCGAGTTTCGGGGTGCCCGTGATGAACAGGTGTACGTGGTCGGGCTGGATTGCCAGTCGGAGGATGTCGAGGTTGAGTTCGTCGGCTTTCTCCTCGATGAGGTGTTCGAGGCGGTCGGCAACCTCGTCCTCGAGTACCGGCTTGCGGTACTTCGGACACCATACGAAGTGGTAGTGGAGGTTGTGAACCGACGTTCGCTCTCGGCTGTACCCCCGTGGCATACCGTTAGATGGACGCAGACTATACTAGGTGCTACGCGTTCATCAACCCTCGGTTGGCTATCGAGGATGGATTGTGTCGTATGTGGTCGGATTCATCCCACGACTGAAGTCGTGGGCTTTCTCCTCGATTTTGTGTAATCGCCGTTCAGGTTCGGCGCCTCCGAGGTCAGGGCTGAGTGACCGACCCGACTGTGTTCCCGTCCGACCAGCGAGTTGCGCGTATGAAGAGACGCGAAAATCCGAACGGGTGATGCGTCACGAGGGACACTGTGACCAGTCCTTCCCGGGGCCGTTACGGCGGGTTTGATGCACTATTCAGTTGGTCCATATCGGCGTTCACGTACGCTGCTCGCCACATCGCGTGGACTGCACGGGTCACGAGTGAGACCTCGATCACGTCGATACAGGACGGTTCGGTTGCCGAAGTGGCGGCATCGGGCGGGGGATGAACGTGGCTCTCGGGTGCGTGTGTATTCGGGTGACGATCGAATCGCCAGTTGACGTCCGCAGCATCGACGTAATGAAACGAATACATCCACCGTTCGCTCCATTGGATATCGATCCGCGCGGCGTCGGCGTCTCTGAGCCCGTCGGTGAGACTGATCTGCAGCTCCGTTGGTGAGACGACGTCGTCGTACGAGGTTGCGTCGACGATCGGCTCGAGTTCGAGCCAGGGGTCGCGAATCCGCTGGAGAGCCGGGAGATAGATCGGTCCGAACTCGCCGGCGCGGTCGTCGTTGCTCATAGGAACCTCAAGGCGGATACCACGGGCGTTAGCCCGTGGAGGAAGCCGACATGGTGCCGTCCTTCCCGATTTCTTTCGCCTGTCCGGTTTCCGAACGTGAAAGATACGTTTAGGTATGTGTTGATTGTGTGTCATGGTACTGCATCCGAATCAAAACGGTTCGGGTGGAGGGACCACTGTAAGCTGGCCCGGAACTCGGGAGCCATCGACGGATTGCCACTCCCATCGGGTGATAGGAGGGACGTTCCGAAGCGACCCACCGAGGTCGTGTACATCTGGTACTGCACCGCCATACGGCGGGTGAGAAATCCCCTGCTCACTTCCGAGGTGACGCACCCGAGGCTCACCGGGAATTAAACGGCGGTGATACGACCATCGGGGTCGTCGTACACGCGGCCTCGGTCTGTCGCAGGTCGGTGGCTGGAAACCCATTATGGGGGAAATACCGCGGCCTTCAGACCGTGGTAGCTTACAGGGCTAGCTCCACGCTTGGAACAAATTACTATCTGGAAAAACCTATTCTTTCCACCGCCTCCGTACGTGGGTTAGACCACGTGGTCCGCTACCGTCTCTTGATGCACCCCGGCCGTCGTCGGCGTGACGTTCCCGGATTCGGCGGCTTCATTATGCATTACCAACCTCTTCTCTCCTTGATTGAGAAGTGAACGGGACTCCACAGGAGAGCACGGGCCTCACATTTTGTTCCCGAATGAACAATAAGGGACGTCTTCCCCGTTTTTATGTTCCGCCCCGAATGGATGCAGTAGCACAAACACACGACTTCCCTCAATAGGGGTGAGGGCATGAGCTTGGATCATCTGGTGGCCTCCTTTAGTACCGACATCTGCTCGTCGATCCCACTGGTTCCCTCGAACGGGTCGATGATCTTGACGTCGGCATGGAGCTGTATCGAGGTGATCGCATCGACGACCGGCTCACGGTAGTCCTTCCCGAGCAGTAGGTGGATCTGGACGTAGTCGAGTTTGTCACAGATCATGCCCAGAACGCGCGTGAAGGACGTCGAGACCCCCTCGGCCCACTTCTGGCGCTCTTCGTCGGTCATGCCCGAGACAGTCGTATAGTAGTCGTCGATCCTCTCGATGGGGTGGAGGAGACCGTACTCGGCCGAGACGATTATCCAGCTGTCGCCGGTTGTCTCTGCGTACTCGCGCTTGAGCGTGAAGTAGTTTGAACTGTACTTGTTTTTCGCAGCCATCCGGCCCTCGTGTTTGGCCTTTCCGCAGCCGACGAGGACGAGTGTGAATGGATCAGTCATTATGATGATGGTTCTGCAGGTACTGGTCAGCGTACTCCCGCCAATTCGAGAGGAGATCTCGTCGAGCGTCCTCGTAGGTGTAGTCCTGCCCAAGCCACTCCTTTCGCTGTCCAGACTCGTAGAGATGATCGAAGTGTGGCTCCCCGTGCTTCGTATCGATACGAGCCACCTCGACGTGCGATTCGTACGGGGCGTCTGGCTGGTAGTGGATCGTGATACCCCACTCGTCGGCGTCTTCGAGGATCGAAAACGAATCAACCGTACTGGGATCGGGTTCGACGAAGATCGTCGCGAAGAAATCGCGCCCTCGGTGAGGTGGGAGATTAAGCGTCCGGAGTTTATACATACAGTCAGTAGATGACGGGCTCGATGACGACGTGTTCGTGCTTCAGTACAGGTCGTTTTGCTTCGCCGTTGCCCTCACCTTCGTAGGTGACTATATCGAGCTCGGCGAGTCGGCGGAGGTCCTTGCTGACTGCACCTTTGTCCCGCCCCAGTTGGCGGGCGAGGTCGCTCACCGATTCAATATTCTTGCCGTGCTGCTTGAGGAACCGGATGATCGCGAGACGCTGGTCGGTGAGGACGTCTCGTCCGTTCTCCCGACGTAGTACAAGGACGTCCGTATACCCTCGCGCATTGAGATCGGCTGCGAACTCGTCCTGCTGAAGGAGGCGCTCAGGAACGGACTCGTCAGGTGACTCACCGACGTCGGAGTCGGGCCGGGACATACCGTGTCTTATGACGTCAACAGTGATAGGCCTGCTGGTCAGCCCTCCTAAACGGCATAGAGGCCAGCGACATGGGATCGGTAATACGAAACGACCGGTGAACCGACCCCACTTTCGATTTGTAAATGTGCCTGGAGTAATCGATAGAGCACTCGTGCGCGGGGTATGGGACCTCGGATGCCGGTGATTTACAGGTGCATTTATACTCCAAGGACGAACGCTCCTCTATCGCTTTGTAAATCAGCCGGAGCCACCGAATATAGGGGCTGAACCGGTTGATTCGAATCTGGGAAAGGAATATTTTACAACGAGGATCGTGCAGGAGACAGACCGTTTATTACTTAATGACCGCCTCCGGTGTCGTCAAGGTCCATTTTCCTCGTTTCCGCATAGATTTCGTCGACTCGTTCAATTAGACGGTGATTCGAGATAATATGGGCGTCGACAGCAGCAGCCAGCGCAGCGATATAACCCGTGAATAGATCGCCGTGTTCATCCACATCAAATCCGTATGTGGCCTCAAGCACGTTCGATTTTCGACCGGGGCGTTCAGTTCGCTCCGGGAGGGCGTTTGCGACACCGTCGTCCGCATTGAACCGGCTCGAGAATTCCGAATAGAACTTCTCGTTCCCCGAGGGCGCGTTTCGGAGGTAGAAGGTCAACTCGTGGTCCTTGAGGACAGTTTCCCGATCGAACTCAGGGCGGTGGAGAAACCCTACGCGCGCGTTCGGTTTCTCGTTTCGGTAGACCGGCTCATCACGGTCGAGGTGAGTCCACCAGTCGGTCGGGAAGAGCCACGCCCACTTACCGTTCGATTGTCGACACAGCCAGTAACGACGGCGATCCGGGCCATCCGGGAGTTCGAGCATCACGTCTTCGTCGGGAACGGGCGGAACGCCCTCGGGATCCTCAACGAGACGAGCATCGCTAAGGGCCCCGGCAAGCTGACGCCCCCAGTTGTCGACGAGCTCGGTCCACTCACTCTCGAAGGCGCTCTCCACCTCGAAGATCTCGTTGTAATAGTCGACGTACAGTCCCGCTTTTTCGGCTTCGTTCTGCTCGTGTTCGGTCATCGTCAGTTCGGTTTCGATCGTATCGATGAAATCATCCAATTGGCTGGTTGTCCGTGCTGGATAGCTCCCGTAGTCAGACTCCTGTACGGCTCGAAGCTGCGATGCGATCCACGACCACGCGACGGGAACGAACTCGGCTGCTTTCGGGTGGGACCGGTCGGGCGTGACATAGAGGTAGTGCCGGCGGTTCTCTGGGACCGCTGTCGGATCGAGGCCGATGTTCTCGAATGAATCGGCACAGACGTATCTCTGAGTCTGGGCGTCTCCTTCCGCGGAATCGATTTTCAACTCGAGGAGGACGAACCACTCATCCTCGCACCACATCACGACATCGAGTCGTCCGCGCGAAGTCGGAACTTCAGTCGCGATCTCTACGTCTTCGAGATCGAAACGTGAAAACTCGAATTCGACATCATCACGACTGCTGAGTCCCTGCAGAAACTGCTCCGTCACGCTATGGTTGAGACCGTGTGGCGCTTCCGGGGTGAGGAAATATGCGAGAAGCCGTTGCCAGTCACCTTCTCGGCGACTCCGTCCGAGGACCTGCAGCGTTGTCGGTGGAGGTTCTTTGGTCTCCGGGAGGCGAGCCAATTGCCGGCTCAATTCATCAAGTCGGCGAGGGAGAATGTTCGATGTCACGGGGTTAATTCAGGTCGTTCGTCAATTAACTCTGTGGCGTATTCGTCCACAATACTCAACATCGGGCCCTCGTCATTTAGCGACCTACCGAGGCCAGTGCGCTACTGTCGTCAGCGGTGACTGACTTACGGAGGACACTCTCACTCTCCTTGAGTTCGAGAAGATTGCTGATCACTTCGATGACCGCGTCCCCCGCATCGATGGGTGGAATGAGGCGTCCGACTACGTCTGCGAGAAACTCGCCACCGAACAGCTCGTCGTCATCGACGAGTTCCCATACCTCATCGAGGAGAACGATTCACTCCCGTCCTATATCCAGTCGTTCGTCGATGAACAGCTCTAGGACACGGAATCGATGCTCGTCCTGTGTGGATCGAGCGTGAGCACGATGGAGTCCGAAGTACTCGGCCACGAGAGTCCGCTTTACGGTCGTCGCACGGGACAGGTCGATCTCCAGCCGTTTTCGTTCCAGCAAGCCCGTGACGTCGTCACGTACGATATCGAGGATGCGATCCGGTCGTTTGCCGTTACTGGAGGGACACCGATGTATCTCACCCTCTTCGACTACGACCGATCCCTCGGTGAGAACATCCGGACACGGATCCTCTCCCCGACAGCCGTGCTCTACAACGAACCCGAGTTCCTGCTCCGAACCGAACTCCGCAGCCCGGCCCGGTACATGAGTATCCTCGAGGCAGTCGCAACGGGACATACGACCCCCAACGAGATCGCCGGTGCGACCGGCGTAGATCCCGGACCGCTGTCGAAGTATCTCCAGACGCTCCGTCGCCTGCGCCTCATCGATCGTGATGTCCCCGTGACAGCGTCAGCGAAGCAGTCGAAGCGGTCGCGGTATCGGGTCGCCGACGAGTTCCTCCGCTTCTGGTTTCGGTTCATCGAGCCGAACCGTTCCAGTATCGAGGAGGCTCCCGAAGTCGTCTACGACGGGCTGATCGAAGCTGATCTCCCCGACCACGTCGCAGTAACGTTCGAGGACGTATGCCGGGAGGTCGTATGGGAAGCGATTCGGCGTGACGGCCTCGGCCCGTACTCCGCAGTCGGGCGGTGGTGGTATGGAGAAGACGAAATCGACATCGTCGGGCTCGCTCCGGATGCCGACCGGATTCTGCTCGCGGAATGTAAATGGACGACTGAACCCGTCGGTCACTCCCTCGCCGCACAACTACGCGACAAGGCCGAGCGTGTTCGATGGGGGCCGAGCACGCGGGACGAGGCGTTCGCGTTGTTCTCGAAGAGCGGATTCGTTGACGGGCTCGTCGACGAGTTAGGCGACAACTGGTCGCTGTTCGATCTTACCGAGATCGACGCCTATCTCTGATCCCCACCCGGACGACATCGTGAATTCGTACGCATAGTCGAAAGGAATCGGAACGTCGGCCCGTTTGCTCCGGCGATTTCCCTCGTCGGAGGGAGGGAGGAACTGGATGTACGAGTTCTCCTGGTGGGTCTGTGTGCCCCGTTCGTCCGGGATCGTGACACGTAGCGAGTGGAAGCCCACCCCTTCAGGGGTGGAGGGTGTCAAGGCTTCCACCCCGTTCAGGACGGGGAGGATGTCACGGTGGGTTGATCGCGTCGTTGAGCAGGTCGACAGTCCCACTGTCGTACCCGGCCCGCCACAACTGATGGACGGCACGGGCAACGAGTACGAGCTCCCGGACGGTGATACAGGACGCGTCGACATCTTCGTCGTTGCTGGACGCGTTCGGCGGCGGGTGGTAGTGGGCGTCACCGGCAGAGACGGTGTAGTCGTGCGGATGCACGTCCCAGCGCAGATTCCGGCCTGTGTCGTCGCTGTAATGGACGTTGTAGTCGTCCTGTACCGACCACCGGACGGTGAAGGTCGCCGTCGAAGCCTCGCCGATGCCGTCCTCGAGATGGAGCCGCAGTTCACCGGGGTTCAACGGGTCGTCCAGTGAGCCGCTCGCGAGCGGTTCGAGGCGTTCGAACTCGGTTCGGAAGTCGTGGAGTGCGCCGGCATCAATTGCGCCACGAAGCGAGTGAAATTCATCCTGCATCGCGTCAACCGAGCAGTCCAGCGGGTTCACCCGATCGAGCGTCCTCCCCGATGGTCTCCTCGGCGTCCGCGAGCGCGAGGGCGGCCCGCGCGAGCTTCAGGTTCCGACGCGCCGTCTGCCACTCCGTCACCGCCTCCGGGTCCAACTCCGCATCGGCGACGGTCGCTGCGGTGGGCGACTCGGCCCCCGTTCGCTCCTCGAACTCGCGGACGGTCTCGCGCAACTCCGCGATACGCGTCGACAACGTCTCGATGTCCATCGAGTCGAGGATCTGCTGGGCCCGCTCGAGGACGACCGACCGTGGGGCGCGTTTGTACCACGTCCCTCGCTCGTCCGGCCGGGAGACGGCCTCGACGAACCCGTCCTCGGCGAGGACGCCGAGGTGCTTGCGGGCGGTCGTCTCGGACGTCAGCGCCCGCTCGGCGATAGTGGCAACTGACTGCGGGTCGTACGTCCGCTTCATCACGGTGCGGACGCGCTCGCCTGGAGTGGTGTCTGCCTTCCACTCCTCGGTGACGCGCTCGTTCACGTCGGCCGGAACATCAGTCATACTCGAGCTTGTTCGGCTAAGCATATTACTCTTGGGAGTAATATATTCACACGAGCTCCCGTGAGACTGCCTCTCGTCGGGGCCTCCAGCCCCGCACTCCAGTCTACGGTATGGTCGATACAACGGACTGGGTTTCGCGTATCGGTTCGTTCTCGCTAGGGACGAGAACCCGAATCCAAATCTTGGTACCGATGGCCGCGGAGATCCTCAAAGTCGCCGCCGAGGATGACGACAAATCCGGCTTCGCACATGACACTATCCCGCGACAGGTCGAGCGCAGGGCTGCACAAAGCACAGCCGCAGGATGAAGACGATGTCCGAGCAGACGATGTTCTCGAATACGGTCATCCACAGCACCATGTTTCGGGATCGGTGTCAGTTCGTTCTCGAAGCTCGTCCGCGGCCCGCACGAACCGCTCTCGGAGGTAGTCGGTTCCCGACACCGCTCGTTCTTCGAGGAACCGCACGTGCTCGGCGGTCTCTCCTACCCCGAACTCGCCAGCCACCACGCAGTCGACGTAGCCGTCGAGCGCTCGCTGAAACGCCTGCGCGAAGTGATCGTACGCGCCATCGACGAGGTCCATGTTGTCGTCGAGGCCTTCCACAAGTGCGCGGTACACCGTCGCTGCCGACCGATACTCGTCCCGTGCCCGGTGTTCTTCGGCGAGATCGAAGAACTCCGAGAAGTCGATGGGCTCGAAGACGACGGCGTAGTCCGGATTCGTCTCCTCGAACAGCCGGTCGATCTTCGCACGGAGTTCATCGACCGAGCGGGTCGTCGGTTCGCCGAATCGAGCGAGCAAGCGGTCGCACAGCGACGGGTCCGTTCGCAGTTTCTCACGGAAGAACGCCCTGAGTTCGTCGTCCCCGGCGCGTTCGAGTACTGTGTCGATCCGCTCGCTCTCGTCGGCCGGGAGCCCGTCTGCGAGTCGTAACAGCACCGCGACGACGTGCTTGCAGGCGCCCGGTCCGTCGTACGGGCAACCGCACTGCGGGTCGAACCCCTCCGCCGAGAGATCGAGCGTCATGTCGTAGTCCCGACTCCCGCTGACGACAGCTGTGATCGTGTCGTCGAAGCGAGACAGTTGCTGGATCCGCCCCTCCGCCAGATAGGTCTCCCCGCGCTCGTAGACGGCGTCGGTACAGAGGTCTCGAATGGCGTCCTCCGTGATGTTCATGACCTGCGACGACTCAGTACCGGTGTTCGCGGTCGGGTCCCTTAATCTCCTCTGGCCGAGATTCAGCACGTACCAGAAACCATTATGACTGGGCACGTCGGGACCCCTCGCGCTTCAGCGCAAGGAGGATATCAACAGTGAACCGAGCGGGTGCCTGACCCCAATGTACGAGCATATCGGTAGCTCAGAGCAACCACGGTAGCGCTCAGCGAACAGCAGAACGGGATGGAATCCACACTCCCACTACCCATACCGAGCGATCGGCTCTTTCGGTTTACAGCGACCGGTGATATCCTCGTCCTGCTCGCCAGTAAATCGGGTCTATCCGTTTGAGACGAGATCGGATATTCCGAAGAGATGGACATCCTCACGTGAATCCGCGGTGCGCTTGAGATCCTCGGAAAACCCGGATCTGCTGAACAAGACGTACACGTTGTCCGGAGCCTCTGGCATATCCGACCACTGAACCTCTGTTGCGGTTCCCTCGAGATCCGAGAGCACGCCCTCACTCACGGGTGTTGACGTGAACTTACACTCACCAGCCACGAGCCCCTCGTCAGTGAGACCGAGCACGTCCAGTTCGTGCTCTTTGAACCACCATTGCCCGACCGCGCGGAATCGTCGATCGACAAGGGTCGGGAGCGACTGTTGGCAGAGACGCTCGAACAACGGACTCACGTAATCGGCGAGCTCGGGCGCGACCAGTTCCTCATAGGCATCATCGCCAAGCAGACGGAGCTGGTCCTGGTTTCCGTAGACGAACCGAAACCAGAAGCGGAACAGCGGGGCAGCGATCCGATATCGCCCCCGTTTCGAGGCAGTCGCCGACTCCGTGACCGGAATATGTCGTTCGACGAGGCGCAGCCGCCGGAGCTTCTGGAGGTACGAGCTGAGCGACTGTGATTCGACACCAGCCATACCCGCGATCTCGTTCGGGGTTCGCCGGCCATGGGCGAGCGCGCGAAGAATGCTGAAGTACGTGTTCGGCTGGCGGAGGTCGGTTCGAAGCAGGAACTCGGGCTCGGAATACAACAGCCCCCGTTCCGAGAGAATCGACTGCTGGACGTTCCTCCCGAGCGACTCTTCGGGATCGATCGTCTGGAGATAGAAGGGCGTACCACCATAGATCGACCAGGCCATGACGGCAGTTTCAGCATCATACGCGGGGAAGAACTGGCGTGCGTCAGCGGTCGTGAGTGGTTCGAGGTCGATCGTCGCGGTTCGCCGACCGTACAACGGCGCGCCTCCGGAGAGGACCTTGTCCTCCATGACACTGATCGAGGAGCCGACGAGAACGAGCGTCATCCCGGTCGCCTCTAGATGCAGATCCCAGACGCGCTGAATCCGGGAGGTGAGCGACTCGTCCTCCTCGATAAGAAAGGGGAACTCGTCAACGACCACGACAGCATCCTGCTCACCGAGCGCCTGGAGAAGAACCTCCCAGTCGCGTCTGACGGTCTGTGTCGATGGAAACTGCGCTGTGGCGGTCTCGACGAATTGCTCGAGTTGGTTCTGCGCGGTCGATTCGACTGCCTGGTAGTAGACGGCGTCGTCGCGATCAGCGATCGACTGGCGAACGAGTTCGCTCTTCCCGAGACGACGGCGGCCATAAATGACGACGAAATCCGCCGTGTCGGACTCGTAACAGTCCGTGAGTCGGTCGAGTTCGGTCTCTCGATCAACGAACCGGGCCATACAGCGCGTAGCGTGCCCCAGCGATTAGAACTTCCGATTTCTGAAATCGTAATTTCTGAAAACTAGATTTCTACTTTTGATAGGCCGGGCGGCGAGCACGACTCGGCGTAGCATACCCGCAGGCCCCTCAATGAGCACCGACAGGACATCCTGCACCACCTAGTCGCGTAACTACCTCGATTTCGGGGGCGGATAGAGAAAATCATCGAGCACCCGGAGTCCACATTACTCTCTTGGACGGATTCTGGATACGTGCGCTACTGTCCTGCGGCTAAGTACTCGCTCCAACTCACGCTATCAGCGATTGGATTGACCGACAGCATCCATCGGTACCTTTCGCCGTGTTCGCTCCGTCTGCCACTGAAACACCGCATGAGACCGTCTTGCATCACGGTCGTGGCTGCGCGCGCAGCGCTAGCGAGCACGGAGCGGAGGGTGGGGCGGTGGCTGGTGGGTGGGGGTCAAAAAAGAAAGAGGACGACCGCTTCAGTCCGCCGCGACCAGCTCGGCCACCTCAGTCGTCGTCTTCAACCGCCGCTCGGCCGCGTCGTACAGCTTTCGGGAGTACCGCGCGACCCGTCCTTTCGTCGTCGGGAGCGTCCGTTCGACGGCCACCGCGACCTCACCCTGCGTCACCGATTTCCCATCGGTCAGCCGATCAGCCGCGTAGACGGCCGCTCCGGCCACGCTCATCCGCGACGTCCCCGGTCCGATCGGCTCCGAATCGGCCACCCGCATCAGCCGATCCGCGATCCGGACCAGTTCGATACCGGTCCCGACGTCCACCGCATCGTCGAGCGCCGCGACCACCTGGTCGACCGCCCGGTCTCTGACTGGGGGTGCATCCACATCCGTCTGGAGGCGGATCTTCCGGGCGGCCGCACACACCCGCTCTTCGGGGGCCTTCGCATACTCTGCGATCTCGGTCGGCGTCCGATCAATGCTCGCTCGGCGCGCTGCCAGCAACACCGCCCCCGCGGCCAGCGACTCCCAGGCCATCCGCCCGCCCGGAAGCCGCGCCTCCTTGGCCGCTTCGAGGTACCGCGAGGCATCCGTCTGGACGTGTTCGGGGATACTGAGATTCGCCCCGATCATCCCGATATCACGGAAGCCCTCGTTCAGCCGGTTGTCACGCTTGGAGTCCATCTGGAAGCGCTTGTGCCGCCTTCTGAGCCGCCCCATCCGCTCTCTCTGCTTCGAGGAGAGCGCGTTGCCCTTCCCGTCGGTGTTGAGGAAGAACGTCGTATGGAGGCCCTTGTCGACCCGCAGCTCCGTGGTGGGTTCGACCGCCCACTCGCCCTTTCGATCCGTCGAATCGGGCGCATGGGCTTTCAGCCCTGGCTTCCGCTCCAGCGCATCGATCGTCACGACCAGCCCGCAGTCGGCACACACCGCCTCACAGTCCTCCGAAACTACCCGTCCATCGCACTCGGGACAGGTCGGCCGCCAGGCCACGTTCCGCGCGTCGAACCGTTCGTTTCCGCTCGATCCATCCGAACCTTCATCAGCGAAGATGTCTCTAGCTATCATTGGTCTACTCAGACCGAAGGCGCTTCCTCGGCGCCTTTCTCCGACGACCACGGTCCTCAGCCGTGGCTACCAGCGCCACTGCACCGACTGACTCTGCGCGCGCCGTCTCGCGCCTTCGCGAGCGCCCTCGGGCGCGAGCGGCGCGCGCCACCGACAGGTGAGACATCCAGCCCCGCGCGGGAAGCGGCCGCCCGGAGCGAGCGGCCAGCGGAGTAAGCGTCGCGGGGTGAGCAGCCACGCCGCGCAACCCCCGGCGCTTACCCGCTGGCGTCGAGGGCACATGCACTTCAGCCCGGCAGCCCGCCCGCGACCGCAGGCAGGCAGCCCGGAATGGTCGGTCGCGAGCGACAGCGCGAACGGCGACGGCGTGGCCGACCGAGGGAGGCCACGGGCGAGCGGTGACCGCAGGGAACCGCGAGCCAGGAGCCGTAAGCGCGCGGAGGGCGGCCCGACGCGCGGGGTGGGCCGGAGAGACACACCGTCCAACCCAACATCGACGCTGGACGAATCAGCCACGCTCCTGGCGGACTGAAAGGGCGAAGGCGCTCGACGAACCCCGGCGATGTAAGGACCGCAGGAGCGAACGACGTGAGCGACGAGGACCGCGGCGAGCCGCGGGAGTCGAGCGCCCGAGGGCTTTCAAGCGACTCAACGCGTGTCGTCTCGACGTCATTCAAACGTTGCGCTGACCACTCTTGCTCTCCCGAGCTCACGGGCGGTCACCGCCCGTGAACGGCCGAGGGCTTTCAGGTGTGAGGGCTCAGCTGGTTTGCTCCGCGTTCAACTCTCGCAGGAACCAGCCGGCCGTCGTTCCGATACGCACGCCATCGATGTTGCGCATATTGAGGCCGACCGTGGCTGTCCGAAACGGGTAGTGCTCGACGAGAATACGGCGGATAACGGTTCGGACGATCTCCGCTCCATACTGATCGACAATCGCTGCCATCGCCTCGTCGAGATGGGCGTCCTGGTGGTCCGCACGTGGCTCCTGTGCTCGCTCGAACACGAGTGCGATGACGTCGTCAACCGACGCGTGGACTGGCTCCCCCGTCCGTTCTCGAACATCGTAGAGAGCGTCGGTATCGGTCACGAGTCGTCCCTACTCCCCGTCGACATCCTCAGGCGAGTCAGACCCAGCAGTTTCGAGACGCCGCTGACGGCGAACCGCTGTGAGGGCATCCTCGAGCGTCGCGAGCTCGTCGATCGCCTCGGCCTCACTCATGATCTCGTCGAGAAGCGCGGCTCGCTCGACCGCCTGGGAATCACCTTCGGTTGTCTCGATAGAATCGATGATCACTGACCGTTCTTCGCTCCACCCACACGCCCAGCAATCTCTGGCGACGAAGATCGACTCGTCTTCGGCGGCGGCGAGCAGTGCATCCGCCACTGATGCCGAGAGTGGCTGGTCCGGCCCCACTTCCATCGTGACCGGACCGCCACACGCAGGGCATTCCATACCGATACCGAGTACCGCTGCCGATTTCAATATGTGGGGCCAATGTCATTTACTCACACGATGCCGAGGGGACGGTCGTAGCAAGACAGCCCATCAGAGAACGAGTCCGATGGAGATCCCAGGGCGTGAGTGCGGCTGGCTCCAACTGGGTGAACGACCCGCACCCCCATCCATATTCGAGGATCGTCACGCGTCGGATCCGTACACCTGCTCGGACGTTTCCTCCCGTGCCTCTTCGACGGCTCGTTCGAGGTCGTCTGCATCGACGTTCCCGCCGAGCGCCGCGAGCCCGGCGTTGATCTCGCTATCGGGCGCGCGGCGCTGTTCAGCCTGCGCGAGGAGCTGCTCGAGCCGAAGCGCGGCGATTGCTGTGTCGTTGTTGAGCTTGCGGAGATGGGCACGGCAGGCTTCCTTGATGAACTCGCTCTTGTTCGTGTAGATCCCCGTTTCATCGAGGAATCGCTCGATCTCGGTGTCGAGGTCGACCGGGAACCTGACGCTCACACTCGCGTAGTTCATTGTAGTACCATCGTGCTACAGGGTATAAATAGCGTGCTCAAACTCTCTCCTCCGTTAGTAGACAGAGGGTAGTCGGCAATACGTCTCGTTCGACGGGATACTCATCGAGTTCGCGAACGAAGTCGGATTCGTCCTACGGTTAAAGCCGTGGACTTCCCCCTGGGTCATGTGAACGATGGTATGGCCGGAGCGTCCTGTGTATTCTGGCCGAGAGCCCGGATACCGATACTATCTCAACTCGTCTTCGTAGTACTCCACGGTGACATCCTCCTCGCCGTACACGACGAGGCTTCCCACGGCCCCGCACCGCTGGGTTGGGAACGTACGTTTCCGACCCGACGTGTCGATGGGAGTGCCACGCCCCCGTTACTCCTATCCGCCGGTGGGTTCGGGTGGTTCTGCCCCGGTGACTCGGAGGTATCTCAGTTCTTTTGTGTCGGTGATACTGACTCACTCCCCAGACAGCATACGTGTGCGTGTCGGATTCACGCCCGCCGTACACGGCGGGATTCTCTCCTTGATGAAAGATAGCTTCCGCGAAGCGTTCAAACCGATCGAGATCCTGTAGCTGGCGATACACCTCTGGCTGACGGACCGCCTCATAATCATGCGTGAGCGGGTTTCGAAAGCCGGTCATTTCGATCATCTGCTCGCCGAGCGGCTCCGGGAGGATACCGGCCTCAACCAGCGTCTGCATATCCCCTGCTGCACTCCCTGTGTCTGGGAGCTCCTCTGCAGCTCTGATGTGAGCTGCGAGATCGATACACGTGTTGATCAGGTTGTTAAACAGGCGTTCGACAACGCGTTGCGTTCGATCGTTGTCGAGGTACGCAGCCTCGTCGATCTGCTGTTCGTCTCGAAGGTGTCGAAGATACCGCTCGATGGCCTCAAGCTTCCGTATCACCACCTCGTCATCGACCATACGTGCCCTGCTCGAGCCGCCGCAGCAATGCGTCCCGATCTCGCTTCCGGTCGGTCGCCGTCTGTTCGTACGCCTTGGCGACCTGCTGTCTGTAGTCCGCGACAGTCTCCTCGTCACCGACGAGGAGTACACCCTCTTGGAGGGCCGAGTGGGCAATCTCCGTCGGGAGATGGTCGAGCTCGCTCACGTCGACGTCGTCGCGACCGAGCAGGGCCATCAGTTCACCGGCGATACGATTTCGTCGCTGAAATCGCTCGTCGGGTTCTAGATCATCCGAGAGCTTTACGACCAAGTCGACGTCACTCCGATCAGTGGCCGTCCCCGTGACCTGCGAGCCGAACAGGAGCGCGAATTCGAGCGGCTGGTCGCGCAGATACCTCCGGATGTCCTCGATGTCGGACGCGAGGTCAGTAGATCCCTCCTCGGGAGCCATAACGTCGTATAGTACTGGTAGACTGATAGTCCTAACGCGGCCGACTGACCTGTTGCTTGCGGGCGAGGATGCCGAGACTCTCCTCGATGGTTTCGACAGCGGTTAGAATCCGGTTGAGGCGATCCGCCGGCGGTGCCGCGTTACTCATCCGTCGTCCTCGGCCTCGCCCGCGGCTGGGACACCAGTATCGTCGTCGCCGAGATGGTGGTCGATTCTCTCCAGGGCCGTATCCAGCCGGTCGCGGGGTGATTGCTGGTCGTTCCCGGACGTCGTGAGTTGGCGACGCAGCTCGGTGGCGTGCTCCTCCGTCCCGACCAAGAGGACGCCGTTCTCGAAGATGGCCGCTGCGAGCGGTGGGGCAACCGTGTGGAGGTCAACGAGATCCACATCATCCGTCTCGAGCGCGACACTGAGGTCAGCGCTCAGGCCGAGGAAGACGTCGTTGTAGCTCGGGTCGGAAGGCCGATGCTCGTCGAACTCGACCGCGAGATCGATGTCGCTCGTGGCGTGGGTCGTGTCGGTGACGTGAGAGCCGAAGAGAATCGCGAGCTGGACCGGATGCTCCCAGAGGACAGCCTGGAGGGCGTCGAGATCGAGGGAGGGGCCGAGAGTGGTCGACTCGGCGATTCGCATTACTCGAAAACAAGTTCGTGAGTCATATAAAAGCGCAGGTGGGGATCGCGCGATCTCAGTCCCGATCGTCTTCGTCGACGACGTGCGGCGTCCACTCGCCGATGTCCCCGGGAGGCGTGCCCGACACCGTGATGTCAACCTGGCCGTGCATGACGGGGCGGAGTCCCCGGAGGATGGCCTAACTTCAGCCGGGAGGAAGCCGAGCGCCTGCACCTTGTATCGTCACGTCGTCTCCCGATCTTTGTATGGAATAGCCCAGGTGGCACCCAACGTTAGAACGTGAACGCCCGCAAGGGGCACGATCGGCAGGGATACCCGCTGGCGTCGAGGGCACATGCACTTCAGCCCGGAACGGCGAGCGACGGCAGGAGCGAGCCGCACGCCCGGAATGGTCAGTCGCGAGCGTTGCGAGGCGCGACCAGCGTGGCCGACCGCAGGGAGGCCACAGACGAGCGGTGACCGCAGGGAACCGCGAGCAGGGAGCGCCTCGATGCGAGCGGTGACCGGCGTGAACCGCGAGTCCGCGAACGGCGACGGCGTGGCCGACCGCACGGAGGCCACAGGCGAGCCGTGAGCAGGCGGAGGGCGGCCCGACGCGCGGGGCGGGCCATAGAGACACACCGTCCACCCCGACATCGATGCTCGGCGAATCATCCACCTCCTGGCGGACTCAGAAAGGGCGAGGTCGCCTCGATCGCCGGGAGACTCTGTCTCTCAAGCTCACGGCTCTTCGTGCCGAGTATATTGCGGGCTCACGGGACTACAGCGGACGCAGACGTGTAGGCTCCTTCGAGGTGCCCTAGCTCAGCACCGAGTGGCCGGGGGGTTTCATCGTCGTACCCCTCTCCGTCTCGACGGAATCAGCGGGAGACCTGGGTGAAGAAGCCGAACTCCGAGCGGAAGCGAGGGGGATTCACCGGACGCATTCGCTCCCATCTCCGAGTGTCCCTGCTAAAGTCTAGACTATTCTAGAACGCACAAAGATATTTGAGAGTAAAACGCGAACACTATCGTGAGAGGTGATCAAGATGTCCGAGTCCTCGCAAGACGGTGTCCGGTCGTGGACCGAGTCGATGAGCGCACGCGAGCGCATCCGGGCCGTAGCCGAAACCCTTCGGGAACCCCGCTCGGTCAACTGGATCAGTAACCAGGCGGACACGGCGTGGAGTACGACGAACGAGGAACTCCACGCCCTCGTCGAGCAGGGACGGGTGCGTCGCGTTGGGGTCGGCGACACGACGCTCTATGAGCCGGACTATACCCGGTTGCTCTTCGACGAAATCCGATCGCTCATCGAGGAGAACTCACGCGATGCGCTTCGCGACGAACTAGCGGCGATCACCGGGGAAATCGAAGCGTGGAAGGAGACGTACGATGTCGAGACCTGGGAGGACCTCGAACAGTCGCTCGCCGACGGCGACCTGTCGAGTGCCGAGCTTCGTGAACGGCGCGACGTGATCGCGTTCTGGCGCGAAAACGAAGAGGATCGGCAACTCATCAAACACGCCCTGGCGCTCTACGCGGACGTCGAATCCGCTCGTGAGTATATGACGGGCGCCCCCGACCACGCCACGAGCTGACCACCTTTTCGCCCGCTCTATGATGTTCCTTGCTGGCCGCGATCGCTACACGCAACGCACGCTCCTCCGGGCCGTCCACGACCGATTGACGAACCATGCCGGCTGTGAGGAGGTGCGCTATCGTCCGTCTCGTCGTCGCCCTCGCTACGTGATTGCTGATGTCGATACGGTGACGTTCCTCGGCAGCTCCTACGCGGTCGATAGCGCTCGGCTAGAACTTCGATTTTGGTACCCAGCGGGTGTCGAGCATGAATACTATCGTATCAACTGGATCGAACCGGCGCGGAACCTCATGCTTGGATTCCATCAGGACGCCGGCCACCAGAACCTTGGTCCCTGCCACATCCAGCTCGATTTCGAAGACACGCCGCTCGCTCGGTATGAGGCGGCATTTCTCGATGCACATCCACTCTCAGTCCTCGATGAACGGCTTCAGCAGCTCCCATCCGCACTGGAGACGATCCAGTGGGTGGATGAGAAGCCGGCACTTCCCGAATGGCCGGGGTAATCTACGACAGCGTCCGGCGCGTCGTTCCGGGTTTGACAGTCACTGCAGAGACGTTTGCAGCCTCTACGACCTCACCGACCGCACGCGAGCCAGGCGCCGTGAGCAGGCGGAGGGCGGCCCGACGCGCGGGGCGGGCCAGCGGACGACCGTAACTCATCTGAACCCGTCGCTCGACTGACCAGCCGGCCAGCTGTCCGATCCGAGTTCGAGAGAGCGGATCCTCGGCCGACCGGCTCACGGGGAACGGCCCTGATCCGCGGCATTCGTCCAACGGTTCTTCGAAGACACATCGACTCCTCACTCTGCGGTGATCGTTCAGCCAGGTTTTTGTTCTAGTAGAGACCACTAGTACTCATGAAGAGCGAGAATACCCAAGATTCGGCACAGGGGAGCGATTCGGGTGTCACTTCACCGACCGGGTCCAAACTGACCGACCGCACGAATTCGCTCGCCATTCCGGTGCCGGCTGTAGAGTCTTCGCTGTATCGATACGGCGTCACCGATCCGCTCCTCAGCGTCCTCGTAGACAATCCGTACTCGGAGTTCACTATCCGCGAGCTCTCTAGAGCGACGGATGCGAATACACGGAGTGTCTCCAAGGCAGTGGACGTCCTAGAAGCGAACGGACTCGTGACAGCTCGACACGAGGGGAACAAGCGGCTTGTCGGCATCAACCGGGCTCGGCTTTCGAAACCGGACGACCCTATCCTGCAGATCCCGCAGCCGGAGTTTCAGCCGCCCGTCCGTGCTGCGCTCACCCGGATCGAGGAGGATATCGAGGATGTGTGCGGGGTCATGGTGTTCGGTAGTGTGGCACGCGGCGAGGCGGATCGCCGGAGCGACATCGATCTCTGGGTGCTCGTAACGGACGACAGAGCGACGAATCAACGGCAAGCCCACGATATCGCGAACGCTCTTGGGAGCGAACGGTTCGACGGCGACCGGTACGAGTTCCAGATTCTCGTCGAATCGATCGAAACGGCTATCGACTACAGTGACCGACTCCACGATGTCTTCGCATCCGGGCTCACTCTCCGGGACTCCGAGGCGCTCCAGAAGCGCAAGCAGGAGGTGCTTCATAATGCCTGATGACGCCGCTGTCCGAGGAGCGCTGGAAGAAGCCGCCCACGCGTTTCGCGATACACGCGGTCAGGACCGTGAGACGCATCTCGATCCGACGACACCGGCCGTCACGCAACTTCGCAAGGCATGTCGGCTGCTGGATGCCTGCCGGGTGCTTCAGGCCAATAACGGCTACTACACCAGCGTGGTCGAACTCTCGTTCGGAGCGATCGAACGGACGATCCAATACTATGCACTGGCCAAGACGACGGATACCGTCGACGATTTCCAGGATCATGAAACCGTCTTCGAACGTGGAGCAGAGCTGACTCTCTACTCGGCGGACACGATGGAGCAGCTCATCGATCTCTGGCGTACGAACCGGTCCGCCGCTTATTACGGAAAATTCGAGGCGAAAGCCTCGCCCTTCAGGGCGGGGATGAAGCCGACCAACAGTATTCAACCGCCAACGATGGCATAGACGGGGTTCCAACGCGATCTTTAAGTCGTATTACCACAATAGTATGCATAGATGGTGAAGAGTACCCGTCACGCGAAATACGAACTCTACTACCACATAGTATTCGTGCCGAAGTATCGGCGTTCGCACCTGACGGGGAAGACGAAGGAACGTCTCGAAGCCATCTTTGCGGAAATCTGTGTGGACAAAGACCTCGAACTGGCCGAGTCCGAGGTCATGCCCGCCCACGTACACCTGCTCATCGGGAGTCCCCCGAGGAACGCCCCGTCCCTCATCGTCAACTGGGTGAAGGGAATCTCCGCGCGGAAGTACAATCAGCGATACGACGACCGCGTGAAGTGGACTCGCTCGTACTACGTCGGTACGGCGGGAAGCGCCTCGAAGGGCGCTGTCGAACAGTACATCGCTGAACAGGAAGGTGGCGACGAATGAAGCGCGTCAACACCTTCGAGGTCGTTCCACAGACCGAGAACGACAAAGAGTGCCTTCTACGGCTACTCGACGCCTCCGCCTCCCTGTGGAATGAACTGACCTACGAACGCCGTCAGAACTACTTCGGTGACGGCGACGTGTGGGACACCTCCGAGTACCGTGGACAGTACAACGGCGTCGTCGGAAGCGCGACCGTCCAACAGGTCACGCGCAAGAACAGCGAAGCGTGGCGGTCGTTCTTCGCCCTCAAAGAGAAAGGTGAGTACGCCAACCCGCCGTCGTACTGGGGCAACGAGGAGGACGGACGCGAACTCCGTACCTACATCCGAAACAACCAGTACACGATTCGGTGGGGCAAGCGTAGCCGTCTGGAAATCCCTGTCGGGCAGGACCTGAAAGACGAATACGGACTCGGCTACCACGAACGACTCCGCCTCGAAGTCCGAGGCAACCCGAAATGGGACGGCGAACAGGGCCGTCTGGAACTTGAGTACGACGAGATGAGCGACACGTTCAGGGCTTTCCAACCAGTCACCGTCCCTGATTCTCGACTGGATTCACCACTGGCTTCCGAAGAAGCCGCCCTTGACGTTGGCGCAAACAATCTCGTCGCCTGTTCCACGACCACTGGTTCCCAGTATCTCTACGACGGTCGGGAGTTGTTCGGGCGGTTCCGCGAGACGACCGACGAAATCGCCCGTCTCCAGTCGGAACTCCGAGAGGGACGCTACAGTTCCAAGCGGATTCGACGGCTGTACCGACAGCGGACGAAGCGCCGTGACCACGCACAGAACGCGCTGGTGCGCGACCTCGTTGAACGGCTGTACGACGAGGGCGTGGCGACGGTGTACGTGGGTGACTTGACCGACGTGCTGGAAACGCACTGGTCGGTCAGGGTGAACGAGAAGACGCATAACTTCTGGGCGTTCAAGAAGTTCATCCACCGTCTCGCGTGCGTCTGTGAGGAACACGGTATCTCCCTCGACCCCGAGTCAGAAGCGTGGACGAGTCAGACGTGTCCCGAGTGTGGCGACCACGAGGAGACGGTTCGCCACGGAGATACGCTAACGTGTCCATGCGGATTCGAGGGAAACGCCGACCTCACGGCGTCAGAGACGTTCCTTCGAGAAAACAGCGATACGGAAGTCAGGCCGATGGCACGGCCCGTGCGATTCGAGTGGGACGACCACGATTGGTCGGGGAAACCACACCCTCACGAACGTCCCAAAGAAGTGCGCACAAACCCGCAAGTTGCCTCCGTGGGTCGATAGCCGAACCCCCAACGGAGGAATCCTCGCGCTTTAGCGCGGGGAGGATGTCAACGGGACACAGTTGCCACAGTCGCCCAAGCGGAGGCCATGCTCATGCTCGCAGAAGAACTCTACCGCTCGATCCGGGACTTCGCACAGGCGACACATCAGTGCGTCTGTTCCGAGGTACCCTGAACACCTTACGTCATCGAACAGCATGTGTGCCCCTACGGTGCTGCAGCCGCTGTGTCTCCAGCGTCGGGATCGAACGGGAGGTTGATGACGAGTTCGTCGAACCAGACGACGGGGCGCTTGCTCTGACCATCTTCTTCGAAGAAGATGATGCCCAGTTGGGCAAGCCGACTGAGTTCCTCGTGGACGTTCTTTACGTCTCGATCAACGACCCGGGCAGCCTCGTTGATGCTGGATGGTTCGTCCCGACGAATGGCCTCAATGAGTTCGAGGACACGCGGCGTCAGCGTCTCCATGAGGTCGTCGTAGCTGGTAAATGAGAGCGTCGGCGTAGCGTCCACCGTATCACCCTGTTCGAGCGACGTGATGCCATCAGTAACATCGCCGTGGAACTCGTCGGACGATTTGACTGTCACGACGAGCGTCGACGCAGTCCGAAGCTGTTCGCGTTCGATCGGATGCAGCGGTGGGGTGGAATCGTTCATGGGTATCACCGTGGTGATGGCCTCACTTGACCTCGAGTTCGGGTTTCGGGATTTCGCTCCAAAACCGTTCCCAGAGTTCGACCATGCCGGGGAACTCGATGATCTCTGGTTTTGGGTCAGGGGCGACGTGCAGTTCGTGCCCTTTTGTGTCCTCGTGCGAGTTATCATACCGACGAATCGTCCCATCATCAAGCGTGCGGGGCGGGTCCGGCTCCGTCGCACCGTAGTGGAGCTTGTACGCCCACCCAGACGGGTATGCGTCGCGGTCAGTCCGCATGCAGAACACGCGGACTACAGTCCCGTCAGGGTACTTCTGTCCCTCGCTTACGCCATCGAGGTCGTCATCGGTCAGCGAGCCCATCCTCAGCTATTGGTTCGAAGGCCAATGCGATAACACTATTGGTCTCGATACCAATAGCACTCATCACAGGGATTCTCTGAAATTTGTGCAACGGCTCTTCACGACCGCCTACGTCGACATCTTTGAACCGTTCGGGGAATGACCTGAGCCCCCCGCCTGCGAAGTGTAAATCCGGCGTTTTCTGGCACAAGAAGGAGTCTTCTGCCACTCTGATAGCCACTGATCGAAGTACTCTGCCACTAGGTGTAACCGGAGATATCATGAAGTGGCTCGTGAGAATCATTCACTCTCCAGAAGTACAAAGACACTCGTGCCCTGCGACGAGCAGCTAGCAAGGAAGGCATGGATCCGAACAGACGCTTATGTCTCGTTTCACTGTATCGGACACTGTCTGATTTTGCGCAACGAGTAATAGCGATCCAGAACCCAACAATCCGCTTTCGTCGTACTATCCCTCAGAAGCTCCGTCTATTCCGGGGAACGGTCGGCGATGGTTTGCTATTTTCCTTGCACTGGTACTTCTCGGCGGAGCAGCCTTTCAGCTCCTCTCCCTGCTCTCCTCGTTGTGACCCCGGTATTCACACGAATACAAGGAGGAAGCCCACGGCTTTAGCCGTGGGAGGAAGCCGACGCTCCCGACACGTTCCACGAGCGACGATTGGCCGGTTTCGCCACCGTTCGAGTTATGTTCCTGCGTTCTGTACCGTGAGTTACACTCCCGGTCGGCCAAACGTGTCGTCCGTGGAGGGGCGTCCGTAGGTACGCCCTGAAATCGGGGACGGATGACGCCTCGTCGCTCTCGTCGTCTTACACGGCGATGAAATGAGGGGAGTCCACCGATAATTAAAGCGGTGTGAGACGGCTTCGGACGCAGACCACGGGTCGGAACACCACGCAGGAAACCCCTCCGTGTGCCCGGCCCGCCGTCGTACAACCCGCCCTCGACGGTGGACGAAGTGTGGGCCGAAACCCCTCGCGGAGGAACGCCCACGACTTCAGTCGTGGGTAACTTACAACGTCTTCACCGCTACAGCACGCCAGCCACGAGTCTTTGTGAGCGAACGAACACTCCGGCCGACCACACCAGATGATGGTGATCGGCCCACGAGCGTTCGTCGACAGCACCTGCCCAAGCTATACAAATACCGCTTCGAAACCAGATACCGATGACTGCCTCTATCTCTCACCCTGCCGATTCGTCGGTGGACGAATCGTTGACGGACCGGATAGAACGGGGTTCGTTTCTGCTGGGTCTGCTTGGCGTCCTGGGTTTTCTCGAGTATCTGCAGTTCGTCCACGAGGCCTTCGAACTCGCCCAGTTGTTCTACCTCTTCTTTTTGCTCTTCCTCGTGCCGCCCGGTCTCGTCGTACTGAGTGGGCTCCGAGATAGTGTTCGCTCCCTGTACCACCGCCTGACCGGAGAACGAACCGAGACGGAGTCATATTACGCTGACGACGATCCGCGCCACTGGATCGAGATGGCATACGAACCGGGGGCTCTCAAGAAACTCCAGATCCTGCTGATCCTCGTCCATCCGAATATTATGATTCGAGGTATCTTCCAAGTAGCGGGGGCTATCGTGGCGTTCTTCAGGCACGGGGGCCAGCTTCCTCGCCCCGAGACGTACGAATCCACTGTCGAGTATCAGCTCCCGTTCGATGGGGAGTGGACCGTCGTGAACGGGAGTCCAGACAAACGGTACTCCCACTCGTGGTTCCCGGTTCGACAGCGATACGCCCACGATTTCGTCATCACGGATGACGACGGACGGACACACGACGGCAGCGGCGGGCTCGACTCGTTTTACTGCTTCGACGAGCCGATCCTCGCCCCGGCTGACGGCACGGTCGTTCGTGCAAAAGACGGTCATCGCGACCACCATCGTACGACTGGCTGGATCGATCCGCTCCAGTACCGACTGGCCGGCAACTACGTCGTCATCGAGCACGCTGATGGCGAGTACAGCTTTCTCGCTCATCTCAAGAAGGGAAGCGTCTGCGTCACCCCCGGAGAACACGTCGAGCAAGGACAAGCAATCGGCCGCTGTGGCCATTCGGGAAATTCGAGTGAACCGCACCTTCACTTCCACGTTCAGGATCACCGGGTTCCGTACGTTGGAGCGGGACTGCCCGTCCAGTTCGTCGCCGCGACGGCTCATCCCGAACTGGCCCGGAGCGAGCGGGCGAAGACGTACATCCACTGCGGACAGACAGTGACCTCCGACCCGCACCCGGACGTGTGAACACGAACGATGGGATGGCGGTGGTGGGACGACCGCCGGGAAACCACACTGCGCAGCGCCGAGCGTCGACGCAGTGGTCGAAACAACTACTGAACCGGGCGGTCGACATCCGTATATGAACCCGTACGTGGTGCTCGGGACGGCCATTCTCGCGGAGGTCGTCGGAACGACGTCGCTCAAACTCTCGCAGGGATTCTCACGCCCGCTGCCGAGTCTGGGCGTCCTCGTCGGGTACGGTGCCGCGTTTTACTTCCTTTCGCTTGCGCTGGAGGATCTGCCGGTCGGTGTCGTCTACGGAACGTGGGCCGCACTCGGGATCGTCGCTATCGCGGCTATCGGCGTCGTCGCCTTCGACGAGCCGGTCGATATCGCAGGGATCGTGGGTATCGGTCTCATCATCGCCGGCGTGTACTGCCTCAACGTCGTCTCCGGGATGTCGGCTCACTAGGTGCTCTGCGAACCGAACACGCACCCTACCGAGGGCCAAGAATGACTTCAGGAGCGAAGATGGTGAGGCCGAGTAGACCGAGTAGCCAGAGAATCGCGGTGACACGCAATCCACCTGCTATCTGTCGGCGTTCCGTTGGAAGAGACTCGGCGAATCCAGAGAGAGCGAATCCAACGGCCATAATAAGCGAACTGAGGGAGGATCCATCGAGTAGAATACCATAGTAGATATAGATACTCAACATGACTAATGCGCCAGCAAACATTACGAACGCATGGAGCCTTCCGGAGGGTTCACTAAAGACAACGTCTTTGATTTTGGAGGACATGGAACGGTCTATTCTATCGACAATATAAATGGGTGGTGCAAAAGGAAGATCATCAATAGCCGTATCCTGGAAAAGCACTCCTCAAGTGAAGCATGGACCTGTGGCAGCGTTGGGCAGGGACTCGAGACGAGTGCTACACGAATTCGGTAGTTAGAAGGCCGGACGAAGTAGATCTGTTGAAATCCTCAGAAAGTTACAGAATCGAACAGTAGTTTGACCGAATGCAGGCCCTCCCGCGGTCACGATTGCTCCGGTTTGTTGAGCAGGCGTATCACTTAGCCCGACGAGCTGTCGCTCGCTACTCCTCGAAGTTCTCGAAACGACGGTACACACTTCACCCATATTGTCTTGCTCTGCCTCAAATACGGAAGAATACGACGTATCAGACGCTTCTCGACGAACTTATCGAGATGCCACCAACTCGTTGTGAAGAGGCCTCTGACAGCCTCCGGGAGTGCAAGTCAGAAATCACATCGATGCGAGACAACTTACGTATCGATCCCGAATTCATCTATCACTCCGCGGACGATGGTCGCTTCTGCTTTCTGGAGATGATTACTGACTGTCGACGGCGCACAGTTGAGTTCGGCGGCGACGTCTTCGTGAGTCGCCCCACGAGGCTGATTATAGTAGCCGAGTTCGAGCGCAACCGCGACTGCCTCGCGCTGTCTGTCGCTCAACTGTACTACCGGATCACTGGCATGGCCCTGGAGTTGGCTAATTTCGTCGATCTGTACCTCGACGCCATCGGGAGCAGCGTCAAGAGCGCGCTGGAGTGGCTCGGCGTCGCCGACAACGCGAGCCGACATCGTCCCATCACGATAGATGATCGGTTTGCGAACGATAAGGCCCGCCTGTGTGCTTGCTCGTTGGACGGCAGCGAACAGCGGCGTCTCGAGCGGTCGCATGACGACCAATACGTACGTCTGCCCCCGTGTCGTTTCGGACAGTTCCACCGAATCGATGCCAGCGGTGTCAGCCGCCCGCTCGGCGAAGGTCGACGGATCACCATCGACGGTATACAAGAGCGTCGACTGTTCGCTGACCGTCATACTCCAGTCGACCAGACGGGTCTCCGCGATAGTCGGCGAATCGGCCAGCAACTCGAAAAACTCCGGTGCGTGGTCGTCGTCGACGTGGACGGTGACCTGGAGGTGTTTCACGTCCAGTTTATCGAACCAAGGAAGAGATAAATCCCGCATACATACCTCACAGAAGCTCCATCCCATGATGGACCATAGTACGGCATAGAGATGGAGTCCGAGATGCGGCCCCGAGATCGGGGACAGAGTACCGACGAGAGAGGGAGACGGCCCCTGCGGACTGGTCGCCCGCTCACGGACGGAACACCGATCGAAGGGGCGACACTCGAGCTGGACCCCGAGAGCCCTGCCAGTGTCCTCCTGCGACGGTCGCCTCGCCCGCTCGTTTCAGATCCAGTGAGCCGGACGTGGGCGACCCTGCTGGAGGAGCCAGACTTGGAAGAGGCCGATCGTCCCGTTCTCGTCCAGTGGGTGTCGCCGGAGTCTCCCGAGCCGCCTGCCCACCATCATCCCACGACGGAGACGTTCAGGACACTCGAAGGAGAAGTCACCATCGTCCGTGAGGGGGACCCAATCCGGCTCGGCCCCGGGGAATCGCTGACTGTCGAACCGGGGCAAGAGCACACCTTCCGCAACGATACTGACGAGATCGTCGCCTTCTGTGCCGAGCTCCCATCGATGCGAACGGTGAGGGGACTCTACACCGCCTGGGGACTGGCTCACGAGCGCGGCAGCGACGAACAGGGAAACTATCCCGGCCCGGGGACGATGCAATCGCTCCTGGTCGCGGCGGATTTGTATGACGAGACGACGATGGCGGTGCTCCCCCTGCCGCTCCAGCGACTCCTCTGGGCGATCGTCGGACGGGTCGCTCGGCTATCAGGAGCGACCGGGATTGATGATACGTATCTCGATGCGTCCTTCTGGGAGCGTCACGTCGAACAGCCAGAGTGGGAGGCCGTCTGAGTGATGGCACACACTGACGCGGATCCAACGGCCTTCGAAGACGGATTACTATAGTAGCGTTTGGAACCGATAACACACTCCGGACGGGGACGGTCCCCCCGTCCGTGAGTAAAGACTTCCAAACGCTACTATAGTCCCTGTTGCCGTATATCTCGTAGTGGTTAGTGTATTGTCCGTACTCGTGTTTGCGGTTCCGGGAGAATCACCTCCACCCATCCTAGGGATGGCCTGGGCCGTTTTTCTCGTTGCACTCGTTCTCGGTACGTTCGAACTCGAGGGCGTCTCACCACGCTCGATCCTCCCGTCCCTTCGCACTCTCGTCCCCGTGCTCGCGGTTCTGGTCGTGTTCTGGGTGCTGTACAATCTCGTGGCATTCAGCCTCGCGCTATGGGGAGTTGTCGGGGTCGAAGCCACGTGGTCGGGGGTCGCTGCCCATCCGCTCGCTTATTTGGCAGCACTATTCAGTTCGCTTCTGTTCACTGCGATTCCAGAAGAACTCGTCTTCCGGACGTATCTCCAGCGGAAGTTCACTGTAATTGGTGGTGGCGAAACCCGCCGCGCAGTCGTCACTGGCGTCGCGGTCGTAGCCGTCATATTCGCCATCTTCCACCTCCCGAGGTGGTTTCTCGCGTTAGGACACGGAGTCGGCCTCGCACTGGCCAGCCACCTCCTTGGCCTGACTCTAATGGGCATCACTTACGGGATCGTCTACGCGGTAACTGGAAACCTCTGGCTAGTCGCTTTCATCCACGCGACGATGAACAGCCCACCTGTTCTGGTTGCCATGAGTGTTCCTCCTGAGCTCCACTTTGTCGTCGGTGTCGTCGAATACGCTACCATTATCGCGGTCGTATATCTGGCCACGCGAGTGACCAAGGCAGATGGTACAGTTCTTGCCGGGGTCCAGCGAGAGGCAGCGTTCTGAATCGCCTGCCTGATAGCGGACGTACTTGTCGAGCAGTTGTTCGTAACGGTCGGGGCGAGAGAGTGTACTCTTTATTGATTCAGAAGGGCCAGCAGCACGGCACAAAGGCCAGCCACGGTCACGACCCCACGTGCTATCAGAATACCTCCTGTGTCAGTTCCTGCGAAGTTCGCAATTGTAACTGTCAGGAATACCCCTGTCGTCAGGAGCCCGATTCCAAGAGCGAGTAAGCGCATCTTCGGGGCGTCGTTTCGTTTGAAACCACGATAGGCTAGCGTTGCGACGAACAGACCAACGAGAGCGGTCAATCCCCGTGAGAGCCAGGCGATACTACCGGCCGAAAGCGCGTCCACACCGAGGAAGCCAAGTATCATTGCGACTCGCCTCCGTAGACAGTCCAGAGGATGATTCCTAGCCCGGCAAGTTCACTCCCACTCACGAGTACAGATCGACCGACGGCATCCACACTCGTGAGAGTCGGCAATCCGATCCGAAGAAGTTCCGGAACGGTCGTGAGCAGAATTAGCCCGACCGCGAGATACAGCATTCCTGGGTGTCCTGGCCCCCGACGATAGCCGCGAAGAAGTACGAGGGCGATTCCGACAGAGAGGCTGATCGACAGCAGCGTCAGGACGACGACGGTGAGCGCGATCACCGGATCCGACGATGGCGAACGTAGTTGTAACAATACGTCCAGCATTCAGGACAACCCCTCGAACAGGTCCGTGAATCGGTCGGCCGGATTCGTCGTGGATCTCGTCACGGTCACCTCGTACGTACCATCTTCGAACGTGACCGACACTTCGTCTACGGTCGCCACGTATCGCTTGTAGTGGTGACCATCGGGATCGATCGTCTGTTGTTCGGCCACGAGATTGGCCTCCTGTAACTGTTCGAGACGACGGTACGCTGTCGGATCGGACATGTCACAGGCCGTGCAGAGTTCGGAGGCGGACATCGGTTCAGTGGTGAGTTCGGCGAGGATGGCTCGCGCGTACTCGTCGTCGAGCAACGCGAGGAGTTCATCGTCGCCGTCCTCGTCCATACTGTCTCCCTGCGAGTGATAGCAAATAAAAAGCCCTCACGACTTCTGGGTCGGAAGCCGATGCCGGGGTGCTACTGTGATACCGGCCCTCCAGTCGAGTATGCCCTCCACAGAGACCCAAGATAGGACGACGTGGCGTGTCCGTTACTGGCTTACCTGGCCGGTTTGGAACCACGACGATCGACGACTTCGGGCCCCGCTCCGGGCGCTGTTACCGCTTGTTCTGACGTTTCTGTCTCTTGCGGTTATCCAGACGGCGGTACGAGCCCGATTCGAACACCCGATCCGCGAGTTTCTCGAGCTAAGCGGCTTGATAGTCGTCCTCGCTGGGGGGATCCTCGTCGCCACGAGGCTCCTTGATCGACGTCCGGTCGTCGACTACGGGCTATCGTTCGACCGCGATTGGTGGAAAGCGGTCACCGTTGGGAGCGTGATGGGCGTCGCAGTCAACGCCGGAGCTCTCATCGTGTCGCTTTACGCCGGCTGGGTTACCGTGATGGAGTTCGCCGAAACCCCCGGTTTCCTCCCGTTCATTCCGGCGGTGTTCGTCACGTTCGCATATATCGCTGTCGCAGCAATCTGGGAAGAGTTCATTTTCCGAGCGACCATGCTGAAGAACCTCGCAGAAGGAGGGACGGGATATGTGGGGCGGAAGCCAGCAGTACTTCTGGCCGTTCTTCTCAGCACCCTCGTCTTCGCGACACTACACGGCGGGAAGGTAGCCCACATCAGTCAGTATGGGTACTACATGGTAGCGGGTCTGGTGCTCGGGAGCGTGTACGTGCTTACCGGCGATCTCGCACTTCCGATCGGCTTTCACGTGTTTTACAATTTCTCACAGGGACTCTTCGGGCTCGGTGTCTCTCAAGTCACGCCCGAACTCATCGTTCTCGATCTCGTCGGCCCCGACAAATGGGTCGGTGAGGAGGGGCTGATCCACGTCATCTTTGCACTGCTCGGTGGTCTATTGCTTCTTGCGTATATTCGTTGGCGGGACGGGCAGTTACAAATCAACGAACATGTGACCCAGTGGGATCCAATTACTGAGTGACAGGGAAACAAGACGACTGCCCTGAGTCAAGCCTCAATGAAGTCCACCTATGAAGTAAGTGAGAGAGTGTATGTCCCAAGGATCATCAGTCCAGCAATCGTGAGCCAGACTGCCATCAACTCGTCTTGAACAAGGTGCGATGTGAAGCCATCTCCAAGGATCGCCCCTATCGGTGCGAGAATCAGTACTAACGTAGCTACATAGTGGGGATTGACACTGGATAACGCCCCTGTGAGCGGGTCCTGAGTCATGAGACCGAAATCGAGTGTCAGTACGAGCACGTTACCGAAAAGAAGGCCGGTATCGATCACGTCCTCATATTTAGTTGACTGAAGCGAACCTATCGCGAGCGGGCGTTCCACGGAAACCCAAGCGTCTACAGAGAAGTGGCTCTGTTGAAATCCTCAGAGAGATACAAGTTCAACTGGTAGTCTGACCGGATGGAAGCCCTCCCGAAGTCGCAGTTACTCCGGTTCGTCGAGCAAGCGATGCACTTGGCTCGGCGAGCTGTCGCTCGTTACTCGTCGAAGTTCTCGAAACGGCGGTACACACTTCATCAACACATCGTCCTCCTCTGTCTCAAGGTTCGGAAGAATACGACGTACCGGATGCTTCTTGACGAACTCATCGAGATGCCCCGGATTCGGAGCGCCCTCAATCTTGAGGAACTCCCCTCTCCTTCGACGTTGTGTAAGGCATTCAATCGGCTTGATATGGCGGTTTGGCGCGTCCTTCTCAACCTCTCGGTCACACTCCTCCCGACCAACGGCGTCGTCGGGATTGACGCCTCCGGTTTCGACCGCAGTCACGCCTCGAAACACTACACGAAGCGAACGAAGCTGACGATTCAGCAGTTGAAAGTCACGCTCCTCGTAGACACGAGGTCGAACGCAATCATCGACATACACGTGACGACGACCCGAAAACATGACTCGCAAATTGCGCCGTCGCTCATCAAGCGGAATACCAGTGATGTTGCGATTCTCCTTGGCGACAAGGGATACGATGACCAGAAGATTCGCGCATTAGCTCACGAAGAGGATGTTCGCCCGGTCATCAAGCATCGAGAATTTTCGTCACTTCACAGGGCGTGGAATGCTCGACTGGACGCCGACCTCTACGGGCAACGTAGTCAGAGTGAGACGGTGAACTCTCGCCTCAAACGGAAATATAGCGCATTCGTCCGGTCACGGTACTGGTGGAAGCAGTTCCGTGAACTCGTTGTCTGCTGTCTCACTCACAACATCGACAAGACACTCTGAACGTTCGATAGAGGTTACCCACGTAGCGGGCGATTCAATCATGTCTCTTAACCAGATACCCGGCTTGGTATTTTAATAGCCGGGCAGATAATTGACTCGTATGGACTGGGGCTTCAGAATTCGAAAAGATGTTCCATCATGGGTGATGAAACTCGTACTGATTGGTGCCATCCTGCTGATTGCCGGCCTCCAGTATTTCGATATCTTATAACTACCTGTAACGGTCTACCTTTGCCGGTGCTGAATGCGCACATCCACCTACGGTTTTTTCAGCGATGATGATGTCGAACGCATAGGATTTCAACAAAGCCAGAGAAGTCCAAAAACAGCAAAGAGGATCAGTAGATACTGCCGGATCCCGGGAAAACACTCCTCGAGTGGACCATGGACCTGTGGCAGCGTTGGGCAGGGACTCGAGACGAGTAATACACGAATTCGGTAGTTAGAAGGCCGGACGAAGTCCAAATCGCCCGGAAGTACGGTCGAGAGCGACTCTCAGTAGTGTTTCCCCGAGTGTGATCACCAGCGTGACGCCTAAGAGAAGTGGCCAGACGGTCAGGTGTGACGAGAGAGGGTGGAGGTGCGCCCCGTACAGCCACTGATACACCGTATTCCCCAATATCCAGAGCGTTACGAGCGGTGGGGTGAGGAGTGAGAAGCGTGCGAACAGATACAGGGGTACGGCGGCCGTCAGAAACATCCCGAGCCAGGCATATCCCAACGCGATAACTGCCACAATTCCACGCCCGGAGATGGACACACCTGACGAGAAGAGCCACGACAAAACCAGGATCGAGTATACGTTGCCGCCGATAATCACGACGATGGGCCTCGTTCGGCGGCTTGCGAGTTCAGAGTGGAGGGGCATAGGGCGTATACTCATCGATCAGCACACGGGTAATTGATGGTATCGTCCGTGGCGTGGGTATTTCCCGAGAAGGGACAGTGTATTCCGTACATCCATCTCGCATCGTTTCTCGTCGTCAGTCGGAGTACCGAGTCACATCGAACCTGTTCAGGGGTTCACTCATCAAGAGTTCACGTCAGCCCGGTCGTCGCGCAACGATAGTCGAATCTCAACAGAGCCTCGCAAATCCACTGAAACTCCGGAGCGCTGACTTCCTCCCACGACTGAAGTCGTGGGGTTCCACGGTCACAGACCGTGCCCCGACTTCGGGAGGTTCCCAACTCGTCGCACCGCACGGGTGGGTTGTGGGCCGAGCCAGTACGGCCCCCGACCGAGATAGCGGGCTTCATCTACCGCCCGATGGCGTGCATATCCTTACCTCGGACTCGGTACCACAACCGACAGGGCAGACCAACATAGTTGTTACGGAATTGTCGGATTCCTCCCACGACTGAAGTCGTGGGCTTTCTCCTCGAACCACTGTAACACCGAAATCCCTGGGCAACACAGTCCGGACGATGCCCTCCAGACGTCCGCTCGTCATCAGCCTCGTCGTCGGCGTGGTGCACGCAGCAGGATTGCTTGCCGTCGCACTCCACCTCGGCTATGCAGTCGGCCCGGCCGAGTACTCGCTCCTAGGGGCTGTCTGGCGGTACGGGGGCCTCGTCGTCGTGGCGACGCTTCCGGTGTGGCTCGCACTACGGTATCGACTCGCCGCACCGCTTGTCGCGTTCGTCGTCACGGCCGGCTACGTTCTTGGGATGGAACTCACGCCCCCGGGGCCGACCTTTCGCGACGTCGCCGAACTCGAACGGCTCGCCGAGCCGACCGGCATCACGGTCGTCGAGAACGGCCTCTACATCGTCCGGTACATGGTCAACGCGTCGGTCTGGACGGTGGGGTTCCTGTTTCTGGGCCTCGTCGAGTACGTCGTCCGAAGCACGTGGCACGTCTTCCCGGCCGTCGGACGGACGGTTCCGGAACTATCGATCCCGGCGTCGCGTCGACAGGCGGCAGCCGTGGCAACGACGGGCGGGATTCTCCACGCAGCGGCCATGGTGTGGTTCGCCGCCAGGCTCGGCGTGACGGTCTCTGGTGGGTGGGAGTGGGCGTTGTATCTCTTCGGGGCTGCTGGCATGTGGGTCCTCGCTACTGTCCCGCTGTATCTGCTCGTTCGCCACCGACTGGTCGCGCCAGCGACGCTGCTAACGCTGTTCGTTCTGCTCGACGCACGGGCCGAGTTCACGGCGAGTGTCGAGGACCCTCACGCGCTCTACTTCGGTGGCTGGTTCCTGTATCTGGGTATCCTGCTCGTGGCGGGCGGTGTCGAGTACAGTTTGCGGCGAATTGAGATCCATCGGCGAGTCGAGTCCCGTCTATGACACGGGGTCTGCGACTGTGAGACTGTGAGATAGTTGGGGCCGGGCACATTCTCCCTCCAACGAACAGGAGGGGGTGACAGGACCACAATGTATGGGATGTCAGCTCACTGGTTTTCGAGGGCGTCGAGGATGCATGCGGCGGCGACCACTGCCTCTTTCGGGACACCGCTCGCGTCGTCGATACTGACTGTGTAGGTGTCCCGTAACGAGAACTGTCCCTCGATGTCGCCGACGTGGTCGCCGTCGGCGTCGAATATCTCGTACTTGTTCGGGATGAGGTTCGCGACGGAGACGAGGTGTCGGAGCGCCGCGAGGGGTTTGCTCTTCGATCGAATCGTCGCCAGTGACTCTCCCGTGTCGGGGTCACGGATCGTCCAGTTCTCGACAAACAGCGAGAAGTCCTCGTCATTCTGTCAGTCCCAGCGCTTTCGTATTACCTGTACAGACGTCACGAACGAGTCTGAGGCCATCGTCGCTTCGATACGCTGTGACAGTCCTCGGCAGCCAGTACAATACGATTTCGTCCTCTATATGCCATTCAGTAGACGTACCAGAGTACGTCAAGGGAAACGCGACCACTGGGCGGGGCATCATTCGGACCACCCCTCGTCCGTCTTATGTGAACTACCACGACTCGTGAACCACAACTTTTCAAACGGCCTTCATCCACCGTCTATACATGTCCCCCTCTTACCCCTCCATCCGTACCATCGCAGTACTCCTCCTGCTCGTCGTCGGCAGTACTCTCAGTTTCGCCTTCCACGCAACGGCAGGTGGTGCAACGATCACCTACGAGGCTACGGCCGTCGAACCGGGAGGAAATCCGGAACTGGTCACACGCGCGACGAGCAACGTGACCGACCTCGACGAACGACTCTCGGATACACCCAGCCAATATCAGCAACCGATCCGAACCGCCGCCGCAACCGGCACCTACAACGGAACGCTCTCGCCGGAACTGCACATCGTGATCGACGATATCGAGACACCGTACGTTCGGTACAATGGAAGCTACTACGCCTGGACGCTGTCGACCGATGAGGAGACGACGAACGCGACGATCCGGATGCGCCAGACCGATCCCGAAACAGTGTTCACTTCCGTCGCCCGTCCGGTGTCAGAAGCGCCACCCGAAGTCCAAACGGCCATCGAAACGGGAACCACGACCGGCTCAATCGTCGAGTCGGGATTGTACCGGCAGGACGGGACGTACTACGTCGTCGCGCCTGAAAACGAAGATGCACTGGCCACCCAGCTTGCAGGCACCGTTATCGGTTTCGTACTCACACCAGTCGGACGTGGGTACGTCGCAGTCGCGCTAGGGCTTCTGGCATACCGCTACCGCGACCCGACACGTGATCGCCCGTTGACCGCCCGTCGAGCCGCTGCGATCGCCGTACTCGCGATTCCGATCGCGCTCGTCGGAACGGCACTCTTCGAGAGTGGCTCCGCCACCCGCTTCGTTACCGGTTCCATGAGTGTAGCCGTCGTCGCATCCGGTGTCGTTGCGGGTGTTCTCACAGCCCAGCGGCGGTGGCTTTCGCTGGCTGGAGTGACAATCGGGATCGGCTTGCTCACAACGGCGTCAATTTCGGCTGTCCTCGGTCCTGTCGGTCTCTTTTTCGGACCGCTAGTCGTATTCATCGGAATCGGTACCGGCGTCATTCCGTTCGGATACGGCTACGCGTTCGCACAGACAGCGCCACGAGAATCGGCTCAATAGGCACGGTACGGTGACTGTAGATATTGGTCTCGCTGACGTACTTTTTTGTCAAGAGCCACGTCACTTCAAGAGGCAATGCCCTCCCGTGACCTCTTCCTCCGTCTCGGTATCCTCGTCGTACTTATCGGCGGAGGAGTGCTCGTGATTTCTAGTGCCCCAACGGTGTCGATTGGTGGCTATACGGTTCCGACGGGCTTCGCCGTCGGGGTGCTTGGCGGATTGTTTCTCCTCCCCGCAATCGTCTCGCATTACCGAGACGGAGAACAGCGTGAATCCCTACAATGGGGACTGTTCGCGATCGGAATCCCGTTGTCCCTCTCCGACCAAGCAGTCCTCCCGTGGATTGGTCTACTCGCGATACTCGTCAGCCTCGGTGTGGGATGGCAGATCGACCGTCGGATACGCGGGCGGATTTCGACGTGACTTTCAGTTGAAGGACGCCGGTGACCTATCGACCCCCATTACTTCGACATCGAGTCGGTATGACGGCCGTTCGTGAGGTGTGCGAATATCTCAGCCTGTGACTCGCCGGTATCCACTTCGAAGCAATTTACCACTCCCGACGACCGTCAAAACGGCCGCACCAAACACGACTCCAGCGTGAACGATATCCAACAACGGGAACGGGATATACTGTCCGAGTATGAGCAGTACGACGAACAGAAGCCACAGGACGTACGACCCGATGGCTGCTCGGTGGAGGGCGTCACGCATATCCTGCTGTTGAAGGGTATCTCACTTACCGATACCGGGAGCATGCGACAGTAAGAGCTGAGCTGTCCCTACGTCCCCTAGATGCGGTACAGAACAAGTTCATACCTCTTCAACAACAAACACGGTAGTATGGGTCCCGGATACGGAGAGCAGTCCTCATGGATCACGGCACTCGGCCTCCTAGTTGCACTTATCGCGATCATGGGAACGCAGTTCTTGGACTGGGAGTGGGGATCTGGGCAACTCGTTCCGACGCTTATCGGTGTGGCCGTGGCCGGAATTGCCGTATTGCTCGTTATCAGAAGAGCCCGCTAAATCTGCTCGAACATTTGCCGATCAATTACCCGACGGCCCCGTCGCTGAAACTTCTTGCTCGAAAGCGTCACCTGTGTCGGCAGAAAACGAGATATTGTGACCAGTAGCCCTCTCGCATCTGGTCTCGCCATCGCCATCGGCACATTGATCGGACTCGTCGCCCTCGGCAACTCCTCGGTCGAAGTCGGATTACTGGGCGCAATTAGCGCATTTGCTGTCATGGTCGTTTTAAGATCCTATTCTGGATAGGGACATACCGCTACGTATCTGCCCACGCCAAACTTTGTCAGCTGTTGAGAATTCCCACAGAACTCAATCAATAGGTATCCACAATCGATATGTCTGTGGAACATGTGCCCCGAAATAGACAGTCTCATACAGCTACGTCGTTCTCGGTGTCCGAACGGCGGCTTTCTCGCCATCGCAGACCGGTAACGACACCAACGAGGAACGATCCAGCAGCGAGACTCACGACACCGATCTCTGCTGTCCCCGGGACAGCAGTTGAAACCTGTAACAGGCTGTACGCCAGCCAGAACGAACCCATACACGCCACCATATAGAACTGCTCCTGTGATCGATTGCCGTTCGCGTATTGGTACACGGCGAAAACGAGAACGACCAACCAGGCGAGTCCAAGAAGTATACCGAGTGTCGAATCTGGGACTCCGAGCACTGCGGGGAGGGCCATACGGAGTCGTCAATCGGGACTGACAAGCAATTTTTGGTGACTTAAAGACTGAGATGAGCCGGGAACCGATCGAGTCACGACCAGAATCCAGTACCGGATCATCGACTAACCGAGAGACACAATAAGTATCAAAAAGTCTATAGTAAACGAACGAACAATAGACGAGACAGCACTTTTCCCGTTCGCTCTGGAACCGGGAATATGGTCCCCCTCCGTAGAGTACTCCTCGGTCGTCCGCGCAGTCGCCTTCAGTGGGCGCTCGATGTCCTCGTTATTCTCACGGTCCTCACCGGGACGTTCGGCGCGTACGCGCTCGGACTCTTTCAGGTGTCCGGTGGTGTGATCGTCCTGCCGGCAGCGGCGACACTCGTCGGCTTCGTCGTCGCCGTTGGGGTCGGGGCTCGACATGGTGGACTGGTCGTCGCGTGGCTTGGTCTGTTCGCGGCCTACATCGGCTTTCGGGCCGACTGGGCGTTCCTCGGGCTCTCGAGTCACTCGCTCGGCGGGAAATTCGCCTTCCTCCTCGACCCGGTCGGACTGGCGGTACTCGGTGTCGCCACCCTCGTCATCGGAACCGGCGGGTTCGCCGTTGGATATCTCGGCCGATCGAGTATCGAACGACTCCGAGGGAAAGTGGTGTCTCGGCAGTCCCATGACTGAACACGCGCTGTCTGCGATCGGAGCGGGAATTTTCGTCGGTATTCTGATCAAGTACGTCGGCATGATGGACCTGATCGCCGGATACGACCCCGAGAAGGTTGCAGACGAAGAAGGTCTGGCTGACTTCATTGGAACGAACTCACTCTACGTTGCGGTCCTGACGGTCTGTGTCGGTATTCTGGAATTCCAATCCTCACCGGCCAACAGCGAGTGGTACTGGTTCGTGTTCGTGATCGCCGTCGTTGCCATCGCCGTCCGGATGATTCGCGGTGCCCGCCGCTACGAATCGACTTCCGGACGGAACGACACTATCTGAAAAGCCACTAGACGACAGACGTTCTATGGAACGGGTATAATCCCCAGCAATCGGCGCTGTACACTAACGGGATGCAGGCGGAGTGTGTGATATCGCAATCATCAAACAGTGGGACTGAACGCTCGAGGGACGGACACGAAAAGTAAAGTCCCAAGGCTCTGTCGGAATCCTAGTAGTTCGACACGACCGTCGTGGAACAGCCGCTCAGTAGATGCGTGTGTATCTGATTATGATTTATCCAATCTCGCGTTCAAGAGGATGTACAGTAATGGTATTGCAGTTGTACCACCGTCTGGAGGCGTGGGCTGAGGACCTACCCCGATTGGAATATGCCCTCGCGATTGGCTTTGTGAGCTTCCTCGCGGTGTTCGCAGTGAGTCTATTACTACGCGATCTGACAATCACCGACGCAGCGATGATGGGAGTCGTGATGGCTGTCGTCTACTATGCTCTTGACCTTAGACCCTGAATGGACTGCTGTGTTGAATAGATGCTGAGTTACGGTTACAGTGATTCACGCAGCGGTTCTATGTTGATGAGGACAAACATCAAAACGATCTCATGGAACTGCCGAGACCAGCCGAGCGCTCTCACGGCGTCGCCGGGAGCGCCCACCGCCACGCCGATCTGAGAGCGACGACGCCGAACGGGCCGCCGAACCCGGCGGCGACCGCCGCGACGGAGGGGGCGTAGTAGGCGAGACCAGCCACGACGGCGATGCCACAAGCACCGACTGCGGCCGCCACCCCGACCACGCGTCGGTCGAGTGGGCCAAACGCCGTCGTCTCGACCGGAAGCTCGAACGCCTCGACGGCCCGGCCATACTCCCGGAGGTGCGCGACGCTGAGTTCGTATTCCCCCGCGGACGGCATAAGCGAGAACGTTCGGGTGTCGCAGGCGCGGTCGAGGAGCTCTCCCTCGCACAGATCGGCGTCCCGGAGGTCATCGACGGGGGTCGCCCACTGGACCGCCCCGGTGAGGTCGTCGTACGCGACTACCGCGTCGTCGCGGCGCTGGTACGCCAGCGTACCGTGAGTGAGAGCGTACTCGACGGCCTTCAGCCCGCCAATGCCGGCCGGCAGGAGGCCGAAACAGACCACCGTGGCGGCGACTACCCCTGCCGACCCGCCAGTGAGCCCAACCCACGCGAGGAGGTACGCCGGGCCGCTGCCGACTGCGGACTTCGCGCCCCGCCAGAGCGCGGCGCCGCGGACGGCGCGCCGGTCCGGACGGACCTCCGCCGTCGGCGACGCGTCCGGAGCCGCCACAGGCGGGAGCGTTCCCACCCCTTCGTCGGGGTCGAACGCCAGCCCGCCGCGGTAGCCCCGCCACTCCGCGAATAGCTTCACCGCGACGAACGCGACCAGCGCGCCGGCCGGGCCGCCGACGGTCGCGAACCAGAGCACCACCACGGCTACCCCGGCCTCGTTCTTCGCGCTTGCGACCACGTCTCGGGGAGTGGTCGTCTCGTGGCGCCGCTTCCGGAAGTACTCGCGGTTGATGACACCGCCGTGAGAGACGATCAGGGAGACGGCGCTGGCCGCCACAATCGGATCGGCGAGCGTCGCCGGCACGTCGACGAAACGGCTCAGGACGAAGAGGAACATCCCGACGAGCGCCACGGCAGCCCCGAACGCTCGCAAGACGAACGGGAAGTTCCGGGGGTAGATCGGCGGGAGAGGGTCGACGACCGTGACGCTCCCACGCCGGCGGTTGAGGTCGCTCGGTCCGACGGAGCCCCCGCCCCACTCGTCGGGCTTGAGCGGGTCATCCTCCCTAGGACGCTCCAGCTCGTCGTAGTTCGGCGGGCGGCCCGCGAACAACGCCTTCAACCCGGCGAACGGGACAGCGACAACCAGTTCCATCGCGTAGACGACCGCGAACGTCTGTGCGCTCCACCCGAGGTGGAACACGCCGACCAGCGGGACGACGTTCGTCGCGACTGCCACCAGAAACACGGCAGACGAATCGTTCGATGGTGGCTCCATCGATTCATCATCTATAAGAAGTGAATAAAAGTTGTTGGGGGTGGGGCCGACGCCCGTGTTTAGCCGCCATACATCAGGGAGGTAGGACACTAAATCAAAGGAGTTGACATGGACTGCTCAATGAAGCCGAGGGTGTCGATTTCCATGGCAGGTTCGACCCCTCGGCTTCGCCCTGCTAAACCGGTAATATCGGTAGCTAAGATCGCTATTCAACACAGCAGACGAAAGATAACTCAGAGTCCCCCGACGGAGGATATGAGTAACGGCTGGTTGGCACAGCCCGGAGTCTTGCTGTTCGACCGCGAGAGCGGACGGTTCACACCGAGAGAACGGGGAGACTGCAAACCGAAATATCCCAACGCTCGGGATTCCTCCGGCTTTAGCCGAAGGAGGATGTCAAATGAATACACGGGACGATATCGTTCTTGAAGCGCCGTGTCGAGGCACCCGTATGGATCGCACCCCGCTCGTCCCTACGGGCGATCGAGGATGAAGGTCTACCCGAAGATCCCGCGGCACGACCACCCGGTCGTCCCATCGACGTTCTTCGAGACGGGGGATCTGACCCTCGTCGAGAAGGTCGACGGCAGTTCGTTCCGGTTCACGCTGTACGAGGACCGATATCGGGCGACCTACCCGGACCGGGTCGTTGCCGCGGCCGACGGCGACGGGAGCCTCGTCTTCGGGACGCGAAGGAGCGTCCGCGGCAGCCACCGCGACTCACTAGAAGAGGTCGACGGGGCGCTCCGTCGGGCCGTGCGCTGTCTCCGTGACGGCGTGGACTCTACCAGCCTCCGGTCGCTTCACGACAAGTACGATGGACCGCTGATCGTCTACGCCGAGAACCTCGTCTACTCGACGCTCGACTATGGGTACACGGACCGGGAACTCCCCGCACTGGTCGGCTTCGACGTGCTCCCCTACTCGGCGATCGAAACGATGACGCCGCCCGGGAACCCCTACGAGGAGACGTTCGAGGGGTTCCTCGGACAGGAGGCTGCGTGGACGGTCTTCGAACGCATCCGCGTCGAGGAGGCCCCGACCGACGTCTCGTTCCTTCCGGCGACGATCCTGGACCGTCCCGGAAGCCGGTTCGACCCGGAGTCGTACGCGTTTCCCACCTCATCGCTCGCCGACGACGTGACCGTCGAGGGTGTCGTCGTCCGGAGCGACGAGCACAGCCGACGAGTGAAACTCGTCCGCGAGCGGTTCGAGGAACTGAACCGCGAGCAGTTCGGCGGCCGACCCGAGGCGGCCGACTCGGGAGCGGAGTACGTCGTCGCGAGGTACTGTACGCCGGCCCGGATCCGCAAGCAGGTCCGGGAGTTGGTCGTCGAGGAGGGCCGTGAGTTCGGCCTCCACCTGAACGAAGACCTCTACCCGCGAGTGGTCGAGGACATCTGGGCCGAGAACTGGCCGGAGCTGATGGACCTGGACCGGTCGGTCACGCCGGCCGATGTGTATCCGCTGGTCGCGAAACGCTGTATCGCCGAACTGCGGACGATACGAACGAACGCCGAACTGAACGATGCCGATCCGATGGACGTCTGGAAACACCTCACCTGAGCGGATCCGCGCGCTGCTTCCCGGGGAACCGTTTATTACGCCATTATAGACCTGGATTTTCCCTGATCTGCTTGATTTCATCCAGTCGGGGTCTGGAACGCCCTGACACAGATCTCGAAACGGGACGTCGGTATTAGTCGTCGCTGTTCGGCAGACCCACCCGAGGATGGCCACGGACGAGTTGTCGCTCACGACCGAACGAGAGTACATCGCCGTTCGACCGACGACCGACCGTCTCGTACCCGGCGGGATCGTCGACGGGCTCCGCTCGCTCCACGGCCGGGCGGGCGGGACGACCGAGGATCCGCCGACCGTCGAGATGCTCCTCGCCACCGCCGGGGACGACGATGGGGTCACGTACCTGTTCGGCGGCGATATCGACACGGGGACGCTCGAGCGGGCGCTCAGGGACTGTTTTCCGACCGAATACGAACTCGCACGGACGACGACCACGCTCGCCGAGCAGGTCACGCCCGACGTCGTCCCGGAGGGATCGACACCGCTCGCCGATCGACCGGTCGCCGGGCTCGAGGTCCGCGCTCGCGAGGACCGCCGCGGTGACTGGCAGACCCGGCTCCATCCCCTCGAGCGCTTCGGCGAGGACGGGCGGGCCGACTGGCCGCTCGCGGACGTCATCGGCGCGCTCGCGGACAGCGACGTCCCGGTCGCGTTCCAGGTGCTCCTGCGGCCGAAGCCGGACTGGACCTGGGAGGCCGACGCGACCATCGAAGAGTATCACTACCCGCAGCGCTCGATCGTCGGCGAGTTCCTCCTCGAGCTGTTCGGCGCGGAGTTCGAGTACGAGCGCCTGGATCGCGAGGACGTCTCCCGCGCGTACCGCCAGCGGATCGAGGAGATCGAGGCGAGCAATGCGCGACAGTCCTTCGACGTCAACGCACGGGCGGTGGCGTTCGGCGACGGCGACGAGTCGGCCTCGCCGGAGATCGTTCTCGACGCCCTCTCGGGGGTGTTCTCGGAGGTCGGCCGGACGACCTACCAGCTACGGACGGACGTCCACGGCGCCGGCAGCAGCGACGCCGAGGAGCTACTGGCGGCGCTCGAGACCCGCACCGTCAGGGAGTTCACGCGCGGGCGCCGACTGGAGCGGTCGCTCGACATCGGGCTCCCCTTTACCTCGCATGTCCAGCCGCGGATCGTCGCCGATCCGACGACGGCCGGGAACTTCTGTCTCGTCGGCGGTGCGGACCTCCCCGAGGCCGCCCAGCGCGCCATCGGGACGCGACCGGGCGAACGGACCGGGCAGCCGCTCCCGCCAAAGGAGATCCTCGACCGCTACCGCGAGCCAGGGTACGCCCTCGGCGTCCCGGCGACCGGCGACCGGACGACCGATCCGGAGCCGATCGCGCTCCCACCGGCGCTCCAGCGTCGGCACATGCTCGTCGCCGGGAAGACGGGATCGGGCAAGAGCATCTGGGGGGTGACGGGCCTGCTGGCGAACCACGCGGCCACCGAGGGCGCGACGGTCATCGTCGAGTCGAAGGACGGAGAGATGGCCGATGACTACGTGCGAAGCCACTATGCCGTGTACGGGAGCCTCGAGAACGTCTACCGATTCGACGCCGCCAGGCGGGTGCCCGCGGAACCGTTCTTCGACGTCACCCGCCAGCAGGAGTCGGGGATCCCCCGCTCGCAGGCCGTCGAGGACGTCGCCGACCACACGGAGGAGCTCCTGCGGGCGATCATGGGGGACGAACAGTTCGACAGCGCCGTCACCTCGCCACTGATCATCGAGGCGCTGGTGAAGGCACTGTTCGATCCGGTCCACGGCGACGACCGGTTCACGCTCTCGGAGCTTCAGCAGCGGGCCGGGCAGTTCACCGAGAGCGGGCTCGAGCCGCCGGTCATCGACGAGCGACTCGCCCGGGAACTCCGGCGGCTCGCCAACAACACCGAGGACACGTTCACCGAGATGATGAACGGCGCCGCCCGCCGGATCGCGAGGGCGGCCCTCGATAGCCGCGTCGCCCCGCTGTTCGACTACGTCCCCGACGACGAGCCGGAAGACGTGACGCCGCTCGACTGGCGAACCAGGCTCGACGAGGACTGCGTCATCATCGTCGACACGAGTGACCTCCGAGCGGACCCCCAGCGCATCGTCACGCTGGTCGTCATCTCGCAGCTGTGGACGGCGCTCCAGCGTCGCGACCACGAACGAGAGCCGAGGCAGGGGGATCCACCGCTGGTCAACCTCCACATCGAGGAGGCCGCCGACGTCGCCACGTCCGGCGTCTTCGCCGATATACTCCAGAAGGGACGGAGCTACGGTGCGGGGGTCACGCTCTCGCTCCAGTACCCCGACCAGCTCCGACGGGCCGACGCGGCCACCCACGAGGAGGCGATCAACAACATCGGTACGGTCGTCACCGGCCCGGTCGAGCGCGACGCCGGGCTCGCCGAACGCCTCGCGACAGCCGAGATGCCGCCCGAGGCGGTCGCCAACCGACTGCGCGGACTGGCGCCCGGCGAGTGGCTGGTCTCGCTCCCCGCCTCGTTCGGCGCCGACCCCCCACGGCCGTTCCAGGTCCGGTCGCTGCCACTCCCACCGGGCCATCCCGACGGCCCACAGCCGCTCACCGAGTCACAGCGGGCGACCTTCGAGGCGGCCCGAACGTCGCTTCGGGAGCGGTCGCGACGCCACGGCGTCGACGTGGCGCGGACCGTCACGGTCGGGGCGGGGATCGAGTCCGACGACGACTCCGAGCCGAGTGCGCCCGACACCGGCGCCGGTGCGAGGGCCGCCACGCTCGACACGACGCTCCCGTTGACGCAACGACTCCCCGATGGGATCTCCTACCACCCGGCCTCGGATTCGGTCACCTGTACGACCTGCGGGACCCGCCACGGGCGTCGGTTCGAAGAACTGATGGCTGCCGTCGACTGTCACGGCGATCGCGAAGCCGTCGACCGGGCGACCGTGCCGACGGTCCACGTCGGGCTGACGCTCTCTCGAGGCGAGCGGGCCGGACTCGCGTACTCGGATACCCAGCTGGCCTTCCTGCAGGTCGTCTACAACGCCCACCAGCAGCGCTACGACACCGAGTGGGAGTACGATCTCGTCTTCGATGGGATGGAGCGACTCCGGACGTACACCGGGCTCGACGACGGGGCGTTCGAGGAGCTCGTCACCGACGGGCTCCTGACGGTCGACACGAGCCACCCACACACGCTGTATACGGTCACGCCCGAGGGGCGCGACCTGATCGATGCCGCCCACCGCGAGGGGCGGGCCCACGGCGACGGCGTGGGCGACCTCAGCGAGTCCAGCTTCCACGTCATGATGGTCGAGACGATGCGCCGTGGGTTCCGGGCCCGGTTCGTCGACGACCCCGATCATCCCGGCGCGGAGGTGTCGACGTACCACGCGATCGATGCGGGGCGGCTCGACGTCGCGGTGCTCGATGCCGACGGCGAGGTGGTCGTCGCCGGCGAGGCCGAGCGATCGAACCACGACACCCTCCGGGCCGTCCCCGCGGATTACGACAAGCTGGCCGCCTGCGACCCCGAGCGGGCGGTCTGGGTGGTCGAGGGCCGCAGTGAGGGCCACGAGGTCATCCGGGCGCTTCACAACCCCGGCGACGGGGAGCCACGCGTCGGGAAGACCTACAGCGATTCCTCGTCGCTCTCGCGGGTTACGATCGACGAGCCCGGGTTCACGGATATCTTCACGATCGGGACGTTCCGCGACCGGTTCCTCGAGGCGTAACCGTCGCCGGGGGAGGCCGGCTCTCTGCCGAGGAGTGAACGTCATCAGGGGAGCCGGAGCTCGGTGAAGGAACTCCACTCGAAAAGGGGGTACTCGTGGCCCAGCAGTGACCTCGTTCGATCCCGTCGGATCGGAGTGCGTGACCCCGACACAGTCTCCGATCTGCGGCGCTGTCAACGGCATCGTCGTGTCGAGGTCGGTCTCGTGTCACAGCAGCCGTCACGCGGATGCTAGCAGGCGATTCGGCCTCTGACCAACGCGTACATTCCTGTAATCTCCCGCAGTAAGGCCTCTCTGTGGGAATGTACGGTACGTGGATCCTGAGGTACGTCGGACAGGACGTGCCCGGTTGGTTTCAGGGGCGACCGGATCCCCCGGCACGGAGCGTCTCCTCCCCGTTCGAGCGGTATCGCACTGTTGGCATTACGGTCGCTGTCGCCCCCCGAACGCGAGTGAAATCAGGCGTGTACGGGGGCCTACGTCTCGATTCGGATCCGAGGCCCTGATGGCTCGATACCCGGTGGATCCGGATGATCGAGAAATTCGCATCAGTAGCGGCTCTCAATCGGGGTATCGAGCGATAGCTCGGTCTCGATCGGCTGTTGGTACGAGACGACGTACTGCCCGATCTGACTCGTCAGCGACCCGTGTACGGGTGAACGGGATTCGTCGGTCGCTCTCGCCTCCGTTCCGGATACATGACGACTCCGAGTTCGATGACGGACAGGCCTGCTCCGGGCGGTTCTCTTCGGTGACGCCGTCGGATCGGATGGGTTTCTCGATCTTGGCTCAGTATATTCTGCTGTACACGCTCTCTACCGCACAGTTCTGCGGATATCGGGTCGATGTACACGCACCATCCAGGAACTCAGAATACGGTGGCAGCTGGAATTCACTCGCGAAAACGGCTCAAACGGCAATGTACGGCCACGGTCGGGAGATTCCTCCGTCACAACGGCCGAACTGTCCGACGCTGTGCCACCTACTGAACCGGTTCGGTTTTCTCCCCCACCAAAGACCCCTATTTCAGGTGGAATCCAGCGATCGTTTCCGGCGAGCCGTCCGCTACTCCGTACCGTCGCCGGTGACCCACTGCCAGAACCGCGTGGCTGTCGATGGCGTGGTCGCCTCGGTATCTGTCCCAGCGTCCGCCCCAGTCGTCGTCTCGCGCAGCTCGTCGAGTTCCGCGTGGAGTCGTTCGTTCTCGGCTTCCAGTCGCTCCACCTGGGCCCGAAGGTCGTCAATGAGCTCGAGGTGTTCCTGCTCTCGGGCGACGAGTGCGTCGCGTTCCTCCCGGAGCCGCAGGATGGTCGCCTCCACATCGGGGTCGGCCTGGGTTGTGTCGGACGAGGTCCGGACATCGACCGAGTCCTCGTGCCCACTCCCGCCTTCGGACTCCGGATTCGGGTCGTAGAACTCGTCGGTCCCCGCGATCACGCGCTCGATGGTTTTCTCGCCGTAGGTGGATCCGTCGGCGTAGTGGGGCTCGTCCCACTTCTCGCGCATCAGCCCCGACTCCCGAAACAGCCGGTCGATCTGGCTCTCGTCGCAGCCGGACCAGAACGCCAGTAGCGCACAGAGGGCCATATCGGCCTCGGAGTGGCTCTCGTACCCGCTCGTATCACCACGCCACAGTCGGCTGAACTTCTCCCCGTTCGCGGCCGCCCGCGCTCGCTCGAGCAGTTCGGCATCACCGAGATCGGAGCGACTACTGCTCGACGTCGAGCCCCCGTTCGAGTTGGCCGTCTCGTCGATCGGTTCGTCGGGCGCATCCGCCGTCTCTGAGGAGAGATCCGTCGCTTCGTCTGAGATGCTACTGCTCGGCTCACGAGTTGCGCCCTCGGTGGTCTCGGCCGGCGTGTCACCCGAAGTCTCGTCTCCCGTGGCGATGTGTTCGGTGTAGACCTCGAGTAGTTCGTCGTGTCGCCGCTCGATCGAGAGCGGCGTCCCGTCGACGTGGTCGCCGGTCACCGTGAAGAACCGGTCGGTTTCGTAGATCTCGACGCTTCCGCGGCGATTGCGACCATCCGGTAACGTGGCCTCGACGAGAACGTGCACGCCGGTTCCGGAGGGACTGACCTCGGTGTAGGAGACGAGCGTCTCGACGACCGCCGGTGCGACACCAGTGAGCGTTCCCGTTTCCGGGACTCGGCAGTCGTCGAGATCGACGCCGACGATCGGGTCCTCGTCGGTGAAGACGAAGCCCATCCCGTCGGCCGCTCCGTCGATGGCGTACGCCCGCGCCTCTTCGAAGCTCGCCCACGAGCCCGAGTCCGTCGCCGAGCCGAACGAACCGGTGTGCGGGTTCACCGGGACTTTGGTCGGTTTGCCGTTTCGTTCCTGGGTTCGCCAGCACAACCACTGGTCGCGAGAGACGATCCCCTCCGGTAACGCCTCGGCAGCCGGCACCCCCGTTCCCATAACGGTCTGGTTCACTGAGTTACTTCAAAGGGGTTAGGGCGTGGTTTCATCGCGATCATTGATTCTCGAACCAGGCCGAAAGGACCGTCCAGCGTCTTTTCAGTCCCGATTCGAGAGAGTCTAACCTATCCTGGACGAATCAGTCGAAGAGGAGTGGGCGGACTGCTGTAGAGCGGAGACGCTCGTCCCATCCGATTAGCCGCCATATCCCTCTTCTAAATAGATTTATTTCCAGAACGGACGATACGGCCGATCAGCGGTCCGTTGCATGAGTGGTGGCGGAGATACCGCTCGTCCATCGGATGACGCCAGCGGCGCCCCGGTTGACTTCGACCGTCTGGCCGTCATCGCGGAACGACTCTCGACTGACGATCGCTTCACCCGGATCGAGGTCCAGCCCGAATTCGCACCCGACCGACTCGTCTGTCTTTTCGACTCCGGCTTTTACCCACAGCGGGTCGTGAGTGCTCGCCTTGAGGTCGTGTGGTCCGAGAACGGGTATTTATCGCTACACTATCACGAAGAGCACGACGAGAGGACGTTCGACCACCGCTGGGATCGCCATCCGTCCGAGCACAATGCGCGAGACCACGTCCACCCGGGCCCGGACGCACCGACCCCCGGAACCGACGGATCACACCCGGCCGAATGGCGTGACGTGCTCTCGATGGTGCTCGGCGAGATCGACGATCGGCAACGGGCCTTCTGGAGTCGGTGAGCACCACGTCGGCGTCGCTCGCGTCGTCGACGTCTCCGACCCTCGCTCTAGAAGCGGTCGTACTCCCCGTTCACCTCTCGATAGACAAATCCCGATAAGGTAGACCCTCTGGCGGACGGTACTCCGGGTTTTGAAACCCTCTCGACTCCCCCCAGTAGCAACGTCAGTTACGCAGGAAATCGAGCAGCAGCGACCGGAACTGCTCTGGTCGCTCGATGTGGGGTGAGTGGCCGACGTCAGTGAACACCTCTTCGGTGTAGGTTCCACCGTCAGCAGCGTACGCTTCGAGGACGTCCCGGGTCTGGGCGTTCATCGGCTGTGGCGGGTACGCCTCCTCGCCGGGCCAGTCGGGCAACTCGCCGGCCTGCCCGAGAAAGCCCGCGTCGAAGAACGAGGTGTCCGAGACGATCCGGTCGGCGTCACCCCGGACCCACAGCACCGGTGGCTTCTGGTCGATCTCGGCGAGTCCCGACGCGTCGAAGTACTTCGGCGACACCGCGTTGAGCACGCCGCGTTCGCCGGGACCGATGCCCGGCCAGTTCTCGGAGGGGACCGCATCGCCGGGGTAGTTGTCGTCGCCGACGGCCGTCGCGCACATCGCCTCGACGTAGGCATCGGCCGTCTCGGGGTCGAACTCGTGGTCCGGGCCGCCGTAGAAGGCGTGCATGACCGTCCGCGGCGAGGCGTCGGCCTCCGCGCTCGTGTCGCCTGTCGCCAGGTGTTCGACGAACTCGTCGTTCGCCAGGCCGCCGCCGGTCCCGGCGTAGTCCGGCTGGCAGGGCGTCCCATCGCGGGTCGTGCCGCCGAAGCCGTACGGTGACATCGTGCTGACGAGGGCCAGTCCGGTCACCTGGTCGGGGTGGTCGATAGTGTACTGCATCGAGACCCCGCCACCGATGGACCACCCGACCAGTGTCACCGTCCCCATACCGAGTTCGTCAAACAGCGCCGCCAGGTCATCCGTGAAGTCACGAACGCCGCGGGTCGCGTCGACCGGTTTCGTCTCCGAGTCGCCGAACCCCCGCAAATCCGGAGCGACGACCCGATAGGTGTCCGGTATCTCGTCCATGAACTCGGCCCAGAACCGCGACGACGAGACGTTTCCGTGGATCAGACAGACCGGTGTTCCGTTCGGGTCACCGGAGACGAGGACGTTCGTCTCTAGGCGACCGGTATCTACGGACTGGGCGGTGACCGAATCGGGAAGCGCGACGTCCATACGTGCGCTTCGGTCGGCGCAGCCATCAATATTCGTGGTATCACGCCACAGCCAGCCCGTGACACTACCTGAACCGGCTGTGCGTCGTCTAGCCCCCGGAGTGAATCACCGGTTCAAACGCTGCTATAGCGGAGTCTCGGCTGCGTGGGCCGATCGTACGCTTCGACGGTCGCCCCGAAGAGGGTCTTGCTTCGACCGACAGCGGGTGCGGATAGTACATCGGATCTGCAGAGGAAGGGGTCTGCGGCGGTCTCGATGGCCGGTACGCACGATTACCGATTCTTAGCTGGACAAGTCGTCCCTGGAACCCATGCGATCGTAAGTCTGCGGTTCTCCGGTATTCCACTGTTGGACAACTCCGGATCGACAGCTGGCCATCCACAGCAGACCCTTCTCCGATCGGAAGATCGACCTACCCCCGCAGATCCTTCAGCAACTGCAGCTCCTCTTCCTCCGTCAGCAGGTCCGAATTTATCGAGGCATGGACGACCTTGTGCGCGAGTTCCGGGCCGACGACCAGGTGCGTCGACTCCGTCTCGGTGTCCGTTCCGGTCTGCATCGTCTCGAGCCGACCCTCGATCTCGTCCAGGCGCTCGTTGAGCCGTTCGAACTCGCTCCGTCCAACGCCGTCCGGCGTAGACTGCTCGGTTTCGGACAAACGGTCGTCCTGCTGGACGAACTCGTCCGGCGTGGCTCCCTCGGCGTTTTCGTCGTCGTCGAGCATCTTCGTGATGAACTCCTGTCGTTCCGTCCATTCGAACTCCGGGATGTCGCTCAGCCACCGGCTGACCGTCGCTCGGGTCACGTCCAGCCGCTCCGCCAGGTCACCCTGGGTCGCGTCCGGCCGCTCCGCGATCAGGCGGAGTGTTCTCAGTTGCTTCTCGGTGAGGTCCGCGGCGTCGACTGTGCTCCCTCCATCGAGACCGTCCTCGTCCTCTTCGTCGGCTACCTCGGGCGACGATTCCCGCTCGAGTTCATCGTCACCCGTCTCCTCCATCGTCGGTGGCTCCTTTCGAAGCACTGAATCCTCGCTCCCTTGTTCCATTATCTCCTCCTGGTTATCGTGGTCCTCGTTCTCCGGCGTCTTCCCGTCTACCGGATCCTGGCGATCCCCGCTTTCCGGTGTAGCCTCGGGATCGTGACCGCCCTGCTGGTCCTCGGCCGGATCCCCGTACTCCTCCAGTACGCGTTCGACCAGATCGATCGACGCCCCGCTGATCTCGTCGGCGATCCCCTCCAGTGTCGCGCTCGGGTTCGACTTCGCGACGTCCAGTATCCGCTGGTGGATCATCGCCCGGGGTGTCTCGGACCGTTCACCCGTTCGACTCATTCTCCCTCTCCCTGGTCATGTCCTCTATGATCACACTACCTTCAATAAGAATTTCGCAAACGTAATGAATAATTTCTGATATTTTCGGAGTGGTCTCGACTTCGATAGATGTCCTCACAAACGCTTTCAGAACCGGAATGGGGCTCTACCGCTGCTCCCACCGGCAGACGGTGTTTGAGGAGAGGGCCTAATGTATTCGAGGAATATAATCTTAATACTAATTACTAGTATCCTGAGATCCGAGATGGTAGCGTGGAACCGACGGTTAAAGCGAATACAGCGGTGACCTGGGTGGAGACCGGCGGTTACCGGATGGCAATTCTCGGCCAAGCGACAAACGTGAGGTCGATACTCGGACCCGACGGAGACCCGGAGGCCGAGAGATGCGGGTGCGACCAGTATCTCACGTCCGTCTTACCTGTCTGCGCCAGAGTTAATAGAATCCAGATACAACAGTCATGGATAATGTACGACCTCACCGGCTTCCAGCGCGACCTGCTGTACACGATCGCGGGGCTCGAGGACCCCCACGGGTTAGCTATCAAGGAGAACCTCGAAGAGTACTACGAGTCCGAGATCCACCACGGCCGACTCTATCCGAACCTCGACACGCTCGTCGAGAAGGGCCTCGTCGAGAAGGGGGAGAAGGACCGCCGAACCAACGTCTACAGGCTGACTCGGCGCGGGAGACGCGAAATCCAGGACCGGCGGGAGTGGGAGAACGAATACCTGGAAAACCCCGTGGAAGCCTGACTCGATCCCGGTACCGTTTCGACCCTGATCCGGTCCGGTCCGCTGACGTGTCCATCTGCATCGGTGCGTCCCGATGTTCTCGCATCGGTGGAGAAGGCCCCTCTTTCTCTCTCTCGGTCGTCCATCTGTTCGAGCACGAGTGAGTCTCGATACAGTGGTTCAGTCCCCGAGTGGTGGCCACGTTGTCGCTACCGTCTCCTCGATGAGCCGTGTCTGTGCCCGACGCAGCCGCTCGGAGACCGACGACGGGGAAAGGTCCAGCTCCGCGGCGACGTCTTCGAGGGACGCACCCCGTGGGATGTCGAAGTAGCCCCGTTCGTAGGCGATCCGAAGCGCCTCGTCCTGGCGATCGGTGAGGCCGTCTCCCGGTGGTTCGGACTCCCCCTCCCGCGTGAGACGGTGTAGCTGGAAGCCGGCGTTGCGCTGCCAGAACGAGGAGAATTCGCGGAACGTCTCCCGGTCCGTGAACCACCCGGTCTGTCGCCACCCGTCCGGCAGGACGTCGATCCGCTCGATGATCGCACCGGCAGTAGCGAGCGCTTCGAGCCCCTCGAGGTCGTCGAGCCGTTCACCGAGCTGCTCCTCCAGGCTCAACGCCGGGAGTACCTGGTACCGACGCGTCTCCCCGGCCTGGCCGACGAGCGTCCACTCGCCGACGTCGTAGGCGTCGGTGAAGGCGTCCTCGATGGCCCTCCGGGACCCGTCCTGTACGGTGACGAGAAAGGGAGGTCGGTTGCCGTGGTTGAACTGCATCTCGAGCGTGATCGCCGCGTCGGGTAGGTCCGCCGCCACGCCGGTGAGCGGCAACGCCTCACAGCTGATCTCGAATTCGGCAACGAGCCCCATATGTTGCCCCTCCTACCGATCGTTATAGGGATATCGAAAGACACGATCGGATCGAAACGGCCCGTCGCGCTCGACCCTCTTCTCCGACCTATCTCGACGGTCCCCTCGGTATCTCTCCGGGTGTTCTATCCGACCTAGTCTCATCTGCCGTCGTCCCGGATCGTATAAATGGCCGAATCACTGGGAGAACGGCTTAGCGGAGTCGCTCCCGGAGACGTGGGTGCATGGCGACGACCCAGTTCGCGGATGGTAACGAGATCGCGTACGAACGACACGGCGACGGGCAGCCGCTGATCCTCCTCCACGGCGGCATGGCCCCGCGCCAGTACTGGAACCCGGTCCTGCCGCAGTTCGAGGAGTACGGCGCGGTGATCCCGCAGCGACCGGGGTTCGGCACGTGTCTCGACGATCCGGCGGAGACGAGCGCCGATGAGGTGCTGGATCGCGAGATCCAGTACGTTCGCACGCTCGTCGACGCCGTCGATACCGTCGACGGGGATCCGATCCTGTTCGGTCACTCCTTCGGGGCGCTGACGGCCGTCGAGGCCGCGAGGGATGCGGCGGTCGAGGCGGTCCTCGCGTACGAACCGGCGGTGCTCCCCGAGGCGTTCCGAAGCGAAGCCGAACTCGCCGACCGGATGGCGACGCTCATCGAGGCAGGCGACCGTCGAACGGCGGTGAAACGCTACGTCGAGCAGGTGCTCCACCCGGACGGGATCGACGACCTCGATGCCTGGCTGGCCGAGTGGCCGGTCTGGCCCGACTGTGTGGAACTCGCCGAGGAGGTGGTCCGGATGAACCGTGCCGTCGAGCAGTACCGGCTACCGGATACCCTGGACGTCGATGCGTCCGTCCTCGTGATGACCGGCACCGACGGGCCGGCGTTCCTCCGCGAGAGCGCTCGTGGCGTTCACGAGGCGCTTCCGCACAGCCGCCTCGTCGAGTTCGACGGCGTCAGCCACAGCGGTCCGAGTGAGGCCCCCGAGCGGATCGCGGCGGAGGTCGAGGCCTTCCTCCAACGGTAGTCGATAGCGGCCGGGTCCACCACGTCCAAACGCTACTACAGATTGGTCACGCCGTCGAGGAGGCGACCGGGTCGTCGACGTCGGGCGGCAGCGGGAACGGCAACTGGATGTCGAGTCGCTCGTAGGGAATGACCGGCCGCTTGGCCCGACCGTGCTCGGCGTAGGCGATGAGCCCGTAGTCCTCGAGCTCGTCGAGGTTCTGGAGGACTTCCTTCGGGCCGCGGTCGACGAGCCGTGCCGTCGCGCGGATGCTCTCGGGCTCGTGGGCGGCGATCGCCTCCAGGAGCTCGAGATTCGTCGGGCGCAGGATGCGCCCGAGCGTCGCGACGCTCTCGACCCGCAGGACCGGGTCGCGGGGCTCGAGGTCGTCGATGTTACCGGCGTCGATCCGGGCGGCGATCGAGTCGGTGTCTTCCGCGAGATCGTCGTCCGCCCCGATGAGCCGAATGTGCAGTGTCCGGCCGTCAGGGTCTGGGATGTGCGCTGGATCGGTCATGGTGAGTCTCGTGTGTTGGGATGGCCGACGACGCTACCAGTCGGCACGCTTCTCCGGTGGAAGGGCCGCCACGAAGCAGGCTTCGAGGGATTCCAGCCCGGGGAACTCGATGTCGAACGTCGCGGCCCCGAGGTGGAGTTCGTGGGGTCCGTGGTGGTTGTCGAACCGGATGATCGGGCGTTCGGCCCCTGCAACGCCGTAGTGGAAGGCATATTTCAGCCCCCGAGGGAAGCGCGCCGAGGTCGGAACGGCGAGGAACCGTATCGTGACGACCTCGCCGTCGTCGTAGGCGTTCGTTTCGTCCCGGAGCGTGGTCACGTCGTCCCCCATCCCTGTTGTAGGGATGAATCCCTACACTGTAAACGTTGGGTCCAGTCCCTACATTAATTCGAGGACCGGGATTCGAATCCGGCGAGACGATGCGCGCTTGGCACTCCTCGTCGTGTATCTCCTTGAGGTCGTGAATCCCGCTCCGCTCGAAACGTGATCACACTGGCAGGAAGCCGAGCATCGAGAGCTGCCAGCTGAACGCGAGACCCAGCAGCGCCAGTACCGTCTGGTGGATCCGTGCGCGCAGTGACCAGTAGCGGTACCGCCACGCCAGTAGCGCTCCGGCGGTCGTGACGAGCGCGAGGCTCCCGACGAGATACGGGAGTGCGAGTGCGACCCGCATCGGAAGCGGTCGCGTGAGCAGCGCGAGCTCGCCGCCGACCTCCAGGACGGACACGAAGAGCACGACGAACCCGACGGAGACACCGCTCAGGGCGACGCCCGCCGCGCGGGCGAGCCACGAGGGGGTAGTTAATCGACGTTTAGCGGCGTGTGCGAGGCCGCGTCGGTCATCCCGTTCGTGTGGCTCTCCGGCTCGTTGCCGAGCGGCCTGCCGATCCGTCATTCTGTATCCTCCGTACCGGGGTCGCCGCCCCTCCGGAACTGCGTCCACCGCTGCCAGGCGCTGTGCCCGCCCCACCCGACGAGCGAGATGCCGAATCCGGATACCGTCGCCCCGAGAACACCCCCGGTGACGAGCTGGCGTTCGTGGGACGGGACCGGCTGGTAGACGCCGGTGGGTTCGCTGCTCATATTCGCCACGTCCACGGCACCATCCGTGACCTCGAAGGCGAGGACGTCGTGGCCGCCGAGCTCCTCGTACACGTACGGGTCGGTCTCGACCCACTGTCGGACATCTCCGTCGAGGGTCGCCGTGCGCAGGTGACGCTCGCCAGCCGGTTCCACGATCAGGTGTTCGAGCAGATCGACGACCTGAAGCGGACCGCTCCGCGGGAGAGACGAGAGGCTGTACTCCCCGGCGACGGTTTCCGCGCGCTCCCGACCGCCCGGTCTCGAGGTCGGTGTCGGCGCGGTCGGCGCTTCCTGGAGGTCGTACTCCGCGACGATCTCGTCGATAACGGCCTTCGGATGTTCACTCGGATTGCTGTTGTAGGCGACGAAGATCCCGACATCGCGATCCGGCGCGAGCAGGAGGTAGCTCGTGAAGTCGACGGTCGCGCCCGAGTGGGCGACGAGGTTCGCGTCCGGATCGCCGTACTCGTGGAACCCGTACCGCCAGTTCGTGACCGCCGGGTGGCGCACGTGGTGGCGGCTGTGCATCGTCTCGGCGGTTTCGGCGCCGAGGATCCGCGCGTCATCGACTGCGCCGCCGCCGAGGTGTGCCCTCACGAACGCGGCCATGTCCGTCGCCGTCGCGCTCAGCGACCCCGCCGGCCGCATGTTGATGTACGCGTCGTCGGCCACCGAGAACGACCCGCCGTCGCGGACGTGCGGCGCAGCGAGTTCGCCCGGTCGATCGGATGGAACGGGCTGGGCGAACGTGCTGTGGGTCATCCCGAGCGGCTCGAAGATCTCCGACTGGACGTACGCCTCGAACGTCGTGCCGTGGGCTTCGGCGACGACGTGTCCCGCGAGAGCCGCCCCGTAGTTCGAGTAGCCGACGAGTTCGCCGGGGGGACGAATGCGCGGGGGTTGCCGATCGGCGAGAACCGTCTCCAGCGGCTCCAGTGCGTCCGGATCGGCGACGACCTCCGGATCGAGCGCGGACTCGAATCCGGCTGTATGTGTACCGAGATGCCGGAGCGTCACGGGATCGCCGTGGGTGTCCGGAACGGTGACGGCGGAGCCGCCGAGATACGCGTTGACGTCGGTGTCGAGATCGAGCACGCCCCGTTCGACGCCCTGCACGACGGCGGTGTACGTCACGAGCTTGCCGACCGAGCCGACCCGGAACACCGTCTCGTCGGCCCGGACCGGATCGCCGGAGTCGACGTCGGCGGAGCCGTAGCCCCTGGTGAGGAGTGGCGTATCCCCCGAGACGACGGCGACCGTGGCTCCGGGCGTGATCGTCCCGACCCGTTCGGCCATCACCTCATCGACGAACATTTCGAGTTCGTCGAGGTCATCGAAGGGGCCGTCACCCACCCGTGAGTCGGCGCTCCGTGAGCCGACCGTGGCGCTCGTTCGATCGGCCACGGTCGCGAGGCCCGCGAGTCCGAGTCCGCCGATACCGGTGAGGAACGACCGTCTGGTGGTTCGATCGGTGCAGTCGCACGCCGTGGAGGGTCCTGATGGTGTCATCGGTCGGGGTGGCTGTGTGTGGGTCGTTCGACCCGACGTTCGAGCGAGTATGCGGCGGTGTACGTGCTCATCGAGCGATCACCTCGGAACGGCGTCGATGGCGGTGACGAGACCGAGGAGTGCGGTCGAGATGTCCTCGACCGGGAGTCCGGCCTCCTCGACGGTCCTCAGGGGGTCGTGGTTCAGCCGGCAGCCGTTCCTCTCGTAGTGGGAGTCGGCCCGCCAGTCCTGGAGCCAGGCGAGCGGGGCGGCGTCGCTGCGATCGTGTTCGAGCAGCAGGATGCTCCCATCGGGAGTGCAGACCCGTTCCATCTCGTGGAGTGCCGCGACCGGATCGGGGAACGTGCACGTCGAGAACGACGAGACGACGGTGTCGAAGCTGTCGTCGGGGAACTCGAGTGACTGGGCGTCCATTCGGTGGACGGTGCCGTCCGCATCGAGCCTGTCGAGCTCGTCGCGGGCGTGAGCGAGCATCCCGTCGCTGACGTCGATGCCGACGACTCCGCTGGCCGACCGGAGGTAGCGGAAGTTCCGCCCGGTGCCACAGGCGACGTCCAGGACGCGGCCGTCCGCGCGCTCGAACTGGCTACGACGATACCGGCCGGCGAAGAGCCGGTCGAGTCGTCGCCATCGAGCCAGTTCGTCGGCCACGTCCGCGTACGCGTCGGCGATCTCCTCGACGGACATCGATCCGCGCTGCACCGACTGCCGTCGGTCGGGATTCCGGTTCGGGTCTCGATTCCGCTCGATCGTCGGATCGCGTGGATCGTTCGCTTGCATGGGTTGGTCTCCGTCGACCGCGGTCGTGGCTCGGACAAGCGACACCGATAAAAGTATTGGAGATATGATAACTCATCGGATCCGTTTCAAAATCTGTGTTGAGCAGAAATCCGGGCGACCGTCCTCCTGATCCCGTCAATCCGCGTCCTCCTTGACGACTACCGCGATCCGCTCAACGTCGCTTTCGTAACAATACTGTCAGGAACGCCGAAACTCGCCGCTCTCACGTCGCACGCGCTCCGTCCGCACCACCGTCGCGGAGTCATCGAGGTGGAGCCGAACCGCATCGTCGCCGTGACGTAACACGACCTCGTACTCGTCGGGATCGGACACCACCCGCTCGGACGTCCAGCGCCCCTCGTGGACGTGTTCGTGGAACTCCCAGATACCCCGTGCGGTCACGTCGACCCCGCGGTCCCAGTGAAACGCGACCGACGCCGGGTGGTAGACGACACTGTAGGTCAGCGGACTGTTGTACTCTCGGAGACACGCCTCGCAGGCACTCGTGACCACGAACGGATCGGCATCGGGCAACGGGCTCTCGGGTACCTCGACCACGTCCGTGGAGAGGTGTGCACCACACTCCGGGCACATCCCCCGTCGGACCTGCCTTGCGACCTCCGCACTGCGTAGTTTGACGCTCCGTACGACCGCATCACCGTCGCGCGTCTCGACCTGTGCTGGCGTTATCGGCTGTCCCGTCACCTGCTGTTCACAGGCCGCACAGTCGATGCGGAAGAACTGGTGGGAGAGGCTCGCTTCCAGCGCCTCCTCGCCGCAGAAGACGCACACGCCATCGACCGGTTCGGGGCCGAACGACGACGGCTGCTCGTAGTTCCCCGACAGGATGAACCGGACGATGCGCTCGCCGGCGTGCGAGAGGGAGTAGCCGTCCTCGCTCTTTCGAAGATAGGTTCCGGTGAGCTCGCCGAGGTGGTACGACAGCTTCGACGTGTTCTCCACGTCGACGCGCTCGTAGATCTCGGAGAACGCGAGCTCGGCCGCCCCCGATCCGACGCCTTCGAGTTCGTACTGGGACACAGCGACAGCACGAAGGATCTCGACCCGGGTGTCGTCGGCGAGGAGTCGAAAGATGTCCGTAGCCGATCGGTCCCCGGTCATCGTTCTCGATATCTGCTTCTAGTTCCGCGGCGATATTGAAACCCCCACCGCCCTCCGCGCGCTGTTGTATCTGTTCATGCTTGCGTTCTTGACGATGTCGTATCATCCGTCTCGTAGTGCTTTGGTCCGTGAGTCTCGTCGAGCGATCTATTGAGGAGTACCCGAGCATAATGTGGGGGTGGTACCAACACCGGGCCACGATTCAAACTCGACCAGCTGCCGCTTGAGGACTCCAGAGACGAATATTCACGACGATCGAAGCGGTGTCCGGTTCGACAGCGAGAGCCGGCGAGTGTGTCAATCAGTTCATCGGTAACGAAAACTCCCTTCCTGACGACTGCGGCCTGTGTTCGACTGTACCCGTCGACACGTAAATCAAGGCGACGAGGTGGCCCGGGATGAACGTCTAGTCGCAGTGGAGACCGAACCGACGTCCCTAGACGACTAACATGATCGGGGAGAAACCAATGTCACTTTCATACCCTCGCGCCGGTATTGTTCGATCGAGTCAAATATTCCAGGGTGTGTCAGTTTCGAATCGAGAACTGACGAACGGCAGGAGACACCGATTACAAAACGTCAGTGATCCATCTACGCCCACCTCGCGTGGATGCTCGCCGTGCTCGTACTCGTCGTTGTCGGGTCTCTCACCTACGAAGTCTTCTTCCTCGTCGCACTCTTCGGCTTCCTCGTCATAATCCAGGCAACGGCACCGCTTTGGATCAACCCGCCCTGGCGACACGGTTGGAAATGGGTGATCGAATGCTTGTCGAGGAGTACTCAACTAAACCGTCCTTTGTTCGTTATTATTCGGATTACTGTATCTAAAGATATAACCCCAACCTACCCGATCCGAAGGCTCGCACTCCTACCCCCTTCATCGAGATATCTGAGGTCGTTCAGTACAGCCTTCAACGCTGGAAGCAGCTGAATATTGTCAAAAACAGTGCTCCGGATGAGATACGCCGCGATAGAGTTAAGAATTTCAGCATCGGGAGGGCCGGTAATGAAAGGGTTACCAGGATATCAAATTTTTTTGCCCCCCGTATTCACCCAGGAAATCTATTTAGTGTACTCTCTACTACCCGCGCCTGAATCGTTCACGCTATGGCTTATTCCAAGAATTTATAGGTAAAATTTATATGGGGGATGAAATTCATACCAACCGTAAGTTATATCAGGTGGGAAAGTAAGTTTAACATATAGGAGGAGAGTGAGTGAGAAACCTATGCCTAACTAATCTAGATGGTGACAGATGAAGGTGAAGATTGTGACCGGGCCAGCGGATGGCCGATCAGGGATCGGTGATTATACCGAAGAGCTTGTCAAGGAAATGTCCGAGGTCGAGGTTAATCAAGTCATACTTCCAATGGAATGCAATAATCCATTGGTCTTTATGAAACAGGCTCTTCTAGCCGGGGCGAATGACTCTGACGTAGTACATGTTCAGCATGAGTATGGAATGTATGGGCTCTTTGCAGGAATGACATGGCCCTTCTTCTCGGTACTATATTTGCTGACTCGACTCCGTGGAATCCCCGTTGTCGTGACGATCCATGAAGGATTAAACGCCAATCACCTTTCTGGGCCAGCAAGAGGGCTCAAAGGCCTCTATCTGAGGATACTCAATTTTCTGATCGTCTCTGGCGCAAGCCATGTGATATTCCTCTCCAACAGGACTGCTGATGAATTCATCGAGAGCGTCCGGCCCGGGGCATTCACCGTTCTCCCCCATGGGGCAACCAAGGAGCGGCCGTTCGAGATCAGCAAAGATGAGGCGAAGTCGCGTCTCGGCTACGACCCGGAACAGACCGTAATCACCCAACCGGGCTATATCGAGCCCCGAAAAGGGAACGATCATATGGTCGACCTGGCCACCGAGTTTGATGACCACGAGTTTCTGCTCGCCGGAGGGCCATCCAAGGAGGCATATGAGGAGTACTACAATGACATACTCGATAACGCATCCGACAATCTAACCGTCAGCGGTTTTCTCGAAGAAGACGAATTTCATGCGGCATTTATCGCCAGCGACCTCATCATCCTTCCATATCAGCAGGCGGAACAGGGCGGAATCATCAATACAGTTGGTCAAAGCGGTATTTTCAACTGGTGCGCAACGTACGCCAAGCCCGTCGTTGCAGCTGACCTCCCCTACTTCCGAAGCCTCAAACAGGAGTGGGAGTGCCTGGAGATCTGTGATTTCGATCGTATCGACGACGCAGAGAGAACAGTTCAAACCCTACTGAGGGATAACCTGCAACGTGAAAAACTATCCCAGAATATGCGTGAATATGCGGAGGCGTGTTCATACGCTAACGTCGCGGAGTTACACCATGATATTTACGAGCAGACGAGATCCGAAGAGCCAACTCGCGGAACCTCGGTAAGCGGGGAGGTAATAAAGAGGGGGGATTAGGTGACGACGAGCCTAACCGGGCTATCAGCGTAACCGGTAGCAAACGACATTCGTCAAGGAATACTCGAAGTGCACGTCTGCCATGACTCGTATCTAGGACTCTCGGGGGTAGTATGTCGTGGTTAGTGTCTGATCCTCTCTAAGTCCCGCTTCCCGATAGCATGTCCGGGTCGAATCTATGAGGAAACCGTTCTTGTTGAGGAGCTGGGCCCCAGCATCCCCAAGGTGTCGCGGAACAGGACGAAGGCCCGACCCACAGAATCGCGGTCGAGTGTGCTGTCATTTTGTGTTCTCTCTTAGCCCGTGTGCCGAATCCCTGGTGACAACCTATATCGACCGGGCGCTATCCCTCGATATCAACGGGATGCTGTGCATCTATGCACTGATCCCTCTTCATCGTCGTCTACGTCGCGTATCTCGATCGGAGGTCCCCGAGTCCTCTGGCGCTCACTACCCCAGCGTCAGCGAACGAGGGATCATGGTTCCGTTGTGCCCTCCAGTATGAAACCACGTCGGTCTCAAGGACCGACCGACGTCGTCGGTTATTTAACCGTCGTCGTACCATATCTGCGGACAGAAGGAGTTAGCTTGACCAGCACGAGTATGGATATGATATCATCTTCCGGAGGGGAGAAGGCATGAGCGACGCGGATTCCTTCCAGTCCAACTCCCTATCGGTGGTGGACCATCCCGCCCGCTACCTCTTCGCGGCTTTCGGTCTCCTGATGCTACTGACACTCGCCGTCGTGTACCGGTTCATCGGCGAGGTCACAGCGATCAAGGGGGGCTACGTCCTCCTGGGCATCCTGATCGCGGCTGCGCTGTACAGTACCCGAAGTGAAACGGGGACTCCGACCTGGCAGGCGGAACACATCAACCGTTGGTCGATCAAGATCGTGCTGCTTCTCACTGGTGTGGCATACATCGTGACGTACGTAACTGGCACTCGTCTAGCAGTCGTCGTCGCAGCCCTCGGGATCGGCTACTCACTGCTCGCCTATCAGGTGCTGTTCGGTGGGGCGACGAGGGCCGTCGTCCCACAACTCGTGATCCTCTTCACCGTGAGTCCCATGACCAAGTACCTGTCGACGGGGTTCTACTACGGCGAGACCGACCTTCTCAGTCACACGAGGGCGATCGAGGTCCTCTACCGGACCGGTCAGATCGAATCGATCGGACCGGTGTATGCGAGCTACGACTCGTTCCCTGCGCTTCACATCACGGCCGGGGCCGTTGGTTCGTTCACCGGGCTCCCGGCCTACGACTCCTTGATCGTTTTAGGGATACTCTCGTATACGGTCGCAGTCCTGGTAGTGTACTACCTGAGTCGGGACCTGCTGTCGCCGTCGAAGGCCATCGCGGTGACGTTCGTCTTTTCAACGCTGAGCGTCGTCCACAACTACACGACGTACTTCTTCCCACAGGCGTTCGCGACCGTACTCGTCTTCTTCCTGCTCTATGTGACAGTTCGGCGGGAATCGGTCCCTGAACGGTATCACGCGGCGCTGTCCGTGATCGCACTACTGGCCGTGGGAGGACTCGTGTTCGCACACCACGTGACACAGATCCTGTTCGCTGGGATGGTCGTCACCCTGTACGCCCCTTCGGTTCTGAAGACGATGGAGTTCGGGCGGGAGTGGAAGGTGAACGACGCGTTCCCGAGGCTCGTTCCGATACTCTTCGCGCTCACCGCAGGCATTACACATCTCGTCACCGCCAGGGTCAGTATAGTCGATTACTTCGTCCAGTTCACGACGAGCAAGGTCTCGGATCCCTTCGTCAGCGATACCGGTGGCGAGCGGACGGTGTTCGGATTTGGAACCGATATCCCGTACCACACGCCCCGTGTCGCCTTCGAGAGTCTCTTCGCTGTCGACGGCCTGTACTTCATCGGGCTGACGGCGCTGTTCGTCGCGGGCGTGGTGGGAGTGTTCGTTCGGTACACCCAGTATACGAAGGTAGCGGGGGCCGTGATCCTGGGGTTAGGCAGTGCACTGGCCGTGTTGAAAACCCCACTTCTCAATACGGTCTCCCGGTTGAGCCTGCCGCTGACGTTGTTTTTCTCGGTAATCGCTGGAATCGGGCTCTGGCATCTCAGTAGAGGGCTCGGTGACTCGACCGACTGGGGTTCGGTAGGTGGGATCGGGGTCAAGCGTGCGATCCTCCTCGTGCTTATCGTCACCGTCGGTGTCACCGGACCGCTCACCGCTGGTGACGACCTGTACGGCCTCCACGCCGGACCGAATATGTGGGAGACGTACTCGACTCCCGAGCAGCAGGTCGACTTCTCCGAGCAGGAACTGCGGGAACTAGAGACAATGGTGAGATACGTGGACCTGCACAACCCTGAGATCACGATGCTATGGGTGACCAGAGAGGCGTCCCACCGGTTCAGCGATCAGGGACGCATGGAGGCAGCAGACGTCTCGTCCGATGGGATACGAGCGGATAGTGCGTTGGTATACCGGACCCGATGGACCGAGCATCAAGTCGGCTATGCGACTGACGTCGCCGGCACCTTATACATCGCCGACTGGTGGCTCTATCGGGAAATAAATGCGACGAACAAGGTTTACACGACCGGAATGACCGGGGTAGTGTGGGAGCGAAACGTATACCTGTCTAATAATAGGTCGAGTGGGCGACGAACAGTAGCACGGTGATATATAGCTGAATCACACCGTCTAGTTGAACCAGTCTGAGAACGTGAACCGTTCATGGGCCGAGTGCCTACGTCGCTCCAAGAGCTGCTCGAGAAGATGTTCGAGTGGAGCGGTTCGAGTGTTGGCAGCGGAAGTAGACGACGACTACGTCCGTCTCCCTGCCGACCGCGGCGGCGGGGACTTTCCTGTTCCCCTGTCACCTGTGTGCGCTTCAGTACCACCCGTCGGCGGTAACGTTTTTAGTGACCTCCGGTGTACCTTTCGGCAGTCCTGTGTGGTCTCATGGAGAAGTCATACATCGTCCCCGATCCCCTGGCGTGGGTTGCCCTCCTGCTCTTCGTCTGGGCGTGTCTCGGCGCCTGGTTCTGGAGGTTCGGTGGGACTTACCTGTCGGTCTACGCCTCCCTCTTGTACGTCTCGTTTCTCGGTGTCGTGGAACTCGGCTCGGCGCTCGGGTTGCAGCTCCCGAATCGGGAACTCCTCAACCTCACGATCGCTATCGGATTCGGCGGATGGATGCTCAGCCTCTCCGTGTACGTCATCTTATGAGAGCTAGTCAGGTAGTGTCGGACGATTACGCGGGACGGAATGGGGCGCAGGGCCGGAACGGTCCGTCGCCGACAGCGGGTAATCGACGGTCCGTCGGGTCTACGGGTTCCAGGGGAGTCACTCGATGACCGACGGGAGCACCGGAGCCGGTCGCGAAACAGTGCCTGTCGACCTGGCCGCGGTCGTCGGGCTCGTGTCCGTCACGGCCGTCCTCGCGTACTGGCCGTTCGAGCTTCCGGCTCCGCTGGCTACGTTACGAACAGTACTGGGCCTTTTCAGCGTGCTGCTCGCGCCGGGATACGCGACCCTCGCGGCGTTATTGCCCTATTCCATGGAGGAATCCGGATCGGATCCCGCCGAGTGGGTCAGACTACCGGGCAGTCAGAATACCTCGCTACCTGGGTGGACGGCAGCCGGTCTGAACCGGTCGGAGTGGGTAGGGCTATCGGCACTAGTCAGCGTCGTCGTCGTCCCGGTGCTGGGTATCCTGTTGAGTCTCGCCTCCGTCAGGATCGTCCCGATGACGATCGTCCTCACAGTAGCCGTGTACACCCTCCTGCTGGCTTTCGTGGCCACTCTCCGCCGGTGGATGAGCGAAGAGGGGACGTTCGCATCGCCCGTCGGAGGATCCGGCTCATGGATTGACCGATTGAGAACCCCCCCGACCAGGATCGATGCGATCCTCAACATCTCGCTCCTGATCCTGGTACTCGTCGGCGGGGCGATCGTCGTCGCCCCGTCGGTGGGACAGGACACGGCGGAGTTCACCGAGTTCTACGTCCTCAGTGGAGACGAGTCCGGCGATCCCACGATGAGCGAGTACCTATCGACAGTTGGACCGAACGACACGGCCCGGATCCAGGCAGGCATTACGAACAACGAGCACCGCCGGCTGAACTACACGGTCGTCGTCCAGATTCAGCGGACCGAGTTGACGAACCGGTCGGTAAGGGTCCTAGACCGGAGACAGGCGAGTCGATTCAGTGTCGAACTGGCACACAACGAGAGCGTCAGGATCCCGTATCGATTCACGTCGGCCGAGGCCGAAACCGGTTGCCGAGTCACCTTCCTCCTCTACGCAAACGACGTCCCTGCGTCGCCGAGGATCGGGAACGCGTATCGCGAACTTCACCTCTGGCACACCGACGACCCGCCGGGCGGGGATGGCGATTGCTCCTCCCTCGACGCGGTTACCGTACGAGTGGACGAACAGGCGTAAAGCCTCAAGCGTTCCGTTCTGCTGGGGGGCGGGTCGGCCCCCCATGACCGTGGCTGTGATGCAGAATGGCGTAACATCAGCGAGTGTCCTTACGCCCGTCTTATCAACGATCGCGACGCGCCTCGGTCCAGTTCCCTCCGAACGGCCCGGAACGCGTTCGTATCTCGATCAGAAGCTTAAATATTTCTACTACCGATGGCCGTTCTATGACTCTTACTGATTCCGTGGTCTCTACCCGATATAGCGATATCCATGAGCAGTTTTTAACGATTGAGGCCGACCTCGATCTATTCTCGCTCGCCGTTGATGGGGTACACATCTGGGAGCTGATTCGCTACGACGTGTTCCAGGAAATCATGTTCGCTACGGAGGTCTGGTACCACCACGAACCGCTAAGTCGAGGGGTTCGAGACCGACTCAAGGGAGCGTATTTGCTGGCCCGGAATACCGTGATTCGAAACCCGTTTTTCACACCCGAGTCGGATCTACTCTTTCATGGGCTCTCCAGGCGGAAACGGATGGATGATGGCCGCTGGTGGGACATCTACTGCGATCCGATACACGAGGCGTCGGACGCGGACTACCAGCAGGTTGAAGAGCCGTTCCTGAACCGGCACTTCAGGCCGGCCAAGACCGACAACCTCCGCTATCTGGACCTGATCCACTACTTCGGGAGCCTGAGCGGGGAGTTCGGTCTCGGGTCAATCTCCCCGAACGAACGGGAGTGGGGTAAACTCCGGGCGACCCACGAACGGATCCGATCTGACTTCGACGTCGAAGTGGACGTCACCGGGAAAGCCCTGAACAAACTGCGGCGTCACAAGGCGACGGTCGGTCTGTACGAGCGGGTACTCAACCGGGTCGACCCCGAACTCGTCGTTCTGGTCGCGAGTTCGGGGAAAGAGACGTTTATTAGTGCTTGTAAGAACCTGGACATACCGGTCGCGGAACTACAGCACGGACACATCAGTGAATACCTGATAGAGTACTCCTTCCCTGGCGACCGGACGAAACGGACCTTTCCGGATTACTTCCTTACTTTCGGGGAATTCTGGAACCATACCGGTGCGTATCCGATCGATCAAGACCACGTCATCAGCGTGGGTTCCCCGTATCTCGACAGGTGCAAGGAGACTTACGCCGATGTCGAGTCGACCGATCAGATACTTTTTATGTCCCAGTGGATGATCGCCCCGGGCCTATCCAAGTTCGCCGTAGACCTCTCGGAGCAGCTGGAAACGGACCGGGACATCGTCTACAAGCTCCACCCCAACGAGTACGAGAACTGGCAGCGGCTATACCCGTGGCTCGCCGAATCGAGCGTTGATGTCGCCGGTCCCGACGGACGGGCACTCCACCGGCTGTTGGCCGAATCCGGTGCCCAAGTGGCCGTCTACTCGACGACCATCTTCGAGGGGCTCTCCTATGGCCTAGACACCTATCTGGTCGAACTTCCCGGTGTCGAACACATGGCTCCCTTGATCGATCGGGGCGATGCGACGCTGGTCGACTCCCCGGAACGATTGAGCGAGGAACTCCGGGACTCACAGGACGGTTCGGGAACGAAACCGGATTTCTTTCGAGAGAACAGTCTGAACCGGGTGTGCGAGGTGATACGAGACCTTCAGAAAGGCGGGGACGGGTAGCTGCTCACGGCACACGCTTTCCGCCGAGACCGGGGACAGAGTCGGGAGGGCGGGTGGGAACGGAGGCCACGAACTCGCACACGAAGGTGTGGTAGTTACGAACGGCCGTATGGCGCCTCGAGCGAATCATCGGGACGACGGCCGTGAACCAGTCTGTCCCGTGGGCTCTTCCTCTCGCGCTACGGTGCGCTGTACCGGATCCGCTTGGGAGGTGAAGAACCCCGCCGACAGTTGGTCTATCCCATAGTCGGAATCCGTGTGGACCGCTGTCGATGACGCACCGCGAAAGGACGGGAACATCTCGGAATCGAATTAGAGGTCGATATTGAGATAAATATGTATTAGGAGAGATATCTCTCTCGGTCTCCAGCTCTGGATGCACTTTCTTACAGGTCCGGGCTCTATGATATATCAGCCTGGTCGAGATGGTATGCATATTTTCCGTAGCTATAAACCATCATCAGTATCACGAAATATACTCGTGCGAATCTATTTTTTTACACCTCTTCGAGATGTGAATGTGACTCGCGACAGCACGACGGACCAGCCACGAGAACCCGACGACGACGGCCGAGCATGGATGGGGCGGCGGTCGTACCTCCGCGGCACGGTGCTCGCGGGAGCACTACTCGGCGCCGGGGTCGGATTCGGATCCAGCGGCGTAAACGGCCTCGTTCAGCCGGCGTACGCGTATACGTCCGAGGGCACGGAGATCATTCGCTCGACGGAGTCGATCGCCGTTACGACGGAGGAGACGGAACCGAACGACGATCAGGAGAGTGCCACGTCGGTCGACGTCAATCGCGGCGCCGAGGGGAGCCTCACCGCGGACGAACACGACTGGTTCGCGACGAAGGTCGACGCCGACCAGCAACTCACCATCGCCTTCGAGCGCGTCAGCGGCTCGGGTAACGCGGCCGTCGCCGTCTACAAGACGGACGGCACGTTCGCGGATCTTCTCGTCGAAGGGACGGCACCGAACGAGCTGACGGTCACCCCCGACGCGGCCGGGACCATGTTCGTTCAGGTGATCGATCTCAACGACGGTGCGGGCTCGTACCGACTTCTCGTCCACGACAGCACGTACCAGGAGCCGACACCGACTCCCACGTCGACGCCGACTCCCTCGCCGACGCCGGAGCCGTGTGATTCGACGACGACCTTCGCGCCGAACGCGACCGGCCGGATCGTCGCGGAGGCCGAACACTTCACCGCACAGCACGCCACGGCTGAACGGCAGTGGTACCGCGTCTCGGAGGGGTCCGAGCCGGACGTCTCGCCCGACCCCGACGGCAGTCACGCGTCGACGGCGAGCAACGGCGAGTACATCGAGATCCTCCCGGACACGCGCGTCACGCACGACGACCCACTCGAAAGCGGTGTGAATTTCGACGACTATCCGACCGACGGTGACCCGATGGCGATCGTCGACTACCCCGTCGAGTTCGACCAGCCCGGCCGGTACTACGTCTGGGTGCGTGGGCTCCGGACCGGGAGCGAGGACAACGGCGTTCACGTCGGCGTCGATGGCACCTGGGAGCGGTCCGGGGCACGGATCCAGTGGTGTACGCCGCACGGTGAGTGGCACTGGCGGAGCCGTCTCCGCACGTCCTCGAACCACTGTGGCGACCCCGACGTCCGTGCGTACATCGACGTCGACACCGCGGGCACGCACACCGTGCAGTTCGCGATGCGCGAGGACGGGTTCGAGATGGACAAGTTCGTCCTCACTCGGGACGAATCGTATCAGCCCTCCGGGCTCGGCGAGGCCGAGAGCCTGAAGAGCGCCTGCGAGATCTCGACGCCAACGCCAACGCCGACGCCCGGGCCCGCGCCGGCACCGACGCCCTCCGGACACGTCTGGCTCGAGGCCGAGTCGGCCCGTGACGGCGCGAACTTCGACCCGTTCGAGATCCGGACCGACGCCGCGGCCGCCGGTGGCGAGTACATCGTCACCCCGGACCAGGGCCGGGACAACTACGACGGGCCCCCGGCAGCCGGCCACGCCGAATACACGTTCGACCTCGCGGCCGACGACGACTACGTCCTGTGGGGCCGGACCAGAGGGCAGTCGAACGGCAACACGTTCTACGTGGGGGTCGACGGCAGTCCCGACACCGAGTGGCACGTCGAGTTGGGCGACGAGTGGCGCTGGAGCAAGCTCCCACTGTCGCCCACGCTTTCGGCTGGCACCCACAAACTAACGATCGCGTACCGCGAGGACGGGACCGCCCTCGACAAACTACTCGTGACGGACGATACGGGCTTCACGCCGTCGGGAACGGGCGGCGACACCACGACAGCCACGCCGACGCCCGAACCCACGCCCACGGCGACGGCCACGCCGACCCCCGAACCGACACCTACGCCCGATCCACGTCAGCCGGCGTACACCGACCACGACGTGTCGCGAATCGAGGCCGAAGCGTACGACGAGGGCGGGGAGGGTATCGCGTACCACGACGTGGACGGGCAGAACTCCGGCGGCGCGTACCGGGACGAGGGTGTGGATATCCAACCGACGACCGACGACGACGGCTACAACGTCGGGTGGATCGAAGACGGCGAGTGGATCGAGTACACCGTCGATCTCGCCGCGGGGACCTACGAGCTCCGCGCCCGCGTCGCGTCGATCCACGACGGGACGAAGCTGCGGGCGATCCTCGACGGCGAGGTCATCGGAACGTTCGACGTGCCGAACACCGGCGACTGGCAGAACTGGCAGACCGTGACGCTCACCGGCCTCGATATCAGCGGCGGGCGGGTCCTTCGACTCGAGGCGCTCACCAACGGTGCGGAGTACGGGTTCAATATCAACTGGGTCGGCTTCGCTCGGACCGACACGTCGACCGCGACGCCGACGCCGACGCCGACATCGACTGCGACGCCGACTCCCTCGCCCGACGGCCCGAGGGTGTCCGGCGAGATGAAGGAGTGGCATCGTGTCACGCTCGCTTTCGAGGGCCCATCCACGGACGAACGGGCGGATCCGAACCCGTTCCTCCAGTACCGACTCAACGTCACGTTCACGGGTCCCAGCGGCCAGGAGTACGTGGTTCCGGGATTCTACGCGACGGACGGGAACGGTGGCGAGTCGGGCAACGTCTGGAAGGCACGATTCGCCCCCGACGAGGCTGGTACGTGGAGCTACCGTGCCTCGTTCAGAACGGGGACCGACGTAGCCGTCAGCCTCGATCCGACGGCCGGGTCCGCAACGTCGTTCGACGGCGCGAGCGGGACGTTCTCGGTGGCGGAGTCCGACAAGTCCGGTCGTGACTTCCGGGCGTACGGTACCCTCAAGAACCGTGGGGACCACTACCTGCAGTTCCCCGACGGGACGCGGTGGCTCAAGTGTGGTCCGGACATCCCGGAGAACTTCATGGGGTACACCGGGTTCACGAACCAGCCCAACGCGGCGCACGACTACGCCGCGCACCGCGACGACTGGGAGTCCGGTGACCCCGACTGGAACAGTGGCGACGGAAAAGGAATCGTCGGCGCGATCAACTACATCGCGTCGACGGGGTCGAACTGCGTCTACTTCCTCCCGATGAACGTCGGGGGGGACGGGAACGACACCTGGCCGTTCGTCGATATGGACGCCAAAACCAGGTACGATGCCGACAAACTCCGGCAGTGGGAGACCGTGTTCACCCACGCCCAGTCCAAGGGCGTGTTCCTCCACGTCGTGCTGGCAGAGACGGAGTCGGCGAACGAGAACTACTTCGACGACGGTAACCTCGGCGTCGAGCGAAAGCTGTTCTTCCGCGAACTCACCGCTCGGTTCGGTCACCAGCCGGGTCTGCAGTGGAACCTCGGCGAGGAGAACGACTTCACGACGACGCAACACGAGCGGTTCTCGGCGTACCTCCACGATGTCGACCCCTACGACCACCCCGTAGCGGTCCACACGCGTGATGGCGACGAGAGTGTATACGATTCGCTCCTCGGCAACGACGACATCGAGATGACCAGTTTCCAGGGCGCCTGGGACTGGAAGGGTGACACGCTGGCGAACGTGGTCCAGAAGTGGCGGCGCCAGTCGGCGAACGCCGGCGCTCCCTGGGTCGTAAGTCTCGACGAACCGTACGGAGTCGAGAACGACCACGACGATCGGGACCGGGGGCTCCCGCACGGCCGTGTACGTCAGATGTGGCCGACGTTCATGAGCGGCGGCGGTGGCTTCGAGTGGTACGTCATGCAGGACGGTGGTGGCCACTCGCTCGACCAGGATATCGACGACCTCCGTGACATCGCCCCCGCGCTGGAGTGGAGCGGATACCTGCTCGACTTCTTCGATCGGATACCGTACTGGCAGATGGAGGTCGTCCACGGCCAGGTCTCGGGGGGAGACGGATACATGCTCGAAGATTCGGGTCGGACCTACGCCGTCTACCTCCCGGACGGGGACGAGGTCAGCCTCGACCTCTCGGCCGGAGAGTACCAACTGACTTGGTTCGATCCTGGCAGCGGATCGGAGACCGACGGTGGGACGATCAGCGGCGGGGACAGCACGGCGCTCGGTCGGCCCCCGTTTGACGGCGACGCGGCTGCCCTCCTCCAGGGGTAGGGTAGTCCGGTAACCTCTCCTGCCTCGCGACTGAGGCAGGCGTGTCGCTGCTCCCGACTAGGGGTGTGTCGCGCGTTCCTACGGTCTCTTTGTATTTCGTCACCGGTGTTCGAGACCGGTTCTGCCCATGTGAGAGCGTGATTAGCGTGCAGTGACACTGAACAACCAGATGATGGTTCTTGGTACTATACGGGGGACTGTAGAGGTATCTGGGCGGGCTATATACGAGAGAGCGACGGACTCATCCGATAAGATCGTGGTTTGTCGCCTGTTGATCACAGTCCCGCCAGGAAAGTTGACGACCGGTGCAGTGACAGAGGTGATAAACGATTTATTCTCCCCTATCGTCGGGGTGGAGTGATGGATGCTGCTCACACACCCTCCGTCGCTATTCTCCACGATAATTTTCCGACAATAGGGGGTGCAGAGCGAGTGGTTATCGAGGCTGCACGTATTCTTGATGCCCCCATCTACACCGCGTATATATCTCCGGATGTACGGATCCCATCGGATGTACCGATCTACCCGGTGAACCAGTCTAAGTACACCAGTGGTGTATTAAGTCGCATCGTTGACTCGCCCGGAGCAGTTGCAGACCAGATGCGCACGTGGAGCCTGATGCTGGATCTCAGCGATATACCTGAGCTCGATGACTACGATGTGATACTCGAAAGCAATCATGCCGCGAAACACTACACACCTTCAGAGAATCAGCGAGTCCTCAACTATGTCCACACGCTACCACAGTACTATTACAATCTATATCATTACACCTTGGAACAGTTCGATTATCCCGTTATCTCCTCACTCCTCAAACTATATATCAAAACGTGTAGGCTGATGGATAAGGAGGCGAACGATTACGTTGATCAATTTATCGCCAACAGCGAAGTAACGAAAAATCGCCTGGACACGTACTACGACCGGTCCTCGGAAATCGTCTACCCTCCTATTATCGGAGACTGGCGGAACGAAGGCGATGACGGCTACTACGTCACCTGGTCTCGGCTCTCGAAAAAGAAGCGTATCGTTATGATTGCCAGGGCTTTCGAGAGCCTCGATGAACGGCTCGTCATTGCCGGTGATGGACCGGAAAAAGACCGACTCCGTTCGATCGCGCGTGGGCACGAGAACATCGAGATTCGTGGGTACGTCGACGATATAGAATCATTGGTGGCGAATGCCACCGCGGTGATCTATGCTCCCGTACAGGAGCCGTTTGGTATGGTCGGTGCCGAAGCCCTCCGAGCAGGAAAGCCCATAATCGGGGTCAGTGAAGGATTCCTCCAGCATCACATCACTCCCAAAACAGGCCGGACGTTCGACCCGGATACGCAATCGCTCGTCGAAGCGGTCCGGAGTTTCGACCCTGCCGAATTTGACACTGAAGAAATACAAGCACACGGTGAACGATTCGACAGGAAGCACTTCGAAGACTCGCTACTGTCCGTGATCGAGAGATCTAGCTGGAACAACGATTAACCCCGATACCCACCGAGGCGTATGTATAGATCCGAGCTGAGTTCGTTGCCTAAACCGGACAAAGAGAGAGAGAGAGATGTAGACGTGGGTAACCCGGAATCCAGAACGTATTTTAGAGGGAGAGAAGAGGCTACGTATCGTTTATTTACTTAGATTACATAACAAGATATTATATTATGGGGAGATACCATATTGTGGAGACCGTTCGTTCTCTGTCGAGGTAGTTTTTGCCCCGATCTCGTCGTAACCCCTGTCCTGTCCGCCGAACTGCTCCTCTCTCGGACGACTCGTCGATGATCTGTCGCTCGATTAGATGCCGAGCGCGTTTAGCCGTGATCTCAAATCCGGGATATCGACGAGCAGGTCGCCGTCTGTCGTCGATGATACGATCGGCTCGTACTCGAAGTCGAACATGTCGGAGATGTAGTAGAAATATGGTGTCTTTTTGTACTCTGGGAGCAGTTCGATAACGAGCGGATCGTTGGCAAAGAGCATATTGACTAGCCCTGCGCCATGAGGGCCCATGACGATATCCGCATCGGCGAAGAGTTCGACTTGCTCCTCGAACGTTAACTCCTCAAGTACGTAGGTGGTGAACCCGTAGTCACGGAGGAGTTCGACCAACGCATCGTAGTTCGCCACTTTACGGCTCCGACTGGACTGCACCTTCTGACGGGAGACGTAGATCCGCTCCTTACCGCCGGTGTTCCCGTCGGAAATGTTGGACCGCATCCTCGTCCGCACCCACTCTAATCCGGTACGTGACGGATCGTACCTCGAGCGGTGGGGTGCGCGGTTTTTGAGCCCTTGAAGCTGGTGAATCGGCAAAACCAGTCGTTTCACACGTCTCTCTACGTTCGTCCACTCACGATATCTGAGTGGGTCAACTCCGGCGAGGTGCAGGCTCTGTCGGACGAAATCACGAGGTTGAGATTCGACGAGGACCGTCGGTGTTCTACCGGTCTGGCGTTCGTAGTGCTCCAGTAGTCGGAGCTTGGGGAGGTATTCCACGACCCAATGATAGTAACTCGCGTCCGGCGATATCAGCGGGAAGACGCAGTCCTCCTCGTAGTACGGGGCCGTATACGAATAGATATTCAACAACCGTCGGATAAAGATGGCGAATACCGAGGGGGGGACGTGTAGGTCGTCCGGTCTCTTCAACAGGTTGAGATCGAACTCCTCCGAACGAATCGACTCGATCACGACCTGGTGATCTTCCGAGAAGACAACCGCGTTCGGCCCGACGATGTGACCGTCCTCTATCTCTATCACGAACGGGCGAGCAGGCGAGAACTCCATTGGATACCCATCAAACAACCGCTCGCCGGTCCCGGTGTAACACTGAGATATCTCGATGGGATCTTCTTCCTCTATATACCAAATCGCCTCACGCTGCTCGGCGAGCCTCTGTACCTCCTCTCGAGAGAGCGACCGCCGATTTATTAGCGCTGTGATGAGTTTGTTTGGGAGGAATCTGGCGGCTCGATAGGCGAACATGCGGGGCCCGTCGTGAAGGGCGATTGCGTATGCTTGACGTACTAAGTTTGACACCTGATCAGATCGGTTCATATTCGTTGCGATCGGCCTTCGTCTGTCTGATATTGGTGTCATGCAATATGAATTTCCCGGATAGTACGACTGATAAACAGTACGAAACTATCTCGCAATCGTGGACGCTGTAACAAGCCCTCTATACGGACACAGGAAAACAGATAGCGAGACGGCGGCTTCGGAGGGTGACGATCCGGGTCGGTATTGTAGGACCGGTGGTCGTTGATGTATTAGACGATAGTAATAATTATCTGTTAATTGGTTGTACTGGAGACGAGAACGATGGACAGAGAGACCGCAGTAGCGATTATTCACAACACGATTTCACCCTACAGGAACGATCTCTTCGAACGAATCAGCGAGCACGTGGATCTGATGGTATATTTTTGCTTCGAGGAGGAGAGCGATCGTCTCTGGGACACGTCACTGGAGGGGTATACATTCGATCGTCACTTGCTTCGATCGGCTAATGTCGGCCCGTTCGTCCTGAATTATTTACTACCGATACGAATCCTCCTGAGCGACCGAGACGCGTACGTCGCGGTAGACACCTTTTCGACTATCGTCACGACGTTCTTGACGCTGCTGGTGTCGAAAATAAGACACAAGCCATTCGTTCTCTGGTCAGGAGCGATGAAGACCCCGACCTCGTACGAACGTCTTCCAGAACTCATACATAACGCTTCGACCAGCCCGGTCCTGAAGCGAATAGGAATCGAGTGCTTGAAAAGGTTCGAGACAGCCTACAGGAAAATACTGTACCGTCATGCCGATGCCTTCGTCGCATACAGTAACAAGGCGCGCGAGTATCTGATCGCTCGAGGCGCGGACCCCGACGACATCTTTGTTGGTGGGCAGGTGATGCCCGATAGTCAATTGCCCACCCCGCCGGACTCCGAGAAGGTTTTAGCAAATAATGGGAAAATCACTATTCTATCGCTAGGATATCTTCGGGACGTGAAAGGAATCGACTTCCTTATCGAGGCGTTCTCGGAGATAGAACACGAGGACGTGAGGTTAGTAGTCGCTGGGGATGGTAATAAACGCGAAGAACTAGAAAGACAGGCCGAACGAGATGACCGCATCTCCTTCGTCGGATACGTCGAAGGGGACACTAAGGCCGCGTACTACTCCGAGGCGGACATCTTCGTTCTCCCTACGCTCCATGACCCTTGGGGGCTGGTACTTAACGAATCGATGCACTACGGCCTTCCAGTGATCACAACGAATGCAGCTGCTGGCGCGGAGCACCTCGTTCGCGGTAACGGCATCGTCGTTCCTCCAAAAGATCCACACGCACTTCGGAATGCCCTGTCGGTACTGATTCACAATAAGGATCTCAGGGATCAGATGTCCGAACGTTCAAAAGAGATTATAGCTGAAGAGAACACTATGTCACAGGGTATTAAACCATTCCTCGAGGCGCTTGATCACGCCTCTGATGAATCCTGACGATATCAAACCGGACCGTAGATCAACAGAGATCGGAGATAGTGTGTGGTAACACCACAGTCGTGGCAAATATTAGGCGCGCCCTCTAATGGCCCCCGCGGACTTACTTGGAGATATGGAGTGCGCTCTGCCCCGGGCAGAGTCCGCGCCCCTCGAAACTTCTGCCGACTCTCCCCAGGGGCTCTAGGTGAACTTCCTCTCGTGCCCCCATGAGTGAAATGAAGTTCCGGGAATACGAGGGGGAGAACCCACTTATCCAGTAGTGCTTTCATATCGACAGTTATAATATAAATATGCACGCGATTTCGTACGAATGTCCGGGATCTATCCGACGAAACAGTAACACTAAATGTGATACCCGGCTACGAGATATCACCTTGTTTCCTGCCTCCTTGGATTCCGATCACTTTGTTTCCAGTAATCACAAAACGATACGTATGTGTGTCCTCTCCGTGTGATTCCACCGCGCAACCTCGTCGAGACACTCCAGATCGGCAGTTGATATTCGAGAGAACGGACTGGATATGAATATCGCAAAAGCCAGCTCAAAGCTGTTTGGTGCGCAGGGATTCAATACCATCGTCGGGTTCGTAGCTATTGCTTTCTTCGCTCGTGAGCTCGGGGCGGGACGGATGGGCGTTTACTTTCTGTTTCAGGCGACCCTGAACATACTCGCCCTGTTCTCCGATCTCGGGCTCGGAGGTGCTATAGAGAAGCGCATCAGCGAGGGCCAGCCCGGAGACGAAGTCCTATCGACAGGGTTACTCATGAAATTGATTCTGACGGTACCCGTTTGCCTAGTCGTCTTAGTCTTCGAGGGGAGAGTGAACAACTACATCGGCGCGGATGTAGTCATCCTCCTGCTCGTCGCTCTCGTGCTCCGGGAACTGGCTCAGACACTGCAGAAGGTTCTCAGCGGGGAGAAACGAATCGGGAAGCGGGCACTGCCGGATATGGCACGACAGGTCGTATGGTTCGGTGTCGGTGGTGTACTCGTCACGCTCGGGTATGGGGTAGTCGGAATGATCTATGGACTGATTCTCGGGAACGGGGTGATGTTCCTCTGGAACTGGCACCGCTCGGAGAGTACGCTCGGGTCACCATCGATAGAGAGTGCTCGGTCGCTTCTGAGGTTCTCGAAGTACCACGTCGTCTCGAGCGCTCAGGGTTATATTTACAGCTGGATGGACGTGGCTATCATTGGCTTCTTTTTGACGACGGAGGCAGTGGGAGCATACGAGATCGCGTGGCGTATCACCGAGGCGGTTATTGTCCTTACCAATGCGGTCGCGGAATCCATCCTCCCCCAGATCAGTGAATGGCACGCCGATGGCCAGAAAGACAAGATTAAAAGTCTGATTTCAGACGCCACGATACCGTCACTTCTCCTCGTCATCCCGGCGTTTGGCGGTGCATTGGTACTCGGATCGGAGATTCTAGGATTGATGTTCGGACCGGAGTACACGATCGCTTCGATCGTTTTTATCGTGCTCTCGGGCGAGAAGATACTGCAAGCGTTTTATCGGTTGTTCCACCGGTCGCTACACGCCATCGATCGACCGGACTTGGCCGCCCGCGGAATCATCATAACATTAGCGTTGAATCTCGTGGTCAACCTGTTGTTGATTCGGCCTTTCGGAATTGAAGGCGTAGCAGTCGGTACCTTGCTATCGTTCGGCGTAGGGGCGTTCTTGTTTTGGCGGAGCTTGGCCCAAACAGTTCCTGTCACCATACCTGTCGGTGAGCTCGCTTGGTGTGGGGTTGCGACGATGGTCATGACAGCCGTGATTGCTGGCCTTCGGACTGAGTTGGCCGTTGACGGGTTGCCAGTTTTAATCGGATTGATTATATTTGGTGGTGGTGTTTATTTCGTAACTCTCTCTGCCTACCGTCCACTGCGGTACCGACTGACAAGGAACATTCGGGGCGTTGTGACTTGAAACAGTCTGATGTTGGATTGTGACGGCTTGTAGATCAAGGATCGTCGTTGGTCATGTTCACCACATTCTGGAACTGCCCGCTTGGCCGATCCAACTGATCCGTCATAGAACGCTGGGCCTTCGTTAACGTAGAGAGACCCGTCGCGATAGGCGATGCGGCCCTTAGGTGGTGTCGAGGTCGCGGATGTCTGTGATGTGCTTCCATTCGGAGATCATATATGTCCCTCTTCCGCGAGGGAGGTTGATACGGGTGTTACGAATAATAGTCCCCGAAACGAGTCGGTACTGTTGTCACCGATGATGGCACGGGGGAGGAAGTCGATGCCACCCTTCTCTCCGTGTATCATTTTAACCACACCGAGTTCAAAGAACGCCCTATCGTTACGAATCTCGGTCGCGGCTGTGTCTATCCCTTGGCAACTGGCGAGCGGGGGGCACACTACCCAACTTGGCCAACGATACACAGCAAATGTGCTGGTCTCCAACTGCTTCCCAACGACTCGGACGAGCCGTCCGAGGTCTCCAGCGTCTGAGAGGCATCGGTCGTAGCCACCACCCTCGTCGCTGGTCTCCTGGACGTCGACTTCCCCATCGTTGTAGCCGCCCTTGTTATCGCTGTCGGAAGGGAATCCGACGACCTCAGGTGAGCGTCGTCTCGTTGCCGGCATCGTCGACGGCAACGAGATCCCCCGAGCCATCGAGATAGATACGCGCACCGTCCGTGCCGAACGACACTTCGCCGTCGCCGACGTTGACGTTCGCACCGCCGGTCGGGAACTCGAACTGGATACCGTTGCCGCCGTAGAACGTGACGTTGTGGAGTGCCGACCCCCCGGCAAAGTCGTTCTCCATGCGGTAGAACGCGCAGTTGATGATAAGCGGACCGTAGAACGTCGCGTTGTTCGGGTCGTAGATACCGGTATCGTTGCTCAGTTGCGTCCCCGCGTTCTCGAACTTGAGGTCGCGGAACGTCGACCCGGTCATCCGGTTGTGGTCGAGAAACAGACAGTTCGCTCCATCCCTGCCCGGGCGGAACGTCGTCTCGGTGAACGACGAGTATTTCATGTTTCCTTTGGTTTTCACACAGTAATCATTACCCTGGAAATGGCACTCGCGGATTTTCGTCTCTTGGAACGAGTCGGTGCCACTCCCGCCGGTCTCGCTGGCCATCCGGAACTGGACGCAGCGGTCGCCGCGGATGAAACAGTCCCGGATCTTCGTGTGCTCCGACCAGAGGTCGTGATTTTCGATACTGACACCAAACGCATCACCACTGCTGTTCTCGATGTTGTCAACCTGCGTGGGCGAGACGACACAGCCGTAGCAATCTTTGAGACGGAGCCAGCCCGTCGGGTCGCCGGAAAACGTCCACAGGCCACCGATGATCTGGGGCCGGCGCTCGGCGATCTCGCCCTCGATAGTGATGGCGACACCGGAGCCGCCGTAGTCGATGGGTACGTTCTCGTCGATGAACAGTTGGACGCCGTGGTGGACCGAGTCGTCGATGGTGAGCTCCGTATCCCAGTTCCAGGCGGTGCCGTCGTCTTTCGGCGTGACGCGGACCACGCCACGGCCGTCGACGTTGTCAGCGAGCCATTGCAGGGCGTTGTCGACCTTCGACGCGAGCCCCGCCCCATCGAAATCGTTGGCGTGGACGCCGTTCATGGTGGCGGCTGGCTTGGAATCGCTCGCCAGCAACTCGTCGATTCTGGTAAAGTTATGGTTGAGCGGGATGTGCCACTCCTTGGTGCCTTCGTCGGGTCGATTCAGATCGAAGTTGTCGGTTGGTGTTGGCATTGTGGATCAATCACGACCGCATCACAGTTGCTTGAACCGATCCACCGCGTGCTGAGCGCCCGAGTTTGCCCGTCGGGCGCTCCTCCCTCGTTGAACGACGCGATCCGGACATCGATATCGTATGTCCCGGCCGCCACGCCGGCAGTGTACTCGGTCCCAAAGCGTTGTACCCTACTAAATTCCAAACAAAAGAGTGGCGTATTATATCGAGATAATACGACTAGAGTTAATTCAACTCGATCACGAAGGTGGCTGCGAGCGGTAGTAGAACGGCTTGTTCCAGCGTGATCTCGGGGGTACATGATCACCCCCTGGTCAACCCTTCTGACACCCTCTGTACTTCCCGGAGCGTGAATCGACTCTCGTACAGCGCCGTCCCGACGATCACCGCCGCCGCCGTCGCGCCAGCCGCCAGTGTCTGGCTGTCATCGGCCGAGGCGACCACCGGGATCGGCGTCGCCTCGACGACCGACGGACGGGCTCGGTCCGGACGCCTTCTAGCTGCCCCTCGACGTCCACGTCGGTGAACAGGATCCCGCCCGCGCCGAACTTCCCGTAGTAGATGGCGGCCTCAGCAGGGCTCTGCACCGTACCCTCGGCCCAATCCGAAACTACGACTTCGTGGCCCTTCATATCGAGCGAGACCAGGACGCTCTCCGGATGGATCCCGCTGATTCAGGTACACACCCTTACTCTATACCCCGCAGATGCGAGTAGACGAAACGAAATCGTGCCACTTTCCGAGCACGGGTCGTAGGGAATTTCTCGACTCTACCCCACCTATACCGGCAACCGTCCTTTCTCCTCGATAGTAAGACGGATTCGGTAATCGAGCGGCTCCCAGCCGTCGTCCGTTGAGTAACCTGACGCTCGGCCCTCGAACTTCTCGACGACGAAGTGCGTACCAGCACGTGAGAGATCGTCACCGCGGAGTTCGTATCGTCTGCTGACGGTCTCGTCAGGTCCGAGCGTTCCGATTATTGGAGTCCCGTCCATCGACATCGAAGATCCGCCACGGTCGACCTCTACGCGGTCGCTCGCCCCGTAGGACGGGGAGAACAGCGTCGTCTTCCACGCGCTCTCATCCGGCGTCGGCGACGGAGCGAGCGCGAGCACGCCGAACGGCCAGACTCCATAGCTACGGATTCGAATCGGTTCGTCGCCGTCGTTCTCCAGCGTGAGCGCGAGGGCAGCAGGATGTTCGATAGTAGCGGCAGCGACTGGGAGTCGCACCGATAGCGAGAGCCGTTCCAGTGACGCGTCCACGGCCGTGTCGGTGATCCTGTACTCGGTATCGCCGAGACAGCCGGAGAGACCGACGATCGACAACGAACTCGCCGTCAAGAACGTTCGGCGTTTCATCGTGACTCGCCGCCGTCATCGATGCGGGCATCAGTGAGTTCGACAAATACGTCTTCGATCGTTGCGTCGTCGGGTAACGTAGCTCTGTCCCGGAGTTCATCGAGCGTTCCCTCGGCGACCAACCGTCCTTCGTGAAGGACGCCGATCCGGTCACAGACGAGTTCGACCTGACCGAGGACGTGACTGGAGAAGAAGACTGTAGCGCCCCGTTCGTTCTCCTCGTGGACGATATCTCGAACGCGTCGGACGCCGTGTGGGTCGAGGCCGCTGAACGGTTCGTCCAGGACGAGCAGGTCCGGCTCTCCGACGAGCGCCATCGCGAGCGCCAGTCGTTGCTCCATCCCGCTGGAGAAGTCACCGGCGTCGTCGTCGACGGCGTCTCCGAGTCCAACGCGTTCGAGGAGCGTCTCGGGGTCGTCGTTCGTTCGCTTCGTCTCTGCGACGAACGCGACGTGCTGGCAAGCGGACCGGTCCTCGTAGAGACCGAACCGATCGGGGAGAACACCGACCCGGTCGCGTACCTCGACAGCGTCGGTCTGTGGATCACGCCCGAAGACGCGGACCGTCCCGGATGTCGGTCGAAGATAATCGAGTACCAGTCCGATCGTCGTCGATTTGCCGGCCCCGTTCGGCCCGAGGAACCCGTACGTCTCGCCGCGTTCGACGGTGAGGCTAAGGCCGTCGACGGCCCGAACATCGCCGTATCGCTTGGTCACTCCATCGGTTTCGATCACCGGTCCTGCTCTACTCACAGGGCATCACCTCGCGTGAAAACACGGCGGGCGAGCACCAGCGGCACCGCCAGCCAGACGAGTAGCACGACCAGACTCAGCGCGGGGTGGAGGTACCACGGACCGCCCCCGTCGAACGCTGCCTCGACCACGAAGGCGTTTATCCCGACACCCGGAGCGAGTTTGGTGTAGACGATATGGAACAGTTCAGCCGAGTTGCCGACGCCGAGAATCCAGTTCGTCAGGACGTTGTACGCACCGTCCGGAGTCAGTCTGAGCGCGAGAAACAGCGGCCCACTCGGCGGGGCGTCGTAGGGATCGACCGGAACCCCGGTGACGGCAGTGTAGACCGATGTGACGATCTGACTCCAGAACAGCGTCACGAGGAAGTACGCGATCACCCCCGTCGCGGCGGTCACGGTCCGGCGAGTGACCGTCGAGATGAATACTCCGGTTGAAACCATCGCACAGCCCAGCAACAGGGTCGCGGCGAGCGTCCCGAGAAGACGGAGCGGGGCGAACGGACCGTGTTCGACGAGGCCGATACCGGCGAGAAGGAGCGTCGCCGCGACCATCGCCACGCCGATCCCTACGAATCGGCCTGTCGCTTTTCCGAAGAGTATCTGCATTCGCGTCAGCGGCAACCCGAGGAGGAACTTGATACTGCCCGTCGTTCGCTCACCGATGAGGGACTGATACGACAGGAGGAGGGCACCGACGGGGAGGAACAGACTGACACCGACCTGAACGTACCCGATGGTGATGTTTCGCCCGACCGCGTCCCACCCTGCGTAGGTCGGTCGGAATCCCCAGAGGACGACGAGAGCGGCGAGTATCCACGCCCCCTTGGAGGTGAGAACTGTTCGACATTCGCTGCGTGCAAGCGGGGACCACCGCATAGAGAAAGGGATCGAGAGACATCACAAAAGCTCTGCTTTCCTTTCCGGTATCCGTTCGAAGGTCCGTCTTCGCTCGATAGCATGAGTAGTCTGTTCGGGTGTCCGGAGACTGGTACCGCCGGCGTACCACACTGTCGAGAGCGGTGCCAGTATGTCCACGTAGTAGCAATCGAACCACCAGCACGGACCCAGCTAGAACGTACGTGTTACCCGAGAGACGACGAGTCCTACCGGACTGTCGGAGCACCAGGTTCGCTCCTGGACGTTCCCGTCGCTCATCGATCGATCCCTCACAGGAGATTCGAGACGGCGTTGAGGATCGGCGGAACGACGAGAACTCCCGCGATGAGGACCGAACGTCGGACAGTGAGACTTCGAGCGTCGTGGATCGCGTAGGTGAGAAGATATCCGATCCAGAGATACCAAATAACACCGGTGACGGTGTTGAACAGGAGTAGCCATCGAGGAAGCTGCATCTGAGCCGGTGTCACTGTCGGAAGGCTTCCGAACAGCGCCACCGCCCAGATCGTGGCTGTCGTGATGGTGTTCACCAGCAGGAGCGGCAGTAACGCCCATCCGATATTAGCCGCGACCCGAGTGAGTGATCCCGAGCCACCGGCGACTGCGGTGAGCAGATACACGGCGACCGTCGAGACCGTCCGGACGCCAGCGGCGCCGAGTAGACCCCCAAACAGTATCGAGAACACGAGTAACTCGACCGAGAATTCGATCGAGCTGAACTGGTCTACGTACGGTGCTGCACTCGCGACGGCGACGATGCCGGCGAACAGGACGATGATCGCGGCACTGGCGAGTGACGGGGATCGGCGGGTGAAGAACTCACCTGGGGCAAACAAGGGCGTGGAGGGCATCGAGAGGCCGTAGATGAACTATCGGCGTAGGTGTATTGCTTCGGAACCGCTCAGAGCACGACAAGCACGAGACCGAGTGCGACGGCGAACCCACCGATACAGAGGCCGACGAGTGATGTTCTAGCCATCCGGAGAAGCGTCTGTCGGGGTGGACGATCGGAGACGACGAGTGGGTCGACACCGTCGCCCGTTTCTGTGATGCGGCCAACGACTGTGATCTCGTCGCCAGGCGTCGCGCGCTGTTCGGTATACCGACGGGTCCCGAGTGAGAGACGTGTCGTAATCGGTTTCAGAATCGGCGGCGGGGATCGCCAGTGTGTCGTCGCCGGGTCCGCGCCGGCGGTCCGCTCGAACCGGGCAATACGCTCGGAGGGTTCGTCGCCCGGCGGGACGGTGGCGACGACCTGTCGTTCGAGCGTAACGGTCCGTGCTGGCTCGGTGACGTCAATTGCGGCCTCGGGTGTACGTACACGGAACGCGGCCGAGCCGGCTAGCTCGCGTATCGTCACGAACCACGGGAGCAGGGACGGGCTCAGCCGCCGTTCCTCGATCGCGTACCGAAGGGCGAGACAGTCGGTCCCGCTGAAGGGCGCACTCAGGAGGTCAGCGTTGCCCTGCTGAGCCGCCCCGGAGACGCGAACGAGCGCCCCACGGGATGTCCCTTCGAGAGCCGAGACGGGGTCGGCCCGGTAGATGCCGGTTGCACGCCAGACGTAGCGCCCACTGAACGCGAGGATGACCACCCCTCCGATCGCGAGGAGAGCGCCGAAGAGCTGCCCCCCGGAGAGCCCGATGGCCATACACGATATCGAGCGATTTCCCGTATGTGTCTGTCGAATAGCTGTTGGATTTCGGTCGGCCTCTTCCACGGCCGAGCCGTCCATTACACGGGTTCTCACGGCGACCCTCAACTGAACAGCATCATCCTCCGTCGAAGCAGCTCACTGTATCATGAGGAAGCGGCTGACGATATCTGATGGACACCTCCGAAGTGATTTTGACAGTTCAGTCTCAGATCGATACGTCCTCCATGAACAAGTCCGCGTTCTTCCAAGCGCTCACACTCTGGTTCGTAGTGATGATCTTCGTGCAAACATCATCCGGGCGCAATGGGCCACTGAGCCTGTTAATTGGCCTGATCAGCCTCGGTCTACTGTGGGCCATACCACTCTACCTGCTCAGAGAGCTCTCGGTGGCACTACTCGGTAGCTAAGTGCGCGGCCCCATGTCGGGATCCCCCGTGCACAGTTAGCATCCATTGGGCGTTAACGGAGTCGTGAAACGCGCTCGCCCTCCAGCGGCGGGGTTCAGGACGACGATATCGGAGATTAACCGGCGGCCTGAAAACAATTCTACCGCACAGTTCGTTGTACCTACGACGCGGATGGATTGACGTACAGTCCGTAGCGATAGAACTCCTCATCGTACCAGAGCAGTTTGCCGTTCACTCCCGTATCGACGGCACCCAGACCGAGGGCTTCGAGTACTGTATCGAACGGTTCTGAGATCGGAACTGTCTCCGTGTACGTCTCCCCTTCGATTGCCTGGTCAAGGATATCCCGTGCGTCCCTCGGAAGCGCCGCTGGCGTGACTTCGGTATCGATCCGTGAGCCAAAGACGACGTCGCGGAACTGGGCACGCGAGCCAGCGACGGGGATCGCCAGTGCCGTATACGCGGTCTCAACGATCTGCTCTCGATTCACACGGACACGGTAGGCCCACGTCCCGCTCTCGGTCATCGTCACGACCCGCCCATCGAGATTGCCGGTCGCGAGTCGACTTTCGAGTTCCGCCGGTCGCCGCAACACGTAGGCGTCCCCTCGAAGTAGCTCGGCAGTGCTCGTCTCGCCATCGGTCTGGGTATAGCTGTGGAGGATCTTGAGCGTCCGCGCGCTCGGCCGTTCGAGCGTATCGATCAGTACCGCGTCCTCGGGCACCTGCTCTTCGGGAACCGGGTCGGCCCGAACCAGCTGACGTTCCTTCCCCGTGCGCCCGGTGACGACGTGTTTCGTCTGATAGTACGAATCCTCGTACTCCACGTACGCGTCGCTGGGGAGCGGTCTGAACCCGTAGGTCGTGTGCCGTCCGTCCGGGAGGATATCATCGAGAACGGACCGAGCAGGAGCGCCGAATAGCGGCCCATCGTCGGGCTCGTAGAGCGCGTGTTCGACCGGGGAGACATCGATCGAGTCGACGGTGAGGCTGTACTCGGGGGGATCGTCGTTCGATCCGAGGAGTGACTCCGCCGTGCAGCCAGCGAGCGCTGTCAGCGCCGTTGCACCGCCGGTCTGGAGGACGCGTCGTCGAGTGAGGACCATGCGATGAGGTTCGTCTGCAAGCAGTTGTGGTTATTGATATGTGCGTTCGTCCCGCGCCGACGGTCGGTCTGCCTCCGCTAGACGACGGCAGTGTATCCGACCTCGAGAGGACAACACGGAGCCGGAGATCTCCCGGAGAGTGGGCGTCTGAGTAAGCTACCACGGCCTGAAGGCCGTGGCATTCCAACGAGTGGAACACGTCGCAGACCTGCTCACAGTGTGGAGACGACACGAAAGCGAACCGCAAACATCGTGGGTTGTACGTCTGTCAGTCGTGTGGATTGGTCGGGAACGCAGATTGCAACGGGGCGGAGAACATGCGACAGAAGATAACTCCGAATCCGCACGGCGAGGATAGGAGTAACGGCTGTGTGGCACAGCCCTCGGTACACCTGTTCGATGCAAAGAGTGGTGCGTTCGCACCGCGAGAACAGGTCGTGTCGTAGACCGGCAAATATCCCACCTGCGGTACGGGAAGCCCCGCCGTTCACGGCGGGGAGGATGTCACCGATCACAGCGTTACTGACGGGATCCGGGTAGTTCACTGAGCCGCTGCTGCATAGAGGGCGCAAAGTCAGCATCAAGACGTTTGGAGTGTTGTGCGGAATTAGGGGAGTGCGACAACGAATTCAATCAGCCCTTGTATACCGCTGATTATCTTCGGTGGACCGCCGTGTTCGATCACGTCGGCGGGAATATGCACCCAGACCGCCAATAACAAGAGTAAGTAGAACTGCCGTGAGGACATCCAACTGATGGAGCCACTGTGGTCCTCCGATCGCGATCGTGACGATGTCAAATAGATCAACACTAACCCCAAGAGCACCGCCAAGGCCGACGACCAGAAGTGGTACAGTCCACGATGAATTAGATCGTGCATGCATTACTCCCGGATATGTCCTTTATTTAGATATAAGCAGCGTAGGCTCAAATCGGCCTCTTTGTTAGTTCCTCTCACTCGCTGAACTCATCCTCCGTATCTTGCACGCAGTACAAATCAGCCACTGAGGGTTTCAACAGATCCAGATTATCGTAGTTTAGCTCCCCTGGCCCGGGATCACGCGACTGGAGTACGGTGGCAGAGCGAATCCTCGGGCTGGCTACGATATCCCTATCGAACAGGCCATCACGATCTGTCCGGACTCGCCGTCGCCACTACACTCACGGGCGTCTTCCTGATCAAGGGTGCCCAGATGCTGAAGTACGACGTGGTTCCGGCGATTCGACGTCTCCGTCGCGATCCAGCCGGAGTACTCCGGAGCGTTTTCGGCTGGTTGCGCCGTCCGGGTACGAAGATCAGACAGGTGTGGGATGATCTCTGAGGTCGAGCGCCGGCCGACGCTCGCTACACCGGAAGGACCTGGAGGAGGACCTCGTGGACGGCGACCGTCCAGGCCATCGCGTAGGTGACCGCCGTCACCACGAGAGAGAGAGAGAGAATAAGAACGGTCCCGGACATATTATCGAATGTGGAGTGATCTCGGATATGAGGGATGGTTTCGTGATCCCGCCGACGAATCCTGGGGCGGTAGTAGACTATCAGTCTACGACATAGGACTGATGTGAGTCGCGGGTCCGTACATCGACGAAGTGGTGACGGGCCCCTTACCGGCGGGACCGGCAAACGAACGAGCGTCGGTCTCGTCCCCGTACACTCTATCGGCACCGTACAGGTCGTGTTCCGCAAGTCGTTTCTCGACGTCCTCCGGAACGGTGTCGTCGCGACACCGACGATCAGGTGGCGATCGGTGAAGCTCTTTGCGAGGAACGCATCGTCGATGGCCTCGTGGTCCCGCAGTTCGGCCGCTAATCGATGGAGCTCAGTCTCCCGCAGTCATCGAACGACTCCTCGTCTCCGTCTTGACGTCGTGTGGCAACTCGACGATCGATCGACGAATCCGCGACACCCACCGTCCAGAATATCTTCGAGTAAATGTAGGGGAGAGACCAGATTCGACCCGAACACCACGTGATGTCGCGTTGGTGTCGTCATTACGGTCCGTCCACCATCGGAGCTCCATAGACAGATCGAGAGGAGACCGAATCGAGGCGAGCACATCGCTGAACTGTTACTGATCCGAGGTTCCGATCGACAGTGTGCCGGCGACGAACAGAGCCACCCCGATGAGTGCGAAAGCGATCCCACTCGGGCCACCGCCTGTTCCCACCGGCACGAGTGCCAGTATACATACCGTGCCAACCAGCAGCGCTAAAGCGCCGACGACGAGCTGCTGTCGTTCGGTCCAGCTTCCCCCAGGCCCGGAGCGAGTCATACCCGACGATCGCTTTCCGACGGCCTAATCGATTCTCCCGAACATAGTCGTCTCCCGTTCGTATACAGCGTCGTCCCCCGTCACGGACGGGTGGATGCCGCTGGAACACGCCGTGTTTCGCGATCTCGCACGCGGCGACCGGTGGGTTATTGCCCCCCCGGGAAAACGTCGGTGGCGGGAACACGATGGACGTGTGGTCGGATCCACGACGACGACGACGATGGCTCGGCTGGGTCGTGCTCGCCACCGGCTTCGCGCTGTTCAGCTTCCATCGCGTGTCGACCTCGGTGATCGCCGACGAACTGATGCGGACCTTCGACGCGACGGGGACCGAACTCGGCGTGCTCCACTCCTCGCTGTTCTACATCTACGCGCTGATGCAGGTGCCGGCGGGGGTGCTCGCCGACCGCTTCGGGACGCGACGGGTCGCGGCCGTGGGGACCCTGCTCATGGGCGCGGGCGTCGTCGCGTTCGCCGGCAGCGACAGCTACGCCCTCGCGTTCGTCTCGCGAGCGACGATCGGGCTCGGCGGGAGCGTCATCTACATCGCCACGCTCCGGTACTGCGCGAACTGGTACCGCCCCGACGAGTTCGCGACGATGACCGGCCTCACCTCGGCGATGGCGGGGATCGGCGGCATACTGGCCACCACGCCGCTCGCGGTGAGCGTCGCCGAAGTCGGCTGGCGGACGACGCTCGCGGGCGTCGGTCTCCTCGGCGTCGGCGCGGGGGTGGCGATCTACGCCGGGGTGCGGAACGCGCCGACCGACGCCGGCCTCCCCCCGATCGAGGAGGTCTCGCCGCCGTCGGGAACCACGTTCCGATCCGCGGCCGGCCACGCCAGGCGGGTGCTCGCCGATCCGATGACCTGGGTACTCGGGGTCGTCTTCTTCGCGTTCGTCGGGACGACGTTCACCGTGCTGGGTATCTGGGGCGTCCCGTATCTCGTCGACCGGTACGACCTCACGGTCCAGCAGGCGTCGACGTACGTCCTCGTCGGAAACGTCGGCTTCCTGGTCGGTCCACCCGCGATCGGACGACTGTCGGACCGGCTCGGCGTCCGTACGCCGATCGTGGCGGCCGCGAGCGCGCTCTTCGCCGCCGGATACGGCCTCCTCGCCGTCCTCGGGCGGCCGCCACTGCTGGTCACGGGGGCGGTGTTCTTCGGCACGACGTTCGTCGGCGGGGCGGGGTTCATCACGTTCACGCTGGTCAAGAACCGCCACCCGGCCGAGGCCAGCGGGTCGGCGACCGGGACGGTCAACAGCCTCGGGTTCGTGGGCGTGGCGGCGCTGCCGGTGGTGATGGGATGGCTCCTCGACGCGTTCTGGACGGGCGAGACCGTCGACGGCGCGCGGGTGTACACCGCGCTCGGCTACCGGGCGGCCTTCGCGGTCGCCGTGGCGATGGGACTGGTCGCGCTCTGTGGGTCGGGCTGGTACTGGTGGGCCACGAACCGGCGGCCCGATCGGCACTGAACACTCCTCGCCCCGTCCCGAGCGCCGGACCGAAACGGAACACCGGGACGGAGTGATCGATGGCTCACCCGTCCGACTCCAGCGAACGTGTTCGGCCACACCACTTTCGGGATCCGTCTCCTCGCTACAGAGGACGATGAGCACCTCTCACGACCACGATCACGACCACAGTGAAGCCGGACCCGTCACCGACCGGACACACGACAACTCGTGGTCGGCGAACCTCGAGAAACCGCAACACGCTGCCGACGCCGACCTCGTCGTCTCCCAGGCCGTCGACGCGATCGAACACACCGGATCCGGGAACCACGTCAATCTCGTCACCCACGGTGACCATGGCCATCCCGCCGAGTATCTCTACGATGCCCTCGAGGAACGGGTGGATACCGACACCGTGGGGTGGGAGTACGTCCAGCAGTGCGGATGCGGGGGCCACGTGACTCGCGTGTACGTCGACTGAGCCGGGGGCTGACCGTCTGCCGACCGAGAGCAGGGGCACGAGAAGACGTTCGGGCGAACCGATCGTTCCTCCCCGCTCGGGAAGCATCGTGGAAGCCGACGCGTCGACCACCACTGTCCCGTTCCGCCGGTCGGTGGCCGACCGACCACCGGACCGGTGGACACGTCCGGGGACAGCGGTGACATCCTCCTCGCCGTACACGGCGAGGCTTCCCACGGTCCCGCACCGCTGGGTTGGGAACGTACGTGTACGACCCGACGTGCCGATGGGAGTGCCACGCCCCCGTTACTCCTATCCGCCGGTGGGTTCGGGTGGTTCTGCCCCGGTGACTCGGAGGTATCTCAATTCTTTTGTGTCGGTGATACTTACTCACTCCCCAGACAACATACGTGTGCGTGTCGGATTCACGCCCGCCGTACACGGCGGGATTCTCTCCTTGATGAAAGATAGGGGAGGTCAGGACTGATCCTCGTGCATGCCCGGATTCCCTTCCCGTTCGGCAGTACTGACGACGACGGCGATTGACCTCCGGAGGTCGATGATATCTCTATCCGGCAGAGATGACCCGTGGTGGAACCCCCTGTACAGGGGAACGCCCACGTACGGTCCCTCCGACCTCTCGTTCGTATGAGCTACGCGGACCGGACGATCGACGAATTCCTCGACAGCGTCGCCTCCCGGAACGTCACTCCGGCCGGAGGCACGGCCGCGGCCCTCGTCGGTGCGATCGGAACGGCACTCTGCGAGATGGTCTGTCTGCACACCATCGGGAAGGACGGGTACGCGGACGTGGAGGCGGAGATGAACGACGTACTCGACGACCTCGGAACGCAGCGCGAGCTCCTCCTCGAACTCGCCGAGAGGGACGCCGACGTGGTCGACGAGTTGCTCGCGACGTCACCGGACGAACCGGACCGGGTCGTCGCACAGAAACGGGCCACGGGCGTGCCCCTCGCGATCGCCGAAGCGTGCGTGCCCGTCCTCGAACACGCGACCGTTCTCGCGAAGGAGGGCAACAGGAACGCCGTCCCGGACGCCGGGACGGGTTCGTTCCTCGTGCACGGAGCGCTCCGAGCGTCCGTCTTCACCGTTCGGTGTAACCTCGATCGGATCTCGGATCCGTCGTTTGTCGAGGAGATGGAGACACGGGCGACCGAACTCGAGCGATCGGCGGAGATCGAGTTCGGGAGGGTGATCTCGACTATCGAACGCGACGGCTGACCGCTCCGATCGAACGCTCGCTGGAACAGTCCCCCGCGAACGCGATCGTTCGGCGCGTCGATGGCACAGTGCTAACCCGCGCCGGCCGTGGTTCGCGATCCGCTTCTTCGGGACGCCCCGGATTCCCGAAATACCGGACGCGGTCGACGACGATCGGGCCGACCGACGGTGGAGGGGAAATCGAGACGGCGAACACGAACCGGCGACGGTCGAGATCGATCGTACCTCAGACCGTCTCCTGCGCCTCCCGGAGCGTGAACCGACCCTCGTACAGCGCCGTCCCGACTACTACGGCCGCCGCCCCGGCATCCGCCAGCGCCCGGACGTCCTCGACCGAGGCGACCCCGCCGGAGGCGACCACCGGGATCGACGTCGCCTCGACGATCCGACGGACGGGCTCGGTCCGGACGCCCTCTAGCTGCCCCTCGACGTCGACGTCGGTGAACAGTATCCCCCCTGCTCCGAGCTCCTCGTAGCGGACGGCGGCCTCGGCGGGGTCTATTCCTGTGCCTTCGGTCCAGCCCGAAACCACGACTTCGCCACCCTTCGCGTCGAGCGAGACCAGCACCGACTCGGGGTAGGTCTCGCTGATCTCGGCGACGATCCCGGGCTCCTCGACGGCGGCGGTCCCGAGGATGACCCGGTCGACGCCCGAGTCGAGCAGCGAGCGGGCGTCCTCCGAACTGCGAATGCCACCACCGACCTGCACACCCGTCCCATCGCCGACGGCCTCGACCACCCGCTCGATGGCGGATGCGTTCGCCCGCTCGCCCTCGAACGCCCCGTCGAGGTCGACGAGGTGGAGGGTTCGCGCGCCGGCGTCGACCCATCGCTGTGCGGCCTCGACGGGGTCGCCGTATCGCTTGCCCGTCCCGCGCTCTCCACCCACCAGCTGGACGACCTGGCCGTCCTGGACGTCCACGGCGGGGACCACCTCGAACTCGGGGAACGCAGACATACCCGAGTGTCCGCCGTGGCGCGCCTAAGCGTTCCGGAACCGATACCGGCGATGGCGTGTGGCGACCGATCACCACCGGCGGGCGAGAGAGTACCGCTTAAGTCGGACGGTTTTGAACTGTCGCATGTGATATCGCCACTGCTGGCCGTCGGTCTCCTCGTGGCGGTCTTCGTCGGGTTCAACATCGGCGGCTCCTCGACCGGCGTGGCGTTCGGGCCGGCGGTTGGGAGCAATACGGTCTCGAAGTTCGGCGCGGCCGTCCTCATGTCCGTGTTCGCGCTGCTGGGTGGGTGGACGGTCGGCCGCCAGGTCATCGAGACGATGGGCGGACAGATCGTCCCGTCGAGCCTGTTCACCATCGAGTCGAGCATCGCGGTCCTGTTCTTCATCGGGTTCGCGCTGTTCCTCTCGAACGTCGTCGGCGTGCCGGCCTCGACCTCGATGACCGCCGTGGGGGCCATCGCGGGGCTCGGTCTCGCCCGCGGGACGATCGCCTGGGGCGTGCTCGGACAGATCGTGACCTGGTGGATCGTCTCGCCGATCGTCGCCTTCTGGGTCAGCGGCGTCATCGGCCGGTACTTCTACCCCCGGCTGGTCGAGTGGTTCGCCGTCACCCAGACCGAGGGATCGCTGCTCGCCCTCGACCGCTCGGGGACGATCCCGCGGCCGGTGCTCGGTCCCTCGACCACTCCACGGGAGGTCGTCGGAACCGGCCTCGTCGTGCTCATCGCCTGCTACATGGCGTTCTCGGCGGGGGCGTCGAACGTCGCCAACGCCGTCGCGCCGCTGGTCGGCAACGACTCCATCACGATCGAGCAAGGCGTCCTCCTCGGCGGCGGAGCCATCGCGCTCGGGGCGTTCACCATCGCCCGACGCACCCTCGATACGGTCGGCAACGACCTCACCGAACTCCCGCTGCTGGCGGCGCTGGTCGTCGCCGTCGTCTCCGCGACGATCGTCACGTTCCTCTCGGCGCTCGGTATCCCCGCGAGCTTCGTCATCATCGCCACCATGAGCATCGTCGGGCTCGGGTGGGGCCGGGCCACGCGAACGACGACCATCTCACAGACGGTGACGGGCGAGGACACCCCGGACGTCTCGGTCGGTGCGCTCGCGGCCGAATCCGAGGACGCACCGACCGTCGGCGGTGGCGGGAAGTCGACGCCGACGCCCGGACAGCGAACGCCCATCGGGGAGGAGGTCTCAGAGGACATCCCGAAGGCGGCCGACCTGTTCGAGCCGAAGACCACCGCCCGGGTCATAGTCCTGCAGAACTTCGTCCCCTCGGTCGCCACCGCCGCCGCCTACGTCGTCTTCCGGTTCGTGCTCTGAATTCGTGGATCTCACCCACACCGGAACGTGCAACAGCAAGACCTAACATACCCGCGCGAGTAGGCGCGAGGTGATGCCCACCGTCGAATACCTCAACTACGAAGTGCTTGACGACCACGGCTGGTCGATGGACGACGACGACCTGTTCGACGAGGCGGCCGACGCCGGCCTCGACGAGGAGGACTACGGAACCCTCGACGTCAACGAGGGCGAGTACATCCTCGAGGCCGCCGAGGCCCAGGGCTACGACTGGCCGTTCTCCTGCCGGGCCGGCGCGTGTGCGAACTGCGCGGCCATCCTCAAGGAGGGCGGCATCGAGATGGACATGCAGCAGATCCTCTCGGACGAGGAGGTCGAGGACAAGAACGTCCGCCTGACCTGCATCGGCTCGCCGACGGCCGAGGAGGTCAGGATCGTCTACAACGCGAAGCACCTCGACTACCTCCAGAACCGCGTCATCTAGACGCGCCTCCCGCCGCTCCGGATCGTTTCGTCGTCACCGGGTAGTCGGAACGACGACTGGACGGCCCCCTGAGGTAGTTTCTTGTGTTCGTCCTCGGAAACCAACGCTGATGGGAGCGGATTCCACGTCCGGAGTCGCCGAGGACACCCGTATCGCCCTGTGTCTGGGCGGGCAGATGCGGACGTTCAGGGAGTGCTACGGCGATCTCACCGAGAACGTGCTGGAGCCGCTCGACCCGGACGTCTTCGTCCACACCGAGGAGAGCGTCGGGATCACGAACCGGCTGAATCTGCAGGCGAGCGGGCAGGGCGAGGGCCGGGGGACGGTCACTCGCGAGACGATCGAGCGGCTCTACGAACCGAAGGCGGTCGAGATCACGCCGCCGTTCTCCGCCGCCGACCGCCGCGAGTTCGAGGGCGTGCGTGTCCCGGACGAACTGATCGAGGCCGAACCCGACCACTGGCAGGGGAACATCCCGAACTTCTACAGCATCTACCGGTGCAGCGAACTGAAACGCGAGTGGGAGCGCGAACACGGGTTCCGATACGACGTGGTGATACGGCTTCGACCGGATCTCCGCGTGCCGGCGGAGCTTCCGCCGGAGGTACTGTCGACCCCGGGGACGCTCTGGCACACCCACGTCACGCCGTTCCAGGTCAGCGACAAACTGGCCGTTTCGAGTTCCGAGAACATGGACTACTACGCCTCCGTCTGGGAGGAGCTCGGGGCGTACTGGGCCGACCCACTCGGCGACACGCCCGAAGAGCACAGGGTGGGCGAGCGCCTCCTCAAACAGCACATGGACCGGTCGGACATCGACGTACGGCGGTTCGACGTCGGGGATCACATCCTCAGGAGTCGGGCCTACGTCGAGGAGCAGGCGCGGCGTGACGCCCGGCTACGGAACCGGATCCCGTCGAAGCGGAAACTGATGACCGGCCTGCGGAACCCCGACGAGGCGGTGGCCTACCTGCTCGACCGCGCCCGTGAGAGCGCCGGGCGGGACTCGGGGTCCTGATCCCGACCGTCAGGCCCGGATGGCGGACAGCCAGCGATCGAGGTAGTCCAGTTCCTCGCGCTCGACGATACCGATCCGCTCCAGTTCCCGGTAGATGGTCTCCACGTCGTCGGCCGGCGATCCGGACAGCTCCAGCGATTCGAGGGTTTCGACGAGCTCCCTCGTCCGCAGGTAACAGGGTATCTCGCTCTCGAAGTCGGCCATCAGGTCGTGGACGTTCCGGTCCTGGACCACGGAGGCCCCGGTGAAGGCGAGTCGCTTCCCGGCCGCCCAGAGCCCACGCTGGGCGACGTAGCCCCGGAGGATGTCGGTGAACCGGAACGTGACCGTGCTCGGGAGGTAGAGATACGGGTAGAGGGTCTCGACGGGCCAGAGAGTGTTCTGTGAGTTGAACGGGCTGTACGTCCCCCGGTCGAGCACGACGGGCGGGCGGTCGTCGAACTCGACGAGGTCGTCGAAGACGAGCCGGAAGATGGCGTCGACGTCCGGTTCGACGTCGGCGAGCCCCTGGACGACGCCCACCTCGTCGAACCCGGCGGCCGCCCGCTCGGTCGGGGTCGGGGCGGCCGTCGTCACCTCGTCCAGCGGGAGCCCTCGCGGCCAGACGAAGTCGTCGGTGAAGTAGTCGTAGACGTTCGTGAACGTCGGCCCGGACACCGAACGTTCGGTCGTGGCTTCCGAGAGCCAGGCGTCCCAGTCGGCCTTCGGGATGTTGTCGTCGTCCGTGTCCGCGATGACCTCGGCGCCCTGCTGGATGGCGTACAGGTAGCCGAGGTTCTTCCGGCAGTAGTGGTCGTAGGGGAGTTCGTGTAGCTCGCCCGGCAGCGATCGCTGATCCTCGAGGGAGAGATAGGTGAGATTCCCGAACGCGTCGCGGTCGATGTCGGGCGTCTTCCGGTCGCCGACCAGCACGACCTCCCACTCGCCGAAGTCCAGGAACTGTTCGACGGCGTCGGTCACGCCGTGTATCGACGTGATGACGATAGCTCGGTCCACGATTCACGTTCCCATCTGCGTGTAATAATACTCCGGGCGAACGGTCGCCCCGGCGATCCCACGTACTGCCGGAAGCAGGTCCACTCGGGACGACGATCGGAAGCCGTCGACCGTCGAGGGCCTACTAACGAGAACGGAAGGCACAACCCCCGCTGGCACGTAGTCCGACCGTGAACCGCCGGACGGTCCTCACCAGCGTCGGTACCCTCGCCACCGCCGGGGGCCTCGCCACCGCGGGCTGTCTCACGACGCTGGGCATCACCGAGCGCGGTCGCGTCACGGCGAAGTGGATCACGGCGACGACCCGGACGGACACGCGCCGGCTCGTCTACGACTCGACCGAGGGCGAGCGGCTGATCGCCGAGGCCCACGCCTCGGACTTCGCCGCGGAGGGTCGGCTGTTCGTCTCACAGGAGCTCCACCGTCGACTGAACGCCCGCTACGGCGACGTCGAGTACCGCGTCCGTCACGACTGTTCGGGCTGTGGGAGCCCGGTGGTCTCGAGGGGTGACTTCAACAGCGTCTCCGTCGGCGACGTCGCCGAACTCACCTACAGCGAGAGCGGCGAGCGAGCGACGGTCATCGGTGTCCAGCAGAGCCAGTAGCCTCCGGGGACTCCGTCTCCCCTACCCGGCGTCGAGCGCCTCGCGGAGCCGGTCGCGTTTCGCTCCGGCCTCGCGGAGCGCCGGCTCGACGGCGTCGCGTTCGAGCATCGACCGCTGTTCGTCGTCGAGCTCGGTGACCGCGTGGGCGGCCTCGCGGAGATCGCCGTACCACGCCGGGTCGGCCGCGAGGCGGCGGACGTCCCGGAGCGCCGCCACGGTTCCCTCGGGGGCGAACCGGCGGACGACGGCCTCGTACTCGCGTGTCCGGTAGCGGAGCTTCGAGGCGGGCGGCGGCGGCCACCCGACCGTCAGCGGCTCGGCGGAGAGCCGATCGAGGTACGTCCGGTTGGTGGCGACGTGGCGCTTGAGTTCGTGGGGCTCGCCGACGTAGTGATCGAGCTTCGAGGCGGAGTAGTCGGCGTACTCGAGCAGCTTCGGGATGGGCTCCTCGCCGGCCTCGCTCGACTCGACGTACTCGCGCAGGCGGGTCGGCGGCTCGCGGAAGTCGACCAGCGGGAACGACCCGATCACGTCGATCAGCGCGAACACCTCGCGGGCCGAGGCCTCGCGTTTGAACGCCTCGAACGCCTCGCGGACGGCCTCGTCGTACGCCTCGATGGGCTCGTGGAGCTCCTCGATGGGAGCGTCGAGGTCGGCGGCACCGAGCGCGAGCGTCCGCTCCAGGTGGTCGACCCGCGATTCGAGGTCGCGGAGCCGCGACCGGACGGCGTGTTCTGCGTCCGAGCGCCGCTGGCGGGCCTCGCGGTAGGAGGAGAGCAGCGAGGCGTACTCGCGTGGCTGGGAGAGGTGCTCGCGGGCCCGCTCGAAGTCCTCCTCGTTCAGACGGGACTTCTGGAACGTCTCGTCGGCGTCCTCGAACCCCTCGCGGGCCGGCAGGTCCTCGGGGAGCCCCTCGACGAAGTCGACGAACGCCTCCTGGAACTCGACGTACCCCTCGAAGTCGTCGTAGTCGGTCGCGCGGTCCTCGTAGCGGTCGAGCAGGCGCGTCGCCCCGTTGTAGGCGTCGGCGACCCGTTCGAGGTCGGACTGGCCGACCTCCTCGACCCGCGACTCAAGTTCGTCGACGCGCTCGCGGGCCTCGCGGAGTTCGGTGACGAGGTCGTCGACCTCGTCCCCCTCGGCTCCGGCCGCGTCAGTCCTCGTAGACGTCATCTGGATCGAACACCCGGTTTCCGACCACCTCGCCGTCGACGGTCCGGTAGAAGCAGGACTCGAACCCGGTGTGACAGGCCCCGCCGTCCTGGTCGACCCGGTAGAGCAGGGCATCTCCGTCGCAGTCGACGCGCACCTCCCGGACGCGCTGGACGTGTCCGCTGGTCGCGCCCTTCTGCCACAGCTCCTCGCGCGAACGGGAGTAGTAGTGTGCGAGGCCCGTCTCGCGGGTCCGCTCGAGCGCCTCGCGGTTGGCGTAGGCGAGCATCAGTACGTCGCCGCTCTCGGCGTCCTGGGCGACGGCCGGGAGGAGCCCCTGGGCGTCGAACGCCAGATCGGGTGTGTCGGCCTCGCTCTCGCTCATCGACGGGAGGTGGTCGTGAGAACGGATAGTGCTTGTCATGAGCGGCTCACGGGCACGCCCGAGGGGGTCCGCGTCGTCGAAAGCCCGGCAGCTCACCAATCAGTAGTGGTCGGTGGATCGAGCGTCGAGGCGGTACCGATACCCTCGCGCGGTGTAATCCGTCGGCTCCCGGAGTCCGACCGGGAACGCTCCCGCCGGGAGCAGTAGATCTCGCCGGCTTCGAGGTGGCGGGGTCAGTCACCGCTCGCGACGTCGGTCGCACCGCTATCGAGGTACACCCGGCTCGACAGGAGCAGCGCGATGGGGATCACCGAGAGGAAGACGATCCCGGCGAGGACGGCGAACGCCTGTCGGAGGCCCGCGACGTCCCCGATGTAGCCGACCACGGCGGGGGACGCCGAGGCGAGGAGGAGCGCGCCGGTCCAGAGGTAGCCGAACGTCCGTCCCTCGTGGGCCGCGGGGGCGATGTCCGAGACGATCGCGTCACGAGCCGGGTTGAGCCCCCAGAGGCTCGCCCCCAGGAGGAGGAGCACGCCGAACAGCACGATCGGCGAGAAGGCGCTCGTCGCGAGGATCAGGAGCACCAGCGCGCCGGCGACGAGAAAGCCCACGAGGACCTTCCGGTGGTCGTACCGGTCGACGAGTTCTCCGGTCCCCAGCTGGACGATCCCCGCGGTCAGCAGGAGCGCCGAGTAGTAGAAGCTCGCCGTCGACGTCGGGGTGACGGTGAAGCCGGCGAGCGAGAGCGAGTAGCTGTACTCGCTGGTGATGAACTCGGGGAGGAAGACGTTCACGCCCGCGGTCGCCGTGATCTGGAGCACGAACGCGGCGAACACGGCGAGCATCGGATAGACGTACCGCCGGCGGTCGGCCCGCCACAGGCTCGGCGCGTCGTCGGTCGTCTCCGTTCGTCCCTCGACGTGGTCGGGTGGCCGGGTCTCGAACGCGCCGAGGACGACGTAGAGGTAGCCGGCGTACGCGAGGCCCAGGAGACCGAACCCGACGAGGATCGGCTGCCAGCCCGTCAGGAGTAACGCGACGCCGACGACCGCCGGAGCCGTGCCGTCACCGAACGCCCGGGCCGAGCCCCACATCCCGAGGACCTTTCCCTTGCGGGCCTCGCCCACGTTCTCGCTGATCAGCGGGTAGCCCGTCGGGTGGAGCGTGCTCGACCCGAGGCCGGCGGCGACCATCGTGAGCAGCATCCCGAGGAACTCCCCGCTCAGGGACACCCCGGCGACGGAGAACGCGACGTCGAGCGAGAGGTAGGGAAGCGCTGCGAAGACGACGAAGCTCACCCCCATGAGCGCGATCCCCGCGGGCAGGATGACCCGGCGGTCGAAGCGATCGGACAGGTGGCCCATCGGTGCCTGGCCGATGGCCGAGCCGAACGACCGCGCGCCGAGGATCACGCCGAGCTTCCAGAGGGGGAACCCGAACGCCAGGCCCCAGATCGGGACGAGCGGCGGGAACACCCGCTTGAGGAAGTGATCCATGCCGTGGGCGGCGCTGATCGTCAGCGCGAACCGCCACTCCCGTCCTTCCATGGTCCCCATCTCGCCCGGTGTGGGCACATAGCTGTTCGCATTCGACTGGACCAGTCAGCTCCACTACCCCCGCCCCGGATCGACACGCGGGCGAGAGCACGTCGAATACGATACGGCTCCCGTGACTCCCCTGGGGATCGACGTACACGTCCTCCTCGGTGCGCCCCCGTCGGTGTCGACGACACCAGGTGTACAGCCTACGGCAGCAGACCGAGCACCCGCAGGACGACGAACAGCACGTCGCCGTAGGTGAGTGCGACGACGAGTCCGACGAACATCGGGACGACGAACGGGATGCCCGGCGTGAACCACACCGTCTCCCGATCGGGATCGGCGACCACTTCGAGACCGTCGCGGAGCTTCGAGGGGGTCGTCCCGTAGGCCGTCCCCTCGATCTCGTCGAGGAACGCCTCGGCTCCCCACGGGTCCTCCGTGGCGGCCCCGCCGGTCGGGTCCAGATCCACTTCGGCCGCCACCGCGGTCGGCTCGGCCGCGTCGTCCGTCCGCGGCTCCGGTTCCACCCGCTGTGTCCCCCCGTCCGCGACGGGCGGGCCGTCGCCGACTGCGCCGTCGCCGGGATCGTTCCGCGCTCCCGGCGGCGGGAGCGAGGTCGGGTCGCGGTGGTGATCCGGCGACTCGCGGACCGCCGGGAGGGTCGTCCCCCGCCACCTGAGGTACATCCGGAGCGCGTCGAGGTCGAGCCCGCGGCGCGTGTAGCCGTCGGGCGTCTCCATCAGGCTCCCGTGAGCCGTCGAGAGGTCCTCGATCCGGGCCGGTCGGCCGACGACCATCGGCGGGGCGAGGTGTCCACGCGAGAGGTTCCGGGCCGCGAGGCCGACCGGGTAGAGCGCCCCCGCGGCCACGGTGTTCGTGAGGATGGTGAGCGAGAACACCCCGAGGGTGGCCGCGTGCATCGGCAGGGCGTCGAACGGGAGGTAGTAGACCGGGTAGAGCGGGAACAGGACCGCGAGCGCGATGACGGCCTTCGCGTCGGCACCGCCGAACCCGCCCACGCGGAAGAAGACGTACCCCAGCGGGGCCACGAGCCCGACGCTCACGGAGATCCGGAGGAGCGCGATCTCGCCCCCGAACCCGGCCGGGAGCCCGCCGGCGAAGTCGAGGGCGAGCACGAGGACGCCCACGCCGACCAGCGGCGGCCACAGCCGGTTCGGGACCCGCCGGGTACGGACGTCCCGGTAGGCCGCCCAGGCGAACGCGGGGACGGCGACGAGCCGCAGGAGATCGGCGGTCGACCCCAGTCCGAGGAGGACATCGAGCGCTGCCACGACGCCCAGGAGGGTGACGACGATCACGGTCGCGAGCACACCGTCTCTGCCGGCCAGGGCGACTTAAGAGTGAACCCCGTATCGGGGCTATCGACGGGAGACCGGAGCGGTCCCGCTCACGGGGGTATAGTACCGGGCCCGAGTCCGTCTCAGGCGTCCGCGGGTGGCTCCTCGATGGACGCTTCGAGCGCCTCTCGCATCCCCTCGGCGAGCTCGGCGGCCCGGTCGCGGGATCCGGCCTCGGCGTACACGCGGACGAGCGGCTCCGTCCCGGAGGGGCGTGCGAGCACCCAGGCGTCCCCGTAGTCGAGGCGGTAGCCGTCGATGGTCGTCACCTCGGCGACGGAGTCGTAGGCGTAGGCCTCCGCGGCCTCGAGCATCGCCCGCCGGGTCGCGTCCTCCTCGTAAGGGATGTTGATGCGAACGTTCTCGTAATCGTCGTAGGGGGCGACGACCTCGCTCGCGGAGCGGTCGGCGAGCAGTTCGAGGAACCGCGCGGCCGTGTAGGCCCCGTCGCGGGCCGGCCGGTAGGGCGGGAACAGCACGCCGCCGTTCCCCTCGCCGGCGACGGGGACCCGGCGGCCCTCCCCGACCAGTTCGAGGATGCGGGTGACGATGAACGTCGAGCCGATCGGCGTGAGTTCGAGGTCCGCCCCGGCCTCGTCGGCGACGTCGACGAGCCGCTGGGAGACGTTGACCGCCGAGACGGTGGCGTCACCGGGTTCGAGCACGGCGGCGGCGAGCGCGGCCAGCACCGCGTCGCCGTCGAGGAACGCCCCCCGTTCGTCGAAGAAGATCGCCCGGTCGGCGTCGCCGTCGTGGGCGACCCCGACGTCGGCGTCCGAGGCCCGGACGAGCTCGCCGAGCTCGGAGAGGTTCTCGGCCACCGGTTCCGGATCGCGGCCGGGGAAGCGACCGTCCGGCTGGGCGTTCACGGTGACGACCTCGCACCCGAGCCGGCGGAAGAACTCCGGCGAGGTGGTCGCGCCGGCCCCGTGGCCGGGGTCGAGCGCCACCGTGAGGTCGGCCGACGCGATGGACTTGCGGTCGACGGCCGACAGGAGCTCCTCGACGTAGCGTCGGCGCGCGCCGTCGGCCCGTTCCGTCCGCCCGACCCGGTCCCATGTGACCGAGGAGCCCCTGCCGTCCCGGTCGCTTCGCAGCAGGCGCGCCTCGATCCGTTCGAGCGCCTCCCGGGAGAGCTCGTGTCCGTCCGCACCGATCAGCTTCACCCCGTTGTACCGCGGGGGGTTGTGGCTGGCGGTGATCATCAGCGCCGGGAGCCCCTCGCGTGCGCAGTAGGCCTGCGTGCCCGGCGTGGGGACGACGCCCAGGCGGCGGACGTCACAGCCGACCGCCGCGAGTTCGGCCGCCGCGGCGTCGGCCAGCATCTCCCCCGTCCGTCGGGTGTCGCGGGCGATCGCGACCGTCCGGGTGCCGGCGCTGAACCACTCGCTGCCGGCGGCCCGGGCGACCTGGCCGACGAACGTCGGCGTGATCGTCTCGCCGACGGTCCCTCTGACCCCGCTCGACCCGAATACCTCCATCGGAGGACTCTGGGCGTGCGAGGGGCAAAGGGGTTCCGGAGTCGCCGGCGGAGGGCCGAACCATCGGTAATCGACGGTCGATCGCGGGGACCACCCGGGCCGAGCCGGGCCATCGAGGCCAGTGGCCGGTCGACACGGGTTCGTGTCGGCGACCGTCCCCCCCGTCGGACGGTCGCCCGGAGTCAGCGGGCCTTTCGGGCTCCCCCGTGCCTTCCTCGGGGTACGGAACGCATCACTTTACCCCGCGAACCGCTGTTCCCGACCGGACACAGCGTTCGAAGCGTGAGACTGTCCGAGTAGCTCGGACGTGTCCGACGAGGAGATACGGGTTTAAGTGGGTCCCCACCGAACACCGGTCATGACCGGTCCGTCCCGTGACGTGAGCGAGGGCTCACGGGACCTCAGAGGGGTCCTGGGCCGCCGCGAGCAGACGCTGGACGCGCTGGCGAGCGGCCCGAAGGATCAGCGCGACCTGCGGGACGCGCTCGGCGTCTCCCGGTCGACCGCGTACAAGTCGCTCCGCGAACTGGAGGACGCGGGACTGATCCGACAGACCGACGAGGGACGCTACCGGCTCACACAGTACGGCTCGCTCGCCCACCGGCGCCACAGCGAGTACGTCGAGCACGTAAACCGGCTCGCCGAAGCCCAGGTGGTCGTCAAGGCGCTCCCGCACGACCTGCTGGTCCCGCTGTCGTTCGTCGAACGGGGACACCTCGTGGTCGCGACGCCGCACGCCCCCGAGCGACCGATCGACCGCCTGCGGACGGAGGCCCGTCGCTCCTCGGAGTACCGCGTGCTCTCGCCGATCGCACTCCCCAGGTTCCTCTCGACCATCCACGAACGGGTCGAGCACGACGGACTCGTGGCCGAACTGCTCGTCGAGACGGGTGCCGTCGAGTACCTCCGGGAGTACGACCGGCTGGACGAGGCGCTCGCCACCCCCGGGTTCGACGTCCTCGGGACGGACGAATCGATCGAGGTCGGCCTGTTCCTCGGTGACGACCGGGAGCTCGCGGGGCTGTTCGCCTACGGCCCCCAGGGTGGTGTCGTCGGGATGCTCCTCAGCGACGCCCCCGAGGCCTACCGGTGGGCCGACCGGACCTACCGGCGCTTCCGGGAGGACGCCACCCCGATCGACCCCGGGTCGTAGATCGATCCTCGGCCCCTTCGAGAGCCGATCGGGGGACGGTCGCACGTCCCCTCGTTCGGCCTCAGCGGGTCCGGTGGACGAACGCGAACTCGCGATCGCCGCCCGAGACCGCGAGGTGGATCCACAGCCGGGCGAGGTTCTCCAGGTGGACGGCGGCCGAGCGGTCGCCGGCGTCGAGCGGTTCGAACCCGAGTTCCCGGGCGAGGTCGGCGACCAGCGACTTCGCTCCGTCGTCGTCGCCCGCGAGGGGCATCGTCGCCGCGACACCCCCGAGTACGGGATCGACCATCACCTCCCACCCGACGGTGTTGAACGCCTTGACGACCCGTGCGTCGGGTGCCAGCCGGGCCGCCCGCTCGACACCGGGCTCGGGACCCGGATCGGGGTAGGTGTTCGTCGGGTCGACGAGCACCCCCGAGAACTCGACCGCCGAGAGGACGGGCTCGACGGCGTTCGGGGGGATCGCGAGCACGAGGACGTCCGTATCGGACACCTCCCCGACCTCGACAGCGGCGACGTCGCCGTCGATCCCCGAGATCAGGTCCCGGACCTCGGGTCGGTCCGGATCACGGGTGCCGAACCGCACGGCGTGACTCGCCTCCGCCCACCGTCGTCCGAGCGTGCTCCCGACACTCCCCGTTCCGACGACCCCGATGCGTACCGGATCCATGGCACGTGGAGGCTCCCCGAGAGGATAAGCGTGAGCGGCTCACCCGCCACGGCGGAACCACCTGGTGCGCCCGGCAGGGAACGGTGCCGAGCGGACTACCGTCGGGACGGCTGTCGGGCGCGGTAGCCGGCGTAGAGGAACACGAGAAAGACCAGCACGACGGTTCCGATGCCGGCGGCGACAAGCGTCCTGGCCTCCACCGCTCCGACCAGTAGCGAGAGGCCGCCGACGAGATAGGGGAGTACGAGGAGGGCGAGCACGAGGTACTGCCGACGTTCGATGGCGTCGAGACGGCGGTGGAGGGCGGCTTCGTCCACGTGTCCGTGTTTGGGAATACGCTCATCAACGCTTCGGACGTAGCGTGGACCGACTGTGACCGTCCTGGCGGTCCTGCGTGTCGTGCGAGTGGGCACAGGCGGCGGCAGGCTCATCTCCGACGAGCGCCCCGGTACGCTGCACGAATGACCCGTTCGCTCTCGACCGAGGAGGCGCTCGCGATCCGTCTTCGATCACAGCGGCTCGGTCCGGACGCGGCGGCGGGATCGGTTCACGAGGCGGTCTCGGCCGCCGCGGGGATACAGGCCCAGGAGAAGCCGTCGGCGTTCCTCTCGGTCCGTTCCCGGACGTCCGGGGCGACCCTCGCCGACGTCGAGGCCGCGCTCTACGAGGAGCGGTCCGTCGTGCGAACGTGGTGTATGCGCGGGACGCTCCACCTCGTCGCCAGCGAGAACCTCTCCCGGCTGCTGTCGATCCTCGGCCCGGCGTTCGCCTCCCGTGGACCGGAGACGAAGCAGCTCGCCGAGATGGGGTTCGACGAGGGCGGCGTGGACCGAGCCGTCGGGATCATCGAGAGGATACTCGCGGCGGACGGGCCGCTCACGCGGGACGAACTCGCGGACCGACTCGTAGTAGAGGGTGTCGGTATCGAACCGGGGAGCCGGGTACCGAACGTCCTGATCCGGCAGGCGGCGCTCCGGGGAGCCATCTGTGAGGTCGCCCCGAGGGACGGTGACAACGCGTACGACCGCCTCCGAGAGTGGGTGTCTCCCGACGAGCCGAGGGACCGGGAGCGGGAACTGGCCGACCTGGCGCGGCGATACCTCTCGGCGTACGCGCCTGCCTCGCTGGAGGACTTCGCGGCCTGGAGCGGCCTCTACATGCGCGACGTTCGCGATGCCTGGCAGGCCATCGCCGCCGAGCGGACCGAGGTGGACGTCGACGGCCGGCCGGCCTCGATGCTCACGGAGGCGATCTCGGAGCGCGCCCCGTCCCCCGACGAACCGACCGTGAGCCTGTTGCCCGGCTACGATACGTATCTGCTCGGGTACACCCCGGAGAACCGTCCCGTCCCCGAGCCGTACCGGTCGCGGGTCTGGCCGGGAGCGGGTATCGTCCGCCCGACGGTGGTTCTGGACGGGAACGTCGTCGCGACGTGGAAGCTCGACCGCTCGGCGGACCCGCCGGTCGTCCTCGTCGACGCGTTCGAGTCACTCGGAGCGAACCAGAAGGAGGGGATCGAGGCGGAGGTGCGCGACGTGGGGCGATTCCTCGCCGAGCCCGAACTGGCGTTCGTCGAGGAGTGACGGCGGAAGCTCGACTCTCCTGGGAGTTGGAACCGCTACGAAGCGTCCTACAGTCCCCCTACCCGGACGCCGTCCGGTCGGTACGCCTTTGGCCGCGCCGGCGCAGGGTCGAGTATGAGCGCCGAGAAGGACATCACGCTGGAGGAGAAGCGGGTGTACGCCGCCACCGCCGGGCGGACGGAGGCGTTCGTCGCCTGCGGCGTCGGGCTCGCGCGGGTCGCCGTCTCCGACGCGCTCGTCGGGGAGTTCGGGCTGGTCCGGCGCGGCGACGCCCGCGACGTGGCCGCCGGTGCCGGTTCGCTCGTCCTCGCCGCCGACGGGGACGTCCACGTGGCGGCGGGTGCCGAGGACGAGGAGCCGTCGTTCGAGGCCACCGGCTTCGGACCGGCGACCGCCGTGGAGGTCGACAGCGAGGGCGACCAGCAGGGGGCGGGGATCGTCGCCGCCGGAGGCGGGCGGGTCGCCCGCCTCGACGGCGGGGAGTGGACGACGCTCTGTGAACTCGACGGCGTGCGGGCGATCGACGGCGACCTGATCGCCGCCGAGAGCGGGGTTCACCGGCTCGACGGCACCCACGTCGGCCTCGGGTCGGCGCGGGACGTCGCGAGTTCGGGCCTCCCCTTCGCCGCCACCGACGACGGGCTCTACTACCTCGGGAACGGGTGGATGGACGCCCACGAGGGTGACTTTCGAGTGGTCGCGTCGGACGGCGAGCGCGCCCACGCGGCCACCGACGGGGCGCTCTACGAGCGCGTCGGCGCGCCCGACGAGTGGGCCGCCGTCGACCTCCCCGCCGGGGACCGGGTGGTCGACGTCGCCCACGCCGAGACGACCTACGCGGTCACCGACGACGGGACGTTCCTCGCCCACGACACCGCCGAGGAGGTCTGGCGTGACCGCACGCTCGGACTGGCCGACGCGCGATCCGTCGCGGTCGTCGACTCCGGGTAGCCGAGTCCGGCGTAGCTCCGGGGATGGGCGAGCGCTGGCGATACCGCGCCGTATATGCGTCTCGACCCGGAAGCCGACGGTATGATCGACCTGCGCTCCGACACCGTGACGCGGCCGAGCGACGCGATGCGCGAGGCGGCCCGCGACGCCGAGGTGGGCGACGACGTCTACCGCGAGGATCCGACCGTGAACGAACTGGAACGGCGAGCCGCCGAGATCGTGGGGATGGAGGCCGCGCTGTACGTCCCGACGGGGACGATGGGCAACCAGGCGGCGGTCCGGACCCACACCGACCGGGGCCAGGAGGTGCTCGTCGAGGAGGAGAGCCACGTCTTCAAATGGGAGCTCGCCGGGCTCGCCCAGCACTCGGGCGTCCAGACCCGGCCCCTCGACGGCGGCGATCGCGGCGTCCTCACGGCCGAGCAAGTTCGAGAGGGATACGTCGAAGCCGACGACCACCGGCCCGGGACCGGCCTCGTCTGCCTGGAGAACACCCACAACTCGAAGGGCGGGACCGCCATCGCGCCCGAGTACGTGGACGAGGTGTGCGAGGCCGCCCACGACCTGGGGGTGCCGGTCCACCTCGACGGTGCCCGGCTGTTCAACGCCGCGACCGCCATCGACGTCCCCGGCTCCCGTCTCGTCGAGAACGTCGACAGCGTGATGTTCTGCCTCTCGAAGGGGCTCGGCGCTCCCGTCGGATCGATGCTCGCCGGGAGCGAGGCGTTCGTCGAGTCCGCACGCCGCGTCCGCAAGCTCCTGGGCGGGGGGATGCGACAGGCCGGCGTGATCGCCGCGCCGGGCCTGCTCGCCCTGGAGAACCGCGAGCGGCTCGCCGAGGACCACGAGAACGCGGAACGGCTCGCGGCGGGCCTCGACGGGATCGAGGGGGTCAGGGTACCACAACCGGAGACGAACATCGTCGTCGCCGAGACCGACGACCCGGCCGAGTCGTTCGTGGCGGCCTGCGAGGCGGAGGGCGTGCTCGCCGGGACGTTCGGCGAGCACCGGGTCCGCTTCGTCGCTCACCTCGACGTCGATACCGAGGACGTGGACCGGGCGATCGAGGCGGTCGAGCGGGCGGTCGCGTAAGCGAGCGCTCCTCGGCTCGCTACTCCCCCAGGAAGTTCTTCGCAGCCCCGCGGAACAGCGCCTCGAACGCCTCCTCTGAGAGGTCGCGTTCGAGCAGTCCCTCGCGCTCGCGGACGTAGTCGTGGGGCATGTTCGGGAAGTCCGAGCCGTACATCACCCGCCCGGCGAGCTCCTCGAACACCGCGTCCGGTACCGTCGTCGGATCGAAGTCGACGTAGTCGCTCACTACCGTGGCCATGGCGAAGCAGGTGTCGAGGTAGACCGACTCGCGCTCGCGGGCGAGGTCGACGAACGCCTCCCACTCGAACGTCCCCATGTGGGCACAGCAGGCACGCACCTCCGGGTACGACGCGACGAACTCGCGGAACGGGTCGATGCCGACGTGCGGGGAGTCCCGGAACATCGGCGCGGTGCCGGCGTGAAAGAGGATCGGCCGGTCGTACTCGGCGGCGAGTTCGAACGCCGGGTCGAGCCGCGGGTCGGCCGGGCCGCACTCCTGGACGGGACACTGGAACTTCAGGCCGCGCGCGCCCGACTCGAAGGCGTCGCGGACCACCGATCCGACCTCGTCGTCGCCGTGGACCGTCGCGAACGGGACCGCCATATCCGACTCGGCGGCCGAGTCGAGCACCCAGTCGTTCAGCTCCCGGGCGATACCCGGGCGGTGGGCGTACGGCAGCGCGACGTACCGCTCGACGCCGTGGGCACGGAGGGTCGCCTCGATGCCCTCGCGGTCCGCGGGGTGGGGAAACTCCCAGCCCGCCTCCTCGTGCAGCGCGTCCCTGATCGCGGCCATCAGCCGCCCGGGCATCAGGTGGACGTGACAGTCCGTCGCGCCGACGAACCGGGGATCGATCTCGCGTTCGCTCGTCGATCCCGCGGTCCCTTCCCCGGCGGTGGTTCCGTCCTCGTCCGCGTCCATGAGGGACCGAGCGGCCAGGGGCTAATAGACGTACGGCCGGCGGGTACCGGACCGGCGCGGACTGGACCGACTGTACCGGGAAACCTTCATGGACGGGCCGGGCCTGCCACCGCATATGAGCCAGGACTGCATCTTCTGCAAGATAATCGACGGCGAGCTGCCGAGCCGCTCGGTCTACGAGGACGAGGACGTGTTCGCGTTCCTCGACGTGAACCCGCTGGCGGAGGGCCACACGCTCGTCGTGCCGAAGGCACACGATCCGCGCGTCGGCGGCCTGCCGGACGACGTCGCCGCCGCGGTGTTCACGGCGATGAGCGAACTCACCCCCGCGATCGAGCGGGCGGTCGACGCCGACGGGATGACCGTCGCGGTGAACGACGGCGAGGCCGCCGGCCAGGAGGTCCCCCACGTCCACGGCCACCTCGTCCCCCGGTTCGAGGGCGACGGCGTCGGCCCCATCCACTCGCTCCAGTGGGCGCGGCCCGACCTGGACGACGCGGCGCTCGACGACGTGGCCGAGTCGATCCGCGAGGCACGGTAGGCCCCGGACGTCGCCGGTCGACCGCCGAGCGCCAACACCCAGCGGGGAGTACAGAGTGCAGGGCGTGCCCCACGCGAGAAGGGTGGACGGCGGCAGCCGTCGAGTCGCTCCGTAGGTTTTTGTCCGAACGGGGGACCACCACCCGTATGGGTCGAGCCGAGACGCTGGCTCTCGTGGGGGCCGTGGGGGGAGCCGGGACGACCAGGCTGTGTGTCGAGTTCGCCGCCCTCCTCGCCCGGGACGGACGCGACGTGGCGGTGTTCGACGCCGCGTACGCCACGCAGGGGCTGGCCGACCACGTCGGGGGACGCATCGACCCCGACGTGACCGCGCTGTGTACCGACGCGACCGATCAACCGGTCGAGGCGGGGCTGTACGACGCCCACCTCGACGCACCCGGCCGGGTGGCCTACTGCCCGGCGTTCGCCCCGTTCGAGCGGGTCGCGAGGGCGAAGACGCCCGAGGCCGCCAGGCGGTTCGCCGAGCGCGTCGGGGAGGCGAGCGAGGCGTTCGACCACGTCTTCCTCGACGTCCCGCCCGTGGCGGCCAACCAGTCGCTCGGGGCCGTCGACGCCGCCGACCGGGTCGCGGTCGTCGCGCCCGATACGGGCCGGGGTACGGACGCCCTCCCCCGGATGGTCGCCCGCCTGCGGGACGTCGACAGCCCCGCGACCGTCGAGATCGCCAACCGCGGCGACGGGGACGAGATAGAGCGAGCGATGGTCACCGTCCCCGAGGGACCCACCGAGGCCGCCGCGGCCCCGGCGGTCCTCCGGAACGGGGCGTTCACGGTCGGCGTGGGCCGGGCGGTCCAGGACGTCCTCGACGTCGAACTGTCGGTGAACCTCGCCGATATGCGCCCGCCGGGGCTCAGAGAGCGGTTCCTCTGACTGGGTCGTCTCTACAGCAGGTCGTCGACGTCGCTCCGTGCCTCGACCAGTGGATCGGGGTTCGCGGAGCCGGGTGCGAGCAGTCCCTCGACGGCCTCGCTGGCCCCGGAAAGCGGATCGTGCGTGTGGGCGTACACGCCGAGCGCGAAGTCGGCCTCGTCGCCGATCAGCCGGATGGCCTCGGTCCGCGGGACCCGCGCCGCGAGGAAGTCGTCGACGACCGTCCGCTGGTGAGGGGTGAGCGGCGAGACCGGCTCGCCGAGGCGGTGGAGGGTCTTCGCACCGGTCGTCGGCGCGAGTCCGGCGCGGCGGGCCGCCTCACCCACGGTGGCCCCCTCGGCGTAGACCGCGACCAGTTCGGCGGCCGCCTCCACCCCACACGGCAGGTCCTCGGCGAACGGTTCGAGGCGCGTCACGACGTCCGTCTCGGTGTCGTCGACCGCCGCGACCCCCCGGTCGACCTGCTCGGTCGTGACCTCGATCCCTGCGGCGATATCCGAGAGCTCCATCGCGCCGAATTTGATACTCGTCCAATATAAGATTTAGTATCGTATTGACAGGTGAGTGCGGAGGTCGAACCGGTCCGTGACCGGATTTCGCCGAACGGTCCCCATGGACTGATTACGCCCCGGTCCGAACGACCAGCCATGCCCGAGCGGCCCGCCAGGGCGGCCCTCAGGGCCGCGCTAGCCGACTGGCCCCGACACGTCGCCGCCGTCGTGCTCGTCGCCGGGGCATTCGCCGCCGCCGAACTCCTGGCGACGCCGAGTGCCCGCTACGGCGCCTACCTCGTCGCCTTCGCCGTCTGGATGGCCTGGTTCGTCCTCACGGCCGTCGAGTGGCTCCGCCGGGCGGACTTCTGATCGGACCGAGACGCCACTTCCGGGCCGTCGGCGTCGTCACGTAGTCCACCAGCACCGCCACGAGCAGCACGACCACGCCGCCGGCCGGACGTATCCCGTCCTGCGAGGCCCCCGTCGCTCATCCAGTCCCGGCGGTCTCCTGCCAGTTGCGGCCGATCAGCACCGTATCGAAGATGTCGACGACCCCGTCGTTGTTCAGGTCGCCCGCCGCCGCGTAACACGACTCGCCGACCGCGCAGTTCCAGCTCTGGCCGACCGCGACCGCGTCCACGATGTCGACGACGCCATCGCCGGTCCCGTCGCCCGCGATGTAGACCTCGCTCGCGACCGTCGCCGTCGCGTTCGCCCCCTCGCTGTCGGTCGCCACCACGCGATAGGACACTTCGTCGTAGGCTCCCGCCGAGGCGTTCCACGAGGACGTCTCGGGCACCGTCGAGAGCGTCCCGTTACATTCGGTGGTGTCGCACGCCAGGCTGTCGACCTCGGTCCCGCTCGGGTCGACCAGCCGGACGCTACTGACCCCCGAGCGATCGCTCGCTTCGACCGCGACTCCGAGGGGACTGCCGACGTTGTTGCTCGCGAACGAGAGTTCGGCCGTCAGCGTCGGCGGCGCGTTCTCGCCCACCAGCACGCTCGCGTTCGTCGGCGTCGTCGCGATGCGCTGGCCCTCCGGATCGCTGGCCTTCACGTCCACCAGCGAGAGATCCGTTCGCGTCAGTACGCCCGCCTCGAACCCATCGGCGACCCGCACCTCGACGACCGCCACGGTGCCGTTGCCCGAGACGCCCCCGGCGCTCCGGCGTGACTCGCCGTAGCTGACCCGGCCGGCCTCGTTGTCGACCGACTGGGTGACCACCAGCGTCTCGTTGGCCGCCCCCAGGTAGGATCCGCGGGTCACGGTCGTGACGTTCAGCAGCGTCGCGTTGTACGCGAGCCCGAACTGCACCCCGTAGACTTCGGCCCCGGCGCTGGCGGTGTAGACGATCGGAATTTGGATGGATTCGCCGGGCGCGATCGTCTCGTTCGCCGGTGCGACCGCGAGTCGGGACTTCCCGGCGGGGGCCGACCCGCCGCCGAGGGTCGCCGTCGCAGACTGGCCGGCCGCGCCGTCGTTCCCGGCGGCATCGGTCGCCCGCTCGAGCGTCGCAGTGTAGGTCCCGTTCGGCAGGGACACTCGGCCCGTGTAGGTGTACGGTCCCGTGCCGGCGTCGGTGAAGTCGCTCGCGTTCAGGCGTGCGACCGTCGCGCCAGTGGTGTTCGTGATGGCGACGTCGATGGCCGCGAGCGGCTCGCTGGCGTCGAACGTGACGACGAGCGCGTCGTCGTCGGTCCCTGCGTCGAAGCCCGTCACCGTCGGGGCGGTAGTGTCGGTCTCGTCAGTCCCATTAGCCAGGGGTGCGAGGACGCCGAACTCCCCGGCGGTGACGTTCGCCCGGACGGTGTTCGTCGCCGGATCGACGCGGTTGCCCCCCGACACCTCCGCCCAGGTGTCGTTATACTGCCAGAGCCGGATCGACGCCTCCTCGATATCGGCGGCGGGGTCGGGATAGCTGGTGGTGAGGTCGAGCCAGGCGTCGGGGCTGGTCGGGGTCGCCTCGAGGAAGACTCCGAGGTCGGTCCGGCCGGCCGGCGGCGCGGGCGGGGTGGGTTCGGTCGCCAGCGCGACGTCACGGCTCCGGAACGAGACTGTCGGGCCGATCGTCAGCGCCTCGACGGTGTTGTTGATCGAGCCGTTCCGCGAGCGGTACGCCGCCCCGTCGTTGCCGGTGGCGGTGTTATTGAGAAGACGGTTGTCGCTGGCGGCCTCGAGGAGGATGCCCTGACTGTTGTTGGTGATCGTGTTGTTCCGGACGAGCGTCCGACTGGCCTGGTCGAGTTCGATCCCGACGGCCCCGTCCGAGGCATCGTTGTCGAGGAGGCGATTGTCGTAGGAGTTCTGCCCGGCGACGCGGATGGCGGCATCGTTCGCCCGGACGGTGTTGTTCCGGGAGTTCTCGGTGACGTTGATCAGGCCGACGGTGCTCCGGGTGATGGTGTTGTTGTCGCTGATCGAGCGGAGAGTGATCGTCTCGGCGGTGATCTGAGAGAAGGTGTTCTCCTCTGCGTTTTCGAGGTTAATCGTGTCGGCGGTGACGTTTTCGAGACGGTTCTCGTCTGAGTTGCCTACCTCGACGGTGGGGACCGAGACGTTTCGAATGGTATTGTCCGTCGCCCCGTCCAGGGAGAGCGTGCCCGTCAGCGCCCCATTATCGCGGACCAGGCTGTTCGAACCGTCGACCGCGATGTCGGACTCGATCTCGTTGTGAACGACCGTCGAGTTCGGGCCTACGTCGACGGATTCGGCGCTGCTGTTCGTGAGACTCCCGCCGCCGACGTAGATCCCGTTCGCCGTGATGTTCCGTGCAGTGATGTTCGTGGCGAGCGAAATTGACTGGGCCCGGGTGTCCACTATACTGCCGGCCGTCGCCCTGAAGTTTATCTCCCCTTGGCCCACCGAGAAATTCGTCATTTTCCCATCGGAACCGAAGAACCGGATAGTACCGCCGGTCGTGACCGCAGAATCGGAGACGACGTTACCTGTTCCATTTATATATAGTGGCCAATAAGTTCTAGAGCTGATGTTCAGTTGACTGTTCGTCAGTGTGTTGTTGTCGCCGAAGACACCTGAAGATTGCAAAGTACGATTCACTGTCATATTGGATATCCGGTTGTCGTCACCGGACACGTCAAACCCACCACCGTCCAGTTCGAGGGGGTCGCGTCTCGTCGGCGGCGGTGTCCCGATCACGAGGTTGTCACGGATCAGACTCCGGTTGCCCTCGAGCCGGATACCCTTCAGACGGAGACGTTGGTCCGCCCGTGGAGCATTGACGAAATTGTTCTCGATGATCGCGTCGGAGCCTTCGACGCCGATCCCGTTCCCATCGAATATCAGGCCCTCCGCGTTGATGTCGTTGCGACGGACCACGACGTGCTCGGCGTCGAGGTGGGCGTTAGCGGAGCGGAGCACGCTGTCGTGCAGATGGATGTGCTCGGAGCCGACCGCGCTGATCCCGGCGTAGTCGTAGCCGCGGAACTGGACGTCGGCCTCGGTCACGCTTTCCAGTCGGATGCCGTACTTCCAGGATCTGACCTGAACGTCCCGTATCGTGAGATTACTCGCGTTGGCCGCGCGGATCGCGGACCCACCGATGATGGTGTAGTAGCCGTCGGTGATGTTCCCCTGGATCTCGTAGCCGTTACCGTCGAGGACGACGTCGTCGGCGGAGATCTCGATGCAGGTCGTCTGCTCCTCGGGCGGTGCGTCCTGGGTGATGTTCCCGGCCAGGGCGTAGCTCCCCGGCGAGTCGATCGTCGTACAGTCTGTCACCTCCTGTGGGGCCGCCCCCTGCTGGCTCGTCTGGACGCCGGAGGGCGACTGTGCTGTGGGAGCTGTTCCGACCTGGGCCGACGCCGATCCCGTCACCGGAGCGGCGGTGTCGGCTGGCCCATCCGCGACTCCCGCTCCGAGCGCGACCGACGGGACAGTCGCCACGACGACGAGCGCGGCGAGAAGGAGGGCGACGATCCGCGACACGTCACGGATCGTATCCGGATAGCGCGTACTGTTGTGCATGCTGAGCTGTCAATCCCCTTGCCGGTCGGGAAGAGTGGTCGTTGTAAGTATTTGTGGTGACTCAAATATCGAGTCACCACTCGTGGGCCGTCGGTTCCACCACCTCACCGCCCCCGGAACCGATCCATCCTACCGCGGATGAGCTACTCCCGTCGGCGGACGATGTTCCGGAACGTCGTCGTGAGGACGGGCTCGCCCCCGGACCCGTAGACCGCGAGGTCGAACGACACGTCACCCCTGTCGGGACGGGTCGATTCGTCCTTCTCGGCGACGGTGACGCGGCCCGAGAGCGTCTCGTCGGGGGCGACCGGGCGGTGCCACCGGATGTCGCTCATGCCGCGGCCGCCCATGTTCGCCACGTCGTTCATGAACCCCTCGACGAGTAGCTTCCCGCCGATACAGAGCGTGTGGAGCCCGCTCGCGACGAGGCCGTCGAACACCGATCCCTCCGCGCCCGACTCCTCCAGGTGGAACGGCTGTGGGTCCCACTGCGAGGCGAACGAGACGACCCCCTCGGGCGTGAGCGTGTACTCGCCGAGGTCGAACGACTCGCCCTCGGTCAGGTCATCGAAGTAGCGCATGGATCGGACTGGGCGGGTGTACCGCAAGGTGGTTTCGGTGACCGCGGTCGGAGGGCCGGAACGCCGAAGGACGCCGCGTGAGGGAGGCCCGTGCTCCGATCGCCCCCGACGTGACGTCCGGCGCTCCCGCGGTTCGTGTTCTCGAGGTGCGGGGGATCCGGCGGGGGTGTTTATGTACCTCAGTTCGGAAGGCGTCACGCGGGACGGGCGCGGGTCCCGCGAGGACCGACCGATGCCAGGAGACACCGACGAGAGGAACACGGACATCGACTACGAGGACCAGGTCAGGGAGGCGTTTCCCGAGATCGAATCGATCGCGGACGCCGACCTGCGCGAGAAGACGGTCGAGGTCTGGACGCTCGCGCTCGACCGCGGCGGCTGGCGCGACGTCCACGACGTCCCGCACACGTGGAACATCCCGGAGCCGAACACCGTCGCCCACCTGCGAGGGGTGTTCAGGGCCGCCATCGCGTGCGCCGACGTCCAGGAGGAGTTCTACGGGATCGACGTCGACAGGGACGTCGTCAGGGTCCTCGCGCTCACCCACGACGTGGGGAAGTGCCTCGAGTACACCGTCCACGTGGACGACGACCTGCTCGTCGACCCGGACCCGCGGTACGCCGGCGATGACGTGCCCCACCAGCTGTCCGGATACGCGCTCGCAGCGGAGGTCGGCCTCCCTCCGGAGGTGACGCGGGGGATCCCCCACGGACGGTACGCGATCCCCGGGAAGACCATCGAGGCGGCGCTGATCGAGAGCGCGAACTCGGTGAGCACGAACGCGATGACGATGCAGGCGATGGGGCTCACGATCGAGGAGTGGACCGAGAAGCACCATTAGGATCGCGGGGCCATCGCGCTCGAAGCGGATCACTCGGCGTGACGGAGACGACTGCCGACCGAATGGGGCTCCGACGCGGTTCGCGGTCGCCGCCCCAGAACGGGCCCCGCGTCGGGACCGCTCGGGGCCCACGGAGCCAACAGTTCCGAGCCACTCCTCGAGCCCGACCGGCGACCGACTCCACGGCACCGACGGGCGTACCACGTTGCCGTCGATACTGGACGCCGCGAGGACCCACGCCAGGGTCGCGCTGGGGTTCTGCGGGGTCGAGCACGTCCGGGGGTAAGACGGGGCCCTATCGCAGGAGACCGACCGTCGGTCGACCGCTCGTGGGGGTCGACTCGCCCTCCACACCGACGACGCCGGTCGACAGCCAGCAGCCCTCCAGCGGACCGTCGGACTGTCGCTGGAGCCGCCACCGGTAGGCGGTCGTCCGGTTCCCGTTCCGGACGGTCACACGAAGGGAGGCGATGCTTTCCTCGCGACCGACCGGTCCGATCGTCACCGCCTCGGCGTCGAGCAGCGGTCCGTACCCCCGCTCGACGACGTCGACGAACCGGGCGAAGGAACCGATCGCGCGGCGGTTGCCCGGTGCGGCGAACTGCCAGGCGGTGTTGAACCCCTCGCGGCTCCCGGGCGGGTTGTTCCGGAGCGCCCCGACCTGTATGGCGACGACGAGCCCCGGCGGGCGCTCGCAGGTCGGCCGGAGACGGAGGTAGCGTGGCTCGGGGACCGGCGAGGCCGGCGTCCGGGTGGCAGTTGATTCCGTCGGTTCGGCCGTCGGGGAGTCGGTCGGGACCGTTACGGGAGTGAGCGGCGTCTCCGTCGTCGAGGTGGTAGGTGAGATCACACTCCCGCAGCCAGCGAGCGCGACCACCACCGCGACGAGGAGGACGCTCCACGGTGATCGCGCCATACGCCCCGTACGGGGAGCTCGCATTTGATGGCTGGTGTCGAGGCGAACGGTGACGGGACCGCCCGGACGTCGCCCTCGGAGTACCGTGGGCTCCTGCCCGGGGGTTATTTATCACGCGCATCGGGGAAGGGGGTATGCGCGAAGCGTACGTCGTCGGCGCGGGCCAGTCGGAGTTCGGCTCGTTCCCCGACGAGAGCTACCGGTCGCTGTTCGAGACCGCGTTCGAGGCGACGATCGACAGCGTCCCCGCCGGTATCGACCCTGAGGAGGTGGACGAGGCGGTCGTCGGCACGCTCGGCGTCGGGGGTCGACAGCTCGGTCTCCCGGGGCCGGCCGTCACCGAACACGTCGGGCTCCACGGGATCCCCGTGACCAGGGTCGAGAACGCCTGTGCGGCGAGCGGCTACGCCGTCCGCCAGGGCGTCCAGGCCATCAGATCGGGGATGGCTGACGTCGTCCTCGCGGGCGGGGTCGAGGTGATGACGGACATCTCGGGTGACGCCGTCCGGTACTGGCTCGGCGTCTCGGGCGAGACCGAGTGGGAGCGCCTCTCGGGGACGACGTTCGCGGGCGTCTACGCCCAGATGGCGAGCGCGCACATGCGCGAGTACGGGACGACCCGCGAACAGCTCTCGCACGTCGCCGTGAAGAACCACGAGAACGGGGCGAAGAACCCCCACGCACAGCTCCGGTTCGAGTGTACGCTGGAGGACGCGATGGAGGCCCCGACGGTCGCCGACCCGCTCACGCTCTATCACTGCTGTCCGACGACCGACGGCGCGGCCGGTGTCCTGCTGGCCAGCGAGGACGTCGTCGAGGAGTACACGGACGACCCGATCCGGGTCGCGGGTGTCGGCGCGGCCTCGGATCGCGTGGGACTGTTCCAGCGCGAGACCTACTCGGGCGTGCCGGCAAGCCGGAAGGCGGCCGAGACCGCCTACGAGCGGGCCGGCGTCGGCCCCGAAGCCCTCGACTTCGCGGAGGTCCACGACTGTTTCGCCATCGCCGAGCTGATGGCCTACGCCGACATCGGGCTCTGCGAGCCGGGCGAGGCGGGCGAACTCGTCGCCTCGGGAGCCACGAGACGCGACGGGGAGACTCCGGTGAACACCTCCGGTGGCCTCAAGTCGAAGGGTCACCCCATCGGTGCGACCGGCGCGGGACAGGTGGTCGAGGCGTTCAAACAGCTCTCGGGCGAGGCCGGCGAGCGCCAGGTCGACGGAGCAGTACGAGGTCTCACGCACAACGTCGGCGGGTCGGGTGGTGCCGCGGTCGTCCACGTCCTCGAACGGGAGCGGGAGGTGGGCGCATGAGTTCCGGAGGCGAGGGGCACCGAGGTATCGCGGCCGTCGGTGCCTACGCCCCCGACCTCCGCATCGACGGCGAGGAGTTCGCGGAGGTGTGGGGGAGCTCCCCCAGAGGTATCGAGACGAAATCGGTGCCCGACGCGGACGAGGACGCGCTCACGATGGCGGCCGAGGCCGGTCGGCGCGCGCTCGGGGCCGGTGACCTCGACGGGACGGACGTCGGGTTCCTCGCGTTCGCGACGACCACCCCCCCGCTGGAGGAGGAGGACCTGACCGCTCGCCTCGGGTCCGTCCTCGGCGTGCCCCCGACGGCGGTCCGGCAGTCGTTCGGCGCGAGTACCCGCGCGGGGACGCGGGCGCTCGTCGCCGGCCTCGACGCCGCGTACGAGGGACCGGGGCTCGTCGTCGCCGCCGACTGCCCGCGGGGCGAGCCCCACGACGACCACGAGCACGCCGGGGGGGCCGGCGCGGCCGCGTTCCTGCTCTCCCCCGACGCACCCGCCGAGGTCGTCGCCCGGAGCGAGTACGCCACGCCGTACCCGGGGACGCGGTTCCGCCGATCGGGGAGCGAGTCGGTCGAGGGGCTCGGTGTGACGAACTACGACAGGGGCGCGTTCTCGGGGGCGCTCGGCGGAGCCGTCGAGGGGATCGAGTTCGGGGAAGTCGACGCCGCCGCGGTACAGGCCCCCGACGGGGGGATTCCGTACCGCGCCGCCGGCGCGCTCGGCGTCGACGCCGAGACCATCGCGACGTGTGCGACGGTCGCCGATCTCGGGGATACTGGTGCGGCGAGCGTCCCGCTCTCGCTCGCCCGGGCGCTCGACGACGGCCACGAACGGGTGCTCGCCGCCTCGTTCGGCTCCGGCGCGGGCGCGGACGCGCTCGTCGTCGAGCGCCGGGGTGAGGTACCGGCCGAGGTGGACCTCGACGGGGAGACGGAACTCCCCTACGCCGAGTACCTCCAGCGGCGCGGCGAGATCACGCCGGGCGAGCCCGACGGTGGCGGCGCGTACGTCTCGGTTCCGACCTGGCGACGGTCGCTCCCGCAGCGCCACCGTCTCGTCGCCGGGCGGTGTCCGGAGTGTGACGGGCTCACCTTCCCGCCGGAGGGCGCGTGCAACGACTGCGACACGCTCGTCGAGTTCGAGGACGTCCCACTCTCGGGCCCGGGTGAGGTCCGGGCTATCACGACCATCGGTCGCGGCGGCGCACCACCCGAGTTCGCCGAACAGCAGGCCCGGAGCGGCGATTTCCAGGTGGCGATCGTCGCGTTCGAGGCGGCGGGCGAGGAGGCGACCGCGCCGGCGCAGGTGGTCTCCACGGCGACCGTCGAGGCGGGCGACCGGGTCGATCCCGTGATCCGGCGGATCTACACGCAGGAGGGCGTCACGCGCTACGGGTTCAAGCTCGAACCCGCGGAGTAGCTCGCCGCCCCCCTCGGGCCACGTCCGGGCGAAGGCGGACGCGGTCGGGGACGACGAGGAGGCTGATCGACGTACTGGGGATGGTCGAACGGTCGGGACGCACCGGGGCGAGTGGGAGAGGTGGTCGGTCCGACTCCGGGGGCGGGCACGGTTCTTCCACGCCATCGTCCCGTGGTCGATACCCGACGGCGGGCCGCTCCGGTCGCCGGCGCTCCGCGAGGGCCGGCCAAAGCTTCTTGTCCGCAGCCGTGTTCCCAGTTGACATGGTTCACGCGTTCGTGATGGTGAAGGCGGATTCGGTCGCCGCGGAGACCGTTCTCGATGCGGTGCTCGGTGTCGGTGGGGTCACCGAGGCGCACATCGTCGCCGGCGACTTCGACATCATCGCCGAGGTCGATGCCGAGGAGGTGTACGACGTCCTCGGCGCGTCCGCGACCGAGATCCGCTCGATAGACGGGGTCGTCGACACCAAGACGTACGTCGCGCTCGAATAACGATCCGCCGCACGTTTCTCCGGCGAACGTGGGGTCGTCCCGCCGTGACGTCTTATCCTCCCGGTTCCGATCCGTTTCGCTCTCGATCCCGTGAGCGTGCGGCCCCCGCCTACAGCGGCATCGGACCGCTCGACCCTTCGCCCTCGTCGCTTTGCCTGGCCGAGGAGAGCAGGTCCGAGACCGGTGGGCCGTACTCGTACCCCGGAACGACACCCTCGACGTACGTCCCCTCGGCGTACTCGGCGATGGCCTTCGCGATGTCCGGTGCCCGGTCGGCGTTACCCCACTCGAACTCGAAGGTGGCGACGGCCTCGCCGTCGCGCTCCTCGACGGTGTACTCCTCGACGTCGACGTCCTGGCGGACCGCGCCGGCGGCGTCCTCGAGCCTGAGTTCGTAGGTGTCGAACCACCCATCCTCGACGGCCGGGCCGACCGCCTCGCCGACGACGGCCGTCGAGAGCATCGGTGCCCGGACGGTGAGGGTGTACCGGAGTTCCCAGTCGCCGGTCGCGGTCGCGGTCACGCGGGCGTCGAGCCGCGTCGTCGTCAGGCCGAACGCCTCGCTCCCCGCCCGCTCGAACGCCTCGTGGGCCTCGAACGCCCGGACGAATCGGTCTGGAACGTCGGTCATTACCGGTAGTAGGTCCGAGAGGGGAAAAAGCGCGTCGAACGACCGCCGATCTCTGACTCGACAGTGAGGACAGCCGATAGTGACCCCTCAGACAGTGCTGCCACTGTGCTGTTGCGTTGCTGTCGTGGTAACCGCTATGCACTCACCCGCGCCGAGCGACCAACGGGAGCGAGGCGTGCCTTTTTGATGCACCTTTTTGCCGCGAGCGGACGCCGGAGGCGTCCGCGAGCGTGTAAAAAGGTGCGGGGGAAGGGATTCGAACCACGCCGAGACGGTCCTGCTCGCTCGCTCGCTCCGCTCGCTGCGCGGACTGCGACTCGTCCGGTTCGAACCCTCCGTTCGCACTTCACGCTGCTCGCGTCCGCTCGCAGCGAGAAGGTGCGGGGGAAGGGATTCGAACCCTCGAACTCCTTCGAGAGCGGATCTTAAGTCCGCCGCCTTTGGCCGGACTCGGCCACCCCCGCGCAGTCACACCTGATACGGGGCGTCGAAAGTCGGTTTCGGTCGACGGGGGTGGTCGGAGTCACGCGAGGGTTCAAGTAGGAAACCGCGACCACCTCGCTCCGTGACGTAGCCCTCATCCCGGATCGGGACGCGGTCGCGCGGTGCGCCGCTCCGGGTCGGCCTCGCACCGCCTGTCCGCTACCAGTCCACCGAGAGCGTCCCGTCGCCGTTCGGGTCGGGCGAGAGCTCCTCGTTCGTCCGCCGGTCGACGACGTGGATCACGCCACGGTCCTTCTTCGCCGGACAGACCTCTGCCGCACGGACGTTGTGTTCGAGGTCGGCCTCGTCGAAGAAGTAGACCTTCGGGGCGGCGATTCCGGTGTCGAGCGACAGCTCCCAGTTGGTCGAGACCTCGGCACACCGGCCCGCCCCGATGCACTTGTTGGCCTCGAAGACGATCTTGTAGGGCGCTTCCTCGATCGGCGGGGCGTCACGTTCGCCGATCTCCGAGGGGTCGATCGGTTCGTCGGTCTCGCTCATGTCGGGGCGTCGGGAGGCACCGGATTAGTCGCTATCGATCGCTGTGGATCAATCGGCGTCGGTGGCGACGACCGGTTCCGCGCCGGAGGCGGCAGCTGCGGTCTCCAGCTTCCTGAGCACGGCCGGCTCGGCGACCGCGTAGACCGTCTCACCGGGCGCGAGCGTCCGGTCGCGCGAGGGGAGGGTCTCGACCGGCGCGTCGGGGGGGCGGACCGCGACGACGGCGACGTCGAGCGCCCCGATGGGGAGGCCGGCGAGCGAACTCCCCTCGGCGACGGTCACGACGCCGAGCGTCTCCGCCGCGGCACGGAGGAGCGAGGCGAACTCGCGGTCGGCGCGCGGCTCGACCGGCATCGTGACGAGCCGGTAACGGGTCTCCGGGTCGAGCGCGTCGGCCTCGGCGGCGTCGACCGCGAGCGTCACGACGTCGCCGTCGACGCTGCGGACCTCGGCACCGGCGACACGCTCGGCGCTCTCGGCCGTCGTCCGGTAGACCTGGACGACGTCGCCGGCGCTGGCGGCAGACGAGGGATCGGCGTTGACGGCTACCGCTACCGTCTCGGGGGGGAGCGTCGGCCCGATCCCGGCCTGCCGGGATCCGACGGCGAGGTACGTCACCGAGCCGGTCTCGTCGATGTCGATGTCGACGTAGCCGACGCCGTAGTCGCTCTTGATGCGCTCTACTACCCGCCGTTCCAGTTCGCCGACGGTCTGCCGTCGCGGGAACACCAGGGTCTCGCCGGCGAACTTCGCCTTCGTCTCCGGGGGCATCGGGTCGTACCCCTCCATGTCCTCGATCTCGTCGGGGAGGGTGACGGCGGTCCGCCGACCGACGGTCCGGACGATGGTACTCACGTCGGCCTCGATCTGTCGAGCGCCCAGCAGCACGAGCACGCTCTCGCCCAGCCGGTCACCGGAGCGGCGACCGACCAGGGCGGCTCCGACCGCGAGGAGGAGCACCGCGACGTTGAACAGCACGTCGTCGATGGTGAGTATCTCCGTGCTCTCGTCGATGACCGACGCGAGCGCACTCGTGGAGTTGAGGAGGATACCGACACCGCTCACGCCCACGAGAACGGCCACCCCGTCGGGGATCCGGGTACGGGCGTACCACCGATAGAGCGCCGAGATCATCGTCGCGAGCACGCCCGACAGGAGGACCAGCCCCGCGGCACGAGCCACCGCGGGAAGCAGGTCCTCGGTCAGCGCGATCTGTGCCGCGGGGAGCACGAGGGCCGTCACGCGACCGCCTCCTGGAACCCGTCGAGGCGCTCGCGCGTCCCGACGACGAACACCTCGTCGCCGCCGGTCAGCGACTGCGCCCCGCGCGGTGCGACCGTCCAGCCGTCGGGCTGTCGGACCGCGAGGACGGCCACGCCGTACGTCTCCCGGACGTTGGCCGATCCGAGGGTCGCCCCATCGAGGGTGCTGCCCGAGCGGACCGCCACTCGGCGGAATCGCCTGCCGGCCCGCCGGAGCAGCGAGACGAGTTCGAACTCGCGTCTGACCCCTCGCGACCCGACGACGACGCGGGGACGATCGGCCCGCAGCAGCGTCGACGCGTCGGGACGCGCGACCGCCACGGTCAGTCGCCCATCACCACCTCTCGACGTGGATCGGGGCGGCGGTGGCGGTGTCTCCCCGTCGGTCGCTTCGCCGTCGGTGGGTGGGGAATCGGGGTCCCCAGCGGGAGCCTTTGCGTCGTCGCTGAACGACGATCCGCTACCCGTCCCGACGCTCAGGACGGTCCCCTCGACCCGTTCCTCCGGAGTGACCACGCTCACCTCGTCGCCGCGGGCGAGCCCCGACGGGACGAGCGTCTGGACGGAGACTGCCCTGCGGCCGCTCGGAACCCGCTTCGAGAGCCCCGACAGTGGCGGGGCGGCCGACACGGTCGCGCGTCCCCGCTCGTCGATCTCCACGATCACCTCCGAGAGGTCGAACTCCGTTCGAAGCCGCTCGGCGAGCCGCGTCTCCAGTTCCGAGATGGGGAGGTCGGCGGGGAGCCGCCAGTCACCCTCCCGGATGCCCGTCCGGGTGGCGTCCGGGAGCGGCGGGTAGCCCTCGATGTCCCCCACTTCGCCGCTCACCTCGACACGGACCTCCCCCCGGCTCCCCACGAAATCGACGACGTCCGAGGAGAGCGTTCGATCGCGGATCGCCCCGAACGAGAGCCGGTGTGGGAACTTCGCCCCGAGCTCGTCGCCCTTGGCGTGGGCGTACAGCGTGATCATGAGCACGACGATGATGGCGACCACGATGACCGGGGCGCTCGCGTTCTGCATGAGCGACGGGTCGGCGAGCGCGAGGAACCCGCCGTTCACTCCGGCGATCGCGAGGCCGAGAACGACCACGGCGAACCCCGGGACGGTCACGTCGGTGAAGTACTTGAACACGAACCCCAGCACCCCCGAGACCAGAGCCGGGATGATACCCGTCAGTACGCCGAGATAGATGCCGAACAGCACCTCGACTGGGAGTGGTGCCATACCCACGGTCCTGCAGCCGCGGTTAAACCCCTAACGGGATATACGGGGGGCACATCGCCCGAAGGGCGTGTGGTTTAACAGCCCCCCTCGCCTCCCCGACGGGTATGGCACGAGGCCGGGGCGACGGCGGGGGCGGTTCCAGCCCGCTCCTCCGGGTCAGGGCGGCGGTGCTGCTGAGCGCCGCGGTCGCCGTGCTCTCGGTCGTGACCGGTATCGCGAACATCGGCTCGACCGCCGTCTCCGGACCCGTCGCGCCCTACGTCCCGCCGAACCTCCGCGGCGTCGTCGGGTTCACCGGTGCGCTCACGGGGTTTCTGATGCTGGCGAGCGTCGTCGGCCTCCGTCGAGGGCTCCGCGCCGCCTGGGTCTCGACGCTGGTGCTCCTGCCCGTGACGGCGCTCCAGGGACTGGCCCAGTCACGCGCGCTCCTGATCCCCGGACTCGAGATCCCCGTCCCCGTCTCGCTGCCGCTGATGGTGCTCTCGGCGCTGACGCTCCCGGCACTGCTGATCAACTGGCGGGTGTTCGACCGCGAACTCGACCTCTCGGCGACACAGCTGTCGGCGCTGGCCGCCATCGCCGGCGCGCAGCTGTACGGGACCACCGGCGCGTGGGTCCTCCGCGAGGAGTTCACCGGCGTCGAGACGCTGACCGACGCGTTCTACTTCACGCTCGTCACGGCCTCGACGGTCGGCTACGGCGACGTCACCCCGCAGACGGAGGGCGCGACGCTGTTCGCCATGTCCGTCCTCCTGATCGGGACGGCGTCGTTCGCCGTCGCGCTCGGGACGCTGCTCACGCCGGCCATCGAGGCCAGACTCACGAAGGCACTCGGAACAATGAGCGACTCACAACTCGAACTGCTCGACGACCACTTCATCGTGGTGGGCGTCGGCGACCTGACCGGACCGGTACTCGAAGAGCTCGCCGAGGATAACGCGGCGTTCGTCGTCATCTCGCGTGACCCGGAGAACTCACAGCGTCTCCGCGAACGGGGCTACGAGGTCATCACGGCCGACCCCTCCGAGGAGGACCCGCTCCGGCGGGCCGGCATCGAGCGCGCCCGCGCGCTCGTCGCCGCGACCAACGACGACGCACAGGACGCGATGGTCATCCTGACGGCCCGCGAGCTCAATCCGGATCTCCGGATCGTCGCGGCCGCGACCGACCGCGAGAACGAGAAGAAGCTCAGGCGAGCCGGTGCCGACATCGTCCTCTCGCCGTCGGTGATCGGCGGCCACATGCTCGTCCAGTCGGCGTTCGGCCAGGGCGGCATGGAGGACGTCGCGGCCCGGATCCTCACGGTCGACGACGACGAGGACGTCGCGCAGGTGACCGAGGAGCCGGACGACGAGGCGTAGGGGCGTAGACCGGACCGGCGATTCGCTCGTCGGACGTACGGGTCGTCCTCGGGGTCGTCTGCTCCCGGGGATCCGATCCGCGGCCGTTCCCACGAGTCCCCTGCTGGACGCCCCGAACCGTTGAGCTGTTCCCGGCGCTCAGTACCGGAAGTTCCGATCGAGGACGGCCACGTCGCAGGGCAGGTCCTCGATCCGCTCGAACGTGGGCCGGGAGACGAACCGCGAGGCCGCGGACCGGTCCGACGAGGAGCCGATGACGATCAGGTCGTAGTCGAACGAGACCCGGTCGAGGTACGATTCGATGTCCGCGCGGGCGATGCGGGTCTCGACGCTCCTCGGGACCGTCTCGACGAGGTCCCCGAGCATCCGCTCCGCCCGGTCCCGGTCCCCGTCGGTCGCGACACAGTGACAGACGCTCACACCGCCGTCCTCGCCGGCGATCCGCGCCGCGAAGTCGATCATCTTGTGGGCGACGTCACCGGCCTTCCGTACCGGGACGAGCACCTCCGGCCACCGCTCGCGGCCGTCGGCGGAGCGGTGGACGAGGGTGTCCGTGTCCGAGTGGAACAGGTCGTGGACGAAGGGTGAGAGACGCCCGTCCTGCGTCTCGTAGGGCGTGACGACGAGGTCGCAGTTCGCGTCGTGGACCGCCTGGAGCACCCGCCCGGCGGAGGCGGTGCCGTCCTCCGTGGCCGCCACGAGTACCTCACAGGGGACCCCGAACTCGGCTTCGAGCTCCGAGGCGACGACGTCGAGACCGAGCGTCGGCTCCGCCGACGCCGCCTCGTCCCCGATCTCCCCGCCGTCGGAGAGCGGCACCCCCTCCGCGTCCACGGCCGGCGACCCGTCCGTGTCCTCGGCGTCGACGGTGCCGAACAGGACGACCTTGGCGGTCTCGTGTGCGGCGGCGACGTGGGCGGCGAGCCGTGCCGTCGCGAGCGGTTCGTCCCCGCGCCAGGGGACGAGCACGTGGTCGTCGCCCTGTGTCGAGGCGTAGAGGTACTCCGCGCGCTGTTCGAAGAACTGCTTGCGCCAGAGGAGGAACACGCCCGCGACGAACGCGCTCGAGAGGAAGACGCTCACGACGTACGCGAGCTGCGAGGTCTTCGTGACGAGGACGAGTAGCGCCGTCGAGAACGCCGCCGGCTCCTCCAGGTCGAGTAGCCACGTCGCGACGCCGGCGAGGAAGACGGCGAACGCCGCGCCCGCGGCGTCGACCTCCAGCCCGCTGATCGGGACGCCGTAGATGATCGCGCCGGCCTCGAGGGCGGCCCAGCCACAGATCGCGCCGACGGAGAGGCCGCCGACGAACCGCCACGGCGAGGCGAACCGCCCCTCGGGCTCCGAGAACAGGGTGTACGTCGCCGACGCCAGCGGCGGGAACAGCAGGAACGAGATCCCCTCGAGGGTCCCCGAGAGCACGGAGACCGCCGCGATCAGGAACGGCACGAACAGGAGTATCGAGACGTGGACGAGGTTGCGCGTGTTCTCGAGCCAGGCGAGGAGCGTCCGGATCTCGCGTCGCTCCAGTCGTCGCGCTCTCGCGACCACGGCACGCACACGCGCTTCGAGCCGACGCCACATCGACTCCTCGTAGCCCGCTCGCCGGCAAAGACGTTGCGTCCGGGCAGTCACACCCACCGCCCCGGCGTCACGCGACGGATCCGTCCCGGCCGGTGATGGGAAACGCCTTTGCCGGCACCCCCGGAGGGTGGCTCATGACCAGCGTCAAGGAGTTCCGGGTCGAGGAGCCGGCGACCCCGGAGCGCCTCGGCCGGGGGTCGTTCGTCTTCACCGACGACTACTCCGTCTTCGACTGGGGGAAGATGCCCGATTCCATCCCCAACAAGGGGGCGTCGCTGTGTGCGATGGGCGCGAACAACTTCGAACTGCTCGAAGCCGAAGGGGTTCCGACCCACTACCGCGGTGTCGTCTCAGGCGGCCAGGTTCGAGAGCTCGACCGGGTGGGGAGCCCGCCCCGCGAGATGGCGATCGATCTCACGCGGGTCCCCGACCTCCCCCACGAGGGGCGGCGCTACGACTACGACGCGTTCCACGAGGCGGCCGGGGAGAACTACCTGGTCCCCCTCGAGATCGTCTTCCGGAACCGCGTTCCCGTGGGCTCCTCGCTTCGCTCGCGGGCGACCCCCGAGGAGGTGGGTCTCGACCACGAGTCCTGGCCGGAGGACGCCGTCGACCTCCCGGACCCCGTCGTCGAGTTCTCCACGAAGTTCGAGGAGTCCGACCGGTACCTCTCCCGGGCGGAGGCCGACCGGATCGCCGGCTCCGCGGACCTCTCCCGGCTGGAGGAGCTCGCGCGGACGGTCAACCGCGTCGTCACCGACCGGGCGGCCGAGGCCGGGCTGACCCACGAGGACGGCAAGATCGAGTGTCTCTACTTCCGGGGGGAGGTCCGTGTGGCCGACGTCGTCGGGACGTTCGACGAGAACCGCTTCGCCTACGACGGCCAGCAGGTCTCGAAGGAGGTCATCCGGCAGTACCACAAGCGCACCCAGACCGAGTGGATCGAGGCGGTCGAGGACGCGAAGGCCCGCGCGGAGGCCGAGGACGTCGCCGACTGGCGGACGCTCTGTGCCGCCGAGCCGGAACCGCTCTCGGGACACGTGATCGACGCGATGCGGGACCTCTACGCGGCGGGCGCGAACGCCTACGTCGGGATGGACCTGTTCGACGCGCCCGATCTGGCGGACGCCGTCGAGACCGTGCGGGAGCTCTGAGCCCTCGGTCGAAGGCCTCGCGCCCGCCGTTCCGAAAGCGGTATGGCCCACGGCCGCGGTCCCACGCGTAATGACCGGTTACACCGCCACCGTCACCGTCCGGTTGAAACACGGGGTGCTCGACCCGGAGGCCGAGACGACGGCGCGGGCGCTCGAACGGCTCGGGTTCGAACTCGAGGACCTCCGCTCTGCCGACCGCTTCGAGGTCGACATGGACGCCGAATCGGCCGAATCGGCCGCCGAGCGCGCCGAGGAGATGGCCGAGCGGCTGCTGGCGAACCCGACCATCCACGATTACGAGGTCGAGATCGCCGAACGGGAGCGAGCATGACTACGGTCGCCGTCTCCCCGACGCCGCCCGTCGGTCGCCAGCACGGGAGGTGGCGTCTGTGACAGTCGCCGTCGTGCGCTTCGGCGGGTCGAACTGTGACCGGGACGCCGTCCAGGCACTGAACCACGTCGGCGTCGACGCCGAGCTCGTCTGGTACCGGGAGGGCCTCCCGGCTGACGTCTCGGGGATCGTCGTCCCCGGCGGGTTCTCCTACGGGGACTACCTCCGTGCGGGCGCGATGGCCGCTCGCGACCCGATCATGGACGAGGTCCGCGAGGCCGCCCGCGACGGCGTTCCGGTACTGGGGATCTGCAACGGCGCACAGATCGGCTGTGAGGCCTCGCTCACCCCGGGCGCGTTCACCACGAACCGGTCGGCGCGCTTCCAGTGCGAGCACGTCCACCTGCGCGTCGAATCGACGGACACCCCGTTCACCGCCGCGTTCTCCGAAGGTGACGTGATCGAACTCCCCATCGCCCACGGCGAGGGCCGGTTCGAACTCCCCGAGGGACACCTCGACGAACTGGAGGAGGAGGACCGAGTGCTGTTCCGCTACTGTGACCCCGACGGCCGCGTCACCGGGGAGTCGAACCCCAACGGGTCGAAGCGAAACGTCGCGGGGATCGTCGGCGAACGCCGGACGACGGCCGTGCTGATGCCCCACCCCGAGCGGGCGACGCTCCCCGACGTCGGCGGGACGGACGGCGCGGCCGTCCTCCGCGGGTTCGCCGAGAGCGCCTGAACCACGGGAGGACGGACCGTACCGTCGGTTCCTCTCCGGTTGGCGGACGACGACCGAGGACTCATGGGCTCGAGGGCCGTACGATCGCCCATGAGCACGACGGAGGAGGAGACGGTTCGGGTCTGGCTGGTCGAGCGGACCTACTCCGACGACGAACAGAACCTCATCATCCTGACGTACGCGACGCCCGACGGGCGTCGCGACTACCGGAAGGAGCGTGCCCTGACGAGTTTCACCGGCGACCACCGGGAGACGACCGCCGCGGTCGACGTCCCGCCCACCAACCTCGGGACCGTCGACGACCCCGAGACCCGCGAGCGGTACGCGGCGGAGATCGAGCGGGTCCGCGAGCGGTACGACCCCGACGACGCCGTCTGACAGGGGCTCCCGTCCCGAAACGGGCGCAGGGTCTCCACGGGCGGTTCACTGCCGTATCGGTGTCGCCTCCTCCGTGGCTATCCACTGCCCGTCCGCTCCTTCCGTCCGCGCCCGACGGATCATGTACCACCCGTTGTCGAGCACGACGCTCTCGTAGTCCCCCAGCTTCACCCGTTCCCGCTTCGGCTCGGTCACAGTTGCATCCCCGCTTCGGGGCACACCCCGGGGCCGCTTAGCTATCTGCCGGTTAAGGCCGGATTCGCGGCTGGAAACGGGGATCCTCGTCGTTCTCCATTTCCGATCGGTGACCTCGACCGCTGAGAAGCCGTTAACAGGCGATTAACCGGTCCGTTAGCCCGTCCGTACCCCGATCACCGCGAGAGCGGCATCCCGTAGCTCCGCTCGCGCTCCATCACCGCCTCCCAGGTCGCCTCACACTCACAGGAGACCTCACCGAACACCGAGGGGTCCTGCCGGAGGTCGAAGTCCTTGATCGCGGTCTGGACGTGGTCGTCGCACTCCCCGCAGTTGTGCGGTCCACGGTCGCTCCCGTGGCCCACCGGATCGGAGACGACGATGGCGTCCGTGTCCGCTGTCTCCTCCAGGACCGCACGGACAGACCAGAGCCACGGCGGCCGGTAGCCGCCGTCGTGGTAGAGCTCCTCGACCATCGTGTGGCGCTGGACGTTAGTGGGGTTCATCGAGACGGTGTGACAGCCCTCGACGGCCGCGCACCGGCGCACGCTCCGCACCATGTCCTCGACCGCCTCCGACTCGGTGAGGAACGCCGGCTTCAGGAGGAGGTAGGCCTTCACGCCCGCTCCCGCGGAGCGGGCCTCCGCACAGGCCGCCTCGAAGTCCGCGAAGTCGAAGTACTTGTTCACGCAGTCGTGGCGTACGCGATCGGTGGCCGTCTCCAGCCCGACGGCCACGTCCGTCTCGATCCCTCGGTCGGTGAAGTCGTCGAGCTTTTCGGCGTCGACGAAGTCCGGGAGCGACTCGACGACCATCCGGTCACGGTCGGCGAACGTCCCCGCGATGGCCTCGCGGGTCTCGGCGGGCACCTCGCGCTCGTCGAGGAACGACCCGGAGGTGTAGATCTTCACCAGCGGGGCGGGCTCGTGGGGTTCGGCGTTCTCGCGTTCGTGTTCGAGACAGGCCTCGACCTGGGCCATCAGGTCCTCGTGGGCGACGGTCCCGCCCTCTACCGATTCGGCGACGTAGCCACACATCGTACAGCCGCCGGCCCGTGCCCACCGACACCCCCCCGTGTTGAGGATGATGGTGAGCGATCGGACCACCCCGTCGGGCGTGTTGTCCTCGTCGAGCCAGACGCGGGTCGGCTCGCGGGGATCGTACGTCCGGTCGTTCCGGGCGCGGATCTCCCGCATCACCGCGTTGTGGGCGTCCATCCCCCGGCCCTGCTCGTACACGCCGGGATCGGGCTTGCTCATACCCGACGTTCCCCGCGGACGAGTAAAGCCCCTGCGTTGTCACGGTCGCGGTCGACCGGTCCGACCCCTTCTCGCCGACCGAGTTACCGGCGTGAGCGGTCCCGACGGTCCTCGAGTGCGGTCCTGACCCGCCAGGCGAGCGCGGCGAGCGCGGCTCCGGTGGCGTTCGCCGCCGCGTCGACGAGGTCGAACGACCGGGCGGAGAGGGGTGCCTGGACGAACTCGATCGCGAGACCGTAGGCCGCCACTACGACGGCGGCGAGGACCACCGTACGGGTCCGCCGGGCGCGAGTCGCGAAACAGAGGAGGAGCGCGAGGACGCCGTACGCTCCCGCGTGGATCCACTTGTCGAGTGGGACGCCGAGCGGTCGCGGGGCCGGCGGCCCCGTCGCGGCCGCCGGAGGGGGGACGACGCTGGCGACGAACAGCCCCACCGCGGCGACGGCGAGGACGGCGTAGCCCAGCCGTGAGTCCCCGAGCGCTCGCACGCCGGGCCGTGTTCCCGCGACCGGGATACGCCTGTCGGTCGGCGGCGGCCACACCTCTCTCACCGGTTCGAACGGAGTTCCTTCCTCCCGAGTGGAGATGAAACCAGCAACGTTCCTCCGACCGATCCACCGGTGGCCGTGATTCGGAGCGACGTCTTCCGATTGTTGGGCCGAAGTCCGAACACGGATGTAACCTTATCTGGTTACGTCCCGGTGGCAAGCGTTACCCCACATCCACCCCACTAGCAAGCTGTACGGATTACTATGACAGAACTAGGTGGATTCCAGGACAACGTGGCACGCGTCGACCTCTCCTCGGGCGACGTCGCCTACGAGGGGATCGACGAGGAGGACGCGAGGAAGTACATCGGGGCCCGCGGGCTCGGCGTGAAGTACGTGTTCGACCAGGGGCCCGACGTGGACCCGCTCGGCGAGGACAACCTCCTCGCCATGATGAACGGGCCGCTCACGGGAACCCAGGTCGTGATGAGCGGGCGCATCGCCATCTGCACGAAGTCCCCGCTCACCGGGACGGTCACCGACAGCCACCACGGCGGCTGGTCGGGCGCGCGGCTGAAGTGGGCCGGGTTCGACGGCCTCCTGTTCGAGGGTCGTTCCGAACACCCGGTCTACGCCGTCGTCGAGGACGGCGAGGTCGAACTCCGGGACGCCTCGCACCTCTGGGGCTGGGGCGTCCACGACACGATGGACGAACTCGAGGACGAGTGCGAGGGCTCGTTCGGCAAGAACCTCTCCTGTATGGCCATCGGGCCGGGCGGCGAGAACGAGGTCAAGTACGCCTGCATCATGAACGAGGACGACCGCGCCTCCGGGCGCGGCGGCACGGGCTGTGTCATGGGCAACAAGCGGCTGAAGGCAGTCGTCGTCAAGTCCTCGACGAAGATGCCCAAACCCGCGAACCCCGAACTGTTCCGCGAGGGCCACCAGCAGGCGATGCAGGTCATCCAGGAGTCGGACGTCACCGCCCCGAACGAGGGCGGCCTCTCGATGTACGGGACGAACGTCCTGATGAACGTCACCGAGGAGACCTCCGGCCTCCCGACGAGGAACGGGCGGTACACCTCGACCGAGGACGCCAAAAACGAGGACTCCTCGATCCCCGACGACTTCGACTCCGAGCGGGTCTCCGGCGAGAACGTCCGCGAGAACATCCTCGTCGACGAGCCGACCTGCCACTCCTGCCCCGTGGCGTGCAAGAAGGAGGTCGAGACGTCGGTGATGCACAAGGGCGAGGACCTGAACGTCCGGATGGAGTCCTACGAGTACGAGTCCGCGTGGGCGCTCGGGCCCAACTCGGGCCACACCGAGCGCGACGAGATCGCCGTGATGATCGACCGGTGTAACGACATGGGTGTCGACACCATCGAGACGGGCAACATCATGGCGATGGCGATGGAGCTGACCGAGGACGGCAAGCTCGACGATCTCGGCGAGGGGATCGAGTGGGGCGACGCCCACGAGATGATCGACATGATCGAGCGCATCGCCACCCGCGAGACCGACCTCGCGGACCACCTCGCCGACGGGCAGGCCCACATGGCCGAGGCGTTCGACGGGCACGGCTCGACGCTCACCGTGAAGAACCAGGCCATCGCGGCCTACGACCCCCGCTGCATGAAGGGGATGGGCATCGGCTACGCCACCTCGAACCGCGGCGCGTGCCACCTGCGCGGCTACACCCCTTCCGCCGAACTCCTGGGTCTCCCCGAGAAGACGGATCCCTACGAGTGGGAGGGCAAGGGCGAGCTCTGCGCCATGTTCCAGGACATGCACGCCATCTCCGACTCGTTCGACATCTGCAAGTTCAACGCCTTCGCGGAGGGCATCGAGGAGTACGTCAAGCAGTACAACGGCATGACGGGCCTCGACGTCACGGAGGACGAGCTCCTCGAGACCGGCGACCGCATCTACACCCTGGAGCGGTACTACAACAACCTCAACGGGTTCGGTCGCGAGGAGGACTCCCTGCCCGCCCGGTTCCTCGACGGCGAGGGCGGGATGCCCGGACAGGGCGCGAGCGAGGGCGAGTTCTGTGAACTCGACCCGATGCTCGACGAGTACTACGAGCGCCGGGGCTGGGTCGACGGGGTCGTGCCCGACGAGCGACTGGACGACCTCGGCATCGACATCGGTCCCGGGACGGGCGTCTCGCGGGGCGACTCGGCCGCACCAGCCGACGACTGAACACCGGAACCCACCGCTTCTTTCGACGATCCGCACCCACGCCGAGTCCCGGCTCCGCCGGCCGACGACGGCACCGGCATGAACGTGCAGAGTGAGCCGTTATCGTGGATGCGTCGCTCGATCGAGCATGCTCGTCTACCTGCACCAGTACCGCGAGGACGACGCCACGGAGACCGTCCGGTCGGGAGATGCGGTCGGCCCCGACACCAGCGCCTCGGAGTACTTCGACGTCGACGACCTGGAGACCGACGAGTGGGAGCGCGTCGAGGTCGACGGCCGCGTCCTCCAGCGGCGCGCGGTCGACTACGACGAGGTCGTCGCCGTCTCCGTCCCGCACGACAACGACGAGGACGAGGAGGACGGGGACGACCCCGACCTCCCGGGTTCGACCCTCCAGTTACGGATGGGCGGCGGCACCGAGTACGTCGAGAACGCCGTGCTCGTCGAGGCCCAGGACAACGACCCCTGATCGGCGTCGACCCCTCGCGGAGTGACCCATCTCCCACCCGACGACCTGCGGGATCGCCCCGTCGCTACGTTCCCACGACGACCGCCTCGCGGATGTCGAGCGCCGACTCGAACTCCTCGCGGCGGTCCTCGACCGTCCCCGACCGTCGTAACTGCTCCTCGTGGGCGCGCCGGAGTGCGTCCACCTCCCGCTCGCCGAGCCCGAGTTCCTCGCCGATCCTCGCCCAGTGGCCTTGCTCGGCGAGGAACACGGACCGGTCGTCCTCCTCGGCGACGCACTCGTACTCCCGACGGTACTCGCCGATCCGCGGGCCGAGGTGGGCCTGGGCACGGTCGACCAGTCCGGGCAGGCGGTCGGGTGCGACGCTGGCCTTCGCGGCCGCCAGCACCAGCACCTGCCCGTCGAGCGGGTCGCCCCGTGCCATCTACCCGCCGGCCCGCATCGCCTTCCGCGCGAACCGCTCGACGAGGTCGTCGAGCGCCTCCGGGTCGCCCTCGAAGACGACCGTCACCTCCGTGAGGCTCATCGTCGACCCCTCGTAGATCGACACCTTCTCGGCGGAGGTCCGGGCCCGCCAGTCGTCGGCCTCGACGGCGTGCTCGTCGACGTGCTCGCCGCCGAGTCCCTCCAGGTACTCGAGCGCTAGCCGCTCGGAGATGCCCCGCCAGGATCGCTCGATTCGCTTCGTCCCCCGGTCGTCCCCGGCCCCGTTCTCGGCTACGTCCGCCGTCCCGCTCGACTCCCCACTCCCGGGGGTGTCGGCCGAAGTCCCCCCGGCGACCGGCGGGAACACCGACAGCCGGTCGCCGTCCTCCATCACCGTGTCGATCCCCTCCATGTGGAGCACCTCGCGGCCGTTCTTCAGCACGCTCAGCTGGTCGCGTATCTCCCCGTCCTCGATGAGTTCGCCGGACAGCCCCTCGAACTCCGCTTCGAGGGCCGCCAGGATCTCGCCCACGGTCGCCCCGTCGTCGAACTCCCGCTCGATGGTCTTCTGCCCGACGGCGGCACGGAATGTGGCGAAGAAACGGAGCTCCAGTTCCATACCCACCCTCAGGGGCGTCCCGGTAAAAGTCCCTGCGGGGTCCGGGCGTCGGTTCACCCGACCCGATCGGCGTGGACTCCACGGGGGGTTCATTACGCCCCCGGCCCTTCCCGTGGGCGTGAACCGGCGGTGGCTCCCCTGGCTCGGCGGCTTCCTGTTCGTCGTCGCACAGCTGCTCGTCGTCCTGTTCGGGATCGACGGGCTCGCCGAGCCGCGCGTCGCACTCCAGTACGGCACGATGACGCTCGCGGCGCTCCTGCTGCTCACCGCCGGGGTCCGGGAGCGGTACGCGGTCGCGGGACTGGCGGTCCGCTGGAACCACCTCGCCGGCGTCTCGATGGCGCTCCTCGGGGCCGGGCTCACGGTGAGCTACCTCGCGCCGGTCGTCGAGGGGGTGCGGGGCGGGGACGCGGCCTTCGCCGTCGTCGCGGCCGTCGGCTCGCTCACGCTGGTCTGGTTCGGCTACCAGGTCGCCTACGCGACCCGGCACGTCCGCCTGGATCCCGATCCGCGGGAGGAATAGCGGGTGCGAAGCGGCATTCTCCGGCCGATCAGAGCAGTTCGCGGACGTCCGAGTACCACATGTCGTGGCGGTCGAGGGCACCGACACGGCGGGCGACCGCGGCGGCGATGGCGTGCCAGCAGAGCTGTTCGGGGTCCTCGCCGTCGAGGTTGTACTGGGCGTCCTCGCAGGTACAGCCCCCGTCCTCGACGATGTACTCGTCCTCGTGACCGACGACGACGGTGAAGTCGTTGTACTCCTTGACCCGCTCCTCGCCGACGGCCTCGATGGCACGGCGGCCCCGCGAGCCGTGGGCGGCGACGATGCTGTCGACCGCCTCCGGGGTGAGCCGCCCCGTCCCGTCGAGCAGGTCCTGCCAGTCCTCGACCGAGGTCACGGTCGGGGTTCGGGACGCGCCGAGAAAAGCGTTCGGCAGTTCTCCTCCTCGAAGACGGAGTGGCGCGCCGGGAGCGTCGCCCGTCTGATACGGATTGTTGTAACGATCTACCGGCGATCACCCGAGCGGGGTCCGTGATCGCCGGTAAAAGACTACAACAATCCGTATGAGGATAACGCCGCGCTTTTCGCGCCCGGTCCCGGGTCACGCGTATGGAGCACGTAGAGGGTGGGTGTCGCCTTGAGGTCGAGGGGACCCACGAGGACGGCCGGGAGGAGGGGGTGTTCTTCAACCCCGTCCAGGAGCTCAACCGCGACGTGACTGTCGCGGCGCTCCGGGCCTACCCCGACTGGTCGGACCGGGGAGTCGAGACCTACCTCGACGCGACGGCCGCCTCCGGGGTGCGGGGGGTCCGGGCGGCCGCCGCCGGGTTCGACGCGACGCTCTGTGACGTCGACCCCGACGCCGTCGATCTCGCTCGTCGCAACCTCGAACGCAACGGCCTCGACGGGGAGGTCGTTCGGAGGAAAGCGCAGGCGTTCATGCACGAGGCCGACTTCGACGTCGTGGACCTCGACCCGTTCGGGACGCCGATCCCGTTCACCGACGCGGCGTTCGACAGCGCCCGATCGCTGCTCTGCGTCACCGCGACCGACACCGCGCCGCTCTGTGGCGCGCACTTCCGGTCGGGCGTGCGCACCTACTCGACGGTCCCGCGGAACACGGAGTTCCACGCCGAGATGGGCCTCCGGGTCCTCCTGTCGGCGCTCGTCCGGACCGCCGCCCGGTACGACGTCGCCGCGAGGCCCGTGCTCTCGCACGTCTCGGCCCACTACGTCCGGACCTACCTCCACCTCGAAACCGGAGCACAGCGCGCCGACGACCGCGTGGACGAACTCGGCTACGTCGACTGGTGCCAGGACTGCCTCTACCGCGAGGCCGAGCGCGGGCTGATCGCCGACCCGCTCGACGCCTGTCCGGAGTGTGGCGGGACTATCAAGACGGCGGGACCGATCTACCTCGCGATCCCCCACGACCGCGGGTTCGTCGCGGCCACGCGCGAGGCGGTCCCCGACGAGTTCGGCACCGCCGGGGAGGCCCGGGACCTCCTCGAACGCATCGGGTCCGAACTCGACCGGCCGACCCACTACGACCAGCACCGCCTCTACAGGACCTGGGGCGAGCCGGCGATCGGGATGGACGACTTCCTGGAGGGACTGCGCGGGGCGGGGTTCGAGGCCTCACGGACCCACTACGGCGGGACGACGCTCAGGACCGACGCGACGCCGGGCGAGATGCGGGAGCTGTTCGGCTGAGTCGACCTGCCGGAGATACCCGGCAGCGAGCAAGTGGTACGACGTATAGTGAGAGCGCGTTCAGTGGATCCGCGTTCGGAACGTCGATGCAACGGGTTCCTGCGGGGAGCGGCCGGTGGATCTCAGCGGTCGCTCCGAAGGTATCCGTGAAGCCGATCGAGTCCACCTCCGTAGAGGAACGCGTAGCTCGTGGCGAAGCCCAGGAGGTACGAGAGGGCGAGATACGAGTTGATACCGACCGGAACGGTGCTGGCGAGTTCGAACAGCAACGGTACGGCGGTGTCCCGGTAGACGACGAGCGTCGACACCAGATAGAACAGCGCGGTAGAGAGCGCGATCCCCGAGAGGACGAGCGCGATCGCCCGGGGCGGTATCTTTCCGACGGTCGTCTCGATCATTGCCGCTCGTAGTCGATCGAGCCCGAGGGAGTATCAAACCACGGTGGAAGTACGCTCTCCGTTCGGCGGGTTCGCCCGAACTCGCGATCGTCCAGCGGATTCGCCGGAGCCTCGGCGTCGTGTCCACAGAAGTAACCGTGTCGCGCCCGACAGGTGTGAGCGCCCCGACACGTATTTACCGGTCGTTCGCCAACTCGATCCGATGCAACCGGTGGCGGCAGGGGAGTGGTTCGCGGCGTTCGAGCGGACGCTGGCGGGGCTGCCGGACTGGCAGGCGCTCGTGCTCATCGTGGTCGTCTCGCTCGGCGTCGCCCGCCTGATACAGGTCGGCGGCGACGTCCTCATCCGCCGGGTGACCCGCCGGATCGACGGCGAGGTCGACGACATCGTCCTCCGGGGGGTCCACCCTGCGGGGTACGTGACGGTCGTCCTCGTGGGGGCGTACCTCGCCCGCGAACCCATCGGGCTATCCGGTGCGCTCGACGTGGGCGTCACGGCGACCATCCTCTCGACGATCACGCTGGTCTGGATGGTCACGCTCCTCCGCGTCGGCCGGAAGGCCTCCCGGGCACTCGTCGAGTCGGCCGAGGGCATCGACGGGTCGATCGTCCCCATCTTCCAGAACGTCTGGACGCTCCTCGTCCTCGGCGTCGGGGGGTTCCTCCTGCTTTACTACTGGGAGATCAACGTCACGCCGCTGCTCGCCTCCGCGGGCGTGCTCGGCATCATCGTCGGGCTCGCGGCGCGGGACACCATCGCGAACTTCTTCGGCTCCATCGCGCTCTACTTCGACGGGACGTACAAGGTGGGTGACTACATCGTCCTCGAGACGGGCGAGCGCGGCCGGGTCGAGGACATCTCCATCCGCTCGACGGTCGTCCGGACGCGCGACGACGTCCTCGTGACCATCCCGAACTCGCGGCTCAACTCCGCGACGATCGTCAACGAGTCCGTCCCCGAGCGCGAGCGCCGCATCCGGATCCCGGTCGGCGTCGCCTACGGCTCCGATCTCGACCACGTCGAGGAGACCCTGCTGTCGGTGGCGGCGGCCGAGTCGCTGGTGCTCGAACAGCCCACGCCTCGGGTCAGGGTGCGGGGGTTCGGCGACAGTTCGGTCGACGTCGAACTGCTCTGCTGGATACGCGATCCGGTCCTCCGGGGCCGGGCGAGCCACCTCCTCAACAAGGGGGTGTACTCGGCGTTCGAAGAGTCGGGGATCGCCATCCCGTTCCCACAGCGCGACCTCCACGTCGTCGACGGCGGCCTCGGCGCACGAGGGGACGGGGCCGCAGTCCGGGCGGTCGACGAGGTCGGCACCGGGGCCGACGACGACTGAGGATCCGACCCGACCGGCGGGCGCGAGCCGGGGGGAACGATGCGGACGGCGGCGGCACGACTTGGTCCGACCGGTCAGCCGGCCGCGCCACGATCGCGGTCGTCCTTCGAGGGGAGCAGCAGCCAGAACACGACGATCGCACCCGTCAGCACGGTGAGAAAGAGGAACGCGGCGTCGAACAGCCCCGCGTCGGCGAAGACACCGACGACGGTCGAGCCGGTCGAGCCGACCCCGAAGAAAACAGTTCGAAGAAGCCCCCAGCCCGACCCCTGGACGTCCGCCGGGAGTTCCGGGACGACGTACGCGCTGGTGAGCGGCCCGATGGCGATGCGGATCCCGAGCACCGGGACCAGGACGGTGAGTGCGAGGCGGCCGTCGGTGTACGGGAGCGCGAGCAGCGTGACCGTCGAGAGGACGACGAGCACGAGTATCGTCGGCCGCTCGCCGTACCGGTCGGCGAGGGTTCCCGCGATCGGCTGGACGATCGCCGCGAAGACGAACAGGAGGCCGAACAGCGCCGCGGCGGTACTGGAATCGAGCCCCTTGACCTCGACGAGGTAGGTCGGGAGAAAGGAGAGGATGGCCTGGTAGGTGAAGATGAACAGGACCATCCCGGCGCTCGCCAGGAGGACCGTCCGATCCGAGAGGGCCCGCACGGTCCGAACGGCCGTCTCGCGCGCGGACAGGCCGTCGTCGTCCGTCGCCGGGGCGGCGGGGACGACCCGCCACAGCCCGAGACCCACGACCGCGAACAGGGGGAGGAGCGAGAGGACGGCGATCCGCCAGTCGAACCGGGCGGCGAGCGCCGTGACGACGAGCGGGAGCGCCGCGGCACCGATGCTCCCGGCCGAGAACGTCACCGTGTAGGCCGTGCTGACCGTCCTCGGGAACGTCCGCGAGAGGAGCATGTCGCGGGGTGTCCCGTACAGCCCCGCGCCAACGCCGAACGCCCCGCAGGCGAGCAGGAAGACCGCGAACAGCGGGGCGAGGTAGAACAGCCCGAGACAGAGCGTCGCGAGGGCGACGCCCCCGACGAGGAGCCGGCGCTCGCCGATCCGGTCGGCGACGACCCCGCTCGGGAACTGCATCGCGGCGTACGCGAACCAGAGGACCGTCAGCGCGAACCCCGCGCTCGTGTTGTCCACGAGGAACTCCGCCTTGATCTGTGGGAGGAGCGCCGGGAGCGCCACCCGGAACCCCTGGATGAGGAGCCAGCCGGCCGCGACCACGAGCAGCGTCCACCCGTGGCCCGCGCGGAGGCGACCCACCGCCTCCCGGACCGCGTTCATCGGGCGTCGACCCCACTGACGGGGTTCGAAACGGTGCTGTGCGGGCGGTTCGGTGGCACGCTCGGTGGATCGGCGGGGGACATCGGGGGTGGGCGTGTGCTCGCCGCGTCCGCTCACGAGTAATAACCCACCTACTCGGCGGCAGAGCGCCCCCGTCCCCGAGAGACGTCGAGCGCGTTCCGGGACCGCACGGGTTCACCTCCGCCCGGCGGGACGGGGGATTCGGTTCATCACGGGGACGGACGTTCTCCCGGGGCACGGACGGTAGCCGGAACGAACGGTTCGACAGATCGGGATCGAACGGACCGGTTGTGGGAGCCTACTGCGAGGCCGCCAGGGAGGCGTCCTCGACGGTCGAGGAGCCGTCCCGGAGCGAGTAGACGCGCTGTCTCGCGTCGACGAAGGAGGTCCGCGAGTCGACGAAGCCGTTCTCCTCGAGCCGTTTCAGCGCGTGCCGGACCGTCCGGCGCGGCAACAGCGTCTCGCCCGCGAGCTCGGACTGCGTGAGTTTCCCCTCGTACTCGAGCGTCTTGGCGACGAGCTTCGCACTGGGGGGGAGGTCACGGAGCACGCTCGCGGACGACTCGGACGTCGGAGGAGATTGGCCGGTCATCGTGGAGGAGTGGCACCGCCATCCTCTTAACCAGCCCTCAAGCGTGCGCAAGCCGCGCACATCCCGGGACCGACGGAGACGGCATCGTTCGGGCTCAGTCGGATCCGAGCAGGGCGTCGAGGGTCGCACCCACGGCGGCGAACTCCTCGTCGACCACCTCGTGGCCAACCCCCTCGTATATCCGTTCGGTCACGTCGCCGCCGAGCGAGCGGAGTATCTCGGCCGTGCGGTGGACCCGCTCCTCGGGGACGTGCTCGTCGGCGTCACCGCACCCCAGGAAGACTGGGGTGCCGTCGAGCGAGCCCTCGAACGGCGGGTCGGCGAGGCGGTCTTCGGGGCCGACGAGCCCGCCGCTGAGGACGAACACCCCGCCGTAGCGCCGCGGGTGTCGGGCCGCGAACTCCGCGGCGAGACAGGCCCCCTGGGAGAACCCGCCCACGACCACCCGCTCGGCCGCGAGGGTCCTCGTGGCCCGCTCGACGACCGCCCCGACCCGTCGGAGCGCCGAGGAGAGGTGCGGCTCGTTGCGCCCGACCGGCGCGAGGAAAGAGTGCGGGAACCACCGGCTCCGATCGGCCTCCGGCGCGTAGAAGGCCACGCCGTGACGGTAGAGCGGGTCCGCGAGACGGACGACGCCGTCGGCGGTCGCTCCCCGCCCGTGGAGCAGGACGACGGCCACCTCGGTCGCTCCCGCGGGCGCGCCGGCGGTGACGAGCGGCCCGTCCGCGTGCGGGTCGGAGCCGTCCCGGTTCCCGGTCACGTCGACTCGACCCGTGGGGGTGAGATCGGCGGGAGCTGTGACTCGATCATCTCGCGGTCCTCCTCGGCCCAGTCGGGCAGGACGAGCGACTCGCCCATCGTCTCGGGGGCTCCGGGCTCGTCGACCGCCAGCCCGGGCCCCTCCGTCGCCAGCTCGAACAGCACCCCGCCGGGACCGCGGACGTAGATCGACCGGTAGTAGATCCGGTCGCGAACCCGCGAGACGTGGTAGTCGCGCTCGCGGAACAGGTCGTGCCACTCGAAGAGTTCGGCCTCGCTCCCGACGCGGACGGCGACGTGGTGGAGCGTCCCGGGACCCTCCCGGCCGTAGGCCACATCCCGGTCGAGGAGGTCGACGACGGTCGCGGCATCGCCCGGTGCCCGGTATCGGACGCGAGTACCCGAATAACCTGCCGAGCCCTCCGCGCCGTCCTTGCCAGCTGGTTCGGGCTCCTCGCCGACGAGGTCGAACCCGAGCGTCTTGAGCGTGCTCGCGGTCGCGTAGGGGTTCGTCGGGAGCACCGTGACGCCGTGGATCCCCCGGATCGCCGATTCGGCCGGGACCGGCCCCGACTCCCAGGAGTCGAGCGGCGACTCGCCGGCGACGAGTTCGACGTGGGTCCCGTCGGGGTCCTCGAACCGGAGCACCGTCCCGTCGAACCGTTCCCGGTACTCGGGGTCGACACCTCTCCCTTCCAGTCGGCTCGCCCAGTAGTCGAGCGATCCCGGGGGAACGGCGAACCCGACGGCCGCGACCTGCGGTTTTCCCACTCGACCTGGGGGGTCGCCGGGGTAGGGGAAGGCGGTGAACAGCGACCCGAGCGCCCCCGTTCCGTTCCCGTAGTAGAGGTGGTGCCGGAGGATATCCTCGTGGTTCACCGTCCGTTTTACGAGCCGGAGCCCGAGCACGTCGGCGTAGAAGTCGAGGCTCGGTTGCGCGTCGCCGACGATGCCGGTCACGTGGTGGATGCCGGGGGTGTCCTCGACCATGAACGGGTCACGGTAGGCCGTCCAGGATCAAGTCGTGACCGGTCACGGCACCCTCGCCGGGAGCGTGCGGGGCGAACCGGGGATCAGGGCTCGACGACGAGCTTCCCGAGGAAGCTGTCCTCCATGACGGCCCGCTGGGCCTCCCCGGCCTCCTCGAGGTCGTAGCTCCGGGCGACCTCGATCGAGAGGGCGTCCGTCGACATGAGGTGGGCGGCCCCGTTCAGGAGGACCCGGATGTCGGGCGTGTTGAACATGGACATGAACTGGTAGCTGACGTCCTTCGAGCGGGCGGCACCGTCGTTCGAGAACGCCGGATCGGGGCTGTTCTCGCCGATGCCGATCACCCTGCCATGAGGAGCGGCCACGTCGGCGTCGAACTGCATGTAGTCGTCGAGCCGGTGGTCGAGGACGACGTCGACGCCCCCGCCGGAGGCGTCGAGGACGGCGTCGGAGAGGTCCTCCCGGCCGTAGTCGAGCACCGTCTCCGCGCCGAACGCCGAGAGCGCGTCGTGGTACTCGGGGGCGGCGGTGGTGATCACGCGGGCGTGGACCGCGTCGGCGATCTGGACCGCGGCGTGGCCGACCCCGCCCGATCCCCCGTGGATCAGGCAGAACTCGGCCGGCGAGAGGTCGGCGTGGTCGATCAGCGCCCGCCAGGCGGTGCCGGCGACGACGCCCGCCGCGCCCGCCTCGGTGAGGTCGGCGCCGTCGGGGAGCGCGACGACGCGGTCCTCGGGGACCGTCGCGTACTCGGCGTACCCGCCCTGGTAGGTGTCGTTGCCGATGCCGGTCCCGTAGACGCGATCGCCGGGGTCGAACCCCTCGACGTACTCGCCGACCTCGCTCACGACCCCCGCGAGGTCGACACCGGGCGTGAACGGGAGGTCGGCGGGCGTGTACGACCCGTCCCGGAAGTAGGTGTCGACGGGGTTGACGCCCGCCGCGCGGACCTCGACCAGCAGTTCGTGTCCGCCGGGATCGGGACGGTCGACCTCGGTCACCTGCAGTACGTCCGGCCCGCCGTGTTCCTCGAACGTGACGGCTCGCATGATCTCCGGGAGACCGCGAGGGGCCATAAGGGTAGGCGTGAGCCGACCCGCCTCGGATGACGGATCCAGTCGCGTTCGGACGGACCGCCCCCGAGGAGTGATAAACGGCCTGCGGACGCCTGCAGAGGGGTTAGGCGCGGGGAAACGGTCTATCGGGTGCCATGCGAACTACACCGAACGCCAGGAGCGACCGGGGGGTCCCGGCCGCAGCGGTCGCGTCGAGCGGAAACGTGCGTCACGGCAGCGGGGCCGGCCGGCCGACGGGGGGATCGCTGTGACCCTCCCAGTTCCCGGCTTCCTTCCCCCGATGCTGTTCTCGGGGGACTTCCTGTGGGCCGCGATCGTACTGTTCGCCGTCGCCATCGTGGCGGGGGTGCTCGGGCTGCGTGGGATCGCCGGCGTCTCGATGGAGATCGCCCGGATATTCGTCATCATCTTCATCGTCCTGGCGGTCATCGCGCTCATACTCTGAACGCGGGACCGACGGGCGAGCACGGGTCGGTTCCCGATCGGCGGAAGGACCGCTCCGGTTCGACTCGATGTCGTGACCGGCCGAACGGGAACCCGTCCCTCTCCGACCCGTGCTGTAGCGACGAGAGAGCGTCGAGAAGCGATCCGAACCCGCTACCGGACGGTGATCGTGTTCTCGTTCGTGCCCCGGCAAGCTGAAAGGACGGAGCCGATGGCTATCGTAGCCGTGGCCGAGTTCCGGGTCCCTCCGACGGGCGGGCTGAGCTATCCTCTCGAAGCGACCCGGTTGTCGACTTCGGCCTCTTCGGGCAGTTCGCCGTCCGTGACCCGCTCGCTGACGAGCGACCCGGTCGCCCGACGGAGACGCTCGGAGAGCGCCTGGTGGGAGACGTCGAGTTCGCTGGCGAGCTCCTTGAGGGAGGTCTTGCGGGGGACCTCGTAGTACCCGCGTCGCATCGCCAGTGCGAGCGCCCGGTGCTGGCCTTCGGTGAGGCCGGACCGGCCCTCGGGGCGGCCGTCGAGCTCCCGGATGGACATGAGGTCGAAGGAGAGCCCGTGTTCCTCGCAGAACCGGTGCGTCTCGGAGAACGCCTCGCGCTCCGGGTAGAGCAGTCGGAACTCCCACCGGCCGTTCCGACCGTAGGCGTCGAGGATCGACGCCTCCGCGCTCGTCAGCATCCCCAGGAGCAGCTCGACCCGTTCGACCCAGTCGATACGGTAGAGCATGTCCGTTCCGGCCTCCGAGACGGCCGTGGCGGTCCGCACGCTCGGGTCGTCATCCAGTACTCGCTCGACTTCGTCGCGGTCCGCGTATCGGACTCTGAGAAGGGGCATCACGGCGTCGTCACCGCTCCGGACGACGCGCTCGCACTCGACCTCCACTCCCGACAGGGTCGAGAGCAGGTGATCGAGCGCGAGTTCTGCTGCCGGAATCTCCCCCTCGATGATCGTCGCCATGGTCCCCCATCGACGGGACATGATAATGCTATGGGTTACCTACGTTTTTTCCTACGGTTGGAACGGTCGAAACGGAGTCCGGCGACGAGCGGAGCGGCCCGTGAACGGTTGGAACGGAGGCGGGCCCGGTGGGGTCGCCGGTGCGGACGGGCCCCTCACAGCGTCATCTCGTCTGTGGCATTCGACCGAGCGTACCGGCGACCCGCACACTGATTCCCATCAACTGATACTACCGACGCCGATCCCATCGACGGTTGCGCTGGCTTCGACGGGGCTCAGCTTCTCCCCGCCACTCCCATCCCCATCGGCCGCCTGTACTCGGGCACCCGCTCGATACGCGCAGACGATCCGTCCGTACCGATGGGCGGTACGCCGGACCCGAAGTGGCCGGCACGCCGGGTGCGATGTAACCACAGGGAAGACACGGACGCCTCGGTCGGTGATCCGAGGTCCTCCCGGCCGGTCCCGCCCTCGTGGACAAGTGTCTTGACGTGGGGGGTCGACGGGGAGGCATGGGAGACGCGAGTCTGTGGAACCGGATACTGCGTGGGTCGACCTCGGCGTGGCGAACGCTGGAGGCCCTCGTGGGGCCCGAGCCGGATCCGGACACGGACGTACACACGAAGCTGACCTTTCGGGCGGTGGCCGACGCCGTGGTCCCTGAGACGCCCGAACTCGCCGACGAGCTCGGCCCCGAACACGTCCCCGGTGGGGCGAGCGTCGGTCTCGGTGACTTCCTGGTCGTCTACGTCGACGACCTGTTCCAGTTCGGGCTCCCGGACGTCGGCATCCGGGGGAACCTCCCGCTGGCCGGCCCGGTCGCCGATCTCATCGACGCCGCGGCGCTGGCGCTGCTCGAGCGGGGCGAGAACGAGGACGACCCGAGCCACGAACGCGTCGTCGACCTGCTCGATCCGACCGATCGGGATCCGGCGGCGAGCGCCGGGGCGACGGGGACGTTCGCGACGCTCTCCCGCCGGGACCGGCTCCGTGCGCTGGGCCGCCTCGAGGGGTTCGAACTCGAGATGCGGGCGTTCGACGGGGAGCTGTTCGAGTTCGACGCGGGGCTCGTGGGCCAGCTGGTCGTCGGGTTCGCGGAGATGATCTACTACAGCGAGTGGCAGGGCTACGGGGAGTTCGTCCGCGCGCCGAACGAACTCACGCACCCGAACGACCGGAGGACGGTCCAGAGCTGGCGACAGACCGGCTATCCCGGAACCGCCCCGGGGTACGCCGCGCTCCGGGGATACCTGGGGGCCGAGGGGAGCACGCTCGGGGACGGCGAGACCTGGACGACGATAGACGACGACTCCTCGCCGGTTCGCCTCACCCACGGCTCGGGGTCGTTCCGCGAGAACGACTACGACACGAGCGACTACGAGGAGCCCTACCCGGAGGTGGCCTGAGATGGTCGAGAATCGTTACGACGCGGTGATCGTCGGTGCGGGCGGTGACGGACCGGTCACGGCCTGGAAGCTCGCCGAAGCGGGGCTGTCGGTGTTACTGCTCGAAGCCGGGCCGTTCCACGGAAACGAGCAGTGGCCCAACCCTCACGAGGAGCCCGGCGGGGAGGCCTCTTCGAGCGTCGAGGATCTCAGCGGGGAGCTCCTCGACGAGCAGTTCACCACGCGGGAGTTCGAGATGATCAACAAGCTCGTCTTCGGGCCGGCGGACTACGAGCGGGGGTTCTGGTTCCGGAAGTTCCCCGGGGACGGCGCGATCCTCCAGTGTTCCGGGGTGGGCGGCACCACCCTCCACTACACGGGCTGTCACCCCCGTGCGTACCCGGCCTCCATCGACGAGCAGGACCACTGGCCGATCGACTACGCCGACCTCCTCCCCTACTACCGGGAGATCGAGGCGATGTGCGAGGTGACGCCCGCGCCGGTGACGGCGAAGGAGGAGCTGTTCTTCCGCGGGGCCGCGAACGCCGGCTGGGACCTGCTGGACGACCTGAACGTGACGGGCCCGGGCTACCGGCCCCAGCCGAACGCGATCCGGCAACCGGACGAGCGCCTCCACGTCGACGCGGGCTACGACGGCGACTTTCGGTACCCGGAGATCGAGGGCGACACGCTCGCGCTCGGTAACATCGCCGGCAACCCCCATCCCCGGGGTGCGCCGTTCGAGGAGAAGGCAAAGCGGGCGAGCAACGTCAGTTTCGTCCCCGCCGCGATGCGGACCGGGAACGTCACGGTCCGACCGAACGCCTTCGTCACCGACATCCTGACCGAGACACCGCTTGGCGACGAGCCGACGGCGACGGGCGTGCGGTTCCGCGACACCTGGTCGGGCAAGCGAGAACGGGTCGACGCGGACGTCGTGGTGCTCGCGGCGGGCGCGGTCGAGACCCCGCGGCTGTGGCTCAACGCCGACCTCCCGAAGAACGAGTGGGTCGGCCGGGGCATGACCATCCACTTCGGTGACAACGTGATGGGGCTGTGGGACGGCGACGACCTCGAGGCGACGATCGGCAAGCGGACCGTCGACCAGTTCGAGGGCCAGGATATCGCCGCCCGATTCGACTACCCCGGGCTCGGGATGCTCCAGACGGTCGGGACCACGCCCGGGATCGGCGCGATCCTCGGGTTCGGTAGCAGCGCGTCGGGGTTCGCCTTTCAGAACGACCCGGAGGACGCCCCCTGGGACACGATGGGCCGACTCGCCGGGACCGAACTCAAGCGCACTCTCGCGGGCTACCGTCGGATGCTCCAGATCCTGGTCGTGAGCGACGACCGGCCACACGAGCGAAACGGCATCTCCGTCGTGGACGGCGTCGAGGACGAACACGGACCGATCCCCCTGGTGAACTACGAGCCGAGCGAGGGCGACCGGAAACGACGCGACCGCCTGGCCGAGATCGCCGCCGAGATACTCCGTGAAGGCGGAGCCTCACACGTCCACCGCTCGGATTCGCCGCCGACTGCGCTCCACATCCACAGCACGATGGCGATGGGAAAGGTGGTCGACGAGGCCTGCGAGGCCTACGACGTCGACCGGCTGTTCGTCGCCGACCACTCCGCCCTCTCGAACGGCGTCGGCGGGGCGAACCCCACGAACACGGGGCAGGCGCTCGCGGCACGCACCGGCGAGCGGATCGTCGAACGCTACTTCGAGGCGTAGACACGAGAGCGCCGCACACCGTTCGCCGTTACACGGCTACTCCGCCCGTCGGCGCTCGCCTCAGGTCGTGATCTCGACCGGCTCCGGTCGCTCCCCCTCGATTTCCGTGTCGTCGGTCCGCCCGGACAGGCTCTGCCGACCGAGGCGCATCCCGAACCACATCCACAGTGGATACGCGGCGAAGAGGAGTATCGCCAGCACGTCGTGACCGGCGCGGCGCGTCAGCCGCGTGTTGAGCCCGGAGTTGAGCATCCATCCCGATCCGCGGGTCAGCCGGCTGCCGTCCCACCAGGGGAGCACGTCCAGGTAGAGCAGCCCGCTCACCCCCCAGAACAGCCCGACGACGGCGAGCGAGATCCGTCGACGGCGGCTCCCCTCCGGGACGAAGCGGCCGAGGCACAGTCCCGAGGCGAACAGCACCGGCGGATCGAGTAGGAAGCTCATGGGTATTCCTCACACCATGATGCACGTGCACGAATATCACTGTAGCGCTCGATACGGTCGACGAACGCTGGGGTACGACCGGGCGCGCCCACACCCGCGGAACCTGACGAGCGATCGCCCCCGCCTCGTACGGACGGTTGTAGTCTCTTACTGGTGGCCGCCGACCCCGTCCGGGCGATCACCGGTAAATCGTTACAACCGTCCGTATCAGCCCTCCTCGAACGTCCTCTTGAAGGTGTAGCAGTAGCGGTCCATGCCGAGTCGGTCCTCGTAGAAACGGTGGGCGTCCTCGCGCCAGAGGCCCGACTCGAGCGTGATGCTCTCACAGTCCCGTTCGCGGGCCCAGTCCTCGAGAAAGCCCATCAGTCGGCCCCCGTGTCCCTCCGACCGACGGTCCGGCCGGGTGACGAGGTCGTAGACGAACAGGTGCCGGCCGTTGTAGAAGTTCGTCCGGATTCCCGCGCCCGCGACGGCGAGGACTCCCTCGTCCTCGAAGACCGCGAACAGGTGGTAGCCCTCCTCGCGCATCTCGCGGAGGTACTCGAGGTAGGTCGTCTCGGTCAGGTGGTCCCGGAGCTCTTCGAGGACGGGGAACGCCTCGCGCCACTCCGCCTCGGTCGTGAGCTCCCGGATCTCGGTGTCTCCCATGCGGACCGGTGAGAGCGGGGGAGCGAAAGCGTTGCCCCCGTGGGGACCGCTCTACCCTTCCGCGCCGTGTTCCTCCTTCTCGGCCTCCCGGAGTTCGATCCGGCGTATCTTCCCGCTGGAGGTCTTCGGGAGCTCCGAGACGAACTCGATCCGGCGCGGGTACTTGTAGGGGGCCGTGGACTCCTTGGTGAACGCCTGTATATCCGAGACGAGTTGGTCGCTCCCTTCGTATCCCTCCGCGAGGACGACGTAGGCCTTGACGACGTTCCCCCGCTGCTCGTGGGGGCTCTCGACGACGGCGGCCTCGGCGACGGCCTCGTGTTCGATCAGCGCGTCCTCGACCTCGAACGGCCCGATGCGGTAGCCGGCGGAGATGATGATGTCGTCGGCCCGGCCCTCGAAGAAGAAGTAGCCGTCCTCGTCGCGGGAGGCGAGGTCCCCAGTACGATAGTAGTCGCCGTCGAACGTTCGCTCGTCGAGGTCGGGCCGCTCGTAGTAGCGGTCGAAGATGCCCGGACACCCCACGGGAACGGCGATCTCGCCGATCTCCCCCGTTTCTACCTCGACCTCCTCCGCGGGGTCGATGATCGTGGTCCCCATCCCCGGTGCGGGCTTGCCCATGCTCCCCGGCTTCACGTCGATGCCGGGGTAGTTGGTCACGAGCGCGACCGTCTCGGTCTGCCCGTAGCCGTCCCGCGGGGTGACGCCGAATGCCTCCTCGATGGCGGCGATCGGTTCGCGGTTCAGCGGTTCGCCCGCCGAGAGCACCTCCCGCAGCGAGACGTCGTAGCTCCCCAGATCGTCGACCTGGCTGAACATCCGGTACTGCGTCGGGACCGCACAGAGCCTCGTCACGCCCTCCTCCTCCATGAGTTCCAGGAACGTCTCGGGGTCGAACTCGCCGTCGTAGACGAACTGGGGCGCGCCGGTGGTGATCCCCACACCGACGGGACTCCAGAACCACTTCGCCCAGCCCGTGCCGGTGGTGGCCCACATGAGTTCGTCCGAGAAGTCCGTGTCCCGTTCGTACCCCCACCAGTACCGACCGTTGATCAGCTCGAAACACCGCATCCAGCGGTGGCGGTGCATCACCGGCTTGGGTCGGCCGGTCGTCCCGCTGGTGTAGTTGATCGTCATCGGATCGGTCGAGGACAGGGCCGGCCCCTCGTGTTCGTCGGAGCGGCCGTCGAGGAGGTCGGCGAACGAGTGCCAGCCCTCCTTCTCGCCGTCGAGGACAATCAGCGTCTCTAGCGGCGTGTCGTCTACAACGGGCTCGACCATGTCCGTCAGCGACTCGTGACAGACGACCGTCGTGGCCTCGCAGTCCTCGGCGCGGAACGCGATGTCCTTCGCACGGAGCATCGACGAACAGGAGACCACGAGCGCGCCGCGCTTCAGGACCCCCAGCTGGATGGCGAACGCGTCCGGGTGACGCGGGAACAGGTGCATCACGCGGTCGCCCTTCCCGACCCCCAGGTCGGCGAGCGCGTTCGCGAAGCGGTTCGTGTCGTCCCGGAGGTCGGCGAAGGTCCGTTCGGCCCGCCCTCCCGCCTCGTCGCGGAACGTCAGGGCGACGCGGTCGCCGAACGACTCGGCGTGCGATTCGATCACCGCGGGGAGGTTGTACTCCTCGGGGACGTCCCACTCGAACTCGGCGAGTTCGCGTTCGTAATCGATATCCATGACGGACGCTGACGGAGGAGCGACTAATATTCTTGCTCGTCGGCCCCCGCCGGGGCGAGTACCGGTGCCGGCGAACGTCCCGGTCCGGGAAGGTGGGGTTCGTCCCGCGTCCGATCCGAGGCCTCCCGATCCTCGCGGTCGGCTCAGTCGCCGCTCCCGGGCTCGGGGTCGGTGCCTTCCTCGCTCCCGTCGCCGGTCGGATCGTCGACCCCCAGCCCACCGGGCCAGGTGACATCGCCGTCGAAGTCGACGCCCATCCGCTGGGCCGCCCGTGAGATCATGTGGGCCCCGGTCGGCGCGGTCAGGAACAGGAAGACGATGCCGACCAGCGAGACCAGCCCCGCGCCCTGCGGGCCGAAGTAGGCGAACCCCCCCGAGGAAGATCGAGGCCGCCCCGAGCGTGGTCGCCTTCGAGGTGGCGTGCATCCGGTTGTAGACGTCCGGGAGCCGGACGAGCCCCACGGTCCCGACCACGAGGAAGAACAGCCCGATCGCGACGAGCACGGTCACGACGGCCGCCTGGAGCGTCCCAGTCATTCGATTATGTCCCCCTCCGTGACGTAGCGCGCGACCGCGATGGTGCTGATGAACCCGATGATGGCGAGGACGAGCCCGACGTCGACGAAGTAGCCCTCGCCCGACTGGATGGCGAACAGGACGGCGATGGCGACGACGTTCGTCCCGATCGTGTCGAGGCCGACGACCCGGTCGGGGGTCGTCGGCCCGCGGATGACCCGGTAGCCAGCGACCAGCGTCACCGCCGCCGAGATGACCAGCCCCCCCGAGGAGGACGGCCTCGAGGAACGCCGGCGTGGTACTCTCAGCGACCATCCTCCTCACCTCCCTCGTCGACGGGATCGCCCCGGTCGTCGACCGAGACCCCCGGCGGTTCGCGCGGTATCTCGACATTCGGATCGCGCCCCTCGAAGATGACGAGCGCGTAGTCCTCCCAGGTGCGTATCGGGTCGACGAGGCTGTCGCGGTCCCTGGCGGCGATGGCGTGAACGTACAGCGTGTTGGTCGTGGCGTCGTGGTCCATGGTGAGCGTCCCCGGGGTGAGCGTGATGCTGTTGGCGATGGTGGTGATCGCGGCGTCGCTCTCGACGCGCAGCGGGATGGCGACCACGTCCGGCCTGATGGGCATCGACGGCGCGAGCACCCGGTAGGCGACGTCGACGTTCGCCGTCAGGAGTTCGCGGACGAACACCAGCACGTAGAGCGCCGCGTACGGCAGGACGCGGATCTCCCGGCCGAGCGGCACGCGCGGGAGGTAGTACCGGCGCAGCGCGAACGCCGTCGGGAGCCCGACCGCGAGGCCGATGAGGAACTCCCCGAGGACCGTCCGAACGGTCGCCTCTACGGTCTCGCCGGGCGCGACCCCGCGGACGAACAGCCAGAGGACGGCCAGTACGACGCCGACGACGGGCCACTTCGGTACGCCCGCCGCCTCGCGTTCGTCGTCCACGTCACCCGTCGCGGTCCCCGCGTTCGAGTCGGCGTCGGCGCTGCTCACGGGCTCACACCCCCGTTCAGGGCACCGGCCCCGTCCCCGGTCGCCTCGGCCGCCGTCGCCGGGTCGACCGCGTCGACGTAGCCCTGCGCGTCGAGGGCGGCCTCGGCGGCGTTCTCCGCGGCGGCGAACAGCGGGTCGAACCCGACGCCCAGCAGGACGACGACGCCGGCGAGGGCCGCCGTGACTCCCACGAGTACCGGCTGTCGGGTCGAGACCACCACGGCGGGCCCGACCTCGCCCCAGAACCCGCGGTTCCACGCCCGCGTGACGTACGCGATGGTGAACACCGCACCGACGAGCGCGACCGCGAGCCCGAGCGCCGAGCCGGCCCGACCGGCCACGTCGAAGACGAGTAACTTCCCGAAGAAGCCGACCAGCGGCGGGATGCCAACGAGCGCGAGCCCGCCGACGAAGAACGACCCCGCGAGGATCGGCTCCCTGCCCGCGAGCCCGCCGAGGTCGGCGAACCGGTCGGTCCCCGTCCCGCTCCGGATCGCGCCGCTGACGAGGAACAGGAGCGACTTCGCCAGGCCGTGGTTGACCGCGTAGACGAGCGCCGCGGTCACGCCGAGGACGCGGAACTCGGGGGCGGTCGCCGCAACTGCCAGAGGGAGGACGACGAACCCGATCTGCCCGATCGAGGAGTAGGCCAGCAGGCCGTCCATCCCCTCCTGGCCGACGGCACCGATCCCCCCGAGGAGGATGCTCGCCGCCGCCGTCACGAACAGTACCGGTCCGAAGAAGGCGAGGAACGACTCGCCGCCGACCCCCGGGAGCGACACCGGGATCGAGGTGGCCGCGAACACCATGAAGTAGAGCCGGATCACGGCGTATATTCCCACCTTCTTGACCACGCCCGCGAGCACCGCAGTCACGGGTGCCGGGGCGGCCCGGTAGGCCGCGGGCACCCAGAACTGGAACGGGACGATCCCGGCCTTGAGCGCGAACACCGAGAGGAGTACCGCCGAGATCCCCAGCACGGGAGCGGGGTCGATGCCGTACGCCGCCGGGTCCGCGAGCCGTCGGGTCATGTCGGCCATGTTCAGCGTGCCGGTGGTGGCGTAGAGCCCGCCAATCGCGAGGAGCATGACGGCGCTCCCGACGAGGTTCAGCAGCGAGTAGAGCAGCGCCGCCCGGGTCTGCTCCGGCCCGGAGTAGAACACCACGAGCACGTACGAACTCATGAGCATCACCTCGAACCAGACGAACAGGTTGAACACGTCGCCGGTGAGGAACGAGCCCGTCACGCCGACGATCATGAAGTGGTACAGCGGGTGGTAGGAGAGCCGGGCGACCTCGCGGTCCATGAACGACAGCGAGTAGACGAGCGCCGCGAGCGAGACCACGGCGGTCAGCCCGAGCATCAGGATCGAGAGCGGATCGGCCACCAGGGAGATGCCGAACGGGGCGGTCCAGTCCGAGACCTGGTAGACCAGTCGACCGTCGGCGTCGGCGGCGACCCGCGAGGCGAGCCACAGCACCGCGAGGCCGTAGGCCCCGCCACCGATGACCGAGACCCCGCGCTGGAGTCGCGGGTACGACCGGAGCGCGAGCGCGAGCACGGCCGTGACGAGCGCCGCCAGGAGCGGCGCGACGACGACCTGCTCAGTCATCGGCGCTCACCCCCGAATCGGTCGACCCGCCGGCACCGTCGGCGTCGTCCATCCCGCCGGCGATGCTGTCGAGGTCGATGGTCCCGTGCTCCTCGTAGAGCCGGTAGGTCACGACGAGCGCGAACGCGGTCGTCGCGAAGCCGATCACGATGGCCGTGAGGACGAGCGCCTGGACCAGCGGGTCGACGACCGTCGCCTCGCCGGCGTGGCCGTGTCCGAGTATCGGCGCGCCCGCCCCGCCGGTCGGCCCGATGCCGACGGTGACGAGGTAGACGTTCGCCGACTGGGAGATGATCGCGACCCCCCAGACGGCGCGGACGACGTCGCGCCGGAGGACGAGGAACGTGCCGAGGCCGAACAGCAGGGCGAGCGCCACCGCGAGGACGAACTCCGTCATTCCCGACCCACCACCGAGAGGACCGTCAGGAGCGATCCGACGACGACGAAGTAGACGCCGATGTCGAACCAGAGCGCCGAGGCGATCTCGAGTTCGTGGTAGACGGGGACGCCCTCGAGGAAGACGACGCCCTGGGTGAGGAACGGTAGCCCGAGCAGCATCGAGCCGATCCCCGCCGCGACGGCGATGGTCAGCCCCACGGCGAACGCGCGAGTGTACGCCCAGGCCGACCCGCCGAGGACGGGCTCGAACCGCTCCTCGTCGTCGTCGATCAGGTCGTGTCTCACGGAGTCGATGCCGTAGACGACGTACAGCAGCGCGAACGCCGTCGTCGTCAGCACGCCCGCGATGAACCCGCCACCCGGGAGGTTGTGTCCCTGGAGCAGGAGCGCGATCGCGGTGAGCGCGATGAGCGGGACCACCGTCCTGGTGACCGTCTTCGCGATGACGGTCGGTTCGCGGTCAGCCACCGGAACCACCTCCCGTGCCGTCACCGTCGGAACGGAGGTCCGACGAGGATCGGCTCGCCGCGCTCGCCTCTCCGCCGTCCGTCGCCGCCGCGCTCCCCGCGTCGGCGGTGCCCGTGGTCCCCTCGCGCCCGCGGCCGCGCATGGCTACCATCGTCAGCACGGAGAGGGCGGCCAGCGCGACCACGCTGATCTCCCCGAGCGTGTCGAACGCCCGGAAGTCGACGAGGATGACGTTCACGATGTTCCCGCCGCCGCCGTAGTCGAAGAAGTACGGCCCGTGTTCGGCGGGGACCGGCGCGCGCTCGACGAAGTAGCTGAAGATGGGATCGTCCGGCCGGGCGGCCGTCGCCAGCATCACCGTGATGAACACCGTCGTCCCGACGGTCCCCGCGATGAGGAGGTCCGTGACGGCTCTCCTGCGCTCGATCTCCCCGTAGTAGGCGGGGAGCTTGTCGAGCACCAGGAGGAAGATGACGAGCACGAGCGTCTCGACCACCAACTGGGTGAGCGCGAGGTCGGGTGCGGAGGCGAGCACGTAGAAGACGGCGACCATGAACCCGAGGATCGAGAGCGTGAGCACGCCCGCGACGTGCGAGGGGGCGGCGACGACCGCGACCGCCCCGACGACCGCCACGAACAGTACGAGCACCATCGGGATCGCGACGTCGACGCCACCGAGCGCCGGGAGGACCGCGCCCGTGGCGACGTAGCCGCCGAGCGCGAGCGCCGAGACTCCAATAAATAGCGCGCCGGCGTAGGTGCGGAGCAGCCCGGTGTGGACGTATCGGTCCGTCGTGACCCCGAACCGCTCGGCCCCCGCCGTGAGCGTGTCGTAGTACCAGTCCGGGCTCCAGACGGGGACCGACCGCGCGCGCCGCACCCCGCGGTGGAGGCTCCCGTAGCCCTGGTAGGCGACCGCGCCGATGGCGATGGTGAGCAGGCTCATTCCGAGCCACGGCGTCGGATCCACCAGTTTCGCCAGCGAGAGTTCGAGCGCGTGGGCCTCGAACCCCGGCGGGAGCGCGGACTCGAACGCCGACTGGACGATGCCGTCGATGGCGATCTGCGGGACGAGGCCGACGACCAGCGCGATGACGGCGAGGAGTGCGGGCGGGGCGAGCATCGCCAGGGGCGGCCGGTGGACGTGTCCGAGTGCACTCGGTTTCTCGCCGAAGAACAGCATCAGGAACCGGATCGAGTAGAGGAAGGTGAACACGGAGCCGAACACCGCGAGCGCGGGGTAGACCCAGTACAGCCCACCCTCGTGGACGGCGACGAGGTAGGTGGTCTCGTAGAGAAGCTCCTTCGACCAGAAGCCGTTGAACGGCGGGACGCCGGCCATGCCGAGGGCGGCGATCGCGGTGATCCCGGCGACGATCGGCATCTCCCGCCGGAGGCCGCCGAGTTCGTCTATCGCGCGCGTGCCCGCCTCGTGGGCGATAATCCCGGCGACGAGGAACAGCGTCGCCTTGAAAACCGCGTGGTTGAAGATGTGGAACGCGCCGGTCTCCGCGCCGAGTTCGACCCCCTCCGCGCCCGCGAGGCCGAACGCCGCGACGATCAACGCGAGGTGCGAGGCCGTCGAGTAGGCGAGCAGTTCCTTGATGTCCGTCGCACCCACCGCGAGGATCGCCGTGATCGCCATCGAGATCAGCCCGAGAGTAGCGAAGACGAGCATCCAGTCGGGCTGTGGGGTCTCGGGGAGGAACAGCGGCCTGACCCGGCCGACGAGGTAGACGCCGGCCTTGACCATCGTGGCGCTGTGGAGGAACGCCGAGACGGGGGTCGGGGCCTCCATCGCGTTCGGGAGCCAGGAGTGGAACGGCACCTGCGCGGACTTGGTGGCCGCGCCCATCCCCACGAGGAGCATGACCGGGAGGAACAGCCCCGCCTCGCGGAGCCCCTCGCGCATCACCTCGCTGTTGCCGATCATCGACTCCAGCTCGACGGTCCCGCCGGAGAGGGTCGCGGCCCGATCGCCGACGAGCGTGAACGTCCGGCCGATCTCGGTCCCGCCGGAGACGTACGCCAGGAGCAGGAAGCCGACGAGCATGAACAGTCCCCCGGCGACGGTGATGAGCATGGACTTCCGGGCGGCGTACTGGCCGGACTCGTCGCCGTAGTGGCCGATGAGCATGAACGACGTGACCGAAGTGAGCTCCCAGAACAGGAACAGCGCGACGAGGTCGGCCGCGAGCGCGACGCCGACCATCGCGCCCATGAAGGCGAGGAGCGTCGGGTAGTACTTGCGCTTGCCCGGCTCGGCGTGCATGTACCCGTAGGAGTAGGTGAAGACGAGGACGCCCATCCCGGTGGCGAGGAAGGCGATGAGTGCGGATAAGCCGTCGAAGTAGAGCGTGAGCGAGATGCCGAGCGAGGGCACCCACGGCATCGTGACCGCGCCCTCGGCACCGTACTGGGTGGCGAGGAGGCCGAACGAGGCCGCGGCGGTCCCGGCGGCGAACAGAGCCGTCCGCTCGCCGAGCACCCGGTAGAGCGGGTAGGCCAGCGCCGCGCCGAGGAACGGCAGGGCCAGCGCCGCGAACACGACGGCCGGGCTCGGGAGGACGGCCGGAGTCGGTTGCACGGGGGGAACGCCGGAGGGGCGAGACTTAACGGTTCTCAAAACTGTGAGTGACTTCCGGGAACGGCCGGGCGTCCAGCAGTGATCCGGGTCCCGCCTATCCAGTTCCGGTTCGGTGACTCCCCCTGAGAACCACGTCCGACCCGCCGCCCGGAAGCACTCGGGACGATTTCGGGCGCTACGGACCCCGCTTCGCCGCTTGACTCCCGGAGGGGATGCCGCTCACGGGGGATATCGCCTGCTAGCACGGCTCCCCGACTCATTTTTCGATCCTCAGTTGGCGCTTAATAATGACTTGAGGATACGCTATACCAGCCGCGACGAGCCGGGACCGAGTGCACGAGGGGTCGTCCCCCTCCATCCGGGCGAGAGACGCCCGTGGTGATAAAGCGTCCCGAGCGTTCTCGCGGGAAGACAAGACCCATGGAAATCAGAAACCTGCTGAAGGACGAGGAGGCGGTGTCGCCGGTCATCGGCGTCATCCTGATGGTCGCCATCACGGTGATCCTGGCCGCCGTCATCGGCACGTTCGTGCTGGGCCTCGGTAACCAGGTGCAGAGTACCGCTCCATCCGCGAGCTTTTCGTTCGACTATGCCGAGGGTACAGCCGATTCGCTCGATATTGTTCATGACGGTGGTGACAGCATTAACGAGAACCGGCTTGCCGTCGTGCTCTCGGACGCGGCTGGAACGTCCGTAACCGATGGGGCGAAAGATGTCGATACGCTCGGTGTCACCGCCGATTCTGACGTGACTGCCGGAACGACGATCGAGGTAACCGACGCAAATGTCAACGATGGCGACGGCGACCTCGACCTCAGTGGCGCGACTGTTCGCGTGACTTGGACCAGCGAGAGCGGCGACTCGTCGTCGACACTCGGTCGGTGGTCCGGCCCGGACGCCTGAGCTGGCGAACACTTCGTTTATCCGTGGACTCCGTAGAGACCTCTCACCCCAGCGGGTCAGGATCGAACGACCCACAGGTATCTGCCCGTATCTGTTCAGTAGATCCTCTACGCATCTCTACCGCCGTTTCAAACTCTGATTCCTGATCTGCTTTTAAGAGGCATCCGGATAAGATGGAAACCAACCGGGTGTCGAACCACGGTGGGATCTGGGGTGGAGGGTGGACCGGGGGACCGAAGTAGTCTCGCTCGGTCGGACGCGGCTCCGTACCCCTTCTCGGCGTGACCGGCACACGGCACGAGACAACAATGAACATCAGACAACTGTTCACGGACGAGGAGGCGGTGTCGCCGGTCATCGGGGTTATCCTGATGGTGGCGATTACCGTCATTCTCGCCGCGGTCATCGGCACGTTCGTGCTGGGCCTCGGCGATCAGGTGCAGAGTACCGCCCCGCAAGCGAGCTTCAACTTCGATTATACATCGGACAGCGGCTCAAGCGAGGGTTCTGTAGCTATCACGCACGACGGTGGTGACTCGATTCCGGACACTCAGCTGAACATCAAGTCCACAACAGACTATGCTGCGAACAGTTCTTACGTGACTGCCTCGACATCCTCGGCTTGGTCCGCTGTGGACACTGCATCGAAGTCCGGCAATAGTGTCGCTGCTGGTTCGTCCGCCACCATCACAGAAGATGACGGGACGGGCAGCAGTGAGTTTGACACTGCTACGGTTCGAGTAACTTGGCAATCGACTAATGGCGATCAGACGGCTACGCTCGGCAAGTGGAGCGGTCCTGACGCGTAACGATGAGATTGAAATCCATCTTTACGGACGAGGATGCAGTATCACCGGTCATTGGCGTCATCCTGATGGTCGCCATCACGGTCATCCTGGCCGCGGTCATCGGCACGTTCGTGCTGGGCCTCGGCGACCAGGTGCAGAGCACTAGCCCACAGGCGAGTTTCAACTTCGACTACACTGAAGACGCTACGGACGATTCAGACGAACTTGTCGTGACGCACGATGGTGGTGATTCCATCGCTGCAGACCGACTCAACGCCACTGTTTCTGGGGCCGTTAATGACGCCTCAACGTCTGTCAGTCTTGGCGATGACGTGTTCCCAAATGAGATTACCGCAGGTACCTCGGATACCCTTGACAATACTATGTTCAAGGATTCCACGGGTACTGCCAAGATATCTGGCAACTCCGGTGACGATGCAGATCTTGATCTTTCGGGCGCATCAGTCCGTGTCGTCTGGACCTCGGAGTCCGGCGAGAACTCCGCCACGCTCGGCAAATGGAGCGGCCCCGAAGCGTAGACTGACTAACCCTTTCTGATTTCTTCCTCCCGCCGAGTAGATACTCCCCCAGGCACCGTCGTCATATTCCGCCAAGCGCTAACCCGAGACAAACACTAAACGATCGGCTGCATACACCTGCGTGCACGTGTCGAAGAACGTCCGGCTCTCGGAGGAGGCGTACGAGCGCCTCGCGCCCCACGAGCGGGACGACGAGACGTTCTCGGACGTCGTTTTCCGTCTGGCAGACAAGCGGTCGCTGCTCGAACTCACCGGGGTTCTCACCGACGAGCGGGCCGACGCACCGGAGGCTGCGGTCGAGGAGCGACGCGAGCGCCGCAACGAGGAGCTCGAATCCATCGCCGACGAGAGGGGGGGTAACGTGCTCCTCGATACGACCTTCCTCGTCGACCCGATACGCGGTGACGAGGCGGCCGTCGAGAGCTCGGCGTCGAGGCCGTTACCTGCTGAGACCGGTCGGGATGGCGGTACCTTTAGTCTTACTCGAATTATCATGATGGATTCGAACGATGAGTAGTACGAACGAGCCCGTAGTAGTACGCGTCTCCCGGAAGGGACAGGCGACGATTCCGAAGCCGCTCCGGGAGAAGTTCGGCATCGAGACGCCGGGCGAGATGTTCGTCTACGAGGAGGACGGCCGGATCGTCCTCGAACCGGTCCCGTCTCTCGACGAGCTGCACGGCATCCACGCCGGCGACCACGAACCGGGCGAGGTGCTGGCGAAGGTGCGTGAGCTACGGAACGAGGAGGAGCGGGCCGACAGGCTTCGTCCCTCCGAGGGATGACCGCCGCCTACGTTTTCGACACCAGGGCGATAATCGCGTTTCTCTACGACGAGCCGGGACACGAGTACGTCGGAGAACTACTCGAAGCGGTCGACGTGGGCGACTACCTCGTCGCCCGCTTCGAGGGAACCACCGACGAACGACCCACGACCGCGTCGCTCCGGACGGCCGATCGCGACGTCCGCACGCTGACCCGTCTCGGCGTCTCTCTCGAACGGGCGGACTGGCGGCTCGCCGGTGAAGTGAAGGCTTACGGGGACATCTCGTTGGCGGACGCCTCCGCGGTGGCGCTGGCTCACGAGCGGGGTGCCACCCTGCTGGCCGGCGGTGACGACGACTTCGACACGCTCCCAGTCGACGTCGATGTCGAGCGGTTCCGCGACCACGGCGTGTGATCGGTCTGCGAGCGTTCGTCTCCGTCTGCTTCACACCGCCAGGCTTTACCCGACCCCCCGCACACCGGCGACATGGACCAACTGCGGGAGTCCCTGCTCGACACGCCCGTCGTCGAGAAGGAGGGGTACCACTACTTCGTCCACCCGATCAGTGACGGCGTCCCGATGCTCGAACCGGGCCTCCTCCGCGAGGTCGTCATCAAGATCATCCGGAAGGCCGACCTGGAGGACGTGGACAAGATCGTCACGCCGCAGGCGATGGGTATCCACATCTCGACGGCCGTCTCGCTGATGACCGACATCCCGCTCGTGGTGGTCAGAAAGCGCGAGTACGGGCTGGCGGGAGAGGTCTCCCTGTCGCAGGTGACCGGCTACTCGGAGTCGGAGATGTACGTCAACGACGTGAACCTGGGCGACCGGGTGCTCGTCCTCGACGACGTGCTCTCGACGGGCGGGACGCTCTCGGCCATCACCGGCGCGCTCGACGAGATCGGCGCGGAGGTCGTGGACGTCGTCGCCGTCATCAAGAAGGAGGGCGGGGAGAACGCCCTCGAGGAGACGCCCTACGAGGCGAAGACGCTCATCAACATCCGCATGGACGGCGACGAGGTCGTCGTCGTCGACGAGAACGGCGACGGGTAGGCCTAGCGACAGAACCGTCGTCCTCGAAATCACTACTATCGGCTTATCGAAGAGTCCGCTGTGAGCGCCGTGGATCGTGCCTCGTTTGACGGTACTCCCCCTGCGCATTCGGTCTTCCGCGGGCCGTTGGAACCTTTGGGTACCTACGGTTTTAGTGGAGTCCTGAACCCTCGATTTGTGTACATCTCCGGGCGACATTCGTAGATTGATTCATTAGACGGGCGGGTCCTCCCGGTACATTACCGACGTGAGGATGGCCGCTCTATCGTGTGCCTATCCTTGGGAGTGGCTCTCCTTTTCGATCAACGTCTCGGGTTCGCTAAGCCCATAGCGGGAAGTAGATATCGGTCGTCGGTCGCCATTAGGCGACCGACCTATCGGCGAACTCCTCCTCTGACCCGTCCGGGTAGGGGGTGAACGCTCCGTTCGGACTCACAGTCCCCGATTTCAGGGCACACCGACGGGTGCCCGTCCGCGACGACGACTGAGGGCCGTCGCGGACGTACCGTAACGCGATGTTCTTCGCAGCGTTGTAGTCCGCGTTCGACGTCGAACCGCAGTTCACGCACTCGAATCGAGAGCGTTCCGGCCTGTTCTGACGCGCTTGATGTCCGCACTCCGCACACAGCTGGGATGTGTATCGAGAATCGACGTAGTCGACGCTGATCTCGTATGCTTCGGCCTTGTACTCGATGAATTCACAGAGCTGACGATAGGCCCAGCGGTGGGCGAACTCCCCTAGCCGCGATCGTGTCGTATATCCCTTCGAGTTCCTCAAGCGCGATAACCGAACAGTTGTGACTCCGAGCTTCGTCCACGATCGCACGCGATATCTCGTGGAGTTCGTTCCGGATGTATCTGCGCTCCTGTCCCGCGATACGCCGTACTGTGAGATTTGCGCTCCTGGTCCCCGTCTTTTCGAGCGCTCGGCGACGGCGCGCGTGCTCTCGACAGACGTGCTGTAGTTCCCGCCCCGAGAAGAACCGGGCGGTACTGGTGACTGCCAGGTTCTCTACGCCGAGGTCGACCCCGAGAACCGTTCCGTCCTCGGCGGTCTCCCGGTCGGTAACTCGCTTCTTGAACCCCATGTGGAGCCGGAATTCGCCGTCCTCGACCGTCAGTGTGCTCTCTCCGAGTGTCCAGGAATCGTCATCGAGGAATTCGTCCTGGTAACCACCTGGTTCGTCCGGGAGCGCGAGTTCGACTCTGACCCGGTTTTCTACGGTCGCGAGCGAGACCGTTCCGTCGTCGAACATCGTCATACACCGCGGGTCGTACGTGATGGTCGGGGCTGTGAAGGTCGGCTTGCTTGTGGACCGCCCTTGTTTGCGGTGTTCCACACAGGACCGAACAGTACTTGCCGCCTGTCGCGTCGCGAGTATCGAATGCTGGCTTCCGAGATCGGTCCGCTCCCTGATCTCGCCGTACCCGGCAGACTGGACTGCCCCCGCGTCAGTCATCTCCGGCCATGCGATCTCGACGGCGATGTTACAAGCCGACTGCCAGTGGTCGATGGTTTGTTCGAGGAGCCGACGGTCCGACTCGGTAACTCGAAGGCGTGTCACCGCCGTCCGGTACCGGTATCCGTCGGCCATACAGGGATGTATCGGGCGTTATCATTTATTAATCTCTGGCCGCCTCGGTGAAAGTGAAATACGCGGTGAGAAGACTCAACAGGTAGAATTTCGGAAGAATAGCGGGAGGACGATTTGAACGTCCGATCTCCGGGTTATGAGCCCGGCGGAATCTCCTGGCTATCCCATCCCGCTACCAACCCGTAGAGGAACTCGCTGTTTAACGCTTGTGTTTCGGTCGCCGTTTTCGGCCGTCCTCCGTGGGTTCGGTTCACACCCGCACGCCTCCGGTCACTCCGGGTCGTGCTGTACCTGCCAGGTGACGAGGCTCTCGGCGACGTAGTTGACGATCATCCCGGTGCCGATGCCGGCGATCTTCGAGACGATGAACCAGCCGTCGATACCGGCCACGTCCAGGTCCACGGCGATCACGCGAAAGAGGAAGCGGAACGTCGCGAGCTGGACGAGGATACCGCCCGCGCGGACGAGGTTCGAGCGGAGGAGCCGGCCCAGCGCGGCCCGGACGCCCGCGGCTCCCTGCTGAGCGAACGTCCAGTTGTCGTTCAGCAGGAACATGACGACGATGGCCACTTCGATGCCGATGAACACGGCGAGCTCGGGGAAGACGCCGAGCTCCCGGAGCACCGTCGAGGTCGTCACGTCGAAGGCCGCGCCGACGACGCCGACGCTCGCGAACCGGCCGAACCTGTCGGCGGAGAGGAGCGAGCGGAGCCACTCGGAGCCGGTGCCGGTCATTTCCGGTCGACGATCGCCGTCTCATCGCGGCGCTCGGCGATGGCGTCGTGGAGCCGCGAGCTCCCGAGCCGCTTCGCCCGGTGTCGAACGACGAACAGCGCCCGGGCGAGCGAGAGCGTATCCCCGATCGGCGAGACGGTCGAGCCGGGCTTGTCCTCCCACTCGATGGGGACCTCGACGACGTGCGCACCGAGCGCGGCGGCCATCGCCACGAGCTCGATGTCCCAGGCGAACCCGGGCTCGTAGAGGTGCGCCCGGACCCGCTCCCACCACTCGGCGGTCAGTCCCTTCGCCCCACACTGGTAGTCGTGGAGTTCGGCCTCGAGCAGTCGGCTCGCCAGCCACGCGAAGCCGTCGCCGAGGTATCGGCGGGCGAACGTCTGGTGGCTCAGGATCCGCGAGTCGGGGTGTCGGCGGGAGCCGACGGCGACGTCCGCCCGCCCCCCGTAGAGGGGTCCGAGGATCCGTTCGACCGAGTCGACGGGCGTGCTCCCGTCGGCGTCGACGAACAGCAGGAGGTCGGTGTCGAGCGCCTCGAAGCCCGCGGTGATCGCCGCCCCCTTCCCCCGGCGGGTGCGGGCGACCGAGAGCGTCACCGACGGGGGCAGGTCGGCCGCCCGGAGCCGTGACTCCACCCCCGATCGCGGGGCGTCGAGTTCGACGCGGACGGTGTCGATGTCGAGCCGCGCCACGAGCTCGCGGACGTACTCGACCAGGTGATCGGGGTCCGGTCGAAAGGCGGGGACCACGACCCCCAGCGACGGTCTCATCGGTTCACGGGTCCGCTGGCGGCGGTAAAAACCGTTCGGCTTCGTTCCCCTCCAGAGGATTCGACCGTGGCTGCCGGCCGGGGCACCACCGGTCGACCGGGAGGTCCGACTCCCATCAGGAGCGACTCGAAAACGTCGAGGATGACAAGAGGTTTAGTTCGGGGGGACCCGCTCACGTGGTGATGGAGTACGGCTACGTCCTCGTCTGGGTCGGCGTCTACGCCGCGCTCGCCGTGGCGACGCTCCCCATCGCCGCCGCGCTGTTCCCTCGCTTTCCGGACCGCGGTGCCGCGCTCGCCCTCCCCGTCGCCCTGGCGGTCCTCGGCGTCGTCGGCTACCTGGTCGGACACCTCGTGTTCGGGTGGCCGGCGCTGCTCGCCGGACTCGCCGTCCTCGCTGCGGGGTCGTATCTGCTCGCCGGGCGGGCCGAGGCGTCGCCCGACTTCCGGATGGCCGCCGAGACGGGCGTCGTCTTCCTCCTCGCGTTTGCGCTGCTCGTCGCCGTCCGTGCCGTCGACCCGGCGGTCCACCCCATCGGCGGCGAGAAGTTCCTCGACTTCGGGCTTCTCCAGTCGCTCCTCCGGGCCCCGCGGCTCCCCCCCGAGGACATGTGGTTCGCCGGCGAGCCGGTGAAGTACTACTACGGGGGCCACGTGATCTCGGCGCTGCTCGCCCGCCTCACGTTCACCCCGGCCCGGATCGCGTACAACCTCGCGCTCGCCGGCTTCTACGCGACGCTCGTGGTCGCCGCCTACGGCGTGGCGGGGGCGATCGCTGCCGATCGCGGTGCGCCCCGCCGGCTCGCGGCTGGCCTCGCCGCGTTCCTGGTCGGCCTCGCCAGCAACCTCTGGACCTTCGTGCAGGTGCTCGTCTGGGCGCTCCCGGACGCGGTGGCGCGGCCACTCGCCGGTGCGTTCGGCGGGGGAACCGATCTGCTCGGGTGGACCCCGGACGCGTTCTCCTACTGGTCGGCCTCGCGGGTGATGTCCTCGGAACCGGGGTCGCCGGACGCGTTCGGGCTCATCACGGAGTTCCCGCTGTTCGCTTGGCTCAACGGCGACCTCCACGCCCACATGACGAGCACCCCGTTCATGCTTCTGGTCGTGGCGCTCGGCTACGCCTACTGGCGGACGCCAGCGACCGAGATCGGCCGCCGGAGGCTGCTGGTGTTCGGGACAGTCCCGCCCGTCGTCGGCCTCCTCGCGGTGGTGAACACCTGGTCGTTCCCGACCGCACTCGGCGTGACGTGGCTCGCGCTCGCGTTCGCCCCTGCCGACCCGCTCGACCTGCTCCCGCCGTCGCTCGCCGACCGGCTGCCCGCCGCCGCACGGACGGACGGCGGTCCGGAGTCGACGTCCGCGCCCGCCGGGACGGGATCCTCGACGACCGGAGTCGAGCTTGACCCCCGTCGGTGGCTCGGGCTCGAACTCCGTCGAACCGGGGGCGCGCTCGCGCTGGCGGTCGGCCTCGCCGTCCTCGCGCTCGCCTGGTCGCTCCCCTTCTGGCTCGGGACCGCCAGCGGTCGCTCGATCGGCGTCCTCCCGGGCGTCAACCGGAGTTCGTTCCGGGGGCTACTGATCGTCCACGGCGGGTTCCTCCTCGCGTTCGTGCCATACATCGCCCGTCGGGGTCTCGCCGGGCTCGAACGGCCCTCGCTGGCGGTCGCCGCCGTCGGCCTCCTCGCCGTCTTCGCCTGGGCGTGGGACCTCGCCGCCGTCGCGCTGTTCGGGCCGCTCCTGCTCGCCGGATGGCTGCTCGTCCGCCTCCGCCGGGACGCCGGTTACGAGACCGTGCTGATGATCGGCGGCCTCGGCGTCCTCCTCATCGTGGAGTTCCTCTACGTGGTCGAGGAGGCCGGCCCGGGACGGCTCAACACCGTCTTCAAGACCTACGCCCAGGTGTGGGTGCTCTGGAGCGTCGCGGCCGCGGTGATGCTCGCGCGGCTCCCCTTCCCCGACCGGTCCGCGCTTTCGACCCCCCGGCCCGAGACGTGGCGGCTCGCCGGGTCCGTCCTGGTCGCTTTCCTCGTGCTCTCCTCGGGGCTGTACGCCGCGCTCGCGTTCCCGGCGCACTTCGAGGCGGGATCGCGGACGGCGAACGTCGACGGCCCGACGCTCGACGCGACCCGTTTCGTCGACCTCTCCCACCCGCGGGAGGCGGCGGCCATCGACTGGATCGGCTCGCTTTCGGGCACCCCGACTATCGTCACCGCCGCGCCGGCGGGCTACTACTGGCAGCCCGACGAGGGCCGGGGCGCGTCTGCCCCGTCGAGCCTCACGGGCGTACCGACCGTCGCGGGGTGGTACCACGAGCGGGGCTACCGCGGCGGGGAGGCCTACGCCGAACGGGTCGAGCACGTCGAGACCATCTACACCGGCTCGACGGCAGCCAGGGCCCGACTGCTCGCCCGGTACGACGTCCAGTACGTCTACGTCGGCCCGGCCGAGCGGTCGATGTACGGCGAGGTCTCGTTCGAGGACGTCCCCGGAGTGAGCGTCGCCGAGACCTTCTCCTACCGGGGGGAACGGACGGTGACGATCTACCGGGTCGAGCAGTCGGCGCTCCCCGGGAGCTGATAGGGATCATCGTAGCCAGCCGGAGGATTCGACCGTTCGAGGTGGGTCGCGGGGCACGATTCTCGACGGGAAATCTACGAACTACGACGATGATCCCTATGAGCGGCGATCGGCCCCGGTACCGTCCGCCGGTTCGCCCGCGATCCCCGGACACCGCGTGCCGTCAATCAGTAACCTTCTAATGCGTTCGTGACGCACCGGCCGGTATGGAGCCGTTCGTGCTGGCCACGGAGCCCTTCGTCTCGTTGTTCGGGCCCATCGACACCCTGTTCGCGCCGATCATCGAGTACCTCCTCCTGGCCCTGCTCGTCGTCAACATGGCCGTCCGCGGCTGGGAGTACTCCCAGCACGTCGACCAGGCCGAGGAGGGCGGTGCCGACGCCATCGAGCGCAACGCCGCCCGCGTCGCCACGAACTTCCTGCTCGTCGTCGGCTCGTTCTACTACCTCACGGTCCACCAGCACGGTGGGATGGTGTTCTCGGTGCTGGTCCTCGGGCTGTTCCTCACCGACCTCTTCGAGTTCGAGTCCCGGAAGGTCGAGGCCCGCCGCGGCATCGAGATCGAGGCCCCGAAGGGGGCCATCGCCGCCTCCTTTCTCGCGCTGCTGTACATCGGCTACCAGAGCCTCTTCTTCGTCATCGCCCCGGTGTGGAACGCGGTGGTCTGACACCACTTTTTGCTTCGTCGGGTGCGCTCACGTTCGCTCGCGCACCTCTCTCTGCTCACGGGCGGCTTCGCCGCCCGTTCGCACGGCCAGTGGACGGCTCTGCCGTCCCGCTCGGCTCGCAAAAACGTGGGGAAAAACTGCGCCCCTCACTCGCTCAGGCGGACTCACTCCGTTCGTCCGCCAACGTCCTCGTTCGCTACTGCTCACGAGGACTCCGCTCGCTCGGGGCGGATGAAACGCCTCGCTCTCGCCTACTCACGGTTCGCTTCACTCACCGTTCTCCGAGGCCCCCTCCGGTCGGCCTCGCTCTCGCTCGCCGTACGCTCCGAACCGGACGGTCCGTCCCGCGGCCGTCCCGACCCGCTCGTCGCTCGCGGGTCGCCCACGCCTGCGACGGCTCCGACTCAGTCGGCCCCGTGGTTGGGGACGAACCGGCAGTCCTCGCACGCCCACGAGCGGCCCTCCCACGCGAGCGCGCCCCCACAGCTGGGACAGTCGCCGACCGATGCCGATGCCGAGGTCGTGGATCGCTCCTCGCCGATCATCACGTGGTCCCGGGTCGTTCGGCCGTGTAAGCCTTGTTTTCAGTGAGACGGGCCTTCTTGTCCCGTCGGATACGCGGACCCGCCGGGTGCCCGCCAGTGGGGTCCGGCGCGGACGTCTCCGAACGCGTTCCGTGAGCTGTTCCCTCTTCGCGCGAGTCGTGGAGCGGAACGACCGTCGGCGTCTCGACGACCCGGAGCGCCGAATCCCGCAGGCTTTTGCCGGCCGGCGGCGACCGGACGTGACATGAGCGAAGCGCCGGGCGGCGTGCCCGTCGGGGTCGTCGGCGGTGACGGGTCGGTCGCCGACGCCGTCGCGGCCGCGGGGGGGGACCCGGTCACCGGCGAGGCCGCCGCGGTCGTCGACGCCGGACCGCGGGTCGTCGTCGCCGTCGGGGAGCCGGCGCTCGTCGACCTCGTCGCCGCTGGCGTCGACGTTCCCGTCCTGCCTGTGTCGATCGCCGACGCCGTGCAGTCGGTGTCGGTATCCGGGATCGTGCCGGCCGTCGCCTCGGTCCTGGCTGGCGAGTTCGAGACCGTGACCCGGCCGCTCCTCTCGGTCGCGAACGGGACGGACGCGGAACGAACGCCCGCGCTGTTCGACCTCGCGCTCGTCACCGACGAGCCCGCGCGCATCTCCGAGTTCACCGTGCTGAGCGGGGCAAACCGGGTGGCGACCTTCCGCGCCGACGGGGTCGTCGTCGCCACGGCCGCCGGGTCGACCGGCTACGCCCGCGCGGCCGAGGGGCCGGTCGTCGCCCCGGGGACCGGCGTGGTGGCCGTCGTCCCCATCTCACCGTTCGTCACCGACGCCGACCACTGGGTGCTCCCCACCGACGGGGTCGGACTCCGCGTCGAGCGCGACGAGACGCCCGTTCGCCTCGTCGCCGACGGGCGCGACGCCGGGACCGTCGAACCCCACGACAGGCTGTCGGTATCGACCCGGGGATCCCTCGCGGTCGCGGTCGTCGACGCGAGCGCCGGCGTCTTCGACACCTCCTGATACGGATTGTTGTAACGATTTACCGGTGATCGCCCGGCCGGGTCAGTGATCGCCGGTAAAAGACCACGACCGTCCGTATCAGACCTCCCGGTCGACGACGAACCGCGTGAAATCCGCGAGCCGCGCGGCAGTCTCGGAGTCGAGATCGGCGCGACCGAGGTGCTCGCGCGCCTCGGCCGCGAGGTCGTGGGCCGTCTCCCTCGCGCCCTCGACGGCCCCGACCGAGTGGAGGATCTCCACCGCCTCGACGACCTCCTCGTCGGTGTTCTCCTCGGTTCCCAGGATCTCCTCCAGCCGCTCGGCCGTCTCGGGGGGAGCGTCCCGGACCGCCCGGATGACGAGCAGAGTCTTCTTCCCCTCGCGGACGTCGTTGCCGGCCCCCTTGCCGAACGCGCCGCCGCGCTCCATGGCGTGCTCGACGTCGAGGACGTCGTCGGCGATCTGGAACGCGATGCTCATCGACTCGGCGTACCGGGCGACGTGCTCCTCGTGCTCCTCGTTCCCGGTGACGATGGCCGCCAGGCGGGCGACGATCCGCCCCAGCCCGCCCGTCTTGCAGGCGCACATCTCCAGGTACTCGGCCTCCGTCGTCTCGACGGCCTGCCGGTTGTGCCAGACGATGTCCATCCCCTGGCCCAGGTGCGTGCGGTTGAGTTCGCCCATCAGCATCTCGTAGACCCGCAGCCGCGTCTCGGCGTCGAGATCTCCCGGGTTCCGCTCGATGAGCTTCAGGGGGATGAAGTACATCGCGTTGCCGGCGTTCAGCGCCACGTCCGTCCCGTAGACGCGGTGGAGCGCCGGCTCGCCCCGGCGCAGGGTCGCCCCGTCCTCGACGTCGTCGACGATGATCGTCCCGTTGTGGAGTATCTCGGGGATGCAGGCGTACTCGAGGTAGGCCTCGGGATCCTCCCCGAACGCCTCGACCATCATGAGGAACAGCACCGCCCGCCACCGCTTGCCACCGCGATCGAGCAGGTCCCAGATGGGTTCGGCGAGCGCCCGCTGGATGGCCTCGGCGTCGTAGCGGTAGGTCGGCTCGCCGAAGAACTCCGCGAGGTACGCCTCGTCGAGCGTCCGCGGGAGGATCCTCGCGATGGTCTCGTCGACGGCCGGCCGCCACTCGGCGAGCACGTCGTGCATGGTCGACCCTCCCCGGCGGTGGTTAAAAAGCCTGCGCGCTCCCGGCCGCGATCCGGCCGCCCCGTCGTCGGGCGAAAGGGGTATGCCCCCGGCCTCCGCCATCCCCCCCATGTCATCACCCGAGACGGACGAGGACTGGATCGCGGGCACGTTCACGAGCGACGTCGGCTGGGACCTGCTGGAGACGCTCGTCGACATCGGCGACCGGATGGCCGGCACCGAGGGCGAGCGAGCGGGTGCCGAGGCGACGCGCGACGCCCTCGACGCCCATGCCGAGAACGCCCGTCTCGAACCGTTCGACCTCCAGGGGTGGGTCAGGGGGGACAGCGGTATCGAGGCTGGCGGGGAGCCCCACGACTGCATCGCCCTCCCGCGATCGCTCGCCGGCGAGGTGTCGGGCGAGTTCGTCGACCTCGGCTACGGGCTCCCCGAGGACTTCGACGCGGATCTGGAGGGGAAGGTCGTGATGGCGGCCTCGAACATCCCGTCGTGGTACCACCGGTTCCTCCACCGCCGGGAGAAGTACTACCACGCCGTCGAGGCGGGCGCGGCCGCGTTCGTCTTCCGCAACCACGTTGAGGGCTGTCTCCCGCCGACCGGGAGCGTCGGTACCGAGGACGCGCCCATCGGGGAGATCCCCGCTGTCGGCGTCTCGAAGGAGGTCGGCTCGCGGCTCGCCCGCCGGTTCGAGGGCGAGGAGCTCTCCGTCGAGGTCGAATGCGAGACGCCCGACGCGACGAGCCACAACGTCCACGCCGAACTCGGACCCGGGACCGACGAACGCGTGCTCGTCACCTCCCACATCGACGCCCACGACATCGCCGAGGGCGCGATGGACAACGGCGCGGGGACGGCGATGGTGCTCGAACTGGCCCGGGCGCTCGCCGAACGGGAGGCCGAACTCGACACCCGCGTCGAGTTCGTCTGTTACGGTGCCGAGGAAGTGGGGCTGGTGGGGTCGACCCACCACGCCGAGTCGGTCGACCCCGACGCGGTGAAGGCGGTGCTGAACTTCGACGGCGTCGGCCGGGGACGGGACCTCGCGGCCTACACCCACGGCTGGGACGAACTGGGTGAGGCGATCGAGACGGTCGCGGATCGCTTCGACCACCCGTTCGACCCGGTGCCCGAGGTCGGGCCGCACTCCGATCACTGGCCGTACGTCGTCCGGGGGATTCCGGGGTACCACGTCTACGCCGAAACCGGCGACGAGGGACGGGGCTGGGGGCACACGGAGGCCGACACGTTCGACAAACTGGAGTCGCGCGACCTTCGCGAGTCGGCGATACTCCTCACTGAACTGGCGGTCGAACTCGCGAGCGACGACCTGGACCTCCCGCGGAAGCCGGACTCGGAGATCGTCGAACTGCTCGAGGAGCAGCGCTACGTCGAGGGGATGGAGGTCACCGGCGACTGGCCGTTCGACGATTGAGGGGCGTCCGGGGACCCGTCACCGCCCACGACGGTCGTCGCCGACCGGCCCCTCCGGGGCGGACCGAACACGCCGGGGTGTCCGCGTTCCCCCCCCACGGAGGCGCAAGGCATACCACCGTCTCCCCTCTCGTACAGCTATGGGTCCCGGATCACACCGGGGTTGGGTCCTCCCGACCCTCGCCGCGGCGGTCGTCCTCGCGGGCTGTAGCGCGGGGGTTAACACCGACGCGACGGCGACGCGGTCGGTGACCCCCGCACCGGTCCCCGGCGACGCCACCCCCGCGGTCGAGGGGGTGACCCCCGGTATCTCGCCCGACGGCGTCGAGAACGCCTCGTCGCTGGAGGCGGCCCACCGCCGGGTGCTCTCTGAGATGTCGTTCACCGAGCGGACCGTCACGACCGTCCGTGATACGAACGGGACGGTGATCGGTCGGCGGACGCTCGTGGTGAGACGCGACGCCGAGGCGTTCCGTCTGCGGTTCGGACTCGAGGGTGACCTGCGTGTCGGCTTCGAACCACGGCAGGCCGTTGCGGTCGAAGTCTGGTCCGACGGGGAGACCGTCGTCCAGTCGATCACCGCCCGGGACGGGTCGGTCCGGAGCGAGCCGGCTCCCAACACGTTCTACTCCCGTTTCGCTATCCCCGGCGCGGAGCCGTACGCCCGGACCCTGGAACGGGCGTCGCTCCGGCGCGTCGACCGACGGGTCGAGAACGGGACCGTGCTGTACGCCTTCGAAGCGGACGGCGTCGACTCGCTCGGGACGTTCGGCCTCCTCGAGACGACCCCCACCGGCAGCGCCACCCTCCGGGCTGTCGTCGGTGCTGACGGTGTCGTCCGGCTGGTGGTCGCTACCCTCCCCGCTCGCCACGGTGGCCGGACCGCGACCGTCGAGCACGTCTTCGAGATCACGGCGATCGGGACGACCACGGTTCCTCGGCCGCCGTGGTCCGACGAAGTCGTCGAGAACGGAACGTCCGTCCCGAGAACGCGAGCAGGGGGTTGAGTGGGGATGAACGACCCTCGATCCGATCCCGGTCTCGCGCTTCTTCTCTCTCTTCTGGCCGTCCTCGCCGGATGTAGCGGGGCGACCGGCTTCGACGGAACCCCGACCCGCTCGGTGACGCCCGTCCCGGTCCCGACGGACGCGACGCCCGCCTCGCGGGCGACGGTGCCCGGGCTCTCGCCGCGCGGCGTCGAGAACGCCTCGCTGCTCGCGGCGGCCCACGCTCGGGCGTTCGAGGACGTCCCGTTCACCGAGCGGACCGTCACGACCGTCCGGGACGGGGAGGAGGTCCTCGGGCGGCAGGCGCTGGTCGTCCGGCGCGGTCCGGAGGCGTTCGCCCTCTCCTACGCGCTCGAGGAGGGTCCTCGGAGCGACGCCCGCTCGTTTCAGGTCGTCGCGGCCGAAGTCTGGTCCGACCGCCGGACGACCGTCCAGTCGGTGACCGACGGGGACGGCTCGACCCGTCGCGCCCGGCTATCGAACGTCCTCTACGACGACTTCGTCGACCCGGACGCGAGGCCCTACGCGAGGACCCTCGAACGGGCGTCGCTCCGCCGGGTCGGCCGGCGCGTCGTCGACGGGACGGCCCGCTACGTCTTCGCCGCCGATGACGTCCTCGCCCTCCCGGTCTTCGGGCTCGCCGGGACGATCCCGACGGGCAACGCCTCCCTCCGGGCCGTCGTGGGGGCGGACGGTGCCGTCTACCGGGTGGCCGTGACGTACCCGGCGCAGTACCGCGGTCGGTCGGCGACCGTCGAACACGTCTTCGAGTACGCCGACGTCGGGACGACGACCGTCCCGCGACCGTCGTGGTACGACGAGGCCATCGAGAACGGGACGCCCACGCCCGGATACCGAGGGGAGGGGTGACGTGACCGGGGGTTACCGGGTGGTTCGTCCCGCGCTCGTGCTCCTGGCCCTGGCGTCGGCGATCGCCCTCGCCGGCTGTAACACCACTCGTCCGGGACGGCCGACACGCAGACCGGGCGGACGGTCACGCCCGCACCGGTGCCGACCGACCCGCCGACCGACGCATCCCTGCCCCCGGCGTCTCGACCGACGGGGTGACCGACGCCGAGCGACTCGAGGCCGCCCACCTCGGGACGCTCTCGAACGCGACCTTCGTCGAGCGGGCCCGGACGACCGTCCGGTTCGAGAACGGGTCGCTGGCCGTCGAGGAGACGTACATCGACCGGCACGGGGCGAACGCGAGCGGCATCTCGCTGTGGCGGAACGGCACGACCGACTACCCCGTTCCCGACCTGTCGCTCGTCGAGGCCCACGTCTGGGGGAACGCCTCGTTCGGCGTCCGCCGGTTCGTCGTCGAGTTCCCGATACGGCTGGGCGGGCGGAACGCCACCCTCCGTCACACCTACACCGTCGAGTTCGGGGACGTGACCGTGATCAGGCCGCCCTGGTCCGGGGACGCCATCGCGGGGCGGACGCCCGGGCCCCTTGCGCTCTCCCACAGGAGCCAGGGAGGGCGCTCCGCTCCGGGCTCGACGCGGATCACGAGCGGCGACCCGGTCGGCGCGTAGACGCCCATCTCGGTGCTCTTCTCGGAGTACCGGCCCCCGACGACCTCGACGAGGCCGGTCGTCTCGAGGCGGTCGAGGTGGTAGCCGACGTTCTGGACTGAACACCCTCGGGTCCGCGTCGACGTCCGTCGGCACGTCCGGTGCGAGCCGCTCGACGCCCGGCATCGTCTCAGCGGCCCGTCGCGACCCGCAGCGAGTAGGCGATACAGACCAGCCCCGCGAGCTGGACGGCCCGGACAACGAGGCGGACCGTGTTCTGGAGGTCGATGGGGACCACCCGGAACGCGATGAGGCCCTGGCCCGCCAGTGCGAGGACGTAGGTCACACCGAACAGCAGGATCATCCCGATCGAGAGGTACCGCATCGACGGTTCGTCGTGCCGGCGGAGCCCGCGGTAGGCGTGGTAGCCGATATAGAGCCCGATAACGGCCGACCCCGTCGCGGCCCCACCGGCTAGCAACCCCAGGACCGACCCAACGGTGGTCATCTCAGAGCTCCCCCCACATCCGCGTCAGTTCATCGGCGACGTCCCGGTGTCGGCGCTCGACCATCCACTCCAGGTCGCCGTCGCTAACCCTGACCTCGAACCGGTCGAGCGCCGCCACGTAGACGGTCTCGTGGTGGCCGTCGGCCCGCGGCCGCGTCCGGTCGTCGAGGAGGTCCGCCTCCGCCAGCCGCTCGACGCGGCGGTAGATGCTCGACGGCGAGACGTCACACCGCTCGCTCAACTCCGTCGCCGACAGTGGCTCTGCGCTCGTCGCGGCGAGGATCGACCTGACGTGCTCGTCGTCGATGAGGTCGACGACCGTCGCCAGGTCGGGCTCCTCGCTCACACTCCGTTCTGTCATCCCATATGTGTATAAATCGTATCCACGGTCGCGGCTGCTCGCCGCCCTCGCCGTCCGTGACGACCGAACGCTCGCTCGGAGTGGTGACCACGGACTCGCTTCGGTATCGAGTCCGCTCGCGGGCGGACAGCCGGCGGCGATGGTCGCACGGCCGCGGACGGAGGCGTTAACGGTCGCTATCACGGTCACCGTTCACCCCCGAGTCCGTAGTCGAAGAGGGTGCGGAACGCACAGCATTCATCCCCCGCCAGCACCACGGACGCGCCAGTCACGTCCGGCCGGTCGGACAGGTCCACGGTGTCGCCGTCGCCGGGCCCGATCCCTCGTTCGTCCGTCCAGAGCGGTTCCGTCTCGATCATCCCCGGGCGGGCCTCGGTCTCGGCGTCGAACCAGAGCCACTCGGTGTCGACGGCTTCGCCCGTCTCGTGGCGCAGCGTCAGCGCCCGCGCGTCGGCGTCGAACTCGGCGCCCCAGGTCACCTGCGGCGGATCCTCGATCGGCGTGAGGTCGCGCGGCTCGCCCAGCGGGACCCGCGTCTCGAGCGTCGCGAGGCGGCCGTCGATCCGGACGTCGAACACCTCGGCCTCCTCGGTCAGGCCGTACTCGTCGCGGAAGGCGCGTTCGAGCCGGTCGGCCGTCGGGACCCGTCCATCGGGGAAGCGGAGTGTGACGACCTGGTAGGCGACATCGCCGTCGAACCGGAACGCGTCGGCACCCATCTCGGCCGTGTCCGTCGGGTCGCCGAAGTCGGGACCGACGATCAGCATCCGGTTCGCCCCGGCAGCCTCGCTCGCTCGCGCGAACGCCTCGTTCTCCTCGTGGTACCGCCGTCGATCGCCCGCTCCGGCGTCGACGAGCGCCTCGACGTCCGGGCGGTCGTGGACCCGCTCGCTTGACCAGACGACGACCCCGTCGCGGACGGCCGCCCGCCGCGGGACGTCCGACCGCGAGAACAGGTCGTACCCACGGTAACTGCCGTCGGGTTCGTAGCCACTCCCGGCGAGCGTCTCGGTCGCCGTCGACGCCTCGAACTCCGCCTCGACCACGATCCCGAAGGGGGTCTCCAGCAGACGGTCGTAGTTCGACTCGCCGAGTCCGAAGTAGTCGAGCTCGCTCTTGGACATCGCCCGCCGGCCGAGGAACTCCTCGGGTTCGCCGCCGTCGACCGGTGCGGGCTCGCGGTAGGCGAACGCGTAGTTCGACTCGTGTACCTCGAACGTCGACGGGGCCGGGAGCCAGCGGCGGTACGCGGGTTCGTCCGGCGGCGGGACCTCGAGGCGTCCGTACGACTGCCCGCGACCGAGTGGCGGGAGCGAGGAGAGACAGCCGGTCGCTCCTACGGCGACTCCGGCCGCGAGCGTGCCGCCCGCGGCCCGGAGGAGTCCACGGCGAGTTCGCGGTTTCGTGGAGGGCCTCTGTTCGGGGACCATCGTTCCGTCCGGTACGACGTGACCGACCCCTGTCATCCCCCGGGACTGTCCGCAGTTCCTCACAGCCCGTCGAAAGGTTCTTGTACCACGTGTCGACGGTTCCGCCGGCGTTCGCGGAACGACCGGCCGCGGGGCTACCCCTTGAGCTCCGTCTCGCCGACGAGCAGTCGGTACGACTCGAGGGTGTCCGCCATCGTCTCGCTCTCCGCCGGTTCGGATCCGTAGTCCTGCCAGCCGAGCCCCGTTCGGCCGTACGTGTACGAGAACATCCGGTACTCATCGGTGGTCTCCAGGACGAGGTCGATCACGGCGTCATCAGCGTCCACTGGACGCCCATTGCTTGCCGAGGTCCCCTCGGCAACGTCCTCGGGGCCGTCATCGCCGAGTATCGCCTCCCGTGCCCCCTCACCACCCCCGTCGAACACCCACACTGCGCGGACCGGGTCGTCCGTGTGATCGGTTCCCCCGAGCAGGTCTCGGACCTCTTCCTCTGTGAGCGGGCCGTCGGGCCACCCCTCCGCGGGTGTGGGCTGGTCCATGACGGGTTCCGGTGGGCGAGGAACTTCCGTCTTGTCCGTCGTTCCAGCCGCGTCGTGGTCGGCCGCGTGTGACACGACGGCGAGTGAGACCGAGAAGGGTCGAGAGACCCCGGGAGATCCCTGTTTACCGGCAACCCCGTACCCTCGCCGAAGCGTTATCCCGGGTCCGCGCTTCCCGGACGTCATGGAAGGAACGTCCATCGCCCTCCTCGACCGGGGACGCATCGAGGCCGATCTTAACTTCGTGCTCGACGGGCACGTCGTCGCCACCGCGAGCGAGCCGAACCCCGACCTCGACTACGGGGAGTTCGCGGTCTGGAACCTCGTGGTCGACCACCCCGAGGCGACCGTGCTCTGGGACACCGGCTCGCACCCCGAGGCCGGCGAGGGCTACTGGCCCGCGCCGCTGTACGAGGCGTTCGCCCACGTCGACGCCGCCGAGCGCGACCTCGAGACGGCGCTCTCGGAGGCGGGTTATGCGCTCTCGGATATCGACGCCGTGGTGATGAGCCACCTCCACCTCGACCACGCCGGCGGGCTCTACCAGTTCTAGGGGACGGACGTCCCGGTGTACGTCCACCGCCGCGAACTCGAGTTCGCCTACCTCTCGGCGAAGACGGACGTGGGGTCGGTCGCCTACTGGGCCCCGGACTTCGACCGGGACCTGAACTGGACGGTCGTCGAGGGCGACCGACAGCTCTACGAGGGGTTCGATCTGCTCCACCTGCCCGGACACACCCCGGGACTGCTCGGCGCGGAGATCGAGGCCGGCGACAGGACGCTCCTGGTGGTGGGCGACGAGGCGTACATGGAGGCCAACTACGAGGCCGGCCAGTCGATGGCCGCGTCGCTGCTCTGGGACAACCGGGCGTGGCACGAGAGCCTCGAACGGGTCCGGGACATCGAGCGACGAACCGGGGCCGACGTCCTGCTCGGTCACGACCCCGTCATGATCGAGCGGTTCGCCGACGGCTGGAATTAGATCCCCGTCCATTCGCCCGCGGTGCCGGCCACGCCGCTGACGCGGACCTCCGTCGCGCCCTCGTCACGCCCGCCGCTGGCGGGATCGGTACCGCCACGGAGTTCGACCCGCCCCTCGAACAGCTGGGCGAACGTCCGGTGTGTCTCCTCGGTGTGGGCCCCGCCGTCGAACGTGTAGAGGCCGACGCCGTCCGCGCCCGCGACCTGGGCGGTCAGCACCGAGAGAAAGCGGAACGCGGACTCCTCGTCGGCGTACTGGAGGATCGAGGAGATCGAATCGAACAGCACGACGGGGCGCTCGCTCCCGTCGAGGAACCGGGAGACCGGCATGCTGATACCGGTCAGGTCCCCGGGGGAGGCGACGTTGACGACCGGGCCATCCTCGTCGGCGTCGCTCGGCGTGCAATCGACGACGCCGAACCGGCCGCCCCCGGTGTGATCGAACGGGATTGCGGCGAGGTGTCTGGAGGCGGCGACGACGAGCGCGTCACGACCGTTCGCGATCCCGTCGCCGAGCACGCTCAGGCCGAACGACCGCTTGCCGGACATCGGCGGGCCGACGACGAGCAGGTTGCGGCCGGTCACGGCCGCGAGACGCTCGACCGGGCTACCGGGGGTTGTCGATCTCGGGGTCCTGTCTGATCCACCCATCCTCTCTAGAGTGACCGAACTCTTCAGTTCGTTGTGGGGTCCCGCCGGTGATAGGTGTTGTGTCCCGTTTGACACTGATCGGTGTCGAGCGGGCCGGTGCCCCCCGACCGGTGAGGGGGTGACGACGCTACGTCGGGGTCTCCCGGTCGGTCGGACCCGCCGGTCCGGTCCGTTCGGGCTCGTCGGGGGGGCTCTGCTCGCCGGTCTCGGCGATCCCCCCACCTCCCCGGTCGAAGAGGCGCGCCCAGACCACGAGCGCCGACGGGAGGACGAACAGCGAGGCGAGGAAGGCGTAGAACACCGAGAGCGCCGCGAGCAGGCCGAACTGGCCGATGGCCGGGAACACCGACAGGACGAGCACGCCGATACCGAACACGGTCGTCAGCATCGACCCCGCGAGCGCCCCGCCGGTCCCGCGTACGGTGCGCCCGAGGGCGGTGAACAGATCGTGGCCGTTCGTCTCGTACTCGTCGGCGAACCGGTGGGTGACGTGGACGGAGTAGTCGATGCCCAGCCCGATGGTGATGGCGAGGATGGTCGCGGTGAAGGCGTTGAACGAGATGCCCGCGAGCCGCATCGTCCCGGCCACCATCGCGACCGTGATGACGATCGGGAGGGTGTTCGCCAGCCCCAGCGAGGGCCGTCCCTCGAGCACCCAGTAGATGAACAGGAGGAAGACGACGGTCCCGCCGAGCGCGACGGCGAGGCTCACGACGGCCGACTCGAGGATGAGGCTGGAGATGGCCTCGAAGACGACGGTCGAGCCGGTCGCCGTGGCCGCGAGGCGGAAGTCATCCGCGATGGTTCGGGCGTCGGCGGTGATCTCGGACTGGGAGGCGTCGGCCTCGACGCTGTAGACGACCTGCGTCGCCCGGTAGTCCTCGGTGATGTACTCCAGGGCGTCCCCCCGCGAGTCGGAGTTCAGGAGGTAGTCGTAGACCCGCTCGAGGTTCTGGTCGGGGATGCCGTTGTCGTCGCGGTCGTTTCGGTCGACGAGCCGCCGGAACTCGGGGTCGCTCGCCGCGCGATTCTGGATGATCGTGACGATGCTCGTGGACTCGGCGCGGCCGTCCGTCCGGACGAACGAATCCGGCGGGTCATCCCCGGCACGATAGATGGATTCGAGGGCGTAGCTCCGGCGCAACGGTCCCTCGACGTACATCGTCACCGAGGAGGACTGGCTCACGGAGAACTTCTCCTCGAGGTAGTTGAGGTCGCGCGTGACGGTGTACTCGGAGGGCTTGAACGGCTCGGGGAGGTTCGCCAGGTAGGGCGGGGTCTCCTCGGGGGGCAGGAAGTCCTCGTTCGAGAACGTCGTGTCGATACCGGTCGCGTAGAACCCGGCGACCCCGGCGACCCCGATCATGAGGAGGACGAACACCACGGGCGCGTAGCGGGCGACACCGACGCCGCCCGAGAGCGCCCGGCCCAGTGCCGACCCCTCCGAGCCCAGCGGCGTCGTCGAGAAGGTCGGTATCGGGTACTTATCCCGCGATTTGTCGAGCAGCACCTTCGCCGCGGGGAGGAAGATACCGAAGATGTGGAACGTAAAGACGATACCGACGCCGGCGACGATACCGAAGTCCCTGATCGGCGGGAGCGCGGAGGTGAGGTTCGCTCCGAACCCGATGACGGTCGTCCCCATCACGATGAAGAACGCGACCAGGAGCTGGTCGGTCGCGGTCCGCATCGACGTCTCGATATCGTACCCCTCGACGCGTTCCTCGCGGTAGCGGTTGACCGCGTGGATGCCGAAGTCGATCCCGACCGCGAGCAGGAGCGGGGGGACCGCGATGAGTATCTGGTTGAACGGGATGCCGGCGAGTCCCATGAATCCGAACGTCCAGACGATGGCCATCAACAGCGAGAGTAGCCCCAGCAGCAGGTCGGCGAGGTCCCGGTAGGCGACGATCAGGAAGACGACGATGAACACGACCGCCGCGGGGACGGTGACGATGAGCGAGTCGAAGATGACGTTGCCGAACTCCGCGGAGATGATCCCCTCGCCGAACACGCGGATGTCGGCGTCGACGGAGTTCACGACGAACTCCGCGCGGAGCTGGATCGGCGTCAGCGGCGAGGAGCCGCCCTGCCCGGCCGAGCTCGATATCCCCGTCGGGATCTCGTGGGTGACGACCCCGATGGTCGCCGACGCGGACGCCGACTGCGGGTTGTAGTCCTGCGAGAGGAGTCCGGCGATGCCGTCACCCCGCGAGTCGGCCGCCCGGACGGCGCGGTCGATCCGACCCGGCGTCGCTTCCTCCAGGACGTCGATCTGCTCCTCCAGGGTGTCGGCGGACGGGTCGATGCTCCGGGCAACCACGCTCGCGGCCCCCGAGGTCGACTCGACCCGGAGCCCCTCGGTCTCCTGGAGGCGCTGCTGGACGGTCAGCATCCGTATCATCTCCCGCTTCGAGAGGACGTTCTGGCCCGACTGGATGAGCTGCGTGCTCCCGGTGTCGGCGGCGAACGCCGGCCCGAACTTCTCCTGGACCTGCTCGAAGGCGACCTGCGCGGGGACGTCCTGGGTGAACCCCATGGTCCCGGCGTCGGTCGAGACGTTCGCCAGCCCGCCCGCGAACACGACCGTCAGTAGGAGGAACGCGACGACGATCCGCTTGGGATGGTTGACGATCTGGTCGTCGGCGGCGTCGATGAACCGCTGGTAGTCGACGGGACCGGCCATCTACGCCGAGCGCGAGCGGCGGAACAGGACCACGCCCGCGACCCCGCCGACGGCCAGGAACACCAGGAGGCCGCCCGGGCCGAGCAGCAGGCCCAGGAACCCGCCGCCCTCGCTCTCGGTCACCTCGACCGGGACCCGGTAGGTGTCCGAGAGCTTCGTGTCGCCGTCGGGCTCGTCGTACTGGAAGTCGAGCGAGACGGGGTAGACCTTCGGCGTCGCCGACCCCGCCGCCCCGATGGCGAACGTCAGGGTCTCGGTCCCGCCCGGTTCGATGGTGTCGACGAACGCCTCGTCGTCGCTCACGCTGATGGGCGAGTCGGCGAACAGCTTCGCCGAGACGTCGCTCACCGGCACGTCGCGGTTGTTGGTCAGCTGGACCCGGAGCTGTGTCGACCCGCCGGCACCGACGGTCGCGTTCGTCTCGACGTCGAACACCTGCTGTGAGGGGCCGACGTCGTAGCGTGCGTACAGCGGGTCGGACCGGGTGGTGACACCGTTGGCGTCGTCGTACCGGACCCGGTAGGTGAACTGGCGGGGGCCGGCGCGTGCGGAGTCGGAGATCTCGATCTCGTAGCCGAAGCTCGTCGACTCGTTCGGTTCGAGGTCGCCGAGCGCGAACTCCCGCTCGGTCGCGTCGACGTTCGAGCCGGGGTCCTCGAGGACCAGCACCGCGTTGTCGGCGGCCACCGGCCCTCCGTTGCGGATCGTCCCGGTCAGGTTACCCTCGCTGTCGACGCGGAGGCTCCCGTCCGTCTCGGCGAGCGAGAACGACTGCTCCTCGGCGGGTCTGGCACCCGTCGTGAGCGAGGCGTTCTGCGGGACGCCGTCCTCGTCCTCGTACCGGACGCTGGCACCGAGCGCGATCGAACGGGGTTCGACGTCGCCGGCCACGCTCGCGCTGAACGTGAAGTTTCGGCGCTCGCCGGCCGGCCAGTCTCCGACGTATGTCTCCGCCGTCGGGCTCTCCCCGAAGGTGAGCGAACCGCTCGTCGACTGCACCGAGAGGGTCGCCTCCCGGGCGGGTGCGTTCCCCGTGTTCTCGACGGCCATCCGGATCGAGCCGTTCGCGCCGATCGCCGCCTCGGTCGTCGTCTCGACGACGGCGAAGTCCGCCGCGGGGACGACCCGGACGCCGACGTACAGCGTCTCGTCGACCGTGTCCTCGTCGCGGAACCGGTCACGGTCGTCGATGAGTTCGGTGTAGGTGTACTCGACGTCGACGGGGACCCGGTACCGCCCGGGCTCGGCGTCCTCGTCGACCACGACCTCGAACGGGACCGAGGCGACCCCGCCGTCCGGTATCTGTCCCAGCCGCCTCGCGTTCGTCCGCACCTGGATCGGGGCGTCGCCCGACCGGAGGCTGACCCGCACGCCGCGGGCGGCGGTGGCCCGCTGGATGTCCGTGGGGTTGCGGCTACCCGACTCGACCGTCGCCGTGTTGCTTATCTGTAGTTCGAGGGCCGTCACCTCGCCCGCCTCGACGCGGTTGTCGGGCAGTTCGGCGGACAGGTGGGGCTCGCCCCGCGTGTCCGCGACGACGACCGTCGCGGCCGGGACCACCACCATCGCCACCACCAGAATCAGGATCAGCGCGCGACGACCTCTCACGACGGATCCTCCCGCCTCGTCGCGCCGACTCGACAGTTCATGCCCGGACCGAACGATGCCAGGCCAATAAGGTTCGGCAAACTACTGACAACGTTGTCGAAGTTTATTCCAAACCGAGGGCGGATGCGGGACAGGGCGGAACGGCGAGCGGGCGCTCAGCGGGACTCGACGAGCCCGTAGGACCGTTCGAGGTACTCGACGATCCAGTCGACGGTGTCCGGGTCGTACGTCCAGAAGCCGTAGAACGTCCGCGGGTCGCGCTCCTCGGCCAGGAGAGCACACTTGTTGACGTCGACGCCGCCGCCGTCGTAGGCGACGAACCACGACGTCTCGATCTCCCGGCTCCGCTCGACGTGGATCGTGAGGTCGGTGTCGTGGACCGGGACCGTCTCCTGGTCGGGGTAGGCGTAGGCGTGGACGTCGAGGCCGTCCTTCGAGGCGAGGCGCTCGTAGACGTCCATCTGGTCCTCGAGGATCGAGAGGTACTGGAACCCGGCGTGGAGCGACCCCGTTCCGAGCCGCCAGGCGCGGTCCTCGATCTCGCGGGAGGCCGCGACCATCTGCCGGGTGTCGTAGGACGTGAACATCGTCTCGTCGAGGTGGTCGAGTATCGGCCGGTAGGAGGCGTCGTCGAAGCCGGGGTCGGTCCGGTCGCCCTCGCCGATCAGGTCCTCGAGACCGGCCGCCGTGACGAACTCCTCCTCCTCTTCCTCGGGATCGCCGCTCGACAGCACCACGAACGCCCGCGGTCTACCCGACTCCGTCCGTTCGGCCCTCACCGTCAGGTTCCGGTCGTGGAACCGCTCCTCGACCGCCTCGACTGCCTCCGGATCGGCGTTGAAGACCGTGAGCGTCTTCTCGTGGTCCTCCACGCCTCGTATCAGCTCGCTGAGGGACATCCGTCTCGTGTCCCTTCGGGGTTACGTCGTTATATCTCCTGCGGCACCGGTTCGAACGGCCGGTCGAGAACGGACGCCAGACCAGCCTCCGGGCCGCCGGGCCATCGACGCCGGCATCCCAGTCGGGGGTTCCTAGGACCGCGGACGGGCGCATCCGTCGACCCGGACACCCCCCGTCGGTCGTCCGCTCGCGATGGCTGTCCGACCGAGGCGGCCCGGTCCACGGTAATTCCTCCCGTTTCCGCCACCGCCGAACTGTCCCCGCCGGCCGGATCGCCAGACTTTATAAATTTTATTAACACAAAATAGGAATTAAAGTTAGGAAGTTGGGAAATATACCTGACAGGACGACCCTCCGTGTCATCCGTCGCCGGTGGCTACCTCCGGTCCGTCCTGCGTTTTCTGTCATTATTAATGCGTGCTATAGAGTAGCAAACGCTTTAGTCGCGCGCCCGTTCTTCTAGAGGTATGCGTAACCCCCTGGTGATGCACCATGACTGAAGAACTCGTCTGGCGGATCGCCGGCGGGTCCGGCGACGGCATCGACTCGACGAGCCAGAACTTCGCCAAGGCGCTGATGCGCTCGGGGCTGCACGTGTTCACACACCGGCACTACCCCTCGCGCATCCGCGGTGGCCACACGTACGTCGAGGTGCGGGCGTCGCCCGAGCCGGTCCGCTCGCGCGGCGACGGGTACAACTGCCTGCTCGCGCTTGGCGACTCGTTCGCCCGGAACGAGCGGGAGGGCACCGTCTACGGCAACGAGCAGGTCAAGCCGCTCTCGGAGAACCTCGACGAGCTTCGGGAGGGCGGGGTCATCGTCTACGACGAGGGGCTGCTCGACACCGACGACATCGAGGATTTCGACGAGCGCGTCGAGGAGAACGACTGGAACGTCTACCCGGTCGACCTCCGGGGTATGGCCCGCGAGATGGGCCGTGAGGTGATGCGCAACACCGCCGGCGTCGGCGTCACCTGCGCCCTGCTGGAGTACGACCTCGGCCACATCGAGGAACTGATGGAGGAGCGGATGGACGGCGAGGTGCTCGAGACGAACCTCGAGATCCTCCAGGCGGCCGCAGACGACGCGGCCGAGTTCGACTTCACCCACGACCTCCGGATGCCCGAGGGCGAACACGAGGAGGAGCAGGTGCTGGTCAGCGGCTCCAACGGGATCACCTTCGGTGCCATCGACGAGGGCTGCCGGTTCATCGCGGGCTACCCGATGACCCCGTGGACCGAGGTGTTCACGCTGATGACCCAGTACCTCCCGGACCTCGGTGGCGTCTCCGAGCAGGTCGAGGACGAGATCGCCGCCGCCGCGCTCGCTATCGGGGCCTCCCACGCCGGCGTGAAGGCGATGTCCGGCTCCTCGGGTGGCGGGTTCGCGCTGATGAGCGAACCGCTCGGGCTCGCCGAGATGACCGAGACGCCCGTGGTCCTCCTGGAGTCGATGCGGGCCGGCCCCTCGACCGGGATGCCCACCAAACCCGAGCAGGCCGACCTCGAGCACGTCCTCTACACGAGTCAGGGTGACTCGAACCGCGTCGTGTTCGCGCCCGGCGACGCCATCGAGGCCTACGAGCAGACGCGCGACGCGTTCCGGCTCGCCTACGAGTACCACCTGCCGGCCATCGTCGTCTACGATCAGAAGCTCTCGGGCGAGCTCGTGAACGTCCCAGAGTCGGTGTTCGACCGCGAGCCCAACCCCGACCCGGGCAACACGCTCACCGAGGACGAGATCGCCGAGGCGGCCCACCACCACTCCGGGAAGTTCGAGCGCTACAACTACGAGACCGAGCGCGGCTCCTCGCCCCGGTCGATCCCCGGCCAGACCGGTGGGCGCTTCCTCGCCTCGGGCAACGAGCACTGGCCGACCGGCCACATCGCGGAGGACCCCGACAACCGGGTCGCCCAGATGAACCGCCGGCTCTCGAAGCTCACCAACATCCGCGAGGAGCTCGACGAGCGCGGCCAGGACGAGTCGAACCAGGCCTACCACGGCCCCGAGGACGCCGAGTACGGCATCATGACCTGGGGCAGCCAGCAGGGCACCGTCGAGGAGGCCGTCGACCGGCTGAACGACGCCGGCCACTCCGTGAAGTCCATCTCCGTCTCGGACCTGATGCCGTTCCCCGAGCAGGAGGTGACGGCGTTCCTCGAATCCGTCGAGTCGTGCCTGGTCGTCGAGATGAACGCGACGGCGCAGTTCAAGCGCCACGTCCAGGGCTGTCTCGGTCGGTTCGGCCCGAAGATGTCCAGTCTGCTCAAGTACAACGGCAACCCCTTCGAGCCGCGCGAGATCGTCGAGGGGTTCGAGACGAACACGAACGGGGAGACGGACGTGCCCAACGACACGACCACGTACCTCCCCGCTGCGGGTGACTAATCCATGAGTGCATTCAGCGCCATCGGCGAACACGAGGGACAGACGACCGAACAGGACGAGTTCACGCCCGGTATCGAGCCACAGGCGACGTGGTGTCCCGGATGCGGTGACTTCGGCGTCCTCAAGGCGCTGAAGGGGGCGATGTCCGACCTCGGCAAGAGCCCCGACGAGGTGATGCTCGTCACGGGTATCGGTTGCTCGGGCAAGCTCTCCTCGTACTTCGAGAGTTACGGCTTCCACTCCATCCACGGCCGATCGCTCCCGGTCGCACGCGCCACGAAGCTCGCCAATCCCGGCCTCGAAGTGGTCGCGGCGGGCGGCGACGGCGACGGCTACGGCATCGGCGGGAACCACTTCATGCACACCGCCCGGGAGAACCACGACATGACCTACATCGTGTTCAACAACGAGATCTTCGGGCTCACGAAGGGCCAGACGTCCCCGACGAGCCCGAAGGGCCACAAGTCCAAGACCCAGCCCCACGGCTCGGCGAAGGATCCGGTGCGCCCGCTCTCGATGTCGCTGGCCGCCGGGTCGTCCTACGTCGCCCGGACCGCCGCGGTCAACCCCAACCAGGCCCGCGAGATACTGGTCGAGGCCATCGAGCACGACGGGTTCTCCCACATCGACTTCCTCACCCAGTGTCCGACCTGGAACAAGGACGCAAAGCAGTACGTCCCGTACATCGACGTCCAGCAGAACGACGACTACGAGTTCGACACCGGCGACCGCCGCGAGGCCGCCGACATGATGTACGAGACCGAGACGGCACTCCACGAGGGCAAGGTCCTCACCGGTCGGTTCTACCACGACGCCGACCGCCCCTCCTACGGCCAGGAGAAGCGCTCGACCGGCGAGATGCCCGAGACCCCCCTCGCCGAGCGCTACTTCGAGGAGGACTACGAGTGGGAGCGGTCCTACGACCTGCTCGACCCCCACCGGTAGGGATCGACACCGTCGTCGGCCGATCCGATCTCCCGGTGGTGCCCGAGCCGTCGATCCGGACCCGCGCTCGGGCCGCGCGACCCGCAGGTAGATATTTCACACCACGGACGAGTCAGTAGCCATGGCTCCGTCCGGCGTGCGCGGCGCTCCCGGAGGTGTAGACCCGCCCGGTTCCCCCGGCGGAATGACCGACGACGGGGCGACCGACGCCCCCCTCCGCGACGACCGGATCCTCCACGTCACCCGGTTGGTGGCCTGGATCATCGTCCCGTTCCTCGCGGCGGCGTTCCTGGTCCTCTTCGGGTTTCCGGGGCGAACCACCGAACTCTTCGCCTGGACGATACGGCCCGACATGACACCGATGCTGATGGGTGCCGGCTACGGCGCGGGGGTCTACTTCTTCTACCGGGTCGCCACCGGCGAGGAGTGGCACCGTGTGGCCCCCGTCTTCCCCGGCATCGCGGCGTTCACCTGGTTCATGGCCGTCGCCACCGTGCTCCACTGGGAGAACTTCAACCACGACCACTACACGTTCGTCCTCTGGGTCGCCCTCTACGCGGTGACGCCCGTGCTCGTTCCCGCCATCTGGTGGGTCAACCGCCGGACCGCGAGCGAGCCGTCGGTCGAGGACGTCCGTCTCCCCCGAGCGGTGCGACTCGTGGGCGGGGCACTCGGGGTCCTCGTCACGGCCAGTGCGGTCGTCCTGTTCGTCGCTCCCGGACCGATGGTCGGTGCCTGGCCGTGGGCCGTCTCCCCGCTGACCGCGCGGATCCTGGCCGGGTGGTTCGCGCTGTTCGGCGTCGTCAGCGGCGTCGTCGTACTGGACCCGCGCTGGAGCGCGGCCCGACTCCTGGTCCGGAGCCAGCTGCTCGGGTTCGCGCTGGTACTGGTCGGCGTCGCTCGCGCGTGGAGCGACTTCGACCCGTCGAACCCGCTGACGTGGGGGGTCGTCGGTGGGATGGTGCTGTACCTGGGAGCGGTATCCGTCCTCTACCTCCGGATGGAGAGCCGTCACGACGCGCCCGGGTAGGCGGGACACGACGCCGAAACCGGAGGACGGTGACGGCTCGTCTTCCCCGACCGGGTCGGTATTCGGTCGACGTTCGCCCCGTTCCGGATCGGCGAGGTCGGGGCTCACCCGGTCGTTTTCCGGTTCGGAAGATATTTTTTCGGGGAACGTAAATCAGTGTGCATGAGTGCTGGCTCGACGGAGGACCGAATCCTCGCCGTGCTGGAGGAGGACGCACAGGCCTCCTACGCGGAGATCGCCGAGCGGGCGGGCGTATCGAAGCCGACGGTGCGGAAGTACATCAACCGGCTCGAGGACGAGGGGGTGATCGTCGGCTACTCCGCCGACGTCAACCCGAAGAAGCTCTCCTCGCAGTCCATCGCGCTCGTGGGCATCGACGTCGCCAGCGAGCGCTACGTCGAGGCCACCCGCGAGCTGAAAGAGCTCGACTCCGTCGAGTCGCTCTACACCTCCTCGGGCGACCACATGCTGATGGCCGAGGTCCGGGCCCCCGACGGCGACGCCGTCGGCGAGGTCATCTCCGACCGCATCCTCACCATCGAAGGCGTCGAGGCCGCCCACCCCTCGTTCCTCCAGGAGCGCCTGAAGTGACCACCGCGAGGCCGTCGTCCTCCCCACCCCGGAACCGCTCCCTCGAACGCCCTCCCTACGACGACCCCACGCTCCCCGAGCGGGTGGCCGGCTTTATCTCCGAGCCGTCCCCACGGTCGGGTTGACACCCGATGATCGTCGACGTCCTCGCCGAGATACGGGCCGGGTGGGGCGACGCCACGACGGGCGAGCGTCTCCACGCCCTCTGGTACCTCGCCAACGACGTTCTCGCGCTCGCGCTCGTCGCGAGCGTGATCGCGCTGTTCCTCGTCAGCGCCGGCCCGAGGTTCCCGACCGACGGGTGGCTCGCGGTCGTCGCCGTCGCCGTCCTCTGGCTGGTCTCGATCGTCGTCGTCGACCCCGTCGCCGACCGGTTCGTCTACGACTGAAACTGCCGACGCCCGTTGGTCCGTCGGGAACGGGGCCGTTTTGAGGCCGAGGCGCGTAGAACGACCATGCCGACCTACCGGCGTCAGACGCGCGTCGCCGCCCCGATCGAGGAGGTCTGGGACTTTTACTCCCGGATCTCGGGGCTGGAGGCGCTCACGCCCGACTTCATGAACCTCCGCGTCGAGCGAGTCACCGGCCCCGACGGCGAGCCGGATCCCGAGATCCTGGGAGCCGGCTCGCGCATCGACCTGTCGATGCGGCCGTTCGGCGTCGGTCCCCGCCAGTCCTGGACCTCCGTCGTCACCGAGCGCGAGGAGGGCGACGGGAGCGCGATGTTCCGCGACACGATGGAGGGCGGACCGTTCCCCGAGTGGGACCACACCCACCGGTTCTTCGCCGACGGCGACGAGACGCTCGCCGTCGACCACGTGGCCTACCGCCTCCCGGGCGGCCCGGTCGGGGATCTGGTGGGTCCGCTGGGGTGGGCGGGCTTCGAGCCGATGTTCCGCTATCGCCACCGCCGGACCCGCGAACTGCTCGGGGGCGCTCCCGCTCGGACCGCGTAGGTCACGGTGGGTCCTCCGAGGGAGTCTCGACCCCAGTCGGTTACCCTCCCGTCACCCGCGGGCGTTCACGCTACCGTCCGCTTATTGTCCTGGCGATGATCCGTGAAGACATGGTCGACGTAGTCGTGGTCGGCGGTGGTCCCGCCGGCCTCAGCGCGGCACTGTTCACACAGAAGAACGGCCTCGACACTGTCGTCTTCGACACCGACGGGACGTGGATGCACAAGGCCCACCTGTTCAACTACCTCGGGATCGGATCGGTCGACGGGTCGGCGTTCCTGGAGACGGCACGCGCGCAGGTCGATCACTTCGGCGTCGAGCGCCACGACGCCGAGGTGACCGGTGTCTCCGCGAACGGTGACGGGTTCACCGTCTCGACCGACGACGAGGAGCACGACGCGCGATACGTGATCCTCGCCACGGGAGCCAACCGCGACCTCGCCGAGGACCTCGGCTGTGCGTTCACCGACGACGACGTCGTCGACGTGGACGTGACGATGGAGACGAGCGTGGAGGACGCCTACGCGACCGGCGCGATGGTCCGGGCCGAGGAGTGGCAGGCGGTCATCTCCGCCGGCGACGGCGCGGCCGCCGCGCTCAACGTCCTCACGAAGGAGCGCGGCGACCACTACCACGACTTCGACGTGCCCGACGACGCCGTCGAGGCCGTCGAGACGGCGATCGACGCGGACGAGGACTGAACCCCCGGGGCGTCCGTCGGTCGTTTAGCTCTCGTCCCCGTCCGTCACGTCGTCCTTGACGAGGAGGACGGACGTCGAGGCGTCGGCGACGACGCGATCGGAGACGCTGCCCAGTCCCTCGACCTTCTTCCGGGGGGTCTTCCCGTGCGGGCCGATGACGATGACGTCCGCGTCCGTCTCCTCGGCGTAGGCGACGATCTCCTTGTCGGGCGTCCCGTGTCGGACGGCCGTTCGGGCGTCGACGCCGGCCTCGTCCGCCCGGTCGGCGACCATCTCGACGGCCGACTCGCCCTGGCGCTCCAGGTCCGTGCGGACGTCCTCGACGAGGTCACCCGAACTCGCCTTGACCACCCGCTGGTCGACGACGTAGAGCGCGTGGACCGTCGCGTCGTGGTCGGCGGCCAGCGAGAGCGCGTGTGGCAGCGTTCGCTCGACCGTCTCGCTACCGTCCGTCGGAACGAGCAGCGTCTCGTACATGCCCACGGGATCGCCGCGACGGGTTTTAACCCTTCACCCCTCGCGTGCCGTGGCCGGCGTGCGATGCTGGCCGGGGCTGGAGTCGGGGGGAACCGAAAGGGGCCGCACTCTCGAGTCCGTCTCGACACGGAGTCGAGTCCAGTATCCCCGCTCTACCGTCGGGACGACGGGGGCCGGAACGCACGCCGGACCCTCTCGGTCCGATATCCGACACCGCAGGGCTAGTGCTCGCGCTCGCCCTCGACGAACTCCTCGGCGGTGCGCTCGCCGGCCGCGAACGACGCGGCACGTTCCCCGAGTTCGTCGTGGTCGAGCACCCCGTCCTCGACGAGCAGGCGTTCGAGCGCCGCGAGCCACTGCTCGTAGTAGACACCTTCGACCGCATCGCTGTCGCTTGCCGTTGGATCCTCGCGCCGGACCTCCTCGATGAGCCGCTCCTGGAACGACGACCACTCGAACCCCGCGCCGTCGTCGTGGAGTGCGACCGCGATCCCGAACGCGCGGGCCTGCCAGGGCTCGTCGAAGGTCGGGCCGTCCGCGTCCTCGTCACGGGCGAGCGCGGCCGGGTCGACCGGTCCAGGATCGGGGCGCTCAGGCATCGCTGACTCCCTCCAGGCGCTCGACCCCGATCATCGCGTCCCGCGTGACGACCTCCCGGAGCTCCTCCTCGTCCATCCCCTCGGTGCCGGGCGGTCGCTGCGGGAGGACCATGTAGCGGATCTCCGAACTCGAATCCCACACCTGCACCTCGGTGTCGTCGTCGAGTTCGACGCCGAACTCCGAGAGCACGGCGCGGGGCTCGCGCACCATCCGCGAGCGGTACGCCGGGGTCTTGTACCAGGTCGGCGGCAGTCCCAGGAGCGACCAGGGGTAACACGAACACAGCGTACAGACGACGGCGTTGTGTCTCTGTGGGCTGTTCTCCTTCACCTCGACGTGCTGGACGCCGACGTCGAAGTCGAACTCCGCGATGGCGTCGTCGGCGTCCTCGAGCAGTCGCTCCCGGAACGCCTCGTCGGTCCACGCCCGGGCGACGACCCGCGCGCCGTTCAGCGGGCCGATCTCCTGCTCGTACGCCGTGATGGCCTCGTCGATGGCGTCCGTCGAGACGAGTCCCTTCTCGACCAGGAGCGACTGGAGCGCGCGCGCTCGCGGACGCGGGTCGTCGGCCGTCACCCCCTCGTGGGGGTCGTGCGCGTGGTCGTGGTCGTGATCGTGGCCGTACGGGTGATCGCCGTGACCGTGTTCGTAGCCGTCGTGCTCCTCGTGGTCGTGGTCGTCGTGCGTCATGGTTCTGGTTCCTCCAGATAGCCCTCCCAGAGGTCGACGTGGACGGTGTCGTCGGCCTCGCGGTCCGGCCCCCACAGTTCGCCCGCCGCGAACCCGACCGTGTAGAGCGGCTCCGCTCGCTCCTCGCCGTGTGCGCTCGCGTCGGGCAGGACGTGTGCCCCGTGGACCGAGACGACCTCGCCCTCCGTTCGCCGGACGTACCGGGGACAACGGGTGTGTCCCTCGGGGTGGTCGTTGCGGACCCGGACCCGGTCGCCGACCTCGAACGACGGCTCCGGTCCATCGCGCTCGAAGTCCGAGTCGGTCCCGAAGGCCTCGCGGACGGCCCGCACGAGCGCCTCGCTCTCGCGCTCGGGGACCGCGGTGTCGCCGTCGTCCTCGAACTCCGCGCGGGCCGCCGCGAGTTCGGTCTCGGTGACGTGACCCTTCTCGACGAGCAGGCGTTCGAGGCCGTCCAGCCACCGCTCGAAGTAGGTGGCCCCGAGGTAGTCGGCGGGCTCCATCCGCTCGATGGCGTGGCGCTTCTCGTCGATGTTGAACCACCCTTCGGCCTTGGCGATCTTGTCCATCCCGTAGACGGCGCGCTCCCAGTCGGCGTGGAACTGCGCGTCGTCCTCGGGAACGGGGCCGAACCCGTGCATCCCGCCCATGTCGTGGACGCCGTCCATGTCTCTCGGGTACCGCGCCCGAGCGTAAAGCTTGCCCCGCCGGCGTCGGCGCTCGTCCGTCCAGCTCCTACTCGTTCGCGCTCCCGGCCGCCTCGTGAGCCGCCTCGACCGCCGCCAGCGCCGCCGTCTCACCGTCCGCCAGGGTGGCGAGGTGGCTCGGGCAGTCACAGTCCGACGCGCCGAATCCCTCGACCGGTCCCGCGGGGAGCCGCCGGGCGACCGCACACTCGACGTTCGCCCCAGGCGAGCGAACGACCTCCCGAATCGCCGCGTCGGGATGGCCGAGCAGGTAGTCGACGTGCCAGTGGCGTGCCCCGCGCTCGCCGGCCGCGAGTTCGCGGTGGCGCTCGACGCGGGCGAACCCGCCCGGGCCGAACGCCGACCCCGTGTAGGCGTACCGGCCACGGTCGAACGCGTGCTCGCCGAGCGACCCCACCTCCAGAACCGAGTCGCTAGCGAGTTCGACGACCAGCGTGTACGTCCCCTCCGTCTGCGTGTCCGTTTCGTCCACGACCTGCACGGCGGACGGGGGAGTCAAACCGATGGCGGTCGTGGCGGTCAACCGACGAACCCCTACCGCAGCCCCGGAATCCGCCGCCAGACCTTCAGTACGCCGGCCATCACCCGCGTGAACGCCCCGAACGGGATCGGCGGCTCCGAGAAGGCGTCGACCCGCTGGGTCGCCACGGTCTTCGACTCGGTGTACTTGAAAAAGCCCTCCTCGCCGTGGCGTCGGCCGATCCCCGAATCCTTCATCCCGCCCATCGGCGCGTCGACGCTCGCGTAGGCCGCGATATACGACTCGTTGACGTTGACCGTCCCGGCCTCGATACGGCGGGCGAGTTCGCGCCCGCGCTCCTCGTCCTCGGTCCACACCGACGCGTTCAGGCCGTACTCGGAGTCGTTCGCCCGCGCGACGGCTTCCTCGTCGTCGGCGACGGGGTGGACGCTCACGACCGGCCCGAACGTCTCCTCACAGCAGACGTCCATCTCCTCCTCGACGTCGGTGAGGACGGTCGGCTCGTAGAAGTACGGCCCCACGTCCGGGCGCGCCCGTCCCCCGGCACGGATCGTCGCGCCGTCGGCCCGCGCGTCCTCGACGTGGGACTCGACCTGTTCTAGCTGCTCGGCCGAGACGAGCGAGCCCAGCTCCGAGCCGAAGTCGTAGGTCGCGGCGGGCCGACGGTCGCGCGCGGCGGCGGCGAAACGCCGCACGAACTCCTCGTAGATCGACTCGTGGACGTAGATCCGCTCGATGGCGATGCAGGTCTGTCCCGCATTGTCGAAACAGCCCCGGACCAGTCCTCGAACGGTGCGGTCGAGGTCCGCGTCCGCCCGGACGACGGCGGGGTTCTTCCCGCCGAGTTCGAGCGAGCACGACGTGAGGTGCCCGCCGGCCTGCGCCGCGACCTCCCGGCCGACCGCCGTCGAGCCGGTGAACCCGACGTGGTCGACCCGCTCGATGAGCGGGGGACCGACCTCGGATCCCTCCCCCGGGACGACCTGGAAGACGCCCGCGGGGAGGCCGGCCTCTCGGAGGAGTCGCTTCGCGTAGAGGGCGACGTGTGTGGTCTGCTCGGCCGGCTTGCAGACGACGGCGTTCCCCGCGAGCAGTGCCGGAACCGCGTCGGAGACGACGAGTTCGAACGGGTAGTTCCACGGCGCGATGAGTCCGACCACACCCTTCGGCTCGTGGTGGACGTCCGCCCGAGTGAGGAGCGGGAACGCCCCCCGTCGGCGCTCGGATTCGAGGTACCCCGGCGCGCGGACCGCGTAGTGCCGAGCGGTCGTCGCCACGCTCATCACCTCGTCGTAGGCGTGTCGGCGCGCCTTCCCCGTCTCCAGCTGGACGACGTCGAGGAGCTCGTCCTGGCGGTCGAGCAGCCGGTCGTGAAAGCGCTCTAGCACCGCGGCACGCTCGTCGGCGGGGCGCTCGGCCCAGGCCTCCTGTGCATCTCGTGCCCGCTCGACCGCGAGTTCGACGGCCGCCTCACCGCACGACGGCACTTCCGCGAGTTCGTCCCCCGTGTAGGGCTCCTCGACGGACATCGATCCCTCCTCGCCGGTCGTGGTCGCGAGGTCGACCAGCCCGGCCGGGAGCGCCGGCCGGTCAGTCGCGTTCTGGCCGCCCGTCCGCCGTATCGACCCGGAAGATTCGTCGACGGTCATGGCCGCCGCTACGACGGTGGGACCCATAAGATGCGCGCGGGCGAGTGCGGGTCGGCCTTCCGGCCCGTTCGCTCTCCTCGACGATCTACCCGGAACCCGGTCAGTGGATACCGAGGGCTTCGATCTGTTCCTGGTAGCGGTTGCGGATCGTCACTTCGGTGACCTGGGCGACGTCGGCGACCTCGCGCTGGGTCTTCTTTTCGTTACAGAGCAGCGAGGCCGCGTAGATCGCCGCCGCGGCGTAGCCGGTGGGGGACTTCCCCGAGAGCATCCCCTTCTCGGCGGTCACCTCGATGATCTCGCGGGTCTTCTGCTCGACCTCCTCGCTCAGTCCCAGTTCGGAGCAGAACCGCGGGACGTACTGGACGGGGTCGACGGGCTCCAGTCCCAGGGAGAGCTCCTGGGCGATGTACCGGTACGTCCGGCCGATCTCCTTCTGCTCGACGCGGGCCACCTCGGCGACCTCGTCGAGCGAGCGGGGGATGCCCTCCTGCCGGCAGGCGGCGTAGAGCGCGCTCGTGGCGACCCCCTCGATCGAGCGCCCGCGGATGAGGTCCTCTTTGAGCGCCCGGCGGTAGATCACCGAGGCGACCTCTCGTACGGAGCGGGGAACGCCCAGGGCGCTTGCCATCCGGTCGATCTCGGAGAGGGCGAACTGGAGGTTGCGCTCGCCGGCGTCCTTGGTCCGAATACGCTCCTGCCACTTCCGGAGCCGGTGCATCTGTGAGCGCTTCTCCGAACTGATGGAGCGTCCGTAGGCGTCCTTGTCCTTCCAGTCGATCTGGGTGGTCAGCCCCTTGTCGTGCATCGTCTGGGTGGTGGGCGCGCCCACCCGGGACTTGTTCTGGCGCTCGGTGTGATTGAACGCGCGCCACTCCGGGCCGCGGTCTATGTGTTCTTCCTCCAGTATGAGGCCACACTCGTCGCAGACGAGTTCCCCTTCCCCGCTCTGCACAAGGTTAGTCGACTCGCACTCGGGACAGCCTGTCTCGGTTTCGGACTCGTCGTCCTCCACTTCGACACTCCGCTCTCGCTGGCGTGTCGGCCCTGCCATTATACTTTTGTGGAAGGCCGACTCCATATATAAAACCTTTCGTATAGGCGCTGACTGAATCGTCACCACCTCTCCGGCGGGGGCGAGCCGTCCCCCGAAATCGACGAAAACGGACGACAGCGGGGCCATAACTCGACGTGAAGGACACGGATTCGGACGCGTCGGACGGCCCTCGACGGGGGGAATCGGCGTCGATTGGCATCAAGTGATGACTCGGGCGGGGGAGGGGCACGCACGGGATCGAACCGTGCGGGTGGCCGCACCAGCGGCCGCGCCCGTCGTCGGGCGCCGGGGTCCGGGTGTCCCGGTATCGGGCTACGACGCCCCTCGGGAGCGTCCAGTCCGAAGGCCGCCGTCATTCCTCTCGCGGCCGGCCCCGCGCGACGACGAGGACCGCAAGGGCGGTCAGCGCGGCGACGGCCAGCGTGGGGTGGGTCAGCGCGTAGAGCGCGGCGGGCGGGACGACCGCCAGCGCGAGCGCGGCGAGGACCGGCGGCGCGCGCCGCCGGGCTCGCTCCAGTCTGAGATCGGTGCGTCGTTCGAGCAGCGTCTCGGTCGGTTGCACGGTGGATCAGCCGCCTCGCGGCGGCGAGGGGACGCGGGCGGAGTCGAACCGCCCCGGTAGACCACCTCGTCCTGCTACCCGACGTCGACGACGACCGCCTCGACGGCCTCGATGCCGAAGCCGTCGAGCAGCCGGTCGCGGACGGCGTCGGGATCGGCCGTCTGGATACCGGTACCGAGCCGTGCCGTGACGTCGACGTAGATGTCGAACGACGTCGGCCGGACGGCGTGTATCTCGCCGACGTCGGCCGTCTCGACGCCGGCCACTCCGGTGAGGACCTCCCGGACGCCGGCCGGGAGGTCGCCCATCGCGCCGCGGGGGACGCGGAGGGTGACCGCGGCCTCGACGGCCGCGAGCTCGTCCGCGGGTTCGTTCGTGTGCTGTTCGGTCTCGTTCGATGGTTCGGCTGCCATACAGGCTCCCGGCGCGGTTCGAGCGCGCGTCTCGGCCCCGCTGAGGGCCGCGTGTTACCGCTACACCACGGGAGTGGGTCCGTGTGGGCGGGCGTACTCACGCGGCGTGTCGGGGGAACGGTCCGCGTCGGAGTGCCACACGCGAATGGGCACCCCGTATCGGCCGGACGGAGCTGTCGCTGTCCGGCGGTGGGCTCGCATCGGGCGGTATCACGCCCCCGGGTGGGGGCGGTAGCGGGGCGGAGTGGTCTCCGGACTCGGCGCGCGTGAGGACGGGCGGCAGGAATCGGGGTGGATCGCACCCGGGCTCGCCGCCCGCCGGAGGCAGCCGCTCCCGGATCGGATCGGGAGAGAACTGCTCAGCTCCGGCGCGCGATCACGCGGCGGGCCGAGTGCGGAGGTGACCGCAGACCGCCACCCCATCCGCACCCGGCCCGGACCAGTCGGCACCGATCACCTCGTCGTAGGTGCCGACCCCGGACCCCTCGCTGTCGGACACAGCGAGCGTCGGGTTGGGGGTGGTGGTCTTCATCGTCGGTCACCGCTCGTCCGTATCGGACGAACGTATCATCCCCTGTAAGGGCATAGATATTAACGTTTTTGCACGTTTGCCAGGCTATGACGCGGCACGGGAATTCGCCCGAAGCATGGGCCGCCGAGCGCGGTATTCCCAGGGTTCATGAGAACGGTCGGTCGTCGGGCGGACGCGGATCTCACCGCCGAACCGTGTCGGTCGCGCGACTCCCGTGTGAAACGGACTCGGGGATGAGGATCCGTAGTTAGCGTTACCTCGCTGCGCGCGCTACGGGGAGTGTGTCACGGACCGAGCCCCTCACTCACCGGACCGCGGAGGAACCGCTCCAGCCCGGGGTGGTCGACATCCCGATCCCCGACGGCCACGACTGGATGTTCTACGAGACGTACCACGAACTCCCCGCCCCCGACGAGCAGCCCGAGGGGACGTACGTCGTCGTCGACGCGATCAACTTCAGCACGACCGTCGCGTGGCTGCTCGACCGCGGCGTCTCCTCGGTCGTCCCGCTGGTCGATCAGGCGTCGGCGGAGCGGTTCGGGACCGAGAACCCCGACGCGCTCGTGGGGGGCGACTACGCCTTCGACAGCGGCGAGGACTCGCTGGTACGGAACTCGCCGACCGACTGCGCCGAGCGGGGGTTCGAGTGGACGGGACAGGTAGTCGGGCTCAACTCGATCAACGGGGCGAACGCGGTCGAGGCGGTCAGGGCGGACGCCTCCGTCGTGGTCGCCTCGACGGTCAACGCCCGCGCGGTGGCCGACTGGCTCGAAGCGGAGGGCGATCCGATCCACTTCGTCGCCGCGGGCACGCGCGGCGAGCACGCCGTCGAGGACACCTTCGGCGTCTACCGGGTCGTCCACCATCTGCTGAACGAGGACTCCTCCGCGGCCGACGTGATCCACCTCCGGCTCCTCGATCACCTCTACGCCAACGCTTCGCACCTGAATAGCCTGCCTGACCTCCACCCCGACCAGCACGTCGTCCGGGCGTTCGACTCGCTGTCGGCGGTGCCGGTCCGGCGGCCGGGCGCTGACTTCCTCGGAGCCGCCTGAGCCGCCGATCACGACCCCACCGGTACCCGCGGGGCCGTGCCTCCCTACCCCGTGTCGTCGGTGTCGTCCGGATCAGCGTCGGGATCCTTCCCAGGACCGCGGTCTCGAAGCTGCGGGAGGTTCGGGTCGCGGTAGGGGTTCCGGCCGAACGCCCTGTCCTCGATGCCCTGCTCGGTCAGCCGCTCGACGAGGACGTTCCTGAGTCTGTTGAGGCTCGTCTTGTCGAGGTCGTGGGCCTCCAGCAGGCGCTCGAACGACGGCTCGTCCTTGATCGAGTGGAAGGCGTCGTAGAGGTCGGCGAGTTCGTCCGGGGACTTCCCGGCGAGGTACTCGCCGTCCTCCAGCCCCAGGTAGCGCCGGCGCTCGACGTCGACGACGTGTCGAACCACCACCAGCGCCACCTTGGGGATGGCCCGCTGGCTCCCGAATGCGGTGAGATCGAGCTCCTCCATCACCCCGAGGACGCGGTCGCGCTGCCAGCCCGTCAGGTCGAGGTGGTTACAGAGCGCGTGGGCCACCCGGAGCTTGTCCAGCCGGTGGATCCGGGAGCTGTGGCCCTGCATCGCCGGGTGGCGCTCCTCGTGGAGACGCCGGATCGACTCGGAGACGTCGCTCGCGGGGTCGCTCGCGCGGCCGATGGTGGTCGCGCTCGGCGAGACCACGTCCCAGCGCCTGACCGCGGCGTCCCGAAGGAGCTCCACCTCCGAGAGCGACCCGTGACCGGCGCGGTCGCTGACCTCGCGGGCCTCGCGCTCGCGGACCGGCGGCTCGACCCCCTCCTCCGGCACCTCCGCTCCGCCCCCGGCGGTCCCGGGCCCGGACTGGTCGCCCATGTCCCCGGTGTTGTGACTCGCGGCGTAAGAACGGTTCGACCGGCTCGACCCGTCGGCTCGCGGGCGGATCGATCCGTCCAGAACTCCCTCGTATAGAAAGCTTGTCGCCAGAGGCACTTAAAGGAATCCGGGGGCCGTCTCCCCCCAGGCGTAGCTTTATTCGGCGGTCGTTCGAACCGTCACCACCGATGCCGTCGTTACTTCCGGCGATGGAGACCGTGGACCTCACCGAGGAGCAGCGGCTGGTCCAGAAGAGCATCCGCGAGATCTGCGAGTCGTTCGGCCCGGAGTACTGGCGCGAGAAGGACCGCGAGGAGGAGTTCCCGAGCGAGTTCGTCGAGGTGCTGGCCGAGGAAGGGTGGCTCGGCGCACTCGTCCCCGAGGAGTACGGCGGCCCCGGGATGAGCACGAGCGAGGTCGTCGTGATGATGGAGGAGATCGCGGCCAGCGGCGGCGGGTTCGCCGCCGCGCAGGCCATCCACGGCGGCATCTACAACGTCCCGCCGATCGTCAACTACGGGAGCGAGGAGATGAAGGAGGAGCTCCTCCCGAAGCTTGCTCGCGGCGAGATCGCCATCCAGTCGCTCGGACTCACGGAGCCGAACGCGGGCTCGGACTCGACCTCCATCGAGACGTTCGCCGAGCGCGACGGTGACGAGTACGTTGTAAATGGCCAGAAGATCTGGATCTCACGGGTCGACGCGACCGACTACATCGTCCTGATGGCCCGCACCACCCCCAAATCGGAGGTCGAGAAGCGGACCGAGGGCATCTCGATGCTCCTGGTCGACCTCGACGAGGTGCGCGATCAGGGCACCTTCGACATGAAGGCCATCCCCAAAACTGCGTCGGGGGCAGTCCACTCCTACGAGCTCTGGTTCGAGGACATGCGCGTGCCCGCGGAGAACCTCATCGGCGAGGAGGGCGAGGGGTTCTACCAGGTGCTCGACGGGCTGAACGAGGAGCGGGTCGTCATCGCCGCCGAGTGTATCGGCCTGGCCGAGGCGGCCATCATGGCCGGCGTCGACTACGCCAACGAACGCGAGGTGTTCGACCGGCCGATCGGGAAGAATCAGGCCATCCAGCACCCGCTCGCCGAGGCGTTCGCACACACCACCGCCGCCAAGCAGGTCGTCTACAACGCGACCGAGGCCATCCACGGCGCGGATCGCCGGATGGCGGGCGTCCACGCCAACACCGCGAAGTACCTCGCCGCCGAGGCCGCCTTCGAGGCCGCCGACATCGCCGTCCAGGCCCACGGCGGCTTCGGCGTCGCCCGGGAGTACGACGTCGAACGCTACATGCGCGAGGCCCGGCTGACCCGCCTCGTCCCGATCGCCCAGGAGCTCGTGCTGAACTTCCTCGGGACGAAGGCGCTCGGACTCCCACGGTCGTACTGAGAGTAGTACCCGAGTCCGGATAACCAGCTCCTGTCCGGAACGCTACTCCAGATTCCGGGTCCGTTCGGTGAGGGGGAGTTCCTCGAAGATGCCGTTACACCCCGAGAGCCGATCCTTCGCGTCGCCGAGGAGCCGCCTGCGCCGGCTGCCGTTGTCCTCCGAGCCCGCGTCGGCGGAGGTCTGCAGGTCGTCCGCGGCGGCCGCGAGGTGCTCCGCCGCGCAGGCCAGGTCCGTCGTCCGCTCGCCCACCACGGAGGCGGAGACGTCGGGGGCGTAGAGCGCCGCGCTCGCGTTCGACAGGCTCCCCTTCGCCGCCCGGAAGTGCCGACGTGCCTGCCCGAACTGGCGCTCCTCGTAGTCGGCGACGCCGGCCACGAAAGAGGCCACGGCCGCCGCCGTGCGTTCGGCCTCCTCGACGACGACCCGGAAGGTCCGGGCGGCGGCGCGGAGCTGGGCGTTCTTCTCCTCGAACAGCTCCGCCGTGACGCCCGGGACGACCGCCGCATCCTCGGCCGCGATGGACTCGGTGGCGGCGTCGAGTCCGCTCTCGACGGGATCGACGAGCGGTTCGAGGTCGTCCGCGGCCGACGCGGCCGCCGCCGCCTCGCCGGCGTAGATCGCGTCCCGGGCCGTAACGTAGGTCTCGAGCGCCCCGGTCGCGGCGGCCTGCGCCTCGCCGAGGTTGCGGAGCCAGGTCGCCGCACGGCGGAGCCGTTCCACCGTCTCCGTCTGGTCGCCCGTCGCGGACCCCTCCGCCCGGGCGATCGCCTCCTCGGCCCGGGTGAGCGGATCGGAGAGCCGGTCGGTCGTGAACGGGACGGTGACGTCGACCGACAGGAGGGTGACGTCACCGCCGCCGTTCGCCGCCGCCTCGTAGGCGTCGACGGTCTCGCCGAGCGCCGCCGTGGCCGCCTCGATCGCCCGGGTCGCCCGCTCGGCCCCCGTCGCCGTGTCGGTCGGCTCCGACGTCGGTTCCTCGGTGGCCGTTCCGGTCGCGGTGTCGGTCGGTCCTTCGGTCGCGGTCGTCGTCTCCGTCGGTGGCGTCCCCGTCTCGGTGGGGCTGTCGGTCGCGGCTCGCGTCGGGGTCGTGGTGGGGGTCTCGCTGGGCTGGTTACACCCCGCGAGCGCCGCACCCGCTCCGGTCAGGAGGGCCAGAAAGGCTCGGCGATCCATACCATCCCGGTGTCTGCCCGCTGAAAAGAGTATTCCGGCTAGCGGGTCCGGTTCAGGGAACCGAGGGGGCACCGCCGAGGACGACGAGCGCGTTCCAGCTAGTGAGCAGCGCGCCCGTCAACACCAGTCCGAGCGGGACGCCCGCGGCGTGGGGATCCGGTACCAGACGCCAGAGGACGTAGAACGCGAGGAGCGAGCCGAGTTTGAGCGGGAAGACGGCCCCGAGACCGTACATATCGACGAGTCCCGCGGCGACCGGCCCGGCCTCCACGGCTCGCCCGCTCGAAACGCCGACGACGGTGGTGAGGAGGTCACCGACGCCGTAGAGCCCCACCGCGAGCGCCCAGAGCAGCCGTGTGCGACCGGAGAGTACCTCGATGTGGTCCCTCTCTCCACCCTCCGCTCCGCCGGTCCGGGGGGCCGTGTCGACCGAGCCGTCGACCGGTGGCGCGTCGCGGTCCCCGGACCGTCGCGTCGGCCCCCCGGTGTCCCGTCGCCCCTCCATCGGACGGACGTCTCGACGGCGGAACATGAGCGTTCTGGCGGGGGCGTCCGCTACCGCTCCCGAACCCGAACGGGCTCCCGAACCGCCCGTCCGACCGGTTGCGGGCCGACTCCCATTCGGTCGGTCGGCGCGAAGCACGCACGTTTTACGCGGCGCGGCGCTATCGCGACCCAATGAGCCACGAGACGCCCGCCGAGGGCGACAGGGAGGGCGACCTCACCCGGACGGGGATGTCGCTCAAACACGAGCGGACGTGGGACTACGAACTCGACCGCATCGTCGAGGCGGTCGAGGAGCGCGACGCCTCGACCGTCGGCCTGCAGTTCCCCGAGGGGCTCAAACGCCGCGGCCCCGCGGTCGCCGACGACCTGCGCGACCTGCTCGGCGAGGACGTGAACGTGCTGATCTCCGGCCAGCCCTGTTACGGGGCGTGTGATCTGGACACCTACCTGATGCGCCGGACGGACGTGTTCGTCCACTTCGGCCACTCCCCGATGAAGGAGTCGGAGAAGATCATCTACGTCCCGCTGTTCTCGAACGTCGAGGTCACGCCGATCATGGAGGAGTCGCTGGCCGAACTCGCCGATCCCGGGGCGGATCCCGACGTGGGGCTGGTGACGACCGCCCAGCACATGAACAAGTTCGACGAGATGCGCGCCTGGCTCGAGGAGCGGGGCTACACGGTCCACACGAGGCGGGGCGACGAGCGGCTCACCCACGAGGGACAGGTGCTCGGTTGTAACTACGCCAGCGCCGAGGTCGACGCCGACCAGGTGCTCTACGTCGGCGGCGGGAAGTTCCACCCGCTCGGGCTGGCGATGGAACACCCCGAGAAGAAGGTCGTGATCGCCGACCCCGTGAACAACGTCGTCACGGTCGCGGACACGGAGAAGTTCCTCAAACAGCGCTACGGTGCGGTCCACCGCGCGATGGACGCCGAGACCTGGGGCGTGATCTTCTGTACGAAGATCGGCCAGGGCCGCTGGGACGTCGCCGAGGAGATCGTCGACTCGAACGACGACGCCTACCTGCTCACGATGGACGAGATCACGCCCGACCGACTGACGAACTTCGGGATGGACGCCTACGTCAACACCGGCTGTCCCCGGATCACGACCGACGACGGCCCGCAGTTCAAGAAGCCGATGCTCACGCCCGGCGAGTACCGGATCGCCGTCGGCGAGGAGCCCCTGGAGAACCTCTCGTTCGACACGTTCCACGGCACCTGGTAACGGGCGCGCGCTGGCGCTCTTTCCTCGTAGAGACCGGCGATCCGCGCTCGAAAACGGACGAAGGACTAATTTACTCGAACTGGAATCGTGAGCAGATGCCCCCGGAAGGAGAGCCGTTCCTCGTCGCGTGGTACAGCGAACACCTCGGCGAGCCCGACCGTCGCGTCGACGTCTACCTCGGCTTCGGCCTGTTCTTCGCGGGCGTCGCGATGGGGCTGAGCGGGCTGGTGCTATTTGTAGTCGAGCGGGGGCTGTTCGACGGCCGGGTCTGGTGGATCCGCGAGGTGGCGTTCGTCGCCGGGGCGCTCGGGCTCCCGGGACTACTCCTCGGGACGGTCGTGCTGCTACCCGTCGACCGGCGGGCGCTCTACGGGGCCGCGGCGGGGGGCGCGGTCTGTCTCGGTGCCGTGGGGTTCTTCGTCTACGCCTATCCCTACGAGTGGAACGTCACCTCGGGGGCGGACTACAGCGCGGCCGGTGCGACCGTCTACGCCGTGGGGCTGATCGCGGTCGTCGCCGCGGCGGGCGCGGCGCTCGTGAGTTATCACGTCGAGCGGGCGAACGGCCCCGTCGTCGCGACCGAAACGGAGGACGCGGACGGCGGTCCGGAGGTCACCGACGAGCAGGTCCGGCGTGACATCGACGAGGCGACGGCGGCCGCCGACCTCTCCTGGGGCGGAGTCCGAAAGACCGAGACCAAGCGACTGAACCTCAACACCGACGGCGTCGAGGAGCTCGACCGGAAGGGGTTCGACGGCGTGGAGGCGAAGCGCGTCCGCGGGACCGGCATCGACGACTCCATCCAGGGACTGAAGGCGATGAAGGGCGACGTCGATCGGAGCGCCCGCTCGGAGGGTGGCGTCGACGGCCAGGCCTCCGCGCTCAAGGAGCTCCGCGAGCAGCAGCGCGCGGAGGAGCTCGCCACCCGGGAGGGAGGGATCGTCGCCCGGATCCGGGGCGTGCTCGGGATGGACGGCTCCCGGTAGGCGGGCCGGGCGAACGGTGGATTCTTCGCGGGGTTTTCACCGAATAGCGACGCTACGTGTCTTTCTTTAGCTCATAATTTGAATTGGGACAAGTAGTATTTGTTCCGTACGACGATCGTCAGACATGGCTCGAGGCATCGACGTCGGCACGATGAACATCATCTCGGCCGAGCAGGACGGCAACGAGACGGTGTTCGTACAGCAGCGCAACTCCTTCGTGGAGATCGAGTACTCGGACATGGCCGAGGAGATGCTCTCCCGGAGCGAGGTCCTACATATCCGCAAGGACGACTCGGTGTACGTCGTCGGTGACGACGCACTGAACTTCGCGAACATCTTCAAACAGGAGACCCGTCGACCGATGAGTCACGGGATCCTCTCGAGCGACGAGAGCTCGGCGATCCCGATGATCAAGCTCATCCTCGAACAGGTCGTCGGCGACCCCGAGCGCCCGCGCGAGCGGCTGTTCTTCTCGACACCCGCCGACCCGATCGACTCCGACCTCAACACCCTCTACCACCAGAAGACCCTGGAGTCACTGCTCGGGGACATGGGGTACGACCCCGAGCCCATCAACGAGGGGATGGCGGTCATCTACTCCGAGCTGGCCGACTCGAACTTCACCGGACTGGGCGTCTCGTTCGGCGCGGGCATGACCAACGTCTGCCTGGCGTACTACGCGGTGCCGGTCATGACGTTCTCCATCGCCCGCGGGGGCGACTGGATCGACGAGCAGGCCGCCCGCGCGACCGGGACGAGCGTCGACAAGGTCACGGCCACCAAGGAGGACGACTTCGGGCTCGACTTCACGACCGACGTCGGCGGGATCGAGGGTGCGCTCAGCATCTACTACGACAACCTGCTCGACTACGTCATCGAGAACGTCATCGCGGAGGTCAACGAGGAGGACGTCGAGGAGGACCTCGACGTCCCCGTCGTCGTCACCGGCGGCACGTCCTCGCCGGAGGGGTTCGCCGATCTCTTCCAGGATCGACTCGACGACGCCACGGTCCCCTTCTCGATCAGCGAGGTCCGCCGCGCCGAGGAGCCGATGTACTCGGTCGCCCGCGGCGCGCTCGTCGCCTCCCGGACCGAGGAGGCCGAGGGCACCCCGGAAGCCGAGGCCGACGCGGCGGTCGAAGCGCCGTCGGCCGAGGACTGATACGGTCGGGCGTGACGATCTACCGGCGATCGCAGAACTCCGTCAGCGATCATCGGTGAAGGACTACGCCCGACCGTATGAGCGGACCAGAAACCACGATTCTTTCGACGCCACAGCCGAGAGCGCCGGCACCACGACGCTCGGCCGATCCGACAACCGACCGTCCGTCGACTCGTGGTGCACGTACGTGTCCCCCCGTCGGTGGGAGTCCGCGCCGTTCTCGATCGACGATCCCGTCCGGCGCCTCGCTCAGTTGGCCCGGTCGCCGTCCCCGTTCGACCGGCGGCCGTCCATCGCGGCCGCCGTCTCGGCGAGCCGCTCCGCACCGAGTTCCCGTCGGTCGCCCCGGTGGAACCGTCTGAGCGCCTCGCTCCACGTCTCCGGTATCCGGATCTCCCCGTGGTGGTCGGCGGAGACGCCGGCCCACCCACATCCGGGACACGAGGAGGCCTCGCGGTCGCCCTGTCGGTAGCGGTCGAGTCGCTCCCCACACCGTGGGCAGTCCATGTCGGAACGTCCCACCCGCGAGTGTTAATTCCTCGCTCGATTACGGGCGGTGGCGGCCGATTGGACACCGTTCGTCCGTCGGGTCGAGACGCTCGCGTTCGACGGGAGCCCGGACGGTGCGGCTCCGGAAATTACTACAGGGTATTAATAAGGTCTTTGTATGTCCGAGAGAAATGCGTCGCTCGTGAGACCGAACGGCACGTGGCGCGGCTCCGTTCCGCGCCGGAGGGGCGGCGCATCGAGGCGTGCGAGCACCCGCGAGGCGGGGCCCTCGTGGCGACACGGTGGCGGTCGGGCGTGACCGAGACGCGGCGGCGACTGGCACAGGAACTCGGCGTCGTCGCGGGGTTCGACGACCCGAAAGCCCCCCTCGAACAGTACCACACGCCCCCCGACCTCGCGGCGCACATCGTCCACCTCGCCGACCTCCAGGACGACGTCGAGGGCCGGACGGTCCTCGACCTGGGCGCGGGGACGGGAATGCTGACGCTCGGGGCGGCCCTCCGGGGTCCCGCCCGCGCGGTCGGCGTCGAGATCGACCCCGCGCCGCTGGCGACCGCGAGGCGAAACGAGCGGCGCGTCGGCGCGCGTGCGGACATCGAGTGGATCCGCGCCGACGCGACCGACGCGCCGCTGTGTCCCCCCTCCCGCGAGGACGTCACCGTGCTGATGAACCCGCCGTTCGGCGCTCAACGGGGGAACGAGCACGCCGACCGGGCGTTCCTCGCGACGGCCGCGCGGCTGGCGGGCGTCTCCTACTCCGTCCACAACGAGGGGAGCCGCGAGTTCGTCGAGGCGTTCGCCGCCGACGAGGGCGGCGAGGTCACACACGCCTTCTCCGCCGAGCTCGACCTCCCGAGACAGTTCGACTTCCACGAGGCCGACGCCGAGGTCATCGACGTCGAGGTCTACCGGATCGCCTGGGGCTGAACGGGCCCGCGGTGGAACGCTACCCTCTCTCCAGCGCCCGGACCTCCCGTCCGAAACGGCTCGTGAGCGGAACGGAGCGGTTCGTCACGGCGGACTCCATCGCTCGTGTCTCGTAGCTCGGCGATCGACTATCCGGACATCCCGCCGGTGTCCTGCGCGACGACGAGGTCGAAGGGGGTGTCGGCGGGTTCGTCGTCGGGGGTGAGGTAACCCGCCGCGAACGCGGTGTAGACCTGCTCGCCCGCGAGACTGACGTCGAACTCCGCGGCCACGTCCCCGTCGTTGCCCTCCGTATCACCGCGAACCTGAACGGTGTAGTCCCCGGCGGGGACCTCGACGTAGCCGGACTCGCCGTACGCGACCCCATCGAACAGGGCATCCCCGGATGCGGCGACCGTCACGTCGACCGCGGGAGCGTCGGGCGAGGCGTGGACCACACGGAGCCTGGCCGTGTCGCTTCCCGGATCCGAGTTGTCGTCCGTGAGGACGAGCGGCTCGAACGGCTGGTCGGCCATGTCGCCGAGCTCGCCGACGGCGGCGACCGTGTACGCCTGCTCGGCCTCGAGCGACACGTCGCCCGAGAAGACCGACGTGTCGGGGTCCCCGGCGGCGGTGATCTCGACCGTGTGCGTGTCGGCCGAGAGGTCGAGGTAGTCGCTCACGGCACCGAATGGGACGTCCTCGAGGACGGCGGAGCCGTCGACGTAGACGTCGACGTTCGGGGCGTTCGGCGACATGTGCGCGACGCGGAGGCTGGCCATGCCACCGTCCGCCATCCCACCGGTGTCCTGTGCGACGACGAGATCGAAGGGTGTGTCGGCGGGTTCGTCGTCCGGAGTGAGGTAGCCAGCGGCGAACGCGGTGTAGACCTGGCCACCGGCGAGGCTGATATCGAACTCCGCGGCCACGTCGCCGTCGTTGCTCTCCGTGTCGCCGCGGACCTGGAGGGTGTAGTCGCCAGCGGGGACTTCGACGTAGCCGGACTCGCCGTACGCGACCCCGTCGTACAGGGCGTCACCGTTCGAGGCGAGCGTTACGTCGACCGCCGGTGCGTCCGGCGAGGCGTGGACCAGTCGCACCCGGGCGGTGTCGCTTCCCGGGCCCGAGTTGTCGTCCTCGAGGACGAGCGGCTCGAACGGCTGGTCGGCCATGTCGCCGATCTCGCCGACGGCGGCGATCGTGTAGTCCGTGTCCGCGGCGACGGGGACCGCGCCCGAGAAGACCGACGTGTCGGGGTCCCCGGCGGCGGTGATCTCTACCTCCCGCTCCCCAGTGGGAACCTCGAGGTACTGGCTCACGGCACCGAAGGGGACGTCCTCGAGGACGGCGGAGCCGTCGACGTAGATGTCGACGTTCGGGGCGTTCGGCGACATGTGGGCGACACGGACGTTCGCGCTGCCGGCCGGGGTCGCCGTCTCCGTCTCGGTGTCCGTCTCCATCGCCGTCTCGGTCGGCTCGGCGGTCGGGGTCGACGTCGGCGCCTCGGTGGGCGTCCCGGTGTCACCGCCACCGCCGTCGGCGTCGGGGCCGCCTCCGGAACAGCCGGCGAGGCCGACGGCCGCTCCGGCTCCGATACCCAGCAGGATCCGTCGTCGAGTGGTGTCTGATGGATCTTTCGTCATCCGGTCTCCTCTGGGTCCGTTCACCGAATAACGACTTTGGGAACTGAGGCTAGAATCTCCCGTTAGAGTCCCGAAGATGCGTGGTAGAAGCCTCTAGAACCCCGTTTTCTGGCGAGCGGTCGAAACCGTTTTTACCGTCATCTGCCGACGTGTTCACGTGAGTAACGGATCCAGGGAGACGTTCGCGCTCCCCGCCGAGGGCCGCCCCGGCGAGGTGGGGCCGGTGGAGAGATCGGTCCGCCCCCGCGGTCGTGCTCGGGGGGGACCGACCGGTCGAACGGCCGAGAGGGGAACCCGTGGCGACCCGAATCCGTCTCGGTGGATTCTTCTCCCGTGGCTGAATATTCGGGGTATCATGGAGACGGTCCTCTGGCAGGCCCTCGCCGGAACCCGAGGAGGACCTAACCGTGCCCGCATCATCCGGGCGCTCGACGCACGGCCGCGGAACGCCAACCAGCTGGCCGAGGACCTCGATCTGGCGTACAACACGGTCCGTCACCACCTCGACGTGCTCGAACGGAACGGCATCGTCACGAGCGGTGACGCGGACTACGGAACGGTGTACCTGCCGAGCGAGCGGTCCCGGTCCCACTGGGACACCGTCGAGGAGATCATCTCACAGGTGGAGGACTGATATGAATCACGATCGACACGACAGCCGAGCACCGCCACGCCCCGAGTTCGGAGGTTCGACGCCATGAGCCTCGCGTTAGACGCGGCCAGGATCGCGGCCGCACTCAACGTCCTCATGCTACTCCTCCTGCTCAGGATATGGGTGGGGACGTACCGCGAGATCCGCGCCCCCCTCACCCTCGGATCGATCGTCTTCGCAGTCCTCCTGCTGGCCGAGAACGCCGTCGCGCTCTACTTCTACTTCAACGCCCCGGCGATGCCGTCGCTGGCCGTCCAGGTCATGATGCTCCTCCAGGTCCTCGAGACCGTCGCCATCGGGGTTCTCACGTACATCACGTGGCAGTGACCCTCGGTGCCCGAATCCGTGCGTCCATCCTCCCGATCCCCGTCGCGTAAGACGGGAGCTACTCCTGGGCCTCCGGCCCGTAGGTCTCGCGCTGTGCGACCCTCACTCGCGTCCCGTTCGCCGCGGCGAACAGCTTCCCCTCCCGGTTGGTGAACGTCAACCCGCCCGTCTCGACCGTCCCGTTGGCCGCCGGTATCGGCGCGCGACCCAGGGTGACGTTCCCCCGGCTCACGAGGAGGCCGAAGCCGTCCCTGACGGGGTAGACGGTGACGTTCCGCCCGGCGACGATCGGCTCGGCGGTGGCCGGGTCCGCCGTCCACGCCAGCTCCGGGGGTTCGCCGACCCGGTGGAGACGGATCTTGTACGTCGCACCCGCACCCGCGACCGACCAGCCGGTCCGGTTGACGACGACGGACTCTCGCCAGCCGACCCCGCCGAGGCGGATCCGCCGCTCGCCCGCGAACGCGAGCTGCGAGCGGCTGACCGCCGTCCACCAGATGCCCCGGTCCTCGCTCACCACGATGGCACCGCTGGCCCGCACCGAGGTGTTGATGCCCGGGATGTCGATGACGGAGACGAGCTGGTTGGTCACCCCCTCGGCGTAGTAGACGTCGTAGTCGCGCACCTCGACACCGGGGTTCCCTTCGATGGCCTCGTCCCCGGCTCTCGGCGCGAGCGTGTTGTACGGCACCGCGGCGACCGAGAGCGCGACCAGCACGGCCAGCGTCAGCCCCAGGGCCGCCTCGTGGCTCCGGAGGTCGATACGGGCGAGGAGCGTCCGGGTGGAGGCGGTCGGTGCGGCCGCGACCAGTCCCGCGAGTAGCATCACGAGTGCCAGCCCCCCGGCCCGGAACAGTTCGTACCGACTCCCACCGAGGAAGGTGTACACCGCCCACAGGCCCTGGTCGATCGCGAACAGCAGCGCCGCGACGAACAGGTGGGCGGGGTCCGGTCTGATCCCCCGACGACGGACCAGCAGCGCCGCCAGGAGCACGCCGACGAACAGCCCGACGGCGTGGCCCTGGATGGCGACGTCCGCCCACCAGGGCGAGGAGAAGCTCGGCTGTGCCCTCCTGACCAGTGTCGGGCTCTGTAGCGCCCGGTAGAGGAGGCTGACGAACCCGCTCGCGAGCAGCGCCACGAGCGTCCCGAGCGGGTAGCGGACCAGCGCGAACCCGGCGTAGGCGAACACCACCCCCGAGAAGCCGATGACCGGCCCCAGCGAGAACGCCGAGGTGAACACCCCGACGGCGAGCGAGGCGAGCACGAAAGCGCCCACGCGGGCGAACGGGTTCGTCCGGAGCGAGGCGAACGTCGCCGAGCCCCGCTCGGTCGGAAAGTGTCCCCAGGCGTACTCCGCCAGCGTGCCGAACGCGAGGGTGGCGAGGAGGTTCCCCACGAGGTGGCTCTGTCCGGTGTGTGAGAAGCCCGCCGTGAGTATGCCAAGCGGGTAGAGATACGACCACGCCCGGAACGGGATGACGACCGGCCGGTACCAGTGCTCCCACCCGCCCTGGAGGAGGAGGTAGACCGAGAGGACGAAGCCCACGACCAGGAGGGTCCCCCACGGGACCCCGAGGACGAACCGTCGACGGAGGGCTCGCCCCCACCGCCCGTTCGGCCGGGCGAGGCTGACGAGGACGACCAGGCCGACCAGCGCCGAGACGAGGAGGCCCGCCTGCCACACCCACGGCGGGACCGCGACTGCCATAGCACCCCCACGTCGGCCCGTGATTTAAGCCCGTCCTCTCGTCACGGTTCGACCACCAGCTTCCCGAACACCGATCGGTCCGCCATCGTCCGGAACGCCTCGTCGGTCGCGTCGAGCGGGTAGGTCCCGCCGACCACCGGGTCGAGGTCCCCGTCGGCGACCAGCGACACCAGCGTCTCGAGTTCCGGCTGGGTACCCATCGTGCTCCCGAGGATCTCCTGGTGGCCGAGGAAGAACGGTGCGACACCGAACTCCGACTCTCTCCCCGCCGTCCGCCCGCAGACGACCTGCGTCCCGCCGCGTCGCATGGCCTTCAGCCCCACCTCGACGTACTCGCCGGCGAGGTGGTTCAGCGTCGCGTCCGCCTCGCCGATCTCGCCGACCGCCTCGACCATCGCCTCGGGATCGGCCGTCTCGATCCGGTGATCGCACCCCAGCCCCGCGAGCCGGTCGAGCTTCTCGGCGGAAGTCGACGTGCCGATCGACTCCGCCCCGACGAGGTCGACGAGCTGGACGCAGGCGACGCCCACGCCCCCCGTCGCGCCGGGGACGAACACCAGGTCGCCGGCACCGACGTCGGCCTTCCGCATCATGTGCCACGCCGTCAGGTAGGCCGTCGGGAGCGCCGAGGCCTCGGCGAACGACACCGACTCGGGGAGCGGGACCAGCCGCGAGGCCTCGACGGTCGCCCGCTCGGCCAGCCCGCCGTGGTAGAGCGAGAACTGCTCACAGAGGTTCTCGGGTCCCTCCCGGCAGTACCGGCAGGTCCCGCAGGTCTCGTTCGGACAGAGGACGACCCGGTCGCCCTCCTCGACGTCGGTTCCGGACCCCGCCTCGCTCACCACGCCCGCGACGTCGAGCCCGGAGACGAACGGGAGGACGTCCTCTCCGACCATCGCGGAGTCGCCCTCGAGTATCCAGAGGTCGTGGTGGTTGATCGAGCAGGCCCGCACGTCGACGACGGCCTCCCCCTCCCCGGCAGAGGGGTCGTCCCGCTCGATTACCTCGACGCCGTCCGGCCCGACGAGTTCCGTGAACGCGGCTGCGCGCATACGGGGACGGCGTGGCGACGGGCGTTATAGCTTCGGGGACCCGACCGCCGATTCTATATCGCAGTCGAGGGTTTGTGCTTCCGGAACCGGATCGACCGGTTCGGCGTACACGGGCTCGGCGTACGCTGGTTCCCGGGCGAGAAGCGACGCACAGCGGCCGGTGTCGGTGGTCCCTGTCCGCTACAGCGGCTCCTCGCCCTCGATGATCCGCTTCGCGCGGTCGGCCATCGACGGGACGCCCTGCTCCATCTTGGGGTACATCGGGTCGTCGGCGTTGCCCTCCAGGTGCCGGCGGAAGAACATCTCGCCGAGCCCGGCGAGCTTGTACACCGCGAGCGCCCGGTAGAACCGCTCGTTCTCGAACTCGAATCCCGTCTCCGCCTCGTAGCGGTCGACGAGTTCGCGCCGGGTGAGGTAGTCCTCGCCCGCCATGAACGTCGCGTTCAGCGTGCGGCTCCCCTCGGGCGGGTCGGGGTCCTTCGCGTCCCACCAGTACGACAGCATCCACCCGAGGTCGGTGAATGGATCGCCCAGGGTCGACATCTCCCAGTCGAAGATCGCGACGATCTCGGGCTCGTCGCCGGGCCCGAACATCACGTTGTCGAGCTTGTAGTCGCCGTGGACCAGCGTCGAGGGGGGATCCTCGGGAGTGTTCGATTCGAGCCACTCGCGGACCTCGTGGAGCACCGGTACCTCGCGCTCCGCCTCGGTGACCTCGAAGGCCCACTCCAGCTGTTCTGACCAGCGTCTGACCTGCCGTTCGGTGAACCCCGGCGGGTAGCCGAAGTCGCCCTCCTCCAGCCCGACGGCCTCGTAGTCCACCTGGTGTATCTCGGTGAGCCCGTCGACGAGCTCCTCGCCGATGGCCCGTCGGGCGTCGGGGTTCCGGAACCGCTCGGGTTCGGCCTCCCGGAGGACGTCGCCCTCCTCGCGCTCCATGACGTAGAAGTCACTGCCCATCACGTCGTGGTCGTCGCTGGCGAGCACGGTCCGGGGAACCCGTACCTCGGTGTCCTGGAGCGCGTCGATCACGCGGAACTCGCGGAGCACGTCGTGTGCCGTCTCGGCCGTCTCGCCCGGCGGCGGTCTCCTCACGACGAGTTCGAGGTCGCCCCAGGTGACGAACAGCGTCTCGTTCGAGTGGCCCTCCTGGTGGCGACGGACGTCGTACTCCTCGACGGGGTCGAGCTCGTCCTCCAGGTACTCCTCGAGCGCGTCGACGTCGACGATCCGCCGGAAGTACTCCTCGCTCCGTTCGGTCATGGCGAGCCTCCTAACATTGTAAGGTGGGATTCCCCGCGCCACCACGAATAGTTGGGGGTTCCTGTCGGCTCCCCGTGACCTTCGCCGGCGGTTATTTTACATTGCTGTACGGAGACACGCAGGACATGGAGTACCACGACTCCGAGACGGCACGGGAACTGGCCTCGCGCGCCCGCGAGTTCATGGACGAGGTGGTCATCCCCACCGAGCGGGAGTATCTCGGCGCGGAGCGGGTCCCCCGTTCGACCATCGACGACCTCCGCGAGCAGGCCCGCGAACGCGACCTCTACTGCCCGCAGATCGGCGAGGCACACGGGGGGATGGGCCACGAGTTCGCGGACGTCCTCCCGCTGTTCGAGGAGGCCGGGCGGTCGCTGCTCGGCGCGACCGCGATGCGCGTCGACGCGCCCGACGAGGGGAACATGCACACCATCGAACTCGTCGGGACCGAGGAGCAGAAGTCGGAGTACCTCGATCCGCTGGTCGCCGGCGACGTCAGTTCGGGCTTCTCGATGACCGAACCCCGCGACGGCGCGGGATCGGACCCGAAGATGATGAAGACGCGGGCGGAGAAGGACGGCGACGAGTGGGTCATCGACGGCCACAAGTGGTGGACCACGCAGGGCGACGAGGCGGACTTCCTCATCGTGATGGCCCGCACGGACATGGACGCCCACCCCTACACGGGCACGTCGCTCTTCCTCGTCCCGGCGGACACGGAGGGCGTGGAGATCGTCGAGCCGACGCCACACCTCGGCCCCTCGCTCGTCCACTCCAGCCACGCCGAGATCCGCTACGACGACGTGCGGATCCCCGAGGAGAACCTCCTGGGTGAACTCGACGAGGGGTTCACCCACGCCCAGCAGCGGCTCGGCCCCGCCCGGCTCACCCACTGTATGCGCTACACCGGAATGGCCACCCGCGCGCTGAACATCGCCAAGACGTACATGGACGACCGCGAGGCGTTCGGCACGAAGCTCTCGGACAAGCAGTCCCAGCGCTACGCCATCGCGGACATGGAGACCCGGCTGCACGCCACCCGGACGATGGTCCGCCACGCCGCCCGCGAGATCACCGAGGGCGAGGAGGCGCGCATCCCCGTCTCGATGTGCAAGGTGTTCGCCGCGAACACCACCCAGGAGGCCATCGACCTCGCCATCCAGTGTACCGGCGGGGCGGGCATCTCCGAGCACCTGCCGCTGTCGGACTTCTACAAGTCCGTCCGCGCGTTCCGCATCGTCGACGGGGCCGACGAGGTCCACAAGCGCGTCATCGCCCGCGACGCGTTCGACGAGGCGAATCTGAACCCCGACGAACTCGAGAACATCCCGACGTACTGAGGTTCCGGACGGGGACGTCCGGCTCTTCCGGTCCCCGATCCCGTCGTCCTACTCGCTCACTCCCGCTCGGCGGCCGCCTCCAGCGCGTCGACCGTCGCCCCGGGCATCGAGAGGAACGGCGAGTGCGAGGCCTCCAGGGTGAGCGCGCGGTCTGCCCCGTGCTCGTCGAGCATCGTCTCCTGCTGTTCGCGGGTTATCGCGCGGTCCTCCGTGCAGCCGACGTAGACCCGGCGGACGCTCCCGAACCGCTCGGCCGTGGCCGTCACGGGCGTCGAGATGGGATCGATGGGCTCCGGGCGGACGAGCGAGTGGGCGAGCGCGCGATCCTCGGGGCCACAGTCGGCGTAGAACGCCTCGTCGAGCCACGCTTCGGGGACCCACCCCACGCCGCGGTCCTCGTCGGTTTCGAAGTGCTGGGTGACCAGCGATGCCTCGCTGCGCTGGTCGAGCATCGACTCCCCGTCGCCCGGCAGGTAGGCGGTGAGGTAGACCAGCGTCTCGATCTCCGAGGTGACGCGCTCCGCGGCCGCCGTGATCAGCATCCCCGCCATGCTGTGGCCGACCAGCACGGGCGAGTCGTCGGCCTCGCCGACCGCCTCGCAGACCCGATCGACGTACCCCTCCAGGGTCGCCTCGTCGTAGGGGGTCTCGTCGACGCCGTGGGCCGGCAGGTCGAACGTCACGACCTCGTGGCCGCGGGACTCCAGTTCCGGCCGTACCCTGTACCAGCACCACGCGCCGTGGTACGCCCCGTGGACGAGGACGAACGTGCTCATCCGCTGCCGCCTCCCCGGGCCGGTTCGCGGGCCTCCATGGCTCGCATCGGCGCACGCGCGAGAATAAGTCTTCGCCGGGCAAACATCCCGTCTTCGCCGGGTGGTCCTTCCGTCTTCGCCGGACGGGCTCGTGGCGGATCGATGGGACGTCGTGAGGCGTCGATCGGGTCCGCCGGAGCTTTGAGTCGGGGACGCGCTCTCCCGGCATGGACGCCCGGGTGCGCCCCCTTCGCGAGGACGAGTCGGAGGTCGAACGGCTAGTCGAGGAGCTCTGGTTGCCGTTCGCCCGGGAGATGGCCGACGTCGACGACTACAACGAACTCGTCGACGAGGGGACCGCCCGGGAACACGGGCTCAGCTACCGACACGAGCAGTTGAGGGACGAGGACTGCCGGGTGTGGATCGCGGTGCAGGAGGGGTGGCTCGGCTACGTCCGCGCCTCGGTCTCCTCGCCGCCGCCGGTGTTCGACCGCGGCCGGACGTTGCGGATCGGCGAACTCTACGTCGTCCCCGAGGCCCGCGGCGAGGGGGTGGCCGACGCGCTGCTCGACCGGGCCACCGAGTGGGGCGAGGAGCGGGACTGCGAGCGGGTCGGCCTCTCGGTGAACGCCGAGAACGACCGTGCACGGTCGTTCTACGAGCGTCGGGGATTCGAGGCCCGACGGCTGAAGCTCGACCGATCCCTGTGAGGCTCCCTCGCGGCCGGGAAAGACACTTGTTCCGGTCGCGACACCTCCCACCGTGACCGATCGCGACGCGGTCCGACGGGCCTACGACGAACTCGCCGAGACCTACGCCGCCGAGCGCTCGCCGGGACTCGTCGAACTGGACCGGCTCGTCGAGCCGCTCCCCGAGGGGGCTCGCGTCCTCGACGCCGGGTGCGGGCAGGGGACGCCGGTCCTCACGGCGCTCGCCGGAACCGTCGAGACGATCGGACTGGACTTCTCCGGCGAGCAGCTCCGACTGGCGGCCGAGAACGCCCCCGGCGCGGCGCTCGTTCGGGGGGACATGACGTCGCTTCCCTTCTCCCCGAACGCGTTCGACGCCATCACGGCGCTGCACTCGCTCATCCACGTCCCGCTCGCCGAGCACGCGACGGTCGTGGAGGGGTTCGCGCGCGTCCTCTCGCCGGGTGGACTCCTCCTCCTGACAGAGGGCGACGACGAGTGGGTCGGCGAGAACCCCGACTGGCTCGGGAGCGGCGTGGAGATGCGGTGGGAGTTCGCCGGCCTGGATACGACCCGCGAGGATCTCGATCGGAACGGGTTCGAGGTGCTCGACACCTGGCACCGGCGCGACGAACTCGCAGACGACGGCTCGGGCAAGCCGTTCCTCCTCGCACGGCTGGCCCGGTGATCCGCCCCGGGCTCAGCGACCGTCGTTTTCGAGTACGGTTTCGGCGTCCGCTCGCAGTCCGTCGGCGACGTCGTTCTCGGTTCCGTCGGGGAGCCTCGATGCCAGCCTGTCGAAGTCGTTCATCACACGGACCATCGCCAGCGCCTCGTAGGCTGAGCGACCGGTCGCGACCGTCTCGGCGAGTTCGGGAGCGGTAGCGCGATAGCCGGTGCGCATCGCGTCCCGCACGAGGGCTCGGCGGTCGGTGACGCCGGGCAGCGCGGACAGGAACGCCCCGCCGAAGAGATACACCGCGAACGCGAAGTCGAACGACGGGGGGACGGCGAGCGTGTACGCCCAGTCGAGCATCGCGGTGACGCTCCCGCTGTCGGGGTCGACCAGGAGGTTGTGGAGCCCGTGATCGTTGCGGCCGAGGACCGGGGTGAACGGCCCGTCGAGCCGGCCGATCCGCTCGTCGAACCACGCCTCGATCCGTGGCGTGAGCTCGACGAACCGGGAGTCGGCGTGTCGCTCCAGTTCACGCTCGACGTACCGCCCGAGGTACGCTGGCCACGAGTCGATCCCGTCTCTGACCGTCAGCTCCGCGACCGCCCCCGAGGGACGACCACCGTCGAGCGTTCCCGTCGGATCGCGGTCGACGTACCCGAACGAGTCGACGGCATCGATCCGGTGGAGCTCACCCAGGTGGACACCGACGTCCCGTGCGAGGGTTTCCAGGGCCTCGTCGGGGAGCCAGCCGACCCGCTCGTAGGGGAGTTCGTCCCCGGGCATCGGGGTCATGAGGTAGAACGGCGACGGCACCTCGGGGTGGTCGTCGACGACACCCAGTACCTCCGGAACCGGGATGGAGGTGTGCCGGTCGAGGACGGCCAGGATGCGGGCGTCCGCCCCGACGCCCGCCTCGGTCTCCGCCGGTGCCGCCTTCAGGAAACACTCCTGGGACTCCCCGTTGCCTTCCACGGCCAGTCGGTAGACCCGACAGAACCCTCGTTCCACTGGCGTGGCAGCCGTGACCGTCCACGTGGGATGGACGAGGTCGGCCATTCGCCGGAGTGTCCCCGCGTCGAGCTCCTCGCTCACACGGTCGACCCCGGCGGTCCGATACAAGTGTCTTCTCCGAGAACGACACGGTGTCACACGGCGGCCTCGCTGCAGGCGCGAGGCTTTTGCGCCTCGACGTGCTGTGCGTTCACATGGACGAGACCGAACTCCGCTTCGCCGCGGGGGCGATCCGCGACGCGGACTCGGTCGTCGCGATGACCGGTGCGGGGGTGTCGACCCCCTCGGGTATCCCCGACTTCCGGAGCGAGGGCGGCATCTGGGATCAGTACGACCCGATGGACTTCCACATCTCCCGGTTCGAGTCCGACCCAGAGGGGTTCTGGCGCGACCGCATCGGCATGGTCGACGCCGTCTTCGGCGACGGGGTCGAGCCGAACTCCGCCCACGAGGTGCTCGCCGACCTCGAACGCGAGGGGCACCTCGACGCCGTCATCACGCAGAACATCGACGGGCTTCACCAGCGGGCGGGGAGCGAGGAGGTCGTAGAGATACACGGCAACGGCGGACGCGTGGTCTGTACCGACTGCCGGAAACGCTACGACGCCGAGCCACACTTCGAGTCGGTCCGTGAGGGCGGTCCGGCCCCGCCGACCTGCCCCTCCTGCGACGGGACGCTCAAGCCCGACACCGTGCTGTTCGGCGAACAGCTCCCCGAGTACGCGCTCTACCGCTCGCAGGCGCTCGCGGAGGGCGCGGACGCGTTCCTCGTCGTCGGCTCCTCGCTCACCGTCGAGCCGGCCGCCTCGTTCCCCCGGACCGCGGCGGGCAAGGGGGCGACGCTCGTCGTCGTGAACCTCGACTCGACCACCGTCTCCGACCGGGCCGAGTACGACTTCCGGGTGGACGTCGTCGACGCGCTCCCGCGGCTCCGGCGCGAGGTACTCGACGGCGGCTGATCCACCTCGGAGCCTGCCTGCACTACGCTTTTCCCCCTGGGCCGAGACCGGACGGCTGACATGGTAGACTACGAAGTGATGCACCTGGACGACGTCACGGAGACCGATCTCTCGGAGGTAGAGGGGGTGCCGCCGGACCTGAACGTGAGGCGGGTCGGCGACGCGCTCGGGGCCGAGGAGGTCCGCCTCACCGTCTGGTACTTCGAGCCGGGCGAGGAGATCCAGTACCACGCGCACAACGAGCAGGAGGAGATCTTCTACGTGATCGAGGGGGAGTTCTCGCTGAAGCTCGGGAAGTCGGGCGAGGAGGAGTACGTCGACGCCGGCCCCGGGACGTTCTGGCTCGCCAAGCCCGAGATCGGCCACGGCCACCGGAACGTCGGCGACGAGCGCGGGGTCGTCCTCGCGCTCGGCGCACCGCCCGAGGACGACCCCGGCGTCGACCCCCACTCGCTCTGATAGGGACGGTTGTAACGATTTACCGGCGAGCAGCCAGCCGGGGCCGGTGCTCACCGGTAAAGGACTACAACCGTCCCTATGACTCGCCGGTATCGCGCTAGATCGTGACCTGGTACTCGCCGGGGGTCACTCGCTCGTCCTCCTCGCCGTAGGTGTTGCGCAGGAACTCCACGATCCGCGAGGACTCGGCCATCGTCAGGCCGTACTCGTCGTCGACCAGCACCGGGACGCCGCGCTGGCCGGAGACGCGCTTGACCTCGTTTCGCTTGGAGTGGAGTCCCTCGACCCAGACCGAGTCGAACTCCAGGTCGAGTCGCTCCAGTTCGTCGACGACGGCCTCACACCACGGACAGCCCTCCAGCCGGTAGAGCGTCAGGCTCATACTCGACACCTGGGACTGCGGGGGCTTAAATCCCGAGTCGTCCGAGCCCCCGGCTCCCTTTTACTCCCGGGGCGAGTGGTCGGCGTATGCCACCCGAGGTCGGCGAGGCGGTTCCGGAGTTCGAGGCGCTCCGCTGTGACGGCGAGACGTTCAGACCCCGAACACTCTCGGCGTCGCTCGGGGAGGACGGCGGCGTGCTGGTGTTCTTCGGGTTCGTCTTCGGAGCCATCGCCGAGAACTGGTGGAAACGCTACGAGCGCTACGGCTGGGCCGACCTCGACGTCCCGGTCTACGGCGTCGGCCGGGACGGGCCCTACAGCATGAACGCCTTCCTCCGGGAGATCGACTCCCCGTTCTCCCTGTTCGCGGACGTGGACGGCGAGGTGGCCGGCGCGTTCGACCTGCTCACGGAGCGCGAGGGGATGGCGGGGGTACACACGAGCAGACGCGCCGTCTACGTTCTCGACGGCGACGGCGTCGTCCGGGACCGCTGGCTCGGCGAGGACTACATCAGTCCCGTCCCGACGCGGGACCTGGAGGGGAGCATCCGCGAACTCTCCGGATAACCGCGCGGTGGGCGGCCGACGGCCGGTTCGGGGCCCCTCTCTGTCGACGAGTCGGAGATCTGTATTACTATCGTAACATCGATTTCATCTATCTACTATCGGTTTCGTCAATGTTCGATAGGCGCTCGAACAGCGGTCGAGTCAGGCGCTGGACGCCGAAGGCGCGCTCGGCGTTCTCGTAGCACTCGACGGGAGTGCCCGCTCGCGATGGCGGTTGACCTCGATGCGCTGCCGATCGCCCTCGAAGCCACGGCTCGTCGCCGGGAGGAACGTCACCACGTCGAGGACCGCGTACTCCCGCCAGTCGGTCGCCTCGCAGGCCTCGCGAACGGGCGGCGAGAGTGGCATTCGAGTCGGTTCGAGGGCTCCCGGCATCGGCGGCTGTTCGGTCCGGTTCGGGATAGTCTCGCCGGCTGGTAGGGGGCGGGGGCAGGCGCAGGTGGGGCCTGTGGAGCGTGGAACGCAGTGCGTGCGAACGGGCTGTGACCTCCACGTCACTGTAACGACCACTGGGACCGTGAAGTAGCGAACCCCGATGCCGCCCGAACTCCACTTCCGACCGCTGACCTCGAGCTACCGGACGATGGTCACGGGGACCGGGGACCGCCGGGCGACGGTCTCGGCGACGCTCCCGAGTAGCACGCGCGCCACGCCGTGGCGACCGTGGCTCCCGACGTAGACGTGGTCGACGTCGCGCTCGCCGACGTACTCGAGGATGCTTCTCGTGTCCTCTCCGACGGTAGTCTCGGTGGTTATCTCGCGGTCGAACTCGTCGGCTATCCCCTCGGCCGTCGAGAGGAGTTCCTCCGCGTGCTCGCGAGCGGACTCGAACCAGTCGTCCCAGGCGTTCACGTCCCCGAACCCGCCGGAATCGGGATCACTCGAACGGAAGTCGATGACGTGGAGTGCGGTGATCTCCGCGTCGGGAAAGTCCTCGAGCGCCCGCCGGAGCGCTGTCTCCGACTGCTCGGAGTAGTCCATCGCTACCAGTATGTGTCGGCTCATGCCATCCACTCGGTGACACGACGATAAGTTCCTGTCGCCGAGGGGGGTCAACCGCCGGCCTCGCCCTCGGTGAGCGTGATGTGGTCGTACTGGTCGCGCAGGACCTTCTTGTCGAACTTGCCCGTCGAGGTTCGCGGGATGCTCTCGACGAACTCCACCTCGTCGGGCACCCACCAGGAAGGGAACCGACCGCCGAGATGCTGTCTGAGGTCCTCGGCGGTCGTCTCGTGGCCGTCCCGGAGGACGACACAGGCCATCGGCCGCTCCTGCCACTTCTCGTGTTCGACCCCGATGACCGTCGCCTCCGCGACCGCCTCGTGGGCCATCAGCTCGTTCTCCAGCTCGACCGAGGAGATCCACTCCCCGCCGGACTTGATGACGTCCTTCGCGCGGTCCACGATGTCGAGGTAGCCGTGTTCGTCCATCGTGGCGATGTCACCCGTCCGTAGCCACCCGTCCTCGGTGAACGATTCGGCGTTCGCATCGGGGCGGTTGTGATACTCGTCGACGATCCACGGTCCCCTGACCTGGAGTTCGCCGTACGCCTCGCCGTCGCGCGGTACCTCCTCGCCGTCGTCGTCGATGATGCGGGTCTGAACGCCGGAGACCGGCATCCCGGCCTTCGCCCGGTAGGCGTACTGCGTCTCGGGCTCCGCATCCGCGAGCTCCTTGCGGAGGACGGACAGCGATCCAAGCGGCGACATCTCGGTCATCCCCCAGCCCTGGACGATGGGGGCGTCGTACTCCTCGTCGTAGCGCCGGATGAGCGACTCGGGCGGGGCGCTTCCTCCTACCGTAAGCCGGTCGATGTTCGAGATATCGGTCTCGGGATTCTCGTCGAGGTAGTTCGCCATCTCTAGCCAGATGGTCGGGACCGCGGCCGACAGCGTCACTCCCTCGGCGTCGATGAGTTCGGCGATGGCACCCGGGTCGGTGTGGACGCCGGGGAGCACCTGTTTCGCCCCGACCAGCGTCGCGGCGTAGGGCAGCCCCCACCCGTTGGCGTGGAACATCGGCACCACGGGGAGGACGGTGTCGGCCTCGCCCACCCCGTTCGCGTCGGTGTGGCCGCACATGATACTGTGGAGGTAGACCCCGCGGTGGGAGTAGGAGACACCCTTCGGCTTGCCGGTCGTCCCCGAGGTGTAGCACATCCCGCACTCCTCGTCCTCGTCGATCTCGGGGAACTCGTAGTCGGTGGACTGCTCCCCGAGTAGTTCCTCGTAGGCGACCACGGGATCGAGCGAGCAGTCCTCCGGGACCGCCTCGCCCATGACGACGTACTGCTCGACCGTCTCGAGTTCGGGGGCGTTGGCCTCCACGACGTCCAGCAGCGCCGGGTCGACGAACACCACGCGGTCCTCGGCGTCGTTGATGATGTACTGGAAGTGCTCTGCGGGGAGCCGCGGGTTGCACATGTGGGTCGACCGGCCCGTACACGGCGGCCCGAAGTAGAGTTCGAGGTGGCGATAGTTGTTCATCGCGACGGTCGCCACCCGCTCGCCCCGCTCGATCCCGAGGTCGTCGAGCGCGCCGGCGAGCTGCCGGACCCGCTTGCCGAGGTCGGCGTACGTGTAGCGGTGGACGCTCCCGTCGGCCGTCTTCGTCACGGTCTCGCGATCGGGAAACAGATCGACGGCGCGCCCGAGGAGCTGGTCGACCGTGAGTTGCACGTCCATCATGGTCTGTCGTGTGGTTCGGGAGCACCTGGCATGACGCTTTCCCCGCCCGGAGCGTCGTTCGAGGCGCGTCCCCCCGTCTCGAGACGGGTTCTGGCGGAACGGCCGACGGCACCGCCAGGTGTTAAGTCGGCCCACGCGGACCTCCAGGTATGCGACTCGATGGCGTACGCGTCGTTGATCTGACCACGCTCCTGCCGGGACCGTACGGGACACAGCTCCTCGCCGACCTCGGCGCGGACGTGGTGAAGGTAGAGCGCGTCGACGCGGGTGACGACGCGCGGTACACCCCGCCGCTGACCGACGAGGGTCACGGCGCGCTGTTCGACGCCGTGAACCGGGGAAAGCGTAGCGTCGCTCTCGACCTGAAGGACGAGCGGGGCCGCGAGGCGCTCTACGAACTCGTCTCGACGGCCGACGCCTTCGTCGAGCAGTTCCGACCGGGCGTCGTCGACCGCCTGGGCGTCGACTACGACACCCTCCGCGAGCACAACCCCGGTCTCGTCTACTGCTCGCTGTCGGGCTACGGCCAGTCCGGGCCGAAGTCGGGCAAGGCGGCCCACGACCTCAACTACATCGGGCTCGCGGGGCTACTCGACATGACTCGCGAGTCAGAGGCGGCGAAACCGCAGATGCCCGGCTACCCCATCGCGGACATGGCCGGCGGGGTGTTCGCGGCGTTCAGTATCGTCTGTGCCCTCCTCTCCCGCGAACTCGGCGCGGGGGAGAGCGACGGCGAGTACATCGACTGCTCGCTGACCGATCCCGTCCTCTCGTTCTCACAGAGCGTCGCGCCCAGCGCGTTCATGGGCGAGGACCCTCGACCGGGCGAGACGGCGCTCACGGGGGGATACCCGTGGTACGATGTCTACGAGTGTGACGACGGCCGGTACGTCACACTCGCGGCGCTCGAACCGAGGTTCTGGCGGGGGTTCTGTGAGGCCGTCGACCGCGAGGACCTGCTCGGCTATCACACGACCGACGACCCCGCCGAGATGGCGGCGCTGCGCGAGGAACTCGAATCGCTGTTCGCCTCCCGGACCCGCGACGAGTGGGTCGAGGCGGTCGGCGACGCCGACGCGACCGTCGACGGCGTCTACACGCCCGCCGAGGCGCTCGAACATCCGCAGGTCGAGGCGATGGAGATCGTCGAGGATTCGGGTGACTCGCTCCCCCGCGTCGGCTACCCGGCCCGCGGCGAGGGCGTCCCCGACGGACCACTTGGGGGTGCCCCGGGCCACGGCGAGCACACCGGCGAACTGCTTCGGGAGGTGGGCCTCTCGGAGGCCCGGGTCGACAGTCTCGCCGAGGCGGGCGTCGCGGGGGTGGGGCGATGACGGTCCCCGGACTGCTGCTCCCGGACACAGACGGCGAGCCGGTCGAGATGGGCCTGCGGGCGGAGGAGCTCGGCTACGACTCGGTCTGGATGGGGGAGCTCTGGGGGACGAGCTCGGTCGTCATCCTGACCGAACTCGCGGTCCGCACGGAACGAATCGGGCTCGGGACGGCCATCGTCAACGTCTACTCGCGGACGCCGGCGGTGCTCGCGATGACGGCGGCGACGCTCGACCGCACCTCGGAAGGGCGGTTCACACTCGGCGTCGGTACCTCCACGCGGAAGGCCATCGAGGACCTCCACGCCATGGAGTGGGCGGACCCGAACCCGGTCCGCCGCGCCCACGAGACGATCGAACTCACCAAACAGTTCCTCGCGGGCGAGGGTCGTGTCGACTACGACGGCGAGGTGTTCCACACCGCCGACTTCCCCTCGCTCGACACCGAGGTCCCGGTCTACCACGCCGCGCTCGGGAAGGCGAACCGCCGCGTCGTGGCTCGGCTCGCCGACGGCTGGATGCCCCACAACGTCCCGTTCCCCGATCTGGAGGAGTCCTTCGAGTACGTCACCGAGCACGCCCGCGAGGCCGGACGGGCCCCCGAGGACATCTCCGTCTCGCCGTACGTCCCCGCGGCGGTGTCCGATGACCCCGACGAGGCACGCGACGCCGTTCGTGGCCACATCGCCTACTACGTCGGGAGCGGCGAGGGGTACGAGCGGGCCGTCGCGATGCGGTTCCCCGACGAGGCCGGCGAGATCGCCGCACGCTGGCGCGGCGACGGCCGCGAGCGCGACCGCAGTGCCGCGAAGGGGGTGGTTACCGACGAGATGATCGAGGCGCTCGGCGTCGCCGGCACCCCCGAGACCGCCCGCGAGCGCCTCCGCGAAGTACTCGGTATCGACGTGATCGACGAGCCGATGATCGCCGTCCCGCAGAACGCCTCGGCGGAGATGGTCGAGCGGACCGTCGAGGAACTCTCTCCCGAGCGGCTCTGACGGCCCCGCCGGCAGACGACCCCCCGTTCGACGGGCTGTATCTCTCGGTATGACGGCACGAACACTGTGTAGCACTGCTCTGGGATGTCCCGCCCGACGTAATCCGGTGGTACAACGTCCGGCGTGTGTCTCGACCCCGCAAGCCACGCCAGCGAGCGGACCTGCGCACCTCCTGCCGATTCGATATCCCGATATTCGGTTTACGAGTTCGGCCACGATCGCCTCTCTGGAGGGCTACCTACGCGGTCACGTCCGGGTCGGACCGCTCGGCCATCGTGTCGGGAGCACGGAACCGCCCGGTCACGGAGAATGGCCCCTCACCCGTGAACGGCGGTCAAACTGTCGCGAGAAACCCGTCGATCCCGTCGAGGAGGCGGTCGAGTACGGTCTCGTCGGTGTGGGGATTGAGGAGTACCGCCCGAAGCCACCGCGACCCCCGGTAGGTCGGGAGCGACAGGAACACGTCGTGCGCGCGGAGGAGGTGGTCCCGGAGCGCGGCGTTCAGCGCGTCCACGTCCGACCCGTCCCCGGGGCTCGCACGGAAGCAGACGACGTTCGTCTCCGGCCTGCTGGCGAGTTCGAGGGCGTCACGCCGCTCGATACCCGCGACGAGACGCTCGGTGAGACGATAGCTCTCCTCGATCAGCCGTTCGATCCCCCGCCGACCGAGGTGCCCGAACGTGAGCCAGCACTTCAACACGTCCGCGTGTCTGGTGCCCTGTACGGACCGTTCGCCGAGGTTGGGCGTTCCCTCCTGGTCCACGTAGGGCGCGTCGATCCGGAATGACTCCTCGAGCACCGTCCGATCCCCGAACAGGAGCGTCGCGCAGGTCTTGGCCACGTAGCACCACTTCTGCGGGTTGAACGTCACGGAGTCGGCCCGCTCGATACCGTCCAGCAGGTGCCGGTGGCGCTCGGAGAAGACGAGCGCCCCGCCGTAGGCGGCGTCGACGTGGAACCAGAGATCGTGCTCGTCGGCGACGTCGGCGACGTTCCCGAGCGGGTCGACGTTCCCCGTGGTCGTGGTCCCCGCCGTCGCGACCACGCAGAACGGCTCCCGACCGTCGTCCCGGACCGCCGCGACCGTCTCGTCGAGTGCGTCGGGATCCATCCGGGAGTCGGCGTCCGTCGGAACGGGGTGAACGGCGTCGGCACCGATGCCGAGGAGCATCGCGGCCTTCCGAAGCGAGGTGTGTGCGACCGCCGAGGCGAGGACGACCGGTTCGGCCCCACCGAGACCCGAGTCGACGGCGTCGAACGCCCGGTTGCGCGCGACGGCGAGCGCCTGCAGGTTCGCCAGGCTCCCGCCGCTCGTCATCACCCCGCCCGGATCGGGGCCGAGACCGAACGCCTCCGCGAGCTCACGGCAGAGCTCGATCTCGAGCCTCGAGAGGACGGGCGACATCTCGACGCTCAGCATGTTGTTGTTGACCGCGGCGGCGACGAGGTCGCCGAGGGCGGAGATCAGCGTCGGCTGGGTGTCCATGTGGCCGACGTAGCCCGGATGGGCGGGGTTCATCGACTCGGCCATCGCGCGCTCGATCCCGTCGAGGAGGGCTTCATCGGAGCGACCCGTCTCGGGAACGGTGGCGTCCGGAACCGTCGGATCCTCGGGGAGCGGCGAGCGGTCGGTCGCGGTCGTCAGCGTCCCGAGCACCGTATCGAGGACGGCCTCGCTCAGCTCACGGACGGCCTCGGCGTTCTCGCCATCGGGGGCGACGAACGCTGTCTCGGGGAGTTCCTCCCTGTGCATTCGATGTCCGGGTCGAGTGCCCGGTGGTGCTTGACCCTTTCTGCCCGGTGGGTCGGGGCCTCTGAGAGGGTGTCAGTCGCCCGGCTGGGGTCGGGACGCGTCGCCGATCAGCCCCGCGATAGCCCGGCGCTTGAGGACGAAGAAGCCCGCCGCCACGACGCCGAACCCGACGAGGGTGAGGGGAGTGATCGACTCGTCGAGCAGGAATACGCCCGCGAGCGTCGCGACCACCGGGACCAGATAGGCGATGAGCGACGTCTCGAGCGCTCCCCGGCGCTCGAGCAGGCGGAAGTAGACGAAGAACGCGAGCGCCGTTGCGAACACGCCGAGGTAGACGACGGCGGCGACTCCCAGCGCGTCGCCGGGGAGCGAGAACGCTTCGCCGAGGGCGGCGCTGGTCGCGTGCAGCAGCAGCCCGCCGAGTCCCATCGACCAGCCCGAGAGCGCCGCGCGGTCGAGCGTCGGTCCGGCCCGCTGGATCAGGACTCCCCCGAGCGCGACGCTCGCAACCTGGACGAGTATCAGCAGGCGTCCGAGATTCGCCCCGAGGAGGTTCGCCGGGTCCGGCCGGACGATGAGCGCCACGCCGAGCAGACCCAGGAAAATGCCGACCGCGCCGGTCGGGGTGACCCGCTCCTCGGGGAGAAGCAGGAGCGCCCACAGGGACGTCGCGATGGGGACGAGGCTCTGCATGATGGCGGCGACGCCCGACGGAACGGTCCGCTGGCCGACGAACAGCAGGCCGTTGCCCGCGACGAGGAACACCCCGCCCGCGAGGACGGCGACGACGTCCCGGCGGGCGGTGGGTAGCCACTCCGTCGTTCGAGTGACCGCGTACGCGAGCAGGAGGACGGCGGCGACGTCGTACCGGAACGCCGCGAAGAGGACGGGAGGGAGGGTCCGCAGGCCGACGCTGATTGCGGGGAAGGAGAACCCCCAGACGACGGCGAGGAGGGCGAAGGGTGCGACGGCGAGGAGTCTCCGCACGTCTCGGCGGTGGCCGCCTGGGGTCCTAACGCTCCCGGTTCCGTTCACGGAGTCCCCGTTCGAGGGGGGGTCGTCTCTCCGTTTAGAACGAGAACAGGTCGATACCCCCGGTGACGCCGACCACCTGTCCCGTGACGTAGGAGGCCTGCTCCGAACAGAGGTAGGCGATCAGGTTGGCGACGTCGGCCTCCCGACCCAGTTTACGCATCGGCGTGGCCTTCGCGATGCGGGCGAAGTACTCGTCGACCTCCTCGAGTTCCTCGACGCTCATGTCCGCGAACTGTTCGACGACGATGTTCGGCGTGATGACGTTCGAGGTGACGCCCCTCTGTGCCCCTTCGAGCGCTAGGGTCTTGCCGAGGCCGATGAGCGCGGCCTTCGTCGCCGAGTAGGACGCCTGTCCGAACCCGCCCTCCCAGCCCGCCATCGAGGACATGTTGATCACCCGTCCCCACTCGCGTTCGAGCATGTGCGGGAACACCTCGCGGGTGATGTTGAACGCGCCGGTGAGGTTGATGGCGACGTCGCGGTCCCAGGTCTCGTAGGGGTAGTCCTTGACCTGCGAGCGGGCGTCGACCATCGCCGCGTTGTTTACGAGGATGTCGATCCCACCGGTCTCCTCCTCGAGGGCGGCGACGGTGTCGGCGACGTCGTCGCGGTCGGTCAGGTCACACCCCACGGCGTGGGCCTTTCCGTCGTATTCGCCATCGTTGATCTCGTCGGCGACGGACTGTGCGCCGCCCTCGTCGACGTCGAGGGCGACGACCTCACAGCCCTCGCGGGCGAGCACGCGGCAGTCCTCGCTTCCGATGCGACCGGCTCCGCCGGTGATCACCGCCGACCTGTCCCCGAGTCCGAAGTCCATGACAGCACGGCTATCCGGTCTCCACGTGTTAACAGTTCCGACGGGGTGGTACACGCAGTGTGAGACGTCTCTTGCCTTCGATCAGGTGGGAAGCTGTCGTAGCCGATGGACTCGACACCGAATAAACCGTCCACGGCTATACGAACTACTCCCGCCACCCGAGACTCGGCGTCCTCGATCACGGGCGTCTCGGTGCGGCCCCAACTCGGCGAGACCCCCGATCGAACGGGAAGGCTTATGACTGACTAACTGGTTAGTCAGCCTATGCGCGAGTCGATATCCCGGAAACGCCCGTGGCTGGCCGCGCTGCTCGCCGCGGTCGCCACGGGTCTCGGTCACCTCTACCTCCGGCGGTGGGGGCGCGCGGCAGGGTGGCTCGCCGTCCTGTCCGGCGTGACCGTGTTCCTGGTCGATCCCGCGGCGGTGGACGCGCTCGTGAACGGCGGCCCGGTCGACCCGGCCGCGCTCGCGCCGATCCTGGTCGTGGGCGGTCTGAGCGTCGTCGACGCCTACCTCCTCGCACACGTACAGAACGCGCTCGCCCGGCTGACGGTTTCGTCGGGTGGCCGACTCACGCACTGTCCGAGTTGCGGTCGTGAACTCGACCCGGACATCGAATTCTGTCAGTGGTGTGCGGCGGAGGACGTCGAACCGATGGCCGTTCCTACGGATCGTCCGAACGACCGGGAGGAGACGCCGTGAGATCGGACCTCCCCGATCCCGGTGTCGCTTCCGCAACGTGAACGAGGTGTCCAGCGTGACGAACGAAACACGCGACGACCGACTGGCGCGTGTCGACGCGCATCTGGAGCGAGTGATCGACGAGGTGGACGAACTCGGGCTGACGGTCGTCCGCGAGACGCTCGACCGGGGAGACGGCGTGTGGTACGGACGGCTCCTCGTGAGCGTCTACGACTCGATGACCGACGGGTCGGAGTCCGGGGTCGTGGTTCCCGCCGCAGCGGCGGTCGAACTCCTCCGCGGGTACTACCGTCTCCGGGGTGAGTTGCTCGTCCAGCTCGACGACCAGCGGGCTCACTCCCTGACTCACGACGAGTCGACGGCGCTGCTGGCCGGCGATTACCTCTACACCTCCGCGTACTCGTCGCTGGACTCGATCACCCGCTCCGAACTTGGGGACTACTTCGAGGTGTTCACACGCGTCCTGACGGGGTCACGAACGCGTTCGCGACCGGTTACGGCCAGTCATCGGATCCGGACCGGGTCTCCTTCTTCGACGAGACGGCGGGTGCCATCGGCGAGGGCTCCGCGGTGCTCGGTGCGGCGCTCGCCGACGTCGCCGATACGGAACGCGAGTACGCCGCACGAGTCGGACGCGGGCTCAGCACGGCGCGACAGATACACCGCGTGCTCGACGCCGACCCCGGCCTGGTTCGGGTCACCCCGCACGCCGTCGACGGGCTGGAGCTACGCGAGTACGCGGCCCGCAGATGGGACGGGGCGGACCGGGCGCTCGACCGTCTCGCCGAGACGGCGGACGTGACGCCGCTCCGATCGCTCGCGGAGACGAACCGATCGTCGACGAGTCACCGTCGGGAGGAACGCTCGCGCGAGTAGCCGCACACGCTGCCCGTGAGCCGCCGACCCCGAACACCCTCCTGCTGAAGGTATCAGTTCGTCCTCGGTCCGTGCGTGTTCCGGAGGATACGGACGCCGGCACCGGTGATCGCCCGCGATTGGAGCGTCCGTGGTCGGCTCGGCAGTCTCGACCGGGGCGGGACGAGCCGGGACGGTCGACGTCGGTCGTGTCGAGTACCCGGAGTTCCGGGGCCGGATCGCTCAGCCGTCGAACCCGTCGGTCAGCCCCCGTCTGATGAGCTGTCCGAACACGGTCGCGAACGTCGTCCCGACGCTCCAGACGGCGACCTCCTCGCTCGACTCCACGGCGACGAGGAGCGCGTCGTCGTCGACGAGGAGGAGTCGGGTTCCCCGTTTCTCGTCGGTCTCGCGGAACCGGGCGGGCGGTTCGATCGTCTCCAGTCCCAGCGCCTCGAACCGCTCGGCGACGGCCCGGTCCTCGGTGATGCCGATCACGTCCAGCCCGTCGGCCACCCGCGCTTCGAGCGTCTCGGCCACCGCGTCGGGCAGGTACGTGAGGTCCGTCACCGACACCAGCACCGACTCCTCCGCCTCCTCGAGCAGCGTCCCCACCCGACCGTCGATCGCCGCTCGCCCGGTGAGCGTCCAGATCTCCTCCGGGCGCTCGTCCGGGATCTCGCGCCGGGACCGGACGGATTCGAGACGATCGAACGCTCGCTCGCGGTCGCGCTCGAACGCCCGCGTCAGGATGTCGCGGGCCTGCTCCAGGTCGACGGCGTGGTAGCGCTTCGGGCGCGACTGCTGGACGTCGACCAGTCCGCGGTCCTCCAGTTCGTCGGCGGCCCCGTAGACCTGCGAGCGCGGGAGCCCCGACGACTCGTGGATCTCACGGGCCGTCGCCGTCCCGAGGCGCTGGAGCGCGACGAACACGCGAGCCTCGTAGTTGGGGAGGCCGAGCCGTTCGAGCGCCGCCACCGCCCCGGATTCCTCCTCCCCGTGGTCCGGATCCTCGGAGCTCATGCCATCACCTGGTGCCAGACGACCGCCACGGAGGGGGTCACGACGACGGCCGTAATAAACGACAGGAACACCGAGAGGGCGATCACCAGTCCGAACTGCCCGAGGATGGGCGTGATGGCGAGCGCGAGCACCGCCGTCCCCGTCGTCGTCGTGAGCATGCTCCCCGCGAGCGCGCCGCCGGTCCCCCGGACGGTGCGGTCGAGCGCGTCGAAGAGGTCGCCGCTCTCGTCGAACTCGTCGCCGAACCGGTGGACGATGTGGGCCGAGTAGTCGATCCCCAGGCCGATCGCGATCGAGAGGATCGTCGCCGTGAGCGCGTTCAGCGGGATGCCGAGCAGCCGCATCGTCCCCGCCAGCAGCGCGATGGTCACGACGATCGGAACCAGGTTGACGATCCCCAGCGAGGCGCGTCCGCCGAGCACCCGATAGATGACGATCAGGAAGACGGCGGTCAGCCCGAGCGCGAGCAGCAGGCTCCGGATGGCCGAGTCGAAGATGATCCCCGATATCGCCTCGAAGACGACCACCTGACCCGTCGCGATCGCCCCGAGGCGATACTCCTCGGCGACCGACCGCGCGTCGGCGGACACCGCCGCCTGTTCGGCGTCGCCCTCCGTCGTGTAGACGATCCGCGTCGAGCTGTAGTCGGGCTCGATGTACCGTGTCGCCTGCGCGCGGGCCGGCGAGTCGAGCAGGTAGTCGTAGATCACTTCCAGGTTGTCGTCCGGGACGCCGTTGTCGTTCAGGTCGTTACGCTCGACCAGGGCGGCGAACTGCGGGTCCTGCTCCGCGTAGCTCCGGACGACCGTGACGATGCTCTGTGCCTCGGCCTCGCGGTCCCGCGCGACGAACGTCTCCGGGGGGTCCTGCGAGGCGTCGTGGATCTGCTCGAGCGCGTCGTCCTGGCGCAACGGCCCCTCGACGTAGACGGTGACGCTGTTGCCCTCGTACGTGTCGAAGTTGTCCTCCAGGAAGTTGATCGTCCCGGTGACGGTGTACTCCCCGGGGGCGAACGGTTCGGGGAGCGCCTCGACGTAGGCCGGGAGCTCCTCCGGCGGGAGGAAGTCGTCCTGGCTGAACGAGGTGTCCAGCCCCATCCCGTAGCCCCCGGCGATCAGGCTCACGATCAGCGTCAGCGCGAGGAAGGCCCGCGGGCCGCGCTTTGCGATCACGTTGCCGACGCCCAGCGACCGGCCGAGCAGCGAGTCCTCGCTCCCGAGCGGTCGGCTGCCGAACTCGGGGAACCCGATCCGCTCGCGGAGTTCGTCGAACTCGACCTTGACCGCGGGGACGAACACGCCGAAGATCAGGAACGTGAACACGATGCCGATGGCGGCGACGATACCGAAGTTCCGGATCGGCCCGAGGTCGCTGATCCCGTTCGCGCCGAACCCGACGACGGTCGTCCCCGTGACGATGAAGAACGCGACGAGCAGCTGGTCGGTCGTCACGCGCATCGACTCGTGTATCCCCTTGTCGGTCACGCGCTCCTCGCGGTAGCGGTTCACGGTGTGGATGCCGAAGTCGATCCCCACCGCCAGCAGCAGGACGGGCACCGAGATGAGCATCTGGCCGAACGGGATTCCCACGAGCCCCATGAACCCGAACGTCCAGACGAGCGCCATCACCAGCGAGATCACCCCGATGAGCAGGTCGACCGGGTCGCGGTAGGCAAACACGAGGAAGGCGAGGATGAGCACCGCCGCTGCGGGGACGACGATCGCCAGCGAGTCGCCGACGACGTTGCCGAACTCCGCGGCGACGAGGCCGCTCCCGAAGACGGTGAACTCGCCGTCGCTCGAGGCGGCGATGTGGTCGATCTCCTGCTGGATGGGCGTCAGCGGGGAGGTACTGCTCGTACCTGAGCTCGACAGCTCGACCGGGAGGTCGTGTTCGACGACCCCGATGGTCGCCGAGGCCGAGGCCGCCTCGGGGTTGAAGTCGTCGCTCAACAGCGACGCGAACCCCGGCCGCTCGGCGGCCCGCCGCACCGCCGCGTCGATCTCCGCCGGGCTCGACCGCTCGATTACTCGTATCTGTGCCGCCGTCGTCGTCGCGTCCGGGTCGAGCTGCGTGGCGACGATCCCCGCCGCGCTCGACGAGCCCGACACCCGGAGGTCGGGTCGCTGGGAGATCCGCTCCTGGAGTTCGAGCATCCGGACGAGTCCGGGCTTCGAGAGGACGTTCTGGTCCCGCTGGATGAGCTGGGTGGTCCCGGTGTCGCCGCCGAACGTCGAGCCGACGAACTGCTCGTTGACGTCCTCCAGGGCCTCCTGTGCGGGGACGCCGTCGAGGAACTGCGAGGTCCCGGCTTCCGTCGAGATGCCCCCGAGGCCGCCGGCGAAGACGGCCGTCACGAGGACGAACGCCACGATGACGGCCCTGGGTCGGTCGACGATCCAGCCGTCGGCACGCTCGAGGACCGCGTCGACGACGTCGCTCACGGTCAGCGCCTCACGTAGACGAGCCCGCCGACCGCCCCGAGCACCAGGACGAGACCGACGCCGAGGAGCGTCAGCGAGACCCCGCCGCCCGAGGACTCCTCGACGGTCAGGGGTACCTGGTAGGTGTCGGAGAGCTTGGTGTCACCGTCGGGCTCGTCGTACTGGAAGTCGATCTCCAGGGGGTGAGCCCGGGTGGGCGCGTCGGACGCCGCGCTCACGTCGAACGCGATCTCCGTCGACTCGCCGGGCGCGAGTTCGGGCACGTACGCCTCGTCGGTGTCGACCGTGAGCGGGTCGTCGACGAACGCCTTGGCGTTGACGTTCGCGAGCGTGGCGTTGCCGTTGTTCGTGATCGAGAGACGGACGGTCCCGCTCGACCCCGCTTCGAGCGTCGTCTCGACGGAGCCGAGGTCGAACTCGTCCTGCGGGGGCGCGACGCTCACCCGCGCGTTCAGCGGGTCGCTCTCGCGGGCGTCGCCGTCCCCGTTCCGGAATCCGACGACCACGGAGAGCTGTCGCGGGCCGGCCGTCGCCGCGCTCGTCACGTCCACCGGGAACGTCACGTTTACCGACTCGTCGGGGGCGAGCCGGCCGACGGCGTACTCCGTCCCCTCTGGCTGGAGGGTCGTCCCCGACGCCCGGGGCCGGACCACCGCGTCGTGGACGGTGTTCGGGCCCTGGTTCGTGAGGGTCATCCGGAGCTCGCCCTCGCTCCCGACCCGGAGATCGCTCTCCACGTTCGAGAGGGCGAACGACTGCGCACCGGCGACCTCGACCCGCGTGTTCAGCGGGGCGCTGGTGTGCGTACCACCGCTATCGTCGCTGTACTCGACGACCATCGAGAGCTGTCGAACGCCGGGTTCCGCGCCCTCGGCCATCCGAACGGGGTACTCGAAGGGGACCGACTCGCCGGGCTCGACCGTGCCGAGCGCCTGGTCGGGCTCGACCGGCAGGACGGTCTCGCCCTTCGGCTGGAGGACGACGGTCGCATCGCGCAGGGGCTCGGGGCCGTCGTTGGTGAGCGTCCCGGCGAGGGTGCCCTGTTCGCCGATGGCGAGCGTCGAGGAGACGTTACGCAGCGACAGCCCGTCGTCCGCGACGGGGCTGATGCCGAAGGTGATCGGGCCGTCGCTCGCGGGCAGGCCGTCGGGGTCATCGTAGGAGACGGTCGCCCGGAGCGCGTACCGGTCGGTCGTCGTGCCGGCCGCCGCGGTCGTGTCGACTGTCACGAGCGCGGTCCCGCCCGCGGGCACGCCACCGACGTACTGGGTCGCCGATGCCGACTGACCGAAGCGGATGTCCCCGCTGGTCGACTCGACGGAGACGGTGGCGTTAGTGGCCCGCTCGCCGCCGACGTTCCGCAGGCGTACTCGGGTCTCGCCGCTGCTCCCCGGGGCGACGTCGGTCGAAACGTCCGCCACCGCGAAGCGGGCGTCGTCGGTGACGACGACCTCGACGTCGAACCGTTCGGTCCTCGTGTCGGTGTCCTGGGCCCCGCCGCTGGAGACGGTCGAGGTCCACTCGTAGTCGACCTCCACTTCGAGGGTGTGCTCGCCCGGATCGGTTCCCTCGGGGACGACGACCTGGAACGGCACCGAGGTGACGGATCCGGGTGCGAGCGACCCGATCGGCGTCTCCCCGGTCTCGACCCTGATCGCGCTCCCCGAGGCGTCGAGCGTGACGTCGACGCCCCGGGCGGTCTGTACCTGCCGGTTCGCGCTCGAGTCCGCACCGGCGACCGAGAGCGTCCCGCTGTTCGAGATCCGTAGCGCGAGCGTGTCGGTCTCGCCGGGCGAGAGCTCGTTCTGCGGGACGTGGACCGACAGATCGGGCTCCCCCACGGCCTGGGGTGCCGCGGCCGCCGCGCCCGCCGTGACGGCGGGGAGCGCCACCCCCGGCAGTACGAGCATCCCGACGAACAGCACCGCGAGCAGTCGTCTACCTCTCATCGCCGATACCCCACCTTTCGCGGGTGGTGACTGTATATACAGTCAGCCGACCCACCGTCGTCGGTGCTGAACATCTATTCAACACGCGACCCGAGGGATCGGCGGGGTATAAATGTTTGTAAATATCTACTAACACCAGTTGACGAGGGTTCGGCTCGGGCAGGGTCGGCCCACAACTCGCTGGCGGCGAGCGGGTCCGGCCTGCGACCAGCTCGGCGTTCTCGGGTCGATCGGTCGAGTTCGTGAGACGGCGAGACGGGCCGCGGAGATCTAGCGCTCCCCAAGAGCTAACCCGATCGGTAGCGCCGAACGACTGTGCCCGAGACGGAAGTCCTCTGTTTCGACGTGTACGGGTCGACCCACGACCAGCACAGCATCGTCGAGACGCTCGCGGAGGTCGCCGACGTGTCGATCGACGTGGCAGGAGAGATGTCCGAGCTGTGGGTCGAACACCAGATCGACTACTCGATGGAGGTCACGCTGATGGGCGAGTACGAGTCCTGGTGGTCGCTCACCGAGCGGGCGTTCGAGTGGGTCCTCGACTACTACGGGATCGACCTCACCGAATCCGAGCGCGGGACGGTGATGGACGCCTACGAACACCTGGAGTTCTACGAGGGTATCGAGCCGTTCGAGCGCCTCGCCGACGCCGGCCACGAACTCTACGTCCTCTCGGACGGGACCCCCGGGATGCTCGCGACGCTCGCGGAGAACTCCGGGTTCGACGCCGTCCTCGACGGGATCGTAAGCGTCGAGGACGTCGGGAAGTTCAAACCCGTCCCCGAGGTGTATCGAAACGTCGAGAACTACGTCGACCGGCCGGCCGAGGAGTGTACGATGGTCGCGACCCACACGTTCGATGTCGCCGGCGCGAAACACGCCGGTCTCGATGGTGTGCTGGTCAACCGCCACCGCGTGCCGCCCCACCGGCTCGGGTTCGAGCCGGATCTGGTGGTCCCGACCTACGCGGCCCTGGCCGACGAGCTCGCCTGAGCGTCGCCCCCCGACCGCTCTCTCACGCCGGCTGTCGCCCCGCTCTGGATCGGAACGGCAGCGTCGGAGACCCCCGGGTTCGGGGGTTCATACGGACGGTTGTAGTCTTTTACCGGTGACCGCCGACCCCGTCCGGGGGATCGTCGATACATCGTTACAACCGTCCGTATCAGTCCTCCACCGTCCCGGTGTCCCCTCGGACGCCCACGATGTCGAGGAGTTCGCGGAGGTCGTGGATCTCGAACTCGGCGGCGGGGCCGTGTGCGTCCTCGCCGTACGCGACCGGGACCAGCCCGGCCTCCCTCGCACCCTCGACGTCGTGCCGGTAGCGGTCGCCGACCATCAGCGTCCGGGCCGGATCGACGCCCGCCTCCCGGAGCCGGTCCTTCGCGGTCGTGAACATCCGCGGGTCGGGCTTGCGGTAGCCCACCTCCTCGGAGGTGGTGACGTCGTCGAAGCGCTCGCGGATGCCGAACGAGTCGAACATGGCGAGGGCCTCCTCGGTGTCGACGTCGCTGAGCACGCCGAGGTACACTCCCCCGCTGTCGAGCGCCTCGATCACGTCGACGGCACCGGGCACCGCGCGGACGTTCGCGTCGGCGGCCTCGCGGAACCGCGGCCACCACTCCTCGCGCCCGGGCGGGTCCTCGATCCCGGAGAACAGCGACTCCGTCGCCCGGACGTACCCCTCGCGGGCCGGCCGGTACTCGCTCCCCGTCGTCCCGGCGAAGTAGCCCCCGAGTTCGTCATTCCACGCGTCGAGGCTCTCCGCCGGGTCGAGCCCGTGCTCGTCCGCCAGCCGCTCGACGAACGCCGCGTAGCCGTCCCGGATCGACTTCAGCTCGACGATCACGCCCCCGATGTCCCAGAGCACCCCTTCCCACTCGGTGTCGGTCATGGGCGGGCGGACTCACGGAGCGGTGATGAGCGTGACGACTGCCGGGTGAGGGGCCTCGAACCGGACAGGTCGGCGGACGACGTGGCGTTCTCGGGCGCTCCCGCCGGGGCTCCTGTCCGGCGTCCCGTCCCCGCTCGAACCTTCCCGGTCGCCGCGTGAGGCTTATACGCCCGCGGCCGTCGTGGTAGTTCATGTCCCACGACTGCTCGTTCCTCACGGACGTCCTGCCCGACTCGCAGGTGTCGTTCGGCGACGCCGACAGGGCGGACCACTCGACCGACTGGGGGACGGAGACGGATGCGATCGGAAGCTCCCCGGACGCGGTCGTCCGGCCCGAGTCGACCGAGGACGTCGCGACGGTGCTCGCGGCGGCCAGCGAGCGGGGGGTGCCGGTGACCCCCTACGCCGCGGGGACGTCCCTGGAGGGCAACCCCGTCGCGGCGTTCGGGGGTGTCAGCCTCGACCTGATGCGGATGGACGAGATCGTCGAGATCCGCCCCGACGACTTCCAGATCGACGTCGAACCGGGCGTGATGGGATCGGCGGTCGACGAGGCGGCCGCCGACCACGGGATGTTCTTCCCCCCGCTCCCCTCCTCCGGCGACTTCTCGACCATCGGGGGGATGATCGTCAACGACGCCTCCGGGCAGAAGACGGTGAAGTACGGCGAGGTGGCCGACTGGGTGCTCGAACTCGAGGTGGTCACCGCCGAAGGGGAGGTCATGACCTGCGGGTCGAAGGCGGTGAAGACCAGCGCGGGGTACAACCTGAAGGACCTGATCGTCGGCTCCGAAGGGACGCTGGGGGTAGTCACCCGGGCGACGCTCGAACTCGAGGGGCGCCCCGAGCAGATCCGCGGGGGGCGGGCGACCTTCTCGGACATCGACGACGCGAGCGCGGCCGTCTTCGACGCCGTCCGCTCGGGGGTCGACGTCGCGAAGATCGAACTCATCGACGCGCTCACCGCCCGGATGGCCAACGCCTACCTCGACACCGGGCTCGACGACGAGCCGATGATCTTCCTCGAGTTCCACGCCAACCACGGGATCAAGGAGGAGATCGATTTCTGCCGGGCGGTCTTCGAGAGCCACGACGTCGAGCGCTTCGAGGTCAGCGACGACGACGCGCGGATGGCCGAGCTCTGGGAGGCGCGCAACGAACTCGCGTTCGCGCTCCGGGCGTACGACCCCGACCTCAAACCGCTGAAGCCGGGCGACGTCACCGTTCCGATCTCGAAGTACCCGGAGCTCGTCGGGTTCGCCAAGGATCTCGCCGCGGAGCACGACCTCCTGATTCCGACGTTCGGGCACGCGGGCGACGGCAACGTCCACTACACGGTGTTCGCCGAGGCCGACGATCCCGAACGGCTGGAGCTCGCAGAGGAGGTCTCCGACCGCATCGTCCGGCGTGCCATCGAGCTCGGCGGGACCTCGACCGGCGAACACGGCATCGGGGTCGGCAAGCGGGAGTACCTCGAACTCGAACACGGCGAGGTGGGCGTCGAGATGATGCGCCGCGTCAAACGGGCGTTCGACCCCGAGGACGTGCTCAACCCGGGGAAGGTGTTCCCGGAGACGATCCCCGAAGGTGGACGGATCGGGCGTGCTGGCGACGACTGAGTCGTGGGGCGCTTTCGTCTCCCTTTTGTACCCCCGCGGGGAACCGGCACGCATGCGAGGTCGGTCGACACCTCGGTGGTCCGGGTGAGCGACGACGAGTCCCCCGAACTCGGGTCCGTACTCTCGGCGCTCGACGACGAGGACTGCAGGGCGATCCTGCTCGTCGCCGACGAGCCCCGGACGACGCAGGAGCTCGCCGAACGCGCCGACGTCCCCCAGTCGACGACCTACCGGAAGGTGGACCTGCTGCGCGAGGCGAAGCTGGTCAAGGAGCGGACGGAGATCCGGGCCGACGGGAAGCACACGAGCACCTACCGGACCGACTTCGCCGCCGTTCGCGTCGTCCTCGAGGGGTTCGAGCGGTTCGACGTCGAGATCGAGCGGCCCGACCGCCCCCCGGAGAAACAGCTCGCCGACCTCTGGCGCGAGGTCCGCAAGGAGACATAATGGTACACCCGTTCGTCATCACCGCACTGAAGACCGCAACCCTCCTGTTCGGAGGCGTCATCACCCTGTTCGCCTACCGGGCGTACGCGAGGACGCGATCGCCGGCGCTCCGGGCACTCGCCATCGGATTCGGCGTCGTCACGCTCGGGGCGGCAGCCGCGGGTGCGGTCGACCTCCTCCTGGGGTTCGACCGGCAGATCGCGCTCGTCGTCGAGAGCGCGCTCACCGCGCTCGGCTTCGGCGTCATCGCCTACTCGCTGTACGCCGAGATGTGACGACTGGCGTCCACCCGGCCGTCGGGCCCTACCGGTAGCCGAGCGCCTTCAGCTGCCGGTCGATATCCGAAGGCGTCTCGGGACGACGGTCGTCCCCCTCCGACCCGGACCGACGCTCCATCGCCTCGATCCGTTCCACCCGCTCCCCGACGGCCGCGTCGAGCCGTTCGACCGGCGCGATTCCTTCCCCCTCGTGGACTTCGAGGACGTTCTCCTCCTCTCCCGGATCGACCTCCCGGTCGTACAGTTCGCGCTCCCCGGTCGCGGTGTGCAGGACGTAGGTCCAGCGGTCGGTCCGGGCCGAGACGAGCAGGTCGCCGTCGTCGAGCCGCCGGGGGATGGGCTGCTGGGTGACGGACTCGCCGCGGACCGCGACCGAGACGACGGGCTCGTCCGCCGGGGGCTCCTCCCCGCGGAGGACCGGCAGGGCCGACCGCCCGTCGAAGTCACCCGGCACGCCGAGCAGGTCCGCGACCGTCGGGGGGATGAGGTCGAGGCCGACCGCCTCCGGGACCCGGAGGGAGGCCCCCTCGGGGACGTCGGCCACGAGCGGGACGTGGATGAGCTCGTCGTAGAGTTTCGGGTAGTGCGCGAGGTGACCGTGCTCCATGAACTCCTCGCCGTGGTCGCCGGCCACGAGGACCGCGGTCTCCTCGCGCAGCCCCCGTGCTTCGAGCGCGTCGAGGAGGCGGCCCACGGAGGCGTCGACCTGGTGGGCCGCCCCGAGGTAGAGGTCCCGGAGGGCGTCGAGGGTCCGGTCGCTCACGCCCCGGCCGAGCCCCGCCCGCAGGTGCGCCCCGAACATCCTCGCCGCGCCCTTCTCGCCGTCGGTGACCGCCCGGACGTGCTTCGGGGCCGGGACGTACGGGGTGTGGGTGTCCATGTAGTGGACCCAGAGGAAGAATGGGTCGTCCGCACGGTTCCCGGCCCTCTCGGCCTCCCCGACCGCCTCCCCGCGGTCGGGGGCACCGTCGCGGTCGAGGGCCTGGCCCTCGCGGTCGAGACCTCCTGTCTCGCGGTCGAGGAACTCGAGCGCGCGCTCCTCGGCCCTGAGGAGGTGTGAGGTGTCGACGGCGTGGTGGCGCTCGATCCCCCGTACCGCGTTCGCGGCCCGCCGGAGCGGCGATCCGAGCACCTGCGCCCAGCCGCCGACGGTCGGGTGTGCCGCGAGGAACCGGCCGACGGGACCCGACGGGTTCATGAACGTCTCGTAGGTCCCGAACCCCCGGTCGTAGCCCCAGTGCGCGGTCAGGAAACCGTTGGCGGCGTTGATCCCGGCGGTGTCGACCCCGTCGCGATCGAGCGACTCGGCCAGTGTCGGCCGCCGCGAGGGACCGACCCGGGGGGCGTCGGCGAACACCGGGTCCGCGCCCAGTATCGACGGGAACGAGAACGGCGTCCAGTTGCCGTGGGCGAACGCCCGGTCGAAGCGGACCCCGCGGTCGGCGAGCCCACGGACGCGAGGCATCACGTCGAGGGCATCGGCCCGTAGCGAGTCTACCGTGACGAGCAGAACCCCTCTCGTCCGGCCGTCGTCGGACATCGATCCGGTTTTCGGGTAGGGAACCCCTAAGCTTTTCTAGGTGGACGGGACTTCCCTATATAGCCACGGAGCGCGGGAAGTGGGTGGTCGATGGACGCGTCGACACCCCTCACCTCCGTCGAGTCCTCGCGGGACTGCTCGACCACCGTCTCAGCGCCGGATCCGGGTGTACCCCGCGCCCCTCCGGATCGCGATGTCCCCCTCTAGCCCGATGACGCACTCGAGGTCGCTCCTCGAGAGCGCGTCGACGAACCGTTCCGCTCCCCTGTACGCGCTCCTGTGACCAGTCGGCACGCGACGGACGTAGTAGCGTGTCGATCGAACGACCGGACCGGCGGTCTATCGGGCGGATCTACCCGATTCGACGCTCGATACTTCGTGGTGGAACCCGTGGATCGTCCGGACGCTCTCGGCAGCCTCCCGGACCGTCGCGTCGGGGTCCGACGCGAGTGCCTCGATGGTCCCGCGTAGCTCGTCGGCCGACAGCAGCGGGTGATCGCCCGCCGGGTGCCGGTGTTCGAGCCGGTAGACCGCGTACAGCGTTCGACGCCGGACGGCGGGGTCCCCGTCGTCCATCGCCGTCGCGAGGGCGGCAGCCGTCGCCGCCGGCTCGGCCCGCCCCGCCACGTCGAGCGCGTCGAGCAGGTGCCGGTCGTGGTCGGCCGTCGAGTCCCGCCCGGCGGCCACGAGCGCGAGCAGTTCCCCGAGAACCGGGTGGATCCTCGAGGGTTCACCCCGGATCGTGCGGGCGACGGCGAACGCGAGGTCGCTCCGGGCCGCGAGCCCGTGGTATGGCGCGTCGTCCGAGTCCTCCGTCCGCTTGGAATCCACGTGATCGCCCGCCGACAGGATCGAGACGAGCGTTCCGACGTGCTCGGCCACCTCCTCGGGCCGATCCATCGCGGCCTGCCTGAGTTCGCCCGCGGGCTCGGCACGGTCGTCCCAGCCGTCGAGCGCCGACACCCGCTCGACGAGCGCGTCGACGTCGGCCTCGATGCGGCCGTCGGCGACTACCCGTTCGGGGTCGACGCCCCGGTTCGCCACCCCCTCGTGGCCGGCGTCCGCGAGCACGCGCCACGGCCCGGCCTCCTTCGCCACGTAGAGGACGTAGTCCCCGGGCGAGAACCCGGTCTCGGCCAGCGGAAACTCCGCCGCCAGCCACCGCTCGCGCGGCGGCACCCGCAGTTCCCCCCGGTCGTCGAGCACCGCGAGGGTCGCCCGGTCGTCGGTCGCGTACGCCGCGTTCCCGTAGACGTCGATACCCAGCAGGCGACCGTGGTCGGTCTCGGTCGAGTAGCACTCGACGTGGTTCCCGTGCTTGTCCGTCCGGATCTTCTCGCTCCCGTACACGTTCGGTCGAACGTCGAGGGACGGGACCAGAAGGGTTCGCTTCGAGTCGGTGAGCGAGGCCGTAGAGACATACCCCTCGGGGGTGGAGGGGGACGCATGCCCGACCCCGTCGGTATCGACGTCGGGACCGAAGCGCCCGAGTTCACCGCGCCGCTCGTCCGCCCGGACGGGGAGACGTCCGAGGTGTCCCTCTCGTCGCTGCTCGCGGACGGGCCGGTCCTGCTCGCCTTCTACACGAACGACTTCAGCCCGGACTGTATCGAGGAGATGTGCTCGTTCCGCGACTTCGAGTGGTTCTCCGGCGACGACGGCGTCCGTGTGGTCGGGATCAGCCGGTCCGGGCCCTACCTCCACCGCCGGTTCATCTCCTACCTCGATCTCACCTTCCCGCTCTACTCCGACACGGACCTGGCGGTCGCGGAGGCGTTCGGGATCCGCTACCGGACGTTCAAGCTGTTCGCCCGGGCCCGTCGATCGTGTTTCCTCGTCGACACCGATCGCGTCGTCAGATACCGCTGGCTGGCCGAACACTGGCTCGACCCGACCCGGGAGGTTCCGCCCGTCGCCGAGATACGGGAGGCGATCGATCGCGTCCTCGAACCCCCCGCCGGAGGATGAGCCCTACTCGGCGTCCCCCCACGGCGGGTCGTCGAGGTCCACCACGACGACGAGACCGCCGTCGGGGAGGCTCGTCACCGACCTCAACTCGCGGAACGTCGACCCGTCCGCGCGCCTCCCAACGCTCTCGCCGGACCACTGGCCCTCCTCCCTCGCGACCGGGAGCGCCTCGGTGAGGGTCCGCTCGACCACCGAGGCCGGCTGGAGGAGACGCCACTCCGCGTCGATCAGGTCGTCCTCGCGGTAGCCGTAGAGGTCGAGGTACGCGCCGTCGGCGTACTCGAACGTCCCGTCCTCCCCGACGATGCAGATCCCTTCGCGGTCGGTCTCCATCGCTCGCAGGCGGCGGTCGGTCTCCCGTTCGGCCAGGTACTTCGAGATCGCCTCCTCGATCCGCCAGCCCAGCAACGCGAACTGGGCGATCCCCGACTCCTTCCGGAGGTAGTCGGTCACGCCGCGCGAGAGCGCGTCGCTGGCGATCTCCTCGCTCCCCCGGCCGGTGTAGAGGATGAACGGGACGTCGGGATCGAGTGCGCGAACCTGCTCGAGGAGCGCGAACCCGTCGAACTCCGGCATCTCGTAGTCGCTGACGACACAGTCGACCCCTCCCTCGCGTATCCGGGAGAGCGCCGCTCCAGCATCGGTGAACCCCTCGACCTCGAACGTCCCGAACCGCGGGAGCGCCGTTTCGAGGAGATCGAGGACCAGATCGTCGTCGTCGACACAGACGACGGTAGACCGGTTGATGCCATCCGGGGACATATACTTTCAACCCAAATTCTATCTGAAAATACTTTGTGGCATCGGATATCCGGGCATCGGATATCCGGGTATCCAATATCAGGGTATCGGATACCTGGACAGCGGACACCTACGCTCCGGGCGCGAGCGCCTCCATCGTCGAGACGATCTCCTCGACGCTCGCCGCACGCGGGAAGGAGACCGAGACGGCGTCGACGGGATCGAGCGACTCGAACTCGGCGAGCAGGTCGCGGGCTCGCTCGGGGGTCCCGCCGACGGCCATCGCGTCGAGCAGGTCGTCGTCGATCATCGCGGTGGCCTCCTCGCGCCGCCCGTCGTTCCAGGCGTCGTACACGCCGTGAGCGAGTTCCTCGTGGCCCTGTCGGGCGAGGTTGTCCCGGTAGTAGGTCCCCATCCCGCCCAGGTAGAACGCGAGGTGCTGGCGGACCAGGTCGCGCGCCTGATCGCCGTCCTCCAGCGCACAGCAGGTGAGCGAGAGGGTCGTCCTGACGTCGTCGGGGTCCTTCCCGGCGAGTTCGGCCCCCCGGGCGAGGTCCTCGGTTCGCTCGTTCAGCCCCTCGCGGGTGAGCATCAGGGCGTGCCAGCCGTCGGCGAACCGGCCGGCGAGCTCGACCGCCTTCGGCCCCATCGCCGCCGCGTCGACCGACGGGACGGGTTCGGGGGGTCCCTGTCGGAGGCGGAACCCCGAGAGGTCGAAGTACTCGCCGTCGTACTCGACCACCTCGCCCGAGAGGACCTGCTTCACGACGTCGAGGGTCTCGCGGGTCCGCTTCAGGGGGTTGCCGAAGTCGACGCCGTGCCAGTTCTCGATGACCGCGGGGCCCGACGGACCGAGACCGAGGCGCATCCGCCCCCCGGAGACTTCCTGGAGCGTCGCGGCCGTCATCCCGATGAGCGCGGGCGAGCGCGAGTAGACCGGCACGATCGAGGTTCCGATCCCGATCTCGTCGGTGTGCTCGGCGACGCTGGTGAGGACGACGGTGGCGCTCCGGCCCCAGGTCTCGGGGAGCCACGCCCGATCGTAGCCGAGCTCCTCGCCGCGCTTCGCCTGGTCGACGAGCGCGTCGACGCTCGGCTGGGCCGCGACGGGGAGGAAGACGTCTCGTCCCCCCATCTCACACCTCGGCGTCGCTCTCGCCGATCCGGGGGACGCCCTTGACCTCGATCGTCTCGCCGACGAGGTACGAGGAGGCGTCGCTGGCGAGGAACTGGATCGTGTCCGAGATCTCCTCGGGGAGCCCCATCCGTCGGTCGACCGCGCTCCGGTCGATCTCGTCGGCGGTGATCCCCATCTGCGAGGCGACGCCCGGCGTGGCGACGAGGCCGGGTGCGATACAGTTCACCCTGATCCCCTCCTCGGCGTACTCGTTCGCGAGCGTCGTGGTGAGGTTCACCACGCCCGCCTTCGAGGCCCCGTAGTGGCTCATGTACGGCGACCCGCGGGTGCCGGCGACGCTCGCCAGGTTGACGATCTGCCCGCCGCCCTCCTGGTCCTGCATGACGCTCCCGGCGACCTGCGAGCAGTGGTAAGTCCCGTGGAGGTTGATGTCGACGATGGTCTTCCAGCCGTTCTCGGAGATGTCATCGAACGGTGCCATGAACGACGCGCCGGCGTTGTTCACCATCGTGTCGAGCGAGCCGAACTCCTCGATCGCGGCGTCGACGAGCGCTTCCACCGCCTCACGCTCGCGGACGTCACACTCGACCGCGATGGCCCCGCCCGGAGCCTCGCTCGATTCGATGCCCGCGACGACCTCGTCGATCTTCTCCCGGGAACGCGAGGAGACGACGACGTTCGCCCCCTCCTCGGCGAACCGCTCTGCGGTCACCTTCCCGATACCCTGGCTCGACCCCGTGATGACGACCGTCTGCCCCTCCACGGAGAAGTTCCCGTTCATCGACCGGTCACCCGTCCTCGTGTACCTGTTTCCATCGTTAACACCGTCCGGGCGATTCTCACCAGTTGTAAATAAAGCTACGTCCGCAGAGCCGGGCGATCCGCGCCGGGAGAACGGTAGAGAGCGCGACGAACTGTGCGAAGATCAAGACTTATCCCCAGCGATAGCGGGTTTCCAACCGATGAGCGAGAGCCGGATGACCGGCGTCCACCGGATCGAGTTCGACGTCGACTGGCCGCCGGGTCACGTCGCCTGCTACCTCCTCCCCGGCCCCGAACCGGTGCTCGTTGACGCCGGGATGCCCGACGACCGCGACCCCGCAGACCCGGAGGGATCGGACGATCACGACCGCGAGCGGACCCTCCGCGAGGGGCTCGCCGCGGCGGGTCTCGACCCCGCGGACGTCGCACACCTCGTGGTGACCCACCCCCACGTCGACCACATCGGCCAGGTCGACACGCTGCTGGCGGCCGGCGACCCGACCGTCTACGCGCCGGCTGGCGTCCGCGAGCGGTTCGCGGGCGACACCGACGCGCTCGCCGAGCGGGTCGAGCGGAACGTCCGCGAGGCCGGCCTCGACGGCGAACGGGTAGAAGAGTCCGTGGAGATGGCCGTCCGTTCGCTCGAACGCAACCGCGACCTCCTCCCGCCCGCCGCGGTGGACCGGTGGGTCGAGTCTGGGGATCCCATCGACGTCGGCGGCCACTCGCTGGAGCCGACCCACACCCCTGGTCACCAGGCCGACCACCTCGTCTTCCGGACTGACCTCGACGGCGAGTCGGTCCTGCTGGCGGGCGACGCGGCGATGGAGCCGTTCCGCGCCGTGGCGATCCACGACGGCCTCGACGACGGCGTTTCCGAGACGTTCGAGGCCTTCTACGGCGGACTCGATCGGCTCTCGGCACTCGACGTCGACCGGGTGCATCCGGGACACGGCCCCGTCCACCGGCGCTTTCGGGAGATCGTAGAGCGCGACCGGGGGAGCCTCGACCGGCGGCTCGACGGCGTCGAGCGGGCGATCGGCGAGGGGAGCCGGACGGCACCCGAGGTCACGGCCCGGATCGCCGGCGACCGCCCCGCACGGTACCTCCTCCCCGAGGTCTACGCCGCGGCCTGCCACCTCGAATCGGTCGGTCGGGCCGTCGTCAGCGTCGAGGACGGTGTCCGGTACTACGACCTCGCCTGATACGGATTGTTGTAGTCTTTTACCGGCGATCACTCGAACGGGATCCGTGATCGCCGGTAAATCGTTACAACAATTCGTATGAGTCGTCGAGGCACGGACGAAGTCCGTCCACGAACATCGCGGCGACTGACACGGTCCGTGGCCGGCTCACGACCGCCAGAACGCTGGCGTCAGCAGGACGAGCACGGAGACGATCTCCAGCCGGCCGATCCACATCAGGAACACCATGAACAGCTTCGCGGCGTCCGAAAAGGGGAGATAGCCGTTCATCGGGCCGACGACGCCGAACCCGGGGCCGACGTTCCCCAGGATGGCGACCGTCGCGCTCGTCGCCTCCAGCAGCGAGAGCTCCATCCCCGTCCTGACGACGTCGAAGAACAGCAGCCCGGTCGCGACGAAGAAGAACACCAGGAAGAGGAGCGTGAACACGAGCACCCCGCGGACGGTGTCCTCGTCGAGCACCGCGTCGCCGAACCGCACCGGTCGAACGGCACTCGGCCGTCCGGTCGTGAACAGCTCCCTGCGGATGGACAGGAGGACGACGTACCAGCGGATGATCTTGACCGAGCCCGCGGCGGATCCGGCCGACCCGCCGAAGAACATCGCGAACAGGAGGACGTACTTCGCGGGGGTGCTCCAGGTGTTGAAGTCCATGCTCGCGTAGCCGGTCGTCGTGACGATGGCGGCGGCCTGGAAGAGCCCCTGTCGGAGCGCACGCTCGGGATTCCCCGGTAGGGCGGGTATTCCCGGCGTCTCGGCGAGGCCGGGTCCCAGGTACAGCAGGACGGAGATGACCGCCCCCACCGACGTGATGGCGAGGAGGTACGCCCGGAACTCGGGATTGCCCGTCAGACGCTCGGACCTCCCGCGGCTGGCGTGCCAGAACAGCGCGAAGTTCGTCCCCGCGAGGATCATGAACAGCGTGATGACCCACTGGACGACCGGCGAGAACGGCTCGACGCTCCGGGCCTCGGGGGAGAACCCGCCCGTCGGCATCGTGGTTAGCGCGTGCGCGATCGCGTTGTAGAGACCCATCTCCGGGGCGACCCCGAGGAGGTGGAGCGCGTAGAACAGGGTGGCGAGGACGACGGTGAACCCTGCGTAGATGATCCAGAGCGCGCGGGCGGTCTCGGCGATACGGGGTGTGAGCTTCTCGATCTCGAGGCCCGGGGCCTCCGACTCGACGAGCTGTGCCCCGCCGGCCCCGAGTTCGGGCAGGATGGCGACCATCAGCACGACGATGCCCATCCCGCCGAGCCACTGGGTGAGCTGTCGCCACATCAGTATCGCGTGTGAGTGGGTCTCGAACGAGATGTCCCCGAGGACGGTCGCGCCCGTCGTCGTGAACCCCGACATCGACTCGAACAGCGCGTTCGTCGGGTACGCGACCGTCCCGTTGCCCGCGAGGAGGTACGGGAGCGTCCCCAGGAGCGGGACGACGAGCCACGTCAGCCCGACGAAGAGGAACCCCTCCGAGATACCGATGTCCGGGTCGGGTTCGAGGCGCGAGAGCCCCATCCCCAGCCCGAGCGCGACCCCCATCGTGACGATGAACGGCAGGGCGGGTTCGCCGTAGAGGATCGCGGTGCCGAGCGGGAGGACGAGCGGGAGTGCGAGGAGCTGGAGCACTCTCCCGAGGAGCGCGGCGGTGGTCCGGACGTCGACTCGGAGGGTCATCTGAGTTCGGTCGGTCGGTTCGATGGCCCCCCGTGGCAAAGACGCCTCGGTTTGGAACGCCGCGATCTCGGCTTTTCCCCCGGTGTCTCCGACCGAGAGGAGCGACTTTTTGTGAACGCGAGGCGATCCTCGACGTATGAGAGCTATCGAGGTCACCGAATTCGGCGGGACGGAGAACCTGGAGGTCGTCGAACGGGAGACGCCCGAGCCGGGCGAGGGAGAGGTCCGCATCGAGACGCGGGCGGCGGGCGTCAACTTCGCCGACATCATGCAGCGCCGCGGCCACTACCACGGCGGACCGGAGCCGCCGTACGTCCCCGGGATGGAGGTCGCGGGGGTCGTCGACGCCGTCGGCGAAGGTGTGGGTAGAGAGGCCGGCGACCGGGTCGTATCGATGAGCGGCGGCGGGGGGTACGCCGACTACGCGGTCGTGGACGCCTCGGCGGTGTTCGACGTCCCGGAGGGGATGAGCTTCGAGGAGGCGGCGGGCTTCCCGGTCCAGTTCCTCACCGCGCACAACTGCCTCCACGCGTGGGGCGAACTCGAGGAGGGCGAGTCGGTGCTGATCCACGCCGCGGCGGGCGGGGTCGGCACCGCGGCCGTCCAGCTCGCCCGCGAGGCCGGGGCGACCGTGTTCGGCACCGCGAGCACCGCCGAGAAGCTCGATCTCGCCACTGAACTCGGCTGTGACCACCCGATAAACTACACCGAGGAGGACTTCGTCGAGGTGGCACGCGAGGAGACCGACTACGGGCTCGACCTCGTGCTCGACGGGATCGGCGGGGAGACGACCGAGCGGAGCCTCGACGCCCTCCGCGAGTTCGGCCGGATGGTCTCCTACGGCGCGGCCTCGGGCCAGCCGGGACGCCCCCCGACGGACAAGCTCCTGTTCGGCAACAAGCGCGTCGTCGGCTACCACCTCGGCCGCGCCAGCGCCCGACAGCCCGGCCGCGTGTTCGGCGCGGTCCCCGAACTCACGGGGATGCTCGCCGAGGGCGTCCTGGAGGTGCAGGTCGGCCACGAGTTCGACCTGGAGGACGCCGCCGAGGCCCACGAGTTCATCGAGGCCCGCAAGTCCTCCGGGAAGGTCGTCCTCGTCCCGTAGGGTCCCTGGCGCGTCGGTGATCCCACCCCGGTTCGGCAGCTCCCCTTCCCGCGTCCTGTCGGCCCGTGTGGACAGCCTTTTGTCCGCGCCACCGGAGGTCCCTCCGGATGACGAACCTCGTCACGGACATCGAGGAGACGGCGACGGAGACCCCCGGGGCGACGGCACTCGGGCTCCCCGAGGGGGAACTGACCTACGGCGAGCTCTGGTCGCGGACCGGCCGGTTCGCGCGGGCGCTCGCCGACGCCGGGATCGAACCTGGGGATCGCGTGGGCGTGTACCTTCCGAACGTGGAGGCGTACGTCACGGCGTTCCTCGGGACGCTCCGGGCGGGTGGGATCGTCGTCCCGATGAACCCGCAGTACCGCTCCCGGGAGATCTCCCACCTGCTCGCCGACTCGGGCGCGAAGGGGGTCGTCACGCTCCCGGATCTCGTCGAGCAGGTCCGGGAGGTCCAGGACGACACCGACGTCCACACGGTCGTTTCGGTGGGGGCGGACGTCGATGGGGCGACCGAGTTCGAGTCGTTCCTCGCCGAGGAGGAACTCCCGGTTCAGGACCGCGAGGACGACGACGTGGCGGTCCAGCCCTACACATCGGGGACGACGGGCCGGCCGAAGGGCGTACTGCTCACCCACCACAACCTCGCCTTCACCGCGCGGTCCTCGGCGGAGATCCACGACGGCATCCGGCCCGACGACCGGATGCTCGGGGTCCTCCCGCTCTTCCATATCTATGGCATGACGATCACGATGCTGGCGACGCTGTTCGAGGGGGGTTCCTACTGGTCGCTGCCGAAGTGGGACGCCGAGGAGTCGCTCTCGCTGATCGAATCGGCGGGGATCACGCTGGTCCACGGCGTCCCGGCGATGTACAACGATGCGGTGAACGTCCCCGACGCGGGGAGCTACGATCTCTCCTCGGTCCGGTTCGCCAACGCCGGCGGCTCCTCGCTCCCCCGCGAGGTGATGGAGCGGTTCGAGGAGACGTTCGGCGTCGACCTCTACGAGGGGTACGGGCTGACCGAGACCTCGCCGGTGACCCACGCGAACAGTCCCGACGACCGTCGGCCGGGCTCGATCGGCAAGCCCATCCCGGGCGTCGAGTCGATGGTCGTCGACGACGACTTCGAGGAGCTCGATCCGGTCGAGCGGGGGCCGGTCGCGGAGGGGACCGATCTCGACGAGGTGGTCGGCGAACTCGTCATCAGCGGCCCGAACGTCATGAAGGGGTACTACGGTCTCCCGGAGGCCAACGAGGAGGCGTTCACCGAGGTCGACGGCGAGCGCTGGTTCCACACCGGCGATCTGGGCTACCGCGACGAGGACGGCTTCTTCTACGTCGTCGACCGCGAGAAACACATGATCGTCACCGGGGGGTACAACGTCTACCCCCGGGAGGTCGAGGAACTGCTGTTCGAGCACCCCGACGTCGCGGACGTCGCAGTGGTGGGTATCCCCGACGAGCGCCGCGGCGAGACCGTCAAGGCGTTCGTCGTCCCGACGCCGGACGCCGAGACGACGCCCGAGGAGCTGAAGGAGTACTGTCTGGAGCGCCTCGCGGCGTACAAGCACCCCCGAGAGGTCGAGTTCGTAGAGGAACTCCCCCGGACGACGACCGGGAAGGTCCAGAAGTTCGAACTCCGCGGTGGGGCCGAGTAGACCCGACCGATCAGACCGGAAGCCAGGACGTGTCGATGGCCCCGCGACGGCCGTCAAGGACGTCGAATCGCTCGTCACGGCGGCGTTCGAGCCAGTGGAGCAGCCGCTCGGCCCACACCAGCTTCCGGCGCTTCTCCGCCCCCACCGACGGGTCGTCGAACTCCCAGCCCGGGAAGTCCAGCCGGTCGGCACCGAAGTGATCCGCCAGAAAGGCCCCCCGGTCTCCGTCGGTGAACCCCCCGAAGTTCTCCACCGGGCCACGGGGCTCGGCCTGGGTGGTCGGGAGGGTGTGTCCGAGGTCGAACCGCGGAACCCACTCCCGGATAGCGGGGACGTTGTCGCCGTGGGCGTGAGCCGCGACCGGGACCCCATCGCGGGTCAGGTCGCGCGCCGTCCCGACGTTCTTGTCGAGGTCGGTGACCATCAGGTCCACGCCGACGCCGGCCTCGGCGAGGACGTCCGCGGCCGTCGAGGCGGCGACGACGACGTCCGCCTCCCGCGCGAGCGAGAGTTCCGACTCGCCGGCGAGCGCCCCCGCCCCGCCGGCGACGGCGACGGTCCGGTCCTCGAACAGCGCCCGGAGCCGGTCGGTGTCGAACGGTTCCGCGATCCCTGCGAGGGTGTCACGCGCGCGCTCGTCGCCCGCCGGGTCGTAGCCGAAGTCGGCGAGCACGGCGCGATACGCGGGGCTCCAGGTGTCGTACTCCATCGCTAGTGATAGTACGGGCCGGATGGGTACCAAGGTACCCCTACCCGGTATACCCCTCCGGCTTCCACGCCCGGATAACCCTGCGCACGGTATAAGTTTTCTCGTCGCGTCGGGCCCTCGTCTGACGCTCTCGGCGCTCCACGGCGGACGCAGTGGGGTATCGTCCTCACGGACGGTCGTGAGTCGACGGGTCGAGCGGCCGGCTTTCCGGCCCCACCGGGGGTGACGACGAACGACGAGCCCATCTATCGGACTGCCGACCGGACCGCCCGGAGCGCGGCGGCCGCGTCCTCGCCCACCCGATCCGGCTCAACCGCGTGGAGCGCCGCGACGGTCCCGTAGAGGAGGCCGCCGTCCTCGCCGGGAACGAACACCGCTCCGACGGGGAGCCCGTCGGGAACGGCCTCGACGGCGGGGCGGGAGAGCCCGGAGAGTTCGAACACCCTGACGACCATCTCCTCGGCGTGACCCGGAGAGCCCTCGATGCGGTCGACGTACCGTCGGGCCTCGTCGACGGTCGTTACGTCGAGTTCCTCGACCCCGATCTCCCCGACCAGCCGGTCGCGGGCGAACTCGTAACCGACGAGGGCGGCGTCGCGCGTCTCGGCCACGTCGTGGGTGCGGATCACGTGTGCCCCCCGCTCGACGGCCATCGACGTCGCCGCCAGGGACACGGGAAGGGCCTCCTCGGTCTCGCGTCCGGCGATCTCCCGCAGGAAGTTCTTCCGGTTGATCGAGACGAGCATCGGCCGACCGTAGGCGCGGAACTCGCGGAGTCTACGGAACGTCTCGCGGTCGTCCTTGAGGGTCTTGGCCTCCGACCAGCCGCCGAACGCCGGGTCGACGATGGTCTTCTCGGTGAACCCGTTGTGCGAGAGCGCCTCGTAGATGTCGTCCGGGTCCTCGATCGCACCCGGCCGTTCGAGGTCGGGCGGCGAGGCCATCTTCGCGACGGCGGCGTCGTACTCCGCACAGACGCGGGGCATCTCGGGGTCGGCGAATCCGCAGATGTCGTTGACCATGTCGAAGCCGGCGTCGAGGGCCGCCTCGGCGACCTCGTGGTAACGCGTCTCGATCGAGAACACCGCGTCGCCCGACACCGACTCGATGGTCTCGACGGCGGTCCCCAGACGGTCGAGTTCGGCCTCGACCGGGAGGACGTCGAACCGCTTGTTCGCCGACTCCAGCCCGACGTCCACGATGTCCGCGCCCTCGCCGACGAGCCGTTCGTCGACGTAGGTGGCGGCTTCGGCGGGATCGTCGAAGACGCTCGGCTCGTAGGGGGACTCCGCGGAGACGTTCAGAACGCCCATGATCCGGGGCGGATGATCGTCGCCGATCCGCAGGCCGGCGGCGTCGACAGTTCGCATACCGTAACTGCTCTTCGAGCCCACAAGTAACGGCCGGTACCGGCACGAGGGACGCCGAACGGACGGCGGGCGGGACTCGCGGCCCTTTTCTACTCCGCCGCGGTAGTCGGGACATGGGCAAGGTCAGCATCGCGCTGCGGGGGTGGCGCTTCGACGAGGAGGAGGTGTTCGACGAGTCGGGCGAGATGCGTCCGCTCCGCGAACTCCCCGAGGAGACCCGCCAGCGGCTGGTCAGGCTGACGGTCATCGCCGGCCAGCCGTGTGACGCCTGCTGGCTGATCCACGGCGACGAGGACATCGAGCAGTGCCGGGTCGCCCGCGTCGTCTACGGCGAGCCGCTCGACGAGGTCGTGCTCTGTAACCCCCACGAACGGGACTTCCTCTACTGGTTCCGCGAGGCCGGCGGGCGCGACCTCGCGGGCTCGCCCGAGTTCAAGGACCGCTTCCACGAGTGGTTCGCCGACGGCAACCGCGCCCCCGAGGGGTACGCCGGAATGGAGCACGTCGACACCGACCCCGACTCGATCCCCCAGCCCGATCCCGACGTCGAGATGCCGTCGCTGGAGGAGGAGCTGGCGGAGCTCGACGACGAGAAGCTCGACGAGATGGGTGTCGCGATCGACGACCTCGACATCTGAACGCCCGTAGCTTCTTGTACCGGGACGGGACCACTCACCCCCGTGATCTGAAGACCGCGCGGGTCGGTCCGTGGTAGCGCGGTGGCACCGACTCGTGGGTAGCGAGGCCGCGGGGAGCGAACGAGCGATCGCGGCCTCGGAGCCGTGAGCGGGGGGCGTGAGGCGCGAGCGTCAGCGAATGCCTCGGACGACCGGCTGAGAACGGAGCGACCCGCGAGCAGCGAACAGCCACCGTCTGCACGCCCAACGGCAGAACGTGGCGCTTTTCTCGGCGCTTCGACTATGCCGATCATGGTCGGCTCGCTCTCCGTCGCCGTCGTCGGTGCCGAAACGCCGGGGAACGTCGGGACCATCGCCCGGGCGATGAAGAACTTCGGCGTCTCGGATCTCTACCTCGTCGATCCCCCGGAGCTCGACCCGGAGGGGGAGGCCTACGGGTTCGCCGGCCACGCCCGCGAGGACGTCCTGCCGGACGCCCGCGAGGTCGAGTTCGACTACCTAGTCGAGCGCTTCCACACGGTCGGCTGCACGGCCGTCACTAACGAGGACGAGACCAGCCACGTGCGCTACCCCTTCCGAACCCCACGGGAGCTCGCCGACTCGCTCGGCGGGGTCGATGCCGACACCTGTCTCGTCTTCGGACGCGAGCGCGTCGGTCTCACGAACGACGAACTCGCGCGACTGGACGAGATCTGCTCTGTGCCCGCCGGCGCCGACTACCCGGTTCTCAACCTCGGGCAGGCCGCGACGGTCGTCCTCTACGAGCTCCGCGAGCTCACCCTCGACGACACTCAGCACCCCGATTCGATCCACGAGCGGGCCACCGAGCGCGAGATCGAGGGGCTTTACGGGGAGTTCGAGCGGTTCCTCGGGAATATCAATCACCCCGAGGGCAAGCGGGCGAAGACGACCCGTATGTTCCGGCGGGTGCTCGGCCGGGCCCACCCGACCGGTCGGGAGGTCAGCACGCTCCGCGGACTGCTCCGGCGGGCCTCGGGACTTCTCGAACACCCCGAGCGGCTCGTCGAGGACTCCGAGGATTAGCTTCGCTTGCCGATCTCCTCGCGGAGGACCTCGCTGACGACCTCGCCGTCGGCCTTCCCGCGGAGCGCCCCCATCGCCTCGCCCATCAGCGCCGAGAACGCGCCCATCCCCTCGGCCTCGACCTGGTCGGCGTTGCGTTCGACCACCTCGACGACGGCCTCGCGGACCTCGCTCTCGTCGACGCCCGCGAGCCCGGCCTCCTCGACGGCCGCCTCGGCGTCCATCTCGGGGTTCTCGGCGAGCACCCGCAGCACCTCGTCGACCCCCTCCTTGGCGAGGTCGTCCGCCGCGACCAGCGCGAGCACGTCCAGCAGCACCTCGTCGGTGAGGTCCTCGACGGGGACGTCGTCCCGCCGGAGCTCGGTCAGCGTCGACTCCAGGGTGCCCGCGGCCAGGGTGGGATCGACGCCGCGCTCGACGGCCGTCTCGAAGACCGGCATCCGTCGGCCGTAGGCGACCTGCTCGGCCAGGCCGGCGTCGAGGCCGTACTCCGCCTGGTAGCGCTCGACCTTCTCGGTCAGCAGTTCGGGCGTCTCCACTTCGGTCGGATCGGGTTCGACCGGCGGGACGTCCGTCTCGGGGTACATCCGCGCCGCCCCGGGGAGCGGCCGGAGGTACCGCGAGGTGCCGTCCTCGTTCGCGCCGCGCGTCTCCTCGGGGACGCCCTCCATCGCCACCCGTGAGCGGTCGGCGACCGCCTCGATGGACTGCTCGGCGACCTCCCCGGAGGCGGCGACGAGCGCCACCGCGTCGCCCTCCCCGGCGTCGACGGCCGCCTTCAGGTCAGCGACCTCCTCGGCGGTGACGCCGTAGGCGGGCAGTTCGTCGGTGTGGAAGATACCGCCCGCACCGTGGCGCTTCGCGTGGTCAGAGAACTCCGTTCCGAGGCGGCGGTCGGGCTGTATCTCGCTCCCGACGAGCCCGGCGAACCCGTAGAGCGGGACGGCCGTCACCGCCGACGCGGAGGCGATGACCCCACTGTCGGTGTCCGCGAAGACCTCCGTGACGTCCCGCGGGTCGCCCACGGATGCCTCGCGCTCGCCGAGCTCCTCCGCGATCTCGAGCAGGCGGACCTGTCTGTGGACCTCCATCCGGACGAGGTCCTCGATCTCGTCGAGCGCCTGGACGCCCTTCATCTCGATGCGGGCACCCTCCGCGATCGAGACGTTCACGTCCTGCCGGATCGTCCCGAGCCCCCGCTTCACCTGCCCGGTCGAGCGAAGGAGCATCCCGATCCGCTCGGCGGCCTCGCGGGCCTGCTCGGGCGAGCGGATGTCGGGGCCGGTGCCGATCTCCACCAGCGGGATCCCGAGCCGGTCGAGGCCCCACCGGACACCGTCCTCGGTCTCCTCGATGCGGGCCGCCGACTCCTCCTCGAGCAGCATATCGGTGACCGAGACGGGACCGTCGCTCGTCTCGATCTCCCCATCCGTGGCGACGAGCGTCGAGCGCTGGAACCCGGAGGTGTTCGACCCGTCGACGACGATCTTCCGCATGAGGTGGGCTCGATCGACCACCTCCATGTCGAGAAGTTTGGCGATCTCGAGGGTCACCTCGAGCGCCTCGCGGTCGAGGCGGTGGGGCGGCTCGTCGTCCTCCTCGACGAGACAGGTCGTGTCGAACGCGAGGTACTCGAACTCGCGGTCGACGCGGGATTCCTCTACGGCGGCCTCGTCGAGCTCGCCGAGTTCGCTCTTCGTCGGGTGGAGATAGCGGGTGAACGACCGGATCGACGCCCCGGGATCGCGTCGCTCGGTCGGGCAGTCACAGAACAGCTTGCTCGCGGTGTCGAGCTGCTGGTGGATCTCCAGCCCGGCGACCAGCCCCAGCTCGGCGTAGTCGTGGTCGTACGCAGCCTCCTGGCCGCGTGTGGCCGGATCCGCCTCGGCGTCGGCGTCCGGGTCCGTGGAACTCATTACTCGCGGTGGGTCGGGCAGGAGGGAAAAACGCTCGGTCTCCGGCGGGGGTCGCTACTCCACCAGGACCGCGTTGACCTGGCCGTCCTGGCCGGGCCGGGAGGTGACGCGGGCGCGCCCCTCGGAGGTGTCGATGACCGCGCCGCGGGTGACGATGTTCCGGCGGATGTAGTTCGGGTTGGCGTCGTTCTCGACGACGTTCTCGATGGTCGCGCTGACGACCCCGTCGTCCGTGGCGACGTTCGCCACGTCGGTCTGGAGCGCGCGGGTCTTCGTGTTACCGCCGCGGGTCTCGACCGTCTTCAGGCTACGGTCGCCGACCCGGGTCTCCGTCGGCGAGCTGCCGAGTTCGGACTTGCGCTTCTTCCTGACGTTCCGCCGTCGACCGCCGGTTCGCTTCGTCCCCGAACGCGCGTGGCTCTTCATATTCCAGAGAGGGAGGCTCGTGGCCTTCAATCGTTCGACTCCCGCTCGACTCGAGAGCGCCGCTCGCGACGGGCACCGTGGCTGCTCGAACCTCCTTCTATTTGCCTACACAAAGTATTTCATTAGATACGTCTAATCTTCGCTCATGCGAACACCAAAACAGGCCGGCTGGACGGGGCGAGAGCCCACCATATCGGCCCTCAGTAACCGGGTTCCGTCGCCGGCCGACCCCGGCACGGGACGGCGGACGTCCGGAGATCGGCGTCGATACACGGGGTGGTGAGGTGACGTCGCTCGACTACGGCCGGGCGGCCGACCTGACCGAGCGGCTCCAGTCCCGACTCGTCGACTCCATCGCCGATGATGCCGGTGTCACTCGCAGAGCGGTCCTCGGTGGGCTCGGTATCGCCGGCGGGGCGGCGCTCGCCGGCCTCGGAAGCGCGGACGAGGGATCGCACGCGATCGCGGCCCACGACGAGGACAGCACCCACGGGAACTTCGGATCGAAGGGGGAGTACGCCGACCTCGCCTTCGATCCCCACGAGTACCTCTACCAGTTCAATACGGGGGAGGGAGGTCAGGAGAACGTCCCGCAGGACGTCTACCGGGAGACCGTCGACGGGGTCGAGCGCACGGTACGGGAGTTCACCCTCACCGCGGTCGATACGACCGTGACCATCGCGCCGGGCATCGAGTTCCCCGCGTGGGCCTACAACGGCCAGGTCCCGGGTCCGACGCTGCGCGCCGTCGAGGGCGACCTCGTCCGAGTCGAGTTCGAGAACCTCGGCCGACACGCCCACACCATCCACCCGCACCTGCGAAACCTGAACCCGCGGATGGACGGCATCCCGCAGAACGGCCCGGGGGTGCTCGACACGGGCGAGTCGTTCACCTACGAGTGGCTCGCCCAGCCTGCGGGCGTCCACTTCTACCACTGTCACTCGCTCCCCCTGAAGGAACACATCCACCGCGGGCTCTACGGCGCGATGATAATCGACCCGGACCCCGAGCGCGTCGCGGCGCGCCCCGAGGAGTACTGCGGCTTCCACGCCTCGCAGATCACCGCCGAACTCCGCGAGGAGCTCGTCGCGCGGGCCGAATCGCGCAACCACGAGTCCGACGCGAACGCCGACGTGAACGAGATGGTGATGGTGATGAACGGCTTCGACACGAACTTCGACGGCGACAACGAGGTCTACGCCGCCAACACCCGCGCGTTCGGCTACGGCGTCGGGAGGACGAACGGGAAGGGCGAGTGGGCGGCCGGCGAGACGGTTCGTCCGATCCGGATCGACGGTCAGCGTCCACAGCGGGTCTACCTGATCAACACCATCGAGTTCGACCCGATCAACTCGTTTCACACCCACTCGCAGTTCTTCGACTACTACGACCACGGGACGACGCTCCTGCCCACCAGCAAGCGGGTGGACACGGTGATGCAGTGCCAGGCCCAGCGGGGGATCATCGAACTGGACTACTCCGACCACGAGCCGGGACTGTACATGTTCCACGCCCACCAGTCCGAGTTCGCCGAACTGGGCTGGATGAGCTTCTTCGAGGTGGTCTGAGATGAGCAAACGACCCCGGGACGGCGGGACGGAGGCGAATCGCGAGCGGACGAAGGAGAGCGACGGGGGCACGGTCGTCGCCCGCGATCGGCCGCTCGGTCTCCCGCGGTGGGTGGCCGCCGCCCTGCCGATCCTCCTGCTCGCCGTCGTCCTCGCGGGGTTCTTCCTCGCGAACCCGTTCGCCGAGCTCGAGTCCGGCGGCGAGCCGCTCCCCGACGTGACGGTCTCGTACGCCAGTCTGCCGAACGACGAGACGATAATCCTGCACGTCACGAACAACGGTCCGGGCGATGTGACGGTCTCGCAGGTGCTGGTCAACGACGCGTACTGGGACTTCACCGTCGAGGGGTCGGGCGGCGACGCCACGCTCGCGGCTCTGGAGACCGCTCGCGTCGTGATCCCCTACCACTGGAACCCCGGCTGGGACCTCGAGACGGCGCTCGTCCTCTCTGACGGCGCGACCGTCCACCACACCATCGTCGCGCCGCAGGTCTCGCCCGGACTCTCCGGGAGCGTCCTCCTGACGCTCGCGGTGGTGGGCGTGTTCGTCGGCGTCATCCCCGTCGTCCTGGGGATGCTCTGGTTCCCGTTCCTGCAATCGATGAGCGACCGGGCGCTCCACGCCGTGCTCGCGTTCTCCGCGGGCATACTGGTGTTCCTCGCGCTCGACGCCGGTATCGAGGCCATCGAGCTGACCGAGCGGATACCGGGCGCGTTCGACGGGCTCATCCTCGTCGTCCTCGGCGTCGTCGGGGCGCTCCTGCTGGTCCAGTCGGTCAGCGCGTGGCGGCGGGGCCGGGCCGAGGCGGGCGACTCGCGCGCGAGCAGCGGCCTCTGGGTGGCCTACCTCGTCGCGGTGGGGATCGGCCTGCACAACCTCGCCGAGGGGCTCGCCATCGGGAGCTCGTTCGCGCTCGGACGCGTCTCGCTCGGCGCGTTCCTCGTCCTCGGATTCATGCTCCACAACGTGACCGAGGGTCCCGCGGTGGTCGCCCCCGTCGCCCGCGGGTCGCGCCCGTCCCTCGGTCACTTCGTCGCGCTGGGTGCCATCGCCGGCGCACCCGTCATTCTCGGTGGCTGGATCGGCAGTCTCGCGTTCTCGCCGACGCTCGGCGCGCTGTTCCTCGCTATCGGCGTCGGGGCCATCCTTCAGGTCGTCCTCGAACTGCGCGACCTGGTGGGGCGGCAGGGCCGCGTCGGGACGGCGCTCAACCTCGTGACGTTCCTCGTCGGCGTCGTGGTGATGTACGCGACGGACCTCTTCGTCGCACTTTAATCGTCTCGCCGTATCCCCAGTCCATGTACCGCCGACGCGTCCTCCGTCTCGGAGGGGCCGCGCTCGCCCTCTCGGCCACCGCCGGCTGTCTCGGCGGAGGCGTGTCCGGCGACTCGAAGCACGTCTCGATGGCCGAGGATTTCGCGTTCTCTCCCGAACGGGTTCGGATCGTCCCCGAGACGACCGTCCGGTGGGTGAACGACAGCGACGTCGGACACACGGTGACCGCCTACGAGGCGGGGATTCCCGAGCGCGCGGCCTACTTCGCCAGCGGCGGGTTCGAGGCCGAGCGTGCTGCCCGGAACGACGTCCAGGGCGGACTGATCGCCGCCGGGGAGAGCTACGAGCACACCTTCGATACCCCGGGGACCTACGAGTACTTGTGTGTCCCCCACGAGAGTTCGGGCATGACGGGGACGGTCGTGGTCGGATAGCACGGATGCGACCGACCAATACTTGTCCCGGGCGGTAGACTCCCGGCTATGAGCCTCCGGGTCGTCGTCGCCGCGCCGTTCCGCCGGGAGGGTCGCGAGCGGGTCACCGAGAGCGACTTCATCGTCGACCTCTCGATGAAACGCGGGTGGTTCACGCCCGAGCAGGCCCGCCGCGTGGTGGACGTCGCCATCTCGGAGGGGCTCGTCGAGCGGGGCGACGCCGACTCGCTCGTCGCCACCTTCGAGCCACGCGAGGCGTCCATCCCCGAGGGGTTCACCCCCGAGGAGTCGGTCGTCCAGCGGCGCTCGACGTTCGAGCGCGTCCTCGACGCGCTCACCGACGCGGGCCACGAGAAACAGGAGGCCGTCGCCGCCGTCAACCGCCTCCAGTCCGACCTCGGGCTGACCGTCGAGGCCGTCGGCGTACTCTACGCCCGGCGGCAGGGTATCGACGTCGACGCGCTCGCGGAGCGGGCGCTCGCCGAACTGGAGGCCGAGGGCTGATGGTCGACGAACGCATCGCCGACGGGCGGCGCATCGCCCAGTTGCTCGCGAGCGAGGTGCGCGGACGCGAGCGCGGTCCGCTCGGTCGGCTCGCCGTCGTCGACGTCCGGGACGTCGAGGGGTGCCCGGTCGGCGAGTTCGCGTTCGGCGTCGACGCGCGCATCGACTCCGGGAGCCTGCGGATCGCCGACGTCCACGTCCACGACGACCGCACCCGGATCGAGTTCCGCGAGGCACCCGACGCCGCCGCGGACGCCGGGCGGCGGGCCGGCCTCCGGACGCGACCGAAGGCCGGCAACCCCCCGAAGACCGTGGTGTTCCTCGACGACGGCGTCGCAGCGAAGCGGGCGCTCCCGCTCTTCAGGGCGGTCGTCGAGGCGCTCGACGGGAGGGACTCTAGCGGGGCCGAAGCGGGGACCGAGTAGCGGCTACCGCCCGTAGCCGGCGAGCGAATCGAGCAGGTCCGTCGCCTCCGAGATCGCCTCGCGGAGCCTCTCGATTCCCTCCTTCCCCGTCCGCTCGGGGTTCCCGAGGACGCGGACCTCTTCCTCGCCCACCGGGACGAACCCGGCACCGAGCGCCTCGGCCGTCGCCCGCAGGCCGAGGCCGGCGTCGGCCTTCCCCGCGAGCACCCGTCTCGCCGGCGACTCGTGGGCTCGAACGCCCGCGTCGAACCCGTCGATGGCCTCGACGAGATCGTGGCGCTCGACGCCCCGCTCTGCGGCGAGGTCCGCGAGCGCGTTTCCGAGCGTCGTCCGGAGTCCGGAGTTCGAGGTTCGATTGACGAAGCGCAGGTCCCGGTCGACGAGATCGCCGAGCCCCTCGACCCCGTCGGGGTTCCCGGAGGGTACGACCAGACCCCACTCGCGGGTCCAGGTCCCCAGGACCTCGGCGTCGAAGCCGACCTCGCCGGGCGCGGAGGTGACCGCCACGTCCGGGACGCCGTTGCGGAGCCGGCGGAGCCCCTCCCGCGAGCCGAGCGCGAGGTAGCGGGGCCTGTCGAGTCGGTCGAGGAGCCGCGAGAGCGCGGGATCGTCCTCGCCGACGCCGAACACCGTCGGCGGGCGAACGTCGGGCGAGAACAGCCGCACCTCCACGCGTTCGCCCGCCGCGAGGTACTCCGTGTCGGGGTGGACCTCGACGACGCCATCGGCCTCCACGAGCGAGGTGGTCGCGCCCGAGCCCTTGTCGACGGGGTAGACGAGTGTCTCCCCGCTTTCGTCTTCCACTAGACCGACGGGCATCAGCCGGAGCCGTCCCTCCGCGTAGCGCTCCTCGACGGCCATCTCACCCGCGACGGTCGCCGTCCGGGGCTCCGGGAGACCCGCCGCCTGCCGGATCGCGGGCGCGACGAACGTCCGGAAGATGGTGAGCGCCGAGACGGGATATCCCGGGAGCCCGACGTACGCCGAGTCCCCGACGGTCCCGATCAGCATCGGCTTGCCCGGCTTCACGGCGACACCGTGTAACAGCAGCTCGCCCGAGTCCTCGATGACCCGGTAGATGACGTCGACCGCCGACGCCGACGTCGATCCCGAGGAGAGCACGAGGTCACACTCCGCGGCGGCCTCGGTGAGGATCCGCTCCATCTCCTCGTAGTCGTCGCCGGCGTGGGGGTAGAGCTCGGCCACGCCGCCCGCCTCCTCGACGCCCGTCGCGACGGTGTAGCTGTTCACGTCGTAGATCTCCCCGGCGTCGCTGTCGAGTTCCTCACCGGGGCGGACGAGTTCGTCGCCGGTCGAGATGATCGCCACCTTCGGCCGTTCTCGGACGGGGACGTCGCTCACCCCGAGCGCCGAGAGCAGGCCGACCTCGCGGGCCGTGAGCTCGGTTCCCGGTCCGAGCGCACGCTCGCCCGCCGCGACGTCCGCGCCGGCGAACATGATGCGGTCGCCCGGCGCGAGCGACGTGCGGACGAGGACGTCCTCGCCCTCCCTGTCGCTCACGGGTTCCCCGTTCGCGCTATCCGTCTCGCTTCGCGAGACGCGGTCCGTTCGCTCGACCATCACCACCGCGTCCGCGCCGGGCGGCACCACGGCTCCGGTCGATATCTCCGCACAGGTTCCGGGTTCGACCTCGACGTCCGGGCGCTCGCCGGCGTGGACGACCCCGGCGAGTTCGAGCCGCGCGGGGTCGGCCTCGTCGGCCCCGAAGGTGTCCTCGGCCCGGAGCGCGTAGCCATCGACGCTCGCCCGGTCGAACCCCGGGACGTCGAGTTCCGCGTCGACCCGCTCGGCGAGTACGCGCCCCCGGGCCTCCTCCAGCGGGATCGCCTCGGTCCCGGGTTCGAGGTCGAGCGACGCGATAGCCTCGTGTGCCTCCTCGGGCGGTGCCAGGTCACGGAACTGCTTTCGATCAGATGGCATACGAGGTGGAACCCCACGACGTTAATCGTGATAGATGTCCGACATCAGATCGGGCAGTGGATTTCTTCCGACCGTCCGGTTTCCGAACGTGAGCGATACGTTTAGTTGTGTGTTGGTCATATTTCATGGTAGTGCTGGCCTGCCACAAGTGTCGGTCAGTACGGGCCGTGAGTAGGCCGGCCCCGAACTCGGGGACGATGACCGCGAGCGGGTTCGACTCACGTCCCTCGTTCGAGGGTAGAGCGCGAGAACACCGGGAATTAAATCGGCGGGACACTCCTCGTCCCGGTCGGAGTGGGAGGCATCACAAATGCGCCCACGCCGGAACGAGGACGGGACTAAGAAGCCGAGCCTTCGACGGCGGACTAATCGTGGGCCGAAACCCCGCTGCGGGAGAAAGCCTACGACTCCAGTCGTGGGTAGCTTACGCATAGTACTCCCAGTCCTCCACGTCGACAGTCGCTCCCTCGTCGTATCCTTCGGTTCCCTCGGGGACGACCACCCAGCCGTCCGCCAGTGCGACGCTCGACAGGACGCCCGATCCGGAGGCCCGTGTCGGGGTGGCGACCCGTTCGCCCGCGTCGTCAGTTTCCAGTGACACCCGGGCGAACGTGCGGACGCCCGGCTCGCTGGCGATCTTCCTCGACAGGCGGGCCTCGCCGGTCGGGTGCTCGGAGAGCGGGTAGTTCCCGACCCAGTTCATGACCGGCCGGAGGAACTGGACGGCGTTGACGATGCACGCGACGGGATACCCCGGGAGCATCAGCACGGGTGTGTCCTCGACCACCCCCAGCGCGGCGGGGTGGCCCGGTTTCAGTGCGACGCCGTGGACCAGAACCTCGCCCAGTCCGTCGACGACCTCCGGGACGAGGTCGCGCTCCCCGACCGAGGATCCCCCGGTCGTGACGACGACGTCCTTCGTCAGGTCGCGCTCGATGGCGGCCCGGAGCGCCGACGCCTCGTCGGTCACCACGTCGCGGTAGGTCGCCGCCCCGCCCCAGCGCTCGACGTAGCGCGAGACGGTCAGCCCGTTCGTCTCGACCACCTCACCCGGTTCGGGGTCGCCCTGCACGAGCTCCTCGCCGGTCGGGATCACGCCCACGGTCGGACGGTCGTACACCTCGACCTCGCGGACGCCGGTGGCCTTCAGCAGGCCCAGGTCCGAGGGTCGTAACCGATGACCGGCCTCGTACAGCGGCTGGTCGGCGGCGACGTCCTCGCCGGGCGGGGCCACGTTCTCTCCCCCGGCGACGGCGTCGAACACCTCGACCTCCTCGCCGAACCGATCGGTGTGCTCGACCATCACGACCGCGTCGGCACCCTCGGGGAGTTCGCTCCCGGTGTGGACCCGCGCCGCCTCGCCCTTCGAGACGGGCCCCTCGCGGTCGGTCTCCCGGAGGACGGCGGGCGAACGGTCGCCCGCGCCGAACGTGTCCTCTGCCCGGACCGCCCACCCGTCCATCGCCGCCCGGGCGTAGTGGGGCACGTCGCGGCTCGCGCGTATCGGCTCGGCGAGTGCGCGCCCCTCCGCGGCGTGGAGCGTGACGCGCTCGGTCCGCCCGTGTGGGGTGACGGCCTCGCGGAGCCGTGTCCGGGCGTCGTCCACGCGTGTCACCTCCTTGAATCCGCTCTCTGAGACGTCTGTCATACACGCACCTCGGGGACGGGACGGCAAAAACGGGCGGGGTCGGGACGTGGCGGGTGAGGGACGGTTCGTGGTTGCGAAGGAGTCGTGTCCAGGTCCGTACCGTTCGTTCGGACGTACGGTAGGGTGGGACTTTCGAACTGTTCCCTACTACAGATAATAGACACAGCAACGACTCGAAAACCCCCGCTGGCTGGACTCGGGTGACTCGCTGCGCTCCTCGCTTCGCTGTCGTTCGAAACGGCTCCGCCGTTTCGTGATCGGGCGAACGCGAAGCGTTCGCAGACCTCGCGAATCTCCGATTCGCTCAGTGACGAGAGACGCAAAGCGTCTCTCGAACCACGGTGCTTGCGTCGTCCTCCGTCGTCCAGCCAGCGGCCCCTTTCAGTCCCACCCTATCCCGGAGCCAGTCCGCGATCGCGTAACGGTAATCACCCTGGCATCGACCCACAGCGTTCTCCGATCCTCAGTCCACGCCGGCCCGTATCCGCTCGGCCGCCTCGATGAACCCGTCGCCGTACGTCCCGTCGGTCACGTGGTCGGCCGCCTCCCGTGCGGCCTCGTCGGCGTTCGCCACCGCGTAGGAGATGCGTGCTCGCTCCAGCATCCCGACGTCGTTCGCCGAGTCACCGATCGCGGCGAACGACTCGACCTCGATTCCGAGGGCGTCCGCCACCGCTGTCAGGCCCTTCGCCTTGTCGACGTCGGGTGACTTGACGTGGTAGGCAAAGCCCGTGTCGACGACCTCGAGACCGTGCCGGGCAGCGATCCCTTCGAGGGGCTCCAGGGGTTGCTCGCGCGAGACCGCCAGTTCCGTCTCGCGCCACCGGTTCGGCAGGTCGACCTCGCCCCACCCGAGCGAGTGTCCCGCGGCCGCGTACTCCTCGGCGACGGCCTCGGCCGCCCGCCGGTCACCCACGAATCGGAGTTCGTCCGTCCGTTCGACGTACGCCGCGCCGCCGTTCTCGGCGACGACGGTGGTCGGGATGCCGAGGAACTCACAGAGCGCGACCGGGTAGGGGAGCGCCTTGCCCGTCGCCACGACGACCGGGGCGGCGTCGGCCCACTTCCGGAGCAGCGACGGAACGCGGTGGTCGAGCCGACGCCGGTCGTCCGTGAGCGTCCCGTCGATGTCGACGGCGAGCGGCGGCAGGGGAGGCGACTCGGCCATGGTCGATCTGCGACTGCCCGGCGTATCAAACCCCTGCCCCCGGTAGTCGAGTCAGTCCGAGAGTCGCTCGTAGGCGGCGTTGACCCGCTTGAACGCCGCCTCGTCGCCGTCCTCGGTGTCGGGGTGGGTCTCCTTCGCCCGCTCGCGGTAGGCCCGACGGATGGTCGAGGCGTCCGCCTCGGGTTCGACGCCGAGCACGCGGCGGGCCTCGGCCGGGCTCGGACCCGAATTCGCCCCCGGCTCCGTGCCCGCCGAGCGCGACCGCCCGTCGTACGCGCGTCGACCGCCGCGTGCGGTTCGGCTCGCCCCCTGGGCGCGTTGCCTGGCCTCGCGGACGCGCTCCCAGCGGTCCTCCCCGCCCGGAGGGTTCCAGTCCTCGCGGGGACCAGCGCCGAACCCGCCGCTCCCGCCGTCGGTCGAGGCGTTCCGTCGGGCCTGGCGCTCGACGCGGTCGTAGATGCCGGTGGCGACCCGGCCCGTCGCGTGGTACCAGAAGAAGTAGGTCGCCGCTCCGAGCGGGAGCGCGACCAGCAGCGGGACGGGGTCGCGGAACGCTGCCGCCAGGACGACCATCAGGACGGTCATCCCGGCGAACACCGCGGCGAGCGCGAGGACCAGCCGCTCGTTCTTCACGACCGGCTGTAGACGCTACGGGGTTGTAAGGCTCTCGGACGCGGCGCATCTCCGCGGGCCCGCGGGCGCAGGCCGAGGGTTCAAACCGGCTCGCTCGTTACGTGTTCACATGAGCGTATCGGGCCTCTGTGAGATATGTGAGCAGCGGGAGGTCGAGGACGGCTGTGACCGCTGTGGTCGCCTCGTCTGTGCGGTCCACTACGACGACGGTCACGGGATCTGCACGGAGTGCTTCGCCGAGATGGGCGGGGAGAAACGAGAGCGGGACGGGCGCGACGACCGGGACCGTCCCGACGGCGTCGACGAGTACCAGTTCTAAGCTATCGGGCCACGGAACGGGATCCGGAGTGGAGACGGGTGTACTTCCGTTCGGGTCGGGTGTCCGATCTTCGCTCCGGTCGTCGTCCGCCTGTCGTCGTCGTGGTCCCTCGACACTCGACGGGGCTCCGGACGCGGACTGGCCTCGGTAGTCGCGGCACCTCCGGACCGGGGGGCTCGTTCCGGGCGGCAACCGAACGCGGACGCGGTCGAGCCTGCCGTCTATCCGAATGCTCTTGTCCCCGTCCGACCTTCGCCGGGATATGAGCACGATCGTGAGGGGGAGCGTACCCGCTACCGAGTTCGCGCTGAGTTACACCCTGGACGTGCTCCCGGACATCCAGATCGAGTGCGAGCGTATCGTCCAGACCGGCGAGAGCACGGTGATGCCGCTGATGTGGATCCGGTACGGCGACCGCGAGTCGATCGACTCCGCCCTCGAGGCCGACGATTCGGTCGACGAGGTGTCCTGTCTCTCGGAGTTCGACGACGAGTTCCTCTACCGGATGGAGTGGATCGACCAGATCGACCTGCTGTTGCGGATGCTGACGAACGACGAGGCGACCGTCCTCGACGCGTACGGCGAGGGCGACCGCTGGCAGATCCGGGTGCTCTATCCGAACCGGGACCACTTCTCGCGGACCCACGAGTTCGCCGACGAGCACGGGCTCACCTTCGAGGTCGAGTCGATCCGGGAGATGGAGGGGGAGCCGGCCGGGCGGTTCGGACTCACCGAGGGACAGTACGAGGCGCTCGTTCTCGCGTCCAGACGGGGGTTCTTCGACATCCCTCGGGAGACGACCCTGGAGGAACTCGCCGACGAACTGAGGATCTCACACCAGGCGCTCTCCGAGCGGATCCGGCGGGGTACCGACGCCCTCGTCCAGGACGCCCTGATCGTCGGTGCGGTCGGGGATGACGACGACGCCAGGTCCAGGTGAGCCGTTCGGCGGAGCCGGATACCTCCGCCGGTACCGTCGTGTCCGTCGCCGTCCAGCACCCGGGCCGCTCGCGTCCCGCGCCGCCGGTTCCCCTGCGCCCTGCGGTGACTACCGGTACCCGTTGAGCCGCCGCTTCAGCCGCTTTGCCGCCTCGCCCGCCGCCTTCGCGAACTCCTGCTCGCTCCCCTCGCCGGCGAAGATGATCCCCCGCGAGGAGTTGACCAGCCCGACCCCGTCGGCGAGCCCGAACTCGACGGCCGCCTCGACGTCGCCGCCCTGCGCTCCGACCCCGGGAACGAGGAACGGGAGGTCGGGAACCAGCTCGCGGAGAGTCTCCAGTTCCCCGGGCGCGGTCGCCCCGACGACGAGGCCGACGTTCCCGCGCTCGTTCCACTCGGCCGCCCGCTGGGCGACGTACTCGTAGAGGCGCTTCCCGTTGCCGACCTCCAGGTTCTGGAAGTCGCTCGCCCCGGGGTTCGACGTCCGTGCGAGGACGAACACGCCCTTCTCCTCCCGGGCGAGGAACGGCTCCAGGGAGTCACGGCCGAGGTAGGGGCTGACGGTGATGGCGTCCGCGTCGTCGAGCAGTCCCGCGTACTGCCGGGCCGTGTTGCCGATGTCGCCCCGCTTGGCGTCGAGCAGGACGGGCACGCCCTTGCCGTGGGCGTAGGCGATAGTCTCGCGCAGCGCCCGCCACCCCTCGCTGTCCTCGTAGAACGCGGCGTTGGGCTTGTAGCACGCGGCGTGCTCGTGGGTCGCGTCGATTATCCGCCGGTTGAACGCCCACCGCGGGAGGTCGTGGCCCGCGACGGCGTCCGGGAGCCGTGCGGGGTCCGGATCGAGCCCCACCGAGACGACGCTGTCGACCGCCTCGATGCGCGCCCGCAGGTCCTCGAAGAACATACCCGGGGGTCGCCGCCGCCCCCCACAAGCCTTCCCATCCACCCCTGAGAACCGCCCCGGCGATCCGCGTGCGGGTCCGCCGTTTCGGACCGCCTGGGCCGTCTCCCGCCGCCGTGGCGATCCGATCGGTGTCGGCCGTACGGGCCCGTGGTTCCGACGACCGCTCTCCTCACGGGTCCGACAGGCCGCCGGCTCTTCTGGGTGCTCGCGGACCGCCCTATCCCGGCTGGCTCCGACAGTGGACGGCGTCCCGGGCCGGGAGGTTCATATCCCACCGGGACGGACCCCGGACCGTGATACGCGCGGTGGGGTTCGACCTCGACGAGACCCTGGCGGTCCCCGAGCGGGACCGCTCGACACTCCTCACCGAGGCGATCCGTGCCGTCGACGCCGAGGACCTCCTGGGGAGTCTCACGCGCGAGTCGTACCTCGACGCTCACCGGGAACACTCCGGCGATCGGACGCGGGAGCCGGTGTTCGAGGCGCTCGTCGAGGAGCACACCGACGGCGAGGGAGCGGTCGATCCCGCCCGGCTCACCGACGCCTACCGGCGCGTCGTCGAGGAGTCGCTGGTGCCCGTCGAGCGGGCGGCATCCCTCGTGCGCACGCTCCGCGAGACGTATCGGGTCGGGCTGTTGACCGACGGACCGGTCCGGACACAGCGGGGAAAGCTCGAGACGCTCGGCTGGACCGACCTGTTCGACGCCGTCGTCGTGACGGGCGACCTCCCCGAGCCCAAGCCCGACCCGCGGACGTTCCGTCGGTTGCTCGCGGTCCTCGACGCCGACCCCGCCGAGGCGGTCTTCGTCGGCGACCACCCGGAGATGGACGTCGCCGGTGCCTCGGCGGCCGGGCTCTACGCCGTGCAGGTCTGCTACGCGGGCGGCCCGGACCCACACCCCGACGCGGACGCGACGGTCGAACGGGACGAACTCGCCGACCGGCTCCCCGCGGTCCTCGAATCGTTCTGATCCGGAGCGGTGATCAGTCGGCCGCCGGCCCGCCCCGCGCGAGTTCGTCGAACCCGCTCACGCGGTGGTCCCCGAGCACGCAGAGCCCGCGGCGGTCGTGCCCGTGTCGCTCGACGTGGACCGCGTCCAGACCTGCGTTCCAGGCCGCCCCGACGTCGTGCGGGCCGTCGCCCGCGAGGATGCCCCGTTTCGTCCCGTCGAGCAGCCCCATCTCGGCGAGCGCCCGCTCGACGGGCGCGGGGTCGGGCTTCCACCCGATCTCGTCCGTACAGCAGACGACCGTGTCGAACCAGTCGCGGATACCGAGGTGGTCGAGGATCGGTTCGGTGAGGTAGGACTGGCAGTGCGTGACCACCCCCACGGGGACGTCGACCTCGGCGAACCAGGCCGCGTCGTCGTAGAGGAACGTCGACGCCGCCCGGGCTTCGGGGTCCTCCTCCTCGTGGAACACCTCCCAGAACCGCCCCGGATCGAGACCCCACGACCGGACGACGGCGTTCGGGTCGCCGCCGAGCGAGTGCCAGACGGCCTCCGCCTCCGCATCTTGGATAGTGTAACCGAGCCGATCGCCAACCCGTCCGATCACGTCGTGTACGTACCCGGGTTCGACGTCGACCAGCGTCCCGTCGAGGTCCAGTAGCCAGAAGTCGTACGCGTCGGCGACCATCGAGAACGTACATTATCGATCGGTAGGTGTATAGTTTCCGGCCGGCTCCCCGGCCGAACTCGGGTCTGGTGGGTCCGTTCCGGCACGGTCCCCGAACGACTCTCAAACGAGTTCGTCGCGTGCGCCCGCTCGTCCGCCGACCGGATGTCGACTGGCGTCGGACGAGGATGCCGGGAGACCGGAGCCTCAGGGCCCGTCCAGCTCCCTGACGACCTCCGCGGGGTTACCCCGGACGACGACGCCGGGCGGGACGTCCCCCGTCACGACCGCCCCGGAGGCGACGACCGCGCCGTCGCCGACGGTCACGCCGGAGTCGAGGCCGCCCGCCCGCCGATCCAGACGTCGTCGCCGACGGAGAGCGGGCGGCCGGACTCCAGCCCGGCGGCCCGCTCGTCGGCGTCGAGGGGGTGGGTCGCGGCGTAGACGTGAACGTCCGGGGCGAGCAGGCAGTTCTCCCCGAACTCGACCGGGCACACGTCGAGGACGACGCAGTCGAAGTTCGCGTAGAACCCATCACCGACGCGGAGGTTGTACCCGTAGTCACACCGGAACGGCGGCTCCACGTGGACGTCGCCGCCGACCGAGCCGAACAGCTCCTCCAGCAGTTCGTCGCGGCGCTCCGCTTCGGACGGCGAGGTCCGGTTGAACCGGCGCGTGAGCTCCCTGGCCCGCCTCCGCTCGGCGACCAGGTCCGGGTCGTACGGATCGTACGGGTCCCCGGTTACCATCTTCTCCTTCTCGCTCGGCATATCCCCGGGTGCCCGTGTGCCGGTATAGGTGTTCTCCACGATCCCGCCGGAGGTCACTCCCCTCCATGGCCGGGCATCCCACCGTCGCCGTCCACGGTGGCCCCCCGGCCCGGCGCGCCCGTCCGCTCCGAGATACCGCCGAGCGAGACGACGACGGCCGCCCCGGCGACGATGACGGCACCCGCGACGGCGAACGCGACGACGAACCCGGACGCGTTCGCGAGCGCGCCGCCGGCGATGCTCCCGATACCGCCGGCGAGCGTCGAGAGCGCCGTGTAGACCCCCAGGGCCTCCCCGCGGAGCGTCGGCGGCGCGAGCCGCGCGACGATGGTACCACCCGTGACGGCGATGACCGCCCACGTGACGCCGATGAGCGCGAACAGGACGCCGCTGACGAGGAGGCCGACCGCGCCCGCGGCGACGACCACGCCCGCCACGCCCACGAGCGGCATCACCACGCCCCGGAGCCCGAGCGCGCTCGTCTGGAGGAGCCTGATGTCGTACTCGCCGCTCAGCCGCCCGGCGCTCGTGTAGAACACCGCCGACCCGAGGCTCGACACCAGGTAGAGCCCGTACACCATGTCCGAGGAGAAGCCGACGTCGGTGAGGTAGAGTGGGAGCGGCGCGAAGAACGCGGAGAAGCCGGTGAAAAAGAGGACGACCCCGCCGAAGTAGGCCGCGAGCGTCGGGGTGAACCGCGCCGCCATCCGGTCGGGGTGGAGGCTCCGGGTCCGCCAGTAGAGCCTCGTGGGCGCGAACTGGAACGTCGACCCGCGGATCCCCCGCCGGCCGGCCGTGAGGAACCGCTCGACGCGGTCGCGGTTGAGCCGTCTGATGCGTCGCTCGGAGGGTGCGGGCATCGTCCGCAGGAGGACGAGCGCGGCGACGGCCGAGGCGACCGCACACGCGAGGAACAGGTATCGCTGGCTCGCCAGCGACTCGAACAGCCGGCCCACGGTCGCCGACCAGACGATGCCGAGCAGGAGCCCGCCCGCCCAGCCGAACCCCTGGTACCGGTTCAGCGCCGCGATCTCCGTGTTCCACCGGTTCTCGGGGACGTCGGCGACGACCAGTAGCGTGAGCACCGGTCCGGCCGCGGCGAACGCGACCCACAGGAGCGCGTTCGCGACGATGACCAGCGGAACGGTCGACAGGAACGGCGTCGCCCCGAGGACGACCGCTACCGCGAGGAGGCTCCCGACGACCACCGCCCGGCGGTTCCCCGTCCGGTCGGCCAGCCGTCCCCAGACGATGGCCCCCGGGGTTCCGACGAACGCGGCGACGGCCCCGAGCAGGCCGAGTTCGAACGGGTCACCACCCAGCCCGACCACGTACAGCGGGACCAGTAACGACGCTGCGCCGAGCGCGACGGACCCCAGCGCCCAGCCGTAGAGCCAGCGGTGACCCTCCATCGGGCGGGAATGGGGCCGTCTCCGGCAAGTGTCCGTCGAAGTAGGACCGATCGCAGGACGCTCTCGAATTATAATGCCCGACTAAAGAAGACGATGGTGCTACGACCTGGCCGAATCAACGTCGTGGCTGCGAAACCTGCAAATTGACAGGAAATCTTTGCGGCGTCTCGGGTTATCCCTCCCCGTCTGCGAATCGGGCGGCTTCGACGCGCTGGAACGGAACGGTAAGCTCCTCGCGTTCGCTCTTCGGAACCTCGCGGTTGAAAGAAGCGTGGTCTCCTGAGTGGAATCGCTGAACAGTCTGGATTTCGGTATATTCTCTAACTTCTTCGAGCTCAAACCCTTCCGGCGTCGTGCTCAGGCCTTCTACCCTGCCCTCGATGATTTGTGTTTGACGCTTCGTTTTTCCGCCACTGGTCCGCTCGTCTGTCCCGACTTCGAGCCGGACCCGGTTTCCCTTGACATGGCGACGGAAGTCTGCCATATCTGAGACTGTTCGACCCATCTGGAGAAGCGTCGCGGCAGTAGTGACGAGTGCAGTGGACTCCATATCTTTCGGTGTCGTATGTCAATCTACCGGCGTTAGTACTTGATAATATGGAGACCGCATAGCGAAACTGAAACTGAATCGGCTTGACGCTGACGTTCATACCTTTTGATGCCGCGGTCGGTCGTCACGTTCCGACGGCGGACGACTACTCGCGCTCGATGCGAACGGACGACCCGAGGTACTTGTGGAGGACCTCCTCGACCCCCTCGGCCCGGAACGCGTCGAGATCGGCGGCGATGGCCTCCCGGAGTTCCGCGAGATACGCCTCGTCGGTCCGGAGTTCGCGGAAGTCGACCGAGGTCACCTCGACGCCGAGCGCCTCCGTCGTCAGGTCCCGTAGGTGGGCCTCGTCGTTGGCCTCGCCGCGCCAGAGGTTGTCCCGGAAGAACAGCCATCCCTCCTCGCCGGGCGGCGCGGCTCGCTTTCTCAGTACCGTCTCGAACGCTCCCGGCTCGACCGACACCGCCGGGTCGGCGGGGTCGAGTTCGAACCGGATCCGGAAGACGTACGCCGCGTCCACGTCAGTCGTGGAGTTCGTCGAACCGGGCCGCGAGGTCCGTGTCGTTCTCGGTGATCCCGCCGGCGTCGTGGGTCGTGAGCCGGACCTCGACCTCCGCGTAGTTGATCGTGAGTTCGGGGTGGTGGAACGCCTCCTCGGCCAGCCCCGCGGCACCCGAGGCGAACCCCACGCCTTCGAGGTAGGAGTCGAACTCGTACGTTCTGGTTATCTCGTCGCCGTCGCGCTCCCAGTCCTCGGGGAGGCGCTCGGCGATCTCCTCGTCGGAGAGCAGGTCTGCCATACCCGCGGGTTCGTTCGCCCGGCCCATAAGCGTGGCCCGGAACGCCCGACCGTTCGGGCTCGACCTACTCATACGGTCGTGCGTAGTCCTTTACCGGCGATAACGGATCCGTCCGGGTGATCGTCGGTAAATCGTTACGCACGACCGTATCAGGCCCGCTCGAACGCGAGGAGCCGGTCGCCGTCGGTCTCGGAGGCCTCGACGACCGGCCGGACCGCCTCGCCGACGTCGGGTGCATCCGCCGCGTCGAGGACGATTCCCGTCACGCGGACGGGGCCGAACTCCGCGAGGAGGGTGGCGTAGGGGGCGTCGTCCGCGAACCGCGGCGGCGGGACGTGGACGACGGTCCGGGTGAGGACCTCGCCGGCGTCGGCGAGCGGCGTCTCCTCCAGATCCGTCGAGCCGCAGTCGGGACAGACCCGGCGCGGCGGGAGGTAGCCGTGACCGTTCCCGCAGGCGAGGTAGAACCCCTCGCCGTCCTCGATGGCGTCGAGCAGGTCGTCGTAGCCGTCGTCGCGGTAGTCGCGGGTCACACCACCACCTCCGTGGCTCGCCCCGACGCACTGGTGTGCGCGAACGCTTCGGGACTCACCGCGTTCGTTCTTCGCTCTCCCGAGGCGTGATCGCCGAACGCGCGTCGCGGCTCGCGGCTCCCTCCGGTCACCGCTCGCGGGGCCGAGGTCTCGCTCACTCCGTTCGCTACGACCTCGCGGCTCGCGGGTCGCTCCGCTCCCCGCTCGCTCATCCGAGGCTCTCGCTGCGTTCGAGCCTCGCGGCTCATTCGACCGCCTCCAGAACGTGGACGACGGCGCTGGCGACCGTCCCGCCGGCGTTGTGTGTCAGCCCGACGGCCCCCTCGGGGACGGCGTCGCTGTTGGGGTGGTCCCCGCGGAGCAGTCGGGTCGCCTCGACCACCTGCGAGGCACCCGTCGCGCCCACGGGGTGGCCTTTGGCCTTCAGTCCGCCCGAGAGGTTCACCGGGAGGTCCCCCTCGCGGGTCGTCTCGCCGTCGCGTGCGGCCCCGACGCCCTCGCCGGCCTCGTAGAACCCGAGCTCCTCGATGGCGAGTACCTCCGCGATGGTGAAGCAGTCGTGGACCTCCGCGAAGCCCACGTCGCTCGCCCGGATACCGGCCTCGGCGTAGGCCTCCTCAGCGGCGTCGGCGGTCGCCGGCGCCCTCGCCACGTCCGCCCGGTCCTGGAGCGCGAGGCTGTCCCCGCCCTGACCGCTCCCCGTAATCGCGACCGGGGCGTCGAGGTCGTGCTCCCCGGCGTAGCTCCCCGAGACGAGCACGAGCGCCGCCGCGCCGTCGGTGATGGGACAGGCGTCGAACAGCCCGAGCGGTTCGGCGATGATCGGGGCCTCCAGGGCCTCCTCGACGGTCACCTCGCGACGGAACTGGGCGTACTCGTTCTCCAGGGCGTTCGCGTGGTTCTTCACCGCGACGTGGGCGAGGTCCTCGCGCGTCCCCCCGAACCGCTCGAAGTACGCGCGGGCCATCAGCGCGTACGCGCCGGGGAAGGTGACGCCGGCCCGGACCTCGTAGAGGTCGTCGGCGGCCATCGCCAGCCCCGCGGTCGCACCCCGGGTGCCGACGTTGTGCATCCGCTCGGCCCCGCCGACGAGCAGGACGTCCGATTCGCCGCTTCGCAGTCGCTTCACCGCTTCGCGGACGGCGACACCCGCGGAGGCGCACGCGCTCTCGTAGCGCGTCGCCGGCACCCGTAGCCCCGCCGCCTCCGCCATCAGCGGTCCCTGGTGGCCCTGGGATTCGGTCACCTCGCCGATGAAGTTCCCGTAGAGCAGCGCCTCGACGTCCTCCCGGGGGACGCCGGCGTCCTCGACGGCGCTCGCGGCCGCCTCCGCGAAGAGGTCCCGCCCCGTCCGGTCCGGGTGTGCGCCGAAGTGGGTGAGCCCCACCCCGGCGACCCGTGGTTGGTCCATACCCCTCCGAGCGACCGGGCGGGTAAAAGGCTGCCCGACCCGACATTTTCTGTCCGGGTGTGCCGGCCGGCGCGGCGGCTCGATCGCCCGGAACCACAGCCGCTATACGCCGTCCGCCCGACGTTCCACCGGATGAGCGCGGACGCCGCCGACACCGCCGACGCCGAGGGACGGTCCGGCGTCGACGACGAGGGTGAGATCACCCGGCGCGAGGCGTGGGTGATGGCCGCCCGGCCACAGACGCTCCCCGCCGGTGCGTCGCCCGTCGTCGTCGGCACGGGCCTCGCGATCGCGGAGGGGGTGTTCGCCGTCCTCCCCGCGCTGTTCGCCCTCCTCGGGGCGCTGCTGATCCAGGTCGGGACGAACTTCGCCAACGACTACTACGACGCCGTGAAGGGTGCCGACACCGACGACCGCGAGGGGTTCACCCGGGTCACCGCCGGCGGGCTCATCCCCGCCGAGTCGGTCATGCGGGCGATGTACCTCACCTACGCGCTCGCGGTGCTCGTCGGGACCTACCTCGTCTACGTCGGCGGGCTCCCCATCGTCCTCGTCGGCCTCTCGGGGATCGCCGCCGGGATACTCTACACCGGCGGCCCCTACCCCTACGGCTACCGGGGGCTGGGTGACCTGTTCGTCTTCGTCTACTTCGGGCTCGTCGCCGTCGCTGGAACGTACTACGTCCAGGCGGCGACGTTCGCGCCGGTCGGCGCGTTCCCCCTCTCCGTTCCTCCGGGCACGGTGCCGCTCTCGGCCGTCGTCGCGGCGCTCCCCGCCGCGGGGCTCTCGACGGCCATCCTCGTCGTCAACAACGTCCGTGACCGGGAGACGGATCGACGCGCGGGCAAGCGCACCCTCGCCGTGATGTTCGGCTACCGCTTCTCGAGGACCGAGTTCGTCCTCGCCGTCGGCATGGCCTACGTCGTCCCCCTCGTGTTCTACGCCACGGGGTACGGCCCGTTCGTCCTCCTGCCGCTGCTGACCGCTCCGCTCGCCGTGCGCCTCGGGCGGACGGTGTTCGCCAGTACCGACGGCGCGGCGCTGAACCCCGCCCTGGAGACGACCGGCAAACTGCTCGCGGCGCACTCGGTCCTGTTCGCCGCCGGGCTCGCGCTCCCCGGACTCGTATGAACGTCGAGCCCTTCTCGCTGGAACTCTCCCGGCCGCTCTCGACCGCTCGCGGCGAGATCAGGACCCGAGAGGGGTTCACCGTCGAGGTCGAACACGACGGCGAGACGGGTTACGGCGAGGCGACGCCCCTCCCCGGCTGGACGGAGTCGCTCGACGAGTGTCGATCGGCGCTCGATGCCGTCGACGCCGAGGCTCCCGCGCTCTCGCTCTCGGGGATGGACGGGACGCCCGCGGCCCGCCACGGGCTCGAACTCGCGCTGTTCGACGCCGCGGCTCGTGCGCGAGACGAGCCCCTGTACCGGTTCCTGGGTGGCGAGGACCCGACCGAGTCGGTGCCCGTCAACGCGACCGTCGGCGACGGTCCCCCATCGGGGACCGCACACGAGGCCCGCGAGGCGGTCGACGCCGGGTTCCCGGCGGTGAAGGTGAAGGTCGGCGTGCGGTCGCTCGACGCGGACCTCGACCGACTGCGAGCGGTCCGCGGGGCCTGCCCGGACGTCGAACTCCGCGCGGACGCCAACGGCGCGTGGGACCAACCCACCGCGCGGCGGGTGCTCCCCGCCCTCGCCCGACTGGACCTCTCGTACGTCGAACAGCCGCTCTCGGGACCCGACATCACGGGTCACGCGGCGCTCCGCGGTGCGGGCGCGAGGGTCGCGCTCGACGAGTCGCTCGCCTCGGCGTCGGTCGACGAGGTGCTCGCGGCGGGGGCAGCGGACGTGCTGGTGCTCAAACCGATGGCGCTCGGCGGGCCCGGCCGCGCGCGCTCGGCGGCGCTCCGGGCCAGGAAGGTGGGGGTCGAGCCGATCGTCACCACCACGATCGACGGCGCGCTCGCCCGCACGGCGGCCGTCCACGTCGCCGCCTCGATCCCCGACGTCGGTGCCTGTGGGCTGGCGACGGGGTCGTGGCTGGCGTCGGATCTCACCGACGCGGACCCCGCTCCCGTCGCGGACGGTCGAGCCCGGGTTCCGTCCGGCCCCGGGAACGTCGCGACGTGCCCGCTCGGGCGGTAGCCGAACGCGGTCGAAAGTTCAATAGGGTCTACCCGCATCAACGGTTGAACGTGCGCGACTGGCTGGCCCACCGCGCCGACGCGACCCCCGAGGCCCACGCGCTCCGGGACGGGTCGGGCGCGGTCACGACGTACGCGGCCCTCGACGACACGGTCGAGGAGCTCGCGGGCCGCCTGTCGGCTCACGGCGTGGGCGTGGACGACCACGTCGGCGTAGTCACGGGGACCCGCCCGGCGCTGGTCGAGGTGGTCCACGCGTCGATGCGGGTCGGGGCCACCCTCGTCCCGCTCGACGCCCGGGCGACGACCCCGGAGCTCGCCCAACGACTCGACGTCGCGGACGTCGACTGCCTGCTCTGCGGGGCGGACACGGCCGAACGAGCCGTCGACGCCGCCGCCGGACTCGACCGTGACCTCCCGGTCGCCGGGTTCGACGGCGGGACCGACGGCGCAGCCGATCTACTCGGGACCGACCCCGAGGCGTTCGAGGTGCCTGCGCTCACTCCGGACGGCATCGAGGTGATGCTGTTCACCTCGGGGACGACCGGCCGACCGAAGGCGGTCTGTCTCACCGCGGCCAACCTCGCCGCCAGCGCCGCCGCCTCCGCGTTCCGGCTCGGCCTCGATCCCGAGGACCGCTGGCACGTCGCGCTCCCGATGTACCACATGGGCGGGCTCGCACCGGTCTACCGGTCTGTGCTCTACGGGACGTGCGTCCTCGTCGAGGATGCCCGCGAGGGGTTCGACCCGGGCCGGACGCTCGACGTCCTCGACGCGAACGACGCGACGTGTACGTCGCTCGTACCGACGATGCTCCGGCGGCTGCTCGACGCCGGCGAGGGGACGGGGAACCCCTTTCCCGACTCCCTGCGCTTCGTCCTGCTCGGCGGCGCACCCGCCTCAGAGCCGCTCCTCGACGAGTGTGCCGAACGGGGGGTCCCGGCCAGTCCGACCTACGGGATGACGGAGACGGCCTCGCAGATCGCTACCGCCACTCCCCGGGAGGCTCGCGACTATTCCGGCACGGTCGGGAGCCCGCTGCTGTTCACCGAGGTGACGGTCGTCGGGGACGACGGCCGGGCGGTCCCTCGCGGCGAGCGCGGCGAGCTGGTGGTCGCGGGGCCGACGCTCACGCCCGGCTACTACGGCGAGACGGCCTCCACCCGCGAGCAGTTCTGCTCGTTCGGTTTCCGCACCGGGGACGTTGGCTACCGCGACGAGGCCGGCCGGCTCTACGTGCTCAATCGGCTCGACGACCGCATCATCACCGGGGGGGAGAACGTCGACCCCGGCGAGGTGCTCGACGTGGTGAAGGCCGCTCCCGGCGTCTCCGACGCCGCCGTCGTCGGACTGTCGGACGAGGAGTGGGGCCAGCGGGTCGCGGCGCTCCTCGTCGCCGACGGCGAGTTCGACCGCGGATCGTTCGACGCTCACTGTCGCGAGCGGCTGGCCGACTACAAGCTCCCCCGAACCGTCCGACTCGTGGATTCGGTACCCCGGACCGCCTCGGGGACGGTCGACCGTGCCGCCGTCAGGGAGCGCCTCCTCGGGGCGGAACCGGACGAGAACTGACTGGACGCTCCGGCCGGCTCGACCCTTCTACTCCTCGTCCTCCCGTTCCTGTGCGTCGACGACGGCCACGCCCGCGAGGTTGACGATGTCCTTGACCTCGTCGCCGCGCTGGAGGACGTGGACCGGCTTGTCCATCCCGACGAGCATCGGGCCGATGGCCTCCGCCCCGCCGAGCCGCTGGAGGAGCTTGTAGGCGATGTTCCCCGCTTCGAGGTTCGGGAACACGAGCACGTTCGCCGGCTCGTCGAGCTCGGAGAACTCGTAGGTGTCCGTGAGCATCTCCTCGACGACGGCGGTGTCGGCCTGCATCTCACCGTCGACCGGGAACTCGACGTCGGGGTCGGCCCGGAGCCGCCGGGCGGCCTCGCGAACCTTCGCCGTCCCCTCGTTGCGGACGCTCCCGAAGTCCGAGTACGAGAGCATCGCCACCCGGGGCTCGACGTTGAACCGTTCGGCGAGCTTCGCGGTCTGTCTGGCCGTCTCGACGAGCACGTCCGAGTCGGGGTCCTGGTTGACCGTGGCGTCGGCGAAGAACACCACCTGGTTCTTGAACGTCAGCATGTAGACGCCAGCGGCGTAGTCGACGTCCTCGGCCGTCCCGAGGACCTGGAGCGGGGGCCGGAGCGCCGAGGGGTAGTGGTGCATCAGCCCCGTCAGCATAGCATCGGCGTCGCCCATCTCGACCATCACGCTCCCGAGGTAGTTTCCGTCCTCGACGAGCTCGCGCGCCTCGCGCCGGGTGATCCCCTTGCGCTGGCGGAGCTCGTAGAGTCGGTCGGCGTACGGCTCCAGGTCACCCTCCTCGGGGTCGACGATCTCCGGCTCGAAGTCGAGGCCGAGCCGCTGGCTCTGCTCCCAGATACCGTCGCGCTCGCCGATGAGAATCGGCTCGGCGATGCCCTGGTCCTGTAGCTGGTAGGCCGCACGAACCATCTTCTCGTCGCCGCCCTCCGCGAGCACCACGCGCTTGGGCGATGATTTTGCCTTGTTCAGGACGACGCGCATCATCTCGCGGGATTTGCCGAGCCGCGCCTCCAGCTGATCGACGTACTTCTCCATGTCCAGGTCCTTCCGGGCGACGCCGGACTCGACCGCGGCACGAGCCACCGCGGGGGCCACCTCGAACAGCACCCGCGGGTCGACGGGTTTCGGGATGATGTACTCGGGGCCGTACTGGAGGGGCTGGTCGCCGTACGCCTTGACGACCGAGTCGGGGACGTCCTGTCTGGCGAGTTCGGCGAGCGCCTCCGCGCAGGCGACCTTCATGTCCTCGTTGATCTCGGTGGCGCGGACGTCGAGCGCCCCCCGGAATATGAACGGGAACCCGAGGACGTTGTTCACCTGGTTCGGGTAGTCCGACCGACCCGTGGCCATGATCACCGTATCGTCGCGGGCGGCCTTGGCCTGCTCGTAGGGGATCTCGGGGTCCGGGTTCGCCATCGCGAAGATGATCGGGTCGTCGGCCATCGACCGGACCATCTCCTCGTCGACGATCCCGCCGACCGAGAGGCCGACGAACACGTCCGCGCCCGCCATCGCGTCGGCGAGATCACCCTCGGGGACGTCGCGGGCGAACTCCCGCTTGAACTCGTTGACGTCGCCCGAATCGGCCCGCTCCTGGGTGATGATTCCCGAGGAGTCGAGCATCGTGATGTTCTCCTTCGTCGCGCCGAGCGAGACGTAGAACCGCGCGCTGGCGATGGCCGAGGCCCCCGCCCCCGAGAAGACGATGTCGAGGTCGCCGAGCTGTTTGTCCGCGATGTCGACGGCGTTCAAAAGCGCCGCTCCCGAGATGATCGCCGTCCCGTGCTGGTCGTCGTGGAAGACGGGGATGGACATCTCCTCGCGCAGGCGTTCCTCGATCTCGAAACAGCCCGGGGCCTTGATGTCCTCCAGGTTGATCCCCCCGAACGTCGGCTCCATCGCCTTCACCGACGTGACGATGTCGCCCGGATCCTGCTGGTCGAGTTCGATGTCGAAGACGTCGATGTCGGCGAACCGTTTGAACAGCACGCCCTTGCCCTCCATCACGGGTTTCGAGGCCTGCGCGCCGATGTCGCCCAGCCCCAGCACCGCCGAACCGTTCGACACCACGCCGACCATGTTCCCCTTCGCGGTGTAGGTGTACGCCTCCTCGGGGTTCTCGTAGATGGCCATACACGGCGCGGCCACGCCCGGCGAGTAGGCCAGCGAGAGGTCGCGCTGTGTGTTGGTCGGCTTCGTCGTGGAGATCTCTATCTTGCCCGGCGGCTCCTGGCGGTGATATTCGAGTGAGTCCTCGTCGAGTCCCATGACGGGAGGCCGTCGTGGAGGGTGAAAAAGCTATGCGGTGGCCCCCACCCCCCGGAGCGGAACGCACCATACAAGTCGCCCCGTCCCCGAGTCACCGTATGGATCAGCGTACCCGTCGGCTCGCCGGCGCATCGGTCGCGCTGACGTTCGTCCTCGTCCTCCTGGGCGTCTACACCGCCGCCGCCGGTGCCGGCCTGACCTGCGGCCAGCGGTGGCCGCTGTGTGATGGTGCCGTCTTCGGGCTGTTCCCGGCCGACTTCCCCTCGTTCGTCGAGTGGTTCCACCGCCTCTGGGCCATGATCACCGGGTTCGTCGTGATCGGCGCGACGATCAGCGCGTGGCGCGGGGAGGCGAGTCGGCGGGTCGCGTACGCCCTCGCCGGCGCGACGCTGATACTCCCCTCGCAGATCGTCCTGGGGGCGCTCACCGTCACCCGGTACGAACTGCTGATACTCGTCGCGCACTTCGTCACCGCGTTCGCCATCCTCACGCTCCTCGTGGCCGCGGCGGTGTGGGCCTACGAAGGGAGCGTGGACCTCCCGGCCCGCCGCCGGCAGGCCGCGCTCCTCGCCGCGGGGCTCCTCCCGTTCTACGCGCTGCTCTCCCCGCGGCTCGTGTTCGTCTACTCGCCGGCGGTGCAGGTGGCCTTCTACGCCGTCGGGATGGCCGTCTACGCCGCGCTCGTCGCCGTGGCGCTCACGTCGGGGGGACGGATCCGAGCGCTCGCCGGCGGGGGTTCGGCGGTGCTGTTCGTCGAACTCGTCGCCGGCAGACAGAGCTACGGGGCGACGGGTGAACTGCTGATGGTCGTCGGCGCGCTCGTCACGTTCGTCGTCGCCGGGGTCGTCGCGTGGCGACTCCACGCCGAGCGCGACGCGCGGCGACCGACTGGCGGCGACGGGGCCGCGAGCGGGGACTGAGCGGCGCGTTCAGAAGAAGTCGGTCAGCCCGGACTGCTGGTCGTCCTCCTCGGCTTCGGTCGCCTCCTCTTCGTCCGTCTCCTCGTCACCGTCCTCGTCGGCAGCGCTGTTCAGGGTCGCCTGCCCGTCACCGCCTCCGGCCTCCGCATCGTCGTCGGTCCCGGTCGCGTCCGTCCCGTCCTCGTCTCCCCCTGCTCCGTCGAGCGTCTCCCCGGGGAGGAAGGCGTCCCCGGAGTGTTCGACGGCCTCGCGTTCCCGGAGTTCCTCGGCCTCCTCGACGATGGACTGGACCTTGTTCGTCGACTCGCCCGACCCCGTGACGAACGCGACGTGCTCGGCGTCGAGTTCGTAGCGGGCGGTCATCGCCAGGGTCAGATCGCGGGGCTTGCAGTAGGCCGTCATCGCCGAGAGGTAGGGGAGGATCGAGCGCCGGGCGGTGGCGATGCTCGCGCCCTCGGCCTCGGCGACCTTCCGGGCGACGTAGTCGCGCTTGTCGCGGGTCCCCCGGGAACGGCCGAGCTTCGACCAGTACGACGGCGGACCGTAGCGGGTCCACCCGCCCTTGGGCTCGCGGCGCGAGGCCGCCACGCCTGCGGTCATGTTGTCGCTCGCGTACCGCCAGAAACGGTACTGCTGGGTGGCTCGCGTCCGTCCGAGCCAGACGTCCGCGTCCGAGAGGTGCGCGTAGGCGTCGGCGAGCTCCGCTCCCGCGTAGTCCTTCGGGACGTTGTCCTCGATCCAGTTGATGAGGTCGTCCGGCGTCTCGTCGACGTCGTAGGAGGCCTCGAGGGCCTCCTGTGCGCCGGCCTCCTTGATCACCGTGTCGAGGTACTCGAAGATACCCCGCTCCTTGTCCCGCGAACCGGTCACGACGTCCTCCTCGGCGAGCGTTCGGGTGCCCTCGGCGACGGCCTGGAGGTCGTTCACCGCCCCGCGGAGGTCCCCGCGGTTCCGTTCGGCGATGGCCTCGAGGGCGTCGGACTCGTACTCGATGCCCTCCTTCCGGCAGATGTCACGAAGGACGGGGACGATCGAGCGCGGGGAGACGTCGCGGAACTCGACGGTCTCGCAGGCGTTGCGGAGCCCCTGGCTCATGTCGTAGAACTCGTTGGCGATCAGGACGACCGGCTGTCCGGCCTCCTTCACGAGCTTCGTGATCGCGCGCGTCCCACCCCGGTCGGCGTTGCCGTGGACGTTGTCGGCCTCGTCGAGGATCAGGAGCTGACGGCCGCTCTCGGCGTCCCTCTCTCCGCCGTCGGTGTCGCCACCGCCGTAGTCGATGGTCCGCAGCGACTGGTTCATCGCCGCGCCGCCTGCCAGCCGGTCGATCTCGTCGCCGGTCCGCGAGTCGCTGGCGTTGAGCTCCATGACGTCCCAGCCCATGTCGTTCGCCAGCGCGTGGGCCGCGGAGGTCTTGCCCACCCCCGGCGCGCCGTGGAGGATGACCGCCTGCCGGTGGTCGTCCCACGACTCGGCCCACTGCCGTAGCGAGTCGCGGGCCTTGTCGTTGCCGCGGACCTCCGACAGCGTCGACGGGCGGTACTTCTCCGTCCAGTCGGTCATTAGCGGAGGGAGGTGCGAGGTGCGTTTAGTGGTTCCGGAGCGTCACTCCTCACTCACCGCCTCCGGATCGAGGTGGGGCGCGAGCCCACCGCCCGGACGGATCCGGCGGCCCGGTGCGAGCCGGAGATCAGCAGGGCGAGGAGAAATATAAGTAGTTGTATTTATTTACCCTCGAGTTCGACGTCGGGGCATGGGCGATCTCGACGGGGTCACGGCGTCGGAGCTCAGGGACGCGCTGGAGCGGACCGGCGACCCGAAGGCGGTCAAGCGGCTGATGGTCGCGCTGGCGTATCTCGAGGGCGTTCCCGTCGAGACGCTCGTCGACCGCTACGGGTTCGCCCAGTCGACGGTCTACTCCTGGCTCGATCGGTTCGAGGAGCGCTCGCTGGACGACGCGCTCCACGACGAGTCCCGTCCGGGCCGACCGCCGAAACTTCCCGTCGACGAGCGCGAGACGCTCGCCGACCAGCTCCGCGAACGGCCGGAGGCGGTCGGGTACGACGAACCGACCTGGACGCCGGAACTCCTCCGCGAGCACGTCGACCGGGAGTTCGGCGTGCGGTACTCGGTGGGGCACGCCCGCCGGCTGCTGGCGGACCTCTCCCCCGAGTAGCCGGAGGCGGCGTCCGTACGGCTCGGCGGATTCGGTTACAGACTCTTCTGTTCGATGTCGTCGGGATGGACGCCGATCGTTTATGTACTCCCCGTCCGTTGTCGTCGGCCATGACCGTGGGTCTCGACGAGATCGACCGGACGGCAGTGATCGGTGCAGGACAGATGGGACGAGGCATCGCGGCGGTGACCGCGCTCGGCGGCTACGAGGTCGCGCTCTGTGACATCGACGAGGAACAGCTCGAGTCGGCCGTCGAGGAGATCGAATGGAGCCTCGGGAAGGCCGTCGAACACGACCGCGCCACAGAGGAGGAGAAGGCCGCCGCGATGGACCGTCTCGAGACCTACACGGAGACCGCCGAAGGCGTCACGGACGCCGACTTCGTCACCGAGGCGGCCCCCGAGAACCAGGATCTCAAGCAGTCGATCTTCGAGGACATCGACGAGCACGCGCCGGCGGAGGCGATCCTGGCGACCAACACGTCGGGGCTGAACATCACCCGCATCGCCGAGACGACCGACCGCCCCGAGAGCGTCTGTGGCACCCACTGGTTCAACCCGCCGATGCTGATGGAACTCGTGGAGGTGATCGAGACGGAACACGTCGGTTCGGAGGTCGCGGACACCGCCGAGGCGTTCATCGAGGACCTCGGCAAGACGCCCATCCGGTGTCGGATGGATATCCCCTCGTTCATCGTCAACCGGCTGATGCGGCCCTACGGCCGGACGGCCGTCTGGTACGTCCAGTGGGACGACGCCGGGATCGAGGAGATCGACTCGGCGATGAAGTACAAGGCCGGCTTCCCGATGGGGCCGTTCGAACTCGCCGACTACACCGGCTCGATCCAGCTCTCCGTCGAGGCAGAGGAGGGCCACATGACCGACGACCGTCCGCTGAAGTACGATACCCCGGTCCCCGATCTGATCCACGAGAAGTACGAACAGGGCCACTACGGCCGGAAGTCCGGGAAGGGCTACTACGACTACTCGGAGCAGGATCAACCAGCGATCTCCGAGGCGGCGGGCGAGGCGTTCGACCCCCTCGTGATCTGGGCACCCGTGATAAACGAGGCGGCGAAGCTCGTCCAGCACGACGTCGCCAGCGTCGAGGACGTCGACACGGGGGCGAGACTGGGCGGGAACTGGCCGACCGGCCCTCTCGAGAAGGCCGACGAGATCGGCCTCGACCCGGTCATCCGCCAGTGTACGCGCTTCGCCGCGAAGCACGACGACATCCGGGAGATCGACCACGCGCTCCCGTGTGACCTGCTGTTCGAGATGGCACGCGACGACGAGACGTTCTACTGAGCTACCGAGCCCCGCGCTCGACGCTCGTGGAGCTTCCTCTCACTCGGCGCGAAGTTCAAGCCCACCGGACGTGACAGGGTGTTCATGTGTCGCTTCGTCGCGTACCACGGCCCGCCGATCCGGCTCGACGAACTGCTCTACAGGCCCGACCACTCCATCATCCACCAGTCGACGGACTCCCGCGAGCGCGAGGAGCCGCTGAACGGCGACGGCTGGGGCGTCGGCTGGTACGACCCCGATATCTCCCCGGAGCCCGCGGTCTACCGCGAGATCCGGCCGGCCTGGGGCGACGAGAACATGATGCAGGTGAGCCCCCTGGTCGAGACGCCGCTCTACTTCGCCCACGTCCGTGCGGCGAGCCCGGGACTGGCTGTCCAGCGGCTCAACTGCCACCCGTTCCCCGGCGGGCGGTACACCCTCGAGGACCGCCGCGACCGCGATCCGGTCGAGGAGGCGCGCCAGGAGCTCATGTTCATGCACAACGGCGGACTCGGGGCCTACGGCGACGTGATGCGACGGCTTCGCGAGGGGCTCGACGAGGAGCTCTACTTCGGTATCAGGGGATCGACCGACAGCGAGCACGCCTTCGCGGTGATTCAGGCGAAGCTCGGCGAGGCGGTCCTCGATCCCACCACGGCCGACCTCGCCGCCGCCGTCCGCGACGGTCTGGAGTACCTCGAGACGCTGAAACACGAGGTGGGGAAGGGAGAGGAGACGACGTGGGCGAACTTCTGTCTGACCGACGGCGAGTCCGTCGTCGCCACCCGGTACGCCAGCCCCGACGAGGCGACCGCACAGTCGCTCTACGTCGGCGAGGCCGGGTCGTTCGTGGCCGAGGGGGCGTTCACCGGGACACCCGATCCCGGGGGTGACGCGGCGACGATCATCGCCAGCGAGGCGCTGTTCGAGGACGACCGCGTCTGGCGGGCGGTCCCCCGAAACAGCATGGTGACGGTCGCGCCCGACGGGGAGACGGCCGTCGAACCGCTCGACTTCGACCTGCCTGCCGTCTGAGCGGGAGCCGAACGGGACTCTATGTACCGAGCGCGGGAATCCCGGAATCCGGTGCCCCAACAGTGATGTGTGTTCCCGGAGCACGGGGGTTCGCATGATACCGATTCCGGACTCGTTCGACTACGGCCACTGCGGGGTTGACCTCGTCTACGGGCGGGACAGTATCGCCGACCTGGGCGAGAGCCTCGAAGAGCGCGGGCTGGAGCGTGCGCTCGTCGTCTGCGGGTCGAACGTCGGCGCGAACGAGGAGCTGATGGGACCCGTTCGCGACGGGCTCGGCGAGCGTCTCGCGGGCGTGTTCGACGGGACGAAGCCCTCGAAGGACGCACGGGACGCCTTCGACGGGCTCGAACGCGCCCGGAAGGTCGACGCCGACGTGTTCGTCGCCGTCGGCGGCGGGAGCAGTATCGACGTCGCGCGGGCGATGGGCGTCCTCGAATCCGACGGGCGGTCGATGGACGACCTGCTCGCCGAGGCGAAGGGGGACGACGACATCACCCCGATACGCGGCGGCGAGGACGTGACACCCCTGGTCGCCGTCCCGACGACGTTCGCCGGTGCGGACGTCTCCTCCGGCGGGTCGCTCCTCGTCGCGGGCGTGGACGAGCCCCCGACGGGAGAGGTGAACCGGCTCGGCATCGACGACCCGCGATCGCCGCCCGTCGAGATCAGATACGACCCGGCGCTGTTCGAAACCACCCCGATGGGTGCCCTCGCCGGTTCGGCGATGAACGGCTTCGACAAGGGCATCGAGACGATCTACGGGGAGGGTCCGACGGCGATCACCGACGGGACGGCGGTCCACGGCCTCTCGTTGCTCGCCGAGGCCCTCCCGCGGCTCGACGACGGCGATCCCGACGCGATGGACCGGGCGGTAGCCGGGATCATACTCGTCCAGTTCGAGCGCAGTACCAACATCGTCCACGCGTTCGGCCACGGGTTCTCCCGGCGCTACCCCGTCCAGCAGGGGGTCGTCCACGCGATCCTGGTCCCACACGTCCTCCGGTACGTCTTCGAGCACGTCGACGGGCGGCGCGACCTGCTCGCCCGCGGGCTCGGCGTCGATCCCGAGGGGCTCTCGGCGGAGGAGACGGCCGAGGCGGTCGTCGACGCGGTGATCGAGGTCAGGGACGGGCTCGGCCTCCCCACCCGGTTGCGAGACCTCGATCCTGTCCACCGATCCGACGCTCCTGCCATCGCCGAGTTCATCATGGGCGACGCGGCGCTCGCTCGCTCGCCCCCCGGCCTCGACCCGACCGCCGAGGAGATCGAGGCCGTCATCCACGACGCCTGGTGAGCCACTGAGAACGGGCGGTCCAGTCCGGGTAAACCGAGCGAGTTTCCCGATCCCGTCCCTCCTTTCTCGTCCGACCCTCGTGGGTACTGCCGGGACCGGAAAGATACATTGGCCTGCGGCCCCTCGGTGATGGGGAGAAGGGGTCTCCCGACAGGAACGATGACACCGACGTGGACCGACCGCGGACGCGGGTCCGACCCGACGTGACCTCGCGGTCCGGCCCGGTAGCGGCGCGGCGTCTCGCCGGAGTCCTCGGGGATCGGCTCTCGGTCCTCCGAGCGTTGGCGCTCCTCTCGGGACTGACGCTCATCGTCGCGTTCCTCGGCGTCTTCTACCACCTCGTCGACGTGGTCGGGGGTGTCGCGTGGTTCGTGGCGGCCGTCGCGGCCGCGCTGGTCCTGAGCACCGCGTTCGCCCGACTGCTCCCGCCCCGCCTCGCGCTCGGTGTCGGCACGGCGATACTCCTCGGCGGGGTCTGCGTCTACGTCCTCCTCGTCCCCGAGCACCACGACCGCGTGTTCACGCTCGGTTTCCTCGTCGACTTCGCCGCCTACCTGACCGGGATCTCGGTCCTCCAGTTCCTCCGGGTCGACCTCTGGGCGGTCGCCGTCGCGCCGGGCCCGACCTTCCTGACCTGGTATCTGCTCCTCCGCCGCCGGTACGACCTCGGGTCGCTCGTCGGGGGCACGATGCTCGGCTTCTTCGTCCTCACGGGCGACGCCGGGTGGGCGACCACCGTCGTCGGGGCGACGAGCGCGCTGGCGGTGCTCGGGTTCGGGTCACTCGAACTGGCCGGCGGTACCGGGCGACACGTCGAACGCCTCGGTGGCATCTTCGTCGGCGGGGTCCTCGCCGCCCGGATGCTCCGGGGAGTCGACTGGAGTTCCCCGGCGGTAGCGACCCCGGACGGCTCCGGCGCGGACGGCGGTTCCGGTGGCGGACCGACCATCGAGGGGAGCCTGACCGCGACCGACGGCCGTGTCGACGTCGTCGGCTCCATCGCCCTCTCGCCGGCGGTCAGGTTCGTGGTCTCCGCCGACAGCGCCTCGTACTGGCACGTCGACGCCCTCGACCGGTACACCGGCGACGCCTGGGTCCGCTCGGGTGGGTCCGGCCCCTACGAGGGCCCCCTCGATCCGCCGGTCGCGCGGACGACGACCGTCGAGCAGACGGTCCGCGTCGAGTCGGCGCTCCGGGCGATGCCCGCCGCGTGGAAACCGGTGGCGGTCCGCGAGTCTCCCGGGGGTGTTCGGGTCACGTCCGAGGGGACGCTCGTCCCCGCGGAGTCGATCCAGGGGGGGCGGTCCTACACCGTCGTCAGCGAGGTCCCGGACGTCGGTTCCGGGCGGCTCCGCGAGGCGGGGACCGACTACCCCGCGCCGGTCCGCGAGCGCTACCTCCAGCTCCCCGAGAGCACTCCGGGGCGCGTCGGCCGGAGGGCCCGGGAGATCGCTGACGGGGCGGCGACGCCCTACGACGCCGCGCGGGCGATCGGTCGGTGGCTCCGGTCGAACAAGGGGTACTCGCTCGCCGTCGAGCGACCGACCGGCGACGTCGCCGACGGGTTCGTCTTCGGGATGGATCGCGGGTACTGTACCTACTTCGCCACCGCGATGGCCGTCATGCTCCGGTCGCTCGGTATCCCCGCCCGCTTCGCCAGCGGGTACGCGCCCGGCGAGCGCGTCGCCGAGGACCGACTCGTCGTCCGGGGGCTCGACGCCCACGCCTGGGTCGACGTCTACTTCCCGGGCGTCGGGTGGGTGGCGTTCGACCCGACGCCCGCCGGACCCCGCCGAGCCGCCGAGCGCCGGAGCCTCGAATCCGCCCGGACGGCGGGGATCGGCGGGATCGACACCGAGGGGACCCGGGCGCGACTCGCCGAGCGGACGCCGCCCCCGGCGAACGTCTCGACGGTCATCACCCCGGACCCGCTCGCCGTCGTCGAGGAGAACCGATCGGCCGGAGCCACACCGGCGTCGGCGGGCGAGGCGTCCGCCGCGACCGGGACGGGACCGGCCGCCACCGGCGAAGCCGACGGCACGTCGACGGGCTGGGGGCCGGGCGAACTGCTCGCCGGGGTCGACCGCGTGACGCTCGCCGCCGCCCTCGTCGGTGGCGTCCTCGGTGTTCGCCGTCTCCGACTGGCCGAACACGCCTATCGAACCCTCAGGGTCAGGTACCAGTCGACGACCGACTCGCCCCCCGAGGACGTCCGGCGTGCGTTCGACCGCCTCGAACTCCTCCTCGCGCGGCGACGACGGCCGAGAGCGCCCGGCGAGACCCCGCGCCAGTACCTCGACGCGCTCGGCCCGTCCGTCGACCCGCGGGCCCGGCGGGTGGTCGAACTCCACGAGCGGGCCACCTACTCCGGGGCCGTCTCCCGCGAGGAGGCCGACGAGGCCGTCCGGTGCGTCGACGAACTGGTGCGTGACGGCCCCGGTCGACGACGGTGAGTCGCTCCTGGTCGCCCCTCGGCGTGCCGTGGCCCCGCACGAGCGGCGTTCGTCCCGCGCATCGAGACCGAGACGCTCACGACTGCTCTCCGCGACGACTTCTGTCACCCGTGGGAATCTACCGGTACGCGACCGACGGGGCGGGTACGCAGGGGGACTTCCACACCTGGGTCGGCGTCGCCGTGGACCTCACCGAGCGGCGGATGCTCCTGATCGACGACCCGCCAAGGAACGCCGAGTACTGCGAGTACCGCCTGACCTGATCCCGCCGCTTCACCGCTCAGAGGTCCTCCAGTTCCCAGCCGACGAACGCCTCCTCCGGTTCGACGCCCATGGCGTCGAGCGCGCGGGCGATACCCGCGTACGACCCGACGAGCATCGTCGTCCCGACCACCGTCTCCCGGCCGTAGCGGTCGGCGAACCGCTCGAACGTCTCGTCGCCGACGGTCCCACCCGAGACCGCGGCCGCGTAGGCGACGAGCGCGGCTTCCTCCTCGGGGAACGCTTCGTCCTCCCCGCGGGCGACGGCGCGTATCTCCTCGGGCGTGAGGCCGACGCTCAACCCGTGCCGGACGTGCTGGTGCCACTCGTAGCGGGAGTCGCTCGCCCTGGCCGAGGCCAGTATCGCGAGTTCGCGCTCCCTGCTACTGAGCCCCGACTCCTGCCACACCGTCGAGTTGAAGTCCCTGAAACCCCGCAGCATCGCGGGGTTGTTGGCGATCGCACGGTGGACGTGGCGGGCGCCGGTACTGAACCGGCCGCGGTACCGCTCGGGGAGGGCCTCGTCGTCCATCGACGTCTCCAGCAGGTCACCGTCACCGGAGAACCTCTCCGGGTCGACGTGGGGCAGGCGAGCCATGCGTGAACGTGGCGTAGCCGCCGTGAAATAGCTTCCCGCCGACCACGCCGCGATCCGCCCCTGACACCGGCTTCGGTCCTCCCGTCGGGAATCCGGACGGCTGAAGTACCCCCATCGAGAGCCTCCCGTCGTGGAAGGGACGGCAGCCACCGACGAACGGTTCGTGCGCGGCTACGGGGGGCGTCTGCTGCTGATCGTCTCCGCGGGCTGGGCCACCGCCCAGGGCGGTCGGCTAGTGCTGTCGCCGCTGGTGCCGGCCGTCCGCGAGGACCTCGCCGTCTCGAACGCGGAGATCGGATTCGTCTTCTCGGTACTCTGGGGGCTCTACGCGCTGTTGCAGTACCCGAGCGGTCGGCTCTCCGATCGCCTCTCGCGCAAGACGCTGCTCGTGGTCGGCGGGGCGATCGGCGCGGCGGGCTTCCTCGCGATGGGGCTCGCCTCGACGTATCTCGCCTTCCTCGCCGGCGCGGCCGTCGTCGGCGTGGGCGTGGGGCTCTACCCGACCGCCGCGCGGGCGCTCATCTCCGACCTGTTCGTCGAGCGCCGGGGCCAGGCGTTCGGCCTCCACACCGCCTCGGGCGACCTCGGCGGCGTGGCGGCCGCGGGGCTGGCGACGCTCGTCGTCGCGGTCGCCACCTGGCGGACCGCCTACCTCCCCGTCGTCGCCCTGCTCGCGCTGATCGTCGTCGCGATACACGTCCAGAGCCGGGAGCCGTACGTCTTCGAGCGGACCGAACTCGCGGTCGGCGCGACCGCCCGCCGACTCCTCGCGCGCCCCGGCCTCCGGCGGCTGGTGCTCGCGTACGTCCTGTTCGCGTTCAGCTGGCAGGCGACGACCGCGTTCCTCCCGACGTTCCTGCGGGCGAGCAAGGGGCTCCCGCCCGCAGTCGCCAACGCCGGGTTCGCCGCGCTATTCCTGGTCGGCGCGATCGCCAAACCCACGGCGGGCTGGCTCGGCGACCGCGTCGAGAAGCAGCGGGTCGCGCCCGTCGCGCTCCTGCTCGGCGCGGGTTCTCTGGGAGTCGTCCTCCTCGTGGACTCGACGCCGGCCGTCGTCGTCGGGGTGGTGCTGTTCTCGGCCGGACTGCTCTCCTTCCCACCGGTGATGCAGGCGTACCTGATGGACCGGCTCCCGAACGAGAGCATGGGCGGGGACCTCGGCGCGATGCGCAGCGTCTACATCAGTATCGGCGCGACCGGTCCGACCGTGATCGGTGCGATCGCCGACGTGAGCTCGTTCGGCGTCGCGTTCACCGCGCTCGCCGGGTGCCTCCTCGTCAGTGCCGTGCTCGTCAGGAGCTCCACCCGCCAGGTCGACGCGGGCTGATCTGTCGAGAGCTACTCCCCGACCACCTCGTCGATGACCGGGAGCTGTGCGGGGTGGATGGCACCCTTGCCGTCGAAGCCGAGTACCCGCGACCGGCGACAGGCCTCGCGGAGCCCCTCGGGGTCCGAGTAGTCCGCGTAGGGACCCTCGTAGGCCGCCACGCCCGCCACCCTCGCGGCGGCGACCGTCCGGGCTCGGGCGTAGTGCCAGACGTCTCCCGGGTAGTCGGCCGTCCCGCCGATGGTCTCGACCTCGATACCCTGCGAGGCGGCGACGTCGCCGAATCCCAGGGAGACGGACTCGACGCGCTCGTGCGCCCCGAGGACCTCGTCGAGGCGCTCGGGCGCCTCGACCTCCTCGACGACCACGCTCATCCCCACGCTCACTCATCACCCTCTACCCCGTCTCGATGACCCGCGCCATCGGCGGCCTCGTGCTCATCGAGATCGTCTTCAACTGGCCGGGCATCGGCTTCACGCTCGTCCAGGCGGTCCTCTCCCGTGACTTCCCGGTCGTTCAGTTCGTCTTCTTCCTGGTGGCGGCGTTCGTCATCGTCGCGAACTTCGGCGTCGACGTCATCTACGGCGTCATCGACCCGCGGGTGTCTGTCGGCGACGACTGACCGACGACCACCCCCTGTTCGATCCTCTGGCCGTCCCGTACCCCGATCGTCGATTCCCGTCCCGTCGGGCCGGAAGCCGCACCGACAACCGCCCGAACTCCGGTCGGTTCGCGTGGCGGGAGATACCTCGGGATCGCAGGAGGGGGTGTGGGAAGCGGAATCGTTATGCTCCCGTTCCCGGAACGGAGGTGTCATGGGTGACGAGGACACGGAACGGATAGCCGTCGAGCGGATCAACTACTTCGAGGACTTCTCGGAGGGGCAGACGTTCGAGCACCACTGGGGGCGGACGATAAACGAGGGGGACAACAGCGTCTTCTCGACGCTCACGATGAACGCCAACCCGGCCTACTTCAACGCCGACTACGCCGAGGGGCTGGGCTACGACCGCGAGGTCGTCAACCACATGCTCGCGTTCAACGTCGTCTTCGGGATGAGCGTCCAGGACCTGAGCGAAGCGGGCGGCGCGTTCCTCGGCATCGAGAGCCTCGACTTCCACGAGACGGTCTACCCCGGGGATACCCTCTACGCCGACAGCGAGGTGCTGGGAAAGCGCGAGAGCTCCTCCAGACCCCACCAGGGGATCGTCCACTGGCACACGAAGGGGAGCCGTCCCGACGGGGAACTGGTGCTCGAGTTCGAGCGCAAGAACCTCATCAACAAGCGGGATCCGCCCGAGGGGGCCGGGGAATGAACGGCGCTGCTGAGTGCGGGGGCGGCGCGGCGGGACGAACGAACGATCGGACGCGGAGGGCGGGGGGTGCGAACTGAACCATGGCACGAACCAGCGAGGACAACTACTACGAGGACTTCGAGGTCGGACAGGTCTACGAGCACCCCCGCGGGAAGACGATGACCGAGATGGACAACGTGCTCATCACCAACCTGGTGTTGAACACGGCCCAGGGGCACTTCAACGAGGACTCGATGCGGGACAGCGAGTTCGGCCAGCGGATCGTCTACGGGGGGATCAACCTCTCGCTGACCTGCGGGCTCGCCTCCGAGACCATCTCCGAGAACGCCGTCTCGATCCTCGGACTCGACGACGTTCGCTTCACGACGCCCGTCTTCCACGGCGACACCCTCTACGCCGAGAGCGAGGTGCTGGAGAAGCGCGACGCGGAGGACCGCGACGACGCCGGTGTCGTCACCTTCCGGGTGACCGGGCACAACCAGGACGACGAGCAGGTTCTCCAGGCCGAACAGACCGTCCTCCTGAAGAAAGCGGCCCACTGGCGGGACTGACCTCCTCATGAGCGAACCAGACGAGACCGACACCGGGGACGCGCGTGCCGGCTCCGAGGGGAACTCGCGGGAGACGTGGGGGCCGCTCCAGGGGGTTCGCGTCCTCGACCTGACCCAGATGCTGGCCGGGCCGTTCGCGACGATGCTCCTCGCGGATCTCGGCGCGGACGTCGTGAAGATCGAACCGCCCCGCGGGGACATGACCCGGGACAACCCGCCGCACCTCACCGAGGACGACGCGTACGGGGGGTACTTCCACAGCGTCAACCGGAACAAGCGCAGCGTCGTGATCGACCTCAAGTCCGAGGAGGGTCTGGAGACGCTCCGCGGGATGGTCGAGGACGCCGACGTGCTCGTCGAGAACTTCAAAGTCGGGACGATGGACCGGCTCGGGCTCTCCTACGAGTCGCTCAGCGAGATCAACCCGGGACTCGTGTACGCCGCGATCCGGGGGTTCGGCGATCCCCGAAGCGGCGAGAGCCCCTACGCCGACCGCCCGGCGTTCGACATCATCGCCCAGGCGATGGGCGGCGTGATGAGCATCACCGGCACCGAGGAGTCCGGGCCGGTGAAGGTCGGCCCCGGCGTCGGGGACATCTTCCCGGCGTCGCTCTGTATCATCGGCGTGCTCTCGGCGCTCCACCACCGCGAACGGACCGGCGAGGGCCAGTTCGTCGATGTCGGGATGGTCGACGGCGTGCTCTCGCTCACCGAGCGCATCGTCCACCAGTACGCCTTCGAGGGGGAGGTCCCCGGGCCGCAGGGGAACACCCATCCCCTGCTGTTCCCGTTCGACCGGTTCGACACGACGGACGGCCACGTGATGATCGCCGCACCCTCGGACCACCAGTGGACGGCGCTCTGCGAGGCGATGGACCGGCCGGACCTCGCGGAGGAGTACGCCGAGGAGACCGATCGGGTCGCCAACGCGGACGAACTCCGACCGATCGTCGCCGAGTGGACCGAGAAGCGGACCAAGGAGGAGGTCGCGGACGCGATCGCCGACGACGTCCCGTGTGGCCCGGTCAACACCGTCCTCGACGTGTTCGAGGACGAGCACTTCGACGTCCGCGGGATGCTCCCGGAGGTCGAACACGCAGACACCGGCCGGGAGGTCTCGCTCGCGGGCTCGCCGATCAAGCTCTCGGCGACCCCGAGCGGCGTCCACCACCGCGCGCCGTTCCTGGGCGAACACTCCCGGGAGGTGCTCGCGGAGTACGGGGTCGACGAGGAGCGCGTCGAGGCGCTCGTCGGCGAGGGCGTCGTGCAGGAGCCGGACGGTGGGGACGACTGAGGTTCGAACCGGGATCGACGCTGGCGTTTTCGGAGGTCGGCGAATCCGATTGGGATCCGAACAACCGAGCCGGGGGGACTGAAAGGGGCCGCTCGCTGGGCGAAGTACGACGATGCAAGCACCGTAACGGAGGGAGCGGAGCGACCGGAGTGAGGAGCGCAGCGAGGCGCACGAGTCCAGCGAGCGGGGGCTTTCGAAGTGGTCTATCCGCTGCTGTCTGTATCCGCTGGTACCGGATATCATCCGGACGGTGACCAGCACGCTTACTACGAGATACGGAACGGCTCCGGTATGTTCAGCGAGGACCTCCTGGCGGGCGAGGTAGCGGTCGTGACGGGTGCGAGCCGGGGGCTGGGCGAGGCCATCGCGCACCGACTGGCCGAGGTCGGTGCCGACGTGGTGCTGACCGCCCGCTCGGCGGAGCGCCTGGAGGCGGTCGCCGAGTCGGTCGGGTCCGGGACCGGTGCGACCGCCGTCGCGGTTCCCGGGGACGTCCGCGAGATGGAGGACGTGAGCCGGGTGGTCGATCGGGCGACCGAACTCGGCGACGGCGCGGTCGACGTTCTCGTCGCGAATGCGGGGGCGAACTTCCACTCGCCGATCGCGGAGATCAGCGAGAACGGCTGGGGCACCATCGTCGATATCAACCTCCACGGCACCTTCCGGTACTGCCACGCGCTGGCCGACGCGCTGACGGCCGCCGACGGCGGTCGGGTGGTGACGATGAGCAGCGTCGTCGGGCGGGACGGCGCGGCCGAGAGCGCCCACTACGCCGCCTCGAAGTCGGGGATCGAGGCGCTTACCCGGTCGCTCGCGAGTGAGTGGGCAGAGCGGAACGTCCGGGGCAACTGCGTTCGCCCCGGCCTGGTCGCCACCCCTGGCGTCGAGGAGAACCGGGGCGTCACCGCCGAACGTATCGACCGTTCGGACGTGGATCGCACGCTGGGACACCCCGACGAGATCGCCGACCTCGTGACGTTCCTCGTTTCGCCGGGGGCCAGCTACGTGACCGGGCAGACCTACACGGCAGAGGGCGTCCCCGAGGGCGCGGACTGAGGGTCCTCCCCGCGCTCTCCGGATCGGGCGCCCCCCGATTCGAACGGTTTAGTGATCCGGGGACGAGGACCGCTCATGGCACGGTACTCCACCACGCTACAGGTCCGCTTCCGGGACATCGACCCGCTGTACCACGTCAGCCACACGGTCTACGTGGTCTACATGCAGCAGGCCCGGCTCGCGTTCTGCGAGGAGGTGCTCGGACTCTCCGAGTCCGAGTGGGACACCGTCGTGGCCCACCTCGAACTCGACTACGAGTCGGAGGTCGCATTCGGCGACGAGGTGACCGCGGAGACGTGGATCTCCGACGTCGGCTCGTCGAGCTTCACGATGGCCTACGAGCTCTCCGCGAACGGGACCGTGGCTTCGAGAGGTGAGTCGGTGCAGGTCGTCGTCGATCCCGACACCGGCGAGAACACCGAGCTACCGACCGGGTGGCGCGAGCAGTTCGAGAGCTACCGTGACGACGGCTCGTAGCGTTCGGCTATTCGATCGGGGTCGGGCACACCCGACGTCTCACGGTCCTTCGCCACCGCTCGCCCCTACATTCATGTACGAGAACGGAGGACACAGCCCATGCCAGGACGGCTCGCAGACGAGACGGCTATCGTCACCGGTGCGGCACAGGGTATCGGCTACGCCATCGCCGAGCGGTTCGCCGAGGAGGGCGCACGGATCGTCGTCGCGGACGTGCAGGCCGACGCCGCGGAGGAAGCCGCGCGCACGCTCGGGGGGATCGAGGCGTGTCCCGACACGCTCGCGGTCGAGTGCGACGTTACCTCCCGCGAGGACACCCGGCGGCTCGCAGCGCGGGTGGTCGAGGTCTTCGACGGCGTGAACGTCCTCGTGAACAACGCCGGCATCTCCGTCCACGGGGAGTTCCTCGACCTCGACCCCGAGGACTGGGACCGGGTGATCGACGTGAACCTCACGGGCGTCTACAACTGCTCGGCGGCGGTCGTCCCCGAGATGCTCGACGGGGACGAGGCGGGGGGTGCGGTCGTGAACGTCTCCTCGATGGCCGGCCGCGGTATCAGCTATCACGCGGCGGCGAACTACACCGCCTCGAAGTGGGGCGTGATCGGCCTCACCAAGCACATGGCGTGGGACCTCGGCGAGCACGGCGTCCGCGTGACCGCCGTCTGTCCGGGGTCGACGCTCACCCCGCTGACCGAGGGGGCGACCGAACCCGAGGAGCGGGCGGCGACGAGCCGGAAGATACCCCTCGACCGGTGGGCAGACCCCGGGGACATCGCGGACGGCGCGCTCTACCTCGCCTCCGAGGAGGCCGACTACGTCACGGGGACGGTCCTCGAGATCGACGGCGGCAAACAGCTCGGCGTGCGAAACGAGATCTGACCGCTCGGCGACCCTCCTCAGAGGCCGTCGAGCCCCCAGCCGACGAACGGCTCCTCCGTCCCGAGGTCGAACCCGGACTCGACCAGTCCGATGACCGAGTAGAGTCCGACCAGGACGCCGGTGCCGACGGCGGTTCGCTCGTCGAAGTAGTCGACGAACATCTCCAGGGTGGGAACGTCGAGGCTCCCGGTGGCGAAGCCGGCGGCGAACTCCACGAGCGCGCGGTCGCGCCCCTCGAACGCCTCGCGCCGGTCGGCCCCTATCGCGGCGATCTCCTCCGGCGTGAGCCCCTCCGAGAGCCCGACCCGGACGTGCTGGTGCCACTCGTAGGCGGCGTCGAGCGCCCGGCCGGTGGCGAGGATGACGAGTTCGCGCTGGCGGGGTTCGAGGCCGCACTCCTCCCAGACCGTTCGGCCGAACTCCCGGAACGCGACGAGGAGCGGCGGCGACCGACCGATCGTCCGGTAGATGTTCCGGACGGGGCTCTCGATGAGGTGGTGGTACTTCTCGGGGAGGCCCTGCTTGGGCGAGAGCGATTCGAGCGATTCGCGGCGTTCTTCCGGCAGGTCCTCGGGGTCCGCGAAGTCGATGCGTACCATGTGACCAGCACGCACAGCCGGCTGATAAATCCCGTCGGGGGTTCGATCGGCTCGAAAGGGGTGGATCAGTCGGTCGTTCCCCAGGGAGCGTCGTCGGGATCGAACGTCCACGCGTCGGGGTTGGCTTCGAGCCACTCGACGTACGTGTCGACCGTCTCGGCGATGTCGAGCGTCGCCTCCCAGCCCACGTCCTCGCGCAGACGCGAGGAGTCGGAACGCGGGAACGGGGGGTACTCCCCGTCCTCGCGTCCGGGCCGGAGCGTAACGTCGGCTCCCGGGACCCGCTCTCTCACGACCTCGACGAACTCCGCGAGGGTCGCCCGGTTGCCCGAACCGACGAGGTAGCGGTCGTGAGCCAGTTCGTCGGCGAGTGTAACGGCGACGAACGCCGTGGCCTCGTCGCCGACGTAGATGAACTCGATCGGGGTGTCCAGGTCCGGGACCTCGACGGGGACGCCACTGACGGCCGCCTTGACGATGTAGGCATCCTCGACGTTTCCCCGGTTCCGGTCGGGGCCGAGGCCGTGGAGCGGTTCGAGCGCCGCGAACTCGACGCCGCGCTGGTCGCGGTAGGTCCGGCCGATCCGCTCGACGGCGTACTTCGTGAGCCCGTAGATGCTCTCGGGGGTCTGTGGCGTCTCCTCGGTGAGCCGGTCGCCGGTCGAGGGGCCGTAGCTCGCGCTCGAGGAGGCGGCGACGACCCGCTCGACGCCGTGGGTGTCGGCCGCTTCGAGGACGTTCAGCGTGCCGTCGACGTTCACCGCGAACGCCCGCCGGGGGTCGTTCTGACTCGGCCGACCGAGCAGCGACGCGAGGTGGATGACCCGGTCGGGCTCGAATCGCGCGACGGCGTCGAAGACGTCGGCCGCGTCGGTGACGTCGCCCTCCACGAACCGGTACCCCTCCGAGACGGGTTCGGCGACGGACGAGGGCTCGCGGATGTCGAGGCAGGCGACCTCGTGGCCCGCCTCGACCAGCTGAACGAGGACGTGCGACCCGATGAACCCGTGTCCGCCGGTGACCATGACTCGCATACCCACTCCACAGTGAGGGGGTGGTTATGGTTTGCGGCGCTGTGGAGGGACCGACTCAGGAGCCCGAGCCGGTCGCGTGGACGCCGCGGTCGAACAGGTGGTCGGAGACGACGCGCTGCTGGATCTCGCTCGTGCCCTCGAAGATCTTCGTCAGGCGGGCGTCCCGCCAGTAGCGTTCGAGCGGGTAGTCGGTCGTGTAGCCGTTGCCGCCGTGGATCTGGATCCCCTCGCTGGTGACCTCCTCGGCGATCTCGCTGGCGTAGTACTTCGCCATGCAGGCCTCCATGTCCGTCCGCTGGTCCTTGTCGACCTGCTTCGCGACGTAGTGGGTGAGCTGTCGGGCGGCCTCGATCTTGGTCGCCATCGTCGCGAGCTTGAACCGGATGGCCTGGAACTCGCCGATGGGCTGGCCGAACTGCTCGCGGTCCTGGGCGTACGACAGCGAGTCCTCCAGCGCCCCGCGCGCGAGCCCGATCGCCCGGGCCGCCGTGTGGACGCGAGCGGGCTCGAAGAACTCCATGATGTGGTAGAACCCCTGACCCTCCTCCTCGCCGACGAGCTTGTCCTCCGGGACGCGGACGTTGTCGAAGTTGAGCTCCCAGGAGTACCAGCCGTGGTAGCCGATGGTGTTGAGCTTGGTCCCCGAGAGCCCGTCGACGTCGAACTCGCCCGGCGTCTTGTCGACGATGAACGAGGAGATGCCCCGGTGCTTCGGTCGCGCGTCGGGGTCGGTCTTGGCGTAGACGACGATGAAGTCCGAGCCCTTCGCGTACGTGGCCCACGTCTTCTGGCCGGAGAGCTCGTACTCGTCACCGACCTTTTCGGCGGTGGTCGACATCGAGGCGACGTCGCTGCCCGCACCGGGCTCGGAGATGCTCGTCGCCTGGATGCGCCTGCCGGCGGCCATGTCGGGGACGTACTCCTCCTTCTGCTCCTCGGTCGCGCCGGCGAGGTTCTGCCCGCGGGCGATGATGCTCGCGACGCTCATCCACCCCCGCGCGAGCTCCTCGGTCACGACGGCGTAGGCCAGGTTGTCCATCGCGAGGCCGCCGTACTTTTCCGGGGTCTTCAGGCCGAAGTAGCCCATCTCGCCCAGCTTCTCGACGAGCTCGTCGCTCATCCGCTCGTTCTTCGGGTCCCGCTCGTTCGCCTCCGGGATCACCTCGTTCTTCACGAACTCGCGCGTCTCGTCCCGGATCATCCGGTGTTCGTCGGTCAGGTAACTCATGGTTCGGTGTTCGGGCCGTCCCCGGTGCCGGCTCGTGCGCTCGGCGTGGGGGCGGTACCACTGCGGGCTGGCACCGCCGCTCCGACCGTCCGCGGAGCCGACGGGTCCGTTCGCCTCATGTGGTATGGACTGACGTGTGCTGCCGCGCGGTTAAAACGTTGCGTTGCGGAACCCCCCGCCTCGGGACGAACGCGGACCGTTCGGACGCGAGTGTCCCCTACTCCTCGATCATGCCGATCTCTCTGGCCCGGTCGATCGTCTCGCGGGCCTTGCGGATCGACGCCTCGTCGATCATCTCGCCGTCCAGTTGCACGGCTCCCTTGCCCTCGGCCTGGCCTGCCTCCATCGCCTCGACGACCCGCTGGGCGTGTTCGACCTCGTCGGGCTCGGGCGCGTAGACGTCGTTGGCGATCTCGATCTGGCTGGGGTGGATGGCCCACTTGCCGACGAACCCGAGGACGTGCGAGCGCTCACACTCCATGCGATACCCCTCGGGGTCCGAGAAATTCCCGTAGGGGCCGTCGATGGCGTCGATACCGTTGACCCGCGCCGCGACCGCGACCCGGTTCCGGTGGTAGTGCCAGACGTCGCCGGGGTAGTCGTTCGCCCCGCCGATACTTTCGAGGTTCATCCCCTGGGAGGCCGAGTAGTCGCCGAACCCGAGGACGAGCCCCTCCAGGCGCTCGCCGGTGGCGGCGATCTCGTCGACGCGCTGGAGCGCCTCGACCTCCTCGATGAGCACCTCGATACCGACCGTGTTCTCGATGTCGCTGTCCCGCTCGATGCCCGAGAGGAGCTTCTCGACCATGTAGACGTCCTGCTCGCGCTCGATCTTCGGGACCATGATCGTGTCTATATGCTCGCCCGCTCCCTCGACCACCTCGATGAGGTCGCCGTGGGCGTTGGGGTGGTTCAGGTCGTTGATTCGCACTGAGATGACCTTCCCCTCCCAGTCGAACTCGTGGATGGCGTCGACGATCTTCGCGCGCGACTCGACCTTCTCGCTGGGCGCGACCGCGTCCTCCAGGTCGAGCATCACCTCGTCGGCGTCGGAGCCGGCCGCCTTCTCCATCATCTTCATGCTACTCCCGGGGGTGGTGAGTTCGCTGCGTCGGACTACCATGGCGGCCGACTCTGCAGGGGGGACGGACATAACCTTTCCCTCGCCGGCTCGGGGGAGACCAGGGGTGGCGGGAACAGAGATGATCGGATCCGATACGTATCCGATCCCATCCGGTCCCTCCGGAGGCGTTCCCGGCCGAACACCCGGCGAGCGCCCCACGACCCCCCGGCCAGGTTTATTACCCCACCCACGGTCGCGTAGGCCGTATGGACGTCAGCTACACCCTCGGCACCCAGTTCGCGCGGTCCCGGTCGCTCGACGGTATCGCCGAGGAGCTCGTCTACCAGACCGAGCTCCTGCGCGACGGCGGGTTCTACTGCCTGTTCGTGCCCGAACATCACGCGACCGACGACAGCTACCTCTACAACGAGGCGGTCGTCTCGTACCTGGCGAATCACGTCGGCGACATGAAGCTCGGGACGGGGGTGTGTCTGCTCCCCTTCCACAACCCGGTCCGCATCGCCGAGTTCGAGGAACCGTAGTCCGAGGTGGTACTCCCCTTCCTCCTTGGCGACGAACCCCTGCTCGCGGAGCGTCGCCAGCTGCGTGTGGACCGTCCCCTTGTTGAGGCCGAGGCCGCCCGCGATCTCCGTGACGCCGGCACCCTCCCGATCCTCCAGGAACCCGATGATCTCCATCGCGGTCCGGACCGACTGGACGCGTCGGGGCGACCGACCCTCGTTCTGGATGGCCATGCCTCCACACGGTGGGGTGCCACTTTACGTTTGTCATCAACAAACATACTCCCCGACCGGACCGCCGCAGCGGCATCCGGACGGCACAGGGTGTTCGGCGATGACAAACGGACGCGTTTACACAAATACGGATGTAAAGTAACGGCGATAGACCGTGTGGCGTGCGGCGGGTTCTGAGCGGATCGACCCGGAGGTTTCCGGTGGCTCCGGAGCGATTCCCTGCGCCAGCCGCCTCCCACGAGTCACGATCTGACGACCGATCACGGGCTTCGCGGCGTCCCGACCGACGCGCTGGAATGGGGGGATTCTCACCTGTCGTGTGGGTGAGCGATCAGGAGAGATTTCCGCAGGCGACGTATCAACAGCGTTAGATCCAAGCAACGTCTGCCACTAACAGACGATATGGGTGCGTGTTCGGGACTTCGGGGACCGGTGGCGCATCGGGAGCCCGGCACCCGGGGCGGTCGAGGCCGAACGGTTCGGTCAGTGATAACCTCCGATCGGGACCGGACGACGTCCCGGAAGCGCCTTCGAGGCTCTCCTGTCGGTGTCCGCTCTCGCCGGTTCACCGTGTACGTGCGAGATCACTCGACCTCGGGGTAACCGTGCTTGAACAGGGCCTTCGCGACGTTGTTCCGGTGGATATCCGGGGTGCCGCCGGCGATGAGGTAGCCACGGAGACGGCGGTAGGCGTAGGACTCGGGCGTGTCGCCGACGAAGCCGTTGGCGGCCTTGATCTGGAGCGCGCTATCGACGACCTCGTGGAGCTTCTCGCCCGCGTGGACCTTCGTCATACAGGAGAGCGCCCGTCCCGGAAGCTCGTCGCCCGAGAGCGCGCGGTAGATGAGCCACCGCGAGGTCTCGAGGTTTATGGCCATATCCGTGAGTCGGTGGCTTACCGCCTGGTAGTCGGCGATGGGCTGGCCGCCCTGCTCGCGGTGCTGGGCGTACTCCAGCGCGTCCTCGAAGAGCCACTTCGCGATGACCCAGTTGCCCGCCATCCCCATCACGCGGTTCACGTTGTAGGTGCGTATCTGCTCCTTGAACGACTCGGGACCGGTCACCAGCGACCGGCTCTTGTCGACCCGGCAGTCGTCGAGGTAGATGCTGTACTGGGGTTCGTCGTACATGTTGTAGTCGGGGTCGCCGATCTCGAGGCCCGGGTTGTCGCCGTCGACGAGTACCGAGCCGATGTTCCCGTCCGGCAGCCGGACGTAGGTGACGAACGCGGCGGACTTGCCCGCCCGGGAGACCCACGCCTTCTGCCCGTTCACTATCCAGGCGTCCCCGTCGTCCTCCGCGGTGGTGGTCATGTCGGTGACCGCGCTCCCGGCTCCCGGCTCGGACATCGCGATGGCGACGTAGGTGTTCTCGCCGGCGCACACCGGTTCGAGGTACTTCTTTGCATACTGCTCCTCGGCGAACTTCGCGACGATCTGCATGTTCCCCGTGTTCGAGGTGACGAGCAACAGCGCGGTGTCGGGACAGACCTCGCCGACCCCCTCCATGGCCATCAGCGCGTCGAAGAAACCCATCCCGCCGCCGCCGTACTCCTCGGGGAGGGTCATCCCGAGGAAGCCGTGCTCGGCGAGCACCTTCGCGTTCTCCGCGGGGTACTCCTCGTGCCAGGTGAAGGCGTCCTCGGCGAACTCCCGTTCGGCGAGTTCCCGCGCCGCCCGGCGTATCTGTCGGTGCTCGTCCGTCAGGGTGAGATCCATGTCTCCCTCTGCTCTCCGCCCGTGTTAACTCTGTCTCCGCACCCCGGAAGCCGGGAACAACGAATCAGACCAGCGAGGGCAGCCCCCCGTCCTTCAGCACGCGTGCGATGGTGTTCTTCTGGATCTCGTCGGTGCCCGCGGCGATGCGCCGCGACCGGGCGAACCGGTAGAAGTACTCGATCGGGTGCCCCCGCTGGTAGCCGTTCGCGCCGTGGATCTGGAGCGCCTCGCTCGCCACCTCCTCCAGCACCTCGCCCGACCAGAGGTTCGCGATGTGCGTACTGAGCCGGTCCGGGACTCCACCGGCTCGCTCGGCGGCGCTCGCCGCCGCGAGGGTCTGGTTGCGCGAGGTCTGGACCTGCTTCGCCATGTCCGCGAGCTTCCACTCGATCCCCTGGAACTCGCCGATGGGCTGGCCGAACTGCTCGCGGTCCCCGGCGTACTCGAGTGCCATATCGAAGACGCACGCCGCGGTCCCGTTCGAGAGGGCGGCGTTGCCCAGTCGCTCCCAGTTCAGCGCCTTCAACTGCTCCTTGAACGCGTCCGACCCCCGCGTGAGGACGTTCCTCTCGGGGACGACCACGTCGTTCATGAAGAACTGGGTCTGGGTGTGGCCGAACATGTTGGTGAAGTGCTGGCCGATCTCGACGCCCGGCGCGTCCAGGTCGAGCACCAGGGTCCCGAGCCCCTCGGGGAACTTCACCCAGACGACCGCCGCGCTCGCCTCGTCGACGCCGCTGACCCAGATCTTCTCGCCATTCAGAACGAGCTCGCCGTCCCGCTCCTCGACGCGGGTCCGCATCGAGGGGACGTCGCTGCCGGCCTCGGGCTCGGAGATGGCGATGGCGACGTGGTCCTCGCCGGCACACACGGGCGGGAGGTAGCGCTCCTTGACCGCCTCGGAACCGAACATCGCGACGGCCCGTGGCGCGCCCATGTCCGGGAGCGCGTAGGCCGTGTCCGGACAGACGCGCCCGACGGTCTCCTGGAGGAGGATCGCGTCGAACTCGCTCATCCCGCCGCCGCCGTACTCCTCGGGGAGGCTGACCCCCAGGTAGCCCCGGTCGGCCAGCAGTTCGAGGTTCGGCCAGGGCTTCGCGCCCTGCCAGGTCCCGGCCCGCTCGGCGAACTCGCTCTCGGCGATCTCCCCCACCGACTCGACGAGCATCCGCCGCTCCGCGTTCAGTGTGAGCATGGCTCTCTATCGCTCACTCCGGACTCTGTGGCATAAACCTGCTGGGCGGAAGGACGACGCTCGCCGCCGTGGGGTCGCGGGGGAAGGTTTATTCGAGGCGGCTACAACGCGGACCCCGATGGAGTTCAGTAGTTTGGAGTACACCGTCACGGAGGGCCGTGCCGAGGTCGTCCTCGACCGGCCGGAGGTACTCAACGCCTTCGACTCGGCGATGATCGACGAACTCAACGACGCCCTCGAGAGCGCACACGACGACGACGAGGTGTACGTGATCCTCCTCACCGGTGCGGGCAGGGGGTTCTGCAGCGGTGCGGACGTGAGCAGCATGGGTGGCGAGCGCGACCGGACGGACTCGACCGTCCGCCTGTTCAAGGTCCAGAACGTCGTCCGGAAGCTCCTCCACGGCGAGAAACCCGTCGTGGGAGCGATCAACGGCCCGGCGCTCGGCGCGGGCTGTGACTTCGCGCTCGCGTGTGACCTCCGCGTCATCGGAACCGAGGCGTACCTCCGCGAGCAGTTCGTCAACATCGGGCTCGTCCCCGGCGACGGTGGGGCCTGGCTCCTCCCGCGCCTGGTCGGGGAGGCGAAGGCCAAGGAACTGGTGATGACGGGGCGGGACGTCGGGCCGGAGGAGGCGGTCGACCTCGGGCTGGCGGTGGAGGCCGTCCCTACCGACGAGGTTCTCGACAGGGGCCGCGAGCTGGCGAACACGCTCCGGGACAAGCCGGCGGTAGCGATGCGCGAGACGAAGGCGCTGTTCGACAGCACGGCCACCTACGACGACTACGCCCAGGCCGCCATCGAGGGCCAGCGGGCCGCGAGGGACGACCCCGAACACACGGAGGCGGTGTCGGCGCTCCGAGAGGGCCGCGATCCCGACTTCGACCGGCCGTACTGAGCGCCTCGGCTCCGGCCGACACACCGACTTCGTGGAGATATCCCGATCCGGTAGCCCCCCTCGGGGTAACGGATATAGGGGGTCGGCCTGAACCCGCGGGCCATGCAGACGCTGTTCTCCCCGTCGTCCATCGCGGTCGTCGGTGCCTCCGCCGATCCCGAGCGCGTCTCGGGCCTGCCGATCAAGTACCTCCAGGACCACGGCTACGGGGGCGAACTGTTCCCCGTGAACCCGAACCACGACCGGGTGGCCGGGCTCCGGTGCTACCCGGACGTCGACTCGCTCCCGGAGACGCCGGACCTCGTACTCGTGATCGTCCCCGCCGGAGCCGTGGTCGAGGTCGTCGAGGCGAGCCTCGAACGAGGGTCCGAAAACGTCCTGATCGTGAGTTCGGGGTTCTCCGAGACGGGCACCGGGGAGGGGGAGCGGGCCGAGCGGCGGATCGCGGACCTGGCGGCCGAGCACGACGCGACCGTCGTCGGGCCAAATAGTCAAGGAGTCATCGAGTTCCACGACCGCGTGGCGGCGAGTTTCACGCCGGCCCTGCGGCGCGAGTCGCTCCTGGCGGGCGAGGTGAGCTTCGTCACGCAGTCGGGGGCGTTCGGCGGCGCGCTCACCACGATGCTCCAGGACGAGGGTGTGGGCCTGAGCAAGTGGATCGCCACGGGTAACGAGGCGGCTACGGGCGCGCTCGACGTCCTCTCCTTTCTCGCCGGCGACGACCGGACGGGCGTCGTCGCGGGCTACGTCGAGGGGTTCGACGACGGGCGAAAGCTCGTCGAACTCAAGCGGACCGACGCGGGTATCGACCTCCCCGTGGTGCTGCTGAAGGTCGGCCGCTCGGAGCGCGGGCGCTCGGCCGCCGCCTCCCACACCGGGACGGTCGCCAGCGCTCACGAGGTCTACGAGGCCGTCTTCCGCGAGACGGGCGTGATGTCCGTCGACGACGTCGACCTGTTCGTCGACCTGACGCGGGCGGTCTCGCTGCTCGACGCGCTCCCCGGCGATCGTCTGGGAGTCGTCACGACCTCGGGGGGTGCGGGCGTCCACATCGCCGACGTCGCCGACGAGGAGGGGCTCTCGCTCCCGTCGCTCGGGGAGGGGACGAGCGACCGCATCCGGGAGTTCATCCCCGAGTTCGGCTCCGCGCTCAACCCCGTCGATCTCACCGGGCAGGTGGTCAACTCGAAGGAGGCGTTCAGCGAGTGCCTGCGGGCGCTGTTCGAGGACGACGGGATCGGTACGATCGTCCTCCAGATCACGAACGCGAGCGGGGAGTCGGCCGAGGAGTACGCCGAACGGGTCGTCGAGGTCGCGTCCGGGTACGAGAAGCCGCTACTGCTGTGCTGGACCGGCGGCGTGGAGAAGGAGTCGGCACTCGGCCGCTATCGGGACGCCGGCGTCCCCGTCTTCGAGAACCCCGCACGCTGCGTCCGGGCCGTCGCGTCGCTCGCCCGGTTCGCCGAGTCGAAGCCCCGGCTCCGGGCGGCGAAGGACCTCCCGGCGAGGACGCCCGACTTCGATCCCGACTCCGGGGACGCGCGCTCCGTGCTCGCCGAGACCGACGCGAAGGCGCTCCTCGCCGAGTTCGGCGTCGACGTCCCCGAGGAGGTCCTGGTGACGGACCCGGACGAGACCGGGGAGGCAGTCGAACGGGTCGGGTTCCCGGCGGTGGCGAAGCTCGTCGCGCCCGACCTCCCGCACCGCGACAGGGTCGGCGGCGTCCGTCTCGGGATCGAGGATCGCGGGGCCCTCGACGCGGCCTGCCGGGAGCTGTTCGACCTCGCGCGGGACCTCGGCGTCGACCCCCAGGGCGTGAGCGTCCAGGAGCAGGTCGAAGGGGCCGGCGAACTCGCCATGGGGATCCTCGTCGATCCCGACTTCGGTCCCGTGTGTATGCTCGGTCGCGGCGGGGTCGACATCGAGGAGACCGGGGACGTGACCTTTCGGACTATCCCGGTCGCGCCCGAGCAGGCGAACTCGATGCTCGACGAGTTCGACCTCCCGATAGAGCTCGACGCCATCCAGCACGAGGCGGTCGTCGAGGCCGTCGTCTCGCTCTCCGAGCTCTACCTGGAGAACCCCTGGATACGGGAGGGCGACGTCAACCCGCTCCTCGTTACGCCGGACGGGGTGACGGCGGTCGACGGCCTGTTCGTCGGCCCCGACGGGGCCGAGTAGGCCACCGCTAGCTCATTCGTGGCCATTGACTGGGACCGGCCCGTAGGGTTCTTCGAGGTAGTCCTGGTCGCTCTGGGAGAGGTCGATCTCGAGGGCTTCGACGGCGTCCTCGAGGTGTTCGACGCTGGTGGTTCCGACGATGGGGGCGTCGACGGCGTCCTGGTGGAGCAGCCACGCGAGGGCGATCTGGGCCATCGAGACGCCCTTCTCCGCGGCGAGTTCCGCGACCCGCGCGTTGATCTCGTCGCCCCCGTTCGCCCGGTAGGTCGCGACCCGCTCGGACATGTCGTCGTCCCCGTCCATGTACTCGCCGCGGGTCGTCGCGTCGGCCGATTCGTGTGGACGGGTGAGGAACCCTCGTGCGAGCGGTGACCAGGGGATCGAACCGATCCCCTCTCGCTCACAGAGCGGGAGCATTTCGCGTTCCTCCTCGCGGTAGACGAGGTTGTAGTGGTTCTGCATGGTGACGAAGCGGTCGAGGCCCAGGGTGTCGCTGGTGTGGAGCGCCTCGGCGAACTGGTGGGCCCACATCGAGGACCCACCCAGGTAGCGGACCTGCCCCCGCCGGACCGCGTCGTCGAGCACGCGGAGCGTCTCCTCTACTGGCGTGTCGTCGTCCCACCGGTGGATCTGATAGAGGTCGATCGTGTCCATCCGAAGGCGCTCCAGCGAGTTCGTCAGCTCCTGCTCGACGGCCTTTCGGGAGAGCCCCTGGGCGTTGGGGTTGTCGGGATCCATCTGGTTGAAGACCTTGGTGGCGACGACCTGTTCGTCCCTGCTGTACTCCGCGAGGACGTTCCCGAGGACGCGCTCGGATTCGCCCTGCGAGTAGACGTTGGCGGTGTCGAAGAAGTTGATCCCGAGGTCGATCGCCCGCTCGATGATCTCCCGGCTCTCCGCTTCGTCGAGAACCCACTCGCGCCAGTCGCTCGACCCGAACGACATGCACCCGAGACAGATCCGCGAGACGCTCATTCCCGTGCTACCGAGTGTCGTGTACTCCATGGGTCGAACACAGGATACCGCGACATAAGCGTACGGTCGGTCCACCCTGGAGGCGGGTCATCCCGCCGCCCGCCGTGTCGGTAGATCGAGAGCGCCCGTCCACTCTACTGGCTTCCTTCACGAGTGACTTTTCCCATACTGATTCGAGTGACCGTCACAAGAACTCGATTTATCGAACGAGTAATAAAGTTCTCATTCGGACATTGATTCTCCTTTCACCTGTCTTAAATGGTCTTTCAGTAGGTATGGCGGTATAAGACACTGGTAAACGCGCGAAAAAATCAGTTTATGAAATTTGTCGTTTTCATCTATTCGGTCAGGTATGGCTCTCGTCAGTTCGACGAGCCACGAGGAGCGTGAGCCCGATGCTCGGTGGAGCCGTCCTCGTCGATTTCGCTCCCGTGTCGACGGCGGGGATTCGAGCCCGGGCGGAAGGGCGGATCCGGGACCCGCTACACCCGTTCGAAGAGGTTCACGCAACTGACCGCGCCGGTCGCGTTGCGCCCGATGCCGATGTTGTGCTGGAGGCCGATCTCCGGGTCGTCGACCTGGACGTCGCCGGCCTCGCCGCGTAGCTGCTCGTAGATCTCGGCGACCTGCGCGACGCCCGTCGCGCCGATCGGGTGGCCCTTCGAGAGGAGGCCGCCGGACGGATTTACGGGCTGGTCGCCGTCGAGGTGTGGGTGGCCCTCGTCGATGAACTGCCCGCCCTCGCCGTCGCCACAGAACCCGAGGTCCTCGTAGGTGATGAGCTCCGTGATGGAGAAGCAGTCGTGGACCTCCGCGACGTCGACGTCGGCGGGACCGATGCCGGCCCGCTCGTAGGCCTGGCTGGACGCCTGCCGGGTGGCCGGGAAGTTCGTCAGCGCGAGGTCCGAGCCGCGCTGGTAGGAGTCCGCGGAGAGCCCCCAGCCGACGTGCCGGACCGGGTCGTCAGTGAAGTCGTAGGCGCGGTCCTCGCTCGCGATCAGCACCGCACACGCGCCGTCCGTGACCGGACAGCAGTCGTAGAGGTTCAGCGGATAGCTCACCGTCGGGGAGTTCTCGACGTCCTCGACCGAGCACTCGAACTGCTGGTGGGCGTAGGGGTACTTCGTCCCGTTCTCGTGGTTCTTCACGGAGACCTCGGCGATCTGCCGGCGCTCGGTGTCGTAGGTCTCCATGTGTCGGGTCGCGCGCATCCCGAAGAACGCGGGCATCGTCACGCCGCGGCCGCGCCAGAGCTGTTCGAGGGCGGCGGACTGGATGAGTCCCCCGGTGTCGTCGAGCATCTTCTCCGCGCCGACGACGAGCGCGACGTCGGCCTCGCCCGCTCGAACGGCGAGCGAGGCGTTGCGGAACGCGTCGCTCCCGGTCGCACACGCGTTCTCGACGCGCGTGATGGGCTTCTCGAACAGCCCCGTCGCGTGTGCCAGGGAGGCCCCCGAGGAGCCCTCGTCCGCGATGTCGATGGTGCCGTACCACGCCGCGTCGATGTCCTTCGTCGGGTCGATACCCTCGTCGACGTCCTCCAGCAGGTCGAGGTACGCCGCCTCGAGCATCTGGTCGAACGACTGGTCGTAGAGTTCGCCGAACGGGATGATCCCCCGTCCGACGACGTAGGCGTCACGCATCGGCCTCACCTCCGTCCGATTCGACACCTGCGTCCGGGTCGTCGCTCGCCTCCGCGTCCGCGTCGGTTCCGCCGTCCGACGCCGCGCCCTTCGAGCGCCGCGGCACGCTGAACTTGAACGAGTTGACCGGGCGCTCGCCGTCCGAGAACATCTCCCGGAACCGGGCGACGACCTCGGTCCCGACCTCTAACTCCTCGAGATCCGTCTCGGTGAGGAGTCCGTACACCCTCGCCGGCTCGCCCTCGCCGTCGGCCTGCGGGACGTCGACGATGGCCACCGGCTGGGGGGTCTCGATGTCGTCCGGCAGGTACTGCTGGACGACGAACGTCTCTACGGTCCCCCGTTCGGCGAGCTGTACGTCCGCGAACTCGGCGGGTGCCGCGCCACACTGCTTGCAGGTGCGCTTCTCCTCGGGGAAGGAGACCCACCCGCAGTCCTGGCACTCGAACCCGACGAGCCGCTGGTCCTGTCGCTTGCTCCGCTGGTATCGTGGTCCACTCATCTATGTTCCCTCGTACTCCACCCGCTCGCGGTACTCCAGGTGCTTCGCGTAGGAGACGTACTCCTTCGCGTCGAGCAGTTCCTCGACGGTCGCCCCCTCGCTCCGGTCGGTCCCGGGGCCGGTCGCGAGCGAGACGGCGTCGGCCCCGCCCGAGCCGTAGACGACCAGCAGGAGTGACTCGTCCGGGCTCCCGCCTTCGAGTGCGTGGACGAGATCCAGCAATGGACTCGCGGTCCCGGCGTGACCGACGTCGCCGAACGTCGAGACGTTCTCGGCGTCGACGGTGCCCAGCGCCGCGCTCGCCATCCGGCCGTCCGGTGCGCCCGCGACCGCCCGGTCGGGGTCGCCGCCGGCGCGCTCGACGGCCGCCTCGGCGGCCGGGGCGACGCCGTGCCGACGTTCGAACCGTTCGTCGCCGGACACGGCGACCGCGCCGTGCTCGCGGTGTCGCTCGACGAACCCCGTCGTCTCCTGGCCGAGCCCCTCGACGGTCGCCACCGCGTCGTCGGCATCGGGCCCGAGCACGAGCGCGGCCGCCCCCGCTCCGGCGTCGGGCGTCCCGCCGTCGTCGGCGCTGGCCGGCATTACATCCACTGCGACGAGCAGGGCGGTCCCGTCCGTCGCCTCGACGAATCGGTGTGCCGCGAAGAGGGCGTCCGTGCTCGCCCGGAGCGTCCCGCCGAAGTCACCGGTTCGAAGGTCACCCTCCGCGCCGAGGCGGTAGGCGACGTGCGCGGCGATGCCGTGCTCGGCGAACGGATCGGTGACGCTCGCGGCGAACACCGCGCCGAGGTCCTCGCCGTCGATGCTCGCGCGGGCGAGCGCCGTCTCGGCGGCTTCGGCGGCCATCGTGACGTGGTTCTCGTCGCGCGCCGGGACGGCGCTCTCGCCGCTCGCCCGCCCGTCGTGCAGGTCGGCGACGTCGGTCCGGTCCACCCGGTAGAGCGGGACGTAGCCCCCGTGGCCGGTTACGGCGACCATCGTCCACCTCCGTCCGGGTCCACATCTGTGCGAACTCCTCGCATGACACCCGCAACTCCGCCCCCACGCCAAAGTAGGTGTCGGTGCGGACCACGTACGGTGGATGGGTTCCGGGCTCTCCACCGTCCGGCCTCGGCTGTCGTTCGCTTCCCGTCCATCGACTCCCGGCGGTCCCACTCGCCCCCCGGTACAGCCGGGCGACATCGAGGGGAGGAGCCTCCAGGAGCGCACGGGATCGCTCCGTAGTTGTGGGGTGGGGATCGCTGGACGTGAGAGTAACCCCCGTGGCGGCGTTCCCGACGACTGGCGGAGGGTCGGCCGTCCCGACGAGCCGGATACGAGGCCCGTCACCCCAACCCTTATGTGCGGACTTTGCCAGTACGTGACATGGACTTCAGCGAGCCGTCGGAAGCGACGCAGATAAAGCGGGCGCTCGACGACTTCATCGAGCAGGAGGTCGAACCCCTGGAGAGCGAGCACCCCGAGTTCCTCGGCGAGGACTACCAGCGCCACATCGTCGACGACGACCACTACCAGGTCCCCGAGTACCGGGACGTGGTCGAGACCGTTCGACAGCGATCCGTCGAGGCCGGTTTCTACGGGATGGACATGCCCGAGGAGGTCGGCGGCGGCGGCGTCGAACTGCTCACCTCGGCGATCGTCACCGAGCACCTCTCGAACCGGCCCCCGGGGTTCCACAGCGCCATCATGGGCGGGGCGGGTGGGCCGACGCCGATCCTCCTCGCCTGCACCGACGAACAGCGCGAGGAGTACCTCGACCCGCTGATGGACGGGGAGATCACGACCTGCTTCGCGCTCACGGAACCCGATCACGGAAGCGACCCCCACTACATGGACGCCACCGCCGAGAAGGACGGCGACGAGTGGGTGATAAATGGCGAGAAGTACTGGATCACCAACGGTCCCTACGCCGACTTCGCGATGACCTTCGCGCGGACCTCCGGCGAGAAGGGCGACTACGGGGGGATCACCTGCTTCCTCGTCGATTCGGACCAGTACGAGGTCGAGAAGGTCCACCGGACGATGGGGCTCACCCCCGGCGGGCAGGCGCAACTGAGATTCGACGACGTCCGGGTGGGCGAGGACAAGGTCCTGGGAGAGGTCGACGACGGCTTCGGGACGGCGATGAGCTGGATCGGCGGCGGCCGGATCAAGATCGCCGCCAGTGCGGTCGGCACCGCACAGCACCTGCTGGACATGGCCGTCGACTACGCCCGCGACCGCGAGACGTTCGGCAAGCCCATCGGCCACCGCCAGGGCGTCTCCTTCCAGATCGCCGACCTCGCCACCGAGATCGAGCAGGTCCGCTGGCTCTACCGATACGCCGCCTGGAAGATCCAGAACGACGAGCGCGCCCGCAAGGAGGAGTCGATGGCCAAACTTCGAGGAGCGGAACTCGCCAACGAGGCCGCCGACGTCGCCATGCAGGTCTACGGCGGCGCGGGATTCATGAAGGACACGCCCATCGAGCGGGAGTACCGCTCGGCCCGCGTGCTCCGCATCTTCGAGGGGACCGACGAGATACAGCGCCGCACCATCGCCCGCGAACTCATCTGATAGGGATCGTCGTAGCCAGTCGGCGGATTCGACCGTTCGACGTGGGTTACGGGGCCTGATCCTCGGCGGGAGATCTACGAACGACTACGATGATCCCTACGAGTCCCCGGTCCGTCGCCCGCTCGCTCAGTTCTCCGCTCCGTCGCTCTCCTTGCCCTCGGCCAGCTCGCGCAGGCGGCGCTTCTGGACCTTCCCCGAGCCCGTTCGCGGGAGTTCGGGGAGTACCAGCACCGTCCGCGGGTGCTTGTAGGGGGCGAGTTCGGCGAGGACGTACTCCTTCAGTGTCTCGGGGTCGGGCTCGTCCGCGCCGGCCGCGGGCGTGACCGCCGCCGCGACCGTCTCCCCGCGGCGCTCGTGGGGGAGCGCGAAGACGGTCGCCTCGCCCACGGAGGGATGGTCGTAGAGCACCTCCTCGACCTCCGCGGGGTAGACGTTGTACCCCGCCGTCAGTATCATCTCCTTCTCCCGACCGTGGACGTAGTAGTAGTTGTCCGCGTCGAGCGAGCCCCGGTCGCCGGTCCGGAAGTAGCCGTCGTCGGTGAACGCCTCGTCGGTGGCTTCCGGGTCGTCGTAGTATCCCTCCATCACCTGCGGGCCCCTGACGAGGATCTCGCCCTCCTCGCCCGGGGCGACCTGCTCGCCGTCCCGATCGACGACCTTCGAGTCGGTGTGACCGATGGGCTGACCGACGCTCCCGAGCTTGTCGCCGAGCGTCGAGGCCCGTACCGTATGTGTGGTGGCGGTCGTCTCGGTCAGCCCGTACCCCTCGTAGACCGGAACGTCGAGGATCTCCTCGAACCGCTCGTGAACCGTCCGCGAGAGCTTGTCACCCCCCTGGCCCGCCCGCCACAGCGAGTCGAGGTCGTACTCGCGAGGGTTAGCCTCGTACGCTTCGAGGAGGTCGGTGAACATCGCCGCGACGCCCGTGAAGGATGGGACGTCGTGCTCGTCCAGTTTCCGGAGGACGAGTCCGGGGTCCCACTCGTCCGGTCGGAGCATTCTGACCGTGCGGCCGGCAGAGAGCCCCGCGATCAGCCCGAGCAGTCCGGTGATGTGGTACATCGGCAGGACGATCAGCGAGTCGCCCTCGATCGGCCCGCCGGTGTACGCGACGACCGAGTTGACGATCTGCACCCGGAAGTTCCGGTGAGTGAGGAGGACACCCTTCGGGTTCCCCGTGGTCCCCGAGGTGTACGGCTGGAGGAGCACGTCCTCGTCGCCGCGTTCGACGAGGCGGTCGCCCCCGCCCGCCGCCAGTTCCTCGAGGGTCACGTGTTCGCTCTCGGGATCGGCGCTGATCACCTCGACTCCCTGCTCGCGCGCGACGGGGACGACGTGCTCCTCGCCGGGACCGTCCGTGACGAGCGCGACCGCGTCCGAGTGGTCGAGCTGGTAGGCGATCTCCCGCCGGCGGTACTGCGGGTTCAGCGGTGTGGCGACGACGCCCGCGTGGACGCAGGCGAGGAGCGCCTCGGCGAACGCCACTCCGTTTGGAAGGTAAAGACCGACCCGATCACCCGGCTCGGCGACGTCGGCGAGGCCGTCGGAGATGGCCCGGACCCGCTCGTCGAGTTCCGCGTACGTCCGGCCCCGGCCGTCGTGCTCGACCGCGAGTCGATCGGGGAACTCCCGGACGGCCCGGGCGACGAGGTTGGCGACGCTCCCGTCGTTGGGGGGACTCAGCAGCTCCTCAGCTCGGACGGGCTCCATGGCCCTACGCCAGTCGCGGCTCCCTTGAGCCTTGTCCACACGACCCCCGATGGCATCGTTTAAGTGAGACGACCGGATGGATGGGGGCATGGATCGAGGGGCGGAGTCGGAGCGAGAGGGGGAGGGAAGCGGTTCCCCGAGTTCGGTCGAGGTCCACCGGCTGGAGTTCGGCGTCGACTGGCCGCCCTGGCACGCCGCCGCGTTCCTCGTCGAGGCCGACGAGCCCCTCCTGGTGGACGCGGGCGTCCCCGGCGCGACGGGCGATGAGGAGCTCCGCGATGGGCTCGCCGCCCACGACCGAACCCCCGAGGAGGTCGCTCACGTCCTCCTCACACACCCCCACTCCGATCACATCGGCCAGGTGCCGACGCTCCGCGAGGCGGGGGCGGCCGTCCACACCGCACGGATGACACGCGAGCGGCTCTCCCGCGACCCCGAGGACCTGGCCGCGGGCGTCCGCGAGACGGGCGAGGGGGCCGGGCTACCTCCGGAGGAACTGGACGAGCACGTCGAGCGGGCGCTCTCCTCCCTGGAGCGCAACCGCCGACTCATGCCCCCCGATGAGATCGACCACGCCTTCACCTACGGCGAGTCGTTCGAGGCCGGCGGGCTGACGTTCGAGCCCGTCCACACCCCCGGTCACCAGGAGGGCCACGCCTGCTTCGAACTCGCGCTCCCGGAAGGGACGGCGCTGTTCTCCGGCGATGTCCTGGTCGAGCCGTTCCGGTCCGCGGCGCTCAACGTCGGCCTCGACCGCGGGGCCTACGACGCCATCGACGACTTCTACGCCGCCTACGACCGGCTCGACGCACGCGAGGCGGACTGGGTGTATCCCGGCCACGGCCACCCGTTCACGGTCTACAGGAAGGTGCTCGCGAACTCCCGCGAGGCGCTCGACGACCTCCTCGCGGACGTACGCGGGGCGGTCGCCGACGTGGGCCCGGCCTCGCCGCTGGACGTGACTCGCGCCCGCGTCGACCGTCTCGACCACCCCGCGCCGCTCCTGGACACGCTCGGCGCGCTCGGGACGCTCGACCGTCTCGGGGACGTCACCTTCGAGTGGGACGGCGGCGTCCGACGGTACCGGACGATCTGAGACGTACCTACTCCATGAACGCCTCGCCGTGTTCGAGCGGGAGCGCGATCCGGTCGGCGACGTCCCCGTAGACGTCGAGCGCTTCGGCGCGTAGCTCGGCGGGATCGGCCTCGAGGGCGAACGTCGCCACCATCTCGTCGCTCACCAGGTCGGTCATCTGATCCCAGGCCTGCTCCTTCGAGAGCTCGTGGAGTTCCTCGCCGACGGACTTCCAGTCGTGGTGCTCCAGGACGTCGTGGTAGGTCCGCGTCGAGCCGTAGAAGGCGATCCGCCGGCGGACCTCCTCGCGCTTCCGGTCGCGTTCCTCCTCCGTCTCGCCGGTGACGACGAACGGGCTGGCCGAGAGAGACACCACCTCTCGCGGTCGGTCGGCTCGCTCCGCACCTTCGGCGACCAGCGGGCCGATGACGTCCTCGGTGTAGGCGGGCGTGTTGAACGAGTGCATGTGGAGGCCATCACAGACCTCGCCGGCCAGCCGGACGTTGTACTCGTTGACCGCCGCGATGTATATCGGGACGTGGGGGTGGTCGATCGGCCCGGGGTCGAACGTCTCGGTCATCAGCGAGAACGAGTAGTGCTCCCCCTGGTAGTCGAGTTCCGCCGAGTCGCCCTGCCAGACGCTCCAGACGTGCCGGATCGACTCGACCACCTCCCTCAGTCGAGGGCCGGGCGACGTCCACTCGACGCTGAACCGGCGCTCGTTGTGGCCCTTGACCTGCGTCCCGAGCCCGAGGACGAACCGGCCGTTCGAGTAGCGCTGGAGCGCCCACCCCTGGTAGGCGAGCACCATCGGCGACCGGGTGAACGCGAGCGTAACCCTCGTCCCCAGGCTCACCGAGTCGGTGTGCTCGGCCACGAGCGGGAGCGAGAGCACCGCGTCCTGCTCCGTCTCCGAGGTGTAGACGGCGTCGAATCCGAGTTCCTCCGCTCGGGCGGCCGCCTCGGCCCCGCCGTCGGTCATCCCGGGAACGTGTGTGTCGATCCGCAGGTCGGACATGAGCGACCAACCGCGGGCCGTGGTATCAATCTACGGGGTCGCCCCAGGACGGACCCGATGCGGGTGGACGCGGCGACCGGGATCGTCGGTGCTCATACGGTCGTGCGTAGTCTTTTACCGGCGATGACCGACCCCGGCTGGGTGATCGCCGGTAAATCGTTACGCCCGACCGTATCAGAGGTGTCGGTTCGCCAGGTCCTTACCGGCGACGTAGCGGTGGTAGTTCTCGGTGAACTGGTCGGCGGCCCGCTCCCAGTAGTGGGGCGTCGTCCCCGCGACGTGGGGCGTGAGGAGGACGTTCTCGAACCCCCACAGCGGCGAGTCCTCGGGCAGCGGCTCCTCGGCGAACACGTCGAGGGCCGCACCCCCGAGCTCGCCCGAATCAAGCGCCTCGATCAGCGCCGCCTCGTCTACCACCTCCCCGCGGGCGATGTTGACGAGCACGCCATCGCCGAGCGCGTCGAGCGCCTCGGCGTCGATCATCCCGCTGGTCTCGTCGGTCAGCGGGCAGGCGAGCACCGCACAGTCCGCCCGTTCGAGGGCGTCGTGGAGCCGATCGGGGGTCACGCAGTCCGCGAGCGCGTCCGGGGCTCCGGAGGGATCGCGCTTCACGCCGATGGTCTCCGCGCCGATCGCGTCGCAGAGCTCCACGACCCGAGTACCGATGGCTCCGACCCCGACCACGGCGACCGTCCGATCGGCGAGCTCGGTCGCGCCGAAGCGGTCCCACTCGCGCCGGTGTTGCTGGGCGACCGCGCGATCGAACCTGCGTTCGAAGTGCAGCAGCGCACCGAGGACGTGTTCGCCGATCGGCTGGGCGTGGATACCCGAGCTGTTCGTGAGGATCAACCCGCGCTCGTCCAGGTCGTCGAGGTCGAAGTGATCGAGACCGGCCGTGAGCGAGTGGACCCAGCGAAGCGCCGTCGCCGAGTCGAGCAGATCGTCCGACAGCCGGTGGGTGACGACCACCTCGGTGTCCGGGGCGTGTTCGAGCGCCGTCTCCTCGTCGGTGGCGACCCGCAGATCCACGTCGTCGAGCCGGTCGCGTATCGCCTCCGCCATCGGTTCCGTTCCGCGTGCCATGACGAGGTGGGGGACGAGGACGGTGGGTCGGTCGGTCATGGCGGGCGGTCGTCCGACCGGGGGATAAACGTGCGGGAGTCCCTCGACGGCCCGCGGGCGCGGGACCGGTACCGCAACCCGGTTGCCGGACCGGCGACAAAACTTATGTCCGCGGTCGGCCGACCACTCGGGGCGTGAAGCCCGTCCACGTCCTCCTCGATCTACTGCTGATCGTCCTCCTCGTGGTGGCGGTCGGTCTCTTCGGGGTGTTCTGGTTCCCGCTGTTGCTCCTGATGGTCGTCGTCGTGCTCTCGCTGTGGCTGGTCCGGCGGTACTACCTCGACTACCTCGACGAACCCGGGGCGGATCGAACGGGGCCGTGACCGGCGGGCTCGATCGAGGGTCGCCGTCGGCGTCTCCGACCGGGTTCGGTGGCCGCCCCCGACCGCTCAGTCGTCCCCCTCCGCGGTCCCGCCCTCTTCGTGTGCCTCTTCGAGCTTGTACTTCTGTATCTTCCCGCTCGCAGTCCTCGGGAGCTCCTCGACGAACGTCACCCCGCGGGGGTGCTTGTACTCGGCGACGTTCGCGAGGCAGAACTCCCGGATGGCATCGGCGAGGTCGTCGCCCGGCTCGGCGTCGGGTCGTGGGACGACGTACGCGACGGGGATCTCGTTGCGCCGCTCGTCGGGGACGCCGATGACCGCGGCGTCGGCGACGGCCTCGTGCTCGCGGAGGAGCTCCTCCACCTCGCTCGGGTAGACGTTGTACCCCGCGGTGACGATCATGTGCTTCTTGCGGTCGACGATCTCGTAGTAGTTGTCCGCGTCCCGTCGGGCGACGTCGCCGGTCCGGAAGAACCCCCGCTCGGTGAACGCCGCCTCGGTGGCCTCGGGCATCCCGTGGTAGCCCGCCATCACCTGCGGGCCGCGGACGAGCAGTTCGCCCTCCTCGCCCACCGGGGCCTCCTCGCCGTCCTCGTCGACGACGCGGCACTCGGTGTGCCGGAGCGGCTGACCGATGGTACCGTGTCGGAGGCCGAACGTCGAGCCCCGCTGGGTGTGGGTCGCGCCGTTGGTCTCGGTGAGCCCGTACCCCTCGGACATCTCGACGCCGGCGACTTCCTCGAAGCGCTCCTGAACGGCCACGGACATTTTCGCGCCGCCCTCGCTCGCCCAGACCAGCGAGGAGAGGTCGTGGTCGCCGAACGAGTCGCTGTTGACCATGTCGACGTACATGGCCGTGACGCCGACGAAGCGGGTGATTCCCTCTTCCTCGATGGTCCGCATGGCGGCCTCGGCGTCCCAGTTCGCCGGGCTCCGCAGGTAGAGCGCGCCGCCGCGGACGAGCGGCTGCATGGCGACGTGAGTGAATCCGGTGATGTGGTAGAGCGGGAGGTACAGGAGGGACTTCACGTCCGTGTCGGCGAGGTCGTCGGTCCGGCTGGCGAGGTACGAGAGGAGCTGTGCGGAGAAGTTCCGGTGGGTGAGCCGGACGCCCTTGGGCTGGCCCGTGGTTCCGGAGGTGTAGGGCAGGAGCGCGACGTCGCCGGGATCGCACTCCGCGGTGTGGGGTTCGCCCCTGATCGCTTCGAATCCTACGTCACCGTCCCCGCGCTCGTCCTCGTCGCCGACGGAGACCACGAGCGGGTCGCGTCCGGTCTCTTCGAGGGTTTCGGTCACGACCCCCCGGAGGGCGGGGTGGGTGACGATCAGGTCCGCGTCGGTGTCCTCCAGCTGGTAGGTGAGCTCGCGGACCTTGTACTGGGGGTTGACCGGCGAGACGACCACACCGGCGCGGAACGCCCCGAGCGAGGCGACGAGGTACTGCGGGCAGTTCGGCAGGTAGAGCAGCATCCGGTCGCCGGGGCCGAACCCGCGGTCGCGCAACCCCCCCGAGAACGCCTCGCTCGCCGCCCGCAGTTCGGCGTGGGTCGTCTCGTGGCCCGACGCCTCGATGGCGAGCGCGTCGCCGTGGTGGCGCGCGGTCTCGTCGAACAGCTTCGCGACGTTGCCCGTCCTCGCCTCGTCGGCCACGTCCTCCAGATGCATGCCACGCGGTAACGAGAAACGGAAGTTAAGCGTTTCTCCGATCGCCCGAGGGACGGGGGCTCCGGGGGGCGGTTTTATCTCCCTCCCCCCGGCAGGGGGCGGCATGGACACGGACCGGAGACGGGGCCGAACGCGGAGGGTCGGCGAGTGACCGCGACGCTGGACCGACTGGAGTCGATGCTCGACGAGCGCGTCAGGACGGTCGAGGGGTTCACCGTCGAGGCGGGGAAGGTCGAGGAGTTCGCGCGGGCGATCGGCGACGACGACCCCGTGTACCGGGACCCCGAGGTGGCCGCGGCGAGGGGGTTCGAGGCCGTTCCCGCACCTCTCTCGTTCGTTCGGACTACTGACTTCCCCCGGTACCGGACGGGTGAGGGGGTCGATCTCGGGTTCCGTCACGAGCACACGCTCCACGGCGAGCAGGCCTACGAGTACGACCGGCCGCTCGTCGTCGGCGACACGCTCACGGGTGAGACGGCGGTGGTGAACGCCTACGAGCGGGAAGGGTCACGGGGCGGGACGATGACGTTCGCGGAGGTCGAGACCGAGTACCGCGACTCCGGCGGCGAGCGGGTGCTCGTCTCCCGCTCGACCGCTATCGAGACCGGCGGGACGGTCGGCGATTCGGGGGACGGAGACGACGGGCCGACGCCCGCCACCGACGGCGACCTGGGCGAGGACCCCGAGTGGTCCGCGACCGACCGGGCCGCGACCGAGCCGACAGCGCCGACCCCCGCCGAGGCCGGCGACCTCGAGCCCGGGGACTGCGCGCCGACCGTCTCGCTCGGCCCGCTCGACCGTCGGGACTTCGTCCGGTACGCCGGGGCGAGCGGCGACTTCAACCCCATCCACTACGACGAGCCGTACGCCAGGGGGGCGGGCAACCCCTCGGTGTTCGGCCAGGGGATGTTCACCGCCGGGGTGGCGGCCCACGCCGTCTGTGACTGGCTCGGCGTCGGGTCGGTACGGTCGTTCGGGGTCCGGTTTCGTTCCCGGGTGTGGCCGGGGGAGACGCTCACGACGACCGTCGAAGCGACCGACGTCGAGCGGACCGGGGCGGGCGAGCGCGTCGCGGTCGAGCTACGGGTCGACCGCGACGGGGATGAGACGGCCATCACCGGATCGGCGGAGGCGGTACTGTGAGGGTCCTGGTGACGAACGACGACGGCATCGACGCACCGGGGATCCGCGCCCTCGCCGACGCGCTCGCCGAACTCGGCGAGGTGCGGGTGATCGCGCCGGCGCGAAACCAGAGCGCCGTCGGTCGGGGGCTCTCCTACGGGCGGATGGGTCCCGACCGGGGCAACGAGGGCGAGACCGGCCTCGGCGACGGCGAGGACGAGCCGTACACCGTGACCATCCCCCGCGAGGCCCACGAACTCGGTGACGCCGTCCACGGGACGCCCTGTGACTGTGCCATCCTCGGGGTCGGGACGTTCGACCCGGACGTGGTGGTGGCGGGCTGTAACCCGGGGGCGAACCTCGGGGCGCACGTCCTCCCGCGCTCGGGGACCGCGAGCGCCGCCACCGAAGCGGCCTGCCTCGGCGTTCCGGGGGTCGCCGTCTCGATGGACGTCCTCGGGATGGACCGCTCGGCGCTCTCGACTGCCGACTTCGAGCGGGCCTGCGCCGTGGCGGCGAGCGTGGTCGAGCGGGCCGTCGGGAGCGACACCTTCGACGCCGTGGACTACCTGAACCTGAACCTCCCGCGTCCGGACCGCGATCTCGCGGGGATCGCCCTCACGCGACCGACCGAGGAGTACGACATGCACGCCCGTCTCGAGGACGGCCAGTATCGGCTCCACAACCCGCTCTGGGCGGGGATGTCTGCCGGCAACGTTCCCGACCCGGAGGGAACGGACCGGCGGGCACTACTCGACGATCGGGTGAGCCTCTCGCCGTTGTCGCTGCCGTACGCCCGGACCGACGACGCGGTCCTCGACCGGCTCGGCGAGGTGTTCGAGGGCGCGCTCGACGGACTGTAGCGGCCACCGTCTACCGGCAAAACCGTCGGGGGGCTTCGCCGTGGAGCGCGGTGTTCGAGGTAGCTCGCCCGCCGACCGAACGGTCGGTCGGTAACGCTTAGTATCGTTCACGACAGACAGGTGGTATGAACCGGTACAGCGACACGGGCCGTACGATGCGCCTCGATCCCGACTCGTTCGCTTCGGGCTACTTCCGGAACGCGGTCTACCGCCACTGGGACCCCTACCGGGACATCCCAGACGAGCTGCTGGAGCAGGACCGCGAGCGGCTGATCGAGCGAGAACAGACCGAGGCGCAGTTCGACGGGCTGCGGCGGACGCTCGCGCTGTTCGGCGCGGGCGAGGAGGCCGTCACCGAGGACCTCGCGCCGATGTGTATCGCGCTCGACGACGTGGACAAGCAGATGTTCCTCACCTCCCAGCTCTACGAGGAGGCCAAGCACACCGCCTTCTTCGACCGCTACTGGCGCGAGGTGATCGACCCTGTGGCCGAGGCTCACGGGTTCGAGGTGACGCACCCGACCGACGAGCGGTACTTCAACGACTCGTACGTCGAGCTCTTCGACCGGACGGAGGCGGCGATGCACCGGCTGCTGGAGGACGACTCGTCCGAGGCGCTCGCCCGGGCGTACTGCCACTACCACCTCGTGGTCGAATCGGTGCTCGCACAGACCGGCTACTACGGCATCCAGGCGTCCTGGTCGCCCACCGGCCCGGAGGTCGAGCTACCGGGCGAGCCGGTCCACCTGGAGGGGCTCGTCGAGGGGATCACCCGCATCCGGTCCGACGAGGGGCGACACGTCGGCTTCGGGATGCACGAGGTCCAGCGGCTCGTCGCCGAGGAGGGCGTCGACCCCGATATCGTCCAGGAGACCCTCGGGGACCTCCTCCCGCTGGTAGCGGGTATCGTCGACGATCCGGACAACGAGGTCGACTCGACCTACCTGGTCGAGTACGCCACCGAGAAGCTCCAACGCCGCATCGAGATCATCACCGACCGTGAGGCGAAGATCCCACCCATCGAGGAGCTGGTCCACGTCGAGGGCGGTCGCGATGTCTCGGCGGACTGACCTCGCCGTCCCGCGCCCGAGCGAGGCCCCCCGGCCCTCAAGAGTTATGTCACCGGTGGCACAGCCGAGGGTATGCAGGAGTCGTTCGACACCGTACTGGTGGACCACGACGAGGAGAGCGGCGTCGCCACCGTGACGCTGAACCGGCCGGACGCGCTGAACGCCATGAACGCCCAGCTCCGCGAGGACGTGGTGAGCGCCGTCGAGGAGCTCGAATCGCTCGACGCGGACGCCGAGGGGGTCGCGGTCCGGGTGGTCGTGATCGAGGGGGCGGGCGACCGTGCGTTCTCGGCGGGCGCGGACATCACGGAGTTCGGTGGGCGCGGGGCCCGCGTCGGGCCGATGACGAGCATCCAGGACCGACTCCGGGGGTTCGGTGCACCGATCGTGGCGAAGATCGACGGCTACTGTCTCGGCGGCGGGCTCGAACTCGCGTTCGGCTGTGACTTCCGGCTCGCCAGCGAGTCCTCCCGACTGGGGCTCCCCGAGTCGAACCTGGGGATCCTCCCCGGGGCCGGCGGCGCGCAGTACATCGCCCGCATCGCCGGGCCGGCGGTCGCGAAGGAGGTGGCGATGCTGGGCGAGCACCTCCCGGCCGAGCGGGCCGGGGAACTGGGACTGGTCCACCGCGTGTTCGACGACGACTCGTTCGACGAGGAGGTCTCGGCGTTCGTCGGGAAGCTCGCCGGCCAGCCCCCGCTGTCGATGCGTGCCATCAAGGACAGCGTCGATCACGGCCAGCAGGTCCCACTGCGCGAGGCCATCGCGTACGACCGGCGGGTGTTCCCCACGCTGGTCGAGACGGAGGACCACGCCGAGGGGGCGAGGGCGTTCGCCGAGGACGACTACGAGCCGACGTTCGAGGGCCGGTAGACACGGGAGTCCGACCCCGGACCTTCGGCGCAGGCGTCACGAAACCCACGGCTCGCGGCGGTGCCGACGGGAGGCGACCGTGTACGCCGTGCGTCGGCGCGTCCCAAAGCTATAATAATGTAGTTCCCTTTGTGGCGGTCGTCATGGGCGGGAACCAGCAGGACGAAGAGGAACAGATGTTCAGCCGCCGGCGGTGGCTGGCGCTCACGGGGGCCGGCTCGATCGCTGGCCTCGCTGGCTGTGTCGGTGGCGACGGTGGCGGTGGTGGTGACGGCGGTGACGGTGGTAATGGCGATGGCGGCGGTGGGGACGGTGGCGATGGCGGCGGGGGTAGCACCAGCGACGGCGGCGGGAGCGGGACGCCGGACCCGGCCGAGCTACCGCCGGTTCACGTCCTCACCGACTACAACAACGAGGCCTGGCAGACCCAGTGGGAGGACGAACTCGTACCGGGGTTCACCGACGAGACCGGTATCGAGGTCGAGATGGAGTACTCCGGGATGTCCGGCTCTCAGGAGAACCGGCTGGCGACGCTCATCCAGTCCGGCGACCCGCCGGGGATGAACACCTCGACGTTCGACCAGGTGGCCGACCTCTGGGCGTCGGACCAGCTCGCGGAGGTGACCGAGGTCGTCGACCAGGTCCAGTCCGTATCCGGCGAACTCATCTCCTCGCCGCTTACCCAGGACGACAAACTCTGGCAGGTGTCCCACGGCTACTACACCTCCGTCTTCCACTACCGGCAGGACGTCTACGACGAACTGGGTCTAGAGGTCCCCGACAGTATCGAGGGGATGATCGAGAACGCGCGGGTCATCGACGAGTCAGATCTGGACATCCGGGGGTACGGCCTGGCGGGACAGAAGACCGGGAAGGCACAGGACGAGTTCCACGTGTTCCTCAACAACATGGGCACCTCGGCAATCGGCCTCCGCTGGAAGGACGGCGAGGTCGGCGGCGAACTCGAGGTCCACTACCCCGAGGAGGAGGTGACACAGCTCCTCGAGTACTTCCAGGAACTCGCGCAGTACTCCCCGGACCCGACCGGGATCGGGTGGAGTGCGTCACTCGGTGACTGGGCCGGCGGCCGCTTCGCCCAGCAGTACAACCTGAACATGTGGCCGGCGGGCGTTGCGGCGAGCGCCGAGGTCGATCAGATCGCGAAGAACACCGGGGTCGCGCCACTGCCGCGCTGGAAAGAGGGTGGCATCGACAAGAGCAACAACTGGCAGTACAACCCGACTCCGGACGGCCACCACGTGTTCGCCAACTCGGAGAACCCAGTCGGGACCAAGAAGTTCCTTCAGTACGTCTACGGCGACGAAATATCCCGGACGGCGGAGCTCTACGAGGCCGAGCCGACGCGGTTCCTTCCGAACTACGAGGACGTCATCGGGAGCGACACCTACCAGAACTTCGACTACTGGGAGGATTACCCGAGCCACCTTGAGGGGCTAGAGTACTGTCAGAACACTATCGTCGAGGACTACTACGGCAACGTGCCGGAGTCGAACTTCACCACGTCTCCCGTAGCGCTGTACGTCGAACGATTCTTCTTCCCGGCGGAGATGATCAACATGGTCGTCACCGGGTCGAGCCCACAGGAGGCCTACGAGTACGGCCTGGGCAAGCTCGAACAGCGGTTCCAGGAGGGGATGGAACGGTTCGGATAGCCCGTCGGCCCGGGCCCCCGAGTCCCGGCCCCCGGACGATGCGCCGGGCCGCCACGCGGTCACCTCCTCCGCGAGGGATTCGCGTCGCGGGTCGACCACACCGGGCGTCGGCACACCTGGGGTCCAACAGGGGTGCGACCAGTGGGATTGATATGCCTGCGAGCAAACGTCACGTTAGACCGTAACACATGGCCAGTGAAACGATGGACGCCGACCGGAGACGGGACGGGGTGCTACCGTTGCACCGCCTCCCGGTGGACGGGGAGACCCTGAGCGGTGCGGCGGCGGTGTTCCCCGTCATCGTCCTGTACTTCCTCATCGCGATACTCCCGGTGTCGTTCGCGGTGTACGCCTCGCTCTACGAGATCCCACTGTTGAACCCCAACTGGGAGTTCGTGGGTCTGGCGAACTACGTGGAGGTGCTCACCATCGACCGGTTCTGGGGGTCGCTGTGGACCGGCGTGGTCTACATGGTCGGAAGCACGCTGTTCCAGCTGGTGGTCGGACTCTGGCTAGCGCTCGTGCTCAACCGGATCACGCGGTTCCAGAAGGTCCTGACCGCCGTCATCTTCACCGCCTACCTCATCCCGACGATCATCGTCGCGCTCGTCTCGCTGTTCATGTTCGACCAGGCCATCGGGGTCTTCCACATCGTCGGCTCCGAGTGGCTCGGCCTGTGGGACCCCAAGAACTACGCGCTCGGGTCGAAGACGTGGGCGATGCCGCTGCTCGTCCTCATCGGTTCCTGGAAGTTCGCAGTGTTCATTACCATCTTCGCGCTCGCACAGCTCCGGGCCATCCCCTCGCGGTTCTACGAGGCGGCGAAGGTCTGCGGGGCGAACAAGTGGCAGATGTTCCGCGACATCACCCTTCCCCGGATCCAGGGGGTCATCCTCGTCGCGGTGCTGCTCCGTTCGATCTTCATGTTCAACAAGTTCGACATCATCTGGATCCTCACGCAGGGAGGTCCGGGGTTCGCGACCACCACCCTGCCCATCCTCGCCTACCGCGAGGCGTTCGTCGGCGGGAGCTACGGCCTCGGTAACGCGATGGCCGTCGTGATGTTCGTCTTCCTGGCGATGGGTGCGATCGCCTACTTCAAGCTGTTCAACCCGAGCGAGGAGGTGGAGACGTCTACATGAGCACCAAGGACGGTACCAGCGGCGTGTTCGGTCTCGAGTTCAGCACCGAGGACCGCCTGTTCCGCATCGTGCTCGGGATCAGCGGCGTCATCATGTTCGTCGTCGGGATGTTCCCCATCTACTGGATGGCCCAGAGCTCGTTCAAGACGCGCCAGGCAATCCTCGAGAGCATGACGGCGTTCCCCACCCTCGATGGGTTCACGCTGTCCAACTACGCGATACTCACCAGTTCGGACGTCTCGCTGTACATCATCAACACGGGCATCGTCACGCTGGGGACGATCATCCTGGTGGTCATCGTCTCACTGATCGCCGGCTACGGGCTGGCGCGGTTCGACTTCCCGCACAAGGAGAACTTCGCCCGGTTCCTGCTGTTCGGGTACATGTTCAGCCCGATCGTGCTGGGGCTCCCGCTCTACCTCATCTGGAAGCAGATCGGGCTGCTCAACACCAGGATCGGACTGATCGTCGCGCTGACGGCCATCTCGATGCCGTTCTCGGTCTGGCTCATGTGGAAGTACATGCAGACGATCCCGCGCTCGATGGAGGAGAGCGCCTGGGTCGTCGGAGCCTCGCGGTGGCGGGGGTTCCGCGACGTCGTGATCCCGCAGAGCCAGCCGGCGATCATCGCGGCGGCGCTGTTCGCGTTCGCGCTCGCGTGGAACGACTTCACGTTCGCCCAGATACTGCTCCCGCAGAACGAGGCGACGACGTTCGCGCCGGGCGTGTTCAGACTCATCACGCAGGGGTACGACACCTCGTGGGCGGACATCATGGCGGTCTCGATGATGATGACCGTGCCGCCGATGCTGTTCGCGTACTTCCTGCAGAGCTACCTGCTGAAGGGCTTCCAGATACGGTCCCTGTAACCACACTACCACCACACAATGGTCGACGTCAACATCCAGAATCTGACACGAGTGTTCCAGGACGGCGCGGACGAGATAGTCGCGGTCGACGGGATCGACCTGCACATCGAGGACGGCGAGTTCGTCACGCTCGTCGGGCCCTCGGGATGCGGGAAGACCACCACGCTGCGGTGTGTGGCGGGACTCGACATCCCGACCGACGGGACGATCACCTTCGGCGACCGCGACGTGACCGAACTGCCGGTCCAGGACCGCAACATCGCGCTCCTGTTCCAGGACATCGCGCTCTACCCGCACATGAGCGTCCGCGACAACATCGCCTACGGGCTGAAGATCGCGGGCGTCTCCCGAGACGAGCGGTACAAGCGGGTCGAGGAGGCCGCCGAACTCCTGCAGATCACCGACCAGCTGAACAAGAGCCCGGCGGACCTCTCGGGCGGGCAGCAGCAGCGGGTCGCGCTCGGGCGCTCGCTGGTCCGGGACCCGGAGGTGTTCCTGTTCGACGAGCCGATGAGCGACCTCGACGCCAAGCTCAAGCGCGAGCTCCGCCCGGTCGTCCAGCGCATCACCGAGGAGATCGGCTGTCCCACGCTCTACGTCACCCACGACCAGGAGGAGGCGATGACGATGTCCGACCGGGTCGCGGTGATGAACGAGGGCAACCTGGAGCAGGTCGGCCCGCCGAAGGACGTGTACGACGAGCCACGGACGGAGTTCGTCGGTGGGTTCATCGGTCAGCCGAACACCCAGTTCTTCGACGGTCACGTCGCCTCTGCCAACGGTCGGGCGAGCCTCGAGGTCGGATCGCACGACCTCTCGCTGCCGATGACGGTCGACCAGCTCGACGGCTACGTGGGGCGTGACGTCCGCGTCGGTATCCGGCCGCAGTACTTCAGGGTCACGAACGATCCGGGTGAGGGGATCCCCGCCCAGCACGTCCTCGACGAGCCGCTGGGCGACGAGACCCACAGCTTCTTCGAGACGGAGTTCGGCGAGCTCGTCGTCGTCACCGACTCCGACTTCGAGGGCGAGCGCCGGGAGTACGGGCTCGTCATCGACGCCGAGGAGGCCCAGCTGTTCGATCCCGAATCGGGCGTCAGGATCGCCTGAGTCCGGTCCGACCGCTACTCGGAGTTATTCCGCCTCGACCCGTCCCGCTTCGATTCCGCTCTCACTGTCGCGATTCCGTTCCCGTTTTCGACCCTATCCCTCTCGCTCCCGCTCCGGCGGCGAGCCGTCGTCCGTTCCTTCCGGCTCTCCGCGCCGTCCGACGAGTTCCGCGACCGCCGAGAGGTGGCTGGCCTCCTCGCCGGCCGTCGCTCTGACGACGACCGTCCCCGCGAGGTGATCGCCGACGCGCCGGCCGCCGGTGAGGAGCGCGACGACGGCCCCGAGCACGAGCGGCGGCACGCCGAGCAGGTCGACGTACCGGAGGAGGTTCCGGACCGCACAGGCCCGGACACCGGGGTCCTCGCCACCCTCGGTGACGACCAGCAGTCCCCGGTTGACCTTCCCCGGGGTCCGACCGTAGCGCCACTCGAAGGCGAACGAGTACGTGAGGTAGAGCGGCGCGAGGACGAGGACCGACCCGATCGCGATGGCCCCGGCGCGTGCCTCGAACGAACGCCTGAGGAGTACGCTCGCCGCGTAGAGGACGGGGAGTTCGAGCAGGACGTAACAGATGAGGAGATCGACGAGGGCGGCGGCACCCCGGGCGAGCAGGACGCGCGCCTCGCCGGCGGTCCCCATCGCCGGTGCCGGTCGGTAGCGCGTGGGGAGCAGGCCGTCGAAGAGCCGGTCGATCATCCCCGGGTCACTGTCGGTGGGGATGGTCGTCATCCCTCGACGCGGCGCGTCCCCGCTGGCGGAGTGCGGTGTCCGTGCTCACGCCATCTCGATGTCGGAGTAGAGCGTCACGAGGGTGTAGCCGAGGATGCCGACGGTGAAGAGGGCGAACGCCGTCGCGTCCGTCGTCCAGGTGTCGTTGATGCCGTAGAGGAACCAGGCCGTCAGGGCGGTGACCGCGATGGTCGCCCAGTTCTTCCAGCGCTTGGTGACCTGCCGGACCGCCTGCTGGAGGTCGCTCTCGGCCTCGAACGACAGCTCGGTCTCCTCCTTGCCGAGCGAGACGCCCTCCATCGAACTCCGTTCCGGTGACATGGCCCTACGGGTGGGTGGAAAGCGAACCATATGAAGCTATGGCCCGCGGTGTCGAGCCGCGATCGTTCGACGTTCGCTCGACGGCGTCCCGTGTCCGGGGAGTTCCTGCCGTGTCCGGAAGCTACTTGCTCGACGAGTCGGAACGCCGACGCATGGCACGGGCGTCGACCGTCGGCACGTCGGGTTCGGGGACACTCGGGACGTCCCCCGCGGACGACCGGCGGTACGGAGCGCCCACCGGGACCCCGCTGGGGCGCGAGGTGGACCGGTAGTCGTGGACGGGGAGTCGACGACCGAACGGACGTACTCCGACGCGCAGGTGCGGACCGTGGCGCTGGCGGTCACCACGGGGGTGTTCTTCGGCGGGATCGCCACCGGCGTCGCCTTCCCGACGCTCCCGCTGCTCGACGACCTGCTCGGTATCAGCGCGGTGATGCTCGGTATCATCCTCTCGGCGAACCGGTTCTCCCGGCTTCCGATGAACGCGCCCGCGGGGACCGTCGTGGACCGTATCGGCGCGCGCCGGCCGATGATCGCCGGGCTGTTCGTCCAGGGGCTCGCCCCGTTCGGCTACGTCCTCGGCCTCCACGTCCCGGCCGGGACGTTCGTCGTCGCGCCGGGGATCGGCCCGGTGTCGAACGCCGCCGCGGTCTTCCTCGCCGCCCGGATGGCCTGGGGGGTCGGTAGCGCGTTCGTCTTCATCGGCGCGTTCACGACCGTGACGAGCGTCACCACCCAGGAGAACCGGGGGCGCTGGCTCGGCTACATGCGCGGCGGACAGTCGCTCGGCTTCCCGACCGGACTGGTCGTCGGTGGGGTGGTCTCGGACGTCGTGAGCTTCGAGGCGGCGTTCCTGCTCGCGGGCGTCCTCGCCGGACTCGCGGGCGTCATCGGCTACCGCGTGCTCCCGGACGTCCGCCCGGAGACCGGCGGCCGGACGCGGCTCCGGGACATCCCCGGGATGGTTCGTCGCGAGCCCCGCGTCCTCCCCATCGGGGTCGGGAACACGACCATCCGGTTCGTCTTCGGGGGCGTCCTGCTGGCGACCGTGGCCAAGTACGCCGAGGCCACCGGGGCGACCCTCTCGACGCTCGAGGCGACCGGCATCTCGGGGGTGGTGCTGGCAGTCGGGGTGCTCTCGGCCAGCGGGTCGACGCTCCTCGCCGGTCGGATCTCGGATCGGCTCTCGAACCGGGCGCTCCTGCTGTTCCCGACGTTCGGCGCGATGGCCGTCGGCCTCCTCGTGTTGGCGAGCCTGCCGACGCTCGCGGGGATGTTCCTCGGCACGGCGCTCGTCGGCTTCGGGTCCGGGGGGTCGGGCCCGACGCTGCTCGCCATCCTCGGGGACATCACGCCGGGCGACGAGGTCGGTCGGATGGGCGGCGTCTACAACATCCTCGGCGACGCGGGGCTCACCCTCGGCCCGCTCCTCGCCGTACCGATGGTCGACGTCTGGTTCGGCTTCGGGACGACCTACGCCATCTGCGCCGGCGGTGTGGGGCTCGCACTGTTGCTGTCGGCGCTCCCGCTGGTCCGGGACGGTGGGCTCGCCTCCCCGTCGCTCCGCTCGTCCTGATCCGTTCGACCCAGTCGAACAAGGATTAAGAGAAGTCGACGGGAAGGGAGAGTATGGGATCGGACGAACCCGCCGGACGGACGCTGGAGGCCGTCGAGAAGGCGTTCGACGTGGTCGAAACCCTCTGGGAGATGGAGGGTGCCGGGGTGACGGCGGTGGCGGAGGCGCTCGACCTGCCGAAGAGCACGGTCCACGCCCACCTGCGGACGCTCGAATCGAACGGCTACGTGGTCAACGACGGCGGCGAGTACCGACTCGGCTTGCGGTTCCTGACCTTCGGCGAGTTCGTCCGACGGGCCGAGCCGCTGTTCCACGCGGCCCGCCAGCCGATCGACGACCTGGCCGAGCGGACCGGCGAGCGCGCGCTCTGCATGACCGAACAGAACGGGCTCGGGATGGTCCTCTACGTTGGGACCGGGACACGCTCGCTCACCGGCGACGTGACCGTCGGGACGTCGGTCTACCACCACTGTTCGGCCGGTGGGAAGGCGATGATGGCCCACTACCCGCGCGAGCGCGTCGACGCCATCGTGGACCGGTGGGGACTGCCGGCGTTCACCGACGAGACGATCACCGACCGCGAGACCCTGCTCGACGAACTGGCGACCGTACGCGAGGAGGGGATCGCGTTCAATCGCGAGGAGTACCTGCGCGGGGTTCTCGCCGTTGGCGTCCCCATCTTCGACGCCACCGAGTCGGTCTGCGGTGCCGTCACCCTCGCGGGACCGGTCCGTCGACTCTACAGCGAGCGAGAGCCCGAAGCGCTCCACGACGCGCTCCTCGCCACGGCGAACACCATCGAGGTGAACCTGGTCGTGGCGGACGGTCGTTCGACCTGATCGAACGAATGTGTGGCGGGCCCCGGCTCCTGACGACCGGAATCGAGCGGATGCCGTTCCCGTGATCGGAACCGTTCCGCTACTGCCCGGTATCGAGGGACGTGACCGGGGGCTGGCGTGCTTCCCTGGATGCGTGCCCGATTCGACCGAACCGAACGACCGAATCTTTTACGGTCGTACGTCAGTAATACACCCCGATGGCTGGAACCGAGGGTGACGGGTCGGCGGCGTGCTGCAAGGTGGGCCGGACGGCGGCCCGCTACGAGCTGGAGGGACTGGACGAGGAGCTCGCGGAGCGATGGGGCGGGGACGGGGACTCGGTCGGCGTCAGGGAGCTCGCCGCGGAGGTGAACCGGCGCGTACTGGCCGAGGCGATGCGCGAGGCCGGGCTGGACCCGCTCGACGGGGAGCCCGAGAACCTGCTCCGCCTGCTGACCGGGGACGTCCCGGCGGGCCGTCGACTGGACACCAGACGCCGGCTCGAGCGACAGGACGTCGACGTCGACGCCGTTCTCTCGGATACCGTCTCCCACCAGACGGTCTACAACCACCTCCGGGGCTGTCTCGACGTCTCGAAGGGAGCCGACGGCGACCGCCTCGAACGCCGGGGATCGACGCTCTACGCCCTCCGGAACCGGACGGAGACGGTGACCCGAGAGACACTGGCGTCGCTACGCGACGGCGGCGAACTCGACCTCGACGGGTTCGACGTCATCGTCGACGTCCGGGTGGTCTGTGAGTCCTGCGGCCGGTCGCGGGACCTGGCGACGCTCATCGAGGCCGGCGGCTGTGAGTGCGGGACGAGTTATTGAAATACCGGTGTGCCGAACGGGGAGGCATGACCGGAGTGGAGGCAGTGGGGACCAAGATCTCCCTCAGTGTTCGCGCCGTGGGTGGCATCGACGAGGCGACGGTCGAGTTCGGACCGGGCGTGAACGTGCTGGCGGGGCGGAACGCCACGAACCGAACCTCGCTCCTGCGTGCCCTGATGGCCGCGCTCGGCAGCGACGACGTCTCGCTCAAGGCCGACGCGGACGAGGGATCGGTCGAACTGGTTCTCGACGGGGAGACGTACACCCGACGGCTGGTCCGGCGGGCCGACGGGGTCGCCCTCGAGGGCGACCCCTACCTCGCCGACGACGAGGTGGACTACGCCGAGTGCTTCGCCTTCCTGCTCGAGACCAACGACGCCCGGCAGGCCGTCCTCTCCGGCGGTCGTGACCTGCGGCGGGTACTGTTGCGGCCCGTCGACACGGACGCGATCGAGCGCGAACTCCGCGAGCGCGTCGAGGAACGCCGGGGGGTCGACGCCGAACTCGAACGGCTCGATGACGCCACGGATCGGCTCGAACGCGCACGCGAACGGCGGGACGAGCTGGCCGCCGAACTCGAAACCCAGCGCGAGCGCCGGCAGGAGCTGCAGGCGGAGATGGACGCCGGGGACGCCGGTGGGAGGATGGACGGCGAGCGGGGGGAGCTGCTCGACGAACTGAACGCCGTCCGGAGCGAGCTCGGGGAGACACGGTATCGTCTCGAGACGGCGCGCGAAGGGCTCGAGGTGGCCCGCGAGGAGCGCGAACGGCTCCGTGACGAACTGGACGGGATCGACGTCCCCGCCGAGAGCCGCCTCGAGGAGATCGACGACCGGATCGAGGAACTCCGGTCGCACCGCCGCGAACTCGACGGCCTCGTCAACCGGCTCTCCACCGTCGTCGGGTTCAACGAGCGCATGCTTGAGGGCGAGAACGGCCTCCGTGAGCTGATGCGCGAGAACGAGGAGTCGGACCGGGCCGTGGACGCCGACGGCGGGGCGGTCACCGACGGCCTGCTCCCCGACGAGACCACCGTCTGCTGGACCTGCGGGGCCGAGACGACCGCCGACGATATCGGCGACACGCTCGATCGGCTGCGCGAGATCGCGAGCGAGAAGCGGGCCGAGCGCGCGGCCGTCACCGACGAACTGGAGTCGCTGGTCGACGAGCGCGACGACCTCGACGCGCGCCGACGGGAGCGCGACGACCTCGAGGAGCGGCTGGCCGACGCCGAGTCCGACGTCGAGGAGCGGGAGGCACGCGCGGAGCGGCTCGAGACGACGCTCGACGAACAGGAGACCCGGCTCGCCGAGCTGGAGTCGGAGCTGGAGCGCCTGGAGGCCGACCGCGACGACACCCTCGCCGAACACCAGCGCGAGGCGACCGACCTCGAGTTCGAGATCGGCCGGCTCTCCTCGGAGCTCGAGGACGCCGAGGCCACGGTCGAGGAGCTCGAAGACCAGGTCGAGCGCGAGTCGGAACTCCGTGAGCGCCGCGAGACGCTGACCGGGGAGATCGAGTCGCTCCGGACCCGGATCGAGACCGTCGAGCGCGACGCTGTCGAGTCGTTCAACGAGCACGCCGAGGAGCTCCTCGACGCACTCGAGTACGACAACATCGAGCGGATCTGGCTCGAACGGCGTGAGCCGGAGGGGCCCCGTGATCCGACCGACCGCGGGGAGTTCGACCTCCACGTCGTCCGCCGGACGGACGAGGGCGTCGTCTACGAGGACACCGTCGAGCACCTGAGCGAGTCCGAGCGCGAGGTGACGGGACTGGTCTTTGCCCTCGCCGGCTACCTCACCCACGAGGTCCACGAGCGGATGCCGTTCGTCCTGCTCGACTCCCTCGAGTCGATCGACTCCGAGCGCATCGCGCGGCTCGTCGACCACTTCGCCGACTACGCCCCGTCGGTCGTCGTCGCGCTCCTGCCCGAGGACGCGGCGGCGCTCCCCGACGGATACGAGCGTATCGATTCGATATAAATGATTGAATCATCTCCCAGCTCGCTCGGATAGTGAGGAACGGTTCCTTCGATCGCTGAGGCGATTTGAAACGATAACGTCGATCGAAGTACGGCGTACTTCGACAGATGGCACGGAGTGATGGGAGGACGATCCTCGATCGAGATCGGGTTCTCTCGTGGGTTCTCTGGTCGTCTGGGACGACTCCTCGGCACACTCTCTATTCTAATTACTTCTAAATCCTGTTCCTTGTGGGCGGAGGGAGGATACCCGTCGCGAGCGGGTCGCCACCGCTCGCCGGGATGACCGCGTGACACGTTCGCACGGCGAGGCAACCTACTTCACCGTCCACCGCCTGCGCCCGCACATGTCCCGGTCCTCGGAGGCCCGCGTCGAGCCGTTCCCCCGGGTTCTGACGACCGATCGGCTCCGGCTCGTCGCGGCGGACACGGCGTCGGTCGACCCGTTCGAGCTGTACGAGCACTGCCGGGAGGGCGCGCCGGGGATCGAGCGGGTGACCCGTTACCTCACCTGGGAGCCGTACGGGACGGTGAACGAGGCGTTCGAGTTCCTCGACGCCTGCGAGTCCGACTTCGAGTCGGGCGAGGCCGCCCACTACGCGGTGTTCGTCGGCTGCGAGCCCGAAGCAGGTGAGTTCGCCGGGATGGCCGGGCTGGGCGTCGAATGGGACCGCCGGCTGGGGACGCTCGGGACGTGGTTTCGGGAGCCGTTCTGGGGCCGGGGCTACTCGGGTGAGCGCGCCCGCGCCCTGATGCGCGTCGCCTTCGACCGGCTCGGCCTCGAAGCCGTCGCGGTCACCTGCCACGCCGAGAACGAGAAGTCCCGTCGAGCGATCCGAAAGTACGTCGATGCGGCGGGGGGCCGCGAGGAGGGACTCCTCCGCAATCACACCCGGTATCCGGACGGCGTGGCCGACTCGTACCGGTTCTCCGTCACCCGCGAGGAGTGGGCGGCGAACCTCGGTCCCGGAAGCGGGGTGACGAGCTCCGACACGGACGGCGCTGACGGGGAGGGATGACCGACTGTCACCTGCGGGTCGTCGGGATCGGCCGACTCCGATCCGAACCGCTCCACGAGGCCGATCCCCACGACGACTACCGGCTCCGGCGCGGCCGGCCGCCCAGGTGTACGCGTACGTTCCACGCGATGCCGGGGCGGTCCGTCGGGTGAAGTAGCCCGGCGATCGGCCGATCGAGTACGGGCCGAATCCGTGTCAGGATCGGGCCTCTCCGAACGCGGATCACGTAGCGCCGTCGTCCTCGGTGGTCGCAGGAGCCGTCCGCCGGCACAGTGTTCGGTAGTCACGGCCCCTTCGAGACGGCTTTCCGAACCTCTCCGTTCGATCGAACGGTCCCCTCTGCTACAGGTCGTGATTCCGGCTCAGGTACACGACCGCTACTCCCGCGACCGCGACACCGAGCGCCACGAACAGCATCGGCACGAAGAACTCGCCGAGCGCCCCGCCACCGCTGCCACTCGCCGAACTTCCCCCGCTCCCGGATACTTAGCTCCCGAGTATGACGAACGAGGTCACGAACATCGCGACCTGGCCGAGGAAGATCCCGACACCCACCGTCGCGTACGTCTGTACGTTCGACTCTCGCAGACCGTCGGACACTCGGGGGGCGAGGCTGACTGCTATCGGAACCCCGACGAGCGCGACGAAGACGACCGAGATGATCAGAAACACGCCAGTGATGAACTGCGAACCGATATCCGAGCCGCCACCCCCGAACGCGTCGATCGTAAAGAATCCCGCGACCCCGATACTGATCCCCGCGATCGTGTACACCGCGACGATATTCAGGAGCGTGCTCCGGAGATCGACCTCGGTGAAGATCTCCGTGAACACGCCGGTTCCCGACTCCCCTATCGCTCTTCGCTCTTCGACTTCGTTCTTCTCCGACATCAGTACGGACTGAACTGTCGGCAATTGATAAAGACGGGTCGTAGATCAGTTACTGTGCTCGGAAGCGAGTCGTCGGGAGCCACGAGGCTGGGGACGTGCCGTCTCTCGCCGGACGGACCACTCCCTCGGTTCCGAGGTCCAGTACGGCTCGAACCGGATCCCCGGGCGTTCACAGGACGGTCGGCCGCCCCTACCCCGGGACCGACAGGACGTCGGTCGACCTCTGATGGATCGGGATCGAAGCTCGCTGTTCCTGGCTCTCCCACGATCCCTGCGGCGGGACGGCCGACGGCCTCGATCCGGTGTGCTCTACTGACGGCCACGGACGGATCGGGGCGAGCGCCCCCGTGACACCACCGCGGGAACGTTCCCCTCGACGCCTGCTACTGCGGTCGCTCGGAGGTAGTGCCCTCAGAGATCTCGGGCGACCATCTCGCCCCAGTGGGTGAACCCGTACCGATCGTAGAACGCCCGCGCCCGCTCGTTCTCGCGGTCGACGTCCAGCACCAGCCGGTCGAGCGGTAGCTCCTGTCCGCGGGCGTGCTCGACCGCCCGCTCCATCAGGTCGTCCGCGAGGCCCGTTCCCCGGCGGTCGGGACGGACGTACACCTCGTTGACGACCGCGGCGTCCCAGACGAACGCGAGCCGCTCGGGGAGGACGAAGAGGTAGCCGTCGAGATCGGCGTTCTCGGCCCCGATCGCGTTCTCGCCGGCCTCGGCGACGAACACGCAGTTCTCGTCGGCCACACACCGGTCGACCCACGCGAGGTACCGCTCCCGATACGTCGAATCCAGTTTCCCCTCGTACGCCGACTCCTTCTCCTCGCCTCCGCCTGCCCCGAGTTCGAGTTCGAACGCTCGCTTCAGCGCCCACAGTTCATCGCGGTCCCGCCCCGGGTCGTACGCGCGTATCTCAGTCGTCATCGTTCGGGAGCGTCTCGGGCCCCCCACGCGGCTCTTTCGATCCGAGCGCGAGCGGCGACTCCGCCCACCGGAGCTTCAGGACCGTCACGACGAGGCCCGTGAGCGTGAGCGTCACCTGCCAGCCGGCGTAGACGATCGGAAACGTCCGCTCGACGTCCGGCGACTCGCGGCCCTCCGTCGGGTCGACGCCGGTCGCGACACGGTACTCCCGGGTCGAGCCCTTCTGACCGACGTCGACCGTCCCACCTCCGCCGGCCCCACCCGCCGACCCCTCGGGGGGACGGACCTCGACGAACGTCTGGACGAACCCTCCCGTGGACCGCCACTCGACGGAGCCGGTGAACGCGTAGAACTGGTCGACGAGCGGGTAGAGGAGGTTGACGCCGCTCGCGCCGAACAGATCGAGCCCGATCCCGGAGACGACGACGGCGACGAGTGAGACCCACACGATCCGGACGCCGCGGTCGCCGTATCGATCGTGGAATCGCGAGCGGTCGGCCAGACGCGTGTCCGCGTAGAGGAGTGCCCCGGCGAGTCCCGGGAGGAGGAGGCTGTGGAAGGCGGCGCGGTGGGTGTTCGCGACGCCGAGCGAGACGAACGCGTCGAGGTCGAGGAACGCGACCGCGCCGACGACCACGACGAGGGCTCGCCGGTCGTACGCCGGGCCGAGCAGCGCCGCCGCGAGCAGGAGGGCGAACCCGACGTGGACGACCGTCGAGGGCACTACCGTTCACCCCGTCCGCCGAGTCGCTTCCGGACGAGCAGGACGGCCGGGGTCGCCGCGACCAGCAGGAGCTGCCAGCCGCTCTGGACGATCGCCGAGGTTCGGGGGTCCGATCCCGTGTTCCCGCAGCCCGGCTGCCAGAGACTCGGTTTGCAGAAGTACGGGTAGCGGCCCCGCTGGCCGACGTAGTGGGTCCACCGGCCGTCGGGATCGTAGCTGTAGAACGTCTGGACGAACCCCTCCGTCGTGGAGTACTCGAGCTTCCCCACGAGCGAGTAGTACATGGTGCCCGCTGGCCATACCGGGTTCGCGGCGTCGAGGTTCAGCAGGTCGAGTCCCGTCCCCGCGAGCGCGTACGCGAGGACCGCGACCCACGCGATCCGAACCCCCGCGGGGCCGTACCGTCCCGAGAGCCACGGGGCCTCCCGGCGGGCGTCGTAGTAGAGGAGGGCCGCCGCCCCCGCTGGGATCAGGAGGGTGTGGAGGAGGGCCCCGTGAGCACCGGGGAACAGCAGCGCGAGCGGAGCGTCGAGGTCGGGGAGCGCGGCCGCCCCGACGACGACGGCGACCGCGCGCGCGGAGAACGCCCGGTCGAGGAGCGCGGCGGCGAGCAGCCCCCCGAGCGCGGCGTGCACGAGGGTCGGTGGCATGGGCCGGTGTCGGGGATCGGGGGGCATAAACTTCGTCGTCCTTCAACCGAGTCCTCCCGAACGGCTCCGTCGAATCTCTCGACACCCGACAGGAATCGCGTGCTGGATACAGAGGATGTAGTCAGCACGGTAGACATATTTGTTTCATAACGAATTTTATGAACTGAACACTCAATGCGGATGCGTATTGAACACGGACCGCGGACTATCACTCAATTAATCAAAAATTGAAAATGCGTGAAAATCTTCGCATTTAATCTGTGTTCAGAACACATATATAGCAACCTATGACAGAGAACAGCGTTCCAGAAGATGCCCACCGTGACGATCCTGTTTCTGCCAATGAGGACGTTGCCCGACTCCGGCTCCAACTCAAAGACTACTCTCTGGAGCAATTAGAGGCCATTGGGTTAGTCGAATGGGACAGAGAAGCCAATATAGTACGTAAAGGTCAATATTTTGGGGATAAGAAGTTTCCTGAATAAAGTGGGCAAGCAGGATGATACGTGGCTCCTCAATATTAATCGAATTGACTCTGTCGACCACCTACTCTTTAGACACAACCCCACATGGAAGAGTCGTTCGCTGAAGAACGCAGATCAAACCCCCCTGGTGTATAACGCCCAATTAGTATCCTCCTGTGCAACAATGGGTCATTGATGGAGAGACAAGGACCGACAACGGAAGAAGAACTCCGTCAAGTTCTGGGTGAAACCATCCAACAGGCATATAATAATGGTGTAAACCTGAACGATGGTGCATATCTACTTCGACATGATAATCCAGATATGCCAGACTTTGAACTCATGCTCTTTCAACTGAAATCGTAGCGAATCGGAGCAGAGCCCCGTCGCCGCTCACAGTGTGCTGTTCATCACCTATCCTGATCGATTCTACTGACTTACTCTGACCGAAGTAGCGTGCGAGATATGCGCTGTGGGTTCAGCACGCCTGCCGATATCTATCAGTACTCGATGATCTTCCGGAAAGGCTCTCGAACGGGAGTGTTTTGCCGGTCGGCCCACTCCGGACCCCATGAGCGAGCGCGAGCGCGACCCGCGGGGGGAACTCGGCGAGAAGATCGCCGGCGAGGTGGCGCTCTCCGACGACCCCGGCGCGACCATCCGCAAGTGGCGCACGGAGTTCGACGTCTCCCAGACGACGCTGGCCGACGAACTGGGGGTCTCGGCGTCGGTCGTCTCTGACTACGAGAGCGGCCGGCGGGCCTCGCCGGGGATCGGGTTCGTCCGGCGGGTCGTCGAGGGGCTGCTCGACATCGACGAGCGCCGGGGCGGCGGCCGCATCCGACAGCACGCCCGCGTCATCTCGGCGGGGTTCGAGTCCGACATCGTCCACGACCTCCGGGAGTACGCGGCGACGATCCCGCTATCGCGGTTCTACGACGCCATCGACGCCACCGAGGTCGCGGAGGGCACCGCGACGACGATCGCGGGCCACACCGTCATCGACAGCATCGAGGCCATCACCCGCCTCTCAAGCGAGGAGTTCTACCGGCTCTACGGCCAGTCCACGAACCGGGCGCTCGTGTTCACCGCCGTCTCCCGGGGGGAGTCGCCGCTCGTCGCCATGCGCGTCGTGACCCCGACACCGAGCGCCGTCGTCCTCCACGGGATGACCCCCGAGTCGCTCTGGGAGCACGCGCCGAAACTCGCCCGCGTCGACGGGTTCGCGCTCGCGGTGACGGACCTCCCGCTGTCGGAGATGCTCGAACGGCTCCGTGACCTGCCGTAACCCCTCGTCACGCCGGACCGTTCCCGCGCCGTCAATGTGGGGTCCGGGTCGCCACGCGGAACGGTCAACGGGGAGGTCCGCTCCGGAACGGGGTCCCGGAAGTCACAACCATCGGACCCGTCCGAATCCGTCGCGGACTCGTCGTGATCCCGAGGATTGAACGGTGCGAGCGACAACGAGGGATCGTATGGGGACGCGATGATCGAACCGGGGACCCTGCTCTTCTGCTCGATCGGGCTGGCGATGGCGATCTGGCCGTACCGGCTCGCGAAGCTCGGGGAGCAGCGGCGGGCACGAGCCCGGAAACCCCCCAGAGGCTCGATGGAGCCGACCGACCGGAACGTCACGCTCACTCGCTTCGGCGGTATCGGGATGGTCGCGTTCGGGCTACTGATCCAGTTCGGCCCCGCGTGAGCTTCTCGGTCGCTCGGGGACGAGTCGGCGGGGCTTCTGGACGCTCCTGGTATCTCCTCACTCCGCCAGCTCCCCTGCCAGCTCCTCGGCGACGAGCCGTCCCAGGTCCGACTTCGACCCCTCGAACTCCGTGGTCGAGTCGGCGCGGACGAGCACGACCCGGGTCCCCTCCCCGCCCATCACCTCGGCGTGGTTGCCGACGACGAACGCCAGCCCCGCGCGATCGAGCGTCTCGCGGGCGCGATCGACCAGCGCTTCCTCCCCGCCCTCGGTCTCGGCCTTGAAGCCGACGATCGACAGGTCGGGGTGGGCGTCCCGAACCGAGTCGATGAGCTTCGGCGTCGGGGAGAGTTCGAGCGTACGCTCCTCCCCCGACTTGATCTTCTCGTCGCTCGCCTCCACCGTGTAGTCCGAGATGGCCGCCGCGGAGACGAGCGCGTCGGCGTTGTGCTCCTCGACCGCCGTCGAGACCGCGTCGAGCATCTCGGCGGCCGACTCGACCCGCCTGACCGCCGCGTACCCCACGCCGGGGCCGTCGTGGACGAGCACCACCTCGGCACCGGCGACGTGGCAGGCCCGCGCGACCGCCCGACCCGTCTTCCCCGACGAGCGGTTCGTCAGCACCCGGATGGGGTCGATGCGCTCGCTCGTCGCGCCCGAGGTGACCACGACGGTCCGTCCATCGAGCGGGTCCGGCGTCGCCCGCCTCGCCGTCTCGGTGACGATGTCCGCCTCCGTCGCTATCTTCGCCTTCCCCTCCTCGATCCGGGGGTCGACGAACGTCACGCCCCACTCGTCCAGTCGCTCGATGGACGCCAGAACGCCCGGATGGTCGTACATCGGCTCGTGCATCGCGGGGGCGATCACGACCGGGACGTCCGCGCCGAGCGCGGTCGTGGCGGTGGTCGTGACGGGCGTGTCGTCGATGGCCGCGGCCATCTTCCCCACCGTGTTGGCGGTGGCCGGCGCGACCAGGAGGACGTCCGCCCACCCCTCGCGCCCGCAGAGTTCGACGTGTTCCACTCGCCCCGTAATCTCCGTGACGACGTCGTTCTCGGTGGCGAACTCGACGGCCCAGGGGTGGATTATCCCGGTGGCCGCCCCGGTCAGCACCGCGCGGACCGTCGCGCCCTCCCGGCGGAGTTCGTGGGCGAGTTCGACCGTCTTCACCGCCGCGATGGACCCCGACACGGCCAGCGCGACGTTCACGCCCTCCAGCATGGTCCGGAGTGAGTCGCCCCACTATATCAACCCACGGACGCGGTGGCGGCGGACGGTCACCGCCGATCCGCTCGGCCGTGCCCGATCCCAAACGCTTAGCGCCTCCCGCGGAGAGGGGTCGGCCATGTCCGAACCCAGCGTGAACGACTACGACGTGATCATCGTCGGGGGCGGTGTCGCGGGGCTGTCCGCGAGCGTCTTCACCGCCCGGCACGGCCTCGACACCGCGGTGCTCTCCTCGGGAGGGTCGCTCCTCCGGCGCAACGCCCACCTCGAGAACTACCCCGGGTTCCCGGGCGGCGTCGACGCGCGGCTCCTCCTCGACATGATGACGGACCAGGCCGAGCGGAACGGCTGTGAGACCTACGAGGCGGAGGTGACACGGGTCGATCGCTCGGGGGCGGACACCGAACCGGGGTTCACCGTCGAGACAGCCTCCGGGAGCGAATGGACGGCCGAGTACGTCGTCGCGGCCACGAAGAACACCACCGACTACCTCGAGGGCCTCGACGGGATCGAATTCGTCGAGCGGGGCAAGACGTTCGTCGTGACCGACCGATCCGGTCGGACGGGCGTTCCCGGGCTGTACGCCGCCGGTCGGATGACCGAGAAACCGCACCAGGCGATCGTCGCCGCCGGCCACGGCGCGGAGGTCGCCGTCACCCTCCTGGAGGACGACGACGGCCCGTTCTACCACGACTGGGTGGCCCCGACGGGGTACTTCACCGGACGTGGCCGTGACGTCCCGCCCGGGTGTGAGGAGATCGACGAGGACGAGCACCGCCACCGCGAGCGGGAGTCGATGGCGGTCGTGCGGGAGTACTTCGCCGAACCCCACCCCGAGACGCCCGAGCAGCACCCGAGCGTCGAGGAGTGAGCCGGCCGCCCCGGTCGGGCCGGTCGCACGTCGGCGTCTCGATCGGGGCTAAACTGCCTGCCCCCGCTACTGCACTACTGGATCGACGCCATCCGGGCGTTCGCCGGGGGCCATCCTCGCCTCGCTCGCGGGCGAGATCTACCCCGACGCCTACCAGGAGGCGGGCCCCTACATCACCCTGGCGACCGCGGTGGGGTTCCTCGTCACCTTCCTCCTGTAGCCGTTCCGGGATCCCCCTCCCGGGTGGACAGCGCCTCCGGCCTTCGGACGGGGAGCGGGAAGCGGGGGGACCGTTCCCGGAAGTTTCAGGTTCCGACCGCCCGAACACGGGGTCGTGAGCCGGGACGCAGTCGAGGTGAGCACCGTCGTCTACCTCCCGCCCGAGGAGGTGTACGAGTTCCTCATCGACTTCCCGCGGTACGCGAACTACTCGGAGCACCTGACCGAGGTCCGCCAGCACGGCGACGGCGGGCCGGGCTCGGAGTACGAACTCGTGTTCGAGTGGTGGAAGCTCAGGTACGCCGCCCGGTCGCGGGTGGAGGCGGTCGACCCGCCGGATCGCATCGACTGGCGGGTCATCAAGGACATCGACGCCGCGGGGTTCTGGTCGGTCGAGGAGGTCCCCGAGGAAGCCCCACCGGACCGCGAGACCGCCTCGCAGGTGACGTTCCGCGTCGACTTCCACCCCGAGTCGGTCGACTCGGACACGCTGAACCTCCCGCGGTTCGTCAGCCTCTCGTGGGTGATCGAACGGGTGAAGCCGAAGATAGAATCCGAGGCCCAGCGGATCGTCCGGCGGATCGTCGCCGACCTGGAGGGGGAGTCACGGGACGTCGACCTCGAGGTACGCTCGGCACCCGACACGCTCTGACGGGCCGGCCGACGAAGTCCGCGCCGCGCCGTTACTCCTCGTCGTTCCCGTAGTCCCCGCCGTACCGCATGAAGAAGTACGCGAGCCCCAGCGTCGAGAGCATCCCGAAGCCGGTCGCGATGCCGAGGGTCCGGGCGCTCCCGGGGATCGGCGGCGGTCCGCTACCGCCGCTCTCGTTGCCGCCGCCTCCTCCACCTCCACCGCTTCCACCGACGACGACCTCGCCGACCATCCCGGACGTCCGGTGGGGCTGGCAGTAGTAGGCGTACGTCCCCTCCGTCTCGAAGGTGAACTCGTACTCGTGGCCCGTGTCGTAGGTGGTGTTGGCGTCGCCCTCCGTGCCCTCCCAGTTCGCGCCCTCGGGCTGGCTCTCCACGACGATGTTGTGGAGGTCCGACTCCCAGACCCAGTGGACGGTGTCGCCGGGGGCGATGTTCACCGTCGCCGGTTCGAAGACGAGGCTCCCGTCCGGTCCGACGGCGACCTCCGTCGTGCTCTGCCCGGCCGCGGTCCCGGCGCTCGCGCCCGCCGCGCCGGCGGCCGCCGCCGCACCGGTGGCCGTCCGCATGAACCTCCGTCGGCTCACCGAATCCTCCGAGCTCATAGGCTTCCCTAGCCGGCACCCCCTAGTGAATATGTTGATTCCGACCGCGGCGTCCGATCCGGGTCGATCCGTGGACGAACCGCCGATCCCACGAGGTTCCCGTTCCGGTCGCCGGCCTCAATCGTCCTGCGTCTTGATGTCCGCCGAGAGCCCCTGGGCCATCTGGATCTCCTTCGAGTTGTTGAGCGTCCACGCCGTCCGCTCGGTGACCGCCTCGATCACCTCGCGGGCGCTCGGGTAGCCGTTGCCGGACTTCTTCACGCCGCCGAACGGGAGCTGCACCTCCGCGCCGATACAGGGGAGGTTGCCGTACGCGAGGCCGACCTCGGCGTTGTCGCGGTAGTAGTTGATCTGCCGGTAGTCCTCGCTGATTATCGCCCCCGCGAGCCCGTAGTCGGTGTCGTTGTGGAGCTCGACGGCCTCCTCGACGTCGCCGTCGTACTCCAGCAGGGCGACGTGGGGACCGAACACCTCCTCGTGGGTACACCGGAGCGGCTCGTAGGGGTCGGCCTCGTAGACGAACGGGCCGACCCAGTGGCCGTCCTCGTGGCCGTCGGGGATCTCGTCGGCACCGAGCTCCGTCCGGTCGACGAGCACGTTCACCTCCTCCTGCTTCGCGAGGTCGTTGTAGCCCGTGACCTTCTCGACGTGGTCGGCCTCGATGAGCGGCCCCATGAACGTGTCCTCCTCGAGCGGGTCGCCCACGGAGACCGACTCGGCGACCTCGACGAACCGCTCCTTGAACTCCTCGTAGACGTCCGTGTGGACGATCAGCCGCTCGGAGGAGACGCAGCGCTGGCCGGTCGTCTTGAACGAGCTCATCACCGCCGAGTGGACGGCGATGTCCATGTCGGCGTTCTCGGTGATCACGATACCGTTCTTCCCGCCCATCTCGCAGGCCGCGAGCTTGCCCGGCTCGCCGCCGACCTTGCTCGCGATCTTCTGGCCGACCTCGGCGCTCCCCGTGAACAGCACGGTGTCGACGCGGTCGTCCTCGACGATGGCGTTGCCGGCGTCGCCGAACCCCTGGACCATGTTGAACACCCCGTCGGGGATGCCCGCGTCCTCGAACATCTCGGCGATGATCTGGCCGCACCACGGCGTCTGTTCGGCGGGCTTCCACACCACGGTGTTCCCCTCCACGAGCGAGACGGCCATGTGCCAGAACGGGATGGCGACCGGGAAGTTCCACGGGGTGATACAGCCCACGACGCCGCGGGGTTTCCGGCGCATGTAGGCGTCCTTCGCGGGGATCTCCGACGGAACCACGTCGCCGTGGGGGTGCCGTGCGTCGCCGGCGGCCCACTCGACCATGTGCCAGGCCTCGGTGACGTCGGCCTTCCCCTCGCTGATCTCCTTGCCGCACTCCTTCGTGACGACCTCGCCGAGCTCCTCGTGGCGGTCGCGGAGCTCGTGGTAGATATCCCAGAGGTACTCCGCGCGGTCGATGTACGAGAGGTCGCGCCACTCCGATTCGGCGGCCTCGGCGGCGGCGACCGCGCGATCGACGTCGGACTCGGTTCCTCGATGGAAGGTCCCGAGCGTCTCGCCGTTCGCGGGGTTCTCGGAGTCGAACGTCTCCGTTCCGTCGCCGTCGGTCCACTCGCCGTCGACGTAGTGCTGGTACGGATCGGATGCCATACCTGAGACTCACACGGACGGATGGTAATAAGCATCCCCGCCCATGGGAGGGTCCGGACGCGGAGGGGAACTGATACGTTCCCCCGGGGCCGATCCGACGGACATGAGCGACACCGGGGAGACGGCCCCGAGGAACCCGGCCGGGACGCGGCTGACCCTCGACCTGTGGCACCCGAACTGCTGGGCGATCGAGGCCACGGACGGGGCCGGGGGTGGGATACTCGCACACGCCGTCTACACGGCACCCGAAGCCGACGACGGGGGGGACGGAACGGGGACGAGGGCGGAGACGGTCAACGGGCTGTTCACCGCCTACGGCGAGTCCGCCGAGGCGGTCGACGCGCTCCTCGGGCGGATACGCGACTCGGACCTCGCGGGGGAGGTCCTCGAACTGCGCGAACGGTTCGACGCCGACCGCACACGGGCCCCCGGTGCCGTCACCCGCGAGTTCTTCCTCGAGTACGACCCCGGGGAGATGGCGTGTCCCACCCTCCTCGAACACGGCTTCGTCCACAGCGCGCCGATCCGCATCGAGGCCGGCCGTGAGACCTGGCAGGTCTGTTTCGCGGCCGAGCGGACCGCCCTCGACGACGCCCTCGACCGGGTCCGCGAGGACGCCGGCGCGGAGGTCTCCGTCGAGTCCGTCACTACCGCCGGGGTCGACCACTCGGAGTGGGACCGCCGACTGGGGACGCTCACGCCCGCCCAGCGCGAGGCGTTCGAGCACGCCCGCGAGGCGGGCTACTACCGCTGGCCGCGCGAGGCGTCGACCCGCGAACTCGCCGAGGGGCTCGGTATCTCGAAGACCACGCTGCTGGAACACCTCCGCAAGGCCGAGGCGAAGCTCCTCGGTCCCGACGACTCCTGATCCGGCCACCCGTACGGACGGTTGTAGTCTTTTACCGGTGACCGCAGACCCGGGACCCGGGCGATCACCGGTACATCGTTACAACCGTCCGTATCAGTCCAGAATCGCCCGCACGGCGAACAGCGCGTTCCGCCGCCGCTCGCGGATCCGACGGTAGAAGTACGAGAACCACTTGGTGCCGTACGGGACGTACTGGTAGACCGGATACTCCCGAGCGAGTTCGGTCTGTGCGTCCTCCCGGACGCCCATCAGCATCTGTATCTCGAACCCCGTGCCGTACGCGTCGTGGAGCTCTCTCGCGCGCTCGATCATCGACGGATCGTGGCTCCCGACCGCGATACCGCCCTCGAACGCGTCGAACACGAACTCCAGGTCCTCGCGGTAGGCACGGTCGACCCGGTCCTTGCCCTGGTAGGCGATCTCCCGCGGCGGGTCGTACGCGCCCTTCACGAGGCGTACCTTCCCCGGGAGGTCCGCGAGCCGTTCGAGGTCGCCCCTGGTGCGCTTCAGGTTCGACTGCACACAGACGCCCACGTTCCCGTCGGTCCCGTGGGCGTGGTGCTCGTAGGCGTCGAGCGTCGCGTCCGTCGTCGTGTGGTCCTCCATGTCGACCCAGACGAAGGTGCCGTGTTCGTCGGCGACGTCGACGACCGAGGCGAGGTTCTCGCGGAACAGTTCTTCGGAGACGGAGAGGCCGATCTGCGAGGGTTTGACCGAGACGCAGGCGTCGGCGTCGACCGCCGAGAGCCGCTCGACGACGTTCGCGTACACCGCGGTGTCGGCCGCGGCGTCCGCGGGATCCTCGTAGTGCTCGCCGAGGAGGTTGAGTATCGTCCCGATCCGCCGTCCCTCGAGCTCGCGAGCGTGCTCGATGGCCGCCGCCGCCGTCTCGCCCGCGACGAAGTCGTTCGCCACCGGTGGTATCATACCCGATCCTGGGGGCCCGGCCCACGTAAAACAGCCCCCGACCATACTCGATCCAACCGATCGTGTGTGAAAGGAACCTTGCGCTCGCAGAGCGCGCTCAGAGTTTGCGCTCTGCGTCCTCGGCGAGTTCGGCCATCCGCTTGCCGATCCGCCCCGCGTCGGAGAACTCGTCCTCGCTCATCACCGTCGCCAGCGCGTTACCGAGGACGAACACCGCGTGTTTGTGCTCGCTCTTGGACTTGTGGACGTCGTCGGGTGAGACGTCGAGCTCGTCGTAGGGGTCGAAGATCGAGCCGTCGACCTCGTCCATCCGGCGGAACGTCTCCATGATCGCGACCATGTGCTCGTGGAGTTCCAGGAGCTCTTCTTTGTGCATGTCCCCACGTAAGGGCCGTCGCTACTAAAACGGTTCTGCGACAGCCGCTCTCACCCGGGGCTGGATGGAGCCAGCGGCCACACACCCTTCGATCCGACCCGGTCAGAAGACGTACTCGTCGTCGTGGCCCATCATCCCGTCGTCCTCGTACTCGGGATCCTCGTCGTCCATCGGTCCGCTGGTCTTGTAGGCGCGGATGCCCGTCGAGAGCAGGTCCTCGATGGCCTCCTCCCGATTCACGAACTCGCCCTGCTCGACCATCTGGGCGATCTGCATCTCCAGGTGCTCCGGGACGGTTATCTCTACCTTGGGCATCGGTTCGCCCGAGGCTTCGGTAGTGGGGTATTTAATTCCTGTGGGCTGGATTCACGCCTCGCCAACACACGGAGTGAATATACACAATATTTCGACGAAATAGCGAAGAAATATTTTCGATTCGCCCACTCCTATCGCTTCCCGTATGGGTGGGCCGTGTTCGACCGTAACACGTAGGCCCCTGCTCCTCCTCGCGGGCGTATGGCCGAAGCCACCGACGGGGTACGGGACGTCACCGACCTCTACCGCGAGTTCGGCGACGACCGACTCCCCCCGGGACAGCGCGAGACGACCGCCTTCCCCGTCCTCGACAAGGGCGGGACCCCCTCGATGAACCCCGAGACGTGGTCGTTCGAGGCCTGGGGTGCGGTCGAGGACCCGCTCGACCGCTCGCTCGAATCCCTCCGCGACCTCCCCAGCGAAACCCAGCGCCAGGACTTCCACTGCGTCACGGGGTGGTCCCGGTTCGACAACGAGTTCACGGGAGTTACGTTCCCGACGTTGGCCGAACGCGTCGGCGTCACGGACGACGCCGCTCACGTCATGTTCCACGCCGCGGACGGCTACACGACCGATCTCCCCCTCTCGGCGTGTCTGCGCGAGGAGGTCATGTTCACGTGGGAACTCGACGGCGAACCCCTGCCCGCAGACCACGGTGGCCCCCTCAGGGTCGTCACCCCGCACCGCTACGCCTACAAGGGCGCGAAGTGGGTGACCGGCGTCGAGTTCCTGGCCGAGTCCGAACGGGGCTACTGGGAGCGGCGGGGCTACTCGGTGACGGCGAACCCGTGGGAGGAGGACAGGTACGCCTGACCATCTTTTTACTCGTCGGGTGCGCTCGCTCCGCTCGCTCACCGCTCCTCGCAAAAACATGGGTGAAAAAGGCCGCTCGCTCCCTCCGGTCGCTCGCGGTGCAGTAACTGATGGCCCATTCTCCGTTTGATCGAGCGCTGATACCGTTGCCTTTCGATCCCGACCCGCGCCGGCGTCACGGTCGCCGGCAACTGCTTTCGACGACCGGTCGTCAGCGAACGTCGGGGAAGCTGTCGCGGGCCCCGCTCGGCGTTCAGGACCGGACGTAACTGAACAGGAGGACGAGGTCCGCGACGATGGGAAAACTGACGACGGCCAGGAACGCCTCACCGCCGTAGTCCCTGCCGAACACGAGGCCGGCGAGGAGGCTCACGATCATCATCTGGAGGAGTAGGAGACTGTCGAGCCGACTTCGGAGGATACCGTCGACCATGTTCCCGGCAGTCCGCACCGGTCCAAGTGTCTTCGTGTTCGTCCCCGGGGGGTCTGGAACCGCTTCGCCGTTGGAAACCAGTCCACATCGCGGTCGATATCCTGGGACGGGTCGTCCCGGAACGCCGCCGGGATAGTTACCATAAAAACGCTGGAGTCCCAATTCGGGGTAATGGAACCGTTGCGTGGCGAGGAGGCCCCGCCCCGCGGGGAGGGTGGGGGGCCGGTCGTGAGCCGGAGCGTCGAGGTGCCGGCCCCGCCCGTCCGTGCGGTCGTCGGCCGTGCCGAGACCCCCCGGATCGTCTGGACGGCCCCGGACGAGCCGACCGTGGTGGGGAGCGGTGCCGCCACCGTCCTCACCGCCGTGGGCGGGGAGCGGTTCGCCGAGGTCCGCGCCGGCGCGGACGCGCTGTTCTCCACCGGGGACGTCCACGCCGGGGCGATCGCCGCCCGCCCGCGGCTGTTCGGCGGCCTCGCCTTCCACGACGACCACGCCGGCGCGCCGCCGTGGGAGGGGTTCCCCGGCGCGATGTTCCTCCTCCCGGAGGTGCAGGTGACCTACGCCGCCGGGGACCCGCCCGGGGCCGAGACGGCGTGGCTCACGGTGAACGCGGTCGGCCCCGACGCCTCCCCCTCGGCCGTCGAGGAGCGTCTCGAACGCGAGCGAGCGGCCCTCTCCGATCTCGACGCCCCCGGGACCGTGGCCGACCCACCGGGTGTGGCGAGCCGCGAGCGGACCACCTCTCGGTCGGACTGGTACGACAGCGTCACGGCCGCGACCGACCGCATCCGGAAGGGAGAGCTCCGGAAGGTCGTCCTCGCCCAGGCGCTCCGGACGACGCTCGACTCGACGCTCTCGGTACCCGACGTCCTCGCCCGCCTCGCCGGACGCTACCCGGACTGTTACCGCTTCCTCGTCCAGCCCACGGGTGGTGGCTCGTTCTTCGGCGCGACCCCCGAACGGCTCGTCTCGCTGCGCGGCCGGACCGTCGAGACGGGCGCGCTCGCCGGGACGACGGGCCGCGGGGACACCCCCGAGGAGGACGAGTGGCTGGCACGCGAGCTGTTCGACGACCCGAAGAACACCCACGAGCACGAACTGGTCGCCGACGCCATCCGCGACCAGCTCGAACCGTTCGCCTCGAGCGTGGCGACCGGGAACCGCCGTGTCCGTCGGCTGGCGACCGTCCAGCACCTCGAGACGCCCATCACCGCCGAGCTACGCGAGGACGAACACGTCCTGTCGCTGGTCGAGGCGCTCCACCCGACGCCCGCCGTCGGGGGGCTCCCGCCCGACCGCGCGCTGCGGACCATACGCGAGACCGAGCGGTTCGACCGCGGCTGGTACGCCGCGCCCGTCGGATGGTTCGACGCCGCCGGCTACGGCTCGTTCGCGGTCGCGCTCCGCTCGGCGGTCGCCCGCGATGACGTCGCCACCCTGTTCGCCGGCGTCGGTATCGTCGCCGACTCCGACCCCGACCGCGAGTGGGACGAGGTGGACCTGAAGTACCGGCCGATCCTCGACGAACTCGAATGAGCAGTCCGAAGGCGCCGAACCGGAGCACGCTCTGGGGCCGGACCATCGTCGACGAACTGGCGAAGGCCGGGGTCGATGCGGCGTGTGTCGCCCCCGGGTCGCGCTCGACGGCGCTGACCGTCGCCCTCGCCGAACACTCCGGAGTCGAGGTGTTCTCGCACCTCGACGAGCGCTCGGCGGCGTTCTTCGCGCTCGGCCGCGCGAAACGGACGGGCCGCCCGACGCCCCTCGTCTGTACGTCGGGAACCGCGGCGGCGAACTTCCACCCCGCCGTGATCGAGGCGGACCGGTCGCGGGTGCCCATGCTCCTGCTCACCGCCGACCGCCCGCGCGAGCTACAGGACTCGGGCGCGAACCAGACCGTCGACCAGGAGCAGCTCTACGGCGACGCCGTCCGCTCGTACCGGACGCTCCCCGAGCCCGAAGCGGAGGCCCGAAAGGTCCGCTCGCTCCGGACGACCGTCGCCCGGGCGATCCACAGCAGTACCGGGACCCCACCGGGGCCGGTCCACCTGAACGTCCCCTTCCGGAAGCCGCTCGAACCGACGCCGGTCGAGGGCGACGTTCCCGAGACATGGGCCGAGGACCACCCGCTCGCCGCCCACGGTCGCGACGGCCCGTTCGTAGCCGCGGCCCGGGGTCGGTCGGAACTCCCCCTCGGCGAGCGGGAGCGGCTGGGCGAGGTCCTCGAGGCCGCCGGCTCCGGCCTGATCGTCCCCGGCCCGGCGGATGCGCCGACCCCCGGGCGGGACGCCCTCCGCGGGCTCGCACGCGCGACGGGTTTTCCCGTCCTCGCGGACCCGCTCTCGGGGCTCCGATTCGGGCCACACGTCGGGACGGCGGGCGTCACGGTCTGTGGCGGCTACGACTCCTACCTCGACGGGTTCCGGTCCTACCCCGAGGTGGTGATCCGGTTCGGGGCCTCGCCCACCTCGAAACCCCTCCGGAACTACCTCCGCGACGCGGCGCTCGACGCGGGAGCCCGGCAGTTCGTCGTCGACCCCGCGGGGGGCTGGCGCGAGGCCGAGTTCGCCGCCTCGGATCTCCTCGTCGCGGCCGCGACACCCCTAGCGGCCGCGCTTGCCGAGTCCGTCGACCGTCCTCCGGGGTCCTTCCACGACCGGATCGCGTCGATGGAGCGGGGCTACTGGTCGCTGATCGGTGGCGCGCGCGCGGACGGCTCCCACGGACCGGGCGGCGACGAGTTCATCGAGGGGGACGTCCTCGCGGATGCCGTCGCGCTCGCGCCCGACCCCGCGACACTGTTCGTCTCGAACTCGATGCCGGTCCGGGACCTCGATCGGTTCGGCCGTCCCCGGGAGGCGGACCTCACGGTCCTGGGCAACCGCGGGGCCTCGGGTATCGACGGCATCACCTCGACAGCGCTGGGCGCCGGCAGTAGTACGGACGATCCGCTCGTGTGCGTCACCGGCGATCTCGCCTACTACCACGACTCGAACGGGCTGCTCGCCGTCGAGCGGTGTGGCGTCGACGCCACGATCGTCCTCGTGAACAACGACGGCGGCGGCATCTTCCACCTCCTCCCGATCGAGGGGTTCGACCCGCCGTTCACCGAGCAGTTCCGCACCCCTCACGGGCTCGACTTCGAGCCGACGGCCGACCTACACGGGCTGGAGTTCGCGCGCACGCGGGAGCGCGGGACCTTCCGTGACCTCTACCGCGAGTCGCTCGGGAGCGAGGGGACGCAGGTGATCGAGGTGGCGTTCGACTCGGAGTCGAGTCACCGCAGCCGCGAGGCCCGACACGATCGGGTCCGCGAGGCGCGCGAGGCGGGCGAGCTCACCGAGGACGGCGGGGCGTGACCTCGCGCGGTCAGACCGACACGCCGGCGAGGGTGGCGACACAGAGCACCAGCGAGACGCCGGTCAGGGTCAGCGCGTAGACCCCACCGAGCGAGAGTACCCCGATACCGCTGAGGGTCAGGACGACGGGGAGCGCGAGCAGCCAGGTCCCGAGGACGGCCACGCCGACGGCCGGTCGGACGATCAGGTAGCCCAGGACCGCGAGCGTACACAGCCCGACGAGGAGGTTCACGGGGAGGGGGAACAGCGGCGTCACCGAGCTCGCCAGCAGGACGGGGTAGGCCGCGAAGGTCGCCAGCGCGGTGGCCGCTCCCGCGGGGCCGAGCCGGGACTGCCAGGCGCTGACGAGCGTCCCGGCCAGCCCGAGCCACCGTGCCAGGCCGTAAGCGACCCGCCCGACAGGACCCACCTCGGCAGTCCGGGTCGCGGATCCGGCCGTCGAGCGGCCCCGACGGCCACGACTACCGGATCGCCCGCCTGCTCCGGGGGTGTCGTCCGTTCCCGTCGACGCGGTCCCTCCCCTGCTCTGCCCACCGGACCCGGTGGTTCCGTCTCCGGCGGTCGTCGACGCCGACTCGCCCCCGGCCGTCCGACGATCGGTCGGGTGAGCGCCGGGGGAAGCCGACGCGGTCGCGTCGGCTCCCGTTTCGGCCCCGTCGAACGCGAGGTACGCCTCGTGGCCCAGGCGGTCGTATCGCCGGCGCTCCGAGTCGTCGGTGAGCACCTCCCGGGCGCGCTTGACCCGCCTGAATCGGCGTCCGGCGTCCGGCGCGTCGCTCACGTCGGGGTGGGTGTCCTTCGCCCGCTCGCGGTAGGCCGCGCGGATCTCCGCCGCATTCGCACTCTCGCTGACACCGAGCGTCTCGTAGAACGTCGGCTCGCACTCCCCCTCCCCCGACGCCTCGACCATCGCCTCCGACTCGTCGGCGGCGCGTCTAAACCCTTCGCACGACTCGGATCGGCGAGCCCCGATCTCGAAACCGCGTCGATGCGAGGGAGTCCGGGAGATCGTGGTCGCTCCCCCCCATCCCTTCCGGAGTGCCGTCCGACGGGGATGTCCGGATCGGACGACCCCGCCGTGGAGCGACGGCGGCCACTATCAACCCTTTTGTGCGCGCCGGGCGTCCGCCAGCCATGGTTTCCGAGCTGTTCGACCCGGAGCGCTGGGAGACGGTCACGGAGTTCGACTTCCGCGACATCACCTACCACCGCGGGGTCGACGTCGACGCGGTGCGGATCGCCTTCGACCGACCGGAGGTCAGGAACGCCTTCCGGCCGGAGACGGTCGACGAGCTGTACGTCGCCCTCGACCACGCCAAGCGACAGACCGATATCGGCTGTGTGCTCCTGACGGGGAACGGCCCCTCACCGAAGGACGGCGGCTGGGCGTTCTGCTCGGGGGGCGACCAGCGCGTCCGGGGGGACGCCGGGTACGAGTACGAAGATGAAGGCGAACCCGAAGAGGCCGAGACGGAGGCCGAGCGCCGCGCCCGACAGGCTCCCCGGCTCCACATCCTGGAAGTCCAGCGGCTCATCCGTCACATCCCGAAGCCGGTGATCTGCGTCGCGCCGGGGTGGGCCGTCGGCGGCGGCCACTCGCTGCACGTCGTCTGCGACATGACGCTCGCTAGCGAGGAGCACGCGAAGTTCCTCCAGACCGATCCCGACGTCGCGTCGTTCGACGCCGGGTTCGGGAGCGCCTACCTCGCCAACCAGATCGGCCAGAAGAAGGCCCGCGAGGTGTTCTTCCTCGGGAAGACCTACTCGGCCGAGGAAGCAGTGGAGATGGGCATGGTCAACGAGGCGGTCCCCCACGAGGAGCTGGAGGAGGTCGCGCTGGAGTGGGCCGAGGCGGTCCTCTCGAAGTCGCCGATGGCCATCCGGATGCTCAAGTACGCCTTCAACCTCGATACGGACGGCATGGTCGGCCAGCAGGTGTTCGCCGGCGAGGCCACCAGGCTGGGATACATGACCGAGGAGGCCAGGGAAGGACGGGACGCGTTCGTCGAGGGTCGGGACCCCGAGTTCGACCGGTTCCCCTGGCACTACTGAGGCCGCTCCACCGCTCCTGTCGAAGGAGACCTCCTTCTCGGCGTTCGACTGGCGGTGGTTCCGTCCGGCAGGAACCGAGACGGGCAGTTCGGAAGTCCCGGTCGTCACCGACGAGAGATAGTCACTCGCTCGGCTCGGGACCCCAGGTGTCGGTGGACGCCCCTGCGACCGGGCTACTGGCAGTCCACCGGCGGGACCCACACGGTCGCCGGTTCGCCGTCGGGCACGCCGAGGAACGTCGCATAGGCCACGGCCCCTTCGGTCGTGCTGGGGTTCCTCGCCACGTGGATGTTGCCCTGCCCGGGATCGAGGAACGCCTCGCCCGCCGCGTAGGTGCGGACGACGCAGTCGCGTTCGTTGACGAGCTCGAGTTCGCCCTCCGCGACGCTGACGATGACCGGCCCCGGGTGGGTGTGCCAGCCGGACGTTCCCTCCGGATCCCAGGTCACCTTCGCGAAGACGACGCTCGATGCGTCGCGCGGCAGGTTCGAGACGACGGTCCCCGTTCCGCCGTCGTACTTCAGACGGAATTTCGCGGCGACGTCGTCGGGGAAGTTCGCGTGCCCCGCGAGGATCTCGACGCTGAACCCTTCCGCTCTGTCGACTGCGGACTCGACCGAGGGGGTATCACTGTGTCCGGAGTGTCTGGCGGCGACGGACCCGCTCGCGCCGAGTGCGATAGCCGCGACTGCACCGGCTTTCAACACCGTTCGTCGGAGTACGCCGTCGATCGGGTTGGGGTCCCCGGACCGGACGGTCGTATCGGTTCCGCTAAAGTTCTTCATCCGACCACTGGACGCCGATCTGGGGGATATATGTTAGCTGAATAAAACTTCCCCCGGGTTCGGACTGGATCCGTGTGTGTCCGAACGACGGCGGTATATGCGGTCACTCGACGGAGACGACGTCGAACGCCTCGTCGAGCGTTAGCACCCGTTCGTCGCCCTCGAACGCGACGGCGAGTCGGACCCGGAACGGGTCCTCGGAGACGACGTCGAGGACCGATGTATCGATGGTCCATGGCAGTTCCCAGCGCGGGCAGGTCCGGATGTCGACCCCGTGATTGCTGTAGAGCGCGACTACCGCGGGATGGTCGACGACGGCGTCACCGGGAGAGCGGGTCACCCAGGCGCTACAGTGGCTACAGACGTACCAGTCCCTGATCCCCCCGTCGCGTTCCACGTCCAGGATCCCCGACTGGACGGGCACGTCGGACGGCCCTCGAGAGAGGGTACGAACAGTCGTGCCGTTACAGACCGAACAGATGCCCGCGACCGTGAGGGCGATAGACGCCTTCATCGCTCTCTCGCCGACGAGTAGCGCCTCCTCGGGCGTACGTCCGGTCAGAACGTTCGGCGGGAACCAACCCCGAGTGTGGAGTCTGTCGCATCCGGAACACTCGACGACATACATCTCGTCCTCGTACCGTGCCTCGAGCGGTGCCTCGCAGACGTAACACCGCCCGGCCGTCTCGAACGCCTCGATCTCGGGGTGATCGGTGAGGTAGCCGGTCCGGAGCGTGCAGATCACTCGTGCCCCCGCCTGGTGGAGGCTGTACGTGTCGTCGACCTTCTCCACGAACCCGCCATCCACCAGTTTCCCGAGGTGGAAGTTGAACTGCGAGCCGTCCCGCATCCCGACCGTCCTCCTGAGCTCCGCGAACCTCATCGTCCCTGACTTCATCGGCCCCCAGAGCGCGTCGAGGATGGCGAGACGGGTCTCGTTCCCGATGGTCTTGAACGCCACGTCGGGTGCGACTGCACGCGATCGGCTCTCCGACCCGCCGCTGCCCTCGACGATACTCCGACTCTCCTCGTTCTGTGCTGTCATGGGATATCTACCGTCTAGCGGGAAGCATTCGCTGGTTCTATAGGTTCATGAATGTTAGTTAACTTTCCGGTGGGGTCTCGAACGGACCCTCGATCACTGTCGCCACTTTCGAGCCGGTAGACCTCTTCGGAGTTCGACCGATCCAACAGGGAAAAGCACTCACGGCCGCCCCCCGGTGATCCGACCTGGAAGCCCCTCGATCCCACTGTGGCGCTAGCCGAACGCCCTGGCGGACGTCAGGTGGACTGCCCCCGTCCCTCACTCGTCGGTCCACCTCGCCGTCCACCCATGGCACGGAGGTACGTCACGGCCAGCCCGCCGGCGAGTATCGGCGGCAGGAAGCTGAAGAACGCCGCGACCGGCGTCACCGTGACCGCGTCCCCTGCCATCAGGACGAGCGTCATCAGCGAGATGGGGATCGAGAGTATCGTTCCGAGGACGAGCACGACGCCGGCGAGAACGTAGCCCCAGGGACGACGCCGGACGAGCCACGCCGCGGACAGCAGGATCGCGGGGACGACCACGCCCAGGTCGAGGAAGTGCGAGAACATCGCCTGCGGTCCCGCCTCCCGGACGCCGAGCGGCACCGTCCCGTCAAGCAGCGCGGGGACGATCTCGGAGAGCCAGAGCGACGCGAGCCCGATCGCGATGACGACCAGGAGCGCGCCGTACACCCGGGGATTGATCCGCCCCTCGACGGACCGTCGGACGGCCCCGGGGTCGGTGGTCACGAGCCCGCCGACGAGCGTGAACAGCGAGAGCGTGAACAGCGCGACGTAGACGAGGAACAGCTCGTTGAACGTGACCTGAGCGCCGATGCTGGCCCACATGTAGGTCGTGTACGCGAGCGCGCCGAGCCAGACGACGCGGCCGCGGAGCGACCCCCGCCTCGCGTACCAGAGCCCGACCGCGAGGACGGGGAGGCCGATCGCGAGGATCGTGAGGTCCTGTACCCGGTACAGCTCCACGAGCGCCGGCGCGTCCCGGTAGTGGCCCTGACGGAACAGACCGAGCAACGCCGAGACGGCACCGAGGACGACGATGGCGACCGTCGCGAGGACGTGCCACCGGCGGGGTCGGTCGGACATCGTGTTCACCAGGTAGAGGGACGCTCCCGGGGGATATATTCTGAAGCGGTGGTTCTCCGGGGACGGGAACCGGTCGGGACGTGCGGTTCCGAGTCGGTCGGCCCCACTCGACCCACTCAGGGCTCGACGAGCCGGTAGAGGAGTCCCGGCTCCTCCCCGGTCGCCCGCTCGGCGTAGTAGAGCGCACCCTCGTCGACGAGCACCGCGCTCGTGGCGTGGCCGCGACCCTCGACCGACCAGGTCTCCTCGCCGGTCGCGGCGTCGAGCGCGTACATCCGGGCGTCGTACGCCCCCGCGAGGACGTGCTCGCGGGTGGCCGTCACCGAGCCGATGATCCACCCCCCGGCCTGGAACCGCCACCGCTCCTCGCCGGTCGCGGCGTCGAGCGCGTAGAGCCGGGCGTCGTGGCTCCCGACGTAGACGGTGTCGTGGGCGACGGCCGGCCCGGACATGACGTCCTCCTCGGCGGCGAACGACCACGCCTCGCTCCCGTCTTCGAGGTCGATCCCGTAGACGTTCCCGTCCCAGGAGCCGAACACGGCGAGGCCGTCGTGGGTCGCGACGGGGCCCTTGATCGCCCCGCCGGTCTCGAAGGTCCACGCCCGCTCTAGCCCGGGGAACGTCCAGGCGTAGCAGACCCCGTCGTTCGAGCCGACGACCAGCCGATCGGCCTCGCGGTGGATGGCGACCGTCGAGTGTGGGTGGTCCGTGGGTCGGCGGTCGATCCAGCGGACGTCCCCCGTCTCGGCGTCGAGCGCGGCGACGCTCCCGTCCGGGGGCGAGTACTCGACGGCGATGTAGCAGACGCCGTTGTAGTAGACCGGGCTGGAGCCGATAGCGTCGCCGATACCCGTCCGCCAGCGGCGCGCGCCCGTCTCGAGGTCGAAGGCGTACATGGCGCCGTCGTACGCGCCGACGTAGACCGTCCCGTTGGCGACCGCGGGCGTGCCGTGGATCCCCCGGGTCGTCCGCTCGACCGACGAACTCCACTCGACCTCCCCCCCCGGAGTCACCCGTCTGACGTCCCCGGTGTCGCCGGCGATCACGATGTCGCCGTCACCGTCCCCCACCGCGACCGGCGTGGACTTCGCGGCGGTGTGTTCGCCGCGATTGACGGGTAGCGTCCAGTCGACCGTCACGCGCTCGGGGACGGCCGCGTCGACGTAGCCCCGGTTACGGAGCCCCATTCTGAACTGGGTAGTAGCCGAGCGGTCGAGGGGCGTCCCGGCGAGCGGGTCGAACTCCCCGTCCCCGTCCGCGGACGTCACGCACCCGGCGAGGACGGTCGCCGCCCCGATTCCCGCCCCGACCGTCCGGAGGTACCGCCGTCGTGTCTGCATGGCGTGTGTCGCTACCCCGTGGTCGGTGTTCAAAAGCCCATCGCGACCGGCTCCCGGTGCCCGACCGTCCCCGGCCATCCCCCGACCGGTTCAGCCGGACTCGAGCAGTATCGACCCCTCGCGGAGGGTGAACCCGACCGTCGTCGACTCTCTAGGGTGGTACGTGCTGACCCCCCCGTGGCCGTCGTCGCTGTAGCAGCCCACCGTGAGGTGGCCGTCGGACGCCGGCAAACCGACGCGGGCGGCGCTCCCGGCGGCGAGGCGGACCCGCTCGACGCTCGTCCGATCGTCGGGGTGGCGGACCACGACCGCCACCGAGCGATCCGCGGGCCCCTCGTTGGAGAGATCGACCCACCCACTGTCGGCTTCCGTTGGCAGTGATCGGTCGGTTGAACTGCCCTGTGAACGCGTCACGGCTCCGCCGAGACGCTCCCGGAACGAGACCGTTCGGGTCGGATCGGGACGTGAGCGGCGATCGGTGACCGTGCTCGGCGTGTGCGTTCGGCCTCTTTCGGGGGCTTTTTCGCCCCCGGCCCCCTCCTCCGGAGTATGAGTGCGCTGCGTGACGCCCTGCGTGACCTGCCGGATGCCGTCTTCGCGGACCTGCTCGAGTCCGAGGAGGCGTACCTCCTGGTAGTCGATCTGCCGGGGACGACCGCCGAGACCGTCGACGTCTCCGTCGAACACGGGCGGCTCCGGATCGAGGCGCGGCGCGAGAAGGCGCTCCCGCCGGAGTTCCGCTACCTGGAGGAGAGCCGGTCGCTGTTCCTCGACGCCGAACTCCCGCTCCCGCCCGACGCCGACGGGACCGACGCCGAGGCCTCGATCGAGCGGGGGGTACTCGAACTCCGCCTGCCCAAGACGACACACGGGGACACGACGTCGATCGAGGTAACGGACGCGTAGAGGGGACCCCCGAGTGGTAAACCTCAGAGCCTACCGGCGGTTCTTCGTCGTCGCCTACCAGTTCCTCCCGCTGCTGCTCGCCTACGCCCGCGACCGCCGCCGGTTCCTCCTGTTCGGCGGTCGCCGTCGGGTCGACTCCGAGACCCGCCGCCGGCGCGCCCGGGCGCTGCTCGACTCGATGCTCACGCTCGGGCCGACGTTCATCAAGCTCGGCCAGCTCCTCTCGACCCGACCGGACGTCCTCCCCCCCGAGTACGTCGAGGAGTTCGAGAGCCTCCAGGACAACGTCCCGCCGGCACCCTGGGAGGGGGCAAAGCGCGTCCTCGAGGAGGACCTCGGCCCGATCGACGAGCGGTTCGCGGCGTTCGACACCGAGGCCATCAGCGGTGCCTCGCTCGGACAGGTCTACCTGGCGACCGTGGACGGGCGGGAGGTGGCGGTGAAGGTACGTCGCCCCGGCGTCGAGGATCTCGTCGAGGCGGACCTCAAGGTCATCCGGTTCTCGCTCCCCTTGCTCATGCGGTTCGTCGACGACGCCCGGTCGTTCTCGCTCGAGACGCTCGCCGACGAGTTCGACAAGACGATCCGCGAGGAGATGGACTACGAGCGCGAGCGCCGGATGCTCGAGGATATAAAGGCGAACTTCGCCGACGAACCACAGATCCGTATCCCCGGCGTCCTCGAATCACACTCCACCGGGCGGGTACTCACCATGGAGTACGTCCCGGGGACGAAGATCTCCCGGATAGCCGACCTCGACTCGCTCGGCGTCGACCGGACCGCCCTCGCCCGGCGGCTCCAGGAGGCGTACCTCCAGATGCTCATCGTCGACGGCACCTTCCACGCCGACCCCCACCCCGGCAACCTCGCGGTGCAGGACGACGGAACGCTCGTCTTCTACGACTTCGGGATGTCCGGCCGGGTCGACGAGTTCGTCCAGGGGAAGATCGTCCAGTTCTACGGGGCCGTCGCCCGCCAGGACATCGACGACATCCTCGACACGCTCATCGAACTCGGAACGCTGAGCCCCGACGCCGACCGCCAGTTGATGAGCGACATCATGGAGCTGGCCATCCAGGACGCCCGCGGCGAGGACATCGAGCAGTACCGCGTCAACCAGATCGTCTCGCAGGTCGAGGACACCCTCTACGACTTCCCCCTCCGGCTGCCGGCGAACCTCGCACTCGTCCTCCGGGTCGCCACCGTCGTCGAGGGGGTCTGTGTCACGCTCGACCCGGAGTTCGACTTCGTCGACGTGGCCACCGACTACCTCCGCGAGCACGGCTTCATCGAGCAGGGCGTCCGCGACTACGTCGAGGAACGCGCCGAGCAGGTCCAGGAGTCGACGCGATCCGCGATCAGGACCCCCCCGAAACTGGAGGAGGCGCTTGATCGGGTCAACCGGGAGTCGCTGGCGGTCGACGCGAAGATCGTCGACGAGGAACGGGTGTTCGATCGGCTCGCCCGCCGGCTCGTCCTCGGGCTCCTGCTCATGGGGACGCTCCTCTCGACGGCCATCCTCTGGGCGTTCTCGGACCCGATCGCGGCGGCCGTCTCGGCCGGCGGCTCGGTCGTCGCCCTCGGGCTGCTCTACCGATCGTTCCGCCGCCGTCGTGGCATCCGCGCGACCCCGCAGTTCACCCGGCAGAACCTCAGGCAGCGACGGGAGGAGTAGCGAGGTTCGACCGAAGGGAGAACCTCGGAAACCGAGCGGTGAGCGCAGTGAACCGCGAGGAGTGAGGTCACAGTGAGCCGTGAGTAGGGAGGCGTAGCGAGATCCGCTAGCTGCGGGTCCGACGGTCTCGACGGGTTCGGGTGGGTTTATCGGGTCAGTTCGGTCGGACCGAGAACTCGAACCGGGCTCCCCCGTCGTCACTCTCGGTGAGGTCGACCGACCAGTCGTGTGCCTCGGCGAGGGTCCGGACGATGGCGAGCCCGAACCCGGTGCCGTCTTCCGAGGTCGTATACCCGGACTCGAACACCTGCTCCCGATCGGTCTCGGGGATGCCTCGGCCGTCGTCCTCGACGTAGAAGCCCTCGCCGTCCTCCAGCGCCCCGATACGGACGGTGATTCCGGCGTCCTCGCCGGCCGGGCCGTCCTCGCCCTGTCGGACCACCTCGTCGATGTCGCCCGTCTCGACGTCGGTCGAGCCGTGTTCGACGGCGTTCCGAAACAGGTTCTCGAGGAGTTCGCGCAGCCGCGAGGGATCGGCCTCGACGGTCGGCGAGGACTCGACCTCGAGCCGCCCGACCTGGCCGAGTCCCTCCCACGCCCGCTCGGCCGCGTCCCCCAGGTCGACGGCGGTCGTCTCGCCGACGGCCTGTCCCTCGCGGGCCAGCGCGAGCAGGTCGTCGACGAGCGCGCCCATCCGCTCGACGGCGTCGGCCGCCCGCTCCAGCTCGGTGCTGTCGCCGTCCTCGCGGGCGAGCGAGATGTAGCCCTGCGCGACCGACAGCGGCCCCCGGAGGTCGTGACTGACGACGCTCGCGAACTCCTCGAGCCGCTCGTTCTGTCGCTCGAGCTCGCGGCGCGCCCGCCTGTCGGCGATGTTCCGGCCGGTGACGACGATCCCGATCGCGTCGCCGTCGGCGTTCGGGAGCCGTGCCCCCACGAACTCGTAGGCGAGCCGCTCGCCGTCGGCCGTCACCACGTCGACCTCGATGGGGGCCGGCTCCCCCTCGTCTGCGGCCGTCCGGAACCGCTCCAGTAGCCCCTCCGGGTCCTCCGCGATCATCGACAGCGGGTCACCCTCGGCCAGTTCGGCGCTGTCGTAGCCCGTCACCGAGACCGTCTGGTCGTTCCACCAGACGGCGTGCCCCTCCGGGTCGAAGACGATGACGATCTCCGGGACCGCGTCGAGCACCTGTTCACCGATCGGCCTGCTCGGGAGCGATTCGGACAGCCTCCGGTCGTCGGGCTCCGACGTATCAGTGTTCTCCCCCATGTGTGCTCACCGACGGTCGTCCGGTACGTCTTCCTCGTACCGCCCCAAATACGTGTCGACGGGCGGCCCCTCGAGTGATCGGCTCGGGTCGGTCGCTCGGATCAGGAGTCCTCCTCTCGGAGCTCCTCGAGTTCGGCCTCGACCTCGGGGTCCTCGGAGCCGTCCTCCCCCGCCGACCCCGAGCCGTTCGTCTCCGCCTCCGGTTCCGTCTCCGCCTCGGTCTCGGCTTCGGGCTCCTTGCCCATCTCGGCTCTGAGCGTGTCGAGCTCCGCCTCGATCTCCGTGTCGGCCCGCGAGGACCGTAGCTGCTTGTCGATCTCGTCCTCGTCGGAGAGGGCGTCGTCGAACGCCCCCGTGTCCGCGAGTTCGTCCATCGCCTCCGAACGGGCCTCCATCTCCTCGGTCCGCTCTCGGGCCCGCTCGATGGCTCGCGAGGTGTCCTCCATCTCGTCGCCGACACCCGAGAGCGCTTCCGAGACCCGGCTCGACGCCTCGGCGGCCTCGTAGCGGGCCTTCATCGTCTCTTTCTCCGTACGGAAGCGCTCGATGCGCCCCTGGAGCTGGTCCTTCTTCGAGACGAGGTCGTCCTGCGTGTTCTGGAGGTTCGCTATCTGCCCCTCCAGCTCCTCGATCTGCTGCATCTTCTGTTTCTTCTTCTCGAGGGCCTGCCGGGCGAGGTCCTCGCGGTCCTGGCGCACCGCCTCGCGGGCCTGCTCGTTGTGCTTCTCGACGTTCTCCTCCAGCCGGCGCTTCTGTATCTCCAGGCGCTTCTTCTGGGTCGTCAGGTCGGCGATGCCCTGTTTGACGTCCTGGAGCTCGTCGCGCATCTTCTCGTAGCTGTAATCGAGCGTCTCGGAGGGATCCTCCGCGGAGCCGATGATGGCGTTCAGCTTCGATCGGATCACGTACGATGCACGAGAGAGGATTCCCATGGGCCACGTAGGGGTGCCGGGTGTATAAAATCCCACTCCACGCTCGCGCCCGGTCCGTCCGACTCGGGGGGGTTATCACCCCCGGACCCGACCCACCGCTATGCCCGAGGAGCCAGCTGACACGATGCGCGAGCGCTCGCGACGGAGCACGGCCTGGGCGTACGTCCTGTTCGACGCCGACCGGAAGGTCGTCGCGGGCGGACTCCTGCTCGGCGTCTTCTTCGGTCTCGTCGGTTTCGCGGTGCTGTTTCCCAACCCGACCGCGGCGATCCGATCCGGGGACGCCGTCGAGACCGCCTTCCAGCCGTTCATCGGCACGACGATCACCGGGGTCACGCTCGTCCTGACGCTCAACCAGCTCGTCCTCTCACAGGAGCTCGGGGCCGCCGGCGACCAGCGCGAGCGGATGGAGGGCGCGCTCGAGTTCCGCGACGACACCGCGGACGCCCTCGGTGACCCGGTCAGCCCGGCCGAGCCCTCCGCGTTCCTCCTCGCGCTCGTGGAACTCGCCGCCGAGCGCGCCCGGGCCGTCCGTGAGGTCGTCGACGAGCCGGACGACGAACTCGAGACGCTGCTCGACAGCACCGAGGAGAACGCGGATCAGATCACCGACGAACTCGACGACGCGACGTTCGGCCAGTTCGACGTCGTCTCGGCCGCGCTCGACTTCAACTACTCCTGGAAGCTCTACGCCGCCCGGCGGGCCCTGGCGAAACTCGACGACGACGACCCCGTCGCCGACCCGCTCGGGGACCTCGCCGAGGCGCTGCGGCTGTTCGGGCCGGCCCGGGAGCACTTCAAGACGCTCTACTTCCAGTCCGAACTCACCTCCCTCTCGCGATCGGTGCTGGCCGCGGCCCTCCCGTCGCTCGTCGTCACGGTGGCCGCACTGACGTTCGTCGACATCGCACAGTACTCGGGGAACGTCCTCGGGGTTCCGATCACCGCCATCGCCGTGAGCGCCGTCGTCGCCGTCGCCGTCGCGCCGTTCGTCATCCTCCTCGCCTACGTCCTCCGGATCGCCACGGTGACCGGCCGGACGCTCTCCATCGGCCCGTTCATCCTCCGACAGACCGACCGCTCGACCGACGAGTAGTCCCGCCGCTCCCCGGGGACGTGTGTTCCAGATCCCCCGTGTGTGGGTCGGTAGACGATCGATGGACGTGACGTGCAGGGAACGTGCGGTCCGCGTCCAGGACGAGTGTACGCGGTTCCGTCCGCCCCCACCAAGCATACCCGTCCGCCGGGCGGATTCCGGGCACCTCGCTCGACGAACGGGCCCCGAGGACGACCTCAGCCGTCGGCGGACGACCCCGTGTCGCTCTCCGGGGCCCGGAGCTCCGTGATCGTGACCGCGTAGACCGCACCGCACTCACACTCGACACGATCCGCGCTCGGGGCGAACGCCTGGCTCCTCCCACAGCTACATTCCAGCGTGAACGTGGGATCCGACATGTGAGTGACCCGTCGTACCGTACTGCAATAAATGACAGGCAATAGTATATATAGCTCGTGGATAATTTTTATCTAGAGTATATTTTGAACTATTAGTAGGTGGTCTGAACGTACGGCGATAACGGGTCGGTTCGTCGGTTTCCCGGCCGTCGAGCGATCCTCGCGTGCGTTCCCCGCACGCCTCCACTGACGGCGAAGTCACCTCTCGACCACCGGAGTCGGAACGTCGGAGCGATCTCCTATCCGTCCGCCAGGAAGTCCGGGGTCGTCCGCTTCTCCGCACGCTCGGCTTCGAGGTGGTCGTAGAACCTCGACGGGTCGACGTCCTTGCGCTCGCGCTCCTGACGGTCCCGCACGGAGACGGTGTTGGCCGCCTCCTCGTCGTCCCCGACGACGAGCATGTACGGCACGCGGTCGTCGTGGGCCCCGCGGATCTTCCGGCCGACGGTCTGGTCGCGGTCCTCGACCGTCGCGCGGAACCCCCGGCTGCCGAGTTCGCGCTTTACCTCCTCGGCGTAGTCGAGGTTGCCGTCGGTGACGGGGAGCACGCGGACCTGCTCGGGGGCGAGCCAGAGCGGGAACCGGCCGTTGAAGTGCTCGATGACGACGCCCATGAACCGCTCGAACGACCCGAGCAGGGCGCGGTGGAGCATCACCGGGCGGTGCTCCTCGTTGTCCTCGCCGACGTAGGAGAGTTCGAGCCGCTCGGGGATGTTGAAGTCGACCTGCACCGTACCGACGGTCCACTCCCGTCCGATGGCGTCGACGGCGTTGATGCCGATCTTCGGGCCGTAGAACGCCGCCTCGCCCTCGTCGACGGCGTACTCGAGCCCCTCGTTCTCGAGGGCGTCCCGTAGCGACTCGGTGGCCTGCTCCCAGATCTCGTCGCTGCCGACCGCGTTCTCGCCCTGCGTCTCGAGGACGTACTTCACGTCCAGATCCACGTCGCCGTAGATCTCCTCGATCACGCCGAGCGCGTCGACGATCTCCCCCTGGATCTGGTCCGGGCGGACGAACGCGTGGCCGTCGTCCTGGGTGAATCCTCGAACCCTGAGCATCCCCGAGAGCTCGCCCGACTGCTCGTTACGGTAGCAGGTGCCGAACTCCGAGAACCGGATCGGGAGGTCCCGGTAGGAGTGTTTCTCCCGGTCGTAGATGTAGGCGTGGTTCGCGCAGTTCATCGGCTTCAGGCCGTACTCCGTGTCGTCCTGGTCCCAGTTGAACATCTCGCCCTGGGCGGTGAAGTTGTCGTAGTGGCCCGTGGGCTTCCAGAGTTCGGCCTTGTTGAGCTCGGGGGTCCAGACCTCCTCGTAACCGAGCTCGTCGTTCTTCGCGCGGATGTACTCCTCCAGTTCGCGGCGGATGCGCATCCCGTTGGGGTGGAAGTGGACACAGCCCGGGGAGTGATCGGGGACCGAGAAGAGATCCATCTCGCGGCCGATCTTCCGGTGGTCGCGCTCCTTGGCCTGCTCGCGCCGTTCGAGGTACTCCTCCAGGTCGGACTCGCTCGGGAACGCCGTCCCGTACACGCGGGTCAGCGAGTCGTTCGACTCGTCGCCCCGCCAGTACGCCGCCGAGATGTCCAGCAGCTCGAACGCCTCGACCTCGCCCGTCGAGTCGACGTGCGGGCCCTGACAGAGGTCCTGCCACCCGTCCTGGACGTAGAAGGATACGGGGTCCTCGTCCGCGGCCTCGGTCTCCAGTATATCGCGCTTGTAGGGGTTGTCCTCGTAGATCTCGAACGCCTCCTCCCGACTGCGTTCGACCCGCTCGATCTCGTGGTCGGCCTCGACGATCTCGGCCATCTCGGCCTCGATCTCCGCGAGGTCCTCCTGGTCGAGGTCGACGCCCGTGACGTCGTAGTAGAACCCCTCGTCGGTGGCGGGACCGATGGTCAGCTTCGCCTCGGGGTGGAGCCGCTGGAGCGCCTGGGCGAAGACGTGCGCCGCCGAGTGACGGAGCACGCGGAGGTACTCGTCGGACTGGTCGGTGACGATGACGAGGTCTACGTCCGCCTCGAGGGGGGTGTGTCTGTCGACCAGTTCGCCGTCCACCACGCCCGCGACCGTGTCCCGTCCGAGGCCGGGGCCGATCTCGTACGCCACGTCTTCGACCGTCGACCCCGCCTCGACGGAGAGGACGGAGCCGTCGGGTAACGTGACCGCAACGTCGCTCATACCATCACGGAGTCGTGTGGCCGGGATAAGTGTGTTGAGACCCTGCGACGGCGATACACTCCTTCACCGGACGGGCGGTCCGGTCGGGGTTCGTGGCGGTCTGACCGGAGTGCCGGTCCTGCCGTCCTATGCCGAGGAGCGGGACGACGCGTAGCGCGTCCGGTGTCTCGACCACCAGCCCAGCACGTAGCGCTGGAACCTGATGACGACGTTCACCGGTACGAAGGCCCCCAGGGCCGAAGCGGGCCCGATCGAGGGGGAACACTCGTCCGAGCGGCCCGGCCGCCGGGATCGCTCGTCGATACGGGTCCCACAGTCCGGGCACTCGGTCGTGACCCGTGCTGCGGTCGTCCGGACCACCCAGTCGCCGTCGACGTGGCTCTCGTGGTCACAGCCGGGACAGAACAGGGTGGCCTTCGGCCGCGATCGGCCGTCGACTTTCGGGGCGCTCGACATGGGTGAACGGATATGTTTTCCGCGTAAAAGTGTTTGGTCGGAGTAGAATATGGGTATAATTGCGAGATATAGGTATTATACCTCCACTTATCTCTGCCCATGTCCACCAATTCCTCACACCTCCTCCCCTGCCGCCCGGCGACCGCCGACCCGCCTCACGACCGGCAGTCGGCCACTGGGACCCGTCGGAGTGCCCCACTCGGGCGAAGAGCGGGTCGCCGTCGTCGGGCATTCGCCCGAGTAATCGGTGGTCTCACCGATGGTCCGGACGTCAGCAGCCGCGTCGCGCCGACGGCCGGACCCGGGCGGTGTCGCGGCTAGCGACGGGATATTACGACCGGGGTGTGCAGTCGGAGGGTCCCGGAGTGCCGTCGACCGGCGGGGACTGCCGAACGGAGCCACCGACCGGCGGCTACGCGACGTTCCGCGAGGCGTCGACGGCCGCCTCCTCACCGAGATCTAGCTTGATGACGTCCTCGACCGTCTCGCGCGAGCGGTGCTTGGGCACGATGAGGGTGTTCTCTATCCCCTGTTTCTCGACGGTGGTGTCGAGCTTCCACACCATGTCGGCGACGGTGAGCGTCGACTCGCGCAGCGGCGGCGGGTCACAGAGCCGGGTACAGTGACAGACCGCCACCCGGTCGTGGTCCAGCAGGTACTCCTTGAGCCCGTTCAGCAGGTCGACGTACCGGCTCTCGTGGGCGATCTTCTCCAGCGGGTTCATCGTGTCGACGATCACGTGCCGGTCCTCGTCGGTCCGCTGGAGCGCCTCGTGGGTCCGCCGTGCGGGCCGCTCGACGCCGACGAACTCGATGTCGACGTCGCCCCAGAGCAGCTCGTCCAGTTCGTCGCTGACGGCGCGCTCCGACCGATAGGTCGAGAGGTAGAGCCACGAGCGCTCCCCCATCAGCGCGTAGAACAGCGGGTTGACCTGGCTCGCCGGCGGCGAGACCAGCGCGGTGATACTCCCGACCGGGATCCCACCGCCCAGGTGGTGATCCAGCATCCTGATGTTCGTCGATATTCGTTCCATCTCCCCCCTTCCCCGACCGTCCGTCAGGGATCACCGGTACATAAACGATCGATCCGAGTCGTCGAGTGAGTCCCGAACGGCGTCCCGAATTCCCGACCCCGGTCTCCCGGCGAACTCGCCTACTGCGTCGGGGTCGGGCTCTCTGACCTCGGTCACCGGTCCCGGGATCGGCGCTCAGTCGTAACCGATCTCGGGACCGAGTTCGACGCTCGACCGGGCGAACGTTCCCGAGCCGCGGGCGAGTTCGTTCCCCTCCTCGTCGTGACAGACCGCCTCGGCGATGGTCTGCCGGGGGTTGTCGTTGACGACCGCACCGGTGGCCGTCAGGGTGCCCGAGGAGACCGGCCGTTCGAGATAGAGGTGGAAGTCGGTGGTGAGGAGGAAGACGTCCTCGACGAGCGAGTTGGCGGCGAAGAACGCCGCGTCGTCGAGCAGTTTGAAGTAGTAGGAGCCGTGGACGCCGCCCGCCGGGTGGTGCATCGACTCCTCCGCGGTCAGCCGGAGTTCGGCCGCCCCCTCCTCGACGTCGATGTCGATGTCGAGCCCCTGGTTACAGGGCGTCCCCGCGAACATCCGTTCGAGTTTCCGGTAATGTTCGGTCCCGCTCACCCGTCGGTCCCCTCCCGATCGGACGCCGTGCGCGCCCCCGTTCCGGGCGCGTCGAACCTCGTCGGGTCGAGTCGTCCGTCGGGCATCGGCACCCCCTCGTAGGGGTCCTCGGCGAGCAGGAGCGAGCCGTCGAGGTCGGCGTAGTCGAGCAGGGGAGCGAGGTGCGCGCCGGCCGCGATGGAGGCGTTCGATTCGAGCATACACCCGAGCATCACCTCCAGACCGTGCGCGCGTGCCGCGTGGATCGCCTCGATCGCCGGGCGGATCCCTCCTGTTTTCATCAGCTTCAGCGTCACGATGTCCGTCCGGTCGGCCACCTCCGGAACGTCCGTCGCGGTGATACAGGACTCGTCGGCCGCGATCGGTACCGAACTCCGCTCGTAGACGAACCTCAGCCCCTCGGGGTCCTCGGCGGGGACGGGCTGTTCGAGGAACTCGACGCCGAGGTCGGCGAGCCACTCGCTCTTGCGGACCGCCTCGCGGGGGGTCCACGCCTCGTTCGCGTCCACCCGGACCGTCGCGTCGGGGGCCGCCTCCCGTATCGCCTCGATTATCTCCCGGTCCCGGTCCGGGTCGGAACCGAGCTTCACCTTCAGGGTCCCGTAGCCCGCTTCGACGGCTTCCTCCGCACGCTCGCCCATCTCGGCGACCTCGGCCAGCCCGACCGTGAACGACGACGTGACCGTCCGCTCGGGGTCGAGACCCAGGTAGCGGTAGAGCGGCAGGTCGGCCCGCCTGGCCGCGAGGTCGTGGAGCGCGATGTCGACCGCCGCCTTCGCCGCCGGGTTGTTTCGCACTACCCCCTCCATCCGGTCGTGGACCGCGTCGAGCGCGAGCGGGTCGTCGACCTCGTGGACCGCCTCGAACAGCGCGGGCAGCACCGCCTCGACGGTGTCGGCGGTCTCGCCGTAGTGTGCCGAGGGGCCCGCCCCGCCGACGCCGACGTGTTCGCCGTCGTCGATGCGAACCACGACGCTCTCGGTCGTGGCCGTCGTCCCCCGGGAGATGCCGAACGGCACGTCGAGCGGGAGTTCGACCCGCTCGAAGGACGCTTCGAGGGTCATGTCGACTCCTCTATCGCGTCGAGCAGGGGGCCGACCTCGCCCCGGACGGGATCGGCCGCCGGCGCGTCGATGGCGTCGGCGTACTCGATGACTGCGTCGGAGGCGTTCGCGGGTTCGAGCGCACTCGTGTTCAGGGCCCCCCCGACGATCGACGCGTCGTGGACCGAACTGGCGAGATCTTCGTACAGCGAGACGAGCGCCCCGGGGTCGGGGAGCGAGAACGACTCGAAGCCGTGGATGACCTCGCGTCCGGCCTCGTGGGTGAGCACCATCGCGTCGGGCATCGCGCCGTGGAGGATACCACACGTGACCGCCGAGTACGCCGGGTGGACGATGCTCCCCTGACCCTCGACGAAGACGTAGTCGTTCTCGGCACCCGCGTCGAGCACCATCCCCTCGGTCGCGCCGGCGGCGAAGTCCGCGGGGGCGCGGTCGATCACGATGCCCTCGCCGGCGATCATCGCGCCCGTCTGACCCGTCGGGACGAACCCCGCGTCCCAGCCACGGTCGCGCGCTTCCTCGTAGAGCTCCATCGTCGTGGTCATCTTCCCCGTCGAGCAGTCCGAGCCCACCGTGAGGACCACGGTCGCGTCGAGATCGCCGGCTGTCCCCTCCGCGACCGTCAGGTCCTCGGGGGGACGGCGGACGTCCCAGACGTCGACACCGTGTTCCTCGGCCATCCCCGCGATCCGCTCGTCCTCGGCGAGGAAGTAGTGGAGGCCGGCCCAGACGTCCGCGCCGGACTCGATGGCCGTCTCGACGTCACCCCGCCAGGATTCGTCGAACCCGCCGCCGATGGGCGCGATCCCGACCACGAGGACGTCGAACTCGGGGGCGTCGGCCGCCCGCCCGAGGATCGGCGCGTCCTGGACGTCGGGGAGGTAGTCGTGCACCCGGGCGTCGGGGTCGGACTCGGCGATCTCCCGGTCGAGGACCGCGACGACGTCGTGGTCGCTGTACCGGAGGAGACCGACGGCCGTCTTCGCCCGCCCGGGGAACTTCTCGTGTGCGAGTATCGCGATACGCGTCCCGTCCTGCATACCCGGCCCCTCAGCAGGTGGGTGTATAAACGGCCCGGCGAGCGGCGAGTCTCGCCGGCGAGACCGGCGGCTCATACGGGTTGTTGTAACGATTTACCGGCGATCACGGACCCCGTTCGAGTGCTCGCCGGTAAAGGACTACAACAACCCGTATCAGAGCCCGTAACAGGTCGTCGTCCAGAGGTCACGGACCGCATCGTCGAGGGCGGGCTCGGGATCGCCCGTGGCGTCGACCGGCTTCGTGATGCGCGCCACGTCGTCGAGTTCCGAGAGAACCGCACGCTCGCCGGTGAGGTAGAGCGGTCCCTCGACCGATTCGAGCGCCTCCCGGCACCGATCGAGGTGGTCGTCGATCTGCCCGTCACGAATGCGTTCGAACCGGCCCTGCGAGAACCCGCCCTTCGAGTGATCGCCCTTCACGTCCGACTCGAACCCCTCGAAGCCCACCCGCTCGGGACCGTCGAACCGGCCGAGCGCGAACACGTCGGCGCGGACGATCCCGACCGCGTGCTCGCCCGTGGGCAGGAACCACGACTGCTCGATTCGAGGGGTAGCGCCCCACTCGACGAACGGGTCGGGGGCGATCGGCGGCCGGAGCGCCACCGCCAGCGTGCCGGCGTCGTCGGCCACCGCGAGACACGGCGCCGCGCGCCGGAGGAGCGGGGTTCTGTCGCTGAGCAGGTCCGCGAGTTCGTCGGGGACCGTCCCGTCGATCATCGCGGTGAGCACCCCCTCCGGGCCGGCGTCGAACGACTCCAGCCGCGAGAGGACCGATTCGAGTCGGGTCCCGCGGAGCCGCTCCTCCCGGCGGAACGCGAGGTCGCGGGTCTCGCCCCCGTTCGCGTCCGCCTCGACCCGACCCTCGAGGTCGGCGATCCGGTCCTCGAGCCGGTTGACGCGCTCCTCGGCGTCCTGCCGCGCGGTCGTGGCCTCGCGCCGGCGCTCGCGCTCGGCCTCTAGCTCCCGCTCCCGGTGGTGGAGCTCCTCCTCCAGTTCGTCGATCCGCTCGCGGAGCGCGGTGCGACCCAGCAGGTCGTCGAGCATACCCGGCGAGACGGCCGCCAGCAGTTAAACCTGTAGTCGCGCTCGCGACCGTCGGCCCCCCGCGGACGAACGCCCCCAGCCCACGAGCGGGAACGGGCGGGCGCGACTGTGCCTACACGCCCACGCCCGGCAGTTCGGACTCGATGTCGAGGAGCTGTCGCGCCCGGTCGGCCTTGGCGAGGAACACCTCGCTCAGCGCCGGGAGGTTCCGGACGCCGGTCCGTTCGACCACCTCGTCGGGGAGTGCGACCGTCCGCTCGGGGACGCCGTCCGCCCCGTGGATCGGGAGGTGCGCCCCGCCGATCTTCATCACCAGCGGGAGGTCCAGTCGCTCGACCCCGACGCCTTCGGCGTAGAGCTGTTCGTTGACCCGCTCGTGCTGGTCGCGGTGCATGACCGCGCGATCCCCACTGTGCGGCTCGACGTAGAGCCGCCCCAGGTAGTAGCCGCTCGAGAACTCCTCGAACATCGTCTATGGATTGTGTGTCACTCTCACACATAAGGGTTGGCCGGACCTCTTTTATCGACTCGCAATCAGGGGGTTCGTCGGTCCGGGAGACGCCGGTGGGGCGCGCGGCTCGATGGCCGACGATCGGTCGAGGGCCGCGGCGGTCGCCGGGGGAGCGGTCCCGACACGCCTTTGCGGGCCGGCCACGCATCCGGGGTGTGAACCCCATCCCGGAGCGCTACGCGAGGTACTACCTGGAGGCGGCACCCTCGCTCTCGGTGCTGGTGTTCGGGAACGCCGTCCTGAGCCTCGTCGGGCTGCGGTTCTACGTCGACCGGGGACTGGCGGAGGTGTCGACGTTCCTCTGGCCGCTGTTCGCGGACTCGCCGACCGCGACGGCGCTGGCGACGCTCTCGTTCGCGACGCTGCTGCCGAACCTCGGTCGAGGGGTCGAGCGAGCACCGGCGAACCTCCCGCTCGCGTACCTCCACACCGTCGCGTTCGTCTGGCTCGTCAAGTACGGTCTCTGGACGGTGCTCGCGCTGAACCTCGGGTTCTCGGCGTACTTTCCCGACCCGTTCGGCTACTTCGGGGTGGTCCTGAGCCACGCCGGGTTCGTCGCCCTGGCGTACCTCATCCCCCGGTACGGGACGACGACGCGCGGCGCGCTCGCGACCGCGCTGGTCCTCTCGCTTCTCAACGACCTCGTCGACTACGGGTTCGGGCTCCACCCGCCCCTCCGGTACGAGCCCGGACTCGCCCTCCCGATCCTCACCGTCGCCCTGTCCGTCGTCGCCGTCGGCCTCGCGTGGGCGGCGTTCCCGACGCGAGGGACGAGGAGGCACCAGAACATCGATTGAACGCTCTCGCCGCACCTGCGGGCGTCTTCGAGCTCGCGTGAACGGATCGAACGAAGCTCTCTTTTTTAGGGGAGGGAGCCAGTAGTGGGTGACGAGAGATGAAGGGGAACGTCGGGTCGGTCGTCGTGCTCGTGGCCCTGGTCGTCCTCGCGGGCGTGGCGACGCCCGCGACGGTCGGGGGTGCGCCGGTGGCTCACCCGGATGGGACAGGGGGCTCCCCGTCGTCGGGTGTCACCGTCGCCGCCTCGCAGGCGGAGGACGGCAACGCGACGAACGACACCGACGGGACGGACGGGGCGTCGAACGGGAGTTCGGACGCGCCTCTGGGTGGGCAGCTCTCCTCGTTCATGTCGGCCTCGGCCGCCGACGCCGAGAACGAGGTCGAATCCGGGATGTTCCTGGCGAGGTGGAACCGGTCGAACGCGAGCCAGCGTACGCGGCTCGTCCGCCAGCGGAGCCAGGAGGTCATGACGCGGATCGCCGAACTCCGCGAGGAGCGCGAGGAACTGCTCGAAGCCGAGAACGTGAGCGCACGCGAACGATCGGAGGCCGCGTGGCTCGCCTCGCATGCGCGCAACCTCGCCCGGGTCCTCGATCAGGTGTCGGAGGCGGCCGAGCGGGAGAACGTGTCCGTCGACCCTGACGACATCGAGGAGCTCCGGCGGAGCGCCCGGAACATCTCCGAGGGCCGGGTCGAGGAGCTCGCGACCGGTGTCGCCGACGGCGACGACGAGGGGGACGAGCGCGGACCCCCCGAGGACGCCGGCCCACCGGAGAACGTGGGTCCGGCGAACGGCAGCGATACCGCGAACGGGACCGAGACCGATCAACCGGGACCACCCGGCGAACGGGGGAACGGGACCGACGCCGGCCCTCCCGACGACCCCGGCAGTGAGGGCGTCGGGGAGGACGGCGGGCCGACTGAGGGCCCGCCCGGGAAGGAGACGGATGACGACGGCGAGAGGGCGGACGACGGCGAGAGAGCGTCGGGCAACGGCGGTGGTCAGGGAAACGGTGACGCCCCCGGGGAGAGCGGGAACTCCGGGGGGGTGGGGGACGGACGCGCCGACGGCGGGAACGGCGTCGAAGGGGCGAACGGGAGCGACGACGACACGGGTGACGGTAACGGGAACGGTTCTGCCGAGCGCGATCCGGGGGAGGGAAGTGAGGACACCGAGGGCGGTGTGAACGAAGGCGAGAACGGTCGGCCCGACGACGCCCCACCGAGTAGTCCGGGGGCTCCCGGGGGATCGAACGGGGACGCGGGAGACGACGAGTCGGAAAACGACGAGACCCCTGGAGTGGAGGGGGAGAACGGGAACGAGGGCGAGGGTGACGACGCCGACCCCGCGGAGGCCCCCGGCCAGGGGAATGACGAGGGTCGTTCGGGGAGCGACGTGCCCCCCGTACGCGGTGATCCCGGCGGGAACGACGAGAGCCAGGACGACGACTCGGAGGACGAGGACGGGGACGGGCGTGGGAACGGGGCCGACGAGGGCGGCGACGGCGGGCGTGGGAGCGACCGGGGGAACTGATACCGACACGTGGCCCCGGCTCGCGTTCGCGGGTGCGACGGGGTCGACTGCCGCCGACCGGTCTGTCGCGGGGAGACACCCTTTTTTCCGCTCGGCCCCAACCACCGTCGATGGATTCCGCCGCGCTGCTCGACCTGTTGGGGAACGAGAACCGTCGGCGAATCCTCCGCCTGCTCGCACGCAAACCGTGCTACGTCACCGAGATATCCGACTACCTCGGGGTGAGTCCGAAGGCGGTCATCGACCACCTGCGCAAGCTCGAGGAGGCGGGGCTGGTCGACTCGCGCGTCGACAGCCAGCGCCGCAAGTACTTCTCCATCGCGCGGAACCTCCGGCTGGAGGTGAACGTCACGCCGTACGGTTTCGGCGCGAAGTCCGCCTATCCCGCGTCCAGGGGGCTGGATATGAACCGGTGTCGCTACCTCTCGCTCGACGTCGGCCGGTCGGGGGAGTCCGAGCCCGGGGGTGACCCCGAGGGGCTCGAATCGCTGGCGACCGAACTCGACCGGCTCGAGAGCCTGGAGAACGAACTCTCGATGGCCCAGCGGTGGGTACAGGGCCGTCTGACCGACGTCATGGACCGCCTCTCCGAGGAGTTCGACACCCGGGGCGGGCTCGACGGCCGGTTCTACGCGGAGGTCCTCTCGGCGATGGCGAACGGGGTCGACACCGTCCCGAAGCTCTCCCGACGGGTCGACGCGGCCCCGGAGATGGTCGAGGAGGCCCTCTCGGTACTCGCGCGCTACGACGTGGTGAGTCACGACGGTGACCGCTGGCAGATAACCGAGGCGTGAGACGAGACGACAGCCGTCCGGCCCGAGCGTCAGTGAGTGCCCGCGAGAGACCGCTCAGAGCGAACGGGTGGCCCCGTCGCGGAGGTCGCGGCCGAAGTAGTGACCGAGGACGGCCGCGAGCGCGCCGGCGGTCGCGCCGACGGCGGCGAGCGGCAGGGCGAGGTCGGCCACGATCGAGAGCACGAACTGGTCGAGCAGGAGGCCGACGCCCGCGGTCGCCGCGCCCGCGACGAGCAGTTCGAGGTAGCCCCGGCGGCCGAGGGTCCCGAGGAGGAAGCCCGCGGCGAAGATACCGACGAGTCCCAGGATCCCACCCAGGAACGGGACCGCGCCCACGAGCGGGACGGCGCTCCCGAGGAGGAACCCGCCGAGCGTGAGGACGAACGCGAGGAGGAACCCGCGGGGAGAGAAGACGCCGCCGAGTCGACCCCGGATACGGCCGCGACCGCGGCTCCGTTCTCCCCGCCGTCCGTCGGGCTCGCGGTCGGCGTCGGCGTCCCCGTCGAGGTCGTCACCGACCACCTCCTGGTCGAGATCCTGGAGGAGGTCGTCCGTTTGGCTCATACCTGCCGTTGGTCGCGCGGATACATCGGTCTTTCCCGGACCCGGTCGGGTCGGAGGGTTGAGGGCGGACCACCGCGTGGGAGGGCCATGACGGACGTCTCGCTCGACGGACGGCTGTTCCGGCCGGTGGAGAACCACGATGGCGAGGTCGGCGGGTCGACGACCTTCGAGTACCACGATAGTAGCGTTTGGAACCGATGACACACGCCGGACGGGGACGGTCCTCTCGTCCGTGAGTAAAGACTTCCAAACGCTACTAGAGGAGGACGACCTCATATGGGCACGATACTCGGGCGGCGTGATCCGTCTCGGCTTCCTCGTCGGCGTTCGACGGGGGGATTCGCTCTCCGCGCGGTACGCGCAGGTGACGGTCGACGGCGGGACGGCCACGGGTCACACCGAGAGCCGGATCGAGGGCCTCGCGGACGGTCGCCTCCGCCTCCGGGAGGACTGGTCGTGGGACTCGCGTGAGGGCTCCGGGGAGAGTATCGTCGAGGAGATCCGGGAGGACCGAGGTCCGGACGCATAGGTGCTTTCAAGTCCGGCGACGGGGAACCTCGGGACATGAATCCGGGAGACAGGGTCCGCGTCGAACGGGGCGGGACCGTCTACGAGGGTGTCCTCCTCCCCTCGACGACGCCCGAGGAGTTCGTCGTCAAGCTCGACGGCGGCTACAACGTCGGCGTGGCCCGCGACGACGCCGACGCCGACGTCCTCGAATCCGACGTCTACGACGTCGAGTCGGCCCAGGACGCCGACGACGACGGGACCTCCGCGATCGAGTTCGACGACGACCTCCCCACGGTAGCGCTCATCTCGACCGGGGGGACCATCGCCTCGACGGTCGACTACCGGACGGGCGCGGTCACCGCACAGTTCGACGCCGAGGACGTCCTCCGGGCGGTCCCCGACCTCGCGGGTCGGGCGAACTACCGGGGACGCGTCGTCGCCAACATCCTCTCGGAGAACATGCGTCCAGCCATCTGGCAGGACCTCGCGCACGCCATCCACGAGGAGATCGAGGCCGGCGCGGATGGGGTGGTCGTCATGCACGGCACCGACACGATGCAGTACTCGGCGTCGGCGATGTCGTTCGCGCTCGATACGCCCGTCCCCGTGGTGTTCACGGGGAGCCAGCGGTCGGCCGATCGGCCCTCCTCGGACAACGTGATGAACGCGGTCTGTGCGGTCGAAGCTGCCAAATCCGACGCCGCGGAGGTGATGGTCTGCATGCACGCCACGTCCTCGGACGACGTCTGTGCGCTCCACCGCGGCACCCGCGTCCGCAAGAACCACACCTCCCGCCGTGACGCCTTCGAGACAGTCGGTGCCGAGCCGATGGGCAAGGTCGACTACGCGACCGGCGAGGTGTCCTTCCGCCGCGAGTACGCCGAACGCGGCGAGGCCGACCTCGCGGTCCACCCGGATCTGGAGACGGAGGTCGAGCTGCTCAAGTTCGTCCCCGGGATGGACCCCGCCGTGCTCGACGTCTACGAGGGGAAGGCGGGGCTCGTCGTCGAGGGCACCGGTCTGGGCCACGTGAACACCGATCTCATCCCGCGGCTGGCCGAACTCGTCGAGGACGGGACGACCGTCGTGATGACCTCCCAGTGTCTGGAGGGGCGGGTCTGTGATCGCGTGTACGACACCGGGCGCGACCTCCTGGAGGCGGGGGTCATCGAGGGGGAGGACACCCTCCCGGAGACGGCCGTCGTGAAGCTGATGTGGGTGCTGGCGAACCTGGAGGGGGCGTCGATCGAGGACGCGATGGGCCGCTCGCTCGCCGGCGAGATACAGGCGCGGTCGACCCCGTGGCTGTGAACGTGACTGGTCCGACCCGACCGGCCGCGAGCGCGTCCCCGTCCCCCGTTCGATGACGCCCGACCCGACTCGCGAGTTCGAACTCCGCGGTGCCCGTCCCGAGGACCGCGAGGCGGTCGTCGCCTTCACCGAGGACACCTGGCCGGAACGCGGCGGCGACTACGTCCCCCACGTCTACGAGGACTGGATGGAGACGGAGGGGAAGGGCCAGCGGACGCTCGTGCTCGACCCCGTCGGGTCGGAGGGCCTCGCGGGTATCGCCCAGGTGACGCTCCTCTCGGGACACGAGGCGTGGGCACAGGCGATGCGGGTGAACCCCGACTACCGTGGGCTGGGCGTCTCCCCGCGGCTCACGAACGGGCTGTTCGACTGGGCGGCCGATTCGGGCGCGTCCGTGTGTCGCAACATGGTGTTCTCGTGGAACGAGGCCGGCCTCGGCCACTCCCGATCGGTGGGGTTCGAGCCCGTCACGGAGTTCCGGTGGGCGCACCCCGATCCGGACCCCGACGCGGCGGTCGACGAGTTCGAGGCGTTCGAGGTCACGGGGGTCCCGGAGGCGGCGTGGACGCGCTTCCAGGGCTCGGAAGCGGCGGGCCACCTCCGCGGACTCACGCTCGACCCCGGCGAGTCGTGGGCCCTCTCGGAGTGCTCGATCGATCGGTTCCGGTGGGCGGCCGAGGAGACGGCGAGTATCGCGCTGGTCGACGACGAGCGGATCAGGGCGTGTAGCTACCGAACGAGGGAGTACGAGCGCGAGGACGAGGACGGCGAGGTCCAGACGTGGGCCGAGTACGGCGTCGGCGTCTGGACCGATCTCGCGGCCGCTCGCGGGCTGTTCGCCGCCGTCGCCCGGGACGCCGCCTCGGTCGGTGCCGACCGGACGCGCGTACTGATCCCCGAGACCCCGCGGCACGTCACCGACGCCGCCTACGCGCGGGCGGGCATCGGCGACGAGCCGGACTTCGTGCTGGCGAAGGACCTCGCGGGGCGGGACTAGTCCCCTACCGCGGCCTCCATCACCACCCGTTCCGCGCGCCGGAGCAGCGTCGAGGCGGTCCCCGGAGCGCAGTCGAGCGACTCGGCGACCGAATCGAGGCTCGCCTCTCGCGGGACTGCGTAGTAGCCGAGCGCGAGCGCCGCCTCGACGGCCTCGCGCTGTCTGCCGGTGAGCCGTCCCGCCAGCGGTGCGTGCCAGTGATCGAACTCGCCGACCCGTCGGACGTCGACGACCATCTCGTCCTCGAACGTCTCGACGAGCGATCCAAGCGCGTCGTCCGGACCGACGAGCGTGAACGTCGACCCTCCGCGACCCACCTCGACGGGCATCACGACGACGACACCGTGATCGTCGAACGCTTCGAGGAACGCCTCGTCGATCGGCCGCATCCGGTATACCACGTAGGCGAAGAACGATCCCTCCATCACCGAGGTCAGGTCGAACGATTCGACGGTGTCGGCGCGGGCGAGCACCTCCCGGAAGGCCGCGATGTCACCCTCGACGTGCGAGAGGTGGGCCCAGTGCTCGCCCGGCAGGTCGGCCACGCCGAGGTTGCGCTCGCGGTCGACCGCGTTGGACGTCTCCACGAACGTCTGTACCGGATGACGGTCATCCGGTGGACGCGAGAGGGTAAGTCGGACGAACCGCACGGGCAACCGTTCCGTCGGACTTCAGTTGAATCCCCTAGACAGTTCGACGGAACGACCAGGACGCTCCCTGCCCCCTTCGGAGATATGGACGTGATCCTGTTGCGGTGCGAGATCGCCGAGGGGAAGACGGCGGAGCTCCGCGAGTTTCTGAAAGGGACGCGCGACCGCGAGGCGGAGGTACTCGACCTGCTCGGGCGTGAGGGGATGTACACCGAGTCGCTGTTCGTCGAGGAGGTGAACGGGACGGACTACCTGCTGTGGTACATGGAGGCCGAGGACGTAGATCGGGTGATCGAGGTCTACGAAGCGGCGACCGACGACGTCGTCTCGGAGTCCGATGGGCTGTTCGGGGAGGCGCTGGTCGGCGGGTTGGAGGGGGCGGTGAACGAGCCCGAACTACTGATGCACGCGGTCGGGCCCGGCCGCCCGTCCGGGACTACCCGCCGCTGACCGGCGGGAACAGCGCGAGCGTGTCCCCCTCCTCGAGCACCGTGTCGTAGCCCTCGTGGCTGACGAACGGGTTCCGCTCGTTCCGGAGGACGCGGATGTGCTCGCGGAGTTCTCCCGCCTCGTCGAGCACCTCCTCCCGGAGTTCGGGATGGGTCTCGAGGAGCTGTTCGAACGCGTCACGGAAGGTGTCCCCGGGACCGGCGTCGACCTCCACCCGCTTGGTCCCGGCCGTCTCGGCGAGGTTGGCGAAGAGCCTCCACTCCATACCCGGTCGTGGGGAGTCGCCGGGTTTAGGGGTTTCCCGTCGCCGGCGTGCCGGCGAGCGTTCGCCGACGGTCGCCTCGAACCCTCGCGCGCACTGAGTCCGTCATATGCAAGCGTAGCATCCATGATCCGAACGCCGTGAGAACGGGGTGCATGCGTCTCCCCGAACTCCGTGACCGCCTCGACGAGGAGTGTACGTTCCCCCTGGAGACCGATCGAGCGGCAGTTCTCCTGGAGAACGTCCGCCTCGATCCGCCGAACGGCGAGCCGGTCGAGCTGTCGACGGTACTGGAGCGCGACGAGGAGACGACGTACCGTTCGAGTCGGGAGCTACACGACTCGGTGCTGGCGAACCTCGACGAGCGACACGTGGGACGCAAGCACTACGACGACCGCTCGCGGACGCCCGCCCGGGAGTACGAGCTCTCGTTCTGACCGGGGCCGCCCGACGAGACGCACTGACCGACGACGACACAAGTAGAACCCCACCATGTCCCTGAACAACGACGACTCGTTCACGAAGTTCCTCACCCTGGTGACCGTCGAAGACGCCGACGTCCAGAACGTCCAGGACCTGACGCGGATCTGGGGGGAGATCCGCGAGGAGTTCCACGGCCTGGACGCGACGCTCGAGGACACGTACGCGGTGCTCGGCGAGATCGACTTCGCCGTGATCTTCGAGGCCCCGACGACCGATGTCGCCTTCAAGGCCGGCGTCACCCTCGAACGGCACGGGCTGGACGCACAGACGATGGAGATAACCTCGACTGACCACTTCGGCGAGATCGTCGAGGACCTCTGAGTCGCCCGGACGGAGCGCCTTCGGGCACCCGGATCCGCGATCGGGAACGCCGCGCCCCCGACTCCGGACCCCCGGCCGCTCAGGCCTCGGCCGGGCACAGGATGACGCTCTCGCCCTCGCCGTTCTCGTCTACGGTGATGGCGCTCGACTCCGTTTCCAGCGAGACGAGCACGACGGCGTCCTGGAAGTCGGCTCCCGAGCCCTCGGTCGAGTGGCTCAGCTCGAACAGGTAGATCGCCTGGTTGTCGTCGAGGACGATCTCCCCGTCATCGACGTAGTCCGCGACGAACTCCGCGGCGTCCTCCTGGTCGCCGAACCCCTCGACGTCGGGTGCCTCCGACCCGTCCCGGAGGACGTGGACGTACGTCCCCTCGTCGTCCTTCGAGTTCACCTCGTGGCCGGCGTAACCACCGTACGACTGCCCCTCCGCCGTCACGACGATCCGCTCGCCGGCAGTCCGGTCGGCGTACGTGGTCGCCCGTGGATTCCCCCGTCGTTGACGTTCCCCGGCCATGGCTCGTCTGTGTCGTCCCCGACGGCAACCTCCACGGTGACCGGGATGTCCGGGCCGCCGGCTCCGTAGGTGAACGCCGTTCCGAGAAGCTCCACCGCCGCGGAGTAGTCGACCGTCGGTTCGACTGACCCCTCCGTGATGACGAACTGGCCCGGCCGGACGGGGACAGTCCGTGAGCTGATGACCTGGCTCCGATCCGGACTCGTCCGCTGGACGAGTCGGACCTCCACCGAGTCGGGGTCGCCGGCACAGACGGTATCGGCGTCGAGCGCGAGCGACACCCGTTCGCCGGCCGACCACTGGCCGTCGGCGAGGTCACCCGTCGGCGGGACTGCGGTCCGGGTCGTCGTGCCCGCGCCCGAGACGACGACCGTCAGCTCCTCGACCGGAAGCGTCTCCCCCGATCGGTGGACGACCTGGAGCGCGTGGGTAGTCTCGTCCTCCCCGACGGTGACCTCGACGGACTGCCCGAGGCCGGCGATCCCTGCGGGGTCGACCAGGTGGTCGATGAAACCGAATCCCATCGACGCGACGATCGCGCTCATGAGGAGTGCGATCGCGACCAGGAGGACGACACCGAGGACCGGTGTCAGCGCTCGCGCGCTCCCGTCCCGGCCGCCGCTCCTCCCCGTCTCCCGCCCGACTCCCCCTCGTCCCTCCGTCATCGTCGGTCCGGTCGAAGGGTCGCCGTCCGGAAGCATGAACACACACGAGCGTTCTCGGGCACTGAAACAGCTCTGTCAGTATCCGGTGAACCACGCCTCGGTGGGGCGGAGCCCGCAGCCGGGGTCACGCGCTTCGCGTCCCCGTCAGCCGCGCGTTCGGCCCGTCCGGCCGTTCGCTGGCGGTGACCGATCAGGCCAGCGCCGACCCGGCCCGGACGAGCGTGCGCTCGTCGAACGCCGGGGCGACGAGCTGGAGTCCCACCGGGAGGCCGTCGGTCTCGCCCACCGGAACCGAGATCGCCGGGAGATCGGCGAGGTTGATGGGGACCGTGTTGGCGTCCGCGAGGTACATCGTGAGCGGGTCGTCGAGGCTCTCGCCCATCTCGAACGGCGGGACGGGCATCGTCGGCGAGGCGACGACGTCGACGTCCTCGAACGCCTCGTCGAAGTCGCGTTTCACCCACGCCCGGGCGTCCTGGGCCTTCGCGTAGTACCTGTCGTGGTATCCGGCCGAGAGCGCGTACGTCCCGAGGAGGATCCGGCGCTTGACCTCCGCGCCGAACCCCTCCTCGCGGGAGGCGGCGAACGACTCGTTCCAGTCGCCGTCGTACCCACCGGAGACGCCGTAACGCACGCCGTCGAACCGGGCGAGGTTGGAGGAGGCCTCGGACATGGCGATGACGTAGTAGGCCTGAACGGCCGTCTCGACCGACGGGAGCGAGACCTCGTGGACGGTCGCGCCCCGCGATTCGAGGTCGTCGACGGCGGCGCGGAACGCCTCGACGACGCCCTCGTCGGCCCCCTCGACGAGCTCCGGGGCGACGCCGATATCGAGACCGTCCACGTCGCCGTCGGCCGCACCGGAGTAGTCCGCACGCCCACCCTCCTCGCGGGTCGTCGCGTCCCGGTCGTCCGGCCCGGAGATCACTTCGAGCAGTTCGGCGGCCTCCTCGACCGTCGGCGCGATAGGGCCGATCTGTTCGAGCGAGTTGGCGTAGGCGACGAGTCCGTAGCGCGAGACGAGCCCGTAGGTGGGTTTGATGCCGACGACGCCACAGAACGCGGCCGGACACCGTATCGACCCGCCCGTGTCCGTCCCGAGCGCGAGATCCGCCTCACCCGAGGCGACGGCCGCCGCCGACCCGCCCGAGGAGCCTCCCGGGACCCGACCGGGTGCGGCGGGGTTCTCCGTGGGTCCGAACGCTGACGTCTCCGTCGTCGTGCCCATGCCGAACTCGTCCATGTTCGTCTTGCCGACGACGGTCGCGCCCGCCTCGCGCAGGCGCTCGACGACCGTCGCGTCGTAGGGCGGGACGTAGTCCGCGAGCATGTTCGACCCGCAGGTGGTCCGCACCCCTTCGGTGGAGATGTTGTCCTTGACCGCGACGGTTCGTCCCGAGAGCGGGCCCTCCTCGGTGGAGGGGATCTCCTCACGGGTGACGAACGCGTTGAGATCCGCCATCAGCCGACCCTCGGTCCCTTGAAGTAGCCGTCCTCGGTCTCCGGGGCGTTCCGGAGCGCCTCCTCCTGGGTGAGCCCATCGTGGACCTCGTCGGGGCGCATCACGTTGTCTAGCTCCTCGTCGGACTCGACCTCAGGGACGTCGTCGAGGGCGTCGAAGTACTCGAGGATGTCGGCGAACTGCTCGGCGAACAGCTCGACCTCCTCGTCGTCGAGGTCGACCCGGGCGAGGCCCGCGACGTGGCGGACCTCCGCGTCGTCCACGCGGTCTGGCATACACGGACACCCGCCCGGGCCGGCGGTAAGGATTTCGGATGGCCACCGTAGGGAGACGACGGCCGTCATCGACCCTGGGACCTCACCGCCGACAGTATCTAATTTGACATTATCGTGGCGAAATCGTGCAGGAAAGACTATTAGGGGACGTGTCGAAGAATTTAAGTCGTTCGGACTCCTTGTGATGGATACGAGCGGATTTTACCCCGCGGAACCCCCAGTCCGCCCCCTTTCACACACAATGTCAGACACCAACGTCAGGCGACTCCAGCGCGAGCGAGGCGAGTCCGAACGGACCGACCCCGAGGAGGAAGAGACCGAAGAACTGACCTGTCCGGAGTGCGGCGGCCGGCTCAGGAACGACGCCGAGCACGGCGAGACGGTCTGTGTCGACTGCGGGCTCGTCGTCGAGGAGGACGAGATCGACCGCGGCCCCGAGTGGCGCGCCTTCGACTCGAAGGAGAAGGACGAGAAGTCCCGTGTCGGCGCGCCGACGACGAACATGATGCACGACAAGGGGCTGTCGACGAACATCGGCTGGCAGGACAAGGACGCCTACGGCCGCCAGCTGTCGAACCGGCAGCGCCAGAAGATGCAGCGGCTGCGCACCTGGAACGAGCGGTTCCGCACCCGTGACTCGAAAGAGCGCAACCTGAAACAGGCGCTGGGCGAGATCGACCGGATGGCGAGCGCGCTCGGACTCCCCGAGAACGTCCGGGAGACCGCCAGCGTCATCTACCGGCGCGCACTCGACGAGGACCTGCTACCCGGCCGCTCGATCGAGGGGGTCTCGACGGCCAGCCTCTACGCGGCGGCCCGGCAGGCCGGAACGCCCCGCTCGCTCGACGAGATCACGGGTGTCTCCCGCGTCGAGAAGGACGAGATCGCCCGCACGTACCGGTACGTGGTTCGCGAGCTGGGCCTGGAGATCAGGCCCGCCGACCCCGAGAGCTACGTCCCGCGGTTCGCCAGCGACCTCGACCTCTCCGACGAGTCCGAACGCCGCGCCCGCGAACTGCTCTCCTCCGCCAAGGAGGCGGGCATCCACTCCGGGAAGTCCCCGGTGGGGCTGGCGGCGGCGGCGGTGTACGCGGCCGCGCTGCTGACCAACGAGAAGGTGACCCAGAGCGAGGTGTCAGACGTCGCGAACATCTCGGAGGTCACCATCCGGAACCGGTACCACGAACTGCTCGAGGCCGAGGACGGCATCGCGGCGTGACTACCCGGACCGGGCCAAGCGCGCGATCCACAGGTCGCAGAGAGCGGTGACGGAGACGTACGTCTGTCCGGTCTGCGGGTCGACGACCGAACGCGACTTCCGCGTCCCGTCGGTGGTCCGGACCTGCGAGAACGGCTGCGGGTTCGTCCACTTCCTCCGCGAGGATCTCCTCGAACTCACCGAGCGGGTCCCCGAAGCCGAGCGACCGGACGACTGGGACGAACTCTCCGGCGAGGAGCGGCTCCGTGTCGCGGTCGGCCGTGGCGATGTCACCCTGGAGGACATCCGGGGCTGAGCCCCGTCGAATCGGAGCGTACCCGGCGGTCAGTCCGCCTCGTCGATCGCCCGCCAGACCTTCTCCGGGAAGAGCGGCGTGTCGAGCGTCCTGACGCCGAGCGGTGCGATCGCGTCGACGACGGCGTTCACGACGGCGGGCGGTGCGCCGATCGCGCCGGCCTCGCCGACGCCCTTCGCCCCGAGCGGGTTGACGGGGCTCTCGGTGACCGTCGAGTCCCACTCCATCTCGGGAATGTACATCGCCTTGGGCATCGCGTAGTCCTGGAGCGACCCCGTCAGGAGGTTGCCGTTGTCGTCGTAGACGGCCTCCTCGTAGAGGGCCTGGCCGACCCCCTGGGCGACGCCCCCGTGGATCTGCCCCTCGACGATCTTCGGGTTGATCTGCGTGCCGACGTCGTCGACGGCGACGTAGCGTTCGAACGCGATCTCCCCCGAGTCGGGATCCACCTCCACGATCGCGATATGAGTGCCGAACGGGAACGTGTAGTTCGAGGGGTCGAAGTACGTGGTGGCTTCCAGCCCCGGCTCCATCCCGTCGGGGAGTTCGTCGGCCCCCTCGTAGGCGACCTCGGCGACCTCCTGGATGGTGATCGACCGGCTCGGGGCACCCGTCACCGAGAACTCGCCGTCCTCGAACTCCAGGTCGGCCTCGCTCACCTCCAGCCGGTGGCCGGCGATCTCGCGGGCCTTCTCCAGCACCTTCCCGGAGCTCTCCCTGAGCGCGCCGCCGCCGACGGGGACGGCCCGGCTCCCGGCCGTGCCGCCCCCCTCCGAGACCTCCGCGGTGTCCCCCTCCAGGATCTCGACGTCCTCGAACGGTACGCCGAGGGTGTTCGCGACGATCTGCGTGTAAGCCGTCTTGTGGCCCGTCCCGATCTCGGCCGTGCCGATCCGGACGACGACCGTGCCGGAGGGTCGGACGTGGACGTCGCCGGTCTCGAACATCCCCGGGGCGGCCCCGCAGGCCTCGACGTAACACGACAGTCCGAGACCGAGGTAGCGGCCCTCCTCGCGGGCCTCGGCCTGGCGCTCGCGGAACCCCTCGTAGTCGACCATCTCCATGGCCCGGTCGAGGGTCTTCTCGTAGTCACCCGAGTCGTAGGTCCGCCCGAGCCCCGACTCGAACGGGAAGTCCTCCGGGTCGATGAAGTTCTTCCGGCGGAACTCCGCGGGGTCCATGTCCAGTTCGCGGGCGACGGTGTCGACCAGCCGCTCGATGAAGTACGTCGCCTCCGGCCGACCCGCGCCCCTGTAAGCCGACGTCGGCGCGGTGTTGGTGAACACCCCCGTGGTGTGGACGTACGCCCCCGGGACGTCGTACTGGCCGTTGGCCATCACGCCGAGGTTCGTGGGAACGCCCGATCCGCCGGGGGCGAGGATCCCGCCGACCGGAACGGTCGTGTCGGCGTGGAACCCGCGGAGGGTACCGTCGTCGTCGACCGCCGCCCTCGCGCTGACGAGGTGGTGGCGGGCGTGGACCATCGTCTGGAAGTCCTCGGTCCGGGGGGCGACCCACTTCACCGGCCGTTCGAGCTCCATCGCACACCAGCCCGCGAGCAGGTGACCGGTGTAGGGGAAGAGCTTCGCGCCGAACCCGCCGCCGACGTCCGGGGGACGCACCCGGATGCGGTGGTCGGGGAGCCCGAGCGTCTTCGAGAGGTCCGCCTGGACCTGGTGTGGGTTCTGCGTGGACATCTCGACGAACAGCTCGTCGTCGGAGGCGCGGTACTGCGCCACCGCCGTCCGGGGCTCCATCGCCGTCGGGCTAACCCGGTTGATCTCGAGGTCGAACTCGACGACGTTGTCCGCGCTCTCCAGGGCCTCCTCGGCCGCCGCCTCGTCGCCGGTGTCCCAGTCGAACGCGACGTTCCCCTCGGCGATATCGTGGATCTGCGGGGCTCCCTCCTCCAGGGCCTCCACGGGATCGGTGACGGCGTCGAGGCGGTCGTAGTCGACGTCGACGGCCCCGACGGCGTCGTGGGCGACGTAGCGGTCCTCCGCGACGACGGCCGCGACGGGCTGGCCCTGATAGGTGACCTTCTCGTCGACCAGCAGCGGGTGGTCGGGGGCGGTCGCACCGGTGTCGGTGTCGGACTCCTCCGACCCGGCCGGGTTGTCCACGCGCATGTAGCCGGGCGCGTCGGAGGCCTCGACGTCCTCCCACGTGACGGTCGCGAGCACGCCGTCCATCGCCTCGGCGGCGCTCGTGTCGATCGAGTTCACCCGTGCGTGGCCGTACTGGCTGCCCAGCAGCGCGAGGTGGACCTCGCCCTGATACTGGAGGTCGTCGGTGTACTCGGCGTCCCCGGTGATGAGGTGGGGGTCCTCACGGCGCTGGACGGCCGAGCCGACGAGTTCGCTCGGGACGGCGTCGCCGCCCTCGATGGTCTCGAAGGACATCCGATCAGTTCGAGTCCTCGTCTCCGCTCGTCCTGATCCGCGTGATACTTCGGCGCATGTGTTGTGGAACCAAACACCCCACCACATGAAAAATGGTTCGCCCTCCCCGGGTCCTCTCCGCTCGCCAGCCCCTACGGTGGCGTTCGCGGGCCGAGCCGTGTCCGTTCACCCTGCCGACCGCTCGGGACGACGATCCCCGTGTGGCGTCGCACTCGGTCGGCACGCACCCGCCCGAACGAGCGAGCCACCGGTGCCCGGGGGCCGTAGCTCACTGTCGCCGTCGCAGGTCCCCGGTCGTGTCGACGTCCTCGACGACTCCCGGGTCTCCGGTCTCGACGAGCGCCCCGTCGTCGCTCCCGAGCAGGACCGACCGGCCGCCCGTGTCGCCCTCCACTGCCAGCAGCGCGTCGAAGTGCGCGGCGTCGAACAGGACCGGGTTCCCGCGCCGCCCCCCGTAGGCGGCCGCGAGCGCCGTACCGAGCCCCGCGCGGTAGGCGTCCGCGAGCAGCGTCACGGTGGCCGGATCGACCGCCGGCATGTCTCCGGGGAGGAACAGCGCGGCGTCGGCCCCGGCGTCCCGTGCGGCCTCCACTCCCCTGGCGACGGACGTCGAGAGGCCCTCCTCGTAGTCCGGGTTCCGGACGATCCGGACGTCGAGGCCGTCCAGCGCCGACGCGACGGCCTCGGCCTCGTACCCGAGGACGGCGACGACGTCCGGGAGGCCGGCGTCGAAGAGGGTCCGTGTGGCGTGTCTCAGCAGCGACTCGCCGTCGAGTTCCGCGAGGAGCTTGTTCGCCTCGCCGAAGCGCGAACTCGTCCCGCCGGCGAGCAGGACGCCGACGACCCGCCGTTCCCCTTCGACCCCGGCGAGGGCCTCGCCCACCGCCTCGTGGTCGTAGCTCGGGAGCTCTCGCTCGTCGTCGGTCACTCCACCACCCCGTAGGGGATCACCGACACCTGCTCGCCCGCGTCGAACCCCTCCGCGGTGAGGACGAGACCGTCGGCGAGCGTGACGCGGGTGCTCGACGAGACGCGGCCGGGGGCGAACCGCTCGCCGTACAGCGACAGCGCGGAGTCGGCGTGTCCCAGTGGTGTCGCCCCTTCGCCGTCGAGCGTCACGGGGACCGCGAACTCCACGTTCTCGTCGGGGACGGTCAGGCGCGAGGCGGCGCGGGCATCGACCGTCGGGAGGCGGTGCTCGCCGACGAAGAACGACCGGCAGACGAGCGTCGCTGCCGCGTGCGCCGCGACCGGCTTGCCGGGGAGCGCGAGGATGGGCGTCCCGTCGACCGACGCGACCGTCACCGGGCGACCGGGCCGGAGCGTGACCCCACGGAACAGGACGTCGTGATCGAGGAGCGTACCGACGACGTGGTCGGCGCGGCCGACGCTGGTTCCCCCGGTGGTGACGACGGCGTCGTGCTCGGCGACCGCGGTCGCTATCGCCTCCCGGACGGTCGCCGCGTCGTCGGGGACCGGATCGGTGATCGTCGGATCGTGTCCCCACCGGCCGAGCAGGTTACAGAGCATCTCCGAGTCCCGGTCTGGCTGGCGACCCTCGTGGATCTCGGTCCCGGTGGCGACGACCCCGACCTCCAGCGGTCGACGCACCGTGACCGTCCCGATACCGACGTCCCTGAGCAGGACGGCGTGCCGCGGCGCGAGCGTCCGGCCCGCCTCGAACAGCCGCTCTCTCGCACCTGCGGTCGCCCCCGCCGGGTAGACGTTCGTTCCCGGGTCGAGCGAAGGTCCCGATAGCGTCCCGTCCTCGACGGTTGCGTCCTCGCGCATCAGCACTGCGTCGGCGTTCGCGGGCAGCGGTGCGCCCGTCGCCACCGCGACCACCTCCCCGCGACCGATCTCGGGGGGGGTCGTCCTCGGGGAACACCTCGCCGACGACCTCCAGGGGGGTACTCCGCGTCCGCCGCGACGGCGTACCCGTCCATCGTCGCGTGGTCGTGCCGGGGGACGTCCCCCGGCGAGGCGACCGGTTCGGCGAGGGTCCGCCCGGCTACCGCTGTGAGGTCGACCCGCTCGCTCGGACCGGCGCTCGCGCCCTCGCGAAGCCCGAGCAGTCGCTCGACGGCGACCGACCGGGCGACCGGCTCGTGGCCGTCCATGTCGGGGAGACGCTCGCCCCCGTCAATAGGCCTTGGCACTCTTTCCCCTCAGCTACCTCGACCACGACGGTAGCTCGATCCAGCAATATCGCGATCTTCCCTTCTCCGCTCCTGATGGTGCATCCATCTCAGCTTGGTGGGCTCCGTAGTGGCGTCCGAGCGGGGGGCGTCTCGACCGGACCTGATCCGGGTCGTAGTTTCTGTTCGCTGGAGAACCCGGTGGAGGTTTCTCTCTGTCAGTCGCTGAGAACGCTCTTTGGAAGGGACTGATTATCACTTCTTCCCTTCGAAACCCTGTAGCGTCCGCACCTCCGGAGCGAACACCGAGTCGCGCAAATCTGGGAACACACCGAGGCTCTACCGACACCGGCCTGAGGTTTGGAGGATCGGATGACCGAACGGCTACAACGCCGATCCTTCATCGAAGAGCGGTCGCATCTATCAAGGGGTAGCGTTCACCCACCTCTCAGCGTTTTGCCCATCGATTACATCGCCGACTGTCTGACACATACAATAATTATAGAAATTCTTTTAAAAAATTCCCTGAATAAAATATTTATCTATTTGACGAATTTTATGTGATGTATGCTAGCAGAGCGCACCCAGCCGTCCTATACGGCGTTTGGAACGCCCAATACCGATCCGTCGAGGAAGGTGTCGCTCGTAGATGTGGTTGCTGTCCCGAGTTCCGATCCCGGTGTAGCCGAGATGCTGCTTCCACGCAACAGTACGCTGACCGATTCGGTCGATACACTCCGGGCGCCCGGATGCAATTCGAGTAGAGGAAGCGAGGGGGGTGGTGCGAGTGACCTCCGTTGAGACGGGCAGTCAGGATCCGAAGCCCCAGGTCTCGGAGCGGATAGCTGCCAGTCGGGACGCAATGTCGGCAATCGCAGGATACGACCAAGATGCGGTGGACGAACTGGTTAGAGCAGTCGCGTGGGGAGTCCTCCGGGAGGACTGCTGTACGGATCTGACGGCGTGCTGTGCGCGCGAAACTGGGATCGGGACCCAACAGGGAACTCGCGAAAAGCTCCAGCGGCTCATCCGTAATGCCCTCGCTGAGACTCTTGGAGAGCCATCGGTCGGACGGATCGAAAATGATCGCCCTGGCGTGGTCGAAGTAATCAAGCCGGTCGGCGTCATCGGAGCCCTGATCCCATCAACGAATCCCGCTTCGACGGCGGCGTTCCTGTCGATGATGGCCCTGAAGGGCCGAAACAGTATAGTCCTCTCCCCGCCACCGATGGCCGTCGAAACCGCCGAGCGCACGGTTTCGTACGTCCGAGCGGAGCTGGCTCGGGTAGACGCGCCGCAGGACCTCGTCCAACTGCTTGATCGTCCGATCACCCGGGAGAAAGCGTACGAACTACTCGAGATGGCCGACTTCGCTCATGTCACGGGATCAATACGGAACGTCCGGGCCGGGGAGACGTCGGGGACGCCCAATTACTGCGTCGGAGCTGGCAACGCGACGGCCCTCGTCGATGAGACGGCCGACGTGGAAACCGCAGCGGCTGCGCTCGCGACCGGCGCCGCGTTCGACAACGGCGCGATATGTACGAGCGAGAGCAACCTTGTCGTCGACGAAAGGGTAAGGGACGGGGTGTTCGAAGGGCTCCGCGAACAGGGTGGATACGTCTGTTCGTACGACGAGTCCGCGGCCGTCGTGACCGCGCTGTTCGAGGACGGCCACCGGACCAAGGAACTCGTGGCCCAGTCGGCGACCGATATCGCCGACACTGCCGGAATCGACGCGGACAAAAGCACCGAATTCCTCGTTCTCCGTGGCGGAACCCACGTCGACCGACCGGCGTTCGCCCGCGAGAAGCTCGCACCGGTTCTCACAGTCTACGTCGGCCGCGGGTTCACGGACTTGGTCGCCCGTGCGAACCGGATCCTCGAAGTCGAGGGTGCTGGTCACTCCTGCGTGCTCCACACCGAACGTGACGATCGCATCGAACGGGTCGCCCGCGAGGTGGACGTCTGCCGTGCCGTCGTGAACCAGCCCGGTGGGCTCGGTCTCCCCGGCTACGGAAACGGGCTGGATACGACAGTGAGTCTCGGTGCCGGCGTGTGGGGTGGTAATCAGCTCGACGAGAACCTGACCTACCGCCACTTCCTCACGACGACCCGCGTCGCACGACCTGTCGACGAGGAACTGCCCGACGATGCGGAACTGTTCCACGAGTACCGGCAGTCACACCGCTCCTCGGAGAGCTAACGATGGTCCCGAGTAGTTGCCCCACGACTCGGCGCTGGTCGACCGCTCGAGTGAGCGAACGGAATCGCGGTCGACCGTGTTCGCACACTCGTATCCATGCTCGTCGACACAACGAGCACCTTCACGGCCTCTGGCCGGACAGACGACACCGAACGTGAGCCCTCACGTTCCGTCACCGAATCGCCCCGGTGGAACGAGGAGCGGAGCAACGGCCGATTGTACACCGAGAGACCCCCACGAATGCGCTCCAACGACTTCACCACGGACGGCGAAGAGATAGACTCCGTCAGCGACGACGAACGGCCGCAGTGCTGGGCCGACGGGCGCTTGGTCCAAAGGTACCTGCGTCTGAGCCGTGATCTCCGTCGACGGGGTTTCGACGAGCGGACGGTCCACCGGATGGGGCGTGTCGAGGAGGAACTTCGCGCCCGTGGCATCGATCCGGACGACATCGCCAGGACAGTAGAAGAAGAGTACAGCCAGTGACCAGTACGCTTCGCACAGTACTCCGCGCTCGAGTGGCGCCGTACATTGGTCAACCCCATCTACCGCTCGCGTCGAACTCGGGTCCGACCCCGGTCGCTCCGATACGGCCACAGAGCAGTGCTCGGAAGCGACTCGTCCGACTCGAGGGGAGCGCTTCTGTAATCCAGTACCATGGGTACACGATGTCGGTCCCGATGAGGCGATGAGTCCCGACCACTGGACACGCTCCCGGCTGAGTCGCCCCCTTCATCGCCGCTCGGCGATTAGGGGCGTTCTCGCTGACGCCTGGACCGTCTCCCGCATAATGGCGATCGAAACGATCACTGGGGAATAAATATCTCCACCTGGGGAAGTTTAATAGTTCTGGGATCGCCGTTAACTAACTGTGTCATGGTCGATTCAATCAATCTCGACACGGCGAAGGAACTGATCGATGCGGCCGAACGGAAGGCCGAGGAGATCGATAACCCGATGGTCATCACGGTCGCAAACAGCGAAGGAAACCTGATCGCCCAGCACCGGATGGACGACGCGTGGCTGGCGTCCGTCTCGATCTCCCGGAACAAGGCGTACACGGCGGCGGCGCTGGACATGCCGACCCACGAGCTGGCCGAACCGTCACAGCCCGGCAACTCCCTGTACGGGCTCCAGACCACCGACGACAGCCGGATCGTGATCTTCGGCGGCGGGTACCCGCTGATGGACGGGGGTGAGAACGTCATCGGTGCCTTCGGCGTCTCCGGCGGGGCCGTCGAGCAGGACATGGAGGTCGCCGAGGAAGGTGTCCAGCGGTGGGAGGAGCTCAGGGGGTGAGACGGATGTCGATGCAAGCCGTTGTCTACCAGGGTCCACACGAGGTCGCAATCGAGGACGTGGACGAACCGACGATCCAACACCCCAACGACGTCATCATCGACATCACGACGACGTGTATCTGTGGGTCGGACCTCCACATGTACGAGGGTCGGACGGCCGCAGAACCGGGGATCGTATTCGGCCACGAGAACATGGGTACCGTCTCGGAGGTCGGCGACGCGGTGTCGACCCTGGAGGAGGGTGACCGGGTCGTGGCACCGTTCAACGTCGCCTGCGGGTTCTGCCGGAACTGCGAGAACGGCTACACCGGGTTCTGCACGAACGTCAACCCCGGGTTCGCCGGGGGAGCCTACGGGTACGTCGCCATGGGTCCGTACAAGGGCGGTCAGGCCGAGAGGCTCCGCATCCCGTACGCCGATTTCAACGCTCTGAAGCTCCCACCGGGCGACGAGCACGAGGACGCATTCGCACTGCTGGCGGACATCTTCCCGACGGGCTGGCATGGGACGGAGCTAGCCAACCTCCAGCCGGGGGAGTCCGTCGCGGTCTACGGGGCGGGGCCGGTCGGGCTGATGGCCGCCTACAGCGCCAAGGTCAAGGGTGCCTCGGAGATTTACGTCGTCGATCGAGTTCCCAGTCGGCTCGAACTCGCCGAGGAGCACTGCGACGCCCACGTGATCAACTTCGAGGAGGCAGATCCCGTCGAGCAGATCAAGGACGAACACGGCAGCGGCGTCGACAAAGGCGTCGATGCGGTCGGATATCAGGCCGTCGACCCGGCCAAGGAGGCCGACGACGCCTACGACCCGGCCCGAGAGAACCCCGCGATCGTGCTGAACAACCTCATACGGACGGTCCGACCGACCGGCGAACTCGGCATCCCCGGGCTATACGTCCCCGAGGATCCCGGAGCCCCCGACGAGATGGCCGCACAGGGCCGGCTCGGCATCGACTTCGGGCTGCTGTTCGAGAAGGGACAGCGGCTCGGCACCGGCCAGTGTAACGTCAAAGAGTACAACCGCCAGCTACGTGATCTCATCAGCGAGGGGAGGGCCGACCCGAGCTGGGTCGTCTCCCATCGAGTCGACCTCGAGGCGGCTCCGGAGATGTACGAACGGTTCGATAATCGTGAGGAGGGCGTCATCAAGGTCCTTCTGGAGCCCTGAGGGTACGACGACCAGGACCGGGCACCCGAAGGATTATTTCCCTCCGTCGATACTCGACCCTATGTGTCAGTACTGTAACTACAATTTCCACGACGGCTGGACGACGCTTCTGGAGTACGACGACGTCTACGGCGAGGTCATCGTCGACGAGAGCGAGTCGACTTACGGCTTCCACGAGTCGTGGGAGGAGCTCCGCGAGGAGGTCCTCTAACCCTCCCGCGGGAACGGATCGTTCGCCGGTGACCGATCCGCAGTACGCTCGACGTCGGTCGCCAGGCAGTCATCGAGTTCCGTCGCCAGCCTATCGGCGTCGAAATCCCGGCCGATGAACACGAGCCGAGTGGTCGGACGGTCCCCGCCCCACTCGCCGATCGGCCCGGCCCGGATCGACGGCCCGGCCTGACTGATCCCGAGCACGGTTCCCGGACGACTCGTTACCCAGGCGAACCCCTTCGCTCGGATGATGCCCTCGTTCCAGTCGTCGAGCCAGGCGTCGAGTCTGTCGGGGTCGAACGGCCGGTCGCGCTCGTAGACGACCGACTCGACGCCGTGACGCTCCGCCGCCGAGGCCTCCCCCGAGCCGTGATCGTGACCCCGGTCGGCGTCCGCTTCGCCGCTCCCTGCGAGCTCGCGCTTCCATCCCGGCGCGCGCCGGGCGGCCTCGAAGTCGAACCGGCCGGTCCCGAGGACCACCCCCGGATCGACCTCGGAGTAGGTCGTCCGGTGGAGTAGTGCCCGCGGCTGGAGTTCTCGAACCGCCCGCTCGACGGTATCGAGCGCCTCCCCGGGGACCATGTCACACTTGTTCAGGAGGAGTACGTCGCAGAACTCGATCTGGTCGACCATGATCTCGGTCAGCGGTCGATCCGGATCCGGTGCGGTATCGGGCAGGCCCGCTTCCGGGTCGAACGCCTTCCAGAATCCGTAGGCGTCGACGACCGTGACGAGCGTGTCGAGGCGGTATCGGGCGGCTCGTCCGTCGGCCTCGTCTCTCCCCGTCAGTGCCCGCGCGATCGGTAGCGGCTCGGAGATGCCCGACGCTTCCACCACGAGGTAATCGAACTCCCGTATCCGGGAGAGGCGTGTCACCTGCTGGACGAGGTCGCCCTGGAGCCGACAACAGATGCAGCCGTTCGAGAGGTCGACTATCCCGTCGTCGTCCGCCTCGAGCAGTTCGGCATCGACGTTGACCTCACCCATGTCGTTGACCACGACCGCGATCCGGTGGCCGGCCGGATCCGCGAGCAGGTGATTGACGAGCGTCGTCTTCCCGGCCCCGAGTGGCCCGGTGAGAACCGTGATCGGGATCGTCGTGGCGGTGTCGGGGTGATCAGTCATGTGATCTCGAACGGGATGGATGACCGCGAACGTGTCCATCGTCGCGTGGTCATTCTCGGGGACGTCTCTAGCGCGTCGACCCGCTCGCTCGGGCCGGCGCTCGCGCCCTCGCGGAGCCCGAGCAGTCGCTCGACGGCGACCGACCGGGCGACCGGCTCGTGGCCGTCCATGCCGGGGAGACGCTCGCCCCCGTCAATATATCTTGTTACCCGGTTCGCGCGAGCGGCTTACTGGATGGTTCGAGTTAACCCTTCGTGGTTACTCTCCGGCCGGAGCTCCCTCTATTGCAAAGTATTATTCTTACGGAGTCAGTGGGTGCCGTGGAGGAGACTGGCATACGCCAGACCGATACCATGGAATTCAGTGGGACGTTCGAACTCGAGGATACGACGGTCGACGAGGTGTGGCTCGCGCTCTCGGATCCGGTGCTGATCGAGGAGTCGTTGCCGGGGTGCCAGTTCCTGGTTCAGGTCGCGGACACCGACCCCGACTTCGACGAACTGCGCGAGGAGACGGCCGACAGGGAGGTCGAACTGACGGGCGACCCGGAGGTGATCGCCGAGCGGGCGTTCGAGGAGGGCGACCACTACGCCGCGCTGATGCAGATCAGCGTCGGCCCGGTGAACCCCACCTTCGAGACGATCGTGACCATCGACCACCGGGAGTACCCGGAGATGTCGGCCTCCGGCGAGGGCTCCTCGGGGGACAGCTCCTTCGAGATGTCCTCGGGGATGGTCCTCTCCGAGACCGGGGACGGCGTCGCGGTCGAGTGGGAGACCGAGGCCGACGTGTTCGGGAAGGTCGCCCAGATGGGCCAGCGCGTCGTCAACCCGGTGGCCAACCGGGTCGTAAAGCGGTTCTTCTCCTCGGTCCAGGAGCGGCTCCACGAACTCGCCCTCGTGGACGTCGAGGGGCGGGAGGCGTCCGAGGTGGGGTCCGACGACGGCGGACGGGGCCTCGTCGACCGGGTGCTCGGTCGGGGCAAGAGTGACGGTGAATAAGCATGACGGAACACGACATCACGCTCACGGTCAACGGTACGGAACACGACCTCACGGTTGCGTCGCGGACCCTCCTGGTCCACGCCCTCCGTGACGAACTGGGGTACACGGGTGCGAACGTCGGCTGCGAGACCAGCACCTGCGGGACCTGTACGGTCCACGTCGACGGGGAGGCGGTCAAGTCGTGTACCCTCCTGGCGGCCCAGGTCGACGGCGAGGAGATCGACACCGTCGAGGGGCTCGCCGAGGACGGCGAGTTCCACCCGATCCAGACGGGGTTCCAGCAGGAGCACGGCCTCCAGTGTGGCTACTGCACCCCCGGGATGATGATGACGGCGACGGACCTCCTCGCGGAGAACCCCGACCCCTCCCGCGAGGAGATCCGCCACGGCCTGGAGGGCAACCTCTGTCGGTGTACCGGTTACCAGAACATCGTCAACGCGGTCGAGAACGCCGCCGAGGCGATGGGCAGCGGTGCCGTGACCGACGGTGGTCGGCGGACCGGGAACGTCCCGGGTTCGGGCTGTGAGACCGGCTCCGGCGAAGTGCGCTGGCCCGACGGAGGGCGCGAGGACTGATGTATCCCGACGAGTTCGACTACCACAGGGCGGAGACGGTCGAGGAGGCGATCGACCTGCTCGAGGAGTACGCGATGGAGGAGACGGAACTGCTCGCGGGCGGGCACAGCCTGATCCCGGCGATGAAGACCGGGCTCTCGAGCCCGGACGTCCTCATCGACATCAGCGGGATCGAGGCGCTCCAGGGGGTCTCGGTCGAGGACGACACGCTCGTCGTCGGTGCGATGACGACATACAGCGACTTCCTCGGCGCCGATGCGTCCCACGAGCACGCCCCCGCGCTGGCGGCGGCGGTCGAGCAGGTCGGCGACCGCCAGGTCCGCAACAGGGGGACGGTCGGCGGCAACCTCGCTCACGCCGACCCGGCGTCGGATCTCCCCGGGACCGCGATGGCCTCGGACGTCACGCTGATCGTCCAGGGCCCGGACGGCGAGCGGGAGATACCCGCCGAGGAGTTTTACTTCGGGATGTACGCGACCGACCTTGGCCCGAGCGAGCTACTCACCCGCGTCGAGGTACCCTCGGCGGCCGGTGCCGTCGGGACGTACGCGAAGAAGGCGAGCCCCTCCTCGGGGTACGCGATGGTCGGCGTCGCCGCGCTACTGGAGGTCGACGATGGGACCGTCACGTCGGCTCGCGTGGGCGCGAACGGCGTGATGGACAGCGGGGTCCGGCTCGGGCCGGTCGAGGACGCGCTCGCGGGCGAGTCCCTCGACGAGGAGACGATCGCGGCCGCCGCCGAGCGGGCGGGCGAGGACCTCGACGAAGCGATGATGATGGACGACCTCCAGGCGTCCGGCGAGTTCCGTGGACGGCTCCTGGAGGTGTACACGGAGCGGGCGCTGAGCGAGGCGATGGACCGCCTCTCGGCACCCGCGGCGGCCGACTGATACGGACGGCCGTAACGATCTACCGGTGAGCGCGGGTCCCGCCCGGACGCTCACCGGTGAAAGACTACGAGAGGGCCCGCCCGAGCGCGGGCGAGGCGACGAGGTGACACACCCCGGTCCCGGGGGCGCGGGGCATCCGCCGCCGCGGGCCGGGGGTCACCGCGCGTGCCGGGACGCCCGCGGGAGTCTCCTCACGCGGAGTCCCTCGCCCGCGCCGCTAGCGCCCGCCGGTCGGGACCCGGTCGCCGTCCGGTGAGCAGTAGAGGCGACGACCGTAAGACCGACGAGACCGACCCATACACCAACGAGCATGACCGACGGACCGACGACGGCGTTCGGCGACGTGACCGAGACGGACGTGCGAACCGCCTTCGAGGCGGCGGACTACGTCGCCGAGGACGAGATCGTCACGACGACCCTGCTGGCGCTGCGGCTGGGCAAGCCGCTGCTGGTCGAGGGCGACCCCGGCGCGGGCAAGACCGAACTGGCGAAGGTTCTCGCTTCGGGCTTCGGCTCGGAGCTGATACGGCTCCAGTGCTACGAGGGGCTCACGGCCGAGCACGCCCTCTACGAGTGGAACTACACGAAACAGCTCCTGACGGTCCAGACCGGCGACGATCCCGACACCTCGGTGTTCGACGAGGAGTACCTGCTGGAGCGTCCCCTGCTGCGCGCGCTGCGCGCCGGCGACGAGCGGCCGCCGGTCCTGCTCGTCGACGAGATCGACCGCGCGGACGACGAGTTCGAGGCCCTCCTGCTCGAAGTGCTCTCGGACTTTCAGGTGTCGGTGCCCGAACTGGGAACCATCCGGGCCGAGCGACCGCCGGTAGTGGTGGTCACCTCGAACCGGACCCGCGCGCTGAGCGACGCGCTCAAGCGGCGCTGTCTCTACCTCCACGTCGCCCCGCCGAGCTTCGAGAAGGAGACGGCGATCCTCCGGCGGAAGGTCCCCGACCTCGACGGTGTGGTCGCCGCGGAGCTGAGCGCGATGGCCGCGCGGCTCCGCGAGGAACCCCTCCGGAAGCCGCCGGGTGCGGCCGAGACCATCGACTGGGCGCGGGCGGTCGCCGCGCTCCGCGAGAACGGAAACGCCGACGGGCGGCTCTCGACCGAGACGATCCGGAACACGCTCGGCTGCCTGCTGAAGGAGGTCGAGGACGTCGAGCGGGTCGACGGCGACCTCCTCGACGATCTCCTCGAGGCCGCCGAGCGGGCGAGAGCGGGGGGTGAGTCGTGACCGACCGGACGGACCGGACCGGTCGCGCGGACGTGGACGCGGCCGTCGACGACCGCGTCCGGGAGGAGCTCGTCCGGTTCGTCCGTGCGCTCCGCCGGGCGGGGGCGTCGGTGCCGGCCAACGCCGCCACGACCGCCGCCCGGGCGCTCGCGGAGGTGGGTCTCGACGAGCGCGACCGCGCCCGGACGGCGCTCCGGGCGAGCCTCCTCAGCGACCGCGAGGACTTCGAGGCGTTCGACCGGCTGTTCGAGACGTTCTGGCGGCGGCTGACGGCCGGACTCGACGCCGGGGGGTCGGGATCGGACGGGGACGAGATGGACGGCGACCTCGCACCGCTCGGCGCGGCGGTCGACGGGGACACCGACGATCGGACCGACGGGGACCGCGGGGACGACGAGGGGTCGCCGGCCGGGTCGTTCTCGGCGGGGCCGGTCGGGGGGGACGCGGACGCCGACGCCGAGGGAACGACGACAGCGATGTACAGCCCCTCGGGGCGCGCGAGCCCGATCGAGAGCGGGCCGCTGTCCGACGGCGACGGCCTCGGCCCGGCGTTCGGCGACCTGACCCGGTCGCTCGCCGGACTGCAGGGCCGCCGATTCGGACGGGGCACCGACCGCGCCGACGTCCGCCGCGCGCTGCGAGCGAGCGTCAGCACGGGCGGGACCGTCCTCTCGGTCCCGCGGCGCGAGCGCCGGCGGACGGCCGTCCGCGCGCTCGTGCTGGTCGACGTCAGCCAGTCGGTCCTCGACGTCGTCGACCGGGGGTTCCTGATCGACTTCCTCCGGCGGGCGCGCCGGGACTGGCGGCAGGCGCGGGTGTTCCTCTTCGACGAGGACGTCCGGGAGGTCTCCCGACAGTTCGACGCGCCGTCGACCTCGTCGGCGATGGCGGCGCTCGAAGCCGCCGAGACCGCCTGGGGCGGCGGGACGCGGATCGGCGGCTCCATCGAGGGCCTCCACGAGTCCGATCCCGACGCCGTCGACCGACGGACCGTCGTGTTCGTCGTCAGCGACGGGCTGGAGATGGGCGACGTGGACACGCTCGAACGCGAACTCTCGTGGCTCTCGCGTCGAGCGAAGCGGGTCTTCTGGCTGAACCCGCTGGCCGCGAGCGGGCGGTACGAACCGACCGCGCGGGGGATGGCCGCCGCCCTCCCCTACGTCGACGGCCTGTTCGCCTTCGCCCGCCCGGCCGACGTCACCGAGATGGCGCGACAGCTCCGCCGGCAGGGGCCGGGGGGACGGATCGGTTATGAGTTCGACCCGCGCACGACGCACCGAGAGACGACCGCCCGAACGGAGAACGACGCATGAGTCAGAGCGAATGGAGCATCCCCGAGACGGACGTGTTCGACCGCATACGAACGACACTCGAGACGGGCTCGGAGGCGGTCCTCGCCACGGTGACCGCGGTCGAGGGCAGCGCCTACCGACGCCCCGGCGCGAAGATGCTGCTCGACCCCGACGGTGGCGGGGCCGGCAGCATCACCGCCGGCTGCCTGGAGGACGAGGTACGCGCGCTGGCCGCCGACGTGCTCGACGCAGGTGAGCCCCGCGTCGAGACGTGGGATCTCACCGGCGACGACGACGTCTGGGGGCTCGGCGTCGGCTGTAACGGCGTCATCACCGTCCTGCTCGAACCGCTCGGCGAGTCGTACCGACCGGTGGTCGAGGCCCGGCTGGCCGGCGACCCGATCGGGGTCGCCACGGTCGTCGGCGCGGACGGGAGCGACGTCGCGCTCGGCGACCGCGCGTACTACCGCCCCGGCGAGGGGTTCGAGGGCGGTGATCTCCCCGAAGCCCTCCTCTCCGGACTCTCGGAGCCGACCGAGACGCTGGTGGCCGACGGGAAGGGGGAGACGCTGAGCGTCGAGACCGACGGGGCGAGTATCGAGGTGTTCGTCGAGGGCGTGCGCCCGTCCCCGGAGCTGGTGGTGTTCGGCTCCGGGCACGACGTGGGACCGGTCGTCGAACTCGCGAAACTCGTCGACTTCCGCGTCACGGTGGTCCCGTTCCGGGGGGGCCACGCCGACTCCGGGCGATTCCCCGGCGCGGACGAGGTGGTCTCGACCTCCCCGCGGGACGTGGGCGACCTCCGCGAGTGGGACGAGGACACCTACGCGGTGATCATGAGCCACAACTTCCTCGACGACCGCATCGCGCTGGAGGCGCTCCTGGAGACGCCGGTGCCGTACATCGGGCTGATGGGCCCGAAGAAACGCTTCGAGGAGATGACCGATGACTTCGCCGAGGAGGGTCGGACCTTCTCCGAGGAGGAGATGGAGCGGATCTACACACCGATCGGGCTGAGCCTCGGCGGCGACACGCCCTACCAGATCGCCTACAGCATCGTGGGCGAACTACTCGCAGTGGCGCACGACCGGACGCCGGAACACCTCTCGCGGCGCGAGGGCCCGATCCACGACCGCGTGGATCTCACGAACGACTGATCGAGAGGGGAGGCTACTTGCCGGGTCCGCGTCTCGAACCGCTCGATGGAGACGACACGTCACTTCGTCGCGACGGTCTACGTCGTCGCCGACGGCGCGACCTGCCTCCACGAGCACGACCGTCTCGGGATGTGGCTCCCGCCGGGGGGCCACCTCGACCGCGACGAACTCCCCCACGAGGCGGCGTTCCGCGAGTGCCGCGAGGAGACCGGACTGGACGTCGAACTCGTCGCGCCCCGTGGCGACCTGGAGAGCGAAACCGTCCGCTCGATAGCGGAACCGCAGCACTTCCTCCTGGAGGACATCGACGTCCACCCCGACGGTCGCGTGAGCCACCAGCACGTCGACTTCGTCTTCTACGGCCGGGCCGGGGGCCGGGAGATCGACCCCGACGGGGACGACGAGGCCGACCCCGACGAGTGGGAGTGGTTCACGCCCGAGGAACTGCACGAGCGGGCCGACGACCTGCCGGCGGACGTGGTCGAGGCCGGAACGCGGGCCATCGAGATGGTCTCGAAGGAGACCGGTAGGGAGTAACGGAGCGCACGGGGCGTTCTATCCGACGATCCTGCCGCCGACCACCCGGATCTCCACGCACGAGGACCACCGACACATCACTTCGGCCTTTCCCGAAAGGAACTGCACGTCCGCCACAGAGGGTTCACAGGAGGTCGACGTCGATGGTGTCGGTGATGCCGTCGACGTCGAAGTCCGAGTCGGCCACGACGAGCGGCTCGTCGAGTCCCCTCGCAACCCCGGCGATGTACGCGTCCCGAGCCGAGAGCGGCTCCCCCCGACGGTGGAGTTCGTCCTGCAGTTCGGCCGCCGATCGCGCCAGTTCGGCGGTCTCGTCGATCACCGTGAGCCACTCGAGCGCTCCGTCGACGGCGTCGAAATCCGCGGATCCCGATCCGAACACCTCCCCCTGATACACTTCGAACATCACGAGCGGTGGGGCAATCGCTCGTTCATCGAGATGTGTCCGAACGTAGTCCACGGCGCGCTCCTCGCCGTCGAGGTAGTTGATCAGGACGCTGCTGTCGTAGACCGTCACCGCGAGCCGACGCCTCGCTTCATCTCGTCGCGTTTCTCCCGGGCTCTCTCGGCCGCGTCGGTCCCCTCCCAGAGTCCGGCTCCCGCTTCGGCGCTCTCGCGCCGTACCCGGATCAGGCGCGAGAGGAGTTCGTCGAACGTCTCGTCCTCCCCCTTGAGTGCCGCGAGTGCAGCGTGCGTGTCGTCTTCGACCCGGATGCTCTTGCTCATACAGTCGCGTATACGAGGCCGTATACAAATCCGTTTCCCGGCCCCGCCGCTCGAACGGGCGTATTGTGCCAGTCCTGGTCTCCAGTGCGCGGACCCGTCGTCGCTTCGGAACTCGACTCCTCCGACCGTCCTGCCGGTCATTTATCGATGCACATCGAACGTACGTGTATCGTACGTCGCCCTACAGTAGCGATTCGACGTAGCGGTCGACGTGCCGGTCCATCCGCCGCTTGAACCCTGCCCGTCGCGCGAGACGGTCGAGTTCGCGGGAGACGAGGCTCCCGTACTGGACAGCCTTCTTCTCGCGCGTGGCGACCGACTCGGGGAGCCAGTCGCGCGCGACGCGCCGGAGCGCGACCTTCCGCTCCTCGCCGTCGACGAGCAGGTCGCCGGGGAGCGAGAGCGCGGCGGCGACCATCCGGTCGTCGAGCATCGGCGCGACGGGTTCGACCCCCGCCGCCCGTAGCGTGAGGACGTCCCGCTCCAGCCCCTCGGGGAGTGCGCGGACCGTCTCGGTTCGGGCCCCGCGTACCGTATCGGCCTCGACACGGCGGTCGTCCGGCGCGCGGGCGACCTTCTGGTAGCCCCCGAACAGCTCGTCCGCGCCCTGTCCGACCGCCAGGCGGTCGAACCCGTCGGCGGCGACGCGCTCGGCGACGAGGTAGAGCGGGAGGGCGATGCTCACGTCCATCGCGTTCGTCCGCCCCGTCGCCCGGGCGATCGCGGGAACCGCCCGCTCGATCTCCTCGTGGGTGAGTTCCACGACCCCGAGATCGAGGTGCATCTCGTCGGCGGCTGCTCGGGCCGTCTCGACGTCGTGGCTGTCGGGGAAGCCGGCGACGTAGCAGGGACCGCCGATCCCGGTGGCGACGAGCGCCGAGTCGACGCCGCCGGAGAACGCGACGGCCGTCTCGCCGGGCTCCTCGCGGGCCGTCGCCAGTGCCGCTTCGATCGCGTCAGCGACGGCGGCGACGGCCCACTCGTGGTCTCCCTCGGGTGGAGCGTCGGGGAGTGACCAAACCCGTTCCTCGATCACCTCGCCGTCGACACGTCCTCTCGCGTGACCCGCGGGGACCGAAACGGGCTCCGCGAGCTCCGTCCGGTCGAACGCCCACCCGGAGCCGTCGTGCTCGACGAACAGGGGGTACCGCCCGAGGACGTCCCGGAGGAGGACCGGACCCTCGGGCCCGGTGAGCGCGGCGGCGAAGCCGCGACGAGGTGAGCCGCGACGTCCGGGGAGCGGATCGCGGTCCGCGGCCGCCCCCGCGACCCCCTCGACGGGTCCCCCGTGGACGGCCGGCGGTTCGCCGGACGAGGCGTCCGCGTGGGGCATCTACAGGCTCCGGATGCCGTTGACGATCCGCCGGCCGACGCCGCCGCCGAACTGCCGGAGGCTGATCCGCCAGGGCGTCCGCTTGCCGATCACGGTGGTCCGCCCCGCCGAGATCGCCCGGAGGATGGCCTCGGCACTCCGCTCGTCGGCGTCGACCTCCGTGACTGCCTGGCCGACCATCTCGGAGATGTGAGCGTCGCTCCCGGCCGTCATCGGGAGGCCGTTGCGCTCGGCGAACTGCTCGGCCCACCGGTTCGCGAGCCCCGTGAGCAGTCGGGAGTTGTACACCTCGATGGCGTCGACGTCGGCGAGTTCCCGCCTCGAGATCTGCGCGGCGACACCGTGGCGCGAGCGCTGGAACGGGTGGGGGATGACGGCGATACCGTCCTGCTTACGGATGCGTGCGACGGTCTCGGTGAACGGGAGTCCCGGCTGGATCCGCTCGGTGACACCGATCCCGAGGACGTGACCGGCGGCGCTCGTCACCTCCATCCCGGGGATACCCACGAGGCCGTAGTCGGGCGCGAGCTCCGCCGCCGAGAGCGAGGCGTCTATCTCGTCGTGGTCGGTGACGGCGATGGCGTCGAGACCCACCGCCGCCGCCTGCTCTAGGAGCATATCGACCGGGTCGCGCCCGTCGTAGGAGAGCGACGAGTGGCAGTGGAGCTCGACCGAGAGCACACGCGCCGGTTCGCCCGGCCGGTAGAAAAGGCGTCCGATACCGGCCGGAGGGCGAGGGCGTAGCGAGCGTAGCTCCCGTGAGCGCGAGCGAACGAGGGCGTCGTCGGACGAGCAACGCGGGGCAACGAGCCCTCGTATCGGCGAGCGGCGACCGCAGAGCCGCGAGGAGCGAGAACGGGTACGACCCGGACGAGACGGAGAGGTCACTCGGAGCCCGCGAACGTGCCCTCGACGGGCGATGGAAAGCGCTTTGGGTCGCACTCGCGCACACACCGGCAATGAGCCTGGACCCGTCCGACCGCGAACTGATCGTCGGGGAGCTCGGTCGGGAGCCGACCCCGGCCGAGGCGGCCCTGTTCGAGAACCTCTGGAGCGAGCACTGTGCCTACCGCTCCTCGCGGCCGCTGCTCACGAACTTCGACTCGGAGGGTCCGCAGGTCGTCGTCGGTCCGGGCGACGACGCCGCCGTCGTCGCGCTCCCCACTCACGACGACCACGTGGACGGTGAGGGCGAGGAGACCTACGTCACGCTCGGTATCGAGAGCCACAACCACCCCTCCTACGTCGACCCGTTCGACGGCGCGGCGACCGGCGTCGGCGGCATCGTCCGGGACACCATGTCGATGGGCGCGTACCCCATCGCGCTCACCGATTCGCTCTACTTCGGCGAGTTCGACCGCGAGCACTCGAAGTACCTCTTCGAGGGAGTCGTCGAGGGCATCTCCCACTACGGCAACTGTATCGGCGTCCCGACGGTCGGGGGGAGCGTCGCCTTCCACCCCGGGTACGAGGGGAACCCGCTGGTCAACGTCGCCTGCGTGGGCCTGCTCCCGCCCGATCGGCTCGTCACCGCCGAGGCCCAGGAACCGGGCAACTCGCTCGTCCTCGTCGGGAACGCCACCGGCCGGGACGGTCTCGGCGGCGCGTCGTTCGCCAGCGAGGATCTCGCCGAGGACGCGGAAACCGAGGACCGACCCGCGGTTCAGGTCGGCGACCCCTACACGGAGAAGCTGCTCATCGAGGCCAACGAGGTGCTCGTCGAGGAGGGCCTGGTCGAGAGCGCCCGCGACCTCGGTGCGGCGGGGCTCGGCGGAGCGTCGAGCGAGATGGTCGCCAAGGGCGGGTTCGGGGCCGACATCGACCTCGAACGGGTCCACCAGCGCGAGCCGAACATGAACGCCCTGGAGATACTGCTCGCCGAGTCACAGGAGCGGATGTGCTACGAGGTCGCTCCCTCGAACGTCGAGGCGGTACGGGAGGTCGCGGAGCGGTTCGATCTCGGCTGTTCGGTCATCGGGGAGGTCACCGAAGGGAACTACGTCTGCAGCTTCCGGGGGGAGACGGTCGTCGACGTCCCCGCCGAGTACCTCGCCGAGGGCGCGCCGATGAACGACCTCGATTCGACGAGCCCGCCGGAGCCCGAGCGGGACCTGCCGGACGTCGGGATCGGGGCGGCGTTCGAAGCGGTCGTCGGGAGCCCGAACACCGCGAGCAAGCGGTGGGTCTACCGACAGTACGACCACGAGGTCGGGGTTCGGACGGCGCTCCGGCCGGGCGACGACGCGGTCGTCGTCGCCGTCCGCGAGTCGGGGACCGGGCTCGCCCTGTCGGCGGGCGCGGAGCCGAACTGGACGAGCGTCGACCCCTACGAGGGTGCCCGGGCGGTGGCGATGGAGAACGCGACCAACCTGGCGGCGAAGGGGGCGACCCCGCTCGCGGCCGTCGACTGCCTCAACGGGGGCAACCCCGAGAAGCCCGACGTCTACGGCGGGTTCACCGCCGCCGTCGAGGGGCTCGCGGACATGTGTCGGACCCTGTCGGTCCCGGTCGTCGGCGGGAACGTCTCGCTCTACAACGACTCGGCCGCGGGTCCCGTCCCGCCGACGCCGACGCTCGCGATGGTCGGCACGAAGCGGGGGTACGACGCCCCGCCCGCCGCGCTCTCGGGAGAGGGGACGCTGGTGCTCGTCGGCGAGGTCGGGAACCCGCTCGGCGGGTCCGAACTCCTCGCCCGCGTCGGCGGGAGCGACACCTTCCCGGTGGTCGAGGCGGCCGCCGCCCCGCGCATCGAGACGCTCGCGTCGGTGGCGAACGAGGGGACGACGCTCGCGGTCCACGACGCGAGCCACGGCGGCCTCGCGGCCACGCTCGCGGAGATGGTCACCGCCGACGCCGGGGCCGAGGTGTCGCTCCCCGGCTCGCCGCTCGAAGCGCTGTTCTCCGAGCGGGCGGGCCGCGCGGTGATCGAGACGACCGACCCCGACGCGGTGGCCGAGGCGTTCGACGGCGTCGCGCCGGTCGAGACGCTCGGGGACGCGGACGGCTCGGGATCGCTCACGGTATCGTTCGACACGTCGGGGGAGTCACTCGCGTACGGCCACGAGGAGATACGCGAACTGCGGTCGGTGATCGAGCGGGAGCTCGAGTAGGCTATAGCTCGACGTCGGTTCCGACGTCGGCCTCGACGGCCGCGTCGTAGACGTACTCGCCGGCGGCCGCGTCGAGCACCGCGGTCCCGACGCTCTCGACGACTACGATCTCGTCCGGCGACCCGCGACCGTCGTCGCCCGCGAACACCGCCCCCAGGGGCGTCATGTCGTCGGCGTCGAGCCCCGTCTCGCGCAGGTCGCCGATCCCCGCAACCTCCTCGGGGACGTCCGCGAACACCCGATCCGCCCGCTCGAACACGGCCGGTGAGAGCTCCCGGAGTTCGGCGTTGAACGAGCCGACGGCGACGACGAGGGTTCCCGCTTCGAGCGCGTCGGCCGGGAAGACCGGCTCGGTGCTGGTGGTCGCCGTCACGACGACGTCGGCGCCGTCGACGGCCTCGTCGGGCGAGTCGACGGCGCGGGCGTCGATCCCGTCCTCGCGGAGGTCCGCCGCGCACGCCTCGCGGGAGTCGCTCGGGGAGTAGACGCGCACCTCCTCTACTCCGAGCGCGGCCTCGATGGCCCGGGTCTGCCAGCGGGCCTGGACGCCCGCGCCGAAGACGCCCACGACCCCACCGTTGGCGAGGTGCTTCGCCGAGAGGCCGCCGATACCCCCGGTCCGGGCGTTCGTCACCCCCGCCGCGTTCATGAACGCGAGCGGCTCGCCCGTCCCCGCGTCGGTCACCGCGAGCTGGGACTGGACCGTCGGGAGGCCCCGCTCGGCGTTGCCCTCGTGGACCGTCGCGAGCTTGGTCGCGAGGTACGGCGCGCCGTGGACGTACGCCGACATGGTGAGGCCCGTCCCGGCGGGCTCCTCGTGGTCGTCGATCCCCGCGCCGATCGGGAAGTGTGGTCGGTCGGGCCGCTCGACCTCGCCGCGATAGTCCCGGACGAACGCCGCCTCGAGTTCGGGTAGCAGCGTCTCCAGGTCGATGAGTCCCAGCACGTCGCTTTCGGAGAGTACGCGCATGGTCCCGCCTCGTCCGGTCGGGTCAAGAAAGGGGGCGCTCGGATCGGGTCGAGCCGATCGACCGCTCGTGCCGGGCCGTCGGTCGGACGCCCTACGTCAACAGGATCGGGACGAGGAAGACGAGGACCATCCCGGCGAGCGCGATGGCGGCACCGATGCCGACCTCGCGGTCCGTGTAGGGGCTCTGCGGGGCGGTCGACCGCTCGGCCTCCTCGTGGGGGTCCGCGTAGGTGTGCCCCTCCTTCACCTCGTGGCCCTTCGCGCGTTCCGCGGGGTCCTCGTCCGTGTGGTCGGCCATACATCGGATCTGTACGAGCGGGTACTTCGACCTGTCGGAACCCGGTCGTGCCCCGGATACGAGTGGAACGTGGTCACCAGGATCGGGGACGAACGGTCGACCGACACGATGACCGGTCGAGTCGTTGCGCGTTCCAGACGGCTTTTGTCACCCGGCCGCCGAGGGGGAATATCGGATGACCCTCACCAAGCGCATCATCCCCTGTATCGACGTCGACCTCGACGACGAGGGGAACCCCGCGGTCTACACCGGCGTCCACTTCGAGGACCTGAAGTACACGGGCGACCCGGTCGAGATGGCCAAACGGTACAACGAGGCGGGTGCCGACGAGTTCGTCTTCCTCGACATCACCGCCTCCGCCGAGGGGCGCGAGACGATGCTCCACGTCGTCAACGAGGTCGCCGACGAGGTGTTCATCCCCCTCACCGTCGGCGGCGGCATCCGCACCCGCGAGGACGTCAAGGAGACGCTCCGGGCGGGCGCGGACAAGGTCTCCATCACCACCGGCGCGCTCGAACGGCCCGCGCTCATCACCGAGGGCGCCGAAGCGTTCGGCAGCCAGTGTATCGTCATCAGCGTCGACGCCCGGCGGCGCTACGACGAGGCCGGCGAGCACTACGTCGAGGTCGACGGCGAGTCGGTCTGGTTCGAGTGTACGAAGAAGGGCGGACGCGAGGGGACCGGGATCGACGTGGTCGAGTGGGCCGGGGAGGCCGAATCGAGGGGCGCGGGCGAGCTGTTCGTCAACTCCATCGACGCCGACGGGACGAAGGACGGCTACGACATCCCGCTGACGAAGGCGGTCTGTGACACCGTCTCGACGCCGGTCATCGCCTCCTCGGGCTGTGGCGGCCCCGAGGACGCCTACGAGGTGTTCACCGAGGCCGGCGCGGACGCCGCGCTCGCCGCCTCCATCTTCCACTTCGGCGAGTACTCGATCCGGGAGGTCAAGGAGTATCTCGACGAGCGCGAGGTTCCGGTGCGGATGCACGACTGAGACGGCACCCGTCGCTCGCCTTACACGAGAAAGTGCTCTTTCAGGCCCTCTGAATCCCGATATCCCGGTATTCCGGTCTCGAAACTGTTCACTTTCACCGAGCTAGCCGCCGCCTTATCCCCGCCAGGCTGCTAGTTCGGCTGTCGCCCGGACCGCCCGGGACCACGGACGTTCAGTCGTCCGCGACGCGCGTCGACCAGCGGCGCGTGGCGCGATCCGAGTCGTACCCAACACACGAGACTCACCATGCACACCTCACCCGAGGGCGACCGGCCGGCTCCCGCCGACCGCGACCCCCACGTCACCGGCCCTCACGCCGGCTACGACCGCTACGGCCGCTTCGATCACTACTACTACCGCTGCGAGCGGTGCGGCCTCGAATCCACCGACCCCGCGCTCGTGCGGGGCTGTCCCCGGTGTGGGGACGCCCCGGGTGGTCCCGATGCCTGAGGAGGGCACCTCCCCCTCCGGCGGGTGGGAGGAGGTGTACGGCGCGATGTCGGTCTCGACGAACGCCGAGGGCGACGCCCCGACCTGCCCGGACTGCGGGGAGGAGTGTCCCCGGGTCCGTGTCGACCGCTACTGGTGTCCGGACCACGGTGCCTTCACCGCGACCGGCTGAGTCGGAGGAGCGTCGCCTCCGGCCGAAAACGCCTGTTAGGAACGAGATCCGAGGACGAATAGCCGCGCGCTCGCCGTTCGTTACGCGGCGGTCTCGAACGCCTCGCGGAACGCCGTCGCCTTGTCCTTGACGTTGGCGGCGGCGGCCTCGAGGGCGTCGAGCGGGGCGACCCCTCCCTCGGTCTTGATGGTGAGGATGGGGTCGGTCTGTCCGCCCGACTGCTCGGGGTTCATGTCGTAGGTCGCGGCGGCGACCCCCTCGGTCTCCAGCAGCGCCCCCTTCAGCACGTTCATGAACGTGTGGTCCTCGCCGGCGATCTCTATCGAGAGTTCCGTCTCCCGGTTCTCGATGACGCGCAGGTCCATACCCCGAGTACTGGAATCGGGCGTATCAAGGTTGCGAAGCGACGCGACCGGCCGACCACCCGTGCTGGCCGGCCTCGCGTGCCTCCAGGTGAGGCGTCAGGTGCCGACCGCCGGTTCGCCGCCGTCCCACAGGCTTATCCCCTGGACCGCGTGGGGAACCCATGGGCGAGGACGAACCGGCGGAGCGGCGACTGGTGTCGGGCTGGCAGGGACGCTACTACGAGGACTTCGAGGTCGGGGACGTCTACAAGCACCCCTACGGGCGGACGGTGACCGAGACCGACGACGTCTGGATCACCAACGTGACGATGAACCTCAACCCGATGCACTTCAACGAGGCGTACGCCGCCGGGACGGAGTTCGGCGAGCGGCTTGTCAACGGGCTGGTGGTCATCGCCACGGTCGTCGGGATGAGCGTCGTCGACGTCTCCCAGAACGCGACGGCGAACCTCGGCTACGACGAGATCAGACACCACGCGCCGGTCTTCCACGGCGACACGCTGTTCGCCGAGAGCGAGGTCACGGAGAAGCGCGAGTCGGACTCCCGCGAGCACGTCGGCATCGTCACCACGAAGGTTCGAGGGTTCAACCAGGAGGACGAACTCGTCCTCTCGCTGAAGCGGACGCCGATGGTCCTCAAGCGCGAACACGCGGACCCCACGCCCGCCCGCCCGCCGGGCTGGCCGGAGGGTATCGGGACTCAACCGGAGGACCTGGAGTGAGCGTGACCGGCCGGCCCGAGGACCTTCGGCGGAGGGAACGGTAGAGGGACGGCACTTCCCCGAGCGACGGCCTCAAACCGCCCCGAGCCGAACGGCCGGTGATGGGAGCCATCGAGGTCGACGGGCTCACGAAGCGCTACGGCGACGTGGTGGCCGTCGACGGGCTCGACCTCTCGGTCGAGTCGGGCGAACTGTTCGGACTCCTGGGGCCGAACGGGGCGGGGAAGTCGACGCTCATCAACGTGCTCTGTACCCTCCTCGAACCCACTGCGGGGTCGGCGACCGTCGCCGGTCACGACGTGCGCGACGCGCCGGGGTCGGTCAGGGAACGCATCGGCGTCGTCTTCCAGGAGCCGGCGCTCGACGAGGAGCTGACCGGCGCGGAGAACCTCGCCTTCCACGGTCGGCTCTACGGGATGCGCGACCCCCGGCGAGGGGAGCGGATCGAGGAGGTGCTCGACCTCGTGGATCTCTCCGACCGACGGGACGAGCGCGTCGGGGCCTACTCCGGCGGGATGGCCCGCCGGCTCGAACTCGCCAGGGGGCTCCTCCACGGCCCGGAGGTGCTCTTCCTCGACGAGCCGACCGTGGGGCTCGATGCGGGGACCCGCAACGCGGTTCGGGAGTACGTCCGGGATCTCAACGCGCGGACCGGCGTCACGGTGGTGCTCACCACCCACTACATGGACGAGGCGGCGGCGCTCTGTGATCGGGTAGCCGTCGTCGACGAGGGATCGGTCGTCGCGTGTGACTCGCCGGACGCGCTGACCTCGCGGCTCGGCGGCGACCACGTGGAGGTGGGCGTCGACGACCCGGCCGCCGCCCGCGAGCGGGTCGCCACCTTCGACTGGGTGGAGACGGTCGTCCAGGTGGAGGGTGGGATCGAGGTGGTCGTCGACTCCGGCGAGCGCCGCATCGCTCCACTGCTCACGGCCGCCGGCGAGGTGGCCACCGTCTCGACCGTCTCCGTTCGGAAACCCACGCTGGAGCAGGTGTTCCTCGAACTCACCGGGCGGTCGCTCGACGAGGCCGACGAAGGTGTGGCGAGGGCGGTCCCCGACCGACGCGCGACCACGACCGGGCACAGTCGCCGGGGCGGTCGCTGATGGGTGGGATCGATCCGCTGGCGATCTACGCGTTGTGGGAGCGCGACCTCCGCCGGTTCGTTCGCGCCCGCTCACGGCTCGTCGGCACCTTCGTCACCCCGCTCTTTCTGGTGGCCTTCCTCGGCTTTGGCTTCCAGGGGGTCCGCTTCGCGAGCGTCCCCGAGGAGGTCACGTACCTGGAGTACCTCGTCCCGGGGATCCTGGGGTTCGTGACGCTGTTCTCGGCGTCGTTCTCGGGGCTCGCGGTCCTCTCCGACCGGGAGGTCGGGTTCCTGAAGGAGATACTCGTCGCGCCCGTCCCCCGGACGTCGGTCGTGCTCGGACGCATCGCCGGCGGCGCGACCACCGGCCTCCTCCAATCCGGGCTGGTCCTCTCGGGGACGCTCCTCGTGGGGTTCCGGCCCGTCTCGCTCTCGGGACTGCTCCTCGCCGCGCTCTTCCTCGTCGGGCTCTCGACGGCGTTCATCGGCTTCGGGCTCGCGCTCGCCGCCCGGTTCCGCGACACCCAGGGCTACTCCCTGGTGGTCAACTTCGTCCTCTTCCCGCTCGCCTTCCTCTCGGGGGCGTTCTATCCCCTCTCGAACCTCCCCGCCGCCGTCAGGTGGGTGGGCTACCTGAACCCCCTCACCTACGGTATCGACGGGCTACGCGGGGCGCTCGTCGGCTCCGGAGCCACGACCTACCCCCTCTGGGTCGACGCCGCGGTCGTCGCGTTCGCCGCGACCGTCACTGTCCTCGTGGGCGCGTGGCTCTTCGATCGCGTCGAAGCGGCGTAGCGACCTCCTGACTACCGGTCGAGGTGGAACGTCCGCTGGCGTACCGCGGCACAGCTCGGGCAGATGTGCTGGTAGGTGACCCGCGCGCCCGACGTCGCCGCCGTCCACCGACCGCCGTCGTCCTCGTACCCACACTCCGCACACCGGAGATCGAGCCGGTCCCGGAGGCGATCGAGCGCGGTGGTCCCGCCGCTGGCATCGAGCGACATGGGCGTCGCTCCGGATCGTGGACGGTTAATAATGTCGTTACTCGCGACGCGAGTCCTTCGACCGCTCGACGGCCGTCAGACGGACGCCTGACGCGGGTTTTTGTGGTTCGGCGATCAGGGTACTCCCGAAGGACGGACCGTCGCCGAGCGGTCGCGAACACATGATATCCGACAGCCACGTTCCCATCGAGATAACGGTCGCCGACGAGGCGGACGAGCGGCCGACGGTCGAGTCGCACACGCGGATCGACGTCGCGGTCCAGGGGGAGATCTACCCGACCGCCGAGCTGGCCGACGGCCGGTACGTGGCCTGGTGGTTCGAGGCCGACGAACCCCCCGAGATCGACTCCTCGGTGACGACCGAGTGGGTGGCCGCCCCCACGAGGTTCCTCGCGGCGGCGACGCTCCGCGAGCTCTGGGAGGACCCCCGCGCGTTCGAGGACCTCGCCGCGGGCGGGGCGAGCGGGGATTGATCGTCACGCCCGGTCACGGGACCTCCAGCACGACGGTTCGGCCCCGGATCTCACCGACGACGCTCCAGCAGAGCCACGCTCCGGCGATCAGCGACACCGCACCGAGGACCACCAGGACCGCCTCGACGGCTGGCGGAGCCTCCACCGCGCTACAGGCCGACCCGGCGACGCCGCCGCCGTGGATGCACGCCTCCTCCGGGAGCGACAGCAGGAGGAGCAGGACCCCGACACCGACGAGGGCCGCCCCGTAGACGAGCTGGTCGGCCAGCGCCCGCTCGCGGTCCAGTTCGGCCCAGCGTTCGCGGAGCGCCTCGGTCTCGCGATCCGTTCCGCGTTCCACGCCCCGAACGATATGCAGTGCTAACGCATAACGTGATCGGCGGTCGACACCGGGCGCCGACGGTTCGGTCGCCCCGTGCCGATCGTCCCCTCGCGGATCCGGGGATCACTCGCTGCCGCTCCAGCGGGCGTCGGCGAGCGTCCGCTGGACAGCCTCCTGGCCGACGGCGGCGGCGAGCGTCTCGAACCCCTGTCGCTCGCTCGCGTCCCTCGCCTCGGCGACCAGCCGGGAGACGATGAACTCCGGCGTCGAGCGGCCCAGGCTCCCGAACCGGGGCTGGTAGTCGACCTCGAGTTCGAGGTCGGGCGTGAGCCCCTCCGCGAAGATCCCGTCCACGCGAGCGACGTCCGGGAGCGGTTCGAGGTCCTCGGCGAGGTGGGTGACGAACGTCCCGAGCGCGCCGCGCTCGACGGTCAGCGTCACGAGGCCGTGGAGGAGGTCCGCGGCGCTCCCGGGTTCGGTGATGGCCTCGAACTCGTCGACGAGCATCAGCGTCGAGCCCCCCGACGTGAGCGGTGGGACGACGGAGCGAAGCGTCGATTCGAGCACGCCCGCGTTGAACGAGGCGTGCCGGCGGTGGAACACCAGTCGGTCGACCTCCGAGACCTCGGCCGCCTCGGCGGGTACCGGGAGCCCCATGTGTGCGAGCAGCGCCACCTGCGCGAGCGTCTCCAGCAGCGTCGTCTTCCCGCCGGAGTTCGCCCCGGTCAGCACCGACACCCGGTCGCCGGTGGGTGCGTCGACGTCGAGCGTGTGATCGCCGAGGCCGTAGTCCACCGGCTGGACGCGCTCCCCCTCCCCGCCCGCGAGGAGGTCGAGGTTTCGCGCCCCGCGGACCGCCAGCCGGTCGGTTCCCGCCGGGGCGAACTCCGGCCGGGTGAGATCGAACGCGACGGCGAAGCGGGCCAGCGACACCGAGAACGCGATGTCGTCGACGGCCTCTATCGCCAGGTCGACGTCCTCGCGGGCGGCCTCGACGTCGGCTTCGAGTCCCGCACGGATCTCGGACTCGCGCTCGTCGACCCGCTCGCGGAGCACCCCCGTGAGCGACCGGAGCGTCTCGGTGACGAACCCGTCGGCGTCGGCCGCCTCGCCCGGGAGGGCCTCCCTGACGTACTCCTCCTCGACGGCGGTCTCCCGGGTGAGGTGTCGGCGGACGGCGTCGCGGAACTCCGAGGCGTCGCGGGCGTCACCCTGGACCGCTTCGAGGACGCCCGCCGGATCGGCGGCCACGTCCTCCGCGCTCCCCAGCGCCGTCCGGAGGCGGTCCAGTTCGTCGTCGGCACCCTCGCCGACTCGTCCGCTCTCGCCGTCGCCGAGCGCCCGGAGCGCGGTCGCCGCCGCCGCGAGCGCGTCCTCGTCGAGCGATTCGAGGGGGGCGAACGGTCCCTCGGAGAGGTCGAGATCCAGGAGCGCGAGCGCCGTCTCGACCGCCCCGACCTCGCTCTCGGCGTCGTGGTCGGCGAACGCTTCCGCGACCGCCTCGCGGGTCCGTTCGTCGAGTCCACGCCAGGCCTCGACGGCCGCCATCGTCCCGTCGAGCCGTCCCTCGATGGCCTCGCGGTCGGTCAGGGGCGTGAGTACGCGGAGCCGGTCGGCCGCGCGGTCGGTCACCGCGAAGGACTCGACGAGCGAGACGACGTCGCGGTAGACTGCGCGCGCGTCCCGGGTCGCCAGCAGGTCCATCCCCTCGCCGCCGGCGACCCGCCGGAGGATCCGCGTGGCCCGCCCGCGCGCGAGCCCGGCCTCGGCGAGCGTCCGCGAGTCGACCGCCTCGATCGCCTCGACGGCACGCTCCTCGCCGAGCGACTCGCGGAGCAGCGCCGCGGTCTTCGGTCCGACGCCCCAGTAGTCCTCCAGTCGCATCGACCGGGGCCTCGGAGGGAGGGGTCCTCAACCACACGGTCTCCGATACGATCCCGACGACCGCCGGGAGTCGGTGGTCGCCAAACGGGTCGATCGCTCCCCGTGGGTCGGGTTGAAGTACGTCCGACGGGTCCTCGTCGGCACCCGGCGTCGAGCGCACGGGACAGCACCATGTACGAGGACGTACGCTACGAGACGGAGGACGGCATCGCCACCATAACTATCGACCGGCCCGAGACGTACAACGCGTTTCGGGAACGGACGCTGGAGGAACTCAACGACGCCATCAGGCGGACCACGGACGACGACGCCGTCTACGTCGTGATCCTCACGGGTGCGGGCGACGGGTTCTGTGCCGGCGCGGACGTCACCGAGATGCCCGACTGGTCCTCGCTCACGAAGGAGGAGTACGCGGGCTACCTCTGGACGGTCCAGAACGTCGTCCGCCAGCTACGGGGAACACCGAAGCCGACAGTCGCGGCCGTCGGCGGCCCGGCCATCGGTGCGGGCTGTGACTTCGCGCTCGCCTGTGACCTGCGTGTGATGGGCGAGGGCGGGATCCTCCGCGAGGGGTTCGTCAACGTCGGACTGGTCCCCGGCGACGGGGGCGCGTGGCTCCTCCCCCGGCTCATCGGCGAGTCGAAGGCCCGCGAGTACCTGCTCCGTGGGGTCGACATACCCCCGGCGGAGGCGGTCGACGTCGGACTGGCGACGACCGTCGCCGAGGATCCCCTGGCGGAGGCCCGCTCGCTCGCCGAGGAACTGCTCTCGTTACCGGCGCTCGCGGTCCGGAACACCAACCGGCTCGTGGATCCGGGGATGACGTTCGAGGACTACTGCGAGCGGGCCATCGAGTACCAGTGGGAGTGCGTGAACGATCCCGAGCACGACGAGGCGGTCGCGGCGTTCCGCGAGAAACGCGACCCCGAGTTCGATCGGGAGTACTGATACGGGCCGGTGCGGGCGTCGTAGACGCGGTTCGTCCTCTGAAAGGGACGGCACCGTCGAGCGGTGTGCGCGCTCCTCACCGCTCCTCCCAGCTACTGGGAGCGACACCGAGCCTCGTCACCAGCGGGCGATACGCGGAGGCGGCGACGACGATGATCCCCAGTTCGACCCAGAACCCGACCTCGCCCACGACCGCCTGAACGATCCCGAGGACCAGGAAGACCAGCACGAACATCGCGACGTAGTGTGGAACGATCTCGATCAGTCGATCCGTATCCATACCCCTCCTTACGGGAAGACCCTCATCAAACCCTCACCCCGATCCCGAAGAACGCCCACGCCCGGAAATCCCTACCAGGGTAACCCGTCCTCCCGTAGCGCGTCGGCGATGCCGTTCTTCTGTATCTCGTCCGTCCCGGCGGCGAGCCGTCGGCCCCGGGCCAGTCGGTAGAGGTACTCCAGGGGGTGGCCCCGCTGGTAACCGTTCGCGCCGTGGATCTGGAGGGCCTCGCTCACCACGTCCTCTGCCATCTCGCCGGAGTAGAGCTTCGCGAGCGAGGTCTGGAGGCGGTCCGGCGGCTCGTCCGAATCACGGACCTCCAGCGCCGCCCGGTAGGCCAGCGTCCGCGAGGCCTCGAGCTCCGTGACCATGTCCGCGAACTTCCAGCCGATACCCTGGAACTCGGCGATCGGCTGGCCGAACTGCTCGCGGTCCTCGGCGTAGTCCAGGGCGTGCTCGAGCGCACAGCCGGCGATGGCGTTCGCGAGCGTCGAACTCCCCAGGCGCTCCCAGTTGAGCGCCTGGAGGATCCGCCTGAACCCCTCGGGACCGCGGGCGAGCACGTTCTCCTCGGGCACCGCGACGTCCTCGATGTAGAAGTGGGTCTGGGTGTGCTCGGCCATGTTCGTGTAGTGCTGCTGGACCTCGATGCCCTCGGCGTCCATGTCGGTGACGAACGCGCCGAGGCCGTCGTCGAACTTCGCCCAGATCACCGCCGCGTCCGCGTGCGGGACGTTGCTGACCCAGGTCTTCTCCCCGTTGGCGATCAGTTCCCCGTCGCGTTCCTCGACGCGGGTGTTCATCGCGCCCACGTCGGAACCCGCGCCCGGCTCGGAGATGCCGATGGCGATCACCGTGTCGCCGGCCGTCACCCCGGGCAGGTAGCGTTCCTTGAGCTCCTCGGAGCCGTGCATCTCGATCGCCCGCGGGGCGACGAGCTGCTGGTTGTAGAGGAACTCGGCGGTGTCCGGGCAGACCCGCCCGACGGCCTCGACGGTGAGCATCGCCTCGAACTCGCTCATCCCGCCGCCGCCGTACTCCGTATCGATGTTGACTCCGAGGTAGCCCCGGTCGGCCAGCAGGTCGACGTTCGGCCACGGCACCTCCCCCGCCCAGGTGAAGGCGTCCTCGGCGAACTCCTCCCGGGCGAGATCCGCGATCGAGTCCCGGAGCATCTCCTGCTCGGCGGTCAGTGCGAACATGGCCCCACCTCGCGGGACGGCGGCAAGTATCCACCGCCCGCGACGGGTCCTCGGTCCCCACCCCTCGATCCCCGGGTGGCGGGGCGGTGCGACCCCGCTCAGGAGAGCCGCTCCCGGATGTCGTCGGGTATCCGCTTCGACTCGCCGGTTTCGCGGTCGAAGTAGACGAGCACCGTCTCGGCGGTCGCCACCCGCTCGCCCTCCGAGAACAGCTCGTAACTCATGGGGATGCTCGACCGGCCGAGGTCGTCGACGGTGAGTTCGACGGTGACCGTCCCGACCCCCTCGATGGGTCGCTCGAAGGATATCTCCACGTACCGGAGTACGGTGTCGAGGTCCGCGAGCGGCATCCCGAGGACCTCCTCGCTGAAGCGAGCCCGGGTCTGCTCGAGGAACGTGGAGTAGACGGAGTTGTTGACGTGCTGCATCGGGTCGAGGTCTCGGAACCGTACTTCGAGGTCGGCCGAGTAGGTCTCCATGCGATCGGGTGCGCCGACCGGGACTTTAGCCCTGCGGGTGCTGGAGGAACGTCCGGGCGGATCCGTGCCGTCCGATGGACGGAGCGTCCGTCGTAGTCCGTGAGGAGGCCCCACTCCACCGCACGGAACCGAGGACCGTACGCGAGGGAAGATCGCTCGCCGTGTCACCGGGACGGAAGCGCAGGTCACGGTCGCAGTCGTACGTCCGCGTCCCGTTCTCTACGGTGACCGTCCGACTGGTCTCGGCGATCGTCTCGCCTTCGGCCCGGACGCGGATCCGGAGCCTCGTCGGCTCGCCCACCGAGAGGGTCTCGTCGTCTTCGAGTATCCAGAAGACGCTCGTCGTCACCCGTCCAGTCTCCTCGATGGATCGTGCGGTTCGCTCCCCGGTGTCGTCGAGGGTCACGTCGACGAGTAGCCGCTCACCGCGGTGTCCGGGTGGTCCTCCCGGCGGGACCTCGACGGTGACGTCGCCGATGACACTGACGCTGTCTCTCGGCGTCCCGGCCCCGAGACACGTCACGACGGTCCCGTTCCCCACGTTGGGGAAGCCGTCGGCGTCGTTCAGCCGGACGGTGAGGTCGACCGACTCCACGGTCACGTTCTCGCCGGAGGGCGGAGCGACGGCTCCGCCGAGCACGATCAGCGTGCCGACGCTGAACGCCGTCACGAGGAGGAAGGCGACGACAGCGGCGGGGCGCGGCGGCCAGTCGAGCAGCCACGGTAGCAGGTTCACTGCACGTGGCCAGAGCAGGGGGCGTAACAACCCTTCGTGTGATTCGAGTCCCGACTCCTTCTATCCGTGCTCGGTGTGGTCCGCTCGACCGCGCCGTTCGGCGTTCTCGCCGGACCGGCCGAGAGCGTCCGACCGAGCATCCCCGCATACAGGGCTATATCCTCTCGTCACCTATCCACGTACCATGCGAGAGGTACGACTGAACGAGCTATCGTCGGTGATCGAGCCGCTTCAATACCCCATCTCCAACGAGGACGCGTGTGAGGAACTCTCCGACGTCACGCTGGTCTACGCCGACGGCGAGGAGTCGCTGGAGGCCGTCGTCTCGCGGTCGAACGCCGACGCCTTCGAGGGGGTCGACGACATCGAGGCGGAGATCTACAGCAACCTCCCGGTGGAGGCGGTCGGCGAACCCGGACAGTCGGAAGGCGAGGGCTGACCTCGTCCGTCCCCGACCCCGAGGGAGTGCGGTCCGTCCTCGATAGAATTCCGACACTTCGAGCGGCGGTCTCAGACCACGTCCTCCTCCCGGAGTCGTGCGATCCGCTCGTCGTCGTATCCCAGCTCCGAGAGGACCTCCTCGGTGTGCTCGCCGAGTTCGGGCGGGTGCTCGCGGACCTCGGCAGGTGTCCGCGAGAAGTGCATCGGCACGCCCGGCATCTCGATGCTGCCCGCGCTCGGATGTTCGACGGAGGCACGCATCCCCCGCGCCTCGACCTGCGGGAGGTCGTAGACGTCGGACATGTCGTTGATCGCCGTCGCGGGCACGTCGTGTTCGTGCATCAGCGAGACGAGCTCGTCGGTGGCGTACGCCTCGACCTCGGCCTCCAGCATCGGTTCGAGGGTTTCGCGGTTCCGAACCCGGTCGGCGTTCGTCGCGAACCGCTCGTCGTCCGCGAGGTCCTCGCGGTCGAGCGCCGCGCAGAACCTCGGCCAGATGTGCTCGGAGGGGACGGCGACGGCCGCGTAGTCGTCGGCCGTCTCGAACACCTGGTAGGGGACGATGTTGCCGATCTTCCCGCCGAGTCTGGTGGGGGGATCGCCCGTCGCGAAGTACTCGGTGGCGGCGTAGCTGTTGAGCGCGGTCGCCGAGTCCAGCAGGCTCATGTCGATCTTCTGTCCCTCGCCGTCGCCGAGTTCGCGCGCTAGCAGCGCCGAGACGATCGACTGCGCGGAGTAGAGGCCGGTCACGAGATCCGTGATGGCGACCCCCACCCGAACCGGCTTGCCGTCGGGTTCGCCGGTGATGCTCATCATCCCGCCCTCGGCCTGGAGGACGAGATCGTAGGCGGGTCGGTCGCGGTCGGGTCCCCACTCGCCGTAGCCGCTGATGGCGCAGTAGACGAGCCCGGGGTTGGACTCGCTGAGGGTGGGATAGTCGAGCCCCCAGCGCTCCATCGTCCCGACGCGGAAGTTGTGCAGGAGGACGTCCGCGCGCTCGGCGAGGTCGCGGAACAGCTCCCTCCCCTCGTCGGTCGCGAGGTTCAGCGTCACCGACCGCTTGTTCCGGTTTGCCGAGGAGTAGTACGACCCGACGTCGGAGTCGCCGTACGTCGGCGGGGCCCACCCGCGGGTCTGGTCGCCGCCGTCCGGACGCTCGACCTTTACGACATCCGCGCCGAGGTCGCCGAGTTGCATCGCACAGAACGGCCCCGCGAGCACGCGCGAGGCGTCGAGGACGGAGATACCGTCGAGCGGGCCGTGCTCGCCACTCGGCTCCCGTGCCTCTCCGGTCATCGCTCTCCCCTCCGCAGGGTCGGCCGTCCGTCGTCGTCAGTCATGGTCCCCGTTCCGCGACGACCGGCTTAGTATCCGGGGTAATCGACCGACAGTGGTCGGACCCCCGGGAGGGGTTCGCACGAAGTCGACAGCCTATTGCCGTTCCGTCGGTCACTCCCGGTCCATGACAGGGACGGTGACGGTCGTCGGCGGGGCGGGAACCATCGGCTCGACGGCGGCCTACACGCTCGCGGTATCGAACCCGGGGACGGAGATCCGGTTCTGTGATCCCGAACGCGAGGCGGCGGCCGGCCACGCGACCGACGTGAGACACGCCCGGTGTCACGCGAGCCACGCGCTCGGTACCACGGGAGCGACCGACACGACGGGGGACGTGACCGCCGTCGATCCGGGACCGGACGCGATCGACGACGCGGATTGTGTACTCGTGACGGCGAGCGTCCGGCGGCCCTCGGGGAGCACGGGCCGGGGCGGGCGGGACCGCTTCTGGCCGGTGAACCGTGACGTGGCCGACGACGTGGCGGCCTGGCTGGCCGACGCCGACCCGGTCCCCGTGGTCGCGGTGACGAACCCGATCGACCGGTTCCTCGCGCGCCTCCACGCCGAGTCGGGCTGGCCCCGCGAGCGATTTGTCGGGTACTCGCTCTCGGAGACCGCCCGGATGGCCGACGCCATCGCACGGGAAGTCGGCGCGGATCCGGCCGACGTGGACTGTCCGATACTCGGCGAACACGGCGAGGCGATGGTGCCGGCGTTCTCGCGGGCGACCGTCGAGGGCGAACCGCTCGATCTCCCGGCGGATCGGCGGGCGGAACTCCTCGACTACACCAAGTCCGTCCCCTACGAGATCATCGCCCAGCGAGGGGCCGAGCACTCCTCGCGGTGGGTCTCCGGCCGAGGGGCGGCGCTGGTCGTCGACTCCATCCTGGAGGGTGGGACCGACGAGCCCATCTGCCTCTCGACGCCGCTCGCCGGCGAGTACGGCATCGAAGGCGTCTCGCTCTCGGTCCCCGTGACGCTCACCGGTGAGGGCGTCGGCGAGATACTCGAGTGGGGGCTCCCCGAGGCGGAACGCGAGGGGCTGGCGGCGGCCGCCGAGTCGGTCCGCGAGAAGACCTGACCCGGACTCCACCCATCGCGTCGGTCACGGTCGTCGAGGGGAGAGTCCGCGTCTCAGGCGATCTCGTTCCGGAGGGGCTCGCCCGTCCGCCAGCGCTCGTAGTTCTCGGCGAACAGGTCGGCGAATCTCGCGGGGAAGGTGTCGGACCGGCCGCCGACGTGGGGCGTCACGAGCACGTCCTCGCGGTCCCAGAGCGGCGAGTCCTCCGGGAGCGGCTCGGTCTCGAAGACGTCGAGCCCGGCACCGGCGATCTCGCCCTCGCGGAGCGCCTCGACGAGCGCCGTCTCGTCGACGACCGGCCCCCGCGAGACGTTGATCAGGACCGCCGAGTCGGGGAGCGCCCGGAACACCTCGGCGTCGATCGATCCCCGGGTCCCCTCGTTCAGGGGGACGATGGCCACCAGGAGGTCGGTCCCGGGGAGGACGTCGTGGAACTCATCCGTGGCGAGCACCCGCTCGGTGGGGAGCGACCCATCGTAATCGTCGGAATCGCGCTTGACGCCGTAGACGTCCATCCCGAAGCCGGCCCCCCGTTCGGCGATGGTCTCGCCGATGCTCCCGAGGCCGTAGACGGTGAGGGTGTCCCCCGTCCAGTCGGTCAGGTCCCCGGTGACCTCGTCCCGGGGGCCCCAGGTCCGCTCGGCCTGCTTCGAGGCGAACGTGGGGACCAGCCGGCTGAACGCGAACGCGTGCGCGAAGGCGTGTTCGGCCACGACCGGGTCGTGGACGCCGGTCGCGTTCGAGAACCCGATCCCCCGCTCGCGGAACTCCTCGACCGGGAACGCGGCGTACCCTGCGCTCGTCGCCTGCACCCAGTCCCCCGACGAGAGACTCTCCAGGAACCGGTCGTCCCAGCGGGTCGGGTTACAGACGAGCATCTCCGCGTCGGCGAGCGCGGCGACCGTCGCCTCGCCGCCGTCCGCGGTGACGATTTCGAGGTCGTCGTACCGGCCCTCGATGGCGTCGGCGAGCGGCAGGTCGTGATCGATGACGAGTGTCGGCATACGCTCGGGGAGAGAGGGGGTCGACGTAAATCGGTCGTTGCGATGGCCTCCTCGGGCACACCGAGTGCCGACGGCCGCCCCCGGTTCCGTGGGCCCCGCCCCCGCCGAAGGTTTAATCGCCGGCGTGACCGTCGCCGGGGTATGGCAGCCAGCCGCACGACGGGACGGCGCGGCGGAGTCGCTCGCTCGATGTCGCGACCGACCGGGGGGTGGAAGCGGTGACCGACTCGACGGGCAGCGACTACCTCCTCTCGGCCATCGAGGCCGAGGGGTGCTCGACGCTGTTCGGCCTCGTCGGCGAGGGCAACGCCCACCTGGTCGACCGGCTGAACGAGTCCGGTCTCGACTACCGCTACGCCCGCCACGAGCAGGTCGCGGTGACGATGGCCGACGGGTACGCCCGGACCACCGGCGAGGTGGGGGTCTGTACGCTCACCCACGGCCCGGGCCTGACCAACGGCGTCACCGGCCTGGCGAGCGCCGACCGCGACGGCGTCCCGCTCGTCGTCGTCGTGGGGGACACCTCCGTCGCGGGCCGGGAGACCTCGCTCCAGTACCTCGACCACCTCGGGATGACCGACCCCGTCTCGGTGTACGGCGTCCGCGCCGAGACGACGGCGACGCTCCCCGGGACGATCCGCCGGGCGTTCGCGAAGGCACGCGAGCGGTCGGGCCCGGTCGTCGTCGAGGTCCCCGCCGAGGTTCAGGAGGGTGTGGCACCCGAGGAATCCTACGAGCCCAAACCGCACGCGAGCGACCGCGTCCGTCCCGACCCTCGCCGGATCGAGGAGGCGGCCGACGCGCTCGACGCCGCCGAGTGCCCGCTGATACTCGCCGGGGGCGGGGCGGCCGCCTCGGGTGCTGGCGGGGCCATCGCAGTGCTCGCAGAGCGACTCGGTGCGCCCGTCGCTACCACCTTCTACGCGAAGGGACTCCTCCCCGACCACCCCCTGTGTACGGGCATCTCGGGAACGTTCATGACGCCAGCGAGCGCCGAGCTCGTCCCCGGGACCGACTGTCTCCTCGCGGTCGGGGCGCAGCTCTCGGGCAAGACCACCCGGTACGGTGCGCTCTACGACGACGCCACGGTGGTACAGATCGACGTCGACCGCGAGGCGCTCGGCCGACACCGCGCTATCGACGTGGGGGTGCTCGGCGACGCCCGGGAGACGGTCACGGCGCTTGCCGAGCGCGTCTCCGTAGACGAGACGCGGACGGAGCGGATCCGCGGACGTATCGAGGAGGCCGACGATCCCGCAGATCTGGAGTTCGAGACCACACCCGACGCCGTCGATCCCCGTGCGCTCACGGCCGCAGTCTCCGAGTTCGCGCCACTCGAGACGGTCGTGACGGTCGACTCGGGGAACAACACCGGGTTCCCCGCGGTGTTCCACGAGGTCGGGACCGCGGGTCGGATGCTCGTGAACGGCAACTTCGGGTCGATGGGCTACGCGCTCCCGGCGGCGCTCGGGGCGAAGGTCGCCGATCCGGACCGGCCGGTCGTCTGCTACGCCGGCGACGGCAGCCTGATGCAGGTGCTCGGCGACCTCGAAACGGCGGTTCGGTACGATCTCGGGATAGTTGTGGTAATCTACAACGACGCGAGCTACGGCATCATCCGGCACCGCCAGAACCTGGAGTACGGCCGGGAGACTGGAGCGTCCTACGAGAGCCCCGACTTCGCGACGGTCGCCGAGGGGCTCGGCGCGCGCGGCGTCACCGTCCGCTCGCTCGACGACCTCGAACCAGTCGAGCGTCACCTCGCGGAGGGATCGGAGGTGCCCCTGGTGGTCGACGCCCGGACCGTACCCGAGGTCGCTCGTCCGGGGTTCCCCCCCTACTGAACAGGGCTCGACAGCATCCGGCGCGTCCCCGTACGTGGGTCGCTGACCGCTCGGAATTCGCGTGCGGGACGGGAGTGATACGACAGAGGGGAGAGGCGGATCGGAGACGACGGACCGCTCGCCTCCCGTCGCCGGACTCGGGCTTGGGTAACGTACGGGACCGGTCCGCGAGAGGGGCCGAACGAGCCGCGTCTCCGACGGACCGGGTTCTCGGAACGCGTTCGCCGGTCTCACGACTCTCGGTTACCTTCGAACACGGCGGTAGACGACGACCGTACCGCCGAGCGCGAGGATCCCGCCGACGAAGAGCGCCCCACCGACCGCCAGTTGTCCCCGGAACCCGACGAGCATCAGCCCGAGGCTGGCGGCGAACAGTCCGACCTGTGCGAGCAGGACCGCGCCCAGAAACGCCCAGAAGACCTCCCTCGGTAGCTCCTCGACGGACGCCTGGAACTCCCCCGATCGGTCGAACTCCTCGTCCAGCAGGGACAGCGGATCGAACACCACCAGTACGGTACGGTCGGGGGATACAAGCCTGTCTCGTTTATCCGTACGGCCCTCCCCCGAGAACGTCACGCGAATAGTTACTGCCGGCTCCCTGGAGCCCGAGCGTAATAGATAGACGTGGGTGCGCGGCAGAACCACCCCGACGGTCACCGTGTGGTCGGTGGTCGGGGGCTGTGGGTTCTCGTACTGACCACCGTGAACGTGATCGTGCCCGTCCGACCTGAAGCGTTACGTACCACCCGACGGACCAGTCCCCATGGACTCGGATCCCCTCTCGACGTTCGCCGATCCGGCGTGTGACACCAGCATCGTCTCGGACGCGATGGACGAACACGGCCTCGACGGCGTCGTCACCGGTGTTCCGCCGGCCGCACCCGGCCACCGGTCGGTCGGTCGCGCCCGCCCCATCCGGTTCGAGCGAGCGCGGGGCGAGGGGACGACGAACTTCCCCCACGCGATGCTCGATGCGTTCGGAGCCGGCGAACTGGTCGTGATCCGGGGTGTGAGCCCCCACATCTCCTGCTGGGGCGGCCAGGCGTCGGACCTCGCGGCGAACGCCGGCGTCGAGGGTGTCGTGATCGACGGCGGGTTCCGGGACGTCCCCGAGATACGCGAGGGATCGTTCCCGGTGTTCGGCCGCCAGCCTACTCCTCGATCCGGCCAGCGTCGGGTCCGCGTCGCGTCGACCGACGAACCGATCACCGTCGACGGCGTCCGCGTCGCGCCCGGCGACGTCGTGGTCGCCGACGCGACCGGCGTCGTGGTCGTCCCCGCCGAGCACGAGGAACGGATCGCCGAGGGCGCGGCCGATCTGCTCGACGCCGAGTCCGACCTCTCCGAGCGGGTCGCCGCCGGCGAGGACCTCGCCTCGATCCGCGAGGATCACGAGCAGTTCTGAGCCGTCCGCGAGAGGCCTGGGGTGCTCCCGTCCGTGCGGGTGTCGGGTCGCCGATCCGTTCGGCGGCGAGCGATGGAGCGCCCGGGCGGTGCCGAACGGTTATACCAGCCCCTGCCGTCGGGCCGCCATGCCCACCCGCGAGTTCGAGTACATCGACTGGGAGTTCGACGAGGAGAGCGGCGTCGGCCGCGTGCGCCTCGCCCGGCCGGACGCGCTGAACGCCCTCTCGACGCCGCTCTGTGCGGAGATCGTCGAGGCGTTCGAGGCCTTCGCGGAACTCGACGACGAGGCCGACGGCGTCGCCGTCCGGGCGGTCGTCCTCGGCGGCGAGGGCCGGGCCTTCTCGGCGGGCGCGGACGTGACCGAGTTCGCCGAGGGCCGGACCGTCCCCACCGACGTCTACGAGGCCGCCAGCAACTTCGCGGGGCCGGTCGTGGCGAAGATCGACGGCTACTGCCTCGGCGGCGGCCTGGTCCTCGCGCTGGACTGTGACTTCCGGTTCGCGAGCGACCGCAGCGAGTTCGGCCTCCCCGAGGTCGGCCTCGGCATCCTCGCCAGCGGCGGCGGTATCGGGAAACTCGCCGCCGCGATCGGGTCGACGCGGGCGAGGGAACTCGCGGTCACCGGCGAACGGTTCGACGCCGAGCGGGCCGACGAGGACGGCCTCCTCGTCGGGCGCTGTCCGGCCGACGAACTCGACGACCGGGTCGAGTCGTTCGTCGAGACGGTGGCCGCACAGCCGCCGCTGGCCGTCCGCGCCACGCTCGATCTCGCGGCGTTCCACGAGACCGCGGACGGTGCCCGGCTCTACGAGCGCCGGCTGGACCGTCGACTCAGACGCTCCGACGACCACGAGGCCGCCGTCCGCGCCTTCCTCGAAGACGGCGAGGCCCCGACGTTCCACGGACGGTGACTCACGGGGTCAGGCCGACGGGTCGTCCGTCCCCTCGCATCGGACGCCCCCGAGGGCCGGTCACCTACATATCCGAGCCGCGGACCTCGACGGCCCGCTCAGCGGCGGCCTTGCGGCGGTACGGCTCCGGGATCGGTCCATCGAGCGAACGAGACAGGCCGGCCGATCGGTCATCCGAGGTCGAACGCCGCCCAGAGCGGGTAGTGATCCGAGATCCGCCAGGAGAGCGACCTCCGGTCCAGGCTCCGCCGGGGGAGGGCCACGCCCTCGAAGTCGAAGAACCCCCCCTCACGGTAGTCCAGCGATAGCGCCGGCCGGTCGCCGTCGGCGGTGAACCAGGCGATCTGGTCGTAGAACTTCTCCAGGTGGGGCTCGTCCGGGTCGCTCCACAGCGTCCGCGGGACGGCGTGGAGGTCGTCGGGGACCTCCAGACCGGTCGAGGTGAGCGCCCGGTAGCGCTCGTCGCCCGCCCGGTCGATGTTGAAGTCGCCGAGCGCGATCAGGTTGTGGTCCCAGGCGTTCACGTCGCGGGCCCACCCGTCGAGCCACTCGGCGACGGCGCGGAGCTCGGGCGTCCGCTCCTCGGCCGACGCCCCCCAGAGCACGTGCAGCGTGACGAGGATGAACGTCTCGCCGCCACACCGGAACGCGACGGCGTACGGCGTTCGGGCGAACTGCCGCCCGAGAGCGCCCTCCGAGACGCCCTCGAGCTCCTCGACGGGGAGGACGATCTCGCCGGCGAGTCCCGACATCCGGACGGTCCGGCGGTCGAAGAGGAACCCCAGCCGCTCGTCGTTGCCGGGTCCCCCTCGGGTTACGTCCGAGAGCACCAGCCCCCAGTCCGGACCGAGGGCCTTCAGCGTGTGCCGGAGCGCCTTCAGGTCGCCGCGGACCTCCTGGAGGGCGACGACGTCGAACCGGCGGATCACCTCGGCGATCGTCAGTATCGACTGGAGGTCCCGCTTCGGGCTGTCGCCGGGTTCGGACGCCCACTTCTCCGTGAGCCCGCCGAAGTGCCGGAGGTTCCAGGTGCCGATCAGCAGGCTCCGGTCGAGGACGCGGGGCGGCAGGCCCTCGTCGAGCGCCCCGTCCAGCAGCTGGAGGTCCTCGCGGACCGCCTCGGGGGGCGTGTCGGTGACGTGTGGCACGTTCAGCTTCCCTCTCGAACGGGGCTCACTGTCCCAGCCGCTCGTCGATCCTGGTCCGCCACTCCGTCAGGGTCGCCTCGCCGACGCCGGATACGGCCAGGAGGTCCTCGTCGCTCGCCTCGGCGAGGTCGCCCACCGAGACGATACCCCGCTCCCGGAGGTCGTTCGCGTTCGAGAGCGTGAGGCCTTCGAGGACCGTCACCGGCTGGTCCACGGGCTCGGCCCGCTCGCCCAGCCTGTTGAGCTGGGTCAGGAGCGTCTCGTTGGTCCGGCCCACCTCCTCGAGCCGGTCGCGGAACGACTCCTCGACGTCCGTGCGGATCGACTCGCGCAGGTCGACCTCGATGTCCTCACGGATCGCATCGCGTATCTCGTCGATCGGGATCACCCGTCCGTCGCCGTCATCGTCGCCGCTCAGATCCTCGACGAGCCGTTCGCGGAGCCGCTCGACGAACCCCTCCGTCACCCGGACGTCGAGCGCGTCCTCGCGGTCCTCGACCCGCTCGACGGCGACCGAGTCGTTCGAGGAGACGAACTCGATGGCACCGCCGTGGTCGGCGAGCCCCTGTAGCTCCCGGAGCACGCCCTCCAGATCGACCTCCCCGCCCTCGACGGCGGCGGCGAAGCCGATCCGGTCGCCCGTCCCGTTCGTCGTGATCGTCACGGAATCGTCCGGGGAGTGGAGCGTCACCTGGCGGTCCTCGCCCCCGGTGACGACCGTCTCGTCGTCCTCGACGGCGACCGAGCGGAGCGCGTCGGCCCGGAACCCGATCCGGCCCGCGTCGGTCGACAGCGCGACGGAGCTATCGGGGGAGTAGAACCGGATCCGTCCCTCGGCACCGCCACTCACGTCGTTGCCCCCCTCGACGCCCAGCGATCGGAGCGCGTCGCTGTCGAACACGAGCGCGTTACCGTCGGAGTCGACCGTGACCGCCCCGCTGTCGGAGCGGACAGCGACGGCTCCCTCCTCGTCGGGTGTGGCCCCGCCGACGGAGGCGACGGCTCCCTCGACCTGTCCCACCGCGACGCCGTGCGGGTTCTCCCGGTCGGTGGCGTGCGTGACGGCGGCGGCGTAGACGAGGTCGTTCGGGTAGACCAGCGGGCGCGGCACCTCGCCGATCACCAGCGCGTCGCTCTCGTCCCGCCTGACCGTCGCGAGGACGAGCGGCGTCGGTGCGGTCGAGGAGGTGAACGCCTCGGCCGCCATCCGGCGGCCCGCCTCGTCCGGGGTTTCCTCGGGCCCGGGGAGGGACACCTCGGTGACGGGTTTGGGCGGTTCCACCCCGCCCTCGGCGGATCCGGCCTCGACGACGAACGTCTCGACGACACGGCCGTACTCGCTCCCGTCTCCCCCGGCGTGTTCGTTGCCCGGGGCGGGGACGCGCTCGGTCGAGCAGTGGTCGTACCGGAGCGTCAGTGCGACGCCCTCGGCCGTCACCTCGCCGATCGGGAACGGGTCGTCGACGCCGGGCCGACGGACGGTCACCTGGCCGGTCCCCTCGGGGACGACGACGGTCCGGCCGGCCGAGTCGAGCGCGACCCCCGGCGTGACGGTCACGCGGAGGTCGCCGTCGTCGTCCTCGGCACCGGTCACGTCGAGGCCGGCCACGACGCCCGCGCCGAGGACGCCCCGCGAGACGGCCGCGAGACGGCGGCGGACGTAGTCCTGGTCGGCCGTCATGTCGCGGGCGGTCATCAGCTTCCCGTGGAAGTAGCGGTTCCGCTCGAACTGCACCGGGACGCCCGTCTCCGCGTCCGTCGTGTCGTGGCTCATCTCGGTTCACTCCGTCGTTGGTGGGTCATCGTGTATCGTGTCGTAGTCAGGCGAGGCGGCTCCCCTCGTCCAGTCGGGCGCGGAGCGCCGCCTGCGCCGCCGGTTCGCGCTCCTCGAGTGTCGTGTCGACCCCGAGGGCGGATCGTTCGACCCGGAACTCCGGGTCCGTCAGCACCGCGTTGATGCCGAGGTAGGTGTGCTCGTCCAGCCGGAACCGGTCGCGCAGGTGGACGACCTCGCCGTTCGTGTGCGCCGGGGTCGAGCCGTCGACCAGCCGGTCGACGGCCCGCTCGTCCTCGCCGTCGAGCGCCGCGTGGAGGAGGACGAGGAACCGGCCCGGGCCGCCGAGCAGCCGCTCGAACGGCTCGCGCGCGTCCGGCTCCCCGATCACGTCCAGGTCCGGGTGTTCGAGCAGCGAGAGGTGGTGCTCGGGGGTCGCCCCGTCATCGCCGTCACCTCCGTCGTCTCCCCCGTCCGGCGCGCCGTCCCCGGCGGGGTCGGCGTTCACGGCCGACCACGCGGACCGGGAGCCCGCGGCGTGCCGGACGTAGGTGTCCACGAGCCCGAGCAGCCCGTCCGGGGTCCCGCGCCGACGGTGGAGCTCGTCGGCCCGCTCGATCAGTTCGCGGGTCACGGCGACCGGCCACGCGACCTCGGCCTCGACGCCGACCCACCCGGCGAGCCACGAGAGTCCGTCGTCGGGCGCGCCGACGGGGTCGAAGTAGCGGCCGCTCGCGTCGAGCGTCGTCTCGACCCCCTCGAAGGCCGTCTCGAAGGCGGCCAGGAACCGCCCGAGGAACGCCGCGCCGCGCTCGTCCTCGCGGTAGACCGCTGGGAGGTACTCGAGGTAGGAGTCGCGGTCGAAGTACGCACGGAACGCCCGTAGCGCCGGCGATGCCGAGGGATCGCCGACGAGGCCGACCCGGACGTGGAGGTAGCGGCCTGCCGCCCCCTCGACGAGCGCGTCGGCCGTCCCCGCGGGTTCGAGGTCGATCCACGCCGGGGCGAGCGCCGCGGCCGCGTCGATCCACGCCGCGGCCTCCGTCGAACTCACCCCACCGCCGGGACCGACGACGGCGGCGACCGCGGACGGGGAGAGCCCCGCGAGGTCGGTCGGCGTCGAGACGCCCGCCGCACGCAGTCGGTCGGCGCGGGTCGGGCCGATCCCCTCGATCGACTCCAGCGGCTCGGGGTCGCGGTCGACGTCGCTCGCGTGGTACCGAACCCCGACCGCCGTCGCGGGGCCGGAGAGGACGCCTTCGAGTGCCAGTCTGTACCACTCGGTCCCCGGCTCGCCGGTGTCGAACCGGCGTTCGAGCCACCCCTCGTGGGTACCCGACGCCGGGTGTGGGCGGGTGAGTCGGGCCGCTTCGAGACGCCGAAGTTCGCCACCGTCGGTCGTGACGCCGTAGCGATCCGCGGACCCCTCCCCGTCCGGTGTGACTCGTCCGAGCGCTACCCACCCGGCGTCGGTTCCCGGGACGGTCTCGAACCGCCCGGCGTCGGGGCGGTAGCGGGCGAGCGTCCGGCCGCCGGCCGCGTCGGTCCCGCCGACGAGCACTGCCCCGTCAGCCCCCGCGACGAGAGACGTCGCCGCCGGCAGTGGGACCCCTCCTAGCGACATCACGTCCGATCCGTCCGGCGCGAACCGTTCGACGGTCGCCGACCCCTCCGTGACGAGCAGCACCACGAGCGCGCCGTCCGGCGCGACCGAGAGGTCGAGCGCGCCGACGAGCCCCCCGCGGACGACCCCGGTGGAGCCGTCCGGCAGGACCCGGCCGACCGATCCGTCGGTCCCGTCGCCGCGGTCGAGGAGGAACGTCCGCTCGCCGTCGGTGGCGAGGGCGACCGGGTCGGCCGCCGCGCCGACCGCGACCCACCGGTGCTGGTAGGCGTGGACCGAGACGGCGTGGAGGCTCCCCGACCCGTCGGTGACGTAGAGCGTGTCGGCGGTGACACAGAGCGCCCTGGGGTCGGTGAGGACGGTCTCGGGGGTCTCGTCCGCCCCGGGATCGTCGAAACAGGGCACCCGCCAGAGGGTCCCGTCGTCGGGGACGTACCGGTAGAGTCCCGGACGGCGTGTCTCGCGGTCGCGACCGAGCGCGTAGAGTTCCCCGAGAGGCGTCACGCCGACGTCGACCGCCTCGACGGGTGACGGGAGCGTCCCGACGGGCTCGCTGTCGACGTACGTCGGCGTCGGGTCCCTCGTCAGGCGGGCCGCGCCGGTCGCGTCGACCTCGACGTTGACGCGGTCCCACGATCGCCAGCCATCACCCGAGGCCGTCCCGACGAACGGGGTCGTCACGGCGACCGCCCCCTCCCGTCGGTCCGGACGGTCACGCGGTGTCCCCCGGGGTCGAACAGCGCCTCGGTCGGGATCGCGATCGACCCCTCGGCGTCGTCGGTCGGGATCGACGTCGCCCCGCCAGCAGTCGGATCGACCCGCGCGGTGACGTCGAGGACCCGTTCGACGCCCGGCACGTCGGCCAGCGCGTCGTACAGCTCCGAGAGGTAGAGCGGTCGGCCGAACGGCCAGCCGTCCCCGTCGAACCCCCGCAGTGGGTCGAGGAACCGATCGATCGCCTCCGCCGCGGCTCGCTCGACGTCGAGCGCCGCGTACCCCGATACGATACGGACCTCCGTGTCGATCCGGACGGGGACGTAGGTCGGCGGGTCGACGCGCACCCGATCGGTGACGAGTCGGTGTCGCTCGACGTGCTCCCGGACCGCCGCGAGGAACCCTTCGCTCGGGACCGGTCGGACGGTCCTGCCCGCGTAGGGGACGACCACGACGTGGACCGTCGGGTCGGGCGGGTCCGCCGCTCCGGCCTCGACCCACGCGGTCGTCCGTCCCACGCGGAGCCCCGGCGTGTCGGCCGCGACCGTCGCGTAGTCCCCGAGCGTGACACACCGGTAGGGACGTCGGCGGTCCTCGCGGGCGCGTCGGAGCGCCGCCGCCGTCGTCTCGGCGTCAGCGCCGCCCGCGGGCGGCGCGAGCGGAACGACCTCGGTCCCCGCGAGGGCGTCACGGACCGGATCCGGGAGGGGCTCGTCGCCGCCATCTCCGTGGCTCCCCTCGTCCACCGGGGGTACCTCGTCGATCCGCCAGCGCGCGCCCGGCGCGACGTTCCCGGCCGCGCTGCCGCCAACCGCGTACCGCTCTGCGACGACGGTCGCCCCGGCCGGCGGGACCGCCCCGCGTCGGCCGTCGCCGAACGCGACCGTCCCCGCCGTCGCGTCCCGGACGTAGTGTCCGTCGTCGGGTCCGGAGGCGTCGAAGTCCCGCACCTCCGTCCAGGTCGTCCGCGTCCCGTCCGGCGTCTCGACGACCACCACGGGGTCGAGCACCGGTGCGTCACCGAACGCGAAGACCTGGCCCGGCCTGGCCGTCGCGGTCGGCTCCCCGCCGACGCCGGCCGGGGAGGCCACGGATCCGCCGTCGTTGCCGGCGACGGCGAGCGGGGTCTCGGCTCCTCGGCCGGCCGGCACGAGCACCGTCGGTCCTCGGGGCTCCCGGTGGGCGGCGTCGACGACGTTCGTCCGAACGCCGTCGAGCCGCGGGGCCACCTCGTAGCCCGGCGTCGCGAGCCGACACCGGAGCCAGACCGGTCCCGGCGGTCCGTCGAGCACCGGCTCCGTCGCGGCCCCCACGAGGTCCCAGTCGTCCCCCGGCGGGCCCAGGGTCACCGTCCCGGCCTCGTAGAGCGACCGGGTCCCGTCGGCGAGCACGTCGATCTCCCGCCAGTTCGCGTCGTCCCACCAGTCCTCGTGGTCGGTGCAGTACTCCCAGGTGAGCGCGACCGAGGGCTCGAACCCCGCCGGCTCCTCGCCGTGGGTCGCCGGCGTCGGGAGGTCGGCGTCGTGGTAGTCGAGGTAGAGTTCCAGGGGTACCCGCTCGTCGCCCTCGCGGGGACCGGCGAACGGGTCTGCGTCGAACCCGACGTAGAGGGCGCTCCCTGCGGCGGCGCGCTCGCCGAACGCCGGGTAGTGGAGGCCGTCGGTCGCGTCCGCCGTCGTGTGGTCCGTCCGCCCGCGGGCGTGCTCGACGACGACGCGGACGACCGTGGCCGCCGTGAGCCGTCCCGCCCGCGTGGTGGTGAACGTCCGCTCGGTCGTTCCCGACGTCGCGAGGAGCCGCGTCCCGGCGGGAAGCTGACGGCCGGCGGCACCCCCCGGTTCGGCGAGTCGGACCCGGACGGTCGCGGGGGCCGGTTCCCGTGGCGTGACGCCGACCAGCGCGAGGTACTTCCGGACGTGCCCGTCGGTGATCCGGTCGAGCCGGTAGCCGTAGGCCTCCGCGACCCACGCGAGGAGTTCGAGCACCGTGATCCCGGGGTCGTGAGGGTTGTGATCCGTCCACTCGTCGGTGTGGATCGGGATCCGCTCGACGGCCGCCGCGACCAGGTCGGCGAACGTCCGGTCGTCGAGTTCGGGGATCTCGAGGCTCATCGAACACCCCCCATCGGGGCCGTCGCGGTCGCGTCGACGGCGTGTGTCCCCCCGGTAACGAGCACGTCCTCGGCGACCCGCGGCGGGGCCTCGCCCTCGCGGACGGTCACCGCGGCGTCGACACCCTCGTACCTGACCGCGAGGGCGGCGACGTGGTCGACTCCCTCGACGTCTTCGAGCCGGGCGAACAGATCACCCGGGGCCGGCAGATCGCCGAACGCCCAGCCGTCCCCGGCGAACCCACCGGTGAGCGGGTGGAGGAACGCCGAGAGCGCGTCGACCACCGCCGTCTCCAGTTCGGAGACCGTCCGGCTCCCGTCGCCGGCGACCCGCGCCTCGACGGCGACGGTGACGTAGCTCGGCCCCCTGACGACCAGCCGGTCGGTCGCGACGACGGTCGCCGGGAGCGCCGCGCGGACGGCGTCGCCGACCGCCCCGCGGAGCGTGGCCGACGGGAGCGGCTTCGCCTCCGCCACCTCGGGGACGAGGACGAGCGTCACCCATCCGGGTCGGGACTCCCCACCCGCGTCCATCCCGGGCAAACAGCGGACGCGCGCGAGGCGACGGGACGCGCCGCTCGCCACCCGCTCGACGTCGGCGGCCGTCACCGCACGGCCCCGGTCGCGGAGCTCTCGCGGTGCCCGGTCGAGGACGGCCGCCGTCGACTCGGCCTCGCTGCCGCCGTCGGCGGCCACCGGGTTCGACACCTCGTCGACGAACGCGAGCGAACTCTTCAGCCCCTCGACGGACCCCGCCGGGACGTTCCCCGCCTCGCCGCCGCCGGTCGTGTAGCTCGCGCGGACGCCGTCCCGCGACCGCGGCGGGATGCGCCCCCGGACGCCGTCGCCGAACCGGAGTTCGCCCGTCACGCCGTCGAGGACGTAGTGTCGGTCCTCCGGCCCCGACGTGAGGAGGTCGGGAACGCGGGTCCACTCGACCCGCACCGCCCGGATCGTCCCGTCGGGACCCCGCTCGACGGTCACCTCGCCGGGCCGCTCGTCGAGGAGCGCCTCGCGCGCCGCCTCCGAGAGCGTCCCGTGCTCGTCGACGGTCACCGTCGCGTCGAGCACCGGCGTCGATCGCAGGTCGAACGACTGGTCGGCCACGCCGGTGCTCGACCCGACGCGCTCGTCGGTCACGCGGGCGAGATCGGCCGCCCACGCGGCGTTCCGATAGACCCCGCGGAGCGTCGTCGGCGCTCTCGTCGGATCCCCCGAGGGCGGTTCCGTGGGGAGCGTCGGGTCGCACGGATCCGGAGCCGTCGATCCCCCGTCCTCCGATCCCGCCTCACTGCCCGTCCCGGTACCGATCCCGACCCCACTTCCGTCGCCCGGCGGGGTGTCGGTACCGGACGAGGGTTCGGGTGCGAACGGAGGAGGGTAGGGGTAGTTCCCGGGGGTCCCTTGATCGAGCGGTGTGCGGTCCCGGCGTTTCGTGACGAGTTCCCCGCCCGGGGTCAGCACCGCCACCGTGTCGGGATCGACGTCGTTGAGCACGGGTGCCAGGTAGGTGAACCGGACGTCTGCGGGCGGTTCGGCGGGCGACTCGGCTCCCGTCTCGACGATCAGCCGCTCGCCCGGCCCGAGTCGGGTCTCCGGGGGGAGCGTCCGGGTCTGCTCGGCCGGCTGGCCGTGCTCGAAGTCGACGCGGTAGCCCGTCAGATCTACTGTCCGGTCGCCGAGGTTCCGCAGTTCGACCCGCTCGTTCGGGGCGTCGATCCCGGTGATGTGGACCGGGAGCGCTGCCGGGTCGGTCGCGCCCGTTCCCCCGGGGACGAACTGGTCGCCGCTCACGCGGGCCCGGATCCAGTGGCGCTCGACGCCGAACCGTTCGTGGGCGACCGTCGGCGTCCCGAAGACCAGCGAGACGATCCCCGTCCGGAGCAGGCCACTCGTGCCGTCCTCGGCCTCCAGGCGGTGCCACACCGCCCCGCCGGGATCGTCGCTGTACTCCCAGCGGACCCCCGGGTGGAAGTCGTCGGGGACCGTCCGGTCCGCCGCGTCGAAGAACAGCGTGATCGGCCCGTCCGAGAGCGCCCGGTCGAACCCGAAGTAGAGCGCCCCCGTCGCGTCCGGCGGGGCGAGGAACGGCCGAACGGTCTCGCCGCGGTCGAGCCGCGCGCCGACGTCGGCGACGGTCAGGGCGTTCTCCGTCAGTCGGTAGGTGGGCACTCCGCTGGGGGGATCGTCCGCGTACCGGACCAGAACGGCGGCGTACTCCGGCGGATCACCGCTCGACGTCGCCTCGACGTCAGGAGGTGTCTCACCCGTGAGCGTGTGTTCGATGGCGACGTACGATCCGTCGACGAGGCGAGCGCGGATCCAGGAGGCGGTCTCGCCTGCGACGGACGTCTCCGCGAGGTCGTGGGGCACGTCGAACGCGACCGCCCCGTCGTCGGTGAGTACGTCCGTCCCGTCCTCGACGTCGAGGCGGGACCACCGGTCGCCGTCCCAGTACTCCCAGGAGAGCCGCGGGGACGAGTGTGGGTCCGCTCGCGTCCCGTCGGGTCGCTCGAAGTAGAGTTCGACCGACGCACCGGGTTTCGTGAACGCCTCCCCGTCGGCGACGTAGAACGCGTCGAGACGCTGGGGCCGCTCGCCGAACGGCTTCACCGGGAGGGCGTCGACCGCCTCGTCCCCGTCGTCGACGCCCGCGAGCGGGACGTCGTTGGCGAGCAGCAGGTCCGGCGGCCGTCCCTCCTCCGTCGCTCCCGGGCCGACCTCGGCCCCCGAAAAGGAGACGTCGAACAGCCCCATCGGGCCGAGCCCCTCGGGCACGCGGGCCCGGACCCACAGGGTCTCGTGGCCCCCGACCGCTGTCGGCTTCGGCTCGCCGGGCACCTCGAACGTGAGCGTCGCCGTCCCGCCGGGCGGCGAGATGGGGTCGACCTCCGCGGGGAGGAGTTCGAGCGGGTGCCAGTCCACCTCGCCGGCCTCCTCGCCGTGGTACTCCCAGCGGAGCGCCGATTCGAGGACGTGCCCCGGCGTCGGTCCCGTCACCGCGATCCGGATCGCCCCTCCGGGGACGACCGCGAGCAGCTCGTCGTCGCCGAGGTAGAGCGTGTGGCGCTGCTCGTTCGGCCCCTCGAACGGCGCGGCGGTCGCGCCGCCGTCGACCACCGCGCGGTGGTCGACCACCCGGTCGGTCGCGGGGTCGACGGCGTACACGCGGTCGAGGACGGCGGAGGTCGCCTCGAAGGCGCTCCCCTCGACCGTCTCGAACGTCCGCTCGCTCCCGTCGGTGCCGGCGGCGACCGCGGCCGTCCCCTCGGGGACGGTCACGGTGTCGACCCCGTCGGCGACGGCCACCAGGAGCGGGAGTCGGGCGGCCGTCGGCGGCAGGCGGTCGAACCCGAGCCGGTCGTAGAACGCGACCCGGTGCTTCTCGGGGAGGCGGTCAAGCCGCTCGGCGAGTCCACCCGCGAGTTCGCCGAACAGCGCCACGAGCGCGTCGCCGGCGTCCCCACCGCCCGGCACCCACGCCTCCCCGGTGTAGGCCGCGGCGAGGTCGCCGACCAGTGCCGTCAGCGCCTCGGTGGATCGCCCGTCGACGGTCGGCGGGTCGGCGCTCACGGCGACTCACCCACGTAGAACGGGTAGACGAGGTTCCCCGGCGCGTTCGTCGCCCGGACCCGGTACCGGATCTCGATGAGCAGCCCCCCCTCGTCGAGATCGGCCGTCGAGGCCGTCACGTCCTCGACGACCACGCGGGGCTCCCACCGCGCGATCGCCTCGCGGACGCTCGTCTCCACGCGGGTCAGCGTGGTCGCGTCGACGACGGCGAAGGCGTAGTCGTGGATGCCACAGCCGAAGTCGGGGCGCATCACCCGCTCGCCCTTCGACGTCCCGAGCAGGATCCGGATGGCCTGTTCCACGTCCTCGGTGCCGGTGGCGGTCCGGAGGTGGCCGTCCTCGTCCGGGGCGACCGGGAAGCCCACGCCCGTCCCGAGGAACCCGCGTTCCCCGGTCATGGCCCGATCAGGACGGTCGGGCACCCCCCGACGACGGTGTTCGGTATCGTCGCCTCGACGATCGTATCGCCCATCCGGGCGGCGGGCAGTCCCTCGATCAGGACGCTGGTGCTCCCCGGCTGGACGATCCCCCCGACGTGGGGGACCGGCGGGGTAGCGGGGACGGCCAGCGGGCAGGTGTGGAAGTCCCCGACCGCACGCCACGCGGGGAGTCCCCCGATGAACACGGTGGGGCTCCCCGGGCCGGTCAGCGGCGTTCCGTGGGCGGTCGGGTCGGTGGTTCGCGCGGCGGGTGGCATGATGTCAGTTTATCCTCACGATCGATCCCTTGAGGGTGAGTACGCCGCCGGCCTCGACGGTGAGATTGCCGTCTGCGGCGAGTTCCAGCATCGGTGCCTCCAGTTTCAGCGTCGCGCCGGCGGCGAGGGTGACCGTTCCCGTACCCTCGGCGGTGAGAACCGCCTGGCCGGCGCTGTCGGTGATCGTGACCGTCTCGGCCCCGCTGGAGTCGTCGAGGCGTATCTCCTGGCCGGCGGCGCTCCGGATCGTGACGCCCCCCTCGCGGTCGTCGTCGTCGAGCGTGACCTCGTGACCGCTCCGGGACCGGATCGTCCGGACGTCGTTGTCGCCGTCGTTCTCGACCGGCGGGCGGTCCTCGCCGTTCCAGAGCGAACCGAGGACGTAGGGGTGGTGGACGTCGCCGTCCTCGAAGGCGACGAGCACCTCGTCGCCGACCTCGGGGAGGAAGTACGCACCCATCTCGGGGCCGGCCATCGGCGACGCGACGCGCGCCCAGGCGCTCGCGTCCTCGGCGTCGCGCCACGGGAACTCCAGGCGGACCCGACCCATCCCGTCGGGGTCCTCGTTGTCGGTGACGACGCCGACGGCGACACCGCGCATCCCCCCGGCGTTCGCGTCGGCCGCGTCGGTCGCGCCGTCCCCGAACCCGAAGCTCACGGCGTCACCCCCGTCGCCTCGAACGTCGTCCGGTAGCCGGACTGGGCGTCGACCCGGTGGGTCACCGACCGGACGTAGTAGGTCGGCCCGCCCTCGCCGCCGAACTCGTCGACGCCCGTCACCGAGACTGGCTCGCCCGGGACGAGCTCGGGCAGGCCGACCGTCTCACCGTTCGCCCTGAGCGTCCCGCGAGCGAGCCGGTCGAGTTCGGCCTCGGCGATGCGCTCGGCCTCCTCGGGGGAGTCGACCGGTCGGCGGATCACCCGGCGGGCCTCGCCCTCGGTCTCGCGCTCGGCCGTGCCGACGATCTCCCGCTTCGCCTTCGGGTCCCAGTGGCGGACCTCCACCTCGGCGACGTCGTCGGCGTCGCTCCGCTCGACCGTGAACGACCGGAGCCGGTCGCCGTAGCCCAGCGAGAGCACCGGATCGGCGTCCTCGCGAGGGACGCGGAAGTAGAACGTCCCGAGGTGTCCGAAGCACTCGAAGCCGTTCCGGGCGGCGAGCCCCTGGAGGAACCGGTAGTCGTTCTGCCCGTTCTGGACGACACGCCGGCGGGTGACGCCCGTCTCCTCGACGACGGTCGCGTCGAAGTCGTAGTCGGTGGCGACGTCCGCGGCCACCTCGCTGTCGGTCGTCTCGGTCCACGACTCGGACTCCGAGTCGCGCGTCATCCCGTAGAGCGGCCCGTAGCCGCTCACCTCGAGGGTCGGCGCGGCGTCGGCCGGGAACGATCCGCGAACCCCCGTGATCCGGCCGACGAACACCCCCTCCTGATGCTCGTCGAACCCGAGGTCGACCGTCGCGTCCGCGCCGAGTTCGTACCACGAGGCGTCGAGCCCGAGGAACTCGCCGGTGGCGGGGTCGAACTCGCCGCCGAGCGTCACAGTGAACCGCGAGGCACCGTCGAGCGACGCCTCGACCGAGAGCGAGCGGACCCGCCCGGCGCTCTCGACGAGCGTCTCCTCTCCGAGGACGACCGTGAACCGGGGCGTGAGCACACCCCCGGTGGACACGACGCTCATCCCTCACCCCGGGGCGGGATGACGAGCTCGGTGCCGACCTGGAGCGTTCGCGGGTCGTCGATCCCGTTCTCGTCGGCGATGGTCCGCCACTCGGTCGGGGTGCCGTACTCCTCGCCGGCGATCGCCCAGAGCGTGTCCCCGCGATCGACGATCCGTACCCGCCGCTGCTCGGTCGGGGCCGACGCCTCGACCGGCTCGACCTCCCGGGGGGAGACCCGCGTGAACTGGACCTCGACGCGCGCCCGGAGCGGCGTTCCGTCGCGGGCGAACAGCGTGAACCGCCTGTTCGTGGAGACGAGCACGCCCGTGAAGTCGAGGCTCCCCCACGTCACCCGACAGAGCGGCGGTGCGCCCCCCTCCTCGTCGTTGCGCAGGAGCCGGTCGAACCGGTCGAGGTACTCCCGCCGGACGTCGCCGCCGGCCTCGTAGGTGTCGAAGACCAGCTCCATCCCGAGCGTGTCGGGGTCGCCGCCGACGAACTGCGTCGTCGGGTCCGTCCGCCCCGGCCGGGGGGCGGAGTCGTACCGGGTTCGGCTCTCGACGCGGTACTCCGTCGGGTAGAACGAGACGGCCAGCCGTTCGGGGGGGTCCCGCGGCTCGCCGGCCGCGTCGAGCACCTCCACGAGCGCCTTCTCGGGGACGGTCGCCCGCTCGCTCGCGGCCATCAGAGCCCCCTCCGCTCGCGCTCGATGCGCAGCCGTCGCTCGATCTCGCGGTGGACGTGCTCGACCGCCGCCTCGGTGCTCGGGAACGACGCGAACGGAGACGTCGGATTCTCGGGCGGGCCGTCCCGTCCGACGAGCGGGGACCCGCCGGCGTCACTCGGCTCCTCGGTCGTCGACGCGCCGAGAGATCGGGTGTCCACCGGGGACGGTGCCGTCGGGTCGCCGGCCACGGGCTCCCGGAGTGCAGTCCCCGCCGCCGGGCTCGGAGCGCCGCTGGTGGTGACGGTGCCTCCGCCGTCCGCGCGGCGATACGCGAGCCGTACGGGGCTCACCACCTCGTCGTCGGGTGTCGGCCCGGAGTCGGCGTCCGTTTCGACTGGGGGGTTCGGAACCGCGTCCGTCGCCGTCGTGGGCGATTCGGCCCGGTGGTCCACTCCCGCGACCCGACCGCGGCCTTCCGCCGGGCCGTCGATCCCGTTCCGGTGTGGGTTCCACGGGTGTCGGAGCGTCATCGACGCTCTCCCGGCGAGGAGCGCTGGCCGGCGGGTTCCGGTCGATGGCCGGCGGTCAGCCGGCGCGCCGATTCCCGACGTCCGGGTCGTCGACCCTCGACTCCCGGCGGGCGTACGCACCGCGACACCGATTCGGGACCGGTCGACCGTTCGGATCCTCCGCCCCGTGCGTTCCTCGACACCAGCCCGCTCGCTCGCACCGGCTCCGTCCGCTCCGCGGGCGTTCGCCCGCGCCTCGGGGATCGCGCGGAAGGCTCGCCGAGTGGTCGGGGGCTCCGTCCCCAGGGTAGTACCGATTCCGTCCGACCGATCCTCGACTCGGCTCCACGGGGCCGGGCGGTCGATCAGGACTGGACGCCACCGGAGGACATCTCGTAGCGTTTCAGTTGTTCGTGTGACCTCCGTGGGGACCTCGCCGGTTCGTGTGGCCGCCGCGTCGTCGTGCTCGTTCCGCGGCGTGGCCGTCGCCTCGTGGCTCTCCCCCTCGTCGGTCCGGAGGAGCCGGTGAACGGTCGTCGTCTCCGGCGTGGCCTCCGTCGATAGTGTCCGTTCGGTCGTTCGCTCCTCGCGGACGACCCGCTCGCGCTCGGTGGTGTGGACCTCCCGGACGAGCCACGGGAGTGCGAGGAACGATAGTCGGGGTAGTGGTCCCTCCGTCGAGGGCTGCCAGGGGCCGAGGACGCCGGTGAACGGTCGGAGGAGGCCGGTCCTGACCGTCACGCCGTCGTGTCCACCCGCCCAATCGGAACCCAGTAGACCGGCTCGCCGATCGAGCACACCGAACATCTCCGGTTCTTGAGCGGTCGCTGACTCACGCCTCGACGGCGACGCACCGAATCCGTCGTGCCTCTCCTGCGGCGTAGAGTCCTCTGCCGTCATCAGAACATGTCCAGCATCCAGTCGGGTGCGGGCCCCATCGTCTCGAACATCCAGTCCCCGATGGACTCGTCGACGCCCGTGTTCTCGGCGATGAGGCTTCCGAGCGCGTACCCACCGAGTCCGGCACCGGCGACGGCGGCCGCTGGGCCGAGGGCGGCCGCTCCCGACAGCCCACCGCCCGTGAGGGCCGCTGAAGCCGGCATCGTCGCCCCGGCAGAGGCACCCAGTCCGCCGACCGTACCGAGCGTCCCGAGTCCACCGCTCGAGATAGCGCTGATGGCCCCGCCCAGGCCCCCCGACCCGAGCATCGAGAACCCACCGAGAGCCGCGAGTCCGCTCGCGACTCCGGTGGCCGCCCCACCGAACTCCCGAGCCGCGTCGATACCTCGACCCTCGCTCGCGGCACTCATCCCCCGGGCGACGCCGAAGGGGTGGCCCATGACCTTGAGCGCACCGCCGACGCCCGGTATCATCCCGCCTGCGGTCATGAGCCCCTTGAACATCCCGCTCTCCCAGAACGGATCGTCCGCGCGTGCGACGGTCGCCACCGATGCCGCGTTCACTTGGACGTCCCCACCGAACAGGAACTGGATCGTCGCGAGGTCGGCCTCACGCTCGGCCATCTCACCCGGCGTGCTCACCAGGGGGCCGAACTCTACGGACGCCGCCCCAGTCCGCTGGACGACGTGCGCGAGTTCGTGGGCCAGCAGGAGCCGGTCGTCGATCCGGTCGGGGTCGAACCCCTCCCCGAATACGACGTCCGACCCGACGGTGTAGGCGACGGCGTCGACGTCACGGGCGCTCCGTGCGGCGGCCGGTCCGTCGTGTATCCGAACACCACCGAAGTCGTGACCGAAACGTGTCGCCATCTCCCGGCGCGTCGTCGGCGGGAGCGGCCGTCCGGCTTCGGTAGCGAGCAGGTCGGCGACTCGTTCGATCGCCCGGTCGTCGCTTCCCAGGTCGCCCCGGTCGCGGTCCGCGAGCGCACGTTCGAGTCCCCGGTTGCCGACCCGGCCCCTCAGTCGGTCGGCCGGACCGTCCGGCCGATGGGTCCGGTCGGCGGAGGGGGTGCGGGAACGATTCTCGCTCCGGCGGTCGCTCGTTCGGGATCGATCAGGTCGCTGTCTGGTAGATGTACTGGACATGGCTACAGGAACTCGGCGTACGCCCCGAAGTCGTCGGGGGTGGTCAGTCGGCCGTTCTTCTGGAGTTCGCGCCGGACGGCCCGGACGACGTGCTCCATCTCCACGCCGTCCGCGTCGGGGTCGTCCGCGGCGAGGAACGCCGCCGCGCGGGCGACGTTCTCGACGTTCCCGCCGGTGAGTTCGAAGCCGGCGAGGTAGTCGATGTCGAGATCGACGACAGGCGTCTCCGCGGGGAAGATCAGCCGCCAGATGGCGGCGCGGGCCTCGCGGTCCGGTCGCGGGAAGTCGATGCCGACGGTGATCCGCCGGAGGAACGCCTCGTCGACGTTCCCCTTCAGGTTCGTCGTCAGCACCACGGGGCCGTCGTGGGCCTCGATCCGCTGGAGGAGGTAGTTCACCTCGACGTTCGCGTAGCGGTCGTGGGCGTCCGAGACGGCCGAGCGCGAGCCGAACAGCGCGTCGGCCTCGTCGAACAGCAGGACGGCGTCGGCGTCGGCCGCGGCGTCGAACACCCGGCCGAGGTTCTTCTCGGTCTCGCCGACGTACTTGTCGACGACCGTCGAGAGGTCGACGCGGTAGAGTTCGAGCCCGGCGTCGTTCGCGATCACCTCCGCGGCCATCGTCTTCCCGGTACCCGAGGGGCCGGCGAACAGCGCCGTCGGGCCGGTCCCCGCGGCGAACCGCTCGGCGAACCCCCAGTCGTCGTAGACCGTCCCGCCGTGTCGGAGGTGGGCGGCGGCCTCCCGGAGGTGGGCCATCGCGTCCCCGGGGAGCACGATGTCGTCCCACTCGTACTGGGGTTCGATGCGCTCCGCGAGCCGGCCGAGCGCGTCCCCGGTCTGTGCGCGGGCACCGGCGTAGACGTGTTCGGCCGACAGCGGCTCGCCCGCCGATCGCGCGAGTCGGCGTGCGGTCGCCATCGCGTCGTCGATGGCACCCGGCGGCAGTCGGAACGTCGAGGCGAGCGCCGACGGGTCGGTATCGGGGGGAAGATCGAGGCCCGACCAGTAGGCCCGGCGGCCCTCGAAGGCGGGCCGCGGGAACGAGATCGACACCGCCGCGTGGTCCGTCACGGCTGCGAGCGCCCTCGCCGGCAACGGCTCGTTCACGGAGACGAGGACCGGTCCCGGCAACCCGTCGAGCGCCGAGAGGAGTTCACGGAGCCGATCGTCCTCACCGTCGGACGAGCCCGAGACCCCATCGGCGTCGATGGCGTCGTCGAGTTCCCGGGGGTGGACGACCGCCCCGCGGAGGAGGCCCTCCAGCCGAACCGTCCGGAGCCGTTCGTCGGGGAGTCCCCGCGAGCAATCGACCACTAGCAGGGGCCGGTCGGTGGCCGCGGCGATCGCCGCCACGGCGTCCCCGCGAGCGGTCCCGTACGGCCCATCGAGGACCGCGAGCGGCTGTCTGACTCGGCCGGTGCGATCGGCCCGGCGGACGCGCTCGATCAGTCGTTCGACCGACGACGACACCGTCCCCGGGACCGGGAGGTCCTCGATTGCGGTCGTCGGCCGGTCGACGAACAGCCAGCCCTCGCTCCCGGATGGGAGGTCGTCCCCGCCGAGGAGGTGATCGACGAGCCGGTCGGGGGCGGAGAGCGGTCGCTCCGCGAGCGGGGTGTCGGGGTCGCCACCGACCCGGAGGAGGCCCCGTTCGACGAGCGGCGACCCCGGCGCGAAGGGCGCGAGGCGGGTGGACGGATCACCGTCCGCGAGGTCGGCCGCGAGCCCGATCGTCGGTCGTGTCCGCACGGGGTCGTCGTTGAGGTAGCCGTAGACACGGCCGTACTTCCGGTCGATCGCGGGTGCGAGCGCGAGGACGAGCGCGTCGAGGTCCCCTCGACGGAGGTCGAGCCGGTCGGCCAGCTCCGCGAGCCGGAGGCCACGGCCCGTTGCTAGCGTCCGCGCCGTCCGCGAACGCAGCCCCCGGGTCACCCGCTCGACGGCGGCCGACCGGTCGTCGGTCGCGTCGGCCCCGTTCGTGATCGGCCGGGTCGTCCCGTCCGTCCCGGTCGGGGAGCCGACCACGGGTCCGGCGAGGTGTCTGGCGACCTCCTCGCCGGAGACGTAGAGCCCGGCGAGCGATCGTTCGTCCCCCGCCGACGCCTCGGCCCATCGGCGGTCGAGGTGGGCCGCCAGCAGGACGTCGAGCCGGGCCAGTTCCGCCTCGACGTGGGCCGCATCGGAGTCGAACGTCCCCTCCCCTCCGAGTCGGGCGGCGCTCACGGCGACTCGACCTCCATCGCGGACAGCCCCTCGTGGACGAGTTCGAGCGACTCGATGGCGACGGCTCCCCGGCTCGCGGACAGCTCCGGGCCCGTCCAGCCGACGGGGTATGCCCGCCGGAACTGGTAGCCCCGGACCTCCGCTCCGGTCCCGTCGAGGACGATCACCCGGCCGTCACGGCGCTCGACGGTCCCCGGGGCGGTCGAGTCCACCCAGGAGAGGAACGCCTCCGAGTCCGAGACGCCGCGTTCGAGGACGAGCGGCGGCGAGTCCCGGCGCGCCGGGAGGTAGTGGGGGTGGTCGTTGACCCCGCCCTCGTGGTAGGTCTCGGGCTCCATCCGGACCCCGAGGCCGCGGACGGACGCGAACCCGGCGACGAGCAGGCCGTCGAGCTCGACGGTGAACCGACAGCCGACGTAGGGATCGGTCCGATCGGCGGCGGCCATCAGGGACGCTCCGCCCGGGCCTCGGCCTCCGCGTCGAGCCGGTCGTTGATGTCGCTGATCGCCTCACACCAGCGCCGCCGCTCCCAGTGTGGCATCGAGAGCACGTCGTCGTGGGCCCAGCCGAAGTGGTAGGCGACGAACGCCACCTCCTCGTAGAGCCGGTCGAGCGGGTAGCCGGACATCCCCCTCAGCCCTCCGGCCGGTCCCGGCGCTCCGGGTTTCCCGGGTCGGTCCCTTCGATCGAGGTGCCGCCGTCGGTCCCGAGCGGCTCGGGAGTCTCCTCGGCCTCGGCGGAGCCTGCGACGGGGACCTCGTCCGCCGGATCGTTCCCGAGGTGGATCTCGAAGGACTCGCCGCACTCCGGGCAGATCGCGTCGACGGCGTCGGCCCCGCGGGAGTTGATCCGCTCGTAGAGCGACTGCAGGTACGCGAGGTCGGCCACGTAGAGGTTCTCGATGGTGTGCGGCGTGACCTCCCCGACCCCGCCCAGCGAGGTGACGACCCGCGAGAGCAGGACGACGCTCAGATACGAGGGGTTGGCCTTCACGCGGGGGTCCCGGAGCGGCTTGATCTCGTCGGCGGCGGTGGCGAGCCGCATCGTCCCCTCGCGGTGGCGGTCGCCCGCCTCGTCGACGTAGCCCTGGGGGAGCGTGAACTCGAACTCCGTCTGGAGCAGCCCCGCCCCCTCGGGAGCGGCGTCGGCGTCGCTCATGCGGCCCGCTCCATGCCCTCGTGGACGAGTTCGAGCGACTCGATGGCGACCCCGTCGCCGCTCGCGTCGAGGTCGGGAGCGTCGTACTGGCGGACCCAGGCGTCGCGGAACTCGTAGCGCGGCCCGGGCTGGCCCTCCTCGTCGAGGACGACGATGGCGGCGCTCCGGCGGGCCTCCTCGAGCTTGCCCTGTTCGACGAGCGTCCACCAGTCGTAGAGCTCGGTCGACTCGGTGATGCCCTTCCTGAGCGTGATGTTCCCGTAGCTGTTCAGCCCCTTGAGCTTCCTGCTGGTCGGGGCCTCGTTCCCCTCGCGGTACTCGACGACGCTCGTCGAGGCCTCGGGGATGCTCGCCTCGCTGAAGGCGGCCTCGGCGATGCCGTCGATCTCGAGCAGGAACCGGTGGTTTCGAAACGGGCCGTATCTGTCTGGCATGAGTGGTGTGCGGTGTCGGGTGGCTGGTTCAGGCGGCGGTGCCGGTCGACTGGGTGATCCGGATGATGACGAACTCCGCGGGCTTGACGGGCGCGACGCCGACCTCGGCGATGAGCCGCCCGTTGTCGATGTCGTCCTGGGTCATCGTCGTGCGGTCGCAGGTGACGTAGAACGCCTCCTCGGGGGTCGTACCCATCAGCGCGCCGTCGCGCCAGGCGGTCGTGAGGAAGTTCGACAGCGACTGGCGGACGCGCGCCCAGAGCCGCTCGTCGTTGTTCTCGAAGACCGCCCACTGGGTACCCTCGTCCATCGACTCCTCGAGGTAGAGGAACAGCCGGCGGACGTTGACGTACTTCCACTGCGGGTCCGCGGCGAGCGTGCGCGCACCCCAGACGCGGGTCCCCCGGCCGGGGAACGTCCGGATGCAGTTCACGCCGTGAGGGTTGAGCCCGTCCTGATCGGCCTTGCTCACCGTCCGCGAGAGGCCGACGATCCCCCGCACGACCTCGTTCGCGGGGGCCTTGTGGACGCCGCGCTCGGCGTCCGAGCGGGCGTAGATCCCCGCGACGTGGCCGGCGGCCGGGACGGGCGTCGCGAGCCCCGTGACCGGGTTGCGGACCTCGAGCCACGGGTGGTAGAGCGCGGCGAACGACGAACTCACGGGGAGGTCGTGGTCGTCGATGTCGAAATCCCGGCGCGCGCCGAGGACGGCGAACCGGTCGCCGAGCGTCGAACAGTGCCCCTCGATCATCCCGTCGAGGTCGCCGTAGTCACCGTCCGTCCGGGCTCCGTCGGGGACACAGACCATGTTGATGTCGTCGATCTCGGCGAACGCCGCCAGTCCCGTCCGCGACCCCGGCGTGTCGTCGCCGTCGTAGTCCGACGCCGCCACCGCGGGCGGGCTGTCGGGGAAGGTACCGTCGAGCCAGACGAGCGAGTCCGTCGGGTCGACCCCGCCGGCCGCGAGCCGCTCGACGGTCACCAGCATCGACCCGTCCCCGAGGCGGTTCACGTAGTAGACCGGGCTGGTCTCCGTCGGCGAGAGTTCGGTGTAGACCTCCTCGACGTCGGGGTCGGGGACCGGGTCCTCCGACCCCCAGTTCGTCTCGGCTGTCGCCGCCTCGTCGGGGTCGGACCAGTAGCGCACGAACAGCCCGAAGGTGTCGTCGTCCCCGGGAGCGTCGGTCACCTCCAGGGCGACGCGCCCGCCCCACTCCCCGGAACCGACGGCGCTCACCTCGATCACGTCCTCGCCGTTCTCGCCCTCACCCCGGGTGAGCGTCGCCGTCGCGGTGGTATCCTCGGCCGTGATGCGCCCGACGTAGCAGACGTTCCCCCCCGTTCCGGAAGAACCCGTCGACGGCGTACGCCAGGTACGTGCCCGCCAGGGGACCGTCCGCCCGGTAGTGGGCGTATCCGCCGTAGCGGCGGGTGAAGTCGGCGAAGCTTTCGAGTCGCTCGGGACCGGTCGGCCCGCGCTCGGTCTGGCCCAGGAACCCCCCAGTGCTGGTGCCGACGCCCTCGATCGGCATCGCGCCGGAGGAGACCTCCTCGACGTAGACGCCCGGGGAGCGGTACTCAGGCATCCGGACCTCCGCACGCCTCTCGGTGCATGACTCGGAGTAGTGACACCATCATATATAATTTCATCTATATATAGTAATTATGTTACAATACTGGTTGCGGAACGAATACCGGCGGGTTCCGGCCGAGGCCGAAGGGCGGGCCGTCTACCGGTTCCGCGAGGGGGCTCGGGGGAAGGCGGTCGGTCGACTCCACGTCGGGACCGGTGGACCGCCGGGTCCGGCCTCCGGCGGGTCTCAGCCGCCCTCGGGCTCGCCCGCCTCCGTCGTCTCGGGCCGCTCGCCCGGCTCGATGCGGACCGTCTCGAACTCCCGTTCGGTGACCCGGCGGCCCTCGGATTCGAGCGTGGAGTCGACGAACACCGGCGAGAGCACGTACCCGACCGAGGGCTGGAAGGGCCGGTCGGGGAACGTCGACCAGACGTCGATCACCTCGTCGAACCGCGTGATCTCGGGGGTCACGTGGATCGGGGGGGTCTCCCGCGAGCGACCCGACGAGGTCGTCGTCCCGCAGGACCGGATGGTCCGAGAGCGTCCCCACGGCCCACCCGAGGACGCGGTGCTGGTCCCAGGTGTCACCGGTGGTCCCGCCGCCGGCTCCGCCGCCCGAACTCCCCGAGGGGTACGCCGTCAGGAGGTAGTGGAGGTCGAGCGCGAGCGGTGCCGGCGTCACGGTCGTCCGATCCTCGTCCTCCGCGACCTCCGCTACTCGCCGGGGACTGTTCCGTAGCTCCCCGCTCGGCTCCACCCGGTAGAGGTAGACCGAGAGGCGCGGGGCCGTCGCACCGCCGCCGCCACCCCCGGAACCGGCACCGGCAGTGACCGACGCGGGGGAGCCGAGGACGATGGCGTCCGCACCCTCCCCGAGTGTGACGTGGGCCCGCAGGCGTTCGACGAGCGACTGGCCGGCGTCGGCGATGGCGCGGTGGTCAGCCATCACTCCCCCCCGATCCGCGGTGGGGCGAGTGCGACCGGTATGAGCGGGAACATCGGTATCTCCGCAACACCTGTCCACTCGCAACGACAAAAGCGTTTGTTCGTTCGAGGTGGACTGCTCGGAGACGCCCCGCGCTACTCGAAGCGAACCGCGACAGCGCGCCTCACGGGGCGTTATGATCCGTTCGGGTTTCACGAAACGGATTTCTCAATTCTTAAACCCCGCCGATTCCGAGTTCGAGACACATGAGCGACTCACGACCCGCCCCCGACCGGGCGGACACCGACGAACCGACACACCCCGTGAACTACCTGCCCGGCATGCCCTCCCTCTCGACCACGCCGGGTCCCGTCGAGCGGTTCCTCACGCGGCTGTTCCGCCGGCGCGGTGGGCTCCGCGTCGTCCGTCGACGGGACTGAGCCACTCGCCGACCCAGAAAGGCCGAACGCGGTTCTCGGTGGGAGTGACGTGCCTTCGAGCTACCGCTCGCCGCGGATGGCCTCGTTCAGTTCCGGGACGACCTCGTGGAGGTCGCCCACGACGGCGTACTCGGCCTTCTGCATGATGGCCGCCTCGGGATCGGTGTTGATCGCGAGGATCCGGTCGGCCCCCTTGCAGCCGACCATGTGCTGGACGGCACCGCTGATACCGCAGGCGATGTAGAGGTCCGGGCTGATCTTCGTCCCCGTGAGCCCGACCTGGTCGTCGTGGGGTCGCCACCCCTCGTTGACGGCGGCCCGCGACGCGCCGACCGCCCCGCCGAGCAGGTCGGCCAGCTCCTCCAGCTGGTCGTACCCGTCGGGGCCGCCGACGCCGCGACCGCCGCCCACGACGACCCGCGCCTCGCCCAGCGGGACGCCCTCGACGTCTGACTCCTCCAAGCGGTCGAGGCTCACGCGGCGGTGCCCGTCCTCGAGGTCCGGCTCGAACGTCTCCACCGCGGGATCGGTCGCGTCGTCGGCCTCCTCGATCGGGAGCTCGTGTTCGGCAGCCGTCAGGAGCTTCGTCGGGGCCTCCAGACGGGCGTGCTCGACGAGGCTGCCGCCCCAGCGCTGCCGGGTCAGCTCGTAGGTCTCGCCGACCTCGACCTCGGTGCAGTTCGCGGCCATCGGCAGGTCCTGACCCGCGGCGGCGTGGGTCAGCACCTCGTGGCCCCGATCCGACCCCGGCGCGACGACGGCCTCGGCGTCGAGGTCCGAGACGAGCTCCGAGAGGCCCTCGCCCCAGGCCTGGGGTGCGTAGTCGTCAGATCCCTCGACGTGGTGGACCACCTCGACGCCGTGTGCGCCGAGGTGCTCGGCGACGCCGGCTCCCTCGGCCCCGAACGCCACGGCCCCGAGCACCGAATCCGTCCCCGTCGCCACCCGACGAGCGAGCGTGATCGCCTCGAGCGACGTCTCCGTCGGCTCGCCGTGTTCGTGTTCGACGAACGCGAGTACCGTGCTCACGACTATAGCACCTCCACGTCCTCCCTCAGCATCTCCACGACGGCCGGGACGGCGTCCGGACCCTCCCCGAGCACCTCGGCGTCACCCTCGTCGCCCTCGGGAGCCTCCAGGCGCACCTTCTCGAACGTCCCCCGGTGGTCCTCGCGCTCGGGTGCGACGTGCTCGACCTCCTGGCGTCGCGCCTGCATCTTCGCGCGCATCGAGGCGTAGCGCGGCTCGTTGATCCCCTCCTTGACGGTGACCACCGCCGGGAGGTCGAGTTCGTACACCTCCTCGCCGCCCGAGACCTCGCGCTTCGCCGTCGCCGTCTCTCCCTCGACGTCGAGGTCCTTGATCCCCGTCACGCAGGGGACTCCGAGCTCCCTGGCGACGCGGACGCCGACCTGGTAGTTCGCCTGGTCGGCCGACTCGTTACCGAACAGCAGCAGGTCGAACGCCTCCGCGCCGCCCCGCTCCTCGATGGCGGCGGCGATGGCACTCGCGGTCCCCCGTGGCCCCCACTCCTCGCCGTCGGTTTCCAGGAGGGTCGCCTCGTCGCACTTCATCGCCAGGGCCGTCCGGAGCTGCTCGGTCGCCTCCTCCGGGCCGAGGGTCACGGCCGTCGCCGAGCCGCCGTGTGCCTCGACCTGCTGGACGGCCTCCTCGACCGCACACTCCTCGTGGGGGCTCATCGTGAACCCCAGGTTCGTGGTGTCGATACCCATCTCGTCGTCGGTCAGTACGATCTTCGCGCCCGTCTCGGGGACGCGCTTCAAACAGGCCAGTACGTCCATGGTGTCGTTCTCGTTGTATGGTTCTCGGTTCCGCGTCGTTCGGTGGCGCGCTCGGTCGGTCGTGGGGCGGGCGGACCGGGTCGGGACCGCGAGTGGCCGAATGCGGCCGGGCGGTGCCGCTAGCTCCGGATCCGCTCGTTGTCGGGGTCGAACAGCGGCTTCGACCCGACCCGGTCGACGGTCACGGGGTACTGCTGGCCCATGTACTCGACCAGTAACTGTTCGCCCTCCTCGGCGTGCTCCGGTGGGAGATACGCCATCAGGAGGTGCTTGCCGAGGCTCGGGCCGGTCCCCGCGCTCGTGACGTACGAGCGTCGGCCCTCCTCGTCGACGATGACCTCGCCGTCCCCATCGAGTACCGGCTCGTTGCCGAGCATGAACCGGCGCTCGCCGCCCTCGGGCGCGTGGTCGTCCACGGACAGCGTACACAGCGTCGCGCTGTTCTCCTCCTCGATGGCCTGCTCGTAGGCCTCCTTCCCGACGAAGTCGGCGTCCTTCACGCCGTGGAAGGTCAGCCCGGCCTCCGCCGGGTTGTACTCGGATTCGAGCTCGTGGCCGAACAGCCGGTAGCCCTTCTCCATCCGGCCGGTCGTGCCGTAGACGCCCATGCCAACTGGACGAATATCGTACTCCTCGCCGGCCTCGGCGAGCGTGTCCCAGAGGCGCTGGCCCTTGGCCATCGTCGTGTAGATCTCCCAGCCGAGTTCGCCGACGTACGAGAGTCGCAGCGCGTGGGCGTCGACGTCACCCACCGTTATCTCCTTGGCCGTGTACGGCGCGAACCCCTCGTGGGAGACGTCCTCCTCGACGACCTCCTCGAGGACGTTCCGGGCGTCGGGGCCCCACAGGCCGAGGGTACAGAGCGACTCGGACTGATCGATCAGCTTCACGTCGGCGTCCTCGGGGATGTGGTCGTCGAACCACGCCCGATCGGAGCCGCCCGCGGCCCCGCCCGTGATGACCCGGTAGTGTTCCGGGCCGAGACGGACGATGGTGAGGTCGGAGACGAACCCGCCGTTCTCCGCGAGTACGGGTGTGTAGACCGTCTTGCCGACGTCGACGTCGACCCGGCCGACGACCATCCCCTCCAGGTAATCGACGACATCCCCGCCGCGGAAGTCGAAGATGGCGAAGCCCATGTCCCCGACCATCGCGACGTTGTCGCGCATGTGCAGGTGTTCGCCGAGGATGATCGGCGACCACCACCGAGAGTCCCACTCCGCGGGTCGCCGCAGGTCCTCGATCTCCTCGCTGTAGGTCTCCAGGAGGTCCTCGTTGGACTCGTACCACTGTGGGCGTTCCCAGCCGGCGGCCTCGAAGAAGTTCGCGTCGAGGTCCTCCTGACGGTTGTAGAACGGGCTCGTTCTGAGGGGCCGGGAGGACTGCCACTGCTCGGCCGGATGGACGATACCGTACGTCTTCTTGTAGCCCTCGTGGGCCCGGTTCTTGACGAACTTCGTCGAGTTCCCGTAGTGGTAGAACCGGTTGACGTCCGAGGAGTGCAGGTCGACCTCGGACCAGCCCTCGGTCATCCACTGGGCGACCATCTCGCCGATGGCGGGGGCCTCCTTGATCCAGATGGCCGCGGCCGACCAGAGCCCCTCGACGTCCTGGAGCGGTCCCAGGAGCGGCGCGCCGTCGGGGGTCTGGGAGAGCAGGCCGTCGATCTCGTAGCGGACGCCCGCCTCGGGGTCGTCGAGAACCTCCGGCATCAGTTCGAGGGCGTCCATCATCGACTGCTCGAAGGCGTCCTCGGTGAGCGGGGGCTGTGTCGGCGAGAGCGGGGCCTCGTCGATCGAGAGGATCTCGTCGACGTCCCAGAGGATCGGCCGATGCTGGTAGGAGCCGACCTCCATGTCGTTGCCGCTCGGCCGCTCGTACATCTGGGTGTCCATGTCCCGAACCACGGGGTGGCTGATCTCCCCCTCGAACTCCTCGAAGAAGGAGATCGGTCCCACACTCACGAGCTGGTGGACGGCCGGCGAGAGCGGTATCTCGACGCCGGCCATCCGCGCGATCTTGGGGCTCCACAGCCCCGCCGCGATGACCACCTCGTCGGAGTGGACGGTTCCGCGGTCGGTCTCGACAGCCTGGATCGCGCCGTCCTCGACGTGCATGTCGAGCACCTCCGTGTTCGGGAAGACGTGGAGGCCCTGGCCCTCTCCCGACGACTCCTGGGCCTGCTGGACGCCGCCGTCCGAGACGGCCTCGGTGTCGTACTCGTCGGGCGGGACCTCGCCCGAGGCGATGGCGTCGGCTCGCTCGCGCATGATCTCGCCGGCGCGAAGCGGGTCACATACCCCCGCACCCGGCGTGTAGAACGCGCCCTCGATGACGTCGGATTCGATGTAGGGGACGAGTTCCTCGACCTCCTCGGGGGTGAGGAGTTCGGCGGGTTCCCCCCACGCCTTGGCCGACTGCATCCGGCGGCGGTTCTCGGCCATCCGCTCTTCCGTCCGGGCGACCTCGATCCCCCCGCTCTCGTTGAACGTGTCCATCTCGCGGTACTGCTCGATGGACCGCTGGGTGAGGTGGGTCATCTCCTTGGAGTGATCGACGGGCATAAGGAAGTTCGAGGCGTGGCCCGTCGATCCGCCCGGGTCGGGGAGCGGCCCCTTGTCCATCAGCACGATGTCGTCCCGGCCCATCCGGGCGAGGTGGTACGCGAGGCTGTTGCCGACGATACCGGCACCGACGATGACCGTTCCCGCCCGCTCGGGGAACTCCCTTGAACTCATCGGCGACCACCCGTTCGAGCGGCCTCCCGTCCGAGCGAGCGCGGGCCCGTTCCCCGGAACGCGGCACCTGACGTCGTAACTGTCGTTCTCATACTCGTCTCGATGGGTGGCGCTCGCTCGGTATTAAAACGCTCCATAACTGATAGATCGGTTATGAGACGTGCGAGACGGACGCACCCGACGGCGAACGGAGGGCACCGGCGTCGGAAGCCACGTCGCGCGTTTCCGACGGTGTGAGCCCCTGGATCGGAGCCGACGCCCTCGAACGGACGGCCCGCCGATCCGCCCGGGGCGTGGACGACTGACGCCGCTCGCACATAATTTCATATATCCATCACTCTGTGTTCTCGGACGTCACCGAGTCGGTCCGCCCCGCTCGGCCTCCCGTCCGTCGCCCGGTGTCACCGCCGGGCTCACTCGTCGCGTCCGAGCGGCCGCGTTCGACCCACGGCCCGTTCGGCGGCGCTGACGGCAGCGACGTTCCCCCCGACGTCGCGCACCCGGACGATGTCCGCGCCGCGTTCCGCCGCCAGCGCCGTCGTCGCGACCGTGGTCGCGAGCCGGTCCTCCCCCTCGCTCGCGACGCCCTCGACATTCGACCCGCTCGAGTGGTCGACCAGGACGGGCGTCCCCAGCGCGTGGAACTCGGGGAGTCGATCCAGGGGTTCGACGCTCCCGGAGGGCCCCTCTCCGAGCCCGAGTCCCGGGTCGACGATCACCCGCGAGCGGTCGATCCCCGCTCGCTCCGCGAGCAACAGCCGTTCGGTGAGTTCCTCGAGCACCTCGTCGACGGCGTCGTCGTACCCTGCCCCGGTATCGGTATCGACCCGCGTGTCGGACGAGTGGGCGAGAACGACGGGGACCGCCCGCTCCGCGACCAGACGGCGCATCCTCGCGTCGCCGAGGCCGGTGCCGTCGTTCAGCACCTCGGCCCCGGCGTCGAGCGCCGCCTCGGCGACCGCCGGCTCGCGCGTGTCGACCGAGATCGTCGCGTCTACCCCCGCCAGCCGCTCGATCACCGGCACGACGCGTTCGCGCTCCTCCGCGACCGAAAGCTCCGCGTCCGTCCGGGTCGGCCCCCCGCCGACGTCGACGACGTCCGCACCCGCCGCGACCATCTCGCGGGCTCGCGCGACGGCCTCGTCGTGTGGGTCGTGTCCCTCGTCGTGTGGGTCGTGTCCCTCGTCGTGAGGTGAGTCCGGCGTGACGTCGAGGACGCCCATCACCGCCGTCCCGTCCGTCCAGGGGTATCCCACGCCCAGGTTCGGATCCTCGAACCCGACCGCTCGCTCTATTCCCGTGCCGAGGTGTGCGTCCGCGCCGCCGCGTTCGTGCAGGCGACTCGCGACCCGGCCGAACGCCTCGAGGCTCCCTCCCAGGACCACCTCGACGTGTTCGTCGGCGGTCGTGATCCCGGACACTGCGGCGGTCCCGCCGACAGAGAGCATCGCGTCCTTCAGGGCCGCCGCCTGGTTCCGGCGGGCGTGGAGCCGGATCGTCCGTCCGACCATCCGGCCGGCCCGTTCCTCGCGAACCTCGGCGGGAACGTCGGCCCGCTCCATCGCCGAGTGAGCGCGGGTAGGCGTGTCCGCACGGACCGCCCTCGGGGTTCGCGTCCAGCGGTCGCGGGCCTCCCCGACCGTGTAGAGCGATCCCGCCACGAGGACGCAGTCGGACGTCCCGGCGTCCCCGATCGCCGCCTCCAGGGCGTCCAGGACGGAGCCACAGCGATCGACCTCGCTCCCCGTCTCGCGATCGAAGGCGGCCGCCAGCGGCTCCGTCCCCTGCGCGCGGTCGACCGCCGGCTCGGCGAGGTAGACCCGGTCGACGGGCGGCAACGACCGGGTCATCCCGGCGTGGTCCTTGTCCCGCATCGCGCCGAACACGAGGTGGAGGTTCTCGTAGTCGAACCGTCCGACGAGCGCCGCGAGCTTCGCGCACGCGTCGGGGTTGTGCGCCCCGTCGAGGATCGTCAGCGGCTCCTCGTCCATCACCTCGAACCGGCCCGGCCAGTGGACGTTCCGGACGCCCGCGGCGATGGCCGCCTCCGTCACCGGCGTGCCGGTCGCCGCCCCGACCTGCCGGGCGAGCGCCGCGGCGATACCGGCGTTGACCGCCTGGTGGGCCCCCAGGAGCGGCGTCCGCGTCTCGACCCGCCAGTCGCGACCCGAGAGCGAGAGGGCGGACTCGGCGAACGAGACCATCTCCCCCTCGGTCGCGACCACGTCCGGCGGCTCTCCCCGGCTCCCGTCCGGGTCCGTCTCCCCGTTCCCGCCGCCGACCGTCAGCACGTCCGTCCGTTCCCGAACCGTCTCCAGCGCCGACCCCGTCGCGCCGGTCACCAGCGGTGCGTCCGCGGGTGCGACGTGTGCCTTGTCGTCGGCGATCTCCTCGACCGTCTCGCCCAGGAGGTCAGTGTGTTCGAGGCTGACGCTCGTCACGGCGCTGGCGATCGGGTCGACGACGCTCGTCGCGTCGTACCGACCACCGATCCCCACTTCGAGCACCGCGACGTCGACGTCACTGCGTCCGAAATGCCAGAGTGCGAGCACGGTGAACGCCTCGAAGAACGTGGGGGCATCCCCCTCCACCTCGCGCTCGACCACGTACGGCCGGGTCGCCTCGACGAACCGGACGACCTCCCGCTTCGGTATCCTCCGTCCGTCCACGCGGATCCGCTCGCGGAGGTCGTTCAGGTCGGGGGAGGTGTAGAGACCGACGTCGAGACCCGCCTCCCGGAGGATCCGTGCCAGCATCCGGGCCGTGCTCCCCTTCCCGTTCGATCCGGCGACCTGTACCGCCGGAAGCCCCTCGTGTGGGTCCCCGAGGTGCGCGAGCAGCGAGGCGGTCGTCTCGGTCCCGAGCTTCGGTCGGAGCCGCCGGAGCCGCTCCAGGGTGTCCACCGCCTCGTGGTACTCCATACTCCGGCCCGTCCGTTCGGCCGTGGTTAAAACCCCCGTCGCCCGCCGAACGGCCCTCGGCGGCCCCGGGAGTCGCGGCCGAACCTCGTCGTGTCGAGGTACCGGGAGGACGTGTCCGTCGGTCACGGCCGCCCTGCTGCGGTCGCGCCGTTCGCCTCCCCGACGGCGGTCCGCCCGCCGAGGACGAACCACGTCGTATCCGTACACCAATAGGTTCGCCAACATTCATGACCGTGCCAGGGGACCTCCCCGACAGGATGTCCTCCGAGGAGCCGATACCCAGCGACTACGAGATCGCACAGTCCGTAGAGAAACGCCACATCCGGGACGTGGTCGAGCCGTTCGGCCTCGAGGGCGACGACCTCGAACTGTACGGCGATTACAAGGCGAAGGTGAAACTCGACGCCGTCGAGCGGCTCACCGAGGGCGAGGCCGACAACAGACTCGTCCTCGTGACCGGGATGACGCCGACGCCGATGGGTGAGGGCAAGACCGTCACCACCGTCGGGCTCGGCCAGGCGTTCAACCAGCTCGGCAAGGACGCCCTCGTCGCCATCCGCGAGCCCTCGCTCGGGCCGGTCTTCGGCATCAAGGGCGGCGCGGCGGGCGGGGGCTACTCCCAGGTGCTCCCCATGGAGGACATCAACCTCCACTTCACGGGCGATATCCACGCGCTGACCGCCGCGCACAACCTCATCTCGGCGATGCTCGACAACCACGTCTACCAGGACAAGGAGCCCGACATCGACGTCAACGAGGTTCGCTGGAAGCGCTCGATCGACATGAACGACCGGGCGCTCCGCGAGACCGTCGTCGGTCTCGGCGGGAAAACGGGAGGGATCCCCCGCGAGGACGGCTTCCTCCTCACTGCGGCCTCGGAGATGATGGCCGTGCTCTGCCTCGCGGACGGTATCGAGGACCTCCGCGAGCGGATCGCGCGCATCGTCGTCGCCTACGACGGGGACGGCGATCCGGTGACCGTCGAGGACATCGAGGCGGCCGGCGCGGCCACCATGCTGCTGAAGGACGCGCTCGCGCCCAACGTCGTCCAGACCATCGAGGGCACGCCCGCGTTCGTCCACGGGGGGCCGTTCGCGAACATCGCCCACGGGACGAACTCGCTCGTCGCCGACGACGTCGCCGCGCACCTCTCGGAGTACCTCGTCACCGAGGCCGGGTTCGGCTCGGACCTCGGGGCCGAGAAGTTCATGAACATCGTCTGCCGGTTCGGCGATATGAGTCCCGACGCCGTGACGCTCGTCTCCTCCGTCCGCGCGCTCAAGTACCACGGCCAGGAGATGTGGCCGGCGGACATGGACGCGCTCGAAGCCGAGGACGTCCACGCGGTCGAACGGGGGCTGGCGAACCTCGACCGACACGTCCGCAACCTCGAGAAGTTCGGCGTCCCGGTCGTCGTCGCGCTCAATCGGTTCCCCGACGACACGGACGCGGAGGTCGACGCGGTTCTCTCCCACTGTGAGGAGGAACTGGGAGTCCGGGCCGCCGAGTCGAACGTCTTCAGCGACGGCGGCGAGGGCGGGCTCGACCTCGCGGAGAAGCTCGTCGATGCCGCCGAGTCCGACTCCTCGTTCGCGCCCCTGTACGAGGTCGACCAGCCGATCACGGAGAAGATCGAGACGATCGCCACGGAGATCTACGGCGCGGACGGCGTCGAGTACACCGGCGGCGCCGAGGACGACATCGAGGAGCTCGAGGAGCTCGGGATGGCGGATACGCCGGTCTGCATGTCGAAGACCTTCCACTCGCTCAGCGACGACCCGAGCCGCAAGGGCGTCCCCGATGACTGGACGCTCACCGTCCGGGAGGTCTACCCGTCGGCGGGCGCGGGCTTCGTCGTCGCCCTGACCGGCGACGTCCTCACGCTCCCCGGCCTCTCGGCCGACCCCGCCGCCGCGGGTATGGACGTCGACGCCGACGGGAACGTCTCCGGGCTGTTCTGAACCTCGGCTCCGAAACCGATCCTGCCGCCGTTCGCGTTTCCCGCCCCGCTTACCCGTCGCTGTCGCCCGTTTCGAGGTCGTTCCAGAGTCGCCAGAGCGCCGTGTAGAGCGTCCAGAGGCCACAGCCACATCGGTCGGCCACCGCGCGAGACGTCTCGAGGTACGTCAGGTACTCCTCGACGTCCGGCGGGTCCGGGTACGGGTCCTCGAGTTCGTCGGCCGCGCGGAGGACGGCCCACTCGCGGTCGCCGACCACGACGTACTCCTCCGGAAACATGAACTGGAGGAACGCCGAGGCGATGCGGACGTCGACGCCTTCCAGGGCGGTCAGCAGTCGGACCCGTTCGCCGTCGTCGTTGGCCTCCGTCACGGACGAGAGGGTGTCGAGCACGTCGTCGAAGCCGTTCTCGCCGTAGGCCGCCTCCGCCGCCCGCCGGTCGGCATTCGGGTAGTCGCCCAGGTACCGGCGGAAGTACCACTGGACGACCCACTCGGCGTCCCGCCAGCCGTACTCCTCGTCGGCGAACATCCCGGGGAGGATCTCGACGTGCTCGTGCTCGGTGTCGGATAGCATCCCCGTCTCCCGGTACTCGCGGGCCTTCTCCGCGACGAGCGAGGCGGTGAGTTCCATCGTCCCCGGCAGTACGACCCTCCCCGGCGAGAGGCTTTCCCCGAGACGTGTTCGTATCAATAGAATGGCTGGACGTGTTCTACCGCGCTCGAACCGGTGTCTCCGGGTCGATCGTGGCGGTGGGCGGATGCCTCTGGGCAAGATTGATGCGCGTGGAGGGGCCAGTTCTCACGAAGGCTTTCCGAGCGAACACCCCCGAACACCCCCCATGGAGCACCCACCCTATGTCGAGTGAAGATCAGGAACCGGTCAAGACCATCTGTCCGTACTGTGGCGTCGGCTGTGGCATCCAGGTAAAGCCCGGCGAGGAGCCCGGCGACATGCGGTTCATGCCGTGGGGCGACGCGCCCGTCAACGAGGGACGGATCTGCATCAAGGGCGGCGCGGCGACGGAGGTCGTCGACCACGAGGACCGACTGACGGAACCACTGATAAAGGAGGAGGGCGAGTTCCGCGAGGCGACCTGGGAGGAGGCCTACTCCCGGATCGTCGACGAGCTCTCGCGCATCCGCGAGGAGCACGGCCCCGACGCGATGGGCTTCTTCGGCTCCTCGAAGACGATGAACGAGGAGAACTACCTCCTCCAGAAGCTCGCCCGTCGGTACGGCACCAACAACGTCGACAACTGCACGCGGATGTGCCACGCCTCGACCGTGTGGGCGCTGCGTACCAGCCTGGGAGCCGGCGCGATGACCAACAGCATGGCCGACCTCGAGGAGGCGGCCGACGTCTTCTGGATCCAGGGGGCCAACCCCGGCGAACAGCACCCCATCGCCAACAGCCAGTACTTCCGGCAAGCAGTGTTAGAAGGGGCGACCGTCATCCAGGTCGACCCGCACAAGAACAAGACGACGCGGTCGTTCAAGATCGACGAGACCGACCGCCACATGCACCTCCAGCTCGAACCGGGGACGGACATCCCGCTCCTGAACGTGGTCATCAAGACCATCCTGGAGCGACACGAGGAGAACCCCGAGGCGGGCTACATCGACGAGGCGTTCATCGAGGAGCGCACCGAGGGGTTCGAACACCTGACGGAGACCCTGGAGGACTTCGACAAGGAGGAGGCCGCCGAGCAGTGTGGCGTCCCTCTCGAGGACATCGAACTCGCCGCGGAGAAGTACGCGATGGCGAACAACTCCGCCATCTTCACCGGGATGGGGATGAGCCAGCACACCTGCGGGGTCGACAACGTCCAGAACGAGATCAACCTCGCGCTGATCACCGGCAACCTCGGCAAACCCGGAACGGGCGTCAACCCGCTCCGCGGCCAGAACAACGTCCAGGGGACCTGTGACGTCGGCGCGATGCCGAACGTCCTCCCGGGCTATCAGCTCGTCGACGACGACGAGGCGAGGAAGAGCGTCGAGGAGGTCTGGGGGTTCGAGGTCCCGCCCGAACCGGGGCTGACGAACGTCGAGATCTCCCACGCCATCGGGGACTCCGTCCACGGCCTCTACGTCATGGGCGAGAACCCGGTGATGAGCGAACCGGACGGCAACAGCGTGGCCGAGCGCATGGGGGACCTCGAGTTCATGGTCGTCCAGGACATCTTCATGACCGAGACGGCCGAGTACGCCGACGTGATCCTGCCGGCGACGACGTGGGCCGAGCGCGGCGGCACGGTCACCAACACCGACCGCCGGGTCCAGCTGATGCGCGGGGTACGGAAGGTCCACGAGAACACGAAGCACGACCTCGACATCCTGATGGAGGTCGGCAGCCGGCTGTTCGAGGAGAGCGAGGAACCGGATTCCTCGGAGAGCCGGGCGGAGCCCGGCGGCGGGTTCCGATTCGAGGACGTCGAGGCGGTGTTCGAGGAGCTCCGGCAGGTCTGCCCGAGCTACCACGGGATGACCTACGAGGCGCTCGGCGAGGAGGGCATCCAGTGGCCCTGCTACGAGCCCGGCGACGAGGGTGATCAGTACCTCTACGAGGACTCCTTCGACACCGAGAGCGGTCTCGGGCACATCGAGGGCGTCGTCCACCAGCCGCCGAAGGAGACCCCCGACGAGGAGTACCCCCTGATCCTCACGACCGCACGACTGGAGGAACACTACAACACGGGGACGATGAGTCGCCGGTCGCCGACGCTGAACCGCCAGCACCCCGAGAACTTCGTCGACGTCCATCCGAACGACGCCGAGCGCTACGGCATCGAGGACGGCGAGGAAGTCACCCTCCGCTCGCGCCGCGGGGAGATAACCGTCGAGGCTCACGTCACCGAGGACATCAAGGAGGGGTCGATCTGGACGACGCCGCACTTCGCGGCCGCCTCCGCCAACCGCCTCACCAACGACGTGCTCGACGAGCGGGCGAAGATCCCCGAGTACAAGGCCGCCGCCGCCGAGATCGAGGTCGGAATCGAACCGTCGGACCGGGACGCGCCCGCCGACGACTGACCGCCGGGAACTCGACTCCCGCTCTCCCCCTCTCCCGTTCTCTCGCCGCCACTCCGAGACTCGTGGCTGGCGACTGGTGATGCCGGGGAACGGGCTCGCAGGATCGAGCTCGTGGTCAGTCCGGGGTAGCGTCCGCGACGACCTCGATCTCGACCGCCGCGCCCTTCGGGACGTTCCCGACCTCGACGGCGCTGCGGGCCGGCGGCTCCGACTCGAAGTAGCCCGCGTAGGTCTCGTTCATCTCCTCGAAGTCCTCGATGTCGTCGAGGTAGATCGTGGTCTTGAGGACGTCGCCGAGGCCGAAACCCTCCGCCGCGAGGATGGCCTCGACGTTCTCCAGACACTGCTCGGTCTGGGCCGAGACCGGTTCGCCGTCGAGCAGCTCCCCGTCGGTCGTCAGCGGGAGCTGGCCCGCCGTGAACAGCAGGTCCCCGTTCGTGGTCGCCTGGCTGTACGCCCCGACGGCCGCCGGCGCGTCGTCCGTGTCGACGAGTCGCTTCATCCCGTTCGCGCCACGGACGCCCCGGGCCTAATACGCACCGCTCGTCGGCCCCCTCCTGCGACGGACCTATTCCTGACAGCTAGCTTATCTCTCGTGGCGGCGGAACATGGGACGCGATCAGTCGTCCTCCTCCCGGAGGACGTCGCTCGGCCCTTTCGGTCCCTCGCCGGTCAGCCCCCGGAGACGGGCCGGGAGCCAGGGACGCCCCCCTTCGTGCCGCCGGAAGGTGTCGGTCAGGCCCACGAGCGCGATCAGCGATACGACCGCGAAGGGACCGCCGGTCAGGACGGCGGCGGCCTGGAGCGCCTCGCCACCGCCGACGACCAGCACCGAGACCGCGACGGCCCCCTGGACGACGGCCCAGAAGACGATGCTCCCCGTGCTCGGCGCGGACTCGCGCCGGGTCGCCAGGATGGCGACCACCAGCGTCGACGTGTCGGCCGAGGAGACGATGAAGACGAGGATGAGCGCGAGAAAGAGGAAGACGAGCAGCCGACCGAGGGGGAGCGCGGCCAGGACCGGGAAGCCGGCGACGGCTTCGGACCCACCGGCCGCGTCGATCGCGGCGAGGACGTCCACCGCGTCGGTGTGCTGGACGTGGAGCGACGTCCCGCCGAGCAGGAGGAACCAGGCCATCGTCGCGAGCGAGGTGGCGACGACACCCGTGAGGACGACCGTCCGGACCCGCCGCCCGCGCGAGAGCGCCGCGAGGAACAGCCCGGCGAACGGGGCCCAGGAGAACCACCACGCCCAGTTCCAGACCGTCCACTCGGCGACCCACTCCCCACCCAGGAACAGGCTCATCGGGACGAACTCGACGGCGTAGCGTCCGAGCGCGGCGGTCCCCTGCTCCACGACGAACGACCGCGGACCCACCCCCACGAGCAGGAGTCCGAACAGGACGAACAGCGCGAGGTTGACGCCGGCGATACGTCTGATTCCGCGTTCGACGCCGCTCTCCGCCGAGACGCCGTAGATGACCGTCAGGCCTGCGACGAACAGGATCGGCGCGAGCCCACCCGTCGAGACGTCCCACTGGAAGCCGATGCCGGCGAGGAACTGCCGGCCGACGAACGCGACGGAGGTGGCGACCCCGCCGATGGTGGCGAAGACGGCGAGCACGTCGACGAACCGGCCGGCGTAGCCGTCGAGGCCGTCGACGCCGAGGAACGGCGCGAGCAGCGTCGACACCCGCAGGGGAGCACCCCGCTGGTAGGTGAAGTAGGCGATGGGGAGTCCGATGACGAGGTAGGCGCTCCAGGCGGAGAACCCCCAGTGGAACAGCGCGTAGGTGAGCGCGCCGACCACCGCGGCACCCGATTCGGGGGCGGCGCCGAGGTACGGCGGCGGCGACCGGTAGTGAAAGAGCGCCTCGGCGGGCCCCCAGAAGACGATGCCGGCGGCGATCCCGGCGGTGAACACCATCGCGAAGTAGGTGGGGTAGGTGTAGTTCGGTTCCGCGTCCGGGCCGCCGAGACGCACCTCGCCCCAGGGTCCGACGAGCAGGAACAGGGCGTAGAGCACGGAGAGGGAGATCGCCCCTACGAATAGCGGGCCGAACGCCCCGAGAACGGTGTCCTTCGCGGCGATCACCGCGGCCGTCGTCCGCGTCGGGAGGAGGAGCTGCGCGGCGAAGAAGAGCGCGAACACCGCGACGGGCACGCCGAACGCGACCGGGTCCTGTCGGCGGGCGAACGTCCGGACGCTCGCCCCGAGCGAGAGGTGGCGGATGCGGAGGAGGTAGGGCGCGCCAGCGTCCGGGGCCGTCCCCTCGGAGGCGTCCTCGACCGGCAACAGCGCGAGGTAGGCCAGACCGGACCCGAAGAACAGCAGCGAGACGGCGAGCCACCCCCCGCCGCTCACGACCGAGCCGACGAGCCACGGGAAGAAAAAACCCGAGACGACCAGCGCCCCCGAGAGCGCGCACACCGGGACGAGCACTCGCCGGAGGGACGCCTCCGCGCCCCCCGTCTCGTGCGACATGACACACCACACCACGGGCCGACGGATAGTCCTGTCGTCGCGCTGTGGCTCCCGACGGAGCGGTCCACGGCGACAGTTTATGTGTCCCGTGACCTATCCCCACGACGTGACGAGCGACGCCCCCGAGCCGTCCACGGACGCCGCCCTCAGGGAGCTGTTCGACCACGACGACAGGGTTCCGCTCGTCTACTGGCGGGCGTTCTCGGGAGCCAGGACCGCCGTGCTGCTGGCCGGGGGGGTCGCCGTCCTCGCGTTCGTCACCGGGCTGTCGCACCTCAGCCAGGGGCCCGTCGAGGGTACGGGCCCGCTCGCGCAGTTCGTCCGCCCCGGGGTCCTGAGCGCGGTTCCGATCGTCGGCGTGCTCGTGGCGTTCCTGCTCGCGGTCGCCGCCGCGGGGCTCGGGCGGCGGCTCAGACTCGCCTGGTACGCGACGGTCGCGCTGCTCCCGGTCGTCGCGGCGCTGCCGCTGGTGACCGCCGAGGCGACCGACGCCCTGCTGTTCGTGCTGTCGGTCCTGACGCTCCCGCTGGTGGTCCGGAACCGCGAGCAGTTCGACCGGCCGCTCGACCTCGGTCCCTTCCAGACCGCGGCCATCGTCTCGCTCCTGGCGGTCCAGGTCTACGGCACCGTCGGCGCGTACGTCCTCCGCGAGCAGTACACCGGCATCGAGACCTGGACTGACGCCTTCTACTACATCGTCGTCACCGGGACCACGGTGGGGTACGGCGACGCGACGCCGACCACCCAGCTCTCGAAGCTGTTCACCCTCTCGGTGCTCATCATCGGGACGGCTGCCTTCGGGGCGGCCTTCGGCTCGCTGCTCGTCCCCGCCATAGAGGACCGGATAACGTCCGCATTCGGAGACATGAACGCATCACAGCTCTCGCTCCTCGAGGACCACGTCGTGGTCCTGGGGCACGGCGACCTCACCGAACCGCTCCTGAACGAACTCGGCCCGACGACCGATGTGGTGGTGATCACGCCGGACGCCGAGACCGCCGCGGCGCTCGGGGACCGCGACGTGAACGTCCTGACGGCCGATCCGACCGACCGGGAGTCGCTGCTCGACGCGAACGTCGGCGCGGCGGGCGGGGTGGTCGTCGCCACCGACGACGACGCCCGCGACGTACTGGCGGTCCTCGCGGTCCGACAGATCGCCCCCGACGTCCGGCTGGTCGCCGCGGCGACCGACCAGCGACACGCCGACAAACTGGAGGACGTCGGCGCGGACCGGGTCATCAGCCCGGCGGTCATCGGCGGTCGGCTCCTCGGACGGTCCGTCCTCGGCGACCCCGACCCGCTCCTCGCCGACGAGGACGGGGACCCGACCTCCTCGTAGGTTCTCCTGCCGGCGTGGGACGCGGGATCCACGAGATAGATTCTATCTGTCATTTTGTGTACGAACGAACCCGGCCCCGACGACCCGACCGATGGCGAACGCCCCGGTGTGAAGCCGGCGCGGTCGCCCGGCCGTTCGAAGCGGTGACGGTCACGGGCGGCGATTTTCACCTCCCACGACAGCCCGGACGCACGGTCGACAGCCCGCCCCGGCCGGCGGGGACCTCTCGGCTCCCAAACCTATTTCAATCCGATGTGAGAGCCCTTCACTAGGTGGCGAGAGATGTACGACGACATTCTGCTCCCCTACGACGGGAGCAGGGAGGCACGGAAGGGAGCGGAACACGGGATCGGGCTCGCGGCGTCGCTGGGGGCGACCGTCCACGCGATGTACGTCATCGACCTCCCGGGCGTCCCACGGGCGATGTCGATCCGGGACGACGAGGAGTCGATGCGCGCGGAGTACCGCGAGTACGGCGAGGAGGTCACGGGCGAACTCTGCGGGATGGCGGCCGAGGAGGGCGTCGAGTGCGAACCCGTCATCAAGACGGGAGAGCCCGCCGAGGAGATCGTCGACTACGCCGAGAGCGAGGGGATGGACGCCATCGTCATCGGGAGCGCCTACAGGGGGACGTTCCGGGCGCTGCTCGGTAGCACCGCCGAGAAGGTCGTCCGGACCTCGACGATCCCCGTCGTCACGACGCGGATGGACATGAACGAGTAGGGCGTTCGGCTACTCCCCGGCGAACCGCGTCTCGCGGAGGTAGATGACCAGGCTGGCGCTCAGGAAGCTCAGCCCGGCGACCTGGAGGTCACCTATCGTCATCGCGGCCAGCGCGACCAGTATCAGCGCGACCGCCACGACCGCGAGTGCCGTCGGTACGAGCGCGACCATCGGTCCCACCTGTGGACCCGGAACGCTTAGTTCCCCGTCACCCTCGTCGCCGGTCCCTCGCGTAGGAGTGCTTGAACTCCCAGTGATACCGACACGAGTCACAGGTCGCCCACTCCGGGATGTCGAACCGTTCGGGGTGTCGCTGGCCGTGGAGCATCCGACTCCTGCACACCGGACAGCTGAGATACAGCAGTTCCAGTTCGGTGAACTCCTCGTACCCGAACTCCGCGACGCAGTGCGGACAGTCGATGGTGTCCCCCGCGCTGTGCTGGAGGATCTCGCCCCCGCACTGCGGACACTCGAGCGTCGCGGGCGGCCGCTTCGCCCACCCCTCGTCGCCCTCGTAGGTGGTCGTGGCCGTATCGACCGACGACAGGTCGAACTTGTTCGGGCCGCCGTTCCGCCGTAGTGGAGCGGCGACCCGACCGCCAGCCCGCTTCACCGCCCTGAACAGCGCATTCAGCGGGGCTCTCACGACACCCTCCCCTACGGGTAGCTGTAGCATAAGTGCCCTGCATGGAAACCTCACGCACGCTCCCGGGCCGACCGTGACGCCGCGCACGGTCCGGAGCCCTCCCCGAGGGACCCCGCCGGTCGACAGCTATTCCCGTCCCTCGACCGACGGACGGGCATGGTCGTTCCCGGCGTCGCGGCCGGCCCGGCGCTCCTCGCAGCCGGCACCGCCGACCCGTCCGTGCTCCTCGGCGTTCCGGGCCCGATCCGGGCGGCGGTATCCTTCCTGCTGGTGTCGCTGTTCGGCGCGGTGCTGCTCGCCCGCCGCGGCGCGACCGTCGAACGGGCGGTCGACCGCACCGTCGACGGGTCGCCGATCGGGTTCGTCTACGGGGTGATAGCGTTCGGTCTCGTCGCGTTCGTCGGGGGATACGTCGTCTCACAGGCCGTGCGGGTCGGGCTCGGCGGAGTCGTACTACCGATCGTGACGGTTCTCCTCGGTGGGGCCACGCTGACGCTGGCCGGGCTCGGCTACACCGTCGTCGGCACCTGGCTCACCGGGATCGAGGGGAGTCGACGGCCCTGGCCCGGCGCGGTCGTCGGCGCGGTCCTCAGCGCGCTCCCGTGGCTGGTGCTCCCGCCCCTCCCCGCCGCGGTCGTCTGGATCGCCGTCGCCGCCGTCGGGCTCGGGAACACGACGCGACGGTGGGTCCACGGCGAACGGACGGTCGAGACCGAGGCGGACGTCTGATGGACTGTCGCGGTCGACGGGCTATTCCACCACCCGTCGACGATCGTCGCTGAGGGACTACAGCGTCCTCCTCCTCCTCCTCCTCCTCCTCCTCCTCGAGGCCCACCGTCCCGGGCAAGGCTCTTCTCGTCGCCACACGTTGTGGCAGTATGGCACACCTGCCGCTCCAGACCATCGGGGGTGGGCTGACCGAATCCGTCGCACAGGTCGCCGTCCTCGCGGGGACGCTCGTCCTGGTGCTCATGCTGGTCGCCCTCGGAGCGTTCGCCTACAAGAGCCTCCGGGGGGACGGGATACGGTGGCCCGACGAGGATGCGGGGGCCGAGGACGACGTACACCGCGGCGACGCCGACGACGAGTGGGACTACTACTGATCGACGCGGTGCTGGCCCCGCCGTGACGGCACGCGCTCGTGGCCCGACACGGAAGTCGACCGGGCCCCGGTACGGCCTCTCGGTAACAGCATCCGAGTAACGGCTCCCGAGGGTGCGACGACCATCACCGGCGAGATTCCGGATGAATCCAGCGCCCGATCGGGTCCCGTGTCGTCCGGCGATCGTCCGTATGGGACGCTATCCCGCCAGAACGTGGGACTGCGCTGGTGCCGGAATGGAGGCCGCGACGCGGTCGATACGCCCCGTCCACGAGCACGCCGTCCGATGTGACTCCGGGCTCGTCGTCCGCCGAAAAGAGGATCGGGGTGGTGTGCGATGGTGGGTAGACGGTTTGGCGGGGGTCAGTCGCCGCCGGGCGCGTCCTCGCCCTCGCCGCGTCTGATCGACGTCACCGTCTCCCTGCCGGAGGTAGTCACCTGCGTGTCACCCGCTTCGGTCAGGTCCTGGATGCGCTCGGCGAACTCCTCGCTCTCGAGGATCTCGTACTCGTTGTCGAGGCCGAGATACACCGTGTAGCACATCAGACACAGGATCACCGCGAACGGCAACCCGGTCGTGATGGCGGCGGTCTGGAGCGCGCCGAGGCCGCCGCCCCACAGCAGGATGGCCGCGACGATGCCCTCGGTGACCGCCCAGAAGACGCGCTGGGCCTTCGGCACGTCGTGCTTGCCGCCCGAGGTCAGGTGATCGATGACCAGTGACCCCGAGTCCGACGACGTGACGAAGAACGTGATGACCAGCAGCGTGGCGAGGATGCCGCTCAGCGCGCCGAGCGGGAACTGTTCGAGCATGGCGAACATCGCGACGGTCTGCCCGACCTCGTTGTAGGTGGCCAGCGCCGCGCCGTTGCCGACGATGGAGTTGTGCAGCGCGCTCCCGCCGAAGACGGACAGCCAGAGCGTCGAGAACAGCGACGGGAGGAACAGCACCCCGAGGACGAACTCGCGGACCGTCCGTCCCTTCGAGATGCGCGCGATGAACATCCCGACGAACGGCGACCACGCGATCCACCAGCCCCAGTAGAAGACGGTCCAGCCGGTCACCGTCCCGTTCTCCGCGGGCCCCAGCGTGCCGGTGAAAAAGCCCAGCGACAGGATGTTCCCGAAGTACGTGCCCAGGCCCTCGACCCACGCGCCGAGCACGTAGACCGTCGGCCCGACGATCAGCAGGAACCCGAGCAGCGCGAACATCAGGTAGAGGTTGACCGTGCTGAGACGCTTGACTCCGCCGTCCAGGCCGGCCGCGACCGACAGGGTCGCGATGGCCGTGATACCGCCGATGAGCAGTATCTGTACCAGCGTGGTGTCCGGGACGCTGACCAGCCCCAGGAGGTCCCCCCCGACGTACGAGAGGCCGGTGTTGACCTGTGCGACGCCGAGACCGAGCGAGGTGGCCAGGCCGAACAGCGTCGCGAACACCGTCACCAGGTCGATGATGTGGCCGGGCCAGCCGTAGATCCGTTCGCCCAGCAGCGGCCAGAAGATCGACCGGAACGTCAGCGGCAGTCCTCGGTTGAACGAGAAGAACGCCAGCCCGAGCCCGACGAGTCCGTAGATCGCCCACGGGTGGAACCCCCAGTGGAAGAACGTCTGGGCCATCGCCGCCGAGGCCGCCGCGCCCGTCCCTGCCTCCGCTCCGAAGAAGCTGGGGACGTTCTGGAAGTAGTACAGCGGCTCCGAGACGCTGAAGAACATCAGGCCGATCCCCATGCCGGCGCTGAACAGCATCGCCATCCAAGAGAAGTCGCTGAACTCCTTGTCGGCCTCGACGCCGCCGATCCTGATGTTGCCGTACTTGCCGAACGCGAAGTACAGCAGCGTCACGATGAAGATGTTGACCGCGAGCAGGTAGAACCAGCCGAAGTTCTCCCCGATGAAGTTGAAGAGGAAGGTGTACGCCGCCGACGCCTGATCGCCCAGTCCGATCGTCACCGCGATGAACAGCGCGATGATGGCCAGCGCGACCGGGAAGACGATCGGGTGGACGTCGAACCCGAACCCCTGCCAGTTCGTGTCGCCCGGCTCCCGATCGGACTCCGGGTGGAACAGCTCTACCTGGAGCCCCTCGGACATCTCGCCGGTGGTCTCTTCCCCGTCAGCCATACGCTCCCTCCGCGTCGAACTCGGCCGTGTCGTCGTGTGCTACGCTCATTGTAGTTCGTGTGTCCTCGAATGATCGTCAGACGGATCCTCGATCTCTCATCGCTGTCGCGCCGCCCCCGCCACGCCGGTCGACGCCGTGGAGTACGCTACCGCCGTCACCTGTCATGCCATAGTACCTCACGGATTGCTACGAATGATCCTTAATAAATGTTGGTGTGTGGATGCGGTGTCCTTTATGAACACGCGGGGGACCGGGCCCGACGTCGGATCGCCCGGGAATCCGCTGCCGGCCGGATCTCGGGGCCGTCGTCGTTACCGACAGCCCCGGTGGGGGATCGAGGCCCCCGACCGGCTACGATGATCCCTACGGGGCCCGGTTGACGACCTCGACCTCGTAGCCGTGCTCGGCGATGGAGTCGACGATGTTCGCGGCGTGGCCCGCGCCGGTCGTCTCGACCTGGAAGACGAGGTACGCCTCGCCGACGTCGAGGTCCTCCAGGGCCCGGTCGTGGCGGACGTTCTGGATGTTCGCCCCGTGGTCGGCGATCACTCCCGAGATCTCGGTCATCTTCCCCGGCCGATCGTCGATGCGGACGCGAAGCCGGAGGAGCTGACTGCGGCGGGTCAGCGCGTGGATCAGGACCGCCCTGAGCATCGTCATGTCGAGGTTCCCCCCGCAGAGCAGCGGCATCACCCGCTCGCCCGAGACGTCGAGCGCGTCGCTCCGTATCGCCGCGACCGAGGCCGCGCCCGCCCCCTCGACGACCTGTTTCGCCCGCTCCATCAGCACGAGGACCGCGTCGGCGATCTCGCTGTTCGTGACCGTGACGACCTCGTCGACGTGTTCCTCGATGATCGAGAGCGTGAGCTCCGAGATACCTCCGGTGGCGATGCCGTCGGCGATGGTGTCGACCTCCTCCAGCGTGACGGGGATCCCCTTCGCGAGGCTCTCGGGGACCGTCGCAGCTCCCGCGGCCTGCACGCCGACGATCCGCGTTTCGGGACCCAGTTCGGCGAACGCGGTGGCGATACCCGAGATGAGCCCGCCGCCGCCGATCGGAACGACCACCGTGTCGAGCGAGGGGACGTCCTCCGCCATCTCGACGCCGAGGGTCCCCTGACCCGCCACGATCGCCGGGTCGTCGTACGCGTGGACGAACTCGACGCCCGGATCCGAGACCTCCCCCTTCGCGTAGCGCATCGCCTCCTGGAAGTCCTTGCCGACGAGTTCGACCGTCGCGCCGTAGCCCCGCGTGGCGTCGACCTTCGTCTGCGGGGCGTTCTTCGGCATGACGATGGTCGAGTCGACACCCAGTTTCGTCGCCGCGAGCGCGACCCCCTGGGCGTGGTTGCCGGCGCTGGCCGCGACGACCCGCTCGACGGTCCCCTCCTCCGCTTCGAGACACGTCCGTATCCTGTTGTACGCCCCGCGGGTCTTGAACGAGCCCGTCCACTGGAGCTGTTCGAGCTTCAGGTGGACCTCCTCGGCACCGGTCATCGATTCGAGCGACGTGCTCCGCTCGACGGGCGTGCGCTTGACCACGGTGGGGTCGTCGAGGCGCTCCATTGCGGCCTCGATGTCGGCGAACTCGACGGAGTGGGAGGTGTCCTGACTCATGGTACCGTCTCCCGGGTCAGCGGCGCGCGCCGGCGGGACCCGTGACGCTCCCCCCTGGCCCCGACTACCGGTTAAGTCTCACGGACGGACCGAAATTGGCGGGTCGATCCGGCGAGAGGGCCCGGTACGGGCTCTCCGGCCCGGGGTCGGCGATCGACTCGCTCCCGGGGCGTCGCCCGAACACGAAACGCGTGATGACGGATAGGTCCCGGTGACGCCCTACGGGAGGTCGACCGGGACGTCCGCCTGGATGCCCGCCGCCTTCACGGTGTTGTACAGGAGCATCGTGATGGTCATCGGGCCGACGCCGCCGGGGACCGGGGTGATGACCTCCGCTCTCTCCTTCGCGCTCTCGAACTCGACGTCGCCGACGAGTTCGTACCCCTTCTCGTTGTCCGCGTCGACGCGGTTGACGCCCACGTCGATGACGGTGGCTCCCTCCGCGATCATCGACCCGTCGACGAGTTCGGGGTAGCCCGCGGCCGCGACGACGATGTCCGCCTCACGGGTCTTCGCGCCGAGGTCGTCGGTACGGGAGTGACAGACGGTGGTCGTCGCGTTCCCCCCGGGGGCCTTCTGGATGAGGAGGTTCGCCATCGGCTTGCCCACGATGTCCGACCGCCCGACGACGACCGCTTCCTTCCCCTCCGTGTCGACGTCGGCGGCCTCCAGTAGCTTCTGGATGCCGTGTGGCGTACAGGGCTTGAAGCGGGCGTCGCCCGCCACTAGCCGCCCGACGTTCTCGGGGTGGAACCCGTCGACGTCCTTCTCCGGATCGATGCTCCGGAGCACCGTCCGCTTGTCGACGTGGTCCGGGACGGGCATCTGGACGAGGATGCCGTGGACCTCGGGGTCGTCGTTGAGCGACTCGACCGTCTCGAACAGCTCCTCGGCGGGCGCGTCGGGGTCTATCTCGCGGTGGATGCTCTCGATCCCGAGGTCCTCACAGGCCCGCTGTTTCATCGAGACGTACGTCTCGCTCGCGGGGTCCTCGCTCATCAGGACCGTCGCCAGTCCCGGGGTCACCCCCTCGCCGTCGAGCGTGTCGATACAGCCGCGTAGCTCCTCGCGGATACGGTCGCCGACCGCGTTGCCGTCGAGGACGTTCGTCACGGGTACCGGCCTCCCGTCGGGTCCGCCTCCGCCGTAGCATCCGGGTCCTTGTGGTCCATGGTGGTCTCCTCGCCCGGTCGCGACGCGCCCACGCCGGCGGCGCGTCCGCCGGGCCTCGGGTCGACAATCGGACCGAGCGTTATCAAACCGCCGGGTCCACGCCCCGTCAGTCGGCCCGTCGGTTCCCGGTGGATTCCACAACACGTACCACGGCTGTCAGATGTTGTCCGATCCGGTGCCGTGAAACGCCCAGCGATCATGACGGCCGATACTCGGTCCGTGAGGGCCAAATACGGTGGATTACGCTCCCGTTGTTCGGGTCCTACGCCCGCATTTTATGTACGACCGGCGCGACCCGGAGAAGCGATGTCAGACAACGAGTCGCTCTCCCAGGAAGCCGAACACCCGAACCACCCGAGCGTGGACCAGTCCGACCGCACCTTGCCGCGGAACCTCCGCCAGTCGGGCGATCCGGGGATCGAGATGCTGGTCTCGACCCGCGTTCGCAAGTCGCCGTTCTTCCACAAGTCGTTCAACGAGAACGGTGCCTGGCGCGCGACGGTCTACAACCGGCTCTACCACCCTCGCGGGCTCGTCGAGCCCGAGGACGGCGGCGCGATGAAGGAGTACGAGGCGCTCACCGAGGCCGTCACCATCTGGGACGTCGCCGTCGAGCGCCAGATCCGCGTGAAGGGCCCCGACGCCGAGGCGCTCACCGACTACGTCATCACCCGGGACGCGACGGCCATCGAGCCGATGAAGGGCAAGTACGTCATCCTCTGTAACGAGGACGGCGGCATCCTCAACGACCCGGTCCTCCTGCGGATCGCCGAGGACGAGTTCTGGTTCTCCATCTCGGATTCGACGCTGATGCAGTGGATCCAGGGGGTCAACGTCGGCATGGACTTCGACGTGGAGATCGACGAGATCGACGTCGCCCCGATGCAGATCCAGGGCCCGCTCGCCGAGGACGTCATGGTCGACGTCGTCGGCGAGGAGGTCACGGACATCCCCTACTACGGCCTGATGGACGCCGAGATCGACGGCGTCGACGTGCTCGTGAGTCAGACCGGCTTCTCCGGCGAGGCGGGCTTCGAGGTGTACGTGAAGGAGGCCTCGAAGTACGGCGAGCGCGTCTGGGACCCGGTTCACGAGAGCGTCGTCGACCACGGCGGGATGCAGATCGCCCCCGGCCACCACCGCCGCATCGCCGCGGGCATCATGTCCTGGGGCCAGGACATGGACCACGAGACCTCGCCGTTCCAGGTCAACCTCGGCTACCAGGTGCCCGACGACAAGGAGGGCGACTACATCGGCAAGGAGGAGCTCGAACGCCAGAAGGCGCTCATCGAGGACGGCGAGTACCCGTTCAACCTCAAGCTCGTGGGGCTGAAGATGGCCGGCGAACCCATCCGGGACTACGCGCCGGACTTCTGGATCATCTCCGACCCCGACACGGGCGAGGAGTGTGGCTACATGACCTCCCCGTGGTGGAACCCGGAGCTCGAGACGAACATCGGGATGGGGTTCGTCCCCGCCGAGAAGCTCCAGACGGAGACGGACGCGACGCTCGACGACGAGATCTACGAGGAGGACCTCGGCGTCGAGTTCCAGGTCCACCTCCCCGACGAGTACGCCGAGGAGCCGGGCGAGCCGGTGTACGCGACGGTCGCGGAGGTCCCGTTCAAGGAGTCGGTGAACCCGAGCGCCCGCGAGCAGGCGAAGCTCCACGCCCGGGAGGACGCGGACGAGTGATGGGCCGTCGCCCGCGGACCGGACCAGCCCGGCCGGACGCCCTGCCGGCGGCGACAGGCCCTTACGGGCCGGCTCCCGAGGCTACGAGAAGTGGGCGGCCCCGATCCGACCGCTGACACCAGACAATGGCACTCGAAACACGCTCGACGTCGACGGCGGACGGTGCACAGCGACTGCTCTCGGAGCCGCGGTTCGAACTGATGCCGTTCGACAGCTTCGGGGAACAGATGGGTCACCTGCCGGACGGTGCGAGTATCGCCATCACCACCTCGCCGTCGCTCGGTATCGACGCGACGGTCGAGTGGACCGAGCGAGCGGCCGAGGCGGGCTACGAGATCGTCCCCCACATCGCGGCCCGCTACGTCCGCGACGAGGAGCACCTGGACGAGATCGCCGGGCGCGTCGCCGACGCTGGCGTCACCGACATCTTCGTCCCCGGCGGCGACCGCGAGGAGCCCGCGGGGGAGTTCGAGTCCGCCCACGACCTGCTCGTCGCACTCGACGGTCTCGGCTACGAGTTCGAGGAGGTCGGCATCACCGGCTACCCCGAGGGACACGCCTTCCTCGACGACGAGACGCTCGCCGAAGCGATGGCGAAGAAGGAGCCCCACTCGACGTATATCGTCACGCAGCTCTGTTACGACCCCGAGGCGGTCGTCGAGTGGATCGAGGAGATACGAGCGCGGGGCGTCGAGCTCCCGGTCGAGGTCGGCATCCCGGGCGTGATGAAGTACCAGCGGCTGCTCGGCATCTCGCAGAAGGTCGGCGTGGGCGACTCGATCGACTTCCTCCGGAAGACGAGCGGTATCGTGGGGTTCGTCCGCCAGCTCGTCGGCTCGCGGGGGAAGTACACCCCCGACAAACTCATCGACGGGCTCGCCCCCTACGCCGCCGACCCCGAGTACGACATCCGGGGGCTCCACATCTACACGTTCAACCAGGTGCCGGACACCGAGGACTGGCGGCTCGGCGCTCTGGAGCGGTAGTGCCCACGGTCCGGGCGCTCGGTTCGTTCTTCGCTCGCCGTTCCGTTCCCCCGCTCAGGCGCGCCCCTCGTCGAGGAGCACCTCCTCGACGAGCCGGGCGGAGGCGCGCCTGAGCCGTCCGCTGACCGCCGTCGGGGAGATCCCGAGCAGCGACGCCAGCTCCTCCAGGGACGTCCGGCGGGGCTCGTCGTAGTAGCCGTGGACGAACGCGGCGACGAGCGCCTCGCGCTGCTCGTCGGTCAGCCCGAAGTCGAACCGGTCGTAGGTCTCCTCGGTCTGCTTCAGCGAGAGTATCTCGAGGCGTATCCCCTCCTCCTCGGCGTACTCGCTGAGCGCGTACAGCCCGTCGTGGTCGGTGAGGTGCATCCGGAGGACCCAGCCGTTCGAGTGGCTCCTGGACTCGAGCGTGACCCCCCCGATCTCGGTCATCGCGGGGGTGAGGAGCTTCGCCCGGTCGCTGTACTCGATGCGGTAGGTCCGCCGGCCCTCGCGCTCGACGATGACCGAGTGGTCCGCGACGGTGTGGTCCTCCTCCAGGGTCGCCTCGACCGCCTCGAAGTCCGACGCCTCGAACCAGAAGAAGTAGACGTCGTGCTGGGGGTCGGTCCCCGCGTCCGAGACGACGCCGATGTCGACGTCCGGGAGCGAGCGGATGGTGTGGGTGAGCGCGAGATCGGGGTGTTCCGCGTAGACACGTGCGGAGATCACGTCAGGCTCGACTCCTCGGGGGGCACGGCCGTTCGCTCGCAAGGCGCGGGACTCCCGTCATCGAAGCGTAGATGTACACGTGAGCCACGGAACGCACCTAACGCTTTCGGGGCGTACGGCCCGGCGAACCGGGGGCTGGGGGTCTCGCGTTCGTGACACCCCGTCCGGTTCGGATCGGGGCTCATACCGACGGTTGTAGTGTTTTACCCGGTGGCCGCCTGGACGGGGCGGCGATCACCGGTAAACCGTTACAACCGTCGGTATCACTCCTCGGGGCGCTCGACCACGAGCGTCATCCCGACGAGCGAGCGCATCCCCCGCCTGAGCCGTCCGCCGACCGCCGTCGGGGAGAGGCCGAGGACCTCGGCGAGCTCCTCCAGGGACGTCTCTCGGGGTTCCGCGAAGTAGCCGTGCTCGTACGCGGCCAGGAGCGCCTCGCGCTGTTCGTCGGTTGGCGCGCCGCCGCCGGGGTACTCCGGGTCGGTTCGACCCTGGGATCGGAACTCGATGATCTCGAACTCGAACCCCTCCTCGCGGGCACCCTCCCAGATCTCGTGGAGCGCCTCCCGGTCGGGGACCAGCCACCGTTCGTGCCACCCGCGCCGGCCGCCATCGAGGTCGGAGCTCCGGGCGTCGAGGACGAACCCCTCCTCGTTCGTGACCTTCGGTGCGAGGAGCTTCGCCTCCGCGGAGAACTCGACCCCCCAGAGGTGCTGGTCCTCGAACCCCGACATCGGCTCCGCCGCCCGGACCGTGTGATCCGCATCGAGGACCTCCTCCAGCTCCTCGTACCCTCCGATATCGCCGTCGAACCGCAACAGGTAGACGCTCCCGCCCGGATCGGTGCTGGCCTCGCGGATGACGGTGACGTCGACGTCGGGGAGCGCCGCGAGCGTGTCGGCCAGGGCTCCGTCCCCGTGGGCGAACCGGACCTCGGTGACGATCGCCATGGTAGAGAGTTCGCGAGCGGACGGCTCGTTTGGAGGAGGGATCGGACCCCCTTAGTCTCTCCGTCGTCTCGGGGAGCGGAGGGGATCGGGCGGGCCGGTAGAAGCTCCGCTCTCGCGCCGTGGTCGGGTTCGAACGGTGTGCTCAGCCACCGCCAGTGGCCGACGCCTCGCGGAGCCGCTGGACGACGTCCTCGCGGGTGATGTCACGCCTGTCCTGCGTCGAGAGCCGACCGACGACGAGGTCGAGCAGGTCGAGTTCGCGCAGCATCTCCAGGGCGTCCTCCCGGTCGACGCCGACGTCGCGCTCGACCTCGTAGAGCGTGTTCGACCGCTCGACGGTCTCGATGAGCGTCTCGACCGTGACGTCCTCCGGGAGACCGATGCCGTCCGCGAGCACCACGGGCGAGCCGTCCTCGGCCGTCTCGGCCGCGTGAGCACCGCCGTCCTCGACGTCCCGATCCTCCTCCCCTTCGTCACCGCCCGTGTCGTAGGTGTTCGGCTGGTGGATCCCGTAGTCGATCATGTACCGACGGACCGTCTCGGCCGTGACGTCCATCCCGATCGCGTCGGTCATCTCGGCGAACGTGTCACAGGACTCGTACACCTCCGCCAGCAGTTCGGGATCCCTGAACGGGGGGACCCCCCTGTCGCGGTCCGGCTCCGCCGGAGGCTCCGGCTCATCCGACCCCTCGTCCGGTTCGCCGGGCCGACCGCGGTCCTCCGCTGCCGGTCCACCGTCAGTCGTGGGTTCGTTCCCAGTCGCACCCTCGCCGTCGATCCCGACTCCATCGTCGGTCGGAACCGTCGCCGTGAGCGTGACCGTCAACGTGGCGTCCGACCCGAACGTCACCCCGGTGGGCTCGACGTCGACGCGCCCGTTCGGCGTCGGGACGACCGACTCGGGGGACTCGAACGACAGGCCCAGCCGCCCCGCCTCGTCGACCGACGACCCGTCGAGCGAGAGGTCGCCGTCACCGTCCGCGGCCGCCACCGAGAGCGTCACCTCGACCTCCGCGCTCACCTCGCTCGAAGCTCCCCGACCGTGCCCCTCGACCAGTCCGACCCCCGTCACGCGGCCCTCGTCCTCACACTCGTCGAGGAATGCGGCGAGTTCCCGGAGCGCGTCTCCGATACACATGGTAGCCCTCGACAGGCGTGTCGTGGAATCCCATCATCAACCTACGTGATGAATAGTGGCCGTGTTTATATACTGCGGCCGGGCGGCGGGGCCGCGGGGACCGATCCCGTATCCCGTACAGCCGCCCGACACGACGGTTCCGGGTGGCACGAAACCCTTTAACCGTGATCTCACTCAACCCCAGCGGTAGCCGGTGGCTCGTCGGCGGGATGCCGACGGAACCGGCGAATCCGCGAGGATCCTCGCGACTCGCCGATCGAGCTCACCCGCACAGACGACGAACGGGAAGCGAGAAGCAGGTAGGCGGTCCCTTTCGATCGTCTCACCCGCCACCGTCCGTCCGCCGCTCGGCAGCCAGAACGACGTTCCCGAGGAGCGTGGCGAGCGTCACCGGCCCGACCCCGCCCGGGACCGGCGTGATGGCCGAGGCGACCGCTCGCGCGCTCTCGAAGTCCACGTCGCCGATCACCTCGTACCCACGATCGGTGTCGGCCGGTCGTCGGTTGGCGCTCACGTCGATCACCGTGACGCCCGGCCGGAGCATCGACGCGTCGACGAGTTCGGGGACGCCGCAGGCGGTCACGAGCACGTCCGCGCGTCGGGTCACCGACCCGAGATCGGCGGTTCGGGAGTGACAGACGGTGACCGTCGCGTCGCCCGGTAGCTCCTTCCGGAGCAGGCGGTTCGCCAGCGGCCGTCCGATGACGGGCGAGCGCCCGACGACCACGAGGTCGCACCCCTCGACGGCGACGTCGTAGGCGTCGAGCAGTCGAACGACGGCGGCGGTCGTCGCGGGGACGAACCGGGGGTCGCCCGCGACGAGCCGGCCGAGGTCCTCGTACGCGAGACAGTCGACGTCCTTTCGGGGGTCGATCCGCTCTCGAACCTCCGAGACCTCGACCCCTCCCGGGAGCGGGACCTGCACGAACACCGCGTCGACGTCGGGGTCGGCCGAGAGCCGCTCGACCGCGCCGTAGAGCCGCGATGCGGGCTCGCCGGGGTCGAGGCGGACGTCCCGTGCCTCGATGCCGACCCGCTCGCAGGCGTCGTGCTTCAGCTCGACGAACCGCCGATCGGCCGGATCGGCGCTCATCAGCACGGTTCCAAGCGTCGGGACGACATCGCGCGAGCCGAGCGTCTCGACCCGTTCGCGGACCTCCTCGCGGATCCCGGCGGCCACGGGCTCGCCGAGCAGCCGTTCGGTCGACACGCCGGGCGCTCGGGGCGGTGTACTTGTAACTCTCCCGCCTGACCCCTGCCCCCGAAACTCGCCGTAGGCCGTGACGCCGGCGTCCTCGTAGACCGCCGATTCGAGGTCGATCCGGTCGGCCTGCGTCTCACAGCCCGACGTGCCGTCATCGACGTAGAAGTGGACGCGGTCGGTGACTCGACGTCGGGGGATTCGATCCCCGTCGTCGCGCCGCTCGGCTACGGTGTCTTCTCCCGTTTCTCCCGGTAGACCGGCCGCAGGTCGGTGGCGTCCTTGCCGAACCCCAGCCAGACGCTGAGGGCGGACGCGGCGAACACGAGGTAGATCGGGAAGACCAGCAGCAGGACGAACCCGACGAGCAGGGGCGTAAGGACGGCGGTCCAGTAGAGGAGACCGACCGCCGCGAGGCCGGCGACGGCGGCCGCTCCCATACCCAGCCTGAACGCGCTCTGTGCGCCCGGGCCCGGCGTGACCTTCAGATCGCTCATTCGTCCGGATCGAGGGGCCGCCCGAGCATAACGGTATCACTCCGTACCGCCCGTGAGCCCGCCCGACGGACCCTCCGCGCCTGGGTGGCCGATACCCGTTCGAGGACACCCGCGGCCGCTCGGTCGCCGGCAGCGTTATCACCTCTCGAACCCTGGTAGGGTCGCCGATACGAGTCCCGCGGGGGCAGACCGGCGGCGCGGCCGGGGTCAGGACCGACACGGTCCGATGGCCGACACGGCCGTCCCACCGCGGTGGTCACATCGGTCGAACGTCGACCGGATCGTCCACCGCCGAGGGGCGGTACGGCGGCCCCCCGGCCGTGCCAGGGGTGTCAGCCGAGACGGTGCTAACCCGCCGTCGAGGATCACCACCCCACCGGACCCGAACCGTAACGGCCGCACGTCGGCTCCGAACGATACGTCCTCGGATCCACGCGGATCCCGATCGAGTTCCCCTCGGTTCACGAGGCTCTCGGTCTTCGACGTGATGGAGTACGTGTGCGGTTCACCCGTACGCCCGGCCTCCTGGGGCCGGCAGAAGGGCCAACTACCGGACGACGCGAACGAATGCAGTGTCGTGGCGTTCGGGAACCCGACGCCGCACGGACGTGCGGCTAGGAACGGCCGCGAGGGTCGTGGACACACGACGTCCGGACCGGACCCTATCCGCGCGACGGTGCTCGGCGCTTACCGGTCAACCGAACCGGAATCGACTCCTACTTCAGTCGCGCGAACGTACTGCGAGCCGTGACAGCCTGCGAACCGACAGAGGGGGATGAGGGAACGTCTATCACCAGCTCCGCGTACCGGATCACCGTCGACGAGGGACGTGACTCGTTCTTCGCGCTCTGTATCGAGGACCCGAGTCGGGAGACCGCGTGGCTGATGTCCGACACCGTCCGTTCGCTCGAAGAACTCCGCTGACGGACCTCGCCGAGCAGCCCCCGTGACCCCGTCCTGACGCCCGGAAGTACGCTCCGAGCCGACGGTGGTTGGCTGACGAGCGCCGACTGGACCGGGGCGGGAACGAACGCTTACTCCACGGACGACGGCCTCCGTCACGGTGGCCGTGTCGACCGACGATATTCGAAACAGGAGGATGGCTCACGGACGCCGGAGCCCGGGGTCCGATCGGATAGGTGGCCGACGAGGGCGTTGCCGGTCCCCCCCGAGCGTCCGGTCCCGGTCGAAGCGACCGTCTCGCGCGTTACGGAGACGGCCCGGGAGCGTTCCGGTCCGACTGCTCGGGGTTCGCAGGATCCGACGTGCAGTTCCGTCCCGATCCGAGCGGGAGGCGGCGCGTGATTGCGCGCGGGCCGGTAGTCGTACGGGAGGGACGGAGCGTCCGATCGGGCGCTCCGCTCTCGTCGGCTCAGTCGTCGCTCGTCGACCCGGCAGACACCCGGATGCTCGACGAGGGCTTGGGGTCGATGTCCTTCCGCCGGGCGTCGAGTTCGGAGAACCCGTACACGAGCCCGATCAGCACCAGCACGCCGACCGGGAGCAGGACGAGCGGCGTGATGTTCGTGACGCCGTAGACGAGGTACAGCACCGCCGTCGCGATGAGGACGGTGAACGCGTAGTACATCTGCGTGCGCACGTGATCGATGTGGTCCGACCCCGCGAACGTCGATGCGAGGACGGTCGTGTCCGAGATGGGCGAGCAGTTGTCGCCGAAGATGGCACCGCTGAACATCGCCCCGACCGCCACGGGGAGCAGCGACCCGCCCGCGCCGATCGACCACGCCAGCGGGATAACGATGGGGGTCATAATCGACATCGTCCCCCAGGAGGTCCCGATGGCGAACGAGATGAACGCGCTCGTGACGAAGATGACCACCGGGACCATCATCGGCGAGACGACGCCCTCCGCGATCTGCGTCACGTACTGTCCCGTCCCGAGCGCGGTCGCGACGGCACCGATCGACCACGCCAGCACGAGGATGCTGATCGCCGGCAGCATCGTACCGAAGCCGTCGAGGACGGTGTCCATCGCCTCGTCGATGGTGATGATGTCGTCGAGCATCCCGAGCGCGATCGCCGTCAGGACCATCGCGAACGACCCCCACATGAGGGCGTCGATGACGCCCGTGTTGTTGACCATCTCGACGAACGTCCGGTCCGGGGCGTACCCCATCCAGATCGCGCTGCCGACGACGGTGGCGACGAGGACGGCGACGGGCGCGAAGAACATCCGGAGCGGCGCGTCGTCGGTCAGCGGCTCGCCGAGTTCGTCGTTGATGCTCTGGAGCGGGCGCGCGTCCTCGCGGATGACGTTGCCCGTCCGCGCCGCGCGGTTCTCGGCGGTGAGCATCTCGCCGAAGTCGCGCTGGGTGTACGCGATGATGCCGACCATCGCGATCGCCAGCAGCGAGTACATGTTGAACGGGATCGACTGGATGAACGTCGCGGCCGCCGACGGCACCTGGTCGGCGATGCCGAGCTGCTCGTACTGGTTGGCGATGAGCCCGATCTCGAACGCCACCCACGAGGAGAGACCGATCGTCGCGACCGGGGCCGCCGTCGAGTCGAGGAGGTACGCCAGCTTCTCCCGGGACATGTTCAGTTCGTCGGTGAGACTCCGCATCGAACTCCCGACGATGGCGTTGTTCGCGTAGTCGTCGAAGTTCCAGACCAGCCCCAGTAACCAGGTCGTCACGCCGACCTTGCGGTGTGAGTCGACCTTCTTCGTCGCCCACTCGGTGAGCGCGATCGCGCCACCCAGCCGCCAGATGAGCGCGATCCCCGCCCCGATCAGCATCGTGAACACGATGATCTTCGCGTTGAACGTGCTGTTCCCGATCGATTCGACGATCCAGGTGAAGACCTGCGCGATACCGATGTTCCCTGCGAATATGAGGCCCCCCGACCAGACGCCGAGGAACAGTGACAGCATCGCCCTCCGGGTGACTATCGCCAGGACGATGGCCAGCAGCGGCGGTACCAGCGACAAAGCGCCGAATTCGGTTGCCATTCGTGGGCGGTTGCCTCGCAGAGACGCAAGTAGCTTTCCCTTGCACACCGTCGGCCGGGATCACGCCTCGCGGGAGTCTCCGAGGTACTGGCGGAGGCAAGCCCGTTTCGAGGGGTCTTCGAGTCAGTCCTCGAACCGCGCCGGTGAGAACGCATCCATGCTCGTTTCGAGCGGTTCGCCGCGGACGAGCCGTGCGACCTGCTTCCCCGAGTACGGGCCCATCTGGAGCCCCGTCGGGCCGTGACCCGTCGCGAGGTACGCGCCCTCGACGCCCGGGACGGGACCACAGACGGGGAGGCCGTCGGCGCTGCCCGGCCGCAGTCCGACGCGTATCTCCTCGATGGCGGCGTCGGCCAGCCCCGGGAGTACGTCGAGCGTGTCCGAAAGCACCTCGTGAACCCCTTCGACGGTCGAGTGGGGGACGTACCCCGACCCCTCCTCGTAGGTCGCGCCCACCGCGATCCGCCCCGCCTCCCAGGGGACCGTGTAGAGCGAGCGGGTCCCGGTGACGATGGGCCACCCGTCCGTCCCGTGGTCGGTTTCGAGGTGGAGTATCTGCCCGCGCATCGGCTCGACCGGCACCTCGTAGTCGAGGTCCCCGGCGAACTCCGGTGACCAAGCCCCGCCGGCCACGACGACCGCGTCGGCGTCGAATCGCTCGCCGTCGGCGACGACCCCCTCCACGGTACCCGATTCGACGCGGATACCCGTGACGTCGGCCTCCCGGACCGTCAGTCCGGCCCGCTCGGCCGCCTCCCGCAGGGCGGCGTTGAACGTCCGCCCGTCGACGCGGCCGCCGTTCGGGTTCCAGAGCGCCCGCGTCACCTCGCCGACGATCGGGCTCCGCTCCCGGGCTTCCGCCGGGGCGAGTTCGTCGATCCTCGCCGGTGCGCCGAGCCGTTCCTGTCTGTCGCGGATGCGGGAGAGGGCCTCGTCGAAGATCCGGGCCTCCGCTTCGTCCACGGCGATCCGGAGGAGCCCGGGGACGGCGTAGCCCGTCTCCTCGACGCCCGCGTCGAGCAGGGCCGCGTTCAGTTCGTCGTAGTAGTCCACGGCGTCGACGGCGAACCGGAACCACGGCTCGGAGTCCGCGTTCGAACTCGTCGCGGGCGAGAGGATGCCCGCGCCGGCGTCGGTGGCCCGCCCCTCGTCCGCCCGATCGAACAGCGTGACGTCGACGCCCGCCCACGCGAGGTGGTAGGCGGTGGCGCTCCCGACGATCCCACCGCCGACGACGATGGCTTCCATGCCTCCGGGAGCGGCCGGGGCGGATTTACGTCTGTGGGTCGGCGCGACGGGTAGTTTCGAGCCGGGGCGCCGGTTCGGACGTCCGCTTTCGAGGGATCCCCCGGTGCCGACGGCGTTCGAACAGCTACAAGACGTCCCCCTCCGAGCCCCGGGTATGCCAGCAGCAGTCGTCACGGGCTCCTCACGGGGGATCGGCCGGGCCATCGCGCTCCGGTTCGCCGAGGACGGGTACGACGTCGCGGTCAACTACCACACGAGCGAGGAGGCGGCCGAGCGGGTCGCGAGCGAGGTGCGGGAACGGGGCCGCGAGGCCGTCGTCGTCGGGGCCGACGTCTCCGAACCCGCGGAGGCGACGGATCTGGTCGAAACGGCCGCTGACGCCTTCGGCGGGATCGACCACCTCGTCAACAACGCGGGTATCGACCAGCACGTCTACACCGAGGAGCTCGACCCCGCCGACTTCGACCGGGTGATGGACGTCAACGTCAACTCGGCGTTCAGCACGACGAAGGCCGCACTCGCCCACCTCCGCGACTCGGAAGACGACCCCTCGGTGACGAACGTCTCCTCGATCCTCGCACACACCGGCGCACCCATCGAGTGCCACTACGCCTCCTCGAAGGGGGCGCTCGTCTCGCTCACCCGGAGTCACGCCCGGGACTTCGCGCCCGGGATCCGGGTGAACTGCGTCGCCCCGGGCCACGTCGAGACCGACATGACCGCAGACCGCACGCCCGAGGAGATGCGCGAGGAGATGGCCGCCATCCCCGTCGAGCGATTCGGACGACCCGGGGACATCGCCGACGCGGTCGCCTACCTGCGCGATGCCGGCTTCGTCACGGGCGAGACGCTGAACGTCAACGGCGGCGAGGAGATGCGGTAGGGCCCGAAGCGTGAAACTCGGACTCCGATCTCCCGGCTTCCGATCCTCACGAGCGCCCGTCCATCACGCCGAGAGAGCGAGCGACGGATCGGTCGAGACGCACCATTTACGTGCCGGGTCCACCTGAGCTAGCTCATGTCGGTAGACGGCGACGACGGGGAGACGACCACGCTGTCACCGGACGACGCGTTCGCCGTGCTCGGCAACGGGACGCGGATGGATATCCTCCGGACCCTCGGGGAGGCCGACGGCCCGCTCTCGTTCTCCGAACTCCGGGGCCGGGTCGGGATGCGCGATTCGGGGCAGTTCAACTACCACCTCGAACGCGTGGTCGGACACTTCGTCCGGAAAGGGGAGGAGGGGTACGCGCTCCGCCAGGCCGGGCGACGGATCGTCGAGGCCGTCCTCTCGGGGGCCGTCACCGAGGCACCGGTCATCGAGCCGACGCGTATCGACCAGCCGTGTCACTACTGTGGCTCGCCGATCGAGGTGAGCTTCCACAGCGATCGGGTGGTCAACTACTGCACCGAGTGCTCCGGGAAGAGCGAGCGGCCAACCGACGACAGCGGGGAGTTCGTCCCGGCCGAGAACGGCTACCTCGGGGCCCTGCCGCTCCCGTCGGCGGGCGTCGAGGGTCGGACGGTCCCGGAGGTGTTCCGGGCCGCCTGGACGTGGACGAACATCGAGCTCCTCTCGGAGGCCAGCGGGATCTGCTCGCGGTGCTCGGCACCGCTGGAGGAGTCCGTGAGCGTCTGTGAGGCTCACGACGAGGGCGAGGGGCTCTGCGAGCGGTGTGGGAACCGGCACGCGGTCGAGTTCTACGCGGCGTGTACGAACTGTATCAACGACCTCAGGGGGCCGTTCGTCTTCCGCCTCGTGGCCGACACGGACCTGCTGGCGTTCCTGACCGACCACGGGCTCAATCCGATCGCCCCCTCCGGGGAGGCCATCCACCGGGTCGACCGGATGCACATGAACTACGACGAGGAGGTCCGGTCGGTCGACCCGTTCGACGCCCGGTTCACGTTCACCCTGGACGGCGAGAGCCTGACGCTGACGGTCGACGACGACCTCTCGGTGGTCGACGCGACGAGACGGCCGGCATCCGAGATCGACTGAGACCGCTCGAGCGCCGGCGAACGACGATGGTCGACCTCTATCCCCTGTCACCCCGGAACGCTCGAAGCCCCGTCTCGATACGATCGAAGCCCGCTTCGAGCCGTTCGAGGGAGTTGGCGAAGGAGAGCCGGAGCCGTCCCACGCCGGCCTCGCCGAACGCGCTCCCGGGCGCGAGCACGACGCCGTGCTCGCGGAGGAGGTACTTCGCGAACGCCAAGTCGTCGGCGTCGACGTCGGGTTCGAGGAAGACGTAGAACGCGCCCTGCGGTTTCGGAGCCGAGAGTCCCTCGATACCCTCGATTCGTTCGACCACGTAGTCCCGGCGCTCGGCGAACGCCTCGTACATCGCCTCGAACGGCTCCTGGGGTCCCGTGAGCGCCTCGATCGCGGCGTGCTGTCCGGGCTCGGAGGGACAGGAGGTGGTCGCCTCGCGGATCTTCACCACCTCGTCGGTCACCTCGTTCGTGCCGGCGAGCCAGCCGATCCGCCAGCCCGTCATCGCGTGGGTCTTCGAACACGATCCGACCGTGAGGACGTGCTCGGGGTAGTCGGTGTAGGCGGCCATCCCCTCGGGTTCGCGGTCGTAGGTCAGCGCGGCGTACACCTCGTCGGCGATGACGTACGCGCCGTGGTCGCCGGCGGCCTCGATCACCGCCCGGACGGCCTCGGGCTCGAACACTCTACCTGTGGGGTTCGAGGGCGAGCCGAGTATCACGAGCGCCGTCTCCGGGCCCATGCGCTCGATCATCCGGTCGGCGTCTAGGTCGTACCCCTCCTCGGCCCGGAGCGGGACCTCCACGGGCACCCCGTCGGCGAGGTAGGCCTGCGTCTCGTAGTTCGGCCACGCCGGTCCCGGGTAGAGGAGTTCCTCGCCGGCGTCGACGACCGAGAGCGCGGTGAGCTGGAGCGCCTCGACCCCGCCGACCGTGATAACGATCTCCTCGGTGGGGTACTCGACGCCGAACGCTTCGGTCATGTGCTGGCCGACGGCCGCCCGACAGGCGGTCGTCCCCGCGTTCGGGGTGTAGTGGGTCCCGCCCGCCCGCGCCGCCTCGGCGGCCGCGTCGATCACGTGTTCCGGCGTGTCGAAGTCGGGCTCGCCGACCTCCAGCCGGACCAGGTCGGCCTCCGGCGGCTGGGCCTCGGCGAGTTCGTACATGATCCGGATGCGCGACTTCGACGCGCGCCGCACGCGGTCGGCGGGGGTGTGCATGGAGTCCACTCCGACGGCGGGTGGAAAAACGGGTGTGGTCCCGGCGAGTCGCGGATCGCGAATCGTGAACCGTGCGAGCGGCCCCGTCCGCGGAGACCCCACGGTTATCTACCCCACGTCCGTCGGGACGGCCGAATGGACATCGCGCTCACCTGCTACGCCTGCGGCGAGGACGCGACGCTCGCCGACGGACCGCGCTGTGACTGCAGCGAACCACGGTGGGTCGACACCGACCCCGCGGGGTTCGACTGGCCCGAGAGCGACGATCGCTCGCTGTGGCGGTTCGAGGGGCTCCTCCCGGACACGGAGCCGACCGGCCTCGCCGCCAGCGCGGGGGACACGCCGCTGGTCCGCGCGCCCCGACTGGACGGCGACGTCGACGCGCGCGTCCACGTCAAGTACGAGGGGGCGAACCCGACGGGGACGTTCAAGGACCGCGGGAGCGCGGTCGGCGTGGCGGTCGCGGCCGCGAGCGGGTACGACCTCGTCGGCACGGTCTCACATGGGAACATGGCGCGGTCGATGGCCGCCCACGCCGCGAGCGCGGGGCTCGACTGCGTCGTGCTCGTCCCGGCCGACATTCCGCCGTCGCGACTGGGGCTCATCGCGCGGCACGACCCCACGATCATCCGCGTGGAGGGCGAGTACGGCCGGCTCTACGAGGACTCGATACGGCTCGGTCGGGAGCGCGAGGTCGCGTTCGTCAACTCCGACACCCCCCTCCGGGTGGCCGGACAGAAGACGACCGCGCTCGAGATCGCCGGATCGTTCGCGCCCGACGTGCCGGACGCGGTGGTGATGCCGGTCTCGAGCGGGGGACACGCGAGCGGGGTCTGGAAGGCGTTCCGCGAACTCGACGCGGCCGGCCTCGTCGACAGGGTGCCCGAACTGTACTTCGTCCAGGCGGCGGCCTGTGCGCCCATCGCCGAGGCGTGGGCACGGGGTGACGAGACGGTGACGCCGGTCGAGGGTGGCGAGACCGTCGCCTACTCCATCTCGAACGCCGACCCGCCGAGCGGGAACCGGGTCCTCGCGGCCGCGCGTGCGACCGACGGCGGCGTCCTCGCCGTCGACGACGAGGCCATCCTCGACGCCCGACGGGCGCTCGCGGAGCGGGCGGGCCTCTTCGTCGAATCCGCCTGTGCGACCTCGCTCGCCGGCGCGAGAGTCCTGTCCGACCGGGGGGAGCTCGGATCCGACGAGGAGGTCGTGCTCGTCGCAACAGGTACTGGATACACGGAACGCGGCGTCGACGAGGTGGAGGTCGACGCTCGGGTGGTCTCGGTACCCGACCTCGACGGGGCGGTGGCCGGACTGTTCGACTGACCCACCTCGCCCACGAGCGGCAGGTCGGCTCCCGGGTTCGTGGTGGAATTCGGGCCCGTCCCTCGACGCTGCTCGTCGGGGACGCACGGATAGAGCGTGGGCGATCGGATGTCCAAGGTTAAAGACGGCTGGCCCTCATCTCCCGCCCGAGACGGATGGTATTCGAGGGCGAGTGGTGGGTCGGATGGTAGCCGAACAGTTCGTGGAGCTGGTCGGCTCCGATCCGGTCGTCCAGGGCCTCGCCGGTGGCGTCGTCATCGCCTCGATGAACCTGCTCGGGGCGTCGCTGGTGTTCGTCTGGCGCGATCCGTCGGAACGGGCGCTCGACGGTGCGCTCGGGTTCGCCGCAGGGGTAATGCTCGCCGCCGCGTTCACGAGCCTCATCATCCCGGGGATCGAGAGCTACTCGAACGGGAACCCGCTCCCGGTGCTCCTCGGCGTGACGCTCGGTGCGCTCTTCCTCGACCGCTCGGACGTGCTCGTCCCCCACGCACACTACCTGCTCTCGGGTCGACGCCGCTCCGACGCGGCGAACCCGGACGATGACCTCCCGGTCGCGGACGAACGCGTCACCGGGGTCGTGCTGTTCATCCTCGCCATCACGCTCCACAACGTGCCCGAGGGCCTCGCCGTCGGGGTGGGGTTCGGAAGCGGTGATATCGACACCGCGATCCCCCTGATGCTCGCCATCGGCATCCAGAACATCCCCGAGGGGCTGGCCGTCTCCGTCGCGGCCATCAACGCCGGTCTCGATCGGCGGATGTACGCGGCGTTCGCCGGCATCCGGTCGGGGGTCGTCGAGATCCCGCTCGCGGTCTTCGGCGCGTACGCCGTCCAGACGGTGTCGGTGCTGCTCCCCTACGCGATGGGGTTCGCCGCCGGCGCGATGCTGTTCGTCATCAGCGACGAGATCGTCCCCGAGACACACACCCGGGGCAACGAGCGTCTGGCCACTCTCGGGGTCATCTTCGGTGCCATCGTGATGCTCTACCTCGATATCTCGCTCGGGTGATCGCTCGACGTCGGTCGAGGATCGGACCCGGATCGCCGGATCTCGGCCGCCGATCCACCATCGGACTACCCCTCACAGCGGTCGAGCGGGACCCGCAGGCCGTCCCCCTCGCGGCGGAAGGTCGTCCCGAACCCCGCCGAGCGGTCCCGCATCCGGTCACGGAGCCACCTCGCGGCGTCCGCGCCCGCCCGGTTCGCCGACTCCGCCTCGATCTCGATCGGGACGAGCCGGAGGCCCTCGAAGGTGCCGTCCTCGACTGCGAGTTCGAACAGGAAGCTCCGATCGTTCCGGAGGTCGGGCTTGACGAGGTAGTCGTCGACGAAGTCGCCGGTGTCGTAGACGATCGGCCGACCACGGTAAACCTCGACCCCCTGGACGACGTGCGCGCTGTGGCCGTGGACGAGGTCGACGCCGCGGTCGACGAGCCCCCGTGCGAACCGCCGCCGGGCGCTCGACGGTCGAGTCCTCCAGTTGGGTCCCCAGTGCAGCGACGCGACCACCAGATCCGGATCGCGCTCTCTCGCGCGTTCCAGCGCCGCGTCGACCAGCCGTCGCGTAATCGGGTTTCCCGGTTCCATCCGGACGAACGCGGTCCCCGCACTGTCGGGGCCGGCACCGTACGAGGGTGATCGGTCGGTGAACGCGAGCACCGCGACCCTGAGCCCGCCGACCTCGACGACGCTCGGCTCGACCGCCGCGTTCAGATCCGGTCCCGCCCCCGCGTGGGGGATACCGCCGGCATCGAGCTTGGCGAGGGTGTCCGAGAACGCGCCCCTCCCGAAGTCGAGAACGTGATTGTTCGCGAGGCTGGCCCAGCTCACGCCGCCCGCACGGAGTGCCCGGACTGCCCAGTCGGGATCGGCGCGGAAGTGATAGGTTCGACCGGGGCGGGGGCTCCCGCGGTCGGAGAGACAGCACTCGAGGTTGCAGAACAGCCCATCGAGGGACCGAAGGCGATCCAGCGTCGTCCCCCAGATCCCCTCCGGGGGCCCGTCCTCCCACCGCTCGTCCACCCCGCGACCGAGCATGACGTCGCCGACGAGGCCGATCCGGGCGTCGACCGGTCGGCCGACCGATACCGGGCATTCGGCCGGGGTCGACCGGCCGACGACGCCGAGACAGCCCGCGGTGGAGAGGGCGGTCGCACCCAGGACGGCCCGTCGTGTACGCTTCATCCGTACGGTCGACTCGTCGGTCGCGCGCTGACCCCTTGAACCCGACGCGACGACCGCCGGGATCCGACCTCAGTCGGCTCCCTGCTTGAGTTCGGTGTACGCCTCCTCGAACCGTGACTCGCACGACGGACAGCAGAACTGGTAGAGGTCGCCGTCGATACGGGCGGCGACCCCCTCGCTGTCGACGGTGTTGCCACACTCCGCACAGCTCAGGGCGAACGCCGCTCCCCCGAGGTCGGGCGACCACTCGACGCCGGAGAGAAGGGTGACCTCGAATCCCTCGACGGTCCCGTCCTCGAGCGCGTCGGGCCCGAGGGTGTCGGCGAGCCACCCCCCGACGTCGGTGTCCGGGGCCCGGGCGTAGCAGACGAGATCCGCCTCCGCGGTGGTGAACACGTGCTCGACGGTGCCGGCGTCGAGCAGCGTCTCCCGGACCGACCCGACGGTTCCGCCGCCCGGGCCGAGGTGGAGACGGACGAGCAGGGGTATTCCCTCGCGGAGCTGCGAGCGGTCGAGGTCGAGCGTGAACCGACGGATCACGCCCGCCTCCTCGAGTCGGGCGACCCGATCCGAGACGGCCGGCGGCGAGAGGTCGACGGCCTCGGCGATGTCGCTGTACGGCCGACGGGCGTCCGAGAGCAGGAGCCTGAGGATCTCGAGATCCGTCTCGTCGAGGTCTCGCATAGTGGTACAGTTCCCCCGAAGGAATAAAAGCCAACCGTATGAAACTCCACGAATTCGAATCTACATTCGAGTTCCAACTGTTGATTCGAAAAGGCAGTGTCGAATCGAGTCCGCTCCGAGGGCTGGAGTACCATCCCCCCGAAGCGCGTCCGTCTCACCCCGTCGGAGACCGGTTCCCCTACGCCTCCGCGTGCGTGTCGCCGAGGTGGATAAAAGGCAGTGCCCTCGGCCGCCGGGACGGTCGCCACGGATCCGCCGACGAGGGCCAGTCATCCGTGCAGTGCCGATCGACCGTTCCCCCGCGCCTCCGACCGCCGCGGGATCGGTGCTCGCGACGCCGACTGCGTACCTCCGGTGACGGGGCGGCGGCGATAGCACACAGGGGCGCGATACTCAGAACGGCCTACAATTCAGATTACAACTATGTATAATAAATTTATCTTTCATCCTCAGAGTCCGACGGCAGCTCGACGTCGGGATCCCGACCGACTGCCGTCGATCCCGACCGACTATCTACCCCAATATCTGGAGAATGAGGTTCTACGGGCTGTTACGGCCCGAATGGGTCGTCGTTATCGATCCGCTCGCCGTCTCGCCGGTCGGGGCTCGGATACTCCGCTCTCCGGGACGGCGGATCGATCGATTCCTCCGCCTTCCGCCTCCCTCGTGTGATCTCGATCCTCGATACCGGACGGTCACACGACCCGCGCCGTGGGGATCGATCGTGCGAGCAAAATACATGATAAGTTACTATTATTGGAATCTACCTCTTCTATGTTATTATTCGATATCCAGTGTCGGGGGGTCGGCGCTCCGGGGTCCCCGTCCAGCTACCGAGGCCGATCGGTCGGGGGTCCGGTGACTCGAGCCGGTGGGGGTGGGGTCCGTCCGGTACAGTGAAGCCCCGGGGGGACCGACCGGGACCACCTCGACGATGACACACGAGCGAGCGGACACCGACGACGTGGAGTACCCGACCGACCTGGCGACGCTGGCCGCCACGCTGGTCCGTATCGAAACCGAGAACCCCCCGGGGAACGAGCGGCCGGCGGCCGAGTACGTCCACGACTGGTTCACCCACCACGGTCTCGACGCGACGCTCGTCTCCGAACCGGATCCCGACCGCCCACAGGTGGGGGTTCGGGTGGGGGACGGCGACCCGACGCTCGTGCTCAACGGCCACACCGACGTCGTCCCCGCGGGTGACCCCGGGGAGTGGTCCCACCCACCCTACGGAGGGAGGATCGAGGACGGACGTCTCTACGGGCGGGGGAGCGTCGACATGAAGACCGGTATCGCGATCGCCATGCTCACCGCGCTCGACCTCGCCGACCCCATCGAGTCCGGCGAGCTCGACGGCTCGCTGGTCGTCCACGCCGCGATGGGCGAGGAGACGGCCGCACCCGGCACCAGGACGCTCCTCGAAGCGGGGTTCGACGGGGACTTCGGGGTCGTCCTCGAACCGACGGAGTGTCGGGTCGCGACCAGCGCGAAGGGGCTCGCGTGGTACGACCTCACCTGGCCGGGCGAGCCCTCCCACGCGAGCCGACCCGACCAGGGTCACAACGCGATCGACGACCTCCCGGCAGTCCTCGCGGCGATCGAGGAGTACGACGAACGACTCCGCGAGCGGACCGACCCGCTCTGCGGGCAGGCGTACGCGACCGTCACCCGCGTGGTCGCGGGCGAGGGGACGAACCGGGCCGTCTTCCCCGACCGGGCGGGACTCGTCCTCGACCGGCGGATACTCCCCGGGGAGACCGTCTCGGCGGTCGACGACGAGGTGGCGGCGCTGGTCGACGACCTGCAACACGAGTTCGGCGTTCCCGTCTCCTGGGAGCGCACGGAGACGTACGCCTCGGCGTCCATCCCGACCGACCACCCGCTCGCGGAGACGTTCCGCGAACACGCCGCGGACGTGGCGGGCGCGCCGACCGACCCGTGGGGTATCGAGGCGTCGACCGACGTCCGGAACTTCGTCGAGGACGCCGGTATCCCGGCGATCACGTGGGGGCCGGGGAGCCTCGAACAGGCACACACCGTCGACGAGTACGTCGACCTCGACGCCGCGGAGGCCGGGATGGAGGCGCTTGGGCGGGCCGCGACCGACCTCCTCTCGTCCCCGTAGGCCGTGCGGCCGGAACCGGCGGCTCGGAGACGACTGGCTCGAACGGTCGAGGACCGCTAGTCGGGCACGTTCCGGATCGGACCGGTGCCGTCGATGGTCGGTCTCCTCACCTCCGAGCGCTAGATGTCCGTCACGCGCGAGTGGTCGTCGTCGAGCGCGGCCGCGTCCTCGGGGAGGAGCGCGACCACGAGGTAGTCCGGGTACTCGGCGAAGTAGTCGACGAGCGCGGCGATCCGGTCGGCGTCGAGCGCTTCGAGCGAGTCGAGTAGCATGAACGGGACCGTCTCGTGGACGTCGTGGACGAGGTAGCCCGCGAGGGCGAAGACCAGTCCCGTCACCTCCCGTTCGCTCTCGCTGAGGTGGTCGACGGTGTCCTCGTAGGCCGTCCCCGACTCCGTGTTCCGGACGACGTGCATCTCGAACTCGCTCCGCTCGACCGTCCGCCGACCCTCCCTGACCTCGCGTTCGAGCCGCTCGATCCAGATACGCTCGACGTTCTCGTAGGCGAGCACGTCGAGGATGCGGTCCATGTGATCGTTGAACGCCTCGACGGCCTGCGATTCGAGCCGCTCGATCCGGGTCCGGCACTCGGCGAGCTGGTCCGTCACCTCGGCACGGCGCGCCTCGAGGCGGTCGTGGGCGGAGAGCTCCCGCTCGACCCGCTCGATCTCCGATCCCCGCTCCTCGACGTCGTCGCGGAGCCGCTCGGCTCTGAATTCGAGGCGGTTCACCTCCCGGTGGAGTTCGACCAGGGAGTCCTGTCGGTCGGCGTCGAGTTCGTTCGCCCGCGTCTCGAGCCGGTCGACCTCCTCCCGGAGCTCCTCACGACGTGATTCGAGTTCCGCGATGGTCCGCTCGCGCTCCTCGATTTCCCGCTCGACGCGTTCGATGCGTTCCTCCAGGTCGCTCCGCCGTTCTCTCCGACTCCGAATCTCGTCGCGTCGGCTCTTGAGCTCCTTGATCTCCGCCTCGATCTCCGTCCGCTTCTCCGCGTGCTCGCGTCGCGTCTCCCGGAGCTCCTCTAACGTCCCCTCGATGGCGTCGCGCTCGACGTCGCTCCCGCAGGTCCAGCAGACCACCTGATCGCCCAGTAGCTCGTCGGTGAGGTCGTCGCCCTCGGCCGTCGAGAGCGTGCTCTCGAGCTCCGGGCCGGAGCCGTCGAGCATCTCCTCGTTGAACTGGACGATCCGCTGGAGGCTGGAGACCGCCGACTCGACGGTCCGACGGTGGTCCCGGAGCCGTTCGATCTCCCGCTCGATACTGTCGACCTCCTCGGGAACCGGTTCCGGGAGGCTCTCGAGCTCCTCGGTAGCCTCCTCGTGATCGCGCTGGAGCGCCTCCCGGCTCTCGCGCTGGGTCTCGAGCTCGCGCTGTGTGGCGTCGAGTTCCTCCCGGGCGTCGCGGAGTTCGTCGAGGGCGTCGTCGAGCTCGGTTCGCTGCTCGCGGGACTCCGCGACCGTCGCGTCGGCCTCGTCGAGGGCCGCCCGCTTCGCCTCGAGCCGCTCCTCGATCTCCTCCAGCTCCGCCCGCAGGTCGGCCCGCTCGGACTCCAGGTCCGAACGGTCCTCGGCCAGATCGGCGAGCCGCTCGAACTCGTCGTCGATCTCGCGCCGCTCGGACTCGAGCCGGTCGATCTCCGCCCGTATCGCCTCCGTGTCGACCGGCCGCATGATCATCTTCCGGAGATCCCCGCCCCGTGCGACCGCCTGGCGTGCCTCGTTGTCCTCGGTGAGGAAGGCGAACAGCTCCGCGGCGACGGGGTCCTCGAGGTACGGATCGCCCCCGAGGACCGTCCCGTCGCCACGGCGGGTGAGCGACCGCGAGTAGCGCTCGCCACCTACCTCGAGTTCGACGGTCCCCTCGTCCAGGTCGCCCCTGAGCGAGGCGTCGTCGCTCCCCATCGCGGCCATGATGGCGCGGAGGAACGACGTCCGGTTCGTCGCGTTCCGGCCGGGGAGTACCGTGACGCCCTCGGTGAGGGTCACGCGGGTCGAGTCGATGCCGCCGACTCCCTCCACCGAGAGGCGACTGGTCTCCCTGTTCCGCTGTTTCATGTTGTCGGGGGTTCGAGCGAGCGGCGCATCAAAGTTTTCGTTTGTGCAAGTCCGCGCTCGCGAGGCGGGCGTCCGTCCCGTCGTGCGTATCGCAACTTCTGTTACGCGACTAGTCGTGTAACGGACCCCGTTCCGTCCCCGGACGCCGAGCCGTGAGAGCGATGTTACGGAGGTAACGCCGTATCGGGGCGGCCGATGGCCCGGACGTGCCTACCGCTCGCACCGACACGACCGCCCGACGAGGGACTCCGAGAGGGGGAACTGCTCGCCACAGGCGCGACAGGAGACGATCACGTCGACCAGGACGTCCAGGTCGCCGACCTGGAGGTGGCCGTCGCGATCGAGCCGTTCGAACGCGGAGGTCGCGACCACTTCGGTCCGTCGCTGGAGCGCACGGACGGTCGCGAGCCCGTCCCGAACGGCGGTCTCGGCGTCGGCCGGCGAGGAGTCCCGGGACACGCCGAGACACCCGGTCAGGTGTCGATAGACCGTCTGGTGGGAGATGAAGCGTTCCTCTATGCCCCCGACGTCGATGCCGCGGTCGCGGAGTCGGTTCCGGGCCTCGGTCCGCATCCCCCGGCTCACGTCGTCGTCCGTCAGCAACCGGTAGTAGTTCTCCGCCTCACCCTCCAGGGCCCCCTCGGGATCCGTCCGGAGCGCGGATTCGAGGAGCCTGACGTTAACGTGGTCGGCCAGTTCGCGGACGCCGGAGCGGTCCTCGTCGGCGATCCACCGCTCGCGGAGCGTCGCGTCCAGACCCTCCAGTTCGAACGCCTCGGCGACGGCCCCGACCTTACAGCACGGTCCCGTCTCCCCGTGGGGGTTCGTCATCGTCTCGATCCGAGAGACCTCGCCGAGCGTGTTAAACCGTTCGCACCACGCCCGAATGGGGATATTTCGTTCAGCCATGGTGAACGAGAATCGGCCGTTTCTCGGCCGTCACCGGGTTCGTTCGAGCGGGAGGGCCGCCGTCGCCGAGCGGCTCAGGAGTAGTTCAGGTTGAGTTCGATGACGTTGGCGGTGCTGGTGAGTTCCTCGGGGACCTCCTCGTCGAACCGCTCGCCCTTCATCCGACTGGTCGGCCCCGAGACGGAGATGGCCCCGAGCGGGTCCCCGTCGAGGTTCCGGATCGGGGCCGCCACACAGAGAAGACCGGCCACCCGCTCCTCCATGTCGCGGGCGTATCCCCGATCGCGTATCCCTTCGAGCTCGTCGAACAGCTCCTCCTCGTCGGTTATCGTCGCGTCCGTTCGTTCGGGGAGTCCGTGGGTGTCGACGATCTCGCGAACGCGCTCCTCGGGGAGGTACGCGAGGATGGCCTTCCCGAGCGCGGTACAGTGGAGGTGGACCCGCATCCCGGCGTAGGTGTCGAGCCGGACCGCCTGGTCCCCCTTCGCACGGCAGAGGTAGACGCCCTTGCCGTGTTCCTCCACCAGGAGGTTCGCCAGCTCCCCGCTCTCCTCGGCCAGCCGCTCGACCTCCCCCCGCGCGACGTCGTGTATCGGCATCCGGTTCCGGATGTGCTCGCCGAACTCGAGGAACCGCAGGCCGACCCGGTAGGTGTTCCCCTCCTTCACGAGATACTCGTTCCCGAGGAGGGTCGAGACGTGGTTGTGAACGGTGCTCTTGGGGATATCGAGACGGTTCGCGACCTCCGTGACGCCCGCCCCATCGAGCCGTTTCAGCGTCTCGAGGATGCGGAGCGTCGTCTCGGTCGCCCCGACCGTCGTCGCGCCCTTGTTCGTCATGTCCGCCCCGAAACCGCCGACCGACAAAAAACATCTGTTCGGTATCGGTGAACGTTCTGATGAAACTAATATATGGATGTATGTCCAGATATTTCATAGAAAGTCGTCCTTAGATCTCCCTGGTCGGCAATAGTTGCGAAAGAATCGTCTAATCGTGATTCGAGTTAGATGATAACATACTATATTCGGGTGAACGGGGGAGGGCGTCAGCGTGCCGCGGCGAGACGGGCCGCGATGCGGACGGCGTCGACCATGCTCGTCTCCGAAGCGATACCCTGTCCGGCGATGTCGAAGGCCGTCCCGTGGTCGACACTGGTCCGGACGATGGGCAGGCCGACGGTGACGTTGACGCCGCTCACCGCGCCGTCCGAGCCGAATCCGAGCATCTTGATGGGGATGTGGCCCTGGTCGTGGTACATCGAGACGACGCAGTCGAACTCGCCACGGGCCGCGCGGACGTAGATCGTGTCGGGCGACTCCGGGCCGTCGACGTCGAGGTCCCGCTCGCGCGCGGACTCCACCGCCGGTCGGATCTCCTCGTCGTCCTCGGTCCCCATGAGGCCGCCGTCGCTCGCGTGCGGGTTCAGCCCCGCCACGGCGATGCTCGGGTCGTCGATGCCCAGGTCGCGGAGTGCGCCGTGGGTGACTTCGATGACGGACTCGACCGCCTCGGTCGTCACGAGGTCACACGCCTCGCGCAGCGGGACGTGCGTGCTCACGTGTGTCACGCGGAGCGGTTCCTCGATGAGCATCATCGAGTAGTCGTCCGTCCCGGTCCGGGCCGCGAGCAGCCCGGTGTGGCCGGCGTGTTCGGCACCCGCGAGGCGCGTCGCCTGCTTGTTGATCGGCGCGGTCGCGATGGCGTCGACGGTCCCCTCGATGGCGAGGTCGATCGCGGTTTCGACGTACGCGAGGCTCGCCTCGCCGTACTCCTCGCGGACGACCCCGTACTCCAGGTCCGAGACGTTGTCGAGGTCGAGGACCGGGATGCCGTCCTCCACCTCGAGTCCCGCCTCGATCGAGTCGACCGCCCTCACCCGGAGGTCGCTCCCGCAGACCTCCACGGCGTCGGTCATCACCGACGCGTCCCCGACGACGATCGGTCTGGCGTGCTCGCGGGCCTCCTCGAACGCCTTCACCACTACCTCGCTCCCGACGCCCGCCGGATCGCCCATCGTGATCGCGACGACTGGTCTATCGGTCATCGCTACCTCCGAGTCGAGTCAGACACTTAGCTATTGTTCGTCCCCCCCCGAACGCCCCGGCCTTCGTGACGACCCGGGTGCCGGCGGCGGTGCCGTCGAGGACGCGCCCGACCGGGACGCCGGCTTCGACCGCCTCGCCGGTCAGCCGGACGCCGGTCGCCCCGAGCGCGTCGAAGACCCGACCGGCGACCGCCCCGCCCGTGACGAACAGCCCGTCCGGGGGGTCGCGCTCCCACGACCGCGTCGCGACCAGGGCGAGGCTATCGGCTACTCGCTCGCGCACCGTCGCGGGGTCGACCCCGGCGTCCCGTCCCGCCCGCAGCGCCCGGTCGACGTCCTCCTCCTCCAGTACGGACGCGACGACGACCGTCCCCTCCTCGTCGAGCACCTCGAACGCACGCTCGACGGCATCGTCCGCGGCCGTCGCCGGGTCGACGGCCGCTCGTATCCCGTCCAGCCCGACGATCCGATCGTCCCCGACCGCCCGTAGCTGGTCGAGCGTCGTCGGGCTCGCGCTCCCGGCGATGCCGAGGACGCGCGTCCCGTCCCCAGTCGATTCGGGCTCGGCGGCCGCGAGTCCCCCTCCACCGTCGCCTGCCGTTCCGGAGTCCGGTTCGTCAGCCAGTTCGAGCGCGCTCGCCAGCCCGGCGCTCCCCACGTAGACGACCTCCCGTTCGGCGAGCCGTGCGCCGCGACCGAGCGCCGCGAGGTGATCGTCGTGTACCGCGTCGCAGGCGAGTATCGTCTCATCAGTCTCCCGGACGACGTCGGCGACGGCCTCGGTTCCGCTCGCGACCGTCTCCACTCCGACGTGACCGACCGCGTGCGCTCCCCCTTCCAGTAGCGTCGGGAGGTGCGCCGAGGTCACGGGCTTTTCGGGGTCCTGCCCGGCGGCGGTGTCGGTCACGAGCGCGCCCTCGACCAGGTGGTACCCGCAGGCGGTCAGTCGGCCTCCCGCGGGGAACGCGGGTGCCACGAGGGCGGTGTCGGCCCCGCTGGCGTCGAGCGCTCCCTCGATCTCCGCGACCAGGTTCCCGCGCAGGGTGGAGTCGACCTTCTTGTAGACCGTCCGAGCGGGGGCGTCCCGGACTACTCGTTCGACGGCCTCCCGGGCCTCCTCGGACGGGAGGTACCGCGAGTCGGTGTTCACCACGAGCACCCCCTCCTCGGGCCGAGCGCCGTCCGCCCCGACCGCGACGGTCGTGGGATGGCCCCGGGCGGCGAACTCGTGGCCCGTGTCCATCGCCCCCGTGAGGTCGTCGGCGACGACGAGTGCGCTGAGCATACGGATGGGGTTCGCCCGGTCGAGGCATAAGCGCTCGTGCGACCCCGGGATCGTCGAACGGGGGGTACCGCCGACGGTTTCCGCCCCGGATCGCTCCGCGGCGGACGAAGAACTATGTGGGCGAACGTCGAACGATCGGGGGAATGGACACAGTTCCGACGTTCAGTGGATACAGACGCGAGAACGGACGGGTCGGGGTGCGCAACCACGTCGCGGTGATCCCGACGTCGGTCGCGGCGAGCAGCGTCGCCTCGCGACTGGCGGGCGACGCCGGGGCCTGGGCGCGGGCGACCCCTCACCAGATGGGGACCAGCCAGCCCGACGCGACGAGACGACAGACCGAGCGCGTGCTTGCCGGCGTCGGCCGCAACCCGAACGTCGGTGCCGTACTGGTCGTCGAGCTCGGGACCGAGGAGATCGACGCCGGGGCGCTGGCCGACCGCATCGCCGAGACGGGCAAGGCGACCGAGACGCTCTCGATCCGCGAGGTCGGGGGGACGAGCGGCGCGCTCGACCGCGGCGCGACGATCCTCGAGGACCTGAACGCCGAGGCCGAACGCGCACGACGGGAAGAGGCCGACGCCTCCGAACTCGTCTTCGGCGTCGAGTGCGGCGGGAGCGACGCCACCAGCGGCATCGCCGCGAACCCCGCGGTGGGCGAGGCGTGTGACCGACTCGTCGAGCACGGCGGGACCGCCTGCTTCTCCGAGACGCCCGAATTCATCGGTGCCGAGCACATCCTCGCCGAGCGGTGCGTCGACAGCGAGGTCCGGGAGCGGCTGCTCGACCGCGTCGACCGCCGGGAGAAGCTGGCCGACCTCATGGGAACGGACATCCGTGGCGCACAGCCATCGCCCGGAAACCAGGAGGGCGGCCTGACGACTATCGAGGAGAAGAGCCTCGGGGCCATCTCGAAGGGTGGCTCCTCGCCGGTCCGCGGCATCGTCGACTATGCCGAGGACCTCCCCGTAGGGGGCGGTCTCGTGCTGATGGACACGCCGGGCTACGACGTCGAGAGCGTCGTCGGGAAGGTCGCCGGCGGCGCGCAGGTCGTCGCCTTCACCACCGGTCGGGGCTCGACCACCGGCAACCCCATCGCGCCGGTGATCAAGGTGACGGGGAACCCGAAGACCTGGTCGCGGATGTCGAACAACATGGACGTCAACGCGAGCACGGTCATCAAGGGCGAGTCCCTGGGAACGGTCGGCGAACGGGTGTACGAGACGCTGCTCGCCGTCGCCGACGGCCAGCCGACGGAGGCCGAGCGCCGCCGACTCGAGGAGTTCGCCGTCAACGAGATCATGCCGAACGAACTCGCGGAATTGGAGGTCCGCGGATGAAGGGCGAGGTGCTCGACGGGGTGGCGCTCCGGATGACCCCCGACGACAACGTGGCGACGGCGATCGAGGATCTCGACGCCGGCCACCGTCTGACGGTGGGGGACCGGACGATCGAACTGGTCGACGAGGTCCAGTTCGGCCACAAGTTCGCCCTCGAGGCCGTCGACGCGGGCGAGGAGATAACGAAGTACGGCTACGTGATCGGGCGGGCGAGTCAGCCTATCCGTTCCGGTGAGTGGGCCCACGTCCACAACGTCGAGAGCACGCGCGGTCGTGGCGACCTCCGCGAGCAGGGAGGTGAGCCCGCGTGAGTCAGCACCGGCCCGCGAGCACGTCCGAAGCGAGCGAGGAGCGGGCGTTCACGGGCTACGACCGCGGCGAGCGCGGGACGGGGACCCGAAACCGGGTCCTGGTGCTCCCGTCGGTCATCTGCTCGCACGTCGTCGCCGACCGCATCGCAGACCGGGTCCCGGAAGCGGTGAGCGCGCCCCACGACCACGGCTGCGCCCAGATCGGGGCCGACAGCGAGCAGACCCGGCGGGCGTTCATGGGCCTGGGGACGAGCCCCAACGTCGCGGGAACGGTCGTCGTCGGGCTGGGGTGTGAGGTGCTCCAGAGCGACGAGGTGGCCGCCGAGATGGCCGACCTCGGCGTGCCCGTCCGCGAGCTCTCCATCCAGGGGGCCGGCGGGACCGACGAGTGTCTCGAACAGGGGGTCGATCTCGTCGAGGAACTCGTCGCGGACGCCCGCGCGAGCGAGCGGACCCGTGCGGGCCTCGGCGACCTGACGCTCGGGGTGGTGGCGAGCGACCTCCAGGGCTCGACCGTCGAGACCGCGGACCCGCTCGTCGGCGACCTCGTCTCCTCGGTCGTCGAGGCCGGCGGGCGCGTCCTCGTCGCCGGGACCGAGCGGTTCACCGCCCACCCCGAGGCCGCCCGGGAGGCCGCCGGCGCGGACGCGGGGGAGGTGATGTCGGACCTGCTCGACGCCTACCGCGACCAGCCCGCGCGGGCGACCCGGACCAGGGCCGACGCCCTCGACTTCGAGTTCGAGGAGCTCTCGGCCCAGTGGGACGGACGCCCCATCGAGGAGGTCGTCCGCTACGGCGCTCGTGCGACGCTGGATCGGGGCGTGGGCCTGGTCGACGCCCCGGCCAGGTTCGAGGAGGCCGCGACCGGCCTCGCCGCCGCGGGTGCGAGCCTCGTCGTCCACGTCACCGGCGAAGGGGTCCCCTCGGGCCACCCGCTCGTGCCGGTGGTCAAGATCTCGGGCGACGCCGAGACGGTCGCCGCGCTCCCCGACGACATCGACGTGGACGCGACGGCCACCGACGCCGACGAACTCCTCGAGCGGGTGCTCGCGGTCGCCGACGGCGACTCCTCGTGTGCCGAGGTCCACGGCCTGACCGAGTTCGCCATCACGCGCGTCGGCCCGTCGATGTAGGTCGGCCGAACCCCTCTCCCGTCGCTCGTTTCTACGCCAGCCCGAGCCGTCTGTACTGCTCCTCGGGCGCTTCGAGCGCGTCGAGCCCCTCGACCAGCAGGCCCCGCATCCGATCTTCCGCCGGTGATTCACCGGCGAGGTCGTTCCTCTGGTCGGGATCGACGGAGACGTCGAACAGCATGGGGTCGTCCTGCCGTGAGTGGGCCGGCGTCTCGAAGCGCCAGACCGGCGCGTCGGCGTACGGGACGGTAGCGGGTTCCGCATCGGGCTTCGGCTCCGGGTCGCGGAACTGGCGCGGGTACGGGTTCATCATCGTCGTCGAGTAGGTCACTCCTGGGATACTGGCGTCGCAGGGGTGGAGGTAGGTGTGGGTCCCGTCGGTGACGTTCACCGAGGAGCCCCAGTAGCCGTAGAGCGCCCAGTCCCGGTGGACCTCCGTCTCGCCCGCGAGGAGGGGGACGAGCGATCGGCTGTGCGGCCCCGCGCCCTCGGGCGCCTCGACGCCCAGGAGATCGAGGACGGTCGCGTAGACGTCGACCGCGGAGGTGAGCGCGGAGACCGACTCACCAGTCCGTGAACTCTCGGGATGCCAGACCAGCAGGGGCGTCCGCGCCAGCACGTCGTACATCGGCGCGTAGGGCTTGCCCATCCAGCCGTGATCGCCGAGGAAGTGGCCGTGGTCGGAGGTGACGACCACCGCCGTGTCGCTCCACAGCCCCTCCGCGTCGAGCGTATCGAGAACCCGCCCGAACCAGGCGTCGACCATGGTCGTCTTGCCGGCGAACTGCGCGCGGACGAAGTCGAGCTGGCGGTCCGTGAGCGAGGCGTCGCCCCCGAGTGCGCTCTGACCGGTGTCCCCCGCCGAGTCCACGCGGCCGTAGAACGGCCACACTGGTAGTTCGGGATCCGTGGGATCCTCGTCGGTGTACATCGAGGCGTACGGCTCGGGCACGTCGAACGGCTCGTGGACGTCGAAGCTATCGACGTAGCAGAACCACCGATCCCACTCCCGATTGCGCGAGAGCCACTCCGCGGTCCGGCTGAAGACCCGTGGGGCGAAGTAGTCCGCCTCGTCCTCCAGACCGACCGTGTTTCGCGCGTAGACGATGCGGTTCAGCAGGCCGAGGTCGTCGGGTTCGCCCGCGTTGAGCTGTCGCCTGAAGCCCTCGTTTTCGGGTGCGCGCGGCGTCGTCCGGAAGGCGTCCCACTCGTGTCCGCGAACCAGCTCCCACCCGTTGAAGTCCTGGTAGTAGCCGTTGCTCCCGTGCTGGAAGTAGTGGTAGTGGTCGCTGACGAACCCGGTGAGGACACCCGCGCGTCGGGCGACCCGCGGGAGCGGGTGGTCGAACGGCTCGATGGGGCCCCACGAGCGCCAGAGGAACTCCTGGGTCCCGGTGAGCCACTCGCGGCGAGCGGGCATGCAGGGGAGACTCCCGGCGTAGTGCGTCTCGAAGACGGTCGCCCGGTCCGCGAACCGGTCCAGGTTCGGCGTGTCGACGGCGTACCCGAACCCCGCCGGCTCCTCGCGGTAGGCTCCGAGGACGTCCCACCGGAGGCTGTCGATGGATAGCAACAGGACGTTCATCGACCCCAGGTCCACTCGGGAGGAAATAAACGCTCGTTTCGCCCATCAGCCGGGTCCGAGCCCCCGATCGTCGTCGATCGCCCGGACTCCCCGACCCGATGGCGGGCGAACCTTCCCGACACCGTAACAAGGGTAAGCCTGGACCGTGAACCCCTGCGTGCATGGCAGATACGCACTCGAACTACGTCGACGGCGAGTGGATCGAGGCCGACACGGGCGAGACGTTCGAGGTCCGCAACCCCGCGGACACGAACGAGGTCGTCGCCCACTACCAGGGCTCGGGCCCGGAGGACGCGGAACGAGCCATCGAGGCGGCCGCGGAGGCACAGAGCGAGTGGGCCGACACGCCCGGGCCGGAGCGGGGCCGGGTACTGACTCGGACCGCCGAGGAACTGGAAGCCAGGAAGGAGGAGTTCACCGAACTGCTGATCCGCGAGGAGGGGAAGGCACGGGGCGAGGCCGCGGGCGAGGTCGGCCGCGCGATCGACATCTTCCGCTACTACGCCGCGAAGGCGCGCGACCGCGGCGGCGACGTCAAGGCGTCCAGCAGCCAGGACACGACGCTGTACACCGTCGACGAGCCCGTCGGCGTGGTTTCGCTGGTCACGCCCTGGAACTACCCCATCGCCATCCCGGCGTGGAAGCTCGCCCCCGCGCTCGCGACCGGCAACACCGCCGTCCTGAAGCCGGCGTCGCTCGCGCCCGGCCCCGCTCGGGCGCTCGTCGAGGCGCTCGACGAGGCCGGCGTCCCCGACGGCGTCGTCAACTTCGTCACCGGGTCGGGGAGCGACGTGGGCGACCCGCTCACCACCCACGACGCCGTCGACGCGGTGTCGTTCACCGGAAGCGCACACGTCGGCGAGCAGGTCTACGAGGACGCCACCGCCGCGGGCAAGCGCGCCCAGACGGAGATGGGCGGGAAGAACCCCACCGTGGTCACCGCGAACGCCGACGTCGATGAAGCGGTGGAAATCGTCGGCGGGGGCGCGTTCGGCGTCACCGGCCAGGCCTGTACGGCCTGCTCGCGCGCCATCGTCCACGAGAGCGTCTACGACGAGTTCGTCGAGGGCATCGTCGAGTACGCCGAGGGGATCGAGGTTGGCCCCGGGCTGGAGGGCGGCGACATGGGTCCGCAGGTCAGTGAGGACGAACTCGAGACCACCCTCGACTACATCGAGGTGGCCGAGGACGAGGGTGCGACCCTGGCCGCCGGCGGCGAGCGCGCCGCCGACGGATCGCTCGGTGACGGCTACTTCGTCGAGCCGACCGTGTTCACCGAGGTCGAGCACGACATGCGGATCGCCCAGGAGGAGGTCTTCGGGCCCGTCCTGAGCGTCATCCGCGTCGACGACTTCGAGGAGGGCGTCGAGGTCGCCAACGGCGTGCAGTACGGCCTCTCGGCGAGCGTCGTCACCCGCGACCTCGGCGAGGCCAACCGGTTCGTCGACGAGGTCGAGGCCGGCATGGCGAAGGTCAACGAGAAGACGACCGGCGTCGAACTCCACACGCCGTTCGGCGGGTTCAAGCGCTCCTCCAGCGAGACCTGGCGCGAGCAGGGCGACGCCGGGCTCGACTTCTACACCATCTCGAAGACCGTCTACATGAACTACTGAGGGCGGGTTCCGATCAGACCGTGACGACGGGGGTCTCGAGGACCCCGATCCCCTCGATCTCGATGCGCACCGAGTCGCCCTCCCGGAGCGTGAACTCGTCGTCGGGCACGATCGACGTCCCCGTCAGCAGGACGGAGCGCTCGGGGACGGCGTTGTGTCGCGTGTAGTAGTCGACCAGTTCCTCGCAGGTCCGGACCATCTCCCCCGTCGAGGTGCTGCCCTCGAAGACCTGCTCGCCGTCGCGGGTGATGGTCATCGACATCGCGAGATCGTGCGGGTCGCCGACCGTCTCCGGCGAGGCGACGCAGGGCCCGAGCGCACAGCACCGGTCGTACACCTTCGCCTGGGGGAGGTACAGCGGGTTCGCCCCCTCGATGTCGCGGCTGCTCACGTCGTTGCCGACGGTGTAGCCGACGATCTCGCCGCGGTGGAGGACGACCCCCAGTTCCGGCTCCGGGACGTTCCACTCCGCGTCGCCCCGGACGCCGATGGCCTCGCCCGGCCCGACCGTCCGCCCGGGCGTGGCCTTGAAGAACACCTCCGGGCGGTCGGCCTCGTAGACGTCGAGATACATCTCCGGCATGCCGCTCTCGGACTCGCGTGCCTGTTCGCTGATCTCGTAGGTGACGCCTGCGGCCCAGACCTCGTCCGCGACGGGCGCGGCCGGCTCGTCCGTCCCCTCGTACGCCGGAGCCGCGTCGACGAGCGGCTCCGCCACCTCGTCGACCCCGCGGTCGGTGACCTCGGCCGCCCGCGCCAGGTCACCGAACGACGCGAGATCGGGCTTGACGGCCGTCAGATCGTACCGGGTGTCGCCGTCGGCGGCGACCAGCCGGGGGTCGTCGTGTGCCCCGTGTCGGTAGTAGTGCATCCCGTTATCACACGACGGGCACGGCGGTAAGTAGATTCCGCTTCACCCACCGGGACCGGTCGTTCGATCCCGGGGCGCGAGGGCCCGGACACGACGTTCCAGACGGCGATAGGGGCTAGTCCCTGACGCGTTCGGTCTTGAGGACGACCAGTACCAGCACCGCGAACCCCACGACGACCCCGATGAACATCGCGGGCGAGCGGCTCATGCCGACGTACTGGAGGATCCCCCAGACGCTCGACGCGACGAACCCAAGCCCGACGATCATACCGAGGACCAGCCGGATCACCAGCGACTCGGCGTCCATTCGTGCCGGACCACACGCGAGACCGTATTAAATCCCGGCGACCGCGGGTGCGCCGACGGCGCGAGCGCGGCACGGAGGCGTGTTCGCGGGCCCGGTCGCTCGGTCGGGACCCCCAGTCATCCACGGCCGGGAGGACGCCCTCTCCGGGGAGTGGCGGCCGTCGGAATCCTGTCGCCCTCATACGAATTGTTGTAACGATCTACCGGCGATCACTCGAGCGGGGTCCGTGATCGCCGGTAAAAGACTACAACAATCCGTATCAGTCGTCGCGCGAGAAGTCGGTCACCGTCCGTCGGAACTGTCCGGAGAACGCCTGCTGGACGACCTCGGACAGGGCAGGGTGGACGTGGACTGGCCGGCGGACGTTCCGTACCGTCCCCTCGCCGGCGTGCATGGCCGTGACGACCTCCTGGATCAGTTCGGACGCCCGGGGCCCCAGGATGTGACACCCGATGACCTGCCGATCCGTGTCGATTATCGCCTTCACGAACCCCTCCGCCCCCATCGCACGCCCGCGTGGGACGGACTCGTACTGTTCGGTGTAGGTGGCGTACTCGCCGGCTTCGAGGTACTGCTCCTGGGCCCCCACGCTCGCGACTTCGGGGGACGCGAACACCGCGAGCGGCATCGCGCTGTAGTCGACCGGGCGGCGCTCGTCCTCGTAGATGTTCCGCGCGACGGCGGCGACCTCGTGGGACGCGCTGTGTTTCAACAGGTAGTTCCCGGTGACGTCCCCGACGGCCCACACCCCGTCCGCGGTCGTCCGGAGGTACTCGTCGGTCTCGACGTAGCCGTGTTCGTCGGTCTCGATACCTGCGGCATCGAGATCTAGCGCCGCCGTGTTCGGGATCCGGCCGTCCGCGACGAGCAGCACGTCACCGCTCGCGCTCACCTCCGGGCCGTCCAGCCGCCCCGAGGTCGCCTCCAGCGTCACGGTGCCGTCGGTTTCGGAGACGCCGGTCGGGTGGGTGGCCGTGTGGACGGTGAACCGCTCCCCGTAGCGTTCGGTGAACGTCTCCGCGACCTCCTCGTCGACCTCGGGGAGGAGGGTCTCCTCCCGGCAGACGAACGTCACGTCGCTTCCGAACGTCCCGAAGAGGTGCCCGAGTTCGACGGAGATGTACCCGCTCCCGAGGATCACCAGGCGGTCGGGGGGCGTCTCGACCCGCAGGGCCTCCTCGCTCGTGAGGTAGTCGACCGACTCGATCCCCTCCACGTCCGGCGTCGCCGGTCGCGAGCCCGTGGCGAGGATCACCGTGTCGGCCCGGATACGTGTCCCGTCGTCCGCGCCGCCGACCACCTCGACGGTCCTCTCGTCGACGAAGCGGGCCTCACCCTCGTAGAGGTAGTGGAACGGGGACGCCTCGACGCCCTCCCGGAGGCTCTCGGCGTTGCCTCGCAGCTCCTCGTCGACGTCCCGCACCATCTCCTCGAACGCGAAACCGTCGACGCTCGCGTCGATGTGGAACTCGTCGGCGCGCTCTATCGTCTCCAGCACCTCCGCGTGGTAGAGCAGGCGCTTGGAGCGGGCCCCCGCGTCGAGCTGCGCGCCGCCGAAGGACTCCTTCTCGACGATTCCGACGGTCCGATTGTTCTCCCCGGCGATACTCGCGAACTCCAGGCCGGCACCCGACCCGAGGACGAGAACGTCGTACTCCTCCATGCGTGAGGGAGCCGCTCCCGACGTAATAAATCCAGACCTCTCGGCCCGTGGATTCCCGTACACACGCCGCCGCGGGGCCGGTGCGCCGTCCGGATGCGACGACTCGGCGAGTCCACCCGATGGTGCTGGGCGGGGACGATACTCGAACGTTCGTCCTACGCGCGCGCGAGCACGCACGGGGAGGAAGCGCGGCCCGAACGGGAGCGGCGATGGTGATGTGGTCGGGTGCCGTCCACCGGGGGAGGCGCCCCCGAGCTCAGATGGGGGAGACGTTCTCGCCGGTCCGGTTGTCGAACAGGTGCATCTTCTCGATGTTCGCGACGAGCGTGACGATCTCGTCCTCCTCGATACTGCTGTCGGGCGAGACGCGGGCGGAGAACTCCCGGCTGAGGTTGTCGGGTTCGTCCGGCGGGGTCAGCGTCAGGAACTTGTCCGAGCCCATCGGCTCGACGAGACGGACGTAGGCCTCGAGCGTGTTCCGATCGCCGACGAGGTCCTCGGCCACGCTCGCGTCCTGGATGTCCTCGGGGCGGATCCCGAGCGTCAGGTCGTCCATATCACCGTCGAACGACTCGAGATCCGACGCGAGCTTCTCCGAGAGCTTGACCTCGAAGGTCTCGCACTCGGCGATGTAGTCGCCGCCCTCCTGGCGGACCTCCACGTCGAAGAAGTTCATCGGCGGTTCGCCGATGAACCCGGCCACGAACCGGTTGGCCGGGTTGTCGTAGACGTACTGCGGCGGGGCGATCTGCTGGAGCTTCCCGTTGTTCATCACCGCGACGCGGTCGCCGAGCGTCATCGCCTCGGCCTGGTCGTGCGTGACGTAGATCGTCGTCTTGCCGACCCGCTTGTGCAGGTCGTTCAGCTCGGTCCGCATCTGGACACGCAGCTTCGCGTCGAGGTTCGAGAGCGGCTCGTCCATCAGGAACACCGCGGGCTCCCGAACGATGGCCCGACCGAGTGCGACGCGCTGCTGCTGGCCGCCCGACAGCGCGTTCGGCTTCCGATCGAGCAGTTCGGGAATACTGAGCAGGTCGGCCGCCTCCTCGACGCGCTCGTCGATCTCGCTCTGCGGGTAGTTGCGGACCTCCAGCGGGAACGCCATGTTACCCCGGACCGTCTTGTGGGGGTAGAGCGCGTAGTTCTGGAACACCATCGAGATGTTCCGTTCCCGCGGGTTGAAGCCCGTGACGTCCTGGTCCTCGATGACGATGCGGCCGTCGGTCGGGGTCTCCAGGCCGGCGACGCTCCGGAGCGTCGTCGTCTTCCCGCAACCGGAGGGGCCGACCAGGACGAGGAACTCGCCCTCGCGCACCTCGATGGTGATGTCGTCGACGGCGACGACCTCGCTCCCGTCATCCTCGCGGAAGATCTTCGTCATCCCGTCGATGACGACGTTGGTGTCCTCGGAGACGTCCGCACCCTCCTGCGGGGAGGTTCGTTCGGTGTCGGTCCCGGTGTCGGTCACCTGCTTCGTGCTGTCACTCATTGTTGGACTCCGTGTTCGCTGATCAGTCGATCGTCAGTACGCTTCGGCTTGCATCCGCCGTCGGAAGTGTGGTGTCGTGCCATGGGTTTCTATCCTTTCATCGCCCCCGAGGTCAGCCCGGAGACGATGTACTGCTGGAAGAAGATCACGATCAGTACCGTCGGCAGGATGGCGATGATGGAGGCCGCCGACAGCGACGCCCAGTAGATGGAGACGTCGCCGACGAACGAGAAGACGGCCACCGACAGCGGCTGGGAGGTCAGGTCGCTGCTCACGATGAGCGCGAAGAGGAACTCCCGCCAGGAGTAGAGGAAGGTGAGGATGGCCACCGCCGCGATCCCCGGCCGCGCCAGGGGGATTCCCACCTTCAGGAACGCCTGGAACCGCGTACAGCCGTCGACCAGCGCCGATTCGTCGAGCGCCTTCGGGATGGAGATGAAGAAGTTCCGCATGAGGTAGATCATCAGCGGTAGCCACAGGTAGATGTTGGCGATAATGATCCCCGTCTTCGTGTTCAGCAGGTTCGCCGTCGAGAGGACCTGGAAGTACGGGACGATCAGCCCGATCGGCGGGAAGAGCCGCGAGAACAGGATGCCGATGAAGATGTAGTCGTCGAAGGGGAAGCGGAACCGGCTGAACGCGTAGCCCGCCGGCACCGCGAGCACCACGACGGCGATGGTCGTGGTCGTCGAGATGATGAAGGTGTTGAGCACGGCCTTCCAGTACTGCTCGCCGAACAGCACGCTACGGTACGTATCGAGCGTGGGTTCGGCCGGGAGGTAGTTGAGGTTGTAGATCGCCTCGTTCGCCTTGAACGAGTTCGACAGCGCCCACAGCAGCGGGATGAGCACCGTCAGCGCCGCGATAATCGCCACGAGGTGGACGGCGTAGGGGCTCTCGACGATGTCGCCGAACCGCTGGCGGGTCTGGTAGCTGATGCGTTCGTACGTCTCGTCCGATGATGCCTGGCTCATTGGTGTCCTCCGTGTGCAGTGACTGGGGTTGGTTCCGTGGGAATCATTCTTCGACGTCCTCCATGACGACCAGGACGTAGAACGCCGCGACGACCAGGGTGATCAGGACGAGGAACGCCGAGATGGCGGCCCCGTAGCCGGGTCGGATGGAGACCATCGAGACCTGGTGGATCCAGATCGCCAGCGTCGTGGTCCGCGTCCCCGGGCCGCCCTGCGTGAGCGGGTAGATGACGGAGAAGGCCCGGAACGCGAACATCCAGTTGATCAGCGCGACGATGGCGAAGTACGGCCGGAGGTACGGGATCGTGATGCTCCGGAACGACTGGAACGTCGTGGCCCCGTCGACCTTCGCCGCGTCGTACATGTGCTGGGGGATCGCCTGTAACCCCGCCAGGAAGACGATCATCGCGAAGGGCATCCGTGCCCACGCGTCGGTCGCCGTCACCAGAAACATGATGATGCTCTGGTCGGAGAGCCACGCGTGGGCGCTCTGGAGGACGCCCAGGTCGATCAGCAGCTTGTTGAGCAGGCCGAACTGGCCGCCCTGCAGGATGAACTTGAAGATGATCGCGATGACGGCGAGCGGGACCGCCCACGCGAACAGGATGACGGTCGCGTAGGTCGTCCGCGCGCGCTTGTTCTCGATGTGATTGATCGCCAGCGCGACCAGCAGCCCGCTGGTCAGCGAGAGGGCCAGCGAGCCGAACGAGTAGAACAGTGTCGTCTTGAAGTAGTTGGGGAAGAGGTCCGACGTGAACAGTCGGGTGTAGTTCTCTATCCCGACGAACTGGAGCCCCGCGCCGGGGATGGAGATGTGGAACGACACGAAGAAGAGCCGGAAGACCGGGTAGACGAAGATCGCGAGGATCGCCAGCATCGCGGGGGCCAGGAGCGCGAAGACGATGTGGTCGTTGACCAACCTCGAGATCGCCTGGCGAGCGCTGTTCTCGTCGCCCTGGAAGCCGGGTAAATCTGTCTCTGTTGCCATGTTGTGAATAAACGTGGAGGATCGACCCTCTTAGTTCTGGCCCAGGACCGTGTCGACGAACTGCTGGGCCGAGTCCAGACCTTCCTGCGGGTCGACGTTGCCGGCGATGATCTGCTGGAGCTGTTCGCTGATCCGCTGGCTCGTCGCCCGCTGCTGCTGCCAGACCTCGACGACCGCGGTCTCCATCGAGGTGCCCCGAGTTTCGGCGTACGGGACGGTCCCGAGTTCGGCGGCCTGGTCGAACACGTGGTTGAGGTACTGGTTGTTCCCCTCGTTGGCGAACTCCCACCACTGGCTGGCGGTCGTGTACCGGCAGTCGTGGTAGAGCATGACCGCGAGCTGGTGGCCCACGTCGGAGTAGGCGTTGATGGCCACGCCGTTGGGCGAGGCGATCGTCGCTCGCGACGGATCGGGCGCCGGATCGGCGCCCGCGGGGGGCAGTACGGGCCGGTACACCTCAGGGTCGTCGCCGAACTGGTCGATGGCCCGCGGGATGAGGTCGCCGAACACCGGCACCATGGCGAGTTCACCCGACAGGAAGCCGTCGGCGAGGTCACCCTGGGTGTAGGAGGTGACCGCGTCGGGCACCCAGCCGTTCTCGAGCCACTCGCGCATCTTCTGGACGGCCACGAGGTGGGCCTCGTCGTTGACCACGACCGTCCCGTCGTCCTGAACGATGCGGCCGCCGGCCTCGTAGAGCATCTTCTGCCAGTCGCGGAACGTGTAGACCAGCGAGGACCCGCGGTACGCCCAGGCGGACTTGTCGCTGCCCTCGAACGCCTGCATCACCGTCTCGAGCTCGTTCCAGCTCCACTCGCCGTTGACGATGGAGTCCACGACCGACTGGTCGACGCCCTGGTCGAGAATCATCTGGGGTCGGCAGTGGACGAGGCCGCCCTGGTTGATGTTCGGCCCCATGTACTGGGTCCCGTTGTAGCTGAACGAGTCTCGCGTCAGCGGGATGTAGGGCTCCCACATCTCCTCGTTGGGCTGGGCCCGTGTCTCTGCGAGGTGCCCGGCCGTGGCGAACGAGGAGAGCGAGCTCTGGACGACGACGTCGGTCGCGTGGGGCGTCGGTTCGGACGCCGAGAAGAACGCCGCCTTCTTGGGGATCGCCTGGTCGACGACGATCTCCAGGGGGTTGATCGTGATGCCCGTCCGGTTCTCGAACAGGGCGTAGGTGGCCAGCGTCGCCGGGTCGAAGTCCAGCGAGCCGTGGTTGAGCAGCTCGAAACTGTCGATGTCGCCCGCCGGCGTGTCCTCCCAGCCCGACGGGGGCTCCCAGTTCGCGCTCTGGACCGTCTCGGACTCCGCCCAGGCCGATTTCTGGTTGTCGGCATCCCCTTCGGGCCACGCGTTCCGTTGCTCCTCGGGCCAGGCGGGCCAGTCGCCGTCCTCGCTGAGCGAGGCGAACCGGCGCTGCTGCCAGTTCTCGCCGAAGCCGATCTGCTCTGCCGCGGACATCAGATCGGACGCGCCGCCGTCGCCGCCGTCACCGCCATCGCCGCCGCCGCCATCGCCGCCATCGCCGCCATCGCCGCCACCGCCGTCGCCGCCGTCGCCGCCGTCGCCGCCACCGCCGTCACCGCCACCGCCCAGACATCCTGCGAGACCTGCGGTCGCACCCGCGCCGAACAGGCCCATCAACTGTCGTCGGTCCAACCATTGACTATCTTTGTCAGGCATCCCTTTCCATCCCCGGTAGACCCAAACTTAAGGTTTTTTGTTTATTTCTAACTATCTTTTACCGAATATGCCTGCGAGGAATCGGAAAGAGGGACGAAGATCGCCGTAGAATGGCGTATATTGGATAGAATCCGCCGAGAAGTTGGTATACGGAAATACCTCCCGGAGGTGTCCGGCGTGAAAAGTACAGCATAGTTCCTTGAGGTTCTGCCGGTGCCGGGTTCGACGGCTCCGGGTGGGGCCGTCTCCCGACGCGGGAAGAGTGCCCGGCACCGGCCGTTCCGGCGGGCGAATCACGGCTGTAGCCACCGGCCCAGGGCCGGCGACGAGGGCGGAATCGCCTCACTTCCCGTACTGATCGAGACCGGCGAAGGTGATCCCGTGTCCGGGATCATTCGGGGGCGTGAAGCTGCCGTCGTCGAGGGCGAGCGGCGACTCGATCACCCCGTCGAGCACCGTCGAGTGGTGCTCGATCGACGGGACGTTCTCGAAGGCCGCGGCCAGGTGGACGTGTATCGGTTCGACGTAGTGAGGGACGACGGGGAGGCCGGCGGCGCGTGCGAGTTCGGCCACGCCGGCCCAGGCGGTGACACCGCCGACGCGACAGACGTCCGGCTGGAGGACGTCCGCCGCGTCCAGCCGGATCAACTGGGCGAACTCGCGCTCGCTGTAGGCGTTCTCGCCTGTCGCGATGGGCGTGTCGACCTTCGATCGAAGGTCGGCGTGGCCCGCGAAATCGTCCTTCAGGAGTGGCTCCTCCAGCCAGTTGAGCGGGACGTCGACGTGCGCGAGGAATCGGCGCGCTTCCGCCACCGTGTACGAGCAGTTCGCGTCGACCATCAGGCGCATCGACTCGGGGAGCGCCTCGCGGACCGCGCGTATCCGGCGGGCGTCCTCGGCGTGGCCGCGGCCCACCTTCATCTTCATCCCGACGAACCCTTCCTCGGCCGCGCGCTCGGCGTTCTCGACGAGCCGCGCCTCGTCGAACTGGAGCCAGCCGCCGTTGGTCTCGTAGGCTGGCACCTCGCGGCGTTCGCCGCCGAGCAGGGCATAGAGCGGCTCGTCCGTCCGGCGACCGAGCGCGTCCCACAGGGCGATGTCGACCGCGCTGATGGCGATTTCGGAGACGCCCGCCCGCCCGACGAACGTCGTCCCGGCGCGCATCCGCTCGGTCGCCGCCCGCGGCGCGGCCGACTCGCCCACGACCAGCGGCTCCAGCGTCGCCCGGACGAACTCCAGTATCGAACGCCCGCCCTCCCCGATGGTGTAGGTGAACCCCGTTCCCCCGGTGCCGTCGTCGCACTCCAGTTCGACGACGACCAGTTCGAGTTCGTCGAACGACTGCGTCGCGTCGTCCAGCGACTCCTCGTTCGGTACGCCGTACAGCCCCGTCCGGAGGTCCGTGACCCGTGGCATCTCGACGGATGGACGTGGAGGTGGGTTATGAATCCACGCGCCGGGCGACGCCCGTCCCGGCCGATCCCCGGGCCTACTCCGCTCGATACCGCTCGATAGCCGCCTCGTCGAGTTCGATGCCGAGCCCCGGACCCCCCGGAACGGCGACCAGCCCGTCCCCGTCGGGCGCGAAGGGCCTCGCACAGAGCTCCTCGCGCAGCGGGTTTAGCGAGCGGTCGAACTCAAGCCACGGGTCCCCGGGCAGGGTAGCGATGAGCTGGAGGCTCGCGGCGAGGGCCACGGGCGTCCCCCAGACGTGCGGGACGAGCGGGACGCCGTTATCGTGTGCGCGACGGGCGATCCGTCTCGCGGGGGTGAGCCCGCCCACGATACAGACGTCGGGCTGGGCGACGTCCAGTCCACCGGTTTCGAACAGCCGGTCGAACTCCGACGGCGTGTGACACTCCCCGCCCGCGATCGGTACGTCGAGCGTCTCCGAGAGCCGGGCGTACCCGTCGAGGTCCTCGGGGGCGACGGGCTCCTCGAACCAGTGGACACCCTCGTCTTCGAGCGCCCGTCCGACCCGCCGCGCGTCCGTCCGATCGTAGGCGTAGTTCGCGTCGACCATCACCGTCACGGCGGGGCCGACCGCCTCCCGCACTCGGCGGACGAGTTCGACGTCCTCCTCGGGGCCGTAGCCGAGCAGCGCGAGGCCGGTCTTGAGCTTCACCGCCCCGAGCGCCTCCGCGTTCTCGCGAGCTTCGCCGACCACCTTCTCGTACACCGCTTCGACGTCCTCGACCTTCGGGAAGTAGTGGCCCGTGGCGTAGGGCCTGACGGCCTCCCGACGAGCGCCGCCGAGGAGCGTCGACGTGGACTCCCCCCGGAGCTTCCCCGCGAGGTCCCACAGGGCGAGGTCGATACCCGAGATCGCCGGCAGGGGAACGACCGTCTGGTAGGTCGCCCGGCCGACGTCGTACAGCCGGTCGTAGAGCCGTTCGACCTCGCGGGGGTCCTCGCCGACGACGTGGGGTGCGAGGACCGATTCGACCACCTGGCGGGTCCCCTCGACGGGGCCCCAGCACTCGCCCCACCCGACCGTGCCGTCGCTCGTCTCGACGCGGACGAGCGTCGCGGTCCGCGTCTCGACCCACGCCTGCGCGTAGCCGAACGGTTCCTCCAGCGGTGCCTCCATGCCGATCGCCTCGACGCGCTCGACCGTCGGATCGCTCATGCCCGGGCCACGACAGCCCCCGACTAATATAGTAGCGTTTGGAACCGATGACACACTCCGGACGGGCTCGTCCCGCCCGCCCGTGAGTAAAGACTTCCAAACGCTACTACAGCTCCCCCGGGCGACGGGAGCCCCGCCGGCGGTCCCCGATTCCGGTCCCTGCCGCACGCAAGCTTTTAATCCCGCTCCGCGAACCCTGTGTCATGACAGACCCTACCGATCGATACGAGCGGTCGACCCCCCAGTCGCGCGAACTGTTCGAGGAGGCCCGGGACTACCTGCCCGGCGGCGACACCCGCGAGGTCACCTTCCACGCGCCGTACCCGACGTTCGTCGAGGAGGCCTCGGGTACCACGCTCACGACGGCCGACGGCGAGGAGCTGCTCGACTTCCTCAACAACTACACGGCGGCGGTGCTCGGCCACGCTCCCGAGGCCGTGGTGGAGGCGGTCACGGAGCGGTTCGCGCGCGGGAGCGGGTTCGCCGCACCCACGCGCGAGGCGACCGAACTCGCCCGTCGCATCGTCGAGCGGACCCCCTCGATCGACCACGTGCGGTTCGCCAACTCCGGCACCGAAGCGACGATGAACGCCATCCGGGCCGCGATGGTCCACACCGGCAACGACGACGTGCTGAAGGTCCACGGTGGCTACCACGGGACCCACGACACGGTCATGGTCGGCGTCGACGGGGACGGGCCCGAGGCGGGCGTCCCCCGGGAGGTCGGAGAGCGCGTCCACACGACGCCGTTCAACGACCCGGACGCGCTCGCGGCGGCGTTCGAGCGCCACCCGGACCTCGCGTGCTTCGTCGTCGAACCGGTGATGGGTCACGCGGGGATGGTCCCCGCGACGACCGAGTACCTGGAGGCCGCCCGCGACCTGACCGAGGACACCGATACCCTCCTCGTGTTCGACGAGGTGATGACCTACCGGCTCGGGGTCGGCGGCGCACAGGAGCGCTACGGCGTGACGCCCGACCTCACCGCGCTCGGGAAGTTCATCGGCGGCGGCCTCCCCGCCGGCGCGTTCGGCGGCCGCGCCGACGTGATGAGCGTGTTCGACCCCTCCGCGGAGGACGGGGCGATCCACTCGGGGACGTTCAACGGCAACCCGGCGACGATGGCCGGCGGGGCGGCGACCCTCGACGCGCTCGACGCCGACGCCATCGCGCGTCTGAACGACCTGGGCGCAGTAGCGAGGGAACGGCTCGCCGACGCGGCCGAGTCCGTCGGCGTCCCCGTGCAGGTGACCGGCGACGGCTCATTCTTCAACGTCCACCTCACCGACTCGCCGGTGACCGACCACGCCTCCTCGGCGGCGGGCGATCCGGCCACCGAGCGGCTGTTCCTCGAGATGCGCAACCGGGGGGTGTTCCTCGCCCCGCGGGGGATGGGGAACGTCACGACTCCGATGGGCGAGGCCGAACTCGACCGACTGGTCGGGACCTTCGAGGAGGCGCTCGGGGACCTCTCCCCGGAGATCGCCGCCGACTGACTCTGATACCGGCCGCCTCCGCCTTCGTCCGCGCTTCCGTTACTCCCCCTTGCTCCCCCACGCGAACGCCGTCCAGCCGCCGTCAGCCGTGAGCACCTCGCCCGTCACGAAGTTGTTTCGCGAGGCGAGGAACAGCGCGCACTCGGCCATCTCTTCGAGGGTACCGAACCGCCCCAGCGGCGTGCGGTTCTGGATGTCCTCGGTGTCGTAGCCCGCCGTCTCCATCGTCTGGTCGGTGATGGGCGTCCGGATGTACCCCGGCGCGAGCGAGTTGACGTAGATGTCGTGTTCGGCCCACTCGACCGCCAGCGTCCGGGTGAGGTTGTCGACGCCCGCCTTCGCGGCGCAGTAGGCCGCCCGCTTGTGGAGCCCCTGGTGGCCCATCATGCTGGAGACGTTGACGATCGCCCCGCCCTCGCCCTGGTCGATGAACCGTTGTCCGGCCGCCCGCGAGCAGTAGTACACCCCAGAGAGGTCGACGTCGACGACCGACTGCCAGTCCTCGATGGCGAGCTCCTCGCTCGGCCCGGTGATGGTGTGGCCCGCGTTGTTCACGAGGACGTCCAGCCCGCCGAACTCCTCGACGGCGGCCTCGACGAGCCCCTCGACGGCGTCGTAGTCGCTGACGTCCGCGGCCGCGCCGACCGCCGACCCGCCGGCCTCACGTATCTCCTCGGCGGCCGCCTCGGCGCGCTCCGCCGACCGGGAGTTGGTCACGACGTTCGCGCCCTCCTCGGCGAACCGCTCGGCGATGGCCTTCCCGATCCCGCTGCTCGATCCAGTGACGATGGCCGTCTGACCGTCCATGTCGCCCATGACGACTGGTCCATCCCCCCCGCCCGTGATAACTCCCCGGGACCGGTGACCGGTCGCGGCTCCGGGAGAATCTTTACGTGACGGTCCCGCATGCGGAGGGTATGGACGTCGCAGGACTCGACGACGAGGGTAGTTCGGAGGTACTGGACGGTGTGCGTCTCGCACAGCTGGCCGCCGGGGATCGGATGAGCGTCCAGCACTTCGACATCGAGCCGGGAGCGGGCGTCGACGATCACAGCCACGAGCACGAGCAGGCGGGCTTCCTGTTCGAGGGGGCGATCCTGTTCGTCGTCGACGGCGAGGAGTACCAGGTCGAGGCCGGCGACTCGTACGTCATCCCGGGTGAGGCGGTCCACTCGGCGACCTCGAACGGCGACGAGCCGGCGGTCGGCGTCGAACTGTTCAGCCCGCCGAGACCGAACCCGCCGTGGGCCGCCGAGGAGTAGCCACCCCGAACTCCCATCCGGGCCGAAGCACGCTGACCACCCAAGGCTTTTCGCACCCGCCGGCCAGCGGGGGGCATGGCACTCTCCGACGCGGAACTGTGTGATCGGTACGAGGCGCTCTACCCGGGTGCAGTCGCCGACAGTCTGGACGACCTGGGGTACGAGCGGCGGACGCTCCCGAGCGCCATCGACGGGCTGACCCACGAGACGCGCGTGGCCGGAATCGCCTACCCCGTCCGCGGCCACCCGGTCGAGGAGTCCGACTACGACGAGAACATCAGACGGTTCCTCCGGATGCTCGGCGACGCACCCGAGCACAGCGTCGTCGTCTACGAGACGAACGACGAGGGGGCCGCCCACCTGGGCGAACTCTCGACCACGGCGCTCGCGGCGGGCGGCTGTCGCGGCGCGGTCATCGACGGAGGTATCCGGGACGTTCGGTTCATCCTCGAACAGGGGTTCCCGGTCTTCGCGCGCTACCGGACGCCCGCGGACGCCCCGCCACGCTGGCGGCTCGACGAGTGGGGCGTCCCCGCGCGCGTCGGCGGGGTCGAGGTCCGCCCCGGTGACGTCGTGGTCGGCGACGTCGACGGCGTGGTCTGTGTTCCCCGCGCCGTGGCCGAGGAGGTGCTCGAACTCGCGGAGGAGACCGCCGAGACCGAGGACGAGATACGCGAACTCGTGAAGGACGGCGTCGATCCACTCGAAGCCTTCGAGCGCTACGGGAAGTTCTAGCTCCCGGCCATCAACCTATATGCGGCCCCCTCGGGAATCGGGGGTATGCGAATCACGGCCGTCGAGACCATCGCGCTCTCGGACATGGACTTCGAGGAGACCGGCTGGGTCGGCGAGATCGCCGACGACTACCGCCGGTTGCTGTTCGTCCGCCTCCACACCGACGAGGGACACGTGGGCCTGGGCGAGACCTACCCCCGTCCTGCGGTCGACGCCGAGACGGTCCACGAGCACGTCGCGCCCGAGATACTGGGTCGGGACGCCCGCGAGATAGAGGGGGTCTGGCGGGACGTCTACCGGCACGCGAACTACTGGGGCGGGTTCGGCGGGAGCGAGATGCGCGCGCTCTCGGCGGTCGACGTCGCGCTCTGGGATCTCGCGGGTAAACGCGCCGGCCTCCCCGTCTACGAGCTGTTCGGCGGCCCCGTTCGAGAGACGCTCCGGACGTACAACACCTGCTACGAGGGGGAGTTCAGCTTCATGGACGAACCCGTCGAACTCGCCGAGAGTCTCCTGGAGGAGGGGATCGAGGCGATGAAGATCTGGCCGTACGACGACATAGCCTACGAGAACGGCGGCCAGTACGTCTCGCCCGGCGACCTCGAAGCGGGGGCGGAGCCCCTCGAGGCGATCAAGGAGACCCACCCCGAGATGGACGTGGCGATGGAGTTCCACGGGCTCTGGAACGCCCAGTGCGCCAAGCGGATCGCGCGGTACCTCGAACGGTACGACCCGATGTGGCTCGAGGAACTACTGGAGATCGGGAGCCTCGAAGCGTACGCCGAGGTCGCGCGCTCGACCTCGCTTCCGGTGAACGTGAGCGAGCGGCTGATGACCAAGTACGACTACGAGGACCTGCTCTCGACGGTCCCCGTGGATGTCGTGATGCTCGACATCGAGTGGGTGGGCGGGCTGACCGAGGCCCGGAAGGTCGCGACGATGGCCGAAGCCAGTCAGGTCCCGATCGCACCGCACAACTGCGGCGGGCCGGTGCTGCACTTCGCCAACCTCCACCTCGGCGCGGCGGTCCCGAACCTGATGGTGATGGAGTCGGTGCGAGGGAGATACAACGGCTGGCACCGTGATCTGGTCACTACCCCGGCGGAGGCCGAGGACGGCCGGCTCCTCCTGCCCGACGGGCCGGGACTCGGGACCGAACTCTCCGAGACGGTGCTGGAAGCCGAGGGCGCGGAGCGCAGGGTGACCGAGGCCTGATCCCGGTACCGCGACTCAGAACGTGCTCGTCCGGAACCCGCCGTCGACGGTGAGGACCTCGCCGGTGGTGTAGCTGGCGGCGTCGCTGGCGAGGTAGATGGCCGCGCCCGCGAGTTCGGCGGGGTCGCCGAACCGCGGGAGCATCGACCGGCCGGTGACCTCGCGGTAGCGTTCGGTCCCCTCCGCGTAGGCCTCCTCCGTCTGTTCGGTGATGAAGAAGCCCGGGCGGATGGCGTTCACCCTGACCTCGGGCGCGAGGTCCTTCGCGGCGGCGCGGGTGAGCGCGTCGACACCCCCCTTCGCGGCCGAGTACGCGCTCAGCTCCGGCAGTGCGAGCACCGAGGCCAGCGACGCGATGTTGACGACGCTCCCCCCATCCATCCGTTCGGCGAACACCTGTATCGCGCGATACACCCCGTCGAGCTGGACGTCGAGGACGTCCCGCCATTCCTCCTCGCTCACGTCGGTGACGGACTTCCGGGCGATGGAGCTCGGCGAGTTGACGAGCACGTCGACGCCGCCGAACTCCTCGAGGGTCCCGTCGGCGAGTTCCGCGAGCGACTCGCGGTCGGATACGTCACACGTCAGTTCCAGCGACTCCGCGCCGCGCTCGCGGACTCCCTCGGCGGCCTCCTCGACGCGTTCGGGTGTCCGGCTCGTCGCCACGACCGCCTCGGCACCGTCCGCCGCGAACCCCATCGCGATGGCCCGACCGATGCCGCTCGTCCCGCCGATCACGACCGCCCGTTTCCCCTCGACCGAGACCGGCGTGTGCTCGTAATTCACCATGACAGGGACTCATGCAGGGACGTGATAGCTCTTTTCGCGCGGCTGGAGGGACCTGGTTTACCGATCACCAGAACTGGGTCGACGGAACGGGCCTATCGATCCGCTCACCGGGGGATGGGTCTCGGTCCAGTCCGAGTACGAAAAGCGACGTTCTCGATCACGGCGAGCGGACGACCGCCGACGTCTCGAGGAACGAACGGTCGCCGTTACGCGGCGGGCCGTTCGGTCCGTTTCTCGGCCATCGACGCCGTCCGATCGCGGGTCACCGCGTACCCGAAGACGGCTCCGAGGAGCACGCCGAACACGATGTGGGTGAGGAACCCCATCGGGACCAGGAACGGGACCGGGAGCGGCCCCGCGCCCACGGCGTTCGCCCAGAGCGGCAGGACGAAACCCGCCGCGACGATCTCGAGGACGATACCGTAGGCGGCACCGAGGCCGATCATCCCGACGAGGCCGTACTCGCGGAACGACGTCCTCGCGACGATCGCGGCGAAGGTCAGGGCAAAGACCACGCTGATCAGCATGTGGAGGATCCAGCCGGCCAGGACCGTCGGCTGTCCGACGAGCGCCCCGATCAGGGGCATCGCCCCCATCACGAAGTGCATGATCAGGCCCATACCGACGCCGGCGACGAGCCCGCCCGCGATCGCGCTACCCCACAGCCGGGTAGGGGTCCACGACATTGCAGTCGACTCCTGGGTTTCAGTACTCACGTTTTATCACTCACACTCCATAGCTTCGTGTGTATATAAGGAAGCTCGGGGAGTTATGGATATATCAAATATTCGCCCGGGCGACACCGGGTACCGCCGTGCCGTCGTCCACGTCAACCGACACGGACGTCCGGTCGGCGAGGCCGGGGGCCGCGTAGCTTTATATCCGTCCGTCGCACGACCCAAGAGGTATGGAGATAACCGACGTCGAGACCTACACCCTCCACCTCCCCATCGACCGGACGGTCGGCGACTCCCGGCTCGCCATCGACGACCTCTACTGCGTCGTCGTCGAGGTCGGGACCGACGAGGGGTACACCGGGACGGGCTGGATGAACTCGCTCGGGTTCGCCCCCGACCTCCTCGAACGGTTCGTCGACTCGCAGTTCGCCGACCTCCTCGTCGGGGAAGACCCGTTCGCGACCGAGGCGATCCGCGAGCGGCTCCGCACGCAGACCATCTACTACGGGGAACTCGGCATGAGCGCGTGGCCCCGGAGCGCCATCGACGTGGCGCTCTGGGACATCAAGGCTCAGGCGGCGGGTCAGCCGCTCTACAAACTCCTCGGCGGCGAGGACGACTCCGTGCAGGCCTACGCGTCGAGCATGGACTCCCACCACGATCTCGACGAACTCGCCGACCTCCACGGCGGGTTCGCCGAGGAGGGGTTCACGGCGTTCAAGACGAAGGTGGGAGACAAACCCGCGGTCGAGGAGGCCGACCGGGTCGCCGAGATACGCGAGGCCGTCGGTGACGACGCGGAGATATTCGTCGACGCCAACCAGGCCTGGACGGTCAAGGAGGCCATCCGCACTGTGAGAGAGCTCGAACCCCACGGGATCGGGTGGGTCGAGGAGCCCATCTCCGAGTTCGATCACGCGGGTCACGAGCGCGTGGCGTCGGCCATCGAGCCGCCGCTCGCGACCGGCGAGATGGTCAACCGGCCCGAGCAGTTCGACTGGTTGCTCGAGCGCGGCGGGATGGAGGTCGCCCAGCCGGACCTCATCCGGGCGGGCGGGGTCACCGGACAGACCGCGGTCGCTCGGCTCGCCGCGACGCACGGGGTGCCGCTGGCGACGCACTTCTACTACGTCGTGAGCGCGCACGTCGTCAGCGCCGCGCCGACCGGGTGGATCGTCGAGTACATCCCCGAGTACGACGTCGGCCCGCTGCTCGATCCGACCCCGGTCGTCGAGGACGGCCGCGTCCACCTGCCGGACGAACCGGGCCACGGCTACCGTATCGACCCCGACGTGAAGGCCGAGCACCTGGTGACGTTCGAGTAAACTACCCCCACCCTACTCCCTCGACGCTGACGCGCCTCGGTCCTTGAGGGTTGGGCCACCGGCGGAGCTTTGCTCCGCCGAGGCCTCGAAAGGCTCTGCCTTTCGGTGGCTTTGATGTGGACTCCCGGCGATCACGCTCCAGCAATTCGCTGGAACCCGTCGCCGTTCAACATCCCACCATTCACACGCACGTCTACTGGTGCGTCTCCGCTCCCCGACGTGGGCGAGGAACGGAGTCTATGTCGTCGCTGCCGAGCGTACCGGAGGGTGCTCTCACAGAATTCGTAGTCCTCGGAGAGCACGTACCGCTCGTACGGCGTCGGGCTGTCCGATGGTAACACGAACGCCGGTTCGACCCGGCCATCGACCGTTGCCAGCGAGACCTGCCGCCGAAAGAACGTGGCGCTCCGAGCGTCGTAGTCCATCGTCTCAGAGGTGAACGTCGGTCGGGACACACGCTGTCCCTTCTTCCAGCGTTCGACACACGCCTTGACGGCTTCGACGGCACGTTTGATCGCGGCCTGGACGAGCTGTGCCTGTAGCTCAGTCTCCTCGCGGAGATCGGCGTACAGGGCGTCTCGGACCTGCCGCTTGTTGGTCTTACACTTGGTAAACGAGTCGTCGTTCCAGCAGAACGCGACGGTTTGGTTCGCGCAGTGCAGGTACTGCTCGGCAGTCCGATGGAGTGCGTCCCGCTGGTCGTCGGAAACATCGAGTTTCACGACAGCCGTGCGGCGAACTACCATACTTCAGACAGTATTGGGGGGTACTTAAATATTCGAGGATCAGACGGCTATCGGGCATGGGTAGTGGCGGGTCATGTCGGTTTCCTCTCCGGCCTACTCGCTCACTGCGTTCGCTTCTTGAAGCCGGAGGCTCCACCTTGCATTAGCTGAAAAGCGAAGGTCGACATGGGGGTCGCAGCAGCGGGATCGGGCGCACTTTATCACGTCCTTGCCGTTCCGGCTCTCTGGAACTCCGTCCGATCAGCCGGTGTACGCCGAATCTCGCGTAGCCCGCGGTGCCGGTACACCCATAATACCCCCCGTCGGACCCATACTCGATGGCAGAGACAGAGTCGGAGACGACCATCTACTACGACGAGGACGCCGACCTCTCCGCGCTCGAGGACCGGACGGTCGCGTTCGTCGGCTACGGGAACCAGGGCCGCTCGCAGGCGCTGAACGCCCGCGACTCGGGCGTCGACGTCGTCGTGGGGAACCGCGAGGACGGCTACCGCGAGCGGATTCGCGAGGACGGGTTCGAACCACTCTCGATCGCGGAGGCCACAGCGCAGGGAGACGTGATCTGCCTGCTCGTCCCCGACGAGGTGGCCCCCGAGGTGTTCGAATCACACGTGGAGCCGAACCTCGAAGAGGGGGACACGCTGTACGTCTCGCACGGCTACAACCTCACCTACGACCTCCTCGGCCACCCCGAGTGGGTGGACGTGGTGATGGTCGCCCCGCGGATGGGCGGCCCGGCAGTCAGAACGCTCTACGAGTCCGGACAGGGGTTCCCCTCGATCCTCGCGGTCGAGCAGGATCACACCGGGGACGCACTGGAGACGGTTCTGGCGATGGCGAAGGCGATCGGTTCGACGGGAGCGGGCGTCGTCGAGGGGACCGCCGACATGGAGACCATCACCGACCTGCTGACCGAGCAGGCGCTCTTTCCCGTCATCGCGAACGCGATGCTCGCGAAGTTCCGGGTCGAGGTCGCCTACGGCATCCCGCCCGAGATCGTGATGAGCGAGCTCTACCTCTCACACGAATTCGCCGAGATCTTCGAGGAGATGGCCCGCCACGGCTATCTGGGTCAGCTCCCCTTCCACTCGCCGACGAGCCAGTACGGCCAGCTCAGCCGGATGGACCGGTTCGACGAGACCCCCCTCGTCGAGTGGTTCGAGGAGCAGTTACGGCACGTCGACACCGGCGGGTTCGCCCGCGAGTGGTCGGCCGAGCAGTCCCTCGACCGACCGGGGCTGAAGCGGCTCTACGGGAAATACGAGGACAGCGAGTTCTTCGAGGCCGAACGGCGGACGATGGAGCGGCTGAACCTCAGCGCCGCGGCGGAGCCGGAGTCCGAAGCGGAGTAGCCCCGGCTCTGCCGCTCTACTCGTCGGTCGCCGATCGGCCGTCGTCCTCGGCTGGCGGCGCGCCGACGATCAGCCAGACATGCTCGCCCTCCGTGTCGTTGAGCACCTGCCGGGGCGTCTCGGGGGGGATCCGAACGGCGGTTCCCTCGGGGACGTCCATCAGCTCGTCGTCGATCTTCATCCGTCCCGGCCCCTCCAGGACGTAGTAGAACTCCTCCTGTTCGGTCTGTCGGTGGTAGCTCATCGCGTCGCCCGGCGAGAGGTACCAGACCTTCGGGCGCATCTCGGTACACCCGAGTTCCGAGACCAGGTCGATGTGTCTGGTACCCGACTTCGCGGACTCCTGCTGCTCGACGTCGTGTACGCGTACGCTGCTGTACCCTTCTGACATACGTCCGGTAGTCCACACCACGAGGGATAAATAGCGGGGTCGGGGGCGGCTCTCGGGCTGATTTCACGCGCACGGATCCGCGCCCCCGGTCCCACCCTCGTGTCCCCCGTCTCGCCCTCGCGTCAGGAACCGTCGGGACCGGTGGGTAGAAATAGGTGCCCGGAGTCCGCCGTCCCGTGCAGTGGCGGTACCAGGAGCGGGTGTTGTCCCTCGCGGTGTTCGCGAACTTCAGTCAGCTCTGGGCGCGGCTGCTCATCAGCCCGATCGTCCCGGTCGTGCTGGTCGCGTTCGACGTCTCGAAGAGCCTGGTCGGGCTGGCGCTCACGGGCATGTGGGCCGCCTACGCGCTGTTCCAGTACCCGAGCGGGATCCTCGGGGATCGCTTCGGCGAGCGCCGCGTCGTCCTCGTCTCGCTCGGTGCCGCGGCCGTCGCGACGGTGCTGCTCGCGGCCTCGCCGTCGTTCCTCATGTTCGGGGCGTTCGTCGTCCTGCTGGGGGCGGGTTCCGGGCTCTACTACCCGGCGTCCTCCTCGTTGCTGACCCGGCTCCACGAGCGGACCGGTCAGGCGCTCGGGTTCCACACGGCCGGCGGTGCGTTCGCCGGCCTCCTCGCGCCCGTCGCGGCCGCCGCCGTCTCCGTCCGGTTCGGCTGGCGGCCGGCGATACTGCTGGGCCTGGTGATGCTCCTCCCGGCGTTCGTGCTGTTCGCGCTCTACGTCCGACGGACCGATCCGATGCGCCCGGAGACGGAACTCCGGGAACGGCTCGACCCCCGACGGGCGCTCGGCCCGCTCTCGGACCCGGTGCTCCTCCACACCACGTTCCTGGGGGTGGTCGCCTCGTTCACCTGGCAGGCGTTCACGTCGTTCTTCCCGACGTTCCTCGTGGAGTACCAGTCGTTCTCGACCGGGCGTGCAAGCGTCGTCTTCGGCGCGGTGATGATCATCTCCGTCGTGAGCCTCCCCCTGCTCGGCCGGCTCTCGGACCGCCTCCCGCGGGACCTGACGCTGGCCGGCGCGCTGGCGGTCGGCGGGACCGGGATCACGCTGTTCCTCCTCGACGGCGGACTCGGGCCGATCGTCGCCGGCGTCTGCCTCGCGGGGGTCGGGTTCGGCTGGGGCGGGGTGCTCCACTCGCTGTTCATGGACAACCTCCCGGCCGACGACCGGGCGAGCGGGTTCGGCCTCGTCCGCACCGTCTACATGCTGTTCGGCTCGCTCGGGAGCGTCGTCGTCGGCACGCTCGCCGACACGTCCGGCTGGCAGGTCGCGTACGGGTTCGTCGTGGCGCTGCTCGTCGCCGGCCTCCTCTCGATCCTCGGCCGGCGAGCCGTCTCGCAGGTCGCGTCGTAACCGGGACGGGATCGGTCACGCCGGGAAGTGACTGCCGGGTGACTCGCGACCGTGAGACGGAGAGGAGCGGCGAAGAGGAGGGGAGAAACGCGGAGGGAACCGATCTTGCGGGCTCCGATCCCCTCATACGGATTGTTGTAACGATTTACCGGCGATCACTCGAACGAGGTCCGTGATCACCGGAAAAAGTCTACAACAATCCGTATCAGTCGTCGCGACTGGGAAGTGCCCGACCCTCCCAGCCCTTCTCGAACAGGTTGATGTGGGTGTCCATCTCGCCCTCGTACTCGTACTCCTCGACGGCGTCCATGTTCAGGTCGACGCCGAGCCCCGGCCCCTCGGGGACGTGCAGTCGGCCGTTCTCGATCCGAATGGGCTCGTCCAGCAGGTCGCCCTTCCAGTCGACGTCGTAGTCCTCGAACACCTCCTGGATCATGAAGTTCGGGACGCTCGCGTCGACGTGTGCGGAGATGGCTGTCGCGACCGGTCCCTGCGGGTTGTGCGGGGCGAAGCTGACGTGCTCGGCCTCGGCGATTGCGGCGATCTTCTTCGCCTCCGTCACCCCGCCCGCGTTCGCCAGATCCGGCTGGATGATGTCGACGTCGGTGTCGGTCACGAGGTCGCGGAAGGCGTGCTTCGTGACGCCGCGCTCGCCGGTGGCGATCGGGACGCGGGACTTCTCGGCGACCTTCCGCAGCCCGTCGACGTTGTCCGGCGGGCAGGGCTCCTCGAACCAGGTGGGGCTGAACTGCGCCAGCTTGTCGGACACCTCGACGGCCATCCCCGGCGTGAACCGGCCGTGGCCCTCGATGAGCAGGTCGACGTCCGGGCCGACCGCCTCCCGTACCGCGCCGACGATGTCGACGGCGTGGTTGAGTTCGCCCCGGTCCATCCGCTGCCAGGCGGCCCCGAACGGGTCGAACTTCATCGCGTCGTAGCCGTCGTCGACCACGCGCTCGGCGGCCCGGGCGAACCCCTCCGGCTCGCCCCCGGCGTCGGTGTACCACCCGTTCGCGTACGCCCGCAGGTTCGTGCCGTTGACCGCCCCGCCGAGCAGTTCGTACAGCGGCCGGTCGAGCACCTTCCCCTTGATGTCCCAGCAGGCGGTGTCGATGGCGCTGACGACGGTCGTGTTGATCACGTTCCGGGAGTACCACTCGTCGCGGTACATCTCGAGCCAGAGTCGCTCGGTGTCGAACGGGTCCTCCCCGACGAAGTACCGCGACATCTCCTCGATCGCGGCCGCGACCGTCAGCGGTTTGCTGTGCGTCGTCGCCTCGGCGATGCCGTGGTAGCCCCGGTTGGTGTCAACGCGAACGAAGACCCAGGGTTTCCACGGGTTCGCCACGACGTAGGTCTCTACGTCGGTTATCCGCAGATCCGATTCGCTCATAGATTCGGGCCTTCTCCCAGATAGGGCTTAACTCTACGGACATCCGCGACGACGGCCCGCCGCTCCCCGATTCCAACACCGATAATAGCCACCATCCACTCCGGGGAGTCATGACAGACGACGCCCTGCCCGCCCTCGTCGGCGACGCGAGCACCGTGTGCGGTATCGTTCGCTCCACGCTCGGGCCGTTCGGGGCGACGAAGCTCGTCGTCGACGAGCACGGCAACGTGACCGCGACCGATTCCGGGTCCATCGTGCTCGAAGAACTCGACGTGGACAACCCCGCCGTGAAGACGTTCCGGCGGGCGGCGACGGTGTTCGAGCGCAGCTACGGCGACGGGGCGACGACGCTCGTCACGCTCGTCGGCGGCCTCCTCGACGAGGCCGACCGGCTCGCCGGGATGGGGCTCCATCCGACGGCCATCGAACGCGGCTACCGGGAGGGGCTGTCGAGCGCCGTCGGATCGCTCGACCGCCGGGCGCGACCGCTGGGCGAGCCCGGTCTCGGCCCCGCGGCCGTCGCCCGAAGCGCCCTGACGGGGACGCGAAACCCGCACGTCCGCGAACGGCTCGGATCGTACCTGGCCGAGGCGGTCGAGGCGATCACCGCGGAGACCGGTGAGTTCGACCCGGACATGGTGAAGGTCGTCGCGCGACTCGGGGGCGCGGAGGGCGAGACCGAACTCGTCCACGGGGTCGTGCTGGGCCGCGATCCGGTCGCGGAGGCGATGCCCCGGACCCTCCGGGACGTCGGCATTGCGGTCGTCTCCGAGACGGTCGACGTGCCCTCGATCGGCGGGCCGACGAACGACCGGTCGCTCACCTTCCGCTTCTCCCCCGAATCGTTCGAGGACCGCGCCGCGATCGGCGATCAGGAGCGCGAGCGCTTCCAGGAACAGCTCCAGGACGCCCACGACGCCGGACTCCGGGTACTGCTCTCGGAGATGGGGATCAACGAACGGGTACAGCGGACCCTCGCGAACCACGGCGTGCTCGCGATCCACCAGGTCGACGAGGAGGACGTCGCGCGGCTCGCACGCGCCACCGGCGCGACGGTCGTCCCCGGGCTGGGGCAGGTGAACGAGGGAACGCTGGGACACGGCACCGCACGCGTGGTCCGGCGCGCCGGCCGGGACATGACCGTCGTCGAGGCCGAGGGCGACGCACCCGTCTACACCCTGTTCTGTCGAGCGCCCGACGAGCGGGCGGTCGAGTCGTTCGAGCGCTCGGTCGAGCACGCCCTCGCGGCGGTCACGAGCGCGCGCCGGACCGACACGGTCGTCCCCGGTGGGGGGGCGATCGAGACGGCCGCTGCCGGCGACGTCCGCGAGCACGCCCGGTCCGTGTCGGGCCGCGAGGCGCTGGCCGTCGAGGCGTTCGGCGACGCGCTCACCGCCGTCCCCCGGACGCTGGCGCGGAACGCGGGGCTCGACGGCGGGCTCTCGCTCGTCAGGCTGCGCGTCGCCCACCACGAGGGACGGGACGCCACCGGCGTCGACTGCCTCTCGGGCGAACTCGTCGACGTCGTCGAGGAGGGGATCGTCGACCCCGTCGACCTCAAGCGGGAGGTGTGGACCGCGGCGACCGAGCTCGCCTGCTACCTGCTCCGCATCGACGAGCAGCTCGCCGCGGACGACCTCGAACGCCAGGACCCCGACGTCGCGGAGGCCCGCGCCGAGCGCGAGCCCCCCGAGTGGCAGTAAATCCCGTCCTCACTCGTCGGCTTCGGAGGGGTGGGGCGGCCGGTCGTCCGGTTCCGTGGGCTCGATCTCGCCGGCCTCGATGAGCGACACCAGCGGGTGGTCGTCGATCTCCAGCGGGAGTTCGACGCGGCCCCGCCGTCGGGAGGACTCGTGGCCGGCGAACAGTATCTCCGTCGTGTTGAGCGCGTGCTCGGCACGGAGTTCGGTCTCCCCGTCCTCCGAGAGCGCCCGCACCACGTCGTCTATGGCGAGGTCGACCCGGCCGTCGAACTCGTCGTCGACCTCGACTTCCGTCCAGCCCTCGCCGTCGCGTCGGTAGCGAAGCGCGGGTTCCTCGCGGCGACCGAGCTCGATCACTCCCTCCGTACCGACGAGCCGGTGCCAGCAGTCGTAGAAGTCGTACGAACCCCCGGAGAGCGGCACGTCGTCGCCGGTCGCGGCGATCCCGTGAACGCCGTTCTCGTACTGCCAGGAGACGAACGCGTGGTCGGCGGTCGGGACGCCGTAGCGGACGTGCTCCTTCGAGTAGTCGACCTGGCCCATCACCCACTCGGCGGGGTGTTCGTCGTTGAACATCGCCGCGAGATCGAGCGAATGGGTCCCGTTGTCGAAGAAGTTCCCCCACGATATCTCGATGCGCTCGAGGTCCCCGACGACGCCCTCGTCGAGCAGTTCCTTCGTCTGCCGGAACGGGTCGCCGAAGCGCCGCTGGTGGCCGAAGGTGAGCCTGACGCCCGCGTCCTCGCAGACCTCGGCCATCCGGCGGGCCGCGCCCCAGGTGTCCGCCATCGGCTTCTCGCAGTGAACCGCCTCGACGTCCGCCTCCGCGCAGTCCGTGACGATGGGCGCGTGTGTCGGGATGGGCGTACAGACGCTCACCAGGTCCGGGTCGGCCTCGTCGAGCATCGTCCCGTGGTCCTCGTAGACGCCTCCCTCGATCCCAAACTCCTCGGCGAACCGCTCGGCGTACTCCCGTTCGATGTCGGCACAGGCGACCAGCTCGCAGTCCTCGCGATCTGCGTAGGCATCGGCGTGTTCGTAGGCGAACGCGTGGCTCTTCCCGCTGATGTCGACCTCCCTCCCCGGACCGACACCGACGACCGCGACGCGGTAGGTCATGGCGAGACTGTCGCCGCCGGCCACAAATAGGTACAGGTGCGGGTTCGATCACGGGGCAGGGTACGGGCTGCGGGCGCGCTCGGCGACGCTACTCGCGGTTGGGCTCGGAGACGAACCGTTCGAGATCGACGCCGGGGTGGAGCACGGCGTCGATGGTTATCAGCTGTTCCGTGGTCGCGCGCGCCGTCTCGACGGCCTGTGAGAAGACCCGGCGGGGCTCGACGACGCCGGCCTCCCAGGCGTCGATCGGCTCGTCGGCGTCGGGTCCGATCCCGAGCGCCGCCGGGCCGTCGGTCGCCGCGTGGGCCGCCCGGAGGGTCGTCACGGCCTCGAGCGGGTCGGCACCCGAGTTCGCCGCGAGCACCCGGACGAGGTCCGCGAGCGCGTCGCCGAACGCCTCGACGGCCAGCCCCTCGCGCCCCTCGACCGACTCCGCGTACGACCGGAGGTCGCTCGCGACCGCCATGGCCGGCGCGCCGGCACCCGGGAGCGCCTGGCGGTCGATCGCGGCCCGCACCGTCACCTCGAGGGCGTCCTCGACGATGCGCTCGCGGCGCTCGCGCTCGGTGGCGGTCTCGGAGCCGACGACCAGCGTGAACACCCCGCCCGGGCAGTCCCCGAACTCCGTCCACTTCTCGTCACCGACGCGCCGCTCGCTCACCCGCCCGGCGGTTCCGAGGTGGTCGGCCGTCAGGTCGTCGACGTTCCCGACCACCTCGCCGCCGCTGGCCCTGGCCAGCCGGTAGACGTCCGACAGCGGGTACTCGACCTCGTCGACCACGACGATGTCGCGCTCCTCCATGGCGAAGGTGATCTCCGCGTCGACCTCCGGCTGGGAGACGAGGATGTCGACGCCGAGGTCGGCCAGCCGGTCGGCGGTCGCCCCGATCCGGTCGTCGCGGCCCGCCCGGTACGCCTCCAGGTCCTCGGCCGACCGGATGTCGACGCCCGACTTCATGTTATCCTCGTCGTCGCCGAAGGAGAGGGCGGACGCCTCGAAGTCGATCTCCCGATCCAGGAGCGCGAGCGTCACGTCCTCCCGGGGCTCCATGAGCGACCAGTCGAACCCCCAGTCGACCTTGTCCCGGATCGACCAGTTCTGCGCTCGTTCGGCCTCCTCGCCCGCGCCGAGCTCCTCCTTGTATCGCCTGACGATCAGGCCGCGGGTCAACCCACTCGGTTCGCCGGGGCCGGCCAGCACCTTCACGTCGTCCGTGTCGAGCCAGTCACCCGAGGTCGCCGCGAGCCCCCCGACGGCCTCGACGACGAGATCGGCGTACCGTTCCCGGACGGGCGCTTCGAGTTCACCCGCCATCGCGGTCGCGGCGACGTCGCCGAGCAGCGCCGCGTCCTCGGGGTCGACCGGGCGGGCCATCCCGTCGAGCACCTCGCCGGCGCGGCCAGCGGCGATCGCGTACCCCACCACGATCGTGCCCGGGTGGACCCCCTCCTCGACGAGTTCGAGCCCGCGCTCGACCAGCGCGTCCGTCAGCAGGATGGCCGTCGTGGCCCCGTCGCGGAGGCCACGCTGCATCGAGTCGACCGCGTCGACGAACAGCGCCGCCGCGGGGTGGCTGAACCCCTGTGCCCGCTGGATCCCATCCATGATCTCACCCGCGTCGGCGGTGTGGACGGTCTCCGGGTTGTTCTTGCGGTCCTTCGTCCGGAGCTGCTTCTCCATCCCGAGCGGACCGTAGGTCGTCCGGACCAGCGAGGCGACCTCCCGCGTCGCGCCCCGGACGTACTGCCTGGCGTCCGCGTCGACGATGGACCACTCCCCGGGAGCGACCGCCTCGTACCCGGGCTCGTCGCGTCCGATATCCATGCGCCTCCGGATGGACGTGGCGTTTAAAAGCCTGACCGTCCGGGGCCGGAGTCGGGCACGCCGTGGACGGGTCTCCCACGCCGCGGCCGGAGGTGGACGGGGCTACTCGTCCCGTCGCTCGACCGCCCGCTCGAACGCCTCGTTGGCCGACTGCGACGCGCTGAGGAGGCTCCGGCTGTCCACCCCCGCGATGACCCAGTCGAACCCCTGCTCGACCCACCGCTCGACGCCCTCGTCGGTCACCGCGAGCGACCCGACGGGCACCGCGCTCTCCCCGAGGACGTCGTCGATGGCACCGAGGACCGACTCGTCCTCCCAGTCGCCGCTCACGCCGAGCGAGGCCGACAGGTCCGAAGGGCCGACGAACAGCGAGTCGACGCCCTCCACCTCGGAGATGGCCCCGGCGTTCTCGACCCCGTCGACCGTCTCGATCTGGAGGATCGTGACGAGGTCCTCGTCGGCGTGCTCCATGTACTCGGCGAAGTCGAGGCCGTAGTTCGTCGCGCGCGAGCCGGCCACCCCGCGCATCCCGTCGGGCGGGTAGGTCATCGCGTCGACCGCCTCCTCGGCCGCCTCGGCGGTCTCGACCATCGGGATCATGACGCCCGAGACCCCGATGTCGAGGACGCGCTTCAGCTCAACGGCATCGTTCCACGGCACGCGGACGACGGCCGGGACGCCCCGGAGTTCGAGGGCCCGGACGATGTCGTCGAGCGTCTCGAGGCTCGTCGGTGAGTGTTCGAGGTCGACGATGACGAAGTCGTAGCCCGCCAGCGCGACGAGCTCCGCAACCCGGGGATGACCGAGCGACACCCAGCCGGCCGAGAGCGGTTCACCCGCGCGTAACCGTTCCGCGAACTCGCTGTCCATGCCCGTCGTGCCCGGCCCGGTCACATGAAACTATGCCTCCGGGTGTCCGTGTCGGCGCGGCGCTTCGCCACGCTCGCGCGGACTTCCTCGGGGGCGACCGGGGCAGGGTAACGGTAAAGTCGATGGCCCGCCCGTCCCGGACGATGACCGAGCAGTTCACGCTCTCGCCCGCGACGGCTCCCGAGTACCTCCGCGACCGGGGACTCCTCGCCGCCGGTGCGGGGTCCGCGAGCGCGTCGTCGCTCGGCGGCGGCGTCTCGAACCGCGTCGTCCGGGTCGATCTTCCCGAGGAGTCGTTCGTGCTGAAGCAACCGCTGCCGAACCTCGCCGTCGAGGACGACTGGCCGGCGGACGTCTCGCGGGTCCACAACGAGGCCGCCGCGACACGGGCGTACGCGAGGATCATCGATTCGGCCGGTCTCGACGACGTCCGTGTCCCGGAGGTCCTCGCGGAGGACGAGGACGCCCACGTCGTGGTCTTCTCGCACGCGCCCGACGGCGCGGTCATGTGGAAGCGGGAACTGCTCGACGGCCGGGTCGACGCGGACGTGGCGCGGTCGCTCGGCCGACTGCTCGGGACGGTCCACCGCCGGGCGAGCACCGACGAGGAGCTCCGCGAGCGGTTCGCCGACCCGACGCCGTTCGACCAGCTGCGGGTCGACCCCTACCACCGGACGACGGCCGACCGCCACCCGGAGGTCGGCGAGGAGATCCGTGCGGAGGCCGAGCGGGTGCTCGCCGCCGACCGGACGCTCGTCCACGGCGACTACAGTCCGAAGAACGTGCTCGTCGACCGAGGTACTGGGATACGGTGGCTGCTCGACTTCGAGGTCGCCCACTGGGGTGACCCGGCCTTCGACACCGCGTTCATGCTCAACCACCTGTTCATCAAGGCGATCCACGTCGAGGGTCGACTCGACGCCTGTATCGACGCGGCGGGCGAGTTCTGGGCGCGGTACGAGGAGGCCGCCGGGTGGGACGTCGAGCGCGACACGGTCCGGGAGCTCGCGGTGCTGATGCTCGCACGGGTCGACGGCAAGTCCCCCGTCGAGTACCTCGACGCCGGGGAGGGCGACCTCCTGCGGGGGATCTCGACTCGGGCGCTCCGCGAGGGGACCGATACGATCGACGGGTTCGCGGGGATCGTCGAGGAGGTGGCCGGATGACCCCCACGATCACCGCGGTGGACACCTGGGAGGTGCTCGACTCGCGCGGCGATCCGACGGTCCGGGTGGCGTGCGAGGTCGACGGCGAGGCCAGGAGCGAACGCGGCGTCTTCACCGTCCCGGCGGGAGCGAGTACGGGCGCTCACGAGGCGACCGAGCGGCGGGACGGCGACGACCGGTACGACGGCCGAGGGGTCCGGGGGGCGGTCGCGGCGGTCCGGGAGGAGCTCGCGCCGGCCGTCGTCGGGGTGGACGCCACGGACCAGCGAGCGGTGGACGCGACGCTGGAGGACCGCGACGGCAGCGAGGACCTCTCGCGGCTCGGAGCGAACGCCGTCCTGGGGGTCTCGGGTGCGGTCGCGCACGCCGCGGCCGCCGCTCGCGAGATCCCCCTCTACGCCCACGTCGCGGACCTCGCCGGCCGCGAACCCGGGCGAGTGCCGCTCCCGATGGTGAACCTCCTGAGCGGCGGGCTCCACGCGGCCGGCGGCATCGAGATACAGGACTTCCTCGTGATTCCGGCGGGGGCGGAGACCTACCCCGAGGCGATCGAGACCGTCCACGCGGTCCGGAGCGCACTCCGCGAACGACTGATCGCGGACGGCCACCGTCCGCTCGTCGCAGACGAGGGCGGGTTCGCGCCACCGCTCGGATCGGTCGACGAGGCGTTCTCGCTGCTGGAGTCGGCGGCCAGGGACGCGGGCCACGAGCCCTCACGCGAGGACGTCGCCTTCGCCGTCGACGTGGCCGCGACGCACTTCTACGATGCCGATGCTGGGCAGTATCGACTGGAAAGCCTGGGTCGTGAACTCGACCGCGAGGGGATGCTCGACCTGGTCGAGGGCTGGACGGAGCGCTACCCGCTCGTCTCGGTCGAGGACCCGCTCGCCGAGGACGACTGGGACGGGTTCGCCGCGCTCCGCGAGCGTCTGGACGGGACCGGGGTGCAGTGTCAGGTGCTCGGCGACGACCTGCTCGCGACGAACACCGGGCGGGTCGAGCGAGCGGTCTCCGGGGGGGCGGCATCGGCCGTCCTCGTCAAGCCGAATCAGGCGGGGACGGTGACGCGGACGCTGGACGTGGTCGAGCGCGCGCGCCAGGCCGGGCTGGCGACGGTCGTCTCCGCGCGGTCGGGCGAGACCTGTGATGCGACCATCGCGGACCTGGCCGTGGGGCTGGACGCCGGACAGATCAAGATCGGCTCGCTCGCCCGCTCGGAGCGACTGGCGAAGTACAATCGGCTCCTGGGGATCGACCACGAAGCGGAGCGCGGGTACGCCGGTGGCCGGTGGCCCCCGACGACAGAGGGGTAAGTCGACCGGTTCTCCGTCCGCCTCCGGCTCACGCACCGTGTCGAACGCGACTGGCACGCGACCGACACAAAGCGCATTACGGATGGGTGGGACGGAGGTGTCATGAGTCGTTACACGGTCGTCGTCACCGACCACCGGTTCGGGGACCTCGCCATCGAACGGGAGGGTCTGTCGGGGCTCGCGGACCTCGAGGAGCTCGCCGAGGACCGCGCTCGGGCGCTCGACCAGCTCGCGGGGGCCGACGCGGTCATCAACCTCGTCCGCCCGTTCGACGAGGGGATGGTCGACGCCCTCCCGTCGGACTGTCGGGTCATCGCCCGGTACGGGATCGGCGTCGATAACATCGCGGTCGACGCGGCGACGGCCCGGGGGATCCCGGTCGTAAACGACCCCGACTACTGCGTCGAGGAGGTGGCGACCCACGCGGTAGCGATGATCCTCTCGCTCGCCCGCCGGCTCAAGCCCTACGACGCCGCGATGGCCGACGGGGAGTGGAAGACCGACCGCGCCGATCCCATCGAGCACCGGTTCTCCTCGCAGACGGTCGGCGTCGTGGGATACGGTACCATCGGAGCTCTCGTCGGGAGACACGCGGCGGCGCTCGGCGCCGAGGTGCTCGCCTCGGATCCGTACCTCGATCCGGAGGAGGTGGGCGAGGAGGCGACGCTCGTCTCGCTGGAGGGACTGTACGAGCGGGCCGATTACGTGACGGTCCACACACCCCTGACCGATGGGACCCGCGGGCTCGCCGACGCCGGGGCGTTCCAGCGGATGAAGGACACCGCGTTCCTGATCAACGTCGCGCGTGGACCCATCGTGGACGAACGGTCGTTGATAGACGCGCTCGACGCGGGCGAGATCGCCGGCGCGGGGCTCGACGTGTTCGAGGTCGAGCCGCCGGCGGCCGACAGCCCGCTCCGCGGGCACCCGGACGTCGTCGCGACGCCCCACGACGCCTGGTACTCCGAGGAGGCGAACACCGAGCGGCGTCACACCATCACCGAGGCCGTCCGACTCGCCCTCGAGGGACGCCGCCCGCCGAACGTAGTCAACGGGGTCGGGGAGGACGCGCCGTAGGGACCACCGCTGTCCGCGGTTCTTCGACGGGTCGCCGCCACGGTCGTCTCCCCAGGGACCGACCGGGCGGACCCGCCCGAGTCGCTTCCGAGCCGAATCACACCGCCGGTGTGCGGGTGGGCTCCGGGGTTGGGGCCTCCGCGTTCCCCGCGCCACCCCCACGAGGTTCGCCGTCCACCCACCCACGCGAACGCTTTTATCCCCGGTCGTCGACCCGGCGGCCATGCGATTCGAAGGAACCATCCCGCCGATGGTGACACCGACGGAGAGCCGGGAAGGAGGCGTCGACGTCCCGGTGCTGGAGTCGTACACCGAGTTCCTCGTCGAGGGGGGCGTCCACGGGCTCTTCCCCTGTGGCTCGATCGGCGAGTTCCCGAGCCTTACGCGGGACGAACGGCTGACCGTCGTCGAGACCGTGGTCGAGTCGGCGGGGGACGTCCCCGTCCTCGCCGGGTGTGGCGCGACGAGCATTTCGGATGTCGTCGCGCTGACCGAGGACGCCGCCGAGGCGGGCGCGAGCGCCGCGGTGGTCGTCACGCCCTACTACCTGGGGGTCGACCAGGCCGGGCTTCGGGGGTTCTACGAGGCGGTCGCCGACCGATCGCCGCTCCCGATCGTCCTCTACAACATCCCACAGCGGACCGGCGTGACCCTGGAGCCGGAGACGACGGTCGCGCTCGCGGAGCACGAGAACGTCGTCGGGGTCAAGGACTCCTCGGGGGGGATGGCCGACGTCTTCCGGACCCTCGACGAGACTCCCGACGACTTCGACGTCATCCAGGGGCTCTCGATGCTGGCGCTGCCGTCGCTCGACAGCGGCGCGTCGGGGCTCATCTCCGGGGCGGCGAACGTCTTCCCGGCGGCGCTCTCGGCGCTGTACGAGGCCCACCGGGCGGGCGAACACGATCGGGCCGTCGCCATCGCCAACGAGGTCGCGAACCCGCTCGTGGCGGCCTACTCGGACCTCCCGACCGCGACCGCGCTCAAGCACCTCCTCGCGCTCGCCGGTCACGACGTCGGGCCCCCGGTGCTCCCGCTCTCGGAACTCGACCCCGAGCAGCGCGAGGCCCTGGCCGAGGGCTACGATCGGGCTCGCGAGCGCGCCGAGGCCCACTCGCTCGTCTGACCGGACCGCCACCGTCACGGCGGTAGCGACCGCCCGCGCTGACCCGTCCCGCGTGGACGGAGGACTACCGTCCGCCCGACCCTCCCCCATCTTTATTTCCAGTCCCCCACAGGATCGCTCGCATGGACGACGAGCCGGACTACCGGATAGCGGCGGGCGGCGGCGTCCCCTGGCGGGACCTGTCGATGGAAGAGACTCACCGTCCCCCCGAACGGGACATCGAGATAACGAACGTGGAGACGATGGCGATCGCGGGCAACTTCACCTGGGGGATCGTCAAGGTCGAGACCGACGCCGGGGTCTACGGGCTGGGCGAGACGTTCCGCGCGGAGGCCGCCCTCGACATGGCCGAGCGGCTGCTCGTCGACCTGGAAGGGGAGAACCCGCTCGACATCGACCGCATCACGGCGCTGCTGAACCAGCGCTACACGGGGAGCGGTCGCATCGGGCAGGCGGCGTTCACCGGCATCGAGACCGCCTGCTGGGACATCAAGGGGAAGGTACTCGACGCGCCGGTGTACGAACTGCTCGGGGGGAAGTACCGCGACAGGGTGAAGGTCTACTGTGACACCCACGGCGGGGAGTCGCTGGGCGAGGCCGCGGGTCGGGACCCGAAGGAGGTCTACACGCCCGAGTCGTACGCCAGGGCCGCCCGCGAGGTGGTCGACGAGGGGTTCGAGGCGCTGAAGTTCGACCTCGACGTGCTCACCCACGCGACCGACACAGCCGCCAGACGGCTCGACAACGCCGCCGTCGAGCACAAGGTCGACCTCGTCGAGGCCGTCCGCGAGGAGATCGGTTACGACGTCGACCTCGGGATGGACCTCCACTGGAACTTCACGACCGAGACCGCGGCGCGGATCGGAAAGAAACTCGAACCGTACGACCTGGCGTGGCTCGAGGACCCCGTCCCGCCCGAGCAGGTCGAGGGGCACCGCCACCTGCGCGAGAAACTCGACGTCCCCCTCCTGACGGGCGAGAACATCATGACCGCGTCGCGGTTCGCCGACCTCGCGAGCGCGGGGGCGATGGACATCGCCGCGCCGGACGTGAACAAGTGCGGCGGGCTCTGGGAGCTCCGGAAGATCGCGCTCGTCTGTGAGCTCCAGGGGATCTCGCTCTCGCCGCACAACCTCTCGAGCCCACTCGGGACCGTCGCGGGCGCACACGTCTGTGCGACGTTCCCGAACTTCCTCGCGCTCGAGTTCCACGCCAGGGACGTCCCCTGGTGGGGCGACCTCGTCCGGCGGGTCGACGATCCCGACGCCCCCATCATCGAGGACGGGTACATCGACCTCCCCGAGGGGCCGGGTCTGGGCGTCGAACTCGATCCGACGGTCGCGGAGCGGTACCTCACGGACGGGTCGTCACTCGTCGTCTGAGACGGGCGGTCGTGGTCCTCTACCGGTGACCGCCCGGACGGGAATCGGTGGTCTCCGGTAAATCGTTACGACCGTCCGTATGACAGGACGGCCTTCTCCTTCGCTGTCCGGGAGGTCAATCGAGGGTGTGCGTCGGGGTCTGGCGGCCGATTCCCGGCGAGTGTGTCAGGAACACATAACATTTTAGGAAAAACTTTATCATTATTCACCCCCAGCGTTGGGTCGTATGCCAGACGATGACAGTTCTGAAATGCGAGACGAGAGCACGTCCCGACGTAACGTGCTCAAAGCAACGAGTGCGATAGGCGCGGCCGGGGCGATGGGTGCGCTGGCCGGCTGCACGGGCGGTGACGGTGGCGACGGCGGCGGTGACGGTGGCGACGGCGGTAGTGACGGCGGCGACGGTGGCTCCACGCCGACCGAGGGCGACGGTGGGGACGGCGGCGACGGCGGCGACGGTGGCGACGGCGGTAGCAGCGAAACCGTCGAGATCAGCTACCTCTCGGCCGAAGCGGCCGAGAACTCCCTGACCGGGCCGCAGTTCGAGAAGTCAATCGGCCGGTTCGAGGACCAGTACGGCAACGTCGAAGTCACCCTGCAGACCGCGTCGTACTCCGACGTCAGACAGCAGATCTCGTCGCGGGTCTCCGGCGGCAACCCGCCGACCCTGGCGGAGTTCGGTGGCGCGGGCCTCTCGTTCTTCCTGGACGACCAGGTTCCCAGCCACACGCCGTTCGTCGAGGAGTCCGACCTGTACCCGGACGCCTGGAGCGCGGCGTCGGAGGCGACCGCCAACTTCCGGGGCGAGTACTGGTGTGGCGGCCCGATGCGCCACAGCGTCTCGAGTCTCGGTATCCGGCCGAAGATGTACAGTCAGGCCGGCGTCAGCGACCCGATGGAGGAGCTGTCGACCTGGACCCAGTTCTGGGAGCACACCAGTGCTGTCGCCGAGGAGTTCCCCGACGCGTTCGCCTACGAGAAGACCGGCGTCCCGGGCGACCTCGAGGACTACTGGGGCGAGGCCCGGACGGCCCACACCGACGGGCAGGACCCCTGGATCCGGGGCGAGGGTTCGAACCCGGAACTCCAGATCGGCAACAACCCGCGGACGGACGGGATGATCGAGCACACGCTCGCGCTGGCCCAGGAGTTCTCCAGCCCGGAGGCGGCCTCGCGCGGCGACGAGGAGATCCCCTCGCTCATGCTGACCGACAGGGTCGGTTCGTTCACCTACGCAACCCAGAACTTCACCCGGTGGTACCAGACGAAGGAGGACGCGGTAATCGGGTGGGACGGCGGCGACGGCGACTTCATGCTGCTGCCCAACCCCAGGGTCGGCAACGGCGGCGACCTCGCCGAGGCGTCCGGCGTCGACACCCTCTCGGAGGTCGACTCGGGTCAGCACGGCGGCCACGTGTGGGCGCTCGAGCAGGCCCACGGGATGTTCTCCGGCTTCGAGCAGCCGCAGTTGGAAGCCGGCTGGGCGCTCAACACGTTCTTCCACCGCGACGAGCAGCACGTCATGGAACAGTACGGCGAGACGTACCCGTCGATCCCGGCCGACACCGAGCTCCAGAGCGTCCTGCTGGACCAGATGGGCGACGACCTGCCCCAGAACTTCACGCAGGTCCTCGCCAACCTGAACGAGTACGGACCCCAGTACAACAACACGGGGGCCCCCTGGGACGTCGGTGGGACCGACCAGATCCGGTGGACCGACATCAACGAGACGATCAGCCAGGCCATCGCCGGCCAGGTCGACGGCTCGAACCTCGTCAGCGAGGTCCAGAGCCGGGTCCAGACGACCCTCGACGAGCAGAACAACATCGACATGTAGGCGGGGCCGGCTCCCAGCGGAGCCTGCCCCGTCGACTCCCCCGTTAGGGGATTTTTCGCTCGCGGTAAGCCAGTGCTAAACCCGCCGACAGCGCCCCGCTCGCGGCAGAGAGAGCAACCTTTTTGATAGCCCGTTCCCCAGTCAGACTACACGCAGGGGTGTGTGACAGTGGCTCAAGGACAACAACGAAGCGCAGAGGCGATACGCGATCGGTACGGACTGACCGACCGGACCCTGATGGACAGGCTCCGAGAGAACTGGATCGGGTACGTGTTCATCATCCCGACGTTCCTGATGTTCGGGCTCCTGTTCTACTACCCGATGCTCCGGGGACTGTACGTCACGTTCACGAACATTGGACTCGGTGGGACGGGCGGGGAGTTCGTCGGGCTCGCGAACTACGCGTGGCTGTTATCCAACGACCTGTTCTGGTTCGCCCTGGGCTGGACCATCGTGTTCGTGCTGGGCACGACGGCGCTCCAGCTGGGCATCGGACTGATCGTCGCGCTCCTGCTCAACGAGGTGGCGGGGCGGTCGAAGGCGATTCTGACGGCACTCCTGTTCTCGCCGTACTTCTCGGCTCCGCTCGCGGGTGGTGTCATCTGGTTCTGGTTCCTCAACGGGGACTACGGGCTCGTCGACCAGGTGCTCAGGGACCTCGGCGTGACCCCCCCGTCGTTCCTGGCGGGGACCTTCTGGCCGTACGTGTCGCTGATCGTCGCACAGACGTGGCACGACTACGCGTACGCGGGGATCATCTACGCGGCGGCGCTGACCGCCGTGCCGAAAGCGCAGTACGAGGCGGCCGCGCTCGACGGTGCCGGTCGGCTCCGGCGGTTCCGCGACGTGACGCTGCCCCACCTGCTCATCCCGACGGTGGTCATCCTGGCGCTGCGGACCGCGTGGAACATCGCCGAGTTCGCACAGCCGTTCGAGCTGACCGCCGGCGGCCCCGGGACGCGAACGATGCTACTCAGCATCCTCACGTACCGCGTCGCGTTCGTCAACCTGCAGTTCGGCCGCGCGTTCACGGTCGGCGTCGCGATGATCGTCCTGTCGATGACGGCGGCGATCGTCTACGTGACCGCGATCAAACAAGAGGAGAACCTCTACGTCTGAGGATACGAAAATGCTAAACGAAACAAACCGATCGAGAACGGTCCTGTACGTGGCACTGGCAGCCGTCTTCCTGTGGGCGCTGGCCCCGTACCTCTGGATGATCCGAACGTCGATCCTGACGAACTTCGCGGCCATCTCGACCGACACGCCGTACATCCCGTTCTTCGGCGCGATGGACACGATCACGCTCGAGCCGTTCTTCAACGTCTGGGAGCGCTCGAACTTCCCGCTGTTCTTCCGGAACAGCATCATCGTGGCGCTCGCCGCGACGGTGATCTCGCTGTTCTTCTCGATTCCGGGGGCGTACGCGTTCGCTCGCCTGGACTTCCCGGGGCGACAGCTCCTGTTCTACACGGCGGTGTTCACGATCATGTTCCCGTGGATCGTGCTGACGATCCCGGTGTACGAGGTCTTCTTCAACCTCGGGCTGGTGAACACGCTGCTGGGAGTGATTATCGCCATCTCGATCTTCATCCTGCCGCAGAACATCTGGCTGCTCCAGGGGTTCTTCAGGCAGGGGATCCCGCCGAACATCGAGGAGGCGGCGTTGCTCGACGGCCTCAACGAGATCACCGCGTTCATCCGGATCGTGCTGCCGCTGTCCGCCCCGGCGATCGGCGCGGCGGCGCTGTTCTCGTTCCTCTCGGGATGGAACAACTTCCTGTGGGTGTTCATCCTCACCAGCGACGAGAACGTCCGGACGGCGACCGTCGCGATCCACTACATCCTGGGGAGCGACACCCTGCGCGAGTGGAACCTCCTGATGGCCGCGGTGGTCATCCTCGTGCTCCCGCCGGTGATCTTCTACGGGCTCGCCCAGAACTACGTCGGCGAGGGGCTGGGCGGAGGGCCGGCCGGATGACCCGACCCCTCGTCCGGCGCGCGGCCCCGGTCCGACAGAAGCGTAATAATAAATAAGAGCGGTCCAAATTCAAGACAAGAGAAACCATGGCACGCGTTCAACTAGACAATCTGACGAAGGTGTTCGAAGCAGCGGGTGGGCCCCTCGTGGCGGTCGAGGAGCTCGACCTCGAGATACCGGACGGCGAGTTCGTGGTGGTGGTCGGCCCCTCCGGCTGTGGCAAGTCGACGACCCTCCGGATGCTCGCGGGGCTCGAGACGGTCACCGACGGCGAGATACGCATCGGCGACGATGTGATCAACGACAAAGCGCCGAAGGACCGGGACATCGCGATGGTGTTCCAGGACTACGCGCTCTACCCGCACAAGACCGTCCGGGAGAACATCGGGTACGGCCTCCGGCTGAGTACGGACCTCTCCGACGAGGAGATCAACAAGCGCGTCCAGGAGGCGACCCAGATGATGGGTATCGACGACCTGCTGGACAAGAAGCCGGGCGCGCTCTCGGGCGGCCAGCAGCAGCGCGTCGCCACCGGGCGGGCCATCGTGCGCGAGCCCGCCGTGTTCCTGTTCGACGAGCCGCTGTCGAACCTGGACGCCAAGCTACGCAAGCACATGCGGACCGAGCTGGCACGGATCCACTCCGAACTCGGGATCACCACCGTCTATGTCACCCACGACCAGGAGGAGGCGATGACGCTCGCCGACCGCATCGTCGTGCTCAACGACGGGAAGCTCCAGCAGGTCGGCACCCCGAAGGACGTCTACTACCGGCCGACGAACCTGTTCGTCGCCGACTTCATCGGATCGCCGAGCATGAACTTCTTCGACGTCAGCCTCGAGACCGACGCCAGCGGCGGTCGGCTGGTCCACAAGGGGTTCACCTACGACGTCTCGCAGGGGTTCGTCGACGCGGTTCGCGAGCAGACCGACACGACCGACTTCGTCCTCGGCATCCGACCGGAGAACGCCCGGTTCGGCTCGGCGGCCGACGAGGGCAAGACCGTCACCGGGACGGTCGAGGTCGTCGAAGTCGTCGGCTCGGACAACTTCATCTACCTCGACATCGACGGCGAGGAATTCCGACTGCGGACGACCTCCGAGCGCGAGCCCGAACTGGGCTCGACGCTCGAGGTCACGTTCGACGAGGGCGACATCAGCCTGTTCGACGCGAACACCGAGGACGCTGTCATCCACGGCCACCGGACCCCTGGCGGCCAGGAGACGACGGTCGAGCAGGGAACGACCGCCGAGCAGTAGACCGACCGGGGCCGGTCGCCGACTGAACGTCCGCCGGTTCGCCGTCGAATCGCCCGACGCCATGGCCTCACGCCTCGCACGGGCAGCTTTTTGGTATCCTCACCCGATTGCCGGCTGTGACATACGACATCGCACACCTGCCGGGTGATGGTATCGGGGTCGAGGTGACCGACGCGACGCTACCGCTGGTCGACCGCGTCGCCGACGATCACGGGTTCTCCGTCGAGACGACACGGTACGAGTGGGGAAGCGAGCGCTACCTCGAACACGGGTCGATGATGCCCGAGGGGGCGCTCGAGCGGCTCGCCGAACACGACGCCATCCTCCTGGGTGCCGTCGGTCACCCCGACATCCCGGACCACGTGACGCTCCGTGGGATGATGCTCCCGATCCGGAAGACGTTCGACCAGTTCATCTGCGAGCGGCCCTCCGTGCTGTTCGAGGGCGTCGAGAGCCCGCTCCGCGGGTACGAGGGCGGCGACATCGACTTCGTCGTCTACCGCGAGAACACCGAGGGGGAGTACTCGGACGTCGGCGGCCGCGAACACCGGGGACACGAACACGAACTCGCCGTCCAGAGCGCCGTGTTCACCCGCCACGGCACCGAACGGATCGTCCGCGCGGCGTTCGAGGCCGCGACCGATCGCTCGGGGAAGCTCACGAACGTCACGAAGTCGAACGCCCAGGCTCACGGGATGGTGCTCTGGGACGATATCGTCGAGGAGGTCGCCGAGGAGTACCCGGAGGTCGAGGTCGAACGGCTGCTCGTCGACGCCGCGAGTATGGATCTCATCCGGCGGCCGGACGAGTTCGACGTCCTCGTCGCCTCGAACCTGTTCGGCGATATCCTCACCGACATCGGGGCCATCGTCTCCGGCAGCATGGGGCTGGCCCCCTCGGCGAACGTCACCCACGACGAGCGCTACCCCTCCATGTACGAGCCGGTCCACGGGAGCGCCCCCGACATCACCGGCCAGGGGATCGCCAACCCGCTCGCGACGATCCTCTCGGCGTCGATGATGCTCGACGACCTCGGGGAACCCGGTGCCGCCGACGCCCTCCGGGACGCCGTTACGGACCAGCTCGCCGACCCCGACGCGCCACGGACGCCCGACCTCGGGGGCGAGAGCGGGACGGGGGACGTCGTCGACGATCTGCGCGAGCGCCTCTGAACCCCGGTCCCGCCGACTCCGACTACGAGTGTCCGGAGACCTCGAGGGGCTCGTAGGGTTCTTCGAGGTAGTCCTGGTCGCTCTGGGAGAGGTCGATCTCGAGTGCCTCGACGGCGGCTTCGAGGTGCTCGACGCTGGTGGTGCCGACGATGGGGGCGTCGACGGCGTCCTGGTGGAGGAGCCAGGCGAGGGCGATCTGGGCCATCGAGACACCCTTCTCCGCGGCGAGTTCCTCGACCCGTTCGTTGATCTCGGGACCGCCGCCCTCGCGGTATGGATGCTCGTAGAGGTGGTCCCGTTCCGAGTCCGACGCGCCGCGCGTGGTCGCGTCGATCGACTCGTGTGGACGAGCGAGATACCCCCGGGCGAGCGGCGACCAGGGGATGACGCCGATTCCCTCGCGTTCGCAGAGGGGGAGCATCTCGCGCTCCTCCTCGCGGTAGACGAGGTTGTAGTGGTTCTGCATGGTGACGATGCGGTCGAGGCCCAGCGAGTCGCTGGTGTGGAGCGCCTCGGCGAACTGGTGGGCCCACATCGAGGACCCACCCAGGTAGCGGACCTGCCCCCGCCGGACCGCGTCGTCGAGCACGCGGAGCGTCTCCTCTACTGGCGTGTCGTCGTCCCACCGGTGGGTCTGGTAGAGGTCGATCGTGTCCATTCGAAGGCGCTCCAGCGAGTTCGCCAGTTCCTGCTCGACGGCCTTTCGCGAGAGCCCGCTCGCGTTGGGGTCCTCGCCCATCGCTCCATAGACCTTGGTGGCGACGACCTGTGCGTCCCTGCTGTACTCCGCGAGGACGTTCCCGAGGACACGCTCGGATTCGCCCTGCGAGTAGACGTTGGCGGTATCGAAGAAGTTGATCCCGAGGTCGATCGCCCGCTCGATGATCTCCCGGCTCTCCGCTTCGTCGAGGACCCACTCGCGCCAGTCGCTCGACCCGAACGACATACAGCCCAGACAGATCCGCGAAACCGTCATTCCCGTCGATCCCAGCGTCGTGTACTCCATGGCCACCGATCGCAGAACAGCGAGAAAAAGTTATGCCAGCCCCAGCGTCCGGCCGGTCGCCCGGGGGTCCGGCGCTCCCCCTACTCGTAGGTGCGTCCGCCGAGCGCGTTGTCCTCGATGTAGTCCCAGTCGTACTCGACGCCGAGGCCCGGGCCGTCGGGCACGCCGACCGTTCCGTCCGAATCGATGGAGTCGAGCTGGTCCTCGTAGCCGCCCTCGTAGACTGGGGGCTGGGTGTTCGCGGTGTCCGGGTGGACGAGGGCCATCTCGTAGTAGTTCGCGTTCCGCGTCGCGGCGAGACAGTGTCGCTGTGCGGGGCCGGGGGCGTGGTACTCGACGTCGAGGCCGAACCCCTCGGCGACGCGCGCGAGCTTCATCGCGCCGGTGATCCCCGCGTCGTACTCCGGATCGGCGCGGAGGAAGTCGGTCGACTCCGTGGCGATGAAGTCCGTGTGTGGTTCGAGCCCGCGGACGTGCTCGGTCTGGAGGATGGAGGTGTCGAGTTTCTGTCGGAGTTTGCGGTGGGCGTGCTGGGAGATGCCGGCGTCGCGGAACGGGTCCTCGTACCAGAAAAAGTCCTGCTCGTCACACGCCCGGCCCACGTCGAGCGCGTCCGCGAACGTCTCGTACTCGCAGGCGGGGTCGAGCATGAGGTCCATCTCCTCGCCGACCCGCTCGCCCACCGCGTGGACGGTCTCGACCTCCCGGTCCATGTCGCGGTCGTGGCCACCCCAGCCGTGGATCTTGAACCCCGGGTAGCCCATGTCGAGACACTCCTCGGCGAAGTCGGCGAACGCCTCGGGGGAGTCGAGCCCCCCGTTCTGATCGCCGTGGTAGGTCGAGGCGTAGGCGGGGAGGCGTTCGCGGTAGGTCCCCAGTAGCTCGTGGATGGGGGCGTCGTGGTACTTGCCGGCGAAGTCCCACAGCGCGATATCCAGGGGTCCCATTCCCATCCGGTCGTACTTCCGGAGCGCGCGCTTGAGTTCCGACCAGTGGCGCTCGCGGTGCAGCGGGTTCTTCCCGATCAGGTAGTCCGCGACCATGTTCACCTGCGCGAACCCGGGGGAGTTCCCGCCGATGTACTCCCCGTTGATCCCCTCGTCGGTCTCGATACGGAGCGCGAACAGTTTGCGTTCGGCGGTCTCGCCGGGGGTGTAGACGAGGTTGAACCCCAGCTCGTCGAGCGCGAGGTCCTCCAGGGGGTAGCTGAACTCGGTGGTCTCGATGCGGGTTATCTCGGGAGCCATCGACCGGGAGGATAGCGGGACGCCATATAGTTCCCCCGCACCCACTCGCGCCCGCGCTGGCCTCTCGATCGGCTGATCGTATGCGCACGCGAAAGAAGTCGTGTTGCGGGTGTGTCGTCCCCGTGAGACGCTCCCGTCGATGAAACTGGCCGAGCTACTCGTCGGCGACGTCGTTGACGAGCGTTCCGACGCCCTCGACCTCGACCTCGACGGTGTCGCCGTCCGAGAGCGGGCCGACGCCCTCCGGCGTGCCCGTGGCGATGATGTCGCCGGGTTCGAGGGTAACGTACGTCGTGATCTCCTCGATGAGTTCCGGGATGGTGAAGATGAAGTCGTCGCGCGAGGAGTCCTGCCGGAGCTCACCGTTGACCCGCGAGCGGACGTAGGCGTCGTCGGGTACCTCGTCGGGGGTGGCGAGCACCGGGCCGACCGGCGCGGAGTTGTCGAACGCCTTCCCGCGGATCCAGTTCTGCTCCTGGCGCTGGTCGTCCCGGTTCGAGACGTCGTTGAAGCAGGTGAATCCCTCGACGACGTCCATCGCGTCGTCCTGGGAGACGTGTCGGCACTGTTCGCCGATGACGACGCCGAGTTCGGCCTCGTAGTCGATGCGTTCCTTGCCCGAGAGCAGCGGGACGGTGTCGCCGTGGCCCGCGAGGGCGTTCAGCCCCTTCATGAAGATCAGGGGACGGTCGGGGATCTCCGAGCCGGACTCCTCGGCGTGGGCGGCGTAGTTGAGCCCGATGCAGAGGATTTTCGTCGGATCGGACGGCGGGAGGACGTCGACCTCCTCGAGGTCGTAGGTGCGACCCGCGAAGCTGACTTCGTCTCCGTGCCACTCGCCGGTGCGGACGGACCCTGCCGGGTCCCTGAACCTGACGCGGTGCATACCGACCGCTCCGGCGGGGACGGTAAAACGGTTCCGGGGTCGACTCGGGCGATGGGGTGTGGCACCGGCTCGATGAGGGGAACACTCCGAACGTCCGGGGCGCTCGTGATCGGCGACCGGGTGTCCGGACCCACGGTCCGGAGGCGATTCCGATCCGACTCACTCGGTCACCAGGAGGTGATCGTGACGTCCCGGAGCGGCCGATCCAGGGGTACGGACACCTGCCCGTCGGTGTAGTGCGAGATGTAGAAGCCGACGATGATCTCGAGCGAGCGGGTCGCCTCTTTCCCCGTCGAGTGGTTCTCGGCGTCGCCTTCCAGCAGGTCGCGGACGTGGCCGGCGGCGTTGGCGAACGACCCCCGGTAGTCGACGTCCCAGCGCCACGCGCCCTCGATCCCCGGGAGGTCCTCCTCGACGTGCGTGCCGTCCTCGAGCCGCCAGTAGCGCCACTCGCCGTCGTCGTTGTTGAGGTAGAGCTTCCCCTCGGTGCCGATGAACTGGAACGACATCGAGGAGATGGGTCGGGAGACGGTGCAGTCGACGGTGGCGAACGTCCCGTCGTCCATGACGACGAAGCCGCCACCGCCCGAGTCGTCGACCTCGCGGTCGCCCTCCAGGGCGTCGACGGCGTCGTTCTCGCCGTTGATGTAGCCGCTCACCCGCTCGGCGCGTGCATCGAGCAGGTAGACGAGCGTGTCAAGGAGGTGCGTCGAGTTGCGCAGCAGTTCCCGCCTGAACAGCGCCGACGCCGACTTCACCTCCCCCAGGATACCCTCCTCGACGACGAGCTCCCGGAGCCGCTGGAGCCGGTCGGTGAACCGGAACGAGTGGTTGATGACGAGTTCGACTTCCTCCTCGTCACACACGGCACACATCTCCTCGGCCTCGGTCACGCTGGAGGCGATGGGCTTCTCGCACCAGATCGCGTCGAGGTCGCCGAGTCGCGCGGCGTCGACGACGTGCTCGTGGTGGAGGAAAGACGGGGTACAGACGGAGACGACGTCGAGGTCGGCCTCGCGGAGCATCTCGCGGTGGTCTGTGTAGAGCCCCGAATCGGGGAGTTCCCACGCCTCCCCGAACGTGCCGAGTTTCTCCTCGTCCAGGTCGGCGACGGCTACCAGTTCGATATCGTCGGTCGCGTGGTAGCCGCCGGCGTGGCTCTCCGTGAACTTCTTCTTCCCGATGTCCTCCTCGTCGTGGAGTCCGAGGATGCCCAGTCCGGCGATGCCGCCCGCGCCGATGATGCCCGCCCTGTATGTCATGCTCGGCCGGCGGTTCCCTCCCGGAGGGGATAAGTGTGGGTGGGGACGGTCTGCGGCCCGGTCCGGTGATCGTCCAGCCCGGTCGGCCTGGCAGTAGGTTGAAGGCCCGACTCTTCGAGCACCGTCCATGGCGGAGCGAACCTTCAGGCAGCGACTGCAGGACGGCGAGACGACCATCGGGACCTTCCAGATCATCGACTCGCCGATGGTCTCGGAGATCGTCGGGCTCTCGGGGATGGACTTCACCATCATCGACCAGGAGCACGGCCCGCTGACCGCGGAGTCGTCGGTGGGGATGTGCGCGGCGGCCGCGCAGGGCGGGGCCGCGCCGATCGTCCGCGTGCGCGAGAACACCGAGGGGGAGATACAGCGCGCGCTCGACGTCGGGGCGGCGGGCGTCGAGATACCGCAGATCGAGACCCGCGAGGACGCCGAGGCGGCCGTCGAACACGCGCGGTTCAGCCCGCTCGGCGGCCGCGGGCTCTCGCCGTACACCCGCGCCGCCGGCTACAACGGCGGCCCGGACTACACCGACACGCAGAACGAGGAGGTCACCGTTATCGTCCACATCGAGGGCGAGCGCGGCGTCGAGAACTTAGACGAGATCATGGCCGTCGAGGGGATCGACGTGCTATTCCTGGGACCGTACGACATGTCCCAGTCGATCGGCATCCCCGGACAGGTCAGACACGAGCGTGTCGAGGAGCTGATGGACGAGGTCTGCGAGCGGGCGGGCGAGGCGGGGAAGATCGTCGGGACGTTCGCCGACGACCCCGAGATGGCCCGCCGGTGGATCGACGTCGGCGCACAGTACATCGCGCTCCTGGAGGACGCGCCCATCCTGATGGACGCGCTGGCCGACAGGCGCGAGGCGATCGTCGACAGCGAGTAGGCCCGTCGTTCGTCGACTACCCTACTCGTAGGTGCGCCCGCCGTGGGCGTTCTCCTCGATGTAGTCCCAGTCGTACTCCACGCCGAGTCCGGGGCCGTCGGGGATCCCGACGGTCCCGTCCGAGTCGATGGAGTCGAGCTGGTCGTCGTAGCCGTCGAGGTAGACCGGCGGCGTCGTGTTGGCGGTCTCGGGGTGGACGAGGGCCATCTCGTAGTAGTTGGAGTTGCGGATCGCCGCCATGCAGTGACGCTGTGCGGGGCCGGGCGCGTGGAGTTCGACGTCGAGGCCGAACCCCTCGGCGACCCGGGCGCGCTTCATCGCGCCCGTGATCCCCGCGTCGTACTCGGGGTCGGCTCGGAGGAAGTCCGTCGACTCGGTGGCGGCGAAGTCCGTAAACGGCTCCAGCCCGCGGACGTGCTCGGTCTGGAGGATGGAGGTGTCGAGTTTCTGTCGGAGTTTGCGGTGGGCGTGCTGGGAGATGCCGGCGTCGCGGAACGGATCCTCGTACCAGTAGAACCCCTGCTCGTCGCAGGCCCGTCCCACGTCGAGCGCGTCCGCGAACGTCTCGATCTGGCAGGCGGGGTCGAGCATGAGGTCCATCTCCTCGCCGACCCGCTCGCCCACCGCGTGGACGGCGTCGACGATGCCGTCGGTGTCCCGCCAGTCGCCGTCCCAGACGTGGAGCTTGAACCCGGGGTAGCCCATCTCCAGACACTCCTCGGCGAAGTCGGCGTAGTCCTCCGGCGTCTCGAGGCCGCCGTGGCGGTCGCCGCCGAGCGTCGAGGCGTACGTCGGCAGCCGCTCGCGGTAGGTGCCGAGGAGTTCGTGGATGGGGGCGTCGTGGTACTTGCCGGCGAAGTCCCACAGCGCGATGTCAAGGGGCCCCATCCCCATCCGGTCGTACTTCCGGAGCGCGCGTTTCATCTCCGACCAGTGGCGTTCCCTGTCGAGGGGGTTCTTCCCGATCAGGTAGTCCGCGACCATGTGTACCTCGGCGAACGCGGGGGAGTTCCCGCCGACGTACTCGCCCGTGATCCCCTCGTCGGTGTGGACCTTCAGACCGAACAGTCGCCGCTCGGCGGTCTCACCCGGGTCGTAGGCGAGGCTGAAGCCGTTCGGTGCGGGGCCCATGTCCTCCAGGGGGTAGCCGAACTCGGTGCTCTCGATGCGGGTTATCTCCGGCGGCATGTCGGACCCACCGACGGCGGGGGGGTTGAAAAGCGTTCGGCGGTAGCGGGGCCGACCGAAGGGAGGCTCCGGAGAATCGAGCGGGGAGCGAAGCGACCCGCGAGAAGCGAGACGCGACCGGAGGGAGCGTCTCGGAGCGGCGAGCGGAGAACATCGTGAACCGCGAGAGAGAGGCCTGACCGCAGGGAAAGCCTCCGCGTGGCGAGCGGCGAGCGTCGGGAACCGTGAGTAGGTAAGACGCGAGCAACACGGCGATCGAGGCGAAAAAGACCGATAGGACGATCCGCGGGGTCGCCCGACTACCGGACGACGTCGGCGTGTACGGTTCCGACCGAGTCGACCTCGGCGCGGACCGAATCGCCGGGGCGGATGACGCCCGCGCCGGGCGTCCCCGTCGAGATGACGTCGCCGGGTTCGAGCGTCATCACCGAGGAGTGGAACGAGACGAGCTCGTGCGGCCGGAACAGCATGTTCGAGACGGTGTTCTCGGCGATCACCTCGTCGTCGACGACCGTCCGGACCTCGACGTCGTCGAGGTTCCCGATGGCGAGGTCGTCGTCGGGGACGACGATCCGCGGGCCGAACACGAGGAACGTGTCGAAGCTCTTCGAGCGCGTGAGGAACCGGGGGTTGCGCTCCAGGATGTCCTCGGCGGTCATGTCGATGACGGGGACGTACCCCGCGACGACCTCGTCGACGCGCTCCTCGGGTACGTCCCGACAGGTACGGCCGATGACGACGGCCAGTTCCGCCTCGGCGGTGACCCGGTCGGATATCTCGGCGGGCGGGAGCCGGATCGGTCCGCCGGGGCCCGTCGCGGCCGTCGCGGGCTTGAAGAAGCTCGCCGGCTCGTCGGGTCGGACCTCGTCGAGGTCAGTCGCGTGGTCGGCGTAGTTGAGGCCGATGCCGAACAGCTTGCCCGGCCGTTCAATGGGCGAGGCGAATCCGAGGTGCTCGGCTAGCCGCCGGGACGCGGTCGCCCCGTCGGGGTCCGGGAGCCCGTCGGGTGCGGCCCGGAGGGCGTCGTCGACGCTCCGGAGCGACGGGTCGGCCGTGTCGAGCGGGACGTACCCCTCATCGTCACCCAGCAGCGCCCGTCCGTCGGCGGAGCGGGCGAGGTAGCGCGCGCTCATTCGCGGTCGAGCCAGAAGTCGAACGACCGGCCGGGGGCGAACACGTCGATGCCGACCGCACGCTCGTCGCCCGTGTTCTCGACGCGGTGCGGCTCGTTCGATTCGAGGAGGACCGAGTCGTACGGGCCGAGTGTCACCTCGTCGTCCTCGGTGACGACGGTCAGCTCGCCCTCGGTGACGAGACAGACCTGTTCGTTCTCGTGGTCGTGCATCGGCGAGGAGTGTCCCGGCGGCTTCTCGAACCACTCGAAGCTGAACTGTTCGCTCCCGGCCATCGCGACCCGTCGCCATCCCTCCTCGGGTTCGTACGTCTCCGCATCGTCGAACTGCACTGGTTGCATGACGTCCTCACCACCGCACCCCTACGGAATGAATCTTGGCGTCTTCGACGCGAGGTTACCGATCGCGCCGAGTCCCGGACGCCGTACCGTTTCGAGCGTCGCGACGCCGCACCGGGTCCACAGAAGTGATCGCCGGTTACGTTACAGGTTCGCGCTCCCGTCGCCGCCGTCGATGACGATCGCCTGGCCATTGATGTAGCCCGAGAGCGGCGAGGAGAGGAACGCGACGGTGTTGCCGAGCTCCATCGGGTCGCCGATCCGTTCGAGCGGGATCCCCTCGCCCCGTGCCGCGAGCCCCTCCTCGTAGGAGTCGTACTCGCCGCGCTCGACCGACTGCTCGACCAGATCCTCGATGCGCGGGGTCTCGTGGACCCCCGGGAGGACGGCGTTCGCCCGGATGTCGGGGCCGAACTCCTTCGAGAGGGTCTTCTCCAGGCCGATGACGCTCATCCGCACGGAGTTGGACAGGACGAGCGAACTGATCGCCTCCTTCACCGATCGCGAGGTGATGTTCACGATGGTGCCGGTGTCGCCCTCCCGGAGGTGGGGTTCGGCCTCGCGGGCGAGCCTGACGACGCTCATCACGAGCAGGTCGTAGGCGTCGTACCAGTCCTCGTCGGTCGTCTCGAGGAACGGGCCGGAGGGGGGGCCGCCGGCGCTCGTGACGAGGTGATCGAGGCCGCCGAACTCCTCGACGGTCGCCTCGACCAGCGCCTCGATGTCGGCCGCCTCGGTCAGATCGCCCGAGACGGTCACCACGTCGCCGGTCGCCTCCTCGCGGATCTCCTCGGCCGCCGCCTCCAGTCGGTCCTCGTCCCGGCCGTTGACGACCACGTTCACTCCTTCCCTGGCGAGCGCCGTCGCCGACGCCTTGCCGAGGCCGCTGCTCGATGCCGTTACCAGCGCCGCGTTCCCCTCGATGTCGAGGTCCATAGCGGGCCTGCGAGGTCGACCCTCAAAAGGGTTGACGTATGGGATCGATGGGCCGGGCCGCAGGGAGTATCGTAGCCAGCCGGGGGGTTCGACCCGTGGGCGTGCGTCCAGTGGTGCGATCCTCGACGGAGGATCTATGACCACCTACGATACTCGCCATCATTCGACGGGCTCGAACCGCGCCTCGCCGTCCTCGAAGGTCAGCCGCGACCGGCCGACGACCTCGACGTGTTCCGGAGCACTGCGGGCCAGTGCTGGCGAGACGCGGAACTCCGAGAGGTGACCCGTGTCGCGTATCCAGGCGATGCGCGCCTCCTCGGGGTCGTACGGGCCGACCCCCGAGACGGCCGCGGCGAGCCCGAGTTCGTCGTTCGGGAGCGCGAGCGGGAGCCGCGCCTTCGAGAACGACGAACTCGTCAGCGCGTTCGCGTACACCTGATCCAGGTCGAGTTCCTCGACCACGTCGACGGTGGTGAGGTCCGCGAGGCCGATCCCCTGACCGTTGCCGTGGGTGGCCTCGGTCAGCCCGAGGACGAGGATACGCTTTATATCGGGTGACTCGGGCTCCTCGGCGTTGAGCACCTCGTACCGACCGATGACGTTCGTGTCCATCCCCGCCCCGGAGACGTCCTTGCCGATCTCCTCGACGACCAGTACGTCGAGTTCGTCGTAGGGGAGCGTCGGCATGTACTCGTAGGCGCGTTCGAGCAGGGCGGTCTCGGCCTCGGGGAGGTCGCTCGCGGGGACGCCCTCGACCTCCGCCGTTCGGTCCTCGAAGTTCTCGACGATGGCGACGCCGCCGAGCAGGTCCACCTCCCTGCGGACGACCTCGAACGCCGCCCCGAGGACGGGGACGTACCCCTCGACGAGCGCCCGCTCGTGGATCGCGCTCGCGCCCTTCTGCTTCCCGAGACCCACCGTGGACATCTTCGTGAGGCCGCTCTCGAACGGCCCAGTGAAGTTTGTGTGGGCCTTCACCCGGTTGACGACCATCACGGCGTCGGCTTCGAGGGCTGCGACACCGAACCGGACGGGCTGGCCCAGTTCGGACTCGCCGAGCACGACCGTCTCCATCCGGGCATCGATGGGACAGCCGAGTGACTCCTCGGTGATTCCCATCGCCGCGAGCACCTCGCGCTGGCCCTCGGCGGTCGCCCCGCCGTGGCTCCCCATCGCGGGGACGACCACCGGCGAGAGGCCGTGCTCGTCGAGTCGTCCGACCACGGCCTCGACGATCGGCACGAGGTCGGTGATCCCGCGGCTCCCGACCCCGACCGCCACGGACGCACCCGCCGGCAGGGCGTCGACGGCGAGCGCGTCGACCGCCTCGCGGGCCGCCCCGGGCGTATCTTCGAGTTCGGGCGTCGGCGGATCGTAGCGGACGTCGTGAAAGTGCGGGAACTCGACGGGGTCGAGCACTCCCGAGATCGTCGCTTCGTCGGGGAACTCCATGGCCGGGGCTCGGCGGTGAGGCGCATAAACCCAGCGCGGGCCGACCGCACCGGCTCCCGGATCCCGCGGCATGCGAGTGAGGGCTAGCGAAACTAAGGGGATGGCCGCACGCTCACCACACATGTCGCTTCGAGTGGACGGTGAGGACCGGTGAGCGGGACAGACCCGGACGTGCTCGTGCTCCGGCGGGGCGCCCACGGGATGTCGACCGAGACGTACGCCGAGGAGCTCCGCGAGCGGCTCCCCGACCACGAGGTCGTCAGGGCGAGGACGCCGGCCGAGGAACGCGAACTCGTCGCGAGAGCGCCCGTCGCGACCGGCCACGGGCTCGACGACGGGCTGGTCGAGCGCGCGGCAGAACTGCGGATGTTCGCGTGTGCCGCCGCCGGCTACGACCACCTCCCGCTCGACGAGCTGGAGGAACGGGACGTCGTGGTGACGAACGCCTCGGGGGTCCACGGCCCCAACATCGCCGAGCAGGTGATCGGGTCGATACTCCTGTTCAGCCGCAACCTCCACGAGGGCGTCCGTCGGAACGAGCGGTCGGAGTGGCGTCACTACCAGGCCCACCCCACCGAGCTGGGCGACTCGACGGTCACGGTCGCGGGACTCGGGGCAATCGGGCAGGCCGTCGTCGAGCGGCTACGACCGTTCGGTCCCCGGGTCCTCGGCGTCCGCTACACGCCCGAGAAGGGCGGGCCGACCGACGAGGTGTTCGGATTCGACGAGGCCTCGTTCCACGAGGCCCTCGCCGAGACGGACTACCTCGTGCTCGCCTGTCCGCTGACCGAGACGACCCGCGGGCTCGTCGACGGGGCGGCGCTGGATACGCTCTCGCCGGAGTCGGTCGTCGTGAACGTCGGGCGGGGGCCCATCGTCGAGACGGACGCGCTGCTGGACGCGCTCCGGGACAACGGGATCCGGGGGGCGGCACTCGACGTGACGGATCCGGAGCCGCTCCCCGCGGACCACGAGCTCTGGGGGATGGGCAACGTCGTCGTCACGCCGCACAACTCCGGACACACGTCGCAGTACTACGCCCGGCTGGCGGAGATCGTGGCCGGGAACGTCGCGCGGGTCGAGACCGGCGCGCTCGATGACGTCGAGAACAGGGTCCGGTAACGGGACGACGGGAAGATCCGGGGATATCGGGGTCCGGCGGGTCGACCGGCCGCGCTCTGCAAGGTTTATAGGTGCGAGCGCACCTATCTGGAGTATGGCTCACGGCCCCGATGCGGTGCACGAACTCATCGAGGAGTCGGGGTGGTCGTACCCGGTCTCCGTCCGGCGGCTCGAACGCGAGCACGCCCTCGCGAACGTCCAGCTCGACGAGAAGGGTAACTCGACGATGCTCTCGGAGCTGTTCGCGCACGGTGACCTCGACCGGTTCGAGAGCCGGAGCGACCTCGAAGAGAAGGTCGGGGATCTCGTCGAACAGGAGCTCGCGGCCCGCGAGACGGGACTGTTCGGGCGTATCAAACGGACGTTCCTCCGGCGCTGACCATGAACAAACTCAGGGGCCTCTCGCTCGGCGGTGGGGTACTCCTCCTGGTGGCGAGCGGCTGGGCCCTCCTTCGGTATCCTGGGTGGGTCTCGTTCGCGGTGGCCGCGGCGCTGGCGCTCGTGGTGATGGTGTTACCGACGGTCCTGGCACACGGGAAGCTCTGGACGCGGCGCGGCTGGCGACAGTTGCGGGCCGTCAGATCGGGCGACGGACAGCGCGACGCGACGTACGTCTCCGAGTCGAGGGTCGATGACCCGGACGCCGAGCTGGCGGCCATCGCCGACGCGGTCCGCGACGCGGAGGGTTTCGACGGGGTACGTCACGAGGAGTTCAGCGACGGCGACGGGCTGATCGTCACCCACGCGGGCTTTCACAGCTCGTTCGTCCGTCTGACCCGTCATGGCCACCTCGCGGTGACCGGGGCCTCGAAGCGGACCCGACGGCTCGTCGACGTCATCGAATCCGTGCGATCCCACTCGCTGACCGACCGGACGAACAACCCGCTTCGCCGCCCCGACCGGGTCCAGGGTGCCCCCCGCGTGTTCCTGGGCGTGTTCCTCGTCGCGCTCCTCGTCGTCGGTGCCGGTGCCATCGTGAACGGGGCCTACCCGGCCGACGCGTACACCTCGGGGGAGAAGGCGGTGCTCGTCACCATCGACGCCCGGGCCGACGTCGTCCCCGGCGTCTCGGGGACGGACGCGGCCCTCTCGAAGGCGGGGTTCCTCGTCGGTGCGCTCGGCGAGGAGGCCGTCGAGGTCAGGTGGGAGTCGAACAACACCACCCGACTGGTCGAGCACGGCCAGCAGTCGCTACGGATGAGCGAGGACGTGCGCGACCTGCTCTCCGAGGCGCGGGACGGGTCGCTCACATCGGCGCAGGCGGCCCGGGCCGATCGAATCGAGGCGAACCTCCACGAGGCCGAGGCGGCGATCGCGACGGCGCTCACCCGGCGTATCGAGCGGGACACACGGGGGACGGACGAGCTTCTGGCCACGCGCGACGCCCTCCGGCGCGCGGCCGACCGGCCCGTCTGAACCCGTCAGCGGCGGGTGGGCCCCCGGTCGACGGAAAAGGCTTTCAACCAGGTCCGTGTGCGACGAGCACACATGGAGATAACGGAGGTAGAGGCGTTTCCGATCTCGATACCGCTGGACAGCCCCGTGTCGTTCGCGACGCGGACACTCGAACGACGCGATCACGCCATCGTCTACGTGCGCACCGACGAGGGCCACGAGGGGCTCGGCTACTCGCTGGGCTACGGTGGCGCGCCACTGGTCGCCGACGCGGTCTCGGATCTCCTCGAGCCGATGCTGGTCGGCGAGGACCCCCGCGACACCGAGCGTCTCTGGCGCGAGATGTTCGACGGGACGGTCCAGATCGGACGCAAGGGCGTTCTGGTCCGGGCGATCTCCTGTGTCGACCTCGCGCTCTGGGACATCAAGGCCAAGGCCGCGGGGATGTCCCTCGCCAAACTCCTCGGCGGCGGTACCGAGCCGATACCGGCGTACGCCTCGGGCGGATACTACCGCGAGGGCAAGGGGCTCTCGGGGCTCCGCGAGGAGATGGAGACCTACGTCGACCGCGGCCACGACGTCGTGAAGATGAAGGTCGGTCGGCTCTCCGTCGAGGAGGAGGTAGAGCGGGTCCGGACCGTCCGCGAGGCCATCGGCCCCGACCGGACGCTCCTGATGGACGCCAACGGCAAGTGGAAGAACAAGCAGGAGGCGGTCCGGGCCTGCCGGGCGTTCGGCGAGTACGACCCCTACTTCATCGAGGAGCCGGTGATGCCCGACTCCGTCGACCTGATGCGGGAGGTCAACGAGGCGCTCGACTACCCGGTCGTCGCGGGCGAACTCGAGTTCTCGCGCTACGGCTTCGCCGAACTCCTCCGCGAGGGGGCGGTCGAGATCGTCCAGCCCGACGTCACGGTGGTCGGCGGCGTCACCGAGTGGCTGAAGGTCGCCAACACCGCCGCCTCGTTCGACGTCCCCGTCGCCCCCCACTACAACTGGGACCTCCACGTCCAGCTGCTCGCGGCCACCGAGAACGCGCTCTGGGCGGAGTACTTCTACCGCGACTCGGACGTCAAATCCTTCGACGACGTGGTCGACAACCCCCTCACGCCCGAGGACGGGGCCATCGAGATCCCCGACCGTCACGGCCACGGCGTGACACTCGACCGCGACGCGCTCGAGGAGTACCGGATCTAGAGCGATTTCGGTCCGTCTCGCCCTCACGCGGGACGGACGGGGTTAGGAGAGGACGGAGATAGACGGTCCTTTCAGAAGACAGCGCCGCAGCTCGGGCACGTGTCCGCCTCGCGGCCGACCTCGGACCTGCAGTTGTTGCAGTACCGCCTCGACCCGGTCATGAGCCGCCGTCCGACCGGGCGTTCGTGCTCGGACCCGAGCTCGGCCCCACACTCGCCACAGTAGTTCGACGAATCGTCGTGTTCCGACGAGCAGGCGGGACAGACGCGGATCGGCTCCGGCTCCGGTTCCGGCCCGTCATCGGGCCGACCGTTCGTCACCAGGGCGACCAGTCCGTAGAGGAGGGCACCGAAGGGACCGGTGAACAGGGTCAGGACGGCCCAGAATCCGCCGTGGTGACCCCGTCTGCTCGCGTCGATGGCGACGGCGAACGCGACCATCCCCCAGACGAATAGGACGAGGACCAGCTCACCGGCCATACGTCCTGCTTCCGGGTGAGGGACAAAAACCCCGGCTTCGGTCCCTGGTCGTGTTCGTCCGGGGAGGACCGGGGCGTGAGCGCTCACTCCTACCCGTATTTCCGCTCCCCCTCCCCCCTCGACACCCGAACCCAAACGCATACAACACCCCCCGTAAACGACTACCATACCGCGATGAGAGACTATTCCAACCACGCGACCAACCGCGGCGAGGGCCGCGACGTGGAGATTACGGACATCGAGACCTGCGTGATCAAGGGCAACTTCGAGTGGAACCTCGTCCGCGTCCACACGGACGCTGGCGTCGTCGGCGTCGGCGAGTCCTACCGGGGCGGGGGTGTCACCGATATCATGGAGTACATGAAGCGGTTCCTCATCGGCGAGAACCCGCTCGACGTCGAGCGGCTGTTCCGCCGGATGGTCCAGGAGACCTCGGGCCACAGCGGGACGACCGGAAAGGTCGTCACCGCCGCCTCCGGCATCGAGATCGCCCTCTGGGACGTCGCGGGCAAGATACTCGGCCTGCCCGTCTACCAGCTCCTCGGGGGGAAGTACCGCGACGAGGTCCGCATCTACTGTGACTGTCATGCCGGCGAGGCGTTCGCGCTCGAACACGGCTACCACTCCCCCGCGAGCGACGACGCCTACGCGGTCGAGGCGTACGCCGAGGCCGCCGAGGAGGTCGTCGACGAGGGCTTCACCGCACTCAAGTTCGACCTCGACCAGCCGTTCGACAACCACCCCGACCCGTACAACGGGCGGGTGTCGAACGGGGCCATCGAGCGCAAGCGCGAGACCGTCGAGGCCATCCGGGACGCCATCGGCTACGACATCGACCTCGCGTTCGACATCCACTGGGACTACACGCTCGACAGCGCCAAGCGGGTCTGCCGGAAGCTCGAGCCGTACGACCTCATGTGGCTCGAGGACCCCGTCCCGCCGGAGAACATGGAGGCCCAGCGCGAGGTGACCCGCGCGTCCGAGGTTCCGATCGCGACCGGCGAGAACCGCTTCCGCGTCCACGAGTTCAAGGACCTCCTCTACGAGTTCGGGGTCGACATCGTCACCCCCGACCCGACCACGTGCGGCGGGCTCGCCGAGTCGCGGGCCATCGCCAACCGCGCCGAGGAGAACTACATCGCCTTCTCGCCGCACAACGTCTGTGGCCCCATCGGGACGATGGCCTGCGTCCATCTCGGCGCGTCGGTCCCCAACTTCGACGTGCTAGAGTACCACGCCCGCGACGTCGACTGGTGGGACGACCTCCACGACCACGACGACCCGCTCATCGAGGACGGCTACATCGAGGTGCCCGAGACGCCCGGGCTCGGGATCGACCTCGACGACGACGTGGCGCGCGAGCACCTCCACGACCCCGGCACGATGTTCGGGTAGACGGGTTCGGTCGGCGGAGGAGACGAAAACGTCGAGGCGTTCACCCCCGCGGGTCCGTTCACGGGGTCGGAAACCCGCCGCCGTGGTCGAGAACCGAAAACCGTTTGTAGGCGCTTTGGGAGTCCCCACCACAGCACCATGACGTTCCACGTCACCGTCGAGTACGATCGACGCAAGCCCGGAGAGGAGGTCATCGAGGGCCTCGAACCCCTGTACGAGGACCCCGACGTCGAGATATCCTACCTCGCGCGCGATCGCGGGCCGGAACTCACGCCCGAGGATCTCGAAGGGGCCGACGCGTACGTCTCGTACGCCCACACCCTGAACGGTGCGTCGCTCGAGGGGGTCGAGTCGCTGAAGATCGCCACCCGCTCGGGTGCGGGCTACGACAACTTCGACCTCGACGCCATGACCGAACACGGCGTCATCGCGACCCACGCGCCCCAGGGACCGACGGCCTCGGCCGCCCAGGCGGCGACCGGGATGATCATCTCCTGTGCCCACAACTTCCCCCGGCTGGAGCACGAACTCAGGACGAACGGCTGGGAGGGGCGCGTCCCCGAGAACTACGGGTTCGAACTCCAGAGCGCTACCCTCGGATTCGTCGGGATGGGCCTCATCGGCGGGAAGGTGCTCTCGAACCTCTCGGCGTTCCGGGCCGACGGGCTCGAGGCGCAGGTGTACGACCCCTACATGTCCGAGGGGCGGGTCGCGGAGCTCGGCGTCGAGAAGGTCGACCTCGACACCTTGCTCGAGACCTCGGATATCGTCACGATACACGTCCCCCTGACGAGCGAGACCCACCACATGCTCGGTACGGAGGACTTCGAGCGGATGCAGGACTCGGCGTACCTCGTCAACACCTCCCGCGGGGGCATCTACCCGGACGAGGAACTGGCGGCGGCCCTGGAGGCGGGCGAGATCCGGGGGGCCGCAATCGACGTCTTCGAGGGCGAACCCGACGTCGAGGGGAACCCGCTACTCGACATCGAGGACATCCACCTCACGCCCCACGTCGCGGGTGTCACCCACGACGCCGTCAGGCACATGCACGAACTCATGGCCGAGTCGATAGTGAACCTCAAGAACGGAGAGTCGCCGATCAACGTGCTGAACCCGCCGGCCTACGAGACGGTCACCGGCGAGGCACTCCCCGAGGAGAGCTACTCCCCTTCGTTCCGGGGCTAATCGGGGGAACCGGAACCGCGAGTTCAGCTCAGCGCGAGAAGTCCGAGACCTCCTCTTCGAGCCGACCGACGTGCTCGTTGTACCAGTTGTTGATGACGCGGGTGTCCGTGCTGAGGTTGAAGTCCCGCACGCCCCGGTCGAGGTAGTCGGCGGCCTCCTCGGGGTGGTTGATCTCGGCGCGCGGGGCCACGCCCATGTCGAGCGCGGTGTCGATGGTCGTCTGTGCGGCCTCCTTGACCTCGGGGGCGTCGTACTCGCCGGGCTTGCCGATGCTGAGCGAGTAGTCCGCGGGGCCGAACTGCACCATGTCGATCTCGCCGATCTCCAGGATCTCCTCCAGGTTCTCGACGGTCTCCTCCTTCTCGACCATGATCGCGATTACGGCGTCCTCGCACCACTCGACGACCTCGCCGGGCGAGGCGTAGCCGCCGACGTAGCCGTTTCGCCGGTCGGAGCGGACGCCGTTGTCCCACTCCGGTTCGGGCCGGACGGCGGCGACCGCCTCCAGTGCGTCCTCGACGGTCCGGACGTCGGCAAAGAGGATGTTCTGGATGCCGGCGGCCATCGCGCGCTGGGCCGTGAACGCCCGCGACTCGGCGTCGACCTTGATCATCATCGACAGGTCGGACAGTTCGGCCGCCCGCGCCATGTTCTCCATGTCACGCAGGTCGTACGGCGCGTACTCGGCGAGGAACTCCACGTAGTCGAACCGCTCGGTCTGTCCGAGTATCTCGAGGAGTCCCGGCCACTGGTTCTGCATCCGCGTCCCGATACTGATCTCGTCGCTCTCGATCCGCTCTCTGAGGCGGTTCCGTTTCGTGTTCGACACGGCCCGCGGTCCGTCAGGCCCCGACTAAACTCTTCCGCCACGGAGGGTCCGGTGGCACTCGACGCCGCCACCCGGGCCACCCACCCCCACCGTTTATGTTACGGACTACCGAGACGAGGGTATGCGCGCAGCAGTCCTGCGGGAGTACGGCGAACCGCTCGACATCACGGACGTGGAGCGCCCGAGCGCGGCCGAACACGGCGTCGTGGTCGACGTCGAGACCTGCGGCATCTGCCGGAGCGACTGGCACGGCTGGCAGGGCGACTACCAGGGGATGGACCTCATCGGCCAGGTTATGGGCCACGAGCCGGCCGGCACGGTGATCGAAGTGGGAGAGGAAGTCGAGGAGTTCCGGGAGGGCGACGAGGTGGTCGTCCCCTTCCGCATCGCGGACGGGAGCTGTTCGCGCTGTCGCAACGGCCACACCCACGTCTGCGAGAACGGCCCGTCGCTCGGGTTCCACGAGTCCGTCCCGGGGGCGTTCGGCGAGGAGATCCACTCGCCGTGGGCCGACGTGAACCTCAGCATGCTCCCCGACGGGGTCGACCCGGTCGAGATGGCTGGACTAGGCTGCCGGTTCATGACCTCCTTTCACGCCCTGGCCCACCGCGCGGACGTCTCGGCCGGGGACTGGGTGGCCGTCCACGGCTGTGGCGGCATCGGCCTCTCGGCGGTCGACGTCGCGACGGCGCTCGGCGGGAACGTCGTCGCGGTCGACCTCGACGACGAGAAACTCGACCTGGCGCGTGACCTCGGCGCGGTGGCGACCGTCAACGCCCGCGACGTCGAGGACGTGCCCAAGGAGGTGCGCGACGTCACCGACGGCGGGGCAGACGTCTCCGTCGACGCGCTCGGCATCGCCGAGACGTGTCAGAACTCGGTCGCCTCGCTCGACTACTTCGGCCAGCACGTCCAGATCGGACTCACGACGAAGGAGGAGGGCGGCCACGTCTCGCTGCCGACCGACGAGATGGTCCGCAAGGAGCTCGAGTTCATCGGCTCCTACGGCATGCAGCCGACCCGCTACGACGAGATATTCAGCATGGTCGAGCACGACCGTATTCATCCTGCCGACCTCGTCTCGAAGCGGGTCTCCCTCGACGACCTCAACGACCGTCTGGAGGCGATGACCGACTTCGAGACCCAGGGGATCGAGGTCATCACCGAGTACTGATACGGACGGTTGTAACGACTTTCCGGTGATCGCCCGGACGGGATCGGCGATCACCGGTAAAAGACTACAACCGCCCGTATGAATCCCGACGCCCCCGCGGTCGCCGGAGGCGTCCGGTTCGCCCCCGACGTACCGGAGAACGCCTCATCGAACGGTAACACTTTACACCGTGCCCCCGGCGATGCGACCGGATGGGCTCGGACGGCGGACGGGAGGTGGATACGGGATACGACGGGTTGCGTCGTCGTCTGCGGCGGATCGGGGACGACCACGCCGTGGCGGTCATGCTCGGTATCCCCCTCCTCGTACTGCTCGCCCTGTTCGTCTACCCCCTGCTCTGGATGCTCTACCAGTCGATGTGGGTGACCGTCCCCGGGCTCGAACACCGCATCGACCCGGCGTACAACTACGGGCGGGTGCTCACGTCCAGTGACTTCTGGGGGAGCCTGCGCCGGACCCTCCTCTACAGCCTGGGGTCGTTCTCGGTGTCGTTCACCGGCGGGCTCTTCTTCGCGCTACTGCTCAACCGCGTCCGTCGTCGTCGGCTCCGGGCGGCCTACCTTGCCGGCCTCACGGCCACGCTGGCGGTCCCGGTGTCCATCGCCGCCCTCACGTGGCGTACGGTGCTCGCCGACGAGGAGGCCGCGCTCCTGAACGCGGTGCTGATGGATCTCGGGCTCGTGACCGAGCCGATCGCCTATCTCCAGATCGGGTGGCTGGCGCTCCCGCTCGTGGCCTTCATCGACGGGTGGGTCAGGATGCCGCTCGCGCTGCTCGTGTTCCTCGCCGGGCGGCAGGGCATCCCCACCCGGCTGTACGAGGCGGCCAGGATAGACGGTGCCACGACGGGTCAGATGTTCCGTCACGTCACCCTCCCGCAGCTCCGGCCGTACGTGGCCACGGTCGTCCTGCTCCTCTGGGCGTCCGCGTTCCAGGCGTTCTCCGCGGTGTGGGTGCTGACCGACGGCGGCCCGATCTTCCGGACCCGGACGATCGCGCTCTACGTCTACGAGGTCGGTATCCTCTACCTCGACTTCGGACGGGGAGCGGCCGTCTCCGCGTCGCTCGCGGCCATCACGGTGGTCGTGACGGCCGTCTACGTCCGACGGTTTATCGACACCGGGTGACGTGGATCGGATCCGCCCGACATCCAGTGACGCCGGTTGGACAGTCCATCACGTGACCGAGGGATCCGATCGTGCGGACGTCGCCGTCGGCTCGTGGTCATCGTCGAGGGATGTCTCCCGTCCCGGCCGGAGGACAAACGCCGCGCGGGGCCCGGTAACCAGTTCACGTGCGGTGCCGGAACCGGGACAGGGTGGTCCGGAATACTTCGGATGCTCAGGCTCTGAGCGCCGTCCCGGGCGTCTCGCCGGTCACCGACCCGTCCCGGATGACGAACTCGCCGTCGACGAGGACGTGCTCGATACCACGGGGGTACCGCGCCGGATCGTCGTAGTCGGCGTCGCTACCGACGACCAGCGGGTCGAAGACGGTCATGTCGGCGTCCATCCCCTCCCGGACGAGCCCCTTCGACTCCAGCCCCACGATACGTGCGGGGAGCGACGTCATCTTCCTGACCGCCTCCTCCAGGGTGAGGAGGTTCTCCTCGCGGACGTACCGACCGAGCACCCGCGGGAAGGTGCCGTACACCCGGGGGTGGGGCCGGCCACCGAACAGTCCGTCCGAAGCGACGGCGACCCGCTCGTTCGCCATGATCGCCCGGACGTCCGCCTCGCTCATCGCGTGGACGAACATGTTGACCGCCATCTCCTCCTCGACGAGGAGGTCACAGACCGTGTCGACGGGGTGGACGTCGCGCTCGTCGGCGATCTCGCTCACGCGCATCCCCTCGTAGCCCTTGTTGGGCCCCTCGGCGACGTCGGTGACCTCGACGTTCTCCCAGCCGATCGCCCCGGCGTTGTTGTTCCAGCCGTCGATGCGCCACTCCTCGATGTCGCGTCTGATCCGCTCGCGGGCTCCCTCGTCGCGGAGTCGCGACATCGTCTCCTCTCGGCTCCCGGCGTGGACCCACGGCGGTAGAACCGCCGAGAGGACCGTGTTGCCCGCGGTGTAAGGGTACTGCTCGGCGGTGAAGTCGATCCCCCGCTCGCGGCAGGCCTCGATGAAGGCGTTGGCGCGGTCGGCCTTCCCGTGCTGGGCGTGCCCCGAGAGCTTGTAGTGCGAGAGGTGGACCGGCACGCCCGCCTCGGCTCCCACGTCGGCGAACTCGTCGAGCGCCTCCCAGATCCCCGCCCCTTCGCTACGGATGTGGGCGACGAACGGCCGGCCGTACGGCCCCAGTCGCTCCGCGAGCGTCCGGACCTCTTCGGTATCCGAATTGACCTGCGGCGGGTAGACGAGTCCGGTCGAAAACCCGAGCGCTCCCTCGTCGAGTGCCTCGGTCACGAGGTCGGCCATCGCCTCGAGTTCGCTTTCGTCCGGAGCGCGTTCCGACAGCCCGAGAACCTCGAAGCGGACCGTCCCGTGGCCGACGAGCGTCCCGAAGTTCTGAGCGGTCCCCGACTCCTCGATGGCGTCGAGGTAGTCGCCGACCGATCCCCAGGTCCACTCGCGCCCGGTCGTCCCGTTCAGGGCGCTGAGGTGCTCCTCCCACTCGGTCGCGCCGCCCTCGCGGTAGATCGGTGCCATCGAGAAGCCGTCCTGGCCGAGGACCTCCGTGGTGACCCCCTGGCGGACCTTCGCCGGGAGCGTCGACTCCTCGAACAGGCGGAGGTCCGAGTGGACGTGGAGGTCGACGAACCCGGGTGCCAGGACGGAGCCGTCGAGATCGACCGTCTCGGCCGCGTCCGGGGCGGCGGCGCTCCCCCGTTCGACCGCCTCGATACGCCCGTCGACGAGCGCGACCGATCCGCGGAACCACGGGGCACCCGTCCCGTCGACGATGCGGGCGTTCCGGAGAAGGACGTCGGCTGTCATGCTCGCGTCTATCCGCGGTGTGGTAAAAAGGCAGGGGGTGAGAGTGGGCCGCTCGACTGCCAATCGTCGGATGGGTCACTGCCGTCGTCGTGCCCGTTCAGCGCCGCCCGACGGCCTCGCGCAGGAACTCGAGGTTCGCCGCCGCGTCGGCGACCGGATCGCCGCGGTGGACGGTCTCGAGGACGAGCCAGCCCTCGTATCCGAGCCCGTCGAGCGCGACGGCGAACCCCTCGAAGTCGACCTCGCCAGCCCCGAGCATCGCGTCCCCCGAGCTATCGACGGAGTCCTTCACGTGCATCGAGGCGACCGACTCGCCGATCAGGTCGAACTCCCTCGCGGGATCGTAACCGAACCACGTCGAGTTGCCGATATCGTAGTACACGCCGACCGCGGGCGAGTCGATGGCGTCGAGCATCGCGCGGTCCGTCTCGGGGGGCAGGCTGGTCTCCAGCGCGAGCGTCACGCCCGCGTCCTCGGCGACCGGGGCGAGGTCGCGGACGGCGTCGACCACGCGCTCGCGGTCGGCCTCGTCCTCGATCTCGGCGTCGTAGAAGAACGGGACGAGGATCGCCGTCGACCCGAGGTCGGCGGCGGCCTCGATCAACCCTTCGACGTCGGCGGCGACGGCCGCGCGTTCGGCCTCGTCGCTCGATTTCAGTCCCGGGCGGCAGTTGAGGTAGCTCGGACAGACCGAGGGCAGGGCGATTTCGTGCCTCTCGGCCGCCTCCTGCACCCGCTCTCTGCCCTCGGGCGTCCAGAGGTCGTCCTCGTAGACGTCGATCCCGTCGAGGTCGAGCACCATCCCCGATTCCTCGTCCACGCGGTGTATCCCGTCGGGGACGACCAGTTCGACGCCGTCGAAGCCGAGCTCCGCGGCGCGCTCGATCCCGGTCACCTTGTCGCAGCCGAGGACGTCCTGCGAGGTGGCGAACTGCATACCCCGCCCGCTCGGGCCGGGCTGATATAGCTGGCCCCGACCGCCCCCACTATCCCTCGAACTCGACGGCGAGGACGGAGGCCGCGGGAACCTCGACCGCGGCGGTCGCCCCGTCGAGATCGACCGACCGCTCGACGGGCGCGAAGTCCTCCGCGTCCTCGGCCGTCGCGTGACTCTCGGGTGCCTGTCCGTCGAACGCGCCCCTCGCGCTCGCGGTACCGGGATCGGTCTCCAGTTCGATGCGGACCTCGCGGGCGTCGAGCGCCCGGTTGCTCAGCGTGACGAAGACGCCCACCTCGTTCCGGGAAGCGGACGCGCTGAGCAGGGTGACCTCCTCGGTATCCCCGTCGACCGCGACCTCCCGCCCGTCCGTTTCGACGTCCGTCCGGAGCGCTTCGCTCCCCATGTGCGGCCGGTAGAGGTCGAACACCTGGTAGGTCGGCGTCGGCCAGGCGTCGGTCTCGTCCGTCCGGACGAGACACTGGAGGACGTTGATCGTCTGTGCGAGGTTTGCCATCGTCACCACGTCCGCGCGGGCGTTCAGGTCGTCGAGGACGCCGGCCGCTGAGAGGGCGTCGCGGACCGTCCCGGTCTGTTCGAGGCCGTTCGCGGGGACGGCCTCGGGGTGCCAGACGCCCCACTCGTCGACGATGACCCCGACGCTCCCCGGCGGGACGAACTCCTCTATCACCTGTGCGGCGCGGTCGACGTCCCGGCCGACCTCGCCCGCGCGGGCGAGTAGTCGAAAGTGCTCCTCCTCGTCGAAGTCGACCGCGTCGCCGGCCTCGTAGTAGCGGTGGACGGAGAGGTGATCGAGCAGTTCGTAGCCGCCGATCTCGGCGATGGCCCCGCTCTCGCCGAGCGTCTCCATGAACCGCCGGTTCCAGTCGGGGTCGTTGTCCCCGCAGGCGACGAGTTCCAGGCATCGCTCGCCGAGCACGCGCTCGAACGCCCGGAGGTAGTTCGCGTATCGGCGGTACTCCAGCGCGTAGCTCTCGGGGTCGTACCGGCCGCCACAGCCCCAGTTCTCGTTGCCGACGCCCCACCAGCGCACGTCGTGTGGCTCCTCGCGGCCGTTCTCGCGACGCATCCGCGCGTGCTCCGTGTCGCCGTCGTGGTTGCAGTACTCCGCCCAGTCGACCAGCTCCCCCGGAGAACCGCTCCCGACGTTCCCCGCGAGGTAGGGCTCGGCCCCGATCTCGCGGCAGACGCGGAGGAACTCCTCGGTGCCGAAGGCGTTCGACTCCTCCCACTCGTCCTCGCGGCCCTGGGCCCACCAGAGGCTCCGGCGGCGCGGTCGTTCCTCGCGGGGACCGACGCCGTCCTCCCAGTGGTAGTCGTCGGCGAAGCAGCCGCCGGGCCACCGGAGGACGGGGAGTTCGAGATCGGAGAGCAGCGAGAGCGTGTCCGTCCGGACGCCGTCCTCGGTCTCCACGCGGTCGTCGTCGCCGACCCAGAGGCCGCCGTAGATACAGCGGCCGAGGTGTTCGGCGAAGTGGCCGTAGATCTCGGGGGCGATGCGCCCCACGGGGTCGTCCGCCCGGACGCGGATCGTGTCGGTCATCGCTCCACCCGGTAGCGCTCGACGGCGTCCTCGTCGACGGTCACACCGAGCCCAGGCTCGCTGGGGACCTCCAGCGTGCCACCCGTCGGGTCGAACGGCTCCTCGAGCAGCTCGTCGCGCAGGGGGTTGGGCGAGCGGTCGAACTCGAACAGGAACGGCCCGGGCTCGTTCTCGACGTGCGGGTAGGCGGGGAGACTCGCGGCGTACTGGAGGGCCGCCGCGACCCCGACGCCGGCGTTCCAGACGTGCGGTCTGACGGCGACGTTTCGCGTCGTGGCGAGCTTGGCGATCACCCGCGACTCGGAGAACCCGCCCGCACGACAGAGGTCCGGCTGGACCACGTCGACGACGTCGAGGAGCCGGTCGAACTCGAAGCGGCTGTAGTGGGCCTCTCCCGCCGCGATCGGGACGTCGACGCGCTCACGGAGGTAGCGATACCCCTCGAAGTCCTCGGGCGGGATGGGCTCCTCGAACCACGTCAGGTCGTAGGGGGCCAGCGCCTCCGCCGAGCGGACCGCCTGTTTCGGGCGGTAGTTCCCGTTGCAGTCGACCATGATCCGCGCGTCGTCGCCCATGACCTCCCGGGCCGCCGCGACCCGCTCGACGTCGTCCTCGACCGAGCGGCCGATCTTGAGCTTCGCGGCGGCGAACCCCTCGTCGACCGCCTCGCGGATCGACTCGGCCGGGTCCTCGCCCCACTCGGTGATGTACGCCGTCGAGGCGTAGGGGACGATCTCCCGGCTCCCGTCGCCCCCGAGCAGTCGATAGATCGGTTCGCCGGCCTCCTTCCCCAGGATATCCCATAGCGCGATGTCGACGGCCGAGAGCGCACACTGGGTCAGCGCACCGCGGGCGACGTGGTACGCGCCGGCGTAGAGCCGCTCCGCGAGCGTCTCGATCTCGTGGGGGTCCCGCCCCTCGACGTGCGGGCAGACGACCTCGTCGACGACGGTCGCCACCGACCGCGGCGGCGCGAGCGCCTCGCCCCACCCGACAGTCCCGTCCGCCGTCTCGACGCGGACCAGCGTCGCACTACGCGCAGTCGCTAGCCCTCTCGCGTGGCCGAACGACCGACCCTCCTCTAGGGGGTGTGAGAGTGGTATCGCCGCTACCGAACGGACCTGCATATCCCCCGTCCCACCCCGGTGGTGATAAGTGATTGTGCACGACACGGTGACGGGGACGCCGACCGTCGGTTAGGCCGGGGTCACTTCCTGGACGCGGCTGTTACAGTCCACACACAGTCGCCGCTGCTCCTCGTACTGTCGGCCGCAGGTCGAGCACTCGTAGAGCGGTCCCTCCTCCGTGTCGCTGTCGCCGCCCATCAGGCGCCTGAGCGAGTCGGTCAGTCCCATTGGTGGATACCCCTCTCGTGTTCGCATTGTGGGGTGATAACAGTATGCATTGTAGGGGTGAGTGCGGGCGGGTTCCGTGCGACCCGCTCTAGGGGTTACCGTAGTTGGTCACCCCTTCTCGTCCCGAGGCCACGCTCCTCGACCCGTGTCGGCGGGTCGAAATCCTCCGGTCGGCCACGATAACCCCTATCAGTCCTCGTCGTAGTGGAACTCCGTCCAGGGTCCCTCGATGTGGGGGTAGCGATCGAGGACGTCCACGTCGACCTCGACGCCGAGCCCCGGGCCGTCGGGGACCGTCAGCGTTCCGTCCGAGACGTCGAGAGGGTCGACCAGTATCTCCTCGGCCAGCGGGAACGGGTACATCCCGGCGGTGTCGTCGCCGAAGACGGGACACTCGAGGAGCTCGGACCCGGGGGCGGCCGCGGTGAGGTGGGCGTTCGCCGCCAGCCCGAGCTGTGTGCCGAACTGGTGGGGGACGTACGTCACGTCGCGGCCGACGCAGGCCTCGACCGCCTCCCAGCAGCCCGTGAACCCGCGGTGGTGCCGGACGTCGCCCTGGAGGAACGAGACGGCACCGGTCTCGGCGAGCGTGACCAGCCCCGCGGGCGTCTCCTCGCTCTCGCCGCCCGCCAGCGGCACGTCGACCTCCTCGGCGAGGCGGGTGTAGGCGTCGTAGTCGGCGGGCTCGACCGGCTCCTCCAGCCAGTAGGGGTCGAACTCGGCCATCCGGTTCACCAGGTCGACCACCTCCTCGAAGGAGTAGGAGTGATCCCGGAGCTTCCACCACGTGTGGGCGTCGATCATCACGTCCATCTCCGGGCCGACGGCCTCCCGGATCAGTTCGAGCGTCCGCAGGTCCTCCTCGATCCCGATCCCGGGTCGGTACTTGTAGCCGCCGAACCCGCGATCCTGGATGGCCTTCGCCTGCTCGGCGTACCCCTCGGGCTCCATGTACATCCCGGCGCTCGCGTAGAGGGGGAGTTCGGTCGTCACGTCGCCGCCGTCGGCCAGCAGGTCGTACACCGGCGCGCCCCGCTCCTTGCCGAGGAGGTCGTAGAACGCGACGTCGAGGGGTGCGGCGGCCTGGGATTCGAGGAACGGGGGGAGCCCGGCCTCGTCGACCAGCGCGTGGAGGTCGGCGGCGGTCTCGATCTCCTCGCCGAGGACGTGCGGTGCGACCTCCTCCTCGACCAGGCCGGCGAAGTCGCTGTGGGAGGCGTCGTCGAAGTACTCCCGCATCGCCGAACTCGACGCGCCGGCGGGGGCGTACCCGACCGCGCCGTCGGTCGTCTCGACGACCACCAAGATCGCGTCGCGCTTGAGCAGTCGACGAGAACCGCCGAGGAAGTGGCGTTCCTGGGGCGGGTCGATCGGCGAGGACAGCGTGTGTGCGGAGACGTCACTGAGTCGCATCGTGCCCCCTTCCCCCCGGGGGCCGGATAAAACTACCTCACGCCCGGACGGATCGGGGTCCGCTCCTGTGGGTGGCCGGATCACCCAAACCACCATGACCCTCCCCGGGGACGAACGGGTGTGACACCCACCATCACCGGGATCGAGACCGTCGAGTTCACCTACCCCGTCGAGGACGCCGGGAACAACCCGAAGGGGTTCGACATGGTCTACCTCCCGGGGAACACCCACGAGCGGACCACCTACGCCATCCGTATCGAGACGGACGAGGGGATCGCCGGCGAGTACGTGGGCGGGAACCCGCCCGCGTTCGCGCAGGTGAACATGGTCGCGGACTACCTCGTCGGGAAGGACCCACTGGATCGTGAGCGCCACTGGAGCGAACTCAAGCGCGCGCTCCGGAAGTACGACCGGATGGGCATCGGACCGATCGACATCGCGCTCTGGGACTTCGCCGGGAAGTACCACGACGCCCCCATCCACGAACTCCTCGGAACCTACCGTACCCGGCTCCCAGCGTACGCGTCGAGCTACTTCGGCAGCGAGACGGGGCTGGACTCGCCCGAGGCGTACGCCGACTTCGCCGAGCGGTGTCTGGATCTGGGGTATCCGGCGTTCAAGATGCACCCCGTCGGCGGGATCGACGACCGCGACATAGGTAGGGAGGTCGAGGGCGTTCGCGCGGTGGGCGAACGGGTCGGCGACGAGATGGACCTGATGCTCGATCCGGTCAGCCAGTACGAGACGTTCGCCGACGCCCTCCGGGTCGGTCGGGCCTGCGACGAGCAGGGGTTCTACTGGTACGAGGACCCCATCGGCAGCGGCGGGAGCTCACAGCACGCCTACCGGAAGCTCCGGGAGGCACTCGACACGCCCCTGCTGTTGACCGAGCTCGTCAGGGACCTCGAACCACACGCCGACTTCGCCGCCGCGGAGGCGACGGACTTCCTCCGCGCCGACCCGGAGTGGGACGGCGGTATCACGGGCGCGATCAAGATCGCCCGGATCGCCGAGGGGCTCGGCCTCGACGTCGAGTACCACCTCCCCGGACCCGCACACCGCCACCTGATGGCCGCGAGCCGGAACTCCAACTACTACGAGCTCGGGCTGGTCGGCCCCACCTCTGGTCCGCCCCACGCCGAACCCCCCGTGTACGAGGACTACACCGACCGGCTGGAGGCCATCGAGGACGACGGGACGTTCCCCGTCCCCGACGGGCCCGGTCTCGGCGTCGAGTACGACTGGGACTACATCGAGGACAACGCGGTCGGCGGGCGTACCTACGAGTAGCTCCGTCTTCGACCGCCCTGGCGCTTCACCCGGGGCCTCGGAAAGCCTTAGGACACCCCCCGGCGACCGGGGTGCATGGACGGGACGATAGCGTCGATACACGTCGCGAGGGAGGCGACCGAGCCGATGGAACCCCGCGAGTCCGTCGAGGCGGTCGCGGGGCGGGGACTGCGCGGCGACCGGTACTTCGACGCCGAGGGGACGTTCTCCGGGGCGTCGGCCGGCGGGAACGAGCTCACGCTCGTCGAGCGGGAGTCGGTCGCGGCCATCGAGCGCGAGTCGGGGATCGACCTCGCTCCCGGCGAACACCGGCGCAACGTCACGACGCGTGGCGTGGCGCTGAACCACCTCGTCGGCGAGCGGTTCCGGATCGGGGAGGTCGTCTGCCGTGGAATCAGGCTCTGCGAGCCGTGCGACCACCTCGAATCGCTGACGGCCGACGGCGTGGTCGCGGCACTGACACACCGCGGCGGGCTCCGAGCCGACGTCGAGGAGAGCGGCGAGATACGGGTCGGCGACACGGTCGAGCGGGTCGAGTAACCGTCGTCACGCTCGGTTCACGGCGGGAGGAGGCACACCCTGCTCGCTTCGGCCCGCTCGTGTTCGAACGTGCGGGAACCTCTCCGATGCCAACACCTATCAGGTGTCCGGCTGCACGCCCGCTCGTATATGCCCGACTCGAAGTACCGACAGTTCGTATCGGACATGATCGGCGGGGTCGGCTGGCGCGATCTGAGCGACGGCCCCCAGAACCGAACCGAGGAGCGGGACGTCGAGATAACCGGGATCGACTGCGTGGTGGTCGAGGGTAACTTCCCGTGGAATCTCATCCGGGTCCGCACGGACGCGGGCGTCTACGGGCTCGGCGAGGCGTTCCCCGGCCCGGCGAGCGAGTACGTCGAGTTCCTCGAACCCGGGCTCGTGGGCCAGAACCCGCTCGACGTCGATCGGCTCGTCGAGCACATGACCCAGCTCGTCTCGGGGCTCGGCGGGTCGCTCGGCTACTCCCAGGCGGCGGTGAGCGGGATCGAGACGGCCTGCTGGGACATCGCGGGGAAGGTCACCGGACTGCCGGTCTACCAGCTCCTCGGCGGGAAGTACCGCGACGAGGTACAGATCTACGCTGACTGTCACGCGGGGGAGAACCTGGCGGCCGCCGCGGACGCCGAGCCCCGCGATATCTACACGCCGGAGTCGTACGCGCGGGCGGCCGAGGAGGTCGTCGACGAGGGGTTCGACGCGCTGAAGTTCGACCTCGACGTGAAGGTCGAGCCGGCCGACACCGCGACCCGGCGGCTCTCGACCGACGCCATCCAGCACAAGGTCGACATCGTCGAGGCGGTCCGCGAGGCCATCGGGTCCGAGCCGACGCTCGGGTTCGACCTCCACTGGAACTTCTCGGTCGAGACGGCGACGAAGATCGCCCGCAAGGTCGAGCCGTACGAACTCGACTGGATCGAGGATCCGGTCCCTCCGGAGAACGTCGACGCCCACCGGAAGGTGACCGAGAGCACGAGCACGCCCATCCTGGCCGGCGAGAACATCACGCGGTTCGAGGGGTTCGAACCGTTCCTGACCGGGCAGGCCATCGACCTGGTCGCCCCGGACATCCAGAAGTGCGGCGGCCTCCTCGAGCTCCGGAAGATCGCCGCACTCGCCGACGCCTTCGACATCCCCGTCGCCCCGCACAACATCTCCAGCCCCATCGGGACGATGGCGAGCGTCCACGCCTGCGCCACCGTACCGGGGGCGTTCGCCCTGGAGTGGCACGCCCGGGAGGTCGAGTGGTGGGACGACATGCACACCGGCGACGACCCGGTGATCCACGACGGCGCGGTCGTCGTCCCCGAGGAGCCGGGCCTGGGTATCGACCTCGACTACGACGTCGTGGCCGAACACATGGCTCCCGGACAGGAACCGCTGGAGCCGCTCTGAGGTTCGCAAGCACCACTCTTTAAGGACTCCGGGCACTCAGCCCGGTGGAGGCGACTTGTCATGGACGACTACGCGCTTCGCGAGGAGAGCGACAGCGGTAGCGAGGTCGAATCGACCGGCCCCGATGCCGAGGGACCTCTCGACGCCGCCGCTGACGTCTGGCAGGCGTGGGTACTCGCGGCCGTCGCCGTGGCCGCCGCCAGCTACTTCCACTTCAACGAGGGAGTGTGGACGACCGGCGCGGAGGTGTTCTACGCGCTGCTGTTCGCGGTCGGTGCCGTGGTCGCGCTCGGCTACGGTCTCTACGAGGTCGAGGATCGGACCTCGCCGGTCTGAGACGGTCGCCTCGCGATCGGCGGAGACGACCGGATCCAAATTCTTTCGGCGTGCACGCCGCCGAGCACCGGCTACGCTCGCGGAAAGGCCCCGTCGAGCAGCTCCGGGTCGTGTGCACCCAGTAGCACGCCGTCCGGGCCGACGCGTTCCCGTAGCCGGGAGACGCTCTCGTAGCACGCCGCGACGTCGACGTGGAGCCCCGGAGGAACGTACGGCGGGTCGTGCTCGACCGGTGTCACCTCGATGCGCTCCCCGTCGACGTCCCGTATCTCGGTCACGCCGGGCCGGAGGTTCTGCCGGCAGTAGATCAGGTCACAGGCCAGGGCGTGCTTCGCCCCCGCCGTCTCGACCACCACCGACTGCATCCCCTCGGTGTGGCCCGGCGTGTGGAGCAGTTCGAGGCCCGGGGCGAGGCGGTAGCCGCCGTCGAGGAGCGTGAGGTCGGCGTCGTCGAGCGCCGCCACGTGCTCGTCGAGGTACGCCCGGCGCAGCGGCGGCAGCGGGTCCCGCGCCGCCGCCAGTTCGGTGCGCTGGAGGAGGACCTCGCTCCCGGGGAAGAGGTCGACGTTGGCGGCGTGGTCGTGGTGCAGGTGGGTCAGCACGAGGTAGTCGACGTCGCCGGGGTCGACGCCGTGTTCGGCCAGCCCCTCGCGGATGGGATCCGGGCCGCCGTCCGGTATCGAACGTCCGGCGGCCTCCCCGTGTTCGGCCCCCGCGTCCACGACGACGACGGGATCGTCCGGGTCCTCGGGCAGCAGGAGGAGGACGACCACCGGCGAGGCGACCGTCACGCCCTCGTCGAGCATGTAGGTGAGGATCGTCTTCGGGAGGTCGAGCGTGCCACAGCGGATCGGATGGACGGTGTACATCCCGGCTCACCCACGACAGGGGGTGTGGTAAATCTACGCCGAGCGTGAGCGGTTCCCTCGTCATCGAACAGCCGTCCAAGTAGTCCCGAACGCGATCCGTCGACAACGGCCCGACTTCGCTCGCCCGTCAGTCCCCGCCTGTGACCGCCTCGAGCCTGTCGCCGACCAGTCGTCGCACGGCCTCCATCTCGTCGCCGAGGCGCACGATCCGGTGGCCCGCGTCGAGCGCCGCACGGGCACCCTCGACGCTGGTGGCCGAGACGCCGATGGGAATTCCCGCCTCGACGCAGGCGTTCCTGGACGTCTCGATGGCCTCGCGGACCTCGGGGTGGTCACTCCTGCCGGGATGGTCCATCGAGACGGCGAGATCGCCCGGCCCGAGGTACGCGAACCCGATCTCGGGGACCGAGAGGATCTCCTCGACGTTCTCGACGGCGGTCCGGTTCTCGATCATCGCGCCGACGAGGACGCTCGCGTCCTCGCGGTCGGTGTCCACGTCAGCGCCCCAGGACGACCCGCGGGCGTGAGCGACCCCCCGCTCGCCCGGCCCGTCGTCGTAGGTGTAGAACGCGGCCCGGGCGGCTCGACGGACGTCATCGGCCGTCTCGACCCGCGGGACGATCACCGTCCGGACGCCCGTGTCGAGTACCTTCCGAACGGTCGAGGGATCGTTCGACGGGAGGCGGACCATCAGGTCGACGCCGCCGACGGTCGCCGCGCGAACGAGGTGTTCCAGACTCACCGCGTCCTCGGCGCTCGGGCCGCCGTGTTCGAGGTCGAGCCAGGCGAAGTCGAGGCCGAGTCCGCCGTATACCTCGACCAGGTCCGGCGAGAAACTGTTCGCCCGCGCGCCGAACACCCGACCGCCGTCCGCGAGTCCGTCCTTCGTGTGGTTCGTGAGGTGCACGGCGGCGCGACGGGAGGTCGGGGGTTAAACGTTGTCCGTGGACCGGGAAGTGCTCCGGCGGATACGGACGGTCACGCGCCGATGGCGAGGAGTTCGGGCCCGTCGGTCGCGACGTAGACCGCATCGCCGGCGATAGCGGGGGAATGTGGCACGCCGGAACCGGTCTCGACCGTCCACCGGATGGTCCCGTCGTCCACGGCGATAGCGTGGAGTTCGCTATCGAGCGTCCCGACGAACACGCTCCCGTCGGCGACGGCGGGTGCGGCGGTGATACCGACGCCGGTGTCGACGTGCCACCGTTCCGTCCCGTCGTCCGCGTCGAACGCGTACAGGGTCCCGCCCCAGGTACCGGCGATGACCGTCCCGTCGACGACGGCCGGCGAACCGCTGATACCGGTATCGAGCGGCAGGTCCCACTCCCGCTCGCCCGTAGCCGCGTCGAGGGCGAACAGCCGGGTCTCGTGGCCGTACCTGCTGGTATCGGCCGACCCGACGTAGACGGAGCCCCCGTAGACGACCGGGTCCTTCGTGACCCCCACGTGGAGGGCGGTCTGCCAGACGCGTTCGCCGGTCGCCGCGTCGAGCGCGTAGATGACGCCCCGCGGGACGACGGCGTAGACGAGCCCGTCGACGACTGCCGGTGTCACGTCGACGTTGTCACCGAGGACGTCCGTCCATCGCCCGGTACCGTCGCTCGTGTCGAACGCGTGCAGGTCTCCCTCGTAGGTCCCGAGATAGACGCTCCCGTCGACGACGGTCGGCGAGGCGGTGAACCCCGCGTCGCCCTCGGCCCACCACAGGGCCTCGCCGGCGGGCCGAACGTCGGCCCCGCTCTCCCCCGACCCGCTCGACTGGCTCCCCTCGGCCAGCGTGTGCAGGACCCCTCCGCCGTCGGCCACGTACACCCTGCCGTCGGCGACGGCGGGGGTGCCGAAGAGGGAGAATGGAGCCCGGAACCACCAGTCCTCCTCGCCCGTCGCCGCCTCGACCGCGTGGGCGGTGCCCTGGAGCGTGGTGACGTAGACCGTCCCGCCGACGACCGCCGGCGACGCGCCGACGCCGAGGTCAAGCGGGAAGCGCCACCGAACGCCCGGCCCGGACGGCCCCGGCGAGTCCGGCGAGACACCCGTGTTGGCCGCGTCGTACCCGAACGTCGGCCAGTCGCCCGCCTCGGGCTCGCCGCTTCCGGGGAGCGACAGTCCGCTACAGCCGGCGAGCGATGCGATCCCCCCGGTTCCGATCCCCGCGAGTACTCCTCGCCGGGTGATACCCCGATCCATGCCGCCCTCAGGGAGTCGGCCGACAAAAGGACGGGGCGGACGTGCGGGAAGTGCGCCACGGGGACTCCCGGACGTCCCGCCCTTCGGGGCCAGTACACGCTACTGACGCGGTGGAAGATCGATCGCCCCTCCGGGTTTATGCCGGTCTCCGACGAGCGTGGACTATGGAGATAACCGACGTCGTCGTGCACACGCTGTCGCTCCCGGCCGTCGAGTCGACGAAGGCCGACAGCTCGCAGGACGCCTGCATCGTCGAGGTCGAGACAGACGAGGGGCTCACCGGTATCGGCGAAGCCGACTCCTCCCCACGGGTGGTCGAGGCGATAATCGAGGCACCGGTCAGCCACGACAAGAGCGCCGGGCTGAAGGAGGTCGTCGTCGGGCGCGACCCGTTCGACGTCGAGGTGCTCTGGAACGAGATGTACGACCGGACGTACTTCTACGGCCGGAAGGGCGCGGCCATCACGGCCATCAGCGCCGTCGACATGGCCCTCTGGGATATCATGGGCAAGGCCCTCGACCGGCCGCTCCACCGGCTCCTCGGCGGCAAGCACCGCGATTCGGTGCGGGCCTACGCGAGCACGCTCTTCCCCGACGACCCGACCGACACCGACCACATGCGCCGCGAGGCCGAGGCGGCGCTCGACGAGGGGTTCACCGCCATCAAGTTCGGCTGGGGTGGGTTCGGACGGGATCGGCGAAACGATCTCGAACTCGTGGGGACGGCGCGCGAGGTGCTCGGCGAGGAGTTCGACATCATGGTCGACGCCGGGATGGTCTGGCAGGAGGACGTGAAGGGGGCGATCAAGCGGACGAACGAACTCGACCGCGCGCACGACCTCTACTGGATGGAGGAGCCGTTCTACGCCGACAACCTCGACGGCTACCGACGACTGAGCGAGGCCACGGAGACCCGGATCGCCGGCGGCGAGGAGGAGTATACGCTCTACGGCTTCCGCGAGTTCGTCGATCGGGGGAAGCCGGACGTTCTCCAGCCCGACGTCGCCCGCTCGGGTGGGATCACGCACCTCCAGAAGATCGCGGCGCTCGGTGCCGAACGCGGCATCCCTTTCGTCCCTCACGGCTACAGCACGGACGTCATCGTCGCCGCCAACCTCCAGCTCATCGCGGCCAACCGCAACGCCCCCCTGCTGGAGTACTGCGTCGAGGACTCCCCGCTCCGGTGGGATCTCGTCGAGGAGGACCTCACCGCCACCGATGGGTACGTCGGGATCCCCGATCGTCCCGGCCTGGGGATCACACTGAACCGGGACACGATCGAGGAGTACCGCGTGGAGTTATAGGCGCGGCCTCGACGATCGCTCGATTGCGGGCGGGTGCCGCGGGCGAGCAAACGTTACGGCGGCGGGCGATAGGACGTGTCGGGGGAGCCCCGCGGAGGATCGGGACCGACTCCGGTCTCCGGCGACCTACGGTAGCCCGCTCGCCGCCTCGCTGTCGAACAGTTCGTGGCCCGTCTGTCGCCGTTCCACGAAGTCCCAGTCGATCTCGACGCCCAGGCCCGGGCCGCCGGGGATGGGGACGTGTCCGTCGGAGTCGACCACCTCGGGCGAGTCGACGAACCCCTGGTCGACCATCCAGTCGAACCCCTGCGGGTGGAGCAGCGCGTGCTCGTAGTAGTTCGTGTTCCGGATGGCGCTCATGCAGTGGAGATGCGACGGGCCGCCGACGTGGAGTTCGACGTCGCGGCCGAACCCCTCGACGACGTGGGCGATCTTCATCACTCCAGTTATTCCGCAGTCGAGGTGAGCCTCCGCGCGGACCATGTCGAGCGCGTCGTGTGCGAGGTGGTCGGTCCGACCGAACGGACCCCCGCGGACGTGCTCGACGCCCAGTATCGGCGTGTCGAGGTCGCGTGCGAGGTTCCGGTTCATCTCCAGGCTCTCGCCACCGTCGCCCATCGGGTCCTCGTACCAGAAGTAGTCGAGTTCGTCCATGACCCGGCCGACCCGGAGCGTCTCGGCGTAGGTGTCGTACTCGCTCGCCGGGTCGAGCATCAGGTCCATCTCCCCGCCCACCCGCTCGGCGACCGCACGACAGATCTCGATATCACGGGAGGGGTCGCCGAACCCGTGGATCTTGAACCCGGGGTAGCCGTCATCGCAACACTGCTCGGCGAAGTCGGCGTAGGCTTCGGGGGAGTTCAGCCCGTCGTCCTCCTCGTCGGCCATGAACGTCGAGGCGTACGCGGGGACGGGGTCGGGGCTCCCGCCGAGCAGTGCCGAGATGGGCGCGTCGAAGTGCCGGCCGGCGAGGTCCCACAGAGCCACGTCGATGGGACCGACGCCGGCGTGGTCGAGGTGTCTGAACCGCTTCCAGAGGTCCTGCCAGAGCTCCTCACGCTCGAGGGGGTCTCTGCCGATCAGCGTCCCCGCGGCCATCCGCACCTGTGCCAGCATCGCCGGAACGAAGTAGAACCCCCGGTAGTACCCCTCCTCGCCGTCGGCGGTCCTGATCGTCAGCACGAACCCGGGCGGTTCGAGCGTGCTATCGGGATCGTACGCCTGGCGGTTGTTCCACGTTCCGACGTCCTCGAGTTCGAAATCGAACTCGTGTATCTCGACCTCGCTGATGCGCATGACCCCCCGCTCGCGGGGTGGTCACGTAAAACCCACCGGCGATGGGGGTCCCCGTCCCCGGGGGTCGTTCTACCCCTCCGGCATCGGCGAGTCGGTGACGCTCACCACGTCGCCGCCGGCGATGGTCGTCTCGCGGTCGAGATGCCGTCGGTCACGCATCACCACGGCGTCCGTCGGGAAGTCGCTCTCACTCCGGGCGGCCAGCGCGTCGAGGACGTCGCCGACCGTGGCCTCCTCCTCGAGGTCGAGTTCGACCGACTTCTCCCCGACCGCGCTCCGCACGGCACCGTAACACCGGATCTCGACCTGCATGTCCCGGCGTTCGCGGAGCCGACCCATGAGCGTTCCCGTCGATCCCCGTCCGGTGTCGTCCGGGAGAAGAGCTCCGGGCCCGAGCGACAGCGTACAAGTCCCCGGGGTGAGAACGGACGGTCGATGAACGTCGAGTTGCGGTGTTTCGGACCGGTTCGAGAGGCGGTCGGTACCAAGAGCGCGACACGCGAACTCCCCGAGGGGGCGACCGTCGCCGATCTGCTGTCGGAGCTGGTCGAGGACGCGCCCGACCTGGACGGGCAGCTCCTGGACGAGACGGGCGAGGTGAGCGGGAGCATCAACGTGACAGTCGACGGTGACAACGTCCGCCAGCTCGACGGGGCGGCGACGGCGCTCTCGGACGGCGACGTCGTGCGGATCGCACCGCCGGTCGTCGGTGGAGGCGGGAGACAGCGGCGAGAACGGGGGTCGTAACGCTCCCCAGAACAACGGCCGGGGCGTCCGGCTCAGTCGTCCGCGACCGCGTACTCGGCGACCGCGGAGTCGGGGACGGTCCCGTCGTCGTTCCAGCCACGGAGCTCGTAGTACTCGTCGAGTGCCGCCTCGAAGTCCGGGAGCTCGTAGGGCAGGACGTCGTCGGCGCGGTCCATGCCGCGCTTGTTGTTGAAGTGCCGTTCGAGCTCGATCACGCGCGAGCCGATCGACAGGAGGTCGTCGTAGTCGGCGTCGAACAGCGTCTCGAGCACCTCCTGGGTGACGTAGTCGTCCTCGCCGAACGCACAGATGATGGCCGTGTCGCGGATGGCCGCCCGGTTCTCGCGGTCGAGTACCACCGCTGGCTTGCCGTCGAGACCGATCGGATCGATATCGCCGTCGTACTCCACTCTGAGGGTGGTCGAGTACATGTGGTCGCCGCCGCGGTTGGCGACGGCGTAGCTGAACCCCTGCCCGTTGATGGCGCGGCCGTCGTGGGCGGCGAACTCCATGCCCTTGACCGACCAGTTCTCGACGCCCAGTTCCTCGTGACAGCGGGCGACCCCCTCGGCGAGCGTGTCGCCGATGCCCTCGCGGTGGGCGATCTTCTCGACCGTCTCGTGGATCAGGTCGGCGTTGCCGAACTCGTCCTCGGACATCAGGTAGGCGGCGACGGTGTCGCCGGCCGAGATGGTGTCGAGACCGAGGCGGTCACAGAGCTCGTTCGACTTCATCACGTCGACCACGTCGTCGACGCCGCAGTTCGACCCGAACGACATGACCGTCTCGAACTCCGGGCCCTCGGTCTCGAACCCCGTCTCGTCGTCGCGGGTGGGGAGCTTGCACGCGAACGCGCACTGCGAGCAGGCGGCCTTCTTGTACTTCTTGGACTCGACGGCGTCGCCGTCGATGCCGTCGACGCCCTCGAACTCCATCTCGGAGAAGTACCTGGTGGGCAGCGAGAAGTTGTCGTTGATGAACGCCGTTCCCGCCGTCGTTCCCTGGCGTTTCATCATGTCGTCGGCGGTGGCGGCGTGCCGGTGGACCTCCATCTGGGTCTCCTCGGGGATCTCCAGTTCCGGCGCGGAGTCCCCCTGGAAGGTGACCGCCTTGACGTTCTTCGACCCGAGGACGGCACCGAGCCCGCCGCGGCCGAACGCCCGGCTCTCGTAGGTCATGATGCAGGCGAACCGGACGAGGTTCTCGCCGGCCGGGCCGATGCAGGCGATGTGCTCGGCCTCCAGCCCGTGATTCTCGTTCATGTACTCCGTCACGTCGGGTACCTCCGCGCCCTCCAGTTCCGGCACCTCCTCGAACTCGACGCCCTCGTCGGTGACGTGGACGGCGAGCAGTTCGTCGCTCGCGCCCGTGATCTCGATGGCGCTGATACCGGTGCCGGCGAAGTTCCGGGACATGTACCCGCCCGCGTTGGTCGAGAGCAATCCATCGGTGAGCGGCGAGAGCCCCGTCGCGTTCATCCGACCGGTGAAGCTCATCGTCGATATCTGGAGCGGCCCGGTGTCGAGGTAGACGGCGTTCTCCGGCCCGAACGGGTCGGCGTCGAACGGGATGCGGTCGTGGGCGAGCTTCGTCGCCAGCCCCCGACCCCCGATGAAGGTCGACAGTTCCTCGTCGACGTCCACCTCGGTCGCCTCTCGCTCTCCCACGTCGACGCTCAGTAGCGGCCCTTTCGCGTGTAGCATTTCGGTTTGGTCTCCGGTACCCAGCTACAAAAAGACTCCCTCGATCCACTATCCTCCAGCGATTCGTCCGTCCCGGTCCGGGCTCCCCCGATTCCCGGCGGGACCCCACACCTACCGGGAGGGCTAAGGGGCACGGACCGGAAGGTTCGCGGGAGAGATGACCGCACGGGCCGCCGTTTCACCCGTCCGATGACGCTCCAGCGGGCCGCCTTCGAGCGTGCGGTCCGCCGTCTCGACGGCGACGACACCCGCGGGTTCGTCGCCGACCTGCTCGACGCGCGCGGCTACCGGACGTCGATCGAGGGACCGGTCGTGACGGCGACGAAGGGAGCCCGGACCACCGAGGAGGACCTGTCGAAATCGCGCGCGCGCCCGATGGACGTGGAGCGTGCCGAGAGCCCCGTGGACGCAGGGGACACGATGCGATTCCTGATCGTCGACGGGCTCCGTACGGTCGCCGCCGTCGGGCGCACGCCCCGTATCGACGCCGTCGTCGTCACCGGCGGTCCCCTCGCGGCGACCGTCGGATCGATCGTCCGGGCGGGTGTCCCGGTGCCGGACGACGGGCCGGGCGTCGTCGGCATCGACACCCTCTACGAGTGGTTCGCCTACGCGGTCGACGCCGAGACCCGGGCGGCGCTCGCGGCGACCTACCTCGACGCGACCGAACCGTCGGCGTTCGAACGCGTGTGGTCGGGACTTCTAGAGGCGTTCGGCGGCGCGGTGACGCGGTCCGGGCGGGTCCCCAGACCCTCCGGTCGGGCCGTGGCGGTGATACTGCTGGCCGCGCTCGCCCTCCTGGCGACAGCGACTGCCGGTCCGGCCGGCCTCCTCTCGTCGCCGGGGCAGACGGTGGACGACGGCGGTGACACGCCCACACCCCGACTCACGCCGGTTCCCACGGCGGCCGCGGCCGCTTCCGGGACGCCGGCGTCCGCCGTCGTCCTCCCCGAGTCGTGCCCGCCGGCACCGACGGGGACCCACCCGGCGTCGCTCCGACCGGGGGTGATCACGACCGCCAGCGCCGACGGCCTCGAGGGCTGGCGACTGCTGGCCACCCAGAACATCTCCGAGTACGACTTCGACCCGAACGACCAGCAGCTCGGGCCCGTCCCGGAGATGAGACATCTGGCGGTGTTCGAGACGCAGGCCGGCGTCCGGCTCCGGCTCGGGCTGGATCGCTGGGAGTCCCCAGCACGGGCGGAGACAGCTATCGAACGAGGTGGCCCCTGGTCGCTCGCGTTCCCCTGGGGTGCCTACGGTGTCTGGGTCGAGCGGCAGCCCACGAACGAACGGAGCGGGCCGGCCGCGCGACAGCTCCTCGCCGCCGTCAGGACGCCGGACGGCGTCGGACTGGGTGGCGCGTGCGTCTCGGAACTCCTGAGCGCGAGCCCGAATGGGACCACGACGAACGCGGCGACGCAGGGCGGACGGAGGTACACGCGAACGACCGGAACGACCTGAGGTGCTGGCGTCGGCTCGGCTCCGCCGCCCGACCGTCAGACCAGGTCGCCGTCCTCGAACGCGAGCGGTTCGGGGGTCCCCACGTCGGCGTTCGGGTCCTCCCGGAGTTCGTCGACGAGCGGCTCGGAGACCCAGAACCGATCGAGGTCGAGCGTGTTCCCGACCCGCGCGATGCGCATCTCCGCGGGGTCGACCACGCCACAGCCCGAGTATGCCGCCGTCAGCGCGATGCGGTCGTCAGGGAAGACGACCGGGACGCGCGCGCGGACCGGCTCGCCCGACGTGAGCGCGTTGACGTACGTGTCGGTCGTGTCGACCGCCTCGACGAGCCGCCGGTGGGCGTAGTCCGCGAGCCCCATCCCGATGGCGTTGCCGTGTGATCCCTCCGTGACCGACCGGACGTAGATACGGGTGTAGCGGGGTGAGTCGGGCTCTGCCTCGCCGTGCATCAGCATCCGACCGACGACGTTCGTGTCCATGCCGGTCCCGCTGATCTCCTTGCCGATCTCGTCGATGACCAGCAGGTCGAGCTCCTCGATCGGGATGGTGCCGATCAGTTCACGCGAGCGGTCGAGCAGGTCGGGTTCGCGGTCGAGTATCTCCCCGACGTCGAGCCCCTCGATCGCGGCCGCCCGCTCGTTGGCGTTCTCGACGAGCGCGAGCCCGCCGACGATCGGGACCTCCTCGAACAGGATCGAGGCGCGTTCCCTGATGACGTCCGCGAACGTCCCCGCGAGCGCCGCCTTGTGGGTCGCCTCCGCGCCGCGCTGTTTGCCGATGCCGATGACGGCCATCTTGCAGAGCCCGCTCTCGACGTCGCCCGAGAAGTCCGTGTGGAGCTTCACGCGGTTCGCCAGCAGGACCGCGTCGGCCCCCAGGGCGTCCCGGGAGGCGTAGACCGGCCGACCGTCCGAATCGGAACCGACCCGCTCGATGTCCATCGAGGCGACGATCTCACAGCCCATCGACTCCTCGGTGATCCCGAGCGAGGCGAGCGTCTCGACCTGGCCCTCGGCGGTCGCCCCCCCGTGGCTCCCCATCGACGGGACGACGAAGGGGTCGAGATCCATGGACTGGAGCTCGGCGACCGCCGTCCGGAGGACCTCCGGCATGTCGTGGATCCCACGGCTCCCAGCGGTGATGGCGACGTGAGCGCCCGGATCGAGGTCGGAGAGTCCGCCGACGGCCGAGAGCGCGTCGACCGTCGTCGCCTCGACGTCGTCGACCGCCGGCTGATCGCGTTCGTACCGGACGGGCGCGAATCGGGGGAGATCCTCGATAGTCACCTCGTTCACGGCGTCGAGCGCCGCGGGGTCGGGGGGCTGGAACATGGCCCGGGTTCGAGGCCCCTCCGCTAAGGTCTTGTGGGGTCCCTCGCCCGGGCCGTGGCGTTCGGGCCACAGGGCTATTACCCCCTGGAGCGTCGGTCGGGTCGCCATGGAGATCACGGAGATACGGGCGGTCCCCCTGTCCGATCCGGTCCCCGAGGAGAAGCGCCACCGAACCGACCTCGGGACGAAGGTGAAGACCGACGCGACGCTCGTCTTCGTCGAGACCGACGAGGGACACACCGGCGTCGGTGCGGCGCTCGGACACCCACCGACGGTCGAGTCCATCGTCGAGGGTTCGCTCGCGCCCGCCCTCGTGGGCGAGGATCCCACGTACACCGGCCGTCTGTGGGAGAAGCTCTACAGCGGGTCGCGGGCCGAGCCCTCCCTCGAACGGGGGTACTCCCAGCCACGGTGGGACCGACGGGGCTACACCCTCGAAGCCATCTCCGGGGTCGACATCGCGCTCTGGGACGTCACCGGCAAGGCGTTCGACCAGCCGGTCTACAAGCTCCTTGGGGCGGTCAGGGACGACATCAGGGCCTACGCGAGCGGGGGATGGGCGACAGGCGAAGGGGCGGCGGACGAACTCCGCGGGTACGTCGACCGGGGCTTCGACGCCGTGAAGATGCGCGCCGTCGGTCACGAGGAGTTCTCCGTCGAGAACACGCTCGAACGAGTCGGGATCGCACGCGAGGGGATCGGCGACGACGTGGACCTGATGGTCGACGCCCACGGGTCGCTTGACGTCCCCACCGCGATCAGGCTCGCACGACGGATGGAGGCGTACGACCTCACCTGGTTCGAGGAGCCGATCTCGCCCGACGACCACCCGGGGCTCGCGGAGGTCCGGGACGCGACCGAGATACCCATCGCCACCGGCGAGAGCGAGTTCACCCGGTTCGACTTCCGGAGCCTGTTCGATCACGGCGCGTTAGACGTCGCCCAGCCCGACGTGGCCCGGTGTGGCGGTATCACCGAGTCGCGCCGGGTCGCGACGATGGCCTCCGCGCGGAACGTCAAGTTCGCCCCACACGCCTGGGGTAGCGGCGCGCTCTTCGCCGCCAGCCTCCACCTCGCCATGTCCACCCCGAACTGCCCGATACTCGAGGTGCCACAGGCGTACATGCCGCTCCTGGACGACCTGTACGAGGAGGAGTTCGACATCCGCGACGGGCGGGTGTACGCCCCGGACCGCCCTGGCCTGGGGTTCACCGTGCGCGAGGACTTCGCCGAGCGGTTCGAGTACGTCGAAGGTCCCGAATACGAGTTCTGAGAGGTCGACTCGGCAGGTTCTTGGATCTCCGGAACAGCGGAATCGGGCTATCCTCCGAAACGGGACAGCGCTCACTTGGCACTCAGTCGAACGAGACGCCGAACGCCTCGCGGGCCGCCTCGCTAACCGCATAGCCGTGTCCGGGTTCCTCGGACAGCACCACCTCCCCGTCCCGGATCTCCGGGGCGTCCACCAGCACGTCGGTCGCGTCGTACTCGGGGATGTACTCGACGTACGAGCCGGTCGCGGCGGCGTTCACCAGGTGTGCGCTGACGGGGTAGTGGATGTGCGGGACGAAGGGGACGTGGTGCGTGGCGGCGAGCGCGGCGACCTCGCGCAGGGCGGAGACACCGCCTCCCCGAAGCAGGTCGGGCTGAACGACGTCCAGCGCCCCGCGGGAGAGCAGCCACTCGAACCGTTCGGGGCGGTAGAACATCTCGCCGGCCGCGAGCGGCGCGTCCATTCGGTTCGTGACCCGTCGGTGCCCGTCGAGGTTCCACTCCGAGATGGGCTCCTCGATCCAGCCGACGTCGTGTTCGGAGATTGCGCGAGCCCCGCGAACCGCCTCGTTCACGGTCCAGGACTGGTTCGCGTCGACGAACAGTTCCGCACGAGAACCGACTGCCTCGCGGACCTCGTCAACCCGGCGAACGTCCTCGTCGAGCGGTCGGCCACCGACCTTGGTCTTGAAGGCCGTGAACCCCGCCTCGGCGTAGGGAGCGTGGTGCTCGCCCAGGTCGTCGGTCGGAACGGTCGCGTCGAGCCGCGAGCAGTAGGCCGGAACGGCGGAGCCATCACCACCGAGGAGGGCGTAGAGGGGCTGGCCGGCCGCCTTTGCCTTGAGATCCCAGAGCGCGACGTCGACGGCGCTCCGCGGGAGCGCCGCGAACCCCACCTCGCCGGGGTAGTAGAGCGCCCGCTCGCGCATCTCCCGACGTCGCGCCTCGATAGCGAGGGGGTCGGAGCCGACGAGCAGGTCCTCGAACCCGCGGAGATAGCGCTCGTAGAGGTCCGGTATCGTCCACGTCCCGAGCCAGCCCGTCCCCGTGAGTCCGGCGTCCGTGTCGAGTTCGACGACGACCCAGTAGCGCTCGGCGACGGCCGCCCGCGCGTCGCCCAGTTCGCCGGATAGCGGCGGCTGGAGGATATACGTCCGTAGTTCGGTGATCTCCATGCCCCCGGTGAGACGCGGGGTGACTTAGAGGTTCGACGACCCGCTCCCACCGTCGATGACGATCGCCTGGCCATTGATGTAGCCCGAGAGCGGCGAGGAGAGGAACGCGACGGTGTTGCCGAGCTCCATCGGGTCGCCGATCCGTTCGAGCGGGATCCCCTCCGCACGATCGGCGAGCGCGTCTTCGAGGGAGTCGTACTCGCCGCGCTCGACTTCCGCCTCGGCCCCGTCTGTGATCCGCGGCGTACGGTGTGTGCCCGGCAGGACGGCGTTCGCCCGCACGTCGGGGCCGAGCTCCTCCGAGAGCGTCTTCTCGAGGCCGATGACCGCCATCCGAACCGAACTGGAGAGGACGTTGGTCGGTGTGGCCTCCTTGACGACCCGCGAGGTGATGTTGACGACGGTGCCATGATCGCTCTCTCGGAGGTGCGGGACGGACTCGCGGATCGCCCGGACGACGCTCATCACGAGCAGGTCGTAAGCGTCGTACCAGTCCTCGTCGGTCGTCTCCCCGAAGCGGAGCCTGGTCGGCCCGCCGGAGCTGATCACGAGGTGGTCGAGGCCGCCGAACGCCTCGACGGTCGCCTCGACCAGCCCCTCGACGTCCTCGCGGTCGGTCAGGTCCCCGGGGACTGTCACCACGTCGCCGGTCGCCTCCTCGCGGATCTCCTCGGCCGCCGCCTCCAGGCGCTCCTCGTCCCGGCCGTTCACGACGACGTTCACCCCTTCCCTGGCGAGCGCCGTCGCCGACGCCTTGCCCAGACCGCTGCTCGAAGCCAGCACCAGCGCCGCGTTCCCCTCGATGTCGAGTTCCATGCCCGGTCGCTCGGTGTGGGGTGGGATAAGTTCCGGGGGCGATTTCTGCGAGTTCGATCCCTTCGGCCCCTACAGCCGCTCGTAGGCGTCGTGCCAGGGTCGCTCGCGCTCGAACGCGGCGCTGGCGGCGATGACCGTCTCGTCGGCGTAGCGCCGACCCGCGACCTGCATCCCGACGGGCAGGCCGTCGACGAACCCCGCCGGGATCGAGGCCGCGGGGTGTCCCGACATGTTGTACGGCTGGGTGAGCACCCACCCCCGGAGCGGTTCGATCTCGACCCCGTCGACTTCGGTGGGCTCCTCGCCGTGGGCGAACGGGAGGACCGATAGCGTCGGGCTCACGAGGAGGTCGTACTCGTCGAGGGTCTCCTGGAGACCGTCGTAGACCCGCGTCCGGGTCCGGTCGGCCCGCTTGTACTCCCGGGTCGTCACCTCCGACTCGGGCCCCTCCAGGATGGTTTCGACGACTACCGGCCGAAGCTTCTCCCGGTCCGCACCGCGAGGATCGAACCCCTGGCGTTCGAGCGCGTCGAACAGCGACTGCCAGCGGACCCGCGCGAACGTGTAGAACGCCTCCAGGACCTCGGACTGCTCACAGCCGAGGTCGATCTCGGCCTCCTCGACCGTTGCTCCGGCGTCCTCGAAGGCGTCGACGGCGTCGGCGACGACCTCCCCGACCTCGGGTTCGACGGGATAGGTCCCGAGGTCGGGGCTGTACGCGACGTCGAGTCCCTCGATGCCGTGGTCGGTCGCGGCCAGGTAATCGTCGCCGGTCTCGGGGAGCGAGAACGGGTCCTCGGGGTGGGGGCCGGCCATCAGGTCGAGCATGAGCGCGGCGTCCTCGACCGTTCGGGCCATCGGGCCGACGTGCGAGAAGGGGGCGTGCGCCTCGAAGGCGTCCGGGCGGCTCACCCGGGGGACGCGCCCGAACGAGGGCTTGATGCCGTACACCCCGCAGAACGACGCGGGCGTCCGGATCGACCCGCCCGTATCGGAACCCTGGGCGATGGGTGCCATGCCGGCCGCAAGCGCCGCGCCGGCCCCGCCGGAGGAACCGCCCGAGTTGCGTGACGTGTCGAAGGGCGTGTGGGTCTCGCCCGCGACGAGGTTGTCCGTCGTACAGCCGAGGCCGAACTCCGGGGTGTTGGTCTTCCCGATCACGATGGCACCCGCGTCCAGAAGCCGGTCGACGAACGGCTCGCTCCCCTCGGCGACGTTCTCCTCGAACAGCCGGGAGCCGAACGTGGTCCGCATCCCCTCGACGTCGTCGAGGTCCTTGACCGCGACGGGGACGCCGTGGAGCGGTCCCAGTTTCTCGCCATCCTCAAGCGCGCGTTCGGCCTCCTCGGCCGCCGCCAGGGCGCGCTCGTCGGCGACCGTGACGAAGGCGTTGACCGCCTCGTCGCGCTCCGCTATTCGGTCGAGATGAGCCTCGACGACCTCGACCGGCGAGCGCTCGCCGTCCCTGATCTCCCGGGCCAGTTCAACCGCCGACGTGAGACACGGCTCCGTAGGCATATCTCCGGAATCGCACACGCGGGTATAAAACCTGTGCCGCGAGTGAGTGTCCCCGCGAGGGGACCTCAGACGTCCCGAAGCGCGCCGAGGCGCGCCCCGAGCGAGTCGCGGACGGCACCCACCTCGTCGCCCACCCGGAGGACGCGGTAGCCGTTCTCGATGGCCTCCGTCGCGGCCTCGGTGTCGTGCTTCGGCGCGCCGAACGGGATACCCGCCTCCTTGCACGCGTCCTCGGCGGTGCCGATGGCCTCCACGACCTCGGGGTGGTCCGTCTGCTGGGGGTGACCGAGCGAGATCGAGAGGTCGTTCGCGCCGATGAAGGCGAAGCCGAGCTCCGGCACCGAGAGGATCTCCTCGACGTTCTCGATGGCGTCGCGGTGTTCGAGCATCGCGCCGACGAGGACCGTCTCGTCCTGCCGATCGGTGAACCCCTCGCTGTCCTCGCCCCACCCCGTCGGTCGGCCGCCGCCGAACCCCCGCGCACCGGGCCCGCCGTCGTAGGCGAAGTGTGCGGCCTCGACCGCCTCGCGGACCTCCTCGGCGCTCTCGACCTGCGGGATCAGGATCGTACTGACGCCCGAGTCGAGCACCTTGTGTATCATCGGCGGATCGCCCGAGGGAAGCCGAACGAGGAGTTCGATCCCGGCGCTCTCGGCCGCCCGGACGAGCGCGTCGAACGCGGTGCCGTCGTAGGGGCTCGGCCCGCCGTGTTCAAAGTCGAGCCAGACGAAGTCGTACCCGAGCCGCCCGTAGACCTCGACCATCGTCGGCGAGAACGTCTCCGCGCGGGCACCCAGCGCCGGCTCGTCGCTCTCCAGCCGTTCGCGAACGTGGTTCGTCGGCATACGGCGGTTCTCGCTCATACCCGGCAAAAGGGTTGGGGTAGCGCGATCCGCCGAGGTCGGACCCTGTCGGGCGCTCCCGTACTCCGTTACTCCCAGCCGTCGAGCCCGTCGGCGTTGACCGTCGTTCCCGGCAGATGGCCCTCGTAGACCGTCCGGACGTTCTCCGCGACGCCGCGGGCCATCCGCTCCATCGCCTCGACGGTCGCGCCGGCGACGTGGGGCGTGACGATCACGTTCTCGGCCCCGAATATCGGGTCGTCGGTGTCCGGCGGTTCCTCCTCGAACACGTCCAGTCCCGCGCCGGCGAGCGTTCCATCCCCGAGCGCTGCCGCGAGCGCGTCCTCGTCGACGATGCCCCCGCGGGCGGTGTTGACGAGGATCCCTCCCCCGAACGCCGCGAGCTCCTCGCTTCCGATGGCTCCCTCCGTCTCGTCGGTGAGCGGCGCGTGGACGCTCACGACGTCGGCGCGCTCGAACAGGTCGGCGGACGAATCGACGAGCCGGACGTCCGGCGGTGTCATCTTCGGGGTGAGGTACGGGTCGAACGTGACGACGTCCATCCCGAACGCGCCCGCGAGCTCGGCGACCCGCGCGCCGATGCTCCCACAGCCGAACAGCCCGAGGGTGTCGCCCGCCATCTCGGGGGAGACGTACTTCGCCCGGTCCCAGGTCCCCTCGCGGACGTCGGCGTCGGCGACGCGGAGACGCTTGCGGACAGCGAGCGCGAGCGTGATCGCGTGCTCGGCGACGGACGGGGCGTTCACGTCCGGGGTGTTGCAGACCACGATCCCGTGTTCGGTCGCCGCCTCGACGTCGACGTTGTCGAGCCCCGCGCCGTGCTTCGCGATCACCTTCAGCCGATCGGCCCGTTCCAGAAGGGAGCGATCGACCTCGAACGTCCGGACGACGACGGCGTCGAACCGCCCGATATCCTCGCGCCGTGCCGCGTCGCCGGGATGGGCGTCCATCCCGACCACCTCCGCGAACTCCGCCATCGCCTCGACGCCCGTCTCGTCCATCGGCTCGGGGACCAGCACCCGCCAGTCGGTCATGTCCGTCCACTCCGGGGGAGGCGACAAAAACCTGCCCTCGGGCGGCGGATCCCCGCCCACATCCGTCGACAGCCGCTCCCGACCGCTCCCGGACTACTCGTGGCCGACGACCTCGACCGGGCCGTACGGTTCTTCGAGGTAGTCCTGATCCGACTCGGAGAGGTCGATCCCGAGTGCCTCGACGGCCTCCTCGAGGTGTTCGACGCTGGTGGTGCCGACGATGGGTGCGTCGACGGCCTCCTGGTGGAGCAGCCACGCGAGGGCGATCTGGGCCATCGAGACGCCCCTTTCGTCGGCTAACTCCTCGACCCGTTCGTTGATCTCGTCGCCCCCGTTGGCCCGGTACGCCGCGACGCGCTCGTCCATGAGTCCGTCCGACCGGCCCCGGGTCGTCGCCTCCAGTTCCTCGTGGGGTCGGGCGAGGTAGCCCCGGGCGAGCGGCGACCACGGGATCGCGCCGACGCCCTCCTTCCGGCAGAGCGGATGCATCTCGCGCTCCTCCTCGCGGTAGGCCAGGTTGTAGTGGTCCTGCATGGTTGCGAACCGCTCCGTGCCGAGCCGGTCGGCGGTGTGGAGCGCGTCGGCGAACTGGCGGGCCCACATCGAACTCCCCCCGAGATAGCGGACCTGGCCCCGGCGGACCGCGTCGTCGAGCGCCCGGAGGGTCTCCGTGATGGGCGTGTCGTCGTCCCACCGGTGGGTCTGGTAGAGGTCGACCGTATCCATTCGTAACCTGTCGAGGCTCCCCGCGAGCTGCTGCTCGATCGTCTTTCTCGACAGCCCGCCCGAGTTCGGGTCGGTCTCGTCCATCGGGAAGTAGACCTTGGTGGCGACGACCAGTTCGTCCCGATCGTACTCGGCGAGGACGTTCCCGAGGATCCGCTCGGACTCGCCCTGCGAGTAGACGTTCGCCGTGTCGAAGAAGTTGACCCCGAGGTCGATCGCCCGCTCGATGATCTCCCGGCTCCCCTCCTCGTCGAGCATCCACTCCGCCCCGTTCCCGAAGCTGTTACACCCGAGGGCGATCCGCGAGACGGTCGTCCCCGTCGATCCCAGCGTCGTGTACTCCATGGGCGGGGCGCGCGCCGTCGACGCAAAAGGGTTGGGCCGCGGGTGGGCGGGGTTCCGGGTTCAGTCCCGCCGGAACTCGTCGAACTTGTCGCGCCGGTAGTACCCCACTTCGGCGACGACGTTCGGGGGCTCCTGCTTCGCGGCGAAGACGACGGCCTCCGCGACGTCCTCGGGCTGGGCGGCGTTGTCGTGGTCGAACCGCTCGTGGGCCGGCCGGTCGTCCTGGATGCCGATCTCCGTGATGACCTCGGTCGGGTTGACGACGGTGATACCGATATCGTCGAGGCCGAGGTCGCCGGCGAGGCTCTGTGCGAACCCCTGGAGCCACCACTTCGAGCCGGCGTAGACCGCCTGTCCGGGCCGGGGGTACTTCCCCGCGAAGCTCCCGACGTAGACAAGCGACCCCGACGACTCGCGCAGGTGCGGGATGACCGCTCGGGTGACGAAGAACGTCCCGTCGACGTTGACGCCCATCACCTGGCGGAACTTCTCGGTCGAGAGGTCCTCTACGTCGCCCATGCGGTTGATACCGGCGTTGCTCACCACGACGTCGAGTCCGTCGAACGTCTCGGCGGCCTCCTCGACGGCCTCCTCGACCTGCCCGTCGTCCGAGACGTCCGTCGGGAGGACGAGCGTCTCGACGCCGTGCTCGTCCTCGATCTCCGCTGCGAGGTCGGTCAGTCGCTCCTCGCGCCGCGCGACGAGCGCGACGTCAGCGCCCTCGCGGGCGAGGAGTCGGGCCGTCGCCTCACCGATGCCGGCGCTCGCCCCGGTGACGAACGCCGTTCGTTCCGCTAGTTCCGCTGGCATGACGCTCGGGTCATGGACGGCGGGGGTAATATAGCCCGCCGCGGGCCGCCGGACCTAGACTTATTAGCCGGTGTGTCGAGGGCCCCCTCGGAACCATGCCAGAACTCGAAGGGGTCGTCCCGCCGGTCGTGACGCCGTTCGACGACGCGGGCGACATCGACGAGGCGGCCCTGCGAGAGGAGCTTCGATACCACCTGAACGCCGGCGTCGCGGGCGTCGCCGTGGCAGGTAGTACCGGCGAGGGCAACGCGCTGTCGGTCGACGAGCACGACCTGATCTACCGGACCGCGGTCGAGGAGGCGGACGGCGATATGCCGGTCGTCGCGGGCGTCATCTCCACGAACGCGCGCGACGCGACCGAGAAGGCGCGCCTGGCGCGGGATGCCGGTGCGGACTACGTCATGGCGACGCCGCCGCACTACGAACGACCGACCGACCAGGGGCTCGTCGACTACTTCGCGGCCATCGGCGAAGTCGACCTTCCCATACTCATCTACGACGTCATCGAGAAGGTGGACGTGACGGCGGAACTCGCCGCGCGCATCGCCGAGGAGGTACCCGCGCTGTACGGTATCAAGCAGAGCGGCGGGGACATGCACGGGCTGGCGAACATGCTCACGACGGTCGGCGACGACCTGTGTGTGATGAGCGCCCTCGACGACCTGCTCTACCCGTCGTACGCGCTCGGGGCCGACGGGACGATCGGCGGCGTCACCTCCATGTACCCGCGGGTCAGCGTCGACCTCTGGGACGCGGTCCAGTCCGGCGACCACGACCGCGCCCGGACGATCCACGAGGCGACCCTGCCGCTCGCCCGGCAGGCGGTCTGGGCGCGAGACGGCAACTACCCGGGGAGCGTCAAGGCGGCCATCGACCTGCTCGGCCGCGAAGCGGGCCACCCCCGGAACCCGATCCGCCTCCCCGACGAGGCGGAGCGCGGGCGACTCGCCGAAGCCATCGAGGCGATGCGCGACCGCGGAGTGTACGAGAACGACTGATCGGATCCCCGATGTGGATAGCCGAGCCTTCTGGTGGTGTCACGTGCGACGCAGTGACGACCGGTAGAGTTACGGTCGGGCGTGAGGGGTGACCTCACATGCGTATCACTGACATGGGGGTGATCCCGGTGGCCCACCGGGAGCCACCCCTCCGGAACTCCTGGGGCGCGCACACCGAACTGGCCGCGAGGACCGTCGTCCGTCTCACGACCGCGGACGGCGAGGTCGGCGTCGCCGAGACGTACGGGGACGACGCGGTCATCGGTGCGCTCGAACGCGCACGGGGACAGGTCGAGGGGATGAACCCCTACGACCGACGGGCGCTCGAACTCCGGCTCCAGGACCCGATGGCCTACGGGGCGATCGACACGGCAATCGTCGACCTCCTCGGACGCGAGACGGGCCAGCCCGCGTGCGAGATAATCGGCGGACGGGTGCGGGATCGAGTCGAGTTCTCGGGCTACCTGTTCTACAAGTACGCCGACTCCGACCCCGACACCGCGGCCATCGCGCCCGAGGAGGTCGGCTCGCCCGAGGCGATGGTCGAGGAGGCCCGTCAGTTCGTCGACCACGGCGGCTTCCGCGTGCTGAAACTGAAGGGTGGCGTCCTCCCACCCGAGGAGGAACTCGAAACGCTCGATCTGCTCGCCGAGGAGTTCCCCGACGCACCCCTCCGTATCGACCCGAACGGGACCTGGAGCGTCGAGACCGCCATCCGTATCGCCCGCCGGCTCCGCGATTCCGACCTGCACGTCCAGTTCCTCGAGGACCCGGTTCCGACGATGCACGCCCACTCGCGGCTCAAGGACCAGGTCGACTTCCCCGTCGCCACGAATATGTACGTCGTCGAGTTCGACGAGATCGCGCCGGCGGTGGAGGCCGACGCCGTCGACGTCATCCTGAGCGACCACCACTACTGGGGCGGCATGTCGGGGAACCTCCGGCTCGACACCGTCGCACGGGCGTTCGACCTCGGCGTCGGGATGCACTCGAACTCGCATCTCGGGATCAGCATGGCCGCGATGACCCACGTCGCCGCCGCGATGCCGACCCTCCGGTACGCGTGTGACAGCCACTACCCCTGGATGGCCGACGACGTCGTGACCGACCCGCTGGAGTTCGAGGACGGCCACGTCGAGGTACCCGACGACCCCGGACTCGGGATCGAGATCGACGAGGGAGAGCTCGAACGGATGCACCAGCGCTACCGGGAGGAGGAGACGCTCGCGTACTCGTCGGTCGAATCGATGGCCGCGGAGTACGCCGACGCGGAGACGGAGGTCGGACGGAGCGACTGGTTGCCGAACAAGCCGAGGTGGTAGCGATGGCGTCCGAGTTCGACCCCGACGCCGTCGAGACGATCACGCTCGACTCGTTCACGACCCTCGTCGACGTCCACGGCCCCACCCGGGAGGCGCTCGCCGAGCACGTCGAGGACCCGGATCCCGTCGCGACCCTCTGGCGCTCGCGGGCCGTCGACTACCGGATGGTCGCCACGTTCCTCGACCGGTACGAACCCTACCGGCAGACGACCCGCGAGGCCCTCGAGTACGCGCTGGCCGTCCACGGCCACGACCTCCCCGACTCTGCGGTCGACGAGGTCGTCTCGACGTTCGACGAGCTCCCCGTGTTCGACGACGTCCACGAGAGCATCGCCCGCCTCGTCGACGCCGGCTACGACGTGGCTATCCTCTCGAACGGCGAGCCCGATCTGCTCGCCTCTATCGTCGAGCGGGCCGGCATCGAGGACCTGCTTTCGGGAGTGGTGAGCGCCGACGAGATACGGGCCTACAAGCCGTCCCCCGCGATCTACGAGCACGGGGCCGAGCGGACCGACACGCCCCTCGAGAACCTCGCCCACGCCGCGACCCCGTGGTACGACGTCTACGGCGCGATGGGCGCGGGTGCGCAGGCGATCTGGGTGAATCGACGCGGCCGGCCGTGGGACGCCTTCGACGGCGAGCCGTCGCTGATCGTCGACTCGCTCGCAGCGCTGGCCGACGCGTTCGACGCGTAGCGAGGTCGAGCGAAGCGAGACCTCGAAGGCGGGCGGCGGGCGGGGGGCGGCGCGAGCCGGTCAGTACCAGACGGTCCCGCCGTCGACGTTGACGTCCTGTGCGGTGACGTGTCGCCCGCGCTCGCTCGCCAGGTAGGCGACCATCCCGGCGACGTCCGCGGGTTCGACGAGCCGTCCGAGCGCGGCGTCCTCGGAGAACACCCGCTCTTTGGCCTCCTCGAAGGAGATGCCCTGGGAGTCGGCCTGGCCCTGGATGACCCGCTCGATGCGGTCGCCGCGGGTCGCCCCCGGGCAGATCGCGTTCACGGTCACGTCGTCGTCGCCGAGTTCGAAGGCGAGTGTCCGGGTGAGACCGATCACGCCCATCTTCGAGGCGGTGTACGGCGTCCGGTTCGCGAGGGGCCGCTTGCCGCTGATCGAGCCGATATTGATAACGCTCCCTTGCTCGCTCGCTCGGAGTTGCGGGGAGGCGTGCTTGGCACACAGGAACGGCCCGAGGACGTTCACGTCCATCGTCTTCTGCCACTCCTCTACGGTGACCTCCTCGACGGGCTTCGTCGGACCGGCGATGCCGGCGTTGTTGACGAGGCAGTCGAGGCCCCCGAACCGTTCGACCGTCGCTTCGATGGCACTCTCGACCGACCCCTCGTCGGTGACGTCGGTCTCGACGGTCAGCGTTCGGTCGTCGTCGTCGATCATCCCCTCGGTCTCGTAGATGCCGTCCCCCCGCGCGGCGAGGACGACGTTCGCCCCCTCGTCGGCGAGTTCGGTGGCGATGACGCGGCCGATACCCTGGCTGGCACCCGTGACGAACGCCGTGATTCCGTCGAGCATGGCAGTCGCTCGACGCGGGAGCGGATAGGTGTTCTGTAGCCGGCCGTTCCCGACCGACCGACGAGCCTCACCTCACAGCCGCTCGCGCACCGACTCGGCGACCGATTCGGTTTCGGCCTCCCCGTCGAGATCCGGCGTCCGCGGGGCGTCGGGATCGGCGAGGTGCGCCTCGACGGCTCCCCGGAGCGCCTCGGCCGCCGTCCCCTCGTCGAGGTCGTCGAGCATGAGCGCCACGCTCAGGATCGTCGCGAGCGGGTTGGCGATCCCCTGCCCGGCGATGTCGGGTGCGCTCCCGTGGACCGGCTCGAACATCCCGGGAACGTCGTCGACGTCGGGGTTGAGGTTCGCCGAGGGGGCCAGCCCGAGCCCGCCCGTGACGGCTGCGGTGAGATCTGTGAGGATGTCACCGAACAGGTTCGAGGAGACGACGACGTCGAACTCCTCGGGTCGGAGTGCGAGGTCCATGTTCGCCGCGTCGACGAACAGGTGTTCGAGCTCCACCTCGGGGTAGTCGTCGGCGACCTCCTCGACCACCTCGTCCCAGAACACCGGGCCGTAGGGGAGCGCGTTCGACTTCGTGACGTTCGTGACCTTCTGATCCCTGTCGAGTGCGGCCTCGAAGGCGGCGCGGGCGATCCGCTCGACGCCGTCGTGGGTGAACACCGCCGTCTGGAGCGCCATCTCGGTCTTTCCGCCGCGGGCGAGTCGCCCCCCGATGTCGACGTACTCCCCCTCCGTGTTCTCGCGGTACCACTCGATATCGATGTCGCCGCCGTCGTAGCCCGCGAGCGGCGTCGGTGCCCCCTCGTAGAGTCGTGCCGGCCGGAGGTTGACGTAGTGGTCGAACGCCTTGCGGATGACGAGGTGGCCCTCCGTGGAGCTGACGTGGTCGGGAACCCGCGGGTCGCCCATCGCACCGAGGAGGACGGCGTCGTGTGGCCGCAACTGCTCGGACGCGTCCTCGGGGATCATCTCGCCCTCTTCGATGTAGCGGTCGCTCCCCCAGCCGTACCGGGTGAACTCGACGCCGAAGTCGTGATGCTCGCCGAGGTCCCGTAACACCGGGACCGCGGCGTCAACCACTTCCGGGCCGATGCCGTCGCCGGGGAGTAACGCGATGTCGTGAGTCACGCCCGGAGGTCCCCGGGGGAGGACATAAACGCTCGGCCGGGGTGACGGGTTGCGAACAGGCGGTGGCGGCTTCCGCGAGCCATGGGACGTGCCACCGCGCTCCCGCGAGACGTCCCGTGACGACGGTCAGGTCACGGGGTCGGTGGTCCCGTCATCGAACTTGAACCTGTGGAGCGGCGTATCGGGCACTCGGCTGGGTTCACGTCGGGGTCACCTGCGGGTTCCGCTCGGGGCCGCCGAAGAGCTATGACACGGGCGTGTCACGCTGGGACATGGGTAGCGCCAACTTCGACTTCGAAGGGGAGGTCGTCCTCGTCACGGGGGCGGGTTCGGGCATCGGGCGGGAGGTCGCCCGCCGGTTCGGCGAATCGGGCGCGGCCGTCGTCGTCGCCGACGTCCGCGAGACGCCGCGTGACGAGGGCGAGACGACCCCGACCCACGAGCTGATCGCGGAGGCGGGCGGGGAGGCCGCGTACGTCGAGACCGACGTGACCGACCCCGATGCGCTCGTCACGGCAGTCGACCGCGCAGAGGCGTTCGGCGGCCTCGACGTGATGGTGAACAACGCGGGGATCCACGTCTCGGGGACGATACGCGAGATCTCCCCCGAGTCGTTCGACCGTATCCACGCGGTCAACGTCCGCGGGACGTTCTTCGGGACGCAGGCGGCCGCCGACGCGATGGCCGAGCGCGGCGAGGGCGGCGCGATACTCAACATGGCCTCGATCAGTTCCACGCAGTCGAAGCCGGGACAGGTCGCCTACGAGTCGACGAAGGGAGCGATACGCATGATCACGAAGGGTGCGGCGGTCGACCTCGCCCCGGAGATCCGGGTGAACGCGCTCGCGCCCGGACGCATCGCCACGGAGTTCGGCGGCATCGGCGCGTCGGAGAAGGCCCGGCTGGTGGCCGAAGGCGAGGGGTCGAAGCCGATCCCGCTCGGCCGGGCCGGTCACCCCGCCGACGTCGCCGGGGCCGCGCTGTTCCTCGCGAGCGACGAGGCGGCGTACGTCACCGGCGAACTCCTCTACGTCGACGGCGGATACAGCGCGATCTGAGGAGGTGTCGGAGCGGACGCTCAGACCGCCCGCACGACGACGAGGACGGCCATCCCGACGGCGATGGTCGCGACGAGGTTCCCGGTCAGCCGGGCGACGACGACGGCGGCGAGGGCGGCGAGGAGTTTGCCGACGTCGGGCGAGAGCGAGAGGATCGCCTCCAGCGGGAACACGGCCGGGAGTGCGATGGCCGCGAACACCGCCGGCGGGACGAACTCCAGCGCGCGCTCGGCGCGCGGCGGGATCGTGCCGAGCCGATCGAGCAGGAGGAGAAAGGAGAGCCGGAACGCGAGTGACCCCGCGCCGACGAGGACGACGAGCCCCCAGACGAGCGCGTCGTCGGTCGCGCCGACCATCTATTCGACCCCCCCGTCGGCGAGGAGGCCGGCACCGACGCCGCAGGCCGCCGCGACGAGCAGGCCGGCGTTGAGCGGGAGGTTCGCCCCACCGACGGCGATCCCTCCGCCGACCGCAGCGGCGACGAGCGCCGGGACGTCGTCCAGAGCCGGGACCAACAGCCCGATGAAGATGAGCGGGACGACGAACTCGAACGGGACGCCCTCGGGGATGCTCGTCCCCAGGAAGACGCCGGCGACGGTGCCGGCCTGCCAGCCGACCCAGGTCACGATCCCGGCACCGAGGTAGTACCACCGGCGGTCGATGTCGGCGTCGCGCTCGAACGCCGTGACCGAGAGGGCGTAGACGACGTCGACGAGCAGGACGCCGACGAACCAGCGCCAGGCGGTCGGGAGCCGACGGAAGTACGAGGCGATGGAGGCGCTGAGCATGGCGAACCGGAGGTTGACGACGAGACCGGTGACGGTGACGACGAGGAACGGCGTGTCGCGGGCGAGCAGGTCGACGACCGCGAGCTGTGCGGCACCGCCGTAGACGGTCACCGACATGCCGAGCGCCTGCGGGACGGAGAGCCCCGAGGAGATCATCGCCGCGCCGACCACGAGGCCGAACGGCGCGACCCCGACCAGGAGGGGGGCCATGTCGGTCGCGCCGGCCCGGAGGTCAGAGGGTAACGTGCGCACGAACGGGTCGGCGACTCCGCCGGCCATCAAGCTTCGTATCCTCGTCCGGCGTCGTGCATGACAACCGTTATCGGGACCCCGTCCGAGGCAGGGCCATGAGCGAGCAGACCCCCGAAGGGTACGACTGTCGGTTCCTGTCCGAGGTCGTGACCGAGGGACGGGTGAGTTTCGCGGAGGGCCAGCGCGAGCAGTTCAGGGCGGACGCCAGCCCACACGAGGGGCCCCTCCCCGACGCGGTGGTCTGGCCGGGATCGACGGAGGAGGTCTCGCGGGTCCTCGCGGGTGCGAACGATCGCGGCGTCCCCGTGACACCCTGGAGCGGTGGGTCGAGCCTCGAGGGCAACCCGATCCCCGTCGACGCCGGCATCGTCCTGAACACCTACGAGATGGACGGCGTCTCGGTGCGGCCCGACGACCTGCAGGCCACCGTCGGCCCCGGTATCGTCTACGACGACCTCAACGACGAACTGGTGGGTCACGGGCTCCGGTTCGCCCCGGGCATCTCCAGCGGCGACGTGGCGACCATCGGCGGGATGATCGCCAACAACGCCAGCGGGTTCAACGCCGTCCGTTACGGGGAGACCCGCGATCACGTCCTCAGGCTCGAAGTGGTGCTCCCGGACGGCCGCGTCATCGAGTGCGGACGGAACGTCATCAAGACCTCCGCGGGGTACAGCCTCAAGGACCTCTTCATCGGGAGCGAGGGTACCCTGGGTGTGGTCACGGAGGCGACGCTCTCGCTCGAGGGGATCCCGCGGTACAAGCGGGCGGCGCTCGTCACGTTCGAGTCGGCCCGGGAGGCGAGCCAGGCCGTCTCCGACACCATCCGCTTCGGCGCGAAGCCGGGGGCGATCGAGTTCCTGGACAGGGGGACGGTCGAGATGGTCAACCAGTACAGCGACACCGGCCTGGCCGAGTCGCCGACGCTGATCATCGAACTCCACGGCGACAACTCGGGGATCGACGAGGACGTCGAGTTCGTCCGGGGCATCTGCGAGGACAACGGCGCGACCGGGTGGGAGTCCGCGGGCGAGGACGAGATGGACGAGATCTGGCAGGCCCGACGGGACGTCTACCACGCCACGAAGAACTACCGCGAGGAGTGGGACATCGCGGTCGTCGGCGACGTCGTGGTCCCCATCTCGAAGTATCCCGACATCGTCGCGCGGGTCGAGTCGGAGGCCGAGACGATGGGCATCTTCTGCCCGGCGGTCGGCCACGCCGGCGACGGCAACCTCCACTACACTCCCCTGGTCGACACGGACGACGACGCGGCCATCAAGCGCGCGCTCGAACTCAACGACCGCATCGTGAGCGCGGCCATCGAGATGGGCGGAACGGCGACGGGAGAACACGGCGTCGGCATCGGCAAGCGGAAGTTCATGGATCAGGAGCACGCCGCCGGAGTCGACCTCATGCGGGGGATCAAGGACCTGATCGACCCGAACGGGATCATGAACCCCGGGAAGGTCGTCCCCGAGGAGTAGGGTGGTCCGAACGGAGTGAGGACCACCTTCATCCGAACGGCGAGTGGAGCGAGCCGTGAGGAGTAGCGAGGCGCGACCGTAGGGAGCGCCTCGGAAAAGCGAGCGGTGAACGAAGTGAACCGCGAGCAGTAGCGCGGCCTCCCTACGTTCGGCCGCGGACGGACGAACGGCGAGGGACCGGAGGTCCCTCGGACCGTGCGAGCGGGCAGAGCCCGCGAACAGACGGGGAGCGGAGCGAGCCGTGAGGAGCGATGCGACGACCCGTGAGCAGTAGGGTGGTCCGAGCGAAGCGAGGCCGACCAGCGGGAGGCCTCGATGGTGAACGGCGAGTGGAGCGAGCCGTGAACCCAGGAAGCGAGGACCACCTTCACCCGAACGGCGAGAGCGGGACGAGATCGGATGGGAGCGTCCCAAAACGCGAGCGAGGAACGGAGTGACCCGCGAGCGAAGCGAGCCGTGAATCCAGGGAACGAGGACCACTGACACCCGAACGGGGAGCAAAGCGACTCGTGAGGGGTCCGCCCGAGCGATCGAGACCGATCCGTGATCACCAGTCTATTTATGCCACCCCGAGAGGGGAGCGCCATGAGCAAGAGACGCATCCCTGCGGAGGAGCTCGAACCGTTCGCGAGAGATATCGTCGCCGCCTACGGCGCGTCGGGCGAGGCGGCCGAGCAGGTCGCGGAGTCGCTCGTCGCCGCCGACCTGCGGGGCCACCGCTCACACGGGACCATTCGGCTGCCGATGCTGTACCGTCGGATGCTCGACGTCGACGAGATCGATCCCACCGCGACCCCCGAGGTAGTGGGTGAGATGGGTGCGACCGCGCAGGTCGACGGCCACAAGGCCTTCGGCCAGGTCGTCGGGCGGCACGCGGTCGACGCCGCGACCGAGCGGGCGGCCGAACACGGGGTCGCGGCCGTCGGCGTCCGGAACGGGGCCCACCTCGGGCGCATCGGGGAGTGGGCCGAGCGCGCCGCCGACCGGGGGTTCGTCTTCGCCGCCTGGGTCAACACCGGCGGGCTCGCCCCCCTGGTGAGCATCCCCGGGAGCGGCGACCGCCGGATCGCCACGAACCCCCTCGCCTTCGGGACGCCCTCGTTCGGCGCACTCGACTTCCCGGTCGTCCTCGACATGGCAACGAGCCAGGTCGCCCACGGGAAGGTCACAAAGCGCGCTGTCGAGGGCGAACCCCTCCCCGAGGGCTGGGCCGTCGGCGAGGACGGCGAGTACGTCACCGACGCCTCGTCGTACGAGGAGGGCGAGGGTGCGATACTACCGCTCGGCGGGCTCACGTCGGGCTACAAGGGGTTCGGTCTCGCGGCGATGGTCGAACTGTTCGCGGGGATGCTCGGCGACTCGCTCGTGGCCGGGCAGGACGCCGAGGGCGTCGTCAACAACGCGGCCGCGTTCGTCGCCATCGACCCCGACCGGTTCGCCTCGGAGGAGGCCAACCGCGCACGGGTCGAGGCGTTCGCCGAGAACATCGCCTCGGCCGACTTCCCCGAGGAGATTCCGGCCGGCGACGCCGCCCGCGGCGACCGGGCGCTGCTGCCCGGCGAGTCCGAACACCGCATGCGGACCGAGCGGGAGGCCGAGGGAATCCCCGTCGCCGAGGAGACGATCGACCTGTTCGTCGACCTCGCCGAGGCGCTCGGGGTCGAGGAGACACCCGCCTCGTTCGAATAGCGTTCAGAGCCGCTCGGCGACCTGCTCGGCGACGTGTTCGCCGAACGGGAGCGACGAGGTGAGCCCCGGTGAGACCGCGTTGAGCACGTGCGTCGAGCGCGCCCCGTGTTCGAACACCGGGTCCTTGACGAGCTGTCCGTCGTCGCTCACCAGTTGTGCGCGGATGCCGGCGTAGCTCCGCGCGAAGTCCTCCTCGCGCACCCCCGGGACGAGCTTCCGCGATGCCTCGACGAACCGCTCCTTCCGGTAGGACTTTCCTAATTCGTCGACCGCGACGCCGAGCATCTTCCGCGAGGCGACGAGCCGCCAGAACCCCTCGTAGCCGAGCGTCTCCTTCAGCTCCCCGAGATCGAAGTCGGTGTTCCGGTAGGCCTCGCGTCCGAACGCGAGCACCGCGTTCGGGCCCACGATGACCTTCCCGTCCGTCCGCCGCGTGTAGTGGACGCCCAGGAACGGTAGCTCGGGGTCCGGCGTCGGGTAGATCATGGTCCGACAGATGTCCCGGCGCTCGGGTACGAGCTCGTAGTACTCCCCGCGGAACGGGACGACCTGCATGTCGTGCCCGACGCCGACCTGCTGTGCCAGCCGGTCGGCGTACAGGCCGGCGGCGTTCACGACGTAGTCGGCGGTCAGTCTCCCGTTGGACGTCTCGATCCGGTGCCCGCCGGCCACCTCGTCGAGGCACTCGACCTCGTGCCCCATGTAGAACGTCGTGCCCTGGCTTGACACCTCGCGCGCCAGCGTGTAGACGTACTGCTGGGAGTCGACCGAGGCCGCCTCCGGACAGTACAGCGCCGCGATGCCAGCCGCGTGGGGCTCGTGTTCGCGGAGCTCGTCGCCGTCGATGATCGAGGCCTCGACGCCGTTCGCCTCGGCCTGCTCGTCGAGGTCGTCGAGGCGCTCGACCTCGGCGTCGTCGGTCGCCGCCACGACGACGCCGAACTCCTCGAGCGGGATGCCGTTCTCCCGGCAGTAGGACTTCATCCGGCTCGTCCCCTCGGTGGCGAAGCGGGCCTTGAGCGATCCGGGCGGGTAGTTGAACCCCGGGTGGAGTACCCCCGAGTTACGCCCGCTCTGGTGCTCCGCGAGGTGGTACTCCTTCTCGATCACGCAGACGTCCAGGGTGCTGTCGCGTTCGAGGAGATGCTTCGCTACCGACAGGCCGACGCACCCGCCCCCGATGACGGCGACGTCGTGGTCTGACATACTGCTACGGCTCAGTCACGTGGGGACTTGACGGTTGCGTCATGTCGGCACGAGCCGTCCGCTCGACGGCGCTGATCACCGACCGTGTCGGCGAGTTCGGCTGGCCGACTACGGGATCACTCCGGCGAGCCGAGCGTGTTCCGGAGCGTGCCGATCCCCTCGTATGTCACGGCGATCTCGTCGCCGGGCTCGAACGGCCCCGGGTTGGCGGGGCTCCCGAACGCGATCACGTCGCCCGGCCGGAGGGTGAACCGCTCGGAGAGGAACGAGATCACCTCGTCCGGCGGGTGGTTCATCTCGCCCGTGTTGGCCTGCTGGCGGAGCTCACCCTCGATCCGCGTTTCGATATCGAGGTCGGTCGGATCCACGTCCGTCGCGATGCAGGGGCCGAGCGGCGCGGCCGCGTCGAACGCCTTGCGCATCGAGATACGCGGCTGGTCCTTCGCATCCACGTCGTTCATGATGGTGTATCCGCGCACCACGTCGGCCACCTCGTCCCGTGGGACGTCCCTGCACTCGGTCCCGATCACCGCCGCGAGCTCCCCGGCGTAGCCGATCTCCCCGGAGAACGACGGGTACGGGATGGTCGCCTCGGGCGGGTGGACGGACACCGGCGGTTTGAGGAAGAACTCCACACCTCCCGGGTCCTCGAACTCGTTCTCCTCGATGTACGACCCGTAGTTTCGGGCGGCGCAGTAGAACACCGGTGGTTCGACCGGCGCGAGCAGTTCGACGTCCCCGTCGGCGAGATCGTGCGTCTCCCCGTCGGCGGTGACGCTCTCGTCGTCGTACTCCCCGGTGACCACTCCGTCCGGCGTGCGGACCCTCGCGGTGCGCATGGTGGTCGGGCCTCGACGCTCTGCGGGTTAGTCCTTCGGGTGGCCGGTGTGCATCCGGACTACTCGTTCCCCCGACGGCGACCGGGCTCCGGCAGCAGGTACGCCAGCCCGAGCCCCACGAGTCCGACCAGTCCGCCGTAGCCGAAGGCGGGGAGGAACGAGCCGGTCGCGTCGATGAGCGCGCCGGCGACGAGCGGCGCGGTGAACGATCCGACCGCCCCCGCCGCGGTGACGGTGGCGACGGCGGTTCCGGCGATCGACGGCTCGACGAGTTCGCCGGCCGCGGTGAACAGCACGCCGACGGCGAGCTGGACGAAGAACCCCGCCAGCAGGAGTACGAGGAGCGCCGTCGCGAGCGTCGAGACGCCCGCGAGCGCCGCGAGCAGCGGGAGCGGGACGAGAAACGAGAGCGCGACCACGGGCCGGCGACGGCCGCCGAACAGCCGGTCGGAGACGACGCCCCCGCCGGTCCGCGAGAGGACGCCGACGGCGGGTAGCACCGCGACGACGAGGCCGCCGGTTGCGAGCGTGGCACCCAGCTCCTCGGCCAGGTAGGTCGGGGTCCAGCTGTTGAGCAGGACGTAGACGGACATCGCCGCGAACGCCGTCGGGGCGAGGACGCGGACGCTCGATATCGAGAGTACGTCTCCGAGGGACCCGGAGTCCACCACTTCGGGCCGAGCATCGTCGGCTCCTGTCCGGGCGTTCGTGCTCCCGAACCAGAACACCGCCAGGGGGAAGCCCGCGAGTAGGGCGTAGACGGCGAAGATCGCGGTCCAGTCGACCGCCGCCACGAGCGGCCCAGTGAGGTGACCGAGCGCGAACCCGGCGGGTGAAGCGGCGGTGAACAGACCGACGGCGGTCGCACGGCGTTCCGCCTCGAATGCGGCACCGATGACCGTGACGCCGGCGTTCCAGACGACGATACTGGCGGTACCGCCGAGCAGCCGCGAGGCGACCAGCGAGGCGTAGTCACCGCTCGCCGCGCTCGCGGTCCCCCACAGACCGGCAGCGACGAGCCCGGCGGCCGCCAGCCCGAGCAGATTCCGGGCCCCGAATCGGTCGAGTGCGACCCCCGCGGGAACGCTCGAGACGATCTGTGCGGCGAAGACGGCGCTCACCACCCACCCCGCGGCCGTCGCGTCGATGTCGAGGCCCCGTCGGACCAGCGGGAGGACGCTCGCCGGGACGATGATGTAGGCGTTCGACAGCGCGGAGAGGGCGACCAGCGGGAGCACCAGAACCCACTCCTCTCGCGCCACGTCTCTCACGGGCTACGTCCGGCGTGGGGTGCTGATAACCGTTCGGTGTGCTTCTCGTGTCCGATACCCGTGCCCGGATTCCACCCCACCTCACGGCCGTCATACAGAGTCAAGTACCGGTCGGGTGCAGGGTGACCGTGGGCGAACACGCACAGGCCACGGGGACGGACCGGGAACGACTGCTGACAGGCTACACCGGCCGACTCCTGCTTCTGGTCTCCGCGGGCACGACCGTGGTGATGACGACCCGGCTGGTGCTCGCGCCGGTCCTCCCGCGGGTGATCGAGGACCTGGGGATCTCGCCGGGGCTCGCCGGTGTCGCGCTCTCCGTCATGTGGGCGATGGTCGCCCTCTGCCGGTACCCCGGCGGGCGGCTGGCCGACCGGCTCTCCCGCAAGACCGTCCTCGCCGCGGGCCTCGTGGGAGCCACCGCCGGTGCCGCGCTCATGCTCGGGGCGCGCACCTACTGGACGTTCCTGCTCGCCGCGGCCGTCCTCGGCGTCGGTATCGGGCTCTGGCTGCCGGCCGCGGTCGTGTCGGTCTCGGACCTGTTCGTCGAGCGCCGCGGGCAGGCCTACGGCGTCTACGAGGCGTTCTTCAACCTCGGCGGCGTCGCCGCCGCGGGGACCGCCCTGCTCGTCCCGGCCGTCCTCGGGTGGCGAGACGGCTACCTCGTGATGGCCGCCCTGCTGGTGGTCGTCGCCGTGCTGCTCCACTACTGGAGCGAGGAGTCGTACGACCTCGACGTCCCGGCGCTCGGGCTGGAGGAGACCGTCCGTCGGGTGTTCGCGACCCGCCGCATCCGCCGGCTGGTCGTCGCCTTCGCCCTCCTCGCGTTCGCCAACGAGGGGGCCATCGCCTTCCTCCCGACGTTCCTCCAGGTCGAGAAGGGGCTGGCACCGGCGCTCGCCAGCAACGCGTTCGCGGCGTTCTTCGTCGTCGGGATGCTGGTCAATCCCCTCGCCGGCGGACTCGGCGACCGCTTCGGCCCGCTCCGCGTGGCGACGACGGCCGGGCTCGTGAGCGCCGCCGGCGTCGGCCTGCTCGTCCTCGCCGAGGGTCCGACAGTCGCACTCGCCGGGGTCGCCGTCCTCGCCGTCGGCCTCACGGCGAACTGGCCGGTCATGCTCGCCCACCTGATGGACGCGGTCCCCTCCTCCAGTGTCGGCGGTGACTTCGGTGCGGTCGGGACCGTCTTCATCGCCGTCGGGAGCCTCGGGCCGGGATACGTCGGGCTGGTCGCCGAACGAGCGGGGTTCGGGACAGCGTTCGTCGGGCTCGCCATCTGTCTGGTCGCGTACGCCGGCGTCACGTCCTGGCTCGTCCGCACGCACGGCCCCGGATCGGTCGGCCACTGAGGGGCCTGCCAACCTTCCGATGAGTGCGACCACCCCCGTGACGGCCGCCTATCCGCCGAAGACGGTGTGCCCGGTTCGACGCTCCTCGACGAACTCCCAGTCGATCTCGACACCGAGGCCCGGTCCCTCGGGGACGCGTATCGTCCCGTCGTCGTCGAGCGACTCGGGCTCGCCCTCGAACCCCTGGTCGTGGAGCCAGTCGACCTCGGGGTGTAGCAGTCCGTGCTCGAAGTAGCTCGAGTTCCGCATCGCGCTCATCGCGTGGGCGTGGGCCGGCCCGCCGAGCAGGAGCTCGACGTCGAGTCCGAAGCTCTCGACGGTGTTCGCGGCCTTCATGACGCCCGTGATCCCGCCGTCGAGGTGCGCGCTGGAGCGGACGAAGTCCAGGGCCTCGTCCCGCAGGTGGTCGGCGGTCCCGTACGGCCCCGTCCGGACGTGTTCGAGACCGATCACCGGCGTCTCGAGTTCCTCGACCAGCTTCCGGACCATCGAGCCGCTCACCCCGCCGTCGCAGAGCGGGTCCTCGTACCAGAAGAAGTCGAGGTCGTCGACCGCCCGGCCCACCTCGATCGCGTCGGCGTAGGTCCGGTATAGGCTCGAGGAGTCGATCATCAGGTCCATCTCGCCGCCGACCCGCTCGTCGAGCGCCTCGCAGATGGCGATGTCGAACTCGGGCCGGGAGTCGGGGTGGCCGTGGAACTTGAACCCATCGTAGCCCCGGTCGAGACACGCCTCGGCGTAGTCGGCGAACGCTTCCGGAGTATCGAGCCCGTCTGCCTCCTCGTCGACGAAGAACGTCGAGGCGTACGTGGGGAGGCGCTCGCGGTAGCCACCGAGGAGGGTCGAGACGCTCGCACCGTGGTGCTTGCCCGCGAGGTCCCACAGCGCGACGTCGATCGGCCCGAGGCCGAGGTGGTCGGTGTGCCGGAGCGCCCGCCAGAGCTCCGTCCAGATACCCTCCCGTTCGAGGGGATCGCGCCCGAGCAGGTGCTCCTCGGCGACCATCCCGATCTGGGCGACCATCGGCGGCGTGAACGCGAACCCGCGGTAGTTCCCTTCCGTCCCGTCGGCGGTTCGGATCGTCAGGACGAACCCCGGAGGCTCGCGCCGCGCGTCCGGGTCGTACACCCAGTTGCCGCCGGCGGACCCGACGCCGGGGAGGTCGTACTCGAACTCGTGGATCTCCACCTCGCTGATGCGCATCGGCACACCCACGGGATCGGCTCACAAAACCGTTGGGCCGAGGCGGGGCCCGCCCCGCCGGGGCCAAGGTTGATCTCCCCCTCGCGAGTTCTCCCGTTCGATGCCACGACAGCCGACGACCGTACTGCTCCACACTGCCGCGAGCAGTCACTGGACCGACGCCGACGCGCTCGCCGCGGCGGTGCGGAACCGGCTCCCCGACCTCGACCTGCGGGTGGCGAGGACGCCCGCCGAGTCGCGGGAACTGATCGCGGACGCCGAGGTCGCCCTCTCGGCGTGGCTCCCGTCGGCGGCTTTCGCCGCCGCGGAGGACCTGAAGTGGGTCCAGGCGCTCAGCGCCGGCGTCGACTTCTACGACCACGACGCGCTGGCGGAGGCCGGGATCGTCCTGACGACCGCGGCGGGCGTCCACGCCCAGCCCATCGCCGAACAGGTTCTGGGGTATCTCCTCCTGTTCGAGCGCGAGATCCTCCGGGGGATCCGCCAGCAGGAGACGGGACAGTGGCTCCGCTACGAGGGTGGGGAGCTCCGCGAGAAGACCCTCGGAGTGGTCGGCGTGGGAGCGATCGGGAGTCGCGTGGCGGAACTCGCCTCCGCGCTCGGGATGAGCGTCGTCGGAACGAAGCGCGACACGAGCACCGCCCCCGACGCTGTCGACGAGATCCTCGCGCCCGACGGCCTCCACGGGGTGCTCTCGCGGGCCGACTACGTCGTCGTCGCCTGCCCGCTCACCGACGAGACCCGCGGTCTGGTCGGCCGCGAGGAACTCGGGATCATGGACGACGACGCCGTCCTCGTCAACGTCGCCCGCGGCCCCATCGTCGAGGAGGACGCGCTCGTCGACGCGCTCAGACAGAGAGTCATCCGGGGGGCCGCACTCGACGTGTTCGAGGCGGAGCCCCTCGAACCCGACTCGCCGCTGTGGGACCTCCCGAACGTCGTCGTCACGCCGCACATGGCCGGGTCGACGCCGCACAAGGAACACCGCCTCGCGGACCTGTTCGCGTCGAACCTCGAGGCCTTCGTCGAGGGGGACGCGGACGCGATGGAGAACCGCGTCGTGTGAGCGGCGGCCGGGAGGTCGGACCCGACTCGCGGACCTGCCCGACGGCCGCGGATCGGACGCACGTTTATATTGCGAGGGGTGACACTCCTCCCCATGAGCTGGGAGTTCGAGCCCGTGGCGGGTCCGTACGAGTTCACCGAGGGACCGGTCTGGGACGGCGGCGGCGTGCTGTTCACCGACATCCCGAACAGTCGGGTGTTGCGCTACGACGCCGGGACGGGCGAGACGGCCGTCCATCACGAGGGGACGAACGCGGCCAACGGGCTCAAACTGGGTCCCGACGGGGCGCTCTACGCCTGCGAGATGGAGGGTCGACGGGTCGCCCGCTACACCGACGAGGGCGCGGAGACCGTCGTCGACGAGTACGAGGGCGGGCGGTTCAACAGCCCGAACGACCTCGCGTTCGACTCCGAGGGGCGCCTGTGGTTCACCGACCCGTTCTACGCCACCGGCTGGCTCGACGCCGAGACCCACGGGTTCGACCTCGACCACCGCTCGGTCTACCGCGTCGACCCCACCGACCCGGACACCCTCACCCGGATGACGGACGACACGACGAACCCGAACGGGCTGTTAGTCTCGCCGGACGACGACTACCTCTACGTCGCCCAGAGCGACTACGACGGCGACCGCGAACTCCGTGCCTACCCCATCGAGGGCGAGGACGTCGGCGAGTACGAGGTGCTCCACAACTTCTACCCCCACCGGGGGATCGACGGGATGTGCCTCGACGAGGAGGGGAACGTCGTCGCGACGGCGGGCTACGACGAGGGCGGCCCGGGGCCGATGCTGTACGTCTTCACCCCGGAGGGACGGGTCCTGGAGACCCACCCGATCGACGTCCCGCGGCCCACAAACTGCTGTTTCGGCGGCGAGGACCTCGAGACGATCTACGTCACCGGCAGTTCGGGCCACCTCCACCGGGCCGAGACCGACCGTCGGGGTCTGCTGGGCGTGCCCTGAACCGACCCGCCGTGCCGACCGTCCTCGTCCACCCCGGCCTGCCGCTGGGGCTCGACGGCTCGCGCCTCCGTAACGCCCGCGAGGACCTCGCGGTCGAGCGTCCCGACGACGAGGCCGTCTTCCGCGAAGCCGTCCCCGGTGCGGACGTCCTCCTCCTCTCGAACGAGTCGTGGGACGACGCCTACCTCGACGGGCTCGTTCGGGGGAACTGGGTCCAGAGCATGAGCGCCGGGAACGACACCGTCCCCCTGGAGGCGCTCCGCGACCGCCGCGTGACTTTCTCCCGTGGGACCGTCCACGGGTCGGCGGTCGCCGAACACGCCCTCGCGCTGGCGCTCTCGGTCCTCCGTGGCCTCCCGACGTTCCGCGACCGCCAGTGCGAGCGCGAGTGGGACCGCCCGCTCGGTGCGGGGCTGGGTTCGCTCGCCGGCCGGACCCTGACCGTCGTCGGGCTCGGCGAGATCGGCGAGGCCATCGCCCGGCGTGCGCTCGCCTTCGAGGCGCGGGTCGTCGGCGTCACCCGCCGTCCGGAGGCGTACGACGGCCGACTGGAGTCCGGAGCGGTCCACCCGCCCGACGCGCTCCTCGACGTCCTCGGAGCGACCGACGTGCTCGTCCTCGCGTGTCCGCTCACCGACGAGACCGAGGGGATGATCGACACGAGGGCGCTCGACGCACTCCCCGAGACCGCCGTGCTGGTGAACGTCGCCCGGGGACCGGTCGTCGAGGAGGAGGCGCTCGTCGATGCGCTGCGGGAGAACGAACTCGCGGGCGCTGGACTGGACGTCTTCGAGGAGGAGCCGCTCCCCGAGGAGTCGCCGCTGTGGGATCTCGACGAGGCGCTCCTGACGCCGCACGTCGCGGTCCACTCGCGGTGGTACGCCGACCGGGTGATCGAGCGGTTCCTCGGGAGCTACGACCGGTGGTATCGAGGAGAGTCACCGCACGGGACCGTCGTCGAGGGCGAGGGGCACCGAACCGGTTAAACGCGTCCCCCGAAAGAGTCGACCGGATGGCCGCGAGCGCCGGCCCGGAGGTGTTCCTGTTCTCGGGAGCCGCGGCGCTGTTCCTCGGTCTCGGGCCGGCGATCTCGAAGCGTGGGCTCTCGATGGGCGGGACCTGGATGCAGGCCGTCCTCCTCGTCCTCGGCGTCCGGACCTCCCTGTTCTGGGTCGCCCTCGTCGGACTCGCCGGCACCGACCCGTTCGCCGGCCTCTCGCCGTTCGTCGCGGGCGTGTTCGTCCTCGGCGGCGTCCTCGCCTCGGGGATCGGCCGGATCGTCTTCGCCATCGGCATCGACCGGATCGGGTCGAGCCTGAGCAACGCGTTCACCAACACGCGGCCGCTGTTCGCCGTCCTGATGGCGGTCGTGTGGCTCGGCGAGACCGTCACGCCCGGGATGACCGCGGGCGTCCTCGTGCTGGTCTTCGGGCTCGCGGTCCTCTCGCTCTCTCGCGGCGGCGACCTCTCGGGGTGGAAGCGGTCGGACCTGGTCTTCCCCCTGCTCGCCGCGGTGGTCTTCGCCGCCGGCAACGTCGTCCGCCGGTTCGGGTTCACGATCTCGCCGGTGACGAGCCTCCAGGCGGTGACGGTGGGCGAGACGGCCGCCCTCGTCTCGATGGTCGCGTTCGCGGCCGCGACCGGACGGCTGGGGGCCGACGGCGCGCCCCGACGGGCGTTCGGCTACTTCGCGCTCAACGGTGTCACTGCCGCCGTCGGGCTGCTCGCCGTGTTCGTCGCCCTCCGGGCCGGCCCGGTCTCCATCGTCGACCCCGTCACCGCGACCGCGCCGCTCGTCACCACGGCCGTCGCGGCGCTCGTCCTCCGGGACGTAGAGCGGGTCACCCCCCGCCTCGCCGCGGGCGTCGTCCTCGTGGTCGGGGGCGTGGCGCTGCTGACCGCGACCGCCGTCTGAACCCCCGAGCTACTCGACGGCGTCGAGCAGGCGCTCGAAGAAGCCGTCCATGACCGGGTAGTCCGCGCGGGGTTCGCCCTCGTGGTCGCGGAGCCAGCGGACGACCGCCACGAGGTCGTGCTCGGGGTCGACCCAGAGGACGTTGTGGCCGTGGCCGATGGCCGCGAAGCTCGACTCGGGCGCGCTCGGCCACAGTTCGCGATCGGTGTTGAGCCACCAGAGGTAGCCGTAGGTCGGCTTGATCGGGCAGGGGGTCGTGCTCGCCTCCATCCACGCCTCCGAGACGAGACGCTCGTCGCCCCACCGGCCGCGGGCGAGCGCGAGCAGTCCGATCCGCGCGAGGTCCCTCGTGGGTATCCATAGCCCGCCGCCCCAGTGCCCACCCCCCGAGACGCTCTCGATCGGACGGCCGTCGACCTCGACCGAGGAGTTCCGGTAGCCGTGCCACTCCCAGTTCCCGGATGCACCGATGGGATCCATGACGGACTCCCGGAGGACCTGCGGGAGCGGTTCGCCGAGGACCCGGAGCAGCGAGAGCGCGAGCCGGTTGATGCGGACGTCGTTGTACTCCCAGTAGGTCCCCGGATCGCGGAGCTCGCGGACGCCGTGTTCGCCGACGTCGCTCGCGTCCTTTCCCACTGCCCGATTGCGGTCGACGGAGTCGGGCTTGTCGAACAGCGTCCCCTCCCACTCGCTGGTCCCCTGGAGGAGGTGTTCCCAGGTTATGGGGGCGTTCTGTGGCGAGTCGAACCCCCCGTCGTCGACGGTCTCGGCCACCGGGTCGTCGATGTCGAACAGCCCGCGGTCGTGGGCCACGCCGGCGACCAGCGAGAGGGCGCTCTTGGTGACGCTGAAGGCGTGGTCCGTACGGGTCGTATCGCCCCACTCGGCGACCGCGTGGCCGTCCTTCAGGACGAGTCCGTTCGCGCCCCCGCGTCGATCCGGCATCGGCCCGATGATCTCGCCGTGTTCGTCCTCGGACTCGTCGTACCGCTCGCGGTTGGCGAGGTCGAAACGGACCTGCTCGGCCGGCGTGTCGTTCACCTTCGCGTAGTCGACCGCTTCGCGTAACCGATCGGGGTCGAGACCCACCGACTCCGGAGCGCGGCGCTCGAACTCGGCATTCGGGAAGTGGAGCGTCATCGGTCGCCGTGGGCGGAGCGGGGACAAAAGCGTGTTCCCGGGACGAGCGCGAGCACCCCAACGTTATGCCGGTCCACCGAGAGAGGGGTCCATGACCGACCTTCCTGCGGTGTCGGCGGCTGAACTGGGCCGGCGGGTCCGCGCGGGCGACGTCTCGCCGGTCGAGGTCGTCGAGGCGCACCTCGACCGGATCGAGGCCCTGGACGACGAGATCAACGCCTTCGTCGCGCTCCGTGCCGACGAGGCACGCGAGGAAGCCCGCGAGGTGGAGCGAGAGATCGAGGCGGGCGAGGATCCCGGGCCGCTCGCGGGCGTCCCGGTCGCCGTGAAGGACCTGGAGGACGTCGCGGGCCTGCCGACGACGGACGGTTCGAAACCCCTCGAAGACAACGTCGCCGAGGAGAACGCGCTGTTCGTCGAACGCCTCCGGAACGCGGGCGCGATCGTCCTCGGGAAGACGAACACGCCGGAGTTCGGGCACAAGGGGACGACCGACAACCTCCTCTTCGGCGCGACGGGGACGCCGTTCGACCCCTCGCGTAACGCCGGTGGCTCCTCCGGCGGGAGCGCGGCGGCCGTCGCCGCCCGCATGGCCCCGATCGCGCAGGGCTCCGACGGCGGGGGCTCCGTACGGATCCCGTCGGCGTGGTGTGGGATCTTCGGCCTCAAGCCGACCTACCGGCGTATCCCCCGGCCGAGCGAGCCGGACGCCTTCTCGCACACGCCGTTCTCCCAGCTCGGCCCACACTCCAGAACCGTCGAGGACGCCGCGCTGATGATGGACGTCCTCTCGGGACCGGGACCGGGCGATCCGCTCGTCCTCCCCGACGACGGGACCGACTACACGGAAGCGCTCGACCGCGACGTCTCCGACCTCCGGATCGCCTACAGTCCCGACCTCGGCGTCTTCCCGGTCGACGAACGCGTCCGGACCGTCGTCGACGACGCGGTCGGGGCGTTCGAGGCGGCCGGCGCGACCGTCGAGCGGGTCGATGAGGTGTTCCGACAGCCCCACGAGGAGCTCTACGCGGCGTGGGTACGGGGGTTCGAGGTGAAGTTCGCCGCGCTGGCCGAGAACCTCCGGGAGTCGGAGGGGATAGACTACCTGGGTGCCGACCGTGAGGACACGACGCCGGCGTTCGCCGAGGCCATCGAGACCGGGCAGGAGATGTCGGCCGTCGACTACAAACGCGCCGACAACGTCCGGACGTCGGCGTTCCTCGCGGTACAGGACCTCCTCTCCGAGTACGACCTGCTCGCCTCCGCGACGCTCGCCGTTCCCCCGGTCGAGAACCGCGACGACGGGAACACCGTCGGGCCGACGGAGATCGACGGGAAGCCCGTCGACCCGCTGGTGGGCTGGTGTCTCACCTACCCGTTCAACATGACCGGCCACCCCGTCGCGTCGATCCCGGCGGGGCTCGACGGGGACGGCCTCCCCGTCGGGTTACAGCTCGCGGGACGCCGCTTCGAGGACGAAACCGTCCTGGCGGCCAGCGCCGCGTTCGAGCGCGAGCGACCCTGGCACGACACCTACGACGCCATCTGAGGGGGTGGACGAGATCCGAGGCGCGCGAGTCGCCCGCGATCCGGGACCTGGGCGGGGTCCACGGGCGAGTGCGACGGGTCGCACACGAAGGTTCAACTCGGGGACCCGAGAAGCCCCCCGCATGGACGTAGCGCGGATCGGTGTACACGAGTCGGTCGAACGGGTCTTCCCCCCCGAAGAACTGCGCGAGTTCCTCGACGACGCGGGCCCGGAGGTCGCGGTCGTCGGCGACCCCGACGAGGTCGAGGGGTGTGACCTGCTGGTGACGCTCGCCTGGGACGAGCGGTTCCTCGACGCGGGGATCGGGTGGATCCACTCGATCCAGGCCGGCGTCGACCGCTTCCCCTTCGAGGATCTCGAATCGAACGGGATCACCCTCACCAACAGTACGGGTATCCACGGCGAGAGCGTCGGCGAGACCGTCGTCGGCTACATGCTGACGTTCGCCCGCCGGCTCCACGTCTACCTCCACAATCAGCGCGACCACGAGTGGACGACTCCGGCGTGGGACGAGCCGTTCACCCTCAACGGACGGTCGGTCTGCGTCGTCGGGCTGGGGACGCTCGGGCGCGGCATCGCCTCCCGGGCGTCGGCGCTCGGCATGCGCGTCACGGGCGTCAAGCGGACCGTCGAGCCGGTCCCGGACGTCCAGCAAGTCCACCCCCAGGACGAGCTCCTCTCGGCCGTCGAGGGCGTGGATTTCGTCGCGCTCGCGTGCCCGCTCACCGAGGAGACGCACCACCTCGTCGACGAGGAGGTGCTGGCGGCGATGGATGATGGATCGTACCTCCTAAACGTCGCACGGGGATCCGTGATCGACGAAGACGCGCTCGTCGAGGCGCTTCGCGGGGGTGAACTGGCCGGTGCCGCACTCGATGTCTTCGAGGAGGAACCCCTTCCCGCCGACTCGCCGCTGTGGGACTTCGAGGAGGTGCTCGTGACACCACACAAGTCCGGGTCGACCTGGGAGTACTACCAGCTAGTGGGTGAGCTGGTCTACGAGAACCTCGAACGCGACGAACGAGGGGAGGAACTGATCAACCGGGTGGTGTGAGCGGCCGCTCGGAGTAGCGCGTGACGGGCCGTAGGTGTGGTCTCGCGTGCGATATCGTAGGGATCATCGTAGCCAGCCGGAGGATTCGACCGTTCGACGTGGGTCGCGGGGCGTAACTCCCGGCGGGGAATCTACGAACCACGACGATGATCCCTATCAGAGCGTGACGACCAGTTCCCCGTCCCGGACCTCGACGGGGTAGGACGGCAGCCCGACCGAACGCTTCGAGAGGCAGTCGCCCGACGTGACGTCGTACTCCCAGCCGTGCCAGGGACACATCAGGACCTCGCCCTCCCGAGACCAGGAGAGGGAGGTCTCCCCCGAATCGCGATCGTAGCTCGCCTCGACCGTCCCGGTGAGGTTCCCCTCGCAGATCGGTCCCCCCTGATGACGGCACCAGTTGAGGTACGCGCGGTACTCCCCGCCGAGGTTGAACACGGCGATCTCCCGGCCCTTCAGCTCCGTCACGACCCGCTCTCCCTCGCCGACCTCCTCGGCGGCCGCGACCACGAACTCCGTCATATATCGAGGTCGAACGCTTCCTTCGCGGTCCCCGAGAGCACCCGCTCGCGGTCCTCCGCGGCGTAGAACCGCTTCATGTGGTTGTCGAGCGCGTCCGGGTGGTCGAAGTCCCAGTGGGGGTAGTCGGTGGCGAGCATCAGCCGGTCGGTTCCGAGGATGTCGATGATCGACTTGAGGTGTGCGGGGTCGTTCGGTTCCCCGAGGGGCTGGCTGGCGAAGTAGAACGACTCGCGGATGTACTCCTCGGGGCTCTTCTCCAGCAGGGGGGCCTCGCGCCGGCGCATCCCGTACTCCTTGTTCCAGCGGAACATCATGTACGGCACCCACGAGATGCCGGCTTCGAGGAACGTGAAGTTGAGGTCGGGGAACTTCTCGGGGACGCCGTTGACGAGCATGCTCGACAGCGTGAGCATGTGTGCCCAGGGGTGTGCGAGGACGTGCGTCGCGGCGAACCGGTCGATGGCGTTGTCCTGGATGGGGAAGTCCCGGGCGAACGGCGCGCCCGCCGAGGCGTGGAAAGCGACGTGGAGGCCGTTGTCCTCGGCGGCGCGGTAGATCGGGTCGAAGTCCGGGTTACCTAGCGGGAGGTGTGCCCCACTGTTCAGGACGTAGACCCCGACGATCCCCTTCTCGTCGGCCATCCGGTCGATCTCCTCGGCTGCCTTCTCGGGCTTCTGCGTGGCGACCGAGACCAGCCCCCGGAAGTGGTCGTAGTGATCGAGGTAGTGCTCCATCAGGTAGTCGTTGTAGGCGTACATCATGTTGACCGCCTTGTCCGACTCGGGCACCGACGCGAGCACCGGGAAGGCGTTGATGATGGGGTAGTCGATGTTGAACCCTTCGCAGACCTTCTCGTTGACCGTCTCGGCGTCCGGGAGCGACTCCTTCTTGATGTTCCCCCCCATGTAGCGGTCCCAGCCGCTCCGGTTCACGGGGGTGTACGTGGGGTTCTTGATGGAACTACGGTACGGCTCGTCGCAGTAGTCGGCCAGGTCCTCGAGCGGGATCCGGAGGTGGAGGTCGGCGTCGACGACCGTGTGCTTCGTCAGGGGACTCTGCTCGGCTTGCGTTGCCATGTCGGGGAGCGAGGGGAACCGCCCGTAAATATGTTCGTCCCGTGGCGGAGGTGACGGCCATCGGGTCGAGTCCGGCGATCCGTACCGGTTACGCCCAGGGGTCGAGTTCCTCACGCCCCGTGAACTCCTCGCGATCCCGATAGGCGTCGACCATCGTTACGAGTGCCGAAGCCTCCCGGTAGGCGGCCATCGTGTCGTCGTAGAGGATGACGAGGTCGTGCTCGCGTGCGTACGGGAGAACGTCCTCCTCGTCGTCGCGCCTAGCCAGAGCGCATCACGGACGTGCTCGGCGTACAGTCCCTCCTTCTCCAGGTAGGTTGCCGTCTTCGGGTCGACGTTCTCGTCCAGGAGGAACCGCCAGGCGCTCATCTCATGCCGCGTCCGGCCCGACACCGTCGGGGCGGTCGACCCTCTCGCGGAACGATTCGACAGCGTCCGCCCGCTCGTCCTCCACCTCGCGCATCTCGCGGGGGTGGTTGTGGTAGTATGCCAGTGCGTGATAGACGTCGGCGACGTCGAGGTCGTAGCGGTCGGCGACCGCCTCGGGGTCCTCCCCGCGCTCCTCGACGAGTGCGTAAACCTGTCTGACGCTGATCCGCCGACCACGGACGTGCGGTTCGCTCAGGTGATCGTGAGCGATCCGTCGTACATCGCGTTCGGCCATGGGTGATCTATCCACCAGGTGTTCAAAAGCGTACTGCTGACCGAGAATTCGGTCACATCCGAACCTCGTTCGACGCCATTTGACCCGCAACCCCTCGGCCTATCCCCCCAGTTCTTCCGCGACCAGTCGCTCGAACTCCGCCGACTCCATCTCGTAGACGGTGTTGCCGTGCTCGTCGCGGTGTCTCCCGATGGGGAAGATCCGCTCGCCGTCCGCGCGGACCTCCCAGTCCTCGGGGTACCGGGGTTCGAGGGAGACGAACCGGAGGGTGCACCCGTACTCCTCCTCGAGGCGCTCGACGACGCGGTAGGTGTAGACGTCGTCGGCGAACCGGGAGGGCTCGTACGGCGGGAGCGACATCTCCTCGCGGAGTCGCTCGTTCTCGACCCACCAGGACGGGCGGTCGTCGGGCGACACGTCGTCGGCCCCGGTCACGCCCGGATGAGGGACGGGCGTCGGCAAGAAACCACCGGCACGCTGGCCCGCGTGGTTCGGGCGTCCCCCGACTCGCCGCGGGAGGCCGGACGAGGGCCGTCGGCGGCGTCCGTCTATCGGCCAGTCACCCCCCGACCGTCCCATTTATGACCCGGGGTCGCGGTTGTGGCAGGCGAGGTCGGAGAGCCGAGTGACGGACGAACCGCGGACCGAGCGCCTCCAGCGTCTCGCCATCGGGGTAGCGGCGGCTGCGAACAAGGGCCGGGCCGTCCTGATGGGGACGGCGATGGCGGTGTACATCGGCCGCGTCGGGACGCCGTTCGAGGTGAGCCTCGTCTTCACCGTCTACTGGTTCGGGCTGATGGCGTTCTCGCCGGTCGCGGGGGCCGTCGCGGACGTGACGGGGCGGCGGCGTGCGGTCCTCGTCGGGACGGCGCTGCTCTCGACGGTCGCGATCCTCCCGCTCGCGGTGGTCGACGGCGTGTGGGCCCCGCTCGCCTTTCGGGGACTGTTCGCCGTCTTCGCCGCCGGGTTCCTCCCCGTGATGCTCACGGTCGTGAGCGAGCGCGGGGGGTCCACGGGCCGGGGCCAGTCACTCGGCTACTTCAACAGCATGCAGGCCGTCGGGTTCATGGGCGCACAGTTCTTCGCCGGCGTCCTGCTGGGTCTGGTCGCCCCTTGGGCGCTCTACCTCTTCGTCGCCGGCGTGAGCGCGGTCGTCTTCGTCGCCGCGATGTTCGTCAGCGACCCCGCGCCACCGTCGGATACCTCGGCCACGCTGAGCGAGGTCACGAGCGAGGTCCGCCACCGGCTCTTCCCCGCACAGGGCAACCGCGAGCACCTCCGACGAAACGGGCTCCGGTCGCTCTACGCCGCGGTGCTCGTCCGGAACATGACCGTGCTCGGGATATCGAGCCTCCTCCCGGTGTACCTGCTCTCGGAGGTCGGCGTCTCGGAGTTCCTCATGGGGATCCTGCTCGCGATCAACCCGGCCGCCCAGATGGCGTTCATGTACCTGTTCGGCCGCGTCGCGGACGGCTGGGGGCGCAAACCGCTCGTCGTCGCCGGGATGGCCGGGGCGGGCGTCCACGCGCTCGTGATGGCCGCCGCCGTCCTCCCGGGGACGATCCCGCTCCGGGCGGTCGTCGCGGCCGGGGGGCTGTTCGTGCTGGCGGCGGCGTTCTCCGCGGAGACGACAGGGACGTACGCGTTCATCGGCGACATCGCCCCGACGGCCCGCGAGTCGGAGCTGATGGGACTCCACTCGACGTTCCGCGGGTTCGGCGGGATGGTCGGCCCGCCGCTCATCGGGCTCGTCGCCACCGTGACGACCTTCGAGACGGCCTTCGCGGCCGCCAGCCTGCTCGCCTTCGGCGGGACCGCGCTCGTCGCCTGGCGGCTCGTCGAGAGCTACGAGGGCGCGGGAACCCGCACGACCGCCGCTCCCGAGGACTGACCCGGCTACGCGGGGTCGTTCGTCGGCGCTCCCCTCTCCGGTCGACCGCTCGCCGGGACGCCACCACGAGCGCCCCTGGAAGTCGCCGGCACCCGGAGATCTTTGGTACTTCGACACATGGTTCGGCCGTGGACGACCGCAGCCTGCGCGACCGCGCCGTGACCACCCACTGGGAGCCGCCGGTCCACGGCCTCGAACGGGCGATGTGGACCGCCCGCGACCCCGAGACTGGCTGCACCGGCATCGGCAAGGTCGAGGCCGAGGCGTACGGGAACCTCGCGGCCGCCTTCCACCTGTACGAGGAGGAGGGGAGTTCCGTCGGCTACACGAAGTACCCCGGAACGCTCCGTCGAAAACCGATGGGTGATCCCGGGCGCGGCGGGAAGACGGGCCTGATCGACTGGCTGGCCGACGCCTTCCGACGCGAGTGAGCCGGCCCGGGTGTCGCCCTCACGTGTCCCCCTCGGACGGAACCCGAACCGCTATGCTTCCGGGAACGGTCGAGAGTCGGGGTCATGCACGGACCTGCGCCCGGCGTTCGTGCTCATCCCTCCGAGGACGGTCCGTCCTCGGCGTCGAGTTCGATGCCCAGGACGGCAAAGGACAGGGACTTGCCGTGGCCGTCGAGCCGCAGCGAGGTGGTGACCCCGCCGGCGAGGGCGTCCTCGACGACGAAGTTCAGCGCGCGTAGCTGGGGGAGTTCGTAGCGCGTCACCGTCCCCTCGATCAGGGGGTCGAGCGCCGCGCCGAGGCGGTCCGCGGTGAGCCGTTCTTCGAGCAGGGCGTACCCCTCGGCGTCGTACGCGACGACGGATGCGTTGAGCGTGTTCCCCTTGTCGCCACACCGGACGTGAGCCAGGTCGCGGACGTTCATCGCTCTACCTCCACCGTTCGTCCCTCGGGGTGGAGGGTGACAGTGGGATCCACGAGGTCGCGATCGAGGAGGGTCGAGGCGATCCCCACGACCCGCCGGGTATCGGTCGTCACGCCGCCGCCGCCCGCGGGACCGTTGGTGTAGAGCGTCTCGACCTCGTTCGCGACCGCCCGCGCGGTCGTCGGGTCACGACACCGGGCGGCCACGCGGAGTCGCACCTCGTAGGGTTCTCCCGGATGTCCGCGTCCGAGGTCGCCGTGCAGCGAATCGACGCCGATCCGGTCGACGCGGAGCTCCTCGATATCCGACTCGGTGCCCCGGCGCTCCAGGCGCGTCTCGACCACCGACGCCGCGAGGTCGGCCCGGTCGAGCGCCCCCGGCCCGGCGTACCCGATGGACCCCTCGCCGACGACCGAGTCCTCGTAGCAGACGTTCACCTTCAGGGTGTCCGTTCGGGGCCGGGCGCGAGCGCCCGTGACCCGGACACGACCCTCCGTCACGGCCTCGAACTCGACGGCCGAGAAGTCAGCGACGGCGTCCGGCGTGACGTACGCGGACGGGTCGTGGACCTCGTAGAGGAGCTGCTCGGTGCAGGTCCGTACCGTGACCTCCCCGCCCGCATCCGGGAGCTTCGTCACGATCAGGCCGCCGTCGGACTCCACCTCGGCGAGCGGGAAACCGAGGTCGGCGAGCCCGTCGACGTCCTTGTACCCCGGATCGGCGAAGTATCCGCCGGTCACCTGCCCGGCGCACTCGAGGAGATGCGCGGTGACGACGCCCTGCCCGATCGGGCCGCGGGGTTCTCGGGTCGACCAGCCGAACTCGAAGACGAGCGGGGCGAGGAACAGCGAGGTGTCCGCGACGCGGTCGGTGATCACCACGTCCGCGCCGGTGTCGAGCGCGGCGACGATCCCCTCGACGCCGAGGTAGGCGTCCGCCGCGACGACGCCCTCGATCTCCGAGACGCGCCCGCCCCCGTAGGTCTCCTCCTCGACGAGGTCGAGCCGGTCGCGGACGTCCGAGCCGGCGACGCTCGCCACCGTCACGTCGAGGCCGACCTCCTCGGCGATCTCGCTCGTCGCCTCGGCGGCCCCCTCCGGGTCGGCCGCGCCCATGTTCGTCACGACGGTCGTCTCCCGCTCTACGCACTCGGGGAGGACACGCCGCATCCGCTCGCGGAGCCGCGGGTCGTACCCCGGCTCCCCCCGCCCGATCCGCTCCTGGGCGAGCGCGAGCGTCCGCTCGCCGAGACACTCGAACCCGAGGTAGTCGAGGTCTCCATCCCGAGCGAGTTCGACGGCGGGTTCGATCCGATCGCCGGCGTAGCCCGCGCCGGCTCCGATGCGGACGGTCACGCGTTCGACCCCTTCGAGGCGTCGATCGAGTCGTCGGTCGCCGATCCCCGGGCTGACGGTCGCTTGCGGAACGGACTCGTGGATACCATGCCCGTCGCCTGCTCCGGGCGGGAGTGTAAAGCTACGCCCGTCGGGACGGGCTCGGGCGGGGGAGAACGAAGAGACTCACTCGGGCGGGGCGTCCCACTTCTCGCCGTCGTCCTGCGGGTCGTACCCGATCACCTCACGCGCGTGGTCGACGTCGAACCAGCGGCGCTCGTTGTCGCTGACGCCGTAGAAGATATCGAACGCGGGACCGTCGACCTGCAGACACCGATCGGTCATCTGGGCGAAGTCCCGCCGGGACTGCCACATCGCCTTCATCCGGGCGGCCTGCTCATCGTACGCCTCGCTCCCGCGCTCCCAGTCGCCGCGGTCGACGCCGTGCTCGGCGTCCCCGTACGGGTGGTCGTACTCCGGATCACGGACCGAGCAGATACGTATCGCGTAGAACTTCGTGGGGGCATCGCGGGTCTCGACGTACTGGCGGCCGAGCGCCTCGCCGAACACCTTCGAGGTGCCGTAGTACGAATCGGGCCGGAGCGGATCGGTGTGATCGACCGTGATTCCGTGTCCGGGGTAGTAGACCTCGGGCGCGTTCTCGACCTCGTACATCCCGACGGCGTGGTTCGAGGAGGCGAAGACGAACCGCTCGACACCGGCGTCCGCGGCGGCTTCGAGCGCGTTCTGCATCCCGACGACGTTGTTCTCCAGGATCTCCCGCCAGGTCCCGTCCGTCTCGGGGTAGCCCGCGAGGTGGACGACGGCGTCCTTGCCGTCGAAGGCCGGTCGGATGGCGTCGTAGTCGGCCACGTCCGCGACGACCGTCTCGTGCTCGGGGTGGTTCTCCCGGTCGAGGTAGGTGAACTCGTAGGCGTCCTCGTCCGCGAGGTGGTCGACGAGCGCCGTCCCGACGCGACCGTACGCTCCCGTGAGTAGCACGTCCATCTCGTCTCCCACCTCCGGGAACGCCCTAATAGCTGTTGTGCCGATGCCGGTCCGGTCGCCCGCTCTCGCGACCACCGGGGCCCCCCGGACGCAAAGACTTTGAACCTGGGGTCAGTGTTGCTGACGACTAGCATGAGCTACGAGTCGCTGAAGGAGGACTTGCGAGGCGTCGCGTTCACGAACCCGACCCCGTTCACCGAGGACGGCGAGAGCGTCCGGCACGAGGCGATGCGTGAGAACCTGGAGGCCATCGTCGACGCGGGGGGACGCCTGATCATCCCGTGTGGCAACACGGGCGAGTACTACTCGCTGACGAACGAGGAGCGGGTCGCCGTCGTCGAGACCACCGTCGAGGCGGTCGGCGACTCGGCCTCGGTCGTCGCGGGCGTTGGCGGGAGCACCAAGACCGCACTCGACCTGAGCGAACGGTACGAGCAGGCCGGCGCGGACGCGCTCCTCGTGATGCATCCCGTCCACACCTACATGCACGAGCGCGGGGTCGAGGAGTACTACCGGCGGATCATCGAGGCGACGGATCTCGGCGTGGTGCTCTACAAGCGCGGTCCCGAACTCACTCACGACCACCTCGCCTCGCTCGCCGACTACGACAACGTCGTCGCGGTCAAGTACGCCGACAACGACGTAAAGGCGTTCTCCTCGGCGGCCTCCTCGATCGACGGCGTGGTCTGGTCGAACGGTATCGCCGAGCGGTTCGGCCCCTCCTTCGCCGTCGAGGGCGCGGAGGGCTACACCACCGGCATCGGCAACTTCGTCCCCGAGGCGACGCTCGCGCTGATGGAGGCGCTCCGCGAGGAGGACTGGGAGCGCGCCCGCGAGATCCGGGACGTCCTCAGACCGTACGAGGACCTCCGCGAGGAGCCCGGCGAGGGCAGCACGATCTCGGCGGGGAACAACGTCCCCGCCGTGAAGTTCGGCATGGAGCTCGCGGACCTCCACGGCGGGCCCGTGCGCGAGCCGCTGGTCGACCTCTCCGAGGCCGACCGCGAGCGCGCACGCGAGTACTACGACCGTATCGTCACCGCCGACCTCTGAGGTCCGATCGGCCCGGGAGTCCCGGGACTGTTCGACCGCACCCGAACCGAGATCCGTGCGTACGGCGGGCCAAAGCCCTCGCGCGACGTTCGGAGGGTATGGACCCGCGGATCAGCATCGTCACACTCGGCGTACGGGACCTGAAGCATCGACGGCGTTCTACCGGGACGGGCTCGGGTTACCCCAGCGGACGAACGAGGAGGAGGGGGACGTCGCTTTCTTCACGATGTCGGGTGCGTGGCTCGCGCTGTACCCGTAGGAGGCGTTAGCCGAGGACGCGACGGTCCCGGCGGAGGGGACGGGATTTCGAGGGTTCACGCTCGCACACGACGTCGGATCGAAGGAGGACGTAGATGCCGTCCTCTCCGAGGCCGAGTCGGCCGGCGCGGAGATCACGACGACGCCGGCGGACATCTTCTGGGGCGGCTACTCGGGCTACTTCTCGGACCCGGACGGGTTCCTCTGGGAGGTCGCCTGGGCCCCCGACTTCCCGATAGAGGGGTGACCGTCGTCCCGTGGCGGCTCCCCCCGGAAGTGCGATACGGACCGTCCGAGGCGTGGGGCGGAGGAGCTGCGAACGGCGATCGCGGTCAGGGTAGGTCGATAGTCGAATCGTAGTCGGCGGCCTCGGCGGCCGACGGCTCGTCCGTGCGGACGCCGACGTCGATCAGCGTCGGGCCCTCGCTACCGATCGACTCGGTGACGGCTTCGCCGAGTTCGTCGGCGGTCTCGACCCGGACGGCCGAGCAGCCGAACCCCTCGGCGATCTTCGCGTAGTCGGGCGTCTCCCAGGTGAATCGGTGCCCCTCGGTGTACTGTTCGATGGCGGGGGACTTGCTGATGATGCCGTAGTCGCGGTTGTTCGAGACCACGAGAGTGAGGTCGATGTCCTCCTCGGCGGCGGTCGCGAGCTCGTGGATACACATCAGGAGGCCGCCGTCGCCGGAGAGACAGACGATCGGCGTGTCGGGTTCGGCGAGGCCGGCCCCGACCGCCGCCGGGAGGCCGACACCCATGCCGGCCCAGGAGCCGGCGCTGACGAACCGGTCCGGACGGTAGGTCTCGAAGACCTGCATGCTCCACAACCTGAAGCCGCCGACGTCGGTCGTCACGACCGCGTCCCGGGGCGTGGCCTCCCGCACCTCCCCGAGCACGCGGGGGGTGTGTAGCGGCGGATCGTCCTCGTACAGGCCCCTGGATTCGAGCGCGTCGTAGTACTCCTCGCGGACGGACGTGGACACCTCGGCACCGTCCCACCCGCCGGCTCCGCCACCGTCGAGATCGTCGAGGAGCGCGTCGCCGACGGCGGTGACGTCACCGACGATAGGGACGTCGGCCTCGTAGGCGGCCCCGATGTCCTCGGGCGCGAGGTTCACGTGGACGAGCGTCTCGCCCATCGGCAGCTCCCAGTGTGCGGTTGTGACGCCGTCGAAATCCGTTCCCAGGGCGAGCACGACGTCCGCGCGGTCGAGCACCCGGCTGGCACCCGCCGGGAAGTGGCTCCCGGTGACGCCGAGGAACTGTGGGTCGTCCTCGGGGAAGACGCCCTTGCCCTTGTAGGAGGCGGCGACCGGCGCGTCGAGCGCGTCGGCCAGTTCGCCGATCACGCGGACGCCTTCGGGCGTCCGGCGCGCGCCTCCGCCGACGTAGATCACGGGACGGTCGGCCCCGGCGAGCAGGTCGGCCGCGCGGGATATCTCGCCCTCGTTGTCGTACTCGGCACGCTCGGGATCGACGGTGACCGGCGGGGCGGCGAACTCGCTGTCGAGGATGCTGCTCGGGACGCCGAGACGGACGGGACCGGTCGGCGGCGTGTGTGCGAGTTCGATGCCGCGGGCGACCTCCTCGCGGAGGTCCATCGGCCGCTCGACGTTGACGTTCGCCTTCACGGCGTGGTCGAACGTCTCGGGATCGATCTCGTGGATGGGTCCCTTCCCGCGGTCCTCGGGCGCGGCGTCCGCGGAGACGTGCAGGATGGGCACGCAGTCCTCCGTGGCGTTCTTGAGCCCGTGCATGGCGTTCGTGTCGCCCGGCCCGGGAACGGTGAGCGTGGCGGCGGTCCGGCCGCTCACCTCGTTGTAGCCCCACGCGACGTGCGGGATAGCCGTCTCGTGGCGGCACATCACGTAGGTCATGTCGTCCCGCTCGGCGACCGCGCGGTCGAGCGGGAGGGTCTGTGTCCCCGGCAGGCCGACGAGGAGTTCGACGCCCGCGTCGACGAGCGCGTCGTAGACGTACTCGCTCCCCCGTCGGGTCGGCTGGTCACTCATGGACGCCTCTGCCACCCCCGGGGAGGTTAGTCCTTGCCCTCGGCGACGACGAAACGGGCCCACGGAGCGTCGACCACGGGAACGGGGCACCGGGCCCGTGCGGAACGGATCGGGGACGGGACCTCTCCGCCGGGCTCCCCCGGGATGCACGGGCCACTCCGGGACCCCGTGTATCCCCGCCGGGGCGCGCTCGACCGGTCGTAACAGGTAACTGGATGGGGGATTCAGCGGTGATATGCCAGAAGGGACGGGAGAGACGGGAATCCGCGTCGGGGTACGGACGCGAACGCTGTCCCCCGAGCGACTCCGGTTCGTCCGACAGCTCGGAGCGACCGACATCTTCGTCGACCACGCCGACATCGAGGAGGAGCCGGACGAGTTCAACGACCGGGAGGGGACGAACACGCTCGCCGTCGGCCGCGACATGATCCCGTCGGTCGAGGAACTGGAGGCCGCCCAGGAGCGCGTCGAGTCCCACGGGCTGACGCTCCGGGGGATCCAGTCGTTACCGTACTCCCTGTACGGCGATATCATGTTTGGCCGCGAGGGCGAGGAGGAGGCGCTCTCGCAGATCACCACCCTGATCCGGAACCTCGGGGAAGCGGGAGTCCCGATCCTCGGCTACCAGTGGAACCCGCGCGGCGTCGTACCCATGCGGACCGCGCCGGTCAGGACCCGCGGCGAGGCGGAGGGTACGGCGTTCGACTTCGACGAGGTCGAGGACCCCGACGCGCTCGCGCCCGGTATCGACCGCGCGTACACCGAGGAGGAGTTCTGGGAGAACTACGAGCGGTTCGTCGAGCACATCGTCCCCGTCGCGGAGGAGGCGGGCGTCCGACTCGCGCTGCATCCGGTTGATCCGCCGGTGATCGAGTCGCTCAAGGGGATCCCGCGGCTGTTCCGGAACGTCGAGAACTTCGAGCGTGCGATGGGGATCGTCCCGAGCGACTACCACGGCCTCAAGCTCTGCATGGGCTGTTTCTCGCAGATGGGTGAGGACATGAACGAGGTCCTGCGTCGGTTCGGCGAGCGCGACCAGATCGTGTTCATCCACTTCCGGGACGTCGTCGGCACGGTGCCGAAGTTCCACGAGACGTTCGTCGACATGGGGAACTTCGACACCGTCGAGGCGGTCCGGACCCTCCGGGACGTCGGGTTCGACGGCGTGGTGATTCCCGACCACGTCCCGAAGATGGAGGGCGACGACGACTGGCGACACCGCGCCCGCGGGTTCACCGTCGGCTACCTGCGCGGCGTCATCGACACGGTCCGGTCGGAGTAGCCGAGTAGCGTACCGGCGCACATCGGATCGCTCCCGTCCCGACCGGCACCGTTCCGATCGCCCGTGACGAACGGGGCTCCGGGTCCCGTCTCTACTCGTGGCCGACGACCTGGACCGGCCCGTAGGGTTCTTCGAGGTAGTCCTGGTCGCTCTGGGAGAGGTCGACCTCGAGTGCCTCGACGGCGGCCTCGAGGTGCTCGACCGAGGTGGTACCGACGATGGGGGCGTCGACGGCGTCCTGGTGGAGGAGCCAGGCGAGGGCGATCTGGGCCATCGAGACGCCCTTCTCCGCGGCGAGTTCCTCGGCCCGCTCGTTGATCTCGTCGCCCCCGTTCGCCCGGTAGGCGTCGACGCGCTTCTGGAAACGGCTCCCCTCGATGTGCTGGCCGCGGACCGTGTCGAGGAACGCCTCGTGGGGACGCGAGAGGTAGCCGCGGGCGAGCGGCGACCAGGGGATGACGCCGACGCCCTCCTTCTCGCAGAGGGGGAGCATCTCGCGTTCCTCCTCGCGGTAGGCCAGGTTGTAGTGGTTCTGCATCGTCGCGAAGCGGTCGAGGCCCAGCGAGTCGCTGGTGTGGAGCGCCTCGGCGAACTGGTGGGCCCACATCGAGGACCCACCCAGGTAGCGGACCTGCCCCCGCCGGACCGCGTCGTCCATCACCCGCATCGTCTCCGAGATGGGCGTGTCGTAGTCCCAGCGGTGGGTCTGGAGGAGGTCGACCGTGTCCATCCCCAGTCTGTCGAGGCAGTTGGCGAGTTCCTGCTCGACGGCCTTTCGCGAGAGCCCCTGGGCGTTGGGGTTGTCGGGATCCATCGGGTTGTAGACCTTCGTGGCGACGACCTGCGAATCGCGGTCGTAGTCCGCGAGGACGTTCCCGAGGACCCGCTCGGACTCCCCCACCGAGTACATGTTGGCGGTGTCGAAGAAGTTGATCCCGAGGTCGATCGCCCGCTCGATGATCTCCCGTCCCCCTTCCTCGTCGAGGACCCACTCGCGCCAGTCGCTCGACCCGAACGACATGCACCCGAGACAGATCCGCGAAACCGTCATGCCGGTCGACCCCAGCGTCGTGTACTCCATGACTTCCCCACGCGACGGCACGCGACATAAGCGTTCGCTCGGCGGACGTACGCTCGGGTCGCGAGAGTCGTCGTCCCGCCGGCGACCTCTGCGGAGACTCGTGGATCGAGAGCGGTGGGACTGGTAGTTTTATCCCTCCAGCCCGAGCATCCGCTTCGGTATGCGGGCCACAGCACCCAGGGAGTCAGGTGAACCGCCCGGCGTCCGTGCGACCGACCCGTCGGACACCGGGGACGGGGCGACGGGGGCGGTCGGATGACGTTCCGGGGCGGCCCGGAACTCGAGACGGTGTACGACCACGCGCGGGCCGAGGGTCACGGGTTCTTCGCCAGCAACGTCACCACCCCGGAGATACTCGTCGGGCTGATCCGGGGGGCCGAGCGCACCGGTTCGGACGTCGTGCTCCAGCTCAAGCGCGACACCGCCGAACACGTCGGCGCGGGCGACCCGGCCGCGGGTGCCTCGATCATCGGCGAGTACCTCCGGACGATCGGCGAGAACGCCGACGTCGGCGTCTTCCTGAACGTCGATCACCTCCGCCCGGGCGAGGAGGCGTTCCTCGATTCCTGCCTCGACGTCGGGACCCCCGCGTCGGTGATGATCGACGCCTCCCACGAGCCCTTCGAGGAGAACGTCCGCATCACCCGCGAGATCCGCGAACGACTCGACGCCCGCGACGACGGGATACTCCTGGAGGCCGAACTCGGCACCATCGAGGGCGAGGAGGGTGGCGTCCGCACGGACGAGGCGTTCTACACCGACCCCGAGGAGGCCGTCGAGTTCGTCGACCGATCGGGGTGTGACCTGCTCGCGGTCTCCATCGGGACGGAACACGGCGTCTCGGCGGGCCGGGACCTCGACCTCCGTCCCGACCTCGCCGCCGACATCGACCGGGCGCTCAGGGATCACGGCCTCGACGTCCCGCTGGTCGTCCACGGCGCGTCGGGCCTCGAGGACGACCAGATCCGTCGGCTCCTCGAGACGGGCGTCTGCAAGTTCAACAAGAACACCCGCTACCAGTACGAGTACGCCCGGACGGCCCACGACTTCTACGCCGCCCACGGCGACGCCATCGTCCCCCCCGAGGGGGTCGAGGACGACCGCGAGGGGTTCTTCGCGGACGCCGAGTGGTCGCCCCGGAAGGCCGAGTTCGGCCCGCCGGTGGTGATCGAGGAGATCCGCGAGCGCATCGCCGAGGTGATGGCCGACCTGACCCACCTCACGGGGAGTGCCGGCGAGAGCCTGTACGCCGACTCCAGCGCCGATGAGTGAGCGGATCGCGAGGAGACGGCTGGTCACCGACGGCGGACGGACGTGGAGGTCGCGATGACCGACTGGCTGCTCGGTATCGACGCCGGCCTGACGAACGTGAAGGCGGCCGTCTACGACGAATCCGGGGCCGAGCGGAGCGTGGGAGTCGCCAGTCCGGCGGACCTCGCGCCCGCCCCGGACCGCGCCGAGCGCGACCTCGACGAACTCTGGTCGGTCGTCACGTCGGCCGTCTCGGAGGCGATAGAGGACGCACCCATCTCGGACGAGGACGTCACCGGCGTCGGCGTGACCGCCCACGGCCACGGGCTGTACGCCCTCGACGGATCGGGTGACCCCGTCAGACCGGGGATCAAGTCGACGGACAACAGGGCCGTGGGCATCCGAGACGAGTGGGAACGCGAGGGCCTGCTCGACGAGGTCGAGGCGGTCGCCGGCTACCGGCCGTTCGCCGGCGACCCGCTCTGTCTGCTCGCCTGGCTGAAGCGCGAGGAACCCGACGCCTACGACGCCGTCGAGACGGTCCTCTTCTGCAAGGACTACCTGAAACACCGCCTCACGGGTGTCGTCTGTACGGACGAGATGGAGGCGAGCGCCTTCACCGACCACTCGACCAGCGAGTACGCGACCGACCTCTTCGACTCGCTGGGCATCGGCGAGGTAGCCGATGCGCTCCCGCCGATCACGCCCAGCTGGGAGGTCTGTGGTGAGGTGACCGAGGAGGCGGCCGCGGAGACGGGGCTCGACCCCGGCACACCCGTCGCGTCGGGGCTCCACGACGTCGGCGCGACCGCGCTCGGGTCCGGCGTCCACCGGGACGGTCAGGCGATGCTCATCGTCGGCACGTGGGGTCAGAGCATCGTCGTCCGGGAGGAGCCCCCCGGGCGGGACGAGGCGGCGGGGAGCATCACCCGGCGGTACCTGGAGGACGGCTGGCTGGTCTACCGGGGGAACCGATCGGCGGCGACCTGCGTCGACTGGTTCGCCGAGCGGGCCGGGACGGACTGGCATCGCGAGGCTCGGGAGAAAGAAGTGAGCCCCTACGAGGTGTACGAGCGCGTCGTCGACTCGGTCCCGCCAGGCGCGGAGGGGCTGCTCTTCCACCCGTTCCTCCACGGGTCGACCGCGCGGCCGAGCGCGAGGGCGGGGTTCTACGGCCTCCGGGAGTCACACGGCTCGGCCGAGATGCTCCGGGCGGTCTACGAGGGGGTCGCCATCGCCCAGTGCGAGGGAGTACGAGGGATCGCCGACCCGTCGTCGCTCTCGACGGTCCGTCTCGGCGGGGGCGGCGCGAAGAGCCCCGTCTGGGTACAGATCTTCGCCGACCTGCTCGAAGCGCCGATCGAGGTCGCCGACGGCTCGGAGGCCGGCGCGCGCGGCGCGGCCATCTGTGCCGCCGTCGCCACCGGCGTCCACGCCTCGCACGGCGACGCCGTCGACGCGATGGTCGGCCTCGAACGGGCCCACGACCCCGATCCGGACCGGGCGGAGACGTACCGACACCTCCAGCGGACCTTCCGCGAGACGCTCGACCGGATCGAGCCCACCTGGGACCGACTGGAGGAACTTCGCGAGCGGACGGCCACGGAGGACGGTTGAGATGACCGACGATCGCGACCCGGGCGGACGGCGAGGGAGATCGACAGAAGGCGGACGACACGTGACCACGACCACGACCGCGACCGACGACCACCACGACACATGACAGACGATACACCCACCTGCCTGCTGTGCGGCGACCCGCAGCAGCCGAGCGAGTACATGTACGAGAACGCGGCCGCGCTCGAGGAGCGCGGTATCGAAGTACGGACGATGGACTGGCGGGCCGACGTCTCGGCCGCCGAGTTCCGCGAAGTGACGATGGAGATGGAGGAGCGGGGGCCGGCCGACTACGACGACTCGTCCATCAGGGCGAACCTGAATGGAGTGAACTACCTCGTCGTCCACAAGGCCCCCGTCTCGGCCGGGCTGGTCGAGGCGGCCGAGGACCTGGAGGTGGTGGGCGCTGCCCGCGGCGGGACCGAGAACGTCGACGTCGAGGCGGCGAGGGAGGACGGTGTCCGCGTCCTCCACGCACCCGGCCGGAACGCGAACGCCGTCGCCGACTACACGCTGGCGACGATGCTCGCACACCACCGCCGGGTCCCCTTCTTCGACCGGACGACGACCGCCGGCGACTGGGAACTGGAGTTCGACCCCGACCGGCTTCCACGGGACCTCGTGAACCTCACGGCGGGAGTCGTCGGATTCGGGAACGTCGGGCGGAAGGTGGCCCGTCGACTCGCGGGGTTCGAGGGCGACGTACTCGTCCACGACCCTTACGTCGAGGACGACGTCGTCCGGGAGACCGGCGCGACGCCGGTCTCCCTGGAGGACCTGCTCGAAGGGTCGGACATCGTCACGCTACACGTCCGGCTCTCCGAGGAGACGCGGGACCTCCTCGGGGCCGAGGCGTTCGAGCGGACGAAGGAATCCGCGTTCCTGGTCAACACGGCCAGGGGCGGGCTCGTCGACGAGGACGCGCTCGTCGAGGCGCTCGACGCGGGCGAGATCGCGGGGGCCGCACTCGACGTCTTCGAGGACGAACCGCTCCCCGAGGACCACCCGCTGCTCGGACGCGACGACGTGACGCTGTCACCACACACGGCCGGGTCGACCCGGGACGCCGTGCTCAACGGTTCGGCGATCGTCGTCGAGGGGTTGCTGGCGATCCTCGACGGGGAGACGCCGGGGAACGAACTGACCTGAGTCGGTCCGCGCGGGATCCGGGGCCTGCCTCGTCGGTCGGGGGCGGGCCAAGCCAGGCTCCATCGCACGCCAGGCCGATCTCGAATCCCGTCGGTCGGCCTCGATGCCCGGCTCTCCAGCCGGGGTCGCCCCGACGAATTATTACGGCTACTTCTATCGATAACGACTCCGCCCGAACGACGAACGGATTCCACTAATACGGGCTGAGACGAGCGTACCGCCTCTGAGACGTGTCTAAACCAGCACAAGAACAGCCGTTCGTCGTTCCGTCCGGTTCGAGATTCGATCGGTTGGTACCGGCTCGAATCGCGTATTAGGTCCGATAACCGAACGAAACCGGACGAGAGCGTTGCGTGATTTCACACGGGATCGACCGGACCATATATTAGTAGATGTAGTTTCGGTCGAAATCGTCGCTTCGGATCCGTCCGACGTCGGAGTATAAGTCGGGGACCGCGAAAGGGAATCCATGTCGTCCGGCTACACCGTCCGAATCCGCGACGAACTCGATCCCCGCCCCGACAGACCGGGGACGCGGTGGGAGCTCTCGCCCGAGCTGGGTATCGAACCGTTCAACTTCAACGTCGCCGTCGTCGCTCCGGGCGATCGGCTCTCGAAGAACCACTATCACTACCACGAGAACCAGGCCGAACTCTGCTACGTCGCCAGCGGCCGGTGCCGGGTCGAGGTCGCGGACGGCGGGTACGCCCTCGGGCGGGGCGACGTGGTGACGTTCGAGGCCGGCGAGGCGGGCGTCCACGTCCTCCACAACCCCTACGACGAGCCCTGCGAGGTGGTCGCCGTCGGGTGGCCGCCCGACGGCCGATACCCCGTCGAGATGGTCCGCGAGACCGCCGACCTCCTCGAGGAGCGCTACGGCGAGGAGGTCCCCACCGGGTAGCGCCCCCCGGGATCCGGGAACGGCTACTCGCCTTCGTCCTCGTCGTCGCCGTACTCCTCGCCACCGAACGCGGCACGCACGTCGGCCGCGTTCGACGCCGCCTGGACCTGCTCCTGGAGGTCCTCCTCGCGGTCCTCGAGTGCCTTGACGTTCTCCAGGACGTCGTCGAGCCGGTCCGCGGGGAACTTCACCGCGCCGTTCTCGTCCATGTGGATGATCTCACCCGGCGCGACGTCCATCCCCTGGATCGAGACGGGGACGTTCACCGCGTGGACGGCCATGTCGCCGTGACCTGCCGCGGTGCCCGTCGCGAGGTACTGGAACTCCATCGGGCGTACCTCGTCGACGTCGCGTATCGGGCCGCTCGAGACACAGCCGATACAGCCCAGCGACTGCATCGCGGTGGTCATGTTCCCGCCGGTGAGCCCGACGCTCCCCGCGATCTCCTCCGGGAAGTCCTGTTCGAGCGCCAGTATCGTGGGCTTCTCCGAGTCGTCGAGCGCGTCGACGACGTTCATGAAGCTCAGCTCGCCGAAGTTCGGGTCCGGCAGCCCGTAGACGCACGTCACGGCGAACCCCGCACGCGGCCCCAGCTCGGGGTACATGGTCTCGACGGTCTGATCGGTGTACCAGTCCCGGCTCCACGGGTTGTACAGCCCGAGACAGAGCGGGTCGTCCGGATACGTGGCAACGACGTTCGTGATCGAGGGCGTGTCGAACTCCTCCAGCTCCGCCAGTTTCTCCTGCGTCGTCATCGGTCCGCCCGTCGAGGAGTGGGGGGAATAACCTTTCCCACGCCTCCCGGGCAGTCGGCCGATTCCGCGGTACGAGGACGGCCGGGGCCTCGCACAGCGTTGATGTAGGACCCACCAGATCGGAGGGTAGGGACCGAACCGAAGGATGCTACACGACATCGAACTCGAAGGCGGCGAGGGGAAGACCGGAGACACGTACGCGCCGAGCCGTTCGACGCGGTGGGGGTCGAACGCGGGACCGACGGAGAGTCCGCCAGCGGGCCGGGACCCGCTCGGGTCGGGGCCCGCCGCGGACGGACCGGCTCGCGGCACGCGGAGGTACCGGACGTGAGCGACGACGAGCGCTCGGGCGCGTTCGACCACCTGTTCACCGCGGCGGTCCGGGACGGCCTCGGCGAGGAGGGCTACGGGAGCTGGCGGTCGATCGACGAGCCCGACGCGGTGTCGCTGAGCTTTGGCTTCCCCTACCCGGAATCGTTCCCGCACGACGAACTCGTCGCGGCTGCGGAGGCCGTGTTCGAGGAGGAGCGCGACACGGCGCTGCAGTACGGGGGCGGCGACTACGCCGACCGGCTGGTCGAGGTCGTCGCCGAGCGCGAGCGCGACCGGGGGATCGACTGCGGGACGGAGAACGTCCTGCTGACCAACGGGGCGACCCACGCCATCGACGTGGTGTGTCACACGTTCCTGGAGCGGGGCGACGAGGTGTTCGTCGAGGCACCGACGTTCATGGGGACGCTGAAACTGCTCGGGAACTACGGCGTCGAGATCACCGGGTTCGGGAACGACGCCGACGGCCTGCGGGTCGACGCGGTCGCGGACGAACTCGAACGGCGCGAGGAGGCGGGCGAGACCCCACCGAAGCTCCTCTACACCATCCCGACCTTCCAGAACCCGACCGGCACCACCCTGTCGCGCGAGCGCCGCGAGCGGCTGCTCGACCTCGCAGAGGCACACGACTTCGTCATCGTCGAGGACGACGCCTACGGCGCGCTCCGGTACCACGGGGAGGACCTGCCGCCGCTCGCGGCGCTCGATGAGTCGGGACGGGTCGTGCGGACGAACACGTTCTCGAAGACCATCGCGCCCGGCGTGCGCTCGGGGTGGGTCCTCGCGGACGAGGAGATACTCGAGGAGGTCACCCGGATGCGCGCCGGGGGTGCGAACACGTTCACCCAGGGCGTCCTCGGTCGGTACTGCACCGAGGGGCCGTTCGAGGAGAACGTCGCCGAACTGCGCGGGCGCTACGCCGAGCGGCGCGATCACATGCTCGACCGTCTGGAGGAACACATGCCGCCGGGGACGGACTGGACAGAACCCGACGGGGGGTTCTTCGTGTGGGTGACGCTCCCCGAGGGTATCGACACGGATGAACTGCTCCCGCGGGCCGCAGAGGAGGGCGTCACGTACCTCCCGGGCGAACAGTTCTTCCCCGACGACCGGGGCGAGGACTGCCTGCGGCTCTCGTTCAGCCACGTCTCGCACGAGGAGATGGAGCGGGGGATCGAGGCACTGGCCCGCGCGACCCGGTCGAGGATGGCGGAGCACTGACGGGCGAACCCCGAGGGGGACGCGAGGGCCGCCGTTAGGGTGCAGACCGCACGTGATCCGTCGATCAGATCTGTCGACCTCACTCGGGGTCGAAACACACGAGTTCGACGCTGTTCCCGTCCGGGTCGGCGAGGTAGAGCGAGCGCCACTCGACCCAGTCGTGGTACGCGTAGTCGAGGTCGTACCCCAGCCCCTCCAGCCGCTCGGCCTCGGCGTCGAACGCCTCGCGGCGGATACCGAACGCGACGTGATCGACGGTCGTCCGGTCGGGATCCGGCGGGACGTACCCCTCGGTCCCCGTCCGGTCGAACACCACGAGCACCTGCGTGTGGCCGGCGACGCCGTCGCCCGCCCGGAAGAACGCGCTCGTCTCGCCGGGCGGGTCGTCGATACGTTCGAGCCCCAGCACCTCGCCGTAGAACTCGACCATCTCGCCCAGCCGCTCGGTCCGGAAGGCGACCTCGCCGAGGCCCTCGATGGCGGTCATGCTCCACGGAGACGCTCTGCGAGCATAGGTCGTTCGACGGGCACTCCTCGCCGCACTCGCGTTCCACGAATCAGCCGAACGGTCGGATCCGAACCTGACAGCCGTTCCCCTCCGGGCGTGGTGTGACGACTCGACCGGTCTCCAGGGCGACGAGCGGGGCGCGAAACGCTCCCCTCGCCGGCTACTCTTCCGGTGGCTGCTCCTCGCCGGTGACGGACGTATCGTCGACCCGCCGGCTGATGTCGAGGTGGTAGTGCCTGAGGACGTCCCGGCCGAGCAACAGCGAGTGGGTCATGTGCGAGCGGTCCTCGACGTTCGCCTCGACGGTGTGCTGTGTGCCCGCGATACCGACGACGAGGTCCACTACCGGCCGCGGACGGCTCCGGTCGCTCGACCCCGAGCGGACCCGACTCACCGTGTGTATGGGGCCGGCACCGATCTCCGCCGCCAGTTGGAGGTCGATGCTCGTCCGAGCGGCACCGGTGTCCGATTTACCGACGATCGTCCGGGTCCCGCTGGTCCCGCTGACGACGACCCGCTCGGTGAACCCGAGGACGACCGGTTCCTCGAACGCCTCGGACTCCGGCGTCGGCGTGCAGGTCGGCGTCGAATCGTCGAGCGTGGCCGCGAGCTCGCGGACTCGCTCCTCGTCGACGGTCCCGCCGGCACGTTCGATGGCGAGTCGGGCGATCTCCGGTGCCGGCGAGCGGCCCGTGGCTCGGTAGAGACCCTTGAACCCGGCGGTCGGGTTCACCTCGAGGACGTACCAGCCGTCTTCACCCTCGATGAGGTCGACCCCGGCGTAGTCGAGACCGATCAGCTCGGCCGACCGCCGCGCCAGTCGGTCGGCCTCCTCGGGGAGGTCCCCGGTGGCGTCCCGGACCTCCCCGCCTCGCGCGACGTTCGTCCGCCAGTCGCCCTCGGCGGCGACACGGTACATCGCGCCGACCACCTCCCCGTCGACGACGTACACCCGGAGATCTCGCGGTCGTTCGTCGCCGCGACCGATCAGTTCCTGCAGGAACGCCCGCCTCCTGCCGACCTTGGTGGTCAGCGTCTCGCTCGTGTCGACCTTCCACGCGCCGCCCCCGTGGGTGCCGATGGCCGTCTTGTAGACCGCCTCGGGGCCGAACTCGTCGCGAAGGAGGTTGAGCCGGTCGGCACTCAGTGCCAGCAGCGTCCGCGGGAGCGGGACCTCGCCCGCCGTCGCCATCGTGGCGGCTGCCGCCGTCTTGTGGGCCGCCCGTGCCGTCGCGTCCGGCGGGTTCAGCATCGGCCTGAGCGCGGCCAGCGTCCGCGCGATGCCCAGTTCCTCGGTGGGCTGGTCGGTGTTCGACAGCAGGAGCCGGTTGGCGATGACGTCCACGTCCGGCTCTAGGCTCGCGCCGCCATCGTCGACGCGGAAGACGACGTTCTCCTCGCGGAGCCACTCCGTCCCGTGACCGAGCGCCTCCACTGCGTTGAGGATGGCCTTCGACTCCTTGCTGTTGTGGAAGCTCAACACCCCGACTGTAACGGGGTCCCCGGCACCCGGCACGGGGACCGTGCCTCGTGTGGTCATGGTACGGGATCCACGTTCTCTCACTTTACACCATCGCCGGGGCCGCCCCTCCCCGTGGGCGAGACCCGGGTGGAGGCCCGATCGGACGTGAGGCCCCGTCGTCAGGTACCGAGCCGCTCCGCGAGGTCCACGAAGTCGTCGGCGACGACGTCGTACGCGGAGTCGGCCGGTCGATCTGGATTCTCTCCCGTCCCCCACTCGTCGGGGCGGTGGACGTAGGCGGTACGGAGCCCCGCCTCGCGGCTGGCCTCGAGGTCCCGCTCGTGGGCGGCGACCATCGCAACCTTTCCGGGCGCGACGTCGAGGAGGTCGACCGCCGTCAGGTAGGCCTCCTCGTCGGGCTTGTAGTGCCCGGAGAGCTCCGCCGAGAGGATCAGGTCCCACGGAATGCCGGCGCGCTTGGCCATATCGGCGAGGAGGCGGACGTGGCCGTTCGAGAGCGTCGCCACCATGTACTCCGAGCGGAGCCGTCTCAGTCCGGGGATGGCGTCCGGCCAGGGGTCGAGACGATGCCAGGTACGATTGAGGTGGTCGACCTCCTCCTCGGTCAGGCCCTCCACGCCGAACCGATCGAGGAGCCCCTCCAGCGACTCGCGGTGGAGCGCGTCGAGGTTCCGCCAGGGTATCTCCCCCTGACGCACGCGCTCCATCGAGGGCTGGTACTCCTCGCGCCAGGCGTCGGCGAACGCCGCCCAGTCCACGTCGAGGCCCTTCTCCTCCCCGAGCCGTTCGCCGTCGCGGACGACGCCGCTTCGCCAGTCCACGACCGTCCCGAAGACATCGAACAGGAGCGCGTCGACGTCAGCGAGCGTCATCGGAACCCTCCCGTCGGTGCGGTGGTGCGGACGGTTCTCGCTCTCGTCCCGACGACTGCGGGCGCCGCGTCGGTGGTCCGTGCCATGACCGACGCTCCGCGCTCGACACCTTCACTCTTGGGTCGACGTCCCCCGGTCGGTCCCGGGCCTCGATCGGTCGCCGGACCGTCGAACCGAGGACCGGCGGCCGCCGCCGGAAGTCGGGGGCAAGCGACGGATACGGGGTATCGCCGTGGCCCGGCGGTGGTCATTCGGTGGCAGACGCTCACCCCGTCGGTCGGGGGTCTCACGGCGGGCTCCCGGTCGAGGACGACGAGTGATCTCCTCTCCCCTCCCCCGATCACACAGATTGATGCCAGTCGGCCCTCCACGGTCGCGAATGTCGGCACGAGCCGGTTGCGCGAACTGATCGAACGGCCCGCGATACTCCCCGCGATGGGCGGGTACGACGCCCTGTCCGCACGTCTCGTCGAGCAGGCCGGCGGGGAGGTGGTCTATATGAGCGGCTCCTCGGTTTCGACCTCCGTCCACGGCTTCCCGGACGTGGGGCTGACGACCATGACCGAGATGGTCGACCGGGCGCGGGGGATGGCCGGCGTCGGAGCGTTCGACCTGCTCGGTCAGGAGAACCCGGACGTCCGACTCCACCTCTTCAACGACTGTGGCCACCTGCCCTACCGGGAGCACCCGGCGGCGTTCTCCCGGCTCGTCACCGGCTTCGCCGACCGGCGAGGCTGACCTCCCGGATCACTGATTCGAAGGGACGAGGATCTCCGGGCTGGGTCCCGTGTTTGCCGTCACTCGGCGTAGCCACTCGGGGTAGCCGAACGATTCGTCCGGTTCGAGTTCGACCGGGAAGTCCGCGCCGAACAGTTCGGCAGCTACGGCGTCGAAGACGCTCTCGAGATCGTCCGGACGCCCCGCTACCTCCAGACAGCAGGTCCAGGCCGTCTCGGACACCGTCCTCCCCTCCGTCACCTCGACCTCCGCCGTCGTGGGTCCCGACACGTTCCCGGCGAGCGACCCGATCTCGGCACCGTCGAGCGCGTAGAGCGTCCGCGTCTTCTCGATCGGGAGCCACAGCCCGGTCCGATCTGCCGAGGTGGGATCCGGTGCGCGATCGAGCGGGAAGCTCCACTTGTACCACTGCTCGACGTTCCCCGCGACGCCGGGGGCGAGGTCGTGCCGCCCGAGCTCGCCGAGCCGGCGCTTCACTTCGATGGACTCGCCGCCCCGGCGCTTGACGTTGAGCGAGGGGCCGAACGGCGAGAGGTAGGAGTCGGTCCGCGTCGAGGTGTCCACCGACCCGAGCGCGGCGATCCACTCGTCGAGTTCTCCCGGAGGTGCCCCCGTTCCGAACCAGCGGACCTCCAGCGAGTTCGTCTCCGAGGTCCCGTCCATGGCGTTCCGACGCCCGGCGTAGGTATGAATCCTCTCCGCTCGGTGCCACCTCGTCGGGAACCTTCGATCGGAGCCGTACCGTATTCGGGTCGGGATCGTTCGCGTTCCACCCCGCTCCGGCGAGCTACCGGTATCCCGCGTTCACGTAGTCGGGGTCGGCGTTCGGCCCGTAGCCGAGTTCGCCGCGGCGCTCGCGGAACGCCTCGACCTCGTCGGCGTAGTCCGGGTCGTCGACGTAGTTCGTGTTCTCGCCGGGGTCGCGTTCGAGGTCGAAGAGGATCTCGCCCTCCCCCTCGCCGTACCAGCAGTACTTCAGGTCGCCGCGCTTGATCATCAGCTCCTCCGGGCCGAGACCGCCGTGGACCGCCGTGTTGTCCGCGCCCTGCGAGATGGCCTCGTCGTCCCAGTCGTCGGTGTCGCCCTCGAGGAGCGGGACGAGGCTCCGGGAGTCGACGTCGTCGGGAACGGGGATGTCCGCGAGATCACACAGCGTGGCGTAGAGGTCACAGAGGCTCACGTTCTGATCGACGGTGCCGGGATCGAACCGCTCGGGCCACCTGATGATGAGCGGGACGTTGACGGTCGGCTCGTAGAAGTTGATCTTCCCCCAGAGCCCGCGCTCGCCGAGCATCTCCCCGTGGTCGCTCGTGAACACGATCACCCACTCGTCGGGGTCCTCCCCGCAGAGCCTGAGCCGCTCGATGACCCGGCCGAACAGCGAGTCCATCCGCTCGACCATGGCGTAGTACGCGGCGGTCGCCCGCCTGATCTCCCTGGCGGTGACGTCCTGGCCGGGAGTGAGCTCGCCGCACTCCGCCCACCGATCGCTCCGTGCGGCGGGATGGTCGCCCGGCTCCTCGACGTGCGGGTCCACCCGGTTCATGTAGTAGGTGAACAGGTCCTCGTCCTCGGTGAAGAACGGGTAGTGGGGCTGGATGACGCTCGTCTTCACGAACAGCGGGCGGTCGGGCTGTGCGCGGTCGTAGTACGGCGAGACGAAGAACTGCCGGAGGAACTGCTCGGTCCCCTCGACGAGCCGGCGGTCCTGGACCTGCACCCGGGAGTCCGAGATCCCCGCCTGCTGGACCTCCTTCTGCCACCCCCACTTCCAGTCGTCCCACCCACCGTAGTCGCCGTAGTCGACCTCGCGTTCGTACTCGATCGCGCCCGGGTTCTCGGTGTCGACGGCGGTGTCGCCGACCTCGCGTTTCATCGGCGTCGGGCCGAGCCGCTTGCGGAACCCGACCATCTGTGACCACCCGGGGTAGTGCTCCTTGCCGGCCTGGGCGGTCATGTAGGCGTGGTCGGTGAACTTCCGGGCCATGTAGGGGTAGCCGTCGTCGAACTCGTCGAGCCCCTCGTCCTCGTAGGTCCGGGGGAGCTTGCCCGTACGGATGGCGTGGCGTCCGGGGACGCAGATCGGCGACGGCGTGTAGGCGTTCGTGAACACCGTCCCCGTCTCGGCGAGCCAGTCGAGCGTGGGCGTCCTGACGACGTCGTTCCCGGCGAACCCGGCGAGGTCCGGTCGGTGTTCGTCGTTCATCAGGAACAGGACGTTCGGGCGGTCGTCCGGCATGGATTGCCCGACCCGACGGGGGTACAAAAGTGTACGGTGCGGACCGTCGGGGAGCTCGGCGTCGCGCCGTGGATTTATCCCCGGCCGGGGCGTCCGGTGGCCCGTTCAGGTCCCATGCACGACGCCGATCACGGTCGTCCCGAGTGCTGTGTCGCCGGTGGGGATAGCGGTGACGAGCCGGACGACCTGCCGACCAACCCCTACGGCGACACGTCGCCCGCGGGGACGGGGACGGAGCGGATGGCGGAGATACCGGCCGGGAGCTTCGAGATGGGGACCGACGACGACGTCGGGTTCCCGCAGGACGGCGAGGGGCCGCGCCGGACGGTCGACCTCGATGCCTACTACATCGACCGCCACCAGGTGACGAACGCCGAGTTCTACGAGTTCGCCCGGGAGACGGGTTACACTACCGATGCCGAGCGGTTCGGGTGGTCGTTCGTCTTCCAGGACTTCGTCGGCCCCAAGCAGCGAGAACACGTCATCGACGGGGCCGCCGGGAGTTCGTGGTGGCTCGGCGTTGCGGGGGCCAACTGGTTCCACCCCGAGGGTCCGGGGTCGTCCATCGAGGACCGGCTGAAACACCCCGTCGTCCACGTCTCCTGGCGCGACGCCGTCGAGTACGCGGCGTGGAAGGGCAAGCGCCTCCCGACCGAGGCGGAGTGGGAGCGCGCCGCGCGCGGGGGGCTCGTCGGGAAGCGGTTCCCGTGGGGCGACGAGCTACGACCCGACGGCGAGCACCGGTGTAACATCTGGCAGGGGAGCTTCCCCGAGGAGAACACCGCCGAGGACGGCTACCGGGGGACTGCCCCGGTCGACGCGTTCCGGCAGAACGAGTTCGGGATGTACAACGTCGCCGGGAACGTCTGGGAGTGGTGTAGCGACTGGTTCACGGCCGACCACCCCGGGGGTCCCCTGGAGAACCCGACCGGCCCCGCCGAGGGTGATGAGAAGGTCATCCGCGGGGGGTCGTACCTCTGTCACGACTCGTACTGCAACCGGTACCGGGTCGCCGCGCGGACGTCGACCGACCCGACGAGCACCACGGGCAACTGCGGGTTCCGGTGTGCGCTGGACGCCTGAGCGAGAGGGACGCGCCCGGAGTGCCGATCGGCGGGGGAACCGGTCCGTGAAAGCGTCGAAACGGGTATCACCCGGGGCGGTCGTGGGCGGGGTATGGAAGACGGCGCGCGGGTCGCCGCGATCGCCGGCGTCCTCCAGGGGCTGCTGGAGTGGCTCCCCGTCTCCAGCGAGGGGAACCTGGCGATCGTGCTGACCGCTTTCGGTTCGGACCCGCGGACCGCGATCGGGCTCGCACTGTTCCTCCACCTCGGAACCGCGCTCTCGGCGACGGTCTACTACCGCGACGAACTCCGGGACGTCCTCGGGCTGGTCCCCGAGTGGCGACGGCGACGGGCGTTCGAGGGCGGGATGGCGACGGTCACGTTCCTGGCGGTGGCCACGCTCGTCTCCATGCTCGTCGGCGCGTGCGCGTACCTCCTCCTCGAAGGTGTCGTCTCGGAACTGACCGGCACGGCGCTGGTCGGACTCGTGGGCGTCCTGCTCGTCCTCACCGGCGCGATCGAGTGGTACGCGGACGGGCTCGGCGGCGCGGAGCGGGAGAACCCGACGCTCCTCGATGCGCTACTCGTCGGGGGGGCCCAGGGTCTCGCCATACTGCCCGGCGTCTCGCGTTCGGGGACCACGACCAGCGTGCTGCTGCTCCGGGGACACGACGGCCCGGACTCGTTCCGACTCTCCTTCCTGCTCTCGATCCCGGCCGCGGTCGGGGGCGGCCTCGTCGCGGTGCTCGACGCGGGCGGCCTCCCGTCGCTCTCGCCCGTCGCCGCGCTGGTCGCGCTGACGACGGCGGCGGTGGTCGGGTACGCCTCCATCGGCGTGCTGATGCGGCTCGTCAGGACGATCCCCTTCTGGGGGGTCTGTCTCTCCCTCGGCGGGCTCTCGATCGTCGGCTGGTTCGCTGCGACGGTCCTCTAACCCCCGGGTCCTCCGCGGAGTTCGCGCGTCCGCTCGATCGTCCGATCGCGGCCGAGATCCCGGCGGGTCCGTCCGACCGTCCTCCACCGTAGCGCAGCGCCGCCGGACGTTCGATGCGGGGGTCCGTTCGCGTCGCTGTGGACCGACAGCGACCCACACGCTTACGTCCCCTCGGCTGACAGCGGTTGCCGTGCTAGCAGACTCCTCCGACGACGGTGGTATCGACGTAGCCGAATTCGAGGCGTTCTCGTCGCGGCTCCTGGGGGCCTCGGGGGCTCCCGAGGACATCGCGACGCTGGTCGCCGAGTCGCTCGTGCTCTCGGACATGCGGGGACACAACTCCCACGGGACCCGGCGGATCCCCTCCTACGTGGAGGACTCGCTGGTCGGGCGCGACGACGGCTACGGGATCGACCCCGAGGCCCGGCCGACGGTCGAGTCGGAAGGGCCGACGCACGCGCTCGTCGACGGACAGGACGGGTTCGGCCACCTGGCCGGCCACCGGGCCGTCGGTCTCGCGGTCGAGAAGGCCCGCGAGAACGGGGTCGCCATGGTCAGCGTCAGGGACGCGACGCACCTCGGGCGGATCGGCGAGTGGAGCGAGCGCGCCGCCGAGCAGGGGATGCTGTTCACGGCGTACGTCTACAACCACGGCCGCGTGGTCGCCCCGCCGGGGAGCGCCCAGCGCCGCTACAGCACCAACCCCGTCTCCTACGGCATCCCGACGTTCAACGCCCTCGACTTCCCGGTCGTGCTCGACATCGCCACGAGCCAGGTCGCCAACGGGAAGACCGGCGAGTTCGCGGGCCGGGGCGACCCGCTCCCCGAGTCGTGGACCATCACGGAGGACGGCGGCTCGGTCACCGACGCCAGGGCGTTCCGCGGCGGCGAGGGGGCGCTCCTCCCGCTTGGTGGGCTCGTCTCCGGGTACAAGGGGTTCGGGCTCGCCATGATCGCCGAACTGCTCGGCGGGATCACCGCCGATGCGCCCGTCCACGGCGAGGCGACGTCCAACCGCGGGTGTGCCGCCATGTTCGTCGCCGTGGACCCGACGATCGTCACCACGCAGGACGTGATCGAGGAGCGCGTACTCGCCCTCCGGGAGTACATCGAGGAGACCGACTACAGCGGCATCCCGACGGGGCCGGTGGCCTACGGCGACCGCGCGCTCCTCCCCGGGGAACCCGAGCACCTGCGCGAGAGCACCTGTCGGGAACACGGCGTCCCGCTGGCGGAGGCGGACGTGACGATGCTCTGTGATCTCGCGGTGGAGTACGGCATCGAGGACGCGATCCCGTCGGCGTTCGAGGGGACCGCCACCTCCGAGGATTGATAGGGACGGTTGCAACGGTTTTCCGGCGAACAGCAGTCGGGGTCGGTGTTCGCCGGTAGAGGACTACGACCGTCCCTATGACGCGACGGGTGGTCGGTCTGGACGCCCATCGCCTCGCGTCCGTTCCCCGGTAGGGAATCGAGCGAGGGGGATCCGATCGGGAGCGCCGAGCGACCGGGAGCACTCGCGGGCCGTCCCCGAATCCCGGACGATCGGACGATCGCCCGGGAACGCGAGGCCCGTCGTGCGAGCCCACCGAGCGCCGTCCGACAGTATTTGGTTCCCCGGCGGTAACGTCGGGTCATGAGCGGGAACTGGACGGACATGATCGTCGGCGACCGGATGGCCGTCGACAACGAGTTCAACTCGGAGGTAGAGGCGTCGGAGTTCTCGCGGCAGGAGTGGGGGCTCATCATGACCGCCGTCGAGTTCGAGATCGAGGAGCCCGGGACCGACCGGGCCCGGCTCGTCGCGAACACGGACAACCTCCCGGCGGTGATGCCCGAGATGGAGCGCATCGCCGAACAGCAGCAGGGGATGGGCGGCGGTGGTGGTAGTGGGGGTGCCGGGAACGGCGGAGGCATCCTCGGATCGCTGCGGGACGCGCTCGGACTCGGCGGCTCGGCCGGTACGGACGAGGACCGCGTTCGGGCGGCGGAGGACCTCGCGGACGCGTACGCGAAGGAACTACAGCGACATCTGGAGGAACGCGGGAAGTGGGAACAGGTCTGCGCGACCGCGGACGAGTGACCTCGGCGGTCGCGAGGCCCCGAGCGGGATCAGGGCTGGAACGTCTCCTGTGGCGGCTCGACGTCGAGGACGTTTAGCGTCAGCCCCCTCCCTCGACGATCGAACGCCGCCACGGACTCGCGGTCGTACGGGGGGACCGCGACGACGACGACCTCGTGGAGGTCGTCGGTCTGTCTGACCCCGAGGTAGCCGTCGGGGTGTGAGAGGAACCGCCCGCCAGAACGCGGGGTTCCGAGGTCCATCCCGAACACCGCGGAGACGGATCGGCCGGTATCGGGGAGGTAGAGGTCGGTGAACACGGGTGTCCCCGGATCGAGGTCGGCGTCCCCCGCGAGCTCCTCGGCCGGAGTCGTGGTTATCGATACCGTCACCCCGCCGGGCTCGCCGTCGCGCGCGAGTTCCAGCAGCGCATCGAGCAGTCCGCGCGTCAGATAGACCACATACTCTCACACGTCTGGGAGGTACATCAACCCGTCGCGCCAGTGGTGGACTGTCAACGTCCGATGCCATTTTACCAATTAAAAAATCAAGCAAAAAACAGATTCTCCGAGGTTATATATAAATTTGAGCAAGTATGTCGACCGTATCGAACCCCTATCTCTAGTTCTGCATATATGACAAAAATTTTATATATCAGTCGCGCATAGCGTAGATTGCAATGTCCGACGATACCCTCGCGGCGTTCGTCGCGGAGCACCCGAAGATGGCCGGCGTCCTGTTCACGACGCTGCTGCTGCTGAGCCAGGCTGGTAGCGTGATGGCCGGTCACGGTCAGGGCTACCCCGGGCCGTAATTCGCGGCCGACGAGCGGACCGTTACTGTTCCTGCGGAATCGTCACTGTCACCCGTCGAGGGTCACCTGATCGCTCCACGTGAACTCGCCGTCGACCCTGGTCGGCGACACGGCGAGCCCGAGGAACTGCCGTAACTGCGCTTCGGACACCTCGAAGTTCATCTCCCTGCTCCCGACGAGGAAGTACTCCTCGAGTTCACCGACGTCCGGGCGGTAGATGCTACCGACGCCGACGTGGTCCGTCGGGTAGGTGGAGATGGTGACCTCGTAGTTCCCCCCGTCCGCGCCCCGGTGGACGTCGATGAGTTCCGGGACGAGTCCCTCGGCGTGTGCGATGTCGACGTTCCCGTCCCCGACGACGAGGTACTGGCTGCCCACGATCGAGCGGTCGCTGGCGATGTTCAGCGCCGGTCGCAGCGGGAACCCGCAGTTGAGGAGCCCCGCCATGGTCCGGCCGACGCGGAGCGCACCGCTGTTGATGACGTCGTTCAGGGTGACCGCGCCGCCGATGGCACCCTTCCGGATGAGTTCGATCCCCTGATCGTAGGAGGCACAGGCGTTCAGGAAGAACGAGTCGACGCCGACCGTCGAGAGGCTGGCGGCGTCGAGCGTCCCACCCTCACACTGGAACCCGGACTCGTCGATGTGGCCCACGTAGTGGAGGAAGTCGATGTCCGATTCGAGGACCAGCGCGAGGCGGTCGGGGGTGAGCCCACGGTAGGTGGTGACGTCGAACGGCACCTCCTCGCGGGAGCCGTACACCCTGTTCGCGCCGTCGAGTTCGTCGCTCATCTCCTCGTCGTTGCACACGAGGACTACGTCGATGTCCCCAGCACGGGGCGTCCTGGCGATCCGGTTCCGGTACGCCTCGATCATGGCCTTGCTCGCCCCGAGGGGGGCCTCCTCACCCACCCAGGCCTGCTCGATCGAGTCGGAGTCGCCGAACTCGACCACCGACGGCGCACGCTCCTCGCTCCGGGAGCCGGCGCGAACACCGCCGTCACTGCGCAGGTACGCGTCGACGGCGGCCGTCTCGACGTCGGCGGCGGCCGTACGGTTCGGCTCCGGCGTCCGGATCACGGCGAGGTCGTCGACGAGGAAGGGAAGTATGGAGACGTGCGGCGCTTCGGCCTGAACGTGTGCGGTGAGCTTCCACCGGGGGAGGAGAGGCTCGACCGTCTCGTACGGGATATCGAAGTACGCCGACAGCCGCTCGCCCGGTGGCGCGTCGTAGAGGTCCCCGAGCGGGACGGACACGACGTCCTCGAGGGCCGCTCGCTCGTGGAGCGGCGGTCCGCGATTGCCCTCCGTCCGCGTCAGACAGTCGAGGAAGAACGTCTGTTTCAGCACGCGGGAGACCGTCCGCTCGAATCCGATCCCCGCCGATTCGAGCGGCTGTTCGAACCCGTCCGCCACGATCCGGGGTTCGACTCCCGGGACCACCTCCGCGCCGAGGTAGTACGCGAGGGACGCGACGGGGAACACCGACTCGATCGCCGGGGGAACCTCGATCCGGACGCCCGTGTCCGGAGTCTCGATGAACCCCGGCAGATCGAACCGTTCGCCGAGCTCCAGTTCCGGAGGGTGACCGCGGAGGGTCGGATACGAGCGGTCGGGGGTCGTGGTCTTGAGGGCGCTGCTCAGGTGGGAGACGGCGCGCATCAGGTCGACGGGGTCCTCGGTCGTCGTGATGGTCGTCGCCGGTCGCTCGTGGTAGGAGCGGACGCCGATCCGTACCTCGCGGACCTCGTCGAGCTCGACGACCGTCTCCGTGGGTTCGGCCCGCACGAGCACCGGCCCCGTGACCTGGATGTACAGCTTGACCGCGGCCGAGATCTCGACGAAGAAGGTCCCGTCATCGAACTCGTGCTGGTCGAGTATGTGGAGGTCCGCCAGTATCTCGCCGTCGACGCTCCTGACGAGCGTGTTGACCTCGTAGGGGAGGCGGATCTCCCCGGTCTCGAACGTGACGGCGGTGTCGACGGGGAAACTGAATCCGTCCGTATCGACGCTACGCGGCGTGACCGGGCCGTCCGTCAGGAGCTGACACCGGCGGCGCTCGATGTGATCGTGAACGCTGACACCCCCGTCCTCGCCGGCTATTACTTCGACTGTCATTCATTCGGCCGTGGTCGCTCCCCGTCTCGACACCGTACGCTCCGAACCTCCGTCTTCGGATACATTCGCGCGTCGTACTGAAAAAACCTGTCGGCCGTGTGGGGCTCGCAATCACCCGCCGAGCGCGTTCCTGAGCGTCTTCAGGTAGAGCCCCGGGGCGTTCCGCCGCGCACCCGAGAGCGCGGCCGACACCGCCGTGTCCGCTCCCGACGGGACGCCCTCGCCGTGTCCACAGAGCAGTCGGTCGATCCCGAGCCGGCCGAGTTCGCGCGGGGGAAGCGGCCGGAGCATCGGGTGGACGCCGACTCGCTCGCCCGGCGCACGGTAGTACTCGACCGTCCCGAGGGCCTCGGGCGTGAACAGCACCTCCCGATCGGGGTCGTACAGCGCCGCCTCCTGCCAGAAGGGGTTGTCGACGACGCGTCTGACCTCGAACGCAGTCTCTCCAAGCCGGCCGTCGAGTCGCTCGACCGGGGCGTCGACCTTCGACTCCACACCCGACATCCAGGACGGGATGTGGACCGCGGCGTCGTGTCGTCGTGCGATCGACGCCGCGTCGCGGCGGTGACGGTCGAGGGTCACGACGGTACCGGCGACCTCACCCAGGTCCGCGAGGAACCCGTCGAGCCCCGGCACGTCGACCGGGTCGACCACCCACACGCCGTCCTCACCGACGAACGCGTGGCTGGCGCGCTGCATCCCCTCCTCGGGGTGAGCGATCCATCCCGCCCCGCCCTCCCAGCGGTCGATCTCGTTGACGGACCCTCCGCCGGAGGATTTCATCGGCATGGCCGTTCCGAGGACCGCGAACCGTATAAACCGTGGCGAGGTGGCAAGCGGCTCGTCCCCGACGCGCTCCGGAGCGCGGGACGGATGCGGTGTCGGCTACGGACCGGTCACTCCTCTACCGGCGGATGGTGGCTCTGATAGATTCGGCCGGTAGCGCCCCCGTCGAGACTATCGACCGTTCTGTCCGGCGGTATCGTCCGACACCGCCTCCGGACCGGAGATGACGAGCACCGGAACGGCCGTGTTCTCGGTCACTCGCTGTGTCGTGCTGCCCAGGAGACCGCCGATACCGCCCCGACCGGTCGACCCCATGACCAGGAGGTCCGCTCCCACCTCCTCGGCGTAGCCGACGATGGCGCGGAAGACGGCCGTTCCGCGGATCACGTCGGTCTCGACCGTCACGTCGGAGGGTGCCTCGGCCGCGACGGCCTCGACGTGCTCCTCGGCCTCCTCGTTGAGCCGGCCCATCAGCGGCCCCATCGACTCGCCGCTCAACAGCAGCGAACTCGGCGACTCGTCGACGACGGCCAGGACGTGGACGGTACCCCCGCTCTCGGCGGCGATGTCGAACGCCTCCCGCGCCGCCCGCATCGACGCCTCGCTACCGTCGGTCGGGACCACGATCCGTCGGTACATGACACGCACGACGGGACGGGGGGACTTATACCCGACCGCGGCGGATCGACCGGGCCCCGGAATCGCAGTCGAGACGGCGTCCGTGTGCCCCCGTTCGCTCGGTACTGGCGGATCCCTCGGGAGCGCCCGTCAGGGGGTGAGGTCACGGCGGAGGGGGCCGGGGACTTATATTTCAGAGCTCCGTACTGTTTCTCGGAGCCGTTCGGCTCCGTAGTGTCACGCGCGGGGCACACACCCCCGCGGACCTTCGCTGTCACGTTCCTGTCGCCTCGTTTCGGTTCGCCGTGATCGCCGCCACGGAACGTCCGCTACAAGTGGGTCCGGCGAGTAGCGCGGGTATGGAACACGGCTGGTGTGACGCCGACGGCGTCTCCATGCACTACCTCGCGGCGGGCGATCCGGCCGATCCGACCGTCGTCCTCCTCCACGGGGGCGTGATCGACTGCGCCTCGCTCTCGTGGGGTGGCGTCGTTGACCGACTCGCCGAGGACCGGCGGGTGATCGCGCCCGACCTCGCCGGCTACGGCGAGTCCGACCGCCCCGACGTGAGTTACTCGACCGCCTGGCACGTCGGCGTCGTCGAGTCGTTCCTCGACGGTCTGGGTCTCGACTCGCCCTCGATCGTGGGGCTCTCGCTCGGCGGCGGCATCGCCATCGGGCTCGCACTGCGCTCGCCCGGACGGGTCGACCACCTCGTCCCCGTCGACAGCTACGGGCTCGGACGCGACCTCCCGAACGGGAAACTGTCGTGGGCCCTCTCCCGTGTCCCACAGCTGAACCGGGTCTCGCTGGCGCTGCTCGCCCGGAGCGAACGCCTCACCCGCGCCTCGCTCGGCGGCATCGTCGTCGACCCGGACTCGATCCCCGACGAGGTCGTCGCCGAACTCCACGAGCGGGTCGGCCGCCCGGAGGCCGGCAAGGCGTTCCGGCACTGGCGGCGGGCGGAGGTGAGCAGCGACGGCTACCGTACGGACTACACCGACCGGCTCGATCGGATCGACGCGCCGACGCTGTTCGTCCACGGGGAGGAGGACGGGCTGTTCCCGGTCGAGTGGGCCCGTGCCGCCGCCGCCTCGGTCCCCGGTGCCGAAATCGAGACGTTCGAGGGCGTCGCCCACTGGCCCCCGCGCGAGGCCCCCGACCGGTTCGTCGGGACGCTCGACGCCTTCCTGCCGCGCGGTTAGTTCGGGGGGTCGTCCCCCTGTTTCTCGGCGTCCAGCGGGTCGGTCACCTCGCCCGTGATGGCCTCGACGGCGTCGGTCACGGTCACCAGCCCCACGACCGCGTCCTCCTCCGTGACGAGCGCGAGCTCCTGACCCGCCTCCTGGAAGCGGTCGATGAGCTCCGAGACCGACAGCGAGGCCTCGACCCACATCGGGTCGGTCGCCACGTCCGACAGGGTCGCGTCGCCGCTCTCGAGGGCGGGCTGGTCCCGGAGGACCGCGGGTGTGTAGACGATCCCCCGGAAGTCCTCGAGCGACTCGCCGACCAGCGGAAAGCGGCTGTGGGGGTTCTCGCGCATCCGTTCTAAGTTCACCGCCAGCGGCTCGGCCACCGACAGCGTCACTACCGAATCCGCGTCGACCATCACGTCCCGTGCCTCCATCGAGTCGATGTCCACCGCGGCCATGACCTCCTCGCGGCGGTCCTCGGGCAGGTCCCCCCGGTTCAGGACCGAGCCGAGACGGTTCCGGAGGTCCGCCCGCGACTCGATGACGTCCTCCTCGGTTTCGAGCCACGCGCCGGTCATCTCGATGCCGAACAGCCGGAGCGTCCACTTGGCCACCCAGTCCCCGAGCTTGATGACCGGCGAGATGATCACGTAGAACCAGTGGAGGGGAGCCGCGCCGTACCGGCAGACCAGCCGCGAGCGCTCGACCCCCAGGTAGGTCGGTGCCTGTTCCCCGTGAGTGAGGTGGACGAGGTTGATGATGAAGTACGCGATGAGCGCGCCGGCCCCGATCGTCGCGAGTGTCGAACCGGCGAACAGCGGCTCGAACAGCGCCGCCAGCGCGGGTTCGGCGACGATCCCGACCGCGATACTCGACGCCGTGATCCCGACCTGGCAGGTCGTCAGGTAGAGCTCGAGGTCCTGGGTCATCTCCCAGGCGCGCTCGAGCTTGGAGTCGCCGTCGACGAACTCGTCCTCGGTGAACTGCCGGGCCCGCGTCAGCGCGAACTCGATCGCGACGAAGAAGCCGTTGCTGAGGATGAGCAGCAGGCCGGCGACGAGACGGACCGCGATCTCTACCGTGTTCATCGAGACGGCGGTTTACGCCGGTGGTTCAAAGCGGCGACGGAACGTGGGAACGTGGGAGCGATGGGGGCGGCGGGAACGGTACCTGATACGCGGCCGTCGCTCGCACCGCAGTTCCGGCCCTGAACCCTTTCACGCCCGCACCAGGGAGTCCGCCTACGCCGCAGCCTCGATGGCCTCGACGAGCGTCCCCTGGTCCTGCACGCCGACCCAGCGCTGGCTCGGCTCCCCGCCGGCGAAGAGGTAGAGCGTCGGGACGCCCTGGACCTGGAACTCCCTGGCGATCTCCTGGTGGTCGTCGATGTCGACCTTGGCGACCGCGGCGTCGGTTTCGGCCGCGATGGCCTCGACGGTCGGTTCGAGCATCTTGCACGGGCCGCACCACTCGGCGTGGAAGTCCACGAGGACGACGCCGTTCCCCTCGATCAGCCGCTGGAGGTGATCCCGTCCCTCGACGTGGACGGGTTCGCTCGTTTCGGGCTCCGTGTCTGCGTCACTCATGACTACCCGTTCGGCCCACGGGGTTTTAATCGCACGGCGTTTCGGTCCGACGAGTACACTCTCGTCGCCGAAACCCGGCTCCCCGGCATCGGGCTCACACCCGACCCAGGGGACGCCGACAGGGAGTGGAGCGGATCGCCGGCGTCGGGTCGGAAGGTTGAACCCCGAGACCGACGACACCCCTCCGTGTTCCCCCCGATCGAGTACGTCCACTGGATCCTCCCGCGGATCGAGGCGGCGGTCCACGACCTCGGATCGAGCGACCTCCGACCGGAAGCGGGCGGGGACGGCGAGGTCGTCCCCCCGCGGCTGGCCGACCTGCCGACACCCGGCGCGAGCCTCCGGGAGCTCGTCGCCGATGCCTACGGCGTCGACGCCGAGCGGGTGCTGGTGACCCCCGGCGCGTCGTCGGCCAACCTCCTGGCGACCGCCGTCGCCCTGGGTGCGTCGGCCGACGCGTCGGACGAGTCGGCTGCCTCCCCGGGCCGGGTGCTGGTCGAGAAGCCGGGCTACGAGCCACACGTCGCCACGCCGCGGGGGCTCGGCGCGACCGTCGACCGCTACCGGCGCGGGGAGGCCTGGGAGCTCGACCCCGACAGGATCGAGGCGGCGGCGATGGACGAGACCACCCTGGTCGTCGCCTCGAACCGCCACAACCCCACGGGTGCGCGCGCCGGCCGCGAGACCCTCGCCGAGGCGGCCGAAGCGGCCGCGTCCGCCGACGCCCGACTGCTCGTCGACGAGGTGTACGCGCCCTACGGTGCGGCCGGCGAGGGGGACGGAGCCTTCGGCGGCCCGACCGCCGCCGGCGTCCCGAACGCCGTGGTCACGGGATCGCTCACGAAGTTCTGGGGGTTCGGCCCGCTCCGCGTGGGGTGGCTCGTCGCCGACCCGTCGTTCGTCGAGCGGGCACGCGAGGTCGCGTTCCACTTCATGGCGGTGGCCGGGCCGTCGCGGACACTCGCCCGGCGGGCGCTCGCGGCCCGCTCGGACATCGTGGCCGACCAGCGCGAGCGGTGTCTGGCCAACCACGACCTGCTCCGCTCGTTCGTGGCCGACCGTTCCGACCTCGACGGCCACGTCTTCGAGGGGTGTCCGTACGCCCTCCTGACCCACGAGGAGGCCGACGGTGACGCCGTCGCCGTAGCCGCCTGGGAGGACGACGTGCTCGTGGTCCCCGGTCGCTTCTTCGGTGTACCCGAGGGAGTCCGGGTGAGCCTCGGGGAGCCACCCGAGCGCGCCGAGGCGTCGCTGGCCGCGTTCGGCGAGGCTCTGGGCCGAGTAGTCTGACGCCACCTTTTAAACCTCCCCCTCCGATACGTCGCGCATGGACCGGAGCGAACCCCAGGAGATCACGTCGCTCGTCGGCCGGGAGGTCTACTCGAACAACGGCGTCTTCGTCGGCGAGGTCGAAGACCTCCGGCTCGACGTCGAACAGGAGATCGTCACCGGGCTGGCGATGACGGAGCTCAACCGCGACCTCTTCGAGGACCGGGCCGCGGGGGCCCGCGGGGTCATCGTCCCCTACCGGTGGGTCCGGTCGGTCGGCGACATCGTGCTCGTCAACGACATCGTCGAGCGGATGCGGGGTCGCGAGGACGAGGAAGAAGCCGCCTGATCCGGCGATTCAGCGCTCCCCGAGCGGGGTCCACGTCCGTCCCTCGCTCCCGACGTACCGCGCCCGCGGCCGGACGATACGGTTGTTCTCGAGCTGTTCCATGCAGTGGGCCGTCCACCCGCCGACCCGGCCGACTGCGAACGTCGCCGTGAACAGGTCGCGGGGCACGCCGACACCCGCGAGCAGGACGGCGGTGTAGAACTCGACGTTCGTGTCGAGCCGGTGGTCGGGCCGGTGCTCGGCGAGCAGTTCGCGCGCGACGTCCTCGAACGCCACGGCCGTCTCGAAGAACCCGCGGTCCTCCTCGCCCTCGTAGAACCGTTCCGCGGCCGCCGAGAGCACCGAGGCTCGGGGATCCCGCACCCGGTAGACGCGGTGGCCGAACCCCATCAGCCGCTCGCCCGAGTCGAGGCGGTCACGGACCCACGTCTCCGGGTCACCCGAGTCGTGGACCACCCGGAGCATGTCGAGCACCGGGCCCGGCGCGCCGCCGTGGAGCGGACCCTTCAGCGCCCCGACGCCGGCGGTCACCGCGGAGAGCAGGTCCGATTCCGTGGAGACCACCGACCGGGCGACGAACGTCGAGGCGTTCAGCCCGTGGTCGACCACGCAGTTCAGGTACGTTTCGAGCCCCCGCACCGCGGCATCGGTGGGCTCCTCGCCGGTCAGCGCGTAGAGGTAGTTCGCGGCGTGGCCGAGGTCCTCGCGGGGGGCGACCGGCGTCTCGCCCCGCCGGTAGCGCCAGTAGGCTGCCGCGGCGGTCGGGACGATCGCCGTTGCCCGTATCGCGTCGCGCTCGGGGTCCTCGCCGCCCTCCCGGCCGACGTTCGCGCTGGCGACCGCCGCGCGCAGGGCGTCCATCGCCGGGTCGCCCCGGTCGGCCACCTCGCGGACCACCGCGAGCGTCTCCGCCGGGAGCCGCCGGTTCCGCCGGAGGCGCTCGCGGAGCGAGTCGAGTTCCGGTCCCGTGGGGAGGCGGTCGTTCCAGAGGAGGTAGAGCGTCTCCTCGAACGTCGCGTTTGCGGCGAGTTCCGGGACGGGAAAGCCGCCGATCACGAGTTCGCCCGCCTCGCCGTCGATGCGCGAGAGCCGTGTCTCGGCCGCGATCACGCCCTCCAGTCCCGGCCGGTAGTCGCCGGCCTCACGCCCCTCGTCCGCGTCCCGGTCGGTCATACCCCTGCAGTGGGTCGGCCGTCAGTTTGAGTGTTACCCGACCGTGCGCCCCGACCTCACGCCGTCGTGTCCGCGGCGGTCGTCGCCCCGTTCGACGGATTGGCTCGCTCGGCCCGCCAGTCCACGAGCGAGAGTGGGCCCTTTCCCCCCGCTCCTAGCCGCCGTTGGCGGACTCGCCGCCCTCGACGCCCATGGCCGCGAACAGCTTCGTCCGGACCGCGTTCTCGGTCAGATCGAGCAGCGTCTCGCGCCGGTCGTCGCTGGTCTCGAGACCCGTGAAGATGCCGAGCGGGATCTCCGCGGTCGCCTCGGTGGAGTGCCCGACGACCTCGCCCATCTCCCCGAACGCGTCCTGGAGGACGTTCCCGATGTTCATCCGGATGTCCTTCGAGCGGGCGACGAGGTGGATCGTGTTGTCGGCGATGGCGAAGACCGCGGTGGTCGTGATGCCCTCGAGGTTCAGTAGCTGTTTCGCGGCCTGCGAGAGGGCGTCGCGGTCGCGGATGAATCCGGCGTTCGAGACGAGGTGCGAGCCTTTGACGTCGCGGTTCTGGATGGCCTCGGCGAGCACGTCGAGCGTCTCGGGCGAGAGCGAGGGGGACTCGACCTGTTCGAGCGTGTCGTGGTCGGCGAACGGGTAGAGGTAGGCCGCGGCGGTCAGATCGGCGGGCGTGGTGTCGCGCTTGAAATCCAGTGTCTCGGCGCGGATACCGTAGAGCAGCGCGGTGGCGACCTCCTCGGAGAGGTTGAGGTCGAACTCCTGGATGTACTTGGTGAGGATCGTCGAGGTCGAGGAGACGTTCGGACGGACGTCCATGAACCCGGCGTCGAACTCCAGGTCGGGTTCGAAGTGGTCGATGAAGACGTCAGGGTCTCGGTCCAGGGTGTAGTCGGAGGCCTTGGCGTAGTCGACGAGCGCGAGGGTGTCGTAGGCGGCGAGCTCCTCCTCGTCGAGCGGCGAGAGCTCGATCCCCAGCAGGTTGACGAACGCCCGGTTCTCCTGGTGGCCGATCTCGCCCTCGTAGAGGATGTGGGTGTGGACGTCGAGCGACTCGGCGATGGCCTGGAGCGCGACCGCCGAGGCGATGGAGTCGGGATCGGGCGAGCGGTGGGCGAGGATCGCGAGGGTCTCTCCCGCGGTGAGGATCTCGCGGAGCTGTTTGGCCTTGTACTCGAGCTCGCCCGTCTCGAGGGCGCGGAGCGCCGAGTCGGCGATCACGGCGGAGGGGTTGATGACGACGTCGACCCCGAGCTCGGTGAGTTCGTCCGCCGTGACGGGATCCGAGGCACGGACGATGATGAACTGGTCGCCACCGCGCTGACGTATGTTCCGCACGGCGGCCTTGTTCGCCTCGACGTCCGAGGAGAGCACGAGGAGGACGTCCCGCTCGGAGACCATGTCGGCGACGCCCTCCTCGGAGATGTCGGCGGTCCGGGCGTCGAGGTCCTGGTCGCGGAGCGCCTCGACGCGGCCCTCGTCGCGGTCGAGGATGAGGACGTCCTTGCCCTCGTCTTCGAGTTCCTCGGCCACCGCGTGCCCGACGCTCCCGCAACCGAGAATGGCGTAGGTAGACATCGAGGCCATCGTCATGACGCTACTCATTACTCGCGGGTCGGTCGGCTTGCTACAAAAAGCTCCGTACTTCGGTCCGGGAGCGCGGACTCGGCCGGTGGCGCGGGCGTCGGGCGCGTGCGGAGTTAAGTAGGTGGGCGAACTATCGCGGGGCGTGTACCGCGCGAGCGACGAGGTGGAGCACGAGGCCTGGCTGGCCCGGCTCGACCGGGCGGCCGATCGGCTCGAACTCGGGAGCGACGCCCGGTCGCGGGCCGCGGACCTGTTCCTCTCGACGCTGCCCGAGGCCGACCGCTCGAAGCGGGCGACGATGGCGGCGGCGCTCTACGTCGGCTGTCTGGTCGCCGGCGAGCGCCGTTCCCAGGGGGATGTCGCCGAGGCCGCCGAGGTCTCGCGGATCACCGTCCAGAGCCGCTGGAAGGACCTGATGGAGGAGGCCGGCCTCGAACCCCCCTCGTGGTGACCCGGGGCGCCGAGGACCCGCGAGCGCCCGGCGGTCGTCCGGTGACGTGATCGACCAGGTGGTCAGTGGTCGGCGGGACGGCGGCCCTCGCGACCCGGCGTGAGGTTCCCGTGCTCGTCGATCTCGCCGTTGACGATGCGCGTCGAGGAGATGATCTCGCCGTCGTCGGCGTGGACGTGCCCGACCACCTCCACCTCGAGCGGTTCGAGGCCGTTCTCGCGGCGCTCGTCGTTGACCATACGAGCGCCCCGCTCGGTCTCGGGCGAGACGACGAGGACGTCGAACCCCGGCTCGGTGGCGACGCCGGTCGGCTCGTGGAGCTCCCTGATCTCGAACGAGCGGTCGTACTCGGCCGCGAACCGCTCGAGTTCGTCCTCGAGCGCTCGGCACCGGTCCTCGTAGCTCCGGACGAGCCGGTCGACGTTCCTGGTCTTCGGAGCGAGTTCGTCGCTGGTGAGGCCGACGGTCACGTCGCCCAGTTCGAACGCCCGTTCGAACAGCGCGCGGTGGCCGTCGTGCACCGGGTCGAACGTCCCGCCCAGCACCACCTGCATGACCCGGGCCACGGAGTGGTATCGCTTAGTCGCTTCGGCTCGGTGGCCGACGCACCCGCCGACGAGGACCCCATTCGGCGTCCGTCGTCTCGCCGTCGCCGCTCGCGGCCGGGCGACACCGACCGCGCGGTCACCACCGGATCACCGGATCAGCGCCGGACTAGCTCGATCCGGGGATCAGTAGCGACTCACGGAGCGCGTCTATTCCGGACTCCTCCCGTAGTCGACGCTGGTGGGATGCGCCGTCCTCACGGTCGAGGACGTCGAGGACGCCGTCGACGCCGAGCCGGTCGGCCGCCCGCTCGACGGCCCGGTCGAGGGTGACCGTACCCTGACTGTCCCGGCGGATGAACGAGGCGTCCCGGCCGTGTCTGATCGCCCGCCACTTGTTCTCGTCGAGGACCTCCCGACGGGGCTGTGGGACCGTCTCGCCGTCCTCGTACCGCTCGGCGAGGTCACACACGAGCGCGTGGACGTACTCCACGAACGCCAGGGTCACCTCGGGGTCGGCCTGCGCGTCCGGGGCGCGGACCTCGACCGTCCCGTGGCCGGAGTGTGGACGGACGTCGTACCAGAGTTCGCCGCGGTCCTCGATCGAGCCGTACTCGACGAGCCGGCGTTCGAGTTCCGCGTACGCCTCGAACGAGTCGAACGCGGTGGGCATCCCGGTGTTCGGGAGCCCCTCGAAGATCTTCGCCCTCGCCGATTCGAGCCCCGTGTCGAAGCGACACCAGTAGGGAGAGTTCGCCGACAGCGCGAGCAACACCGGACAGTGCCAGCGAACGGCGTTCGCGATCCAGGTCGCCTTGTCGGCGTCGTCGACGCCGACGTGGACGTGGACGCCCGCGGTCGTGTTGCGGTGCTGCGGGTACTGGATGCGCTCGAGTTGCGAGCGGTAGCGTGGCTTCTCGGCGTGTTCGAGTTCGCGCCAGTCCGCCGACGGGTGGAGACCCGCGGCGGCGACGCCGAATCCGTGGGCGGCCGCGTGTTCGACCAGCGCCTCGCGGACCGCTCGAACCCCCTCCTCGGCTTCCGCGACCGACCCCGCCGTGGGGATCTGCGTCTCGATGACGCACTTGAACAGTTCGTGATCGAGCCGGCCGTCGAGTATCTCCGGCGGGTCGGTCCCGTAGACGAGCGTGTCGGTCCCGGAGACGGGTCGTCCGTCGGCGTCGACCACGAAGAACTCCTCCTCGACGCCCACGGTCCCCATCTGGTCGAACGCCCCGACCGACCCGAGTTCCTCCATGCCTGCGACCTGTGACTCCCGCCCGCTAAAACGTTCCCCTCGGGCGGTCGGCTCGCCCTATCGCCCCGCTATCGCTCGCGATTCCCCTCCGGTCACCGCTCGCCGCTCCGGAACGTGATCGGAAGGAACGTTCCCCTACTGTGGCCGCGCGACCACGCCAAGGTGGTCGTCGTGGAACCCGTCGAGCCGTTCGGTCGCGAGCACCTCGTAGCCCTCGCGGAGGCGGTCGAGCGTGCGCTCGAAGACGCTCGCGGGCTCGGCGGTCACGTCCTCGCTTCGGGCCTTGACGGCGAGGAGGAGCCGACCGTCCGGATCCAGGAACCGCCGGTTCGACAGCGCCACGGCCGCCTGTCCCCGCGTGGCGACGTCCTGGACGAGCAGGTCGACGGGTTCGACCACGTGCGCGTACGTCTCCGGGCGGCGCGCGTCCTTCAGTAGCGGGAAGAGGTTCTCGCGAGCCTCACAGACGTCGAGCAGGTCACGGGCGGGCCGGGCGGCGAACTCCACCGCGTAGGTAGGTCCCGAGAAGTCCGCGACGTGCGAGACGGTCGTCCCGCTCGCCGCCCCCAGGTAGAGGACCGTCTCTCCCCCGTCTATGCCGAGGTCCATCCCCCGCTCGATCATCGCGCCGAGCTTCGAACGGCCCGGGTCCCACGCCCGCCACTCTCCGTCGGTCGGCTCGCCGTAGGCCGGCGGCCCGCGGGTGGCGAGCCGCTCACGGCCGTCGAACGCGTGGCGAGCCACGCCGTCGGGGAGCACGGTCACGACCCGTCCCCACCCCCGTTCGACTCCGCCGCCTTCCGCGCCCGAATCGCCTCGATCCGCTCGCGCAGCTGTTCGTCGAGCTCCGGTTTTCGGTCGCCGGAGTAGTGATCGACGCGAGCGGCGATGGTGAGCTTCCCCGCGAGCGCCCGGGCCGCCGACCCCCGGTCGTCGGGGTGGGTCCCCCGTACCGCCTCGTGGGTGTAGATGACGCCGTGTTTCGGCGACGGCGCGTGACCCCGGAGGTGGGCGAACAGGGCCTCCTCCGCGCCGAGCACCTGGAGCGTCCCGCTGGGCTTCTTCGCCAGCGACTCCAGCCCGCCGGCGAGCGCGATCAGGCGCGCGGCGAGCACCGGCCCGGCCATCGCCGAGAGGTTCGGTGCGACCCCTGGCGCGACCCGCTCGACCGAGGCCCGGAGCCTCCCGGCCTCCTCGTCGAGGTCGCGAACGCGGGCGGCGAGCGATCGGAGCGACTCCGGCGTGTCCTCGCGCTCGGCCAGCTCGCGTGCACCCGCGACGCCCTCGCCCGCGTCGTCGAGCAGACTCCCCGCCCACTCCGTGACCCGCTCGGCGAGTTCGTTCGCCACGCGGTCACAGTCGTCCATCGCCCGGATCTGATGGATCAGCTGCCGGTCGCCAGCGCGTTCGCGCTCGTGAACCGCCCGGCGCGTGGCATCGATCGTCGCCTGGCGGAGCGCCTCGTAGTACGCCTCCTCGCTCCCGGCGAACCCCGACTCGACGGCGAGCGCGGGCCAGTCGTCCGGGGCGTCGACGCTCCCGTCCTCGATGGCCTCGCGGGCCCCGTCGAGATCACCCCGCTCTAGCCCCTCGAACCAGCCCCCGTCCGCGGCGGTCCGCTCACTCATGCACTCTCCTACCACGGAGGGGGGAATTAATACCGGGTTTCGGATCGGCGAGCCGGATCACGACCGATCGCGCCGACCGCGGTACAGGTAGACGAGCAGGACGATCGGGACCGCGGCGACGACCGTGTAGTGCCACTCCCCGGCGAAGACGGGGGTGCCAACACGAACAGCGCGACGACGTACCCGACGAGCGCGCCCAGGACGGTCCACCCCTTCGCGTCCCCGACGTACTCCGCGACCGCACCGATCAGCACGAACGGGAGAACGGCGAGGGCCGCGACCACCACCTCGTCGATGGACGACAGGAACCCGTGGCCGGGGTCGAAGAAACTCGGCATCACGTCCCGGAGGTCACGGGTGCTGCTGGGCCTTCCCACCGCTCGGGTGGCCCGGGATCAGTTCGCCCCGAAACAGACCACCGGACGTTCGGCGAACCGTTCGGGAGTACTCGTCACGCTCGACGAGGGGGTCCCGCCGATGCGCCGCTCCTCCCGGTAGAGCGCGCGGTCGGTCAGCCGGTAGGTGACGGGGACGTTCGCGCCGTCGCCGTGGACGACGGTCGCGGTGGCCGTCCCGGTCGCCCGACCCTGCGCCCAGGTGTTCGTCCGCGAGGTGAGTTCGACCACCCAGGCGTCACCGGAGCCCTCCACGGCGACCTCACCGACGATCACCTCGACGTTCGTGGAGGTGGTTCGAAGCGCCGCGTTTCGGGACCAGGCCCTCTCGAACGCGACGACGTACTCCTCGACCGACGATCGGTTCCACTCCTCGGGCGGTTCGGGGAGTTCGCTCGGCTCGACGTCCTCGCGGAACGGGTCGACCGGATGCTGTTCGACGGCGTCACACTCCCCAGGAGTCGCGGACGGTGTCGCGGTTGGCGTCCCGCCGGGCGTCGATGTCGGTGTCTCCGCGGGTGTCCCCGGGGTGCTCGCGTGGGTCGGGGTAGGCGTCCCACCCCCTCCGAGCGTCGTGGTACATCCCGCGAACACCGACGATGCGGCGAGGAGGGCTGTCAGGAGGACTCGACGGCGATCCATATCCGCCGGTGGTCACTCCGGAGGTAAGTGCCTTGAGGAGGGTCAAACGGGCCTCTGAATCATCGCCTCGAAGCCTCCTCGCCCTCACGCGGCGGTATTAAGTCGCGAGCCGCCGTGCTCGGGGTATGATCGCGGAGTGCCTCGTCGTCGAGTTCCGCGTCACCGACGACGACTGCCCGGTCGCGACGGCCGCGCGCGAGACGGGCGCGAGCGTCGACGCGAACCCACCGCTGTTGCGCTCCGACGGCCACGCCCTGCTGCACCTCACGGCCTCCGACCCCGCGGTCGGCGAGCGCCTCGACGCCGACGACCGGATCCGGTATCTCCACGGCGTGGGCGCGGACGGACGGCACAGCTATCGCTGTCTCTCGGAGGCACCCTGTGCCGTCCACCGGCTGGTCGACGCGGGCTTCCTCGTCGACTCCGTCCACCACCGCGCCGGCACCGAGCGGTACGTCGGTGCCGTCGTCGGGAACGACGTCCTCGGCGGAGTGCTCGCGGCGGCCGGCGGGACCGTCGGCGTCTCCGTCGAACGTATCTCGCGGCTCGGCGACGACGGTGACGACGCCGTCGCCCGGCGGTGGGACCTCACCCCCCCACAGGAGGAGGCCGTCGAGACGGCCTACCAGATGGGCTACTTCTCGGTCCCGCGGGAGGTGACCGCGAGCGAGGTGGCGGAGGCGATCGGCGTCTCGAAGTCCGCGTTCCTCGAACGGCTCCGCCGCGCGCAGTCCTCGTTCTTCGGGCACCTCTACGATCCCGGGGGGGAGTGAGAGGTCGCAGCGAGCGAAGGCGAGCGAGACATCTTGCCGAGCGGGGAGCGTAGCGACCCGTGAGGAGTAGCGCGGCCGACCAGGGGGAGGCCGCGGACATCCGAACGGCGAGAGCGGGACGCTCCCTTCGGTCGCGTCCCGAACCGCGAGCGGGGAACGGAGTGGCCCGCGAGCGGGGCGAGCCGTGAGGAGTAGGGAGACGCGAGCGAACGCGAGCGTCTCCGGAAGGCGAGCGAGACCTCTACCGGAGAGAACACGGGGACCGACCCACAGGGGGGAGGAGTGTGGTTCCCGGGGCGACCGGCGCGTCCCGTCCGGTCGGTTTTTTCACGCCCGGGGGACAGTGGCGACCATGGCCGGAACGACCGAGGTGGCGGACGCTTCCGCCGACGGACACCACACGAGCCGCTGGCCGCTCGTCGCGGCGCTCGGGGCGGGCGTACTCTACGCCGGCGTCGGGCTCTCGCTCGTCGGGCCCGGGCTGGTCCCGTGGTTCATTCCGCTCGTTCTGGGCGTCGCCGGCGGGTCGGGGCTCCTGGTGGGCCTCGCGGGGTGGGCCTACGAGGCGTTCCTCGCCGACCACTCGCCGGGCTCCGGGGACCCCTCCGGGCTCTACTCCGGCGGGATGGTCCTGTTCCTCGTCTCCGACGTCGCCACCTTCGCCGCGGGGTTCGTCTACTACGGGTTCGTTCGCGTGGGGACGTGGCCTCCCGAGCACCTCCCCTCGCTCCTGGGATCGCTCGTCGTCGTGAACACGCTCCTGCTGCTCGCCAGCAGCCTCACCCTCCACTACGGTCACGCGGCCTTAGAGGGAGGGAACCGCCGTCGGTTCGTGGGGCTGCTCGGCGCGACGTTCACCCTCGGCGTCGTCTTCCTCGCCGGTCAGGTCTACGAGTACTACGAGTTCGTCGTCGGGGAGGGGTTCACCCTCTCCAGCGGCGTCTTCGCCAGCGCGTTCTACGGGCTCACGGGCCTGCACGGCCTGCACGTGAGCCTCGGCGTCCTCCTCCTGGGTATCGTCCTCGGCCGGGCGCTCCGCGGGGACTACTCGGCGGAACGGGACACCTCCGTCCGGACGGTCTCGCTCTACTGGCACTTCGTGGACGCCGTCTGGGTGTTCCTCGTGGCAGTCCTCTACGTCGGCGCGACGATCGGGTAGACGCTCGGCGACGGTACGGAGAGGGTCGTGTGCTCCCCGGGAGAGGACCCGCGTTCGTGGTGTGAACACCCCTCGCCACGCTGAGCGACCGAAGGGACTGTGCCGGGGACCGAACGCGGCCGCGGATCGGGTACGGCCGGTTCGACCCGCCCGGCCCGCGCAGGGAGGGATCGAAATTCGGTGTGAATTTGGTATTGAGTCGGTGACACGTCGGCGGTGGCGGGGTCGAAGTTCGGAAAATCATCATGTGGTGACACGTCCTTGCCTCGTTTGCATGTCTAACACACATGACGGTGAGACGGAGAACGGTGCCGGAAAGCTCGCAGACTACCTCCGCGACGGGTCGCTCCCCTCGCGTCGGGCCGTCCTGAAGGGGGCGGCGGCGGTCGGCGGCGGGTCGCTCGTTGCGGCCATCGGCGGGTCGAACCGGGTCCTGGCCCACGAGGCTGGCGACGACGACACGAGCGACGTCGACGTGCTGAACTTCGCGCTCACGCTCGAACACCTCGAGTACGCCTTCTACCGCGATGGCCTGCGGCGCTTCGATCAGGGGGCGTTCGTCAGCGCCGACATCCTGGAGGGGTTCAGCGCCCACGTCCGGCGGGACGTCCGGGGCAACCTCGCCGACGTCCGCGACCACGAGAAGACCCACGTCGACACGCTCGCGAGCGTCATCGAGGACCTGGGCGGCGACCCGGTCGGGGAGGCCTGCTACGAGTTCGGCTACGGGAGCCCGAGCGAGTTCCTCGCGATCGCGGCCGTTCTGGAGAACACGGGCGTCTCCGCGTACGACGGGGCGATCAGCCTGATCGAGAACGCGGACCTGCTGACCGCCGGCGCGACCATCGCGACGGTGGAGGCCCGACACGCCTCGTACCTGAACTTCCTCAACGGCGACGACCCGTTCCCGGCCGCGTTCGACGAACCCAAGTCGATGGACGAGATCCTTGAGGCGGCCGGCGGGTTCATCGTCGAGTGTGACGACGACGGATCCGGCGGCGGGCCGTTCCGGGTGGCGGTCGACTGTGACGTCTCGAACCGCGCGCGGGTCACGATCACGAACGTCTCCGATCGGCGAGTCCAGCTCCGGGACATCGATAACGAGGGCGTCAACGCGGTCGTCGGCCGGCCGATGCTCGACCCCGGCGAGTCCTACACCAGGGACGGCGTCGAGCACGGTACGGCCGTCCTCGCCGCCTTCGATCGCAGTTCGAACACGCGGATGGGAACGACTCGAGCGGAGATCGACTGCGAGTAGGCCTGGGGAGAGTCAGATCGCGGGGATGTACCCTCGACGGGTCCCGGTGGTTCGCCCGCGCACGCGGCAGCGCCACAGGCGCGTCGGTCGTCCGAGGTTCGGCTACCCGGCTTCCTCCTCGAGCCGGACGAGACGGCGGTACAGCGGGGGGGTGAGTATCCCGACCGTTCCGAGCCCGATGGCGAACACGCCGAGCGGGAACTGCAGGGGGGCGACCTCGTAACAGGGGTTCTCCGAGACGACCGTCGAGAAGTAGCGTTCCCCCTCGTAGGTGATCAGCGTGCCGTTCGTGAACGCCCGATGGTTCGGAAACGGTCCCCGGACGTGGGCCTCGCCGACGGGGTCGGAGAGGGCCTCGACGAACGCCTCCCGTTCGGCGGTCGAGAGCTCCTCGAACGGGAGCCGGTCGATCGAGGGGGTCCGGTCGGCGAAGCGTCTATCGGTCTCCTCGGGACCCTCCACGGCGATGGTCGGTTGGCCACAGGTCGAGATGTCCTCCTGGACGATCGCGTAGCCGCCCGGGACCGCCGCCCCGATGCCGACGGCGACCAGCAGGACCCCGAGAAGGGGGGCGACGTAGGTGAACAGGATCGAAGCGGGGGTGCGTTCGTTCTCGCTCATGTGGGGTTGTCGTCGAGGCGCTTCCGGCGGCGGGCCCGGAGGAACTGGAACGTCACGGAGAGCCCGAGTCCGTACGCCCAGTGGGCCACGAGGACGAACCCGACGTAGCCCACGAGCGCTAGCCCGGTCTGTCCGGTGTAGAACGCGATGGCGAAGCCGGTCGAGATGAGCGTGGCGAACACCAGCCCGGTCTCGAACAGCAGGCGACCGGGGAGGAAGTCGAAGAACGCGAGGAACAGCAGCGGCCAGGTGACCGTCCCGCCGACGAGGAACAGCGCGACGCCGACGAGCGGGGTCGCCGGCAGCCCGACGAGTTCGGCGATCTCGGCGAACGAGGCGGGATCGAACACCCCGACGAACACCGCGGTCCCGAGCCCGCCGACCATCAGGACGGTCCCGACGAACCCGCCGACGGCGGCCATCCCGGCGTTCCGCGAGACGATCTCCGCGAAGGTGCCGACGCCCCCAGTGAGTCCCTCGGGGTCACCCTCCGGAGCGTACGACGGCCGGGTCGCCTCCGGTTCCGCGGGCGCGAGGTCGTACTGTGCGACCATCCGGTCCTCGAACCACTGCCACTCGCGGGTGAACTGCTCGGTCGCCTTCAGGTTCCACGGGTCGGTCGTCCGGACCCGCTCGCCCTGCCAGTACGAGCGCAGCAGGTTGTAGAGCCAGAGGAGCGCGCTCAGCCCCACGATGTACCCGCCGACCGTGGCGATCTGCTGGGCCAACTGGTACTCGGGGGGGTAGAGCGCCTGTCGGCGGGGGAGCCCCTGCCCCCCGATGACGAGGAGCGTCGTGAACGTCACGCTCGATCCGACGGCCATCAGGACGGCCTGGAACCGCGCGAGACGCCGGTCGTACCACCGGCCGGTGATGAGGGGGAACCAGTAGTAGCTCGCCGCGACCATCATGAACGGGATTATTCCAACTACGATGAGGTGGAAGTGCCCGACGACGTAGTAGGTCCCGTGGTAGAGGATGTCGATGGGGATGACCGCGAGGAACACCCCCGTGACGCCTCCGATGATGAACGTCCCGATGGACCCGATACAGAGGAGGAACGGCGCGGTCGTCCGGACGTCGCCGTCCCACATGGTGGCGATCCAGTTGAACACCTTGATCGCGCTGGGGACGGCGATGGCGATGGAGACGGCCATGAACGACGCCCGGATGCGCGGGTCGACGCCCGTGGTGAACATGTGGTGTGCCCAGACCCCGAAGGAGAGGACACCCATCCCGAGCGTCGAGTAGACGACGAACCGGTAACCGAACAGCTTGCGGCCGACGAACTTCGGGAGGATCGTGCTCAGCAGGCCCGAAGCCGGCAGGAAGAGGATGTACACCTCCGGGTGGCCCCAGAACCAGAACAGGTGCTGCCAGAGGATCGGGCCGCCGCCCTCGACGGCGAAGAACGTCGTCCCGAAGTTGCGATCAAGCAGGAGCATCACGATCGCGCTCCCGAGCAGGGGGAACGCGAACAGCGCGAGCATGCTCGTGACCAGCATGTTCCACGAGAAGATGTCCAGGTTCGCCCAGGTGACGTCGTCGGCCCGCTCGTAGACGACCGTGGCGATGAAGTTGATCGCGCCGACCGTCGTAGCGATGCCGCTGAGGTGGAGCCCCAGGAGCAGGAGGTCGATCTGCGGGTTCGGCTGCTGGACCGACAGCGGCGCGTACAGCGTCCAGCCGACGCTCACCTCCCGGATCGTGAGGAAGAAGCGGATGGCGTCCTCGGGGAGGAAGAGGCTCAGTACCTGCCCGCCGACCTGGACCAGCAGACCCAGACGGGCCAGCAGCAGCGCCGGCGGCAGCAGCCAGAACCCGATGGCGTTCACCCGCGGGAACGCCATGTCGTCCGCGCCGATCAGGAGCGGCAGGACGTAGTTGCCGATCCCGAAGAAGACGGGGAGGACGAAGAAGATCAGCATCGTCAGCCCGTGGGTCGTGAACAGGGCGTTGTACGTCTCGGGGTTCCAGATGTCCGCCGGCGGGGTGAGCAGTTCGGTGCGGAGCATCATCGCGTCGACACCGCCCCACAGCCCCGCGACGGTTCCGAAGACGATGTAGAGGATGCCGATCTCCCGGTGGTTCGTGGTTGTCAGCCACCGGAGGAGTTCGGCCCGGAGCCGCCCCAGTTCGAGCAACAGCCCCTCGCGGGTCGTGTAGCCGCCGTCGCTCTCCGCACGGGCGGCCCGGCGGGAGCGGAACCACAGCAGGAGACAGCCGAGCGCAAGCGCGCCGAGGGCGGTCCCCTCGACGACGGCCCGGTTCATCATGGCGGCGCTCCGGAACGGACGGTGGTCACGAACCAGACGACGCGGGGACCCATCGAACCGGACTGCTCCGCCGACGCCCATAAAACTCACGCGACGACCACCCGACGCCGGCCACCCACGGGACCCACTGGACCGAGCGGTTGGATCCCGGCCCGCGTTCGGCGGCGACCGGGAGCGGCCGGGGAGTGGGCCGGTGGGTGCGACCTGCCAACCTATATGACGACGGGTCGGGAAGGGCCGGTGATGCGCCCCGCCCGCTGGCTCGCCCGCCTGTCGCTGGTCGCGCTCGGCGTTGGACTGTTCGCGGCGCTCGCCGCCCCCGCCGCCGCCCAGTCGATAAACCGGGCCGTCATCGACGACCTCAACGAACAGCTGCTGTACGTCGCCCTCCCGCTCACGCTGTTCGTCGAGGTCACGCTCGTCTACGCCGTCTACCGGTTCCGGGACAACGACGACCCGAAGCCGACGGTCGACGACCCGGCCCTGGAGATAACCTGGACCGCCGCGACGGGGGTCATCCTCCTGTTCGTCGGCGTCTCGGCGTTCTTCGTGCTGTCGAACCCGTACCTCACGCCGGCCGCCGCGGGCGCGGCCGACCCCGGGGCCGGGAACGCGACCGACGAGATCGAGGTCGAGGTGCTCGCCTACCAGTGGGGCTGGGAGTTCCGCTACCCCGGGGCGAACGTCACGTCGCGCTCGCGGGTCGTCCTCCCCGTCGACAGGGACGTCCGGTTCGCCCTCTCCTCGGCCGACGTGATCCACTCGTTCTACGTCCCCGAACTCGGCATCAAACAGGACGTCTTCCCGGGCCACGAGACCGTCGCTCGGACACACGCGACCGAGACCGGCGAGTACGACCTCTACTGTGCCGAACTCTGCGGGGCCGGTCACGCCCGGATGGACGGGACGGTCGACGTCAGGAACGGGAGCGCCTACCGGGAGTGGCTGGACGACCAGTCCTCCTCGGCATCGGCGTCCGGGTAAACGGGGGGCGGACGGCCGTCGAGCGTGGCGACCCGCCCGGGCTTATATCGAAGGGGCCCGACCCCGAGTGCATGACTCCGGACTCCTCGGATACGAACGGAGGCCCCGAACGGGCGTCCGGGCCGAACCCCCCGGACATGGGCGACGTCTTCGACGAACTCGAGGCGCTCGAGGCGGTCGTCGACGACCCCGAGGAGCTCAGGCGGGTCCGGGAGACCAAGCGGCTGGTGCTGACCGCCCAGCGGGGGCCGTTCGGCCGGGTCGTCAGCGGGTTCGACCGGGCGGATGCCGCCGAGGCGCTGCTCGGGAGCCTCCTGTTCGGCATCCCGATGTTCGTCGAGGGCGGAACCGGCGAGGTAGGGGCGTACGTCGCCACGCACCCGCTCTACTTCCTGGTGACGCTCGGGTTCGCGCTGTCGACCGTCGTCGGTATCCTCTATGTGGCCGACATCCAGGACGTCAGGGTTCGGAACCCCCTGTTCGGGCTGATCCCCCGCAAACTGCTCGGGGTGGTCGTCGTCGCGGCGTTCACCGCGATCGTGATGATGACCGCCTGGGGACGGGTCGACTGGGCCGTAGACCCCTGGGTATCCGTCTGTGACGTCACGGTCGCGTTCTTCCCGATGGCGATCGGGTCGGCGCTCGGGGACATCCTTCCGGGATCGTAGACACCGCATCCGAACCGGATCGGGACGCGAGGGTGATGGGGCTACCGTATCACGGTGCCGGGCTTGACTCGCAGTACCCTCCGACATCACGTAGTACTCGACATCGTAGAGCGCCAGCCATTCCACGTCGGCGTGATGGACCGTAGTCCTCTCGCTCGCCGCAGAAAGCACTTACCGGGTGATAGCATCCCCGTCAACATGATCCCCGACTGGCTCAGGGGACTCGTGACGGTCGTCGTCGAACTCGTGGCCGTCGTCGCCTTCCTCGCGCTAACGCTGTACGCGCCGGTGATGTTCGTTCTCTGGGCTCCCGCCCTCCCCGAACCGGTGCTGGACCTGCTCGGGCTGTTTCCCTACTGGGCCGTGGTGCTGGCGGTCACGGTGCTCTCCTTCGGGGTCGCGTTCGGTTTCCTCGTCCGCCTCGCGAACTCCGCTCCGTTTCCGGAGTGGTTCTGATCGCTCGACCAGTCCGGAGAACCACGGCGTCGTTCGACGAGGGCGCGGAGCTCGATCCAGGACGGACGCGGTCGCCTCCGCCATCCGATTCCCTCCGGATTCGGACGGCGCTCGGAGCGGGACCGTAAACGTTCCGCAACTCCTGCTCGGACGGCGTTTGAGAAGGGTTAAATGCCGGCCGGGACTCACGTGGGATATGAGCGAGAGCCAGCAGCGCGGCACCCGCAAGTGCGTGTCGTGCGGCATCAACATCTCCGGCACGAACGCCGCTCGCTTCAAGTGCCCCGACTGCGGGCACCTGATCTTCCGGTGTTCGACCTGCCGCAAGCAGAGCAACCTCTACGAGTGCCCCGAGTGCGGATTCACGGGGCCCTGAGGTGAGACAGTATGGGTAAGGTAGCTGCACGACTCAAGGTGATGCCGCAGAGCCCCGAGATCGACCTGGACGCGCTTCAGGACCGACTCGAGAACTCCCTCCCCGAGGGCGCGAAGATCTCCCGCGTGGACCGCGACGACGTGGCGTTCGGCCTCGTCGCGCTGCTCCCGACGGTGATCATCCCGGACGACGCCGGCGGGGCGGACGCCGTCGAGGAGGCCTTCTCGCAGGTCGAGGGTGTCGAGAGCGTCAAGGTCGACCAGGTCGGCCGTATCTGACCGCGCCGGACGGCCACCCCTTTCGAGTCCACTCCCTGTAGCGGTCGCTCCGTTTCGGCTCGAGGCGCGACGCCGTCTCACTTCTGACAGCCGACGAACTCGACCCCGGTGACCTCGAACCGAGCGCCGCCGGAGTCCGACTCGGCCACGTCTACGTCCCACCCGTGGGCCCCCACGATGGTCCGGACGACCGAGAGCCCGAACCCGGAGCCGTCGGCGGCCGTCGTGAAGCCGTGGTCGAACACCTCGCCGAGATGCTCCTCGCGCACCCCCGGGCCGTCGTCCTCGACGTAGAACCCGTCCTCGAGCGGGCCGACGCGGACGGTCACCGTCCCGTCGTCGCTCCGGCCGTGTTCCACGCTGTTCCGGAACAGGTTCTCGAACATCTCGCACAGGCGGTCGGCGTCGGCCGTGAGCGCCGGGACCGGTTCGTACTCGAACGTGGCGGAGGGGTTGCTCGGATCCTCCCAGGCGATCTCGACGACCTCCCCGAGGTCGGTCCGTTTGGGCCGTTCGACGACGGCACCCTGTCGGGCGATCCGGAGCAGGTCGTCGATGAGTCGGCTCATCCGGTCGACGGTCGTCCCGATGGCGTCGATGTGGGCCCGATCACCCGTCTCCAGATAGAGATCGAGCCGACCGGAGACGACCGCGAGCGGGCTCCTGAGGTCGTGTGAGAGGATGTCCGTGAACTCCTTGAGCCGGTCGTTCTGGCGTTCGAGCATCCGCTCGTACTGTTTCTGCGAGGTCGTGTCCTTGCTGACGACCGTGTATCCCCCGGTGGCGTTCCGGATCGGCGAGATCGTGATCGTGGCCCAGAAGACCGTCCCGTCGGCCCGCTCGTGCCAGTGCTGTGTCTCCACGCCGGCGTCGGCCACCTCGTCGAGCAGGCCCGCGAGCGCCGTTGCGGCCCCCTTCTGATCGGCGAAGAGGAACGAGAGCTCCCTGCCCGCGACCGTCTCCTCGCGGTAGCCGTAGAGCCGCTCGGCCATCGCGGGCCACGTCCCGATCCGCCCGTCGTGCGAGAGCATGAACACCGCGTGGCGGTAGCGTTCTCGATGAGCCGCTCGTGGACTCCCTCGTAACCGTGCTCTGATACGTTTCCCACCTCCTCGTCAGTACCCGATACGGTCATGCCGACCCGAAGGACGCAGGTGTAAATATCGTTTGCTATTGTCATGAAACGAGCTACCACGTGTCCCGGTCGCTGTCGACGGGCTGGGTGGGTGGCGAGGTGCCTTTCGCACCTTTTATAGTGCGCTGCGGACAAGGAGTCTCAAGACCATGCCGAGTTCGAACGGACCTCTCCAGGGAACGCGGAACAAGCTGAAGAACGATCCTCGCGAGCGGGGGACCTCCCCGCCCCAGCGGGCCATCCAGGAGTACGAGGAGGGCGAACGGGTCCACCTCAGGATCGACCCGAGCGTCCCGAAGGGGCGGTTCCACCCGCGGTTCAACGGCCACACCGGCGAGGTCATCGGCAAGCAGGGCCGCTCGTTCAAGATCCGTATCACGGACGGCGGCAAGCCGAAGACGCTCATCGCGGCCCCCGCCCACCTCCGCCGGCAAGAGGAATGACGATATTCAAGCAGATCGTCGACCAGGAGTACCTCACCACGGCCGAGGCCAAGGAGGTCCTCGCGGGTATCGAGGCCGAGCGCGCGCTGGACGAGGACCGCGAGATGCGCTACGAGCTGGCGCGGGCCATCGAGCACGTCAACCGGTTCGCCGAGCTCTCGGGCGAGGAGGCCCGCGCGCTCGTCGAGGAGCTCCGCGAGTTCGAGAAGGTCGACGAGGCGACCGCCCACAAGATCGCCGACCTGCTCCCCCGGGACCGCGACGAGCTCCGGTCGGTGTACGCCCAGCAGCGGTACTCCCTGGACGGCGAGGAGCTCGACGAGATACTCAACACGGTCGCGAAGTACGTCTGAGGGCGGGGTCGGCGGGTCCACGTGACCGACGGGAGTCCGCCGCCCGTGGACGAGTCGTTTTAATACGCCGTAGTCCTACCGTCGTGACATGAGCGAACACGGGTCGCGGCGCGACGAGACCGGTGACGGCGACGGTGAGACGGAACCCGAAGCGTCGGTCACCGCCGTCGTCCTGGACCTGCTGCCCAACGGCCGACCGGACGACGACAGGCCGGCCTACAAGAAGTCCCCGGTCGCGTACGCCCTCGGCGAGGCGGAGTTCGGGCTCTACGAGCTGACGCTCGAAGACGAGTCCGGCATCGGTATCGGCGACACCGTGGACGTCGACCCCCCTGACGAGCACGTCCAGTCGGTACGCTCGGTGGGGATGGAGGGGCTGACGAGCGCGGCGCGTTCGGAACTGGAGTACGCCGTCGACGACATCATCGACCGGAACGAACGCCGGTTCGTCGACTTCTACAACGACGCCCAGGCGATCACGACCCGTCTCCACGCGCTGAACCTCCTCCCCGGTATCGGGAAGAAGCTCCGGAACAACGTCCTCGACGAGCGGAAGCGCGGCCCGTTCGAGTCGTTCGAGGAGCTCGGTGAGCGGGTCTCCGGCCTCCACCGCCCACGGGAGGTGCTCGTCGAACGCATCATGGAGGAGATCAGGGAGGAGGACCTCAAGTACCGCATCTTCGCCCGCCGGTCGGAGTGATACGGACGGTTGTAGTCCTCTACCGGTGATCGCCGATCCGACCGGGCGGACCACCGGTAAATCGTTACAACCGTCCGTACGAGACGGTCGGGACGGAGCGGGAACTTCTTACGGGCGGCCCGGATACGCTCGGGGAGCGAATGAGGGACGAACGAACGGCCCGACGTGACCCCGCCGCGCTCCTCCGGCGGGCCGGCGTGCGGGGCGACCCCGACCGGGACCAGCACTTCCTCGTCGACGACCGGGTGCTCGACCGGCTCCCCGGCTACCTCCCCGAGGGGACGGACCTCGCGCACGTCCTGGAGGTCGGCGGCGGGACGGGCGCGCTGACCGATCGCCTGCTGGCGGTCGCCGACCGGGTGACTGTCGTCGAGCGCGACCCGGATCTGGCGGGGTTCCTCGGCGAGGAGTTCGCCGAGGCGGTTTCGGCGGGGCGGCTGGACGTGATCGAGGGCGACGCCCTCGATGTCGACCTCCCGGGGTTCACCGCGAGCGTCTCGAACCTCCCGTACGGCGTCTCCTCGGAGATCTGCTTTCGACTCCTCCCCCGGCGGCGACCGCTGGTGCTGATGCTCCAGCGCGAGTTCGCCGAGCGGATGGCCGCGGCACCCGGCACCCCCGAGTACGGCCGGCTGTCGGTGACGGCGGGCCACTACGCCGACGTCGAGGTGGTCGAGCCGGTCCCGCCGACGGCGTTCGAGCCACCGCCGGCCGTCGAGAGCGCCGTGGTACGGTGCGTGCCGAGAGACCCCGACTACGAGATCCCGGACGAGGCCGCGTTCATGGACCTCGTGCGGGCGTGTTTCACCCAGCGGCGCAAGACGATGCGGAACGCGGTGCGGAACACCACGCACATCTCCGGTCTCTCCGACCCGGACGCGGTCGTCGAGGCCGCGGGCGAGGAGCTGATGGGAAAGCGGGCGGGGGACGTCAGCCCCGCGGAGTTCGCCCGGCTCGCCCGGCTCGCCGCGGAGGTGGGTGGGGCGTGAACGCCCAGCTGGTCCCGACGTTCGAGGGCCTGAGCTGGATCGGACAGGTGTTCATCTCGGTCACCGTCGCCGCGCTGTTCCTGGCCTCGATGGGTGTCGCCTACCTGCTCGGGGGGTGGCTGCGGAGCCGTCTCGACGACGACATCGCCGAGGCGCTCCAGTCGCTGTTCGTGACCGCCGTCGGTATCGTCGCCGCCGGGGTGCTCGTCCTCGTCTGGGGGCTCCAGAGCGACCTTCGGACGGCGCTGGCGGTCGTCGCGGTCGACGGCGAGGACGCCGCGCTCGTGCTCGTCTCGTTCGTCGTCTTCGGTGTCGCGTACACGCTGACCCGCATCACCAAGCGGTTCATCCAGCACCGGGCCCAGCACGACGCGATCTCGGCCCACCAGCGACAGGTCGCCCACCACGTCGTCCAGATACTCGTGTTCGTCCCGGCGGTCCTGTTCGTGATGGCGCTCTGGGGCGCTCGACCGGGGAGCTTCCTCATCGGTGCCGGGGCGATCGGTGTGGTCGTCGGTCTCGCCGCCCGGCAGACGCTCGGCGCGATGCTCGCGGGGTTCGTCCTCCTGTTCGCCCGGCCGTTCGAGATCGGCGACTGGGTCGTCATCGACGAGGAGGAGGGGACCGTCACCGACGTCTCCGTGTTCAACACCGCGATACGGACATTCGACAACGAGCACGTGCTGGTCCCGAACGACCAGGTGACCGCGACCGAGATCATCAACCGATCGCGCAACACCCGTCTCCGCGTCCAGGTCGACGTCGGCGTCGACTACGACGCCGACCCGGGGGAGGCGGCCGAGGTCGCCCGGGAGGCGATGGCCGACTGTGAGGAACTGCTCGACGATCCGGCCCCCGACGTCGTCATCTCGGAGTTCGCCTCCTCGTCGGTCGTGCTGACCTGCCGGTTCTGGATCTACGAGCCCTCGATCTCGCGGAAGTGGGAGGCCCAGAACGCGATGGTCGAGGCGGTCAAGGCCGCCTTCGAGCGCGAGGGGATCCGGATCCCGTTCCCCCAGCGGACGGTTTCGAGCCGCGAGGACTCGGGAATCCCCCTCGCTCACCGTGAGGCATCGGGCGATTCCGGGACCGACCCCGACCCCGAGGCCGGGGACGAGGAGGGGCAACCCGCCGAGGACGCCGAGTCGAGTGCTGACGACCGAAGGGGGGGCGAGCGAGACGGGGATGGACAGGGGAACGAGGACGGACAGGGGGACGGCGATGGGGGCGGGTGGGACGACGACGACCACGAGGCGGCGGCCGAATCCGACGGGAACGAGGGGGGGACGTGACGGACCTCGCCGAGCGCCGCGGGGTCGAGACCGAGGTGTACGGGGCCGCCGAGGACTCACACCTCCTCGCCCGGGCGGCGGTGATGCGCGCCGAGCGGGACGACCTGGTCCTCGACGTGGGGACCGGTTCGGGCTACGTCGCGGCCACCGTCGCGGAGACGACCGGTGCCCGGGTGATCGGCTCGGACCTCAACCCCCACGCCTGCCGCCGGGCGCAGGAGGTCGGGATAGAGGCCGTCCGGGCGGACCTCGTCACGCCCTTCCGGGATTCGAGCTTCGACCTGGTGACGTTCAACCCGCCGTACCTCCCGACCCCCGAGGAGGACGGGCGCGACGACTGGATGGAGCGGGCGCTCTCGGGCGGTGAGTCCGGTCGCGAGGTGATCGAGCCCTTTCTGGACACCGTCCGTCGCGTGCTCGTCCCCGACGGTCGGGTGCTGCTGCTGGTCTCGTCGCTGACCGGCATCGACGCCGTGCGCGACCGCGCGCGGAACAACGGGTTGACCACGCGAGTGGTCGAGGAGGAGTCGTTCCCCTTCGAGCGGCTGGTCGTCCTCTCGCTCCGGCCGACGTCGGGCTGACGCGGAAACGGTGGCCCCCATCCCGTTCTGCGGCGAGCACGCGTGATTACTATTGATCATAAATTGATGTAGCAATTATTAAAGGGCGTCATGGCGTAGCGCGGACGATGACCGACATCCTGTCCACGACGCCGGGGCTGTTCCCCCTGCCCGACTGGGCCAAGGACGAGCTCTCGGACCTGAAGGGCCACCAGAAGTCCGACCTGGTCTCGGGCGAGGAGAACGAGGAGATCCTCGACGCGTACGACCGGACTCGCGAGGAACTCGTCTCCCGGCAGGTCGAGGCCGGCCTCGACCGCGTCGTCGAGGGCCAGGCCCGCTGGGACGACATGCTCGCCCACCCGCTGGCCGTCCACGACGCCGTCGAGACGCGGGGTATCGTCCGCTACTACGACAATAACAACTTCTACCGCGAGCCGGTCGTCACCGGCGAACTCGGCTTCGACGGCGACACCGCCGCCGACCTGGAGGCCGCCGCGGCGCTGACCGACGCGCCGCTCCAGGCCACCCTCCCGGGACCGTACTCGCTGTTCGATCTCGCGACCGACGAACACTACGGCGACGAGGCCGAGTTCCTCGCCGGGCTCGCGGAGTTCCTCGCCGGCGAGGTCGAGGCGCTCCCCGACCACGAGACGCTGTTCCTCTGTGAGCCGTCGCTCGTCGAGACGCCGCCGGGCGAGGATCTCGACGAGCTCGCGAGCGAGGCCGTCGACACCGTGGCCGCCGCGACCGACGCGGAGGTCGTCGTCCACAGCTACTGGGGGGCGATACCCGAGAAGCCGTACGCCCACCTGATGGACGCCGACGTCGACGCCGTCGGCTTCGACTTCGTCGCCGACCACGAGCGGAACCTCTACAACATCCAGGAGTACGGCACCAAGGACGCGATCGCGCTGGGAGTCGTCGACGGGCAGAACACGCTCGTCGAGGAACCCTCGACGATCCGGGAGCGGATCGAGTGGGTCCAGGAGCAGGTGCCCGCACAGAGCTTCGAGACGGTTTACGCGACCGCCAACACCGAGCTGTTCTACCTGCCGACGAACAGGGCCGGGGCGAAGCTCGACGCGCTGGCCGAGGCCGCCGAACTCGAGGAGGTGGAAGCATGAGCCCGAACACGAACACCGACACCCGCGAGCAGTTCCGACCGGCGGACCACCCGAACGAGCACTTCCTGCTGACCACCGTCGTCGGCTCCTACCCCAAGCCGACCTGGCTGAACCGCGCCCGTGACCGCCACGAGGAGGGCGAGAACTTCGACGAGGACGACTGGCGGGAGGCCAAGGACGACGCCGCACGGCTCATCACCGAGGAACACGAGCGGTCGGGGCTCGACGTCGTCGTGGACGGGGAGATGCGGCGCAACGAGATGGTCGAGTACTTCGCCCACCGGATCGCGGGCTACGAGTTCAACGGTCCCGTCAAGGTCTGGGGCCACAACTACTTCGACAAGCCCTCGGTCGTCGACGGGGTCGCGTACGACGAGCCGTGGCTGGTCGACGAGTTCGAGTTCACCTCCTCGGTCGCTTCACATCCGGTGAAGGTACCGATCACGGGGCCGTACACGCTTGCGAACTGGTCGTTCAACGAGGCCTACGACACACAGGAGGAGCTGGCCTACGACCTCGCCGAACTCGTGAACCTCGAGGTCGAGAAGCTCGTCGAGGCCGGCGCGCGCTACGTCCAGATCGACGAGCCGGCGCTCGCCACCACCCCGGACGACCACGCCATCGTCGGCGAGACGCTCGAACGGATCGCCGACGGCATCCCCGAGGACGTCCGCCTGGGCCTGCACGTCTGTTACGGCGACTACTCGCGGATCTACCCGGAGATGCTCGACTTCCCGGTCGACGAGTACGACCTCGAACTGACCAACGGCGACTTCGATCAGCTCCCGGTGTTCACCGAGCCGGAGTTCACCAAGGACCTCGCGCTCGGCGTCGTCGACGTCCACTCCGCCGAGGTCGAGACCGTCGAGGAAATAAAGCGAAACATCAAGAAGGGGTTCGAGATCGTCCCGCCCGAGCGGCTCACCGTCTCGCCGGACTGCGGCGTGAAGCTCCTCCCGCGGAAGGCCGCCTACCGGAAGATGGAGAACATGGTCGCGGCCGCCCGCGAGGTCGAGGCCGAACTCGACGCCGGCGAGGTGGAGGTCGGGTTCGCCGGGACCGAAGCACCCGCCGACGACTGAGTATCGACCGACTGTTCTCCCCGTCTTCGAGGGGGAACGGCCGACCCACGCAGCACACGTGGGACCTTCTCGCGTAGTCGAAACGGGGATCGAGCGCCGCGCACGCGCGCGGCGGGAAGCTCCGTGGACCGCGAGCGTACGATGGAGTCCGACGGGCGACCGACGGATGCCACCGATCCCGGGTGTAGCACGACCAGGGTGGCCTCGGCGGAGGGTCGAACGCTCGCCGCCCGCTCTTCGCGAACCCGGGGTCGCCGGACGTGCCATTAATTATCGTTCCGCACGGTTGAAACGCATGAGCGTCACGCAGGAGGGCACCGTCCGCGTCCTCGCCGTTCTTGAGGCGGGGCGACGCGAGGAAGTGGTCGAGGTGCTCGAGGGCGACGGCCTGCGCGTACAGCCCGCCGGGAGTACGACGGAGGCGCTCTCGACGCTGAGCGAGCGGCCGTTCGACGCCGTGATCTGTAGCCTCTCGTCCGACGACGGCGACGACCTCTCGCTGCTCCGGGAGATCCGCACGTTCGACGAGGATATTCCGGTGGTGGTGCTGACCGAGGACGCCCGCGTCGGCGAGGCGTTCGCGGCGGGAGCCTCCGACTGCGTCCCGCTCGTCGCGGACGGCGAACGGTACGACCGGCTCCCGGCGCGGCTACGGAGCGTCGTCGCGTGGCGCGAGGAGCCCGGCGATCGTTCCCGGGCGGCCATCGACGAGGAGCTCAAACAGCGGGCCATCGACGAGGCACCCGTCGGCATCACCATCTCCGACCCGGACCTCCCGGACAACCCGATGGTCTACGTGAACGAGTCCTACACGGAGATGACCGGCTACGACCGCTCGGAGGCGCTCGGGCGCAACTGTCGGTTCCTCCAGGGAACGGGGAGTGACCCGGAGACCGTCGCCGCGATGCGCGAGGCCATCGCCGCCGAGGAGCCGGTGTCGGTCGAACTCGTCAACTACCGGAAGGACGGGAGTTCGTTCTGGAACCGGGTCGACATCGCGCCGATCCACGACGAGACGGGCGAGGTCAGCCACTTCGTCGGGTTCCAGACCGACATCACGGCCCGCAAGCGCGCCGAGGCCGCCGCCCGGCGGTACGCCACCGCCGCCTCCCGCGAGAGCGAGCGGCTCGAACGCCTCATCGACCGTACCGAGGTCCTCCTGCAGGACGTCACGTCGGTGCTCGTCGGCGCGGAGACGCGAGAGGAGATCGAGACCGGGGTCTGCGAGCGGCTGGTCGAGGCCACCCCCTACGCCGCCGCCTGGATCGGCGACAGCACCATCGCGAGCAGCGTCATCGTCCCGCGGGTCCGGGCCGGCGCGAAGGCCGACGCGTTCTCGTCGCTCACCATCGACGCCGACGACCCGGAGGCCGCCGACCCGACCGCCCGTGCCGCGAGCACCCGGCGGGTCCAGATCGCCCGCGGGGAGACGGCCGCCGACCTCCACCCCGGATCGAGCGGCCTCGCCGAGTCCTTCCGGGCGATGGCCGCCATCCCCATCGCCCACCGCGAGACGCTCTACGGCGTGTTGAACGTCTACGCGGAGGACGCCGACGCCCTCGACGAGACCGAGGAGGCCGTGCTCTCGCTCGTGGGGCGGGCCGTCGGGGCCGCGGTCAGCGCGTTCGAGAGCCGGCGCGTCCTCCTCGGGAGCGGGATCGTCGAACTCGAGATCGGCATCGAGGACCCCTCGATCGGGCTCCTCGGCCTCGCGGCCGAGGCCGACTGCAGGGTCGGATACGAGGGGTCGATCTACCGCGACGACGGGTCGGTCATCGCCTTCGTGACGGTCGATCCCGACGGCGAGGGGATCGAACCCGCCGCCGCGGAGCTCGCCGATATCCACCGAATCGACCGGATCGCCGTCCACGAGGGGACGGGGCTCTACGAACTCCGCTGTCCGAGCGGGACGCTCCTCACGCACGTCGCCGACGCCGGGGGGAGCATCCGCCGGCTGGAGGCCGACGGCGAGTCGCTCGAACTCGTCGTCGAGGTCGCGGACCGACCCGCCGCCCGGTCGCTGTTCACCTCCCTGCAGGGGACCTATTCGGCGGTCGAGCTGCTCGGCTCACGCGAGCGGGAACGGCTCCCGAGTACGCGCGCGGGGTTCCTCGACTCGCTCACGGAGCGGCTGACCGAGCGCCAGGAGACGGCGCTCCGGACGGCCTACCTCGCCGGGTTCTTCGAGTGGCCGCACGCGGTCTCGGGCGACGAACTCGCGGCGACGATGGACGTGTCGCGCTCGACGTTCCACCAGCACCTCAGGGCCGCACAGCGAAAGCTCGTCGGGGCGGTCCTCGACCCGGAGTTCGAGAGCGCACCCAACTAGTTCGGTAGTGCGTTCATTATCTGCCTCTCGATCCCAACCTGTAGGGTCTGTTCGTTATACCCTCCCAGTCCGTATTCGAGGACGCAATGGCACAACCAGGCCCGGAGTCGATCTGGCTGTGGATCGGGACGATAGGGATGACGCTCGGAACGCTCGCGTTCGTCGCGCGTGGGTGGTCGGTGAAGGACCCCGAACAGCAGCGGTTCTACATCATCACCATCTTCATCACCGCGATCGCGAGCGCGGCGTACTTCGCGATGGCGACGGGGTTCGGACTGACGGAGGTGACACTCGGCAACGCGACGCTGGACATCTACTGGGCGAGGTACGCCGACTGGCTGTTCACGACGCCGCTCCTGCTGCTCGACCTCGCGCTGCTCGCGGGCGCGAGCCGTAACACCATCTACACGCTGGTCGGTCTCGACGTGTTCATGATCGTGACCGGCCTCGTGGGCGCGCTCGTGACGTCGAGCCCCGCGATCCGCATCGTCTGGTGGGGCATCAGCTGCGCCGCGCTGGTGTTCCTGCTGTACTTCCTCGTGAAGGCCCTCTCGGAGGCCGCGACCCAGCAGTCCGAGCGGGTCCGGAGCCTCACCAAGACCCTCCGGAACATGCTGATCGTGCTGTGGGTGGCCTACCCCATCGTCTGGATCCTCGGCACCGAGGGGACCATCGGTATCCTCCCGCTGTACTGGGAGACGGCCGCGTTCATGGTGCTCGACCTGACCGCGAAGGTCGGGTTCGGGATCGTCCTGCTGCGGAGCCACTCCGTGCTCGACGAGGCGGCGGCCCAGGTGCGGACCGCCGAGACCGCCGAGGCCACCCCGCGGAGTTCGGCCGACTGATCGGGACGGCACGGGCCGACCCGAGCGATCCGACCGAATCGATCGAACGACAGAACGACCGAATCGGGATCCCCGGCCGGGGCGTCCCGAACCGATCCGGTCCCCGGCCCACACCGCCCCATGACACTCACCTACCTCCAGTTCCACCTCGTTTTCCTCGTCCCGGTGCTCGTCCTCCTGGGGATCGCCGTCCGGCGGTACGGGCGTCGGACACTGCTCACCCCCGGGGCCCGGTGGGCTGGGACCGGTGTCCTCGTCGTCGTCGCGCTGGTCTACACCGTCCCGTGGGACAACTACCTCATCACGCGGGGGGTCTGGTGGTACGGAGAGGGGCGCGTCGTGGCGACGGTCTGGCACGCCCCGGTCGAGGAGTACCTCTTCATGGCGCTCCAGCCGGTCGTCGCGGCGCTGTGGCTCGCGCTGCTGCCGACTCCGCTCGGGGAGACGCCGACCGACGTCACGCGGCGTGAGCGCGTGCTGGGGGTCGCGGGCGGCCTGGCGGTGACTGCCGTCGGGGTGGCGCTGCTGGCTCGCGAACCGACGTTCTACCTCGGGGCGATCGTCGCCTGGGCGGGGCCGGTCCTCGCCCTCCAGTGGGGGTTCGGCTGGCCCGTCCTGTGGGCGCTCCGTCGCCCGGTCGCGCTCGGCGTGCTCGTCCCGAGCGTCTACCTCTGGACGGCCGACCGTGTGGCCATCGAACTCGGGATCTGGGTGATCTCGGAGCGGTACACGACCGGCCTCACCCTCGTCGGGCTCCCGATCGAGGAAGCGCTGTTCTTCCTGGTGACGAACCTGTTCGTGGTGCAGGGGCTGGTCCTGCTGGGGTGGCTAGTCGGGGGGCGGTGGTCGAGCACCCCCAGTTCCAGGCCGTCCTCGGCCACCGAACCCGGGAACGTCCTCTCCCGGGACGTGCGATCGATGGCGGACCGGGATGTCAGCGTCCGTGAACCAGCGGCCGGGGTTCGAGGTACTGGGGGAGCCGACGGCGATACCCCGGACGACTGACGGTGTTACCAGTCACCGTCCTCTGGATCGGTTCCGGACTGGACTTCGGACGATCACGAGAGCCCGAGCGCGGAGAGGAGGTCGTAGCTCGTCCCCGAGAACTGGACGAGCTTGAACCCGACGTAGATCCCGACGATACCGAGGATACCGCTGAGCGTCGGCGGGGCGGGGACGGGGATCTCCAGGAAGGCGAACAGCCCTCCAGCGAGGGCCCCGGTCAGGAAGGCCAGCACGGTGAGACCAACGTTCATACCGGTCGGTTGGGGCTGCGCCGGAGAAAAGCACCCCGGAACAACCGGAGGTCCAAGTGCGATAGCGGGACCACCGACCGGCGTGACCTGACCGTCGACCGCGGGGAGTGCGCGGCGTGCGAGCGCCGACCGGGGCGGGCCGCGACTCCGAGCGCGACGACTCCCTGCGGACATCCATCCCGACCCCCGAGTCGACCGTCGCCTGTTCGCTCGCGGCCGACCCTGCTCCGGTAGTCCTTTGACCGGCTGGCCTGTCCCCCGGGTATGCAGACGGTAGTCCTCGCAGCCGGGGAGGGAACCCGGATGCGACCGCTGACCGAGACGGTCCCGAAGCCGATGCTCCCGGTCGCAGACCGGCCGCTCGCGACCCACACCGCCGACGCGGCGGTCGACGCCGGAGCTACCGAGCTGATCCTCGTCGTCGGCTACGAGGCCGACGCGGTGCGGGAGTACTTCGGCGAGAGCTACCGCGACGTCCCCATCTCGTACGCGGTCCAGGAGGAACAGCTCGGGACGGCCCACGCGGTCGGGGCCGCCGGGGATCACCTCGACGGCCCCTTCGTGGTCCTGAACGGCGACAACCTCTACGACCCGGAGGGGGTCGAGTCGCTGTTCGAGTCGGCCCCGGCCGTTGCGGGTTATCGGGTCGCGTATCCGACGAACTACGGCGTCCTCTCGACGGACGGGGAACGGGTGACGGCCGTCGTCGAGAAACCCGACGACCCGCCCTCGGATCTGGCGAACGCGGGGGCGTACGCCTTCCCCGCCGAGGCGGTCGAGTGGCTGGACGTCGAGCGGTCCGAGCGGGGCGAGTTCGAGATCACGGACGTGCTCGCCCGCGCCGTCGAGGCGTTCGACGTGACCGCCGTCGAACTCGACCGCTGGATGGACGTCGGCCGGCCCTGGGAGCTGCTGGAGGCCAACGAGTGGAAGCTCTCCGAACTCGACCACCGGATCGAGGGCGAGGTCCACGAGAGCGCCGAGATCCGCGGTCCGGTGGTCGTCGAGGACGGTGCCGTCGTCGAAGCCGGCGTGGTCGTCGAGGGTCCGGCGCTAGTCCGGGAGGGTGCGGATATCGGGCCGAACTCGTACGTCCGCGGAGCGACGCTACTCGGCGAGGACGCCCACGTCGGACACGCCGTCGAGGTGAAGAACAGCGTCCTCATGTCCGGAGCGACGGTCCCACACCTCAGCTACGTCGGCGACAGCCTCCTCGGTCCCGACGTGAACCTCGGGGCCGGGACGCAGGTGGCGAACCTCCGCCACGACGGCGAACCGGTCCGGACGACGGTGAAGGGCGAGCGCGTCTCGACCAACCGACGGAAGTACGGGGTCGTCGTCGGCCCGAACGCGAAGACCGGCGTCAACACCAGCCTCGATCCCGGCGTGGTGCTCTCGGCGGGCGCGACCACGCTCCCCGGCGAGCGCGTCGACCGCGACCGGTAGCGAGCCGGGACGCGGCGTCTGGGAGGGGGACGGAACTTTACCGCGGCCCCTCGAACGGCACCCATGAGTCTCGAGAAGCCGGATCTCGCCGGGAAGACCGCGTTCGTCACCGGGACGACCCGCGGCATCGGGAAGGCCATCGCCCTGGCGCTCGCGGAGCAGGGCTGTAACGTCGTCTCGACCGGCAAGACCACCGAGGAGGACGACTACGGCGAGGAGCGCGACCTCGAGGGGACGATCGAGCAGACGGCCTGGGAGGTCGAGGACCGTGGTGCCGAGGCCCTCGCCGTCCGGCTGAACGTCCGCGACGAGGAGAACGTCCGGGCCGCGGCCGAGGAGGCCATCGACCGCTTCGGCGAGGTGAACATCGTGATCAACAACGCCAGCGCCATCCAGCTGGCCACCGTCGAGGACCTCCCGCCGAACCGGTTCGACCTCCTGACCGACGTGAACGTCCGCGGGACGTACCTCACCTCGCGGGCGTTCGCCGACCACCTGAAGGGCGTCGAGGAGTCGTGGATACTCACGAACGCGCCCCCGATAGCGACCGATCGGAGCCCAGGACAGGCTCCGTACGCCTGGTCGAAGATGGGGATGACGTTCGTCACCCTCTCGCTGGCCGGCGAACTCGCGTCACACGACGTGGGCTGTAACACCTTCTGGCCGGTGACGGCCATCGACACCCGGGCGACGCGCTACTTCGGACTCGGAACCGAGGACGACTGGCGTACACCCGAGATCGTCTCCGACACCGTCCTCGAAGTACTCCGCCGTGACCCCGCGGAGTTCACGGGCAACGCCCTCTACGACGAGGAGTTCCTCCGCGAGGCGGGCGTCGAGGACTTCTCGAACTACAACCTGACGCCCGGCGACCCGGCACCGACGTCGGCGGGGATGTTCGGCTCCGGCTACGAGCGTTCGGAGTGACCGGCGTGTAGCGAGTAGCGGACGGCAGGCGGGTCGCGGAACGGGAGCGGCTAAGTGGCTCGACCCTGAACGTCGGCTCTGATGGTGGACCCGACGTCGGATCTCGGCGAGGACGTGACGGAGGAGGACGCGCCGCGGTGTGGGACCTGTGGGGAGCCGGTGCTGTACGGGGTCGGTCACCGGGTCCTCACGTGGGTCGAGGGCGACACGGTGAGGAGCGTCCACTTCTGCGACGACGACTGTCGGAGCGGGTGGGACGGCGAAAAGGCGTAGCGAAGAGGGCGTGCGAGTGACAGGATCGCTCTCTCCCTACCCAAGGTGATCGACGGATCCGTCTGGCACGCCATGACACGCTAGGCGTTCGAGCGTACTAAGCCCTCCGGCCGGAGACGGTCCCATCCGGATCGTCGGAGGCCGGCCTCAGACGAACGAGGCACCGAGGACGACCACCGAGAGGTTGTTCGCGAACACGCCCAGGCCGACGACCACCAGCAGCCCGAGCCACGCCTCGACGAGCAGCGAGAACGATCGGCGGTACCGGTCGGGCGTTCGGCCGAGCATCTCGCGCAGGCCGTAGAAGAACACGGTCGCGAGAACGACCACGATCACGTTCACCACTACGAGCGTCGGGGTCCCCCGTCTCAGCGCCCAGCGCATCAGCGGGTTCGCCTCGGCTTCGGCTCCGAGTGTCGCGGCGGCGAACATCGTCGTCAGCATGTCGACCGTCACGAGGAGGAACAGGGCGACGGCGACCCAGTCCCAGTACTCCCGGAGGAACGCCCGCGAGGGCTCGGTGCTGCGCTCCCCCTCGCGGTCGACCGGCTCGCCAGGCATGAACACGACCCGGACACTGCGGACAAAACCCTTCTGACTGTATCGGTCAGTGTCACGAACGCGAGGGTGTGAACTGGCCGACTGGACCGGCGTCCCACCCATCCGGAGACACTCATTTACGCCTACGGCGCGTAGTTACGGACCGAATGAGAAAGCGAGAACTCGTCTACGTCCACGGCCTGCTGGTCTGTCTCCGCGACTTCCACGAGGAGCGGACCGGCGAGCCGATACCCACTCCCGAGTACGACGCGATGGGCGTTAGCCCGGCGTCGATCCACCGCGGGAAGGCGGAGCACGAGGCGGCCGTGTTCGCCCTCTCCGAGGCGCTCGCCGAGCGGATGGGGACACTTCCGCACGGCCCGCGGCCGGTCGGCTGAACCCCGGCCGTTCGGGAACTCCCTCCCCCGACCCGGAAGCGTTAGGCCTGGCCTCCGACTATCCCGGGTGTGGAGGACACCGTCGGCTGGCTGCGCGACCGACCGTACTACGAGGGGCAGATACGGACCCACGAGACCGTCGAGGGCCGCGAGGCGTCGTTCGCCGAGTGCGAGGTCGACGGGCGTCTCGAAACGGCGCTCCGCGAGCGCGGCATTCCGCGGCTCTTCGATCACCAGGTCCGTGCCGTCGAGGGCGTTCGGGACGGCCGCAACGTCGTCCTCGCGACGCCCACGGCGTCCGGGAAGAGCCTCGCGTACACCGTCCCCGCGTTCGAGCGGGCGCTCGACCGCCGCGCGACCGCCCTCTACGTCGCCCCGCAGGTCGCGCTCATCGAGGATCAGGCCGGGAGTCTCTCGTCGCTCGCCGACGACCTGGGGTTCGCCTCCGGGGTGACCGTCGCACGCTACACCGGCCGGCAGGACCGCGACGAGAAGGCGGCCATCCGCGAGCGACAGCCGACCGTCCTCCTGACGACCCCGGACATGCTCCACTACGGGATCCTCCCGCACGCCCACCGGCTGTGGGACTGGTTCGTCGAGCGGCTCGAAACCGTGGTCGTGGACGAGGTCCACGAGTACCGCGGCGTGTTCGGTTCCGGGGTGTCGCTCGTCCTCCGCCGGCTCGCCCGGGTCGCCGAACGGTTCGACGCCGACCCGCAGTACGTCTGCTGTTCGGCCACGATCGGCAACCCCGTCGAGCACGCCGCGACCGTCACCGGCCAGCCCGAGGGGTCGTTCGATCTCGTGACCGAGGACACGTCCGCGACGGGGCCAACCCACTGGCTGCTCTGGAACCCCCCCGAGTACGGCGACGGCGAGGGCTGGGGCGACGGTCGGCGGCGTTCCTCGCACACCGAGACCCGGCGGCTGTTCGTCGACCTCGTGGAGCGAGGGTTCCAGACGCTCGTCTTCACCGGCTCCAGACAGACCGCCGAGCGGTACGCGAGCGAGTCGGCGAAGGAGCTCCGCAAGCGGGGGGCCCACGACGCCGCCCGGAGCACCGTCGCCTACCACGCCGCGCTCACCGACGACCGGCGGCGCGAGGTCGAAGCCGGCCTCGATTCGGGCGAGATCCGTGGCACCTGGTCGACGAGCGCGCTCGAACTCGGCGTCGACGTTGGCGGGCTCGACGTCGTCCTGCTCGACGGCTACCCCGGGACCAGGATGTCGGCATTCCAGCGCGCGGGCCGCGCGGGCCGGGGCACCGACCCCGCGCTGGTCGTCCTCGTGGCCGGCGAGGACCAGCTCGACCAGTACCTGATGCACGACCCGCGGGCGCTCTTCGACGGCGACCCCGAACGGGCGGTCTCGAACCCCGAGAACGACGAGCTACTCCCCGATCACGTGCGGTGTGCCGCCCGGGAGAACTGGCTCTCGATCGACGACGAGCGGTGGTTCGGCGAGGGGTTCCCCGACCTCCTCGCTCACCTCGAATCGACGGGCGACCTCGACCGCCGCGAGACCCCCGACGGGACGCGCTGGACGATCGATGGGAGCCCGCACCACTCGATGAGCCTGCGGACCATCGACGACCGGGGGGTTCAGCTGAAGGACACACGACGGGGGGAGGTCGTCGCGAAGCTCCCCTTCGAGGACGCGATGCGGGACGCCCACCGCGGCGCGGTGTATCACCACCAGGGCCGCAAGTACGAGGTCCGCGACCTCGACCTCGACCACGGGGTCGCCGAACTCGAACCGACGTGGGCCGACTACTACACCGAGACGCTCCACGAGAAGGCGATCACCGTCGAGCGCGACGTCACCGGAAAGCGCCTCGCGGCACGCGAGGACGTTCCCGTCAGGTTCGCCGAGGTGACGATGCGAAAGCGCATCACGGGGTTCCAGCGACGCGACGCGAACACCGGCCAGCCGATCGGCGAGGAGGAACTGGACCTGCCCGAGACCTCCCTCCGGACCCGCGCGTTCTACTTCACCGTCCCCGAGGACGCGGAACGGTCGATGCGAGCGGCGTCGGGTCCGTTCGACGGCGGCATCCATGCCGCCGAGCACGCGATCATCTCCATGCTCCCGAACGAGGTGCTCTGCGATCGGCGTGACATCGGCGGCGTCTCGACGCCGATGCATCCCCACACCGGACGGAGCACGGTGTTCGTCTACGACGGCTATCCGGGCGGTGTGGGCCTCACCAGGGAAGCCTACGCGGATATCGACGCGTTGCTCGGGACGACGCTCTCGATGCTCCGTTCCTGTCCCTGCGAGGGCGGCTGTCCGGCCTGCGTGCAGTCGCCCCACTGCGGGAACGCGAACGACCCGCTCGACAAGGGGCTCGCGATCGAACTACTGGAGTCGCTGACCGGCGAGTAGGACGTCCGACCGCGGTCCGGGCCGGCCATCGACACGGGACTCCACGCCGTCCCGCCAGAACGGACCGCAATCCTCATGACCCGCTCGCGGGGAGAGGGCCTGTGTCAGGCACCCTCCGCTCGCGGCTGTTCTCCGTCTCGAACCCCCGGGAGGTGTGGCTCGTCACCGCCGCCCACGCCGTCAACGAGTTCTACAGCGTCGCGCTCCCGCCCATCCTCCCCCTGCTGGTGAACGACTTCGCCATCTCCTATGCCGAGGCGGGGGCGCTCCTCACCGTCTTCTACGTCACCTACTCGGTGTTTCAACTGCCGGCGGGGGCGCTCGCCGACCGCATCGGCCAGCGGTGGATACTCGCGGTCGGGATGGTCGTACTCGCGGCGGGGATCCTGGTCGCGGCCGGCGCGCAGAACTACGAGACGCTCGTGTTCGCCGAGGCGCTCGCGGGCCTCGGCGGGAGCACGTACCACCCCGCGGGGATGTCGCTCATCAGTGACCTCGAAGGGTCGACGACCGAGGGGAAGGCGATGGGAATCCACGGGTTGGGTGGGGTGGTCGGGACGGCGCTCGCCCCGGCGCTCGTCGGCGGGCTCGCCGCCGTCTTCGACTGGCGGTTCGCGCTCACGGTCAGCGCCGGCGTCGGGCTCGTCTACGGGGCTGTCTTCCTCGCACTGTTCCGCGACCTCCCGGAGTCCTCGGGGCCGACGGTCGAACCCGACGGGGGATCCGACCCCGACGCCGAGGCGGGGACCGCTCGGACGGGATCGGGCTGGCGGCGGTTCGTCCCGCACACCTTCTTCTCCGTGCCGCTCAGGCGCTGGGTCCTCGTGCTGTTCTTGGCGAACCTCGCCATCTCGACAGAGCTCGGTGCGGTTCGAACGTACGTCACCTCCTACCTCGTCGAGCACGCGGGGACGACCACCGGGCTCGCAAACGGCGTCTTCTTCGCCATGCTCGTCGGGGCGGGCATCGCCTCGCTCGGTGCCGGGACGCTCGCGGACACGATGGACCGTCGGACCCTGGGTGTCGCGGCGATGGTGGGCTCGTCGCTCGCGCTGGCCGGGACCGCGCTCGTTCCACCCGTGGCGCTCGCGCTCGTCGTCTGGTTCTTCCTCGCCGGTGTCGTGCTGTGGGCGGCCCTCCCGGCGATGAACGCCATCACCTCCGCGTACTCCGAGCGTGGGTTCAGCGGGAGTCTGTTCGGCGTGATGCTCACCGCGGGGTCGCTCGGCGGGGCGGCCGGGCCGCTGCTGTTCGGCGCGCTCGCCGAACGGGTCGGCATGGGAGCGGCGTTCCCGCTCGTCGCGGTCGTGAGCGCGGCAGGGGCCGTCGTCTTCCTCTCGATGCGCCGCGGTGAGGGGTCGCCGGAGTCGTGAGACGGAAGGGAGCACTCACCCGCCCGTTCGATCCCATCCGCGAACGCGCTGTAGCAGATGGGAGCCCTTCCGGATGGGCCAGGGTTCGTGGTAGTAGTCCACGCTCATCCGGTCCAGCACCCGGTGCATCTCCCTCGCGCCCTCCTCGCGCCGTATCCGCTCGTGTCGGGCGTGCTTCAGCGGGTGGCGTATCCAGCTGAACTCCTCGTGGGCGTAGACGTCGATCTGATCGCGGGCCTGGGCGAAGAGGATCACGTGGAGCTGTCTGTCGGCCAGCCGCGACGACCGGTACACCCAGCTACCGTTCGTATGGGTCCCCGACGGCGTCCGGTGGTAGAGGCTCACGGGGTCCCACTCGAACCCGATCTCGGACAGCCGCTCCTCGAAGTCGGCGATGTCGAGCGTCACGGTGCCGACGTACTCCGAGGGGCGGATCCGGTACTGGACGCGACCGAGTTTCCGGGCGACCGCGTCGATGTGAGGACCGAGGGACTGGCGGATCCGACGCGAGAGGTCCGGATGATTCCGTAGGAGGGACATCCCCGTACGACGCCGACGAACGGGCGGTACAGAAACGTTCCGCTCGCGGGGGCCCGTCCGGATCGGGTCACCTCCTCCGACGGCCGGACTCCGAGGTTCGGCCACCGACCGGAGCGACGCGACAGGGGCAGCGGCTCAGGTCGCCAGGTCGGCCATCGCGCCCGCGAGCACCCGCGTCGCGTTCGCACAGTCCGCCCAGTCGGTCCACTCCCGGGGGTTGTGCGAGACGCCGTCCTCGGAGGGCGCGAACAGCAGCACGGTGTCGGTGACGTTCGCCACGTTCGCCGTGTCGTGCAGTCCCGCCGAGTGCATCCCCGAGCACTCTAAACCGGCGCGATCGGCCGCTCCAGTCGCCGCCTCGACACACCGGTCGCTCATGTGGCTCGGCTCCGTCAGCCGGTAGTGGTCGAAGTCGGCGCTCACCGGACGTTCCGATTCGATCCGGTCGGCGCTCGCCGACGCTGCCTCGACCAGTCCACGTAGCACCGCGTCGTCGACGTCGCGCTGGTCGGTCGTCAGCTCCACCCGGCCCGGGACGACGTTGTTGGCGTTCGGCGAGACCCCGAGCCGACCGACGGTCCCGACCGCCGCCTCGTGGCCCTCCTGCACCGCTTCGCGGGCGGCTCGCTCGACGTCGAGGACGAACTCGCTCGCGGCGGCGAGCGCGTCCCGGCGCTCGTCCATCGGGGTCGCGCCCGCGTGGTTAGCCTCCCCCTCGAACGCCACCGCGCAGTTCGCGATCCCCGCGATGGCCGAGACCACGCCGACGGGGACACCCGCCGATTCGAGGATCGACCCCTGCTCGACGTGGAGTTCGAGCCACGCCGACCACGACGCCGGGTCGACCGTGGCCTCGCCGCGGTAGCCGATACCGTCGAGGGCCTCGCCCAGCGACTCCCCGTCCTCGTCGGTCAGCGCGAGCGCCTCCTCGCGGGAGCGGATCCCGCTGGCGACCGACGAGCCGAGCAGGCCGGTGCCGAACCGGACCCCCTCCTCCTCGGTCCAGGAGACGACCTCCAGCGGCCGCACGGGCTCGACCGACGACTCCTGGATCGCTCTGACGGCCTCCAGCGCGGCGTACGCGCCGAGCGGCCCGTCGAAGATACCCCCCTCCGGAACCGAGTCGAGGTGGCTGCCGGCGGCGACCGGCGACGCCCCAGAGTCAGCGCTTTCGGGCATCCACCGTCCGGCGACGTTGCCGACCGGGTCGACCCGGACTTCGAGCCCGGCGTCCTCGAGCCGATCGACGAACCTGTCCCGGGCCTGCCGGTCGGCGTCGGTCCCCGTCAGGACGGTCCGGCCCCACCCCTCCTCGACCTCGATCTCGCCGATGTGCCCGTTCGCCTCGAGATCCGCACGGAGGCGCTCTCGATCTACCTCGATCTCCATACCCCGACAGCCGGGCCAGCGAGGATAAACCCCACCGCCAGGGCGGCGGCGGTGCTCCGCCCGCGGCCCGGCGACGCCAGGTCGCGGGTTCCGGCGGACTGAACCCCGCCGAGCCGCATCACCCCCGATCGCGTACGGACTCCTCGAACAGCCGGCACGACTCCTCGCCCCTCACGGGACGGCGTGCCGGGCTCCCGCGGTCGCCCCGTGAGCGATCCGTCAGGTCACGGGGTCGGTGGTCCCGGTTTCGGATATGAATGCTCGCCCTCGCGGCCGGGCGGCTCCGGCTGGATCGCGCCCAATCGACCGTTTCGCCGTTCGCTGTCGATTCCAGGTACTGCCCCGCCGTCCGGGACAAACTATTAGCCCCAGGGTCCGGTTCGTAGGTCGATGACAGTCGACACGGTGATCGCGGGCGGGCGGCTGGTGACGCCGACCGGCGTCTCCGAGGGGAGCGTCGCGATCGACGACGGGACCATCGTGGCCGTCGGCCACGAGGCGTCACTGCCCGAGGCCGACCGGCGGATCGACGCGGCGGACCGGCTGGTCATGCCCGGCGTGGTCGACCCGCACGTCCACATCGACGAGGTGCCCGAGAACCGCGCGGGGACGATGCCGGCCGAGACGGCGGCCGCGGCGCTCGGCGGGATGACCACCTTCGTCGACTTCGCCTGGCAGGGACGGGACCGTGCGGGGACCGACGAGGACGCCGGCCTGCTCGACGGTATCGCACACAAGCGTGCCAAGGAGGACGAGTCCTACGTGGACTACAGCCTCCACGGCGTGCTCTCGCGGGAGACCGAGGGGACGCTCGACGCGATCCCCGAAGCGGTCGAGGAGGGGGTCACGTCGTTCAAGATGTTCATGTCGACCTACCCGGTGGGCGTATCGAACGGGTTCGTCGACAGCGCGTTCGAGCGCATCGCCGCCGAGGACGCCGTCGCCACGATGCACACCGAGGACCCCTCGGTCTGTGAGCACCTCGCCGAGCGACTCAAGCGCGAGGGGAAGGGTGACCCGCAGTACTACCCGGACTCCCGCCCGGACTACGCCGAGGCGATGGCCGCCGACGACGTCGCCCGGATGGCCCGCGAGCACGGCGTCAAGTACTACGGTATCCACACCTCCTGTCGCCAGTCCGCCGAGGTGCTCTCGGGGTTCCAGGGGGACGGCTCGCGGATACGGGCGGAGACCTGCACCCACTACACCGCGCTGACCCGCGAGATCCACGAGTCCCGGGGGAACCTCCCCCTGATCGCGCCGCCGCTCCGGACCGACGACGACGTCGAGGCGATGTTCGAGTACCTCCGCGACGGGACACTCAGCGTGGTCTCGACGGACCACTCCGTCTACCACCGCGAGTACAAGGAGGAGGTCGAGAACTGGTGGGATAGCCCGTTCGGGGCCAACAGCGCCCAGTACAGCCTCCCCGTGTTCCACGAGGTGGCGGTCAACCAGCGGGGGTTCTCCTACCCGTTCCTGGTTCGCGTGATGTGTACGAACCCGGCCCGGACGTTCGGCTTCCCGGAGAAGGGGACGCTCGAACCGGGCACGGACGCCGACGTCGTCGTCTTCGATCCCGACGAGACGTGGACGATCGAAGAGACGGAGAACGCCTCGAACGCGACGTTCTCGCTGTACGACGGCCGGGAGGTCACCGGTGCAGTAAAACAGACGTTCGTCCGCGGGCAGCTCGTAGTCGACGGCGGCGAGATCGTCGCCGAGCCCGGAACGGGCCGGTTCGTCGAGCGCGACCTGCCCGACTGGAGCGAGTGATGAGCGGGACGAGCGCCGAGCGCGAGGCCGCCGCGTTCGCCGCCTCGCTCGATCTTGGAGCGATCCCGGCGGAGGCGCTCGACCGCGCGACGCTGGTGGTCGCGGACTCGATCGGCGCGATACTCGGCGGGTCGACCGCGCCGTACGCGGCCGCGTTCGCCGAGCGGTCGAGCGGCGGGCCGGCGACGGTGCTCGGGACCGACCGGACGGCGTCCGCTACCCGTGCTGCGCTCGCCAACGGCGGCGCGGGAACGGTGCTCGAACTCGACGAGGGGCACAAGTACTCGGCTGGCCACCCGGCGATGCACGTCCTGCCGGCGGTGCTCGCCGTCGCGGAGGCCGAGGGAGGTGACGAAGACCGGGCCCGAAACGGGACCGGGACCGCCGGTCGCCGCCTCCTCACCTCGTTCGTCGCCGGCTACGAGGTCGCCGCCCGCGTCGGCATCGCCTGCACGCCCCTGGCCCCCGAGTACCACATGCACGGCGTCTGGGGAACCGTGGGCGCGGCGGCCGGCGTCTCGCGGTTCCGGGAGTACGACGAGAGGACGACGCTGGCAGCGATGCGGATCGGTGCGAACCACGCGCTCCACACCCGGTTCGACGCCGCGACCGAGGGCGCAACCGTGAGGAACACCTACGCGGGGATGAGCGCGATGAACGGGATCCTGGCGGCGGATCAGGCCGCCGCGGGGTTCACCGGCCTCGACGACGGCCTCGCTCGCCACCTGGATCGTCTCTGTGCGGACGGGTTCGACCGGGCGGCCGTCGCCGACGCGCTCGGCGAGCGCTGGGAGATAACTCGTGGGTACTTCAAGAACCACGCCGCCTGCCGGTACACACACGGCGCGCTCGACGCGCTGGACGCCATCGAGGCGCGGGGGAGGGTCGACCCCGATACCGTGGCGTCGGTGCGCGTCGAGACCTACCCCGACGCGGCCCGCCTGACCGAAACCCGCCCCGAGAACGATCTGGAGGCCAAGTTCTCCATCCCGTTCGCGGTCGCCACCCGGCTACGCAACGGGGACTCCTCGAAGGCGTCGTTCGCCGAGGGGGCGCTGACCGACGAGGCCTATGGGCTGGCCGAGCGGATCTCGGTGACCGCCGCCGAGGACCTCGCCGAACGGGTCCCCGAGGCGCGGAGCACGCGCGTGATCGTCGAGTTCGAGGACGGCACCGAACGCACGGAGGAGATCCGCTACCCCAAGGGCGACGAGCGGAACCCCCTCTCGACTTCGGAGCTTCGGGAGAAGTTCCAGGGGCTCGCCGCACCCGTCGTCGGTGAGGCGTCGACCGAGGAACTGTGGGAGCTGGCCCGCGGACTCCCCGACTCGGATCCGCGGGCGCTCTGTGAGGCGGCCCGGCCCTGACCCGGACGCTCCTACTCCCCGCCTCAGACGACCCGATTGGTCATCTCGTCCATCTCTCCCTCGACGTATCGGCGGTAGTTCTCGACGAACAGTTCCGCACACCGTCGCGGGAACGCCGGCGAGCCGCCGGCCATGTGCGGTGTCACGATCACGTCGGAGCTGTCCCACAGCGGCGACTCCGGGGGGAGGGGCTCGGGGTCGGTCACGTCCAGCGCCGCGCCGCCGAGGTACCCCTCCCGTATCTGGCGGACGAGGGCGTCGCGGTCGACGATTCGGCCGCGGGCGACGTTGACGAGTACGCCGTCGGGGCCGATCGAGGCGAGTTCGCGCGCGCCGATCATCCCCTCGGTCTCCTCGGTCAGCGGGCACGCGAGCACGACGTAGTCCGACCGGCCGAGCACCGTGTGAAGCGAGTCGGGGGAGAATATCTCGTCGACGGCGTCGTGGTACGTGCTCGTGTCGCGCTTGACGCCGAGGACGTCCATGCCGACCGCGCTCGCCAGTTCGGCCACGCGACCACCGATCGCTCCCACGCCGACGATCCCGAGCGTGCTCCCCCGGAGCTCCCCGGCGGGGAACCGCCGCCACTCGTGGTCCCGCTGCTGTTCGATGGCGCGTGGGAGCCGCCGTTCGAACGCGAGCGCGAGCGCGAGGACGTGCTCGGCGATGGGGTTCGCGTGGACGCCGGAGACGTTCGTCACCACGACGTCGCGTTCGGCGAGCGCGTCGAGGTCGTACCCGTCGACGCCGGCGCTGAGCGACTGGAGCCACTCCAGCGAGTCCGCCCGTGCCAGCAGGTCGTCCGTGATCCCGTGTTCGATCACCACCTCGGCGTCGGGGATCCGCTCGCGGGCGTCGTCGTGGTCGGTCGCCAGCCGCAGGTCCACGTCCGGGAGCGCCTCGACGACGTGATCCCGGAGGTCCTCGGGACCGCCGGTCGTCTCCGGCGGGAACCCGTGAAGCAGCAGGACACGGGGGGTGCGCGTCATACCGGTCGTGGCGCAGGCGGGCGGTTAGCTCTTGGGGCGGTCCCCCTCGGCGCATACGCCGGCCCCGATCGGGCGCGGGTCGCCCAGTATCTGCAGGCAGTGGCGCTACGAGGATGTGGGGCTGAGCGTTCGTCGTGAGCACCGAGGGACCCACCGAGGACCGCTACGACTATGTCGTCGTCGAACCGCCCGAGGAGCTCGAAGAGGAACTCAACCGGATGGGTCAGGAGGGATGGTGTCTGGCGGCGACGGTCGAGCGGGACGGCGAGGAGCGGTTCGTCCTCCGTCGGAACGATCCCCCCCGAGATGACCGTCGAGAACGAGGACGTCTAACCGACCGCGACGTATCCCCGGTCCGGATCCGAACAGGTCCGGGTTCCTACGGGGTATCCCCGTCCTCCACGACGATCTCGTTGGTCGAGATGTGGAGGTAGTTGACCGGAGCACCCGCACTCCCCGTGAGCTCGGGTTTCTGGTTCCCGAGGGCCTCGTCGTAGTGGATGGCGGTCCCCCCCTGGACGTCACTGACGCTTCCGACGAGCGCGCCGTACACCTCCGACCCGCCGCGCACCTCGATGTCCTGGTTCCCCGGCGCGTAGAGGACCCCGTAGACGGCCGCACCGCCCTGGACCAGGACCGTGGACGAACTGGAGCCGTAGAGCCAGATCTGGTCGCCGCGGTCGCCGACGCTCTCCCAGTCGGTCCTGAGCGTGGCGTCCCCGGTGTAGTAGACGTGGACCTCGTTCGGCCCGATCGCCTCGACCGACGAGCCGCCGGTCGTGCCGACGTCGCCGTCGACGGCGACGTAGATCGGCCCGTCGGTCGTATCGAACACGAGCCTGTCGCTCCCCGACAGCGAGAGTTCGTCGAAGTAGTACGTCCCCGCGGTGAGTGTACAGGCGGGGTCGCCGCCCCCGCAGTTCCCGGCCACGACGCGGGCCGCCTCCGGCCCGTTGTCGTTCACGGACTCGAACGAGACGACACGGGAGGTGATCGTCCCGTCGATCGGGGCGAGGTGTGGCGGACTGAGGCTCTCCGCGCGCTCGGTGGCACTCAGGTCGGGGGCCGGCCCGTTCTCGGTTATGGTCGCGGACCCGTCGTTCGGCCAGACGCCGTCGTCCCTGTACTCGCCACCGGCGACGATCTCGCCGTCTACGTTCTGTCCGTTCGCCGCGTAGAAGTCACGCCCGACGTGGACCGTGACGCCGCCGTCGATCGACCCGCTCTTGCTCACGTAGTCCCGTCCGGCGGTGACGTCGGCGTCGACGTCCACCCCGCCCCCGGTCTCGGTGACGCTCCCCGTGACCGTGACCGGGCTGTTGACCGTCCCGCCGCCGCTGATGGAGAAGTCGCCGTCGGCGATCACTTCGCCGTCCACCGAGACGCCGCCGTCGAGTGTGACGTCGCCGTCCGTCAGGAGGTCACCCTTGATCTCGATGCCGCCCCCGCCGTCGAAGTCCCCGTCGACGCGCATGTTACCGTAGATGGTACCGTCCCCGGCGTTGCTCAGGTCGTGACCGACGTAGACGCTCCCCGCCGAACCGCGCGTCGCCGCGTAGGTCCCGAGCGAGGAGTTGTAGCTGTCCACGTCGGCACCGCCCTGCACGCTCAGCGTCGGGGCGTTCGAGGCGATCGACTCCTCGACCTCGCGGCTCCTGTCGGGGACGGTGAGGACGGCCTCGACCGTCCCCGTACCGTGGTCGACGGTCACGCTGTCGGCGTCGGTCCGCTCCTCGAAGTACTCCGACCAGCCCTCGTAGTAGGAACTCCGGATGGTGATCCTGAGACTTCCCGCGCTGAGCGGGTTCGTCAGGTCACCGCTCGGGTCGTCCGGATCGGGGAAGACGGCCGTCGACGGCCCCCGCCGGATCTGGAGGGCCTCCGTCGTCGAGGCGTCGCCGCGGACGACGACGAGCGGGAGCGTGAGCGTGGGATCGTCGTTCATCGAGGCGTCGAAGCTGTAGTGCAGTTCGGGCGGCGACACCATCCGCACCCCGCCCGAGCCGTCGCGCTTCCACACCCCGCCGCCCTGGTACGCGACGGTCGTCTCCCCCCCGTCGTAGACGACTGCACCGAGCGTCGTACTCTCGAGCGTGGTGGGACAGGTGTCACAGCCGATCAGCTCGATCGTGATCGGCGCGGCGGACTCGTCGACGTAGGTCCGCCCGCCGCCGGCGAGGGAGACCCGCTGACTCGGGCTGCTGCCGAGCGCGACCTGGCTCGCCTGCGAGTCCACCTGGGTCATCGCGAGTTCGGCGACCGAGGCGTCCACGGCTCGCTGCTGCTCCGAGAGCAGCGTTCCGCCGATCACGACCAGCGTTCCGGTCCCGACGACAACGATCCCGACCAACAGCACGAAGCCCAGAACCGAGGCCTGTGCCGTGTCCCTCTCCGAACCCACCCGGTCACCCAGCCCCATATTTTATCGGTTTCAGCTTCCGAGATAATAACACGCCATCAGCGTCTTCAGAACGAGAAGACGCGCATCGGCGTCCGACGATCGTCGCGCAGGGAGCCAGGGTCGCTCGTTCGGGACGCCAGAGCCAAGGGTGGGATTTGAACCCACGAATTCTCGATTACAAGTCGAGTGCTTGAACCACCCAAGCTCCCTTGGCGCAGGGGGTGATAGTCAGTCGTCCCTTGTGTGCGTATCGCTTTCGGTGTCGACCTCGCTCCCGTGCCGTCTTTCGGCCCCGTCGGCCGACCGCTCGAACTGGAGTCGGTGGGGGTCGTACCCCGCCTCGCGATAGAACCGTCTCGCGCCCTCGTTGTCGGCCAGCACCTCCAGGAAGAACGCGTCACAGCCCCGCTCGCGCAGGTGGTCCTCGGCGGCGGCCAGCAGCGCCGATCCGAGGCCCTCCCCGCGGCGTTCGGGGACGACGTAGACGTTCTCGACGAGCCCCCGAGTGACGTCCTGTTCGTAGACCCCGGACTCGACGGCGAAGGTGACGAACCCGACGAGGGCCCCGTCCCACGAGGCGACGAGCAGCGAGTCGGTGACGATCCCCCGGAGGGCGGCTTCGCGGACTCGCTCGCGGTTGGGCTCGGCGAGCAGGTGCGAGCCGTACGGGCGCTGGTCGGCGACCAAGTCGACCCAGAGGTCGGTCACGGCGTCGGCCGCCTCCGTGGGTGGGCGCTCGATCTCCCAGGGGGGATCGCCCTCGTCGGTCACCGCTCGAGAGCCTCGACGGCCGGGAGCTCCCCGTCGGTGAGCATCCGCAGGCAGGCACCGCCGCCGGTCGAGACGTGGCTGAATCCCTCGATCCCCAGTCGGCGGAGGGCGGCCGCCGTGTCCCCGCCGCCGACGACGCTGAGCTCGGCGCGCGTGGCGGCCTCGAAGATCTCGCGGGTGCCGACCGCGAACGCCTCCTCCTCGAAGACCCCGGCCGGACCGTTCAGGATGGCCGTCCCCGCATCGTCGAGCAGTTCGGCGAAGGCGGCGATCGTCTTCGCACCCACGTCCATCGCCGGCGTCTCCGCCGGGAGGTCCTCGACACCGAGTTCGGTCCGCTCGCCGTCGCGCTCGACGGCCACGTCCCGCGGGAGGTGTATCAGGCCGCCGTACTCGTCGAGGAGCTCACCGGCCCGCTGGACGGCCTCGGTCGAGCGCTCGTTGACGATCTTCGCGCTCGCGGCTCCGAGCTGGACGCCGTCGGCGAGCAGGAAGGCGTTGCCGACGACGCCCGTCGCCAGGACGCCGTCGGCGATGTCGCGGTCGAGCACCGAGCGGGCGACGTCGAGCGAGTCCTCGACCTTCGCCCCGCCGAGGACGTAGTACCGGGGCCGGGGGGCGTCCCCGAGTCCGCCGAGGACGTCGAGCTCGCGCTCCATCACCCGGCCGGCGTAGGCCGGGAGTTCGCGTGGGAAGCCGACGAGGGAGGGCTGGGATCGGTGGGCGGCGGCGAACGCGTCGTTGACGTAGGCGTCGAGCACGGGCACGAGCCGCTGCACGAGGTAGGTGTCCGCGGCGGCCTCGGGATCGAACTCCATGTACTCCTCGCTGTAGAACCGGGTGTTCTCGAGGACGACCACCTCGCCGGGCGAGAGCGAGCCGACGGCCTCGCGGGCCTCGCGCGTGAAGGTCCCGTCACAGTAGTCCACCGGCGCGTCGAGGAGTTCGTCGAACCGGTCGGCGTGCGGGGCCAGATCCGAGAAGTCCGATCCGCCCGGGCGGCCCTGGTGTGCGAGGACGGCGACCCGCGCGTCCCTGGCGGCGAGTTCCTCGATGGTGTCGAGGTGTGCTCCGAGTCGGGCGTCGTCGGCGAGTTCCCCCCTGTCGTCGAGCGGGCTGTTGACGTCGACCCGGAGCCCGACCGCGAGGCCGGAGGGGTCGAGGTCGTCCAGCGTCCGTACCATACCCGGGATTGCCTCGCCCGTCACGAAAGCGTTTGTGGCACCGACGCTCCCTGACCACACACGGCATGGGGTCGACAGTACGCCGGTACGTAGTGTTATTTATGAGCCTCCACACTACAGGCTATCGCATGGGTATAAGCGAAACGTACGCACGGGGCCGGCGACTGCTGGGAGCGAACCCCGGCAGCGTCGTCCTCGTGGGGATCGTCGTCGTCCTGCTGCTCGACCTGGGGCGGCAGCTACTCGTCGACGAGCAGCAGTTCTTCCGTCTCGCCGTCCTCCTCAAGGACGGCCTGATGCGGGGGCTGGTGATCGGGTTAGCGGGGATCGGGCTCTCGATGACGTACAGCATTCTCAACTTCGCCAACTTCGCACACGGCGACTACATCACCGCCGGGGGGTTCGCGGGGTGGGCGACGACCTACGCCGTCGCCGGGGCGTTCGGTGCGCGGGCGGACATCGGATCGCTCCTGCTCGTCGGGGCCGGGGGGTCGGTGTTCGGGGGTGCGCTCGGCATCGGCATCGTCTCCTCGCCGCTCGCCGTGATCGGGGGGCTCCTCGTCGCGGGGGTGTTCACCATCGCGCTCGCGCTGTTCGTCGATCGGTACGCGTTCAAGCCGCTCCGTGACCGTTCAGGTATCGCCCTGCTCATCACGAGCATCGGGGTCGCGTTCGCCATCCGGTTTCTCATCCAGTTCGTCTTCGGGCCGAGCCGACGGGGGCTCACCGCCACGCAGCCGGCGATCACCGTCCCGTTCATCGACGGGACCGTCCAGCTCAGGGCACACGACATCACGCTCGCGGTCGTCGCCATCGCGCTGATGCTCGGTGTCCACCTCCTCCTCCAGCGGACGAAGCTCGGCAAAGCGATGCGCGCGATGGCCGACAACGAGGACCTCGCCCGGGTGACGGGCATCCCGACCGAGCAGGTCGTCCGCTACACGTGGATCATCGGCGGTGGCCTCACCGGCGTCGCCGGATACATGTTCTTCCTCTGGAAGGGGACGATGGGTTACTTCGACGGCTGGCTCCTCCTCCTGCTGATCTTCGCGGCCGTCATCCTCGGCGGCATCGGGTCGATCTACGGGGCGATCCTCGGGGGGCTGATCATCGGCGTCACCGCCTCGGTGTCGGTCGTCTGGATCCCGAGCGACTTCTCCCGTGCCGCCGCGTTCCTCGTGATGATCGTCATCCTGCTCGTGAAACCACAGGGCCTGTTCGCCGGGAGGACGACAGCATGAGCGCGAGCGACACCGAATCCGAGGACTCCACCGGGGCACTCGCGGCGCTCTGGGAGAAGGACGTCACGAAGATCGGGGCGCTGCTCGCGGTCATCTACGGGGTGTACATCCTCACCGGGGCATTCCTCGGGTTCGAGGTCCGCGGGCAGATCAACTCCGTCGCCAGTCTGACCTTCTACATCGCGGTGTTCGCCCTGCTCGCGCTCGCGCTCAACCTCCACTGGGGCTACACCGGGCTGTTCAACATCGGTATCGTCGGGTTCATGGCCATCGGCATCTACACGATGGCGATCGTCTCGAAAGCGCCGCTGTTCGCCGCCGAGACCGGTCGCTCGGGCGGGTTCGGTATGCCCATCATCGTCGGCATCATCGCCGGGACCGTCGTGGCCGCGCTGCTCGGGCTCGTGGTCGCGCTCCCGGCGCTGCGGCTCCGGGCGGACTACCTCGCCATCGTCACCATCGCCATGAGCGAGATCCTCCGGTTCGCCTTCCTCTCGGGCGACCTGGAGCAGTTCACCGTCGGCGGCTACGTCGTCGGGCTCGGCGGGGGCTCGGGGCTCATCCTCGACTTCACCCAGCCGGTCCAGGCGTTCTTCACCGCGTTCGGGCTCTACGACGTCTACCTCGGGTTCGTCGACGTCGTCCAGGTGGCCGTCCCGAACAACCCCAAGCCGGTCGTCGACGGCCTGGTATACGGCGTCCTCCTGCTGTTCGTCGTCGTCGGTTACTACGTCCTCATGCGACGGATCGGCAACTCCCCGTTCGGTCGGGTGCTCAAGGCCATCCGCGAGGACGAGGAGGCGACGAATTCGCTCGGGAAGAACACGGACGCGTTCAAGACGAAGGCGTTCATGGTCGGCTGCGGGCTGATGGGGCTCGGTGGCATCCTCTGGTTCATGACCCAGGGAGCGATCACGCCGAACACCTACCGCCCCCGGCTCACGTTCTTCGTCTGGATCGCGCTCATCATCGGCGGCGCGGGCTCGAACACCGGGAGCGTCATGGGCGGGGCCATCTTCGCCGCGGTGCTGTTCCAGGGGCCGCGTTACCTGAAGAACGTCATCGAGACTCTCATCGAGGTGGATGCTCCCTCGGGGTTCGGCCCGGCGGTCTCGCCCCTGATCTCGAACCTCGACCCAGTCCCGTTCCTGTTCTACACGATCGACAGCATCCGACAGCTCCAGCTCGTCATCATGGGGCTGGTGCTCATCTACCTGATGCACAACCGGCCGCAGGGGCTGCTCGGTCACCGGAAGGAGCCGGCATCGGGCGTCCCGCTCGAACGACCGCGTCGCGCCTCCGGCGAGCGCGAGGGCGGCGGCACGCCGCCGGCCGCCACCGACGGCGGCTCCGGTTCCGGCGATTCCGGGGGTGAGGACCGATGAGCGAGGGCGGGGTCGACGACCCGGCCGTACGGAACAACGTCCCCGAGGACGCCGACGTGGAGGTGGACGAGGCCGAAGCCCAGGACTCGGCGGCCGAGGAGGCCGCCAAGCACACCCCACGCGGGATCCCGCTCCGCGTCCAGGACCTCCGCAAGGAGTTCGGCGGCATCACCGCCGTCGACGGGGCCTCCTTCCAGGTCGAGGAGGGGACACTCACCGGGCTCATCGGGCCGAACGGCGCGGGCAAGTCGACGACGTTCAACTGCATCACGGGCGTCCTCGAACCGACCGCCGGGGCGGTCTACTTCAGGGGCGAGGAGATCACGGGACTCGAACCCCACACGGTCGCCAACCGGGGGCTCGTCAGGACGTTCCAGATCGCCCGCGAACTCGAGGAGATGACCGTCCTCGAGAACATGATGCTCGCCCCGCGCGGCCAGCGCGGCGAGTCGCTCTGGCGGTCGGTCCTCCCGTTCACCCGTAACTCGGTCGTCAACCAGGAGGGGGAGGTGCTGGAGCGGTGCTGGGAGATGCTCGACTTCTTCGAGATCGACCACCTCGCCCACGAGTACGCCGGCACCCTCTCGGGCGGACAGCGGAAGCTGCTCGAACTCGCGCGGGCGCTGCTCACCGAGCCGGAGATGCTGCTGCTCGACGAGCCGTTCGCGGGCGTGAACCCCTCGCTCGAGGCACGTCTGCTCGAACACGTCCACGAACTGCGCGAACAGGGCTACACGTTCCTCATCGTCGAACACGACATGGACCTCATCATGGAGAACTGCGAGCACGTCATCGTGATGCACCAGGGCAAGGTGCTGATGGAGGGCGCTCCGGAGGAGGTCCGGACCGACGAGCGGGTCATCGAGGCCTATCTCGGGGGTGAGGTCGAATGAGCGGGACCGAACCCGAACCCGGCGGGGCGGTCGATGGGGCCGACGGGGCCGAGGGAACCGAAGAAGCCGACGGCGCGGAGGGGACCGGGACCGCGGGGGCCGCCACGGAGGTCTCGACCTGGTCGGACAGCCTCCTGCGGGTGCGTGACCTCGACGCGGGTTACGGCGACCTCCAGATCCTCACCGACGTCACGATGGACGTCCGTGAGGGGGAGTACGTCACCATCGTCGGGCCGAACGGCGCGGGCAAGTCGACGGTGATGAAGTCCGTCTTCGGGCTCACTTCGCACATGGGCGGGACCGTCACGTTCGACGGGACGGACATCACGGGGTGGAACCCCGAGGAGATCATCCACGAGGGCCTCGGGTACGTCCCGCAGAACGACAACGTGTTTCCGACGATGTCGGTCCGCGAGAACCTCGAGATGGGCGCGTACATCCTCGACGAGGTGCCACAGGACGCCCTCGACATGGTGTTCGACCGGTTCCCCATCCTGGAGGAGCGGGAGGACCAGCGTGCGGGGACGCTCTCGGGCGGCCAGCAGCAGATGCTGGCGATGGGCCGGGCACTGATGCTCTCGCCGCCGCTGCTGCTGCTCGACGAGCCCTCCGCGGGGCTCGCGCCGGACCTCGTCGACGAGATGTTCGAGAAGGTCGACGAGATCAACGACGCTGGCACGGCTATCCTGATGGTCGAACAGAACGCCAAGGAGGCGCTCCGCCGGTGCGACCGGGGCTACGTCCTCGTGAACGGTCAGAATCGCTACGAGGACGACGGCGACGTCCTGCTGGCCGACCCGAAGGTCAGACAGGACTTCCTCGGCGGCTGACGCGAAAGAAGGCGAGTTTCGACCGGGGTCGGGGTCGACCCGAACTCCGAACCGACTCAGTTACCCGACGAGAGCGCTTCCTGCACGACCGACGTGTAGGAGGACTCGTTCTGGTTGTAGGCGATCTGTGCGAACACCTCGCCGTCGAAGGAGTCCTGGAAGACGCCCGCGAAGCGCTCGGAGAGCTGCTGGCCGTAGTCGTTGTTGACGTACAGCGTCGCGGCGCTCGAGCCCTCGAGACGCTCGGAGGCGACCTGGGCCATCACGCGACCCTGCAGGCGGTCGGAGGGTGCGGTCCGGAAGATGTAGTCGTCGTCCTCGAGGTTGGTCACCGACAGCGCCGTCGAGGACGGCGAGCAGCCGACGACCTGGTTCGGGATGAACGCCTGCTGGGAGACGGGGACGTTCACGCCCGAGGAGGCGGTCCCGCAGACGAACGGCACGCCGGCGTTGACCAGCGAGTTCGCGGCCGCGACACCGGCGCTCGGGTCGGTCTGCGTGTCCTCGGTCTGTGCGTCGACCTCCAGGTCGACGTCGGAGTCGTTGACGAGCGTCGCCGGGAGCTGGGCGGCCTGGATCATCGGCTGGCCGGTCGAGGCGAGGTTGCCCGTCTCCGGGAGGAGGATACCGACCGAGACCGTGCGCCCGAGCCCGCCGGGGCCGCTGTCCGCGGAGGGACCTTCACCGTCGGGGTTCTGCCCCTCGAAGTTCTGGACCTCCTGGGTCTCGGTTCCCTGCTCGTCGGCACCGAGGAACTCCCAGATGGCGTACGCCGCGGAGGCCGGGTCGCCGTTCTGGTCGAAGTTCGTCGCCGAGGACGCGCCCTGGTAGTTGACGTCCTCGCCGTTGGCCGCCGCCTCGACGCCCTCGACGAGGTTCTGCGGGCCGACCTCCATCCCGCCGGGGTTGGCAATCCGGCGCATCTGGTCGCGGACGGCGGATCCGTTGTTCTCGCCCGCGGCCGCGTTCGCCAGGATGCCGATGGCGGCCGAGTCGTACGACTGGGAGGTGAACACGCCGGGCGCGTTGCCGTACTCCTCCTGGAACTGGTCGGCGAACGCCTGCTGGTTCGGACCGCCGGCCGCCGGGGCCGTCCCCGTGACGTTCGCCATGTCGTTACCGACCTGTCCCGGGAGCGCGGGGTCCCGCAGCCCGTCCGGGATGAGGATCTGCTCGGAGCCGTCGCTCTGGCTGTAGTAGTCGCGGAACAGCTGGATGCCGTCCTGCGGATAGCCGATGACCACGAGGACGTCGGGGCTGCCACTCCCGCCACCGCTGCCCGTCGTCTCCCCGGGGGTCTCCGTCTCGCCACCCATCGTCTCGGTCGGCTCCGGACTGCCGCCCATCGTCTCGGTGGGGGTCGACTCCGACCCACCGTCGCCGCCATCGCCGCCGTCGCCACCGTCACCGCCGTCGCCGCCGGTACAGCCGGCGAGCGCCGCGATACCCGCCACGCCGGCGGTCTTGAGCCACGTCCGACGCGAAACGTTTCTTTGTGGTGTCATACCAACCGCTCTTTTACTGTGAACGGTTATAAGTTACTCGATGATTTACGCCGTGCGTCAGACGTCCCGACAGTCCGGACAGAGGGGTTGACCGTCGGTCTCGAGGAGATCACGGGAGAGCGCCCCACATCCCTGACAGATGCTCTGGTCGGAGACGGCCCGGTCCGTCGTCGCCGCGCGGTCGTCGCCGGGGGCGTCCCCGTTCACCGCCGGATCGCCCCCCGGTGGCTCCCTGTACCGCTCGATGGTCGTCGCCGAGAGCAGGTCGTGCTCGGTCACCAGCCCGACGGGCCCCTCCTCAATCACGAGCAGTCGCCGGCTCCCCCGGGAGGTCATGGCGTCGACGGCGATGTCGACGCCGTCGTCCGGGTCGACCGTCGGGGCCGAACTCCGCACGACGTCGCCCACCTGGACCGTCTCGGGGTCCCGCCCTTCGCTGACCACGCCGAGGACGTCCCGCTCGGTCAACAGGCCGACGGGCTCCTGTCCGCGGAGCACCACCGCACACTCGGCACCCTCCTCCAGCAGCAGTTCGGCGACGGAACGCACGTCGTCGGACTCGCTCACGCCGACGAACTCACGGTCCATCACGTCCCTGACGGTGAGTTCGGTGTCCATAGCCCGGCGTTGACCGCTGACCGGCTAAAAGCTACCTCCGGCAATCTTATGTGTGACGATAACTAATGGCACGGATCGCGCTCAGTCCCGGAACTCGACCGTCGTTCCCTCGTGTCGACAGGTCTCGAGGGCGTGTTTCGCCCCGATGCCCGCCGACTGGGCGGTCCGGGCCCGGCCGACGCCGACCTTCAGGTCGACCCCGACGGCGTCGTGGACGTGCTCGCACGCGTCGGCGTACTCGTCCTCGGTCACGTCCGAGCAGACCGCGATGACGTTGTCCCCGCCGACGAAGAACGCGAGCGAGTCGTGCGCCCGGCGCATGTACCGCATCAGTTCGGCGTACCCCTGTTCGATCTGGATGAACGTGTCGAACTCGTTGAGCCGATCGGTGTACTTGCCGGTGGCGTCGTTCACGTCGAAGTGCGCGATCTGGACGTCCTCGGCGCCTCGGTCGGCCTCCGGGAGCGGATCGCCGCGGAGGATCTCCGTGCGCCCCTCGTCCTGTGCGCTGCCGGCGTCCTGGAGCCGGTCGGTCGCTCGGCCCAGCGCCACTGCCGGGGACGGGTCGACGGCGATGGACAGCGACACCGAAACCGGATACCGGTTGCCGACCGACTCCTGGATGAGCGAGTGGGCGTCGACGTCGAGACCGTTGGTCACCGCGACCATGTTGTCGAACCGCGAGAAGAAGACGTACCCCTCGCGGTTGCCGACCAGCTGCGAGAGGTCGGCGTAGAGTCGTGACTGGAGCGTCTGGAGGTCGACCTCGCGCCGGGGCTCGGGGGTGACCGTCCAGGGCCCGTAGTTGTCGATCTGGACCAGAGTGACCTGCGTGTTCGTCACAATCGTGGGTGCGGGGGGGTTGGTTATACGCGTTATCGTTCACGGATTCGTGATGCGGACGCCTGACCGGGCGGCGGCCGCTCCCGTCGGCCGGTCCCGACCGAAATCCGGGTGGTTCATACACCCTCGCCCGGATGGGACGCGTGATGACCGTCCCCTCGCTCGTCGTGGCCATCGGCGGCGGGACCGGCGCGGGCAAGACCACCATCGCGCGGCGGATCACCGAGGGGATCGACTCCGTCTCGCTCGTCCCGCTCGACAACTACTACCGGGAGCGTTCGGGCACCCCCTTCGAGGAGCGCCGCGAGGTGAACTACGACCACCCCGACGCGTTCGACTGGCCGCTCGTCCGCGAGCAGGTCTCCGCGCTCTGTGAGGGGCGGGCTGTCGAGATGCCACAGTACGACTTTTCCGTCCACAACCGCACCGAGGAGACCGTCCGCGTCGAACCGGGTGAGGTCGTCATCGTCGAGGGGATACTCGCGCTGCACGACGACGGCCTCGGCGGGATGTTCGACCTCCGGCTCTACGTCGAGACCGACGCCGACGTCCGCATCCTCCGGCGTATCCGCCGGGACGTCGTCGAACGCGGCCGGGACCTCGAAGGGGTCATCGACCAGTACCTCTCGACGGTCAAGCCGATGCACGAGCAGTTCGTCCGACCCACGAAGGCCGAAGCCGATCTCATCATCCCCGAAGGGGCGAACGAGACGGCCGTCGACCTCCTCCGGGATCGGATCGAGGGCGTCGTCGGGAGCGACCCGCCCGAGCCGTTCTCCGAGTGAACGTCCGTCCGGCTCGCCGCTCGTCGCACGCTCGTTCTCACTCCTCTCTGTCCCCTTCCTGGCCGTCCTCTCCGACCCCTCCTTCCCAGTAGTCGACGTCGTCAGCCAGCCGGTAGTACCCCGAAACCGTTCGCTCGTCCGACGACCCGGGAGGTGCACCCGCGTAGACGCCGAACTTCCCCGAATCGGGGTAGACGGTCACGTCCGGCTCGATCATCGTCGAGATCATCAGATACCGCAGCGGGGCGTCCCCGTCGTTCACTACGCGGTGACCGCCCTCCTCGCTCGCGGGAAAGCCGAGGTACGTCCCCGCCGAGATCGGCGTCTCCCCGTCGGGGCCTCGCACGCGACCGGCCCCCGCGAGGACGTACATCGCCTCCTCGTTGGCGGTGTGGTAGTGGTAGGGCCAGGCGCGCTCACCCGGCGGGAGTTCGTAGAGGCTCGCACCGAGCTTCTCGCCGTCCGCGGGCTCGGCGAGCTGCTTGCGCCTGAACCGGGCGTCACCCTCGTCGTACTCCCGCCAGTCGAGGTCGGCCTCGTTCGTCGGATCGGCCATACCGGAGCCCCGACGCGGGGGGACAAAAAGCGTCGTCCGTCCCGTCGGTTCCCGGAGCCGTCCAGCGACGGCCGGAGACGGCGGTGTCGGCCCGGCAGCGCTCGACGGTGGTGTGCGACTGTCGCTCCCGATCTATCGACAGGACGAGGTGTAGTACTTCCAGCCCAGGGCACCGACGTTGCCGACACCCAGCGCACTGACCCCCAGGTAGACCACGGTCCGCGGGCCGAACAGATCGATCGACAGGATCCCGAGGCCGAGGACCACGGCGAACCCTCCGACCATGAGCAGGCCCGACAGCAGTTCGACCCGCATCTCCGGCGAGGGTCGGTACGGCGTGAGGGTCCGATCCCTCCGATCGCCGTCGGATTCGACCACCGGCCGGAGGAGGTCGCGCAACCGGTCCCAGACGTATATCGAGAACCCGTTCAGCGCGACGCCGAACGCGATCACGACCGCCACCACCCCGCCACCCCAGATCCCCAGATACAGCAGTAGCCCCGCGGCGACGAGGAACAGGGTACTGAAGACGGCGTGACCGGACGCCCCCTCGAGGTAGCTGACCGCCTCGACCCGGGTGACCTCGTCCTCCATGACCGGACCGCAGGGGTATCGAGCCGACGCGGTTTAAACGTTCGTTCAGTCGGGGTGTTCCCGGGGAGCCGTATCCACCGTTCGGAGGCGGAGACGCGGATCCGCGAACCCTCGCCCGGCTACCCGGGGAAGGTCTCGGGGTCGACGAACCACATGTCCCCGCGGCGCATCCCCCGGCCGACGGCCTGGTGGAACGCCTCGATGTCCTCGAACTCGTCCTCCGGGACGTGCTCGAACACGTCCGCGACGCTCACGACGGTCTCGTGGTCGAGCCGGACCGGCTCGTCGCCGTGCGCGTCGAGGAAGTCGGCCTTCGAGAGCGGGAAGTCCCCCTCCTCGTCGAGCTTCTTCGCCAGCACGGCCTGTCCGTACTTGCGCATCCCCTCGCTGCCCTCCTCGCCGTCGGGGTCGTGCGGCCAGTCGCTCGCGCTCATACCCCGGGGTCGGAGCCCGCGAGCAAAGGCGTTCCGCTCTCCGCACGGGCGGCGAGCGGGTCGGAAGGCCCAACACCCCCGACCGAGAAGCCGACCCGACTACCGGATGTACTCGAAGCAGCACTTCCTCATCTCCGTTCTGGTGGGGGTGGCCGTCGCCGTCCTCGCCGGAATGACGCTCCCTCTGGCCGTCGCGACGGTCGGCTACGCCGCCGTCCTGGGCGTCGGTGTCGACTTCGATCACTTCCTCGTCGCCCGGCTCAACACCGGGCGGTGGGACGCGCTGATCGGCGTGATCCGGAACCCCCGACGGGCGTTCCTCGACCAGGAGGACATCTTCGAGGAGGGCAAGGACGTGACGAAGATCCAGCGACTGCTCAGCCACGTCGTCCTCGGCGGGCTCCTCGTCGCCGTCCTCTACCCCTTCCTCCCGTACTTCGCCGTCGTCTCGGCGGTCGTCCTCTACGTTCACGTCCTCTGTGACCTCTACCAGGACGTTCGGGACGAGGCCGAAGCCCGATCGCCGCACGGGCGGCTCTGAGCGGTCGCACTTACTCCTCCAGCGCGTCCGCGACCCGCTCGTGGGCCCGGACGAGCCGCCACAGGAGGTAGAGGAACACGAGTGGGATGGCGATACCGAACCAGGCGAGTATCTGCTGGGCGATCAGGACGCTGTAGAGGAGGGTGACCAGGGCGACGGCCACGATGCCGAGGAGGACCTGGCGTTCACGGGGGCTGTCGGAGGGCACGGACGACCGATCAGTCGGTCCGTTCGTCGAAAAAGCTGACGCTCGACGTCCCGTGGCTCCGCCGTGGGGTACTGCTCTCCACGCTGCCGACCGACCGCTTCGCTCACCGTTCGGCATCGAGCCGATCGAAGGGAGTCATCGCCTCGCTCGTCGCAGAACGGTGGGACTGGGATTCGAACCGGAGTATGACTCGCTATGCTCGCCACACAGGGCTCGAATCACCAGTGTTTACCGTTCGCTCGTCACGTCTGTTCCTCGGAGAACGGTGGGACTGGGATTCGAACCGGAGCGAGACGGTCGACCTCGCTTCGCTCGGCCGCTGCGACTCGCAGGATTCGAACCCAGTCCGTTCCGGATCGCTCGCTCGCGTAGTGCGGTCGGCTCCGGCCGACCGCGTCGTTCGCGAACCGAGTACGGTGGGGCTGGGATTCGAACCGGAGCCGGACGTACTCACTCACTTCGTTCGCTGCGCGCGACCGGCAGGGCTCGAATCCAGTCGTCCGATCCACCCGTTCACGTAGTGCGGCCGGCCGACGCTGGCCGCGTAGTTCACGGGAAATGCGGTGGGACTGGGATTCGAACCCAGGAAGCCTCTCGGCTACCGGTTTTCAAGACCGGCGCAATGGGCCGCTCTGCCATCCCACCACGCCGTAGCCTACCCCCGGGCGGGGCAAAGTGATTGCGGTCGGCGCGCCCTCGTCCGTCGGACTTAGGTCCTTCCGCCCCCAGGAGGGATCGATGAGGGCTCACGCACCGGGGAGCGTCACCGGGCTGTTCGCGCCGCCGGCCGAGGAGGGCGACCCCTCGGGCGGAGCGAGCTTCGCTACCGAGGACGGGGTAGTCGTCGAGGTCGTACCGGCCCCGGAGACCAGGGTGACTGTCGAGGGTGAGCCGGCACCGTTCGAGCCGGTCGAGCGGGTGCTCGCGGCGCTCGGTGTGACGGCGGCGGTCGACGTCCGCCCGGAGGTACCCCTGGGTCACGGGTTCGGCGCGAGCGGCGCGGCGACGCTCGCGGCCGCGCTCGCGGCGAACGCCGAGTTCGACCTCGGGTGGGAACGCGAGGCGCTCCTCGACGCCTCACAGGAGGCCGAGATCGCCGCCGGAACCGGGTACAGCGACGTGATCATCCAGAACCTGGGAGGGTTGCTCTGGAACACCGGCGGCGGGGTGGAGCGGCTCGAACTCGACGTGCGGGTCGAGTACGTCACCGACGGGGGGATCGCCACGAGCGAGATGCTGGCCGACGAGCAGTTCGTGCGGACGGCGAACCGGGTCGGCTTCGACGAGATAGAGCGTTTCGCGGCCGACCCGTCGCTCCGGTCGCTGGCCGAGCGCTCGCGGTCGTTCCTCCGGGAGACCGGTATCGCGACGCCGTTCGTCGAGCGGGAGATCGAGTGCGTCGAGGACGCGGGCGGGGCCGCCGGAATGGCCCTGTTCGGCGAGACGGTGTTCGCGGTCGACGTCGAGGACGTGTTCCCCGAGGGTACCAGGATCTCGAACGAGGGAGCCCGGCTCCTGTAGCTCGCCGCTGTGACGTGCCGGCTCCGTGACCGAGTGATCTTCAGCGGCCGCGATCGACCCGGAGCACACCGTCCTCGGGGGCCACCCGGAGGTCGAGCGCCGCGAGCGCGTCGGCGGTGTGGAGCGGGACGTTCCGCCCGGCCGCACGGCGGGCCCGCACGAGGACGAGCAGGTCGGCGAGGTCCGACGCCGTCTCCAGGACGGGTGCCATCCCGACGTAGTCGACGTCGAGGTCGGCGTCGGCCCCCCGTCGTGTCAGGGTCTCCATCGCGGGCGGCACGTACGCGTTCTCGAAGTCGATGGGCTCGCGGAACCCGGCGTAGTAGACCCGCCCACCGGGTGCGGGCCCCAGGACGACGTCCCGCCGGCGGAGCTTCATCGCCGTCTCGTCGATCCCCTGGCGTGTCAGCAGGACCGCCGTCGGCTCGGTGATGGCGACGCTGGCGACGCCCTCCTCGGAGAGGAGGTGGCTCGCGGTGTTGCCCGCGCGGCCGGCGAACGTCTCCCCGACCTGCACCTCGAAACGAACCTCCTCGGCGTCCACCTCGGCGACCGCTTCCAGGGACTCGCGCAGTTCGGCCTCGCTGTCGCCCTCCCCGTCGAGCGCGTCGTCGGGTCGGTAGTTCACCAGCAGATCGCCGCCGCTCGTCGCCACCGCTCGACAGACGTCACGGAATCCCGCCTCGTAGAGGCCCGCCGCCTCCTCGGCCGTGAGGGGGGTCGTCTCGACGAGGCGCTCGTGGACGAGGCCGGGACGGGGCGGATCGGACAGGACCGCGACCGTGGTCATACCGGCACTCCGTCGGCGAGCGTCTTGAGTTTTATATTCCCCCGGCGGGACCAGCGAGTATGATCTCGACGGTCGCGGGCTGGCTGGCGGCGCTGCTGGTCGTGCTCACCGCACTCGGCGCGCTCGTGACGCTCGTCGTCGGACCGCTCCTCGGGGAGTTCGCCGTCGCGTCGGTGGTGGTGCTGATACTGGTCGTCGCCGCGGTCGCGGCCGGGGCCGTGCGCGGGGCCCGGGCGGGCGGTTGGCTCTCGACCCCCTACTGGTGACTCCGGGCGGACGACCCCCGAAGACGACCGGTACGGAGCCGTTCGTGGTCAGTCGGGACGCGGGCCGCTCCGGACGACGTGGCTGTACTTCAGCAGCGAAACGAAGACAGATCCCCCGAGTGCGTTTCCGACGGTGGCCGCGCCGAGGAACCGGAGGAAGTCCACGTAGGTGAGTTCCGGCGAGACGAGCACGCCGGCGAGCACCTCGACCGTTCCGGCGATGCTGTGCGGGAGGTGTGCGAACCCGATCGCGGTGGCGATCAACCAGACGAACAGGAGCCGTGAGACGGACTCCTGAGCGGCCGCGACCAGCCACGAGAGCAGTCCCATCAGCCACCCGGCCAGCACGCCGGCGGCGACGATGACCGGCCACCGATACGCGGTGAATCCCTCGGCGATCTCGACGAACGCCCGCGGTTCGGCTATGTCGAGTGCCGGAGCGATCAGGACGATGATCCCCGCGAACATCGCGCTTCCGACGACGTTGCCCGCGTAGACCAGTCCCCACAGTCGGCCGAGCTGTGCGAGCGATGCCTGGCGGTCGAGTACCGGCAGCACCGCGAGCGTCGTGTGCTCGGTGAACAGTTCGGACCGTCCCATGACCACGAACACGAACCCCAGCGCGTACGCGTTCGCCATCAGGAGCTCCCCCACGACGGGCGAGGAGAACGAGAACCCGGCCGTGGTGAGTACGACGGCCATCAAAAGCGGGCCGAATCCGATGTCGAGCCCGGCCGACAGCGCCGATATGAACAGGCCGCTGCTCGGCCGGTTGAGTTCCGAGAGCCCCTCCTCTAGCTGGACCCGCAAGATGTCCTCCTCGTCGGTCTGCCTGCCCTCCCCCTCGTCGTCGGACACCGCCCCGGCATCCGAGTCCGTCACCTCCTTGGGGTCGGCAGGCATGCCCTGGCCTACCCGCGAAGGACGGAAAGGGCTACTGCATGCAGACTCCCTCGCCACGAGGTGGGATCCCCGACCACCCACAGGTTCACGCCATCGGACGGAACTGCGAGACAAGTTCGCTACCCCGGGGTGGTGACCACCTGCGGGACGTTACGCCCGACAGTATTAGTGCTCGGAACCCCTCGACAGGACGATGGACGGACGGTCCGGGTCCCGGGTGACCAGGCGGGGGTACCTCGGCCTCCTCGGAGCGGTCGGACTGGCCGGCTGTTCGGCTTCCGACGGCGAGCGCGCGGGGAGCGAGCCGACGGTCACCGCCGCGCCGCTCCCGGAGTCGACGCCGACGCCGCGCGACCGGCGGGTCGCCGGCTCGAACTCGGCCGCCGCTCGGTCGCTCGACGCGCCCTGGTACGAGCGGACGGCGACGACGACGCTCTCGCCGACCGGGCTGACCGTGGCCTTCCACCCCCGGCCGACGGACGTTTCTTCGCTCGTCGGGGGCGGGCGGTTCGTCCGCCCGGGGACGGCCGACGGACCGGCGCGACTGGTACTCGAACTGGCGAACACCGGTGAGAGCACCGTCTCGATCCCTCACGTCCCCGTTCCGGGACGAATCGTCACGCCGCGCGGCGACGCCCGGGCGTTCCTCCTCCCGGTCCGCCCGCCCGACGGAGGGGTCGGCGACGGTAACGAGCGCGACCGGTTCTGGTTCGACGGCTACTGGCGCGGCCGCCGCCGGACGGGCCGCGAACGTGATCTCTCCATCGACCCCGGCGAGTTGGGGTCGCTCGGGTACGTCCTCGTCGCCGGTCCCGAGGGTCCGGCCCTCCCGGTCGGGACCTACGCGTTCGAGACGCGGTTCGGCTGGACGTTCACGCTGGGCGTCTGGCGGACCGACGCTCCCGGCCCCGCGGACGCCTCCCGGTTCGCCGGGGCCGACGTTCCGGAACTCCCGGGCGACGGGGCGACCGAGTGGTTCCACCACGCTGACCGGAACACGGCCGTCTATCTCCATCCCTCGACCGAGCAGGTGTCGCTCTCGGATGGCGCGGAGACCCTGGACGCCGCGCTGTTCAACCACTCGTCGACCACGCTGGTCGGCAACCCTCTCGCGTACGAACTCCTGAAGCTTCACGAAGGAACGTGGTACCCGGTCGTCCCGGACCAGCTCCCGGATCCCGGAGGACACCTTCCGCCGGGGGCGACCCTCCAGAGGCGGTTCGTACTCCGCCACGACGGTCCGACCGACCCCGACGACGTCATCCCAGTGGGTCACCTCGGCGGCGGTCGATACGCGCTCCGGTTCGGGATGTACCGATCTGACACCCCCCGACGGCACGCCGCGCTCGTCGACGTCGAGGCCCCCGAACTCGAACTCTCGCCCTCGCCGGAGCTGCGGGTGGACGGGGAGGACACGGCCCGCCCGGTCGGGTGGCTCGATCCCGACGGCGGCCTGTTCGACGCCGTCGTCACGGCGACGCGAACCGGCGAACCGGCCGACCGGACGGTCGTCGCCGAGCAGGTCATGCACGACCCGATCCTCCGGAACACGATCTCGGTGTTCGGCCCGACCACCGAGATCGTCGAACTGCACACCCGGGACGCCATCGCCGACCAGCTTCTCCCCTCGAGGGGGACCCTCCGGGTCTCGCTACGGGGGGCGGTCTACGAGCTGGTCCGCCAGGACGACTGAGTCGACCCGAGGCTCGGTGACGAGCGTGCATCCGCACGTTCTCGGCAAGCGGGCCCGCCGACGAGCGAGCTAACCGGGGCCGGTTCCTACGCACGTCCGATGAGGGACGTGCTCTCCGACGCCGGGCGTCAGCGACTCGACTCCGACGACGACGCGCGGTTCTACGACCAGCCGCGGTTCGTCCACCACGTCGACGAGGGGTTCCGCGACCGGCTCGCGCGGCTCTACGCCGACCGACTCGGCCCGGGCGACGACGTGCTCGACCTGATGGGGTCGTGGATCTCTCACCTCCCCGACGTCGAGTTCGGTCGCGTGGTCGGCCACGGCCTGAACGCCGAGGAGCTCGCGACGAACGAGCGATACGACGAGTGGTTCGTCCAGGATCTCAACGTGGACTCGGAACTCGATTTCTCCGACGAATCGTTCGACGCTGTCACCTGCGCGGTGTCGGTCCAGTACCTCCAGTACCCGGGACGAGTGTTCGCCGAGGTAGCCCGCGTGCTCCGGCCCGGTGGCGTCTGTGTGGTCTCGTTCTCGAACCGGATGTTCCCGGGGAAGGCGGTGCGGGCCTGGCGCGATCGGGAGATGGACGACCGAGCCGACCTGGTGAGCCGGTACCTGGACTCGACGAGTGTGTTCGATCCGCCAGAGACGATCCGCGAGGTACCGGGCCGGGACCCGTTCTGCGCCGTCGTGGCGCAGCGCCGCGAATAGGGTCGCGTTCGGAACCGATAGCACACGGCGGACGAGGGCGTTCCCCTCGTCCGTGAGCGAGGACGCCCGATCGCGACTACAGAGGATGCCACCCGATACCGTGCCGCCGGGTGACCGCGACAGCGAAGGCGACCCGACGTCTATTCCTCGTCCGGCTCGGCCGGCTCCGCCCGGGTCGCCGCGTCATCGGGATCGTTCCGCGGCGAACTCGGGTGGTAGTCGGTGTCGTACTCGCCGGGTCGGCCGTCGAGACGGTCGGGGTTGATGCGACCCCCGAGGAGCATGAAGTCCAGAACGGTGAGGTTGAGCATCGCCTCGACCACCGGCACCGCCCTCGGGGGGAGGACCGGGTCGTGTCGCCCGACGACCTGGATTCGCTTTCGTTCGCCCGTTTCCCAGTCGACCGTCTCCTGCTCCTTCGGGATGGACGTGGGTGCGTGCCAGGTCACCTCGCCGTATATCGGCTCCCCGGTCGTGATCCCCCCCTGGAGGCCACCGTGGTCGTTGCCGACGGGGACCGGGTCGCCCTCCTCGCTCGCCACGTCGGGGCGATCGCCCTCGTCGAACGTCCAGTCCTCGTTGCGGTCGATACCCGCGACCTCGCGGGCCTCGCGCCCGAGGCCGTACTCGAACGCCGTCGTCGCGGGGATGGCCATCAGCCCCGCACCCAGCCGCGAGGCGAACGAGTCGAACCGTGGGGCACCCAGTCCTCGCGGAACGCCGCGAGCCTCGAAGTAGATCGAGCCCCCGATCGAGTCGCCCGCCTCCTGGTACTCGTCGATGCGCTCGCGCATCCGTTTCGCCGTCTCGGGATGCGCACAGCGGACCTCGTTCTCCTCGGTGTGTTCGAGCATCTCCTCGAAGCTAACCTCCGGTGCCTCGATGTCGCCGATCTGGTTGACGTGCGCTTTCACCTGCACGTCGTACTCGGACTGGTCGAGGACCTGCTTGGCGACCGCGCCCGCGGCCACCCAGTTGACCGTCTCGCGGGCCGACGAGCGCCCACCGCCGCCCCAGTTTCGCGTCCCGAACTTCGCCGAGTAGGTGTAGTCACCGTGGGAGGGCCGAGGGGCAGTGACGAACGGTTCGTACTTGCCCGATCGGGCGTCCTTGTTCTGGATGACCATCCCGACTGGAGTACCGGTCGTGTAGCCGTCCTGGACGCCCGAGTTGATGACGACCTCGTCGGGCTCTCCCCGAGAGGTGGTGATCATCGACTGGCCGGGCTTCCGTCTGTCGAGTTCGACCTGCACGTCGTCCTCGTCCAGTTCGACGCCCGCCGGGACTCCCGAGACGGTACAGCCCATCGCCGGCCCGTGGCTCTCCCCGTAGGTCGTCACCCGGAAGAGCCGGCCGAACTCGTTGCCGTTCATTACCACTCCGTGAGGGAGGCGGGCATTTAGACGTTGCAGGTTCGCGGGCCGCCGGTCTCGACTCCGGATAGCCACACTCCGAGCGTTCAAGTGCGGTGACGGGACCACCCCGAGGCGTGACCTGAGCGCCGCCGCGAGGAGGTCCGCGGGCGACAGCACCCGGACGGGAACGCGGGATCCCGAGCGCGACACGCCCTCCTCGCGCCCGCGGAGTGTCGCCGTGTCAGCCCCGCCTCACGCGAGTCCCACAGCCGCGATCGACTCCGGAAGCAGCCCGCGAACGTCGTACGCTCCGGTCTCGGCGGCTACTCGAACGTCGCCACGTCGGCTCCGAGCTCCGAGAGCACGTCGAAGAACCCGGGGAAGGAGACGTCGACGTGCTCCCCACCCTCGATCGTGGTCGTCCCCTCGGCGACGAGTCCGGCGACGGCGAGCGCCATCACGATGCGGTGATCGCCGCGCCCGTCGACCTCCGCCCCGGTGAGCGTCGTCTCCCCGCCGTGGATCACGAGTTCGTCCTCGAACTCCTCGACGGTGGCACCCATCTCCCCGAGCTCCTCGGCCATCGCGCTCACCCGATCGGTCTCCTTGTACCGGACGTGCTCGCAGTCGGTGATCCGCGTCGTCCCGTCGGCGGCCGCGCCGAGCGACGCGATCGTCGGGAGGAGGTCGGGCGTGTCGGCGACGCCCACCGTCACCCCCGAGAGGTCGCCCCTCCCGACCGTGGCGACGCCGTTCTCCTGGTCCCAGTCCACGGTGGCACCCATCTCGTCGACGATACCGACGATAGCGCTGTCTCCCTGGGCGCTCGGGACCGCCCCGTCGACGACGAGCTCGTCCTCGGCGGCGAGCGCGCCCGCCGCGAACAGGTACGACATCGACGAGAAGTCACCGGGGACGCGGTACTCGCCGTCCGTCGGCCCGTAGGACTGCCCACCGTCGACGCGGTAGCCCCCGTCGGTCTCGTGGGCGTCGACGCCGAAGTCCTCCAGAAGTTCGACGGTGATATGGACGTACGGTGCGGACTTGAGTTCGGTCTCCAGTTCGACGGTGATACCCTCCTCGGTAACGGCACCGGCCATCAGGAGCGCCGTGACGAACTGCGAGGAGACGTCGCCGGGGATCGACGCCCGGCCTCCATCGACGTGGCCGCCGACGACCAGCGGTGCCTGGCCGTTGCCCCGCGTGGAGTCCGCGCGTCCGCCCAACTGCTCGATGGCGTCGAGGAGCGGCCCCTGTGGCCGGGATCGGAGCGAGCCGTCGCCGGTGAGGACGGTCAACCCGTCGGCGAGCGCCGCCGTCGCCGTCGTGAGTCGCATCGTCGTCCCGCTGTTCGCACAGTCGAGGACGTCCGCGGGGACCTCGGGCCGGCCGTCGAAACCCTCGACCTCGAAGTCACCGTCGCGTTCGGTCACCTCGCCGCCGTACAGTTCGACGGCACGTATCGTCGCGCGGGTGTCGGCGCTGTCGAGCGGGTCGCGGACGAGAGCCCCGTCGGCGTATCCGGCGGCGAGTATCGCCCGGTGGGTGTAGCTCTTCGACGGCGGGGCCCGGGTCCGACCGCCGACGGTCGAACGGGAGATGTGAGCGTCCATGTCGCGCCCCTCGGAGTCGCCCGGCATCAGCGTACCGCCTTCGCCGTCTGCCCGACGTCCTGTGACCCGTGCTACCGAACCGGTCGTGCAGTCGTTCGCGGGAACAGCACAAGCGTAATGTCCGGCCCCCGACTACTCCCTCGTATGACCGAGGACGCCGAACACCGCCGGATGATCGTCGCCGGGACGGGTATCGCCGGGCTGAGTGCGGCCATCTACGCCGGCCGCTCGAACAACGCGCCGCTGGTTCTCGAAGGGGTCGAACCGGGCGGACAGCTCACGCTGACGACCGACGTCGCCAACTACCCCGGGTTCCCCGAGGGCATCTCCGGGCCGGACCTCATCAACAACATGAAGGAGCAGGCCGAGCAGTTCGGTGCCGAGATCGACCACGGCGTCGTCGTCGACGTCACACCGGAGGGCGACGGACCCGACCGGCGGTTCCGCGTCGAACTCCGCGACGGGACGGTCTACACGACCGACGCGTTCGTCGCCGCTTCGGGTGCCTCGGCGCGGACGCTCGGGGTGCCCGGCGAGGACCAGCTCATGGGCTACGGCGTCTCGACGTGTGCGACCTGCGACGGCGCGTTCTTCCGCGGCGAGGACATGCTCGTGGTCGGCGGCGGCGACGCGGCGATGGAGGAGGCGAACTTCCTCACGAAGTTCGCCGACACGGTCTACGTCGCCCACCGGCGCGAGGAGTTCCGCGCCGAGGACTACTGGATCGACCGGACGATGGAGAAGGTCGAGGCGGGCGAGATCGAGATCCTGCGGAACACCGAACTGCTGGAGATCCACGGCTCCGCCGAGGACGGGGTCTCGCACGTCACCCTCGCGGCCAACGACTCGGGCCACCCGACGGAGAAGCTCGACGACCCCGAGACCGAGACGTACGACATGGACGTGGGTGCGGTGTTCCTCGCCATCGGCCACACGCCCAACACCGGCTATCTCGAGGACACGGGCGTCGAGATGGACGAGGAGGGATATCTGATGACCGCGGGCGGCCGCGGCGGGGGCCAGACCGCGACCGCCGTCGAAGGGATCTTCGGCGCGGGCGACGTCGTCGACTTCCACTACCAGCAGGCCGCGACTGCCGGCGGGATGGGCGTCAAGGCCGCCCTCGACGCCGACGACTACCTCGACGACCTCGACCGGGCGCGGGCCGCGAGCGCGGCGGCCGACACCGCGGCGGCCGACGACGACTGAGACGCCGGTTCCGGCCCGCCCAGCCTTCCACACGGGCGCTCACGGGACAGGTCTCTCCGGTACACTCTCCTCTTCGTTCGTCTCTTGCGGTGATCGCTCGACCCGACCCAGGCCCCGGAGCAGAACCCACAGACCCATGTCCCCGGGGGGAGGAGTTCTCGCATGGCAGACCCGTCCGACACGGTGACGCTGACCGTCGAGTCCGAGGAAGGTAGCGACGAGGTGACGCTCCCCGCGGAGCTCGTCGACCTGCTGAAGGAGGGCGACGAGACCCCCGCGGAGGTGGTCGGCGACCTCGCGATGATGGGCTGTGCCCAGCGCATCCACGCGACGGTCCACCACGGCCAGGGCGAGGTCGACCCGCAGATCGAACGCCTAGAGGAGCTCACGATGGAGCTGTTCGAGGAGCGGTTCGGGGCCTCCTACGGCGAACTCACCGGCCACGACCACTGAGCGGCACGCTCGCAGGCCACTCAGCCGATCACGGTCCACTCGAGGAGCACGCCGCCGTCCAGCCGTTCGACGCCGTCGAGCCGTAGCTCCGGGAACGACTCGACGAACCCCTCGCCGTCGACGAGCGTCGGCGCGTCTCGACCCCCGATGACCGTCGGGCCGACGAAGACCGAGAGCCGGTCGACCAGCCCGGCCTCGAACAGCGAGGAGATGAGTTCGCCGCCGCCCTCGACCATCAACCGGTTCGTGCCGTCGTCGGCCAGCGTCTCGCAGAGCGAGACGAGATCGACCCGCTCCGCCCCGGCGACACGGACCGTCGCACCTGCCGCGGCGAGCGCCTCGCGTCTATCGGCCGGGGCGGCCTCGCTCACGAACACCCAGGTCCCGGGCTCGCCCTCGAGTATCGCGGCGTCGGTTGGCGTGCGTGCGCGGGAGTCCGCGACCACCCGGACGGGCGACCCGTCGCGTACCTCGCCCCGCTCGCGGAGCGCCCGCCGGTACTCGCGGTCGTGGCGAACCAGCGAGGGATCGTCGGCCAGGACGGTGCCGACCCCCACCAGGATGGCGTTGGCGCTGGCCCGGAGCCGGTCGACGCGGGCGAAGTCGGCCTCGCCGCTGATGCGGACCTGCCGGCGCTCCCTGGTCGAGAGCTTCCCGTCGGCGCTCGTCGCCGCGTTCACGAACACCTCCATGGGCGTTGGTCGACGCCCGGGCGCAAGGGGGTTTCGCACCGGCACGATTCCGGCCCCGGGGTTCGCCCGGGGTGGGGACGGCCGCAAGGGGAACGGTTTTTCCATCCACCGCCGTACCGCTGGCCGAGAACCGTGTCGAGCGAGTCGCCACTGACTGTCTCGGGTGAAGCCGGCCGCGCCGTCAGGTACGCCATCCTCGGCGTCCTGGTCTCCGGGATCCGCCGACGCGACCCCAGCGCCGTCGTGAACGCCGTCGTCTCCTTCTGTGCGACCTACCTCCCCGGCGTCGTCGAGTGGCGCTACGGCGTCGAATTCCGCCCCTGGCAGCGCCTCTACCTCAACGCCGGGATGCTCACCCACGCTGTCGGGATGCTCGGCCCCTACGACGACACGTGGTGGTGGGACCACCTCACCCACACCCACTCCTCGACGCTCGTGGGTGGGTTGATCCACGTGATCGCCCGGCGCGGCGGACGGGACCCCCGGCCGCGCGTGATCGGTGGCGTCCTCTGTCTCGGCGTCCTCTGGGAGCTCATGGAGTACGCCATCCACGGCGTCTCTCGGCGCGTCGGCCTCGAACCACTGCTGGTCCCCTACGGCCCGAAGGACACCCTCAAGGACCTCATCTTCGACGTTCTGGGGGCGCTCCTGACGCTCGCGTTCGCCGACCGGCTCCTCTCGAACCTCCTCGACGAAGACTCCGGGTAGCGCGGCCGGGGATGCCCCGGTCGTCAGCCAATCCGTCGTGGACCGTCGGCCCGTCGTGACCGCCCCGGAACGGACGGGAGCCACCAGTCGAGCGGGGACGTTCGGGGCCACCGCTGCCGCAGAACGCTCGACACCGGTCAGCGTGGCGTGTAGGCCGCGATCAGCACTCCTGCCGCGAACAGCCCCACGAACTCGTAGGCGGCGGCGCCGGCGACCAGCACCGGGAACGCGGCCACCGGCGGGGCGAAGGAAAGAGACCGGAGGGCGAACACGTTTCGACGGGTCGGCCGAGGGGACAAAACCGTGTCGTCGTCGATGGGTTCAACGCACCGCCGCCCCTCGTGTCGCTCATGTACCGTGGTGCGGTGCTCGACCTCGACGGAACCGTCTACCGCGGGCGCGATCCCATCCCGGGCGCGCCGGCGGCGATCGAGCGACTCCGCGAACGCGGCCTGTCGCTGCTCTTCCTCTCGAACAACCCCACGAAGTCCCGGGAGGCGTACGTCGAGCGCCTCGATCGAATGGGTATCGAGGTCGAGGAGGGGGAGGTGCTCTCCGCGGGCACCGTCACCACCCGCTACCTCGCCGAGCACCACGCCGAGGACGTGCTGTTCGTCGTCGGCTCGCCGGGCCTGCTCGAACAGTTCGACGAGGCCGATCTCACCGTGACCGAGGATCCCACCGAAGCCGACGCGCTCGTCGCCTCCTACGACCACGAGTTCCACTACGACGACATGACCGACGCCTACCGCGCGGTCGGCGACGGCGGCGCGTTCGTCGGCTCGGACCCCGATGTGGTGATCCCCGCCGGGGAGGGCCGAATGGTCCCCGGGTCGGGCGCGATCGTCAACGCGTGTGCGGGCGTCCTCGAACGGGAACCCGATCACGTGCTCGGCAAACCCTCCCCCGAGACAGTCGAGATGGCCCGCGAGGCACTGGGCGTCCCCCTGGAGGAGTGTCTCGTCGTCGGCGACCGGCTGAACACGGACCTCGCGTTCGGCGAGCGCGCCGGGATGACGACCGTCCTCGTGAGGACGGGGGTCACCGACGACCGGACTCTCGGCGAGAGCGACGTCGAACCCGACTTCGTGATCGACTCGCTGGCCGACGTCGACGCCGTCCTTGACGGCTGACGCTCCGGTACCTTCAGCGCTCGCTCGCCGCCGCCGCGAGGTCGTCGAGTTCGGCGTAGTCCACGCGGTAGTCGGTCGGGACCCTCTCGGGATGTCCCTCGACGGCCTCGCGCAGGCGATCGAACGCCTCTCCCGGACCCTCGCTTTCGAGCGATGCGGGTGTCACGCCAGCCCTCGTCAGGAGTTCGGCGGTCACCGGGCCGGCACCGCAGGCGACGAGTTTGGCCGCCCCTCCGACCAGAGCGGGGTCGACCGAACTCCCACGGAGGAGTCGTTTCAGCTCCCCGGGCGAGGCGGCACCGACCGCGTCGGCATCGACCAGTCCAGCGTCGACCAGCCGACGCGCGGCCTCCGGGGTGAGCGCCCGAACCCGTTCGGCGAGCCGACTCGCCCGCGGGTCCGAGGCCTCTGACACGTCGGCGACGACCCGGACCAGTTCCTCGGCCGGGATCGGCCGGTAGCGGAGCGTGAGTCTGCCCTCGCCGTCGCCGACGCCGAGCAGGAACTTCGTCTCGCCGTCGGGGGCCTCCACCGTCGCTTCGAACGGGACGACCAGTTCGACGCTCGTGACGACGAACTGGTCCCCGCCGCGCTCCGCACTCCGCTCGTCGGCCGCCGTGATCCCCCGCTGGAGGTCGCGCTGGACGGTCTCGACCAGCCGGTCAAGGCTGACGTCCGTGCTCATCGCCGGTCCTCGTCCGGTCCGTCCCGCTCCGGGCCCTCCCTCTCGCTGACGCGGGTCACCGCCCGCCTGCCGGGGAGCGGTCGGCCCGACCGTCGGCCGGGATCGAGCGGTTCGCGCGGGCGGGGGCGGGGTCGCTCGATTCGATCCCGCCTGTCCGGGTCGGGGTCCCCGTCGTCGCCACGATCGTCGCCATTACCGCTATCGTCGTGATCGTCGCCGTACGGGAGGGAGACGAACCGGAGATCGGTCGTGAGCGTTCCGATCACGCCCGGGTCTACGGTCCCCTCGCGTCCGTCGAGGAGGATGGCCTCGATGTGTTCCTCGCCGCCGCCGAACGCCACCTTCACCTCGACGGTCGCCGTCTCGACGACCGGAGTCGGAACGCCGTCGGCGAACGCCGCGGCCGCAACCCGGCGTTCGGCATCGAGACGGTCGCGGACCGTCCGTTCCACCAGCGCGACCGACGCCTCGGTCAGTCGACCGACGCCCTCACCCCGCTCGACGGTACGCAGGATCGAGACGCCCAGCTCGCGCTCTACCGGCGGGAACTCGGCGACGCGGTGTTTCGTCTCCTCGACGTCGGCGAGGTCGGGGTGGAGGTACACCTCGCCCGGACGGACGGAAGTCCGGCCGGGACGCCACGCCGAGACGTACTCGTCGAGCTCCTCGCGGTCGAGGACCCGCGCGAGGAGGTCGACCGGCGGCCGGGCGAGCGGGGGGAACAGCGACGCGAGCGCCTCTTCGACCTCGATCCCGCTCGGCTCGACGTTCAGTCCATCCTGAAGCGACGCCCGGCGTCGCGCGGCGGCGACGCTCGCCTCGCGGACGCCGTCGGCGGTCTCGCCGACGAGGTCGGTTATAAGGGTGGTGAGTGTCACGTTCGGGACCCTCTTGCCCTACCCGGTCACCCGAATCACGGGGTGACCACGACCTCGGGCTCTGGCTCCTCCGCTTCGGGGAGGGCGAACGGCTGTGACTCGCCGCGGAAGTTGATCTCGACGCGACCCTTGATCTCGCCCTCGGCCCCACCCTCGGAGGTACGACCGGAACGGTCGGTCGACACGCGGAGTCGGGATCCGCTACCGCCGAGGTTGATGCCGAACAGCCCGCTGGAGAAGTTCAGCCCGCCGCCCCCGTTCAGCGTGTTCCGCTGGTAGGACGAGCTCGTCGTGACGTCGTTGACGTTGGCGTAGGTCCGGAACTCCAGCTCCGTCTCGATGGTGCCGTCCTCGACCACGATTCGGGTGACACCCTGTGAGACGAGTTCGCGCAGCGCCGACAGACGCGGACGGGCCAGCATGTTCCGCACGAGACGGAAGATCAGTTCGACGTCCGCGGCGTCGAGGCTACCTTCCTCGGGCAGGTCGCCCTCGACGCCGGTCTCGATGGCCTCGGGCCCGAGGAGGCTCGCGAGTCGCGCTGCGTCGGCATCATCGAGGTCGCCGGGGTCCGACGGGGTGCCGACGCTCGTGCCGTTGTCCTCGTCGCCGGGGAAGTAGGTCCGCAGATAGGTCTCGACGTCCGTGTCCGTCACGGCCTCGGCGGAGAAGTCACCGAGGGTCATCGAGACTTTCTCGACGAGGTCGGCGTACGCCTCCTGCTGTCGGATCATCGACGCGACGATGGCGTCGAAGGTGTCGGAGATGAGTTTCGAGGTGAATTCGGGGTAGTTGACCTCGTCGATTCGGGAAAGCTGGTCTATCGGATCACTCAGTTCTGGCATATGTTCGGTTGATTTAAATGGCTCGTGAGATGATAAAGATGTATGTATTAATCATGCAGTATCCTGCGAGCGATCTCGGGGACGTTCGGTCGGATGAGGGCGAGCGTGGCTGCACCCAGCCCGCCTTCGACGGACCGTGCTGGTCGTGATAGTGGTGTGAGTCGTATCTCCCGACCGGTCCCCGGACCGACTCCACGGGATCCTCGCCAGTGATGGCATCCCTCCACCACGAGCTTCCGATCCGTGTCGCCGGTTCGACGTCGAAGTTAGAGACGGTGAGTGGCGACCGGTCCGTGGTCCCCTCGGGGTAGTCGATCGCCTTCGTACCCGCACCGAACCTACACGCTACTCGACGGGAGACGTTGGCCGACCGCCTACGACCGGTCGCTCGCCGGCGTTCACCCCGTCGTATCCTCGGCCAGGTCGAACCCCTCGATCACCCGACGCTCGCCCGGGCGGTCGTCCTCGTACTTGTATCGGACACCCGGCTCCTCGTCCTCGGTCGCCCGGTGGGAGCCATCACAGAACGGGAACTCGGCCGAGAGCCCGCACAGACAGACCGCCACGTCGCCCTTCTCCTCGTCGATGTCGTCGGGGGTCAGAATGTAGGGCCCGTCGGCCTCGTGGGTCACCTCGCGCATACTCGCCGCAGGGTCGACCGACGTAAACGATTGACGGACCGGCGTCTCGCGGGCGGACGAACGGAACGTCTTAGACGGTTCCGTCGCGTTGCTCACACATGGACGACCGGCAACGCCGGACCGGCTACTACCTGTTGACCCTCGCGGCGATCATGGCCGCCTACTCCGTGCTCTACTACTACGGGATGATCTACTTCGAGGCCGAGCGGATATCCTTCCTCCACGCCGTACAGGTCGTCGTCGAGACGTTCACGACGACCGGGTTCGGCTCGGACTCGCCGTGGCGGTCCGACGTCATGAACCTCCTCGTCATCGTGATGGACCTGACCGGCGTCTTCATCATCTTCCTCGCGCTCCCGGTACTGCTGTTCCCCCTGTTCGAGGACCGCCTGTCGAGGACCGCGCCGACGAGCGTCGAGGGGCTCTCTGACCACGTGATAATCGCTGGCTACAGCCCCCGCGGGGTGGCGCTCGTGGACGAGCTGACGGCCCGTGACCGCGACCACGTCTTCGTCGAACCCGACCGCGAACTGGCCGACGAACTCGACGCCGAGACCGACCGGACCGTCATCCACGGGGACCCGGAGACGGCCGCGGCGCTCCGTTCGGCCGGTATCGCGGAGGCCCGCACCCTCGTCGCGGACGTCGACGACGAGGTGAACGCGAGCGTGGTCCTCGCCGCCCGGAGTATCGCCGACTGCCATACCGTCACCCTGGTCGAGGAGCCGGAACGCGAGACGTACCACCGCTACGCCGGCGCGGATGACGTGTTCAGTCCCCGCCAGCTCATCGGCGAGTCGCTCGCCAAGAAGGTCACGGCGGGCGTCACGCCCGAACTGGACGGGGCCATCGAGATCGCCGAGGACTTCGACATCGTCGAACTGCCGGTCCAGTCCGGCTCGGAGATCGTCGGCAGGACCGTCGCCGACGCCGGTATCCGCGAGCGCACCGGGGCGAACATCGTCGGCGCGTGGTTCCGCGGGGAGTTCGCCTCCCCACCCCCGCCGGACGCCCGTATCGACGAGCAGACCATCCTCGTCGTCGCCGGGCGCGAGCGCCAGCTGGAGCGGCTGAAGGAGCTGACCCTCTCCGAGCGCCGACGCCGGGACGGCGGCCCGGTGATCGTCGCCGGGTTCGACGAGGTCGGGACCACGGTGGTCGACCGGATCGACGGCTCGGTCGAGACGGTCGTCCTCGACCGACGCGACATCCCCGGCGTCGACGTCGTGGGCGACGTCACCGACGAGGAGACGCTACGGGAGGCCGGGATCGACGAGGCCTCGACGGTCATCATCGCCGTCTCCGACGACACGACGACGGTGTTTGCGACGCTCGTGGTCCGCGAACTCAATCCCGACGTCGAGATCATCGCGCGGGCGGACGCTACCGAGTCGGTTCGGAAGCTCTACCAGGCGGGCGCGGACTACGTACTCGCGCTGGCGACCGTCTCCGGTCGGATGCTCGCCTCCACGATACTGGACGAGGAGGTCATCTCGTTCGACCAGCAGATCGAGATCGTCCGCGTCGACTGCGGCGCGCTCGTCGGGCGCACGCTCGCCGAGGCGGACGTCCGCGCCCGGACCGGTATCACGGTCCTCGCCGTCGAGCGGGACGAGGAGGTCATCACGGACCTCGGCCCGGACTTCCGCATCCAGCACGGGGACGACCTCGTCGTCGCGGGGACCGACGCCGACATGAACCGGTTCGCCGCGTTCGTCGGTGAGTGATCCGTCCGACGTTCGCGGGGCAACATGAGTCGCCGAGGGACGAGAGTCGCTCGGCAGCGTCCCGGACGGGCATACATTCAAGAGGAGAGCTGCGGGACTCACTCGGCGTCCCATCCGAGGCTGTGGCGTCCCAGGGTCCGGTCAACGTCTCTTCAGCAGAGAGGCCAAGGGTTCAGAAACGGTTATAATCCCGTACAAGCACCCGGAAATAGACGTGTCCACCGAGCCCCCAGATCGAGCTACGATCGACCAAAGCGAGTACGGTGTGATCGAACGAGTCTCCGTGAGTATCTTCTCTATCGTCGACCGAGAGGGTCGAGACTTGGAGTGTGCCGACGAGATGTGGCACCTGCTAAGCGGGGTGCTCACCCCAGCCGCGGGGACAATACTATTTCTGATAGGTTCCTACCTCGTGTACGCTGTCACCGGAGATACGTTCGAGACGCGAGGACTCGTTAGTTCGCTCCTGGCGGCGGGTTCTATCTCGGCAACAGGAGCACCGATAGGGACGCTGATGAACAGAGGAGCCATGAAAACCGGAGAGGAAATCCAGGTAGACGTTCAGCGGTTCGTCGGGTTCTGTCTACTCGGTGTAGGATTCACCGTCCAGTTGTTGGCTCCACTGAGTCGGTTATCTATGTTCGACGGGGTTGCTGTTCCAGCAAGCCTGGCGGGTATTCTTCCTCTACTCGCTCTTTTGTTGATGTTCCTATACATCGAGAATAGGAGCCTCGGGAAGTGGGACGAACAGAGAGCAACGGCTGGAGCCTCCTCCAGCGAGGACGAGAGTGACTCGGAAGGGTCCTGAACGGTTGGGCTGAGAGTAGAAGGCTAAGACTACTCCGCCGACCAGACCTCGGTCCCGGGGTGGAAGTTCACCCAGGAGAAGAAGAACTCCCCCGAGACGGTGTTCGCCGGACCGAGACGCGTCCCCTCGTGAGGACCGTCGACCGCCCGACCGCTCAGGACCCGCCAGCGCGATCCGCCGGCGGCGAGGAACGCCTCGCTCTCCCGCTCGAAGGCGAGCGTCTCGCCGTCGACCTCGCGGACGTACGCGACGAGTGTCCCCGAGTCGGTCGCGGCGACCACCACGGGGAGCCCGCCGACCTCGTCGTTGACGACGCCGGCCTCCTCGACGGGCCCGAGCGGGTAGGCGCGCGAGACGCCGCCGTGTTCGATGCCGACGACCATCGTCTTGGGGTGGAGCCGGTCGTCGTCGTACGACCCCCCGAGGCCGATCTGCTCGCTCGATCCGTACCCCGCGTACGGGTCGCGGTCGTAGTCCCGCGTCGAGTCCCGACCGGTGACCGTGTTCGACTCGGGGGGTGGCCGCAGGACGACCCCCTCGGGGTACTGGGCCCGGAACTCGCCCCAGGTGGTGATCGCGGACGGGACGAGTTCGAGCGCGCTACCGACCCTCTCGCCCCGGATGGCCGCGGCGGCGATCTGCGACCAGAGGCTCCTCGTCGCCTCGTCGTACATCACGAGCGCGTTCCGGAAGAGGAGCCCCGAGACGCCGAAGGTCGTCGCCTCCCCGTCGACGGTTCGTACGGCCGTGACGCCGCTCGCACAGAGCGGGCAGTACGTGACCAGCAGGGGACCGCCGGACCCGTCGTCGGACTGGGTCCCACTGGCATCCGAGCGCGGCTCGAAGGTGTCGTTGACGACCTCGTGCCAGTTGAGCACCTTCAACGGGTAGGCCCGCGCCTCGCCGCCCCGCTCGACGGCGATCACCTCGTCGTCGTCCGCGAGTCGTGGCTTCGAGGTACCGGAGTCCGGGTAGTCCGACCGGATCTCCGTGTCGAACCCCGACCAGTCCTCGCCGAACACCGGGTCGACGATGGCGGGAATGGCGTCCTTCCCCGCACCCCGCCGGAGTTCGGACCGGGGGATCGGCACCTCGACGCCGTTGACCGTCCTCCGGGTTTCGCCGGGTGTGCCCGTCGGGTTCGTCTCCGACGGCGTCCCCCGGGACCCGCCCGGATCTCCCGAACCTTCCCCGGATCCGCCCTCCGGGCTACCGAAGGAGGTACAGCCGGCCAGGCCGGCCAGGCCGCCGGTACCGACCCCGACGAGGTAGCGCCGACGTCTCATACGACTCCACAGGTACGGGCACCCCATATCCACGCCGGGGTTGTGTGTCCCCTTCTCACATCCGGCGTGACGCTTTGAGGCGACGGCGCCCATCCGGGGGTATGACCCTCCCGACGCGACGCTCGTTCCTGCGGGCGGGCCTCGGGGCCGGCGTCGTCACCCTCGCGGGATGTACGTCCATCGCCGGGTCAAGCGGGCGATCGGAGGGTAGTGCGACGCTCCGGACCTACGACGTCGCCGGGTCGCCCGGAGGACAGGTCCCGGTCCTTCCGGACGGTCGGGTCGCCCTACTGGACTGGTGGGCGACGTGGTGTGCGCCCTGCAAACCACAGATGGGGGTGCTCCGCGAGATCCACGAGCGGTTCCCCGATATCCACATGCTGTCGATCACGAACGAGGGCGAGGACGCCCCGATCGAGGAGTTCTGGCGGGAGCACCGGGGTACGTGGCCCGTCGCGTCGGACACCGAACTCCGGACGAACGAGCGGTTCGGCGTGGATCGGATACCGACCCTCCTCGTCTTCGACACCGAGGGGACCGATCTGTGGCGACACGTCGGACTGGCGGCCGCCGACAGCGTGGCGGAGCAGTTACGCGAGGCCGGCGCGGAGGAGGCCGAGACCTGATGGCCGTCGACGGGTCGCGGATCGGCTTCGCGTTCGCCGCCGGCGCGGCGACGTTCTTCGCGCCCTGCGCGTTCCCGCTGCTCCCCGGCTACGTCGCCTACTATCTCGGCCGGGGCGACGGGGGCGAGACGGCACCCCTCCCGACCCGGCTCGGGCGGGCGGTCGGCGTGGGTGGGATCGCCTCGCTCGGGTTCTTCGTCGTCTACGGCGTGCTCGCGGGCGTGGTCGCCTCGCTCGGTGCCGGTGCGCTCGCCGACATCGCCACCCTCGAACTCCTCGTCGGCGGCCTGCTCGTCGTCCTCGGTCTGGCGATGGCGAGCGGCCGGTTCGACCCCACGCTGCACGTCCGGCTCCCCGAACGGCGGCGCTCCGCGGGCGGGTTCTTCCTCTTCGGCGTCGTCTACGCCGTCGCCGCCGCCGGCTGTACGGCCCCGATATTCGTCGGCCTCGCGCTGGTCGCGCTCGGGAGCGGGCCCCTCGGTGCCGCGGTCGTGCTCGGATCCTACGCTGCCGGGATGGCGACGCTGATGGTCGCCGTGACGCTCCTCTCCGCGATCGGGCGGGCGGGGCTCCTCCGCACGCTCTCGCGGAACACCGGTCGCGTCTCCCGGCTCGCGGGCTCGCTGCTCGCCCTCGCCGGCGTCGCCCAGATCTACCTGTTCGTCTTCGACTTCGACTACCTCGGCATCCTCCGACTGCTCTGATGAGTGAGCCCGGGGGACTGCTCGCCGACGTGCCGGGGAAGACGTCTCGCCGTCCCCGGGGACACGGGGATGGGGAGCACGGCCGTAGTTCGACCGTCCCTGTCGTGAGTCCCACGATGGCTCGCCACTGTGTGCCCCGGACGGTACCGCCGGTGGGTCCGGATCACTCCGTGTCGGGGTCGGTGGCCTCCCCCGTCGAACCCTCCGTCCCGACGAGCGACTGCCACGCGTCCACGCCGGCCGTCCGTCGCCCGGTGAGCGACTCCGCCTCCAGTTCGAAGAGGCGGACGTCGATCTCCGAGGGGTCCTCGTCGAAGACCCGCACCGCGCCGAACGCCTCCGGATCCTCCCGTAGCGCCCGTGCCTCCTCGTCCCCGAGTTCGGCGATCGGACCCCGGGCCAGCACGCTCCAGGAGTCCGTCCCGTCCTGGCCGAACGCCACGAACGTCGCGCTCTCGGTCGCCCGCAGGAACGCGAGCTTCTCGCTGTCGCCGTCGTCGGTCATCCGCAGCAGGAACCGCCCGTCGTCGTAGCGAAATGAGACGGGAACGGCGTAGGCGTCCCCGCCGTCGGCGAGCGCGAGGACGCCGGTCTCGACCCCGCGCAGGTGGTCCTCGAGTTCGTGCTCGGTCATCCCGATCGTCTCGACGTACGCGATCCGTTCCATGGAGGGGGCTACGAGGCGGGTACGTATGATCGGTTCGCCGGTTCCCGACTCCCGGGACCGACACGGCTTTCGGTCGCCCACGAGCACGGGTGACATGGTCGACGTAGCCGGGACGGCCGACATGGACGCGGGTGGTATCGTCTTCTTCCGGAGCGAGGCTCACGACGAGGTGGTCGAGTTCTACACCGAGCGCCTCGACGCGAGCGTCTGGCTCTCCCAGCCCGACTGTACGATACTCGACTACGAGGGGTTCCGGTTCGGCTTCTGCGACCGCGAGGACCCCGAGGTAGGCGGAACGCTCACGTTCGTCGTCCCCTCGCGTGAGGCGGTCGACGAGGCGTTCGAGCGGCTCGAGGGCCGCGCGGTCGATCGGCCGCGCCACAACGAGACCTACGCGATCTACCAGTTCTTCGCCGAGGACCCGGAGGGACGGACCGTCGAGATCCAGTCGTTCGAGTAGCGGGTCGGCCACCGGGTCGACCGGACGAGTCAGTCGCCCGGCGAGACGCCCGCACCCGACCCTCGGCCGCCGGAGGAGATCACCGACTCGAGCCGCCGTCGCCGTCGGGCGGCGCGAGCCTCGGTCAGCGAGTCCTGCAGGCGGCCGTTGACCGTCTCGCGGAGGTCCGTCGCGGCCGACGCGTCGATGTCGATGGCGCGGGCGTCGTTCCCGGTGATACCGCCGCCGCCCGCGGTGTCGATCAGGACCGTCGCGAGGTCGCGGCGGCGCTGGAAGACCGTCCCCGACTGGACGACCGTCTGGACGCGGTAGTAGGGAACCACCCGGGTCTCCCGCGACCAGAACCCCGCCCTGGTGAGGACGTGGTCCTCGCAGACGGCGTAGGCGAGGTTGCGCCACTTGAGGTGTGCGCCGACGGGTGCCAGCGGCACCCCCACGAGGACGTAGTACCAGGCGTAGGAGAGCCCGGTGAAGCGGTCGACCGCGTACGCGATCCCCGTCAGGACGAGCACCAGCGCGGTGTACCTGACGACGTACCGCGTGCGGGCGCGCTTCGGCGGGCGCTGCCAGTCGGGATCGCCGAACGAGTCGATCGAGCGGGCGAGCGCGAACACGCGGTCGCGCTCGGCGATGGGGACCGCCGACTGCGAGCCGCTCGAGTCCCCGGGCGCGTACCCTGCCGTCTCGACCGACAGCGAGGCGTAGCCCAGCCACCGGGCGAGCACGTTCTCCGAGACGGCGAGCGTCTGGACCTTCTCCAGGGGGATCGACCCGGCGAACTGCTGGAGGAGCCCGCGTTCGTATCGGAGCTCCGACCCGGCCCGGGAGAGCCGGAAGCCGTAGTAGTTGGTGATCGAGTAGAGCCCCGAGATCACCGCGGCGGCGAGGACGAGTCCGAACGCGCCCAGGGGGGCGGCCATGGCGAAGGAGAGCAGCGGGTCGGCGAACTCGTCGGTGAGTGAGGGCAGGACGACGGGCAGGAACACCGAGGCCAGCGAGAGCAGCCGCAGGTCGACGCTCGTCAGCCCCAGGATGAGCAGTTCCCGGGGGGTGACGGCGAACAGCAGGTCGGGCTCGGGCTCCGGTTCGTCCGAGCCCTCCCCCGTGCCGCGCTTCCGGCGCGAGATGGCGTCCCGGAGCCGCCCCGCTTCCTCGTCGCCGACGAACCGGAGCTGTGCCTCGGTGTCGGAGCCGCCCGCCGTCTCCAGGCGGACCTCCGCGATCCCGAGGGCGCGCTGGACGACGTTGCGCTGTAAGTCCACGTTCTGGACCCGTCCCAGGGGGATCTCGCGAGTCCGCCGCGAGAACACCCCCGACCGGATGTCGAACGTGTCACCGGTGAGTTCGTACTCGTAGCGCTGCCAGTAGACGAACTGGTAGAGCAGCGCGAGGACGAACCCGGCGGCGACGACGCCCACCCCCGCGACCGTCGGGACGCCCATCGAGCGCGAGCCGACGGTGGCGATGACGAGCACCCACGCCAGCCGGATGACCGTCTCGCCGGCACGGTAGAACACCGACAGCGGCGAGAGCCGACTCGCGGCCATCAGACGGCGTCCTCGCCCTCGGCGGCGATGGCAAGGCGCTTCAGGCGCTCCTGGAGGTCGTCGGCGCGGTCGGTCGTCAACCCCGGGATCGAGACGTCGGCTCCCCGCGAGCCGGCGGTGTAGACGACCGCGGTGGCGAGCCCGAGCGTCCGCTCGACCGGCCCGCGTGAGGCGTCGACGTGCTGGATGCGGACGTAGGGGACGACCGTCCGGGTGTGGGTCAGCACGCCGCGTTCGAGGTAGAGCGAGTCCTCGCGCACCTCGTAGGACCACGACCGGTAGCGGAGCACCGCCATCACCACGCCCAGCGCCAGCAGGACGAGGAAGATCGCCGGGCCGACGAGCAGCCGATCGAGGAGGAGGAATCCCGCGACCCCTGCGATACCGGCGAGCACCAGCGATCCGACGACCGACCCGAGCACCCAGACGTACCTGACCCGCGGGTCGAGCTTGCGGACCGGTCCGGTCAGTTCGTCGACGTCGATCTCCTCGGGGGTGACGTCCGTCCCGTCGCTCGCGGAGAGGGGCTCGGTCCCCGTGGTGGAACCCTCCTCGGCACCGTTGTGCTCCCTGGACTCCCCCTCGCTCACCCCTCGAGCGGCTCCCTCCCGGGTCGCCGGTTCCGACGCCCGTTCGTCCCCGTCGGCTCCCGGCACCGATCGGTCCGGGGGATCGGACGCCGACTCGGGATCGGTCTCGCCCACCTCGTCCGGCTCGGCGTCACCGTCGCTCATCGTCCCCGTTCGGTCCCGCTCGTACTTAGAACCCCGCGGGTTCCACGGGCGGCGATCGCCCCCGGCCGATTCCGCCGAGCCGCGAGCCGGGGCGACCGGCTCCCGATCACGTCCGGTGGACCCGCCCGGCGGTGACCCGGATCGGATCGGCGACGTGGAGGATCGGATCGACGTCGGGGTGATCGAAGCCGCTGGCCTCGAACAGCGTGTTCCCGGTGATCTCAGCCGTCGCCGGCCGGAGCGTCCAGGGCTCGTGGTCGATGTCCCCGTGGTAGAGCCGTCCCCCGTCGTCCATCGTGTAGAAGCGGTAGTTCTCGACGAGGAAGGCCTCGAGGGTGCCCGGTTCCGGGGTGAAGGCGGGCCCGTCCGGGCCGTACTCCGCCGCGAAACGCGCCGGCGGCGCGTCGGGGTGGGTCCGGCGGCTCCTGAAGTGGACCCGCTCGCCGGCCCGGCGGAACTCGGTCTCGGCCCGGTAGTAGGGGAGCCGGAACAGCGAGCGCGCGACGGAGACGCCAAGCCGGTCGTCGGCGTCGAGGTTGAAGAAGTGGACGCCACGGTCGCCGTCGGGACCGCGGACGTAGGTCCGGAGGTTGAGCTCGTCGAACGTCAGCCGGAACGGGAGCCCCGCGGGGCCGATCTCCATGCGGAACGGGACGATCCCGAGGTAGGCGGTCCCCTCGAAGGTGTCGACTGACAGCCGGTCGGGCAGGCGGGCCGCGACCGTCTCGGCCGGCACTGCCCAGTGGGCGAACAGGAGGTCGCGCCACGTCATCGAGAGGAGTCCACGGGTCGGCGTCGGCCGCGTTCCCGAATCCCGACCGTCCGCTCCGGTCGCCGAGCGTGCCATATCGATCGATACGGGCCCAACCGGTTTCGGCCTGACGGTCCCTGCAATCGTGAGTCAAACGGCTCTTTGGCCCTACACAAGGGGTATCCTCCCGGTTCCCGTGTACGGGATATGCGACGGAATCACGCTCGGCTGGCGACGGTCGCGCTCGTCGTCCTGGTCGTCCTCGCCGGATGTAGCGGGGCAGGGGGCGGCGACGGCGGTGGTGGTGGCGACGGTGGGAACGCCGCGGACGGGGCGGACCTCTCGACCGGTGCCGAGGCCGGCGGAGGGGGCGGTGACGGTGGCAGTGGCGGCGACGGTGGGGATGCGGCCGAGCAGGCCGCGGAGGCGTCGTTCGCCGCCGGGGAGAGCATCGCCGCACAGCCCCGGGGACGGGCGATAATCCGGACCGGAACGGTCGAGGTGGAGGTCGAGTCGTTCGAGAACGCGACGTCGACGCTGGGGGAGCTCGTCCGCGAACGGGGTGGGTTCGTCGCCGGCACCGAGCGGACCGTCCACGGCGAGGGCAACCGGTCGTGGACGTCGGGGACGCTCGTCCTCCGGGTCCCGAGCGGGAACTTCTCGGCGGTGTTCGACGGGGCACGGGAGATCGGGACCGTCGAGTCGGCCACCTCCGACACGCAGGACGTCACCGATCGGCTGGTGGACCTGAACGCCCGGCTCGACAACCTGGAGGCCGAGCGCGACCGGCTCCGGACGCTCTACGAGCGGGCCAACGAGACCGACGACGTGCTCGAAGTGGGCCGCGAGCTCTCGGAGGTCCAGGGCGAGATCGAACGGCTGGAGGCCCAGCGCCGCTCGCTTGAGGAGCGCGTCGCGCTGTCGACTCTCACCGTTCGACTCCACGAGCCCCGTCCGGATCGGCTGGAGATCGAGCGGACGGCGTTCCACGAGGTGGGCCTCCTCGCCGCGTTCCTCGACTCCGTCGACGGCGTGGTCGTGGCCCTGCGGACGCTCGTCGTCGGTATCGCCTACGCGACCCCCTACCTGCTCGTGTTCGGACTCCCGCTGGTCGGGCTGGGGGCGATCCTCTACCGGCGTCGGTAGCTCCCGGGAGGTGTAGGGCTACCCACCCGTGACGACTCGTCGGATCGCACGGACGGCCGGAACGACCGGTCCGTCGGGGTCGAGCGAGACGAAGTAGGCGCAGTCGTCGACGTAGATCCGGACCATCGTGAACAGGTCGAGCCCGGTTGCGAGGTAGTGGACGTCCTCGGAGACCGGGAACAGGTCCTCGGTGAACAGGTCGGTCTCCATGTGGTCGAGGTTGACGAACCCGTGGATGTGCTCGAAGTGCTCGTGCATCTGCTCGACCGAGTCGTAGAACGAGAGCGTCACGTCGTCGGCGTAGAGGACGTTGAAATCCTCGTCGTCGAACTCGACGAGGCTCCGGAGCGGTTCCTGGACAGCGTCGGACAGCTCCTCTCGGAGCGCCGTCGCGTCGACGGGATGGATCGACTCCGGGTTACTCACCGCCATTGCCCCTCCTTCCCCTTCCCCGTACAAATCTCTGTCCGCCGTTTCGCGTACCGTTTAGTGGGTCGCGACGCTCGGATCGGTATGGAGTTCAGCGTGATACGGGGCGATATCGCCGCGGAGGCGGCCGACGCCCTCGTGAACGCCGCCGGGACGTCGCTGCGGATGGGGTCGGGCGTGGCCGGCGCGCTCCGTCGGGGCGGCGGCGAGGGACTGAACGAGGCGGCGATGGCCGAGGGGCCGGTCGACCTCGGCGAGGTGGCCGTCACCGACGCGTTCGACCTCGACGCCGAGTACGTGATCCACGCGGCGGCGATGCCACACTACGGCGACGGGCAGGCGACGGCCGAGAGCATCCGTAACGCCGCTCGGAGCGCCCTCGAAGCGGCCGACGAACGGGGCTGTGAGTCGCTGGTGATACCCGCACTCGGCTGTGGCGTCGCCGGCTTCGACCTGGAGGAAGGGGCGCGGATCATCGCCGAGGTCATCGACGACTTCGAGCCCGAACACCTCCGGGACGTCCGGTTCGTCGCGTACAGCGAGGAGGAGGCCGAGCCCATCGAGCGGGTCGCCGACGAGGTTCGGGACCGGGGCTGAACCGTCGGGGATACCCCCCTTCTCCGTACCAGGGGGAAACACCCCGGAGCCGGAGCCTACAGCCGCTCCGGGTCGACCCGACCCACGTACCAGCGCACGGAGAGCGCGAGCGCGACGGCGATCAGTACGTACCCGAGGACGGCGGCGTCGGTGAGCGGCCCCGGGCTGTCGATGGCGAGCAGTGCCGCGGTCGACGTCGGTCCCTCGGGGAACGCCGTCGCGGCGGTGAGCAGTCCGAGGACGGCGAACGAGTAGAGGAGCTGTGCGCGCTGTCTGTCGGCGACGACGAGCGTGGTGCCGACGCCGAGCGCGACCGTGGCGACCGAGAGTGCGGCGACGAACACCCCCAGGAGAACGACGTTGGCGACCGGGATGCCGTTGAGCGAGAGGAGGCCGATCCACAGCAGCGCCTGTGCCGGTCCCAGCGCCGCCAGCGCGAGGGCCTTCCCCTCGACGATGGCCGCGAGCGACAGCGGGGTCACCCGCAGGAGTTCCAGGGTGCCCCGTTCCACCTCCTCGGTGATCCCGTCGACGGCGACCGAGCCGACGATGAACGCCGGCAGCAGGAGTAGCATCGGGATCAGCACGGTGTACGTGAATCCGAGGTAGGGGCTGGCGTCGACCGGCGGCGGAAGCGGGACGGCCTCGGCGTCGAGCCAGTTCGCGCGGTCGACTCGCTCCGCCCGTTCGAGCGCTTCGAGCGCCGATCGCACCCGCACGACGACCAGCGTCTTCTGCAGGCCCGACTCGGGGGCGGTCACGGTCACGTCGACCCGCCCCTCCTGTGTTCGAGCCTCGACGAGCGCGTCGACGACGCCGGCCTCGAACGCCTCGGTCGCGGTCGCCCGGTCGTCGTAACGCCGAGGGCGGAGCCCGTCGGTCGCCTCGGCCGCCTCGACGAACCCCTCGCCGGCATCGCCCACCACTGCGACCTCCACGCCGCCGGCGGAGACCGACGCCGGGCTGTAGAGCGAGGTGAGCCCCACCACGAGGAACGAGGAGAACCCCGCGACGAACAGCTGAATGACCAGCGCGAGGACGATGGTCTTCTCCCGGGAGAGCGAGGCGAGTTCGCGCCGACCGACGACGAGCCGTCCGCGGGTGGGGTTAGACAAGGGCGCTCACCACCGTCAGGTTGTAGCCGACGTGGACGAGGACGGCGAGCGCCGTCGCGGTGAGCCACGCGTTCGTCCCCCTCGCGGCCCCGAGCGCGGAGACGCTCGCCGTGACGACGTGGAGCGCGAGCGGGGCGAGAAGCAGTGCGCCGACGAGGAGTGGGCTATCGACGCCCGCACCGACCCCGAACGCGGCGCTCCCCGCGCGGAGTTCGGGGAGCCCGACCAGCTGGGCGAGGAGCGTGAGCTTCTCGCCGAGGAAGAAGCCCAGTCCGGACGCCGCCCCCGCGAGCAGGGCCGCCCGGTTCGTCCGCGGGTACCGGCCGTCGACGAACCCCGCGAGGACCGGGATCGACTTGGCGAGCTCCTCGACGACGGCGAGGACGACCAGCAGGATCGGTATCGAGAGCCCGCCGGGGAGCGCGAACAGCATCGCCACGGCGAGCAGTTCGGCGACGAAGACGAACGGGATGAGGACCGCGGTGAGTGCCACGAGACTCCGCGGCGAGCGGATCCGGCCGCCGAGGGTGTCGAGCGCCTTCAGGTGGACCGGGCGCTGGGTGAACATGTCCTCCTCGCGGTAGACGCCGAGGCCGAGCCCGAACAGCACCGCGGCGGCGAGCGTCGAGGGGAGGGTGGCGAACGCGATCCCCGACGGTGCGACCGCCGTCCCCGTGAGGTCGCGGACGACGAGGGTGAGCGGCGAGATGAGCGCGAGCGGGTCGACGTCGGTGAAGATGGCCGGGACGAACGCGAACGTCATCAGCCCCACGGAGACGGTGACGACGACGAACGTGAGCTCCTTGAACGACCGCGCGAACATCCCACCGAGGAACGCGGCCCCGAGGAACAGCAACGATAGCGAGCCGACCGCGAGCACCGACAGCGCACTGCCGCCGACGAAGGCGGTGACGGCCGCCGCGAGGCCGACGGCTGCGAGGAGGTACGGGAGCGTCTTCCCGGCGACGATTTCGAGCGGTGAGACCGGCGCGACCAGCAGCAGCTCGCCCCGGCGGTTGATGCGCTCGCGGAGCACCGACGAGGAGTACGCCTGGACGACGAAGTTGAGCGGGAGGAGGAACGCGAACGCGAGCACGAGCGACTGGAAGGGGAACGGCGGCGCGATGTCGGAGGGCGAGCCGGTCGAGGTACCGGTACCGAAGAGGTCGACGCCGAGCGGGGAGGGACCGCCGGAGGACCCCGAGCCGCCGTTGCCGGCACTCCCCGACTGCCCGTCACCGCTGCCCCTCGGCGCGGGTCCGCCGCCGTCACCGCTCCCGCCGCCACGCGGATCGCCTCCGGCCCCGGTCGCGCGGTCGCGCTCGCGTTCGACGTAGCGGAGCGTCACGTCCACGGGAAACGCCGCGGTCGCGTTCGGCTCGTCGGCCATCAGGCGGTCGTTGTACGTCCCGACCGATCGCCGGAGTGCCGCGAGCGCGGCCCGGGACTTCGCCGTCGGCTCGCCGCCCTCGGTCGCCAGCAGGATACCTCCCTCGACGAACACGAGCTCGTAGCCCTCGTCCGCGGTCAGCCGACCGTCCGCGGCGGCCGCCTCCCCGTCCCCTCGGACGACGAACGTCGGGTCCGCTTCGGCCACGTCGCGGTAGGGTGACTCCCCGGGGACGCCGACCCGGTAGATGCCCTCGTCGACGGCGAATCCCGACCCCGCCGCGAGCGGGAGCGCGGCGACCAGCACGACGAGCCCGAACAGGTAGACGCCGAGCGTCCGGCGGTCGAGCCGCCCGGCACCCCGAAAGACCTCCCAGCGGGCGATCCGGGCGACGACACGCGGTCGGAGCCAGGGGGCCATCAGGGGTCCGCCCCCTGCCCGTCGGCCGACCGCGGGCCGACGTCTCGCGAGGCGAGGTCGAGGAACACCCCCTCTAGGGAGGACTCGCTGGTCCGGATGTCGACCACCCGTCCCTCGCCGTTCGACAGCCGCTCGCGAACCCCCTCGACCCCTTCCATCGAGTCGACGGTCAGCCGGTAGTGCCCGTTCTCGCGCTCGGCTCCCTCCAGGGCGACGTCGGTGTAGACGTGGTACTCGGTGGTGCCGTGTTCGCGTTGGAGCGCCTCGACCGGGCCCTGGGCGACGATCCGGCCGCCGTTCATGATGGCGATGCGGTCACAGACCGACTCGACGTGGTAGAGGTTGTGCGCGGAGAAGACGACCGTCTTGCCACGGTCGGCCAGCCCGCGGGTGAACTCGACGACGTAGTTGGTGGTGAGCGGGTCGAGACCCGACGCGGGTTCGTCGTACACGAGCACGTTGGGGTCGTTGACGAGCGAGCGGGCGATGGCGACCTTCCGCTTCATCCCCTTGGAGACGTCGCCGAGTGCCCGCTCGCGGTACTCCAGGTCGAGCCGGTCGAGCGTCCGTTCGATCCGCTCGTCGGCCGTCGCCCGGTCGACGCCGTAGAGGTCCGCGAAGAAGCGCAGATACGAGCGGGCCGTCATCTCCTCGTACAGCGGGGACTCCTCGGGGAGGAAGCCGAGGTGTCGGCGCATCTCGTCGTCGCCGGCGTCGTACCCCGCCACGCGGGCGCTTCCGGCGGTGGGCTCGACCAGCCCGGCGAGCATCTTCAGCGTCGTCGTCTTGCCCGCGCCGTTCGGTCCGACGACGCCGAACACCTCGCCGAACTCCACGGCGAAGGAACTCCCCTCGACGGCGACGAACCCGCCGTACTCCTTGCGCAGCCCCTCGACCTCGATCATCTGCTCGTCGGCGAGACGGACAGCCCTCGCCTAAACGTTGACACCCGTTCAGCCGTGGAGTCGACCGAAGGCGGCCCGGCACCCGATCCGGTAGCTCTTGGCGTCGCCCGCCCAGGTCCGGGACGTGAGACTCGCACGGACACCCGACGGGCGACGGCTGGAGGTCGCCCGGCGCGTCGCGGCCGACCCCGACCGGGTCTGGGCGGTGCTGACCGACACCGAACTGTGGCCGCGATGGGGGCCCTCGGTGACCGACGTCGAGTGTTCCGATCGGTTCGTCCGCGAGGGATCGACCGGCCGGGTCCGGGTTCCGGGAGGGCTCTGGCTGCCGTTCACCGTCCGGACCTGTCGCGACCGCCGGTGGACCTGGGACGTCGCCGGGATCCCGGCCACGGGTCACCGGGTGGAAGCGCAGGCGAACGGCGCGCTGGCGGTCTTCGAACTACCGGTGCTCGCCGCCGGCTACGCGCCGGTCTGTCGGCGGTCGCTGGGACGGATCGCAGAACTCGCCGTAGAGAACGGGGACTGAGCGGGATCGCACACGCGCTCGGCCAGCCCTGGCCGTCGTCGGGTCGGTCGCCGTCTCGGTGCCTGGTTACCGGGTCGGTGCGACGGTGAAGTCGCCTACGGACCTGAGGTCCTCGCCGAGGCCGGCACCCTCACACTCCTCGTTCGGGCATCGATAGTGCCAGCCGTCCCGTGTGGCCCGTCGCTCGGAGAACTTCTCGCCACACTGGCTGCAGACGAGCGTCTCGTCCGAGCACTTGTCCTTGTGGAGCTCGAGCTGGAGTTCGGACCCGAAGGTCCGCTTGCAGGTTCTACACGTGTGCGTCATAATAGGGGGTTCTTAGGCATCCCTTATACAGTTATTGCATTCCATGCGTGGGTGCTAAATACTACCAACGCACACCGTCGGCTCTCCGGCCGACACACGGCGGCCGGACGTCCGACGATACCCGGATAGCGGGCCGGTCGGACCGGATCCGTGCCCGGGCGAACGGATCGGCCGGCGGACGAACCTGGACGTTCGTGGGATCCGCGAAGGTCGGTCACCGGATCCCCGTCCCGTGATCTCGGCTCAGAACAGACCGACGCCGACCGAGTACGGCCAGGCGACCCCGCCGAGCGCGAGGAGGCCGACGGCGGCCCCAGCCAGTGAAACGTTCTTGAGGAACTGCGTCATCTCCGTCTGTTGCTGCTGGGGGTCCTCGACGGTCCAGAAGTCGTGCATCCCCACGGCGCTGGCGAGGAGGAACACCGAGAGCGCACCTGCCCCGAGGACGACGAACGCGCCCACGATCACCGAGAGCCCGCCCAGGACGAGCAGTCCGCCCGTGAACGCCACCGCCAGATTCGGGGCGGGAACGCCCTTCGACCCCGCGTACCCCGCCATGTCGCCCAGGTTCGTGAAGTGGTTCAGCCCCATGAACGCCAGCACGCCGCCGAACAGCACGCGCGCGAGGAGGAACAGTTCCGCGGAACCGGGAGCGGCGAACACCCCCGCCTGGAGCGCGAGGTAGCTCACGCGGCCACCCCGCTCGCCGCGAGAGCCCCCGTACCGTCCCCGGATCGCCGATCGAGTGATGGTTTCATTACGTTACCTGGTACGGATCCGAACCTATATATCGGTTCCCGGACAACGGTGGTACCAGATAGCGACGATGTCACCCCAGTCATCCACGGGCGTCGAGGAGAGCCACCCGGTCGAGAGCGCGTGTCCGGTCGTCGAGTCGATGGAACAGATCGGCTCGAAGTGGCGGCTGGTCGTGCTCCACGACCTCCAGGACGGCGAGAAGCGGTTCAACGAGCTCAAGCGATCGACCGAGGCGAGCTCCCGCACCCTCTCGCGGGTCCTCGACGACCTCCAGGAGAGCGGGCTCGTCCACCGCCGGCTCGAGGAGGACGCCCCCGTCGCCACTTACTATCGGCTGACGGAGAAAGGGCGGTCGCTCTGCCCGGTGTTCGACCAGATAGAACGCTGGGCCGACGACTGGCTCTGAGGCGGTTCCCGACCCCCGCACCGCGGTCGACCCGTTCGGCCCGGCCGGGGCCGGTATCGGAGCCGGTTTCGGCGGGGCCACGGGCTACCTCACCGACGACGCCCGGGGCGCGGCGAGGAGAGGGTGAAAGAACGGGTTCGGCGGGTCTGCTGGCCGCTGAAGCCCCGACCCCCGGGGTCAGTTCGAACCGTACTTCTCGGGGTAGGCGTCGGCCAGGAGTTCGGGTTCGGCGAGCAGGCGCTCGCGGACCGGGTCGACTACCGTCGAGATGGCCCCGGCCGCCGCGGGTTTGAGGTCCGCGGGGTGGAGCTCGCCCGAGACGAAGTCCGCTTCGAGGTCGTCGTACGCGGTGTAGCGCAGGTCGCCGCCGTACTCCTCGGGTCGCTCGACCACCAGCGGCTCCTCGTGTTCCCCGAGAACCGGGAAGACGAGGTAGCGGAGGTACTCGAGGACGCCGTTGTCCTCGACCTCTCCGGCGGGGCAGTACGCCCCCTGGATCTTCTCCTCGATGGCCGCGTCGTCGTCGGTGAGCGCGATCTTCGACCCCTCCTCGGAGGCGGACATCTTCCCCCCGGTGAGCCCCGAGAGGAGTGGCGCGAACACACAGACGGGCTTGTCGTGGCCGTGTTCGGGGAGGATCTCCCGGGAGAGCATGTAGATGCCGCGCTGGTCGATCCCGCCGTAGGCGATGTCGGCGTCGAGCGCCTTCACGTCGAGGCTCTGCATCAGCGGGTAGATCAGCCCGCCGACCTTCGGGTCCTCGGACTGGCGGACGACCTCGCTTCCGGCCCGTTTGACCCGGTTCTGGGTCGTCTCGGCGGCCATCCGGAGGAGTTCGAGCGTGTACTCGGGCGTGAGTTCGAGGTCCTGTCCGCGGACGAACGTCACGCCCTCGGGGTCCGCGCCGGCGGCCTCGATCATCGCCTCGATGGCCGTCGTGTAGTACTCCGTCCGGGCGTCGAGCAGGTCGAACGGCGACTTCTCGTCGTCGAGGTGGGCGTGGAGGTCCGCGACGAGCACGGTGACGTCGAGGCCGGCCTCGATGAAGTCCGCGAGCTTCCGCATCGTGGTGAAGTGGCCGATGTGCATCTCGCCGGTCGGGGCGTAGCCGATGTAGGCCGTCGGCGAGTCGCGCTCCTCGAAGAGCGCCGATAGCTCCTCCTCCGTGACGACCTCCCGCGTGAACCGCGAGACGAGACGCGTCCGCTCGGCGGTGTCCATACCGCCCCTTTCCCCTCAGCCGGCGATAAATGGTTCGGGACGGTGTCGCGACCTCTCACAGGGGCAGGGGGGAGCCATCGGGCGTACGGATGCGGCGGATCGTAGATGCGACGCGTCGGAATCGGCGTGCGCAGTGTAGGGGCGGTGTTCGGCAGTCGGACTCGAGGGGAAAATATTCCACCGAGCGGGCGTGAGCCACCACCCGACGCCGAACTATGCCCTCCAGACGTCGCGTGCTCGTGGCAGGTATCGTGACCGCCGGGACGGCTCTCTCGGGGTGTCTCTCGGCGGAGTCCGACGAGAGGTCGTCGACGTCACCCACACCGGGATCGCCAACGCCAACACCGACGTCACCGACGCCGGTGCCGGGGAGGTCCGGATCGGTCGAGAGCTACATCACGGAGGCGTCGGTCGTCTCTCACGATGCGACCCTGATCGAGACGGAGGACGACCGGCGGTGGATCGTCACGGCGCGGCTGCAGATCGATGCCCAGAACCCCGAGGCGGCCACGCCCCGCCCCGTCGGGGTGTTTTTCGTCTTCCTGGACGCGGAAGGGGAGACACTCTACGAGGTACACGAACAGGCACCCATGAACACGGGCGACGGTCCGGACACCGCGACACTATCCGCGCCCTTCGAACCGAGCCAGGCCGGCCAGCCCACGTTCCATAGTTATCGCATCGAACTCGTCCACCCCTGACCCAGTCGTAGCGCTTCGAGAGCGCCTGCATCACGACCACGGAACCGATATGGCTCGTTCGCCTGGTAGCCGCCGCGTCCCGACGAACGGACTGCCGGGGACACAGGAGCCATACCTCTCGCGGCCCTCCGTTCCACCGATGTACACCGGGCAGACGGAGCAGCCGTGCTGTCTCTGCGGCGACCCCGAGACCAGTACCCGGATCGACCTCCCGCCCCGAGCGGTCCAGCTGATGAAACACTCCGGGCCCATCGCCTGGCGCGACATCGAGGGGGAGGTGTCGATCCACTTCTGTGCCTCGGACTGGGGGCTGGTCGAGGACCTGGTCGCCGAGAAGGGTCTGAACCCGCTCGGACGGTGCAACGTCGCCCGCGCGTCGTTCGTCCTCCGGGAGGACTTCGAGGCGCTGCTCAACGACACGCGCGAGGAGCCCGACCAGCGGCCGCTCGAACGCGAGATGTACGAGGCCGCCGAGCGGGTCGAGGCGGAGTTCGACGACGCCGACTCGCTCCACTCCCGGCGCGACCTGGTGGAGGCACGCCTCGTCCGCTGGTCGCTGGAGGACCTCGGCGGCGAACTCGACGTCGCCGGTGACTGAGATCGGAGCGACGCGTCAGTGACCCACTCACGCGACGCGTAACTGGCCGTATATTTATCAACGAGAACGAAGAAAGCCCGTCCCGAGTGGTGGGGCACTCGACGGGGGTTCGGTGGCGGGGTATCGCGGTCCTCCTCGGCGCGACGGTCCTGTCGGCGCTGCTCGCGGTCGGTCCCGTACACGGGGCCGGCGGGGGCGCGCCGCTGGCCGAGGCCGGACTCGACCAGCAGGTACTGGAGGGCGAGACGGTCAGGCTCGACGCCGCGGGGTCGTACGACCCGGACGGGCGGGTCGTCGCCCACGAGTGGCGGGTACGCACGCCGGACGGATGGGAGGTCACACCGTCCGATCCGCGCGCGGCGCGCAGTTCGTTCCGGGCGGTGGCCGTCGGCCGGTACGAGGTCACCCTGACCGTCACCGACGGCGACGGGAACACCGGGACCGATACGATGTACGTCGTCGTCGAACCCGGCGACGGAGGCGACGGGACGACCGGTCCGGACACGGGCGGTTCGGGCCCCTCGGGATCGACCTCCGGTGGGGGCGGCACGGACACTGGCGGGGGGACGTCCCTGGCCGCCTGTTCGGATACGGCCGGCTCGTCCGGTGGGTGTGTGACCCCCCAGGACGCCGCAGTCCCCGGACCCGCGGTCGGTATCGAGGGGCCGACGGTCGTGGAGGCCGAGCGGAGCTACACCTACACCGCACGGACCAGCGGGCTGACGGGCGAGCGGACCTACGACTGGGAGGGCGGCGACACGGGGCGGAGCCACACGCTCGTGTTCGAGACCGGCGGGGCGTACACCACCCGGGTCGCCGTCGAAGGGGCCCGCGGCCGGTCGGCCGGGGCCGAACTCGAGGTGATCGTCGAACCGGTCGACAACGAGCGCCCGGACGTCGAGATCGTCGATCCGGGATCGATCTCCCCGGGCCAGCGCCTGACGCTCTCGGCCGACGCCGACGACCCCGACGGTCGCGTCGTCTCGACCTCGTGGTCGCCCGGCCGCCGGGTGACGGTGCCGACCGACGGCTCCAGTCGGACCGTCCGGGTGACCGTCACCGACGAGGACGGAGCGTCGGTCACCGACTCCATAACCCTCACCGGCATCGGCTGGAACCGGACGGAGGTCGGCGTCGACACCACGGACGTGACGTGCTACTTCACGAAGGATCGACACCGCGACGGACGGCACCCCTACTCGCCCCGGTGTGTCCGCGAGAACGGTGAGGTGGTCTCGCTGAACGTGGCGGCCTCGCACATCGAGGAGTTCAGGCGGAACGAGAAGATCGACCTCCACTGGCGGCGGACGACCGAGTCCCGCCTGCGGGGGCTCAGGGCGAACGATACGAGCACCGACTACGGCACCGCGGCGGAGTCGCCACACGACGAGGCCGACACCTACGGGTTCAGCGACGACCCCGTCCGGAGCCACACCTCCGCCCGGTGGGCGAGCGTCGACAACGTCGAGGCGTTCACGCTGAACGGCCGGACCGTCGAGGACGACCTCAATGGTGACGGTGCGGTGAACGCCGCCGACTGGGACCAGCGATACCGCACGGAGGGCGACACGGTGAACGTCGATCCGCACGCCGACGCGGCCGAAGCGTTCAAGCACACGATCCCCGGCGACGGCCGTCCCGACGGAGGTGGAGGTGGACTCGCCTCCAAACCGGAGGCGACCGCCCGGACCGTCGAAGGGGCCTTCGCCGGGACGTCGATCGACGCGGAGAACCGGCACGACAGGGTCGCGGAGTACTCCCGTCGCGTATCCGGCGCGGGGGATTCGGATAGTGGCGGGGCGGAGCAGTCGGGCGGATCGGAGACGTCGGATACGGATCGCGGGGGACACGACGACGGTGACACCGACTCCGGCAGTGAGTCGGGGTCGGACCGAGAGGTGAGCGACGTGAACGACAGGGACGACGACAACGACGGCGGCGGGACGCATAGCTCGGGCGGGACCGGAGGGGATAGCGGGGGATCGGACGCCGACGGGCGGTCCCGGCACAGTCCGCAGGGCGGACGCATCGTCGGGCACATATGAGACGCAGGGAGCTGCTCGTCGGTGCGGCCGTCGCGACGCTCGGAGGGTGTAGCACCCGCGGGCACGACGGACGCGACCGAAGCGATGATCGCGCGACACCCACGTCGACCGCTCGGCCGGAAACGATGGCGGCGACCGACACCCCCTCCCCGTCGCTTACCACCGGCGCGGCCGCGGGAGTCGAGGATACCGGGGGCGACGCGACCGGGACGGCTACCGAATCGGCGCGCGAGCACCTCGCGGTCGCGTTCGACGAACTCCGGGAGATGCGGCCGGTCGGCCCGGAGAACATCCACGTCTCGGCGGACCGGTTTCGGGCGTCGGACCACGAGCGCGTCCGCGAGGAACTGTCCGCGGCGACGACCGCGCTCGACCGGATCGGGACGGCGGAGGAGGACACCGAGGCTCGTGGGCTCCGTGCGGCGCTCGACCTCGCCCGCGAGGGGGTAGCGCTCTACGCATCGGTCCGGCGGGCCTTCCGCGCGGAGTGGCGCTTCGAGCGTTACGGCTACGGAGCGGAGTGGGCCGACGCGAGCGAGCGGGCCGACCGCGCGGCGGCGGCCATCGCCGCGTGGGAGGACCACGGGGAGGCGGTCGCAGAGGCGGCCGTCCCGGTCCGGGACGCCGGCGAGGTCTCGATCCCGCGGCTCGTTCCGAGGGCGTGGTATCGCGACGGGACCGTCCTCTCCGGCGTCGCCGGCCCCTGGGCCGACGTCGCGAGGGGGTTCGGTGCGTTCGCCGAGGCCGTCCGTCTCGACGAGGCCGGTATCGACGAGATGGACGCGGGCGAACACGACAGAGCGAGAGAGCAGTTCGGATCGGCCGCCGAGCGGGTGGGAGAGGCCCACCGGCGGCTGGCGCGGGCGAAGGCCGACGGCGCACAGGCGTTCCAGGCCTACGCGCTCCCCATCCGCCGGCGCTGCGGGCCGCTCCGGGAGGCGTACACCACGCAGATAGAGGCGGCGACGGCGGCCGCGCGCGGCGAGAGCAACCGGGCGGACGAACTCTGGACGGGGGCGATGGACCGGATCGTGACCACGGGGATGGAGAACCCGCTCCCGAAGCCGTAGGTCATCGACGTCGTGGAAGGCAGGGTCGGGGGGTGAGAGTGGAGGGTCGAGGCGCGGCGGGACGCGCAATCAGTCGCCGGCGGGGGCGGGTGTCGAGAGGTACTCCTCGTTGACGACCCACTCGCCGTCGTCGTTCTTCACCATGTACTCGCCGTAGTACGGGACGCGGTCGGCGACGGTCTCGCGGAACGCCTCGCGGATCTCGGGCCTGGTCATCTCGCCCATCGGCTTGAGGTCGTCGTTCCGGTTGAGACAGCCCTTCAGGTAGCCCTCGTGGGTCACCCGCACCCGGTGACAGTTGGCGCAGAACTCCGGGTTCTCGACGGGATCGACGATCTCGACCATCCCGCCGTCCACCCAGTACCGGGTGCGGTGGTGCATCTCGCGGTTCTCGATCCGGTCGGCCTGATCGGAGAGCCAGCCGTGGACCCGCTCGATGTCGACGGCCCACTCCGGTCGGCCGGCGAGTTCGGGCATGTACTCGATGAGCTGGAGCTGGAGGCCGTCGTTCTCGGCGACGTGCTCGACCATCTCGGGGACGTACCCCGCGGTGGCCTCGAAGACGACCATGTTGAGCTTCACGGGGTCGAGCCCGGCGTCGACCGCCGCGAGGACGCCCTCGATCACGTCGTCGTAGGCTCCGGACTTGGTGACCTCGCGGAACGCCTCGGGATCGAGCGCGTCCTGCGAGACGTTCACGCGCTCGAGGCCGGCATCGACGAGCGCCTCCGCCCGGCCGGGGAGGAATGTCCCGTTCGTGGTGAGCGAGGTCTCGATGGAGTCCGGCGTACGGCGGATGATCTCCTCCAGGTCGTCCCGGAGCATCGGCTCGCCGCCGGTGAACTTCGCCTTCCGGACGCCGAACTCCTCGCAGACCTCCAGGAACCGGACGACGTCGTCGGTCGACATCTCGTTGTCCCGGGGGTCCATCGGCCCCCGCGTGTCCCCGAGCCCCTCGTTGTGACAGTAGACGCAGTCGAAGTTACACCGGTCGGTCAGGGAGATACGGACCCCGGTGACCTCTCGACCGAACTCGTCCTCCAGCATTACCTGGAAGGAGCCCGCGAAGGGACTTAACCTCGTGGGGGACGGCGGGGGAGATGTAACTTCTAGCGGTTACGTCAGCGTCGTGACGCGGCTGAGGAGGGCTAGGGGCGGGAGGCTTATGCACTCCCATCGGCTAGCGGGACCGTGAACGAAGCCGGCGACGGTTACGTGGGACCCGAGACGGCCAGTGACGCGTTCAAGCCGCTCGGCAACGAGACACGGGTCGCCGTCCTCCGGGCGATGTTCGAGACCGACGAGGGCACCCTCCGGCCGACGACGCGGACGTTCTCGGCGCTGTTCGAGGCCACCGAGGAGTCCACGACGGCGGGATTCGCCTACCACCTTCGACAGCTCGTCGGCCCGTACCTCCGCAAGCGCGACGACGAGACGTACGAACTCACCTACGCGGGCCTGCAGGTCGGCCGCGGGCTCGCCGCCGGGACCTACACCGACAGCGTGGACCGCGAACCCGTGGAACTGGACGAGCCATGCCCGCTCTGTGAGGGGACGGATCTCTCGCTCCGCGTGACCGACAACGTCGCGACGGTCGGCTGCGGGGCCTGCGACCGCGAACTGCTCGCGCTGCCGTTTCCTCCCGGTGGGTTCAGGAGCCACGACGCCGACGCCCTCCCGGAAGCGTTCGACCGGCACCACCGCCACCGCATCGGGCTGATGGCCGACGGGAACTGCCCGGAGTGCGGCGGACGGGTCGAGGGTCGCGTCGACCTGACGGGCGAGGAGGGCGGCGCGGACGACGAGGGCGGGACGGACGACAGCGACACACAGGGGGCACCGCCCCGGGCGCTCGCGAGCCTCGACTGTTCGTCCTGCGGGTACGCGCTCGGCTGTCCCGTGACGCTCACCGCGCTCTCACACCCGGCCGTGGTGTCGTTCTTCCACGACCACGGGGTCGACCTCCGGGAGCGCCCGATCTGGAACGTGGGTCCCGAGTGGCGCGAGCGGGTGGTCTCGACGGACCCGCTCGCCGTCCGCGTCTCGGCCACGCTCGACGACGAGACGCTCGCGCTCTACCTCGGACGGGACCTCTCGGTCGTCCACACGGACCGCGCGGGCGGTGACGACGACGCGTCCGGGACGGTCGAGACGGTACCCATGGCCGACGCGGAAGCCGGCCGGGACGCCGAGCCCGAGACGGCTACGGGGGAGGAGACGGCGACCGGCGACGCCGAGACCGGGCCGGGATCGGCGACGGCCTGAGGCCGGCGGGGTGGTGTCGACAGCGACCCGTCCCCGCCCGGGTATCCTTATGTGAGTCGACGGGAGAGGGGTGGTATGGACACCGAGCGACGGGACGAACTGATAGACGCCTACTTCAGCGCGCTGGACGAGGAGGAGTTCTCGCTGGTCGAGCCGTACCTCGCACCGGGCGTGACGTACAAGTCCGTGGGGATAGAGCCGCTCCACGGGCCCGACGGCGTCCGCCGGTACTTCGAGGAGCTACGCCCGTTCGGGGGAACCGTCCACGACGTGGAGACCCGGATGCACGCCGCGAACGGGTCGGCCGCCGAGGGACGGGTGACCGGCGAGCACGAGGGCGAGTCGATCGACACGGCGTTCTGCGACGTCTTCGAGTTCGACGACGAGGAGGAGCACCTCACCCGGATCGTCGTCTACACCAACGCGTAGGGGCGCGAAGCGAGCGAGGATTCAACTCGCGGCGTCGAGGCCAAGCGCCTCGACCCGCTCGCGAATCGTCCCGACGCTCGTCCGCTCGTACTCGCCGGTCTCGACGGGGACCGTCGCCGCGCTCGTACTCCGGGGATCGAGCCCCCCGTCTCCCGACTCGGCCAGCGCCGAGAGCGCGAGATCGACGCCCTCGTCGAGCGAGAGATCGGCGTCGAACTCGGCTTCGAGGTAGTCGCGTATCTCGCCCGAGTCGCCGCCGATGGCGACCGCCCGCCACTCGTACGGCGTCCCCGAGGGGTCGGTCTCGAATAATCGAGGAGTGCCACCGGGGCCGCCGTCGACGCCGCCCACGAGCAGCGCCGCGCCGTACGGCCGAGCGCCGCCGGTCTGGGTGCGTTCCTGGACGTGATCGGTGACGGTCTTGGTGAGGGTCTCGACGCCGACCGGCTGATCGTAGCGGAGCCGCTCGACCTGCGCCTCGCGCCGGGCGACGTCGACCAGTCGCCGGCCGTCGGCGGCGTGGCCCGCGGTGGCGATGCCGACGTGCGCGTCGGCCTCGTGTATCTTCTCGACGCTCTCGGGGACCTGGAGCGACGAGCGGGTCCGCCCGGCGGCGGCGAGCGCGATCCCCTCGGGGGTTCGGACGCCGACGGTCGGCGAGCCGCGCTTCACGGCCTCGCGGGCGTACTCGACCTGGTACAGTCTCCCGTCCGGCGAGAAGATGGTACTCCCGCGGTCGTAGGCCTGCTGCTGGTTCCCCTGCATCACGCCACCTCCGCCGCGACCGCGTCGGCGTCGTCGTATTCCCGGAGGTCGACCCCCTCGACGGTGATGCGGGCGAGCGCGATCCCGTTGCCCGAGGCGGTGTCGCGCTCGCTGGCCGCGGCGACGGCGTCCGCGGCGAGCGCGGCGGCCGCGTCGGTCCCCATCTCCGGGTCGTACCGACCCTCGACGGCCCCGATGGCGACCTGCGTCCCGGAGCCCGTGGCGGCGTACCGGTCCTCGAGGACGCCGCCGGCGGCGTCGAGCTGGAACAGCCGCGGGCCCTCCTCGTCCGTGCCACCGAGCAGCGGACTCACGGGGAGCCCGCGGAGGGTGTTCCCCGCGGCGGTAGCCAGCGCGTCCATCCCCATGGGCTCGCCCCGCCGGGTCCCGTAGAGCCGCGTCTGCGCTCGCAACTGTCTGGCGTACGCCTGCGCGCCCCCGACGGACCCCGAGAGGGTGATCGCGGCCGTCGGGTGGACCCGTTCGATCTTCACGGTGCGCTTGTTCGAGACGAACCGGCCGCCCAGGCTCGCCCGCCGGTCGGTGGCGAGGATCACTCCCTCCTCGGCGACGACGCCGACCGTCGTCGTACCGGTGCTGTACGTCGGTGCCCCGCCCGCCGCGTCGGCGAGCGGGTCGTGCTGTCCGTTCATCGGCGTCGGGTAGGGCGCTCGGACGAATATATGTTAGCTAAAATATATTTTAGCCGGGGAGCGGGTGCTGGCGAGCGGGCGGGTGTCACAACCCTTTTCGAGTCGCTCGGGCTACCGCGGGCATGGACGAGAACGACGTCGTCGACCTGCTCTCGTCGGTCGAGGACCCGGCTCTGGAGGGAGACATCGTCTCGCTCGGTCTGGTGAACGACGTGGACGTCTCGGGGGGAACCGTGCGCGTCGACCTCGCGCTCGGCGCGCCGTACTCCCCCACCGAGACGGACATCGCCGAGGAGGTCCGTTCGCTCCTGGCCGACGAGGGGCTGGAGGTCGAACTCACCGCGAGCGTCGACCGCGGTCTCCCACCCGAGGAGGACGTCCTCCCGGACGTGAAGAACCTCGTCGCCGTCGCGTCGGGGAAGGGCGGCGTCGGCAAGTCGACGGTGGCGGTGAACCTCGCCGCCGGGCTCTCGCAGATGGGCGCGCGCGTTGGTCTGTTCGACGCCGACATCTACGGGCCGAACGTCCCCCGGATGCTCGCGGCCGATCAGGGACCGACCGTCACCGAGGACGAGCGGATGCGGCCCCCGGTCAAACACGGGATGAAACTCATGAGCATGGCGTTTCTGGTGGGCGAGGACGACCCCGTCATCTGGCGTGGACCGATGGTCCACAAGGTCCTGACGCAGCTCTGGGAGGACGTCGAGTGGGGGGCGCTCGACTACATGGTCGTCGACCTGCCCCCGGGGACGGGCGACACCCAGTTGACGATGCTCCAGTCGGTCCCCATCTCCGGTGCGGTGGTCGTGACGACGCCCCAGGAGGTCGCGGTCGACGACGCCCGGAAGGGCCTCCGGATGTTCGGCAAGCACGACACCCCAGTGTTGGGGATCGTCGAGAACATGTCCGGGTTCCGGTGTCCGAACTGCGGGGAGGAACACGACCTGTTCGGGAAGGGCGGCGGCCGCGATTTCGCCGAGGAGAACCGGATGCCATTTTTGGGTGAGCTCCCGCTCGACCCCAGGGTCAGGGAGGGCGGGGACTCGGGTGCGCCGATCGTCCTGGAGGAGGGCGAGACGGGCGAGGCGTTCCGCGAGTTCGTCCGCGAGACGGCGGACATGCAGGGGATCGTCCACCGGCGTCGGGTGTCCGACGGGGGAGGCGGACGGCGATGAGCGGGGACGACGCGGAGCCGAGCCCGGATCCCGAACGGATGGCGTTCCTCCGCGAGATCGCCGACGAAGTACGGGGGGAGAGCTCGGAGAGCGAGCACGTCGCGGCGTTCCTCTACCGGGTGTCGGACCTCTACGACCCCGACGAGGAGACGACCCCCGAGGACATCTACGTCAGCGTGCGGAACGTCATGCGGATCAAGGAGCGGGGAACCCTGGAGCGCGACCGGGGCTGACTGGGTTTCGACGGCGTTACCGCCCGTCCCGCCGACCGAACCGGAGGAACGCCAGCGCCGCACCGAACAGCGCGGTGTTCTTCAGGAAGTGGGTGGTCTCCTGCTGTTTTCGCTCCTCGTCGTCGAGGTTCCAGAAGTCGTGCATCACGGGCGTGGTGCCGGCGAGGAAGCCGGCGACCGCCGCCGCGGCCAGTGCGGGAACGCGCCAGAGCAGCACCCCGAGGCCCCCGAGCAGGAGCCCCGCGCTCGCGCCGGGGACCGACAGTTCGGGGACCGGTGCCCCCTTCGCCTCGGCGTACTCGGTCCGCTGGTCGAGGCTCCGGAGGTTGTCGATCGCCGTGAACGCGAGGACCCCGCCGAACAGCGCGCGGCCCAGACGGAACAGCGGCGAGGTGACGAACGAGCGACCGCCCGACCTCTCACCGTTCGAGAGTAGTCCAAACATGGCGTCTGCGTTTGACCCGGAAGCCGGTTATCCACGCGGCCTGCAAATGCTCGGGCCCCGGTTCGTCCCGGCTCGCGCCGCGAGGACACGCCCCGATACCGGTCGCAGGAGTGCCCTCTTCGGGGATCCGAGCGACCGTCCGCGCAGGTGAGCGAGACGCTCGCACGCCGGGGCGTATCCGGTGTCCTTAAGTGCGCCGCCGGACTCGTTGCGCCTGCGTTGAATGCAGGGACGCGGCGTCCCGAGTCCGAGAGGGCGACGATACCGAGACCGCGTGTCGTGGTAGCCAAGCCTGGCCCAAGGCGCTGGGTTGCTAACTCAGTGGCGTCAAGCCTCCGGGGTTCGAATCCCCGCCACGACGCTGACACACGAGACATGAGTGCAGAAGAACCAGAGGGAGACGAACAGGAGGAAGAGGAGGACATCCGATACTTCGTCCGTATCGGTCAGACCGACCTCGACGGCACCAAGAGCGTCGAGCGCGCGCTGACCGACATGAACGGGATCGGCCACCGGGCCGCCCGTCTCATCGCCGAGAAGGCCGGCGTGGACCGCCGTGCGGTCTTCGGCAAGCTCGACGACGACACCATCGACGACATCGTCGCGGGCGTCGAGGGGTACGCGGACGACGTACCCGACTGGATGACCAACCACCGCAGCGACTTCTTCACCGGCGAGGTGACCCACGAGACCGGGAACGAACTCGAGATGTCCCGCCGACAGGACATCAACCGGATGCAGATGATCGACTCCTACAAGGGCGTCCGTCACAAGCGCGGACAGAAGGTCCGCGGTCAGCGGACGAAGTCCACGGGTCGCTCCGAGGGGACCATCGGCGTGAACGTCGAGGCGATCAAGGAACAGGCCGAGGAGGACGAGGCGGAGGCTGAGTAATGCCACTTGGAAGCAACACGAAGCTCTACGAGACCCCGAACCACCCCTTCCAGGGCGAACGGATCGCCGCGGAGGGTGATCTGGTCGGGCGGTACGGGCTGAAGAACAAGGAGGAGCTCTGGCGCGCGGAGTCCGAGCTCCGCGACTACCGCCGCGAGGCGCGACGACTGCTCGGGCAGGTCGCGACGGACGAACTCGTCCGACAGGAGACCGAGCAGTTCCTCGCGCGGCTCATCCGGCTGGGCATCCTCGACGAGGGTGATGGCCTGGACAACGTGCTGGGGCTGGACGTGACGGACGTGCTCGAACGGCGGCTCCAGACGGTGGCCTACCGGAAGGGGCTCGCGAACACGACCGCACAGGCCCGCCAGTTCATCGTCCACGGACACGTGACCGTCGACGGCGCGCGGGTCACCCGTCCCTCCTACACGGTCGAGGTGGCCGAGGAGGACAGCCTCGCGTTCGACGAGAACAGCCCGCTCACGGACGAACTCCACCCCGAGCGCGCGGAGGGTCAGCAATGAGCGCCGAGGGGAACGCCCCCGAGGACCGCTGGGGCGTCGCACACGTCCACGCGTCGTTCAACAACACGATCATCACCGTGACGGACCTCACGGGCGCGGAGACCATCGCGAAGTCCTCCGGCGGGACGGTGGTCAAGCAGAACCGGGACGAGGCCTCGCCGTACGCGGCCATGCAGATGGCCGAGACGGTCGCCGAGGAGGTCAAGGCCGCCGGCATCGAGGGCCTGCACGTCCGCGTGCGCGGCCCCGGCGGCAACCAGCAGAAGAACCCCGGGCCGGGCGCACAGGCCACGATCAGGGCGCTCGCCCGCGCCGGCCTGGAGATCGGCCGCATCGAGGACGTCACGCCGATCCCGCACGACGGCACCCGAGCGCCGAAGAACAAGGGGTTCTGAGATGAGCGAGGCGTTCGAGGTTGAGTTCATCGACCGCTCCGACCGGAAGGCCCGGTTCCTCGTCCGCGGGGTCACCCCCGCGTTCGCAAACGGGGTCCGCCGGGCGATCGTCGCGGACGTCCCGACGATCTCGATCGACACGGTCCGGATGATCGAGAACTCCTCGGTGATGTTCGACGAGCAGATCGCCCACCGCCTCGGCCTCGTCCCGCTGACGACCCCCGAGGACGAGCTCCGCGAGGGCGAGTCGATCACCCTCGCGCTCGACGTGACGGGCCCGGAGACGGCCTACTCCGGCGACATCGTCACCTCCGAGCCGATGGTCGAGCCGGCCGACGGGAACATCCCCATTATCGAACTGAAGGACGGCCAGCGCCTCGAACTCGAGGCCGAGGCCGTGGTGGGCCGCGGGAAGGACCACGCCAAACACCAGGGTGGCGTGGCCGTCGGCTACCGCCACCTCCAGCGCGTGGAGGTCGTCGGTGACCGGCCGGAACACGAGGCCGACGAACCGAACATCCTCCGCGGGATCATCGAGGAGGACGGCCAGCTGATACCCACCGACGAGTTCGACAGCGACCTCTCGAAGCGCTACCCCGGCAAGGAGGTCGAGGTCCACGACGTCCCCGACGCGTTCGTCTTCCACGTCGAGACCGACGGGTCGATGGACGTCTCCGACCTCGTCGTCCGGGCCGTGAACACGCTGTACGACCGCGCCGACGAACTGGAGCGGGCCGTCCAGCTGTAGACTGAACTACCGACGCAATGACCACCCGTCACACCCGAACGGAGGCCGACGCCGGCCTCCCGACCGACGCCCGCCCGGCCGCCAGCGACGCCACCCGTCGCCGTGTCGGCGAGTGTCGGATCGAAAGGGGTAAGACGGGCCGAACTGAACGACGGAGTGCACGCAGGGATAGCCAAGTCAGGCCAACGGCGCGGCGTTCAGGGCGCCGTCCCATAGGGGTCCGCAGGTTCAAATCCTGCTCCCTGCATTTCTCGGCTCGACCGCACGGGAGAGCTGTGAAACTGCGCACGGAGAGGTTCGAGCCTCGGGGGACGCGGAGCGTCCCTCGGCGGTTCAAATCCTGCTCCCTGCACTCCGATCCTCTAACTACAACGACACACAGCAACAGCAATGAGTAGCAAGACGAACCCACGTCTCGCCGATCTCGTCGCCGATCTGAAGGCAGCGAGTCGGAACGGCGGCGGTGCCGTGTGGGGTGACGTCGCCGAACGGCTCGAGAAGCCCCGGCGCACCCACGCGGAGGTCAACCTCGGCCGTATCGAGCGGTACGCACGCGAGGACGAGACGGTCGTGGTGCCGGGCAAGGTGCTCGGCTCCGGGGCGCTCCGCAAGGGCGTCACCGTCGCGGCCGTCGACTTCTCCGGCACGGCTCGGCAGAAGGTCGAGGCCGTCGGCGAGGCCATCACGCTAGAACAGGCACTCGAACAGAACCGCGAGGGCTCGGGCGTCCGGGTGATCCGATGAGCGTCGCCGAGTTCGAGGCAGACCTCGTCGTCGACGCCCGCGACTGCATCCTCGGTCGCGTCGCCTCGCAGGTAGCCGAACGCGCGCTCGCCGGCGACCGCGTCGCGGTCGTCAACGCCGAGCGCGCCGTCATCACCGGCAACGAGGACGACGTCATGGCGAAGTTCCGCAAGCGGACGGAGGTCGGCTCCGACCGTGGGCCGTACTACCCCAAGCGACCGGACCGCATCTTCAAGCGGTCGATCCGCGGGATGCTCCCCTACAAGAAGCCACGCGGGCGCGAGGCGTTCGAGAACGTCCGCTGCTACGTCGGCAATCCCTACGACGACGCCGAGGTACTCGAGGGGACGTCGCTGGACCGGCTCTCGAACATCAAGTTCCTCACCCTGGGCGAGGTTAGCGAAGGTCTCGGGGCGAACGTCACATGGTAACCAACACCTCAGGCAAGAAGAAGACGGCCGTCGCCCGCGCCACGGTGCGCGAGGGCGGCGGTCGTGTCCGCATAGACGGCCGTCCGGTCGAGCTCGTCGAGCCCGAACTCGCGCGGCTGAAGATGATGGAGCCGTTCCGCATCGCGCCCGACGAGCTGCGCGAGTCCGTCGACGTCGACGTCACGGTGCAGGGCGGCGGGTTCTCCGGGCAGGCCGACGCCGTCCGGACGGCCATCGCCCGCGGGCTGGTCGAACACACCAACGACGCCGAGCTCCGGGACGCGTTCATGAGCTTCGACCGCTCGCTGCTGGTCAACGACGTCCGGCAGACCGAGTCCAAGAAGTGGGGCGGACCCGGAGCCCGCGCGCGCTACCAGAAGTCCTACCGGTGATCGCGCCATGATGGTACCCGTCCGCTGTTTCACGTGCGGCAACGTGGTCGGCGGCCACTGGGAGGAGTTCAAGACCCGCGCCCGCGAGGGCGAGGAGGACCCCGCCGAGGTACTGGACGAGCTGGGCGTCGAGCGGCACTGCTGTCGACGGATGCTCATCTCACACGAGGACCTCGTCGACGTGGTCTCCCCCTACCAATGAGCGGCGAACAGAACCAGCAGCACAACCGGTACGAGAAGGCCCGCATCATCGGGGCGCGAGCGCTGCAGGTGTCCTACGGCGCGCCGGTGCTGACCGAGACCGGACAGACCGAGCCGATCCTCATCGCCGCCGAGGAGTACGACGCCGGCGTCCTGCCGTTCACCGTCCGCCGGGGGAAGAACCGGACGTCCTCGCGCTCACGGGGTGAGCGCGAGTGACGCTCGTCACCGAGGTCCGCCTGCGGCGGATCCTCGACTCCCGGGGGAACCCCACGGTGGAGGCGGAGGTCAGCACCGAGTCGGGCGGGTTCGGACGCGGGGCCGCCCCCTCGGGCGCTTCTACTGGTGAGTACGAGGCCATCGAACGACCGGCCGGCGAGGCCATCGCCAGGGCCCGCGAACTCGCCGTCCCTCGTCTGGAGGGGCAGGTGTACGCCGGCGACCAGCGAGGCGTCGACGCGGCGCTCCGTGCCGCCGACGGCACCGAGGACTTCTCGGAGATCGGCGCGAACTCCGCGGTCGCCATCAGCATGGCCGCCGCCCGGGCCGGCGCGGACGTGCTCGGCGCGCCCCTCTACCAGCATCTGGGGGGCGCGTTCCGGGGCAACGAGTTCCCCACGCCCCTGGGGAACGTCGTCGGTGGCGGCGAGCACGCGGCCGACGCGACCGACATCCAGGAGTTCCTCGCCGCGCCCGTCGGCGCGCCCTCGGTGACCGAGGCGGTGTTCGCCAACGCGCAGGTCCACGGCGAGGTGGGCGACGTCCTCGCCGACCGCGGGATCGCGGCGGGCAAGGGCGACGAGGGCGCGTGGGCCCCCTCGATCGACGACGCGGAGGCGTTCGAGGTCGTCGAGGAGGCGGTCGAGCGGGTCGAGGACGACGTCGGCTTCGAGATCGGTATCGGGCTCGACGTCGCCGCCGCGGAGCTGTTCGACCCCGACCGCGCCGTCTACGAGTACTCGGACACCGAACGGACGCCCGCCGAACAGATCGACTACGTGGCGGGGCTCGTCGACGACTACGACCTCGTCTACGTGGAGGACCCGCTGGACGAGGACGACTTCGACGGCTTCGCCGAGCTCACCGACCGCGTGGGCGAGGGGACGCTGATCTGTGGCGACGACCTGTTCGTCACGAACGTCGAGCGGCTCGAGCGGGGGATCGACCGGGGTGCCGCGAACAGCATCCTGGTCAAGCCCAACCAGATCGGTACCCTCTCGGAGGCGTTCGACGCCGTCGAGCTCGCGACCGAGCACGGCTACGCGCCCGTCATCTCCCACCGGAGCGGGGAGACGACCGACGACACCATCTCACACCTCGCCGTGGCGACCGCCGCGCCGTTCGTCAAGACGGGCGCGGTCGGCGGCGAGCGAACCGCGAAACTGAACGAACTCATCAGGATCGAGGAATCAGCATGAGCGACAACGAAGAGGGTCTCGACGCGGCCGAACGCGAGGACGTCCCCGAGGACGAGCCCGAGACGGCCGAGGAAGAGGCACCCACAGAGACCGAACCGCCCGCCGAGGCCGAGAAGGCCGAGGCCGAACCCGAAACCGACGCCGCGACCGACGCGGAGCCCGAGGCCGCAGAGCCCGAGGAGGAGCCGGCCGTCCTCGACGAGGACGTCATGCCCGACGAGGAGGTCGACCTCCTCATCCCGGTCGAGGACTACCTCGCCGCCGGGGTCCACATCGGGACCCAGCAGAAGACCAAGGACATGGAGCGGTTCATCCACCGCGTCCGGACCGACGGGCTCTACGTCCTCGACGTCTCGAAGACCGACGAGCGTATCCGCACTGCCGCGTCGTTCCTCGCGAACTACGCGCCCGAGCAGATACTGATCGCCTCCTCGCGCCAGTACGGCCGGTTCCCCGCGGAGAAGTTCGCCGACGCCGTCGGTGCCCGTGCTCGTACTGGGCGGTTCATCCCGGGGACGCTGACGAACCCCAAGTACGACGGCTACATCGAGCCCGACGTGGTGGTCGTCACCGACCCCATCGGCGACTCCCAGGCCGTCAAGGAGGCCATCACCGTGGGCATCCCGGTCATCGCGATGTGTGACTCGAACAACACCACGTCGAACGTCGACCTGGTCGTCCCGACGAACAACAAGGGTCGCAAGGCCCTCTCCGTGGTGTACTGGCTGCTCGCCAACGAGACCCTCGACGCCCGCGGGGCCGAGCCCGGCTACGCGCTCGAGGACTTCGAGACGGAGATCTGAGACGACCCGACCTTCACACGCGTAGCGGTCTCTCGTTTCCGACGATCGCGTACCCTGACGACCCATCCAGCATCGGTAGGGCTGTTTCTCGCGTACCAGCCACGGCCACGGCAAAAGGTGATATTCGAGCGGGACGTCGTATGAGGAATGACTCCTGCCGCCGACCGCTCGGAAGTCCTCTCCGACGTCCTCGCGGCGGGGCTCCCGGCGTCGGTCCCGGAGCCGCTGGTCGCCGGGATCGGGGCGACGGCCCCCGGCTGGCAGGTGACGCCGTACGCGGCGCTCACCTTCGCGGCCGCCGTCGTCGCCGTGACGTTCGCGGCGGCGATGTGGCGCTCGGAGCGCCAGCCGGGGACCGTGGCCCTGCTGACACTCGCGCTGGGGGCGGCGTGGTGGTCGCTGCTCTACGGGCTCGAGCTGTCGAGCACGACCCTCGCCGGAACGCTCCTGTTCGCCCGGCTCGCGTACCTGGGGATCGTCGTCGTCCCGGTCTCCTGGTTCGCGTTCGCGCTCGCGTACACCGGTCACGGACACCACCTTCGGCCGTCGACGGTGGGGGCACTGGCGTCGCCCGCCGTGCTCGCGGCGGCACTGCCCTGGACGAGCGGGGCGAGCGACCTCTTCTGGGCGTCGACGTCGCTCGCGTACGGCGGTCCAGGCGTCCTCCTGGCCGTCGAGTACGGGCCCGCGTTCTGGCTCTGGTCGACGTACAGTTACGTACTCCTCGGCGTCGGGACGGTCCTGCTGCTCCGGTCCGTTCCGCTCGACGCTCGCCTCTTCCGGCGACAGACCGCGCTCCTGGTCGTGGGCGTCGCCGCCCCGTTCCTGTCCAACCTGGCGTACCTCCTCCGGATCGGGGGGACGACACTCGACGCCACGCCGCTCGGGTTCGTCGTCTCGGCGCTCGCGCTGGGTGCCGGGTTCCGGCGGTACCGGCTGCTCGACGTCCACCCGGCTGCCCGGGCGGTCGCCCGCGGCGAACTCGTCGAGCGGATGTCCGAGTCGGTCGTGGTCCTCAACGGCGAGGGGCGGATCGTCGACGTGAATCCCCGGGCGAGAGCGGTCCTCCGTTTCGACGACGACGAGGACGTCGTCGGTACGGCGCTCGACTCGGCCGCACCCGAACTCGCCGCGATCGTCGACGAGACCGATCGCCCGAACCGGGAGTTCACGACGGGTGACCCCCCGCGTCACTTCGAGGTCCGCGTCTCTACGCTCCGGGGGAACCACGGCCGGTCGGTGGGACGGCTGGTCGTCCTCCACGACGTGACCGAGCGCCGCCGCCGCGAGCATCACATCGCCGTCCTCAACCGCGTGCTCCGCCACGACCTGAACAACGACATCGCGGTCGTCGAGGGCTACGCGGAGCTGCTCGCCGCGAATCCCGGCAACGGCGAGTACGCCGAGGTGATCGCCGAACGGGCCGCCGAGATGGCCGACCTCCTCGGGCGGGTACGGGACGTGGAGCTGGCCCTCGAGTCCGGCTCCGTCCCCCTCTCCCGCGTCGACCTCGTCCCCGTGATCGAGGAACAGGTCGACGGCGCGCGACGCGCTCACCCGTCGGTGACGTTCGAGACCGACCTCCCGACCTCGGAGGACGTCTACGCCATGGACCTCGTCCACTCGGTGGTCGACAACCTGGTGGAGAACGCCGTCGAACACAACGACAGCGACGACCCGTACGTCGGGGTGTCCGTCGGCCGGGAGACCGAGGGCGAACGGTCGTACGTGACGGTCCGGGTCGCCGACGACGGCCCACGTATTCCCGAGCCCGACAGACGGGTGCTCGTCGGCGACGAGGCCGCACGGCTGGAGGACGCCGGCGGGTTGGGCCTCTGGCTGGTCAACTGGATCGTCTCCGAGTCGGGCGGCGAGGTAGCCTGGGAGCCGAACGAACCGCGGGGTAACGTCGTCGTCCTCCGCCTCCCCTCGGCCGAACCGGAACCCGGCGCGGGTGGCGACGGCGACCCCGCCCCTCGCCGAACGTCGAGGGGGTGGACACACGGAGGGCGGTCCCGTCAGACCTCGACGAGTAGGAGTCCACAGTCACCCTCGGTTCGCCGATGTGCGACGACCGCCGGCCCCTTCGGTGTGGTCGCTACGGCGGTCCTATAGTAGCGTCCGGAACCGATAACGCACTCCGGACGGACGTTCCCCGTCCGTGAGGAGGGACTTCCAGACGCTACTACAGCTCGCGGAGCTCCTCGTACCGCAGGTCCTCGGGGAACGTGGACCACCACTGCACCGCCTCGACGTCGGAACCGACGGGTCGGGCCTCGCCGGATTCGTGACTGGCGGTGAACAGGGCGAAGGGTCGCGGGACGGGCGGTCGACCCGTCCCGTCGTCCGCGTAGAGGAGGTGGATCTGTGCGAGGTCCTCGACGACGCACGTCACGCCCGCGTCCTCGCGGACGGCCCTCGCGGCACACGACGACAGCGACTCGCCGGGTCGACGCTCCGTCCCCGGGTCGGACCACTCCCCATCACCGCCGTATCGGATCAGGAGGACGCGACCGTCCGCGTCGGTGACTAGCGCACCGGCCCCGCCGACGACCCCCACCGACCCGTACGTCTCCCGGAGCCGGTCGTAGGTGTCCGGCTCGCACGGCCAGCGGCGACGGATGCAGTCGGCGCGGCCGTACTCGGCGAGGAGTTCGGACACGACGCGGTCGGCGTGACGCCGAAGCGCCGGCGCACCGGCTCCGCGGCCGCGTCGTTCCATACTGCCACGGACGGCGGGAGCACTCAAGGGGCTGTCGCTCGCGTCGGTCGTACCCGGTTCCGGTACGTCCCGACCGACCGAATGGGACGGACGCGCCCGCTCACCGTATCTCCACGTTCCGACGCCGCTCTACCGGCGCTGTGGTCCGGGAAGACGACCCGGAGAGCGGACGCGACGTCGTTTCGACGTATTCGACGGGAGGAGGGGAGAAGAACGGAAGTTCGAAAGGGGGAGATTCGAACAACCTCTGCCGATAGCGACGATCGACCAACATTGAGGGGTAGCAGTACGTACTTATCCACCACTCCTGAACTTCCCCTCATGTCCCAGTCGACCATCGACGGGGGGTCGGCCCCGACGCGGACCTCACAGCTGGCGCTACGTATCTGGCATCCGGACTGCTGGACACTGGAGACGACGGCGCGAGTCGACGCCGGGCTCGTCGTGCGCGGGGTCTACCACACCGATGGGATCACGAGGGCCAGGTGTACCACCTACGCGGACTCGAGGGCCGACATCGAGGACCTGATCGCGGCGATCACGGACACCTCGCTGACGGACACGGTGTACCGGCTCCACGAGTACGCCAGCCCGGGAGCCGGGAGGAACACCGCCGCCGGGAACACGACCGAGGAACTGCTCGTCGAGTACCGGACCGCCAACAGCATCCACGACGCCTTCGTGGAGCGTGGCTTCGTCCCCGAGGAGCCGATCCGTATCCACGGTGGGGAGGAGTACTGGACGACCGTCATCGCCGAGGACCGGTCGACGATTCGGGACCATCTGGACGAGATCCGGAGGGAGACGAGCGCCGAGATCTCGGTCGAGGGGATGAAGTCCCCCGACGCGCGGACGAACCGCACCACGCCGACGGCCCGACTCTCGGAGCGACAGCGCGAGGTGTTCAGACTCGCCCAGCGCGAGGGCTACTACGCCTGGCCCCGGGACGTCTCCGCGGACGATCTCGCGACCGACCTCGGCCTCTCGAAGACCACGGTACTCGAACACCTCCGGAAGGCGGAGGCGAAGCTGCTCGGATCACTCTAAGGTCGCCCGCGCCTCCCGCACCTCGTCCGCGTACGCCCCGGCCACGTTCTCGAGGATCGCTTCGCCCGCCTCCGCGCTCGACTGACGGGCGTCGCCGAGCACGCCACTCTCGGTGAAGTACCGGAATCCCTTGCTCAACAGCGCCGGCACCGGGAGGCTCCCCTCGTAACCGCGTTCGCGCTCCTCCGTCCTGACGAGCGCCTCGCGGACCGCGAGGATGATGCTGGTCTCGTTCGCACCGGCGTGGACCACCGGCTCCTCGTAGTCGATACCGCCCGCCTCCAGTCCCTCGTTCATCAGCTCCATGAGCCGGTCGAGATCCGCGAGCGTGATTACGTCGATCGACTCACACTCGCGGGCGATCTCCGGCGCTGCCGTCTCGACAGGGGCGAAGTTCCCCCCGTGGGAGGGGAGGAAGACGACGTACTCGAAGCCGTGTCGCTCCAGCGACTCGGCGTAGCCGGAGAGCAGATCCATGAGCACGCCGGCATCGATGGAGACGGTTCCGGGGAAATCCATGTGGTGACCCGACACGCCGGGGCGGATACAGGGGGCGACCAGCGCGTCACCCAGCCGTTCGGCGACCCGCTCGGCGATGGCCTCACCGATGTACGCGTCGGTCCCCAGCGGCAGGTGAGGGCCGTGCTGTTCGGTCGATCCCACGGGGACGATGGCCGTCCGAACGCCGTCCTCGACGGCCGCCTCGACCTCCGTCCACGTCAGCTCTTCCAGTAAAACGGTGTTCACGCGTCCACCTCGCCCGGCCGGCGGAGTATACGTTTTCCTCCCCTGGCGTCTGTCACCAGTGAACACAGAGTTATAGCGCGGGGTTCCATACCGGCGTGTCGTGACAGCGCTCTCGATCGGTGACGTACTCGACGTGACGTATCCGGGACCACCGTCGTGGTCGGACGACGGCGACTACCTCGCGGCGACGGTGTACGAGGACGACGGCCGGGCGCTCCAGTTCGCGGCCGCGGACGGGAGTCCCCTGTGGCGGTACCGCCCGGAGGAGGCTCACGTGAGCGCGTTCGCCTGGCGACCCGGGGGGCGGGAGTGTCTGGTCGCCACCGACGACGATCGAACCCTGCTGGTCGGCCCCGCGGCGGAGACCGTCCGGACGCTCGTCGAGGCCGCGGAGGCCGGGCACGCGTGGTCGAACGACGGCGATCGGATCGCGTGCTACCGCGATGGGGTGCCGTGGGTGGTCGACGTCGAGACGGGCGCGGCGAGGGCGTTCGACGTCCCGGAACGCGGGCCGTACCTCGCCGAGGAACGCATGTTCGCCTGGTCGGACGACGACTCGCTACTCGCCTACCGATTCGTCGATCACGACACCAAACAGGTCGGCGTGGTCGACGTCGGGACGGGCGACCTGTGCTATCGGACCGACACGCCCGCGTCCGATCGTTCCCCGGCGTGGCTCTCGGGGGACCGGCTCGTCCTCGACCGCCTCGCCGACCACGCCACCCGTCGCGAACTCGTCCTCGTCGACCCCCACGAGGGCACCGAGTCCGTCCTCGTCCGGGAGGAGGAGCCCGAACTCGGGATCGTCTCCCGCGGCGCACCCGCCGTCTCGCCCGCCGGCGACCGCTTCGCCGTCCCGCTGCCGCTCGACGGCTGGGACCACCTCCACGTCGTCGACGAGGACGGATCCGAACAGGTCACGAGCGGCGAGTTCGAGGACAGGGGGCTGGCCGACTCGACGCCGCGCTGGCTCGGCGACGGCGAGCTGGTCTTCTCCTCGAACCGCCTCGCGCCCGAACAGCGCGGAGTCTACGGTCTCGACCTCGACACCGGGGAGGTACGCCCGCTCGTCGAGACGCCGGGCACCAGCGTCCACCCCGCCCCCTCGCCGGACGGCGAGCGCCTCGCGTACGTCCACGCCGACACCGAGTGCTCGCCGGAGCTCCGCGTCCGCGACCTCGGGGCCGACCCCGGTTCGACGGGGGTGCGGGTCACCGAGTCGGCCGTCGGGGAGTGGCCGGCCGACCCGATCGAACCCGAGCGAGTGGTGCTGGAGACCGACGACGGGGTCGAGGTGCCGGCGTTCGTGGTCGACCCGCGCGGGACCGACGCCGTCGACGGCGACGCGACCGACCTCCCGGCGGTGGTGTGGGTCCACGGCGGTCCGATGCGCCAGATGCGCCACGGCTGGCATCCGGACCGGGCCTACGGCCTCGCCTACACCGTCCACCAGTACCTCGCCCACCGGGGCTACGTCGGCCTCCTGGTCAACTACCGCGGCGGCATCGGCTACGGCAAGGCGTTCCGTCAGGGCATCGCCGCCGACCCCGGTGCCGAGGTCGACGTCGACGTCGTGGCCGCCGCGGAGTACCTGAAGGGTCTCGACCACGTCGACCCGGACGCGGTGGCGATCTGGGGGCTCTCCTACGGCGGGTTCGCGGCCCTCCGGGTGCTCGGAACCACACCCGACGCGTTCGACCTCGGCGTCAACCTCGCGGGGGTCGCCGACCGGTTCGTCTACGAGGAGTGGGCCACCGAGACGAAGTACCCACCAGCCGAGTCGAGCCTGCCGTCGACGCTCGGCGGCACCCGCTGGGAGTCACCCGAGGCGTGGGAAGCGGTGAGTCCGGTAACTCACATGGAGGACTACGAGGTGCCGCTCTACAGCTTCCACGGCACCGCCGACCGCTACGTCAACGTCGAACAGCTCGACGTCGTGGTCGAGGAACTCCTCGAGCTCGGTGCCGACTTCGAGTTCGAGTACTACCCCAACGAGAGCCACGTCTTCTCGAAACAACGCGTCTGGGAGCGGGTCCTCGAACGGATCGAGGCGGCATTCGAGGCGGAACTCCGTGCCCCGACGGGCGAGGCCGAATAGCGCGCCCGGCGGTGGACTGAGTAGTACCGAAGCGCCCCCGTGCCCGGTGAGCGTCGCGGGAAGCGGTAGAGTCAACTACCCATCCCTAACTCGGCCTGTCGGCCTCGTTTGAGGGAGGGGCTTGTCAGTGGACTCCGGCTCTATCCGTCGCGCCTATGCGACGGTGGACGAATAACGTCCGTTCGCGTTCAATGTCCCTGACTTCAAGGCCACGTTGACTCGTGGCCGTCCGCCGATGGACTTCTGCCGTCGACGGACGTGCTTCATTGCGATATTTTTCGATGCGTTGTAGTCCGCATGGACCGCGTACCCACACTTCTGACACTCGAATCGGTGGTCGCCGTTCGGACGATTCTTTTCGAGCGTCGTTCCGCACTTCGAGCACCGTTGAGAGGTGTAGGCCGGATTGATCTGTACTACGTCGATGCCGTACTCCTCTGTCTTGTACTCGGTGTACTCGTAGAGGCGGCGGAACGCCCAGGCGTGGAATTTCTTTGCACCGGGCATCCGGTCGCGGATGTGCGTTAGCTCCTCGAAGGCGATAGCGTCACAGTCGTAGGCGTCGGCCTCTTGGACGAGTGCTTTCGAGATACAGTGCAGGTAGTCGTCGGCCCACCGGGTTTCGCGTTTTCCGATGGACTCTATCGTGCGGTGAGCGGACTGCGTACCACGTTGTTGTAGCGATCCACGGACCTGTTCGTACTGTTCCCGGCGGTGGTTCAGGTAGCCGCCGGACCACATCTTTCCGGTCGAAGTCGCGGCGATCGTGTCGATACCGAGGTCAACGCCGAGGACAGTAGTGTGCTCGGTCGAAGAATCAGACTCGGGTTCACCGTCGCCGTCGTAGTTTCGAAGGCTGATGTGCAGGAACCACTCGTCCGCGTCGGCGTCGTACTGTAACGTCGCCATGCGCGGTTCGTAGTCGTCGTTCAACAGGTAGCGTCCGTGCGGCGTACCCTCTGGATCGCCGGGGAGAACGTAGTCCACGCGGATACGACCGTCTACCGTCGAAAGGGTTGCGTGGTGCTCGTTGAACGTAGCAGAACGCTTGTCGTACACGACTGACGGTTTTCGGAACGTTGGTCGGGACGTTCGTTCGCCGTCTTTGAGCCGTTCAACGCCGGACTTGACCGCTTCGACGGCCCGGCGGATGCCCTTCTGGACGAGGTTCGCCGTCAGGTCTGTATCGGCTTTCAGGTCCGCGTACAACGCACGTTCGGCCTTCGCCTTCGAGGTAACGTGGTATCCGTCGTCGCCGTGCCAACACCACTCGGATGCGGTGTTCGTGCAATGCTTGAATTGATCGATGGTGCCGCTAAGCGACTCGTCGGCCCCTTCGGGTAGATCAAGCTTTGTTATGACGGTACGACGGAGTTCGGCCACACTTCACATTCCACGACCCGTGCTTAAGTACATCACGGGGTCGGCAGGCCGTAGCCGGGCAATCCCGGTGGTCGGTAGGCTCCTTTCGACGTGTGGGTCGGTCCAAATTCCCAGCTATACGGACGCGCTCCTCCCCCACCTACTCGCTCGCTCCGCTCGCTCCTTGAGGAGGGGGCCTCCGCGCTACCGATAAGGTGAAACGCGACAGGGCTGATCCCGGACCATGAGAGCCACGATCGACGCGGATCGACTCCGCGAGCGGTTCGACGCGTTCAACGAGATCGGCGCGACCGAACGCGGCGGCGTCGATCGGCCCTCGCTCTCCCCGGAGAACCGGGAGGCCCGCGACCGGCTGGTCGAGTGGTTCGAGGCGGCCGACCTCGCGGTCACCGTCGACGAGATGGGTAACCTCTTCGGACGGCGGCCGGGAAGCGACGACTCGCTCGCGCCCGTCCTCCTCGGCTCGCACGTCGACAGCCAGTACAACGGCGGGCGCTACGACGGGGTCCTCGGCGTCCTCGGTGCCCTGGAGGTCGTCGAGGCGCTGAACGACGCGGGGACCGGGACCGAGCGACCCGTCGAGGTCGTCGCCTGGAGCAACGAGGAGGGCGTCCGGTTTCAGCCGGACATGCTCGGAAGCGGCGTCTTCGCCGGGGTCTTCGACGTCGAGTACGCCCACGGCCGCGAGGACAAGGAGGGGAACCGCTTCGGCGACGAACTCGAGCGGATCGGCTACGCGGGGACCGCGCCCTGCGAACCGCGCGACCTCCACTGTTACCTCGAACTCCACGTCGAGCAGGGACCGTACCTCGACGAGGGGGACCTGAGCATCGGCGTCGTCGAGGGCGTCTACGGGTTCTCGTGGGCGAACGTCGCCTTCGAGGGACAGGCCGACCACGCCGGCCCGACCCCGATGCACCTGCGACACGACGCGCTCGTGGCGACGAGCGACGTCGTCCAGTCCGTCCGGCGGATCGCCGGTACCGGGGGAGCCGACCTCGTCGGCACCGTCGGGTCGATCGACGCCCACCCCAACTCGATCAACGTCATCCCCGAGCGCGTCGAGTTCACGCTCGACTTCCGCTCGTACGACGACGGCGTGGTCGAGGCCGCCGTCGACCGGGCGCGGCGCGAGGTCGAGTGGGCCGCCGAACGCGAGGACGTCGAGTGGGAGTTCGAGGAGATCATGCGCATCGACGCCGCCCCGTTCGCCGACGAGTGCATCGAGGCGGTCGAGCGGGCCGCCCGGTCGGTGGTCGGCGAGGACGACTACACGCGCATCGTCAGCGGTGCGGGTCACGACGCGAGCTACCTCAACGAGATCTGTCCCACCGGTATGATATTCGTCCCGAGCGTCGGGGGGATCAGTCACGTCGAGGAGGAGTACACCGAGTGGGAGGACGTCGTCCGCGGGGTGGAGGTCCTCCTCGGGGCGGTACTGGAGAAGGCCGACGAGTGACACCCCCGGCCCGTCGCCCCCTCACATAGTCGGGTACGTGCTTTTCCCCCCGATTCGTGAACACGCGCCATGGCCGTAGACCTCCTGTTCGAGAACGCACGGATCGTCGACGGGACGGGCGCACCGTGGTTCCGCGGCGCGGTCGGCGTCACCGACGACGTGATCTCCCACGTGATCCGCGGGACCGACCACGGGCTCGACGCCGACGAGCGACTCGACCTCGACGACGCGGTCGTCTCGCCGGGGTTCGTCGACACGCACAGCCACTCGGATCTCGAACTGTTCTCCGACCCGACGCTCTCGCCGAAGCTCAGGCAGGGCGTCACGACCGAGATCCTCGGTCAGGACGGCTTCTCGATGGCACCGATGTACCGCGAGGGGGGTACCGAGGAGTGGGCGAAACAGCTCGGCGCGCTCGCGGGCCGCTCGGATCGGGAGTGGACCTGGGGGTCGACGACGGACTACCTCGACGCCGTCGAGGGGGACGGCGTCGCGATCAACCTGGCGATGCTCGTCGGCCACGGTACCGTCCGGTTCAACGTCATGGGGATGGCCGACCGCGCGCCGGACGACGGCGAGCTCGCGGAGATGCGGGAGCTCGTGGTCGAATCGCTGGAGGAGGGCGCTGTCGGCTTCTCGACCGGCCTCATCTACACGCCCTGCGTCTACGCGGGGACCGAGGAGGTGCAGGCGCTCGCCGCCGAACTCGCCCCCTACGGGCGGCCGTTCGTCGCGCACGTCCGGAGCGAGGGCCGCTGGCTCTGGGACGCCCTCGACGAGTTCGTCGACATCGGTGCCGAGGAGGGGATCCCGCTCCACCTCTCGCACTTCAAGGTGGGCGGCCGGATGCAGCAGGGCAAGACCGATCGGGCGCTCGGGCTCGTCGAGACCGCCCGCGAGCGCGGGGTCGACCTCACGGCCGAGCAGTACCCCTACACGGCCGGGAGCACGATGCTCTCGGCGATCCTTCCCCCGTGGGTCCACGCCGACGGGCCCGAGGGGACGCTCGAACACCTCCGTGACGAGGCCGACCGCGAACGCATCCGTGAGGAGATCACGGGCTGGGAGATCGAGGGCTGGGAGAACATCGGCGCGCTCACCGGGTGGGACGGCGTCGTCATCGCCAACGTCCCGAGCGAGGAGAACGAGGCCTACGAGGGGATGAGCGTGGCCGAGATCGCCGCCGAGCGCAGCACCGGGCCGATCGACGCCGCCTGTGACCTCCTCGTCGAGGAGGAGCTCGGAGTGAGCATGATCCTCCACCAGCTCGCCGAGACCGACGTCCGGGCCATCCTCTCCTCCGAGCGGGTCTGCGTCGGCTCGGACGGCCTGTTCGGCGGCAAGCCCCACCCCCGGGTGTACGGCACCTTCCCGCGCATCCTCGAGAAGTACGTCCGCGAGGAGAACCTCCTCACCCTGGAGGAGGCGATCCGCAAGATGACCTCGCTCCCCGCACGGGCGATGGGCCTGGGGTCGAAGGGGGTCCTGCGGGAGGGGATGGACGCCGACCTGGTCGTCCTCCGGCCGGAGGTGGTCGAGTCCCGCGCGACGTTCGAGGACCCCCGTCGGCATCCGATGGGGATCGATCACGTCGTCGTCAACGGCGAGTTCGCCGTCAGGGACGGCGAGACCACCGGCGACCTGCCCGGGCGTGCGGTCACGAAGTGACACGCGTCTCCCGGTCGCTCTCCGGACTCCCGGCGCTCGACCGTCGTCCGGCCCCCGGGTGCCGCACCGCCGGGCGTCCGGTGGCGCTCGGACCTGTACATGAGAGGGGGTCTCTTTAACTCCGTGTCGGGAGATTCCGCCCACATGACGGACGAAACTGTCCTCGTCGGGGGGTTCTCACACGAGACGAACACCTACGCCACGGGCACGACCGATCGGGCGCTCTTCCAGGAGCGCGAGGAGTACTTCGGCGAGGAGATCCCGGAGAAGCTCCGGGGGACGAACACACAGATCGGCGGCGTCATCGACGTCGCCGAAGCCGAGGGCGTCGACCTCCGTTTCACCGTCTCGGCGTCGGCCACGCCGAGCGGCGTCGTCGCGGCCGACGCATACGAGTTCTACACCGGGGAGATCGTCGAGGGGGTCGAGGAGCACGCCGCCGACCTCGACGGCGTGATGCTCTGTCTCCACGGCGCGATGGTGCCCGAGGGGATGGACGACGGGGAGGGGCCGCTCATCGCACGCGTCCGCGAAGTCGTCGGCGAGGACGTCCCCATCTCGGTCACGCTCGACCTCCACGGCAACGTCACCGACGAGATGGTCGCCGAGGCCGACTCGCTCGTCGCCTACGAGTCCTACCCCCACGTCGACAGCGGCGACACCGGGCGCAACGGAATGCGCGCGCTCGTCGGGACGATGCGCGACGAGATCGACCCGGTGATGCACGTAGAGCGCCCGCCGGTGCTGGCGATGGGGCCGAAGCAGAACACGCTGGAGGGGCCGATGTCGGAGGTGATGGCGAAGGCCCGCGAGTACGAGGCCCGCGGCGATATCGTGAAGGTAAACGTCTTCCCCGGGTTCCACCAGTCCGACATCCCGAGCATGGGCTGTTCGGTGCCGGTCGTCGCCGACGGCGACCCCGACGCGGCGCGTGAGGTCGCCCGCGAACTCGCCGAGTACATCTGGGACCGGCGCGAGGACTTCGTGGGCGACTATCCCGGGCCCGCCGAGGCCGTCGCGGAGGCAAAGCGCCTGGCGGCCGACCTCGAGGAGGACGACGGCTTCGTCCTGCTGGCCGACACCGGCGACAACCCCGGCGGCGGCGGCGCGACCGACGGCACGACGGTCCTCCGGGAGATGATCGACCAGGGGCTCACGAACGCGGGGTTCGCCATCATCCGCGACCCGGAGGTGGTCGAGCGGTGCGTCGCGGCGGGCGTCGGCGAGCGCGTCACCGTCGACCTCGGCGGGAAGACCGACGACCGCCACGGCGAACCGATCGAGGACCTGGAGCTCTACGTGAAGACCATCACCGACGGGGAGTTCGTCAACACCGGGCCGATGGGGACCGGATCGGAGAACCACCTCGGCCGGGGGGTACTGGTGACGTGCGGCCACGGGGACGGCGTTCGCGTCATCCTGACCGAGAACCGGATGCAGCCCCTCGACGCCGAGATCTGGCGGCACGTGGGCGTCCAGCCCGAGCGGCTCGACGTCATGGTCGTCAAGTCCACCAACCACTATCGGGCGGACTACGAGCCGATGTGCTCGACGAACATCCCGATCAACAGCCCGGGGCTGATCGCGATGGACCCGCGGAAGTTCGAGTTCTCGCGGATCCGCCGCCCGCAGTTCCCCCTCGACGAGATGGCCGACGACGACTACCCCGACTGGTAGTCGCGGCCGTCCGACCGTCCCGCGGCTGCCGGTCGCCCGGAACGAGGCTCCCGCGTCCGGGAACGGGCTCCGTCGATCGGCGTTGTTCCCATCGCCTCGTCGGCTACGGGTGACGGGGCGGCCCGCGAGCGGTGCTAGCACTGCGAACCGCCGAGGGGAACGGCTCCGGCTCGATACTGTCCCTCCCCGATCACGAGGGGGACCGCGTTCGCCCGCTCCGGATCAGTCGTCGCCCATCGCGGTCACGTCGACGGGCGGTTCGGCCTCGGGGGGGAGCGGCGTCTCGTAGGCGTCGGTGCCGATCTCCTCGTCGAACTCCGCCCGCGCTGCGGCGAGCCGTTCCGGGTCGGCCAGCAGGTCGTAGGTCGCCCCCGCGAGGACCTTCGCGGCGAAGGTGATCCCCTTCAGGCCGAAGTCGCCGTTCGCGGCGACGACCTGCCAGGAGTGCCCGGGCGCGCCGACCGGCCACGTCGCGCCGCGGAACTGGCCCGTCGGCGTGATCCAGCTCACGTCGCCGACCTCCGTCGAGCCGTGGCTCTGCTGGCCCTCGTCGAAGGCCTCGACGGGCTCGGAGTAGAGCGGCTCGTCGCGGATCTCCTCGTACAGCTCGTCGGGGACGTCCGAGAGCTGGGCGTCGATCCGGTCGTCGGGCACCGTCGCCTTCAGGTCCGCGGCGAACTCCCGGTCCGCCTCGTCGTAGTCGATCGGGCCGATCTCCCGCATGTTCTCCCAGATGGCGTCCGTGACGACCTCGTTGGCGCGGTAGTCGTAACAGCCGGTGAGGAACCGTTCGGAGACCTCCGTCTGTGACATCGTGGCGGCGGCCCCGGCGATGTCACGGAGCCACTCGGTGTTTCGCTCGACCTCCTCCCGCTCGGGTGCGCGAACGAAGTACCAGACCGTCGCCTCGCTCGGGACGACGTTCGGGGCCTGGCCACCGTTCGTGATAGCGTAGTGTATGCGGGCGTCGTCGGTGATGTGCTCGCGCATGTACTCGACGCCGGTGTTCAGAAGTTCGACCCCGTCGAGCGCGCTCCGGCCGGACTCGGGCGCGCCGGCGGCGTGGGCCGAGACGCCCTCGAACGTGAACATGAGCGAGTTGAGGGCGTTCGACGCCCCCATCCGGGGCGTGCTGAGGGTCCCGGGGTGCCACGTCAGGGCGGCGTCCAGGTCGTCGAAGACGCCCGCGCGGGCCATGTAGGTCTTGCCGACGAGCGTCTCCTCGGCCGGACAGCCGTAGAAGACGACCGTCCCGTCGATCTCCCCGGCGTCGATCGACTCCTTCAGCGCGACGACCGCGCCGACGCCGGCCGTCCCGAAGAGGTTGTGCCCACAGCCGTGCCCCGGCCCGCCCGCCTCTATCGGGTCCTTCTCGGCCGTCACGCTCTGGGAGAGCCCCGGGAGCGCGTCGTACTCCCCGAGGATGCCGATGGTCGGCCCCTCGTCCCCGTAGGTCGCGACGAACGCCGTCGGCATCCCGCCGACGCCCCGCTCGATCTCGAACCCTTCGGCGGAGAGTGCCTCGATGAGCCGCTCCGCGCTTTCCTCCTCGTGGAGTCCGAGTTCCGGGTTGTCCCAGAGATCCTCCGCGATTTCGACCAATCGTGGTTCGTCGTCGTCGATTCGAGCGAACACCTCGTCCTTGCTCATATCGGCCCTCCGATAGAGACCGGGATAAAGGTACGTCTCCTGGGTGGCGACTCCCGGTCGTGAGGGTCAGGGGAGCAGGCCCACGTATATCGCGACGAGGGAGTAGACGAGCGTGACGACCAGGAACGGTATCTCGGGGATGTCGTACGTGACGTACAGGAGGACGAAGAGGAGGTACGGCGCGGCCAGGAGCACCGATTCGATGGCGTACCACTGGCGCGGGCTCACCCCGACCCGCTCCCGGAGCCGATCCCGCAGTAACGGCTCCCGGATCGTCGACGGCGCGTCCCAGTCCTCGTCGTCCCCGTCCCGCGGCGGTCCGCCCCCGCGACCGGCCGGCGGTCCGTCGTCCTCGGGGGCCCCGCCGGCACCCGGTCGATTCCAGTCGGCGTACTCCTCACGTTCTCGTGTCTCGTCGTGGTCGCTCACAGTGTCACCTCCGTCGGCTCGATCGGTATCTCGAACCTGTACGCGTTGTAGACGCGCACGGCCACGCTCCCGCCTACCGTGACCCGATCGCCCTCGGCGAGCTCGCCGTCCACCTGTCGGAGCGGCACCACGCCCGTGATCCGCTCCTCTCCGGGCGGGAGCTTCCGATGCTCGTTGTACGGCGTGCTCGCCAGCCCGCTCGCGTTATCGCCCGACAGCGAGATCGTGACGTACTCGACTCGCACGGCCCGGCGCATCGAGTTGTGGACCCGGAGCGTGACCACGGCCCGCTCCTCGAGGGTCGCGTCGACGACCGACGCCGTCGACCGATCGAGGGTCGTGACGGTCGCGTAGTTGCGCTCGGCCTCGGCGACGACGACGACGGAGAGCAGCGCGAGCGCCACGAGGGAGGCGAGAACGAGCCGCCGGGAGCGGGTCACGGTCCGACGCTCCGAGCCGCGTCGTTCGCCGCTCCGATACCGACCCTCCACCGGACGGCGGACGGCCCCCTCCGATCGTTCGGACCGGAATCTCGCACCCCGCATCGCCGTTCACCCGGGGGGCGTTCCGGTCCCGTCGCCGTTCGAGCGGCGGCGGCGGTCGCCACCGTGCCCGGAACCGGGAGGGGACCGGCGCTCGGGGCGGCACACGGCCGCCAGCGGCTCCGACCGGCCTCCCGTGGATCGCGGCGTCCGGATAGCACGGTTCGGCTGTGGTGACTCGTCGGCTAAAACCTTCCCACCCCGGAGCGCCGCGGTCGACGGGGTCACGCCGTCGACGATCGCCCGGATGCGGGCGACAGTTTCCACGCGATCCGGCCGGCCGGGAGGATCCGGCGATCGGCGGACGGGACCGCCCCCGGGCCAAGTTTCATGCCCGGTCTCGGCGAAGCGCGGCCATGGGACTCGAGGAGATCATCGAGGTGGCGGAGGAGGTGGGGAACCGTGACGAACGCCGTCGGGACGTGTTCCTCCGGGAGTTCGAGGCCTACGAGGCGGACGAACTCGACGTCTTCGAGGAGACGCGGGCGGCGCTGGGGGCCGAGCGCGACGCCCTCGCGGAGCTCCGCACCGAACTCGACCGCGAGGAGGGGAGCATCGAGGAGCTGATCGACCGGACGGAGTTCCTGACCGTCGACCAGGCGGTCCGCAACCGCGACGCGACGCTCGGGAAGCTCCGGGCGCACAACGACCACCTCGGGGCGTTCGTCGAGGCGATGGACGAGGCGCTCGAACGCGTCGAGCGCAACCTCGACGCCCTCGAACGCGAGGGGCCGGAGGCGGTGTCGGCCGACCCCGACCCGGCGTTCGAGCGCGCCCACGAGGCGCTCGAAGCGCACAACACGGCCGTCGAGGGGCTCGACAGCAACATGATGATCCTGAACGCCTACCTCATCTGATCCGCCTCACCACCCGTCCCGTTCCGACGGCCACGCGGTCGGGGAGTCGACGGACGAGCGACCGCCGTTCGCCCGGTGCGATCGAACCGATCGGGTCGGTCGTCGCTCTGCGTCAGGGGTGTCGGGGGCGATGGGGGTCCGGCCACCACCCACGGCCCGGAGCTGACATCTCCCGTACCAGGGTACCCTTCGTGTAACCTGTCCGGATATCCGGTCGCGGGAACGAGGGTGTGACATCCGATTTCGCATCGTCACTCCGTCCGCCGTTGTTGAACCCATATATTGCATAAATCAACCAACTGGTCGGCTAATTTTGGCGTCGTTCGGCCCGTCGCTCCCGATCTCCCGGGAAGGGGGGAGAATCGCCGGATTGCACGGCGATTTCGGCCAAGTCCTAATGACCGATTCAGAACTGAATCGGCCGTCATACATGGATTTCCTTCCGCAAGCTCTACCCTGCTCGGTAGCTTTATGTGTTCATGTCCTGAGGCTGTGTTCGTATGTCAAACGATAATCGGCGCGAGTTCCTACGGAAGATGGGGGTAATGGGAGCGACGGTCAGCGGTATCAGTATCGCGGGTTGCTCCGGCACGGGGGGCGATGGCGGTGACGGCGGCGATGGCGGTGACGGCGGCGACGGGGGGGACGGCGGTGACGGCGGCGACGGGGGGAGCACACCCGACACGGGCGAGAAGGTCGTCGAGGAGGGGCTCCCCGAGGAGCGCCGGATGGGCGAGGTCGTCCACCTGAGCAACACGGAGCGATACTACGCCGCTCGCTACCAGGCCAACCGGCTGGTCGACGAGCGACACCGCGAGGAGCTCGGGATCCCCCAGCAGACCGAGCCGCTCGAGTTCACGGTCGTGACCGAGCGCGAGAACAGCGGGGACTTCGACCTGGTCACGTACAACTGGACCGCGAACAACGGCGAGCCCGACAGCGTCGTCTACCAGCGGTTCCACGAGGACGGGTCGACCAACTACGGGGGATTCTCCAACGACCGGATGAACGAGGTCGCGGAGCAACAGCGGGTCGAGCAGGACCGCGAGACGCGCCAGGAGCTGGTCCACGAGGCTCAGCAGATCGTCGGCGAACAGCGGCCCGAGAGCCAGTACCTCTACAACCTGAACACGTTCGCGATCAACACCGAGCGGTTCGCGGAGGACTCGATCGTGAACGCCGTCACGGGGATACGGAACATCTTCCACTACACCCAGGTCGAGCCGCTGAACGACGAGGGCAGTACGATCGTCACGAACAACTGGGACCCCACCGACCAGCTCAACCCGCTCCACGCCAACGGGGTCGGTCCGAGCCGGAACTGGGTGCCGACGCGGTTCATGCACGACTTCCTCGTCCGTCTGGACCCGAACCTCGAGGCCACGCCCTGGGCGGCGACGGAGTGGAACTGGGAGGACGACACGACGATCACGTTCGGGCTGGAGGAGGGGATGACGTTCCACGACGGCGAGCCCGTCACCGCCAGCGACGTGAAGTTCACGTTCGACCTGATCATGGAGACGGAGCCGCCGGTGTACCTCAACAACGTCGTCGACGTCGTCGACAGCGTGGAGACGAACGGCGACCTCGAGGTGACGTTCAACTTACAGCGGCCGTACGTCCCCTTCATCCTCGTCACGGCCGGGGCGACGCCGATCCTCCCCGAACACTACTGGACCCAGATGATGGAGGAGGCGGGCAGCGACGTGAACCCGTGGCAGATCAACATCGACAACGACAACCCGATCATCGGCTCCGGTCCCTTCCAGTACGGCACCTGGGACCAGGGGTCGCGGTTCGAGATGCCGGCGCACAAGGACCACCCGTTCGCCGCGCCGAACATCGACATGCGGATCCAGCGCCCGTTGTCGACCCGGGACGCCGAGCGCGAGGCGCTGATCGGCGGCGACTACGACCAGCTCGACTACTGGTTCGGCGACCTCCAGCGGCTCCAGGACACCTGTTCCAACCAGGACCACCTGACCCACGTGGAGTCGCTCGGTGACGGTCGGCAGGCGACATGGGTCAACTGCCAGCGGCCGCCCTACGACGACGTGGCGATGCGACAGGCCTCGAACGCGATCACCTACGCGCTCCAGCCGACCATCATCGAGGAGCTGTACGACGGGTTCGGCGAGCGGGCGATCTCGCCGATCAACACCTCAATGCAGTTCTGGCACAACCCGGACACGCCGGTCTTCGAGGGGACCGCCACGGCCGTCGAGATCCTGAAGGACGCCGGCTACGTCTGGGACCCCGACGGCAACATCTACTACCCGGAGGGCAAGACCGAGGGCTAACGGTCCACGTCACCGTACTGCACACACCTCAATATCCTCCGGCCAAAAAATGGTAAACAAACGATACGTCCTCCGACGTCTGCTGATGATGTTCGCATCGCTACTGACGATCATCACCGTCCTGTTCTTCCTGTTCAGGCAGGTTCCGGGTGGTCCGATGTCCGCGATCGTGAGCCCCCGGATGAACGAGGCCGCGAGACAGGCGGTCATCGCACAGTACGGCCTCGACGAGCCGCTATGGAAGCAGTACCTGCTGTACATGTGGAACGTCTTCCACCTCGACTTCGGGCAGTCGTTCTACTACGGGCAGTCGGTGTACTCGCTCATCGCCGACCGGTTCCTGAACACGATGAGCCTGATGCTGACGGCGCTGGTCATCTCCTACTCGGTCGGCACCTACCTCGGCGCCCATCTGGGGTGGCTGCGGGGAACGAGCAAGGAGCGGGCCGGGATGCTCGTCGTCCTCCTGATCCGCTCGACCCCCGTGTTCTGGACCGGGATGATCGTCCTGTACGTGTTCGCGTTCCAGCTCAACATATTTCCGCTCGGCGGGATGCGGGGTATGCAGGCGAGCTACACGACGAACGCGGAGAAGTTCCTCAGCCTCGACTTCCTCTATCACCTGGTGCTCCCCGTGTTCACGCTCTGTACGTTCTACACCGGGCTCCCGCTGTTGCTCATGCGCAACAACCTGCTCGAGGTGCTCTCGGAGGACTACATCAAGACGGCGCGGGCGAAGGGGCTGGCCGAGCGGCGTATCCTGTTCCGACACGCGGCGCGGAACGCGGTCCTCCCCGTCGTGACGGCGTTCGCCATCGCGATCGGCTTCGCCGTCGGTGGACAGGTGCTCATCGAGCAGGTGTACTCCTGGCCCGGGCTGGGTCGCGAGATGGTGCAGGCGTCGCTCCGCAGCGACTACCCGCTCGCCCAGGGGGCGTTCATGCTGCTGTCGGTGATCGTCATCACGATGAACTTCTTCGCCGACCTGACCTACTCGTACCTGGATCCACGGGTGCGGCAAGGGGGGAACTGACATGAGCGGGGAGACCTCGACCTCGGTGACACAGCGGGACCGTGAGACGAAACAGGGGTGGAGCCGGTTCGTCCAGAACCTGAAGCGGAGCGCCATCGAGCAGGGGCGGATCTTCATGCGTTCGAAGATGGCGGTCGCCGGCCTGCTCATCATCCTGTTCTACATCGTCATGGCCCTGATATCGCCGTACATCGCCCCGTACGAGCCGTACGAACGCATCTACATGGCCGACGGCGGCTGGGCGAAGCTACAGCCCCCGTCGGCCGCGAACCCGCTCGGGACGACCGAGGCCGCCCACGACGTGCTCTCCCAGCTGTTGCTGGGGTCACGCATCGCCGTGTTCGTCGGGCTGCTCGGCGCGTTCATGGTCGCCGTCATCGGGACGACGCTCGGCATCGTCGCCGGCTACTACGGCGGCTGGGTCGACGAGGTCGTGATGCGGGTCGTGGACATCCTCTACGGGCTCCCGTTCATCCCCTTCGTCATCGTCCTGGTGACGGTCCTCGGGGCGAGCGTCTGGAACATCATCCTCGGTATCGCGCTGCTGTACTGGCTCTCGACGGCACGGGTGATACGCTCGGAGGTGCTCTCGCTGCGCGAACGGCCGTACGTGGAGGCGGCCCGCGCGGCCGGCGCGAGCGACTTCCGCATCATGGGTGTCCACATCCTCCCGAACGTCATCCCGCTGTCGGCGCTGTACGCCGCGATCGCGGTCGGCTACTCCATCGTCGCACAGGCCAGCATCGCCTTCCTCGGCTTCGGCGATCCGACCATCCCCTCGTGGGGTGTGATGCTCCAGCGGGCGTTCGTCACCCAGGCGTTCGGGGTCGCCTGGTGGTGGGTGATCCCGCCGGGCATCTCGATCACGCTCGTCGTGACCGGGGCGTATCTCGTCGGCCGCGGCTACGAGGAGGTCGTCAACCCACAGCTCCAACAGAAGGAATGAACCGGGCAAACACCGACTTCGAATTCGACGACGACGCACCGCTACTCGAGGTGACGGACCTCGAAGTGACCTACCGGACGCGCTCGGGCGGCCTCGTGGCCGTCGATCGGATCGACTTCACCGTCGACGAGAACGAGATCTTCGGCCTGGTCGGCGAGTCCGGCTGCGGAAAGAGCACCGTCGCACAGGCGATGCTGGGGCTCCTGCCGAGCAACGGCGAGGTGAGCGCCGGTTCGATCGAGTTCCGCGGCGTCGACCTGACGGATCTCGAGAAACGCGAGCTCGACACGCTCCGCTGGGAGCACGTCTCGCTGATCAGCCAGGGGGCGATGAACTCGCTCAACCCGGTGCTCCGGATCTCGAACCAGATCGTCGAGGCGATCCAGGCCCACCGCGACGTCTCGACCGAGGAGGCCAGGGAGCGGACAGCCGAGCTGTTCGAGATGGTGGGGCTCGACCCCGGGCGGATGGACGACTACCCCCACCAGTTCTCCGGCGGGATGAAACAGCGGGCGTACATCGCCATGTCGCTGGCGCTCGACCCCGATCTGATCATCGCCGACGAGCCGACGACCGCGCTGGACGTCATCGTCCAGGACCAGATCCTGAAGCGGCTGAAGGAGCTGCGCGACGAACTCGGCATCTCGGTCATCATCATCTCCCACGACATCAGCGTCATCGCGGAGACGTGCAACCGTCTGGGCGTGATGTACTCGGGGAAACTGATGGAGTACGGCGACCTGCGGGACATCTTCGCGAACCCGTACAACCCGTACACGCTGGGGCTCCAGAACGCGTTCCCCACGCTCCGGGGCGACCAGTCCGACCTCATCAGCATCCCCGGCAGCCCGCCGGACATCGCGGCGCTCCCGGAGGGCTGTCGGTTCAGGGCGCGCTGTCCGTTCGCCACCGCCGAGTGTGACACCGCCCACCCACCGCTCGAGGAGGTCGCCGAGGACCACTACTCGGCGTGTTACCACCACGAGCGGATCGAGTCGATGCGAACCGATGCCCAGCGCCGACGCACCTGGGAGCGGCTCCGCGACGACGCGACCGCGGGAACCGCGGCAGTGGAGGACGCCGATGACTGAAAAAAAGACGGAGACCGAGACAGGGGCCGACGAGGAGTACATCATGGAGTGCGAGGGGCTGAAGCAGTACTTCAGCACCGGGGGCGGGCTGTTACAGAGCCTGTTCGGCGAGCAGAGCTACGTCCGCGCCGTCGACGGGATCGACATGCGGATCTCGGAGGGGGAGATCGTCGGGCTGGCCGGCGAGTCCGGCTGCGGGAAGACCACCACGGGGAAGACGCTCATCCGCCTCCTCGATCCCACCGAGGGGACCATCCGGTTCCGCGGCGAGGACGTGACGGGGATCTCCGGCTCGGAGCTCCAGGAGTTCCGCCGGGACGTCCAGATCATCTTCCAGGACCCCTTCGAGAGCCTCAACCCGCGACAGACCGTCTACGACACCGTCGTCGAGCCGCTGAAGATCCACGGGATCGGCTCCGGCGAGGAGCGGTACGAACGGGTCATCGAAGCCCTGGAGCGATCCGAACTGACGCCCCCCGAGGCGTATCTCGAGAGTTACCCCCACCAGCTCTCGGGCGGGGAGAAACAGCGCGTCGCCATCGCGAGGGCGCTGGTGCTCGAGCCGGACTTCCTGCTGGCGGACGAACCCGTCTCGATGCTCGACGTCTCCATCCGGGCGGGCGTGCTGAACCTCCTCCAGCGGCTCAACGAGGAGCTCGGGCTGACCATCCTGTTCATCAGCCACGACCTCTCGCTGCTCCGGCAGGTCTGTGACCGCATCGGCATCATGTATCTCGGACGGATCATCGAGTTCGGGGAGACCGAGTCGGTCATCCAGGACCCGGTCCACCCCTACGCGAAGGCGCTGCTCGGTGCCGCGCCGGAGCCGGACCCGTTCCGCGAGCGCGAGCACGTCGAGATCAGGGGCTCCATCCCGGATCCCATCAACCTCCCCTCGGGCTGTCGGTTCAAGGGCCGCTGTCCCGAGCGGGAGGAGATCTGTGACCACATCGATCCGCCGCTCCTCCCGATCGACGACGGGGACGGCGGTCGCCGTATCGCGTGTCACGCCTACTACGAGGCCGAGGACCGCGAGCGGTTCGAACAGCAGCTTCGGGAGATGGAGGACGTCCCGGAGGAGGCAAAGCGAAACCCCCACCGCCGGGTCGAACTCGAAGACGAGGACGAGGGGATCACCGGGGCGACCGACGAGCACGATAGCGGGACCGGGACCGGGATCTCCGACTGACCCGACCGTGACGGACGCCGCGACCGACACGTCGCTCGCGCTCCGGCTCTCGAGCGGCCGAACGGGTAGCGCGTTCATCACGCTGCTGGTGGGCGTCGTCGCCGGCTGCTGGGTCGGGTACGTGCTCGTCTACCCGGTGTCGTCGCTACCGCTCCCGCGGTACACGCTCGCGGGGGTGGTGGTGCTGGGGTACTACCTCGACTACTTCGCCGAGTCGATGCTCGCGCGGCTGCTGACCGTCTTCGGGGCCTCGGCCGTCGCCTACGTCGTCGGGTTCGCCGGGTACGCCTTTCCGGCCCTGGTCGGCTGGTACGCGGACCCCCTCGTCCGGCGGTCGCTCTACTTCTCGGGGCTCCGGGAGGCGTTCCTGTTCTCGCTGATGGCGATGACGCTGCTGCTCGTGGGGACGTTCGTCAGCTACATCGTCCGGAACACCTACGCCGAGTTCACACGGTAGGCGGCGAACCCCGGGTCACCTCGGTGGCGGTGTCGAGCCTATCGGGGACCGGATACGATACCGATCTCCTTCCCCGCCCCCCTTTTCCCTGATCGGATTCGAAGCCTCGCCCGTACGACGGGTTCGACCGCTCATACGGATTGTTGTAACGATTTACCGGCGATCACTCGAACCGGGTCCATGATCGCCGGTAAAAGACTACAACAATCCGTATCAGCCGAACCCGGGGTGGATCCCCCGGTAGAACTCCTCGTAGGTGAGGAACCGATCCATCTCGTCCGGGAGCCCGGCGGTGTACTCATCGACCCGTTCGGCCACCTCGGGGTCGGGCTCCACGTCGAGGCGCTCGTAGAACTCCGACTCGACGCCCAGGTTCCGGAGGACGTGGTAGTAGAGGTAGTACTCGTTGAGGTCCGTCGCGGTCCGGGTGAGGCGGTACCGGTCGCGCCACGCGGAGAACCCCGAGTCCTGGTAGGACCGGTAGTGGGGTAGCTCCCCCGGGTTGATCGATCGGGCGTCCTCCCAGAACGGCGTCGATCCGGAGTTGTACTTGTAGTAGATGCTGACGAAGTCGTACACCTCCTCCCAGGTGTCCCGGGTGGACTCGTTGAACAGCCGTCGCATCCCCTCGTGGTTGATCCGGCCGTGCTTGCCGAGCAGCCTGGCGAGCCGGGCGGCCAGCTTGCACGAGGTGGTCAGCGCCGTCGACTGGAGCGGCTCGACGAACCCCAGCGCGTTCCCGATGGCGACGCAGTTCCCGAGCCAGGGCGTCTCCAGGACGCCGGAGTCGAACCGGTACCGGCGTATCTCCCCGGGGTCGATCTCCTCGTCCCGCGTCTCGAGGAACTCCCGTTCGGCGCCCTCCTCGGAGAGGTGCGCGGAGGAGTAGACGTAGCCCACGTCGCGTGCGCCGCAGGTCTCGTCGGCGGTGTCGATCTGCCAGAACCACCCGGCGTCACCGGACGTGACGACGGTCGCGGAGACGATCTCCGAGTGAGGGATCTCCGGGGTCGCGACGACCGCCGAGTCCACGGGGAGGTCGAACTCGACGAGCGGGTTGTCGAGCTCGCCCGCGAGGACCCGCTGGAACCCCGACGCGTCGACGTAGAGGTCCGCGGAGTAGTCGTCCGTCTCTCCCACGAGCCGGTCGATACGGTCGCCCGAGGTCTCCACGCGGGTGATCCGGTCGCCGATCAGATCGCCGCCGCGCTCGCGGTAGACCTTCCGCAGGAACTCGTTGAAGCTGCGGGAGTTGAAGTGGTATGACGCGCTCGGCAGCGGCTGCTCGATGGTGGAGACGTCGTCCCGGTGGATGGCGATCGGTGCCACGCCCGGGGTCTCCGCGACCAGCTCGTACAGCGTGGAGAAGTCGCGCCGCTCGTAGCGGTGGTAGAACTCGTGGAACTCGTCCTCGTGGCGCGGGGTCAGGTTGTTGATCTCGGGGCCGGCCGCGTCGTCGTCGTCGCTCGTGATCGGTAGCGCCTGACCCAGCGGACTGTGGAACGGGTCGAGCCCCGTCCAGTCCTCGAAGTACACGGTCGCCTTCCAGGCCAGCTTCACCTCCCCGATCACCCGCCCGATGTCGATACCCAGGCAGTCCTGCAGGAAGGTCACCACGTACGAGAGCGTGCTCTTTCCGACCTCCGGGACGGACTCGTCGGAGTCGTCGACGACGACGACCTCCACCCCGTCGAGCTCCCTGTCGAGGGCGAGAGCGGTGAGCAACCCGGCGTCCCCACCCCCGACCACCGTTATCGACTCGATCTCCTCGAAACCCCGACTCATATACGAGGTGTCCTCGGGGGGGCCGCGTCTTCAACGTTCGGCCGAAACCCGCACGTTCCGGCGGAACTCGCCCGACGACGCGCATCCATGACCGACCCGTCGGGCCGACATCCGAACGACCGATCGGCGTTCGGAGGTCGAACTGCACGCTGGTCGGGTCCGTCCGGGGTCCAACACCTCCTCGGTACCCGCCCTCCCGTCCTTGTGAGGTCCTACACTTTAGGTGGGGTCCGCTGAAGCCGTCACATGGGATACGACGTGCTGTTCCGGGACGGGCGAATCGTCGACGGGACCGGCTCCCCCTGGTTTCGCGGGGTCCTCGCGGTCGAGGACGGCCGCATCGCCGCGGTCGGGGCCGTCGGTTCGGACGCCGACGCGGACGAGGAGGTCCCCCTCGACGGGAGTGCGATCGCTCCGGGGTTCATCGACATCCACACCCACTCGGACTTCACGCTCCCGGCCAACCGCGACGCCCACAGCAAGGTCCGGCAGGGCGTGACGTTAGAGGTCGTCGGCAACTGTGGCACCAGCGCGGCCCCGCGCTACGGCGCGGCCGCCCGCGGCGTCGAGGAGTGGTTCGAGAGCAACGGCCTCGGCGGGGCGGTCGATCCGACCGCCTGGGAGAGTATGAGGGACTACCTCGACCACCTCGACGGGGACGTCTCGCTCAACGTCGCCTCGCTCGTCGGTCACGGCAACGTCCGTGCGGCCGTCGTCGGCTACGACGACCGCGCGCCCACGGCAGACGAACTCGACGAGATGTGCGACCTCGTCGCCGAGTCGATGGCGGACGGTGCCGTCGGCCTCTCGACGGGGCTGTTCTACCCGCCGGGGTCGTTCGCCGAAACCGACGAGGTGGTCGCGCTCGCGAGGATCGCCGCCGACCACGACGGCTTCTACGCCACGCACATGCGTTCGGAGAGCGACGGCCTCATCGACAGCGTCGATGAGACCATCGAGATCGGCCGCCGGGCCGGCGTCCCCGTCCAGATCTCCCACCACAAGGCGATCGGCCCCGACAACTGGGGGAAGGTCCGCTACACGCTCCGCCGGATGGAGCTGGCCCGCGAGCGCGACGGGGTCGACGTCCAGTGCGACCAGTACCCCTACGTCGCCTCCTCGACCAGCCTCGGCGCGCTCCTGCCCAACTGGGCGCACGACGGCGGCGACGACGCCCTGCTCGACCGGCTCCGCGACGACGAGACGAGAGAGCGTATCCGCGGGGAGCTGGCGACCGACCGGAACAGCTCCTGGGACGGCGTCCTCGTCACGAACGTCCGGAACCCGGACCTGAAGGGCACGGAGGGGAGGACGATCGCCGAACTCGCCGCCCGGGAGGGCGAGGAGCGTGATCCGGCGGACGTGCTCCTCGACATCGTGCTGGAGGACCGGAACCGCACCATGCACGTCAACTTCGGGATGGACGAGGCCGACGTGCGGACGGTGATGCGCCACGATCTCACGATGGTCGGAAGCGACGGCTCCTCGCTGGAGCGGGAAGGGCCGCTCGGCGAGGGCGTCCCCCACCCGCGGAACTACGGTACGTTCCCGCGCGTGCTCGGCCACTACGCGCGCGAGGAGTCGGTCGTTTCCGTCGAGTCGGCCGTCCACAAGATGACGGGACTACCGGCCGCGCGGATGGGGCTCGACGACCGCGGCGTGCTCAAGGCGGGCGCGAAGGCGGACGTGACCGTCTTCGATCCGGAGACCGTCGCGCAGGTCGGCGACTTCCTCGACCCGACGAACTACCCCGACGGGATCGAGCGCGTGCTCGTCAACGGCGAGCTGGTCGTCCGCGACGGCGAGCACACCGGCAACCGGCCCGGCGAGATCGTCTCCTGAGTGGGGAGCGATCGGGACCCCAACTGGGCGACCACGTCGCTCCCGTCGCCGCTCGATCCCCGGCAGTCCGCTCATCGCGGTCGGCGTATCTCCTCGCGCGTCGGGACCTCCCGATCGAGGGCGGCCAGTAGCACCGCGACCGTTCCGTCGGCGTCGGCCAGCGACGCCGTCTCGACCGGCGAGTGGGTGTACCGACACGGGACGGCGATCGCCCCGGCGTGACGCCCACCACGCACCTGCTGGAACTCGGTCGCGTCGGTCGACCCCGTGAGCATCACGTCGTGCTGGAGGGAGACGCCGGCGTCCTCGGCCGCCCCGACGAGCCACGAGCGGGTCTGCCGGTCGACGATGATCCCGTCGAACATGTACTCCGAGGTGCCGTCGCCGAACTCGACGACCGGGCCGCCGTCGAGCGTCGCCGAGACGCCCTCCTCCCGGCCGGCCGGGTAGTCGTCAACCGGGAACACCTCCAGGGCTATCCCGACGTCCGGGTCGACGGCGTAGCCCGCCGCCCGGGCACCCCGGAGGCCGACCTCCTCCTGGACCGTGGCGACGTAGTGGACCGTCGGCTCGACGTCGGCCTCGCGGGCGACCGCCAGCAGCACCGCGAGCAGGAGGCGGTCGTCGAGCGCCCGCCCAGTGATCCGGTCGCCGGCGAGCCGTTCGACTCCCCGGTCCCAGGTCGCGAAGTCGCCCGGTTCGACGTTCAGGTCGGCCACCCCCTCTCGACTGCTGGCCCCCACGTCGATGCGGAGGTCCCGCGCGAGGGACTCCTTCTCCTCGTCGCTCATGTAGTGACGACAGCGCGGCCCGACGACGCCGAGGACGCCGTCCGGTCCCACGCGCACCCGCTGGCCGGGGAAGTTCCCCCTGTAGTGACCGCCGAGCATGGTGTACTCGAGGAAGCCGTCCTCGTCGACGCCGTCGATCAGGAGTCCCAGTTCGTCGGTGTGTGCGGCGAGCATGACCTCGAAGTCCGAACCCTCGCTCGTCGCCACGACGTTCCCCAGGTCGTCGTACTCGACGCGGTCGACGTGGGGCTCGATCAGGTCCGCGAAGGCGTCGACGACGGCGTACTCGTTGCCTGGCGCGCCCCGCGCCTCGATCAGGGCCTCCAGCTCGGCGTAGTCGACGGACATAGCTGGGTGAGAGACGGTGCCGGATTAACCGTTCTGGTGCCCGCAGTGACGGCCGTGAGCGCGTTCGATTGGACTACGGGCGCTCCCTGAACTCACCCGCGACCCCCCACACCGACGAGCTCAGGTACGTGGCCGGTGGAGTCGCCAGCGCTGGAGGTACATGTCGACCGAGTCGTCCCCGACCTCGAACCGGACCGTGACGTCGTTACCCCCCGCGTCGACGGTCCTGAACGTCGAGACCCCGGCACCGAGGTCCTCGGGGACCAACGCGAGTTCCATCCCGCCGAGCCCGTCGTCCTCGTCCACGACGCGGAGCCCGCCACCGAGCCGGGTCACCTCCAGGGACTGTACCCCCCGGTAGGACTCGTAGGTCCCGGTGAGAACCGGGAGCCGCTCCTCCAGCGCGTAGTGGGGAACGGCCTCGATGGGATCCTCGTCCGCGAGCAGCGCGAGCACAGCCGGTCCCGCGTGCATCGGGTGGGTTCGGGGCCCCGTCGTACAGAGGAGCGCGACGCCGAGCCCCCGGTTCTTCAGATAGCCGAGGTAGGCGTTGTACACCCCGATCCCCCCGCCGTGCCCGACCAGCGTATCGCCGAGGAACTCGCGCACCATCCACCCGTAGGCGTACCGCTGTTCGGTCCCGCCGAGGAGACGTTCGCGCGTCGAGACGGGCGTCCGCGACTCCTCGATGCGGTCGGCGGGGAGGATCCGCTCGCCCCGGAACGAGCCGTCGTTGAGCTGCATCCGCCCGTAGCGCGAGAGCTCCATCACCGAACTCAGCAGCCCCCCCGGCGCGTGGATCGGCCGGTCGAACGGGAATCGGCCCTCCTCGATCGACCCCTCGCGCCTGTAGTACGGCGTCATGGTGTCCCCGTCGGACTCGAACCGCTCGCGCCGGAACGTCGATCGCTCCATCCCGAGCGGCTCCTGGATCTCCTCCCGGACGTACTCCGCGTACGCCCTCCCGCTGACCGCCTCGACGACCTCCCCGAGGAGCGTGAACCCGGAGTTGTAGTAGAAGAACGGGTCGTCGAGGCCGAGCACTCGTTCGTCCACCGATCCTCCGACGTGGCGGGCGAAGTCCTCGTCGCTCGACAGCGGGACCTCCGTGTCGTCGACGTCCATCGCTCGGCCGATCAGCGCCGTCGCCATCCCGTCGCTCGGCATCCCCGAACTGTGGGTAAGCAGCTCGCGGATCGTCACCGGCGGACCGGAGGCGTCCCGGAGGTGGGGGACGTACGCCGAGACGTCGTCGGTCACGGCGAGGTCGCCCGCCTCCGCCAGCTGGAGGATCGCGACGCCGGTGAACGACTTGGTACACGAGCCGATCCCTATGAGTGTGTCCGGGGTCGCGGGCGTGTTCTCCCGGAGGTCACGCGCGCCGAACGCGAACCCCGCCGCGTGGTCCGCGTCGAACACGGCGAGCGTCGCCCCCGGTATCCGGTGTTCGCCCACCCACTCGGAGACGAACCGCTCGGCGGCGCTCACCCTGCGACCGTCGACGTCGATATCGGATGCGTCCATGGGGGGCCTCCTCGCCACCGGTACATAAGCCATTCACCGAACGCGTGTCGTCTACGGTTCCGTATTACTGCACGGGAGCACACCGACTACGGGGAAGAATACACGTGATTGCGGGAACGGAGGGACGTGTGCGCGGATGGACGACGTCACCGCGTTCGAAGGCCGTCCTCGCACCGGACGTCGGTGGCTCCGGCGTTCGGTTCTGCGCGCTTTCGACGGGCGTTCGTCCAGTAGTCGAGTTCGGTCGACTCAGGGGTTCAGAGCCCGCTTTCACGTCTGTCGAGCCTTCGGTCGCCGACGAGTCCGGTCACCGAGGCCATCGCGGAGGGACGGCAGGATGAATTTCCTCCAGTAATCGCCCACTCTATTTCAATATATTATTTTCTTCCCGGTATAAGAAGTTATATTACCTATACGGGCCACTATCATAGACAGGTCGTTCGGCTATAGAGATTATTTTAGGTTGTTTGTCCATCAGGTATTTATACGAGACATCTCCGGTCCCGGCCGAGTTTCGGCTGCTTTCGCCGGAATCGTACGGAGGTATACGGGTCACATGGCTCACAAGAAGGAGGAGTACAAGGAGGAACTGTACGGCGACGACGTCCGGGAGAAGCTCCTGAAGTTCGCCGACCGTGGCTGGGAGTCCATCCCGGAGGACGAGCGCGAGAAGTGGTTCACCCGCTTCAAGTTCTGGGGGGTCTTCCACCAGCGGAGCGGCCAGGAGAGCTACTTCATGATGCGGCTCACGAACTGTGGGGGCATCCTGGAGCCGGGACAGCCACGGGCCATCGGCGAGGTGGCGCGGGAGTACGCCACCGGACCGGTCGAGAACCCCGAGTTCGGGGACGGCTGGGTCGACTTCACGACCCGGCAGTCGATCCAGCTCCACTGGATCAAGCTCGAGGACGTCCCCGCCGTCTGGGAGAAGCTGGAGGCGGCGGGCGTCTCGACCCGTTCGTCAAGCGGTGACACGATGCGGAACATCTCGGGCTGTCCGGTCGCGGGGAAGGCCGAGGAGTACGCCGAGTCCCGTCCGATCCTCGACGAGATCGGGGAGACGATCCGGGGCGACGACGACCTGTCGAACATGCCCCGGAAGTTCAACATCTCCGTCTCCGGGTGTCGACAGGGCTGTGCCCAGGACGTCATCAACGACATCGGGCTGGAGCCGGCCCACCGGCTCGTCGACGGGGAGCACGTCGAGGGGTTCAACGTCCGCATCGGGGGCGGTCTGGGGGGGCACGAACCGCGACGGGCACGTCCCCTCGACGTCTTCGTCCGTCCGGAGCACGCCGTCGACGTCGTCCGGGCGTTCGTCGAGCACTACCACGCGGAGGGGGACCGGGGGAACCGCTCGAAGAACCGGGCGCGGTTCTTCGTCGACGAGCACGGGACGGAGGCGATCCGCGAGGCGCTCGACGAGCGGACGGAGTTCGAGCTACACGCCGCCGGGACGGACTTCCGCGGCGAGTACACCTACAACGCCGGCCGCCCCGCGGAACGTGGTCCCCACGACCACGTCGGCGTCTACGACCAGGCCGACGGCCGGCGGGATCGTCTACCCGCTGATCTACGGCTCGCTTCCGAACATCCACCTCGGGTACGCCGCCGTCGCCATCGGGATCTTCCTCCCGCTGACGGCCTTTTTCCTGTGGGCGATGCGATACGAGGAGGACCTCGCCGCTCACGGGATCGGCTCGCGGGAGGGCTGGCTCGGTGCCGACTCGACCCCCGCCGGAGGTGACGACTGATGGGGGCGGACGGATACGGGCACGGGGCCGACGTGGAACCGGACGGCTGGTACCGGTGGGGTCGGGTCGTGCTCTACGCGGAGATGGTGATCGCGACGCTCATCACCGTCTTCTCGCTCTACCTGGCGTTCCAGGGAACCGCCGGGTTCCTGGCGTAGCGTTCGGCTCACGCTCCCCGGTGGTCCCGTCGGCACTCCTGGCGTCGTCGTCTCCCTCTCTGCTAATCGAGCCGTCAGGTCAGCCCCCGACGACGCCGTACCGCCGCCCGCGATCCCGAGATCCGTCGGCCAGTGGACGACCCGACCGCGCTCGCGCTCAGGCGTGCGCCGTGTAGCCGGCGTCCTCGACGGCCCGGACGAGTTCGTCGGGCTCGGCGTCCCCCTCGACGCTCGCCCGCCCGGCTTCCCGATCGACGCTCGCGTCGGTGACGCCGTCGACACCCCGGAGCGCCTCGCCGACGGTCCGCTCGCAGTGTTCACAGCTCATCCCCTCTACACTGATCGTGGTCGTCGTCATGCGGTTCACCTACGTCAGCCACGCTTTTCGGGGTTGTCGCTTCGAACCCGGTGTGAGGCCCCGCGGACGGTTCGGATCCGAAAGGTGGCGTCCGAGGGTCGGCCTCGCCCGGGGCAGCAGACCGTCCAGGCGGACACGCCGGGCTCGGCCCTCACACCGGTCGGTACGGGACGTTCGCCGCCGGATCTCGCCGGCGGCCCCGATCGATTCCCGAACGCCCACGTCCGCTCTCCGCGCCCGTTCGGCTCGTGTCACGGTCCGCCCGCTCGGACAGGCGGTGGCACCTTCGGTACCGGTTCCAGGCCCGAGGTGGATTTCGATACGAAAGTATCCACCCAATAGTGGCGAACGTTCGAAAGAGCAAGTGGGTTGAACGGTGGGGACGTACGTACTGGTAATGAGTCAGCACCGCGTCCACATCGACATCCAGGGGATGAGCTGTGCGAACTGCTCGCAGACCATCTCCGAGGCCGTCGGCTCCCTCGACGGCGTCTCGGAGGTGAACGTGAACTACGCCACCGACGAGGGGACCGTCGAGTACGATCCTCGGGAGGTGTCGCTGGCCCGGATCTACGAGGCCGTCGAGGACGCCGGCTACACGCCGGTCACGGAGTCGGTGACCATCGGGATCACCGACATGACGTGTGCCAACTGCTCGGAGACGGTGCAGGGCGCGCTCGAAGACGTGCCGGGCGTCGTGCGGGCGGACGTGAACTACGCCACCGACGAGGCACAGATCACCTACGCACCGGGCGAGGTGGGCCGTTCCGACCTCTACGACGCCATCGAGGGCGCCGGCTACTCGCCCGTCCGCGAGGAGGCCGACGAGGAGGAGGGACCGGGCGGTGACGCCCGCGAGGCCGCCCGGCAGGCCGAGATCCGTCGCCAGCGCCGGCTGACGCTGTTCGGCGCGACGCTCGCCGCACCCCTGCTGTTCTTCCTCGTCGAGAAGCTCCTCCTCGGCGGCGGCGTCCTCCCCGAGACGGTTCTGGGAGTGGAGTTCGGCTGGGTCGAGTTCCTGCTGGCGACGCCCGTCCAACTGGTACTGGGCTGGCCGTTCTACAGGAACTCCTACAAGGCGCTCGTGAAGAACGGGCGGGCCAACATGGACGTGCTGATCGCCCTGGGGTCCACCACCGCGTACGTCTACTCGGTGGCGGTGCTCTCGGGGCTGATCGCCGGTGGGGTCTACTTCGACACCGCGGCGCTCATCCTCGTGTTCATCACGCTCGGGAACTACCTCGAGGCCCGCTCGAAGGGGCAGGCCGGCGAGGCCCTCAGGAAGCTACTGGAGATGGAGGCCGAGACGGCCACGGTCCTCGACGATGAGGGGAACGAGGAGGAGGTCCCCCTCGAGGACGTCGAGGTCGGCGACCGGATGAAGGTCCGGCCCGGCGAGCGGATCCCCACCGACGGCGTGGTGGTCGACGGTCAGAGTGCGGTCGACGAGTCGATGGTCACCGGCGAGTCGGTGCCGGTCGAGAAGGCCGAGGGCGACGAGGTAGTGGGCTCGACGATCAACGAGAACGGCGTCCTCGTGGTCGAGGCGACGAAGGTCGGCTCCGACACGGCGCTCCAGCAGATCGTCCGGACGGTGAAGGAGGCCCAGTCGCGCCAGCCCGACATCCAGAACCTCGCCGACCGTATCAGTGCCTACTTCGTCCCCGCGGTCATCGCCAACGCCCTGCTCTGGGGCGTCGTCTGGTACCTCTTCCCCGGGGCGCTCGCCGGGGTCGTCGAGTGGCTCCCGCTGTGGGGGCTCGTCGCGGGCGGTCCCGCGGTCGCCGGCGGGACCGTCTCGATCTTCGAGTTCGCCGTCGTCGTCTTCGCCTCGGCGGTGCTCATCGCCTGTCCCTGTGCGCTCGGGCTGGCGACGCCCGCGGCCACGATGGTCGGGACGACGATCGGCGCGCAGAACGGCGTGCTGTTCAAGGGCGGTGACGTCCTCGAGCGCGCGAAGGACGTCGACACGGTCGTCTTCGACAAGACCGGGACGCTCACGAGGGGCGAGATGGAGCTGACCGACGTGGTCGTGGTCGACGCCGAGAAGCGAGCGGCCGTCGACGGCGGTGAGACTGCCGCGGACGGCGGGCGGATGGCCGCCCACGAGCGCGTCGACGAGGACGAGGTGCTCCGGCTGGCGGCCGCAGCCGAGAGCGGTAGCGAACACCCGCTCGCCCGGGCCATCGTCGAGGGTGCCGAGGCGCGCGGCCTCGATCCCGGTGACGCCACCGACTTCGAGAACGTCCCCGGACACGGCGTCCGGGCGACCGTCGACGGCGAGACGGTGCTGGTCGGCAACCGGAAGCTCCTGCGCGAGAGCGGCATCGACCCGTCGCCCGCTGAGGAGGAGATGGAGCGGCTCGAACGCGAGGGCAAGACGGCGATGCTCGTCGCACGCGTGCGGTCCGACGGCGAGGGCGAACTCCTCGGCGTCGTGGCCGACGCCGACACGGTCAAGGAGAGCGCGGAGGCGGCCGTCGCGGAGCTACGCGAGCGGGGCATCGACGTGATGATGATCACCGGCGACAACGAGCGGACCGCCCGCGCGGTCGCCGAGCGGGTCGGCATCGACCCGGGGAACGTCCGTGCGGGAGTGCTCCCCGAGGACAAGTCCGACGCGGTCGAGGCCATCCAGGACGAGGGTCGCAGAGCGATGATGGTCGGCGATGGGGTCAACGACGCGCCCGCGCTCGCCGTCGCCTACGTCGGCTGTGCGATCGGTTCGGGGACCGACGTGGCCATCGAGGCCGCCGACGTGACGCTGATGCGCGACGACCCGCTCGACGTGGTGAAGGCCATCCGCATCTCGGAGGCGACCCTCCAGAAGATCAAGCAGAATCTCGTCTGGGCGCTAGGGTACAACACGGCGATGATCCCCCTCGCCTCCCTCGGGCTGCTCCAGCCCGTGCTCGCGGCCGGCGCGATGGCGTTCTCCAGCGTGTCGGTCCTCACCAACAGCCTGCTGTTCAGGCGCTACACCCCCGACCACGACTACGAGCTGCTCGGTTGGCTGCGCTAATCCCCGCCCTCTCACCGGATCTCGCGACCTGTTCCGCCGTCGGAATCCCCGATTTCGAACCTGTATCGTTATATCGGACGAGGTAGTAGTGTGAAATATGGGATATACTATGCAAGAAACCGTGGACGCGGAGTTCGACCGTGCCGTCGAGACGACGGTGGACGCCCTCGGCGACGAGGGGTTCGGGGTCCTCTGTGATATCGACGTGCGGGCGACGTTCGAGGAGAAGCTCGACCGCGAGTTCCGCCAGTACCGCATCCTGGGCGCGTGTAACCCGGCGCTGGCGCACGAGGGGCTGACCGAGGAGCCCGGGCTCGGCACGCTCCTCCCGTGTAACGTCGTCGTCTACGAGACCGACGACGGGGAAGTCGTCGTGAGCGCGGTCGATCCGCGGGAGCTGGTCGGCATTGCCGACAACGAGGCGCTCGACTCGATCGCGACCGAAGTCCACGACCGGTTCGAGCGCGTCCTGACGGTCGTCGCCGACGAACTCGGGACCGACCCCGAAATCTGATCGTGTCCTCCTCGACCCGGCTCGATCGCGACGGTCGGAGTAGTCGGTGAGTGCGTCCCAGGATCCGAGCTCGATGGTCGACCTCGTATCGTGATCCCGAGCGGTGCCCCGGGTGACTGGTCGGGAACTTACGCGGAGCCGTCGACCGGCGGAGCGATCTCGCGGTAGAACGCGACCGAGTACACCCCGAAGAACCCGCCGAACAGGGTTCCGAGGGCGAGGACGGCGAGGCCCACGCCGACGGCGGCGGCCGGCGAGAGGTGGGGGATCGGGACGTGTGCCGGCGACGTGGCGGACTGTGTGGAGACGAGGGCCGTCGCGAGCGCGAAGACGCCGCCGGCCAGGAGACTGATCACCCCCACGAGTACCGAGTAGCCGAGGGTGCTCACGAAGTGGGTGCGAACGACCGAGACGCTCCGCTTGATCCCCTCGACGGCCCCGAGGTCGTCGACGACGATCGCCTGCCCGTAGAACTGGACGAAGAGGGCGAACACGAGGTACGCGAGCACGAAGAGCCCGACGACCAGACCGACGACGGCGAGGACGGCGATCCCCGGACCACCACCGGTCCCGCCGGCCCCGCCGGCGAACAGGGCCAGCCCGCCGAAGACCAGCACGAAGAACCCGAAGATGCCGACCGCGAAGTTGAGGGCCAGGATCACGAGGTACACCACCAGGAACGACACGTAGTTCGAGCGACCCTCCCGGACGAAGCTACCGAGCGAGGTCTTCCCCTCCAGCGCCTCGTCGGCCATGCCGACGATCCCGCCCTGGAAGAACGGCACCAGGACGATGAGCAGGAGCGAGATCCCGAGCGAGACGACGCTGGCGAGGAGCGGGTCTCTACGTCGCGGCGCTGGTAGTCCCGGCGGCCGTCGCCACGCTCGCGCGCGCCGTCGCGGACGCCGCCGGGCTCTACGTCGGCTTTCTGGGGATCGTGGCGGGCGTGGCCGGTCTCGTCGGGTGGGCCGTCCTCCGCACACCCGGACTCGCGGTCGGTCTCGGCCGACACGACGCCGCGTGGCTCCTCGTCGCGCTTCCCTTCGGCTGGCTGATCGGCGTGTTCTGGGCTGGATCACTGGGGTTCGAACCGCCCCGAATACTGGTTCCGCTGGCGGTGATCGCGACCGGCGGCGGAATGTGCTGTGGACTCGTTCTGGTGGCGATGAGCCGGACTCGACACGCCGCCGCCGCCGTCGCGGGGACCGTCGAGACGGTCGAGTGGGAGGCACGGTGGCCGCGGCGGTGGCGGCGGGTCGCTCGCGGTGCGGTCGTCGCGTCGTTCGCGCTGATCGGAGTCGGACTCGTCGCGATCTTCGTCTTCGACCACGAGTGGGGCTGGGGGGCGTACTACTTCCTCCTCGTCGGCGCGCCGCTCATGAACCTGCTGAACCCGCGGGGGTTCCGGGCGACGGAGGCCGGGCTCGTGGTCGAGCATCCGCTCCAGCGACGGTTCCGTCCGTGGTCGGCGTTCGACGGGTACGAACTCACCGACGACACGCTCGTCGTCCGGTCCGTCGCCCGGTGGCGGCCGTCCCACCGGTGCGACCGGACGGACATCGAGGACCTCGAAGCCGTCGTCGCGGCCCTCGATGGGAACCTCCCACGACGCCAATAGATCCGGGCGTGGGGACCGCACGGAACGGGACACACCGAGCGCCGGCGCTCGGTCGGTCGAGGACCCCGTCCACTCGACGACGAGGCGGGCGCTGGTGACGTCGCGCCCTCCCGCAGGAAGGTCACCGTCGCTGCCGTTCGCGGGCGAGCGAACCCCCGACGAGTGACTCCTTCGACACCGTACGACCGATGCCTGCTTTGCCCGCTTCCACAGGGTTATTCATTCTACCCGCCACGTGAGGGAAATGAGGAGAACGCTCGCGACGGTCGTCGTCGCCACACTGGTGCTTCTCGGTGGATGCTCGGGGACACAGCCGTCGGGGGGCGATCAGTCGACCCCGACCGGGACCTCTACCACGACGGCGACGCCGACTCCGACCACGACGCCGACACCCGAACCCGGTACGGCCGGCTCCTACGAGGGCACGCCACACACGGGCTGTCAGCCCGGGGCGATAGAGAAGGACGGCACCTGCGAGGTGGCGGTCTCCGGGGGGAACGCGGCGATCTTCGGCGCGGAGAACCTCACGGCGATCACGGCCGACCGGACGACCGTCGACGGCACGCCGGGATATCTCGCACGCCCGGCCGACGACGGGACCTACCCCGCCGTGGTCGTGATCCACGAGTGGTGGGGCCTCAACGAGAACATCGAGCACATGGCCGAGATCCTCGCCGGGCACGGCTACGTCGTCTTCGCCGTCGACCTCTACGGCGGGGCGGTCGCGACGAACTCCTCGCGGGCGGCCGAGCTATCCGGGCAGGTCCGGGCCAACCCCGAGGAGGCCGTAGCGAAGATGAGCCGGGCCGTCTCGGGGCTCCGGTCAATGTCCTACACGACGAACCAGGTTGCGAGCCTCGGGTGGTGCTTCGGCGGCGGGCAGAGCCTCCAGCTGAGCCTGAGTGACGCCGATCTGAACGCGACGATCATCTACTACGGGACGCTCACGACCGACGCGGAGACCCTTCGGGCGATCGACGCCCCGGTACTGGGTATCTTCGGCTCGGAGGACCAGGTCGTCGGCGTCGAGTCCGTCCGCGAGTTCGACCGGACCCTGGGGGAGCTCGGGATCGAGCGCGAGGTGTACGTCTACGAGGGCGCTCCCCACGCCTTCGCCAATCCGAGCGGCGAGAGTTTCCGGCCGAACGCGACACGCGATGCCTGGTCGAAGACGCTGCGGTTCCTCGACGAGACCCTCCGGGAGTAGGGGAGGTCGCATCGACCTCCGTCGGACCCGTCCGTCGCGGGGTTCTCCCCGATGGATGATCGTCACGACCCCCGTCCGTGCTCCACCCGCTGCACCACATTATATCCGTATAAGGTCGATTGTGCAATATTCTCTCTGTAATGGGGGAACTTATGGTAGATGACGGTCCAGAACCGATCGAAATGAGTTGGAGTTGCCCCGGATGCGGTCGCGAACTCTCGTTCGTCTACAGCAGCTGCGAGCCGTGCGGGTTCGTACCCCCGCAGGGAGCGGACTGAGCCCCGACGCGAGAACCGGCACCCGAACGACGACCGACACCCCACACGACACCATGACCGAACGACCGGCGAAACCCGATCACGCGACACACACCGACCGCTCGACGGAGACCGACACCGGCCTCCGCGCAGAACTGTACCTCCGCGGGGACACACACCGCGGCCTCGGCGCTCGGGAGGTGGTGGGCCGGGCGAACCGACTGGAGGCCAACGGCGTCCTCGGCGAGTCGATGGTCGCCGGGACCTGGCACCGCTGTCATACCCGGACCGAGGACTGGCGCTCGGAGGCCATGGAGGCCTACGAGGAGTTCGAAGCGTGGGCCGAGGCGAACGAGTTCTCGCTCGAACCCGGCTTCCAGCAGCGCACACGGAGCTTCATCGGGATGGACGACGTCGAGGAGGTCGTCGTCTTCCCCGTCGTCGCGCTCGCGCTCTACGACGCCGACGACCTGCGGGCGGTGTTCCCGTGCACCGACGGGGACCGGACCCACACGGTCGAGAGCGCGCTCGCGGCGTTCGAGCGCGGCGACGAGGAGTGGCTCACCCAGTTCGATCCGGTGACGGTCGAACACGCCGGACCACGCCTCGACGCCGCCGGCGCGGTGGCCGACTGAACCGAACCGACCTGAACTGGCCCGACGACCGGCCCAACCCCCTCGAACCCGGCACCGGGTCGGCTGCTGGCGTCGACACCTCCCCCTCGTCCCGGGACGAGCGGGTCGTACCGAGTACTGTCGCTCTCGTCGAACGAGCCCACCCGGCCAAGTGCGATCCGTACCCCCCAGCGGACGAAGACTGATTACCCACCGGGGATACATCTCGGACCATGTACGAGACGATCCTCTTCCCCACGGACGGTAGCGACCCGTCGTTCGACGCGCTCGACAACGCACTCGATCTCGCGGACAGCTACGACGCGACGCTCCACGCCCTCTACGTCGTCGACACCACCTACCCGTACGGTGACTTCGACGGGAGTGCTATCGATCCGGGTCCGCTGTTCGACGCCCTGCGCGAGGAGGGCGAACGGACGCTCGAACGGATCGAAGGGCGGGCGGACGATGCCGGGATCCCGTTCGTCGGGGCGATCAGGGAATCCGGATCCATCCACCGGTCCATCATCGACTACGCCGACGACCAGGGGGCAGATATGATCGTCATGGGGACCCACGGCCGGCGCGGACTGAACAGGTGGCTGCTCGGGAGCGTCACCGAGCGAGTCGTGCGGACCGCCGACGTCCCCGTCCTCACGGTTCGGGCCGAACGGGAGACCGAGGAGTAGTTCGGGGGCGGAGCGGACGACCGAGGGAACGTCGAACGTGCCCGCACGTTAGTCGTTTACCGTGCCACCTCCCCGGCGACGAGGCGTGTCGAACGCGTCCTCGCGGACCCGTCGAGTGATACCCGGACCGTAGGTCGATCCCGCCCGACGGCGGCGGTCACCACGCTTTAATACCGATCGGGGGAACTCCGCGATACGATGGCCGCGCCGAGACAGTGTCCCGAACCCGCCCACTTCCGGGTGCGGAACGTCGGCGGTATCGACGAGTCGGAGGTCACCGTCTCCCCCGGCGTGACGCTCCTGACGGGGGAGAACGCGACGAACCGGACCTCGTTCCTCCAGGCGACGATGGCGGCGATGGGTAGTGACCGGGCCACGCTCAAGGGCGACGCCGAGGAGGGGTCCGTCCGGATGGAACTGGGTGACCGGACATACGAGCGCGAACTCGTCCGGATCGGGGACTCGGTGTGTTCCAGCGGCGAGGGGTACCTCGACGACCCGGAGCGGGCCGATCTCTTCTGTTTCCTCCTGGAGTCGAACGAGGCGCGCCGGTCGGTCGCCCTGGGCGGTGACCTCCACGAGGTCATCATGCGCCCGGTCGACACGGACGCGATCGAGCGCGAGATCGAGCGGCTGGAGGATCGGAAAGCCGAGATCGGCGACGAGATCGACGCCATCGAGTCGCGACAGCGCGACCTCCCGGGTCTCGAGGAACGACGGCGCGACCTCCGGCGGGAGATCGAGGAGAAGCGGGAGAAGCTGGCCGCGAAGGAGGCCGAGATCGACGCGAGCAGCCGTGACGTCGAACGGAGCCGGACGGAGCGGGACGAGCTCGAAGAGCGGCTCGACGAACTCCGTTCGACCCGGTCGGAGCTGGAGTCGACGCGCCGGGAGATCGAGAGACAGCGGGAGACCGTCGCCACCCTCGAACGCGAGCGTACCGAGTACGAGGCGGAGCTCGACGACCTCCCCGAGACGCCGACGGAGGACGAGGGGCACCGCGAGGGCGAGCTCGACCGGCTCCGCGAACGGCGTCGGTCGCTGAACGGGGAGATATCGGAGCTGCAGAGCCTCGTCCAGTACAACGAGGAACGGCTCGAGGAGGGCGGCCACGAGCTGCTCGGACGCCCCGACGACGCGGTTACGGACCGGCTGATCGAGGGCGGCACCGAGTCGGTCGTCTGCTGGACCTGCGGGTCGGCGGTCGGTCGGGAGCAGATCGAGGACACCGTCGACCGGCTCGGCGAGCTCCGCCGCCGGAGACTCGACGAGCTCGACGAGGTCAAGTCGGCGCTCGACGAGCTGAAGGCCGACCAGCGCGAGGCGACGCGAAAGCGGGAGCGCCGCGAGGAGATCGAGGACGAACTCGAGGGGGTAGACGACGAGATCGACCGCCGCGAGGGACGGATCGACTCGCTAGAGGACCGGCGTGACGAGCTGACCGACGCGGTCGAACGGCTGGAGGACGCGGTCGACGACCTGGACGCGGAGGAGGCCGAGGACGTCCTCTCGCTCCACCGGGAGGCCAACCAGCTCGAGTTCGAGATCGACCGTCTCGAATCCGAGCTCGGGACGGTGACGACCGAGATCGAGGCGGTGGAGGAGCGGATCGAGCGTACCGAGGCGCTCCGCGAGGAGCGAGCGGACGTGGCCGACGAGCTGGCCGACGAACGGACGAGGATCGAGCGGCTGGAGGCGGAGGCGGTCGAGGCGTTCAACGAGCACATGGACGCCGTCCTCGAGGTCCTCGACTACGGGAACCTCGCGCGCGTCTGGATCGAACGCGTCGAACGGGAGGTCGAGGAGGGACGAGGGACGGTCGAGCGGTCGGCCTTCGAGCTCCACGTCGTCCGCACGACCGAGGGCGGCACGGCCTACGAGGACACCGTCGAGCACCTCAGCGAATCCGAACGCGAGGTGACCGGGCTGGTCTTCGCCCTCGCCGGCTACCTCGTCCACGACCTCCACGAGTCGGTCCCGTTCGTGCTGCTCGACTCGCTCGAAGCCATCGACTCGGACCGGATCGCGGCGCTCGTCGACTACTTCGCCGGGTACGCCGACTACCTCGTCGTCGCGCTCCTCCCCGAGGACGCCCGGGCGCTCGACGCGACGTACGACCGGGTGACGGACGTCTGAACGTCACGCTTATCACCCGATCGACGGGGGACGGTGTATGGGAGAGCGGACGGCGGACCGACCGGACAGCAAGGTCGCACGGCTCCTCGAGGAGTACGACCTGGAGGGGTTCGGTGCGGAGATGGAGGCCCGCTGGACGGCCGACGACGATCGGATGAGTCTCCGGGAGCTCGCCGACCTCCTCAACGAACGGCTGCTCGAACGCACGCTGTTCGACGCCGGCGCGAGCGCTCCCCCGAGCGACGTCGGGACGACCTACGAGAACCTGACCGCTGACGGCGTCAGTACGGGCGTGCGGATGGACACGCGGAGCCGGCTCGAACGGGCCGGGATCGACGTGGAGGAACTGGAGCGGAACTTCGTCACCTACCAGGCGGTCCGGACCTACCTGCGGGAGTGGCGCGGTGCCGAGTACGAGCGCCACTCGGACACCGAGAAGGTCGAGAAGGACCGCCGGAGCATCCAGCGACTGCTGGGACGGACGCGGTCGGTGGTCGAGGACCGCATCGGGAAGCTACGTGACACCGGACGGATCGCCGTCGGCCCGATCGAGGTGGTTCTCGACCTCCGGATACTGTGTCAGGCGTGTGGGTCCCAGTACCCGGTGACCGAACTCCTCGAACGCGGCGGGTGTGAGTGTCGAGGGGAGGGGGCGGGTGATCGATAGCGCCACCGTGGGGGACACTCGCGAGCGCGACCGGACCGGTCGCGGAGATGGATAACAGGCGTACATCTGTTATCGGGAGGGCCGGTCGGGGAACGTGATCCGCGATCCGGGGGGCCACCCAAGGGAGTGGAGGTGGTCACGACCCCCGCACCGGGCGACCAGGGACACGTGACCAGCCGCACGTAGATTTATGTCGGGGTCGCTGGTTGGTCCGGAGCGACACCATGCTCAACATCCCCTCGCAACTGCAGTCACGGGACGACCCCGTTCGCGTCGGCGTCATCGGCTCGGGCCTCTTCGGGACGAACCTCATCGACCAGCTTGAACGTGTCGACGGCATGACGACCGCCGTCGTCGCGGACATCGACACGGGGAAAGCAGTGAACACGCTTCGCGGGGCCGGCGTCCCCGACGAGGAGATCAGCGTCGTCGACGGACCGGACGCCGCGGACGACACCGTGAAGGACGGCGAACGGGCGGTCGTGGCCGACGGGATGGAGTGCTGTCGGGCCGACGTCGAGGTGGTCGTCGAGGCGACCGGCATCCCCGAGGCGGGCGCTCGCCACGGCTACACCGCGATCACGGAGGGGAAACACGTCGTGATGGTCACCGTCGAGGCCGATACGGTGGTGGGACCGATCCTCGCCCACCTCGCGGAGAACCGCGGGGTGACCTACTCGATGGCCTACGGCGACCAGCCCTCCGTGATCTGCGAGCTCTACGACTGGGCGGAGACGGTGGGCCTCGACGTGGTAGCCGCGGGCAAGGGGAACCCGTACCTCGAGGAGAACGCCCACGGGACGCCCGACGACGTCTGGGATCGGATCGGCTTCGACGAGGAGTTCGTCGCCGAGCACGGGCTCAACCCCCGGATGTACAACTCCTTCTACGACGGAACGAAGGTGGCCGTCGAGATGTGTGCGGTCGCCAACGCGACCGGGCTCGAACCGGACGTCCCCGGAATGCACCTCCCTCCCGCTGAGATACCCGAGATCCCCGAGGTGCTCCGACCGGAGAGCGACGGGGGGATCCTCCGGAACACGGGCGTCGTCGACACCGTGAGTTCGCTCGATCGCGACGGATCGGAGGTCGGGTTCGACGTCGGCTTCGGCGTGTTCGTCGTGACGAGCACGCCCACCGAGCGGGTGCAGGAGTACTTCGAGCAGTACAGTGGGAGCGGCCTCTACACCGCGAGCGACGGGAAGTACCAGGTCTTCTACCGGCCGTACCACCTCCCGGGGATCGAGACGGGTGTGAGCGTCGCCAGCGCCGCGATCAGGAACGAGCCGACGGGCGTGGCCGACAGCCACGTCGCCGAGGTGGTCGGGGCCGCAAAGCGGGACCTCGAACCCGGCGACGAGATCGACGGGGGCGGCGGCTACACGGTCTACGGCCGTATCGAGTCGGCCGACGACGCGGAGGCCGAGAACCACGTCCCGCTCGAACTGCTCGACGGGGCGGAGGTGGTCGGCTCGGTCGCGACCGACGAGGTGGTAACCTACGACGACGTCGAACTCGACGCCGACTCGTTCGTCTACCACCTGCGCCGGCTGCAGGAGGAGACGCTGTAGCTCCGACTACTCGCCGAGCGCCCGCCGGATGGCGGCGACGGTCGTATCGCGGTGTCGGACGATCTCGCTCGGCTCCTCGTCGTACTCGAAGATCCCAGCGCCGTCGTGGATCCCGCTCCGCCCCGCCGAGAGGTTCTCCTCGAGGAGCGGGTTCGGCTCGTCGGCGTTACAGAGATGCGGGTTGAGCTCCTCGGCGACGGTCCTGACGAGATCGAGTCCCGCGATGTCCATGGTCTCGAACGGCCCGATGGCGGCCGACCGGATCGCCCACCCGTCCCGGATGGCGCGGTTGATGTCCTCGGCCGAGGCGACCTCGCGTTCGAGGAGGTGGAGCGCCTCGCGGAACACCGCCAGTTGAAGACGGTTCCAGACGAACCCGGGAACGTCCTTCTCGACGCGGATCGGCTCGCGATCGACGCTCTCGACGAACGCGGCGAGGCGCTCGAACGTCTCGTCACTCGTCGCCTCGCCGCGGACGACCTCGACCGTCGGGAGCAGGTACGGCGGGAACCACCAGTGACAGCCGGCGATGCGGTCTTCGGCCTCGGGGACGCCCTCGGCGATGTCCGTGATGGGGATGCCCGAGGTGTTCGAGGCGAGGACGGCGTCGTCGGGAGCCGCCTCGGCGACCCCCGAGAACACCTCGTGTTTCACGGAGAGGTCCTCGGTCACCGTCTCCAGGACGAGGTCGGCGTCGGCCACTCCCGCGTCCCGATCGAGCGTGAAGTCGACCTCATCGACGACTCCGTCCGGATCGAGGTCGGCGAGCCCCTCCTCGTTGAGGAACTCGGCGACCTCCATGATGTTCGCGGCCGCCTCGTCGAGGTTCGACTGGCGGTGGTCGATCAGCGTCACGTCCTTTCCCTCGCGGGCGAACTGCGCCGCGAACCCGTGGCCCATGTCACCCGCGCCGACGATCGAGACCGAATCTATTGGCGGCATCGCTCGTAGCCTCGCGAGGGGAGGGCTAAATATCTACCTGCGGGGGACTTCCCGGTGTCCGAGGCGTGCGTGGGAGATTCCACCGTCCCAACTGTCGGGCGATGGGGCCTGACCCAGTGCCTCGAATCGGGACGGAAACGCCCACTGTACGCCGTCCGCTCGCGATCGTCCGAGACGCAGTTCGTATCCCCGAACACCAGCGAGGGACACAGTACCTCCGGGGATAGTTTTACCACCCACCTCCGCCTGCGGGCGGACGTGATGACCGCGGACGAGACGATCACGGACGTCTATCGGCGGATGTACGCGATCCGCTACTACAACGAGCGGGTACAGGAGCGGTACGAGGAGGGTGCCGCTATCCCGGACGGGATCCACGGGAGCATGGGCCAGGAGGCACCCGCCGTCGGGGTCTGTCACCACCTCCGGGACGAGGACTGGGTGTTCACGTATCACCGCAGCGCGCACGTGGCGATCGCGAAGGGCGTCGACATGAAGGCGCTCGTCGCCGAACAGCTCGGCAAGGAGGGGGGGACGTGCAACGGGAAGGCCGGCGAGCAGCACCTCTTCGACGAGGAGACGAACTTCGTCTCGGGGGCGATCGTCGCCCAGCAGCTGCCGTCGGCGGTCGGCGTCGCACTCGCCCAGAAGAAACGCGGGACCGACAACGTCGTCGTCGGCTACCTCGGCGACGGCGCGGCGAACCAGGGGGCGTTCTACGAGTGTCTGAACTTCGCGAGCGTCCACGACCTCCCGATCGTGTTCGTCATCGAGGACAACGAGTGGGGGATCAGCACGCCCAAGCGACGCGTCACGGCGGTCGAGGACAACTCGAAGCGCGCGATCGGACAGGACATGCCCGGGAGACGCATCGAGGACAACGACGTGCTCACGATCCACGGGGAGGCCGGGGAGGCGATCGGCAGGGCACGCGCGGGGGAGGGGCCGACGCTGCTCGAGATACGGACCTACCGGATGATGGGTCACTTCTTCGCCGATCCCGAGAACTACCGTCGGGAGACCGAACGGGAGGAGATGCGGGCGAACGACTGCATGCCCAAGATCGAGGAGGCGGTCCGGGAACGAGGGGTCGCCGGGGAACGGATCGAGGCGATACGGGACACCGTCGAGGAGCGTGTCGACGAGGCGATCCAGTACGGCCTCGATCAGCCGTTTCCCGACCGTGAACTGGCGACGCGCGACGTCTTCTCCGCGGGCGTCGACGAGGGGATGTGAGGATGGCCGACGAACCCCAAGCGAGGATGAGTCCGGCCGTCGTGGCGGCCCTCCGAGACGAGATGCGTCGGTCGGAGGACGTCTTCGTGATGGGCGAGGACGTCGGCGAGTTCGGCGGCGTGTTCGACACCACCGAGGGACTGTTCGAGGAGTTCGGGAGCGACCGGGTGATGGACACGCCGATCAGCGAGACTGGGTTCATCGGTGCCGGCGTCGGTGCCGCGATGGCCGGCTTCCGGCCGGTCGTCGAACTGATGTACGTCGACTTCGCCGGCGTGGCGATGGACCAGATCTACAACGAGATGGCGAAGGTCTCCTACATGAGCGACGGGGCGTTCGACGTCCCCCTGGTCCTGATGACGGCCGTCGGGATGACGCCCTACCAGGACCCGACGCACGGCCAGTCCCTCTACGGGACGTTCGCGCACTTCCCCGGCCTGAAGGTGGTCGTTCCCAGTTCGCCACACGACGCCAGGGGGCTGATGCACAGCGCCGTCCGCGACGACGACCCGGTCGTCTTCATGGCCCACAAGCAGCTCATGCTCGGCATGACCGACTTCGCCGACGGCCTCGCCGAGCCCGCTCCAGACGAGGCGTACGAGGTCCCGATCGGCGAGGCGGAGATCAGACGCGAGGGCGAGGACGTGACGATCGCGACGCTCGGACTCCACGCCCACAGGGCGCTCGAGGCGGCCGATCGCCTGGACGAGGAGGGGATCGACGTGGAGGTACTCGACCTGCGCTCGCTGGTGCCCCTCGACACCGACCGGCTGTTCGAGTCGGTCGAGCGAACGAACCGGCTCCTCGTCGTGGACGAGGACTACCGGTCCTACGGGGTGTCCGGCGAACTGATCGCCCGGGTGGCGGAGAGCCGCCCGGGGGCGCTCGACGCGGCTGCCCGACTGGCCGTCCCCGACACCCCGGTTCCGTACTCGCCCGCGCTGAAGGAGGAACTGGACCCGGGCGTCGAGGACATCGCGGACGAAGCCCGAGCCATGGTCGACTGAGCCGTCCCGGGGACTTCCCGACGGTCCACGACCCACAGCCGTCGAGCTACCCGTCCTCCCAGCCGCCCATCGTGTTAGTGACGCCACCGTCGACCGTGAGCGACTCGCCGTTGACGAACGAGGCGAGCGGGCTGGCGAGGTAGAGCACCGCGTTGGCGACGTCCTGTGGCTGGCAGATCTGTCGGAGCGGGGTTTCACGTCTGAACCGCTCGGCAGAGTCGGATCGGAACACTTCGAGGTCGTCCCTGGTCATGCTCGTCTCCACCAGTCCGGGGTGGACCGCGTTCACCCTGATCCCTCGTGGCCCGAGCGACCCGGCCTGCGCGTAGGTCATCAGTCGGACGGCCCCCTTCGACGCGCTGTAGCGGACCCCGTCGCCTCGCGCGACCAGCCCCGCGATACTGGAGACGTTGACGATCGAGCCGGACCGTTCCGCCTCGACCATTCGCCGCGCGGCGGCCTGCGCGCCGAAGAACACCCCCTTGACGTTGACGTCCATCAGCCGGTCGTACTCCGCCTCGGTCGCCTCCAGGAAGTCGTCGCTGTGGGTGATCCCGGCGTTGTTGACCATCACGGTCACGCCGCCGAACTCGTCGGCCGCGTCGACCGCCTCGCGTATCTCGCTGACGCTCGAGACGTCACACTCGACGAACGTCGCGTCCCGCCCGTGATCGGCCCGGATCCGCTCGTGTGTGGGCGTCCCTCCTTCCCGGGGCTCGGCCTGCAGGTCGACGACCACGACGTCCGCCCCGTACTCCGCCAGCGTCAGCGCGATCGACCGGCCGTTCCCGCTCGACCCACCGGTGACTACCGCCACCTCGTTCTCTAACCAGTCGGACATTCGGGCGGGCTATCCGGTCGGTCTCCAATGAGTATTTCCCCGTGCCGGGTAACCTATTTCTCCCCCCGTTCGGAAGCGGGGCGTGTCATGACGACCCAGCCCGATCGGGATCCCCGACTCACCCACGTGAGTATCGTCGCCGCCGACGTCGAGGAGTCCACCGCGTTCTACGAGGACGTCGTCGGCTGTCGACGGGTTCCGACGCCCGAGTTCGGGAGACAGCGGGACTTCGACGCCGAGGCGAACATCGGCTTCCAGATCCTGCGCGTCGGCGACCACCAGCTCCACCTGTGGAACGATCCCGCCCACGAGGTCGAGGCGATCCGGTTCGCCCACTTCGGCATCCACGTCGACGACTTCGAGGCCGTGTATCGGCGGGCCGAAGACCGCGAGGCCTTCGCCGCCATCGGCGTCGAGTCGGCACCGCCACAGGTCTTCGACTTCAACGGCACCGCACAGATGTACCTGCGCGACCCGACGGGGAACCTCGTGGAGATCGACTACCCGGACATCGACGAACTCGACCGATCCGCGTTCGCCGAGGTCGTGACCCGGGAGACGTCGGGGCCCGATCTAGGCGTCTACACGGAGGCAGTGCTCGGGTCGATCAGGAGATAGCCGGGCGACGGCGTCGACAGCGAGTGGATCGGGAGAGAGTGAGATACTCGCGACGACCGTCTCGACAGCCGGCCGACCATCCGGCCCGGTCGTACAGCGACTCGTCTAGTGAGCGACGGGTGGGAGCTTGACGTTCGAGCCTCCCCGGCGAGTGATGGGATCCCTGTCCATCTGTGACTCCCGGGCCGGGATTCGACCCTGCCGACGGCACCTCGGTCCCCCGCCCGGGCCCCAGTATCGATATAGCAATATACGGTTTATGCGTTCGCCAAAGGACTACCTCCTGTGGGGAATAAATATAGAAAATCAGTCATTTATTGGTCCAGGCTGTCCCTCGAGAGGGTGGAGGGACACCCCAGAGGTGTCGACGCCACCCCCGAGAGGTCGGGCGTCCATTCTATCGGCCCGTTCGCGGTACGCCGTCGGTACCGGTAGTTCGATATTCCGGGAGACGGGCCAGGAGTCCTGCGGAGCGACCTGTGTTCTCTATCCCCGTACCGGATCCACGGTGGGGATGCGCGTCCCGGCCCTCGTATCTGGACACGCTCGCCGAGGAGGGGGCGATGGAGGCGGAGCCGGGCCTCCGAGTCGAACCCCCGCGACGTCCGCCCCGGAGCGAAGCCGGCCGCCCCTGACGTAGCATTACCTGCTCACGAGGCCGAGCGATCGCGAGAGCGGTTCCATCGGGTCGACGATTCCGGGGTCGAACACGACGACGACTGTCCGAGAGACGGCCAGGAGTGCCCGGATCGCGATGCTACCGTGCTCCCGCTCGACGACGAGTGGTCTACTCGTGGACGGTCGCAGTCGGCCTGCCGATCGATCAGTCACCGACGATCCGGGTTCGACAGTCGGCAGTGTGGCCGAGTCCCCGCCCCGTTTCGATGGCCGCCCCTCACCGTATATCTCCATCACGAACCTGGGTATCGAGCGTGTACGCCACCTCCGCGCGCGATAGAGCCCCGTGTTCCTCCGCACTACCCCACCCAACGGCCCGTACGGACACTCACAGCAGAGTGTGCCTTCGTCCCGGGGTAGCGCCAGTGGCCCGCGGACTGCCGCCCTCATCCGGATCGTGAATCGCACCGGGGACCGATCGAGAGTCGACTCACGGTCGAATGCGGCTGTCCGTAGCCGATACGCCGGCGGTGTCAGACGGTCGCTGCGGGCGTCTTCGGAACTCGCGTCAGCCTCTGTTCGTGCCGTCTGGTTCTTCCAGCGGCGGGTAGACGACGACCTCGCCATCACAGGCGACGGTGACGTGGTATCCGGCCAGCTGGAAGGTGACGGTCGCCCCCTCCCGAGGACAGCCGTCGTGTGGCACGAGCAGCGCGTCGAGGGCGTCCGGGTCGACACAGTCAGAGAGCGGTCGGGCGTCCGAGAGGTCTGGTTCGAGCGCGGCGACGGCCGACGCGACCGTCTCGCTCAGATTCGTGTCGCCGTCGAAGTCGTGGCGCGTGCGGTAGACCCCGGCCAACTCGTCGTAATCGAGGGACTCTCGTGACATCGCGACACCTAATCTCGGAATCAGGTGTAGAAAGATAAGCCTGCCGCCCGAGCTGTCTCGCCACTCGATTCCGAGGACACGGAACCCGCTCGTCGTCACGGGTCGACAGCAAACCGGCCCAATGATTATCGTCCAACATAGAGTACTAGCCCGATCTGTAGGACTACTTATGACGATAATCACACCTTCGGGCCCGGAATGGCATCCGCATCTGGGACGATAAGGGCCTTTATCGTCCTGTCTGACACAGTTTGAAGTATCGGCCCGTCGAGTCCCGGGTATGGCCGACGACGAACGGGTCACCGTCAGGACGTACGTCCCCGCGTGGCAGCGCGAGCGCTGGCGCGAAGCGGCGGAGGACAGGGGAATGAGCCAGAGCGAATTCGTCAGGACGATGGTCCAGGCAGGTCGTCGGGGTTTCGACCTCGGAGGCGAACCCGGTGTCGAATCGAGTAACCCTCTGGAGGGCGGTGATCGGGACGTGACCCCGGGGAGAGAGGCCGGGAAAGGGGCGCTCGAGGATCGTGTCTACGAACTCGTCGAACGGGAGGGGCCCCTGGAGTGGGACGACCTCGTCGAGGGGCTGGTCGGTGACTTCGAGGACCGTCTCGAGAGCGTGCTCGACGAGCTGCAGTCGGCGAACCGGCTGAAACACAGCGGGCGTACCGGCGGTTACGTGGTGGACGATGGCCACTGAGGACAGGGTCGACGACGTGGCGACTCCCGAGGACCCCGTGAGATACTTCCTCGAGGACATCACCTATCACGGGAAGACCCGGCGGACGCGCGACGCCTACGAGCGCGTGCTCCGTCGGTGTGAGCGGTTCCTCCGTGATCGCCGCGGGGTCGCGCTCCGGAACGCCGGGCAACGGGACTGCATGGCGTGGGTCCACTCCCTCAGAGGTGACCACGCCCCGAGTACCGTCGCCACGTACGCCTCTTATCTCCACAGATTCTACGCCTACATGCTCCAGGTCGACGTCTTCGACACCAACCCGATGACGCTCGTGATGGAGGAGATGGACGAGTCGATCGACACCGACCCCGCCCGGCGTGACATCGACGTCCCGACGATGCGTACGTTCGTCGCCGGGATCCGCCATCCACTCGACCGCGCGCTCGTCGTCACGCTGCTCAAGACCGGGATGCGCGTCGGCGAGCTCTGTAACCTCGACCTTCGGGACCTCCACCTCGACGACGACGAGATCGACGCCGCGTACGACGTCGCCCCGCGTGCACACCTCGACGGTCGCCCCGACAGTCTCTTCGTCTCCGGCGATCCCTCCCGCGGGACGACGTACAACGGCGAGGAGCGCTCGGCCTCGAACAAGCGAAAGCGCGACACGGTCGTCCCGGTCGACGAGGAGCTCCGCAAGACGCTCAAGGGCTGGCTCGCTATCCGACCGGACACTCGCTCGCCCGCGGAACCGCTGTTCCTCTCGACGCGAGACCGGTGGGGTGAGCGTGTCACCCCGAAGATGGTCCGCTCGGTCGTCGCCGACCACGCCGAGCGCCGGGGCTGGCACCGCTCGGGAGGGGACGCGGAGGAGAACGTCACCCCCCACTACTTCCGGCACTTCTTCACCACCCACCTCCGGGACCGGACCGGCGACCGCGGCATCGTGAAGTACCTCCGCGGCGACGTCGCCAGCGACGTCATCGACACCTACACCCACAACTGGGGCGACCGGGTCCGTCGAGTCTACGAGACCAACATCTACTCCCTCCGAGAACCGTAACTAAATGATATTTTTATAATATTATCGTCCACACTACCCGTCGCTGTCAGAACTCGTAAACCACATACTGCTATATCGAAACAGTCGTCTGGAAGTTGAGACTACATCGGGTTTAGCGGGATTGTGATGCGTGAATTTGACCGATTCGGTCAGCGGAAACTGCCCCAGATGGCTCTCCAAGCGCCCATTCTTGTCACACACCCAACTATATGGACAACTTTTCGAGACTTCCAGCAGCGTGGCCACTCAGACGGCACGCTAACCCGAACAGAGTTCCCTACCCGATTCCAGTTTCCTTCTTCAGCAGCGTCAGCGTGTTGTCCGCTGTAATCACCGGTGAGTGCTCATACTCGCCGGTCAACTCGACCTGCACGAGGAGATCGACAGCCCGCCAGATCGAGTACAGCAGACACGCGAACGCGAAGTAGAAGAAGCGAAGCCCGAAATCCTTCGACGTCGTCGCAGCCATGAACCGTTTGATCGACCTGTACCCACTCTCGATCTCCCAGCGATAGCCGTACTCCGTGAGGTGGCCACTCCCTCGATTCGTCATGAACACCGAGTACTGCCGATGATCGTCGTGCTCGGAGTCCTCTTTCCGCCGGTAGATCAGCGTCGTCTCCTACCACTCGTTCTTGTCGAGGTGGAGCTTCCGGTCGGTCTCATACCGGTCTTGGTCCCGCTGGAGTAACCGCTTGACCTGCGCTTTCTCACTCGTCTGCATCCGTTTCGGGACGACGTATGAGAGTCCGCGCTGGCTGATCATCTCCAGGACGTGCTGGCTATCGAACTCTCGATCCATCAGGACATTATCGACGTGGACGAGCTCTTCAGCCGAATCGACAGGTCTTCAACGATTTCCTTGCGTGACTCTCCTCGTCGAACCGGTCGTGCATCAAGCACGAGCGGAACGGCATTGCCGACTAACTGGACGGCCGTCCAATGGTAGGCGTACTCGTCGGTCTTCTCCTTCCTCCCGATGATCTCATCCTTGTGGCCGGTGCGGTCGCCGGTGAAGGGATCGGCCTCGGTAATGTCGATAGCGACGATGCCTGCGCGGAAGAATTCCTCCGTCTCTGTGGCCTCATCAATGAGTCGTCGGATCGCCTGTCGGTACATCGCTCGAATCTGCTCGATAGGAAGATCACGAATGTAGTCGCGATGAGCGTGTCCGAGTGGTGTCCACTCCCGTGTCGTCTCGTGGACGAAACTGCGAGCACCTTCGTTCGCAGCCAGCCGCTCGCGCAGTCCGAGATACGTCTGTAATCCCCAGAAAGCATTCTCGTGTATCTCACAGCCCTCACCCCGACCGAGTGAGAACGCGGGAAAGACGACACGGCTGGCGTGCTCGGTGACTCTATCGGCGTTGTCCAGAATGGCTCGGTTGTCTGGAGCCGAGTCGTCCACGTCATCGCCACGAGCTGGGAGGATCTGCTCCGGTTCGCGCGGGACGGTGACGTCGGCGTCTGAGCTTTGATGAGAATCGTTCGAGCCGCTTTCTGGACCGTCTCCCGAAGAGTATTCGTGAAGCGCGTGTGCCAACTGCGCCAGAGTGTCGATTGGTCGGGAACGGTACCCAGCCCAAGACACTCACAGAGTTCGGGATGGCTTTCGAGGTACTCCCAGAGTGCGGTCTCGTGCTCCCACCCGTGGAGTTCCTTCAGGACGAATAATCGAAATAGTGTGTCAATCTCGTAGCGAGCGGGTCCCACGTAGCAGTCGTGTACGTTGAACTGAAAATACGCTAGCGGGAGTGAGCAAACGAACTTCTCAACTGACTCGTGGTGGACGTGATTGAACCAGGCTCCTGCGACGGCACCAATATATGACTCTAATCCGGCAAGTGAAGCGCGGTCATACAGCGGGCTTGAAATATAGACTGGCACTCGATAGTCGGTTGGCGAGCAATTCGACGGAAGACAGTCCGGCGTGACTCACGCGTCACACCCACATCAGGAGATAGCTGGAGAGGCTAAAGAGTCCGTCTAATCGGTGAACGAAATCAGTCTATGAACTCCTTCTCAGAGATCTGAAAAATTGATGCGAACTCAGGTCTGGCTCTGATAGAGAAGAACCAGGATGGCAAGTCCGATGAAGAAGTCCGGGAGAAACACGAACGCGCCGATATTTGGGCGAGGGCGGAAGCCGAAGACATTGTGTACTACTGGATTTGACGTACCCGCGTATAGGAGCAGCGCGAGGCTTAACACAAGCAGGCTTGCTGTGTACTTGTTCGGAAGATCGCGATAAAGCTGCACGTAGATGGCTGCGAGTGCCACCAGTAATACGAGGTTCAGGGTTGTAAAGAAAACCTCCATCCGAATGAGCAGTTCAACCTGGGAGGACAGCGCCCTCGACGGAGGGCCATGGGACGGAACTGATGTGAAGAGTGCGACTAAGAGTGCGATACCACTCGCAGCGGTCGCACTCGCTACTGTCGTTCCAAGTGGACTCTTGATCCAGTTACGAATCATCATCAACTCCGGCCTGTTCCGCCACGTCTTCCATGATGTCGAGGTTGTTCATCATTCGGTCTGTGAGGAAGTACATCTGCCCGTAATTGTCGCCCTCCGTGGTCACGATATTGCTCTCTTCGAGGACTTCGAGGTGGTGTTGCACTGTTTTGTAGTTCAAATCTAGGTCATTCGACAATTGATTGGTGTTTCGTGGCTGGTCGTTGACTGCGCGGAGGATACGAAGCCGATTGCGGCCTCCACGAGACCCACCAATGAGCCACCAGAGCAACTGCCGCATCTATCGAGTATTCATTTGGTCGGTGCAAATACATTCTGTCTCGGTCCGAACGATACTACGGCCTCGAATTAGTCACTAATCCAAGAGATTATTCGATCAGCGATTTCACCGTTATTGTCGTCTTGCATCATGAGATGTGTATTTCCGGATATCCCTTCGTCCGGAAGGCTAAGCAGCGTCGATGCGGGACTCGTCTCTCCTGCGAGTTCTGCAGTTGTCTGGGTCGCTTCCTTGCGACCAGTCTGTCCACGCTCGTCGACATAATCGCCATACACACCCATAAACGGTGCATCACCACCCATCTCCGCCACAGTTTGCGGATCAGTCGGCGCACCGACCGGCTCAACTACGACGATCCGTTCAACGAGGTCCGGCACGGTTTGTGCAACCGTGAATCCGGAACTACCGCCCGCTGAGTGAACGAGCAGCACTGCCGGACCAACACGGTTGAGAAGCGCCTCTAGAGCGGCAGTTTCCTGAGGTGATGCGAACCGAGTCCCACCGCCACCTCCGGTAGTCGACCCAGTCTGGGTGCCAGCTGCTGTCTCAGTGGAATCCGCAGATGTGGAGTTCTGGTTGCCGCCACCTCTGCCGGTCTGGCTTCCACCTTGCCTACCGCCACCTCCGCCACCAGTGCTAACGTATGCGGGGAATGACGCAACGAGTTGGTCGACCGACTCGACCGGGTATCGAACGTCCTCGTATGGGTCACCGACTTCAGGTCCGAACCCCCACGTCGGCCATGCTCGATCAATAGACCATCGAGAGAGTGACGCAGAGTCAGATTTCTGGAGGGCAGCAGTGTCTAAGCCACCTGAATCGACGTTTCGAGGCGGGTTGAATACATACACTGGATGTCCAGCTTCGGCAAAGTACTCCACCCAGCCGCGTCGACCGTCAGGTGTCGTCCGGTAAATGTACGGTGACAACCCAAGGCCGGGCACCATTACAACGGGTGACTTGTCGGTGGCCGTATCGGGCCGTGTATATACGACTTCAGCACGTCCGTCGATGACCGTACTACTGCTTGTGCCTGCGTTGCCGACGTAGAAATTACCGAACGTCGGAGAGTCGTCATTCTGTTGTTCGGATTGCGGAGAGGCCTCAGGAGAAGTCTGTGTATCGGTGTTCGGTCCGCTGTTGTCAGTTATGCTATTGCACCCTGCGATAGTCGCAGCAAGTGCGACTCCACTTGCGCGAAGAAACGCTTTCCGAGAGATGCCCGATGACATACAGATCGTACTGACCGGGGAACTGACTTAGTCGATTGCCGAAATCGGCCACAGGTTAGGCACAAATTCATTCCAGTTCATGCAGAACACCCGATATTGACAGATGATAGTGAGTTGAGGTAACTACTGTGTCGCTCAGACCGTATGCATTGAGAGAGCCGGTCTCAACTTCTGAGTCGTCAGCGGGGGAACGTGGACGCGTGCGCGAACTCGAATCGGTAGGGGATGTCCGCAAGAACACCGAGAGGGAAGCTCGCTGGGCCGTGATGCCTCGGTTTGCTCCGCGCTTCGTTCGATATCCCGGAACCGCACGACCCCGGATGCGGTCCGTTCGGCCTCCGAGACCGCGGCACGGGTCGCTGAGTCGGTAGTAGCTGTTGCCCAACTCGGCCGCCAGCTCCGCCGCACCGTAGTTCGACGTCGCCTGTGACGAGGCCAAAGGCTGGACGAGCGAGGTGCGTTTCCCCGCCCTCGCTGTACCAGCCGAGCACGCTGTCACGCGCCGCTGCCTGGGAGCGTTCGAGCCCCGTCGGTAGATCAGCCAGTCCCCGGACGTCACGTCTGACGCACGGTGTCGGAAAGAGGAGAACCCGGTGCGTCTCTCCCGAAAACGAGACAGTCGACGTCCGGGCGATCCATCCGGCGAGCCGCCGAGCGGCCGTACGGGATTCGTTCTCGACCGTTCCTGCTCCGAAGAATCCAGCCGGGGCCGTCCTCTCTCCCGTCGATCGGATCAGCCACTCGCTTCGGCCCGCACCTCGGAAGCGTCGCCGGCGTCGGTCGACTCGGGCGTGACCCGGGAGAGCCGCATCGCGTTACCGGTGACACCGATGGTCATCCCGGCGTCACCCACGAGCACCGCCGCCCAGATCGGGACGTATCCGAAGGGGACCGCGACCGCGAGGCCGGCCTTGACGACGAGGCTCGCCGCGATGTTCTGTCGGATGACGCGGTTGGCGTCGTCCGCGAGTTCGTAGAGGTAGGGGAGCCGCGAGAGGTCGTCGCCCATCAGCGCGATGTCGGCGGTTTCGAGCGCCGTGTCCGTCCCGGCGGCCCCCATCGCGACGCCGACCGTCGATGTCGCGAGCGCGGGGGCGTCGTTGATCCCGTCACCCACCATCGCTACTCCGTCGTACTCCTCGACCAGCTCCTCGATGGCCGCTACCTTCTGATCGGGGAGTAGCTCGGCCCGGTAGTCGTCGACGCCGACCGCCTCGGCGATCGCGCCGGCCGTCCGCTCGTTGTCGCCGGTCAGCATCACCGTCCGCTTCACGCCGAGCGATTTCAGGCGTTCGACCGTGCGTCTCGCGTCGGGGCGCACCTCGTCGGCGACGGCGATCACCCCCTCGAGTTCCTCGTCGGTGCCGACGAGTACGACGGTCTTCCCCTCAGCCTGGAGTTCCGGAACCGTGTCCGCGAGGAGGTCGAGGCAGTTGTTGCGCTCGCAGAGACGGCTCGCGGTCCGCGTGACGACCCCGCCGTCGGTGGTCGCGTGGACGTGCGAGAGATCGAACCCGAGCTCCTCGAACAGCCCCGGCTTCCCCGCGAAGTGTTCGGTTCCGTCGAGGTCGGCACGGACGCCCTTCCCCGTGATGCTCTCGAACTCGTCGACGTCGCGTTCGGCGACGCCGGCGGTGTCGGCTCTCGCGACGATCGCCTCGCCGATGGGATGCTCGCTGCGCCGTTCGAGCCCGCTGGCGCACCGAAGCACGTCCGCCTCGTCGTTGCCGTTCAGGGGGACGACGTCGGTGACGGTGAGTTCGCCCTTCGTCAGCGTGCCCGTCTTGTCGAACGCGACGACGTCGACCGTCCCCATCGCTTCGAGGTGGTTGCCGCCCTTGATCAGCACGCCGTTCCTGGCCGCGCTGGTGAGCCCCGAGACGACCGAGACGGGCGTCGAGATGACGAACGCACACGGACACGCGAGCACGAGCAGCGTCAGCCCGTAGACGACGGCCGTGGCCCACGTCGTGTCGAGGAGGTAGGGGCTGCCGACGGTGACCAGGATCGCGAAGCCGACGACGACGGGGGTGTAGTAGGCGGCGAAGCGCTCGACGAACTGCTCTCGCTCCGTCCGGTTGGACTGGGCGTCCTCGACCATCTCGACGATCCGTGAGAGGGTGTTGTCCGACGCCTCCGCGGTGACCTGCAGTTCGAGGTAGCCGCCCTCGTTGATCGTACCGGCGTACACCTCGTCGCCGGCGGTCTTGTCCACGGGGACGCTCTCGCCGGTGATCGGGGCCTGGTTGACCGCGCTCTCGCCGTCCACCACCTCGCCGTCCATCGGGATCTTCTCCCCCGGTCTGACCACGACGACGTCGCCGACCTCGACCTCGTCGACCGGGACGGTCTCCTCGTTACCGTCGCGTCTGACGGTCGCCTCGTCGGGCGAGAGGTCCATCAGCTCCCGGAGCGAGTCCCGCGCACGATCCATCGAGGCGCGTTCGAGCAGCTCGGCCACGCTGAACAGGACCGCGAGCGTCGCGGCCTCGAAGTAGAGCGCCTCGCCGAACGCGAGGCTCGCGAGCAGCGCGCCCACGATCGCGACGCTCATCAGGAAGTCGATGTCGAGGCTGCGGTTGCGTAGCGAGTAGTAGCCGTTCCGGAAGATGGCCCGTCCGCCGACGCCCACGGCGACGATAAAGAGCACGTCGGCGACGAACAGCGGTTCGCCGACGAGGCTCGCGACCCGTGTATTCACGCCGGTCAGGAGGAACTCGAACAGCAGGCCGACGAGGAGGACGCCGCCGGCGATCGCCGTCGCGATCGCCCGCGAACTCCGCCAGATGCTCTCGTTCGTACCCCCGTGGTCGTGCCCACTCCCTTCGTCGTGGTCCTCGCCGTCGGTCTCGACCCCGGTCACGTCGTAACCGGCACCCTCGATAGCGTCGACGATGTCCGCCGGGGTCGCGACGTCGGGGTCGTAGGTCACCACCGCGCGCCCGGTCGTGGGGTGTGTCTCGTAGCCGGAAAGGCCCCCGACCCCGCTCAGGGCGTTCTCGACCTTGCCCGCGCAGGAGGCACAGTCCATCCCGGGGACGGAGAGGCGAGCGACGCTGTCGCCGCCCCCCGAGTCGGGACCCTCGTGGCGGTCGGGAGCGCGATGCTCCCGATCACGCTCACTGCCCGCGGATCCCGGGTCCCGATCGCGGGGGTCCGAATCAGGTGAACTCATTACCGGCTGCTAGCGGCCGCGGATTGTTAAACTACCCTACTAACCGGCCCGTATCTTATAGCCTATTTTACCATCACTTCCCAGCCGAGTTATTAATCCGGTCGTCCGATCCCTGTTCCGCCGACGGGCCAGCGCCCTCCTCGATCGTGAGCGGTCCGCTCCGGTACTGTCGAGTCTCACCGGGTCGATATCCGTCGCCGACGGCTCGTTGCGCGACGACACGAACGCTCGGATAGCGTGACTCGGCGGTGACCAATCACGGGTCGGTACACGACGGCACGGTGGGCCACGGGGGGTTGCCGCCCGTTCCTACGCGCTCGGCGCGATGGCCGTCTCGACGCTCTCGACCAGCACGTCCGCGATCGTCCCGGTGTCGTCGTCCATCTCGCCCGCGTTCTCCAGCAGGACGGTCTCGCTCGGGAACAGCCGCTCGCCGACGACGAGCCCGTGATCGCGGGCCGTCCCCCCGGTGACCGTCAGGTACGCCCCGAGCCCGGCCTCGGCGATGGCCGCCTCCTCCTCGGCGTGGTCGGATCGGGGGTAGGTGAACGAGATCCCGTCGAGCGCGTCCGTCCCGAGGACCGCCTCGACGAGCCGCTCGTATCGAGGCGAGATGCAGAACGGCCCCTCGTAGCTCCCGACGAACGACCGGTCCAGCGACCCGTCGGCGACCTCCGGGGTCGCGAGGAGGGTGTGGTGGACGGTGTCGCCGAGGCCGCCGACCACCCGTACGTCCGTGTCCCGCGGGTCGATCCGCTCGTTGACGTCGGCCAGCGACCCCAGCGGATCGGGCCGTAGCCCGACCACCTCCTCGAGGACGAGGTCGGCGCTGTCGAACCCGAGCGCGAACTCGTGTTTCCGGAGCGCCCGGAACGGCTCCTCCCGGCCGACCAGCCGCACCTCGTGTCCCTCGATAGTGAACGTGCAGGCGTCGAAGACGATCCGTCGGGGGAACCCCTCGCGGTCGTCCCGGAGGAGGGTGTACTCCGGACCGCCGTCGGTGTCGCTGTACGATTCGAGGCGACCGTAGACCGACCCCTCGGGCTGCTGTCGCCCCTTCGTCACGGCCTTCTCGTACCGCAGCGTCGAGATGATCTCGTCGGCGAGGTCCGGATCGCCACCGCGGGACGCGACCCGCTCGAGGACCGCTTCGAGCGGTCGGCCCTTCCTCGGGACGGCGACCGATACCGTACTCATTACCCGGTGATCGACCACGAGCGGTAAAACCCGTCCGATTCCGGTCGACCTTCGGTGGTTACTCCCCGTCCGCGTCGTCGGTCCCTTCGTCCTCCTCCTGGTCCTCGGCGGCGGTCGGCTCCCCCCCGCCCATACCGCCGAAGACGGAGGCCATCCGCTTGCGCATCTCGGCGAGTTCCTCGAGTTCGTCCTGGAGTTCGTCCATCCGGTCGTCGAGCTCCTCGATGCGGCCCTCGGGGATCTCGTCCCTGACACCGTCGACCTCGCCGTGGATGTCCTCGATCTCCTCGCGGAGCGAGGTGGTCTCCTCGTCGATCCCCTCGACGCGCTCCTCGACGGAGGCCAGCGAGGACTCGACGTCCTCGACGTCGGTCCGGACCTCGCCGACCTCCCCGTCGATCCGCGAGACGTCCTCGTCGAGTTCGCCGACCCGCTCGGTCGCCGCCGAGACCTCCCCGGAGACGGATTCGACCTCGGTCTCGACCCGCTCCACGTCGGCCCGGACCCCTTCGACCGTCTCCTGGAGCTCCCGTACCAGCGTCCGGGCCTCGCCGTTCTCGTCGATGAACCCCTCGAGCGCGTCGGAGTACGCCTTCAGGTCGGCTATCTCGCTCTGCAGGTGGTCGATACGCACCTCGACGCTGTTCGAGGACTCCACCTCGCCGCCCAGGGCGTCCCGGAGCACCTCGAGGTCGGCGTCCGACACCCGTCCCGAGCGGATGCTCTCGGCGAGCGCGGCGGCGACCGATTCGGAGGGGACGGACGCCGGTTCGCTCGGCTCCGCGGGCTGGTCTTCCGGCCGGGGCTCCGACGGTGACGTCGGTTCGTTCACGTCGGCGGCGGCGATGGCCGCCTCGAGGTCGTCGGCGGACGCACCGGGGTCGGATCCCCCGGAATCCTCGTTGATGACGTCACGGACGACCTCGCTGGAGTCCTTCGGCGGGTCGACCTCGGCCTCGGGCTCGCCCAGGAACCGCCCGATGTCCTCGGTGTCCCGCGCACGGAGGCCGTAGACGGTCGTGTACTCCTCGCCCGGCTCGAACGTGCGCTCGAAGATGAGCTCCTCGCCCTCGTTGCGCCAGTGCTCGGCGCCGTACTTCGGGTGAAAGCCGATGTCTTCGGCCTGGATGTCGTCGGGGACGGTGTCGACGAGCGCCACGTCGACGGGGACGTCACGCTCGGACCTGATCACGAACGCGATGGCCGGCACCGGGAAATCGTCGGGTTCGAACGACTTCTCCACGGAGACGCCCTCCCGCCGTATCTCGACGCTGACCTCCTCGGGGTCGGCGCTACTCATATCCTCTCGATGCCGCTATCGGCGTATAAATGTATGCGATGGCCCGGATTCCTGTGTCTGTGCCCTCGTAGCCGGCTCAGAGGTCGATACGGTCGCCGGTCTCGACGACCTCGACCCGCTCGGGGTAGTCGAACGACCGGACGTGATCGCGTACCGCGTGGGGGTTCGCCGTCATCCCCTTCCACATGTCCCAGTGGGAGGGGAGCAGTCGGTCCATCTTCACCTGGTTCGCCGCCTCGGCGACCATGTTCTCGCCGGAGTACCACCGCGTGAACGTCCGCTCACCGGTCCCCTTGTCGGGGAGCATCCCCGTGCTCCCGAACGCGAGCACGCCCAGGTCGATCTCGTAGCGTTCGCCGACCTCCTCGAACGGCTCGCCGGGCCGGGAGTCCCCGCCGTGGAAGAACGTCCCCGCCTCGTGCTCGAACACGTACGAAACCGGGTGCGTCGCGTCGGGGTCGTTCGCCCCCTCGACGTGGACGGTGAACGACCCAATCTCGATGGTGTCACCCTCGGCAATCACCTGTAGCTGGTCGTCGTCGACGTCCCACTCGTCGGTCCAGGCCTCCTCCTCGCGCGCGACCGCGACGGAGTCGTCCGGGGCGACGAACGGCGCGCCGGTGTTCGCCAGGATCGGGGCCTGCGAGGGGCCGTGGACGTGGTCGGTGTGCTCGTGGGTCGCGAGGACGGCGTCGCACGACTCGACGTCCGCCGGGTCGAACGGCACCGGAATCATCCGGACCGTCCGCGGTGGGTCGCCGGTTCCGAGGTACGGGTCGACGAACACGGTCGTTCCGTCGTCGGCCTTCAGGACGAACCCGTTACAGCCGAGATACCAGATCGCGACGCCCTCGGGGTCGGCCTCGCTCACCGCCCGGGGGAGCCAGTCCCCCCAGTCCGAGTGTACCCCGCGTTCGCTCGCATGGTCGCTCATGTGCCCCCGTGCTCGCGGGAGCGGGCTAAGCGTTTCCATCCCTCGACCCGCCACCGGTCCCGGCGTACACTCTCGGGCCGTTCTCGGCTCGCCTCCGAATCGCCCGAAGCCGGAACGGCGGTGGCTTCTCGGTTCGTCGGGACGGACCGAGGGCATGGACGATCGGACACGTGGGCTATTTCGAGATGGCTCGCTCGCGCTGCTGGCGCTCGCGGCGATGCTGGACGTGCTCCGTCGCCGGGATCGGATCGACACGCTCCTCGACCCTGCGGCATTGCTCCCGGGTGTCGTCGGGGCGATCGTGGTCGAGGCGCTCATGCTCCGTGATCCCGAGCGGACCCGCGACCTCTGGGAGCGACCGCTGGTTCGGGTAGCGAGTCTGGGCGGGACGGTCGCCGTCGGGCGTACGCTGGCTCGACAGCGCGAGGAACGCGCGGTGGCGGCGGTCTGCTGGGGGCTCCTCACCTACCTGCTGCTGCTCGGAGTCGTCCTCTCGGGGCGAGAGAATCCCGTCTCGTCGGTCCGGAGAGCGGTCGAGAACGGGTCGCGTCAGTCCTGACAGCAGCCGCCGGCCTTCTCGCCGAAGTCGACCGAGAGCGGGGCGCTGATGGTCTCGTTGAGCTCCTGGAGCTGGAGTTCGAGCTCCGAGCGGGCCTGGAGGAACTCGGCCATCACGGGGATGTCGTGGAGCTCCTGCTGGGCCTCCTGGAGCCGCCGGAGGTCCTCGTTGGTCGCGTCGCCGGTCTGCCGGGCGAGCATGAACTCCTCGCGGAGCCCCTCGAACTCGCGGATGCGCTCCTGGGCGTCCTCGTCGGACTCGACGGCCGCCTTCGCCTCCGCGAACCGCTCGTGGGACGGGAGGTCGGCGATGGCGTCGCCGAGGTCGGCGGCGAGCTCCGTCGCGCGGGCGGCGGCCTCGGCGTCCTCCGACTCCACGGCGTCGGGCGTCGTCTCGGTGCTCATACGCGACCTTGGGACCCGGACGGTTTAGGCTTGCCGAATGTGACACCGGCGGTCGGTCGTCACCTCACTCGCGGACGTCTCGTCCGGCCTTCACTGGAACTCAGTCCCCGCCGATCCCCCGGGTCGCGGCGAGGAGTTCGTCGTGGACGCGGCCGTTCGAGGCGACGATCCCCTCGCTGTCGTGTCGCCACCGCTCCCCGTGGAGGTCGGTGACCGCCCCGCCGGCCTCCCGGACCATGTGGACGCCGGCGACGGTGTCCCAGGGGTTGGTGTGGAGGTTCGTGAACGCCCCGTCGAGTTCGCCGGCCGCGACCATCGAGAGGCAGAGCTGTGCCGAGCCGATCCGCCGGATGTCGCCGAACCGCTCGACGGCCTCCCGGCACGCCGCGGCGTACTCGTCGCGGCGGTCGAACGCCCACCAGAACGTCGGGCAGACGGTGCAGGCCTCCGGATCGCCCCCCGTCGAGACCGAGAGCGGCTCGTCGTTCCGTCTTGGGCCCTCACCGTCCGCGGTGTACGTGTCCCCGAGTGCCGGCGCGACGTTCGCCGCCGCCACCGGCTCGCCGTCGAGGACCGCCGCGACGCTGGTCGTCCAGATCCGCGTCCCGCGAACGTAGTTGTTCGTCCCGTCGATGGGGTCGACGATCCACGTCGCCCCCTCGTCCGGGACCGCCTTCAGCGCGTCCTCCTCCTCGCCGACGACCGCGTCGGCCGGGTACGCCTCCCGGACGACGTCGATGACCGCCCGCTGTGCCTCGCGGTCGGCCGCGGTGACCACGTCCGTCTTGCCGCCCTTCCGCTCGACGTCGAGGTCCCCGCGGAACCGCGACTCGGCGACCGACGCGCCCGCACGGGCGGCCCGGAGCACGGTCTCCGCTCGCTCGTCGACGTCCTCGCTCATGGGCGTAGCGCGGGGGCCGCCGGCAAATGGACACCGGTTCCCGCCGAGTGGTTTTTCCCGCCCGGTCCCCTCGCCGACCGCGTGAACACCGAGGCCAAGCGCATCCACAACATCGCGCCGGACCCCGTTCGGCTGACGTTCGACGACGGGGCGACCGTCGAGATCGAGGTCCGGATGGCCGAGTTCTTCCAGGAGGCGTTCCAGGGCGAGGGCGTCGACGAGGAGGGGTGGACGTACCGGCTCGTCTCCGACGGCACGGACGACCCGCTCGTCGCCGGCCGGGAGACCGACGAGGGCTGGGAGACCGTCGGCGAGGTCGTCGCGGTCGAGCGAGTCGGGACTGCCGGGGCGTAGTCGGCGAGGAGTCTTGCGAGGGAAGACCGCTCCGGGCGGGTCTTCCGGCACGCGGGCTCCGGCGGAGCCGGTGCCCGAGTGCGAGGGAGGGGATTTGAACCACGGTCGCAGGCGACCTGCTCCCTGGCCCGAAATCCCCTCGCGCATTCGCGGGCGACGCGTGAGACGCCGCCCACTCATGCGAGGGAGGGGATTTGAACCCCTGGACCTCTACAGGAGCGGATCTTGAGTCCGCCGCCGTTTCCAGGCTTGGCTACCCTCGCACGCACCCGTGAGTGGGTCACCGCAGCGGGTTCAACGCTCCGGTTCGATCGCGTATCGAAGGAGACTCGGCCGTTCGGAACCACCGATAGCCATGGCCACTCCGCCGAACCTCGTGCTCGACGGCGACGAACTGAAACTCGACGCCGCCGTCGGCTGGTCCCGCCGTCGGTTCGACCTCTCGGATCGCGCGGAGACCCTCCTGCGCGACCTCGGGTACGGGAACGCCGATCTCGTGCCGTGGGTGACCGCCCGGGCGCTCGTGCTCGCCGGCGGCGCGACGCTCCCGGAGGGCAACGACGCCCGCGACACCGCCTGGAACGTCGGCGGTGCCGACGGCGGCCGCGAGGCGAGCGAGGCCGAACTCCGCGCGCTCGCCGACTACCTGCGGAGCGTCACGGTCGAGGACCGCGCCCTGGAGACCCTCCGCGAACACGTCCGGAAGACGGGACTCTCCACCCACCTCGATCCCGAGGATATCCAGGGCCGGGCCGGGAAGGTGGGTGAGCTGAGCGACATCGCCCGGAACCTCGACCGGTAGAGTTCGCCAAGGCGGCACCGATGGATTCTCCCCCGAGAAGGACCTGTGGCGCGTATGGACGAGCACACCAGCGACCCGTCGGTCCCGGGACCGGAGCGGGGCGAGCCGACGGGGTGGCTCCCCGACGCGGGCCGCTGGGAGCACGACACCCTCCGGCGGGCGACGGTCCACGGCATACGGCTATACAATTCCGGGGAGTACCACGAGTCCCACGACTGCTTCGAGGACGAGTGGTACAACTACGGTCGGGGTAACGTGGAGAGCAAGTTCCTCCACGGGATGGTGCAGGTCGCCGCGGGCGCGTACAAGCACTTCGACTTCGAGGACGACGTCGGGATGCGCTCGCTGTTCGAGACCGCCCTCCAGTACCTCCACGGCGTCCCCCGTGACTACTACGGCGTCGACGTGCTCGACGTGCGGACGACGCTCACGAACGCGCTGAACGATCCGGAAGCCCTCCACGGCTGGCGGATCGTGCTGGACGGGGAGCGACCGGAAGCGACGGACGCGGACTTCGCTTACGCCGAACGGCTGGATTGAGACGGCGCTCCCTCGGCGCGGTCTCGGGACGAGGCGAGAGCGAGGGCCCGTGTCGCCGGCCGGCCGGATCGGGCCGCTGGCGCGTTCCCGTACCGTCCCCGGTTCCCCGACGGGACCCGCGATGCGGCGACCGGCCTTCCCCCGCGCCCAGAGCAAGACGAACACCCGACGAGCCAGCGCAAGCAGGCCGCTTTTTTCTTTCTACTCGGTAGTCATCGTATGAACGAACCGGAGGCGACGTGGCTGGGGCTTCCGAGGCGGGTCAAACCGCTCGTCAGGGCCGGAGTCGTCCTCGGCCTGGGGATCGGCGGGTTCTTCGACGGGATCGTCCTGCACCAGGTCCTCCAGTGGCACCACATGGTCTCCGGCTACGTCGAGCCGACCACCGTGGCCAGCCTGGAGCTGAACGTGCTGGCGGACGGGTTCTTCCACGTCGCGACGTACGCCTTCACGATCGTCGGGATCGCCCTGCTCTGGGGCACGTGGGACGACCCCTCGGTTCCGAAGTCCCGGCGGGCGCTGGTGGGGGCGACGATCATCGGATGGGGGCTGTTCAACTTCGTCGAGGGGCTCGTCGATCACCAGATCCTCGGCGTCCACCACGTCTGGCCGGCCGGTCCCGGTCCGGTGCTCCTCTGGGACGTCGCGTTCCTGGTGTGGGGCCTCCTGTTCATCGCCGGCGGGTACGCGATCGTCCGTGGGGACGAATCCGCCTCGCGGGCACCCGATCGGAGCAGGGCGGCGACCGAGTAGGGCCGCGAGAGCGAGACGGTTCGAAAAGTCGAGTTCCGGACGCGAAAGTGAGTACGAACCACGGCCCCCGTCGGGCTCTCATACGGTCGGTTGTAGTCCCTTACCGGGGATCACCGACCCCGCCCGGGCGAGCACCGGTAAATCGTTACGACCGACCGTATCAGAAGTTGTACCGGCGGTCGTTGTCGTCGCGCGCGGGGCCGGAGACGTCCCCACCGGTCATCTCGTCGTAGGTCATCCCCGAGAGGTACTCGTCGTAGGTGACGTCGTAGCCCGACCGGAGGTGGAAGTCGAGGTCGGCGCTGTCGACCGTCGACCGGAACAGGACGTGGACCGCCCGGCGGACGAGCTCGTCCGCGTCGGTCCCCATCGCCGCGTGGAGCATCGCGAGCTCGTTCCGCGTCTCGGCGTCGAGCGGGACGTCGAGTTCCTCGCCCAGATCGGCGTAGGCGGTCTGTACGTCGTCCGATAGGTCCTCGAGGCTCATGCGGTTCCGGAGGGCGCTCCGGCGGAAAACCCCCACGGGTTCTCCCGAACGCGCTCGGTTCGCGCGTTTCCTGCCGTACAGTCCACAGAAGACACTTGTCCCCGGTCGTGCGATCGTCCGCCGTGACCGACGCGCCCTCCACCCTCTCCAGACGGTCGCTACTCGCGAGCGGCGTGACCGGCTGTGCCCTCCTCGCCGGCTGTGCCGGCGCGGGGAGCAGCGACTGTAGCTTCGGGTTCGAACTGGCGATGACGCCCGCGACGGACGAGGAGTTCCTCGAGGAGACGCTCACCGACCCGTCGCGGGACCGCCCGGACGCCTGGCGGGAGATCGTCTCGGCCGCTGTGGAGCGGGACGAATCCCGCTACACGACCGTCCACGCCGCGCCGGTCCGGGACGGCGACCGGGTCGAGTACGAGGGGGGCTACTATCGGATCGCACGCGGAACGGCCGATCGGGTGGAAGTCGAGGCGCACGTCCTCTCCGCCGAGTACGACCGGGAACGGGACCCGCCGTCGGGGGCGACCGTCGTTCCCTTCGAGGACCTCCCCGAACCCGACCGGGTGGCGCTCCGTTCGCTCCTCCCGAACGACGAGCGACGCCTCGCGGAGGCCGAGGCGTTCACCATCAGCGGTCGCCCGGTCGTCTATCCCGACGCTTCGGAGTCGGAGTCCGTACTCCTGAGCGGGGGATCGACCTGGGTCCGCTACGACGACGGAGCCGTCGAGGTGCGCGTCGAGGGAACCGAACGAGTCGAACGGGTGACCTACCGCTACACCGCCGAGGAACTCGCCGACGACCGCGAGGCGTACCTCGCCCACGTCCGGGAGGCGTTCGTCGTCGATCTCGGCGAGGTCCCCGAATCCGAGCGGGAGGTGTTCTCGCGCGCCATCGACGCCGGCGAGGACGGCATCCAGCTGTGTGAACCCGAGGGTGCCGAGCGGGCGGTCGTCGACCGGCTGGAGTCGATACCTGAGTCGGAGACACCTCACTATCACACGTGGTTCCTCGACTACGAAGGTGAGGTGTACCGCACGGAACTCGTCGAGTTCGCCGTCTGAAGCTCGGGGCGCTCGCTCGATCCGTCGGGGCGACCGGGACCGCCACACCCAAACCCCGGGCGGGCGAACCGCGAGCGATGACAGACGGGGGCGAGTCGGCCGACGACGAGTACCTCCCCGTGGATCCGGCCGCGGTCCGCGAGGCGCTCGTCTCGTGGTACGAGGCCGACCACCGGGACTACCCGTGGCGCGAGACGACCGACCCCTATCCGATACTCGTCTCGGAAGTGATGAGCCAGCAGACTCAGCTCGACCGCGTGGTCGAGCCCTGGCGGGAGTTCCTCGACCGGTGGCCGACCGTCGAGGCGCTGGCCGCGGCCGACCGCTCGGAGGTGGTGGGGTTCTGGACCGACCACTCGCTCGGGTACAACAACCGCGCGAAGTACCTCCACGAGGCCGCCGGACAGGTCCTCACGGAACACGACGGGGAGTTCCCGCGGACCCCCGAGGGGCTCCAGGATCTGATGGGGGTCGGCCCGTACACGGCGAACGCCGTCGCCTCGTTCGCGTTCGACGCCGGCGACGCGGTAGTCGACACGAACGTCAAGCGGGTGCTCCACCGCGCGTTCGACGTCCCCGACGACGACGCGGCGTTCGAACGGGTCGCGAACGAACTGATGCCCGAGGGCGCTTCTCGTACCTGGAACAACGCGGTGATGGAACTCGGTGGCGTGGTCTGCGGGACCGCTCCCCGGTGTGACGAGGCCCCGTGTCCCTGGCGGACGTGGTGTCGTGCCTACGAGACGGGCGACTTCACCGCGCCGGACGTACCGACACAGCCGAAGTTCGAGGGCTCGCGCCGGCAGATGCGCGGTCGCGTCGTCTCCGTGCTTCGGGAGTACGACGAACTTCCCCTCGAGGAACTGGGCCCCCGGGTCCGGGTGGACTACGGCGGCGAGCACGGCGAGGGCTGGCTGCGTGGTCTCCTCTCCGATCTCTCTGACGACGGGCTCGTCGAGTTCGAGGAGTCCGACGGGACCAGCGTGGCCCGACTCCGGCGGTGAACGGGAGGCCGTGCTGCCCGGCCGGGCGGTGGCGACGTCGAGCCGGCAACGGGCGACACCGCCGGCCCCTGGACGCTCGTCGGGGGCTCAGTCGCACACGATCCGTCGCAGGGCATCCTCCAGGTCGGCGCTGTAGGCCCGCCTCGTGAAGTCCGACCGGGCCTTCTCGACGGTCGCCCGTGTCATCTCCTCTAGCCGCCCGGGATCCGTTTCGGCACAGCGACGCACCTGCGAGCGTATCCCCGGGACGCTGACGTCGTCGAGCATGAACCCCCACCCGCCGGTATCGTGTACGATCTCGGAGGAGAGGACGGGGACGAGCCCGGCGTGCATACAGGCCGCGATCGACCCCGAGGGAAAGCCGTCGCTCGCGGACGGGTACAGCAGATACCCCGCTTCGGACGTTATCCGGGTGAACTCCCGGGAACCCACCTCTACCCAGTCCATCGTGTGGATGTTGTCGGTTTCGTACAGTAGATCGTGGTAGTGTTCGGCGAACTCCTCGTTGTTCGCCACCGGGCCACAGACGTACAGGTCGACGCCCTCCAGCCCCTCGAACGCTTCGAGCGCCAGGTCGAGCCCCTTCAGGACCAGCCCCGATCCGCCGAACCAGACGAACGACCGTCGCGCCTCGTCGAAGTCCTTCCCCCGTATCTCGGGTGAGAAGTTCGGGTCGTAGGAGAGTCGAATCGGGTGGATAGAGGAGGTATCACCCGCGAGGTCGTGGTAGGTCCGTGCGGTCCGCTCGTCGCCGACGACGATGACGTTCTCGTAGGACCCGGGGGTGCCGCGGTGTTCGCGCGAGCGCTCCGGCGGGAGCCTGATCCCGCGCCGCTCTTCGAGGTTCCGCAGTCGCTCCGTCTCCTTCTCCCGCAGCGTCGGCATCGACTGGCCCGTCCCGTAGTATATCCTGGTGCAGTCGCAGTCCTCCGCGGCTCTGTGGTAGTTGTCACCTCGTCCGAAGAGCAGGTCGTACTCCTCCAGGCGCGGCGGAGGGTCGTGCCCCAGGGGGAAGATATCGACCGTGTACCCCAGGTCGGACACGCGGTCGGCGAGTTCGATGGCCTGCCACCTGTTCTGGTGAACGCGGAACCTCGGGGAGAACTCGAAGTAGTAGAACGGCTCCGTGAGGTAGAACACGAGGGCCCGTCCCCTCGGACTCGCCCCGCCCCCGGCGTAGCCCTCGATCACGTCCGGACTCCGTTCGATCCGGTAGTCCTCCGCTTTCTCGATCAGCAGGTGAAACGCCGCTACCGGGTCTGAGAACCCCTTCCGGAGCCGTTCTAGCATCCGAGAGCAGATGGGAATATGACGGTAGTAAGTATTTTGGTACGGGAGGGGACGGAGCGGTAACGATCCGTCCCGACGAGGCGACTGCGAGAGGCGTGACCACCGTGGCGGTTCCATTAGCGCGGTCGGGACCGGTCGTCGGGCCCGGTTGGGTCGGCCTGTCATCGGGTGCCGTGCCGCGAACGAAACTCCCCCGTCTTTATCCCTGGACGCTCTACTGCGGGTATGAACACCCACGTCGTGGCCATCCCGGGGAGCCTCCGGGAGGTGAGTTACACGCGACTGGCGTCGCGTCGGGTACTCGACGCAGCCGAGTCGCGGGGGGCGACGACCGATCTGATCGACCTCCGGAGTCTCGATCTGCCGGTGTACGACGGTGACGCCGGCGGGGCGGGCGACGCCGACGAACTCGCCCGGCGGGTACGCGAGGCCGACGCCGTCCTGCTCGCCACTCCCGTCTATCACGGCTCGTACTCCGCGCCGCTGAAGAACGCGCTCGACTACTGCGGCTTCGACGAGTTCGAACACACCACCGTCGGTCTGCTCGCGGTCGCCGGCGGGTCGTTCCCCACCACGGCGCTCGAACACCTCCGGTCGGTCTGCCGGTCGCTCAACGCCTGGGTGCTCCCCCATCAGGCCGCGCTCCCGAACGTCTCCTCGCGGTTCGAAGGGGGCGAACTGGTCGACGAGACGATGGCGGAACGGGTCGACACGCTGGGCGTGCGCCTGGTCCAGTACGGCAAGATCGAACCCGACCCGATGACGGTCGAGGCCTGCGAGAACGTGGGCGCGGACGACTGATCGGGTCGACTGCTGATACCGGAGGAACCGAGAGCCCGTCCCGGGACCGGCGTTCCCTCCTGCCGTTTCACTTTCGCTCCGTGGCTCGCATTCAAGAACGGTGCCCGAATCGGACCCCCTCGTGCACGCCATCACGAACAGCGGCTGGGTCGAGGTGATCACGGGGTGTATGTTCTCCGGGAAGACCGAGGAGCTACTCAGGCGGCTCCGGCGGGCCGAGATCGCCGGCCAGGAGGTCGCGGCGTTCACCCCGAACGTCGACGACAGGTTCGGGACGGCGGCCATCGGGAGCCACGTCGGCCGGCGCATCGAGGCCGGCGTCGTCGACACCGAGGACCCGCTACCGGGGATGCGCGAGGCGCTGAACGGCGAGAGCGTCGTCGCCGTCGACGAGGCGAACTTCTTCTCCGCGGCCCTCCGCGAGGCGTGTGACGAACTCGCGGACGACGGTCGACGGGTGGTCGTCTCGGGAACCGACCAGACGTTCCGGGGCGAGCCGTTCGACCCCCTCCCCGCGCTCATCGCCACCGCGGAGTACGTCGACAAACTTCGGGCCATCTGTACCCTCTGTGGCGAACCCGCGACCCGCAATCAGCGGCTCATCGAAGGTGACCCCGCACACTACGACGACCCCACGATCATGGTCGGGGCCGAGGAGTCCTACGAGGCGCGCTGTCGGCACTGCCACACCGTCCGTCGGGACTGATCTCTCGCTCCCCTACACTCGCTCCTCGACCCGCGCTGCACGGCGCGGCCCACGCCGTCCCGGAACGGTCAAACCGCTACGGAGCCTACTCCCGGCAGTGACTACCTGGGTCGAGAACCCGACGGGGGGCCGCGATCGCGGGCCGCGCGGTCTCGCCCGGGCGTGGGTCGAGGTCCTCGTCCGTCCCCGGCGGTTCTTCGAGAACGGGGTCGCCCCCGGCGACCAGGCACCCGGTCTCGTCTTCGCCGTGGCCGTCACGCTCGTCTACCTCGGGTCGCGGTTCGCGCTCGACCCCGCCTCGGCCCCCGTGTTCGGCGGCCGACGCTACGTCTCCGCGCTCCTCGTCCTCGCCGCCGCGGGGCTGATCGTCGCGCCCGCGACGCTCCACCTCACCGCCGCGCTCCAGACGATACTCCTGATGATCGCGGTGCGGGATCGGGCGGGCGTGAGCGAGACGGTCCAGGTGCTGGCCTACGCCACCGCGCCGTGTGCGCTCGCCGGTATCCCGGTTCCGGGGGTCCGGGTGGCCTGTGCGGCCTACGGGTTCGTCCTCCTGGTCGCGGGGATGAGCGTCGTCCACGACGTCTCGCTCCCCCGGGCCGCGCTCGTCGTCGCCGTCCCGGGGATCGTGGTGTTCGGCTACGCCTTCGGCGGCCTGTTCGCGCTCGAAGCCGTCACCGGCCTGGAACTCGTCACCACCGAACCGCCCGTGTCGGGCGCGGCGAACGGATCGGGGTAGAAGCGGCTCGCGGGGCTGTGTACGACCGGTCGGTTCAGTCGTGGGGTGCCGGGCGTACCCTCGGGATCAGCCGGCGGGCGCATCGCCCGGCGAGTCGGGACACTGCCGTCCGCGCCCGGCGTCGAAAGCTATTCCCCCGCCGACCGGTCACTCCAAACTATGACCGACACGTTCGACGCCGGCGACGTGACCCTCGAACGGGTACGCGAGCACGTCTGGGAGATCCCACAGGAGGGGGAGATGCGGGTCCCGGCGCGGGTGCTCGCCAGCGAGCGACTGCTCGAGGAGATCAAACAGGACCGGACGCTCCAGCAGCTGCGGAACACCACGCACATGCCCGGCATTCGGAAGTACGCCCTCTGCATGCCCGACGGCCACCAGGGCTACGGGTTCCCCGTCGGCGGGGTCGCTGGCATCGACGCCGAGGACGGCTGTATCTCGCCGGGAGCGGTCGGCTACGACATCAACTGTGGGGTGCGGATGATGCGGACGAACCTCACCTACGACGACGTCCAGGGCCACGAGGAGGAGCTCGTCGACGCGCTGTTCGAGGCGGTTCCCTCGGGCCTCGGCGGCGGTGGCGTCGTCGAGGGCGACCGCGACACGGTCGAGTCGGTCCTCGCACGCGGGATGGACTGGGCGCTCGAGGAGGGGTACGCGACCGAGGACGACCTCGCCCACTGCGAGGACGAGGGGTACCGACCGGACGCCGATCCGGGTGCAGTGTCCCAGAAGGCCAAGGACCGCGGTCGCAGCCAGATCGGCTCGCTGGGATCGGGCAACCACTTCCTCGAGGTCCAGCGGGTCACCGACGTCTTCCTCGACGACGTCGGCGACGCGTACGGCCTGGAGGAGGACCAGATCGTCGTCCTCGTCCACTGTGGCTCGCGGGGGCTCGGCCACCAGGTGTGTACCGACTTCCTGCGCGAGATCGAGCAGACCCACAAGGGCCTGCTCTCACAGCTCCCGGACCGCGAACTCGCGGCCGCGCCCGCCGGGTCACCCCTCGCCGAGGAGTACTACGGGGCGATGTGTGCGGCCATCAACTTCGCGTGGGTCAACCGCCAGCTCGTCATGCACCGCACCCGCGAGGTGTTCGCCGACGTGTTCGACCGCGACTGGCGGGACATGGGGATGGAGCTGCTCTACGACGTCGCGCACAATATCGCCAAGCGCGAGGTCCACGACGTCGGCGACGAGGAACGGGAACTGTTCGTCCACCGGAAGGGCGCGACGCGGGCGTTCCCGGCAGGGAACCCCGAGGTCCCGAAGGCGTACCGCGACGTCGGCCAGCCGATCATTATTCCCGGGTCGATGGGCGCGGGGTCGTACGTGCTCCGCGGCGGCGAGCACTCCATGGCGGAGACGTTCGGCTCGACCGCCCACGGTGCCGGCCGGCTGATGAGCCGCACGCAGGCGAAGCGGGAATTCTGGGGCGGGGACGTCCAGGACGACCTTCGCGAGACCCAGAAAGTGTACGTGAAGGCCCAGTCCGGGGCGACCATCGCCGAGGAGGCCCCCGGCGTCTACAAGGACGTCGACGAGGTGGTCAGGGTGAGCGACGCGCTTGGAATCGGGGACAGGGTCGCACGGACCTTCCCCGTCTGTAACGTCAAGGGGTGAAGCCCTGGGCCGAGGCCGATCCAATCGGGAACCGTTCCCCCGGATAGCCGCCGAGGGATCGACCGGATCGTAGAAGGAGGTGGGTAGGTCTGAGTTCGCTACTGCTGGCGGGGTGCGCGTGCCTCGCGGACGTCCGCACCGTCGCGGAGCTTGTCCTCGCAGTGGGGACAGACCCGGACGGTGTCCATTCCTTCGGGCGCGAAGACGCGGACGTACGATTCGGTCACGTACGATTCACAGTTCTGACAGTGGGGCACGCTTTGGCTCTAAGCAGTGACGCTCTTATAACTTGGGTTCCGGTTCCGATACGACTGGTCGAACGCGCCCGAACGCGCCGGTCCCGCCCGGACGTTCGTTCTCGTCAGTCGAGGAACTCGAACCGCGGCGGCTCGGCGAGTCCGGTGTGGGGTTTGACCTCCTCCCCACCCTCGAACCGGACGAACGAGAGGTAGAAGGGGCGGCCACAGCCCTCTCCGCACGTCTCGCTCGCGCCACAGACCAGCTCGACCCCGTCGGCGTCCTCGAAGACCTCGTAGGCGGGGGCGTACTCCCAGCCGTCGAGAGGGTCGGGCGTGACGGACTTGTCCGCGAGATACGCGTCCCGATCGAGTTCGACTACCGCATCGCACCGCGGACAGATGTACCTGACCGTGACCATGTTCGCGGTAGGTGCCCGCCGGATTAAACGACCCCGGTGGCGGCATCCGGTGTCCGCCCGCGTAGAGGGGGGAAGCTCTTTGCCCACGCCCGTCGGATCCCCGGACATGATAGACGAGACGGTCGAGGAGATCAAAGAGCTACAGACACACAGCTCCTCCGTCGTCGCCGTGAAGGCCGCCGAGGCGCTCCGCGAGCTGCTCGACCGCGAGTTCGTCACCGTCGAGGAGTTCACCCTGTCGCTGGAGCGCAACTCGAGCGCCCTCCGCCGGGCACAGCCCTCCCACGCGACGCTGTTCACGACACAGACCGAGCTGGTGGAGACGGTGCGCGAGGAGGACGTGAACTCCGTCGGCGAGGCCAAGGACCGTCTCGCCACGGCCATCGACCGGGTCGTCGAGCGGGTCGAGAACGGCAAGCGGCTCGCGGCCGAGAACGCCGCCGACGTCTTCGAGGACGGCGCGACGGTGCTGACTCACGACTACTCCTCGACGGTCCTGGGGGCGATGGAGGCCGCTCTCGACGACGGAGCGGAGTTCGAGGTGTACGTGACCGAGGCCCGGCCGCGCTACCTCGGCCGGAAGCTGGCCCGGAGCCTCGCCGGGTTCGAGGGCGTCGAGACACGACTGCTCACCGACGCCGCCTGCGGGCACTACCTGCGCGAGTGCGACCGGGTCGTCCTCGGCATGAGCTGTATCGTCGGCGAGGCCTACTACAACCGCATCGGGACGTTCCCCCTCTGTGCGACGGCGAGCCAGCTAGACGTTCCCGTCACCGTCCTCGGGGCGTCCTCGAAGGTCATCGACGAGGGCGGCTTCCAGTTCGAGAACGAGTTCCGCTCGCCGACCGAGGTGATGCGCGAACCCGCGGAGGGGTTCGACGTCTACAACCCCGCCTACGACGCCACGCCGACCCGCCTCATCGACGAGGTCGTCACCGACCGTGGCGTCGTCACGTACTGATCCGCACGCCGGGTCCGTGGGGACCGACCGCTCCGCGGCTCCGTGAACCACCCGGCGGCCGGTTATCGGGAAACGTCGCCACTCGTCGTCCCCGTCGATCGTCCGCGTTGAGACGACGTGGAGGACGGTACCGTCTCGTACGAACTGTCGTAGTCCTTTACCGCTGGTGTCCGACCCCCCCGAGCCACCCGATAAATCGGTACAACAGTCCGTATCAGGCGGGATGGGCGCGTTCGGACCGCTCGAACCTCGGCTGGGTGACGACGACCGTCGAACACTCGGGGCACTCGTACGCCAGTTCGCTCCGGTCCTCGGCATCGCGCTCGGTGACGGCCCATTCGCCGAGCGGGGCCGTCCGCCCGCACGTCGGACACACCAGCTCGGCCTTCCGTCGACCACCCCCGGCGAAACCGGACTCCTCGATATCGTTCATTGTCCGTGAATAGGCCGTCGAGACGTAAAGACCTGATGGCTGAATCGTTCACGTTCGTTCGTCAAACCACTCCCCCACCACATGAACGGAACCGATATGCGGGAAAAGAACGCGGAGAGTTCGATGATCTCCGTAATAGTGGACGATCGTGTATAAGTAACGGACGCACGATCCGGCCCGGAAGCCGGGGCGTCGACGGAATCGTGCCACGGACTCACATGTCGGGGTACGCGCGGGCCGCGGCGACGGGGCCGGCGACGGTCTTTATCCAGCGGGCGGCGACACCCTTCTTCAGCGCCTCCGCGACCGGCCCCCCGAACGTCTCCATGACGTTCCGGAACCCGACGACGTCGTGCGCGACCGCCTCGTCGCCGACCGAGATGAGCGTCCCCTTGTCCTCGTGGATCCACTCCCTCATGGGCTGGCCCCGGATGGCCCGGGCGACGTTCTCACCGGCGATCTCCGCGGCCTGCCAGGCGGCCTGTGCGGTCGGCGGGGCGACGGCGTCGTCCTGCTCCTGCTCGACGAGCGCGGCGTCACCGAGTGCGAACACCCGCTCGTCGCTCGTCCGGAACGTACTCGCGCTGTCGATGCGGTGACTCCGCTCGTCCTGCTCGACCTCGAACTTGCTCGCCGGCTCCTGGCCGGTGATCCCCCCCGTCCAGAGCAACACGTCGTAGTCGAGTTCGGTCTCCTCGCCGATGTACACCGTCTCCTCGTCGACCTCGCCGATGAACTCCCCGGTCATGATGTTCACGTCCCGGGCCTCGAGGAGCTTGCGGAGCTTGGCCTGGACGACGGGGTCGTTGTTCGGGAAGACGTTGTCGAGACCCTCGACGAGGTGGATGTCGATCGGGGCGCGGTGGCGGTCGCGGAACGCGGCGATCTCGCCGGACGACTGGATGCCCGAGAGACCCGCCCCGCCGACGACGACCTGTGCGGGGTCGTCCCGGGTCGCCTCCTTGGCGGCGTCCTTGACCGCGTCGTGGACCCCCATGGCGTCGTCGAGACCCTTGAGCGTCAGCGAGTGCTCCTCGAGCCCCTCGATGCCGAAGAACGCCGTCCGCGAGCCGAACCCGACGACCAGGTAGTCGTACTCGACCGTCGAGCCGTCCGCGAGGTGGACGGTCCGTCCCTCGACGTCGACGTCCTCGACGGACCCCTGGACGAACCGGGTTCCGGGTGACTTGATCTCGGAGACGGGAAACCGGATACGGTCGCGGATCGACGGGTCGCGGATGATTCGGTGGGCCTCGTGCAGGACGAGGTGGTGGTCGACGTCGGACACCCACGTCAGGTCCGCCTCCCCATCGAGCCGCTCTTCGAGGCTCAGTATCGTCCCCGTGCCGGCGTAGCCGGACCCGAGTACGACGACGTCCTCAGTCATGACCGGAACTGCGATGTCACCGGATACAAAGCTGTTGAATCGCCCGCGCGAAACCGGCAAACGTCGCGGTATCGAACGTTCGGTACCATCCCACGTGGAGGGGACGCGGGAAGGGCCCGTCCATCGACGCCGAGCCGGAGGTAGTGCCAGGTGCGCTACCTCCGCTCGGGTAGCCGAGCGTGTAGCCGTCCGCGTCAGCGCTTCGTGCCTACTTCTCGGGCGTATCCCCCTCGGCGGGGGCGCGCATGGAGTCGATGGTGAGGATGAGCGTGTTGTTCGTGTCGTCCTTCCCCTCGAGGGTCCCGCGGATGACGAGCTTCGAGAGGGGCGTCGGGCCGACCGTGATCTCGTCGCCCTCGTGGAAGTCGGCGATCGACCCCTGGAGGCGGATCTCCGCCCGGCAGAGCTCCGGGTGGTGGACGCTGGTCAGGTGAATCTCCTGGACGTTCGCACCCTCGATGGGTTCGCCGTCGTGTTCGAGCGGGACGTCCGCCGCCTGGTCCATGTCCTGGATCTCCAGGGCGTCGTACGCCGCCGCGGTCGGTTTGTACCCCCCCTTCGGGCCGGGTACCCCCTCGACCAGCTGGAGGGCCTTCAGGGACTGCATCTGGTTCCGGATGGTCCCGGGGTTCCGGTCGACCCGCTCGGCGATGTCCTCGCCCTTCACCGCCGACTCGGACTGTCTGAACAGGTTTACCAGCTCCTGCAGAATGGATCTCTGACTGGGTGTGAGCTCGATCGACGACATGAGAAACCGTTGGATAGTGACTCTGATAAAGCCGCCGGTGAGTCGAGGGAACCGAGAACCGACCATATCGGTGTCGTCTGCCGAAGGACCGACACGTCTTTGTCCGCCGCCGGGGGTCTACCCGGTATGAAGAACGAACGCGTACTCGTTACGGGTGGCGCGGGGTTCATCGGTTCGAACCTCGCCAACCACCTCGCCGACGAGAACGAGGTCGTCGCACTCGACGACCTCTACCTGGGGACCCCCGAGAACCTGCACGACGACGTCGAGTTCGTCGACGGATCCGTCCTCGACGACGACCTCCCCGCGGACGTGGACGTTCTGTTCCACATCGCGGCGCTCTCCTCGCGGAACATGCACGAGGAGAACCCCCAGCGCGGCGTCCGCGTCAACGTCGAGGGGTTCGTCAACACGGTCGAACAGGTCCGCGAACACGGCTGTGACACCGTCGTCTACGCCTCGACCTCCTCGATCTACGGGTCGCAGACCGAGCCCTGCCCGGAGGACATGCCCGTCCACGCGGCGACGGGGTACGAGGCGTCGAAGCTCGCACGCGAGCAGTACGGCGAGTACTACTCCGACTTCCACGACATGTCGATGGCGGGGATGCGCTTCTTCTCGGTCTACCAGGGGTACGGCGGGGCCGAGGAACACAAGGGGGAGTTCGCGAACCTCATCGCGCAGTTCGCCGACGAACTCGCCGACGGGGAGGCACCGGTGATCTTCGGCGACGGGACACAGACCAGGGACTTCACCCACGTCGACGACATCGTCCGCGGGCTCGAACTCGCCGCCGACCACGAACTCGACGGCATCTACAACCTCGGGACCGGCGAGTCCTACTCGCTGAACGAACTCGTCGAGGAGCTGAACGACCGCCTCGGGACCGACATCGAGCCCGAGTACGTCGAGAACCCGATGAAGAACTACGTCCACGACACGATGGCCGACCCCTCGAAGATGCGGGCGGCGACTGGCTGGGACCCCGAGATATCCTTCGACGAGGGGCTCGACCAGGTCTGCGCGCAGTACCGCTAGCTCGCCGTTCCCGACCCGGAGGGGAACTCGGTCCGTTCCGCGAACTCGACGGAGACGGCCACGTCCGTGCCGGTCCGTTCCTCCAGGCTCCGACCGATGTCCGCGGCCAGGTCCGGGTAGCCCCTGTCGACGGGGCGACTCACCACGACGTCGATCTGACGGGGACCGCCCAGCAGTCCCAGCCCGGTGAACTCCGCCTGGACCGATCGGAGCATCAGTTCCTCGTACTCCTCCTGTTCGAGGGTGTCCTGGACGGCTCCGTTGGCCGAGTTCTCGAGCCGGACGTGCTGGACCATCGCGACCGACGGGAGCGCGAAGAACACGAGCAGCGCGACGACGGTGAGCACGATGATCGTCGTCGATCGACGTTCGAGGTTGGCGCGGAGTGCCCCCGGCGTCCAGTCGTCCGGCCGATACCCGAGATACCACAGGGTCGCGGTGGCGGAGAGGACGATCGAGATGGTGTTGACCACGAGCAGCGTCGCGGCACCGAGCGCGACGGTCGGGAGCGCCCAGACGATACCGATACCGACGGCCGCCGCAGCGGGGACGACGGCCGCTGCGATGGCCACACCGACCAGCGAGAGCGGGAGATCGGTCGCCACGCCGAACCCGGCGGCCGACCCCGCACACAGCCCGAGGAGCAACGAGAGGACGCCCGGCGAAACCCGGGATCCGATCTGTTCGACGGTCCGGACGGCCAGCGCCGGCGGGAAGAACCCGCCGGCCTGCAGCAGCCACCCCATGGCCGTCGCGGTGAGGACGGCGACCAGGAGCCCGAGCACCAGCGACAGGAGACCGCTTCCCACCATCTCCCGGTCGTCGACGACCGTCCCGACCGATCCCGTTATCGCCGCGCCGACCTGGGGAGAGATGGCCATCGCCCCGATGACGACCGCCGGGGAGTCGAGCAGCAGCCCCGCGGTGGCGACGATGGCGCTCAGGACCGTCATCACGTAGTAGCTCCGCCGGTCGGGGAGTAGCGACTGCGCCTTCGCACGCACCTCCTCGTGGGCGACGCTGTCGTCCGACTCGTCGCCCTCGACGTATCGCTCCTCGAGTTCGTCGAAACCCTCGGTGTTCGCCGTCTCGCCCCTCGTGATGACGGTGTACGTCCCGTCGTCGACCCCCGCGTCGCGGAGCGCGTCGAGGATCGACTCGACCGCGCCGACCGGGATCGGGAACTCCACGATCTCGGCCCCCTCGCGGCTTCGTTCCTCGGTCACCACGTAGTCGACACCCTCCTCGTCGAGAACACCGGTGACCGTATCGAGGCCGTCCGACGGGACGAGGAGGCGGACGAGTCGCATGGCGGGGGGTTTCGGATCCACCCTCTTGGGGCTGCCGTCCTGTACCGACCTCGAACGGAACGCGGACCGTGTCCACTAAGCCGCCCGCCCGACGAGTGAGGTCCATGCGCGTCCGACTCATCGGCGTCCCGATGGACCTCGGGGCTGACCGACGCGGCGTCGACATGGGCCCCTCCGCGATACGGTACGCCGGCCTGGCGTCGGAGGTGGAGGCTATCGGTCACGACTGCGTCGACGGGGGCGACCTGACCGTCCCCCAGCCGGAGACCGTGGAGCCCATCTCGCCCGACTACTTCGACGGCGACGCGAAGTACCTCGCCGAGACCCGTGACGTCTGCAACCGCCTCGCCGACGAGGTGGGTGAGACCGTCTCGTCCGGGGCGTTCCCGCTGGTCCTCGGCGGGGATCACTCCATCGCCATCGGCACGGTACGGGGAGCCGCCGCGGACGCCGACCTGGGCGTCGTCTGGTTCGACGCCCACGGCGACTACAACACCCCCGTGACGACCCCCTCGGGCAACGTCCACGGGATGTCCCTCGCCGCGACGCTCGGCGTGGGCGAGTTCACCGACGAGGGGTGGGCGGTCGCCCCCCGCGTCGACCCCGCGAACGTGGCGGTGGTCGGCCTCCGGAGCCTCGACGACGACGAGCGGCTCGCCTTGCTGGACTCCGACGTGACCGCGTTCACGATGAGCGACATCGACGACCGGGGACTCCCCGAGGTCGCGGAGGCGGCGTTCGACGTCGCCACCGACGGGACCGACGGCGTCCACGTCAGCCTCGACATGGACTTCCTCGATCCCGACGAGGCACCAGGGGTCGGAACGCCCGTCCGTGGGGGGACGACCTACCGGGAGGCCCACGCCGCGATGGAGCGCGTCGGCGACCACATAGAGCGGATACGGTCGATGGAGGTCGTCGAGGTAAACCCCATCCTCGACCAGCACAACCGGACCGCGGAGCTGGCGGTCGAGCTCGTCGCCAGCGCGCTCGGCAAGCGGATCCTCGCCTGATCCGACTACCCCGACAGCTCGGCGGTCGCGACGAACGCCGACCCGCCCACCCGTTCGACGTGGACGGTGTCGAACCACCTTTCCAGGAACGTCGGGACGTCGCGGGCGGGATCGCGCTCGGACGACTCCACCGAGCCGGGGCTCACGAGCGGACCCAGGAACGCGAGCGGGAGCGTCGGGAACGGACGGGCGTGGAGGACGACGAACCGTCCCCCGGGCCGTACCACCCGCGCCACCTCGGTGACGGCCGATCGGACGTCGGGGACCGCACGTACCCCCAGCGTGCTGAACGCACGGTCGAAAGCACCGTCGGGGAAGGGGAGCGGCCCGGAGGCACCGCGGATCACCGAACACGACCCACCGACCCTCGCCGCCTCCTCGCGGGCCTCGTGGACCGCCCGCACCCTGGGGTCGACGCCGACGACGCGACCCTCGCGACCGACGGCTCCCGCGAGCGCCTTCGTGTTCAGTCCTGACCCACAGCCCAGATCGAGAACCCGGTCGCCGTCGTCCGCGAACAGCCGGTCGACCGCGAGCCGGTGGAGGCGACCGTACCGACCGGCGAGCGCGACGGTCCGTAACACGCGGGATAGCTGTGGGCGGCCGTTCCAGCCGTCCGAGCCCCGGTTCGCCTCCCATCCCCCTTGTTCAGTCATCTGACCACCGTCGGAGCCGTCCCATACACGGAGGGTGACCGCTCGACACAAGCCGATTTCGACGGCACGGTCGACGTGCCTTTGTCCGTCCGGGTCCTGTACGGTGACATGGGAGAGCGGGACCTGTCCGTCGGTCGTGTCGGCGTCGCGGCGACGCTCGCCGGTGCGGCGGCGCTGTTCGTCGTCGCCGTCTGGCTCCTCGCCAGCGACGCGAGCGGGACGCTCGTCCTCGCCGTCATGGCCGTCCCGCTCCTCGTGGTGCTCGCGCCGCTGTTCTACCTCGCACGCGAGGTCGGCTCGCAGGCCGACGACCCGGAGGAGGTCGAGGCGCGACTGGCGGAGGGGCTCGGCCTCTCGAAGGAGGAATTCGACCGCCGGCGCGAGGGCGAGGGGCGGTACGTCCACCCCGCGGAGCGGGAGTTCGAGGACTGAGCGGTCCGCGCGAACCGTCGTACACGTAATGGAATACATTCCAAATCACCGGATCCAAGCGAAGGGCGCACCGCGTCTTTCGACCGGCAGCCCACAATGGCTCTACGTCCGATCGGAGCGATAGATCGGAGGGCTCGGAGTACGCGGAGGAGCGATCCCGGATCCTCCTACCCGAAACGACTCGTGCGGGACGAAAGGTGCGATCCAGTCGAGCAGTAACCGATGTCGATCCGTTCGACTCGTGGCCGGCGTCGGAAACCGCGCCCGTTTCGAGGTCACGACTGCACGTTGCCGGAAACCGCTAGTCCCCGGCTACGGTCACAGCAGGTCGTTCCTGCTCCCTACGACACTGTCGTTGAAAGGGGATCTGGGCTCTGCTTTCCCGTCTCCTTCCTTCCGTTTCTTGCGTTCCGGTCGCACTCCACTCTTCGAGTCGTCGTACTCCGAGTTGCGGGCTCTCCAGAATCGCTCGTCGACCTCCTCGGACGCCTCCTCCTCGGATCCCTCGCTGAGAACGTTGATGTTCCCGGCCCGGAATCCCTTGCGGCTGGAGAACACGTCGAACTGGAACCTCCATCCCACCTCTACGCTGCTCGCGTCCACGTCGGAGATGTGGAAGAACACGTCGGTAGTGCTGGCATCCTTGACGTCTAACGTGGATACGAACCCGTATCCGCGTTCCTCTTCGTATTTCGTGACTGTTCCCGTCACGCCCTCCTTACGGAGCTCCCCCATACGTTGTAAGGTTATGTCATATCAATAAATCGCAGTCCGAGTTCGGATCTCGATTTCGGCGCACCCGGGACTGGGATAACGGTGGAACCTCCTGACGTCGCCGCGGAAACGACTCACACCCATCCGGCTAGGGCCGACGACCGTCACTCGATTCGGCTCTCCGGCTTCCGTCTACCCGAGGTCGAACATCTCCGCCGCCGTCTCCATGTCCTTGTCGCCCCGTCCCGAGAGGTTGACGAGTATCGTCCCGTGCTCGCCCTCCTCGGCCAGCTGCCTGGCGAGCGCGACGCCGTGGGCCGATTCGAGCGCCGGGATGATCCCCTCGGCCTCTGAGAGTTCGCGGAAGGCCGAGAGCGCCTCGTCGTCGGTGATGTCGCGGTACTCGGCCCGGCCGAGTTCGCGGAACATCGCGTGCTCCGGACCGACGCCGGGGTAGTCCAGCCCCGCGGAGACGCTGTGGACCTCGACGTCGTCGTCGATCACCCGGGTCTTCATCCCGTGGATGACCTCCTCGTTGCCCTTCGCGAGGGGTGCGGCGTGCTGCTTCGAGTCCGCGCCGTGGCCGCCGCCCTCCCCGCCGAAGAACTCGACGGGGTCGTCCCGGAAGGCGTGGAACAGGCCGATGGCGTTCGAGCCGCCGCCTACACAGGCGACGGCGGCGTCCGGCAGTCCGCCCGTCCGCTCCTCGAACTGCTCGCGGGCCTCCCGGCCGATGACCGAGTGGAACTCCCGAACCATCCGCGGGAACGGGTCGGGCCCGACGACCGACCCGACGAGGTAGTGGGTGTCATCGACGTTCTCGGCGAAGTCCTCCAGCGCAGCGTCGACGGCGTCCGCGAGTCCGGCACCGCCGCGGGTGACCTCGTTCACCTCCGCGCCCATCAGTCGCATCCGGAACACGTTCATCTTCTGGCGGGCGACGTCCTTCTCGCCCATGTAGATCTCCGTGTCGAGGTCGAACAGCGCGCCGACCATCGCCGTCGCCGTGCCGTGCTGGCCCGCGCCGGTCTCGGCGATGAGCCGCGTCTTCCCGGCCTTCTTCGCCAGCAGCGCCTGCCCGACGCAGTTGTTGATCTTGTGTGCCCCGCCGTGGAGCAGGTCCTCCCGTTTGAGGTAGATCTCCGAGCCCCACCGCTCCGAGAGGTTCTCGGCGTGGTAGAGCGGCGTCGGCCGCCCGGCGTAGTCCCGCAGTATCGACTCGAACTCCTCGCGGAACTCCTCGGTCCTCGCGATCGTATCGAACGCCTCGGCGAGCCCCTCCAGTGGTTCGTGCAGCGGCTCGGGGACGTGTCGGCCCCCGAACCCGCCGAAGTCCCCGTCGTCGCCCGAGGGCAGCCCCTCGGACCGGTCGCTGTCTGCCATCGTGAACCCACGCTCGGAGGGGATGACCAAGTATGTAGCGGCAACGCCTGCCCCGTCGACCCCTCCTCCCACCGCGAACCCCCCAGCCCCGACCGGGAGCGATGGAGAGTTAGGCTTCCCCCACCCTGGGGTCGTATGGAGGGCTCACGCCGCGCGCTCGCCATCGTCTTCGGCGTCGTCTTCCTCGACCTCCTGGGGTTCGGCATCATCGTCCCCATCCTCCCGTTCTACACGCGGTCGTTCCCCGGTGGGAACGAGTTCGTCATCGGCCTGCTGGCGGCGTCCTACTCCGCAATGCAGTTCCTCGCAGCACCGTTGCTCGGATCCCTCTCGGACCGCTACGGCCGCCGGCCGATCATCGTCCTCTCCCTCGGCGGTGGCGTCGTCGCGTGGACCCTGTTCGGGCTGGCCGACGCGCTGTGGACCCTGTTTCTCGCCCGGTCGCTCGCCGGCGCGATGGGCGGGAACCTCTCGGCCGCGCAGGCCTACGTCGCGGACATCACGCCCGAGGAGGAGCGGGCGAGCGCACTGGGACTGCTCGGGGCGGCGTTCGGGATGGGGTTCATCTTCGGCCCGGGCATCGGTGCCGTACTGTCGTTCGACGCGACGGTCGTCGCCGTCGACGCGGCCCTCCCCGCCCCGGTGCCCGTCGATCGGTTCTCGCTCCCGAGCTTCGCCGCCGCCGCGATGAGCCTCGTGGGAGCCGTCGTCGCCCTCGCCTTCCTGCCCGAGTCCCGCCCGGTCGCATCCGACGAGGGGGCGGGACCCGCGGGGACCGACCGCCCCTCGCAGGTCGGGCTGCTGCTGGAGGCTGCCCGCTCGGCCGCGCTCCGGCCCCTGCTGACGGCCTTCTTCGTCACCTCCTTCGCGTTCTCGGGCGTGACGATCATGTTCATCCCCTTCGTCGCCGACGTCTTCGGCTACACCGCCAGCCAGAGCGCCCTGCTGCTCACCTACATCGGCGTCCTCTCGGTGCTCGTCCAGGGGGTGTTCATCGGACCGCTGACCGCACGATACAGCTCCCGACGGCTGGCGCCGGCCGGTGCCGCCGTCCTCACGGTCGGACTGGTCGGACTGCCGGCGACGCCGCTGCTCGCCGGGGGCCTCCCCGACCTCACCGGGGTCGTCGGGTTCCTCGACGGGAACCTCCTCGCGCTCCTGCTCGTCCTCGCCGTCATCCCGGTCGGCAACGGCGTCCTGAACGTCTCGCTGACGGCGCTCGTCTCGACGACCACCGCGAGCGACCGACAGGGGAGCGCCTTCGGGCTCACCCAGGGCGCGGGGAGCCTCGCCCGAACGTTCGGTCCCGTCGTCATGGGTGGACTCTACTCGCTGTTCGGCTATCGAGCACCGTTCCTCCTCGGGGCGGTCCTGTTGCTCCCGGTGCTGTTCATCGCCTCCAGGCTCGACGAGCCGGATCGGCCCGCCGAGCCGAGACCGGTCGACCCCGGTCAGGCGCGATAGGACAGCGCGATCCCCGCGACCCGGCCTCCCGCGTCGGTGCGAGTGACGGACTCCGAACACCCGAACCCGTGCTACTGGCCCCGTTTGGTGCTCGAAGACCGATGTGATCGGCTTGCTGCGTACAGCGGGTGCGTTCAGCAGTCGATCGCCGCTCTGTGGGCCAGTGATACGGTGGCCGTTGGGCGGATACATACGAGAACCGAGAGTCGGGGATAGCGGTACACTGACTCGGAACGAGGATGGACGCACATCGGAGATATCTCGCAGGGTCCCCTGTTACGATAGTCGTCTCTTTACTCGCCCCCTCGTCGTTCTCACCGCTCCCACCGAACGACGTGCGGAGGAGGATCAGGACTGCGTGGAATCTTCGGACCCGATATAAGAGCGTTATACGAATAAGCTATAGACCGATGTGGATACGGACCCTCTACTCGTCCGTATGGCACAGCGACACCAGGCCGACGACCGAGTCAGAGCTACCGAATCGAAGTTCTATCTCCCCGCCGGAAATCCCTCGTCGTTCCTCGCAAGCCGGTTCGAGAGCGTCTGGGCGGCGCTGTTCAAGCATCAGGTCGAGACGTCGGGATAGCTCCGGACGGATGCGTTGAAACCGTCGTCTCGGGGGGATCGTGTTACGCTTCGGTCGGATCTCCCTCTCCGACCGACACGTACGGGACGTGAAAATCGAACAGTTTCCTCGTATCCGGTAATCACGATCAACCGGCCCCATTAAGTCACTACACGGCCACCGCTACGACTCAGCGAACATCACGATACGAGTCCTCATCGGGTGTCTCGAAGACGCTCGGTCGTGAGGTTCGATACACCGAAACTGCGGACCCTGGCAGGACAATGACCGATATCAAAGCGGTGATCCGAGTCGAGCACCCCGACATAGTGCTCACGGGGGCGGTCACGTACGACCGGAGTTCGAAAGTCAAGTCGGTGTCGGAGGCGGGGACCGACCCGACTTCGGGGAAGTTCTTCTACCACGTGGAGTCGTCCGACCTCCTCCGGTTCGAGGACGGACTACGGAACGACGGTACCATCGGCGAGTTCGAACGAGTCGTCGAGACCGGAGACGGGAAGGCGATCTACAGCTTCGAGTACACGGACGAAGCGAAGATCCTCACACCGGTGATCTCGGCCGCGAACGGTGTCATCCTCGACATGGAGAACGACGGGAGCGCCTGGATCCTGACAGTGTGGGCCCCCGAGCGAACGGATCTGGTCCGTCTCTGGGACTACGCACGACAGAACGACATCGATATCGATCTACTGCGCGTGAACGAGTACGCCAGTCTGGGGAAGACGGACGCGGGGTTGACCGATAGTCAACGGGAGGCACTCCTCGTCGCATTCGAGAGGGGGTATTTCGAAGAACCGCGGAACGCGACTCTCGGTGAGGTCGCCGCCGATCTGGATATCTCTCAGCCCGCGGCCAGTGGTCTCCTTCGGCGTGGGATCAGGCGACTCATCGTCTCGTCCCTGATAGACGACAGCGAAAACCCGGACTGATCGACGGCTACGCGATGCAGTGGCGATGATCGCCCCGAGGGTACGACTCGTATTCCCTCAGCGTGACAGGGTGCGTGTCGCGCCCGGGACGCGTCCTGTATGCAGCACGCTTCCCGATTACTATACTATTTCCAACACTTGTGGCGACGCCCTACGACGACTCGTTGGCCTCGGCCGGGACGACGTCGACGCTCGCCACCCAGTCCTCGTCGAGCCGCATGATCACCACGCCCTTCGTGTTCCGACCCACCTCGGAGACCTCCGAGACGTCCGTGCGCATGATCTGGCCGGACTCGCTCATGATGATGAGCCCGTCGCCCTCGTCGACGGCGTTGATGGCACACACCTCGCCGTTGCGCTCGTCGGTCTTGATGTCGATCAGACCCTTCCCATACCGGGACTGCTTGCGGTACTTCTCCAGCGGCGTGCGCTTGCCGAACCCGTTACGCGTCACGGTGAGGAGATCGCGGTCGTCGGAGGGACGGGTGGCGACGAGTCCCGCCACCTGGTCGTCACCCTGGAGTTTGATGCCGTTGACGCCCCTCGCGGTTCGGCCCATCGCACGGGCCTCCGACTCGTCGAACCGGATGGTCATCCCCCGGCGCGTACCGATGACGATGTCCGTCCCCCCGTCGGTGAGTTCGACGTCGACGAGCGCGTCGCCCTCCTCCAGCGTCACCGCCCGGATGCCGCCCGAGTGGATGTTCTCGAAGGCGTCGACCGCCGTCCGCTTGACGTAGCCGTTCCGCGTGGCCATCGCGAGGTAGTGATCGCCCTCGATCTCGCCGCAGTTGACGACCGCCGTGATCTCCTCGCCCCCGTCGAGGTCGAGCACGTTCACCGCCGACGTTCCCCTGGCAGTTCTCCCCATCTCCGGTATCTCGTAGACCTTCAGTCGGTAGACCTGCCCGGCGTCGGTGAAACAGAGCAGGTAATCGTGAGTGGACGCCTGGAACGCCGTCGAGACCCGGTCGCCCTCCTTCGGGCGGACGCCGATGATCCCCTTCCCGCCGCGGTGCTGGGCCTCGAACTGCGAGAGCGGCATTCGCTTCACGTAGTCGTCCTCGGTGACGACCACGACGACGTCCTCCTCGGGGATGAGGTCCTCGCGGGTGACCGAGCCGTGGTCCTCGACGATGCTCGTCCGGCGGTCGTCGCTGTACTCCTCCCGGATCTCGCGGAGTTCCTCCTTGATGACGCCGTCGAGCCGCTCGGCGCTCGCAAGGATCGCTTCGAGGCGTTCGATCTCCTCGCCCACCTCCTCGTACTCCGCCTCCACCTCGGCGGCCTCCATCGAGGTGAGCGAGCCGAGCTGCATCCTGACGATGTGCTCGGACTGGGTCGTAGAGAGGTCGAACTCCGCTTCGAGACCCGCCTTCGCCGCGTCGCGGTCCTCGCTCTCGCGGATGAGTTCGACCACCCGCTCGACGTTCTCGAGGGCCTTCAGCCGACCCTCGAGGATGTGCGCGCGATCCTCGGCCTCGCCGAGGTCGAACTCCGTGCGCCGGCGAACGACCTCTCGTCGGTGGTCGACGTACTCCTCTACGAGCTCCTTGAGGTCGAGCACCTGCGGCTGGCCGTCGACCAGCGCGAGCGAGATGACCGAGAACGTCGTCTCGAGGTGGTGTTCGAGCAGCTGGTTGCGCACGACGTCGGCGTTCGCGCCGCGCTTGAGGTCGATCACGACCCGGACGCCGTCGCGGTCGGACTCGTCGCGGATGTCCGAGATACCCTCGATCCGCCCGTCGTTGACGTCGTCGGCGATGCGTTCGATCCGCCTGGCCTTGTTCTCCTGGTAGGGGAGTTCGTGGACGATTATGCGGTCGCTCCCCGAGTCGCGCTCCTCGACGTCGAAGTCCGCACGCACCCGCATCTTCCCCCGCCCGGAGGTGTAGGCCTCGTAGAGCCCCTCGCGGCCGACGATCTTCGCACCGGTCGGGAAGTCCGGCCCCTTCACGGGACCCTCGCCGTCCGGGCCGTCGATGAGGTCCCGGACCGAGCAGCCGGGCTCGTCGATGACGTGGATGGCCGCGTCGATTACCTCGTTCAGGTTGTGCGGCGGGATGTTCGTCGACATCCCGACGGCGATGCCCGACGCCCCGTTGAGGAGGAGGTTCGGGACCGCCGCGGGCAGGACGTCGGGTTCGGTCAGCCGGTCGTCGTAGTTCGACGTGAAGTCGACGGTGTCCTTCCCTATGTCCGCGAGCAGCTCCTCGGCGATGGGGGCCATCCGCGCCTCCGTGTACCGCATGGCGGCGGGCGGGTCGCCGTCGACACTCCCGAAGTTCCCCTGGCCGTCGACGAGCGGGTAGCGCAGGGAGAAGTCCTGGGCCATCCGGGCGAGCGCGTCGTAGATCGAGCTGTCGCCGTGGGGGTGGTAGTTACCCATCGTCTCGCCGACGATGTTCGAGGACTTCCGGTGGCCCGCGTTCGAGGTGACCCCCATGTCGTGCATCGCGTAGAGCAGGCGGCGCTGGACGGGTTTCAGGCCGTCACGGGCGTCCGGCAGGGCCCGACCCACGATGACCGACATCGCGTAGTCGATGTACGACTGCTCCATCTCGTCCTCGATGCGGACGGTCTCGATGCGCCCCGTTTCCCTACCGACGTCCGGCGTGTCAGAACTCATGCTGTCGCCCTCGTTCTCCGCCTGGTCGAGTCGCTCCGTGCCCCGCGGCCGTGGCTGTCGTCGCTCGATCCATCCTCAGATGTCCACCCACTCGGCGTCCTCGGAGTGCTCCTTGATGAACTGCTTTCGCGGGCCGACGGCGTCGCCCATCAGCACCGAGAACATCCGGTCGGCCGCCGCCGCGTCCTCGATACCCATGCGCTTGAGGATGCGGTTCTCCGGGTTCATCGTCGTCTCCCAGAGCTGTTCGGGGTTCATCTCGCCGAGCCCCTTGAACCGCTGGACCTGATCCGGATTGCCGTCACAGACCTCCTCGACGATGCGCTCGCGGTCGGCCTCGGTCATGGCGTCGTACGTCTCCCCCTTGTATCGAATCCGGTAGAGGGGCGGCTGGGCCGCGTAGACGTAGCCGTTCTCGACCAGCTCGGGCATGTGCCGGTAGAGGAAGGTAAGATAGAGCGTCCGGATGTGCGCGCCGTCGACGTCGGCGTCGGTCATCAGGATGATCTTGTGATAGCGCGCGTTCTCGATGTCGAACTCCTCGCCGATGCCCGTCCCGACGGCGGTGATGAGGTTCCGTATCTTCTCGTTCTCGAGCACCCGATCGAGCCGGTGTTTCTCCGCGTTCAGGACCTTCCCGAACAGCGGGAGGATCGCCTGGAACTCCGGATTGCGGGCCTGCTTCGCGCTCCCGCCGGCGGAGTCGCCCTCGACGATGAACAGCTCGGCCTCGGAGGGGTCGCGGGTCTGACAGTCCGCGAGCTTCCCGGGGAGCGACGTCGATTCGAGCGCGGACTTCCGGCGCGTCAGCTCCTCGGCCTTCTTCGCGGCCATCCGCGCCTTGGCGGCCTCGACGGCCTTCGACACCAGCGCCTCGGCCGTCGAGGGGTTCTCCTCCAGGTACGTCGAGAGGTGCTCGTGGACGGCGGACTCGACCATCCCGCGAACCTCGCTGTTGCCCAGTTTCGTCTTGGTCTGGCCCTCGAACTGCGGGTCGGGGTGCTTGATCGAGAGGACCGCGGTGAGCCCCTCGCGGATGTCCTCGCCCTTGAGCGTCCCGTCGATGTCGCGCAGCAGGCCGTGGGAGGTGGCGTAGTCGTTGACGACCCGGGTGAGGGCGGTCTTGAACCCGGTCATGTGGGTGCCGCCCTCGCGGGTGTTGATGTTGTTGGCGAACGCGTGAATCGAGCCCTGGACGCCCTGCGTGGCCTGCATCGCCACCTCGACCTGGACGATCCCGGCGTCGCCCTCCTCGGTCTCGACGGGCTGTTCGTCGTCGAAGTAGACCACGTCGGGGTGGAGGGCCGTCTTCGTCTCGTTGAGGTAGCGGACGAACTCGCGGATGCCGCCGTCGAAGGAGAACTCGTTGGTCTCGCCGGTCCGCTCGTCGGTGACGTGGATGGCGACGCCCGGGTTGAGGAATGCGAGCTCGCGCAGCCGCGACTCGAGCGTGGAGTAGGCGAAGTCGACCGTCTCGAAGATGTCGGTGTTCGGCCAGAAACGGATGGTCGTCCCCGTCTCCTCGTCGGGGTCCATCTCGCGGACCCGTTCGAGCCCCTCCGGCTCGCCGTGGTCGAACCGCTCGGTCCAGACCGCCCCGTCGCGCTTGATCTCGACCTCGAGCCAGTGGCTCAGTGCGTTCACAACGCTCACGCCCACCCCGTGGAGCCCCCCGGACACCTGGTAGGATTTGTTGTCGAACTTCCCGCCGGCGTGGAGGACGGTCATGATGACATCCACGGCCGGCCGGTTCCCGCTCTCGTGGGTGTCGACCGGGATGCCGCGGCCGTCGTCGGAGACGCTCACCGAGTCGTCCTCGTGGATGGTCACCTCGATGGTGTCGCAGTGGCCCGCGAGGGCCTCGTCGATGGCGTTGTCGACGACCTCGTAGACGAGATGGTGGAGACCCCGGGCGTCCGTCGACCCGATGTACATCGCCGGACGCTTCCGGACCGCCTCCAGCCCCTCCAGCGTCCGGATAGAGCCAGCATTGTAATCACTCTCCTGAGACATCTGATTCTACCCGGATTAAGCCGGGATCGTACTTAAACCCCCCGCACGCGCACGCGAAGTAGTATCAACTTATATATACAGTGTCCCGAGAGGCACGGGAGTCCGCAGTCGTGCGTATTTCACGCGAGAGCCGCCCGTAGCTGACAGTCGTCTCGAACCCGCTCCGGGATCCCATCGAGGGTGGTTGGACGTCGGGTGGACTGTCATAGGGATCATCGTAGCCAGCCGGAGGATTCGACCGTTCGACGTGGATCGTGGGGCGTGATTCTCGGCGGGAAATCTATGAACGACTACGATGATCCCTATCAGTCGGCGAGCGCGTCGGCGATCATCTCGATCGGGTGCGGCGGGGTCTCGCTGCGCTCGTCCCGGTCGCCCAGCTGGGAGCGACAGGAGGCACCGGGGGCGGTCACCTGCCCCGCGGGGCTCGCGTCAACCTTCCCGAAGAGGATGCGCCCGATCGACTTCGAGAGCTCGTAGTGTTCGGCCTCGTAGCCGAAGCTCCCGGCCATCCCACAGCAGGTCGAGTCGAGCGGGTCCACCTCGTAGCCCGCCCGCCGGAGCACCCCCACCGCGTGGTGGTCCTTGTTCGTCGCCTTCTGGTTGCAGTGGCCGTGGTACGCGAGCGCCTCGCCGGGGTCGCGGAAGTCGATGGAGCCGTCGATCCGGTGGACGTCGAGGTACTCACAGACGCCGTAGGCGGCGTCGCTCACCGCCTCGACGTCGGGCCCCGAGAGGAGGTCGCGGTACTCGTCCTGGAACATCACCGCGTCGGAGGGCTCGACGAAGACGACGTCCCACCCCTCCTCGACCCGCGGGGCGAGCGTCTCGACGTTCTGCCGTGCACGCGTCTTCGCCTTGTCGAGAAAGCCCTTCGAGTAGGCCGGTCGGCCGCTGGGGGCGGTCCCCTCCGGGATGGCGACGTGGACGCCCGCGGCCTCCAGCACGCGCACCGCCGCTTTGCCCGCATCCGGGAGGTTGTAGTTGGTGTAGGTGTCGGGGAACAGCAGCACCTTCCGGTCGGCCTCGGTGAAGCTCACGCCGGGCTCGCGGGCCTCGAACCAGTCGACCAGGGACTCGCGCCGGAACTCCGGGAGCTCGCGCTCGGCGGCGATACCGAGCACCTCCTCCATCAGGTCACGCGCGCCGGGGACCTTCGACGCCCAGTTCGAGACGGGCGCGAGCGCCGACCCGAGCGCGGAGAGCCGGTCGATGTCGGCGAACACCTTCTCGCGGAGGCCGCTCCCGTCGCGCTCGTGATGCTGGTGTTTCACCTCCGCCTTCAGCTTGGCGAGGTCGACGCCGGTGGGACAGTCGCTCATACAGCCCTTGCAGCCCACGCAGAGGTCGAGCACCTCGTCCTGGAACCGCTCGGAGTGGATCTCCTCGGGCGGTAGCTCCCCGGAGATCGCCGCCCGGAGCATGTTCGCCCGGCCCCGGGTCGTCTGTATCTCCTCCTTCGACGCCCGGTACGTGGGGCACATCACGTCCGACTGGGTCTGCCGGCAGGTGCCACAGCCGTTACAGAGCTCGACGAGGTGGGAGAACCCGCCCTCGTCGGAGAAGTCCATCGTCGTCTGGGGCTCGATGGACTGGTAGTCCGCGCCGTACCGGAGGTTCTCGCGCATGTCCGCGCCGACCCCACGCTCGGAGTCCGGGCCGACGTCGTCGGAGCCGTCCCGGTAGACGACGTTGCCCGGGTGCATCAGCCAGTCGGGGTCGAACGCCGTCTTGACCTCCTTGAACGCGTTCCAGAGGTCCGGCCCGTACATCTTCGGGTTGAACTCCGTCCGGGCCATCCCGTCGCCGTGCTCGCCCGAGAACGCCCCGTGGTGTTCGAGGACGAGGTCGGTGACGTCGTCGGTGATCGAGTGCATCTTCTGGATGCCATCGTCCTGTTTGAGGTTGAGGATGGGCCGGATGTGGAGCGTCCCCGACCCGGCGTGAGCGAAGTACGCCGCCGAGGTGCCGTGCGCCTCGAGGATGTCCTCGAACCCCTGGACGTACTCGGCGAGTTCCTCGGGTGGGACGGTCGCGTCCTCGATGAACGGGTAGGGCTTGGGGTCGCCCTCGAGGCTCATCAGCAGCGGGATGGCAGCCTTCCGGAGCTTCCAGAGGTCCGCCTGTGCCTCGGGCGTGTAGGCCTCGAGGACGTCGAACGCCGCGCCCTCCCGGAGGAAGTGCTCGTTGGTGGCCGCGATAGCGGCCTCGAAGTCGTCGTGGAGTTCGGAGTCCCACTCCAGCATCAGCGCCGCGGCCGTCCCCTCGGGGATGGGGTCGGCGTACTGGGCGAACTCGGTCGACTCGCTTGCTAACCTGAATACCTCCTGATCCATCAGCTCCACGGCGCTCACCTCGAACTCCAGGGCCTCGGGCACCGCCCGCATCGCGTCGACGAGACCGTCGAAGCAGTAGAGCGCCAGCGCCGTCTCCTCCGGGACGGTGACGAGCGAGACCGTCGCCTCGACCAGCACGCCGAGGGTGCCCTCGCTTCCGACGAACAGCTTCGAGAGGTTGATGACCTCCTCGCCGTCCTCGTTCTCGTAGATCACCCGGTCGAGGTTGTAGCCGCTGACACGGCGCTTGAGCTCCGGGTAGCGGGATTCGATCTCCGCCTCGTTCTCCTCGACGAGCGCCCGGACGGTCCGGTAGATCTCGGCCTCGCGGCCATCGCCCGAGACGATCTCCTCGTACTCCGGCGAGTCGAGGACGATCTCGCGGGCGTGGAGCAGCGACCCGTCCGAGAGAACTGCACGAACTTCCTCGGTGTAGGCGTCGGTGATGCCGTAGCGGACCGAGTGTGCGCCGGTGGAGTTGTTGCCGATGCCGCCGCCGACGGTCGAGCGTCCCGACGAGGCGGGGTCGGGCGCGAACTTGAGGCCGTACTCCTCGAGCCGCGCCTCGAGGTGGTCCTGGACGACGCCGGGCTGGACCGTCGCCCGCTGTGCCCCGGGATCGACGTCGAGCAGGTCGTCCATGTGCTTGGTGAAGTCGAGGACGACACACCCCGGGCCGACGGCCTGCCCGGCGAGCGACGATCCCGACCCGCGGGGGAGCACGGGGACGTCGTGTGCCGCGGCCGTCCGGACGGCCGCCTGCACGTCCTCGACCGACGTCGGGAAGACGACGCCCGCCGGCCGGGCCTGGTAGATGCTCCCGTCGGTCGCGTACAGCACCTGTGCGTACTCATCGAAACGGACTTTCCCGTCCACCGCTCCGCGGAGATCGGCCGCGAGCGCGGCGTACTCCGCTACGTCCGGATGGGAGTGACCCAGGGAGTCCACGCTCGTACTCTCGTCGGGGGGTACGTACCCTTCCTCGGTGGCCATTACCCGTCCCATTCGGGGCACGGGATTAAGCCCTCTGGTATCGGATCACACGGACGGTTCCGGAGCCGCGCCGTCACACGATACCTTCCGCCCCCTGGATGGTGAGAACGGGTCCGAACAGCCCTCACGGGCCGCCCGCACCCTCCACTCCTCGGGAATCCGCGGACCGGGTCGGACGTCCGTCGGACGCTCGAACGCCGTCCCGTCGCGCGAAACCGCTTTCACTTCCACCGAACTAACGACGAGGTTTTATCCGCCCCGATGGAACCCGGAGCCATACGAATGCCATCCTACCAGTCGGAGCTCGGTGATGGCGAGGCGATCGCCGACGAGCTCGCCCGCTCCCAGCGGTCGATCTCCATCGCGGAGTTCTTCGAGAAGAACAAGCACATGCTCGGCTTCGACAGCGGGGCGAGGGCGCTCGTCACCGCCGTCAAGGAGGCGGTCGACAACGCGCTCGACGCCGCCGAGGAGGCCGGCATCCTCCCCGACATCTACGTCGAGATCGAGGAGGCCGGCGACTACTACCGCCTCGTCGTCGAGGACAACGGGCCGGGCATCACCAAGGAACAGATCCCCAAGGTGTTCGGCAAGCTCCTGTACGGGAGCCGCTTCCACAAGCGCGAGCAGAACCGCGGCCAGCAGGGTATCGGCATCTCCGCGGCGGTGCTCTACTCCCAGCTCACCTCCGGCAAACCGGCGAGGATCACCTCCAAGACCGAGGGTCGCGACGCGCAGTACTTCGAGCTCATCGTCGACACGGACACGAACGAACCGGAGATCGACGTCGAGCGCGAGACGGTCTGGGAGCGACCCCACGGGACGCGCATCGAACTCGAGATGGAGGGGAACATGCGGGCCCGCCAGCAACTCCACGACTACGTGAAGTACACGGCGGTCGTCAACCCCCACGCGCGGATCGAGTTCCACGAGCCGAAGGAGTCGCTGAAGTTCGAGCGGGCGACCGACCAGCTCCCCGCCGAGACCGAGGAGATCCGTCCCCATCCCCACGGCGTCGAACTCGGAACCCTCCTCAAGATGCTGGACTCGACCGACTCCTACTCGCTGTCGGGGTTCCTCCAGGAGGAGTTCACTCGCGTGGGTGGCAAGACCGCACGGAAGGTCATCGACCGGTTCCGCGACCGGCACTTCGGCCGGGAGATGGCCTGGCGGGCACCGGACGCCCGACGGCGCGAGGCGGTCGTCGAGGCCATCGACGACGCCGTCTCGAACAAGGGCGCGGACGCGACGACCGCGTTCGCCGACAGCGTGCTGGACGGAACGGGTGACGTCGACGGTCTCCTCGACCGCGATCACGTCGCCTACACGGACCTCGAACGGATCGTCGCGGCCGCCGCGGAGGAGACCGAGACCGCGACCGACCGGCGGTTCGGATCCACCGTGAGGGAGAACGCCGTCGACGCGGTGTGGTCGGTCGTCACCGAGGAGCGCCAGTCCGACATCTACGCGCTGGTCGACGAGGTGACGACCAAGCGAAAGGACGACGCGGCGGTCGAGGCGTTCGCCCGGCGGATCGCCTCGAAGTTCGACGACGCCGACGGCGACCGTGGGCGCGTGACCCGCGCGGCGCTCGTCGATTGGGTGGCGTGGGCCGCGGACAGGACGAAGGAACGCGAGGACGAGTCGTTCGGCGAGACCTCCCGCGAGAACGTCGTCGCAGCGATCTGGGAGCGCGCCCGGACGGTCGAGGACACCCCACCGAAGGTGGGGGAGGTGGCGGCCGACCGCGACACGGCGGCGGAGTTCCTCGAGGCGATGCGCGAGACGGACATCCTCGCGCCGCCGACGGACTGTCTCGCGCCCATCACCGCGGACCTCGTCGAGGCCGGGCTCCGCAAGGAGTACGACGCGGACTTCTACGCCGCCTCGACCCGCGACGCGGAGGTCCACGGCGGCGACCCGTTCATCGTCGAGGCCGGCATCGCCTACGGCGGGGACCTGCCCGCGGAGGGGAGCGTCGAGATACTCCGCTTTGCGAACCGAGTACCGCTCGTCTACCAGCGCGGGGCGTGCGCGACCGTCGACGTCGTCAAGCGGATCAACTGGCGGAACTACAACCTCGACCAGCCCGGCGGTTCGGGCATCCCGAACGGCCCCGCGGTGCTGATGATCCACGTCGCCTCGACGAACGTTCCCTTCACGAGCGAGTCGAAGGACGCCGTCGCGAACGTCCCCGCGATCGAGGACGAGGTGGAGCTCGCGCTCCGGGAGGCGGCCCGCGAGCTCAAATCGTACCTGAACAAGAAGCGCTCGCTGGAACAGCGCCGGCGCAAGCAGAACGTCATCGCCGAACTCCTGCCCGAGATGGCCCGGAAGGTCTCGGAAGTGACGGGACGGGAGCCGCTGAACGTCGAGGACTCGCTGGCCCGCATCATGAACAACGTCCTCGTCGAGCGCCGCCGTGAGAACGGGAGCGTCAAGCTCGTCGTCTCGAACCACGACGACACGAACGCCGCCCTGGAGGTGACGGATATCCTCTCGGCCGATCCCGGCGACGTCGAGGGGGCTCGCGTCGTCGAGATGGACGGCGAGTGGTTCGTGAAGTGGAGCCCCGAGGTCGCCTCCGGCGAGGAGGCCGTCCTCGAGTACCGCGTCCCCGACGACACCGCCTTCGACGTCTCCGTCGAGGGCATCGAGGGCGAGAGAGTCACCATCGACGCGTGATCCTGATCAGGACAACAACCCAAACCCCAACACACTACATGAGCACCGAAGACGTCCCCGAAGACGCCCGCAGCCAGGAGGCACGAGAACATCTCATCGACCTCGCGGCGCGATTTTACGACCAGTTCGCCGGCGGGGAGATCCCCTACATGGAGATCCCCACCCGGACGAAGAGCAACATCGAGTACGACCCCGACAAGGAGGTGTGGGTGTACGGCGACCGGAAGTCGACGCGGAGCGCGAACTCGGTTCGGGGGGCCAAGAAGCTCCTCAAGGCGGTCTACACCATCGAGTTCCTCGCCGCACAGCTCGAACAGGACCGCTCGTCGACCCTGCGTGAGCTCTACTACCTCAGCGAATCCTGGGACAACGAGCACGCCCAGTTCGCGGACCAGGACGAGTCCAACCAGCTCGTCGAGGACCTGGAGATCGTCTCGGAGGTCACCCGCGAGGACTTCCACATGCGCCCGGAGGAGTCCGGCGCGACCGTGATGGGGCCGCTCTTCCTCCGCGAGCAGACCCGCCGGGGCGAGCGGGACATCCACTGCCAGGAGGACGTCGGCGAGGGGGGCTACCAGATCCCGAACAATCCCGACACGATCGAGTTCCTCGACCACGACGCCGCGTTCGTCCTCTGTGTGGAGACCGGCGGGATGCGCGACCGGCTCGTCGAGAACGGCTTCGACACCGACCACGACGCCATCATCGTCCACCTGAAGGGCCAGCCCGCCCGGGCCACGAGGCGACTGACCCGTCGGCTCCACGACGAACTCGACCTCCCCGTGGTGGTGTTCACCGACGGCGACCCGTGGAGCTACCGCATCTTCGGCTCCGTCGCCTACGGCTCGATCAAGTCCGCACACCTCTCGGAGTACCTCGCCACGCCCCAGGCGCGGTTCGTCGGCATCCGCCCCCGGGACATCCGGGAGTACGACCTGCCCGCGGATCCCCTCACCGACTCGGACGTGAACGCCCTCCAGAGCGAGCTGGAGGACCCCCGGTTCCAGACGGAGTTCTGGCGCGAGGAGATCGAGCTCCAGCTCGAGATCGGCAAGAAGTCCGAACAGCAGTCGCTCGCCTCCCGGGGGCTGGACTTCGTCACCGACACCTACCTCCCCGATCGCCTCGGTGAGATGGGCGTGATGTAGGCTCCCACAAGTACTACTTGCCACTGGCCTGCGAGCAGGATACGCGGCTGTGTTCACCGGTTCCAGTAGTCCGAAGTCGGCTCCCGGCCGATGCTGCACTCGCGCCCTCGACTCAGCGGAGTGCCCACAGGCCCGCCGACTGCTGTCGGAAGCGGCGTGCTGCATAGAGACGACGCGCGTCGCAGGACAGAGTGTTTGTTCGGAGATATCCGATCAAACAGGCAAGTGTATCAGCGGGCAGTACCGGAACACCCGCTTCTATTTCAATCAGTGGTATCGGGCCGAAGCACCCCACCACTTTGGGCGGTCAAAGCCGTCCCATCACGGCGAGAATCGATCGTCGTCCCACACTCGGGACACTCGTAGTCGAGACGGTTAGTATGCACTTCGATGATCCAGTCGCCATTGATGCGGCTCGAGTGATTACAGTTGGTACAATAAAGGGTCGCTTTGTGAGACGGCTGACGCTCAGAGAACGTATTGGAGGGAACCATTCCACAGTCTACTATTCGACCAGCAATAAGGATGTCGTCCTCCGCCCCAGTGCGTAGTCGGTACTGATACGGATGCCGGCAGCTCTGTAATCGGAACCGGGAGAGACAGATCGGATGGAGGGGGACGGAGACCTCAAACCGAGACGGCGTCGATTTGAGCAAGGCTCGGTGTCAGATACGCACCCTCTCTTCGTCGTACTCACCGAAACGTATCACTCCCCGATTACCTCGGCGGAGTTCTCCGGACTCCTCGAGCCAGTCTCCCCGTCCAGTCCGATCCACGTCGTCTCACGACCGAACGCCGCCCCACCCGAACATCACTCGCCACCGATAGTCGACTTTTTGCCGTGGCAGCCGAACCGCCGAGCATGCTCACGGTCGACTTCGACTCGCTGATGCTCGAACTGAAGGACGGCGTGGTCAAGAACGTCGGACCGGCAAACACCGACGCGACGGTCAAGCTCTACGACGTCGAGGAGGCGGAGGCGCGGGAGTTCGGCGACGAGCGGATCAAGCTCGCGTTCGCCGACGGCGAGGGGAACGAGGTGGAGGTGGCGCTGTTCCCCGAGCAGGCGTCGGCGATCAGGGCCGACCTGGAGGGGCTCGAGGAGGAGAGCCGGGTCTTCGAGTAGAAGCGGACCGCGTGTAACCCGACGCGAGGATTCCGACAACCGTTTACGGGACGCCCGTGTTCCCCGGGCTAATGGCAGACTGTATCATCTGCGGCACGTCGTCGGACGGGCCCATCTGTGACACGCACCAGGAGGACGTCGTCTTCGAGTTCGAGGGGAACCAGCCGAACCAGCTGACGGAGGGCCGGTTCTACCGGGGCTCGGTCGACGGCTACGCCGAGTTCGGCGTGTTCATCGACCTGAACGAGCACGTCACGGGGCTGCTCCACCGCTCGAAGCTCGACCGGCGGCTCGAATCGCTCGACTGGGACGTCGGCGACACCGTCTACGTCCAGGTGACGAACGTGCGGGACAACGGCGATATCGACCTCGGCTGGTCGATCCGCCAGTCCGACAGGGAGTTCCGCGGGACGCTCATCGACGCCCCGGACGGCGACCGGCTCGCCGAGACGGAGACGGAGTCCGAGTCGGGATCAGGACCGGAACCCGGATCCGGGCCCGAGGCGTCCGCCGAACCCGAGACCGAAGCCGACTCCGAACCCGAGCCCGAACCGGAAACGGGGACGGAGGCCGACACCGGGATGGAGCGGGCGGAGGCAGACACCGGACCGGCGGCCGAAACCGACTCCGAGCGCGAGCCCGTACCCGACTCCGGGTCGGATACCGAGACCGAGACCGAACCCGGATCCGGATCCGAGACCGAGAGCGCGACCGAATCCGAGTCGACATCGACGCCCACCGACGAGGAGCCGCCCGAGCGCGTGAACGTCGAGGGGCTCCGCGAGCGGGTCGGCGAGACGGTCCGTCTGGAGGGCGAGATCGTGAGCGTCCGGCAGACGTCCGGCCCGACGGTGTTCGAGCTCCGCGACGAGACCGCTGTCGCCGACTGTGCCGCCTTCGAGGAGGCGGGCGTCCGGGCCTACCCCGAGGTCGAGGTGGGTGACGTCGTCCGGCTCGACGGCGAGATCCGCGTCCGCCGCGACGAGATCCAGGTCGAGACCGAGACCCTGGCGGTGCTCGAGGGCGACGAACTCGCGGCCGTCACCGATCGGATGGACGAGGCGCTGCGCTCGGCGTCGGACCCCGGCGAGGTCGAGCCGGTGGCCGACGACCCGGCGATCGAGGCGCTCGCCGAGGGCGTCCAGGCCGCCGCGACCGCGATCCGGCGGGCCATCAAGGAATCCCGACCCATCGTGGTCCGTCACAGCGCGGACACGGACGGCTACGTGGCGGGGGCGGCCATCGAACGAGCGGTCCTCCCGCTGGTCCGCGAGGAGCACGCCGGTACCGACGCGGTCTATCACTACTTCGACCGGCGGCCCCTCGAGGGGACGGTGTACGACCTCGACGACGCGACGAAGGACGTCACCCGGATGCTCGACGACCAGGAGCGCCACGACGAGAAACTCCCGCTGTTCGTCTTCGCCGGCGCGGGCGGGACCCGCGACTCGCTCGACGGGCTCGAACTCCTGGGGATCTACGGCTCCGAGCGGCTCGTGATCGACGGGCTCCCCGTCGAGAAGGAGGTCACCGAGACGGTCGAGACGTCGCTCGGCCCCGAGGATGGCGAGGCCCGGACGGCGACGACGCTCGCCGCCACCGTCGCGGCGGGCGTCAACGACGCCGTCCGCGAGGACCTCCGCCCGCTCCCGGCCATCTCCTACTGGGACGACGTACCCGAGGCGTACGCCGAGGCCGCCGAGGACGCGGGGCTCGACGCCGACGCCGTCCGGGACCTCCGCGAGGCGGTCGCGCTCGAGGCGTACTACCAGTCCTACGAGGACAAGCGCGAGCTCATCATCGACCTGCTGTTCGACCGGGTGACCGGCCTCGCCGAGCAGGTCGCCGAGCAGTTCCGCACGAAGCTGGAGGCCGAACTCGAGACGGCGACGGCGAACCTCGATCGGAGGGAGGTGGGCGGCGTCGAGTTCGCCGTCCTCGACACGGACGCGTACACCCACCGGTTCGACTTCCCGCCGACCCGGCTCCTGCTCGACGAACTCCACCGGCGCGAGATCGCCGCCGAGGGCGACGGCCCCACTGTCACTATCGGCCTCGCGATGGACGAACTCCACCTCCGCTCGACGACCGACGTCGGCGTCCGGGAGGTCGCCGAGGCGGTCCGCGAGCGGGTCCCCGAGGGCGGCGTCGACACGAAGGGCACCCGCGAGGGGACCGTCGAGTTCCTCTCGGGCGAGCGCGAGGCGGTGCTGGAGGCGACGATGGACGTCGTCGCCGAGCGCCTGTCGGCGACCTCCGAGGCGTAGACTCGCTCTCGCTCTCGCTCTCGGTTCCGAATCGACTCCTCCTCGCCGGACCGTACGATACTTGAGCGGCCGGACCGAGGGTCCGACAACCGAATGAGTACCGAGACACCCGAGACGGAGGGGTCGGAGGAGGCCGACCCCTCGCCGTTCGAGCGGGTCTGTCGTCACCTCGCCGAGCGGGTCGCCTCGGGCGATCTCGAACGCGAGGACGTCGAGTCGGCCAAGCTCGACGCCTGCTCGGAGTTCGGGGCGGGCGAGGTCCCCCGACACTCGGACATCGTCGACCACGCCCCCGAGGGCGAGCGCGAGGCGGTCCAGCGGGTGCTCAAGCGCAAGCCCGTGCGCACGGCGTCGGGCGTCTCGCCCGTCGCCATCATGACCTCGCCACACACCTGCCCGCACGGCAAGTGTCTCTACTGCCCGGGCGGACCGGCCAGCGAGTTCTCCTCCTCGCAGTCCTATACGGGCCACGAACCCGCCGCGGCCAGGGGGGAACAGAACGACTACGACCCCTACGGGCAGGTCACTCTCCGTCTCGAACAGCTCCGACGCATCGGCCACCCCGTCGACAAGGTCGAACTCATCCTGATGGGTGGGACCATGACGGCGAGGAGCCACGACTACCAGGAGTGGTTCGTCAAGCGGGCCTACGAGGCGATGAACGACTACGACGCCTCCGGGGTGCCCGAACCCTCGGAGACGGAGTCGTTCGCGCCCGACGATCCGGGGAGCGTCGAATTCCGCTACCTCGAGGACGTGATCGCCGAGAACGAGCGGGCGGACGTCCGGTGTATCGGGACCACGTTCGAGACCAAGCCCGACTGGTGTGACCCCGAACAGATCGACCGCATGCTGCGGCTCGGGGGGACGAAGGTCGAGGTCGGCGTCCAGACGACCTACGAGCGCATCAACCGGGAGATGCACCGCGGTCACGGCGTCCAGGCCAGCCTCGACGCCAACCGCCGGCTCCGCGACGCGGGGTTCAAAGTGGGCTTTCACATGATGCCCGGACAGCCCGGGATGTCCCGCGAGATGTGTCTGGAGGACTTCCGCGAGATATTCGAGAGTTCGGACTGGCGGCCGGACTACCTGAAGATCTACCCGACGCTCGTGGTTCGTGACACGCTGACCTACGACATGTGGCGTCGCGGGGAGTACGACCCGCTGACCAACGAGGAGGCGGCCGAACTCGTCGCGGAGATAAAGTCGATGATCCCGCCGTACACGCGGCTCCAGCGCGTCCAGCGGGACATCCCCGCCGATTTCATCGACGCCGGCGTCTGGAAGTCGAACCTCCGTCAGCTCGCCCGCGAGCGGATGGCCGAGCACGGCTGGACCTGTGACTGTATCCGGTGCCGGGAGGTGGGGATGAACGACGAGGACCCGGGGAGCGTCGAGATGGATACCCACACCTACGAGGCCGCGGGCGGTACGGAGCAGTTCATCTCCGTCGAGGACTTCGACCGCGACCTGCTCGTGGGCTTCTGCCGGCTCCGGTTCCCCAACAGTCCTGTGCGGCGCGAACTCGACGACGCCGCGCTCGTCCGCGAGCTCCACGTCTACGGCAACGAGGTCGGCGTCGGCACCGAGGCTACCGACGGGGACTACCAGCACGAGGGGTACGGCCGGCGGCTACTCGCGGAGGCCGAGCGCCGCGCCCGCGAGGCCGGCTACTCGAAGCTCTCGGTCATCTCCGGCATCGGCGTTCGCGAGTACTACCGCGACAAACTCGGCTACTACCAGGACGGCCCGTACGTCTCGAAGTCCCTGGAGTAGTACTGATCCGCCCGCCCGGTCGGACTCAACCGTCCCGCCGCTTCTCTTCGAGCGTCTCCGCCTGCTCCTGGATGTGGGCCAGTTCCCGACGCCCGCCATCGTTCCCCCCGTGTGCGTCCCGCACCGAGCGATCGAGGGGTGAGGGGACGAACCCGCCCTGCCCTTCGTCCGGGTCGCGTCCCTCCCCGGTGTCGAAGCGAGCCCGAACCCACGTCAGGGCGCGACGGATCATACCCGCAGGTACGGTCACCAGCCGAATAAGCTTTCAGTCCCGTCGCCCGGGAGCGGCTTCAGGGCGAGGGGTAGTTCCCCTCCCCGACGACGAGGTGCCCCTCGGCGTCGACCCATCCCGACTGCGGCCCGGTCGCCGAGTAGTCGACCGTCTCGCGGTAGTGGTTCCCGGTCCACCCGCCGGCGAACCACTCGTTTCTCCCCTCGAAGTGGACGATCAGCTGTACCCGGGCGTCGTCGGCCGCGTCGTAGGCCAGGTGGACGGGCGCGTCGTAGGCGAAGCAGGACGCGCTCTCGGTGGTGGGGACCTCGCAGGCGGTGGCGACCCGCTCCGACGAACTCGGGAGGAGCGGCTCGTCGCCGACGGGCGTCTCGGTGTCGACGGGGTAGGGCGCGTCGACGGTCACGAGCACGTCGACCGAGCGGAAGTCGACCTTCGAGTGGTTCGGGTCGTCGGGGTCGTACTCCGACTCGTTGATCTCCACGCGACGGCCCGTCCCCTCGGCCTCGACGGTCGCGAAGTAGCGTGGCTCGACGACGAATTCGGTAGCACGAAGCTCGAGCATCGGGCCGAACTCGGTGTCGACCACGCTCGCCTCGAACGCCCCGTCGACGGTCCCGTTCGGGGCGAGCACCGAGGCGTTCAGCACGCTCGCACCGCCCTCTGCGGGGAGTGGGACGCGGATCGTCGCGTTCGAGAGGGTTCCGTAGGCATCAAGGCCGAACGTGTAGTCGTAGGTGGCGGCGCGGCTCTCGGGTTCGGTCCACGGGAAGGCACACCCCGCGGAGAGGACGACGAGTGCGACGAGAACCGTAGCCATCGTGTTTCTGGAGGGCGATCTCACGCCCCGTCCCAGAAGCGTGGCGAATATCAATATCGCGTTGTCGACCGCCAACCAGCACGACTCGGGAGTTCGCACGGGGCCGACGCGGACCCAGGGCGTGGTGTGAAACCGCACGGCTTCTAAGTCGGGAGCCCGTAGCCGTGGGTATGCCGAGCCGGCTCGCCGACGGCGTCTGGGCGCTCGATCTGGGGCTGTTCCCGCCGATCGCGTCGAACGCGTACCTCGCGGACGACGGCGAGACGACGCTCGTCGACGCGGGGCTGCCGGTGAACCCCGGGCGACTGCTCGCGGAGGTCCGCGGGGCGGGGTACGAGCCGGCCGACCTCGACCGGGTCCTGCTCACACACTACGATCTCGACCACACCGGCGGGATCTCCAGGCTCCGCAGGGAAGGGTTCGACGGGACGGTCCACGTCGGCCGGGAGGACGTCGCCCTGATGGACGGCGGGTGGTCGCCGTCGGCGTTCCACCCGAAGGGGGTGTTCCACCGGATCGTTCGACCCTTCTTCGGCATCCCCGACGTCGAACCGGTCGCCGACGGCGACCGCATCGGCGGGTTCGAGGCGTTCCACACCCCCGGACACAACCCCGGCCACACCGTCTACGTCCACGAGGGGCTCGACGTGGCGTTCCTCGGCGACCTGGTCTGGGAGGAGGACGGCGAGTTCACCCCCCCGTTCTGGCTCGACTCCTACGATATGCACGCGCTGCGCGAGTCGATCCGCTCGTTCGCCGCACGCACGCCCCCCTTCGAGATGGCCTGTATGGGCCACGGCGAGCCGTTCGTCGAGGGGGGGTACGAGGCGCTTCGACGGCTCACCGACCGACTCTGAGGGCGATCGCGACCGGCCACCGGCGAGCACCGACCCGAACGGACGCCTCACCGGTGAGGGCGTCCGACCGCCCCTCCGGGACTGCCGGTTGGATCGGGCTTTAGGGCCGGGCGGGTCTACTGCACCCATGACGACCATCGGTATCGTCGGCGCGGGTGCGGCCGCCGCGGCCGCGGCGTACGTCCTCGACGAGGCTCCGGACGTCTCGATCACGGTCCTCGAGAAGTCGGGCGGGGTCTGCGGTCGGGCGGCGACCCGCCGGCGCGGGGACTGCACCTACGACTACGGCGCGAACTACGTCAAGTCCGAGGACCCGCGGGTGAACGAACTCCTGACCGGGGAGCTCGACGTCGAGGGGTTGATCGAGGCCGAGGGACCGGTCTACACCTTCGATCGCGAGGGGACGATCTCGGAGGGCCGCGACGACGAGCACAAGTGGACCTACCGCGCAGGGCTCACCCAGATCGCGAAGCGGCTGTTCGCCACCACGGGGGCGACCGTCGAGCGCCGGACCCGCGTCGAGACGGTGACGCGGGACGGCGACGCGTGGTACCTGACCGATACCGGCGGGACGGAGTGGGGTCCGTTCGACCTGCTCCTGCTGAACCCGCCGGCACCCCAGACGGCCGAACTCCTCCGCGGGGCCGACTGGGACGCCGAGATCCGGGAAGCCCTCGCCGAGGAGACGGCGGCAGTGCCCTACCGGACGATCTGGACGGCGGTGCTCCACTACCCCTTCGAACTCGACCGGCCGTACTACGCGCTCGTCAACACCGACCGCGAACACGAGGTCGGATGGGTCTCACGCGAGGAGTGCAAACCGGGCCACGTTCCCGAGGGCGAGAGCCTGCTCGTCGTACAGGCGGGCCCCGACTGGTCGACCGAGCACTACGAGGATCCCCCGGAGGGGAACGTCGCCGAACTCGCCGAACTCGCGGCCGACCTGCTCGACGACCCGCGGCTCGCCGAACCCGACTGGACCGACCACCAGGGCTGGCGCTACGCGCTCCCCGACGGGCAGGCGGACGAGGAGACGGTCCGAGCGGCCGAGGAGTACGGCCTCTACTGTGGTGGGGACTGGGTGGCCGGAGAGGCACGGGTCCACGCCGCCCTCCGCTCGGGTCTGGAGGTCGGCGAGCGGATGGCCGACAGGCTCTGATACGGACTGTTGTAGTCTTTTACTGGTGATCGTCGGGCAGGGCCGACGATCACCGGTAGATCGTTACAACCGTCAGTACGAACGACCTCGGATCGGGAGCCCTCCGGACCGTTCCCCCGAGGGACGTAGGCGCGGGGTGGGCTCGATCACCGTCACCACCTGGTTTTACGCCGGAAGGGTCCGCTCCACCGGACGATGAGCACGGAGGAGGGAGGGGCCGACCCGCTCGACGCCTTCCGGCAGTTCCTCGCCCTGCGTCGGGACGTTCTCGTCCTCTCGGTGGCGATGTTCGCGTTCAGCCTCGCCTTCCAGACCACCTCGCGGTACGTCCCGGAGTACCTGCGCGTGCTCGGTGCCGGCGCGGGCGTCATCGGGCTCTACGGCTCGGTCGGGAACCTCATCTCGGCCATCTATCCCTACCCTGGGGGTGCCCTCTCCGATCGTGTGGGTTCGCGGGTGTCGCTGACACTGTTCGGCGTCGTCACGACGGTCGGGTTCGGCGTGTGGTATCTCGCGCCGACGGTCGACGACCTCGCGGTGGGGAGCATCGTGGTCCCCGGGTGGTCGCTGGTGTTCCTCGGGCTCTTCCTCACGCAGGCGTGGAAGTCGTTCGGCCTCGGGGCGACGTTCGCGGTAGTGAAACAGAGCGTCGCGCCCGAACACCTCGCCTCGGGGTTCGCGAGCACGGAGACCTTCCGTCGGGTCGGGTTCCTCGTGGGGCCGCTGCTCGCGGCGGCGCTGCTCGCCTCGACGCCGGGGTTCACCGGCGGGTTCCGGCGGATCATCCTGATGGCGGTCGTGTTCGGCGCGGTCGCCACCGTCGTCCAGCACCTGCTCTACGACGCGAGCGAGGACTCGATCGGGAGGTCGTTCGAGGGGCTCGGGCAGGTGCGCCGTGACCTGCTCGGGATGCCCGAGACGCTCCGGCCGCTCCTCGTCGCCGACACGCTCGTCCGGTTCGCCAACGGGATGGTGTACGTCTTCTTCGTCATCGTCGTCGTCGAGTTCCTCTCGGTCGGGTTCCAGGGGTTCGGCCTCACGCTCCGACCGGACGCCTACTTCGGGGTCCTCCTTGGTGTGGAGATGGTGGTGGCGCTGGTCTCGATGGTGCCGGTCGCCAGGGCCGCCGAGCGCGTGGGGCTCAAACCCGTCGTCGCGCTCGGGTTCGCCGTCTACGCCGTCTTCCCAGCACTGCTGATCGTGGCTCCCGCGAACCAGTGGGTTCTCGCACTGCTCTTCGCGTTCTCCGGTCTGCGGTTCGCCGGCCTCCCGGCGCACAAGGCGCTCATCGTGGGCCCCGCCGAGCGCGACGCGGGGGGACGGGTAACCGGGACGTACTACCTCGTCCGGAACACGGTCGTCATCCCCTCGGCGGTCGTGGGTGGCGTGCTCTACGCGATGGACCCGGTGGTGGCGTTCGGCGTCGCCTCGGCCATCGGCGTCCTGGGAGTCGCCTACTTCGTCGCGTTCGGCCGGGAGTTCGAGGCGTACGCCTGAGGCCGGTCGAACGCGGTTGCCGACCGGTGTTCGGCGCGACCCGACACGCCTTTCCGCTATCCGGCGTCACCTCGAATATGGACGGGAAACGCGCCCTCACGAGCGTCGACCTCGCGGCGCTCGTGACGGAACTGAACCGGTACGAGGGTGCCAAGGTCGACAAGGCGTACCTCTACGACGACGACCTCGTCCGGCTGAAGATGCGCGACTTCGACCGCGGCCGCGTGGAGCTACTGCTGGAGGTGCGGGATCCCAAGCGGGTGAACGTCTCCGACCCCGAACGGGTCCCCGACGCCCCCGGACGACCGCCGAACTTCGCGATGATGCTCCGGAATCGGCTCTCGGGAGCCGATTTCGACGGCGTCGAGCAGTTCGAGTTCGACCGCATCCTCACCTTCCGCTTCGAGCGGGAGGACGCGAACACGCTGATCGTCGTCGAACTGTTCGGCGACGGCAACGTCGCGGTGCTCAACGAGGATTGGGAAGTGATCTCCTCGCTCGACACGGTCCGGTTGAAGTCACGGACCGTCGCGCCGGGCAGCCAGTACGGCTACCCTGACTCGCGGTTCGATCCCCTCGTCGCCGACTACGAGGCGTTCGCCGCGGCGATGGACGACTCGGACACCGACCTCGTCCGGACGCTCGCTACCCAACTGAATTTCGGCGGGCTCTGGGGCGAGGAGATCTGTACCCGCGCCGGGGTCGAGAAGACGAAGGCCATCTCCGACGCCGGCGAGGACGAGTACCGCGCGCTGTTCCGGGTCGTCGAGGAGCTCCGGCGACGGCTGAAGGAGGGCGACCTCGACCCGCGAATCTACCGCGACGAGGAGGGCGGGGTGGTCGACGTCTCGCCGGTTCCGATCGAGGAACGCGGGGCGCTCGACGCCGAGGCGTTCGAGACGTTCAACGCCGCGCTCGACACCTACTTCAACGAACTCGAGGCCGACGAACCGGGCGGCGGGGGCGGCGGCCGCGACCGACCGGACTTCCAGGCGGAGATCGAGAAGAAGGAACGGATCATCGCCCAGCAGGAGGGGGCCATCGAGGACTTCGAGGAGCAGGCGAGGGCCGAACGGGAGCGGGCCGAACTGCTGTACGCGAACTACGATCTGGTCGACGAGGTGCTCACCACGGTCCGGGAGGCCCGCGAGGCGGACGTCGCCTGGGACGACATCGCGGCGAAGTTCGAGGAGGGCGCGGAACGGGGGATCGATGCGGCCGAGGCCGTGGTCGACGTGGACGGACGGGAGGGGACGGTCACGCTCGACCTCGACGACACCCGGGTGACGGTCGACCCGCGCGACGGCGTGGAGAAGAACGCCGACCGGCTCTACCAGGAGGCAAAGCGCGTCAACGAGAAACGGGAGGGTGCGCTGGCGGCCATCGGGGACACGCGCGAGGAACTCGCTGAAGTGAAGGAGCGACGCGATGCCTGGGAGGCCGAGGACGCGAGCGAGGCGGATGACGAGACCGACGACGAGGAGTTCCGCGAGGTCGACTGGCTGTCCCGCTCCTCGATACCCGTCCGGCGTGACGAGCAGTGGTACGAGCGGTTCCGGTGGTTCCACACCTCCGACGGCTTTCTCGTCGTCGGCGGGCGGAACGCCGACCAGAACGAGGAACTCGTGAAGAAGTACACCGAGCGCGGCGACCTGTTCTTCCACGCCCAGGCCCACGGCGCGCCGGTCACGATACTCAAGGCCACGGGTCCGAGCGAGGCCGCGCGCGACGTCGACATCCCCGAGTCCTCCCACGAGGAGGCCGCGCAGTTCGCCGTCTCGTACTCCTCGGTGTGGAAGGCCGGCCAGTTCGCCGGGGACGTCTACATGGTCACGCCCGACCAGGTCTCGAAGACTCCCGAATCGGGCGAGTACATCCAGAAGGGCTCGTTCGTGGTCCGCGGCGATCGGACCTACTACGACGACACGCCCGTCGGGGTGGCCGTGGGTATCCAGGTCGAACCCCAGACGCGCGTGGTCGGTGGCCCGCCGTCGGCCATCGAGGACCGGGTCGCGACGAGCGTGCGGCTCGAACCCGGCCAGTACGCCCAGAACGACATCGCGAAGATGATCTACCGCGAGTTCCGGAACCGCTTCGCCGACCAGTCGTTCGTCCGGCGGGTCGCCTCGGCCGACCGCATCCAGGAGTTCTGCCCGAACGGCGGATCGCGGATGGTCGAGGAGTGACGGGGAGGCTCCCGTCGCCCCGGGCGATACACTCGACCGATGTGACATAATCGGACTACTTCCGGCGAGGCATCAGTCGCAGCCGCTAGACGCTCCCATCGACGAGTTCCGTCACCGGAACACCCGACCCGTCGTCTCGTCTTCCCCTGTTCGTCTCTCCGTCCCTTTCGACGGCCTCAGATCCCCCCAGCGGTTCGTTAGCCCTTCGTGTAGCCCAGGAATCAGACCGATACTCGGCCCAGGGGTCGACACCGACACCAGGGGACTCCACGTCGCCTACCCTCTGCATATCAGCAAGCTTTATATTCTTCCTCGGTAGTATCTTATGTTGATTCATATGGACGTGGACATCGAGACGATGGCGAAATACCCAATGGAATCGGACGAGTGGATCAAGACCGTCTTGATCGGCGGAGCGGCGCTCCTCTTCTCGTTCCTCGTGGTTCCCCTGTTTCTGGTGTCGGGCTATCTCGTCCGGGCTATCAGGGCCGGCATGGACGGGGCCGACGAACCGCCGGTGTTCGACGAGTGGGGGGAGATGCTGAAGGAAGGGTTCGTCGCCGGTATCATCGGGCTGGTGTACCAGATCGTCCCGTTGATCGTGCTGTTCGTCTTCGTCGGCGGTTCGATCCTCGCGTTCGCAACGGGGTCGAACACGGGCGGCGGGATCGGGATGCTCGGCCTGTTCGGCGGGCTGTTCGTCTGGTGGATCCTGTCGATCGTCTTCGGGTTCGTCGGGTTCGCGGGCGTCGCCAACTACGCCAGGGAGGGGAGCTTCGGCTCCGGCTTCGACTTCGGCGTCATCAGGGAGGTCATCACCTCCCGAGCCTACCTGATGGCGTGGGTCTACGTTATCGCGCTGAACATCGTGGTCGGCGCGATCGCCGGTGCCCTGAGCGTCACGGGGGTCGGAGCCATCCTCGCCACCTTCCTGTCGTTCTACGCCCTCATCATCGCGGGCTGGCTGTGGGGCGACGGGTTCGCCGAGGCGATGCGGATGAGCACCACCCCGGGAACCGACACCGGGGCCGCTGCGATCTGAGACCGCCTCCACGTAGTCGAGCTCCTGCCGGGGCCGCGGACGCTCGCTTCTGCGTCTCCCCGGTGGGGTCTCGATCTCTCTAACGACGCCGAGCCGCCTCGGGAGAACCTCGATGGAGCAAGTGGCGCATCGCTCCCGGAATAGCAGGGCACTTACCCGCCGAGGGACACCCGGAGGTATGCGCATCGCCGACCGGGAGCGGGTCGAGGGCGGTCGGGAGCGGATCTCGCTCGTCCCGGAGAGCCTCGACGACCTCTGGCACCTCCAGTACGTGCTCGAGCCGGCCGATCTGGTCTCGGGCGACACGACCCGCCGGATCCAGCGCAACGACGACCAGCTGCGGGACACCGGCGGCGAACGCGAGCACCTCTGGGTCGAGATCGAGGTCGACGACGTGGAGTTCGCACGTTTCGCCAACCGCCTTCGCGTCGGTGGAGTCATCTCCGACTGCTCGCGAGAGGACCAGCTCGGCCAGCACCACACGCTCAACATCGAGGAGCGCGAGGAGGTGACGGTCACGAAAGCCTGGCAGACCGACCAGCTCGAGCGGCTCCAGGAGGCCGTCGAGGCGAGCGAGAACCCCGACGTCGCCATCGCGACCGTCGAGGAGGGCGCGGCGTACGTCCACACCGTCGCCCAGTACGGCGTCGAGGAGCGGGCGTCGATCTCCGGGCCCACCGGCAAGGGCGAGTTCGCCCGCCCCCGGAAGGAGCTGTTCGCCGAACTCGCGACCGTGCTCTCCCGGATGGACGTCGAGGCGATCATCCTCGCCGGGCCGGGGTTCACGAAGCAGGACGCGCTCGACTACATCGGGGAGAACCATCCCGACCTCGCCGGGAAGATGACGACCGTCGACACGGCGAGCGTCGGGGACCGTGGCGTCCACGAGGTCCTGAAGCGCGGTGCGGTCGACGAGGTGCAGGCCGAGACCCGGATCGCCCGCGAGGCCGAGGCCATCGACGAGCTGATGGCCCGGATCGCCGAGGGCGCGAAGGCCGCCTACGGGATCGACGAGGTGGCCGAGGCGACCGACTACGGGGCCGTCGAGACGCTCCTGGTGCTCGACGAGCGACTCCGTCAGGAACGGGCCGGCGAGGGGGACTGGGAGGTCGACGCGAACGAGCTCGTCGAGTCGGTCGAACAGCAGGGCGGCGAGGTGACCGTCCTCTCCGGGGAGTTCGATCCCGGCCAGCAGCTACGCAACCTCGGCGGCGTGGCCGCGCTGCTACGGTACCGGCTCAACTGACAGGCGGCGTCGACCGACTCCGCTCCGCCCGGACGTGACGCCGCGCTCCCGCTCGCGTCCGGGGACCGGATTCAGAGCACGGACGATCTGGTCCCGGTATCGTACTTGAACCCTCGCGTCGTAGGCCCCTGGAGTGAGCTCCGAGAGGTTCGATCGTATTCGTTCGGACGAACCCCACACCCAGAACGCTACAGCAACACGTCCGCCACCGCGTCGGCGACGTCCATCCCGTGCCGCCACCGGACCTCCGTGGACTGCTCGATCTGGACGCCGCTCGTGTCGTCGTCGGTCAGCCAGTTCACGACGTTCTCCGGCGAGTCGCCGACGTAGTCCCCCTCGTCGATACGCTCGACGGGGATTTCGGGGGAGAGGATCCCCTCGATGGCCTCGGTGACGCGCTGACGGACGTTCCGCGGAGCGCCGCCGCCGATCCCGACGCCGTCGTGCCGCCAGCCGTGGAACGAGACGGCCGCTTCGAACGCCCCACGCTTTCCGGATCCCGTCCCGAGGAGGCCGTCGAGCGCCGAGAACGACCCCGGGTGGAGGTCCGCCGAAGTGACATGCCAGCGGTCGAACGCCCGCCCGCTCGGCCACCACCCGTTGCACGCCCAGACGGTCGCCCCGTGCTCGCCCAGTCGCCTGGCCTGCGCGTCGGTCTGGGGCTCGACGTCCCCGCCGTGGGGGGCGACGGCGATCACCGGGCCCCTCTCGCGGGCCCGTTCCGTGAACCGCCCTGCGGCGAGGGAGGTGCGAGGCGTCGGGGCCTCCCCCCTGACCCTGACGGGACCGACGCCGTCCAGGAGTTCCCCGAGTTCGGGCGCGACGATCGCCCGGTCGTCGGTGTCGACCACCGTCGAGAGCACGCACTCCCTCCCACGTCGGAGACGGACCTGCTGACCGACCGCCGCTCCGGCCCACGCGAGCACGGCGGCGGGGAGCCGACAGTGTTCGCGGTAGAGGTCGGGATCGACCCCGATCTGGTCGGTCGGATCGGGTGAGTCGATGGGGCCGATCGGCCCAGTCGAGTCCTCCGGCGGGGGCGTCATTCGACGGGGACCGTCGTCCCCTCCCGGGCGAAGCGGACGTCGCCGTCGTACTGCTCGGCTATCGAGTCGAGCATTCCCGCGTGCTCGCCGTCGGTGTGGGGGTAGAGGTGGCTGAGGTAGACCGTCCCGAACTCACGTCCGGCGAGGACCGCGCCGAGCTGTGAGGGCGTCGGGTGGTTCGAGACGTCCACGCTGTCGGGGAACGAGCAGTCGTGGACTAGCACGGCCGAGCCGTCGGCGAGGTCGCCCACGCTCTCGGTCGCCTCGGTGTCACCCGAGAAGGTCAGCGCGGGCCCGCCGCGCTCGATCCGGTAGGCGTGACACGGCATCGAGTGGACGGTTTCGGCCACGTCGATCTCGTAGCCGGCGAACTCGAACGGGGTGTCCTCTATCGCGACGTCCCGGACGGTGAGATCGACGCGGTCCCGGAGGTAGTCGTGGACGGCCAGGAGGTCGGAGACGAGCTCGCGCGTCCCGGGCGGGCCGGCGACTGAGAGAGATTCGCTGCCGGCGAGCCACTTCGCCTTCAGGAGCGGGAGGAGGTCCGAGACGTGATCGAGGTGGTGGTGGGTCAGGAGGACGTGATCGACGGCCTCGTATCCGGTCTCGGTTCCGGCGAGCCGGTGGAGGACGCCGCTCCCGCAGTCGACGAGTAACGGCTCCCCTTCCGACTCGACGAGGAGCCCCGTTTGAACCCGCTCGCCGGTCGGCATCGCGCTCCCGGTCCCGAGGAACGTCACCTGCATGGGGGATGGGAGGGGTCGACGTTCTAAGGTGTTCCGCCGGACGGCTCCCCCCAGATTCGATATCCCCGACCACGGTGATCGGAGTTCCTCCTCGAACGAGGGGGAGCGAGCGCGACCACTTCCGCCGCGCTGTGGGAAGCCCTTTGTCTCGGGCGGTCCTCGGCTCGAACGAGGATGGGAGGAGAGCCCTCCGGCCGCGACCTGCTCGCCAGGTGGCGCGACGAACTACCGTTCGACCCCGACTCCGTCGGTATCGAGGACGAGGAGGTGTTGGAGCGGTTCGAGCCCGCGGTCCGGGAGTGGTGGGTCGAGGAGTTCGGCGAGTTCGTGCCGGGAAACGGCGGGTTCTTCACCCCGCCACAGCGCGGCGCGATCCCGAACATCGACGAGGGGACGAACAGCCTCATCTGCGCGCCCACGGGCTCGGGCAAGACGCTCGCGTCGTTCGCCTCCATCATCGACGAACTGTTCCGGCGCGACCGGGAGGAGGGACTCGAGAACTCCGTCTACGCGCTCTACGTCTCCCCCCTGAAGTCGCTCGCCAACGACATCCACCGCAACCTGGAGATCCCTCTGGAGGGGATAACGGAGCGGCTCGAATCCCGGGGCGAGGAGGTCGAGATCCGCCACGCCATCCGTCACGGCGACACGGACTCGGCCGACCGGCAGGCGATGCTCGACACCACGCCACACATCCTGAACACCACGCCCGAGACCCTCGCCATACTCCTCAACAGCCCGAAGTTCAGGGAGAAGCTCCGGACCGTCGAGTACGTCGTCGTCGACGAGATACACAGCATCGCGGAGAACAAGCGCGGGACGCATCTGTCGGTCTCGCTCGAACGGCTGGAGGAGATGTGCGAGGGCTCGCCGACGCGGATCGGCTGTTCGGCGACGGTCGAGCCGCTCTCGACGATGGCCGAGTTCCTCGTCGGTCGGGAGAGTCCCGGCGGACCGTCCCGTGAGTACGATATCGTCGACGCGCGGTTCGTCCGGGAGTTCGACGTCGAACTCCGCACACCAGCAGCCGACCTCATCGACACCCCCCGTTCGGTGGTGACCGAGCGGTTCTACGACCAGTTACACGAGTGGATACAGGGGTCGACGAACACGCTCGTGTTCACGAACACGCGGTCGGGGGCCGAGCGGGTGCTCCAGAACCTCCGCGACCGGTTCGACTGCTACGACGAGGGGAACTCCGGGGCCCACCACGGGTCGATGTCGAAGGACGAGCGCCAGCGGATCGAGGGGAAGCTCAAGCGCGGGGACGTCGACGTGGTCACGACGTCGACGTCGCTCGAACTCGGCATCGACATGCCCCACATCGACCTCGTGGTGCAGGTCGGCTCGCCCAAGTCGGTCGCGGCGCTGCTCCAGCGGGTCGGACGGGCGGGCCACCGTCTCGGACAGACCGTCCGAGGGAGGGTGGTCGCGCTCGACCGGGACGAACTCGTCGAGTGTGCGGTGATGCTGAAGCGGGCCGAGGAGGGGTTCGTCGACCGCGTGTTCGTCCCCGAGGACGCACAGGACGTCGCCGCACAGCACGTCTACGGAATGGCGATCAACTCGGTACGGCCCGAAACCGAGGTGAAGGGCATCCTCCGGCGGGCCTACCCCTACCGGAACTACACGGACGCGGAGTGGGAGGACCTGATGCGGTATCTCACCGCGGGCTACGAGGGGATGGAGGACCGGAACGTCTACGCGAAGGTCTGGCGGGACACGAACGACCCGCCGTCGGGCGAACACCACTACGAGGAGTACGAGGTGGACGAGGCCCTGATCGGCAAGCGCGGCCGGCTCGCGCGGGTCATCTACATGACCAACATCGGGACCATCCCGGACTCGTTCACGGTCGACGTCCGCACCCGTTCGGACAAGGAGTGGGTCGGCCAGCTCGACGAGTCCTACCTCGACACGCTCGAACCCGGCGACGTGTTCGTCATCGGCGGGAACCGCTACGAGTACCGCTACCGCCGGGGGTCGAAGGCGTACGTCGACCCGACGAGCGACCGACCGACGGTGCCGTCCTGGTACTCCGAGCGACTCCCGCTGTCCTACGACCTCGGCCGTGAGATCCTCGGGTTCCAGGGCGAGTTGCTGGCGCGGTTCGAGGAGGGGGGGCCGCCTGCCGTCCGCCGGTGGCTCCGGGAGTTCCCCCTCGACGAGAACGCCGTCCGCGCGATCGCCCGGATGTTCGACGAGCAGATCCGGTACGCCGGCGTGGAGAGCGTCTCGACGGACGGACGACTCGTGATCGAGGAGGAGCGCGACCACGACCGCTATCGGCGAAACTACTACGTCCACTCGAACTACGGTCGGCGGTTCAACGACGGGTTCTCCCGGCTGCTCGCCTACCGGATCGCCCGGTCGGTGAACGCGAACGTCACCGTCGCGGTCGCCGACCACGGGTTCACGCTGTCGATGCCGCTCAACCGGAAGATCGACCTCGCGGGCCTCCTCGCCGACGTGGACCCGGCTGACGCCCGGGCCGACCTCCGGGCGGCCCTCTCCGGGACCGATCTGTTGAAACGGTACTTCCGCATCAACGCCACCCGCTCGCTGATGATACTCAAGCGCTACAAGGGGTACGAGAAGTCGGCGAGCCAGCAGCAGGTATCGAGTGAGATGTTGCTGGGGTTCGCCGAGGAGCTGGAGGGGTTCGCGGTCCTCGAGGAGACCTACCGGGAGATACTCGAGGACCGGCTCGACCTCGCTGGCATCGAGGCGGTGCTCGGCGAGATACGCGACGGGGAGGTCGAGGTGACCACTCGGACCGTCGACTCGCCGACCCCGCGGGCGTTCGGGATGGCGACGCTCGTCGCCTCCGACACCGTGCTCGCCGAGGACGAGAGCGCGGTCCTCCGGGAGTTCCACCGCCGCGTCATCGAGGCCATCGAGGGGGACGGGGACGCCGCCGTCGCCCGGACGGACTGACCGACACACCGCGAGATCGGACGGCGAGGAGCGACACGACGGACGCCCCAACGAGGGAGTAGGGCGAACGCGCCGAGCAGGGACTCAAACGGCGAGGAGACGAGCGACCGTGAACGGGGCGCTCTCCGCCGTCCCGGGCCGGCGAACGTTCCCCTCCGAGAACCATCTGATTAATCCCAACAGTAATCACGGGTGGGGTGCTAACGTCCCACGTACATGAGCAGCGAGGCCACCACGAACGAGACCCTGACCGGCGAGGAACTCGACTCGAGCACGGCCGAACTCCCGATCACGATCCGCCTGATCGGCACGGCCATGCTCGGCGGCGTGGTCGGGATGGTGCTGATGCTCCCGCTGCTGGTCGGCGCGCCCCTGGCGCTCGGCCTGTTCCGGACGGCACCCATCGTGGAGTTCTCCTCGATCGTCTCGTTCTTCGGGCTCCAGCCGAGCCTGGCGCTCGGTGTCGTCGTCTTCGTCCTCGGCGGGTCGACGCTCCTGCCCGTCCAGTTCCTCGTCATCGGGGGGTTCCTCCCGCCGAAGTCGCCCCGGTACCTCCGCGGCGTGAGCTTCATGACCGCCTACTGGTTCGGCTTCCTGTTCGCGTTCTGGCCCGGCGGCGGCCTGCTCACGAGCGCGATCTTCGTCGTGGTCTCGCTCGTCTCCCACGGGATCTACGGTGTCTCGCTGGGCTACCTGCTCGATCGGTGGGCCGAGATCCCCCAGCACGAGGTCTGAAACCGAACCCCCCGGGATCGTTCCGGGCGGTCGGACGTCACGGACCAGTCCTCAGGCCTCGGCCCACCGGAGCAGCCGCTCGTAGAACGGCTCGGACCCCAGCGCGGCGCGGTCGCCGACGATCACCAGCGACCGCCTGGCCCGGGTCAGCGCGACGTTCATCCGCCGGTGGTCCTCGAAGATCGGCCCCGCGATCTCGCCGGTCGCCGTGAACGAGACGACGATCACCTCCTTCGCCGAGCCCTGGAACCGGTCGACGGTGTCGACGGTCACCTCCGGGAGCCGACGTGATATCTCGGCCACCTGCGCCCGGAACGGCGCGATGACGCCCACGTCGTCGGGGTCGACGCCAGCGTCGAGGAATTCACGTACCACCTCCGCGACGGCGTCGGCCTCGACCGGGTTCGAGTTCCCCGTCCGGGTTCCATCGGGATCCACGAAGCAGACCGGGTCCTGCAGGTGCTCGGGGAGCGTCCCGACCGAGACGCCCGGCAGGTCCGCGAGCCGCTGGCCGGCCACCTCGGGCGTGGCGGGCCGGAGCGCCCCGTCGTAGAACTCCGTCGAGGAGAACCACTGCACCCGCTGGTTCATCCGGTACTGCCGGTCGAGCATCACGCCCGCGTCGGGGTAGCGCTCGATCAGCCGCTGGAACAGGCTCGTCCGGAGATCGTTCTCGGCGCGGACGACGGGTGGGAGCTGCTGGTGGTCGCCGACGAGGACGAACCGATCGGCGCGGTTCGTGGCGAGGAACGTTCCCGGTTCGGTGAGCTGGCCCGCCTCGTCGACGACGGCGACGTCGAACTCCGCTTCCCGCATGATCCGCGAGCCACACGACGCGGTGGTCGCCGCGACGACGGGTGCCTCGCGGAGTTCGTTCGCCCGCTCGACGGGATCGCCGCCCGTCTCCAGCCGGTAGGGGAGGGTGTCCTCGCGGATGCCCGTCTCCGAGCCGACGCGGACGAATGAGTCGAACCCCTGCTCGCGGAGCGCTTCGAGGGCGTTGTCGACCGCGCGGTTCGTGAACGCCGAGAGCAGGACGCGCTCGCCACGGTCGACGAGTTCCCTGACGATCCGGGCCAGCGTGTAGGTCTTGCCCGTCCCGGGCGGGCCGTGGACGAGCGCGAGGTCCTCGGCCCCGAGCGCCAGGCGCACCGCCTCGTCCTGGGCGTCGTTGTTGTCGATGTACGTCGTCGAGTCCTCGAACTCGAACGACGGATCACGACGGCCGAACAGCACGTCCTTTCGGTCCTCGTTCCCCCTGAGGATCGCGTCGTGGAGCGCCTGGAGCTGGCGGTCGACGGTGAACTCCGAGGGGTAGACGTCGAGCCGCCGGAGGTCGAGCGGTTCGTCGGTGGTGACGACGACCCGCTCGCCGAGCCGCTCGACGCGGGCCATCTCCGATCGCGTCTCGATGGGATGACCCTCGCTCGTGAGGACGAGGTCGCCCTCGCGTATCTTCGAGACCGCCGCGGGGTCCTTCTCGGCGGTGAGCCGCCAGCGCCCGCCCTCGATGCGCTCGCGGGAGACGGGTTCGAGGCCGATCAGCGCGCGGTCGTCGTCCGCGCGTTCCTCGGCGGTCTGCTCCCAGAGCTTGTGGTACTCGCGATGGACCTCGCGGCGCTCCTCCTCTATCGCGCGGTAGAACCGCTCGAAGTAGTCGCGCTCCTCCTCGGGGACCGGCGTTCCCACTGTGCCGGCCTTCGACTCCTGATCGAGCCGGCCGGCGACGACCATACACGTGTCCTGCTCGAAGCAGTACTCACAGCGGGCGTCGGCCTCGTAGCCGGTCGGAACGGACGAATCGAACTCCATCGCGGCGATGCCGTTGCGCTGGCGAACGACGTAGTTCAGGAACCCGCCGCTCACGGAGAACTCCTTGGCCGGCGAGAGGTCGCCGTCGGCTTCCGAGCGGTCGAGCGCGGCGTTCTTCGTGTACAGCAGCGTCCCCGTATCGGGGTGGTCGCCGTCGCCGTTCCCGTCGCGCTCGCCGAGCAGGAGGGCGTAACAGGCCGCCTGCACCTTGTCGTGAAAGCGCGGCTCGCGCCGGGTGTTCTTGCCCGTCTTCAGCTCGACGGGCATCCCCCGGCGGACGGCGTCGGCCCGGCCCTTGATCCCGAACCGCTCCGAGACGAGCGTGAGCTCCGAGCGCCACTCGCTCTCCTCGGGCGCGAAGGCGTCCCCCGAGTCCCCCCCACCGAGCCGGCCCTGCTGGAGCCAGCCCTCGATGGCCGCCGCGTTCCGTCTCACCTCGTCGGCCACCTCGTCCGAATCACGGCCCATCAGCCCGAGTTCGAGCCCCGCCTCCGTGACGTGCTCCTCGATGCTCTCCTCTATGTCCCGCCCGCGGAGGAGGTCGCCGAACACCTCGTGGACGAGCGTCCCCTTGACGACGGGGTACTCCAGGGGAACGCCCGAGAGCTTGTTGAGGTAGTACATCCGCGGGCACTGGACCCACGCACGGATGTCGGTGACGTCGACGAGGAACTCCGGCTCGACGACGACGTACGAGTCGCCCGTGGTCGCGTAGGTGGTCTCGCCGCGGAACTCGTCGGTCGAGACGTCGGTCACCAGGAGTTCCATCCCCAGGTCCAGCAGTTCCGCGGTCTCGGTCCACTTCCCCCAGAGGGTGACCCTGACCGGCTCGGCCGCGCCCCCTTCGGGACGGATCCGGACCTCGGCGAGCTCCGTCCGGCCGTTGCGCGTGTCGACCGTCCGCGTCTCGCCGGCGTCGACCACCGGACCTCTGACGTTCACACTCCCCCCTGCCCCGTCGTCGGAAAGAGCCTGTCGGTCGTCCCACCGCGACGACCGCTCCCGACCGGGGCGTGCGGCAGGTTCTTGCGGCGGGCGGCCTCACCCCCACCAATGCGTGTTCGCGACTGGCAGGACGTACTGGAGGACGTGGTGGAGTCGAAGGCGGACCCGGACGGCTGGCGGGCGGTCGCCGGCGATCGACGGGAGGGCCTCGGCGAGGACCTCTTCTTCGGCCACCCCCGTGTGGGGGTGTTCCAGCTCAAGACCTACGCGAAGAACCCCTACGAGGTGAAGGGGGTCGGGGCCGAGGTGGCCCGCCGCATCGACGACGACCTCGACCCCCTGTTCCCCGACGACTCGGCGGGGCGGTTCGGCGTCCAGCGGCCGGTCGAGGACGAATCCGAGGCAGAGGACACCGCCCGGCGGCTCGAGGAGGTCATCAGGACGCACGCCGACGCGCCGACCACCGGGGGTGCCCTCTTCGAGGACGTGATGGAGGCGATGGACTCGCCCGCGTTCGGCCCGATGGAGTACGACATGACCGGACGACCCGAGGGGCTCGACGGCCTCTCGGAGCGGTTCGAGGAGGCCGAGGAGCTGCTGAGCGCCGAACTCGACGACCTCGTGGAGGCCGACGAGGTCGACCGCGGGTTCATGTAACGTACTCTCGGCTCTCCCCGCACTGGACCGCCCACGGTCGAAACACCGTTCGGCAAGGGCCTCCGGAGAGTCGGGAGTCACCGAACCGGGAACCGACCGCCGACGACCGGGGTGTACACCGAGGATCGGTCGGCGATCCGGGACGACCGCAGTCGCCCGGAAGCCGTCGTCGAGTGGAGGCTCGTCGGGACCAGTCGGGGCGCCGTCTAAACCCTTCGGCGTTTCGTGCCGGAAAACCAACTCAGGATTATTTAGCGAGGTCTACCTGTATCGAACACTCAGCACGCCACCGCGGGGATTCACGGGGGCGGGGAGAGGACGATGGATACGAGAGGGGTACGCGGGACGGAGGACGAACGGGACAGAGCGGGGATCGGTGTCGTACCGGCCGTGGTGACGACCATCCTGACGCGCGGGACGGGCGGGGTACCCGGGCCGTTCGGGATCACACTGAACGCCGCTCTTCTGGGCGCGTTCGTCCCCCCTGGAGTCGCCCCGCTCGCCGCCCGAACCGGGGACGAAATCACGGGTGAGTCGCGATGAGCGGGAGGGAGACGGGTATCGAGCGGGGCGGACTGGCGCTGTTCCGTCGGTACGACGCCCCGACCGACTTCACCGGATGGCACGCCACGGCACTCGCGAGCATCGTCCCCCCGGCGGAGGAGTACGTCACCGGGATCGACTGTGCCGACCGCTGGGGGCTCCGGCGGCGGGGCACCAGGCTGGTCCTGACGGACGAGCGGGTGGTCGCGTTCTCGCCGAACCCCGCCGCGCCGGTGAAGCGGAGCCACTGGCTCGAGGACATGGTGAACGTCGGGTACGACGCGGGGGTGATCACCGCCGAACTACGGTTCAGCGGTGTCGGGTTCTACGAGAGCTACCGCGTCCCGAAGCGCCTCGGGCGGGAGTTCGCCGAGGCGGCCCGCGAGGGGATGCGAGCGGCACAGTCCTGACCCCCCGCAATCCGGGTGGGCGACACCTCGTGACCGCCCGACGAGCCGGTTCGGTCGTCGGGAGCCTCGGGGCGGTCCAGTACCGGTAAGTCACCCGGCCTCGACCATACGGTATGGACGCGGAAACGACCGTCCGTGACTACTACGAGGCGCTCCGGGGTGGCGAGCCGCTCCACCCGTTCTTCCTCGAATCGGACCGGACGGTGAAGTTCGGCGTCGGCGAACGGCTCACCGGCTACGAGGCGGTGGCCGAGGGGCTCCGCGAGCAGACCGCGACGACCGGGGGCTGGGAGGTGAACTCCTCGCGGCTGCTCGTCGGGGAGCGTCCCGGGGGGGCGTGGTTCAGCGACGACGTCTCCATGGGCTGGACCGACGAGGAGGCGGACGTCCGCCACGAGTACGACACCCGGTGGTCCGGGCCGATGGTACGGCTCACCGGGGAGGAGCTGGAGGCAGAGACCGACTCCGGGCCGGGGCGATGGCGGTTCGCCGGGATGCACGTTTCGGTGAGCGTCCGGGGTCGACCCTGATGGTCGGACCGATCCCCTCGGAGGACCGCGAGTCGGTCGCGTTCCGCGTCAAGATCGCCTTCGCGCTCGTCATCGGCGCGTCCGCGGGGCTCATCACCCTCCAGGGCGACGTCTCGATCGCGGTCACGGCCCTGGTGACGCTGATCGGGACCGTCTTCGGCGTGCTGGTGACGTGGTTCGTCTTCCCCGGGTCCGGCGAGACGACGCGGGAACGATAGGGCGGGCGGGATCCGTCGGGATCGGGTCACTCATTAGCGTCCGACCGCACCGTCCGCCCATGGCAAGGGCAAGCGTGGTGGGTGCCGGGATGACGAAGTTCGGCGTCCACGACACGCCGTTGACGGAGCTGTTCGGCGAGGCGGCCTTCGGGGCGCTGGACGACGCCGGCGTCGAGCCGCCCGAGGTGGACTCGCTCTACTTCGGCAACGCGATGGGTGGACAGACCGAGAACGACACCCACCTCGCGCCGACAGTCGCCTCGCACGTCGGCATGGCCGGGATCCCCGCACAGCGCTACGAGGACGCGTGTGCGACCTCGGCGAACGCGTTCAATAACGCCGTCGAGGCGGTCGAGTCGGGGCGACACGACGTGGTTCTCGCGGGCGGCGTCGAGCGCTGCACGCCCGAGACGGGCCTCGACACCGCCGCGATGACCCGCATCTTCGCGTCGGCCTCCCACCGGCAGTACGAGCAGCCGACCGGTATCACGTTCCCGGGCGTCTTCGCCCTGTTCGTCAAACGACACATGTACGAGCACGGCACGACCGAGGAGCACCTCGCGCACGTGGCGGTGAAGAACCACGCGAACGGCACCCGGAACCCGAAGGCCCACTTCGGCAAGGAGGTCACCGTCGAGGAGGCGATGGAGGGCCCCGTCGTCGCCGATCCGTTCCGGCTCATGGACTGCTGTCCGTTCTCGGACGGGGCGAGCGCGGTCGTCGTCGTCTCCGAGGAGTACGCCGACTCGTTCGAGGCGCCCGTGGACGTCTCTGGCGTGGGCCACGCGACGGGGGTAGTCCCCATCGGGGACAAGGAGACGCCCCACGTCACGCAGGCGGCGCGTGACGCCGCGAACGAGGCCTACGGACAGGCCGGCATCTCGGCCGAGGACGTGGACTTCGCGGAGGTCCACGACTGCTTCACCGGCGCGGAGGTGCTCGCGAGCGAGGCGCTCGGGCTCGTCCCCGACGGCGAGGGTGGGTTCGCCGCCGCCGAGGGCCGGACGGCCGTCGGCGGGGAGATCCCGATCAACGCCTCCGGGGGACTGAAGGCCAAGGGCCACCCCATCAGCGCGACCGGCACCGGCCAGATCGTCGAACTGACCGAGCAGCTCCGCGGCGATGCCGGCGAACACCAGCTCCCGGCCCCGGGGACCGGCGTCGCGCACAACCTCGGCGGGGACGCCGCGACCACCGTCGTCAGCGTGATGGAGGCCCGCGCATGAGCGAGACGGAGGGGCCGGCCGAGGAGGCCGGATCGGAGTCCGAGGACGGGGACGACCTCCCCGAACTCACCTTCCGGACCTGGAGCGACGCGCTCCGCTCCGGTCGGCTGCTCGGCCAGGCCTGTCCGGACTGCGGACACGTCGCCGGCGCGCCGAAGGCCGCCTGCGCGCGGTGTGGCTCGCGCGCCATCGAGACCGTCGAACTCCCGACGACCGGCGAGGTCTACACCGAGACGACCGTGATGGTCCCCCCCGAGGGAGTCGAGGAGCGGGGCTACCAGGTGGCGATCGTCCGGGTCGGCGAGGCGCGCGTGATGGGCCGCATCGAGGGCGAGGAGGTGGCCATCGGCGACGAACTCCGCCTCGCGGGCTACGTCAGGGGCGAGGAGGACGACACCGGCCCGCTGTTCGAGCCCGTCTGATACGGACGGTCGTAGTCCTTTACCGGTGACCGCCGACCCCGCCCGGGCGGTCGCCGATAAATCCGTACAACGGTCCCTGTGAGTCGACGAGCGAGGGGAGCCCCCGGTCGGAACCGCTAGACCCCCATCGATCGTGTCACGCTGTACGTCGGTTACCCCCACCTTTATTAAAGTTGATGTGTACTCCGAAATTAATCATCTCGGGACCACATCTCGGCGACCGGCGAACCGACCCGTCTATCACTGTCCTCCTGGTCGACGACGACGAGGGGCTCGTCGAACTCGTCCAGGAGTACGTCCGGCAACGGCACGGCGACATCACCGTTCGGGCGGCACGGAGTGGTGACGGGGTGCTCGCCGAACTGGAGACGACCGACGACGTGGACTGCGTGGTGAGTGACTACCAGATGCCCGAGATGGACGGCATCGAACTGCTCCAGGCCGTCCGCGCCCGCTGGCCCGACCTCCCGTTCATCCTCTTCACGGGGCAGGGGAGCGAGGACATCGCCGAGCGAGCGATCAAGGCCGACGCGACCGACTACGTCCAGAAGGGGACCGGCACCACGCAGTTCGCGGTGCTGGTGAACCGTATCCGGAACGCGACGGCGCAGTATCGTGCCGAGACGGAGCTCAGGCGGCTGAGTCGGGACACCGAGCCCAGGTTCCGGCTGTTCGTCGAGACGACCGACGACCAGGCGATCATCCTGCTCGACGAGGAGGGCCACGTCCGGACGTGGAACGCGGGTGCCGAGCAGATCAAGGGGTACGAGAGCGACGAGATCGTCGGCGAGCACTTCTCGATCTTCTACCCCGAGGTCGACGTCGAGGCGGGCGCTCCCGAGCGCAGCCTCCACGAGGCGGCCGAGGAGGGGCGAGTCAGCGACGAGGGCTGGCGCGTCCACAGGGACGGCTCACAGTTCTGGGCGAACGTGACGATCACGGCCCTCCGCGAGGAGGGCGAGCTCGTGGGCTACGCGAAGGTCCTGCGCGACGGCTCCGACCGCAAGCGGGAGCGGGAGTTGCTCGAACGGAAGGAGCAGCTGGAGGGGTTCATCGCCTCGATCTCGCACGACCTGCGGAACCCGCTGGGCGTCGCACGGGGGAACGTCGAAGCGGCCCGCGACACGGGCGATCCCTCGCGACTCGACGCGGCCGAGGCCGCACTCGATCGCGCGACCAGGCTGCTCGCCTACGTCGCGAAGGCCGCCGAGGAGGGAGAACACGCCGCGGAGCCCGAACCGGTCGACTTCGGCGACGCGGCCGAGGCCACCTGGAACGCGCTCGAGGCCGACGAAGCCACGTTGACCGTCGAGGGGAGCGGGACGGTCGTGGCGGATCGGTGGCGGCTCGGGCAGCTGCTGGAGAACCTGTTCGCGAACAGTGTGGAACACGCCGGCCCCGACGTGACGGTCAGCGTCGGTCTCCTCGACGATCGAACGGGGTTCTACGTCGAGGACGACGGCCCCGGTATCCCCGAGTCCACGCGAGCGAAGGTGTTCGAGATGGGGTACTCGGGGGCCGCCGAGGGGACGGGCTACGGGCTGGCGATCTGCGGGCGGATCGCCGAGGCTCACGGGTGGGAGATCGACGTGACAGACGGGACCGACGGCGGTGCCCGCTTCGATATCTCGGGCGTCCAGATGGGGTGACCGGGGCGACGGACCGGCTGTTCCACCGGTGCTGTCCCCGTACCTCCGTCTCCCGCCGGGGATCTCCGCCGGAGGAGCGAGTCACGGCCGTGATCGCCAGCGCGGGGTTCGCGACCCCAAAGCGAGTGGTTTTAGTAGCCCTTCCGTGAATCAGGGTACGCGGACAGAACCACCGTGCGTGGGTAGCCAAGCCAGGCCAACGGCGCAGCGTTGAGGGCGCTGTCCTGTAGAGGTCCGCCGGTTCAAATCCGGTCCCACGCACTGCCCCGACGCCGTTCCTCGGCGTCACAGTGCGGGTGCTGCAGACAGCACCCACGCAAATCCTACCGAAGCTACTTCCCGAGCGGTAGCACCGTCCGTGGTGGTCGGAGACGAGCGACGACTACGGCCAGCGCGCGGTGTGGGGCCACCGGAGGCCGTGTCACCGACTCTCGGGAACGATTCAAGCCCCCAGGTGCCCTACACCCGGCCATGCAGTCGTGGGTACGCGACCACGTTCCGGCGCTGACGGGGCTGCTGTCGGTGGTGTCGCTCGCGCTCGTCTTCGGGGCCGCCCTCCAGGTCCTTCCCACGAACGCGCTCCCCGCGCCCGAGTCGTTCCTCTCGGCGATCCCCCACGTCAACGCCGTCGTGAGCACCGTCGCCATCGTCACCATCGCCGCCGGCGTACAGAGCGCACGCCGCGGGGAGTACCGCCGCCACCGGGCGCTGATGCTCGCCTCGGTCGCGCTGTTCACCGTCTTCCTCGCGCTCTACCTCTACAAAGTCTCGGTACAGGGGCCCGCGCCGTTTCCCGGTCCCGGGGCGGTCTACCGGTTCGTCTACCTCCCGGTGCTGGCGATCCACATCCTCCTCGCGGTCGTCTGTGTCCCGCTGCTCTACTACGTCCTCCTGCTGGGACTGACCCGACCCGTAGAGGAGGTGCTCGGGACCGCTCACCGGCGGATCGGTCGGATCGCCGCGTCGCTCTGGCTGGTCTCGTTCGTCCTCGGGAACGTCGTCTACGCGATGATCTACGTCGTGTACTGAGTCGGCCCGACGACCTGTCTCTGGAACGAACGGGGTCAGTCGTCGCTCGGCGCGGCCTCGGCTCCACCGCCGATGACCGGCCGCTCGACGTCCCGGTCGGTGGTCTCGCCGTCGATGTCGTAGGGGTACTCGCCGGTGACACAGCCGAGACAGAGGTCCGCGCGCGAGGTCGAGAGCGCCTCGGCGACCGCGTCGATGGAGAGGTAGCCGAGCGAGTCCGCGCCGATCTCCTCGCGGATCTCCTCGACGGTGCGGTCGGCGGCGATGAGCTCCTCCCGGGTCGCCATGTCGATACCCATGTAGCAGGGCGCGACGATCGGCGGCGCCCCGATGCGGACGTGGACCCCCTCCGCGCCGACGTCGCGCATCAGCTGGACGAGCTGGTTCGAGGTCGTTCCCCGGACGATCGAGTCGTCGATGAGCGTCACCGTCCGACCCTCCACGACGTCGGAGATCGGGTTGAGCTTCAGCCGCACCGCCCGCTCGCGGGCGTCCTGTGTCGGCATGATGAACGTCCGGCCGACGTACCGGTTCTTCATCAGCCCCTCGGCGAACTCCACGTCCGCGCCCTCCTCCTGTGCGGCCTCGGCGTAGCCCGAGGCGAACGCCCGTCCCGAGTCGGGGACGGGCATCACCACGTCCGAGTCGACGCCCGACTCGGCCCAGAGCTGTCGGCCGAGTTCGCGTCGGACGTCGTAGACGAGGTGGCCGTCCATGGCCGAGTCGGGGCGAGCGAAATAGACGTGCTCGAAGAAGCAGTGGGCGCTACGTTCGCGCTCGAACAGCTGGTAGGCGTCGAAGTCGGCCCCGTCGGGCTGGAGGATGACGAGTTCGCCGGGTCGGACGTCGCGGACGAGTTCGCCGTCGAGGACGTCGATGGCGGCCGACTCGGAGGCGAGGATGTACCCCTCGTCGAGTTCGCCGATACACAGCGGCCGGTTCCCCTCCGGGTCGCGCACCCCCATCACCGTGTCGTCGTGCATGATGGTCAGCGAGTATGACCCGTGGATGCGCCGCATCGTGTGCTTGACCGCGCGGACGAGGTCCTCCTCCAGCAGGTTCCTGGCGAGGTCGTGGGCGATGACCTCCGTGTCGCCGTCGCTCGTGAACGCGTGGCCGAGCCCGGCGAGTTCGTCGCGGATCTCCGCCGCGTTGACGAGGTTGCCGTTGTGCGAGAGCCCCAGGGAGCCGGACTTGAACGAGACGGAGAACGGCTGTGCACAGGAGGTGTCGACGCTCCCCGCGGTCGGGTAGCGGACGTGACCGATCCCCACCGATCCGTTGAGTCCCGCGAGGTCGGCCTCGTCGAACGCGTCGCCGACGAGGCCCATCGAGACGTGGGAGTGCTGCTGGAAGCCGTCGTGGGTGACGATGCCGGCGGACTCCTGGCCCCGGTGTTGTAGCGCGTAGAGCGCGTAGTACAGCGGCCGTGCCGAGGCACGGTCGCCGAGTGAGACGCCGACGACGCCGCACTTCTCCCTCGGACCGGAGGCGGTCATCAGTCACACAGCCGGGGGGAACGCCCAAAAACGTTCGTGATTGTGCCCAGGGGGAGATGTGCACGGCCGTGTATATGCACGTTCGTGCATACTCCCGACCGGCCCGCCCGTGAGTCGTCCCCGCCCCTCCGGCGGTCGGATCGGCCGGAGGCGGCCCCGGACCCGAGTCCGGACCCGGGCCACGACGACCGCGGGCGGACCGTGGTTGGCGAGGGTGACGGGAGCCGTGGCTCGACGGGATGGAGCGAACCGTGTGAGAACCCGGGTCGACCCGGTTCAGCTGTCGCCGGTCTTGCCCTGCCAGGCGTACTCGCGCCGCTTGGCGGACTTGCCGAACCCGCAGCTCGCACAGGCCTTCTTCTTCACGTGGTAGGACTTCTCACCGCAGCGTCGACACTTGACGTGGGTCGTCTTGTTCTTCTTGCCCTGAGAAGGGGTGCCCGCGCCGGTCATGGTTGTATCGAGACGACGTTATCGCCCCGTATAATCGTTGTGTTGTCCCCGTCCTCGACGACGAGGTTCATGTGCTGGTCGTAGCCGGCGAGCACCCCCGTGTACACCTCGCCGTCCTTCAGTTGAACCGTCACGCGGTCGCCGAGCGTCTCCTCGAGGACGTCGAGCGGTCTCCCGGACATACGCTTACGGGGAGCGGGGGTGAGTATAAACACACCGGGACCGTTACCGGGCCGCTGGGGGGTCGATATGAGTGTGTCTCCCACACTCATTCTCGCGGGCGTGGTCCCCGGGTCATGGACGGGAACGACCGGGCGCTCACCGCGTTCACCATGCTCGGCCACGCGACGTTCCACACCTACGAGCTGGTCGTCCCGATATTCGTCGTCGTCTGGCTCGACGCCTTCTCGACGTCGGCCGCGACGCTCGGCGTCGTCGTGGGGGCGAGCTACGCCCTCACCGGCCTCAGGGCGCTCCCGAGCGGCGTCCTCTCCGATCGGTTCAGCGCGAAGCGGCTCATCGTCGCCAGCATGCTCGGGGTGGGCGCGGGGTTCCTGCTCGTGAGCGTCGCTTCCGACCTCCTCGTCCTGGCGCTCGGCCTGCTCGTCTGGGGCGCGGCCGCCAGCGTCTACCACCCCGCCGGGCTCTCGCTCATCAGCCGTGGCGCGAAGGAGCGGGGCACGGCGTTCGCCTACCACGGTATGGTGGGGAACGTCGGGGTGGCGACGGGCCCGCTCCTCGGTGCCGTGCACCTCGTCTTCCTCGGGTGGCGGACCGTCGCCGCCCTGCTCGTGCTCCCGGCGCTCCTCGCGGTCGCCCTCGCGCTCCGGCTGGAGTTCGACGAGACGGCCGCGGTCGAGCCCGCCGCTACCGACGGGAGCGCGACCGATCCTCCTACCGCCGACGAGCGGGGCGAAACCGGTGGTCTCCGCCGATTCGCCGCCGATTCGCGGCTCCTGTTCGCGGGCGGCTTCCTCCTCGTGTTCCTCGTCGAGAACCTCTACGGCCTCTACTACCGCGGGGCGTTCACATTCCTCCCCGACATCCTCGCCGGGCTCCCCGTGTTCGACCCGGTGACGTTCGCGGGCTGCCCGTTCGAGCCGGGCCAGTACGTCTACTCCGGGCTACTGGTCCTCGGTGGCGCCGGCCAGTTCTTGGGAGGTAAACTCGTCGACCGCTTCCCCGCGGAGCGCGTCCTCGTCGCCAACTTCGCGGCGCTCGCCCTCGTCGCGCTCGCGTTCGTCCCGGCGGCGAACGCCGGGCTCGTCCCGCTGCTCGTCGTCTCGGGGCTCCTGGGCCTTCTCGTCTTCCTCGAAGCGCCGGTCAACCAGGAGGTCATCTCGAAGCACGTGCCCGCGAACCTCCGTGGGCTCTCGTTCGGGTGGACCTACGTCGCCGTCTTCGGCGTCGGCGCGCTCGGGCAGCAGTCGCGGGGATCGTCCTGACGCGGTGGTCGCCGGGGGTGCTGTTCGGGCTCCTGGCGGCGTTCGCGATCCTCGCGGCGCTCGTCGGCCTCTCGCTGGTCCGCCGGGCGGCGTGAGTCGGTGCGTCGGGTCCTCCGGCGAGAACTACAGTCTCCGACGGGACGGGACCCGCCGGAGCCACAGGTCGGGGTCGTCGATCTCCTCGCTCGTCGGGAGCGTCTCGGGGCTCTCCCAGACCGCCGCGGCCCCTTCGAGCCCGCGCTCGTCGGCGACGGCGTCGAAGAACCGCTTGCCGCGCTCGTACTGCTGGCGCTTCATGCCCAGACCGAGCAGTCGCCTGATCAGCTTCGTCAGCGGACCGCGACCCTTCCGCCGGGCCTCCAGCTTCGCCCGGAGGTCGGCGTACTCGTCGTCGAACGCCCGGTCCATCACGAGTTCGGCGTAGCCCTCGACGGCGGTCATAGTGGTGTCGAGCGCACCCAGGGCGCTTCGGTCGATGCTGCCCGCCTTCAGCGACTCCAGGGCCTCCTCGACGTCCGATTCGAGGTGTCCGGGGAGCCAGGGAGCCGCGCCGAACTCGGCGGCGTGGGCGACCTCGTGGAAGGCGATCCACCGGCGGAACCGCTCCTCGTCGACCGAGAGCGAGGCCGCGACCTTCCCGATGTTCGGGTGGACGAAGTAGAGCCGGTGGTCGTCGGCCGCCTCGCCCAGCAGGAGCGGGTCGTACTGTCCGAGGACGTTGTTGGCGAGGAACGTCAGCGAGACGGCCATCGAGCCGGTGTTGACCGAGCGGGCCAGCCCCGGGAGCGGGCCGACACTGTCGGCGAGCGGCCGCATCACCCGTCTGAAGGTCGCAACGTTGGCGTCGATCCAGTGGTGGCGATGCTGTACCTCCACGGTGTCGGGGAGGTCGAACCCGACGCCGGTGACCTCGCGGATGCGGTCGCGGGCCTCGCGGACGTCGGCGGCGTAGCCGGCCCGCTCGGCCGCGGTCAGGTCGATCGCCCCCGGCTCCGTCGCGGCCTTCGCCGCGTCGGCCGCCGCCCCCCAGTCGACGGGTTCGTCGCCGGAGGCGTCCGCGACCGCCCGGACTACGCGATAGATACTCACACCGACGCTACCGGGAGGACGGGCAAAGACCTTCCGGGAGCGGCGGTCCCCGTCGGGTCACACTGCCGAACGGCCCCCGGCCAGATGGCGTCGGTGTCACCTGCTCGCGTCCGTGTTCGGGAGCCTTCTTACACGTCCGACGAGTAGGACGGGCATGGATCGCGTCCGGACGGACGGCGGCGACGGCGAACGGATCGACGGCCCCCACCAGGGGAGCGACCCGGAACGGGCGGGCGCGGATCCCGGGGATGCCCGGGCGGGCGTCGTCCTGCTCCACGGCCGCGGGGCGACCGCGAGGGGCATCCTCGACCTCGCCCACGAGGTCGACGTCGATGGGGTCGCCTACCTCGCGCCGGGGGCGGCCCGTAACACCTGGTACCCCCAGTCGTTCCTCGCGCCGGTCTCGGCGAACGAACCCGGCCGGTCGTCCGGACTGCAGGCCATCGCCGACGCCGTCGGGACGCTCACCGACTCCGGGATACCCCTCGAACGGGTGGTCCTCGGCGGGTTCTCGCAGGGGGCCTGCCTGGCGACGGAGTTCGCCGCGCGAAACCCCAGACGGTACGGCGGGGCGTTCGCGCTCTCGGGGGGACTCATCGGCGAGTCGGTCGACGCGGAGGACTACGCCGCCGGGCGCGAGGGATCGATGGACGGGACCCCCATCTTCCTCGGCTGTTCGGACGTGGATCCGCACATCCCCGAGGAGCGCGTCCACGACACCCGCGAGGTGTTCGAGGCGCTCGGTGCGGAGGTCACCGAGCGGATCTACGAGGGGATGGCCCACACGGTGAACCGGGACGAACTCGAGCACGTCCGGCGGATCGTCGAGCGCGCGGCGGACGGCGGAGGGCGGTAGGAAGCCCCATCACCGGGGGCTCGGAACGTGTCGGGCCCCGATCACGCCGGCTCCTCGTCCGTTGGCGCGGCCGTCCCGGAAGGTCCCTCGCCTCGAAGTTCGTCGAGCGTCCCGTCGGCCCGCCAGGTCTCGACGACCTCCTCCAGGCCCTCGCGGTAGGTCGGGTACTCCGGCTCCCATCCGAGTTCCTCCCTGGCGCGCTCGTTAGTCGTCGGCATCGGGCTAGCGAGCAGTCGGGCGGCGACCTTCCCGACGAAGAACCGCGCCAGCCAGGCCGGGATCCGGCCCGGCTCCGGGGCGTCGAGCAGGTCCGCGAACCGCCCGAAGAACGCCGCGGGGGTCGCCGGTTCGTCGTCGACGACGTGGTAGACCCCACCCGCTCCCGTCTCGATGGCCGCGACGAACGCCGTCGCCGCGTCGTCGGCGCGGACGAACGAGAGTTCGGCGTCTCGGCGACCGAGCAGGCCGCCGGCCACGACGGGCAGGTCGCCATCGAGCAGCCGTGCGGCCCACTCGCGCGTGTCCCGCGCGTCGGGGGCGTAGAAGAACCCACAGCGGAGGACCGCCGCGTCGAACCCGTCCGACGCGGCGCGCCGCTCGAGGAGGTCCTCGACCTCGGCCGCCGACCGCGTGGCCCTGTCGGGGTGACGCTCGGCGGTCTCGTCGAACCGCGAGCCGTCGGGCTGGCGGGCCACCCAGACGACGCTCGGGAACAGCACCTGCCGGATCCCCGACGGGGCGACGTCGAGCAGGTTCCGCATCCCCTCTAACCGGACGCGGTCGTTCCGGGACCACTCCGCTTCGGTGGGCTTGGTCGAGTCCGGGATGGCCGTCGCGGCGTGGACCAGCACCTCGACCTCGTCGTCGACCGACCGCTCCAGCGTCGCGGGGTCGAGGACGTCGCCGTGCCGCGCGGTTCCACCCCGTTCCTCGACCGAACGCTCGCCGGCTTCGTCCCTCGCGAGCCCGACGACCTCGTGGTCGCGATCGGCGAGTCGATCGACGAGACGGCTCCCGAGGACGCCCGTGGCACCCGTGACGAACACCTTCATGACGGTCGACGATACCACCTGGGGGCGGGAAACGCTGCTGCCGGATCCGCTCGGGGGGTTTAAGCCGGACCACTCGATCCCCACCCGCATGAAGCACGTCCGGGTCAGGATCACCGCGGGCGTCCGCGAGGCGGAGATACACCCGATGTACGACCTGTGGGTAAACGCCCCGTTCGTCGAGCGTGCGACCGCCCTCCAGTGGAACTTCACGGGCGACGCGCTGTAGTAGCGTTTGGAAGGCTTCACTCACGAACGGGCGGACGCGCCCGTTCGGAGTGTATCATCGGTTCCAAACGCTACTATGGGAATCCTCCACCACGCCGTCGGCGACGCCGACGCGTTCGAGGCGGCCGTCGAGGGGATCCCCGAGGTCCTGGGATACGACATCGAACGAACGGGTGAGGAGGCGTTCTACGTCTACGTCCGGGACGCTACGACGGAGGCGCTTGGCGACCTGTTCGGCCCTATCACGCGGGGCGGACTGATCGTCGTCCCGCCCATCCGGTACCGCGAGGACGGGACGGTGGCGTTCTCGCTGTTCGGCCCGGACGCGGAACTCCAGGCGGCGGTCGAGAGCGTCCCCGACCCGGTGGACGTGACCGTCGAGGAGGTGAGCGGTCTGGACGCGACGGCCGAGGCCGTCGAGACGCTCCTCACCGAGCGCCAGCGCGAGACCGTCCGGGCGGCGGTCGAACTGGGGTACTACGAGATCCCGCGGGAGGCCGGTCACGCCGAGGTCGCGGAGGCGCTCGGCTGTGCGCCGAGCACCGCGGCCGAACACCTCCGGAAGGCCGAATCGAGACTCGTCTCGTCGGCGTTCGGTGCGTAGCATCGCTCAGATACTCCCCTCACTCGGTGGGGGTGAGTCCCTCGACAGTACGAGTGACGGGAGGTGGGACCTCCCTTCGGTGGGGACGGGAGGTGGGCTATCGGGTCCCCTGCAGTCTGACACACGCAGGACAGCCGGCTGTGGCTCCGGTAGATGCCGAGCGGACCGGCACCAGCCGGTTACGGCGAGGTCCGGTCGCTCACTCGATGGCGACCTCGGCCCGGTCGACGTCGTCGATTTCGTCGCCCTCGTCCTCTTCGGTGAACCGTCGCCTGAGGACAACGGCCGCGACGACGAGGAAGACGAGCCCGACGAGTGCGGCCGCGAGCTTGGCCTTCGAGCGACCGCCGTCGGACTCCTCCGTCTCGACGGCCACGCCCGTCCCTGGCTCCTCGTCCACCTCAGGGGTCCCCTCGTGGACCGCCTTCGCGAACGGGGCGTAGGCGTGGGCCTTCGCGGTCACCGATCCGACGTCGACGTCGACCTCCAGGAGGGTGAAGTCAGCCATATCCCCGACCAGGTGGGCGAACGGGATATGCGTTGTGCAGGACTCGTCAGCGGGTAGTATCGCGTCGGGTCGCTTCGGGAGGGTTCATACCGGAGTGGGCAACAGAACACCCATGGACGAGTCACAGCGGGAGTTCCTCGACGGGCTGCTCCGGACCCCGAGCCCCTCGGGGTTCGAGGCCCCCGGCCAGCGTGTCTGGCTGGACTACGTCGAGCCGTTCGCCGACGAGATCAGGACCGACGCCTACGGGAACGCCGTCGCGACGTACGAGGGGGACGGGGAGGGGTCGATCGCGCTCTCGGGACACGCCGACGAGATCGGGCTGATGGTCCGCGAGATCACCGAGGAGGGGTTCGTCGGACTCTCGCGCATCGGCGGGTCGGACCGGACGGTCACTCGCGGCCAGCACGTCACCGTCCACGGCTCCGAGGGACCGGTCGAGGGTGTCATCGGACAGAACGCCATCCACCTCCGCGAGGGCGACGAGGACGACGTGAAGGAGATCTCGAAGCAGTACGTCGACATCGGAACCGAAGACGGCGAGGCCGCGCACGAACTCGTCTCGGTCGGCGACCCGATCACGTTCTCCTCGGACGTGGTGGACCTGGCGGGGCGTCGGCTCGCCGGCCGCGGGATGGACAACCGGACGGGGACCTGGGCGGCCGCCGAGGGGTTCCGCCGGGCGGTCGAGGCCGGGACCGACGCCACGGTGTACGCGGTCTCGACGGTTCAGGAAGAGGTCGGCCTCCGCGGTGCGGAGATGGTCGGGTTCGACCTCGACCCCGACGTCTTCGTCGGCGTGGACGTCACCTTCGCGACGGACTACCCGGAGGCCCCGGGCGACAAGACCTCGCCCGTCGAGCTGGGCGGTGGGCCGGTCCTCGGTCGCGGGACCCAGAACCACCCGGTGCTCGTCGAGGCCGCACGGATGGTGGCCGACGACGAGGGGTTCGACGTCCAGCTCGTCGCCGCGGGGAGCGGGGGCGGCACCGACGCGGTGAAATTCTACACCTCGCGGGGTGGGACGCCGACGCTCGACCTCGGGCTGCCGAACCGCTACATGCACACGCCGGTGGAGGTCGTCGACACGCGCGACCTGGATCAGGTGGCGACGCTGATGGGTCGGCTGGCCGAGCGGCTCGGCGAGTTCGCGCCGTTCCGCGTCGACGTCTGATAGGGATTATCGTCGTCACTCGTACCTCGTCCCAGGACCACGCCGCTCGACCCGTACCAGCGAGTCGAATCCTCCGGCCGGCTACGATAACCCCTACGAGCTTCGGCGGAGCCCTCGCCGTCCGACGGTGGGACCGGCTCCGTGACCTGAACCCCCTCACGCCGCGGGTATCGCCGGTATCCGCGAGCGGGGGGTTCAAGTAGCCGCATCGAATCCGTGGGGGTATGGCCAAGTACTCGACCGGGGGGGTCGGTGGCGACTCCGGCGGGTCGTGCGAGCTCTGCGGAGCCGAGGGGGGGAACCTCCGCACGGCGACCGTCGCCGGTGCCCGCCTGGAGGTCTGTGCGGAGTGTGCGCGACACGCAGAGGACGCCGAGCCGTCGAGGACTCGCGACGAGGAGTCGGGCGACGAGACCGACCGCAAGCGCCGCGCCGCCAGGAACGCGGCCCGGCTCGACGACGCACGGAAGGGCGATCCGAAACACTGGGAGGAGGAGGGGACCGACTACGACGACGACCCGCTCCCGTACCTCGTCAGGGGGTACGGCGAGCGGCTGGCTGACGCCCGGCAGGAGGCCGGCCTCCAGGCCGACGAACTCGCGGCGGAGATGGGCGTCGACGAGGCCGACGTGCTCGCCGTCGAGCAGGGACGGGCGAACCGCGCCGGGATCGGCGGGTCGCTCATCACCGCCCTCGAGGAGCGGCTGAACGTCGAACTGTCCGAAGAGGCCTGATTTTAGGACCCCGGGGACGTCCCGGTACCTATGGCCGAGTCGAAGGCTCCGGAGGACCCGCAGACGCTGTCGTTCGAGTCGACCGTCGAGGCCGACGGCCGCGAGGTCGTCCTCGACGAGACCTACTTCTACCCCGAGGGGGGCGGCCAGCCGGCCGACAGGGGCACTATCGAGGGCGTCCGCGTCGAGGACGTCCAGTCGACCGACGAGGGCGTCGTCCACTACCTCGCCGAACCGCTGGACGCCGAGGTGGGCGGGACGGTCACGGGCCACGTCGACGCGACCTTCCGGACCTACTGCATGCGGGCCCACACCGCGAGCCACGTCCTCTACGGTGCCGGCCGGCGGCTGTTCGAGGACCTCGGCTACGGCGGATTCGGCATCACGGACGAGAAGGTGCGAGTGGACCTCACCACCGAGGGCGACGTCGACGACGAGGCGCTGGTCGAACTCGAACGGCTCACCAACCGCGCAGTCTGGGAGTCACACGCCGTCTCCTGGGAGACGGTCCCGCGCGAGGAGGCGCTCTCCCGCGAGGAGGTCGCGTTCAACACCAAGACCGAGGAGGGCGTCTCGGGCTACGACCGGGTGCGGATCGTCACCGTCGACGACTGGGACGTCGCGGCCTGCGGGGGGACACACGTCGGGAACACCCGGGAGATCGGACCTGTGACGGTGCTCGAACGGTCGAACCCCGGTGAGGGCCGTACACGCATAGAGTTTGCCGTCGGCCCCGACGGGATCGAGCGCCGCGCCGCGGACAGGCGGGCGACGATGGCCGCCGCCCGGTCCCTCGGGACGAGCGTGCAGGGCCTCCCCGACGCCGTCGAGCGGCTCCAGTCCACCCGGGAGGAGCTCGAATCACAGCTGAGCGACCTCCAGGACGAACTGGTCGCCGCGGAGGTCGAACGCCTCCGCGAGGAGGCGGTCGAGCGCGACGGGCACACCTGGCTCGTGGGCTCGCTGGAGGGCCTCGACGCGAACGAACTCGCCGAGCAGGTCCGGTCGCTCTCGGGGGAGGCCGCCGACGTGGTCGCGCTGGTCTCCCCCGACGGCACCCTCGCGGTGGGGACGACCGGCGAGGTCGACGCCGGCGACGTGGTCGAGGACGTCACGGGCGAGTTCGGGGGCGGCGGTGGCGGCTCGCCCACCGTCGCCCAGGGCGGGGGGATCGGTGCCGACGCCGACGAGGTCGTCGCGTTCCTCCGCGGGGAGTGAGTCTGTCACCGGGGGAATTCCGACCCCTGAGGCATCCATCACTCCCCGGTCTGCGCCGAGCCAACCGAGTCATATCTTGGCGGAACCGGCACGTACATGACCCCAGGGGCGGGGAGGAATCACGTTCGAGATGAGAGGATTCGACGTGGGGGAGACACCGGGGATCGAGTCGGTCGTCGAACGAGGGGATCCCGACGAGTCGCGGGTCGGGGGTATCGTTCGCCGATGATCGAGACGGGAGGCAGTAGCGTACTGCTCCTGAGTGTCGTCGGTGGGGTGCTGATCCTCGCCGGGCTCGTCAAGGGGGTCCTCGGATTCGGGCCGGCGCTGGTGTCGATCCCGGTGCTCGTCCAGGTGTTCGATCCCAGGGCGGCCATCGCGGCGTTCTCGATACCGATGCTGATCGCGAACCTCGTCATCGTCTGGCGGGACGGCCTCTCCTGGGCGGTGATCCGCCCGCGGTGGCGGCTCGTCGCCGTGGTCTTCCTCACGACTATCGTCGGTGCCGTCGGGCTGATCACGCTCCCGGCCGACCTGCTCTCGCTCGTCGTCGGGGTCGGCGTGCTCTGTTACCTCCTCCTCACGCAGCGCTCGGGCGGGGAGACGCTGGCGACCTACGCGAGGGAGGCGTGGTCGGAGTACGTCGTCGGGAGCGCAACGGGAGTGCTCGGCGGCGCGCTCGGGATGGGCGGGCTCCCGCTGGCGGCGTACCTCGACGCCCGCGGGCTCGAACGCGACGCGTTCACGCTCCTCCTCGTCGTGCTGCTGGCGCTCAACAACTCCGTCCGGATAACGGCGCTCTGGGCCGGCGACGTCTTCGGACGGACCGAACTCCTCCTCGGCGCGGCGTTCGTCTCGCCGCTGTTCCTCGGCGTCCTCGCCGGCGTCCGTCTCCGACGGCACATCCCGGCGGACAGGTTCGAGGTCCTCGTCCGGCTGGTCCTCCTCGTCAGCGCGCTCCGGCTCGTGTACGGCACGCTCTCGTGAGGCGAGTCCGACGGCGCGGGTCGAGGCCGACCGCGAGGGAGAGCGCCGGTTCCCGCCGGTTACTGCGCCGCCATCCCGCCGTCGGCGACGTGGACCTCGCCGGTGACGTAGGCGGCGGCGTCGCTGGCCAGGTAGACGGCGACGTCCGCGATCTCCTCGGGTTCGGCGAAGCGGTCCTGGGGGATGTCCTCGAGGAGGTCCTGTCGGATGGACTCGTTCTCGCGGACGCCCTCGGTGAACGCGGTCTTCACGTAGCCCGGCGCGAGCGCGTTCACCCGGATCTCGGGTGCCCACTCGACGGCGAGACACTTCGTCATCCCGACCATCGCGTGTTTCGAGGCGGTGTAGGGGACCTGGTAGGGGAGCGCGACGACGCCCCCGACGCTGGCGACGTTGACGATCGAGCCGGTCCCCTCCCGGTCGGCGACCCGTCGACCGAACTCCTGGGCACAGCCGAACGCGCCGGTGAGGTTGACCTGGAGGATCCACTCCCATGTCTCCATGTCGAGCTTGCGGGCGTTCCCGAAGAACGGGTTGACGCCGGCGTTGTTCACCAGGACGTCGACGGGTCCGAGCTCCTCTTCGACGGCCTCGAAGGTGGCTTCCACGGCCGCGCGGTCGGTCACGTCGAGGGTGCGGTGCATCGACGCGCCTCCGGCGGCCTCGATACGCTCGACCGTCTCGGCCAGGGCGTCCTCCGAACGCGCGACGGGAACCACGTCCGCGCCGGCCTCGGCCATGGCGACGGCCACGGCCTCGCCGATACCGCGGCTCCCGCCGGTGACGATGGCGACCCGGTCCTCCAGCGAGAACGCGTCGAGTGTCATACCTCGGGGTGCCGATGCCGTCCGCATAAAGATTCTGAGGGCGAGTCGGCGTGCCGCGGTTCGGGCCCGTGGCGGGCTTTCGGTCCCTGGAAGCGGAGGAACGGGTTCAGTCCTTCAGCTTCCGGCGCTGGACCTTCCCCGTCACCGTCGTCGGGAACTCCTCGACGAATTCGACCTGTCGAGGGTACTTGTAGGCGGCCTCGCGTTCGCGGACGAACGTCCGCACCTCCTCTGCGAGTTCCTCGGAGGGGTCGAACCCGGGTTCGAGGTTGAGGAACGCCTTCACGACCTGTCCGCGCTCCTCGTCGTCGACGCCGATCACGACGGCGTTTGCCACCGCCTCGTGTTCGCGGAGCGTGTCCTCGACCTCTAGCGGACTGACGCGATACCCCGCGGTGATGATGACGTCGTCGGCCCGGCCCTCGTAGTGGAGGTAGCCGTCCTCGTCGAACGAGCCGGCGTCGCCGGTGAGCATCCAGTCGCCGACGAACAGCTCCTCGGTCAGCTCCGGCTGGTGCCAGTAGTCGAGCAACATCCCGGGGTTCGGGCGTTTCACGGCGATGTGACCGATCTCGTTCGGGGGGAGCTCCTCGCCGGTCCCCTCGTCGACGACCGAGACGACGTGACCGGGAACGGGCCTGCCCGTCGCCTCGTAGTTCATCTCCATCAGCTCGTGGTTCGTCCCGACGAGGAAGTTACACTCGGTCTGCCCGTAGATCTCGTTGACGACCGCGCCCCACTCCTCCTCGACGAACCGGTGGACGTCCCGCGAGACCTTCTCCCCGCCGCTGGGGACGACCTCCACGTCGAGTTCCCCTCGATAGTCGACCTCGCGCATCATGCGGACCATCGTCGGGGTCAGAAGCGTGTGGGTCACGCCGTACTCGTCGAGCACCCGGTAGACCGCTTCGGGCTCGAAGTCGCCACCGTATCCCACGACCGGCTGCCCGTGGAACCAGGCACCCCAGACGACGGCGAACAGCCCCCCGACCCACGCCCACCCCGACGGGGAGTAGTGGACCGCCGACTCGTCGGGGAACTCGTTGATGAGTTGCCAGCCGGGGACGTACCCGAGAACCTGTCGGTGGGCGTGGTGTGCGCCCTTCGGCTTCCCGGTCGTCCCGCTGGTGTAGATGACGTAGGCCGAGTCCTCGGCACCCGTCTCGACGGCATCGAACTCCGGGGGGGCTGACCGTACCGCTTCCTCCCAGGTGTGGTCACCCACGTCGGGCGCATCGACGGTGATCACCGATTCGAGGGCGTCCAGGCCCGGACGGAGTTCCTCGACCAGCCCCGCCCGCTGTTCGCCCACGATCACGACCTCCGTCTCGGAGTGATCGAGCCGGTAGCGGAGGCCCTCGCTCCCGTAGAGGACCGAGAGGGGGACGACGATACCGCCCATCTGGAGGACGGCGAGGTTGGCGATCAGGTTCTCCGGACGCTGTGGGAGGACGATCCCGACGCGGGTGCCCCGCCCGACGCCGATGTCGGCGAGTGCGTTCGAGACGCGGTTCGCCTCGCGCTGCATCCGCCAGAACGTGTACGTCTCCCGTCGTCCGTCCTCGCCCTCGTAGAACAGCGCGACCCGCCGCTTGCCGTCGGGGGCGTCGGCCCACCGCCCGCAGACCGCCTCCGCGACGTTGAACGTCTCGGGGACGTCCCACTCGAACCCCTCGTAGGCCGCCTCGTAGCTGTCGTAGGTGCCGAGATCGATGTCCACGTCCACCGTATCCATGCCTCCCGTTGACGGGGGTGGTGATATGACTGTGGTGGATGCTCGGGGTGGGGTTGGGATGGGGCAGTGGTCCGGAAGCCGGGAGGTCGGGGTACGCGAGCCGTCGTCAGTAGGTGATGACGTCTAGGCCGTCGACACGGTCGAAGTGCTCGTCGCGTGTGACGATCCCAGCCCCGTGGTGCCGACACGTCCCCGCGATGAGGACGTCACCGAGGTTTACCGGGTGTCCCGCGTCGAGGAGTTCACTCTCGACGAGCGCTGCCTCGCGTGCAGTCGCGTCGGTCAGCGGGAGGGGGTCGACCCACTCCAGCGCCGACGCCACCCGTTCGATCCCTGCCTGCCCCTCGGTCCGCCCGCCGCCCCGATACACCTCGAACAGTACGAGCGACGGAGCGAAAAACGGGGTGTTCCGGCGGTCTTCCAGGAACTCACGGGTCGCACCCACACCGTCGAGATAGTCGATCAGGAACGACGTATCGACGGCGATCATCGGGCCCGCCGGTTCCGGAGATCCGTATCCAGTTCGTCGCGTGTCGAGTCGACGGCCTCGCGGAACCCCTCGACGTCCCGCATCGCACCGAACCCCTCCAGCGGGTCGTGCTCGGCTCCGGTGAGGCGCAGGATCGTCTCCGTGAAGCTCTCGCCCTCCCGCTTGTGTTCCCGCAATCGGGCGTACGCCTCCTCCGTGATGGTCAGGCTCTTCGTCCCCATACGTCTACCCTTAGACGTACACGTACTTATCTCCACCAGCCTCGTCACGGGCTACGGATACTGCGTACGGGGTACGTTCGCGGGGATCGGATCTCGTCCCCGAACGCTGTCGACCTCAGGTCATCCCGAACCCGCCGTCGACGACGAGGTTCTGTCCGGTGACGAACGAGGCACCGTCGCCCGCGAGGTAGACGATTCCCTCGGCGATCTCCTCGGGCTGGCCCACCCGGCCCATCGGGGTGTAGTTCTCGGCGAACTCGACGGTACCGTCGTGGGTGTCCTCGCGGAGCATCGGCGTGTCGACGAACCCCGGCGAGACCGAGTTCACGCGGATCCCCTTCCGGGCGTAGTCACGGGCGACCTGCCGGGTGAGCGAGATGACCCCGCCCTTGGCCGCGCTGTACGACGCCGAGTTCGGCGCGCCGACGACGCCGAAGACGCTCGCCACGTTCACGATACTCCCGCCATCCGCGTCGAGCATCCGCTCGACGGCGGCGAGCGTGCCGTGGTAGACGCCCGTGAGGTTGAGTTCGACGATGCTCGCCCAGTTCTCCGCGTCGGTTTCGGTGATCGCGTACGACTCGGCCCGGCCGGCGTTGTTGACGACGGCGTCGAGGCTCCCGAACGTCTCGGTCGCGGCGTCCATAGCCGAAGCCACCGCGTCGAGATCGGTCACGTCCGTCTCGACGAAGATCGCGTCGCCACCCGCCTCCTCGATCGCCGCGTCGGTCGGCTGTTCGTCGTATCGGGGCTCCCGCGTCACGTCGGCATTGACCACCTTCGCGCCCTCTTCGGCGGCCAGGAGCGCGGTCGCCCGCCCGAGCCCTGAGCTCGCGCCCGTGACGACGACCGTCTCGTCTTCGAGTCGCATGGACTCTGCTCCGGTGGCCCGGCGAAAACGTTTGTCCCCGCCTTGTGGGTGGTGCCCGAGACCGGTCGTGTGGAACGGCGGGTGGGACTGAAAGGGGCCGCGCGTGGCGGCTTCGCCGCCACGCTATGCGGTTGCCGGCTCCGCCGGCAACCCACGCTACGCGAACCCCGACGACGCAAGCACCGCAGCCGAACGGAGTGTGGCGAGGCGCGCAGCGAGTCACGGGAGCGTATCGGTCGGGGCTTTCGAGGTGTCTTCGTCACCAGCGGGATCAGGGAACATCTCGAAAGCCCCCGGCGGTTCGAGTCGGGAGGCTCGTTGCGCTCCTCCCGCTCGCTCCGCTCGCGCTACGGTGCTTACGTCGCCTGCCTTCCTCGAACCGCCGGCCCCTTTCAGTCCCACCCGATGTTTCGGCCTGGACGTCCTGGGAACACCCTCACTCGGGACCGTGTTGATCCAGCACGGCCGACCGCTCGATCTTCCCCGTGCCGCTCTTGGGCAGTTCCTCGACGTACTCCACTTCTCGCGGGTGCTTGAACCGGGCGAGTCGGTCGTCGAGGAACTCCCGGAGCGCCTCGTAGTCGAGTTCCTCGCCGTGGGTAGTGGCGATGACCGCCCTGACGACCTGACCCCACTGCTCGTCCGGCACCCCGAACACCACGACCTCCGAGATCTCGGGGTGGGAGTAGAGCGCCTCCTCGACCTCGCTCGGGTAGACGTTCTCCCCCCCGGAGATGATCATGTCGTCCATCCGGCCGTGGATGTGGTAGAAGCCATCCTCGTCCACCTCGGCGATGTCGCCCGAGTGGAGCCAGCCGTCGCGCCACGCTTCTTCGGTTTCGTCCGGTCGACCGAGGTAGCTCTCGGCGACCGTCGGCCCGCGGTGGAGGAGTTCGCCGGCCTCGCCCGGCGGGCACTCCTCGCCGTCCTCGTCGACGACCTTCGCGTCGACGTGGGTGAACGTCTTCCCGTTGCACTTCGGACCCTTCGCCATCGCGTGTTCCGGGCGGAGGACGAGCGAGCCGTCGGTCGTCTCGGTGAGCCCGTAGGCGGCCACGCAGGGGACGCCGATGTCGTCGAACGCCCGCTTGAGTTCGCTCGGGACGGGTTCACCGCCCCCGACGACGAGGTCGAGCGCCGAGAGGTCGTGCTCGCGCCAGCCCTCGGTACCGACCATGGCGTTGAGCATCGTCGGGATGGCGAACAGCTTCGTCACGTCGTACTCGGCGAGGATCTCCCAGGTCTCGACGGGGTCGAACTCCCGCTGGAGGACGACCGTCCCGCCCGTGTGGATCAGCGGGAGGGTGAAGATGTTGAGCCCGCCGACGTGGAAGATCGGACTGGAGGTGACCGTGACGTCGCCACTGTCGAGCTCCGTGTCGACCAGGTAGCTCACCGACGAGAAGAAGAGGTTCTTGTGGCTGATGGGCACGCCCTTGGGTCGGCCGGTCGACCCGCTCGTGTAGAGGAGTATCGCCGGGTCGTCGAAACCCTCCGCGACCTCTACCTCGCTCTCGTCGTAGTCGTAGAACGCGGACCAGTCCTCGGCGTCGACCCCCCCGTCGTCCGTCGCCTCTCCGACGCGCACCGCGGGAACGTCCCCGGCGAGCGCCGCGGCCTTCCCCCCGAAGACACCCTCGTAGACGAACAGGTCGGGATCGACGTCACCCTTCAGGTACCGGAGTTCGTCGACCGAGAGCCGGTAGTTGAACGGCGCGACGACGGCACCCAGCTTGCAGGTCGCGAAGAAGAGGTCGAAGAACTCGACGGAGTTGCGGAACAGCCCGCAGATGCGGTCGCCCTGGCCGATCCCGCATTCTCGGAGCGCCCGTGCGACGCTGTTCGAGCGACGTTCGAGTTCGCCGTAGGTGAACTCCTCGCGGGTCGACCCCTCGACGATGGCGACCTTCTCCGGGTGGTAGTAGGACTTCTTCCGGACGATGTAGCCGAAGTTGGCCTGGCGCATGGCCCCACCCTCCGGGCCGGGAGTATTACCCTTTGTGCGAGCGGGCTGTCGGTCCACGAGCGACCGACAATAGTAGCGTTTGGAACCGATGACACGCTCCAGGCGGGGACGTTCCCCCCGCCCGTGAGTAAAGACTTCCAAACGCTACTATACCACCCGGTCGATGCCCACGACGTTTATGCGCACATCCCTCGCGGGGAGGGCTTGAAACCGGCCCCCGCCCGGCGGTTTTCCCCAGGTCTCGGTGCTCGCACACAGCGTTCGTTGCAGGCAGTCGCCTTTTGCTACCTCGGTACCCAGGGAGGGACGATGACCGACCCCTCCGGTGGCGGTCGGACGAACGGTACGATCCTGGTCGCCACCGTCGCGGCACTGCTGACCGTCGCGCTCGCCGGAGCCCTGACGCTCACCTCGGGTGTCGGCCCGCTCGACGCGGGCCCGCCGGAGCGGGGGCTGGCGACCGCGACGCCGGCACCGGACGGCGACTCGGACGACCCGGGCGGTTCGGGTGGATCGGGTGGCTCCGATGGTTCGGCCGGATCCGGGGGCGACGGCGGTGGCGGCGGATCGAACGATGGCTCGGACGGCGGGGCGAGCGCGGATACCCCGGCCCCTCCGCCGTACGGCTTCGACGTGCTGCGCACCGAGAACTGCGGGAACACCTGTCGGGACGTGACGGTTCGGCTGACGAACAACCGGGACGCGACCGCGAACGACGTGGTCGTCACCACCCGTATCTACGCTGGGAACTCGACCGGGGAGGACGCACGGGTGTGGGAGGGTCGACGCGACGTCGGCACGCTCGAACCCGAGGGGTCGACGACCGCGACCGAGCGCGTCTCGCTCTCGTACTTCGAGGCGCTCTCGATCAAGCAGAAGGGCGGGTGGATCACCATCGTCACCACCGTCGAGTCCGAGGGGATCACGAGGCGGTTCGAGGAGCGACGGCAGGTCGCCTGAGGAGAGGACGCCGCCAGCTCGCCCGCATCCACCCCGCGGTCGGCGGTGGCGCTACCCTTTTCTCGCTCGGGTCTGGAGTGCCGGAGGATGGTCCAGGCGCTGCGGATGCCGATGATGGGCAACACGATGGAGACGGGGCTCCTCGCCGAGTGGGTCGTGGACGAGGGCGACCCCGTCGAGGCCGATCAGGTCGTCGCCGTCGTCGAGTCCGAGAAGGCCGCGGCCGACGTGGTGGCGAAGCGGGACGGCACCCTCGCCCGGGTCGACGTCGAGGAGGGCGCGGAGGTCCCTCCCGGGACGCTGATCGGGGTCGTGCTCGGCCCGGACGAGGGCCTCGGTGACGCGCCGCCGCCGCGGAGCCGGATCGAACCCGACGGAGCGGACGGCGACCGCGAGGGAGCCGCCCTGCAGGGAGAATCCGCGGATCGAACGGAGGTGGCCGCAGGCACGAGAGCCTCCGAGGACGACGAGGAACGAGCGTCCGAGACGGACGGGATCCGCGCCGCGCCGGGTGCGCGACGGCTAGCCGGCGAAGAGGGGATCGACCTCGGAGCCGTCGAGGGGACGGGACCCGACGGTGCGGTCCTGATCGCCGACGTCGAGGAGCATGTCGACGGGGAACCGGACCCGGAGCCGGCCACCCCGACCGACGGCCCGATGTTCCTCCCCCCGAGCACCCGTCGGCTGGCGCGCGAACTCGGCGTCGACCCGGGGGCCGTAGAGGGCACCGGCGCGGACGGTCGGGTGACGGAGTCCGACGTCCGCGCGGCCGCCGGAGCGACGGACGCGGGGGCGGCGACCCGGTCGCCGGGAAGCGGAACTGGTGGACAGGCACACGGCATCGCGGGACCGCCGCCGCGTGACCCCTCGCGGCTCGGCGTCACCGTCTCGGAGGAGCGGGAACTCGCGGGCGTCCGTCGAACGGTCGCCGAGCGGATGTCCCGGTCGGCGCGCGACGCCCCACAGGTGACTCTGAATCGTGAGGTGGACGTCGAGCGGGCGTTCGAGACCGTGGAGGAACTGGAACGCGCGTCGTCGAGTAGGCGTGAGGAGAGCGAGACGACCGTCGGGTTCACCGACCTGCTCGTCGCGGCGGTGGTCCGCGCGCTCGAACGGCATCCCGAGTTCAACGCCTGGTACGAGGGCGAGGCGCTGAGGCTGATCGAGGAGGTGAACGTCGCCGTCGCCGTCGACGCGGCGGCCGGCCTGCTCACGCCCGTCGTCCGCGACGCGGGTAGCCGGACGCTCGCGGGTATCGCCCGCGAGCGCCGCCGGCTCACCGACGCCGTCCTCGACGGTCGCCACGGGATGGACGATCTCAAGGGCGGGACGTTCACCGTGTCGAACCTCGGCCCGTTCGGCGTCGACTCGTTCGACCCGATACTCGACCCGCCGCAGGTGGCGATACTCGGCGTCGGACGGGTCGTCGAGGGATCGTGTACGCTGTCGCTCACGTTCGACCATCGGGTGGCCGACGGGGCCGACGCCGCCCGGTTCCTCGACACCCTGACGGGGGGTCTCGAATCGCCGAGCGTCGTCGTCGCCGAGCGGGCCGCCGCCGGGGTGGGGAGCGGGAGCGGTGACACGGGTACTCGGCCGAGATCGCCGACGAGCGGCTCCGACGATCTGGAGTCCATCGAGGCCGCGGTCGCGGCCGATCTCGCCGATCGGGCCCGGGAGGTGGCGGCCGTCCACGGCTGGCCGGTCCCGGCGTTCGAGGTACGACTCGGGGGCGACCGACCGGTCGTCGGCGTCCAGGGAGACGAGGGGGACTCGCCGGCGACGCTCAGTCGACTGACCTACGCGGCCTGCCGGGAGTCGAGGTTCGCGGGCACGGTAGCCGGCCTGCGGGATCCCGAGATCGAACTCGACCGATCGCACCCGACCACTACCCCCGACGAAAGAGACTAACACCCGGCCACGGAAGGGAGGTCGATGGAGTTCAGGCTCTCCGAGGAGCAGGAGATGATGCAGCGGCTGGCCGGGGAGATCGCCGAGGACTACGGGCTCGAGTACTGGCGTGAGAAGGACGAGACCGAGGAGTTCCCCCGCGAGATGTGGGACGACCTGACCGAGGCGGGGTTCATGGGGCTCACGGTACCGACCGAGTTCGGCGGGGAGGGTCTCGGGATGGAGGAGGTCGTCGCGGTCGCCCTCGCGCTCGGGCGGCGCGGCGGCGGCGTCAGCGGGCCGAACCTCCTCACGCTCGGCCCGGTGTTCGGGGGCATCTCGATCCAGGAGCACGGCACGGAGTCACAGCAGGAACGTCTCCTGCCGGAGATCGCCGACGGCGCGATGGTCTGTCTCGGGCTCACCGAGCCCGGCGCGGGGCTGGACACCGCGGGGATCGAGACCACCGCGGAGAAGGAGGGCGACGAGTACGTCATCAATGGGACGAAGATCTGGACGACCGGCGCGCACGTCTCGGACTACATCGTCACGCTCGCACGTACCTCCCCGATGGGCGACGGCAAGCGCCACGAGGGCATCTCGCTGTTCGTCGTCCCGAGCGACTCCGATGGGATCTCGACGAGCAAGATCGACAAGCTCAGCATGCGCGCGCTGGGATCCTGCGAGGTCGTCTACGACGACGTTCGCGTCCCGGAGGATGCCCTCCTCGGCGAGGAGGGCCGCGGGTTCTACCACCTGCTCGGGACGCTCAACACCGAGCGGATCATCTGGGCGGCGATCCCGCTCTCGGCGGGTGAACTCGCGCTCGACCTCGCGGTCGACTACGCGGGCGAGCGCGAGGCGTTCGAGCGACCCATCGGGAAGAACCAGGGCGTGCAGTTCCCGCTCGCCGAGTCGAAGATGGAGCTCGAGACGGCGAAGCTGATGGTCTACAAGGCCGCCTCGCTGTACGACGCCGGCGAGGACTGCTCGATGGAGGCGAACGCGGCGAAGTTCATGGCTGCCCGCGCCGGCTTCGACGCGGCCGACCGCGCCGTCCAGACCCTCGGTGGGATGGGGTTCGCCAACGAGTACCACGTCGAGCGGCTCTACCGCGACGTCCGGCTCGCGCGGGTCGCACCGGTCAGCGACGAACTCGTGAAGGCGTTCGTCGGAACGAACGTGCTCGGCCTGCCGCGGTCGTACTGAGCGGGAGCCGAGTCCGGCGGTACGCTTCGCGCATCCTCCCCGGTTCGCCGTTCCGTGGCCGGGACGGCCGGAGCAGCGACCCTGAAGGATGCGGGGGAGCGCCCGTGCTCGTGCTCACCAGGCGTCCTGGTCGTCGAACCGGTCGTCCCGACCGCGCTCCTCGTCGCTCTCGCCGGAGGAGAACCGCGACTTCACCTCGCTGGCGAGCGACTCGACCTGGTTCCGCAGCGACTGGACCTCCTGTTTGAACTCCTCCACGTCGCGCTCGACGTAGTAGACCCGGTGGCTCGGGATCCGCCGGACGGTGTCGTGTCCCTCGTCGGTCTCGCCCGTCCGGACGATCCAGTGGTCCTGGAAGTAGGCGATCCCGTCGTTGTCGACCTGCACCGATATCTGTCCCCCGTCGGGGTCCTCGTAGACGATTGTCGCCTGGCCGACCTCCCGCTCGGTGACGCCGTCCTGCGACCCGTCCCCGGTGCCTTCTCTGGAGTCGCGCTCGTCCATGTCTGTCTCGGACGAGTGGCGAGACACGCTTATTCCCTTCGCTGGCGGTCGAAAGGTAGGCCCCCGCGGAGCGTTCTCGCCGTGCGCCACGGGGCGGGGAACCGTTATGGGGCGACCCGGCGAACGCCGGACGGATGAGCGACTACGAGACGGTCACGGTCGAGCGCGACGGCGACGTCGGGACGGTCACGGTGTCCCGGCCCGAGGCGATGAACGCGGTGAACCCGCAGGTGCTGGAGGAACTGGCCGAGGCCGTCGACGAACTCGCCGGGGAGACCCGCTGTGTCGTCCTGACCGGCGAGGGCGACCGGGCGTTCGTCGGCGGCGGCGACATCAAGGCGTTCCGCGAGCAGTCGAGCACCGACTGGCTCGGCGGGTTCCGCGAGACGATGGCGGACGTCGAGGACGCCATCGAGGGCGCTCGCGTGCCCGTCATCGCGGCGGTCAACGGCGTCGCGCTCGGCGGCGGGACGGAGATCGCGATGACGTGCGACCTGATACTCGCCGCGGAGAGCGCCCGCTTCGGCCAGCCGGAGATCGGTCTGGGTATCATCCCCGGTGCCGGCGGGACACAGCGGCTCACCCACCTCGTGGGCTACCTGAAGGCCAAAGAACTCGTCCTCACCGGACGGCACGTCCCCGCACCCGAGGCCGCCGACATCGGCCTCGTCAACGAGGTGATCGACGACGACGGGTTCTACGACCGCGTGTACGAACTCGCCGCGGAGCTCGCCGCGGGCGCGCCCCACGCCCAGTGGTTCGCGAAGCGGAGCATCAACGAAGCCCGGGCGGGGCTGGAGACGGGGCTCGAACTCGAGGCGGCGTACGCGGCGCTCGCGTTCGAGACCCCCGACAAGGAGGAGGGGATGGCGGCGTTCGTCGAGAAGCGCGACCCCGAGTTCGGCGGGGAGTAGTCCGGGACCGGATCTCCGGAGGAATCGTGTGGCGGCCGTCCCGAACGTTCGAATCCCGGAACCCCGGGACGAAGCATACCTTTTAGTCCGCCACACGGGGGAGGTACACCATGCCGGACGGTACATCGCGGGACGGCGACCGGGCGATCGAGCAGTTGCGCGAGATGCTCCTGATCCGCGAGTTCGAGACGCGGGTGAGCGAGCTCTTCGAGAACAACGAACTCCCGGGGTTCGTCCACCTCTACGTCGGCCAGGAGGCGGTCGCCGTCGGCGCGTGCTCGGCGATAGACGAGGACGACTACATCACGAGCACGCACCGCGGCCACGGTCACGCCATCGCCAAGGGGCTCGACCCCGACCGGATGATGGCCGAACTGTTCGGCAAGGAGACCGGGTACTGTCACGGGAAGAGCGGCAGCATGCACATCGCGGACGTAGATGCAGGAATGCTCGGGGCGAACGGCATCGTCGGCGCGGGGCCGACGCTGGCGACGGGGGCCGGCCTCTCGATACGGCGACGGGGCGAGGAGAACGTCTGTGTCTCCTTCTTCGGCGAGGGAGCGATGGCCGAGGGGCAGGTCCACGAGGCGATGAACCTCGCGGGCGTCCGCGACCTTCCCGTGATCTTCGTCTGTGAGAACAACCTGTACGGCGAGATGACGCCGGCCGAAGAGCAGCACCACGTCGAGGGGTTCGCCTCCCGGGGGGACGTCTACGGGATGCCGAGCGAGACCGTCGACGGCATGGACGTCGGGGAAGTCTACGACGCCACGGGCCGGGCCGTCGAGCGGGCACGGAACGGGGAGGGGCCCTCGCTGCTGATCTGCGAGACCTACCGCTATCGGGGCCACTACGAGGGCGATCCGACGAGATACCGGACTGACGAGGAGGTCGAGCGGTGGCAGGAACGCGACCCCGTATCGACGCTCGCCGCCGACCTCGTCGAAGTGGACGGGATCGACGAGGAGGAGGTCGAGTCGATGCGCGAGGACGCGCGCGAACGGGTCGAGGCGGCCGTCGAGTTCGCCCGCGAGAGCGAGATGCCCGACCCGGAGACGGCCTTCGAGGGCGTCTACGCGGAGGACCTCTCGCGATGAGTGACGGCGGTAGCGGGGAGGGGACTTCGATGCGCGAGGCGATCAACGACGCGCTCCACGAGGAACTCGACCGCGACGAGTCGGTCTACCTCGTCGGCGAGGACGTCGCCGAGGCGGGCGGGAGCTTCGGGATCACACGTGGACTCCACGAGGCGTTCGGCGACGAGCGGGTGTTCGACACGCCGATCAGCGAGCAGGCCATCGTCGGCTCCAGTGCGGGGGCGGCGCTCACCGGGAGTCGTCCGGTCGCGGAGATCATGTACGCCGACTTCATGGGGCTGGCCGTCGACCAGGTGATGAACCAGGCCGGCCTGTTCAGATATATGTTCGGCGGCGAGGCCACCGTGCCGATGACCGTCCGAACCGTGAACGGCGGCGCGGGGTTCAACGCCGCCGCCCAGCATTCGAAGAGCCTCCACGGGCTCTTCCTGGGGATGCCGGGCCTCCGCGTCGTGCTCGGGAACACCGTCTACGACACGAAGGGGCTGCTCAAGAGCGCCATCCGGTCCGACGACCCCGTGCTGTTCTTCGAGCACATGGAGCTCTACAACCGGGAGGCCGAGATCCCCGAGGAGTCCTACACCGTACCGCTGGGAGAGGCGGCCGTCGAGCGCGAGGGCGAGGACGTCACCGTCGTCGCGAACCAGCTCATGCTCCACCACGCGCTGGACGTGGCCGAGTCGATCGACGGCGAGATCAGCGTCGAGGTGGTGAGTCCCCGAACCCTGAAACCGCTCGACGTGGAGACGCTCGCCGCGAGTGCGAAGCGGACGGGGCGAGTCGTCGTCGCCGACGAGTCGGTGATGCAGGGCGGGCCGGGCTCGTACGTCGCCCGGCGGATCGAGGAGGAGGCGTTCTACCACCTCGAAGCGCCGGTGTCGATCGTCGGCGTGGACGACACGCCCGTCCCGTTCTCGCCGCCGCTGGCCGACGCCGTCGTCCCGGGACCCGAGGACATCGAAGCGGCCATCAGAGCCCTCCCCAGACTGTGAGCCGGAGTATGAGCGTCGAGGACCGTCTCACCCGACTGGAGTACCGTGAGGAGATCAAGGAGCTGCGGGCGACGTACTGCTACCGGACCGACGCCCGGGACTGGGACGGCTACGCCGCGCTGTTCACCGAGGACGCCCACCTCGACTTCGGTCCAGTGGGGACGTTCGACGGCCGCGAGGAGATACGGGAGTTCGCCGAGCACGTCGTCGGCGCGAACCATCCATTCCTCTCGCACATGCTCCACAACCCGATCCTGGAGGTCGACGTTGCGGACGGGACCGCCACCGGCCGGTGGTACTTCGAGGTCCCGTGTACGTTCGAGGACGGTTCGGCGGGCTGGATACAGGGGACCTACGACGACGAATACGTCCGCGAGGACGGCGAGTGGTACTTCTCGGAGATGGTCGCGGACTTCAACTACTTCGCCGACTACGAGGACGGCTGGGCCGACATCGTCTCCGAGAGGTAGGCTCTCGGGTCCCGGTCATCCACCGATCCGTCCAGCGCACTATCCACTGCCGAGAGTGTCCGACCGTCCCTCGGGCCCGCCGCGATAGTACCGACGAACGGGCGAAGCCCACCACTGTTCGTCCACGTGTCGTTTTACCGCGGAGCGTCGACGCGGGGGCGGCTGGGATCCACCCTCGCGAGTGAAACCGGTGGTTTCAGTTGGCTGGCGCGAGTCCGGGGACTAATGGTCGACACGCCCGGCGTGGACGTCCACGGAGAGCACTACCGGTGGTGAGCCCTTCGGCCGACGAGATGCGTTCGACGATCCGCCGCCCCGAGGAGAACGCGGTCATGCGCTGGGTGCTGTTGACCGCGCCGCGGTGGCAGGTGCTGCTCGTCACCATGTTCGCCGTCTACGCCGGGCTCGTCGCGCTGGGATTCGTCAACCCGCTCGAGATGCGGGACCTGCTCGACGAGACCAACGCCGCGAAGACGCTGTTCAGCGCGCTGCTCAGCGGGGCGATCCTGCTCGTCTCCGTCGTCGTCTCGATCAACTCGGTCGTTCTCTCCCAGGAGATGACCGACCTCGAGGACCAGCAGACCCGGATCGACGCCTCGATGGACTACCACCGGGAGATCGAGGAGTACATCGAAGCCGAGATCACCCCCGCCCGCCCCGCGGACTTCCTGAGCGCGGTCCTCTACGCGCTGTCCACCCAGATGGTGCGGTTGACCGAGATCGCCGCGGACAGCCCGGACGAGGAGTTCCGGGCGGACGTCGAGGAGTTCGCCGACAGCGTCGCCGGGGAGATCGCGGACGCACGGACCACCCTCTCGGAGGCGAGGATGGGCTCGTTCAGGGTGCTCCTGGCCGGCCTGAACTACAACTACTCGGGGGAGCTCCACGCCGCGAGGGGACTGCGGCACAGGTACGGCGACGACCTCTCCGAGGAGGCTCAGGACGCGATCGGCGAGCTGATCAGCACGCTCAAGCACATCGGGACGGGCCGCGAGTACTTCAAATCGCTCTACTACAAGCGCGAGCTCGCGTACCTCTCGAGTCGGCTCCTCTTCGTCTCGCTTCCCGTGATCGTCTTCACGTCCTACGTGATCCTGGCGCTCGACGCGTCGCTCTTCCCCGAGATCGTCATCTTCGGGCTGTCGCCGCTCGTCCTCTTCGTCCTGCTCGCCTACACGATCGCGCTCGCGCCCTACATCCTCCTGACGGTGTACGTCATCCGCGCGGCCACGATCACGATCCGGACCCTGGCCGGCGGCCCGTTCATCCTCCAGGAGGGAAGCGAGATCGAGTCGCTCGAGTGGGACCCGGACACCCCCTCGCGCGAGTGGGAGCTCTCCGAGCGGACGGAGCGGAAGTAACTGCGGTCATGGTGGAGGCGTCTACCGGGCCACACCGGTCGGGGAAGACGGCTCACGGGCCGCCGTCCGTGTGGACACCGCTTTGTACGACTGGTCTGAAGGCCCGACGGGACCTACCTCATGGTGACCGTACTCGCTGCGGCGGGCGTTCTCGTTGCCGTGTTCGTGGGATTCAACATCGGCGGCTCCTCGACCGGCGTCGCGTTCGGTCCGTCGGTCGGAAGCCGACTGGTGCGGAAGACGACCGCCGCGGCGCTGTTCACGTCGTTCGCGCTCGTGGGTGCCTGGACCGTCGGGCGGAACGTCATCGACACCATGAGCAGCAGCATCGTCCCCGCGGCGCAGTTCTCGCCGATCGCCAGCGTCGGCGTCCTCTTCTTCACCGGCACCTCGCTGCTGATCTCGAACATCTACGGCGTTCCGGCCTCGACGTCGATGACTGCCGTCGGGGCCATCGTGGGGCTCGGCCTCGCGACGGGCACGCTCAACGAGGCGCTGATGTTCACCATCGTCTCGGCGTGGATCGTCGCCCCGCTGATCGGCTTCGCCTGTGGCGCGGTCATCGGACGGTACGTCTATCCGTATCTCGATCGCCGTGTCGCGTTCACCCGATTCGACACCCACCTGATCCGACTTGACCGTTCGGGACGGGTTCCCCGACCCCGGTTCAACGACAGGGCCTCGCCCCGGGACCTCGTCGGTTCCCTCGCGGTCGTCCTCATCGCCTGCTACATGGGGTTCTCCGCGGGGGCGTCCAACGCGGCGAACGCCGTCGCCCCCCTGGTAGGTGAAGGGGGCCCCCTGACTGACCGTCGATCAGGGCGTCCTCCTGGCCGCCTTCGCGTTCGGGCTGGGCGGGTTCACCATCGCCCGCCGGACGCTCGACACCGTCGGCGACGACATCACCGAACTCCCCATCCTGGCGGCGCTCGTCGTCTCCGTCGTCGGAGGGACCATCATCACGGTCCTCTCGTACCTCGGTATCCCGGCGAGCCTGGCCGTGAGCACCACCTGCTGTATCATCGGGCTGGGCTGGGGTCGCGCGAGTCGGGCGGTGACGGTCGCCGAACTCGCGGCACCCGATCCGCTGGGCGAGCCCGACGTCGAGGTCTCGACGGGCGCGCTCGTCGCCTCCCGGGCCGAGGACGCCCCCACGAGTCCGACCGTCGGTGACCTGGCCCGGGGAGAGTCCCCGCCCGAGGAACCCGCCGACGAGCCGCCCGAGATCCCGGACATCGGCGAGGAGGGCCCCCCGGACCTGGACCGCAAGAGCCTGTTCGACCCCAGTGCGGTCAAGCGGATCGCGGCGCTGTGGGTCCTGACGCCGACGCTGGCGGTGGCCGGGTCGTACGCACTGTTCCGGGTCGTGCTGTGATAGGGAGGGGCCGAGGGGTTCGCGACCCGGACGCCTCGTCGTCGGGAGCGAGTAGAGTTATGAGTACCCCCCGACCCAGGGTCGTAGTACGGTCAGGATGAGGAGCCGCTACTGGAGACTCGTCTCGCTGGTGACGGGCTGGCACGTCGCCGCGAGCGTCTGTTACTACGCGGTTTTCGCCGGGACGACCCTGTTGCGCGACGCGTTCTCCCTCTCGGCCGTCTCCGTCGGGTTCGTCGTCACGTCGCTGACCCTCGGGTACGCGACCTTCCTCCTCCCGCTCGGGGTCGCGACCGATCGGTTCGGGGAGCGCCGGACCCTGAGCGCCGGGCTGTGCGGGCTCGCGCTCGGCGTCACCCTCATCGCCGCCGCGCCCACGTTCGCGCTGGTACTCGTCGCGGCGTTCCTCCTCGGGTCGTTCTACGGGGTCGCGACCCCCGGGACGAACAAGGCGATCTTCGACAACGTCGAGCCCTCGCGCCAGCACCGGGCGATCGGGATCAAGCAGGTCGGACCGCCGCTCGGGAGCGCGATCGGGTCCGTCCTCGTCACGGGGCTGGTCGGCGTGTTCTTCTGGCAGATGGGGTTCCTCGTCGCGGCGGCGATCGGGCTCACCGTCGCCGTGCTCTTCTACGCGACGTACACGGGCGGCGGGACGACCGACGCCGCGTACCCGGACTTCCGTGGACTGCTCGGGAACCGTCGGTACGTACTCCTCCTGGTCGCCGGGACGTGCCTCGGGGCCGCCTTCTACACGACGACGGGCTACACCGTCCTCTACGTCAAGGAGTCCGTCGGCGCGGCGGTCGCGGTCGGGGGGATCGTCCTCGCGACGCTACAGGTGTTCAGCAGCGCCGGTCGGGTTCTCGCTGGGTGGCTCGGTGATACCCTCCCGGGGCGACCGTCCACGAGGGTCGGATCGCTCCTGTCGGTGCAGGTGCTCGGCGGCGGCGTGCTGTTCCTGCTCGTTCCCGTCGCGGGGACCCCCGTCGAGGCGGTCGTAGTCTTCTCGCTGCTCGGCCTGTTCGCGCTCGGCTCCGTCGGCCTGTACTACTCGCTCATCTCGATCGTCGTCCCCGAGGAGGACATCGGGAGCGCCTCCGCCGGAGGGCAGTTCGCGGCCACGTTCGGCGGCCTCCTCACACCGCCGGCGTTCGGATACCTGACCGAGACGGCCGGCTACGGGGCGGCGTGGGGGTTACTCGGGCTCCTCTCGTTGCTCGCCGTCGGACTGGTGACGGTCGTCGTGCTCCGGTCGCGGTAGCCCTCGTCGTCCCGAACGCGCCGACCTCGACCCGCACCGCCGGGACCCGATCGCGTACCGTCCAGCCCGTCGACCGTTTCGGCCCGAGGACCGTCCGGACCCTTTTTGCGACACCCAGTCCTGGTGCGCGCATGGACCTCACGCCGGAGCAGGAGGCCGTCCGCGAGACGGTCCGGCAGTTCACCGTCGAGGAGATCCGGCCGCTGGCACGCGAGGCCGACCGGAACGAGGAGTTCCCCGAGTCGGTCTGGGACGAGCTCGGCGAGATGGACCTGCTGAGTCTCACGGTTCCCGAGGAGTACGGCGGCTACGACGCCGACGGGCTGACCTACGCGATCGTCAACGAGGAACTCGCCTACGGCACCCTGGCGGTGGCGACCGCGGCGTCGGTCCAGTCGCTGGTCACCTCCTGTATCGCGACGTTCGGGAGCGAGGCCCAGCGGGAGGAGTGGCTCCCCGAGATGACGGCCGGCCGTCCCGTCGGGGCGTTCTGTCTCTCCGAGCCCCAGGCCGGGTCGAACCCCGCGGCGATGGAGACGGAGGCCCGGCCCGACGGCGACGAGTACGTGCTCGACGGGACGAAGCAGTGGATCACGAACGGCGAGCGGGCGGGCGTCTGTGTCGTCTTCGCCAAGACCGACCGCGAGGACCCGGAGAGTATCACGCAGTTCCTCGTTCCCAAGGACCTCGACGGCGTGGAGGTGGGCAAGCGGGAGCAGAAGCTCGGGTTGCGGGCCTCCGACACGACCACACTGACGTTCGACGACGTTCGCATCCCCGAGGAGAACCGGCTCACCGAGGTGGGTCGGGGGCTCTCGGCGGCGTTCGAAGTGCTCACGGGGGGACGGGTCGCCATCGCGGCGCAGGCGGTCGGCGTCGCCCAGTCGGCTCTCGACGAGGCGGTCTCGTACGCCACCGAGCGCGAGCAGTTCGACCGACCCATCTCGGATATCCAGACGATCCGGCACAAACTGGCCGACATGAAGACGCGGACACAGGCGGCCCGCCTGCTCACGTACGACGCGGCCCGGGGGCTCGACTCGGGCAGACCGCCGATGCAGGCGGCGAGCATGGCGAAGCTGTTCGCGAGCGAGGCGGCCATGGACGTGACGAACGAGGCGATACAGATCCACGGCGGCTACGGCTACACGACGGACTTCCCCGTCGAGCGGATGTACCGGGACGCGAAGATCACCCAGATCTACGAGGGGACGACCGAGATACAGAAGAAGGTCATCGCCCGGGGGCTCCTCGGGGACGACCGGTAGGCGGGACCGATAGCGGAAGTTTCTCCCGCCCGGTCCCCGTATCCAGCCCGTGAACTACGACGCGGTCGTCTACGACCTCGACGGGACACTCGTCGACCTGGCGGTCGACTGGGACGCCGTCGCCCGAGACGTCGAAGCCCTGCTCGAATCGAGGGGGATCGACCCGGAGTCGACGGGGCTCTGGGAGATGTGGCGCGAGTCGAAGGGGACGCCCCACCAGAAGTCGGTCCACCGGACGATGGCCGACCACGAGGAGGCGGGCGCGCGGAACTCGGCGCTCCTCCCGCCGGCGCGGTCCATCCCCGCGGAACTCCCGGTGGGCGTCTGCTCGCTGAACGCCGAATCGGCGGTCCACGTCGCCCTCGACACCCACGCTCTGACCGAGTCCGTGGACGCCGTCGTCGGACGGGGAAGCGTCCCGACCGAGAAGCCCGACCCCGAGCCGCTACTCTCGACGCTCGAACCCCTGGGCGTCGATCCGGGGATGGCGGTCTTCGTCGGCGATTCCGACCGCGACCGGGTGGCCTCGGAACGGGCGGGCGTGCCCTACCGGGACGTCTCGGACTGGGACTGATCCACTCGAACCCGCCTGGCGTAGAGGAACACGCCCACGGCGGTCAGCATCCAGACGACGGCCCCCACCCTGAGCGCGAACGTCGCCCTCGCGGCCCAGGTCGGGAGGTCCGCGCCGGTCGAGAGCAGGGCGACCAGTGGCGCGCCGAAGACGATGGTGAGGACGAACGTGGTCTGCATCACCCACCCGTAGTCGACGCCCTCCGGGTCGGTGGTCTCGACTCGCGACGGCACGTCCGGGGGGTCGACCGGGCGGCCGATAAGCGTTCCTCGTCCACCGTCTCGATCAGTCGAGCCCCTCGACGAACTCGCTCACGACCGCGTCGAACGCGTCGGGGCGCTCCACGAACGGGAGGTGTGCTGCGTCGGGGATCTCGACGAGATCGGCATCCGGGAGGTGCTCGTCGAGGTACTCGTGGAACGCCGGGGGTGTGAGCCGGTCGTGTTCCCCGTAGACACAGAGCGCGGGCACGTCGACCTCCCCGAGCCGGTCGCGGACGTCGAACCGATCGCAGGTGAGGAAATCCCGCTCGGTCACCGCGCGGCCGGTCTCGCGCATCGTCGCCTTCGAGCGCTCGACGTCCCGCGGGTCTGGATCGTGGAACAGCATGTCCTCGCCGTGGAGGAACTCGACGGCCCGGTCCCAGTCGTCGGCCAGCCACCCCTTCAGCGGGTCGGCCACGCCGAGCTTCGCACCGGTGTCGGCGAGGACGAGCCCCGAGAGCGGGAGGTCGCGCTCCAGCGCGACGTGCTGGACGACCGCACCCCCGAGCGAGTTGCCGACGAGGACCGACGCACGGCTCGCCCGCGCGACGGCCACCACGTCGTCCGCGTAGGCGTCGAGCGTCCCGGTGCCCGGCTCCGTATCGACGTCGTCGCTCTCGCCGTGGCCACTCAGGTCGAGCGCGACCCGTGACCCGTCGTGTCGCCCGTACTGAGCAGCCCAGACCCGGTGGGTCCCGCCGGACCCGTGGACGTACAGCACGGTCGCCTCGCCCTCGCCGGGGTGTCGGTATGCGGTCGTCCGACCGTCGTGTGTCACCGTCTCCATACCCCCCGTTCGATCCCCGCAGGGAAAGCGCTCCGGGCATGGAACCGCAAGCACACTCTTTATCCGTCCATCCCCTCGCAGTCCCCTGGTTTTTGGTAGAAAGATTTATATAGTTGAATCACTAACTAAGAGTTAGCATGAACGAGACCAAGCGGTTCGTCGACGAGGAGTTCGCCGGGCGTCGGTACGAGCGTGATGGCCGGGCGGGACTCGTGGTCGACTTCGGCCCGGGAGCCGAGGGCTCCGTCGATCTCGTCGGCGATACCGCCATCGTCGTCGTCGGCGACGACCAGTACGAGTTCGAGGTCCCCGCGGGCGTCACGACCCGTGCCTCCATGAACAACGGCGTCCTGACCGTCGAGGTGGAACCGGAGAACAGCGACGACACCGACGGCGATTCGGGCTCCGAGACCGAGGTGCGGAACTGAGCATGAAACTCACCGTCAAGCCCCTGAAACAGAAGGACGCCGGGCGCGGCCTGGCGGCGATCGACCGCGCGGCGATGCGCGAGATGGAGCTCGAGAACGGCGACTACATCCTCATCGAGGGGAGCGGAAGCGGTCGCGCGGTCGCGCGCGTCTGGCCGGGCTACCCCGAAGACGAGGGGAACGGTATCATCCGCATCGACGGCCGGCTCCGCAGCGAGGCCGACGTGGGGATCGACGACAAGATCGAGGTGTCCGCCGCTGACGTCAAGCCCGCCACCTCGGTGACGGTCGCACTCCCCCAGAACCTCCGCATCCGGGGGAACATCGGCCCGCACATCCGCGACAAGCTCAGCGGGCAGGCCGTCACGGAGGGACAGCAGGTCCCGTTCTCGCTCGGGCTCGGGCCGCTGTCGTCGATGAGCGGCCAGCGGATCCCACTCAGGATCGCCGACACCGCCCCCGGCGGGACCGTGGTCGTCACGGACTCGACCGAGGTTCAGGTGAGCGAGCGGCCCGCCGAGCAGATCTCGGGGGAGAGCGCCGGCCGAAGCGAGGGCCCGACGGTCACCTACGAGGACATCGGCGGCCTCGACGACGAGCTCGACAAGGTCCGCGAGATGATCGAGCTGCCCATGCGCCACCCCGAGCTGTTTCAACAGCTGGGGATCGAGCCGCCGAAGGGCGTCCTCCTGCACGGCCCGCCGGGGACGGGCAAGACCCTGATGGCCAAGGCCGTCGCCAACGAGATAGACGCCTACTTCACGGACATCTCCGGGCCGGAGATCATGTCGAAGTACTACGGCGAGAGCGAGGAGCAGCTCCGTGAGGTGTTCGAGGAGGCCGAGGAGAACGCCCCGGCGATCGTCTTCATCGACGAGATCGACTCCATCGCGCCCAAGCGTGGCGAGACGAGCGGTGACGTCGAGCGCCGCGTCGTCGCCCAGCTGCTCTCGCTGATGGACGGGATGGACGAGCGTCAGGACGTCGTCGTTATCGGCGCGACCAATCGGTTGGACGCGCTCGACCCCGCGCTCCGGCGCGGCGGCCGGTTCGACCGCGAGATCGAGATCGGCGTCCCCGACCGGGACGGCCGCATGGAGATCCTCCAGGTCCACACCCGGGGGATGCCACTGGCCGACGGCGTCGACCTCGACCAGTACGCCGAGTCCACCCACGGCTTCGTCGGCGCGGATCTCGAATCGCTGGCGAAGGAGAGCGCGATGAACGCCCTCCGGAGGTTACGCCCGCAGCTCGATCTCGAGGCCGACGAGATCGACGCCGACGTGCTCGAGTCGATGCGGGTCACCGAGACCGACCTCAAGGAGGCGCTGAAGGGCATCGAACCCTCCGCGCTCCGGGAGGTGTTCGTCGAGGTGCCCGACGTCACCTGGGAGGACGTCGGCGGCCTGGAGGACACCAAAGAGCGGCTCCGCGAGACCATCCAGTGGCCGCTCGACTACCCCGAGGTGTTCCAGCAGCTCGACATGGCCGCCGCGAAGGGCGTCCTCCTGTACGGCCCGCCGGGGACCGGCAAGACCCTGCTGGCGAAGGCCGTCGCCAACGAGGCCCAGTCGAACTTCATCTCGATCAAGGGTCCCGAGCTGCTGAACAAGTACGTCGGGGAGTCCGAGAAGGGCGTCCGCGAGGTGTTCGAGAAGGCCCGGTCGAACGCACCCACGGTGGTGTTCTTCGACGAGATCGACTCCATCGCCGGCGAGCGGGGCCAGCGGATGGGCGACTCCGGCGTCGGCGAGCGCGTCGTCTCCCAGCTGCTGACCGAACTCGACGGGCTCGAGGAGCTGGAGGACGTGGTCGTCGTCGCGACGACCAACCGCCCCGACCTGATCGACTCGGCGCTGCTGCGCCCCGGTCGGCTCGACCGGCACGTCCACGTCCCCGTCCCGGACGAGGAGGCTCGGCGGAAGATCTTCGAGGTCCACACAGAGCACAAGCCCCTCGCGGAGGACGTCGACCTCGACGCGCTGGCCCGCCGCACCGAGGGCTACGTCGGCGCGGACATCGAGGCGGTCTGTCGCGAGGCCTCGATGGCCGCCTCGCGGGAGTTCATCGACACCGTCTCGCCCGAGGACATCGAGACGAGCGTCGGGAACGTCCGCGTGAGCATGGACCACTTCGAGACTGCACTCGACGAGGTGAACCCCTCGGTCACCGACGAGACGCGCGAACGCTACGAGGAGATCGAGCGCCGCTTCGAGCAGCACGAGGACGAGGTCGACGACTCGCAGGTCTCGCGGACCTTCCAGTAGACCGACCCGTCCATCGCGGCTTTTCGCTCGGACTCCTTCCCCGCACTCTTCTCCCTGCTCCTGCTGGTCCAGGCGACGGAGCCACCGCCTCCTATCGCTCCGCGACCCACCCGTCCGGTTAGCCGAGACGCTTCTCCCGCGGTGGTCGCCGTTCCGGGAACCACGATCCGCGGGCCACGGTCGGGCACGGCGCCGCCGGGTTCACCGCCCGGCGACCCACCAGTAGGCCGCGAGGCCGACGATGGTGACGAGCCCGCCGAGGAAGAAGACGACCAGCGGGTCGGCCAGGAGGGCACCGAGCCCGGGATCGCCGCCGGCCGCCCCCGTCGCGGCGGTGTCGGCGGCGGTCGACGCGGACTCGGCGGTGAACGAGACCGCCGTCCCGCCGTCGGCCGACCCCGGAGTACCGCCGAAGAGCAACTCGCGCGCGGAGCCGACGAGCCCGACGGCGGCCGCGAGCAGGATGTAGAGGCCGAGCACCCGGCCGAGGATCCGCCGGAGCCGCGAGCGGTCCGACTCCCGGCCGGCGAACAGGACGACCGCCTCGCTCCGGGGGGCGTAGACCGTCATCTCGCTGCCCTTCTCGGAGTAGCCGACCCCTGCCGGTTCGATGAGGTCGGCGTCCTCCAGCCTGTCGAGGTGGTAGTGGACGTTCTGGAGGGAGGTCCCGACCTCGTCGCGGACCTCCGGTGGGGTGCGTGGCTGGTCGTAGATGGCGGTGAGGATACGGCGGGCCGTCGCCGAGGAGAGCACCTCGAAGGCGCGGTCGGCGGCCTCGCCCTCGATGTCGAGCACGCGGGCGTCGTCCGGACGCCGGTCGGTCTCGACCCGCCGGGGCAGCAGACTCATCCACGATCCGTACCGCCCCACCGAGTATGGGTCTTCGGGTGTCTCAAACCGGGGTTTGATCCTCCGAACTGCGCTCCGTCGCACTCGTGAGCCCCGTCTGGGGCCGTCCACGTCGACCGCCGCCGATCGGATCGGCGGACCGCTCGCGTCGAACGCCCCACCCCGAGAACCGTTATGTCCAGCGGGGACGAGTGGGGCGACGTGAACCGGAGCGTCGGCACCAGACTGCTGTCACGGACCCTCCACTACGTCGACCTGTTCCTCATGCGTCTCACGGACGGTCGGATCTCCGTCCCCGGATCGCTGCTCGGACTCCCGGTGGTCCGGCTGACGACGACGGGCGCGAGGACGGGGAAGGAGCGGACCGTCCCGCTGCTGGGACTCCGCGACGGCGGGAACTGGGTCGTGGTCGCGACGAACTGGGGCGGCGAGCGACACCCCGCCTGGTACCACAACCTGCGGGCCGACCCGGAGGTGAAGCTGACGTACGGGGGACAGACCGACCGGTACGTCGCCCGCGAGGCGACCGGACGGGAACGAGCGGAGTACTGGGATCGAGCGAAGGAGCTCTACCCCGACTACGAGACCTATAGTAGCGTTTGGAACCGATGACACACTCCGGGCGGGCCCGTCCCGCCCGACCGTGAGTAAAGACTTCCAAACGCTACTATACGAGCGAACGGCGGGCGACCGTCACATTCCGGTCGTGGTGCTGACCCCGATGGAGGAGTGACCCCGGCAGAGAGGTGAGCGAGCGGGCGGGGACTGCTGTCGCCGCGGAACGGCGGTCGTCCCGTGCTCCGTCCCGGGGACGGCCGCTGCCCACTGACTCCCCCCGTTCCCCGGACGCCGCACCGGCGAGCCGACCACACGGTCAGTGTCGACAGTTCTTTGCGCTCGTCCCGTGGACGGGGAGTATGCTCGACTCACGCCGACTGCGGACCGTCCTCGCGGTCGACGCCGTCGCGACCGCCATCGCCGGTCTCCTGGTGTACGCCAGGCCGGGCCTGCTCGGTGTGCTCTCGTTCGACCGGGCACGACTCGCCCCCCTCAGGGACGCCCGGACCGCGAGCCGGATCGGCCTCGCCGTGGCCGCGTTCGGCACCGGGAAGGGGCTCCTCTACGCGCTCGCCGTCAGTCGATACGGCGCGGACGCGGCCCGGTCGGACGCCGAAGGACCCTCGGACTGAGCCGCTCCCGATCAGTCGGACCCGCCGGCGGCGAGTCGAGAGGACGTCGAGGCCGTCGGCCCCTCGTCCGCGCCGTTCGGAGCCATCCCTTCGCTTTCGCCCCCGATCGCCCCCGTTCCCGATCGACTGAACGGGACGTCCGCCGCTTCGAGGACCACGAGCGTCATCTCCACGCCCGTCTCGTAGTCCGGCCGGCCGTAGTGGTCACCGCCGGCGGTCACCGACGGCTCCCAGTGGCCGTAGACGTCGACGCGCTCGTCCGAGGCGAACAGCCTGACGTGTAGCTGGTGGTCGGCGTCGATCGACGACCGGAGCGCCCACGAGGAGCGTTCGTACTCCCGCTCCTCGCGTTCGCGGTACTCGAGGTACGCCGTCGGGTTGCGGTGGAACCCCGCCTCGACGAGGCGGCGCTCCGTCCACTCACACGGGTCCGGTCCGGCCGGCGGTTCGACGGTCCCGACGTAGCCGGACGCCTCGTCGGCGGGCGAGATCGCGTCGTCGAGCACCGCCCGCGTGAGCGACCGGAACCGTGGGTCGGTCCCGAGCCGCAGCCGGGTCCGGTCGACCCAGTCGTGGGCCGCCCAGTCGACGCGAGCCCCCGCCCAGCCAGCGGGCCGGAGCAGCGACCGCTGGAGCGGCCGCCCGACGCGGTCGGGCAGGGGCACGAACCCGACGAGCGTCACGGCGACGAACGCGGCCGTGTAGACGAGGACGCAGGCCGCCCCCCGGAGCGTGGGGGACGAACCATCCACCACCTCGCCCTCGTCGGTCCCGTGGCGGTTCTGCACGCGGAGTGGCACCACACCGTCGGGTATCTGTCTTCTGGTCCCCGTGTGACGCGCGTCGGACCCGCGTCGTCACTCCAGTCGGGGCGGGCCCGATCGACTGAATGAGAATCGGCGCGTCGGACGCGACTCGGGAACGTGCGGCTGCACGGCCCGGTCTTCGGCCCGGTTCACTTCAACGCGCCGCCGACTCGACCACACGCGAAGCGGGCCACCGGATCGGCTGTCCCGCGGTGAGAGTCGAGGCCGGGACACGGGACACCCCCGACTCAGTACGGTGGGTCGTCGAGCGCGACGTTGACCGCCTTCGTCTGGGTGTACTCGGAGAGGGTCTCGCGGGCGCACTCCCGACCGATCCCCGAGGCCTTGTAGCCGCCGAAGGGGATGCCGACGCCGCCGCCGTGGTACTCGTTGATCCAGACGCTGCCGGCCTCGATGTCCGCGGCGGCGCGGTGGGCCAGCGAGGCGTCGGTCGTCGCCACGCCCGACGCCAGTCCGTACTGGACGTCGTTCGCCAGTTCGATCGCCTCCTCGTAGTCCGAGAAGGTGACGATACACTGGACCGGCCCGAAGATCTCCTCCTGGGCGATGCGGGAGTCGTTGTCGACGCCGTCGAACACCGTCGGCTCGTAGAACCAGCCGTCGGCGAACGCTTCGTCCTCGGGGGCGGACCCCCCGCGGAGGAGTTCGGCACCCTCCTCCCGGCCGACGTCGACGTAGTTCGTGACCTTCTCGTACTGCTCCTCGAAGGTGAGCGGACCCATCGTCGTGCCGGCGACCAGCGGATCGCCGGACTCCCAGTCCTCGGTCGCGGCCAGGAACGCGTCGACGAACTCCCCGTGGACCTCCTCGTGGACGAGCACCCGCGAGCAGGCGTCACAGGACTGGCCCGTGTTGTAGAAGATGCCCGCCGCGGAGGTCTCGGCGGCCTGCTGGATGTCGGCGTCGGGGAAGACGACGTACGGCGACTTCCCGCCGAGTTCGAGCGTCACCGGCGTCACGCCCTCGGCCGCCGCCCGCATCACCTCCTGACCGACCGGGACCGACCCCGTGAACGAGAGCTTGTCGACTCCCGTGTGCTGGCTCAGCGGCGCACCCGCCTCCTCGCCGTACCCGTTGACGACGTTGAGCACGCCGTCGGGCAGTATATCCGCGGAGAGCTGCACCGCGCGAGTGATGCTCAGCGGGGCCTCCTCGGAGGGCTTGCAGACCGCGGTGTTCCCCGCCGCGAGCGCCGCGCCCGTCTTCCAGCCGAACAGCACGATCGGGTAGTTCCAGGGGAGGATCTGCCCCGCGACGCCGTAGGGCTCGTGGCGGGTGTAGACGTGGTTGTCCTGGCCGTGGGGGATGTGGCTCCCCGCCTCCGCCCGGGCCACGGAGACGTAGTACTCGAAGAAGTCGATGGCGCTACCGACCTCGTCACGGGCGTACGCCAGCGGCTTGCCCGTGTCCAGCGACTCGAGGAGCGCGAGTTCGTCGGCGTGCTCCTGGAGGACGGCGGTCCACTCGCGGACGTACTCCTCGCGCTCCCCGGGCGTCGTCGCGCCCCACTCCTCGGCGGCCTCCCCGGCGGCTTCGACGGCGGCGTCGACGTCCGCGCTCCCGCCGCGGGCGACCTCGGTGATCGGTTCTGCCACCGCCGGATCGACGGTCGAGAACCGCTCCCCGTCCGCCGAGGGCGTGGACGAGCCCCCGATCCAGTGATCGACGGTCAGGTCCTCTGTGGCCGTCCCGATAGCTCGCTCGTGGTTCGTCCGGATGTCGTCGGTGTACGTCTGGTCGCTCATGCGCTCAGTGAGAGCGTCTTCCCCCCAAGTGCATATATCTATCCGGGAGACGGGGAGGACGGGAGAAGTTATTCGATCAGAACCGAAACTGGTCGAACGATCGTCGGCTACTCGGTGAGCGTGACGGCGTTGTCGGCCGACCAGCCGACCGTGACCTCCCGGCCGACCGAGAGGTACTGACCCTGGTCGCGGATCTGCATGTCGACGGTGAGCCGGTGGCCGTTCTCCAGTTCGACGACGAACTTCCCGAGGTTCCCCTTGTAGATCTCGTCGACGACCTCCGCACCGAACTCGTTGTCCAGACCCCTCGCCTCGTCGCCGAGCCGGATCTTCTCGGGGCGGACCGCGAACGCCTCCTCTCCCCCCTCGTTCGCGCCCTCGTTCGGTCGGACGCGGTAGGTCAGCCCGTTGGCGACGATTACCGCGCCGTCCTCGTCTCGTTGGTACTCCCCGTGGACGAGGTTGGTCTCGCCGATGAAGTCCGCGACGAACTCCGTCGCCGGCTCCTCGTAGATCGCGGTCGCGTCTCCCAGCTGTTCGAGGTGCCCCTCGTTCATCACCGCGATCTCGTCGCTCATCGTCAGCGCCTCCTCCTGGTCGTGGGTGACGTAGACGAAGGTGATCCCCAGTTCCGTCTGGAGGTCCTTCAGCTCGACCTGCATGTTCTTGCGGAGCTTCAGATCGAGCGCCCCCAGAGGCTCGTCGAGCAGCAGGACGGTAGGTTCGGTGACGAGCGCGCGGGCGAGCGCGACCCGCTGCTGCTGGCCCCCCGAGAGCTCGTCGACGTCGCGGTCCTGCATCCCGGGAAGTTCGACGAGATCGAGCGTCCGGGCGACCCGGGCGTCGACCTCCTCGCTCCCCTCGCGCCTGACGAGCCGCTTGAGCGACGCGAGGGCACCCCCGCGTCCCTCGCCCTCGGTACGGGACCCGCCGTCGGCGGCCCGCTCGCCGGGGATGCCCTGCATCTGGAGCCCGAACGCGACGTTCTCGCCGACGGTCATGTGCGGGAACAGCGCGTAGGACTGGAACACCATCGACGTGTCGCGCTCGAACGGCTGGAGCGTGTTCACCCGCTGGTCGCGGATGTAGACGTCCCCCTCGGTCGGGGTCTCGAACCCGGCGATACACCGGAGCGTGGTGGTCTTCCCGCACCCGCTCGGGCCGAGCAGGGTGAGGAACTTCCCCCGCTCGACGTCGAAACTCACGTCCTCGACCGCCGTGACGTCGCCGAACCGCTTGGTGACGTTCCGCAGACTGACGTCCGGGGAGGAACTCATCCGGCGGGCTCACCTCGACTGGGTGGTACCTGCATGAGCTCAGGCGTTCTGGATCTCGGTCCAGGCCTCGCTCCAGATCGAGGTCGCCTGGCCGAGGTTACGGATGAACTCGAGTTCCTGCATGATCTCGTCCGGCGGGTAGACGCGCTCGTTCTCCAGCATCGAATCGGTGATGTACTGCTTGGCCGCCTCGTTCGGCGAGGGGTAGTAGACGTAGTTGGCGATGTTCCCGTTGACCTGCGCGGCGAGCACGTAGTTGATGAACGCGTGGGCCGCGTTGGGGTGCTGGGCCTCCGCCGTGACCGTCGCCGTGTCGACCCAGACGACGCTCCCCTCCTCGGGCACACGGTAGCCGATGGGTGAGGAGCCGTCCTCGTAGAGCTGCCAGTACGCCGAGAACGACGAGCCCGACCAGGTGTGGATGGGCGAGGCGTTCTCGTTGATGAGGTTCTCGGCCATGTTCACCGAGTCGTAGGTGAGCAGCAGGTCCTTCTGCTCGATGAGCGCCTGCTTGGCCTCCTCGATCTCGCTCTCGTCCTCGGAGTTGAGCGAGTAGCCGAGCCGCTTGAGCGAGGCCCCGATCGTCTCGCGCATGTCGTCGAGCATCGTGATCTGGCCCGAGTACGTCTCGTCCCAGAGGGCGTCCCAGGAGGCCAGCGGGTACTCGGTGTCGTCGGCGAGCATGTTCTCGTTCCACCCGATGCCAGAAGTCCCCCAGAAGTACGGCGCGGAGTAGCGCTCCTCGCCGGGGTCGTAGGGGGCCTGCTCGCGCCACCTGCTCTCCAGGTTCGACCAGTTCGGTATCTTCTCGAGGTCGAGCGGCTGGATCATCTCCTGGTCGGCGAGGATGTTCACCATGTAGTCGCTCGGGAAGACGAGGTCGAACTGGCCCGATCCCCCGGCGTTCAGCTTGTTGAACATCTCCTCGTTCGAGGCGTAGTTGGAGACGTTCACGCTCACGCCGTAGGCGTCCTCGAACACCTGAACGGTGTTGAAGTCCTCGCTCAGCGGCCAGTAGTCCGCCCACTGGAAGACCGTCAGCGTGTCCTCGAGTTCGTAGTCGAGTTCGGGGAGCCCGTACTCCTCGCGGACGGACGCGTCGCCGCTCGAAGAGCCCGAGGAGCCGCCGTCCCCGCTGGTCGGGGTCGACCCGCCGTCGCCGCCACTCGCCTCGGTCGGGGTGGAGCCGCCGTCACCCCCGTCGCCACCACCATCGCCGCCGCCGAGACAGCCACTCACACCGGCCATCGCCCCGAGACTCCCCGCCCCCGCCAGCTTCAGGAACCGTCTCCGGCTCGAAGAATTTTGCTTTTCCATGGATCAGTCACCTAACTCTTCCGTTCGTAGCGCGACTCCTGTCATAAAGATTACGCACGTCGCTCGATTCTTATATATTCATTCTTTTACTTTGGAGCGAAAAGGATGGGGCGGAACGGGACGGGCAACCGACGATCGACCGGTCGTCGTCGGGATGGATCCGGGCGGGGAGAGTACGAGACGGATCCGGTGACCGAGTCACCAGAGCGGCTCGTTCTGGAACCACTGTGCGAGGGCGATGAGCCCGAGCGTGCCGAGGAGGATGAGCGTCGCCACGACGTTCACCCCCGGCGAGATCCCCTGCCGGACCATGCTGAAGAAGAAGATCGGGAGGGTGTTCTGGTTGCCGATGATGAAGAACGTCACGACGAAGTCGTCGAAGGAGAGCGCGAACCCGAGCAGCGCGCCCGCCAGGATGCCGGGCTTGATGAGCGGCAGCGTGACGTACCGGAACGTCTCCAGTTCCCGGGCACCGAGGTCCTGGGCCGCCTCCTCGAGCGAGCGGTCGACGTTCTGGAGCCGCGCGAGGACGATGACCGTGACGTAGCTGACGTCGAACGCGATGTGGCCGATGATCGCCGTTCCGATCCCCTGCGTGATGTTCGCCCGGTTGAAGAACAGCAGCAGCGAGATGCCCATCACGATGCTCGGGATGATGAGCGGCATGTAGACGACGCCGGTGAAGAGGCCCTTGCCCGGGAAGTCGTAGCGGTCGAGCGCCAGCGCGAGCATCGTCCCGAAGACCACACTGACGAAGACGGTGACGACGGCGATGACGATCGAGTTCTGCAGGGCGACCCAGGCCACCTGCGGGTTGACCCGGCCGATCGTCTGACCCGCGAGGAGCGCCTCGTACCACCGGGTCGTGAACCCCTCCCAGACGATGGCGTAGCGCGAGTCGTTGAACGAGAGGATCATCAGCAGGATCACCGGGATGTAGAGGAAGAGGTACACACCGAGTGCCTCGGCCCCGAGCACCCAGCCGCCGTACCGCTTCATCAGGTTCGAGCGCGCTCGTTTGAAACGCATCCCGAGCGACACCGAACTCCCGCTCACAGGAGGTCACCTCCGGCGCGGCGCATGTAGATGGCGATGACCCCGAGCATGATGACCATGAGGACGAACGAGGCGGCGGCCCCGAGCGGCCAGTTGCCGGCGGCACCGAACTGGCCGGCGATGAAGTTCCCGATGGTCGCCGTGTTCGGGCCTCCGAGCAGGTTCGGGATGACGTACGCCCCGACGCTGGGTATGAACACGAGGACGCTCCCCGCGGTCACCCCGGGCATCGACAGCGGGAGCGTCACCTTGAAGAACGCGTCCAATCGATCCGCCCCGAGGTCCATCGCCGCCTCGTGGAGCGTGAAGTCGAGGTTCTCGATGCTCGCGTAGATCGGCAGGATCATGAACGGGAGCCAGATGTAGACCAGCCCGAACTGCACCGAGAAGTCGGTAAAGAGGAGCTGTGGCGGGCTGTCGGTCACCCCGAGGCGTACCAGCAGCGAGGGGACGATCCCGTTGCCCGAGAGGAGGAGCTTGATGGCGTAGATACGGACGAGATAGGAGGCCCAGTACGGCAGGACGACCAGCGCGATGAGGAGGTTCTGGCGCTCGCTGGAGACGTTCCGTGCGAGGTAGTAGGCCATGGGGTAGCCGATGAGGAACGCGACGAGCGTCGTGACGACGGCGAAGTTGATACTCTTGACCGTCAGTTTCACGTACGGCGTCGGGTCGGTCGCGGCGAGCTCCACCCCGCCGGGGAGCACGCCCTCGATCATCCAGGCGAGCGAGTACCAGATCGCCTGCGGGACGGTCGCCCCCTCCGGGACGAAGAACGTCGCGTACTGCTGGAGGCCGATGTTCGACAGCCCCAGCAGCACCTGGCCGAACGCGCCGCGCTCCCCGAAGCTATAGTAGAACATCACGCCGAGGGGGACGAGGAAGAACACGGTGAGCCACAGCGCCGAGGGGGCGGCGTTGACGACCAGACCGAGGTAGCGGTTCCGGCGTACCCGGCGGACGCCCTCCCTGAGCGCGCCGGCCGAGCCGGGGTCCGTCTCGTAATCACTTGCCATACGGCTACGCCCCCCTTGCGGGAACTGGTAGTAATAGCTTTCCTCTCGGAGGACTTCCGCCGAGAGCTCTCCGCCGACTCCCGCGAGCTTCCGAACGATTGCTCTCGAACCGGCCCGATCGCCGGTAACCCCTGTACATTTATTGGTCGGTGCACCGCTATCCTATGCACGACCGTGACAACGAACGACGCCCCGCCCGGCCCGGCGGACATCGACGAGACCGACCGGAAGATACTGAAGATCCTCCAGACGGACGGTCGGGTCGCCCTCTCGGAGATCGCGAGACGGCTCGACATGGGCTCGGCGACGATACACGAGCGGACGAACGACCTCGAGGAGCGTGGCTACATCCGGGAGTACCGCGCCGTGCTCGACCCGGAGATGCTGGGGTTCCCGGAGGTCGCGTTCGTCCAGGTCGAGGCCGAAGCCGGACGAGCCTCCGGGGTGGCCGAGCGGCTCGCCGAGGACCCGTCGATACAGGAGATACACGAGGTGACCGGCGATTCGGACGTCCTGCTGAAGGTCCGCGTGCCCGACCGGGACGCGCTCACCGACCTGCTGACGCGGATCGGCGAACACGACGGCGTCCGGCGGACCGCGACCAACGTCGCCCTCCGGAGCGTCCGCGAGGAGAACAGGCTCGACCTGTGACGATGCCGGGGTTCGAACCGTCCGTCAGGACCGACGTGGGTAGCCTGGAGCGGGTGCTCGTCCACGAGCCCGGCGAGGAGCTCACCTCCGTCGTCGACCCCGACGCCTGGGGGTGGCGGGGGCTCCCCCGGCGCAAGCGCGCGGCGAAGGAGCACGCGCGGCTGGTCGAGGCCCTGGAGTCGAACGGCGTCACCGTCCACGAACTGGGGGAGGTCGACCCCGACCACGCGGAGTCGCTGTTCGTCCGCGACGTGGGATTCGCCATCGAGGGGGGGTTCGTCGTCGGGAAGATGCACGGGGAGATACGCCGCGGTGAGGGGATGCGACTGAGCGCCCGCGCGGTGGAGCTCGACGTCCCGATCTACCACACGGTCCACGGCCACGGCCGGTTCGAGGTCGGGAACGTGGTGTGGCTCGACGAGGAGACCGTCGCCGTCGGCCGGTCGATGACGACCAACGCCGAGGGGATACGCCAGGTCAGGAGCGTCCTCGACACCTACGGGGTGGAACTGATCGAGGTCCCCATCTTCGGGAGCACCGAGAGCACCGGTCAGACCCACCTCGCGCTCGTGTTCGGGATGGTCGCACCCGACCTCGCGCTGCTCTACCCCCAGGCGGTCCCGACGGAGTTCCGGAACCTCCTCGAGGACCGCGGCGTCGAGACCGTCGACGTGCCCCGGCGCGAGCAGCGGAACATGAGCACCTCGAGCGTCGTCGTGGACCCCGGGCACGTCCTGCTCCCGGGGGCCTGCCCGGAGACGCGCCGGGCGCTCCGGGATCGGGGGATCGAGGTGACGGAGATCGACATCCGCGAGATACGGAAGGCGCGCGGCGGGCTGAAGGGGCTGGTCCTCCCCCTCGAACGGTCGGCCGACCCGGGCGCGTAGACGACCGAACCTTCGACTCGATAGGCCATTCGATGAAATCTTTACGAGATATTCCGCTCTCGGAGTAAGTTTTATCGGGTCGCCCCGCCCCGGCTGAGCTATGAGTCTCGAACGCGAATCGGATCACTTCGACGCCCTGCGCGAACGGACGCCGAAGAGCGAGGCGTACCACGAGCGCGCGGCGGCGGTGACCCCGCTCGGCGTCGAGTCGAACGTCAGGTCCGTCGACCCCTACCCGTTCTACCTGGGCGAGGCCGAGGGCTCCTACGTCTACGACATCGACGGGAACCGCTACCTCGACTTCCTCCAGGGGCTCGGCCCCACGATCCTCGGTCACGGCGACGAGCGCGTGACCGGGGCCGCCAAGGACCAGATCGACAGGTGTGCGGAGGTCGCCGCCGTCCCGCAGACGGTCGCCATCGAGTACATGGAGAAGGTGGTCGAGATGACCCCGAGCATCGAGACGGTTCGGCTCGCAAACAGCGGCTCGGAGGCGACCATGCACGCCCTCCGGGTGGCGCGCTCGTACACGGGGAAGTCGAAGATTGCCAAGCCCGAGGGCGGCTACGCGGGCGCACACGACTACGCCCTCCAGTCCGTCTACGCCAGCGAGGACGCGCTCGGACCCGCCGAGCGGCCCAACACCGTCCCCTACGGGACGGGCATCCCCGACGAGGTGAGCGAGACCGTCGTCGCGTTCCCGTTCAACGACAGGGAGGCCACCGAGGAGGTGCTCCGCGAGCACGCCGAGGACACGGCGGCGGTCATCCTCGAACCGGTTCTCGCGTCGTGTGGCGTCCTCAAACCCCGCGACGGCTACCACGAGTTCCTCCGCGACCTGACCGAGGAGCTGGGGATCGTCCTCATCTGGGACGAGGTGATGACCGGGTTCCGGCTCGGACCGGCCAGCGCGCAGGGGCGATTCGGGATCACGCCGGACATGACCACGTTCGCGAAGGTCGCCGGCGGCGGGTTTCAGCTGGGCGGGTTCGGCGGTCGCGAGGAGATCATGGCCGAGATCGAACCGCCGGAGGGCGAGGACGAGGAGGCCTGGCACGCCTCGGCGTTCCACGGCGGCACCTACAACGGTCACCCCGTCTCGTGTGCGGCCGGCCTGGCGACCCTCGAACTGCTCCAGGAGGAGCCGGTGTTCGAGACCATCGAAGCCTACGCCGAGGACCTCTTCTCGGGGCTCCAGGAGGTCGCCGACGACGTCGGGGTCGACGCCACCGTCGAACACGTCGGCTCGATGGGCCAGGTGTTCATGATGGACGAGTCGCCCGAGACCTACCGGGACACCTGGCAGGCCGACGCCGACCTGTTCGAGGACTGGTGGTTCGAGGCCGCGGCGAAGGGGGCGCTGTTCGGCAACCACGACCAGTTCGAGCGCTTCTTCACCTCGTACTCCAACACCGACGAGCAGATCGTGGAGGCCCTCGAGATCGCCGAGGAGGCGTTCCGGGCGGTGAAGTGACCGATGGGAACGAATCGGGCGTTCGACGGTAGCAGGGAGGCCCTGGCGGAGGTGACGACCCGGTGACCGACCGCGTCGCGGTCGTCGGCGGTGGGGTGATCGGCTGTTCGGTCGCGAGAGCCCTCGCGCCCGACCACGAGGTAGTCGTCGTCGAGAAGGGGCAGGTCGCGGGCGAGGCCAGCGCACTCGCCGCCGGACTGATCACCATGACGCCCTCGTACTCGGACGTCCCGGCGGTCCGCGAGGTGGCCAACGAGTTCTTCGGCGAGTACGACGGCACCGGCGCGTTCCGGTACACCGAGCGCGAGAGCGTCGAACCCGTCTCGTCCGACCGCGAGGGCGAGGCGCGCCGGCGCGCCGAGCGCCTACAGGGCGAGGGCGTGCCGGTCTCGTTCGCCGAGATCGAGGCCCTCGCGGAACGCTACCCGCGGCTCGACACCTCGGACTACGTCGGCGGGGTCGTGTTCGAGGAGACGGGATGGGTCGACCCGTACACGCTGGCGACGACGCTCCGGGACGACGCCGCCGACCGCGGCGCGGAGTTCCGGACCGACACCGCCGTGGAGGGGGTCGCCGTCGACGGCGACGTCGTGACCGGGATCGAGACCGAGGCGGACACGGTCGAGGCGGACACGGTCGTCGCGGCCGCCGGCTGGCGGACCGCCGACCTCCTCTCGGGCGTCGTCGAACTCCCGCTCCGACCCTACCGGACGCAGTGTATCGTCGTTGATCCGGGCGAGGACGCGTCGGACCTGCCGATGGGGTGGCTCCCCGACGACCACGTCTACTGGCGGCCCGAACTGAACGGCGACGTGCTGCTGGGCGGCTGGTCGTTCGCCGAGGACGACCCCGTGGGGGCGAGCGGCGACGAGGACGAGGCGTTCCGCCAGCACGTCGCCGAACTGCTCCCGCGCGTGTTCGACGGGATGGACGAGGCGACGTTCGTGAACGGGTGGGCGGGCGTCGACGGCGCGACCCCCGACACTCGACCCATCGTCGACGCCCCGTCCGAGGCCCCCGACGGGCTCGTCCTCGCCACGGGGTTCCACGGGCGCGGCGTGATGACCTCGCCGGTCGCCGCGCGGGCCGTCCGGTCGCTCGTGACCGGCGAGGAGGCCGAGGTCCCGCTCTCGCCGTTCGCGCTCGACCGCTTCGAGTCGCGCTCGCGGGAGTTCGAGTTCGTCTCGATCAGCGCCTGACTCGCCACCATCGCGACGACGATCGGGAGGAGGTCCCGTTTCCCGATCGCCGTCTGGTACAGATGGTGGGAACCCTGGTGAACCCTTCTCACGCGGTTCGGTATCGAACTGGCGACGACTCGGCGGTTCCCGGGCCGTCGTCGTCGCGCTTTCGCGGAACGGCCCGGGCCGAACTCAGATCACGGGAGCGGTGGTCCCGTCCCGGTATTTGAACCTGCGGGCGGCCGCAAACGGATAGGAATCGGTCAGGGCTCCCGACCCGAACGTCGGTTCCCGGGAACCCGCCTACCCTACCGGCCAAAACTCCTCGTACGCTTCGACGGCGTCGGCGATCCACTCCTCGCTGGCGGGGTTGCACTCCGCCAGCAGGTCGTAGCGATCCTCGACGCCCGACTCGACGCCGATGGCACCCTCGATGGCCCCCAGCGTGCAGTAGGCGAGGTGGCTCACGTTGTAGCCGCCCTCCTGGACGAGCGCGAGGCTCCCGCCGGCGAGGGCTCGCACTCGTCGACCCATCTCGCGGAACCCGTCCATCGTCAGGACGTTGTTCCCGTTGGGGTCCATCTGGCTCCCGTCCTGGCCGGCGCTGACGAGCAGGAGGTCGGGATCGAACGTGTCTACCACGGGTTCGACGACGCGATCGAACGCCGTGGCGTACCCCTCGTTCCCGGTGCCGGGAGGAAGCGGGACGTTCACCGTGTAGCCCTCGCCGTCCCCGGTTCCTCGCTCGTCGAGCCGCGAGGTCTGCGGGTGGGCCGGACCCCACGAGCCGAAGTCGTTGTGCAGGCTCACCAGCAGCACGTCGTCGCGATCGTAGAAGCACTCCTGGGTCCCGTTGCCGGGGTGGACGTCCCAGTCGACGACGGCCACCCGCTCCACCGCGCCCGTCTCGATGGCGTGCTCGGCGGCGACGGCGACGTTGTTCACGAGGCAGTAGCCGTCGGCCTGGGCGGGTTGTGCGTGGTGTCCGCTCGGTCTGACGAGCGCGTACGGCACGGTGTCGGCGTCCGTGTCGAGCGCCTGCTGCTCTGCGGCACCGATCGCCGAGCCGGCCGCATACAGGATGGCCTCGGGCGTCTCCGGTGAGACACCGGTCGTCGCCTCGATGCGGCCACCGCCCGAGGCGGCGAGCTCCCACACCTCGTCGAGGTAGTCGGGGTCGTGGACCCGCTCCAGCCGGTCGCGCGTCGTCGGCTCCACCGCGGGCCAGGTCGCGTGCTCGCCCAGGTGGGCCCGGAGCATCCGCTCGACGTTCGTGAGCCGCTCGGGCCGGTCGGGGTGGGGCTCTGCGACCTCCGTCTCCCGGAGCGGGAGGTCGTACGCGCCGTCCGGGTGTCGGTGGTCCAGGCAGGCCTCGTCGTAGCGGACCTCGACGGGCACGCTCAGCCGAAGACGCTCCCGATGGCGTCGTCGAGCGCCTCGACGGCGGTGTCGATCTCGGATTCGTCGACGGTGAACGGCGGCGAGACGATGACCTGGACGTCCGGACGGCCGCCGCCGACCATCACGCCGTGGTCCATCACGATGTCCCGGACCTCGGAGACGGGGTTGTCGCCCTCGTCGTCCGTCCAGGGGTCGAAGAACGGCTCGCCCGTATCCGGGTCGGCGAACGTGAGCGCCCGTAGGAACCCGCGACCGCGGGACTCCTCGACGGCGTCGTACTTCTCGACGACCTCGTCGAGCCGGGACTCGAGGTACGGAGCCAGCTCGCGGACGTTGTCGAGCAGGCCGTCCTCGTAGGCGTCCATCGCCCCGAGGCCGGCCGCACAGGAGACCGGGTGGCCGCCGAACGTCTGCCCGACGTCGATCCCCTCGTCGCGGAAGTGCTCCGCGATGTCCGAGGTGGTGGCCACGCCGGCGAGCGGGGCGTACGCGCTCGTGACGCCCTTGGCGAACGTCATCAGGTCGGGCTGGACGTCCTCGGTCTGGATGCCGAACCAGTCGCCACACCGGCCGAAGCCGGCGATGACCTCGTCGGAGATGAGCAGCACGTCGTACTCGTCGCAGATCTCGCGGACCCGCTGGAAGTAGCCCTCGGGGGCGGTGTACGCGCCGGAGGTCCCGCCCACGGGCTCCATCAGCACCGCGGCGACCGAATCGGGGCCCTCGTTCCGGATGACGAACTCGAGGTGGTCGGCGGCCTTGCGGGCGAGCTCCGCCTCCGAGTCGACCTCGAAGGCGTTGTTGGCCGTGAGCGGCGGGAGGAACTTCGCGTAGCCGGTCGTCGCGGCGTGCTCCTCGATGGTCGCGCGCGTGCTCGGATCGCCCGTGAGCGCGCCCGCACCGTAGGTCGAGCCGTGGTAGGACTGCCACCGGGTGAGCACCTTCGGGGCGTCCTGGTACGAGCGGGCGAGCTGGATGGCGGTCTCGTTGGCCTCGCTGCCGCTCACCGAGAAGGAGACGTCGGTGAGGTTCTCGGGGGCGACGTCGGCGATGCGGCCCGCGAGCTCCGAGCGGGTGTCGTTGTGTTTCGAGGGCGAGACGTACTGGACGCGGTCGAGCTGCTCCTTCATCCGCTCGGTGATGGCCGCGTTGCCGTGACCGGCGTTGACGCAGTAGAGCTGCGAGACGAAGTCGAGGTACTCCCCGCCCTGGTCGTCGTACACCCACGACCCGTCGCCCCGGACGAGCGTCGGGAGGTCGCTATCGGGGGAGTACCAGTGGGGGATGACCGCCGGTTCCTGTCGCGTCGCGAGCTGTCGCTCTGCCATACGGTCACACTGGTCCCGCCCTCCAATAAATATACCTAGGTCGCCTCGACGCCGGAGAGAGCACGGCTGGATGGAATATTTACCGGAAACCCTCCGGCGAGGCGGGGGGTTTATCCGTCGGCTTCGAACAGGGAACGGTATGATTCCTCACTGTGCTCCGACGCCGAACGGCGGGGACGACGCCCGGTCGCGACGGATCGAACGATGACGGGGACGTACGACACCGTCGTCGTCGGTGCCGGCATCGCGGGCTGTATGGCGGCCCGCGAACTCGCGGCCGACCGCGAGGTGCTGGTCCTCGACCGGGACGGCGTCGCCGGGGCCGCCACCGGCCGCTCGGCGGGCCTCGTCGCCCCGACGCTGTTCTTCGGCGACCTCCCGGCCGTGGCCCGTCACGCCAACGCCTTCGTCCGGGCGTTCGACGGGACCGGCGGGTTCGAGTTCACTCCTCGAAACCGCATCGACCTCGTCGCCGAGGGGACGCGAGAGGAGGCCGAGGCGACCGCCGTACGGCTCGACGACGGGGGCTTTCCCGTCTCGTATCTCGACGCCGACGCCGTCCGTGAGCGCTACCCGTCGCTCAGGATGGACGGGTTCGCGGGCGCAGTCGAGTACCGGGACACCGGCTGGGTCGACCCGTACTCCTACGCCACCGCGCTGGCTGACGACGCGAACGAGCGCGGCGCGACCGTCGAGACGGGAACCACGGTCACGGGCCTCCTCGTCGAGGACGACGCCGTCGCCGGTGTCGAGACCAACCGGGGGAGCTACCACGCGGACGAGGTGGTCGTCGCGGCCGGCTGGCGGAGCCGCGACCTCCTCGCCGGCGGTATCGACCTCCCCCTCCGGCCCTACCGGACCCAGTGCGTCGTCCTCGAACCGGACGAACCACTCTCGGAGTCGTTCCCGCTCGTCCGCGCACGGGACGAGCACCTCTACATGCGCCCGGAACACAGCGGGGACCTGCTCGTCGGGGGGAGCCCCCACCTGATCGACGATCCGGAAGGTGCGAGTTCGAGCGCCGACGAGTCGTTCCGGAACCAGTGTGCGGCGGCGATCCCCGACCTGTTCCACGGGTTCGGCGCGGCGGGCGTGGTGAACGACTGGGCGGGCGTGGACGCCGCGACGCCGGACGCCAGGCCGATCGTCGACGCACCCCGGACGGGCCCGGAGGGACTCGTCGTCGCCACGGGGTTCAACGGCCTCGGCGTGATGCTCTCGCCCGTCGTCGGCCCCGCGGTCCGGGAGCTACTGGGCGGGCGGTCCGCGACGTTCCCGCTCGATCCGTTCGAACTGGACCGCTTCGAGGGATCGGGGGACGACTTCGGGCTCACGTCGACCTCGGACGTCTGAACGTCGGATCGGTCTCGGTCCGTTCCGTCCCTGTGCGGACCCGAACGACGGGGCGTCTCCCAGGTGGAGGCGAGTCCCCCAAGATCCGTCCCACACCGTCACTCCGGCGAGGCCGTCGGGGAACCACAACACCCATGTGGCGAGTTGTGCTTCGATAGCCAATGCCGTACGACATCGCGATCATCCCGGGAGACGGGATCGGCACCGAAGTCGTCGACCGTTCGATGCCGGTCGTCGAGGCGGCGGCCGGGGCGTGTGACGTCCCGTTCGAGACGACCCGCTACGACTGGGGATCGGAACGGTACCTCGAGGAGGGCTCGATGATGCCCGAGGACGGCCTCGACGAACTCCGAGACCACGACGCGATCTTCCTCGGGGCCGTAGGCCATCCGGATGTCCCCGACCACGTGACGCTTCGGGGCCTCCGCCTCCGGATCACGAAGGGGTTCCAGCAGCACGTCTGCAAGCGCCCGACCTACCTGTTCGAGGGGATCACCAGCCCGTTGCGTGACCACGAGGCGGGCGATATCGACTTCGTCGTCTACCGGCAGAACACGGAGGGCGAGTACGCCGACGTCGGGGGGCGCGAGCACCGGGGGCACGACCACGAACTCGCGGTACAGAGCGCCGTGTTCACCCGCCACGGCACCGAGACGATCGTCCGGGCGGCGTTCGAGGCGGCTACCGAACGCGAGGGAAAGCTCACGAACGTCACGAAGTCGAACGCACAGGCCTACGGGATGGTGTTCTGGGACGACGTCGTCGACGAGGTCGGTGAGGAGTACCCCGAGATCGAGGTCGAACGCCTGCTCGTGGACGCGGCCAGCATGGACTTCGTCAGGCGACCGGACGAGTTCGACGTCCTCGTCGCCTCCAATCTCTTCGGCGACATCCTCACCGACATCGGGGCCGGTATCTCCGGGAGCATGGGCCTCGCGCCGTCGACGAACATCGATCCCTCGGGGGAGCACCCCTCGATGTTCGAACCGGTCCACGGGAGCGCCTTCGACATCATGGGCGAGGGGATCGCGAACCCGATCGGGACGGTGCTCTCGTGGGAACTCCTCTGGGAGCACCTCGACGAACCCGCGGTAGGGCGGGCGCTGCGGAGCGCCGTCGAGGCGCAGCTCGCGGACGCCGACGCTCCACGCACCCCCGACATCGGCGGCGACGCGGGGACCGAGGAGGTCGCCGAAGACCTCCGTGCGCGGATCGACTAGCAAACACCCCGGTCCGGGGATTGCTGGAGAGGGCTACCGATCTCTCACGGCGATACACCCGGTTTCCGATCGTTCGGTGTGAGACGGCGGCGAGCGTCCGGCCACACGTACGGGGACCGCCCTGTGGTCATTCGGTATCGGCTGGCTCGTAGTAGTCCGCGAGCCACCGCGCCAGCCCGTCGAGCCCCGGGAACAGCGAATGCGGTGCTCGACCGTATGAGTGATGGCTCCTCGGGTCAGGATTGTCGCCCGGAACACTAGCACTCGACAAACTACTAGTAGAATCTTCATTGAGTACAGCAGTACACTAATTACACCAGCACGCCAATCTCACCGCATGCCTGTGAGTATCGACGAGTTCGAGTCCGGGGACCTCCCACAGGGACCAAGCGTTCCAGAACAGGTGGTCGTCTATCTACACACCCACCGTGATCAGGCATTCACTCGCTCGGAGATTGCGAGTGCTATCGGGGAGAGTCCGAACACTGTCGGAACTGCTCTGTCACGGTTGAAGCAGCGTCAGCTGGTTCGGCACAAGGGAGAATACTGGGCGATAACGGACGACAGAGATCGAATCGAGTCCGCATACGACCTCCACGTCGTCAGTGGGCGACTCGACGGTGACGACGGCGGTATCGATGCGGACGAGTGGGACACGGCTGCACCGGAGACACCGCATCCGAGTGAGCAGAACGCGAGCGAGGACGCGACGTAGATGCAACCGGAGCGTGGCGACGTGGTCCGGAGTTCAGATCCGTTCAAATTGGGCGACGACAGGCAGCGACCGTGGCTCATCGTGAGCAACGACTCCCATCCGTTCGACGGCGAACAGTACATCGCTGTTGCCATCTCGACGAAAAAGTACGACGACTCGATTCCACTTTCGGCGGACGTCTGGGAGGTCGGTGGCGTTCCTCGGCAGCCGTTCGTCTCTCCGTGGGCGGTTCATTCACCACGAAGCGAGGACTTCGTCGCGTGGCAAGGATGCGTGACGCATTCATTCGTCGACAATGTCGTCGAAGCAGTGGAGACGTATCTCAGAGAAGTCTGAGTTGTCGCCCGGAACACTAACGACCGGCGTCATCCCGTGGCGGCGTGCCGCGTCGGCCGGATAACCCTCGTGCCGGGCGGGCCCGATAGGTCGGGACCACACCTGTCGTCGGCTCTCGCCGACTCCGCGTTCGGGCGTACTCCGTACGCCCCGTGTCGCCGACTCGTGCCGGCTCCACGTTCGGTCGCGCAAGCGCGACCCGTATCGCGCACCCGGGTTCTCCGCTCCCTCATCGCACCCTGCTACGTGAACTCGGGGCGGGGACTTGAGGCGCGCACGCTCCCCTTGGCGCTCCCGACGTTTCCCTGTTCCGGGATGTTTGAGTACACACGAGCCCTACGGGGGGTCATGGACGTGGCTTCCCGCGTCGCCGACGAATTCCCCGAGGGCGGAGCGATAGTCCTCTTCGACGGGGTCTGTAACTTCTGTTCGTGGTCGGTGCGGTTCCTCCACGAACACGACGACGGGAGCCTCCGGTTCGCCCCGCTCCAGTCCGAGGTCGGTCGCGAACTCCTCGCCGCGCACGACCTCCGGGCGGACTACTTCGACTCGCTGGTCTACCTGCGGGACGGCGAGGCACACCTGAAGAGCGACGGCGCAGTCAGGATCGCCCGACACCTCGACCGGCCCTGGCGGTGGCTCCGGATCCTCGGAGTCCTCCCTCGACCGGTCCGTGACGCGGGGTACGACCTCGTCGGTCGGGTCCGGTACCGGATCTTCGGCAAGCGCGAGGCGTGTATGGTGCCCGACGCCGAGCTTCGGGCACGCTTCGTCGGCGAGCCGACGGCCGCGGACGCGAGCCCGGCGTCCGATACTGACGACTGAGGCCGAGGTGGCCGGAACGGGACCGCGCTACACCGCGTAGTCGTCCTCGCGGATCTGACAGTAGGCCCCGTCGCGGTAGCGGCGCTTGACCCACCGGTATCCCAGGAACAGTTTGAGACCGTAGAGGCCGGTCAGCGCGACGTCGCGCGTGGCGTACCGTGCGCCCTCGGGCATCACCGAGTTGATCAGCCGGAACACCCGGTCCCAGTCGCCGGGGCCGAACTCCTCGACCATCTCGGCGATGGCGACGTTTCTCAGGACCTCCTCGCCGATGGCCCGCTGCCACTCGCCGTTGTACGCCCGGAGCGCCCCCAGGGCGGCGAGCCGGCCGGCGATTTTCCCCGAGCGGATGGCGACGTGGTCGCCGCCCTCGTGGAACGCGCTCGTGGTGCCCATCGCGCCGCCCGCGACCGCGACGTTCGCCGCCGTCGGCGACTCGATGGGTCGCGTCGAGGAGATCGGGTAGGTCTCGGTCCCGTTCCGTTTCCCGCGGTCGGTGACCAGTGGGAAATCGTCGAGGTCGTACTCCGGGTAGGCGTACTCCAGCAGTCGTTCGATGTAGACCGACCCCGAGGGGACGCGCTCGTCTTCGGGCCGGAGCAGGCCGTAGGCGTCGCGGTCCTCGACGGCATCGATGTCGAGGCCGATCGGCATCGTCAGGCCCACGCGGGCCACCCGGCCGTCGTTGGGGAACACCCACGGGTAGGCAGTCTCGCCGGGCATCACCCCCCACCAGAACTTCAGCCGGTCGGGCTCGAACAGCTCGTCGGGGATCTCGCGGTACTCCTGGTAGGCGATGTGGTTCGCGCGCGTCGAGGCCATCCGCTCGAACGACCCGTCTGGGAGCAGCGGGTCGAGCACCTTCCCGGTGATCGTCCGCTGTGGGCCGTCCGCGAGGATCAGGTACTCCGCCTCTATCTCGGTGCCGTCCCGGAGCGTGATCGTGTGCGACGGTCGCCCCGTCAGGTCCGAATCCACGTCCGAGACGCCCGTTCCGACGCGGTACTCCGCCCCGGCGTCCTCGGCCCGCCCGCGGAGCCAGTCGTCCATCCGCGCGCGCTGGAAGGTGAACCCGAAGTTCGGGTACGACGAATCGATCCCCGTGGAGTCGAGCGAGAGCGACTCGTTCGGCGAGAGGAAGTCGGCCCCCGTGAGTTCCCGGAGCTTGACGTGCTCGGGGATCGGCTCGTCGAGGTCCATGATGTCGACCCAGTAGTCGAGGATGCCGGCGGCGTCCGTCGAGTCCGGCCCCAGGCCCTCCCGGTCGGCCCGGGGCACCCCCTTCTCGACGATCAGGGCGTCGGCCCCCTCCAGGGCCGCCGCCCGCCCGGCGGAGGATCCGGTCGGTCCCCCCCCGACCACGGCGACGTCAACGCGTTTCATGTCCCCCTCTGGTGCGGGCACGGGGCTTAAATCACCTGACACGGTGAGGGGATACACGTCCCCGTCTAGAACATCGGGTGGGCCAGGCCGCGCCTGATCGAACCACGCCCTCCTCTCCACTCGGCGACCGGCAGTCATTTGTCCGGCGGCGTGTTGTCTCCGGGGAGCGATGGAGGAGCGAACCCGGGAGTACCTCAGGGGCCGGTTCGGCGACCACTACCGGCGAGTCGCCCGGACCGAGGGGCTACCGGCCCCGCCCGCGGCCAACGAGCGCGAGTGGGGGTACATCCCGTTCTCGCCGGGCGGGACGACGATGATCCGCCACGAGTCGCTGCTCGATCTCACCGGGGGTGCGGATCTCGGCGAGTTCCTCGCCCGTGAGCGCCCGCGCCACGCCTACTTCTCGGCCGGCCGGTACGACCACCCGGGCGAGGACTCGATGGGGCGGAAGGGCTGGCGCGGCTCGGACCTGATCTTCGACATCGACGCCGACCACCTGCCCGGCGTCGATCCCGAGGCGGACGGCTACGGGGCGATGCTCGCCGCCGGGAAGGCGGCGCTGTTCGACCTGCTCGACTTCCTCGAGACCGACTTCGGATTCGAGGAGTGCGTCCTCGTCTTCTCCGGGGGTCGTGGCTACCACGTCCACGTCAGGGACGAGGGTGTCCAGGGCCTCGGCCGCGAGGAGCGCCGCGAGGTCGTCGACTACGTCCGCGGGCTCGGGATCTCGTTCGACGACCTGGTCCGACACGAGACCGTCGAGGGGATGGGTCGGAAGACGCCGGCCGAAAAGCGCACGCTCCCGACGGAGGGGGGCTGGGCCGCACGCCTCCACGAGCACCTGCTCGAACTCGTCGACGAACTGCTCGACGCCGAGGAGGACGAGGCCATCGAGAGGCTCCGGGAGTTCGACGGCGTCGGCGAGGGGAAGGCGGGGGCGGCGCTCAGGGCCGCCCGCGAGAACCGCGAGGCGATCGAGCGCGGCAACGTCGACGTCCACTCCGCGTTCTACGGGGTCGCGAGACAGCTGTTCGAACGAGTCCGCGAGAGCGACGGCGCGCCCATCGACGAACCCGTCACCACCGACATCAACCGCCTCATCCGCCTCCCCGGGAGCCTCCACGGGGGGACGGGCCTCCGCGTCTGTCGCATCGACCGGGACGACCTCGATGCCTTCGACCCGCTCTCGGACGCCGTCGCCGAGACCTTCCGCGGGGAACGGATCATGGTCGACGTGACCGAGCCCCTCTCGATCTCGATCGGCGGGGGGAAGTTTAATCTGGATGCGGGTGTTCAGTCCGTTCCGGAACACGTCGGCGTGTTCGCGATGGCGCGGGGACACGCCGAGAAGGCCAGGGAATGAACCTCGACGAACTCCAGTCCGTCCAGAGCCGGGAACGACAGGCGAGCAGCCTCCAGCACCTCCGCTCGTCGTTCTACGAGGAGGCCGCCGCCTACATCGGGGAGCTCCGCGAGCGGCGTACTCAGGTGGCCGCCGAGTCGGACAATCCGTTCGACGATCCCGACGTCGAGCGGCTCTCGGACGAGATCAGGACCGCCGAGGGGACCGTCGAGTCGATCTACGAGCGCCGGGTCGGCAAGGTGGTCAAGCTCGCCTCGATCGCCGCCGCGGACATGCCCTACGACGACGACGGGCTGACCAGGGAGGAGGAACAGCTCTTCGGGACGCTCGTCGAGGCCATCGAGGGGAACCGCGAGCGCGTCCTCTCGGTGCTCGACGGGGAGTCGCCCGCGCTCGACTGCACCCCGGCGGAGGGAGGGGAGACCACGCCCGCCGGCGGTGACGCAGTGGGGGCGTCCGGCACGACCGACGACGCTCCTTCGGGCGTCGAAGGGACGAAGGGTACCGATCGGGCGGAGTCACGGGGCGTCCCCGACCCGACCGAGACGGCCGCCGAGACCGACACGACCACCGGATCCGATCCGGCCACCGGGACCGGCCGGCCCCCGACCTCGGAGGAGGAACCCGACCCCGGGCAGGGCGGAAGCGAGGATACACCGACGCCGCCCGATCGCTCGATCGAGGACGCCGAACCCGCCCCCGGTGCGGCCGAGGCGAGCGGGTCGACGGACGACGAACCGCTCGACATCGGGAGTGTGATGAGCGGAGCGAGCGACGACGCCCCCGATCGGGGCGACCCCGAACCGGCCGACACCGGGGGGGATCCGCCGAACCGAGCCGAGGTCGCGGCGACGGCCTCCGGCGAGGGTACCGGGCCGGCCGAGACGAGCGAGGGCGAGGACGAACCCGTCGAGCGCACGACGATCCGCGTCACGGCCGACGTGGGGAACATCTTCGGTATCGACGGCCGCTCGTACGACCTCTCGGCCGAGGACGTGGTGACGCTCCCGGCCTCGAACGCCGAGAACCTCGTCTCGAAGGACGCAGCCGTGCGCCTCGACTGAGTCCGGGACGCGGGGCCGACTCACTCCTCCTCGTCGCTCGCTGGTCGGTGATCTCCGGTGGGTAGCCATCCGCTCGCCGGGGGAGTTTCGACGAAGCCGGAAGCCGACGGCCCGAGTCAGTCGTCAGCAGCCGCGGTCGCCGCCTCCTTGCCGTAGATGTCCCCGACCTCCTCGTCGTAGCGGGCGAGGATGTTCCGGCGCTTGAGCTTCAGCGAGGGGGTCAGCAGGTCGTTCTCGGGCGTCCACTCCTCGGGGACGAGTCGGAACTCCTTGATCCGCTCGTGCTTCGGGAACCTCTCGTTGACCTCGATGATCTCCTCGGCGATCCAGCGCTGGACGTCCTCGTCCTCACAGATCGCGGCGCGGTCCGCCGGCAGGTCGACGTCGTTCCGGTCGGCCCAGTGTCTGACCCCCTCGAAGTTCGGGACGCAGAGCGCGGAGACGAACTTCTCGTCGTCGCCGAGGACCATGATCTGGTCGATCCGGTTCGACGTGGCGAACTCGTTCTCGATGGGCCCGGGCGCGACGTTCTTGCCCGTGTCGAGGACGAGAATCTCCTTGAGCCGGTCGCGGTAGACCAGGTAGCCGTCCCCGGTCCGCTCGATGATGTCGCCGGTCCGGAACCAGCCGTCGTCGGTGAACGCCCCCTCGGTCGCCTCGGGCTGGTTCCAGTACCCCTCGGTGACGTTGTCGCCCCTGATCAGGAGTTCACCGATCTCCCCCTCGGTCCCCTCGCGCTGGTCCGCCGGGATGGCCTCGGTGTCGATCTCCGTCTCGACGCCGTGCAGCGGCGGGCCGAGCGTCCCCGCGCGTATGTCCTCGGGTGGGTTCGAGGAGACCACCGGCGAGGCCTCGGTCAGTCCGTACCCCTCGAGGATGGGCAGTCCCATCCCCTCGAACAGTTCGGCGAGGCGTTTCGAGAGCGACCCGCCGCCGGAGACGAAGAAGTCGACGTTGCCACCCATCCGCTCTTCGACCGTCGAGAAGACGAGCCGATCGGCCAGGCGGTACTTGGTCCGGAGGTACGGTCCCGGGTTCTCCGTGGTCGCGTACTCCCGCCCGACCCCCACCGCCCACTCGAACACGCGCGATTTGAAGTCCGACTCGGCGGCCTGCTCGCGCATGCTGTCGTAGATCCGCTGGTAGACCCGCGGGACTGACGTGGCGACGGTCGGCCGGACGAGCCCGATGTCCTCGGAGACGGTGTCCGAGGACTCGGCGTAGGCGACGGTCGCCCCCGTGGCGAACATCAGGTAGTGACCGGCCAGGCGCTCGAAGACGTGTGCAAGCGGCAGGAACGACAGCGAACGGTCGTTCTCGTCGATGGAGGGGACCTCGGGATCCCTGTCGGGTCTCGGGGCGAATCGCCGCCGACACTGGTTGACGTTCGCACGGAAGTTCCGGTGGGTGAGCATCACGCCCTTCGGCTGACCGGTCGTCCCCGAAGTGTAGATGAGGCTCGCCAGGTCGTCGAGGCCCCGCTCGTCGAGCCAGCCCTCGTAGCGATCGGGATCGAACGCCTCCTTTCCGAGTTCGTGGACCTCCGCCAGCGTGTAGAGGTCCTCGCGGTCGTCGTGACCCTCGAACTCGTCGATGACCACCACGAACCCGAGGTCGAGTTCGTCCTCGACCTCGAGCACTCGCTCCAGTAGCTCGCCGTTCTCGACCACGACTCCCACGGCCTCCGGATCCGAGAGCAGGTACTCGACCTGTGCGGGCGAGGACTCGGTGTAGACGGTCGTGACGACGCCCCCCGCCGCGAGGAGCCCGAGGTCGCTCTGTGCCCACTCCATCCGCGTGTCGGCGAAGATCCCCACCCGATCGCCCGCTTCGACGCCGAGCTCGCGAAATCCGGCGGCGAGGTTCCGGACGATGTCGTGCATCTCGCCGTACGTGAGCGCGGCGAACTGGCCGGCCGGTGCGGCCGGGACGACCCCGTCGACCAGCGACCGCTCGTAGACACCGCCCTTGTACCACTGGGCCTCGCGGTCGGCGTGGCGTTCGGCCGACGCCTCGAACAGCCGGGGGATCGTATCGTCGCCGATCACCTCGTCGGTGTACTCCGCCTCGGCCGCTCGCCAGCCTGGGGTCTCGCTCGACATTGTTCGTCTACGACAACAGTAACCACAGGTACATCAATGTGACACCTTGCGAGGGGGCTTCGGACCGCCGTCGGGCGGTAAACGACGACGAACTCGTAAAGTCGACGAGCTCGCAAAACGGGGATCGGTGTTCGGAGGTGCGCCGTGGGAGTTTCGATCCTACCCACGACCGGCGGCCAGACGGACTGTTGCAGTCTTTTACCGGTGATCGGATCGCTCGGGCGGGACTGACGACCACCGGTAAATCGTTACGACGGTGCGTATCAGTCGATGTCGATGTGGTGGGAGTCCTCGGCCTCGGCGTCGGTGGGGACGTGGATCTCGAGGACGCCGTTCCGGTAGGTCGCCTCGATGTCGTCGACGCGGACGTCGCCGTCGATGGAGACGGACTCGCGGACGCGGCGCGAGCGGGCGAACTCGCCGTCGGTGACCTCGTGGGTCGCGCTGATGTGGAGCATGCCACCGTCGAACCGGAGGTCGATCTCCTCCCGCTCGAAGCCGGGGAGGTCGGCGAGGACGACGTAGCCCTCGTCGGTCGCCTCGACGCTCAGGTTGGAGTCGTGGCCGTACTCGTAGGCCTCGGGGAGCGACCGGGCGTCCCAGTCGTGGTCCCGGTTCCGCGGGCCGTGGCCGCCCCACATGGACCGGCGCATCTGGTCGAAGGCTCGCTCCATCTCGTCGAACACGTCGAAGGGGGTTCTTCGTGAATCCATACCCCCTGTATAGTTGGTTCGGATATTAAACGTCGCGGGAACAGTGATAGCAAACCGCCGGAGGGAGAGACGATCCGCGATCAGACGAGCGCCATCGCGGCCGCCCGCGCGGCCCAGGCGGCCTTCCGGCCCGCGCCCTTCGCGTAGTGGCCCGCACACCGGTGGATCGGTGCGCGCCGGCCGTGGACCGCGGTCGTCCCGTTGTGGATCGCCTCGACGACGTCACGGGCGGTCACCCGTCCCCGACGGTCCTCGAACTCCATCTCGGTGAACGCCCGGCCGACGGTCGTCACCGAGTGGGCGTCGCTCCCCGCGAGGCTCGTCAGGCCGTTCCGGTGAGCGAACGCCCGGGCACGGAGGTTCCGGTAGCCCGTGAACAGCCAGGCGTTGTACGTCTCGATACCGTCGATATCAATGGACTGGAGCACCCGCCGCCTGGCACCGTGCCGGGTCCGCTGGAAGGGGTGCGGGACGACGGCGACCCCGCCGAGGTCACGGACCGTGGCGACCGTCTCGTCCATCGGTCGGCCTGGGTCCGGGAGTTCCTCGATGCCGATGCCGAGCAGGTGGCCGTGGGCGGTTGATATCTCCGCCCCCGGGATGCCGATCAGCCCGAACTCCGGGGCGAGATCCGCCGCCCGGAGCGACGCCTCGATCCGGTCGTGGTCGGTGACCACGACGGCGTCGAGCCCGACGGCCGCCGCCTGTTCGAGCAGGAGTTCCGGCGGGTCACGGCCGTCGTAGGAGGCCGCCGAGTGGACGTGCGGGTCGATGCGAACCGTCCGGGAGCCGACCATTATCCTGAGTAGAGGGCCGATCCTCTTGAACGCCCCGGCCTACTCCGGTTCCTCGTCGTGGGACTCGTCCGGGGGGTCGGCACCGCGCTCGTACGCCTCGGCGGCGGCGAGGATCTCCTCGGCGATATCGCGGGCCTCCGCGGGCGTGTACAGCGTCGGATCCCCCTGGACCTGTCTGATGTCGACGTAGCCGGACGACGCCTCGACGTAGATGGGTGCGTTCCGTTCGAGGGGGTTGATCCCGCCCTCCGGGTCGGTCGGTTCGCCCTCCTCGGTCGCGCCGTCGGATCTGGCCATGACGGGTTTAGCGTGCGGAATGTTACCAAACTTTCCCCGTGGGGGGCGGCGCTCACGTTCGCGGCGTCGAGAGGAGTGCTCGCTAGGGGATTTGAACCCCTGTCATCGGCTCGAAAGGCCGATATGATTGGCCGGGCTACACCAAGCGAGCCCACTCCCTACTGCGGTAGCTCCCGGTATAAGTTCTGCTCTTCGAGTCTCGGAGAGCCCCGGACAAACGAGAGATCCGAGGGCCGGCTCATCCGTACACCGCCACCAGGACGCCCCCGCCCACGACCACCGCGGCGCCCGCGGCGAGCCGGCCGGTGACGTGCTCGATATCCTGGAGGAAGGCGTAGGAGAGGACAACGACGAACAGCGGACTGGCCTGGACGAGCGGGGCGACGAGGACGACCGGCGCGACGGCGAGGGAGGCGTACAGGGCGACGAGGAACGCCGTGTTGGCCAGTCCCGCCGCGACGTACCACGGGAGTTCCTCGCCCGAGAACGAGCCGAGCGTCGGGAGCGAGCCCCGCCACCGGAGGTACGCCAGGTAGCCGACCGTCGCGGCGGCGGTCTTGACCGCCAGCCCGACGAAGACGGGCGTCCCCTCGTCGAGCCCGATCTTCGCGACGGTCGGCTCGACGGCGAAGCACAGCGCCGCCAGCAGCGGGAACGCCAGCCCCGCGGTCGAGCCGAGCTCGTCGGTCTCGGGGCCGCTGGCCTGCTCCCAGGAGATGATCGCGACCCCGACGACGATCAGGACTACCCCCAGGACGTGCTCCGGGACCATCCGTTCGTTCAGGACGACGACGGCGATGATCGCCGCGAACAGCGGGTTCGAGGCCTTGACCGGCTCGGCCCGGCTGGCCCCGACCCGCTGGATGCCGGTGAACAGCGCCAGCCGGCCGAACACCGTCCCGACGAGTCCGGCGGCGACGAACGCGAGGGCCGACCGGACCGTAAGCCCGTAGTCGGGGTACGAGAGGACCGCCGCGAGGGGGACCAGGAGCACGACGTTCACCAGCAGCATGAACACGAGGACCTCCGTGACGGTCCCCCTGCGGGTCGCCAGCCGGACCAGCAACGCCTGCCCGGCGAGGAGAACCGCGCCGGACAGCGGGAGGAGGACTCCCTGGACGGTGACCATCTGCGCCCCTCTGTGTCACCCCGACGCATAGAGCTACCGTCCGACGTGCGGTGTCGGGACCGTCACGGCGTGATCGGTTCACGCGCGCGCGGCACGGGCCACGAGTCCTCGTCCGGTCCTCGGGAAGTTGTAAGTACCCCGGTTCGCGAATACGTCACGATGGCGCTCGATCGGTCGTACGACGTGATCGTCGTGGGCGGAGGAGCCGTCGGGTGTGCGGTCGGCCGCGAACTGGCCGACGACCACGAGATCCTGGTAGTCGAGCGCGGGGAGATCGGCGGCGGTGCCTCGGGCATGGCCGCCGGTCTCACCGCCCCGACGCTCTTCGCCTACGACCGCCCCGAACTGGCCCGTCACGCCAACGAGTTCCTCCGGGAGTTCTCCGGAACCGATGGTTTCGACTACGACGCCCGACCGCGTCTTGAACTCGCCTACCCGGACGAGGAGGCCGTCGCACGGGAACAGGCCGATCGGATGGCCTCGTACGGGTTCCCCGTCTCGTTCGTCGACTCGGGGACCATCGCCGCGAGACACCCGGCGCTCGACGTGGAGCGCTTCGCCGGCGCGATCGAGATCGCGGACGCCGGGTTCGTCGACGACACGTACGTCTACACGCGCTCGCTAGCGCGTGACGCGAAGAGCCGCGGAGCCGAGATACTGACCGGCGTCGAGGTGACCGGGATCGCCACCTCGGACGGGAGCGTCGTCGGGGTCGAGACGCCCGGCGGGGTGATCGAGGCCCCACACGTGGTCGTCGCCACGGGGTGGCACGCGCGCGAACTGCTGAGCGACGTCGTCCACGTTCCGACGCGACCCTTCCTCCTGCAGGCCGCCAGCGTGGCTCTGGAGCGCGGGTTCGGGCCGGACGCCCCCCTCGGGCGGCTCCCGGCGGAGGGCGTCTACTTCCGACCGCAGCACGACGGCAACCTCCGTCTCGGCGGCGGCGAGTATCTCGTCGACGACCCCGCGGACCTCGCGGCCGGCGTCGAGGACGCCGAGCGGGTCGAAGCGGCGATGAACGAGACCGGCCGGACCGCCCAGGAGGTGATCGCCAACGGCATCGACGACACGTTCGAGGAGCAACTGCGGGAGGTCGCGCCGCTGTTCGTCGAGGAGTTCTCCGACCCCTCGGAGGTGGAGATAACCGCCGGCTGGGGGAGCGTCGACGCCGCGACGGCCGACGGGGAGCCGATCGTCGACGAACCCCGCGACGCGCCGGACGGGCTGATCGTCTCGACCGGGTTCAACGGCCTCGGGATCACGAAGTCGCCGATCGCGGCCGCGGCCGTTCGCTCGCTCGTCACCGGGGAGGACGCCCCGTTCGACGTCGAGGGGTTCGCCCTCGATCGGCTCCCCGACGGCACGGACTTCCCGCTTCAGGACACGTTCGCGATGGGCCGGGAGTGATCCGACACGGTAACGGCGCTCGGCTCGTCTCCGAACCGGCGGCCCGTTCGCTCGGCTCCGGGGCGCGTACGGAGCACTGGCTCGCCGAGACCCGGGGGAGAACGGTGCTGCCTCGTCGCCCCTCAAAGGGTCTCGACGTAGTACTCCCGTTCCCAGGCGGTTACCGTCCCCCGGAAGGCTTCGAGTTCCCGGCGCTTGCTCGCCGCGTAGGCCCGGATCACGTCCTCGCCGAGGTACTCCGTCATGACCTCGTCGTCCTCCAGTGCCGCCAGCGCAGCCTCGGGGCCGCGCGGGAGTTCGGGCCGCCGGCCCGCGGGGTTTCCTGCCACGGCCTCGCCGGGGTCGAGTTCGTCGCGTAGCCCGTGTAGCCCGGCGGCGAGGGTCGCCGCGACCACGAGGTAGGGGTTGGCGTCGGCCGCCGAGACCCGGCTCTCGAACCGCGTCGTTCCCGTGGGGATCCGGACCATCGTCTGTCGGTTGTCCCACCCCCAGGAGGCGGTGTAGGGGACGAACCCGTCGGGGTCGAAGCGCTTGAACCCGTTGAGCGTCGGCGTGCCGACCGCGGCGAGCGCGTCGGTGTGTTCGAGGAGTCCACCCAGGAACTGTCTGCCCCGCTCGGAGAGTTCCTCTCCCTCCCCGTCTCCATCGCCGCCGTCGCCGGCGGCGAAGGCGTTCTCCCCGTCCGCGAAGGCGCTGACGTGAAGGTGGTAGCCCGACCCCGACTCCCCGGCGAAGGGCTTTGCCATGAAGGTGGCGTGCCGATCCGAGAGTCGGGCGGTCTGTTTGACGACCCGTCTGAAGTCGAACGTCCGGTCCGCGCCCGCGAGCGGCGAGTCGTACTCGAAGAGGACCTCCAGCTGTCCGGGGCCGTGCTCGTGCTGGAGCGAGTCCAGTGGGACGCCGTACGCCCCGGACCACTCCTCCAGGCGCTCGTAGAACGGGATCACGTCCTCGGTCGCCCAGGCGACGCACTCGTGCTTGTGCGACGTCGCCGGGACGAGTTCTTCCTCCTCGCCCCGGCCGATCTCGTCGAGGAGGTAGAACTCCAGTTCGTTCCCGACGTAGAAGTCGAGACCCGAGTCGGCGACGTGGGTGTCGAGGAGCTCTTTGAGCACCTGTCGGGGGGCCGCCCGGACCGGCTCTCCCCGGAACTCGACGTCACAGAGCACCCGCGCGGCCGTCTCGCGCCACGGCAGGCGCTTCAGCGTCCCCGGATCCGGTCTGAGCGTCCCGTCGGCGTAGTCGACCTCCTCGGCGAGTCCCGACCCGCTCGGGAGGTCGTTTCGTGGCGTCTGGACGAGCACGGCCAGGTTCATCGTCGGGCCGTCGCGCCACTTCGAGAGGAACGCCTCGGCCGAGAGCTGTTTCACGCGGGAGATGCCGTTAATGTCCGGCATCTCCACCAGGACGTGTTCGATCCCCTCCTCCTCGATCCGCCGCTCCATCGCGGCGGCGGGGTCGTCGGTCATCGGGCGGTAGTCGCGGAGGCGCGATTAAAAGCCGTTGGCGCGAACGGCCCGGGCGATCGGCGAGGGCGCGGTCAGCCGTCGATCCCGACGATCCCCTCCTCGTAAAGGCGTTCGAGTTCCCCGTCGGAGACGTCCGTCCGCTCCAGCAGGACCTCGATGGTGTGCTCGCCGAGCCTCGGTCCCGCGTGTTCGATCCGCCCCGGCGTCTCCGAGAGCTTCGGGAACACGCCGTTCATCGTGAACTCGCCGAGGTCGTCGTCCTCGACCGTGACGAGCGCCTCCCGCTCGCGCAGGTGCGGGTCCTCGAAGATGTCCGCGACGTCGTAGATGGGTGCGATGGCGGCGTCGTGTTCCTCGAAAGTATCGAGCACCTCCTGGCGGTCGTGCCGGGTCATCCACTCGCCGATCCGTTCGTCGAGTTCGTCGGCGTGGTCGGCCCGGCCCCTGTGGGTCTCGAACCGGGGGTCCTCGGCCAGTTCGTCGCCGCCGACGATCCGGAGGATGCGGCGGGCGATGCTCGACGAGGAGGCCGAGAGGGCGACCCACTGGTCGTCGGCGGTCCGGTAGGCGTTTCGCGGGACGGAGTAGTTCGTCACCCGGTTGCCCTGGCGCTCCCGGACGATACCCTTCCGGTCGTACTCGACGATGTGGGAGTTCATCAGCGAGACGAGGATGGGTTCGAGCAGGCTCGTGTCGACGTGCTGGCCCGTCCCGCCGTGGACATCACGCCAGTAGAGCGCGAACATCGTCGCGAACGTCGAGTAGAGGCCGGCGAACGCGTCGGCCAGCGGAAAGGGAGGGAGCGTCGGCGGGCCGTCGGGCTGTCCGGTGAGATGAGCGAACCCGCTCATCGCCTCGGCGAGCGTGCCGAACCCCGGGCGATCCTTGTAGGGGCCGTACTGGCCGAAGCCGGTGGTTCGAACCATCACGAGATCCGGGTTCGTCCCCGAGAGCGACTCCCAGCCGAGGTTCCACCTCTCGAGGGTTCCGGGCCGGAAGTTCTCGAGGAACACGTCGGCGTCCGCGACCAGCTCGTGGACGAGTTCCTGGCCCGCCTCGTGGTGGAGGTCGATCCCGACGCTCCGCTTGTTCCGGCCGAGGGTCTTGAACCCGAGCTGTTCGTCGTGGAGGCCGTCACGGAGCGGATCGCCGTGCTCGGGGTGTTCGACCTTGATGACGTCCGCCCCGAAGTCGCCCATGAGCGTCCCCGTCCACGGGCCAGCGAAGATCCCGGCACACTCGATCACTGTTACCCCATCCAACGGAAGCTCGGGAGCAGGCATCTCTGAACGCATACACATTCGAACACCGGAGGATAACCGTATCCGTCCCCTCGCGCGGGCGCGAACCGCCATCGTCGCCACTCAGAGGACGTACTCCCACCCCTCGGCGACGTGCTCGCTGGCCTCGTCGGTGAACTCGATCCCGAGCCCGGGGCCCTCCGGAACGTCGAGGTGACCCTCGGCGACGACCGGGCCGTTCTCCCCGGTGCGCTCGACCAGTGACTCCCACCAGGGCGCGTCGCCGCCGCGGAACTCCAGGCTGTAGAAGTTCGGTATCGACGCCCCCAGGTGGGCACCCGCGACGGTCGCCACCGGGCTCCCGAGGTTGTGGGGTGCGAGCGGGACGCCGTAGGCGTCACAGAACGCGGCGATGCGGCGCAGTTCGCCCAGGCCGCCGCACATAGCGACGTCCGGTGCGGCGAGGTCGACGATGTCGGCGTCGAGCGCGTCCCTGAACGCCGATGCGCTCGTCAGGTTCTCGCCGGTCAGTACCGGGATGTCGACGGCACGCTTGACCCGCGCCTGGGCGTCGAGCTTCTCGGGATGGACCGGGTCCTCGAGGAAGGCGAGGTCGAACCGTTCGAGTCGTCGGCCGAGGGTGACGGCCGTCTCGACCGTGTACGACCAGTGGAGGTCCATCCCGAGGTCGACGTCGTAGCCGACCTCCTCGCGGACGGCCTCGACGAGCGCGACCTTGTGTTCGATACCCTCGTTGTCGAGGCGGCGGGCCGCGCGGTCCTCGTTCCGTCGACCTGGTGTCGGCACGTCGAGGTCGAACTTCAGCGCGCCGAACCCCATGTCGACGGCCTCGCCGGCCGCCTCGGCGTAGGCCTCGGGCGTGTACTCGGCCTCGAGGTCGATTCCCACCGAGTCGCCGGCCAGCGCCTCGGTATCGGAGTAGAGCCGGACCCGGTCGCGGTACTTCCCGCCCAGGAGTTCGTAGACAGGCACCCCTAGAACCTTCCCCTTGAGGTCCCAGCAGGCGGTCTCGATGGCGGCGATGGCGGCCCGGCCGATACCCCCGGTCGCGGTGTAGTGTTCCCGGGCGAGCAGGTCGGCGATCCGCTCGGGGTCGAGGGGGTTCGCGCCGACCACGGTGTCGCCTATTCGCTCGACGGCGTCGAGGGGCTCGATTCCGCGGAAGGTCTCGCCGATCCCGTAGTGGTCCGTGTCGGTCTCGACGACGACGATCCCCCAGACGTAGTGGTCGTCCTCCCCTTTCGGGTTCCCGCGGAGGCCCATCACCCGGACGTCCGTTATCTCGATGGATCGGTCCGACGGGCGCGTCCCCGCTCCCGGTTCGAGCGTCTGCCACATGGACCGGACGGATGCCACCGACCGGAATATACGTTCCGGGGGTGGTCCGCGGAGCGGGCACCACGGGCCGCCGTGGTCGATCGGGGCCGGCGTTCCCGGCCGGGCATAGCCTTATTGCGCCGCCTCCTGGGTTCTACGCCGGACCATGCGAGACATCGGACTCATCGGCGCGGGATACATCGGCAAGCGCTTCGTCGAGTCGCTCCGCGAGGCGGACTACTCGCTCACCGTCTACGACGTCGACGACTCCCAGGTCGAGTACGCCGAAGAGCGCGGGGCCGAGGCGGCCGACAGCCCCGCCGAGGTCGGACGGGCGTCGGACGCGGTGTTCATGGCACTGCCGGGGACGCCCGAGGTCGAGGCGACGATAGAGGGCGAGGACGGTCTCCTCCCGGCGCTCGATCCGGGCGACCTGGTCGTCGACTCCACGACGACGAAGGTCGAGACCGCCAGGGAGTACGAGGCGAAGTGTGGGGACCGCGACGTCCACTGGGTCAGCGCCCCGCTGACGCGGGCCGCGCCGGTCGAGGGTATCCACATGATGATCGGCGGCTCGGACGCGAGCTACGGGGAAGCGGAGGAACTGATCGAGACCGTGAGCACGCGCCACATCCGGCTGGGGGACGTCGAGCGGGCGCTGCGTTTCAAGTACGCGCTCCAGATACGCTACGCCTCGCACCTGGCGCTCGACGCCGAGATCGTGGCGTTCGCCCGCGAGAGTGACGTCGATCCGCGACCGCTCAACGAGTTCCTCGGCATGGACATCTCGGAGCGACTGTTCGAGGGGGACTACACCCAGGACGTCGAGGGGCTCGGCGGACTCGCCATCTGGGACAAGGACCTCGGCTACGCGCTCGACGTCGCCCGCGAGGACGACATCGCGATGCCGCTCACCTCGCTGGTCCACGAGACCTACAAGCACGGCCACCGCGTGGCTCGCGAGGAGGAGGGGGACGCGACCACCATCGCGCGGTACTGGGCGGCGCTCAACGGCCGCTGATTTCCGGTCACGCGGCTCTGGTCCACCCGAACCGTAGCGGGCGTCGTCACGGCAGCCGAACCGCCGGACGGCGGATCGCCGGGGAGTCACACCGAACGACGCCGGACAGAGGGCGTGCGTCCCCCCGTCGAGTAGTATTAAGTAGCGCCTGATGGTGTGGGTGGTATGCAATACGGGAACGGAGACCACCGGTACGAACTCGTCGAGGACTGGGCCGGCCTGCCGGACGACGAGTCGTTCCTCGACGTCGGGGGCGTCTGCGTCGACGGGAACGACGACGTGTTCGTGCTGAACCGCGGGGACCATCCGATGATGGTGTTCGACGGTTCGGGCGAGCGCCGCGCGACCTGGGGCGACGAGTACTTCTCCGGCCGCCCGCACGGGATGGGCCTCGGCCCCGAGGGCGACGTCTTCTGTACGGACGACGGCAACCACACGGTGCGGAAGTTCGCGCCCGACGGGGAGCTCCTGATGACGCTCGGGACCGAGGACGAGCCCTCGGAGACGGGCTACCGCCACGCCGAGGACCTCTTCGAGCGGATCGCCTCGATCGAGCGGGGCGGGGACCCGTTCAATAGCCCGACGAGCGCGACGGTCCTCGACTCCGGCGAGATATTCGTCTCGGACGGCTACGGGAACGCGAGGATCCACGCCTTCGACCCGGAGGGTGACCTGCTCCGATCCTGGGGTGAGCCCGGTCCGGCCCCCGGCGAGTTCCGCCTCCCGCACTCGATCGAACACGACGAGGAGGACCGCCTCTGGGTGACCGACCGGGAGAACTCCCGCATCCAGATATTCGACGCCGAAGGGGAGTTCGTAGAGGAGTGGACCGACCTGATCCGACCCACGGATCTGGCCTTCGACGGGGGGACGGTCCTCGTCTCCGAGCTCTGTAACCGGATCAGCGCGTTCACCACCGACGGGGAGCTGCTGACCCGGTGGGGCAACGAGGGGCACCCCTCGGACGATCCGCTGTTCTACGCCCCGCACACGATCGACGTCGACTCGAACGGCGACCTGTACGTCGGGGAGGTGTCCTACGCCCACCGCGGCGTCGACCGCGGCGCGCGGACGCTACAGAAGTTCGCGCGGGTCGCGTAGTCGAGGGAGAGCCGAACCGTTATCCCCCGGAGCCCCCGAGGCCGGCCATGGAACTCTCCGCCGTCGACCTCTCCCCGATCCCCGAGGGTGGGACCGCGACGGACGCCTACGCCGACACCGTCGAGGCCGCACAGCAGGCCGAACGGCTCGGCTACTCGCGGTTCTGGGTGGCCGAGCACCACGGGATGACCGGGACGCTCGCGGGGACGACACCCGAGGTGCTGCTCGGCCACCTCGCCGCCGAGACGGACTCGATCCGGCTCGGATCGGGGGCGGTCCTCCTGAATCACTACAGCCCGTTCAAGGTCGCCGAGACGTTCGGCGCGCTGGACGCGCTCGCGCCCGGACGCATCGACGCGGGTCTGGGCCGGGCGAACGGTTCGCCGGCCTCCGATCGTGCCCTCGGGACCGATCGCTACGTCGAGGACCCCGACGGCGATCACGCCGAGAAGGTCGAGAGCGTCGTCCACCACCTCCACGACGACTTCCCCGAGGAACACCCTTACAGCGACCTCGGGATACCGCGGTCGGGCGAGGGCCCGCCCGTCCCGTGGGTGCTCGGGTCGAGCCCGTCGAGCGCGGCCATCGCTGGCGAACTCGGCCTGCGCTACTGCTTCGCGGCGTTCATCCGGCCGACGTTCGCGACACGGGCGTTCGAGGAGTACCGCGAGTCGTTCCAGCCCTCGACGCTGGCGGGTAGCGCCGACGAACCGCGGGGGATCGTCGCCGTGAACGCGGTCTGTGCGGAGAGCGACGAGGAGGCCGCGCGGCTCCGGGCGGTGGCCGAGGCCGTCTACCAGCGGATGCAGCGCGGCGTCGTCGGAACTCGCCCATCGGTCGAGGAGGCCATCGAGGAACTCGGCGGCGTCCCCGAGCCGACGCCCGCCACGCTCGACGACGGCGAGTGGCCGCGGGCGATTTCCGGCAGCCCGGAGACGCTCGGCGGCCTGCTGGAGGGGCTCGCCGGGCGCGTCGGCGTCGAGGAGGTGATGATCCAGCACGCCGTCCCCGACCACGACGACGCGCTCCGGTCACACGAACTGCTCGCCGACGGCGTGGGTCTGACGCCCCGGTGACGGAATCTCCGGGAGTGTGAGGCGTGCCGGCGACCCCCGGCTCCGACAGGGCGACCCCGCCGGATCGGAGACGACGCCGATCCCCCGGGCTCCGTGTTCCCGGCATCGAGCCCCGTGCGGGGGTCCGGTGACCAGTGGCCGCGTCACCGCTCGATGACACCTGGCACGAGCAAGGACCTCCGTTATCGAGGAGTATGTGCGGTATATAGTATGGGATACAAACGAATTACGGGGGTCTTGCTTGCCCTGGTGGTGGCCGCGGGGTTGCTGATCTCGCCGGACGTCATCATCGAGCGACTCGGCACGTTCCTGGGCTCGCCGTACTTCCCGGTGCTCCTCGTCTTCCTCTACCTCGTTCGTGCGCTGATCGCCCTGCCGGTCACCGCCCTCGCGGTACTGGTCGGGTTCAAGTACGGTCTCCTGATCGGCTTCCCCGTCGCGCTGGCGGGATCGGTGATGAGCACGTACGTCCCCTACGCCATCACCCGCTACACGGACTTCGAGTCGGGGCTGCTCAGACAGGCCGAGAGCGCCGCCGACGACTTCTTCGAGGCGACCGGTGGCCTCCGCGGGGTGATCACCGCACGGATCGCGCCCGTGCCGGCGCAGACGACCTCCGTCGCCGCGGGGGCCGCGCCCGTCCCCACCAGGACGTACCTGCTCGGGACGGCCATCGGCGAGATACCCTGGGTGTTCGCAGCGGTGACCATCGGGACCTCGCTCAACCGACTCACCGCCTCGGACGTCTCGTTCAGCCCGTGGCTCATCGCCGGGACGGTGGTCGCGACGGTCGTCCTGCTGGCGGGACCGGCGTACAAGTTCTTCAGGGGCGACGACGGTGACGGTCGAAGCTGGCACTCCGGAGACGAGGGTGAAGACGAGAGCCTCGTGACCGATATCGTCGAGCGCTGAGCGGCCGCGTCACGTCTTCGGCGCGTCCCCGATCGACCGTGACGGACGCCGGACTCTCCCGCTCCGCCCCGACTCGGACGATCCTCTCGCACCGTTACTCCTCCGTGCCCGCCGACGCGGAGCGTTCCAGACCGGCCGGTTCGTTCAGGTAGTAGCCGGCGACGGCGGTCGCGAGGCTCGCCGCCGCCAGCAGGGAGAGCGGGGTCGCGAACGAGCCGGTGAGGTCGTTCAGCGCACCCATCAGGAACGGCCCCGCGAACCCGCCGACCTCCCCGACGGTGAAGATGAGCCCGTTCGCGACGGCGGTGAGACGGGGGCCGATACCGTCCATCTCGGTCGGGATCGCCCGAACGAGCGGGGCCAGCCCGCCGATCAGGAACGTGCCGACGAGGACGAGCGAGGCCGCCAGCGTCGCGAGCCCGTCGGCGACGACCAGGCCGACGAGACCGAGCGCACCGGCGATACCGCAGGCGACGATCGGCAGCCGCCGCGTGGCGAAGCGGTCGGAGAGGGCGGGAACGCCCACGATTCCGAGGATCCGGACGAGGATGAACCCGCTCGTCAGTGTCCCCGCGAGCGCCGGGGCCATGCCGCGGGCTTCGAGTATCGCGGGGAGCCAGTTCGACAACCCGTGGGTGACGAAGAGCCGCATCGTGCCCACGATCACCAGGAGCAACAGGCCGTAGTGGGTGAAGACGCTGGCGAGGTCGGCCCGGACGGAGCCAAGCGAGAAGGTCTGGTCGGTGTCCCGTTCCGGATTCCGGTCGATCCGGCCCCAGAGGTACCGGGAGACCACGAACCACGAGAGGGCGAACGCGACGACCGTCACGCCGGTGTAGAGGAAGAACGGTCGCCAGCCGCCGAGCAGCGGCCCGACGAGCGGGCGGGCGAGGGCGAAGACGGTCGCGCTGCCGAGGGTCGCACCGACGATGTACACCGACGACATCGTCCCCGATCGCTCCGGCGGGAAGAGCTCCGAGACGAGCTTTGGGAGCCCGAACGTGACCGCCGTCCCGCCGACGCCGAGGAGGAGCGTCGACAGCAACAGGGCCGTGAACTCCGTCGAGAGCCCCCGCATGACGTGGGCGAGTCCGATGACGGAGAGCCCGACGCCGAGCGACCGCCGCGACCCGAGCCGGTCGATCGCGAGCCCCGACAGCAGGGAGAGCGGGATGTAGCTGAGCTGTACGGCACCCGTCACGAGCCCGGCCTCGACCCCGGAGAGCCCCAGCTCCTCGATCACGGGGACGAGATACGCGGCGAGGGAGAACCACGAGAAGGTGAACAGGAAGTAGCCGACGCTACCGAGGGCGAGGAGCACGTACGATTCGACCGACACTCGGCGATCGGACACCCTGACTGCGGATAGGCCCGCGGTTCACGGACAAAGGTCTGCCGACTCGCGACCGATCGGCGGTGGTGGAGGGGCGATCCCGTGTGCTCCCGTGTAGAGCGCCCCGATCGAGGTCGTTCTGTCGCCGGCCGCCTCTCCTATCGCCGGTCGCCCGTCCTGGGTTCGACGTGCATCTCGATCGGATCCAGCGGCCGGGTGGTGATGCTCACCGAGAGGTCGATCCCGGGATCGGAGACGAGTTCGAGGTGGTAGCGCCGGGCGAGCGTCGCGAGGATCAGCTTCCCCTCGACCATCGCGAACTGCTCGCCGATACAGCGCCGCGGCCCGACGCCGAACGGGAAGTACGCGAACTGCGGACGGTCGTCGTCCGCGAACCGCTCCGGTCGGAACTCGTGGGGGTACGCCCAGTAGCTCCCGTCACGGTGGACCGTCCACTGGCACGGCGCGACCGTCGCGCCCTCGGGGATCCGGTACCCGCCCAGCTCGACCGGTTCGGTCGTATCGCGGGGGATCTGCGGGACGGGCGGGTAGAGCCGCATCCCCTCCCGGAGCACCTGCCCGGTGTACTCCAGGTCGGGGAGGTCCCCGAAGGTGGCCGGTTCGCCGTCCAGCACCTCCTCGAGCTCCGCCACCAGCTTCCGCTCGACCTCCGGGTGCTGGGCCAGCAGGTACCAGGTGAAGGTGAGCGCCGTCGCCGTGGTCTCGTGGCCGGCGAACAGGAACGTCATCAGCTCGTCCCTGAGCAGTTCCTCCGACATCGACTCGCCGTCCTCGTCGGTGGCCGCGAGCAGCATCGAGAGCAGGTCGTCGTTCCCGCCGGCCTCACCGCGGCGTGCCGCGACGAACTCCTCGATGACCGACTCCATCTCCTCGATACCCTCACTGTATCGTCGCCACATCGGGATCGGGACCCACCTCGGGACCATCCGGGCGATCGGCTGCTTGGCCGGCTGGCCGGGCTCCTGGAGCTGCTCTACCGTCCCGCGTATCCCCCGGTCCTCGTAGTCCATCTCCGAGCCGAAGATCGACTTGACGAGGATCCGCAGGGTGAGCGCCTTCATCTCGTCCTCGATATCCACGGTGGGCGACCCGGCCCAGTCGTCGGCCGAAGCCTGGATCTCGCTCGCCATCGTGTCGGCGTAGTCGGCGATCCGGTCCATGTAGAAGGCGGGCTGGATCCGCTGGCGCTGGCGCTCCCAGAGGTCGCCCTCGCTCAGGACCAGCCCCCGGCCTAGCAGGTCGCCCAGGTCCTCCTGGCTCTGCGTGGACTTGCGGAACCGGTCGGTGTCGGTGAGGACTGCCTCGACCAGCCCGGGGTCGTTGACGAGGTAGAGGTCGCCGATCCCGAGGAGTTCGAGCCTGACGACCTCGCCGTGTTCGGCGGCGGCCTCGTAGAGCCCGCCCTGCTCCCGGACGAGCTGGTGGGTGTTGCCGATCAACGGGAGCCCGTCGTGGGTCGGCGGGTCGGCCTCGTACGTGGGAGGGGTCGCGCGGGGGACGTTCGACATACGCGACCCTTCTCGACGATCGGATTTCAATCGGTCGAACGGTCTCACCGACGTGGTAGTCACCAGTACCGACATATACCGCGATCGTGGGTTACTGACAGCCCGGTCGCTCCCGGGGCCGGTGTACGGGTCGCCGGGCAGACCGGACCGGTTCGTCACGCCGCTGATACCGTCCGGCTCGGACCGTTCGGATCCAGCATCGCCCATCCCGGCTGACGGGATCGAGCGTGTCGAGGACCGCCCGGCGGGGATCAGTTCCCGGGTCCCGGGTAGGGTCCGATACGCGGACCGAGGGAGTACCGCCACCGGACGACCAGGACGGTCAGCAGCCCGATGACGACGAGCCAGGCCGTGTTCACCGCGCCGGAGATGCCCACGAGCACGTCCGGCCCGGTGAACCCCGGGCGGACGAGGGTCGGGACCCTGGCGCCGGCCTGGCGGACGCTGGCGAGCCCGAACACGTTGTTCACACCGAGGTCGAACGCGACGTGCAGGCCGATCGGGACGGCCAGCTGACCCGTGAGCAGGTACGCGAGCCCGAGGACGAGCCCGGCGGCGATCCAGAAGACCAGCGCCAGCGGGGACGACGCCTGTCCGAAGTGGAGGACGCCGAACAGGACGGAGGAGACCACCCACCCGCCGACGAGTGCCCACCGACGCGGGATCCACGTGCCGTTCAGGCCCTCGATCGCGTTTCGCATCACGATACCGCGGAAGACGACCTCCTCCCAGACGCCGACGAACACCCACGCGAGGGCGAACGAGAGGAACGACGGCAGGAACGACATGCCGCCGGTCCCCGGCGAGAGGAGGGCGGCGACCGACGCCCAGCCGAACGCGAGGTCGGTCGCGAGCGCGCCGCCCCACCCGAGCAGGCCGACGAGCGCGCCGAGCGCGAGCATGCGCCACCACGCCCCGTCGAGGCGGAACCCGTAGGCCCGTAGCTCCCGCCGGTCGACGTACCGCGCCCACAGGAGGAGAACCACGAGCGCGACGAGCGCTGCGAGCGCGTTACTCGCGAGCTGTACGAGCGACATCGGGAGGTCGAGCGGACGGAGCACGACGGCGCCGACGATGGAGGGGACGGAGAGGACCACGACCAGCGCGCCGAGGACGCGCCAGAGGGCGCGAGGGCGCTGCTCCGCCCGATTCCAGAACGGGAGCCGCACGCGCCGGGACCACCCGGATCGGCGTTCGATCATCGCCCCGTCACCTCCACCAGGTTCCCGGAGCGGTCGGCACCGATCGGCGGGCCGCGGGTTCTTCTGGACGGGATGGTGCATCGTCCGGCGGGACGTCCGAGGAGATCACGGTGTGGATCGAGGGGGCTCATCGTTCCGGTTTCACAGGTTGGCGGCGACGAGGAGTGTCTGCGTCCCCAGGAGGAGTGCGAGCGTCCCGAGCGTGCCCAGGGCGAGACAGGAACGGACGACATCGCGCGTGTCCGTGCCCTGGAGTTCGGTGTTCGCCCAGTGGGCACCGACCCCGACGGTGAGAACGAAGACGGGGAACAGCGCGAGCAGGGCCCCGGTCGGGGCGAACTCCGGGCCGTAGTACGGACCGCCGAGCGACCAGTGAATCCGCATCCGGGCGGGGAGCGCACCGTACGCGACGAGGCTCTCGACGGCGCTCGCGACGATCGCCGTGAGGACACCGACGTCCAGTATCCGCTTCCCGTCGCTGTCGCCCGGAGGAGCGGTTCGACCGTCGGACTGTGGGTGAATCAGCCGGTCAGTCATCGCGGTGGTCACCACTCACCGGGGGCGGAAATATCATTCCAGAAATAGGATACAGTATGGAATCTTATGTTTCACGGTCGCCGAGTCATTCGGGGTGCCCGCTCGCACGGACCGTCAGTTCGAGGGACGCCATCTCGTCCGGATCGGCGTGTATCGGCTCCGCGCCCGCGCTTCCCGGCCGTCGGCCCGGGGTATCGATACGGAGCGTCGCCGGTGCAGTAGCGTACGTGTCTCCCGAAATTTATGTGGAGGGTCGATCGAACCGTCGTTCATGAGCAGTGACGACGAGTTCGGCTCTCGCCGGGGGTTCGAGATCCTGAGCGACGAGACGCGGATCTCGATCCTCCGGGTCCTCGCCGATCGACTGCGGGACCGACCCGAGGACCCGACGGTCGGCTTCTCGGACCTCCGGCGAGCGGTCGGGATGCGCGATTCGGGGAACTTCAACTACCACCTCGACCAGCTCACGGGTCGGTTCGTACTCGAAGCCGACGAGGGATACCGCATCGCGCCGGCCGGAATCGAGGTCGTGGCAGCCCTCGTCGCCGGCGTCTACGGCGAGGGCGAACGGCTCGGGCCGGTCGAGCTGGACGACCCCTGTCCGGTGTGCGACGAGCCACTGACCGCGGTCTACGAGAACAGCCTCCTCACGGTCACCTGCCCCGACGAGCACGAGTTCAGGAACACGCTCCCGCCGGGAGCGATCGACGGGCGCTCGATCGAGGACGTGATCGAGCTGCTGACGCTGACGTCGAAACAGCACATGGAGCTGGCGGTGAACGGCATCTGTCCGTTCTGCCAGGGCCGACTCGACTGGTCGATCTCGCCCGACCGGGAGCGCGTGCTCACGGAGTTCAGCGACCAGTGTGGCCGCTGCGGCGTTCGGATCGAAGTGCCCGCCGTAGCGTGCCTGCTGCGACACCCCGCCGTGATCTCGTTCTACTACGACCACGGGATCGACGTCCGTGACCGGCCGCTGTGGGCTCCAGAGTTCTACGACGGCGTTCGCACGAGCGTGTCCGACGACCCCCTACGGATCGACGTGTCCATAGACCTGGACGGGGACGAACTCGGCGCGACCCTGGACGGTGACCTCTCCGTGATCGAGGTCACCGTCTGACCCCGATCGGGGATGCGACAGCGGCGGGTCGTCTCAACAGGGGACGTCGAACGAATCGTCGGGAGCTTCGAGACGGGGGCGGCTCACGGCCCCGCCCGGACCCGGAGATGCGAGGGGACGGGCCGATCCGGCGGAGTCGTTCGTACTAATGTTTTTTCAGGAGAACGTCTATAGCGGCGTGTATGCCGCCCTCCGAGACCACGTCCGCCGAGCGGACCGACGGCTGGCCGCCGGAGTTCCGAGGGGGACCGGGTGTCCTGCTCGCGTTCGGTCTCGCCTTCTCCGTCCTCACGGTCGCGACGAACGAGGCGCAGTCCCGGCTGCTCGCCGACGGGTCCCGCGTCGTCGACCTCCTCGGCCAGATCCCGATGCTGATGCTCCTGGGAGGGGTCGCCCTCCTCGCGCTCCGTGCGGAGGGCGTTCGACTGCACGACATCGGCGTGTCACGCGAGAACGCCCGACTGGCCGTCCTTACGATCTTCGGGGTGGTGATCGTCGTCAACGTGGTCGCTCTCGGACTGGCGCTCCTCACCGGGAACGACCTCTCGCTCGGACTCTACGCCCAGTACGTCCGGGTACTCGACGCGTCGGCGGCGCTGGTGGTCGTCGCCGCGATCAACAACTACCTCTTCACCGGGCCGGTCGAGGAGCTGGCGTTCCGGGGGTACCTCCAGAACAAGGTGATCGAGCTGTTCGGCGGTCGGGAGACCCACCTCCGGCCCGTACTCGGGATCACGACGACGGCAGTTCTGTTCGCGTCGATGCACCTCCCCGATCTCCTGCTGGACGACGGCCTGCAGGTCGGAGGGGTCGCCGGGAGCCTCGCGTTGCTCGCGGCATCGGCCCTCCTGTTCGGCGCGATCTACGAACTCACCCACAACCTGGTGCTGGTGGCCCTGCTGCACGGGGTCGGGAACTGGTGGCCGCTCCTCGTCGACCCGGGTCCGGGCGTGTGGCCGAACTACGTCGTCGTTCTGATCGTCTACGCGGCGATGGTCTGGACGTATCGACGGGCAGGACTCGCCGGAGGGAGCGCCGGTACCGGAGCAGCGACCGGGAGCTGACCGGCGTCCGCGTGGCCGTCCCTCCGGAATCTTCGGCTCTATCCCTCTCTACCCACGGACAGAGGATCGGGAACGGCGGCCGCTCGTGACGGCCACCCGCTCGGAGACCGTGGAGCACGTCGAGGGTCCGTTCCCGAGTCGAACCTGGGTACTCCAGAACTGGCCCAGGTATCGTTGCCGATGACCGATCAGTCCCCGTCCAATTGGCTGAGGAGCTGGGGGAGAGTGATGGTGTCGAGGACTCGGCATCCGTCCTCGATCGCGTCGTCCTCCCCGATACACACCCTTCGCATTCGGGACGTGAACCTCGGATTGCCAACAAAACGCCCGCGGAGCCGGAATCCATCCGTTGACGTCTTCAGCTCGGATTTAGCGGCAAAAGCCACGTCTCGTGCACTACTTCCTGTCGGTCGCCCCGGTGCGGTTGCGGGCGTTCAGAACCGAGTTCACCGGACACTCCCGAGTGGTCTGACGGCGGTGGGGAGCAGGTGACGCTGTTCTCCGGTACCCGCAGGCGTGGAATCAGACGAGCCGCGTAGGTTCAACTCGGGTGGGGCTCCCCATCACTCCAGCTCGGCAGCCACGGCATCGTGGTCGTTCGTCGTGAGTTCGAGCCAGTTGCCGTCGAGGTCGGTGAAGTAGAGCGAGTAGGAGAGGTCGTGATCGACCACGTCGGCGGCCGAGACCGGGTCGCCGTCCCGGTTCGTCAGGTCGAGTGCCTCCAGGCGGTCGAGAAACGAGAGGAATCCGTCGGCGTCGGTCCCGAACGCGACGCGATGCGGACTCACCGCCTCCCCGCGCGTCGCCGTCTCCCGCTCGAACAGGGCCAGTTTGGTGGTATCGTCGACGGCCAGCATCAGCGGCCCCGTCCCGGTCTCCGACCACTCCGAAAGCGATGCCTCCGGCGTCACTCCCAGCACACGCTCGTACCACGCCGCGGCGTCGTCCCAGTCGGCGACGAACAGTTCGACGTGATCGACACCCGTGACCGCGAACTCTCGGGCCATACAGCGGCTGGGAGCCTCAGAGGGACAAGCGTATCGGGGACTCGAAGCGGCGTTCGTGCGACACCCCTGAATGGGGACGCGAACTAGACCCGCTCGCTCACCCCGTTCGGTGTACGTGACTGGCGGGGTCCAGATCACGTGGTCGCATCCACTCGTTACGTGCGTTCGCGGCTCACACGAACCCATCGCTACTGGCCTCGCCTCGTTCGCAGGAGCGCTCCGACGGGGATTTGAACCCGATAGCGAGACCTCACTTCGATCGGTCTCGCGTGGTTCAGAATCCCCTCGTGCGCTTCTCGCTCGCTCACAGAAGTTCGCTCGCTGCGATGCTCCGACGGGGATTCGAACCCCGGTCATTGCCTCGAGAGGGCAATATGATTGGCCGGACTACACTATCGGAGCGTGTACTATCGGGTAGCCGCGATTCCCGTTTAACGATTGCGCTTCGCCGTCGCTGTGTGGTGAATCGACACGGCACGACCGGTTCCGACCGCTGGCCCCCCGGACGACCGACCGCGGTCGGGGTGCCCGGCCGCGGAACAACATTCATCACCCCGCTCCGGGTTTCGGTACCATGGCCTACTCGGCATACGAGCACATCTCGGTCGACGTCACGGACGGCGTGGCGACGATCACGCTGAACCGCCCGGAGAAGTACAACGCGCTCAACAACGCGACCTTCTTCGACCTCCAGCGCGCGTTCGGCGAGATACAGCTCGACCGGAGCGTGGACGTCGTGGTCGTCGAGGGTGCGGGCGAGGACGCCTTCTCCGCGGGGGCGGACATCGAGCAGTACGCGGGGCCCTCCGAGGAGCACGACCCCTTACAGAAGGAGCGTCAGGACATCTTCTACGGCATCTACCGCATCGCCTACGACTGTCACGCGCCGGTCATCGCCAAGATCGACGGCTACTGCGTCGGCGGCGGCCTCATCTTCGCGATGTACTGCGACCTCCGTATCGCGGACACGACGGCGAAGTTCGGTGTCCCCGTCACGGACATCGGGCAGATCCCCACCGGCGGGTCGACCTACCGTGCGGCCGAACTGGTCGGCGAGGCGAAGGCCAAGGAACTGGTCTACACGGCGGGGACCATCGACGCCGAGGAGGCCCACCGCATCGGTCTCGTCAACGACCTCGTCGAGCCCGAAGAACTCGACGGGGCGGTCGAGAGCATCGTCTCGGCCATCCAGTCCACGGGGACGCAGGCGGTGAAGAACTCGAAGCGGGCGATAAACGCCGCGGTGAACAGCGAGAACCTGGAGGAGGCCCGCGAGATCGAGGCCGAGATCTGGTGGGAGCAGTTCGCCACCGACGAGCGCCGCGACCTGGTCGACGAGTTCGTGGGGGGCGAGTGATGAGCGGCGAGAACGGGGGAACGGGACCGCTCTCGGGACTGAACGTCGTCGAACTGACCGTCCACCGCGCCGGACCCTTCTGCGGGGCGCTGCTCGCCGATCTGGGCGCGAAGGTCGTCAAGATCGAGCGCCCGGGCGTCGGCGATCCCACTCGCGTTCAGGGCGTCGGCCCCGAGGGCCGGTCGGGGTACTTCATGGCGAACAACCGGAACAAGCAGTCGATCGAACTCGACCTCAAGTCCGAGGCGGGACGTGAGGTCGCCCGCGATCTCGTCGGGAAGGCCGACGTGTTCGTCGAGAACATGGGCTACGGCGTCGCCGATCGGCTCGGGCTCGACTACGACTCCCTGAGCGAACTGAACCCGGATCTCGTCTACGCGAGCGTCAAGGGGTACGGCGAGACGGGCCCGCTCCGGGAGAAGAAGGGGATGGACCTCATCCTCCAGGCCGAGGGAGGGATCATGAGCGTCACCGGGCCCGAGGGCGGCGATCCCGTCAAGGTCGGGCAGGCCATCGGCGACCTCACGGCCGGGATGTTCGCGACCATCGGCGTCCTCTCGCGCCTGCAGGAGGTCGCGGCGGGAGCGGGCGGCGGCAAGCTCGACGTGGGCCTGTTCGACGCCGTCGTCTCGATGATGAACGAGTACCTCACGTTCTACTCGATGGACGGAGAGGTTCCGGGGCCACAGGGGACCTCCCACCAGTCGATGGTCCCCTACCAGCTGTTCGAGACGGCCGACGGGTACGTCGTGACGGCCGTCCCCGCCGACGACCGCTGGGACGACTTCGTCGACGTGGTGGGCTGTGAGTCGGTACGGGAGTACGGGACGAACGCCGAGCGGGTCGAACACGAGGAGAGGGTCGTCTCGGCGATCCAGGCCGAACTCGCCGAGGAGCCGACGGAACACTGGCTGGAGGTCCTCGAAGACGGCGGGTTCCCGGTGGGACCGCTGAGCGACGTCGCGGACGTGGTCGCCCACGAGCAGGCCGAGGCCCGGGGGCTCGTCCCCCGGTTCGACGACCCCGAGGCCGGCGAGGTAGTCCTCCCCGGCCACCCCATCAACTTCCCGGATCACTCGACGGCGATCCGAACGCTCCCCCCGCACCTCGGCGAGCACACCGAGGCGGTCCTGGAGGCGCTCGGCCACGACGCCGAGTCGATCGACGAGCTCCGGGAGGCGGGCGCAATCCCGGAGGAGTAATTGGAGCGAGATCCGGCCTCGTGGATGCACCGCTTGGACGCGGAGGAACACCGACCACCTCGACTCGTCTCGTAGCGTTCGACCGTCCTTCGCTCACGTCGACCCCCGTCAACTCGGGTCCCCGGTCGAGCAACTACTCGGTGTAGATTCCGACGCTCCACCCCGTGTCGAGGGGGCTACCACCTCTCGACCCGGGCACACCGAGGGTCACCAGTCCCGACTCCAGATTCCCGGTACTCCGAGGCCGCCGGACCGTCACCGTCCACTGACGACTGGCGAATCGAGCGAACCGTTTTTAATATCACGTCGTATCCGATCGTATGAATCCTATCGGGCGGACGCTGCGCCTCTCGACCGTGCTCCTCGTGCTCCTCTCGACGATGGGGCCGGTCGCGATGACGTTCCACTTCCAGTCGGAGACGTCACAGCTGGCCGACCGGAACGCCGAACTGGAGGCGCAGAACGATCGTCTTGAGTCGCGTGTCGAGCGGCTGAACGCGACGCTGGAAACCCGAACCGCGCAGCTCCGGCGGGTGAACGACTCGCTCGCGGCGTGGCGATCCGACGTGGGACCGCTCGCGACCGACCTCCGGGAGACGGAGGTACAGCTCCGCGAGCGGGAGCAGCGGATCGAGGACTTAGAGCGCCGGCTGGAGTCGACGCGCGACGCCCTGGATCGGACCTGTACGGTGCTCGATCAGGAGGGTACGACGTACGCCGAATCGGACGACTGCTCCCCGCGCTAGGCCTCGGATCTCGGGGGATCGTCCCCTCGGGCGCGGCCCCACGAGGGATCCGCAACATCGTGAGGGCGAGCACCGTGGGTGGCTCCCGCGGACGTATCAGTTCAGCACGTCCGCGAGCGCGTCCATCGCCACGTCGACGCGCTCGCGGTCCGCGCCGTAGCCCATGTGACCCACGCGGACGACGTCGTCGGCGTGGTCGGCGAGCCCGGTCGAGAGGACGATCCCGTGACGCTCCCGAACCTCCCGGCAGACCCTTTCGGCACCTCCGTCGATCTCGAACGCGGTGACGGTCGGCGAACTCCGGTCGACCGGCGGGAGCGGATCGAGCCCCGCCTCACGGCCGCGCTCGCGACACCGCTCGGCCACGTCCTCGTGGCGTTCGTAGACCGCTTCGAGCCCCTCCTCGAGCAGTCGGTCGAGCGAGGCCTCGAGCGCGTAGAGGTTCGAAGTGAGGTGCGTGTACGGCAGGAGGACGGCCTGGTCGGTGTCGAGGTCGACGTCCCGCCAGGGTTCGAGGCTGGCGTAGAAGGAGTCCTGTGGCGTCGCCTCGACCTTCTCCCAGGCGCGCTCGCTCACCGTGAGCGTCGAGAGGCCGGGGGGCGAACTGAAACACTTCTGGGACGCCCCGAGACAGACGTCGATCCGTTGGGTTGGAACCGGCGTCCCGCCGAGCGAGGAGACGGCGTCGACGACCGTGAGGACCCCCGCGTCCTGCAGGGTTTCGAGGACGCCCTCGATGTCGTTCAACAGGCCGATGGGCGTCTCGCAGTGGACCATCGTCGCCGCGACCGGGTCGTGCTCGTCGGCGAGCGACGCGATCTCGTCGGGGTCGAACACCTCGCCCTCTCCCACCGAGTGAACGACCGCCTCGCCGCCGTGGGTCTCGACGAAGTCCGCGAACCCCTCGCCGTAGAGCCCGTTGGCGAGACAGAGGACCGTCTCGCCGGACGCGACGAGCGACGCCACGCTCGCTTCCAGGCCGAGGATCCCCTCCCCTCCGAGGACGACGACGTCGTCGTCCGTCCCGTGGACCTCAGCGAGCTTGTCGAGTAGCCGGCGGTAGTCGGCGGTGAACCCCGGTTCGACGTCGGGGTTGACGAGCGGTCGGCCGAGCGCCTCGCGGACCTCCGGCGGAAGCGCGGTCGGCCCAGGGGTCATGAGGAGCCGTTCGTCGGTGTCGGTCATGGCCCGCCGTTCGCGGGGCGGGTATATATCGGGTCGGGACGTGAGCGGTCGACCCGTTCAGACGAGACGCGTCGTCACGTTCACCTGACGGACGTACACCCGATCGGTGGCACACCGGTAGGTCCCGTCGTCCTCTGGGTCCGCCCAGCCCGGCGCGTCCTCGAAGTAGCGGTTCCACCCCACCGAGTTCGGCGAGTCGACGGCCACCGAGACGCCGGTCGCGTCGTCGGCGCTCCCGGCTCCCGTCCGGTCGAAGGGGAACCACAGGGACGTGTCCTCGTGTTCGCCGACGACCGTCACCGAGTCGGAGGCGACGGAGGTCGGGCCGGTGGACTCCATCGCGGTGAAGGAGATGACCGTCCGTTCGGCTCGACACTTCCAGGGCGGGGCCGAGAGGACCGCGACGCCGTCGCCGTCGCTGCGGAAGACCGCGTTGGCCTCGTAGGCGACGGCAGTGTCGTCGAGGGTGTACGAGAGCGCCCCCACCTGGAACGTCCGCGACTCGTCGCCCGAGGGGAGGTGGACGGTCACGGTGAGTTCGACGTCGCCACCCGTCGAGAGCCCCGCGGGCGAGACCGACAGGTCGCCGGCGCGGAGCGGGGCTCCGTCATCCCCGATCTGCTGGAACTTCGTGGCGATACGGAGGAACGCCGACTCCGCGTTCTCGTTCTGCCGGTCGGTCTGGACACCCTCCAGGGCGTCGAACCCGGCCGTGAACACGAGCCCGGTCGAGCCCACGATGAGCGCGAACAGGAGGACGAATCCGAGTATCTCGCTCGCCCCGCGATCCCGTCCCCCGCGTCCGGTCCCCGACCGGAGTGATCGTCCGGTCATCTCAGTCACCCAGCGTGAACTCGTCGGCGCTCGGCGTGTTGGAGGCCCCCGCGAATTCGACGCGGAGTCTGAACTCGTCCGTCCCGCCCGTCAGCCCCTCGACCTCCTTCACGCCGCTGTCGCCGCTCAGCAGGACGCGGTCGGAGACGTGGACCGAGCCGTCGTCCCGTCTCGCGTACACCGTCACCTCGACCGTGCCGCCGTTGCGCTCGGCGTCGTAGCCCAGCCGGAGATCCGAGAGGTCGAGGTTCCGCGAGGTGGTCTTCCACGTGGTGTTGAACGACCCGCGGCGGAGCCCCGTGTTCGATGCGAGCGCCCCGATCTCGCTCTCGGAGAGCGCCCGGTCGTAGATCCGGACCTCGTCGATGCGGCCCTCCCACAGCGCGTCCGTGTCGTCCTTCTGTGAGCGCCCGACGGTCAGGAAGTCGACGCCGGTCATCGGCGCGCCGTCCGGAGGGACGCCCGTGCTGCCCGTGTAGCCGAGCGCCGTCCCGTCGACGAACAGTCCGATGCGCTCGCCGGACTCCCACCGGAGCGCGACGTGCTGCCAGTCGGTCGACTGGACGCCGCTCTCGTACTCGTAGGCGTAGGTCTCGCGGTACCCCTCGTCGACCGCGATGCTGCTCTTGAACGTGTCGGTGGCACCCCCCTCGTAGCCCGAGGCGTCGTACCGGAGCCCGAACTCGTCGTCCTGTCCGTCCCCGTCGTCGTCGGTCGTGTCGAGCAGACCCGCGTCCGTCCCCGTCGAGTCCGCCCTGACCCACATCGAGACGGTGAGCGACTCCTCGTCCCCGAGGTAGGTCGTCTCGGCGTTGCCGTCGAGCAGCCAGTCGTCGTCGCCGTCGAAGCGGTAGGCGTCCCCGCCGTCGAACCCGGTCGCACCCGTGGTCGGGTCGCCCCGGACCTCGAACTCGTAGGCGGTCCCGCCGGCGTAGTCCCACGCGTCGGTCGGCGACCCCGACTCGTTGAGTGGGAGCCACACCCGCATGTCGGCCGTCGGGAGCCCGCCAGTCCCGGGCGCGTCCAGACGCATCTCGTCGCCCGACTGGGTCACGTTGACCCGCGAGGTGGCCGCGTCCCAGTCGTCGGTCGACCCCCAGGTGACCGTCGGGCCGTCGTCGAGGTCGAACACGGTGACCTTCGTGACGTAGACGGCCCCGTCGACCCGGTACCGCACCGCGACGTCCAGGGGGTAGTCGTCCGCGCCGTCGAGATCGGCACCGCCACTGTCGGTGAACTCCGAGAGCTCCAGCGTGAGCACGTCGTGGGAACCGACCACCGGGTTCGTCCCCCGGCTGTCGCCGCCCGTATCGAGGTCGACGATGGCACCGTCCTCGGGGAACGCGAGCGGCGCGTCGCCGTCGTAGTCCACGTACCCGTCCTCGCCGCCGCTGCCGGAGTCGACCGGGTAGCCCTCGAAGCGTATCTCGTGTGCGCCGACCCCGTCGCCCGACATCCCCTCCGACAGCTCCGCGACGGCACCCGACGGCCCGCCCGGGTCGACGCCGACGGTGAGCACCTCGACCGACGAGTCCCAGGTGTTGTTGAAGGATAGTTCGACGCCGCCGGGGCGGCCGTCCCCATCGTAGTCGACCGGCGTGGCGTCGTCTCGGTAGACGAGACCCCCGACCGGGACCTCCCGCTTCACGGAGTCGGTCTCGCCGTCGTCGTCGGTCACTTCGAGCGTGACGGTGTAGACGCCGGGAGTGTCGTAGGTGAAGTTCGCCGTCCGGCCGGTCCGCGTCGCGTTGCCCCCGCTCGGTAGCTCGAACGACCACTCGTAGCTGGCGATGATCCCGTCGACGTCGTCGGTGTCGTTCCGGAAGGTGACGTTCGTGCCGGTCACGGGGTCGCCCGGCGAGAAGATGAACCCCGCGATGGGATCGGTGTTGCCGACGACGGTCCCGACGGTTCCCGCCCCGGATATCTCCCCCACGCCGACGGTCGCGGGCACGTTTGGCGGCTCGGCGTACGTCCCCGTTCCGGCCGTCCCGTCCCCACGCACCGTTATCTCCAGCCCGGATCCCGGCCCGCCGTCGATCGAGAGCGCCGAGCGGTTCCCGAGCGGCTGGCGGACGGTGACCCCGCCACCCGCCGTCTCCAGGACGAGGCAGTGATCGCCGGTGAAGCGGGGGCTGTCACACTCGCTCCCGCTTCCCAGTTCGATCGTGTAGCTGTTCCCGACGACGCGCTCCGGGGCATCGGCCTCGACGGTGACGTTCCCACCGACCCGCGAGTACCGGTCGGCGGCGGCGACGTCGTCGGCGAGTCGCGCCCCGAGCGCTTCCAGTTGCCCCCTGGTCGCCCGCTCGGACTCGTCCTCGAGGAACCCCCCCATCGCGAAGACCAGGGAGGTGACGAGGACGGCCGTTATCCCCACCGCGAGCACGTAGCTCACCGTCGAGGAGAGTCCACGGTCGTCCGCGCTCACCGGGTCCACGGTCAGTCACCCCCCGCCCCGTAGACCGAGACGTTGACGCGGTTCTCGTAGGCGGTCCGGTCGGTCTCCACCCGGGTCGTCACCGCCAGTTGCCAGAACGTCGGGGACGAACAGGGGCTGCTCGTCGACGGGCTCGCGGCGGTACACGCCTCGATGGTGGGCTGGAGCCCGGTCCCGTTCCGGACGACGAGTTCGTAGACGCCGTAGGCGCTCGACCCGTTCCGTATCCGGACGGAGACCGGCCCCTCGACGGCGTCCAGGCCGGTGAACGTGCAGTCCCCGCGGTCGGCCGACCCCCGGTAGAGGTCGACGACGATCTCCCCCGCCCGCGAGCTACAGGTGACCGGCTCGTCCATCTCGCCCACGTCGCCCGAGGCGTTGACGGTCACGTCGGTCGACCCGCCGTCGCTCCCGACGCCGAGTTCGACCGAGTGGGTCCCGTTCGAGGCGACGACGGTGAACCGGTCGGTCTCGCTGAGGTTCGAGACGTCGAACCGGGCGGTGAACCAGCCGAGTCCCGTCCGATTGGAGTTGCGCACGACGAACCAGTTCTTCGGTCCCGGGGTGTGCGCCACCGTCGGCTTGTCGAGGTAGCCCGAGCGATTCTGGACCACCCGTACGCCGTACTCGGTTCCTGGCGCGTCGGCGTCGAACGTCGTCCTCACGTAGGTGTCGGACCCGGCGACGGCCGCCTCGTCGTGGAGTCGCGTGTAGTTCTCGAACGCGGGGTCGAACGCCGCCGCCACCTCGTCGGTGTCCGCGTAGACCGACCCATGTCCGGTACGGACGGCGAGCCCCTGTGCCGCCCGGATCCCGACGGCCTCGGCGCTCAGAGCGGTGTCGGAGACTCCCTCGGGCTCGCCGGCACCCGCACCCTCGGCCATGAAGACGGCGTTGTAGACGGGAACGAGCGCGAGGAGGAGGACGGCGAGCGCGAGCGCGCCGACGAGCATGATCTGTCCCCGCCGGTTCGTCCCGGGTCGATCGTTCACCATACGGTGACGCGCACCTCCACGTGGTTGTACACCGGGCCGTCGACGACGTCCGGGACGGGGTAGTACCCGCCGCTGCCGTCCCCGAGCGACGTGCCGTACTCCCAGAGCTCCGCGTCCCCAGCCCCCCGCGAGGTGAGCGTCATGTTGTCGTAGAGCGTCACCGTCCGGGCGGCGACGACGGCGTTCTCGTCGGGCGTCCCCTGCTTGACCATCACCAGCTGCCGGTTCCGCCCCGGATCCGCGGTCCGGTAGACGACCTCGACGTTGTAGAGGTAGCCGCGCTGGCCGAACGTGGTGTTCAGCAGACGGCCGAGCAACAGCGGCGGGCCGTCCATCCCGTAGCCGATCCGGGGGTTCTCCGCGCCCGCGAACGTCCGCCCGTTCGGCTCCCAGTTGCGGACGAGGACCGAGAGGTCCGCGGGGTCCTCCGAGGCGGCGAGCGACAGCGAGTCCCGGACCTGCTGGCGGAGGTCCGTCCGGACGTCCTCGTCGACGGTCCCCCGCGTGGTCGGCGTGACGACGACGGCCTGCAGCGACATCGCCAGCGCGCCGACGAGCACGAGCGCGGCGACCAGCCCTTCGAGGGTGAACGCCTGTCCGCGTCGGTCGGCGGGGCCGCGAGCTCTCACCACACCCGGACCTCCATCCGGAACGGCTGGTCGTCGTACCGGACGAGCCGGACGGTCGTCGCGACCGACTGGTCGCGGTAGACCGGTCCCACGGCACACCGCTCCCCGCCGCACGATGTCAGGACCCCGTCGTCCTCCTCGAGGCCCCGAAGGGTCACGTTCACGTTCGTCGAGTCCCGGAGCCCGAACCGTTCCTGGAGGCCCGTCTCGCCCCAGCCGGTCGTGAAGAAGTCGACGGTCCGGTCGTCGTCGAACGTGGTGGGGGATTCGGCGGTCGAGAGGTTCCCGACCAGGACCCGCGAGACCGTCCGGGCGTGCTCCTGTTCGACCTCCGAGACCCCCTCGGTGTAGGGGGCGGTCACGCTCGGGACGAACGTGAGGACGAACACCGACGCGAGGATGAAGACGCTGATCCCGAGCGCGAAGTCGTGGGTCGTCTGTCCCCGGTCGGGGTCAGTCACGGATCCGCACCTCCGTCACGTCGACGTCGATGACGGTCGCCGTCGTCGTCGAGTCGGGGAGGCCGAACTCGTAGAGCATGACCAGGCGGGTCTCGCCGTACTCGCTCTCCGAGTCGGGGAAGTCGTAGACGACGATCGCCTGGTTGCTCTCGACGTCGAGTCGTCCCGAGGCGTTCACGTACGGGTCGAGCGTGTCGTCGTAGAGGTCCGGCTGCCACCAGGCCTCGTTCCCGTCCTCGAACCCGGTCATGTCCGCACCTGCGAGGTACGCCGTGACGTTCTCGTGGGGGACCTCCCGATCGACGCCGGTGACGTTCGTACACCGGACCTCGTTGTACGTCCGTCCGGTCGAGGCGTTGGTGTGCCTGACGGCGGTCAGCTCCCAGTCCGAGCACGCGAGCGTCACCGCCGAGACGTTCATCGGCGCGGCGTCGGAGGTGTTCACGGCGTAGGTGAACTCCCCCCGGATGCCGGGGTCGTTCACGTTCGGCTGCCCCCCGTAGCCCGCGACGTTCGAGTCCTCACCCGCCACCCGTGGGACGTATGTCGTCCCGTTCACCGAGAGCGAGGTCGACACCGGTCGCCGGACGACCTGATCGGTCTCGGTGATGTTCTGGAAGATGCCCTCGAACACCGTCCGAAGTTCCGTCCCCGTCGTCGCCTTGGAGTACGTCCCGCCCGAGGTGTTGGCGACCTCCTCCAGCAGGGTCTCGTTCGCGTCGTCGCCGAACGCGATGGTGTGGACCACGACGTTCTGGGCGGCGGCCGCACGCGCACCGTCGAGCGTCCGCCGGTCGAACTCGTCCCGGCAGTCGTCGTCGTCCGAGTAGCCCTCGGCGCTGCAGACGCCGCCGCCCGGCTCGTTCTTCCCGTCGGTCAGCAGGATGACGTGGCGCGTCCGCGAGAAGTTCGACTCGATGTCGTGGAGGGCGACCGAGGTGTTGAGACCCCGGTTGATCGCCGTCCCGCCGCCCGCGCTGTAGCGGTCGATCGTCGCGTTTAGCGCCGCGTGGTCGGCGGAGAAGTAGCGCTGGTAGCCGACGCGGACGAACCGGCTATCGGTGTCGTACCCCACGAGGGCGATCCGATCCCGGCTCTCGTTGGTGAGACCGACGAACTGCTTGGCGGCGTCCTTCGCGTCGGCGATCTTCGAGCCGCCCATCGAGCCCGACTCGTCCATCACCACGACCACGTCGACGGGCGGTCGGAACACCACGCCGCCCTCGAACGACTCGATGTCGCCGACGAGCTTCCCGTTCTCGACCGGTCGACCCGAGACGAAGTAGGTGTTCCCGACGGACTTGTCGATGCTGAACGCCACGTCGTCGAACCGGTGATCGACCGGATCCGGGTCAACCACGGCCGGATTCTGGAGGTTCACGACCTCGTTTCGGGAGTCGTCGACGGCCGCCGGCAGGTGCGAGGAGTTCAGGGTGAACCGGACCGTCCGGTTGTCCGGGAAGACCCCGACGGCGGCCCCCACCTCCGAGCGGAGGTACTCGCCCCAGGCCATGTAGTAGTCGCTCGTGACCGAGACCGTGACGTCGTCCGGTCGCCGGCACCCGTCGCTGTAGAGGGTCCGGCGGATCCCCTCGGTGACCGCGCGGGACCGGCTCGCGTTCTTCCGGAGGACGAACCGATCCTCGGTCACCCGCCCGGAGACGTTGGCGACCGAGATACTCAGGGTCCCCCCTCGCGCCGTGACGTCCGGCGGGGCGACCACGACCGAGTTCCCGTTCGGGCTCCGACGGAAGATCCCGCCGGCCTGGTAGGCCAGTTCGTCAGCGCCCTCCGACTCGAGCCTGACCGACGAGAGGGGAACGCTGTCGGTGCACTCCCCGCCGTCGACGGAGACGGCGATCTCCCCGGCCTGACCGACCGTCACCTGGCTCGGGTCGTGGTCACCGAGGTCGAGCGTGGTCGTCCCGTTACCGGGGGCGCTGATCACGGTACCGAGGCGGGCGTCGAACTGCTTGACGACGATCTCGCCCGTCTCGGTCCGCGCGTCCGACTCGGCGTCCGAGACCACCCGGTCACCGGCGGCGAACGCGAAGCTCGCCGTGACGACGACGAACCCCAGCAGGAGCACGAGCCCCGTGACCTCGGAAACCCCCCGTGAACTGGTCCCACCCATTCTATCCGTCTCGATTGTTGTTTACGAGACATTCATAACGTATATAACGCCCCAGCGTTTCGAGTTCCGATTCCCGAAACCGCGTGCGTGACGCTCGCGGTCGTCGGCCGAGGGGCGCGGCCCGGGGACGCCCACACCGGGCGGGGCATTCGCGGTCGTTGTCATCGGGAGCCGGCGTCCGGCCCCTACCCGAACCGCCGGCTCGTCGGTGCACCCCGCCGCGACCGTGGAAGGGGTCCTGTCCGTTTCGGACCCTGTGCACGGGGGAAGCCACCCGAGTCGTCGTCACGCCCCCGGTCGCCCCGTCCGGGACGGGGGCCGTGAAGGCGGACACCAGCGCGGGCGAGCCCGGACGGGCCGCCCGCCATCGCCCCCGACCGCACCCGGAGGCTGTCGAGGTATTTACGCCGGTGGAGCGACTACCCGCACGCGCCGGGCCACCGCCCGGAGAGACCACCATGCCCCACACGCTCGAGATCAGCGACGAACTGAGGGAGCGCCTCGAACGACACACGGAGGAGGACCAGACGCTGGAGGAACTCATCGACGAACTCGTCTCGATGTACGAGACCGAGGGTGCGTTCCTCCAGGAGGGCTACTCCGAGTAGCCGGTCCGTCCTCGCCGAACGCACCGATCGGATACGCCGCACATCACTCCCACAGGGCGTACATGTCGTCGCGGACGGGCTCGTCGAACGTCTCCTCGCCGAGGGCGAGCGCCGGCCCGTCGCCCTCCTCGACGGTACCGACGACCGCCGCCTCGATACCGACCTCGTCTAGCGCGGACAGCGCCTCGTCCGTCGACGCCTCGGGAACGGCCGCGAGTAGCGCACCGGAGCCGAACGTCCGCAGCGGGTCGACGCCGACCGCCTCGCAGAGCCGCCGGGTCTCCTCGCGGATCGGGATCGCCCCGGGGTCGACCTCGATCCGGACCCCGGAGGCGGTAGCGAGTTCGAGCAACCCGTCGACGAGACCGCCCTCCGTCGGGTCGTGCATCGCGTTCGCGTACTCACGGAGGACCGCCGCCTCGGGGACGACGCTCACCTCGTCGTAGAACCCCTCGGCCGACTCGAGTAGCGCCTCCGGTACCCGCCCGTCGAGCCGGTCGCGAAAGTCGGTCGCCAGGATGGCCGTCGCCTCGATACCCGCGCCCTTCGTGAGGAGGATGCGGTCGCCCGGCTCGGCCCCGCCCGTCGGGACGTACCTGTCTGTGAGGCCGAAGCACGTCAGGACGAGCATCGGGGTCGACAGCGCCGGGGCGTACTCGGAGTGGCCGCCGACGATGGCGACGCCGAGCCGCCGGGCCGCCTCGTCGAGCTGTGCGGTGATCGTATCGAGCGCGTCGTCCGATCCCGGCAGGAGGACGACACTCGTCAACCACTCGGGGGTCGCGCCGGACGCGGCGACGTCGTTGGCCGCGACGTCGACGCCGAGGGACCCCACGCGACCGACCGCGAGCGAGATGGGGTCGGCGTTGACGACCAGTATCCCCTCCTCCGCTCCGCCCTCGAGTCGGATCGCCGCGGTGTCCTCGCCGTACGCCGGCCCCTGGAGCACCCGCTCGTCCGGCGCGCCCGTCCGGCCCAGGACGAGGCTCGCCAGCGAGTCCGGGTCGACCTTGCCGATCATACCCGCCGTACCCCCGGGTCTCCCTTGACTCCCCCGGGAGCCGTCGAATCGATCCAATGCGACCCGATCCGGGAGACTGCCGCCGTTCCGCAGGGGAACCACTTAGTCCGGTCTCCCCGACCCCCGATCATGGACGACCGGACGTACGACCTGCTCACGCCGGCGGAGATCGACTCCGGACGGGCCACCGCCGCCTACTTCCTCCGGACCGAGGAGATACTCGACCATCTAGACGAGGACCCCCACGTCGTCGCGGAGATCTCGACCCCCGAGGGCTGGACCGTCCTGGCGGGACTGAAGGACGCCGTACGGCTCATGGAGGGCCATCCGGTCGACGTCCACGCCCCGCCCGAGGGGACGGTCGTCTCCGGCGGTCCGGCCCTCCGGATCGAGGGTCTCTACCGTTCGTTCGCCCGGTACGAGTCGCCGTTGCTCGGCTTTCTCGCACACGCGAGCGGGATCGCCACGGCCGCGATGGAGGTCCGCGCGGCCGCTCGCGACCGGACCGTCCTCAGCTTCGGGACCCGCCGCCAGCACCCGGCGCTCGGAGCGATGGTCGAGCGGTCGGCGCTGATCGGCGGCGTCGACGGCATCGGGAACGTCGCCGGCGGGGAGGCGATCGGGATCGAGGCCGGCGGGACGATGCCCCACGCGCTGGTGGTCTGTCTCGGCGACGCCGAGCGGGCGTTCCGCGCCTACGACGAGGCGCTCGAGGAGCGCGTCCCGCGGACGATGCTCGTGGACACGTTCTGCGACGAGACGGTCGAGGCGGTCACGGCGGCCGAGGCGCTCGGCGAGGATCTCGACGGCGTCCGCCTCGACACCACCGCCTCGCGCCGCGGTGACCTGCACGATATCGTCGAGGAGGTCCGGTGGGAACTCGACCGGCGAGGACACGAGGGCGTCGAGATACTGGTCAGCGGCGGGATCGACGCGGCCGAGGTGCGACGGCTCCGCGACGCCGCCGACGGATTCGGCGTCGGCGGGGCCATCGCCAACGCCGACCCGATCGACCTCTCGATGAACCTCGTCGAGGTCGACGGCGAGGCCCGGGCGAAGCGCGGGGTCAAGAGCGGCGCGAAGCAGGTCTACCGCGACGGCTTCGACGACAGCGTCGTCCCCGTCGGGGAGGACGCGCCGGGCGAACCGCTCCTCGACCCCGTCGTCGAGGACGGCGAGGTGACGGCGGAGTTCTCGCTCGACGCGGCGCGAGAGCGCGTCCGGGAGTCGATCCCCGATCTGCGCGAGCGAGGGGCGTTCGAGACGGCGTGATCCGGCGAGGGAACGCGGCGGAAGCGACGGAGCTCACCGATCTCCTCGGGTGTCCCCGGCGTCTGGGCGGCACCACGATACCGAACCAGCCACGCTCTTTGCGGCCGTGCTCGAACCCCCGGTATGCTCCGACGGCTTCGGGAGAACGGCCCGATCGTCCTCGTCCCGCTCGCGTGGACGTTCGCCACCGCCGCACACCTCGAACTCCTCGCGGTCCGGACGGTGCTGATCGGACACCTCGTCATGGACGCCGTGCTCGTGGCGTTCGCGGCGCTCTCGTGGAGGGAGATGCGTGAGGGCGTACTACTCGCCTGGAAGGTCGTCCTCCTGGTCGGACTGGCGTTGACGCTCCTCGAGACGGCCGTGCTCTTCGCCGCGCCCGAGTCCACCGCGCTCCTCCGGGTCACCGTCCTCGGGTGGATGCTGGTACCGGCCGCCGGGCTGGCCTACACCGGTCGGAACGTCGCCCCCGAGACGGCACCGTGGGTCTACACCGCCGGTGCCGGGCTGAGCGTGGTCGGGGCCGTCGCCTACCTCGCCGCACCACTTCTCTCGACGGACGCGTTGGCCGTGGCCGGGCTGGTGCTCGTCAACGCCGGGCAGACGGCCGGTATCGCGAACGCGGTCTACCGGTACTGAGGAACCCACCGAATCACTAGCGGGCTCGCGGGCCGCCGCCGAGTGGACTGATCAGGAGTCCTCGGCGTCCTAAGCCTCGTCCGTCCCCCCGTCGGTCTCGCGTGTCGCCTCGGCCGGCCTACCACGTCGCTCGTTCGAGCCGTCCCCGTCCTCGGACGCGACCCCGGCGGCGGACTCGTTCCCGGATCCGTCCGCGTCGGCGTTCCGATCCCCGTCCCGGTCGGCGTGCCCGGTATCCGGTGCGATGGGCCCGGAGGCGTTCGTCGAGGCCCGCGTCGGGCCGCCGGCGAACCGCTCCCGGCCGATCAGCTCGTCGAGGAGCAGCGCCTCGCGGTCGACCGCGTCGTAGCGCTCCGCGACGACCGCGCGTGCCGACTCGACGTCGTCGTAGAGGAGGTGTCTGCGGACCTGGACGTAGGCGTCGAGGAACGGTCCGGGGGTCGTCTCGTCGGACGCCGGCCGCGGAGCGAGGCGACCACCGGAGGCGGACTCCAGGTCGGCCACGATGTCGCCGTACCCCAGGACGGTCGGGTCGTGGTCCTCGTCGAGGACGGAGAGGAGGAAGTCCGAGGCGAAGCGGTAGAACTCGGACTTGGACTCGAAGGCCTCGGCCTCCGCGACGACCGCCTCGACTCCGGCCACCAGGGCGTCCGGGTACCGGACCGTCTCCTTCGGCATACCACCCGTATCAGATGACGTCCACTTAATTCGTGGTGTCGCGTCGGACGCGATCCGTCCATCCACGCCCACCGGTGTGTCGACCCGCCGGAGGGCGGTCTACTCGGGGACTTCCTCGTCGAGGCGGTCGGTGAGGTAGTCGAGCGCCGTGTCGACGCCGATCCCGTCCAGTTCGACCCGTCGGAGCTTCTCGAGGAGCGCGGGGGCGACGGTCGGCGAGAGGACGAAGACCGCCCCGCCGGTCGCCGTCGTCCGGAGCACCCACCGCGCGTACGACCGGACCGGCGGGAGGTCGACGTCGCTCATCACGACGGCGACCCGCCAGGCCTTCTCGCGGCCCTCGGTCATCCCGAAGAGGGCGAACGCCTCGTCGAACCGACCGAGCGTCGCGTCGATCTCGGCCACGCCGGGCGCGTACAGCTCCGCCAGCGCGTCCTGCTGGGCGTCGACGAGCCGCCGGAGGACGTCGTTGACGGCCCGGTGGTCGGCGCGTTTCGTCGCCCGGTCGGCGTCGATACCGACGTCGATCAGCGTCAGCGCGAGGTCGTAGTTGATGTGGGCGTTGATCCCCAGGAAGGCGTCCTGAACGACCAGCCCCGCGCCCTCGACGGCGGTGTCGAAGGCCACCCGCCACGGAGCGGGGACGGTACCGAGGCGGCCCCGCTCGAACGCGAGGAACGCCTGCCGGTAGTAGTCGGCGAACGCGACCGTGTACCGGCGCATCCACTCGGGGTCGCGGAACCGTCCGGCGTCGACGCGGGAGCGTATCGCCCGCGTCATCCGCGAGTAGACCGTGAGGAACACCGCCCGGCGGTCGGAACGCTCCCGGAGAACCCCTTCGAGCGCCGTCAGCCGTTCGAGAACGTCGTCCACGTCCTCGAACGGTGACTCCGTGAGGTCGACGAGCGTCGGATCCGGCTCGACCTCCCGGCGGACGGGGCCGGGATCGTGCCGGAATGCGAGGAGCATCGCTCGCAGTCCGGTCCCGTCGAGCAGTCGCATCGCCTGCGTCAGTCCGGTCACGCCGTCGACCTCCGTGACATCGGTCGTAGCTCCACCGCCCCCGACAAATAGGTGGGGCCTCGCGGGGGGCTCGTCGACCCGGGTCGAACCCACGTCCGATCACTCACTAGTTCGTCACTCCTCGACCTGTTCCTCCTCGCGTTTGCCGTCGTCCGAGAGGTGGAGTTCCTCGACCAGCCGGTTCGTCACGACCCGCTGGACGATGTCGACGAGGTCGGTGTCCCCGGTGGCGCGGTCGGCGAAGATCCCGAGGGGGATCTCCCCGCCGGCCATCTCCCGGTGGCCGCCGGCGCTCCCGACGTCGTCGAACGCCCCGCGGAGCACCTCGCCGACGTGGACCCGGGAGTCCGACGACCGGGCGCTGATCTGGATGGCTCGTTCGACGATACCGAAGACGACGGCTGTCTCGACGCCCTCCAGCGTGGCGAGGTAGTCCGCCGCCTGGGGGATGGCGTCGCGCTCGCTCGTCCGCCCGACGTGCGAGATGAGGACCGCCCCCCGGACCGACCGGTTCTCGATGGCGTCGGCGATGGCGTCGACCGTCGCGCCGCTGACCGAGGGCGTCGAGAGCTTCCGGAGCAGGTCGCGGTCGGCGTGGTCGTGGAGCCGGCTCGCCGCCGCGTACTCCTCGTGGGTCGTCCCGCGGAGGAACCCCAGCGTCTCCCGGCGGATCGCGAACAGCAGCGCGGTCGCGAGCGTCGAGTCGAGCGTCACGTCGAGTTCGAGGACGTACTCGGTGAGGATCGTCGCCGTCGCGCCGACCTCCTCGCGGTGATCGACGAACCGCGCCTCGATCCCCTCGGCGGGGTGGTGGTCGATCACGACGTCCACGGGAACGTCCGCCGGGACCTCGTTGTTCTCGCCGGGAATCGAGTGATCCACGAACGCGAGCAGCGAGCCCTCGGGCCGGTCCCGGACCGCGTCGGCGTCGAACGACCGGAGGTCGACGTCGAGGAGGTTGACGAACGCGCGGTTCTGCTGGTGGGAGACCGTCCCGCTGTAGAGGATGCGCCGCTCGTCGACGCCGGCTGACGCGGCGATCCGCCCGAGCGCGATGGCGCTCGCCAGACAGTCCGGGTCGGGGTTGTTGTGACAGACGATAGTGAGCTCCTCACACCCGGCGAGGAGCTCCCGGAGGGACGCGGCCTTGCTCATGTCCGTAGCAGTCGGTCCGGGGGTACAAGCCTCTACCCCCCGACCGCCGTCGTGCGACCGGACGCCGGCACCGCGTCCCCGGGAGCGAGTCGTTCCGGATCCGGCGAACGCCGGCGCGGGGGATGGAGACGGCTACTCGTCCTCGTCCTCGTCGTCGAACGGCGACCCGGCCGCCTCTGGCTCCATCCCCCGCTTCGAGATGATGTTCTCGCGTCCGACGCGAAGCTTCGATATCTCGCCCTCGTCCTCCATGTCCGAGAGCAGCATCGACACCTTCGACTTCGACCAGCCGGTCCGCTCGACGATCTCGACCTGCTTCATCCGACCGCCCTGCTCGTCGAGGAGCCCCATCACCCGGTCCTCGTCCGAGAGCAGTTCCTCGTCGGGGACGGACGGCTCGGGGGGGACCGACTCGCCGGACGTCCCTGTACTGGACTCGGCCGACGCCCTGTCCGCGTCTCCCCCGCTCTCGTCGTTCCCGTCGTCCCCGTCGTCGATGGCCGTCGTCCCCGTGCCGTCGAACACCCCCGAACGGTAGGCGAAGGCCGCGCCCAGGCCGAGGACGAGCGCCGCACCGAACCCCACGATCGGGAGCAGTCCCGGCCCGCCCTCGGAGGCCGGAGACGTCCCGACGCTGTCGGTCGCCGACCTGCCGGGCGTCGGGGTATCCCTCCCGTCTTCGGGCCCGTCGGTGCCGCTCGTCCCCGGCGGATCGGTCGCGGTAGGGGGCGGGGCGAGGACGATCCGCGGGCGCTCGTCGGTGAACGACCGCTCGCCCTCCCAGGTGATCGACTCGCTGCCCGCGAGCGAGTCCCCCGAGACGGAGTCCGGTTCGGGTGCGGCCTCCGCGAAGGCGACCCCCGTGCCGGCACTCACGACGAGCCGCTGGTCGGCTCGGATGTAGAGTCCCCCCTGGAAGACGTCGCCCACGACGACCGTCCCGTCCTCCGAGACGGGGGCGAACGCGACCCAGTGAAACGACATCTCGACGGTACCCTGGTTCCCGAGGGCGTTGACCGACGCCCGCTTCGAGAAGCCGGTCGCGTTCATCGGTCGATCCGTCGCGTTCGCCCCCTCGTCCGTCAGGGCGCGTGCCCGGCGCTTGAAGTCGGTGTAGAGGGTCGTCTCCTCCGAGTCGAATCGGTCGGCGAACTCCCGGAACTCGGCCCGTTCGGTGTCGTTCGCGAGCGTCTGTTTGAACCGGAAGGTCCACTCGGCCGACCCGTTCGCGTGGACGGTGATCCGGAACTCCGTCCGGTCGAACGACTGCTGGAGCTCCCGGACCGTGTCGGGGTCGCTCGATCCGCTCGCCGGGCCCCATCCCGCTACCGCGGTCGCCGGTCCCTCGCCGGACCCCACCGTCGAACGCCCTGCCGCGTCCCCGGGGAGGGCGGCAGTGCCCATCGTCCCCCCGAGGACGAGCACGCAGAGCAGGAGGACCACTACGGGGGCCTGCCTCATTCAGTTCCATCCTCTCTCCCAGCGTTATAAAACCCCTGCGAGATCATCCCCGGGTGAGCCTCGCGGCAGCACCTCGATCGGTCCAGCGGCGGCGTCTCGCGGCGGGAGACCCGACGAACACCCGATGTCGGAGTGGAACCGGTCGTCTCCGTGAGCCTCCTCACCAGGGGACGTCCCTCGGAGAACGAGCCCCTCTCGGCTCCAGACCGACCCGTACGAACACCGTCGAACGTCCTCCGTCCCGCCGGTACTCCCACCGGGGGTCGGGGCTACCGCGGGAGCGCCTCGGCGAGTTTCTCGACGGGGTGTGGCGGCTTCTCGCTTCGTCCATCACGGTCGCCCAGTTGCGTCCGGCAGGACGCCCCCGGCGCGACGACCACGTCCCCGGGGCTTTCGTCGACCTGATCGTACAGCAGCGAGGCGACCGCCTTGCTCATCGAGTAGTGTTCGGCCTCGTAGCCGAAGCTCCCGGCCATCCCACAACAGGTCGAGTCGAGCGGGTCCACCTCGTAGCCCGCCCGCCGGAGCACCCCGACCGCGTGGTGGTCCTTCTTCGTCGCCTTCTGGTGACAGTGGCCGTGGTAGGTGAGTGACTCCAAGGATGACGACCACTCGACCTCCGCGTCGAGGCCGTGCCGGTCGAGGTACTCACAGACGCCGTAGGCGTACTCGGAGAACGTCTCGACGTCCGTACCGGACAGCAGATCGAGGTAGTCCTTCTGGAACATCACGGCGTCGGAGGGCTCGACGACGACGACGTCCCACCCCTCCTGGACGCGCGGGAGGAGGTCCTCGACGACCCGCTCGGCCCGGTCTCGCGCCGTGTCGAGAAAGCCCATCGAGTGGGCGGCCCGGCCCGAGGGCCCGGTATCCGGGACGTCGACGCGGACGCCCGCCGCTTCCAGCACCTCGACGGCGGCTTTCGCCACCTCCGGGGTGGTGTGGTCGTTGTACGTGTCCGGGAACAGGACCACCTTCCGCGTCGCCTCGCGCTCCGATACCTGCGGTCCGCGGGCCTCGAACCAGTCGGCGAACGTCTCGCGACGGAACGCGGGGAGGTCGCGTTCCTCGGCGATCCCGAGGGTCTTCTCGGCGAGCCACCCCGACCCCGGCAGGTCCTGGACCCAGTTCGAGACGGGCGCGAGCGCCGAACCCACGTCCGAGAGCAGGTGGACGTTGGCGAACACGCGGTCGCGGAGGCTCGCGCCAGAGCGCTCGTGGGCGGCGTGGGTGACCTCGGCCTTGAGCTTCGCCATGTCGACCTCGCTCGGGCAGTCGTTGGCACACCCCTTGCAGCCGATGCAGAGGTCCATCACCTCCGAGAGGAACTCCGGGTCCGTGGGGTCGTCGGGGAGGTCGCCGCTCATCGCCTGCCGGAGCATGTTCGCCCGGCCGCGGGTCGACTGGACCTCCTCCTCGGCCGCCCGGTACGTGGGACACATCACGCCGCCGGTGGTGTGCTGTGGGCCGCGACAGCCCCCACAGCCGTGGCAGAGCTCGACCATCCCCTGCATCCCGTTGTCGTTCTCCCAGTTCAGCGCCGGCTCGAACCCGGTTTCGAACTCGTAGTCGGGGTCGAACCGGAGGTGCTCGGTCATCGAGATGTCGCCACAGACCTGCCCGGGGTTGAGGATCCCCTGGGGGTCGTACGCCCGCTTCAGGTCGCGGAACAGCTCGAACACGTGGTCGCCGTAGAGCTTGCGGTTCCACTGGGTCCGCGCGCGGCCGTCGCCGTGCTCGCCCGAGACCGACCCACCGAGTTCGGCGACGAGGTCGGTCGCGCCATCGGCGATGGCCTCCATCTGCTCGACCCCCTCGACGGTCTTCGTGTTGACCAGGGGGCGGACGTGGAGACAGCCCGGCCCGGCGTGGGCGTAGAATGAGGCGAACGTGCCGTTCTCCTCCAGGACCTCCTGGAACCCGCGGACGTACTCGGGGAGGTTCTCGGGGGGGACCGCCGTGTCCTCGATGAACGAGATGTGCTTGGCGTCGCTCGTCCGCGAGAGCAGGATCGGGTTGCCGGACTTGCGGAGCTTCCAGAACCGGGCGCGCTCGTCGTCGTCGTGGGCCTCGGCGGCGAACGTCGATCCGACCGGCGCCCTCGTCTCGACCTCCTCGCCGGGGTCGGCGATGGTCTCGACATCCGGCGCGCGGTCGGCCAGCAGCCGCGCCACCTTCGTCCGGCCCTCCGCGTCGCTCTCGGCGTAGAACTCCACGAGCAGTACCGCGCCGGTCCCCTCGGGCACCGTCTCCTCGACGAGCTTGCCGAACTCGGAGGTGTCCCGGGCGAGTTCGAGCAGCACCTCGTCCATCACCTCGACAGCCGACGGCTCGTGTTCGAGGATCGGGCTCACGTCCTCCATTGCGGTCACGAGGTCGGGGTAGCCGAGCAGCGCGACCGACTTCGTCTCGGGGACGGGTTCGAGCGAGACCGTCGCCTCCGTGACCACTGCCAGGGTCCCCTCGCTCCCCGCGAGCAGACGGGCGAGGTTCACGACCCGGTGGTCGCGTCCGGCCTCGTCGTCACCCTCCGTGTCCATCCCGGGCTCCCCGGCCTCTTCGACGAGTCTGTCGAGGTTGTACCCCGAGACGTTTCGCTTGAGGTTCGGGTAGGCTTCCCGTATCGCCTCGCGCTCGTCGTCGAGGATTCTGACGACTTCGCTCGCGATAGCCGCCTCGATCCCCTCCCCGTCGGCCCGCTCGCGGAGCTCCCCGATCGTGACCTCGCCGAACTCCGTGACTGTCCCGTCGGCGAGGACGACCTCGCAGGACTCGATGTAGGCGTCGGTCTTGCCGTACTTCAGCGAGTGCGAGCCGGTTGAGTTGTTGCCGATAGCCCCGCCGATCACGGACTTGTCGCCCCAGGCGGGATCGGGCGCGAACTTCAGCCCGTCGTCGGCGAGCGCGCCGTTCAGGTCTCCCAGTCGAAGACCGGGCTGTGTGCGGGCGATCCGCTCGCCGGCGTCGAACTCGACGAGCCCGTCCATGTGCTGGGTGAAGTCCAGGACGACCGCCTCGTTGACCGTCTGACCGGCCAGCGACGTCCCGCCCCCTCGCGGGAGCACCGGAACGCCGTGGTCGGAACAGTACTCGACCGCTTCGGCCACGTCCCCGGTGTGCCGCGGGAAGACGACCCCGATGGGCGTCACCTCGTAGGCCGAGGCGTCGGTCGCGTACATCTGTCGCGTGTAGGTGTCGAAGCGGACCTCGCCGTCGAGCCGCCGGTTCAGCGCGGCCACCAGATCCGGTCGCTCGACCTCCTCCGAGACGTAGTCGTAGTCGGTCCGCGGGTCGGCCGCGGGATCCCGTTCCGTACCCGTCCCTGGGGGCGAATTCGCGCCCTCCTCTGTTGCCATGCCCGCGGCTACGGGGGTCCGGGATTAAAAACCGACTGCCGTCGGCGGCCCCACCCGCTTCTTCGCGGTCGGTCGTCCGGTCGCCCATGGGTATATCCATCCGTGCGACCACGGTGTCGTCATGGCCGAGCGTAGGACCACTTCCCCCGTCGAACCGGAGCGCGGACCGAGCCTCCTGATAAACGGGTTCCTCGGTGGCGTCGTCGCGGTGCTACTCGCGTTTCTCCCGTTCTCGACGGTGCTCGGCGGTGCCGTGGCCGGCTACCTTCAGGGGCCGGACCGCCGGGCAGGACTCCGTGCCGGCGCGCTCGCGGGTACGATCTCGCTCGTCCCGATGCTACTAATCGCGTTCCTCGTCACCGGATTCCTCGTCATCGTCCCCGCGACGCCCGGCGGTCCCGGATCCCGATTGCCCCTGTTCCTCGCGGTCGTCGTGCTCACCGGCCTCGCCGTGCTCGGGATCTACACGGTCGGCGGCGGCGCACTCGGCGGGTACGTCGGCTCGTACATCAAGGAGGACCGACTCCGAAACGCAGAGGCGACGGAGAGAGGGGGGCGGGAGTCGGAGACGCCGACGGAGACGGAGACGAGCGGCGAGAGGGAGACCTGAACCCCCTCACGACTCACGCCACTCGCTCGTACGTCACGAACGTCAGTTCGCCCTCCCGTTCCCTCGATACCGCCGACCACTCCGCCGCCGACCACTCGGGGAACCGGGTGTCACCGTCCGGTGACTCCGGTATCTCGGTGAGCAGGAGTCGGTCGGCGTACGGGAGGAACTGCTCGTAGACGGTCGCGCCGCCGGCGACGTACACCGTCCCGCCACCCGGGGCACCCCTCGCGGCCTCCAGCGCCGCCTCGACGCTCCCCGCCAGCACCGCACCCGCCGGGAGGTCGAGGTCTCGGGTCGAGAGGACGACGCTGGTCCGCCCGGGGAGCGGCTCGCCGATCTCGCCGACGATGCTCTCGTAGGTCCGCCGGCCGAGCACGACCGGGTGGCCCGTCGTCGCCTCCCTGAACCGGCGCAGGTCGGCGGGGTAGTGCCACGGCATCCCGCCCTCGTCGCCGATGACGCCGTTCTCCGCGACGGCCGCGATCAGGACTACCTCGACGGACCCGGAAGTGTCGTCCACCACGGTCACTCCGCGACGGCGAAGCCGATCCCGGGGGCGGGATCGTAGCCTCTCAACTGGATGTCCTCGTAGGTGAGTCCGTCGAGCGGTTCGTCCGAGACCTCGATTCGCGGTCGGGACCGCGGTTCGCGCGAGAGCTGGAGCAGGAGCCCGGGGACGTGGTCGTACCCCTCCTCATCCTCGGGTTCGTCGGGCGCGTGCTCGACCACCCAGTCACGCACGTCGAGGTACTCCCCGCGGGCCTCGACGGCGTCGAGTCGTCCCGAGAGTTCGTCGAGGTTGTCGGCGTACCACGCACCGCGCTCGCCCCGGCCGCAGTAGACGTGCGCGTCGACGACGGTGTGGGCGAACTCGCCGAGTTCGAACCCCGTCCGCTCGGCGACGACGTGCGCGAGCAGCGCGTACGCGGCGATGTTGAAGGGGATGCCGAGCGCGACGTCGCCCGAGCGCTGGGTGAGGTGGACGTTCAGGCGGTCGCCCTGGACGTTGAAGACGAAGGTGTAGTGACACGGCGGGAGCGTCGAGACGGCGGCGTTCGCGGGGTGCCAGGCGTTGACGACCATCCGTCGTGACTGTGGGTTCTCCCGGAGCGTGTCGAGGACGTACCCGATCTGGTCGAACGTCCGGCGGCCGTCCTCCTCGGTGACCCACCGATTCCCCTCCTCCGGCCAGGCCTCGCCCGCCAGGCGGTCGGCACCCTCGGGCACCGGGTAGCGCCGCCAGAACCGGCCGTAGGCGGTGTCGAGGTGGCCCTCCTCATCGGCCCAGGCGTCCCAGATACCGGTCTCCTCGCGCAGGTCGCGCACGTGTTCCTGTCCCGAGAGATACCAGAGGAACTCGTGGATCAGCGAGTCCCACCGGAACCCCGAGAGGTCCTTCGTGGTCAGGAGCGGGTAGCCCTCGGCGAGGTCGACGCGGTAGTGCTGGCCGAACGCCGCGACGGTGTCGACGCCCGTCCGGTTGGGCTTGTACGTCCCCGTCCGGAGGACCGAGTCGACGAGTGTCTGGTACTGTTGCATGGGTAGGTGGTGGTGGGTGGTCGGAGACCGATCGACGGTTCGGATCTACCAGCGAGTGACGAGGGCGAGGACATAAGGGCTGTCCTCGCGGTGGACGTGATCCCGGCGAACGGTCCCGCGACGGGTCAGGGCGAGACGGTCTCGGTGACCTCCGCCGATCGCCCCGCGGGCTTCTCCCGGTCGTGCTCGCGGAGGTGTGCCCGGGCGTCGAGCGCGGTCTTGACGAGGACCATCACCGCGAGCGCTCCGGCGGGCGTCCCGAGGAAGGAGACCGCGAACGCGCCGACGACGATCGTGAGATGCATCACGAGGACGCGGTCGTAGGGGGCGTACATCCGGCCGCCGGGCGAGACGTGCTTCCACTCGCCGTCGTCGAGGTAGTTTCGTCTGTACGAGACGCCGTGGCTGACGGCCGCCGCGCCGGCCCCGAGGACCAGCGTCGGGAGTTCAGCGAGGCCGAGGATCCCGGCCCCGTCGGCGAACAGCGGGAGCAGTCCGACGAACAGCCCGTGGACGGCCCAGAACAGGCCGTAGTGGCCGAGGAAGAACCGCGCGACCGCACGGTTTTCGGGGCGACGGGTGGGTGCGTCCGGGATCTCGTCCGGCGCGTCGGGAAGCGTGACCGTCCGCCCGTTCGACTTGAGCCGCTTTGCCGCCGATCTGGTCTCGTCGGTTTCGGTACCGTGGGCGTAGAGGATCTTCGGGACGTTGAACGCCCCCACGACGCCGCTCTCGAGCCAGTAGACCAGCAGGAGTCCCTGCATCGACCAGCCCAGCAGGAGGACGCCGAGGAGGGGAACCGAGTTCGCGGCGACCAGCGCGACCAGCGCGGCCCGCCGCGAGCGTGCGAGTCGCGGCAGCAGTCCTCCGATTCCCCCGACCCCGTCCGTGGCCATCGGTCGAGGTGCGTCGCTCGGTCACATCAAGCTTGTGCGCGGGTCGTACGCAGTATTCCGGGCGGGGACATCGGGTGGGACTGAAAGGGGGGGCTTTCGAGGTGTTCCAGCCAGTACCGCAGTAGTGCCCGAGAGCACCTCGAAAGCCCCTGGGTTCTCGGCGGCTGTGACTCGCTGCGCTCCTCGCTCCCGCCGGTCGCTGCGGTACTTGCGTCGTCTCGCTCGCCGAGAACCCGGCCACTTGGATTCCACTCGATGGCTCGGCTCACCCGCCACCGAAGGTTAAACTCCCGGCGGCCCTCGGCACCGGCATGTCCGGCGAGATGCCCCGACTCGGCCTCGGGACCTACCAGCAGACCGACCGCGAGACGTGCACCGAGAGCGTGCGGCGCGCGCTCGACGCGGGCTATCGCCACGTCGACACCGCCCAGAGCTACGGCAACGAGACGTACGTCGGCGAGGGACTCGAACGGGCCGACGTCGACCGCGAGGAGGTGTTCCTCGCGACCAAACTCGGCACGGACAACCTCGCGTACGAGGACGTGATCGAGACGACGGAGGAGAGCCTCGACCGGCTGGGCGTCGAGCGGGTCGACCTGATGTACGTCCACTGGCCGCTCGACACCTACGACCCCGAGGAGACGCTCCCGGCGCTCGACGAGATACGCGAGCGCGGCCTGACGAGACACGTCGGGGTCTCGAACTTCGAGCCCCGGCAGCTCGAGGAGACCCGTGACGTGATGGACTCGCCGCTGTTCGCCAATCAGGTCGAGTGCCACGCGATGCTCCACCAGGACGATCTCCTCGCGGACGCCCGCGAACACGACTACTGGCTGGTCGCCTACTCGCCGCTGGCGAGGGGCAGGATATTCGACCATCCCGTCGTCGCCGAGGTAGCCGATGAGCACGACGCGACGCCCGCACAGGTCTGTCTCGCCTGGCTGCTCGCCCGCGAGAACGTCGCGGCCATCCCGAAGGCCACGGGCGAACACGTCGAGGAGAACTTCCGCGCGACGGATATCGACCTCGACGCGTCCGACGTCGAGCGCATCGACGCCATCGAGGAGGAGCGTCGCGTGGTCGACTTCGACGCCGCGCCCTGGTACGCGAGCGGCGACTGACCGGGGCCGACAGGCTTCGCTCCGACATCCGCCGGGAACCAGAGCTTTGTCCGGGTGGTGAGTACCGAGTCGAATGGACGCCACGGATCCCGCGGGCCCCGCGAACCCGGACGAGTGGACGGACCTCACCCGGCCGTTCGACGCGGACGCCGAACACTCGCTCGCCCTTTCCGACCCCTCCGTCGAGACGCTCGGCGACGTCGAGTCCGACGGCGCGAACGTCCAGCGGGTCGCGTTCCCGACGCACTCGGGGACACACGTCGACGCGCCGCTACACGTCCTCGCCGGCGGAGGGACCATCGACGAGACGCCGCTCTCGCGGCTCGTCACCGAGGGCGCGGTCGTCGGCGTCGAGACCGAGGAGATCCGTCCGGTCGACGTCGACGACCTGTACGGGTTCGATCGGATCGGGGCGGGTGACGCGGCGCTGTTCTCGTTCGGCTGGGCGAGGTGGGCAGGGACGAACCGCTACCACCGGTACCCCTGGTTATCGACCGACCTCGCCGACCGACTGGTCGAGCGGGGAGTCGCGCTCGTGGGGATGGACACGCTCTCGCCCGACCAGCCCCGGACGCTCCGCGGCGACGACGATCCCTACCCGATCCACCGTCGACTCCTCGGCGCGGGGATCCCGGTCGCCGAGAACCTCGGCGAACTCGGGGAGTTCGTCGGCGATCGCGTCGAGGTGATCTGTCTGCCCCTGAAGCTACGGGGCGGGGACGGCGCGCCGGCCAGGGTCGTCGTCCGTCGGCTCGGGGATTGATGATCGTGCGGACCGGGGATCGGGTATGGGCTACACGAAGGCCTCGACCGCGGACGTGGACTCGCTCATCGACGGGGAGTACGGCGGGATGTGGATGCTCAGGGACGCGCTCGACTGCGAGAACCTGGGAATCAGCCTCATCGAACTCGAACCGGACGCGAAGGGCAAGCCACACGACCACGCCGAGGACGGACAGGAGGAGGTCTACCTCGGCGTCGACGGTGAACTCGACGTGGAGCTCGGCGAGGAGACGGTGACGCTCGGATCCGGCGAGGCCGTCCGCGTCTCGCCGGATCAGCGCCGTCAGCTCGTCAACCGGGGCGGCGAACGGGTACGGGCGGTGCTCGTCGGCGCGACCTGATACGGACGGTCGTAACGATTCACCGGTGCTCGCCCGGAGGGGGTCGGCGGTCACCGGTAAAGGACTACAACCGTCCGTACGAATCGGTGCGCGTCGGGCCGTTCCCGGCCGCTTTTGTGCCCGACGCGCCCACCCGACGTATGCTCGTTCCCGGACAGCTGGACCCGCCTGCGGGCTGGTCAGAGGCCCTCGAACCGTACGAACCGCTCGTCGTCGACGTCGCCGTCTTCACGCTTGCCACGGCCGCTGTCTACCTCCTCGGCCGTCTGGTAGTCGTCCCGGTCGTCCTCCGGATCGTCGAGTCGCGCAACACCAACAACCCGACGCTCGTGAGCGCGACCGACACCTACCTCACCGTCGCGTTCGCGGGGTTCGCGGTACTCGTCGGGCTCGTCGCGGCCGGACAGGGTGGGTTCCTCACGAACACCGACTCGGCCATCCTCGTCGCCGCGCTCACGTTCGTCTTCGGCGTCGCCGGCCAGGAGGTGCTGGGTTCGCTCATCTCGGGGCTGTTCCTCGTTTCGGATCCCGACTTCAACGTCGGCGACTGGATCTCCTGGCCCGGCGGCCAGGGGACCGTCGAGGCGGTCGACTTCCGCGTCACCCGCATCCGGACGGCCGACAACGAGACGCTCACCGTCCCGAACACCGAGCTGACGACGAACGCGCTCACCCGCCCGTTCGGTCGGGAGACCTACCGGATCACCGAGCAGGCGTACGTCTCCTACGCCGAGGACACCGAGCGGGCGCTGTACGAACTCCGCGAGGTCGCCGCCAACGGCGACCGGACGCTCGACGAGCCCGCGCCGACTTCACGGATCATGGACCTCGGCCCGGACTCGATCACCGTCGAGGCGGAGTTCTGGATCGACCCCTCGGAGGGGGGCATCGTCGACGTCAAGTCGAACTTCCGCCGCCGGCTGAAACGCCGGTTCGAGGACGCCGACCTGACGCTCGCGCCGCCGTCCGGACGGGAACTGTCGGGATCGGTCGCGGTCGAAGGACAGGCTGCGGAGTGAACGACGATCGGCGAACGGGTGCCGATAGCCACATGGCCGACTCCGTTGAAGCGCTCAGCATCTGATAGAACCGACGTGCTGTATACAGAGGGTGTATCGGTCACGTGTTCCGTGGCCTGGCTGTTTGCGAGGGCTTCCGTCCGGTCGGGAGGATACCGTTTCGATCGCCGGAAATGTTTATACAATCGTATAGACTACGTGGAGGTATGAGCAGCGACCGACAGTCTGTTCCGGTCTCCCTCCCCTCGGAGCTCGTTGAACGTCTCGACAGGCTCGTCAAGGACGGCGTCTTCGGGTCGCGGTCGGAGGCGCTCCGATACGGTGCTCGACTCGTCGTTCGCGAAGAGCATCTGGAACGCCTCCACGAACAGGCGGACAGCGAAGCGCGGAAGGACGTCGAAGAGCGACTAGACCGAAAACGTGTATCTTGACCTCGACGTCATCCTCGCGGAGCTGAAAGCCGATGACTGGCTAGCGAGTGACGTCGATATCGCTTCTATTGAGGAACCGAAGACGTCGGTCGCGACGGGCATCGAACTCCAGTACGTGATGGAAGACGAGTGGGATCGCGATCGCGTCGTCCGGGCGCATCAAGAGATCACTGGTAAAGACATCGAGCTGGTACCGCTGACCAGTGACGCACTGGACGCTGCTGCCGATCTCCGATCACAGTACGAAGCTCTGAACGTATTCGATGGAGTACATCTTGGCAGCGCGGCTGTCCTCGACGAGCCGATCGTCTCAACGGACACCCTGTTTCCCGAGATTCCCGAAGTCGAGCATATCGATCCCCTCGATCTCGAATAGGTCGAGGCGGGTCGTGCAAAAAGAACCTTTTCTTGTTCGGTACTGATGTCCCGTCACTCCCCACGATAGGTTGAAATATAGTTGATAATTAATCAGTGCAACTACCAACTCGTCCGGACTACGCCTCAACAAGATATGCACAGTGTATTCAGCACGCCCGACAGAACCGATCCCCCTCCGGAGAAGTTCAACCGAGCCGGGAGCCACACGGTTTTGTCACCGGGGGGTGTTCGGCGGGTATGGAACTCGCAGACGAGGCGTGGCCCGACGTTGGCCCCCACCTCGATGAGTCCTCGGTCGCGCTCGTCCCGCTGGGCTCGACCGAACAGCACGGCCCGCACCTCCCCGAAGGGACCGACCACATGATCGCCCAAGGGCTCGCCCGCGCGGCCGCCGAGCGCGGCGACTACCTCTGTACCCCGACCGTCACGATCGGCGTCTCGCCACACCACCGGCAGTTCCCCGGCACGATGTGGGTCGATCCGCCCGTCTTCAGGGACTACGTCGAGTCGTTCACGCGGAACCTCGCCTATCACGGTATCGACCGCGTCGTCTACGTCAACGCCCACGGCGGCAACGTCCAGCACCTCCGGGAGGTGGGTCGGCGGCTCAACGCCGACGAGACCGCGTTCGCGATCGAGTGGATGTGGGACGAGTCCATCCCCGACCTGGTGAACTCGATCTTCGAGCACAACGGCCCGCACGGGGGGCCGAAGGAGACGGCGATGATCATGCACCTCCACCCCGAACTGGTCCACGACGATAGACTGGAATCCGCCAGGGACGGCGGCGTCGTCGACATCGAGGCGTGGCGGGAGGAGGGGGACGGCTACGTCCACGGCTCGCGGACCTTCTACGACGCGGTCCAGAACTCGTCCAACGGAGTGTTCGGCGACCAGACCGGCGCGACCCCCGAGAAGGGTGCGGAGCTGTTCGAGGCCGCGACCGAACAGCTGGTGTCGCTCTGTGACTGGATGGTCGACACCCCCATCGAGGCGCTCATGCCACAGCCGCGGGTCACCGAGTACCGGGACTGACTTCGGAACCGTCCGGACCGACCAGGGCCCTCCGACACGCCCAAACATCCCGACGACGAACGGAGGGGTGTGGTAACCAATCTCGCCCAGGGCAAGCAGGTCTTCACGAGCAACGCGTTCCTCGTCGCCCCCGACGTTCCCGACGACGCGGACGGTCGGACGGTGGTCGTCGACCCCGGCAACGAGTTCGACGCGGTCGCCGAGATCCGCGAGCGCGTCTCCGACGTGGACGCGGTCGTTCTCACGCACACCCACTCGGACCACGTGGGGAACGTTTCGGCGGTGAGCGAGGCGTTCGACGCCGACGTCTGGGGGTTCGACCCCGACCACGAACTCGTCGATCACGCCATCGCGGACGACGATCTCGTCGAGATGGGCGGCTACGACTACCTCGCGGTCCACACGCCCGGTCACAAGGACGACCATCTCTGCTTCTACGCCCGCGATTCCGGGGTGCTGTTCGCGGGCGACCTCGTGTTCGCCAACGGCTCGTTCGGTCGGACGGACCTCGCGGAGGGCGACCGCGAGAGGCTGATCGCCAGCATCGACCGGCTCCTCGACCTCCTCGACGGGGACCTCCGGGAGATGCACACCGGCCACGGCCCGTCGGTCACCCGCGAACCCCGACGACACGTCGAGGCCGCCGCGGAGGCCGCGCGGTCGATGCCGTAGCGGGTGCGCTCGACCCGCGAGTGTCGGACGAAACCGCCGATCGGTTCCCGGTCACGGGGTCACGGGCAGGCGCTCACAGGTCGATCGAGGGCTCGCCCGAGCGAAGCGCCTCCTCGAACCGTTCGTTATCCCGGAGTTCTCCGAGAGGCGTCGGCGGCGACGGCGAGTCGTCGTGGTCCCCCAGCGACAGTTCCCAGTGGCCGACGTCGCGCCACTCGCCGAGCTTGTACCCGACCCGCCGGTAGACGCCGACGCGCTCGAACCCGAACGCCTCGTGTAGCCGGACGCTCGCCTCGTTCGGGAGCGCGATCACCGCGTAGGCGTTCCGGAACCCCTGCAGCCGGAGGACGGCGAGGAGCGACTCGTAGAGCCCCCGGGCGACGCCCTTCCGACGGTGACGCTCGTCGACGTAGACGGAGACGTCGACCGACCACCGGTAGGACGGACGGTCGCTGTGCGGACTGGCGTAGGCGTAGCCCGCGACCCCACCCTCCTGCTCGCAGACCAGCCACGGCAGTCGGTCGGCAGTCTCACGAACCCGTCGTGTCATCCCCTCGGCGGTCGGCGGCTCCGTCTCGAACGAGACGTGCGTCCCCTCGACGACCGGCGCGTAGATCGCGGCGAGCTCGCGGCCGTCGGCCCCGGTCGCCGGGCGGACCGTCGGTGTCATGCCGGTGGTGACCGGCCTCCGACCGTAAAGGCTGGCTCGCCGGACCCGGATCGCCACCGCCCACCCCGTCGCTTATCACGGTCGTTCACGAACGCCGGGTATGCCCTCCAGCCCGAATCCCGACGGCGAACCCATCGACTACGGCCGGTTCGACCGCGGTCGCGGCGACGACCTGAACTACTGGACGCTCGACCCGACCCTCCGGTTCGAGGCCCGGCGGGTCTACCCCGACGACGAGTTCGAGTGGGCCAGCGGGTTACTCGAGAAGTTCGGGGACAGCGTCGCCGGCCCCATCGCCGAGAACGCCGAGGAGATCGACCGACAGGGGATGGGCCTCGACACCTACGACCGGGACGGCGAGGTGGCCAACCGGGTCCGCTATCCGGCCGAACTGGAGGAGACGGAACGGCTCACCTACGAGGAGTTCGGGCTGACTCACGACCCGTTCCACGCACCGCCAGGGAGGGAAAAGCCGGTGAGCCTCGCTCACCCGCTGACGATGCAGGCGCTGCTCTCGTACAACGACGCCGGGTTCGTCTGCCCGGCGTCGATGACCGTCGGCGCAGCCCTGGTACTGGAGAAGTTCGACGACGGCGAGAACGGCGAGACGTTCCGACGTCTCACCTCGCGCGACCACGACGAGCATATCGAGGGGGCGATGTTCCTCACCGAGAAGCAGGGCGGGAGCGACGTCGGGGCGAACGAGACTCGCGCCGAACCCCGGGAGGACGGGACGTACGAACTCCACGGCGAGAAGTGGTTCTGCTCGAACGTCGACGCGGAGGGGGCGCTCGCGCTCGCCAGAACGCCCGACGCGCCGGAAGGAACGAGAGGACTCTCCCTGTTCGTCGTCCCGTACACGAACGAGGACGGCGAGCCGAACGATCTCGTGATCAGGCGGCTGAAGGACAAACTCGGGACCATCGCCGTCCCGACGGGCGAGATCGTCTTCGAGGGTGCCCGGGCGAGGCTCGTCGGCGAGGAGGAGCGCGGCTTCCGGTACGTGACCGAGATGCTCAACTACGAGCGCCTGACGAACGCGACGGGCGCGGTGGGGATCGTGGGTCGGTCGCTACTGGAGGCGAAGATCCACGCCGCCAATCGCGAAGCGTTCGGCGGGACCATCCAGGAGTACCCGCTGATGAAGCGCGACCTCGTGGAGATGACGGTCGACTACGAGGCCGCGGCGGCGTTCTCCTTCGAGGCGATGAGACACTACGTCGAGCGCGAGCGACGGGGGGCGGGCGCTGGCGACGGCTCCGACGCCTACCGGCTGATGCGCCTGCTGGTCCCGGTGGCGAAGTATAAAACGGCGAGAATGGCCGTCGACACCGCGTCCTACGCGATGGAGGTGCTCGGCGGGAACGGCTACGTCCGCGGGTTCACCGTCGAACGGCTCTACCGCGACGCGCAGGTGCTCCCCATCTGGGAGGGAACCTCGAACATCCTCTCGCTCGACGTGCTCCGGGCGCTCTCCAGGGAGGCCGCCCACGAGGCGCTGATCCCGCGCGTCCGGGAGTTGCTCGACGTCGAACACCCGTTCGTGGCGTCGGTCGCCGAGAGCGTCGAGGAGCGGTTCGTCGAGCTACAGGAGGCGCTGACGACGCTCGCGACCGAGGACGAGGAGTACGCCCAGTACCACGCCAAGCGCCTCGCGGACCTGCTGTTCGACGTGGTGACCGCATCGGTGCTGGTGCACGAGGCGCAGTGGGCCATCGCCGAGGACGGCGGCGGGCGGAAGGCGCTCGTCGCCGAGGCGTTCGTCCGTTCGCGGTTCGGCGAGAACGAGGCCTACGGAGTGACGAGCGGCGACCGTACGGGAATAGAACGGTTCGACGCCATCGCCCGCTACGCGAGCGTCGATCCCGCATCGCTCGTCGAGGCGGCACCCGCGGACGACTGACGCCGACTGTCGGTCGTCGTGAGTGTCCGGCCCCGACTATCCGCCGCGGCGCCTGTAGTCCCTGAACGTCATCGCCGCGCCGTCGACGATGACGGTGGTGTCCTCCTCGTGATCGGCTCCCCCCTCGGGGTCGGTCAGACCGCCGTCGGTCTCCACGCCGAAGTCGTACAGTGTGCCATGAATTGGCATACCACGATATGGGAACTGCCGGGGCATAAGCTTTCGTCAGACATCGACCGTCGCGGGGCTCCCACGAACTACTTTTATCGAGGACCACCCTACCCCTTCACGATGAGTCTCGAAGACCGTGCCGAGGAGCTCGCCTCCGACCTCGGCGCAGACAAAGCGGAGGTTCGATCGGCGCTCGAGAACCTGGTCTCGTACAGCGTCCCGCTGGACGAGGCGGTCCAGAGCGTCAGGCGGAAGTACGGCGACGACGGCGGCGGCCCGGCGGACCCGACCGAGGCCGACATCGCCGACGTGACGCCCGACGGCGGGAACGTCACCGTCACCGGGACGGTCCTGTCGTCGGGGAAGCGCTCGATATACATCGACGGCGACCTCCGGGTCATCCGCGAGGGGGAGCTCGCCGACTCGACGGGGAAGATCATCTTCACCGACTGGGCCGACGCCGAGCTCTCGCCGGGCGATACGGTCACCCTCGGAAACGCCGGCGTCCGGGAGTTCATGGGTCGTACCCAGCTGAACATCAACGAGTCGACGACCGTCGCGTTCCGGGAGGAGACACCGGAAATCCCCTACGAGGTCGGTGGCGCGACCGAACTCCGCGACCTCCGGGCGGGCGACGGGGCGATAACCGTCGAGGTGCGGGTCATCGAGGCCGAGACCCGCGAGGTCTCCGCGAGGGAGGGCGAGCAGAAGGAGATACTGAGCGGTGTGGTCTCGGACGGTTCTACCAGGCTACCGTTCACCGACTGGGAGCCCGACGACCACGCGGCGATGGCCGAGGACGCCTCGGTCCGCATCGAGAACGCCCACGTCAAGGAGTTTCGCGGGGTGCCGCAGGTCACACTGGGCGAGTACACGACGGTCGAGCCGCTCGACCGGGAGATCGCCCCGGGCGACGAGGCCCCGCGGATGAGCGTCGGCGAGGCCGTCTCCAGCGGTGGGGTGTTCGACGTCGAGCTCGTCGGATCGGTGCTCGACGTGCGCGAGGGCTCCGGGCTGATCCAGCGCTGTCCGGAGTGCGGGCGCATCGTCCAGAAGGGCCAGTGCCGGTCTCACGGCGCCGTCGATGGGGTCGACGACCTCCGGACGAAGGCCATCCTCGACGACGGGACGGGGACGGCCACGGTGGTACTGGACGACGAACTCACCAGCGAGGTCTACGGCGGGACCCTCGAGGACGCCCTGGAGGACGCCCGTGACGCGATGGACCAGGAGGTCGTCGCCGAGCGGATCCGCGAGCGCATCGTCGGCGAGGAGTTCAGAGTACGGGGAGACCTCTCGGTCGACGACTACGGCGCGAACGTCGACGCGACCGAGTTCGAGCGGGTCGACGACGATCCATCTGAACGGGCCCGCGACCTGCTCGCGGAGGTGGGCGGATGAGCGCCGATTCCGATCCCGGAAACCGCGAGGTCGCCTACCGGGTGTTCGCCGCGGAGTTCGAGGACTCGACGGTATCCCACTCCGAGAGCGACGAGGAGCGCGCGCCGAACTACGTGATAACGCCCACCGGCGGGCGGGTCAACCGCGTGTTCCTGGTGGGCGTGCTCACCGAGGTCGAGCGCGTGGGCGGCGAGCAGTTGCGTGCCCGCGTGGTCGACCCGACGGGCGCGTTCGTGGCCTACGCCGGGCAGTACCAGCCCGACGAACTCGCCTTCCTCGACCGCGTCGATCCGCCGGCGTTCCTCGCCATCACCGGCAAGGCTCGAACGTTCTCGCCGGAGGACTCGGATCGGGTGTACACGAGCGTCAGGCCCGAATCCATCAGCGAGGTGGACGCCGAGACGCGCGACAGATGGGTCGTCAGCACCGCAGAGCAGACGCTCGACCGCGTCTCGACGATGGCGAGTGCGCTCGACTCCGGGCTCCGTGGCGAGGAACTCCGCGACCGGCTGGCCGACGCGGGAGTCGGCCCGGGGCCCGCCTCGGGGACGAGCCTCGCCGCCGAGCACTACGGAACCACCTCGGCGTACCTGCAGGCTCTCCGGGGGACCGCCATCGACGCCCTCCGTGTCGTCGCTGGCGAGCGCGACGAGGTCGGCCGGCTGGACCTCGCCCCGGACGAGGGCAGCACCGAGAGCACCGTCCTCGCCGGTCTCGCGGGGCTCGACCTCGGTTCCTCGGCGGATCCGAGCGTCACTGCGGAGGAACCGGCCGCCGCGACGGGCACCGACGCGGAGCCGACCGAACCGACCGCGTCGACCGAGCCCGAAGGGACGGACGTCAGCGCCAGCGCCGGTAGCGAACCCGAAGCCGAAACGGAGGCGAGAACGGAGTCGGAGCCCGTCGAGACCACGACCGAAGCAGAACCCGAACCGGAACCCGAACGAGGGACGGCCGCCGCGACGGTCGAGTCGGGGACCGAAACCGGCTCGGAGGCGAGCGGTTCTGACGGGGCGGCTACCGGTTCCAGCGAGGCGGACACCGGTGCCACCGAGCCGAGCACTACTCCCGGCTCCGAGCCCGAGTCGGTCGGAACCGAGGGATCCGACGAACCCGACGAGCCCCCGGCCGACGACGAGGAGTTCGAGGACTTCGAGCCCGGCGAGTTCGATATCCCCGAGGAGGAGCGCGAGGAGATCGAAGCCGAGTTCGGGACCGACTTCGAGACGGCCGGCGAGGTGGGCCCGGCCGGCGAGGCGGACATCGAAACCCCGGATCCAACGCAGGAAGAGGAACCGGAGTCGGAGGGAGCCCCGACCGCCGACGATGGGACGACTGCGGCGGCCGACGCCGAACACGAGCCGCCGTCCGAGTCGACCGCGGCGTCGACGACGGGAACCGCCGGGGCGACGGAACAGTCCTCGGCCGGGACCGAGCCCGAACCGGAACCCGAATCGGAGACGGCGGCGACCGAGGACGGGAGCGAGACCGACGACGACATCGACGCCGAGGACGTCGACGTCGACGAGGCGACCGTCGGGGCTATCGCCGAACTCGACGACGGCGACGGCGCGGATCGCGATGCAGTGATCTCGACGGTCGTCGATCGTCACGGGGTCGACCCCGAGGCCGTCGACGAGGCGATCGAGAACGCGATGATGAGCGGGCGGGCCTACGAGCCGAGCGACGGCAACCTGAAGGCTATCTGACCCCGTGACCGTCGAACCGGTCCCGGACGAGCCCGCGGCGGTCGCCGACTGCGGCGAGGAGCGGGCGCTGGTGCTCGCGGACTACCACGCGGGGCTCGAAACCGCGCTCCGGCGCGACGGCGTCGAGGTGCGTTCGCGGGCGGCCGACCGGCGTGAGCGCACGCGACGGCTCCTCGTTCGAACGGAGGCGGACCGCGTGGTGTTCCTGGGCGACCTCGCCAACGCCATCGGGAGCCCCGGGCGCGAGGAGCGCGAGGAGCTCGGGGACCTGCTCTCGGCGCTGACCGCGCGGGTCCCCGTCACGGTCGTGAAGGGCAACCACGACGGCGGGGTCGAGGAGGTGGTCGACGACCTCGGCGTCGATGACGTGACGGTCGCCGACGGCCCCGGGATGCGGATCGGGACCGTCGGGTTCGCGCACGGGCACACGTGGCCCTCCCGGGAGGTGCTCTCGGCGGGGACCGTCTGCGTCGCCCACGAGCACCCCGCCGTCCGGCTGGAGGACGAGGTCGGCGGTCGGCGGGTCGAGCGGGCGTGGCTCCGAGGACGGCTCGATCCCGCGCCGTTCGTCGAACACCACGGCGAGGTGGAGATCGACGGCGACCTCGTCGTCTTCCCCGCGTTCAACGAACTCACCGGCGGGACGTGGATCAACGTCTCGGGACAGGGGTTCCTCTCGCCGTTCCTCCCCGAGGGCCTCGCCGACGGGGAGGCGTACCTCCTCGACGGCACCCGACTGGGGGACTACCGCCGCGTGTGATCAGGACAGGACGAGACCGGCGAACAGGAGGACGACGGCGAGGACGGCCGCGTAGAGCAAGGGACCGGGGCGTTCCGGACCGCCGGCCCGCTCCGGGAACGCGACCCCGAACCCTCCGACCGCGACCAGGACCGCCGCGGCGAGCGTCGTCGTGACCGACTGAATTCCAGTCCCTTCGAGGAGGGTCGGCGCGAACTGGACGAACTGGAGGAGGCCGGCGAGCGCGAGACACGTCCAGAACACCCGTCGGTAGTCCACGTCCGACGATCGGGGGCCGGGGAAAAAAGTGGAGCGAACCGCTCCGGGTCGGGACCGGGTGTGTCAAACGGCCCCTTGATCCATCCGGACGTTTAGGGTACGCGGGTCACTCTCCCGCGTATGGATCGCCGTCGGGCCGTGCGTGTCGCCGGAGTCGCCCTCGTCGTCGGTCTCCTCCTGTGGGCCGGGTACGCGGCGTACGTGTTCAACCTGGAGGACGTCCAGTCGAACCAGCGGACGGTCCTCCTCGCCTCGGGGGAGGTCGCGCCGGGCGCGGAGACCACGGCCAGGGTCGTCGTGACCGACCGCGCGACCGGCGAACCCCTGGAGGAGACGAACGTCACGCTGTTCCTCGGCAACGGGAGCGACGGGCGGGTGGTCGGCAGCGGCGAGACCGGTTCCGATGGAACGCTCGCCGTCTCGTTCGAAGCACCCGACGAGACCGGAGATCACCGGCTCTCGGCCCGCGCCGATTCGCGACTGGGAACCGACGAGGTCTCGGCGCGTTTCGTCGTCGACCGGGACTACTCGGTCGTCGTCGACACCGACAAGCCCGTCTACCAGCCGGGGCAGACGGTACACGTCCGGACGCTCGTGCGCCGGGCCGGTGGGACCCCCGTCACCGACGAGGCGCGGGTCGTCGTCACGGGTCCGGAGGGCAACCGGCTGTTCTCGCGGAACGTCTCGCTCTCGGCGTTCGGGATGGGGAGCGTCGACTTCCCGATCTCCTCGGAGGGTCGACACGGCCGCTACCGCGTCAGCGTCGAGTACGGCGGCGAGGAGCAGGTCAGAACGGTCGAGATCCGCGAGTACCGGCTCCCGCAGTTCGAGGTGGGGTTCCGGGCGGGCGAGTCGTCCTACCGGCCGGGCGAGACGGTCCGGGCGACTGTCACCCCGGAGTACTTCTTCGGGGAGCCGGTGCGGAACGCCACCGTCCGCGTCGAGGGGGCGGGCTACGTCGGTGACCTCGAACCGTTCGGGACTGCGACGGCGAACACCGGTTCGGACGGCGTGGCGACGGTCGACCTGACCCTCCCCGACTACTTCGTCGGGACCGAGCAGTTCGACGGGCGCGGTCTCGCCGTCCTCAACGTCTCGGTGACCGACCCGGCGGGTCACACCGAGACGGTCACCCGGGAGATACCCGTCTCCGAGCGCGACCTGCTCGTCGAGGCCGTCCCGGCGGGCGGGCGGCTGGTTCCCGGCGTCGAGAACACCGTCTTCATCGTGACGTCCTACCCGGACGGCCGGTCGGCGCGGGCGACCGTCCGGGTCGGGAACCAGGTGCTCGAGACCAATCGGTACGGCATCGCGACCTACGAGTTCGTCCCGAACGAGTCCGACTCGCGGCTCCGGGTCGAGGCCCGGGCGGGCGGCGCGAGCACGCGGCGGACGGTCTACCTGAACCCCGAGGAGGAGGCCGTGGCCGTCCAGCTCGACGCCGGCGCGTACACGGTCGGCGAGCGGCTCTCGGGCCGCGTCCTCGTCGGCGATGCAGGGAGTCGGATCTACGTCGACGCGGTCTCGGGGGGACAGACGCTGGTGACGCGGAGCCTCGACGCCGAGAACGGGTCGGCGAACTTCTCCATCGACCTCCCGCCGGCTGCCCAGGGGGCCACGGAGATCCGGGCGTGGGTGGTCCGCTCGGACGGGTCGGTCGCGCGGACGACCCGTCCGGTCCCGGTGCGGGCCAGCAGCGACCTGAACGTGAGCCTGACGCCGAACCGGTCGGTGTACCGACCTGGCGTGCCGGCGTCGCTGACCGTCCGGACGAGCGAGAACGGCTCCGCCGTCCCGGCGGCGGTCGGCCTCGATGTCGTCGACGAGTCGGTGTTCTCGGTCAAGGCGCGCCGGGCGGGGCTCGCCCGCGCGGCGTTCGCGTTCGAGGCGGCGAACGATCCGACGCTCGTGGTCTACAACTACTCGATGGCGAACCTCACCGCGCCGCCGAACGACGACGCCGAGCGGACGGCACAGGCGGCGGTCGCCGCCTCGCTCGGCGAGACGAGCGGTGGCGTGACGGTCGACTCCTTCCGCGAGAAGCTCCGGGAGATCCGCCAGCGCCAGGCGGGGATGCGCGAGGCGAACGGGTACGCGCTCGGCGCGCTCCTGCTCGCCGTCCCCCTCGGCGTCCTCGGGGTGGGGTTCGCCCGCCGTGGCCGCGGGTTCGCCCGCGAGATGGGCGAGGCCCTCGGGTCGACGATCGTCGCCGCCGTCGGCGTCGGGGTCGTCGTGGTCGGTCTCGGTGCCCTCGTCGCGCTGACGAACGCGCTCGCGTCGGTCCTGCTCCTGGTGCTCTCGACGCTGACCGTCGCCGTCGTCTACCTCCTGGTCGAGCGCGACTGGTCGCCGTGGAGCGGCGGGGGGCTCGGTCGGGTCGTCGCCGCGGGAACAGTTCTGCTCCTCGCGCTCGTCGCGCTCGCGTTCGTCCTGGGCGAGTACCTGGACTTCGACCCGCTCGTGGGGATGTTACCCCTGCTGGTCCCGCTCGTCGCCCTGCTCCCGCTCGTCTGGGTGGCCGACGCCGAGGAGGCGTTCTCCGGCGAGCAGTTCGGGCGGGCGGCCGTCGCCGCCCTCGCGATACTGGTGTGTACCGCACCCGTCGCGGCGTTCACCTTCGGCTTCGGCGCGACCGGGGGCGCGGGCGGGGGCGACGCCGGCGGCGCGGAGTTCACGACCGGCGCGGGCGGTAACGGCGGTAGCGGGAGCGAGCCGAGTGGCGGCGGGAGCGTCGAGGTCCGTCAGTACTTCCCCGAGACGCTCGCCTCGCGGACGGTCCTCACCGGCGAGGACGGTCGCGCGAGCGTCGACCTGCGGATGGCCGACTCGATCACCACCTGGCGGGTCTCGGCGCTCGGCACGACCCGCGATGGGACTATCGGGAGCGAGACGGGGTCGATGCGCGTCTTCCAGCCGTTCTTCGTCGAACCCGACCTGCCCGTGCGGCTCACCCGGAACGACTCGGTCACGATCCCGGTGAGCGTGTTCAACTACGGTAACAGGTCCCGAAAGGTCACGCTCGAACTCGGTTCGGGCACCTGGTACGAGGCCGACTCGCGGACGGCGAACGTCACGGTCCCGGCGAACGCCGTGCGGAGCGCATCGTTCACCCTTCGCGCGATCGATCACGGCCAGCGGGCGCTCACGGTGTTCGCGGCCGGACGCACTCCCGAAGGGAACGTCACCCGCGACGCGATCCGTCGGTCCGTGACCGTCGATCCACCGGGACAGCGCCTCGCGGTGACCGAGAGCGGCGCGGTCTCGGGGACTACCCGCGCGACCCTGCCCGTACCCGAAGCCGCGTACCCGAACACCTCGAAGACGGTCCTGCGGGTGTACCCCGGCGCGTTCGGACAGACGCTCGGCGGCGTCGAGGCGCTGCTGTCGATGCCGACCGGCTGTTTCGAGCAGACCTCCTCCAGCCTCTACCCGAACGTGCTCGCGCTCCGGTACCTCGACGAGACGGGCCGGGCCGCCCCCGAGACGCGCCTGACCGCCGAGCGGTTCATCGCGCAGGGGTACCAGCGCCTCCTGACGTTCGAGACGAGCACGCCCGGGGGGTACTCGCTGTTCGGCGACGACCCGCCGAACCTCCTGCTCACCGCCTACGGTCTCCAGGAGATGAGCGACATGGACGAGGTGTACGACGTCGATCCGCGGGTGCTCTCCGAGATGCGGACGTACATACGCGACCGACAGAACGCCGACGGGAGCTGGCCGACCGACGGACAACTGGAGTATCCGCTCGGCGTCACGGGGACCGAGACGAGCACCACGGCCTACGTCACGTGGAGTCTCGCCCACAGCGGCGGGGACGGGCAGGCGGTCGACGACGGCGTGGCGTACGTCCGGGAGAACCTCGACGTTTCGACCACGGATACGATGACGCTCGCCGTGACGCTCAACATGCTCGTCGACGCCGACCGCGCCCCCGAGTTCCAGTCGCGGGTCGTCGAGGAACTCCGCTCGCGGGCGACGGCCGACGACGGGCGAGTCTACTGGAGTCACTCGAACCCAGGTGCCGAAGACGAGAGCGGGAGCGAGCGATCGGACGCCTACCGCTACGGCGAGAAGCGCGTGCTGACGACGGCGACGGTGACGAACGCGCTCGTCCGGGGCGACCACGCCGGGAACCTCCAGTCGGGGGCGCTCCGGTGGCTGGTCGAACAGAAGGGCGAGCGCGGCTGGGGCTCGACGCAGAACACGGTGATGACGCTCCGGGCACTCGTGAACGCCGAGTCCGGCACCGAGGCCGACGTCGGCGGGACGCTCACCGTCCGGGCGAACGGGTCGGTCGCCGAACGGGTCGACCTCTCGGGGGAACGCGGGGACGAGGTACAGACGTTCGTCCTGCCGGCCTCCCGCGGGAACAACTCCTACGCCGTAAGCGCACCCGACGCGGAGGGGCTCTACTACGAGTTCACGACCTCGTACCACGTCCCGTGGAGCGAGTCGCGGGAGGTCGATCGGACCGGTGGCGTCGGGCTGAACGTCGCCTGGGACCGGACGGACCTCGCGGTCGACGACACGGCGACGGTCCGGGCCGAGGTGTCGCCGGGCGAGGGGACCATCGGCACGGCCATCGTCGACCTGCCCGTCCCGCCCGGCTTCGAGGTCGAGGCGGAGTCGCTCGAACGGCTCGTGGAACGCGGAGCGGTGAGCCGCTACGAGACGCCCGGCCGACAGGTGATACTCTACCTGGAGGACGTCTCGGAACCGCGTTCACTGGACGTGGTCTACCGGGCGACACAGCCGGTCGAGGCGAGTTCCGGGGGTGCCGAGGCGTACGACTACTACAACCCCGACGATCGGGCGAGTTCGAGTCCCGAGTCGGTCACCGTGAACGCGACGGCGGACCGTGAGGGGTAACCCGTCGGTTCGAGGCCGCTCCGGGAGTGCGGTTGCCGACCGTGAAACCGGATCGAGCGGGAATGAAAGGGGCCGACTTCTCGACGAACCCCGGCGAAGCAAGCACCGCAGGGCACGAACGAGTGGAACGGGTGAGTGACCGAGCGCGTAGCGAGCCGCGGGAGTCGAGAAGTCGGGGCTTTCGAGGTGTTCTGTTCAGCGGATTCCGACCCTCTACTCCGATCGCTGCTGGGGTGGACCGGGGGGCTTAATCGCCCCGAGCCCGAAGGTCCGAGCAGTGAGCGACCCCGAGCCGGCGACGGGGATGGACGCCTTCTCGCACCTCCACCGCGAGGTCCGCGCGGCGCTCTCGGCGCGGGGGTTCGACGCCCCGACCGAGCCACAGCGTCGGGCCATCCCGACGCTCGCCGGCGGTCGGGACGGGCTCGTCATCGCCCCCACGGGGTCGGGCAAGACCGAGACGGCGATGCTCCCCGTCCTCTCCGCCATCGCCGGGCGCGAGCCGACCCACGGAATACAGGCCCTGTACGTCACGCCGCTCCGGGCGCTGAACCGCGACATGCGCGAGCGGCTGGAGTGGTGGGGGGATGTACTGAGTATCGAGGTGGACGTTCGGCACGGCGACACGACCCAGTACCAGCGCTCGAAGCAGGCCGACGACCCGCCGGACGTGCTCGTGACGACGCCGGAGACCCTCCAGGCGATGTTCACCGGCGAGAAGCTCCGCCGGGCGCTCGCCGACGTCGAACACGTCGTCATCGACGAGGTCCACGAACTCGCGGCGTCGAAGCGCGGCACGCAGCTCGCGGTCGGCCTCGAACACCTCGTCGAACACGCGGGAGCGTTCCAGCGGATCGGCCTCTCGGCGACCGTCGGCGACCCCGACGAGGTGGCGAGGTTCCTCACCGCGGGCCGGGGCTGTGAGGTCGTCGAGGTCGACGTCGGGAGCGAGATCGACGTCCGGGTGGTCGAACCCGAGATCGGTTCCGAGGACGAGCGGCTCGGGAGCGAGCTGATGACCGACGCGCGGGTGGCGAGCCACGTCCGGTTCGTCGACGAACTGGTCGCCGAGCACGAGTCGGTGCTGGTGTTCGTCAACACCAGACAGACCGCCGAGGGGCTCGGTTCCAGACTGCGGGAGTACGGGACGAACCTCGGCATCCACCACGGGTCACTCTCGAAGCAGGCCCGGGTGGACGTCGAGGATCGGTTCAAGGCGGGCGAACTCGACGGCCTGCTGTGTACCTCCTCGATGGAGCTGGGTATCGACGTCGGACGTATCGACCACGTCGTCCAGTACCAGTCCCCACGGCAGGTCTCGCGGCTTCTCCAGCGAGTGGGCCGGGCGGGTCACCGCCAGGACGTCGTCTCCAGCGGCACAGTAGTAACGACGCGGCCGGACGACACGTTCGAGGCGGTCGTCATCGCCCGCCGCGCGGCCGAGGGGGAGGTCGAACCCGCCGGGATCCACCACGGGAGCCTCGACACGGTCGCCAACCAGATCCCCGGGCTCCTGATGGGGTTCGGCGAACTCCCCGCCCGCCGGGCCTACGAGATCATCACCCGCGCCTACCCGTTCGCCGACCTGAGCGAGGAGGCGTTCAAGTCCGTCGTGCAGGAACTGTCGAACAACCACGTCCTCTGGCTCGACGAGGAGGCCGACCGCCTGGAGAAGTCCCGCGGGACCTGGGAGTATTTTTATAATAACCTCTCGATGATCCCCGACGAGGCGAACTACGAGGTCCGGGACATGGCCTCCGGCCGTACTGTGGGAACGCTCGCCGAGCGGTTCGTCGTCAACTTCGCCGAGCCGGGCGAGACGTTCATCCAGGGCGGGGAGATGTGGCGCATCACCCAGGTCGACGAGGAGGAGGAGCAGGTGCAGGTCACGCCCGTCGAGGACCCCGCCGGCGAGGTGCCAGCCTGGACCGGCTCGGAGATCCCCGTCCCGTACCCGGTAGCCCAGGACGTCGGCCGGCTCCGGCGCGACGCCGCCGACCGGTTCGAGGCCGGCGAAACTCGGGAGGCGGTCGCCCGGTGGCTCGCCGAGGCCTACCCGACCGACGAGCACACGGCGGCCGAGGCGCTCACGCAGATCGAGGACCACGAGGGACCGGTCCCGGACCACGAGACCGTCGTCGTGGAGTACTTCGGCCGGGACGTGGTCGTCAACGCCTGCCTGGGCCACCGGGCGAACGAGACGGTCGGACGGTTCCTCTCCTCGATGCTCGGCCAGCGGACCGGCTCCTCGGTGGGGATGGAGATCGACCCCTACCGCGTCGAGCTGGAGGTCCCGCGGGGGATCAGGGGGAGCGACGTCGTCTCGCTGCTGGAGGAGACCGACCCGGACCACCTGGCATCGATACTCGAACTCTCGCTCAAGAACGCCGACTCGCTCAAGTTCAAGCTCGCGCAGGTGGCGGCGAAGTTCGGCTCGCTCAAGCGCTGGCGCGGACAGGGGAGCAGGGGGTTCGGCCGCGACAGGCTGCTCGAAGCCCTGAAGGACACGCCGATCTACGACGAGGCGATCCGGGAGACGTTCCACCAGGACCTCGACGTCGACCGGGCGGCGGCGTTCCTCCGGGCGATACGGGAGGGCCGGGTCGCCGTCGAGACCCACACCGAGCGGACGAGCATCGGTCTCGGCGGGCGCTCGTCGGGCCAGGAGCTCCTCTCGCCGGAGAACGCCGACGCGAGCGTCATCGAGACGGTCCGCGAGCGCATCCAGGGGGACAGGGTGCTACTCGCGTGTCTCCACTGCAAGGAGTGGGACCGGAAACAGCAGGTGAAACGGGTCCCCGATCAGCCCGATTGTCCGAAGTGCGGGTCCACGCAGGTCGCCGCGCTCAACCCCTGGGCCGACGAGGTGCTGCAGGCGGTGCGGGCGAGCGAGAAGGACGCCGAGCAGGAGAAGATGACGCGGCGGGCGTACCGGTCGGCCTCGCTCGTCCAGAGCCACGGGAAGAAGGCGGTGATCGCGCTGGCCGCCCGTGGTGTGGGTCCGCACAACGCCGCGCAGGTGATCAACAAGTGGCGCGAGGACGAGGACGATTTTTACAGGGACATCCTGGAGAAGGAGCGCCAGTACGCGCGGACGAAGTCGTTCTGGGACTGATCGACCGGCGACCGCCGGATTCAGCCGTTACTCCCGGCGGAGTCCCCGCATTCGTCCGAATCCGTCCCGTCCTCGTGCGTGTATCCGCGATAGATGGCGTAGATCCCACCCGCGAGCACGACGAAGGAGAGCACGGCGACCGTGTCGTCGACGGGGGTCGCGAGCCACCGCTCGGCCGCCTGCTGGAGGAGTATCGCGAACCCGACCGCGCCGATACCGTAACTCCGGACGAACGCCGGCCGGGTCCGGTTTCCGCGCCGATAGTCGAGGTAGGCGTACCCGAACAGGATCGGGAAGGCGACGAGACCGAGCGCGACGACCCATCCGAGCGGCGTCATATCCGGGAGTACGAAGCCGTCGGTGAATGTCTTGTGTGCTCGTCCAGGGGGTGGTCCGCGAGAGACACCCCGACAGTATCGCCGGCGGGAGGGCTGGCACGGGAACCGCACACGGCGATACCCGGGACGCACTAGCCCCGCAGTTCGTGACTACCGACCATCTCGTCGGCGGTCCGGATCGCGTCGGCCACCTCCACGGGCGTCACCGATCGTGGCTCCTTCTCCATCCCGCGGTCGCACGCGATCCGCCCAGCTTCCTCGACCCCCGCGTCGTCGACGCCGAGTTCGGAGAGCGTGACGTCGAGCCCGCAGTCGAAGTAGACCGAGAGCGCCTCGTCGAACTCCTCCGGCTCGCGATCCTGGAGGACCAGTTCGGCGACCGTCCCGAACCCGACGAGGACACCGTGGGGCTCCCGGACGCCGATGTTGGTGAGCCCGCCCTGGATCGCGTGCGCGCCGGCGGTGCCGCCGCTCTCGAAGCCCAGCCCCGAGAGCAGGACGTTCGTCTCGACGACCTTCTCGAACGCGGGCGTGACGGCGTCGCGCCGTGCGGCGGCGAGCGCGTCCGGCCCGTACTGTCGGAGCCGGTCGTACGCCTCCCGCGCGATGCGGAGGGCGACGTCGCTCGACCGTCCGCCGGCGGCCGTCCCGGAGCCGGACCGGGCCACGGCCTCGGCCTCGAACCGGGTGGCGAAGGCGTCGCCCATCCCGTGCCGGAGGAACCGGACGGGCGCTCGCGCGATGACTCGCGTGTCGACCAGGACGATCTCGGGGTTGCGGTCGCGGTGGGTCGGACCCAAGACGTTCCCCTCCTCGTCGTAAACCACGCCGAGCGCCGAACACGGGGCGTCGGTGCTGGCGATGGTCGGCACGCTCACGAACTCGGTCCCGGTCTCGGCGGCGACGGCGGTCGCCACGTCGATGGCGACCCCGCCGCCGACGCCGACCACGACGTCCGCACCGGACTCCGCGACCCGGTCCGCGTAGTCCGCGACGGTGGCCCGGGTACACGCCTCGACGTCGTCGTCCACGGCGGGGACGTCGAACCCCGCCTCGTCGAGGCTGGCGGTCAGTCCGTCCGCCGCCACCGAGAGGGCGGTCTGACCCCCGAGGAGGTGGGCGGTCCGCCCCCGAAGTCGGCCGAGTGACTCCGCCGCGTCCCCGAGCACGCCCGGCCCCTGTACGTAGATTCCCGGTGCGATGAACTGCTGGAACATCGGTTCCGGAGGGTAGCGAGTAGGCAGTATAAAACTGGTGTCGGGAGTGATCGACTCCGGTGGCGGGCGAGAAGGACGGTCGCACCCGCGTGACCCCCAGTTTCCGGTTCCGGGCGTCGGCGGACCCCGCCGGATCAGGAGCGGCGGGGGCTGTCGGGCGCGAGCGCGTCGTCGTAGATCCTCACGAACAGCTCCTCGATCTCCTCCCGCGTGGGCTTTCGCGGGTTGTTGTCCGGCGAGCCCGAGTCGATGGCGTCCTGGGTCATCTTCCCCACGACGTCGAGGTACTCCTCGCGCGAGGGGACCTCGCCGTAGTCCTCGAGGTAGGAGGTGAGCTTCACGTCCTCGCACATCCGGAAGATGGCCTCGCTGGCCCTGTCGGCGGCCTCCCTCGTACTGTGCGACTCGTCGGCCGCGCCGAGCATCCGCGCGACGTTCGCGTACTTCTCGGGCGCGGCGATGGCCGAGAACTCCACGACGTAGGGGAGGATGAGCCCGTTGGCGAGCCCGTGAGGGACGTGGAGCTGTGCGCCGAGCGGCCGGGCCATCCCGTGGACGAGCGCCACGGAGGAGTTGCCGAACGCCTGTCCCGCCTGGAGCTGGGCGATCATCATGTCCATCCGCGCGTCGATATCGTCGCCGTTGGCCCACGACTTCAGGAACGAATCGGCGATCCGGCGGATGGCGTTCTCCGCGAACTCGTCGGTGACGCTATGGGACTTGACCGAGCCGTAGGCCTCGATGGCGTGGGTGAGCGCGTCGATCCCCGTGAAGGCGGTGTGGCTCTGGGGGAGCGAGGTGACGAGTTCGGGGTCCTCGATGGCGACCTCGGGGACGACGTTCTTCGAGACGATGAGGAACTTCGTCGAGGTGGACTCGTCGGAGACGACCACCGAACGGGTCGTCTCGCTCCCCGTCCCGGTGGTCGTGTTGACCGCGATTATCGGAGGAGAGGGGTTCGGGACGCCCTCGTAGCCCGCGCGGTCGACGCCGAAATCGCGGATGTCGCCGTCGTTGGCGGCGAGGATACCGACCCCCTTTCCGGTGTCGATGGAGGAGCCCCCGCCGAGCGTGACGATCACGTCGCAGTCGTGTTCGGTCCAGCGGTCGTACGCCGACTCGATGTTCTCGACCGTCGGATCGGGTCGGACCTCGTCGTAGACGACGACCTCGATCCCGGCCCCCTCGAGCGCCTCGCGGACCGTCTCGCCGTGGATGTCGAAGATCTGCTCGGAGGCGACGAGGAGCGCGGTCGAGCCGTACAGCCCCGCGTACTCCCCGACCTGCTCGACGGCACCCGGACCTAGCACGGTCTTCCCCGGGGAGACGACCAGCCGCGGTTCCCGTATCGTTGATCCGTCCGTCATGGGCGTCCGATTACGCCGTCCGGTAAAGTAGCTGTCCCTCGTGGAGGTCCTACTCCTCCGCGTCATCCCCGCTCGCCGCCTCATCCTCCTCGCCCTCGATCGCCTCGAGGTCACGTTCGAGTTCGGCCACGAGCGCCTTCCCCTCGGCGATGCGGTCGGCACGCTCCCCGGGGTCGACCTCGTCGGCCTCCAGCGCGCGGACGATGGCCTCGACGCGGCGGATACGCTCGTCGATCCCGCCGGGCTCTGCACCCTCCTCGTCGTCGGGCTCGTCCTCGCTCATGGTCCGTTGAGGGACGGACGGGACAAAAGACCGTCGCGGTCGCCACCGCCGGCCACTCACTCGGTCCGGTTCCGCTCGACGCTTCGCATCGCCGCGTCGAAGTGGGCTCCCGTCACGCTGACCTCCTCGGCGCGCTCGTTAGCCTCCGCAGGGCCGACCTCGCGGGCGAACTCGCGGATGGCCCGCATCGACGCCTCGCGGACCAGCGCCTCCAGCTCCGCGCCCGAGTAACCCTCGGTCTCCGCGGCGAGCGCGTCGAGGTCGACATCCTCGCCGAGCGGCTTCTCGTGGGCGTGGACTTCGAGTATCGCCAGTCGTGCCGCCTCGTCGGGGAGGGGGACCTCGACGTGCGATTCGAGCCGACCCGGGCGCAGGAGCGCGGGGTCGAGCGCCTCCCGTCGGTTGGTCGCCGCGAGCGCGACGACGTTCGGGTTCGACTCCAGACCGTCGAGTTCGGTGAGGAGTTGCGAGACGACCCGTTCGGTAACCTCGTGGTTCTCGCCGCGGCGGCCGGCGACGGCGTCGATCTCGTCGAGGAAGACGATGCTCGGCGAGGCCTGGCGGGCCCGGTCGAACAGCTTTCGCACCGCCTTCTCCGACTCGCCGACGTAGCGGTCGAGGATCTCGGGGCCGTCGACGTGGATGAAGTTCACCTCGCTCTCGCCGGCGAGCGCCCGCGCCAGGAGCGTCTTTCCCGTTCCGGGTGGACCGTAGAGGAGGACGCCGCTCGGCGGGTCCGTGTTGGTCACTTCGAACAGCCGCTCGAACTGGAGCGGCCACATCACCGCCTCCGTGAGCGTCTGTTTTGCCTCCTCCAGCCCGCCCACGTCGGCGAACGTCGCCGTCGGGGCCTCCGCGACGTACTCGCGCATCGCCGAGGGCTCGACCGACCCCATCGCCGTCTCGAAGTCCGCCGACGTGACCACGAGCTCCTCGCGGTTCGCGCGGTCGCGCAGGGCCGCCATCGCCGCCTCCTTGACGAGCGATTCGAGGTCCGCGCCGACGAACCCGTGGGTCCGGCCGGCGAACCGATCGAGGTCGACGTCCTCGGCCAGCGGCATTCCCCGCGTGTGGACGTCGAGTATCTCCCGGCGACCGGCCTCGCCGGGCGCGCCGATCTCGATCTCGCGGTCGAACCGACCGCCACGGCGGAGCGCGGGGTCGATGCTGTCGACCCGGTTGGTCGCGCCGATGACGACGACCTGTCCGCGGTCCTCGAGCCCGTCGAGCAGCGTCAACAGCTGGGCGACAAGCCGGTTCTCCATGTCGGCCTCGTCGTCGCGCGCGCCGCCGATGGAGTCGAGTTCGTCGATGAAGACGATGGCCGGCTGGTTGGCCGCCGCGACCTCGAAGCGCTCGCGGAGCTCCTGTTCGGAGTCGCCCTTGTACTTCGAGACGATCTCGGGGCCATTGATAACCTCGAAGTGGGCGTCGACCTCGTTGGCGACCGCGCGGGCGATGAGCGTCTTCCCCGTCCCGGGCGGGCCGTGCATCAGCACGCCCCGCGGGGGATCGATCCCCAGCCGGGCGAACAGGTCCGGCTCCGTCAGCGGGAGTTCGATCATCTCGCGGACGAGTTCGAGCTCCTCGTCGAGCCCGCCGATGTCCTCGTAGCTCACTCCGTATTCGGCCTCCGCCGCGGACGGGCCGCCCGTGACCGTCGCGTCGGCGTCGGCGTCGGCGTCGGTTCCACCTCCCGTCGTCTCCCGGGTGGCCGTGGACTCGGATCCGTGGCTCCCCGCGTCCGCCCCGCTGCGTCCGTCCGCTCCCGTCCCGTTCCCCTGCCCGACGACGGAGACCTCGGTCCGTTCGGTCACTCGGACGGTGCCCTCCGGATCGGTGGCGGTGACGGTCGCGCGCACGCCGAGGCGTTCCAGTCGGACGGTCTCGCCCTCCCTGAGTGGCCGATCCAGCAGGTCACGGACCACCGCACGGCGGAGGTCGTCGTCGGGGACCGACACCGGGACGTCGACCCGGACCTCCGCGGCGTCGGCGACGCTGATCGGCCGGACCGTCACCGTGTCGCCGATCGTGACGCGGGCGTTCGATCGCGTGTCGGCGTCGACCCGGACGGTCCCCTCGCCGTCGCGGGCCGGCCACACCTTCGCCACGGTGGGGCGCTCGCCCTCGATGACGACCGTATCCCCGCTGAGGACGCCCAGTTCGCGGCGTGCGCCCTCGGCGAGGCGGGCGACGCCGCGACCCGCGTCCCGCTTCTGGGCACCCTGTACCGTGAGCGTCACCGAGCGGTCCCCCGTACTCATGGTCCGGTGTAGGTGCCGGCCCGCCCATACGTGTTCCGGGGCGCACCGGCGCGACCGTCGGTAACCGGAGCGGGCGGTGTGAGAAACGCCTTTGCCGTCGGACGACGGATCCGTGATATGGTCGCCGTTACCGAGCGTGACGAGACGACGTGGTACCGCTGTGAGGAGTGCGGGCTCATGTTCGACGTGCGCGAGGACGCCCAGCAGCACGAGGAGAACTGCGACGCGGAGGAGCCCTCCTACATCCAGTGAACGGTCGCTGAAGGCGCGACCCCGGGGCGGTCCCGCCGCACGCGCGGGAACCGTTGAAGTCCCCCGCCGTCCCAGGTGGCGTCATGTCCGAGACGTTCGTCGTCGTGGGCGGCGACGCGGCCGGGATGAGCGCCGCGAGCAAGGCCAAGCGCGACGACCCGTCACTCGACGTGATCGTCCTCGAGCGGGGCGAGTGGGTCTCCTACGGCGCTTGCGGGATGCCCTACTACGTCGAGGGGAGCGTCGACCGCCTCGAGGATCTCGTCTCGGTGACGGCCGAGGAGGCCGTCGAGGAACGGGGACTGGACCTCCGGCGGTGGCACGAGGTGACCGACGTCGACACCGACGAACGCGTCGTCACGATCCGCAACGAGGAGGGGAGCTTCGAACAGCCGTACGACCACCTGCTGCTCGCCACCGGAGCCGAACCGACCCTCCCGTCGGTCGAGGGAGTCGACCTCGACTGCGTGTTCACGCTGAACTCGCTCGACGACGCCGACGCCATCCGCGAGGCCGTCGAGGGCGACGGGGTGACCGAGGACGTCGTGGGTGCTTCCGACGGCGAGGTGGTCGGGTTCCTCCGGGAGCGCGATCCGACCACCGTGGCCGTGGTCGGCGGGGGCTACATCGGCCTCGAGATGGCCGACGTGCTCCGGTCACGCGGCACGCACGTCCACCTGTTTCAGCGCTCCTCGCACGTCCTCTCGGCGTACGACGAGGGGATCGCCGAGATCGTCCAGGACCACCTCCGCGAGGAGGGGGTCGAACTCCACCTCGACGCGGGCGTAGAGCGCATCGAAGGAGACGGCTCGGGCGACGCTCACGCGATCGTCGCCGAGAGTGGTCGGACGGAGGTCGACATGGTGATACTCGGGACCGGCGTGCGTCCTCGCACTACCCTGGCCGAGGACGCCGGCATCGAGATCGGCGAGACGGGTGCCATCGCCACCGACGGGTACCACCGGACGAGCGCCCCGGACGTCTACGCGGCCGGGGACTGTGCGGAGGTCCGGAACGTCGTCACCGACGAGGTCGACTACGTACCGTTAGCACTGACGGCGAACCGGCACGGCCGCGCGGTGGGACAGACGGTCGCCGGCAAGCCCACCGAGGGCGGCCCGGTCGCGCGGACGGCCATCACGAAGGTCGTCGACCTCGAAGTCGCGCGGACGGGGATCACCGATCTCGACGAGGCCCGCGAGTACGGATTCGACCCTGTCTCGAAGACGATCTCCAGCCGGTCGCGCTCGGGGTACTATCCGGGCGCGGCCCCGATCACCGTCCGGCTGGTCGGCTGTCGCTCGACCGGCCGGCTCCTCGGGGCCTCGACCGTCGGGACCGACCGCGCGGGCAAGCGGATCGACACGGTGGTGGCGGCGCTCCACGAGCACGCCACCGTCGCCAACCTCGAGCGGTACGACCTCGCCTACGCACCGCCGTTCTCCCCGGTGTGGGACCCCGTGCTGACGGCGGCGAAGGTGCTCAACGGCGCGATCGACGCGCCGGACGAGCCGTCCGGTGCCGGGGACGAGCCGACGTCGTGATCGGGAGGAGCGGACAGGCGACACCCGCCGTCGACGCGCGAGGGGTCGTGTCGCGCTCCCGCGAGCCCCTCGCGGCGGCAGTCAGGTCACGGCGTCGGTGGTCCCGTCACCTCACTTGAACCTACGGTGAGGAGAGGAAAGACGGCGACCCGGAAGGCAACCTTTAGGCGGGACGCAGGCCGCCACTCGCGCATGACCGACACCGAGGAGACGGTGCTGCTGGTCGGCGGGGGGGGCCGCGAGCACGCTATCGCCCGCGCGGTCGGAGAGAGCGAGAACGCGACCCTCTACGCCTGTGCGTCGAACCGGAACCCCGGCATCGCGGCGGTCGCCGAGGGAAGCGAGACGCTCGAGGAGACCGACCCCGAGGCGGTCGTCGACTGCGCCGAGCGGGTCGGTGCGACCCTCGCCGTCGTCGGTCCCGAGGCACCCCTGCAGGCCGGTGTCGCCGACGCGCTCGACGAGGCAGGGGTCTACGCGTTCGGTCCGCGCGCGGAGGAGGCACGCATCGAGACGGACAAGGCGTTCCTGCGGGAGTTCATGGCGGAGAACGACGTCCCGGGAACCCCGACGTTCGAGACGTTCACCGACCCCGAGTCGGCGGCCGAGTTCGTCGAGTCCGCGGAGGACGACGTCGCGGTCAAGCCCCGGGGGCTCACCGGGGGCAAGGGCGTCAGGGTCACCGGCGATCAGGTGACGAAGGCCGAGGCCGCCGACTACGTCCGCGAGTCCGGCTACGACGACTGGGTCGTCGAGGAGCGCCTCGTCGGCGAGGAGTTCACCGTCCAGGCGTTCGTCGCGAACGGCGAACTGCGCGTCTCGCCGGCGATCCAGGACCACAAGCGCGCCTACGAGGGCGACGAAGGGCCCAACACGGGCGGGATGGGGTCGTACAGCGACGCTCGCTTCGAACTCCCGTTCATGCGCGAGGAGGACTACGACGAGGCCGTGTCGATACTCGAGGCGCTCGTCGACGCGCTCTCCGGCTACAAGGGGATCCTCTACGGCCAGTTCATGCTCACCGCCGACGGCCCGAAGGTCGTCGAGTTCAACGCCCGCTTCGGCGACCCCGAGGCGATGAACACCCTCCCGGTCCTCGAGACGGATCTCGTCTCGGTCCTGCGGGCGGCCCGCGACGGCGACCCGTTACCGGAGCTCACCTTCGAGGCCCGGGCCACCGTCTGCAAGTACGCCGTCCCCGCGGGGTATCCGACGGACCCCGCGGGCGGAACTCGGGTCGCCATCGACGAGGCGTCGGCCGAGGAGGCGGGCGCGCTCCTGTTCTACGCCAGCGTCGACGCCCGGGAGGACGGTATCTACACGACCACCTCGCGGTCGTTCGCCGTGGTCGGCGTCGCCGACAGCATTCGAGAGGCCGAGGAGCTCGCCGAGGCGGCCATCGACGAGGCCGGCGAGGAGGGGCTCCGCGTCCGCCACGACATCGGTACCTCGGAGCTCCTCCAGCGGCGGATCGACCACATGCGCGAACTCCGGGGGGAGTAACGCCCGATACCCGACACCCGACGCATCGCCCGCCGGACTACCCCTCGTCGGGTCCGGGCTCGTGGACCGTCAACAGCGCCTCAGCGACGTACTTCCGGGGGTCGAGCCCGGCGTCGAGGGTCGCCCGGAGATCGACCTGCACGCCGAGGCGCTCCGCGTCGTCGGACAGGTCGAACCGAAAGTCGACGGTGAACGATCCCGGCGACTGAGTGTCCAGGTCGGGGACTGCGAACAGCGTCCAGCCGAACCCCTCGCCCGACTGGAACCGGTACTGCGGGAACGGGTAGCCGCCGGGACGTTCGAGCGCGACGGTGAAGTCCGGGACCGAACCGTCCACGATCGGCCTGAACCGCAGCCGGTAGCGCTCGACCCCCGAGAGCTTCTGGGAGAGGTGCGACCGGAACCGTGCCCGGCCGTCGACGACGTCCGAGACGACGAACGTCGCGGTCACCACCTCCGAGCTACCGGCGGTGTAGACCACGCTCATCTCGCCGTCGTCACCGTGTTCGACGCTACTCGACAGGCGTCTGCTCGCGAGCGACGAGCAGCCGGCGAGGCCGGCTCCGACCGTCGTTGCTCCCGTCGCGAGCACCGACCGCCGGGATCGAAACGACCGACGACCGCCCGGCTCGGTCTCCGTGGAGGGATCGGGGACCATACCGACGCCGGGGGGTGGGTGCAGTTGAACGTTCCGGCTCCGTCGAGACTCCAGCGACGACCGAGACCGGGGGTGGAGAGGGATCGCAGCCGGGGGATCGACGACGACGGCGAAACGCAGTGTCGCGTTCGGGGAGCCACCAGGGGAACGGGCGACGTCGGCACGATCGGGACTGCGGTCCAGGATGTCAGTTCAGGACTCTGGGGTCGCGAGCGCGAGGCCGATACCGGCGAGGCCGACCAGGACCGCGAACGCGTACCCCGCGGTCCAGGAGACGTTCCCGATGAGCCAGCCGCCGACGGCCGGCGCGACGAGCGCCCCGAACGTGGACATCGAGGTGACCATCGCGAGGCAGGTCCCGCGCGTCCCGGGCTCGGCGAGTTCGCTCGCGTAGACGTAGTAGACGCCGATGGCGAGCTGGATGCTCGCGCCCGTGAGCAGCATCAGCGCCGCGAACGCGAGCGGCGAGGTGGCGACGGAGATCGCGACGATGAGGGGCAACGAGAGGACGAACGAGGCCACGATGACCGGGCGGCGACGGGCTTCGATCCGGTCGGAGATCCAGCCGCCGCCGGGTCGCGCGACGATCCCGGCGAAGGGCACGAGCGCCGCCGCGCTACCGGCTGCGGCGATGCTGATACCCAGCTCCTCCGTGGCGTACGTCGGCATCCAGGAGTTGAAGAAGAGGAACAGCGCGAACGAGCACGCCGACGCCAGCGAGACGGCCAGGATCGTGGGGTTCCGGAACGTCCGTCCGAACTGCGCCAGCGAGACGGCCTCGTCGCTCCGGACGGGATCGCGGACGGCGAAGTAGAGGATCGGAACCCCGACTATCGCCAGCGTCGGGTAGACGAAGAACAGCGTCCGCCACCCGGCCGCGTTCGCCAGGATCGGCCCGAGGAACTGCGCGATCGCCTGCCCGACCGGCCCCGAGGCGACGAACAGGCTGGTCCCGAGCGCGAGGCGTTCCTCCGGGAAGACGCGGCTCACGACGTTGGCGTTGGCCGTCCAGAGGAACGCCCCCGTGGCGCCGCCGACCAGGCGTGCGGCGAGGAAGACGGTGTAGTTCGGCGCGAGCGCGGTGGCGACGCAGGCGGCGACGAAGACGACCGTCCCACCGAGGACCAGGTGTCGGTTGTCGCGGCGGTCCATGACGAGCCCGCCGGGGAGGTTGGCGATCCCCCAGCTCAGGAAGAAGACGCTGATGCTCAGTCCCGCGGCCGTCTTGTCGATGCCGAACGACTCGGCGAACAGCGGGATGATGCTCGCGGGGGCGATGAGGTACGTGTTGAACCCGGCACCCATGCAGAAACACCCGAGCAGTGCGATCCACGGACGCCGGTTACGAGGCACAGTCACGGACAGCGTGAGGATGCACAAAAACCCCCCGCGTCCCCGTCCGGGGGTTCCGCTCCTCGTTCGGCGGCGGATCTCGACCGCGAACGTCGACGCTCTCGCCTTCGGACCGCTTATCAGCGACAGGTCCGTACGTGTGGGCGATGACGGACGCGGGATCGCTGGTTCCCCTCCACACCGGGACCCACACGGGCCTCTGGGGTGCGGTCGAGGTGGCGTTCGCCGTCGGCGTCCTCCTGGTCTCCGTCGGTCTCGTCGCGCGCTTGCTCCTCGCCGCACGGGAGGGCACCCCGGAGGCCCGTCTCGCCGAGGCGCTCGGAGACGAGGGAGCCGACGAGGAGCCCCCGTCCGCCGACGGATCGCCGCTCGACCGTCGGCGGGACTGACCGAACGCCCGCGGCCCGGACTCACGCACCTTTTGTCCGTCGCCCGCCTACACCGGGACAGTGACGAACGCAGACGAGTCTTCGGGGGCCGGGGGCGACCGCACAGACGGGGCGACCGGCGGGGGCCGAGCCGAGTCCGGGAACGCGGAGGACCCGACTCTCGCCATCGACGAGTTCTACGACGTACTCGAGGGGCAGTCACGGCCGCTGGTGACGGCGACGGCGGTCGCGGCGGCGCTCGGCTGCACGCAGGCCGAGGCCCACGCCGCGCTCTCGGAACTCGCCGAGGAGGGGCGCGTCGAGTCGCTCGACGTCGAGACCGATCCCGTGGTCTGGTACCCGGCCGACTGGAAGGAGACGCAGGACCGAGAGCGCGTCGTGGTGTTCCCGCGCCGCCGGGAGGCCGTCGTCGATCGCCCGTCCCAGTTCACCCGCGCCCAGCTCTCCCAGTTCGCCCACCTCGTCGATACGAATCGCGAGGAGGGCTACCTCTACCGCGTCCGCGAGGCCGACGTCTGGGGGGCGCCGCACGAGACGTTCGAGGGGCTCGAACGGACGATGCGCCAGGCGCTCGGCGGCCGGTACGACGACCTGGAGGGGTGGGTCCGCGACCAGTGGGAGCGGGCCCGGAAGTTCCGGCTCTACAGCCACGACGAGGGGTACGTCGTCCTCGAGGCCCAGAGCGCCGACCTCATGGGGAACGTCGCCGAGCCCAAGCTCGACGCGGGCGTCCTCCGCGCCCGGATCTCCGACACGGAGGCGTGGGTCGCCGAATCGAGGACGGCGGAGCTCAAGCGCACCCTCTACGAGGCGGGCTACCCCGTCCAGGACGACCGGAACCTCGACGAGGGCGACGCCCTCGAGGTCGACCTCGAACTGGATCTCCGGCCGTACCAGAACGACTGGGTGAGCCGGTTCGTCGAGGCGATGTCGGGCGTCCTGGTGGGCCCGCCGGGGTCGGGCAAGACGATCGCGGCGCTCGGCGTGATGGCCGCCATCGGCGGCGAGACGCTGGTGCTCGTCCCCTCGCGCGAGCTCGCCGAGCAGTGGCGCGAGGAGATGCTCGCACGCACCAGCCTCACGCCGGAGCAGATCGGCCTCTACCACGGCGGCGAGAAGAACATCCGGCCGGTGACGGTCGCCACCTACCAGACCGCCGGGATGGACCGCCACCGGATGCTGTTCGACGAACGCCGGTGGGGGCTCGTCGTCTACGACGAGGTCCACCACATCCCGAGCCCGATCCACCGGCGGAGCGCGGACCTCCAGACCAAACACCGGCTCGGGCTCAGTTCGACGCCAGTTCGGGAGGACGACAAGGAGCGGGAGATATTCACGCTCATCGGGCCGCCCATCGGCACGGACTGGGAGGCGCTGTTCGACGCGGGCTACGTCGCCGAGCCGGAGGTGGAGATCCGGCTCGTCCCGTGGGGTTCCGAGATGCACAGAAACGAGTACGGGAGCGCCGAGGGCCACGAGAAGCGCCAGCTCGCGGCGATGAATCCGGCGAAGGCGGACGAGGTACGGGAGATCCTTCGGGCCCATCCCGGCGAGAAGGCGCTGGTGTTCGTCGAGTTCATCGAGCAGGGCGACCGGCTGGCCGAGACGCTCGGCGTGCCGTTCGTCAGCGGCGAGACGCCACACGCCCGCCGTCGCCAGCTGTTCCGCGAGTTCCGGCAGGGTCCCCGGGACGTGCTGGTGGTCTCGCGGGTCGGCGACGAGGGGATCGACCTGCCGAACGCCGAACTCGCCATCGCCGCCTCCGGGCTCGGCGGCTCGCGCCGGCAGGGCGCACAGCGGGCCGGTCGGACCATGCGCCCCGTGGGCCGGGCACGGATGTACGTGCTGGCGACGCGCGGGAGTCGCGAGGAGGACTTCGCCCGACAGCGGATGCGACACCTCGCCGGCAAGGGGGTCCGGGTCCGCGAGACCGACGCGAAGGCCCGGACCGAAGAACTCGAATCCGAATCCGATACCGGGGAGTGACGCGACCGGAGTCGGATCGGGGAAACGAGAAGACGGAGAAGACAGGGACGCGTTCTCAGTCGTCGAGGTCGAACCGATCGAGGCGCATCACCTTCGTCCAGGCGTCCACGAAGTCGCCGACGAACTTCTCCTCCTCGTCGGTGCTCCCGTACACCTCCGCGATGGCGCGGAGCTCCGCGTTCGCCCCGAAGACGAGGTCGACGCGGGTGCCCTTCCGGACGACCTCGCCCGTCTCGCGGTCGTAGGCCTCGTAGACGTTCTCGTCCTCCGAGGACTCCTCCCACTCGGACTCCATGCCGAGCAGGTTCACGAAGAAGTCGTTGGTCAGCGTCCCCGGCTGGTCGGTGAAGACGCCGAGGTCGGACCCGTCGTAGTTCGCGTCCAGCGCGCGCATGCCGCCGACCAGGACCGTCATCTCGGGTGCGGTCAGGTCAAGGAGCTCCGAGCGGTCGACCAGGATCTCCTCGGCCGGGCGCTCGGCCTCGTCGCTCACGTAGTTCCGGAACCCGTCGGCCTCCGGTTCGAGCACCTCGAACGACTCGACGTCGGTCTGCTCCTGCGAGGCGTCCGTTCGACCGGGCTCGAACGGCACCTCGACGTCGTGGCCGGCGTCGGCCGCCGCTTTCTCGACGGCCGCGTTACCACCCAGGACGATCAGGTCGGCGAGCGACACCCTCGTCCCGTCGGAGCGCGAGCCGTTGAACTCCTCGCGGATCCCTTCGAGGGTGTCGAGGACGGTCGCGAGCTCCTCGGGGTTGTTCACCTCCCAGTCGCGCTGGGGCCGGAGGCGGATCCGCGCGCCGTTCGCGCCGCCGCGCTTGTCGCTCTTGCGGAACGTCGACGCCGACGCCCAGGCGGTCCTGACCAGTTGAGGGACGGTGAGGTCGGTACCGAGGATCTCCTCCTTCAGCTGGTCGGCCTCCTCGTCGCCGATCAGGTCGTAGTCGGCGTCGGGGATGGGGTCCTGCCAGAGCATCTCCTCGTCGGGGACCTCGGGGCCGAGGAGCCGCGAGGGCGGGCCCATGTCGCGGTGGATCAGCTTGTACCACGCCTTCGCGAACGCCTCCCGGAACAGCTCGGGGTCCTCCTGGAAGCGCTCGAGGACCTCGAGGTAGTCCTCGTCGTGCTTCAGTGCGACGTCCGTCGTCAGCATCATGGGAGTGTTGTTCTTCTCCGGGTCGTGTGCGTCGGGCACGCTTCCCTCGAGCTCCTCGCCGCTCTCGCCCGCCGGCTTCCACTGCCACGCGCCGCCGGGGCCCCGTTCCTTCTCCCACTCGTAGTCGAGGAGGTTGTCGAGGTAGCCCATGTCCCAGCTGATCGGTGCCTGGGTCCACGGTCCCTCGATGCCGCTGGTGATCGTGTCCGCCCCCTTGCCGGACTCGTGGTCGCTCTCCCAGCCGAACCCCTGTGACTCGATGGGGGCGGCCTCGGGCTCCGGACCGAGCGCGTCGGGGTCGTCGGCACCGTGGACCTTCCCGAACGTGTGGCCGCCGGCGATGAGCGCGACCGTCTCCTCGTCGTTCATCGCCATGTGGCTGAACGTCTCGCGGATGTTGTGCGCCGATCCCTCGAGGTCCGGCTCGCCGTTCGGGCCCTCCGGGTTGACGTAGATGAGTCCCATGACGGTGTTACCGAACGGGTTCTCGAGGTCGCCCTCCTCGTCGAAGCGCTCGGGGGAGGAGACCTCCATCTCGTCCTCGGGGCCCCAGTCGACGGCCTCGTGTGGTCGGAAGGCGTCCTCGCGCCCGCCGCCGAAGCCGAACGTCTCGAACCCCATCGACTCCAGGGCGACGTTACCCGTGAGGACCAGCAGGTCGGCCCACGAGAGCTTGCGGCCGTACTTTTGCTTGACCGGCCAGAGCAGCCGTCGCGCCTTGTCGAGGTTCGCGTTGTCGGGCCAGCTGTTGAGGGGGGCGAACCGCTGGCCGCCGCGGGAGGCACCACCGCGGCCGTCGGAGACGCGGTACGTCCCGGCGCTGTGCCACGCCATCCGGATCATCAACGGCCCGTAGTGGCCGTAGTCGGCCGGCCACCACTCCTGGGACGTGGTCAGTACGTCCTCGATGTCCGCCTTCACCTCGTCGAGGTCGAGTTTCCGGAACTCCTCGGCGTAGTCGAAGTCGGGACCGCGCGGGTCCCGCTGGCTGTCGTTGTGATCGAGGATATCCAGGTTCAACCGGTTCGGCCACCAGTACTCGTTGGACCGCTTCATGGTCGGTAGATTACCTCTTTGCCGTGTTAAGGTTTACTAACCGGGAACGTATTTTCGCTGCAGCCCAACAAACGTATCTCACCTATGAACCCCCGTCGGCGACGGCGTCGGCACCCCGTGACCAGTAGCCACCGGGAACCACTCGGAGACGGGGGTCGTGGACGGCAGGCCGACGCGAGGTCGGATACGGCGAACGGATTCGACGCCAATTATAAGTGCGGAGTTCGTGAACGTAGCTCATGGCCATTGACCCACAGTTCGAGCAGAACCGGGAGCAGGTGGACGAGCACAACGGGCACAAGGTATGGGGGCCGGTCGACGAGCCCGAGCAGCTCGGCATCCACGGGACCCACGTCGCCGTCGACTTCGACATCTGCATCGCCGACGGTGCCTGTCTCGAGGACTGTCCCGTCGACGTGTTCGAGTGGGTCGACTCGCCGGGCCACCCCGAGAGCGAGATCAAGGCCGATCCCGCCAACGAGCCCCAGTGTATCGACTGTATGCTCTGTGTCGACGTCTGCCCGGTCGACGCCATCGACGTCGATCCCGGCCGCTCGGATCGGACCTGATCGGCGCGCTCACATCCGAACGATCGGATCCTCGGTAACCGTTCCCGCCGGATAGCGCCCGGTCAGCGCCGGTGCCCGGTGAGCCCCGGCGCGTCGGGGCGGCGTCCCGCGGTTTGTCGCTCCGGGTTGACACACTACAATACTAAGACCTATTACGCATGAGGTCCGGAGAAGTGGTAGACGGCATCAATGCACACAGTGGTACTAACCAAAGGTGTTCCCGACTTCCGCGAGGGGCAGGTCTCCTTCGACGAGGACGGGCACCTGAAGCGCGGGGAGACCCCGACGGTGATGAACCCGAACGACAGGCACGCCCTCCGGGCGGCCCTCCAGACCAAGGTCCGTCACGGCGGGCGGATGAGCGTGATGAGCATGGGCCCGCCGGGCTACAAGGAGGTCCTCCAGGAGGCGATGGAGTCGGTGTACGCCGACGACCTCTACATCCTCTCGGACCGCGAGTTCGCGGCGGCGGATACGTGGGCGACCGCCATCACCCTGTCCTCGGGGCTCTCCCAGTTCGAGGAGCGGCCGGACCTCGTGTTCGCCGGCTTCAAAACCGCGGACGGGGAGACCGGCCACACCGGCCCGCAGGCCTGCTGGTGTCTCGATATGCCGATGGTCACCCACGTCATCGCCATGGACATCGACGAGGAGGCGGGGACCCTCCGCGCGAAGCGGCTCGTCGAGGGCGACGTCGAGGAGGTCGAGACGGTCGAGACCGACCTCCCTGCGTTCGTCGTCGCCGACCCCGAGTTCGAGCCCTCCTACCGGACGGCGGGCAACCGACTCCGCCACAAGGACCTCCGCGCCGAGGCACGCGAGCGGGCCGAGAACTACGAGGACCACCTCACGACGTGGGACCACGTCGATCTGAACCTCGATCCCGACTTCGTGGGGCTGGACGGCTCGCCGACGATCGTCGAGTCGGTCGACCCGATCCCGAAGGCCCCCTCCGAGCGCGAGGCGACGATGCTCACGCCCGAGGACACGGACGGTATGAACGACGTGCTCGAGGAACTCACCCCCTACGCCGCCGACTAACGTATGACTCTAGACCCGAACGATTACACGATTCAGGAGCTCGGACCGGAGCTGAAAGACATCGAGGACGTCTCCGAACTCGAGGATATACTCCAGAGGGAACACCGCGGCGAGAACCGCCAGGGGGCCATCGCCCTCATCGAGAGCCGCATCGAGAAGTTCTCCGAGGACGAGGAGGCCGACGACGAGGGCGGCGTCGAACTCGCCGGGATGAGCGTCGCCGACGTCGGCAACGCCGTCCGCTCGATCGACGAGATCGGGGAGCTCGAGGACCTGCTCGAACAGGAGGAGGGGGGCGAGGACCGCGACAGCGTCAAGCGGCTCATCCGCCAGCGCATCGACTCCGTCCAGGGGAGCGACGAGGACGAGGATGCGGCGGGCGAAGAGGAGGAGGCCCAGACCCCCGAGGAGCGCCACCCCGACCTCGACCACCCGACCGCGGACAAACAGCACGTCCGCGCGCTCGAGGACGGGACCTACCGAGACATGTGGGTCTACTGTGAGGTCCAGCAGGGCGAGCTCATCGACGTCTCCTTCGAGATGCTCGGGAAGGCCCGCGAGCTGATGGACGAGTACAACGAGGAGTACGACGCCGACGAGAGGGTCGTCGCAGTCGTCATGGACGACGACGCCGAGCGGCTGGCCGAGCAGACCATCGAGTACGGGGCCGACGTCGCGGTGTACGTCGAGGACGACCGGCTCGACCGCTTCCGGCACAAGCCGTTCACGGAGATCTTCTGTGATGCCGCCCGCGGTCCGGGCCACCCCTACGGACGCGAGGACCGCGAGGAAGAAGAGTGGCGCGACTACGACGAGCCCCGCTACACGGTGTTCCCGGCGACGAACAACGGGCGAGACCTCTCGGCGCTGGTCCAGGCCGAACTCGACTCCGGGCTGGCCTCGGACTGTTCGGACCTGTACATCACCAGCGCCGTGATCTCGAACCCCGCGAAGACGGGTCAGCCGGGGACGAACAGGACGTTCGAGCGCGTCCTCCACATGAAACGCCCGGACTTCTCCGGGTTCGAGTACTCGACCATCCTCTGTCTCGACAAGCCCGACCGGGAGTTCCACCCGCAGGGTGCCTCGGTCATCCCCGGGAGCTTCGAACTCCCCGATCCCGACCCCGAGCGCGAGGGCGAGGTGGTCGAACACGAGATGCCCATGGACGACGAGTGGTTCGGCGTCGAGGTCACCGAGTTCGATCAGCTCGACGGCGGCGTCGACCTCTCGGGTAACGACGTGGTCGTCGCGCTCGGCCGCGGCATCGGCGACGACCCGACGAGGGGGATCGAACTCGGCCTCGACCTCGTCGACGCGTTCGACGAGGCCGACCTCGGACTCTCGCGTGGGGTGATCACCGCCTCCTACGAGTTCGACGGCCACGTCGAGGGGTACGTCGCCGAGGAGCGCCAGATCGGCGAGTCCGGGCAGGTCGTCGAGCCCGACGTCTACATCGCCGTCGGCATCTCCGGTGCGGTCCAGCACAAGGTCGGGATGGACGAGTCGGACCTCATCATCTCGATCAACACGAACCCGGACGCCGACATCGTGGGGTTCTCGGACTACTTCATCGAGGGCGACCTCTTCGAGGTGCTCCCCGAGTTGACGCGGGCGGTCGAGAGCGGGGAACTGGACGTCGCCGCCCTGGCCGACGGGGGTCGAGCCGATGACTGAACTCGACGAGTACGAGCACTACGAGGCGATCGTCGTCGGGGCCGGGCCGGGCGGTGCCGCGGCGGCGGCCCGGCTGGCCGACTCCGGTATCGAGACGCTCGTGCTCGAACGCGGCGTCGACGCCGGCTCGAAGAACGTCTCGGGGGGCGTGATCTACGCCGAGGAGTCCTCGCCGTACACGATCGACGACCTGTTCCCCGACTTCCGCGAGGAGGCCACGGAGCGACCGGTCACGGCCAACTACATCCACAACGTCGCGGGGGACAAGGTGAAGACGGTCGACATCTCCGACCTGCACCACCACGACACGGAGTGGGCCGACGCGGTACTCCGCCGGAAGATGGACTCCTGGCTCGCAGAGCAGGTTCACGAACGGGCACGCGAGTCGGGCGGCGGCCTCCTGACGGACGTCCGTGTCAACGGTCTCCTGCGCGAGCGGGGCGAGATCGTCGGGGTGACCTGCGACGAGATCGACCCGATCACGGCGGACCTGATCGTCGCCGCCGACGGGGTGAACTCCGAACTCGCACGCGACGCCGGTCTCATGGACTGGGAGGACCCCGAGGAGTGGTTCCAGGGCGTCAAGGCGGTCGTCGACATGCCCGCCGACGCCATCGAGGAGCGGTTCGACATCGCCCCAGACGAGGGCGAGGCCCACCTCTTCTCGGGCGACCTCTACCAGGGCGTTCGCGGGGGCGGGTTCCTCTACACGAACGAGGACACGCTCTCGATCGGGAACGTCTTCCACCTCGACAGCATCGTCGAGGAGCGCGCGGAGGTCTCGAACCTGCTCGACGCGCTGCTGACCCATCCCCTGTTAGGTCAGTGGCTCGACGACGACTACGTCGAACTGGAGTACTCGGCGAAGCTCGTCCCCGACTCGAAGAAGGTGGCTCACCGATCGCCCTACCGCGACCGGCTCGTCCTCGTGGGCGACGCCGCGGGCCAGATGCAGGCCCAGGGGCCCATCATCAAGGGGATGAACCACGCCGTGACCGCGGGGGCGCTCGCCGCGGAGGCGTTCATCACCACCAAGGGCCGGGGACGGCCTCACAGTGCCGGCGAGCTCTACCAGCGGAAGCTCGAAGACGAGGGCGTGATGGCCAAGCTCCGGCCCTCGCTCTACCGCGCCTCGCGGGCCGCCGCCGAGAACGACCGGGTGACGAACCTCGTCGACACCGTGGCGTCCTCCGCGGTCGGTCGGATGGGGATGCGCAGGCTCTCCTCGACCGTCGAGCGGCTCTACAACTCGCCGCTCATGATGAGCGTCCTCCCGGACACGAGTTCGGCGTACGTCACCCTGCCGACGGTCCTCGCGGAGGAGCTCGGCGAACGGATCACCCACGAGAACGACGTCGAGCCGCCGAGCCTCGGCGACCGCATCGGTGACCTGACCTACGACGTGGGCGAGCCCCACATCGAACTCCAGGACCGTTCCTGGGAGGCCAGCGGCGACGCCGTCACCGCCTGCCCGGTGAGTTCGATGGACTACGGCGGGGGCTGTTACCGCCCGGAGACGGTCAAGACGAACGGCCACGAGGAGCGCGTCGTCAGCCTCGACACCCAGCCCTGCATCGAGTGCGGGACCTGCGCCGTCGTCGCGGACACGAAGTGGACACACCCCAGCGGCGGGAAGGGCGTCGAGTACAGGGAGGGGTGAGGCGGGGAGGTGAGCCGCTACGCTGACCGCATCGCGGAGCTCCACCGGCGGGCCGAGCGGGACCGCGAGGCGTTCTCGCCCCCCGCCGAGCCGCCCGCCGAGAAGGAGGCCATGCGCTACCTCCGTGAGGGGTTCGGCGAGGCCGTCGCGGTCTACCTCGACGCCCGGACGGGCGGGCCACCCGTGCGGTTCGAGGTAGACGAGTTCGAACGGCTCGAAGCGGCGATGAACACCTGGCTCTCGCTGTACGCCCGGTGTCACGGGGTCGACATCGAGGCCGACTACAGCGTCCGGACCGCGGCGGAGGTACTGATCGACACCCACGACGTGGGCGGGACGGCCCGGGTGCTCACCCACGTCCCGGGCCGGGAGGAGGCGTCCGGGTAGAGACACGGCGGAATCGAGAACCACCGATACCCCTCAACGTCTCCCGACGTCCGCCGACGGCCGATCACCCGCGGGAACGGGTTTCGGTCCGGGGAACCGACCCTCGAACGGGAACAACCCTTATATAATGGGTACTGCTATCAGGTGGCATGCGTTTCTCCGACGAACTCGAGTTCGGACACCGGGGACGGCAGGAGGTCTACGACTACGTCGAGCGCCACGGCGCGGTCGACTACGAGGAGGCACAGCGGGCCCTCCGGATGGCACCCGAGGAGTTCGGGACGCACGTCACCGTGCTCGCCCGCGAGGGGATACTCGAGCGCGACCGGGAGGAGGACGAGATCAGGATCGCCTTCGAGGACGACGGCACCGAGAGCTACGAGACGGACGTGCGGTTCGTCATCCGGCAGGCCCGCGAGGAGGACATGGAGGAACTCGTCCGGGTCATCCGTGATTCGCTGACCGAGGACCGCTACGTCGTCGGGGAGAGCCTGGCCGACGTCGTCGACCACGAGGAGGTGCTGCTCCGGCACAACGAACTCCAGTCGCGCGTGGTGTTCGTCGCCACCGTCGGCGGCGAAGTCGTCGGGTGGGTCCACCTCGACCACCCCGAGCAGGAGGCGCTCTCCCACACCGCGACGCTCACCGTGGGGGTCCATCGGGACCACCGCGGCCACGGCATCGGCGAGAAGCTCCTCGAACGCGGCGAACGCTTCGCCGAGGCCGTGGGCACCGAGAAGCTCTACAACACCGTCCCGTCGACCAACCAGGCCGCCATCGAGTTCCTCTCGGAGCGGGGCTGGGAGACCGAGGCCGTCCGCGAGGACCACTACCGGATCGACGGCGAGTACGTCGACGAGGTCATGATGGCCTACCACCCCCAGGCGGAGTAGGGGATCAGGGGAACTCCCCGTCCGAGCCCTCGAGGACCTCCGCGACCACGCCGTCCTGCTGAGCGAGCACGCGAGCGTGAGCCGCACAGACCTCCCGGTCGTCCGCCCACGGAACGTGGAGCCGAACGGCGACGGCCCGGTCACAGCCCTCCTCGGCACACTCGGTCATGGTCGGGGACACGTCCCGTAGCGTCAAATACTGCCCGCACGAGCCGCCGGCCCCTCCCGGACCGGAGTGGAGTCGACCGGCTCCGTGAGCCGCCCGGCGACGGACCCACTCGGTCGAGTCCTCCTTCGAGCCTCCGAAAGGCGTTTTCCCCCCGACGCCCGATCTCCGACGATGCGTTCACGGTCGACACTGCTCGCCGGGCTGGTCGCGCTCGGCCTCCTCGCGACCGGCTGTCTCTCCGGGACACCGGGTACCGACACGAGGACGGTGACGTCCGTGGAGCCGGAAGCGGGAACCGACACGCCGACGGCCACGGCAGCGGCGAGTACACCGACGGTGGGGCCATGTCCGGCGGACACAGCGGCACCGACGTCGACGCCGACTACCCCGACCACACCGCGCTCGGGGACAGCGACGGCCACGGAACCCGACTTCGAGTTCGCCCCGGACCGGGAGACGCCGGTCCTGCTACGGAACGCCGGGGAGGAGGCGGTCGAGGTCCGCGTTCGAGTCGTCTGCGAGGCGACCGGGGAGACGGTCCACGAGGGCACCTACGCCGTCGCGCCGGACGCGAGGCCACGACCGGCTGTCGACCTCTCCCGGGCAAACCCCGACGCGGGCGTCAGCCTCCGCGTCGTCGTGACCGCCCGGAACGCGACCGGGAGCGTCACGGCCACGACGACGGCCTGTGCCGACGTGACCGGGGAGGTCCGGGCGGATGGTGGGGTCCGAGTGTGGGCTACCTGCTGAGCGGCGTCGAGTGGGGCTGTGGCGACCCGTGGCGGTTCAGTAGATGACGACCAGGAGCATCCCGAGGAAGACGAACGCGGTGAGCAGCGCCTGGGCCACCGAGGAGGCGAGCATGCCGACGGTGGTGTAAGCGGCGATCCGGGCGCTCTCCTCTACGTCCTCGTTCTCGTAGTAGGTCAGCGCGAAGACGGTCCCGGCCACGCCGAGGAGGAGCCCTACGGGTCCCGCGACGAGCGTCAGCGGGAGGGCGACCACCGCGGCGGCGAGCGTCGTCCGCGTGGAGGCCCCGCCCGCCGAAGCCGAGACCGCCCCGCCGAACCAGTCGAGGACGAGCGCGAGCAGCGCGAGCCCCACGAGCCCGACGAGGACGAACGGGCCGGGATCGGCGTACCCCGAGTTCCACCAGTAGAGCAGGACGCCCCCGACCGAGAGCGCCGCGCCGGGGACCAGCGGAATGAGGCTCCCGACGACGGCGAACAGACAGAGCCCCAGCGCGAGGAGGACGACGAGGTCGGGGACGGGAATCATCGGTACCGCGCCACCTCCTCGCGCGCCGCGTCGTTCCCGTAGCGCTCGACCAGCGGGCGGTAGGCCGCACCCACCGAGCGCATCGCCTCGCGCTTCGAGGTGTAGGGCCCCCACTCGGCGACCGCATCCCACGGCCACGTCTGCAACACCTTCCGGACGAGGAGGCGCTCGTCTTCGGGGGGGAGATCGACCGCCCCCTCCGTCAGGTGGGCCAGGGCGAGTTCGCGGAACGGACGCGGCGCGGCGTCGTAGAGCCCGGGGCCGAACGCGGCCGCCGCGACCGTCCGCCACTCCCGGTCGGTCGGATCGGCTCTCGCGGGGGCATCGGCCGCCGCCAGCACCTCCCGGACCACGTCGGGGTCGGCGTCCCGGAGCGCGTCGGCGAGAACGGACCCGATGCGTCGGCGGAACCACTCCCCGGTCCGGTCCACGAGCGCACCCCCGGCGTCGGTGAGCGGCCGGGCCATCAGCGCCGAGTACTCCCCGGAGGTGTCGTTCCGCGTCGTCGAGAGGTGGAGCGTCGAGAAGCCGTTCTCGGCCCAGAACCGCACCAGCCGGGGGGTCGCACCGTAGCCGACGCCGAGGTAGTCGACCCCGGCGTCCACCCCGCCCGGCCAGTCGAACCGTCCATCGCGTGCGTCCGCGGCGATCTCGTCCAGAAGCCGCGAACCGAGCCCCCGCGAGCGGACCGCGGGGTGGGTGGCGATCCGCAGGACCCGGAGTCCCACGGGGACGCCCCCTTCCTCGTCCCGGAGCTGTGAGGTCAGTACGTCCGGAAGCATGTTTCCACGGACGCGTTCGCCCTCGTACATCCGCCGCCGTCGTTCCTCCGAGAGACCGCCCTCGCGGGCGAGGAGCGCGACACAGACCACCCGATCCTCGAAGGCGAGCGCCCGGACGGCGACGTTCGGCGCGTCGAGCACCCGAGTCAGGTCGTCGGGCTCAGTGCGGTAGTGTGCGAGCACGAGCAGTCCGAACGCCTCGCGGAGGCGGTGTTCGTCGGCGAGCAGCGCGTCGGCCCCGAGGTCGAGGTACACGCAGTCCTCGACAGCCGCGTCGGAGACGAGGGGATCGACGGCGGGCCGGGCGTCGAGCAGCAGCGCACGGAACGCCCACGTCTCGACGGGATCGCCGGGTGCGTAGCGGATGGGATCGGCCATGGTCACGTCGGTCACGTCGCGGGCACTCTCGTCCAGGTGGTCGCGAAAGCGGACGTCGAACCCCCTTCCCGCGCCCTCGTAGCCGTGGACGGTCGTGGCGAACGCGAGCGCCGCGTCGGTGGCGAGAGAGCCCTCCAGCAGGCGGACCGGGAGCGCCGCGGCCTCGTCGACGAGGAGTGCGTCCGCTCCGGTCGTCGTCGCCTCCGCCGGGGAGACGAAGCGAACCCGGCCACTCCCCACGCTCGTGAGGACCTTCCCAGAGTCGTCCCACTCTCCGAGTTCGTCCATCGCGTCGAGCAGTTCCCGCGCGCGATCGAACACCTCGGCGGCGTTCCGGTAGCCCGGCGCGGTCACGACCACCTCGCGGCCCTCGACGGCGAGCGCGCCGGCGGCGAGGCCGACCGCGCTCGACTTGCCACGTCCCCGATCCGCGGAGACGACGACCGCCGAACCCGGGTCCCCGAGCGCCTCCAGTGCGTGTAGCGCGTCGGCCTGATCGTCGGTGAGACACGCCTCGTAGGCCGTCGCCGGGAAACGCGGCTCGGCCGGTGGTTCGGGCGGGTCGTCGGGCCGTCGAGGTGCGGGGTCGGTGAGGCCGTCGCGTTCGATCCGCCCCCGGTCGACGTCCACGATGGCGACCCCGCGGTGCTCGCGGAGGGTGCGGACGAGTCGGCGGCGGAACCGGCCCGCGACGGCGTCGACACCGAACGGCGGGACCGCGAGCCCGTCGTCGAAACCGTCACGTACTGTCGACCACTCATCGAGTGGGGGGGTGAGCAGGACGAGGAGGCCGCCGCCGTCGACGGCACCGACCACTCGGCCGAGCGCGTTCGGACGCGTCTCGTCGTGACAGTCGAGAACGACCGCCTCGCGGGTGGTCCCCAGCAGGTCGGCGCTCCGGTCGAGCGGGAGGCGGCTCATCCCGCCGATGTCGAGACGACCGTCGGTGAGGAGGCACACCCCGGCGGCGTCGAGGTCGGCGGCGTCGAGCGCTCGGCCGGCCGCGTCGTAGGTGGCCTCGCGCGAGCCGGCGAGGACGAGGAGCCGTCGCTCGTCGGCGGTTCGGGCCTCGGTGTACAGTGCCCGGACGTGCTCCTCGAACGCTCGCTTCACGGTCGAGGGTGAGCGGGCGGACACAAGGGGTCGTCGGTCCCGAGAGCCGACGAGCGGTCGATGTTCGACTGCGTGTGTGCGCGTGGCAGGGCCGAGCGCGTTCGAAAGCGCTTATACGTCCCGGATATCTACGGAGGGGTACAGCCCGCGCGGGGCTGTGATGCTCCTAGCCTCTCAAGGACGACGCGCCGTATGGCGCACGGGCGATGGCCCGGACGGCGGGGGAGCGCGAGCCCGCGCGCGGGAGGTGAACACACCATGTCAGTATACGTCGATTTCGACGTCCCGGCCGACCTCGAGGAGGACGCCCTCGAGGCGCTCGAGGTGGCCAGGGACACAGGCTCGGTACGGAAGGGAACGAACGAGACGACCAAGGCCGTCGAGCGAGGCAACGCGGTGCTCGTCTTCGTCGCCGAGGACGTCCAGCCCGAGGAGGTCGTGATGCACCTGCCGGACCTCTGCGCGGAGAAGGACGTCCCGTACGTCTTCGTGGGCACGCAGGACGACGTCGGCCACGCCGCCGGCCTCGAGGTCGGCTCGGCCGCCGCCGCCATCGTCGACGCCGGCGACGCGCGCGAGGACGTCGACGACATCGCCTCGAAGCTCGAGGAGCTCCAGTAGATCCATGAGCGCAGAGGAGGAGTCCGCGTCGACCGCCGCCGAGGTCATCGAGATCGTCGGCAAGACCGGGATGCACGGCGAGGCAATGCAGGTCAAGTGTCGCATCCAGGAGGGCGGCAACCAGGGTCGCATCATCGCGCGAAACGTGCTCGGGCCCGTTCGAGTGGGCGACGTGCTCCAGCTCCGCGAGACGGCCCGGGAGGCCGACGGCATCGGAGGGCAGTAGATGGTCAGCACCCGAACCTGCGACTTCAGCGGCGAGGACATCGAGCCCGGGACGGGGATCATGTACGTCCGGAACGACGGGACCGTCCTGCACTTCAAGGACCGCAAGGCCGAGAAGAACTACTTCATGGGTCGCGAGTCCCGCGACCTCGAGTGGACGCAGGCCGGCCGGGCCGCGAAGGACACCCGGCGTCCCCAGGAGACGGAGGACGAAGCGGAGACCGAGGCCGAAGCCGAAGAGGAGGAGTCGGCCGGCACGCCGGACCTCGAAGCCGCCGAGGCCGAAGAGGCCGAGAGCGACGAGGCGACCGACGGATCCGATGAGGAGGACGACGAGGAATGAGTGACGAACGCACCTTCGTGATGGTCAAGCCCGACGGCGTCCAGCGCGGCCTGATCGGCGACGTCGTCTCCCGGTTCGAGGAGCGCGGTCTGAAGCTCGTCGGCGCGAAGTTCATGGAGATCGACGAGGACCTCGCACACGAGCACTACGGCGAGCACGAGGGCAAGCCGTTCTTCGAGGGGCTCGTCGAGTTCATCACCTCCGGACCCGTGTTCGCGATGGTCTGGGAGGGCGCGGACGCCACCCGCCAGGTCCGCAAGATGATGGGTCAGACCGACCCCGCCGACTCGGCACCGGGAACCATCCGCGGCGACTACGGTCTCGACCTCGGTCACAACGTCATCCACGGCTCGGACCACGAGGACGAGGGCGCGAACGAGCGCGAGATCGAGCTGTTCTTCGACGAGGACGAACTCGTCGACTGGGAGATGGACAGCGCCGAGTGGGTCTACGAGTAGAAGTCCCACCCCCCCGCACGTTCCGGACCGACCGACCCAGGTCCTGTATAAACATTCAAGCCGCCGCCGAGACAGCCGTCGGTCATGGTCCTCGACCTGCTGACGAACCCGGACGCGTTCTTCGCCGAACGCTCGGACGACCCTTCACTGCTCCGTCCCGCGCTGGTCGTCCTGATCGTCGCGGTCATCGGCGTGATCGGTAGCTACCCGGTGATACAGGCGACGATCAGTGCCCTCCCACCGGAGGCCGGTGCCTTCGTGACGGTCATCCAGGTCGTCGGTGCGGTCTTCGGCGTCGTGGTCTCGTTTATCATCTGGGTGCTCTACGCCGTCGCGTTCCGCGGCATCGCGTACATACTGTTCGACGGCGACGGGAGCTTCCGCGACACGTTCGCGCTCGTCGGGTGGGGGTTCGTCCCCGCCGTGTTCGGGGGCCTGGTGAACGCCGCGGTGAACTTCGTCGTCTTCAGCGGCGTCCAGTTCCCGGACGACCCCGCCCAGGTGGCCCAGTTCGCCCAGGAGCTCCAGTCCCGTCCGGAGTTCCTCGTCGCCGGGGTGCTCGGCATCGCCTTCCTGCTCTGGAGCGCGTTCCTCTGGACGTTCGCCGTCCGGTACGCCGAGGGGCTCGACCTCCGAGAGGCCGCGCTGACGGTCGCCGGGCCGGTGGCGGTGGCCCTCCTGATCCGACTCAACGGGGTCTTCGGGGTGATCTGAGTGGACCCGGATCCGAAGAGCGGCGTCGTTCTGGTCTGCCTCGCACTCGTCGTGGCGCTCGTCCCGGCGAGCGCCGTCGGCGTCGGGGCCGGGGCTGGAGCTGGGGCCGCGGTCGGCATCGGAGCCGGGTCCGTCGAGGCGCAGGTCGCGAACGCCGCCATCACCAACGTGACCGCCTCGCCGAACTCGCCGGTACCCGGCGAGACGGTCAGGTTCACGGCCACCATCGAGAACTTCCAGCGGAGCAACGACACGTTCGTCGTCGAGGCCGCGGCGCTCCGCACCGGCCCCGGCAGTAACTTCAACGAGTTCGCCAGGATCCAGGACCCCGGTCGGATCCCGCCCGGTGCGTCGCTTCGGATCCCCCTCATCCAGTCGTTCGGGACGACGGGGACCAAGGACCTCCGGGTGGTGGTGTTCGGTCGGACCGTGGGCGGCGAGCGCGTCCAGCTCACCTACCCGGTGACCGTCAGGGTGACCGACGAGGACCCCCGGGTCGCGGTCGACATCGCCGAGCCCATCGAGGGCGTCGAGTCGAACGCGACGGTCACGGTGGCAAACGGGCTCGACCGCGACCTTCGGAACGTGGAGGTGACGCTCTCGGGCGACGTGACCGTCGAGCGCCCCCGCCAGGTCCGGTCGACCCTCGCGACCGGCGAGACGGCCTCGTTCCCCTTCGGAGCCGTCCCGGAGGGTTCCGGTGAGACGGGGGTGACCGCCACCGTCGAGTACACGCTCGCCGGCGGACCGACCCGGAGCGTCAGCACCACCAAGACGGTCCGGACGGCCGGGCTCGACGACCGGGTGGCGCTCACGACCAACGTGACCGGCCGTCGGGTGGTCGTGACGGCGACGAACCTCGGGAACGTCGAGGCCGAGAACCTCCTCGTCGTCGGGAACGCCACGAACGCGACGGTCGGGCAGGCCGTCGTCGGTACCCTGGGACCGGACGAGTCCTCGACGGTCTCGCTACCCGTCCGCGACCTCGACGGACCCGTGACCGTCGAGATCCGGGCGGACTACGAGGTCGGCGACGAGACCGTGACGACGCCCGTAGAGCGGGTGACGCTCCGGTCGACGCCCGGCCGGGTGGAGCTGACCGGCCTCGACGTCCAGCCCGAGGCGGGCCACCTCGTGGTCACCGGATCGGCGAGCAACGTCGGCCTCTCCCCGGTCGACAGCGTCGTGGTCAGGGTCGTCGAGAGCGAGGGCGTCACCCCCGTCTCGCCGAACCGCGAGTACTTCGTCGGGACGATACCCGCGAGCGACTTCGTCTCGTTTGACGTAACCGCCCGCGTCGACGCGAACGTCTCGGAGATCCCCCTGCGGGTGACGTACCTCTCGGACGGCCAGCGCCGCGTCGAGGAGGTATCGGCCCCCTACCGGGACGCGACCGTGGAGACCCCCGACCGGCCGGGCGGCGGTTCCGGTGACGCAGGAGGTGGCGGCATCCTCCTGCCGGCCGCCGTCGGCGTCGTCGTGGTCCTGGCCGTCGGCATCCTCGTCTTCGTCGGATGGAGGAACCGCCGTGTCGGTGATTGAGGCCCGCGACGTCGACAAGCGCTACGAGACCAGAAGCGAGGTCGTCGAGGCGCTGGTGGACGTGAACCTCGCCGTCGAATCCGGCGAGTTCATCGCCGTGATGGGCCCCTCCGGGAGCGGGAAGTCCACCCTCCTGAACGTGCTCGGGCTTCTGGACGTCCCGACCGAGGGGGACGTCTACCTCGACGGGGAGCCGACCGCGGATCTCTCGGACCGCGAGCGGACCCGCGCGAGAAAGCGGACCATCGGGTTCGTCTTCCAGAACTTCTACCTCATCCCGACGCTGACCGCCCAGGAGAACGTCGAGATCCCCCGGCTCCTCGATCGCGACTCCGGGACGTCGGAACGGGCGGCCGAACTCCTCCGGCGGGTGGGTCTGGGCGATCGGCTGGACCACCGCCCCGACGAGCTCTCGGGCGGCCAGCGCCAGCGGGTCGCCATCGCCCGGTCGCTCGTCAACGACCCGCGGCTCGTCCTGGCCGACGAGCCCACGGGGAACCTCGACCGCGAAACCGGTCGGAGCGTGCTCACGCAGTTCACCGAGATCTGCGAGGAGGGCGTCTCCGTCATCGCGGTGACCCACGACGACCAGGTGACCGAGTACACCGACCGGGTGGTGAACCTCGTCGACGGGCGGATCGTATGAACCCGCTCTACCGGCTCTTCCCGACGCTGCTGGTCGCCCGCCGGAACCTCACCCGGACGAAGACCCGGTCGGCGCTGGCGATGCTCGGGATCGTGATCGGCGTGGTCGCCATCGCCTCGCTCGGCGTCTTCGGCGCGACCCTCTCCCAGTCCGTGACCGGCTCGATCGGGGACATCGGCAACCAGATCGTCGTCTCCCCGGTCTCGGAGGACGGCGACCCCGATCCGCTGACCGATCGCGAGGTCCGCGAGATCGAGCGGGTCAGCGGCGACGGGGACGTCGTCCCCGTCCGACAGAACACCTCGCGGGTCTCGTTCCGCGGCGAGGACATGCGGACGTCGGTCTACGGGATGAACGACCCGGCGGCGGCCTACGATCCCGATACCGGCCGGATCCCGACCCCGTTCAGGAGCGGCGCGCTCGTCGGGTCGAATCTCGCCGACGAACTGGACGTCGGCGTCGGCGACTCCCTGTCGGTCGACAACCGCACGTTCCGCGTTCTGGCGATCCTGGAGCCCTCGGAGGGCTTCTCGACGGTCAACCCGGATTCGGCGGTCGTCCTCCCGGTGCGGGACGTGCCCGGCCGGGGGTACACCTCGGTCGTCGTCACCGCGTCGTCGGGCGAGCGTGCCAACGAGACCGCAGTCGCCATCCGCGAGGCGCTCAACGACCGCGAGGAGCGGGTGAGCATCTTCGAACTCGGACAGATCGTCCAGCAGATCGGCTCGGTGTTCGAGGCCGTCAACCTCTTCCTCGTGGGTATCGGCTCGATCTCGCTGCTCGTCGCCGGCGTGAGTATCCTGAACGTCATGCTGATGAGCACCATCGAGCGACGGGGCGAGATCGGCGTCCTGCGGGCCGTCGGCTACCAGCAGCGCGACGTGCTGAAGATCATGCTCTCGGAGGCCCTCCTGCTCGGCACCATCGGCGGGGTCGTCGGGGCCGTCCTCAGCCTCGGTGGCGGGCTGATCATCGCCGAGCTGATCCTCGGCGATCCGACCGCCGCACTCACCGCACAGAACGCCCTGTACATCCTCGCGGCGTTCGCGTTCGGCGTCGTCACGAGCGTCGTGAGCGGGCTCTACCCCGCGTGGAAGGCCGCCAGCGAGGAGCCCGTCGAGGCACTGCGAGGCTGAGAGGGCGACTCACCCCATCGCGAGGCACATCTCGGGGTCCCTTCCCACGGGCATGGACGACCACGGCCACGGGACATACCGCCACGAACACCTGTGGGCCTGCTTCCCGGCGCTCGACGCGATCGAGGCGGACGAGGACGGCCGGTGGTGGCTCCCGGCCTCGAACACGGGCTCCCGTTCACGTTCTCGTCCCAGGCGACTACCTTCGATTGAGTCGGCCGAGTGAGGCCGCGGCGGGAGGTTCAGGTTCCGGGAGCACGTACCGGAGTCCATGGCACTCAGTGCCCGCAACAGACTGAGCGGTACCGTAAAGAGCATCGACACCTCCGGCCCAATGGCCGAGGTGGTCATCGACGTCGACGGGACGGAGATCACGTCGACCATCACCAGCAGGTCGGTCGAGCGTCTCGGGCTCGAAGAGGGATCGGACGCGACGGCAGTAGTGAAGGCCTCCGACGTGATGGTCGACAGCGAGTAGGCGGACCCACGGAAAACGGGTATCCACGAGCGACCACGGGGAACGAACGGTTCACCCGCCCGGAGTATCTCTTTCCCCGAGCCTTAGCGAACCGAGCGGGACGGCCCTCGCCTCGCGCTGGCCGCGCGAAGCGAGCGGCCCGGCGAGTGAGGAGTGGTCGCTAGTAGGAGCGGATCTTCGGCTCGTAGGTCTTCTCCTCGCCCTCGAGGATGACGGGCTTGTAGTAGAGCTTCGGCTGGCCGTCGTTCCAGGCGATCATCGTGTGCTTGAGCCACTCCTCGTCCTTGCGCTCCTGGTGGGCCTCCCGCCAGTGGGCACCGCGGAACTCGTCGCGGGCGAGCGCCCCCAGCGTGATGGTCTCGGCGACGTCGATCAGGTTCCGCGTCTCGATGGTGTGGATGAGGTCGGTGTTGAACGTCCGCGAGGGGTCGCTGACGGCGACCTCCTGGTACTCCTCGCGGCACTCGCGGATGATCTCGAGGGCGTCCTTGAGGTTCGCCTCGCGCCGGAAGACGTTGACGTGGCGGGTCATCGCCTTCTGGAGCTTGGCCCTGATCTCGGCGTGGTTGCGGCCGTCGCGCTCGATGAGCGTCCGGACCCGCTGGCGCTCGCGCTCGACGGCACCTTCGAGGACCGCCCCGCCCTCCACGACGGCACCGTCGGCGGCGACGTCCTCGTCGGCCGTGTCGAGCGCGCCGGGGGAGACCGGCGTGTCGAGCCCCTCCTCCGCCTCGCTCATCGCGCTCGGGCCGGTCTCGATGCGGGCCTCGCCGAGGTCGCGCCCGGCGGCGTGGTGGCCCGCGCGGGCACCGAACACGATGAGTTCGGGCAACGCGTTTCCACCCAGCCTGTTCGAGCCGTGGACGGAGACGCAGGCGCACTCGCCGGCGGCGTAGAGTCCCGAGATGCACGTCTCGCCGTTCTCGTCGGTCTCGATGCCGCCCATGTGGTAGTGCTGGCCGGGTTTGACCGGCATGGGCTCCTCGAGTCCGTCGACCCCCTCGAAGTCCTCGGCGAGGTGGAGGATGTTCTCCAGCCGGTCGATGATCCGCTCCTCGCCGAGGTGACGCATGTCGAGGTAGACGTACTCGTCCTCGACACCGCGCCCGTTGTTGACCTCTGTGAGTTCGGCCCGGGAGACGACGTCGCGGGAGGCGAGTTCGCCGTCGTTGTTCGCGTAGCCGCGCTCGAACATGAACCGCTCGCCCTCCGAGTTGTAGAGGATGCCGCCCTCGCCGCGGACGCCCTCGGAGATGAGCACGCCGGTGCTCGGGAGCGTCGTCGGGTGGAACTGGACGAACTCCATGTCCTCGGCGGGGACGCCGGCGCGGTAGGCCATAGCCGGGCCGTCGCCAGTGTTGGCGACCGCGTTGGTGGTGTGATCGTAGGCCTGGCCGTCCCCGCCCGTCGCGAGGATGACCCCGTTCCGGGCCCGGAAGCCCACGACGTCGCCGTTCTTGATGTCGTAGGCGACGACGCCGTGGCACTCGCGGTCCTCCGGGTCGTCGTGGTCGGTGACGGCGAGCTGGGTGACGTAGAACTCGTCGTAGACCTTGATCCCCCGCTTGACGACCTGCTGGTACATCGTGTGGAGCAGGTGGTGACCGGTCTCCGCGCCAGCGTACGTCGTCCGCGGGAACGAGAGCCCGCCGAACGGCCGCTGTGAGACGCGGCCGTCGTCCTCGCGGGAGAAGGGCATCCCCCAGTGTTCGAGCTGGATGACCTCCTCGGGGGAGTCCTGACAGAGCGTCTCGATGGCCGGGGCGTCACCCAGGTAGTCCGACCCCTTCATCGTGTCGTAGGCGTGCAGTTCCCAGTCGTCGCCGTCCCGGAGCGCGGCGTTGATGCCGCCCTCGGCCGCGCCCGTGTGCGAGCGGACCGGGTGGAGCTTCGTGACCAGAGCCACGTCGGCCCCCTCCTCGTGTGCCGCGATGGCCGCGCGGAGACCGGCACCACCCGCGCCGACCACGATGACGTCGTGTTCGTGCATTGTGTTCTGGATTCGTGTTAGGCCGTCTCTGACTTGAGGCTGTCTTTCGCCGAAGGCGACGCTACCGGGACGCCGGGGTACGGTCGTTCGAGCGTCGCCCGGACTGATCCGTGGCCACGACGCCCGGTGATCGTCCCGGTCATAGACACCTCGGAGGACGGGAGCGTATAAAGAACCCCGGTCCCCGCTCCCGAGAGGGGTGACGCGAGGAGGAACCCGGCGCCACGTGTGCCCGCGAGTCGGCGGCTCGACGCCCCGCGAACGCATTCGGATACCCGTTCCGACCACGACCGGATATCGCCGCCGATGGCGCGTATATATACATTGATAACGGGTCGGGATCAATGTCTCCTATGAACGGCGTTTCCGACGACGGGAGGCGCGATCTCCTCGCTCACGTCCTCCTGCCGGTCGCCAACGAGGAGGACGCCCTGGCGACCGTGGCTGCGCTCGAACCGTACCGACCGGAACGGGTGACGGCGCTGCACGTCGTCGAGAAGGGGGGTGGCGTCCCGGACAAGACGCCCGTCGAACAGTCCGAGGAGCTGGCGGAGGAGACGTACGCCGCCGTACGGACCGTGTTCCCCGATGCCGGCGAGCACACCGCGTACGCCCGGGACGTCGTCGGCGCGATCCACGAGGCCGCCGACGAGGTCGGCGCAGGCGCCATCGCGTACCGGTCCCGTGGCGGGAGTCGGATCATGCAGTTCCTCTCCGGCGACCTCTCCCTGAAACTGGTCACCGGTGCTGACCGTCCCGTGATCGCTCTTCCGCTCGAGTCGAACGAATGAGCGACGAGGAACTCGCCAAGGACCTCGGCCTCGTGTCGGCGATGACCATCGGCATCGGGACGATGATCGGGGCCGGGATCTTCGTCCTCCCCGGGGTCGCCGCGAACGCGGCGGGCCCGATCGTCGTCGTCTCGTTCGTCGTCGGCGGACTGATCGCGATGGTGAACGCGCTGTCCGTCTCCGAACTCGGGACGGCGATGCCGAAAGCCGGCGGCGGGTACTACTACATCAACCGGTCGCTCGGACCGATGTTCGGCTCGATCGCCGGCATGGGCGACTGGATGGGACTGGCCTTCGCCTCGGCGTTCTACTGTATCGGGTTCGGGCAGTACCTCGCCGTCTTCGTGCCGTTGCCCGAGGTGGCGTTCCTCAACCCGATCCAGATGGGCGCACTCCTCGCCGGGATCGTCTTCGTCGGGGTCAATCTCGTCGGGGCCAAGGAGACCGGCGGCGTCCAGAACGTCATCGTGTTCGTCCTGCTCTCGATCCTCACCGCGTTCGCCCTCGCGGGGTTCCTGTCGTTCGACTACGCCACGCTCGTCGGCGAGGACGGGCTGGCACCGTTCGGGACCGGTGCGATCCTCCCGGCGACGGCACTCGTGTTCGTCTCCTTCCTCGGGTACGCCAAGATCGCGACGGTCGCCGAGGAGCTGAAGAACCCGGGGCGGAACCTCCCCATCGCCATCATCGGGAGCGTCGCCATCGTCACCGTCATCTACGCCATCCTCGTGACGACGATGCTCGGGGTGGTCCCGTGGCCCGATCTCAGCCTCGACGCGCCGGTCGCACAGGCGGCCTCGCTCTCGTTCCCCTCGTCCATCGGCCCGATCGGCGGGGTGGCCGCGGCCGCCGCCGCGGTGATGACCGGCGGGGCGCTCCTCGCGACGGCCTCCTCGGCGAACGCGTCGATCCTCGCCTCCGCGCGGATCAACTTCGCGATGGGGCGCGACAGGATCGTCACCAACTGGCTCAACGAGATCCACCCCGACTACGCGACCCCATACCGCTCGATCCTTCTCACCGGGGTGCTCATCCTCGTGTTCATCGCGGCGCTCGGGCGGGACATCGCGGTGCTCGCGAAGGCGGCCAGCGTGCTCCACCTCATCGTCTACGCGCTCATGAACGTGGGACTGATCGTCTTCCGGGAGGCGGACGTGCCGGAGTACGACCCGGATTTCACGGTGCCGCTGTACCCCATCACCCCTCTGGTCGGGGCGGTGCTGTCTCTCGGCCTCGTCGCGTTCATGGACGGCCTGGAGATCGCACTCTCCGGCGGCTTCGTCGTCGCCGCCGTGGCGTGGTACTTCCTCTACGCCCGGAGCAGGACGCCACAGGAGGGGGTGCTCTCGGACTACGTCCGGCGTCGCGAGGCGGACCTGCCGGATCGGGTCGTCGACGCCGCCGACGCGGTCGCCCCGACCGGCACCGAGGGCCCGACGATCATGGTGGCGCTGGCGAACCCGCGGACCGAGAGCGCCCTCGTGACGCTCGCAGGTGCGCTCGCACAGCACGAGGGCGGGCGCGTGCTCGCGACGCACGTCGTCACCGTACCGGACCAGACGTCGCTCTCCGCTGCCGCCGAGAACAGGGACCGTATCGAGGCTTCCTCGGAGGAACTCCTCGACGCCGCGAAGGCGGACGCCGAGGCGTTCGACGTCCCGATCGAGACGAGGACGATCCTCTCACACCGTGCGTTCGACGCGGTGTTCGACGCCGCACGGACGAACGACGCCGACACCGTCGTGATGGGGTACGGTGGCGCGCGGTTCGCGGGGGGACGTGCCGAAGCCGCCCTGGAGGAGCTGGCACACGACCTGCCGTGTGACTTCCTCGTGCTGGACGGTCGGGACCTCGAGCTGTCCGACGTACTCGTCCCCACCGCAGGCGGGCCATCGTCGGATCTGTCGGCGGAGGTCGCCGGTGCGCTGCGGGAGACCGTCGGCGTGGACGTGTCACTGCTCCACGTCGTCGACCCGGGCGAGGAGGCGACGGGTCGGGAGTTCCTGAACGACTGGGCGGCCGGCCACCAGCTGTCCGACGCCGAGATACACGTCGAAGCGGGGGACGTCGAGACGGTTATCGGGCGGTTCGGCGAGGAGTACAGCCTGGTGATCGTCGGGGCGACCGACCGCGGGCTGCTGTCCCGCATCGTTCGCGGGTCGCTGGCGTTCGACACCATCGAGGCGCTCGAGACGCCGGTGCTACTGGCCGAGCGGCCGTCCACACGCACGCTCCGGGAGCGGCTGTTCGGCCGTCGTTGATCCCGGCGACGGAGGGGCCACACACCGACGAAACGCCCGTCACCGGTCGGCGACCACTCGGATACCGAACGGGCTCGTCCAGGTCACGTCCGCGGGGTCGGCCACGACGGCGGTCCCCATCGAGGCGGCACTGTTTTGCCCCGGGTGACACAACGTGAGGTATGTCCCCAGTCGACTCCCGGGACCGCATCGTCGTACTGGTCATCGCCCTGCTGGTGGTCCTCGCTCCCGCGCTGCTGCTCGCACTCACCGTCGGGTTTCTCGTGCTCAGCGGCGACCTCGTGCTCGGCCGGATAACCCTGCTCGAGTTCCTCGAACTGTACATCATCGACCTGGTACTGATCGCCGGCGTCGGGTACGCCGTCTATCGGCTGACGCTGTGGCTGGTCAAGAACCGACTCCCCGAGTCGCTCGACGTGCTCGAGGAGAACGCCGCGGGAGGGGGATCGGACGACGGGCTGGAGGGGAGCACGAACCGCGGCGGTAACGACCGGCAGTGATCCGCTCCGGTCGGGGCCGACTCCGGTGACTCCCCCGGCCTCACCAGAACTTCAGGTTGTTCTTGACCGCCTCGCGCTTGAGCTCCTGGATGTGCTCGGTGAGCGGGATGTCCTTCGGGCAGACCTCCGTACAGGAGAACTGGGTCTGACACCGCCAGACGCCGTGCTCCTGTTCGATGATGTTCAGACGGTGCTGTTTCATATCCTCGCCCTCGCGTTCGTCCATCGCGAACCGGTAGGCCATGTTGATGGCGGCGGGACCGAGGTACTGGTTGTCCCCGGCGGCGATGTTACACGAGGACATACAGGCCGAACACCAGATACACCGCGTGGACATCTTCACCTTCTCGCGGTTCTCGCGGGTCTGGCGCTGCTCTTCGAGCTCGCCGGACGGGTGCTCGTTCGTCTGGAAGTACGGCTCGACGGCCTCCATCTGGTCGTAGAAGTGCTCCATGTCGACGACGAGATCCTTCACGACGTCGGCGTGCGGGAGCGGCTCGATCCTGATGGGCCAGTCGAGGTCCGCGAGCTGGGTCTTGCAACCGAGGCGCTGCCGACCGTTGACGAACAGCGCGTCCGACCCGCAGACGGCCTGCCGGCAGGAGTGGCGGAACGTGAGCGAGGAGTCGTAGTGGTCCCGCGCGTACATCAGCGCGTCGAGGACGGTCATCCCCTTGTGGAACGGGACGGTGAACTGGTCGAACCGGGGCTCCTTCTTCCCCTCGACCTCCGGGTCGTAGCGAAACACCTTCAGCCCGACCGTCGTCTCGGCGTCCCGAACCTCCTCCTCGGCCCGCTCGCGCATGGCGTCCCGCTCCGCGGCCCGCCGGGCCTTCTCGTCCATCCGGCGGCGCTGGTGGGGCGACTCGGTCTCCGCTTCGGTCTCCGCGGACGATTCCTCCTCCCGTTCGGTGATCTGTGTACTCATGAGTTAGACGATGGTCGTCATCGCGAGGGCGACGCGAATGCCCTGGACGATCAGCAGCAGCCCCGCGAGTGCGAGGCCGTACTTGACCGCGGTCTTGCCTGTGCCGTCGAGCCCCTGGTTGACGAGGGCGTTGTAGACGCCGTTGACCCCGTGGAACGTCGCGGCCACGAGGAACAGCACCATCGTCAGGAAGTAGCCCAGCTGGGACATCCTGACGGCGGTCCCCTGGAAGGTGATCTCGTAGGCGTGGTTGACGAAGTGGAGCAGCATGAAGTGGAAGGCGAGCACGGCGACGAGGAACGCCGCGGTGAGCCGCTGGAGCAGCCACCGGGTCCCGCCGCGCTCGAACGAGGAGTAGTACTCCGCCATCAGAACACACCCCCCAGGAAGGTCGGGATGCTGGCGACCACGATGGCCGCGGTGAGTATCAGCGAGGCGTAGAACGAGCGGTCCTGTGAGCCGAGGCCGACACCGAGGTCGACGAACAGCAGTCTGAGACCGTTGAGGATGTGGAACACGGCGACGGCGAGCAGGCCGACCTCGAGGAACCGGACGATGATGATGCTCTCGAGGCCCTGGAGCGTGCTCGTGTACGTGGTCCCGTCCACGGTCGCGGTGCTCAGGACGGCGATGTGGGTGAACAGGTAGCCCACGAGCACCCACCCGGTGAACTTGTGGAGGACCCACGCCCACATACCGGCGGAGAACTCCCGCCACCGGCCGAAGTCCTCGATGAGGCCCCGGTCGTACGATTGACTCATGCTATGCCCTGTCCGAACCCGGTCCGTATAGAAGTTACTACTGCGCACGGGTGAACCGGCGGATCGACTCCCCGCCCGCGGCGGGTTTTACCGACCGAGGGGTCGCGGGAGCCTACGACGACCCGCTCCCGGTCGCCGCCGCGGGCCGCACCGGGGGTCGGCCCTGGGTCCGTTCGACGGCCCTGCGCGTCCGCTCGTCGAGTCGGACGATGTGACAGAGCGGGTTCCCGGGGTAGACCAGCGGGTTCTCGAGCGTGCCGACGAGCAGCCCCGTGAACGGCGCCTCGACGACGTCCGTGTCGGTCTTGAACGGGTTGCTGATGGTGCAGATCGGATCGCCGCGGTGGACGAGCGATCCGACCTCCCAGTGCATGTCGACCAGGCCGCCGACGTCCGCCCGGAGCCAGGTCTTGTCGCCGTTGCCGTCGATGACGGTCCGCCAGCCGGGCCAGGCGACCGACTCCTGGGGCAGGAGGCCGAACTCGGCGAACGCCGAGCGGGTGCCGTCGAGCGCCCGGTCGATGAGGCCGCGCTGGAACCGGTGGGCCTCGCCCATCTCGATGGTGATGGTCGGGACGCCGGCGTTCGAGGCCTCCTGGCGGAGCGTCCCCTCGGGGCCGGCCCCGGCGATGATGACGTTCGTCGAGAACGCCCGGGCGAGGCGGGCGACGTCGGGGTCCTCCATCTCCGCCCGGACGTGGACCATGTTGGTCCGTCCCCGGGTCGAGGTGTGGAAGTCGAGGCCGAAGTCACAGGGTTCGACGAAGTTCCGGAAGATGCGGTAGGCGATGCGTTTCGCCGAGGTGGAGGTGTCGTTGCCCGGGAACGAGCGGTTCAGGTCGCGGTCGTAGATGGGGAGGTAGCGCTGCTGGGCGATGAACCCGGGGACGTTCATCACGGGCATGCAGACGAGGGTGCCGTGGAGGTCCAAGTGGTCCCACTCGTGGGCCACCTCGCGGACCACCTCGATGCCGTTGAGTTCATCGCCGTGGGCCGCCGCCGAGAGGAACGCGGTCGGCCCCGGGTGCTCGCCGTTGACGATGCTGACGGGTATCCGCACCGGGTCGCCGAGATACGTCTCGCTGACCCCGTAGCGGATGTTCTGTGTCTCCCCGGGGTCGACGCGCCCGCCGTCGTAGGTGAACACGTCGGCGGAAGGGGGGCTCATACCCTCATCTGGCCGCCCGGATATATAAACCGTCAGAACTCCACGTCTGCCGTCTCCGCCCGAGACGGCCATCGTCAGGACTTTGCCGCCCGGGGGTCCACCGCGATTCATGTCTACCGAACCCGTTACCGTCGGGGTCCTGAGCCTCCACGTCAGCAAGGAGTCGAAGGCCATCCTCAACGCGGTGGAGGACCTCGGCCACGAGACCGCGTGGCTACGAGGGGAGAACACGAGCGTCGACATCCGGGACGGCGAGGTGACGCTCGACCCGGACGTGGACATCATCGTCAACCGCCTGCTGCTCTCGAAGGAGGAGGAGCCCGCGGAGGCCATCGGGCTGGCCACGATGCTGGATCGGCTCCGGCCGATGCTGAACCACCCGATGGAGACGATGACCGCCCTCCACAAGTTCGCCAGCGGCGCGGCGCTCGCGGAGGCCGGCGTCCCCGTCCCGGACGCGTTCATGTCGCTCTCGAAGGACCGCCTGAACGACAGTCTCGGGTCGTTCGGCGAGGAGGTCGTCTACAAGACCGCCATCGGGACGCACGGTGGCGGCACCTGGAAGATCACCACCGACGAGGGCGTCAACCCGATGGTCGGCTCGCGGCAGGCCTTCCTCCAGGAGCTCATCGAGCACGACGTCGAACGACACCACGACCTCCGGGTGTACGTCGTCGGCGAGAAGGTGGTCGGGGCGATGAACCGCTACGCCCCGGAGGGGGACTGGCGGACGAACGTCGCGCTCGGGGGCGACGTCGACGACGCCACCGAGGGGATGAGCGACGAGGTCGAGCAGATCGCCAAGCGCGCGACGGACGTCGTCGGGCTCGACTACGCCGGTGTCGACATCGTCCAGGGCGTCGACGGTTACTACGTCCTCGAAGTGAACCCGACGGCGGGGTTCAAGGGGTTGTTCAAGGCGACGGGCCGCTCGCCCGCGCCCCACATCGCCAGGCTCGCTATCGAGCAGGCCGGCGGCGAGGTCGACGGGGAGAAAGTGTACGAGCTCTCCTCGGTGCTCGACGACTCTAGCCCCTCTGCGACGCCCCGCCCCACACGCGACGTCACCCCGCAGGACCTCACCATCGGCTACATCGAGGAGGTGGTCGTGATGGGGACGCGCGGCCAGCGGAGCGTGCACGCCAAGTCCGACACGGGGGCGACACGGACCTCCATCGACTCGCGGCTCGCCGCCGACATCGGTACCGGTCCCATCAAGGACATCGTGAAGATCAAGTCCGGGAGCGTCAAGTCCGGCCGCTCAAGACCCGTGGTCGACCTCGTGGTCGGCGTCCGGGGGACCCAGCACACGGTCGCCGCGAGCGTCGAGGACCGCTCGCACATGGACTATCCGCTGCTCCTCGGCCGGGACATCCTCCAGCACTACCACGTCGACGTCCGCCGCCGCGCGGATTCGAGCGCGAACGCCCCCGCACGTCCCGAGGAGGAGGCGGCCGAGGAGGAGTGAGCCGCCCGGGTCGGAACCGCCACGGCTAACCGGCCGGGGACGTACCGTCGTTCGTGACCGCGAAGACGTCCCGCTCTCGATCCCACGTTACGTACGACGTACGAGCGGAGGTGTGATCGTTGACGAGTAGTTCCGACGACGACGTCGCCGAGGAGGCCTACCGATTCCTCCGTGGCGACGAGCTCCTGGGTCCCGTGGTCGAGGAGTACGGGAAGCTCGGTCTCGATCCGAGCGACGACCTGTTCGAGCGCCTCGTGATCTCGGTCCTCCGCCAGCAGGTGTCGATGGCCTCCGCGGCGGCGACCCGCGACCGGCTCTTCGAGGCCGTCGACGTGACCCACGAGGGGATCCTCGCGGTCGAGGAGGGGATCCTGCGGGACGCCGGGCTCTCGCGTCAGAAGGCCCGTTACGTCCGCGAGATCGCCGAGACGTTCGCCGAGCACGGCCACACCAGGGAGTCGCTGGCCGACTACGGGGACGAGGAGATCGTCGAGCGACTGACCGAAATCACGGGGATCGGCCCGTGGACGGCACGGATGCAGCTCCTCTTCACCTTCGGTCGGCCCGACGTGTTCCCCGTCGGCGACCTCGGCGTCCGCAAGGGGATGGAGGCGCTCTACGGGCGCGAGATGACCCGTGCCGAGATGGTCGAGGAGGCCGAGCGGTGGGCACCCTACCGAAGCTACGCGAGCCTCTACCTCTGGCGGGTGAACGAGGCCGTCGACGAGAGCGTCGACGAAGTGACCGCCGCCGACCCGGAGTAGTCCCCCGGTCGTCGGCCGAGGTCACTGCTCGTTCTCGTTCGTGCTGGGTCGATCGGGCGGAGCCCCGGCCTCGGTCACGCGTACGATCCGAACGTCCGCCACGGATCGTGGACCGGAGTGTCGGGACGCCCAGAGCGCAACTACTGTAACCTGTCGGCGCACAGCGGAGGTATGACAGTCGCCTCGGCCCCGGGCAAGGTCTACCTGTTCGGGGAGCACGCGGTGGTGTACGGGGAGCCGGCGGTCCCGTGTGCCATCGAGCGGCGGGCGCGGGTGACGGCCGAGGAGCGCGGCGACGGCCGGCTCCGGGTCGACGCCGACGACCTCTCGCTCGACGGGTTCACGGTGACGTACAGCGGCGGCCCGGAGGACCGACCGGACGTGGACGTGCCGACGGGACTGGTCGAGGCGGCGATGGGCTACGTCTCGGGGGCGATAGAGCAGGCCCGCGAGGCCGCCGCCGCCCCCGAGACGGGGTTCGATCTCACCATCGAGAGCGACATCCCGCTCGGGGCGGGCCTCGGATCGTCGGCGGCGGTCGTCGTCGCGGCCATCGACGCGGCGACGCGCGAACTCGGCGTCGACCTCGCGCCCGAGGAGATCGCCGACCGGGCGTTCCGCGTCGAGTACGAGGTCCAGGACGGACAGGCCGCCCGGGCGGACACGTTCTGCTCGGCGATGGGTGGGGCGGTCCGGGTCCAGGACGAGGACAAGCGCCGGCTGGAGGGGATCCCGAACCTCCCGTTCGTGGTCGGCTACGACGGCGGTGCGGGCGACACCGGCGAACTCGTCTCGGGCGTCCGCACGCTCAGAGAGGAGTACGGCTTCGCCGCCGACACCGTCTCGGCCATCGGCGACCTGGTCCGGGAGGGGGAGGCGGCGCTGGAGGCCGGCGACGTCGCGGAGGTCGGTCGGCTGATGGACTTCAACCACGGCCTGCTCTCCGCGTTAGGAGTCTCCTCGCGGTCGCTCGACGCGATGGTGTGGGCGGCCCGCGACGCCGACGCGCTCGGCGCGAAGCTCACCGGCGCGGGCGGGGGCGGCTGTATCGTCGCGCTCGACGAGACGGAGGGCGCGCGGACGGCGCTCCGGTACACGCCGGGCTGTGAGGAGGCGTTCCGTGCCGAACTCGATCGGGAAGGGGTGCGGGCGGAGTGATCGTGCTGAAGCTGGGCGGATCGGTCGTCACCGACAAGTCGAGCGCGGAGACGGTCGCCGAGGAGCGCCTCGCCCGCGCGGCCGACGCCATCGCGGCGCACGACGGCGATCTGGTCCTCGTCCACGGCGGCGGGAGCTTCGGGCACCCGCACGCCGAGCGACACGGTGTCACGACCACCGACGGAACCGACGACGCCCGGGCCGTCGTCGAGATCCACGGCGCGATGAAGGAGCTGAACGCGGCCGTCGTCCGGACGCTCCTCGACCGGGACGTCCCCGCGGTCCCGGTCCACCCCCTGTCGGCGGCCAGCCGTGACGACGACGGCACCCTCTCGCTCTCCATCGAGACCCCACGCCGGATGCTCGGCGAGGGGTTCGTCCCGGTCCTCCACGGTGACGTCGTGGCCCACGCCGGGCGCGGCGCGACGATCCTCTCGGGCGATGAACTGGTGGTCGCACTGGCCCGCGGACTCGACGCGGACCGCGTCGGGCTCTGCTCGGACGTGCCGGGCGTGCTCGACGAGTCGGGAGAGGTCCTCACCCGCGTCGAGACGTTCGGGGACGTGGCGGACGCGCTGGGTGGGAGCGGCGACACCGACGTCACGGGGGGGATGGCGGCGAAGGTCCGCGAGTTGCTGGAACTCGGGGCTCCGGCGAGCGTCTTCGACCTCGACGGTCTGTCCTCGTTTCTCGGCGGCGGGGCCCCCGGGACCCGGATCGGGTAGATCCTCACCCCCACCGACACGAGCCCGAGGTGACGCCGGAGCGGATTGACAACGCATATCACGCCAGGGCACCTCGGTAGTAGTGATGGAGTACGAGCGTCTGGAGTTCGAACAGCCGGTCTACGGGGGGGTGAACGTCCTCCGCGTCGGCGACACGCTCGTCGACACGGGTCACGTAGCACCGGTCTCGCGCGACGCGGTCCGCGCGGAACTCGACGGGGGGCGGCTGGCCGGCGTCGAGCGCGTCCTCCTCACCCACCCGCACATCGACCACGTCGGCGGCTCGGAGACCATCGAGACGCTGGCGGACCTGCCACACGTCGTCCCGGAGGGGGCGACCCCCGTCGTCCACGGGTTCGGGGACTACCTCCGGCGGGCCCGCGGGGAGATGACGCGCCTCCTCGCCGGGTTCGACCTCGACGAGGACCACTGGGACGCCTACTTCCCGCTCGGCTCGTACAGCGAGGAGCGCATCGACGTCGAGCGGACCCTCGACGACGGCGACACCGTGACGCTCGACGAGGAGGAGCTCTCGGTGCTCCACACCCCGGGGCACGCCGAACACCACGTCGCGCTCTGGCACGAGGGCTCGGGGACGCTGTTCTCCGGCGATCTCGTCTCGGAGAACGATCACTTCCAGTACGGCCCGCTCTACGGCGACGTCCGGGCCTACCGGAACTCCCTGGAGCGGATACGCGACCTGGATCCCGACCTGCTGGTGCCGATGCACGGCCCGGAGATGCCCGATGCGGAGGCACGGATCGAGGCGTCGCTCTCGAACGTCGACCGGACGGCCGACCGGATCCACACCGACGCCGTCGACCGCGGGGAGTGCTGGGCGCGCGAACTCGCGGGGGAGGCGCTCGGCGCGACGGAAGCCGACGCCCCGTTCATGACGCTCGTCACCTACGAGTACCTCCGCTACCTCGAACGCGAGGGACGGCTCCGGTTCGACGTGAGCGAGGACGGCATCCGCGTCTTCGCCGACTGAACGCCGCCGTGTCGGTGAGGCGGCGATATTGAGTTAGCGGCTGCACGGGTCGTACGCGCTACGGACGGAGGACAGGGCGAGGCCGTCACCGGGCGGTCGACGTATCCCTCCCCGACCGCGAGGGTCACTCGGCGAGCGTCTCGGCCGCGTTGTCACGGGGCTGGTAGCCGATGACCCGTATCGTCTCCGTGAGCGAGTAGAACCGTTCGTCGTTGCGCGAGACCGCGTTGACCGTCACGGGGCTCTCCGGGAGGTCCGCGAGGGCGGCCCTCCGGAACAGGTCGCGGCAGTCGCGGGGGCCGAGCCAGGTCGAGCGGGCGAACCGCGCTCGTCCCGGTTCGACGTCGTCGCCGGTGTTGGTCCGGAGGTCGGCCTCGCTCATGTACCAGCCGATCCGGACGTTGACCGCCTCGATACCGTACCGGTCGGCGTAGAAGTTCGTCAGCCCCTCGCAGGCGACCTCGCTCACCCCGTAGAAAGAATCCGGCCGGGGGGACGCGTCCGCCTCGGGGACCCCGTAGATCCGCGGTAACGGGGCCTCCCGACCTCCGCATCGGGCCGAAACGAAGCCGTACGTCCAGCCCGCTCGTCGGGTGTACTCCCTCGTCGACAGCGGTCCCCTGTACCGGACGTCCCGCTCCGAACCGGGTTCAGACCGTCGCCACCACCCGGTCGTAGAAGATGACGAACGGAAGGAGCGCCCCCGCGAGCACGCCCGCGGAGGTCAGCATCGGCAGTTGCGTGTAGACGTGGACGGCGACGGCGAGGGCGAACCCGGCCGCCACGACGAACGGGACGACAAGTGCGCTGACGGCGAGCGGGATGCCGGTCGTCTTCCGTAGCGTCTCCATGATGACGAGGCAGGTCCCCAGCGAGACGCCCGTCGCCCCGACCACCTCGATCGTCACCCCCAGCCCGAAGACGGTCACCAGCCCCATGAGTTCTACTTGGTATTCCCGTAATTAACCTTTTTTCAATTTTCGAGTCGCGATTCGAAACGCCGTCGATCCGCCGGGAAGACCCGTCCGCGAAGGGCAAGCGGGAGGGTGCGGACGGGTGTGCTCGCACGATTTCCGGCCGGCGTTCCCCGATAATCCTCTCGGCGGCCGTTCCCAACGTCCCCGAGTCGGACAGCGCGAGGACGGACTCTCCGTCCGTACGGCGCACGCCCCGCCGAGCCGTCCGACACAGCCGTCCGTGTAGCCCGTCGAATCAGGGGAGAGCCGCCAGTGGCCGCCGTAGCCGGAGTCACGGCGCGTCGGACGCGCTGGTGTGGAGCGCGGACGAGCGCGAGACGGACGGCAGACGGCCCACAAACCTTTTTCCGGGGCGGGGAGTCGTCTCTGGACGATGACCGACCTCCCCGACCTGCTCGGTGCCATCGTCGACGGCGTGGACGCCGTCCTCCTCTTCTCGCCGAGCGGGTCGTTCTACGAACGGTTCGACGACCTCGCCCTCCCGGTGGTGGTCGTGAGCGCCGAGGACGCCCTCGGGGCCGACCGGTTCGTCGAGCTCCCGCTCGAGTTCAACGAGCTCTCCGAACGCCTCCGGTTCGGCATCGAGGGGGCCATCCAGCAGGACCACATCGACCCCGACGCGGTCGTCGCCTGCGCCGCGAAGGTGTTCGGCGACGACGTCGACTCGGTCACCCGCGTCCGCGCCGACCAGTTCGAGCGCTCGGGCGTCTACGACCTGTTCGTCAACAGCCGGGCCGAGCCCGCCGTGATCCGCGACGTGCTCGAGGTGACGATCGAACTCGGCAAGAAGGGCCAGAAGGGCAAGCAGGTCGGCGCGCTGTTCGTCGTCGGCGACGCCGGGAAGGTGATGAACAAGTCCCGGCCACTCTCGTACAACCCCTTCGAGAAGTCCCACGTCCACGTCGGCGACCCCATCGTGAACGTGATGCTGAAGGAGTTCTCCCGGCTCGACGGCGCGTTCGTCATCAGCGATTCGGGGAAGATCGTCTCGGCCTACCGCTACCTCGAACCCTCCGCGGAGGGCGTCGACATCCCCAAGGGGCTCGGCGCGAGGCACATGGCCGCGGGGGCGATCACCCGGGACACGAACGCCGTCGCCATCGTCCTCTCGGAGTCCGACGGGCTCGTCCGGGCGTTCCAGGGTGGGGAACTGCTGCTCGAACTCGACCCCGAGGAGTACTGAGATGGTCGTACTGCAGGTCGGCGCACTCGTCGAACGGCTGGTTAACGAACTCGCACGGATGGAGCTGACCGTCGCGTTCGCGGTGCTGGTCCTGATCTCCGGCCTCGTCGTCGGGGTGTGGATCGCCCGCTGGCTCGGAAACCTGTTCGTCCGGTTCGGCGTCCCCTCGGCCGTCGAGGGAACGCCCTTCGAGCGGACGGCCCGGTCGTTCGGCACCTCGACGGTCGCGCTGCTCTCGAGCCTGGTCGGGCTGTTCGTCTTCCTCCTCGCCGTCCTCCTCGCGCTCCGGCTGCTGGGCGTGGGCGTGGTCGCGAGCGACCTGTTCGTCGCGCGGCTCGCCGACTTCTTCCCGAACCTGTTCGTCGCGGCGATCATCGCCATCGTCGGGCTCCTCGTCGGCGACAAGGCCCACGTGATGGTCTCCGAGCGGCTCAGCTCGGTCAAACTGCCGGAGGTCACGATCATCCCCGCGCTGGTGAAGTACAGCATCTTCTACGTCGCGGGCCTGCTCGCGCTCGCACAGCTCGGCGTGGCGACCACCGCGCTCCTGATCCTGCTCGCGGCGTACGCCTTCGGGCTGTTCTTCGTCGGCGGGCTCGCCTGCAAGGACATCCTCACCTCCGCGACGGCCGGCATCTACCTCCTGCTCACCCAGCCCTACACCATCGGCGACGAGGTCCGCATCGACGGCCACCGGGGGATCGTCCAGGAGATGGACGTGTTCGTCACCCGAATCGAGAGCGACGACGAGGAGTACCTCATCCCCAATCGACTGGTGTTCCGTCGGGGGATCGCCCGGGTGCGGTCCTGACGGGGCCGACGGGCCGCCCCGTCGGGTTCCGTCCCTCAATCCCCGGTGTCACCCTCGTTCTCGTTTCCGCGCACGGGCTCGGCAGGGACGCCCGCCACGGTCACCCCAGCCGGGACGTCATCGGCGACGAGTGAGTTGGCCGCAATCTGCGCGCCCTCGCCGATCCGAACACCGGGAAGGACGACCGCCCCCGCACCGATCATCGCCCGTTCGCCGACCACGACGTCCCCGAGCCGGTACTCCTCCTGGAGGAACTCGTGACAGAGGAGAGTGGCGTCGTAGCCGACGATACAGTGGTCGCGGAGGGTGATCCGCTCGGGCCAGAACACGTCGGGGGTCGCGTCGAGCGCCCACGAAACCCCCTCGCCAACCGTGACGCCCAGCCGCCGGAGCGCCCAGTTCTTCACCCGGAGCGAGGGGGCGAGCCTCGCGACCACCACGAACAGGAAGTTGTAGACCACGCGTGCGACCGAACGCTCGCTCGTCCAGTACCACAGGGAGTTTCGCGTTCCCAGCGTCGGGTGACGGGTGACGCGGGCGTACCGGGCCGCGCCATCCACGTCCGGATCCCCGCCGTCCGGGCGCGGGCCGTCACCCGCACCGCCTGGACCGCGTGTGGTGTCCTCGCTCACGTGTCGGGGTTCGTCGTTCGTCGGGATGAATCCACCCCTCGACGGCCCGCGTCCCGGACTCCCCGATCGGGCAGACCCGGCGCGGCGGGCGGGTCCCGCGAGCGGGGGACGCTCAGGGGTGGGTGAAGTAGGTCGTCACGGGATCCGCCTCACCCTCCGGGACGCGGTCGATGCGCACGAACCCGACCCGCTCGAACTGGAGCACGTCGTCGGGGTCGTACCCTCGGACGCCGGGCTCGGCACGTCCGGAGACGTCTCCCTGCATCGTCCGTATCCGGACCGGAACCGACGCCTCGGCGGGGACCCAGTGGACCACGTCGACGCCCTCCTCGCGGACGGCGTCGATGTCGTCGTCCGTGTACGCGAACGCCCCCTCCTCGTACCGGACGGGCCCGTACCCCTTCAGCCAGACCCGTTCGCCCTCGGCGGGGAGGTCGTCGGGTTCGACGAGCACGGCCTCACCGACCGGAATCGTTCGAGTACCCCGGTCCTCGTGGTCGGGGTGGACGGGCGGCTCGGCGGTGGCCGGCCCGCCCGAGACGAGTACTCGAACTCCGTCGCGGACGAGGAACGCCCGGTCGCTCCCGTCGTCGATCAGTTCGCGGTTGGCGGCGTACACCGAGGACATCGCGAGGTCGACGTTCGAGGTGGAGACCCCGAGTTCGGTCATCGCGTCGACGACCGCCTGCCCCCGGACACCCCGGCGTCGGAGCGAGGCGAGCGTCGGCGCGCGCGGGTCGTCCCAGCCGTCGAGGTCGCCCGACTCGATCAGTTCCTTGATCGAGGAGGTAGAGAGGGGAACGTCGTAGGCGTCGACCTGCACCCGGCCCCAGTGGACCACCTCGGGGTACTCCCAGCCGAAGTAGTCGTAGAGGAACCCCTGTCGCTTCGCGGAGTCCTGGAGGTCGATCCCGCGGATGATGTGGGTCACGTCGAACAGGTGGTCGTCGACGGCCGACTGGAAGTCGAGCATCGGCCAGCAGCGGTAGTCGGCGGCCTCCTCGCGGGGGTGTGGCGTGTCGACCACGCGGAACGCCACCCAGTCACGGAGCGCGGGGTTGGGGTGTTCGATCTCCGTCCGCACCCGCAGGACCATCTCACCGGATTCGAGATCCCCCGCAACCATCGACTCGAACTCCGCGAACGACTCCTCCACACCCTTGTCGCGGTGCGGGCAGGCCTCGGCGTCGGCCTTCAGCGACCGGAACTCCTCGGCCGGACACGAGCAGGTGTAGGCCCCCCCCAGTTCGATCAGCTCGCGGGCGTGGTCGTAGTAGGTCTCCAGCCGATCGCTCGCCCGGACCACCTCGTCCGGTTCGAACCCGAGGTACCCGATGGCGTCGAGGATGGCGTCGTAGGCGTCGAGGTCCGGGCGCTTGGTCTCCGGGTCGGTGTCGTCGAACCGGCAGAGCATCCACCCGTCGTAGAGGTCCTTGTACGTCCCGATGACCGCGGGCATCCGTGCGTTGCCGAGGTGCCACGGCCCGTTCGGGTTCGGCGCGAGGCGCATCCGGACCTCGCCCTCCTCGGCGTTCGGCAGGTCCGGGAGGACCTGCTCCTCGGCCTCGTCCTCGGCGTCGAGTTCGGCGGCGGCCTCCGGGTCGAGCTCCTCGAGGCGTGCCCGTTTCTCGGCGGCCGAGAGGCCGTTCACCCGCTCGACCACGGGGGCGACGACGCCCGGAACCTCGTCGCCGTGCTCGCGGAACGCGGGGTTCTCGCCCATCAGCGGCCCCATCACCGCACCGACCTGCGCGTCGCTGTCGTGCTTGAGCGCGTTGAACAGCGCGGCCGTCTCGGCCGCCCGCTCGACCCGTTCGTGGAGGTCCTCGTCCATGCGTGGGCCGAGGTCACCCCGGGGCAAAACCCCCCTGATTCGACGCGGAGCGCTTCTCGGGGAGCGAAACCGCTCGCCCCGGTTTACGTCGTCTCGACCCCGCTATCCGCACGTGAGAGTCGACGCCGGCCGTGGGATGTTGATCCAGAAGGGGCTGTTGCTCCTCCTGTCGGTACTGGTCGTGCTCCTGACGCTGGTCCTCACCTGGACGATACCCCCGGAACGGTCACGCCCATACCCTGAGCGCGCCCGGTCTGCCCACGCCGACCTGGAGCCCCTCAGCCGTGTGGACGGCGTGGAGGTTCGACGTGACGCGCCCGCCGACCGGAACGCGGGCCGTCGTGGTGGCCCCGTCTTCCGTCCGCGAGACGACCACCAGCGACGTCCGGGCGTCGTCGGGCACGACCAGTTCGGGCCGGCCGTCGGCGTCGACGTCCGCCGCGAACCCTCCGTCAAGGACGCGGGAGCCGAGCGCGTGCGAGGAGACGCCGGATTCGGTCGCCTCGATCATCAGTTCGGACCCCTCGCGGCGGTAGAACTCGACCGTCCCGCCGATGTGAGGCGTCCGGACGACGGCGAGTTCGGGAATCCCATCGGGAGCGAACGGGGCGAGACAGAGCTGGTGTCGCCAGCGGAACCCCTGTCCGACTGACGGGCCAGCGGCGAGGCGCGTGCCGGTCGGTGCGTACGCAACCTGCCGAGCGCCGCTCCCGGCGTCGCTCTCGGTGACGTGGATCGTGGCACCCTCACCCGCGACCAGCGGCGCGAGCCCCTCGGCGACCGTCCCCCGGAACTCCACCCCGCCCGTCACCCGGAGTTCCGGGCCCGTCGTATCGAGGACGACCAGCCGACCGCCCTCGATCCCGTCGCCGAGCGCACCGTGGTCGTAGCGGTCGGTCGCGCCGGCGAGCAACGCGACCCGGTCATCGTCGACGATCCGCGGTCGGGCGTCGGGGAGCGCGTCGACGTCGAGGATCGAGCGCGACCCCGATCGCTCCCGGACGACGGTACCGTCGGGCCGCACGTAGAGCAGTCCGTCCGACCCTAGCGGGAGCGGGTGGGTCAGCGTCGATGCCTCCTCGGGTGTGGCGAGGAGCACCGGCCGCCCCGCAGTTCCGAGGACCGGCGGCGTCTCCGGGTCGACCGTCGCTGGCTCGACGTCGATCTCCCGTGTCTCCTTGCGGCGGGACCGGACCGCCGAGACCACGCTCGTTCCGGTCACGACGACCCACTCGCCGCCGGAGCCGTCGGGTTCCGGTCGGGCGAGGATCCATCGCGGGTCACCGTCGAGCGGGACGTCGACCGGCTCCACGGACTCGAGGTCGACCGACCCGTCGACGACGCGGTTCCCGCCGGGCGTCAGCGAGGTGTACCGGTAGTCGTTCGCCGGTGACGGTGTTCCCGGCCGCGACGCGGGGGGAGAGGGCGTCGTTCGGGTACCCCGCCCGTCGGTCGACAACCCACCGGACTCCGAGCAGCCGGAGAGCCCGAGACTCACCGCACCGGCGGCGACCCCGAGAAGCCGTCGCCGGCCCGCGTTCACCCGGAGCCCTCGACGAGGCGTTCGAGCTGCTCGGGGGGGACCGCGCCGCGTGCCGCGTATCCCTCGTAGACGAACGTCGGGACGCCGGTGACGCCCTGCCGCTTGGCCTCGGAGAACCGTTCCCGCACGCGCTCGCGGAGGTCGTCGTCCGCGAGGGCCTCCTCGACGACCCCGCGGTCGACCCCGGCCGCCTCGGCGAGCTCCTCCAGTACGTCCGAATCGCCGATATCGCGTCCCTCGGTCCAGAGGGCGTCGAACACCGCCTCGTCGAACGCGAGCCACGTCCCGTAGGGGTGGGTCCCCTTCAGGTGGTAGGAGACGACCTGTGCGGGGAGCGAGTCGACCTCCGTGGCGAGGTCGAGCTCCATCTCGGCGTCGTAGCGCTCCTGGAGCCGGCGGACGTTCTCCTTCGCCTGTTCGTAGTAGTCGTCGTCCTTCCCGTCGTCGACCGAGTGGTCGATGCTCCCGTCGGGGTTGCGCTTCCCGCTCCGGAGATCGAACGGGTGCCAGTCGATCTCCAGGTCCTCCTCGCGGGACTCCTGGTACCGCGAGAGCGACTCGCGTCCGAGGTAACAGAACGGACAGACGTAATCCGAGTAGACGGTGATCGGCTCGGCTGGGCTGTCGGCCATGAGTGGGGTTCGGCGTCACGGATGAAAAGCCTGTATCGGTCCGGCGGGGCGACCGGACGACCGCACGGCCGCGGTGTCGCCTCCGGTCGGGGAACGGACGACGACGGGACGAAAATCAGGCCGAAACGGGAGCCCAGGGCGGAACGGAAACAGGTCGAGAACAGGTCGACGCCGGATCAGGCGATCCGGTCCGCGAAGCCGGCGAGGACCGGGATCCGGACGGTCTCGCCCCGGTAGGCCCGGAACATGAGGTAGATCCAGGCACCGAACGCGACGAGCGTGACTGCGAGCCAGAGCAGCGTCATGAGGAGCGAGAGCAGCCCGAACAGGAGGCTCCCACCGCCCGCGAACAGCACCGCCGTGATGACCGTGCTGATCACGCTCAGGACGACGTAGACGAGGAACGCGGCCACCGAGAGGACGACGCTCTGTGCGGCGTGGTAGCGTACGAACGCGTTCTCCTTCTCGATCACGAGGAAGATCACACCCGTGATTGCCCCGAGCAGGTACGAGAGGGCCCCCGCGACGTTCTCGTCGAGGCCGGACTCGCTGCTGTGAGTGGACGCGACCGCTCCGTCAGTGACGTCAGTGGTACTCATATCGTTCACCGCCCCCTGAACGTTGGCCGAGGGTATAAACTCGTACTGACAATAGCTATCAGTCCGCCGCAGGACCCTCAGAGATCCTATCGAGGCGCGTTCGACGCGGTACGGCGGCGTTCGCACGCGTTCCGGCGGACAGCATCACGGGCGACGGCTCGGTGTCGAAGCGACGACGTAACAGCCGACGGAGCGCGGACGGTGGATCCGCGACCCCGGGGATCAGTAGGTCCGTTCGACGAGGTAGTCGGCGATGCCCCGGAGGAGTTCGACCGACTCGCCCTCCGGGAGAGTGTCGAGCTGTCGCTTGCCGTCCTCGATGAGATCCGCGGCGGTCCGCCGTGCGAACTCGATGCTGCCGGTCTCGCGGAGTTCCTCCACCGCGGCGTCGATGGCCGCCTCGTCGACCGTCTCGACCGAGTCGGCGTCGACCAGCGAGTCGACGTCGACGCCCTGCTCCCGGGCGTGGAGCGAGATGAGCGTGCGCTTGCCCTCGACGAGGTCGGACCCGCGGGTCTTGCCCAGCTCCTCGGAGGGCGTGGTGAGGTCGAGCAGGTCGTCCTGTATCTGGAACGCGCGGCCGACGTCGCGGCCGTACTGTGAGAGGGCTTCGACGGTCGCCTCGTCGGCACCGAGCAGTATCGCCGGGATGGACGCCGCCGCGGCGTAGAGGACGGCCGTCTTCCACTCGATCATCTCCAGGTACTCCTCGACGGTCACGTCGGCCCCGTGCTCGAACTCGACGTCGAGCGCCTGCCCCTCGCAGATGCTCGTACAGGTCCTCGCAAGCGTCGAGAGCGCCCGGACGGATCGGTCGGCGGGCGCGTCCGTCTCGAGCATCACCTCGAACGCCTTCGAGTAGAGCGTATCACCCGCCAGGATGGCGGTTTCGAGGTCGAACTCCCGATGGACCGACGGCACCCCCCGGCGCATGTCGTCGTCGTCCATGATGTCGTCGTGGATGAGCGTGAACGACTGGATGGTCTCGATGCTCACCGCCGCCGAGAGCACGTCCACCGGCTCGCCGTCGAGGTCGGGGAACGACCGGTAGTCGGTCGAGAGCGGGGCCGTGTCCGTCACGCCCTCGGCGGCCAGCAGGAGGACGGTCGGTCGGAGCCGCTTGCCCCCGGCGTCGAGCAGGTAGCGCGAGGCCTCGTAGAGCCGTTCGGGGTGACGGACCGGGAGCTGTTCCCGTATCCCCTCGTTCACGCGCTCGCGCCGGGCGAGTATCGCCTCGTCGACGCGCTCGCGTACGTCTTCGGTCATCACCGGGCCTGTGGCCCGAGACGACAAAAGGCCCGTGGGTTCGGCCCCCACGTCGCCCGACCACCCGAAACCGGCGGGCCGTCGTGTCCCCGATGCAGGGGAGCCGCTTTCGATGCCGCGTTTCCCGGGAGTGGTTCGGCCTTCGGCGCGATGGCCGCGGCTCCTCGACGGATGCCGAAAGAACGGTCCACCGGAGCCGGTTCGGGGTCGTCAGTCGACCAGCTGCATGACGTTCCCGTTGCGCGAGACGTGGATGTCGCGCCCGAGCTGGTAGCCCTTGCGCGCCGCGAGGTCGACGTACGGCGAGAACCCCTTCATGTCCTGGTGTGCCGGGATGATGTGCTGGGGTTCGAGCGCATCGAGCATCGCGTAGTGGCCCTCGCTGTTCAGGTGGCCGGAGACGTGGATGTCGTCGTAGATGCGCGCACCCTGCATCCCCAGCAGCTTCTCGGACTGGTAGCGCTGGCCCTCGTTGGTGGGCTCGGGGATGACCCGCGCGGAGAAGACGACCTTGTCGCCCTCGTCGAGCTCGTAGGGGGTCTCGCCGCGGCCCATCCGGGTGAGCATCGCGCGCGGCTCGCCCTGGTGGCCCGTGACGACCGGCAGGTAGTCCTCCTTGCCCTCGTTCATGATGCGCTTGAACGTGCGGTCGACGGACTTGCGGTGGCCGTACATCCCGAGATCACCCGGGAAGTCGACGAAGCCGAGCCGCTCCGCAGTACCCGAATACTTCTCCATCGACCGGCCGAGCAGGACGGGCTGTCGACCGATCTCGCGGGCGAACTCCACGAGCGACTTCACGCGGGCGATGTGTGAGGAGAACGTCGTGGCGACGATGCCGCCGTCGTAGTCCTCGATGGAGGTCAGCACGTCCTTCAGGTGGCGACGGGCGACGGCCTCCGAGGGGGTCCGACCCTTCTTGCCCGCGTTCGTGCAGTCCTCGATGTACGCGAGGACGCCGTTGCCCTCGCGGCCGATCTCCCTGAACCGCTCCATGTCGATGGGGTCGCCCAGCACGGGCGTGTGGTCCATCCGCTTGTCCAGCCCGTAGACGATGGCCCCCTCGGGGGTGTGGAGGACGGGGTTGATGGCGTCGATGATCGAGTGGGTGACGTTGACGAACTCCATCTGGACGTTCCCGGAGTCGCCGATCTCCGTCGTCTCGCCCGGCTCCATCTTGATCAGGTCGTTGTTGACGCCGAACTTCTCCTCGGACTGGATCTGCTGTTTGACCAGTTCGATGGTGAACGGCGTCGCCACGACCGGCGCGTTGTACCGGTGGGCGAGCTTCGAGATTGCACCGATGTGGTCGAGGTGGCCGTGGGTCGGCACGATGGCCTGGACGTCCCCCTCGATGTCGGACATGACCCGGTCGTCCGGGATCGCGCCCATGTCGATCAGGTCCAGGCTGTGCATCCGCTCGGTCTCGACGTTGTCGTGGATGAGGACCTTCGACAGGTTCAGCCCCATGTCGAAGATGACCACGTCTTCGCCCGCCCGCACCGCCGTCATCTGCCGACCGACCTCCTCGTAGCCGCCGATTGTCGCGATTTCGATTTCCATGGTTGGGTCCGAGTCCGGGGTCGCCCTCGCGGCGCTCGCGGACGGCCGGCGTTGGGCCAACACTCGCCGGTGGCGAGGTGGGGGCTCCGGGGACGGCACCGCCGTCCCCGAGTCGGCGGTCGGAACCCGCGAGGCCCGAACGAGCCCCGGGGGCCGTCTCCCGCCGACGTCGCCGGTCGCCCGCGCCGCAGTCCGGGGGCGACCGATGCTCGGTTATTACGGTCTTTGGAGCCCAGGGATAAATAGTTCGTGACTCCCGATGGTCGCCGGAGCGGGGTGAGCGTTCCCGCGCGTGACGAGGTACTCCCGTTCCGAGTCACCGACCGTGAGTGGGCCGGCGTCCGGACCTTTCGGTGGCGCGCAGATATCTTATACCGCACGAGGGCGCACCGCTGAGATGCGATGAGCGACGACATCCACGGACTCCGGCGCGAACTGGAGAAGGAGGAGCGCAACGCCGAACAGGTCTCCGTCGAGGAGAACGAGGACGCCGGCAGCGTCACCCTGCGAGTGGACGACGGCGGGAGATACGGCTCGAACCGGACGAGGCCCGCTCGTTCGCGGACGAGCTACAGTCACAGGCGGAGGAGGACGGCTGGTATCACTCCGATGGGACCGAGCGGTTCGTCGACCGGATCCGGGAGGCGACCGGAACGGTCGAGTAACCGACGAGCCCGGGGGAACCCAGACGGACGGCCCCCGCTCGATCCCCCCGACGCGTGCTCGGCGGCCGAGCGGTCCACCGTTCGATCGATGTAGGGAGTACGTGAGAGAGAGAGAAAGAGATAGCAGGGCCGACGACGGCGGGTTACAGGTACGACGCGTCGTACGTCTCGCCCGGCTGGAAGGAGTTCCCGCAGTTCTCACACTGGATTCGGTCCATGCTGTCCATGGCCACCTCCGTCGACCCGCAGTTGAGACAGTAGTATCCGTACTCCTCGGTTCGGGCGTCGTCGGTGTACGTGGCCACGAACGGGCCCTCTGCCCCCTCGATCAGCTCCTCGCCGGGGTAGACGGTCCGGTCGTCGTCCTCGCCCGCCTCGATCTCCTCGGGGAGGTCCACGTCCTCGATGTCTGGAGTGGACTCCGCGTCGCCCTCCGCTTCGTCGGACGTCGCCGATCCCGAGTCCGCGGACTCCCCGGTGCCCGCCTCCGCGTACACGTACTCGACCTCGTCGACGCCCGCGACCTCGGTCTCGCGTTCCTCCACCCGCTCGAACTCCAGGTGCTCGAAGAACGCGCCCGAGCCCGTGTTCGACGAGAGGGTGATCGCCCGGGGGGCGCCGCCGTGGTCCTCGATCTCCGAGAGGGCACGCTCGAACAGGGCCGTCCCGACGCCCTGACCACGGCGTTCGGGGTCGACGTGCAGCCACCGGATCCTCGACAGGCTCTCGTCGCTCGCGACGTCGACGAACCCCGCGACAACGCCGTCGACCTCGGCCACGAACGGGCCGATCTCCGCCGTCTCGATCTCCTCTCGCAGCACGTCCTCGCCGAACTCCTCCTCGACGATCCCCTCGATATCGTCGGGGCTCAGCGCGTACGAGGTGGTCATCGAACTCCGTGCGACCTCGCGGATACGGGCGGCCTCGTCGGGCTCGGCCGATCGGACCGTCGGCTCTTCGCTCACCGGGATCAGTCCTCCTTCCACTTGATGACCTCGTCGGACCCACAGTTCGGACACTCCTCGGGCAGCCCGTCGTCGAGCTCGCCCATCTCGCCGCAGTTCTCACAGCGCCACATGATGTACCCCTCGCCGAACTCCTGTCCGGGGTCGTGCTCCTCGGCCTCAATCTCCTCCCCGGTCTCGCTGCTCGCACCGGTCGTGCTCTCCACCGTCTCCGAACGGTACTCGACCTCCTCGTTGACGGAGACGGTGAACCCGTCGGTCGTCGCGCCGGTGACGATTCCCAACGCCTCTCCGCCCTCGGTATACACCGTCTCGCCGTCCTCTATCGTCGTCTCGTCACTCATGTCCCGGAGTGGGACCCGCCGAGGTAAGCGGGTTCGCCTTGTTAGTGCAAGGCGGCCCGATGCTCCGTTCGTGCGGCGACCGTCGTCGCCGTGGCGATCCGCTCGGGACGGTGTGGTGTGACAGAAAGGGGCCTCGGACCCGTATGGACCCCCGGCTCGCGCGTTCGTTCGATGCAACGAGGTGGGGCACCATTCGAATCCCACGGTACGACCTCGCCGTTCACGTCCGCTCGCGACAGAAATGCGCGGGACCGGATTTGAACCGGAATCGCTCGCTTCGCTTGCGATAGGGTTCAAACCGTACCTGCTCCCTCGCTCAGTTCGTTCACTCAGTGCGCGGGACCGGATTTGAACCGCGAGAACTCGCTTCGCTCGTTCTCTGGGCCGCAAATCCGGCCTTCTCCTTCGCTCACTTCGTTCGCTCAGTGCGCGGGACCGGATTTGAACCGGCGGACCCCTACGGGACAGCGTCCTAAGCGCTGCGCCGTTTCCTGGCTTGGCTACCCGCGCGCGCCACAGGCTACCCGCAGGCGGCCGAAAAGCGTGTCGTTCTCCCGCGTTCCGCTCACCGCTCCGCTCGCTCCCCCATCGCGGACGCGAGCCCGTCCCAGTCGGCCTCGGTCGACCCCAGCACCTCGACGGAGTCGCCGACACCGAACTCCCCGGGGCTCACCACGTCGGCACAGATGCCCCCGCGTCCCTGCGAGAGCGCGCGGGTGACCCCCTCCTCGTCTGCGACCTCCTCGACGTGGGCGCATGGCGGTCGGGGGCGGGTGCCCTCGAAGACCGCCTCGCCGACGCGGAACCGCGCGTCCAGCAGGTCGTGGACCTCGACGCCCTCGAGGACGACGTTCCGGCGGTGCCGACCGTCGGTGAGGTCGATACCGGTCAGCTCGCGTATCTCGGTGAGGGACCCCCAGTCGACGAACGTCACCTCGCAGACGTCGAACGGCGAGTAGTACCCCTCGCCGGTGAGGTAGCGATCGCCCTCCAGGCCGCCCTCCACCGCACGGATCGACTCGACGGACTCCATCGGTTCGGAACCCTCGGGAGTCGTCCAGATCTGCCTGACGCTGTTCATGCTCGACCGTCGACCCCCGACGGGATAACCCTGGCCGACCCGGGGGCGCTCCCCGCCCGCCCGTTCGGGTGTGTCGGGACGGGAGGACTACTGGACGAAGCGGGGGCGTGAGCCCCGGCAAATCGCCACACGCGACCGACGGAACGCAACCTATTTCAATCGCTCACCTGTAGCCTCTCGCGAGGGCTGGTAGCTCAGTTAGGCAGAGCGTCTGGCTCTTAACCAGACGGTCAGGGGTTCAAATCCCTTCCAGCCCGTTTTCCTGCGAGCGAAGTGAGCAGTGAAAACGCTACGAAGGGATTTGAACCCTGCCACGAGCGACCAGAGAGCGGAGCGGCTCCGTTCGGATCCCTGCCAGCCCGTAGCGGATCGGGCTGTTTCGAACCCGTCCGTTATCGGGTTCGGAGCCGCTACTACGGCGTTCTCGGCAGTTCCCGCGCCCACTCTCGATCCGGCACCCCTGATCCAGCGGCGGGGGCTCCGGACGGGACTGGGGTGTAGCGTCCGGCGGGCCCCGTTCGTCCCGAGGCGGTCAGTCGTCGCCCAGGATCGGGACGGCCGCTCCGGTGTGGTGACTCTCGGCCACGCCCGCTGCCGCCACTCCCGCGGCGAGGAGCGCGAGCAGGCTCCCCCCGGCGAACGTCAGGGGGTAGCCCGCGAACGTCGCGAGCAGGCCGAACAGCGTCGGGCCGACGACGCCGCCGACCCCGCGGGCGGTCTCCCGCAGCCCCATGAGTTCGGACCGCCGCTCCGGGGCGGCGACGTCACCGATGAACGCGACCGAGCCCGTGAACAGCGCCGACCACGACGCCGCGAGGAGCAGGAAGGAGAGCGCGGCCACCGACGCGCGGGCGACCATCGATCCGGGGAGGACGGCACCGGCCATCACGAGCCCGTGGAGGCCGCTCCCGGCCAGGCCGCCGACGATGAGGGGCTTCCGACCGACCCTGTCGGCGGCCAGCCCGAGCAGGTACATGAACGCCATCTGTGCGGCCGGGTTGACCGCGAGCAGGACGCCCATCAGGAACTCCGAGGCACCCAGCCGCGAGACCAGGTAGACCGGCAGGAGGCTCCCGATGCCGAGCACCGTGGTGTTCCGAAGCAGTACGCCCAGGTACAGCCACCGGAGGCCGTGCGTCGAGAGGCTCCGCTCGCCGGCCGTCGGGATCAGCCGTCCCCTGACTTCGGCGGAGAGTTCGCGGAACGTCGGGGTGGTCGCCGGCGTCGACGTCGGGTCGTCGACGAGGAGGGCGGCGACCGCGACGGTGGCGGACACCACGACCACCACGAGGAACAGTTCGGGCGGCGCGAGCAGGCCGAGGAGGACCCCGGCGAACAGCTGCCCGGCGGTCAGCCCCAGGGCCCGCGCCGTGTTGAAAAAGCCCAGTTCCTGCCCCCTGGACGTGGACCCCCCGCGCTCGCTCACGATCGCGAGGATCACGGGCAGGAACCCGACCGCGAAGACGGCGAACGCACCCCGGAACGCGAGCATCCCCCAGACGCTCCGCACCACGACCAGCGGGAGCGCCGTGACGGTCGCCAGCACCGCCGTCCCGAACAGGACCGCCCGACGCCGCCCGGTGATGTCGGCGACGGCCCCCCACACCGGCGAGAACACCATCGACCCGAACCAGAAGACGGTGTAGACGAGCCCGACCGCGAGCGGCGACCCCCGCCGACCGACGTAGATGGCCATCGCCGTGGCCATGAGGATGACCGCCGCCTTGTTCGTCGCGGCGGCGGTGGCCAGCGCCCCCTTCTGTACGCGCTCGTCCTCTCGGTGATCCACTGGGCGAGCCCCGGTCCCGTCGAATAAACGTCCTCCGCTTCGGAGCGGAGCGGGCCGGGTCCCGATGGGAAGTGATCCGACACGGAGGCGCTCGGGGGAGGAGGGCGCGGCTCCGTCGCGGGACGAGTGGAGTGTGGCGAAGACATCGGGTCGTGCTCCCGATCCGCCGTCGTCCGGACGGACGGTCGCCCGGCTGCCGAGGTAGCAAGCTTCTTGCCGTTGACCAGACATTCAACGGACGAGGCCGTCGTATTGAGAGGGACCCCAGGAACCGTCACGGAACCATCACACGGCGAGGGAGACGTGGAGCCGTCCGTCGCGGTCGAGGACGCGTCGGTCTCCCCTCCTCGACCGTCCCGGCGATGAGGGAGTCGACCCGGGCCGGGGTACTCGCCTCGCTCGCCGTGCTCGCGGTCGCGCTCGCCGCGGCCACGCTCGATTCGACGGTCGTCCCCGAGGGTCCCCAGGGGAGTGGTCCGGACGGGGTCGGCGGCGAGGGGAGCGGTGGACTGTTGCCCGTCCCACGCTCCGGCCCGTCGCCCGCCGAGACCGTCCAGGTCCCGTTCCTCTCCGAGCTCCTCATGGTTCTGACGGTCGTCGTCGCGCTCGCGGTCATCGTGTACGCGTTCGTCCACTGGCGGCGGACCGTCGCGGTCCTCGTGACCGTCACCGTACTGATCCTGCTGGCGTTCCTCCTCTTCCAGTTCCTCTCCCCCCCATCCATGCCGGGGCGGCCATCGTCGCTGGAGCCCGGGAACGGCAGCATCTTCGGAGGTGGTGGCGGCGGCGAACCGGCCGAGACGATCCGGCCGTCCCCCCCGTCGACGGTACTGCTGTTCGTCCTCGGTCTCGCGCTCCTGGGTGCCGTCGTCGCGCTCGTCAGGACGAGGACGACGGCCGAGGAGGAGGAAGCGACGGACGAGGGGTCGATCGACGGAGGCGCGGAGGCCGCGGCCCTCGGCCGGGCGGCGGGGCGAGCGGCCGACCGTCTGGAAGCGGAGACCGAGGGCGTCAACGAGGTGTACCGGACGTGGCGCGAGATGACCGAGCTGCTGGACGTCGAGGATCCCCGAACGAGCACCCCCGGGGAGTTCGCCGACGCGGCCGTCGAAGCCGGACTCGGCCGCGAGGACGTCGCGGAACTCACTCGCCTCTTCGAGGACGTCCGGTACGGCGAGACGCAGCCGTCCGATGAACACGAACGGCAGGCGATCGCCGTCTTCCGCCGGATCGAGGACCGCTACGCGGGGGAGGACTCGTGAACTACCGCCGTCTCGCGGCGCTCCTCGGCGTCGTCACGCTGGGTGCCGGTCTCGCCGCGATCGCCGTCCCGGGGCTCGTAGCGTTCGACCCGGGCCGAATACTCGTCTGGGGCATCGGCGGCCTGGCCCTCGTCGAGGCGCTACGCGTCGTCCAGGGCCGGCGGCACGCCGAGCTGGACGAGGCGGAGACCCCGGATCCCGAACTCCCGACCGCGACACCGCCACCCGGTGAGGACCTCGACACCGAGCTGGAACGGTTCCTCGACACCGGGGGGATCTACTTCGGCCGGAGTCGGCTCCGGGAGGGGCTCCGATCGGCCGCGGTCGCGGTCCTCACCCGCTACGACGTCTACTCCGAGGCCGACGCGGAGGCGGCGATCGAGTCGGGGACGTGGACCGACGACCTCGTCGCCGCCGCCTTCCTCGGGGGCGAGAGCGCACCGACCCTCCCAGTCCGGAGCCGGGTCAGAAGCTGGTTCCGACGGGAGTCCCCGACCGAGCGGGGAGTTGGACACGCCGTCGAAGCGATCGCCGCAGTGGCCGGCGTAACACCCCACACTGACGAGGAGTCGACGGACGACGCTCCTCGCCACGGGACGCCCCGTGCGGACGCCGGCCACGAGGTCACTCGGACGACGGTCCCCGGGCCGGACGGCGACGCGCTCGGAGGCGTCCTCTCGCGGGCGTCGCATCCGACGGGACGCTGGCGGGGGGTGAGCGTCGTCGCGCTCGTGGGAGTCGGCGTCGGCCTCCTCGTCGGCGAGCCCGCCGTACTGCTCGCGGGGGTGCTCGGCGTCGGCTTCGCGGCCTACGCCCGCTCGTCGGCCCTCCAGCCCGGAAGCGTCTCCGTCGACCGATCGCTCGGGACCGATCGACCGGAGCCCGGCGAGGAGGTCGAGGTGACGGTGACCGTCACGAACGAGACGGACCGGCCCCTGACCGACCTCCGGCTCGTCGACGGGGTCCCCGAGGCGCTCGCGGTCGCGGACGGCTCGCCGCGGCTCGGGACGGCGCTCCGGGCGGACGAGACCGCGACGTTCTCGTACGCGGTCACGGCCCGCCGCGGGGTCCACACCTTCGGCCCGACGCTCCTCGTGGCGCGCGACCTCCCCGGGACGACCGAGCAGGAACGACTGCTCCCGGCCGAGGCCACGCTGACCTGCGTCCCTCCGCTCCGCCCGCTGACCGAACCGGTCCCCCTGCGGGATCGGGCCACCCGGTACGTGGGTCGGGTCGAGACGCCGAGCGGCGGCGAGGGCGTCGAGTTCTACGCCACCCGCGACTACCGGCGCGGGGACGCGCTGAGCCGGATCGACTGGAACCGACGCGCCCGCACGGGGAAGCTCACGACCGTCGAGTTCCGCGAGGAGCGCTCAGCCACGGTCCTCCTCGCCGTCGACGCGAGGGCGAGGGCGTACGTCTCCCCGGAGCCGTACGCGCCGCACGCGGTCGACCGCTCGGTCGAGGCGGCCGGACGTCTCTTCGCCACGCTCGTCGACTCGGGCGACCGGGTGGGGATCACCGCCCTGAGCCCCGAGGAATGCTGGCTCCCGCCGGGCTCCGGCGTGGACCACCAGGTCGAGGCACGCGAGCTGCTGGCGACCCATCCCGCACTCTCGCCCGTCCCCGGCGACGGTCGCGCGGCACCGACCAGGTGGCTCCGGCAGCTCCGCAAGCGGCTCTCCCCGGCCACGCAGGTCGTCTTCCTCACGCCACTCTGTGACGATCACGGTAGCCTGATCGCGCGGCGCTTCGAGGAGTACGGCTACCCGGTCACGGTGCTCAGCCCCGACCCGACCGCCGATTGGGCGGCCAGCCATCGGCTCTCGCGTGTCGCACGGGCACTCCGGATGTCGACCCTCCGGAGCGCCGGGGTGAGCGTGATCGACTGGCCGGCGGACCGGACGGTCGACGAGGCGCTCGCCGGGTACGACGAGCGGTGGTCGCGGTGAGGCCGGTCGACCGCTCGCCGGCGGGGCTCAGTCGCTGGGCGTCGGCGGGAGCGGGACTCGTCGCGCTCGCGGCGGGCGGGCTCTACTCCTGGCCCGCGCTCGCCGCCGGGACGCTCGGATTCCTGTTGCTCGTCGTCGGCCTGGCCCGGGGGGCCGCTGGAGCCGTCAGCGCCGGCGCGTTCTGCCTGTTCGGCGGCGCGATCCTCGCGGGCTCGCAGGGCGCGCCCGTCCTCCCGGTCCTGGCCGGCGTGGCGTTCGCCGTCCTGGCGTGGGACGCCGGCGGCAACGCGATCAGCGTCGGCCGCCAGCTCGGCCGTGACGCCGACACCGTACGCGCGGAGGCGGTCCACCTGGTCGCGAGCGCCGTCGTCGGGACGGTCGTGGCCGGGGTCGGCTTCGGCCTCTACCGGACCGCGACCGGCGGACAGCCCGTCGTGGCCCTCGTCCTCCTCGCGCTCGCGGCCGTCCTGCTGGTCGAGGCGCTCTCCTAGTCGAGCGTCGGGACCTCGATCCGTCCGAGGACCCCGTCGACGACGGCGGACTTCTCGACGCCGTTGACCCGGGCGTCGGCCGTCAGCACGAGCCGGTGTGCGAGGACCGGCCGGGCGACCGTCTTCACGTGGTCGGGTGTGACGTACTCCCGGCCCTCGATGACCGCCCGTGCCCGGGCGGTCTCGAAGAGCCGCTGGGTGCCGCGGGGCGAGACGCCGACGGCGACCCGTGGGTCCTCGCGCGTCGCCCGACAGATCTCGAGCACGTAGTGGATCAGGTCGTCGTCCACTCGCACGGTCTCGGGGACCCGCTGGAGCTCCCGCACCTCCTCGGTCGAGAGCACCGGCTCGACGGTCGGGCTCCGCGAGTCGCGGTCCGCGCGGCGGTAGAGGAGCTCGGCCTCCCCCTCGTAGCTGGGGTAGCCCATGCTGGCCTTCACGGCGAAGCGGTCGACCTGCGCCTCCGGCAACGAGAAGGTCCCCTCCTGCTCGACGGGGTTCTGCGTCGCGATGACGAAGAACGGCGAGGGGAGTTCGCGCGTCTCGCCGTCGGTCGTCACCTGCCGTTCCTCCATCGCCTCGAGGAGTGCGCTCTGGGTCTTCGGCGGCGCACGGTTGATCTCGTCGGCGAGGACGACGTTGGCGAAGATCGGCCCCTCGCTGAACTCGAACGTGCGGTCGCGCTCGTCGAAGACGTGCGTCCCCGTGACGTCCGAGGGGAGGAGGTCGGGCGTGAACTGCACGCGAGAGAAGGAGAGCCCGAGCGCGGTGGCGATGCTCCGCGCGGTGAGGGTCTTGCCCGTCCCCGGGACGTCCTCCAGGAGGACGTGCCCCCGGGCGAGCACCCCGAGGAGGACGGTCTCGAGGAACGACCGGTCGGCGACGACCGCCCGTTCGACCTCGGTGAGGACGGTGTCACACCGCTCGCTGGCTTCCGTGACGTCCAGGATCATGGGTCACCTGTCGATTCGCTCATCGGCGACGGCTTCGTGGACGAGGGGTTTGAGTTCTCGGATGGCCGGCGGCCCGGCCCGCGCTCGGGCCGGGAGGCGAAAGAGCGACGTTCCACCCCTCTGAGAGACGGGTCATGGAGTACGACGCGCCGGCGTTCTTCGACCTGATGGCCTACGCGCGAGACGCGGAGCACGACGTCATCGACATGGTGAGCGGGGACCCCGACTGGGGCTCCCCGGAGGGTATCGCCGAGGGACTCCACGAGTACGCCGACCTCGGCGGTGCGGACTTCCAGTACCCCCCGACCGAGGGGCTGACCGAACTCCGGGAGGCGGTCGCCGACCGCCACGGGGTCGACGTGGGCCGGATCGTGATCACCGTCGGCGGCGGCGAGGCCAACTACCTCGCGATGGCCCTCGGGCTCGAAGGCTGGCCCGGGAGCGAGGCACTGCTGGTCGACCCGGTGTATCCCTACTACCCGGGCAAGGTGAAGATGCTCGGCGGCACGGTCCGGTACGTCCCCGCCGAGCGCGACGGGACGCTCGACCCCGAGGTCGTCCGCGAGCACGTGACCGAGGAGACGGCGCTGATGGTCGTGAACACGCCGAACAACCCGACGGGGGCGGTCTACGAGGAGGAGACCATGCGGGGGCTCGTCGACCTCGCCGAGGAGCGCGACTTCCTCCTCGTGAGCGACGAGGTGTACGACCAGTTCGACTTCTCCGGGCGGTTCGCGAGCGCGCTGGAGTCCGACTCGGAGGACGTGATCGTCACCAAATCGTTCTCGAAGACGTTCGCCATCACGGGCTTTCGCGTCGGATACGGGGTGTTCCCCTCCACCGAAGTCGCCGACGACGCCCGCGACCGACACATGCTCACGACCACGGCGGGGCCCCGACCGTCACAGTACGCCGTGCTCCACGCGTTACGGACCACGGAGCAGGAGTATCACGACCGGAGCCGTCGGACGCTCGAGGCACGCGTCGAGACGTTCACGGACGCGCTCGACGCCGCCGGCGCGGAGTACACGGCTCCCGACGGGGCGTTCTACGCGATGGCGCGTTTCGAGGGGTTCCCGGGGACGACGGAGAACGTCGAGCGGCTGATCGACGAGGCGGGCGTCGCCGGCATGCCGGGGAGCGCGTTCGGGGAATCCCGGGCCGACTGGCTCCGGTTCGCGCTCGTGACGCCCCGGGTCGAGGAAGCCGCGGACAGACTCGCGGAGTACTTCTAGTCCCGTCCTCCACACGGACGCTCCGAACGCCAGTCGTGGACCCGGAACACCCGTGACCAGGGTAATGTGGCCGCGGGTCGTCCGTCTCGCATGAGTGCTTCCGAGGATGGACGAGTCGTCGTGGTCACCGGCGCGAACGGAGGGCTCGGCTACCACCTGCTGCTCGCGCTCCTCCGGAGCGGCTACCGCGTCGCGGGGCTGGACGTCGAGGGGGACCAGCTCCGGCCGCTCCAGGAGCGTCACCCCGACCGGATTCGCTTCCACGACTGTGACGTGACGGGCGACGAGGAAGTCGAGGCGGCGATCGAAGGAGTCCTCGACCGGTGGGACCGGATCGACGTCCTCGTCAACAACGCCTCGGTGTTCGAGTTCGCCCCGTTCGAGGAGCGGACGGTCGAGGACACCCGCCGGGAGTTCGAGGTGAACTACTTCGGGTACGTCCGGACGCTCCGGGCCGTCCTCCCGCACATGCGTGCCCGGAACGAGGGCATCGTCCACAACGTGAGCTCGGGTGCCGGGCTCGTCGGCCACCCGGGGCTCTCCGGGTACGCCTCCACGAAGGGGGCGATAGAGGCACTCGTCCGCTCCCTTCGGCTCGAACTCCGGCACGAGGACGTCTGGTGTACGCTGATGCACCCGCCGCTGATGAACACCCGGTCCGCGGCGGAGATCGGCTACCCGTCGTACCTGATGCGCGACCCGGCGGACGTGGGGCGAAAGCTCGCCGAGCGGATCGAATCGACCGGGACGGTGATCACGGCCGACTGGCAGACGAGAGTAGGTCTCTACCTCTCACGGCGGTTCCCCGCGCTCGTCAGGAAGGGCACCGAGCGGTTCGTCGAGTCCGACGGGGGGGCCACCCGGCGGGACGAGGAGTAGGAGTTACACCCGGATCCGCGCCGGGGGTCCGGATAGGCCGGGGACCGGGCGTCTACTCGTTCGGCTTGTAGTTCGGTGCCTCGTCGGTGATGACGACGTCGTGGGGGTGACCCTCGGTCTGGCCGGCCGAGGAGACGCGAACGAACTCCGAACGCTGTTTGAACTCCGGTATCGTGGCCGCGCCGACGTAGCCCATCCCGGACTGCATCCCGCCGACGAGCTGGTGGAGTTCGGATTCGAGGGGGCCCTTGTAGGGTGTGGCGGCCTCCACACCCTCGGGGACGAACTCCTCGTCCTCCTGTTCCTCCTTGAGGTAACGGTCGCCGCCGCCGGACTGCATCGCGCCCACCGAGCCCATCCCGCGGTACTGCTTGTAGCGCTTGCCGTTCATCGTGATCACCCTCCCCGGGGCCTCCTTGGTGCCCGCGAAGTACGACCCGAGCATGACCGCGTCGGCACCGGCGGCGACCGCCTTGATCGCGTCGCCGGAGTAGCGGATACCGCCGTCGGCGATCACGGGCACGCCCTCCGGGCCGGCGACGTCGGCGACCTCCGAGACGGCGGTGATCTGGGGCATCCCCGCGCCGGTGACGACTCGTGTCGTACAGATCGACCCGGGGCCGATACCCACCTTCACGCCGTCGGCGAAGTCGACGACCGCCTCGGCGGCCTCGCGCGTGCCGACATTCCCGACGACGACGTCCGCGTCGACCTCCTCCTTGATCGTTCGAGCGGAGTCAACGACGTTCCGGTTGTGCGCGTGGGCGCAGTCGATGAACAGGACGTCCGCGTCGGCCTCGTCGGCCGCCTGCGCGCGGTCGGCCTCGAACGGCCCGACGGCGACACCGACCCGCAGTGCCCCCTCCTCGTCGCGGGCGGCGGCGTCGTACTCCCGGCGGGCGAGGATGCCCTGCATCGTGACGAGGCCGACGAGCCGCTCGTCCTCGTCGACGATGGGGACGCGCTCGATCTTGTGCTCGTACATGAGTTCGAGCGCCTCGCGGGCGGTGACGCCCTCCGGAGCGGTGATGACCTCGCTCGTCATCGCGTCCCGTACCTCGTCGCGGTCCGAGACCTCCAGGTACGGGCGGATGTCGGTCCCCGAGATGATGCCGAGGACGGTCCCGTCCTCGTCGACGACGGGCGCGCCGGAGACGCCCTCGCGACCCATCATCTCGTCGACCTCGCGGACGGTCTGGCCGGGCGAGGCGGTGACGACGTCGCGGATGACGAGTTCGTCCGCGCGCTTGACGCGCTCTACCTGCTCGGCCGTCTCCTCGACGGTCATGTTCCGGTGGAGCACCCCGATACCGCCGAGGCGGGCCATCTCGATGGCCAGTTCCGCCTCGGTCACGGTGTCCATCGCCGCCGAGAGGACGGGGACGTTCAGCTCGACGTTCGTCGAGACGCGCGTCGCCGTGTCGGCGTCGTCCGGTTCGACGCGGCTCTCCTTGGGTCGCAGGAGCACGTCGTCGAACGTCAGCGCCTCCGGAACCTCCAGCTTCGATGAAAAGGGACGGGGGTCCTTCGCCATGTAAACCGTCCGGCAGGCTGTGGGAAAAACGTTGCGAGCCTCCGGGGGCGTGTGAACCGCTGGCGTGACGCCGCCGGAGGTAGCGAGATGGAATCGGACCGCGCGACCGTACCGTACCGTGCCGTACCGTACCGTACCCGTCAACTGCACCCAATAGCGTGTACACCTGTACATCGCCCCGCGCAGAGGGGCGTCAGCCCGGCCTTCAGGTCGCCGTGTGGGGGTTCCGTACGCTCGAAGGTCGACGCGTGGAAACGAGACTCACACAACGCTTATGATTAAATCAACTCTTGGTTCGGGTATGGACTCCGACAGTCCCATCGCGCCGCGTATCGCCGGGGAGCCGAGCGACCCTGCCGGCGAGACGTTTACATTCGCGACCTGGGACGGGGATACATTCGGCTCGGAGTTCGCGGGCTCTCGACACCTCGCCGGCGACGGCTATCGCCGGTCCGTCTTCGTCCGCGCCTACCGGTCGGCCCGCGCGGCCGACTGCGGGGACGGCAGGTGTCGCGCCGCATCCCACCCGTCGGCCACGGGGTACGGCCAACGAGCCTGACGGATGAGCGTCTCGCGCCACCCGGTCGCGCTCCGTCTCGAGTCACACGTCGGTGACGGGACGAAGCTCCTCGCGACCGTCATGGCCCTCCCGCTGATCGACGGCATCTTCCCCGCACTCTTGCTCGCAGGAGCCGTCGACTCGGCGCTCGGTATCCTCGAGGTGGGACTCCTGATATTTGGCGGCAGCGCGACCCTCGCGGTCGTCCTCGCCGAGATGGAGGGGACCCGCCGCGAGCAGGTTCAGGGTGTCCTGCTGGTGGGGATCCCGTTGCTCGGCCTCGCGGCGCTCGAAGCGGCCGTCGCGCCGACCATCGAGTCGATGCTCCGCATGGAGATCTTCACGCGGTTCGCCGCGCTGGTCATCCTGGCCGTCGCCGCGAAGACCGCCAGCGCCACCATCGGCGAGTACCTCCCGAGTCCGGGCACCGTGATCCTGCTCGGTCTCGTCGCCAGCCTCGACCTCTCGAACGTCACCGTCACGTTCGTCGCCGACCCGATGCTGGTCGCGCGTGGGGTCGCCGCCGCGGGCGTCGGCGTCGGGTTCGCTCTCTCGGTGGCCGTCTTCGGCCCCTGGCTCCGCGGCGCGGTCGACATCGACCGGTTCCGATTCGGGAGCGCCGTCGCGCTCGGGGTGCTCCCGTTCTCGATCCTCGGGCCCATCGACGCGCCCATCGCACTGGCGGTACTCGCCATCACCTCGCTGCTCGCGTTCGACCCGGACGGCCGGGGCGACCCGATCGACCCCGAGGAGACGGCCGGGCCGGTCGCCGACGGCGGCGATCGGGACGACCCGGACGCGGACCCCGACGTCGAGGGCGAGGAACGGGAACCCGAACCCCGGCCCGTCGGGGCGGCGACCGACGAGCCCGACGACGAGGACTCGGGCGGGAGCCCGGGCATCTCCGACGGTGACCGAGCGCCGTGGCTGTAGGGACGCAAGGACAGCCATAACACCGTCCCCGTCCCAGCGGCGGTATGGCCGACAACCGCGTCGTCGAGGGCCGGATGGTCACGCCCAAGAAACTCGCCGAACTCATCGAAGGGGAGCCGGTGATGGACACCGAGGGTATCGAGGACACGGACCGCGAGTGTCCGGAGTGTGGCGGGGACGTCATCAGCGTGGGGTACATGCCCTCGGTGACGGAGTTCGTCACGGGGTACAAGTGCCAGGAGTGTAGCTGGAAGGAGACCGACAGGGGCGAGTGAGCGGGCGGCCGTCCCCGGACTGATTCGCTCGGGCGTCCTGCTCCTCGTATGAGTGTCGTCGGCGATTTCCGCATCCCGACCGGATCGTTCGTGGAGCACGCCCTCACGGCGGCCCCGGGGATGCGTATCGAGGCCGATCGGATGGCGTCGCACAGCCCCGAGGAGGTCTGCCGTTCCGGTGGGCTCCCGTGCCTCCCCACGGGCGCGAGGCGTCCACGGACGTCGGATACCGGATACACGTACAGAACAGCGAGAACGAAGCGGTCCGTCCGGACTCGTTCGGTCGGTGCATCGAGTGCGGGAGTATCTACGCGGTCTACGGGTCGAACGCGGGGGCGCTCCACCCCGCCGGAACCGACGGGAGGTGCAAGTGCGGGAACGACACCTTTCGGGAGATATCCGGGTAACTGGAGCCAACCATCCCTGCGACGGCCCGTACCGATCGTGACCCTCCCGTTTCGGGGCCTGCTCGACGAGGAGCATCACCGATCGTCGTCCAACGGTCGCGCGTGCCGACGAAAGCGATAAACGGAGGGCTACCGACTCCGGTGCATGCCACAGACTGGCGCGGACCTGTTCACCGGGGCCCTGGAGCGTTACGGCGTATCGCACCTGTTCGGGAACCCGGGGACCACGGAGCTCCCGATCATGAACACGCTCGGGGGAAGTGACCTCGAGTACGTGCTGGCCGTCCACGAGGACGTCGCGGTGGGGATGGCCGCGGGGTACGCCAAGAGACGAGCACAGCACGCCCACGACGCTCCCGACGTGAACCCTGCGGGGGTCGTCAACCTCCACATCGGCCCCGGGGTCGCACACGGGCTCGGGAACGTCTTCGACTCCAGCCTGGTGGGAACGGGCGCGCCGCTGGTCGTCACCGCGGGCCAGCACCCGACCGACCACGCGTACCACGAGCCCAACCTCGGGGCCGACCTCGTGGCGATGGCCGACCAGTTCACGAAGTGGAGCGCGGAGGTGACGAACGTGAACGCGCTGCCGACGATGCTCCGCCGGGCGTTCCGCGTCGCGCTGACACCACCGACGGGACCGGTGTTCCTCTCGCTCCCGTTCGACGTGATGACCGCCGAGACGGACGCCGAACCCGAGCGGCTCGGGTCGATACCGAACGCCGGCGAGGGCGACTCGGCGGCGATCGATCGGGCCGCGGCGGAGATCGCGTCGGCCGACGAGCCCGTGCTCGTCGTGGGCGACCTCGTCGCCCGCACGGGCCCGGACGCGGTGGCGGCCGCGGGTCGACTCGCCGACGCCGGCGGGATGCGGGCCCACGGGGAGTTCAAGGCGAGCGAGGTCGCCTTCCCCGCCGGTCACGACGCCTGGTTCGGCCGGCTGCCCCGCGATCAGGAACTGGCGGCCGAACTACTCAATTCTGATACAGTGGTCTTCGTCGGCGTGGTCTCGAACACCACGACGAACCCGCCGGAGCTCGAACACGTCCCATCGAGCGCCACGACCGTCCACGTCTCGAACCACGCCTGGGAGCTCGGGAAGAACCACGTCGCCGATATCGCGCTCCTCGGCGACCCCGGATCGGTGATGGATCGGCTCGCCGACCGCCTGGAAGAGCGCATCTCGACTGAGGAGCGCGAGCCGCGAACCGAGGCCGTCGAGCGGACGAGGGAGCGACTGGAACGCGAGGCCGACACGGGGGAGGGCGGGAACACGTCGGACCCGCGGGCGTCCGACGAGCAGCTCGCGACGGCGATGCACGCCGCCGCTCCCGACGCGCTCGTCGTCGCGGAGGCACCGACGAGCGCCGGCGCGCTACGCGAGACCTGGGAGTTCGAACCCGGTCAGTACACGGCGAATCGAGGGGGTGGGCTCGGGTACGGCCTCCCGGCAGCCATCGGGACGGCCATCGCCGAGCGCGAGAGCCCCGATCCGCACGACGTCCTCGCGCTCGTCGGCGACGGGTCGTACCTCTACTACCCGCAGTCGCTCTACACCGCCGCGCGGTACGACGTCGACCTCACGGTGGTCGTCCCGGACAACCGGAACTACCGCATCCTGAAGGACAACACCCTCCGGCTGTTCGGGGGCGAGGAGGACGACTACGACTTCGTCGGGATGGACTTCGACCCGCCGGTCGACATTCCCGCCAACGCCGAGAGCCACGGGGCGTCCGGCCGACTGATCGAGGACCCCGAGGGAATCGAGGTGGCCGTCACCGAAGCCGTCGCCGAGGCCGGACCGACGGTCCTCGACGTGCTCACGCACGACTGAGCGACGACGGACGGGCCGGTCACCGGTCGGCGAAGACTCGGGTTCCCGGTCTTCGGGCTCCGGGCTCCGGGCTCACGACTCCTCTACGGGTGTGTCCACCCGGAACCCGATCCGTGGCCGACGACCCGGCTCAGCCGTCGGACGACTCGCTCGTCCCGTTCGCCCGCTCGGCGGCGGACGGCGTCGAGAGCGCTGCGGCCGCGACGCCGCCCATCGCGCCGAAGACGAGCGGGTACCCCACCGCCGAGAAGAGGGGGAGACCGGGGGTCGCGGTCGCCCCGTCGAACGTCGCGCCGAGGAGGACGCTCCCCGCGAGCAGCGCGACGGCGTAGCCGACCACGACGGTCGCGCCGGACGCGGCCGCCCGCTTCGGTCGCCTCGCGCCGGCCCGAGCCGCGGTGAGACCGCCCGCGAGGAGGAGTGTGGCCGGCGGCACGACGTAGAGGAACACGAGCGATCCACCGCTCGTCCCGACGAAGTCGACGCTCGTGACCCCGGCGGTCGTCGAGAACCGTACCGCGACGCCGTGAGCGCCGTAGAACAGCCACCCGACCGCTTTCCAGCCGGTCAGGCCCGCGAGGCCGCCCGTCGGGGCGGCCCCGCCGATCGCGTCGAGCGCCCGCGTCGCGGTCAGCAACACCGTCACCAGGTAGCCGAACAGGACCGCACAGACGCCCGCGACCGCTCCCGCCCCGTAGGGTAGCGGGGAGAGGTCGACGAGCGTTTCTTCACCTTTCGACCCCCCGGAGGACGTTCCCGTTCCCATGCTCGTTCACCACCGGGAGTGTGGTCTCGCGGGCGGATATACGGACGCTCTCGTTCCCGCGTGCTGAGAAGCGGAGCTACGGCCGGGGACGGAGTTGCCCCCAGACGACCTTCTCGACGAGTTCGACGGTCATACCCCACTTGACTGTCACCTGACACGAGAGTCGGGGGTAACCCCACCGCGCCGCCGCACGGTCGTGCCAGTGGGCTGGCTCGGGACCGTCCTCGATCCGGACTCCGCAGGTCCCACAGAGCCCTCGCCCGCCGCAGTTCGCGTGTCGCGAGACGCGTCCGTACACGTCGAAGCCGTGCTCCAGGAGGACCGCCCGGAGGTTCCGGCCCGGTTCGACGTCGATGGTGGTCTCCCCGTCGCCGTCGCGGACGGTGAGCGAGACGGCCCCCTCGGGCGCGTCGGTGCGGTCGCCGGCCATGTCGTCGTTCGGGCCCCGGACGGCTTGTACGGCTCGGTAGGGGAACCGAAACCCCTTTACAGGACTCGGGGCTACCGCAGTGCGAGGGGACGTGGCCAAGCCAGGCATGGCGACTGACTCCAGAGGTCACGCGCCCGGTGACGAGACTCCAGACTGATATACCGAGCGGCCGGCTGATCACCGCGCCGCGTTGACGACCCTCTGGAGAACCGAGGCGCACGCCGGAGATATCAGTCGATCGGGGGTTCAAATCCCTCCGTCCCCATCCCGACGCTTCTTCGAACCCGAAACTCGTAGACGACACCGCGCCACCGCGCTCGGATACCGAAGGTGAACGCGGCCCCGATACCAGATCGGGATCCATCTACTCCGGATCTGAAATCCCCCAGGGGTTCGGACCCGTCGCCGTCCTACGGTGAGCAGTCTCGCGGGGGCGGTAGTCTTGGCGGTTCCGGGCAACCGTGGCCCGGCGCTCCTCTCAGGTGTCGGCGATCCCTTCCGACGACGATTCCCGGCGGTCGCTGTACCAGAGGTAGAGCGTCCATCCCACGGCGGCGACGAGGATCACCAGGGTCACCGCGTTGGGGCTGTACAGAAGGTCGGTCAGGTTCGCGCCGACGAGCGCGCCGGCGACCCAGCTCCAGGGATGGAAGCGATGCAACCCCAGTCGCGCGGGAACGCTGTCCGCCATCCTCAGAGCCCCTCCGGGATCGCTTCGGGCCGCTCCGGCCGCCGGTTGCGTCCCCTGTCGTCCGCCACCGCGTTCACGTCGAAGTCGGCCACTGGGCGCTGCTGGGCCTGTCGGACGACCCCAGGGGTTCCGAGCACGAGGGAGGTGGGTTTCGCGGCGCGTTCGGGTTCGGCCTGACGATCACATGTCCCGTCCGCACCGGCGTCGAGCGTCTCGTCGGCTCTCTCGTGCCACCGGCGTTCCCCGTCGCTGTCGGCGAAGGGTCGTAGAGATATCCGGTCCGGGGGTTTCTCGACCCCGACACCATCACGCTTCCCGTCGCCGGACGCCCCGGTCACGAGCCCACGATCGATTGGAAACCCTAGGATCGGCCGGCAGACCCCGCCGCCGGAATCCAGTAGGAGGACCTGTTCGCCGGTCACGGTCGTCGGTTCGGCTTGCGCCATACCGGATCCTCCGTGCTGGTGCTTCGTCAGTCATACGACCGCGGGATCGGAACTCGTTCCCGGGGCGTGCTCCCCCCGGGATGTCGTGGTCGGAGTACCGTTCGCTCACGGCCCCGCAGGGGTGTATCCGACGTGATGCTCACACGAGTCATCCGGCACCGGCCTCTCGACGGGTGCCCGCTCGTGAGACCGATCGATCTACCTCCCGTTACTCCTTCGAGCCACGGACCCGCATATCGCACCGCGTTACCGCACCGGGCGTCTCGAAGCAGGTTCCGAGTCACACACGCCGAGAATCGGAGACAGGATCGGAACCGGGACCGGACCCGTTCGGGCTGTCGGTTCCGCCGGAGGAAGCGAGCAGCAACGGTCCGTTCGGTCCGGAAGTCGAGTCGGCGGTCCGGTCGTTCCTCTGTTTAGAGGACCTCAGACAGGTCAGCTACGGGGGGATCGACCCGACCGGATCGGGACGGCCATCCGAGGGAGTTCCCGGACGGAGTACAACGACTACCTCGCGTCGAAGACCGAGACGGAGATCGGTCTCGGACCGAGGTACGTGTTCGGTCGGCCGACGAGCGGCAGTCGCTTCGAGCGCCACTCGGGACTCGAGCTATCTCGCGGCGATCACTTCGCCCTGGAGGTCGGACAGAACACCGTCGGCGCGACGGGCGAACTGGGCGACGTCGAAACGCAGAACATCGGACGGCTCAGGCTACAGCTCGGGACGCTCGAGACGATCTACCGGAACGACCACAACTTCCTCTCGCTCGCCGGGATCGACACCGGCCCCCTCCCGACCCCGTGGAGTGGCGGGACGGACCACGGGCTGACGGCCGCACTCGATCTGAACGTCGACCTCGCGAAGCACGACTGGGCCCGGAACTGTTCGGGGACGTCTTCCTCGAACAGGTGGGTGCGAGCATGGAACTGAACACCGGCCGGTCTCCAGTACGGCACGAGTCGCGACGAACTCCCCGTGTACGATCCGGCACTCATTCGCCACCCCGAGCTCGACAGAGGTGAGCTCGCGCTCACGCCGGGTTTCGGCACCGCCCCAGCGGGATCAGGCTCAACCTCGGCGCGGGGATCAACACCCTGGGGGTCCGAAAGGGGATTCAGGACCCGGTCCACAGGTGGGAGAAGGTCAACTCGCCGCTGTTTCCCGGAGCACCCTACAGCGGGTTCATGCTGAACGCGGGCTTCGAGTTCCCCTTCTGAGCCGGTCTCGGGCCCCGGCAGTCTCGGTCGAGTCCCGTCCGACACCGGTCGAGCGACGAACGCGGGAAGCTCCCGGGGAGGAGCCCCCTCCCCGAGGTGCCAGGAGATACGGGGCAGTCGAACGTGTTCGATCGCCCGTTCCCCGGGTTCGACTGCGAGGGTCGGAGTGTGATCCGTCCCTCCTGTAACGATCTCGTCGAGGAGAGCCGTCGGCGTCTACGTCCGATCCGTTCAACCGCTGTCCGTCGTCAGGGTGGGGCACCGACTGTGCCCCGAACCGTCACCGTGATACGGGCGATGTCCGGTCGAGTCCGGTGTTACGATCCGGAGGTCTCACGGCCGGCCGTTCACCGCTGTGTGTTCCCCGAGTTGCCGATCCTGAACTGGGTGTTCCAGTTGCGGGCGTTGTTGGACGTGCTGAACTCGAAGCCGTTCGACGTGAGGCCGAACCGCTGTGACCCGTTCCGAGAGTAACGCTCGAAGTAGAACGCCCCGTCGATCATCCGGCTGGCGAAGTGACCCCAGGGTGGCTGTTTGTTCCCCCCGGCGAACGGGTCTTTGATGAAGGTCTGGTTCGACGGACTCGTCCAGAACCCGCCGATGGTCTGGGGGCCTTCCGTGGCGAACGGCCCGATCTCGACGTAGGAGTAGTTGTTGAGGTTGGACGCCGCGTCCTCGACCTCCGGAGCGGTGATCACGCTGCCGCCCATGTTCCCATTGTGGCGAAAGACGGCCGCCCCCTCGGATGACGTGGTCATCTCTATCTTGTCGAACTTGCACTCCATCCAGTTCCCCGAGAGATCGAGACCGTAGTTCTCGACGTCACCGAGACCGATCCGGTCGATGAAGTTCCCCTGGAACGAGTTCCCTCGTGAGGCGACCCCCCGAACACCCGTGTCGACCCCCATGAACTTGCCGCCGATTCTGTTACTTTCACACCAGCCTCCACCGGTCCACCGCTTTCGTTTCATGTTCATCCCGCCCTCCTCGAGCTGGATAGCTGCAGTTCCGACCCGCCGCGTGGCCGAGAGGCCTGATCCGAACCCCCGATTCTTGTTTACCTCCGGTCGAAGGACCCTGAACGAGCCCCCCTTGAAGGATCGAACCATCGTCGGACAGATCTCGTTGTGGGAGACGTCGACGCCACGGAACCATCCACGGGGCTTACCCCTCCCTCTCCACAGACCTCCGTGGAGTCTGAGGATGCCACCTCTGTTCTGAGGGCGGAAGTTGTTCGAATTGTCGTTCGTGATGCACCAGCCGGACCCGCGATAGGTGATGGTCGCACCGGTACAGTCCAGGTTGATCGGGTGGGGCGCGTACTTCGCCGACGAGATTTCGAGCCCGCTCCCCATCGTCCACGCGCCGCGGACGTCGATGTTCCGGATGCCGTTCGAGAGCGCCCTCTCTATCCTGGAGGACAGACCCTTGGCCGGCATATTCGGATTGTGCGAGCCGACGATAGCTGTCCCCCTCGGATCGTCCTGGATACCGAGGGATGACGTCGACTCGTCCAGATCCTCGGCGCTCGATGCGCCCCCGGCCGACCGGGCGGAGCCGGTGTTCGGCTGAGCCGACGCGCTAGCGCTTCCCATACCGAGGATCCCCGCGCCGGCCAGTCCACCGAGGACCCGCCGACGGGTCGAACTGCTGCCCCTCTCCTCGAGGGTCGACTCCAGCTCGGCGACGCGCTGTTCCAGGGTCTCGATACGATCACTCCCGCCTTCTGATTCTGCACTCATCAGAGGTCCCGACGTGGAGTCGAACCACGTTGCTCCAACGGGATGGGCTCGACGCGTTCGCCGCCGTCGAACCGGATGGACCACGAGTGAGGACTCCCACGGGGAGACCGCGCTCTCGGCCCGGTGATGTCACTGGTCGTGGAGTCGATGTACGGTGCCGTCCGACCGGCGCGCAGTTACCGACCGTGTGGCCCGTCTCGTCGGTCACGAGTGGCCAGTACGCCCGGTGGCACGCGAGCGGGCGAGGCCGGTCGGAAGCGTAGTCTTGAAGTACGTGATCCGCCAGCCCTCACGACGTGGCGGGGCGTACCTCGCAGCGATGCAATCATATTCCTGATAGGTCTATCTGACCCCGTGGAACGGTAGGCAGGTCGTGGTCCCGACGTCCGGACCGCCGTCCGAGCCGTGTCGACCCACTTTCGGTCGCCTTTCACTGGAAAGTCCATTAAGAGGGTATTTATTAAGCTTTTCTCTTAGTGTATTCGTGATTCAATTAAAACAATACTACATTTTGATTATATGGGGATCTGAAGTATCAGATAGCGATGATTCGAGATCCACCCGAACACGTTCGGCGGGAGGTCACGTCCCTCTCGCGAACGGTCATCCGAACGGTGGGTAGCGAGGGTGTGTCCCACCGCAGACCGACGGGCCACTGCCGAGCGGGCGGTGCAGGTGCGTGGGCAGGGCGATAGGGCGGCGGCCGGAGGAACGAGTGCCGGCCGGCGACCGCGCGAGGAGGATCCCGGGACAGAGTTATGCTCGCTCCGGCGGTACGAAGGGATATGAGGCGGTTGACCGCGTTCGACTGTCCGCTCTGTGGGTTCGACTGCGAGGACCGGAACGGGCTCCGGGTCCACCTCCACGGGGGGCACCTGAAGAGCGAACTCATCGACGTATACCTCGACGCCGTCGGCGAGTAGAGTCGCCGGGCAGCCTCGCCCGACGTGACCGTGGTACCTCCGGTCGGATCACCGCTCGTCGGCGGTCCTCGGAGCCCGAGCGCCGCGCCCCCGCGACGCCATCGTCCCGACACCCGTCGTGAACTCCCGTTGACCTGGGAACCACTTCGGCGCGGTGTTCACGCTCACCGGATGGACGATACCGACGCCGACGATCCGAGCGAGTAGAGCACGTAGAGCGACCGGACGCTCGTCGCTACCGGCCCGGTGTCTCACCGTCGTAGGGGCTCTGCTGACGCCGCTCGACGGGATCGCGGTCGTTCCAGTGGCAGGCCGCCAGGTGGGCCTCGTCGGACCCGTCGGTCTCGTCGCCGTCGACGGGAGCCAGCGGCGGCGTCTCGGCCTCACACTCGCCGCCGATGTACTCCGGACACCGGGTGTGGAACGGACAGCCCGACGGCGGGTCGATGGGGCTCGGCGGGTTCCCCTCCAGCGGGACCGTCCGCCGTCCCGCCTTCCCCTCGACGCTGGGGATGGCCGCCAGCAGCGACCGGGTGTAGGGGTGTCGTGGATCGCCGAAGATCGCATCGGTCGGGCCCTCCTCGACGACGTTCCCCAGGTACATCACCGCGATCCGGTCGCTGACGTGCCGCACGACCGACAGGTCGTGGGCGATGAACACGTACGAGAGGCCGTAGTCGTCCTGCAGGCGTTTCATCAGGTTGATGATCTGGGCCTGGACCGAGACGTCGAGCGCGCTCACCGGTTCGTCGGCGATGATCAGCCGGGGTTCGACCGCCAGCGCCCGCGCGATGCCGATGCGCTGTCGCTGTCCGCCCGAGAACTCGTGGGGGTAGCGGTCGGCCACGTCCGGTGAGAGGCCGACCTCGCGGAACAGTTCGGCGACGCGCTCCTCGCGGGCCTCGCCGCTGGCGATGTCGTGGACAGCGAGCGGCTTGGCGACGATCTCGCCCGCGGTCTTCCGGGGGTTGAGCGAGGAGAGCGGGTCCTGGAAGATGACCTGCACGTCCTTTCGGAGCCGCTTCAGTCGTTTCCCGCCGGCCTCGGAGATGTCCTCGCCGTCGAAACGGATGGTCCCCTCGGTCGGCTCGTAGAGCCGCGCGAGCGTCCGGCCGAGCGTGGACTTGCCACAGCCTGACTCGCCGACGACGCCGAGCGTCTCCCGCTCGCCGAGCCGCAGATCGACGCCGTCGACGGCGTGGACGAACCGTTCCTCGCCCAGGAGCCGGTCGAAGAACCCCTGTTCGACCGTGAAGTGCTTCTTCAGCCCCTCGGCCTCGAGCAGCGGCGAACCCGTCCCCTCGAAATCGCTCCGCTCCCGTGACTCCTCGGCCCGCCGTGGCGTGTCGGTGCTCACGCGAACTCACCCCCGAACTGCGGGCGATAGGGGACGTCCCCCTCCGCCTCGTGTTTCTCGATGTCCTCCCGCGCGCGATCCGGATCGAGGACCCTCGCGTCCTCGCCGTCGTACTCGACGGCGTCGTTGTAGAGGTGACACCAGGTCGTGTGGCCCGGCTGCTCGCCCCGGTAGCCGACGAGCGGCTGGTCACAGAGCGCGAACGCGGCCTCACACCGGTCCCGGAACGGACAGCCCGTGGGCTTGTTCGCGGGCTCGGGGACGTTTCCCTCGATGGCGTCGAGCCACTCGCGGTCGTCGTCGACCCGGGGAATCGAGTTGATGAGCCCGCGAGTGTAGGGGTGTCGCGGGTCATCGAACAGCGTCGCCGTGTCGGCCGTCTCCATCAGCTCGCCCGAGTACATCACCGCCACCCGGTCGCAGGTCTCGCGGACGACCGCGAGGTCGTGGGTGATGAGCATGATCGAGAGGTCGAACTCGTCGCGGAGATCGAGCAGTTCGTTGAGGATCTGGGCCTCGATGGTGACGTCGAGCGCCGTGGTCGGCTCGTCGGCGACGAGCAGGTCGGGGTCGCCGGCCAGGGCCTGGGCGATCATCACGCGCTGTTTCATCCCGCCGGAGAGCTGGTGGGGGTACTCGTGGGCCCGCTGGGCGGGTTCGGGGATGCCCACGGTCTCGAGGAGTTCGACCGCCCGCATCCACGAGGGGCTCCCCTCGTCCGTCCCGGTGACGTACTTGCGCTTCATCTCGCTCCAGAACCCCTTCCGCTCGCCGGTCTCGCCGTGGTGGCGGACGACCTCGGCGATCTGCTCGCCGATGGTCATCACCGGGTTCAGGCTGCTCATCGGGTCCTGGAAGATCATGCTGATGCGGTTACCGCGGACCTGGCGCATCCCCGCGTCGGACATCCCGAGGAGGTCCTCCCCGTCGTACCTGATCGCGTCGGCCTCGACGCGGGCACCGTCCAGGAGCCCGAGGATCGACAGCGCGGTCACCGACTTGCCGGAGCCCGACTCGCCGACGACGCCGAACACCTCGCCGCGGTCGACGGCGAAGGAGATGCCGTCGACGGCGGGCACTTCGCCCTCCTCCGTCTCGAACGTCGTGTGGAGGTCCTCTACCTCCAGTAGTGGTTCGTTGTCGTTCATTCCGTATCCGTCTCCCTGACGTCGAACGCGTCGCGCAGCGCGTCCCCGAAGAGGTTGATACCGAGCACGGTGATCATGATGAGAACCCCGGGCAGGATGGAGATCCACCACGCCTGCGTGATGAAGTTCCGGCCCTGGCCGAGCAGCGCCCCCCACGTCGGCGTCGAGGGCTTCACGCCGAGCCCCAGGAACGAGAGGGTCGCCTCCGCGAGCATGGCCCGCGCGACCAGCACCGTGAACTGGACGATGATCGGCGCGACCGTGTTCGGGAACACCTCCTCGACGATGATCTCGACGTCGCTCAGCCCGACGCTCTCGGCCGCGAGCACGTATTCCTCCGAGCGTATCGAGAGCACCTCGCCGCGGGTGATCCGGGCGAAGTCGTCGATGTAGGCGAACCCGACCGCGATGATCACGTTCCAGAGCCCCTGTCCGAACACGGCCACCAGCATGATGGCGATCAGGAGCCACGGGAACGCCCACATCACGTCGACGCTCCGCATCAGCAGGTCGTCGATCCAGCCGCCGTAGAACCCGGCGACCAGCCCGAGGGTCACGCCGAGCCCGGCACCGAACAGCACCGCGCCGAGCCCGATACCGAGGCTGATCCGCGCGCCGTACATCAGCCGCGACAGGAGGTCGCGCCCGAACGAGTCGGTGCCCAGCGGCGTCTCGCTGGCCAGCGCCGGCGGGTCGAGCGGGACGAACTCCTGGGCCATCGGGTCGTGCGGCGCGAGCTCCGGGGCGAAGATCGCCGCGAGCGCGAACGTCACCACGATCACGACGCCGATCTTCGCCTTCAGGTCGCGCCTGACCGTGGTGATGAACCGTTCGGCGAGGTCGCTCCGGATCCCGAAGATCCGACTGCTGTCCGTTCCGACGTCGGTCGACACGGTCACTCACCACCGCCGTACGTGATACGCGGGTTTATCATAGTGTAGAGTACGTCGACTATCAGGTTCATGAACACGAATGCGAACGAGATGACGATCACCGTCCCCTGAATCACGGGGAAGTCGCGGCGGTTGATCGATCCGATGAGCAGCCGGCCGAGCCCCCGGATCCCGAAGACGATCTCGACGGCGACGACGCCGCCGAGGACCACCGCGAGGAAGATGCCGGCGAGCGTCACGACAGGGATGAGCGCGTTCTGGAGCCCGTGTTTGAACAGCACCAGGTTGGAGTTCAGCCCCTTCGCCCGGGCGGTCCGCATGTAGTCCTGGTTCAGCACCTCCAGCATCGACGACCGCATCATCCGCATCAGGATCCCCCCGTAGGGCACCCCGACGGCGATCGACGGGAGCAGGATCGACTGGAGCCACGGGACGACCCCCTCCTCGATCGACGTGTAACCGAACGTCGGGAGGAACTCGACGTTCACCCCGACGACGAGGATCAGGACGATGCCGATCCAGAAGCTCGGCATGCTGATCCCGAAGAAGGCCACGAGCGTCGAGAGGTAGTCCTCGATCTCGTAGCGTTTCACCGCGCTGATGATGCCGGTCGGGATGGCGATCACGAGGGCGATGGCCATCCCGAGCCCCGCGATGCTCAGCGTGGGCTCGGCGACGTCGATCAGGAGTTCGAGGACAGACTGTCCCGTCCGGATCGAATCCCCGAGGTCACCGCTGAGTATCCGGCCGAGCCACCTGAAGTACTGGACGTACACCGGCTCGTTCAGGCCGAGTTCCGCCTGTAGCGCCGCGAGCGCCTCCGGGTCGGCGTCACCGCCGAGCATCAGCCTGGCCGGATCGCCGGGGATCGACCGAACCGCGGCGAACACGACGGTCGCCACGAAGAAGACGACGAACAGCGAGTGGACGAGCCGCTTCGCGAGGTAGCGTCTCATCCCCATCTATCGGCACTCCTGGGGGCTCGGGACCGTTCGGGCGAGGGGGTGGGTCTGGTCATAGTTGGGTGTCGAGTGTCGAGCGCGCGGTCGTCGACGCTACTCCTCCAGCGACGCGCTGTGGAAGTTGCTCAGGCCCGCCTGGACACCGACACCGGTGACCCCCGCGAACGCCTTCGGGTTGAGCGGGAAGGTGGTCATGGCGAACGGCGCGTCCTCGACGAACTTCTCGACGACGTCCTCGTAGACGCCCGCGCGCTCCTCGAGGTCGGGCGACGCGTTCGCCTCGTGGAGGAGTTCGGAGAACTCCTCGTCGAAGTAGAGCGATCGCTGCCAGGCACCCTCGCCGGTCTCCTGGTCGGGCATCCCGAGCTGCTTGAAGTCCGACATCCACGGGTCGACGTCGGCCGCGCCGCCGTAGGCGACGAGGGACTGCTCGTACCGGTAGGTGTTGTCCCAGTAGGAGGAGGCCTGCTGGATGTCGAGCGTCATCTCGATGCCGACCTCCGAGAGCTGCTGCTGGACGACCGTCAGCTCGCGCTCGTCCTCGGGGAGCGCGAGGATGCTGAACTCGAGGCGCGGGTCGCCGGTGTAGCCGGCCTCGTCGAGGAGTTCCCGTGCGCCCTCGGGATCGTAGAACTGACCCACGTCGGGTTCCTCGCCACCCAGGGCGTCGTTGAGCCAGCCGATCGCCGGGTTGTACAGGAGGTGAGCCGGCACCGCGAAGCCGAACCACGCGCGCTCGACGATCGCCTCGCGGTCGATCGCCTTCGCGATCGCCCGGCGAACCCGCGGGTCCGAGGTCGCCGGGGGCTCGTCGTTCCACTGCTGGGTGACCTCGTCGAACCCGCTGATCCACTTGACGGTCTCGGTGTGCTCGGCGGGGTTCGTACAGAGCGGCGCGATCGTGTTCCACTCGCCGGAGCTGGTGGCCTCGACCCTGATGTCGTCCCGTCCCTGTGCCTGCTGGGCGAACTGTCCGGTGATGAGGTTGGAGTACTGGACCGCACCGCCCTCGACCGCGGACCACATCGTACTCGGTTCGGGAATGAGCTGGATCTCGACGCCGTCGAGGTACGGCAGCGAGTTGCCGTCGGCGTCGGTCTCCCAGTAGTCGTCGTACGCCTCCAGCGTGAGCGACTCGCCGGGGGACCGGTCGGCCATCTGGAACGGACCGCTCCCGATCGGCATCCGGTTGAACTCGTCGGGGTTCTCGTCGGCGACCTCCGGAACGATGGTCCCGGCTCGGCCGGGACCCCGGAGCATGAACGAGACGAACGGCGCGTAGGGCTGGCTGAGGTGGACCGTCAGTTCGAGCCCGTCGGCCTCGATCTCGTCGACGGTCGAGACCTTCCCGACGTGCGGCGAGGTGTCCATCCCCTGTAGCCGTTCGAGCGACCACTTGACCGCCGCGGCGTCGAGGGGCTCGCCGTTGTGGAACGTGATCCCGTCGGCGAGGGTGAACACGAACGTCGACTCGTCGGGCAGCGACCAGTCCTCGGCCGCGTCGCCCACGATCTGGCCCTCCTGGTCGATCTTCAACAGCCCGTTGAAGATGTTCGAGTGGATCGCGATCTGGGTCCCCTTGTCGACCATGTGAGGGTCGAGGAACTCGATCTGGTCGGTGAGCCAGCCGGCGGTGAGCGTCCCGCCGGTGCTGGCCGGGGTGCCGCTCTCCTCGGTGCTGGTACTGGTGCCTCCATCCCCGCCGTCACCGCCATCGCCGCCGTCACCGGTGTCGCCACCGTCGCCGCCGTCGCTCGCCCCGTCACCGCCGTCGCCGCCACCGCCGAGACAGCCCGCCGCGCCGGCCATCCCGGCCGCACTGAGCAGTTTCACCGCGGTCCGCCGGTCTATCTTCGGTCCCTCGAGATCCGCTCGCTCGATATCTTTCATTGCGGATGATCGTCTCGAGTAATCCGCCCTAAGCGTTGACCCAGACATATCTGGTTCACGAGTGTAGACTTCTAAACCACCAATATCATCATACCTGTCGAAAGTATACTGATATCGCCACACTTCATCCCGAAATGAACGGCAGTTGCTCACACGTCATCGATTTTCAGGAGAGAGTTGGACCATCGGAAAAATACTTGCGACAGTACCTCAAGGGACGCCTATGTGGGAGACAGAACTGGCCATCCGTCATCACGGCTGTCCAGTCTCGGACGTCTCGAACGATCATCCGGCGGTCCGATTCAAGAACGTCCGGCGGGTCGGGTCCATGAACGGTCGAGCGAAACGACTGCTCTGTTTCGAGGGGAGACAGTCGGCCGTCGACGCCTTCGTCGATGACTTCCGGGCACACCCCGCGACCGAGAGTCTGGAGAAGGTCTCCGACGACGGGTCGACCTCCGAGTATTACATCAGCGAGGTCGAGTACTCCGACGACAACCCCTCGATACGCTATCTGATCGAGCAGGCGGGCTGCTTCCGACACCCGACCGTGGACGTCCGCGGCGGCATCGAGAACTGGACGGTGTACACGCGGAACAAGGAGGCCGTCCGGGAGTTCCTCGACTCGGTAGAGCGGCTCGACAACGACGTGGCGGTGGTCCGCAACGTCGACATCGGGCCGATAACCGACGAGGCGGCGATCCAGCACGCGCCGCTCCGGTCCGAACTCACCGACGGGCAGGCCAGGGCGTTCCGTGCGGCGCTCGAACTCGGCTACTACCGGGAGGACGAGCGCGTGACGATCGCGGACATCGCCGACCGCCTCGGCGTCCACCGTTCGACGGCCGGCGAACACGTCAAGCGGGCCGAGAACACCCTCCTCTCGGAGATCGGTTCCCGGCTGTTCCCGGGGGAGGCGGATGACGGACGGGAGACGCTGGCCGAGCCGGCCGAACCGGCCGAACTCCCGAACCCGTAGAGGCCCCCACGACGGCCGCTCGTCGTCGGGACACCGAGTTCACGTACCGCACACGGTGGGGAATGACTGCTCACCGGGCGACGGCGGACGCTCCACCGGAGCGTTCTTGCACTCCCCCTCGGAACGGCCCCCGTGAGACGGCCGCGACTGCGCTACGGCCTGCTCGGGTTGGGAACGCTCGCGTACACGAGCCTGATGCTCGTCTGGTTCTCCGTCGCGGCCTACCTCGCGGAGATCGTGACCGAACTCGGGCTGACGAGCACGCAGGCCGGACTGCTCACGGGGGCGGTACCGCTCACCTACGTCCCCGTCGCGCTGTTCTCGGGGATCGTCACCGACCGCATCGGCCCCTACCGCGCCATCGGCATCGGCCTCGTGCTGTTCGGCGCGGCCCAGGTCGGGCGGGCGAGCGCGGAGTCGTTCGGCGTCCTGCTCGCGCTCACCGTCGTCGTCGGGATCGGCGGGACGACCATCACGTTCGGGCTCCCCAAGCTCGTCGCCGAGCTGTTCCCGACCGACGCGTCGGGGACGCCCTCCTCGATCTACATGCTCGGGTCGTTCGCGGGGACGGCCGCGGCGTTCAGTCTCGGCCGTGGGGTCGTCGGCCCGATGCTCGGCGGCTGGCGGCCGCTGTTCTGGGCCATCGGCGTCGGGGTGCTCGCCTACGCCGCGCTCTGGTGGCTGGTCGTCTACGTCACCCCGCTCTCGGCGCTCCGGATCCCCGACGACCCGGCGGAGGACCCGGACGCGAGCGCCGACGGGGGCGTCCGCGGGGTGACGGGTCTCAAACGCGACGTCGGGCGGGTGTTCCGCACGCCGGCGATGCGCTGGCTGGTGGTCGTCGGTGTGGTCTACCTCATGATCGTCCACGGGCTACAGAACTGGCTGGCGACGGTGCTCCAGGCCCGGGGGGTCACCGCGACGCTCGCGGCGAGCATCACGAGCGCGTTCGTCGTCGCCGAGGCGGCCGGCACGCTGACGATGCCGGCCGTCTCGGACCGGTTCGGCCGGCGGGGAGGTGTCATCGCCGTCTGCGGGGCGGCCTGCGCACTCGGAACCGCGACGCTGCTGGTGCCCGGCGTGCCGTTCGTCCTCCCGGTGATCGGCGCGCTCGTCGTCGGCGTCGGCGTCGGCGGCATCTCCCCGCTCGTCCGGATGGTCCCCCCGGAACTGGAGGGCGTCGGACCGGCGCTGACGGGGACCGCCGTCGGGCTGGTGTTCGCGGTCGGCGAGCTCGGCGGGTTCCTCGGGCCGTTCCTGGTCGGCGCGCTGTTCGACGTCACCGGATCGTACGCCCCCGGGCTGGCGGTGATCGGCCTCGGCTGTCTCGCCGCCGTGGTCGCCGGCTGGCGCATCCCCGCCTGAGGTCCCTCTATCCTCGCGGCCTCCCGGACGAACGTCGGACCGTTCCCGCCGCCGGATATCCGCCGAGGAACACCGCTGCCTCCTGATCCCTCCCGAGAGGTGTCCCTCTCCCGGCTCGGATCGGCCTTCGAGGGACGCGTGGTTACCCTCCGGGCGTCACAGACCCAGCCGACGGCGGAGCCCCGAGAGCATCCCGCTCCCGCCGAGCACCTCGCGCTCGACGGCCGCGAGCTCCTCCTCGTCGAACCGGTCGTCGGTCCGCGCCTCGGTCAGCCAGTCCGCCCATTCGGCCTCCGTGAGCGTCCCCCGGGACTCGGGACCCCACTGCTCGGCGAGGTGGTCGCGGTCCGGGAACGGGACGTCCATCTCGCCGCCGCCCCAGTAGAGCGGCGAGAGGTGGAAGGCGAACCGGTCGTCGTCGCTCGGGACGTACCGGTAGGGGTAGCCGTTGAACAGGAAGACGTCCTCGGGGGTGACCGTCTCGCCGTTCGGGAGTTCGAGGGTGGGGGCCATCGCCCGAGCCTACGGGTCCCCGACGTTTACCCGTTCGGCCGCCGGTCGCCGGGATCCGGGGCTAGCGCGGTGTGGCCCGCTCGAAAGGAGTCACTTATGCGTACGGAGTCGATAGGGAACGGTCGGCATGGACGACATCCGCACCGGGCTCTCCTACGGGGACGCGCTCCTCGTCCCGAAGCGCTCGGGCGTCACCTCCCGGAACGACGTCGACCTCTCGACGCACCTGACCGACGACCTCCCCCTCCCGGTACCGCTGCTCTCCGCACCGATGGACACGGTCACCGAACGCGAGACCGCGATCGCGCTCTCGGAGGCGGGCGGGCTCGGGACGATCCACCGATTCCTCGCGAGAGAGGAGCAGGCCGAGGAGGTCCGGGCGACGAGCGAGGCGGGGGCGCGGGTCGGTGCCGCCCTCGGCATCGACGAGGCGACGGTCGAGCGCGCCGAGGCGGTCGTCGAGGCGGGCGTCGACTGCCTGGTGGTCGACATCGCACACGGCCACCTGGAGGCGTGTCTCGACGTCGTGAGCGAGGTCGCCGGCGAGTTCCCAGACGTTCCGCTGGTGGCGGGCAACGTCGCCACGCCCGAGGGGGTCGTCGACCTCGCCGCGGCCGGCGCGGACTGCGTGAAGGTGGGTATCGGGCCCGGCTCGCACTGTACGACCCGGAAGGTGGCCGGCGCGGGCGTTCCCCAGCTGACGGCGGTCGACGACTGCACCGACGCCGCGGCCGCACACGGCGTCCGGACGGTCGCAGACGGCGGGATCAGGAACTCGGGTGACGCGGTCAAGGCCCTCATGGCCGGCGCGGATACGGTGATGATGGGCTCGCTGTTCGCCGGAACCGACGAGGCACCGATGCCGATCGTCGAGGTCGACGGCGAGCGGTACAAGCGGTCTCGCGGGATGGCGACCACGGCCGCCGCGGAGGGTCGCTCGGACAAGGAGTCCGATCCGGCCGCCGACGAGGGAGTCGAGGCGCTCACGCCCTACAAGGGCCCGCTCGCCGACGTCGTACGGGAGTTCTGCGCCGGCATCCGCTCGGGACTCTCCTACTGCGGCGGACACACCATCCCCGAGGCCCGCGACCGGGCGGAGTTCGTCCGCGTCGCCCCCTCGGCGAAGGAGCTCGAAGGGGCGCACCTCGACCAGGACTGGGAGGGGGTCGACGTCGGGGACTGACACCCTCGGACTTCCCCCCGCGGTTCGGCCCGCACAGTACCGCCGCTCCCGAACGGCTCGTCCCCGACTCGACGCCTCACCTCGTCGGTCACGAGGGGCGAAGGTTGAGGACGTCGCGCGCCGAACGGCCACCATGTCGAGCCTCGTCGCCGTCGTCCACGTCGGGGAGCCCCCGCCGCTCGGCGGCGGCCTGCGTCCCGCGGTCGTGGCCCACCTCTACGTCGACGCCTTCCCCCGGTTCGTCGTCCACGAGGTCGCCGAGGACGGCTCGATGGAGCGGGTGGCCGGCGGGTACGCGCCCGACCTTGACGCCGACCCCTCGTACCCGGTGACTGACCTGCTGCTGGCGACCCGACGGGAGCCCTCGTCGGTCGCCCAGCGGCTCGACGTGCTCGACACGAAGGCGCGGGCGAACTACGGCTCCGGCTTCCGCGAGAAGGTCTTCGAGGACGACGTCGCCTGGGGGTCCGACGGTTACGGCCGACATTTCGAGGCGCGCTCGCAGCTCGAAGCACACCGGTACGAGGACCGCATCGCGGTGGGCGTCCACCCCGACGCGCCCGCCGAGGTCCGGGAGGCGCTGGCCGCGAATCTCGACCGACTCGACGCCCCCGTCGACCGCTTCCGGAGCCCGACCGATCGGACGCCGTAGGTCGGTTCCACCCCGCACAGCGCCCGGCAGACCCTTACGTTTCGGACGGGTACGTGTTGGCGGACGTCGGGTCCGGTGCCGGTGCCGGTTCCGATCCCCGAGTTCGCATGATACCACCTCTCTTCCGTCGGTGTCCCGAGTGCGGCCACTGGAGCTGGAGCGGTCGCTTCCCGGTCGTCGCCGGCGTCGACGAGCGGTCGCTGGTGGAGTGTCCCGCCTGCGGCCACCGGTTCGAGCCCGCGGACAACCTGATGCGCAACTGAACGGCCGGGGGCAGCGTGGGGTGGTGCTCCGAGCCGCGTGCAGAGGGACGCACGCGATCCGACAGACACACGGCCAGCACACGATCGGCACACGGTCGCCGAGCGGTCGAAATCCGGGGGGATCCTTCGAGGACTCACTTTCGCCCCGGTTCCCCACCTTTGATGAACGACGGAGGGGTACCCCTACCGCGTGAGCGCCGGCGACGGATCGCGTCTCCCGGGGATCCCGACGGCGGACGAGCGGGTCGACCGCGTCGTCTGTCACGTGGACATGGACTGCTTCTACGCCGCGTGCGAGCGGCTCCGCGAGCCGGAACTCGAGGGCGAACCGGTCGTCGTCGGGATGGGCTACGACGAGGGCGAGGACCACGGCGCGGTCGCGACGGCCTCCTACGAGGCCCGCGCGTTCGGCGTCGAGTCGGCCATGCCCATCTCCGAGGCGCTCGACCGCCTCCCTGCTCGGGAGGACGCCGGTGAATCCGTCGAGGGGACGGGCCACTACCGACCGGTCGACATGGACTACTACGAGTCGGTCGCGGCCGACGTGAAGGCGGTGCTCCACGACGCCGCCGGGACGGTCCGCGAGGTGAGCATCGACGAGGCGTACCTGGACGTCACGTCCGCCGTCGGGTGGGGCAGTGCCGAATCAGACGGGGGGGAGTCGAGCGACGGTGAACCGGGCGGTGCCGCCGGGTCGTTCGCCACGGAGCTCAAGCGCCGCATCGAGTCGGCGGCGGGCGTGGTCGCGAGCGTCGGCGTCGCGCCGAACATGAGCGCCGCGAAGATCGCGAGCGACCACGACAAGCCCGACGGGCTCGTGGTCGTCCCGCCGGGGGAGGTGCGGGAGTTCCTCGCACCGCTCGACGTCGCGGCGCTCCACGGCGTCGGCCCCGTCACGGCGCGGGAACTCGGGGAGATGGGCATCGAGACGGCGGGGGATCTCGCCGCCACCGACCCGGAGATCCTGGTCGAGCGGTTCGGTACCCGGGGACGGGAGCTACACGAGCGGGCGAGCGGCCGGGACGACCGACCGGTCGAACCCCGCGGCGACCCCAAGAGCCTCTCGAACGAGTCGGCGTTCGTCGAGGCGACCGACGACCCCGACCGCAAACGGGAGAAGGTACGCGAACTGGCGGCGTCGGTCGCCGAACGGGCCCGCTCGCGGGGAGCGCTCTACAAGACCATCGGCGTGAAGGTCGTCACGCCGCCGTACGACGTCAACACCCGGGCGCGGTCGCTCCCCGGCCCGGTCGACGACCCGGACCTGGTCGAGCGGGTGGCGCTCGACCTCCTCTCGGAGTTCGCCGACGACCGGGTGCGAAAGCTCGGCGTCAGGGTGTCGAACCTGGAGTTCGGCGGTGAACAGGCCAAACTCGGGACCTACATCGGCGAATCGGATGGGGCGTCGACCGGAGCCTCGACCGACGAACCGGGGTCGGAGGCGGGGACAGGCACGGACCGCGCCGGAGACGACCCCGGTCGGTCGAGGCGTGGCCAGACGACCTTCGGGGACTTCTGACTCGAATCGGCGTTTCAGGGTGGGGAACGCTTTAGCCGCGTGACGGAATAGCCGGTGGCCGACGATAGACGCCTCGTGGAAGCACTTCGCCCTCCTCTTCCTCGGCGTGAGCGTCATGCTCGCGGGCGTGGCCGGGTGGTTCGCCCTCGCCGACCGGGACTACCAGTACCGGTACGTCGAGACCGAAGACCGGTATCCGCGGTACGAGGGCGACCTCGGCTACTACGACTCGCTCTCGCCCGGGGAGCGGGCGGTCGTCGATCGCGCGATGGCCGGGGGGACCCCACGGCTGGAGAGCCGAGCAAACCTCCCGCCGGACGTCATCGAGCGCGACGGTGACTACCTCGTCTTTCGGGGGTACTCCTACTTCGACTGGACGAACCCGCGGACGTTCGGGCCGACGGGGATCGGGCTCCTCGGATTCGGGATGGTCGTCCTCGCGGTTCGAAAGGACGTCCGCGACAGGGGCGTCCACTGATAGGGGTTATCGTAGCCGTCCGGAGGATTCGACTCGCTGGTACGGGTCGAGCGGCGTGGCCCGGGACGGGAAGGTACGAGTAACTACGATAACCCCTATGAGCCCGAATCCGGGCTGCCGTGGGGTCCTGACGATGCACGTCGGTACCCGAAACGTACCTACGTATCGGACGGGAAGGGTGGTCGTGAACAGGCTCCCGGCCGTCGAGGAGGGGACGTGGCGGCTCGCGCCCCACGCGCACGTCATCGTCCACGAGACGGCCGACGGAAACGAGTTCATCACCGTCTACGACTGCGGGGCCGCACAGAAGCCGCCGTCCGCACAGGTGATCGGCAACCTCGTCCGGATCCGGGCGCGCCACGAGACGACCAGACAGCCGACGGGCTACATCGCAAAGCTCCGCGAGCCCGCCGTCCTCGAACGGCAGGACGAGGACCACTGGCTCATCCGGGCGGTCGAGGAGCCCGGGGAGTGACCGGGGCACATCCGCGTCAGTCCGCACCCCCCTCGGCGGTGGGGTCCGCCGCCCGGTCGCGGAGTTCGGTCCGGCGGATCTTCCCCGTCACCGTCCTGGGGAGATCCTCGACGACCTCGATCTCGCGGGGGTACTCGTGGGCGGAGAGTTCGTTCCGGACGTGCTCTCTCATCTCCTCCTTCAGCGCCTCGCTCGGCTCGTGGCCCCCGCTGAGGACGACGTAGGCCTTGACGACGTTCCCGCGCTCGCGGTGGCGCTTGGGGACGATCGCGGCCTCCGCGACGGCTGGGTGCTCGCCCAGCGAGGACTCGACCTCGAAGGGGTCGATCCGATACCCGGAGGAGAAGATGACGTTCACGAGAGCGGAGCTCTCGTGAGCCGGCCGGAACGCTTCGCGTTCTGGTGACGTCGTCGGCCCGGCCCTCGAACCAGGAGTAGCCGTCCTCGTCCCTGTGCGCGAGGTCGCCCGAGAGGTACCACTCACTACCCCGGCGGGATCCGCGGAGTCGCTGACGCACGTCTGACGGAGGTTTACGGTGCGGCGCGGTCCTCTCTCCACCATGAGCGAGGACGAGCGGATCACGGTCGGGGCCGTCTCGGCCGGCGGGGAGGGCGCGGTCGACCTCCCGGTCGTGGAGCTACTGACGGGCCGGGGGTTCGTCACCGGGAAGTCGGGGTCGGGGAAGTCGAACACCGCGAGCGTCGTCGCCGAGAAACTGCTCGATGGCGGGTACGGCCTCCTGATCGTCGACATCGACGGGGAGTACTACGGGCTGAAGGAGGAGTACGAGATCCTCCACGTCGGGGCCGACGAGGAGTGCGACATCCAGGTCGGGCCACAGCACGCGGAGAAGATCGCCCAGCTCGCCCTCGAGAAGCACGTCCCGATCATCCTCGACGTTTCGTCGTTCCTCGACGAGTCGAAGGCCAACGAGCTGCTCACCGAGGTCGCCCGGCACCTCTTCGCCAAGGAGAAGAAGCTCAAGCGGCCGTTCCTGCTCGTCGTCGAGGAGGTCCACGAGTACCTCCCCGAGGGGGGTGGCCTCGACGAGTGCGGGCGGATGCTGATCAAGGTGGCAAAGCGGGGGCGCAAGCACGGCCTCGGGATGTGCGGCATCTCCCAGCGCCCGGCGGACGTGAAGAAGGACTTCATCACGCAGTGTGACTGGCTCGTCTGGCACCGGCTCACCTGGCAGAACGACACGAAGGTGGTGAGCCGGATCCTCGGGAGCGACTACGCCGACGGCGTCGAGGAGCTCAACGACGGCGAGGGCTACCTGATGACCGACTGGGACGAGGGGGTGCGGCAGGTCCAGTTCCAGCGAAAGCGGACGTTCGACGCCGGCGCGACCCCCGGGCTGGACGACTTCGAGCGCCCGGAGCTCAAGTCCGTCAGCGACGACCTCGTCTCGGACCTCGAACGCATCACCGAGGACCAGCAGGCCCGCCAGTCTCGGGTGAAGGAACTGGAACGCGAGCTGAAGGACAAGGAACTCCGCATCGAGGAGCTCGAATCGGAGCTGGAGGAGGCCCGCGATCTGAGCCAGATGGCCGAGCAGTTCTCCCGGGCGATGATGGCCCACGCCACCGGGCGACCGTTCCGCGAGGACGTCACGGGCTACCAGGCGAGCCTGGAGGAGAGCTCGCGGGCAGCGCCCCGGGAAGGGCATCCCCCGGCCGCCGAAGGGGGGGAGGCCACGGACGACGCCGGCACCTCCTGGGACGCCGTCGACCTCCCCGGTGACGAGGAGAGGGACAGAACGGCGTCGAGCGACCCCGAGGAGGCGGTAGAGGATGATGAGGATGGAGACGAGACGCCGCCGGACGAGCACGCTCGCCCGCGACCGGAGGCCGACGGGTCGATGACCGGCGGCGACGAGCCGGCGTTCGAGCCAGCGTACGAGCCCTGGCCCGAGGGCGACGACCTCCTCTCGGCGCGCGAGTCGACCGAGGTCGACGCCGTCGTCGACGAGTCGTCGGGGAAAGCATCCGAGGGGGCGGCCCTGGGAACGGTGACCTCGGGCACGGGGGACGACGCGGCGGCCGAGGCGGAGGCCGACGGCGGTGCGGATATGCTCGTCGCCGGCGACGAGGGCGAGGCAGACGCGGGACCCGAGGAGTGGGACGGGTCGTTCGAGGAAGGCGACGGCGGCGACGAGATCATCGTTCCGGGCGAGACGACGGACGGCTCCGAAACGGAGGAGGCACCGTCGGAGCGTGACGAGGGCGGCGACGCCGGCTCGGGTGACGACGAACCGGACACCGACGGACCCGGTACCGGCGGGGATATCATCGTCCCGGGCGAGACCGACGGAGCGCGGTCCGGAGCGGCGAACGCAGGGGACGAAGCGGTTCCCGACGGCGAGGAGTCGGCTCCGAACGCGGATCCCGACGAGGAGGAAGCGACGGACGAGGACGACGACATCATCGTCCACGGGGAGACGGACACCGACCCGACCTCCGGGGACGAGTCGGAGGACGAAGCGACCGACGAGGACGATGACGACGGGACGACCGCCGGGACCCAGAAGGGGCAGAAGGGGCAGAAGGGGAGGAACGCTCCCGACACGATCGGCACGGAAGGAGGCGGCGGCGGCGAGTCCGAACCGGGGATCGAAGGGAGAGCCCCCGACGAACCCGGCCGGTCCGGGGACCCGGCGGCCTCGTTCGCCGAGCGCGACGATCCGGAGTTCGAACGACCGGTCGTCGGCGAGATACGGGAGACGATCGACTCACTGGATCCCGTGGCGCGAGGGATGCTGGCGTACTACCGCGCCGAGGGGCCGGCCTCGCCGGTCGACGCGCAGGTCGCCGCGGGCGGCGACGGCGACCGGATGCGGGCGTACGGCCGCAACAGGGAGCTCCGCGAGGCCGGCCTCGTCGCCCACGCCGGCCGGGGGAGGTACGCCTACGCGCTCCGGTCGCGTATCGACGACGCACACGACGGACGACTCGATTCGGCGGCGCTCGCGACGGCGGTCGAGCGCGTCGAGGCGGCGTTCCTCGACCGTTCGGACGCGCCGTGGCCGGGCGTCTGAGGGCCCTCAGACGACCCGCTGTACCGCGAACTGCTCGACGAGCAGGAGGAGGTTGTACGCGGCCGTCGCGAGCGCGCCGACGGTGAAGAAGACCACGAACGGGGGGCCTCTACTCGCGAGCAGGAGGAACAGGTGGAGGAGGTGCGGAGCGCGATCGAACGTGGCCCGTCGGTGTCAGGTCGCCTCCCGGTCGCGGCTCCGCTCGAACGCCTCGGCCGTCCGGAGCACCGTCGCGTCGTCGAACCGCTCGCCGACCAGCATCAGCCCGACGGGGAGGTCGTCACTCGTCCCGCAGGGGACCGACATCGCGGGGTGGCCGGTGACGTCGAACGGCGAGGTGTTCGGCAGCATGCTCAGCGCGCGGTCGATGACCTCCTCGGCCGTCAGGTCGTCGCGGCGACGGTGGGCTGTCTGTGGCGTCGTCGGCATCGCCAGCACGTCCACGTCCGCGAGCGCCTCGTCGTAGCGCTCGGCGAGTTCGCGGGCCAGGTTCTGGCCCTTGGCGTAGTAGTGACCCCGGTACGAGTTGGAGAGGTACTGCCCGAGCACGAGTGTCAGCTTCAGCGTGATGGGGTAGTCGTCGGCGTGAGAGCGCCTGGCCTTCCCGAAGTAGTCGGCGAATCCGGTGTCGTAGAACCCCTTCCCGAAGTGCCCGAGCCCCTCCGCGTCGACGGTCGCCGCGGTCGCCTCGTTGGCGACCGCGGTCCAGATCGCCAGCCCGTCCGCGTGCATCGGAACCGACACCTCGGTCACCTCCGCGCCAGCGTCCTCGAACGCCGAGAGCGCCCCGTGGACCGCGTCGTCGACGCCGGCCTCGCTCGCCTCGTGGCCGAACCCCTCGGCGAGGACGCCCACGCGCACGTCGTCCGGATCGCCGCCGAGGGACGCCGCATAGTTCTCGGTCGGGACCCCCCCTTGCCGGGGGTCGAGCGGGTCCTTCCCGGCGATGACGTCGAGGACGCGCGCACAGTCCTCGACGCTCGTGCAGATGGGGCCGGCGTGGTCGAACGAGCGGCCGAGCCCCGCGATACCCGTGTAGGGCACGAGCGAGTGGGTCGGCTTGTGCCCGACCGCGCCGCTCCAGGCGGCCGGGATGCGTATCGACCCGCCCTGATCGCCGCCGATGGCGACGTCGACGTCACCGTTGACGACCGCCGCGGCCGACCCCGACGAGGAGCCGCCGGCGATGTGATCCTCGCTGTGGGGGTTCAGCACCGGTCCGGTCGCCGAGAGCTCGCCGCTCCCCGAGAACGCCATGTCCTCCATGTTGAGCTTCCCGGTGATGGTCGCGCCGGCGTCCAGCAGCCGGGTGACGATCGTGGCGTCCGTACTCGGGACGTACCCCTCGAACAACTTGGACCCCAGGGTCATCTCGACGCCCGCGAGCGAGACGTTGTCCTTCAGGCCGACCTCGACGCCGGCGAGCGGGCCGTCGTCGGCCCCCTCGACCCGGCATCTCGTGACGAATGCGTTCAGCGGGTTCTCCTCCGCGCCCGGCCGGTAGCCGGTGTCGCGGTCGGTGTACTCGATCGGCCGCCGGGGGTCGGGGAGTTCGTCCAGTCGCTCATAGGCCAGCAGCGTGTCCTCGATGGCCGACTCGAAGGCCGACACCTCCGCCTCCGAGAGCTCCATGTGGTGTTCGCGTGCGATCTCGCGTATCTCCTCGGACGACGGGCGCTGTATCCTGGGTGGGATCTCGGGCATGGTTCGTGCTGACGTTTCGCCCGCGAGTGAAATATGTATGCCACGTGGAGGACGAGAAGAACCGCGAGACGGATCGGGGTCACCGGAGGGGGCGGACCGGCGAGGGTTGGGAACGTACTGGGGGGGCCACCGGCCCGGTGTGAGCACGCTTAAGACCGGTCCACCATTCGGTCGTGGTATGCGACCACGGGACCTCTCGGATCACGCGGTCTACGAGGCCGGGCGGGGGATCGAGGAGGTGGCCCGGGAGCTCGGCTTCGAGCCGGGCGAGCTGGTCAAGCTGTCGTCGAACGAGAACCCGCTCGGCCCCTCGCCCCGGGCCGTCGAGGCGATCCGCGAGGCGGCCCCCTCGGTCAACACGTATCCGAAGGCCGACCACGCGGACCTGATCGCCCGGCTGGCCGACCGCCACGGGGTCGAGCCCGAGCAGGTGTGGCTCGCCAGCGGGGGTGACGGCGCGCTCGACTACCTCCACCGCGCGCTGCTCGAACCGGGTGATGGAGTGCTGGTTCCGGACCCCGGATTCGCCTACTACCCGATGTCCGCCCGCTTTCACCACGGCACCGTCTCGCCCTACGCGCTCTCCCGCGAGGACGACTTCGCACAGACGGCCGAGGGGATACTGGAGGACTACGACGGCGAGCGCGTCGTCCACGTGACGAGCCCGCACAACCCGACCGGGAGCGAGATGAGCGGGGAAGAGGTCGAAGCGCTCGCCGAGGCGACGGACGGGGAGACGCTCGTGCTGGTCGACGAGGCGTACGTCGAGTTCAGCGACGACCCCGGGAAGGTCGACCTAGTGCGCGAGCGTGACGACGTGGCCGTCCTCCGGACGTTCTCGAAGGTGTACGGGCTCGCCGGGCTCCGGCTGGGGTACATTCTCGTGCCCGAGGCGTGGGGGGACGCCTACGCGCGCGTGAACACGCCGTTCGCGGTGAACAAGCCCGCGCTTCGCGCTGGAATCGCCGCGCTCGACGACGACGAGCACCTCGAACGGACGGTCGAGACCGCCCGGTGGTCGCGGTCGTACATGCACGAACACCTCGACGCCCCGACCTGGCCCTCGGGCGGGAACTTCGTCCTCGCCGACGTCGACGACGGCGGTGCAGTATTCGAGGCGTGCAAGGAGCGGGGCGTCATCGTCCGCGACACGTCGAGTTTCGGCCTCCCCGACTGCGTCCGCATCACCGCCGGGACCCGCGAGGGGACCAGGCGTGCCGTCGAGGTCATGAACGAGGTCACCGGGGAACGACGATGAGGGTCGCGCTGACCGGCACCCCCGGGACGGGGAAGACGACCATCGCTGACCGTCTGGAGACGGATCTCGACACGGTGCATCTCAACGACGCCATCCGCGAGGAGGACCTGACGGAGTCGGTCGACGAGGAGCGCGACTCGCTGGTCGCCGACCTCGGTGCAGTGGAGGCGTGGCTCGACGACTACGAGGCCGAACACGGCGACCTGCTCGTCGAGTCACACCTCGCACACCTGTTCGACGCCGACCGGGTGGTGGTGCTGCGGTGCGATCCATCGGAGCTCGAACGGCGACTGGCCGACCGGGGGGAGTCCGAGGCGAAGGCTCGCGAGAACGCGGAGAGCGAGGCGCTCGACGTGGTGCTCTCGGAGGCGGTCGAGCGCCACGGCGAGGAGCGGGTGTACGAGGTGGTGACGACCGACCGCGACCCCGACGCGGTGGCCCGGGACGTCGAGGCGGTCATCGCGGGCGAGCGCGAACCGAGCGCGGGGACGGTCGACTACACGGACTGGCTGATGGGTGGTCGTGAGTGACCCTCGACCGCTTCCGGTCGGTCGCGGATCGGGCGTTCGAGCCGGTCGTCGACGCGGCCGAGGGGGTCGGACTGACGGCAAACGGGGTGAGCGTCATCGCGTTCGTCCTGTCCGTCCTCGCGGGCGTGCTCTACCTGTTCGCCGGCGAGGAGTTCGGGGCGGGCAGGCCGACGCTCTACCTCGTGGGTGCGGCGCTCGTCGGGATGAACGGGGTGTTCGACGCCATCGACGGGACGCTCGCCAGGCGACAGGGGACCGCCTCGGCCGCCGGCGACCTGCTCGATCACGTCCTCGACCGGTACGCGGACATCGTCATCATCGCGGGGCTCGCGGGCGGCGTCGGCCGGTACGCGCTCGGCCTCGCGGCCGTGACGGGCGTGCTGATGACCTCCTACCTCGGGACACAGGCCCAGGCGGTCGGCCTCGACCGCGTGTACGGCGGGCTCGTCGGCCGGGCCGACCGGCTGGTCATCGTCGTGTTCGTCACCCTCCTCGCCGCCGTCTTCCGGGACCCGCTCGGCGGGCTCACCCTCGTCGGGTGGCTGCTCGTCTTCTTCGCGCTCGTGGGACACCTGACGGCGCTCCAGCGGTTCTACCACGCGTACGGGGACCTCGACTGATACGGATTGTTGTAGTCTTTTACCGGCGATCACTCGAACGGGGTCCGTGATCGCCGGTAAATCGTTACAACAATCCGTATGAGAGCGACCCGCGGGGGGTCCGTCCTCGGCCCGTCCATGTCCCTGATCGACGGATCCGGTCCACCTGTCCGGATCCGCCCGCCGGGATCCCCTGGGATTAAGGGGGTATCGTCGTGGAGCGGAGGTGTGGTCTCGCTCCGAGCGCTGTTCGGAAAGGACGCCGACATCCTCCACGACGACGACTTCCAGGCCCTGCTCCTGGCGGGGCTGACGGCACCACTCGGGGCGGCCCTGCTCTCGCCCCTGCTCGGCACGCTCACGGACCCGCTCGGCGTGTCGAGCGCACGTATCGGGCTCCTGATGTCGGCGTTCACCGCACCGTCGATCTTCCTGATCCCGATCGCGGGAGTGATCTCGGACCGGGTGGGGCGCAAGCCGGTGCTGGTCGCCGGGCTCGTCCTGTTCGGGATCGGCGGGTGCGGGCTGGCCGGGACCACCGACTTCGAGGTCGCGATCCTGCTTCGACTCCTCCAGGGGGTCGGTGGTGCCGGCATCCTCCCGGTCATCATCACGAGCATCGGCGACATCTACACGGGCACGGCCGAGACGACCGCACAGGGGTTCCGATTCACGAGTTCGGGCGTCACCCAGACCGTGTTCCCCGCCATCGCGGGGTTCCTCGTCGCGTTCGGCTGGCAGTACCCGCTCCTCCTCTACGGGATCGCGTTCCTCATGGCCGGCGTCGTCGTGGTGGTACTCGAGGAGCCCAGTGGACGACGGGGACCGACCGACCGGACCGACCACGCGCCGGACAGCGACGGGGAGGCCTTCCTCGAAGCCGTCCGTCGACGACAGGTGCTCGGCCTGCTCGTCGTGTACGGCATCCCGCCGGCCCTGTACATCGGGTTCCTGACGTACATCTCGATCGTCGTCGCTCGGCTCCTCGGCGGGACACCGGCCCAGGCCGGGCTGCTGGTCGCCGTCATGAACGTCGTGAAGGCCGTCGCGGCCAGCCAGGCGGGCCGCATCGCCGCGTGGTTCGACCGACAGGTCGTCCTGCTCGCGGCGGCGAACGTCCTGCTCGGCGGAGGGCTCGCGACCGTCGCCCTCGCGCCCTCGGTGCTCGTCGTCGGCGCGGGCGTCGTCCTGCTCGGCGGCGGCTCGGGCGTGCTCATGTCGCTGTACCGGAGCCTGCTGACGCGGCTGTCCCCCGGACGGGTCAGGGGGAGCATGGTGAGCGTCGGCGAGTCGATCATCACGCTCGGGATGACGGTCTTCCCGATCGTCGCCGGGGCGACGATCGCGTTCGCACAGTCCGCGATCGGGTTCGGGGTCGCCGTCCGGTGGACGCTGTTCGGCCTCGCGGTCGGCGGTGTCGCGTTCAGCGTCACCGTACTCCTGATGGCCCATCCGTTCGAGAGCCCGTGAGAACGCCGTCTCCTGGACACTCACCGACGGGTGACCGACGGTGTTCCAGGGGCACCCCGCATCGCTTCGCGGGCGTTCCGGTAGGTCGGAGCTACGGGGCGGGATTCGCTCGCTCTGCCCGTCACGTCGAACCCGATCGTCGGGAATCAGTGACGTGGTGGTACGAGGACGTCCGCCGATTCCCGCGTTCGGACGGTGTCGTCGCCGGGTCGGTCGGGACCGCTGGCGTGCCCTTTATGCGTGGCCCTGCCAAAGGGCGGCCATGGTCCAGTGCGAGATGTGCGGCACGGAGACCGGCGCGCCCAAGACCGTCAAGATCGAGGGCGCGGAGCTCCAGGTGTGCTCCGACTGCGCCGAGTTCGGGACGGAGGTCCGCGACACGTCGAGCTCCTCGGGCTCGACCAAGTACTCGACGTCCTCGTCGTCCTCCTCGGAGTCGGAGTCGTCGGGCTCCGGGTCGTCGAGTACGGGCTCGTCGGGGTCCGGAAGCTCGCGCCGACGCCGGGACATGTTCGACCAGATGGACGAGCTCACCCAGGACTACGACCAACGCATCCGGAGCGCCCGCGAGTCGCGGGGGCTGAGTCAGGAGGAGCTCGCCGGCCAGCTCAACGAGAAGGCGAGCCTCATCCGGAAGCTCGAACGTGGGGACGTACTCCCGAGCGACGGCGTCCAGCGCAAGCTCGAGCGCGAACTCGACATCACCCTCTCGGAGTCGGGTGGCGAGGAGGGTGACGCCGAGTGGAGCGGCGGCTCGGCCACCGGTGGGACGACGCTCGGCGACGTCGTCAAGCGGAAGGACTGAACCCGGACCTCGTCGCTGTGTCGCTCGTGCCGGAGGCGCACCCCATCGACGGGGTAAATCCGGATCCGCTGACGACAGCACACCCCGGCGGACGGATCTCCACCGGTTTCTATCACTACGTACGGCAGGGTGTGACAATTAGCAGAGTTTATCAAGGAAGGCGGGCGAAATCCGTGTATGTCCACCTGCAGCGACGATACGCAGGACACCGACGGCGAAGGCGACGGCGTCGCGCCGTCCGATGGGCCCGCGGAGCGGCTCGTCTCGAGGCTGGTCACCAACGCCGACGGCCCGGACCGACGGACGGTGTTCCCGCAGGGGCTCTCCAGCGTCGCACGGATGTCGACGTGGCTCACGGCGAACGAGGACGTCTTCGTCGACGTCGAGGAGAACCGGTAACCGGTAGCGACTCCCGGAACGCCCGACATACAGACTTTTCTCTCCCCGACCCGGTTCCCGGATATGTTCGTCCTCGTCAACCTGAAGGCGTACCCGTGTGACCCGGTCGTGGTCGCGGAGGCGGCGGCCGCCGTCGCCGACGACTCCGGCGTGCGGGTCGCCGTCGCCCCGCAGGCGGCCGACCTCTCGGCCGTGGCCGAAACCGGCGTCGAGACCTGGGCACAGCACGTCTCACCCGTAGAGCACGGTAGCCACACCGGGAGCACGCTCGCCGAGCGAGTAGCCGAAGCCGGCGCGGAGGGGACGCTCCTCAACCACTCCGAACGCCGGCTGAAGCTCGCCGACATCGACGGTGGCCTCCGGGCGGCCGAGCGCGCCGGGCTGGAGACGATGGTCTGTGCGAACGACCCCCGACAGGTCGCCGCGGCGACCGCGCTCGAACCCGACGGCGTCGCGGTCGAGCCTCCCGAACTCATCGGCACCGGAACCCCCGTGAGCGTCGCCGACCCTGACGTCGTGCGGGACGCCGTCGAGGCCGCGGAGCGGATCGATCCCGACGTGCCGGTCTACTGCGGCGCGGGGATCTCGACCGGCGAGGACGTCACCGCCGCCCGGGACCTCGGTGCGGCCGGCGTCCTGCTGGCCTCCGGGGTGGCGAAGGCCGAGGACCCCCGCGACGCCCTCGAAGATCTCGTAGAGGATCTATAGGACTCCGTTCGGCCGTTCCTGCCGGCTCACTCGATCACGTCGACGACCCGTTCGTGGTCCATCCGCGCCAGGACGACCCGGGGGACGTCGGCACGTTTGAGGACCGCCTCGGCGACCTCCCGCCCGACCTCCGTCAGCGCCGCGTCGTCGCACATGTTGACGACCGGGATCGCGGTCGCGTCGTCGGGGACGCGCTTGAGGCCGCCACGGTCGCTGGCGAGCACACGGGCGACGTGGATCGGCCGGATCTCCTCGCCCGGGGCCAGGTCGGCGAGCTCGCCGACGCGCTCCGGTCGGTGGACGCGCTCCTCGGAGAGCGGTTCGCCGACGACCCGCGCGCTCGCCACGGGGAGGACGGTGTCGACTCGATCCGGGATCTGCGGTTCGTGCCCGCCGGGGGCCTTGAACAGCCGGTTGCGTGCCCCGTCGGCCTTGAGGAGTATCGCGTCGAGTTCGCCGCCGACGGCGTCCGCGAGCACCGAGATCACGTCGGTGTCGTAGCCCTCGTACCGCACCTCGTCCGCACGGCGGGGGACGAGCCCGAGCGGCCAGGGCGACTCCCCGGCGGCCTCGCGGGAGAGCGCCGACTCGACCGCGCCGACCGGATCGTCGGTCACGACGAGTTCGGCCACCCGCTCTTCGAACATCGGTATCCTGGTGGCGGCCGTCACGACGGCCCGGTCGTGTCTCGCGGCGAGCGCGTGGACCGTCGTCTTCTTTCCACCGGCGCCGACCGCCGCGACGACGCCACGGCCCGCCAGCACCTCGACGAGATCCACCTCGGCGTCCATACGGGCCGGTTTGTCCGGGCACCCATGAGCGCTCCGGCGATCGGGACCGCCGGGATTGATGTTTCCTCCACTCTCGGCCCCGGTCATGGCGAGCCCAGTCGATACGGTCATGTACACGACGCATCTGCTGTTCGCCGCGCTCTGGACCGGCGGAGTCGTCCTGTTCGTCGTCGGGGTCCTCCCCGCCGGGGTCGCGGGGGACATCCGTCCCGGGCCGCTCGCGGCCGTCACGGGTCGGCTCACCACGATCTCGCGTGCGAGCGCGCTCCTCCTGTTCCTGAGCGGCGGACACATGGCCGGGACGCGCTACACCGTCGAGTCGCTGACGGGGAGCACCCGGGGGTACCTGGTCCTCGCCATGATCGCGCTGTGGTTCACGCTCGCGGCGCTCGTCGAGATCGGCGGGTCGAAGATGCGGGACGGCCTCGGTGCGGAGAAGGTCCGAACGCCCGCACGGGAGGCACGACCGTTCTACCGGGCGGGAGCGGTCGTCTCGCTCGCACTGCTCGTCGTAGCGGGGCTACTGATCGCGGGCGTCGCGTAGCCGACCCGGCTCGTACGGGCGCTCGTAGTCCTCTACCGGTGGTCGCCGACCTCACCGAGCGATCACCGGCAAATCGTTACGACCGTCCGTATCAGGCGTCCGGACCCTCCCAGGTCGCCAGCGTGGCGGAGTCGGCCTGGTCGTCCGTGTCCTCGTCCTCCCAGACGAGTCGGACGGTCGCTTCGGAGAGGTCGAGCCCAGAAGCGACACTGTCATCGACAGCTACCTCGGTCCCGGCTGCCACTTCACCTGTCATGCTGAACGGAGCATTTGTGAGTCGGTGTTTCCCGTTCGCGCCTGTCGTCGTCGAACCACTGATAACCACGCTCAGCCGTGTGGCCTCCATCGGGTCACCGCTCGCGTGAGTGAGCGTCAGCGTATCCGGCGGACCGTCCGTGTACGCCGTCTCCCACGTCGACTGTGGTGCGGTGTCCTGCGTCGTCCCCAGTCCGAGCGCGAACGTCCCGATGACGGCCGCGAGTATGACCGTTATCGCGACCATCAGGATCACTCCGATAACCGGCGAGACAGCTCTGTCGTCCGTGAGCAGTCGTGTAATCTCCATTGTCGTCCCCACGCCCCCACGTGGATATCGGGACGTATCATTCGGGCCGGCTTAAATGGCTCGCGGGTATCGTGAAACGAAATCTCCGATAGCGACCCCGATGCCGTAGCGGAGGCGATTCGAGCCGAGCGTCCGTTTCGTTTCCGTCGGGTGATCACCAGATGCGACACGGAGACGAGACGCGGTGAGGTGTCGTGTGCAAGCGGAACCACCAACCGTCGGGACGACGTAGCCTTCGTATGACCTATCGCACGACGATCGGGTGGTCACTCATCAGTTCGGGTATCGTCACGCTCCTCCTCGCGTTCCTGCCGGGCGACTCGCTCTGGTGGGGCGTCGGACTGCTCGTCCTCGGTATCGCGGTGTTCTTCGTCCGCAGGTAGGACGACCGACCACCGTCTGGGAACAACCCTCGACCGCGCAGGGAGCGGCCGTCGTTCGACCGGGACCCGACCGTGACTACTCGATTTCCACGGTGTTCCGGAGCGTGCCGACCCCCTCGACGGTCACCTCGACGGTGTCGCCGTCAGAGAGCGGTCCGACCCCCTCGGGGGTCCCCGTGGCGATCACGTCACCGGGCTGGAGGGTCATGTACGCCGTGATCTCCTCGATGAGCTCCTCGAGGCCGAAGACGAGCTGTTCGCGTGTCCCCTCCTGGACGGTCCGGCCGTTGAGTCGACAGGAGACCCGCGCGTCCCGGGGGACCTCCTCGGGGGTGGCGATGACCGGGCCGAGCGGACAGGAGGCGTCGAACGCCTTCCCGCGGACCCAGTTCGTCTCGACGTCCTGGTCGTCCCGGTTCGAGACGTCGTTGATGCAGGTGAACCCGGCGACGACCTCCCCGGCCCGTCCCGCGGGGACGTTCCGCGCCCGCTCGCCGATGACGATCCCTATCTCGGCCTCGTAGTCGATGCGCTCCTTGCCGGGCAACAGCGGCAGCGACTCGTTGTGGGCCACGACCGCCGACGGCGGCTTGAGGAACAGCAGCGGGCGGTCGGGGACCTCGTTGTCCAGTTCGGCGGCGTGGTCGGCGTAGTTCCGCCCGACGCAGACGACCTTCGAGGGCTCACAGGGCGGGAGGATCTCCACCTCGCTCGCGGTGTAGGTCTCCTCGTCCAGCGAGATGCGGGCACCGTGGGTCGGGTGGACGGTGATCTCCTCGCCGTCGGGATCGGTCCACTCCCCGCGGCGGACGTCGCCGGCCGGGTCGACGAAGCGTACGTGGTGCATGTGCTCGAATCGCGCTCTCCGCCCGGATAAGCGTTTACCGACCCCCGGATCGTCTCGGCGTCCCGGGACGGGATCGGCTCCCGTACGATCTCGTATCGGTTCCGTGTCACGGGTGAATCCGACACAGGCACCTCCTTCTCGGCGGTCGGGAACCAGATATCGTATATATGCGCTCTACCGTCGGATGTAGGGGTGTAGAGGTACGACGATCATGACCACTCAGACCAACACCTTCGAGACTCGCATCTTCGGTCACACCTTCACCGGCCGGGCACACAGCCTGAGCGCCTGGTTCGTCCTCGCGCTGCGGCTCATGATGGGCTACGCGTTCCTCCACGCGGGGTACGGGAAGCTCACCGAGGCCGGCTGGAGCGCGGGCGGCTACCTGGCGAACGTCGCGGCGACCAACGGCAACCCCCTCCAGGGGGTCTTCGCGTGGATGGCCGCGACCCCGTGGTTCGTCGAGTTCGTGAACGTGGCCGTCCCGTTCGGCCAGCTCCTCATCGGCCTCGGGGTCCTGTTCGGCGCGCTGACCCGCCTCGCGGCGTTCTTCGGCGCGTTCATCATGACCCTGTTCTACTTCGGGAACTGGGACATCGCCCACGGGTTCGTCAACGGCGACCTGACCTACATGGTCGTCTTCCTCGCCGTCGCGGCGCTGGGCGCGGGCCGGATCGTCGGCCTCGACGCCTACATCGAGCGCCTCGAAGTCGGCGGGGAGGCCCTCGTCGAGCGGTACCCGGTCCTCGGGTACGTCCTCGGCTGAGTCCGCGTCCCGTCCTGCCCTCGTCCGAATTCCGTCCTCGCCCGATCCCCCCTGCTGTCGACTCTACCTCCCGACGTCTAGCGAGCCCCCGATCGGAGGCCCGGTGTAGATGACGCTCGACACCCGTTCGGCGCTCCGACTACTCGTCCGCCGCGTCGGTACGGACGGGCGTGTCCGTCCCACTTTACGACGGGGCGTCCGACGGCGAGCCCGTTCTCTCGGTCGAACCGGACGGACTACGTCCGCGAGCGGGGCCGAACGTCGACGGGCTACGAGTCCGTGGGCGCCCGCTTCACCGAGACACTGACCGAGTACTCCGCCGGGAACCGCATCGGTCACGCGCACCGGGCCTCGCGCGACGGACGTCGCGTCTACTGACTCAGGGACCCCGGCGGACACGTCGGCACCGGCGGATCCGGTATCGGCGCGCCGGCAGCCGCGAGTCGGCGTAGTCGCGGAGCGGTCGGTTCGACGGCGATAGTGTTGTGGTGTACGATGACGTAACGGAGAGTGCTGAGACCACCGTAGCCGTAGGGAACATGAACACATACACGTACGCTGTAGGCGAATTCGTCACCGTCGAGTCGGACGTCGAGGTGTTCCTCTTCGACGTCCCGCCAGGGGACCGGGTCCTCGACCCTGATGTCGTGATCCGTCGCGGAACCGGGGAGGAGATCGTGGCCGAGCGGACCGACGGGTGTATACGGGTGACGGTCCCGACCTCGCTCCCCACGGGGAAGACCAGTTCGTCCGAGCCGGTCGAGTTCACGAAGCTACTGCTGACGGCTATCGATCGGGCGCTCCTGCACCGAGGCGCGACGCTCGCGTTCGGAGCCGTGCTCCAGACACCCGACGGTGTCGGGGTCGGCCTCTTCGGTGACAGCGGATGCGGGAAGTCCACGGCCGCCTTCCGGCTGGCCCAGCAGCGGGGGTACCGACTCCTCGCGGACGACCTCCTCGTCTGTCACGGTGACGAGATCCGTCCGTTCCCCCGGTACGTGAACCTCCCGCGCGACGTCCCGTCCGTGGAGACGTGGCTCCGGTCGACCGCCCCCCGAACGGACCGCATCAGACGGTGGGACGACGAGCTCGACGTGCCGCGAACCCTCGTCTCCGATGTCGTTCCGGGACGGATCGAACTCGACTACGTCGTTCTCGTCGACCCCGCCGAATCGTCGAGAAAGGAGACGACATCCCCCACGCCGGTGCCGATCACGACGGAGCACGCCGTCGAGGACGTCGCGGCGTGGAACGGGACGAACCTGGACGGCTGGACCGCACATCCGGCGATCCCCGGACCGAGTGGGAGGATCGGTCCGGACCGGGGCGGAGCGATCCGAGAGGCAATAGCCAGCGCCGACTGCTACCGTATCGCGGCCCGGAGAGGCTCCCTTTCACGATCGGTCGCGGCCCTGGTTCAGCGGGGACGGCGGTTCGGGACGCCGCCCGCGTGAACTCCCCTCCTCACGAGCGCAGCGCCCGATGCGCCACCCCCGAAACGCCCGGTCGCCACTCCCTCGAAGACGCCTCGGGAGGCGGGCACGGTGACTCGCCGGATCGGAGCGTTCCGTGGTCGCGGCCCGCGTAGCCATGTCCACGGTCGCCGGCCGTATCCCCGAGTTCGATCCGACCGCGAGGCTGTCGGCGGTGAGCGATCCGGATCGTCGGCGTAGAGGATCCCGACCAGCTTCGGCCACCGAGAATCACGGAGGGCACGGGTGTCGCTATCGGAGCGACTTCACCATCGACCGGTGAGGGATGCCCGCGTCCTCGAACTCCTCGCCCACGACCTCGTAGCCGAGCCGCTCGTAGAACCCGACGACGGGGACCTGCGCGGCGAGCCGCACCCGCTCGTAGCCGGCCTCGCGGGCGCGTGACTCCACGGTCGTCATGAGCCGCTCCCCCCAGCCCTCGCCGCGGTGGGGCTCGCGGACGGCGACCCGCTCGACCTTCGCGACCCCGTCACCGTAGTCCCTGAGCCGTGCGGTCCCCACGGGCTCGCCGTTTCGGCGCGCGAGGAAGTGGGTGGCTTCCTCGTCCCGGCCGTCGAGTTCGAGTCCCTCCGGGACGCCCTGCTCTTCGATGAACACCTCGCGGCGGATGTCGAGGGCGGCCGAGAGCTCCGCCTCCGAGGAGATGCGGAAGACGTCCACGGTTCGATCGGGCTCGTGACCGCCGGCCCCGGAGCCGTGCTCGCGCATGGGGTATCGGAGAGGGCCGATCGCCATACCTCCGGCGGTCCGCGCTCGTCCGGCCGTCACTGCGTGAACAGGTGACCTTCATCGGGGACGTCGAACAGGCCGACCCGCGCGCCGGCGTCGAGCCAGGCGTGACCGTAGGAGAACGCCGCGAGCGCGTTCACCGGGTCGCCCTCCTCGCGGAAGTGCCGGCCGTCCTCGAGGTACGACCGGGCCATCTCCTCGAACTCCCCGGCGGCGTCGTGGAGTGGCGTCCCCGACGGCACGGCGACGGTCGCAGCGTCGAGCGCCTCGGCGAGCAGTCGCTCGTACCGGTCGGTCTTTTCGGCGAGGTCGGCGGCCATACCCCCGAGTGGGGGCCGCCGGACAAAACCCCTTCCGGCGGTCGCCTCCTCGTTCCCGTACCCGGTAGGCATATACCGACCGCAGACCCACCCCGTCGCATGGAACCTGACCTCTCGAAGCTCGATGCGCTCCTCGACGAGCACGGGGTCGACGGCTACCTCGTCGTCGCCGACTCGGACGAGGCCGACCAGCGGTACCTCTCGGGGTTCGACGCGCCGGACGACTTCCTCACGCTGTACGACGGGGAGGTCCACCTGCTCGTCTCTGGGCTGGAATACGGCCGGGCGAGGAAGGAGGCCCGCGCGGCGACCGTCGAGCGGACCGCCGACTTCGACGCGAGGGCGAAGCTCCGCGAACACGGCGAGACCGAGGGGACCCACCGCCTCTACGCGGAGTTCCTCGAATCATACGACGTCAAGTCGGTGGCAACACCGACGGCGTTCCCGCTCGGGGCGGCCGACGGGCTTCGCGAACAGGGGATCGACGTCGAACCGGACTACGAGGACACCATCGGGCGCATCCGCGCGACCAAGACCGACGAGGAGGTCGAGTGGATGCGCGAGTCACAGCGGGCCAACGAGAAGGCGATGGCGACCGCCGAGCGCCTGCTCCGTGACGCCGAACCGGACGTCGACGGCGTGCTCCACCACGACGGGGAGGTGCTGACGAGCGAGCACGTCAGACAGGAGATCGAGGTCTCGCTCATCCGTAACGAGTGTGCGCTCGCGGAGACCATCGTCGCCGGCGGTGCCCAGGCCGCCGACCCCCACGAACGCGGCTCCGGGCCGCTCTACGAGGACGAACCCGTGATAATCGACATCTTCCCCCACTCGAAGGAGACGGGCTACTTCGCGGACATGACGCGGACGTTCTGCGTGGGCGAGCCGAGCGAGACGGTGAGGGAGTGGTACGACCTGACCGAGGAGGCGATGGACGCGGCGTTCGAGGTCCTCGAAGCGGGCGTCTCGGGATCCGACGTCCACGACGCGGTCTGTGACGTCTACGAGGACGCGGGCTGGCCGACGCTCCGTGCCGACGAGTCGACCGAGACGGGGTTCATCCACTCGACCGGGCACGGTGTCGGGCTCGACATCCACGAGTACCCCCGGCTCAGCACCGCGGACAACGAGCTCGAGGCGGGGCAGGTCGTCACGATCGAGCCGGGGCTCTACGACCCCGAACACGGGGGCGTGCGCATCGAGGACATCGTCGTCGTCCGCGAGGGCGGCTACGAGAACCTGACGAGCTACGGCCGCGAACTGGTAGTCTGATACGGTCGGTTGTAACGATGTACCGGTGATCGCCCGGCGGGGTCGGTGATCCCCGGTAAAGGACTACAACCGACCGTATGAGGGTCGGAGCGGGACGACGGATCGACCGGACCGCCGGGGGCCGGCGCACCGGTCCGGAGAACCCGTCTCTTTTTGCGCCGTGACCGGCTACCCGGACTCGATGGACACACTGGTGGTCGGCGCGGGGACGATGGGCCGGTGGCTGGGTCGGTGTCTCGCGGGCGCGGCCGGGTGGAACGTGGCGTTCGCCGACAGCGACGCGGCAGCCGCCGAGTCGGCAGCGACACTCCTCGACGCTCGCGCGGTCGATATCGACGACGGAGAGAAGTTCGACCTCGTCTGTGTCGCCGTCCCAATCTCCGCTACCGAGGCCTCCATCGCCGAGCACGCGCCGCGGGCGAGCGAGGCGGTACTCGACGTCTCGGGGGTGATGGCCGGGCCGGTCCGGGCGATGGACGAGCACGCCGCCGACCGCGAGCGGGCGAGCCTCCACCCGCTGTTCGCCCCCTCGAACGAACCGGGGAACGTCGCGGTCGTCCTCGGGGCGGACGGCCCCGTGCTCCAGGCCGTCAGGGAGGTGCTCGCCGACCGGGGGAACGAGCTGTTCGAGACCACGCCCGAGGAGCACGACGAGGCGATGCGGACGGTCCAGGCGAGGGCGCACGCGGCGATCCTCGCCTACGCGCTCGCGGCCGAGGACGTCCCCGACCGGTTCCACACCCCCATCTCGGCGGAGCTGGAGGCCGTCGCCGACCTCGTTACGGGGAACGAGCCGTCGGTCTACGCCGAGATCCAGGGGGCGTTCCCGGGGGCGGCGGACGTCGCCGAGGCCGCACAGCGCATCGCGGAGGCCGACGACGAGGCGTTCGAGCGGCTCTACCGCGAGGCCGCAGACGAGACAGGCGAGACGGGTGGGGGTGGGGGGATCTGACCGACGGCCAGGAGCGGGAGATACTCGACAACGCCCGCTACCTCCGGAACGTGCGCCCGGTCGATCCCGAGGAGATCCACGAGTACGTCTCCGGCCAGCCCCACCCGGCGGTCGTTCGCGGGGTGCTACGCGAGGCCGCGTTCGACCTGGGGATGCGCGAGCGTGCGGACGGGACGTTCGTCCCTGTCGAGGAGGGGACTGCGGCGGTCGCGTTCCGTGGCGTCGAGGCGTTCCCGGACGAGCACGCGAACCGTCTCGAGGACCTGCTCTCGGAGGCGTACGGCCCGGACTGGTACGAGGGAGAGAGTGGTGACGCCCTCCGCGAGCGCGTCCGGGAGATCAAGGAGGACTACTACCGGAACCGCCCCGTCGAGTACGACCGCGAGACCGCCCACGCCTACGCGATCTATCACCTTCCGGACTACTACGCGGCCGTCCAGTACCCGCTCGCGGATCTCGCTTCCGACGGACTGCTCCCCCGGCGGCTCCGGGTGCTCGACGTCGGCGCGGGCGTCGGCGGGCCGGCGCTCGGCGTCCACGACCTGCTCCCCGAGGATTCGCTGGTGGAGTACCACGCGGTCGAGCCGAGCGCCGCCGCGGAGGTGTTCGAGCGGATGCTCGATGGGTCGCGCCCCTCGTTCCGGACGCTGGTCCACCGCGAGACGGCCGAGGCGTTCGAACCCGAGGGGGAGTACGACCTGCTGATCTTCGGAAACGTCCTCTCGGAACTGGCGGACCCGGTCGGGGTCGCCCGGCGCTACTGCGAGTTCCTGGCCGACGACGGGAGCTGTCTCCTGCTCGCGCCGGCGGACCTGGAGACCGCGACGGGGCTCCGCGAGGTCGAGCGGGGGCTCGTCGACGAGGGGCCGTACGACACCTACGCCCCGACGCTCCGGCTGTGGCCCGGCGAGCGACCGACCGATCGGGGCTGGACGTTCGCGGTCCAGCCCGATCTCCAGGTGCCCGCGTTCCAGCGGCGGCTCGACGAGGCGACCGGCGGTGAAGGCGAGTTCGTCAACGTCGACGTCCAGTACGCCTACGCGACGGTCCGATCCGACGGCGCGCGGGCCATCGAGTTCCGGCCCGACCCGGGCCGGTACGCGAAGCTGGCCGACTCGGAGCGGCACGTCACCAAGCGCGTCGACCTCGTGGCGCTGAAACTGAGTCACGACCTGAGCGGCGGGGGTGAGCGGAACCCGCTCTACCGGGTGAGCGACGGCTCGGAATCCACCGACCACTACGCGGTACTCACCCGCGAGTCGGCGCTCAACGACGCCCTCCGGGACGCAGGCTACGGCGACCTCCTCGCCTTCGAGAACGTTCTCGTACTCTGGAACGACGACGAGGGCGCGTACAACCTGGTCGCCGACGGGGAGACGGTCGTCGACCGCATCGCGGCCGCCTGATACGGTCGTGCGTAACGATTTACTGTCGATCACCCGGATAGGAACGGTGATCGCCGGTAAAGGACTACGCACGACCGTACGAGGACCGACTATGGGGACCGAGCCGGTGTCGGAGAGCGGGTCAGAGCGATTCGCACGATTCGGCCCGAACACCGAGCGTCACGCCTCGCACCACGAACCGCGCCCCCCCGTCCTCGCTCTCGGTGACCTCGGTCGACCAGCCGTGGGCCTCGAAGATACGGCGGACGATGGCGAGACCGAGGCCGGTCCCGTCGGCCGCGGTGGTGAATCCGGGTGCGAACGCGCGCTCGCGCTCGTCGGCCGGGATCCCCGGACCGTCGTCCGCGACGAAGAACCCCTCGCCGTCCGCGAGCGGGCCTACTCGGATCCCCAGTTCGTCGGCGCGCGGACGGCCCTCGATGGACCCGACGGTGGGCTCTCGACGGCTCGTGGAACCGTGTTCCACGCTGTCCTCCCGAGCCTGCGAGGGAGGGCTCGTCGAGCCGTGCTCGACGGCGTCATCAGCGCCCGGTGGGCGCTGATTGCCTGCCGAGGTTCCCTCGGCAACGTCGTCGGCCTCCGGCCGACTGCACGTGGAACCGTGTTCCACGCTGTCCTCGCGAGCCTGCGAGGGAAGGCTTGTCGAGCCATGCTCGACAGCGTTCCGAAAGAGGTTCTCGAGCGCCCGGGTGAGCCGGCCCGGGTCGGCCCGTACGGTCGAATCACCGGTCACGAGGAGGGTAGCCCCCCGGTCGTCGACGAGCGACCACGCGCGCCGTGCCATCGCTTCGAGGGAGACGGGCTCCATCTCCCCGACCGTCCGACCGTCCTTCGCCAGGTCGAGCAGATCCGCGACGACCCGGTCGAGGTGACACGCGGCGGCCTCGACGGCGTCGAGGTGTTCGGCCGCGCCCGTCTCCCGGTACCGGTGGAGTTCGCCCTCGACGACGTTGAGCGGGCCGCGGAGGTCGTGTGAGACGACGCCGGCGAACTCCTCGAGGCGCTCCTTCCGGCGAAAGAGCGCCCGCTCGCGCTCGCGATCGGTGGTGACGTCGTGGACGACGCCGAGCACGAGCCGGTCCCCGTCGACGGTCACTGGGGAGAGATCGACGTCGAGTTCGACCGTCTCGCCGGCCGCGTTCCGGTCCGTCCACTCGAACGACTGTGGCTCGCCCGCGGCGGCCCGCTCGATCATCGCGATCGCGTAGGCGACCGCGGCGTGGCTCTCGTTGTTGGTGATCGAGACGAGCGTCCGCCCGGCGAGCGACTCCCGCGCCGCGCCCACGAGATCCGCGAACGAGCCGTTCACGTCGACGATACGACCCGTGTCTCCTTCGAGGAGCACGAGCCCCTCGTCGATCCCGTCGAACACCTCGCGGTACGCCCCCGCCGACGACTCGCCCCTACCCAACATCCACGGATCGGTAGGTAGTAACGAACTAAAGCGGTTCACCCGGGCGCAGTCAGTGAGTCCACGCCTCCGGGCCCCGGTGAACTTTTGCGCGGGCCACCCCCAGGACACACGCATGGACGTGCTCCTCACGAACGACGACGGTATCTCCGCGACGGGGATCGACGCGCTCTACGAGTCGCTGTCGACGCTGGCCGACGTGACGGTCGTCGCCCCGAGCGAGGACCAGAGCGCCGTCGGCCGACAGCTCTCGGGGCGGGTGACCGTCGAGGAGCACGACCGCGGCTACGTCGTCGACGGGACGCCGACCGACTGCGTCATCGCGGGGTACCAGGCGCTCTCGCTCGACCCCGATCTCGTGGTGGCGGGCTGTAACCGGGGGGCGAACCTCGGCCACTACGTGCTCGGGCGGTCGGGGACCGTCTCGGCAGCCGTCGAGGCGGCCTTCCTCGGCCTCCCCGCGATGGCCGTCTCGCTCTACTTCCCCGGGACAGACGAGGCCTACGAGGGGTTCGATCCGGGTATCGACGACTACGCCGAGGCCGCCCGCGCCGCCCGATACCTCGCCGACCACGCGTTCGGTGCCGGCGTCTTCGACGACGCGGACTACCTCAACGTGAACGCGCCCCTCCCGCGGGAGGAGGGCCACGCCGAGATGGAGATCACCCACCCCTCGCACGTCTACGACATGGACGCCGAATCGGACGACGACGACGGGATCCGGATCGTCGACCGTATCTGGGAGCGGATGGCGACCGGCGAACTGGCCGACCCGGACGGGTCCGACCGACGCACGGTGGTCGAGGGTCGGGTGAGCGTCTCGCCGCTCACCGCCCCGCACACGACCCACCACCACGAGGCGCTCGACGGGCTCGCCGAGGCCTACCGGAGCACGGCCGAGTGAGCCGATGCGGGGGCGAGGGCGTCGGAGCGGACGCGGGATCCACCAGCGATCGACCGGTCGCCTCGACCACGTGGTAGCGCAGGCCGGGCGTCGCCTGCAGTCATATGCTTCGTGCTGTCGGTCGGCGTCGTCCGAGCCGCCGCCCTTCGGGAATCGAACGCTAGCACGGGTCATGCCGAAGTTATATCGCTCCGAAACCATCACGAACGATGGTGTAATACAATGGCCACCACGGCACGGCGGAGCAACCTCGAGATCGTCGAGTCGGCGTACGAAGGCTTCAACTCGGGTAATATCGGGGACGTCCTCGCGACGTTCGACGACGACATCGAGTGGGTAGAGCCCATGGGCGCGCGGTACAGCGGCTCGCACCACGGTCCCGAGGCGATCGCGGAGGAGGTGTTCGCGGGCACCGCGAGCGACTACGAGGGGTTCCAGGCGACCCCGCACCGATACGTGGACGGCGGCGACACGGTCGTCGTCCTCGGCGAGATCACGGGGACGGTCCGGGAGACTGGCGAGGAGATCGCGGTTCCGTTCGCACACGTCTGCGAACTCGAGGACGGCAGGATGGTCCGGTTCACCGACTACCACGACACCGAGACGGTCCAGCAGGCGTTCGGGAACTGAACGGATACGTACCGACGCAGAGCGAATCCGCCTCCCCGATCGTGGGGACGGGGGGCAGGGCGAGGGATCGGTTCGTCTACGAGTTCGACGACGGTCGGCCCGGGGATCGGGCGGATCCAGTCGGCGGTCGAGCGAGCCTCTCGTCCCGCCCGCAGTAGAAAGAGCGAACTTCCCCGGGCGAGTGGGGTCGGGACGAGCATGAACTCGACGTTCGTCGACCTGCTTCGAGGCAACGCCGAGCACGCGACGGAGTTCGAATCGCGCTTCGACGCGGTTCAGGACGGCCAGCAGCCCGGTGCCGTCACGGTCTGTTGTTCGGACTCGCGGGTCCTGCAGGACCACATGTGGGGGAACGAGGAGCCGGGGCGCGTCTTCACCTGTGCCAACATCGGCAACCGCGTCGTCCAGCGGACCGACGCGGGGGAGGTCGTCTCGGGTGACGTCCTCTACCCGATCGAGCACACGGGGACCGAACTCGCCGTCGTCGTCGGACACACGGGGTGCGGTGCCGTCACGGCGACCTACGATCACCTGACCGGCGGCGGCTCGGACTCCGAGCCGCCGGGGATCGAACACTGCATCGGACTGCTGGGGCCGCACCTCGAAGCGGGGGTCGACGCCCTGCCGGACGACCTCGACCGGGCGGCGGCGATAAATCACCTCGTCGAGTACAACGTCGACCGCCAAGTCGAGTTCCTTCGGGAGAGCGAGGAGATCCCCGAAGAGGTCGACGTCGTGGGGGTCGTCTACGACTTCCAGGACGTCTACGACGGGCGGCGCGGTGAGATCCACGTGATCAACGTCGACGGCGAGACGGACGTCGAGCGGCTCCGCGAGGCCCACCCGGAGGCCGACTCGCGGATCGGGCGGCTCTGGGAGTACTGAGCGGTCGCGCCCCCGACTGATCTCCCACGACCGGGGCTCACGTCCCGCCCGGTCGCCTCGACACCGACCTGGAACACGCTCATCGAACCCCGGGACCGCGACGGGAGCGTCACCCGGCCCCGTCGCGGATCGGCCGGGTCCGGAGAGTGAAAGCCCAACCCTCAGGCCTCCGGCCGACCGACCCCGTCGTATGGTTCCGAAGCTCGTCTACGACGACACCTGCCACTTCTGTACGTGGTCGGCGGTGTTCGCGGTCCGCCGGAGCGACGTCCAGCCGGTCCGCCTCTCGAACGTCCAGGCCGGAGAGTCGCGGCTCGACGACGAGGAGCGCGAGCGGCTCCCCGAGGACTACGGGGAGTGCGCCCAGCTGATCACGGAGGACGCGGTGTACTCCTGCGGGGCCGCGACCGAGCAGTCGCTGGTCCTCACGGATACCCTCCCCTCGGAGCTCGTTGCCGTCCTCCGGCAGTTCGACGCCTACGAGACTGTCCGCGAGAAGGGGTACCACCTCGTCTCGAACAACCGTGGGAAGATCGCACCGTTGATCGGCATGGAGCCGCCGGTCAGCAAGCACGTCCCCGCGGAGGACGTCCACCCCGAGCGGACGGGATAGTCCCGGGCGTTCGTTCGGTCCGACCGCGCTGGAGTCGGCGGAGGAGAGGCGTTCCCGATCAGATCTCGTCGTCCGGGTCGTGCTCGCCCGTGACCCGTTCGACCTCGTTCGCGTAGCGCTCGCGGGTCTCGGGGTCGTCGACCGGTTCGAGGTCGTCCGGGGAGACGTCCTTCGCGGCGGTCACCGTCACCGAGTCCATCGCCTGCGCCGCGAGCTCCCGCCGGAAGAGACGGTCGCCCTCGGGCGTGGCGTACTTGAGGATGATGAGGTCGCGGTTGTCGTACCCGCGCTCGACGAGCCAGCACCGGACGGTCTCTGCCATACCCGACGACCGATCCCCGGGCCGTTGAACCTGTTGGCGGCGCGCCCCGCGTTCCGGGACCCATTCCTCTCGGCACGGAGACAGCAGGGTTACGGAGTGATCCATCCCTGGCGTAGCCGTGCCCGCCGAGGATCGGGACGGACACGGACTGAGAGGAGTTCACGTGGGGGTTCTCGCTCGTGCTCTCCGGGTAGTCTCGAAGCGCGGAACGGGCGGGATCGGGCGTGATCGCGCTACCCGGCGGACATGCCCGACACGACGTTCAGGACGTAGACCCCTGCCACGAGGAGTCCGATCCCGACCACGCCGGCGGCGTCCACACCCTCGTCGAACGCGAGGACGCCGATGATCGTGATGCCGACGATACCGACCGCCGACCACGTCCCGTAGACGACGCCGACCGGGAGCTCCTCGAGCACGAGGCTCAGGAGGTAGAACGAGAGCGCGTACCCGACGAGGACGCCCAGCGTCGGGAGGGGTCTGGTGAACCCCTCGGAGACGTTCAGGGCGGACGTTCCGAGCAGTTCCGTGAGGATCGCGGCACCGAGGAGCAGGTACGGATTCACGACCGTCGGTAGCGTGGACGGGGAGCAAGCCCTTTTCGGAGTCGTCCCCGACGGACCGCTGAGGACGCCCCGCGTGGTTTATCAGGGGACGGATCGTCCACGAGCAGTATGCCCCTCCATCCCCTCCTCGTCTCGCCACTGATCGCCGTACTCGCCGCGGGAATCGTCTACGCCGACGCCGGGCGTCTGTCCCTCCCCTCGCGGACGCGACTGGGGTGGACGGTCGGCGTCGGGCTCGTCAGTCTCGGGGGGTTTCTCGGCGCGTTCGCGTTCGACGGCGCACTCTCGCGGGCGTACGTCCTCGTGCTCGGTGGGCCGATGGTCGTCCACACCCCGCGCGAACTACTGGTCGGAATCCTCGCCGTCGGGCTGGCGATCAGTGCGATGGCCGTCCTGATCTACGGGTTCGGAACCCGCGTGGGCATCGCCGGAGGCCGATCGTCGGCCTGACGTCCGACCCGCGCTCGAACACGGTGCGGCGGTCCCACGTCGGGCAGGGAGGCTACGGAGGGCTCCCCGGTACCATCGACGGGTCCACAGCGCGGAACTGGCGGGGGTGAACCGGCCCTGCCGTATCCGGTCCGAAGTCGTTCTCAGCGCACCACGGCGCATCGTGCCAGGTGGGTAGCCTCAGCGGGTGGCCCCGATGTGGCGGGCGATCCGGTCGAGCCCCTCCTCGAGCTCCTCGGTCGGGAGGCCGAAGCCGATCCGGAACCGGTCGGAGTAGCCGAAGACGTCCCCCGGGGCGAGGACGACGCTCTCGGCCTCGAACAGCGACCGGCAGAACTCCTCGCCGCTCTCGAACCCGTCCGGAACGGTCGGGAACCCGTTCACGCCCGTCGGCTCGAACCAGTCGAGGCCGTGACGGTCGAGGAAGTCGGCGAGTCGCTCCCTGTTCGCCCTCGCGTGAGCGCGGTTCGCCGCGAGGATGTCCTCCTCCTGCTCCCCGAGCGCCTGTCGGGCGATGTGGCTCCCCAGCATCGGCGGCGAGATCGTCGTGTAGTCCTTCCACTTCCGGACCGCATCGGCGATCTCCGGGCTCGCGACGACCCACCCGAGACGTGCCCCCGCCAGGCCGTACGACTTCGAGACGCCGGCGGTCGAGATCGCCCGCGGTCCGAGTGCGGCGGCCGGGGGATGGGGTTCCTCGGCCAGCATCCGGTACACCTCGTCGACGAGGAGGTACGCGTCGTGCTCCGCGACGAGGTCGTAGAGCGCCCGCATCGTCTCCGGACCGAGATACTTCCCCGTCGGGTTGCTCGGGTTCGTGAGGACGACCAGCCGGGTCTCGGGGCGCATCGCCTCCGCGACGGCGTCCACGGGCAGGTCCCACTCCGGCGGTTCCGTCCGGATCTCGCTGACTTCCCCGACCGCCCCGGGAACGCTCGCGAGCGACTGGTAGGTCGGCGAGACGACGACGGAGTGGTCCCCCTCGTCCAGAAACGACGCGAACGTGAGGAAGTCCGCCTCCTGCGTGCCGCAGGTGAGGACGACCTCCTCGGTGTCTCGGCCGTAGCGCTCGGCGATCTCGGCCCGGAACTCCGGGTCCCCGTCGGTCGGGATGACGTAGCCGAGTTCGCCCACGTCGAGATCGAACCGATCGACGGGGAGGCTCCGGACGCCGCTCTCTGCGAGCATCAGATCGGCGTCCGGTTCGTACTCGTCGAACCACCGTTCGAGTTCGAAGGGGGGTAGCTCCATGTACGTCCTCGGTGTAGTCGGGCAATAGAGCTTCTCAATCCGATCCGTCCGAGAGCCGAGGGGTTCGCACGTCGACGTGGGAGTCACCGCGGGGTACAGTACGCGAGCCCTGTCGGCCGAACGTCAAAGGGTGGCGGATACCGTGACGCGTCGACCGGAGGTCGACACCCATCACCAGGCAGCCTCGTGAGCGGTGTCCTCGAAGGGCCGCCAGTCGCCGCAGGACGAACCCCGGTTCGGCAGACGCGGTAGTCACGGAACCGTGTGGTCGTTCATCGATAAAAAAACGTCGTACAGCCGTCGTGCGAGTGACTGGTCGATCGACCGGCGAGAGCCACCCGGAGACGCTTGGATCGAGCTACCTGCTCTCCCGCTGCTCCACTTTGTTCAACTCGATCAGCAGCCGGAAGATGGCCTTCACGAGGTTGTCGTCGACGTCGAACCGCCGGGCGTTCTCGCCCGCCCGATCCATCACGGCCTGTTCCTGCTTCTCGTCGGTCGTCGGTAACCCCTCCTCGCGCTTGACCGCGGCGATCGTCTCGGCGACGTAGGTCCGCTGGGCGATGAGTTCGACGATCTCGCGGTCGATCGTCTGTATCTCCTCCCGGAGTTCGTCGAGGCTCATCTCCTCGACGCCGGTGGCCGGTGCCTCGCTCACGTCGTCCGTGCTCCCTCGTTGTGTGTCGTCGTCAGCCATGTGTGTCCCTCCCGTCGGCTCCAGTCGTCCCGTACCCGTTCCAGTACCTCTCGTGATCCGACCGCCGTGAACGACGGGCCCGTCCCGGACAGCGACGCCCCCGCCGCGTCGGGCAGCGCCTCGACGATGGGTTCGGCGGGGAACCCCAGCGCCGCGCAGAACGCGAACCCGTTGACCGTCATCGCCCGGGCGTAGTCGCCCGCGAGCGCCGCGTCGCGGACCATATCGGCGACGGGCGCGATCCGCTCGCAGCGCGAAACGTCTGCGTCGGCGGTGTAGGCCCGCTCGTCGGGGGTCCAGACGAGGACGTCCCACGCCGCGTCCTCGTGTGCCAGCAGTTCGTCCCCGGAGTTGTCCGTGACGGTGACGCCGCCGAGCATCGACGCGGAGGCGTCGTCGAACGCGCCCGTGACCGTCACGCCGGCGTCCCGGGCCGCGCGGACGCCGAGACGACAGGCGTCGACCCGTTCGACGGCCGCCTCGACTCCGGCGCTCTCCTCGGGGGCGTTCGGATCGTCGATCACGGGAACGTCTAGCGCGTCGAGCGTCGCCAGAATCGTCGCGTTCGCCGCCGCCGAGGAGGATTTGAGGCCGGCCGCCATCGGCACCTCGCTCTCGGTGCGGACGCGCCCGCCGGTCGGCGCTCCGTCGGACCCATACTCGGCGAGTGCGAGCTCGACACACCGCTCGATCAGCCGCGTGTCGGCGTCGGGATCGCCGGCCACCTCGCCGGTCACGGTCCCCGAGCCGTCGAGTTCGACCGTCGCCGTCGTGTGTGCGTCGATGGCGAAGGCACTCCCGAACCCCGTCGAGAGGGCGTTCAGGACGGTTCCGGCGGCGGGCGACGCTGCGCGGCCGTGCATCGTACCCTCCTGTGACAGGGCGCTACATAGCGGTGGCGGTTGCGTCCCCGTCGGCCGGCCGGTCGAGCGCGGCGTTTTTGCTCCGCCGGCCGTATCCTCCCCTATGAGCGAGAACCTCCGGAACGACGTCGCCCCCGACACCGTCCAGGTCGACCTCACCCCCGACGGCATCGAGGTCGAGTACTCCGACGGACGGTCGGTCTTCTACCACGGCGTCCCCCGGAAGGCCGAGGGAGCGGTCACCTCCGCCCCCGGGAAGGACGTCCACATCCTCGTCACCGACCCCACGGAGACGGAGGGCGTGCTGGTGTACGTCAACGACCGGAGTACCCACGACGACATCCTCCGGGACTCGGGGGTCGGCAGGGTGATCGTCGACCGCGGCGAGACCGAGAGCATCTTCCCGGGGGTCGAGGCGACGAACCGGGGCTACCGGACCGAGGTCCGGGCCGACCCCGAGACCGCGATGGGTCGCGTGTTCGTCTTCGTCGAGGACGAGATGGGAGAGGCGTCCTTCGAGATCGTCGCTCCGGGGGAGGGAGGTGGGGAGGACGAGGGAGGGAGAGACGACACCCCGACGATCGGCGGGGAGGAGGAGACGTGAGATGCCGCTCTCGAAGCGCTGGGAGCCGCTCGAACGTGCGACGGTCGGCAAGCTCCCCGACCGCTACGGCGTGTACGAACTCGGCGACGACGAGGGCGAGGTGATCGCCGTCGAGGCCGGCCCCCTCCGGGACGAACTCAAGGAGGCGCTGGCATACCGCGACGCGCCGAAGGTCCGCTGGCAGGTCGCCAACAACCGCGAGCACGCCGAAAAGCTGCTCGAAGAGCACCGCGAACGGCTCGCCGGTAACGGGTAACGGTCCAGTCCCGTCTCGGCCCCCTCGGATCGGGCGGGATCCCGACCCGAGCCCCGACACGACGGGTGCCGAAGGTCACTCGAAGTGTGGCATCACCTCCTCCGCGAACAGCCGGAGCGACTCCCGTGCCGTCTCGGCGGGCATCCCCGACCACCGTGAGCGGAGGATCAGGTGGTCGAGACCGAACTCCCCCCGATAGCGCTCGATCCCCTCGACCACCTCCTCGGGCGTGCCGAGCAGGAACCGGTCGGTCGCGAGGTCCTCGAACGCGGCGTCGACGCTGTCGTCGCCCACCCCGTCCTCCGCCCCCCAGGAGAGGTAGGTGTTGTACTTGTTCATCAGGTAGGGACGGGCCGCCTCGATCGCCTCCTCGGTCGTCTCGGCGACGAACACCTCCCGCCAGATGGGGCGCTCGCTCGGCTCGCGGCCCTGTTCTTTCAACTGTGAGTCGTAGTACTCGGCGGGGCGTTCGAGCTTCGGAACCGACACGCGGGGGTCGACGAACCAGGCGTCGCCGCGCGTCGCCGCCCGGCGAACGGGACGGGGAGCCGTCCCGCCGACCCAGACCGGGGGGCCACCATCCCGAACGGGCTTCGGGTTGACCGAGACGTCCTCGAAGGCGAACTCCTCGCCGTCGTAGCTCACGTCGTCGCGCTTCCAGAGCGCCTCGACGACGTCGAGAGCCTCGTCGAGCCGGTCGCCACGCCGCGAGTGGTCGACGCCGGCGACCTCGAACTCGGACTCGCGGTAGCCCGCGGCGACCCCGAACGTGAATCGCCCACCGGAGAGCACGTCGAGGGTGGCCGTCCGCTCGGCGAGGAAGACCGGGTTGTGGAGCGGGACCAGACAGATCGACGTCCCGATGCGTACCGTCGAGGTGACCGCCGCGAGGTACGAGAGTATCCCGAAGTTCTCGAGGTAGACGTGATCGGTGGCGTGGTGCTCGCCGACCCAGATCGAGTCGTAGCCGAGCGATTCCACGAGTCGGGCGGTCTCGGCCACCTCCTCGCGGTGGCTGACCGCCGAGCTGTCCCTCGGGTGTTCGGTGAGGAGCACCGTCCCGAACGAGAGTCCGTCGTCCATGGTGACTGGTACCTCCTCGCGTAGCGCCCGTAGATAGCTCTTTTCCGGGGAGCGGTGGCTCAGCCCGGATCCTACTCGATCCCCTCGCGCTCGCGGAGGCTCGTCCGTCGGATCTTCCCGGTCGTCGTCGTGGGCAGTTCCTCGACGAACTCGATCTCGCGGGGGTACTCGTACTTCGCCAGGCGCGCTTTGACGTGCTCCTGGAGCGATTCGACGAGGCTCTCCCCGGGCTCGTACCCCGCGGCGAGGACGACGAACGCCTTCGGGACCTCGCCCCGTTCGTCGTCGGGGACGCCGATGACGGCGGCGTCGGCGACCGCCGGGTGGGCGGCGAGCGAGTCCTCGATCTCCTCGGGACCGATCCGGTAGCCCGCGGAGATGATGACGTCGTCCTTCCGGCCGACGAACGAGAGGTAGCGGTCCTCGTCGACGGTGCCGAGGTCCTCGGTGAGCAGCCACCCGTTCCGGATCTTCGCGTCCGTCTTTCCGGGCTGGTTCCAGTACTCGGTGAAGCAGACCGGATCACCCTCGTAGCGGACGGCGATCTCGCCGGTCTCGCCGGGCGGAACGGTCGGCTCGGCGGTCTCGGGGTCGACGATGGCGAGTTCGTGGCCCGGGCCGGCGAGACCGAACGACCCCTCGCGGGACTCGAACAGCGCGGTACACTCGCCGGCGAGCACGTTCGCCTCGGTCTGGCCGTACCCCTCGTGGACGACCGCGCCGGCGAAGGTCTCGTCGGCCCACTCCGCGATGGTCCGCCCGAGCGCCTCGCCGCCCGAGGTGATGGTCCGTATCGAGTCGACGTCGAACCTCTCGGGGGCGTCCACTCGCTGCATCATCCGGAGCGCCGTCGGCGGCGCGAAGTAGTTCGTCACGTCGTAGCGCTCGATCAGCTCGAACGCCCGCTCGGGGTCGAACTGCCCGCCCCGGTACGCGAGGACCGGCCGGCCGTAGTAGAGCGCGGGGAAGACGACGTCGAACAGCGAGGCGATCCACGCCCACTCGCTCGGCGTCCGGAAGACGTCCCGATCGGTCAGTTCGAGGTTCGCGAACGTCGTGAGAAACAGCGGGAGGTGGCCCAGGAGGACCCGGTGGACGTGACGGACCCCCTTCGGGTCGCCGGTCGTCCCCGAGGTGTAGATGAGCAGCGACTCGTCCTCGGCACCCGTGTCGACGGTGACGAACTGGGGGCTCGATCCCGAGAGCGCGTCGTCGAAGTCCGCTTCCCCCGATCCGGGTTCGGCGTCGATGGTTAGCGCGGTGTGGAGGTCCGGGAGTTCCGACCTGGCCTCGCGGAACGCCTCGACGTTCGACCGGTCGACGACGGCCGCGACCGCCGAGGCGTCGTCGAGGCGGTATCGCAGCCCGTCGGGGCCGAACAGCGTCGACAGCGGGATCGAGGTCGCGCCGAGCTTCCACGCCGCGAGGTGCGAGATCACCGTCTCCGGGCGCTGGGGGGCGTTCACGCCGATCCGGTCGCCCCGTTCGACCCCTGCGTCGGCGAGGTGGTTCGCGAGCCGGTTCGCCGCGTCCCGGAGCTGTCGGAACGTGTACGTCCCCGTCTGCCCCTCGCCGTCCTCGTAGAACAGCGCGACACGGCCGCGCTCGTCGGCCCACCGGTCGCAGGTGTACGCCGCGATGTTGAACCGATCCGGTACCTCCCAGTCGAACGCCGCTCGCAGCGCGTCGTAGTCCTCCCACTCCTCCTCGTGGAAGTGGTAGGCGTCGAGTCGTGGTGTGTCCGTCATCGGTGTTGGTCTATCCGCGAGGGGCGCGAGGCGCCGGCCGCCGTCTGCTACTCGGTGACGCGGCGGGGCGCTTAAGCCCTCGCGTCTTCCCGAGTCGCTTGCTCGGCGTCAAGAGTATCGGGTGGGACTGAAAGGGGCCGACTGATACGCGAACCCCGGCGACGCAAGCACCGCAATGGAGGGAGCGTAGCGACCGGAACGAGGAGCGCAGCGAGCCGCGGGAGCGTATCAGTCGGGGGCTTTCGAGCTGTCCCTCGCTACCGGCGACGGAGTGGTTAGAAACAGCTCGAAAGTCCCACCCGGTACCAGTCTCCGAACGACACCCGACCGTGGGTGACCGCCCTTATACCCGCGGGGACCGCACACCCGTCCATGAGCGTCCTCGACCGGAACCGGCTCGACGAGGAGGCCTCCCCGTACCTCCGCCAGCACGCCGACAACCCCGTCAACTGGCAGCCCTGGGACGAGGCCGCCCTCGAGGCGGCCCGGGAGGAGGACCGCCCGATCTTCCTCTCGATCGGCTACTCGGCGTGTCACTGGTGTCACGTCATGGAGGAGGAGTCGTTCGCGGACGAGGAAGTCGCCGATATCCTCAACGAAGGGTTCGTCCCGATCAAGGTCGACCGCGAGGAGCGACCGGACGTCGACTCGGTCTACATGACCGTCTGCCAGCTCGTCACCGGACGGGGCGGCTGGCCCCTCTCGGCTTTCCTCACCCCCGACGGCCGGCCGTTCTACGTCGGGACGTACTTCCCGCGCGACCCGAAGCAGGGGATGCCGGGGTTCCTCGAACTCTGCGAGCGGGTCGCCGACTCCTGGAACGACCCCGAACAGCGCGAGGAGATGGAGAACCGGGGCGACCAGTGGACCGCCGCGGCCGAGAACGAGCTCGAAGGGACCCCCACGAGCGGCGACGACAGCGAGGACGGGGGCGAGCGCGAACCGCCGGACGCCGCCTTCCTCGACTCGGCGGCGAGCTCGGCACTCAGAGCCGCCGACCGCGAGTACGGCGGGTTCGGGAGTTCGGGTCCGAAGTTCCCGAACCCCGGCCGGCTCCACCTCCTCCTGCGGGCGCACGACCGGACCGGCAGGGAGGCCTACCGCGAGGTGGTCGAGGAGACGCTGACGGCGATGGCCGACGGCGGGATGTACGACCACCTCGGCGGCGGCTTTCACCGGTACGCCACCGACCGCTCGTGGACCGTCCCGCACTTCGAGAAGATGCTCTACGACCAGGCGACGCTCGCGCCGGCGTACCTCGCGGGCTACCAGGTCACCGGCGAGGAGCGGCACGCCGACGTGGCCCGCGAGACGTTCGCGTTCGTCGAGCGCGAGATGCAGCACCCCGTGGGAGGATTCTTCTCGACGCTCGACGCCCAGAGCGAGGATCCCGAGACGGGCGAGCGGGAGGAGGGCGCGTTCTTCGTCTGGACGCCCGAGGAGGTCGAGGATGCCGTCGAGGACGATCTCGACGCCGAGCTGTTCCGCGAGCGGTTCGGCGTCACCCGGTCGGGAAACTTCGAGGACGGGAGGACCGTCCTGACGCTCGCCGAGTCGGTCGAGTCGCTCGCCGACGAGCACGGGCTGGACGGAGGGGAGGTCAGCGAGCGGCTGGACCGCGCGACCGAGCAGGCCCACGAGTACCGCGAGACCCGTCCGCGACCGGCCCGCGACGAGAAGGTGCTCGCGGGGTGGAACGGGCTGATGATCTCCGCGTTCGCCGAGGGCGCGCTGGTTCTCGACCCCGAACTGGCCGAAACGGGTCGAGACGCGCTGTCGTTCGTCCGCGAACGGCTCTGGGACGAGGGGTCGGGGAGGCTCACCCGCCGGTGGAAGGACGGCGACGCGAAGGTCACGGGGTACCTCGAGGACTACGCCTTCCTCGGGCGCGGGGCGCTCGACCTCTACCAGGCCACCGGCGAGGTCGAGCACCTGAAGTTCGCGATCGACCTCGCCCGCGTCGTCACCGAGGAGTTCTGGGACGCGGAGGATCGAACGCTCTACTTCACGCCCGAGAGCGGGGAGTCGCTGGTGGCCCGCCCCCAGGAACTCGGCGACCAGTCCACACCGTCGAGTACTGGGGTCGCGGCGTCGCTCCTGCTCGACCTCGCGCAGTTCACGCCCAACGAGCGGTTCCGCGAGGTGGCGGAGGGCGTCCTCGACACCCACGCGAAGACGTTCGAAACCGATCCGCTCCAGCACGCGACGCTCGTGCTGGCCGCCGACACCCGCGCCGTGGGGTCGCTCGAACTCACCGTCGCCGCCGACTCGCTCCCCGAATCCTGGCGTGAGCGACTCGCCGAGACCTACCTCCCCGACCGGCTGCTGACGGTCCGGCCGCCGACGGAGGCCGGGCTCGACGAGTGGCTCGACGCGCTCGGACTCGACGACGCACCACCGATCTGGGCCGACCGGGAGGCGCGGGACGGCCCCACGATGTACGCCTGCCGGTCGTTCACCTGCTCGCCGCCGACCGACGACGTCGAGGAGGCCCTGGGGTGGGCGGAACGGCTCGCGCCGTCGGTCGAGAGCGACCCGGGGCCGAACACCGAACCGGATCTCGACTTCGACGGGAACGAGAGCCCGTTCTGAGGGGCCGCGGCGACCGGGGGAGCGCCCACCCCGTTCCGGTATCGGGGGATCTATCCACCCCGGACGGGGAGGTCCGCGCGGATGGAGGTAGAACTCGTCTACGCGCTCGCGCTCGTCCCCGCGGTGCTGTGGGGGTTCAGCCCGATCCTCTCCAAACGGGGGATGGCGGGCGGCGGGAGTTCGCTCCAGGCCTCCCTGACCGTCGTCGTGGTCGACAGCTCGCTCTACTGGGTCGCCCTGTTCGCCCTCCAGGGCCTCGCCGTCTTCGCGAGCGTGACACCCGCCTCGGCGGCGCTGTTCCTCGCGTCGGGGCTCGTCGGGACGGCGCTCGGCCGGCTGGCGGTGTTCGTCGGCGTCGACCGCGTCGGCGCGAGCGTCAACAGCGCCGTCATCTCCACGCGACCGCTGTTCGCAAGCCTCCTCGCCGTGCTCGCGCTCGGCGAGACGGTCACGCCGACTACTGTCGTGGGGATCGTCGTCCTCGTCGGCGGTCTGACGGCGCTCGCGCTCTCCCGGGGCGGGGACGTCGGCGGCTGGCAGCCCCGCGACCTGCTGTTCCCGCTCGCGGCCGCCGCGGCGTTCGCCGCCGGTAACGTCGCCCGGAAGTTCGGGCTCGACGCCTTCACCGGGATCACGCTCCTCGAAGCGGTGGCGCTCAACGAGCTCGGCGCGCTGGTGGCGCTCGCGGCCTACGCGGTCGCCGCGGGACGCGGGGACGTACTCGACGCACCCCGCCGAACGTACGCCTACTTCGCCGGCAGCGGGACGCTCACCGCCGTCGCCCTGTTCTCGCTGTTCGCCGCCCTCCAGATCGGTCGGGTCGTCGTGGTCGACCCGCTCGCCGCGACGGCACCGCTGTTCACCGCCGTGTTCGCCGCCGTCCTCCTTCGGGATCTGGAGCGCGTGACCCCGCGGCTCGTGGCGGGTGCGGTGCTCATCGTCGTCGGCGTCGTGCTCATCGTCGTCGACCCCGCCGCCGTCCTCTGAGAACACCGGGGCGTCGTCGACGGTTCCGCGAGCCTCCGGACCGACGAACGGACGGGCCTGCAGACGGTCGCTCGGCGTGCCTGTTCGCCGGGTCCGGGACCAGACACTCTCACGCTCGAAGATCATCGGTAGCGGCTGTCCCAACAGTCCCTGCGGCTTCGAGCGGACCCTTGCAAAGGCACGCTGGCCGCTTTTTCACGTCCGACCCTCACCACCAGACGTAATGGCTCAGAGCAACACCGCATCCGACAACGACTTCGGCTGGTTCGGCTGGTTCTCGGCGGCCGGGTTCGTCATCCTCGGCCTGCTGTACGTCGTGGACGTCCTCGCGTTCAACTGGTGGCCGTACTCGACGTTCTGGACCGGAGTCGTCGCCCTCGTCGCGGGTATCGGTGCCGCCGCACTCTACGCCGGCAACGACCCGACCGACGACACGGACCGCGAAACCACCGTCTGAACGCCACGGCGGGAGTGATGGGTATCGGAGAGAAGACGCTTTTTACGGCCCGAATCGGCGGGGAGCGACACGTCCGTCGATCGGTCGTATCGGACGTGCCGACGACGGTCCCTCCGTCACTCGTCTGCGAGCGCCTCGGCAAGGAAGACCGCGATGGGACGATCGGCCTCCTCGACGAACCGGGCGAGTTCCTCGCCGTCGTCGGTCTCGACGACCACCGTCGGGATGAGCTCGATGCCGTACTCCTCGACGCCCGGGCCGACCTTGCTTCCGTCCTCGGCCTTCTCGACGGGGTAGTGGACGACGCGCTCGTCGGGGACGTCCGCGGCGGCGAGTGCGGCCCCGAAGTCGGGTAGCTGCTGGCGGCAGTCCGAACACCAGTCCCCACCCCACACCCTGAACACCACCCTGTCGGCGTGCTCGCGGAGGACCGCGAGCTCCTCTTCGTAGGCGTCGGCCGTGAACACGGGGTTCGGTCGCATCGTCTCCAGACGGCCTTCCTGTCCGCTCATACCACTATCGAGAGGTCCTCCGGGTATAAGCCCCCCGCTCTCGACCCCGTCGCATCGTCGACTCAGCCGTCGAGTCGCGCCCCGATTCGATCCAGGAGCAGGTGGCGGTGACACCGTCTGTTCTCACTCTCGAAGCCGACGAGAACGACGTCCTCGCCCCCACGGACGCGGGAGACGAGCTCCGCGATCCCTCCCTCGGCGTCCTCGGTCGCGTCCAGGTGGTCCTCGTAGCGGGCGGCGAACCGGACCTCCTCCCAGGCCGCGTTGTGCGCCCCCTCCTCACAGAGCCCTCGCCTTTTCAGGTCCTCGCGTCGGTTCCCGATCTCCTCCAGGAGCGTCTCGGGTGGGCCGAGAATCGGGTGGTTCTCGTCGACCAGCGACCGGAACCGCCCCGTCGGCCGTCGAGCGACCCCGACGAGCGTCGCGTCGTCGATATTCACGAGGTCGTGCTGGAGCGCGGCGGCGTACGTCTCACCGACGGTGCCAGGAGGCACGTCACCCGCTCGCACAGCCACGCCGATAAGCGCGTCGCCCGAACGGGAACCGGGGCCGTCCGACACGTGTTTAATCGGAACCCCCGAACGCCGAACCATGCACAGGGGTATCCTCGGGACCATCGGGTCGCCGCTGGTCCAGGTCGAGTCGCCGCCAGGTACCGTAATCGCGGCGAAGATCGAGTCGAAGAATCCCGGCGGATCGGCGAAGGATCGCCCGGCCGTGGCGATGGTCGAGGCGGCCGAGCGCGACGGCCTGCTCTCGCCCGGCGACCGCATCGTCGAGCCCACCTCCGGGAACACGGGGATCGGCATCTCGCTGGTCGCCGCGGCGAAGGGGTACGACGCCACCATCGTCATGCCCTCGGACATGTCACCCGAACGGCGACGGATCATGCGGGCCTACGGCGCGGACCTCGAACTCGTCGACGGCGACATCTCCGACGCGAAGGACCGCGCCGACGAGATCGAATGCGAGGAGGGTGCGGTCCAGCTCGGCCAGTTCGAGAACCCCGCGAACCCCGAGGCGCACTACCGGACGACGGCCGAGGAGATACTCGAACAGATCGGCTCCCGGGAGCCCGACGCGCTCGTCGCCGGGGTCGGCACGGGCGGAACGCTCTCGGGGAACGCCCGTCGGTTGCACGAGGAGTTCCCCGACATGGAGGTGGTGGCGGTCGAGCCCGAGGGGAACACCCCGATCAAGACCGGGAAGGGGGGGAGCGACGACTTCCAGGGGATGGGTCCGGGGTTCGTCTCGGATAACACCGATACGGACCTCATCGACGACGTCGAGGTGGTCTCGCTCGCCGACGCCGAGGAGGAGTGCCGCCGTCTCGCCCGCGAGGAGGGGATTCTAGTAGGTCAGTCCTCGGGGGCGTCGAACCTCGCGGCCAAGCGGGTGGCCGAGCGGCTCGCCGACGACGGTACCGACGGGGACTGCCCGCGCCCGGACAACACGACGGACGTCCTCGGCGAGAGCGACGGGGTGCTCGTCGCCGACGGCGAGGAGGGGAGCGACTGCCCGTTCGTCCTCACGGTCTTCTGGGACTCGGGCGAGCGCTACGTCTCGACCGGCATGTTCGACTGACCGCCCGGGTCGGTACCTGAAGCGGTCGGCCCTTCGCGTCCGGTCGCCCCGGCCAGGTCGCGGACGAACAGCATCGTCGCGGTGTCGAACAGCAGCGCGACCGGCGCGAGGACGACCACCCCGACGGCCGCACCGAGCACGGAGTTCGAGAACAGCGGCGTCGCCACCACCGAGACGAGCCCGACGCTCACGAGGTACTGGACGAAGAAGGAGGCGTACTCGCCGTCGGACGTGGCGTACTCGTACGAGCGCCGGAGCGCGCTCGGGAGGTCGGTCTCCTCGACGACCACGAGGTACGGCGTGGCGTAGAACAGGTACGCGAACGCGAGCAGGAGGGGGAGGACGAGCAGCCCGAGCGGGAGCGCGACGATCGCGGCGAGGAGCCCCGCGAGGACGAGTGCGAGGTGGAGGAGTTCGAACCCGAGGAACGGCCCGAAGTAGGCCCGCGAGTCCTCGAGGAACGACCGCTCGACGCCGGCGAGCTCCCGGCGGAGGCTCCCGAGGTAGCCCGCACCGAGCGCGGCCGACAGGACGGTGACGGCGAGGAGGACGAGCACCGTCAGCCCGACGCCGCCCGCCGGGAGGGTCAGCCCGGGTGTGGGCTGGGGGACGTTGATGAACTCCCACGAACTCGAAACGGTCGTCGGGAAGCCGAACGTGATACCGAACCTGAAGTCCGCGTTCGAGGCGGCGATCCGACGGAACTTGTCGAGCGAGAGCGCGGCGAGCACGAACGGGACGAGCGAGAGCGGGAGCAGGGAGTCGATACGCTCTGCGGCACGCGAGAGGAGGGCGACGATGCTGACCATCGGAGGGACAGTGTCGACGGCGGGGCGAGCGGTAAAACCCTGACTGAATCTACGCGCCGAACTCCCCTTCCGTGACCCGGACGAGGACGGTGTTGTCGACCTCGCGGAGGTCGTACTCGGGGAGCGAGCGGCCGGTCCGGGCGACGAACATCGGCTCGACCAGTCTCGGAGTGCCGTCCCCGCTCCCGTCCTCGACGACGCCGTACATCCGGAGGTAGCGACCGGACTCGGCGGGATCGACGGCGTCGTCGCGGATGGCGGTCGCGAGCCGGCGAGAGAGCCACTCCGTGTCGCTCACCGAGGGTTCGAGCACCCAGGCCGCGTCGGCGTACCGGACGAGGTACCAGTTCAGGTCGTTCAGGAGCGACACCGCCGATCCCAGACTGATGGTCTCGACGGCGACGGTGTTCTCGTAGGGCTCGGTCAGGTCGTACGTCGCGAGCGCCTCGCGGGCGGTCTCCCGGGAGACGAGCTCGTACCGCAGGTTGACGTCCTCGCTCCCGACGAGACAGACCCGCGTCATAGCGGGTCGAACGGGGGCGGGAGAAAAGAGGTTTCGCTAGAGGGCGACGAGCAGTTCGCCGACGGCGGCGACGAGGATGACGAACGCGCCCGCGACGGACATGGCCTGTCCCGGACGGCTCCACCAGTCGTCGGCCCAGATGGCGACGACGACGCCGAACGAGAACAGCAGCAGCGCGACGAGGTTCACCTGTGCGCCGACGAAGTCGCCGGCGAAGCGGAGGACGATGCCGAGCAGGAGACCGGTGAGGCCGGGACGGTCGTAGAGTTGCTCCGTGTAGGCCATACGAGCGACGCGGTCCGGCAGCCGATAAACCCCGTGTCTCGCCCGGGCGGGTCAGAACGTCGTGAGTTCGCCGTCGATGACCCGCCGGGTCACGTCGGTGACGTCCGCGAGTTCGCGATCCACGACCGCCTCGACCTCGTCGTGGACGTCCGCGACGCTCACGCCGTCCTCGGTGACGAGCGAGACGTCGGCGACGTGTGGCCGATCGATGGGCTGGCCGATCTGGGAGAGCAGACGGATGCGGGCCTCGCGGATGCCGTCGACCTCTCCGACGATGGCCTGGGCGATCTCGGTCGAGAGCAGGTTGTAGATCTTTCCGATGTGGTTGACGGGGTTCTTCCCCGAGGTGGCCTCCATCGACATCGACCGGTTGGGCGTGATGAGCCCGTTCGCGCGGTTGCCCCGGCCGACCGAGCCGTCGTCACCCATCTCGGCGCTGGTCCCCGAGGTGGTGAGGTAGACCGACCCCTCCTCGTAGTCGTCGGCGGTGTTGAGGTGGATCGCCACCTCGCGGTCGGTGTACTCGGCGGCGAGCCCCTCGACGAACTCGCGGACGCCCCGCACGGCGTCGTCGTACTCGTTCAGGTCGTCGACGTAGTGGTCGACCAGCGCCACCGCGACGGTCACGTCGATGCGGTCGCCCTCGCGTTTCCCCATCACCTTCACGTCCCGGCCCACCTCCGGGTTCTCGGCCTTGTACTCTCCGTTGAGCCGGCGCTCGGTGTTCAGAACGATCTCCTCGGTCTCCGTCAGGGGCGCGTGGCCCACCCCGAAGGAGGTGTCGTTGGCCATCGGGACGCTCCCCTCCTCGCCGAACACCTCCTGGAGGTCGCCCGACCCCTCCCCGAGACGGGCCTCGACGACGACGTCCGCCCCGAAGTCGAGGTGCGGGAAGTGCTCGGTCAGGTAGTCCCGGGCCGCACGCAGCGCGATGGTCTCGGTGGGGATCCGCTTGCCGTCGTAGCGGTTGGTCGCCCGACCCGTGACGAGGATGTAGATGGGTTCGAGCATCTCGCCGCCGCCGTAGGCGGGGGCCGCCGACCCGGCGACCAGCTGGGTCTCGTCGGTGTTGTAGTGGAGGACCTTCCCGAACCGCTCGATGTAGGCGTTGGCGAGCGCCCGGGAGACGTGCTCGGCGATACCGTCGCAGATGGAGTCGGGGTGGCCGAGACCCTTCCGTTCGACGATCTCGACCTCCTGATCCTCCACCGCGCGCCCCGCGACGGGCTCGACGCGGATGTTCCGACTGCTCATTGACGAACGCACGCCCGCTCGGGGCCTATAACTTACGAAAACTTTCACCCACGCTCGTATTACTACTGGACATTGCTGGCGTCGCGCTGGTCGCGATCCTCGAGGAGCAGGCCCAGGTAGGAGGTGCGGACCTGTTCGTCGGGATCGAGGTCGAGTTCGCGGAGGACGGCGATCGCCCCCTCGCGGGCCTCCTCGACCGCCTCCGCCTCGGTCTCGACCTCCACGAACTCGCCGAGACCGTCGACGGCGTCGAGCGTGACGGTGTACTCCCGGTACCGGAACCGTTCGCGCTCCTTCTCGACGGTCTCGGCGGGCGCGAACCCGACCCCTTCGAGGACGGCCCGCATCTCATCGCCGTCCTCGACGGCCGTCTCGTGCTCCTCGCGGGTCTTCGACTCGGCCTCGACGAGCGGCCCCTTGTAGGTCACCCCGATCCAGCGCCCATCGTCGTCCCGCTCCTCGCGGACGCGGAGGGCCTCGTCGGTCTCGGCGAACGAGCGGTGGGGGGCGTCGTAGTAGGTGTCGACCTGACGGACGCGGCCCCGGGGCTCGGCACCGAGTTCCGACAGCCGCTCGCGGATCGGGCCGTGCTCGGCCTCGACTTTGAGTTCCACCTCGTACACGCCCGGGTCGAGGAGGGTGGCGGACAAAAGAATGGTCGTCCGTGGCGGGCGGGGACGGGACGCACGGCCCCGAGGCGAAACGTGATTGTTAAGAGTGGCACGACAGTCCGTGAGGCTATGAGCGACCAGTCCGAGGACGTCGAGGAGTCAGAGGCGGCGGAGCGGGACGCCGACGCCGACGCTGACACGGAAGCCGACGTCGAGGAGACGGCGGAAGCAGCGACGACCGAGGGGACGGAGGAGACCGAGGAGGAATCGGAGGAGCCCGAGAGCGGGCTCCAGGACGGCGACTTCGTCCGTCTCGACTACACGGCCCGGACGGTCGAGGGCGACCAGCTCGTCGACACCACGGATCCGGAGGTGGCCGAGGAGGAGGGCGTCGAAGACCAGGGGACGTTCGAGCCCCGCGTCATCGTCCTCGGCTCGGGCCACCTGTTCGACGCCGTCGAGGACGACATCGTGGGCAAGGAGGCCGGCGACTCGGGGAGCGTCACCGTCTCGGCGGGCGAGGCGTTCGGCGAGTACGACGAGTCGCAGGTCGAGACCGTCTCGGCCTCGAAGATCGACGAGGACGACCGCTACCCCGGCGCTCGCATCCAGATCGACGGCCGACAGGGCGTCCTCGAGACGATCATCGGCGGCCGTGCCCGCGTCGACTTCAACCACCCGCTGGCCGGCGAGGACGTCGAGTACGAGTACGAGATCGTCGGCGTCGTCGACGACCAGCTCGAACGCGCCGAGGGGCTGCTCAACATGTTCCTCGACATGGATCTGGAGATGCGCATCGAGGACGAGGAGGTCGAGGAGACCCGCGTCGAGGAGCCCGATCCGGACGACGAGGACGCGGAGCCCGAGACGGTCACCGAGACCGTCGAGAAGAAGACCCTCTACGTCGAGGCGACCCCGCAGCTCTCGATGAACCAGCAGTGGCTCTTCCAGAAGCAGCAGATCGCCCAGGAGGTCATCGACAAGACCGGCATCGACCGGATGATCGTCGAGGAGGTCCTCGACGGTACCGGCGGGATGATGGGCGGTATGGGCGGCATGATGGGCGGCATGGGTGGCGGTGCCCCGGGCGGCGGCGACGTCGACATGGAGGAGGCCCTGGAGGAGGCCGACATCGACCCCGAGGAGATCGTCGACGACATCGAGGAGTAGGAGCAGGTTACGGACGGGGCCGACGCAGGCTGACGCGGGGAGCGTCGACCGGTCCCGACCACGAACGGCCGTTCTCCGTCGAAGCGACGCCGGAGCCGTCGGTTCAGCGCGTGCCGATCTCGTCCTCGTCCTTGATGACGCGGGTGTCGGCCTCCCCCGAGGAGACCTCGTTGGCGAGGTCGTAGAAGTCGTTCTGGAGGCCCGCAGGGAACCGCACGACGCCGACCCAGGAGCCGTCGTTCTGCCACTCCTCCCGTTCGAGGTCACCGAACTGCCGTATCTGGGCCTGACCGCTCCCGGCGTACTCCGCGGGGAGCCGGACGGCCATGACCACCTCGTCGAACCGGATGGGGATGACGGGTCGAAGCGCGTCGAGCGCGTCGTCGACCTGGTTCTCGACGGGTTCCATCGGGTCGACCTTGAACCCCGCCTCCTCGAGCGCGCGCTCGATCCGCTCCGGCGGGTGGGGTGCGTCGTCCATCTGGGGGTTGACCGCGTTGCGCGCGATCTGGTTGATCAACTGCCGGCGCTTCTGTTCCTGCATCTCGCGGCGCTGCTCGGCCGTGATCTGTATCTCCCCCCGTTCGACGACCTCGGGGATGATCTCCATCGGGTCGGTCGTCCCGAAGACCTCTTCGAGGGAGTCCTCGGGAGGGCGGTCACCCCGGGAGGCGTCCTCGAAGACGTCCTCGGCGGCGATGACCTCCTCGAGTTCGCCGTCGAACTCCCCGCGCTTGATCGCGAGCGCCGCGTCCGGGTCCACGAGAACCTCGAAGCGCTGGCCGTGGGACTCGAGGCGGGCGGTCACCGCCTCGTCGAGCGATATCATGTATCCCGGTAGGGTGCCCCCGGGATAAAAGCCGTTCGCGTACCGATACGTCGAGTCCGTCGGGGTCTGCGTTACGCTTCCTCGTCCTCGTCTTCGTCCTCCTCGGGCGCGAGGAGGTCGTTCTCGGCGAGGTGGCTCTCGAGTTCCTCGTCGGAGACCTCGCTGAAGGTCGCGGTCTCGGCGTCGATGGTGGCCGCGCCGATCCCCTCGGGGCTGAGCTGGCCCTCGTTGGCGGAAGCGAGCGCCGAGAGCGCGAGGCCGATGCCGCCGTCGAGGTCCATCGACTCGTCGTAGTGCTCCTCGAGGTAGTCCTCGATCTCGCCGCGGTCGGCCCCGACCGCGAGCGCCTTCCACTCGTAGGGCGTCCCCGAGGGGTCCGTCTCGTAGAGGCGGGGCTGGCCGTCCTCGACGCCGCCGATGATGAGCGCGACGCCGAACGGTCGTGCGCCACCGACCTGCGTGTACTGCTGGATGTGGTCGGTCACCGACTTGGTGAGCGTCTCGACGCCGATCGGCTCGCCGTACCGGAGCTGTTCGACCTGGGCCTGCCGGCGGGCGAAGTCGATCAGCTGGCGGGCGTCGGCCACGTGGCCGGCGCTGGCGATGCCGATGTGCTCGTCGGCCTTGTGGATCTTCTCGACGCTGGTCCGCTCCATCAGCGGCGAGCGGATGCGCTTGTCGACGGCGAGGACGACGCCGCCGGCGGTCCTCACGCCGACGGACGCCGTCCCTCGTTTCACCGCCTCCCGTGCGTACTCGACCTGGTAGAGGCGACCGTCCGGGGAGAAGATGGTGATACCCCGATCGTAAGCCTGCTGTTGGGATTGTCCCTGCATAGTTCAGGTGTCGAGGTGCGTCGCCCCCACGTACGACGACCCGACGCGCACATCGACGCCGTCCTCCCGGACGACGGCGCGCCGGTCGGCGTCCGCGAACGCGACCGTTCTCTCCTCGGAAACTCCGCCCGGGGCGTGGATAAACTTTTCTTCACAGCCTCGTACGGTGCCGCTCGTCCCGCGAACGACCGCCCGTATCCGCTCGCCCTCGACCTCGCCGAGACACGCCAGGACGGCCCGTGCCCGATCGACCGATCCCCGGCGACACCGGACCACGGCACAGCCCTCCCCGCCGACGAACTCGAACCCGAGCACTTCGAGGCCAAGCGCCGCGCTCCCGGCGTCGCCGACGAGGTTCTGTGCGGCGTACCAGAGGTGGCGCTGGAACGCGCCCCGGTCGATCGCGGTATCCGGATGGCCCCGTAGCTCGACGCCGAGGTAGCGATAGCGGGGTCGGAGGTGCTTCGGCAGGTGTTTCATGCGGTGTCTCCCTAATCCTCGGTCATCCCGACCGGTTCGTCCTCGTGGACCGGATCGGGCTCACCGGCCCGTTCGGCGACGAGTACACCGACCTGTTCGTGGACCATCTCGACGGCCGTGAGCGCGAACCCCGCGTCCGTGAGCGCGTCCGCGAGCAGGCCGACCGTCGCCGGGTCGTCGACCTCCGGGGAGTAGAACGGTGTCTCGGGGTCCGGTTCGCCGAAGAGCATGATGTCCCCGAGGACGAACCGGCGGGGGCCGAGGTCCGCGATGGCCGCGATGGCCTCGCGCTTCTCCTCGTCGGGGATGTGATGCATGGCGAAGTTCGAGACGACCACGTCGACGGGGCCCTCGACGTTCGGCTCGCGGAACGTCCCGTTCCCGAACTCGACGTTCTCGATGCCGCGCTCTGCGGCCTTCTCGCGGGCTTTCTCCATCATCCCGTCGCTGATGTCCCGCCCGATCACCCGCCCCGCGTCGGGGGCGAGCGCGAGCGCGATAGCGCCCGTCCCGGTGCCGATGTCGAGGACCACGTCACCGGACTCGGGAGCGGCGTGTTCGACGACCAGCGAGACGCAGGCGAGGTACTCGTCGCTCTTATCCTCGTCGTAGTCGTCGGCGTACTCGTCGAACCGGGCGGCGTGTTCATCGAGGCTCCTCTTCATACCTGCCCCGTCGGACCCCCGGCTCTATGAAGGACTCGGAGGCCCGCTCGCGGTTGCGCGCCGCCAGTCGGCCCCACTCGGCGAGCCCCTCGCGGACCTGCTCGGCTTCGAACCCCACGAGTTCGCCCACGGCGACCAGCTCGCGGGGAGCGCGCCAGTCGAGGTGCGAGGCCGGGTCGGCGCTCACCACGAACGGGGTCTCGGCGTCCGCGACGAGCTCGCGCAGCTTGCGGAGTCCGGCTATCGCCCGCACCCGCGGACCGCCGTCGGCACGGAGGACGTCGGCCAGCGAGAACTCCAGCCGGACGCCGTTCTCGGCGGCCGCCCGGGCGAGAACGTGGTTCACGTCGCCGTCGCCCCGCATCGGGTGGGCCAGCACGTCCACCATCGGCTCTTCGACGGCGTAGCGGTTGATCGTCGGATTCCCGCCGTGGACGCACACCAGGGTCGCCTCCTCGCGGAACCGCCGGACCAGGCTCGCCGCCTGCGAGCGGTCGTCGGTGCGGACCTCGATCCCCTCGACGACGTCCACGCCGAACGCCTCCGCGACGGTCCGGGGATCGTACTCGGCTGGGGCGTCGCCGTGGTTCCGGACGACCACCCCCTCGAAGCCGAGGCTCGCGGCCTCGCTGGCGTGGCGGGCGACGGTCGCCCCGCCGTCGGGATGCGCGTGGACGGCCTCGTACACGGATTGACGAGGGATCGGCGCGGACTTGGGCGTTGTGTGTCCGCCCCCGGCGCGAGCGTCGTTCGCCGGGAGCGCCTCCGCGGGTCGTGGACGGGACACCGCCCGACGCAGATCTGGGGGGACCATCGTGCTGGTGACGGGCGCGAGCCGCGGAGTTGGCGCGGGATCGCCCGCGAACTCCGCAAACCCGAACGATGTAGTAGGACTCTACCCGGAGTTCACCGGAACGGAACGGGTCGAGGCCGCGTTCGACGGCCCCGAGGAGATACCCGACGGAACCGAGCCCACCCGGTACTCGGGGCGGGCGGTAGCGGCGCTCGCCGCGGACCCCCGGGTGACGGACCGGTCGGGCGACGTGTTCAAGTCGGACGAGCTCGCCCGCGACTACGGGATCACCGACGTCGACGGCGCTCGACCGGAGCCGTTCACGTTCGACGCGACGCGGCTCCGAGGGATCCGGATCAAGTCCAGGGACGGGGCCGTCCCGTACGGGCTGTTGTAGTCTTTTACCGACGATCGCCCAGGAGGGGCTGACGACTATCGGTAGATCGTTACGACAGTCCGTATCAGGCCCCGCCCTCGCGGAGCCGTTCGAGCGTCTCGCGGGCGTTCTCGACTGCCTTCTCGCGTCTGGCGGGGTAGGCTTCGACCTTCGCGCGGAACGTGATCCCCTCTCCGAGCCGGACGTCCCCTCGGAACGCCCCCTGCTTGTCGAGCTGGACGAAGAAGGCGGTGTTGTCGTCGACGCGATCCTCGAGTTCGGCGAGCAGGCGGTCGAACTCCTCGGCTCCGGCGAGCGCCGAGAGGGCGTACCGCACCTGGTCGGCCCGTTCGAGCCGAACCGAGAGCACGAGGATGCGGTCGCCGTGGAACCCCTCGGTGGTCTCGCGGTCGAGTTCGACGAACTCGAACGCCCGATCCCCGTCCTCGGTCTCGTCGGCCCCGTCGTCCTCCTCGGGGGAAGCGGGCCCCGGGACGAACGCCCGTAGCGCCTGCTCGACGCGCTTCTCGTCCTCGGTCGCGTAGCAGAACGCCCGGAGGTCGACGTAGTGGACGGGGACCGACGGCATCCGGCGCTACTCCTCGTCTTCGTCGGCGGCCTCGATGGCGTCCTCGGCGATGCCGGCCTCCTGTCCCTCCTCGAACTGGATGATGTAAGTGGCGTCGCCGAACATCGTCTCCGAGACCTGCGTTATCTCGCCCGTCTCGCCGTCGAACTCGCTGTGCTGGTCGTTGAGCACGACCCGGTCGCCTTTCTCGAATGCCATGTTCGGGACTACCCCATCCCCGAGCAAAAGAGCGACGGTTCACGCCCGCCGACGGCCACGGGAACACCCACGTTGAAGGTCCCTCGACCCCGGCATCGACGGTGTCGAAGCCTTATTGCGACGGTGTACCGTACGCGTCCCATGAACGCGACACGCTCGGACTTCGCTCCGCTGCCCGACCGCCCCTCACGCTCGGGCCGGCGTTCGCCGTCATGACGACGTTCGGTGACCTCTGGTACCTCGCCGACAGGGCCGGCCAGCAGGCCGCACAGGCACGCCACGCGCTCCTCGAGCGCCACGGCGAGGGAGGGGAATACTACGAGACCACCCATCAAAAGCACGTCTCCCGGCGTCGGTTCAGGGAGCTCGCCGAGCGCATCTGCGAGACGGGCGCGCCGTACGGAGCGCACACGACCGTCTACCGTCCCTCGGGGGAACTCCTGCTCGTCCGTCACGAGGGGGTCGACCTCTGGGTGCTCCCGGGGGGGTGTCTGGACGGCCGGGAGACGTTCCGCGAGGCGGCCGAGCGGGAACTGAACGAGGAGGCCGGCGTGGAGGCGACCTACGAGGGTCTCGGGATGCTCTCGCGGGTCGACGTTCGATCCGGCGACCACCGGACCTGGGGCGTGCTCCCGGTGTACGCGGCCCGTGCGGAGACGACCGACCCGGCGGTCAGCGACCCCGACGGCGAAATAAGCGAGGCCCGCTGGTTCCGCGACCTCCCCGAGGACACCCGCGACCGCGAGGACCTGCTCGCCTGGCGCGGACAGTACCTCGGCTGATCCCGACCACAGCCGCCTCCTATCGCGGCTCGAAGACGTGGAGCGGCCACTCGGTCTCGTAGCTCAGCGACCGCTCCCGGAGCGCCTCGTCGGGTTCGCGGACCGTCAGCTCCACGGGGTCGTCGATGGCGACGTCCTCGTAGTCGGCGTCGAGCCGACCCGTGAGTCGGGCACCCGAGTCGAGTTCGACCACGGCGATGGTGTAGGGGGCCTCGTCGGCGAACGCCGGCGGCGGCGTGTGGACGGCGGTGTAGGAGACGACGTGACCCGTCCGGGGCTGGTCCTCGACCGAGAGCGACCGGCTCCCACACGCGTAACAGGCCGGTCGCGGCGGGACGAGCGTCTTCCCGCAGTCCGAACAGACCGCACCGAGCAGGCGACCCTCCGACAGGGCGTCGAAGAACCCCGGGAGCGTGAACGGGCTGTCCGAGGTGATCTCCTCGGGACCGAGTGGGGACGGTTCTTCGGACATCTCAGGCCTCCAGGACGTGGGTGACGGTTACGGCGTCGGCGACACCGCCCTCGTTCAGGAGGAACGCCGTCTCCGCGCCGTCGACCTGCCGGTCACCCGCCCGGCCGGTCAGCTGTTCGTACGCCTCGACGGCCTGTGCGAGCCCCGTCGCGCCGATGGGGTGGCCCCGTGCCTTGAGCCCGCCGCTGGTCGAGAGGTGGACGTCCGTCCATCCCTCCGACCGTTCCTCGGGAGGCAGGGCACACTCGATACCCCGGCCGCGCGGGGCGAACCCGGCGGCCTCGGAGAGCAGCGCCTCGCAGACCGTGAACGCGTCGTGGACCTCCGCGACGTCGACGTCCCCGGGTTCGATACCCGCCTGCTCGAAGGTGCGTTCCGCGGCCGCGGCCGCCCCTTCCGGGAAGGTGAGGTTCCGCTCGGCGACTGCGAGGTTGTGCGCGGCGGCGTCCGAGCCGGCCACCGTCACCGTCTCGTCCGTGAGATCCGCGGCGACCGTCTCGTTCGTCACGAGGACGGCCGCCCCGCCGTCCGAGACGGGCGCGCAGTCGAACAGCTTCAGCGGCGGGGCAACGTAGTCCGAGTCGAGGACGGTGTCGACGTCGATCTCGCTCCGGTACTGGGCCCGGGGGTTCCTCGCGGCGTTGGCGTGGTTCTTCACCGCGATCCCGGCGAGGTCGCGCTCGGTCACGTCGTGTTCGTGCATGTACCGCTGTGCGAGCAGCGCGTACTGGGACGGTGCGGTGATGCCCGAGCGCTGTTCGAGCGCGCGGTCGAACGCCGCCGAGAGCGAGTCGGTCGCCCCGCCAGTCCCGCCGGCGGTCATCTTCTCGACGCCCGCGGCGAGCACCGCCTCGTAGCGGCCCGAGCGGACGTCCTCGACGGCGCGGCGGAGCGCCATCGCGCCCGCCGCCGCACACCCCTCGACGCGTTCGGCGGGGATATCGCGGAGGCCCGCCCACTCCGCGAGGAGCGTCCCGTACATGATCTGGTGTTCGTACCGCTCGGACTGGTTGCCGACGTAGAGCGCCTCGACGACCTCCGCGGGGTCCGGGAGGCCCTCGAACGCCTCGGCGAGCGCGGCCGAGAAGAGGTCGCGGCCGGTCAGGTCCGTCCGTCCGACGGGTGAGAGCCCGACCGACACGATCCGTGGTTCTGGCATGTACTCCCCTCTCGATACCCCCGAGGTATAACTCTGGCCCGGTTCCTCGCCGAGCCGCTCAGCCGTGCGAGACGCCCTCGCGGCTCTCGGCGTCGCGCCGCCGGAGCGCCGCCCGGGCGTTCGAGGCGTCGTAGCCGAACAGCACCCGATCGGCGTACGCCTCCGCTACCTCCGCGGCGTGGAGGAGATCGTCGATGTCGACGTTCACGGCGTAGAGCTCGACCGCCATGTCGACGCCGAGCTCGTCGAGTCGGTCGCGAAAGCCCGACGCGATGGTCTCCAGCCAGTAGGTCGTCCCGTAGTGGGTGTCGTACAGCGGGACGACGAACTCGTCGACCATCGGCGCGAGCGCCGCCAGGTCCAGTCCGGCCCGCCGGTAGAGGTGATCGCCGTAGGGGTCGGGGTAGAGCGTGAGGTAGGTCCGCCCGGGGATCCGATCGGTCGCCTCGCGGACGAAGTCGGTGATGACCTCCGCGCGCCACGTGAGGCGGTCCTCGAACCCCGTCTCCTCGGGGCGGGGTCCACCGGCATCGTGTCGGGCGTCGACCCAGGCCTCGAACCGCTCGTTACAGCGGTCACAGTAGCAGTACTCCTCGCGGGGAAACCCCACGTCGTCGAGGCGGACGTCGCCGTTGGCGGCCGCGCACTCCTCGATGATCTCGAGGAGCCCCTCGCAGTAGCGGTCGTGGGTCGGGTCGACGTACGCCCAGTCGAAGTACGGTCGGTCGCGGTTCGCGGGCTGGCCCTCCGGGTTCACGGGGACGAGCTCTGGCTCCCCGGCCGCGGCGGCGTTGTCACCGAAGCACGACACCATGTTCACCGCGTTCTCGAGGGGTTCGTTCTGTCGCCCCGACACGTCCTTCACCTCGTAGAACGCGGCGTCGAACTCGGGCCACTCGGTCTCCTCCTCGTTCCGCGTGACGACCCCGACGGTGGGCATACCCGGTAGTGGTGGTTCCGACGGGTAAGCCGTTCGAAAGAAGTGGGGTGGGATATCGGTCGACGGGCGATGCTCCGGCTGGGACCTATCGACGCGTGACGTAGACGAGCGCGACGACGAGCAGTACGGCGGCGAGGATGACTTTCTTCGACATACGGACGAATCGATCGAGGGGGACGAATATAGTTATTACGCACCCCTCACCGTGCTCGATGAGGCTGCGGCCGCAGGTTTCCCCGACGGCGAGCGTGACGAGCAGGCGACGACTCGATGGCTCGACGGCGATTCCGACCGGCGTCGTCGCGCGCCCGCGGACCGGTCGGGGCGGGATCTACACCACGGGGTCGGTGGTCCCGTTCCAGTACTTGAACCTGGGGGCGCGAGAACGACGACCGGGGGGATCGGGCTCATACGGATTGTTGTAGTCTTTTGCCGGCGATCGCGGACCCCGTTCGAGTGGTCGCCGGTAAATCGTTACAACAATCCGTATCAGACCCCGATGAGCTCCGCGATGTCCTCGCGGACGATGGTGTCACAGTAGCCACACCGGACCCCCTCGTCGAGCACCTCGAACCGCGAGTCGACCGGCTCGCCCTCCGTCGAGATGCAGTTGGCGTTCGGACACGAGAGCACACCCGACACCGTCGTCGGGCGCTCGACGCGGGACTTCTCGACCACCTCGAACCCGCGGACGATGTTGATGCTCGCGGCGGGGGCGATGAGCGAGAGGACGTCGACCTCGTCCTGGCTGAGTTCGCGGCCCTCGACCTTCACGATGTCCTTGCGCCCCAGTCGATCGGAGGGAACGTTCATCCCGATGCTGACGGTCTCGCCGCCCGAGCCGTCGATGCCGAGGATGGCGAGGACGTTCAGCGCCTGCCCGGCGGCGATGTGATCGATGACGGTCCCGTCGCGGATCTTCGAGACGCGGAGTTCCTGGTCCGGATCGGGGTCGGTCCCGTTCATCGGCCCTCACCCCCGAGCATGATATCCAGCAGTGCCATCCGAACCGGGACCCCGTTGTGGGCCTGCTCGAAGTACGTCGCGTGGCGTGTCTCGTCGACGTCGGGGGCGATTTCGTCGACGCGCGGGAGCGGGTGCATCACGCTGAGGTCGTCGCGGGCGACGTCGAGCGTCGCGGCGTCGATACGGTACTCGCCGGCGATCTGCCGGTACTCGTTCTCGTCGGGGAACCGCTCGCGCTGGATCCGGGTGACGTAGAGCACGTCGAGTTCGGGGAGTACCCCGTCGAGTTCGGTGTGCTCTCTGACCTCCGCGCCCGACTCGTGGAGGTCGTAGCGCACCGAACGGGGGAGCCGCAGACTCTCGGGGCTCACGAAGTGCTGGGTGACGTCGAAGTTGGTGAGCGCCTCGGCCAGCGAGTGGACCGTCCGGCCGTACTTCAGGTCACCCATGACCCCGATGCTGAGGTCGTCGAGCCCCGCGCTCTCCCGAATGGTGTAGAGGTCGAGCAGCGTCTGGGTCGGGTGCTGGCCCGCGCCGTCGCCCGCGTTGATGACCGGGACGTCGACGAACTCCGAGGCCAGCTTCGCCGCCCCCTCGCTGGGATGGCGCAGCACGAGCGCGTCGGCGTACCCCGCCACCACGCGGACGGTGTCGGCGAGCGACTCGCCCTTCTTGACCGAGGAGGACTCGACGGTCCCCATGTCGACCGTCGACCCGCCGAGGCGCTTCATCGCGGTGTCGAACGACATCTTCGTCCGGGTGCTCGGCTCGAAGAACAGCAGTCCGAGGACGTCCTCGCGGCGGCCCCCACCGGTGACGTCGCCGTCGAACGTCGCCGCGTGGTCGAGGACCGACTCGATGTCGGCCCTCGACAGCTGTCTGGCACTGATGAGGTGGTCGTGCCGCATCGCGAGTAGGGGGGACTGGCACCCTATTCAAACCCCGGCATCGGCCGGCCGTTCCCGACCGGTCCCCCCGACAGCGTCGTCGGCTACCCGACCGGGCCACCGGGGGCGTCCGACCCGGGTGACCCGCGTCCGGGGCCTCCGATCCCCGCGGGGTTCCGTTCGAAACATCCCTCGGGACCCGGATCAGTTCGACGTCGAAGGTCGCGCGGACCAATCGCACGACCCGTCTCCGAGCCGGAGACGCACACCGGCGCCCATATTCGGTAACGAGGGGCGAAACGGCCGGAATATTTATTTCAGGAAAAGAGAAACGAAAGGACGAATGGTGGAACGGCTCCGGACGGGGATAGAGGTGCTCGACCGGAAGCTCGACGGCGGGATACCCGCCGGGAGCATCGTCGCGCTCGACGCCAATCCCGCGAGCCAGGCGGAACTGTTCCTCTACGAACTGACCGCGACCCGTGGCACGCTCTACCTCTCGCTCGACCGGACGGGGAGTTCGGTGTCGAACGCCATCCGGAGTTCGCCCACCCGGACCGGCGATCCGACGGTTCGCGACGTCACGGGGGAGGCCCCGCTCGACAACGCCACGAAGCTCATCAGCGTCCTCCCGGAGTCCTCGAACCTCATCGTGGACCCCATAGACATCCTCGAACGCCAGGAGCCGCCCCGGTTCCGGAACTTCATGAACGAGCTCCAGAACCACATCTACAACACCGGGAGCCTGGCGCTGCTCCACTGTCTCGACGGCAACGACGTGCCGGAGCTCAGGGACACAACCCACCACATGGCTGATATCGTTTTCGACCTCGACACGAGCGTGAAGGGCGACCGTGTCGAGAACCGCCTCTCCATCCCGAAGTTCCGGGGTGGGGTCGCCCCGAGCGAGGTCATCAAGCTCGAACTCTCCGAGGAGGTCGCCATCGACACCAGCCGGGATATCGCCTGAGCGGGCGGTCGCGCTCGATCTCTCACCGGCCACGAACCGCGATCACGTCGAGTCCGGGCGGCGAGGAATTCGCTCCTCGCTACGAGGAGGGAAACGGTCGAGTGAGAACGAGGAAGACCGGGTCGGCCGGTCGCGAGTACGACGTTATCCCTTCTTGAACCCGAGCAGGAACCCCCCGGTGAACCCCGCCGAGATCGAGAGCGTCTCGAGGATGGTCATCACCCAGTTCGGGGGGGTCTGCGAGGCGGCGGCCTGGCCGGCTCCGACCATCCCGGCCGTGAGCCGCTCCCAGTCGACGGTGAGGATCTGCTGTGACTCGAGGAACTTGAACAGCGCCAGTTCCAGCCCGATGATGACCGCGATCACCTTCGCGAGCTTCTTCGCCGCGAACCCGACGATCCCCCCGATCAGCGCCCCGCCACCCAGATCTATCCCGAGCTGAGTGAAGTCGATCTCCAGAGCCATGCGTGGAGATAGGCACATCTCGGCGTAAGTCTCTTGTGTCGGTATCGTAACGGTGACTGGCCCCACCACGGGGACCGAAGTTAAGTACCGGAACCACCTATCCCCCGGTGAGTGACCGGCACACACGACGGGACGGCGGTGGTCGCCAAGCGCGTGGACTCCGGGGAGGCGGACACGGAGGAGATACGCGAACTCGCGCGCGCGGCGGGGTACGAGGTCGTCGCCGAGGTGACCCAGACCCGCACGGAGGACCCGGCGACGTGTCTCGGCGAGGGGAAGGCCGAGGAGCTCGCCCGGGTCGTCGAGGCGACCGAGGCACGGGCGGTCCTGTTCGACAACCGGCTCGGCCCCTACCAGACGTTCAACCTCGGCAACCTCCTCCCCGAGGGGGTCGAACTGATGGACCGGTTCCGGCTCATCCTCGAGATCTTCGGCCAGCGGGCCAACACCAAGAAGGCCCAGCTCCAGGTCGAACTCGCCGAACTCAGGTACGAACTCCCTCGCGCGGAGGCCAAGGTCTCGCTCGCCAAGCGCGACGAGCGCCCCGGGTTCATGGGGCTCGGCGAGTACGACGAGTCCCGCGAGGAGGACATCAAGAAGCAGATCTCGAACATCCGGGCCGAACTCGACCGGATCGAGGAGACCGACGAGCACCGGCGCGAGCAGCGCCGGGAGTCGGGGTTCGACCTCGTCGCGCTCGCCGGCTACACGAACGCCGGGAAGTCGACGCTCCTCCGGCAGCTGGCGACCGATCTGGACGTCGACGAGAACGAGGGGCTCCACCCCGACCTCGATCCGACCGCCGAGTCCGAGGACCGCCTGTTCACGACGCTCGGGACGACCACGCGCCGGATGGAGACCGACCGCCGGGACGTTCTCCTCACCGACACCGTCGGGTTCATCTCGAACCTCCCGCACTGGCTGGTCGAGTCGTTCAAGTCCACGCTCTCGGAGGTGTATCGCGCCGACCTCGTCCTCCTCGTCGTGGACGTCTCCGAGCCGATCGAGGAGATTCGCGAGCGGCTCGTCACCAGCCACGACACGCTCTACGAGCGTAACGAGGCACCCATCGTGACGGTGCTGAACAAGGTCGACCGCGTGGACGAAGCGGAGCTCGAACGCAAGCGCCAGGCGCTCTCCTCGCTCGCGCCCAACCCGGTGGCCGTCAGCGCGATCGAGTCCACCGGCATCGAGGAGCTGAAGTCCCGCATCGACGGGGAGCTCCCGCCGTTCGAGCGCGAGCGGCTCGTCCTCCCGATGTGTGACGACGCGATGTCGCTCGTCTCCTGGGTCCACGACAACGCCCACGTCGAGGACGTCGACTACGGCGAGCAGGTGGTCATCTCCTTCGAGGCCCGCCCGTCGATCGTCGAACAGGCGCGTGCGAGAGCGAGCGACGTCGCCGCGCCCGTGGAGGCCTGACCGCGCCCGGCTCACTCCTCCTGTCACCCGGCGGTACCGGCCTCGCGTTCGACCGGAGACGGGGGTATCGTCGTAGTTGTCGATAGTGTCCCCGCCCGGGGCCGCGCAATCGGACTGTGGCGGCGGATCGGATCGCCCGACAGGTTACGGATGCGCTGTCAGTCGACCTGTCGTTTCTCCTTTGCCACCACGCGGACGCCCGAGATGCGCGTCGCCGGGTACTGCCCGTCCTCGTCCTTCTCGACCGCCTTGACCATGTCCCAGACGACGTTCAGGCCGGTGGTGACGCCTTCGAGGGCCTCCATCTCGCAGCCCGTCTTCCCGGTGGTCTCGACGGCCACCGTGAGAGTGATCCGGTCCTCGGCGACGTCGAACTCGGTGTCGACGTTCGTGATCGGTATCCCGTGACACATCGGGATCGTCTCCCAGGTGTGCTTGACCGCCTGGACTGCTCCGACGCGGGCGGTGGCGAGCACGTCGCCCTTCGCCACGTCGTTCGCCCGGACGGCCTCGACGGTCGACTCGCGCAGGCGTATCTCCCCGCGCGCGACCGCCCGCCGGGCGGTGTCGGGCTTGTCGCCGACGTCGACCATCTGGACGTCCCCGGACTCGTCGACGTGCGTGAGGTCGCGCTCGGAGCTGGCGGCGTCCCCGGCCTCGGCGTCCTCACTCATCCTCGTCCTCCGGGGACCGAAGGACCCCCGATATCGCGTCGACCAGATCCGTGGCGACCAGCCCGTAGCCGCGCTCCTCGAGGACGACGTCGCCCGCGCGGCCGTTCGCGTAGGCGGCGACCGCCGCGGCGTCCTCGGGGTCGAGGACCGACGCGAGCGCGCCGGTCACCCCCGCGAGGACGTCGCCCGTCCCGCCGACGGTCATCCCCGGATTCCCGGTCCGGCTCACCCGTGTCCGCTCGCCGTCCGAGATCACATCGTAGGCCCCCTTGACGAGGAGGACGTGGCCGAGTTCGGCGGCGAACCCCTCCACGAGGTCGGCCCGCTCGCGCCAGTCCTCGCTCGTCTCCCCGCCTATCTTCTCCAGTTCGCCCTGGTGTGGCGTACATATCAGCGTCGCGTCGGTCTCGATCCCGGGAACGACCTGCAGGGCGTCGGCGTCGACGACCGCGGTTCCCTCGAACCCCTCGAGGAACGACCCGACCGCCTCCAGGGTCTCGTCGTGGCCGCCGAGCCCGGGGCCGAAGACGACGGTGTCGTGCTCGTCGGCCAGCGCGGCGATCCACTGGACGTGGCCCGGGAGGAGGTGTTCGCCGGCGAACGAGCGGACGATGAGGTCCTCGCTGAACCCCTGGACCTCGCGGGCGATCGACTCCGGGCAGGCGACCCGGACGAGGTCGGCCCCGGCCCGGAGCGCCGCCCGGGCCGAGAGCGTCGGCGCGCCCGTGTACGGCCCGCCGCCGACCACGAGCACCTCGCCGTGATCCCCCTTGTGGCTCTCGGACTCGCGGCCCAGTCGGAGCAGGTCGCCCGGGCCGACGAACGTCTCGGCGGCCTCGGGAATCCCGATAGACTCGACGCGGACCTCGGCGTCGAGTTCGGAGAGGCCGGGTTTGGTGTCGTGGAAGGTGACGACCCGGTCGGCCTCGACCGCCCCCGCGTACGCCTCGCCGGTGTCGGCGTCGACGCCCGACGGGACGTCCACCGAGAGGACCGTCGCGCTCGATTCGTTCGTCAGCCGGGCGGCCGTCCGCTCGGGTTCGCGGAGGGCGCCCGCGATACCGGTCCCGAGCATGGCGTCGACGATCAGATCGGGATCCCCGAGATCGAGGTCGGTCGAGTCGGACACCTCGTGGGCGTCGACCTCGGCCTCCCCCAGTGCCTCCCAGTTCTCCGCGGCGATGCGGGTCGAGATGGTCTCGGCGCGGCCGAGCAGGTGGACCGTGACGTCGTAGTCGGCGAGGAAGCGGGCGGCGACCAGCCCGTCACCGCCGTTGTTCCCGCGACCACAGACGAGCGCGACGCTCGATCCCGGATCCGCGAGGTCACGGACCGCCCGGGCGACGGCGTTTCCCGACGACTCCATCAGCTGTTTTCGGGGGACGCCGAGGGCCTCGGCGTTCGCGTCGAGGACCGCGACTTCCCCTGCGGAGATCATGGCCGGGCGTTCGACGGGGATTCGGTTAAGCCTGCGGGACCGCGGGGAACCTACTCCCCGATCGGGGCGTCCGGGGCCGCCGACTGCCGATCCGCGACCGTGTACGCGTCGTAGATGGCGTACAGCCAGACGAGGGGGTAGAGCAGGAGGCCGATGCCCACGACGATGGAGAACAGCGCGAGGAAGCTCCCGACGATGACGAGTAACCCCTTCTCCAGTTCCCGGTTGTACAGCTGTCCGAGCCCCGGGAACACCGCCGAGAGGACCGCGGCGACGAACGGGTTGCCACCCCCGGTAAGCTGTTCGACCGCGCTGTCGAGCCCCGACGAGGGCGGGTCGCGCTGACGTATCCCGCACTCCGGGCAGATCTCGGCCTCGCGCGCGATGACCGCGCCGCAGTCCCGACAGAACACCTCCTCGGGACCGCGCTCGCGGGGACCAGTCGTCTCTGCGGAGGGTTCAGCGGACTCACTGGAGGGCTCGTCCATGTCAGCGCCTGATCTCGAACCCCGATAGGCCTTCCGGCTCCCCGTACTCGGCGGAGACGTCGCTCACCTCGGCGCGAGGCGAGCCCTCGTGACACCACTCGACCATCGACTCGACCGCGTCCCGGGGGCCCTCGAAGACCGCCTCCACCCGGCCGTCGTCGAGGTTTCGCACCCAGCCGTCGAGGTCCCGTTCGTGGGCGGCATCGCGGGTGTTCGCGCGGTAGTAGACGCCCTGGACGCGCCCGGAGACGAACACGTGGGCACGCGTCCGCTCGTCGTCGGACATGGGCCTCGATAGGGAGCCGATCCCGAAAAGTCGGTCGGCGACCGGAACCCGCCGGACGCCGGCAGCGCCCCGGTAGCGCCGAGCGTTTATGCGCCCGGCGGTGGAAGATGGGGCCGTGAAGCCCTACCCGCCCCTCGCCGACCTCGACGCCCTCCCGGGGGACCACTTCGAGGGGAGCGTCTGGGTGCGCGAACTCGTCGCGGGCGAGGGGCTGCGATTCGGGGTCACCGACGGGGGGTACCTCCGGTTCGCGGCCGGCGAGCGGCAGTTCGAGGCGGACCCGCCGCTCCGGCTCCGGCGGGCGGTCGGGCACGTCCGGAACCGGTTCGACGTCGACGCGCTCGCGAGCGAGGCGAGCGATCCGACCGAACTGGTCTTCTACGGTGTCGCCACCATCAGGGACGGGATCGAGTACGACTGGGATCGGCTCGCGCCGTTCCTGGGGTTCGACGTCTGGAATGGGGCTCGCGGGGCGTGGCTCCCGAACGACGCCGTCGCGCGCGCCTTCGAGGGACTCGGACTGGAGGGCGTGAACGCCTTCGAGAAGGAGCTACCGGTCAGACACTTCTACCCGGAGCGATACGAGATACCCCGATCCGCCTGGTACGACGGCCCCGCGGCGGGGGTCGTCGTCCGGGACAGTCACGGGAACCGCGCCGCCCGCCGAAACCCGGACGTGGAGAGGACGAGCGTGGACCTCCCGGCGGATCCGTCGAATCTCGCGGCGGCGCTCGTCACCGACGACCTCGTCGAGCGGATCGGTAGCGAGATCGGCGAGGAGACGTTCGACGCGCTGTTCGACACGACGCTCGACGAGACGTTCCGGCTCGCCCACCCCCTCGTCGAACGGTGGGACGAGGGGGAACGGCGGGAGTTCCGGGGGGCGGTCGCCGAGCGCGTCCGGTCGTTCGAGTCGGGGTGATCTCGTCGGCGGCCGCTACTCCCCGCCCGTCCGGAGGTAGAAGAAGACGTACGTCTGTGCGTAGCCAGCGTACTCCCCGCCGAACCGCTCGCGGATCGCCCGCGAGGTCTCGCGGTAGTTCCCGCGGTCGCAGTCGGGGTAGTACTCGGCGATGGCCGTCCGTATCCACGTATCGAGGGGGACGGCCTCGAGGAAGTCGAGCGAGAACAGCAGGACGCAGTCGGCGACCTTCTCGCCGACGCCGACGAACCGGGTCAGGTACTCGCGGGCGTCCTCGTAGTCCATCCCGGCGACCTCGGCAGGGTCGGCTTCCCCGGCGGCGACCATCTCCGCCGTCCGTTGTACGTACGGCGCGCGGTAGCCGAGCGAGAGGTCCCGGAGGTCGGCCTCGGTCGCGGCCGAGAGCTGTGGGGGCGTCGGAAACGCGTGGTAGGTCCGCCCGTCGAACTCGACGGGATCGCCGTAGGCGTGCGCGAGCCGCCGGACCATCCCGTGGATGCGCTCGACGCGCATCTGCGCCGAGCAGATGAACGAGACCAGCGAACCGAACGGGGGGTCGCGGACGAGGCGCATTCCCCGGTAGCGGTCGTAGGCCCGCCGGAGCAGCGGGAGGTCAGGCGAGTCCCCGACGATGGCGTCGAGGTCGTCGTCGAGCCGCAGGAGGCGCGTGAGGTGCTCGGGGGCATCGGGGATCGAGGCTTCCCAGACCAGCTCCGAGCCCGTCCATCGGGCCCGGATCACCTCGGGGTCGCCCGTCGACGTGTGGGTCGCGGGGAGCACCGTGTGGTACCAGGCGTCGCCGCCGTGGGGGACGTCATCCTCGAACATGCCGCCGTCGTCGCGCGACCAGAGGTAGGTCTGCCCGCTCTCGATCGTCGACTGCATGTCGAACCCGCCCGCCAGCCCGCCGCCGGGAACGACCCCCTCGTGCATACTCCGGGGTCGGGGGGACTCCGCATCCCGCTTTCGCTCCGACCCCGGTGTGTGGGTTGTTCACTACGGGCGAAGGTTCATGCCTCTCGAAAGGCAACTTCACGACACTATGGACTGCCGAGTCGTCGTGGAGGCCGCCGTCCCGGTGTACGACGTGGCGACCGCGGACGAGGCGGTGCGCATCGCCATCTCCAAGACGGGAGAGATGCTCAACCCGGACCTCAACTACGTGGAGATCGACATGGGCGAGCGGTCGTGTCCACACTGCGGCGACGGGCTCGAACCGGCGTTCGTCGCGGCCGACGAGGGGCTGGTCGCCCTCGAACTCGAGATGACCGTCTTCAACGTCGAGCGCGAGGAGCACGCCTCCCGCATCGCCCGCAAGGAGATCGGACAGCGGCTCGAGAACATCCCGCTGGAGGTGCTCGTCGTCGACGTCATCGAGGACGAGGAGGACGAGGAGGGGGAGAGCGACGGGAACGAAGCCGTAGCCGACGACGGTGACGAGGACGACACGGGGGAGACGCTCGTCCCGGACGACCCGAGCGCCGGGGACGACGTCCTCCCCGAGTTCGAAGACCTGATCGAGGACAACTGACCGCCCGGTCGCCACGCCGGCTCGCTGATCCGGCGTCGGACCCTCCAGCGGAAGTGGCCGGAGCGATCGCTGTCCGGGTCTGATGGTTCGTCCCGACTCGGGGACTCAGTCGGCGGTCGGGGAGACCGGCTGCTCGGTCTCGGCCTCCATCTCGGAGGTGATCCCGTCCGCCAGCGCGAAAACGGCCGCCTTGTGGTCTGTCTTCGATTTGTGGATGGATGTCGGGCGAACGCCGAGCTCGCGATATCGCTCGTCGTCGACCTCCGTCTTCTGGGACTGTTCGTAGTGGTTGCGTACCTCCGCAAGCAGGCCGTGGAGATGAATGAGCTCCTGCTTCTTCATGGTCGCTCGTGCATAACGACCGCACGTTTATAGTATTATCCTGAGTCTCGTTAACACGCGACCCCCTCAGAGCGCCTCAGACCCCCGTGTGTGACCGTTTCGCTCGGCACAACGTTCGTGAACGATCGTCAGCAGTCGGCGACTCCGAAAGGGTTTTTCACCCGACGGGACGCAACCGTTGGGCATGGACTACGAGGACGGGCTCGACCGAGCGCTCGAGGAGACCCCCGACATCGAGGGGGATACCTCGCGGTTCCAGCTCCCGGACCCCGAGGTCCGACAGGAGGGCAACGCCACGGTCTTCGAGAACTTCCAGGAGGTCGCCGACCGGCTCGACCGTGACCCCGATCACCTCATGGGCCACCTCCAGAACGAGGTCGGAACGAGCGCGACCGTCGACGAACGGGGTCGGCTCCGGCTCACCGGGGAGTTCCGCACCGAACGGATCCGTGACGCCCTCGAGACGTACGCCGAGGCGTACGTCATCTGCCCGGAGTGCGGACTGCCCGACACGCACCTCGAACGGGAACAGGGGGCGTACGTCAGACAGTGTGACGCCTGCGGTGCCCGGTCGGCGACCGGCGAGTAGTCAGATCACAGCTCCCGCATCGTCCGGAGGTCGTGTTCCGTCCGGGCGAACTCGGAGAGCCGGCGGCTGGCGTGACACCCCGGGCAGTGGAACGTCCGGGACGGCTCCGGGAGGTCGCTGGGCTGTCGCTCCCAGTGCTTTCCACACTCCGGACACAGAAGTCTGACGTACGTCTCCTCCATGGCTCTTCCGTGGGACAGACAAGGTGAAAAAAGTTAGCAACGCGTCCGGGCGCGCCCGGACGTGAACGTCGGAAACCGCGGTTACCGCGGCGAACACCGGTCGCGAATCACCTACGAGCGGGAGGGCTCGTGAGGACTGGTGTAGTCCGTATCAGGCCGCGACCGCGTCGCCGGCCTCGAGTAGCTCCTTGTACCGGTTCCGGATGGTGACCTCCGAGATGTTCGCGACGTCTGACACCTCGCTCTGGGTCACCTTCTCGTTGGTCAGCAGCGCCGCGGCGTACACTGCCGCCGCCGCCAGCCCCACCGGGGACTTCCCGCTGAGGATACCGGCCTCGCGGGCGTTGACGAGCAGTTCGCGGGCGCGGCGTTCGGACTCGTCGGAGAGGTCGAGGTCGCTGGCGAACCGCGGGACGTAGCTCTCGGGATCGGCGGGCCTGATCTCCAGGCCCAGCTCGCGAACCACGTACCGGTACGTGCGCGTCAGCTCCATCTTGTCGACCCGCGAGACCATCTCGACCTCGTCGAGGCTCCGCGGGACGCCGGCCTGTCGGGCGGCGGCGTACACCGCGGCGGTGGCGACTCCCTCGATGGACCGCCCCGGGAGGAGGTCCTCGGAGAGCGCGCGCCGGTAGATGACGCTGGCGGTCTCCCGGACGTTCTCGGGGAGTCCGAGCGCGCTCGCCATCCGGTCGATCTCGCCCAGCGCCTGTTTCAGGTTGCGCTCTTTCGAGTCACGGGTGCGGAACCGCTCGTTCCAGGTGCGCAGCCGCTGCATCTTCTGGCGCTGCCGGTTCGACAGCTGGCGGCCGTAGGCGTCCTTGTCCTGCCAGCCGATGTTCGTCGACAGCCCCTTGTCGTGCATCATGTTCGTCGTCGGCGCGCCGACACGGGACTTCTGGTCGCGCTCGCCGGCGTCGAAGGCGCGCCACTCGGGGCCGCGATCGATCTCGTCCTCCTCGACGACGAGCCCGCAGTCGGCACAGACGACCTCCCCGTGTTCGGTGTCGGACTCGAGTCGCCCCCCGCACTCGGGGCAGACGAGTTCGTCCTCGGGGGCCGTCGCCTCGGGCTCCTGCTCCTCTCGTTCGTAGGTTCTGATGGTGGTTTCGCTCATGGTGGGTGCGAGAAGCGCCCCTCGGGCGGGGACCGAATCGCCGAAAATCCCGGGGGGTAGCTCCTAACTCTCAGTAAGGGCGAAAGCTATTTAAATCTTTCGCGGAATGGCGAACCATCGTTCGACCGATACCGGGCGTGAAACGGTCATTTCTGCCGGAATAATCGTTACGCGAGCAGGACGGGGCAGATCCCGATTGACGGCGACCTGGACGGCGCTAAAGGTATATAGGTATCGGTGATCGTCGAGGCCGGTTCGACGGTAGCGAACCGGGGGTCGTCGGGATGGCCCTGAACCGTTAAGTCCCGTCCACGAGAACGTCCGGGCGTCATGGAACTGACCTGGCACGGTCACTCGACCTGGCGCGTCGTCGTCGGCGACACCCACCTCCTCGTCGACCCGTTCTTCGACAACCCGAAGACCGATCTCGACCCCGAGGACGTCGACGCCCCGGACTATGTCCTCCTCACGCACGGGCACGCGGACCACATCGCCCACGCGGCGGCGTTCGAGGACGCCACGCTCGTCGCCACCCCAGAGATAACGGCCTACATGGCCGACGAGCACGGGCTCGAGGACGCCATCGGGATGAACATCGGCGGGACCGTCGAGTGCGGCGACGCGTTCGTGACGATGCACCGCGCGGACCACACCTCCGGGCTGAACACCTCCTACGAGTACGAGGCCGGGATGCCGGCGGGATTCGTTATCTCGGACAGGAAGCCGACCCAGGAGTCCGACGCCGACGCGACGACGTTCTACCACGCGGGGGACACCGGGCTGATGACCGAGATGCGCGACGTCATCGGTCCGTTCCTCGAACCCGACGCCGCGGCGCTGCCCGTGGGCGATCATTTCACCATGGGGCCGACGCAGGCCGCCATCGCCGTCGACTGGCTCGACGTCGACTACGCCTTCCCGATGCACTACGACACGTTCCCGCCCATCGAGATCGACACCGACGACTTCGTCCGCGAGGTCTCCGCGACGGGGAGCGATGCCGAGGTGGTCGTCCTCGACGGCGACGAGACGTTCACGCTGGACGGGTAGCCCGATCCCGGCCGACCGACCCGACCCGGTCACATTTTTACGCGGGGCACGAGAAGCCCCTCCCGCTATGGCAGATATCGAGGCAACCGCGAAAAACGACGAGAAGTTCTTCGCCACCAGCCGCGTCGGCGACTTCGAACTGAGCATCGACGCCACCGGCGAGGACGGACCGTCCCCCGACGAGATCGTCGTGGCCGACTACGCGGCGTGTTACTCGTTCGCGTTCCGCGCGGGCGCGGATCGCGAGCACGACCTCTCGCTCGGCGCGATCCGGACGGAGGCCGAGGCGAGCCTCACCGACGACGACTTCCTCGAGTCGGTCAGCCTCACCGTGCACGTCGAGGACGACCTCGACGACGAGCAGGTCGACGCGCTGATCGAACTCGGCGAGGAGCTCTGTCACGTCCACCAGGCGGTCAAGGAGGAGCTCCACGCGGACATCAACGTCGTCCCGAACTCCTCCTGAGCGGCGCCTCCGGGGGCTGCCCTCCCGATCCGTTCTTTCGGACGCCACCGTCGACCGGTGGGTCCGTCCCGACGACCAGGGTCGCCTACGTCAGCGGCACGTGTGACTCGCCGGGCGTCCTATCGCCCCCGCCACTCGGGCTCCTCGCCGGCCAGGAACGCCTCGATGCCGGCCTCGGTCTCCTCGCTCATGGCGACCAGCGAGATGATCTCCCGCCCGTACGAGAGGGCCTCGGCGAACCCCATCTCCCGCTGGTTGTAGAACGCCTCCTTTCCCATCTCGATCATCACCGGCGAGGAGGCCGCGAGGTCGTCGACCAGATCGTCCAGTTCGGCGTCGAAGTCGTCACTCGGGACGACCTCCGAGGTGAACCCGATCTCGTCGGCCCGTGCGGCGTCGATCCGTTCGCCGGTGAACAGCAGTTTGAGACCCTGCTTCTCGCTCACCGTCCGCATGATGGGGACCATCGCCTGTGCGGGGAGCAGGCCGATGTCGACCTCGGGGGTCCCGAACGTGGCGTCCTCGCCGGCGAGGATCACGTCACACGAGGCGGCGAGACCCATCCCCCCGGCGAGACAGTATCCCTCGACGGCGGCGACGACGAGCGCGCCGGTGTCGACCATGCGCTCCATCAGGCCCGCGAGCGTGCCGAACCCCTCGCGGAACGCCTGTGCGTCCCGCCCGAAGCTCTCGGCCATCGACTGTAGGTCGCCGCCGGCACAGAACGTCCCACCCGCGCCGCGGAGCACGACCACCCTGGTCGGCGAGTCGTCGGCGTAGTCGAAGACGGCCGCGAGGCCGTCGAGGACGGCGTCGTTGAGCGCGTTGCGCTTCTCCGGGCGGTCGATCGTCGCGCGGACGACGAGCCCGTCGTCGCTCCCGGTCACCCGGAGGTCGTCGTTCCCGAGGTCGGCGGCTGTTGGCATCGTTCCGCCCTGCGCGGAGCGGGGTTACAAGGCTGTGGGAACGACGACGGCTCTCGCGGACGGTCCTACTCCTCGTGGACTTCGCCGGCCAGCGACAGCATCGCGTCCACGTCGGCGTAGTCCCGGAGGAGTTCGCCCATCCGCTCGACGGTCTCGCGGCTCCGCGCGCGGCCCGAGCGGATGACCGACTCGATACGCTCGATGGCGGTCGCGGTGTCCGACTGCACGAGCAGGACGGGTTTGCCGACCTCCTCGGCGCGCCCGAGGACGGTCCCCGGCGGGCGGAACCCGCCGGTCAGGACGAGTGCCCGCACGCCCGGCGCTTCGAGCCCGGCGGTCTGTATGTCGGCGCGGTCGCCGCCGGTGACCATCACGGCGTCGCGGGTCCGGCGGAACTGCGTGAGCGCCTCGCTCGCCCCCATCGCGCCGACGACGAACCGCTCGACGAACTCGCCGTTCCCCGCCGACGTGAGCGGTTCCGCGCCGATCTCCTCGGCGAGTTCGGCGACGGTGATCCCGGCCAGCTCCTGGACCCGCGGGAGCGCGCCGAACACACGGATCCCCCGCCCCTCGAGGAACGGGATGACGTCGGTCGTGAGGTCGTCGTAGGCCGCGTCGCCCACCGCGTTGAACAGCACCCCGCCGAGCCGGTCGCCGATCCGGTCGGCGGCGTCGACGACCCGGTCGACGTCGCCGGGTTCGCCGTACGGGGCGACGAGCAGCACCCGCGCGTCGAGCAGGTCGGCCACGTCGGCGTCGGTCAGATCGACGATACCGCCGGTGGTGAGCCCGCCGCCCTCGACGATCATCAGATCGTGGTCGGCGGCGAGCCCCTCGTAGGCCTCCCGTACCGTCTCGCGGAGGCTCTCGGCGTCCTCGCGCCCGCGAACGACCTCCTGAACGAAGGTGGGCGAGTAGACGACCGGCTCCATCTCGTGCATCTCGGCGTCGAGGTCGAGCAGTTCGCGGGCGAGCATCGGGTCCTCGTCGAGTGTCTTGCCGACCGAGGACTGGAGCCGGGTGCCCTTCGGTTTCATGAAGCCGACGTCGCGGCCGTTCTCCCGACCTGCGAGCGCCAGCGCCAGCGCCACGGCGGTCTTGCCTGTGCTCTCCTCGGTCGAGGTGACGAGTATCGGCTTCGGGTTGGAGTTCGGGTTCGGGTTCATCGCTGTGTCTCCGTGGTCTCGGTGGTGTCGGCGTCGGGTTCGGGCTCGGGACCCGGGAGCTTCTCGGGGTCGACGGTCAGCCGGACGTCGACCGCGGTGGCGCTCTCGGGGGTCACTACGAGCGGGTTCACGTCGAGTTCGAGGATGGCGGGGAAGTCGGTGACGAGCTGTGAGAGCCGCTGGATGGTCTCGACGACGCTCCCCTCGTCGACGGGGTCGCGGCCGCGGGCCCCGCGCAGGAGCGGCGTCGCGCGGATCCCCTCGATCATCTCGCGGGCTTCGGGTTCGGCGACGGGCGCGACCCGCACGGTCGTGTCCTCGAGCACCTCGACGAAGACGCCGCCGAGGCCGAACAGGACGAGCGGGCCGAACTGCGGGTCGCGGTTCGTCCCGACGATCGTCTCCACCCCGTTCGAGGTGTCGAGCAGCTCCTGGACCTGCACGCCGAGCAGGTCGGCGTCCGGCTGGTAGCGGCGCGCGCGCGTGATCAGGTCCTCGTAGGCGTCCCGCACCTCCTCGCTGGGGACGCCGACCTTCACGCCGCCGATATCGGACTTGTGGAGGATGTCCGGCGAGACGATCTTCATCACGACGTCGCCGCCGATCCCCTCAGCGACTCGTTCCGCGTCGGCGGGCGAGTCGACGACCTCCCCCTCCGGGATGGGAATGCCGTAGGCCGAGAGCAGGTCCATCGCCTCGACGCCGAGCCGAGTGGTCCCCCGACGACCGGCGTCGGCCAGCACCTCGCGGGCGTGCTCGCGGTCGACGTCGAACTCCCTCGGGGCGGTGTACTCGGCGTCGCGGATCTCGCGGTACTCCCTGAGCGCGTCGAGCGAGCGGACCGCCCGGGCGGGGTCGAAGTACGTCGGGACGCCCGCGCCGCTGAGCGTCCGGCCCGCCTCGCGGGTCGAACTCCCGCCCATCAGGCTCACCGCCAGGGGCTTCCCGTGCGCCTCGCCGGCGTCGACGACCGCCTCGGCGAGCGCCTCGAACGAGAGCGTCGCCGTGGGACAGGCGATGACGACCGCCGAGCCGACGTTCGGGTCCGCGAGCGCGACGTCGAGCGCCTCCGCGAACCGATCGACGGGCGCGTCACCGATGACGTCGATGGGGTTGTAGACGTTCGCGTTGTCGGGGAGCGCCTCCGAGAGCGCCCCGACGGTCCCCTCCGCGAACGACGCCAGCGATAGCCCCGAGTCGCCCACGGCGTCGGTCGCCATCACGCCCGGCCCGCCGGCGTTCGTGACGATAGCCACGCCATCGGAGTCGGGGACCGGCTGGCCGGCCAGTATCGCGGCGTAGTCGAACAGCTCCTGAACCCCCTCGACCCGGAGGACGCCGGCCTGATCGAGGCCGGCCTCGTAGGCCGCCTCGCTCCCCGCGATAGCGCCCGTGTGGGAGGCGGCCGCGTGGGCACCCGCCTCCGTCCGTCCGGACTTGACGAGCACGACGGGAGTGTCGTCGGTCACCGTCCGGGCCGTGTCGATGAACGATCGGCCGTCCTCGATCCCCTCCAGATAGCCGAGGACGACGTCCGTCTCCTCGTCCCGTCCCCAGTGCTCGACGAAGTCCGACTCGTCGAGGACGGCCTTGTTGCCCAGCGAGACGATGTCCCGGAAGCCGACCTCGCGGTCGGCCGCCCAGTCGAGGACCGCGGTGACGAACGCCCCCGACTGGGACATGAACGAGACGTTCCCGGGTTCGGCCCCGAGTGGGGCGAAGGTGGCGTTCATCCCGACGGGCGTCGAGATCACCCCTACCGAGTTGGGCCCGACGACGTTCATGTCGTACTCGGCGGCGACCTCGGCCAGTTCTCGCTCCCGCGCCGCGCCCTCGTTGCCGGCCTCGCCGAACCCCGCGGTGATGACGACCGCGTCGCGGACGCCCGCCTCGCCCGACTCGCGGAGCACGTCGATGACCGCGTCGGGAGGGACGGCGACGACGACGAGGTCGGCATCCGGGACGTCCGCGACCGAGTCGTAGCACCGTCGGTCGAACAGCTCGTCCCGCGAGGGGTTGACCGGGACCACCCGCCCCTCGAAGGAGTCGAGCATGTTCTGCATCACCGCACGCCCGACCGAGCCCTCGCGGTCCGTCGCGCCGACGACGGCGACACACTCCGGCCCGAACAGCGTCGTCAGGTCGACCATCCGTCTCCTCGGGCCTTCTCCGGCCGTGGGTAAATCACCGTCGCCTTCAGTGGCCGGGAGGGGTCCGCGAGCGGACGACGAGTCGCCGGCGGGTCCCGAGGCGGGGCGGGGCTACTCGGCGACGTCGACGGGCGTCGCGTCCGCGAGTTCGCACAGCCGCTCGGGCGGGGCGCGAAAGACCGCCTCGGGCGTCCCCGCGGCCGCCCACACCTCCTCGTGGTCGAGGAGCGTCTCGTCGAGGTAGACCGGCACGGCGGTGTCGTGACAGATCGGCGGGACGCCGCCGATGGACCACCCGAGTTCGGCCCTGATTCGGTCGGCGTCGGCCATCCCGACCGCGCTCTCGGGAACCCCGAGCGCGTCCGCGAGCTTCGACTCGCTCACCCGGTTCGACCCCGACGTCACCACCACGACGAGTTCGCCGTCGGCCTCGAAGGCGAGGCTGCTGGCTATCTGTGCGACCTCGCAGCCGACCGCCCGGGCGGCGGCCTCCGCCGTCCGGGTCCCGACGTCGAACTGGTGGACGTCGGGGTCGAACCCGTACCGCTCACGGGCGGCCGCTGCGAACTCCTCGGCACGCGGATGCATGGTCGGTCCGTCCGACGTCCCCGATCAAAGAACCACCGTCGGCGCCACGATTTACCGGTCGTCGGAGTCGCCACCTCGGTCGCGAAGCGCCGAAGACCTCCGGGCGACTGTCGCGGACCTCACGGACCTCGTGGACCTCGCGGGAGGTGCCACGACGACGGTGCGACCTCCACACCGCCGACACGCCCGCACCGATAGCGTCACTGCCCGCCCCGTTGGCGACGGCCCGCGACTCCACGGTTCGGATGGTGCCTCGCCTCGACACGGCGAGCCCACGCGGCCGGGTCCGGGAGTGTCGACCGGAACCGGTTTCATCCGCCCGACGCCTATCCCCGTCGACCGTGCCCAGTCCAGCCGTCCGCGACCCGCTCGACGCATTCGATCCGGATCTCGTCTCGTCGGTCGCTGCCGAGACCGGCGGGAGCGCCGACGCGCTACGGTCGCTGCTCCGCCGACACCAGGAGTCGGTGCGCGATCTCCCGGGGGTGGACGACCTCGTCTACGAGTGGCGACGGGCCCTCGACGACGCCGTCGTCGTCCGGACCCCCGAACTGTTCTGCTGTGCGGTCCGGCCCGTGGTCTGGTCGGAGTTCGCCGACGCGCTCGGGCTCGACGGCGAGGAACGCGAGCGCCTCGTCGCCGTCCACGACCGCCAGGCGCGCCGGATCACCCGGGCGGAGGGGGCGAGCGAGAGGGCGTTCGGCGGCCGGGCGGCGGTCGTCCTCACGCGGGAGTGAGCGACGCGCTGGACGGTCGCGCCGCTGGCGGTCGTGAGTCCGTCGGGGAGCGAGGATTCAACCGAGCGCGAGCCAGTCGGTGCTGCCCCGCCCGTCCGTGAGCGTCCAGCGCTGCTGTGGGCCGTCCGTTCCGACCCGGAGTTCGACGACGGCGTCGAAGAGCGGTTCGATGAACCCGACCACCTCGGCGTCCGCCGATACTGGGAGGTGGTAGTGGGCCATACCGTTCACGCGGTCGACGTCGGAGGTCATCGCGTGGAGGAAGGCGATGACGCGCTGGCGGTCGTGCTCCTCGAGGAGGGGTACGAGCGAGTCGAGACAGACGCGGAGTTGACCCGGCGCGAGGCCGCCGGCCCGCTCGTCGGCCGCCTCGATCTCGTCGGCTACCTCGTTGCCCAGCGCGACGAGCGGGTCGTGTGGCTCCCCGTCCGGACCGGAGACGGAGAGGGGGCCCGGCGAGGTGGCGGGCCGGGTGGCAGCCGTGCTCCGGGTGAGCGATCGGTGCTCCACGGTGCGGACGGGATCGGCGTCGTCGGGCAGACGTGTCTCCCGTTCGGCGTCGCGATCAGTCAGTACGAGCAGCCGCTCACGGGGGGAGTCGGCGTCCCCCATGAACCGCCGGGACGCGGACAGGTGGGCCGCCTCGTAGGCCGGGCCGACCAGCAGGAGGTTGCTCCCCCGGCGTTTCAGTGAGGCGAGCGCTTTCGCGAAGGAGGCCGCCCCACCGGCACTCGTCTCCGGGACCATGATATTACACGATTCGTCGGTCAGATAATAAGTATTTGGGCTCGCCGTAACAGTCGGGCACACGGTTTTGACCGTGGCGACCGAACGAGGGGTATGACCGACCGTGGATCCGGCCCCCGCGACGACGATCGCCCCCGAGACGACCAGGACCTGGCGGAGCTCGTCGACGAGCTGTCGACGACCCTCGAATCCCTCCAGGGTGTGGTCGGCCCGGGCGATCGAGGCCGACCCCGACGGCGAGGTCCGACCGATCCCCGGATCCCGACACCGCCCACCCCCCGCGAACTCGTCCGGTTCACCGAGCAGTACACCATCCCCACGCTCATCGCACTGCTGGAGTCCGGCGTCCGTTCGCTCGAACTCCTGCGGGCGACGCTCCGGCTCCTCGACGGCCGGGGTATCGAGGCCGCCTCGCCGGAGACCCGCGAGCGCGTCGAGTCCGTCGGTCGGACCACGCTCGACCGGATCGACGCCGTCCTCTCCGACCTCGGGTCGGCGGTCGAAGGGGGCGAACCCTCCGACCCGGACGCGCGCGACCTGCTCGCCGACGCGCGGGCCCTCCGCGAGGAGATCGACCGGCGGCTACGGGAGGTCGAGGCCGGCGAACGCGACCGGGACGACGAGCGCGACTGGGACGGGACCGCACGGAGGACCTCCGGTCGGGTACCCACGAGGGGCCACGAGATCCCCGTCCGGTCGGCGGACGAGGAGGAGGAGGGGGACGCGAGCGAGGGTGACGACGCCCCCGCAGTCGACGTGGAGGCGGAGCTGGATACGATACGTCGTGACCTGAAGGGCGAGGGGAACGGGGATCTGCCGGCCGCCGACGAGGGCGAGGGCGAGACGGACCCGGACGACGAGGACCGGAACCGGAGCCGATAGCCGGCGGTCATCGAAAGGAAGGAAGGAAGGAAGGAGGTGAGGACGTTCGGGGTGTGGGAGGGTGAGAGGCGCGGACTCTACCGCGGGTCGGATTCGCCGCGGGCTCAGTTCCCGGAGTCGCTTCCCTCCCGATCCGCCGGGGCATCCAGGGGTTCGAACCGGTAGCCGTCCCACGCCTGGCTCTCCGGTTCGCGGATGCCGGCCCCCGGTTCGCGTAGCTCCTCGGCGTACACCGGCCTGACGGTGTCGCCGGTCTCGACCTCCCCCTCGACCTGCCCGATCGCCCGTACCGGGGTGCCGTCGACGTCGAACTCGACGATGGCAACGGTGTTCGGTGACCGCACCCCGGGCGGCGTCGAGTGGGAGGTCGTCCAGGTGACGACCTCGGCGGTGTACTCGCTCAGATCGACGGTCCCCACGGGTTCGCTCCCGTCGGGGCCGATCGGGTGACCCGGGTAGGTGATGCTCCCGTCGGCGTAGCGGTAGGCTTCCATCGTCATCGCGCGGCCTCCATGATGGTGGTGATGACGCAGTTACCGAACCCGCCGACGTTGCAGGCGAGGCCGATCTCGGCGTCGACCTGGCGGTCGCCCGCACCGCCCACCAGTTGCTGGTAGATCTCGTAGCCCTGTGCGACCCCCGACGCGCCGAGCGGGTGGCCCTTGGACTTGAGCCCGCCCGACGTGTTGATCGGGAGCGAGCCGTCCATCGCCGTCTCCCCGTCCATCGCCATCTCCCAGGCCTCGCCCTTCTCCGCGAAGTCGAGCCCCTCCATCTGGAGGAACTCGAGGATCGTGAACATATCGTGGAGTTCGGCCACGTCGACGTCCTCGGGGCCGTAGCCGGACATCTCGTACGCCTCGCTACCCGACTCGACCACGCCGCCCATCGTCGTCGGATCGGCCCGCTCGTGGACGACCAGCGTGTCCGTCGCGCCGGCGACCCCCGCGATCGTGGCGTACTCGTCGGTGTACTCGCGGGCGACGTCCTCCGGGCAGAACAGCAGCGCCGCCGAGCCGTCGGTAATGGGACAGAAGTCGTAGAGCCTGAGCGGATCGGCGACCATCGGCGACTCCATCGCCGTCTCCACGTCGATCTCCTTTTGGAACTGTGCGTGCGGGTTGCGCGTGCCGTTCTCGTGGTTCTTCACCGCGACGTGCGCCAGCGACTCCCGGGGCGCGTCGAACCGTTCGAGGTAGTGTCGTGCGGTGAGCCCCGCGAACGACGGCAGCGTGAGCCCGTGTTTGTACTCGACGGGGTGGGTGATGGAGGCGATGACGTCCGTCGCCTCCTCCGTCGAGCGGTGGGTCATCTTCTCGCCGCCCACGAGGAGCGTCATGTCGCTCGCGCCGGAGGCGACCGACTGCCAGGCGGCGTAGATGCCCGACCCGCCCGACGAGGAGGTCTGGTCGACTCGCTGGGTGTACGCCGGGAGCACACTCAGGTCGTGTGCGAGGGCGTTCATCACGCCCGTCTGTCCCTCGAACTCGCCGCTCGCCATGTTCGAGACGTAGAGGTGCTCGACGTCGTCCGGCCCGACGCCGGCGTCGTCGAGACAGGCCTCGCCCGCCTCCGCGAGCAGGTCGAGTATCCACTCCCCCTCGCGCCTGCCGAACTGTGTCATCGAGGCACCGATGACGGCCACGTCACTCATGGTTCGTGGGAGAAGTCCGTCCTGTCCGCCCTAACTGTTTGGGAACCCCACGACCAGCCGAGGGGTACCGGCGGAGGGGGTCGGGGAACGACAGGCCAGAAGCGCGTGGAAACCGTACGACTGGATCCGGTTCGCCGGATCCCGAGTCCCGTGTTCCTACCAGGTCGTTGCCCTGTCAGCCGTCTTCCACTCCCGACCGGACCGACACGCGGTGGGGACGCCGCCCGGCGTGCGCCGGCCGAGCCGACCGGCGAGACACCAGGGATCGACCGCGTAGCGCGGCTCCTCGTCGGCCTCCGCCGCCTCCGCCTCCGCGCGGAGGTGCTCGGCGAGGACGGTCGCGAGCGCCGCCGCCTCCGCGTCCGTCGGGTCGCCCGAGACGGCGACGTCCGCACCGGCGACGTCGAGCCTCGTCGTGGCCTCCGAATGACCGCCGTGTTCGGCCCGGTCCGCATCCGGGCCGTTCGAATCCGCCGCGTTCCGTGTCGGTCGCTGTAGTTCGGGCATGGTCAGAGTGGGATGTTGCCGTGGTCCTTCGGCGGTGACTCCTCGCGCTTGCGTTCGAGCAGTTCGAGGTCGTCGACGAGTCGTCTGCGGGTGGACTCGGGCTCGATGACGTCGTCGACGTAGCCCCGTTCTGCGGGCTTGTACGGATTGGCGAACTCCTCGCGGTACTCGTCCATGAGCTGTTCGCGCCGCACCTCCGTGTTCTCGGCCTCGGTCAGCTCCCGACGGTAGAGGATGTTCACCGCCCCCCGGGGACCGAGGACGGCCATCTCCGCGCCCGGCCAGGCGTAGTTGACGTCCGCCCCGAGCTCCTTCGAGCCCATCACGATGTACGCCCCGCCGTAGGCCTTCCGCGTGATCACGGTGAGTAACGGCACCGTCGCCTCGGCGTAGGCGTAGATGAGCTTCGCGCCGTGGCGGATGATCCCGTTGTGCTCCTGATCCGTTCCGGGCATGAACCCGGGGACGTCCACGAGGGTGAGGACGGGGAGGTTGAACGAGTCACAGAACCGGACGAATCGGGCGGCCTTCTGCGAGGACTCGATGTCGAGCGTCCCGGCGGAGGCTCTCGGCTGGTTGGCGACGATCCCGACCGAGCGGCCGTCGAGACGGGCGAACCCGACGACGACGTTCCGGGCGAACGACCCGTGGACCTCGAAGAACGAGCCCGTGTCGCAGACCTCGTCGATCACCTCGACGACGTCGTAGGGCTTCTTCGGCGACCCGGGGACGATGTTCCCGACCTCGCTGTCGCGTTCGGGGTCGTCCCAGGGGTCGACCCGCGGGGGATCCTCGACGTTGTTCAGTGGGAGGTACGACAGCAGCCGGCGGATGCGGTCGAGCGCGTCCTCCTCGCTCTCGCAGGCGACGTGTGCGACCCCGGAGGTGCTGGAGTGGGTCCGGGCCCCGCCGAGTTCCTCCATCGAAACCTGCTCGCCGGTGACCGTCTCGATCACGTCGGGGCCGGTGATGAACGCGTGGGAGGTGTCCTTCACCATGAACGTGAAGTCCGTGAGCGCGGGCGAGTAGGTCGCCCCGCCGGCACACGGACCCATGATGCAGGAGATCTGTGGGACGAGTCCGGAGGCGTCGGTGTTACGCTTGAAGATGCGGGCGAACCCCACCAGCGAATCGACGCCCTCCTGGATCCGCGCACCTGCCGAATCGTTCAGGCCGATCACGGGCACGCCGGCGTCCACCGCGCGATCCATCGCCTTGCAGATCTTGTCGGCGACGGCCTCGCCGACGCTCCCCCCGAGGACGGTGAAATCGTGGGCAAAGACGAACACCTTGCGGCCGTCGACCTCGCCGTAGCCCGTGACGACGGCGTCGCCCGGGTAGCGCTTCTCCTCCATCCCGAAGTTGGTGGACTGGTGCTCGACGAACGGGTCGAGCTCGCGGAAGGTGTCCTCGTCGAGGAAGTAGTCGATCCGCTCGCGGGCGGTGAGCTTGCCCTTCGCGTGCTGTTTCTCGACGCGGTCGGGGCCGCCGCCGGCCTCGGCCTGTCGTCGGCGACGGCGCAACTCCTCCAGCGGGTCGAGGTCGGTGGCGACGTCGGCCGTCGGGTCCGCGGCCGGGTCGGACTCCGACTCCTGACTCATCTCACCACTCCATCCCACCGTTGACCGCGAGCACCTGGCCGGTCATGTACGAGGAGTCGTCGCTGGCGAGGAATCGGACGATTCCCGCGACGTCGTCGGTCGTGGCGAACCGGTTGAGCGGGATGCGGTCGAGGATCTTCTCCTGGACCCGTTCGGGGACCGTCTCGAGCATGTCCGTCATGACGAACCCCGGCGCGACGCAGTTCGCCGTCGAGTTCTCGTGGGCGAGTTCGAGCGCGATAGTGCGGGTGAAGCCGAACAGCCCCGACTTGGTGGTGGCGTAGTTGGCCTGGCCGTAGTTACCCTGCTGGCCGACCACGCTCGAGATGTTGATGAGCCGGCCGCCCTCGGCGTCGCGGATGTCCTCGAAGTAGGCCTTCGTGCAGTTGAACACGCCGCCGAGGTTCACCTCCATCACCCGGTCCCAGTCCTCGCGGGTCATGTTCTCGAACTTCTTGTCGACGGTGAGCCCCGCGTTGTTGACGAGCACGTTCGCGGCCCCGAACTCCTCACGGGTGGTCTCGGCCATCTCGTGCACCTCGTCGAGGTTCGAGACGTCCGCCTGCACGGGGATCGCCTCGCCGCCAGCGTCCTTGACGGTGTCCGCGACCTCGTAGGCGGCCTCCTCCGAGGAACGGTAGTTGACCACGACCTGGGCACCGTGTGTGCCGAGTTCTTCGGCGATGGCCCGGCCGATACCCCGTGACGCGCCCGTCACGACGCACGTCTTGTTCGCGAGCATCGGGGGGCGCTCGCGGGCCTGCTGGGACTGCCCTGCGGGTTGGGCGTTCATGTTCGGAGGGCGTGTGTTCACTGGCATAATAGTTGCCCTTATACTGCCTATTATTTAACTCACCGTGTTCCAGTGCCATGGCAATATTTGCATATCCGGATTCAGATCTCCCTGAACAGCCGTTCGATAGCTACTCGGGCGTATTATATGTCCTAATATATCGGCCGTGTCCCGCGATCCGTTCCGGGTCGGAGCGACGAACCCGTCATCTCATCCGGACGATCCGGTCGGATCCCGACGCCCGTGTGCCGGACGGGCCTCGCTTACTCGGAACCGATGGGGTCGAGGGGGGCGGCCCGAGCCCAATATCTTGCATTCCATACAGAACAGATATAAACGTGTGAACCGTGATCGGACCCAGGATGGGTCTTCCCGGGGGGTTCGCGAGGCGGCTCCTCGACGAGTTCTCCCTCAGCGTGGCCGTCCTCGACGGCGACGGTCGGATAGTCTGGGTCAACCGCGCCTGGCGCGAGTCGGAGGAGGAGCGCCGTCCGGGCACCGGCGGCGTCGGGACGAACTACCTCGACGCGACCGCTTCGGCGACCGACGACCCGTACGGTCGGCGGGCGGAGGCGGGTCTCGCCGGGGTGCTCGGCGGCGACCGGTCCGGGTTCACCTTCGAGTACCCCTGTCACGGCGAACGCGAACTGCGATGGTACTCGATGCGGGCCACGACGGTCGAGTTCGACGACCGGCGGTACTGTCTGGTCGCCCACGAGGACGTCACCGATCGGAAGGTCTCGGAGCTGGTGACCCGTGCCCGTCGCGACGAGGCCGCCACGCTGAACCGGATGTTCACCCACGAGCTCCGGAACGCCGTCGGGAGTGCGGCCGGGTGGCTCGATATGCTCGATACCGAGGCCGACCAGACGGGCGGGATCGAGCGGATCGCCGCGGCGCTCGATCGGATCGAGCGGGCCGTCGGCGACTCGAGTCGGCTGCTCGACCTCACCCACGAGTCCCGGACGTTCGAACGGGTCGACATCGTGGGGCTCGCGGAGGCCGCGTGGAAGCGACGCGATCGCGGTGACGTGTCGCTCGAGTTCGCCGATCGGTTCCCGCTCGTCTGTTACCCCTGGCGGACCCAGCGCCTCCTCGAATCGCTGTTCGACAGCGCCGCCGCGGGATCGTCAGTCACGGTGGTGCGGATACGCCTCGGAACCCGGGAGTTCTACGTCGAGGACGACCGTTCGGAGCCCGTTCCCCCGAACCCCGAACTGGCGTTCGCCGAGACGCCGGTCGGTCGGGACGGCCGGCTCTCGACCGGGCTCTCGCTGTCACGGCCACTCGCGCTGATGAACGGCTGGGAGCTCTCGCTCGAACCCTCGCCGCTCGGCGGCTGGCAGTTCACCGTCCGGACCGAGCAGCTCCACGTCTGAGCGGGACCGTCGCAGCCCCCGCGAGGCGTCCCGCTCACTCGCGGCCGGCGCGTCGGAGCGTCTCGATCCGCTCGACATCGTCCACGAGGAAGTCCGGAGCATCGGGGTGGGCCCGGACCTCGTCGAGCGAGAGCCACCGGACCGCCGTGACCTCCGCCGGGGTACGGCAGTGGGGCTCGCCGCCCTCGTACTCGCACAGCGTGACGACGTTCAGGTAGTCCGTGCCGCCGTCGGTCGTGGACGTCCGGCTGTGGACGTACTCGACGGCCCCGACGTCCAGGCCGACCCCCTCCGCGACCTCGCGGCGGGCCGTCGCCTCGATGGATCCGTCGCCACCGGGTGGGCGCTCTATAGTAGCGTTCGGAACCGATAACACACTCCGGACGGGGACGACCCCCCGTCCGTGAGTAAAGCCTTCCGAACGCGACTATACCTTCCCGCCCGGGAACGCCAGGAGCCCGCCGGCGTGTTCCTCCTCGGCTACACGCTCGACCAGGAGGTACGGTCCGTCACGGACGACAGCTCCCTCGACGTTCACGGCGAGTGCGTGCTCGTCCGTACTGTCGGATGGTCGACCGTCCGACGAGTAGCTTGTGCCGGGTCCCACCTGCCGTCGACCGAACCCGCCGGGACGGACGATCCCGGACGAGCGTCCCGCGGTCGGGAAACCTCAAAGAGCTCCTTGACATTAGAGAAGGCCCTTTTCCGAACCGCCCATCGGTCGCGACGACGATGACCCGCAGCATCGCACCGCTGGGCGCGCTCGCGGTGGTCCTGCTGGCCGCCGTGGGCACCTTCGCGCTCGCACCGGGCGCGGGATTCGGTACGGAGCCCGTCGAACAGTCCCCCGAACCGGAGCAGACTCCCACGCCGGACGGGAGTTCGGGCTCGGACCTCGGGTCCTCGGACGTCACCCCGCCGAGCCCCGAACCGGCGAACGTGACCACCTTCGAGTCGGCCGAGGCGTTCGTCGCGTACCTCCAGCGGGCACCGACACGGTCGGCGTTCACCGCGGACGTCGCGCGGCCCGAGGCCGCATCGACCCCCGGCCCGACGGCGACGCCGATGCCGACCGGCGAGCCGACCGAGGTCGCCGCCGAAGCGACCGTCGACGCCGGCGGATCGGGCGGCGCTGCCCCGCCCGACCGCCACTCCGGCACGAACGTCCAGGTCGAGGGCGTCGCCGAACCGGACCTGGTGAAGACCGACGGTCGACGCATCTACTACTCGCCACGAGGTGGCCGCGAGCGCCACCACGACCCGTACGACGACCCAGGCACGCGCGTCATCGACGCCTCGCCGCCCGGGACGGCGGAGGTGACGGCCGAAATCGACCACAGCGGCCGGATGTTCCTCGCCGGCGATCGGCTCGTCGTCATCGGCGAGCGGGTGTGGGGCTACGACGTCTCGAACGCGTCGGAGCCCGACCTCTCCTGGTCGAAGTCCCTCGACGGCCGCGTCCACAGCGCCCGGATGCGCAACGGCACGATGTACCTCGTGCTGGCCACCCCGGTCAGTCCCGAATCACCCTGTCCCGTCGAGCCGATGGAGGACGTCAGCGCGGCCTGCACGGAGGTCTACCACCCCGATCGACCGGTCCCGGTCGACGTCACGTACACGGTAGTGGCGCTCGACCCCGCCGACGGGAGCGTCGGCGACGAACTGGCGATGGTCGGCGCGCGCGGTTCGACGGTCTACGTGTCCCACGGTGGCCTGTACGTCACCTACACGGAGCGCACCTCCCGGGCGGAGGTTCGGATGGCAGTCCTGCTCGGGCCGGCCCGTCCCCTGCTCGACGATCGGGTCGTCGAACACCTCCGGGAGATCCGGGAGTACGACCTGAGCGAGCGGGCCACCGAGGTCGAGATATCGGAGACGCTCCGGCGGTGGCGCGCGGGGCTGGACGAGGAGCGCCGCGAGGAGGTGGGCGAGGAGCTCCGGGAGGCCCACGAGGAGTACGTCGAGGAGCACCGGCGGAACCTGACGACCACGCACGTCGTCCGCGTGAACGTGACGGGCGCGAGCACTGCCGCTGATACGGGCGACGCGAACGCGACCGGCGCGGACGCCACGACGTTCTCGCTCGCCGACACCGGCGCGGTCCCCGGTCGGCCCCTGAACCAGTTCTCCGTCGACGAACACGAGGGAGCCCTGCGGATCGCCACCACCGTCGGCGAGCGGTGGGGCACCGAGTCGGTCAACGACGTGTACGTGCTCGACGCGTCGAACCTCTCGGTGACCGGCGCGGTGACCGGGATGGGCGAGACCGAGCGGATCTACTCGGTGCGGTTCGTCGGCGACCGCGGCTACGTCGTCACCTACCGACGGATCGACCCGTTCCACGTCCTCGACCTCTCGGACGCCTCGAACCCCGAACTGGAGGGCGAACTCAAGCTCCCGGGCTACTCCTCGTACCTCCACCCGCTCTCGGACGACCGGGTGCTCGGCATCGGCGAGGAGGACGGCGAGGTGAAGGCGGTGATGTTCGACGTCTCGGACCCGACCGATCCCCGCATCGGGGAGTCGCGGGTGCTCGCGTCCGAGTGGTCCGCGATCTCCCGGAGCCACCACGCGTTCCTCCTCGACCGCAAGCACGGGGTGTTCTTCCTCCCGACCGACCACGGCGGGATGGTCCTCTCCGCGTCGGACCTGGAGACGGTCCACGAGGTGAACGTCGACCGGCCACAGCGGGCGCTCTACATCGACGACTACCTCTACGTCTTCGGCGAGGACGAACTGGCGGTGGTCGACGAGACCGAGTGGGAGCGCGTCGAGACGCTCGAACTGTAGGCCCCAAGCTCATCCTCTCTTGTGCCCGAAGCGGCGGGCGGATCGTACCGCACCGCCCTCGATCAGGCCACCCGGAGCGCGTAGCCGGCCCCCCTCCCGTCCGGCGGGCGACCGCTCAGTCGGTCTCCATCGGGAGATCGGTCCGGCCCCACTCGGAGAGCGACCCGTCGTAGACCGCCACGTCGTCGACGCCGAGGAGGTGGAGCGCGAACGCGGTGCTGCTGGCGGCGATCCCCCCGCCGCAGTAGGTGATCACCCGCTCGCCGTCGGTCGCGCCGGCCGCGTCGAACCACTCGCGGAGTTCCTCGCGGGGGAGGTACGTCCCGTCCTCGGGATCGACGATCGCCTCCTCGCCCACCGCCGGGACGTTGACGCTCCCCGGGATACGTCCCGGACGGCCGTACTTCACGAGCCCCTCTCCGGCGTGGTCCTCGGGACGGAGCGCGTTGACGATGCGGCAGGCGTCGTCCTCGATGGCCTCCAGAACCGCCTCCCGCTCCACGAACAGCTCCGGGCGCGGATCGGGCGTGAACGTCACCGTTCGGTCCGCCGGCGGGTCGGTCGAGACCGGGCGGCCCTCCGCGACCCACCGATCCCAGCCGCCGTTCAGGATCCCCGCATCGTCGAAGCCGAACGCCCGCAGTAGCCACCAGACCCGAGCGGCCCAGGCGCTCCCCTCCGAGTCGTAGCAGACGACGCGGGAGTCGTCACCGATCCCGAGCGTCTCCACGGCGTCGGCGAATCGCTCGGGGGACGGCCGCTGGTAGGGGTAGTCGGGTTCGACCGCCGAGAGATCCCGCTCGATGTCGGCGTGGACGCTTCCGGGGATATGGCCCTCGTCCCAGTCGGCACGGCCGGACTCGGAGTGTCTCTCCCCGGTCTCGGGGTCGAAGCTCAGGTGGAGGGTGCAGTCGACGACGCGCAGGTCGGGGTCGTCCAACCGCGATTCGAGCCACTCCGGTTCGACCAGCGACGGGACGTCAGTGGTCATCGCGCCACCTCGTCGTTCGACGGGTGCCGGCTCCTGTGTTCCATATCGGTTCCCGTGGCGCGGGACGACCGTCAATACTCGGGTCCCTCCTGGAGCCGTCGAGGAGCGGGCCGTGCGCGTGAAGGCCGACACGGCCACCATCGGGTGGTCGGTCGGCAAGCGAGCCCTGAGGGATTGTGAACCACGGTCGCTCGCTTCACTCGCTCCCTGGTTCAAATCCCTCAGTGGTGCGGTTGCGGTCGCTCACGGTGTTCGCGACACGCAACACGAGCCCTGAGGGATTTGAACCCCCGGCAACGTGGTCCGAAGCCACGCACTCTGTCCAGGCTGAGCTAAGGGCCCTACACTCGGATATCGGTGTGCCCGGATTAAATCTGTCCATCGCGCCCGGGAGTCGCGCCGTTTATGCTCCTCCCTCCGTCAGGACCCCCATGCCGAGCGCCCGCGGGCTCCTCGAACTCACCCGTCCCGGGAACGCCCTGGCGGCGGGGCTGCTGACGTTCGTCGGGGCGTTCGTCGCGGGCGGCGTTCTGGAACCCACGCTCGGGGGCGCGGCCGCGTGGGTCGCCGCAGTGCTGGCGACGATCCTCGCCGTCGGCGCGGGAATGGCCATCAACGACTACTTCGACCGCGAGATCGATCGGGTGAACCGGCCGGATCGACCGATCCCCCGCGGAGCGGTCTCGCCCCGGGAGGCGCTGGCGTTCAGCCTGGTCCTGTTCGGCGGGGCCGTCCTCCTAGCGCTGACGCTTCCGGTACCCGCCATCGGTATCGCGGTCGTGAACCTCCTCGCGCTCGTCGCCTACACCGAGTTATTCAAGGGCCTTCCTGGCCTCGGGAACGCCCTGGTCGGATACCTCACCGGGAGCACGTTCCTGTTCGGCGGCGCGGCGGTCGGCGGCCGCCTGGAGTCGGTGTTCGTCCTGTTCGCGCTCGCCTCGCTCGCCACGCTCGCCCGCGAGGTCGTCAAGGACGTCGAGGACGTCGCCGGCGACCGCGAGGAGGGACTCAGGACGCTCCCCATCGCCTACGGCGAGCGACGGTCGCTCGGACTCGCCGCGGCCGTCCTCGCCCTCGCGGTCCTCGCCAGCCCCGCACCCTACCTGCTCGGGACGTTCGGCCTGCCGTATCTCCTCATCGTCCTCCCGGCCGATGCGGGGATGCTCTACGCGGCCTACGAGTCCTTCGACGATCCCTCCGCCGGGCAGTCCCACCTCAAAGCCGGGACGTACGTCGCGGCGCTGGCGTTCGTCGTCGGCCGGGCGAGCGTCGTCATCTGATACGGACGGTTGTAACGAATTCCGGTGATCGCCGACTCAATCCGGGCGACCACCGGTAAAAGACTACAACCGTCAGTACGAGCGCCCTCGTCCCGGTTCGACTCCGGATGCGGGAACGCACGATCGGCGTGGGCTTTTGTCCCGGGACGACCTACCGTCGGGTATGCCGGCAACCACCGAGCAGATCCGCGAGATACTCGACTACGAGACCGTTGCCGTCGTCGGCTGTTCGACGACGCCGGGGAAGGCCGCACACGACATCCCGAAGTACCTCCTCGATCACGGCTACGAGGTCATCCCGATCAACCCCTACGCCGACGAGATATTCGGCATCGAGGCGTACGACTCGCTCGAGGACGTCCCCGAGGGCGTCGACATCGTCGACGTGTTCCGGCCGAGCGAGGAGACCGGCCCCATCGTCGACGCGGCCGCCGAGCGCGAGGACGTGAAGGCGATCTGGCTCCAGCTCGGCATCCGGAACGACGAGGCGGGCGAGCGGGCCGAGGCCGCCGGCAAGCTGTTCGTCCAGGACGAGTGCATCAAGGTCGAGCACGGCAAACTGGCGGCCTGATCGGCAGGCCTCAGTCGCCGCCGAGCGCGTCCGCGACGATCCCCCCGTGGTCGAACCCGAGTTCCGGTAGGTCCTCGGGGGCGAACGTCCCCACACGACGGGCCTCGGCCCGCGGTTCGGGCTCCGCGTCGTCGGTGGGCAGACAGAGATACGCCGCGCTGACGTTCCCCCGGGGGTCCCGCCCGGGCGCGTCGTAGAGGCCGACGAACGAGACGGGCCGGACGTCGAGGCCGGTCTCCTCGCGGACTTCGCGGGCACAGGCCGTCCGCGCCGTCTCGTCGGGTTCGACCATCCCGCCCGGGAGGACCCACCGACCCGCTTCGGGCGGGTGGTCGCGTTCCAGGAGGACGATTTCGGACCCGAGGACGACCACCCCGTCGGCCGCGAGCGCCCTGATCTCGGTCATCGACACACTCCCGTGGCGCGAACCGGGGGTCCGTCGTCCGTTCGCGACACCGCTCAGTCGGTCCTCGACGTCGGCCCCTCGTCGGTCGCCGCGGAGTCGTCGACCGCTTCGGGCGTCTCGCCCTCCTCGGCCGTCGACGGGGAGCCCTGGTCGTCGGCCTCCGGGGTGGTCTCGGCCTCCCGGATCGCGGCCTCGGCGTAGACCTGCTCGACGTCGATCCCCTGCTGTTCGGCGAGGGCCTCGATGACGGCGGTCTGTCCCTCGACGGTCCGTTCGAGCCGCTCGACGCGCTGGTCGGTCGACTGGACCGTCTGTCGCATCTCGTGGACCTGCTCGCGCAGGTCGTTCAGCCGCTTGTACACCTCGTCGGCCATGTCCGCGACCATCGAGATCTTCTTCGTGGCGCTCCCGAATCCCATGCGAGCCCGTAACGACCGCCGGAACGTGATAGTTGCGGCTCGGTCGCGATCCCCCGAGCGCGTTCGCCGACTTCAAGACGCCCGCGGGCGGACTCCCGCCATGGACCGGGTCGACCTCCCGCCGACGGTCGGTATCGTCGCCTGTCTCGCCGTCCTCCTCGTTCTGGTGTGGCCGTTCGCCCAGGAGACGGCCACGTCCGTCGGGCTCTACTACTCGACGGGAGCGGTGACGCCGTACGCGGCCGGGCTGCTGGCGCTGGTCGCAGTCATCGTCTTCGCGGCCGGGCGTCAGGGGCGCTCGGATCCCAGCCTCTCGGCGGGCGCGGGGCTCGTCTTCGGGCTGTTCATCGCCGTCATCTCGGTGCTCTGGGCGTTCACCGCCCGCGTCGACGTGCTCGGGGGGACCTCGGCGCTGCTCTCCTCACAGCGGTGGGTGCTCGCGACGGTCTCGCTCGCCGTCCCGCTCGCAGGGCTCTGGTACGCGCGTGCCCTCCGGCTGATCTGAGCGAACCGGTGAACGGTAACGCGGGACACGACGCCTCGTCGTCGAAAAGCCCTTAAGCCGGAGCGGGGTTAGTTCGAGGTGGACTAGGCCGGGCAGTTAGGCCCTGCTTGCAAACCCGCGAAACGGTCTTCAGCGGGGGCCGAAATCCGGGGGCGTCCGGGCCGACCGGCTCGGGCCCCGCGAGCCGACGTGGAAGCCTCGTCCCACGAGGGCAGCGGTCCGCGCTCTGCCGCCTGCAGGGGCGGTACGACGCGGTTTACCACGGCAATCCCGCCAGGCGCGGAAGCGAGCAGCGGTACCGTGGACACCTGCCGCCCGTGGGGTCGCGGGGTGGAGGAAGCGAGCGGGATTCCCCGCGCCGGAACGCGCGGGCAACCCCGGAGTCCGTCCACTCATCCCGATATCGAACGCCGAGCGACGGCACCGCTCTCCCGCGTTCGCGACTCGACACGGCTCAGTACCAGATCGATAATGTCGCGCGCGAGGACCGCACCCGGTGGATCGGCTCTCGGCGGGAAAAACGCAGAGGATCGGTCAGTCGTCGCCGGTGGCCTCGACGTCGGCCGCCGAGATCGCCCCGGCCAGTTCGACGCCGCCGGAGAGGTCCCGCTGTGGGTAGGGGATCTCGATCCCCTCGGCGTCGAACCGTTTCTTGACGGCCGTGACGTACTCGCCGCGGGTCCGCACCCAGTCGGCCCGCGAGGGGTTCTGTATCCAGATGCGCGACTGGAGCCCGACGTAGGAGTCGGCGAGTTCCGTCAGCCGGACCGTCGGCTCGGGGGTGTCCATGATGCCCTCGTGCTTCCGGGCCTCCTCGACGATGATCTCCGTGGCGAGGTCGATGTCGTCGTCGTAGCCGATACCGAAGACGAACTTCAGCCGGAGCTCGTCCTTCGCGACGGGGTTCTTGATGACGCCGTCGGTGAGCTGGCTGTTCGGCACCGTGAGGAGTTCGTTGTCGAAGGTCTTGATCCGGGAGACCCGAAGCGAGATGTCCTCGACGATCCCGGAGTAGGTGCCGTCCTCCCACTCGATCCAGTCGCCGATGCGGAACGGCTTGTCCGTGTAGATGAACACGCCGGCGACGAAGTTCTTGAGGACGTCCTGCATGGCGAAGCCGATGGCGAGCGTGGCGGCGGCACCGATGGTCGCGATCGCGGTGAGGAAGTTCCCGAGGCCGGCCGCGCCGAACGCGACGGCGACCGCCGCGAACAGGACGACGATGAACGCCACCGTCGCGAGCGGCGTCCGGGCGTGCTCGTCGAGCCCGCGCGACCTGAGCACGCGGTCGACCAGCGGCAGGACGAGCAGCTTGCCGAGGGCGTAGACGAGGACGAACGCCAGCACGAACATCACCGCCATCCCGAGCGGGTCGGCGAACTCCGGCCGGACGAACCCCCGGAGGAGGTCGGAGACGGGGTTCGGTGCTGATTCGGCCGCGGCCTGTAGCGGGAGGAGCGGGAGCGAGAGCGAGTCCGGGGTCATCGGTGCAAGACCCCGGTGTGCCCGCGCGTGTCGACGACCTCCGCGTTCACGCGATCGGCGAGATCGGACGCCAGCTCCTCGACGTCGGTCCCGCCGCGGGCCGCCCGGTGGAACTTCACCTTCACCAGATCCCGGTCGCGCAGCTGGTCGTCGAGCTCGTCGACCACCGCCCCGATACCCCCCTTCCCGACCCACACCGTCACGTCCAGGTCGTGCGCCCGGCTCCGGAGGTCCCGATCAGTCATCGATCGACGTACTCGCCGGCACCCTTTCAAGCTTGAGGATTCGGACGGCCCGATTCGCGGTCTCCGTAGGGGTAACGCGCCTGTCCGCCACAGTCACACGTGACGACCACGTGGCCGTCCCGCGTTCTGACCCGCGCGTTCCGACCGGGCCGGAGGTAGGCGTCACACCGGTCGCAGGTGAACCGCCGGAACCGTTTCGGGAGGGTGAGCCGGTGGCGCTCGGCGACCCGGCGGGCGCGGCGCACGTAGCGCCGCGCGAGGTCGTCCTCGCCGTCGCCCGCGGCCGCTCTGGCGAGGTCGTGGAGCCGGTCGACACGGTCGGCCGCGATGCCCCGGGACACGCCCCGTGCTACCCGCCAGTCCCACATAGGGGTAGCGTTCGAGGACCGACGGGTCCGGAAACTATTAGGTCCGCGTGGGCCCCATTCGGGGCATGGACGCCCGCACGGTCGCCGACGTCGAGCGATGGGAGTCGCGTCCGTTCGGCGGGGGGTACGACGGCCTCCACGACCTCGCGGACCGGGAGTTCTCCGGATGCGTCGTCGCCGGGAACAGCTACCTCTTCATGGTTCGCGGACGAGCCGTCGGCGTCTTCGACTACACCGACCCGGGGGCGGGCGAGCCCTCGGTCGAGTCGGCACCGATCGACCGGTTCGAGGACGCCGACGGGACCGCCTACGAGGCACCTCACGACGCGCTGGCGCTCCTGTTCGCCATGGCCGCCGCCGGCGGGGAGACGCGCGGGCAGTACTACTCGCAGAAGACGCCCATCGAGGAGGTCGATCGGACGCTCCAGGACGGCGGGTTCACCGGCTACGTCGAACTCTCCGAGAACGTCCTCTCGGGCGACTACTACCTGGTCTACCACGGCGGCCGTCGCCGGTCGGTGGCGTACGTCGGCCAGTCCCGGCGGCTCAAGACCGACGAGGAGGCGTTCGACCTCGCGGCCGACGAGGTCGGTATCTACGAGGTGAACGCCGTCGGGCTCTCGACGGTCGAGATACCCGGCCATTCGAGTGGGGGTGCGGTCGATCCGGACACCGGGTCCGCGCCGATCGGCGGGGGGGACGGAGCCGACGAGACCGACGGGGTCGAAGAGGTCGACACGAACGAACAGACCCGCCCGGAGACCGACGCCACCGGGCCCGTGGACGACGGGGAGGTTCCGGAACGGGACGCGCCCGACGAACCCGCGGGACCCACGGAGGAGTCGACGTCGAGCGGACCGGAGATCGACCTGGACGCGGCGATCAGACCCGGGGGTGCCGACGACTCGACGGACGGCGAGCCTGCCGGCTCCGCCGACTCGACCGACCCCGAGCCGACGGTCCCGTCCGGCGAAACGCTCGACGGGGAGGACGAGGACGACCCCGAGGGCACCGACGTCCCCGATCGGGGCGAGACGAGCGCCACGGAGGACGCGACCGGGACGAGGAGCGTGGACGGCGACGAACTGGCCGAGGCGATCGACGAGGACGGTCCCGAGGGAGCGGACACGGGCGATACCGGAGAGGACGAAGCGGACGACGCGACGTCGGCCGAGGCCGAGATCGAAACAGAAACCGACGAGCCAGCCGTCGAACCGGCGGTGTCGGCCGTCCCGGAGGACGTGACCGTCGGCCCCGACGAGGAGTCGCCGGACGCGTCGCCCTCCGGGACGGCGGAGCCGACCGACGGGGCGACGTCGGAGGACGCGGCGGCGACGGCCGTCGAGCCAGGATCCGAGTCCGGATCCGAGGCGGGAGCCTCCGGAGCGGAGACGGACACCCCCGAAGACGAGGACGAGGACGGGTCGCGTCCACGGTCGTCGGAGAACGAGGTCGCCACCGGGAGCGACGGACACTCGCGCGTCGTCCCGTCCGTCGATCCGGAACGAACCGCACGGGGGGATCCCCCCGAGGAGGAGCAGTCGCCCCCGCCCCCCGACCGGGCGCTGATCGACGGGGAGACCGTCTCCGGGCTCCGGGCCGAACTCGCCGAACGCGGGGTCCGGATAGAGGAGCTACGCGAGCGCCTCTCGTCCGTCGAGGCCGAGCGCGACGAACTCACGGAACGGGTCGAGCGGCTGGAGGAGCGGCTGGCGGAGAGCGGTACCGCGCCGCTCGAGAACACCCGGGAGCTGTCCCCGGCCGAGGCGCTCTCGGGGACGAGCGTCCTGCTCCGGTACCGCTCGAAGAGCGAGCCGACGCTCGCGGAGGCCCACGAGGGGACCGCCGACCGCGAGACGCTGGCCAGGAACCTCACCCTGGAGACCCACCCGACGTTCGACACCGAGGGGGTAACCGTGTCGGGACGGACCTTCGAGGCGTTCGTCGAGGGGACACAGGGGTACCGGTTCCTCCGGTGGCTGGTCGAGGAGTTCCCCTTCGAGGTCCGGGAGACCGAGAGCGTCGCCTCGCTCGAACCGCTCTACGACGCGCTCCCGGCGCTCGACCGGGTCGAGTTCGACGCGACGGTCACCCTCGAGGGGGCCGACCGGGAGACGGCACGGTTCGACCTCGTCGGCCGCGACCGGCGGGGGAACCCGCTGATCGTCGCCCACCTCGAGGACGACCACGCGCCGACGGCCGGGCCGACCATGGAGGAGTTCGTCACCGAGGCGACGGCGGCCGCCGAGAGCCACGACACGCTCGCCGCGGCGTTCGCCGTCACGTCGAGCTACTTCGAGCCGGCGGCCCTGACCGTCGCGGGGGACGCGGCGGGCGGGAGCCTGCTCTCGCGGAGCAAGCGGAAGTCGTTCGTGAAGACCTCCCGGAAGGGCGGCTACCACCTCTGTCTGGTCGAGGACCGCGAGGAGTCGTTCTACCTGTCGGTGCCCGAACTCTGAGAGCCGGGGCTCGGCGAGGCGAAGACGGGAGCGATCGAACGAGTGCGTTCAGCCCTCGATCTCGGGGACGTCGTCGATCTTCATCGCGTCGAGTTTGTCGACGATGTCGTCGATCTTCGAGTCCAGATCGTTGACGAAGTCGGCGGTCTCCTCGGTCGTGATGGCACCCTGGCTCGAGGGCTCGATGAGGTTCTCCTCCTCCAGCACGCGCAGCGAGTAGCGGACCTTGTGGTGGGGGTAGCCGGTCTCGTTCGACATCTTGACGATGCCGATCGGCTCGTTGCCGATGACCATCCGCAAGACCTGCAGGTGACGTTCCAGCATGTCGACCTCCTTCTCCAGTCTATCTATCATGGCACTTGTTAACTTGTGTTTGGGGGGTTTAAAAGTTGTCCTCTTAATCGGGTACCGAAGACCGCTATCGGGCGTACGTCTACCGTGAGACGGTATAACCCTTGTGGCAGGCTGACGAACTCGCCGTTTCGAAACGGGTTTGTGAGGACCACCGGAAGTGGCTGACGACATGACCGTAACCATCGTCGGCACCCAGCTGGGCGACGAGGGCAAGGGCGGTATCGTCGACGTGTTCGGCGAGGCCGCCGACGTCGTCGTCCGCTACCAGGGCGGGGACAACGCCGGACACACCGTCGTCCACGAGGGCGAGGAGTACAAGCTCTCGCTGGTCCCCTCGGGGGTCGTCCGGGGCAAGACAGGCGTCCTCGGCAACGGCTGCGTGGTCAACCCCGCGACGCTGTTCGAGGAGATCGACGCCCTCCGCGAGCGTGGCATGGGCCCGGACGTCCGGGTCGCCGAGCGAGCCCACGCCATCCTCCCCTACCACCGCGTGCTCGACGGCGTGGAGGAGGAGGCGAAGGGCGACGACCTCGCGGCCGGCACCACCGGTCGGGGGATCGGCCCGACCTACGAGGACAAGGCCGGCCGCCGGGGGGTCCGCATCGGCGACCTGCTCGACCCCCAGGTGCTGAGAACCCGGCTGGAGTACGCGGTCCCGCGCAAGCGCCGCCTGCTGGAGTCGTTCGACGTCGACCCGGACGCCGACCGGTTCGAGGGCGCGTTCGACGTCGAGACGCTCTACGAGGAGTACCGCGCGTACGGCGAGCGGATCGCCGAGGAGGGGATGGCCGTCGACTGCGGGGAGTTCCTCGCCCGCCGTCGGGCGGGGGGTGACCGCCTGATGTTCGAGGGCGCGCAGGGCACCTCGCTCGACATCGACCACGGCTCGTACCCCTACGTCACCTCCTCGAACCCCACGGCGGGCGCGGCCGCCGTCGGCAGCGGCGTCGGGCCGACCGTGATCGGCGGCGGCGAGGTGGTGGGCATCGTGAAGGCCTACGTCTCGCGGGTCGGCACCGGGCCGCTCCCGACCGAACTCGGCTTCGTCGAGGGCCAGACCCCCGAGGGCGGCGGCGACACGAGTCCCGAGGCCGAGGATCTCGCCACGTACATCCGCGACGAGGGCGGGGAGTACGGCACCGTCACCGGCCGACCTCGCAGGGTGGGGTGGCTCGACGTGCCGATGCTCCGGCACGCCGCCGGCGTCAACGGGTTCACCGGTCTCGCGGTCAACCACCTCGACACGCTCGCCGGGCTGGAGACGGTGAAGGTCGGCCACGCCTACGAGCGCGACGGCGAGGAGCTGCTGACGATGCCCCCGACGACCGAGCAGTGGGGCGAGTGCGAGGCGACCTTCCGCGAGTTCGACGGCTGGCCCGACGTCGACTGGGAGGCGGTCGCCGAGGAGGGGTACGACGCGCTCCCGACGAACGCCCGGGCGTACCTGGAGTACCTCGAAGCGGAGCTGGGGGCGTCGGTGTACGCGGTCGGCGTCGGCCCCTCGCGCGAGGAGACCGTCGTCGTCGAGTCACCGTGGGAGTGACCGAGTAGCCCCGGAGCGACTGGCCGACCCGGCACGCTTTTGCCCCGGCCGGGTCTCCCCTCACACATGAAGGAGTCGCTGCTGGAGATCGTCTGCTGTCCGCTCGACAAGTCAGAGCTCGAACTCGAGACGATCCACACCGACGACGACGAGATCGTCGAGGGCAGGCTGGTCTGCACCGAGTGCGGCGAGGAGTACCCCATCGAGGACGGTATCCCGAACCTGCTCCCGCCGGACATGCGCGAGGAAGCCGCGTAGACCGGGCCGTCGGGGGTTCGAGAGGCGTCACGACCCGTCCAGTGGGACCGACGGGGGAGTTCCCCCCGTGAGCCGCCCGACCTCCCGAATCATTTTTTAAAGGCCGGGTCGACGGGCCGGCCGTGACGGACAGGCTCGTGGCTCACATCAACCGGACGGCCATCCACTCGCTCGAGGTACCCGAGAGCTTCGACACCGAGGGGTCGTTCGTCGTCGAACTCCGGAACGAGGGCGAGGCGACGCACGTCCACCTCCACCTCGACGACGTCCTCTCCGAGGTGGCCAGCCTCGACGCCGGCAACCACTACGTCGCCGGCGACTCGAGCAGGGAGGTCCGCGTCCAGGTCTCGCCCGGCGGCGAGCCCATCCGGGGGAAGCTGAAGGTCGTCACCGCCTACGGGGCGGAGACCCGGTACGTCGACGTCTCCGTCGAGCCGACGCGGAAGGGATCGGTCGCGGTGGATCCCGGGCTCTCGAAACCCTCTCGGGGGGCCGACGGCGAGATGGGGGGCCAGCGGGCCGCGGCGACCGGGAACGAGGGCGGTCTCGACATCGACGTCGACCTCCGGACGGTGATCTCGGTCCTCCCGGCGGTCGTCTTCGGGCTGGTGGCCGTCATCCTCGCGATGGGAGCCGTCCTCACCCCCGGCGGGACGGACGTGACCCTCGCGGTGCTCGCCGTCGTCGCCGGGGTCCTCACCGCGGGCTACCTCCTCCTGCAGTGACCGGGGACGGGAGCGAGGCTACCTGACGACCGTGACGGGCACCGGCGAGCGCCGGACGACGAGTTCGGCGACCGATCCCAGGAGCACGCGGGAGAGCCCCTTTCGACCGTGGCTACCGATGACGACGTGGTCGACGTCGTGTGCCTCGACGTACTCGACGATCGCCCGGGAGGGCTGGCCGACCTCCGTCGCCGTCTCCACCTCGACGCCGGCCTCCCCGGCCCGCTCGCGGATCTCCTCGAACAGCGTCTCGGCGCTCGCCTCCTCGGCCTCGAACCAGTCCTCGGAGGACGGCGGGATGCCCGCCTGAGCGCCGTAGGTCGCCCGCGCCGGGTCGATGACGTGCAGGACGGTGATCCGCGCGTCGGCGTGCTCTTCGAGGGCGTGTTCGAGCGCGTCCCGTGCCTGGTCGGACCCGTCCATCGGGAGGAGTACGTGTTTCGCCATGAACGGTGGTTTTCCGGCCCCACACAAAACCCTGCTCCCCGGTCCCACCGGCCGGGAACGAGCGAACCGGACGGGGAGCCGCGACCGGATCGAGCGGACGGGCAGGCGGCCGCCCCGATCAGGGATCCGGCGCGATCCGGACCGTCAGTCCCGGCCGTGTCTGGTGAGACAGGTCGGGAGCCCCACGAGTTCGACGGGATCGGAGTTGTCCGGCGAGTAGACGACCATCTGGCCCTTCTCCATGTACGGCACCTTCCCTTCGAGGTTCGAGGGGATGTTGACCGCCTTGATCGCGTCCTCGTCGCCCAGGTTGAGGACGACCGTGGTGTTCACCTGCTTGAATATCGGGTCGGCGATGTCCTGGGGATCCTGCGTGACGAGGAACAGGCCCAGGCGTTCCTTTCGGCCCTGTTTGGCGGCCTCGGAGAACTTCCCGATGACCTGCCGGGCCTGGACGCTCTCGGCGTCGGTCAGGAAGTTGTGCGCCTCGTCCATCCCGAGCACCACGGGGGTCTCCTTGATGCGGTCGTAGGTGGGGTCGTTCGAGAGCTTCTGGTCGACCAGTAGCGACGCGACCGCGAGGACCACCGTCGTCGTCGCCCGCGAGTCGTTGATGTGGTAGGTCGGGACGACGGTCAGGCCGCCGGGGCGGACGAGCCGGGAGACCTGCTCGGTGATGGGTCTCGCGTCCCGGTCGAAGACGTTCCCGAACCCTCGAACCCTGCGCTTGATCGCGTCGAACGTCGCCTCGTGGACCACGCCCGACTCGTCGAGTTCCTCGCGGAGCCCCGGGTCGTCGAGGTATGAGAGGAACTGCTGGTAGGTGCCGCCGTCGCCGTGGCTCCTGAAGAACCGGTGGAGCAGTTCGCGCAGGCCGGCGTACTGGTTGTCGTTCAGGCCGCCCCCGGCGACCAGCCACATGTTCTCTCGGACCATCGAGAACGGGACGGTGAACTCCACCTGCTCGGCGCGGTGGTGGTCGGCGGCGTACGTCGCCGACCCGACCTTCGGGACGAACGCGACGCAGTCGTCGTGCCCGCCGTGGGCGATCCCCTCGGCCTCGCACCGGCGGGCGAAGTCGGGTTCCAGATGGGGGTTGTCGTCGTGCATCTGGGCGTACTCGTCCTGCGGGTCGAACTGGACCACCGCCGGCCGGACGGAACGGCCGTCCTCGATCGGATACGACCGGTCATCGGCGAGATACTGCCGGAGGACGTTCTTCGCGGCGTGGGTCTTGCCCGAACCGGTGCCGCCGGCGACGAGCGTGTGTCTGAACACCAGCGGATCCCCCGAGTCGTAGTCGTCCTTCACCCGGTAGTCGATGGTCGGCGGCTCCGCGGCGGTCCGGACCTTCTCGCCCCCGACGGCGAGGTGCCCCAGAAAGACGCCGTCGTCGGGGATCTTCAGGCCGGTCTTGATCTCGCCGGCGTCGGTCGCCTGCCGGACCACGGTCTCGGGCTTGGGAACGCGATCGGTCATCCGACGCTTGAGTTCGTCCCCGTCGCGGTAGAGCACCGCCACCGGCTCCAGGGAGGCCATGAACTTGTAGTCCTGCTCGTCGACCTCGCGGCGGCGCATCGCCCGTCGGGCGTGGATCTCGGTGGCGTCGTCGGCCTCGAACTCCTGGGCGTACTCGAGTGCCACGATCCGACAGAACAGCCGCTCGCCGTCCGCGTGCCCGTGGGCACGCTCCGGACTGGCGGCTGAAGCCGCCCCGTCGGGGTAGTCGGCGACGAGATACGAACCCACGCGGACCGCCGCGCGGTTGCCGACGGTGATGTACGCTCGCAACCGCGTGTCCTCGGGGTCCTCGCTGACGACGAGCCCCTCGGCCGCCGAGAGCGTCCCGATGCCGACATCCTGGCCCACGGGGGTCACATCGGCCGTCTCGAAGCTCTCGGTGGGGTCACGCTCGGCGTCCTCGGCTTCCGGGGGGGCGTCGGCCACCTCCTCGTCCGCGTCGGGGGTCGGCTCCTCCCGCTGGTCGGGGTCGAAGTCGTCGAAGTTCTCGAAGTCCCCCAGATCGGTCATACCCCTACCCGGTGGCCCCGGGACAAAAGTCCGTCCACCGCACGGCGAAAGTGATTCCACCACCCCGTTCGGGGTCAGCCTTTAGCCCCACCCGGTACCAGGCACGGGGAGGTGAACGCGAGTTGAGCGCGGCGACCGTCTCGCGCGGGGCGCGCCGGTTCCTCCTCGCCAGCGCCGCCGCGCTCGTGCTCGCGCTGGCGACCGATCTCGCGGATCTCCCCCGGCGGACCTTCGTCGTCCTCGCGCTCCACGGGTTCGTCCTCCACGTCCTCTTCGGGAAGGCCTACTCGCTCGTCCCCTCGTACTTCGACCGTCGGCTGGCGCTCCCGCGCGCGCCGGCCGTCCACCTCCCGCTGACCGGCATCGGGGTCGTCGGTCTCGCCCTCGACCCGCTCCGGGGGGTCCCCGACGCCGCGGGGACCGCCGGGGCGGTCGCGTGGGCGCTCGGCGTCGGCGTCTTCCTCGTCGCGCTCGGGTGGACGCTCCGGGGTAACCTCACGGGGGCGGAGACGGGTACGGGAGAGGCCAACGCCGAGCGCCGCCCCGTCGACCGGTTCGCCAACGCGTTCGTCCCGCTCGTGCTGGCGTACCTCGCGCTCGGGAGCTACGAGACGCTCGCCCTCCGAACCCCGCTCCCCGCCGTCCTCGGCCCCTACCCCGCGCGCGCCTCCCACCTGCTGGGTGCCGGCACCGCGGCGCTGCTCGTGTTCGCCGTCGGCTTCCGGCTGCTCCCCCGGTTCCTCGTCGGGCACCCCCCGCGGGCGCTCGTCGCCGTCGTCCTCCCGTCGGGTGCCGTCGCGCCGCTGCTGCTCGCCGCCTCGCTCGTCGAACGAGGGACACTCTTTCGCGTGGGGGCGGCGCTCCAGACCGTCGCCATCGTCGGGTTCGCCCTCGTGTTCGGTGCGCTCTTCGTCCGCTCCGATCGACGACGGATCGGTTTCTACGGCGCCCTCGCGGGCGCGGCGGCGGGCGTCCTCGCGGGCGCCATCGGGGTCCTGTTAGCTTTCGGAGACGCCCGCGGGTCGCTCGTCGCCGCACACCTCCGGCTCAACCTCGTCGGGTTCCTGGGGCTCACCGTCGTCGGGCTCTCCTACCAGTTCTACCCGCCCGCAGTCGGGACGTTTCCCGGCGCGGGCGACCGGACCGCGCTCGCCGCGCTCGTCGCGCTCGCCGGCGGGCTGGCGCTGACCGCCGCGGGACACCTCGGCGGTTCAATGGGAGCCGCGGATCTCGGGACGACCGTCTCGCTGGTCGGCGCGCTGGTCCACCTCTACCTGCTGGCGGGACTGTTCTACGAGCGGTGAACCCGCGGCGGTCGTGACACTCGTCGGCACCCCGCGGAACAAGCCTATAGGAGCGCGAGACCTATCGGGGGTATGCTACTGATACGCGGGCACGCCGGGGGGACCGCCCTGACGGGGACGCTCTACGAGCGGGGCGAGCGCGCCCCCCGCTTCAAGGGCGCTCCCGACGAGGGCGCGCCCTACGTCTGGGTATGTGACGCCTTCTACGAGGTCGAGAGCGGCGGACAGATCCAGGAGATCGACGGCTCTGAGCTCCGCGTGGCGTTCGAGACGCCGATGCCCCGGGGGTTCGACACGCGCGACGTGGCGGTCGCGGCAGCCGAGGAGCACATCCGAACGCAGTTCGCGCGGGTCGGCGTCCCCGAATCGGACGTCGAGATCGAGATGATCAAGGGGGAACCGGGGGTCGAACCGTAGGCCGACGGTCCTCCCGGACTCCCGATACGCACCGTCGGACGTGCGACGGCCGTCCGTACCCGCGCCGGGACGCCGCGCGGCGATCGGCCGGGGGATCGTGTGAAAACAGTTAACACCCGAGTGCTGATACCACCGGCATCGACCCCCTGACGAACGCGCTTGCGTCGATAGGAGACGAGGCAAGGGAGCTGTGGAGCGGGGGGAAAGGGCGGTTCCTCGTCGCCATCGCGAGCGGGTGGGGGCTCCTGCTCGGGACGCGGATGGCCTACCCGGTTCTCCTGCCGTACCTCCGCGACTCCTTCGAACTGAGCCTCACGGCCGCGGGCCTGCTGGTGACGGTCCTCTGGCTGGGGTCGGCGCTCGGCCAGCTCCCGGGTGGCGTGCTCGCGGACCGGTACAGCGAGCGCACGGTCATGGTGGCGGGTGCGGGCCTGGTCGCCGTCGCACTCGTGTTCGTCGTGGTCGCCCCGACGGCGGCCGTCCTGTTCGCCGCGACCGGTCTCGTGGGGGTCGGCCAGTCGCTCTACCCCATCGCGCGGATCGCCATCCTGTCCGACATCACCCCGACCGCATCGGGAGCGCCCTCGGCGTGACGATGGCGACCGGCGACCTCGGACAGACGGTGCTCCCGCCGATCGCGGGGGTGCTCGCCGCCGCGATAGCGTGGGAGGTCGGCCTCGAGTTCGTCGTCCCGCTCCTCCTCGCGATCGGGATCGTCCTCTGGGTGGTGCTCCCGGACGGGACGCCGACGGAGGAGGAGAGCGAGGCGCTCCCGAGCGGGCGCGTCCGCGACGTCGTCGGCGAGCTACGCGGGACGAACGTCGTCTCGTGGCGTTCATCCTGTTCCTCTACATCCTGGTCTGGCAGTCGTTCACCGGGCTCTACCCGACGTATCTGGTCGAGGGGAAGGGCCTGTCCTCCTCGACGGCCGGGCTGCTGTTCAGCGTCTTCTTCGCGTTCGGGGTCCTCGTGAAGCCGGTCTCGGGGGTCACCTACGACCGGATCGGGCTGTGCAGTGCGCTCGTCATCGTGCTCGTCGGGCCGGTCGCCGGGTTCGTGCTGCTGCCGTTCGTCGAGGGGTTCTGGCCGCTCGTGGTCGTCACCGCCCTCGTCAGCACGATGCTCGGGTCGGACGCGATCACCCAGTCGTTCCTCTCCGACGCGATCCCGGCGGAGATACGGGGGACCGGCCTGGGGATCGTGCGGACCACGGCGGCGACACTCGGCGCGGCCGGACCGGTGGTCTTCGGCGCGGTCGCCGACCGCGGGTACTTCGACGAGGGCTACCTGCTGCTGGGGGCGATCCTCGTCGTGGTCATCCTGCTCACACTCAGGCTCCCGAAGGCGGGATCGGGGTCCTCGCCGTCGTAGGGTGTCCGGTCAGAGGTCCAGGCTGGCTCCCACACCCCACCGGTCGTCGTCGTAGGTGGTGTCGAGTTCGCTCCCGAACGCCCCCTCCAGCGCCCGGCGGAGCGCCGCGGTCTCCTTGCGGGAGATGGAGGCGAGCGAGTCGGCCTTCGCCACCGCCGGCGGCGGCCCACGCTCGACCGCGACGTCCTTCAGGACCTGCATCGTGATGGCCTCGCGGCGCTCCTCGTCCCGGGTGACCGCCCGCGGGGCCTCGACGCGGTACACGGTGTCGGTCCGGGGATCGTACACCATGCAGAACGTCACCTCGTAGTCCTCGGGCGGCCGTTCCAGCGTGATGTCGTGGCGGCCCTCGGGGATGGCGTGGTCGGCCCGTCCGCGCGAGACGAACCAGTTGGTGAACGTCAGCGAGTTGCCGTCCCGACGCCAGCCGTCGTCCTCGTAGGCCCCCCGTTCGAGGACCTTCGAGAAGAACGCCGCGTCGTTCACCCACGGGGCCTGGCCCTCGCGTTCGCGTATCGTCCGGGTGATGAGCCCGGTCACCGGCGTCTTAACGAACCCCACCACCGGGACCTCGGCGTCGAGGAACCGCTCGACGAGGCGGACGTATCGCTCGATGATCCGGCGGGGGGTCTGCTCGCCAGCCAGCAGTTCGGCGAGTTCGGCGTCGCGGTTCTCCCAGGTCAGCAGGCCCTTCGGGTAGATGGGCCCGTCCATCACGAGCAGATCGTCGACCAGTTCGGCCTGTTTCGTGGCGTGCTCGACCTCGGCGAGGTAGAGCGCGAGCTCGTGGACTACTGGCGTCACCGAGCGGTCGACCATCGGGACGTGGAGCAGGCGCGACTGGACGTACCCCTCGTCCTCCATCTCCCAGTCGTCCGAGAGCGTCACCGCCACGTCGCTTGAGTGGACCGCCGTGACCATCGTCCGCGCCCGGTGGAGGTCCAGATCCGAGGGGACGGCGGACATGGCGGCCTGAGCGACGTCGACGACCAGGCCGTTCTTGAAGGTCGTCGGGTTGATCGTCCCCGAGTCGAGGCCGTGCTGTGTGGGGTAGTGGTCCTCCTGGAGCGCGGCGTCCTCGATGTCGACCTTGCGGCGGCGCTGTGCGTCGAGGGGTTCGACGACCTCGCGGGAGCCGTCGTAGAGCGGATCGAGGAACTCCTCCCAGACGGTCCTGGCGAAGTCGCGGTGCTCTCGCTCGTCCACCGCGGGACTGACCCGGCCGGCGAGCCGCGTGAGCGCCCGGAAATGAACGGGGTCGAGCGTCATACCGGCGGTGGCGCGCCGCCGGGCAAAAACCCTCGGAGAGCGGGGCGGAACTGAGTCGGTCCCGCGTCCCCGGAGTCACGACCTACAGATCGTGCGAACCGGACCGCCACGTCCGCCGACGGGAGCGTCTCATAGGGGTTATCGTAGCTACTCGTACCGTCTCGTCCCGGGACCACACCGCTCGACCCGTATCAGCGAGTCGAACCCTCCGGCCGGCTACGATACCCCCTATCAGTCGCTACACCGGGACCCGGATCCGCCGTTCCGCTTGGCGTCTAGCGCCTGCGCGATGGCCTCCTCGGTCCCCTCGGGGGCGTGGCACTCGACCCAGGCGGCGTACCGGTCGTCATAGGTCGCCCGACGGCGGATGTCGCCGGGGGTCCGCCAGAGCGGGATGGGGGCCACGTCCTCGGCCGGCCCGTCGTCGCAGTCCATGCCCGGGGTTGGGCACCCGTTGTGATGAACCGTGAGGGAGATGGCAGAACTTACCACGTACATAGGGCATCATAACATATTTACTACATGTACTCTAGAAAGACAAGTTCGACAAACCTACTCATTAGACGTTTCATGATAGCTGGTATCGAACAAACGAGACCTCGACAGAGCTGATTTACTCAAATGAGACGGAAAGCGCATTGAATCGGAATCACGCATCTCTCGCTTCGGTCTCCTCTGTAGCTTGGTGTTCCTTAATCTCCCGTTCGACCGCCTCCTCAACTAAATTGAAGAACCTATTGAGTTCTCTGTCGATCTTTCTTGGCCGAGTTGAGAAAATCTCTATGTTCTGTTTACTGAACCCCGAAGGAGATATCTGTCCATCAAACTCTTCGGCGGCGTCCAACCGGTTTATCGCTCGTTCCAAGTTTAGACCACCGAGTTCGGGCATTTCGCTAGGAATTTCGTTCCAGTGAAGTGATATTTTTATTGCAGTATGACCATTACTCCCGAATATTAGCCGCTTAAGCCGGTAACGACGGGTCGGCTCGGGTACGTAGCATTTGATATAGTCTATTGAAATAATCAAATACAGATGGGTGCTGTTGAAGAGGAACGGGATCGTTATCGGGTCATCATCTCCGTCACTCAGATGTTCATTTCGGATGATTTCCTCTTGCGAATAGATATCTCTGGATTCGCTACTTCTCCAGATCAAGAAGGAGAACAGAGCACTGATGAAGGAGAAGAAGAGTATGAGAAGGTTCAGACTCATCGCGTTGATGTGAGAATTTAGACTTCTTGATTAAAAACTTGTGCGAGAGTCTCACCTCTCTTTCCGCTCACGGCACAATACTACTTGCCAGGATATTCATCCAGAGATCCAGCGAAAATAACAGTCTTGTATACATTTCTATGGCACTCTCATACCGTACATCGAAACCGTGTTAGCCGCGGGGCCGGAGTTTCGGATATGGAGGCGGCGCTCATCGTACTCGACGGCTGGGGCCTCGGCAGCGGCCGTGCGGACGGCGACCACCGGGACGCCGTGGCGACGGCGGGGACGCCGAACTTCGACGCCTACGCCGAAGCGGGCGCGTACGGCACCCTCGAGACGCACGGCCGCCGGGTCGGGCTCCCCGAGGGGCAGATGGGCAACAGCGAGGTCGGCCACCTCAACATCGGGGCCGGCAGGGTGGTCAAACAGGACTCGACCCGGATCACCGACGCCGTCGAGGACGGCTCGCTGTACGAAAACGACGCGCTCGTCGCCGCCTACGACCACGCCGCCGGGAACGACGGGCGCGTCCACGTCCTCGGGCTGGTCAGCGACGGGGGCGTCCACTCGAGCCAGGAGCACGTCCACGCGCTCCTCGAGGTGGCCGAGCGTCGTGGCGTCCCGGCGACGACGCACGTGTTCACCGACGGCCGGGACACCGCCCCACAGTCGGGCGTCGAACACGTCGCCCGACTCGAGGAGGCGATCGGGACGCACGGAACGGGCGAGGTCTCGACCGTGACCGGGCGCTACTACGCGATGGACCGCGACGAGAACTGGGACCGGACCCGGAGCGCGTACGACGCCATCGTCGACCGGGAGGCCCCGCACGAGGCCGCGAGCGCCGTCGAGGCTATCGAGGCGTCCTACGAGCGCGGGGACACCGACGAGTTCGTCGAGCCGACGCTCGTCGAGGGGGGCCACGCGCTCGCCGACGGCGACTCGGTAATCTTCGCCAACTTCCGCTCGGACCGGGCGCGACAGCTCACACGGATGCTCGCCGGTATCCGTCCGGAGTGGGCGTTCGACACGTCCCCGCCGGACGTCCACCTCGTGACGATGACCGAGTACGACGCGACGTTCGGGGTACCGATGGCGTTCGAGCCCAGCCAGCCCGAGGACACCTTCGGCGAGGTGGTCTCGGAGACGGGACGGACGCAGCTCCGACTCGCCGAGACCGAGAAGTACGCCCACGTCACCTACTTTCTCAACGGTGGGCGCGAGGTGGAGTTCGAGGGCGAGCGCCGCGAGATCGTCCCCTCGCCGGACGTCCCCACCTACGACGAGAGACCGGAGATGTCCGCGTTCGAGGTGACCGAGACGGCGGTCGAGGTGATCGGGAGCGACGACCCCGATGTGATGGTGCTCAACTACGCGAACCCTGACATGGTGGGCCACACGGGCGACTTCGAGGCGACCGTCGCCGCCGTCGAGGCGGTGGACGAGTGTCTCGGGAAGCTCGTACCCGTCCTCCGCGAGCACGGCGCGGGCGTCATCCTCACCGCCGATCACGGCAACGCCGACGACCTCGGCTCGCCGGAGAACCCCCACACCGCCCACACGCTCAACCCCGTCCCGCTCGTCTACCTCGCACCCGACGAGAGCGGTGAGATCGGTTCCGGCGGTACCGGGGACGAGGACCTCTCGGGCGGCTACACGGCCCGCGAGGGCGGGGCGCTCGCCGACGTCGCGCCGACGCTCCTCGAGGTGATGGGCGTCGAACGGCCCGGGGCGATGACCGGCGAGTCGTTGCTGGAGTAGCCGACTACCCGCGGCAGTCGTCCTTCCAAAACCCTTCGAAGCGGTCGTCGCTCGCGCCGCAGTCGGCGTACTCCCGGTCGGTCGTGACGCGGTGGTCGCCGACCTCCTTCGGCCAGTCGCCCTGCGTACCCGGAGGGCGGGCCCACGCGGCTATCAACCTATCAACCGCGGTCGGTGCGCCCGTGCTCACCCCTCGCGTCGGTAGACCACCTCGCCGTCGACCAGGGTCACCGCCACGTCGATCCCCGCGATCTCCCCGGGGTCGACCGCCCACGGCGACTCCTCGAGGACGACCAGATCCGCGAGCTTGCCCCGCTCTACGGTTCCCATCCTGTGTTCGTCGAACCCCGCGTACGCCGCGCCGAGGGTGTAGGCACGGAGCGCCTCGGTGACACCGATCCGCTGGTCGGGAGCGGGTGCGGTGACGGCCTGGCTGACGCCGAACAGCGGGCCGATCGGCATCGTGTCGCTCCCGAACGCGAGCGGGACGCCCGCCTCCAGCAGGGCGTCGAAGGGGTTCGACGCGCGGGTTCGATCCGGACCCAGGCGGGTCTCGTAGAGCCCCCCCTCGCGGGCCCACTTGAGGAAGTTCGGCTGGACGGAGGCGACCGCACCCACCTCGGCGAACCGCTCGACCAGCTCGTCGGTCAGCACCTCCGCGTGTTCGACACGGTGGCGGGCGTCCGCCGGATCCTCCGTTCCGGCGAACGCGTCGAGGGTCTCCCGGACCGCCTCGTCGCCGATGGCGTGGGCGGTGAACTGGAACCCCGCCTCCTCGGCGCGCTCGACCCACTCCCGTAGCTCCTCCGGGGGGACGACCCACGTCCCCCGGCTCCCGGAGTCGGCGAACGGCTCGGAGAGCTTCGCGGTTCCCGAGCCGATGGAGCCGTCGGTGAACGACTTGATCGCCCCCGCACGGACGAACTCGCTGCCGGCGTTCGAGACGAGCCCCGCCTCGGCGACCGCGTCGAGGTGATCCGTCCAGTAGTTGATGCGGACCCGGAGGTCGAGTTCGCCCTCGCTATCGAGTTCGCGGTAGATCCGGGGGGCGGGGGTGCCGCGGACCATGTCGTGGACGCCGGTGACGCCGAGTTCGTGGGCGCGGTCCCGCGCCGCCTCGAGGAGTTCGCGCATCTCTCCGGCGCCGGACGCGAGCGCGGACTGGACCACCCCGACGGCCCCCTCGACGGCCACGCCGGTCGGTCGGCCCCCCTCGCTATGGACGTCCCCGTCGTCCATGCGGTCCGCGAGTTCGTCCAGCCCCGCGGAGTTCAGTGAGACCGAGTGGAGGTCCTCGCGGAAGGCGGCGACCGGGCGGTCCTCGACCACCGAGTCGAGGTCGGTTCGATCGAGATACGCCGTCTCGCCCCACGCCGACTCGTCGTAGCCGTACCCCTGGACCCACCCCTCGTCGGTCGTCTCGGCCCGGAGGCGGAGCCGGTCGAGGGCCTCCGCCCGGGATTCGGCCCCGGAGAGGTCGGCGTGGACGAGCCGTCGACCCACGGCGTCCATGTGGGTGTGCGCGTCGACGAACCCCGGGAGGACCACCCGGCCCTCGCAGTCGATCACCTCGGTGTCGACCCCCTCGAGGAATCCCACCTCGTAGGCGGCGTCGACCCGGACGATGCGCCCGTTCCGTACCGCGACCGCCTCGGCGGTCTCGTCGGGGTCGGCGAGGGTATGCACCTCCGCGTTCGTGAGTATCAGATCGGCGGGTGCAGCCATGGTGGAGCGGCGGGCGGTACCGGCCTAAGCGTTGGGGACCCGGGTCGCGGACAGCCGACCCGACACGGGAAAGCCACGGCGGCGCTCCGGCTTCGTCGTTCGTCCGAGCGGAATCCGCGCGTGAGCCTATCCGGTTCGGGTGGGGTGGTCGCTCCCGACCGTCGGGAGCGTCAGCCTGACGACGCTGCCGCGCGGCTCGTTGTCCCCGAAAGCGATGTCCCCGCCGGAGACCCGGACCACCCAGTGGGCGAACAGCAGTCCCAGCCCCGCCCCGTGCTGGAGCTGACCGATCTCGCGCTCGAAGAGGAGGAGTTCCCGTTCGCGCCGCGGGATGCCCGGACCGTCGTCGACGATCCGGATCGAGGTGCTGTCGCGGTCGTCCGAACCGACCTCGATCCGGACCTTCGGGGACCCGGTGTCGTTGTGTTCGATCGCGTTCTCGACGAGTTCCTCGACCGCGGCTCCGATCTCCGGAACCGCGAGGGCCCGGACCTCCCCGTCACGGACGAGTTCGATGTCGGCGGACGCGTACCTCGTGCGGAGCCCCTCCACCCGCCGTTCGACGACGGCCGCGACGTCGATGGGAACCGGCTCGGACGGGTTCACGAGCAGGTCGACGAGTTCGCGTTCGCGGTTCGCCTGCCCGACGAGGTGTTCCGCGCGTTCCTCTATCAGCCGGGCGGCCTCCCGGACGTCGTCGACGTCGCCCCGGCGGATCATCTCCGCCGTCCCCTGGATCGTGTTGAGCTCGTTTCGGATGTTGTGACGGAGCCACCGTTCGAGGACCTTCAGCTGTCGCTCCCGCTCCCGGCGCTCGGAGACGTCGCGACCGATGCCGACTACCCTCTCTTCGCCGTCCCCGTCGCCGGTTCGCAGCCGCCGGCTCCGGAACTCGTAGAGGTGGGATCGGCCGCGCCCGTCGAGGAGCCTCGCCTCGACCGTGTCGCGCCCCTCCTCGAGGACCCGCGCGATCGACTCCCGGATCAGACGGCCGTCGTCGCCGGCGAAGAGGTCCGTGACGTCCATCGACGCCAGCTCCTCGTCGTCGTGGCCGGTCACCGCCGTCGCGGTCTCGTTCCAGCGCACGAGCTTCCCGTCGGCGTCGACCACGTAGAACACGTCCTGAAGGGTGTCGAGCGTGTCCTCGACGAACTGTCGCTCCCGCTGGAGGTCGATCTGGGCCTCCCGCAGCGGCGTCACGTCGACGACCACGGCCTGACCGATGTCCTCCCCGAGGAAGCGGCCGACGGCCGTCGAGACCTGGACGTGTCGGACCTCGCCGTCCGACCGGCGGAGCCGCATCTGGGTCGGGCCGACCGACTCCTTGCGCGCGATGACGTCGCCGAGCTCCTCGCGGGCGAGCTCGTGGTCGTCCGGGTGGATGAACTCGAATATCGAGTGGCCGACGAGGTCGTCGCGCCCGTCGAGGCCGAGCAGATCGACCGTGGCGTCGTTACACCAGACCGACTCGCCGGTCCCGTCGAACAGGTTGATCGGGACGGGCGAGATCTCGACGAGGCTACGGTACCGTCGCCGGGCCTCCTCGTCGGACCACAGCATCTCCCGCTGGAGGCTATCCTGGAGCCGGGAGACGACGGTCGCCGGGTCGGCGTCCTCCGGGAGGTAGCCGCTCACGCCCGCGGCGACGGATTCGCCGGCGATGGCCTCCGATCCCTCCCGGGGTATCAGTACGAACGGAAGCGCGGGATGCGAGATCCGGACGGACCTGACGAGACGGAGCCCGTCGAGATCCGGGAGGTCGTACTCGCTCAGGATCCCGCCGATCCCACCCGACTCGACGAGGCGGAGACACTCCCCGGCGGAGTCGACACTCGCGACCCGGAACCCCGCCGTCGCGAGTTGCTCCCCGTACCGGCGCTCGAGCCCGTCCCCGCGGCCGACGAGCAGGACCAGAGGATCGGCTCGTTCAGCCATTATTAATCCTTCCGGATGTCCCCTGGTAATTCTTTTCACCGAAAACCACTGTGATCGGCCCAGAAGTGACCGCGGGGAGGGTGGATCAGGGGGAGACAGCGGGCGACGTCGACGCTCCGCGCCGGGAGCGGAGCGGCGTGCGGACGGCGAGATGGCGTGCGGACGGGGAGACCGTGTGGCCGAACGCGGGGAGAGCGGTCCCCGAGATCCGATCGGCACCCCGCCGGACACCGCGCCGCGAGTGGCAACCCTTAGGCGCTCGCCCGTCGACCCCCCGGCCATGACCGACACGAGCCCCGAATCGCTCGCCGAGCGGGTGCACGAGGGCGACCTTCGGCTACATGAACTGGAGGCGCACGTCGACGGCGAGACGGCCGCCGCGGCCCGCCGGCACCTCCTCGAGTCCGAGACGGGAGCGGATCTATCGACGGTCGGCGACTACTCGTTTCCCGCCGAGCGGGCCGACCCGAACGTCGAGAACATGGTCGGCGCGGCGCAGGTCCCGATGGGGGTCGTCGGCCCGCTCCCCGTCGACGGCGGTGCCGCCGAGGGTGAGTACTGGCTCCCGATGGCGACCACGGAGGGGGCGCTCCTCGCCAGCGTCAACCGCGGATCCTCCGCCATTCGGGCGGCCGGCGGGGCCACCGCCCGCGTACTGAAATCGAAGATGACCCGCGCGCCGGTCTTCCGGGTCCACGACATCGCGGAGGCGAGCGAGGTGGTCTCGTGGGTCCGCGAGAACGAGTCGGCGCTCCGGGAGGCCGCCGAGTCCACCACGAGCCACGGCGAACTCCGGGAGGTGACGCCCTACGTCGTCGGCGACTCGGTGTTCCTGCGGTTCGGCTACGACACGAAGGACGCGATGGGGATGAACATGGCGACCATCGCCACGCAGGAGGCCTGCGAGGTGGTCGAATCCGAGACGCCCGCGTCGCTCGTCGCGCTCTCGGGGAACCTCTGTACGGACAAGAAGCCCGCGGCGATCAACGCCGTCGAGGGGCGCGGCCGGACGGTCTCGGCCGACGTGGTGCTCTCTCGCGAACTCGTCGAGGATCGCTTCAAGACGACGCCGGAGGCGATGGTCGAGGCGAACACCCGGAAGAACCTCGTCGGCTCCGCGAAGGCCGGGTCCCTGGGATTCAACGCCCAGGCGGCGAACGTCGTCGCCGCCGCGTTCCTCGCGCTCGGCCAGGACGCCGCCCAGGTCGTCGAGGGGTCGAACGCGATCACCACGCTCGACGTCCGGGGGGAGGAGCTCTACGCTTCGCTCACGCTCGCGTCGCTCGAAGTCGGGACGGTCGGCGGCGGGACGAAGCTCCCCACACAATCGGAAGCGCTCGACGTTGTGGGCGTCCGGGGCGGCGGCGACCCGCCCGGCGCGAACGCCGACGCGCTCGCGGAGGTGATCGCCGCGGGTGCGCTCGCCGGCGAGCTCTCGCTGATGGGCGCGCTCGCGGCCTCCCACCTCGCCAGCGCGCACGAGGAACTCGGGCGGTGACGGCGAAAGCGGAACTTCCGGAACCGGCCCTCGCCTCCAGTTTCACTCCGGCGTTGGCGTTGGTTTAATCGACCTTAGACGTGATTTCGAGTGCCCGCCGGGGCCACACCCCGCGGGCACCCATCATGACCGAGAACGAGACCGCCTCCGAGACCAGTCTGTACCGCCTCCGCGTGCTCCAGGCCGCGCTCGCGGCGCTGGCCGCCGCGCTCACCCTCTGGAAGACCCTCTGCGCCGGGTGATCCGGGGACCGGGACCGATCTACCGTCCTCCCCGCCCGTCACGTCGGGTCCGGGAGATCTCGTAGACGAGGAAGAGCACCCCGCCGCCGAGCACGAGCACGGCCGAGATCGCGAGCGTCCCCGAGTCGATCGCGACGGCGACGACGAGCGCGGTGAACCCCGCACCGCCGATGGCGTGTGCGAGACCGACGAGCCGCCGACCCCGCCGGAGGAAGACGACGGCCCCGACGTCGAGCCCCAGGGCGAGCGACACCGCCGAGAGCGACACGGGCCGGACCCGAAGCCCGCCGACCGCGATGGGATCGACCACCGGTTCGAGCAGGAACAGGAGCCCCGCGAGCCCCACGAGCACGCCGACGGCGATCGGACCGGGATCGTAGCTCCGAGATCGAGAGTCGGTGTCGGGGGTGCTCACAGTCGGCGGTAGCGGCCGCCGGACTCGGTGATCTCGCCGGTCCGGCGGAGCCGTTCGAGCGCCTCCTCGGCGTACTCCTCGGGGACGCCCGCGTCGGTCGCGTACTCGATCACCGCCGGTTCGTTCGGACGGTCGAGTTCCTCGAGCGCGTCGAGGACGACCTGCCGTCGGCTTCGGGAGCCACCCTGCCCGGTTTCGGCCCGCTCGCCGGCCTCGTTCACGGCGTCGGTGTCGATCCCCGACCCCCGGAGGAACTCCTCGTCGCTCACCCCCGATCGGTCGGCCGCCTCGCCGAGCGTCGAGAAGTCGTCGAGGGAGTCGACCTGCTCCCCGTACCCGCCGCGTTCGGCCAGCAGCCGCGAGCGCGCCTCGCGCGCGGCGTCGGCCGACTCGGTCTCCGCGAACCGCTTCAGCTTCTCGAGCCGGTGGCGCGTCTCACACCGCGGACAGGCAGTAGAGTCGGGACGACCCTCGACGACCCACAGCGCCCCACATCGGTTACAGCCGACGACCGCGTACATGGTTCGACGTGAGGCCCCACCGGGGTTGAACCTGTGGTTCGCTATCCGAGGAAGTAGCGCAACCAGGGGTTGTTCCGGACGACGCCCGTCCGTTCGAGGTACGCGTCCAGCCCGAGGATGCGGCCGGCACCGAACGCGCCGAGGCCGAACAGCAGGGCCGCGTAGACGATGTGGTCGTCGACGACCCAGCCGTGAGCCAGCGGGAGGCCCGCCAGCAAGCCCCCCTGGAGGGCGGCCGCCCAGTAGAACAGCATCATGACGGCCCCCCAGAAGGCGCTCCAGCGGACGAGTACACCCAGGATCAGCGCGAGGCCGGTCAGCGTGAGTCCCCACATGTTGAGGGCGTCGATGAGCGGGCTGCCGGCCATCGCCGCGAACGCCCCCGTGAAGGGATTCCCCGGTGGGATGGCGTTGGCGAGGTAGCCCGCCGCCGTCCAGTCGTTGTCGGGGTTCGCATCGAGGTACGTCACCAGCTTGGTGATCCCACCCTGGAACAGCACCCACCCCATGACGACGCGGAGCGCGACCATCGAGTAGCCGATCCAGGCCTCGGAGTACTCGAAGGTCACGTCCCGACCGAACAGCTCCGCCTCCATCCGGGTGTCTGTCGACATGACGACCGGGGTTTCTCGTCCGAAAACAAGAATTTTTTGCCGGGAACTGTGCCCCCGGTGTTTAGGTCCGGGGCGACCGTACCCGGGGTATGGACGTCGAGCGACTCGATGAGGGGAACACGGTCGAGGCGGTCCCGAGCGCGCACCTGACCCAGCTCGCGGCGGGCGATCGGATGAGCGTCCAGCACTTCCGTATCGAGCCGGGAGCGGAGGTCCCCTCGCACAGCCACCACCACGAACAGGCGGGCTACATCGCACAGGGCGAGCTCACGTTCCTCCTCGGCGACGAGGACGACCCGGAGGAGATCGTGGTCGGCCCCGGTGACGGATACGTGCTCGCGGGTGAGGAGGTCCACGGTGCCGAGAACCGGGGTAGCGAGACGGTCCTCGGGGTGGACGTGTTCTCGCCGCCGCGGACGGACCCCGACTGGGCGGAGTGATCGTACACCCATCACCGACATCGGTCCCGACGCGCGACCGGCGGCGACGATCCCTCCCGGGAACCCGCCGGATCGGGGGTGCTCGGTAGCGTGCGGGCGAAGACGGGACTGCTCCTCGTCGCGGTGGTCGTGCTCGCGGGCTGTGGTGCGGTCGACACCGCGAGCGGACCCGGACAGCCGACGACCACGCTGACACCCGCACCGGTTCCCGAGGAGCGGGGGCCCGACGGGGGACGGCTGATCGCCCCGGGCCTCTCGACGAGGGGGGTGTTCGACGCCGACGCGCTCGTCGAGGGCCACCGGACGACGCTGACCGAGCGCGGGTTCGCCCTCACCCGCAACCGGACGGTGGTCCGGCCGAACGACACCGCGAGCCGACGACCGCTCAACACCGTGGGGGTACGGATCGTCGTCGCCCCGGGTGCCGACTCGTACCACCTCACACGGGTCGAGCGGTCGGTCCGGGAGTGGCCGTTCGTCGACACGTACGCGCTCATCGGCGTCTGGTACAGCGAGCCGGTCGTGCGCAACCGGTTCGTCGACGAGGGCCGGGTCGCGCGGTACTGGGGACAGAACCAGGCGGCCTCGGATGGCCCGGTCCGAGACCTCACCCAGGTCAGGAGCGCCCGGCCGGACCTCGAGGCCGTCGACCTCCGCGTGGTCGGGAACCGGACCGTCGATGGGGTCCGCGTCTTCCGGCTCAGAGGGGAGCGGTTCGAGGACCCGGACGAACTCGTCACCCCGCCGCTGCTCTCGGACCCGCGGAACGTCTCGATGACCGTGAGGATCGACGAGCGGGGCGTCGTCAGGTCCTACTCCCTCTCGTTCGAGGCGACGTTCGGCGGTGGACCCGTTCGCGTGCGCCGGACGTACCGGATCACCGACGTCGGAACCACGACCGTCGACCGGCCGGCGTGGGTCACCCGGGCGAACGAGTCGGTCGCGAGCGAGGGGCAGTGACCGGCGGGGGCGTTCCGCACCGCTTTTGCCCGCCGGCACGCAAGGGCGGGTAGAGCGTAGAATGGCCCGGTACCACATCGAGACGTACGGGTGTACCTCCAACCGGGGTGAGAGCCGGGAGATCGAGCGCCGGCTCAGGGACGCCGGCCACCACCAGGTCCCGCTGGAGGAGGCCGACGTCGCCATCCTCAACACCTGTACGGTCGTCGAGAAGACCGAGCGGAACATGCTCCGCCGGGCCGAGGAGCTCGCCGAGGAGACCGCGGATCTGCTCGTCACCGGCTGCATGGCGCTCGCGCAGGGCGAGCAGTTCCGCGAGTCGGACGTCGACGCGCAGGTGCTCCACTGGGACGAGGTGCCCGCCGCGGTCACCAACGGGGAGTGCCCGACGACGACGCCCGACGCCGAACCCGTTCTGGACGGGGTCATCGGAATCCTACCCATCGCGCGGGGCTGTATGAGCAACTGCTCGTACTGCATCACGAAGTTCGCGACCGGGCGGATCGACTCCCCGCCCGTCGAGGAGAACGTCGAGAAGGCCCGCGCGCTGGTCCACGCCGGCGCGAGGGAGATCCGCGTCACCGGTCAGGACACGGGCGTCTACGGCTGGGACGAGGGCGAGCGGAAGCTCCCCGAACTGCTCGACCGGATCTGTGACATCGAGGGCGAGTTCAGGGTCCGCGTTGGGATGGCCAACCCGGGCGGCGTCCACGGCATCCGCGAGGAACTCGCCGACGTGTTCGCCCGCAACGAGGAGCTCTACGACTTCATCCACCTGCCGGTCCAGTCCGGGAGCGACGAAGTGCTCGAAGCGATGCGCCGACAGCACCGCGTAGGGGAGTTCCGCGAGATCGTCGAGACGTTCGATTCCCGGCTGGAGCACTGGACCCTCTCGACGGACTTCATCGTGGGCTTCCCCACCGAGACCGACACCGACCACGATCGCTCGATGGGCCTGCTCGAGGAGATCCGCCCGGAGAAGATCAACGTCACGCGCTTCTCGAAGCGACCCGGAACGGACGCCGCCGAGATGAAGGGTCTCGGCGGGACGCTGAAGAAGGAGCGGTCGAAGGCGATGACCGACCTGAAGATGGCGGTCGTCCGGGAGGCACACGAGTCGATGGTCGGCACCCGTCATCGAGCCCTCGCCGTCGAGCCAGGAACCGGGGACTCCGTGAAGTGCCGCGACGGGGCCTACCGGCAGGTGATCGTCCGGAACGCGACCGAGCATGGCGTCGAGCCCGGCGACTTCCTCGACGTGGAGGTCACGGGCGCGGAGGCGGTCTACTGCTTCGCGGAGCCCGTCGATACGCGAGGGGAGCCCGACCGGGCCGTCGCGGACGACTGATCCGGCGGTCCCGCCCGTTCCGTCCCGTCGTGTCCCGTCACATCTCGCCGGGCGGCGGGGAGTTTTAGCCCCCCGCTCCGTGGCCCGGGTATGTCGACACCGGATCATCACATCGAGGCGACCGACGCGAACGTCCACCACGACTGGGACGCCGACCGCGACCCACTCCTCACCGTCGAGCCGGGCGAAGTCGTCCGGTTCGAGTGCCTGGACGCGACCGGCGGCGAGCTGGCACCCGGGGCGACCGTCGAGGACGTGAGGAGCCGCGAGTCCCCGGGCCACGCCATGACCGGTCCGGTCGCGATCGAGGGCGTCGAACCGGGCGACGGGCTGGCCGTCGAACTCCTCTCGGTCGAGACGGGCGACTGGGGCGTCACCTTCGCCTACCCCGAGGAGCGGGACGTGGGATTCCTCCCCGAGGCCGCGTCGGAAGGGGCGATCCACCACTGGGAACTCGACGGGGACACCGCGACGTTCGTCGAGGGAGTCGAGGTGCCCCTGGAGCCGTTCCCGGGCAACCTCGGGCTCGTCCCCGAGGGGGACGGACCGCACTCGACCACCCCACCGAGAGCGGTGGGCGGGAACCTCGACGTCCGGCACCTCGTCGCCGGTTCGCGCCTCGAACTCCCCGTCGAGGTTCCGGAGGGACTGTTCAGCATCGGCGACGGCCACGCCGCACAGGGCGACGGCGAGGTCTGCGTGACGGCCATCGAGTGCCCGACGACGGTGGACGTCCGGTTCGAACCCATCGACGACACCCCGGCGACACCGCGGTTCGAGACGCCGGGCGGCCAGTCGTGGAAGGAAGGCCCGGCGGTCGCGACGACCGGCATCGGCCCGGATCTCGAGTCGGCCGCGAGGGAGGCACTCTCGGCGATGGTCGACCGGCTGGGCGAGACGCGGGGGCTCGGCAGGGAGGAGGCGTACCTGCTCTGTTCGGTCGCCGCCGACCTCCAGCTCTCGCAGGTCGTCAACGATCCCAACCGGACGGTCACCTGTCGGCTTCCGTCGCGCGTCTTCGGGGAGTGATCGGATCAGGCGGGGTCGAGGAGGCTAACGAAGTGGTCGGCGAATTCGGCCTCGTGCTCCTTCGCGAGCCGGTGGGCGGTCACGCAGTCCTCGAGCCGCCGGTCGAGGTCGCACGAGTCACAGCGGATGTGACAGCCCATGTTACCGGATAACAAGGATCTGGCGAACAAAAACCTTCCCCCGGGTGTCGAGCCGAGGCGGCTCCCGGGGGGACTCGTCGGTCCTCGCCGGTTGTCACTGCGGCGAGATCCATCAGTCCTCGCCGGTTGTCACTGCGGCGAGATCCATCAATCCTCGCCGTCGTCCGGCGGGGGGCGAGAGAGCGCCTCCCGCGATCCGACGACGGTGACGTCGCCGTCACACCGCGTCTCGCCGGTCGGCCGGGGGAGGGAGACCCGGCCGGTCGCGCCGCAGGGACACGCGAACCGCACCCACGTCTCGTCGACCCGACCCGGCTCCTCCACCGACGAGCCCGTCACGGGGTCGGGACGCCAGCCGCAGATCCGACACCGGACCGGGCCGACGAGCGCGGCGTCGCGGGCGAGTTCGACGGCGGCGTTGGTCATCCACTCCCAGGACCAGAACCGCGTGTTGCCGAGGACGTGCCAGTCGAGCACCCAGTCGATCCACCCCGCGAGCGCCCACACCGACTCCACCCCGGCGTGTTCGAGGAACGCCCCGAGCGACGGGAAGTCGGTGTGCTCGACGACGAACGCGTCGGTGAACAGGTGATCGACGACGGTGTCCGGCCCCCCGGGCGCGTCCGCGAGCCTCGTCGGGTCCCGCTCGACCAGCGCCGCCTCGACGACGTCGGCCTCGCTGCGGACGTAGTCGGCGAGCGTGGTGGGGTCGGCGCTCGTGGTCACCGACGGGGGTTCGACCCGACTACGATTGAGTCCGGCGGTCGCGGCGGTCCTCTCCTCCGAAATCACTCCCGTCGACTGTGCCGACCGCCGTACCGCCGGGCGCTCCCGGCGAGACGGTCGACCTCGTCGTCGTCCTTCCACTCCCCGAGCTCCTTCGGGTCGACGTGGACGAACACGTCGTCGATGTCGTCTATCTCGCGGATCGACTCGACCACGTCCGTCTCGATGTCGTGTGCCTCGCGGATGGTCCGGTCGCCCTCGACCTCGATGTGGAGCGAGACGTCCACCTCCGGGCCGACGTAGTGAGCGATGACGTCGTGTGCGCCCTCTACGTCCGGGTGTGAGAGTGCCCGCCGGACGATGTCCGCCCGCAGGTCCTCGGGGGGTGCGGCACCGACGAGGTAGTTCAGGTTGTCCCGGACGATCTCGACGCCGGTGTAGAGGATGCCGAACGCGACCACGCCGGCGGCGAGCGGGTCGAGCAGCGGGTAGCCGGCCGCGGCACCGAGCACGCCGACGAGCGCCGCCCCGGCGGTGAGGATGTCGTTCCGGTTGTCGAGCGCAGTCGCCCGGAGCGCCGGCGAGCGGTGCTCCTGGGCGGCGTCGAGACAGTAGCGGTAGAGGCCGAACTTCACTACCGCGGCGGCGACGAGGACGACCACCGCCCACGGCCCGCGGGCGACGGTCACGTCTCCCGCGAGGACGGCCGTGAGCGATCGCCAGAGGACGAATCCGCCGGCGGCGAACACGCCCACGGCGATGAACAGCGAGACGAACGGCTCGATCCGCTCGTGGCCGTGCGGGTGCTCGAAGTCGGGGGGTCTGGTCGTGAGGTAGAGCCCGGCGAGCGCGATGAGGCTGTAGGCGGTGTCCGAGAGGCTGTTGACCGCCTCGGAGCCGACCGCGAGGCTCCCCGTCCAGTACCAGACGCCGCCCTTGGCGAGCGCGAGGGCCACGTTCGCCAGCAGGACGAGGAACCCGACCCGGCGGAGGACCCCCTTCCGGTCCATATCGGTGGTGGGACACGGGCCCGTATAGGGACTTCGGGTCGCTCGACGCTACTCGAACCGGAGTTCGACGCTCCGGTCCGTTCCGCGGTCGGTCCCGCCCGACTGGGCGGCGAACGCCGCGTGGAGCCGCTCATAGGTGTCCGCCAGTGCCTCGACGATGACCTTCGTGTCGGAGACGACCGCCATGAAGTTCGTGTCACCGCCCCACCGCGGGACGACGTGGGTGTGGAGGTGGTCGCCGATGGAGCCGCCCGCCGACTGTCCGAGGTTCAGCCCCGCGTTGAACCCGTCGGGTGAGAGCGCCTCATCGAGCGCGTCGAACGTCCGCTGCTTGAGCCGGGCGTGGTCGAGCAGCACCTCGTCGTCGAGATCGCGGTAGTCGCCGGTGTGCCGACGCGGGATGACCATGACGTGTCCCGGGTTGTAGGGGTAGTTGTTCAGCAGGACGAACGCGTGTTCGGAGGCGGCGACCACCCGGGACTCGCGGGCGTCCTCGCGCTCCGGGAGCGCACAGAACGCACACTCCCCGAGATCCTCGTTCCGGTCCTCGCGCTCGACCCACTCGATACGCCACGGGGCGAACAGCTCGTCCATGGACGGGCGACGGCCGCCCGCCACTTATATCGGGGTCGTCGAGCGGGCGACCGGGCCGTCGATCCGGGACCCGGGACGTGTCCGCTCCCAACCCAGGGGACCCACCCGGGCCGCCACGTTACAGGTCGGGGTCACCGGTCCCAGTCTACGGGGGCTGTCGCCATTGGATGACTGAACGCGATGTCAGCCCCTTCTACTTGAATATTTCGGCCGTTCGGTCGTTTTAGAGCCACGAGAAGCTCTTATGAACGTAATGGGACCTTCTGAGTCCGTATCAGGACAAATCACGGCGCCGTCTTGCGATGAACTCGGTCGAACCGTCGGGACGGTATGTTCAGTTTATGCCCCTTTCCGGGAAACGAACTGTCGATGTCAGCACACTCCGCTGCGGACGACGACACGCTGGAATCGTGCGAGAGCTGCGGTCACGAGACCCCCCACGACGTCCGGATCGAGATACGGACCGAATCGGCCAAGCGCGAGAACGCCGAATTCTCCCGCGAACCGTATCGGGTCGCCAGGTGCGTCGCGTGCGGGGGCGAGTCGGCGCTCCGGATGAACAACGCCTGACCACCGACCATCTTTTTCCGGTTCGGGTGCGCCTTCGGCGCACCACTCACCGCAAAAACATGGGTGAAAAAGGCCGCTCGCTCCCTCCGGTCGCTCGCGGTACAACGGGCCAGCCCACAGCAGGAAGGGACCTTTCTTCTGCCTTCGTCGTGGCTGTGGGGTTGATCAGTAGCTACACACTCTGGGGAGAGCCGACCGTGTCCGTCCCGCCCCCTGCCTACCGCGACCGGGTCGTCACCTCACAGCCGTCCTCGGTGACGATGATCGTGTGCTCCTTCTGGCTGACGAGGAACCCGTCGTCCTCCTTCAGCACCGGGTAGCCGTGGACGACGTCCTGCTGTTTGAGCCGGCGGAGCGCCATCTCCGCACGGGGCGTGTCGAGCCACCGTGCGGCGAACGGCAGCGTGCGGAACTCCTCGACGATGGTTTCGAGCGCCTCCCTCGCCGCCCGGTCTCTGACAGTCGCCTCGCGTTCGAGGGCGTAGATCTCCTCCTCGCTCCCCTCGCCGACCTTCCCGCCGCCGTCGGTGGCGAACGGCTCGATGGCGACGACGTCGCCGACTTCGAGTTCGATCCCCTGTTCGACGCGGCGGTTGGGAATGTTCGGCGCGGTGTGCTGCTCCCAGTGGCCCAGGCCGTGCCCGGTGAGGTTCACGACCGGGTTGTAGCCGTACCCCTCGATGGTCTCCTCGACGACGCCCCCGATCTCGCCCGTCTCGATCCCCGGCTCGATGACGTCGAGCGCGGCGTCGAGGGCGGCTCCCGGGGCTTCGGCGAGGTCGTCGTGGCCCGACAGGTCGACGGTGATCGCGGTGTCGGCGAGCCAGCCGTCGATGTGGACCCCGATGTCGAGGTTGACCATCTCCTCGCCGAACGTCGAGTCGTCGTCGCGCGAGGGGGTGGCGTGGGCGGCCTCCTCGTCGATACTGATGTTGACGGGGAACGCCGGCTCCCCCCCGAGTTCCCGGATCCGCTCCTCGGTCCACTCGGCCAGTTCGAGGTGACTCGCGCCGACCTCGACCCGCTCGGCCGCCTCGTCCCGGACGGTCGCGAGTATCTCGCCGGCCTCGCGGTGCTTCTCGTACTGCTCGGACTCCAGGCTGCTCATGACCCCGGGTTCGCCCCTTCCGGCCAAAGGAGTTGCGTTGCGTGGCGAAGCGCTCGCCGGTGACGGACGGCTCGGATCGGATCCGGTCCGTCGGCACGGCCACGAGGCGCTACCATCCCCCCGGGGGATCCCTACACCGAGGTGTGTCTATGTATTCCACGATAGTCATATTAGAAACACGTTAAGTCGGTGATGGAGTAGCGGGGTGTATGGTACCGCCGACGGGCGCTGGAACGGGAGTCGTAATGGGGAGGAACTCACGCTCCGACGACGACCGGCCGGGGCTGAGCGACGACGACCTCGCACCCGAGGTCGCGGACTGTCACCTGCGTCTCGACGTCGAGGACTGGAACGACGTCTTCGTCGTGGGCGACGTCCACGGCTGCCGCGCCGAGTTCGAGGAACTGCTCTCGGCGCTCGATCCCTCGGAGGAGGATCTCGTGCTCGTCGTCGGCGACCTCATCCGCAAGGGACCGGACTCCCGTGGCGTCGTCGAACTCGTCCGTGACACCCCGAACGTCTTCTCCATCCGGGGGAACAACGAGGCGAAGCTCATCCACGACCGGGTCGAGATCCCCGAACTGGATCCCGTCGCCGACTACATCGAGTCGCTCCCCGTCGTGATCTCCTTCGGCGACTCGTTCCTCGTCCACGGCGGCGTCGACACCCGGATGGCGCTCCCCGAACAGGGGATCGAACGCCTGCTCAACACCCGCGCCATCCCACCCGAAAACGGCTACGAGGGACCGTTCTGGTTCGACCACTGGGAGGGCCCCGAGCGGATCTTCTTCGGCCACACGCCGCTCGACGCGCCCGTCGTGACCGACCACGCCGTCGGCCTCGACACCGGCTGTGTCTACGGCGGCTCGCTGACCGCCTACGATTACTACGCCGACGAGGTGGTCTCGGTCCCCGCGTTCGAGACCTACGAGTCCCGTCCCGAGGAGAAGGTGCTCGACCTGCCGGAGGTTCAAGTCGAACCCACCCCTATCGGTCCCGAGTGACGGGCAGACCGACCGACGACCGCGACCCCCTCCCGGACTGCGGGGTCGCCCGCTACGACCCGCCCGAGGGGACCCGTCCCCTCGACCCCGCCGAGCGGCCGTTCGACCCCGACGACCCGGCCTGGTATCTGAACCGCGAACTCTCCGAACTCGCCTTCCACCAGCGGGTGCTCCACGAGGCGCTCGACGAGCGGAACCCGCTGCTCGAACGGGTGCGCTTTCTGACAATCGTCACCCGGAACCTCGACGAGTTCCTCATGAAGCGTATCGGTGGGCTGAAACAGCAGATCGACGCGGGCGTCACCGAACTCTCGGTCGACGGGCGGACCCCCCGCGAACAGTGGGTGGCGAGCCTGGAGACGGCCCGCCGGATGTTCGACGCCCAGTCGGCCTGCTTCGCCGAGGTCCGGCCGCTGCTGGCCGAGGCCGGTATCCACGTCGTCGATCACGAGGAGCTCACCGAACGCGAGCGGTCGAGCCTGCGGGAGTACTTCGAGTCGGACGTGCTCCCGATGCTCACGCCGCTGACGTTCGATCCGGCCCACCCGTTCCCGTTCATCTCGAACCTCTCGCTCTCGCTCGCAGTCAGGACCCGACGGGGGGGGAGTGAGCCGCGGTTCTCGCGGGTGAAGATCCCCGAGAACCGCCCGCGACTCGTCCGCATCCGCGAGGCGTGGACCGACCGGGAGGCCGAGCGGTTCGTCCCCCTGGAGCAGGTCGTGGCGGCGAACCTCGATCTGCTGTTCCCGGACGTGACGGTGCTCGACTGGTCGACGTTCCGGGTGACGCGCAACGCCGAGGTGCGCCGGAACGAGGAGGTCGCCGAGGGGCTCATCCGGATGATCGAGGGCGTCCTCCGGGACCGGCGGTTCGCCACCGTCGTCCGCCTCGAGGTGTCCGAGGGGATGCCCGAGGCGGTCCGCGAACTGCTGAAGACCCAGCTCGAGGTCGACGACCGGGAGGTCTTCGAACGAGCTCCGCCGCTCGACCTGCGCGACCTCTCCCGGCTCGTCGACCTCGACAGGCCGGACCTGAAACACGACCCCTGGACCCCGAGGAATCACCCGCGGTTCGGCGACGGGGAGCCCGACCTGTTCGCGGAGATACGCCGGAGGGACGTGCTCGTCCACCACCCCTACCACTCGTTCGATCGCACCGTGCAGGCGTTCGTCGACCGCGCCGCGACCGACGACGACGTGCTCGCGATCAAGCTCGCCATCTACCGGACCGCCCGGGATTCGGCGGTAGTGGAGTCGCTCATCGAGGCCGCGCGCAACGGCAAGCAGGTGGCGGTGATGGTCGAGCTGAAGGCCCGGTTCGACGAGGAGAACAACCTCCGGTGGGTCCGCCGGCTCGAGGAGGAGGGCATCCACGTCGCCTACGGAGCGATCGGGCTGAAGGCCCACGCGAAGATCGCGCTCGTCGTCCGCGAGGAGCTCGACGCGGGGACCGGACGCGGGGTCCGGCTCTACTCCCACGTCGGCACCGGTAACTACCACGCCGAGACGGCGAAGCTCTACACCGACCTCGGGGTCCTGACCGCCGACCGCGAGGTCGGAGCCGACCTCGCGCGGGTGTTCAACTACTTCACCGGCCACTCGATGAGCGAGGACTACCAGACGCTCCTGGTCGCGCCGGGGAACATGCGCGACCGCTTCACCGACCTCGTCCGTCGGGAGGCCGAAAACGCCCGCGAGGGCGAGCCCGCGCGGATCGTCGCCAAGATGAACGCCCTCGAGGACCCCGGGATGGTCGCCGAACTCTACCGCGCCTCGCAGGCCGGCGTCGACGTCGACCTCGTGGTGCGAGGCATCTGCCGGCTCCGACCCGGGGTCGAGGGCGCGAGCGAGAACGTCACCGTCCGATCGGTAGTGGGCCGGTTCCTCGAACACTCCCGGGTGTTCCGATTCGAGAACGCCGGCGACCCGGAGTTCTACGTCGGCAGCGCGGACTGGATGACGCGCAACCTCGACCGCCGCGTCGAGGTCGTCACGCCCGTCACGGACCCGGACCACCGTGCCGAGCTACAGGTGGTGCTCGATGCCCTCCTGCGGGACGACCGGCGGGCGTGGCGGATGGACGCCGACGGGAACTACGAACAGCTCCGTCCCGAGGGGGAGCCAGTAGAGGCCCACCGGGTGCTGATGGACCGGGCGGCGGCGGGATCGCCGATCGGGGCACCCCCGGACCATCCCTCTCCCGTCGACTGACTCGATCGCCGACCCACCGCCCGTCCGTCCCCCGCTACTGGTCGCTATCGACCGCAGTCTGCATCGCCTCGCTGTTGAAATCGCTCCCGTGGTCGCCGTCGTTCCGGAGGACGATCACGCCCGCCGTCGAGCCGGTCAGGTCCTCGAACTCCTCGATGGCGAGTTCGGCCGCGTCCGCGGCCGTCCGACCCGTTTCGAGGTGGTCGACCGCCCGCCGCGCCAGCGTGACCCGGGCGATGTCCTCGCCCGCACCGGTCGCGCTCGCCCCGCCCGCCCGGGTCGCGTAGAACCCCGAGCCGACCTGCGGGACGTCCCCGACCCGTCCGGCGAGCGCACACCACCGACCGCCGGTCGAGGTGGCCGCCGCGATCCGGTCGCCGTCGCGGGCCACCGCGCCGACCGTGTCGTGGTCCGGGCGGTGCCGAGCACCGTCGCCCTCGTCGTCCCCGTCCGCCTCCTGTTCGCGCCCGAACCGATCGTTCACGAACGCGAGGTGCTCGTCGGTGTCGAACGACTCGGGGGGTTCCTCCTCGGCCCACCGTTCGCGGGTCTCCTCGGTCCGGAGATCGACGTCGGTCTCGACGCCGATCGCCTCGGCGAGGTCGACCGCGTGGACCCCCGCCACGAGGACGTGGGGGGTCCCCTCCTTGACCGCCCGTGCGACCTCGACGGCGTGTTCGACGCCCGGCATCGCACACGCCGCGCCCGCGGCCCGGTCGTCGGTCATCAGTCCGGCGTCGGTTCGGACCACCCCGTCGGACTGTATCGCCGAGCCGACGCCGGCGTTGAACCGCGGGTCGGATTCGAGGACTCGTACGGCTTCGACGACGGCGTCGGTCACGTCGTCGGTCCCCGCCCCGGTTTCGGCGGCCGAATCGAGCACCGCCTGTCGATCGGCCGGCTCGTCGGACGGCCCGCCGGCCCCGCCGTGGACGATCACCTTCATGCGAGTCGGGACGGGCGGGGGTGGTTTCAACCCTCGTACCGCCGCCTTCGGGCCCTCGGACGGGGAACGACGTGGAAGTGTTCGAGCGAGACTATAACCGTCGTTCGTTCGATTCACGCTCGGATAGCGGAATCCATTTCACACGCTGGTTCGACGTGCCGGCTATGGACTTCGACAAGGTGGAGGTACCCGAGGAGGGTGAGCGGATCACGGCCGACGAGGACGGGAACCTGGAGGTTCCCGAGGAGCCGATCATCCCCATCATCCACGGGGACGGCATCGGGACGGACGTCGGCCCGGCGGCCCAGAAGGTGCTGGAGGCCGCCGCGCAGGCGACGGGCCGTGACATCCACTGGATGCGCCTCTACGCCGGCGAGTCCGCCCGGGAGATGTACGATGATAACCTCCCCGATGACACGGTCGAGGCGATCCGCGAGTTCCGCGTCGCCATCAAGGGCCCGCTGACGACCCCCGTCGGGTCGGGTTTCCGGTCGCTGAACGTCGCGCTCCGGAAGAAGCTCGACCTCTACACGAACATGCGACCGACCTACCACCTCGACGGCGTCCCCTCGCCGATGAAGGCCCCCGAGCAGATGGACATGGTCAACTTCCGGGAGAACACGGAGGACGTCTACGCCGGCATCGAGTGGGAGGCCGGCACCGAGGAGGTCGAGCAGGTCCGTGAATTCGTCGAGGACGAGATGGGCTTCGAGGGGGCCATCCACGAGGGGCCCGTCGGGATCGGCATCAAGCCCATCTCGGAGTTCGGCACGAAGCGGCTCGTCCGGCAGGCCATCGACTACGCCCTCGAGAACGACCGCGACTCGGTCACGCTCGTCCACAAGGGCAACATCATGAAGTTCACCGAGGCGGCGTTCCGCGACTGGGGCTACGAGGTCGCCGAGGAGGAGTACGGCGAGGAGGTCATCACCGAGGACACGCTCTGGGAGGAGCGCGACGGCGACGCCCCCGAGGACGCCGTCGTGGTCAACGACCGCATCGCCGACAACATGCTCCAGCAGCTCCTCACCCGTACCGACCAGTACGACGTGCTGGCGATGCCGAACCTCAACGGTGACTACCTCTCGGACGCCGCTGGCGCACAGATCGGCGGGCTCGGCATCGCTCCCGGGGGCAACATCGGCGAGGGCCGGTTCCTCGCCGAGCCGGTCCACGGATCCGCACCGAAGTACGAGGGCCAGGACAAGGTCAACCCCTCCGCGATGATCCTCTCCGGGCGCATCATGCTCGAACACATGGGCTGGGAGGACGCCGGTCAGCTGGTCCGGGACGCCGTCGAGGAGACCATCCGCTCGAAGCAGGTCACCTACGACATCCACCGGCAGATCGAGGGCGGCGAGAAGCTCGCCACCAGCGAATTCGCCGAGAAGGTCGTCGAGAATATCGAATCCCTCGCATAGCTCGGGCTTCGGATTCCCGGGCTGCGCCCGGGAACATCGAGTCGCTCGCGTAACTCGCACCTCAAGCCCTTAGTCGTCGCCCGAGGACATCGAATCCCTCACGGATCTCTGGCTTCGGATTCCCGGGGCCCGATCGATGACAGAGGCGGCGAGTCGCCGCGTTCGCTCGACCTCCTGCGGTATCGCCCCGATCTAGCGGAAAGTACATCTCCTGTCGTGTAGTCGAGAGTGACAGTATGTCGGTTCCAGAGGGACGCTGTGGGTTCGTGCTCGGCGACCGGCCCGCGCCGTCCCACCTTCCCGATCGAGAGTGTTCGGAGTCGCCGACGGTCTGCTGCTGGCGGACCCCCTGGGACGGCTCGGACTCCGGGCGGTGCTTCTGGCACGCGAAGGTCTGGGGGAAGGAAGGGCATGACTTCCCTCGCGTACCGAACGGGCACCCGGAGCGTCTCGACGGGGCCTACCTCGGTGGCGCGACGTTCAGGGTCGTAGACCTCTCGGGAGTGAACCTGACGCGGGCGGACCTCTCCGGGGTCGACCTCTGGAAGGTAAAACTCCGGTCGGCGGCACTTCGGGGAGCCGACCTGTTCGGGGCGACGTTGCGGGGTACCAACTTCACCGGAGCAGACCTCTCCGGAGCGAACCTCTCCGGAGCGAACCTCTCCGGAGCGAACCTCTCGAATGCGGACCTCCAGGATGCCCTCCTTTTCGAGACGGACCTCTCGGGGGCGAACCTCTCGGGGGCGAACCTCTCCGGGGCGAACCTCTCCGACGCGACACTTGCCGACCTAAACCTCTCGCGGACCGAGCTGGCGGGATCCCGTCTCGCTCGGGCCGACCTCTCGGGTGCAGACCTCGGGTATATCGACCTCTCGGGAGTGAACCTCGCGGGGGCGGACCTCTCCGGCGCGAAGGTCCAGGGCACGACACTTCGGGGGGCGGACCTCTCGGGTGCGGACCTCGCCGGAGTCGACCTCTCGGGGACCGACGTCACCGACGCGGCCCTCGCGGGCGTCGACCTCACACTCGTCACCCGCCCCGAGTCGCTGTTCTGGCACCACTTCGTCCCCGAAAGCGAGATTTCGGGTGACGACTTCCGGGCGGGCAACCTCGCGGCGGCCGACCTCACAGGGGTCGTCCTCTCGGGTCTAGACCTCGGTTACGTCGACATCTCGGGCTGGAAGATGCCCGACGTGGACCTCTCCGGTGCGAACCTCTCCGGGGCGAACCTCTCCGACGCGAAGCTCTGTGACGCGGATCTGACGAACGCTACCCTCTCGGGAGCGAACCTCTCCGACGCGAAGCTCTGTGACGCGGATCTGACGAACGCTACCCTCTCGGGAGCGAACCTCTCCGACGCGAAGCTCTGTGACGCGACCCTGACTGGTACGAACCTCTCTGGAGCGACCCTCTCGGGGACGGACTTCACCGCGATCGCGTTCGATGCCGAACAGCCACCCGCGCTCGGATCGTTCGAAAAGACGGATAGACCGACGTTCGACTCCGTCGACTTCGCCGGTGCCGACCTTCGACACCACGAATTTCCGGGGGTGAACTTCCGCTACGCGGACCTCAGCGGAGCCGACCTCTACCTGACCGTGTTCGAGGGTGCTGACCTGACCGGGGCGATCCTGGACGAGGCCGACTGCCGGCAGGCGGAATTCTGGGACGCTAACCTCGAGCGGGCGTCGTTCATCGAGTGCGACCTCCGCTCGGCGAAACTGGACGGAGCGATCCTCTATCGTGCCGTGATGACCGACTGCGAGATGGATCCCTTGACGACAATCACGGAGGCGTTCGCCTACCCGCTGCACGAAGCGGAGGAGAGGGCCCTCCACCCCGTGCGCAGCGCCGCGAGGTCGGGGGTAGACCGTACCGCCGAGTTCCTCGGGCTCCGGGAGGGAGCCGACGGCGCGGGCCGTCGGAAAGCACCAGAGGCTCGGTCGCCCTGGCGGGGACCCACGGATCTGTCCGGGTGGCTCGAACGCCGGGCGTGGACCCACCAGACGATCCACCGCCAGCTGATCCGCCACGGACGGATCGAGCAGGCGATCCGCGAGAAACACTACCTGGAGGAGCAGCGCGCGAGGCTCCGGAAAGCCCGCCTCGAACGGCTCCGGGCCGCCCGGCGGCTGGTCGACGGCCCGCGCGTTCGGCTCGACTCCTGGCGCTCGGAAGGGGGCACCTCACACTCCCGCGATGGGAAGACGGCGTGGTACGACCGGGCGCTGTGGCTCGGCAGAAGCTACGGTTCCGACCTCTCGGCCGTCCTGCGGACCTCTCTCGCGGTCCTGAACGCGCGGACGAGCTACCGGCTGATACGGATGAGCGAGTCGCCCCTCTACGTCGCAAGGGTGATCCTCGTCGTAGCGGCCCTGTTCGCGTTCGTCGTCTACCCCTCCGTCGGCGGGTTCGAGGAAGTAGGACCACGCCTGGTGAGTCGGACCGAACCCGGTCTTCCCGTCTCCCTCGGACCGAGATCCGTCCTGCTGCCGTGGGTCGTCCTCGACGCCTGGCGGCTGCTCGTGTTCAGCTTCCTGACGTTCTTCGAGGGGACGTACCTGGTTCTGAGCGAGACGATCGGTGCGTTCCTGCCCGTCGACGACCTGGTGCCCTCGGACGTCTCGGTCGAGACCCTCTCGCGGATCCGACCGACGGGTGTCGCAGTCTGGGCCGCACGGATCGAGCGCCTCCTCGGCGCGCTGCTGGTCGTCCCGTTCGCGCTGCTGGTCGTCCAGCGACTGCGGCTCTACGTCGGGGCCGCGACGACCGAGGAGGGACTCGGCGGGGGCCTGCTCTCGTGGCTGCTCGGCAGGTGATCCCGCGTCCCTCCCCTGCCTCACCACCCGACCTTATGGGTCCCGGCGACCAGGTTCCTCGCATGGCACACGTAGAGGAACTGGTCGACGTCACGCTCTCGGAGCCGATACTGGTAGAGGGGCTACCCGGGATGGGGCTCGTGGGGAAGATCGCCGCCGACCACCTCGTCGAGACGTTCGACATGGAGTTCGTCGCGGGCGTCCACTGCGACGGACTCCCCGACGTCGCCGTCTACCACGGGGGCTCCCCGGAGGTGTTGCCGCCGGTGAGGATATACGCCGACGAGGAGCACGACCTGCTGGTGCTCCAGAGCGACGTCCCGGTGTCGGCCTCCGCGGCCGGGGAGTTCGCCGACTGCGTGACGGCCTGGCTCCGGTCGAACGAGGTGTTCCCGATATACCTCTCCGGGCTGGCCGAGGAGAAGGACACCCCGCCGGCGGTCTACGGCATCGCGACCGGCGGGGCCGAGAGCCGTCTGGAGGAGGCCGACGTCTCCCCGCCGTCGGACGGCGGACTCGTCTCCGGGCCGACCGGGGCGCTCATCAACGCCGCCGCCGAGGAGGATTTCGACGCCGTTGGCCTCATCGTCCAGAGCGATCGGCAGTTCCCCGACCCCGAGGCCGCGCGCGCGATCATCGAGCAGGGCATCGAGCCGCTGGCCGGCGTGGACGCGGACACGGACGCACTGATAGAGCACGCCGAGGAGATACGGGAGGTCCGCGAGCGGATGGCGAAGCAGGTCCAGCAGAGCGAGGACGCCTCCTCGGAGGCACAGCCCATCCGCGGGTTCCAGTAGCCACGGCCGTCCGGTGGGTCCCGCCGCCTCCACCACAGTTTTGTAGTCCGTTACCGCATGACCGGACGTCATGTCACGAACGGTCGGATTCGTCGGTCTCGGAATCATGGGCCTCCCGATGGCCAAGAACCTCATCGACGCGGGCTACGACGTCGTCGGTCACAACCGCTCGGACGAGCCTACCGAGGAGCTCGTCGAGTACGGCGGCGAGGACGGCGGCTCGCCCGCGGGCGTCGCCGAGCAGAGCGACGTGGTACTTCTCTGTCTCCCCGACTCGCCGGACGTCCAGCGGGTCGTACTCGGGGGCGAGGAGGAGTCCGATCCCGTGATCGACGGGCTCTCGGAGGGGATGACGGTCGTCGATCACTCCACTATCTCCCCGACGGTCGCCGAGGAGATCGCCGAGGAACTCGCCGAGGAGGGCGTCACGATGCTCGACGCGCCGATCTCGGGCGGCGAGTCCGGAGCCGTCGAGGGGACGCTCTCGATCATGGTCGGCGGCGACGAGGACGCCCTCGACGAACAGCGCGACATCCTCGACGTGATGGGCGAGACGGTGACCCACTGCGGGCCGAGCGGGGCGGGCCAGACGACGAAGGCGTGCAACCAGATCGTCGTCGCCGCCCAGATGGTGGGCGTGAGCGAGGCGCTCGTCTTCGCCGGGCAGGCCGGCGCGGACCTCGAAGCCGTCGTCGACGCCATCAGCGGCGGCGCGGCGGGCTGCTGGACGCTCGACAACCGCGCGCCGAACATGATCCAGGGGAAGTTCGAGCCCGGCTTCTTCGCCCAGTACCAGTACAAGGACCTCCGCATCGCCACGGACGCGGGCGAGGCGTTCGGCTCGCCGATGCCCCAGACCGAGCTCGCCCACGAGCTCTACAAGTCGATGGTCCAGAACGACATGGGCCGGGACGACAACTCCGGCGTGATGCAGGTCCTCGAGATGATGGCCGGCTCGTCGGTCCACGTCGAGGACCAGTAAAGGCGGGATCGGATCCCGCCCGCTCGGCGTGTCACGCGTCCCCGCTCCGCGGGTGAATAGACAATTCTTAAAACCGTCGCGGGGGTTCTCATCCGTATGGCTGGAACCATCGAAGTGCTCGTCCCCGGGGGTCAGGCCAACCCCGGCCCGCCGCTCGGGCCGGAACTCGGCCCGACCCCGGTCGACGTGCAGGCCGTCGTCAGCGAGATAAACGAGCGGACCGCCGCGTTCGACGGGACCGAGGTCCCGGTGACCGTCGAGTACGACGACGACGGCTCGTTCAGTATCGAGGTCGGCGTCCCGCCGACGGCGGCGCTCATCAAGGACGAACTCGGCTTCGAGACCGGCAGCGGCCAACCCGAGTCCGAGTTCGTCGCCGACGCCTCGGTCGATCAGATAAAGAAGATCGCCGAGCAGAAGCTCCCCGACCTCCTCGCGTACGACCTGAAGGGTGCCGCGAAGGAGGTCGTCGGGACCTGTACCTCGCTCGGCGTGACCATCGAGGGCGAGAACCCCCGCGAGTTCAAGCGGAAGATCGACGACGGCGAGTACGACGACGTGTTCGCCGAGGAAGCCGCGGCGTAAGCCACCGCTGACGAAGCGAACGCTCGAAAACGAGCCCAGCGAGTTTTCGGTGTGTTCGGCGAGCAAGCGACAGCGTAGTGAGCCGAAGGCTCACGAAACTCGCTTCGCTCGTCTCGCGGTGTTTCGCAGAGGAGGTCGAGGCGTAAGCCGAGACCGACGAATCGAACACTCGAAACGCGAGCGTCGCCGGGTCCTGGTGTGTGTTCACCGGATCTCCCACCGTGGCTCGTAGAACTCGAGTCGTTCTCACGGCGCTCCGAGATCGGACGAGAGCGACGCTCGGCGTCCGGTTCCGGGGATCGGATCCTCACGGTCTATTCGGCAAAACGTGAGCGATGCGCAAGGATTTAGTTCATCTACTAATGGATTTTAGATACGGCTAAACCCTGAATGAGTGTACGTCGATACCGGGCCAGGAGGTGTGGTTGACGTGGCGACGTTCCTCGAAGTAGTGATAGCGGCGGCGACCCTCCAGGCGCTCGTCATCCCGGGCGAGAAGGTGCAGATGATCATCGCGGGGCTGGCGACGAAGTACCGGCCGCTGCCGGTCGTCGCGGGGGCGGCCCTCGCCCTGGGCGGGTGGACGGCACTGGAGGTTGCCTTCGGAGAGGCGCTCCAGGGGACGCTACCGACGATCTACCTCGACGCCGTGACGGCGGGGCTGTTCGTCATGTTCGCGCTCCTGCTCGTCCGGGCGGGACTCGGGGTCGGCGGGGAGGGCGGATCGGGTGGCGGGGTCGGCGAATCTGACGGCGAGGAAACGCTCACCGACGGTGGTACCGAAACCTACGCCGACGGTCGCCTCGCGGGGCTGGATGCCCACCTCCCGGACGGCGCGGAGGGGTTCTTCCCGGCGTTCTCCGCCAGCGCGTTCGGCGAGTTCGGCGACAAGACCCAGCTGGTGACCATCGGGCTCGCGGCCCAGTACGGGGCCCACCCGGGTATCTGGATCGGCGAGATGCTCGTCATCGTCCCGATGAGCGCGTTCACGGCGTTCGTGTTCAACCGCGGGGCCCGCCGGCTGACCGACAGCCACCGCCGGTGGCTGTTCTACGGGTCCGCGCTCCTCTTCCTCGCGTTCGCGGCCGACATCGCCGCCGCCTACTGGTTCGGTATCGACGTCCTTCCGGTCTGAGAGTTCGACTCACGGACGGATCGGTTCGACGCTTTTAAACCCGCGCCTCCAGTCGATTGGAACGAGACAGGCACGGCCTGTTTCACACCGTAGTAGCCCACAGGGCTCAGACTACGGAGGTGAAAAATGGCAGATTCGATAGAAGAAGCAGTCTCTCGCGCGCTCGAGGAGGCACCGCCGCGGAACTTCCGCGAGACGGTGGACCTCGCGATCAACCTGCGCGATCTGGACCTCAACGACCCCAACAACCGGGTGGACGAGTCGATCGTCCTGCCGTCCGGAACGGGTCAAGAAACTAGTATCGTCGTGTTCGCCGAGGGCGAGACGGCGCTCCGTGCGGAAGACGTCGCCGATCAGGTGCTCTCGGGGGACGACCTCGAGGACCTCGGTGACGACTCGGACGCCGCCAAGGACCTCGCGGACGAAACCGACTTCTTCGTCGCCCAGGCGAACCTCATGCAGGACATCGGTCGCTACCTCGGGACCGTCCTCGGGCCGCGTGGCAAGATGCCGACGCCGCTCCAGCCCGACGACGACGTCGTCGAGGTCGTCAACCGCATGAAGAACACCGTACAGCTCCGGTCGCGCGACCGGCGTACGTTCCACACCCGCGTGGGTGCCGAAGACATGACCGCCGACGACATCTCCACGAACATCGGCGTCGTCGTCCGCCGGCTGGAGGCGAACCTGGAGAAGGGCCCGCTCAACATCGACGGCATCTACGTCAAGACCACGATGGGGCCGTCCGTGGAGGTGCCCACATGAGCGCCGAAGCCGAGCGCAAGACCGAACACATCCCCGAGTGGAAGCGCGAGGAGGTCGACGACATCGTCGGCCTGCTCGAATCCTACGACTCGGTGGGCGTGGTCGACGTCGCCGGTATCCCGTCCCGACAGCTCCAGGCCATGCGCCGGGACCTGTACGGGAGCGCGGAGCTCCGCATCTCGCGGAACACGCTCGTCGTTCGCGCGCTCGAGGAGGTCGACGACGGCCTGGAGGAGCTCGCGGAGTTCGTCTCCGGGCAGGTCGGCCTCGTCGCCACGAACGACAACCCGTTCGGGCTGTTCAAACAGTTAGAAGCGTCGAAGACGCCCGCACCCATCAACGCGGGCGAGGTCGCCCCGAACGACGTCGTCATCCCCGAGGGTGACACCGGGATCGACCCCGGGCCGTTCGTCGGCGAACTCCAGCAGGCGGGCGCGAACGCCCGCATCCAGGACGGCTCGATCGTCGTGCTCGAGGACTCGACGGTCCTCGAAGCCGGCGAGGAGGTCGACCAGCAGCTGGCGAACGTCCTCGCCGAGCTCGGCATCGAGCCCAAGGAGGTCGGCCTCGACCTCCGCGGCGTCTACGCCGACGGGGTCATGTTCGGCCCCGAGGAGCTCGAACTCGACATCGACGAGTACCGCGAGGACTTCGCCTCGGCCGCGGCGGCCGGACGGAACCTCTCGGTCAACGCCGTCTATCCCACGACCCGGACGGCGGGCACGCTGCTCGGGAAGGCCTCCGGCGAGGCCCGGAGCCTCGGCCTGTTCGCGGCCGTCGAGAGCCCCGATCTGGTCGACGACCTGGTCGGGCGGGCGGACGCTCAGCTCCGCGCGCTCGCGGCACACATCGACGACCAGGAGGCGCTCCCCGAGGAGCTCCGCGGCGTCGAGAGCGAGCCGGGGACGGAGGCCGACGCGGAGGCGGAGCCGGAGCCCGAGACGGGTGACGACGAGGAGGAACAGACTGACGACCAAGCTGCCGAGACGGACGCCGCCGACGATGACGACGATGACGACGACAGTGGCGACGCGCTCGGCGAAATGTTCGGGTGACACAGAATGGAATACGTTTACGCAGCGCTGGTGCTGCACGAGTCCGGTGAGGAACTGAACGAGGAGAACATCACGAACGTCCTGGAGGCCGCGGGCGTCGACGTCGAGGAGTCCCGCGTGAAGGCCCTGGTGGCCGCGCTCGAGGACGTCGACATCGAGGAGGCCATCGAGACGGCCGCCGCGGTGCCGGCCGGCGGTTCCGGTGGCGCTGGCGGCGCGGACGGTGCCGCCGAGGCCGAGGGCGACGAGGGCGACGACGAGGACGACGGCGGCGACGAGGCGGAGGCCGAAGCCGACGAGGACGAGGAAGAGGAAGACGACAGCTCGGGCGAGGGCCTGGGCGAGCTCTTCGGCTGACCTCGGAACGTCCTCCGGTCGTTCCGTATCCACGATCCACGCTTTTTCCGACGTCGCGTGCCGAGCCGCAGCACCCGCCGACCGCCGCGTCCCCCACACCGGCCGGGCCCCGAGCCACGCGTAGCCCAGCGTAGCGCCAGCGTGATACGACATCCACGCCACGTCCGTACATGGAGAAGGTGAACCTCGATACGGCGTTCGACTCGTTCGACGAGCGGTGGTCGCCCCGGATCGCCGCCGAACTGAACGGGCAGGCGGTGAAGCTCGCGAAGGTGGAAGGTGAGTTCGTCCGACACAGCCACACCGACGCCGACGAGCTGTTCCTCGTCCGTTCGGGCGAGCTGACGATCGAACTCCGCGGCGAACCGGACGTCGACCTCGGCCCCGGCGAGCTCGTCGTGGTGCCGGCGGGGGTGGAACACCGTCCGGTCGCCGACGACGAGGCCGAGATACTGCTGTTCGAGCCGACCGAGACACGCAACACGGGCGACGTCGAGGACGAGCGGACGACCGGGGCTAAGCGGCTCGACACGACGGACACCTGACGGCGGCTCCCGGACCGGTCGCCGAGCAGGACGTAGGTTCAAGTCGGATACCGGGACCACCTCCCCGCGATGGATCCGGTCCCCGCGGCGGTCCCGCCCCGATTCGCGCTCTCGCCCGAGGCGACGCTGGCGACCCTCGGGTTCGTCCTCGGCGGGGTCGTGCTCGGGACGTGTTCGGGGCTCGTTCCGGGGCTCCACGCCAACAACGTGGCGCTGCTGCTGGCGGCCGTCGCCGCGGACGTCCCCGGGCCGCCACGACTCGTCGGCGCGGCCGTCCTCGCCGCGGGCGTGGTCCACACATTCCTCGACGTGGTGCCCGCACTCGCGCTCGGCGTCCCGGATCCGTCGATGGCGGCGACAGCGTTGCCGGGACACCGGCTCGTCCTCGAAGGGCGAGGACGGGAGGCGGTCAGGCTCTCCGCGCTCGGGAGCGGCCTCGCCGTCCTCCTGGCCGTGCCGCTCGCGCTCCCGATCACCCGCGGGATGGTCGCCGTCTACCCGACCCTGCGCGCACACCTCCCGCTCGCGCTCGGGCTCGTGGCCGTCCTGCTGGTCGTCACCGAACGTGGCGGGTTCGCGATGGTCGGGGCGGTGGCGGCGTTCTCGCTCGCCGCGCTGCTCGGGTGGGCGACGCTCGATCTCGATCCCTCGGCACCGCTCTCGGTGGGCGGGATGCTCGCCCCGCTGTTCGCCGGGCTGTTCGGCGCGCCGGTGCTCGTCGAGTCGGTGGGCGGAGGGGGCGTGCCGCCGCAGGACGACGCGACGGTGACGCTCCCGGGGAGTTCCATCGCCGGGCTCGGGTTCGTGGGGACGCTCTCGGGAGCGATCGTCGGGTACGTCCCCGGCGTCTCCTCGGCAGTGGCCGCGACGGTCTCGCTGCTCACCACCCCGGGTCGACACGGCGCTCGCGGGTTCCTCGTGACGACGAGCGGCGTCAACACGTCCAACACGATATTCGCACTGTTCGCCCTCGTCGCGCTCGGATCGCCCCGGACTGGCGTGCTCGTCGCCTTCGAGCGCTCGGGTGCGCCGATCGACCTCGCCTTCCTGCTCCCAGCCGTGGGGCTCGCCGCCATCGCGGGATTCTGTCTCGTGCTCCTGGTCGGGGATCGGTACCTCGACCTCGTGGGGAACGTCGACAACACGCGACTCGCGGCCGGAGTGCTCTGTCTCCTGGCGGGCGTCTCGCTGCTGTTCGCGGGCGTCGTCGGCGTCCTCGTGTTTCTCGTCGCCTCGCTGGTGGGGCTGGTCCCGGCGAGGTTCGGCGCTCGGAGAGTGCATCTCATGGGAGTCCTATATCCACTAATACTTTGGCCCTAAGTTCAGCGAAAACCACCATCTCGATCATATGTTGAACCGGTAAATCCGCTCCCGATAAGGCCTCTTGATGTCGTCGTAGTAAGAGTGTATGTAATCGTCTATCGCGCTTCTATCATCGAGTGCAGTACTTCGAGTTACATCACCACGCATATACTTGACCAGTTCACGGTTGAGATCCTGTTCCACACGCCAATAGGTCGAGAAGCGGTGTCGTCCGAAGTGGCTCGTAACACCTCGATGCCGTTGTGATTCAGCATACTCCGGATGGAAGGCAGCTTTCCAGATGTGGTTGACACCCTGGGTTTCAAGCCGGTCGTGATGATTCTTCGAGAGGAATAGCCAAGGATCGCCAGTATCGGGACGGATCAACAGCCATCGGAGTAAAACTCGTCGGAGTTCATCATCAAGAGGGAGTACACGTGGTCGGCGAGACTTGTTCCCTTTGCGCCCTTCCGTCGGAAGGTCGTTGTTCGGTGCCGGTGGGATGAATATCGCGTTCTTCCGTCCCTTTAGCATCCAGTGGTTTCCGAGTTCTGGGTAGAAACGGTCGAGTTCCGTATTCTCTATGTGAATATCTTGAAACTGGATGTTACAAAGTTCGCCCGCCCGAAGGCCTAGTTTGAGCTGAGCCACTACTACACTCCGATCTCGTATATGGGTGATATCTTGGACTATGCCACCCAGTTCACCAATTGGTATTCGTGGCGGATCGTCTACCTGGGGTGCATCAAGCGAGAGCTTCGTTCGAGCGAGATTGAAGGGGTTGTAGTCATGAGGATGAGGGAAGACCGGATCGTTTTGCCAGTACTCGTAGGCCTTGTTCAGACGTAGAATCTTCTTCTTGACTGTATCTGGCCGATTACCCCTCTGATCTCGGTAAAACCGAGCGAAATCCTTTACATGATGTTCGTTCGGGCATGCGGGGTGCCTACCGATACTATCCATATGTTTTCTCCACTGCCGTATCGCCCTTTCATATCCGTCCAATGTGTCCTCAGAAATATTCCACTCATAAACTACGTCCTCTAAGTAAAGATCAAATGGGTCGATATCATTACTGAGAAAGGTTTCTTCGTATTTTTTTTAACGGATCGATATCACGGCCGAAGGCAGCTGCTAACTCTTCCCTCTTCTCGTCGACTGATTGGTTATTTGATCGATTATTCCTCATTTTCTCTCACCTTGGGCGAGTTTTTCAGCCCTTTTTCGTCCATTCTCTATCTTTTCTTCCCATACCATGCTGGCGGCATCATAATTTGCGGCAGCCATGAGGACCGGCTGATAGACGTGGTGATGTTCGGCGTGAGCCTGCAGCCAAGCGTAAAAGCTCTCTAGCTCTGTCCAGTACCGCTCATAGACTGTTCGGAGTTTCCGCTCGTCAAGTAACTCACGGCACCATGTATCAACGTCCTCTGGCTTAGCGAGGGCATGATGACGATCAAGGTCATGCATATGAGATTTCCAGCTCCGGCCAGCGATATCAGCTCGCTCAAGATACCAATCAGAGAGGTCTCGGCGTTCGTCTTCTGCCTGGATATATTCCGTCCAAGTGTCTTCACCTCGGTACTCAGCAGTGAAGTTGTCGAGACGATAACGGACGGGAACTTCCGACAACGACTTGTAAACACCCATTCGGCGCTCCGGCTCGATGGCTTTGACCGGTTCCGTCATGGCCCATCCTCCAGAGCGGTTTCTTCCGTCGTGTAGTATTCACCATCCTCAACCCAGAGCATGTCTCCCTCAAGACTTTCCAAGATCCGATTCGTCCGACCAGGGACAGTGTCAATTATGTGTCGAACTATTTCCTCGTACGTCGCACCGGGATTGTCTTCAACGTACTCAACGATCGTCTCGCGCTCGCCGCTGTGCAGACGGTTCTCGAGTGCGGTGATCCGCTCACGAGCACGGGCTAACTCATCTTTTAGATCGTTTCGCTGTCGACGGAGTTCACGGTGTGTTTCATCTGGCTCAACGGATCGTTCAAACTCCTCATCGGTCTTAATGCCTGCCTCACATAGCTTGGATGAACTCGCTCACACTCATGTCTAGTTCCTCAGCACGGGCCTTCCAGCGGGCATACTGCTCTGCTGTCGGATAGGCCATCGCCGGTTGAGTATCGTCACTGGTGTCATTCGGCATCGGAGATCACCCACAGGCGAGCGTTCGCGACCTTCCGACTCTCGATCTGTCTCTCTTCCTCAAGGGACCGCAACTTCTTATAGGCCGTTTCGTATGCACAGCCCACCCAGTCAGCCACATCCTGGGTACTCGCCATACCACCTCCGGCGTTAATTGCAGCAATGAACTCCTCTGGCGGGTATTTTTCGACGTATTCGCCGGTCTCTTCATCGCGATCGGCTCCCGGCATAAATCGATAGACAGCTGCCATTACACATGGTTGTATTGGTTCACCCACCATATCCTTTACTGGTACTTTGTTATGGACCTGGGATATTACCATAATCACCGGAATTACTGTATCTTCGAGTGCTTCTCGTCCGGACTCCGGTAGAGTTCTCGGCAGGGTTGGAATGCTCTGAGATATCTGGTGAGATCGCTCTTCTGTAGCGTAGCGGGACCGGAGAACGAACACACAAGTATCGGGCCCGTCGAACGTATGGGCATGGCATCATCACTTGCCGACGAAGCATGTGAGGCCTGTACATCAGAGGACGAACCGCTCACAGAGGCAGAGTACGCCGAGTACCTAACTGAAATCGACGATGATGTCTGGGAAGTCGTTAATGACCATCATCTTGAGGCGGAGTATCCGTTCGAAGATTTCCGCGATACACTCGAGTTCACGTACGAGATCGGGGAACTTGCTGAACAAGAGTGGCATCACCCAGATATCTCGCTTCAATGGGGCGAGGTGGGAGTCGAAATGTGGACGCACAAAATCGACGGACTGCACAAAACCGACTTCGTAATGGCGGCGCGGATGGATCGGATTCACGAAGAATACGCCCCAGAGTAGCCTGCGCCAATTACAAATACTCACTACTCAGCTGCTGAGTACTCACTAGACAGGGTGTCGTAGAACGGGCATCACACCAGTTAGGAGGAACACCGAAGCGGGAGCAATCGAAGTTATCGTGTACGCTTTTGCGTAGAGGATTGTTGGTGGAGAGCCTTCGGGCGATTTCGCTGTCGTTGTGTCTCACTGGTGGACGGGACCGAACAGGGGTGTCACCGTTTCTACCGAAGGTTCGATTGACCCAGACCGAGACGAGAGTTCGCTACCAACAATCTCCGCCACAAGAGCGTATCGTGTATAATCGCGCGATATCACGCCCGTCGGCTGCTCACGCGTCGTAGGCGTGGCTTTCGAGCGTCTCCAGATCCACGGAATCCAGCACTGCCTCGTTGGTCGCTTCGAGAACAACGGGTGGGACGGTCGTCTCCGGGAGGCGTTCGGCTCGCGTGGCTTCAAGTGCCTCGACCCACCGTCCGAGACAGAGACACCAGCGATCGCCAGGGGAAAGCCCGGGAAACTCTAACTCCGGACGCGGCGTCACAAGGTCGTTGCCCTGCGCTTTGCTGAACGACAGGAATTCGTCGGTCATGACCGCACAGAGCTCGTGTCTGCCTCGATCGTTGGGATGCGTTCCACAGCAGCCATCGCGGCCGAAGCCAGTCCTCGGATCAGTACTACAGGTGGCAAGTTCCTCGCCAAGGACATTTCGTTCGGGCATATCGATAGAGCGTGATCCATCGTCAAAAGCCTCCCCGTCTGTGATTGTTTCTATGACACCCCAGATGTGTCATAGAAAGATTCGCACGCGCTTCCTGTCCAAGTATTGATAAGACTCGCATGCAAGATGTGCGGCGGGCTTGTTGCAGTTTCTGGGCTCACTCTTCCTCGGTGTCATCGTGTCTTGCTAATAGATCCTCTTCGTATGCGGCGATTGCCTGAACGACGGCGTCTGCATCCTCTTCAGGCACGTCGAACGCGTCTAAACTATCGTGCAGTAACTCAGCGGCTCGCTGGATGTGATCGGGGGTGAACGGAATGTGGAGATGTGCCTCACGGACTGGTTCAGCGTCATACGTTTCCGGGCCACCAGCTGCTTCGCACAAAAAATCCGTCTGCGTTCGTCGGAGTTACTCCATATCCGCTCCCTCGAAAAACGGACCCAACTCGGCGTCCGCAAGAAGCCGATCATAAAAGTCGTCAACGACCGTCCGAATCCCTTCCTTCTTTCCAAGCCGGTCGTACAGGGTCTCCTCAGTCATTGCGCGAACATCCGATTGAAAGCGAAAATATCTTGCGTATCAGAGTGTATTCGGTCTTAGATATAACGAACTAGGTCATATTCGTCAAACTATCTCTCCTCTCATCCGAACTGCTGAATAGATGCTCTATCTCTTGCAACGCTCCCTATACCTGTACCTATTCCAATATTTCTCACTTCGAGTTTCACCGCAGTAGATTGGTTGTGAATGTTTCTATGACGGCCGTCCCCTAATTAAAAGCGAATAGTCGAGCTCCACAGTCTGGGCATTCGAGCCGGTACTGGCCACCATCAGAAGGAACGTTCCAATCGCCTTCAATGGGGCTTTCGTGCCCACATGACGAACAGAAGAGGACTGCTTTCCGCTTAGATCTATTCACCCACTTGACACCTCGTCTGCCGCTTCGAGAATTTCCGTGTACCGGTTCCGAATCGTGACCTTGCTCACGTTAGCGATTTCGGCCAGATCGTCCTGAATGACGTCCTGATGGGTGAGCTTGGCAGCCGCATATAGCGCTGCTGCGGCAATCCCGACAGGGTTTCGGCCACTGTGAACACCCGCTTCGACCGCGGCTTGAGTCAGTTCCCGACTTCGGCGTTCCGTTTCATCCGGACACCCCAACTGGGAAGCGAACCGAGCAATGTATGCTTCAGGATCCGTTGGCGCCATTTCCAGCTCCAACTCATCTGCTAGATAGCGATAGGTGCGCTCTATCTCAAGCTTATCGACACGACTCACGGCAGCAACTTCATCGAGTGTCCGGGGCGCATTCTCCAGACGTGACCCGGCGTAGAGGGTTGCTGTCGCCATTCCCTCGATCGACCGGCCCCGGAGCATGTCCTTTTCTAGCACCTGCCGGTACAACACACTCGCCGATTCCCTGATCGGATCGGGGCACCCAAGCGCAGACGCCATCCGGTTAATTTCTCCCAGCGCGTGCTTTAGATTCCGTTCTTGACTGTTCTTTGTCCGGAATCGCTCGTCCCATTTCCGGAGGCGTTGCATTTTCTTTCGCTGACGGGACGAGAGCGACCGTCCATACGCATCTTCGTCTCGCCAGTCGATAACCGTCGACAGGCCACGATCGTGTAATTGCTGGGTTTGAGGGGCTCCAACCCGTGACTTGTCATTCTTTTCGCGCGAATCGAACGCGCGCCATTCAGGTCCGCGGTCAATCTGATCTGATTCGAGTACGCGACCACAGTCTTGACAGTGGGTTTCGGCCTGTGTCTCGTCGTGGACGATACGTCCACTGCACTCCGGACACGTTCTGGCCGATGGTTCATTCTGCTCCTCTTCGGCCGTCTCACCGTGTTCCTCTGGAGGGCCTTCTTCGCGAACCCCTAGCGTAGTAAATGACTCAGTCACGTTCAGCTCCCCCCGATAACAGAGCGGGAGCGTCGCTGCCGGCGGGACAAGCGGATATCCCAAACCCGGCAACTCCGAAAAGTAGCATACGGGCTGGGTATACCGACTCTGAGCGGAGGTCGGCTATCAGACTGCTTCCTGGACTGACGAGCGGTGGATAATGATACCATATGCCGCCTTTGAGCCTGTGCGATAGTAAGTTTTTATATCGCAAAAATCAATTACCAATTGAATACTCAAAATTATAGTTTGAGAGATTATTTGCTTAGAGAGCTATCAAAGATAGTTATAAATCAAACTTATGGGGCCAGAGTCTCAACGTAAGTTCATGAGTTCAGAACAAGATCATCTTCAGGACACCGATACCGAAGCTCGCTTCGAGTTCAAGAAGGAGGAGAAGTCGGCCTTCGAGGCTGAGAAAGGGCTCACCGAGGAGACCATCCGCCTGATCTCGGAAGACAAAGACGAGCCCGAGTGGATGCTCCAGCGCCGGCTGCGAGCGCTGAAGCAGTTCCAGGAGATGCCGATGCCCACCGACTGGCCCGGTCAGCCTGACCTCTCGGAAGTCGACATCGACGAAATCGTCCCCTACATCCGCCCGGACATCGAGACGCGCGGCGGCGCCGAGAACTGGGAAGACCTTCCCGAGGAGATTCAGGACACCTTCGACAAACTGGGCATTCCCGAGGCGGAGAAGAACGCCCTCTCGGGCGTCGGCGCCCAGTACGAGTCCGAGATCGTCTACCAGAACATGCAAGAGCGCTGGGAGGACAAGGGCGTCATCTTCTGTGACATGGACAAGGCCGTCCAGGAGCATGAAGACATCGTCAAGGAGTACTTCATGACCAAGGCCGTGCCACCGAGCGACAACAAGTTCGCGGCGCTACACGGCGCGATCTGGTCGGGCGGCTCGTTCGTATACGTGCCCGAGGACACGAACGTCGACATGCCCGTGCAGGCGTACTTCCGGATGAACTCGGAGGGGATGGGCCAGTTCGAACACACCCTCATCGTCGCCGAGGAGAACTCCGAAGTTCACTACATCGAGGGCTGTTCCGCGCCGAAGTACTCGGCGTTCAATCTGCACAGCGGTGGCGTCGAGGTGTTCGTCAAGGAGAACGCTCACGTCCAGTACTCGACCGTGCAGAACTGGTCGAAGAACACCTACAACCTCAACACCAAACGCGCCATCGCCGAAAAGGACGCCACAATGGAGTGGGTGTCGGGGTCGATGGGCTCGAAAGCCACGATGTTGTACCCGTCGACCATCCTCAAGGGCCCCGGCGCGACGGACAACCACATCACCATCGCCATGGCTGGCGAAGGACAGAACATCGACACTGGCGCGAAGGTCTACCACAACGCGCCCGACACGAAGTCGACTATCGAGTCCAAGTCCATCTCGAAAGACGGCGGCCGCACCAACTACCGTGGCCTCGTCCACATCGCCGACGGCGCCGAGAACGCCTCCACCTCCGTCGAGTGTGACGCCCTGATGTTCGACAACGAGTCGACGTCGGACACGATGCCGTACATGGAGATTCAGGAGAGCAAGGTCGACGTGGCCCACGAGGCCACGGTGGGCAAGATCGGCGACGAGGACGTCTTCTACCTCCAGTCCCGCGGGCTGGACGACGACGACGCCAAGCAGATGATTGTCGCTGGCTTCATCGAGCCGCTCACGGAGGAATTGCCCATCGAGTACGCGGTCGAAATGAACCGGCTCATCGAACTCGAGATGGAGGGATCGCTCGGGTAGTGACCAGATCGGCTGATCGCTACACAACGTACGAGAGGATATCTCAATGGCTATCGATCCGAGTTTCGAGAACACCTACGAGGAAGTTGACCGCCACGAGGACCACCGGGTATGGACGACAGATGGCGAGGAACCAACGGAGGACAAACAGGGCATCCACGGAACCCATGTCGCAGTGGATTTCGACATCTGTATTGCGGACGGGGCCTGTCTGGAGGACTGCCCCGTTGACGTGTTCGAGTGGACCGATACCGCTGGCCACCCCGAGTCCGAAATCAAGGCCGATCCCACCTATGAGGACCAGTGCATCGACTGTATGCTCTGTGTCGATGTCTGCCCTGTCGACGCCATCGACGTTGACCCGGGACGTGCTGGGAGGCTCTGACCCCCGAGAGGAGGAGCGCTGACGATGATTCTGACATTACAGTGTTACCGGTGCGGGGCCGACTACGAGTACGTTGGCACCTCGCCTCATCCAGGCCAGTGCCAGGCGTGTGGCTCGCCGTGTGTTCCCCCTGCAGGGAGTCTCAGCGTCCTCAACAGCGCTCACTGGGAGAGTGCAAACGGCCTCTCAAAAGTCTGGGTGTATGCGCTCGACGAACGAGATCGCCCGTTCGAATTCGAAGTCGCCGCACAGGGCAACCGTGGAAAGTTAGTGGCACTGAGAGTCGACGGTATATCAGTTACTCCACAAGTAGACGAGACACTCGAAACGCTTCCTCCGGCAGTGAAAACCGAACTCGCTGACGCAGGAATTGAACGGATAGATCCCAATACACCCAAACAATCGAAGTGATGACAAGCATTCATTTGAGCGACTGGTGACCGGGAATGAGAAACAATACGTCGGCGAATCCGGCTGTCAAGATCGGGAGGCAGAGAGGATAACGACATGAGCTCAGACGTCAGATTCACCGACTTCAAATCCGACAAGCAGCCCACCTGGTGTCCCGGCTGCGGTGATTTCGGGACGATGAACGGGATGATGAAAGCGCTCGCGAACACGGGCAATGACCCGGATAACACGTTCGTCGTCGCCGGTATCGGCTGTTCGGGAAAGATTGGCACCTACATGCACAGCTACGCGCTCCACGGTGTCCACGGTCGGGCGCTTCCTGTCGGCATCGGGACGAAGCTAGCAAACCCAAACCTGGAGGTCATGGTCGCCGGTGGTGACGGTGACGGCTACTCGATCGGTGCGGGTCACTTCATCCACGCCGTCCGCCGCAACGTCGATATGAGCTACGTCGTGATGGACAACCGCATCTACGGCCTCACGAAGGGCCAAGCCTCGCCAACATCGCGTGAGGACTTCGAGACGTCGACGACGCCCGATGGGCCGAAACAGCCGCCGGTCAACCCACTCGCGCTCGCGCTGGCTGCCGACGGGACGTTCATTGCCCAGTCGTTCTCGTCGGACGCACAGCGCCACACCGAGCTCGTCCAGCAGGCGGTCGAACACGACGGCTTTGGCTTCGTCAACGTCTACTCACCGTGTGTCACGTTCAACGACGTGGACACCTACGACTACTTCAGAGACTCCATTGTCGACCTACAAGAAAGCGACCACGACCCCACCGATTACGACGATGCCAAGGATGCCATCCTCGACGCCGAAAAAGAGTATCAGGGCATCATTTACCGAGACGAGAACTCCATCCCCTGGGAACAGCGCGAAGGACTCACCGAGAACATGGCCGACATTCCCGACGGCGCCCCGGACGACGCGATGGACCTCGTCCGGGAGTTCTACTGAGCGATGACAGATACTGACATGTCGGTTCACCGTTCGCCCGCTGTCCCAACCGTGTCGTGTCGAACTATCGTGGGTGCGCGGACGCTCTGATCAACATTGCGGCTATTCTGAATTGCGTAGACGACGACACTCCCCGATCCGGGATTGGATGCCTTTCGTATCGATAACACCATGCCAGAATGCAGCACCTGCGGAGAGCACGTTTCGGGTCAGTTCATACGAGTGTTTGGCGATGAGACAGGCGTAGTGTATGCATGGCCTGCTTGTTCAGCGAATGCTGGCATCGGAGAAGCCACACGCGAGCGTAGCGATCAGGTCTAATTCAATTCAGTAGCTCAGGGGGCGAGAGCGCAACGATATCACTACCGCTGTATTCGTGGCGACTATTTTTGATCCCCCCTCCAGATCAAGGGATCCTGCCCCGCGCTTACTCTTCAAATCCGAAGATCTGGCGCAATTCATCTTCGATCCGATCGACGAATTCAGTGAGAAGGGCATCAAAGGTCTCCTTGTCGCCGGGCAAGGTCTGTTTCCGCTCTTCAATATCGTCAGGTAAGGTGATACGGAATTGTCCATCGCCCTCGTAGACCGGTTCACTCTCGTTGAGCACCTGTCGGTCGATGGCGCGAAGAACCTCTGAGTCGGCCTGTCCGTGGAGTTGCTGGTACGCATTCGAGTATGCCGTCTCCAGTTCTTCGAAGTAATGGACGTATTTGTCTTCGAATTTCTCCGGGTCGAATTCGGTCATCACTGGATCGACGGTCGGAAGAATAAAAGATTCAGTGCCCGGACCTGGCAGTGACTACACCCCTGGCCACTCGGGAGTTGGGGCACTAATTATACCGCTGATGATATCACTTTAGAACATCTCAAAAAATCATGTTGATTCAGAGTTATACGGCCAGAGTCGAAACAGCGGGGTATGAGTTCCGAAGCGAAAAGTGAGGATGACCTGCGCGAGGAAATCGGTACCTTCCTACAGAAGAACTTTCCACAGATCGAAATGCACGGCGGGTCGGCAGCGATCCAGAACCTTGACCGGGAAAGCGGCGAGGTGTCCATCCAACTCGGGGGTGCGTGCAGCGGGTGCGGTATCTCTCCGATGACGATCCAGGCCATCAAGAAACGGATGGTGAACGAGATTGCCGAAATAGAGACCGTTCACGCTAATACCGGCGGTGGTGGCGGGAGTGGCCACGGCGGCAAGAGCCCGTCATTCCCTGGAGAAACAACCGACAGCGGAGAAAGCGGCGGAGAGGACGATGGACCCCCGACCGCACCCTTCTAGAGGTTCTTTTTTAGCATAGCAACACCCGTCTCCAAGAAATAATCGGTGATTGACGTCGTGTTAAGTTTGGCATCGATTCCACCAGACGGCGAAGGTTTGCAGCCACGATTCAGCTGAATCTAACGACGCATTGCTGAACGTATTCGAGAACGAAGATGTTCGCCGTTTTACCTCTCGAAAGATACGTTCAACACTATTCCGATTTCCGTGTTTCTCGTATCTGAAATCGAGGCCGAGTCGGTCGAGTGCACTCGCAAGGTGTGTCGCACCGTCGACGAGAAACGTCACGTGCTCGATCTGCTGTTGCTCGCGGAGTTCACGCAGAAACAGCACGGTGAGTTGGGTCGTCCGCGTCTGAAACAGCCGTGCGTGCAGGATTTCGTTCGTCGCGGAATCGACGGCTACGTACAGCCAGTGACGTTGATCGTTGACCTGAATCACCGTCTCGTCGACCGCGATGTGATTCGGTTCAGCGTCGCTGCTGGGCTGTACGTCGGCTTTCTGCACCCAGTTGTGAATCGCTGTCCGACTGCGCTCGACACCCAACCTTTCGAGTATCTGTTTGGTATTCGAAAGTGATAGTCCAGCCAGATGGAGGTGAATACCCACTTCAATGATCGGCTCGGGTGTCCGTTCTCGCTCAACAAATTCTAAGTCGATCCAGTCGCTACGACCGCTGAGGCGTTCGATTTCTGGCATGGACACCCGAAACCGAACGCCTCATTCTCTAAGTTAACACCGCCGGTGATTGAAGCCCCAGCCTATTTCAAGAGCGATCACTTCAGAAGATTCAGCGAGTGACAAGAATAAGTTGCTTCCAGTAGATTCGGAACCGTATGCATTGAGACGGCCAGTCTCAACTACTGAGTAAATACCACGTAGGAGCCCACGCCGAGGAGGACGCTCACGACGGGACCAGCGATCGCGATCACGAGCTCGTGACGCCAGTCTTCGGGGAACTCGGTGAAGCTAGCCACGCCGCCGAGTAACCAGAGCGTGATCGAATCGATCTCGTATCCGTATCGCAACGCGACCAGCGAGGGGCCGAACTCGTGCAACAGGACGCCGGTAAACAGTCCCAGCGCCGACGCCAGTCCGAGTACCCACGGGAGGTTCCCGTCCGTCAACTGGTTCGGGTCCATCGTGGCGCCGAACGTCTGGTTTATCACCACGACCAACTCAGCGATATCCCAAGCGATGAAGACGGCGAAGAGCGGAAGGACGATCAGGAAGGTCCAGTTGAGCCGGACCGGAATACCGAACGCCGAACCGATTCGGAACCCTCTCATGCATGAGTGATTACCCACGAAGCAGGTTAAAACGGCCGGGCAGTCAGAACAAACGACAGCGGTAGGACAGTGAGACGCCCCCTCGGCCTCATCCATTTTCCTGCCGGACAGGCGTACGGCGTCAGGACCAAAGCGGACGGAGTCTACACGATGTGGGGGTCAACCCATCGCGTGACAGGAACCCGTCCGGGAGTTCGACACCGGAACTCAGGGAACCGGTACCCGACTTTATTGTTCTGCCGGTGCAACGTCTCGTATGACACTCGACGTAGAGGTTCCGGAACCACCAGACCTCTCGAACCGAGGGATGCCACGCGATTTCGAGTGGCAGGACGAGACCCTCGGGTCAGAGGACTTCTATCGCGAGGATCTCGAAGACCTGCTCCAGGAGGGCGCATGGAAGGAGGGGTTCAACGAGTGGGCCGAATACACGGACCTCGACGAAGAGCACGTTCGAATCGTCCGCGACCTCGGCCTCTTTCAGGCGTTCGACTTCTACTGGGACCCGACCGAAGACCGGCTTCGCTTCGACGCTCCGACGATACCGGACGACTGGCGGGAGCGAGACGCGACCGAATCGCTCGATTCGAGCACGGTTTCGAGGATTAACGTCGCGTTACGGGATCTCGGCCGAGCCGTATACGAGATGCTGGAGCACTACCTCGAACGGAAGCAGGAAGCCACCGATTTTGGCTGGGGCAAAGAAACGTACGGCAAACGAGGCGAGTGACCCCCGCGTGAGTACGTGCTACCGCGAACTGTAGATACCAATAGAGGAACCCATGTACGACCACATTCTCATTCCGACGGACGGAAGCATCGAGACCGAACAGGCCGTCAGCCACGGGCTCGGACTCGCCCGGACGTACGACGCGACGGTTCACGCGCTGTACGTGACCGACGAGAGCGAGTTCTCGGCCGTTACAGACGCCTCGGCGCACGAGCAACTGCGGTCCTCAGCAGAGAAGCTGGGACGACGAGCGACCACCGACATCGCCGAGACGGCCGCCGAGTTCGATCTGACGGTAGAGCACGAACTCCGGCAGGGAACGCCCTACGAGGAGATACTCGACTACGTCGACGAACAGGACATCGACCTCGTGGCGATGGGAACGCACGGTCGAGCCGGAGTCGGACCGGACCTCGGCAGTACGACGCTCAGAGTCGTTCGAAACGTCGACGTGCCCGTGCTGACGGTCCGATTCCGCGAGGACATCGACATCGATGTGGCGAACCACTACGAAATCTATGACAATGTTCTCGTGGCTACTGACGGGAGTGACGGGGCGATGGTCGCCGCCCAACAGGGCATCGACATCGCCGAGATGTACGGTGCAACGGTTCACGCCCTCTACGTCGTGGACACGAACACATACGCCTACGAGGACGTCCCCCGGAGCATCGTCGGACTCCTCAAAGAGAGCGGGAACACCGCGCTCGAGGAGATCGCAGCGATGGGCCGAGAACGAGGAGTCGACGTCGAGACGCCGATCCGGCGTGGACGGCCGTCCCGAGAACTCCTCAACTACGTCGACGAGAACGACGTGGACCTCGTCACGCTGGGCGCACATGGTCGCACGAGCGAGGTCCATCTCGGGAGTACCACCGAGCGCGTGATTCGAACGTCCAGGCAACCAACGCTCTCTATCCGATGAGGGGATCGTGTGCTGTTATTTTGGAATTACCATCGCCGCACCCGGAGTCGGTATTGCCCACGCCGCACTGGACGCGGCACCCAAACACAGCCATGAGCGCGAGCAGTTCGACGAGCCTATCGGCGACTTCCAGGCGATCCAGCACAAGCTCGCGGACAGGGACACCAAGATCCAAGCCGCCCGGCTCCTCATGCACCAGGCCGCGGAGAAGAAGATCCGTGGGGAGCACTTCATCAAAGAGGCTGCCCAGGCCAAGTTGTACGCCTCGGAGCTCTCCCGAGAGGTCGCAAAGGCGGCATCCAGATCCACGGCGGCTACGGCTACACGACGGACTTCCCTGATCGAGCGGTTCTACCGGGACGCCACGCTCGACGAGATCTACGAGGGAACCAGCGAGGTGCTGCAGAACACGATCGCCGACCGGTTGCTGACATGGAACGACCTGGGCTATAACCTCACGCGGTGCCTATCTACGTGATATGGTCGAAACGATCACAGCCTCACGGCTTCGAGAAAGGATCGACACGGGAGAGTCCTTCACACTGCTGGACACCCGTCCCGAGGAGAGCTACGAGGCCTGGCACATCCGGGACGCGATCCAGTACACGTACGACCCCGACACCGAGTTCGACGCCGGGGAGTTTCGGTCGCGGACGGGACTCACACCGGACGACGAGATCGTCACCATCTGTGCGAAGGGCATCTCGTCGTTCGACATCGCCAAACAACTCCAAGACACCGGCTACGAGAACGTCACCGTCGTCGAGGACGGCATGGAAGGCTGGAGCGAAGTGTACGACGTCGTCGAGATACCGACGGCGAGTGACGTCGAAATCGTCCAGTTCCAGCGGCGTGCGAAGGGCTGTCTGAGCTACCTGATCGGCGATCCGGCGTCGTCCCTGGCGGCCGTCGTCGATCCGACGCGACACGTCGAACGGGTAGCCGCAGCGGCCTCCGACCGGGACTATTCGATCGAGTTCGTCTTCGATACGCACGTCCACGCCGACCACGTCTCCGGGGGGGCGTGAACTCGCCGACCACGTCGGCGCGACCTACTATCTCGGAGCCGACGCAGCCGATCGCGGCGTCGCCTACGACTACCGGCCGCTGGAGCGAAACGAGGTCGTCGCGGTCGGCGACCACGATATCAAGACCGTCCCGTCGCCCGGCCACACCTCCGAAATCGTGAGCTATCTCGTGGACGACGAGGCGGTCCTGACGGGCGACACGCTGTTCGTCGACTCGGTCGGCCGTACCGAACTGCAGTTCGGCAACAGTGACGCCGACGCCGGTGCAAAACTGCTCTACGAGTCGCTTCACCGGACGCTGCTAGCTAGCCGAACCCGACTCGGTCACCGTCTTGCCGGGCCATTTCTCCATCGGAGCCGACGGGACGACCGACGTGACCCCCGGTGAACCCGTCTCGACGACCATCGGCCAGGTGCGCACAGAACTCGAACTGCTGAACGTCGACCGCGAGACGTTCGTGCGCCAACTCACCGCAGCCCTCCCGGAGAAGCCACCGAATTACGAGCGGATTATCGATATCAATGTCGGCCGGGACGCCGCCGATGAGGCGGCGACGACAGAACTGGAACTCGGCCCAAACAACTGCGCGGCGACTGGGGACTAAATCCTATCACCCCAAGCTTGACGTGCAGGTCAAGGCCGTCTACCTCGACCGCGTCTTCTACAACAGCACCTGCCTCGAGCTGCTATACGCGCACAACTACGCTTACGTAATGCCGATCGTCAAGTGTGGGGAGACGAGTCAAGACGCACTCAGCAGCAGTTGGAGTCGCGTGATTGAACACGAACTCGCTGGGCAGGTACCATTCCCCCCTGAAAAACCCCGAATGGGTGAACCTCTGTTACACGCGCTGCGCGTCCCGAATCACCAGATCCCAGCAGTGATAGCAGCGGTGTGAGTGCGTAGCCGAGGAAGCTAAGGGCCGCCGGGCCGGCGCCGCTTAGTGGTCGGCTGATTTTGAAGCCGGAACACACCTGTCGGGTTTCGTCGAACTGTGTCGGGCCACTGACCGTCTGGGAAACGCTCCCAGGCGGTCGGAAAGCCGTGGATGTGATCGTGAGAAACGTATCCCAGGTCTATGACTGGGACGTGTGACCGCCGTGTTTCCGGTACCAGACACGCTCGCCGACGGGTGACTCCTCCTCGTCGATATCCAGCCGACTCACGAACAGGTCGCGAACGGCGAGCGTGACGACGAGGTCTATCGTCTTGCCCTCCTCGGGGGTGACCGTGACGACACAGTGGCCGTCTCGCTCTGCGACCGACGCGATAGTCCCGACCGACCACCGATCACGGTGGTGAGCGGGCTCCCGTGCGTGAATACGGTCGTGACTCATGCTGGGGGAGTCAGACGTCACCCCGGGGTTGTCCCATCGCCGGCCGCGACGGGCTGTCGGTCGCGTTCCGCCAGTGGCTCGTCGATGCCGAGTAGCGTTGCGCTCTCCGACCAGAGCCGCCGGGAAGCCTCGCTATCCTGGGCGGCCTCGGAGGGGGTGCGCGGCTGCTGGTTCGTGAAGTACCGCCCGGATACCTCCGCAGCGCGTGGCGAGACGGCGACGAACAGGATCTCTGCGGCCCCGTCGGCGACAGACGTCACCCCGGGGACCGCTTCGAGTCGCTGGAACAGGCCTGGGAGCGGGCCAGGGAGGAACCGACTGAATCCACTCCCTGGAATCGCGCCCGGGTGGATGCTATTGGAGGTGACCTCGCGACCGGTTGTGTCGAGTCGTCTGGCGAGTTCCGTGGCGAACAGGACGTTCGCGAGTTTCGAGTGGCTGTATGCCTTGAATCCGGTGTATCGGTCGGCACCCCGCACCCGGTCCAGATCCAGCGAGGCCCCCTTGTGAGCGCCGGAGGCGGTCGTGACGATCCGGGCGCCCTCGCGGAGGTGGCCGAGCAACTCGGTCGTCAGTAGGTATGGCGACAGGTGGTTGACGTGGAAGGTGTACTCGACGCCAGCGTCGGTCAGCCCTCCGTTCCGGAACAGCCCGCCGGCATTGTTGACGAGGAGGTCGAGCCCCTCGGTCTCTTCGCGCACAGCGACCGCGAGATCTTGGATCGCATCGAGATCCGCGAAGTCCGCTTGGACGAACGTCGCGTCGGCACCAGTCCGGGAGAGTTCCTCGACCACCGCCGCGCCGGCCTGTGGGTCCCGGCCGTGGACGACGACGTCCGCGCCGAGTCGGCCGAGCGCCAGCGCGGCAGCTCGGCCGATTCCGCTCGTCGATCCTGTGACGAGGGCCTGTAGTCCGGTACAGTCGACGTCGGACACGGCTGCGAGGGTTTCTGGGAGTTCACTCATTATGCGTTACAGGAGGTCGACAGACAAAACACCCCGACCTCGACCCGAAGCACTGCGGGTCGCCAGCGGTTCCTCGCCCTCAGTTCCCGGAGTCTTGTAACATCTGTTTCATTTTGTCCAGCTTGAGGTAGATGGCGAGACCAAGTATCGTCGCCGGCCACAGCCCGACGAACTGCCCTCGCTGTTTTTCACCACGGACGTAGTAGTAGTACAGAGCGAGCGCAACGGAGCCCATTGCTGCCATCGCCCCGGGGCCGAGGCCGCTCTCGTCCAGTTCTCGTGCTACTCCTGTCGGTTCGTCAGTTGATTCACTCATAGGTGAGCTAGCACTCGGAAGTGCATTAATGGTCGGCATTTTGATATTCGGGCGGTTTTTGATTACATGGGTAACTCTTCCTAGCGGTGGTCGAAAGGGACGCCCGTTCGGCACTTCGAAGCCGTACCCGTGCAAGAACAAACGTGTAAGGCCACAACACCACAACGGGGTGCATGCGAACGACAGTCACCGAACACGCCGGTCTCCTGCTCGCCCGAATCGAAGACGACGAGTTCGTGTTCGAGGTGAACTTCGAGACGATCGAACCCACTGACGTGACACTCCGCTTCCGTCGCGACGGCGAGAAAGTCGGCAGCATCTACAACGATGACGGGACCGGGAAGACGATGGCACGGCTGACGACGGCCCGGGAAGGGGACGACTTCATCGGCGTTCGCGTGCCGAAGGAGTTCGTCTCGGAGGTCCTGACAGCAGCCGTCGAGACGGGGCGCGTCACCGACGAGTCGGCCGCCGAGGGCTACCGGCTGCGCGTCCTCTGATCGCGAGTCTCGTAGGAACTAAGAGCGTCTCCTCGTAAAATCGAGCCTCTGTAGCCGGTCAGGGAGCGTCCAGTTCCCGGCCGGTTACAATACTCCAAGTGGCGTCAGCGCTGGACCGCCAGGACGGGTGTATCGCCGGGCTGGATGACTTGCTCGGTGACACTGCCGAAGATGACTCGCCCGGCTCCACCCCGGGCGCGGGTGCTCATTACCGCGAGGTCGGCCCCGATCTCTGTCGCGTACTCCGTGATGACCCGGGTGGGGCTTCCGAACTCGACGGCGACGGTCGCGTCCACGCCCTCGGGGGCGTGCTCCTCGACGAGCTGTTCGGCTGTTGCCGTCCGCTCGCGCTTCCGGCGGTCGAGTTTCTCTTCGTCGCGCCCGGCGGTTCCGAGCCCGCTGGAGAGTTCGACGACTGAGAGGACGTGTATCGTGGCGTCGTACCGTTCGGCATGGCTGAACGCGTGGGCTGCGGCGTCGGTCGTCGCCTCGCTGCCGTCTGTCGGGAGTAGGATGGTGTCGTACATTAGTGGATTCGTGGATCGGTCGGCCCGGGTATCATTCTTCGATCATTCCTTGGAACGCTACTGCTGGCGGGCAATGAGCACTGCGTCAGCAATCACGTCGTGGCCGATCGGGACGAGTTGCAACACCCCGCCGAGCACGAAGATGTTGGCAGTCACGACCCCCGTCAGCGGTCCCAGACTCGCAGCCAGCACCCCCAGTGTCACCAGCCCAGTGGCGGCGTAGACGAGCCGCTCCTGCTGGCGTATCTGTGGACTCTCCCAGTTGTACAGCCCCGTCACGAGGTAGCCGATTCCCATTACCGCCAGCCACGGGTGCCAGTACGCGTACGCGAGGAGTCCCGAGGGGAGCGTTCCGGCGAGGGCGGCGACATTGACCGCGGTCGCGGCCACGTTGAGTCCGCCCCACACCAGCCAGACCCGGTTGCGCCGGACGGTCGGTGCGGTGTATGTCACGCCGACGAAGATGATCCCGCCGGTCAGGAGGACCCACGTGAGGACGATCGACGGGATCAGCCCGATCGGGGCCAGGCCGGGGTTCTGACTGAACAACCAGGATAGCCCCCAGCCGAGCACCCCCTCGAGGAAGCCGAACAACGGCAACCCGTCACCCGGGAGAGGCGGAGTCAACAGCCGCCTGAAGTACAGTGACAGCGCGACGCCCGATCGGTGGGCGCGGTCGACAGCACTGACAACCTCACCGGATATGGCTGCCCCGCTCGGGTGACAGCCCGCCGCAGACGTCCCCGGTCGTCCAGCAACGAGAGATACGTTTCATTGTCAAACACAGGGGCTGGCCAGTCAAAACCCCCTGGATTTAACAGCCCCATCGCACTTTCGACTGTCACGTCAGACAGAGACGGGACGTGCGTTCCCCCAGACCGTCTCACAGAGAGTTCTGTGCGAACAACGAGAGTATCGGGTGTGACTCGACGGAACGTCTCTCTGCGTCAGGGACGCTATACGTCGGTGTCCCCGGGCGTCTCGGGCCACCCGTTACCGCTTTTGCTGATCTAGACGGTGGTGTAGAATGGTTTTCACTGCCCAACTCGGCGGGTCTCGGTCATTGTGCTCGTATACACCGAGCCGATGTTCGGGATCAATAGCGGTTCATAACAGGGCGGAACGTAGCCTCACCAAAAAATCGATATCGGGTCGTTCAGATGGTGTGAAGACTTCTGCACCACCGCCGTAAGGATCCTGGCCTCGGTAAATGTGATCAACGGCTCTATCGAACTCGTTTAGCCCGTTACTCTTTGATAACACTTCTTGGACGGGCTCTTCATGCGTGTGGAACGCGAACCTATCGTATGCGGACGCTCACGAAGGCAGTAATCGTCGGCGGCGCCACGTTGTTTGCTGGCTGGATTGGGTGGGGCATTTACTCGACTCGAAAGGCCGAATCGGTACCGTACAAGCGGATAGGAACGCTAAACGATTTTGAACTCCGTCAATATCTACAGATGGTTCTCGTCGAAACGTCGGCGTCCACTCAGCGGACAGCGTTCCGTCGACTCTTCGAATACATCTCGGGAGCCAACCAGGGCGAGGAGTCGATCTCTATGACGGCGCCTGTCGAGACGCAGGGGGGGACATCGGTTCAGATGACGACGCCTGTTCGGTCGGAGTCGGCTCAGAGTGATTCTGATGAGCTACGGATGGCGTTTTATTTGCCATCGGAGTATGATCCTGAAGCCGCCCCGAAACCGACGGATCCGAACGTCGAACTGGTTACCGAGCCATCCAAGACAATCGTCGTGGACCGCTTCTCTTGGTACGCTCCGGAGTGGCGGGTGACACGAAGGGAACGAAACCTTCTCTCCACGCTCGAACGCGAAGACGTCGAACCGATCGGTTCTCCCTATCTCCTCCGATATAATGACCCGTGGACACCGCCGTTTTTGCGACGGAACGAAGTGGCTGTACCGGTTGCTGAGACAGCCTGAGGGCTGCGGGAGGAGGTCTGACAGCCGTCCCAGCTAGTGTCTGGGCGTCCAGTATCAGCACTGACCGAGAGTGGCTCTGATTGACGAAAGAGCGACGTCTCGCCTGACTCCGACACATCGGTCAACCCCCTATTTGCGGTCGGTCTTTACGAGCGTTTGGGGCTGACAGACGCCGTTTGTCGGCCGGACGGTTCCTTGCTTTTCCCGTCAGTTCTCTGCCTCTGCCGAGCCCGTACTGACGCCGAGGACCGAGTACAGGCCGCAGGTTCCTGTCGCCGCCGTCCCGAGCAGAATGAGTGCGATCACTCCCAACACGGGTGAGAGTATCGTCGGGAGAGAGCCGACGCCTGCAAGAATGGCGAGTGACCCGATTCCGAAGATTGCCCCGAGTGCGGTTCTGAGCTGCCGGTCAGTCGTGCCAACGTTTTGGCTCATAGATATATAAGGGTCTAAGGAGGGATACGTCTTTGTACTGCGTTAAAAGGCAAGAAAGAACAGCGTCGGTCACACTGTCAGCGGCGTCGGGGACCACCAGCCGTCTGGAGCGGGTGCTCGCCGTCGCCCCTCTTGAGGTCCGCGTGGACACGACTCGCCGCGGTCCCCCGTTCCAGTACGCCAACCGAACACCCTTGCCGTAGCGGCCCGTACATTCACGAATGCGTGTCCTCGTTGTTGGAGCGACCGGGTTCGTCGGCGGCCAGCTCGTCGAGTCGCTGCGCTCGGCCGGCCACGACGTCGTCGCCTTCTCCAGGAGCGCGAGCCAGTCGAGATTCCCGGACGATGTCGAGATATTCGAGGGTGACCTCGGCGATCCGGCATCGCTAGAGGGGCTCTGTGAGGATGTCGACGTGGCCTACTACCTGATCCACTCGCTGACGGCCGAGAATTTCGCGGAGCTCGACCGGACCTACGCTCGCCGGTTCCGGGAGCTGGCGTCGGCGGCCGGCGTCGACAGGGTGGTCTACATGAGTGGCATCAGCGGCGACGAGCGGGACCTCTCGCCACACCTCGCCTCCCGCCGGGAGGTCGAGTCAGTACTCGAGGCCGGGAGCTTCGATCTGACCGTCCTCCGGGCGGCGATCATCATCGGTGCCGGCAGCGCGAGCTTCCGCATCATCGACGACCTCACCGACCGGCTGCCCGTGATGGCGGTTCCGAAGTGGGTGCGGACGCCGTGTCAACCGATCGGCATCGACGACACTGTCGCCTACCTCGTCGGCGTCCTCGACGTCGAGGAGACCCGGGGCGGCATCTACGACATCGGCGCACCGACAGTGTGGTCCTACGAGTCCCTGCTGAAGTTGACCGCCAAGGAGAAGGGAAAGCGGATCCTGATCGTGCCGGTACCGGTGATGTCCCCGGGACTCTCTTCGCACTGGCTCCGACTGACCACGGACGTCCAGTACGCCATCGCCCGGCCGTTGGCCGAGAGTATGCGAAACCCCGTGACGGTCGACCCCGAGCGGGACCTGCAGTCGGTCGTTCCCATCGAGCAGACGTCGGTCGAGGTGGCGATCCAGCAGGCGCTTGCGGAGGGGTGATCAAGGCTCTTCGGTGGATATTGCCCGGTCACCTCCGATGAGTTGTACGAGGTCCTCGCCGGCGGGACCTCGATCAATCACATTTGCGAGACAACCGACGACTCGCCCCACGCGAACACCGTCTGTGGACATCTCACCGGCCAGTTCGAGCTTGAGACCGTCAAGACGGTCGGCAACATACTCTGTCTCTTACCCATAAGTCCGTGAGTTTCTAAAGCGACATGTTGGCCGCTTTCGGCGGTGATCTACGAAGGGTTTGGGCAGGCCGGGGGAGACATCAAGGGGCATATCAGTCACGGTGGGTGCTCAAGCTGCCCTGTGCTTTCAGCTGGAATCGGTCCCTGCGCCCGGGGGAGACGCCAGATATCGGTATTCTCGTCAGCTCTCAGTACTGAGGCCGTCTATTCCTGCGGCTCAACTTGTGGGTAAGAGACAGGCCTGGACACCCCTCGGTGTTCGCAGGGCTCGTCTATCGGCTCGATGATCCGTCTGTCGTCGTCTTACTCTTCGGGAGCGGGAAACTCGTCATTACCGGTGATAAAGAGCTTGATGATGCCAAACAGGCGCTTAACGTGGTCGAAGACCGGCTTGCCGATCTAGGATTGCTAGACTAGCATTCTCCTCGAGTCACCGACTCAATCTGTCGAGGACCCCTGTCTATGAGGACTACCCACTAGTCCTGCTCGACACATTCACGATCGAAGGAGATTATCCGGAACCTTCCCCGACGCCTTTGACGACTCCCTGCCTGCGATAAGATATGACAGACGGCCGCTGCACGCTATGTGGGGAGACCTACACTAAACAAGGGATGACCCGTCATCTCCGATCCTGCACGCAGGACCACGTTGACGCGGGTGATCGGCCCACGTTCCACCTGTCTATCGGCGACGCTTACCGCACGGACTACTGGATGCACGTCGAGATCGAACAGGAGACGACGTTGGCGGCGCTCGACGAGTTCCTACGGGACATCTGGCTGGAGTGCTGCGGACATATGAGCTCGTTTACCATCGACGACGTCGAGTACGTGAAACCGTACACCGAGGAGGAGTCGATGCTCGGCTTCGGGGTCGAGCGCCGCGACATGGACATCTCTCTCGGGGAACTCCTCGAGGGGGGATTGGAGTTCACTCACGAGTACGACTTCGGGACGACGACCGAGCTGTCACTCCGTGTCGCCGATCTCGGATACGGTGACACGGGAGATGAAGGCCTCCAGGACCACGGCTATGGAGCGATTCGCGTGCTCGCCCGGAACGAGCCACCCGAGATCAAGTGCGAGACGTGTGGTGCCCCCGCGACGAGCGTCTGCACCGAGCACCTCTACAGACAGGAGAGTGAGGCATGGCTCTGTGAGGATTGTACGGCTGCTCACGAGTGTGACGATCACCTATTCCTGCCCGTAGTCAACTCGCCCCGTGTCGGAGTGTGTGGCTACACTGGGTGAGACTATGTCTGTTTCCTCTCGAATAGGCCGCCACGGGACGGAGGGGGTCAACAAAGTGATTCCAGGTCAATATCAAAGCAATATTCGGCGTGAACATAAGTCGCGATTTACGTGTTCAATCCGCTGCTGCTGGGGTGTTTCCGGTCGGCTCGGAAGGCGTGTTCAGATAGAGGTAAATCAATACGAGAATCAAGACGACTTGAACCGCCTTGTCGACGTAGTCGACCATCCCGTACTCCGACTTGGCCACGATCCAGAGCGGAATCTGGACGGCCGTATATGGAATCCCGATCAGGTAGAGCAGTCGACGCCGATAGTCGAAGAAGAATAGCACAAGTGCGCCAGCATAGCCAACACCTGCGAGTGCAACAGGAATCCGCCCCTCGACGATACCAGCATACACGTGGATGACACCAGTGATGACGACCAACGCAACTGCCAGCCACTGGAGCTGGGTGAGTGACCCTATCCGACCCGACGAAGTATTTTGCGTAGACATCACAATACTACATTGTCTCGTATGAGTGATAAGCACTATTATTGCCTGTCATCTAACTCAGAAAATCATACGACGGCTACTAAGCCGTGGTACTGATCTCTCAGTAATACTGCCTATACTACGTTTTTGTCCGGTATAGAACCGTATTCACATAACTGATCCACTCGGTCACTACTAGCTAGGTATTGAGATGACCGATCTCAACTCTTGGACATCGATATCGTCGTCGGCACCCACGGGCGCACGGGCATTGACCGATATGTCCTTGGTAGCGTCACCGAGTATTTCGTCCGGCCGTCACCGATTCCGGTGTTGGCGGTCCGGAGGCACAACCCCGAGACAGGACATATCGAGCCCTCGCTCCGTGGATCAGCTCGTCCCGGTGAGCGAGATGACGGAATTCTTGATACCACGGGGAATAGCCCTACGAAATGAATGGTCTCGAACTAACGCTCCGCCTACTGAGCGGTGTTTTGCTTATCCTCGCAAACGGATTCTTCGTCGCGATCGAGTTCGCACTCACTCGCGTGCGACAGTACCCCAAGTCCGAGTTCGACGTCCCGGGACTCGAGCGAGCCTGGGAGATGACACAGGATCTCGAAATCTATCTCACGAGTTGTCAGGTCGGCATCTCTGCGACGAGTATCGCCGTCGGCATCGTCGCGGAACCCGCCCTGGCTTCGTTGATCGATCCCGTGTTCGAGAACACGCTGCTCACGTCGATTGGGGCGGGTGGTACCCTTGCGTTCGTCATCATCAATCTGCTCCACCTGACCCACGGCGAACAGACACCCACGTATCTCGGGGGCGAGCGGACGAAGTTCGTCGCTCGGTACGGCGCGACACCGCTGTACTGGTTTGCCAAGCTGCTCTATCCGGTCATCGTGCTCGGAGACAGCGTCGCCAAATGGCTTCACGTATGCTGCGTTCACGACGACGTTCTGGCTCACCTTGCCGGCCGGTGCGCTCGGGGCGTACATCCACGAGTACGGTCGAACGGAGTCCACCGCATCGCAATAGCCCAACTGCTGGACGTTCGGTTAGTAGATGGACTCCCGATCCTGTGCGAGCACTGCGTCCGCGGTCGATCTGACCCCCATCCTGCATTCGTGCCCGGTATGGAGTAATACCTTCTCGAACTCCTCAGTATGTGTCAGTACCGGCGTGCCCGATACAGAGGGTATATACAGCAATAGGATACGAAGGCGGTAGTGTACCCACCGGTCGGGTATCATTCATGCAAACTGTTGTCTTTGCCTCACAAGCTACGCAGGGTGTAACGCGGTAGGGCTCCTGGGAGAACTCTGCACTCTCTACTTTGGTGATTCCGTCCGGATATCAATCCGGACGTCGTGTGGGATTTCAGCCTCATGAGACTCGCAGAGTTCGAACGTATCGGCGGCCGTCGTCAAGTGTACCGCTCTCTTCCGATCATTCATACCACTCAGCCGTCAACAAAGAGTACTGTTCGAGCAAATAGGAAATATTCTAATATTTTGGAGGAGTATCTACCGGTACCGGTGGGTAAGGGGCAAAATATGCCTGAATATGCTTTTTGGTGTTAATACGGCATCTATATATGAGTAAGTGCCAACAAGACGGATAGTGGCATACTCCCTGTCTATGCGACTCATGCGTCCCTGTAATCGTGTAGAATGACACTGCTGGATACCCTGGTAAAGCAGCCCCTCGTTCGCACCTTTGGAGAGCCGAGACTCCGGCGTCTGCTGCTGGCTACCCCGCTCAGCGAGTGGTACTGGCGCGTCGCTCCCTGTCTGCACCGGCAGGGGCGTCACCTCTCGCCGGGCTACGTCGACCCACCGATCGATCCCTTCCAGTTGTTCCTCGTCGATCCGGATCGGATCACCCGGTTCACCGGGCGTCCGTTCCCCCCGTGGGTCACCCGGTGGCAGGATTTCGGCGCGGTTATCGATGGTAACTGGGACCAGCGCCGGGCTCCCCCGATCCATCCCGACTACGAGGGGGTCGACCCTTCGCTGTACCTCGCAGAACGGTTCTCGGAGACGCGCCTCCACAGGGGGTTGATCGACCACTTCGTCGAGGGCGTTCCCTGGCAGGATCTCGACTTCGTCAACGAGCTGGTGGATCACGTTCGATCGACTAACACGGCGGTCTGGCAGGACTGTTCGACGGTCGCGGAGATCCGGGGGTACTGCCGAAAGTTGGATCGGCTCTATCAGGATATGCGCGAGCGTGGCTGTCTCTCGATACGGGAGCTGAACCGGCGGGAGAACCGCCTGCTGACCTTCCGCGGGGTGATGGAAAAGGAGATCCTGGTCGATCTGACTCGGACCGGTGAACCGGTGTTCGTGACCGGTCGCCACCGGCTCTCGCTGGCCAAAATCCTCGGCCTCAACCGAATCCCGGTCGCCGTCGTCGCCCGGCATCCCGAATGGATCGCTCGCCGTGGGAAGGGGCACCCTGCCGGTCCCCGTTCCGGAAGCGAGGGGCCATTCGGCCAGGAGTCGACGGTAGGGGACCCGCTCAATGTCTCGTGGTAGACGACTCCTGAAAACGCTCCGTCGGCTCCTCCGGCCGGGCGGCGATATGACCGATCAGACGGTCACGGGCGGCGTGTGGGTCACGATCAACAACCTGGCCGACCGGATCCTCCAGCTGGCGACGGTCCTGGTCCTCGCACAGCTCATCGGGCCCGCAGCGTTCGGGCTCTTCGGTATCGCCCTGCTGATGCAGTCGGCCCTGAAGCGCCTCACCAAGCTCGGCCTCGATTCCGCGCTGATCCAGCACCGGGAGGACGACGTCGATACGTACCTCGATACCGTCTGGACCGTCGAACTGGCCCGCGGCCTGGTTCTCGGGGCCGTGCTCTACCTGTCGGCCCCGCTCGTGAGCTCCCTCTTCGGCGAACCCCGAGTCGTCGATATCCTCCGGGTCTTTGCACTCCTGCCGATCCTCGGCGGGCTACAGAACCCAGGTGTCGTGTACTTCGTCAAGGAGCTCGAGTTCCACAAGGACGTCGCGTACAAGCTCTCCAGCCGGGTCGTGTACGTGCTGGTCGGCCTGGGCGTCGGGTATGCGACCCGTTCGGTGTGGGCTCTGGTGTTCGCCATGCTCGCGGGGCGCGTCACCTCGCTCATCGTCTCGTATCTCATCCACTCCTATCGGCCGCGACCGCGGTTCGACAGGGCGGCCGCCAGCGAGCTCTTCGGGTACGGCAAGTGGATCTTCGGCTCGGAGGGGTTGAGCTTCCTGATCAACGAGGGTGACGACGCGTTCGTCGGGTGGGCGCTCGGGCCGGCCGCCCTCGGCATCTACCAGCTCTCCTATCGACTCTCGAACGCGCCGGCGACGGAGATCACCCACCCGATCCAGCGGGTCCTGTTCCCGGCGTACTCCAAGGTCCAGGACGACACCGCATCGCTCCGCCGGGGGTTCTTTACGACAGTGCGGGTCATCACCCTCCTCTCGTTCCCCGCCTCGATCGGCATCGCCCTCATCGCTCCGGTCTTCGTCCCGGCTGTGCTCGGCCCGGCGTGGATCGAGATGGTCGTGCCGATGCAGCTGTTCGGGGTCTACGCCGCACTTCGGTCGTTTCGGTCGGCCACCGTGCCGCTGTTCCGGGCGATCGACCGCCCCGACTACGATACGAAGATCCGGGTGCTGAAACTGGCACTCATCCTCCCGTTCATCTACCCGGCCTCGCAGGCGTTCGGCGTCTCGGGGGTCGCCCTCGTCGTCCTCGGGCACACCCTCGTCGTGGCCCCGATCGCGAGCTACGTCGCGGTCCGGAGCGTGGAGGGCCGGATGGTGACGTTCGGAGGGCTCCTCGCGTATCCCGCCCTCGGGAGCGTCGCCATGGGCATCGTGGTGTACGCCCTCCGCGAGCGGATCGACGGTATCCCGCTCGTGGCCGAACTCGTTCTCCTGATCCTCGCTGGTGTCCTAGCGTACGGGATCGTCATATTCGGACTGGAGCGCCGGTTCGGCATCGAGCTCGATCGGCTGTACCGGATCGTACACGAGTGGGCTCATTGAGGCACCGTGAGTGCTTAGCATACCCCCCGGCGGGACAGCATCGAAACGCCGAAGTAGTCAGTACATATCTCAATATATATTGACAGCCCTGCCCCCGAATGACGAGTGACTCCCTCGCGTCGGTCGTTATTCCGACGTACTATCGAAACGACTGGTTGCCGACGGCGATCGAGAGCGCCTTAGATCAGACCCACGACCCAGTCGAGGTCATCGTCGTCGACGATTCGGGGGAGAGCCACGCCGAAGCCGTCGCCAGCGAGTACGACGTCCACTACATCGCCCACGAGCGGAACCTGGGAGGGAACCCAACTCGGAACACGGGAATCGAGGCGGCCAGCGGGGAGTACATCCAACTGCTGGACGACGACGACCGGATCCTCCCCACGAAGCTCGAAAAGCAGATCGACCTCTTCGAGGCAACCCCGTCGGTGGGGGTCGTCTACTGTGGGCTCCAGCAGGAGACCGGCGACCTAGTCTTCCCGAAACAGGAAAATCGGGGGGACGTGCTGGCCCAGGCGCTCCGGATCAGCGAACTCCACCCATGTCAGACTGGTACGATGCTCTTTCGAGGGGGGATCCTGCGGGACCTGCTGCCGCTCGCCGACCGTGAAGCGGGCGACGATCTCGGCCTGAAGATCCGCGTGGCCGCACTCACCGAGTTCGACTTTATCGACGAGGTACTGCTCGTCAAGGGTGACTCAGGGGACCACCGCTCGTCGAAGCTCGAGTTCTCGGACGAGATATTCAGCATCGTAGATGAGTTCGATCAGCTCTACGACCGGTTCGACAACGACGTCAGGAAGCACGCGATGCGAGCGGCGTACCAGAGCCGGGGGACCCGGCTGGTGAACCAGCGACGGTGGTCGCTCGAAGCGACACTCTGCTTTGCGAAAGCGCTCTCCTACAGCGACTCCCCGGACCCGAAGCTCATCGGTTCGTTCGTCTCCTCGATCTTCGGACGATGGATGTACCATACGACCCAGACCCTCTACAACAACGTTCTGAAATCGAAGACTCGCTTCAACTGAGCAAGTCCCCCGTCGCGAATGTCACTCCGAGGCTTCGATTGATACCTATGAGCCCTACATTGCGTACTGTGGAAGTCAGTGAATCAGTGTGACCGATATGCACCCGTGGTCAGTACCGACGGGTGGAAGAGGTTCAGCTAATTACGGACGACTCTGCGCCACTGGTATCCGCAGGCGGGACAACGAACTCGCAGTACCTCTGACTGCGACCGGTTGGTGACCGCTTCATGCGTAAACGTCGTCCTACTCGCCTCGTGACCGCATTCCAGACAGCGAAATACCGAGGTAGACATGTGCTGACAGTTGAAACTACGTTCGTGAATATTAGCCTTCTGTACACCGGTGAGTTGCTCAGTAATATTACTGAATGGCCATGTGAGACTGACCGATTCGCGCGCTCTATTCAGCACCGTCTGAGCAACCTATCGAAGAGGAGTCAAAAATAGCGTGCTGCATGGAGAGGGTGAGTCCAGCAAACAGCGGAGGTTGAATTCGCGGATACTCGGGGAGAACGACCAATAGAATGTGCCGGTGTTTCTATTGTTGACGTGGAGCAGCGAGTCCGCCACCAACCCCAATGTAATCCCCTCGGGGCCGTCCGGTGAATCGAATCAATCGCCCACCAGCCGCTCCAGCAGCCCGCGCTCTCGGGCCTGCTCTGCAAGAAGGACCGAACAGTCGATATCGTCGACCACGTCCATCACCAGCGACCCACGAACCAGCCGACCAAGCAGGCCCTTCTCCGTCGCCCCGATAATCACGAGCGAGCTGTCGATGGCGGCACGCTCGATGGCCGTCTCGACATCTCCGGTTTCCACACGTAGCGTCGCATCGGGTAGCCCGTTCGCCTCCGCCCACTCCGTCAGGAACTGCTCGCCTTCGGCCTCCGAGTCCGACACGTAGAGCAGTGTCACTTCCGAATCGTACTCCTTCTGGAGGAGGCTCGCTATCTCGGCCGACAGCTCCGAATCCGGACCGCCGGCTGTCGGCACCAGCACGTGGTCAGGGTCGAAGCCGCGATCTTTCAGCACCAAGAAGTCACACGGGAGGTCCTTGGCCAAATCGTCGAACCGACTCTCCACGCGTCCGGGGGACCGCCGAAGTCCCTTCGGCCAGCCCATGACCACGAGGTCAGCCTGATGGTCACTGGCGGCGTCGAAAACCTCCTCGAACCGCCGGTGAGAGATGATTGTATGCGTCTCTACCGGGACCCCGAACGTCTCAGCGTCACGCTCGGCTGCGTCGAGGACCGCGTGATAGTCCTCCTCCAGTTCGGCGACATGTCCGCCTGCCTGTGAAATGGAGGTCTGGTTCGGCGCCGTGACGATATGGACGGCATCGACAGTCCCACCACGCTGTTTCGCGATGGCGCTGGCAAGCGTGATGAGGTTCTTCTCGTGGTCCGGGTCCGCGAGCGGTACCATCACCCGGTATTCACCACCATCCGGCTGGACAGCGGTTGCTGCGTCGACTGCAGGCTCCGGCATCTCGTCAGCTCGGTTGAGGATGTACCTGCTCAGAATGCCCTTCTTCGTGGCTTGCCCCCGAGCGTACACGAGGTACCACGCGATACCGCCGACGATGAACACCAGCGATAGGCCGATCTCGACCGGTTCCATGAACGCGATGAGGCCGAACGACGTGATGGCACCCAGAATCGGGACGGCCGGGTACAGCGGCACCTCGAACTCGGGCTGGTACTCGGGTGTATCAGCTTCCCGCATCACGATGAGCGCCAGGTTGAGCAGTCCGTAAACGATGAGGTGGAGGACGCTTCCGGCTTTCGCGAGCGTCTTCACGTCACCGACGACGATGAACAGCAGGATGAGGCCACCCGTGACCGCGATACTCCGATACGGCGTGGCGAAGTTCGGGTGAATCGCGTTCAGCTTGTCGCTGATGAGTTTGTCCCGCCCCATCGCGAAGTTGATGCGAGAGGACGCGAGGATCGAAGCGTTCGCACTGGAGGCGGTCGCCAGCAAGCCGGCGAAGGTGAGTAGCCCGACCCCGACAGCGGCAAGCCCGACCGTCCCGAAGGCGATCTCGGCCACGTCCAGTACCGGTGTCGTGGTGAACTCGGGGGCGAGCTGTTGCCAGTTGATCACCCCCATCAGTACGACCATGATGATGGCGTACATCACGGTCACGATGACGACGCTCCCGACGACAGCCAGCGGGAGGTTCCGGCCGGGATTCTTCAGTTCTTCTGCGACGGTGGTAATCTTCGCAAATCCGAGGAACGAGACGAACACGAGGCCCGTCGCTGGCAGAATGGCGGTGGCGCCTCCGGTCTCGCTCGGGAAGAACGGCCGGAGCGTGGAGAGATCTGCCTGCAGCGCACCGAGAACGGAGAAGACGGTAAGGATGCCGACCAGCAGCGTCACGATGACGATCTGAACGTTCCCAGTCTCCTTCGCACCAACGTAGTTGACCGCGATGAACGCCAATCCTGCCAGCAACGCCCCGGTCTGGAACGTCGTGATTCCGATACCGAGTCCGGGGATCGTCAGTGCCGGCAGGGGCAGGAATGTGGCGAGATACTCACCGAACCCGAGGGTGTAGAACGCCGAGGCGAAGGCCAGTCCCATCCAGTTCCCCCAGCCAGCGACCGAGCCGAACAGGGGGCCCAAGGCGTGATTGACGTAGTAGTAACTTCCCCCGGCCTTCGGCATAGCCGTGCCCAGTTCCGACGCCGAGAGTGCAGTGAACAGTGAGATGACGCCGCCGATCACGAACGAGAGTGCGACGGCCGGGCCGGCTGCCGCAGCGGCCTGTCCCGGCAGGACGAAGATGCCCGCGCCAATCATCGTCCCGACGCCGATGGTCAGCGCCGACAGCAATCCGAGGTCCTTGGCCAGTTCCTCGTCGCCGCTCATCCACCCTCTTCCTCCGGGTCCGGGAGCGTGACAACGGGAATGTCGGGTTTGGTCACCAGTTTGAGCGTCCGGTCTCCAGTGAGGAACTGGACGAGGCGGGAGCCGCCTCTCGGCTGGAAAGCGAGTATATCGACATCAAGGTCCTCGGCCGTCTCGATGATGCCATCGACCACGTCGCGACGGTAAGTGATCGCGGACTCTGCGTTGGGGAACCGCTCACGGAAGGCGGCGAACGATTCCTCGGCCAACTGTTCGGACTGCTCGACGGGGGATTTGTCGGGGACGCCTTCACCCTTCTCGACGACGTGGAGGACGGTGATCCGGTCGGTGTCGTACGATTCGAGCGCCGCTGCAGTCGCGCGGGCATCGTCCGGATTGGCGACCGGAACGAGGACGTGGCCAGTTATGTGCTGGGGCATGGATTATAGGGTGAGCTGATAGGTTGCAACATCGGCACTTCCACATTCGGGACACTGGTCGTCGTCGGTGTCGAGCGTCGGCCCACAGTTTCGACACTCGTAGAGGGTGGTTTCGGAGCCGAACACGTGGCTGATGAGTGTTTTGAGAGCTGGCATGGTCGGATTCATCGCTCGGTGTTGGATTCCGGTACTGGCTCGCGGAAGACGGCGAGCGCGTCTGCGTCGGCACCGGCTCTGGAGAGGATAGTCACGATATCGTCCGGCTGGAGGACGGTGTCACCGTGGGGTGTGAGTTCGCGGTCGTCCCGCTCGATGGCGATGACGAGCGTCTCCTCGTCCAGAATGTTTCGCCCGGCGGCAGCCTCCAGTGTGAGGCCAGCGATGGGGGCGTCGGCCTGAACGGTGACCTCGACGACGCTGGCGTTGCCGGTGAGGCTTATGAAGTCGTTCGGTTCGGGGGCTTGGCCGGTATCGTCGGGCGAGAACGGGCCGTACGGAGTGGGGAGTTCCTCCTCGACGAGGTCCTCATCCTCGATGTGGATGCCGATATCGGTCAGGCGGCGAGCGATGCGTCGGAGGTCGCTCGTGTCCTCACCGACCGCGAGAACGTGGAGGTTCCGTCGACCGGTCATGAGCGTCCGGACGTTGATGACGCCGGGGATGGCCCGTGCCTCGTGAGCCAACACCTCGCGGTCGGTAACCGGGACATCACAGAGGTAGAGATTGGTGAGTTTCCCCCCGGCGAGTTCGAAGTCGATATGTGCGGTGTAGCCCCGGATGAGTCCGGCATCCTCCAGTTTGTGGATGCGGTTCCGGATGGTCGCTCCTGAGACGCCAGCTTCCTCCCCGAGTGTGCTGGCGGACGTGTTTCGTGCATCGTCCATCAGCGCATGGAGGATCCGGCGGTCGATCTCATCGAGCCGATAGGGGGTGTCTCTGTGTGGCATGGTGGGGTGCCGGATTTCGACTATGGGAATGAGATTGCACTCTGATTACTATAATACTTGCCACGGTCACCCTGATATTCGAATTTGAAAACTCCTCCGCGTGCCTCAGGACCTGCCGGTTGGCCAGTTGTCCAAACCGAATGTTCCGCTTGAACGAGTCCCATCCGTTTCTACCACTCGTTGAGGTCGATTTGCCGGTGACCGATTCGCGTCCTGTATGCAGCACTGCCTTTTCGAACTACTCGATTCCTGCCAGTACCTTCGTGACCGATACAGAGGGTGAATTCACCGCGCTACTTTTCCTTACGATATTACAGTATTAATTGATATTAAGAAAAGATTATTATAGATAATTAAAGATAGGATGGCAGCCGGAATACTCTGCTGTGTCTTCCAGAGGATACAGCTGAACGTTTTGGCGAGTTGGTGATCAGAATGGCAGCACACGAGCAAGAAGCGCAGCAGCTACCGTACGCACGACTCTACGCCGACTCGGAGGGTGAATCACACTTCGGGAACGAGGACATGCCTCTTGGGCCGGCGGAGGTTCCTGGAGCGCCACCGTTTATTGCTTCTGAAGCTCTCTCGACCAGTGACGTGATGTATGCCGGCTTCGAGCCAGGATACTCCGCGGACGAACACCCGACCTCGGCTCGTAATTTCTGTCTCACTCTCTCCGGGGAGATGGAGCTGACGGCAAGTGATGGTGAGACACGGGTGTTCACACCGGGGAGCGTACTTCTCATGGAGGATACCACGGGGAAGGGACACGCAGTCGAATTCCCGAGCGACGAGCTGACGATGTGCGCCCTCGTTATGCTGTCGGAGTGACACCGCCATCGAATGTGCTGTTTCCCAGCAAACCGTCCTCCTATTAACAGCCTCTCCTCGGTCGCCGGCCTGCGAGATACGCGCTGTGTATCCAGCACGGGCAGTCCGAACTACTTAGGGTCTGTCAGTAGGACCGTGACCGACTCAGAGGGTATCTTCATTAGCGGCTCAAATAGTCAGAAGCTCGATTCCACCGGTGCAACCCGTCACCTTCGTGAAACCCGGGGCCTCCAACGCGAGTTCGCCAGGCTCATTGTCCTCCCCCAGATGCCGGCTCGACGTTCGAGTTCAACCGGAACAGGTTCTCCGGATCCCACTCGTTTTTGAGGTTGACCAGCCGCTCGTGGTTCTCGCGGTAGGCGCTGTCGACTCGGTCGTCCTCATCGTGGGCGAGGTAGTTGGTGTAGACGCCGCCGGTGGCGTGGGAAGCGAGGTCGTCGAAAAACTCGCGTACCCACCCCATGATCTCCTCGTCGCGGTCGGGATCACTCCACCCGCCGGTGATGCTAAAGCTGAAGCCGGCGTTCCGGTGAGGGTACGCCGTCGCCGTCGGATCCACCTCGTTGATGGCCCCGCCCATCGGTTCGAAGAGCGCCCCCGAGTACGGGCCCGGGAGTGTTTCGGTGTGCTCGACGATCACGTCAATGACAGCGTCCGTGATGGTCTCGAGGAAGTGCGCCTTCTGGTAGTAGCGCTCGCCATCGGGGAACCCATCGTCGTCGCCCTGCTGGAGCGCCGTGTAGGCCATCGGCTCGACCGCCGCGAGAAGCGGATCGCCGAACTGGGCGATGGGAGCCAACAGCGGTCGCCCATCGTCGATGGCTCCGGAGTAGGCCCCGACCAGCGCGACGGCTGGCTCATTATGATATGCCTCGGGAAACGCTGACTCCGTGGGCACGCGAGTGATCGTTGCATAGCAGGCGACCTCGTCGGGCGCGTCGGTCATGAACTCCTGATAGAACTCAAGGACACGTCGGACATCGTCGATGTGATGAAAGACCTGGGCGGTCAGTATCTCCGGACCGACCTCGTGGAGTTCGAACTCGAATGAGGTGACGATGCCGAAGTTGCCGCCACCACCCCGGATACCCCAGAACAGCTCCGGGTGCACGTCCTCGCTGGTGTGGACTAACTCACCCTCCGCGGTGACCAAATCGACGGACAGCAGGTTGTCCGTGGCGAGGCCGTACGACCGGGCGAGGTAGCCGATGCCACCGCCGAGCGTCAGGCCTGCGACGCCGGTCCGCGAGTCGACGCCGCCCGTGGTCGCCAGGCCGAATGCCTGTGCCTCGTGGTCGAAGTCTCCCCAGGTTGCCCCGGGCCCGACGCGGGCAGTCTGGGAATCGGGGTCAACGCGTACGTCATCCATCGGTGACAGGTCGATCAGGAGTCCGTCGTCACACACGGACTTGCCCGCCAGGCTATGGCCGCCGCCCTTGATCGCGAGCAGCAGGTCGTGCTCGCGTGCGAAGTCCACGGCGGCCATCACGTCCGCCGCCCCCCTACATTTGGCGACGATTGAGGGGTGCTTCTCGAACATCCCGTTCCAGAGCGACCGGGCCTCATCATATCCCTCGTCGGTGGCGTGCAACATGGGCCCACGCATCCGGTCGTATAACGTCTGGACGGTCGATTCGTCGGGAAGTTCCGTCTCTGATGTTGGCGTTGTTTCCGTCATGTTTCCTTTCGGTTGAAGAGGGGAAGTCAGCTCTCTATGGGGATCTCGATACCGAGCTGTCGCAGCCGACTCAGGTTGTTCGCCAGGCTGTGTAGCTCGACGATTTCGCCGTCTTCGACACGGAATGAGAACCACTCTTCTAAATCGACACGGTTGCCTGTGGGGGCAACGCCGTATTCCGCGTCGTCGTGGGTATAGCTGTAGGTTACGTAGCTCATCGCCCGGCCCGGTTCGGCCACTATCTCGTGGATTTCGATGGCGGGATCCGACCTCGTTGTAAAGCTATTCGTCCAATGTTCTCGTAACTCATTAGCACCGAGTCGCGTTTCGCCACCGGTGGGGTCGTAGAACGAGGCCGATAAGTCCTCAGCCAAGATGTCTGGAAACGCGGTCAATTCCTCGTTGCCCCAGGCGGCGTGGTACCGCTCTACCAGTTCCCTGGTTTCTTCGACGGTGGTCGTCGGTGTCATGGATGTGTCCTCCGATCGTCGTCCGCGATGCGGAACGAGAGGAACTCCTCGATCTTGAGTGACACCTCTTCGCCGCTCGGCGCGGTGTATGTTGTCGAGACGTCGTCGGCCAGCAGCGCCATCGTCGCTTCCAGGTCGCCGTCGTCCCACGCGGCCAGGTACTCCTGAACTAGTTTCTTGTTCTCGTCCGTCGTCGTTGTCGCCATGTGTGTCTACTCCGGGCGTTCACCACACCCAGTCGCCGTCTCTCCCGCTGCCCCCGGCGCAGTAAACACCCTTTATCCACTTTACCAAGTGGTTTGTTAAAGGTTCGCATGGAGCCAGTCGGCCGACCTCGCTACTCATCAAAAACGGCACTCGGTAATGTGCGCCCTGCATCTTGCACACCTCCGATAACTTATCGGTATGCTGTTAGTAAGCGCTTGCAAGATGTAGAGGGTGTATTCAACAAGAGTCTGTCTCTTACAAATAGGGTGGTAATAATGCAGTATATCGATCCAGTTAGTCAGGGACCGGCCATGACATCGCCGAATCCAGCGAAGAGAGACAGGATGAATGCTGGTCCGGCCAAAAACACGAGGTACCAGACGAGGCTTCCGACGACAAGCATGATTGTCTCGGGTGCGTACTCGTTCCGGTCCCAATCAAGTCCGCTCCCCGGCAGTACGTACACGAGCAAGATTGGCCAAAGGAGAAGAGAGAGCAGCGTCGCCACGACGATCCCATCAATCCCGGCAACGTAGATCTCAGAGGCTTGTGTTGGCGGTCGCACGTCGAGACTTACTGAGAGTGTTCCTCCAAAGAGAAATCCCCAGACGAACGCCGGCAAAGGAATCCACAGAGCATAGTTCACTCGCCACTCGCTGGGCGGCAGCAACGCGAAGAGATCTCTCAACCGCCCCGCAGCAAGAAACGGTGACCAGAACACGCCAATAAGCAAGCCGTATATTCCGATGAGGAGGGCGAAATGGACAGCGGTGAACAATACTGAAATGAGATCACCGAGCATTCCCAGTATGTTTCCAAACTGTCGGTATGCCTCTTGTGGTATCCACACGAAACTGATTGCTCATCTGAAAGATACGCGCGCTGTATTCAGCACGGCGTCGGGGATCTCCACAGGATCTGCCAGAAGCGGCCTGCTGCATACAGAGAGTGCGTTCAGCACGGCTCAGATTCATCCTTACGTATCAGATTCATCCTTACGTATCGTCGGTCCTCGACACGGTCCCGCGAGGGACGCTCCATGGGCGTTATCCAAGAAAGAGGTCGACGATAATGTCGGCATCTTGTCCTCGGTAGAACTCCGAGTACCCGTAGTTCGTACAGGTAACGACCCGGAACTGACGAGTTTGGATGTCGAACATTCTCGAAAGACCGCCACCAGTGGTGGCGATGGTGTCGACCTCGGCGTCGTCGTGCCCACACTTAGGGCACCCCGCCTCTTGGATGTCCCCGACATCGTCGGGCTTGGTGCTCATTGTGCTCACCGGAGTATGCCCTCACGCACGTAGGACGTTATCACATGAGGGTTCGTTTGGCGTAGATGGGGATTCGTCACGTGACCCGTTTGAAGTCAGTATCGGGGATTCGATCCGACGGATACCGCTAATCGGGAGTGAAGCATGGACGGCGAGCCAGCCGACGTGGCCTTCGGTTGGCGCAGCATACCGAGCCGTACCTTCCGATACTGTCCCGTCCGCTCCGAGTGTAACTGTCCCACCGAGGTGCTCGATATCGATCCCCTCGGCCTGTAGGTTGGCCAGTGTTACGAAGGACCGTTCGAGTACCTCTGTTGGTATCCCCGAGTAATGACCTTCGAACGTGTAGGTGACTTCGTAGGTCGGCATGAGCGTTCAGCCAGGGGTACCGCAGGTGAGAGGGTAATGATTCTCGCTGCAACGATTCCACGGGGTGGATTCAGTTCGCCCCATGCACGTGCACCCGGAACGCGATCACTCGGCGAGGGTGCTGGCGCTGATTTGTTCTGACTGACGCCGATACTCCTCGATAGTCGACATAACCCATGAACATACGTGCTGATCGTCAGTCTCGATTTGGGCACGTTGATGCCCATCCCGATCGATCTGCGTAATCGCCGCCCTTGTCTCGTCCGCGACCCCCAGCGTCTGCGAAACGGTGCCATCGTAGCGATAGAATTCGGCACCACCCGACTCGATCATGTCTCGGGTCGGGTCGCGGAACGCTGGCGAGTCACTGACGGCATCGAGGAGTTCCCCTGTTATCACGCCCACGATGGTGAGGTCGCCCTGGATGGTTTGCTCGTGGAGGGTCTCTGCGAGGGGTGACACGACGGTGTTCGTGAGAAACCGGAATTCGTCAGCCTCGTGCAACAGTTCCCGCGCGCGCCGGAGAGGAGCCCCGGGATCGGTCTGGGTCGGCGTCGTAATCCTCGCGTCGCGGAGATGAATCAACTCGAGATCGATCTCGTCCATCGGCAGATAGTCGATTACGTCTTCGAGTTGTTGCATCGTCTCCACGGCATCCATGAGCGAGGAGAACTCCTCGACGAGGAACGCGCCCAGCGTCGTACTCTCACAATCTGGGCCGTGTTGTGAGATCCAGTTTTGTTCTTCCAGACCAGTGAGCACTCGGCTGAGCGTCGACCGCGGGATACCCAGTTGTTCGCTGAGTTCCTCGCGATCGGCTGGCGTTTCGCTTACGTATTCGAGCACCCGCACGCGATTTTTCGACGCCACAAGATACTGTATCTGATCAAGTGGATCGCTCATTAGTTGTCAATAGTTAACAACCCATATGGTGATTGCGTTATGTCAATAGGAGAATATAGCCGCCCCTCCGTGTGACCACGGGAAGAGCAAGTTATTCACCAATCGTGGTGAGGAGGCATTTCTCTACGTCTCAATCCGGAATAAAATTCACCTCCGTCCCAGCCGCTCTCGGTGTATTCCTCGACAGTCGAGAGGCGAACTGCTCACTGGGTGTTGACTCCCCTTCCGGCGAGAATATCATTGGACGAACACATTCCACCTCGTGGGAGTATTGCAACGAGAATCATCATATTGACGTACCGTAGAGTTGGCACCGGACACCCTCGTTCCCAAACCGGTTGTAGTGGACAGTGAGGGGAGTTCACCAGAGAGACCAATGGCAAGCAAACACTCTAGAACCGTCGAAGAACTCGAACAGCTGTATACCGCGTTCAACAAAGGTGATATTGAGACAGTCGTAAACGCCATGACCGACGATATCACCTGGATCGAAGCAGAGGGGGAACCGTACGGTGGCACATATCGCGGACCGAACGAGGTACTCCAAATGTTCAAGAGGATCCCCGAGGATTTCGACCACTACGCGGTTACCCCGTCGCGTTTCATCGTTGAAGATGACATAGTGGTCGTCGAAGGGAGTTCCGATGTCACCTCGAAAGACGGGGTTGACTACGAGATCCCCTTCGCCCACGTCTGGCGGCTTGACGATGACAAAATCCATGAATTCCGACAGTACACGGACACCGTCCTCCTGCAGGAGGCCTTCAAGTCATAAACCGACCCCCTGTGATTTGAAATAGAGAAATATATTCCACCGACAGACTAGCTCAATATTCATCGTACTCATCGTTATTCTATGGCAGTAGTTAGCATACCGACGGAACGGTTTGGGGAACTGCCAGGATACGAGTACGAGCCACAGTACGTGTCGGTGGGAGAGCCAGAGATGGCGTACGTCGACCTCGGGGCGGGTGACGAGACGTTCCTCTGTCTCCATGGCGAACCCACCTGGGGCTACCTCTACCGGAAGATGATTCCGACGCTCAGCGAGCGTGGGCGGGTCGTAATCCCCGATTTCATCGGGTTCGGACGCTCCGACAAATTCACGCAACTCGATGCTTACACATTCGAGATGCACTACGAGTCTCTTTCCGCGTTCGTCGAAGCGCTGGGTCTCTCTGATGTCACGCTCGTCGGCCAGGGCTAGGGCGGCGTGCTCGGGCTCCCCGTGGCCGTGCTCGACCATCCGGACCGGTTCGCTCGCCTCGTCCCGATGAACACGGGCGTACCGACAGGACGAGGCGAGATGATCGACGTGTGGTGGATGTTTCGGGAGCACATGGCCGGGACGACCGATCCATCGATCTCGACCGTCGTCCGCGCACTCGGTGACACGGCGGTGTTTCACAAACGAGCCGAGCAACCCGGGCCGTGGGTGGTTCCCGTCGAGCGGGGCGAAGCGGGACTTGATCTCTCACCGGAGGTTATGGCCGCCTACGACGCGCCGTTTCACACGCCGGAGGCGAAGGCGGGTGCTCGGCAGTGGCCGTCGCTCGTCCCGACCGATCCGGAAATGGAAGGAGCGGACATCGGAATGCAGACGGTCGAAGCTCTCGGCAACTGGGAGAAACCCGCGTTCGTCCTCTACTCCGACTGGGATCCGATTACGCACGGGGCCCGTGACGGCCTCCGCGAAATCATTCCGAGCGCGGGCCACCAACCGGACGTCTGGATCGAGGGATCAGGCCACTTCCTGCAGGAGGAAGCCGGCGAAAAGATTGCGGGAGAGATCGTCGCGTTTGTCGATCGGACCTGAATCGAGTCCGTCTGCACGATGATCTCTGCCGAACCCGGTTTCCGTCCCGACCGCAGTGACAGTGGTGAGACTGTCACGACTGTCCTTGCCGTTGGGTCCGAAAGGGGTTGTGAACTATTACCAACCCGGGATCAATGTAAGTACATGCACCTGCCAACGGAGATCAGCGATCCGGTGACCGGTGAACGAATCGTTTTCAACGAGGACGCTTCCGACGACGGGCGTCTTGTCTGGGAGGAGTGGCGACCGGCACACTCCGAACCACCACCCGCCCACTACCACCCCACGACCGAGGAGCGCTTCGTCGTCCGTGAGGGAAAGCTCGTGGTAGAGGTCGAGGGATCCGACAATCATCTCACAGCCGGCGATGAACTCACGATCCCATCGGGGACACCACACGTCTCGCATACCGAGGAGGACGCCGCTCGATTCAGGCGTGAGGTCGCTCCGCCCGGGCAGTGGCGTGAGTTCCTGACCGAACGGTTCGCTTACGCCCATACGGTCGGCGAACGGTCGGGCGTAGGGGGACTCCTCCAGGCGGCACTCTGGCTTCGAGCCTATCCCGGCGTACTTGTCCTCGAGCGACCACCACGCCCCGTCCAGAACCTCCTGTTTCCCGTACTCGTCTTAATCGCCCGGGTCACTGGGCGGACGGCTCACCATCCGTATCCCCGGGACTCACCGGAGTGAATGGGAGGGCTCGAAATGCACCGGGGCCCGGGAGCTATTCGGTAATCGCGTCGAGGAGGCGTTCCTCGGCGTCCCGGCCAGGGTCGAACGTGCTTCCGTCACGGCCGCTCGCGATACACTCCTCGACAGTCCGGGCGATAGACTGCTCGACGGGTGTCGACTCCCATTCCAGCCCTGCGAGTTTGCAGGTGTCGAGCACGTGTGGATACCGCGACCCGAGGTGGTGATAGAGGACGAACTCGTCCGGATCGAGGCCAACGTCTGCAAGTTCGCGTTCGCTCGCGTGGACGACCTCTACCGAGGTCTCGAGTGCGTCGGCGATCAGGGATGACGTCCTCCATCGTGCACACGCGGCGGTCCGCGACGTTGTACGCCTCGCCGGGCTCACCCTGTTCGGCCTCGGCCACGACGCGGATCGCGCTCGCCACGTCCTCGACGTAGGCCCGGTGCCAGATAGCGGTGCCGTCGCCCGGCACGACGACCCGATCGAAGCGATTGAGACGATCGATCCAGTAATCGTGATGTCCCTGGAACCCCGGAAGGTCATCGGCCCACGACGGCGCCTCATCACCGGTTGTGCCGCTCGCGCTGTCGGACGACGGGACTGTTTTCGGGCCGTAGATCATCGTCGGCCGGACGCTCATCGCAGTCACGCCGCGGTCGACCGCCGCAGCGGTCTCGCGGTCGCATTCGGCCTTGCGCGGCCCGTAGGTCGCCATCGAGTCGTCATCGGCCTGTTCGGGCGAAAAACTGTGCAGCGGCGTTTCGTCCTCTCGCTTGGGGATGGCGTGGGCGTCGTAGACGCCGCCACTCGAAACGTAGATGTAGGCCTCGACATCCGCGAAGATCTCCGTGGCCGTTCGGACCTCCCCCGGGTAGAAGGCAGCGCCGTCGACGACGAGATCAGGACCGAGGCGTCGGGCGACGTCGGCGAGTGCGTCCTCGTCGGTTCTGTCGGCGGTGATCCGCGTGATGGGGAACTCCTCTCCGAACCGGAAGCCGTGTCGGTCGCGACTGATCGTCGTAACGTCGTAGTCTTGGTCGAGAAGTTCCCGGACAGTGTGACGGCCGACGAAGCCGGTGCCACCAATCACGAGTGCTGAGTTCATTTGCTTTCGTCTATCTCGTACTCGGGTCATTGTATCTGATAGGGATTATCAGGGCAATGCATCGGGTTTCATAAATATTCTACAGTAGTTGTCATGTACGACGTGCAAGATACGCTTTGCATGTCCAACCCCTTACGATAGTTCGATCGGAAATGGGTGGTATATTCTTGCAGTATCGGTGAATTCCCACCATTTTCACTCCTGAATAAGGGGTATACGCCGAGGCTGGGGCTCAGTCCGCCGTTCCTACAACGGCCAATTCTACCGGACTATCACTGACGACGGTCGTCGTATGTCCCGTGCCGGTCGTATCCTCCGCCAGCAGGATACTTCCCGGTCGGAAGTGCCGTGTCTCGCCATCGCCGGCGGTGAGTTCCATTTCGCCGGATAGCACGAACCAGTAATTACGGGCCGGGGCCACGTGAGGTTCATCTACACTCTCGGGCCACCCGGCGGGCAGCGTCACGAACGCAACGTTCTCGGCAGGTGTGGGCGAAGACATGTTCACCGGAGGAGCCGGTGGAGCGATACCGGTCTCACTGAGTGTCACCTGTTCATCGCTAAAATGCGACTCGCCATGTACGTCGGCAGAGACTCGTGTGTACGTCATCACCGATTCACCTTCATCAGGAGTGTCATGGGTTGGTATGGTTGTAGGTCGTATCGCCTATGAGTTCGATCAAACATGATATTACGGGGCTTGCCATGTTCATGGTGGCTTCGCTGTTCATCGTGTGAACGCGCCACGAAGGAAGCGAAGGCGACGAAGATTCGCTCACCCAAGACGTGACCCCTCACCGCCCTTCGCCCTCTGGAATGGCGACGACGTCGTCGTACGGCGGGCCTCCAGATGCGGTGGTTTGAATCCGAGTTATATGGGCCGGTCTCGTCCCGCGACAGCATCGCGGATTCGTCGGGGTCGATCAGCGTGACGGACAGGTCACGGGATCCGTCTCGGATGGCGCGTGCTCGCTGAGGACCGCACGCGCCAGTCCCCTCAATGATGACCGAGGTTGGCGACGAAGCCGGGATAGACCCTCGCCTCCGGCGTCTCCATCACTTCCACGTCCGCATCGTCTTTTTATAAGTTCTGTTGTGTTATTGTCATTCTGGGAGTAGGCTACTCTCCGGCTGGATCGATGTTCTGGTTCACATGGAAGATATTATCCGGATCGTACTCGGCCTTGATCTGCTGTAATCGCTCGTAGTTGTCTCCGTATGTGGCCCGAATCCGATCCTCGCCTTCCTCCATCATGAAATTGACATAGGCGCCCTCAGCGGAGTATGGGTGGACCGCTTCCCAGTAGCTTCGGGCCCAGTCAGTTATCTCCTCAACCTTCTCCGGGTCCGAATCGACGCCGGCCATGACCATCGACCAGGTCGCATCGCGAGTCGCCCACGCGGTCTCGTCCGCGTCAACCTCATGGACCTCACCGTCGATGGGATAGAGGTGCATCGTGGACTGCGTGGTCGGGACTTCGGCGAACCGCTCGTGCTCGGTGATGGCCTCGTCCGTCAGATCGTACACGAAGTCGCCTTTCCAGTACCAGTGGTCGCCCGGCGGATAGAGCTCATCGAACATGCTCTGCAGGGCTGGATAGGGCATTGGTCCGACGTGCTCGAACAGCGGCTCGGCGACCTCTCGGGCCGGTCGGAGCACTTCTTCGGTCCGATCCTCAGGCCCCAGATAGCACCACATCAACCCACACACCTTCTCGCCGTGGATCTCCTCGGGGAATGGAGGGCCCGGAGGAACCTCCGCGATTAGGTAGAACGCGTAAACGTCGTCCGGCTGTTGGGGTAACCAATCGCGATACCACTGCATAGTGGCCTCAACTGCGTCGATCGACCAGAACGTCGGTCCGGCGATCACCGTCTCCACCGGATGGAGCTGAAACTCGAACGAGGTGACGACCCCGAAGTTACCACCGCCGCCCCGGAGCGCCCAGAACAGATCCTGGTGCTCGTCCTCGCTGGTGTGCACTAGGGAGCCGTCGGCCAGCACGACGTCCGCGCTCAGCAAGTTATCGATCGTCAGGCCGTACTTGCGGGTCAGGTAGCCGTGGCCCCCACCGAGTGTCAGGCCCCCAACGCCGGTCGTGGAGATAATCCCACTGACTGTCGCTAGTCCGAAGGGGTGAGTGGCGTGGTCGACATCGCCCCACGTGCAACCAGCCTCGACCCGCACGGTCTTCGCGTCGAGATCGATACGAATTCCCGTCATGTTCGAGAGGTCGATGACCAGTCCGTCGTCTACCAAACCCAGCCCAGGCCCGTTATGACCGCCGCTACGGATTGCGATATCGAGTTCGTGTTCACGACCGAAATTCACGGCCGCAATTACGTCGGCGGTGCTGGTACACTCGGCGATCAGCCCCGGCTGTTTGTCGATCATTGCGTTGTAGATCGCCCGAGTCTCGTCGAATTCCGGGTCGTGGGAACGGACTAGGGCGCCTCGTAACGTCTCCTGAAACGTGTCGATGGACGTCTGCTCGACGTCACTTATTGGTGTCGCCATGGACCCTCAGACGAGGGTTAGTCACCGATTGCATGGTATTACTGTATTTACATCTACCACGGTGTGTTCGGTGTATACGCCATGAACGTATTGGGATGTGATCCCCCGTTCGGGGTCGAGTACCGGAAATCAGCGACGAACGAGACCGATGCTGTTTCTCTCGGCCTCCCCTGCCACATGTGGATCGGTGTATGCCTCGACGGGTACCATCTTGGTTCTGACCCGCGGTGACGCCGCACCGCCTCACCCTAGATTCATACTCTCTTACAAGAGACCGGAGATATGGACGCCGCACTCGACGACATCGCGTTCCTCGCGAACTCGGAGAACCGAGTGGCGGCTTTCGAGACGCTCGTCGAGGCACCCCGGCCCCGTAGCGAGTTGCTCGACCGGGTCGACGCGTCGCGGGTGACGATCACCCGTATTCTCCGTGAACTCGAAGACCGAGACTGGATCACACGCTCCGGGCGGGAGTATGAGGTGACACCTCTGGGCGAGTGGGTCCACGACGAGTTCATTCGCCTTGTCGACGAGATGGAAGCCGAACGTCGCCTGCACGAACCACTGCAGTGGTTCCCATCCGAGCTGCTAACGTTCGACGTCAGGTGTCTCCGCGATGCTGAACTCGTCATGCTCGACGGGGGTGATGCGACCGTTTTCATCCGACGGGTCCTCGAATTCCATCGCTCCGGCGACCACGTTCGGGGTGTGGCGACCGTGGTCGCCCCGGTGTTCGTCGAGAACCACTGGGAATCGACGGTTCACGGAGAAACGCGACTGAAGATGGTGATCACGCCCGAGGTCCTCGATATCGTCCTGAACCATCCGACCTCCGCCCGTCAGTTTCGCGAAATGCTCGCCGAAGAGGAGACCCGGTTCTACACCTACGAGGACGTGCCGATGTCGGTCGGGATTGTCGATGGCACGGTAGGAATCAATCTCACCGACGAGCAGGGGGTCATCAAAGGGGGAATAGTATCCGACAACGCGGCCGTCTACGAGTGGGCGGTCGACCTCTTCGAGACCTGTCGCGAAGAGGCGAGACCGGTGACTCGCGAGGAGCTCACCGGATAACCGTTCGTCAAGGGTCTTCATAGGGTCCCTCACGATTCGGTATCGTCGTAACGAGCGAACCGATAGTGTATTAAAAGCATCTCACGGTCCGGCAATCTCGCTGGAAAGAGTTACGACGGTCCGTATCGCGGAGTGAACGGTGGTTGCGGGGGTTAGATACCCTCCGGAGAATTGTATCATCCGAACATCTGTCTCTTCTCCGGGGGAGTCACAGCGAATGATACCTCGTCTGATTACGGAGCGGAGTCACCACCGAAGAGTAGCCCAGTTACTCACTGGCCCCTCTTGCCAGGGACCCTCGGCGTCGTTAGGGGTTCGAAGTGACCTAAGCCTGCTGTCGATCAATCTTCTGTCGAGAGTTCGGTCATTAAACCGCTGTCGATATCAGAACTCGCGGCATCATCCCCGGCGCGGTGGAGATAGCGAATAGTGACACGCTCAGATACAGCCTATGTGCCGGTGTAGTCGTTTACACTGTGAACATCATCACGGTCTGAACCTCGTTCAATCCGTGTTATAATGTAGCATCCTCCATCAGACAATAACGACCATGTCCACCGGCCAACGAACCAGTGTTGACGTAGTTCAGGGTATCTACGAGGCCGTTGAACGAGGTGACCTCGACGAGATTATTGCTGCACTTGACGAAGATGTCGAGTGGGTTGAGCCCGAGGGTGGGACATACGGCGGCACGTACCACGGTCCCGATGAAGTGATGGAAAATCTGTTCACTGAGCTCGGCGGCGAGTGGAAGGAGTTCGAGATCGAGCAAGATCGCTTCATCGTCGACGGCCATACGGTCATTGCGCTCGTCACTCACTGCGGAATTCAGGCCGAATCCGGCCAACGCTTTGAGGCGCCAATGGCAGACGTCTGGGAGGTGGTGAACGGGAGAGTAATCCGGTTCCACCACTACGTTGGAAGCATCAATTACGTGAATGCAAGAACGAACGATGGAGAGTAACGATTCTATCCTACTTCGTCGGAATACTATTTCGTCGACGGTGCTCCACGAGCAGTACGTTACTCGTGCAGTAGCACCCAGGCGAGCTATGCCGTCAGGAACAGCATGCCGTATACAGCGGATGAATTTATCAGAAATATTTTCTATCCGACTATATGATCGAATAGATCTATACAATAATTCTTCGCGAACCAATATTGTCCGGCGTTCGAGATCCGACCCCCCACCAACCGATAGTTATGAACAGCATGTCCTCGGGTACTGACACCAACACGCCCATCCGGCGCTACGCGTTCTACGTTGCGGTCGTCGTCGCTATCGCCGTGGTGGGCATCACCCTTGGTCAGTTTTTACCACATATCATCCTTGGTTGGACAGGCTCTCTCGGCAATCGCTCAATTTTCGGTCTGGTCACCATGGCCGGTGCGTGGACGGCCTTGTTGGGCATGGCGGTCCAGTTCTACCGGCCGATTGAGCGGGTGAACGCCATCCTATTGCTCCCTACTATCACGGTTCTTTCGGGGGTCATCGGGTTTGCGACCGGCACTGTCTTCGCTACACTAACGCTCGTAGTGGCTGCCATCGCCCTCGTACCGCTGGTGCTGCATCCGGCAGGACGGTCCGTGCTCCGATTCGACCGTGTGAGGTCGCCGAACCGACTGTTAGTCGGGCTGTGGGTCGTTGGCGCTATCTTCTTGATCGTCTACGGCGGCCAAGAACTCCTCAAGCAGTTCACGCTCACCGGGGAAGACGCCCTCAGAGGGCACTACGGCGACCTTGCCATATGGGCGTTCGCTATCGCAGTGTGGGGCGGGCTGGCAGTCTTCCGACGGCGTGACTGGCGATTCGCCGCCTGGATATCGGGGTTCGTTGCTCTCTATCTCGGGGTGAGTTCGGCGGTCTTCCCCGACGCATCGTCAAGTCTCGGGTCGGTCAGCGGCCTTCTGATTGCCATCTGGGCCATTACCTTCGTCGCCACGACTGAGCGCGTCAGGGGCGGCCAAATCGAGGAATCCGGTGCTACTGAGAAATCAAGAGGGAGACCAAAGAACATTTAGCGAGTTATTCCCTCGCTATCATCGGTTATCCTCCGGGATTGGTCCAGGAAGGGCTGATTTAATCGCCGAAATATATTAGTAGATTTCTATCTCTTCTCATGGGAGTTCTGATGGGACCGCTCGCCCTGGGGCTGTAGGTGCAGTTACTACAGGTAGCCTCGCCGTCGGAAGTGCAGGAGCATGACGGCGGCGACGCCGACCATCCCGATCATCACCGACGGATAGCCGAACGTCCAGCCGAGTTCGGGCATGTTGTACGGCGATCCCGAGAAGTTCATCCCGTAGACGCCGACGACGAACGTGAGCGGGAGGAATATCGTCGCGATGACCGTCAGCACCTTCATCACCTCGTTGGTCGACTGCGAGACGGTGTTGAGGTAGATGTCCCGCGCGCCGCGGGCGAGGTCGCGGTAGGTCTCGATGAGGTCGACGACCTGGACGAGGTGGTCGTAGACGTCCCGCCAGTACTTCTCGGTCTCCGGGCGGACGTGCCGGGGGTCGCCCCGCGAGAGGACGTTGGTGGCCTCCCGCGCCGCCCACGCGATCTTCCGGAACGCGAGCAGGTCGCGCCGGACGGCGTTGATCGCCTCGAGGGTCTCGATGTCGGTCGAGACGGTGACGTCTTCCTCGATCCGCTCGATCTGGCGCTCGATGGCGTCGAGGATCTCGAAGTACTCGTCGACGAGGACGTCCACGACACGGGAGGCGGTGAAGTCGGGGCCGCGTTCGAGCAGTCGCTCGTCGCCGCGACCGACCCGCTCCCAGACCCGCTCGACGGCATCGGCCCGTGAGGCCGAGAGCGTGACGACCCAGTCCTCGCCGAAGACGACGCCGACGGGATCCGCCCGGACCTCCTCGTCGAACGTCTGCTCGCCCCGCCGGAGTTCGGCGTCCTTGACGAGCGTGAACGTGTAGTCACCGAACTCCTCGGTCTTCGCCCGGACGTCGCCGCGGACGTCATCGACCACGAGCGGGTGGATATCGAACGCGTCGGCGACGCGTTCGAACTCCCCCGGCGCGGCGTCGGTGACCCGGACCCACGTCGTCCCGGTCGCGGCCCTGGCCGCCCGGAGCGCCTCGGGGCCGTCGTCGTCATACGTGACGAGTTCGCGGTCGGTCCCGAACACCATCGCGCGGATCACGACCGATCACCTCCCGTCCGGCCGCCGCCGACGGCGAGCAGCGCGATGCCGACCATCACGCCCGCGACGGCGAGCGACCGCCCGGGGTACGCGGCGACGACGCCCACCGCGTAGCCGAGCGTCCCGAGGACGACCAGCCCGGTACCCGCGAGGAGCGGTACGTTGGGTCGCATACCACCCGTCGGTCGCGGGCGGGTGAAAAGCGTGCGCCCGCCGTGGTCCCGGATCAGTCCCCCGTCTCGTGCTGGATGCCGCGGAGCATCGCCTCGACGCGGGCCGCCTCGCCGTCGAGTCGGGCGGGGTAGACGGCGATGGCCACCACGAAGTCCCCGCCGTGCTGGAACTTCGTCACGTGTAGCGCGAGGTCGATCCCCACGCCGGCGACGGTCGTGGTCGCGTCGAACCGCGAGACCGTCCGGGGCTCGCCGAGTATCTCGACCGTGCGGTTACCCACGAACCGCACGTCCTCGATCGAATCGTACTGGGACTGGAGCCGGAGCGCCAGGTCGCGGTTCGAGAGCCCCTCGACGGGGTTGAGGGTTTGGCCCAGGACCTCGACCTGCGGCGTGGCGAGGACGGTGAACCGGGCGAACGGTGCCTCGCCGAGCGGGCCGAGGTCGACCGCCCGCTGGTAGCTCGCCACGTGGTTCGTCACCGTGACGTTCCGCGTCTCGCCGGCCACGGTGAACGACTGGGTGGCCGTGTTCGCTCCCACTCTGACCGTCTCGTAGCCGGCCCCGGACTGCCGGGCGTCGGCCACCTCGACGGGGTCGGCCTCGAAGGTCGCCGGCTCCTCCCCGGCCAGGAACCCGATACAGCCGCTCGAGAGCACGAGGAAGGCGAGCACGAGGCCCGCGGGGGCTCGCCGGTGATGCATGATCGTGGTACTCGGAGGGGTCGAATAAGCGGTGTGGCCGCCTCGGGAACCGAGGCAGCCCCACGGATGACGACTCGGGGGAGAACGGGAGCCGTCAGAGCCGGTAGCTCGGCCCGTCGTCGGTGTCCTGGATCTCGATCCCCAGGTCCTCGAGGTCGTCGCGGACGGCGTCGGCGCGGTCGTAGTTCCCGGCCTCGCGCTCGCGCTCGCGGACGCCGAGGAGGAGTTCGACGAGGTCACCGACGAGTACCTCACCCTCCGCCTCGCCTTCGAAGACGAACCCGAGGACATCCCCACCCAGATCCTCGAAGGTCTCGACCGCGCGGCGGAGCCCCCGGTAGTCGTACTCGTCGGCCTCGACGTGGCGGTTGATCGCCCCCGCGAGGTCGAGCAGTGCCGTCAGCGCCTCGCGGGTGTTGAAGTCGTCGTTCATCGCCGCCTCGAACCGCTCGCGGACGTCCACGACGTCCGCCCGGAGCTCGTCGTCCTCGACCTTCGAACCGGCGTCGGGCGAGTCGAGTGCTCCGACGGCGGCGTCGTACCCTCGCTCCAGGCGCTCCCAGCGTTCCTCGGCCTCCTCGATGGCCCCCTCGCCGTAGGACTGGCGGGCGTTGTACCGTGCCGCGAGGAAGAACGAGCGGAGGACGTTCACACCGAGTTCGCGCAGGGCGTCCTTCGCGTAGAAGTAGTTGCCGAGCGAGGAGGACATCTTCTCGCCGCCCGTTTCGAGGAGTGCGGTGTGGAGCCAGTAGCGCGCGAACGTCTCGCCCGTGGCCGCCTCGCTCTGGGCGATCTCGTTCTCGTGGTGGGGGAAGACGAGGTCCCGTCCGCCGGCGTGGATGTCGAGCGTCGGCGCGAGGTGGGTCATGCTCATCGCCGAGCACTCGATGTGCCAGCCCGGCCGGCCCTCGCCCCACGGCGAGTCCCAGGTCTCGCCGGTCGGATAGTCGTCCGGCTCCGGCGCGTCCGTCTTCCGGTGTTCGTCGACCGACTCGGGGGGGACGCCGTCGGCCTTCCAGAGCGCGAAGTCCTGGGGGTGGCGCTTCTCACTCCGCTCGTCGGGGTCGCCCTGGGCCTCGACTTCGTCGAGTTTCTGGTTCGATAGCTCGCCGTAGCCCTCGAACGTCGTCACGTCGAAGTAGACCGACCCGTTCGACTCGTAGGCGTACCCCGCCTCGATCAGCGTCTCGACGAGGTCGACGATCTCGGGGACGTGCTCGGAGACCCGGGGGTATACCTCCGCGCGGAGGAGGTTCAGCCCACGCATGTCCTCGATCACGCTCTCGGTGAAGTGGCGGGCGACCTCGCGCTCGGAGTCACCGAGGTCGTCCTCGCCGACCCGGGCGACGATCTTCTCGTTGACGTCGGTGAAGTTCTCCACGTGGCGAACCCCGTAACCCAGGTGGGAGAGCCACCGGTGGATCACGTCGACGTGGACCCACGATCGGGCGTGGCCCAGGTGCGCGTGATCCGAGACCGTCAGGCCGCAGTAGTAGAGGAGGACGTCGTCGGGATCCTGCGGCTCGAACGCCTCGCGCTCACCCGTTCGCGTGTTCGTCACGCGGAGCGACATGCCCGGGAGTACTGGTGGGGGGCGTTTGAACTCGTCGGAACCCATCCGGATCCCCGTCGGTGGCGCGCCTCACCGCGTCTCCGCCCCGTGTGACGTTCCCCTCCCCCGGCGGTAGCTCCGCACGAGCGCGTAGGTCAGCCCGACCAGCGCGCCGACGCTCAGCACGCCCGGGCCGACGCCCAGCGAGATCTCGTCGGGCGTGTTGACGAACGAGAACAGGTACGTGAACGTCCCGGGCGTGCCGACAGTGAGCGATTCGATGCCGAGCACAGAGAGGACGAGCGGCCCCCCGATTCCGAGGGTCAGGAAGGTGGCGAACGCCGCGACGGCGGCCCCCGAAAGCGCGTCCCAGGCGAGCGCCGTCACCGACACCGCCCGGGTCCGGTCACCCGCCCGGCCGACGATACTGACGCCGGCCTCGTGGTCCCGGACGCGGACGTGCGCGGGGTAGCTCAGGACCGTCAGCGTCATCCAGACGTCGGCGACCGCCCCGGCGGCGTTCAGCGCCAGGGGAACGACCAGCCACCCCCACTCGAAGGCGAGCATGACCGGCACACCGACGAGCGTCAGCCCGACCAGCGGCGTCAGGAGGACGACGACGAACTCGTTCCGGGAGAACTCGTGGTCGGTCGTCGCGTAGGCGTACGGCAGGATGAAGTGTGCGAGCCCGACGCCGTATCGCGGCTTCCCGCCGTAGTAGCGGATGGCGAGCCCGTGGAGCCACTCGTGGGGGACGATGAACACGGTGCCGAGGAACAGGAGGACGAGGACGTCGAGCGCCTCGTTCCACCAGCCCACGCCCGGCGGGGCGAACCGGAACGTCGGCGGCACGCCGGTCCCCGCCTGGTAGATCGCGCTGAACGCCGCCCAGCCGAACACCATCCCGAGCGTGCCGACCGCGGTCATCTGGATGGTGAGCCCGCGGGTCAGTTCGAGGTCCACGAGGACCGGCTCGTCGGCGGTGGCGGTATCGGTCGGGGACATGGGGCGACTTCGGCGATCCCACTTGTATGCCCGGCGAACGTGATCGGTCGGATCCCCCGAAACCATCGGACGCCGGATGCGACCGTCCGGACGCACCTCACCCCAGCGCGTCCTCGACGAACCGGATCGCGTCGGGGCCGTCGCGGCGGTTCACGGCCACGAGGAGGACGCCATCGGTCGCCCCCGCCGCGCCGACCGCGACCCCCTCGGCGTCGAGGCGGGCGAGGACGTACCCGAGCGTCCGGGGGTCGACGCCGTCGCCCGTCGCGGTGATACCGGTCAGGTCGCCGGTACCGGGAGCGAGGAGCGTGTCGGCGACCCGGAGCAGCGCCTCGCCGGGGTCGTCCGTCGGGCCGAGCCCCGAGCGCATGTTCACCCTGACCCGTCCCTCGGTAGCGGGCCGCTCGTAGTCGGGCAGATCCTCGGCGTACCGCCTGAGCGCGGCGGCGACGGCCTCCTCGTCGCCGAGGTCGAGGAACCGCGCGGCGGCGGTGTAGTTGACACAGCCGGCGCGGAGCGCGTCGCGGAGGAAGGGGCTCGCGCGAACGGCCCGGCGAGTCTCGGCGGCGACGGTCATGCGCGAGGGCGGGTCCCGGGCGAGGAAAACCCATCGGTGACGGGGGGAGGGGGCGGCCGATGACGATGTTCGGGCAAGCGTGTACAGGTTGAAAATACCACCTCGAAAGCTCCCGCGTTCATTCCCACCCGGATTTGCCGACCGATCAGCCATTATCGGGCGGGAACGAAAGGGGCGAGCCTCCCGAGTCCAGCGCCTCGGGGCTTTCGAGGAGGTACCGTTTATGCTCATACCGGCATCCCAGGCCACCTGTCGAAACCCCCAAGAAGCGCAGACACCTCCCTCCAGCCATGACCGGACAGGCACTCCTCATCGTCGCCCACGGGTCACACCTCAACCCCGAGTCCTCGACGCCGACGTACCGGCACGCCGACACCGTCCGTGACTCGGGCGCGTTCGACGAGGTGGTCACGGCGTTCTGGAAGGAGGAACCCTCGTTCCGCGAGGCGCTGCGGACGATCGACGCCGAGGAGGTGTACGTGGTCCCGATGTTCGTCTCGGAGGGCTACTTCACCGAGCAGGTCATCCCGCGCGAACTTCGCCTGGAGGAATGGGACGTCGCCGAGTGGGAGTCGGACGGGACGTCGGCCACCCACGCGACTCTTCGGGCTACGGACGTCGGTAAGACGATCCACTACTGCGGGCCGGTGGGGACCCACGACGCGATGACGGACGTCATCGTCCGCCGTGCGGAGACGGTCACGGGAGATCCGAACGTGGGTGAGGGGTTCGGCCTCGCCGTGGTCGGCCACGGCACCGAGCGCAACGAGAACTCCGCGAAGGCGATCCAGTACCACGCCGACCGCATCGAGGCGTCGGGCCGGTTCGACGAGGTGATGGCCGTCTTCATGGACGAGGAACCCGAGGTCGACGACGTCGCCACCCTGTTCTCGACCGACGACGTGGTCGTCGTCCCGCTGTTCATCGCCGACGGCTTCCACACCCAAGAGGACATCCCCGAGGACATGGGGCTCACCGACGACTACCGGGAGGGGTACGACGTCCCCGCCGAGGTCGAAGGGCGGCGGATATGGTACGCCGGTGCGGTCGGAACCGAGGCGCTGATGGCCGACGTGGTGCTCGAACGGGCGGCCGAGGCGGGCGCGGACGTCGGCGACGCCATCGAGCGTGTTCGCGAGCGGACGCGGGCGGCGAGCGCCGACGACTGAGCGGGTTATCACATTCGTCGTGGTTCCGAAGTGACCGGGACACAAGACACTTCTCGCGCCGCGCCGCAACTCCCGGGCGTGTCCCCCGCCCCGCCCTCCAGGGGTTCGGATCAGCCACGCTTCCACTCGCCCTCGTTCGATTCGGCCCGATCCAGTCCGTCGCGCCGCGCGTTCCTCGCCGCCTCGGGGACCGCGGTAGCGAGCACCCTGGCCGGCTGTAGCCTCCTCGGCGGACGCGCCGAGATCGCGGCGTTCCACGACGGCGACTGGCTCACGTACGGCAACAGTCCCGGGAACACCAACCGCGTCGCCGGCGGCGCGCCGGAACCCGACGACCACGGGATCCTGATCCCGGCCGGCTGGTCGTACGCCCCGCCCGTCGTCCACGAGGGAGTGGTCTACTTCGGCACCGATCGGGAGGTCCTCGCGGTCACGCCGGACGGGGACGAGCGATGGTCCAGGCGTCTCGACAGCGAGGTCCCCGACCCCGACAGTGAGGCCTCCGGCCCCGACGCCGAGGTCACGGGCGCGCCCGCACTCGACCCGGATCGTGAGCGGCTCTACGTTCCGACACAGGCCGCACGTCAGTCGAGTGGCCCGGATCCGTCACCGGCGGCCGTGACCGTGCTCTCGCTCGACGACGGCGGGATTCTCGACGTACACCGCGTCGGCGACGACCGGACGTACGGCGCAACCGTCGTCGACGGCGACGTCTACGTCCGGAGCGCGACCGCCTGTGTGAGACTCGCGCCGGACGGCACCGAGCGCTGGCACCGTTCCCTGGAGCCGCTCGTCTACGACGAGTACAACCTCGGCGACTCGACCGCGACACAGGTCGCACCCGCCGTCACCGGGGAGGGCGTGTACGTCCCCGACCGGGACGCGCTCGTGAAGCTCGATCCCGGGAGCGGCGAGGAGCGCTGGCGGGTTCCCGTCGACACGCCGTACGCCGCTCCGGTCGTGGACGACGAGGGCGTCGTCCAGACGGGGTGGCAGGGGACCGTCGCCGTCGACCGCGCGGGCGAGATCCGCTGGCGGCGCGACCTCCATAGCCGCGCCGCCGCCGCGGCCGACGACGGGGACGTCTACGTGGCCGGGAACGACCTCCACGAACTCGACGCCGGGACCGGCGAGACGAACTGGCGGGCCCACCTCCCGAGCGAGGGTACGGCCGCGCCAGTCGTGACCGACGAGAGCGTCCTCGCCGCGACCGGGGGCGTCCGAGCGTTCCGCAGGGACGTCGACGGCTTCCCGACCCCGGATCGGGTGCGGTGGCGGACCTCCTCGGTCCCCGTGACCGCGTTCTCCTCGCCGGTCGTCGCGGCCGGGCGCGTGTTCGTCGTCGGACCGGCCGGTCTGCTGGCGCTCCGGGCGGAGGCGGACGGCTGAGGGCTGAGGCGGCGATTCCGACGACTCCCGACGGTCGAGGCCGCGTTGGCCGCTGACGAAGCGTCCTCGCGACCCGGGTGGACATCACCGACGCCGCTATCCCCGCTGGCCGCCTTCCCGAGTCCATGACTCACGCCCGAAAGCACCGCTTCTCCTCGGGACCGGGGTTCGGCGACCCGTACGCGGGGTTCACGCTCGAACTCGACGGTGACGGGGACTCGCGTCGCGTCGACCCGACCGACTCGCACGCACTCGCGGACCTGCTCGATCCCGATGGATACGCGCCGGAGGAGGTCGACCCCGACGCCCTGCTGGAAGTGGGGCTCGGCTACCTCGCGATCGAGGAGTACGAGTCGGCCATCGACGCGTTCGCCCGGGTCGCGTGGTTCGCACCCGAGAGCCCCGCCGCCGTCGAGGCGTGGGTGAACCGCGGGGTCGCCCACGCGCAACTGGGCGAGTACGACGAGGCCGCCGGCGCACACCGAGAGGCGCTCTCGCTCGACCCGGACCCGGGCGTGGCGGCCGTCGCGGAGACGAACCTCGCGTACGCGCTCTGGGAGTCGGGGGACTCCTCGAACCCCCTCGAACACGCCGAGCGGGCGGTCGAACTCGACCCCCGGCTCGCCGACGCCTGGTACAACCTCGGGGTCCTCTACAACGAACGGGGACTCTCGGAGGACGCCGTCGAGGCGCTCTCGCGTGCCGAACGGCTCGGCTCCGACCGGACGCTGGTCCGCGGGGAGCTCGACCTCGCCCGCGACCGGCTCGGCGAGTTCGACGAAGCCGAGGTCGTTCCGGAGGGAGCCGAGCGGAACGCAGCGGAGCGCGACAGCGAGGTGACGGGGATCCCGGGCGACGCGAGAACCCGGCACGAGCGTCTCGGGGCCTGATCACCGGCGCCGAGCGCCCCGTTTATCACGGTACGGCGACGAGGTAGGGTATGCACACCGACCAGCTCTCGGCGCTACTCGAGGCGGCCGAGACCGGGGTGAAGTTCGACGGCCTCCGAGTGGCCAGGGAGGACGGCGGGTACACCTTCGAGACGCCGAGCGCCCGCCACGAGGGGCTCACCGAGCGGGAGTTCCGCGAGGCCTGCGAGGGGAGCCCGTGGTACGTCTCGAACTGGCACTACTGGACGACCGGAACCAGGGGCGAGGCCGACCGGGCGTTCCTCCGGTGGGTCGAGGCGGCCGACGAGCGGGCGGTCCCCGAGCGGTACCAGGCGCTCGCGGACGGGCTCTCCCGGACCTGGGGGGAGCTCTCCGTCGAGGCGGAACTCGGCGAGAACGGGGAGCGCCGCTACCACCTCCGGAACGTCGAGGACGCCGAACGGGAGCTCGCGGAGCTGGAGGTCCACGCGGATCCGCGGGAGGCCCGCGAGATCGTCACGTACGATGACCGGGGTCGCTACCGGCCGCTGAAGACCGCGCCCACGCTCCCGACGGGCTGGGCGTTCGCCGACCTCGACGGGGCGGCGCTCACCGACGCCGTCGAGTACGTCTATCCGGCGACGGTCGCCAACTGGCACCTCGAACGCGAGGGGGAGCTCGACGTGAGCCACTGGCGCGAGACGGTCGAGCGACAGACTGGCATCTACGGCCTCGTGAAGACCTGGGATCGGGGCGAGGGCCACGACCACGTGAACTGGGTCGCCGAGGCCTGCTGTGTCGACTCCCAGTGTCTCAAGCGCCGCGAGTGGCAGTACGACGAGGAGACCGACCTCGACGTGGACGGCGGCGACGGCGTCTTCCCCTGCCGGGAGCCCTGTTCGCTGGTCATCGCGGCCGCCCGTCGCTGGACGCGGCTCGAAGGGGAGTCGGAACAAACGTACGAGTTCGAGCTGACTCCGAGCGAGAAGGAACAGATCGAGGAGATCGTCGACGCCGTCGCCGACGGCCGGGCCGACGAGATACGGGAAGCGGACACCAAAGAGCCCGCGAACCGCTACCGGGCACGGTTCCTCCGCGCCAAGCGGTTCGACGAGGAGGGGAACCTCTGTGGGGTGCCGACCGATCGTGAGAACGACGAGACGGACAACGGGAGTGGGGACGACGACGAGGACGACGAAGACGAGTAGCGAAGGACGCCCGGAGAGTCGAGGTCGACCCGCCCTCGGAGACAATACCCCCGCGACGGCTCACCGAGAAGGAAATCGAGGCTAGTCGACTGTACCGCGAGCGAACGAGCGAAGCGAGTGAGCGAGCGGCCTTTTTCACCCATGTTTTTGCGCCGAGTGGTTGCCGGCTCCGCCGGCAACCCGAGGCGGAAAAAGATGGTTGTTAAAATATAGACGCCTGCTGATACACCGAGATGCCCTCGTTCGTGATCTCGTACGGTTTGGTCTCCCGGGAGTGATTGGCGTTGCGTATCTTCTGTATCTCGACCGCGAGGCGGGTCTCGCGGAACTCCGAGCGGACGTACTGGAGGACGAACACGCCGTCGGTGAGGTACTCGATGATCCCGTGGCGGGAGCTGTAGGGATTGTTCTCGCTGGCCTCGGAGGTGAGCATCGTCGTGACGCCGGCGTCCTTGAGCGACTTGGTGAAGTCGAACACCTCCGTCCGGCGCTCGGCCTGGTCGTCGTACATCATCTCGAGCAGGGAGACCGAGTCGAGCACGAGCCGCTCGGCGTCGAACTCGCGGACGAGCCGCGGGAGGTCGTTGCGGATGGATGCGAGGGAGTTGGCCATCTCGATGGGGTCGAGGTCGACCACGGCGAGCCGGTCGTCCGCGACGTACTCCTCGAACGGCCAGCCCTTCTCCTCGGCGGCCCGGAGGACGGCCTCGCGGTCCTCCTCCAGGGTGATGTAGACACCCTTCTCGCCGTTCTCGAGCCCCTGGTGGAGGAACTGGAGACCGAACGTGGTCTTGCCGGTCCCGGCGGCACCGATGGCGACGAGCAGTGACCGCTCGGGGACGCCGCCCAGGATCATCTCGTCGAGTCCCTCGATACCGAGGTCGACGCGGGGAATGTCCGAGTCGAACTCCTCGTCGAACCCCGAACTGCCCATCCCTGCGTCGAACGCACGCTCGAAGTCGTCGTCGACGAAGGAGTCCCCGCCACCATCGAAGGGGCTGTCGTCGTCGAAGGGGTCCCCGCCGCCGGACATCGTCGGTCCGCCGTCGGGCGGGTCGCCGTCGGGGTCGGGGTCGGGGTCGACCGCCGACGCGCTCTCGCCGTCGTCCTCGTCGGGTGGACCGTCCCCGAACCAGTCCCCGGGGCCGTCGCTCACCCCGGCACCCCCCCTGATCGGTTCATACCCGGAGGTTCCGTCCGTCGGGGTTTAAGTTTCGCGTCGTTTTTCTGGTGTGAGGTCGAAGCCCGACCGATGACAGGGGTGAGCGTGGGCGTGGTCGCCAGGCGGAACAACCGCCGCGCGGCGGGACTCGCCGACGACGTTCGACGGGCGATCGACGCGTCCGTCCGCATCGAGGAGGAGACCGCGGACGCCCTCGGTGTCCCGGGTGTCCCGGTCGAGGAGCTCGCCGACGCCGACCTCGTGGTGAGCATCGGCGGGGACGGGACGTTCCTCTACGCGGCGCGGGCGGTCGACGGAGCACCCGTGATGGGCGTCAACCTCGGCGAGGTCGGGTTCCTGAACGCCGTCGCGCCGGACGAGGCCGTCGAGGCGGTCCGCGCGGCGGTCGAGCGCATCCGCGAGACGGGCACGCCACGCACGCGCGAACTCCCGCAGGTCGAGGCTACCGGCGAGGGGTGGTCGCTCCCGCCGGCGATGAACGAGGTCGCGGTGATGGGGCCCCGGCGGGGTCGCGGCGGCGGCGTTGGCATCGAGGTCCGGGTCGACGGCTCGCTGTACGGGGGGAGCCACGCCGACGGGGTGCTCGTCTCGACGCCGACCGGGAGCACCGCCTACAACCTCAGCGAGGGTGGCCCGCTGGTCCACCCGGACGTCGGCGCGCTCGTCGTCACGGAGATGTGCGCGGCCGACCCGATGCCACCGCTCGCGGTTCCGCTCGACGCCGACCTGACCGTCCGGGTCGACGACGCGCCCGCGGCGGTGATCGTCGGCGACGGCCGGACGACGAGGGAACTCGAGGTGCCCGCGCAGGTCTCGCTCGGCGTCGCCGACGAGCCGGTCCGGGTCGCCGGCCCGCCGCTCGACTTCTTCGCCGCGCTCGGCAAACTCGACTGATACGGACTCTTGTAGTCTTTTACCTGTGGTCGTCAACCCTGCCTGAGCGATCACCGCTGAGTCGTTACAACAGTCCGTACGAGAACCCACCGATAAAGCGGCAAAATCGGAGGAGAGGAGGCCGACAGAGGCCGTTCGGTCCAAAACCGTTAACCGGCCCGGACCCTACGACGAGGACGATGAGCGAACAGCTCCCGGACGTCCAGGCGTCGCGTCCGGACGTGACGGTCGGGTTGAACCGCGTCGGCGTGACCGGCGTGGAGAAACTCGTGAAGCTCGACCGCGAGGATCGCAGACCGATCGTCCTGATGGCCGAGTTCGAGGTGTACGTCGACCTCCCCTCCTGGCGGAAGGGGATCGACATGTCCCGGAACATGGAGGTCGTCGACGAGATACTGGAGGAGGCGCTCGGCCGCCGACAGGTCCGCGTCGAGGATCTCTGTGGCGACGTGGCCGAGCGGCTGCTCGAGAAACACGACTACACCTCCCGCGCGGAGGTGCAGATGGAGGCCGAGTACGTCGTCCGCGAGGACACCCCCGAGTCCGGCCGTCCCACGCAGTTCAGCGCGGACATCCTCGCCTCCGCGACCGCCGACCCCGATGGGACCCACGAGGAGATCGGCGCGCACGTCGTCGGGATGACGGTCTGTCCCTGCTCGCAGGGGATGAGCGAATCGCGCGCCCGGGACGTACTGCGCGACCTCGACGTCGAGCAGGGCGTCGTCGAGGAGTTCCTCGATCGCGTCCCACAGCCGGGCCACTCACAGCGCGGTCACGCCACGCTCAAACTCCGCACCGACGGCTCGCCGGAGGTCGACCTCGTCGACGTGATCGAGGTGGCCCGCGACTCGATGTCCGCGCGCATCTACAACATGGCCAAGCGACCCGACGAGGACCACATGACCTACCACTCCCACGCGAACGCGAAGTTCGTCGAGGACTGCGTCCGGTCGATGGCCGAGGGGGTCGTCGAGCGGTTCACCGAACTCGACGACGACGTGGTCGTGACGATGGAGCAGTCGAACGACGAGTCCATCCACCAGCACAACGCCCACGCCGAGCGGGTGGCGGAACTCGGGATGCTCCGCGAGGAGCTGAACGGCGGGAACGGCGACTCGATCGGCCGGACGAACGGCCACGCCGGGTGAGTCGGGCGGGGACGGCCGGATCGCCCATCCGAACGAGCGTGCGCTCGCCTCCACGGCCGGGACCCCCGACGAGACCGGAGGAACTCAGACCGCCATGTCGCCCTTCGCCTTCACGACCGTGATCGCCTCGGCGTCGACGTTCTCGGTCTCCAGGTGCATCGGGATGTAGTTGCGCCGGTCGAAGTCCTCTCGCTCCGCTTCCGCGCCGACCGTACACCAGAGCTGGACGCGGTCGGGGCCGTGCCAGTCGCCCTGCCGCGCGACGCTGAACAGGACGAGCTCCTCCCCATCGTACTCGATGACGCCGTCCTTGCGGATACCCGGATCCCCGTGGATGATGAGGTTCTTCATACCCGCGAGTACGAGGGCGACCGATTAAACGCTTCGAAGGGGGCCGACCTGGGCCCGGTCGGCCGGCGTCGTTGCAGTCCCCTCTCGTCGGTTGCACCCGTGACGCGTAGTCCCGGCGGAAACCACCGACGGGAGGACGGGCCACGGACCAGGACCCGGAGAACGGGGACCCCGAAACCAAACCCGTTTTAACCCGGCGCGCGCTACTCCCGCTACCATGGAGATGCCACGCCGTTTCAACACGTACTGTCCCCACTGTGACGGCCACCGCGAGGTGGAGGTCGAGAAGGTCCGCCGGGGCCGCTCCTCGGGGACCAAGTGGGACGCGCGCCGCACCCGACGGAACACGGCCGTCATCGGGAACGCGGGCCGGTTCTCGAAGGTGCCCGGCGGGGACAAGCCGACGAAGAAGACGAACCTGAAGTACCGGTGTTCGGACTGTGGGAAGGCCCACCTCCGCGAGGGATGGCGCGCCGGCCGGCTGGAGTTCCAGGAATAATGGCCGGGAGCTTCTATCTCGTCCGGTGTCCGGACTGCGAGAACGAGCAGACGCTGTTCGGGAAGGCCTCGACCGAGGTCGCGTGTGCGGTCTGCGGGCACGTCCTCGCCCGGCCGACGGGCGGCGAGGCCGACGTCGAGGGCGAACTCCTCGAAGTCGTCGAAGCGCGCTGAGACGGACGGTCGTAACGATCTACCCTACCGGTCGGTTGCCCGCCCCGAGCTCGGCGAAGACCGGTGGAAGACGACGACCGCCCGTACGAACGGCGGCCGGTTCGGGTTCCGCTTCTCCGTGTTCCGGATCCGCTCTCCCGCGTCGAGCGCCGCGGTCGTGTGGAGACGCTTTTAAGCCCGCCGCGCGGATAGAGCCACACATGAAATTCAGTGGCTTCCCCGAGCCGGGCGAACTCGTCATCGGTCGGGTCGACGAGATCGAGGACTTCGGCGTCTTCGTCGACCTTGAGGAGTACCAGGACAAGCGCGGGCTGGTCCACGTCAGCGAGGTCGCCAGCGGGTGGATCAAGAACATCCGCGATCACGTCAACGTCGACCAGATGGTCGTCTGCAAGGTGCTCGAGGTCAACCAGGGCTCCGAGCAGATCGACCTCTCGATCAAGGACGTCAACGACCACCAGCGCTCGGACAAGGTCCAGGAGTGGAAGGCCGAACAGCGGGCCGACAAGTGGATGGAGCTCGCGTTCGGCGAGGACATGTCGGACGAGCAGTACGCGGCGGTCGCCAACGAGCTGCTCGCGGAGTTCGGCACGATGTACGAGGGGTTCGAGCAGGCGGCCATCCACGGCCCCGACGCGCTCACCGACACCGATCTCTCCGAGGAGGAGGTCACGGCCATCGTCGAGACCGCCCGTGAGAACGTCTCGGTCCCCTACGTCCGGGTCACGGGGTACATGGACCTCCGTGCGCCGGGACCGAGCGGGGTCGAGGACGTCCGAGCGGCGCTCAGGGCCGCCGAGGGCAACGGTGAGGTGCCCGAGGAGGTCGAACTCGACGTCGAGTACGTCGGCGCACCCGAGTACCGCATCCGCGTGAAGGCCCCGAACTACAAGACGGCCGAACACGAGCTCGAGGCGAGCGCGGAACGGGCCGGCGAGTCGATCCGGACCGCGGGCGGCACCGCCGAGTACCACCGCGAGCGGCGCAGCGACGAGGAGTAGCGTCGTCGCGTGAAGTCGGACATCAGGGTGTGTGCCGACTGGCGGACCGAGCACGACCGGCCGGTCTACACGCTCGCCGAGACCTGTCCGGCGTGCGGTGCCGAGGCGGTCAACAGCGCCCCCGCACGGTTCAATCCGGAGGACCCCTACGGCGAGTACCGGCGGCGGGCGAAGCGACGACGGCGAGAGTAGTCGGCCACGGCCACGACCACTGAGCGCCCCCGCTGTCGGTCCGCTCCGTAGGGTGAGCCGCGCATCGAACCGCACTTATGATGCGGGCTACCCATGAGGAGGTATGGACGAGTTCGACATCGAGGTCCACGCCGACCCCGACCTCGAGGACCCGGTGCTCATCGAGGGGCTCCCGGGCGTGGGGCACGTGGGGAAGCTCGCGGTCGAGCACCTGCTCGAGGAGTTCGACGGCGAACTGGTTCGACGGCTGTACTCCGAGCACTTCCCGCCGCAGGTGACCGTCGAGGACGGCCGGACGACGCTGGCCTGCGTCGAGTTCTACGCCGTCGAGGTCGACGGCCGGGACGTGCTCGTGCTCTCGGGCGACCACCAGGCCGGCGACGGCGTCGGCCACTACCGGCTGACCGACCGCGTGCTCGACGTCGCCGGGGAGTTCGGCGTCGAACGGGCGTTCGCGCTCGGGGGCGTCCCGACCGGCGAGCTCATCGAGGAGTACGCGGTGCTCGGGGCGGCCACGACGGACGACCTGGTCGAGGAACTCGAGGCGTGTGACGTCGAGTTTCGCGAGGACGAACCCGCCGGCGGTATCGTCGGCGTCTCCGGGCTTCTGCTCGGCCTCGGCGAGCGCCGCGGGCTCCCCGTGGGATGTCTGATGGGCGAGACCTCGGGCTACCTCGTCGATCCACGGTCCGCCCGGGCGGTGCTCGAAGTCCTCCAGGAGTTACTGGACTTCGACGTCGACTACGCGACCCTCGAGGAGCGCGCCGAGGAGATGGAGGAGGTCGTCAAGAAGATCCAGGAGATGGAGCAGGGGCCGACGCCCAGCGACGAGGACCTGCGGTACATCGGCTGATAGGGGTTATCGTAGCCGGCCGGAGGATTCGACCCAGAGACACGGGTCGAGCGGCGTGGTCCCCGGACGAGAAAGTATGAGTAACTACGATAACCCCTATGAGTTCGCCCGGGGAGTACCCGACGGGATGGCCGTTCCCGACGGATTCTTGTTCGTTCCCCTCCTACCGTGGGTGTGGTTGAGGAGGTGCTGTTCGGACTGCCGCGCTGGCTCGTCCTCGGCCTGGGTTCCGGGCTCCTCGTGAGCCTCTGTGCCGCCTGCCTGTTCTACGTCGGCGACCGGCTGTTCCCCTCCGAACGGACCGGATCGGAGAAGTGGAGCGGCGACGCCCGCCGGGTGGTCGAGATACGCCAGTATCTCGACGCCATCGGCGAGCAGTACGCCGAGAACCACCCGATCGACGGGGAGACGGTGGAGTTCTACCTCCCGGAACGCGACGTCGCCATCACGTTCGACGCCCGCGCGTACTACCTCATCGAGCGCTCGCCCACCTACGCGGTGCTGGTCGAGCACGAACTGCCGGGCGTCCACCTCGGATCGCGGCTGCCGTTCGAGACGCCCGAGGCGAGGTACGACGACGTCGGCGGGGCGGCGAGCACCGGCGGGACGGATCCCGTCGACGGGGCGTTCGCCGTCCTGGGGGTGCCACGGACGGCGACCGAAGCGCAGATACGCTCGGCCTACCGAGCGAAGGTCAAGGACGTCCACCCGGACCACGGCGGGAGCCAGGACGAGTTCCGCCGGGTCCGGGAGGCGTACACGACCGCGAGGAAACACGCCTCCTGATCCGACATAATACGATACCAGACCGCATCATGGCCCGAGAACCCATCACCGACGCCGTCGTCTCGCAGCTGAGAGAGGCAATCGCCACCGGCGAGGTCGACGACCCCGTCAACCGGTTCGAGGTCGGGGCGCTCGCCCAGCGGCGGGAGCTCTCCGAACTCGCCCGGTTCATCGTCGAAGCCGACGCGGCGACGTACTACGAGGCGGTGGTGCAGGCCCGCGAGGTCGACCGGGCGGACGCCGGGGCGTAGGCCAGGTACTCCCGGCTATTCCCCAGACCTGCTGACGAGCGACGGCGAAACGGGAGTGAGAGCGAGCGTCCAGACACCGCCAGCTACAGGTCGTCGACCTCGTAGGCGAGCCCGGCGTCCCGGAGCGCGTCGGTCACGCGGCCCGCCGAATCGGTCGTGACGACGACCACCACGTCGAGTCCGCGGGAGGCGGCGTCGGCGGCCACCTCGCCGGCGGCGAACCGCACGTCGGTCTCGACGCCGGAGACACGACAGGCGACGACGGCCTCGACGCCGGCGGCGACGACGAGGTCCGCGTCGGCGCAGGCGGCCGCGAGCGACTCGCTCCGTCCCGGGGTCCCCGTCCGGACCGGTGGGACCTGGAAGACGATCACGCCGCCCGGTTCGAGGTCGATGACGCCCTCGAAGCCGGTGACGCCGACCACTCCCTGTGGTTCGGCGGCGGTGGTTGCGATACCCGTCGCCGGACCCTCCTCGCCGGGCGTGGCGTGGAGGAGCCCCTCGCGAACGGAGAGGCTGACCGCCTCGCCCTCGGAGACGCGATCCGTCGCGATCGCGGCGTCCTCCTGCATCGACCCGAGGACGTCCTCGGTGACGTGCTCGGCGAACCGGCGGACGTCGGCGGCCTGTCGGAACAGCCAGTCGACCCCCTCCTTCGTGACCCGGTAGCGCGAGCGGGCCTCCTTTTCGACGAAGCCGTCCTCGACGAGTTCACGGATGTACTCGCTGACCGCCTGGGAGGTCACCCCCACCGCCGAGGCGATCTCCCCCTGGTTGACGGCGGGCTGGCGATCGGCGATCTCGACGAGCACCCTGAACTTCGTCGCCGATCGCTTGCTGTCGAGGACCTCGACCATGGGTCCGGCGACGGCGCACGTCGGCTTAAAACCCGACACGGTGGTAACGGGCGAGAGACGCCACGGCTTTGAGCCGACCCGGCGTACGGGAACGCGAATGAGCGTCCCGGACGGAATCGAGTTCCGCGACCGCGCCGTCTACCTGCCCGAGGCCGCGACCCTCGTCCTCGCGGACGTCCACCTGGGGAAGGACGCGACGTCGAACGTCGAGATGCGGCTCGGCGAACACGAGGACGTCACCGGGCGGTTCGACGCCCTCGTCGAGCGGTTCGACCCCGAGGAAGTGGTGATCGCGGGCGACCTGCTCCACTCGTTCTCGACGCTCCCGCGGGGGGTGATGGAGACGCTCGACGAACTGCGGGCGACGGCCCGCGAGGCCGGGGCGGAGGTGGTTGTGACTCCCGGAAATCACGACACGATGCTGGGGGACCTCTGGAAGGGGCCGGTCGACCCCGAGTACCGCGTCGGCGACTGGCTGGTGACCCACGGTCACGAGGAACCGGAGTCGGCGGCCGACCGCTACATCGTCGGCCACGACCACCCTGCCATAGAGATCGAGGGCCAGCGCCGACCGTGCTACCTCTACGGCGAGGAGGTCTACCGCGGTGCGGACGTGCTGATGCTCCCGGCGTTCACGAGGCTCGCCGCCGGGACCCCCGTCAACGGCGCTCGGGACGGCGACCTGATGTCGCCGCTCGCCCGGAGGATCGGGGCGTTCCGACCGCTCGTGCGCGACGAGACGGCCGACGAGACGCTCTCGTTCCCGGCGCTCTCGGAGTTCCGGAGCCTGCTGTGAGTCGGTCCCGAACTCAGGGCCCGTGGTCGGCCAGCACCGCCTCGCTCGCCGCCCGGCCCGACGAGAGCGCCCCCTGAATCGAGGACCACCGCGTGAAGTCCCCGGCGAGGTAGACGTCGCCGCCCGGCTCCCGGGCCGTCGGGAGCGAGTCCCGGAACCCCGGTGGCTGGACGAACTGCGCGAACTCGACGCGGTCTGTGTGGAGGAGTTCGGCGTCGTCGAACCGGTGTTCGGGGTACCACGACGCGAGCGCCTCACGCACCTCCTCGAACAGCGCCTCGTCGTCGGCGTCCTGCTCGCCGAGGAACGTCGCCGAGAGGAGTTCGCGATCGGGGGGCGCGTACTCGGGCGCGACGGCGGACATCGGCGCGACGGTGTTCGGACGCTCGTCGGCGGCGTTCAGGAGGATTCGCTTGCCCGTGTCGAGCGCGTCGTGGTCCGCGACGGAGACGTACTGCGTGACGCAGGCGCGGGCCTCGTCGGGGGTCGGGACGCCGGTGAGGCGTTCGGCCTCACGGGGGTTCGGCGCGACGACGACGGCGTCGAATTCGGCCGTTTCGCCGCCGAGATCGAGGGCGGTCCCGTCGAGGTCCTCCACGGGAGTACCCGTCTCGACGCTGGCGTCCGCGGCCCGCGCCCGCTCGGCGAGCTGGTCGGGGATCGTCCCCATCCCCTCGGCTGGAACGGCGGTGGCACCTTCCGAGAGCATCTTGAACGTGTAGCGGAACACCGCCGCCGAACTCGACAGCGACCGGTCGAGGGTGATGCCGCCGTAGAACGGCGCGACGAAGTTCTCGACGAACTGCTCGCTGAACCCGTACTCGTCGAGGAACTCGCGGATAGAGCTGTCCTCCCCGGCGAATATCTCGCGCTCGGTCCGCCGGGCGAGGTCGCGCTGGAGGCGGAGAACGCGGAGCTTGTCGCCCAGGGTGACGTCCCGGTTGAACAGCGAGTGGAGCGCCGCACCCGGGTCACGGAGCGGGTCAGAGAGCGTCGAGCGGTGGTTCGGGCGGGCGATGGTCGCGCCGGGGGCGAACCGGCGGAGCGAGAGCGCGTCGAGGTCGAGCTCCTCGCGCGCGGCCGGGTAGGCGGTGAACAGTACCTGGAACCCCTCGTCGAACGTGAACCCGTCCTCGTGGCTCGACCGGACGCGACCGCCAACCCTCCCACGTTTCTCGAACAGTCGTACGCGCGCCCCGGCCTCGGCGAGGCGGCTCGTGGCGACGAGCCCCGCGAGCCCTCCTCCGACGACCGCTACGTCCGTCATGTCCGGCGGTACCGCGGGCGAACACAAAACCGTGCCGAGACGCGGGGCGGGCGCGGAAGCTCCACCAGGTGATCGCTACGGGATGCCACCACTTGTCCCCGTGCGGACGACGCGGGGCGTCCTGACTCGGATGTCGACGGGGACTCGCGAACCGGTTACCCCCCGGGACGACGGGCGGCGACGGACAGGTACTTAATCCGGGGGGCTCGGACCTCGGAGTATGGAGACGACTGATGCGTTCGTCGGACTGGACTGCCGGGACTGCGGTGAGCGGGTCGACGCCGAGACGGGGACCCACCGCTGTCCGGACTGCGGCGGGATACTCGACCCGGCCTACGACTACGACGCGATCGACCTCACCCGGGAGGACCTGGCGGCCGACCCGTTCGACGGGATGTGGCGCTACGACGCGCTGCTCCCGTTCTCGCGCGAGACCGCCGTGACGATGGACGAGGGGACGACCCCGCTCGCCTCGGCACCGAAGCTCGCCGACGAGCTCGGCGTCGCCGAGGTGTACATCAAGGACGAGGGGCGGAATCCGACGGGTTCGTTCAAGGACCGCGGGCAGACCGCGGCGGTCACCGCCGCCGTCGAGCACGGGGCAGAAGAGGTCGCGCTCGCCTCCGCCGGTAACGCCGGCCAGTCCGCGGCCGCCTACGCCGCCCGCGCCGGCCTCGACTCGCACGTCTTCCTCCCGACGCGTGCGGGGTTCACCAACAAGGCGATGGTGAACGTCCACGGCGGGGACCTGAACGTGGTCGAGGGCCGCATCGGCGACGCCGGGAGCGCCCTCGGCGACGCCATGGAGGACCACGAGGACTGGTACGCGGTCCAGACGTTCGTTACCCCCTACCGCCACGAGGGGAAGAAGACGATGTACTACGAGCTGCCCGAACAGCTCGACTGGGAGGTACCCGACCACGTCGTCTACCCGACCGGCGGGGGCGTCGGTCTCGTCGGGATGTACAAGGCGGCCGTCGAGTTCGAGGAGCTGGGGCTCACGGATGAGATGCCGGCGTTCCACGCCGCCCAGTCGGAGGGGTGTGCGCCCATCGTCGAGGCGTTCGAGGAGGGGCGCGACCACCACGAGGCCTGGGAGGTTCCGGATACGATCTGCGGCGGGATCGAGATCCCCGACCCCGGCGCGAGCCCGTGGATACTCGAGGCGATACGGGAGTCCGGCGGCCGGGCCGTCGCGGCCTCCGACGAGGAGATACTCGACTCGCTGGTCACCGTCGCGCAGAACGAGGGCGCGGAGATGGGCGTCACCTGTGCGGCGGCTGCGGCGGGCGCGTGGAAGCTCGCCGAGGACGGCCACTTCGACGCGGACGACACGGTGGTCCTGCTGAACACCGCGACCGGGAACAAGGACGCCGACGTCGCCCGGAGCCACCTGATGGGCAAGGGGATCTAGAGACCACTTTTTCCTCCTCGGGTTCCCTTGCGCGCCGAAGGCGCGCGGCGGGAACCTCTCGTCGGAAAAACGTGGGGAAAAACTGCGCCCTCCGCTCCCTCCAGGCAGACTCGCTTCGCTCGTCTGCCAACGTCCTCGTTCGCTGACGCTCACGAGGACTCCGGTCGCTCCGGGCGGGTGAAACGCCTCGCTCGCTGGCGCTCGCTCGGCGTATGCCTGACCGCTTTCGGTCACACAGCAGACGTTAACTGGACTTCCTGATAGCCGTCAAACCCGATAGATGCGATCGGGAGCAGTAGCATCCGCGCGAGCGAAGTCCTTCGTGAGCGACCGAAGGGAGCGAACGAGGACGTTTCTGGACGAGCGAAGCGAGTCCAGCAGAAGCGAGCGCGGTTCACCCGCTCCGAGGGCCGCAGGCCCGAGGAGGAAAAAGTGGTGGAGCGAAAAGTGGTTTACAGGAACTGCCCCAGCCCCGTCTGCTCCTGTCCGCTCTTGACCTCCTCCCAGGAGATGTCGAGCGCTTCGAGGACGCGCGCGATAGGCCCCTTCAGCGTCTTGTCGAGCATCTTCTCCCGGTCCACCTCGAACTCGGGGGGGATCTGGTCCGCGAACTCGAAGCAGATGACGTCCGGGTTCCGACGGAACTCCCCGTACAGCGGGTTCCCGGCTGGGTCGAGTCCCTTCTCCGCTTCGATCCGCTCGAAGAAGTCGCTGTGGACGCGCTTCAGGTAGAGCCGTTTGGGTTTCGAGCCGCGGCCGAAGTTCGTCCCGAGCAGGAGGTTCGCGTACTTCGCCCCCCGGACGTGGGCGGTGTCGGTGTCGTAGTTGTCGAGCCGCTTGCCGATCCCCCCCGGAATACCGATCTCCTCGACGGTGATCTCCTCGTTCAGGAAGTCCTCGATGACGTCGTGAACGTACTCCTTGACGCCCTCGACGTCGCCCTGGGTGACGACCATCTCCAGCACCTCCCGCTGGACCTCCTTCGTGATCGGCGCGATGTCCGAGCGCTTGTACTCGAACCCCGTGATGTCGATGTCGTCGACGTCCTTGCCCTCCTTCCAGACGATGTGGCCCGCGTAGCGCTTCTTCTTGCCCGCCTGGAAGAACCGCCGGTAGAGCTTCTCGAACTCGATGCGGAACCGGTGTTCCTCGGCACCGAACTCCGCGGCGAGCTCGTCGTACCGGGCGTTGATCTCCTCCTCTAGCTCGAACGACTGCTCGATGGCCGACTCCTTCGTGACGTCGGGACCGAGTTCCAGCATGATCGAATCGGTGTCTCCATAAGCTACCTGATAATTCAATTCGTTCGATACCTCCTCGGTGAACTCGATGACCCGCCGGCCCGTCGCCGTCACCGCCGCGCCCATCTCCTTGTCGTACAGCCGGAACCGATCCCACCCCAGGACGCCGTACAGCGAGTTCATGATGACCTTCACCGCCCCCTGCTGGCGGTCGTACTGCTCGTACGCCTGATCGCCGGGGCTGTGCTCGTTCCGGAGGGACTTCTTCTGCTCGCGCTCGGTGAGCAGTTCGTCGACCATCTCCCGGATGATGCCGTCCGGCTCCTGCCGGAAGTGGGTCCCGTTGGGGGCCCGGTAGGTCTCGCCCTCGTAGGCATCGGGATCGACCTTCGTCTCCGGGGAGGCGTTGATCGTCACCATGCACATCGGGTACAGGCTCGCCAGGTCGAGCACCGTGACGTTCTCCCTGACGCCGGTAACGGGGTCGAAGACGGCACCGCCGGCGTACTCCTCGGACTCGACGGTGCCCTTCGAGGGGAGCGCGAACTCGCCGTGGACCTTGTGGAGGATGTAGAGGTCGACGGCGTCCCCCGGGGTCGTTGCGTCCTCGAGCTTGCAGCCGACGAACGAGGCCACCTCCTCCCAGAACGGGATGACCTCCTGTTTGCGGTCGATCTCGACGCAGAGTTCGACGTCGCGGAGGTTGTACTCGGCGAGCTGTGTCGGGTCCTGTTCCCAGAGGTCGCCGATGTCACCCGGGTAGCGCTCCTTCCCGACGCCGAGTTCGGTCTCGCCGACCGCGTCCAGCCGATAGGAGTCGAGTTCGGTGAACTGGGTGCGCTTGTAGGCGTACAGCAGGTCGAAGACGACGCGACCCTTGATGTTCGGTCCCTGCCAGTCCGAGCGCCACACCTCGTTCACCCGCGAGAGCCGGTCGATATCGAGGTCGTACTCCTCGGCGTCGTCGGCCTCCTCCGCGAGCACCTCGATGCGGTCGAGCAGGTACGGCGCGTCGAAGTCCGCGAAGTTCCATCCGGTGAGCACGTCGGGGTCCGTCCCCTCGATGTACGCGAGGAAGGCGTCGAGCATCGCCGCCTCGGACTCGAAGTTCCGGACCGTCACGTCGACCGGGTCGCCGATGGGTTCGTAGCCGTCGAGGTCCTCGGGGCCCTCGATACCGTCCGGGGCGGTGTAGAGCCAGGCGACGTACTCGTCGCGGTAGGAGTCGTGGGAGGTGAGACAGACGATCGGCTCCTCGCCGTCCTCCGGGAACCCACGGCGGTCGTCGACCTCGATGTCGAACGTGTTCACTCGCAGGGGGGCGCTCACGTCGACCGTCTCGATCTCCGTGTGGTGGATCTTGTAGGTGTTCTCGTCGTCGGTCTCGCGGGCCGGAACGGAGACCCCGGAGGTGACGTCCTTGTCGATCAGCAGCCGGTTCGGGAAGAGGATGTCCGCCTCGTAGTGGACGAACCCCTCGCGCAGCTGGCCGACGTCCCGCGGGGTCTGTCCGAACACCTTCACCAGCTCCTCGCCCCGGATGGACTCGTGGAGGACGATCTCGTCGTCCTCGCGCTCGGGGTCGATCGACTCGCCCTCGCGCCGCAGGTCGCCGTACGTCTCGACGCCGGTGAGTCGCGCTTCGTCCACGATCCGACCGTCGCGGAGGTGTCCCGCCAGGACCGGCCCCTCCCCGGGAGTCGCGTGGTCGAGCGAATCCAGGGGCGTGTAGAAGTAGGGGCGGAACCCGTGGACGCGGGCGTGGATCTCCTCGCGGTCGGACGTCCGACCGAAGACGTGGAGGACGGGGTACTCCTCGTCGCCGTACCCCTCGACGGTGTAGTCGACCTGGGTGACCGCGAACTCGACCCGCCCCTCGACGGGCGGGAACTGCTCCTCGGAGATGTCGACGATCTCGGCCCGCTGACCCCCGTTGCCGGCGACGTGGGCCGCCTCGCCGGCCGGTCGCTCGTCGCTCGACTCCGCCGTCGTCACCCCGCCGAAGCTATCGCCGAGCGTCGTCTGGGCCTGGGACCCATCCCCGTCGGTCATGATACCGGGGGTTGGCACGGCCCGGTAAAATACCTCCCGTTCGGACCGGCCGGCGTTCCGGGAACCCCTGGCCGGCGATCGGTCCCGGGGGCACGAGGGAGACCGGACCAACATGTGCCGGGGCCAGAAGGGATTTACCTTGTCAAGGGATATCACACACAACGACATGGTCGATACGCCCACGCGGTCCGACGGTCAGGTGCGCCCGGCGGCCGACGCCGAAGACGAGGCGGTCGCCCGCGTCGAGGCCTACGACGACGAGGACGGCGTCGTACTCTACGACGCACAGAACCCGCTCGCGTGGATCGAGTCGAAGCGGACGGTCCGTATCCGGGACTGCTGCTAGGGGCCCCTGGGCCCGCGTCCGCGAGCCACCGTCGAACGACTTTTCTTCGACACGCGCCTCACGTCGAGCAGTGAGCGACGAGGCCGATGCGGAGGAACGGGCGTTCTGGGAGGAGTCCGAGGACCCCTGGCCCGACGAGCCCGCGGAGTTCGACCCGCAGAGCCTCGGCCCCGGGGTGCCCGAGGTCCCCGAGGCACCCGAGGCTCCGGACCCCGCCTCCGGGGACGCCGAGCTCTCGGGCGACCTGGTGAAGGCGTTCTGGGCCGCCGTCCTCTTCACGAACGTCGGCCTCCTGGGCGTCTCGCTCGGCCCCATGCTCGTCCTCTTCGAGGGCCGGACCGACGCCGGGGTCGCCGCGTTTCTCGTCGGCGCGCTCGCGCTGGCCTTCGCCTACCGGCGGTACCGGGGGTACGTCGACCGGGACGACGGCGACGACGGGGACGGCCCGGACGGCACGAGGGACCCCAGTCTCAGTGGGTCGGACGAGGGGTCGGGGATCGACGCGGGGACCACGAGGGGTGCCGACGAGCCCGCCGAACGGGGCCCGCGCGATACGGGAGGGGGTGGCTGACGTGCGGACCGTCGAGGACGAGGAGGGGAAGCGGTACGTCCTCCTGAAGCGGTCGGGCGACTCCTCGCGGGTCCGGGACCCGACGACGGGCGAGGAACGCTACGTTCCGAACGGGGAGCTGTCGGCGGTCGAGGGCGAGTCACCGCTCGAGACGGCCGCACGCGCGGTCCCCGAGCCGACCCGGCGTGTGCTCCGCGCCGCCCACTCCGATCGGGCGCTGGGGCTCCTCCTCGAACTCGACGAGCGTGGACCGGTCGCCGTGGTCGACCTGATGGGATCGTACGACCTCTGCGAGTCTGACCTCCACGGCCTGCTCGCGGAGTTCACCGCCGCCGGGCTCGTGAGCGAAGCGCGAGTCGTCGGCCAGCGGGGGTACGAACTCACGGACGTCGCGGAAGAGGGGCTCGCGACGCTCCGGGGGTGACCGCTCCGCGAGGAGTGGCCCGGACCGTCGGCCGGGACGCGTCACGGTTCAGCCGGATGCCGAAGCGTCGGCCCTGGCGGTCGCGTAGATCAGCGCGACGGCGGCGACGGCCAGGCAGATGGCGAGCCGGCGAACACCGAATCGTAGCCCAGCGTCCCGCTTCCGACCCCGACGACCGTCGAGCCGGCGCTGGCGATGACCGCGTAGACGAGGCGGGCCATGCCGAACGCGCCGCCCTCGCTCGCCGCCTCGAACCAGCCCATCATGTACGCCTGCATGACCGGCTGGAACGTCATCAGCGCGCCGCCGAACGCCGCCACCGTCACGATCACGACGACCGGACCACGGGCCGCCAGCGCGAGGACGGCGAGGAGACAGCCCGCCACGAACAGCGACCCGACGACCAGCGAGCGCCGGCCCACGAGATCGCTCGCCCACCCCGCGGTCGGTTTGACGATCACGCCCATCAGGAACAGCACCGAGAGCGCCGCGTTGGCCGACGCGAGCGTCAGCCCCTTCGCCCCGTAGGCGTACAGCGGGAGCAACGACGTGGTACCCTGCCAGACGAGCGCGAACGTGCTGTAACAGAGGACGGCGAGCGGGACGCCGGGCCGCCGAACCTCCGCAAGTGTGGCCCGACCGGGATCGACGATCGAGGGGCGACGAAACGAGTACGTCTCGTCGGGGAGGAGGTGGAAACCGATCCCGGCGAGGGCGACCCCCGCACCGACCACGAGGAACGTCATACGCCAGACGTCCGCGGCGATGGCCGCGGTGGCGACGAGCGGGGTCGCGACCCCGGCGACGTCGCCGGCACCACCGAAGACCCCGAACGCCCCCGCTCCGCGCCGAACCGCGAGGACAGGAGCGCCCGGGCCACCGTCGGGAACGCGCCCGTCCCGACACCGACGAGGGCGACCAGGACCAGGAACGCCGGGAGCGCGCCGAGCCAGGTCAGCGCCGCGATGGCGACCACCGTCGGGACGAGCACCGTCCGGTGGCCGAGCTCGTCGCTCAGCAGGCCGCTCGGGGACTGCGTCAGCTCGATCGACGCCCACAGGACGCTCATGACGGCTCCGAGCCCCGCGTTGCCGATGCCGAGTGTCCCGCGGATGGGGACGGCCAGCGCCGGCAGGAGTAGCCACGTTCCCTGCGAGAGCGCCCACCCGCCCGCGCTCAACCCCAGGACGAGACGCCGGTCCGTCCCCTCCCCTCTCGACGCGGACGTGCTCGGCGTCATCGCTATGCGTGTGGACGAGTGACACGCCGTGAAACTACCGGGCGCTTCGAGCCCGCCGTGTGCGTTCGACGCGACTCGCCGCCCGGAGCGGGCCTCCCGATGGTGCCCCCGGTGCGCGCCCGGGGCCGGGTCCGCTCAGGCGAGCCGGGCCGCGATGTCGGTCGAGGAGATCATCCCCACGAAATCGTCGTCGACGACGGGGAGGTGGTTGATCCCGAAGTTGGTCATCATCGCGGCGGCCTCCTCCAGTCGGAGGTCCGGCGGGACCGTCTCGACGGACCGCGTCATGATCTCCGAGACCGGAAGTTCAGAGGTGTCCAGCCCCTCGGCGACGGCGTCGAGGACGTCCGTACTGGTGACGATCGACGGGGGCGAGGTCGTCACGATCAGCGCGTTCACCTCGTGCTCGCGCATCTTTGCCGCCGCCTCGACGACGGTCGCGTTCCGGCCGATTGTCAGCAGGGGCGTCGACATGAGGTCCTCCACGCGGGTCTGGCGTTCTTCGTCCATGTCACCCCCGACGAACGCTCACGGTATGTGTGTTACCCACTCGGCCCAGCGGGACGACGAGACCCGGAGTCAGTCGTCACCGGAGAGTTCGCCCAGCAGCGCCGCGGCGTCGGTCGCGTCCGACTCGTGGCCCACCGTCGAGCGGTTCGTCGTCGGGTCCTTCTCGACGGTGACGAGGTCGTCGGCCGCACCCACGAGCTCGTCGTCGTGGCTGACGACGAGTATCTGCTCGACGCCGAACCCCCGCATCGTCTCCACGAGGTCGACGAGCTTCGAGACGTGCCCCGAGTCGAGAAACACCGTGGGCTCGTCGAGGATGAGCGGCGGCATCGGCGTCTCGCCCTCGATCCCCTCCGCGAGCAACCGGTAGATGGCACACCGCAGCGAGAGGTTGAACAGCGCCCGCTCGCCGCCCGAGAGCTGGTCCGGGTCGAGGGGCTCCCCGTCCTTCTGGTATACGGTGAGCTCGTAGTCGCCGTCGAGTTCGATCCCCGCGTAGGAGTCGTTCTGGTAGACCAGCTCGAACGTCTCGTTGAGGAGCCGCTGGAGCTTCCGGACGTTGCGCTGGCGGAGCTCCGACCGGAGGTCGGCGTAGGTCTCCTGGAGCCGATGGGCCTCCTCGTAGAGCGATTCGAGCCGCTCGACCGTCGCGGCGAGTGACTCGCGGCGCTCCCGTAGCCCCTCCAGCTCCTCGATCTCGGCCTCGACGCCCCCGAACGCGCTCTGGAGTTCGTCCCGCCGCTCGCCCAGCTCCTCGAGCCGCGCGTCGACCTTCTCGATGTACTCCTCCGCGCGTCGCTTCTCCGCTCGGGCGTGCTCGATCCCCTCCTCGTCGAACTCCTCCTCCAGTTCGCGCCGCTCGGCCCGCTTCTCCGCGAGGCTCTCGCGGCGGAGGTCGTTCTGGTCGGCGAGGGCCGACCGCTCGTCGCGGAGCCGTTCGATCTCGTCCTCGAGGTCCCCGATACGGTCGCCCAGTTCGGAGACCGTCTCCAGCCGCTCGACGCGTTCGCCGAGTTCGCTCGACTCGGCGTTGAGCTCGGCGACGCGCTCGCGGCAGGCCTCGGCGGCCGCCTCGGCCTCCTCCGCCGCCTCGCGTCTCGCCTCCGCCTCCGCCTCGAGCTCGTCGGCCTCCTCCCGGAGCTCCTCGACCCGCGACTCCGTCGACTCGAGGTTCGACGCCTTCTCCTCGAGCAACTGCGACGCGTTCGACCGCTCGGATTCGAGCCGTTCGACCTCGCTCTCGCGCTCGACCAGCGCCTCGGCCGTCGCCAGCTTCGATTCGAGCGCCTCGACGCGCTCGCGGGCGTCCTCCAGTTCGGCCTCCAGTTCCTCGACCCGCTCTCGGTCCTCCGAGATCGTCTCGACGTGCGGGGAGTCCTCGACCGGCTGGCCGCACTCCGGGCACTTCCCCGCATCGAGGAGCCGCTCGGCCTCGCGGACGTCCTCGCGGGCGTTCCCCAGCGCGGTCTCGAGTTCGGCGACCCGCGTTCGGGCGTTCGTCAGCTCCTCGGCGACGGACTCGCGGTGGGCCTCGCTCTCGCCGAACCCGACCGGCGCGTCCGCGAACGACTCGCGCTTCGACTCGATGGCCCCGGCCTTCGCCTCCAGTCGCTCGCGGAGGTCGGCGACGGTCCCCCTCGCCTCCTCGAGTTCGGCCTCGCGTTCCTCCGCGGTCTCGCGCTTCTCCCGGGCCTCGGCTTCGAGTTCCTCCGCTCGCTCCCGGGCACTCTCGGCGTCCCCGTCGTGACCGCGCTTCTCGACGCTCGTCTCCCGTATCTCCTCGCGGACCGACTCGCGCTCCTCGCGGAGCGCCTCGATGCGTCCGGTGACCGCCTCCTCGTCCGGCGAGTCGACCTCGGTCCCTCCCAGCGCCTCGGCCCGCTCGTCATCGAGCTCCTCGACGCGCTCGCGCTTCTCGGCGATAGCGTCGGCCTTTCCCGACCTCCGCTTCTCGGCCTCGGCGATCCCCGACTCGAGGTCCTCGACGGACTCGCGGAGCTCCTCGATGCGCTCGCGCTTCTCGGCGTGCTCCTCGACGACCTGCTCGGCCCGATCGCGGGTCTCGACCGCCGGCTCGCGCTTCCCCTCGAACTCCTCTATCTTCCCGTTCACCTCGTTCAGGTCGCTCGCCAGCGCGTTCCGGCGCTCGTGGAGGTCCTTCTCCTCCTTCGCCTCGACCTGGGATTCGACCTCCGAGAGCGACCCGCGCCTGTCGTCGAGGACGTGCTTGACACCGAGGCGGGCCTCGCTGGCCCGCTCGCGGTACTCCTCCAGTTTGCCCAGCTGGAGGAGGTCGTCGATCATGTCCTGGCGCTGGCCGGGCGAGGCGTTGATGAGCTTGTTCACCTCCCCCTGGCGGACGTACGCGCAGTTGACGAACGCCTCCGAGTCCATCCGTAGCATCCCGACCACCTCCCGCCGGACGTCGGTCGCGCCCTCGACGCTCCCCTCCGGTCCCTCGAGGACGCAGGTGATCGTCTGTGCGCCCCCGCCGCGGACCCGCACCTCACGTTCGACGTGGTAGTCGGCACCCCCGTGGGTGAACCACAACTCCACGCGGCACTCCTCGGCACCGAGGGTGACCACCTCCTCGAGCGTCCGGTCGAGCGCGCGGTGGCCGTACAGCGCGAAGAAGCACGCTTCGAGGAGCGAGGACTTCCCCGCCCCGTTCGGGCCGTGGACCACCGTCACGCCGGAGCCGAGGTCGAGGTCCGCGTCCCCGTAGCACTTGAATTTCTCCAGGCGGATCCGGGCGAACCTCATTCGTAATCACTCCACGAGGTCTGCCCGTCGGCGCTCGGCGTCGGCGGGTTCTCCCGTTCCTCGTGCGCCGCGTCCCCCTCCTCCCCGTCGTCCGTCCCCGTGGTCGGCTCGTCCGCCTCGTCCCCGCCGTCTCCCTCCCCCTTCTCGCCGGTCTCGGACCCCCCTTCGGCTACTTCATCGACCGCTGGTTCCACCTCCCCGTCGGGCTCGTCGTCCGCGTCGGCTTCGTCGTCCCCTGCCCGGTCGGCCATCCGGTCGGCCGCGGTCCGGGATTCCACGGTGGTCTCGGGTGCAGGCGCGAACGCCGCGTCGTCGTCGCCGTCGAGCAGGTCGGTCACGCGGCGCTCGACGGTCTCGGCGACGTTCGTGTCGGCGACCTTGCTCGCCCGGACCACCTCGTCGATGGTCTCGGCCGCGGGCGAGAGCCCCATCTCCCGGACCCGCTCGCGGACGGCCTCGTCCGGGTCGGCGAACGAGACCTCGATCTCCCCCTCGTCGGCCTCGATCTCGCGGCGGTCGTTCACCCGGGCGACGAGCGCCCCCGCGTCCCGCAACAGTTCCTCCACGTCGGCGGGCGCGACCGGCTCGCCCTCGCCCTCGATGGTGACGATGGCGACCGCGTCCTCGACGTCGTGCTGGCCGACGCGCTCGCGGATCCGGGCGCGGCCCTCGTCCTCGTCGAGTTCGACGTCGACGAAGACGAACTCGCGGGTCGGCAGTCCCCGCCGGGAGACGGTCACCTCGCCGTCCTCGAAGGTGACGAGGTTGTAGCCCCGCTCCTCGCGCTCGTCGGCGCTAGCTCGTTCCGTGGACCCGCAGTAGGTGAGCCACGCACCATCCTCCGCCCGCTTGATATCGGGCTTGTGGTTGTCCCCGAGGAGCATCGCGTCGAACGCGACGCTCGACGCGTCGAGGACCGCTTCTGCGTCCCAGTCACCCAGGTCGAACGGCTGGAAGAGCCCGTGGGCGACGAGGGCCGCGAATCCGGAGTCGTGGGACGCGAACTCGTAGTCGAGGGCCTCGCGACGGGAGGGCGGGACGTAGTCGAGCCCGTAGAGGGCGACGTCGCCGACGACGAACGGCTCCGATCCCAGTCGGGTGGCCAGATCGAGCGAGGCGAACAGGTCGAGCCACTGGGCGTCCCGCTTGGTCTCGTGGTTGCCGACGATCGCCAGGAACGGGATGTCCGCCCCGTCGAGCTCCCGGAGTACGGAGAGCGTCCCGAGGAGGTCCGGGAGTTCGGGCCGGCGGTCGTGGAACAGGTCACCCGCGTGGACCACGGCGTCGACGTCGGCCTCGATGGCGTCCCGCGCGACCTGTCGGAACGCCTCCAGGAAGTCCCGCCGGCGCTCCGGCGAGTGGTACTGCCGGTAGCCGAGGTGGGTGTCCCCCGTGTGGATTACCCGCGTCATCTGGGGAGCGATACGTCGCTTCGTGGTAAATGGGTTCCGTGACCGAGGCGGAAGTAGAGCTAAGGCATCGTCGGCGGCAGGGGCGGCGGGTCCACGTGCTGACGCCGGTCGGATGCCCCTCGAGTGGAAAGGCGTACAGAGACACGAAAACGGGGGTCCACGGCCCACCGCCGTCCGAGGAGCCTCCGTCCCGCCTACTCGACGGTGAGCTCGTAGATCCGCTTGCGAGCGTCCGTAAAGGAGAACCGCGACTCGACGACGCCGGCCTCTTCGAGCCGATTAAGCGCGTACCGCACGGTACGCGGCGGCAGGAGCGTCTCCTCGGCGATGGCCGACTGGGTCAGCTGGCCGTTGTACTCGAGGGCCTTCGCGACCAGTTTGGCCGACGGTGGCATCTCCGCGACGGCGTCCCACCCCGACGCCCCGTCCGTCACGCTCGACTCTGGGCTACCCATCTGGCCCGGGCTACGAGATTCGGGTAGTTAATATTTGCTAAATACTGCATTACTCCAGGGAATGGCGGCCGCGGGGCTGGCGGCCGGCCCGGGGTCGAGTTCGCCGCTCGCCGCGCACGCCGATTCCGGGGCGCTAGTCGCCGACTCCTACCCAAACCTCTTAAGAGTGCGCGACCCCTAATACCCTCGATGACCGACACCGTCGACGACGTGGACCTGCCCTACGACGACGAAGCGTCGATGCAGGACAAGCTCGACGCCCTCCAGGAGCGACTCGAGATACTCGAGTCCCAGAACGAGGAGATGCGCGACGAGCTCCTCGACGCCAACGCCGAGAACAACAAGTACCAGCAGAAGCTCGAGCGGCTCACCCACGAGAACAAGAAGCTCAAGCAGTCCCCGCTGTTCGTCGCGACGGTCCAGGAGATCACCGACGAGGGCGTCATCATCAAACAGCACGGCAACAACCAGGAGGCGCTCACGGAGGTCACCGACGAGATGCGCGAGGACCTCACCCCCGACAGCCGGGTGGCGGTCAACAACTCGCTGTCGATCGTGAAACAGCTCGACGACGAGACGGACGTCCGGGCGCGGGTGATGCAGGTCGAGAAGAAGCCCGAGGTCTCCTACGCGGACATCGGCGGCATCGACGAGCAGATGGAGGAGGTGCGCGAGACGGTGGAGATGCCGCTCGAACACCCCGAGATGTTCGACCAGGTGGGGATCGATCCGCCGAGCGGCGTTCTCCTCTACGGCCCGCCCGGCACCGGGAAGACGATGCTCGCCAAGGCCGTCGCCAACCAGACCGACGCGACATTTATAAAGATGGCCGGCTCCGAGCTCGTCCACAAGTTCATCGGCGAGGGTGCGAAGCTCGTTCGCGACCTCTTCGAACTCGCCCGTCAGCACGAGCCCGCAGTCATCTTCATCGACGAGATCGACGCCATCGCCTCCAAGCGCACCGAGTCCAAGACCTCCGGTGACGCCGAGGTCCAGCGGACGATGATGCAGCTGCTCGCCGAGATGGACGGGTTCGAGGACCGCGGACAGATCTCCATCATCGCCGCCACGAATCGGTTCGATATGCTCGACCGCGCCATCCTCCGGCCCGGGCGGTTCGACCGTCTCATCGAGGTCCCCAAGCCCGACGTCGAGGGCCGGGAGATCATCTTCCGGATCCACACCCGGGACATGAACGTCGCCGACGACGTCGACTTCGAGGTCCTGGCCGAGGACGTCGTGGAGGCCTCCGGCGCGGACATCAAGGCCGTCTGTACGGAGGCCGGGATGTTCGCCATCCGCGACGAGCGCACCGAGGTCCGGATGGAGGACTTCCGGGACGCCTGGGAGAAGATCAAGCAGGCCGAAGAGGAGGACGAAGAAGTCTCGAAGACGTTCGCCTGATACGGTCGTACGTAGTCGTTTACCGGTGATCGTCCAGGCGGGTTCGGTGATCACCGGTAAATCGTTACGCACGACCGTATGAGGACTCGATCACGCGATCACGCCGCTCGGTGTCGGTACGGGTTCCGGTGTCCGGCCCCGCGCTCCTGCGCTCCGTTCTACCCCACGCTCACGTTACCTCGACACCCTCGGCCTCGCCGGCCTCGTCCCCCTCGCTCCGGAGCCGGAACTTCTGGACCTTCCCACTGGGATTTTTCGGCAACTCGTCGACGAAGTAGTACGCTCGCGGTCGCTTGAAGTCGGCCACGTCGTCGCTCGCACGCACGAACTCGTCGAGTTCCTCGGCGCTCGCGTCGCCCACGACGTAGGCGACGATGCGCTCGCCCCACTCCTCGTCGGGTTCGCCCACGACGGCGGCCTCGACGATAGCCTCGTGGTCGAACAGCACGTTCTCGACCTCGGTCGGGTAGACGTTCTCCCCGCCCGAGACGATCATGTCGTCCTTGCGGTCGACCACGTAGAGGTAGCCGTCCCCGTCGACGCGGCCGAGGTCGCCCGTGTAGTACCAGGTCCGCCCGTCGGCCTCGCGGAGCGACCGGGTGGTGGCGTCGGGTCGGTTCCAGTACTCGCGCATCGTACACGGTCCCGAGAACAGTATCTCGCCGATCTCCCCGCGCTCGACCGTGGCCGAGGGGTCGGCGTCCGGCTCGACGATCCGCATCTCGTGGTTCAGCGCCGGCAGGCCCGCGGAACCCTGCTTTTCGAGCTGTTCGTCGGGCGACTGGAACGTCCCGCAGGGACCGATCTCGGTCATGCCGTAGGCCTGGACGTAGTCCTCACAGAGGTGTTCCATGCAGTTTTCCAGTACCTGCGCGGGCATCGGGGCCGCGCCGTAGAAGCCCAGCCTGAGCGAGGAGACGTCGTGATCCGACTCGGCAGCCGTCCGGGCGACGGCGTTCCAGGCGGTGGGGGCCGCGAAGAACACCGACACCTCGTGTTCCTCGATGGCGTCGAGGACGCGTGCGGGGTCGAACTCGTGGTGGATGACGTTCGTCGCGCCGCGGTGGACCCGCGGGAAGAGGTTCGCGTGCAGTTCGGCACAGTGGTAGAGCGGGAGCGCCGACAGCCCGACGTCCTCCCGGGTGAGGTTCGACTCGGCGATACAGAGGAGGTCGTGTTCGACCATCGAGCGGTGCTCGTGGACGACACCCTTCGGCCGGCCCGTGGTCCCCGAGGTGTAGATGAACGCGTAGACGTCGTCCTCGGCGACGTCGGTGTCCGGGCGGACGGGATCACCCGATTCGAGTACCTCGTAGAACGGTCTCGCGTACTCGGGTCGCTCGCTCCCGTCCCCTTCCGGGTCCCCGACGAACAGGTACTCCTCGACGGAGTCGAGTTCGGGACGTGCGCCCCCGACGGCCTCGCGGGTGGCCGACTCGAAGACCACCACGCTGGAGCCGGCGTCCCCGACGATGAACTCGACCTCGCCCGCGGGGAGGCGGTAGTTGAGCGGGTTGAACACGGCACCCAGCTTCGCGCAGGCGTACACCGTCAGGACGATCTCCGAACCGTTCTGGAGCACCGTCGAGACCCGGTCGCCCTTCCCGACGCCGAGGTCGGCCAGCCCGCTCGCGAGCCGGTTCACCCGCTCGTCGAACTCGGCGTACGTCCAGCGCTGGTCGCGCCGGGGGTAGACGATGGCGTCCCGATCCGGGAACTTCGATGCAGTCTGTTCGAGGACGTCGCCGATAGTGAGGTGTGATCTCATACGTCGGGCTCGTGTCGTCCAGGCGGGACATAACTGTGTGGGCGGTGAGCGACCCGGCGTTCGAACACCGCTCGTGCGACGGTGGCCTCAACCGGGGTTTGAGGTAGTCGGGGGTCGTTCGGCTTCACATGGTCGACGAGCGATTCGGGAGACTCCACGAGCACCTCGCCGCGACCGCCGAACTCCCGCTCGACCGCGAGGCCACCAGGTGGGTTGCGGAGGCCGAAGCCGTCGCCGGGGACTGCCTCGACATCGACTCCGAGACGGTACGGCGGCGGCGGGTCGGCCACGTTCGGGACCTGCTCTCGAACGTCGACGCTACCGGACACCCCGAGGGTGACGAGCACGTCGAGACGGCGCGGGAACTCGCCGCGGAGCTGGTTCGTGAAGGGGAGGACGAGGCCGGGGACGGGAACGAACGGGCGTGACCGGGGCCGCCGGGGTGCGGTGAGGACGACGCCGGTGGCCGGCGGCGAACGTGCCCGAACCCGGCTACCGGTGCACGGAACTCACTCTAGGACGACCAGGACGTCCCCCTGGTTGACGCTCTGGCCCTCCTCGATGGCCACCTCCTTGACGGTCCCGCCGCGCTCGGAGACGACGTCGTTCTCCATCTTCATCGCCTCGAGCACGCAGATGACGTCGCCGGCCTCGACCGTGTCGCCCTCGCTGACGTCGACCGAGAGGATGGTCCCCTGCATCTCGGCGTCGATGGTCTCGCCCTCGACGGTCGCCCCGCCGGACGAGCCACCACCACCGCCCCCGCCGCCCCCGCCACCCGAGCGCCCGCCGCCCGAGGGCCGCCGACCGCCACTCGAACCGGATCCCGACCCGGAGGCGGCCGCCGCCAGCCCGCCGCGGTCCTCCAGGTTCACCTGGAACCGCTTGCCGTTCACCTCGACGGTGAACTCCCGCTCGACGACATCCTCGTCCTCGTCCTCGTCACTCGCGTCCTCGTCCGGACCCCACCGCTCCTGGGCCTCCTCGATCCGTTCGCGGTCGAGTTCCTCGTCGAGGTAGTTCGTGGTGTGCTCGCCGGCGACGAACCGCTCGTCGGTGAGCATCAGCCGGTGGAACGGGATGATCGTGGGGATGCCCTCGATCTCGTACTCGGAGAGCGCGCGCTTGGCGCGGGCGATGCACTCCTCACGGTCGCCACCGTAGACGATGAGTTTCGCGATCATCGAGTCGTAGTCGGTGACGAGCGTGTCCCCCCTGTCGGAGCGCGTCGTCCATCCGCACGCCGATGCCGCCGGGCGGATCGTAGGTCCGGAGCTTGCCGCCCGTGGCCGGCGAGAAGTCGTTCGCGGCGTTCTCGGCGTTGATGCGGAACTCCATCGCGTGGCCCTCGATCCCGACGTCGTCCTGCTCGAAGGCGAGCTCCTCGCCGGCGGCGATCCGGAGCTGCCACTTCACGATGTCGATCCCCGTGATCTCCTCGGTGACGCAGTGCTCGACCTGGATGCGGGTGTTCACCTCGAGGAAGTAGAAGTTCGCGTCCTGGCCCAGCGGGCCGTCCCGGTCGGAGTCCTCCTCGACGAGGAACTCGACGGTGCCCGCGTTGGTGTAGTCGGTGGCGGCTACCCCTCGGCGAGCGGCCTCGCCGATGCGCTCGCGGAGGTCGTCGTCGAGGGCGGGCGAGGGCCCCTCCTCGATGACCTTCTGATGGCGGCGCTGGAGCGAACAGTCGCGCTCGCCGAGGTGGCGGACGTTGCCGTGTCCGTCCGCGACGATCTGCACCTCGATGTGGCGCGGCCGTTCGAGGTAGCGTTCGAGGTAGACCGAGTCGTTGTCGAAGTAGGCCTCGCCCTCGCGTTTTGCGGCCTCGAGCTGTTCCTCGGCCTCGTCGGCGTCACGGACGACCTTCATCCCGCGACCGCCGCCGCCACCCTCGGCCTTGATGGCGACGGGGTAGCCGTTCTCCTCGCCGAACTCGAGGACCTCGTCGGTCTCGGTCACGGGGTCCGTGGTGCCGGGGACGATGGGGACGTCGGCATCCCGCATCGTCCGGCGGGCCTTGGTCTTCTCGCCGAGGCGCTCCATGGCGTCGCCCGAGGGGCCGACCCAGGTGATGCCGTCCTCGGCCTCGACCTTCCGGGCGAACTCCGCGTTCTCGGCGAGGAAGCCGTAGCCCGGGTGGATGGCGTCGGCGTCGGCCTTCCGCGCCGCCTCGATCACCGCCTCGTGGTCGAGGTAGGAGTCGGCGGCGCGGGCCGGGCCGACGTTGTACGCCTCGTCGGCGTACCGGACGTGGCCGGAGTGCTTGTCGGCCTCGCTGTACACCGCGACGGTGCCCACGTCGAGGTCCTCGCAGGCACGCATCACCCGAACCGCGATCTCGCCGCGGTTCGCGACGAGTACCTTGTCGAACATGCGTTACCCCGCAGGTGTCGCGTCGCCCATGTGAGTTTATCGGTGACCCCCCGTCCGACCGTCTCGGAAGTCGAGTCAGCGCATCCGGCGGGCCCGTCCGGACGCCGTCCAGGGGTCGCGGGGGGCGGCGAGCGGCACCCGTACCTCGCGGTGCTGGAGGTCGCCGATCCGACCGGCGAACGACCACTGCCGCTCGTTCCAGTCGTCCCCGTCCTCCTCGTCGGCCACGGCCAGCAGCTGTGCGCTGACGTGGGCGTTCAGGGCCGCCACGATGGCGGCCGCCTCGTCCTCGTCGGCGTCCTCGGGGAGTTCGATCTCCATGCGTCAGAGCGGGATGTTCCCGTGCTTGCGCGAGGGACCCTCCTTGCGCTTCGAGCGGAGCATGTGGAGGTCCTTCACGAGCCGTGCGCGGGTGTCCTTCGGCTCGATCACGTCGTCGACGAACCCCCGTTCGGCGGCGGTGTAGGGGTTCGCGAACGCGTCGCGGTACTCCTCGATCAGTTCCTCGCGGCGGGCCTCGACGTCCTCGGCCGTCTCGAGCTCGTCGTCGTAGAGGATGTTCACCGCCCCGCGGGGGCCCATCACGGCGATCTCGGCGGTGGGCCAGGCGTAGTTGACGTCCGCCTCCAGATGTTTCGAGGCCATCACGTCGTACGCCCCGCCGTAGGCCTTCCGCGTGATGACCGTCATCAGCGGGACCGTGGCCTCGCTGTAGGCGTACAGCAGTTTCGCGCCGTGCTTGATGATCCCCCCGTGCTCCTGGTCCGTTCCGGGCATGAACCCGGGGACGTCGACGAACGTGAGGATGGGGATGTTGAACGCGTCGCAGAAGCGGACGAACCGCGATCCCTTCAGCGAGGAGTCGATGTCCAGGGTACCGGCGTTGACGCGTGGCTGGTTGGCGACGACGCCGATGGCGTGGCCGTCGAGCCTCGCGAAGCCGGTGACGAGGTTCCTCGCGTAGCGCTCGGCGACCTCGAAGAACGAACCCTCGTCGACGATGGGCTCGATGACGTCGACGATGTCGTATGGCTTCTGGGGCAGGTCCGGGACGATTTCCTCGGCGGCCTCGGCCTCGCGCTCGGGGTCGTCCCACGGCTCGACCCGCGGGGGGTCCTCGACGTTGTTCTGCGGGAGGAAGGAGAGCAGGTAGCGGATGTCGTCGAGCGCCTCCTTTTCGGCGGCCGACGAGAAGTGCGCGACGCCGGACTCCCCGGTGTGAGTTCCCGCCCCGCCGAGCTCCTCGAAGCCGACCTCCTCGCCGGTGACCGTCTCGATGACGTCGGGGCCGGTGATGAACATGTGGCTCGTCTCCTCGACCATGAAGATGAAGTCCGTGATGGCGGGGGAGTAGACCGCTCCGCCCGCACAGGGACCCATGATGGCCGATATCTGGGGGACGACGCCGCTGGCCTTCTGGTTGCGGTGGAAGATGTCGGCGTAGCCGGCCAGCGAGTCGATCCCCTCCTGGATGCGCGCGCCCGCCGAGTCGTTCAGGCCGACGATGGGTGCGCCGGTCTCCAGAGCGCGGTCCATCACCTTGCAGACCTTCTGGGCGAACACCTCGCCGAGCGACCCGCCGAAGACGGTGAAGTCGTGGGCGAAGACGAAGACGGTGCGGCCGTCGACCTCGCCGTAGCCCGTGACGACGCCGTCGCCGGGCACCTTCCGCTCGTCCATGTCGAAGTTGGTCGAGCGGTGCTCGCGCAGCGCGTCGAACTCCACGAACGTGCCGTCGTCGAGGAAGTAGTCGATCCGCTCGCGGGCGGTCATCTTCCCGCGGTCGTGCTGGGCCTCGATGCGCTCCTCGCCGCCCCCTTTCTCGGCCTCCGCCTTCCGCTCGCGGAGCTCCTCGATCCTCTCGTCCATCGTCATGCGGACCACCGCCGGTGGCTCATCGACGGTGAGAGACGGGCCTCCGAAAAAGGGTTGTCGGGTCGCCGGCACTCACCGGCCGAATCGCCACCCGTCGCTACGGCCGCTCCCCTCGCCGACGCTCACTGGGGCGTTGCTCCGCGCGAGGTCTCGACGAGGCTCGCGATGTGCTCGCCCAGGATCTCGTACTGTCCCGCGTTCACGCCCTTCTGGACGTGAGCCGTGAGATCGGCTCCGAGCGCCGCCTCGTCGAGCTCGTCGGCCCCGCGCCCGGTGAAGAAGACGACGGGCAGATCGGGCCGTCCGCTCCGGACCCGGTCGAGGAACTCGGCACCGTCCATCCCGGGCATCACGTAGTCGGCCACGATACAGTCTACCTCGTCCAGCCGGTCGAGCGCCCGGTCGATCGACCGGACCGACTCGACGGTCAGCCCGTCGTGGTTGAGCTCGACGAGCTGGCCCGTCACCTCGAGGACGTCCGGCTCGTCGTCGACGTGGAGGACTCGGACCGCGTCCTGGGGACCACCCATGGACGTACATAGGAGTCCCTATTGATAAACGGCCCTCCCGTTACGGAGACGTAATCGCAAGCCTGCGGCGGGGTGAGGTCAGGACTCGCCGTAGACGGGGACGGCCGCCCCGCTCGTGACCCCGGCCTCCTCCGAGCAGAGGAACAGCACGACGTCGGCGATGTCGGCCGGGTCGACCCACGTCGAGTGATCCGAGTCGGGCATCATCTCGCGGTTCATCGGGGTGTCGATCACGCTCGGCATGATCGCGTTCGCCCGGACGCTCCCGAGGTTCTCCTCGGCGATCGTCTCGGTGAGGATCCGCACGCCGGCCTTCGAGGCGCGATAGATCCCGTCGCCCTCGCCCCCCTCCAGCGAGGATCGCGCGGAGACGGAGACGATCGCCCCGTCCGTCTCGCGGAGGTGCGGCACCGAGTGCTTCGAGGCGAGGAACATCGTCTTCAGGTTCAGATCCATGAGGAAGTCGAACGTATCCGCTTCCGTCTCGTCGATCGGATCTCCGCCGCGCCAGGTCCCCGCGACGTTACAGAGCGCGTCGAGCCGACCGTGCTCGTCGACCACCGTTTCGACTACCTCCTCGACGGTCGCCTCGTCGGTGAAGTCGCCCTGGTAGTAGTCTACGCGCGAGAGGTCGACGGCGACCTCGCCGTCCCCGTCCTCGGGGTCGACGATGTCGGCGGCGCAGACCGTCGCACCGGCCGCGTCGAACGCCTCGGCGACGGCACTCCCGAGCGCGCCCGCCGCACCAGTGACCAGCACCACCCGCCCGTCGAAGTCGTACTCGACCGTCATACCCGGAGGTGGGTCGGAGCGGAGATAAAGGCGGGGTCGGTCGACCGTGACCGGTTCACGCTGTCACGTGAGGAATCCCGTCGTGTGGGGACAGGACGCCCGGGATCGCGGGGATATCAGGGAGTGACGACGAGCTTCCCGAGGAACGACTCCGCCAGCACGTCGCGATGGGCGTCGGCCGTATCCGCGAGGTCGTACACCTCGGCAACTTCGGGGACGACGTCGCCAGCGGCCATGAGCGTCGCCAGCCGGGAGAGCACGGCACCGGTGTCCGGCGCGTTGAACATCGACATGATCTGGAAGCGGAGGTCCTTGAACTTCCCCGGGCCCATCGGGACGGGCGCGGTCGCCGCCTCGTTGCCGATGCCGACGATGGTCGCGCCGTGGGCGGCGACCTCGCCGTCGAGTTCGAAGTACTCGTCGGCCAGGGTGTCGAGGACGAGTTCGGGCGCGCCGGCGTCGGCGACGGCCTCCGCGAGGTCCTCGCGGTCGTAGTCGAGGACGGCGTCGGCACCGAGGTCGGCGAGGTGGCCGTGGTACGTGGGGGAGGCCGTGGTCGTGACGCGAGCGCCGGCGGCGGCCGCCAGCTGGACCGCGACGTGGCCCACGCCGCCGCTCCCCGAGTGGATCAGCACCCGCTCGCCGGGCTCGACGCCGCCGTGGTGGACGAGCGCCTGCCACGCGGTCACGCCGACGAGCGCGACCGCCGCCCCCTCCTCGAACCCACATCCCCCCGGGAGCGTCGCGGCCAGTCCCTCCGGGACGGTCACGTACTCCGCACAGGTCCCCTGCCTGTCGCGGCCGAGCCCGGTGGCGAACACGCGGTCGCCCGCCTCGAACGTCTCGACGCCCTCGCCGACCGCCTCGACCACCCCGGCGACGTCCGAGGCAGGGATCCACGGGAGTTCCGGCAGGGGGTACGCCCCCTCCCGGAAGTACGTGTCGACGGGGTTGACGCCCGCGGCCTCCACCCGAACGAGGAGCTCGTCGGGACCTGGCTCCGGCCGTGGGACGTCCTCGAACTGTAGTACCTCCGGACCGCCGTGTTCGTGATACCTGACGGCACGCATCGTCCGTGGCTCGCCGGGCCAGGACTTAACCCCCCCGGGACCCGGCAGGTCCGACCGACACGCGAGCCCCTCTCGGTCCCCGTGGCCGATCGCCGGCGGATCACAGATCGATCCACGGCGGTCGGTTCGCGGCTCGTTCGACCCGACGGGCTTATGACCCACAGACACCGAGCGTTCGGCGGATGCGACTCATCGCGGACCGGGGGTTCGGGGGGATGTATCCGGAGAACACGGTGCGTGCCGTAGAGGAGAGCGTCGCGCTCGCCGACGCCGTCGCGCTCGACGTCCGTCGGTGCGGATCGGGCGAACTCGTCGTCTGTCGGGACGACACGGTCGACCGCGTCACCGACGGCACCGGCCGCGTCTCGGACCTGACGCTGGCGGACCTCGCGGCGCTGGACGTGCTCGGGACGGGCGAGGGCGTCCCTCGCCTCGAAGCCGCGCTGGACGCCATCCCGCGGAGCGTGGGGGTGGTGCTCCGCCTCCGCGAGACGGACCTCGCCGCCGACGTCCTCCCCACGGTGTCGACGTTCCCCCTGCAGGTCGTCGTGGCGTCGGCGTTCCCCGGGGAGCTCGCGGCCGCACGGGCGGCCGATCCCGGGGTCCCCCGGGCGTTCTCCTTCGGGGAGGGCGCGGACCCGCTCGACGCCCTCTCGACCGCACGTGGCCTCGGCGCGACGTTCCTCCTCGCGCCGGTCTCGGCCTGCACCGAGCGGCTCGTCAACGACGCCCACCGGGTGGGGATGAGCGTCAACGCCTACCCGGTCGCGTCGAGGAGCGAGGCCGAGCGGCTCGACGAACTGGGCGTGGACGGCGTCGTCGCCGACCGCTGGGGCGTGCTCCCCTCCCCGTCGAACCACGAGCGCGGATAGGAGACGACCCCGTCCCGCGATCCACAGCCCGGGACCGAGCCGCGCCGTGCGACCGGGGGTGGCGCGGTGGTCGGTGGGGGCCCTCCCGGCGAACCGGCGGGATTTATGCGTCCCGGAGACCCGGTTTCGCGTGCTATGAAACTCCACGAGTACCAGGCGAAGGGCGTCTTCGCGGACGCCGGGGTTCCGACGCCGGCCTCGGAGCTCGCGGCGACCGTCGAGGAGGCCGTCGCCGCCGCCGAGACCGTCGGCTACCCCTGTGCCGTCAAGGCCCAGGTCCAGGTCGGCGGCCGCGGGAAGGCCGGCGGGATCGAACTCGTCGAGAACGAGGACGAGCTCCGCGAGGCGGCCGACCGCATCCTCGGGATGGACCTGAAGGGGCTCCACGTCGACCGCGTGCTCGTCGAGGAGGCCGTCGACTTCGAGGACGAGCTCTACGTCGGCGTGACGATGGACCGCGCCGAGGGCAAGCCGGTCGCGATGGTCTCCGAGCGCGGCGGCGTCGACATCGAGGCGGTCGCCGAGGAGGACCCCGACGCCATCGCCCGCGAACACGTCGACCCCGCCTTCGGACTCCACCCCTACCAGGCCCGACGCGCGGTGTTCGACGCCGGTATCGACCGCGACGTCGCCAACTCGGTCGCCTCCGTCCTCACCACGCTCTACGACCTCTGGGACGACAAGGACGGCACGGACGCCGAGATCAACCCCCTGATGGTCACTAGCGACCGTGAAGTCATCGCGGCCGACGCCGTGATGAACGTCGACGACGACGCGCTGTTCCGCCACCCCGACCTCCAGGAGATGGAAGAGGAGAGCGCGGCCGGCGGCGACGAACTCGAACGCAAGGCCGACGAGTACGGCTTCGACTACGTCCGTCTCGACGGCAACGTCGGCATCATCGGCAACGGTGCCGGCCTCGTCATGACGACGCTCGACCTCGTGGACTACTACGGCGGGAGCCCCGCGAACTTCCTCGACATCGGCGGCGGCGCGAAGGCCGAACGGGTGACGAACGCCCTGGACATGGTGTTCTCCGACGAGAACGTCCGGGCGGTCGTCTTCAACATCTTCGGGGGGATCACCCGCGGCGACGAGGTCGCCAGGGGGATCAACGAGGCCCTCGAAGGGTTCGACGAGATCCCCAAGCCCGTCGTCGTCCGGCTGGCGGGGACGAACGCCGAGGAGGGGATGGAGATCCTGAACGCCGACCTCGTGGAGGTCGAGAAGACCCTGGAGGCGGCCGTCCAGCGTGCGGTCGAGCGGGCCGAGGAGGTGGACCAATGAGTATTCTCGTCGACGACGACACCCGTGTAGTGGTGCAGGGCATCACCGGCGGTGAGGGGAAGTTCCACACCGAGCAGATGATCGAGTACGGGACGAACGTCGTCGCCGGCTCGGTCCCCGGTCGGGGCGGCGAGGAGGTCGCCGGCGTCCCCGTCTACGACACGGTCCGCCAGGCGGTCCGCGAGGAGGACGCGGACGCCAGCGTCGTGTTCGTCCCGCCGGCGTTCGCCGGCGACGCCGTCTTCGAGGCGCTCGACTCCCCGCTCGACCTCGTCGTCGCCATCACCGAGGGGATCCCCCAGCAGGACATGGCGCGGGTGTACAAGCGCCTCGGCGAGACCGACACCCACCTGATCGGGCCGAACTGTCCCGGGCTCATCACCCCCGGTGAGGCGAAGCTCGGTATCCTCCCGGGCAACATCTTCGCCGACGGCGACGTCGGCCTCGTCTCCCGGTCGGGGACGCTCACCTACCAGGTCGTCGACAGCCTGACCCAGCGGGGGATCGGCCAGACGACCGCCGTCGGGATCGGCGGCGACCCGATCATCGGGTCAGACTTCGTGGACGTGCTCGAGATGTTCGAGGACGATACGGAGACGAAGGCGATCGTCATGTGCGGCGAGATCGGCGGCGAGGACGAGGAGGAAGCGGCGAGATACATCGGCGAGTACATGGACACGCCCGTCGCGGGGTTCATCGCCGGCCGGACCGCACCCCCCGGAAAGCGGATGGGCCACGCCGGGGCCATCGTTTCGGGCTCCGGAACCGGCACCGCCCAGTCGAAGATCGACGCGCTCAACGACGCCGGCGTCCCCGTGGGCGACACGCCGGAGGAGGTCGTCGAGCACGTCGAGGACTTCCTGTAGCGGCCACAGTACTCCACCCGTTCCTCTTTCCGTCTCCCTCTCCTCCGTTGCTCCTCGATCGAGCGCCGCCCGCAGTCACAGGCCCCGGTTTCGGACGGGCCGCTCGACGGGACGGTCTACCCGCGCTCGGAGGTTCCCGAACCCGCGCGGAACGACTCGCACCCGACGGAGAGCCCCGGCCCCACGTCGTGTATCTCAACGTCGAACGCGTTCAGCGAGTCGTCATCGCCGCAGGCGGCGGTCGCCCACAGGTAGACCCCGTCGGTCCCGGTGACGACGACGAACAACGAGGCGCTCCGCGGGGGGGAGTCGAACGTCGAGGAGACCGACGAACGGGGGCCGATCCCGCGGTAGACCCGGGTGTCGAGCGGGTCGACCCCGAGCGGCTCGGCGTCGTGGAGGGTGGTTCCGTCGACGGGTGGCCCGTACAGTCCGACACCCTGGACAGCGGAGAGGTTCCCGATCTCGGTGGTCGACCCGTTGGCGAACGTCACCCGGGCTCGGTCGGCCGGCCGCGGGAGCAGGAGCACCACCGCGTCGTAGGTCGCGCTGGCGCCGTTCGTGAACGAGACCTCGACGTCCGGCGGAGGTTCGGGCGATGCGGTGGGCGTCCCCCCGGGGGCGAGCGAGCATCCGGCGAGGAGGACGAGCGAGGCCGCGAGGAGCGCGGCGACGAGCGGTGAGCGAGTGGACACGAGTGGATCTGGGGCCGTCACTCCAAGAACGCGACGAACCCGGCCGGCGACGCCGCACCGGCAGGTCGTCCCGCCCCCGCACGAAGCGGCCACCTTCAAGTGTCGGCGGGTCGATCTCCCTACATGGCAACGAACGGCATCGCACGGAAGCTCGTGGTCGTCGCCGCCGCGCTGGGGGCGATACTGCTCGTCCTCCGCGCGGTCGGCGGACGGGGCGGCGATGGGATCGACGAGGATGGCATCGACCGCGTCGACACCGGCCGCTCGGACGAGGACGACGACAGCGAGGGCGGCCCGGTCGATACGGGCCTCGAACGGGTCAGCACCGACGACACGGACGAGGGCGAGGACACGCTCGGCACGACCGACACGGTCGGGACCTCCGACGACCCCGACGCGGGAGGGGTCGAGACGGAGTCGAGTGTGGACGGACTCGAGACCGACGAGGAGGACGAGGAGGTCGCCGTCGAGCCGACCGCCGGCCGGTTCGACGACCTCGACGTGTTCGACATCATCTCCATCGTGAGCGCGGGGTTCGAGGCCGCACGGGAGGAGTACCGGAGCCGGACCTGAGTACGGACCGCCCTTTTTCGCCGCTCGGTCGCCACCGACAGAGGCTTGTGACTCCCGTCCGGGTAGTTCCCCATGCCCGACCTCCACACTCCCGACTTCGGCGTCGAGGGGAAGACCGCCATCGTGACCGGCTCTAGCCAGGGTATCGGCCGGTCCGTCGCGGAGACGCTCGCCGCGAGCGGCGCGGACGTCGTCGTCTGCTCGCGCTCCCAGGAGCGCGTCGACGAGGTGGCCCAGGCGATCGAGTCGAGCGACGCGCCCGGCCGGGCGCTCGCCGTCGAGTGCAACGTCCGCGAGCGCGAGGAGGTAGAAGCGCTCGTCGCGGCGACCGTCGAGGAGTTCGGGGGGGTCGACATCCTCGTGAACAACGCCGGTGGGGAGTTCGTCGCCGCCTTCGAGGACATCTCGCCGAACGGCTGGAACGCCATCGTCGATCTGAACCTCAACGGGACCTTCCACTGCACGCAGGTCGCGGGCGAGACGATGCGGGAGGGCGACGGCGGCTGCATCGTGAACATGGCGAGCGTGAACGGCCAGCACGCCGCGCCGGGCGAGAGCCACTACGGGGCCTCGAAGGCGGCGATAATCCGCCTGACCGAGACGCTCGCCGTCGAGTGGGCCGAACACGACATCCGCGTCAACTGCGTCGCTCCGGGACTCATCCAGACGCCCGGGGTCGCAGAGACACTGGGTATCGACGCCGAGCAGATGCCGCCGCGCGAGCAGGTCGACCGCCGCATCGGCCACGGCGAGGACATCGCCGACGTGGTCCAGTTCCTCGCCTCGCCCGCGGCCGCGTTCGTCAACGGCGAAACCTACACCGTCAAGGGCGTCCCGCGGGCGGGCAACTCGATGAGTTCCGACCTCGGACTGGAGTAGCCCCGCGAGTCCCACTGGGCGCGCCGTGACCGACCTCCCGGCCCCGACACCGGCGGATCGATCGTCGAGCGTTTCGGTTCCCCGGGACGATCAGGTGTCGTGCTCCTGTGGACGTCGCTGTCCTCCCCGACTGCGGCCGTTCCGGGAACGCGGCGGTGATCGCCGCGCCTCGCCGTGCCGCGTCGCAGCCGCGCGCTACGAGCCACCCACGAGCTTGAGGGCGGCACCGATCAGGATGGTGACGATGCCGATGATGGTGGCTATCGGCGGGATCGGAATGAACAGGAAGACGACGCCGATCAGGATCACGATCGTGGACTTGCTTACCATGTCGGGTACCGGGTCGCCCGGGGACTTATGTCTGGGGCCGGCAGGCGAAGGAGCGCCCGGCTACACCCGGTCGAGCCGCGAGAGCCCGTTCCAGATGGCGTCGACCATCCGGTCCTCGCCCGCGCCGCTGGCCTCGTCCCACCCCCGGGCCAGCGCGTCCTCCAGGGTGGGCACGGAGTGGTTCTCGAAGTTGTTCACCCCCCGGAACGATTCGAGGGCCTCGTGCCCGGCCGCCCCGAACTCTTCCCGGGGAGTGCCCTCGTAGAACCCGAGTCCGGCGAGCGTTTCGAGGACTGCCTCGGCCGTCTCGCCCGAGAGCGAGCGCGTCTCCTCGGGCTCTACCCGCTCCAGGAGGGTCACGTCGTAGAGCTTGAACACCCGTTCGAGTTCCTCGATGGGCGAGTCGTGGTCGTCGACGCGGACGTCGACCCACCGGTCGTTGCCGCCGTCGTACCCGCCCCCGGCTTTGGCGATGTACATCGCCGCACCCTGCTCGCCGCGGGAGTCACCCCCCACGTCGTTCCCGGCGTGGAGCGCCGCGAGCAGTCGCTCGGGGAGACCCGCCGCTGTCGACTCGTAGGCCTCCGCCATCGCCGCTAGCGTCTCCTCGTTCTCCAGGATGTTCCCCTGGACGGTGTAGGTCTCCCCCTGGAGGTCACCCGCGACGTCGAAGCACTCCTCGCCGGTGAACGCCGCGACGCTCCCGTCCCGCCCCACGACACCGATCTGGCGGGTCTCGGCCTCCTCGTCGGCCGACGTGAGTGCCTCGATCGTCTCGGCGGCGGTCCTGCCCTCGCGGAGCAGGTCCAGTCCGTCGGGACCGTACGCGACGTTGGCGAACGACTGCGTGGCGACGGCCCCGGCGTCGGCGCTCGCGAACGGGACCACCGAGCCGACGGCGACGAACTTCGACTGGACGGCGATACCCACCGCCTCGTTCTCGGGGTCGCGAGCGACGATGGAGAAGGTGCTCGTTCGGGGTGGCGACATACCCGTCGCTCGAACGGGCCCGGCAAAAGCGTTCAGTCCCCCAAGGAGGGATCGCCGTCCCTGGTTTTTCGCCCGGTGAGCGGCTGCTTGCTCGCCAGTTCACAGTCGAACACCGGGTGTTCGGCGAAGTGGTGGACGAGCGTGTGCCGGCGGCTACCGGTCAGGCCGTCGCCGGCGACGTCCGGCGCGGTGAACTCCCGGGGGAGGCCCTCGTAGAGCCGACGGAGCGCGGCGAACGAGTCGAACACCTTGCGGTGACCGTCCGACTCCGCGCCGCGCCGGGAGACGACGTACGAGCCGTCGGCGCGGTGCTCGCCGACCGTCCGCAGGAACTCCCGACGGCCGGCTATCGCCTCGCCGAGCGCCGAGCGCAGTTCGACCGCGGTATCCCGGTCGAGACGGTGGGTCTCCCCGCCGAGCGTGAGGAACAGGTCGTCCCCGTCGGTCTCGACGCGCGGGCTCCCCGACTCGCCCTCCGTGCGTTGACCGGGGCTACACGGAGCGGAGAATTTCTCGACCAGCCGCCGAGTGGCGGCTTACCCTATCCTCCCGGGTCGTCGGCGTGTCGGGCGACATGACCGGTCGTTGCGCCGGATCTCACCTGAACCATGCGGTCCGACAGACCGGCCTGTCGGATCGGATTACGTTCACGGAACCCTCGAACCGTTCACGCGGATGGCGCGAACGGGACTACCCAGCCGAGTTCGGCGGACGACGGTGACCACCTCCGCGTCGAGCGACGGGGGCCGGCGACCGGGTCGAGGGCGGTCTGGGGGTCACGGTCGGCCCCCCGGTGTCACTCGCGGAGGGTGTCGGTCACTCGACCGCCGCGGCGTAGGCGTACGGGACCCGCGCGTAGGTGAGCGCGTTCCCGACGAGCGCCTCGACGGTCGTGTACTCGTCGACGGCGTGGACCGTGTCGGTCCCGAGCGCGAACTCCACGGTCGGGATGCCGGCGTTCCGGAGCGCCTTCGCGTCGCCGCCGCCCGTCGCGCTCCGCCGGTAGACCCGCTCGCCGGTCACGTCCCCGGCGACCGACGCGACGGCCTCGACCAGCGGGCTGTCGAGCGGCTCGGCGGTGCCGACGCTCCAGGAGACGTCCGCCAGCGTGACGCCCTCACAGCCCGCGACGCACTCGCGGATGTCGGCGAGCACGGCGGGCGTGTCGATCCCCGCCGTCAGGCGGACGTCGACCTCCGCGCGGGCGGCCTGCGGGACGCTGTTGACGGCCTCGCCGCCCTCGAACCGGCCGAGGTTGATGGTCGGGTACTCGAACAGCTCCCGGGCCGTCGCCTCGCCCATCGATGGGGCGTAGTACGCGACCGACTCCTCGACGACCGGCTTCAGGGCGGGGTCGAGGGCCAGGGGTCGGGACCCGAAGCGCTCCCGTAGCCGAGTGACGGCGTCGTAGAGCCGGTCGACGGCGTTGACGCCGAGCATCGGCCTCGACCCGTGAGCGGCGCGCCCGCGAGCCTCGAGGGTGAGCCAGATGCTTCCCCGGTCTGCGACAGTCACCGAGTGGCGACCCGCCTCGCAGGTCGGTTCGCCGATGACGCACGCCTCGGCCGCGATCCGGTCGGCATCGAGGAGCGCCGGTAGCCCCGCGTCGCCACCGACCTCCTCGTCGCTTACGAGGACGAACAGGAGCGTGACCGGCGGCGTCGTCCCGGTCTCGACGTACGCGCGGGCCGTCTCGAGCATCGAGGCGATCGCTCCCTTCATGTCCGTCGCCCCGCGTCCGTAGAGCCGATCGCCGCCGCGCTCGCCCAGCGGGTCGTGGCTCCACTCGTCGGCGGCGAACGGGACCGTGTCGACGTGGCCGTTGAGACAGAGGGTGTGCTCGCCACGGCCGGGTAGCGTCGCGAGGAGGTTCGGCTTCGCCGGATCGACCGCGTACCGTTCGGTCGCGATGTCGAGTTCGGCGAACCCCGCCTCGAGCCAGTCGACGACCTCCCGTGTCCGTCCGGGTGGGTTCGTCGTGTCGAACCCGAGGAGCTCCAGCGTGACCTCGACCAGGCGCTCCTCCCCGTCGCGCAGGAACTCCACCGGTGGGGATGGTGGCGTGCCGATAGACATTTCGCGATCTACACCCCCCGGGTGCATGTCCCTCCCGGTGAGTCCCGGAAGGCGGGAACAATCACCTTCTTTGATACGTTCGGCCACCCACTGGCAGGAGAGCGACTCGCTGTACGGTTCGGGGACGCCGGACGAGGGAGACGACAGCGATCCCGGTGTGTGAGAACCGGTATCGGGGTATCTGTGTCACCCTCACCCACTCTCGACCATGCTGACACGATCGCTCCCTGACGGGCTCGGAGAGGAACTGGTCAGTGCGGCCCGGACGGCCGTGGGCGACGAGCTACGGAGTGTCACCCTCTTCACCGACGACGACGTCGAACAGGTGTACCTCCGGGGGGACCTCGAGGCCGACGCCGACCTGGTCGGGTTCGCGGAGACCGAACGCCTGGGGTTCCGCTCGCGAACGGACTACCGGGATAACGAGCTCGGTCCGTACCGGTTCACCATCCGGGTGTTCGACGAGGGGTACCTCACGCGCGTCATAGTCGACGACCGCGGCGTGTTCGTGACGACCGACCCGATGGCCCGGGACCGCTTCGACGAACTCGCGACCGCGTTGCGGGAGACCCTGGCCGGGTTCGAGGCGGAGAGGGCGTAACCCCGACGAGCGGTCCGGGCAGCGGTTCACCCCGCGATAGTGACCGGCCGATCGAGCGAGAGGATCACGTCGGTCGTGATGCTTCCCATGAGCACCTTCTGGATCCCGGAGCGCCGCCGCCCCCCGACGACGACGCCGTCGACGTCGAGGTCCTCCGCGTAGTCGACGATCTTCCGCGATATCTCCCCCCCGACGCCGACGCGATCGACCGTCACGTCCCGTTCCTCGAGGTACTCGGCGGCGGCGACCGCCGCGTCGACCTCCTCGAACTCGTGGGGGGGTGCGCCCGCGTAGTCCTGGTGACGGAAGACGTAGAGGACCGTCACATCGACGTCCTCGGCGATGCCGGGGAGCCCGGCGACGTACGCCGCCTGGTGGCGTGCGCGCTCCTCGCCGGCGTCGACCGGGACGAGCAGCCGGTCGATACTGTCCCCGAGCGTGACGTCCTCGCCCGTGACCGTGACCGGTCGCTCGGCCGAGAGCATCACGTCCTGGGTCGTGCTCCCGAGGAGCACCTTCTGGACGCCCGAGCGCTTCCGTCCCCCGACGACGATCTCGTCGGCATCCAGTTCGTCGGCGACTTCGAGTATCCGCTCGGCGACCTCCCCTCGCTCGATCCGGCGCGTCACCGGGACGTCCCGCTCCTCGAGGTACGCCGCGGCACCGACGGCGGCATCGACTTCCGAGAACGCGGCCGCGTCGTCGTCGGGGCCCCTCCCACGCGGATACACGTAGAGGACGGTCGCCTCGACCGTCTCCGGGGCGTCGTGGAACCGGGACACACACGCCGCCTGGTGACGCGCGCGCCCCTCGTCACGGTCGATCGGGACGAGTACGCTGTATGCCATACTGTGCCATCGTTCGTGATAAACTATAACTCCCGGGGGTTACCGACGGGTGAGAACTGCCGACGTATCGATGCGGTGGCGATAGCGGTCGCCCGTCGATCGTAGGCAGGTGCGGCGTCGATACCGTAGAGGTGATCGCGAGAACGAAGAACTGCGGACCGTCAGATCATCAGCTGGACGTCGGCGTCGGCCATTCGCTGGAGAGCGGTCGCCGCGCCGACACCCGTCGTGACCCCCTCGAAGAAGTCGCCCTCGTCGTAGTCCATCAGCTCCATCGTCATCTGGCAGGCCTGGAGGTCGACGCCCTGGTCGAGCGAGACGTCGATCAGCTCCTCGATGGAGGCGGTCCCGTTGTCGGCGATGCGCTTTCGCATCATCCGCGTCGCCAGGCCGTCCATCCCCGGGAGCGCGGCGACGGCGTTCGGCATCGGCATACTGGGATTGCCGACCGCGCTCAGCTTGAGGTCGCGAGAGCGCTCCTCGTGGAGGACGTCGAGCCCCCAGAAGGTGTAGAACACGGTGACGTCCCAGTCGAACGCGGCGGCCGTGCTCGCCAGTATCAGCGGCGGGTAGGCCATGTCGAGCGTGCCCTTCGTCGCGACGATCACCATCGACTTGCCGTCGTCGGCCGTCTCGGCTTCGAGGTCCGCGACCCGCTCCTGGAGCGCCTCGACCTGCGCCCGTAGTTCGGCGGCGTCGCCCGCCTCGCCGTCGGAACCAGCGTCGGTTTCGCCGCCCTGCGCGTCGGTGCTCATCGTCACTCGGTCCTCCGGACGTAGTGTCTGAACACGTCCCCGTCCTCGTGCTGGTCCAGGAGCTCGACCCTGGGAGTCGAGTCGGCCCAGCCCGCGATGTCACTCATGCTCCCGGAGTCGGTCGCCAGCACCTCCAGTACCTCCCCGGCGTCGAGGTCGTCGATCGCCTGCTTGGTCTTCACGACCGGCATCGGGCAGTTCAGTCCCTTCACGTCGAGCGTCTCCGTGGCGTCTATCTCCGTGCTCATTGTGGATCAGTCCTGTTCCGTATTGGACTCGAGATGCAATATTGCCTGGGCCGTAAAAAGTCCTTCGATTAGTGCACAAGAAACGCAATAGTACTCGATCGGTTCCGCTGCCCTACCGTCGACGGTGCACCTCGAATACGCGCCCTATTGAGCCCTCGGATCGTACTTCAGCAGTCCTGAATCCCTCGGGCTGCGGGAGCCTTACCGGCGATCCGGGAAGTCAGTATTGTGTATATGATGACTTTCTATGCAAACGCTTATGTCGCCCCGTCCGTTACCGGCTGGTGAAGCATGAGTGAAACAGAGTTCCCGGAACCGGACGAGACTGTCGAAGCCGTCGTGCCAGAGACGCTCAAGGCCTGGATCGACGACGGGGACGACGTGGCTATCCTCGACGTGCGCGCGGAGGGCGAGTACGCCGAGTGGCGGATCGAGGGGGAGGGAGTCGAGATCGTCAACGCCCCCTACTACGAGCTACTCGAGGGAGTCGAGGCCGAACACCTCGACGCGCTACCTGAGAGCGCGGACCACCCGCTGGTCGCCGTGTGTGCGAAGGGCGGGGCGAGCGAGTACGTCGCCGGGCTCCTGAAGCGAGAGGGCGTCGACGCCGTCAACCTCGAGCGCGGGATGAACGGCTGGGCGGGTATCTACGAGTACCACGAGATCGACGCCGAGACGGACGCGACGGTCGCGCAGTACCAGCGCCCCTCCAGCGGGTGTCTCTCGTACCTGATCGTCTCGGGCGACCGAGCGGCGGTCGTCGACCCGCTCCGAGCGTTCGCCGACGAGTACGTCAAGGACGCGAAGGCGATGGGCGCGGATCTCGTCTACGCGTTCGACACGCACGTCCACGCGGACCACGTCTCGGGCGTGCGCGAACTCGACGCCCGGGGAGTCGAGGGTGTCATTCCGGCGGCGGCCGTCGATCGCGGGGTCACGTACGCCGACGAGATGACGACCGCCGAGGACGGCGAGGTCTTCGAGGTCGGCGACGTGGAGATCGAGGTCGTCCACACGCCCGGACACACCTCCGGGATGACCTCCTACCTCGTCGGCGACGCGGTCCTCCTGACCGGCGACGGGCTGTTCGCGGAGAGCGTCGCCCGGCCGGACCTCGAGGAAGGGGCCGACGGCGCACCCGAGGCGGCCCGGACCCTCTACCGGTCGCTCCAGGAGCGCGTGCTCTCGCTCGACGAGGACGTGGTCGTCGGAGGGGCGCACTTCAGCGACGCCGCCGAACCCGCCGCGGACGGCACCTACACGGCGACCATCGGCGACCTGACCGAGCGGATGGACGCGCTCTCGATGGACGAGGACGAGTTCGTCGACCTGGTGCTCGCGGACATGCCGCCCCGTCCCGCCAACTACGAGGAGATTATCGGGATCAACCTCGGTCAGGAGGACGCCGACGACGAGGAGGCGTTCGAGCTCGAACTCGGGCCGAACAACTGCGCCGCCAGCCAGGACGCGCTGACGCACTGAGATGGCCGGAGTAGTAGAACTGCTCGCCCCGTTCTTCCCGAACGGCGTCCTCCAGTACGCCGTCGGCGGGCTGTTCGTGGGCCTCGGCGTAGTCCTGATCTACGCCGGGACCGGCATCAGCGCCGGTGCGAGCACGTTCCTCGAGTCGACGCTGTCGTACGTCTCGGAACTCCCGCGGTTCAACCGGTCCGACTACCTCGCCTCGCGGGACTGGCGGGTCGTGTTCACCGTCGGCATCGTCGCCGGCGCGGCCGTCTACGCGCTCACGATCGGCCCCGGCGGCTGGACCACGGAGGTACAGTGGTGGCGACTGCTCGGTGGGGGTATCCTCGTCGGCGTCGGCACGCGGCTCGGCAAGGGGTGTACCTCGGGCCACGGCGTCTGCGGCGTCGGCTCCGGGTCGAAGACCTCGATCGTGAACGTCGTGACGTTCATGGCCGTCGCCATCGGAACCGCCCAGCTGGTACAGGCGCTGGGGGTGGTACCGTGAGCTTCGGCGAGGATCGACACCCGCTGTTCGTGCCGCTCGTCCTCGTCGGGGGACTGGTGTTCGGCTTCGGCCTCGGGTACAGCCACATGGCCCGACCCGAGGTCGTCCTCGGCTTCCTCCAGTTCGACGACCTCGGGCTGCTGTTCGTGATGGGCGGGGCGGCCGTCGTGTCGGGTATCGGGTTCGCGGTCGTCCCGCGGCTACGCAATCGCGCACCCCTGACGGGTGACGTCTACCAGCGCCGGCTCAAGTCGTTCGACCGGAACGTGCTGGTCGGCGGTGCCGTCTTCGGTGCCGGCTGGGGGCTCTCGGGAATCTGTCCCGGCGCGGCGTACGCGAGCCTCGGGATCGGCAACTGGCCCATCCTCTGGGCGATAGCCGGGATGTTTCTCGGCGCGTACGCACAGGGCTACTGGCGCTCGCTCCGCGAGGAGTCGGGTACCGACGCCGTCACGGCGGACTGACCCCCTCTTCTCACCGGAGCCGCCGAAGCGTGTTCCCTTGGTCTCGTAACTTACGGAGATATATCGGTACCACACTGGTATCCGGGAGCGATATAGTATTGTATGGAAGGTCCAAAACCGTTAAGTCCCGCTAACGGGTAGGGAACAACGAGCAGAAAAGCATGAATTGCACACAACCCGGTTTGGGCGGTGTAGGTGAGAGCGCATGTTCGGCATAGAGACCCTCTCGGGGAACGCGCAGGCGGCGGCGCTCATCGGCGTCGTCCTCGTCGAGGCGATCGTCCTCCACGTCGGCTACTCGATGCTGACCCGGATAGCCGCGCCCCGATTCAGGAGGTTCCTGGAGGCGTGACGATGGAGATACTGGGCGTGGGGCTCACGATGATAGCACTGTTCGTCGGGTTCGGCCTGCTCATCGGGATCCTCTTCGGGTTCTTCGGGATGGGCGGGTCGTTCCTCGTGACGCCGGCGCTGCTGGTGATGGGGTACCCCTCGCGGGTCGCGGTCGGGAGTGGGCTCGCGTTCGTGTTCGGGACCTCCGTGATCGCCACGATCAAACACCGCGACCTGGGGCAGGTGGACTACAAACTCGGCGTCTCGATGATAGTCGGGACGACCCTCGGCATCGAGGTCGGCAAGGAGATCGTCCTCCACCTCGAGGAGCTCGGTCTGGCCGGGGGGATAATCAGCGTCACGTACGTCTTCCTCCTCGGGGGAATCGGCGCGTTCGTCACCTACGAGGCGCTGAAGGGTGGCGGTGGGGGGATGAGCCACGACGTCGACGAGAACGCGGAAACCGATACCGACGACATTCCCGAGATCGCCAAGAAGATCCAGTCCTACCGCGTGCCGCCGATGCTCTCCCTCCGTGGGGGCGTACAGGTGTCGCTGTGGGTGGTGCTGGCGGTCGCGTTCGTGACCGGGCTCCTCTCGGGGTTCCTGGGGGTCGGCGGCGGGTTCATCCGGATGCCCGCGCTGTTCTACCTCATCGGGGTCCCGGTCCCCGTCGCCGTCGGGACCGACCTCTTCGAGATCGTCTTCTCGGGAGGGATCGGATCGTTCCTCTACGCCCAGTCGGGCGGGGTCGACCTGAGCATCGTCGTCCCGCTCCTCGCGGGCAGCGCGCTGGGTGCACAGCTCGGGTCGGCCGCGACGAGCATCGTCGACGAGGAGGGGATCAAGATCTACTTCGGCCTGATGCTCCTCGGCGGGGCGGTCGCGGTCGCCTTCCGGCAGGTCGGCGAATCGTTCGGGATCCCGGTGCTGAACACAGTCAGCTTCGTCCTCATCATCGGTGCGGCGCTGCTGGTGAGCGGGGCGGTGGTGTACAGCAGCCTGGTAGCCATCCGCCGAGAGGACGCCGGGCAGGCCGGCATGGGAGCCGACTGACGGTCCGGATTCGTGGTTGTGCAAAAATCGCACAACACTTTTAAACCGGAAGCCCCTACACCCACTGACGAAATGCCCGACTCGATGAGCGAGTATCTCCAGCAGGACATGGAGTGTGAGGGGCTGCTGGAGTGTATTCACGGACTCAAGGGACTGGACAGGGAGTGTTTCGGCGTGGTGGTCGAGGCGGGCGAGCCGCTGACCGTCGACGAGGTCGCCGAACGGATCGACCGCGAGCGCTCGACCGCCTACCGCTCCATCCAGCGGCTCCTCCAGGCGGGGTTCATCCAGAAGGAGCAGGTCAACTACGAACAGGGCGGGTACTACCACGTCTACCGCCCGGCCGACCCCGACCGGGTCGCCGACGACATGCAGCGGATGCTCAACGACTGGTACGCGAAGATGGGCCAGCTCATCGCCGAGTTCCGCGAGAAGTACGACGAATCCGAAACCGGGGCCACGGTCGTCTCGGACTGACCCGTGGAGTCGGCGCTCGCGAACTCGCGTCCACCGGAAGGACGCTCACGATAGGCGAGGACACTGCGAGGAGCGCACCGTCAGGTAGCCCGACCCGAGGGCTGGCAACCGAACACCGACACGTCCCGAGATGCATAGCGCTCCGTCCCGTCCCGTCCTCCGATGGTCCCGTACCGATTCGCGCGTCGGCGTCGAGTAGCGACGCGGGGACGGCCCCGTCCAGTGGGAGTCTCGTCGGACACACCCGGCCCACGACCGGGCGCTCACCCGAGGACGACCGGCCAGACGGTCCGGACGAGCAGGTAGGCGACGCCCGTCGTCAGGAGAACGACCACCACATCTAGCATCACCCCCGCACGGAGCATCTGCTCGCGTCCGACGTAGCCGGTGCCGAAGACGATGGCGTTCGGCGGCGTCGCGACGGGGAGGGCGAAGCCGTAGCTGGCGGCGATGGCACCCGTCACGGCCAGCAGGACCGACGCCGTCCCGGGATCGGTCCCGAGCGTCCCGGCGTACGCGGGGGCTACCTCCACGAGCAACGGCGCGAGGATCGCGGCCATCGCCGTGTTCGAGGCCAGTTCGCCGACCGCCACCGTCAGCGCCACCACCACGAGGAGGACCAGGAGAATCGGCGCGCCCTCGACGGGGCCGAGCGTCACGTCGGCGAGCCACCGCGTCGCGTCCGTGTCCGCCAGCGCGTTCGCCAGCGAGATGCCGCCCCCGAGCAGTAGCAGCGTCCCCCAGTCGATGTCCACCAGGTCGTCCCACGCCGCCGCGCCGCTCGCGACCAGCGCGGGGATCGCACAGAGCCCGACGAGAACGTAGAACAGCACACCCTCGTGACCGCCCGATCCGAACAGGCTCGTGCCGGTCCCGCCGAACAGCGTGACCCGCCAGGCCGACGGCAGGTACGGCTCGAAGAGGAACTCGAGCCCGCCGAGGAACCACAGGGCGGCCGTCGCCGCGAATATCGCGACGGTGCGTCGTCCTCGAGATGAGAGCGGTCCCATCGACCGGAGCTCCTCGCGAGCGCGCTCCCGGGCCCGGTCGACGTCGTACCGTCCGGGCGGGTAGACCACGTAGGTCAGGAGGAACCACGCGACCGGGAGCGTCACGGCGACCATCGGCAGCCCGACGGCGAGCCACTGGACGAAGGTCACCTCCCGTCCGACGAGCTCGCCCAGCTGGCCGACGACGATGGCGTTCGGCGGCGTCCCGATGATCGTGCCGACCCCGCCGAGGCTCGCCGCGTACGCGATCCCGAGCAGCATCGCGACCTGCAGGTTCGTGGCGTCCGCCCCCTCCGTTCCGTCCTCGGTCAGGTCGGTGACGCTCTCGACCACCCCGAGGACGACGGGCACCATCATCGCGACCGTCGCGGTGTTCGAGACGACCATCGAGAGCAGCGCCGTCGCGAGCATCACCCCCAGGACGAGGCCGCGAGCGGACGTGCCGAACCGGACGAGGATCGCGAGGGCGATACGGCGGTCGACGCCGTGGGCCTGGAGCGCCTCGGCCAGCACGAACCCCGCCAGCAGCAGGAAGATGACCGGGTCGGCGAACCCGGCGACCGCGTCGCCGAAGTCGGGATAGACGCCGAGAGCGGTGAGGAGTACCGGGACACAGAGCGCCGTCACCGGGAGGGGCAGGGCACCGGTCACCCAGAGGATCGCCGCGAACGCCATCGTCGCCACCGCGTACCGGCCCTCGACGGTGAGCGACCCGCCGATCGGGGCGACCGCGACGAGAGCGGTGACGATCAGCGCCGCGCCGAGGATCGGGAGTCGAGAGGTCGAATTCGACGGCATTGGACCACCAGTGCCGATACGGCAGGGCGACCGGGTTAGTGCTGTCTATTCGACGCGTCCCGAACCGGCGAGATGCCGACCTCCGACGGCGAGCGTGAGCCACGGCCCTCTCGGAGACCTCTCAGACCAGGACGAACGTCGGCAGGTACAACAGGAGACAGACGACGGCCGCCCGCCGGTCGATGCCCTCGCGCCAGTAGAACAGCCCCAGCACGAGGATCGAGGCGACCAGCATGTAGACGAGTGAAGGGGTGAGCGCTCCCACGTCCTCGACGACGACGTCGAAGAACAGCGCGCCGACGCCGAGCGAGAACACCGGGTCGGTGATGTTGCTCCCGAGGATGGCACCGACAGAGATGCCGCCCTGCCCCTCGTGGGCGGCGATACCGGCGACCATTATCTCCGGCAGCGTGGTCCCCAGCCCGGTCAGCAGGCCGATCAGGTACTCGGGGAGGCCGGCGAGTCGGGCCAGCGCGACGCCGTTCGTCACCATGATCTGCCCGCCCACGACGACCAGCACCAGCCCACCGACGATCCACGGGACCACCTCACGGGGGGCACGCGGCTCCTCCAGGACCTCATCGGCGATCTCCTCGCCGCCCTCGTTGGTGTAGAGGGTGTAGACGAACTGGGCGTACGCCAGCATCATCAGGAACCCCTCCGAGCGGCCGACGACGCCGTCGTCGAGGGTGAGGAGCATGATGATCATCGCCAGTATCATCGCCGACCCGTAGACGAGGACGTTTCGCCGTGGGGTGACGAACGGCGCGACGAGTGCGACGACGCCGATCGCGAGGGTAATCTGTGCCGTCTCCGAGCCGACGATGTTGCCGACCACGAGGTCGCCAGCGTCGTAGTAGGCGGCGTAAACCGACGTGACCATCTCCGGGATCGACGTCCCGATCGAGACGAGGGTGACGCCGACGAAGAACGGTGAGACGCCGTAGTAGAGCGCCAGGTCGCCGGCGGCGGTGACGGCCCGGTCGGCACCCGCGACGAGCGCCGCCAGGCCGACGAGGAACAGCGCGGCTTCGACGAGCATCGGGTTCACCCTCCGTCGACGCGTGGAAAAGCACTGTCCTCGTCGAAGGAGAGAGGACGGGGACAAGGCGGGCTGTGAGGCCCCCCGGATCCCTGGGCAGCCGTACTCGGCCAGCCGGCGCTCGGTCTCCTCGCTCGACAGCCCGAACCCGACGGTCGAGGGCCGCTCGTAGACCGACGCGAGGGAGGCGCTGTGCCGGTCGTTCGGTGTGTCCCCGTTCCGTTCCGCCGGTGCGCGGATCGCCATCGCTCGGCCCTCGAACGCGGAATCGCATAGCCGGAGACCGGCCGAGGTATAGTAGCGTTTGGACGTCTGTACTCACGGGCGGGGAGGGGAGTCCTCGTCCGGAGTGTGTCAACGGTTCCAAACGCTACGATAGGTTCGGGGCGAACGAGACACGCCGGTACGGCCATCACGGTAGTCAGTCACAGGGTCGTCCCCGTGGCTTATGTACTGTGCCGGATTCGGCGACAACGATGGGTACTCGGACCGACCGCCGCGGCCACCGTTGGCGCCGGTCGTGTCGACACGTCCAGTTCGCCTCACGGACACCTCGCCACCGGTCCCCGGGTGAGCCGGGATGAGCGAGCCGGACGGACCGGGAGGACCGGGGGGACTGGGAAGGCCGGGCGCGAGCGAGTCGACCACCCCGTCACTGCGCCGCGACCTGGGGCTCGCGGAGGTGGTCGTCTACGGCGTCGGACTGATCCTCGGGGCGGGGATCTACGCCATCCTCGGCGAGGCGACCGCCGTGGCGGGCGAGTCGGTCCCACTGGCCTTCCTCGCGGCCGCGGTCGTCGCGTCGTTCACCGGGCTGAGCTACGCCGAACTCGCCTCGCGGTTCCCGCGTGGCGAGGGCGACTACGTCTACGTCCGCGAGACGTTCGGCAAGCGGCCCGCGGAGGTCGTCGCGTTCCTCCGGGTGTTCGTGGGGAGCGTCTCCGCGGCCGCCGTCGCGCTCGCGTTCGCGGGCTACCTCTCCTCGTTCGTCGACCTCTCCCCGGTGCTCGCCGCCGTGGCGCTGGTGGCCGTCGCCTCGGCGGTCAACTTCTGGGGTATCGACGTCTCGGCGAAGCTCAACCTCGTGTTCACGGCCGCGGAGGTCGGCGGCCTCGCCCTCGTCATCTGGCTCGGCCTCGGGTCCTGGGGTTCCGTCGCGGTCCTCGACGCGCCGTTCGGTCCCGGGGGCGTCCTCGAAGCGACCTTCCTCGTGTTCTTCGCGTACCTCGGGTTCGGCTCCATCGTCAACGTCGCCGAGGAGACCGAGGACCCCACACGGACGGTACCGCGGGCCATCGTCCTCTCGGTCGGGATCACGACGGTCCTCTACGTCCTGGTCGCCGTCTCGGCGGTCGGGGTTGCCGACTGGCGGGCGCTCGGCGAGTCGGCCTCGCCGCTGGCGCTCGTCGCCGAGGCCGGCGGCGGTCCGGCGGCCGCGTCGATCGTCGGGGCGATCGCGCTGACCTCGACCGCCAACACGGTCCTCATCCTGCTGGTGTCGAGTTCGCGACTGGTCTACGGCGTCTCGAAGTCCGAGTACCGGTCGTTTCCGACGCTCTTCTCGCGGATACACGTCCGCCGAGGGACACCCTACCTCGCCGTCGCGCTCGTCGGCGGCCTGACCGTTCCGTTCGTCCTGCTCGGCGACCTCGGGCAGGTGGCCGCGCTCGCCAACGGCTCGCTGCTCGTCGTCTTCGTCGCCGTGAACGCGGCGCTCCTCAAACTCCGGTTCGACCGTCCGGAGAACCGGGAGGGGTTCACCGCGCCGCTGACCGTCGGCCGCCTCTCAGTGACCGCCCTCTGTGGGCTCGTGACCGCGCTCGGGCTGCTCGTCGTCTACCTCGGGCGGTTCCTGTGAGGTCCCCCCGATCGGTCGAGAACGCCTCGAGACGCCCGGTCGGCTCCGTCCCCCGTCGCGGCGGGGAACGGTCCGGGGAGCGCCTTTTATTCCGGCGGATCGTACGTCACGTATGAGCTCTCAGGGAGCGATCGAGATGGACGAGGAGGAGCGGGACGAGTTTCTCGGTACCGGCGGCACCGGCGTCATCGCGTTCTCGACGGCGGGGGACGGCGCACCGCACGCCATCCCCGTCTCGTACGGCTACGATTCGACGGGTGTGACGTTCTACTTCCGGCTCGCCGTTGGTCCGGACAGTCGGAAGGGTGACGTCGAGGGGCAAGCGGTCTCGTTCGTGACCCACGGGGACGGGGACGGACCGTGGCGGAGCGTGGTCGCCGAGGGCCGGCTGGAGCGGACCACCGACGACGACATCGCCACCGAGACCCTCCAGGGGCTCGATCGCGTCCGTATCCCCCTGTTCGACGTCTTCGAGCGACCGGCGGGACAGGTCCCGTTCGAGTTCTACCGGCTCGTCCCCGACGAACTGACCGGACGGAAGGAGTCGACGACGAGACAGTAGCGCTCGGCGCTCACCGGAGCGTGACGGTCGGCTCCAGCAGCCCATGTCGTACCCGACGACGCGAACGCGCCGACCCCGCCGTTTTTGCCGGTCGACGGCGTAGGGACCAGCGATGCGAATCCGCGGCCAGCGCGAGTGTCGGAACTGCGAGACGCGATGGTCCTACTACGAGACGGGCAGCGTCGAGTGTCCCTCGTGTGGGAGCCTCCGGAGCGTCGGGATGGACGAGGAGCGGACGCTCCACACGGCAGCGCCGGCCAGGCTGGACCTGACCGACGCCCGGAACCGCCTGGAGTCGGGCGAGAGCCTCCGGCAGGTCGTGGACGTCGCCGTCGAAGCCTGCCGGGAGTACGTCCGCGGTTCCGGCTTCGTGAACGCCGGCGAACTCCAGCCGCTCGGGGAGACCTATCTCGCCGCCATCGAACTCCGATACGTCGCCGGCCGACTCGAGCGGTCGATGGCGCTCGACGACGACGAGGAGTTCTACTTCCTCTCGCTGCTGCGGGGTGCCGACCACGGCGAGCGCCCGCCCGTCGAGGAGGTCCCCGAGTCGCTGCGGTCGGCCCGCGGCCTCGCGTACGCGCGAGCCGTCTCCGACTACCGGAGCGACCTCCGGGCGTACCTCGACAAACACCCCGATCCGACGGTGAGCGACCTGCTCGGGCCGCTCGACAGCCACGTGAAGCGCGTCGAGGCCCTCGACGGGGAGGTCCCCGCACCGGAGTCGGAACTGCTGGTCAGAATCGCCCAGGACCTCGGGACGTACCTTCGCGAGGACGACGAGTCGGCGCTCGTCGAGGCCCGCGACCGGCTCGACCGGCTATCCTGACTCGATTTCGGGGGGAGAGGGGATCGAGACGCGAGTCCCGATCCTCCGAGAGCGAAACCTCTCGGTCCGGAGGGACCCTCCGTGTCCGCACGTAACCCTGTGGCGAGCAGGCGGTGAGAGCGACGACTGCTCCCCCGGGACGGCCCACCGCGCTCCCGCCATCCGTCCCGCGGCGACGGTCAGATCACGGGGGGCGGTGGTCACCTCCTGGTACTTGAACCTGCGGCGGGCCCCGTGGCGGACACCGATCCGGCCGGGACGTGAGACCGACGGGTCACCCCCGCCGGAGGTCGACGAGGAGGTCGCGGTCGAGCGTATCGGCCGGGAGCGACCCGAACCAGCCCACCGATTCGATCTCCTCGTCGGCCAGACCCGGGTCGTCGGTGACCGCCCGTGAGCAGGCCGTGGCGTCGTAGAGCGCGAAGTGGAACCCGACGGCTACCTCGCCGCGGACGTAGCGGTTCTCGACGACCGCACGGAGCGGGCCCGGATCGACAGCGAGCCCCGTCTCCTCGTCGAGTTCGCGGACCAGCGCCTCGGCGTGGCCCTCTCCACGCTCGACCTCGCCCCCGGGGAGCATCCACCGGCCGTCCTGGCGGACCAGGAGCAGTTCGTCGTCGCGCTCGACGAGCGCCCCGACGCCCCAGTCGAGACCGGCCTCGATGCGGTCACGCGCGGCCTCGAACCGCTCGGCCCCTGGCTCATGGACTTTCACCCGGAACCGGACCCCATCCCTGGCGGCGAGTTCGCGGGGATCCGGACCGGTCGCGGGCGCGAACGTCGGGTCGCCGCCGTCCTCGACGCGGGTCGGATCCGTCATCTACCGGGCGTGGAGCGGGCGAGGGCAATGAACGACCCGGAATCCGTCGCCGTATCGGCCCCTGTGTTCTCGAACGTCCGCCGTCCCGGTCGGAGTGCACACGACGCCGAAGCGAGGCTTCCACGGCGGGGCGGGCGTGCGCGGGGCGATCAGGGACAGTCGTTCGCCGAGAACGACCGCGGATCGGGGCCCTGGTCGACGAACCGCGTCGTCCCGGAGTCGAGATCCACGAGCGCGGCCCGGCCGCCGTAGCCGTGTGTCCGGTCGTGACCACGGACGACCACGCAGGTCACCGTCGCGGGGATCTCGACGGCCGCGGAGCGAGTGAACTCGCGGGTGCCGTGGGCGTGGAGGAGGTCGCGCCGGCCGAGTCGCGTCCCGTCGAGCCGCTCGACCTGCCACCAGTCCGCGTAGCCCTCCTCGCCGGCGTCGTCGTGGTGGAGGGTGACGGCGAACTCGAGCGACTCGCCCGACCCCGAGACGGAGACGCCGGTCACGTTCGCCTCCCGGAGGTCGAGCGCCGTCGATCCGGCCTCGGTCGTCCGTGATTCCGGCGACTCGGCGGGGTCCGCCGGCGTCCCGGCCTCTCCGGGCTCCCCGGCCGTCCTCGGCACGTCTGTGAGGGTCGGCGAGGTACCGTCGTCCCCGGATCCGGTCGCGGGGGACGACGTAGGCGTCGGCGATGGCGACCCGGCACAGCCCGCGAGCGGGAGGGCGACGGCGACACGGAGCAGGGAACGTCGTCGCATGAGCGGGAGAGGCCCGACCAGGGCATACGTCCTTCGGCGCTGTGTGCCGCCCGCGGACGGGGGTTCCAAACGCGAACCGTCGAGGAACCGAACGGTCGTGGATTCGGATACGCGATCCGAGCGGTCGTGGAACCCGGACCGGTCCGTCCCGGGCCAGCCGAAGTATGTCGACGATACGAACGGTTATGTCTCCCGACGACGAGTGGTGGTATGGCACTCAGAGGGGTCCCGGGGTTCCTGGCCCGACTGGTCGTGGGAGGCGTGCGGAACGACGCGCAGCGCTACAGGCGGGCGGTTCGACGGAACGTCGGGCGGACGTTCGGCAGGCCGGTCCGGACGACGCTCTCGGGGACGTTCGTCTTCGGGATCCTGCTGGTCCTGTACGTGGTCGCCTACCGGGGCGAGGCGACGACGGCCGCGATAGCGGCCAACGGCGGCGATCTGACGCTCCCGATCTTCCTGAGTCTGCTCCCCTCGCCGGTCCTGCTCGTTCCGGCGTACATCGTCGTGGTGCTGTTCACGGCGGTTTCGATGCTCCTCTCGGGGATCGAGCGGGACGTGAACCCCGGTAGGGGGTACCGGTAGCGGGGGGTAGCGGGGGTATCGAACGGTGGTCCCTCAGAGGTCGTCGTAGAGCGGGTAGTCCGCACAGAGCGCGTCGACCTCCTCGCTCACCGCGTCCAGTACTTCCGGATCGTCGTGGTCGTCGACGACGCGGGAGATCAGATCGCCGACCTGCCGGAGCGCGTCCTCCTCCATCCCGCGGGTGGTGAGCCCCGCCGTCCCCGCCCGGATACCCGAGGGATCGAACGCCGAGCGCGTCTCGCCGGGGACCGTGTTCCCGTTGAGGACGATACCGGTCTCCTCCAGGGCGTCCTCGGCCGTCCCGCCCGAGAGGTCGGGATGCGAATCGCGCAGGTCCACGAGCACGAGGTGGGTGTCGGTCCCCCCCGAGACGAGCGAGAGGCCATTCTCGGCGAGGGAGTCGCCGAGCGCGCGGGCGTTGTCGACTACCTGCTGTGCGTACTCGCCGAACGCCGGTTCGAGCGCCTCGCCGAACCCGACCGCCTTCCCCGCGATGTTGTGCATGAGGGGCCCCCCCTGCGATCCCGGGAAGACCGCCGCGTCGACGGCGTCCGCGTGCTCCTCGCTCGTCATGATGATCCCGCCGCGACCGGCTCGGATCGTCTTGTGCGTCGAGCCGGTGACGAAGTCCGCGACACCCACGGGCGAGTCGTGGACGCCGGCGGCGACGAGCCCGGTGATGTGGGCGATGTCGGCGAGGTGGTAGGCGTCGACGGATTCGGCTACCGCCTGGACGCGCTCCCACTCGACCTCGCGCGGATACGCGGAGTAACCCGAGACGACGATGTCGGGATCGAACGCCTCGGCCTGCTCGGCCAGCCCCTCGTAGTCGACGTAGCCCGTCTCCGGGTCGACCTCGTACTGTTCGACCTCGAAGAGCTGGCCCGCGAAGTTCGCCGGGTGGCCGTGCGAGAGGTGCCCGCCGTGGGTCAGGTCGAGCGAGAGAATCCGGTCGCCGGGATCGAGCATCGCCAGGTAGACGCCCATGTTGGCCTGCGTGCCGGAGTGGGGCTGGACGTTGACGTGCTCGGCTCCCCAGAGCTCCTTCGCGCGCTCTACCGCCAGCGACTCGACCTCGTCGGAGGGCCCACAGCCCGCGTAGTAGCGCTCGCCGGGGTACCCCTCGGCGTACTTGTTCGTCAGCACCGAGCCCTGGGCCTCGAGGACGGCCGGGCTGGCGTGGTTCTCGCTCGCGATCATCGCGAGGGTGCCGCGCTGTCTGTCGAGTTCGTCGCCGAGGGCGTCCGCCACCGCGGGATCCGCCTCCCTGACGCGGTCGTACATGGAGACGATTCGGGCCCGACGTCCCAAGTATCTACCCGTCCGCGGCGACGTGCGGCCCCGTTCTCGGGACCGGAACCGTCGTGTTAAGTTTGGCATCGATTCCACCAGACGGCGAAGGTTTGCAGCCACGATTCAGCTGAATCTAACGACGCATTGCTGAACGTATTCGAGAACGAAGATGTTCGCCGTTTTACCTCTCGAAAGATACGTTCAACACTATTCCGATTTCCGTGTTTCTCGTATCTGAAATCGAGGCCGAGTCGGTCGAGTGCACTCGCAAGGTGTGTCGCACCGTCGACGAGAAACGTCACGTGCTCGATCTGCTGTTGCTCGCGGAGTTCACGCAGAAACAGCACGGTGAGTTGGGTCTTCCGCGTCTGAAACAGCCGTGCGTGCAGGATCTCGTTCGTCGCGGAATCGACGGCTGCGTACAGCCAGTGACGTTGATCGTTGACCTGAATCACCGTCTCGTCGACCGCGATGTGATTCGGTTCAGCGTCGCTGCTGGGCTGTACGTCGGCTTTCTGCACCCAGTTGTGAATCGCTGTCCGACTGCGCTCGACACCCAACCTTTCGAGTATCTGTTTGGTATTCGAAAGTGATAGTCCAGCCAGATGGAGGTGAATACCCACTTCAATGATCGGCTCGGGTGTCCGTTCTCGCTCAACAAATTCTAAGTCGATCCAGTCGCTACGACCGCTGAGGCGTTCGATTTCTGGCATGGACACCCGAAACCGAACGCCTCATTCTCTAAGTTAACACCGCCGACCGGAACAGTCCGTAACTATATCACGTAGAACCGTTAACTGGTCGACGAATGGTACAGTCGGCCAAGGACGGGACCGTTCCCGCACGGCGCGTGCTGGCCACGTCCCAGGAGGGGGTGGAGGAGCGGGCCGCCGCCCTCCCGACGGTCCGGGTACCGCTGTCCCCGGAGGGTGTCGCGACGGCGATCACCCACGCCGCGTCCGCCTGCTCGACGACGGGGCCGGAGCGCTCGGGCCCCTCGAACCGCGACCACCCCCCGCTGCTCTCATTCGGGGAGGAGCGGATCCCCTCGACGGTCGCCGCGCGAACGCCCGAGACCGGGATCGAACTGGTGGTCCCGGCCGACTACGCCGACCTCTACGCGACGGCACCGCTGGCCTACTACCTGGGTGCGACGGTCACGGTCGACGCGGACGCGACGGCGGCACGGCTCACGGCCCCGCCGGACGTGGACTGTCGTCTACCGGCCGGTGAGGGGCTCGCGGACCGGACGGCCGACCTGCTGCGGTCGGTGTTCGGGCTGGACTGCCTCGCCCGCGAGGGCGGGAGCGTGGAGTCACAGGTCGTCCCCGAACTCGGCATCGACGTCGACGCCTACGCCGAGCGACCGATGGCCGGTCGGCTCGCGGCCGTCCTCCGCGAATCACCCGGCGAACTCGCGGCCCGCCTGCCCGACTGGCAGCTCTCGACGTACGTCGATCCGGACCCGTATCACGCCCGCGCCCTGCCGTACCTGCTCGACGCGATGAGCCTCGTCTACCCGCCGTCGGCCTCCGAACTCGACGGCAAGGGGCTCCTCAAGCGGTCGCTGGACGACTTCTTCCGGGGCGAGGTGGCGACCGCCGACCGGTTGGACCCGGACCTGGGCCCAGGGCACGCCCACGCGTGGCTCGCCGACGGTATCCCGATCACCGCCTCGAAGACGACCGTTCAGGCCTACGAGAACCGCCTCCGGCACGATCGCTCGCGCTCGCGCGACGAACTCCGGGTGGATGTCGTGATCAACGACCGCGAGATGCACCTGGAGGCGGAGGTCGCCGACATCTACCGACGACGGGCCACCGACCTCCCCGTGGAGGTGAACGTACACGAGTCGCTCACGCGGCGGGAGCTCCGGGGCGTCCTCGAGTCGCCGACGGACTTCGTCCACTACGTCGGTCACTGCGAGGTCGAGGGGCTCCGGTGTACCGACGGCCACCTCGCGGCCCGGACCGTCGACGTCGACGCACGCACGTTCTTCCTCAACGCCTGCGGGTCGTACGCCGAGGGGCTCGCGCTCGTCGAGAACGGGGCCGCGGCGGGCGGCGTCACGCTGACGCGCGTGCTCGACGAGCAGGCGGCGACGGTCGGAACCGGGTTCGCCCGCTTGCTCGTCCACGGCGTCGGCTTCGAGCGGGCCCTCTCGCTGGCCCGACGGCAGGTCATGATGGGCTCGGACTACGCCGTCGTCGGCGACGGCACCTACGCGCTCACGCCCGCGCTGGACGACCCGGCGGTCTGTCACGTCTCTCGAGAGCGCGACCGGTTCGACGTCCAGTGGGAAGTGGTCGACGCCCAGGAGGCCGGACGGATCTACGAGTCGCCGTTCGGTGACGGCCGCCACCCGTACGGGACCACCACCCGGTCGCGGCTCTCGGCCGAGGAACTCGGGTCGTTCCTGGCCGAACGGGACGTCCCCGTGGTGTTCGAGGGGACCGTCCGCCGCGCCGAGGAACTGGTCGCGGAGCTCGACTGAGCCCGGTCCCACGGGTTGTCGCCAAACACTGACAGCAGCGCGCCCCTGAGACGGGCCGAGAGGGCCGATGCGACCCGCAGAAAACGCCTTCCACTCTGGCGGCCGATAATATTAAATATATACCTCCACTTACTTTCAAACGCAACGATGGAACCGAATTTGCTGCGACGGACGGTCTCCGGCGTCCTCGAGGAGGCACTCTCCTCGACGTCGGGCGACCTGTACGTCGTCGACCCGGCACGGGACACCCTCGAGGACCTCGTCTCCGTCATGAGCGAGATGGAGAGCGAGAGCCCCTCGGTGAAGCTACTCGCGACCGACCGCGTCCTCAAGGACGTGATGGACGACTTCCTGGTCGCCAGCCGGGCTGCCGACCTGATCGACGGAGGGAGCATGGAACTGCGCAGCTACGAGGGCGACGAGAACACGCTCGTCGTCACGGACGAGACGGTGCTCGCGGTGGTGCGGGCCGGCGACCACGTCGCCGGTCTCGGCACGGACGACGAGGAGTTCGTCGCCAGCGCGAACGACCGCTACGACGAGGTCTGGGACGGTGCCGAGCCGTTCGCCCTCCGGACGCCCGCCATCTCGCGGGTTCGTCGGTCCCTCCAGACCGACCTCGGGGAGACGACGGCGAACGACTTCGAGTCCGTTCTCAACTCGCTCGAAACCGCCCGCGGCGACGGCGATGGCCTCGACGAGGTCACCATCTCGCTGCTCGTCGCCGCGAAGAACAACGAACTGCTGTACGACATCTCCAAGTGGGGTGAGGACGTCGGCATCGCGAGCAAGGCGACGTTCTCGCGGACGAAGACCCGCCTGGAGGAGCTCGGTCTCGTCGACACGGAGAAGGTCCCGATCGACGTCGGCCGACCGCGACTCCGCCTGATGCTCGGCGACGACCGGCTCCGGGACGCCGACACCGCCGAGCTGTCGAGCGTCGCACAGTCGGTGCTCGCACAGGGATCGTAACGACGCGAACCGAGCACGCCGGGACAGTTCCATCGCGCGGGGCGGTGGGTGGGGATCCCGGCACTTCTCCTGCCTTCGACCGGGTAGCGACCGCGCCGCTCGGTCACCCGGACTTAACTCGGGGCGACCCGTCGGTCGGGACGTGACCGGAACGCACGAGCGGAGCGGCGACACGGACACGAGGGGCCGATGACGGTCGGGCTGGTCGGCGAGAGACCCGCGACCGATGCGGTTCGGGCGGCGCTCCGTGACGTCGACGTCGCCGTGACGGCCGCGGAGCCGGGTCGGTTCGGGAGCGTCGAGTTCGGCGTCGTGGTAGGCGAGGCTGGCGACCGCGCCTTCCGGACGGCGAACGCCGCCGCCCGAGAGGCCGGGACCCCCTGGATCGCGGTCGAACTCGGCGGCGTCGGTGGGCAGGGTATCGCGGAGGTGGACGCGGCGATCTCGGGATACACCCCCGGGACCGCCTGTTTCGAGTGTCTCCGCACGCGTGTCGCCGCGAACGTCGAGCGGAGCGGCGAGACGACCGACGTCTCGCCCCCCGACGCGACCGACGCGCGGTTCGCCGGCGCGCTCGCCGGCCGGGCGGCCGCGCGGCTCCTCTCGGGCGACGAGTCGGCGGTCCTCGGGAGTGTCGTCGAAGTCCCCCACGCGCGCCACCCCTTGCTCCCCGTTCCGGGCTGTTCCTGCGGCTCCGATCCCGACCCTCGGGTCCGCCAGGACTACGCGGCACGGGAGATCGAGGGGGCGCTCGCTCGCGCCGAGCGGGCGCTCGATCCCCGGACGGGAATCGTCCACGAGGCCGGCGAGGCGGAGTCGTTCCCGGTACCGTACTACCTCGCGACGCTCGCGGCGACGACGGCGTTCAGCGACGCGGCCGTCCCTGAACACGCGGCGGGGGTCGCCGCGGACTGGAACCCGGCGTTCGTGAAGGCGCTCGGCGAAGCCCTGGAGCGGTACGCCGCCGCCGTCTACCGGATCGACGGGATGGAGACCGACCCGGCGGGCGCGGTCGCGAACGCCGTCCCGCCGAGCGCGTTCGTCACCGCCGACTCGTTCTCCCCGCCCGACCCCCAGGAGTCGCTCGCGTGGGTCGAGGGCGAGGACCTCCACGAGGGGAGCCCCGCGAACCTCCCCGCGGAGTTCGTCGTCTTCCCGCCACCCGAGGCCCGGCACCGCCCCTCGATCACGACCGGACTCGGTCTGGGTTCCTCGGGAACGGGTGCACTCCTCTCGGGAATGTACGAGACGATCGAGCGCGACGCGGCCATGCTCGCGTGGTACTCCACCTACGAGCCGCTCGGACTCGACGTCGGGAACGAGGGGTTCGAGACGCTCGCCCGCCGGGCCCGGAGCGAGGAGCTCGAGACCTCCGTCCTACTACTCACACAGGACGTGGACGTCCCGGTGGTGGCGGCCTGCGTTCACCGCGAGGACGGGTGGCCCCGCTTCGCGGCGGGAATGGCCGCCGACCTCGACCCCGAACGGGCGGCGACGGGAGCCCTCGAGGAGGCGATACAGAACTGGCTCGAACTCCGGGGGATGGGCCCCGAGGGAGCGCGTTCGGAGGGGAACATCGCCGAGTACGCCGACTTCCCGGAGCCCGCCCGCGAGTTCGTCGACCCCGAAATCACGATCCCGGCCGGGAGTGTCGGCCCGTCGGACCTGCCCGCAGGGCCCGACGAACTCGACGCACTCCTCGGCAGGCTCGACGACGCGGGGCTCCGGGCGTTCGCCGCGCGGCTCACCACCCGTGACCTCGAATCGCTGGGGTTCGAGGCCGTCCGCGTGCTCGTCCCGGCCGCACAGCCGCTGTTTACCGGCGAGGCGTACTTCGGCGAGCGGGCCCGCGAGATCCCCGGATCACTGGGGTTCGAGCCGCGGCTGGAGCGCGAACCGCACCCGTTCCCGTGAGGGTGCGCTCGGGTGCCCCTACCGGATACCGGGTACCGCAGACGGGGAATCGGCCGGTCAGATACCGAACGTCGCCCGGAGCATGTCCCTGGTCCCGGGGCCGAGCCCGACGGCGACGATGGCGACGAGGAGGACGATGGCGTACCGGGGGTTCTCCTCGAAGATGACCCGGTCGAACACGTAGACGACGCCGGTCGCCGCCACGAGCTTCACGACCAGAAACGGCCACGAGACCCCGATCGTGGCCGACAGTGCGGCGGGCTGGACGCCCTCGGTGAAGTCGACGATGAACCGGTTGACCGGGTGTTTCGCACCGTACTCGACGGGGATGCCGAGCACGTCGAGCCAGTCGGAGGCGACGACGTTCGCCACGCCGTCGACCGCGTGGGCGAACAGGACGACGAGCCCCGCGAGGCCGGTCCCCTCGTTTATCACCGGGACGTACACGTCGACGAGCCGGTAGATCGCGTAGGCGAGGACCGCCGAGGCGGCGAGAACGAACAGCGTCATCTGGGGGTAGAACCCGACGCCCGGGATCTCGCCGGCGAGCCGCGTCGGGACGAACCAGAGCAGGAACCCGACGGTCAGCACGAGTACGACGGTACCGGCACCGGAGAGCACCCGCTCGTAGCTCTCGACGTAGCCCCCGCGCTCGGCCCACACCGAGCCGACGAGCGCGACCAGCGTGATCGCGAAGACGGTGAAGTAGATGATCGGGCTGATGATGAGGGTGTTCGCCGGGTAGGAGAGCAGCGTGTCGACGCCGGCGGCCAGCGCGGCGTCGTTGGCGTCCTCGACGACGCGGAGCGCCCCGCCGAAGAACACGAACGGGACGAGCGCGAAAAAGAAGCTCTTGCGATGGCCGACCTCCAGGTAGCGGAGCAGGTAGAGGACGCCCACGAGGAAGAAGACGAGCGCGACGGCGTACCCGACCTCGGAGACGACCGTGTAGCCGGGTTCGGCGACGATCGCGCCGCCGGCGTCGACCGCTCGACAGGCCGAGTCGCTCCCCAGGAGGGTCGGGGACCCACCCCCCTCGATGACCGCACAGCGGGCGTTCGCCGCATCGGCGTAGACCGGCCCCCAGAAGTAGTGCCAGAGGAAGCGATCCCAGACGAGCCTGGGGAGCGCGAGCGACCCGACGACCAGGAGGGCGGTCGCGGCCAGGGCCGCCCCGACCCACGCCCGCGCGGGGCTGACGCCCAGCCGCTGTCTGACTGCCATACCGACTCCCCGGGGTGCGTCGGGTTTCAGCGTTCCGGAACGCCGCGTCGCCGCCGCTCGTCCGACCGTCGGGAAGGAACGGTTCCCGCGAGCCGAGGAGAGACGGATCGGCCCGTTCGTTTCACCTCACCGAAAATATTAATCTACCGTACTGTGAAGTCCTGTCGGTCATGTCAGGGCATATCATGCTGGTGAACTCCACGGCGAAGGGTATGGAGGACATCGAGGCGAGCCCGGATCGGCTCGACGACGGCAGGGCGCTGGTCGAGTCGATGGGCGGCGAGGTCGTCGACTTCTACCTCACCATGGGCCGGTACGACCTCGTCGTCCTCCTGGATGGCCTGGACGACGAGGCGATGGCGAAGGTCGCGCTCACGCTCGGGCGGGGCGGGGCCGTCGAGACGGAGACGCTCAAGGCGTTCACCGAGGACGAGTACCGGGAGATCATCGGCGGCCTCCCGTAGGACGGGATATCCGAGCGGGGCGGGGATAGAGGCCCAGCCACGGATCCTCCCGCCAGTTCCGTCCCGTCCGTGACCCCGGCCGTCTCACGCCTCGTGGTACGTCGCCACCTCGACGAGGTTGTCGTCGGGGTCGCGGAGGTACACCGAGGTCACCGGACCCACCGCGCCGGCCCGCTCGACCGGCCCCTCGACGATCCCGACACCCGCATCCCGGAGGTCCCCGACGACCGCCTCGATGTCGGCGTCGGTCGTGACGCAGAAGTCGCCCGCGCCGGGCGTCGGTCGCGCGGCCTTCGGCTCGAACTCCTCGCCCGCGGGGTGGAGGCTGATCCTCCCGTCGCCGAACCGCAGGGCCTTCCGACCGCCCCCGAACGTCACCACCTCGGCTCCCAGCACGTCCGAGTAGAACGCGCACGTCGCCTCGACGTCCTCGACGGTGAGCACGATGTGGTCGATACCCGTGAGGTTCATGCGCGTCGTACCGCGCGATCCGAGAAGAGTCTTCGCCGTCGCGCAGTCCCGTGATCCGAACAACCCGGGGGGACGGCCACGGCGGGGGAAGGGATAAGGTCGTCCCGCGGGGAGTCCGGGTATGGCAGAACCGGAACCTGAGCTGCGGGACGACGCGATGGGCGAGATCCCGGTACCCGGGTACAAGGACCTCCCCGAGGACCTCCGGGAACGCATCGACCGGGAGACCGAGGACGCCGGGTTCACCCCCAACGTCTTCTCGGGGATGGCCTACAAGCCCGACCACTTCCGGGCGTTCTTCGACTACCACGACGCGCTCGTCGAGAACTCCCCGCTCGAACGCCACGAGATCGAGATGCTCGTCGTCACCGTCTCGGGGGTGAACGACTGTCTCTACTGCGTCGTCGCCCACGGCGCGCTCGTGCGTATCACCGCGAAGGACCCGAAACTCGCCGATCAGCTGGCGACGAACTGGCGGAGCGCCGACCTCTCCCCGCGCCACGAGGCGATGTGCTCGTTCGCCGAGAAGCTCACCGCCGAACCCGGGAAGGTCGACGGAGCCGAGATCGAGGCGCTCCGCGAGCACTTCACCGACGGGGAGATCTGGGACATCGTCACCACGGTCGGGTTCTACAACCTCTCGAACCGGCTGGCGACGGCGCTCGACATGCGACCGAACGACGAGTTTTACACGCTCGGGCGGGATCAAGGGTAGATATCGGGTGACATCCTCCCCGCCGTGAACGGCGGGGCTTCCCGTACCGCAGGTGGGATATTTGCCGGTCTACGACACGACCTGTTCTCGCGGTGCGAACACACCACTCTTTGCATCGAACAGGTGTACCGAGGGCTGTGCCACACAGCCGTTACTCCTATCCTCGCCGTGCGGACTCGGAGTTATCTTCTGTCGCATGTTCTCCGCCCCGTTGCAATCTGCGTTCCCGACCAATCCACACGACTGACAGACGTACAACCCACGATGTTTGCGGTTCGCTTTCGTGTCGTCTCCACACTGTGAGCAGGTCTGCGACGTGTTCCACTCGTTCTCTTTCAGCACATTGACGCCACGGATCTCGCCTTTGTACGCGAGGTACTGGTAGATGCGGTCGAACGCCCACGTATGGAGTTTCTTGTTGGCGGTCTTGCCCCAGTCGGACTCTCGCACGTCTTCGGGCCAACTCACCGCGAGCGTGCCAACACCGCGTTCGACACACTCCGCGATGATGGTCTCCGTGAGCGTGTGGTAGAAGTGCATCTCACGTTCTGCAAGTTTCCGACGTGCCCACCTCGACTTCTCAGATGGGCCATTTTCACCCTCGGTGTCGTACTCCGCTCGCGTGAAGTAGTGCTTGTCTTGCTTGAGCGAGTTGCCGGGGTACAGGACGTATTCGTCGGGGAAGGCGACCACGGCGATGTTCTTGATGCCGAGGTCGATGCCTGCCACACCGTCGCCTGCTGAGTCGTTAGTTTCGAGGCTGACTTTACAGACGAAGTGGAGTTCCCACTCGTCGCCGTTCCAGACGGCACGAACGTTCTGCACCCTGTTGACCCCTGAGAGGTCAACGTCGGGTCGGGTCTGGTACTCACAGAGCAGGAAGTCCGACCAATGCTCCTTGAGGTTCGAGCCTTTCGAGAGTCGGACGCGATTGTTCTCAGGGTCGTGTTTGAAGCCGTCTTCTTTGAACGTGACCGTACTCTTGGGTCGAGTGTCGCCGTGTTTGCGGTAGCCGGGTGGGTTCGCCTTTGGGTCGTTCTGTCGCAGATCGAACCACGACTGGAAAGCGTCAGAAAGTTCTTCAATGACTTTCTGACTGGATTGTGCGTTCAAGTCGTTCCAGCACCTGTGGTTCTTCATATACGCTTTCAGCACGCCCACGTCTGGGATCTCGCCAGTGGCGTCCCAGATACGGTCGGCTGTCCATCGGGCGACGTTCCAGATTTTCGAGGCAGAGTCTCCGAGCGAGTCGAGGCCATCACAGACCTGTTGCTGGTTCTTGATAGAACCAACGTAGGTGCGGGTGACCCCAATCGCCATACATAGCCTATGTTTGTGAACATACTTAATGGTGCGGACGAGCGTTGAATATCCGGCCTGCAATCGACGGTGGGTTATGTAGGAAGTGTCGGATTCACTCCCGTCCTGAAGGGCGGGATTCTCTCCTCGAAGAAAGATAGCCGGTACTACGGACGGTGGGGGATCGATCGGGCGACCGGAACGTTCCGGCGTTCCTCCCATCACAGCAGGGGTGCGGCACGACGCATATACCTCACCACGGACACGTATCCCCGTCGACCGATTCGCAGAACGGTGGAGCCGCTGTACGCCTACCCACTGCCGTCGTCCGTTCCCCCACCCTGGAACGGATGGGAGGAGTAGGCATACCGGTTGCCTGTCGACCGGGAGGCGTTCCGGACCCGCCGCTACGTCGAAGCCGCTACGTGACACAGGGGCGCTGGTACGGTGAGATCAGCACGTCACGTGTCGCAGCCCGGAACGGCCCGTTCCAGTCAGGCCCCGAGTATCGACTCGTACGCGAACCGTCCGTCGAACGCCCGGTCGAGGATACCGGCCAGGTCATCGTGACCAGTGCGTCGGGGATTGCCGGTGAGGCTGCCGTCGTCGAGCGCCCGATCGGCGAGCCGGTCGATCGCGTCGCGCTCGGCGGCCGTCTCGGCGAGCGTCCGGGGGATACCGACGTCGTCGGCCAGTCGGCGGACCGCACGGACTGCCCTGTACCCCTCCGTCGTCGCCGGATTCGAACGATCGACGTCCTCCCCGAGCGCCTCGGCGACGTCGACCATCTCCTCGGGGACCTGGGGGAGGTTGTACTCCATCACGTACGGGAGGACGACGGCGTTCGCCAGGCCGTGGGGGACACCGAACGCGCCGCCGATCTGGTGGGAGAGCGCGTGGACGGCGCCGAGCCCGGCCCCGTTGAACGCCATGCCGGCCTGCGTGCTCGCGCGGGCCATCGCGGCGAGCGCGTCGTCGTCTCCGCCCCGGTAGCCCACGGCCCGCCGGAGGTTCGCACCCGCCTTCTCGATCGAATCGAGCGCGAGCGTGGAGGTCTGGCTCTGTCGGCGGATGGAGACGTACGCCTCGACGGCGTGGGTCACCACGTCCATCCCCGTCGCCGCCTTCACCCGCGGCGGCGCGCTCGCGGTCAGGTCGGGGTCGACGAGCGCCAGGTCGGCGAGCAGTTTCACGTCGCCGATCTCCTCCTTGATCCCCGTCTCTGCGTCCTTCACGATGGTCCAGTGGCCGACCTCGCTCCCGGTCCCGGCAGTCGTCGGGACGAGGACGCTCGGTGGCGTCTCGTTGGGGACGTTCCCGCTCCCTTCGAAGTCGAGGACGTGGCCGTCGTTGGTCGCCAGGATAGAGGCCGCTTTCGCGGTGTCGATCGAGGAGCCGCCGCCGATGCCGAGCACGAGATCGGCGTTCGCAGCCTCGTACGCCTCGGCGGCCTCGTGGACCACCACGTCGGTCGGGTCGGGCTCGACGCCGTCGAACACCTGGTACTCCACGCCGACGTCGTCGAGCGAGGTCACTACCGGGTCGAGGACGCCGGCCGCGCGGACGCCGGTGTCCGTGACCACGAGGACACGCTCCGCACCGAACTGTTCGACGTACTGTCCGGTCTCGCTCGCCGCGCCCGATCCGAACAGCACCCGGTTCGGGACGTTCCACATCTGCAGGTCGTCCGTCATCGCGTCCACCTGCGGCCGGAGGTCGTCACCCGCCGGAGTCCGGGAACTGATCGATCGCTCCCTCGGTTCCGTCTCCAGGGGCCGGTCACGCGGCCGGGACGACGTCGGGCTCGGATGGGGTCCATACCGGCCAATCCCGACGGGCGATCATAAACCGCCGGTGTTCCCGGTCGCCACGTTCCCGATGATGGTATCCGCCGGATCTCTCCTCCCGGGATCGCGGGTTATCGTGCCGACAACCGCCCGGATGCCCACGGAGCAACGGTTTTACGACCCGTTGTAGAGAACCCGTATCGGATGAGTGATCAGGACACGTCCGCGGATCCGGACACGGTCCGCTTGCTGTGGACGGACCTCCACGGTATCGCTCGCGGGATCTCGATGCCCGCCGACCAGTACGAACAGGCGGTCGATGAGGGCGTAGGGTTCGCGAACGGAATCGCGGAGGTGACGCTCGAATCCGGGCTGCTCGAGGACCCGAAGTACGGTCCCCAGCACGGGGACATGATCGCGGTCCCCGATCCGGACTCGCTGATGTCCGTCGACTGGCGCGAGGGGAGCGCGGTGGTCCCGTCCGACCTCACGACCGTCGACGGACGGCCGTTCGACCTCTGCAGCCGGAGCGTCCTGAAGTCGGTCCTGGAGGACCTCCGGGCGGAAGGCTACCACACGTACGCGGGCGTCGAGTCCGAGTTCTCCCTCCTCGCCCCCGGGGAGGACGGCTGGGTGCCGTACAACACACGCTCGTCGTACGACCTGTCGGCCGTCGACCAGGCCGCCGATCTCATCGGGACCTGGAACGACGCGCTCCGGGCGGCCGGATACACCCCGCTCGGAGTCCATCAGGAGTCACAGCCCGGACAGTACGAGATCAACGTTCGATACGAGGACGCGCTGCGGACGGCCGACGGGATCGTGTTCCTCCGCCACATGGTCCGTGCGACCAGCCGGGAGGCGGGCCTGAAGGCGACGTTCATGCCACGCCCCCACTCGAACGAGGACGCGAACGGGATGCACTTCCACCTGAGCCTGTGGGACGAGACCGGCGAGACCAACCGGTTCGCCAGTACCGATAGCGAGGACGATATCGAGTTCCCGGCGGGCAAGCACCCCGATCCAGCGGGGCTCTCGGTGACCGGCCGGCACTTCGTGGGGGGTCTGCTCGAACACATGAAGGGGTTGACCGCGGTGTGTGCCCCGACCGTCAACAGCTACAAGCGGCTCCTGCCCGGGATCTGGGCCCCGGTCAACATCGCGTGGGGGCCCGACAACCGCTCGACGGTGCTTCGGCTCCCGCCGGAGCTCGGCCCGTCGACCCGTATCGAACACCGGGTGGCCGACACCGCGGCGAACCCCTACCTCGCGATGGCGGCGACGCTCGCCGCCGGCCTCGACGGTATCCGAAACGCGACGGATCCCGGCGAGCCCACGCTCGAGAACGCCTATCACGAGAACTACGACCGGCTCCCCCGGACGCTGTGGGAGGCGCTCGACCACCTCGAACGCGACGAGGTCCTCGTGGAGGCGCTCGGGAAGGACCTCGTCGCGGAGTTCGCGAAGCTCAAGCGCGACGAGTTCGATCGCTACCAGGACCGGGTCACCGAGTGGGAGCGCGAGGAGTACCTCGACGAGTTCTAGCCCCGGAGACGACCAGCGAGGTTCCCCGCTCTCGAACAGCTACAGAGCGCCCGGGGAGTCTTCACTCGCGAACGGTGAGGATGCCCGTCCGGAGTGTATTATCGGTTCCAAACGCGACGATAGTAGCCGTGGAGGCCGTCGATCCGGTCGCCGGAGGTGTTCATCGTCGTCGGAAATCGGCTCATCGCGGGCCACGCCCCCACGCAGTTCGTCCCTCGTGGCCGTTCTCCAGGGTGGGCGACCCGACGCCACCGTTCGGTCGGGACGTTCGTGTCCCGCGATAGAGACCCGGCTTTTCACTGGCGAGCGATGAACTCCTCCGGTTCAGTAAGCTCTTTGGCACCGTCCTTCACTCCCGGTACATGGACATCGCGTACACCCCGGCGACCGAACTGGCTGTCCGGATCCGCCGCGGTGACCTCTCGCCGGTCGACGTCGTCGAGTACTTCCTCGACCGCATCGAGCGACGGGACGACGAGATCAACGCGTACGTGACCGTCTGCGACGAGAAGGCCCGCACGGCAGCCGAGGCGGCCGAACGGGCGCTCCTGGCCGGCGAGGAGATCGGGCCGCTGCACGGCGTGCCGGTCGCCGTCAAGGACCTCACGAACGTCGCGGGCGTCCCGACGACCTTCGGCTCGAAGCTCTTCGCCGACTTCGTCCCCGAGGAGGACGATATCGTCGTCGAACGGCTGAAGGACGCCGGTGCGATCGTCATCGGGAAGACGAACACGCCCGAGTTCGGGCGCAAGCCCATGACGACGAACCTGCTGCACGGGGCCACGGCCAACCCCTGGGACCCGACCAGGACGGCGGGGGGATCCTCGGGTGGGAGCGCCGCGGCTCTCGCGGCGGGGCTGACACCGCTGGCGACGGGTGGCGACGCCGCCGGCTCGCTCCGCGTCCCCGCGAGCGCGTGCGGCACCGCCAGTATCATGGCCGACTTCGGCCGCGTGCCGATGGAGTCGCGTCCGGACGGGTTCGTCAACACACACCCGTACACCTTCTCCGGTTCGATGGCGCGCTCGGTCGAGGACGCCGCGCTGATGCTGGACGTGATCGGCGGACCGAGCGATGGGGACCCGTTCAGCCTGCCCGAGCGGGACGACTCGTATCTCGGCGTCACCCGTCGCGGCGTCGACCACCTCGACGTCGCCTACAGCCCGGATCTCGGTATCTGTGAGGTGTCCGCGACCGTCGAGGGAGTCGTCGAGGAGGCGGTCGACGATCTCGGGAGGGCGGGTGCGAGCGTCGATCGGATCGACGGGGTGTTCGAGGAATGGGAGACGCTCCACGACGCGCTCGAGGTCCTCCTGCAGGACCGCTATCTCGGGATGTACGACAACTTCGTTCGCGACCACGACATCGACATCCTCGACCGCCGCGAGGACGTCACCGAGGAGGTCGTCTCCCGGGTCGAGAAGTCCCTCGAACTCGACGCGCTCGACGTTCGCCGTGCGGAGCGAGTGCGGACCGAGGCCTACGACGCGATGCGCGAGGTGTTCGCTGACTACGACCTCCTCGTCGCGCCGACCCTGGGGATGTTCCCGTTCGAGAAGGACACCCAGCCGAGCGAGATCGGCGGCGTTCCGATCGATCCCCTGCACGGCTGGGCACTGACGTGGCCGATCAACCTGACCGGGAACCCCGTGGTCGCCGTCCCGGCGGGCTTCGCCGAGGGGCTCCCGGTCGGCCTGCAGATCGTCGGTCGGTGGCGCGACGACGAGACCGTCGTCTCCGCGGCGGCGGCGTACGAGCGAGTCCGTCCGTGGGAGGGGTCGTATCCCGCGGACTGAGATACGGGTCGCCAGCCTACCCGTAGAGACGATCGGACGTCTCGGCGTCGAAGAGGTAGGTCGTCTTCGGCTCCGATCCGAAACTACGCGCCTCCGCTCGTCGCTCGCCGACCGACCGACATCCGGCACGGGCAGCGGGCAAGCACAGACGTTTCCCCCGAGCGGACACAGGGGCATCCATGGCCTCGGACGAGTCGGGCGGTTTCGAGGACGTTCGCCGGGAGGTCAACGGCCACCCGATGCTGGGGTTGCTAGGCTACGGTCGGCCCTACTGGGGTCGACTGGGGCTCGGGGTCGGGTCGGCCCTGACCACCCGCGCGGCCCGACTCGTCCCGCCGCTGGTGGTCGGGGCGGCCATCGACCGCGTGATCAACCAGTCGGCCGACCCGGGACTGCTCACCGACCTCGGCCTGCTCGCTGCCGATCCGGTGACCACGGAGGCGGCCCGGCTGGCGCTGCTCCGCCGGCTCGCGCTCATCGCGCTGGTCGCGTACGTGGTGCGTTCGATAACCCGCTTCGCCTCCCGCTACCTGCTCCAGACGACCGCCCAGAAGATCCAGCGCGACCTGCGGAACGACACGTACGACCACATGCAGCGCCTCTCGCTCGACTTCTTCGCGAACCACCAGACGGGCGCGGTGATGTCGATACTGAACAACGACATCAACAGGTTAGAACAGTTCCTCAGCACGGAGCTCCGGCAGATCATCCGGGTCGTCGCCACGGTCGGCGGGATCGCCGCCGTCCTCTACACGTACTCGCCGGCGCTCGCGCTGATCGTCCTCTTCCCGGTCCCGATCATCGGGTTCGCGAGCGTACGCTTTCTCACCTGGATCGAACCGAAGTACAAGCGCATCCGCGAGATCGTCGCCCGGCTCAACTCGCGGCTGGAGAACAACATCGGTGGTGCGAAGGTGATCAAGGCGTTCGACCGCTACGACTACGAGCTCGATCGCGTCGCCGAACAGAGCCAGGCGTACCACGACGAGCAGGTCGACGCCATCCTCCGCCGCCGGGGGTTCTTCGCCGGGATCCGGCTGTTCACCGGGATCGCCTTCGTCGGCGTCCTCCTCGTCGGCGGACAGATGATCGTCTCCGGGGCGTTCTCGCTCGGGCCGCTGACCGTCACGAACACCATCACGGCGGGCACGTTCACGGTGTTCTTCCTCTACCTGCGGCGGATGTACTCCCCGATGCGGCGCATCGGGCGGACGGCCAACCGCTACCAGCGCGCGCGAGCGAGTTCCGAGCGCGTGTTCGGCCTGCTCGGCCACGAACCGACCGTCGAGGAGCCCGTGGACGCCGTCGACCCCGAGCACGTCGAGGGTCGCGTCGACTTCGAAGACGTTACCTTCAGTTACGAGGGGCACGGGGAGACCGTCGTCGAGGACGTCTCCCTGTCGGTCGAGGCGGGCGAGACGGTCGGGCTCGCGGGCGAGACCGGTGCCGGGAAGTCCACGCTCGTGAAGCTCGTCCCCCGGTTCCACGACGTGGATTCGGGGGCGATCCGGGTCGACGGCGTCGACGTCCGGGACTACCGCCTGCAGGGGTTGCGCGAGCACGTCGGCGTCGTCGAGCAGGACCCCTACCTCTTCTCGGGCACCGTCGAGGAGAACATCGGGTACGGCGACCTCTCGACGCTCGACAGTCCGGAGCTCGACGAGCGCGTCGTCGACGCGGCCAGGGCCGCCGAGGCCCACGAGTTCGTCACCGACCTGCCCGACGGCTACGGGACGCAGATCGGCGAACGGGGCGTGAAGCTCTCGGGCGGCCAGCGCCAGCGGCTCGCCATCGCGCGGGCGCTCCTGAACGACCCCGCGATCATCGTCCTCGACGAGGCGACGAGCGACGTCGACACGGAGACGGAGGAGCTCATCCAGCGGAGCCTCGACCGCCTGATCGCCGACCGGACCGCGTTCGTCATCGCCCACCGGCTGTCGACGATACGGGACGCCGACCGCATCGTGGTCATGGAGGACGGCCGGATCGACGAGGAGGGGTCCCACGAGTCCCTCCTCGGGGCCGACGGGCGGTACGCCGACCTCTGGGCGACGCAGGCCGACGCCGATTCCGGAGCTTCGACCACCGACGACTGATACGGATTGTTGTAACGATTTACCGGCGATCACTCGAACGGGATCCGTGATCGCCGGTAAAAGACTACAACGATCCGTATGAGACCCCCCGGAGCCGTCGCCCGACGCTCCCGAAGTCCGACCGCACGCAGCGAGAGCGACTTACCGATCGAGTCCGAAGCGAGCGTATGTACGCCTGCGAGCACTGTGGCGAGGAGTTCGAGACGCTGTCGGGACTGCGAGTGAGACACGAGCCGTGTCCGGTCGGCGAGCGCGAGCGGCGGCGCGAGGAGGCGATCGAGCGCCTGAAGGAGGAGTGGAATCTCGAAGTCGGGGACTGGTGTCGGGTGCTCGGGACGGGCGAGGAGGCGGAGATCGTCGACGTCGAACCCGCGGAGGAGGACGAGGACGAGCCCACCGTCGTGTGGATCCCCGCGGGGGAGCCCGATACGCCGGACCTGAGACGACGGAGCCCCGCCGGGAGAGTCGTCTAACCTGCGAACTGTCCGGGATCGGCTCGCCACTCGCTTCGTTCCTCCGGGGTCGGAAGTCACAGCTATCGACCGACCCGTACTCCGCTCCGCGTTCGACTCTCGGGTCGGTGGCGTCAGTCCACGTACGTGTAGACGCTGGAGGCGATGGTCGCGCCGGCGGGTTCGTCCGTCGGCGACTCGGCCTCGACGCGGTCGACGCGGCTCCGGATCCGCTCGGGGAGGGTCTCGACGTCGGGCCACATGAACTCGACGCGGTTCCCCGTCGGGTCACGGACGTAACACTGCACGACGCCGTTCGGGAGCGCCCGGACGTATCCCGCGTCGTCGCCGATGACCCCCCGCTCGACGGCGCGGTCCCACACCGTCTCGAAGTCGTCGACGATCAGCGCGAAGTGCTGGTTCTCCGGCGGCGCGTCACCCCGCTCGATGAGGTGGAGCTGCTGGTCGCCGAACTCGAGCCAGGCGTAGGGCCGCCCGAAGTCCGGCGTCGGCGCACGCTCCATATCGAAGAGGTCCGTGTAGAACGCGACGGTCGCCTCGAGGTCGTCGACGTCGATAGCCACGTGATTGAACTGACACTCGACCATGGACGATCCACGACGCACCCACGGATATATCCCGCCGTGGGCGGGTCACGTCGCCAGCGGTCTATCGGATCGTGGGTGGGACGTGACGGTGCACCGACCGCGACGGTGATCGAGCGGCGGCGGCGCCGTGCCCCCCGGGCCGGAGAGATCCGTCGATCACGGACCAGCCTGGACCGATGGGTAGTACGGGAGGCCCGCGTTCGCACCGACGGCCGGGGGAGCGGGCGGAGGCGAACGATACCGGGCTACGACCCCTCTCGATCGGAGCGGGACCGGCTCACATCGGCCCCCAGTAGTAGACCGACCGCTCGACGACCTCGTCGCTCTCGAGCTCCCCGCCGCACTCGGGGCACGGGGAGTCCTCCTCATCCTCGAACCGATTCCCGCACACCGAGCACCGGTAGACGGGCGTGTACGGTGCCTCGACCCACGCCGAGAGCCTCTCCAGGAGCCCCATGCCCCGACGTATGTAATTAACTTTAATAAATATTTCGGCGGCGTGGCCGAGCCACCGAGCCGCCCGGCTCGGGAGGGCGGGGAAAAGAGAGGGGGTGGCAGTACCGGCAACCCTTGTCCGCAGGGTAAGGGACGTAAACCACTTGTCCTGTAAAGCTGCAGGCGAATGTGACTTCGGGGCCGATCCGTCGCCGAATGACTGCGGAGACGGAGGCACTGGGGCGGTGTACCGAGTGCGGTCAGGTTTACGCGGTCTACAGAACGACCGAGAGCTGGCGGGCGCTCGGGACCGACGGGGACTGCCGCTGTGGGAACGCCGAGTTCGAGATCCTGTCCGATCGGGACTGATACGGATTGTTGTAGTCTTTTGCCGGCGATCACGGACCTCGTTCGAGTGATCGCCGGCAAATCGTTTCGACGATCCGTATGACACGCGTCGCCGGCGTCCCGGGCCCGAGGGCTCAGCCCTCGTTTGACCCTCCACGAAGTACTTACCGGTGGGTGTCGACGGTGATCCCATGAGTCGCCCTCCACTCACCCCCGAACAGCGCGCTCGAGCCGCCAGCGAGGCGGCAAGAGCGGTCTCAAGGACGCTACGCAACCGCCGCCGAGCGACCCGCAGGAGCCCCCGCCGCCCATGAACGGCGACCTCCGGGCGCTCGGGGCGCTCCCGCTGGCCGTCGCCGACATCGCGGCGGGGGTCGTCATGGCACAGTACGTCTCCCTCCCCGTCGGCGTGGTCCTGGCCGTGTTCGGCCTCTTCGTGTTGCTCACCGCCGCGTACCGGGCGGTCGTGCAGAGCGGTTCGCCCGAGTCACGGCGACAGACCGTCTGAGCCCGAACCGGCGCCGGTGGGACTCCCCCGGTGGACGGTACGGTGCTCGACTCCCGCTCCCCCAGAAGTCCCGTCCGAAATGCTCGTAGCGGTCGGTGCGGTCGCCGCGCTGGCGGTGGCTCCGGCGGGTCGCCGCCCCGTCGTGAGAACCCACGACCGGACGGCAGGTGTCGGGCACGTCGGTATCGGTCGGTCCACCGGGCGTAGCGGACGCGGCCCCTCGTTCGGACCACCGAAACAGGTATGGGTTCGTCCGGTCTGTTCCGGACGATGGCGGCGATCGCGGTCTCGAATCTCACCAAGGCGTACGGGGAGGTCGTTGCCAACGATGGCCTCACGTTCAGCGTCCGCGAGGGGGAGATATTCGGCTACCTGGGCCCGAACGGGGCGGGGAAGACGACGACCATCCGGACCCTGCTCGGGTTCCAGTCGCCCACATCGGGAACGGCGACGGTCCTCGGCCGCGACGTCCGCGAGGAGTCGGCGCTCGTCGCCGCCAAGGCCGACCTGGGCTACCTCCCGAGCAACCCGGGGCTCGACGAGGGGGTCACCGGCGAGGAGTACCTCGACCTCCACGCCTCGCTGAAGGGCGACGAGCGACGGGGGGAACTGCTCGACCTGTTCGACCCGCCCCTCTCGCGGGAGATACGCGAGTACTCGACGGGGAACAGACAGATGCTCGCGATCGTCCAGGCGTTCATGCACGACCCGGAACTGGTCGTCATGGACGAGCCGACCTCGGGGCTCGACCCGTTGAAACAGGAGTCGTTCAACCGCTTCCTCAGGGCGGAGGCCGACGCGGGGACGACGGTGTTCTTCTCCTCGCACGTCCTCGGGGAGGTCCGCCGGGTGTGCGACCGGGTGGGGATCATCCGCGAGGGGAAGCTGGCGGCCCTCGAGGAGATCGACGACCTGCTGAACCGCGGCGGCAAGCGCGTCCACGTCCACACCGAACCGCCGCTCGACGCCGACGCCCTCGACCTCGCGGGGGTCGTCGATCCCGAACAGGTCGGGCGCGAGACCCGGTTCACGTTCACTGGGGACTACGGCGAACTGCTCGAGACCCTCGCCGGGTACGAGGTCGTCGACCTCGAGATCGACGAACCGCCCATCGAGGACGTGTTCATGCACTTCTACGGTGAGTCCTGATGCTCGACCTCGCGCGGTACGAGGCCCGGCGACGCCTCCGCGGGACGCTCACGCTCACGGTCCTCCTGGGGCTGTTCGCGCTGCTGATGATCGCGCTGTTCCCCTCCGTCTCGGAATCGGGCGCGGACTTCGAGGCCTACGTCGAGAGCCTCCCCCCGGCTGTCAGGGAGGGGTTCGGCGTCTCGGGGGCCGCCTTCACGACCGTGGAGGGGTTCCTCTCCACGGAGTTCTACACCTTCGTCTGGCTGCTGCTGCTCGGGCTCTACCTCGCCTACGCCGCCGGCGGGACGGTGGCGGGGGACATCGAGGACGGCCGTATGGACATGCTGCTGGCGACGCCGATCACCCGGGCGCAGGTTCTCCTCGAGAAGTTCCTCTCGCTTCTGGCCCCGGTCCTCGTGTTGAACCTCGTGACGCCCCTGTTCGTCTACGGTGGGGTCGTCCTCGTCGGGGAGTCGATCGAGGCCGCGGCCCTGGTCGCCGTTCACCTGCTCTCGGTGCCGTACCTGCTCGCCTGCGGTGCCCTCGGCACCCTGCTGTCGGTGACGATCCATCGGGCCGACGTCGCACGGCGGGGCGGTATCGGGGCCGTGTTCGTCCTGTTCGTCCTCGAGAGCGTCACGGTCGACACGGACTACGAGTGGCTCGGCCTGCTCAGCCCGACCAGGTACTACGACCCGGCCGAGATACTGATCGAGGAGTCGTACGACCCGGTCGGGGCGGCCGTCCTCGTCGTCGCCACCGTCGCCCTGCTCTCGGCGAGCCGAGTGATATTCGAGCGTGTCGACGTATGACACCCGCGACCGAACCGAACGCGAACGAGCGGAACACGCCGATGATACCAACGGACCTCCGATCCACGACCGACCGAGGGGAACCGGACCGCGACCGGCGAGCGATCGACGAGGAGGGTGACCCTCGATGAGTCGGTCCCGCCCGGGAGCTGATCGCCTCGTGGCGCTCGCCGTCGGGCTCATCGTCCTCGCGGGGATCCTGGGGATCGCCGCGGGCACCCCGACCGGATCTCCCACGGTCGAGGTGACGCTCCCCGCGAACGACGTCGTCGCTGGCGAAGTGATCTCCATCGAGGTCCAGGTGTCGAACGACGCCGAGCTGTCCTCCGCCTCGACGATCAGTCCGGCGCTGAACGAGCTCGTCACGACCGCCGACGGCGTGCGGCTCGAGCTCCGATCGGGCGGGACGCCGATCACCGTCCGGACGGGCGAACGGGCGGTCGGGAGCATCCCCGACGGGACGACCCGGATGGTGCCGTTCGAGGTGGCGGTCGACGGGGACGCCGAGCCCGGACGGTACAACCTCCCGTTCGAACTGACGTACTCGCACGTCCGGTCGGTCTCGGAGTCGAACGGTGCCGTCGACGAGCAGTCGGTGACCGTCGACGGCTACCTCCGGGTGCGGATCGAGGAACGGGCCCGGCTCGCGGTCGTGAACGCCTCGACGGACGTCCACGTCGGCGGGACCGGGACGGCCACCGTGACCGTCGAGAACGTCGGCTCGGCACCCGCCCGGGAGGCGCGGCTCGCCCTCCGGTCGCCGAACGCCGACCTCGGGTTCGGCGGGGCCGCCGAGGCGAGCCGGTTCCTCGGTCGGGTCGATCCCGGCGAGCGCCGGACGGTGGGCTACACCGTCGCGGCGAGCGAGAACGCGCGTCCGGCCGAGTACACCGCCGAAGCGACCGGAACGTTCGAGGACGACCTCGGCCGAACGGTCACCACCGACCCGCTCCCGGTCGGGCTGGCACCCCGGGAGGGCCGCCGGTTCGTCGTCGTCAGCACCGAGAGCGAGGCGACCGTCGGGGGGAGCGGAGCCGTGACCGTCCGGCTCAGGAACGCCGGGACCGAACCCGTTACCGACGTCTCGGTGTCGCTCCGATCGCCGACGCCCGCCCTCGGCGTGGACGGTGGACTCTCCGCCAGCCGGTACGTCGAGCGGTGGGAGTCCGGCGAGGAGCGGGCGCTGGCCTTCGACGTGGCGGCGAACGTCACTGCGGCACCGCGAAGCCACGCGTTCGAGGGGAGCATCGCGTTCGATACCCCCCAGGGCGTCCGCTCGCGGGTCGGATCGCTGACCGTCCCCGTCCTGATCCAGCCGGAGCTCGCGTTCGCCACCGGGGGCGTCGAGTCCGACCTGCGCGTCGGCCGGGAGGGGGCCCTCCGCGGGACGGTCCGCAACCGGGGGAACCGAACCGCTCGAAACGCGGTGGTCCTCGTCGAGAGCGCCTCGCCGAACGTACGGTTCGACGAGTCCACGCACCCGATCGGGGACCTCGAACCGGGGGCGGGCGGGAACTTCACGTTCGACGCACGGGTGCCGGCCTCGGCGGAGCCCGGACCGCGGGCGTTCACCCTCCGGGTACGGTACGAGGACGAGGCGGGCGACCAGCGAGTCAGCGACGGGCTCGACCTCCGCGAACCGATCGGTCCCGAGCCGGACACGCTGGAACTCCGACCGGTCAACGCCACCGTCCGCGTCGACTCGAACAACCGTCTGATCGTCGAGGCGACGAACACCGGCGAGGAGACCCTCGAGGACGTCGAGGCACGGCTGGCGGTCGATCCGCCGTTCACGAGCGAATCGCCGTCGTCGTTCGTCGAGGAACTCGAATCGGGCGAAACCACCAGGATCGCGTTCGAACTAACGGTCTCGGAGGACGCCGTCGCGAGCACCCACGGGATCGCCGTCAACGTCACCGCCGAGACGGGAAGCGGGGAGACGGTTCGGACGGGCCCGACCCTCCTCCCCGTCACGGTGGCCGAGGAACCGCCCGGGACCGGACAGGTGGGGACGCTCGTCGCCGGCGTCGTCGTCGTGGCGGTGCTCCTCGGCGCGGGCTACTGGTGGCTTCGGCGGTGAGGACCGAGCGGGCCAGGATCGAGCGGCAAGCGTTTCCCTCCCGAACCGCATCGCGGGGCAGTGACGTCGGCGCGACGCGCGCTCCGGGACCCACATCACGGGGCCGTACAGCACCGAGAACGACCGTCCGCGGGGTATCGTTCACGCCGCCGACCTCACAGGTCGCCCCGGTCGGCCGCCTCGCGGATCCCGCTCGCCCGCTCGCGGATCGCCACCCGCTCGGCCTCCTCCTTGTCGTCCCAGTGGCCGTAGACGAGCCCCATCCGACCGTTCGACCGGAGCCGATCCTCGTTCCGTCCGAGGAACTCCCAGTAGAGGGTATTGAAGGGGCAGGCACCCTCGCCGGTGGTCCGGTCCTCGTCGTACGCACAGCCGGAGCAGTGGTCGCTCATCCGGTCGACGTAGTTCGCCGAGGCGGCGTAGGGTTTCGAGGCGAACGCGCCCGACCCGTACGACCCCATCTCGACGACGTTCGGCGTCGTCACCCAGTGGTAGGCGTCGACGTAGGCGGCCTGGAACCAGTCGTCGAGCTGCCGGGGCTCGACGCCGTACAGCAGCGCGAAGTTCGACAGGACCATCAGCCGCTCGATGTGGTGGCTGTAGCCGCGCTCCCTGACGCCCTCGACGGCGTTTTCGAGACAGTTCATCCCCGTCTCGCCCGTCCAGTAGAGGTCCGGGAGGTCCTCGGCGGCGTCGAGCTGGTTCGCGAGGGCGAGTTCGGGCATCTCGACGCGGTAGACGTGCCGGACGAACTCCCGCCAGCCGAGCACCTGCCGGACGAACCCCTCGATCGAGGCCAGCGGGACGTCCGGGTCCTCGCGTGCGGCCTCGATCGCCCGCTCGATCACCTCCCCGGGGTGGAGGAGCCCGAGGTTCATCGACGCCGCGAGCAGCGCGTGGTTCATCGCCCACTCGCCGCCGAGCATCGCGTCCTGGTAGGGGCCGAACTCGGCGAGCCGGTCGGTACAGAACGACTCCAGCGCCGAGCGCGCCTCCTCGCGGGTGACCGGCCACCGGAACGGCTCGGGATCCGCCCAGGCACCGCCGTACGGGGGTTCGTCGTACGACCCGTCGAGTTCCGCCGCGACCCATTCGATCACCTCCCTCGTGACCTCGTCGGGCTCGAACCGGGGCGGGTCGGGGGGGTCGTAGTCCGCCCCCGGGAACCGGCGGTTCTCCTCGTCGTAGTTCCACTCCCCACCGACCGGCTCCCCGTCGGCCATCAGGTAGCCCGTCTCCCGGCGCATCGCCCGGTAGAACTCCTCCTGGCGGTAGGGCTTCGCGCGGCCCTCGGCCCACTCCTCGAACCGCGCGCTCGAACAGAGGAACAGCTCGTTCTCGACGAGTTCGAGCGTGCCGCCGAGCCCCGCGACCAGTTCGCGGAGCCGCTCGCCGGCCCCGTGGCTCGACGGCTCCATCGCCACGAGCGGCTCGTCGTACTCGACGAGGAACCGCTCGACACCCTCCTCGAACGTCTCGGTCCGATAGTACGCCACCTCCCTACCGGCGTCCCGGAGCTCGTCGCGGAAGTGGCGCATCGCGGCGAAGACCAGCGCCAGCTTGTGCGGGTGGTAGGGGTGTCGCCGGGCGAACGACCGCGACTCGATCATCACGGCCGGTTCGTCGGGCCGGGCCGCGAGCGGCCCGCGAGCGGACGTGAGCTGGTCGCCGAGAACCCAGACGGCCATGTCACGAGTGGGGAGGCGCTCCCCATCAATCCGTCCCACGGATGCGGTGAACGGTTCCGGTAGGACTCCACGACCCTGGCCGGTGGATTCCGTCGGGCGAAAACGGGTGACTTACCACGACCGGGACGTACCGACGTGCATGGAACGGACAGCCTCGCGGTTCGGTCGGCGTCGACTGCTCGCGGGACTCGGGACGGCCGCGGTCGTCGGGCTCGCCGGGTGTACCGGAGGGGGCGGCGGGGACGGCGGGGACGGCGACGGCGGGAACGGTGACTCGAACAGTCCGACGCCGTCCCCCCAGTCCGGCGGGGTCAACGTCCCCGACCTCGATCCCGTGAACCAGATGATCCGCGGGGAACCCCGCGAGCGCGTCGAGGGGTACCTCTCGGATACCCGGAACTACGAGGGGGATATCATGGACGCGATGGGACGGGACGAGATCGTCGTCGCCGTCGGCGCGGAGGGCAACGGCGGGAACTTCGCGTACCACTACCCCGCGATCGCCGTCTCGTCGGGCACGACGGTCTCCTGGCGGTGGACGGGCGAGGGCGGCCAGCACAACGTCGTCTCGGACGGCCCCACCGAGTTCGACTTCTCGAGCGGTCCCCCGAAAATCGAGGGCGAGCCCTTCGAGCACACCTTCGAGGGAGCCGGTATCGGGCTGTACGTCTGTGAGCCCCACTCGAGCCTCGGCATGAAGGGCGCGGTCGTCGTCATCGAGGGGTAGGACAGGGGAGACGGGGAGCGGCGGCCCTCACGGGCGAAAGGCGAGCGATTTTTGCCGACCGCCGACGCTATCGTCGGTGTGGAGAACGTCACCGAGGAGACGAGTAACCCGTTCGGAATGCACGTGGGGGGCCCCGCGGTGTACGGGTACGGCGACGCGAACGCGGACTTCCAGGTCGTCGGTGACCATCCCGGCCGCCACGGTGGCGTCGAGACGGGCGTCCCGTTCACGGGGAGTGTCGCGGGTGTCAGACTCCAGCGGGTCCTCCACGGTGTCGGCTTCACCGCGGCGTCGTACGCCGATCGTCCCCGGCTGGAGAACTGCTACGTCTCGTACGTCCATCCGGGTATCCCGGAGGGGAGGGATCCGTCCGACGCCTCCTACGCCGACATGGAGCGGTTCCTCGACGCCGAACTCCGCGCGATCAACCCGCACATCATCCTCGCCGTGGGCGACCGGGCGCTGTCCTACGCGCTTCGCGAGCACACCTCCCTCGAGAACAAATTCCCCCACGACGCCGCCGCGCTTCACGCCGAGGAGGTCCGCGGTCGGGGGTTCCTCGTCGTCGCCGTGAAGGATCCCGACCGGTGGACGCCCGGCGACGAGCGGGCGCTCCGGGAACGACTGGAGGCGCTACTCGCCTCGGACTACCGGCAGACGAAGGGCGTCGCGACTACCATCGGATAGCGAGAGGGGAGCGGTGAGAGCTACGAGGTCCGGTCGACGAACGCGACGATCTCCTCGGCGATCGACTCGCCCGCGTCCTCCTGCAGGAAGTGCATCGCACCCTCGACCCAGACGTCCGGCTGGTCGCTCGCCGTCGGAATGAGCTCCCGTAGCGGATCGCGGTTCGGGCGCGTGATGGGGTCCGAGTCGGCGAAGAGGACGAAAGCCGGCTTCTCCCACGCCTTCAGCCGCTCGGCGGCCTCGCGGGTGTACGCCGCGCCGTCGCCGCCACCCTTCCGCGGGACCATGTCGGGGAACTCGTAGGCCCCCGCCTTCGCCGCCTCGGTGTGGAACGGGGCCTCGTAGGCCCCGATCACGTCGTCGGGGAGTTCGGTGGCCGTCGCGTTCTGGATGAGCATCCCGACGGGGAGTTCCTCGACCCGCTCGACGAACGCGCGGAACTCCTCCCAGGCCTCCGGCATCTCCTGGCGGCCGCTCGGGACGCCCGTGTTCATCGGAACCAGTCTGGAGAAGCGCTCCTCGTTCCGGGTCGCGTACGGGAGCCCGAGGATGCCGCCCCAGTCCTGGCAGACGAGCGTGACGTCAGTGAGATCGAGCGCCTCGACCAGCCCCGCGAGCGCGTCGTAGTGGGTCTCGTAGTCGTAGGCCTCGCGACGGTCGTACTTGTCCGACCGGCCGAACCCCAGGAGGTCGGGGACGACGACGCGTCCCCGCTCCCGGAGCCCGGGGATCATCTTCCGGTAGAGGAACCCCCAGGTCGGCTCGCCGTGGAGACAGAGGAACGTCTCCCGATCATCCGTGCCGCGCTCGCCCTCGTCCGTGGGCTCGACGTCGACGTACGCCATCCGGGGGTTCGGCTCGTCCCCCCCGTCGGCGGGGTCGACGTCCACCTCGACGTACGCCGGCTCGTAGTCGTAGTCCGGGACGGCCTCGAACCGCTCGTCGGGTGTCGTGAGCAGCGCCATCGGCCGGAACTCCCCGTCGCGGCGTAAGTAGCTTCGGCCGGCAGCGAACGGGCGTTCGCTCGAACCGGACGGATGGACCGGAGCGGACCGACCCGAGGACGTCGAGTCCCGGCGGGGTCAGGGGACAAACCACATACCGGGGCCGGTCCTGGAGGCGGTATGCACGTCGAGTTCGCCTCCCGCGGCCCCGGCTACGGGACCGCACGGCGGGACCGCCTCGGACGACCATCCGGCCGCCGGAGGGACGGCCCCCCGGTCGAGCGACCGGGACCCTCATCCGGAACCCCCGGTCCGAAGCCCGGAGGGGCGCGGTGATGGAGGTCCCGGGGCTCCCGTTCGAGATGCGACACGTCCAGCTCGGCAACCACGCGTTCGAGGGGCTCAACAACTGCTACGTCCTCGGCACGGAACGGGAAGCCGAGACGACGCTCGTCGACACGGGCATCTCGACTGACGAGACCCGCGAACAGCTCCGGAGGGAGCTCGAATCACACGACCTCGCGTTCGCCGACGTCGACCGGGTGCTCCTCACCCACCACCACTCCGATCACGTCGGCCTCGCGGGGGAGATACAGGACGCGAGCGGCGCGAGCGTCCACGTCCACGAGGGCGACGCCCCGCTCGTCCGGGGCGACCCCGACGCCGAGGCCGCGCTGCGCGACCGAATGGAGACGCTCCTCGACGACTGGGGGATGCCGGAGGACTCCCGGGCGGAGCTCCTCTCGTTTCTCGACGGCGGCGACGTGACCGGCCTCGACCCCGAGGTGACCACGTTCGAGGGCGGCGACGAGTTCGACATCGGCTCCGTGACGCTCGAAGCGGTCCACCTGCCGGGCCACAGCGTCGGGCTCTCGGGGTTCCGCTTCGAGGGCTCGCGGGGACCGGAACTGTTCAGCGGCGACGCGCTCCTCCCCTACTACACGCCGAACGTCGGCGGGGCGGACGTTCGCGTGGAGTCGCCGCTGGCGAACTACCTGGAGACGCTCACCCGGATCATCGAGGCCGACTACGCCCGCGCCTGGCCCGGCCACCGCGGGGCGATCGTCGATCCCTCCGGCCGGGCCGCCGACATCGTCGTCCACCACCGCGACAGGACGGGGAAGATCGTCGACTACCTCCGCGAGGCGGGTCCGGCGGACGCCTGGACCGTCTCGGCGCACCTGTTCGGCGGGCTCAGCTCCATCCACATCCTCCACGGCCCGGGCGAGGCCTACGCCCACCTCGGCCACCTGGAGGAGTCCGGGATCATCGAGTCCGAGCTGCGTGACGGAAGCCGCGAGTACGAACTCCTCGAATCAGACCCTGATCTCGACGCGCTGTTCCCCGAGGTCGCACGCGGGAAGGACCCCTCGGACATCCCGGGACACGGGTAGCCTAAAAGCCGGTGTCGAAGGGGTGTGGTCGGGTTGAGCGTTCGCGAGGGTCGTCATGGCCTCTCGATAATTTCACCTAACCGAGGATCCCATGGCTGTCCACTTCGTCACGAGAACAATATTAAGCCGGATCATCACTCCAAGGCAGTCAGGTATTACGTGCACCAGGTCCCTATCTTTATCAGGTACCCAGAACAAGCCCCCGCAGCTAATGGGGTTTCGAGAGGATCTGTCTGGCTATTCGGAACGGTCGGTGGCACTCATTGAGGAGTCGCCACAGATGGACGAACAGAACACGAAGCGGAAGATCATCGAACCGCTGATCGAACTTCTCGGGTGGGATATTCTTTCAACAGACGTAGAACTGGAGTACTCTGTCCAGATGGGGTCGGGAACAAAGAAGGTCGATTACGCACTCAATCTTGAAGACACACCAGTAGTGTTCGTTGAGGCCAAAGGATGTGACACAGAACTTGACCGGAGTCACGAAGATCAGCTGAAAAGCTACATGCGGCAGATCGGGATTGACTGGGGTCTTCTCTCGAATGGACGAGAATTCGAGATACTTCGACGAGACTTTTCCAGCAATCGGCCAAATGAAATTTCTCTGGCGAAGTTTCCTATCGAAAAAGTACCAGATAACGAACAGCCTCTGAAAGCACTCTCCAGTAAGTCGATTAAGTCGGGCGAGTCTAAACAGATTGCGGAGAAAATCGAGTCGGTACAGCGAGCAGTCAGAACTCTTCGGACGAACAAGGAAGGCCTCGCGGAGGATGTAACACGAGTTGTCACGGATATCATTGGAGAATCAGTTTCGCAGCCCGTTGAAGACGAGGCCAAGGGCTTCGTTGATGATCTCATCGCTACGCTTGAGGAGCAGGCTCATCGAACGGCAGTGACAGAGGAGACGACAAAGGAATCCACACATGCATCGGAGGGCCAGTACGTTATCCGACTCACTCAAAACGGCGAAGAGATACATCGGGTTGTCGGCAACCAACAAGCAGCAACGATGGCTTCGCTCGTGGACTATCTCATAGACCATGAGGGACTCACCGATGCCATCGAAATTCCATACGTGCCGGGAACTGGTCAGGGGAGCAGAGCACTGCTCAACGACAAGCCGGAGCACACAAATGGTAGTAAAATGCGACGGTATGAACCACTCTCGGAGGGCTATTATCTGTTTACCGCACTGAGCGCCAAGGACAAAATGCGGTACCTTCCGGAGTTACCAGAGAAGGTCGGACTGGAGTGTGAATTTTCGGGGGAGTGGTAGTTAATTACACAAAAGGGCGTGACGGGACTGAGCGAACGCGAAGCGTTCGCGAAGGTCGTCACGCCCGCGAGTGAGGAACGAAGTGACGAACGAGCGGGCGTGACGGGATTCGAACCCGCGATCGAGAGGTTAGGAACCTCTCGCCCTGTCCACTAGGCCACACGCCCTGCCGGCACTGGTATCGGATCGCTCAAAACGGTTGTGTGTCCGGCTCCGAACACCGAGACGCCGAGACGCTCAGCTCTCCCGCTCGGCTTCGACTCCCGTCTCCTCGGTCTCGTCGGTCCCCTCGACCCCCTCGATCGGCGAGGAGTCGGAAACCTCGGTCTCGGGTTCGGCGACGTCGTCCTCGGCTTCGAGCCGTGCCTGCTCCTCCTCGGTCCGGTTTCCGGCCTTCTTCTGGCGGATCTCTTCGAGTTCCTGTTCGACCTCCTCGCGGCCCTTCTGGAACTCCCCGATCGCCTCGCCCGAGGAGCGGGCGAGCTTGGGGATCTTGTTCGCGCCGAACAGCAGTACAGCGATGAGCAGGATGACGAGCAGTTCCGGCCCGCCGGGAATACCCGGGAACAGCGGGACGACGGTTTCGAACATCTTGCCCGACGTAGTGATGAGACGATTATAGGCTTTTTCCTCGGAGTCGATCCCCGTACCCGGACGCCGAAGGCCTGTGAGGCGGTGTAGCGGGGGCTCTGAGACGTAGAGCGGGGCGTAGAACGGGGACGTCGGCGTAGGTTACTCGGAGTCGGTCTCGGCCCGGGCACCGCTCTCGCGGGTCGTTCGTCCCTCGGTGCCGGGGGTAGTGTCCGCGTCGGTCTCCAGGTCGGGGGCCAGCTCCTCCGTGTCGACCGAGGCCTGCTGGCGGATCTCCTCGAGTTCCTGTTCGACCTCCTCGCGGCCCTTCTGGAACTCCCCGATCGCCTCGCCCGAGGAGCGGGCGAGCTTGGGGATCTTGTTCGCGCCGAACAGCAGTACGGCGATGAACAGGATGACGAGCAGTTCCGGCCCGCCGGGAATACCCGGGAACAGGGGCATGAGGCTTGCTGCAGGGAGCATGTGCCCGGGAGTGGTACCGGATCGTTTGTAGGCCTTTCGCCGCGGACGGGTTCCGAGCCCGGTTCGGTCCCCGAGTCGTCCACCGAGGAGGAGCCGTGCCAGTCGGGGTACGGGAGCCGGCCCGCGGGTTTTTGACGCCGGACGCCGAGGTTATCGTATGGGTGATAGCGGTGACAGCGGAAACACGGGTGTCGCGCGTGGTCAGTCGGGCAACGGCGGCCACCGGTACGATCCCGACGCCGATCACGCGTTCCCCGACGAGCGGGTGAACGAGGTCATCCGCCACGTCGAGTCGGACCCCGAGGTGACGACGTACCTCCGGGCACAGAACGTCAACCCGGTCACCAGGAAGGGGTACAACGACCACGGGAAGAAGCACATCAGCATCGTGAGCAACCGCGCACTCTGCCTCTACGACATGCTGAAGCAAGGCGGTGTCGAGTTCAACGGCGCTGCCGAGCAGGGCCTCGAGGAGGCCGACGAGGCGGTCATCATCTACCTGGCGGCGATGCTCCACGACATAGGACACGTCGTCCACCGCGACGATCACCCCTACTACTCCATCCCCCTCGCGGCGGACGTCCTCGACCGTCTCCTCCCCGAGTTCGGCTACGACACCGCCGAAACCGTCCGGGTGAAGGGCGAGGTCCTCCACGCGATCCTCTGTCACCACGCCGAGGAGGACCCGCTGACACTCGAGGCGGGGGTCGTCCGGGTCGCCGACGGGCTCGACATGGAGGCCGGCCGGTCGCGCATCCCCTACGAGAAGGGCGGCCGGGGGATCAACACGCTCTCCAGCCGGGCCATCAAGAACGTCTCGCTGCGATCGGGAAGCGATCGACCGGTGCTCGTCGAGATCGAGATGACCGACGCGGTGGGCGTCTATCAGGTCGACGAACTGCTCAAGTCGAAGCTCGTCAACTCCGGGCTCGAGGACGACGTCCGCATCGTCGCGCTGAACGTCAGCGCCACCGACGCGAACGATCGGCTCGTCGAGCGGATCGAACTCTGAGCCGAGACGGGCCGCCGTAACGTCGTAGCGAACTCCACCGCGTCCGGTCGGACGGATCGAAGGTAGTGGGATCGGCTTCCGGGATCGCTGTCCCGGCTCGGCGCTCGATCCTCGGGGGCTGGAGGTGGAGCTACTCCCTCCTGAACCCGCTGCCGTTCAGCGTGATCGCCCCGTCCTCGATCCGTGCCTCGGCGTCGAAGATGGCCCGGATCGTGTTGACGGTCTGGTCGTCGTGCATCCCGGGATCGAGTGCGAACACGCCGAACAGGCCCGCGGACTGGATCCGCGAGGTGAAGACGTGGAGGAAGCGAAACACCGTCTGGAGCTCCGAGTACATGAGGAGCGTCGAGACGGAGGCGAGACCGACCCGGATCCGGTTGCCAGCGCCGGCACCTTCGAATCGTCGGGCGAGTTTGGCGAACTCGAGGCTTATCCCCGTGAGATCGCCCGGAGAGCCGATGTGCTCGATGGGGACGTCCTCGTCGGTCGAGGAGTCCTGGCCCGTCGCGTCGACGATACCCATACCCGTCGTCGGTTCCGAACCGCGCTCGCGGAAGCGCGACGTGACCCAGCCGGCAGGCCGGTTCGTCGTGATGACGACCGTCGCCTCGCTGGGCGGACAGTCCGCGAGGACGTCGACGAGCTTCGATTCGGACGCCGCGGACGGGCCGCTGATCAGGAGGTTCGACCCCGCCTCGAACGTGACTCGACAGTCCGTCAGCAGACCGGGGACACTGTATCTCACGAGCGCTCGATCCCTCCTTCGTCCTCGTCTCTCCCGGCGCTCTCCGACTCGGCGTCGATCTCCGTCGCCGAGTCCGCCTCGATGTCCCGGACCATGGCGACGAAGTCGTCGTTGTCGAGATCGGGCATCACCGCGTCCAGTTCCCGACGCAGCGTCTCGATACGTTCCCGGAGGTCGGTGAACTCCTCGCTTCGTTCGAGCTCCTCCGCGGCCTTCGCCGACTGGAGGGCCGCCTGCTTCTCGACCAGGGCGTAGTACTCCCGTTCGAGGTCGGCGAAGGAGTTCCGCGAGAGCAGCCGCTCGACGGTCTCGATGAGGTCCTCGCGGTCGATCGGCTTGGTGAGGTAGTCGTCGAAACCCATGCTGATGATGTCGAAGTCCGGTTCGACCGCCGTCACCATCGCCACGCGAGGAGTGAGCCCCATATCGTCGATGGCGTCGAGTACCTCGTCGCCCGACATCCCCGGCATCAACCGGTCCAGGAGAACCACGTCGACCGCCTCGTCGATCCGTTCGAGAGCGGCCTCGCCGTTCTGGGCCGTCCGAACGCCGTAGTCACCGTCCAGCCACCGGGCGTAGATCTCGACGAGCGGAGCCTCGTCCTCGACGACCAGTACCGTCGCACGCCCCGACTCGTCCATTTCGTATCGACCTTCGATGGGTCACGGGATATGGTTTCCGCTCGTTATGCAGGCTGTACGCCTGGGACGAAAACGCCGGATAGAGCGGTGTCGTGTGCCGGGCGCACGCCGATCCCCCGGCCGGTGAATCCTCACGTCGGACCTCACCTCGGACGCCGCGATCAGTTCTTCGCCAGTGTCCCACGTTCACACACGAGCCCGCAGAGGGGTGGAACCCTTACACCAGTAGTCCTGACGCCCCGCTTCGACGCAACGACGAGAAGGAGCACATTTCCATGTTGATATAAATTACGCAGCAGAAGTGTAACACCAGTATAAACTGTGTTGCAAAAATAGCCGTACAGGATCGCTAACTGCCAAACTCTTATCTCGGGGGGTGACCGAGCGACTACCGAAGGGGTGGGTGCCACTCTACCCCTTCATCGTTCTGCGGGTCTGTGATCCGCCATCGACCCTGAACCGTTCGCCGGTCCGTTCGCCGATGGACTACCCTGCGTGACCGGGGGCGACGGCGTGCGCGGGACGGGATTCGAACCGGATCGAGACGTCCCTGTCCACTTCACCGCGCGGACCGCATCTCGTCGGAATTAGAATGCCGTACTGCATACGCTCGTCGGGTCGGGTCTCACAGGATGCGCCGGCCGGGATTCGAACCCGGGCCATGAGCTTGGAAGGCTCAGGTCCTACCACTAGACCACCGGCGCTCACTCGCTTCGCTCGTTCGCGCCGAGGTTCGCGAGTTCTCCGAACTCGCTCACCACCGGCGCTCGACCGCTCGGTCGCTCGCGTCTCTGCGCGCGTGTCCGTCGACTCGCGCGCGCTCGACGCTCAGATCCGACTATCCTCCCGCTCCGTATGTGCGTTTCCCTTCGATACGACCGCGTAGCAGTTCCCGCTCGATACGAACGATCGCTCGACCGAGAGCCCCGAGGCGTCGAGGTCGGCCTCGAACTCCGGAAGCGCGTAGATGTGGTAGAACCGCGGGACCGTCTCCCCGCCGGGGAGCGTCCAGTCGACGCTCGTGTCGAACCCCTCCGGGTCGTCGGGCGAGGCGTCGAACCGGTCGTGGGCAGTGCTCCAGGCGCTCACCAGCGCCGTTCCAGGTACCGAAAGGACGCGCCCGAGTTCCGAGAGCGACTCGCGCCTGAGCGCCCGCGTCGGGAGGTGGTGTATCGTCGCCACGTAGAGCGCGATATCGACACTCTCCGGCCGAATCGGGAGCCGGGCGGCGTCACCTCCGACCGGATCGAACGCCGCGGCGTATCCCCTCTGGATGGCTCGCTCGCGGGCGATCCCGAGCAGTTCCCCGCTCGCGTCCACGCCGAGCACGCGGTCGACGCGGTCGGCGAGCGGGCCGGCGTGCCTGCCGTTTCCACAGCCGACGTCGAGGCCCAGGCGTCCCGTGCGATCCTCCAGGAACGACTCGACCTCCGGCCAGGGGTTGGCCCGCGTCTTCGCGAAGTGGGCGGCGATGTCGTCGTACGTCTCCCTGACGGCGCGGCGGCTTCGGTCGGTACGGGGATCGTCCCGGTCGCTCTCGCCCCCTCTCGTCCGGTCGCCCGCTCCGGGCGAGGCGTCGTCGGTCATCTCGGATGGGGAGGACAGCCAGGTCCAGGTCGAGAGGCGAAACGGCCCTCGTCGGTCGTACCCGTCGTGCGGTTCACGCTCCCCACCTCGGCGTCCGCCACCATCTGTCCACCGGCTGAGCGGTCGATCAGAAGCCACCGCGCGGGAGCGCGATTCCGCTCGCGACACGGACCGGCCTCGATCGTTCCAGGGACGGGCCGACCGGCGGCCGTCGGCCGCCCGTTCCGCGGTCGGTCGAGCGCCACACACCGGGTTCCCGAGCGTCCCCGGCGCTCAGACGTCCGCGTCGCCGTCCTGTCGCTCGACGACGAGGAGCAGGTAGCCGAAGGCGTAGAGGAAGAGCACGCCGACGGGGACGGCCCTGCCGAGGTAGCTCGTCCAGAGCATCACGATCGAGGCGCTCAGGACGACGGCCGTCGCGAGCAGGAGCCCCCCCATCAGCCGGACGGGGTCGACCGGAAGCCGGGCTTCGAGGCGTTCGTCGGCGGCGTAGTAGACGACACTGAGCGCGAGCGCGAGCGCGAACACCGCCGCCCCGCCGAGCCAGACGAGGTAGGCCCGGGCGACCGCCTCGCTCGCGGGGAACGCGTAGGCGCTCCAGACAGGGAGGAACGGGCGCTCGCCGCCCACGAGCTGTGCGCCGAGGACGAACTGGAACATGAACGCCGGGAACCGGAGCACGACCAGCGATATCCCGCCCTGGCTGGCGAACGACACGGACCAGGGAACGAGCGCCGACACCCACGCCGAGAGGACGGCGAACTCGCCGGCGTACTCGGATCGGACCCAGACCATACCGGCTCTGGCCCGGGTGAGCGGATAAAGCCTCCCGCCCGGTCGCGGGGCGAGTCCGGCCACGGCTGTCGCAGTCGTCAGTTTCATGCCTGCCTGTATCGTAGGCCCGCCGTGCTGGAATGAGGCGTGACTACTTTACCCTCGACGTCAGGAACCTGGGGGACGACGGGGAAGCGGCGGACCCTGGTATCCCGACCGTCACGATCGACTTCGACGGCCCGAACGACCAGTTGACCGACCGACTCACGGACGACTCGGGGACGCTCTTCGAGGCGGGCGAGCTCGACGTCTCCTACCGACTCCACGGCCCCGTCGACGAGGCCGACACGGAGGGTGTCGTCGCCGTGACGAACCGGGTGACCGGCGACTTCGTGCTCGAACTCAACGCCGACGCCGAGGACGTCACCCGGTTCGTCGACGCCGCACGCGCCTACGGCAGGGACACCGACGACGGGAACCGCTACCGCGTCGAACTGACCATCGACGGCGAACCGTTCGCCACCTACGAGAAGTCCACGCTCCTGGTCTACGACGCCGACGGCGGCCTCCTCCGGGGCCACAGCCTCATCCCGAGCGGCGTCGAACTCTGACGTCCCGGCCGGGACCGATCGGGCCGGCCCCGGCCGCCGTCGCGATCCGTCGAGTCGCCGTCGTCGGCCCCGTTCCGTCCGACCCCCCTCTCGATCCCCCTCCGCCGGGAAGCAGATTCTACCCGAGTACCCGCCAGCTAAGTACCCACCGGGCAATCCCGCGGTATGGAGGATGCCGAGGTCGAGGAACTGTTCGGAACCGCCGGCATCAGGGGGGACGTTCGAACGCGCGTGACGCCCGCGTTCGCACTGCGCGTGGCCGCGGCGGCGGGGCGGGACGGTGGGGAGTTCGTCGTCGGTCGCGACGGCCGCGAGTCGGGCCCGGCGCTCGTCGCGGCCGTCGAGGCCGGACTGACCGCCGCTGGCGCGCGCGTCGTCCGCGTCGGGCAGGTCCCGACCCCGGCGCTCGCGTTCGCCTCGCGGGGTCGACGGGGCGTGATGGTGACGGCGAGTCACAACCCGCCGACCGACAACGGGCTGAAGTTCTTCCGCGACGGCCAGGAGTACGACCGCGAGGCCGAGCGACGGGTCGAGCGGCGGGTCGCCGACCCCGGTCCGCCGGCCGAGTGGACGGACTGGGCGGGTTCCGAGCGGGCCGACCCGCTCCCGCACTACCGCGAAGCCGTCGTCGAGTACGCCCGGCCGCTCGGGGCGTCACTTGAGGGGTTGCGCGTGGTCGTCGACTGTGGCAACGGGATGGCGTCGGTCGCCACCCCGCGGGTGCTGGCGGCGATGGGTGCCGACACCATCGCGCTCAACGACAACGTCGACGGGCACTTCCCCGGCCGGGAGTCGAAACCCACCCCCGAGAGCCTCGCCGACCTCCGGACGTTCGTCGCCGGGGACGGGGCCGAACTGGGCTTCGGACACGACGGCGACGCCGACCGGATCGTGGTTCTCGACGGCGACGGCGAGATCGTCCACGAGGACACCGTCGTCGCGATACTCGCCGAGCGGTACGTCCGCGAGAGCAGGGCCCGGGATCCGGTGGTGGTGACGACGCCGAACGCCTCGGCGCGGATCGACGAGCGGGTCCGCGCCGCGGGCGGCCGCGTCGAGCGAGTGAGGCTGGGAGCGCTCCACGAGGGGGTCGAGGCGGCCTACGGCGAGGGCGGCCCCGAGACGGCCGTGGTGTTCGCGGCCGAGCCGTGGAAGCACGTCCACCCCGGCCTCGGACCCTGGATCGACGGCGTGACGAGCGCCGCGGTCCTCGCGCGGCTGGTCGCGGCCGAGGGGCTCGCGTCGCTCCGCGAACCCGTGGCCGAACGCCCGTACCGGAAGGTGAGCGTCCCCTGTCCGGACGAGCACAAGCGGGCGGCGATGGCGACCCTGGAGACGACGCTCCCCGATGCGTTTCCCGAGGCGACGCTCGACACCGAACACGGCGTCCGCCTCGAACGACCGGACGGGTCGTGGCTGCTGGTCAGGCCCTCGGGGACCGAGCCGTACGTCCGGCTCTACGCCGAGAGCGACGACGTGGACGACCTGGTCGAACGGGCCCGCGAGCGCATCGAGACCGCCGTCGAGCGGGCGGGCTGAGCGTCGATCGAAACGGGAACGGATCCGAGCGGCGACGGAGGCGACTCCGCCGATCGAGGGACCGGGATCGATCTCCCGAAACCAGTCACTGATTCGTAGCGTTTAACCCGCGTTCGCCGCTCTACCAGGACGACCATGCAGATGAACAGGCGGAAGTTCCTCACCGGTGTGGGGACCGCGAGCGGGATCGCCCTCGCGGGCTGTACCGGTGGACCGACGGAGAGTGGCGGGGACGGGGGCGACGGCGGCTCGACCCCGACGTCGACGCCGGAGTCGACCGAGGCGGAGGCTACGCCCACGGAGTCGGGCGAGGGGATGGGTAACGAGACGGAGACCGACGCCGAGACGGCCACGTCGACGTCCTCCGATCCCATCAACGTCGGGATGGTGTACGCGACCGGGGGCCTCGGCGACGGATCGTTCAACGACCAGGCCCAGCAGGGTATCCAGCAGGCCGAGTCCGATCTCGACATCTCCTACAACGACGCTCAGCCGGGGTCGGTCTCGGAGTTCTCGAACTTCCAGCAGCAGTTCGCCAGCTCCACGGACCCGACCTACGAGCTGATCTGCTGTATCGGCTTCCTCCAGGAGTCGGCGCTGTCCGAGACCGCCCCCGACTTCCCGGACCAGCGGTTCATGATCGTCGACAGCGCCGTCGACGCCGAGAACGTCGCCTCCTACGTCTTCGCCGAGGAGGAAGGGTCGTACCTCGTCGGACAGCTCGCCGGCATGCTGACGACGCGGGAGTTCTCGGCCGGCGCGGGGTCGACGACGCCGGACTCCACGAGCGTCGGCTTCGTCGGCGGGGTCGAGTCGCCACTGATCCAGAAGTTCCAGGCCGGCTACGAGGCCGGCGTGGCGGCCGCGAACGGGGACGTCGAGGTCCAGACCTCCTACGTGGGCGACTTCAACGCCCCCACCGCCGGCCGGGAGGCCGCCCTCGCCATGTACAACTCCGGGGCCGACGTCGTCTACCACGCGGCCGGCAACACCGGGACGGGCGTCTTCCAGGCCGCACAGGAGCAGGGGAAGTTCGCCATCGGCGTCGACCGCGACCAGTCGATCACGAAGGAGTCGTTCGCCGACGTCATCCTCGCCTCGATGGTCAAGCGGGTCGACACCGCGGTGTACAGCTCAGTCGAGGCCGTCGTCAACGACAGCTTCGACGGCGGGTCGACCACCGCACTCGGCCTCGACGACGAGGGTATCAGCGTCGCCTACGGCCAGCAGCTCGGCTCGGAGATCCCGAGCGAGGTCACGGACGCCATCGCCGAGTCCAGGCAGTCGATCATCGACGGCGACACCTCCGTCCCGACCGATCCCAGCAACGTCTGAGCGGCGCCCGGTCCCTGCCCGCTCGCGGGGACGGTCGGAGCACGATCCGGTCGAGGCACGACGACCGGTCCGTCCTCACCGGTGTCGGCCAGCTCTTCCCGCCGATCAGGTCTCCCCGGCTTGCGTACGGGACGCTGAACGGGATACCACCGTCGTCACGGTCCCCTGCCGGCGGACGTAGACCGGTCCCGTGGGACGAGGCGACCACCGTCCGCTCGGCTCTCCCGCTGTGGAGTCGGGTGGGAACGCCGGAGACGACCGGGAAGACGGCTCCGCCGGTGGACGGAGCCACCACCCCGGTCGTCACGGTTCACTCGCAGTCGATCTCCGCACGGACGGTTCCGAGTCGGGTGTCCGACTCGCGGTCGAAGGCCGCGAGGACGGCCGTGCCGCTTTCGACGCCGTCGCGGGTGTAGGACTCGCCGGGATCGAGCATCGGCCGGCCACCGACCGCGTCGACGCCCTCGTGGTCGATGTCACGAAGCTGGACCCGGCGTCCGGAGACGTTCGTGATCGTGACACGCGCGGGGTTCGAGACGTCACAGTCGACCTCGACGTCCAGCATCGTCCGGATGTCCCCGACGACGTCCGACCGGGACACCGGACCGTTCTCGACGATGTTACGCACCGACATCGCGCCCGTATCGAATATCTCCGCCGACGTCGGGAGCATCCACTCGCTCACGCCGGGAATCCCCTCGATCTCGCTGCGGTGGAGCGGGGGACGGCCCTCCTGGCCGAATTCGCCGTCGTACGCCGCGGAATCGGGATCGCCGACGACGATGCGCATCACCATGCCGAAGATCTCGTGAGGGGCGCAGTAGATGTCGTAGGTGCCCGGGTGGTCGAACTGGAAGAGCCAGAACCCGCCGATGCTGATCACCGGCGAGGAGAACGGCTCCTCGGCGTCCGGGACGCGCTGCTGTCGGCCGTGGCCGCGGTGGAACGCGGTCACCGTGTGGTCCGGCGTCGGGCAGTCGAAACGGACGATATCCCCGACGTCGATGTGGAGACCCATCGGATCGAAGTGGAACTGGATCGGCGGCTGGCCGATGTGGAGCCCGACCGTGTGGTCCGGACGGAGTTCCGGCGGGAGGTTCTCGTCCTCGGGCGAGGTGTACCCGTAGTACGGATCGATCCCAGGCGGGTGGGACCCGTCGTGCTCCGCGCCGGCGGCGGTCCCGGCACCGAGCGTCAGTGCGGACCCGACGCCCAGTACCTTCATGACGGACCGGCGGTCGAGTCCGTGGTTACGCAGTAGTTCGAGCAGTTCGGTGTCGCTGAGGTCCAGATCCTCGACGTTCGTCTGTTCGGTCATCTTGATCCGAGTTCGTAGCTGTCCGGCAGTCGTTCGGCGGGCGATCGGCGTTCGGAACGCGGGTGTCCTCACTTCCCGTCTCCACCTCCATGTTGACAGCAATGAATAATCAGGTGGATAATAAGTTTTTCCCACATATTATAATGACGTATATCCACCCGGCACCGGTCGCGCCACCACGGGATCGATCCGGTGGACACCCCCACCCGGAGTGAGCCCGGGCGATCCAGCGAGCCGTCGCCGGTGGTCGGCCGAGAGGGAGCCGCTCGTTCGTCGGCTCCGCGGGACGGCGCTCCCCGCGGGGAGACCGCGTTCAGGACCCCGACCGGACTTAGGGGTGGCCGAGACGCGCCGAAACAGGGCGTTTAAGCGCCCGCCCGACCAGCGCCCGGTAATGACGAGGGCCGTCCACCTCGACGGGATAACCAAGCGGTTCCCCGGGGTCGTGGCGAACGACGACGTTGACCTGGCGGTCGAGCGCGGGACGGTCCACGCGCTCCTGGGGGAGAACGGGGCGGGGAAGACCACGCTGATGAACGTTCTGTACGGGCTGTACGAGCCGACGAGCGGCCGCGTCGTCGTCGACGGCGAGGAGCGGGCGTTCGACTCCCCCGGCGACGCCATCGACGCCGGCGTCGGCATGATCCACCAGCACTTCATGCTCGTCGACCCGATGACGGTCACAGAGAACATCACGCTGGGCAACGAGCCCCGCAAGTGGGGCGGCCTGGCCGTCGACCGCGAGCGGGCCCGCCGGGAGGTGGTCGACCTCTCCGAGCGGTACGGGTTCGACGTCGACCCCGACGCCCGGATCGAGGACGTCTCGGTGGGCGTTCAGCAGCGCGTCGAGATACTGAAGGCCCTCTACAGGGGCGCGGACCTGCTCGTCCTCGACGAACCCACTGCGGTGCTGACGCCACAGGAGGTCGAGGACCTCTTCGAGGTGTTCGAGGAGCTCACCGCGAGCGGGAAGACGATCATCTTCATCACCCACAAGCTCGGCGAGGCGATGCACGCCGCCGACGAGATCACGGTCCTCAGGGACGGGAAGAACGTCGGGACGGTCGACGCCGACGGGACGTCCCGGGAGGAGCTCGCGCGGATGATGGTCGGCCGGGAGGTCCTGCTGGAGGTGGAGAAACGACCGGGCGAGGCCGGCGAGTCGGTCCTCGAGGTCGAGGACGTCTCGGTGCGGGACGAGCGCGGGGTGAGGGCCGTCGACGGCGTCTCGTTCGACGTCCGCGCCGGCGAGGTGTTCGGCATCGCGGGCGTCGACGGCAACGGCCAGAGCGAACTCGTCGAGGCGATAACCGGGATGCGCCGGCCGGAATCCGGCCGAGTCCGGTTCGACGGCGAGGACGTCACGGGGTGGTCGCGCCGTCGACGCATCGACGCCGGGATGGCCTACGTCCCGGAGGACCGCCAGGAGCGCGGGCTGGTGATGCCGTTCGACCTCGTCGAGAACGGGGTGCTCGGAAGCCAGCACGCCGCCCCGTTCGCCCGATCCGGCCGGCTCGACTGGAGGGAGGCGAGAGCGCACGCCGAGTCGGTCATCGAGGAGTACGACGTCCGACCGCCGGACGCCGGGGCGACGGCACGATCGCTCTCTGGCGGCAACCAGCAGAAGTTCGTCGTCGGCCGGGAGTTCGCCCGCGACCCCGAACTGCTCGTCGCCACCCACCCGACGCGGGGGGTCGACATCGGCTCGACGGAGTTCATCCGCGAGCGGATGCTCGACCTCCGCTCGTCGGGAGTGGGCGTGCTCCTCGTCTCCTCGAAGCTCGAGGAGGTCCAGGGGCTCTCGGATCGCTTGGCCGTGATGCACGACGGCGATCTGGTCGCGGTGGTCGACCCCGAGACGGTCACGGAGGAGGAGCTCGGCCTGCTGATGGCCGGGGAGTACCCCGCGGAGTTCGACCCCGAGACGGCCCCGGAGCCGCCGGATCCGGCGTCCGTCGCGGCGCGCCGGGGCGAGGCCGCGACGGACGGTGAGGGTCGATGAGCGACGGTCCCGGAGCGTCGGGCGACGGTGACGGTGACGATACCCCACGACCCGGCGGGGGCACCGACTCGGCGCTCGACCGGGCGCGGGAGGCGCTCGACCGGCTAGCGCGGGCCTCGGCCACCGAGCGGTTCCTCCTCTCCGTCGCGGCGCTCGCCCTCTCCATCGCCGTCGGGACGGTGCTCGTCCTCGCGGCCGGCCGCATGACGACCTGCGGGACGGCGGCGTTCGTCCTCACCCATCCGACACCGTTCGGCCTCCCGCGGCTGTTCTCGATGGGATTCTGCTTCGATCCCGTGACGGTGTTCGACCGGCTGTTCTTCGGCGCGCTCGGCGACCCGTTCAAGCGGGGGTGGGGGCCGCTGACGCCGTTTCGTGGTGGAGCGCTGAACCCCTTCCGACAGGGGTACGAGCTCCTGAACCCACAGATGGCCGTCACGCTCCGGGAGACGACCATCCTCGTCTTCGCGGGGCTGGCCGTCGCCGTCGCCTTCCGAGCGGGTATCTTCAACATCGGCACGCAGGGCCAGCTCGTCCTCGGCGCGCTCGGGACCGGGCTCGCGGTGCTCTGGACGGCCCCCTACGTCCCCGCCGGTGTCGTCGGGACGGTCGTCCTGGTGACCCTCGGCCTGCTCGTCGGCGCGATAGTCGGCGGACTCTACGGGGCGATCCCGGGCGCGCTGAAGGCCTACGCGGAGGCCAACGAGGTGATCACCACCATCATGCTGAACTTCGTGGCGACCGGCGTCGCGTTCTTCCTCGTCTCGACCTACGTCCGCAACCCCGAATCGCAGGCCGTCGAGACGTCCCCGATCCCGGGGTACGCGACGATCCCACCCGTGCTGTTCGAGCCCCGCGACGACTTCTCGTTTCTTGCCCTCGGGCTCGGCGTCGTTCTCGTGTTCGGGCTCTACTACCTGCTCGAACAGACCTCGTTCGGGTACGACGTCCGGACCTCGGGTCTCCAGCCCGACGCGGCGGAGTACGGCGGCGTCGACGCGGAACGGACCGTCGTCTACAGCATGGCCCTCTCGGGGGCGCTCGCGGGCGTCGGCGGGGCGGTCTACGTGCTGATGGTGCTCGGAAAGTTCCAGACGGGCGTTCCCGCCTACGGCTTCGACGGGATCACCGTCTCCATCCTGGCGGGGAACAACCCCCTGGGGGTCGGGTTCGCCGCGTTCCTGTTCGGCACCCTCAAGTCGGGTTCGACGGTCGTCCAGTTCGCGACCGACGTCCCGCCACAGCTCGTTGGGGTCCTCCGGGGACTCATCATCCTGTTCGTCGCCATGCCGGAGTTCTTCCGGATGCTCGCGCGGGGGCTCCCGACCCCCGAGCCCGACGACCGGCGGGCGGTCGCCACGGACGGCGGCCACGTCGACGGCGGGGACGACGGGGGTGAAAGCGATGAGTGAGTCGACCCGCTCGATAGTCGACCGGGCCCGCGACGGGCTCGAAGCGCGGATCGACGATCTCTCCGGACGGCAGACCGCGGGACTGGTCGCCGGGGTCGTCGTCCTGGTGGGGTTCGTCGCCGCCGGGCTCGCCAGGCCGGACTCGCTGGCCGGCGAACTGCTCGACATCGCGACCAGCGAGTCGGCGTTCGGTGCCGCCCTCCGGCTCTCGGTGCCCATCGCGCTCGCGGCCATCGGCGGCATCTTCGCCGAGAAGAGCGGCGTCATCAACATCGGCCTCGAGGGCCACCTGATCATCGCCGCGTTCGTCGCCATCTGGGTGACGGACGTCGCCAGCGGGCCGCCGTTCGAACTCGGCGGACTGAGCATCCTCGTCGGGTTCGTCGCGGGCGTGTTCGCCAGTACGCTCCTCGCGCTCGTGTTCGCCGTCGTCTGCATCGAGTTCCGCGCCGACCAGATCATCGCGGGACTCGCGGTGTGGCTCATCGCGCTCGGTCTCGCGCCGTTCGCCTCGCAGATCGTCTACGGCGGGCCGAACACCCGGAGCGTGGGCACGGTCCCGACGCCCCCCGAGATGCTGGGGTTCCTCCCGACCGCCGACCAGATCCCGGCGTCGTTCGGGGTGCCGGTGGTGGGGCCGCTCCTCGGGTTCGTCCTCGACGTCCTGCTCACGGCCTCGCTGTCGGTCTACCTGATGATCGCCATGGTCGCCCTCTCGTGGTATCTCCTCTACCGGACGGCGTTCGGCCGGTGGGTACGGGCGAGCGGGGAGAACCCGAGCGCGCTCGACACCGCGGGCGTGAACGTCTCGCGGGTGCGCTACGCCGCGGTCCTCCTCTCGGGGGTGTTCGCGGGGATGGGCGGGTCCGCGCTCTCGCTCGGCCTCGGGCAGTTCACCGGCAACGGCCCCACGATGGTCAACGGCAAGGGGTTCATCGCCATCGTCGCCTACCTGTTCGGCAACTACAACCCCGTCGGGGCGTTCCTCTCGACGTTCCTGTTCGCGGGGCTCGACGCCCTCCAGCTCACGCTCCAGACACGCGGGACGGGCGTCCCGAACTCGCTCGTCCGCATCGTCCCGTTCGTGACGGTCATAATCGTGCTGGCGCTCGTCGGTCGGACCCGTATCCCCGAGGCCGCGGGCGAGCATTACGAGTCCGGCGAGGAGTAGGCGTGGTGTTCGGTCGGGGTGTCGGGTGGGACTGAAAGGGGCCGCGGTCCCGGCGAAGTACGGTGCCGCAAGCACCGCGGGCGACCGCAGGGAACCGAGGAGCACAGCGTGTACCGCACGAGTCGAGACCGCGGGGGCTTTCGAGCTGTTACCAGCAGTTCCCGAGGACAGCAGTCAGACCCTCTCGAAAGCCCCCGCCTGCTACGCACCCACGGCTCGCTGCGGCCCTTGACCTCGCTCCGCTCGGTCTGCGGTCCTTACTTCACCGGGGTTCACGTAGCAGGCGGCCCCTTTCAGTCCCACCCGACATCCCGCTTCGGTGAGCGACTCCACCCGCACGACCGGCGCATCTATCCCGACGCGACACACACGAACCCGACATGGACCACGACCCCACGGAACTCGTCGCCGCGGCACGCGAGGCCCTCGAACGAGCGTACGTCCCCTACTCGGAGTACCGGGTGGGCGCGGCCCTGCTGACCGACGCCGGGAGCGTCTACACGGGCGCGAACATCGAGAACGCCAACTACTCGAACAGCCTCCACGCCGAGGAGGTCGCGATCTCGCGGGCGCTGATGGACGGCCACCGCGCGTTCGGGGCGGTCGCCGTCTCCTCCGGGAAGCGGGACGGCGTCACCCCCTGCGGGATGTGCCGGCAGACCCTCGCGGAGTTCTGCGGGGAGGACCTCCCGGTCTACTGCGACGAGGGCGACGGCGAGGACAGCCCCGAGATCGTGACGTACACGCTCGGCGAACTCATCCCGGCGACCATCTCGCGGGAGACGCTCGGTCGGTAGCTATAGTAGCGTTTGGAAGTCTTTACGCACGGACGGGGGACCGTCCCCGTCCGGCGTGTGTCATCGGTTCCAAACGCTACTATACTGGCTACACCGGTTCGACGAACTCGAACGGGATACCCACGTGCCCGCCGGGGTCGACGAACGCCCGGCGGTAGGGGCCGAGCCCCTCCTCCGGCGGGTCGCCGAGAAGGGAGAAACCGGCGTCGGTCGTGCCGGCTATCGCCGTCTCCAGGTCCGGGACCTCGAAGGCGACGTGGGCCGCCGAGCGGGCGCGGATAGCGTCGAGAAGCGGGTCGGCGGGCGAGCCCCGCGACTCGCGGACGATCAGGTGGAACTCCGCGGAATCGGTCTCGAAAAACGCCACTCGCACGGGCCCGTCGGTGGTCTCCCGGAGTGAGAGCCCCAGGGTGTCGCGGTAGAACGCGACGCTGGCCTCGAAGTCGGCGTCGAGCAGCTGCCCGACGTGGTGGACGTCCATGATACCGGCGCGACCGGGGACGGCTTGTACCCGTGGCCCGGGCGGGACCCAGCACTTAGGGCGTGTGCCGTCCTGCGTGGCCCATGGACAGCGAGGACCCGAACGACGAGGTGCAGTACCACGTCGGCGTCGGACCGGACGACGTGGCGGGCCCAGTCTTGTTACCGGGCGACCCCGAGCGCGTCCCGAAGATCGCCGAGTCGTGGGATCGATCCCAGGAGGCCGCCAGCCACCGCGAGTTCCGGACGGTCACCGGCGAGTACGAGGGCGCGCCCCTGACGTGCACCTCGACGGGGATCGGCGCGCCGTCGGCGGCCATCGCCGTCGAGGAGCTCGCGCGGCTCGGCATCGGGACGTTCCTCCGGGTGGGATCCTGTGGCGTCATCCAGCCCGGCATCGACGTGGGCGACCTGGTGATCACCTCCGGGGCGGTCAGGCAGGAGGGAACCAGCGACGAGTACGTCCGCGAGGACTACCCCGCCGCGGCGGATCACGAGGTGGTGTCGGCGCTGATCGCGGCCGCCGAGGAGCTCGGTTACGACTACCACGTCGGGGTGACCTGCTCGACGGACTCGTTCTACGCCGGACAGGGGCGGACGGGGTACGGCGGGTTCGAGGCCGCCGGGGCCGAGGAGCGGCTCGACGCGCTCCGTGAGGCCGGCGTGACGAACCTCGAGATGGAGGCGGCGGCCATCCTCACGCTCGCGAACCTCTACGGTCTCCGCGGCGGGGCGGTCTGTACGGTGTACGCGAACCGGGTCACGGGCGAGTTCCGGACGGAAGGTGAGCGCCGGGCCGGTCGGTGTGCGAGCCTCGCGGCGAAGCTCCTCGACGAGATGGAGGCCGTCAAGGCGGAGGCCGGTGCCGACACCTGGCACGCGGGACTGTCGCTGTCGCGCTGACCGCTGGCCTCGCCGAACGCGGGTCGTCCGTGGGGCCAGTAGCCCGACGGATGCTGGATCTCCGGACCGTCGACGGAATCTGACGGGCCGGGGGCGCTATCCGGACTGGACCTCGATGCTGACACCCTCGGACCGTCTCTCGCCGACGATGGGGAGCGTCACCTCCAGAACGTCGTCGTCGAACCGCGCGGCGATACCCGAGGGGTCGATCTCCTTCGGGACCGAGAGCCGCCGGGAGACGACCCGTCGTCGCTCCCCCCGCGTGACCTCCGCGGCGACCGAGAGGTGCCCGTCGATCCAGTCGACGTCGACGTCCTCGGCGGCCGCCCCGGGGAGTTCGACGATGACGACGTAGCTGTCGCCCTCGCGGTAGAGTTCGACCTCGTGGTGTGGGGTGTGGCGCGTCATACGGGCGTGGATACGCCGGGGATCGAAAGGAGGGTGGCGCTCGACCCCAGCTACTGAGAACGGGACTCGCGACACCCCGATTCGACCTACTCCGGGGGCGTCCGGGGGACGACGAACACCGGCGCGTCGACCTTGTTCAGCACCGCCCGGGTTGTCGAGCCGATGGTCGAGAACCCCGGGGCGGCGTCCCGCTGTGGTCCCATGATGATCTCGTCGACGTCCTTCTCGCGGGCGAAGGCGACGATGACCTGATCGGGGTGGCCCCGTCGTCTGATGGTCCGGACCGAGGCGACCTCGGTGAGCCGGGTCTGGGCCTCCTCGAACTCCGAGGGGGTCGCCTCCGGGATCTCGGGTTCCTCTACCGTCAGGACGTACACCTCGTCGGTCGACTCGAGCCGCGGTTCGAGATAGTCACAGGCGGCGGTCGTCGTCGCGGCCGAGGCCGTCGCGACGAGGTACGTCGTCACGTAGTCGGGATCACATCAGTCGGGAAAAAGCGTTCCGGGCCTTCTCCGTGGAGAACGCGTCGATCAATCGTCCCGGGCTCGGTCCCGCGACCGAACCGGTGGCCTCCGTCCGAGCGGCCGCCACGGGAGTCGGTCGGCAGGCGATCCGACCGCGGTCCGGGGCGTGAGGTCGGGGACCGGGAACTGCCGTCCGTGGGGGAGGAGGACCGACGACAGCGCTCACTCGCCCCGGAAGTCGGGCGATCCCTCGTCGAAGAACGCCTCGACTCCCCGTCGGTAGTCGTCGGTCCCCGTGAGCCCGGCGATGGTGGCGGCCTCGGTCGCCATCTGCTCGTCGAGCTGACGGTCGAACGACTGGCGGAGCAGCGCCTTCGTGGCGGCGTGTGCGCGCGTCGGCCCCTCCGCGAGGCGGACGGCCTCCTCGGCGAGCCGATCCTCGAACCCCTCGTCGGGGACGGCCTCGGTCGCCAGTCCCATCTCGGCGGCCTCCTCGGCACCGACGGGCTCGTCGCGGAACGCGATCTCCTGTGCCCGCCGGAGGCCCACCAGCCGGGGGAGGAAGTACGACGATCCGCCGTCCGCGGAGAGACCGATGCGGGGGTAGGCGAACTCGAACCGGGCGGACTCGGCGACGAGGACGACGTCGCCACAGAGCGAGAGGCCGATCCCGCCGCCCGCGGTGACGCCGTTGACCCCACAGACGACCGGCTTCGGCGCGCGGTGGAGCTGGCTGACCGTCCCGTGGAGCTGGTGGGCCATCGACCGGATGAGCGCGGCGTCGCCCGCGTCGGCCGAGAGCGAACCGAGATCCGCGCCGGTGTTGAACGTCCCGCCCGAGCCCGTGAGGACGATACACCGGACGGTCTCGTCCTCGACGAGTTCGATGGCCGCCTCGTGGAGCTGTTCGCTCATCGCCGGGTCGATCGAGTTGTTCGACTCCGGGCGGTCCATCGTGATCCGGCCGACGGCGTCGGTCCGCGTCACGCTGACGTGTTCCATGTACGGCGGAACCTGTGTCGGCCCGAGCCAAGAACGTACCGGGGACGGCTACGATCCACCCCGAACGGTCGGTTCCGTCGTCGCTGTAACTGACCGCTCGCGGGAACCGGGTCGGCCCGGTCGTCCTCCCGTCGACCGGGCGACCCACACGTGGATGGTCCCCCCGCTCACGTCGCAGTTATGTCTGCACTCGCGGGCTACTCCTCGTCGCGCTCGGCGAACCGCGCGTCGACGCTCGCGGCGTGGGCCTCGAACCCCTCGGCCTCCGCGAGCGTCGTGACCGTCTCCCGGATGTCCGCGAGCGCGTCCCGGTCGAGCCGCTGGACGGTCGTCGAGCGGAGGAACGTCTCGACGGAGAGCCCGCCGAAGGTGCGCGCGCCGCCGCCGGTCGGGAGGACGTGGTTCGTCCCGGCGGCGTAGTCGCCGGCCGCGACGGGCGAGTACGGCCCCAGGAAGACGCTACCGGCGGAGTCGATCCTGTCGAGCAGCGCCTCGTCGTCTTCCGCCTGGATGGAGAGGTGTTCTGCGGCGTACTCCTCGGCGAACAGCACCGCCTCCGGCATCGATCGGGCGAGGAACACGCCGGAGGCGTCGCCCCCGAGCGCCTCCCGGATGACGTCGGCGCGCTCGCGGGCCTCGACCTGTCGCTCGACGGCCTCACAGACGGCCCCGGCGAGGGTCTCGTCGTCGGTGACCGCGACGACGGAGGCGTTCGGGTCGTGCTCGGCCTGGGCGAGCAGGTCGGCGGCCACGAGATCCGGCCTCGCGGTGTCGTCGGCGAGGACGAGCACCTCGCTCGGGCCGGCGAGGAAGTCGATCTCGACGTCGCCGCGGACCTCGGCCTTCGCCGCCGTCACCCACGCGTTGCCAGGCCCGACGACCTTCTGGACGGCGTTGACGGTCTCGGTGCCGTAGGCGAGCGCGGCGACGGCCTGCGCGCCGCCGGCCTGGTAGACGCGGTCCGCGCCGGCGTGGTGGATCGCGCCCAGCGTCACCGGGTTCAGTTCCGTCGCCGGGGGCGTACAGACCCCGACGTGGTCGACCCCCGCGACCCTCGCGGGGACGATGCCCATGATGGCACTGGAGGGGTACGCGGCACGACCCCCGGGGACGTAGACGCCGACGCGCTCTATCGGACGGAACCGCCGCCCGAGTTCGCGGCCGTCGAACGAGTCGCGCCAGTCCTCGGGCACCCCCCGCTCGTGGAACGCCCGGACGTTCTCGGTGGCGGTCTCGACGGCCTCGCGGATCTCGCCGTCGAGCGAATCCCACGCCCGCTCGGCCTCGTCGGTCACGTCGAGGTTCCCGACCTCGACGTCGTCGAGTTCACTCGCGAGCGCCCGGAGCGCGACGTCCCCCTCCTCGCGGACGCGGGCGACGATGTCGCGGGCGTCCTCGCGGGCGTCGTCGATGCCGGCGTCGCGCTCGAACAGGGCTGCCCGGTCGCCCGGCCCGAGGTCCGCGACGGCTCTCGGTTGCATACCCGGGGTTCGTCGGTCCGGGAGAAGACGGTTTCCATCGAACTGCCGGCGAACCCGGTCACCGACCGAGACCGCTCGCCAGGGGTGACTCGCCCTTCCGATCCACTCATCGCTCGAACCGGCGGCCGTGACGCGAAGCAAAACTTCTTATTAGAGGGAGTTAGAACAGAGATTAGATGAGTCTAAATCACGCTGGTGAGGACCGGATCCGGTCCGAAGTCCGGGGGCCGTCACGGCGTTCGGTGCTGGCCGGGATCGGCGGTGGGCTGTTCGCCGGGCTGGCCGGCTGTACGAGCCTGGGGAGTCCAGAGGCGACCGACGGCAGTGGAGGGAGCGACGGTGGCGGTGACGACGGGCCGGTCGCGGTGGCGTCGTTCTTTAGCTTCTACGACTTCGCCAGGAAGGTCGCCGAGGGGACGCCGCTGACGGTCCGGAACCTCGTCCCGACCGGGCTCCACGGTCACGGCTGGGAGCCGAACGCGAGCGTCACGCGGGACATCATCGAGGCGGACGCGTTCGTCCACGTCGGGGAGGACTTCCAGCCCTGGGCCGACCGCGCGATCCAGACGCTGAAGGACGACGACGTCGACACCCAGCTCATCAACGTCCGGGAGGGCGTCGAGCTGGTCGAGCTCGCGGCCAGTCTCGACCCCGAGGAGGAGGGGGTCGGCCAGGGCCGGGGGAAGGACCCGCACTTCTGGCTCGATCCCCGGCGCGCGAAGGTCGCCGTCGACAACATCACGGATGGGTTCGCCGAACTCCTCCCCGAGCACGAGGACGCCTTCCGCGAGAATGCCTCGGCGTACAAGGCGGACGTGCTGGACCGCATCGACCGGGACTACCGGGACATCTTCGACCGGGCCGAACGGAAGGTCGTCCAGCTAGCCGCCCACAATGCCTTCCAGTACATCGGGGTGCGCTACGGCGTCGAGATGCGTCCGCTAGTGGTGAACCTGGCCGCGAGCGGCGACGTCAAGCCCTCGGACATCACGGAGGCCAAGCGCGTCATCGACGAGAACGGTATCCGGTACATCGGGGCCGGCGTGTTCGAGACGCGCAAGCCCGCCGAGCAGCTGGTCGCCGAGACCGACGTCGAGGCGTACTTCCCGGTGACCCCCTACGCGGGTGTCCGCGAGGACTGGGTCGAGCAGGGCTGGGGCTACGAGGAGATCGCGTACAACATCAACATGCCCACCTTCGAGATCGTCCTCGGGAACAGGGCACCCGAGGAGGTCGGCGGGGACGGGTGGGCCGAGAGATGGAGGAACTTCGAATGACCGCGACCGGCCCCGGTGTCGCCGATCCGGACGCGGCGACCGGGGGGGACGGGGAGACGACCGACGCCGACCCGGTGATCGAACTGGCCGACGTCGACTTCGGCTACACGACCGCCCCGGTCGTCGAGGGCGTCTCCCTGCGCGTCGACCCCGGCGAGTACGTCGCGGTCGTGGGTCCGAACGGGTCGGGGAAGTCGACGCTCATGAAGCTGATGCTCGGGTTACTCCGGCCGGACAGCGGCGAGGCCCGGCTGTTCGGGGAACCGGCGGGCGCGTTCGACGAGGGGTCCAGACTGGGCTACGTCGCCCAGCACGCCAGCGCGGCCAAGGAGATGCCGATCACCGTCCGTGAGGTAGTGAAGATGGGGCGATTCCCCCACGTCGGGTTCGGCCGGCTCTCGGCGGCGGACTGGCGCATCGTCGACCGGGCGCTGGAGACCGTCGGCATGAGCGGGTTCGCCGACCGCCGGGTGACCCAGCTCTCCGGCGGGCAGCGCCAGCGGGCGTTCATCGCTCGGGCGCTCGCCGGCGAGGCCGACCTGCTCGTTCTCGACGAACCGACGGTCGGCGTCGACGTCGAGTCCGTCGAGGCGTTCTACGATCTCCTCGACGGCCTCAATCGCGAGGGGATCACCGTCCTCCTCATCGAGCACGACCTGGGCGCGGTGACCGAACACGCCGAGCGGGTCGTCTGCATGAACCGCGAGGTGTACTTCGACGGCCCCACCGACGAGTTCGTCGAGAGCGACGCGCTCGCCCGGGCATTCGGGGCGAACGCGCGGTTCCTCGCGGAGGTGCGGTCGTGACGCTCGACCTCGCGCTCCTCGTGGCCACCCTCGAAACCCTGCTCCCCGGTGCGGTGCTCCCGCTCCAGTCGGGGCTCGGTCCGGTCGGGACCGCCGGAGGGCTCGTCTACGACCTCCTGCTGGTCGTGCTCGACGGCTGGTACTGGCTGCTCACGCGGCTCTACTACCTGACCGGTCTCGAACTCATCAGCCCGGAGTTCCGGTTCATGCACCGGGCGCTGCTCGTGGGGCTCTGTATCGGCGTGATGGCCCCGCTCATCGGGACGTTCCTGGTCCACCGCCAGCTCTCGCTCATCGGCGACGCGCTCGCACACACCGCGTTCGCCGGCGTCGCCGTCGGGCTGTTCCTGAACGGCGTGCTCGAACTCGGCGTCTCGCCGTACCTCACCGCCGTGATCGTGGCGATGATCGCGGCGCTGCTCATCGAGCTCATCTCGGAGGCCACCGACGCCTACAACGACGTCTCGATGGCGATCGTCCTCTCGACGGGGTTCGCGCTCGGGACGGTCCTCATCAGCCTCAACGCCGGCGGGCTCGCCGTCGGCATCAACCAGTACCTGTTCGGCAACCTCTCGACGGTGTCGGCCGAGAACGCGGCCATCCTGCTGGTACTGTTCGCCGTCATCGTCGTCACGGTGGGGCTGACCCGGAACCAGCTGCTCTACGTCACCTTCGACGAGACGGCGGCGGCCGTCGCCGGGATCCCCGTCCAGTGGTACAACCGGGTCGTGGTGATGCTCACGGCGCTGGTGGTCGTCGGCGCGATGCAGATCATGGGCGTCATCCTCGTCGCCGCGATGCTGGTCGTCCCCGTGGCCGCCGCCTCGCAGATCTCCCGGAGCTTCGCGGGATCCCTGTGGACCTCCGTGGCGCTCGCCGAGATCGCGGTCGTCCTCGGCATCGGCATCTCCTACTACGGCGAGGCGACGGCCGGCGGCGTCATCGTCCTCGTCGCCGTCGCCGTCTACGCCGTCTGTGTCCTCGCCGGCAAGCTCGGGGACCACTACGGGACCGAGGGCCCGGCCCCGGAGGTCGGGGCCGTCGACGCGGACTCGCTCGAAGCGGGGTCGGACTGATGGCTCCCGTCGAGACACCCGAAGGCCTAACCCCACGGGGACGAAGAACTACGGCAGGAATGCTGAGCGCCGTCATGGAGGACTACATCAAGGCGATGTACGTCCTCGAGAGCGAGACGGGCGAGCGTGTCGCCACGTCGGCGCTCGCGGACTACCTCGACGTCACGCCGCCGACCGTCTCGAGCATGCTCAGCAAGCTCGACGAGCGCGGCCTCATCGACCGCGAGCAGTACAAGGGGGCCACGCTCACCGAGGAGGGCGAGCTCGTCGCCCTGGAGATACTCAGACACCACCGGCTGCTGGAGGCGTTCCTCACCGAACACCTCGACTACGACTGGGCGGACGTCCACGACGAGGCCGACCGGCTCGAACACCACATCAGCGACGAGCTCTCCGAGCGGATCGCCGATGCGCTCGACAACCCCGGCGTGGACCCCCACGGCGATCCCATCCCCGATGCGGAGCTCAGACTCCCCGAGGGCGAGGCCACGAGCCGGCTCGCCGACGCCAGGATCGGCGACCGGGTAGTCGTCAGGCGCATCCGTCACCAGGGCGACGAGGAGCTCCGCTACCTCGCCGACGCGGGCGTCAGGCCCGACGTCGAGATCGAGATCGTCGACGTCGCGCCGTTCGGGATGGTCACGGTCGACACCCCCGAGGGCGAGCAAAGCCTCCCCGAGGAGATCGCGGCGCTCATCGAGGTGGTCGACGCAGATCGGGAGGAGCCGCACGAACCGGATCGGGCGGCGTAACCGGTCAGTCCTCGAGGGGTTGAACCAGTTCGACGACGTGCCCGTCGGGGTCGCGGACGAACGCGGTCCGTGCACCCGCGGCGTCGTTGTCCGCCGGCTCCTGGACCACGCCGTGGTTCTCGATCTCCTCGAACGCCTCGTCGACGTCCTCGACCTTCACCGCGAGGTGGTCCCACAGGTCCCCCTCCTCGTCGGGCGTGACGCCCTCCGTCTCGGAGAGCTGTATCTCCATGCCGTTCGGATCGGCGACGTAGCGGTTCCGCGTGGCGTCGACCTCGAACCCCCAGGACTCCTCGAATCCCAGCTGGTCGGCGTACCACTCGACCGATCGCTCGGCGTCCGCGACGTTCAGGCAGGTGTGGAGTATCTCCATACCCCGCCGGGCGGCGCGGGCCCCCTTAACTCACGGGGTCTGCCAGGGGATACCGGACCGGAGGGGACTTGCCGGGCGGGTCCGAACCACGGGCAGATGGGACTGGACTGGCCGGCCGTCGGCGCGGGCGTCGCCTGGGGGGTGGGCTACCTCGCGCTCCTGTCGGTGCCCGTCTTCTCCGCGCTGCGGTGGGCCGCCGTCCCGCTTGTCCTCGCCTCGGGGCTGCTCGCGGGAGCGGCGGCGGGCGGGCTCGCCCGCCACGACGACGACGAGGCCGGGGGGAGACACGGGTTCACCGCCGGGCTCCTGACCGGTACCTGCTTCGCCGTGGGGTTCTGGGTGGCGCTCTCCACCCCCGGATTCTCCGTCGGGGTTTTCCACGGGTTCAACTACCTCCTCGCCACGAGCGCCGGGCGAGTGGGAGTGATCGCCACGCACGGCCCGCTCGTCGTCTCGGCGCTCGCCGTCCTCGGGGGCGCGACGGTCGCGGGGCTCGGCTACCTCGCCGGGCGCGAGGCACCCAGACGCGGGGCCGATGCGGGGTTCGTCGAGCCGTGACGGCAGGCGGGGCTGGAGCGGTGCCCTCGGCCTCGAAAGGCCCGGTGAACGGAGGGGAACCCCGTTTCTAAACGGGAGGTCTATGCAGCAGCTCTCGCCTCGGGGTCCACTCCCGGTTGGGTGAGCGACTGGTAGCCGGCAGCGAGACTCAACAACTGTTCGGACCGGGTAACGCCGTTCCCCACGAGAAGGCGGTCAGTCCGTCTTGGAAGGCCGGTGGAATCCGCACGACGGTGGTCTCGACGTAGTCCGGGTCCGTCTCCTCACATCCTCCCGGAGGTGGCGAGTGATCGTACTGTAACGCGACGGCAGACCGGCCCTCATCCAGCTTCAGGCGTGTGAGCCGGGATACGCTGCAGTCTCCGATCGGGGGCTCGAACTGATGGAGAAGCAGCGAGCGCGTGGAGAGGTCGGTGTTGTCGACGAACGCTTCTGCCGCATCGATTCCGACCGCGTCCGTCGAGTAGGCGAGTGCGTCTCGCTCGCTCTCCGACGCGACTATCCAGACCGTGTCCGTCCAGTCGCCCTCCCGTGGGGAGTGTACCGACGAGCGGATCGATGGCTTCCCGCCGGACCGTCGAACCGCCCGGAATTCGGGGTCCAGGACACAGCGCTCGTACGTCGGCTCCTGGGCGGTCGGACTCGGGGAGGGGGAGTCGCCGGGCACGGTGGCGGGACTCGAACAGCCGCTTGCCCCAGCGAGGAACGCCGTCACGACTCCGAGGACCTGTCGACGAGAGGGCGTGGGCACAAACAACCCATAGAGATGTCCGATTAAATATTCTCGACGATCGATCAGTCGCGTGCGACGAGACGGGTCGTAACGAGGACCCTGCTCTGTAGCCCCGGGAACGAGGGACCGCGGATAACCAGTACGTGCTCCGTATCCAGCGTTCCCGGCGATGTCGTTCCGCCCTCTCGGACGTCGAGAGGGGCGATTCGAGCGACGCGGAAGCGCTTACAGGTAGCCCTCGCGCAGCAGCAGTTCGCCGTTGAGCACCGACGCCCCCGCGGCACCGCGGAGCGTGTTGTGCGCGAGACAGTTGAACTGCAACCCGTGGGGGGTCTCCTGGAGGCCACCCGCCGAGACCGCCATCCCGTCGCCGCGCATCCGGTCGAGCCTCGGCTGTGGACGGTCGGGGTCCTCGAACACCTCGATCAGCGGGTCGGGCGAGGAGGGCAGGTCGGCCGACGGGAACGAGGCCATCGCCTCGGCGGCCGCGTCGGTCGTCACCTCTTCGCGGGTGTCGGCCCAGACGTTCTCGAGGTGGCCGTCGAGGGTCGCCACCCGGTTACAGGAGGCCGACACCTCGGCGTCGTGGAGCGCGACCGCCGCGCCGTCGAACTCCCCGAGGAGTTTCCTGGATTCGGTCTCCATCTTCTCCTCCTCGCCGCCGATGTGCGGGAGCGCGTTGTCGATGATCTGCATCGAGGTGACCCCCGAGTAGCCCGCCCCGGAGACGGCCTGGAGCGTCGAGACGGTCACCCGTTCGAGGCCGAACGAGTCGAGCGCGGCCAGCGGCGGGACCATCGTGATGGTCGAACAGTTCGGGTTCTTCAGGAGCGCGCCGTCCCACCCCCGCTCGTCGCGCTGGACCTCGATCAGGCCGACGTGGTCGGCGTTCACCTCGGGGATCACGAGGGGGACGTCCTCGGCCATCCGCGCGTTCGAGGAGTTAGAGGAGACGACGTAGCCCGCCTCGGCGAGATCGGGTTCGACGGCCGCCCCCACCGAGGAGGGGAGCGAGGAGAACAGCAGCGGGACGTCGTCCGGTATCGCCTCGGCGTCGGTCTCGACGACGGTCGCGTCCGCGACTGAGTCGGGGACCGGGACGTCGAGACCCCACTTGGCGGCCTCCCGGTATGACTTGCCGGCGGAGTCCGCGGAGGCCGTCAGTGCGGCGATCTCGAACTCCGGATGGGGGTCGAGTAGCTGTACGAGTCGCTGGCCGACGGCGCCGGTGGCGCCGAGGATGCCTACGCGTACCATTGGGGGACGTCCGGAGGGCGAAGAAAAGAGCGTGTCGCTCCTGGATGAGTTTGTACGAGCCACTCGACACACCCCAGCGGAACGGCCGATCACGCCGGCCACGGTCCGGTATCCACGACACCGGTATCGAGAGGTCGTTCGACGTCGCCCGGCCATCGAGACCTCGGGCAGAGTCCGACGGGGACGGACGGATCCGGCGTAGATTCTAGTATGAATTCGGTGAGATTTCCCACAATTGTTGATAAACCGATATATTCCGGTTCGATGAACCACGTTTCCGGGGAGTCACCCCCGAGAAAGACATGATGAAGACACCGAAATCGATGGGACCGTCGAGGCGGAACGTACTCAAGGGTGCCGCGGCTGGCGGATTACTGATCGGGACGAGCGGAATCGCCGCCGCCGGGGACCGCAAGGGCGACGCGACCTACGAGGTGACGATCGAGAACCTCACGTCCATGGGGCAGTGGTTCACGCCACCGATCATCGCGACTCACCGCCCGTCGACGGGGATGTTCACCGTCGGCGAACCGGCGAGCTTCGAGGTGAAGGAGATCGCCGAGAACGGGAACCTCGGACCCATGCAGGACGCGCTCGCTGCGGACAAGCACGTCGACGATGTCGTCACAGCGGTCTCCGGTTCCCCGCCACCGCTCGCACCTGGTAACAGCGTCACGGTCGAGATCTCGGGCGACCGTGGGCGGAAGTACCTCTCGTTCGTGAGCATGCTGATCTGCACGAACGACGGGTTCACCGGGGTCGACACACTCCGGCTCCCGAAGAAGGTACACGAGACGGTCGAGATGTACACGAACGCCTACGACGCCGGGACGGAGATCAACACCGAGGACTTCGCCGACATCGTACCACCGTGTCAGGGGCTAGTTGGGGTCACCTCCGAGGACGATGGGACGGGAATGAGTAACCCCGACCTCGCGGAGGACGGTGTTGTTCACCCCCACGCCGGAGTCGAGGGAGGCGATGACCTGCAACCGGCGGTCCACGACTGGGACGATCCGATCGGACACGTTACGATCACGAGGATCGCATAAATACGCCGCAGGAGGGGCCGGGCCCGACGACTCCTGCTTCAAACACTGCCCGGTTCTTCGGTCCTCCCTATAGTAGCGTTTGGAAGTCTTTACGCACGGACGGGGGGACCGTCCCCGTCCGGAGTGTGTTATCGGTTCCAAACGCTACTATAGTCGGTGTTCTCCTCGAGGATCACGACAGGGCCACGACGCTCGACCGGCCGGCAATCAGTCGTCGTCGCTCGGGTTCGCCTCGCAGGCGGCGCCGTCGTCACCGACGGATGTCTCCCCCGCCCGCTCACCGGACCCCGCACCGTCCTCCTTGGAGTCGTCGGGGGTTCCCGGTCCCCCACGGACGTCCGCGTCCCGCCAGGTCCCGCGCTTGAACCATGCGAGCGCGAGCGCGGCACCGACGACGTTCGAGATGATGAACCCCCACCAGATCCCGACGGGGCCCATCCCGACGACCAGCCGGGGAACGGCCACCGTGACCCCCGCGAAGGCGAGCGTCGTGGGCCCGACCCCGAGCGCGAGGGCGGCCGCGACCGGGAGCCGGACGAGTCCGAGGAACGTGATGGCGACGGCGGCGGCGACGAGCGTCCGCCCGGCACCCCTGAACGCCCCCGTGTAGGCCCGCAGGACGCCGATGAACCCGAAGGTGAGCGAGACGTACCGGAGGAACTCCGCCCCGGTCCCGATCACGGCGGGGTCGTCGGAGAAGACCGCGACGATGGGCTCGGGGACGAGGAAGATGAGGATCCCCGCCCCGCCGAGGACGAGGAACATCACCCTGGCCGCGAAGTCGGCGGCCTGTTCGGCCCGGTCGGGCTGTCCGGCACCGATGTTCTGTCCCGCCGTCGTCTCGACGGCCCTCGCGACCGCGATGGCGGGGAGGAAGATGACCGAGAAGACGCGGATGCCGATGCCGAACCCGGCCACGACCGACGTCGAGAACGCCCCGACGACGATCAGCAGCAGGTTGACCGAGGCCGCACGGCCCGTCCCCTCGATGGAGGCGGGGACGCCGATGCGGAGCATCTTCCGGCTGTAGGCGAGGTCGGGCACCATGTCGTCGAGGCGGATCCGCACTCCGTGGGTGCCGTTGAACATGATGCCGAGGCCGACGGCCATCGCCAGCCCGCGGGAGAAGACGGTGGCGTAGGCGGCACCCTCGATGCCGAGTTCGGGGAACGCCCACCAGCCGTTGATGAGGAACGGGTCGAGGGCGACGTTCAGTATCACCGTCCCGAGCATGACGAGCATTGGCGTGATCGTGTCGCCGTACCCCCGCATCAGCGAGATGAAGATGAAGAAGCCGAACATGAACGGCAGGCCGAGCGAGATGACCTGCATGTACGCCGTCGCCGCCTCCAGCACGCCAGGGCTGGCCCCGAAGATCACCAGCAGGTCGTCGACGAACAGGTAGCCCGCCGCGCCGAGGAACAGCGAGGCGACGAACGCGAACGCCACGGTCTGGGAGGCCGCGTACTCCGCCTGTCGGTCGTCGCCCGCGCCCGTGTTCTGGGCGACGAGGACCGACCCCGCCACAGAGATGCCCAGCCCCAGCGAGATGAGCAGGAACACCATCGGGAACGCGAAGGAGATCGCCGCCAGCGCCTCCGTCGAGTACTGGCCGAGCCAGAAGGTGTCCGCGAGGTTGTAGGCGGTCTGGAGCAGGTTGGTGATGACGATCGGTAACGCGAGGACGAACAGCGGCTTGCCGATCCCGCCCTCGGTGAGGTTCACCTGCTCGCGCCCGCCGAACAGGCTCCCGAGGCGCTCGCGCAGGCTCACCGCTCACCCCCCGCGCGCAGCGTCGTCAGGTACTCCATCAGGTACGTCTCGGCGCAGTCGGTCGGCCGTCCGAGCGCTACCTGACGGGCGTGCGCGCCGTTCGAGACCGTGACGACGAACTCCGCGACCGCGTCCGGGTCGACGTCCGCGCGGACGATGCCCGCCTCGCGGGCCTCGTCGAGCCCGTCGGCGATCTCCGCCCGGAGGAACTCGTCGAACGCGGCGAGGCGCTCGCGCACCGGCGGTTCGTAGGGGGCCTGCGCCTTCATCTCGAGGATGGCGGTCCGGAACTCCGCACCCCGATCCTCCTCCGGCGGTTCGAACAGCAGGCCAACGAGCGTCCGGATGCGCTCGAACGGCCCGCCCTCGCACTCGGTCTCCTCGGTCACGCGCTCGCGGAACGAGTCGGTCAGATACGACAGAAACGCCTGCAGGAGGTCCGCCTTCGAGTCGAAGTGGTAGTGCAGCGCCGCCTTGCTCAGGTCGGACTCGTCGGCGATGTCCTGCATCGTGAGCGAGGCGTAGCCGTGCGCACAGAGCGCCCGGTAGGTCGCCCGCATGATCCGCTCGCGCGAGTCGCCGCTCGCCCCCGAGTCGGGGTCGGCCGCGGCGTCGCTCGTCTCGGAATCGGTTCCCGGCATCTACACGTAACTGACTGGCCAGTCAGTTATGTATCCGTCGATCCGATCACGAGGTGGAAGGCACGACGGCTATCGGGGGAAAGAGGGCGGGATCGAGAGGGCGCGAGGACGGCGTCGTGACTGTCAGCCGGCGGCGCACGCGGGGCTCGCGAGAACCAGTATCAGGCCGGCGGGGCGCGCTTCTTGTGCGTGACGTAGCCCGCGATGCGGTTGCGCACGCCCTTCGATTCGACGTTGGTCACCTCGCCGATGACCTCCTTGTTGTGATCGAAGTCGCTCGTGAACGCGTCGGGGTAGCGTTCGAGCAGTCGGTTCCCGATCTTCTTGATGTACGCCGGCTTGATGGCCATAGTAGGAGGTGAACGCTACGGAGCAAAAAAGGTTCGAAAAGGCGGGCGACGGGCGTGGGAGGCCGTGACACCGTCGACTACCACGCGTCGTCGGCGTACGCCCGAACCTGCTCGAACGCCTCGCGCTCGGCGGGCCCACCCGCGGTCTCGACGACCGACTCGAAGTAGCGTAGCCGGTCGAGCAGTTCCGTCCGGTCGTAGGCGTCCACGTCGAGCCGGGAGGCGGCGACGGTCGCCTCGACGACCGCGTAGTATCCGCGGTTCGTCGTCGGGACCGCCTCGCACAAGACCCGCGATTCGACGGGCGAGAGCGCCCAGTCGACCCACTCCGTCCCGCCGGATTCACCCGCTCCCAGGCGTTCGGCCTCGACCCTGACCCACGCGTCGGCGTCGTCGAGCACCGGCTCGTCGGCCTCGCGGATCGAGAGCGCCGCGTCGACGAACGTCCGCGGGTCGCGCGTGAACTGGACGTACCCCTCCCCGCGCTCGGTGAAGTTCAGCCGGGTGCGCGTGCGTCCCCAGGTCCGGGCGGTCACGCGGTCGGCGGCGCGGTTCCCCGAGGAGTCGGCGTCCCCGGGGGTCACGGTGTCGGGCGCGTGCAGACCGAGGGCCGCCAGGTTCCACCGGCCGTTCGGCCCGAGCGTCGTCACGACGCTCTCGGTCACACCACGTAGATCCAGTTCCGCGGGCCACCCGGACACCGTTCAGACCTCCAGCCCCCGACGGAGCGCGACGAACAGCGCGCCCGCCGTGAGGTCCGCCGTCGTCCCCGGGTTGATCCCGCGCTCGACGAGCTCGTTGGCGAGTTCCTCACCGTGCTCCTCGCCGTCGAGGACGGCCCGTGCCCGGCGGGTCGCCTCCTCGGCGGCTTCTCGGCTACTCGTCTTCACGACGAACGTGTCCACCTCGTCGGCCAGCAGTCGGAGGAAAGCGCGGGAGGCACGATCGGGGACCGGCCCGTCGTCGTCGAGGAGCCACCCGGCGGCCTCGAACGTCCGCTCGAACCCGCCGACCCACTCCGCGGCGACGCCGTCCACATCGGCGGAGAGGTCCATCACGTCCGCCAGGGTCAGCCCACGCTCGCGGAGCGCCGGCGCGGCGTCGCCCCCCCGTCGGACGTCGAGATCGTCGAGACCCTCGGGCGGGTCCTCGACCGCGACGTCGACGTGCTCGAACGCCCGGTAGAACGAGACGGCGTCCTCGACGGTCGTCGCCGCCACGACGTCGCTCACACCGGCGGGCGAGAGGCCGTCCTCGTTCCCGTCCACCTCGTCGACGTTCGCGGCCCGGACGAGAGGCGCGAGCAGGAGCAGCGCGCCGAACTGCGTGTTCCCCCCGCGCTGGTCGGCCATCCCCTCGACGCTCCGCTCGAACGCCGCCCCGAGCGGGCCGCCTTCGATCATCAACGAGAGCCCCGACCGCGCTCCCACGGACCCGGCCAGGAAGTGCTCGAAGCGGAGATCCGGGTGGTCGCGATGGCGGTCGACGTTTCCGGGCTTGGGGGTCCCCGTGACCTCCAGCAGGAGCGCCAGGGTCGCATCGTCGACGACCGACCTCACACCGAAACCCCCCCGCCCGGCCCGGGGGGATGCGCCTCGAACCACTCCTCGACGGCCCGGCGGACACGTTCGAGCAGTTCGGGATCGTCGCTCGGCCGACCGACGGACACCGCGTCGGCACCGTATCCGAGGTACTCGTGTGCCGTCTCACGGTCGCGGACCCCGTTGTTGGCGATCAGGAACAGGTCGGTCGCCTCCCGGAGGTCGGCGATCACCGGCTCGGAGTCCATCGCGTCGACGTGGAACACGTCAGCACCCGCCCGCTCGCACGCTCGTGCCGTCGTCACGAGGTCGACCCCGTCGACCTCCGCGCGGACCTTCACCGAAACCGCCGCGCCGGCCCCGCTCGCCGTCCGGACCTGTTCGGCGAGTCGGTCGGTCTCCCGCAGGAGCGTCTCGCCACCCCCCGCCGCGCAGATCTCGTCCTGTCGGCAGTGGGCGTTCACCTCCAGTATCGCCCCGCGGTCGGCACAGATCTCGGCGGCGTGGCGTAGCGGGTCGAGCGTCGTCGTCCGGACGTTGAACGCCCCACGGACGGGTGCGTCGGCCAGTTCGCTCAGTTCTCGCTCGACGAACTCCACCGGATCCGCCGGAAGGAACTCCGTCCGGTCGCGGTCCTCAACCATCGCGCGGGCGGCCTCGCGGGTCGCCGCATCGAGGGCGATCCCACCCATGAACGTACAGCCGACGTGGGGTGCCGCTCGACGTGCCCACGCCGCGTCCGACTCGCCCGACAGGGAGGCGACGGCCACCCGGGGCTCGAACGGTTCGAACGTCGCCCCGGACATCAGGCGACCGCCTCCAGCGCCTCACGGACGGCCCGCGCCACCCGCAGGCTGTCGGCCCCGGTGTCGAGCGCCGTGTCCGTCCGGAAGACCGGCCTTTCGAGATCGGTCCCGTCCTCGTCGTCGAGGACGAACGCGTCGGCGAAGGGGTAGGCCTCGGCCACGCCCCTCGTCGAGGGATCCATCCCGACGGCGGCCATCAGTTCGGCGGCCGGCCCCGAGAACACCTCCTCGCCGACGAACGGGGAGACGGCCACGACGGGCGTCCGCGAGAGCGCCTCGCGGAAGCCGTCCATCGCGAGCATCGGCCCGATGCTGGTGACGGGGTTCGAGGGGCCGATCACGACCGGTGCGTCGAGCGCGTCGAGCACCGCATCGGTCGGTTCCGCGTCGTCGCTCCCGCGGAACTCCACGTCCGCGATCTCGGGGGCCGCTCGGTGGCCGACCCACCACGACTGGAAGTGCTCGAACCCGTCGTCGGTGTGGATCAGCGACGCCACGGGGTCGTCACTCATGGGGAGCAGGTCGCGTTCGAGCCCGTAGGCGTCGGCGAGCGTCCGCGTGACCTCGGTGAGCGTGCGGCCCTCGTCGAGCAGCGACGTCCTGGTGACGTGGACCGCACGGTCGCGGTCGCCGATCTCCATGAACTCCGCGACCCCGGAGAGCCGCCGCCACCGGGCGATCCCTCGACCGCTCGTCTGTCGGTCGTGGGGCAGGTAGCGCGGGCCACCCTCCAGGTCGGCGGCGTCGGCGAGACGGTGGAGTTCCTCGTGGGTGTGCGTCGAGTCGTCCGCGATCCCCCACCACCGCTCGCGGTCGAGGACACCCCCATCGAGAAAGAGGACCGTGTCGAGGTCGGGACAGACGAGCAGGCCGCCGAGCTCGACGTCGTCGCCGGTGTTCCCGATCACTGGCGTCTCGGCCGGCGGGAACACCTCCTCGGCACCGGCCAGGAGCTTCGGGGTCCCGGTCCCCCCGGCGAGGAACGTCGTCATACCCGTCCTGTGCGGTCCCCGGATTAATGGCTTGCGACCGTGTGACCGGCCCGTTCGGAGCCACGAGGCACCATCGTGGGACCGAACCGGGAGACGTGGGAACCGTCCACTGGATAGTGCGAGCCGGCAGGAAGGTGTCGGAAGGGGTCGAGTGAGCGGCCCGGGTGTCTACATGTAGGCGGCGTCCCACCGCGTCGGCTTGCGGTGGTTCCCGCACTCGTTGCACTCCATCTGCCCCATCGAGTCCATCGAGGTGACGAGTGACTCGCAGTTGCCACAGAAGTAGCCGTACGCCTCCTCGCGGCCGCGGTCCATCCAGACGACGTAGAACGGGCCCTTCGAGCCCCGGTCGGAGTCCGCACGGTCGACGAACAGCCGCTCGCCGTCCGGCCCGGTGAGGGGGTCGAGGTCGTCGGCGGTCTGCTCGGTGTAGATGTTCTCGACGTAGGGCGTGTCGTCGATCTCGACGCGGCCCTCGCCCGTCTTCACGAGACCGTGCTCCTCGTAGAACGTGTTGCCCTGCTCGTTGTCGGCGAGCACCCGGCCCCTGAGCGACCCGCCGCCGTGTTCGGCGAGGACCTCCCGGGTCCGCCCGAACAGCTCGGTACCGACCCCTTCGCCGCGGTACATCGGGTCGACGTGGAGCCAGAGGATGTCACCCTGGTCGCCGACGACGGTGCTCTCCGAGAAGGCGAGCACGCCGTCGTCGGACTCGACGAGGAGGAAGAACAGCTCCTCGTCGTCGAACTTCTCCGCGAGCTCCTCGTCGCCGTACCAGTTCCGGATCGCGGTGTCGATGGCGGACGGGCTGAGAGAGTACGACGCCTCCATCGACTGCCGGGCGATGTCACGGATGGCGTCGGCGTCCGCCGTGGTAGCACTCCGAACGTCCATGTGGGAGGTGTTTCGCCCACAGCCGCTTAAAACCATACGAGTGAACCCGGGACCCCCCGAGAACCGATGGTTCTTCAATCAGCCGGCGCGATACGGCTGGGATCGTACGACTCGCCGGCGAGCCCGATGGGACACGCCCGGGTCGCAGCCGCTCCGCAGTCGTCCACGGTCTCCCGGCGGGCCGTGGCGACCGGTCGACCGCCGGGCGGCGCTCGTGGTACGACCCGAAGTCACTCCTCGAGCTCCAAGTGGAGCCGTTCGCGGCCGCTGCCGCCGGTCTCGCGCCCAGTCACGGCCACGGTCCCGATCTCCCGGGTGTTCTCGACGTGCGTCCCGGCGCACGCCGTGCGGTCGTACGGTCCCTCGTCTCCGGCGATTTCGACGATCCGGAGCTCCCGTATCGAGTCCGGGAGGAGCTCGATCCGGGTCCGTTCGGGGTCGAGTTCGCGTTCGGCGCGCTCGCGGTCCATCGTGAACCAGGTCACCAGCCGCCCGTCCTCGACGAGCCCGTTCATCGACGCCTCCACGTCGGCGAGGTCGGTCTCGGTGAACCGGCCGTGCTCGACGTCGATGCGGGCGCGGTCGGCGTAGAGCTGGTTCCCGCGGGTCGGTGCGTCGTAGGCGTCGAGCAGCAGGGCCGAGAGGAGGTGCTGTGCAGTGTGGTATCGCATGTGAGCGTATCGCCGATCCCAGTCGAGTTCGCCGGTGATCGCCGTCCCCGGTTCCGGGGGATCCCCGTCGAGTCCGTGGTAGATCGTATCGCGCTTCTGTACGTCCGTCACTGTCCACTCCCGGTCGTCGACCCGGAGGACGCCCCGGTCGGCCGGCTGTCCACCGCCCTCCGGGTAGAACTGCGTCCGGTCGAGTACGACCCGGGGCGGGTCGTCGAGCGTGCGGAGCACCTCCGCATCGAACCGACGAACGGAGGAGTCCTCGAGGTAGAGCGCCTCGGTGTCCATGTCGTCCCCGACACACCGGCCCGGTTAACTCCGTCGGTCGTCCACCTGTCGGGCCCCAGCGATCGGCCGACGCGCTCCCGCCGGAGGTGTGAGCGACACCCGACTGCCGTCGGCCCCCTGTCGATGGGTCGACGGATCGGAGGGACGGGCCGTGAGTGGCGCTCCACACCGTTCGGTACGGCCCGCGTGCCTACCATAACCCTAAAGAGTTGACCTGACCATTTTTTCCTCAAGATGAACGTCGTTACCGCGGAAGGGGTCGTCGGGAGGTGGTCCGATGGGCGTCGAGATCCGTGAGTCGCCCGTCTCGGACGAGGAGTTCGAGGCGATGAAGCAGTTCGTCCACGACTACCTCGAGGCCTCCGTCGAGAACGAGGAGCAGGGCGGCCGGATGCGGTGGTACCCGTGGCACTCCGCGGAGTACCGGTTCAACCACATCCTCAACGTCGCGGACCTGGCGAGCCACATCGCCCGGAAGGAGGGCGCGAACGCCGACGTGACCCGCGTGGCCGCGCTGTTCCACGATATCGCCAAGCTCGAGGCCGATCAGGACGTCCACGCCGAGGAAGGTGCCCGGGTCGCCCGCGAGTATCTCGAGACCCACGGGGACTACCCCGCCTCGTTCGTCGACGAGGTGTGTGCGGCCATCACCGATCACTCCTACCAGGGCGACCTCTCGGACGTCTCGCGCGAGACCCGGTGTCTGATGGAGGCCGACCTGCTCGACAAGGTCGGCGCGAACGGGACGACGCTGATGCTGCTCCGGATGGGCTACGAGGCCCGCACCCACATGGACGCCAACGAGATGGTCGGCCGGGTGCTCCAGCGCGGCGAGGACGCCGTCGACCGGGTCCGCTCGGACACCGCACAGAGCCTCGCCCACCGGCGTATCAAGCGCGTCCGGTGGTTCAAGGAGTGGCTCGAAGGCGAGGTGGCCGAGATGGAGATGGAGGAGGAGACCGAGGAGTAACGGCCCTCAGACCAGTCCCACGAGCGTCGAAACGGCGTCGTAGAGGAAAAAGAGCCCGAACCCGACCAGCACCGCCGCGGACAGGTACGCGACCGCCGGTGCGAGCTTCGCGACTCGCCGTTCGGCGGCGACCAGCGCCGCCGGGAACCCCGTTATCCAGATGGCGATCCCGGAGAACAGCCCCACGACGAGCGCGGGGCTCCCCGTCCGGACGACCAGGATCCCGCGAAACGACTCGCCGATGCCCTCGGCGAGCACGTCGACGACCCCCGGTTCGAGCAGGCCAACCCCGACGGTGAGCCAGAAGAGGACCTGGAACGGGTTGGTGAGCGCGAGGACGAACGCCTTGCGGAACCCCTTCGACTCGTCCTCGGGGTCGCCCTCGCCACGGAAGGTCGCCTCGGCGTCGGTCGCCGCGCCGTAGGCGAAGTAGAGCATCAACAGACCGCCGACGCCGACCATCGCCGCCCGGAGCAAGGGGAGCGACTCCACGAACGCGACGACGCCGAAGAACGCGAGGACGAGGAAGGTGGCGTCGGCGCTCATCGCGCCGAGCCCCGCCCGGAAGCCCGCGAGCCATCCCCTTACGACCGACTCCTCGGCGATGATGGCGTTCATCGGCCCCGGGGGTGCGGCTAGCGCGAGCCCGAACACCGCGCCCGCACCGAGCGTCGTCAGTACTCCCATCGTCCGGGGGTATCCGGGTGGAGGGCAAAAGCCCTGCGTGATGAGGGGGCTCGACACGATTCGCCGGAGTCACTCGTCTCGATGGTCCTCATAGAGTCCGAGATACCCGGGAAGGCGAGACCAGCAAACGAAGCCAGCATACGCGAGCGAGCGCCAGTGAGCGAGGCGTTTTGGTTCGAGAGACGCCTCCGGCGTCTCTCGTCATCACGAAAGACCGCGAAGCGGTCTTTCGAACGACACCCGCGCCGAGAGCCGCAGGCTCGAGGCGCGCTTTTGACATGAACGGGTTTTTCGATCGGGTGCCCGCGGGCACCCGATCGAAAAAGAGGTTCTGGTTCTACTCCAGGAGCGAGTCGTCGCTCTCGGTGATGTAGAGGGTCCGTGCAGCGATGTTGACGGCGTGATCGCCGACCCGTTCGAGGTCGCGGACGGCGAGCATGAGCGTCGAGACGTCGGCGACAAGACCCTCGATCTCCGCCTGGTCGGGCGCGTCGTGTTCGAGGAGCGCACGGGTGATGACCTCCCCGGCGTGCGCACACATCGCGTCGAGTTCGGTGTCGCGGTCCGCGAGGTCGTGACACTGCCACGCGTCGCCCGATTCGGCGTAGACGGCGATCGCGTCGTCGACCATTCGTTGAGCGGTCTCGGTCAGGTCGGCGAGCGGGACCTCGGGGTAGAGCTCCCGTTCGAGGTCGAGCGCGTACTCGGCGACGTTCACCGCGAGGTCGCCGACCCGTTCGAGGTCGGTCGAGATCTTGTACGCGCCGGCGACCTCGCGGAGGTCGCTCGCGACCGGCTGCTGGAGCGCGAACAGGTCGATGCAGTCCCCCTCGATCTCCAGGTAGCGCTCGTTCACCCCGTCGTCCCCGGCGATGACGCGGCGGGCCAGCGACTCCTCGCCAGTCTCGAGCGCCTCGGAGGCCGCCTCGAGTCGTTCGAGGACGGTCTCACCGAGCTCCACCACCGCCCCCCGGAGCGCCTCCAGCTGCCGGTCGAACTCGCGGCGAGACATCGGTGAGCGGACGTGTGGACGCCTTCGACATACGGTTTTCGCGTCGTCCGATGGAAGCCGTTGTGTCTTCTCACTCGCGCTCGAGGCTCGAAAGACACACAGCGGCGCTCTCAGTCGGTCTCGTCCCGATCCACACACCCTCGCCCCGACCCCATATATCTAGACATACACCTATGTACGACTAATCTATGATATATTTGAGAATATATTTAGATTCGATCGGGTCGGTGATCCGTGAGATGGACTCCGTGCCAGTGGTTTCTGCGGATCTACTCGAAAGGGATCGGCGACAGGACCCTCGCCGATCGGGCTCACTCCGAGCGCGAGACGGTCCGAAAAGGTGTCCGTCCGCTCGACTTTCACGCAGTATGCAGTCCTGGGGTATTGGGCGTTTAAGTATATAGAGATAGATTAATTTATGGTCCCGGGGAGGAGAGGACCGACCATGGAGACGCGGAAAGTCCAGGTCACCGGGGGATCGACGTACACCGTCTCGTTGCCGAAGACGTGGGCCACCGAGAACGGGGTCAGCGGGGGGAGCGTGGTCGAGTTCCACCCCGAGGACGACGCACTGCTCCTGACGCCGCGTCGCGAGGGCGAGAAGACCGAGGGGACCCTCGACATCACCGGGCTGGAGGGCGAGGAGCTCACCCGTGCGGTCATCACGATGTACGTCTCCGGGTTCGACGTCATCTCCCTCGAGACCTCGCGGGTCACCGCCGACCAGCGCCGGACCATCCGGGAGGCCGCACAGGGGCTCGTCGGGCTCGAGGTCATCGGCGAGACCTCCGAACACGTCCGCCTGCAGGACCTGCTCGACTCCTCGGAGCTGTCACTACACAGCGCCATCACCCGGATGCGCCTGGTGTCGACGACGATGCTCGGCGACGCCCTCGTGGCGCTCATCGAGGACGACGACGACCTCGCCACCGACGTCGTCCAGCGCGACGACGACGTCGACCGGCTGTGGGCGATGGTCTCGCGGGTGTTCCGTTCGGTGCTCCGCGACCCCGGTGCGGCCGCCGAGATCGGCCAGCCCCGGGAGACGTGTTTCGACTACCACTCCTCGGCCCGACAGCTCGAGCGGATCGCGGACCACTCCGCGAAGATCGCCCACCACTCGCTCGAGCTCGAGAAGATACCCGAGGACGCCGCCGAGGCGCTCCGGGACCTCCAGGGTGCCGCGGAGGAGGTCATCGACATGGCGATGGACGCGCTGCTCGAGGACGACGCCGAGAAGGCGACCAAGCTCGCGAACGAGGCCCGACAGCGCGTCGAGGCCGCCGACGATCGTGCCCGCGAGGTGGACGCGCTCATCCGTGATCTCGACCCACAGCAGGCCCAGTTGCTCGGACTCGTGGTCGACTCGCTGAACCGGAGCGCCGACTACGGGGGGAACATCGCCGAGACGGCGCTCCAGAAGGCCGCGCCCAAGCCCTGAGCGGGGGCCGCCCTCGCGTCCGTCCCGGGAGTGGCCCGGTATCGCCGGCTCCGGATCCCCCCCTCCGGTCCGGCCGGCCCGTCCGCGTCCGTCCATCGGTGACGACCGAACGCGGAGGTTTATCGGCGAACGCGCCCAAAACCACACCGTGACCACGATCAAGGACAGCGTCCACGACCACATCACGGTCAGGGGCGTGGCGGAGGCGCTGCTCGACACCCCGCCTGTCCAGCGGCTCCGCCGGGTGAAGCAGCTGGGGACCGTCGGGCTGGTCTACCCCTCCGCGAACCACACGCGGTTCGAGCACTCCCTGGGGGTCTACCACCTCGCCGAGGAGGCGCTCGGCCACCTCGGCATCGAGGGGACCCAGGCCGAGCGCGTCAGGGCCGCCGCCCTCCTCCACGACGTCGGCCACCCGCCGTACTCGCACAACACCGAGTCGCTCCTCGAACGCTACGTCGGCCGGAGCCACGACGAGGTCCACGACCTGCTCTCGGCGGGCGAGGTCGCCCGCGTCCTGGAGGCCAACGACCTCGAACCGGAGCGAGTGGCGGGGCTCGTCGGCGGCGAGGGCCAGCTCGGCCAGCTCGTCTCGGGCGAGCTCGACGTCGACCGGATGGACTACCTCGTCCGCGACGCCCACCACACGGGCGTCCCCTACGGGACCATCGACCACGGACGGCTCGTCCGCGAGCTACGGTTCGTCGACGACGACCTCGTGCTCGCGGAGGGGAACGTCCAGACGGCGGAGTCGCTGCTGCTCGCGCGGGCGCTGATGAACCCCACCGTCTACAACCACCACGTCGCGCGCATCTCGAAGGCGACGCTTCGTCGGGGGACCGAGAAGCTCGTGCGGTCGGGCGCGGTCGAACCCCACGAGTTCGCCCGGATGGACGACCACGACCTGATGGTGGCGATGCGCGGCCACGGGGGCGCGGCCCCGTTCGCCCGTCGACTCGACCACCGAGATCTCCCGAAGCGGGCGGTCTGGGCCGAGTTCCCCGACGTGGACGCCTCGCTCGTCGACGCCGACCGGGAGACGGTCGCCGAACACGAGGCCGACATCGCCGACCGCGCGGACGTCGACCCCGACGACGTCATCGTCGACGTCCAGTCCCGGCCGGTGATGACCGAGTCAACCTCGCGGGTCGTCGTGAACGGGGAGGTCAGGCGGCTGGGGACGCAGTCGGGGCTGGTCGAGGCGCTCCGGGAGGCGCAGGTCGAACAGTGGCGTCTCGGTGTCTACGCGCCCGAGGGAAAGACCGAACGGGTCGGTCAGGCCGCCGAGTCCGTGCTCGGGCTCGATCTTGACTCGCTCGTGGTCGACGTCCGGAAGGGGGTCCATCGGCGGCTCGACCAGTTCTGAGGCGGATGGTCGTGACGATCTACGGTTTTCGATCGGACGGTTCAGCGATCATCGGGGGAAGACTACAACTCCCCGTATGAGGCCCCGGCTCCGGCGCGAACTGCGGACCGCCCGGCGTGGCCGACCCAGGACCCGGACCGACGGACTTCCCTGCGTTTAACTCCGATCACGGGGACTCCCTGGTATGATACTGGAAGGGACCGTCCTGGCGGGCCCCGATTACACCCCAACCGAGGGCCGGGTGATCGTCGAGGACGGCGAGATCGCAGCCGTCGAGGAGGCCTCGACGGACTCGACGGACATCGTGCTGCCGGCGTTCGTCAACGCCCACACCCACGTCGGCGACTCCATCGCCAAGGAGGCCGGCGGCGGGCTCTCGCTCGACGAGCTGGTCGCGCCGCCCGACGGCCTGAAACACCGCCTCCTGCGCGCGGCGAGCCGCGAGGAGAAGGTAGGTGCAATGAGGCGGTCGCTCTCGTTCATGCAGTCGAGCGGCACTGCCGCCTTCCTCGATTTTCGAGAAGGTGACGTCGAGGGCGTCGAGATCCTCCGGGAGGCGGCGGCGGGCCTCGACCTCGAACCGGTGATACTCGGTCGGGGGTCGACGGCCGCGATGGAGGCGGGCGACGGCTTCGGTGCCTCGGGCGCACGCGACAGCGAGTTCGGCGTCCAGCGCACCGCCACCCGGGAGGCCCGAAAGCCCTTCGGGATCCACGCCGGCGAGCGCGACGCCGCGGACATCAACCCCGCGCTCGACCTCGATCCGGACTTCCTCGTCCACATGGTCCACTCCGAGCCGCTCCACCTCGACCGGCTCGAGGACCAGTCGATCCCGGTCGTCGTCTGCCCGCGGTCGAACCTCGTCACGAAGGTCGGGATGCCCCCGATCCGCGAACTGCTCGACCGGACGACCGTGGCGCTCGGGACGGACAACGTGTTCCTCAACTCCCCCAGCATGTTCCGGGAGATGGAGTTCACGGCGAAGCTCGCCGACGTCTCCGCGACGGAGGTCCTCCGGATGGCGACCCGCGCGGGCGCGGAGGTCGCGGGCCTGAACTGCGGGGTCGTGGAATCGGGCCGGGACGCACGGCTCCTCGTCCTCGACGGCGACACGGACAACCTCGCGGGGGCACAGGACCCGGTCCGGGCCGTGGTGCGGCGAGCGGGCGTGGCCGACGTGAAGCGTGTCTACCTGGGCGAGGGGGAGTGAGGCGACCGAGCCGGCGGAATCGAGGGGTGTGAGGAACAGTTATAATACCTCCGTGCCACGTGATACCGATGTACGACCGGATCGTCGTTCCGACCGACGGCTCGGAGGGGATGGGTCGAGTGCTCGCGCACGCCGCGGACCTCGCGCGCCTCCACGGTGCGAGCCTCGACTTCGTCTACGTCGTCAACGCCGCCGCGTTCGCGAACCTCCCGATGGAGACCTCCTGGGAGGGGGTGCGCGAGAGCCTCCGGGAGGAGGGCGGAGCCGCGCTCGACGCGGCCGAGGAGGCGGTCGAGGGGAGGGGGATCCCGACCGACCGGCGCGTGCTCGAGGGCGGACCGGCACGGGAGATCGTCGCCTACGCCGAACGGTCGGGGGCCGACCTCGTCGTGATGGGGACCCACGGGCGCGGGGGGCTCAACCGCATCCTCATCGGGAGCGTGGCCGAGCGGGTGGTCAGAACCGCGGGGATGCCGGTGCTGACCGTCCGCGTGGGCGAAGAGGAGGGGAGCTGATACGGATTGTTGTAGTCTTTTACCGGCGATCACGGACCCCGTTCGAGTGATCGCCGGTAAATCGTTACAACAATCCGTATGAGGGATCGGACGGCTCAGATCGGGCGCAGGTGCTCGCAGTCGCCCGCGGGGACGCGTCGCTCGCCCGTGTCGGTCTCGACGAGGAGCGCCCCCGGGAACGCCACGTCGACGGCCTCGCCCTCGATCACCTCGGAGCCGGTCTCGACCCGGACGCGCCGGCCGAGCGTGAGCGTGTGTTCGCGCCAGGCAGGTAGTATCGAGTCGGGGGCGCTCCGGAGATCCTCGAACGCTCTCAGATACCGCTGGGCGAACGCCCGACGGTCGGCGTCCGCGCCGAGCTCACGGAGGCTGGTCGCCGTCCCGGGGAGCTCTGACGCGGGGACGTCGACGTTCGCACCGGTGCCGACGAGCACCCACGACACCCGATCGGCCTCCCCTTCCATCTCGGTGAGGATACCGACGAGTTTGCGTTCCTCACCACCGACGGGGACGAGGACGTCGTTCGGCCACTTGATGCCGGCGTCGACGCCCGCCTCGCGTGCCGCCCGGGTCGCGGCGACGGCCGCCGCGAGGGTGTACACCGGGGCGTGGGCCGTCGGGAGGTCCGGCCGACAGACGACGCTCAGGTAGACCCCGCCCGGTGGGGAGGACCACTCTCGGTCGAGGCGACCCCGCCCGCCGGTCTGTGCGCCGGCGAGGACGGCCACGTCGCTCGCGCCCTCGACGGCGAGCTCCCTCGCCCGGCGGTTCGTGCTGTCGATCTCCTCGTGGTACTCGACGGTGAAGGGGGCGTCGAGTCCGAACTCGACGGCGAGCCCACCGTACGCCGGGACCTCGATCACCCGGTAGCCCGCGTCGGTGCTCTCGATCCCGAAACCGGCCTCGCGGAGCGCCTCGACGTGCTTCCAGACGGCCGCCCGCGAGACGTCCAGCCGCTCGGCCAGTTCGGGACCCGGGACTGGCCCCTCGGCGAGCGCGTCGAGGACGCGCCGGCGCGTCTCCTGCATGGTCGTCGTTCCGCTCGGGATCCCTTGAGCGTTCCCGGTCCGGATCGCCTCGAAGGTCGGACCACGAGCTATAGTAGCGTTTGGAAGTCTTTACTCACGGACGGGGGATCGTCTCCGTCCGGCGTGTGTCATCGGTTCCAAACGCTACTATAATCGACGGCGAAAGCGCGCGAACGGCGGGAGGAGAAGGCCGGTATCGGTCTCAGAACGGGACGTCCCCGTCGTCGAACCCGTGCGGGGTCCCCGCGTCCATCCCGGTGTCGGCGTGGACGACCGATATCTCGGGGATCTCCTGGACGAGCCGCGTCTTGAGCGCCTGGACGGTCATCGGGGAGATGCCACACCCGGAGCAGGCCCCGCCGAGCGAGATGGACACCTCGCCGCGTTCGACGTCGATGTCCCCGACGGCGTGGTTCCCGCCGTGCATCCCGATCTGGGGGAAGTTCCGCGCGACGAACAGCGAGATGCGCTCGCGAAGTTCGGCCTCGTCCGTGGTGCTCGATTCGGTGCTCATACCCGAGGGAGGGGGCTGGTGGATATAGCGGTTGCTCTCCGAAGTGGTGGCGGCGACCGGAAATCCGAGACCGACGGAATTGTATCCGTCGGAACAGCGCGACCATCTCCGTCTCGTTCGAGGGGGTTCAGGGGACCTCGCCCAACGACGGAGGGCATAATTGTCGCTACCCTACATGTATAATTTATAATATGATAGCGAGCTTCGGGGCGTATTTCCCATCCGCATTCTTTCTGTTGAGCACACCCATTTATAATAATTTTTATATAATGTATAGTGTACTACCAGGCAGGTGTAGAAGCGTTTTATTACCGATCGATCTCAGATGATGGTCATCATGGATGATCAGATGAAAGGAATAGCGGACGGTTCCGGAGCGCGTTCGGGAAGCGTGTTCGTTTTTATATCCACAGTCGCATCTATCAACGGACTGTTTGGAGTATCGCGTGGAACGGCTCGGCCGAGCGGCAGGCAGTTGGCAGTGGCCGTCTGCTCCGTACTCGTCGTGACGAGTATCGTGACGGCGAGCGTTGGAGCGTCGACTACTCAGGCAGATGATTCCACCGTCGTCTTCGCGGTCAACGCGGGAGGACCCGAGTACACCGCGAGTGACGGGACCACCTATCAGGCCGACACCAACTTCGATGGCGGGAGGACCTTCAGCACCGGGAGCGCCGGAACGCCCTCGGATCCCGACATCGCAGGTACGGCCGACGATACCCTCTATCGGTCCGAACGCTACGGCAACTCCTTCGGGTACGACGTACCCGTTTCGGATGGGACCTACGAGGTGACGTTGCAGTTCGCCGAGATCTATCAGGGGGTGTCCTCGAACGACGTCCCCGATTCAGCGGGGCCGAGCGACGGCACCAACGCGAACGACCGGGTGTTCTCCGCGGCGATCGAGGGCCAGCAGCTACTGACCGACTACGACATCTTCGCCGACGCTGGGGCACTCACCGCGACCGAACGGACGTACACGGTCGACGTAACCGATGGAACGCTGAACATCGATTTCAGCACGACGAACGACAACGCGAAGGTAAGTGCTATCAAGATAAGTGCCATCGACGAGACCGCCCCGTCCAGTGACACCGTCTTCGCGGTCAACGCGGGAGGATCGGAGTACACCGCGAACGACGGAACCACCTATCAGGCGGATATGAACTTCGACGGGGGGAACACCTTCAGTACCGGCTCGGCCGGAACGCCCTCCGATCCCGATATTGCGGACACGACTAACGACGTGCTGTACCAGTCCGAACGCTACGGCAACTCCTTCGGGTACGACGTACCCGTTTCGGATGGGACCTACGAGGTGACGTTGCAGTTCGCCGAGATCTATCAGGGCGTCTCCTCGAACGACGTCCCCGATTCAGCGGGGCCGAGCGACGGCACCAACGCGAACGACCGGGTGTTCTCCGCGGCGATCGAGGGCCAGCAGCTACTGACCGACTACGACATCTTCGCCGACGCTGGGGCACTCACCGCGACCGAACGGACGTACACGGTCGACGTAACTGATGGAACGTTGAACATCGATTTCAGCACGACGAACGACAACGCGAAGATAAGCGCCATCGAGGTGAGCCGCGCCGATGGAACGACTCCGTCCAGTGACACCGTCTTCGCGGTCAACGCGGGGGGACCGGAGTACGCTGCGAGCGACGGGAGTGTCTACCAAGCCGATACGAACTTCGATGGCGGGAAGACATTCAGCACCGGCTCGGCCGGCACCCCCTCCGACCCCGACATCGCAGGTACGACCGACGATACCCTCTATCAGTCCGAACGCTACGGCAACTCCTTCGGCTACGACGTGCCGGTGTCGGATGGGACCTACGAGGTGACGTTGCAGTTCGCCGAGATCTATCAGGGCGTCTCCTCGAACGACGTCCCCGATTCAGCGGGGCCGAGCGACGGCACTAACGAGAACGATCGAGTGTTCTCCGCGACGATCGAGGGCCAGCAGCTACTGACCGACTACGACATCTTCGCCGAGGTCGGTTCGCTGACCGCGACCGAACGGACGTACACGGTCGACGTAACCGACGGAACGCTGAACATCGACTTCACCGCGACCAACAACAACGCGAAGATTAGCGCCATCGAGGTGAGTCGTGTCGACGAGACAGACAACACCGCCCCGACGATCGAGTCGATCTCGGACCAGACCGTGACCGCGGGCGAGTCGATCGACGTCCCGGTCAGTAGTTCGGACGCGGACAGCGGTGATACGCCATCACTGTCGCTCGGCCAGGCGCCGCCTTTCGCCTCGCTGAGCGACAGCGGAGACGGCACGGGTACGATTTCGCTCGCGCCCCAAGCGGACGATTCGGGGAGTTACACCGTCGAAGTGATCGCGTCCGACGGCACGGCGACCGCGACCGAGACGTTCACCGTGACCGTCGAAGACGCGCCTAGCAACACCGCCCCGACGATCGAGTCGATCTCGGACCAGACCGTGACCGCGGGCGAGTCGATCGACGTTCCGGTCAGCAGTTCGGACGCGGACAGCGGTGACACCCCGGCACTGTCACTCGGCCAGGCGCCGTCCTTCGTCTCGCTGAGTGATAGCGGAGACGGAACTGGAACGGTTTCGATCGCACCCCAGACGGACGATCCGGGGAGTTACACCGTCGAGGTGGTCGCGTCCGACGGCACGGCGACCGCGACGGAGACCTTCACCGTGACCGTCGAGGACACGTCGACGTCCACCGACGGGGAAGCGACGATAACGATCAACAGCGGCCGGGGCATCGACACGTCGACGTACAGGAGCGGCTCGTTCGAGATAACGAACACCGGCGACGAGCCGATCGAATCCGTCACGCTCGATCTCCGATCGGCGATCCTGCCCGATCTCGTGTTCGACCCGGAGGGAACCGCCGGTGACAAGGCGGCCAAGGGGTTCGTGCTCGACTCCGACGGCACCAGCGGAACCGTCGAGTCGACGATCGCGAAACCGCACAACGGCGTCGACGGCTCGGACGGCTACGACACGCTGACGGTCACCTTCGGCTCGTTCCAACCGGGCGAGTCGGTCGCGTTCTCGGTGGACAACGACCCGACGAGTATCAAAGGGGGCGGGACAGCCCAGAACAGCGAGGCCGGCCCGGTGTCTGGGCTGGAGCTCTCCGGATCGACGGTGACCGCCGAGTTCGGCGACGGGTCGACCGTCGAGACCGCGCTGTTCAGCGATGGAAGTCTGGGTGGCTCACAGGGAGTCGCCGACGCGGACGTGCCGTCCGCGCCGACGATCGACGCACAGGGCGTGCCGCTGACCTCGACCACCCTGTCGGACAGTCACACCGCCGCGACGGTGACCGACGCTGACCAGACGATAACGGTCACGGGCGAGCCCGGGGACACGGTCACGCTGCTCCGAGTCGAAGGCGAACTGAACCTCGAGGAAGTGCCCGAGTACGACGGGACGCCCGGCTACGAGATCGAGGCCTACGAGGCGAACACGGCGATCCAGGTCGAGGAGTACACCGCAACGATCGGGGACGACGGAACGGCCGCCGTACCGGTCACGCTGACTGACTCCTCCGCGGATGGCGGGTTCAACTACTTCGTCGCGGTCACCGAGGACGATGACGGCGATACCGGGCAGACCTCGAACAAGGTCGTTCTGAAGTACGAATAACACGCCGTCGACAACCGACGGCCCTCTATCGGCGCTGGTTTCAGCAGTGGAGAATCGGGGATTCAGTCACAGGGACTTCCGGGATGACACGGCGAGGAACCCGTTCATCTGGTCCGACGTCAGGGAGTTCGAACGCTGGTCGGATCGCCGCATCCGACTCCTCTCTTCGACCCGCCGTCGTATCGGCTAATCCGCATTCGCTGGAGACGCTTGATATCGGGACAAAATGACGGTACGGTGCTGTACCACCAGCACGCTCACCCGCGGAGCGAGCGAACGGAGTGAGCGAGCGGAGCGCAGTTTTTCCCCACGTTTTTCCGACGAGAGGTGCCCGAAGCGCGCCGAAGGCGCGAGAGGGCACCCGAGGAGGAAAAAGTGGTCTCACATATACATCCGGTCCTCGGGGCCCCGCTCCTCCTCCTGTGCGGCCCGCATCCGCGCGGCGAGCTCCTCGTACTGCGCCGAGACGCGGGCGGCGAACTCGGTCATCGGGCCCAGGTCGACGTCGAGGTCGTAGACCGTGAGGAACGCCTCGAGCAGCCTGAGGGCGGCGTCGGCGTCGGGGGTCTGGGCGTGAACCGGCGTCGTGAGCAGACAGGTCTTCAGATCCGAATCGAGCCCGCGTCCCATCAGCGCGCCGTTGATCCCGTCGAGGAAGCCGCCGCCCATCGGCGTGATCTCGGTGTCGGCGAGCCGTGCCTCGGCGAAGTCCGGGGTGGCGACGTAGAACGCCCGGTGTTCGTCGGGTCCGTGGGCGATCGGGACGCCCGAGAGGACGACCACCTCCTCGACCTGTGCTCGCTCGGTCCAGTCGAGGATGGCCTCGCTGAACGGGTCGGCGGCCCTCGGGGGGACGAACAGTTCGCCCACGAGGACGGTCAGGTCGAGGTCGTCGCGGGAGAACAGCCGGGTGTGGTGGCGCGGGACCCCCTGGGCGAACGGGGTGATGGCCGGGAGCCCGCGGGCGGCGACCCGCCCCGTCTGTTCGAGTTCGAGGTGGGTGACGAGGTAGTCGACCGCGGTCAGTCCGGCGAGGCCGAACTCGGAGAAGCCGAGTACGAGCCGCGAGGAGGCGTCGTCCTCGTGGCGCTGGACGTCGAACGTCGGTTCGGGGTCGTTCCTGTCGGCGGACATGCCCGACCTCTCGGGACACGAGGGTATAACTCGGGGGGGCGATCGCGATGGCTCGGGGGACGTCGGCGTCGGAACGCTTTTTCGGCCCCCCGGCGACGGCCGGACCATGGCAACGGGCGCGGGTTCGGCAGGGGTGGTCGCCTCGCAGGCGGAGGGGACGCCGACCCCGACGGCGGAGGGGGCGGCGACGGCCTCGCCAACGGGGACCCCCAGCGCCCCGGACGTCGTGGGGTCGTACCTCCCGCCGTGGGTGCCCGACGAGCTGATACAGGTCGTGCTCGCGGTGGTCGTGCTCGTCGTCACGTATTACCTCTCGGGGGTCGTCCGGCAGGTGCTCGGCCGACGGATCGCGAGGCGGTTCAACCGGCCCAGCGTCACCCGGACGGTCCTCAGGGGGATACAGTCGGCGATGCTCGTCCTCGGCGGCATCGTCGCTCTACAGGTGCTGGGGCTCCGTCTCGGGAACGTCATCCTCTCCGTGACCGTGTTCTCGGCGGTGGCCGGGTTCGTCCTCGCCCCGATCATCGGGAGCGTCATCAACGGGCTGTTCATCCTCTCGGACCAGCCCTACGAGATCGGCGACATGATCTACCTCGCCGACGAGGACATCTACGGATTTATCGAGGATATTACACTCCGATACACCAAGATGTTCACTCTGGACAATACGTTCCTCGTCGTCCCGAACGGTTCCATACAGGACCGGGACGTGTTCAACTACTCGGCGGAGGACTCCCGGACGCGGCTGAAACTGGACATGCTGGTCACCTACGAGAGCGACATCCCGCAGGCCAGAGAGCTCATCGAGGAGGCCGCGAGGAGCGTCGACAACGTCATCGGCGGCGGGCCCGATATCCGCATCGGGTCGGCCCGCTACCCCGCGGGACCGGTCTGCTACATCGACTCGTTCGCCGACCACGGGGTGAACCTCCGGCTTCGCTACTGGGTGACCGAGCCGTACAAGTTGCTCACCGCCCGGTCGAAGGTCCAGACGGCTATCTGGGAGCGCCTACCCGAGGCGGACGTCGAGATCGCCTACCCGCACAGCCACCTGTTCTTCGACGAAACGAGCGGGGAGATGCGGGTGAACCTCACCGACGGGACCGACCGGAGGGACGGGTCGCCGGTCGGCCCCCCGGACGGGATCGGGGAGGGGATTCGGGTGGAGGAGGGCGGGGAGGGGCCGCTGCGACCGCCCGGCGTCGAGGAGCCACGGGACGAGGAAACGCCGGAACGGGAGGAACCCGACGGGGAGAGATCGGACGACGGGTCCGGCTGAGTGGTCCCCGGGTCCGGGATCAGCCCGAGACGGTGATCAGGTCGCAGTCGAGTTCCCGTCGGAGGAACGTCTCCACGTCGGGGTCGTCGACGAGGCTCCGGATCATCCGACGCCAGCGCCCGGCCTGCTTGCGGCCGATGACGACGTAGTCGGCCCCCTCCGCGGCCACCTCGTCGAGGATGGTCTCCTCGACGAGGAAGCCCGACCGGACGGCGTACCGGACGCGGGGGAGCCGGCCGAACGACGACTCGACGGCCCGCTTGAGTTCCGACCGGGAAACCCGGCCGCCGTTCTGGTAGAGGTTGACGTGGAGGACGGTCAGGTCGGCGTCGTGTTCCTCCGCGACGTCGACCGCGCGCTGGAGGGTCGCACGGGAGTGTTCGGAGAGCGGGTACCGGACGGGGACCACGACGAGCGTCATCGTGTCAACGTACGGTGCCCGCCGGTTCAATCTTGTCGCTTCTTTCGGTCGCTAAACGATCGGATGGCGGTGCGTAACGATACATCGAGATACCCGAACGGGCCGAGGATCGCCGACAGAGGAGGACGCACGACCGTATCAGACGCCGTGACGGACCACCCGCCCCTCGATCCGGGGGACGATCCCTTCGGCACGGGCGTAGGCCGCGAGCACCTCGTACTGGACCGAGAGCGTTCCCACGCGGAACTCGGGGGTGAGCGACGGGAACTCCCCCTCGGTGTGGAGGAGGTACTCGGAGGTGGCGACGCGGTAGTTCCGTCCACCCTCGACGGGCCGACCGCCGACGCTCGCGCCAACGAGCTCGCGCTCGCCGTGATCGTACTCGAGCCGCGCGTTCGAGACGTGGGCGTGCCACCACTCCGATTCGCCGAACCCCACGTTCCGGGCGGCCTCCGCGAACGCCGACCGCAGGACCCGCCCCGGCACTTCGAGCACGGCGACCCGTTCGGGAAACGGGATGACGCTCATCAGGTCGGCGAGTGTCACGTCGCCGGCGAGCGGCGGGCCCTCGCGGATGCCGCCGCTGTTCTGCAGGCCGACCACGGGCTCCTCGAAGCCGGCCTCGAGCGCGGCCCACCGGTAGGCGTCGGCGACGAAGTTGCCGATCCGCGACTCCCCGCGGAAGCAGGTCCGCTCGGTCCGCTCGACCGGGTCGTCCACGTGGGCCACCACGTCGGTCAACCCCTCGGCGGCCATCCGCTCGCGGAGCGACGCCGCGACCGGCTCGTGGAGGGGGCCGTCGGCGACCGCGTGCCGAGTGACCTCCCCGTCGGGGAGCGACACCTCCATGATCACCTCGCCGTTGACCCCGGGTCGGGTCAGGACGGTCCCGTCGATCCGTTCGATCCGCTCGGAGTGGACGTGTCCCCCGAGGACCGCGTCGACGTCGACGGCGGCGGCGAGCGCCTCGTCACCGCGACCCAGATGTGAGAGCGCCACCACGAAGTCGACGCCGCGGGCGCGGAGTTCGGCGACGGCCGCCTCGGCCGCCGGGATCGGATCGCGAAAGGAGAGATCCGCGGCCGCGGGGTTGATGTCGGGGGTGTGAGGGTCGGTCAGGCCGAACAGCCCCACCCGCGCGCCGTCGGTCTCGAGGACCGTCCAGGGTCGCACGCCGACGCTCGCGCCGAACGGTTCGATCACGCCCCGCCGGTCGTCGGGGTAGACGTTCGCCGAGAGCCAGGGTTGTGGCGAGCGCTCGACGAGTTCGAGCGTCCTGTCGGTTCCGAAGTCGAAGTCGTGGTTGCCGAACGTCTCGGCGTCCGGTTCGACCGCCGAGAACAGGTCGAGCGACTGCTCGCCCTCGGTGCGCAGGGCGAGCACGCCCGGGGCGGTGTCGTCGCCGGTCCCGCAGGTCAGCGCGTCCGGGCCGTCGCGTTCGAGGAGCGTCCCGGCCAGCCGGCCCACGCGCTCGGGATCGTCGTAGGCGTTCTCGACGTCGGAGTAGTGGAGGAGGCGGAGGGTCACTACCGACCGGTGGACCGGAGGCGTCAAAACCGCTCCGAAGCGGTTCGAGCAGTCCGAAGCGCTTTCCCGCGCCGCCGCCCCCGTACCCGTATGGAGTCGACGCTCGAAGCCCGCGAGGGACCGTCCGGAACGCTCTACGTCTCCCGGGAGGCAGAGCGAGGGTCGGTCGCCCCGTTCCTGGTGACCTACGCCGACCCCGACGGCGAGGAGCGCTGGGGCTACTTCTGTACGAACTGCGAGACCTTCGACAACGCGATGGACTCGATGGGGCGGATCGACTGCAACCGGTGTGAGAACTACAAGAAGGCCGACGAGTGGGACGCTGCTCACGAGTGAGAGAGCCCTCGTTCGACGAACGCGGGATGCCGCTCGGGGAGAACGGGATGCCCGACGACCGGCCCGGGGCCTCCGCGAGCCACCGACGGGGTACCCGCGGGATCGAGCACCCCGCTCGTCCGCCTGACGGTCGGACCGCTACACGGGACCGAGACACGGCCGAGGGTCGCGGTGATCGGCCACGGTCCCCCTCGTCGACACCCAATCGTCCTGTCACAAGCGAACGTTTATGCCGAACCGCTCACGATTGAAGGACGGATGGGAGTTGTTAACACAACCCTCGACGACCGCGCCCGAGCAGTGTTCAGCGATCTCGGATACGAGGTGACCCGAGAGGGGGACGAGCTCCGCGCCGAACGGAGGTGGCGGACGGTATACGTCACGACGCAGGAGCCCGCGGAGGCGGAGACACACGGTCGACTGCGGTGTTTCGTCGCCCCGGCCGAACGGGCGGCGTCCGTCCGTGACGACCTGCTCGCGCGCGCACCGGACTACGACTGGGCGGTGATCGGCGTCGAGGACGACGACTACACCGTCCTCCACCCGGACGCCGACGTACTCCCGGCACCGTAGGGACCCGGATCCCGCCGGAACCCCGGTTTATAACAGCCGGCCCCGAGTCGGCCGAACCATGCTCGTCCCGTTACAGAGCCTGACGGGGATCGTCCGGTCGGCACTGAGGACGTTTCTGGCCGACATAACCGCGGCCATACCGAAGATACTGGCCGGCGTCGTCTTCCTCGTCATCGCGTACATCGTCATCAGAGTGGTGATGTTCGTCGTGAGGGCCGTCGTGCGGCGGACGTTCCGCGGGGAGGAGCCCGTCTACCAGCAGTTCGTCACGACCGTCGTCAGGGTGTTCCTCTGGTTCGGCGTGGCACTCTCCTTCCTCTCGGTCGTGGGGCTCGACGACATCGCGGCCTCGCTCGGTACCGCGACCGGCTTCCTCGCGCTCGGGGTCTCCTACGCCGTCTCGGGGATGATCGCCGACGCCGTCGCCGGCATCTACCTCCTCCGGGACCCGGACTTCATGCCCGGGGACACCGTCCTCTCCGACGGAACCGAGGGAGTCATCGAGGACATCGAACTCCGGAAGACGCGCATCAGCGTCGGGGACGACACCGTCGTCCTCGGGAACGCCGCGATCGAGAAGAAGTGGACCAAGCGCGACGACGACCGGGACGGGCTGGCGTGACGGTTCGCCGCCGACCACCGGTCCGAGAGGGGACCACCGACCGAGGGCCGCGACGGTCCGCACGGAGCGGGCGAACGACGGGGGTCCCGGCGACCGGTTACGACACGGAGTGACGCGCAGGGGATATATCCCTCCGGCGCGAACGACCGATCCATGTTCGTGGGTCACGGGCTCCTCGCGTTCGCCCTGGTCGCCGGAGTCGCGCATCTGCGCGGCTGGCGGCCGGAGCGGGCGCTGGCCGTCGGCCTGCTGGCGGGCGCGTTCGGGATGCTCCCGGACGTCGACATCGCGTACGCACCCGTCGCGCTACTCCTCGCTTCGGACCTGGGCGGGCCGCTGGCGACGGCGCAGGCGTTCTGGGCGGCCGGCAACCTCGTCCACCGCGCGGTGACCCACTCGGTGGTCGTCGGCCCGGTCGTCGCGCTCGGCCTGCGGTGGATCGCGTCGCGTGACCGTCGCCTGCGGAGCGCCGGCGGGGTCGGCCTGCTCGCGCTCCCGGTCGTCGCGCTCGTCGTCAGCGGTCCGCTCGGATCGGCCATCACGACGCTGTTCGTCGCCGGCGCGGCGCTGCTCGCGTTCGTCGGCCGGCGACACGGGTTCGCCCCGACCACCATCGCTGCGGCCGCGCTCGTCGGCCTGGTCTCGCACCCATTCGGCGACCTGTTCACCGGCGAGCCCCCGGCCATGCTCTACCCGCTCTCGACGGTCCCCACCGTGGATCGGATCGTGCTCCACCCCGACCCGACGCTCCACCTCCTGGGGGCGCTCGGGCTCGAACTCGCGACGGCCTGGCTCGCGCTGTCGGTCTACCTCGTGGTCCGACACGGGGTCGGGCGGCCGGCGGCGTTCCCCGGGGCGGTCCGGCGCGTGGTCGCCGGACGGGCGGCGGCCGGCGCGGGCTACGCGGGGACGTTCTTCGTCCTTCCGGCCCCGACGCTCGACCTCTCGTACCACTTCGTCTTCCCGTTGCTCGGGGTCGGGCTGCTCGTCGCGCTCCCGACACCCCGGACGGTCCGTGGGGCGACCGCCCGGCCGGTCCGCGTCGTCGCCACCGGTCTCGCGGCCGTGACGGCCGCGACGCTCGCGTACGCCCTCGTCTACGTCACCGTCGGCTGGTAATCGACGAACCGAGTCCGCGCGTTTATACGCCGAGAGCGCCCTATTGGAGGCATGGCAGAGTCGGGCGGGGGACGGGACGCGTCGTTCAGGCTCGAACAGGTGTTCGAAGACGCGAGGACGAACGCGGCCCTCGCGTGGACGCTGGTCGGGTTCGTGGTCGTCGTCGCCGTCGGGAACCTCGTCTCGGGGGATCTCCTCTGGGCGGGGTTCGCCGCCGCGATGGCCGTCCTCGCCGTCCTCCCACCGGTCCAGTTCCGGACCCCGCGTGCGATGCTCCCCTGGGAGGTGCTGTTGCTGGCCGTCCTCCCCCTGCTGGGCCGGACGTTCGCGACCGTCCCGGTCACCAGCGAACTGTTCACCTACCTCTCTGTTGCGGCCATCGCGCTGATCCTCGCCGTCGAACTCCACGTCTTCACCCCCGTGAAGATGAACAAGGCGTTCGCCGTCTCGTTCGTCGTCGTCGCCACGCTCGCCGCCGCGGGGATCTGGGCCGTCGCCCGGTTCGCGCTCGACACGACGCTCGGGACGGCGTTCCTGCTCGATCCCGCGCTGACCGAGGCCGAGATCGAACACGACCTGATGCTCGAGTTCGTCTACTCGACGACCGCAGGCGTCCTCGGCGGGGTGGTCTTCGAGTGGTACTTCCGGCGGCTCCGGCGGCGCGAGAGCGTCGTCCCGAGCGAGGTCGAGGCGGCCATCCAGGCAGCGGCAGCCCGGAGCGCGGAACGACGGGGTGTCGAGCCGTGAAGCTCCGCGAGCGATTCGGGGTGGACGACCGACAGTTCCGCCAGCTCACGCACCTGATGGAGTTCGCGCTCGTGGGGATGTTCTTCGTCGGGCTCGAACGGGGACACACGGGCATCCTCGTCAACACCGCAGTCGCGCTGGCGGTTACACAGCTCGTCCCCGTTCTGGAGCGGGACGTGGGCATCCCGATGGACCCCGCGCTCACCCTCTGGATCACCGCGGCGGTGTTCCTCCACTCGCTCGGGACGGTGGGTATCCCCGGCACCGATCTCGATTCGTTCTACCGACAGGTCTGGTGGTGGGACCACATGACCCACGCGCTGTCGGCGAGCGTCGTCGCAGCCGCCGGCTACGCAACCGCCCGCGCGGTCGACCTCCACTCGAGGGACGTGGTCCTCCCGCCCCGGTTCATGTTCGTGTTCATCCTCCTGCTCACCATCGCGTTCGGCGTCTTCTGGGAGGTCGTCGAGTTCAGTATCGCGGAGGTAGCCGCGCTCACGGGGAGCACCTCCGTCCTCACACAGTACGGGCTCGAGGACACGCTGCTCGACCTCGTGTTCAACACCATCGGGGCCGCCGTCGTCGCGACGTGGGGGACCGCCTACCTGAGCGGCGTGGTCGGCGCGCTGCGGGAGCGGCTGGAACGGCGAGCGGGGTAGGGCCGGGAGGGTGACACCGGCGCGGATAGTTCTCTCGGTCGACTCCGGACGCACCCACCGCCGCCGGGGAAGCAGGACGCCATCGGGGCGGTCGTGGGCAATGAGCGCGGCAGAGCCCGCTGCCGGCCGTGTACTTAAGTGACGAGCCACACGAGAGTCGGATGCGATGGTGTTCAAGAAGATCACGCTGATCGGCCGGAGTTCGGAGAGTTTCGACGCCGCCGTCGACGACGCCGTCGACCGCGCGGAGGAGACCCTGGAGGCCGTCCACTGGGTCGAGGTCGAGGAGTTCGGCGTCGAGGTGGCCGCCGTCGACGGCCGAGAGTACCAGGCAGAGGTCGTGGTGGCCTTCGAGCTACAGAACCCGGACGAGTAGGCGAACGGGACCGGATCAGGTCACCCCCCAGATGAGATCGATACCGAGCGGGGTGACGACCGCGAGCAGGAGCTGTAGCGGGAGGCCCACGCGGACGTAGTCGGTGAACCGGTAGCCGCCGGCCGAGTAGACCATCAGGTTGGTCTGGTAGCCGATGGGGGTGGTGAAGGCGGTGGCGGCACCGAACGTCACGCCGAGGGCGAACGCGAACGGGTCCGCACCGATCAGGCCGGCGGTGGAGATCGCCACCGGGAGGACGAGGACGACGCTCGCCACCGGCGTCACCACGTTCGCGAGCATCCCCGTCAGGAGGTAGAACAGCGCCAGCACCGCCAGCGCGGGGAGGACGGCGGCCGCGACGACGACCAGTTCGCCGAGGTAGGCCGCGCCGCCCGACGACTGGATCGCGAGCCCGAGCGGGATGACCCCCGCGAGCAGGAAGACGACCTGCCAGTTGACCGCGGCGTAGGCCTCGTCGGTCCCGAGGACGCCGGTGACGACCATGGCGACCACGCCGCCGAGCGCCGCGACGGCGATGGGGAGGAGGTCGAGCGCCGCACACCCGACGACGGCCGCGACGATGCCGACGGCGAGCGGAGCCCGCGTCTCGAACAGCGGCGGGAGCGACTCGTCGAACGCGCTCCGGTGATCGACCACGTCCGTGACGATCAGGTCGCCGGACTCCCGGAGCGACTCGACGGTCTCGATCGTCGTGTAGAGGAGGAGGCTATCGCCCTCGCGCATCACGACGTCGGCGAGGCCCTCGTGGATCAGTTCCTCGCCGCGGCGGAACGCGAGGACGGTGTCGGTGTAGCGCTGGCGGAGATCCGTCTCCCGAAGCGTCTCGCCGGCGAGGCGCGAGTTCGCGGGGACGACCGCCCCGACGAGCGTTCCCGTCCCCTCGGGCTCGTCGAGTTCGGCCTCCGTGACCGCCGCACTCGGGAGCCGCCGGAGCGCCCCCAGCGCGACGAACGCCGCCAGGTCGTCGGCGTCGGCCCGGACGGTCAGCACGTCCTGTTCGCGTATCTGCCTGTCCGCGGGCGCGATGATGGTCTCCTCGCCCCGGAGGATCTGAATGATGTCCACGTCGACGTCGAGGTCGCCCATCGCCTCCTCGACGGAGAGCCCCACGAACGGCGACTGCGGCTGGACGTACACCCGGTGGAGGTAGCCGTCGAGTCCGAACTCGGCCGTGAGGTCGGTCGGCTTGATCCGCTCGGGCAGTAACCGCTGTCCGACCGTCATCAGGTAGACGAGACCGACGACGAGCGTGATGATCCCCAGGGGGGTGAACTCGAACATCGAGAACGTCTCGCCGATGAGTTCGTCCATGATGTCGCTGGCGAGGATGTTCGTCGCCGTCCCGACGAGCGTGAGCGTCCCGCCGAGCATCGAGGCGTAGGAGAGCGGGATCAGCAGCTTCGAGGGCGACACCCGCGCGTCCTCCGCGAGGTCGGTGACCATCGGGATGAACATGGCGACGACGGGGGTGTTATTTATAAAGCCCGCGAGCGGCCCCGTGATACCCACGGTCGCGCCGAGGAGCCGCGTCGCGTCGCCGCGGGTGAACGCCGCGATGTGGGTCCCGAGCCGCCGGATGGCCCCCGTCGACTGGACCCCCGCGCTCAGGACGTACATCGCGAGGATGGTGATGGTCGCGGGCGAGGCGAACCCCTGGAGCGCCGTCCCACCGTCGACGCCCGTCCACGGTTCGAGGACCACGAGCGCGACGACGACGGAGATGGCCGTCACGTCCGCCGGGACGACCTCCGTGACGAACGCTGCCACGGCGGCGGCGACCAGCGCGAAGACGACCAGCGCCTCGGGAGGCGGCACGGCGACCATGCTTTCCCCACCATCACCGACGGTATATATAGTAGCGTTTGGAACGACGGCACAGGCCGGGCGGGGGCGTTCCCCCCGTTCGTGAGTAGAGAGCCCGAACGCGACTACGGCAGCCTCGCACGGGGCGCGGCGTGCCTCCCGTGTCGCGGCGGTGACGAGAGCGCACGGACGATCCGGCCGCACGAGCCGCGAAGGGGACGAGCCCTCGGGCGATCCCGCCGCAGACGACGGGGTTGCGGGAACGTGTGCATCAAGAGGGCAAAAAGTGGGTCCGGTTCGTCCCGATCCGGTCCGGTGTCAGTCCAGCCGCGACTCGATGGCGTCGAGGCGCTCCTCGATACCGTCGAGCCGGCCGGCGAGGTCGGCGAGCGCCACCGCGTCGGCGCTGTCCGCCTCCGCCCGCTCGATCCGGCGCGCGAGTTCGTTGTGAACGCAGCGGGCGGTCGACTCCATCTCGTCGAGTCGGCCGACCAGATCCAGCTCGTCGGCTCCCGCTCGCTCGGCCCGTTCGACGTGCATCTTGAGTTCTTCGTCGGACACCATCGTTCGTTCTCCCGCCCGTGAGGACGGGGGCTCGTCTCTATCGAGGACGGGCAACCTATTAAATCCGGGTCGGGATTATCTCCGCGCGAAAAGACCGTCAGACGGCGGCGTCGGGGCGATTCGGATGGGATCCAAACGAGCGGAGAGTCCCGTGTTCGGGCGGCCGACGACGGACGGCGATCGTCACGTCGATCCGATCCGGCTACCGCTCCGACTCCAGCAGCGAGGGCCGCTCGAACGCCATCGACAGATCGTCCGCGACACCGAGCAGGTCGGCGACGGTCGGGGCGACCGAGCGGGCGTCCACCGCATCGACGCCGTCGAGGACGTCGCTCGCGCCCTCGGGTGCCGCCGGCCCGCCCAGGCCGTAGAACCCGAACCCGGCCGGGTCGACGCGCCCGTGCGAGCCGCCGACCTTCGTCGGGTCGAGCGACGCCAGCCCCGTCTCGCCGAGGAACAGTTCGCAGGGGTCAAAGCCCGGCTTCGCGTGGATGTCCATGTCCGTCGCGTAGTAGGGGGCGTCCTCGTCGTCGGCCCACCAGTAGTACTGGAACCACGCGTCCCGTTCGGCGACGAGGACGAGTTCGCCCGCGTTCGGGTGGTCGATGCCGTACTCCGCGGTCTCCTCCCCCTCGATAACGGTGGCGACCCCGTCGAGGTCCGCCAGTGCGGCCCGGGCCTCCTCGACGGCATCCGTGTAGACGTGGGCGACCTGGTGGTCGACCATCGCGAACGCCTCCGATCCCTGCAGGTCGATCTCCTCACCTCCTTCGCGGTCCTCGGTCACCTCCAGCAGGCCGACCTCCCGTAGCGCGCGGTTGGGGAGGACCGGCGTCTCGACGTTCTGGAAGCCGTACTCGCCGACGACGTTCACCGCGGTTTCGGACCACCGGTCGGTCGAGCGGAGCCAGTCGAGGAACTCCCCGAGCATCCCGTCGACGACCCCGACGGCGTCGAGCGCCTCGTCGGCGTCCGGACCGTGTCGCTGGGCGTCGTAATCCAGGTGGGGGACGTACACCCAGAGCAGGTCGGGGTCGTAGCGCTCGATCGACTCGCGCGCGGCGGTCAGTATCCACTCGCTGCTCTCCTTCCCGGCCATCGGCCCCCAGTAGTTGTGCAGCGGGAAGTGATTGTACTCGGCCTCCAGGTCGTCGTAGAACCCGTCCGGGTTCGTCCAGCAGTTCATCTCCAGCATGTTGTTGTCCTCGTCCTCGATGGGCGAGGGGGTGACGGCGACGTCCGCCGTCGTCCCGATGAGGTGCTGGAAGAACAGCACGCCCGTCGTGAGCCCGGCCTCCTCGCTGGCGGCCTCCCAGATGCGGTATCGGTCCTCGACGTCCCGCTCCCAGAACGCGACCTCGTCGTGCTCGCGGTCGTACTCCCCGTTGGCGACGTCGCCGTGAGCCGAGGGGGACTGCCCCGTCGCCAGCGTCGTCTGAACCGGGACGGTCACCGCGGGGAACGGCGGTCGCAGCGGGGCGACCGTCCCGCCCAGCAGCTCCGCGAGGTTCGGTGCCAGCCCGGCGTCGAGGTGGTCCGGGCGGAGGCCGACGACGTCGAGGACGATCACCCGACCGGCGGTCCCGGTCGGCCCGTCCCCCTCAGTCATGGTCCGCGTGTCGCTCGGCGTAGTCGTAGAGCCGTTCGAGCTGGCGAGAGAGATCGTGCTCGTCGACGCCAAGCGGGGACTTGAAGAACGACGCCAGCTGTGGCTGGAGACCGCCCTCCCCGTGTTCGTCGGCGTACGCGGCGAGCCTGACGAGGTCGAGCAGCAGGGGCGCGGCGAGCGCCGAGTCCGACCCGTCCCAGGTGAACTGCATCTTCATCTCCGTCCCGAGGAACCCCTCGAAGTGGATGTGGTCCCAGGCGGTCTTCCAGTCGCCGAGCGACGGGGTGTAGTCGATGCGGACCCTGTTGTGGGTCTCGTAGCCGAGGATCTCCTCCAGGAGCGTCCCCTTGCTCTCGATCTTTCCCGCCTTGTTCGCGTCGTCCTCGAGGACGAGCCCGTCGGTGTTCCCGAGGATGTTGTGGCCCTCCCAGGAGAGCACGCGGAGGTTCCGCCCGGCGAACATCGGTGCGAGTGCGGACTTGACGAGCGTCTCGCCGGTCTTGGCGTCGCGTCCCATGTGGGGGACGCCCTCGCGCTCGGCCAGCTCGTGTAACCCCCCGAGCGCGCTCCCCGTGCTCGGCGTGAAGTTGACGTAGGGGTGACCCCCGTCGATCGCGGCGTAGGCGTAGAGGGCGCTGGCCGGCAGGTCGCGGTCGTCGGCCTCGATCGCCGCCTCGAACGCCTCGAGCGTGTCGTACCGCCCGGGATCCTCCATCGGCGGCTCGGTCGACGCGACGTTGACGACGACCAGCCGGTCGAGGTCGTTCGACCCCACGAACGTGGCGTAGTCGTCGCGGATCCGCGAGACGATGTCGGCCACCGACCCCTCGTCGACCGTCCGGTCGTCGGAGAGCTCCTCGACGACCCGGCCGCAGCTGATCGCCGTCCCGGTGTTCACCCGGTCGTCGATCCGACGCAGGTCCTCGCGGACCGCGTCCAGCGTCCCCCCGTCCGGGACGCCCCCGGCCTCGCTCGCCTCCTCGGCCGTCCGTTCGATACTCCCCTCTCGGATGTCGTGACCGGCGAAGACGAACTCCTCGACGGCGGGGAGATCGAGCGACGAAACCGGCTCCCTGGCCGTCACCATCCCCGTCGTCCCCGCCGCGCCCCGCGCGATAGCCCGTGCGCCGACCATCGCGAGAGTCGCGACGTTCCCCCGTGCCCCAATCAACCACACTCCAGTCGCCATACCGGACGTTCGGCGCAGGCGTTGAAATATGTTATCGCCCGGAGATTTCGTAACACCGTCCGACGAGACGGCCGATGGTTTCGGCGGGGTACACACCGGTCGGCCCTCTCGAACCTCCGTCCGACGGGATACTCCACCCGCGGACGACGGGGTTCCGACTCCCGCGGACGCCGCTCGGACCCGTCGGGGATCGGACCTCGCCCCTTACCAGTTCAGATCGGTGTCGGCGTCCCGCCGCGAGAGCTGCTCCCCGCTCTCGCTGAAGTCGAGCTCCCGGTTCATCACGGTCTCCTCCGGGTGACGCCACTCCTCCTCGCAGTCGGCACACCGCCACACCTCGTACGGCCGACCGTCCTCGGGCATCTTCCGAGTCGACTCGACGGGGTCGCCACAGTACGGACAGACCTCGGGCATGCGCGGGTCGAGGTGGTCGAGTGCAATATACCTGGCCGGTCGGTATTGCCCCGATTCATACCAGGGACACGATACGAATTTTCATACCCGCATGGCCCGAAGCCGGACCACATGGCGATTCCGATAATCGACCCGCACATGCACATGGTGTCCCGTTCGAGCAACGACTACGAACGGGCGCGCCTCGCGGGTATCGAGTGCTGTATCGAACCGGCGTTCTGGAGCGGGACCGACAAGCAGCACGCCGAGTCGTTCTTCGACTACTTCGAGCAGATCATCGACTTCGAGACGCGGCGGGCCGAGCGGTCGGCCGGCATCGACCACTACGTCACCGTCGGGCTCGAGCCGAAGGAGGCGAACTACCCCGAGATGGCCGACCGGGTGATGGACCACCTGCCCGAGTACCTCGACCGCGAGAACGTGGTCGGGGTCGGCGAGATCGGTCTCGACCAGGGCACGCCCGAGGAGGAGGAGGCGTTCCGGCGTCAGCTCCGGATGGCCGAGGAGCGTGAACTCCCCGTCATCATCCACACGCCACACACCCAGAAGCCCCAGGGGACCGAGCGGCTCGTCGAGATGATCGAGGAGGAGGACGTCACCGAGGAGCGGATCGTCATCGACCACAACACGGAGCACACGATCGACATCTCGCTCCGGACGGACTGCTGGGTCGGGTTCACGCTCTACCCGGGGAAGATCACCGACGAGACGGCCATCGACCTGCTCGAGGAGTACGGTACGGAGAAGATGCTTCTGAATAGCGCCGCCGACTGGGACCCCTCGGACCCGCTCGCGGTCCCGAAGGCGCGCGACAAGATGCTCGATCGGGGGTGGGACCGCGAGGCGGTCCGGGAGGTCGTCTTCGGGAACCCCTACGAGTTCTTCAGCCAGTCGCCGAACTTCGGGTACGAGCCGTAATGCGCTTCGGGTTCTCCACGAACGCGTTCCGGCAGTACGACCTCGACGAGGCGATCGAGGTGCTCGCCGACGTCGGCTACGACGGCGTCGAACTCCTGTTCGACCAGCCGCACCTCTACCCGCCGGAGGCGAGCGACGAGGAGATCGAGGCGGTCCGCGAGACCCTCGATGCGAACGACATCGCCATCAGCAACTGCAACGCGTTCATGCTCACCGCAATCGAGGACTTCCACCACCCCTCGTTCGTCGAGGAGGACGAGTCCTACCGCCGCCGCAGGATCGAGTACACCCTCGACTCGCTCGACACCGCCGCCGCGCTGGACGCCGGGCACATCTCCATCGAGCCCGGCGGGCCCGTCCCCGAGGGTCGCTCGCGGGACTGGGCGATGGACACCTTCGAGGAGGGGCTGCGCGAGGTGCTGGCCCGCGCCGAGGAGGTCGGCGTGGACGTGCTGGTCGAGCCGGAGCCGGACCTGCTGATCGAGACCACCGGGGAGTTCCTCGAACTCGCCGATCGGATCGACTCCCCGCGGATGCGGTGTAACTTCGACGCGGGACACCTGTTCTGCGTGGGCGAGGACCCGGCGGAAGCGATCGAGACGCTCGGACCGTACTCGCCCCACTACCACCTCGAGGACATCCCGGCCGACCGGACCCACGAGCACACCCAACTCGGCGAGGGCGGGATGGACATCGACGGGTTCCTCGAAACGCTCGACGACACCGGCTACGACGGGTTCGTCACGATCGAACTCTACCCCTACGAGGAGACGGCCGAGGAGACCGCGCGGGGCGCGATGCGCTACCTGGAGGAACACGGGTGGGTCTGAGGACGTGAGAACTCGTTCGGAGACCCCCCCTGGTCCCTCTCGCGGTGCGATGAGCACCGCGGAGGCGGATCGTGGTTCGGTCACGGCGCTGGCCGCGCTCGTCAGGCTCCCGAACCTGTTCACCGCCCCGCCGGACGTCCTCCTCGGGGCCGCACTGGCGGCGGCCGCCGGGTTCGCCGTCGGGCTTCCGGTCCTCCTCGGGCTCTCGGTCGCCTCCGTGTTCCTGTACGCGGCGGGGACGACGCTGAACGACTACTTCGACGCCGAGGAGGACGCACGGGAGCGCCCGGAGCGACCCATCCCGGCGGGAGACGTCTCCGAGAGGGGGGCGCTCGCGCTCGGCGGGGGGCTCCTCGTCGCCGGCATAGCCGTCGCGCTGGTCGCCGCCGGGCCGGTCGCCGGCGCGGTCGCCGCCGCCCTCGCGCTCGCCGTCCTGCTCTACGACGCGGCGTTCAAGGGGTCGGCCGTCGGCTTCCTGTTCATGGGCTCGGCCCGGGGGCTGAACGTCCTCCTCGGGGCCGCGGCGGCCGGCGTCGTCCCGACCGCGCTCCCGTCGTGGGCGCTCCTGGTACCCGCGGTCGTCCTCTGCTACATCGCCGGGGTGACGTACATGGCCGAGGGCGAGACCGGCGAGAGCGCCCGGGGGGGCGGTCATCGCCGCCGCCTGCGGCACCGCGGTCGCCGCGCTCGGCGTCGTCGGCCTCGTCCTCGCCCTCGCTTCGACGCCGACGGAGGTCGCCCTCGCGGGCCTCCTGCTGGCGGCGTTCCTCGTATGGACCGGTCGGCCGCTGCGAGCGGCCTACGCCGATCCGACGCCGGGGACCGTCGGGCCGGCCGTGGGCGCGTGCGTGCTCGGGCTGGTCGTCCTCGACGCGGCGTTCGCCGCGGCCGTCGGGCCGGCCTGGGCGCTCGCGACGGTGGCGTTCCTCGTCCCCGCGGTCGGCCTCTCGCGGGCCTTCGACGTGACCTGATAGGGTCGTCGCGGCCCGGGGAAAGCGACTTGACGCCGGTCGCCGTGCGTCCGCCATGGTCGATCTCGCCTTCGCCACGAACGCCTACACCCGATTCTCCCTCCCCGAGGCCGTCGATCGAATCGCCGATCACGGCTACGACGGCGTGGAACTGCTGGCCGACGCCCCGCACGCGTTCGTCCCCGAGTTCGACGGGGCGGACCGCGAGGCGCTCGCGGACGTTCTCGGCGAGACTGATCTGGCGGTGTCGAACGTCAACGCGAACACCGCGATGGGCTACTACGACGACGCCCCCCCGTCGGCGTTCTTCGAGCCGAGCATCGTCACCGCGAACGAGGAGGACCGGGCCCGACGGATCGAGTACACGAAGGGTGCCATCGACCTCGCCGCGGCGGTGGGTGCCCCGGCCGTCTGCGTCGCGACCGGCCGACCGCTCCCCGGGAACCCTCCCGAGCGGGCCCGGGAGTACCTCCTCGACTCGCTCCACGGGATACTCGACCACGCCGAGGCCGCAGGCGTCGACGTCGGCATCGAGTTCGAACCCGAACTCCTGATCGAGTGCACCGACGAGGTGCTCGCGCTGATCGAGGAGGTCGGCCGCGACTCGCTGGGGGTCAACCTCGACGTCGGCCACGCGGCCGTCTACGGGGAGGACCCCGCCGAGAGCGTCCGGCGCTGCGCGGGCCACATCACCGGCGTCCACCTCGAGGACATCGTCGGCGGGGTACGCGGGAAACACTACCACCGCATTCCCGGCGAGGGGGATCTCGATTTCGAGCCGGTGTTCGAGGCGCTCGAGGACGTCGGCTACGACGGGTTCGCGACGCTGGAGCTGTACACCTACCCCGACGAACCCGACCGGGCGGCCCGCGAGGCCCGCGAGGCGCTCGAACCGTACGTCGACTGAGCGTCGCTCGGAGCCCGGGGACGACTGCCTACCCGGTCGGCTCCGGTCCCGATCCTGGGTCCGAGCCTCCCGCATCGGCGGGACGGTACGTCCGACCGCTACCTTTGAGACGGTTCGCGTGGGACGTGACAGATATGATCAGACACGACGGCCTGCTCGCCTCCTGGCTGGGCTACGCGACCCTCCGCATCGAGGGGGCCGAGACGGTGGCGTACACCGATCCCGGCCGGTACGGCGTGCTCGACGGCTACGAACCCCACGACGCGGACCTCGTCTGCGTGACCCACGACCACCACTACGATAGCGACGGCATCCGGCGGGTGGCGAACGAGGACACGACGATCGTCGTCTACGAGGGCGTGAACACCCACCGCATCGACCGCGACGTCGAACGGCCGAGCGACCTGCCCGGCGACGTCCGGATCGTCGACGACGAGGCCGACTTCGCCGTCGGCGACGTCGTCGTCAGGACGTTCCCCGCGTACAACCACCCCGACGGCGAACACCTCCGCGACAACGGCGAGCCCGTCCACCCGGAGGGGTTCGGCTGTGGCTACCACCTCACCGTTCCGGGCGCCTGGGGACGGGAGGTCAGCGTGTTCTGGACCGGCGATTCGGACGTCCTCGAGGGCCACAGCGAACTCGACGTCTCGCTGTTCTGTCCGACCATCGCCGGGACGGTGACGATAGACCGCCACCAGGCGGCGGCGCTGGCCGAGGACCTCGACCCCGACCTCGTGCTCCCGATCCACTACGACACGTTCGAGATGCTGGAGACCGACGCGCCCGCGTTCTGTGCCGACGTCGCCGAACGGGGCGTACCGGTGGTGCTCGACGAACCGGTGACGGACCGCGCTCCGGTCGAGTAGCCCGACCACCCGTCCGAACCGTGACTCGGTCCTCGCCACCGTCTGGTAGCGGGCGGAGCGACGAAAGCGACGACGAGAACGGAAGCGAGAACGGGGACGAACGCCGACGGGCTACCGGGTCGTGCGGCTTCTCCGCTACCGACGGTCCTCGACCCGGTCGAACAGCGGCCGGAGCGTGTTCAGCGTCCGCTCGCTCACGGCGTCCGGGTCGAGGTGGAAGTGCGAGGTCGCACCGACCGACCGGACGTGTCGGGTGACGGCGTGACAGAACCGGAACGCGGCGCGGTCGTCGACGTGGCCGAGGAGGGTATCGAGGTCGTGGAAACAGACCTCGATCGGCGTGTCGTCGTGCTCCCAGTTCGAGAGTGCCTGCCGGATGCGCACCCCGAGCCCCGTCAGGTCGGCGGGCGAACCGACCGTCGCGACCCACGGTCCCGGTGCCAGGCCCGGCCCGTGACCGGTCCCGGCCGAGGTGGCGGCCGCACTGCGCGCCCCGTCACAGCCCACGACGGCTACGCCGGCGGGTCGGCCGGAACCGTGTCTGACGACCGCGTCGAAGCGCCGGTCGGGCGACTCGTCGAGGGAGACCAGCAGCGCGTTCGGCGAGGGTGCGTCCCGTCGATCGAGACGCTCGGAGCAGTACTCCGCTACCCTGCTGCCGTCGGCGGACGCGAGTACCAGCACGTTCTCGCCCGCGAACCCGGTGTCGTCGTCCCCGCCGATCCCCGTTCGCGTCGGAGGAGTGGTGTCGGTGGTCGGCATTCGGTTTCACCTACTACTCCTCTGCACTTAATGGGGAGAGGGCGTGTTCACCCGCTGAACACACCGTCCGCGTCGTTCGGAAAGCCCCTCGACACGAGCCTGGGGCCGACTCGTCGACCCGCGAAGCGGCGATGGTTATAGGGCGGCGGGACGACTCGGGTCGGGTGTGTCAGTCGAGGCGACGACGTTCGTCGGGACCGGGCTCTGTGCGGACGGCTGGGTCGCCGTCGTCCACGTGGCGGACGGGTTCGACCACGCCGGGGTGTTCGACGAGTTCGGGGCGCTCTGGGGCCGTTACGAGGACTCGGCCGACCGCATCGCCGTCCCGGTCCCGGTCGGCCTCCACGAGCGGGGGGAGGAGCCCCGACCGCCCGAGCGACTCGCCCGCGAACTGCTCGGCCCGCGCCGGTCGGCCATCTACGACGCCCCCGTCAGGGAGGCGACGCGGAAACAGCGCTACCAGACGGCCAGCCGCGTCAACGAGCGCAAGGCCGGGCGCGGGCTCACCCGCGAGGCGTTCGCCGACGCCGGGGCCGTCGCGGAGGTCGACGAACTGCTCTCGGCTATCCCGGAGGCCCCCCCGATCGTGGTCGAGGCACACCCCGAGCTCTGCTTCCGGGCGTTCCGCGGCGAGCCGCTCGAGTACGACGGGCGGACGGCGGCGGGCTACGCCGAGCGCCTGCGGACGCTCGCGGCGTTCGACTCGAACGCGCCCGTCGACGTGGTGGCCGCCGCGGAGGCGACGGGCGGGCACGAGGTGGCCGTAGCGGACGTGCTCGACGCGACGGCACTCGCGCTCACCGTCCGCCCGGGCGAGGGCGAACTCCGCTCGCTCCCGGAGGACCCGCCGACCGACCCCGAGGGCCTCCCGATGCGGATGGTCTACCGATCCGCGGAGGCGTTCGACCCCTGACCGGCCCGGCACGTCGGCCGCGTCGATCCCTCCCGGCGGGCCTCGCGTGGAGGAGGCTCGCGCCCATCGGGGGACGTTATCGAATCACCCGTTTAGCGTAAGTATCGCGACCGCCTACGAGTGGTTGATGATGGCGACGACCCACGCGCTCGTCGGTGCGGCCATAGCAGCCGCGGCGGCGGTGGTCCTCCCCGAGACCGCCCCGGCCGTGCTCGCCGCCGCCGTCGCGGGGAGCGTCTTTCCCGACCTCGACATCTACGCCGGCCACCGGCGGACGCTCCACTACCCCGCCTACTACTGGGCGGCCGTCACCGTCGCGCTCGTCGTCGCCGCGACCTCCCCGATCCCGGTCGTGATCGCCGCCGCCCTGTTCCTCCTCGGAGCGGCGGTCCACTCGGTCATGGACGCCTTCGGCGGCGGGCTCGAACTCAGGCCCTGGGAGGGGAACTCCGAGCGGGCGGTCTACGACCACCTGAACGGGCGCTGGCTCCCGCCGAGGCGGTGGGTCCCCTACGACGGAGCCCCGGAGGACCTCCTGCTCGCGGGGGTTCTGAGCGTCCCCGCGTTCGTCGTCTTCGGCGGTGATCCATCCGTTCGGACGGGTCTGCTCGGCATCCTCGCCATCTCCGTCGTGTGGGTCGCCCTCCGGCGTCGGGTGGCGGCCGTCTCCGAACGGCTCGCCGCGAGCCTGCCCGCGAGCGTCCGACCGTTCGTCCCCGAGCGGTTCCTGACCGCGGACGAACGGTAGGTCGGCGGGGCCGGGCGCGGACACCAGTGGCGCGGCGACCAGCGTCAACGCCCCTTCGACGAGCCGGATCGACGTGGACACGACCGGGGTCGGGGCGTGTGACGGGCTCCGAGTCGATACGCCGTTCCGACGGCCCTCCCACGCGCGTCAGAGCGAGAGGACCTCGTCGCCCGCGCTGCGCCCTCTCGTCACGCCGCTATACTCCGCGTCGTCCCGGATCTAACAGAGAATCGATAGAAGAATCCGGGCCGTCGGGCGGACCTTTTCACCGCGAGAGAACGCTGTCGGGAGGTTATGGGTGGCGACCGCGAAGGGGGAATCGATGGCAGGGGAACGAGGACTCGACGGACGCCCCACGGTACTGGTCGTCGGCGACGACCCGGCGGTGGCAGACCGCTACGGCGGCTGGCTCGCCGGGCGCTACGAGGTCCAGGCCGAACACGAGGGCGAGGCTGCCGTCGAGACGCTTCGGGGGGACCCCGACGCCATCGACGCGGTCGTCCTGAGTCGCCGCGCGTCGGCGCTCTCGGACGACTTCGTCCTGGTCTCGATCCGCGACGCGGGGGTCGATTGCCCGGTCACGCTCGTCACCGACCGACGACCGGACCTCGACGTCGTCGAACGGGGGTTCGACGACTACCTCACCGAGCCGGTCTCGGAGGGGGCGCTGCTGCGGGCCGTCGGGCTGTTGCTCTCGGTGGAGGGCCACGAGGCGCTCCGTCAGGAGCTCTCGGCCAAGCGCGTCCGCCGGAACGTCCTGCGGCTGGAACTCTCGCGGGAGGAGCTCGGGGCGAGCGAGACGTTCGCCGGCCTCGAGCGTGACATCGAGCGGCTGGATCGCCGTCTCGCGCTCCACCGGGAGCGTCTCGAATCGCGGGATAGCGGCCGGAGTGCGGTGGAGACATAGGGGGAAAACGGGGGGAGACGCCGAGCCGGGGGGCTCGGCGGGAGTCGATAGCTCCACGGCGGCGAGGGACTGGGGATGCACCACCGGGGGAGGGATCGCCCGGTAGCACGTGCGGATTCCGAGCGGGTTTTCGCGGCGACGTTCCGCCTCGACCACAGGACGCCGTAGCGATCGGCCCACGGGGAGCGATGCGGGGAACGGCGTACCGTGGGACCGGCTTCGGGTGGTGAGGCGGGCCCCGGCGTGGATCCCGTTCGCGTGTCGAAAACAACAGACACAATCCGCTCCAGCCCCTCCCCTATTCGAGGGAAGGAGTGCCGATCGGAGAAACAACCAGGCACACTTTCCGACCCGAGATGTCTCAGACGAACTTCGACCCATCGAACCCTGCGGGAACCGAGATACGAATCGGACTCGTCGTCGAGGACCAGCGGACCGGCGACCTCCGGAAGGTCATCTACGCCGATAGCCGAACCGTCCTCCTCCGCGACGAACGGGGCAGCACGACGCTGTTGCCACGCGACTCGTTCGAATCGGACTGCGGCACCCGGTACCGCACTCGGCACGACGCCGACCCACCTATCGAGGCCGGACAGTACGACGCGCTCAGACACCGGCTCGCCGAGTACGAGGCCCGGCCCGGCCGGAAGGCCAGGCACAAGGTCGACGCGCTGACGGAGGCGCTCGACCTGCTCGGTGGGGTGGCCGAAGGGCCGGCTCCCACCGACACCGAGGACTCGAACAGCGAGGTACAGAACGGCGAGAAACGGGACGACGAGGACGACGGGAGTGACGACGCCGAGGCCGAAGTCCGGTTCGAGGAGATAGCCGGTATCGGCCCCACGACCGCCGGAAGGCTCCGGATGCAGGGTCTCGTGACCGCGAGGGACGTCCGTACCGCGAGCGACGAGGACGTGCTCGCCGTCTCCGGCGTCGGTCCCGAGAGCCTGAAGCGGATCCGCGCGTTCGTGGAGTAGCACCGGCCACGCCCGGATCGAGAACCCCACGGTTCCCCTTGTGTGGTCCCGTCACGATAGGCGATACCCGATGACGGGCCGGTGCGACGGGAGAGTGACCACCGCTCGGGGGCGACCCGCCGTGGCATCCACGGGGGTGGCTTCGCCGGACTGACGACGACAGTTCGCGATCGACGCCGTACCGGTGTACGCACGTCTCCGAGCACGGTGTCCGAGGAACGCCGGCGGACGTTCGAGCGGTATCGACCGCGGGATCGGGACGAGTCGGCCGCGGCGGCGGTCGATGGGCGAGGACGAGAGCGGGCCGACCACTCCCGATCGGACAGGATCGGACTGCTGGATGCGCCGGGCATCGGGCATCGGTCGGGTAGTCGACGACGAGCGGGAACCGCGACCGACGGGGTGGGAGGGGTCGCCCTCGTCCGCGCCTACGTGGGTGCCGGGCGACCATCGGGTGATCTCTCGGGGCGTGACCGTCGTCCCGGGACGCCCGGCCGCCGGGGTGTGTAGAACCGCGTCGCCGCGGGGCACGCGCCCCGGCCCCGTTCATAAATGTCAAGACAATCCGATGAAAATATCCGTCATGGACTACGATCTCGTGCTCCTCATCGTGGCACTGGCGGTCCTCTTCTTCAGCGTCAGCCTCATGTCCGGGGCGGGTCCGGACGCCTCCGTCGGGACGCCGACGCCCGCCCCCGGGTCGGAGACGGTAGCGGCCAGCGCGACCGGGTCGCCAGGTATCGCGTCGACTCCCGGTCCGACGACATCACCGACAGCCACCCCAGCCGGATCGACGGGTACGCAAGCGCCGACGGCGACGATACCGACGGCATCACCGACACCGACACCCACGCCGCGCGCGAACTCGGCGACCTCTCCTACCCCGTCGACCTCCCTCGGATCCCCTACCCCGTCGCCGACCTCCACGGAAGGGTGGCCGCGGGTCGAGTTCTGGCACGAGTGCGACTCGAAGCGGTCCGCGAACATCTACTACCGGATCGAGGTCCTCGGGACCCAGCGGGTGACCGAGCTGTACGGGGCCGACGACTGGGAGTCGAACTTCCCCCGAACGTTCACGATCTCCGGAACGGAGACGCGCGAGCGTTCGATGACCATCAGCGGGGGACGGTGGATCGAACTCTACACGGGAAAGGACACGGACGGGGATCCGTTCGCACGCTACTACGTCGAGGAGGACGCGTGCCGGGACTACTCGTGAGGGGAGTGAATCAGTAGAGCGGGGAGCGCGAGTCCAGGGCCCACCGCACGTCGTCGCGTCGGGGGATCAGCTCGTAGTCGTCGAACGGTCTTGTTCCGAAGTGCTCCCTCGTGAGGATCTCGTCTCGCCGAGGGACGATGGCGGTGCCCAGTTCGGGGCTCCTGGACGACGAGTCTCGCGGCACTACCGAACGAGAGCGATCCCGAGGGAGCCGCGTCACCTCTGCCGAGCCGTCCGCGGCGGGCGGGAGCCGGGACTACGCGTGACACGCGCTACGGACGTCTAGTCGTGCGATCGCCGGTAGCGCTACACTCGCGACGGATCCCTCGCTCGATCGGAGCGTCGACTGTGACTCGCCCGGGACGCCCGCGAGACGCTCCTGGTCGATCCGGCACGCCGCCTACCGGATCGCTCCACCGAGGACGAGGGGACGAAACTCCGTCTCGATTCCGAGCGAACCTTTATCCGGCCACCCATGAAGCCGGAAACAATGGCCGATTTTCCGCACCGGAGGTCCGGATGCACTGCCTGAACTGCGGCGAGACGGCGGGGCTGGACCGAGTCGTCCTCGACGACCTGACCGGGGTCGAGATCGGGGGTCTGTGTGATTCGTGCCTGTCGACGTCTCCTCATCCCGTCTTCCGGGACGACGTCTGGCGAAACGAGACCGACTGCGCCGTCTGCGCCGAGCCCGTTCACTACCATCTCCCGCTCATCGACTGTCGGATCCAGTACACCGACGGCCGGCCGGACGAGGTCGAATACGCGCTCACGGACGCGACGCTACGGCTCTGTACGGACCACCTCCGAGCGACCCTGGGGGAGTCGCCGACCGATCTCCAGGCCCCCGAGGCGACCGTCTCTCAGTAACCGGGAGGCGCTCGGTCACGCGATCGGACCACCCCGACGTTCCGACCCGATGGGTACGGCGAGTAGACCGCCTTCGAGGACCCGCTACGGTCGGTCCTTCGTCAGCGGGAAGGAGACGAGTGGGTCGGGGCGGATATTGAACCACGGTCGGACGTGCGCTCCCTTCGGTCGCTACGCACGCCCTCCCTGGTTCAAATCCGGCCACCGCCCGGAAGTAGTGTCACAACCGGCCCCAATAGAGAGGGGCCCTGACAAGCAAGAACCTCGCCCTGTCTTTCTTGCTGTCCCTGTCGCCTTGTGCGGTATCAATCGGACAATGGGTCGAATGTGACCTGGAGCGGGGGGGAATCGGCAGGGGGAGGGAGTGGGACGGTGGGATGGGGGGGGGAGAGGCGTTAGTGGGTGAATCCCAACCTCTGTCGTCCCGTTCAGTAGTTTATAATATTGTATGAAAAGAATTATCCCTTGCAGATAAGGGTGGTTTTTAGAACAGGTCGCTTGCGGGTTTGAGGTACCACGGTCAGGAGTCGAAACTACTCCCGTTCGGCACGGTGGGCAGGTTCGTAATCCTGTCGTCCGTTCCGAATTATTCGGGAGAGTGGATAGGAAACAAGCACCCTTCTCGCTGTTACCGGCCTCCGCGAGAGACCGGCGGAGGCGTTTTGGGAAGACCAGTTACAGGTTCCGAACCGGGGCCGTGACACGGAAGCACGTCCTGAATACCAAGTCGCGCGGTTCGATGGATACCGTTCCGTATCGACGTCGCGTGTCCCGTGTGCGGCGAGCCGTTCCGGGACGCGGACCGGGTTCAACCATCCCATTCGAGGACGAGGACCTGGAGAGTGTGTGTCTCGGCCCGGATGAAGCGTTCTCGAAGGGTGTCGGGGGCACCACCTGGATGTACGAACACCCCGAGTAGTCAAGCCCCCTCGTTCTCGACGGTTCTGGTGAGCCGATAACTACCTGCGTCAACGGGACTTCTTTTCAAAACACACACAGGGCGCGGCCCCCATCCGCCGAACGGATGGAGTCACCGAGGCCGCTTCCGGGATTGTTTATTCGGACCTCGGCGCTATCTGTTGGTTCATACGACCGAAGGGAGCAGGTGGGTCGGGGCGGATACTGAACCACGGTCGGACGTGCTCGCTCCCTTCGGTCGCGGCGCACGCCCTCTCAGGTTCAAATCCGCCGGACGCTCGGTTCGCTCCTCGCGTCCGCTCGTCGCAGAATCGAGTGGGTCGGGGCGGTTCCAAACCATCATTCAGAATCACCTTCGGGCTCGTCGTCGAAATCGAGTAACTCAGTGTACCGACGCCGGCGTTCCTCAAGTGACTCAATGTGGCTCGGCTTGTCGTAGTGCTCCTCGATCACCCGGACCGAGGAGTTCACCTTCTTCGAGAGTTCCTCGGCGGGCCATCCGCGATTCCGGTGCCAGGTGATCGATCCGGTCCGGACCTGGTGGGGGCTCCGCGAAGACGGGCACTTGCTCGCCTCGGAGTAGTCGACGTAGTCACAGGTCGGCCGCTCGTTCCCGTGTGGACACGGAGAATGAAGGCACGGCACCGTCGCGAGGTACATCCAAGCGCGGACGGCGTTCTTCGACGCCCGACCGACCTGGCTCGTGATCAGCGGGCGACGACCGTACTCGTCGTACTTGTCGTGCCGATTGCGGACGATGTAAGTGTCGAGGACGTCACACACCTCGTCGGTGAGACCGACGGCGCGCTCGCCCTCGTACCCGTTCTTGAGAGGAGTCTCCTCGTCGGGTCGGTGGACGAACTGGATGTACTGCGCCTCGGGGTGGTAGTCTTCGAGATCGACCCCGCGGAGCGCCCCGAGCCGGGCCCCCGTGTACCAAGCGAGCGAGAGCAGCGCGTGCGCTCGGGAGTGGCGCTGCTCAGGGTCCTCGTCGTAGTAGTCGAGGAGCGCCTTCGCGTCCCCGGGGTGGAGCATCGTGTCGTCGGCCCGCGCGTCCCGGGGAATCGCCGGTGGATCGACCTTCTCGGGGAGTGAATCGTCGACGAGTTCGATCTTCGCGCAGTACTCGAGGAACCGGCCGAGGGTGAGCATCTCCTTGTTCAACGTGGGCGGATTGAGGTCCTCGCTACGCCGGTAGGTCTCGTAGGATTCGAGGTCCCACCCATCGAGATCGCCAATCGGGGTGATCCCCTCGGCCTCGCACCACTCGACGAACAGTTTCATCTGGTAGTGGTACGCCGAGACGCTCGACTCGGCCATTGAGACGCGGATCTTGTCGAGCCACCGTTCGAGTGCCTCCCGCGGCGAGAGGTCGGGGACGCGGTCGCCACTCCCATCAGCCGTCGGGGCGATCCGAACACGGTATGATGAGGGTGGCGCAGCCACTAGGCGACTCATTTGCTGTTCACCTCACGGAGGTAGGTCACCCGGTGGGCCGGACATAGCGTCCGGATCGGATGATTACCGTCAGGATCGACTGTTGCAAGTAACTCGCTGGTGTCACAGCCAGGTTCGTCACAATCCGCCTCGTCTGCTCGTGGGGTGATTGTGGCATCGTGTGTCATGAGGTCGAACCCTCCCAAATGCTGACCGCCGTATGAGTGTAGTTATGCGCGTCCGCGTGCTGTTCGTTCGACAGTCTGAGTTCGCATCGCCAAGACGAAAGGAACGGATTCGACCTCGAATGATTGGTGTACCAATAACTACTGAGATTTGGCTTTACCGATAGGCCCTCCATGAGAATCGCGGTGGCTTGCTTGACAGCGGATTTTTTATCTAGCGGTACTTCCCGCCGTTTGCGGGGGATCAGCCCCGCGGGGGTTGCGTTCATCGTCTAACCTCGAATGGACGCCCCTTCACAGGCCGGCGTTGCCCCGCCGGCCTTACCTATGTGCCCTATCGCACCGTTTGAGCCATTAGCGCGTCCTACAACCCGCTCACACCGCACACTATTATAGCTTTTCATAAACGATATAATACCCTATTCGGTAGAGATAACATAGTGAAGGGTGTAATAGTACTATGAGAAAGTCTGGTAGGTGGATGGTCCTCCTTGATGAGAGGATCTTAGAGAAGCTTGATGAGGAAGGGTTTCAAACTCCTTCTGAACTGGCTAAACACGAATATATACACTATAGCGCCCAACACGTCGGTGATCGGGCGAGGAAGTTAGCAGAACACGACCTCGTAGAGAACGTCGGAAATGGGGTTTATCGGATCACAGAGCGGGGATCTGCCTATCTCCGAGGCGAGATTAACACATCAAACGAAGCCAGCAGCGAGGAAAATTCCGGGGTCACTCAAAGCGTGACAGAGGGTTCTACATGAGCGGCAGATGCTCGCCCCCATGGATGACACTTTTAGATGAGCGAATTCTGGAACATTTAGACGATGAAGACTGGTCTACGGAGTATTATATGTTCGAACACAGTGAGATACCTGGGACAAAGGAAGCGATACGCTCACGGTGTTATTTGTTAGAAATTTCTAAACTAATTGACCGGATTTCCGAATCATCGTATGTAATCTCATATCGTGGTAGATCTTATCTTGAGGGAGAATACGAGCCGGGATCACTACCGCGAGATGAAGATGAGGATGGGAATGGGGATCTCTGTATGGAAATGTTAGACGAGTATCTAGCGGACACTGATCCACATTACGGCGAATTATTTTATAAAAAATGTTCGGTGTATTTCGAATTGATTTCTGGATGACTGGCTTAAGGAACTGTGTTGGTACTCACGTCATGCCCCCTTATAGTAAACCAGAGTCTTGGCACCAATCAAATATGAATTCTGAAACCGCTCCCACATATGATGAGGAGATTGCAGCAGTAATTTGATGGCACGAGATGTCGTGCCGAACAAGTATTTATACTTGGTATTGGATCAAGTAGTTTAATACGGGGCAGAGATCCACGCTCGCTGACCCCCAGAACCCGCAGAGCCCGCACGAGAGCCTTTCCGTCGGCCGGTCGTGATGGTTCGTATGGGTCTCCGATCCAACGACCGACCCAACGAATCGAGTGACGAACACCACCGCGAGCAGCCCGCCACGCTCGACGCCGAGACCGTCCGCCGAATCGAGCACGCCCTGGAGGGCACTGTCGAGGTCGACGTGTCGAAGCTCTCGGCGGACGACAAGCTCACGCTCCTCATCGAGCGGTACAATCGGAAGCTACGGGACGACCGTCGCCAGGCCGAATAGACGGCTCCCCACGCCGTCTCGGTGTCGTCCATACCCTCCGTTCGTCGAGAGGGTCCCCCTGGCTATCCCTGTTCGTTTTGTTCGGTATGCCCGTGCCCCTGGGGTGACCCAGGGTGTTCGGCCGATTCTCAGACGGAGCAGTTCTAAAACCCTCGACAAGGAGCTCCAGTAAGGGGTCTGCCCCAGGTCGTCGAGTGACCTGGTGTCGGGCTGGGTGGGACCTGCCGAGATCCTAGTGCGGACCTGCTGGGCCCCCTGGAAAATCCTGGTGAACGCCTGCCCCCCGGTCTGTCGTCGGTAGCAGCTAGCAACGATAGCCCTCGCGACAACTGCTCCCCCGACCCCATACCGAATCGGATTCAGATCAGGACACTGGACGTCGTCTCATCGATACAATGGCTCACCCGCGGTACATCGACTGGTCTCATCTTCGCCGATCAGCGTGGTGAACGTCCTACGTGTCGGAACCCGGCTCAGACCTGCTCACGTCTGGCGAGCACGTAGCCTAACAGCACGATGGTGGCGGTCCCGGCGAACGTCTCAATCCCCGCGACGACGCTCGCAATTCCCAGCGGGGGCGACTCCGGCGGGGAGGTAGTGAACGTCACGATACTGTAGTAGAGGGCTCGATCAAAGGCCATCCCCTCCCACCAGTAGATCCCAGCCGACACGCCATATAGCAGGAGCATCACCAGCCCGACCCACCGGAGTTGCACCCCGTAGCCGGTGATGACCTTCGAGAGCAGCGACCCGATCCCCGCGACGGTCCCCCACCAGCTCTCCTCAGCGAAGGCCTCCTTGCGCCGTGCGGTGCGTTCCCGAACACGGGCGTGGCGGGCGCGACCGGTCAACCCGTTGTCGCTATACGCCGCCCTGAGCTCGTGATTAGTCCGGGCGAGTATGTCATAGAGCTGCGGCTCAGACCTGCTAAGATCCTCCTTTTTAATCCGATCTGCAGGGTCGTCTATGCTTGTGCTCCGGGCAAGCGAGACGCCAGTGAGGATGGTCTCGGCCAAGAGGGCGTTTCGGAGGTCGGCATCCAAGAGGGACGCCTCGGTGAGGTCTGCGCCCTCGAGATTCGCTCCGGCGAGGTCTGCGCCCGTGAGGACTGCTCCGGTGAGATCGGCGTCCCAGAGGATCGTGCCGGCGAGGTCGGCGCCCCCGAGGTCCGCTCCGGTGAGATCGGCGCCCCCGAGGTCCGCTCCGGTGAGATCGGCGTCCCAGAGGACTGTGCCGGCGAGGTCGGCGCCCGCGAGGCCCGCTTCGGTGAGGTCGGCGCGCATGAGATCTGCTTCGGCGAGGGAGGTGTCCCAGAGGATCGCCCCGGCGAGGTTAGCGCCCCCGAGGTCCGCCCTGGTTAGATCAGCGCCTGTAAGGTCAGCCCCGGTGAGATCGGCGAATCGGAGGATTGAGTTCTCGGAGAACGGAACCGCGGTAAGATCACTCTCCTGGACGCGGGCGCCGGCCAGATCCCCATCCTCCACCGTGGCTGCCAAGTCCTCCGGGGGCTTCTCCGCGCTGTCGGCATGCCAGACACACCGGCTCGCATCCGCCCCCTCCCAGATCGGTCGCGAGCATCCCTTTAGGCTCTCAATCATAAACTTTGGTGCGTCGAGTTCCTTTGGCATGAACGTACACGTCGATGGGGGCGACGTGTCGGAGTCTTGGTCGTTGTTGGACATAATCCGTATATCTGGTAGCAGCGCAACCAACCTTTCCCTGTTAGCTCAAAAAAGCTGAACAGTAATTATTCCACCCTCGATGACCGCCTTATCGCACAACCAGTCGGCGACTTCCAAAGATATTTACACTGCGCTCAGAGTTGGTCTCGGTTCCCAAGGACATAGCCTAATAGAATGATGAGTATCGTTCCGAAATATGTCTCAAATAATACAATAAACTCAGTGACAATGCCAATCAATCCAGTATCTGTATCTGGGGGGTGAGGTGGAGATGTTACGAATGTGGTAATACTGTAGTATAGAGGCCCCCCTCTCCAAACAGCGGCCGGGGCAGTCCATTCATACCAGAGAGTCGTGAACAGTATTACTGCGATGGTCCAGGAAAGCACGTATGAAACCCGCGTGCCATACCCCGTGAGAAACCGGGAGAGGGCTCCACTCAACGTGGTTGTGATGTCCCGGCGCGCCAGAGCCTCTCTCGTTCGGGCCCACCGCTCGAGCGAATGCACCATTCTTGCTTTTTCATCGAGCCCGTTAGAACTACACTCGGATTTGAGATCATGATATCCTCGAGCCAGTTGGTCCCACTCATCTGGTTCTTCTGCCCGATTACAGAAACCGCTAATTTGTGTATTCTGGTTCAAAGTAAGAACTGAGAGGTCGGCGCCTCGGAGGTCTGCCTTGGAGAGGTTAGCGTCTCGGAGGTCCACCCGGGAGAGGTCAGCGTCTCGGAGGTCCGTCCGGGAGAAATTAGCGTCTCGGAGGTCCTTCCCGGAAAGATCGGTAGCCCGGAGATCGGCCCCAGAAAGATCGGCACCTCGGAGGTCCGCCTTGGAGAGATCAGCGTCTCGGAGATCCGCCCGGGAGAAATTAGCGTCTCGGAGGTCCTTCCCGGAAAGATCGGTAGCCCGGAGATCGGCCCCAGAAAGATCGGCACCTCGGAAGTCCACCCGGGAGAGGTCAGCGTCTCGGAGGTCCGCCCGGGAGAAATTAGCGTCACAGAGGTCCTTCCCGGAAAGATCGGTAGCCCGGAGATCGGCCCCAGAAAGATCGGCACCTTGGAGATTTACCTCGGAAAGATCAGCGTCCCGGAGATCCGCCCCAAAGAGATTAGCATCCCAAAAGTTCACATCGGTGAGATCTGCGCCACGGAAGTATGCTCCAGAGAGGTCTGCACCCCAAAAGTTCGCATCGGTGAGATCCGCGCCCCGGAAGTCCGCCTCGAGGAGACTGGCGTCCCAGAGGTATGCCCCAGAGAGGTCTGCGCCTCGGAGATATGCTCCAAGTAGTTTGACACCCTGGAGATTTACCCCAGAGAGGTCAGCCTTCCAGAGAACTGAATCCTTAGGGAAGGATACCGTGGTGAGGTTACTCTCGCAGACGCGGGCTCCGGCCAACTTTCCGTCCCTGACGGTGTCTGCCAACTCACCTGCTGGTTTGTCTGCGCCGTCAGCGTGCCATACACATCGAGCTCCGCTTGCGTTCTCCCAGACTGGCCGCGAGCACTCTATGTCTGGATGGATTAGTGCCGGTACCCAGACATCAAGTTCGCTCGGCGTGAAGGGGCACGTAGTCGACTTCGACTCATCGCCGTCGGGATTGTCATTCATATATTGTGTTTACACAAGTAATAGTACAAGTTTCACCCGGACAATTGTCTGTGGGATGGTCTCAGTTACAACAGTGTGAACGTCCCATATTCAACGAACTGAACAGTCGCTTTCTTCCACAACCCGGTTACGAACGGCCGGAATCCTGGGGTGATCGAGGTAATCAAGCCGTGTTCACCGGTAGGTTATAGCCGCATTGTCTGAACTATCCGTGCATGGTTCGGATCGACGACGCCGGCTCTGTCCCAAAGTGCTGGCTTGCCCCTGAGGAACTCGACCAGCTCGAACGGACGGCCGGTGCTGTTGATTGGAAGCGGGAGATCGCCGTCCAGCTCATGGGCCGGTGTGGGCTCCGGGCCGACGAGGTCTCCTACCCGGCGGACCGGCATCTCCGGTGGTCCGAGGACGGGGAGGTGTGGCTGTTCGAGGTTCGGGGCAAGAACACCGTGGGCGGGGAGCCGAAGGTCCGGGATGCCTGGATGCCCGAGGCTCTCGCCGACGACATCCACAAATACAGCCGCGAACGGGAGTTAGCAGCCGCCGACTCCTGGGTGTCGTCATCGACATCGACGGCCCGGCGGTGGGTCCGGGAGGCCCGCCAGCAGCTCCGCGAGGAGACCGACGACTGGCGGTGGGGCCATGTCTCGAGCCACGACCTCCGACGATCGTGGGCGACCTACCACCTCGTCGAGCGGCAGGTCGACGTCCGGACGATGATGGCGATCGGCGGGTGGTCGGATTACTCGGCAATCGAGCCGTATCTGACCGAGCCGACCGAGCGCCGGATCGGCGAGGCCATGCGCAGCTGATCCCACCGAAGGTCCTCGTCGTTCGCTGGGGCCACCAATATCGCGCACAAGGTTCAATCCGCTTCCGAACGCTCCTCCTTGTAATGCAACGGTTCGAGGCCGGTGACCGTGTTCGTATCGACATCCCTGACGAGGATGATCCGGATTTCGATCGACTCCACGGCCATTTCGGGACCATCGTCGAGGTCTGGCGAGACGACGCGGATAACGCGACTGGAGACGAACGTGACCGGTACCTCTACCAGGTCGAGCTAACGGATGGCGAGACGGCATCACTCCGGTGGCGAGATCTTCGTCCCGCAGCATCCAAATAAGCGGCCGTGAATTAGTCCGTCGTCTCCAGTAGGCAGGGGCCTCGGATACTGACATCGGGGAATCAGTCCTCACCCAAGGGTGTATGTTGGGTCCAACACCTCCGACACGAGTCGTACTGTTTGAGCATACCCTTATTGGGCCTTGTTTAGACGCCACCGAAAACGGTGATCAGCGGCTATATCAAGTGAATAGGATCAGTCCGTGAGTGTCTCTCTATTCGGTTTCGCTGTGTGGAGATAGCCCGTAGAAGAAGATCTGCACCGCGTCTAAACAAGGCTCCCTTATTGCGAATACGATAGTCTAAGTAAAGACTATAATAGGGGGACGAAACGGGATTAGCATCCGAGATGACTCGAAAATCAATCGCCCGGAATTCAGGCAACTCCGGGCGGGTAAACATCTCCGGTTCGGAGCTCGAAATACTCGAAGCCGGGATCAGCGACGACGTCGACGTCGACGTTGCTGATACGAAAGATGTCGCTCACGCTATCATCGACAGCAAGGACTCGGATCGGTTCCTCATCATCACTCCCCTATAATTCATGCAAACGGCACTCACCTACCGGACGAATCGCGACTTATTCTCGAACTACTACCTCGACGAGCATCTCCCCGAGACCGAGGCGTGGGACGAGCTTAGCGACGACGAACTCCGCGAGGCGAAAGCGGATATTATGGACCTGTGGGAGCGCGAGAAGGGGACGGCTCCCAAGCGTAACGAGTCCCAGCTCGAGGAGAAGTTCATCCGGCCGATGTTCCGGAAGCTGGGCATTCCTTTCGAGGTCGAGGAGAGTACCAGCCGGACCCAGCGGCGGCCCGACTACGGCTTTTTCGAGTCAGAGGACGCCGCACGTGGCGCGTTCGAGCGCCGTGAGGAAGGTGGAGATTTCTACAAGCACGCCGTCGCCGTCGCGGACGCCAAACGCTGGGGTCGTCCGCTGGACACCCGTGGGAGTGGCGAACACGAGCGTGACTTCGAGAACCCAAGTTACCAGATTCACGTCTACTTACAGGAGACGCCAGCACAGTGGGCCGTACTCACTGATGGAAAGAAATGGCGGCTCTACTACGGCCCGACGAGTCATCGGCTCGACTCCTACTACGAAATCGACCTACCGACCGTCCTCGAAAAGGGCGATCTTGAGGACTTCAAATACTTCTATCTCTTCTTCCGCCACGGCGCGTTCCTCGAAGACTCCAGTGGCGAGTGCTTCCTAGACGACGTCTACGACGAGTCCAATGTCTTCGCCCGGGAGTTGGGGGAGGACCTCCAAGACAACATCTACCAGGCCATAAAGGTACTCTCGGAGGGGTTCATGCAGTACCCGGACAACGACCTCTCCGAAGAAGATCTCGATCTCATTCACGACAGCTCGCTTATCTACTTGTATCGGCTTATTTTTGTGCTCTACGCCGAGAGTGAGGGCCGCGATCTGCTTGATACGAACAACGAGATCTACGAGGAATCATACAGTCTGAACACACTCAAGCAGGATGTCGCTGAGGAACTCGACAGTCCGAGTCCGAAGTATCGTGACTGGCAGGGCAACCTCTGGGACCGGCTGGACGAACTGTTCAAGCTCATAGACAGGGGAAGCAAGTCGCGTGGGATCCCTGAGAAAGATCTCTACATCCCCGCGTACAACGGCGGCCTATTCCGGACGGATCCCGATGGGGCTGATAGCGACGAAGCCCGGTTCATCGCGAATCATCAAGTGGGGGACGCCTATCTCGCGGAAGTCATCGAACTCCTGACCCGGAGTCAGAACGGCAACGGCGGCGGGAAGATCTTCGTCGATTACTCGTCGCTGGACGTACGCCACCTCGGGAGCATCTACGAGGGACTTCTAGAGTATCAGATCGATGTTGCTGACGAACCGCTTGCACTCGAAGACGGTGAGTATGTTCCCGCCGGCGAGGGTGATGAGGTCGTCGTCGAGGAGGGGGAAGTCCACCTCTCGACCGGATCCGGAGAGCGGAAAGCGACGGGATCGTACTACACGCCGGAGTACGTCGTAGAGCACATCGTCGAAGAAACGCTCGGCCCTCTCGTCGACGACATTCGGGGTAGTCTCGTCGGACAGAGTGCATTCGACGAAGGGGGGTTCGCTGAGGAGTTCGCTGAGGAAGTGTTTGATCTCAAAATCCTCGACCCGGCGATGGGGAGCGGTCACTTCCTGACGAGCGCTATCGACTACCTCGCCCGCGAGATCATCGACGCACAGGAGCGACAGGCCGCACAGCAGGGTATCGAGACTGTCGACGAGGACCACGACATCAACTGGGCCCGTCGGCAGGTCGCCCAGCGCTGTATCTACGGTGTCGACCTGAATCCGCTCGCTGTTGAGCTCGCGAAGGTGTCACTCTGGCTTCGGACGCTCGCGGCTGAACAGCCGCTCGCGTTCTTGAATCACCACCTGAAGACGGGGAACTCGTTGGTCGGGAGTGACATCGAGACGGTGCTGAACAACGGCAACACCGAGATCGGCAACGAAGAAGGGCAACTCACCTTACAGCAATCGTTCGACCGGACCCGACAGCAGGCGTTGGAGCACGTCACCGACCAGTTTGAGGAACTACTTGCCATCGATAATGAGACCTTGGACGACATCAAGGAGATGGAGGCGGTCTACGAGGAGGTGCGTAAGGACCCTCTATATCAACATCTTATGGCGATGGTAAACGTTCATACTGCCGAGCAGTTTGGACTCGACGTGCCAAGGGACGCCTATGAGCGGATGGCGGCGGCACTTCGGGAGGATTCATGGGCTGGAATCGAGGAAGAGGACTGGTATCGATCTGCTCAACAGATGGCCGCAGACGAGCACTTTTTCCACTGGGAGTTGGAATTCCCGATCGCGTTCTACGAGCAGGACGGAGTCCGGAAAGACGATGGTGGATTCGACGCTGTCATTGGGAATCCACCCTATATTCAGTCATATTTACTGGGTGATTCATTAAAAGATTACCTAGAGAAGAAATATGAATCTACAACACAGAGATGGGATATATACCTACCATTTACTGAACTTGGGATACAACTCTCTACAAATAAAATATCCTATATTGAACCCTCGATGTTCTTCAGGCGGGATTATGGCAAAGGGCTTCGAAAATACATTTCCAATCACAACGTTTCTGTTGCAGAGATAGTAGACCTATCTGATATACAAGTGTTTGATGGTGCTACCAATTATGTGGCTATTGTATCTCTATCACATACCAGAAACAAATCAGAATTCAAAGTGATTGTCCCTCAATCAGAAGATCGTTTTATACAAGATGAGAAGGGCGAATTATACTTCTATACACTAGATAACAACGATCTTAATAGTGACTTTTGGGATGTAATACCTGCTGATGTCGCACTCATTATTGACGCAATCCCTGATTCATTTGTTCCGTTGGAAGATGTAACCCAATTCATCTCAAAAGGCATCGATACATCTGCTGATAGCGTATTTTACTTTGAAAAGGATAAGAAAGAAAATTCAGATATTGAGGAGGAAATATTCCGCCCCCTATTAAAAGGTGAAGATATTGATCGGTACATACCACCGAAGACAGATCGATCAGTCTTGTTCCCGTACGATGGTGATGATGTTATTAAACCGGCTGAATTAAAAAGCAGATATCCAAATGCCTGGGAATATTTACAATCGAATGAGGACCAGCTCAAGTCGCGTAGTTATTTAGTCGATTCTGGTTATAAATGGTATGAATTCTGGAGAAAGAGAGAAGAAAAAATATACACGAATGATAAAATACTATGCCCTGAGATTGCTAAAGAGAACGAATTTACCATCGATCGAGGAGACAACCATAATTATTTCAATACAAAAGTAAGGAGCATTAAGATTGGGAATGATATAGATTTATCTCAAAAAGAGTTGCTCGGAATACTGAACTCGTCTCTAATGAATCACATCTATCGAGGTATTTCACCTGCAAAAAGAGGGGGCTACCGGTCTTATCTGACCACCTATTTGTCCGATTTGCTCGTTCCGATGAAATGCTCAGATGATCTTGAAGCACAGGTAGAAGCCATGCTTTCCGCTAAGAGAGAATTGGAAGCACTCAATCTGAATATCCTCGATTACCTTGGAATTCCGAACGATGAACTTCCCGACTCAATGGCTGGTGACGATTTAGATACCTTACAAATGCCAGTAGCAGGAGTCGCAGATACACCAGTTACCAAGACATCGGACGATTTGGAAAGTATGCGTATTGAAGATGTCTCCTTCAAGAACGATGGTGCGAGGTTGGTAATGGCTATAGAGATCAGTTATAAACCAGAGGAAGATGATTCCAGAGAAACTGATCGGTGGGGCCGTCTTGTTGAAGAAGAATTCGAGACTTATGAAGTAATGGGGTTTGTGGGACTCTCAGACGCAGAGAAAGCACTGATTCAGAATTTTGTTCCAATCGTTATTAAGGAAGCAGGTGGTTTCGCAAGTTTCCGTAAAAAGGCAACTAAGACAAAATCCCCACTAGATAGATTGAAAGAACTAACACTACCAGATATTGAGAATATACAAACCGGTTTAGAACAATATCTTGAGATCAAAACACGTGCCGATGAACTAGTTGGAAAAATAAAAACGACTGACAAGCGCATTGACAATATCGTCTACGACATCTATGGACTGACCGAGGAGGAGATCGACATCGTTGAGTCGGCTGTGCAGGATGACTAACTTCGAGGTCGGAGAGCTTCTCAAAAAGAATCGAGACACCTCAGTCAGCGAGAACTGATCGACTGACACCGGCGAGATTCGGAGCTTCTAACGAAGAACCACAGACACACTTATACATCTTAGTGAGATCCTCTCCATCGGAGATTCGGGTGTAGAGCGCGCCACAAGAGCACTGGGGGAGTTCAGTCACCCTATCGGCGCCAGAACTCGGCCTATCCACGTCACCTTGCCTGACGAGTTTTACTCGTGAGGGATCAGCGTCGACGTCCTCCGCATACGTCCGTTGTGCATCATCACGAATGGTGAACGCGGTGTCCGTCCTCGGATCGGTGGCTGCTCCCTCAGCTGCGTCGGAACTTCCCTGTGCCATCGTAACGACGGCCGCCGATTCGCCACTCCAGTGGTCGAGCGCGAAGGCCACGATATCTCGCGCTCGTGCATCCAACGCGTCGACGTCCCAGCCCGCTTTCGGAGCTGGGAGGTCATCACCAAGAATCTCCATCTGCGCGTCTTGGTAGATTTCCTCATACTTGGTCGCATAATCGTCGTTCGACGCTGACGGATTATCCTTCGGCCCGAGGAGTGCGAGATTCCCCAACCGGTTCACGTTTTCCTCATGGCTTTCAAGCTCCGCAGCGCTGGTCTCCGGCGTTCGGGGAGCAATGTGCTCAATCGTGAACTCGTCTAGATCCATCACGCTGGGGAGCATTTTCAGCGACGTATCCGTGTTCTTCTCCTGGCGAAGGTGCTTCTCGTACTCGAACAGCAGGAACCGGATCGCACCCTTGTTGCAGAAGCCGGGCCACCCACGCGTGTCGCTCCCCTGGATGATGTCCGACCGCGTCAGGTACTCGACGAAGTCATTGTCAGGGCAGTGCCGGCCGATGTAATTGTCGAGATACGCCGTCACCTCGTCGACGGCGACAGTCGGATTCTCGTAGGGTGGGTCGACGACCGCTTCGCCGAACAGGTCCTCGACGAAGCCGTCCTCGAACTCGGAGGCGTAGAGCCGATGTGCTGCCTCCTTGAACTCGCGGCGCGCGGTCCGTTGCGATCGTTTGGCTACTTGGTAGACGCGGAATGAATAGACCTCACACAGCGTGGCGATCCGCGCGAACTCCGGGCTGTCAGCATCGTATCGCTCGATGGCTGCGATGATGAGCGGCGCGATATTGGAGAAGTTGATGTTGTGGAGGGACTTGACTCGAGCCTGAACCTGGGGCGAGACGTCGGTTTGTCGGTTGAAGACGTCGAGGTAATTCGCTTGGACGTAGGATTTGGAGACGCTCGAGAGCGTATCGACGTAGTTGTTGACCCACGTCGCGACCTCTTCTGGATCCCGGTCGAGGGGAATATGGCGGGATGATTCCTTGATACGCCGGTGGATTGGCGTCGGGCCAGATCGATTCTTGCGGACCTTCTTGTACTCACCCGTGAAGAGCTCCCAGTGGAACTGGACCAATTGGTCGATGTCGTCATCGTCGGTCGCGTACTGGGCGACTGTTTCGACGGCGTCGTTGAATCGGCGAGCGACTGCTTCTGAGTCCAACGTGTCGAATTCGCCGGAGACGTAGATCAGGTACGATTTGACCTTGTCGGCGAGCGTGATATCTCGGCCCCGGTCGTTGACAGCCTCGAAGAGCCGGCCTGCCTCGTCTGTACTCTCGACTTCTTGGGAGGTGAGTTTGAATTGGGAGGTGAGAACACCTGTATACCGCTTGATAGCCGTATAGTATTCGAGGAGATCCGTTTCCGTAGCCTGATCCAGGTCTTCATCACCGAGGAACAGTTCCCGCTTTTCACGGATCCAATTCTGGATGAGTCGTTTCGCTCTGGCCAGCTTCTTCTCTGGGACAAGCCGCTCGTCATCGTCGAGGATTGTTCGTGGATCACCCTGGTCGATGATGAGTTCTGCGTACGCTGCTTCAGTGAGCTCACCGGGCTCTAGATGGCGTCCCTCCTTCCGGTCCCCGAGCTTGAGATAGTTCTCCGTGTAATTCGTCGCGAGATAGCCGGGAGGTCGAACAACCCCTTTCGGGAGATCTTCCTTGCCGAGCCCTGCAGTATCGAATGCATCCGCGATCGCCTCGAGTTCCTCCACGATGCACGCGATGAAGACATTGGTTGTTGTGAGCCGCTGTTGTCCGTCAATTATGTCGTAGACGGTCCACTCCGAACCCATCATGTCCTGCTTGCCTCTTGCGTTGAGGACCAATGTCCCGAAGTAGTGGTAGACGTCTGAGTTCCCATTCGTGTCGTTGCTCTCCGCATCTGATGGCACAGTAGTCACGTTACGAGCAGTCGGAGAGCCGTAGCGCCGTCGGTAGACGTAGTCGATGTCGTTCAGGAGGTCCTCGACCTGCTGTGGTTCCCAAGCGTAGCTTCGCTGATAGAGTGGGACTTGTAATTTTGCGTCAGAGAAGACCTGTGAGACTGTTTTTTGATCTGCCTTTGGCATCCTGACTGGTTATTTAAATTCCATTGTAATAAGCTTCAGTTCCAGTAGATAATTGACGAGAGGAAGTTTCGAACCGGCCAAATAATAGACACACTGATGCTTAATGAGCTGATCGTCGGCGACGAAGTAAATCAAAACGCAGACAGAATCAATATTAGCTTGATGGAGCTTCCGAATCCTGTCGAAATGATATAAATTCAAAATTATTACTAATCGGCTGACTGTTAAGTCATGGTGCGTCACGGAAAATCACCTTGCTGTTTACGTTCGGACCGACTGCTCAAGCGTGGTCTTGGAGGTTGCTGTCACCTGGCGAGCTTTGGTTTCTACCTGACAGCACCTGATTCGACAAGTGGCTTGTAAGGTGTTCCAATGGATAGGGGACCTCCGCTTCAAGTGCATTAACTGCAGCGGCTGTTGCGGGAAGCAGGGTATTTTAATCTAGTGCCCTTAGGCACACCCCTAACGGAGAACCAAACACTCCCTGTGCGATCCAGTCAAGCAAGGTAGCCCGCTATCGGGGGCCGTATGTATCTCCAGAGGATAATCCCGACTCCCGACGCCCAAAAAGCCAGCAATTATTGCCGTCTACTCCCCCGCAGAACAGTGTTGCCACTCACGGAGCCAGCCGTCAGCCGGGCTCTAAGTACCGCCACGCGCTCGCCGCGCTCCCGTCATTGAACCGGATCCGCGCTGTCCGGAATCGCTCAGGTGGAAGATCCGCTGCTTTCCAGATCCGGAACCCTTCACGAACTGCTCGTCGAGCCTCGCGGCCGGGCTCCCCAAAGCGAAGCATCATTCGTGCCTCGCGGCGCGAGAGCGCGTCATCGATGTCGACGCCATGCTTCGCTGCCCACGCGACGAACACACTCATTTGATCGCCCAATCCACGCTCGGCCGCTTCCAGCGCTTTGGAGCCAGCTTCGACTGCTCTTCGCGTCGCCTCACGTGCTTCCTCAACAGCGTCGTGCACCAGCTCTGCGATGTACGACGACCGCAGGCTGACCTGTCCGTACTCACGCTCAACGAGATCGTCGATCTCTCGGAGTGCCCGCCGCACACTTCCGACGTGCCGACCGTGTTCGGTCGCGATATCCGTGGGTGAGACCTCCCCGCCATCCGTGACTAGCGTCTGGAGGCTCTCCCATTGGATCGGACTGAGTCCGTCTGCCAAGTGTCGTATGACGACGCTCTCCTGCGACGAACGAATCCGGGTCAAATCGAGTGAGACAGGGTCCGGACCCTTCTCTGTGCGCTCGGTCTCGAAGTAGGCGTCGTCGACGAACGGGCCGTTCCCGCGCTCCGGAGCGATGTCTAACCCCGCGTCGGCGAGCACAGACAGAAGCGTCTGGTCGAGTTCGCGCTCCAGCCGTTCCAGGCTTTCCGGCGACGCCCCAAGCGTCTCGTCCCACCGACTCACCTGGTAGGAGACGCCAACCTTTGGATGAGCGAGCGGCGAGTCATCCGGGAGATTACCCGCCTCTCGAGCGTAGTAGTGCTTGACCTCCTTCGGAAGCGCATGCGTCGGAAACGCCTCTCGAATCCGGCGTGGACCGAGCGTTACCGTATGGTAGTACCCAGGAAGGGTATTGCCGTGACCGTCCTCGTCGTCCTGGACGACCTTTCGGTAGCCCTGTCGGTCGTGCTCGAGGAGATGCCCCATCGACGCGATTGGTCCATCCCGAGCGTGGACTGGCCCGCTATCATCTCGATTAACTCGGACGTACCGCTCTGCGTCCTGGACGTTACTGAACTCGTGGAGCTCCTCGAAGTACTCACTACGGATGTCGACAGCCGAAGCGGCTTTCTGAAGCAATCTTCTGTAGCGGTCGAATTCGATGTTCGACCCCTGAACGTGAACATTGACGGCCTCCTCCAGCCCATCGGGAACACTGATCTGGTGGGTGGTGCCGTCGTCGCTCTCGGCCTCCATTCCAGGCCACCGTGGAGCGAGGTGGGCGTTGAAGCTCTGCTCGCCAACTGGATCTTCCTCGCCGTGGCGAGCGATCGTCATGCGGAACTCCCGCACCTCGTCAAGCCGCCACGCTGTCCCGGACGGAAGACGTTCACCTGGGTAGACGATGTTACTCGGCTGGTAGTAGAGCGTCACCGTCCACTCTCCTCCTTGATCGGTGAACACCGAGCGCTGACTGCCACTCCCCTCCTTGACTCGACGATCGGCCGCGAAGAAGGGGTTTAGGCCGTACTCGTCGAACAGGAAGTTCGCAGCGAACTCGTGGGAAGCCGGGACGATGTAGTCCGTCACGGCCACCGCCCCCTGTTCCAGGTGTCCTCCTTCGGAGATTGCGGGTGCTCAGGGGGGCAACGCTGATAGCCGTAGAGCGGGTTAGCCCGCACGCCGCATCACCTCTTGATGTCGGCGGTGAGCTCCGGTCGTCCGGAGTCGAGAGCTGCGGGGGAGCGTCCAGGCCTGGAACTCTTGAACGCCCCTCGTGGTCCGCTTCCACGTCACGGATGGCACCCCCCGTTCTCCAGCGCTGGACACGGCTGCTCCCTCTCAGTGATGTAGCACCCGCAGTAGTCGCAAATCGGGGGCTCCAGCTCAACGGTGCGACTCACCGCCGCTCACCCCCCTCTGTCTGACAGGTTAGTCTTACCGGCGCGCGCGGCTCAGCGGTGAAACCGACATAAGAGGATGGGTCGGGGCGGATTTGAACCACCGGCTTCCTCCGTGTGAAGGAGGTATCATAACCGAACTAGATCACCGACCCGGTGGTCGGACTACTGCTCCGCCGGGACTTAATGCTTGTCAAAACCCCGGTCGCGGCACACCAGGTCGTGGGCCTCCGCCAGGTCCTCGCGGGTGTCGACGTCGAGGAACGTCTCCATCGAGACCACGCCGTCGAGTTCGTGGGCCTCGACGGTCAGCGCGTCGAGATCCTCGAACGCGTCGAGGATGCGCCCCCCACCGTCGGCCAGCACTCGCTCGCATCCCAGGGCGACGGGAGCCGCCCGGTAGATCGCCTGTGTGGTGTTGTACCAGCCCTCCTCGGTCCGGACGAGCGCGACGTCGTGGTCGGGCGCGGCCCGGTCGTGGAGGTAGTCGAGCAGCGCGGGGTCGACGAACGGCATGTCCCCGGCGACGACGGCACCGTACTCGTATCGTTCCGGGACGGCGTCGAGGCCCACGGCCATCCCCGCCAGCGGCCCCCGATCGGGTTCGGGGTCGGTGAGCACCGTCACCTCCGCGGGGATCCCGGCGAGGAGGTCGCGGACCGTCGACCGCTCGCCGGGGCGGGCCGCGACGACGAGCCGGTCGGTCCGTGCGGCGAGTCGGTCGGCGACGCGACGGAGGAGGGGCGTCCCGTCGAGCTCCGCGAGGAGCTTGTCGGCGTCGCCGAACCGGGTCGAGCCGCCGCCGGCGAGCACGACGCCGGCCCATGGGGCCGACCCGGTGCACTCACGTCCGTCGTCCCCGGTCCCGGGATTCCGGGCATCGGCGTCACCGCTCGACTCCCTGTCGGTCACGGTCGAAAGGAGGATGGCCCCGGGAGACCCTGATCTTTACGCTTCGGGGCCTACGCCTCGGCCTCCCCGGTCCCGTCGGTGTCTACGGTCCGGCCGCGGCCGAGCCGCTCGCGGGCCTTCCCGATGGCCTCGCGCGCCTCGCCCTGGGCGCGTCCCTGGAGCCGATCCAGCTCCGCGCGGATCTCCTCGACGCGATCCGGTTCGGTCTCGGCCTCGCGGCCGGTCAGCTCGCGGAGTCGTGCCTCGACGGCCTCGATCTCCTCGCTCAGTCCCCTCGCGGCGGTCCGGGCCGCGCGTCGGAGGTAGTACCGGCTGTCTTCGAAGTGTTTGTTCATGGTAGTTGATAGGGGTTTGGAGGATATATCCCTTGTGTCGGTCGGTCAGGGGACACCACGTCGTGGGTCGTCATCCACGAACCGACGCCCCCGATGCGTGCGTCAGCGTTAACACCTCCCGGACGAATGAGTGAGTATGAGCACCGAGGTCACCGAGGGACAGGACGCCGACTCGGGAGTGACCGTCACGGAGGCCGCCGCGGAGGAGGCGCTCGATCTCCTCCGGGGCGAGGACTACGATACGGACGTCGCCGGGCTCCGCCTGTTCGTCCAGCAGGGTGGCTGTGCGGGGCTCTCCTACGGGATGCGCTTCGACGCCGAACCGGAGGAGGACGACACGATCACCGAGCACCACGGGCTCCGGATCTTCGTCGATCCGGCCAGCCTCAACTACGTGGGCGGATCCGTCCTCGACTTCGATGGCGGGCTCCAGGGTGCCGGGTTCCACGTCGAGAACCCGAACGTCGTGAGCGAGTGCGGCTGTGGCGAGTCGTTCCGTACGTAGGCGTACTACAGGAGTTCCTCGACGTACTCGCTCTCCCACCGCCGGCGATCCTCTATCTCCCGGCGGCCACGGCGTGTGAGCGTGTAGAAGTTCGTCCGGCGGTCCTTGTCGCCCTTCTCCACGAGCCCCTTGTCGACGAGCGTGTCGAGGTTGGGGTAGAGCCTGCCGTGGTGGATCTCCTTCTCGTAGTAGTCCTCGAGCTCCTCCTTGATCGCGAGGCCGTGGGGCCGCTCCCGGCCGGCGATGACGTACAGCAGATCTCGCTGGAATCCTGTCAGGTCGTGCATCGGTAATGTCTACATCATACTTAGTGTCGAAATAGATCAAGTTTACGCATCGGTATGGCACAGGCCGTGCATAACCGACCGGCTGACCGGAGATGTGGTACCGCGACCGCCGGAATCGGGTCTAAGCAGACTGACGTATGATCTCCGTGGGTATCATCACTCAGGGGGTAGGTGATCGGGAGCGGTCGGTGAGAGCCGTCCGTATCGGGCGAACGCGCACCCCCCTCTGTGAAAGTTCGCTTGGAAGACGAACGCAGCAGTCACGCGAGGTGATCACCGCGGTCCCGCGCGACGGAGCGAACGAGTTCGACAGAGTCCGATCACGGCGTCCGTCGACGGGGAGCGACTGACCGTCGAGGTACCGGCGATCCCGACGTTCGGGGTGCAGGTCGATCGAGACGGACGGGTCGACGGACCCGGCGCGGCGTTCGAACTCGGTGTCGAGGAGAGCGACGTGACCGTGGACGCGACGAGGGTTCGGAGACGAGTGAGAGTGAGCTACCGGTGACGCGGACTACGACAGCCGACCCGACCCCCGACGACCGATGGCTCTCGCTCGCGTCGTCGTGGTTTCGATACGGGGATCGAGCGGACGGTCCCGTATCCGTCAATCAGTAGTCTGTCGCAGAACCGACCATGGACTGTTCGATCACTTCGATGAGAGGAAAGCGGCCGACCGGGGTGAAAAGAGCCCGGTCGGCCGCTTGCCGCCCTGAATTGGTCCCCGCTGACGCTTCGGCCCTCCAAAGCGAAGCGTCAACTCACACAAGCCGTCGGAGTATAATAAAGGTACCGACCTTGACGAGTCGGAGCCACGTCCGGGTTCAGATGTACTCCTCCTCCAGCACCCACCCCAGCGCGCGCTTGTAGTAGGTGAACATCTGTCTGACCCCCTCGTGGTTCATATCCTCGTCGTCCAGCTCGGCCTTCAGGAACTCGTACTGCTCCCGGATCTCCTCCTCGTCTCGCATGCCGTCGGGTAGGCCCCCCGGGCGGAAGTGTCTTTCTCGGCGACGAGCGGGAGGCTCGGCGGCCCGTGGTCAGGACACGAGCGGAATCTGGGAGCGCACGCCGGTCACACGTCGAGGACCACGTACGCGACCCACTTGTCGCCCTCGCGCGCGACGCGCATATCGGAGTAGGTGACCGCCTTCACGTCGCGCGCGACGACGGCGTCGAGGGGGATCCCCCGGAACGACCCGGTCAGACACCACTCCTCGTCCTCGCCCTCGACGAGTGCCTCGTGGTCGACCGGCAGGACCGCCTCGACGTCCCGGCGGTAGATGAGTTCGTCGAGGTAGTCGAACAGGAGCGCCTCGCGGTCCTCGGCGCGGACGGCGAGGTCGTATCGCTCGCCCCCCTCGGCCGGAATCGCCTCGCACATCGCCGCGGCGAGCCCGTCCGCGACGGCCGCGAACGCGTCGCCGAGGGTCCCGCCCCGGGCGGCCACCGCCACGTCGGCGGTGTGCTCGCGGAGTTCGAAGCTCACGACGGGTCCCCGGCACCGTCGAACGCCACGATCGCGTACATACCCGGGACCTGACCGCGGATGAGTGAAAGGCTTCCGGCTGGACGCGAGGAGGCGGGAGTGGCCCCGAGGGGGCCGTTATCGCCCGGTGGAATTATATCCGCTCGACGGTTACCGGCGCGTGGTGAGCGTCAATATAGAGACCCGGACCTTCGGCCCCGGCGACGACTCGCTCGTCGAGGCGGCCTGGGACCTCAAAGAGCGCATCCGCGGCGACGAGGGGGTGCTCAAGCAGCGCCGGGGGTTCTTCGTCGATGCCTACCGTCGCTCGACGGTCTACGCCCTCGTCGAGCGGGGCGTCGAGGAGCGGCTGGTCGGCTTCGCCGCCACCCGACGGGACGGCTACATCCTCTTTCTCGCGGTCGATCCCGACTACCGGGGCGAGGGGTTCGGCGAGTGTCTGGTCGCGGAGGTCGCCGACGAGCACTCGAGCGTCTCCTGTCACGCGCGGACCACGAACCGGAACGCCCTGGAGTTCTACGAGCACGTCGGCTTCGAGGTGAAGCGCCGCGTCGAGGGCTACTACGAGGACCGCGGCGACGCCTACTACCTCACGCTCGGCGAGGACGGTATCAGGGATCGGCTCTCGCGGTTCGTGCGCCGCTGAGCACGGCGGGAGTTGGCAGGTCAGTACGTCGGTGACTCCTCGCGGACGCCCTCGCGTTTGTTGACGAGTCGGGCGAAGACGAACAGCGCGTCCGAGAGCCGATTGAGATACGCGACGGCGGTCTCGTTGATCGGCTCCTTCGACGCGAGTTCGATCGACCGGCGCTCGGCCCGGCGGACGACCGCCCGGGCGTGGTGGAGGGCTGCCCCCGGCTCACTCCCCCCGGGCAGGATGAACGACTGCAGGGGGTCGAGCTCCTCGTCGAAGGCGTCCATCCACTCCTCCAGGACCTCGACGTGCTCCTCGCGGAGGTGCGGGGCGTCCTCGTCGTCGGCGTCGGGGTTGGCGAAGTCCGCCTGGACCACGTGGAGGTGGTTCTGTATCGTTTCGAGCCGCTCGTCGACGTCGTCGTACCCCGAGGGCCGGATCGTTCCGATGACGCTGTTGGCCTCGTCGACGGTGCCGTAGGCCTCGATCCGCGGGCTCGTCTTCGATACCCGGGACATGTCCCGGAGGTCGGTCATCCCCTCGTCGCCGCGGCCGGTGTATATCTTCACGTCCGACGCCAGGGATGCCGAGGACTTATACCCGACCACCGACGGCGATCCCTCCGCGAGAATCCGATGAGTGTCGCGGACCGGACCGGGGCACCGCACACGCCGGGCGGCGTCCGGCCGGGTCGGCGAGCCGAATTCGATCACGCGAGCCGTCCGAGTGAGCCACTCGGCCACCGACTCGAACGAACGTCGCTCCGTCGTCGGAGATCGGAATACGTGGGCGATGGCGCGGTGACACCTGACGGAGGAGGTGAGATCGGCTGAGAGCGACTCGTGAGGAGGGACGCGTTTCGTGCCGACCGAGGGATACGACGGGACCATCGCGGGACTCGACGGCCCCGGATCCGGCCGCGACCCCGCCGGTCCACGGGAGCCAGGTTCCGTATCGCGGCATACGGTTCATCCCCCGATGTCGGGGAAACCAGTAGGTTGAATTCCCGCCCGGCCACAGTATCGACCATGAGCCTCGCGCTCGAACACTACTGCCCGGCCTGCGGCGAGGACCGCGAGTTCTACAAGGCCGCGAGCATGACCGTCCAGCTCGGCCGGAAGGAGAAGTGGCACTGTCCCGAGTGTGACTACGGGTTCGTCCGGATCGACGGGAACGTCGACACCTCCCAGACCGCGTAGGCGAGCCGCGGCGAGAACGACGAGAGCGACGAGCGAGCCGTGGTACCCCCGAAGCGGGCCGGTGAAGCCGTGTCGTAACGGGTAGAGGGCCCGGGGAGCGACGAGCTGGAAACGAGGACCGGTGGACCCTTTCCCCGGCGGGTACGCATGCAGACGGTTTTTGCGGACACCGGTCGTGGCTCGCACATGACCTCGACGGAGCGGACCGACTGGGAGTACGAGACCCTCCGACCCCCGCGCGGATCGACGAAGAAGGAGGCGGTCGACCCGACGGACGAGCTGAACGAGCTCGGTAGCGACGGCTGGGAGCTGGTCGGAACCATCGACTACGTGGGAGGGGGGACGAAGTACCTGCTGTTCAAGCGTCCCGCCGCGGAGGAGGTATGAGCGCCGGAGGGGGAACCGATATCGACGCCGACGCGGAGTCCGACACGCGGATCGAGACCGAGGGCGACACGGAGATCGGCACGGCGGATACGATGCGTGAACGGGCGGACGAGAGCCGATTCAAACTGTGGGTGCTGCTCAGCGCGAACCGGCTGTTCGTCACCGCGGTACTGGCCGTCGGTCTCTTCGCCGCGTTCGTCCTGGTGGGTGCGTTCGGACACCCGGGATTCGAGTCGGCGCTCCGGTCGGGCGACACGATCGGAACCATGTTCTCGACGCTACTCGGGGCGATCATCACCGGAACGACCCTCGTCGTCACCATCAGCCAGCTCGTCATCTCCCAGGAGAACGGGCCGCTCGGCGACCAGCACGAGCGGATGAGCAACACGATGGATTTCCGGGACTACACCGGCGAACTGATCGGCAGGCCGACGCCCGTCGACCCGTCCGCGTTCCTCCGACACCTCGTCGACGCGACCCGTCGGCGCGCGAAAGCGCTGCGTGATACCGTCTCGGGCAGCGACGACGACGACCTCCGCGCGGAGGTCGACGAGTTCACCGAGAGCCTGACCGGGAACGCGGACGAGGTGACCGACCAGCTCGACGGCGCGGCGTTCGGGACCTTCGACGTGCTGTTCGCCGCGCTCAACTTCAACTACGGGTGGAAGATATTCCAGGTCGACCGCATCGACGAGGAACACGCGGACAGCCTCTCGGCGGAGAGCGAGCACCTCCTCGACGAGCTCAGGACCGTCCTCACGATGTTCGGCCCCGCCCGCGAGCACATCAAGACGCTCTATTTCCAGTGGGCGCTCATCGACCTCTCGCGGCTCATCGTCTACACGGCGGTCCCGGCGCTGTTCGTCGCCGGCTGTACGCTGGCGTTCACCGGGAACGGGACCATCGAGGGCACGACGCTCGGTATCGGTAACGTCCTCTGGATCATCGCCGCCGCGTTCACCGTCTCGATGCTGCCGTTCCTGCTCCTGCTCTCCTACATCGCCCGCATCGCCACCGTCGCGAAGCGAACGCTCGCCATCGGACCGCTCATCCTCCGCGACTCACAGCGGTAGCGTATCGGGAGCGAGCGGTCGGTCCCCCGGCGACGGCGGGGCGGTCTCTCGCCCGGCTCGGGCGTCGATCCGGTTCGCCGGATGTAGCAAGCTTCAATCGCCCGGCTGCGCCAGGGTCGGGTATGAGCGATCAGGACGACGCGACGCGGAGGGGAGCGGCGACCCCCGCGTGGACCCGCGAACGGGCCACCCGGGTCGGCCGGGACGCGGGGACGGTCGCGCCGATCATCTACCCGCCCGACCGGCCGCTCGACCCGTCGGTCCACATCTGGGACACGTGGCTCCTCCGGAACCGCGACGGTTCGATCGCCGAGATCGACGGCTGGCGGGTGATCCTCTCGCTCACGGCCCCGTCGGACCTCCTCCCGGGCAAGCGTCACGACGTCGCGACTATCCGGTACTTCTACTCCCGCGACGGCCGTCGCTGGCACTCGGGGGGGCCGGTCTTCTCGGGCGGCGAGCTCGGATCGCGGCAGTGGGCGGGGTCGGTGCTGCACGACGACGGCGACGTCTACCTCTACTACACGGCGGCCGGCGAGAGCGACGAGGCGCACCTGAGCTACACCCAGTACCTCGCGATGGCCGACGGCGGGACCGTCGAGGCCGACGAGGAGGGGCTGCGCATCGAGGGGCCCTGGGAGCACCGCGCCGTCCTCCATCCCGACGGCGACCGCTACGAGACCGAGTCCCAGTCCCGGGGAATGACCTACACCTTCCGGGACCCCTGGTTCTACGAGGACCCCGAAACCGGTAGAACGTATCTCGTGTTCGAGGGGAACACGCCCGTCCCGGAGGGCTCGGAGGCCTGCGGCGGCGACCCGGCACAGCAGGAGTTCAACGGGAGCGTCGGCCTCGCCGAGTCGCCGACCGGCGACCCGACCGAGTGGGAACTCAGGGAGCCGCTGCTGGACGCCGTCTGTGTGAACCAGGAGCTCGAACGACCGCACGTCGTCCGCCGGGACGGTCGGTACTACCTGTTCGTCTCCAGCCACCGCCACACGTTCGCGCCCGGGATCGACGGAGTCGACGGGTTCTACGGGTTCGTCGCCGACTCGCTCCGCGGGGAGTACCGGCCGCTGAACGACTCGGGGCTCGTCGTCGCCAACCCCGAAAACGCGCCGTTCCAGGCCTACTCCTGGCTCGCGTTCGACCACCCCGACGACCTCCTCGTGAACAGCTTCTTCGGCTACTTCGACTACGATCGCCCGTCGCTCGACGAGGTGGCACAGCTCCCCGAGAGCGAGCAGTTCCGGCGATTCGGCGGGACGCTCGCGCCGACCCTCCGGATCGAACTCGACGGCGACCGCTCCCGTATCGTCGGGACGCTCGAACACGGCCACATCCCGCTCGGCTCCGAGCCGCTCCCGGACTCGCCGTTCGACGAGCGGGCGGCCGAGCCGTCGGGCTACGGGCGGGAAGGGGGGCATCCGGAGCCCGGCGGAACGGACGGCTTCTAGCCGGATTCCCAGTCGAAGCCGTCCGAGAGTTCCCAGGCATCGATACGCTCGACGGTCGCCTCCCCCTCGATCCCTCGGATCGAAGCTCCAGTACTCTCCGGGCCGGGATAGACCCGCCCGGTGAGACACCGTCGTTCGTTGGCGAACACCTCGACGACGGATCCGTCGACGAAGACGTGCAGCGAGAGGGGGTCCTCGTCGGCGACGGGCATACGTATAGGGTCGGTCGTCGCGCCCGTGCGACCGTCGGCCCCGGCGCTCTGCCGGCGGTCGAGCACCACGTCGACCCCCTCCCATCGGACGGCCGTCCGCTCGTTCCCGTCGGGGGATTCGAGGACGCCGAGCTCGAAGGCCTCGGCGTCGCCGAGTGAGACCTCCAGTGCGAGTTCCAGCGACCGACCGCGGACGTCGAGTACTGTCGGGGACGGGCCCGCGGGGACCGCCTCGTAGCCGACGTGTCGACCCCGGAGCGACTGGACCTCCCGGGCCGGGCGCTGTCGAAGGGTCCCGTCCGCGTCGACGTCGAGGACCCGTGGGACCGAGAGCGTCCCCGACCAGCCGGCGTCCCACTGCTCGGCCGGGCCGCGTGCCTCGGGCAGCCACCCCCACGTGAGGGTGCGTCCGTCGGGCGTTTCGAGTGACTGTGGGGCGTAGAAGCCGCCGTAGTCGAGGCGTCCCGAGTCCTCGACGTGGAACGTCCCCTCCTCGATATCCATCTCGCCGACGAAGTAGTCCACGTTGTCCATGTTCGAGACGTGTAGCAGGTCCCACTCCTCGAAGAACAGCACCTCCGGACACTCCCAGATGGGGCCCGCACTCGGCCAGTCACCGACCAGTATCGGCCCCCGGTACTGCCAGTCCCGGAGGTCGCCCTCCGACTCGTACAGGAGGACCGTCCCGCCGACGTCGGTCACGCCCGATCCGATCAGGTGGTACCAGGTGTCGCCCTCGAGCCAGATGCAGTGATCGCGGAACTCCGCGGCCCAGTCCTCGGTCTCGAGGATGTCGGGGTCGTCGGGAGACTCGGGGACGACGGGGTTCGCGGGGTCCTTCTCCCACCGCCGGAGGGTGTCGTCGGTCGCGGTCGCCAGGCAGGGGAGCTGTCGTCTGTCCCTGCCGCCGGTGTAGACCGCCCGCGGCGTGCCGTCGTCGTCGACGATACACCCCGACCAGCAACCGTCGCGGTCCGGTCCGTCCGGGTCGGGCGCGAGCGCGACCGGCTCGTCGCGCCAGGTGACGAGGTCCTCGCTGGAGGCGTGCCCCCAGTGGATCGACCCGTGGAACGGGCCCGCGGGGTTGTACTGGTAGAACAGGTGGTACCGGCCGTCCCAGTGGACGAGTCCGTTCGGGTCGTTCAGCCAGTTCGCCGGGGGCGCGAGGTGGTAGGCCGGGCGGTGGTGGTCGGGTTCGAGCGTCCGGCGCATCGACGACAGGTGGGACGTCCCCCCGTAGCGACCGGTCGGTTCGACGTCCATCCCCGCGAACGACTCGGGACCGCGAGCGAGCGTCACGAGGGCGTTCCGGACGAGCGCCGCCCCCGCGTGTGCGAACGGGTCGTCGTCGAGCTCCGCGAACTCGAGTGCGACCCCCGCACCGACGACCAGCCCGTCACCGGGTCGCCACGAGCAGAGCGCCGACCGCGATGGGTGGTCGATCTCGCCCTCGACGGTCGCCCCGAGGACGTCCCCGTGCGCAGGGAGAACGGCCTCGTACCACGCACCCGCCGCCCGCCCGCCGGGGCCGCGCGTGTGGACCCGAATGGAGTCGCCGAGCCCCGAGAGAATGGGGTGGTCCGCGTACAGCGCGTGAGCCAGGTAGCCGATCGGCTCCTCGACGCGCGTCTCGCCCGCGACGTCGGGTGGAACGGGGTCGATACCCAGAACCTCGACGGCCTCCAGCGCGCGGAGCGTCAGCAGGAGGCCGCCGCCCGCCCCGAGGTAGTCGGAGAGCACCTCGGTACAGTTCCCCACACCCGACTCCGGGAGCGGCCGGTCGTGATGCCACCAGAGCGCGTCGAATCGGTCGAGATCCATGCTGCCGGACGCGATCGTCTCCAGCGAGAGCCGTTCGGCGTCGAACACGTCGGCACACCACTCGAACGCCGCCCGCTCCTCCGGCGAGCGGCCCTCCCCCTCCAGGAACCCCACGCGGTAGGACGAAACCACCATCTGCCGGGAGGTCGGGGCGTTCCGGTTATAAGTCGTGTCACTGACTCCGGTCGGGGACGTTGCCTCCCAGACCGGGGCCATAAACCGTATACCGAGATACGAAATGCCCGGATCATTGGCACGCGGATCCGGAAAAGAGTTGGAGCGACGATCGAGCGGGCGAATCAAGAGGGGGCGGGGTCAGGGAGGGGGTATGACCGATCGGTCCGAGGAACCCCGGACGCGAGTCACGTCGTTCATCGAGGAGTGCGGTCGGAGGGGACGCCACGCCCCGCGCGGGCCGGGAGTGTGGCCTTCCGTCGGAACGAACGGACGGTTCGCCGTCGATCCGTCGGGTGGGGAGGGCTGAACCGGATGCGCGGCCGGACCCGGATGCTCGCCGTCGCGACCGGCACCCTCCTCCTGTCGGTGCTCGTCTGGTTCAACTACTCGGCCGTGCTCCCGCTGATCGTCGAGGACTGGGGCCTCTCGGGAACCGACGCCGGGGTCATCTTCGGCGCGTTCCAGGCCGGCTACATGCTCGCCATCATCCCGATGGGGATGCTCGCGGATCGGTACTCGCCGCGCCCGGTCGTCGCCGTCGGCGCGGTCGGGACGGGCGTCGCGAGCCTCGCGTTCGCGGGAGTGGCCGACGGGTTCCTCGTCGGCACCGCCCTCCGCTTTCTCGGCGGGATGGCGATGGCGGGGATCTACGTCCCCGGGATGCGCTTCGTCAGCGACTGGTACCCCGAATCCGAACGGGGGCGGGCGATGGGCGTCTACGTGGGCGGGTTCTCGTTCTCCAGCGGGCTCTCGTTTCTCCTGGCGTCGAACATCGCGGCGGCCGTCGGCTGGCGGACGGCCGTCGCCGCGACCAGCGTCGGCGCGCTCGTCGCCGGCCCCGCGTTCCTCGCGCTGGCGAGGGAGAGCCCGTCGGCGACGGCTCGCGGCGACGAGAGCGGAGAGAGCGGAGAGAGCGGGGGGTTCTCGTTCGACCTGTCGCTGCTCCGCAACCGGACGTACCTCTCGGCCGTCGGGGTCTACTCCTTTCACTCCTGGGAGGTCCTCGGGGTCAGGAACTGGCTGCTCGCGTTCCTCGTGACCGTCCCGGCGGTCGTGGCCGCGGGCGGGACGGCTCTCGCCGGGACACTGGTAGGGGTGACGATGGCGGTCGGCGGGGCCGGCAACCTCGTGGGAGGGTGGCTCTCCGACCGCATCGGCCGGGCCCGGACCGTCGCGGTCGCGCTCGCGGTGAGCGGGCTCATCAGCGCCTCGATCGTCGCGCTCGCCGGGCTGTCGCTGCCGGCACTCGTGGCGCTGCTCCTGGTCTACGGGCTCGCGCTGACCGCCGACAGCTCGCCGACCTCGACCGCGGTCACCGAGGCGGTCGCCGACGACCGCGTCGGGACCGCCCTGTCGGTCCAGTCGTTCGTCGGCTTCTTCGCGACGGTGATCTCGCCGGTGGTGTTCGGGCTCGCCCTCGACTACTCGGGGTTCGGCCTCGCGTTCGTGACGCTCGCGCTCGGGGCCGCCGCCGGCCTCGTCTGTACCGCCGCACTCTCCCGGTTCCGGTCGGCCCCGGCCGCCGACACCGCCGGGGGACCGGCGTGAGGGTCGGCATCGAAGGAGCGGGCGGGATCGTGACCCGTACGCCACCGACACACAGTATATCACCCCCCGGAGAGAGTGACGGCTCATGCCGACCGAGTCGATGGCCGCGGTCCTCGAAGCGCCGACGGACGATCACGACTTCGCGGAGAGTCGTCCGGTCTCCGTCGAGCCGGTCGAGGTGAAGGACCCGGCGGGCGAGGAGGTCCTCGTCGAAATCTGCGCGACGAGCCTCTGTCACACGGACGTCGGGTTCGCGCTCGGCCACTTCGACGTCCCCTACCCGCTGGTGCTGGGCCACGAGGGGGCGGGCGTCGTTCGCGAGGTGGGCGAGCAGGTGCAGGGCCTCGAACCCGGCGACCACGTCGTCCTCGGGCGCATCGCCTGCGGTCGGTGCCGGCGGTGCCGCGAGGGTCTCTCGCATCTCTGTGAACGCCGCGTGCCCGCGAACGAGTCGGGACGCCTCCGCAACGGGAACGTCCCCTTCGCCCGCGCTGGCGAGCCGATCCACCACTGCCTCGGCGTCTCCTCGTTCACCGGGCACACGCTCGTCACGCAGGACGTCGCGATCCCGATCCCGGAGGAACTGCCCTTCGACCGGGCGTGTCTCCTGGGGTGTGGCGTCTTCACCGGGTTCGGCGCGGTCGAGAACACCGCCGATATCGAACTCGGGTCCTCGGTCGTGATCTTCGGGGCGGGCGGGGTTGGCCTCAACGGGATCCAGGCCGCGCGGATCCGCGACGCCTCCACGGTGATCGCCGTCGACCTCGTCGACGAGAAGCTCGACCTCGCGGAGGAGATGGGTGCGACACACACCGTGAACCCGAACGACGTGGACGACGTCGCCGAGCGGATACGGGAGATCCGTCCCGGGGGCGCGGACTACGCCTTCGAGATGACGGGCCACGAGGCGGTCATCACGCAGGCGCTCGACGCCGTCGGTTCGCGGGGCGAGGTGATCGTTGTCGGGGTACCCGCGTTCGGTCACCGGAGCGTCGACCTCGACGTCTACGGGATGCTGTTCGGCGAGAAAGCCATCAGAGGATCGCTCTCGGGGTCGTACAACCTGTCGCTCGCCATCCCGAAGCTCGCCGACCTCGTCGTCGACGGCCGGCTCTCGCTCGATCCCCTGGTCACGGACACTCGGCCGCTCGCGGAGGTGAACGAGGCGATGGCCGCCCTCGAAGCGGGCGGGCAGATACGACAGGTCCTCGAACTCTGAGGCGGAACCCGGGTTACCTGCCGCCCGCCGTGCCGAGTTCGACGTTCCCCGGGAGGTCGGAAAGGGCAGTTCGGGCGTTCGCCGATGGGTCGCGAACGCCGGGATAGGGGGTGAGCGGGCCGTTCGCAGTCACTCCTCGTCGTCGAGGGACTGCCAGGAGAGCCGCGGGTTCCGCGCCGCATCCGCCTGGTCGATGCGCCGGGCGGCCGTGCGTTCGGGGGCGGTCTCCAGGGTCTCCGTGTCCTCCTCGCGGACGGCCTCGAACGCCGCCGCGAGGTGGTCGAGCGACCGGCGGCTCTCGCCCTCGGTGGGTTCGGTCATCAGCGCCTCGTCGACGATCTCCGGCCACTTCGTCGTCGGCGGGTGGACACCGTGATCGAGCATCCGTTTCGCGGCGTCGGCGGCGTCCTGCTCGCCCGCGCTGGCGACGAACTCGTGGTGGAACGGTCCGAAGGGGATCTCGTAGTCGATCCGCGAGGCGAGGTAGTTCGCGTTCAAGACGGCTTTGGCGCTCGCGTCGGCGAGCCCCTCGTCGCCGAGCCTGGCGATGTAGGCGTAGGCCTTCACGAGGACGAGCCAGTTGCCCAGGTCGCCGTGGACCTTCCCGATCGACTGCTCGGGATCGTAGAGTTCGTACCCGCCGCCGGCCCGTCGGACGTGCGGCCGGGGGAGGAACTCGGCGAGTTCCTCGACGACACCGACGGGGCCGGCACCGGGGCCACCCCCGCCGTGGGGCGTCGCGAACGTCTTGTGGACGTTGTAGTGCATCACGTCGAACCCCATGTCGCCAGGGCGTGCCTGTCCCAGGAGCGCGTTGAGGTTCGCGCCGTCGTAGTAGAGCAGTCCCCCCGAATCGTGGACCATCTCCGCGATCTCCTCGATGTCGCGCTCGAACAGCCCGAGCGTGTTGGGGTTCGTGAGCATCAGGGCCGCGGTCTCCTCGGAGAGGGCGGCCTCCAGCGCCTCCAGGTCGACCCGTCCGTCCTCGTCGCTCGGGAGCGAGACGACGTCGTAGCCGGCCATCGCCGCCGTCGCGAAGTTCGTCCCGTGGGCGCTCTCGGGGATGACCACCTCGCTCCGGTCGTCGTCCCGGGACTCGTGGTAGGCCCGGGCGATCAGGATGCCCGTGAACTCCCCCGCGGCACCGGCGGGCGGCTGGAGCGTCACGGCGTCCATCCCGCCGATGGTCGCGAGCTGCTCCTGAAGCCCGTAGAGCAGTTCGAGGTTCCCCTGGACCGTCTCGGGGTCACGGCCCGGGTGGACCAGCCCCGCGGGGTGGGCCGCGATGTCCTCGGTGAACTTCGGGTTGTACTTCATCGTACACGACCCGAGGGGGAACGGCCCGGACTCGACGCCGTAGTTCATCTGCGAGAGCCGCGTGTAGTGGCGGGCCAGTTCGGGTTCGGAGGGGGCGGGCAGTTCGAGCGAGTCGCGGGTCAGGTCGTCGGGGAGCGGCGAGCCGCTCGCGTTCTCGTCCCCGTTTCCGCTCCCGGCCTCGACCCGCTCGTTCGACTTCTCGGAGAGGAGCGGTTCGTACAGCTCCCCGGAGTCGTCCGTCCAGCGTGCCTGATCGTACTTCATCGTGCGGCCTCCTCGAAGGCGTCGACGAACCCGTCGACGCGGTCGTGGTTGGTGTCGGTCACGCAGACCTGAATCCGGTGCTCGCCGACGACGTGGACGGCGTACCCCGAGTCACGGAGGTCGTCGGCGACCGCGCGGGCGGGCTGGTCGGTGTTGACGAGGAACTCGCGCATGTGGTGGCGGTCGTGGACGGGGGCCTTCAGCCCCGTCACGCCGTCGAGTCGTGCCGCGAGTTCGTCGGCCCAGGTGACGCAGTCGGATGCGAGCGACTGGAGCCCGTCGGGTCCGAGCGAGAAGGCGTGCATCGCCGCGCGCAGGGCGACCCACGCCTGGTTCGTACAGATGTTCGAGGTCGCCCGCTCGCGGCGGATGTGCTGTTCCCTGGTCTGGAGTGTGAGCGTGTACGCTCGCGCGCCCGTGCTGTCCTCGCCCGCGCCGACCAGCCGGCCGGGGACCTGCCGGAGGAACTCCTCGCGGCAGGCGAACAGCCCGAGACCCATCCCGTAGGCGGTGGGGAGCCCGAGCGCGGCGTCGCCCACCACCACGTCGGCACCGACGTCGGCGGGGCGTTCGAGCAGCGAGAGCGCCACGAGGTCGGATCCGAGGACGTAGAGCGTCTCGTGCTCGTCCGCGAGCGTCCCCATCTCCGAGAGGGACTCCTCGATCACTCCGCGGACGGTCGGTGATTCGACGTAGAGCATCACGCAGTCCTCGTCGACGAGGTCCGCGAGGGCGTCGACGTCGACCGCGCCGTCGTCCATCGGGTATGACTCGACCGAGAGGTCGCCCCCGACGACGTAGTTCTCCAGGACCTCGCGGCGACCCTCGGAGAGGTGTTCGGGGACGAGCACCCGGTCGCCGGTCGTCGCCCGGACCCGGGAGGCGAGCGTCGCGGCCTCGCCGAGCGCCGTCGCCGCGTCGTACATCGAGCAGTTCGCCACCGGGAGCCCCGTGAGTTCGACCAGCAGCGACTGGTACTCGAACAGCGCCTGGAGGAACCCCTGTGCGACCTCGGGCTGGTACTGGGTGTAGCTGGTGAGGAACTCCGAGCGGTCGGCGAGGTGATCGACGACCGAGGGGACGTAGTGGGCGTGTCGCCCCCGGCCGAGGAACTCGACGAGGTCGTCGTTGCGCCCGAGCGTCGCCGTGACCTCCCGGACGAGGCTCCGCTCGTCGCGGGGTTCGATGCCGAGCGAACCGTCGAACCGGACCGGCTCGGGGACGTCGAACAGCGCCTCCTCGCTCTCGACGCCGACCACCTCCAGCATCGCGTCGCGCTCGGCTGTCGTGTGCGGCGCGAACGGACTGCCCCGGTTACTGCCCACGGGTACGTACCTCCTGGTTCATGGCTGGCGCTAACGAGGGCCGGCCTATGAACGACTCGGTTCGTCTGAGCATCGGGCGGGCCGTACGGGGGATCTCCGCCGGGAATCGAGCAGTGAGTCGGGCGAAAGGCCTACCGGAGTCCTCCTGAAATCCCGGACGTGACTGCGACCGCGGAACAGGGCGGTGGTGCGGTGCCAGCGACGGCCCTGACGGTCCTCGGTATCGGCCTCGTCGCCGCCGCCGTCGCGCACGACGTCCGGTTCGGTACCGGGGAGCTGATGACCGCGGTGGTCGCGATGCCCGGCGTCCTCCTGCTCGCCGGCCTCGTCTACATGCTCTGGAGCAGCCTCGACGCGGCGACCTACTGGACGGTCGCGCGGTGGGTGTTCGGTAGCCTCGTCACGCTCGGCGGCGGGGTCGCCCTCGTCGTCTACCTCGGTGCCGATCTCACCGGAACCGGCGTGACGAGCCGCGCGCGGCTGACCCTCCAGGTACTCTTCTTCTCGGGGCTGGGGACCGTCGGCGGTCTGCTGATCGGTCTACAGTCCGTCCGGGCCGTAGAGGCGGCCCGCCGGGCCGAGGAGGCCCGCACGAACGCGCTGATGTACGCGGCCGAGCGCGACCGGCTCTCACAGCTGAGCGAGACCAGCCACTCGCTCCTCGGCACCCAGGAGGAGGCCCGCGTCGCCGAACTGCTCGCGGAGGGGATCGAGCGTGCGATTCCGGACGCGAGCTGTGCCGTCTGGCTGAACGGGCCGTCGGGACTCGAACCCGCCGTCGAGGGGACGCCGACCGCCCCCGACCGTTCCGGAGCCGAGGGGTTCCGGGACGGCGAGGAGCGGATCGTCGGCGCGCCGAACGAGCGCGAGCGGCTCTACGTCCCCCTGTCCGAGCACGGGCTGCTGGCGGTGACGCTGCCACCGACCCGCGAGTTCGACGACCGGAGCCGCGACCTCGTCGTGGTGTACGCGAGGACGGGCCAGACGGCGCTCGACCGCGCGGCCCACCAGGATGCCCTGGAGCGCCAGAACGAGCGGCTCGACGAGTTCGCGAGCGTGGTCTCTCACGACCTCCGGAGCCCGCTGTCGGTCATCGTCGGGCGGGCGGAGCTCGCCCGCGAGACCGGCGACCTCGACCACGTCGACGACGTTCTCGACGGCGCGCAGCGGATGGATCGGCTCATCGAGGACGTGCTCGCCCTGGCCCGCGAGGGGGAGGGGACCGCGGACCGCGAACGGGTCACCCTCCGACGGGTGGTCGACAGAGCCTGGAGTGCCGTCGGGACCCCCGAGGCCAGCCTCGACGCCGGGGAGGATCTCCCGTCCGTCGACGGCGACCCCGAGCGGCTCCAGCGGCTGTTCGAGAACCTGTTCCGGAACGCCGTCGAGCACGGCGGCGAGACGGTCTCGATCGCCGTCGAGCCCCTCGAATCGGGCTGTGCGGTCGTCGACGACGGACCCGGTATCCCGGCGGAGGAGCGCGACCGGGTGTTCGAGCGCGGCTTCTCGACCGGCGGGACCGGGCTCGGGCTGGCCATCGTCGACGACATCGTCGAGAGCCACGGCGGAACCGTCTCGGCGGTCGAGGCGGACGGCGACGGCGCACGGATCGAGATCCGGGATCTCCCCGTCCCGAGGGAACCGTTCGCTGCCGATGGAACGGACGGACGTGGAAGCGACACCGTCCGCTGAGCCCGCCTCCTCGCGACGCTTACTCCGTCTGCTCGGCGTACTCCGCCGGCGAGAGCAGGTCGTCGAACTCGGAGCCGTCGTCGTACTCGACCTCGAGCATCCAGCCGTCCTCGAACGGCGAGTCGTTGACGAGCTCCGGCGCGTCGAACAGCTCCTCGTTGACCGCCGAGACGGTGCCCGACACCGGTGCGTAGAGGTCCGAGACGGCCTTGATCGACTCGATGACGCCGAACTCCTCGTCGGCCTCGATGCGGTCGCCCTCGGCGGGGAGTTCGACGAACACGATGTCGCCGAGCTCGTCCTGTGCGAAGTCGGTGATTCCCACCCGAGCGGTCCCGTTCGTCCGCCGGGCCCACTCGTGTGTCTCCAGATACTGACAGTCGTCGGGTACGTCGAAGCTCATTGTATGAACGGTGTGTTCCGGACGCGGGCCTCCTTCTGTTCGCCGCGGACGACCACCCGCAGAGCCGTCCCCGGATCGGCGTACTCGACCGGGAGATACCCCATTCCGATCGGGTCGCCGAGCGTCGGCGACATCGTTCCCGAGGTGACGGTGCCGATGATCCGCCCGTCGGTGTCGACGACGTCGTAGCCGTGGCGGGGGACCCCCCGTTCGAGGAGTTCGAAGCCGATCAGCCGCTCCTCGATGCCGGCCTCCTTCGCCGCCGCGAGGGCGTCCCGGCCGACGAACTCGGTGTCGAGGTCGACCGCGAAGCCGATGTCGGCCTCGAACGGGTTCCGGGGGTCGGTCTCGGGATCGAAATCCTGCCCCGAGAGGAGAAAGCCCATCTCGATGCGGAGCGTGTCACGCGCGCCGAGCCCGCAGGGCTGGAGCCCCTCGAACGCCCCGTAGACCGTCCCGGCGGTGTCGGCCGGACAGATCAGTTCGAACCCGTCCTCGCCGGTGTATCCCGACCGCGAGAGCAGTACCTCGACCCCTTCGACGGTCGCGTACATCGCCTCGAAGAAGGAGAGGTCCCGCGCGACCGCTCCGACCGCATCGGCCACGTGGTCGGCCGCGTCGGGCCCCTGGACGGCGAACATCGCCACGTCGGCGGTGACGTTCTCCACCGTCGCGTCGAGGTCGTGTTCGTCGCGGTAGTCCACCCACCGGTCGAAGGCCTCCACGTCGTGGCCGGCGTTCGGGACGAACAGGTAGTCGGCCTCGCCGCCCTCGGGGAGGCGATAGACGACGACGTCGTCGAGCATGACCCCCTCCTCGTCGGTGATGGCCGCGTACTGGGCGTCGCCGGGGTCGAGCGCCGAGACGTCGTTGGTGGTGAGCCGGTCGGTGAGCGCGAGCGCGTCCGGTCCCGACACCTCGATCTGGCCCATGTGCGAGACGTCGAATATCCCCGCCGACCCCCTGACCGCCTCGTGTTCGGTTCTGATCGAGTCGAACTCGACGGGCATGTCCCAGCCGCCGAACTCGGTGAACTTCGCGCCCCGCTCCGCGTGGGCGTCGCGCAACGGCGGCATCCGTAGGGCCATGAGTGGGCCTGTGACGGCACGGCTGTTATACGTTCCCCTCTCGTGGGCGGTCCCCGCGGTCCTCCCGCACCGGTCCCTTTCGTACGACTTTTCAGGCGGGCCCGGACTACGTGAACGGAAATGGCAGACAGGGAGACGTGGGCGACGCGGCTCGGGTTCATCCTCGCGTCCGTCGGGAGCGCGGTCGGTCTGGGGAACATCTGGCGGTTCCCGTTCCAGACCGCGACCAATGGCGGGGCGGCGTTCCTGGTCGTCTACCTCGTCGCGGTGGCGCTCGTCGGGGTCCCCGCCATCCTGGCGGAGTTCGTCGTCGGGCGGCGGGCGAACCTCAACGCCATCGACGCGTTCGACCGACTGGGTCACCCGCGCTGGAAGGCCGTCGGGGCCCTCGGCGTCCTCACCGGGTTCTGGGTGCTGTCGTACTACAGCGTCATCGGCGGGTGGGTGATCCGCTACCTCGTCGGCAGCGTCACCGGGGGATACCTGGGTAACCCCGCGGACTACTTCGGTGCCGTCTCCGCCGGACCGGAGGCGCTCGTGCTGCACGCCGTCTTCATGCTACTGACCGTCGGTATCGTCGCCTTCGGCGTTGAGGGAGGGATCGAGCTGGCGACGAAGTTCATGGTGCCGGGCGTGGTGGTGCTCATGCTCGCCATCGCGGCCTACGCGGCGACGCTCCCCGGGGGCGGGGCCGGGTACGGGTTCTTCCTCACACCGGAGGTCGACGCGATCCTCTCGAACCTCACCACGGTCGTCCCCGCGGCGGTCGGTCAGGCGCTGTTCTCGCTCTCGCTCGGGTTCAGCGTCATGATCACGTACGCCTCGTACATCGGCGAGGACCGGAACCTCGGCGTCGACGGCGGCACGATCGCCGTGTTCAACACCTTCATCGGCGTGCTCGCTGGGTTCGTCGTCTTCCCCCTGCTGTTCGCACAGGGCGTCTCGCCCGACACCGCCGGGCCGGGGGCGGTGTTCATCAGCGTGCCGACGGCGCTGGCCGAACTCCCCGCCGGACGGGCCGTGGGCTTCGTCTTCTTCGCCGTCGTCCTCATCGCGGCGCTCTCATCAGCCATCTCGCTGCTCGAGGTCGTCACCTCCTACGTCATCGACCACTACCGGTTCGGGCGGAAGGGGACCGCGGTCGGGCTCGGGGCGGTCGTCTTCGCGCTGGGCGTCCCCTCGGCGTGGGACACCGCCTGGCTGTCGTGGTTCGACGGGATCGCGGTCAACCTCTTCCTCCCGCTGGCGGTGCTGCTGGTCGTGACCTTCGTCGGCTGGGTTCTCGCCGACGACGCCGTCGACGAGATCACACAGGGGACCGGCCTCAGCGAGACCTCGACGCTCCCGTCGGCCTGGCTGTGGGTGGTCAGGACGGTTGTCCTGCTCGCCGTGACGGGCACCCTCCTCCTCGGCGTCCGCGAGCTACTCACGCCCTCGGGAGCCTACGTCGTCCCGCCGTTCTGAGCCGGGGCGGGGCTATCGGAATCCCCTCTCGGGGAAACCCGAACGGAGGCATGATGTCTAATCTTGAGAGCATAAATTTTCTGCAAGCAAAACTGTTATTAGGCGTGGAAGCTCCCTATAATTGAAACGTGGGACAGTTACGACAACTGTGCGCCGACCTGCTGACGAGCGGAACGACCGGGGATCTCTACGAGGGTCTCGGGCGACTGTTCGAGCGCGTCCGACCCTACCTCCCGAAGGAGAGGCAGGCCCAGTACAACTCCGTCTACGTGAACGTCTTCGAGCGGCCCCTCGACTGGCTGTTCCCCGCCGTCTCGTGGCGCGCCCGGGACCAGCCGAACTACGACTCCGGGACCGTCGACGGCATACGCGAACAGGTCTCGGAGGGCGACACGGTCGTGATCGTCGGCGGCGGGTTCGGCGTGACGACGGTCGTGGCCGCACGGCACGCCGGGGAGTCGGGGACCGTCCTCACCTACGAGGCCGCGGAGGAACGCGTCCGCGATATCCGAAAAGCCGCGGAGTACGACGGTCTGAGCGACCGGATCTCCGTCCTCCACGCCCTCATCGAGCGGGTCGACAAACCGATCGGGGAGGTTGGGGACGCGCCGGCGGTACCCGCGAGGGCCCTCCCGCCCTGTGACGTCCTGGTACTGGACTGTGACGGACCCGAGGCGAGGATACTGCGGAACCTGTCGATCGAACCGCGCGCCATCGTCGCCAACACGGCCGGCCGCTTCGGCTCGCCCGAAGCGGCCGTCCGGACGGGCCTGACCGACCTCGGCTACCGGGTGATCTCGCGAGGAGTGATCAACGAGGAGTGTGCTGAGTTCTGCCACGAGAACGGCTACTACACTCTGACGGCGGTCAGGGAGGAACGTACGCAGGAGGAGGACGCCGACTGGTCAGGGGGCGTGGGGGACAGGACCGAAGCGGGTCAGCCGTCGTCGCCGTGCGCCGGTTCGGAGGTCCCCTCGACCTCCTCCTGATCCTCCTGAACGCCGACGTCGAGGCCGAACTCGCGTGCGCGCTGACGCCAGAACTCCTCGTAGCCCTCCTCGCGCCGCTCGACGGTGGTCTCGCCGGAGCGGACCCGGTCGAGCTTGATGTCGACCTCCTCCAGCAGGCGCTCGCCGGGGTCGTCGCCGACGACCCCGTTCCGTATCGCGTCCATCAGGGCCGATTTCTCCTCCTGGAGCACACGGCGCTCGCCGGCGAGGAGGGACTCGCGACGGAGCTCGGGGTGCTCGCTCATGAGCCGCGAGAGGGTGTCGTTCAGGTCCGCCTTCTCGCGCCCGTACTCGGAGGTGAAGTCGTCGTGGACGGTCTCCGGTATCTCCCCCGCGGCGTGGAGCCGGTCGGCCGCCTCCACGGCGGCGTCGACCGCCCGGGCCCGCCCGAGGAGCAGTTCGTACAGCTCCTCGCTCTCCGAGCGGGTGGCGACCCCGAGCCGATCGAGCAGGCGCCCCATCGTCAGCCCCTGGACGACCAGCGAGAAGGCGGCGACGCCGAACACCATCGCCCGGAGTTCGTCGTAGAAGGCGAACGGCTCCCCCGAAGCGAGCACCCTCGGGAGCCCGAGGACGAGCGCGATAGGGATCGATCCGTGGAGTCCGCCCCAGACCAGGATGTGGCGGTACGACCTGGAGATATCCGGCGAGTCGGTGTCGAGCCGGTTGGCGATCGCCGAGATCGGATAGACGACCGCCGCCCGGGCGAGGAGGACGAGCGGTATCGCCAGCAGGATGAGCTGCCCGTGTGCGGCGAGCTGGTCGATCGGCGTCGTCGCCCCGATGGTGATGAAGATGAACGTGTTGACGAGGAACGCGGCCGTCTCGAGCGAGTTGAAGATGGAGATCTTCGTCTGCGGGCTCATCGCGTACTCGGCACCGCGGTTGCCGATGAACAGCCCGGCGACGACGGTGGCGATGACCCCCGAGAGGTGAAAGCCGATGACCCGGGCGAGGACGTGCTCGGCGACGAGGAACGAGCCGTACGCGAGGATGAACGTCAGGACGATCTCGGTCATGTGGTCGTCGAGGTTCACCATCACGCTGTAGACGATGTACCCGAGGACGAGGCCGACGACGAGGCCGCCGACCGAGACGACGGTGATCTCCATCGCGGTCCGCGCGAGCTCGCTCGGCTCCAGCAGGAACTCCACCGTCCGGCCCTGCTCGACGAGCCCGAGGAACGTCAGGAATAGCACGACGCCGACGCCGTCGTTGATGAGGCTCTCGCCTTCGACCAGCACGGAGAGCCGCTCGGGTGCGCCGAGCTCCTCGAACAGGGCGAGGACGCTCACCGGGTCCGTCGGGAGGATCATCGACGCGAACAGCAGGGCCACGAGGAGCGGGAACCCGAACACGGCCTGGCCCGCGAGCCCGAGGAGGACGACGGCGACGATCAGCCCGACCACGGCGAGCGCGAGCACCGGCCCGAGGTTCCGCCGGAGCCGCTCCAGGTCGGTCGTCGCCGCGCCCTCGAACAGCAGCGGCGGCAGGAGGACGAGGAAGATGAGGTCGTGGGTGAGTTCGATGTCGACGAGCCGATCGGCCTCCGGAAAGAGGAGGAACCCGATGACGGAGATGGCGAGCCCGGCCAGGAGGAGGGCGATGGTGTAGGGGAACCGGCCGACCTTGGCGACGAAGATACCTACGCCGGCCGCGACGACGAATATCGGGAGGAGGTCGACGAGGACGGGGGCGATGCCGCTGGTCGCCTCGGCGGCGAGGGGGAGAAGCGTCCCGATCGAGAGCGAGAGGAAAGACACGTGTCGGTGCTCGGAGGGGCGGTCCTAAGACCCCTCGATATCCGGTCGACGATGCTTGCGGGCCCGTTTCCGTGGGACGGAGCCGGACCTCGCCGGGAGAGCGGTCGGCCCGGTGGCCGGAGGGTCCCGCCTCAACTCTCGTGGGGCGGCTCGTCGCGGTGGTCGTCCGGGTTCTCCTGCTCGGCGGCCGCCTCGGCTCGCTGCTCCGAGCGCTCGCGTTCGCGCTCCGCTCTGGCATCCTGCTGGGCCTCGCGGGCATCCTGCTGGGCCTCCTTCGCCTCCGCGAGCTCTTCGTCCTCCTTCTCCTCTTCCTCGCCCGCTTCGGGCTCTACGTTCCGGTCCGGAGTCTCGGTCATACTCGGCAGTTAGCCAGAGAACGAATGGGTGTAATGCCAGCAAGTGCAAGCGACTATCCCGGCACGGGATCGGGCAAGTCGACGGGCGGGATGGGGTAGGAGGGTCGTACGAGCAGGGTCGTACCGACGACGCTTTGACCGGGGCGACGAACCCCGGCGTATGGGTCTGCTCGGCCGATTGCTCGGGTCCGACGACGATCACGACGGAGCGGGAGGCGACTCCGCTCCCGACCGAGTCGGGCTGTTCGTCGACGGGCCGAACGTGCTCCGCGAGGAGTTCGACGTCGACCTCGACGACGTCCGGGCGGCGGCGGCCGCGGCCGGTCGGCCGGCGGTGACGAGGCTCTACCTCGACGAACGGGCCTCCCCTGGACTGGTGAAGGCCGCCGAGGCACGGGGGTACGAGGTCGTGGTGACGAGCGGCGACGTCGACGTCCGTCTGGCCGTCGACGCAACCGAGTTCGTCGTCGACGGCGGGATAGACACGCTCGCGGTCGCCTCGCGGGATACCGACTTCAAGCCCGTCCTCGAACTCGCCGCACGGCGCGGGGTCAGGACGCTCGCCATCGCCCCCGGGAGCCACGGTCGCTCGGACGCGCTTCGGAACGCCGCCCACGACGCGGTGACGCTCGGGGAGTGACGGGGAGAGACTACCAAACTACCGCCCTGGACTCCCGAAGAGCACCCAGAGAAGGAAGGTGAGCCCGACGACGACCGCCGCGATACCCGCGACCCGGAAGACGAAGACGTTCCGTGCGGTCGGCTCGACCGAAGCGAGGTCGTTCTCGCGGGTGCTCCCCTCGGCGTCGATCTGCTCCTTGAGCCGGGCGACCTCGTAGGGCCGGAGCGCCACGACACCCCCGACGAGGGTGAGGAGGACGAGAGCCAGGAGGGGACCGTCCATGGAGGGGGCTTTCGATGGTCGGGTATGTGTCTTCGGGCCACCGGAGGGCACGTCTCGGATACGCACCATCCCGTCCACCGGTCCGGGTGGGGCCAGGTGGCCTCGAAAGGAGGCGGGGAGACACTCATCCACCACCCGTGTCGCGTTCGTAGATGCGATAGGGACCGAGTCTCCGTGTCACGTCGTAGTTGGATCGGACGTAGGCACAGGCCGTCTCGACGTAGTCCCGGCACGGCGTCCGGATGATTACCAGGGGGGGTTCGACGACGTCTACCTTCTCGATGATAGTGCTGTTGTTGTAGTTTCCCCTGTTGGCGGGGAGGTAGTAGATGTTCTCGCCGATCGGTCTCCTGTCGGAGAGGTAGTAGACCTTCGGCTCCGCGGTCAGGGCGAGGAGCCGTTCCGACGGGTCCGTCTCCCCTCGAACGTACTCGCCCACGCGATAGTCGTCGCGTATGTCGTCCCCGGCCAGGATGTCGGCTCCCCCCTGCGCCACGATCGCCCCGGAGGGGATCAACAGCACGACGAGCACTAGCGCCAGCAGGGGGAGGACGACCCGCGCTCTTGCGCGGGGCCGGATCGCGTCGTGGTGATCTACGAGCGCTATCGAGCCGAAGAGGGAGGCGAACGGCAGTATCTGTATCCAGTAGTGGGGATAGCCGCGGACGACCAGGGGCAGGGCGGAGGCGATCCCCAGCAAAACCAGCGCGTAGTACCTCTCCCCGTAGGCCCGACTCGATCTCCCGTGGCCGAACACTCCCAGCGCCACGAGCGCCCACAGCATCGGGAACCGAAACACGTTCGACAGTATCCCCCGGAGGATGCCCCGCAACCCCGCCGCCCCGTACGAGCCACCCGGCAGGTGGATCAATACGACCCAGTGCAGGAGCTCCGGTAGCCCGCCGGCCAGGTAGTAGGCCCCCGCGACGGCACCGACGGTAACGGTCGCCCCGATCCCCATAGCGCCTACCTTCCGGAGGAAGCCACCGAGACTTTCGGTGAACGTGTACAGGGCCACTGCGCCGATGGCTAGCGCTCCCCCGGTCTGTTTGAACACGATACTTAGCCCCACACAGACGCCGATCCCGAGGTGGAGGAGAACGCGCTCACGCCCGGAGACGTCGGGAGAGCGGGCTTCGTACAGCAGGAACAGCACCGCCACCCCGAAGAGGGCGACGAACTGCTCGGTGAGGACGTAGAATCCCTGGTAGAGCAGGATCCCGGACAGGTAGATCAGGGCCGAGGCCGTTCCGACCCGTTCCCCGAACTGTTCGCGCCCGACGAGGAACAGGCCCGCAGCGGTGGCCGTATTTATCAGGAGGACACCCAGCCTCACCGAGATCGGACTGTCGTAGACGGACAACAGCGCGGCGGAGAAGTAGTAGATCCCCGGTGGCTTGTGGTCTACGTAGCCGAGGTACGGCGTCACCCCGTCGAGGATCCCCTGTCCCATCAGGAGGAACGCGCCCTCGTCCCGGCTGACCGTCTCGAAGAGGAACACCGCGTAGACGAGCAGAACACCCGCGAGGAGGAGATGGGCCGCGTAGTCGCCCGAATATCGATATATTTTGAGAGCAGTCTTCCGCATATAATTGACCGCGAACCCCGTCGCCGTATTAGTTCTTGCTTACGACGCGACGAGGGCGAGCGGTCGTCGGCACTGGGCGAGGACCCACTTTGGGGATCCACTTCCGAACACCTTTGATCGGTGGACGCGGCGTGTGACGCGATGGCAAAAGAGGAGGTCTTCGAGGCCGTCGAGCGGAACCGGGAGCAGTTCACCGAACTCGCCCGGGACATCTGGGAACACCCCGAACTCGCCTTCCGGGAGACGCGCTCGGCCGAGGCGCTCCAGCGCGTCCTGCGCGAGAACGGGTTCGAGATCGAGACGGGCATCGCCGACATCGAGACGGCGTTCGTCGCCCGCTACGGCGACGATGACCCCGTCGTCGGCACGCAGGGGGAGTTCGACGCCCTCCCCGGGCTCTCGCAGAAGGTGCAGGCCGAGCGCGAGCCGATCCAGGAGGGGGCCCCCGGCCACGGCTGTGGACACAACCTGTTCGGGACCGCGAGCCTCGCCGGGGCGGTCGCCACGAAGGAGGCCATCGAGCGCGGCGACGTCGAGGGGAGCGTCGTCTTCTTCGGGACGCCGGCCGAGGAGGCCGGCGGCGGGAAGGTGTACATGGTCCGGGCGGGCGCGTTCGAGGACGTGGACGCCGTGGTCTCGTGGCACCCCGGGTGGTACAACGCCGCGAACCGAGAGTCCTGCCTCGCGAACGACTCGTTCATCTTCGCGTTCGAGGGCGAGTCGAGCCACGCCGCCGCCTCGCCCGAGGCCGGGCGGTCCGCCCTCGACGCCGTCCAGCTGATGAACACCGGCGTCGAGTTCATGCGCGAGCACGTCGTCGACGAGGCCCGCATCCACTACGTCATCCAGAACGGCGGGGACGCACCCAACGTCGTCCCGCCCACCGCGAGCGTCGAGTACACCATCCGCGCCCCGAAGCGCGATCAGGTCGAGCGGATGACCGACCGGGTGCGCAACATCGCCGAGGGTGCCGCGCTCATGACCGACACCGAGGTCGAGGAGCGCCAGCTCGGGGCCATGTACGGCGTCCTCCCGAACGACACCCTCGCCGACGCCATCCACCGCAACATGACCGAGACGGACGGGATGCACTTCGACGAGGAACAGCTCGAACTCGCCCGGGACCTGCGAGAGTCGCTCGGCGACGTCTCGGCCGCCGTCGAGACGCTCCCCGAGGGCCACCGGACGGCGGCCGCCGACGCCGCCATGTACACCGAGCCGGTCGACGTCGAGGGTGGCGGGGTCGGGATGTACTCGACCGACTCCGGCGACGTCAGCTGGACCGTTCCCCTGGGTCGGTTCCGGGCCGCCACCTGGCCGCTCGGCACCCCGCCCCACTCCTGGCAGGCCGTCGCCGCCTCCGGCAGTATCGGTATCGAGGGCGGCCTCTTCGCCGCGAAGGTCATCGGGGGCACGCTCTACGACCTGCTCGACGACGAGGAACTGCTCGCGGCCGCACGCGACGAGTTCGAGACGAAGACCGACGGCTTCGAGTACGAGTCGCCGCTCCTGCCCGACACGACGCCCGCGAATCTGACGCGGTAAGGGGGCCGGGGGAGTCCCCACGGTCGATGGCGTCCCGGGTACGTGCTCGGCCGAAACCTCGGGGAAGGGGACCGACGACGAGGGACACCGGTGATGGGAACTCAGAGGTACCAGCAGCGGGGGACGTACCGACAGACCGGCGATACCGAGGACGCACCACTCTCCCCAACTGGCGTGTCCCGTCTCCCGTCGGGAACACCTCGGAGGCTGCCGGTACGCCACACGTGAACACAACGAACGTCGGTTTACCATTTCTGCCTGGTGAACGAGGCTCCGGATACGATCTGTACGATCGGTAATTCACGGTAGCTCCGGTTACGCTCGCCCGAGAGCAGGGTGAACTCCCTTCCAGCGATCGAACTTCGTGGGGACGGAGCTAGCATAAAACGAGCGTCTCGAATACGGGGATCTCGTCGGCCAAGGCGGCGACCCGTGTACGCCGAGGACTACACCGCCCGGTCGAACTCGTCCTCGAAGTCCCGCTGCTCCCGATACGTCTCCACGAACTCCTCGACGTCGAAGTCGAGCATCTGGGTCTCGAACTCCGAGGCGGCGTCCTCGTCGGTGGCGTGGCTGACAGCGTGTTCCATCAGTTCGACGATGAGTTCGACGACGACGGCGTGGAGGCGTCGGGCGTCGAAGTCGGTCATCCATACCATCGCGTACCCCACGGAGCCGTCCTCGCTGACGTCGAGCGAGGCGACCGACTCGGGGAACTCCTCGGAGACCATCCCGAGCATGTGTGTGGTGCCGAACTCGCCGAACTCGTCGGCGGTGTCGATCGCGGTCCGGAGGACCTCGACCGTCGACTCGGGGACCCACCGCGAGAGCGGGTGGACGTCCATCACGACGGCGTGCTCCTCGCCGCACGCACACCGGTAGTCGCGCATCCCCATGTGGAGTTCGTGGACGTCCACGGCCTGCCCGCACGGGAGGTCGAGCGCCGAGGCGTCCCCACCGGGCACTCGGGGTTCTGCCATCAGGGGGAGAAAGGCGGTCGAGCCGTTAAGAGGTGGCGATACGGCCCGGGCCGAGCGGATCGCGCCGTCAGGGCTCGGGGATGTCGTCCGGCCCGAGCGCGCCCACCTCGTCCGACTCCCCGGCGTCCTCCGTGGTGGTCGGCTCCGCCGCTTTCAGCTGTGCGTAGGCCCGCGTGGTCGCGGCGATGCCGAACACGGTCACGATCGGGGAGACGATCGCGCCGACCACGAGCGACGCGGTCGAGGAACCGGCCACGCTCGCGACGATCGTCGGGAGGAACGCGACGAACCCGATCGCGAGGAGGACGATCGCGAGGCCGAGGAGGTTCAGCCGCTCCCCCCGCGTGAGCGCCCAGGAGTCGGCCATGGCGTCGACGAAGTTACTGTCCTCGACGGCGATCTCCTGCTTGACGAAGAAGAACACGAGCGCGAGGAAGATCCCGGGGACGATCAGGAAGACGAGGCCGAGGACAACGAGCACGCCCACGACGATACCGCCCAGAAAGCCGTTGACCGTCGCGAACGCGAGACCGCTCGTGAGGTCGGCCGGGCGTTCGCCCGCCGGGGTGTAGAAGAGCCGTATCGAGACGATGCGGAGCGTCTCCGCGAGGATACCGATCAGGAACGCGAGGCCGAACGCGAGCCCGGCGGAGATGTCCAGGGCGAGCGGCGAGCCCGCGCGGGTCTGTTCTACCTGCTCGCGGAGGGTCTCGATGTCCGTCCCCGGGGGGGCGTCGGCCGACTGGGCGAACTCCAGTGCCGCCTCGGAGAGTCCGACGGTGAGCGACTGCGTGGCGACACTGCTCAGCACCCCCACGACCAGGAACGCCCCCACGAGGACGAGCCCGTCCCGGCTCCGGAGCCGGTCTACTCCCTCGGTGATCGCGGCACCGATGTCGAGCGACATGCTCCGAGGTGGCGCGTCGGGGGACAATCAAACCCGCGGGTCCGCGTCGACCGGGATCGGGACGATCCCATCACGGTCGGCGCCAGCGGTACGGTGTTCGACCGGAGATGCCGGGCGGGGCTTTCGAGGCGTTCGTTTCGTAGTGGACAGCTGAAACAGAACGTAACAGCTCGAAAGCCCCCGAACGCTGGACTCGCGCGGTACACTCTGCGCCCCTCGCTCCCTTCGGTCGCTCCGGTGCTTGAGGCACCGTGCGTCGTCCAGCGTTCGGCCCCTTTCAGTCCCACCCGATGGGTCGTACGGTCCATGCAACGGGATTCGGGTCCGGTGTCCGGCCGGATCCTCGCCCATCCCCCTCGACTCCGACCCGCGACGGAACCACTCTTACGGCCAGTCGTCGCGGGTCTCCTCGCGCTCGCGCTCGCGTTCGGCCTCGGCGTCGCCGAGCTCCCACCCGGCCGCCTCGGCGGCGTCCGAGAGCGGGAGGTACTCCCAGTCGACGTCCTCGGCCATCTCGCGGTCGTCCTCGTCGACCCCGACGAAGACGTGCCGGTCGGTATCGAACTGGCGACCCACGTTCTCCAGGGACTCACGCTTCCCGCGTGGTCCGGAGAAGAAGTCCTGTCGGATGCGGTTCTTCCGGGTGAAGTTCGTGACGACGTACGTGGGTTTGTCGCTGACGACGCCGACGTACTCCGACCACGAGCGTGCGTCCGCGAACACCTCGTCCGGCCGCTTCAGCCGCTTGAGCGCCTCCAGTTCGAAGGCGAGCGTCATGTCGGTCGACCCGGCCCCTTGCATGGTGTGCGTGCAGGTCCGCCCGGGCAAAACGCTTCGGATACGGCCGACCGGCCAGTCTCGATCGGGGCGACGGCGAGACCGCCACACCGACTCCCGAGGCCGTGGCTCCGAGCGTCGGTCGGGAGACCGTCCGGGTGCGGGACACCTGCCCGGACGGGGCCATCCGCAAGGCTCAGGCCCGCCGGGCGCTATCCGTCGGTATGTCGGACGAAGCGGAGGTCGAAGCGGCGGATCCACGGCAGCGGAAACTACGTCTGATGGGCATCACGACGGTCCTGAGCGGGCTGTACACCATCGGTGCTGCCCGCGTCTTCGCCGACCCGTACGACCCCGTCGTGTTCGGCGTCGGGTTCCTCGCCGTGGCGACTCTGGTGTTCGAGTACACCGAGGGTCGAGGGGGTGGTCTCTCGCTGGGCTTTCTCACCGGCGGCGTCATCCTCTGGCTCCTCCCGGTCCTGAGCCCGGAAGCGTCCTACACGTTCGCCGGCGTCGTCCTCGTGGTGTTCGGACTGGTGAACGTGGCCTTCCCGCCGTTCGCGCTGTTCTTCTCGGATCTCGGCCGGCGGCTCGCTCGCAGGGGGAGCGACTGATAGGGATCATCGTAGCCAGCCGGAGGATTCGACCGTTCGACGTGGGTCGCGGGGCGTGATTCCCGGCGGGAGATGCATGAACGACTACGATGATCCCTATGAGCGGCCCGGGACGGTCGCCGGCGAACGGGTCAACGGGCCACCGAGCCGAGCCTCGCCTCCGATCGGCCTACGGCGACGGGCTGGTGCGTTCCCCCGCCTCGCTCATCGCCAGCACGTCGTCGAAGAACGAGAGCGAGTCGTGGGGGCCGGGGTTCGCCTCCGGGTGGTACTGCCGCGTGATGACCCCCAGGTCGTCGCTCTCGAGACCCTCGGGGGTGTCGTCGTTGACGTTGATCTGGGTCACTTCGAGGGGGCCCGGATCCGAGACGGTGTAGCCGTGGTTCTGCGTGGTCATCACCACCTGCCCGGAGCGGAGGTCGCGGACGGGCTGGTTCACCCCGCGGTGGCCGAACTCCATCTTCTCGGTCCCGCCGCCGAGTGCCGACGCGACGACCTGCTGGCCGAGGCAGATGCCCGCCAGCGGGAGATCCCCCGAGAACTCCTCGACGAGCTCCTTCGCGGCCACGAAGTTCTCGGGGTCGCCCGGACCGTTCGAAACGAACAGGACGTCGGGGTCGATCTCACGGACCTCCGCGGGGGTGGCGTCGTAGGGGAGAATCTCGACGACGGCGTGGCGCTCGACGAGCGACGACACGATAGAACCCTTCGCCCCGCAGTCGATCAGTGCGACGTGAGGACCGTCCCCCTCGGGATTGTGCGTCTCGCGTTCGGCGATGGAGACCCGCGCGCCGATGTCGGTGTGCTCGCTCATCCCCTTGCACAGCCCGAGTTCCTCCTTCGCGGCCTCGGGGGTCGCGTCGGGACCGGCCGCGATGCCGCACTTCATCGCACCCTCGTCGCGGATGCCGGTCACGAGGTCGCGGGTGTCGAGGTGGTCGACGGCCGGGACCCCCTCGCTCTCGAGCCACTCGGCGACATCGTCGGTGAACTCGCGGGCGACGGCGGCGCGGGGGTGGACGCGGTCGGACTCGAAGCGCTCCTCTCGGACGCCGTAGTTCCCGATCAGCGGGTACGAGAACGTGAGCACCTGCTCCTCGTAGGAGGGGTCGGTCAGCGACTCCTCGTAGCCGGTGTAGGCGGTCGTGAACACCAGTTCGCCGCGTGTGCGCCCGGGAGCGCGACAGCGCGCCTCGACGACGCTGCCGTCCTCCAGGGCCAGGTAGGCGTCCGACATTACGAGACTCGTATGGAAGTCCCCGCAATAACCGTTGTGTTCGAAGCCGAGTTACGAAATTCGTAATCGTCAAGTGCACCCCCCGAGAACCCCCGGGCCTCGATGGACAGCCTCGACCGCGAGATCCTCGCCATCCTCCGCCGGGACTCGCGGACGCCGTACACCGAGATCGCCGACCACGTCGGCACGAGCGAGGGGACGGTCCGCAATCGCGTGGAACGGCTCGTCGAGGAGGGGGTGATCGAACGGTTCACCGTCGCCACGCGTACGGGGAACGTCAAGGCGATGATCGAGGTCGGGGTCGCGGTCGACGTCGACACTACCGAGGTGTCCGAACGGATGGCCGAGTGGTCCGAGGTCGACTTCGTCTGGCAGGTCTCGGGCGAGGAGGACATCGTCGTCGTCGCCGACACGACCGACACGGGCGCACTGAACGACCTCATCACGAAGGCCCGCGAGATGAACGAGGTCGTCTCGACGAAGACGCGGCTCATCCTCGCGGAGAAGCTCGGCTGACTCGCGGCGAACTATCGAGCGTCGGGGGGTTCGAAGTGTCCCTCCGCGTAGAGCCACACCGCCAGCCCGAAGCCGAGCACCACGGCGACGACGCCGAGCCCGAGGAGCATCGGCCACCGGGAGGGCGAGAGGAGTGGAGTCGACCCGGCCATCCCGAGGGACGAGAACAGCACTACCGGGAGGAGCGCGAACGCGACGAGACCCGCGAGCACTCCCGCTACTGTGAGGGGTCGCACGGCGAGTCTGGCGAGCCACCGGAGGGCCACGTCCCGACGCCACGGCGCGGTCGGCAAGTGTCTGTCGGCACGCGGTCCCGGTGGCGGAGGCGAGGCCGCGACCCACACGTCCAAGCCCCTCCCCGTACACCTCCGGCCATGGTCGACTGTCCCATCACGGTCGTCGACAGGGGAACGATCACGGCCGACACGAACGCCATCCTCGACGGGTTCGTCACCGCCACCGCGAGCGACCCGAACCCCGACCTCCACAGGGGGGAGGGCGTCGTCTACAACCTCGTCCTCGACCACCCCGAGGCGACCGTCCTCTGGGACTCGGGGTCGCACCCCGACGCGGCCGACGGGCACTGGCCCGACGGACTGTACGAGGCGTTCACCCACGAGGACCCCCGGCCCATCGAGGAGGACCTCGACTCCGTCGGGTACTCGGTCGAGGATATCGACGTCGTGATCCAGAGCCACCTCCACCTCGACCACGCCGGCGGGCTCTACGCCTTCGACGGCACCGACGTACCGGTCGTCGTCCACGAGGCCGAACTCAAGCACGCCTACTATTCCGCGAAGACCGACGAACCGGACGCCGACGAGGCCTACATCGGTGGGGACTTCGACCACGACCTGAACTGGCGGGTCGTCCACGGCCACCGGCACACCCTCCTCGACGGCCTCGAACTCTACCACCTCCCCGGCCACACCGCGGGCCTGCTGGGGGTGTTCGTCGACCGCGACGACCCGGTGCTGATCGCCGGCGACCAGGCGTACGTCGGCGCGAACTACGAGTCCGGATGGTCGATGGGCGCGAGCCTGCTGCACTCGACCCGGGACTGGTACGACAGCATGGAGCGTTGCGAGGAGATCGAACGACGACACGGTGCCCGCGTGCTCTACGGCCACGACGCCGAACAGATCGACGGGCTCGGGGAGACGTTCTGAACTCGGTATCGGTAGCGCTCCCGACGGGGCCGACGATCCGGACCGGCCGGCTCAGTCCTCCTTCAGGTCCTTCAGTCGAATACCGTCGTCGACGAGGCGGTAGTTCCGCTCGCGGTCGAGGCGGTCGGTGAGGTCCTCGTGTTCGTGGAGCTGTTCGACCAGGCTCGCGTGGAGGTCGCGCCACGAGACGGCGTAGGCCGGCGACTGCCCCCAGGCGCGCAGTTCGGGGACGAACTCGTCGTAGGTCTTCATCCGCGTCTCCATGTGCTCGATGACGTCGAGGAGCTCCCCCGCGTCGACCTCGCCCTCGCCGCCGGCGTCGATGGCGCGGTTCACCGCGCGCTCGTACCCCTCGACGGCCCGTTCCATGTCCCGTGCGGCGTTCGCGCCGTCCTCGGGGAGCAGTTCGAGGAGCCGTTCGGGGATCGTCAGGTGGACGTGTTCCATGGTCGGGATACCGGTGGGACGAACGTGAATCCCCCCGTTCCGGAACGCGCCGGTCGACCCGCTCGCTACGCGGACTCCATCGCCGCCGCCATCGCGTCGAGATCCGGGAAGGTGAGCGACTCCTCGGTCGCCCAGGCGTACTCGACCGTCCGGTCGGGCGCGAGGACGAACACGCTCCGGCGGGCGATACCCCGGAGGATTCCCTCCTCGACGCGGACGCCGAAATCGGCGAGAACCGAGCTGTTGAACGTCGAGAGCAGCGGGAAGGAGAGATCGTACGCGTCGACGAACGCCAGTTGCGGGAACGGGGGGTCGGCGCTCACGCCGTAGACGGAGCCGGGGAGGTCGGCGAGGTCACCCCACCAGTCGCGCATCTGGCACATCTCGCGGGTGCAGGTCCGCGAGAACACGCCGGGGAAAAAGGCGAGGGCGACCGGCCCGTCCGCGAGCGCGTCGTCGAGCGCGAACGGTTCGACCTCCGCCGAGGTGAACTCCCCGGACTTCCCGGCGGCGTTCTCGGGGGTGGCCATCGGTGCCTCGAACGTCGGGGCGGTGTCGCCTGCGTCTAGCATGCACGAACGCTCCGCCGGCGAGGACATGAAGGGATGGGTCGAGGGCGACTCGCCCGGTTCCCGCGGCGTCCGTTCGTGGCCGTTCCGGGGCCGTTATGCCGTCCCGTCCGAACCCCGGGACATGAACTCCGCTGTCCTCTTCGCGCTGGGGACGACGTTCACCTGGGGGCTGTGGCTGGTGCTCGCCGACCTCGCGAGCGACGCCGTCGGGCCCGTGACGGCCGCCGCGACAACGTACGCCGTCGCGGCCGTCGTCGTCGGGCTGTACGCACTCCTCTCCGGTGCGCCGCTGAACGTGGGCGTCGAGGGTAGGCTTCTCTCGGTCGCGGCCGGGCTGTTCGCCGCGATCGGGCTCGTCTCGCTCTACGTCGGCCTCTCGCTCGGCTCGACGGCCGTCGTCTCGACCGTCGGCGCACTCTACTTCGTCGTCGCGGCCTTCATCGGCGTCCTCGTCCTCGGCGATCCGCTCTCGCCCACCCGTGCCGTGGGGATCGGCCTCGCCGTCGTCTCCATCGTGCTCATCTCCTGGTGACCGACGCCACATACCGATCGAAGGGCGCTGTGAGGTCCCTGCGTTGTGATGATCTCGGGGGGTCGTGCTGGATACAGGGCGCGTAACGCCCCCAGAACGGACGGGTGCTATAGTAGCGTGTGGAAGCGTTTACTCACGGACGGAGAGACTCTCCCTCCGGAGTGTGTTATCGGTCCCAAACGCTACGATGACACCACGTTCCCCCGGCGGTCCGTGCCGGGGTCGCCACCCGGAGAGCCAGCCCCTCGCCGCTCCGTGTGACGTCGATCGGCATCCCTGTAGTGATCGATGCTAACCCACGAGCACCCTATCGAACAGAAGCCCGTTAGAGAGGCCATCCTCTCCCCTGCTGGTCCATCGGAAGATGATCGACGAGGTCTACGAGCACGACCGTGACGAGGGCCAGGATCTCGACCGGCACAGGCACGTGGAGACGATACGCGAAACGGACTCGTAGTCCGACGCGCGCGCATTCCCAGTCGTCCCGGGTGATGCAGTAGGCCCGGGGAACTGATCCTCCAGCGTCACAATATCAAAAACCGATCAGGTTATCCGCCCCCATCCCTCATAATAGACAATGGTAAAAGTAGCAGAGGGTGACCGAGGCATCATCGAGTCGAGACAGACCAGGCGGGCAGCCACCACCGAGAGGTGGTATCTCTGGACCATCGCGATCGTGGGAACCGTTCTCGCTGCGTACTTCTACACGAACCCCGATATCTGGACCATGCAGGCAGAGTGGTTCTACGTCCTGATATTCGGAGGCGCGGCCTTCCTCTCGGTCGTCGCCGGCGCGTACAGGATATACAGCCGCCCCACCTACTCGAGGCCACGTTGAGAACACGTAGAGATCGCTAGCTATTAGGGGCGTGAAACCAGGCCCGTACCCGGGCAAAAGTGGACGGGACTGCGGTAGTAGCGGATCGGGACAAAGACGCTGGCAAACGCGACGTTCGAACGGACCTCTTCGATCCCGACGATCGGTTCGTCACCCGGGTTGGCATTCGCCACGATCACCGCGAAGCCCCGACCTCCACACTGCCATCACCCTGGTCGCCGGGCGTCTCGACAGTCACCTCACGCCGCTCCCTTTCTCGGCGTGGAGTGGGCTGCTGACGCTGTTCGTCGCGTCCCTGAGCGGCAGACATCCCGGGTCGCCCCGCAGACTCACCGCGACCGATTGTTTGATCGAGGAACTGCTCGCGTTCGTCCACGCATCGAACTAGCGGATACACCAGGGTGCCGTGCTGACTACGCCTTCGGTATGCAGCACGCTATTCCCGTCAGATCCTGGGGTTTCAGTCCGTCCGGTCGAAGGCGTTTACCCGTCGGCCGCCGACCATCACGTCGATGCCCGCCGTCCCCTACGTGGACCGCTCCGACCTCCCCGCGGACTACCGCTACCTCTACGACGACAACGAGAACGGCGAACTGAACGTCTACCGGGCGCTCGGGAACAACCCCGAGGTGCTCCAGTCGCTCATGCGCTGGGGGACGACCGTCGTCGCCGCCTCCGGGCTCCCCCGCCCCGACGCGGAGGTCGTCCTCCTCGCGACCTCTCGGGCGCTTTCGTCCACCTACCTCTGGGACCTGCACGTCCCGCTCGCCGTGAAGTCCGGCCTCGATCGGTCGGCGATACGTGCCATCGGCGAACGCCGGTTCGACGACCTCTCGGCTCGACACGAGGCGCTCGCGACGTACGCGACGGCGTTCGTCGACCGCTCGGTCGACGACGGTCACCACGAGACGCTCGGGGAATACCTCGACCCCGAAGAGGTAGTCGGCGCGACGATGATGGCCAGCCACTTCCTCGCCGTCGCTCACGCCATCGACGCGCTCGACGTGGACCCCGAGGGCCCGTTCGTCGGCTGGTCGCTGGAGAACGAGTAGGGCGGAGGTGATCCGGGCTACCGCTCCTCGGAGTGGCGCACCTCGACGGCGACCCCCCGGGTCGCCGAACGCATCTCCGGCCCGGGCATCTCGGCCCGGCCGACGGCGAACGCCCTCGGCCCCTCGATCACAACCTCGTCGCCAACCCTGATGTCATCGTCGGCGTCGACGATACCCGGCGCGAGCACCGATCCCCGCGGGACGAACGCGTCGATCTCGACGCGCTTCGCGGGTGCGTCGCTCTCGGCCCACCGCTTCGCGCCGGCGAGCGTGAACGACAGCGTGCCGTACTGCGGGACGAGCGTGGCGAGATGCGTCCCCTCCTCGCTGTTCGGGTCGGGGTCGCCCGCGTGCGCCCTGAGCTTCGGGTAGTGGCCGTCCGTCCGGAGGTCGGTGAAGAGGTCCTCGCCGGCCCGGTCGCCGAACAGGTAGTCCGCGACGGCCCGGACGGTGTTGTGCTCGCGCTCGCGCTTGCGGTACTGATCCTCGCCCTCCAGGGCCGCGGCGAGGTTCGCGAGCGACTCCTCGGTAGTGGGGTGGTCCGCGACGGTGAACTCCACCTCGACGTCGAGGCTGTCGATAGCTCGCTCGACGACCTCGCGGTAGCCGTCCTCGGGAACGTGCGCGACGACGCGGGGGTAGTCCGCCCGCGAGAGGTAGCGTTCGAGGACGCGCCCGACGAACTCGACCTCGGTGGGGGACCACCGCCCCGTGACGACCGAGTCGTAGTGCTGTGCGGGGTAGGTGAGTTCGAGTTCCTGGGGGACGACGCCGATGGGCGAGGTCATCGAGACGATGTGCGCCCGCCACTGGATCGCGTCGTGGAACTGCCGGTGGCTCTGTGACTCGCTGTAGGGTTTCGTCGCCGAGCACGGGACGAGCACCAGCGGCCGGTCGTCGAACCGGGGGACGTACCGCGAGGTGACCCGATCCGCGAACCGCTGGATCTCGACCCGTCGGAGGGTGTCCTCGCTCGACGCGAGCAGTTCGGCGCGGCGGAGGATCGGCGTCCGCGCCTCGACGTAACCGTACTGCTGGTCGAGGAGACGGAAGACCGACGTGGACCAGGCCTCGTGGCGGGCCTGCCCTTCGACGTAGTCGCGGAGCCGACCCGCACGGATCCGCTCTCGGACCGTCGCGAATTCGGCACGGAGGGCGTTGACGTTGTGCTCGGCGCAGTCCTCCCGGGTGAACTCGTCGCGGGGACCTCGGCAGGCTTCACACGCACACGGGAGTTCGCGGAGGTCCTCCAGGAACGCCTCGCCCGAACTGGTGAGGTAGAACCCCTCGGTCCCACGAACGTACGCCCGATCCGTATCGAGGAGGTCGACGCCGGCGTAGGCGAGCACCGGGGCGTTCGCGGGCGTCGCCGCCCCGGCGAGGTAGAGCGCCGTGTCGCCCGGGATCGTCTCTCGCGTCCGGACGAGCGCATCGACGAACCGTTCGGCGTGGCCCACGAGCCCCGGACCGCCGGAGAGGACGTACGCGTCGGTGCCGAGATCGTTCGCGGTCTCGGGTGAGACGACCGCGGCGCTCGGGTACTCCACGTCGGGAACGTCGGGTGCGAACGCCTCGGCGACCCTCGCGTCGGTTCCCGTGGGCATCGCCCGGTGGGGGAGGACGGTCAGCGACTCGGGATCGCCGTCGGGCACCTCGCGCTCCCGCGTCCACCGGCTCCCCGCGTCCCGGAGCACGTCGTCGACGAGCGCCGGCGTGGTGAGTGGGTCGGCGAGTCGGAGTTCGCCGAGACGGGCCGCGCCGTCCCGCTCGTGGACCTCGAAGTGGTCGGTCATGGCCGGACTGGGTAACCGAGGGCCTACTGTCTTGCCTTCCGCGCCGCGGGCCATCCCCCGAACGCTGCGAGACGGAGCGGCCCGTCAGTCGTCCGCGGGGGCCGCAGTCCCCGAGTCGGGCGAGGCGACGGTTCCGTCCGGCTGCCAGCCCCGCTTCTCGTAGTACTGGTCGAGCGCCTCGTCGAGGCCCTCCAGTTCGTAGGGTAGCTGATCGTCCCCGCGGTCGAACCCGCGCTGGTTGTTGAAGTGGCGTTCGAGTTCGACCACCCGCGAGCCCACCTCGAGGAGGTCCTCGAAGTCGGCGTCGAGCAGCGCCTCGAAGCGCTCCTCGTTCATCTCCCCTCTGGAGAAGCGACAGAAGATCCCGCAGTCCTCGATCGCGCGCTTGTTCTCCGCCCAGACGAGCCGCTCGACCTTCTCCTCGCTCAGGCCCTCGGGCGGGAACGCCATGTCCTTCGAGACGAGCGGGTACTCGTAGGCGTAGAAGGTGGCGTACATGTGATCGCCGCCGCGGTTCGCGGTGGCGAACCCGAGCCCCTGGCCGTGGAGCGCCCGGCCGTCGTGGGCGGAGAAGTCCATACCCTTCACCGACCAGTTCTCGACGCCGAGCTCCTCGTGGGCGCGGGCGACGCCCTCGGCGAGCAGGTCGCCGACGCCCTCGCGGTGGGCGATCTTCTCGACGGTCTCGTGGATCAGGTCGGCGTTGCCGAACTCGTCCTCGCTGGCGAGGTAGGCGGCGACGGTGTTCCCACAGGAGATGGTGTCCATCCCGAACTCGTCACAGAGCTCGTTGGACTGCATCACGTCGACGATGTCGTCGACGCCGCAGTTCGACCCGAACCCCATCACGGTCTCGTACTCGGGGCCCTCGGTCTCGATGCCGCGCTCCTCGTCGCGGGTGGGGAGCTTGCACGCGAACGCGCACTGCGAGCAGGTCCCCTTCTTGTACTTCTTCTCCTCGACGCGGTCGCCGTTGATCCCCTCCGCGCCCTCGAAGGACCGCTCGGAGAAGTACCGGGTGGGGAGGGCGTTCATCTCGTTACCGAGGTCGGTGACGCTCGTGGTCCCCTGGCGCTTCATGATGCTGTCGCTCGTCGCCGCGTCGCGGTGGAGGTCCATCGCGGCCTGCGGGAACTCCATCTCGGGTGCCGAATCGCCGTCGAACGTGATCGCCTTGACGTTCTTCGCGCCCATCACCGCCCCGAGCCCGCCGCGGCCGAACGCGCGTGACTCTGTCGTCATGATCGACGCGAACCGGACCCGGTTCTCCCCCGCCGGGCCGATACAGCAGATGTGCTCCTCGGAGAGGTCGTGCTCGTCCTCGGCCCACGCGGTCACCTCCGAGGAGGTCGCTCCCGCGAGATCCGGCACCTCCTCGAAGGTGACGCCGTCGTCGCGGACGTGGACGGCGAGCAGTTCGTCGCTCGCGCCCGCGAGTTCGACCACCGAGTAGCCCGTCCCGGCGAGGTTCCGCGAGACGAACCCGCCGGCGTTCGAGGAGAGCAATCCATCGGTAAGGGGCGAGACGCCCGTGCAGTTCGTCCGACCGGTGAAGCTCGCTCTCGATAGCTGCAGCGGCCCCGTGCTGAAGAGGAGGCGGTTCTCCGGGCCGAACGGGTCGGCGTCGAACGGGATCCGCTCGTGTGCGAGCCTCGTCCCGACGCCGCGACCCCCGATGAACGATCCGAGGACATCGTCGACGTCCTCCTCTCTCGTCTCTCGGCTGCCGACGTCGACCTGCAGGAGCGGCCCCTGGGCGTGGAACATGCGAACCCCTTCCCGTCCGCGGGATAAATACTGTGGGGGCGGGCACGCCCGGTGGCCTCGTCACGGGGGGCGGTGGGCTCCGAACGACGTAAGCACGTGGCGGCCCCAGCGCCCGACAAGGGATCGTGACGATCGAATGAGTGTCCGTAACCACCTCACGGGACTCGATGCCCCGTCGCTCCGGGGCCTCAAGACCGTGGACGCGACCGTATCGGCGGTCGAGCCGCTCGATCACAACCGAACCGACGAGGTCCAGCGCGCCGCCGCGAGGGCGCTCGACGCCTGCGACCGCGACGACTGGGTCGAGCGCCCCGAGGACGAGCCGCCCGAGGTCGACTGGGACCGGGTGGGCGAGCTCCTCGACCGCGACCCGGAGGCGGTCGACGCCGGGATACCGCTCGACGTGCTCGGGACGCTCCGCGAGCGGTACGTCCGCCCGTACCCCTCGCTGCTGCGTATCTCGCTCGACACCGAGGAGTCAATCACCTTCGCCGCCGGACAGTACGTCTCGATCCGTTTCCACGACATCCCCCGCGTCTACTCGGTGGCGAGTTCGCCCAACGCGGACGAGATCGAACTCTGCGTCCGTCTGGTTCCGGGGGGACGGCTCACCCCCGAGTTCTTCCAGTATCTCGAACCGGGCGACGAGGTGACCGTCCGCGGCCCGTTCGGGGAGTTCACGCTGGAGGAACCCTCCGGGCGCGACGTGGCGATGCTCGCCACCGGGACGGGCGTCGCGCCGCTGCGGAGCATGATCGACTACTGCTTCGAGACGGGTATGGACGAGGTCGACGGCGAGCAGCGGGACGTGTGGCTGTTCCTCGGGGCAGGCTGGGAGGACGACCTCGCGTACCGCGATCACTTCCGGACGCTCGACGACGAGCACGGGAACTTCCACTTCGTCCCGACGCTGAGCCGCGAGCAGTACCTGACCGACTGGACGGGCGAGACCGCCTACGTCCAGCAGACGTTCGCGAAGTACCTCGACGACTCGCTGGTGGCGGTCGACGAGGACGACGCCATCGTGCCGTACCTCGACTCGGAGGTCGAACACGACGTCGACGCCCGGATCGACCCCGGGAACGTCGAGGTGTACGCCTGCGGGGTCAACGCGATGGTCTACAGCCTGACAGACGTCCTGGAGCGGGTCGGCGTCCCCGACGACTTGGTCGACGCCGAGGGGTACGGGTAGCCCGCCGACCGCGGATCACTCTTCCTCCGACTCGCCGCGACCGAGGACCCGGACCCCGTCGGGGAGCGCGTCGAGCGCCGCCTCGGGCCAGCCCGTCGCGGCGAGCGCGAACGAGGTGTCCGGGTTGTCCTCGGCGAGCCGCGCGATACCCTCGGCGGCCCGAACGTACGCCCGGTCGTCGAGTCTTTCGGGGACTTCGGCGGTCAGCGGGTAGGACTCCGAGAGCGCCCGCGGGAGCGGTCCGAACGGGGGGACGACCCGCCAGGTCGACTCGAAGTCGTCGGCGTTGCCCTTCCCCGTCGTCAGCAGTACCGAGTCGCCCTCGACGCGGAGCCGCGAGAGCCGCTCGTGGTGGCGGCGCACCTCGGGTCGGTCGGCGCTGTCGGCCGAGAGGTAGAAGAACGCGTCCTTCGAGACGGGGTCGGTCCGTTCGAGCGTCTCGCCGTACCCCAGCAGCGTCCGGTAGCCGTCGAGCAGGTCCGGGTGGGCCCGCGCCCGCTCCTCGACGAGTTCGAGCAGGTTCCCCCGCCGGAGCGCCTGCTTCACCGTCCGGAGCTCCGCGTAGGTGACGTGGAGGTTGTGCTCGGCGAGCAGTCGCTCGCGCTCGTCGTCCTCGTGCCCCCGGACCTCCTCGGGGGTGTGGTCGGAGCAGATCGGGCAGGCACAGGGGAAGTAGTCCAGGTCCGCGAGCTGTTCGGTCCCCCGTTCGGTGAGGTAGCGGTCGTCGCGGGCGTAGAGCGCGTACGCGGCGGAGTCGAACAGGTCACAGCCACAGGCGACGGCGAGCGCGAACATCATGGGGTGGCCCGCGCCGAACAGGTGGACCGCGGCGTCCGCGCCGAGCCCGCGTTTCGCGGCCATCGTCACGTCGACCATCTCGGCGTAGCGGTAGGAGTTCATCAGCGGTACGACGGCCCCTATCGGAAAGACGTCGAGACCGGTGCCGTAAGCGTCACCCGCCGCGTGCTCGCGGAGGTCCGCGTAGGTCGATCCCTGGACGGGCGCGTTGACGAGCATCTCGCCGAGGTCGAGGTCGGCGGCGCGTTCGAGCCGCTCCTGGGTCGTTTCGAGTTCGGCTTCCGCTCGCTCGCGGGAGGCGTCCGGCGGCGTCGGGATGTCGATCGGCGTCCCGATGTCCGAGCCGATATCGTGCTGGAAGCGCAGGATCTCCTCGTTCGTGACGTCGATCTCGCCGTATTCGGATAGCTGGAACGAGCCCGAGTCGGTCATGATGGCCCCGGAGAAGTCATAGAGGTCGTGGAGGCCCTCGGCGAGCGCGCGATCGCGGAACTCCTCGCTCCCGTAGAGGATGTACCCGTTGGTGATGAGCACCTCCGCGCCGAACTCGGATTCGAGTCGGGCGGGCGAGACCGTCCGCTTGTGGGGGTTCACCACGGGTAGCAGGGCCGGCGTCTCGACGGTCACGCCCGCCCGCGGGACCTCGAGCTCGCCGAGCCGACCCGCGCCGTCCCACGCGCGGACCTCGAAGTGTCGGTGCGCTCCCGTCATTCGGCCGAACCTCGGCATCGCCGTGCAAGTCGGTTGCGTTCTCGGTGCGGGCCGGAAGCGAGTGTGGATGGTTTTTTCACGGCCTCGGACCACGCCGGGGCCATGGACAGGGAGACGCTGGCGGCCCGGATCGACCACACCGTCCTCGGCCCGGAGACGACGGCCGCGGACGTCGAACGGGTCTGTGAGGAGGCCGCCGAGTTCGGGATGAACGTCTGCGTGCCGCCCTGCTACGTCCCGGAGGCCCGCGAGGCCGCACCCGAGACGACCATCGCGACGGTGATCGGATTCCCCCACGGGCAGAACAGCACGGCGGCCAAGCACGCGGAGGCCGAGGCGGCCTGGAAGGACGACGCGGACGAACTCGACGTCGTGCTGAACGTCGGCCGCCTGAGAGCCGGCGAGGACGAGGCGGTGGCCGCCGAACTCGCCGAGGTGATCGCGGCCGTCCCACTCCCGGTGAAGGTGATCATCGAGACGGCGCTGCTCGACCACGAGGAGAAACACCGCGCCTGTGAGGCCGCCCGCGAGGCCGGCGCCGACATGGTCAAGACCTCGACCGGTTTCGCCGACGGCGGGGCGACCATCCGCGACGTCGAACTCATGAGCGAGTACCTCCCGGTGAAGGCCTCGGGGGGGATCGGCACCTACGACGAGGCCATCGGGATGCTCGAGGCCGGTGCCGAGCGGATCGGGGCGTCCTCCGGCGTGGCGATCCTCACGGGCGCGCCGACCGAGTGAGCGGCCGGGGACAGGTCGGGACGTATCGCCCGGTGTGGGGCCGCCCCGGTATCCGGTGCTCTCCCGACTGCGGACTGGTGCGTTCCTCGCTCCACGCCCGGGTGTTCGATTCGCGGATCGGTCCCTCGATGCGTGCTGAACGGAGCGCGTATCGGGCGATAGAGTCGATGCAGTATCCGATATCGATACGATACGGACTGCGCGTGTTCCGGGAGGGAGCGCACGTCGAGATCCGAGAGGGGCACGGATTTATTACATAAAATACGTTTGAGATGTACGTGGAGAACGATCGGCTCCTTCCGGTGATGATAGCGGTCACTGGCTTTGTGGCCATCGTATTCGGAACACATCAGGGGTTGGTACACGTCGCACCCGGGTACGAGGGGACCATCACGAGCGGCTGGGACGGCGACCTCAATCACGAGGAACTCCTGCTCGTACTGGTCGGGGGTGTCGGTATCGGCGGGGCCGTCGCCGCACGTCGGTGGAAGCACCTGGCGAGTATCCCGGTCCTGATGGGCGGTGTCGTTCTGTTCTACGTGTTCCGGGCGGTGCTCGGACAGTTCCGGTCACCACACTCCCTCTATCGGGAATATACGCTTCACCCACCCGGTTCCGAGGAATACACGGTCATGATCGTCCTCGGTGCCGAGCCGTTCCTTCTCGCCGTCGGCGCGCTCCTGCTCGTGGGTGCCGGCATCGCGGGGTCGACACTGGAACTCATACCAGGGAAGACAACGAGATGACGGGGACCATCGACGCTCGATGCACCCTCGCAGTTCGGCACGCCGTCCCTCTCGGATACCGGTTCTCCATCCCGGCACGGACGATGGAGGACCGACCGACAGCCGAAACACCACTCAGGCCGGATCGAGCACGTACGTCCGCGGCGGGCCCTCCTCCCCGCCACCGGTGACCGCGACGACCGCGCCGTCGGCGACCGCCAGCCCCTCGAGGGGCGTCCCGGAGACGGGATGTGACCACCGCTTGCGGCCCACCGAGAGCCCGCCGACCCCGACGCCGCCCGAGTGGGCGAACGCGATCACCTCGCCCTCACGGCCGGCGTAGACGGTGTCGCCCGCGGCGGCCGGCCCGGCCGCGAAGCGACCCGGAGCGGACCACGCGGTCTCCCCCCCGCGAACGTCGCAGGCGGTCAGGCCGCCGCCGTTCCCGCCGAACACGAGACCGGCGGCGACGGCGAGACCGCCCTGTGCGGTGCCGCCGTCGCGGTTGGCCCACCGGTCTGACCCCGCGTGTGCGCCGTTCGCCAGCCGGCGGAGCTTCCCGCCGAACGCACTGACGAGCGCGTCGCCGCCGGTCCGCGCGAGCGCGACCACCTTCCCCCCGACCTTCCGACGCCAGAGCTCCCGGGGGCCGTCGGAGTCGTAGAGGGCGTACACCTCACCCGCGGTCGTTCCGGCGACCAGCGTCGGTAGCCGGAAGGTCAGCTCGACGACCTCGCCGAACAGATCGTAGGACCACGCGACCTCGCCGGTCCCGGCGTCGAGGGCGACGAGTCCGCCGTCGCGCGTTCCGACGTAACACCGGCCCTCCCCGTCCGCGACCGGCGAGGAACTCACGGGACCGACGTCGGCCCGCCAGCGCTCGGTGCCGTCCTCCGGGTCGAGCGCGAGGACGCCTGGCCGCTCGCGGAAGGTCGCGTAGACCGTGCCGTCGACGACGGCCGGTGCGTTCGTCCACGGCTGGTCGCCCGGTCCGACCGTCCAGACGGACTCGCCGGTGGCCAGGTCGAGCGCGTGGAGGCCGGCCGCGCCCGGGAGGAACACCCGCTCCTCGGCGACGACCGGCCGGTCGGTCGGCCGGGGGGTCTCGACGGCCCAGCGCTCGGTCACACCGGAGCGGGGGGCGGCGGCGTCGGGGGCGTACGCGGTGGCCTGCGGGTCGAACGCGGGGTAGGGCCACTCGGTCGAGGCGTCGGAACCCGGCGTGGGCGACCCGTCGTCGACCCCGGCACATCCCGCGAGCGTCGCCGCACCGCCCGCGGCGGCGGCCCGGAGGAGCCGGCGTCTGGTCGCCCCGGAATCCGTGGAGAGCATCCTCCCGAGAGGCGGTACCGGGAGGCAAGTGCCTTCGGGTTCGCTCGACGCACCACCCCGACGACGGCCACCCTTAAGCGCCTCGCTCCCGAGGTGTGTGTATGTTCGACGAGGACGACCTGGCGGAGATCCGCGAGGGGAAAGAGCGGTGGGAGGAGGAGACCTACGACCCCACCGTCGATCGGTTCGGCGAGCGCAAGGAGACGTTCGAGACCGACACGGGCGGCCAGGAGGTCGATCCGCTCTACACCCCCGACGACGTCGGTGACCGGGACTACGACGAGGAGATCGGCTACCCCGCCCAGGAGCCGTTCACCCGCGGGGTCTACTCGACGATGTACCGCGGGCGGCTCTGGACGATGCGCCAGTACGCCGGGATGGGCACCGCCGCCGAGACCAACGAGCGGTTCCTCTACCTGCTCGACCAGGGTCAGACCGGCCTGTCGATGGCGTTCGACCTGCCCACGCAGATGGGCTACGATTCGGACGCCGAGATGGCCGAGGGCGAGGTCGGCAAGTCGGGCGTGGCCATCGACTCGCTGGAGGACATGGAACGGGTGTTCGAGGGTATACCTCTAGACGAGGTCTCGACGAGCATGACCATCAACGCCCCCGCCTCGATCCTCCTGGCGATGTACATCGCCATCGGCGACCGCCAGGGCGTCCCCCGCGAGGAGCTCCGGGGGACCATCCAGAACGACGTGCTGAAGGAGTACGTCGCCCGGAACACCTACATCTATCCGCCGAAGCCCTCGATGCGTCTCATCACCGACATCTTCGAGTTCTGCGCCGAGGAGGTCCCCAACTTCAACACGATCTCGATCTCGGGGTATCACATCCGCGAGGCCGGATCGACGGCGGCCCAGGAGATCGCGTTCACGCTCGGCGACGGCATCGAGTACGTCCAGGCGGCCATCGACGCCGGCCAGGACGTCGACGAGTTCGCGCCGCAGCTCTCCTTTTTTTTCAACGCCCACAACAACGTCCTGGAGGAGGTGGCGAAGTTCCGCGCGGCCCGGCGGATGTGGGCCCGGATCATGGAGGAGCGGTTCGGAGCGGAGAACCCGGGATCCAAGCAGCTCAAGTTCCACACCCAGACCGGCGGCTCGACGCTCACCGCCCAGCAGATCGACAACAACGTCGTCCGAGTGGCCTACCAGGCGCTCGCCGCCGTCCTCGGTGGAACGCAGTCGCTGCACACCAACGGGAAGGACGAGGCCCTGTCGCTCCCGACGGAGAAGTCCGTCCGCACGGCACTGAGAACCCAGCAGATACTCGCCCACGAGTCGGGCGCGGCCGACACCATCGACCCGCTCGCCGGCTCGTACTACATCGAACACCTCACCGATACCCTGGAGGAGGAGGCGTTCGAGATCCTGCGCGAGGCCGACGACCGCGGCGGGATGCGCGAGGCCATCGAATCGGGGTGGGTCCAGGGGGAGATCCAGGACGTCGCGTTCGAGCGACAGCGCGAGATCGAGGAGGGCGAGCGGGTCATCGTCGGCGTCAACGAGTTCGAGGTCGAGGACGAGGAGCCGACCGACGACATCGAGACGGTGAGCGACGAGGAGGTGGCGAAGCAGGTCGAGCGGGTCGAAGAGCTCCGGGCCGAGCGCGACGACGAGGCGGTCGAGGCGGAACTGGAGGCGCTCCGGGAGGCCTGCGAGACCGGCGAGAACGTCATGCCCCACATCGTCGGCGCAGTGAAGGCCTACGCGACGACCGGTGAGGTCGCCGACGCGATGCGGGACGTCTTCGGCGAGCACCGCGGCGGGGTCTGATACGGAGTGTTGTAGTCTCTTACCGGCGATCACGGACCCCGTTCGGGTGATCGCCGGTAAATCGTTACAACAATCCGTATGAGCCCGGCCGACTCGATCCCCCGGGACGCCACGTCGATCCGGTCGGAGGTATCGGTACGCCACCGCCTCCGGCCGGATTTTTCACGCCGTGAGAACGCTCGTACGGCTTTGTCTATACGTGCCGCGTGGATCCGGGTGATGGGTGGGAGAACCGAAAGTGTGGAGGGGAGAGACGAAACCCGGACCTTCGGAGTCGAGGGGCGGGCGATCGCCGGGATCGCCGCCCGCGTCGACTCCCGGCGGGTGATCCGGTGATGCCGATACACCCGACCACCGACAGGGACCGACTCGAGCCGTGCGAGCGCTGTGGGGACGACACCCCTCACGAGGTCCGCATCGAGATACGGACCGAGTCGACCAAGCGCGAGAACGCCCAGTTCTCGAGAGAACCGTACCGGATCGCGACGTGTGTGGTCTGTGGGTCGGAGTCGGTGCTCCGGATGAACAACGCCTGATACGGACGGTCACCCGTCGACTTCTGGAACGGCGCGTCGTCCGTCACCGGGCGACGCCTTCGCCGTGGTGACGGTGGGAGACGAGGGGCCGTACCGACCCGCCGCGGCCGGGCCGGGACGGATCCCCGCCCGTTTTGGTCGGCGGGCACCGAGGGCCGGCCATGCACTTCGACCACGCCGGTATCGCGACCCGTAACGCCGATAGCCTCGTCTTCCTCTTCGAGGACCTTCTGGAGACCGAGGTGGCCCACGAGGAGTGGCTCGACGGGATGAAACTCGTCTTCCTCGAGGTCGGCGAGGGCTACCTCGAGATCATCGAGCCCACAGACGAGGAGGGGACCATCGCGAGCTATCTCGACCGCGAGGGCCCAGGCATCCACCACCTCGCGTTCGCCACCGACGACATCGAGGCGGCGCTCTCCCGGGCCGACGATCGGGGGATCGAGCGCATCGACGAGGAGCCCCGTCGGGGCGCGTGGGGCCACACCGTCGCCTTCCTCCACCCCCGAGACACGGGCGGCGTGCTCGTCGAATTCGTCGAGCACTGACGGGAGACGACCACGGGTCCGGGGCGACAACCTGTCGGACCGAGAGCCCACCCCCCGGGATCGGGGACGGACACCTCCGTCCGACTCACCCTCCCCCGGGGACACCCTGGGTCCGCTTCTCGCGACTTCGGAGGGACCGCACCGCTCCAGGGGCGGTCGGATCCCGTGATCCGCAGCGCGCTCACCCGCGGGACTGCCACTCCTCCCACGACCAGGGGTTGCTCTCGACGCTCCAGTGGAGGTCGGCGGGGAGATTTCGGAACCACGCCGCGCCGTTCAGTTCGGACTCCTGGACGTCGATGCTCCCGCCGGTCGCCCGGGCGACGAAGAACACCCACAGCGTGTGGGCGGTCTCCTCCGCTTCCCCTCCGGTGCCGGCCCGCTCGAACGTCGTCCGCCGGATCCGGCGACAGTCGAGGATCGTACACTCCACCCCGGTCTCCTCGCGGACCTCCCGGACTGTCGCCACCTCGTACTCCTCGTCGCCCTCGCGCCCCCCGCCGGGCGGTCCCCACCCGCTGTCGTCGCGCCCGAGCACGAGCAGGACACGCGGGTACGTTTCCTCGACCGCGGGCATCGAGTCCGAGAGCGGTGGGGGGTCCTCGCGGACGACCCACGCGTAGCCGCCGCCGATGTACCCCTCCGCGGCGTGCTCGGTGAACTCGTCGAACGCCTCGGGTTCGAGTTCGACCGACTCCTCCTCCACCGTGGAGTCGTACGCCCCCCACAGACGGGCCATCCGTCGGTCGACCTCCTCGCGGTTGTAGTGAGTCACGGGCTACGGGAGGTGTACGGGGAGGCACATGAGCGGTTCGGTCACGGAAGCCGGTCGATGGCGGCCTCGGCCTCCCCTGTGAGCCGCTCGACGACCTCGCCGGCCGAGCGGACCGCGTCGACGGCGCCCGCGCTCTGTCCGGCGTAGAGCGCCCACGCCTCGGTGTCGCCGGTCGCACCCGCCACCGGAATGTCGTCGTCGTACCGCTCGACGGGATCGCCGTTCGGGTACGCGCCGACCCGTTCGCCCTCCCTGGGTCGCTCTCCCGAGGGAGGACGGCCAGCCGCCTCCCAGGCCTCGACGGTGCTGTTCCGCAGGACGCGGTGGTCCCGTCCGCGCCACCCACCGTCGAACAGACCCGACCGGACGGTGTCCGTCTCAGACACCTCCGCGAGACGGTCGCGGTAGTCGTCGACGACGTTCGCCTCCCGGGTGGCGACGAACCTGGTGCCGAGCCACGCGCCGTCGGCGCCGAGCGCGAGCGCGGCCGCGACGCCCCGACCGTCGGCGATACCGCCGGCGGAGACGACGGGCGTATCCGCGTGCCCCGCCGCCTCCGTGGCGTCGACGACCCGTGGAACGAGCGGCATCGTCGCCACGTCGCTCTGGAGGTGTCCGCCCGCTTCGGAGCCCTGGGCGACTACAACGTCGACGTCCGCCTCGACCGCCGCGCGTGCCTCCTCGGCCGAGCCGACCGTCGCCATCACGGTCGCACCGGCGTCGTGGACGCGCTCGACATGCGGAGCGGGATCGCCGAACGAGAGCGACACCACGGGGGCGCCCGCTTCGAGCGCCGCCTCGAGGTGCTCGTCGGTCGGCAGGTGAGTCGTCCGGTCGTCGAGGGCGAGGTTGACGACGAACGGCCCCTCGACGAGTTCGCGGGTCTCCGCCACGACCTCCCGGGTGTCCTCGAGCGACCGCCAGGTGACCGCGAGGTGGCCGAGCCCGCCGGCGTCGGTCACCGCCGCCGCGAGTTCGGGGCACGTGGCGCTACCGATGGGGGCCTGCACGATCGGGTGCTCGATCCCGAGCAGATCGGTGAGAGGCGTCCGAAGGGTCACGCTACGGCCTCCACGTCGAACACCGAAGTAGCTACTGCCGCCGAGCGGATGCGGTAAGGGCTATAGTAGCGTTTGGAACCGATGACACACTCCGGGCGGGTTCGTCCCGCCCGCTCGTGAGTAAAGACTTCCAAACGCTACTATAGCTCGCTGTACCGCGAGCGACCGGAGGGAGCGAGCGGCCTTTTTCACCCATGTTTTTGCGCCGAGAGGTTCGCCGGAGGCGACCCCGAGGCCGAAAAAGATGGTGGTTACCCGAAGTTCTCGACCTTCGCCCCCTCGCTGTCGCCGCCGACGGCGTCGATGGCGGTGGTAGCGAGATCGAGGAAGTCGGCGAAGCCGTAGACGAACACCTGCTCGCCCGCCTCGCCGGTGAGCGCCTGCCGGACGGCGTCGGTCAGCCCATCCTCCTCGGCGAGGACGAACACGTCCGCGCCGGCGGTCGCGAGGCCCGAGAGGCGGTCCTCGTGGACGGGCGACTCGTCGAGGTAGACGACGGCCGCACTGTTCCCCTCGGCGAGTGCCCGCTCGGCGATCCCGACCGCGGGACCGACGCCCGGACCGCCCGCGAGCACGACCGCACGGGGCTCGCCCTCGTAGTAGTCGTTCCCGAACGGCCCGGCGACGCCGACGGTGTCGTCGGGTTCGCGCGCCGCGAGCCACGGCCCGAGCGTCCCCTCGGGGTCGACCTCGACGGTCACCTCGAAGGACCCCTCGACGTCGGGCGAGGAGATGGTGTAGAAGCGCGACTCCCCGTCGCCAGTGAGCTTGACGAACTGGCCGGGGCGGGCGTCGAACCCGTCGGGGGTCTCGATGTCGATCGCGATGTCGTCGGGGCCGATATCGCGGACGGCGACGACGCGGGCGTCTGTCTGATCCATGCGAGCGGGTGGTCCCGGGGGGCAAACGACCTTTCGCTTTCGGACGCCCGACCCGGCGAGCGAGGGCTCCGGGATGGTATCATTCAGAAGGCTTAACCTCGGTCGTGCGGAATCCCGAGACAGTATGACAGAGGACCTCAACTGGGCCATCGGTGGGGAGGCCGGGGACGGTATCGACTCCACCGGGAAGATATTCGCCCAGGCGCTCTCACGGGCCGGGCGCCACGTCTTCACCTCCAAGGACTTCGCCTCCCGGATCCGCGGCGGGTACACCGCCTACAAGATCCGAACGGCGGTCGACCCCGTCGAGAGCGTCGTCGACCGGCTCGACGTCCTCATCGCGCTCACCGAGCGCACGGTCGACGAGAACCTGGACGAACTCCACGACGGGAGCGTCATCATCTACGACGGCGAGCGGACGATGATGCAGGACTTCGAGGCCCCTGAAGGGATGGTCGGTCTGGACGTCCCGCTGAAGCGGCTGGCCGAGGAGGCCGGCGGCGCGATCGTCCGAAACGTCGTCGCACTCGGTGCCGCCTGCGAGGTGTGCGACTTCCCCATCGAGAACCTCGACGAAGCGCTGGAGAAGCGCTTCGGCGACAAGGGGAGCGCCATCGTCGACACCAACAAGCAGGCGGCCCGGCTCGGGGCCGAGTACGCCCGCGAGGAGTACGACCTCGACACGGGGTACCGGACGGAAACGACCGATGCCGACTACGTCCTGCTCAACGGCGACGAGGCCATCGGCATGGGCGCGCTCGCCGCCGGCTGTCGGTTCTACGCCGGCTACCCCATCACGCCCGCGACCGACGTGATGGAGTACCTGACCGGGCGAATCGACCACTACGGCGGGAAGGTCGTCCAGGCCGAGGACGAGCTCTCGGCGATCAACATGGCGCTCGGGGCGGCCCGCGCCGGCGCGCGCTCGATGACCGCCACGTCCGGGCCGGGCATCGACCTGATGACCGAGACGTTCGGGCTGATCGCCCAGACGGAGACGCCGCTGGTCATCTGTGACGTGATGCGCTCGGGCCCCTCGACGGGGATGCCGACCAAGCAGGAGCAGGGCGACCTGAACATGACGCTGTACGGGGGCCACGGCGAGATCCCCCGCCTGGTCGTTGCACCCACGACCGTCGCGGAGTGTTTCCACAAGACCATCGAGGCGTTCAACCTCGCCGAGAAGTACCAGACCCCAGTGTATCTCGTCTCGGACCTCGCGCTCGCGGTCACCGAACAGACGTTCCCGCCAGAGGAGTTCGACATGGACGCGGTCGAGATCGACCGTGGCAACGTCGTCGACGAGGCGTCGGTCGAGGAGTGGCAGGACGACCAGGGCCGGTTCAAGCCTCACGCCGACACCGAGGACGGCGTCTCCCCGCGGTCGTTCCCCGGCACCGCCGGCGGCGCGCACATGACGACCGGCCTCGAACACGACGAACTCGGCAGACGGACCGAGGACACCGACGTCCGCGTCGAGCAGGTCGACAAGCGCAACCGGAAGGTCGAGACCGCGGAGGCGAACGAGGACTGGTCACCCCGCGAGTTCGGCGACCCCGACGCGGAGACGCTCGTCGTCTCCTGGGGGTCGAACGAGGGCGCGATGCGCGAGGCCATGGAGTTCCTCGAGGAGGACGGCATCGACGTGCGGTTCCTCTCGTGTCCGTACATGTTCCCGCGGACGGACCTCACGGAGGAGGTCGAGGCCGCCGAGAACGTCATCGTCGTCGAGTGTAACGCGACCGGACAGTTCGCGGACGTCCTCGAACACGACACGCTGACGCGCGTCGACCGCATCAACAAGTACACCGGCGTCCGGTTCAAGGCGGACGAACTCGCCGGTGAGATCAAGGACCACCTCGGCGTCGCCGCCGAGGGCGGTGAGGAAGAGGAGGTGGAAGCAGAATGAGCTCAGACGTCAGATTCACCGACTTCAAATCGGACGCACAGCCCACGTGGTGTCCCGGCTGCGGCGACTTCGGGACGATGAACGGCATGATGAAGGCCCTCGCGGAGACGGGCAACGACCCCGACAACACGTTCGTCGTCGCCGGCATCGGCTGCTCCGGGAAGATCGGCACGTACATGCACAGCTACGCGCTCCACGGCGTCCACGGCCGGGCCCTGCCGGTGGGGACGGGCGTGAAGATGGCCAACCCCGAACTCGAAGTGATGGTCGCCGGCGGCGACGGCGACGGCTTCTCCATCGGGGCCGGCCACTTCGTCCACGCCGTTCGACGGAACGTCGACATGACGTACATCGTCATGGACAACCGCATCTACGGGCTGACCAAGGGGCAGTTCTCGCCCACCTCCCGGGAGGACTTCGAGACGGCCACCTCTCCGGAGGGGACGAAGCAGCAACCGGTCAACCCGCTCGCACTCGCGCTCGCCGCCGGCGGGACGTTCATCGCCCAGTCGTTCTCCTCGGACGCCCAGCGCCACGCGCAGATCGTCCAGGAGGCCATCGAGCACGACGGGTTCGGGTTCGTCAACGTCTTCTCCCCGTGTGTCACGTTCAACGACGTCGACACGTACGACTACTTCCGCGACTCGCTCGTGGACCTCGCCGAGGAGGACCACGACGCCGGTGACTACGACGCGGCCAAGGAGAAGATCCTCGACCGCGACGTCGAGTACCAGGGCGTCATCTACCGCGATGACGACTCGGTCGGCTTCGAGAAGCGGGAGGGCATCGAGGCCCCGATGACCGACATCCCCGACGGCGCACCCGAGGACGCGACGGACCTGGTCCGCGAGTTCTACTAAAGAACCTCTTTTTCGCTCGGGTGCGCAAAGCGCACCCGAGCGAAAAACCCGTTCATGCCAAAAGCGCCCCTCGCGGCTTCGCCGCTCGGGGCGGGTGAAACACCTCGCTCACTTCGTTCGCTCGGCGTATACTGTACTCGAACCCCCTGCACTGCAGAGAGTCACAAACGGGTACACGTCGGCTGCCGGGGTCCCCACTCGCTCGGCATCGTGGCGCGCCGCAGTGCTGTCCCGGCTTCGAGGGGCACTCGGAGCGATCAGACGAGACCCGTTTAACAATGTTACGTGGCCGAACGAAGAGATTTAACAGCGTGGGGCCCCTGGTCCGCGTGTATGAGTAGCAACGATCCGGTCGTCGTGCAGGCGTACCGAACCCCGTTCGGCAAGGAGGACGGCGTGTTCGCGGACGTGCGGAGCGAGGACCTCTCGATCCCGCTGATCGACGAGATGCTCGCGGAGACGGGGCTGTCGGGCGAGCAGGTCGACGACCTGATGTGGGGCTGTGCCCAGCAGCGCGGCGAGCAGGGCAACAACATGGCCCGCGTCATCACCCTCCTCTCCGATCTCGGCGAGAAGGTCCCCGGGACGACGATCAACCGCTGGTGTGCCTCCTCGGCGCAGTCGGTCATCTCGGCCAGCGACGCCATCCGGGCCGGGCAGCGCGACTGCATCATCGCCGGCGGCGTCGAGAACATGTCCCGGACGAAGATGGGCGAGAACAACGAGATCCACCCCCGGATGAACGAGGACTACAACCTCGCGGCGCTCTCGATGGGCATGACCGCGGAGGAGGTCGCGGAACGCTACGACATCTCCCGGGAGGAGCAGGACGACTACGCCTACCGGAGCCACATGCGGGCGAGCGAGGCCACGCGATCGGGTCGGTTCGACGACGAGATCGTCCCCGTCGACAACGGCGAGGGGACGGTGAGCGAGGACCAGGGCATCCGCCACGACGTCGACCGCGAGAAGATGTCCGAACTGCCGACCGTCTTCAAGTCCGACGGGACGGTCACGCCGGGGAACGCCTCGCAGATCACCGACGGCGCGGCCGCGCTGATGGTCACCTCGCGCGCGTTCGCCGAGGACCACGACCTCGACGTGCTGGCCGAGGTGGGCAACAACGCCGTCGCCGGCGTCGAGCCCGAGGTCATGGGCATCGGCCCCGTCCCCGCCTCGGAGCAGCTGTTCGAGCGCTCGGGCACCTCCGCGGAGGACTACGACCTCGTGGAGCTCAACGAGGCGTTCGCCTCCCAGACCCTCTACTCCCAGCGACAGCTCGGCTTCGACGACGACCTGTTCAACGTCAACGGCGGAGCCATCGCGCTGGGCCACCCACTCGGTGCCTCGGGCGCTCGCCTGCCCGTGACGCTCATCCACGAGATGCGAAAGCGCGACGCCCGGCGTGGGCTCGCGACGGAGTGCGTGGGCTTCGGCCAGGGCGCGGCCATCGAGTTCAGCCTGCCGTAGTCCGGTCGGCCCCTCCCCCGATCTGACCGGACACCCGGTCCCCGAACGTTCTTCGCCGTCGCTCCCGACCACCATCCATGCGCCTCCATGGCTTCGGGCACGCCCCCGGCGCTCACTGCGGTTCGACCTCGCTCCGGAACCTCGCCACCTATAGTAGCGTTTGGAACCGATGACACACTCCGGACGGGGACGGTCCCCCCGTCCGTGCGTAAAGACTTCCAAACGCTACTATACCACGGCTGGGGGTTCGACGAGTCCACGTGCTTCGGGCTGGCCTCCGGGCTGGGGTTCAACTACCGGGAGCTCGCCGAGTCCCCGCATCGGATGTTCGTGGGGCGACAGATCTGGCTCGAACGGGCGTTCTTCGACAACCTCGGGATCGAGACGACCGACCGTGAGAGCGAGAACTTCGAGACGGCGTGGGCCGAAGTGCGGGAGCGACTCGACGGCGGCGACCCGGTGATGGCCTTCGTCGACCTCTACTACCTCGACTACTACGACACCTCCACGCACTTCGCCCCTCACTCACTCCTCCTCGTCGGGTACGACGAGGATGCCGACGCGAGCGAGGCTCCGAACGCCGATCCGGACGCGGGTACGGGCGTCGTCTACACGAGCGACAGCGAGTTCGAGGAGGTCCAGTCTCTCCCGCTCTCCTCGCTCCGGGCGGCGTGGGCCTCCGACGCGGTCGTACCGCTCTCGAACCGCTACCTGGTACCCGAGGGTGACCCGACGGTCCCGGTCGGGGAGGCCACGGAGCGGGCGATACGGACGACGGCGACCTACATGCTCGACCCCGAGGCGTCACGGTACCCCCTCTGGCCCGGAGCGACTCACGGGCTCGCCGGGATCCGCGCACTCGACGACGACCTGCCCTCCTGGACCGAACTGCCCGACCCCGGCTGGACGACCAGGTTCGCCTACCAGAACGTCGAGCGCCGAGGGACCGGTGGCGGGGCGTTCCGGGGACTCTACGCTCCGTTCCTCGCGTCCGTCGAGGAGGCGGTCGGACTGGAGGGGTTCGGCGACCGGATGCACGCTATCGCCGAGGGCTGGAAGGCGGTGGGCGGAACGCTCCGCGAGGCGAGCGAGGCGGACGACGTCTCGGCCCTCCCGTCGTCCCTCGAGTCCGCGAGCGAGTCCGTCCACGAACTCGCCGACTGCGAGGGGACGCTCTACGAGGACGCCCTGACGGCGCTCGATCCGGCCTGACCCGATCGACCTGATCCGCGGCTGTCCTATCACCGATTCCACCATACCCATTGAAGTCATAGTTTGCACTACTAGTGGTACTGGAGGAATCCCTAATGACCTGGCAACCCGGTGACGATCAGCCCCCGCTCGCCCCGCCCGCCGAGGTCAGCGTCGCCGACCGTGGCCCGCCCGAGGAGCCCGCGTCCGGAACGACCGTCGAACTCTGCGCCCGATCGCTCTCCGACGAGGTACAGCCGCTGTTCGGCGAGGCTCTACAGCGGCTTCGTGGGGCCGAGGCCGTCGACGAGGTGGCGGTGGCGGTGTACGGACGATCGTTCGACCCGACGGGACCGGCGGCGGCCACCGAACCGGGCCGCGCGCTCGCCGACCGGCTGGAGTCGTTCCGCGAGTGGGCGGACGAGAACGGCGCGTCGTTCGGTCCGTTCTTCCGGGCCCGAAGGGTCGAGCGACTCGCCGGCGAGGCCTGCACGCGGGTCGAACTGCCGACCGTCACCCTCGCGGAGTACCGCGAGGGCGACCTCGTGTTCGTCGCGCCCTGTCACCTCGACGAGCGCCACTACACTGTCCTCGACAGGGTACGGCGGCTGACGGCCGGTGAGCGAACGGCTACCGTGATCGGTCACGTCGGCGATCGATCCGAACCCGTGGGCGAGGACGGCACCACGGTCCGCACCTGACTTATCCGACCCGCCTGGACGGTGGGTATGGACGCCGACACCGACCCCGTGGAGTTCTTCGACCGCATCCCGTTCGTGGACGATCTGGGTATCGAACTGACGGACGCGTCCGGCGGCCGCGCGGAGGGCCGGCTCGAACTGGCCGAACGGCACACCTCCAACGAACGGACCGGGGTCGTCCACGGCGGGGTGACGTACTCGCTCGCCGACACCGTCGGCGGTGCGGCCGTCTACTCGACCGTCGGGCGGTCGACGCCGACGGTCGACATGCGGATCGACTACCTCGCGCCGGCGACGGGCGAGGAGCTACGCGCGGAGGCCGAGACGCTCCGGGTCGGCGCGGGCGTCGCGACCGTCGACGTGACCGTGGTAGACGAGTCGGGGACGCGGATCGCCGAGTGCCGCGGCGTGTACAAGACGGGTGGTGGCGACGGGGAGAACGTCTGGCAGGGGAACCGAGGGGAGTGAAGTAGCGCGGGGGCGGGGGCTCAGACCTCGTTCGGGCGGCAGAACTCCATCGCCGTGCGGACGGCCTCCCGCGAGCCGATGAGGGTGATGTGGTCGCCCTCCTGGAGGGTGAAGTCGGCGTCGGGCACCTCCGTCCGGCCGTTGCGTGCGACCAGCGCGATGAGACAGCCGTCCGGCAGTTCGGGACCGACCTCGCGGACGGTCCGGCCGACGAGCTCCTCGTTGGTCACCTCGACCTCCTGGACGTCGCCGGACTCGCCCACCTCGCTGAACCAGCGGGTGAGCGCCGGCCGCTCGATGGCGTTGTCGAGCGCCTGCGCGGTGGCGTCCGCCGAGGAGATGGTCCGCACGCCGAGGTCCTCGAACGCGTCGACGTTGTCGGGGTTGTTCGCCCGCGCGATGACCGTCTCGACGTCGAACTTCGAGTTGGCGAGCTGTGCCACGAGGAGGTTGGCGTCGTCGTCACCGGTGGCCGCCACGACGATGCGGGCGTTCTCCGCGCCCGCCGAGCGCAACACGTCGGTGTCGGTCCCGTCGCCGATGTGGGCCGCGTGGCCCCTGTTCCGGACGGTCTCGACCTGTGTCTCGTCGTTCTCGACGATGACGACGTTCTCTCCCCGGTCTTCGAGGCGATCGGCGAGCGCACGGCCCACCTGCCCGCCTCCTACGATTATCACGCGCATTGGTATCACGTCAAGGTAGCCCGCGATATAGCGGGCGAGTCCGCCCTCGAATACGACCGTCGTCAGGATGACGAGGAAGACGGTGCCGACGAGCAGGGTCGCGGTCTCGTTCATTCCCCGGTCGGCGAGTTCGACCGCGAACAGCGTCGCGACGGACGCGGGGATGATCCCCCGCGGGCCGACGAAGCTCATGAACATCCGTTCGCCGAAGGTGAACCGTCCCCCGAGCGTCGAGAGGAGGACGAGCGCCGGTCGGATGAGGAGCGCGACCGCCACCACGACGACCAGCCCGCCGATCCCCAGCGCGGCGAGGTCCTCGAACCGGAGCAGCGCGGCGAGCGCGATGAACACGAACGACAGCACGAGGAGGGTGATGTCGCCCTTGAACGAGGTGATGTCCTCCTCGTAGGGCACGTCCAGGTTCCCGAGGATGATGCCGGCGACGGCGACGGCGGCGACCCCCGCCTCGCTGGCGATGGTGTCGGCGGCACCGAACGCGACCAGCGCACCGGCGAGCACCAGCAGTCGGGCGTTCTGCGGGGCATTGCCCGGCGAGAGGTCGACGTACCGGAGGAGGTACCAGACGACGATGGCGACCACGACGCCGACGAAGATGCCGGTGCCGAGCCTGAGGGCGAACTCCTCCAGGAACACCGCGGGGGTCGCCTCCCCGAGCGTGACGACCTCGAAGACGACCACGGCGATGATGGCCGCCGTCACGTCGTTGACGATCCCCTCCGTCTCCAGGGCGGCGGCGACCCGGTCCCTGACGGGGACGACCTCGAGGATGGGCGTGATGACCGTCGGTCCGGTCGCGACGAGGAGCGCCCCGATCAGGAACGAAATGTCCCAGGCCGCCCCGAGCGCGAACCTGACGGTCACGGCCGTTCCGACGAGCGCGATGGCCGCCCCGAGGGTGACGAGCCGGATGGTCGCGCTCGGAGCCTCCCGGAGCTTGTCGAGCTTGAGGTGGAACGCCCCCTCGAAGACGATGATCGCCACCGAGAGGCCCACGATGGCCGGGAGCGCGTCGCCGAACGACGACTGGGTGACCACGCCCAGCCCCTCCGGGCCGAGCGCGATGCCGGCGAAGATGAGGAAGATGATGCTGGGGACCTCGAACCGGTCGGAGAGTATCTGTGCTCCGACCCCGAGACCGATGATGGCTGCTACCAGCGGTATCAGGTATCCGCCAGTGGCCGCCACGTGGTCACCTCCATCGGTTTCGGGTGACGGCGGCCCCTCGTATAAATGGCATCAATTACGACGGGCGCGGCACGCCGCCGCTCCCGGCCCCGACTACTCCTCGCGGGTCGTCACTGCGTTCCTCCCCGCTCACCTGATCGGGGGCTCGGTCGCGGCGGCTCACGGCTCGCTCTGCTCGCCATCTGCTCGCGGGCTTCGCCCGCTCGCACGGCCCGAGGGACCTCCGGTCCCTCGTCGTTCGCCATCGAGGTCTCCCTCCGGTCGACCTCGCTTCGCTCCCTGCGCCCTCGCTACTCCTCGCGGATCGTCGCTCCGCTCCTCCCCGCTCGCCTGGTTGAGGCCTCGGTCACTCACTTCGTTCGTTCCCTGCGCCCTCGCTACTCCTCGCGGGTGTCCAGATAGCGGAGTATCCCGCGGACGTCCATCTCCGCGACGGCCCGCGCGCGGTCGGGGCTCCACGCGTCGGCGAGGTCGGTCCCCTCGACGAACTGCTGGACGACCGCCTCGTCGTCGCCGAGCAGTTCCCGGCGCTCCTCGACCAGTTCGACGAACTCGGTGAGCGCCCGCTCGTGTTCGTCGAGTCGGTCCTCGGCGGGGAGCGGCCCGAAGTGCGAGTAACAGAGCACCGAGGGGCCGAGATCGGCGATCGTCCGGGTGTCGTCGACGGCCTGCGGGACGTCGAAGTTCGGGGGTGGCGTCGTCGGTTTCACGGCGTCCATGTCGGGAACGTAGATCCCCGCGGCATCGGCGGTGAAGACCGCGTCGTTCGCCGGGTCGTAGTGGACTACCTGGTGGGGGGCGTGCCCGGGGACGTGGTGAACCGCGAGTTCGTGGTCGCCGAGGTCGATCAGGTCCCCGTCGGTGACTTCCCGTATACGCTCTTCGGGGACCGGTTTCGGCTCGGCGTAGTGACGGATCTGGTCGCCCACGGCGCGCTTCGTCCCCTCCCAGAGTCGTCCGGGATCGACGAGGTGGGGCGCGCCGATCTCGTGGATCACGACCTCGGCGTTCGGGCAGGCCTCGGCCAGGTAGCCCGCCCCGCCCGCGTGGTCGAGGTGGACGTGCGTCGGCGCGACGTACGCGAGTTCCTCGGGCGCGATGCCGACCGTCTCCATCGCTCCGACGATCGCCTCCCACTCGGTCCCGATGCCGGTTTCGATCACCGCCGGCTCCTCGGCGTCGAGCAGGTAGACCGAGCTGTACCCCTCGATATCGAACATCCCCGTCTCCACGTAGTGGAGATCGGTCGTGCCGTGGCCGACCTCCCGAACCTCGCCGACTTTCATGTCCTCGTGGTGCTCGTTCGCGGTCTTGAAGCCATCGAGTGATGGCCCCCTGGATCTTCGGGGGAACGTTGGCCGAGTGAGTAACGGGCGGCGGGTGGGACTGAAAGGAGCCGTGTGCGGCGGCTTCGCCGTGGTTCGAGAGACGCTTGCTGGTGGATTCATCGGTCGTCGCTGTGTTCTCGTCGGCCGTCACTGAGCGCCGAGAACCCCCCACACGCTACCGACACGCCTAACCTCGGCCATCGAGAACCGCCGACCATGCTCAGCCGGCAGTTCCTCCGCGAGAACCCCGAGACGGTTCGAGAGGCGATGGAGAAGAAGGGGGTAACCGACGTCGACCTCGATCACGTGCTGGAGGTCGACGAGGAGTGGCGACGACTCAAGTCACGGGGTGACGACCTCAGACAGCGCCGGAACGAGGTCTCGGGACGGATCGGCGAGCTCAAACAGGAGGGAGAGGAGGAGGAGGCCCAGCGGGCGATCGAGGAGTCGGGGGAACTCAAGGCCGAGCTCGACGACGTCGAGGCCCGGGCCGAGGAGCTCGAGTCGGAACTCGAGGAGGCGCTACTGGAGATCCCCATGGTCCCCCACGAGAGCGTCCCGGTGGGCGAGGACGAGTCGGACAACGTCGAGCGGTACCGGTGGGGGTTCGAGGACCTGCGCGGCCTGCCCGGGGAGGTGGTTCCTCACTACGACCTGGGCGAGGAGCTCGACGTGCTCGACTTCGAGCGCGGCGCGAAGGTCTCGGGCGGGGGCTACCAGTTCGTGAAGGGCGACGGCGCGCGGCTGGAGTACGCGCTCGTCCAGTTCATGCTCGACGTCCACCGCGAGCAGGGCTACACCGACGTCTTCCCGCCGATCCCCGTCAACAGCGCCTCGATGGAGGGGACGGGCCAGTTCCCGAAGTTCGTCGAGGACGCCTACCGCATCGGCGGCGAGAACGACGCGCCCTACGACGACGACGACCTCTGGCTGCTCCCCACCGCGGAGGTGCCGGTGACGAACATGTACCGCGACGAGATACTGCTCGACGACGACCTCCCCCTCAAGCACCAGGCGTTCACGCCGAACTTCCGGCGCGAGGCCGGCGAGCACGGTACCGAGACCCGGGGGTACGTCCGGGTCCACCAGTTCAACAAGGTAGAACTCGTCAACTTCGTCCGCCCGGAGGAGAGCTACGATCGCCTCGAAGGGCTGCTCGAGGAGGCCGAGGAGGTCCTGAAACGGCTCGAGCTTCCGTATCGCGTGCTGTCGATGTGTACGGGTGACATGGGGTTCACCCAGGCCAAGAAGTACGATATCGAGGTGTGGGCCCCCGCCGACGACATGCCCGAGGGTCCCGAGGAGGGCGGCCGGTGGCTGGAGGTCTCGTCGGTGTCGAACTTCGAGGACTTCCAGGCCCGGCGCGCGGGCATCCGCTACCGCCCCGAGCGCCACGAGTCGGCGGAGTACCTCCACACGCTCAACGGGTCGGGGGTCGCCCTCCCACGGGTGGTGGTCGCGATCCTCGAGTACTACCAGAACGACGACGGCACCGTCACGATCCCCGAGGCACTCCGGCCGTACATGGGCGGCCAGGAGGTCATCGAGGGTCACGAACCCGTCGGCGAGAGCGCGGTCGGCGCGGGACGGAAGGAGTAGCGAGGTCGGGGGCCGGTGGCGCTCAGTCGGTGTAGGTCCGGATGCCCGCGATCCGGTCGCCCTCGAACCGGAAGGTGTCGACGAACCCGAACAGCTCCCCCCCGTCGTCCCGGACCAGCCGGCCCTCGACGGCGACCCGCCCGTCGTCGACGTAGAGCGCCTCCACGTGGTGGCTCGTGTCGGTCATCGGGCGGTCCTCGCGCATGAACCGGACGAACGCCTCGCGCCCCTCGATGGTCCGGTCGGGGCGGACCTGCTGGAACCCCTCCGCGAGCAGCCCGGCGAGTTCGTCGTACTCCCCCCCGTCGATGTAGCGGTAGTACGCCCGGGCGAGGCTGGGACCGTCCATACCCGTCGTTGGGGCCGCGGACGTATGAACCCCGGCCCGGCAGAGCGGCTCCGGACGGCTTTTGTCGCGGCTCGGCCTACCCGGGGCGTGGAACTGCACGTCCGCTACGAGGGCGACGACGACCCGAAGAAGTGCACCGCGCGCAAGCTCGCGCGGTTCGGGCTGGCCTCGCTCCACCGCTCGGCGCGCGCGACGCCGCCGGGCATCGTGCTCGACCCCTACGCCGAGCGGGCGCTCTCGCCGGCCGACGCACCCGACGACGGGGCCGGGAGTCGGGGGACGGGCGTCCACGACCGTCTGGTCGCGCTCGACTGCTCGTGGGAGACCGCCGAGGCCGAGGCCTTCCGGCTCTCCGGACCCCACCGCGCGCTCCCCTTCCTCGTCGCCGCCAACCCCGTCAACTACGGGACGCCGTTCCGACTGAACACCGTCGAGGCGTTCGCGGGCGCGCTGGTGATCCTCGGCCACCGCGAGCAGGCCGAGGAACTCCTCTCGAAGTTCCGGTGGGGTCACACGTTCCTCGAACTCAACGAGGAGCCCCTCCGGCGGTACGCGGCGGCCGCGGACTCGGCGGCGGTCGTGGCGATACAGGAGGAGTATCTCGACGCCGAGGAGTAGCCGGCCGTCGCGTGTGGCAGTTCGAGCGGCACCCGTCCCCGACAGTGTTTCCTCGCAGGGGCCACGCGACCCGTTCGATGACACGCGTCCGCGACCTGACGCCCGACGACGCCGCCGAGCTGACCGCGCTGTACGGGGAGTACGAGTGGTGGGCCGACCGCGACGCCGAGAACGTCCGCCGCGCGCTGTAGTAGCGTTTGGAAGTCTTTACTCACGGCCGGGCGGGACGGGCCCGCCCGGAGTGTGTCATCGGTTCCAAACGCTACTATCGCCGGGACCGAGGTCGCCGTCGGCGTCGAGGACGCCGGTCGGCTCGTCGCTTCGGCCCGCGTCCTGACCGACTCCCTCTACTACGCGAACGTCTTCGACGTCGTGGTGGCGACAGACCGGCGCGGCGAAGGGCTCGGCGGGACGCTGATGGAGGCGGTCGTCGAACACCCGGACCTCCAGGGGGTCGTGGGACTCTCGCTACTCTGTCGCCGGGGGCTCGTCCCGTTCTACGAGTCCGTCGGGTTCGAACCCCACGACGGTGAGGTCGACGTCCCCGAGGGCGGGACCGAGGAGCTCGTCAGGATGACCTACCGTCAGGAGGGCTGATCGCCCGGAAACGCTCACTCGTCGTCCGACGACGACGGGTCACCGATCACGATCGCGCCGACCTCGCGTGCGTACACGTCCATCTCGGCTCCCTTCTCGGAGTACCGCGTCCCGACCACGGTCACGAGGCCGGCCTCTTCGAGCTTCGGGAGGTGATAGCAGACGTTCTGCACGGAGGTCCCGACGCGGTCCGCGAGTTCGGTCGGGGTCGCCGATCCGTCGGCCAGCTCCGCCAGTATCGACTGGGCGGTCCTCGATCCGAGCGCGTCGACGATCGGAGCCGCGTCGTCCGCCGGGAGGTACCGGACGTCGGGCTCCGGTTCGGAGAACCCGTCCGGGCTCAGGCGTTCTATCGTTGACATCGTCGGTAAAACCGTATCACGGCGAGGGACAATAGCGCCGTGCCGTAGCCCTTCGGTGTTCGGGTGATCGATTCGCGCGTTCCGGAAGCCGCCTCTCCGTCGAAGGAATCGTCCTCGGTCGAGCCGACTCTCAGCCCCAGCCGAGACCGGTCGGATTCTCGATGTCGAGCGGGCTCCGGGGCAGGTCCTTCGGGGGGTCGGACTCGTTGTAGTCCGACGGGGCGACGTCGTTGGGCGTGTCGGGGTAGAACAGCGAGGCGAGGACCTGGAGGTGGCTCCGCCCGGGACCGAGTTCGTACTGGCCGCCGCCGTAGAGCGAGACGCCCCGATCGAGGCAGTACTCGATGCACTCGAACAGCGATTCGACGGTACCGAACCGCGAGGGCTTGACGTTCAGCCACCGTGGCTCGACCGGGAGGGCCTCGACGTCCTCGACGGAGTGGATCGGGGCGTCCCAGGCGAGGCGGTCGGCCTCGGGTTCGAGTATCGGTGTCGTCTCCTCCGTCCAGCGGGCGTCCTCGATCACCGCGTCCGGGAAGGCCTCGACGGTCCGGCGGTAGAACTCGGGGTCCGCGGGGGTGTCGACGACGGTCCCCTCGTAGAACCCCTTGAGGTCGGCGACGCGGACCCGCCCGGTGTCGGCGAGGTCGGCGAACAGCGCGTCGTCCCAGTCGGGTTCGGGGTCGAGTTTGAACTCGGCGTCGGGATCGACGCCGAGCAGCGTCTCGATGCGGTCGATCGACTCGACGCGCGAACTCACCACGAACCGGACCGGGTCGTACTCGCGGTCGAGGACGCCGCCGAGGGTCTCCCCGGCCTGTCGGAGCGCGAGGTCGAGGGCCGCGCTCTCGACCCCCCACCGGCGGTAGTCCCGGGAGGTCTCCCGACTCGGGGCCTCGGGCCAGAGGTCGACGTCGTCGAGGTGATCGGAGAACTCGCCGAACGTCCACTCGCCGACGAAGGCGTCCTCGAACGCCCCCCGGTCGTCGGCCGCGGCGAACGCGTCGTGGTCCTCGGTCTCGTAGGTGACGTCCTCGCCGGCACCGGTGGCCCCGAGGCCCTGGAGCCGGAGTTCGGTCGTTACACGGGTAAAATCCGGCCTCGGCGAGCGCTCGTGGCGGCGGCGGTCGTGACCCTCGACGACGAGCGGGAGGTCGGCGAGCCGGTCGTAGATGGCCATACCCGAGACAGACCGTGGGGAGGGATAAGGGCTCGCGTGGTAGTCGTCTCGGAACGTTTAACCGCCGCGCAGGCCCAACGTGGGTTATGGCGAAAAACGAGAAGGCGGAGGCCCGCATCCTGGAGAAGATGATCTGCATGAAGTGCAACGCCCGGAACCCGACGCGGGCGGAGCGCTGCCGGAAGTGCGGTTACAGCAAGCTCCGGCCGAAGGCCAAGGAACGCCGCGCGGCCTGAATCGGCCCCTCTCCTCTCCTCGCTATTCGTCGGGGTACTTCGGCTCCCGCTTCTCCGCCCGCGAGAGCGCCGTCTCGACCACGTCGCGGACGTCGCCGTGGAAGACGCCGCCGTGACCCGAGTACATGTGCTCGACGTCCTCGGGCATCCGCCCCAGGAGGTTCTCGATGGACTCGACGAGCCGCTCGCGGGACTGGCCGGCCATGTCCGTCCGGCCGAACGAGCCGTAGTCGAACGCGCCGTCGTCGTGGACGACCACGTCGCCGGAGAACAGCGTCGTCTCGGAGACGAACGAGAGGTGGTCGTCGGCGTGACCCGGCGTGAACACGGCCTCGAACGTCTCGTCGCCGACCTCGACCATATCGCCGTCGCCGAGCGAGTGGTCCCGACGGGGGTGCTCGGCGTAGGCGTACACCTCGGGGTCGAACGCCTCACAGACCGCGTCGAGTTCGGCGACGTGGTCGCCGTGCTGGTGGGTCAGGACGAGCGCCTCGACCGTGTCGGTGTGCTCGCGGACGACGTCGACGACGCCGTCCATCGCGCCGGCGTCGACGAGCGTCGGGCGGTCGCCGAGCGCGAGGTAGGCGTTACAGGTGAACGTCTCCGCGTCGGCAGTGACGTTGATGACATCCATACGCCCTCCCCGTCGCCGGGTGACTTCACGCTGGCGGCGCCAGAGTGTGATCCGTGATGTGCACGCTCCGTGTTCGGGTACTGACCCTCTGGCTGGGACTCGGGTGGGACTGAAAGGGGCCGACGGCTGGGCGAAGCACGGACCCGCAAGCACTGAAGGAGCGAACGGAGTGAGTGACGAGGCGCGCAGCGTGGTCCGCGCGAGTCCAGCCGTTGGGGGCTTTCGAGCTGTTCTCTGTACTTGCTGTCGGTATAAACAGAAACAGCTTGAAAGCCCACCCGACGGTTCGAGAAACGCCCATTCGGATACCCTCGTACACGCAGACCACGCGGTTAAGGTGCCACGTCCACTACGTTTCTACATGAAGAGCTTCAGGGTGGGCCGCCTGTTCGGCATCCCCATCGAGCTGGACCTGACGTTCCTGCTGGTGCTCCCCCTGTTCGCCTACGTCATCGGGGCGCAGGTCGGCCAGTGGGTCGGCATCCTCAACGACTATCTCGGAGCCGGCCTCAGCGCGGGCGTCCTGACGTCGACCCCGACTATCGCGTACGGCCTCGGCACCGTCGCCGCGCTCGGCCTGTTCGTGGGGGTCGTCCTCCACGAGCTCGGCCATTCGCTCGTCGCACGGCGCTACGGCGTCGAGATCGCCAGCATCCGCCTGTGGATCTTCGGCGGCATCGCCCAGCTCGCGGAACTGCCCGAGGACTGGAAGAAGGAGCTGTACATCGCGCTCGCCGGGCCGGCCGTCTCGATCGTCCTCGGCGTAATCGCGTACGCGGCCTTCCTCGTGGTCGGCGGGATCGGTGGGACGGCCGGCGTCGCGCTCTCGTTCCTGCTGGGCTACCTCGCGCTGATGAACCTCGCGCTCGCGGCGTTCAACCTCCTCCCGGGGTTCCCGATGGACGGCGGCCGGGTGCTCCGGGCGCTGCTCGCCCGCGACCGACCGTACGCGAGGGCGACCCAGATCGCCGCCCGCGTCGGCCAGGGGTTCGCGATACTGCTCGGCCTGTTCGGGCTGTTCGGCGGTGGCGGCCTGTTCCTCGTCGCCATCGCCTTCTTCATCTACATCGGTGCCTCCTCGGAGGCCCAGCAGACGATGATGCGGGCGGCGTTCGAGGGCGTCACCGTCCGGAACGTGATGACCCCCGCCGAGGCAGTCGACACGGTCAACCGGGAGACGACCGTCGCAGAACTCGTCCAGCGGATGTTCACCGAGCGTCACACCGGCTACCCCGTCATCGAGAACGGCCAGGTCGCCGGCCTGGTGACGCTCGCGGACGCCCAGTCCGTCCCGGAGATCGAGCGCGACGCCTACCGCGTCGAGGACGTGATGAGCACCGACCTCCACACCGTCGGGCCGGACGCGGACGCGATGGACGCCATCAAGCGGATGCAGGAGAACGGCGTCGGCCGCCTCGTGGTGATGGACGACGAGGCGTTCGTGGGGCTGCTCTCCCGGTCCGACCTGATGACCGCGCTCGAGATCATCCGGTCGTCCGGGTCGCTCTCGGCCGGTAACGACGGGATCGGTGCCGGACGACGCTCGGATCCCTCGGAATCGAGCGACCTCGACCCGCGCTTCGACGACTGAGCCGACGGAGCGCGGTCTCGTGGCGGCCCCCCACGAGGCCAGGGGAAGCGTTCGAGGAGTCCTCCCCGGCGATACGCGGATCGAGATCGATCCGAGTGATCGGGGGTCCCGACGTCTACTTTCGGATCCACCGCTCCGACCGTCGGGCCGACCACCCGAATCCTACCGACAGAACCGCTCGGTGACATCCTCCCCGCCGTGAACGGCGGGGCTTCCCGTACCGCAGGTGGGATATTTGCCGGTCTACGACACGACCTGTTCTCGCGGTGCGAACACACCACTCTTTGCATCGAACAGGTGTACCGAGGGCTGTGCCACACAGCCGTTACTCCTATCCTCGCCGTGCGGACTCGGAGTTATCTTCTGTCGCATGTTCTCCGCCCCGTTGCAATCTGCGTTCCCGACCAATCCACACGACTGACAGACGTACAACCCACGATGTTTGCGGTTCGCTTTCGTGTCGTCTCCACACTGTGAGCAGGTCTGCGACGTGTTCCACTCGTTCTCTTTCAGCACATTGACGCCACGGATCTCGCCTTTGTACGCGAGGTACTGGTAGATGCGGTCGAACGCCCACGTATGGAGTTTCTTGTTGGCGGTCTTGCCCCAGTCGGACTCTCGCACGTCTTCGGGCCAACTCACCGCGAGCGTGCCAACACCGCGTTCGACACACTCCGCGATGATGGTCTCCGTGAGCGTGTGGTAGAAGTGCATCTCACGTTCTGCAAGTTTCCGACGTGCCCACCTCGACTTCTCAGATGGGCCATTTTCACCCTCGGTGTCGTACTCCGCTCGCGTGAAGTAGTGCTTGTCTTGCTTGAGCGAGTTGCCGGGGTACAGGACGTATTCGTCGGGGAAGGCGACCACGGCGATGTTCTTGATGCCGAGGTCGATGCCTGCCACACCGTCGCCTGCTGAGTCGTTAGTTTCGAGGCTGACTTTACAGACGAAGTGGAGTTCCCACTCGTCGCCGTTCCAGACGGCACGAACGTTCTGCACCCTGTTGACCCCTGAGAGGTCAACGTCGGGTCGGGTCTGGTACTCACAGAGCAGGAAGTCCGACCAATGCTCCTTGAGGTTCGAGCCTTTCGAGAGTCGGACGCGATTGTTCTCAGGGTCGTGTTTGAAGCCGTCTTCTTTGAACGTGACCGTACTCTTGGGTCGAGTGTCGCCGTGTTTGCGGTAGCCGGGTGGGTTCGCCTTTGGGTCGTTCTGTCGCAGATCGAACCACGACTGGAAAGCGTCAGAAAGTTCTTCAATGACTTTCTGACTGGATTGTGCGTTCAAGTCGTTCCAGCACCTGTGGTTCTTCATATACGCTTTCAGCACGCCCACGTCTGGGATCTCGCCAGTGGCGTCCCAGATACGGTCGGCTGTCCATCGGGCGACGTTCCAGATTTTCGAGGCAGAGTCTCCGAGCGAGTCGAGGCCATCACAGACCTGTTGCTGGTTCTTGATAGAACCAACGTAGGTGCGGGTGACCCCAATCGCCATACATAGCCTATGTTTGTGAACATACTTAATGGTGCGGACGAGCGTTGAATATCCGGCCTGCAATCGACGGTGGGTTATGTAGGAAGTGTCGGATTCACTCCCGTCCTGAAGGGCGGGATTCTCTCCTCGAAGAAAGATAGCCCGCAGTGCCGACCCCTCGCTGACGGCGGCCGCCCGGGACCGATCGACCGCGCGCTCTACCCGTCGACCGAGGACGCCGTACCGCTCGGGCAGACACCCCTTCCGGACGTAGTCGACAGCCGGATCCGCTCGGAGGTCGACCCGCACGGAGAGCCTGGCGGCTGGCGTTCCGGTGAAGAAGACGAAAGGGAACGCCGGCCACCGCTCGCGGATCGCACGGTAGAGGTCGACGCCGTCGCCGTCGGCACTCGGGAGGGAGACGTCGCTCACGACCGCGTCGACGGTCCCCCCTCCGAGTACCGCGAGTGCCTCCCCCGGCGTCGAGTCCGCCACCGACGAGAGGTCCGCCCGTCGTTCGAGGCCCTCGGCGCAGAGGTCCCGGAACGCCGGGTCGTCGTCGACGACGAGCACCCGCGATCGTCGCGGCGGTCGGTCAGACACCGCTCACACCCGCGAACGTGCCCGGGGCGATTCGGAAGTTCACGGTCGGACGGCGCGGTCGGCCGATATAAACCGGCCGCCGGACTCGGCAGGTGTGTCGTCGCCGCGTCCGTGTGTGAGCCGACGGAGCGCGGGGACAGCTCGTAGGGATCGTCGTAGCCAGCCGGAGGAGTCGACCGTTCGACGTGGGTCGCGGGGTACGGTTCTCGACAGGGAATCTACGAACGACGACGACGATCCCTATCAGTCGCCGTCGTCGTACTCGACGGTCTCGACGTTCGACGCGAGCCAGGCCCGGGCGTCGGCCAGCGAGGCACCGTCCTCGGCGCGGAGCTTCAGTCGGTTGTGTCCGGCGTCCCGATCCGGGTAGCACCCCACCAGGACCCCGAAGCGCTCGCGGGCCTCGTCGAGCCGCGCGACGAGGTTCGCCTCGGGCTCCTCCGTGTAGAGCGTCGTCGAGCGGACCTCGCCCGCGAACTCCCCGGCGACGTCCTCGAACATGGCGGACATCTCGCTCGGGATACCCGGGAGGACGTAGACCGTCCCGTGGCTCCCGTCCGCGCCGATCACGCATCCGGGCGAGAGGCCGGCCCCGTTGATCAGGGGTCGGGCTCCCGCCGGGATCGACGCCTCGGCCTCGATATCCACGTCGAGGTCGAGACCGGGGCGGTCCTCGGCGATGGCCGCGAGCGAGCGTTCGAGATCCGTCCACGCGAGGTCGTTCGGCTCCATCGACCGGTCGAACGCGCGGGCCACGCCGAGCATCGTCACGTCGTCGGGGGTCCCGCCCAGCCCGCCCGTCACGACGACGGCGTCGTACGCCTCGGCGTACTCCCGGACGCTCCCCGCGATGGCGTCGACCTCGTCGGGAACAGTCAGCGTCCGCTTCACCGTCACGCCCCGCTCGGCGAGCTCCCGACAGAGCCACGTCGCGTTCGTGTTCTCCGTGTCACCGGCGAGGAGTTCGTCGCCGACGGTGACGATGGCGGCGTCCATACCCGCCGGTGGTGTGGGGTCGTCCTAAGGGTTGGGTAGCGTGGGGTGACCGGCGAGCGAAGCGAGGCGGGAGCCCCACGAAGAAGCGAACGGCGAACGGAGTGATCCGGGAAAACGCGAGTGAACCGCGAGCAGGGGGTGGAGCGAGCCCAGCGAGTCCCGCTGAACGAGCGAACGGCGGGCCGTCCGAGTGCCGGCGAGACGAGAACGGGAAGCCGACGACCAGGGAACGGGGACCGAAGCCGTCTCAGGACCCCGTCGGCGTGGTCTGGATGTCGAGTGCCTTCCGGATGATCTGCGTGAACCCCATCGAGCAGAGGAAGTACCAGACGATCCAGACCTGTATCGGCCCGACGAACCCCTCCGTCCACGTCCGCTCGCCGACGATCGGCAGGACGATCGTCTCGGGGCTGACGCTGCCCCCACCGGGGAGGATCATCCAGTACATCCAGAGGAAGACGGGGATGGTGAAGAGCATGATCCAGACCATCGGGCGGAACTGCTCCTTGAACATCCCGAGGTTCTCGCCCATCGCCTCCATCTGTTCCTGCTGGAGCTTGTCGAGCTCCTCCTCGTCGCCGCGCTCCTTGGCCTCCTCGCGCTGGTTCTGGAGCGCCTTCATGCGGTCCTGGTAGTAGGCCATCCGGTCCATGTCCATCAGGTTGGCCTGGAGGAGCGTCGAGTAGAGCCCGGTGAACAGCGCGAGCACCATCACGACGGCGTAGAAGGGGAGCGCGGCGTCGAGCGGGCCGAGCAGGAGGTCGAGCGTGGTCCCGATGACGTCCCGGACCTGCGTGATGGAGTAGCCGGCGAACAGGCCGACCGCGCCGAGCGCCGCGGCCTTGTCGTAGACCGACCAGGAGGAGCTCCCCTCCGGCTCGTCGGGCATGTCCTCGGGGTCGATCGAGGAGGTGGCGGGCTCCCTGGTCGCCTCCTCGAGGCCCTCGCGTACCCCCTCCGGGTCACGGACCACGTACTCCTCGCCGGTCTCGATCAGGATGCCGCGGTCGATGAGCCGCCCCCAGCGACCGCTGTCCACGTCGTCCCTGACGTCACCGTAGGTGACCGCGCCGTCCTCCGCGCGGTCGAGGACCAGCTGGACGACGCCGGCCATCTGCTCGTCGTCGTCCACGAGGTCCTGCACTCGCTGCGCTGTCCCTGCCATCACCGGTGGTAGACCACCACGGGTTATCAAGCTTTTACTCCCGGTTCCGGGACGAGCGCCGCGCGAGCCCGACTCACGGGTGACACTGGCGCGGTTACACGACCCCCGTGATCGGCGATCCGATCCCGCCCTATTCGGGCCGGTGAACGAGACTCGGATCGGAACTGAATGGATCTCGCACCTACAGCCGCGCTTCGACGGCCGATTCGAGTCGCTTCCAGACCTCGCCGGGAGCGCCCTCGCCGTCCACCGTCACGAGTTCGCCCTCCTCGTCGTAGAATTCGATGACCGGTGCCGTGTTCTCCTCGAACACGCGGAGCCGCTCGCGGACCGTCTCCTCGGTGTCGTCGTCGCGCTGGACCAGTTCGCCGCCGCACTCGTCACAGACGCCCTCGGTTTCGGGCTGGTCGAACTCGACGTGGTAGTTCGTCCCGCACTCCGAGCAGACCCGGCGGCCGGTCAGCCGTCGGACGAGTTCGTCCGTCGGGACGGAGAGCGACACCACCACGTCGAGGTCCGTGATGTCGGCGAGGTACTCCGCCTGATCGAGGTTCCGCGGGTAGCCGTCGAGGACGAACCCGTCCGCGTCCTCGAGCGCCGTCCGGACGATCTCGTTGACGACCTCGTCCGGGACGAGTTCGCCCGCGTCCATGTACGCGCCGGGGGTGTCGTACTCCGTGTCGAGGTGGGAGATGTCCATCCCCTTGTTCGACCGGAGCGCGTCACCGGTCGTGACGTGCTCGATACCGAACCGTTCGACGAGGTTCGCGGACTGCGTCCCCTTGCCCGCGCCCGGCGGCCCGAGCAACAGTAGCTTCGGCTGGCTCATAGCTCGGGGTTGAGGAGGGCCGGATAAAGTCTTGTAGGAATCGACCCGGCCGCCGCCCGGTCTTCGGGAATACCGTCTATCCGCCGAGCGTCGCCTCGGTGTCGATCCCGTACACCCGCGCCGGCGTCTCGACGTGCGCGGTCCGCAGCGCCTCGCCGTGACCGTCCTCCTGCAGGGCGAGACTCCGCTTGGGGACGGTCTTCGGGCCCAGCACCGCACCCGGTCGATCGGGGTCGTCGATGAAGTCCGTCTCCATCATGAACGGTCCCTCGTGTTCGATGGCGGCGTCGAGTTCCTCCCGCCGGGCGATGACGCTCGGCACCGGGCCCTCGGTTCGACCGCCGGCGAAGTGCTTGACGACCTGCTCGCGGGGGAGCCCGCGCGCCTCGGCCCACTCGATGATCTCGGTGAACTCCTCGCCGGACTCGGTGTGGAGCTGGACCGCACAGCCCACCTCGGCGGCCCGCTCGAACGCGTGGCGCATGACGGCGTTCGAGGCCGCCCACACCTCCTCGTCGACGTCGTAGTGCGGTCGGCCGGACTTGATCGCGAGCGCCGGGCCGTCGGCGACGTACTCGGCGGCGACGTCGATCCCCCCCTGCATCAGCACCCGGGCGTCCTCGACGTCGAACCCCCGTTCGAGGAGCTTCGAGATCAGCGCCGGGTGGACGCCGAGGACGGGCCAGGCCCGCCCCTCCAGAACCTCGCTCGCCTCGCGGGTCACCTCGACGGTCAGGTCGAACGGTTCGCGGAAGTCCTCCGGGGCCTGGACGTCGGTTCCGAGCGACCAGGAGGGCTTGTTGAGTACGAGGAGGTGGGTGCCGCCGACGCGGGCGAACTCGCGGGCGGCGTCGGCCCCGCGCCCGTTCACCGGATCGAGGTGCATGTGGTCGTCGAGGACGGGCGGGTCGAGTTCGGCGGCGGGGTCCATGACGGGGCGTAGAGCACGGGCCTCGAAAAACCACCCGCCTCGGTTCGGAAGCGCGTCGTCGCCCGGAGGATCCGCGAGAACTGGCGGGACCGGGAGCGCGAAGTGGGACGACCCCGGACGTCCACCGGATGACCGAGGTCGGGATCCGACCCGCGTGCGCCGACGACGCCGAGGAGCTCGCGGCGGTCTACCGGAACGCCTACCGGGAGAACGAGCGGCTGGGCTTCCCCGCCTTCGCGGGATCGGCGGACGCGGGGACCGTCGCCGGGTGGATCGAGGAGGCCCGTGTCTACGTCGCCACCGCCGGGTCGGAGATCGTGGGCGGCGTCCGGCTGGAGGCGACGGACCCCGACCGCCTGAAGCTCAGTCGGCTAGGCGTCCACGAGGAGTGGAAAGGGGAGGGTATCGGCAGTCGGTTGCTCGACCACGCCGAGGGACTTGCCCGGAGGTGGGGTCACTCGACGGTCTGGCTCACGACGCCGGAGGACCACCCGCATCTCCCGGGATTCTACCGGCGGCGTGGCTACGAGGTGACACGACCGTACCCGCTGGACTTCCGGGACTACGACGAGGTGGTGATGGAGAAAGGGGTCGGCTAGGCGCGAGTCCGATACCGCACGCTGTGGGTCTAGCCAGTTCCCGGCGCGATCCTGTCCGCCTTTCTGATCGACGCCGCCCAACCGAAACGAATACCACCCCGGTTGCCATACGACCGGTATCGTCCGCTCGCGGTCGGTCGGGCCGGCGTCGGCGCGTCACACACCACCTGTATGACGGTGGCGGTGTCGGCCGACACCTCGCCGTCCGGCGGTTCCGGCGAGCCTTGCGTCCGACGTTCGTCTGACGGGGTTCTATGATAGGTGGGGTGGTGTGTGTACCCATGCGCATACGCCGGGGCGAGTTCGAGCGCATCCGGTCGGTGCTCTCCGAGGAGGACCCCGAGGAGCCACTGACCGCCCGCGAGATCCTCGACCTGCTGGAGGAGCACGGCGAGGAGACCGGGTTCGACAGCGCCCACCGGGTAGCGACGGTCCTCGGCCGCCGCGCACAGCGCGGCGACGTGGAGGTCATCCGCGACCAGCCCTACCGCTACCGCGTCCCGGAGCTGCAGTGACCTGAAGGGAAGGGGGCCGCTCCGCGGCCGGTACGCCCGACGGATACCGGCCACGAGTTCTCGGATCCGACGAAGCCGGAGACGGGGATGACTGTACCGACTGGGGACGCCGGGGCGGGCGTGACGAAGGGCAGGGTTTTCGGCCGTGGACAGTGACACCGACCTATGGAGAATACCGACCTCGGCCCCGACGGCGGTGACGGCGACCGGGACGGGGCGGGGAGCGGGGACGATCCGGACGGGCGATCCGGCCGGCCCGACGCGCCGACGCCGTTCGGCCCGTCGAGCCCGCTCCTCGAACGCCACTGGGAGGCGCTGCTCGACGACGCCGCGGCGACGGCCGAGATCTACCGCGAGGAGGGGTGGGACGTGCTCGAACTCCACCCGACCGACGCGGCGGCGCTGACCGACGCCGAGGCCCCCGGGATCGAGGTGACGGTCCCGACGAACGAGTTCGAGCGACTCGACTTGTGGGTCGAGGACGGTCGGTTCGGGGCGTACGAGGTCTACCGTGCCGAGACCGGGCGGGTGTTCCTGCTCGTGGTGGCCCGGGACGAGACCCGTCGCCGGGTAGTGTGTGTACCGGCTCACTACGGGTTCGAGTCGGTGTCCGCGCTCGCCGACCGTGCCGACGCTACGAGCCGCTTCCTGACGCACGTCCTGGGGGCCGGCGGTGAACGGGTGACGCTCACCCACGACGACCCCGGCCCGTTCTTCCCGGGCGGCGGGTCGGGATCGAGCGGATCCGAGGGGAACGACGCCGAGAAGGACGGGGATCACCGGACCAGCGGCTCCGGATCCGGGGACGGGTGAGGCCGCTCCGACCGAGGGGGTGGGAGTCGCGTTACCGCGCCACGGATTCGAAATTCGAAATTCGGCTCCGAGATTCGTAGCGTTTCGCCGAACTTATTACGATGTGTCGGCACCGTCGGTGTAATGACCGGCGAGGACACCGCCGACCTGAGCGGGGAGAACCGGACCATCCTGCTGATCGGGAGCGGCCCGATCCAGATCGGACAGGCCGCCGAGTTCGACTACTCCGGCGCGCAGGCCTGCCGCGCGCTCCAGGAGGAAGGGGCCCGAGTCGTCCTCGTCAACTCCAACCCCGCGACCATCATGACCGATCCGGAGATGGCCGACAAGGTGTACGTCGAGCCCATCACGACGGAGGCCATCGCGGAGGTCATCGAGAAGGAGGACCCCGACGGCGTGATCGCGGGGCTGGGGGGACAGACCGGGCTGAACGTCACCGCCGAGCTCGCCGAGGAGGGCGTCCTGGAGGAGTACGACGTCGAGGTGATGGGGACGCCCCTCGACACGATCTACGCCACGGAGGACCGCGACCTGTTCCGCCAGCGGATGCGCGACATCGGCCAGCCGGTCCCCCGGTCGACGACCATCTCCCTCTCGGAGGGCGAGTCCGTCACCGACTTCGACGAGGGGGCGCTCCGCGAGCGCATCGAGGCCGCCGTCGACGAGGTGGGCGGACTGCCCGTCATCGCCCGGACGACCTACACGCTCGGCGGATCGGGATCGGGAGTGGTCGACGAGATGGACGAACTGGTCGAACGGGTGCGCCGCGGCCTGCGGCTCTCGCGGAACAACGAGGTGCTCATCACCGAGTCCATCTCCGGCTGGGTCGAACTCGAGTACGAGGTGATGCGGGACGCCGACAACTCCTGTATCATCATCTGCAACATGGAGAACATCGACCCGATGGGCATCCACACCGGCGAGTCCATCGTCGTCACCCCCTCGCAGGTGATACCCGACGAGGGCCACCAGGAGATGCGCGACGCGGCCCTGGGAGTCATCCGCGAGCTCGGCATCCAGGGTGGGTGTAACATCCAGTTCGCCTGGCGCGACGACGGTACACCTGGAGGGGAGTACCGGGTCGTCGAGGTCAACCCCAGGGTGTCGCGCTCCTCGGCGCTCGCCTCGAAGGCCACCGGGTATCCCATCGCCCGCGTGACCGCGAAGGTCGCGCTCGGCAAGCGCCTCCACGAGATCGAGAACGAGATCACCGGCGAGACGACGGCGGCCTTCGAGCCGGCGATCGACTACGTCGTCACGAAGATCCCCCGGTGGCCCAAGGACAAGTTCCCCGACGTGGACTTCACGCTCGGGACGGCGATGAAGTCCACCGGGGAGGCGATGGCCATCGGCCGCACGTTCGAGGAGTCGATGCTGAAGGCGCTGCGCTCGACGGAGTACCGGCCGGCGGTCGAGGTGGCCGACCTCGACGACGACGAACTGGAGGACCTCCTCGTGAACCCCTCGCCGGACCGCACGTACGCGATCTTCGAGGCGTTCGACCGCGGCTACTCCGTCGAGTCGGTCGCCGAGCTGACGGGCATCCAGGAGTGGTACGTCGAGCGGTACGAGCGGATCGCGGACGCGGCGCAGGATGCCGCCGCGGGGAACTTCGAGACGGCGACGACGCTCGGGTTCACCGACCACCAGGTCGCCGCAATCGCCGACCAGGGTAGCTCGGCGGGCGAGATGGCCGGTATCGGCGACCCGACGGGCGGGCCGATCGAGGAGGTCGAGCGAGTCTCGACCGACCGCCGGTTCAAGCAGGTCGACACCTGCGCCGGCGAGTTCGAGGCGACGACGCCGTACTACTACTCCGCGCGGGACCCGCTCTCCTCGATCGCCCGCAACGAGGTCCGCGTCGACACGGACGTCGAGAGCGTCGTCGTCGTGGGCGGCGGCCCCATCCGCATCGGTCAGGGCGTCGAGTTCGACTACTGTGCGGTCCACGCCGTCCGTGCGCTCCGGGAGGCCGGTATCGACGCCCACGTCGTCAACAACAACCCGGAGACGGTCTCGACGGACTACGACACCTCCGACGGGCTGTTCTTCGAGCCCATCACGGCCGAAGAGGTGGCCGACGTCGTCGAGGAGACGAACGCCGACGGCGTGATGGTCCAGTTCGGCGGGCAGACCTCGGTCAACATCGGCGAACCCCTCGAGAAGGAGCTCGAACGGCGCGGGCTGGACTGCTCGATACTCGGGACGAGCGTCGACGCGATGGACCTCGCGGAGGACCGCGACCGGTTCAACCGCCTGATGGATTCCCGGGGGATCGCCCAGCCCGAGGGCGGGAGCGCGACGAGCGAGGCCGAGGCGCTCGATCTCGCCAACGAAATCGGCTACCCCGTCCTCGTGCGGCCGTCGTACGTCCTCGGCGGGCGGGCGATGGACGTCGTCTCGAACGACGAGGACCTCAAGCACTACATCGAGGAGGCGGTCCGGGTCTCGCCCGACCGGCCGATCCTCGTCGACGACTTCCTCGCCGACGCGGTCGAACTCGACGTCGACGCCGTGGCGGACGGCGAGGACGTCCTCATCGGCGGCGTGATGGAGCACGTCGAGACCGCGGGGGTCCACTCCGGGGACTCCGCGTGTATGATCCCCCCGCGGTCGCTCTCGGGGGAGGTCCTGGAGCGGGTCCGCGAGGTCACCCTGGAGATCGCCCGTTCGCTCGACACGGTCGGCCTGCTGAACGTCCAGCTCGCCGTCCGCGACGGCGAGGTGTACGTCCTCGAGGCGAACCCGCGGTCCTCGCGGACGGTCCCGTTCGTCTCGAAGGCGACGGGCGTCCCCATCGCCAAGCTGGCGGCGAAGGTGATGGCCGGGGCGACCCTCGAGGAGCTCCACGCCGCCGAGCAGATCCCCGAGCAGGTCTCGGTGAAGGAGGTCGTCCTGCCGTTCGACCGCCTCCCCGGCTCGGACCCCCGCCTCGGCCCGGAGATGAAGTCCACGGGCGAGGTGATGGGGACCGCCCGGTCGTTCGGGAAGGCCTACCTCAAGGCACAGGACGCCGTCGGCAAGCCCATCCCGCGCGAGGGGACGGCCATCGTCGACCTGGACACGCTCCACGGGTTCTCGGAGGCCGAGGAGGACCTCTCCGATATCGTCGAGACGGCCGAGCGCCACTTCGACGTCCGCGCCATGGACGAGTTCGACGACCCCTTCGAGGCGGTCCGGAGCGGCGAGGTCGACTTCATCCTCTCTCGCGACCGCGACCTGCTGGAGGTCGCGGTCGACGAGGTCGTCACGTACTTCTCGACGGTCCCCTCGACGCGGGCGGCGCTCGAGGCCATCGAGACCAAGGACGAGCCCCTCGACGTCGCCGCGCTCTCCGAGCGGCCCACCGAGCAGCGCCAGTGGGGCGTCCCGGAGTGACGAGACGGGACGCGCGGCGTCCCTGACGGTCCCGACGGGACCTTCGACGCGAGCGTGGACGCCAGGATCGGCGGACCTTCGGACTCGTCGCCACGACGAGAGAGAGAGAGACAGGTCGCCGGGCGCCTCACCCCGAACCGTGAGGACGGTCACCGCACCGGCGTCGTCGAGCGACACCGTCAGTCCGTGCGCGTCGATCCCGCCGTCCGTGTTCTCGACGACCACCTCGTAGCTCGTCGTTCCGCCGACGTCGACGGACGCGTCGGTCGTCCGAATCGGAGTTCCGGGCTGGGTACGGCCGTGACCGTCCTGGTCAGGACGCCCGCGATCAGCACCAGGATCGTTGTTGTACAGACACCTTCGCGGGGGTCAGTCGGTGTGTGATCCCCTCGAACGGTCCGTCGCAGTAGAAAGAGAGGCGAGGGAGTTTCAGTTGTTCTCGCTGATCGTGGTGAAGAGCTTCTGGATGTCGACGTTGTTGAACTCGCCGCTGTCGTTGAAGTCGAACAGCTCCCCGTTCTCCTGGACGACCGCGGAGTCGCGGTTGACGAAGATCGCCTGGACGTCGTTCAGGTTCACCTCACCGTTGCCGTTGACGTCCTCGTAGAGCCCGTCACCGTCGAGGTCCTGCGGCGGACCTTCGTACTGGCTGTCGAGCTTCGCCAGCGTGACGTCGATCGTCGCCGACTGGTCGTCGTCCACGGTGAACACGCCGTGGTCGTACTCGCCCAGCGGGGTGGCCTCGGGAACGACAGCCGTGAGCGAGACCTCCTCGGTCTCCCCGGGATCGAGCTCGAGCTGTACCGTGTCGACCGTCTCGTCCTCGCTCAGCGTGCCGTCGCCGTTCAGGTCGAACCGGAACTGGACGGTCTTCGTGGTCGCGATCGATCCGTCGTTGGTGACGTCCGCGGTCACGGTGACGGGCTCGCCCCGGACGACGCTGCCGGGCGCGTCCAGGTTCGAGACGAGGAACTCGGCCGGCTGCACGGTCACCGTCGCGTCGCTGGTGCCGGTCACCTCGTAGTCGACGCCGTCCTCCGTCCCGAGCGACGAGACGTCGACCGAGAGACCGGTACTGGCGGCCGACGTACCGTCGGCGGACACACCGGTCACGGTCACGGTCGCGACCGTGACCGGGCCGGACTGTGCCGTGTCGAGGCCGATGGCGTCGATCGTCGCCGACGTGCCGTCGCTAAGGACGGTCGTCTCGACGAACTCCGTGTCACCGATCGCCGAGATGTCGGAGATCTCCGCGATGCTCGCGTCGTCGGTCGATACCGCGAGATCGATCGAACCGACGCCACCGGCGGCGCCGTCGACAACCACGTCGTAGGTCACGCTGTCACCGACGCCGACCGTCGCCTCGGACGGCGACAGTCTCACGCCGGTCGTGGGGGCCTCGGGCTGTTCGGTCTCCTCGATCTCGATGCTCGCGGTGGCGCTGTCGTCGTCGGTGTAGACGCCGTGCGTGTAGGTGCCCGGCGCGAGGTCACCCGGAACCGTCACGTCGAACGAGACGGGCTGTGACTCGCCGGGAGCGAGGGTCACCGACTCCTGTCCGAGGCTCTGCCCGTCGAGCTGGAACTCGACGGTCCCCGTCCCGGACTCCTCGCCCGCGTTCGTGACCGTCGTCGAGACGGTGATCTGCGCTCCCTGCTCGGCACTGCCGGGCGCGTTCAGGTTCGAGACCTGGAACTCGGCCGGCGCGAGCGGGGTCACGGTCACGGCCACCGAGTCGGTGTCGCTCTCACCGTTCCCGTCCTCGACGGTCAGGTCGAACGTCAGCGTCTCGGCGCTGTCGACGTCCGGCGCGGTGAACGTCGGCTGTTCGGCCGACGTGTCGCTCAGCGTGACGTCGGTGCCGCCGGCCTGTGCCCAGGTGTACGTCAGCGCGTCGCTGTCCGGGTCGCTCGACCCGCTCGCGTCGAGCGTCACCTGCGTCCCGGCCTGGACGGACTGGTCCTCGCCCGCGTCCGCGACGGGCGGCTGGTTCTGCGGCGTCACCGTCAGCGTCGCGCCGTTGACGCCGGTGACGGTGTAGTCGAACCCGGGGATATCGCCGACGACTTCGTCGGCGAGGGTGATACCCGTCTGCCCCTCGGCGGTACCCTCGACGGTCACCGTCGCGACCGTGATGTCGCTGGTCCCCTGGAGGCTGCCGCCGGCGAACGCGAACGTGGCCGAGTCCCCGTTGACCTCTTCGGTCTTGAACTGCGACGGAACATCCGCGGCGACGCTGATGCCGGTTATCGTCGCGACCGACGGGTCGGTCAGTTCGATATCGGCGCCGGCCACGCCGACCCCGCCGTCGGTCGTCCCGACGACGACGTCGAACGTGGTCGTCTCCCCGACGCCGATCTCCTGATTGGCGGGGCTGATGCTTACTTCCGTGTCTGTCGCGCCTAGTGCGACGCCCGTCGCGCCGATCGAGACGACTAACGCCGCCACGACCGCGAGGGTCGTCATCTGTCGAACCGTCCGCCTTGTCCTTGTTGTCATCGTGTTTCGTGTCGTGTTTCGGTCATCCGCGTTCCGCTCCGCGTGAGTGGTTTCGTCGCCTCGCACCCAGGGATCCGTGTGGACTTCTGGAGAGTCCGCCCCGGGTGCGAAGGGCTGAGCAGCAGTGATCAGCTACTGCTCTATGAGGCCTCCTGGAAAAGCGCCTGAACGTCGACGAGATTCACCTCGCCGTTGTCGTTGAAGTCGAACGCGTCGACGTTGCTCTGGACGACGGGGTCCTCGTAGTTCTGGAAGAACGCCTGCACGTCCACCAGGCCGAACTCCCCGTTGCCGTTGACGTCCTCGTAGACCCCGTCACCGTCGGGGTCCGTCGGCGCGTTCTCGAAGTCGCCGATCGGTCCGGGACCCTCGGCGGAGTCGCCCTGTTCGAAGACGACGACGTTGGAGGGCACGCCCGTCGAGCCGTCGGCGTTCTCGATCGCGGCCATCACGTACAGCTGCTGGCCGTCGGCGTCAGGGACGGCGACGTCGACCGTGGCGGTGCCGCTGGCGTCCAGCGTGACCGTCTGGTAGGTCACGCCGAGGAAGTTGTTGCCCTCGTAGGCCTCGACCTCGTAGCCGGGCGTCCCGTCGTAGTCGGGCACACCCTGCAGGTTCAGCTCCGTGGTGGCCTGCATGACCTGGACGGTCGCACCGGCGGGACCGCTCACGGTGAGCGTCTGGTCGGTCTCGGTGACCGTCGCCGCCGAGTGTCGTGCGTCGAGCGCGCTCGCGTCGAGCGAGCCACCCTCGAGCCCGAGCGTCGGCTGCGTGGACTGATCGGCGCTCGTGACCGCCGCCGAGCCGCCGGCGCTGCCGTCGCCGAACGTCCGCACCGTCTCCGTGGTGCCGTCGGCGAACTCGACAGTCACCGTCGCTCCGGCGAGTTCCGCACCCGACACCGGACCGGCGAGGGTACTCTGGACGTCGTTCCCCGCGCCCTTGATGCTGGTCGGGTCGCCGTCCGAGCCGAACGTCAGCGTCTCCCCCGACTGGAAGTCGTCGAAGGTGAGCGTCATCCGCTCGAAGCCGTCGTCGCCGGCCGCGTCGTTGTGCGGCTGGCCGAAGATGTCGGCGTCGGCCGTCGAGACGAGGCCGACGTCGTCCGAGTTCGACCCGGCCTGGAAGCTCTTGTCGCCGCCGTCGCCGGCGGTGCCGTAGGGGTCGAACACGAGGTCGGGCAGGACGGCCGTGCTCGTGTCGATCGAGACCGACGTGATCGCCACGTCGCCCGTGTTCTCGATCTGGTAGGCGTTGTTGTCCCACGTCGTCGCGTCGACCCCACTGTTCGGCGTGACAGCGATGGACGCCTCCGGGGTCGCCTCGGCGTCGCTCGTTCTGACGACCTCGATGCCGCCCGCGATCGGGTTGTTCGCCGCGCCGTCGACGAGATCGACGTCGAGCGTGCCGTCGCTCGGCGTCACCTCGAACGTCTTGACGGTGCCGGTCCCGAACCCGACGTCGGCGTAGATGTCGTAGTTCTCCAGCTCCCGCTGACCTTCGATGTCGACGTGGAACTGGCGAGCGCCCTCCTGAGCCGGACCGCTACCGCCGAAGTACGGCTCGGCGAAGTACAGCCGGACCTCGTAGGTCGCCCCCTGCTGGACGTCGAACTCCCAGTCCATCGACTGCGACGTCTGCTGGCCGCCGGTGTCGATGAACCGCGCGGAGTTGTAGACGTCGAGCGGCACGTCCTCGGACACCGTATCCGACTTCTCGGTGACCGCGCCGCCGTACTCCGAGAATTGGGTGTCGGTCGTGACGAGGTGCTGGCTCGGCGAGCCGTCCTCGTCCTGTGCCCACGCGGGCGTACCCGCGACCTCCGGGCCGCCGACGTTGACGCGGTAGGCGACCTCGCCGTCGGTCGACGTGTCGGCGGGGTCGACGGTGACCTGGAAGCTCTCGACCGTCTGGTCGGTGCCGTCGTCGGCGACGACCTCGACGGTGTACGGTGAGTTCGCGGCGTCACCCGACTGCGGGGCGATCGTCAGCTCGCCGTTCGAGAGGCTCACGAACTCCGGCCCGTTCACCGAGAGCGACACCGAGTCGCCGTCGTCGTCGGACGCGACGATCGGGACGATCGCCGAGTCGCCCTCGGTGACCGTCCGATCGTCGATCGGGTCGACCGTTGGTGCCGCGTTACCGCCGCCGCCGTCGCTCAGCTGCACGACCTCGAGACCCGCGATCATCGGGTTCTCGGAGCCGTGGAGGAACTCGACGTTCAGTGTGTCGTCGGACGGCGTGACCTCGAAGGTCTTCACCGACCCGACGTCGTGGCCGAGCTCCTGGTACATGTTGTAGTTCTCGAGGACCGTCCCGCCCTCGATGGCCACGCCGTACTCGCGCGGCTCGTCCGAGTACGAGCTGTCGATGTACGTCTCGGCGACGTACACCCGGACCTCGTAGGTCTCGCCGGACTGCACCGGGAAGCCCCACTGCATCTCCGAACCGGTGTCGGGGTCGTACCGCGTCGACTGGTAGAGATCCGTCGGCGTGCTGTCCGGGACGATATCCTGGATCGTGATCGCGTCGCCGTCGGGACCGCTCGTGTCGCTGTCGTCCGATCCCGCGCTGGTGCGGTACTGGGACGGGTCGCCGTTCGTGTCGGCCTCCCAGGCCATGCCGCCGTCGATGGCTGGGAGCTGCGGTCCGCCGACGTTCGTGCGGTAGACGACCTCGCCGTCGGTCGGCGTGTCGCCGCCGGTGTCGGCCTCGTGTTCGAGAACGACGACGTTCGAGGGCGCACCCGTCGTCCCGTCGTCGTTCTTCACGGCCGCCAGCAGGTACAGCAGGTTCTCCGAGGGCACGTCGACCTGGACGCTCGCCTCGCCGTTCGAGTCCAGCGTGACCGTCTGGTAGCTCACGTCGACGAAGTTGTTGCCCTCGAACTCCTCGATCTCGTAGCCGGAGGTCCCGTCGTACTCGGGCACGTCCACCAGGTTCAGCTCGGTGTCCGCCTGCATCACCTGGACCGTCGCGCCCGCGGGCCCGCTCACGGTGACGGTCTGCTGTGCGTCGGAGACGGTGGCCGCGCTGTGACGGGCGTCGAGGGCGTTCGAGTCGAGCTGCACGTTCTGGACGCCCAGCGTCGGCTGGGTGGACTGGTCGGCGCTCGTGACCGCCGCCGAGCCGCCGGCACTGCCGTCGCCGAACGTCCGGACCGTCGTCGTCTCGCCGTTGGCGAACTCGACGGTCACCGTCGAACCAGCGAGTTCGGCACCCGAGACCGGACCGGCCTCGGTCTGCTGGGCGCTTCCCGCGCCCTTGATGCTGGTCGGGTCGCCGTCCGAGCCGAACAGCAGGGTCTCGCCGGGCTGGAAGTCGTCGAACCCGACGGTCAGCCGCTGGTAGCCGTCCTCGCTGTCCTGGCCGTTCTTGGACTTGTCGAACAGGTCCGCGTCGGCCGTCGAGACCACGCCGACGTCGTCCGAGCCGGCGGCGAGCTGGAAGCTCTTGTCGCCGCCGTCGCCGGCGGTCCCCGCCGGGTCGTAGACGAGATCCGGCAGAACGGCCGTGCTCGTGTCGATCGAGACCGAGGTGATCGCCACGTCGCCCGTGTTCTCGACCTGGAAGCCGTCGTTGCTGTACGAACTCGCGTCGACCCCGCCGTTGGGCGTGATCGAGACGCTCGCCTCGGGGTCGGCCGCGCTGGACTCCCTGACGAGTTCGACCTCGAGCTCGTTGTAGTTCGCGGAGTAGGTGCCCGAGGCCCCCGTGGCCGTCGGGATGAGCCCGACCGCCATCGAGTCACCCGAGACCCACGACGACGGGATCGTCGAGGTTCCCGCCTCGATCCGCTCGCCGCCGTCGATGGCGTACTCGTAGGTCACGGAGGCCGGATCGGTCGTCGGGTCGACGGTGATGTAGAGGTCGACCGTGTTACCGACGACGCCGTCCTCAGGGATCTGCGTCCCGGTGGCACTGTTCCCCTCCTCGACGGCGTACTCGATCTCGCCGCCGTTACCGCCGTCCGAACCGATGACCAGCTTCGTGTAGTCGGCCTGCGTGCCGGTACCGAGGAAGATCCCGTAGTTCCAGTACTCGGGAGGGACCTCGCCGTTGAACCCGTTCGTGATCTCGCCGTGGATCACGAACGGCTCGTCGGGCGGGGCCATACCGAACTGGAACCCCTGGCGCTGGTCGTCGTCGCCCTCGTAGGCGCTACCGTCGCCGGTGACCTCCTCGATGCCGAAGATGTCGGCCGCGCCGCCCGCCTGGATCTTACTCCGGTCGTACAGGTCAGCGTAGTCGTCCTGTCCGTTCGTCATCACGCCCGTGAACCCGAGACCAAACAGGCTGGTCCTGTCGAACCCATCGTTCGAGTTGAACGTCAGACACGTCTCCGCCGCGTCTTCCGGGTCCATCGGACAGTCGGTGACGACCTGCGTCGTAGCACCGTTGTCCGGGTCGAGGGCGAACGGATCCTCCGTATCGAGGAGTCCGTCGTTGTCGTCGTCGTCGTCGAGCGCGTTCGGTTCGTTGTCGCCGTCCCAGTCACCGGGCTGACTGGCCGCCGAACACGGGTCGGTGCCGACGGCCTGCTCGTCTCCGTTCGTGAACCCGTCTCCGTCAGCGTCGCCGCTCGGATCGCTCGGGTCGCAGATCGTACTACCGTCGTAGTCGTTCGGTTCGTAGATCTTGATCCCGTTACCGTACTCGGCGACCCAGACCGTTCCCGGGAACTGGTCGTCGTCGCCCTGTGCTTCGATGTCGAGCGGAGCGGCGCCGCCGGTGAATATCTCGCTGGTCTCCGTCGACGAGGTGCCGTCGCTGTTCAACTGAACGCGGAACACTGGGCCGTTCAGTCCGGCAGCCAGCAGGTCGCCCCGCATCTTGCCGCCGAAGTTCGACGCGGTGTACTCGTGGATACCGTTCGTGGACATCCCGAACGTCTCTACGGCACCGTCCTCGGAGCCGGGCTCTTGGTAGTCACACTCCACCGGATTCGCGGACGGCACTGCGTTCGCGAGGATGTCGTCCGCTCCGATCTGCGCTCCACCGGACTGGGCTTTGTAAAGCCCGGCACCGTCGGGGTTGCCGCGGGTCGGGTTCGGGTGTCCGTAGTAGCCGTCCTCCTCGATAAGGTGGATCTGGTCTTCGTCTTCCGGGTTGCCCTCGCTTACCGGCTGGTTCAGGCAGTTCCCGTCGGGACCTTCGTTGACCGGCGGCGCACCCCAGCCGCCACCGACCCCGTTGTCGGTCGCGTAGACGGTGCCGTCTTCGGTCATGGTGAGGTCGTAGGAGTTGCGGAGCCCGCTCGCGTAGACCTGAACGGGACTGCTGCTCTCCCAGATGGCCATGTTCTGGCCGCCCATCCCGCCGAACGGCGTGCCGTCGGGTGCCTGGGAGACGCTCGGGTCGAGCGTCGGCAGGTCGTACTTGTAGGGGACGTTCCCCGTGTCCGTCTTGGTGGACATGGACTCGATCGGGCCCACGTCGACGCTGAGGACCGCCGCCGAGTAGGCGTACTCGGGCGTGAAGGTGAACTCGTCGTTCGGCGCACCGGCACCCGAGTTACCCCCCTGGGAGATCAGCAGGTTACCCGTCGACTCCTGCATTATCAGGTCGTTCGTGGAGTGCTTCTCGGTCGACCGCGGGAGGCCGCGGACGAGCGCGACGTGGTTCCACGAGCTACCGTCCTGGGTGAGCTTCGAGAGGACTCCCGAGTTGGTGTCCAGGGCGTCGGAACGGTCCGACACGGGGCTCGATCGGCTCCGCGGGTCGCTCGACGTGACGTAGATCACCACGTCGTCCGCCGAGCCCGTCACGAGCATCCCCGTCACCTGTCTGTCGCCGGGGACGCCGTCGGTCGAGCCGTCGTCGTTGTGGTTCTGGAGGTCGTTGATCGCCGTGATCGTCTCCGTGTTCGTGACGACGTAGTCCTCCTCGCCCTGCCGCTCGACCTCGAACGCCTTGATGACGCCCTTCTGCTGGGCGACGTAGAGGCGGCCGTCGGGGCCGAACTGGAGGTCGGTCGGGTTGTCGACGTTCGCGCCGAGGCTGTCGGACTCGAATCCGACGTCGACGTCGTTCGTGCCCGTGCCCGAGAGCGCGACCGTCACCGGGGAGTTCGTCCCGGTGTGGTCGACCTCGAGCGTCCCGCTCGAGTCACCGATCGACGACGGCGCGTACGACACCTCGACCGTCGTCGACTCGCCGGGGGCGAGCGTCGTCTGGGAGGCCGACCCCACCGAGAACGCGCCGTCCCCGCTCACGGAGACGTCGGTGATCTCGATCGTCGGATCGCCGCTCCCGCCGAGGTTCGACAGCGTGACCGTCTCGGTCCCGGTCTCGCCGGTGAGCACCTCGCCGAAGTCGACGCTCGACGTGGAGGTGCCGAGTTCGTCCGGGGAGCTCCCGGCCTCGACGATCTCGATCGCGCTGATGATCGGGTTGTTCGCGCCGGCGTGCGCGAAGTCGACGTCGAGCGTCCCGTCGTCGACGGTCGTCGTGAACGACTTCATCGTCCCGACGTTCTGCCCGACGTCATCGACGATGTCGTAGTTGTCGAGGACCAGATCGCCCTCGACGCTGACGTCGAACTCGCGCTGGCCCGCCGAGTCGGCGTAGCCGTCGGCGAAGTAGAGCCGGACCTCGTAGGTCCCCGCGCTCGAGACCGGGAACTCCCACTGGAGCTCCTCGCCGCCGCTGTCGTCCCAGCGGGCGCTCGCGAACACGTCCGTCGGCGTGCTGGCCGGGACCGAGCCGTCGGTCTGGCTCACGGAGTACTCCGAGAGCGAGCCCGTCGGGTTGTGGTACTGGCTCGTATCCTCCCCGGTGTCGGCGGTCCACGCGGGTCCGCCGTCGGTGGCCGCGAGCTGTGGCCCCCCCGCGTTCACCCGGTACAGGACGTCCCCCGGTGCCGCCGCGGCAACACCCGCACCGAGGACCGCCGTCCCCGCGAACATGGACGTCACGACCAGCAGGGCGGCGACAGCCGCACCCAGCTGGCGACCGATACGTGTCGGTTTGCGTCTCGATGGTGGTTCCCCCATCTCGTCCGGTCATTCAGGGGATACACCGTCTGTATGCGGACGCTACCCGGGTAATATGCTCAATCTAACAGGAATAGTGACACGATAACGGCGGATCGAAAAGAACCACCGTCGCTCGGTTCTCGGAGTAGCACTGTACTCAATGGTACGGAATCTAGAATCATCCCGAACCCGTCCGAGTGTCGGTTCCGAAGCGAGCGGAACGACCGGCGTATGGCCGGCGCCGTTCGATCGAGCAGCGAACCGATGACCGGAGCGGTCGCGGGACCGATCGGCGGCGTCAGGACGCGGGTTCGAGCCGAAGTCCGTAGACGCGATAGCACCGCACGACGGTCACGATCGCCAGGGCGACCACCAGCCCCACCATGTAGAACAGGTCCGGCAGCAGGACCAGTGGGTAGAGGTCCAGCCACGAGAGGACGACGAGCAGGGCCCCACCCAGCGTGAGTCCGATCTCGGCTCCCAGCCACACCTCCTCCCCCTCCGGCTCGGGGTTGAGGTGACGATCGAGGACCGTCGCCCTGTCGTTGAGCGTGATGGCCTCGCGTGCACGACCCCCGTCCACGAACCCCATGTCCTCCAGCTGGGGCAGGTGGTTCTGGTGGAGCGCGATGTAGACGCGCTTTCGCTGCTCGTGGGTCACCTCCTCGACCGGTACGTCGTTCTCCCGGGCGGCGACCTGTCGCGAGAGCTCCTTCATATCGACGGGCTCGTCCTGCTCGAGCAGGCACGCCACCACGTATCGCCGACGCTGATTACCCAGCGCCGAGAACACGTCGTCCTCGGGCACCGCAGCCGACCGCTGCCGGTCGGGTCGTTCGTTCCCAGGGAGTAATGCTCCCCTAATCCCTGTGCTCAAACCGAAGTCACCCCATCGCCGTTCCCCCACATCCCACCCATCTATTCCCACCCTAAACACATAAACCTGACATATTGTTTCTCGGGCTCGGAGGCGTTCAGGCAAGCGATGCTTCACCGGAAGAAAGCCGGTAACGGCGATTGGACGCCGCGGAACGCCCGACGAGCGGGGATGGACCGCGACGGATGGCCGGCGTCGTCGGAAGGATCGTACAGCGATCACCGACCCGTCGGCCGACGGCCCGACTGCTCGAACCCGACGGTCCCGAGGGCCGCAACGAGGACCGCCCACGGCACCTCCCGAGAGGCGGGCGGACCTCCCCGGGACGGGGCGATCGCGGAGACGGGACGTCTCCCGTGGGCGGGTGTTCCGGCGGTGGACTCTCGACCCCTCCGGACGCCGGAAAGGGGTAGCTTTTTACCGCTGATTTCCGACCAACAGGCGGCGATGGTACGCGACCTGAGGGGGGGAGGAGAGCTAGAGTACGACCCGGAGAGTCGTACCTACGTCCTCGACTATCGCGCCTCCGAGTACGACGAACTGGCGGCTGCCGTGGTGGCCGGCGTGTCCGAGCTGACGGGGGTCCCGGCCGAGCGTATCGAGCTGAACGCCGTGGTCCACCCCGGGGCGCTGAATCGGCTGTTCGACGAGAGACGGAACGGGACGCCGCGCGAGGGAGGGCGGCTCACGTTCCGCCTGGAGGGGTGTGAGGTCGTCGTGACCGCCACGGCCGAGATCCGTCTCGACCCGCCCACACGCATTCTCGGCGAGTGAGTTCGGCTTCCGGGACGAGGCTGCCGGCCGACGGCGCGTGCTCGGAGAGCAGGTGAGGATGGTAGAGGCGATACGGAGCCGGGATAGATGGGCCGGAGCGCCGCCGTCGCTCACCCGCCGAAGACGGTCCCGAAGAACGAGAGTGCGAACAGCGTCGCGTTGTACGCGCCGTGGACGAGCGAGGGAACGACCAGGTTTCCGGTGAAGTCGTACGAGACGGCCAGCACCAGCCCCGGGACGAACAGGAGCAGGACCGTCACGGCCCGGCCGGTGAGCGGCCCGGTGAGCGAGAAGACGTGCGCGGCGGCGAACAGGAGCGTCGCCAGCACGATCCCCGGGCCCCGGCCGAGCGACTCCACGAGCGAGTTCTGGATGATCCCCCGGAACAGGAGCTCCTCCCCGGGGCCGATGAGGAGAAACGAGACGGGGACCAGTATCGCGAAGACGAGCGGGTCCGCTTGCCCGAGTTCGCCCGCCCGGTTGGCCGCCGGGTCGAGGCCGGTGACGACCACGACCACGACCATCGTCACCGCGCCGACGAGCGCGAGCACCCACCCGGAGGCGGCGGTCAGCCACTCCCGGAGCGAGGGGACGCGCACGCCCAGGTACGACGTATCGAGCCCGCGGAGGCGGAGGTAGGCGAGCGAGACGGTCCCGAACGCCACACCCTGTAACAGCACCGTCGAGATGAGCACCGCGCGGGCGGGCGTCACGGCGACGCCGTAGGACTCGAGGAGCGTGGCGGCCCCACGGACGAGCAGCTGGCCGAAGCCGAGACCGAGCGCGGCGAGGAGGACCGCGAGGACCAGGGCGAGGACGACCCGACCGGGACCGTCCTCGAACCTGGCGGGGAGCGAGGGCATGTGGGCGGGTGCGTCCGGGCCGATGAATATACTGACGGTTGTGGGCCATTGTGGATGTGACCGGGTGAGGGCATCCGGTCACTCCCACAAACAGTCACAACCGTCAGTATAGGCTGTCGGTCACATCGTCCGAAGGGCGACGATCGACGTCCGGTCTCCGGGACCGCGAGCCCCGTTCGTCCGGTCGGTTCGGAACCCGCGGAACGATCCGCGCGACGTGGTGGATTGACGTGTCGTCGTCACGAACCCCCGAGCGTGAACGCCTACACGATGTTCGGCGGGAAGGGCGGGGTCGGTAAGACCACCTGCGCCGCCGGGTACGCCGTCGGGCTCGCGGACGCGGGCCACGAGACGCTGGTCGTCTCGACCGATCCCGCCCACTCGCTCGGCGACGCCCTCGACGCCGACATCGGGAGCGAACCGACGTCGGTGACTCGGCACCTGGAGGCGGTGGAGATCGACCCGGCCTCGCGAGCCGAGCGCTACCGGGTGCTCGCGGAGGCGCTCGCCGACGACATGCGCTCGGTCGGCGTACGCGTCCCCGAGGACGACCTCGACGCGCTGTTCGGCGGCGCGATGCCCGGCGCGGACGAGATCGCCGCACTCGACCTGTTCGGCGAGTACCTCGACGGCTACGAGCGGGTGGTGTTCGACACCGCCCCGACGGGCCACACGCTCCGCCTGCTCGACCTGCCCGACACGGTGGGTCGGGCCGTCGAGACGGCGGCGAGCGTCCGCTCACAGGTCAGACGTGCCGCCGACACCGCCCGCTCGATGGTGTTCGGCCCGGCGGCCTTCCGGGGCGAGGACGACGCCGACGAGGGGTTCGCCGAGCTCCGGGAGCGCATGGAGCGGGTCGAGGCCGCCCTCCGGGACCCCGAGCGGACGGGCTTTCGCGTCGTCTTCCGACCCGAGGCGCTCGTCCTCGCCGAGACCGGGCGGCTCGTCGACCGGCTCCGCGAGTACGAGGTGCCGATCGCGGATCTGGTCGCCAACGGCGTGCTCGTCGACGTGAACGAGGACTGTTCGCGGTGCACCCGCCAGCGCGACCGTCAGCAGGAACGGCTGGAGGTGGTCCGCGGGCGGTTCGACCTGCCGGTGACGGAGGTCCCCGAGCTCGACGAACCCCGGGGAGTCGAGTCGCTCCTGGCGGTCGGGGGGGCGCTGAACGGCGAGTGAGCACACCGATCGGTGTTCGGACCTTCGGGTAATACGGCGGCTCGTCGATCGTTCGGAACCCACCCCCGCGGTCGGTATCAGGCGTCCCGAATCTGCGATCGGATGCTCGCGACCGTCCCCTCGTCGAGTTCCATGTCCGGGTGCGCGCTCTTCGCGTGCTCTTCCGCCTGTGCCATCACTTCCTCCTCCGTCTCGCCCTCGATGTGGGCCGTACATCCCTCCATCGGGCAGTCGAGTGTCTTCATGACACGTTCTCTGAAAGATATTCTCACACATAACTCTGCCGGGGGACGGCACACACGCTCGGCCGAGGGGTCGAAGCCGCGGAACGAACGTACTGGGAGTCCTCCCCGATGCTCGCGGCGCAGCGGGACGGAGCCGGAGATGTGAGTGCTCCGCGTTCCGCCCCCGGCTACCCCTCCTCGTCGCCCCGGTGGAGGCTGTCGAGCAGCTCCGGGTCGGTCCGGAACTTGAGGACGTTGTGGACGACGCTGTTCCGGATGTTGTCGATGACCCCGCCGTGTGTCTTGTAGCACTCGTGTATCCAGCGTGATTCGGACTGGCGGTCGGGGAACATCATCACCGCCTTCCACTGGTACTCCCCGTCCGAGAGGAAGTAGAAGAGCGTGTTCGGCGAGTCGCGGACGTACTCCATCGCGTCGCGCCAGCCCTCGGCGAACCGCTCGGTATTGAACCGGAACTCGAAAAGCGCGAAAATGAAGTACTCCTCGTTGGGGATGACCGCCTCGCGGAACACGCCCTCCTCGCGCATCCCCCGGATCGACTCGGAGACGGTGACGTGCGAGACCGTGATGTCGTACTTCTCCTCGAGGATCCGCGAGAGGTCACGCGAGGAGAGCTGTGGATCCCGGGAGAGTTCACGGAGGATCAGCACGTCCCGACGCTTGAACGTCCACTCGGGTTCGTCGGTCATGGCCGTCGGCGTATCGCGGTCGCTCCCCGAACGGCTCCGACGGGTTCGACTCCCGAACGGCTCACGCCAGCGCCTCCGCGAGCGCCTCGCGATACGCCGCCGGGCGGTCCTCGACGACCCAGTGATAGGCGTCATCGAGGGCTACGACCTCACCGTCGAGGTCCTCGGCGAGCCGCTCGCCGTACTCGATCGGCTGCATCACGTCGTCGGCCCCCCAGACGCAGTAGGTCCGCGAGTCGACGACGTCGTAGTCGATCTCGGTGGTGTGGTTCGTGTTGGTGGCGACGGCGGCCCGCGAGAGCGCCCGGCGGCCGTCCTCGCGGAGCCAGGGCTCCTTGATGCCCTCGACCCACTCCGGGTCGACGTCGTCGCCGTAGAGCCCGCGGACGAACGAGGCGTCGAGCTGGCCCTCGAACTCCTCGGGATCCATCTCCGCAGTGTCGGGCAGACCGAGGTCCGTGACGAACTGGACCGGCCAGGAGTCGTAGCAGACGGCGTTCGAGAGCACGAGCGTCTCGACGCGGTCGGGGTGATGTGCTGAATAACGCAGCGCGACCCCGCCGCCGATGTCGTGGGCGACCAGCGAGACCACGCCCAGATCGAGGTCGTCGATCAGCGCCTGCAGAGCGTCCTCCTGGGCCCGGATCGAGCGGTCGAACGAGTCCCGTCTATCCGAGTTGCCGTAGCCGAGCATGTCCGGGACGATCGTCCGGTACTCGTCCTCGAAGGCGGGGGCGACCCGACGCCAGAGGAACGACCACGTCGGGATGCCGTGGAGGAAGATAACGGGATGTCCGGAGCCCTCGTCGCGGTAGGCCATCGTCAGGTCGTGACCGTCGACGCGTACCTCCGTCTCCTCCTGGGCGGCCGACCAGGCCTCGTGGTCCGGTTCGGGCGCGTCCGCGTTCATAGGAGCCGATCGGCGATGATGTTCTTCTGTATCTCCGAGGTGCCCTCGTAGATCTTCGTGATGCGGGCGTCGCGGTAGAACCGCTCGGCGGGGTGGTCGGTGACGTAGCCGGCACCGCCGTGGACCTGGAGGCCCTCGTCGGCCACGTCGACGGCGGTCTCGCTGGCAAACAGCTTTGCCATGGAGGCGAATCTGACCGCTTCGTCCTCGGCACCTTCCTCGATCGCCCCCGCCGCGCGGTAGGTGAGCGACCGCGCGGCCTCGGTGCTGGTGGCCATGTCGGCGATCTTGTGTCGGATCGCCTGGAACTCGCTTATCTTCTGGTCGAACTGCTCGCGCTCGTTCGCGTAGTCCTTCGCGGCGTCGAGCGCGCCCTGGGCGGCCCCGACGGCCTGGGAGGCCACGCCGGTTCGGCCGGAGGCGAAGAAGTCCATCAGCTGGTAGAACCCCTTGTCGACCTCGCCGACGACGTTATCCTCGGGGATACGCACGTCGTCGAGCTGGATCTCCCCGAGATCCGAGGCCCGGATGCCGAGCTTGTTGTCGATCTTCGTCGACTCGTACCCCTCGGTGTCGGTGGGGACGAGGAACGCGGTGATGCCGCGGTGGCCCGCGTCGGGATCGGTCTTGGCCATCACCACGGCCAGGTCCGCGACGGTCCCGTTGGTGATCCACATCTTGTTCCCGTTCAGGACCCACTCGTCGCCGTCCTTCTCGGCACGGGTCTCGATCCCCGCGACGTTCGATCCGTGGGCCGGCTCGGAGATACAGGTCGACGACGCGGAGTCTCCACTGGCGATGCGGGGGAGCCACTCCTCCTTCATCCACTCGTCGCCGTACTCGAGGATCATCGAGGTGCCGAACCCCGCGGAACCGATGGCCGAGCCGATCCCGGGATCGGCGCGCCAGAGCTCCTCGGTGACGACCACGCGCCCGAGCATGTCCATCCCCGCGCCGCCGTACTCCTCGGGGATGTGCGGCGCGACGAAGTCCAGTTCGGCCGCCTGCCGCCGGAGGTCCTCGGGGTACTCCTTGTTCTCGTCGTGCTCGCGCGCGACCGGACGCATCTCCTCCTCGCCGAACTCGCGGACGGCCTGCCGGATGGCTTCGTGTTCGGCCGTGAGCCTGAACGACATACCCGCGTGGTGGGCTTTCCAAGAGAAAACTGTTGGGGGTATCGGTCGAACAGTGTTAAGTCGGAGGGGGTCACGCTTGGGACGGGACGCCTGCCCGGGGAACTGCCCAGTTGGGAATGGAATCGGGGGCTTCCAGGTCGCTCACGAGGTTCGTTCGGTCTGACTTACGTTCCTCGGACCGTCGTCCCGCCAGCCGAACCACTAAGCCCCGTCCCGGCCACTCCCGCGTATGGCGATGGACCGCTACCCCGAGGCCGCCGAACTGACCCCCGAGGAGGGCGAGGTCGTGACCGCCGAACTCGTCGTGACCGACGACGTGCTCGTGAAGGCGTTCGCGCTCGGACCGGGGGCCGTCCTCGACCCGCACGAGCACGGCGACAGCACCAACGTCTTCCACCTCCTCGAGGGTACGTTGACCGTCATCCAGGGCGAGGACGAGGAGCGGATCACCGCGCCCGGCGTCGTCCTCCACGAGCGCGGCACGCCACACGGTGCCCGCAACGACACCGAGGACGTCGTCCGGTTCACGGCGTCGCTCTGCCCGCTCCCTGGGAGCGGCTAACCGTCACGTAGCTCCCGCAGAACGGGTATCTCCACCAGACGCTCCGCCGGGAGCGCCGACCAGTCGATACCCTCGGGCTTCCCCGACGCGCCCGTCCCGATCACCCGGTCGGGCGTCACCACGAAGTCCATCGGGACGTCGTGGGCATCGGAGTCCCAGTCCTCCTCGCGGACCTGGCGTTCGTGGACGGTCGTGACCACGGGCGTCCCCACCTCGACGAGTCCGAGTTCCGAGAGCACGCCCCACTCCAGATCCGAGTAGCCCTCGCCCTTCCCGACCCGGTTCCCGGCCTCGTCGACGGCGACGCTCCCCGAGATCACGAGGTCGATTCGAGGCATCGCTTCGGGACCGACCTGCCGGCCGTGCTCGTCCATCCCCGAGACCGTCGCGGCGGCGTCGGTGTCCTCGACGACCGCGGGATCGATCTCGACGAAACAGTCCGCCTCGCGGAGCCGGGGGACGGCCATGTAGACCGTCTTCCCCTCCCGGAGTGCCCGACGGCGGACCGGTAGCTGCGGGGCGTCCGGGTTCGATTTGATCGCGTCCGCCTCGCGCCACGCGTCGGTCTCGGCGAGGCGGTCGGCCGCCCCGTCCGCGCCGGCGAAGTTCGGGATGCGGCCGTGGGGCGGGAAGGGGAACCGGGCCTCGCCGGAATCCTCCAGTTCGTCCCACACCCGTTCGCGGAGTGCCTGCTTGTCCATGGGGAGCGGACGGGCGGCGTGGTCTTCAACGGTGGCCGGCAGACCGGGCCGGTCGGGGACGGGGACCGGTCTACCGGGCGGTTCTCCCGGGAACGCCGTACCGACCGTCGACGACCCGTCGAGTGTGACTGACCGCACTCCGAGCGACGTGAACCGGTCGGGCGAGGTCGTCGAACGGCCCGCGTACCTGCGGATAGAGGAACGTGAAGAGCCGGGCGAAGGCTACTCGCATCCCCGTCGCCTATCCCACCCATGCTCGAACTCGACGGGAGCGAGGGCGGCGGCCAGCTCGTCAGGACGGCCCTCGCCTGCTCGGCGCTGACGGGCGAGGCCTTCCGGATGGCCGGGGTCCGCGAGGAGCGCCCGAAGCCGGGGATTCGACCGCAGCACCTCGCGGCGATCGAGGCCGTCGCCGCGGTCTGCGACGCGAAGGTGACCGGCGCGGAGGCAGGGGGTTCCGGGTTCGAACTCGAACCCGGAACCCCTACCGGTGGCGAGTACGGGGTGGCCGTCGGGACCGCCGGGAGCGTTCCGCTCGTCTTCGACTCGATCCTCCCGGTGGGTTACGCGCTTGCCGAGCCGCTCCGCCTCCGGGCGACGGGCGGAACGGACGTGAAGTGGGCACCGACGGTCGACCACCAGCGATCGGTGAAACTGCCCCTCGTCCGCCGTGCGGGCCTCGAAGCGGGGACGACCGTCGAACGGCGGGGGTTCTACCCGGTCGGCGGTGGGAGGGCGACCCTCGCACTCTCACCCGCCGAGCCCCGGGAGATCGAACTGGCCGATCGAGGGGAGCTCCGGTCGGTGAATGTGGTGTCGGTCGCCTCGCGGAGCCTCGAGGACGCCGAGGTCGCCCGGCGACAGGTGGATGCGGTGGTGGATGACCTGGAGGTTCCGGCCCCGGTCGAGTCGACCGTCGAGTACGCCGAGAGCGACTCGCCGGGATCGGTGGTGCTCGTCCGGGCCGAGTACGAGCACTCGCTGGCGGGGTTCGACGCGCTCGGCGAGCGGGGTCGACCCGCCGAGGACGTTGGGGCGGCCGCCGCGGAGGCGTTCGCCCGGTTCGATGCCGGCGGGGCGGCGGTCGACGAGCACACCGCGGATCAGCTCGTGCTCCCGCTCGCCGTTGCCGGCGGGGAGGTCGCGATACCACGGGTCACCGATCACGTCGAGACGAACGCCGGCCTGATACGGGCGTTCGGTGGCGACGTCCGGATCACCGGAGGGGACCCGCCACGGATTGCCTCGACCGGTGGGCTCGGTAGCCGCTGAGGGATGGTTGCGCCGTGCGGTCCTACTCGTCCGGGGAGGTGACGTGGTCGGCCTCCCGGTCCTCGTCGTCCTCGCCCTGCTCCTCGCGCCGGGAGAGACCCGCCAGGTGGGACGCTTCGGGGACGATCACCTCCTCGCTTCCGAGGCGAGCGGCGTTCTCGCTTCCGGGGAGACAGAAGACGGGGGTACCGGCGACGACGCCCGCTATCGCGCGCGTCCCGACGACGCGAGTCCCGATCTCGTCGTAGGAGAGGCGTCGGAACAGTTCGCCGAACCCCGGGAGCTCCTTCTCGAGCAGGTCCGAGACCGCCTCGACGGTGACGTCGTCGGGAGTCACGCCCGTCCCTCCCGTCGTGACGACGACGTCGACGTCCTCGCGACGGGCGAAGTTGCCGACCGCGGACTGGATGCCGTCGTAGTCGTCCCGGAGCAGTTCCCGGGTGGCCAGCCCGTGACCCTCGGCCTCGAACGCCTCGACGATGGCGTCGCCCGCCGGGTCGTCCTCCAGCGAGCGGGACGAGGAGATGGTCGCCACCGCAACCCCGAGCTCCTCAACGTCGTGGGCGTGGTGGCCGTGTTCGTCGTGTGTGGGCCCGTGGTCGTGTTCGTGCCCTTCCTGCTCGTGTTCGTGCTCCCTGTCCGGGTGTCCGTGCTCGTCCCGGTCGCCGTCCTCGTAGTGGTCGTGTTCGTCGCCCATCTCGTGCTCGTCGCGGCCCTGGAGCGGCCGGTCGGGGTCGTCGCTCATGCGTCGTCGTTCGGGACCCACCGGCTAAAACTCCCGGCCGAGGCCGAGCCCCGTCCGGGCGGTGCCGGTCTCGAAATCGGTTCTCCGACCCCGGAACCCTCGGCGACCTCCGCTAGGGTTTTGGGTCCCCCACCCGGATCTCGGGGCGATGAAAGCAGTCTACTACGAGGAGCACGGCGACGTCGACGTGCTGGAGTACGGCGACCAGCCAGACCCCGAGATCGAGCGCGACGAGTGCCTGATCGAGGTGAAGGCCGGCGGCCTGAACCACCTCGACGTCTGGACCCGCCGGGGGATGCCCTCGCCGGGGGAGTTCCCGCACATCCCGGGGAGCGACGCGGCGGGCGTCGTGAGCGAAGTAGGCGAAGGCGTCTCGCGGTTCGAGGCCGGCGACCGGGTGGCCGTCGCCCCCGGGACCTCCTGTGGGGAGTGCGAGTTCTGTCGTGATGGGGACTACTCGCTCTGCGAGCGCTACGCGCTCATCGGCGAACATATGGGCGGAGTCCACTCCGAACTCGCCGCCGTCCCCGAGGACAACCTCGTTTCGGTACCGGAGCACGTCGACTTCGTGACGGCCGCCTCCGCACCGCTGGTCTTCCAGACCGCCTGGCGGATGCTCGTCACCCGCGCGGAGGTCGACCAGGGCGACCGGGTGCTCGTCCTCGGTGCCTCCGGAGGGGTCGGCCACGCCGCGCTCCAGATCGCGGTCAACGCCGGCGCGGAGGTGTGGGCCACCGCCTCCAGCGAGGAGAAGCTCGACTACGCGGCCGAGCTCGGCGCGGACCACCTGATCGACTACGAGGCGGAGGACTTCGCGGACGTCGTCTACGAGGACACGGACGGTCGCGGCGTCGACGTCGTCGTCGACCACGTCGGCGAGGCGACCTGGGACAGTTCGATCAAGGCCGCCGCGAAGGGCGGGACGATCGTCACCTGCGGGGCGACCTCGGGGCCGATGCCGGAGACCAACCTCTCGCGGGTGTTCTGGAAGCAGCTGAACATCCTCGGATCGACGATGGGGACGCCCGGCGAGATGGACGACGTCCTCGCCAAGGTCTGGGACGGCACGTTCGAGTCACGCATCCGTGCGGTGCTCCCGATGTCCGAGACCGCCCGTGCCCACGAGATGCTCCAGGACCGCGAGGGGTTCGGGAGCGTCGTGGTCGTCCCCGACTCGGTGTACGAGGAGGGGGAGTACGCCGAGTACGACGGGTAGCCGTGGCCGACGACTCGACGTACCGTTTCGATCCCGCCGAGTCCCGCGAGGACGGGGAGGCCGACGGCGAGGAGCCCTCCGAGGGGGTGGGTGGGGAGGACGGCGAACCGCCGGGAGCGACCGGACCGGGGCCGGGCGGGGACGTGCCGCCCGGCGGGACCCGCGAGTTCGGCTGGCGGGGGTGGGTACTGGTCGGGATGCTGTTCGTCGCGCTCGTCGTCATCCCGGTGCTGCTCTACTTCGTTCCCCGGGTCCAGTGGCTCACGGCGTCGCTCGGACTGGGCTACCGCGACGCGTTCCTCGTCCTCCCGCTGGTCCCCGCACTCGTGCTCGCCGCGCTCGCGGTCTGGGCGACGACCCGACCCTGAGCCGGCGCGCTATCGTTAAGCCCTGTCGTGACGTACGGTGACACATGCACTACTACGAATGTCTCGGCTGCGGCGCGCGGTTCATCTCCACCGGGTACCGCGGACCGTGCAACCGCTGCGGCGAGAACGTACAGAACCTCTCGGTACGACGGGAGTGACCGCGTCAGGCGGCGCGTTCGTCCGTCGGACCGGCCGCTTCGGGCAGTTCGACCCCGTGGGCCCGGCAGTACGCGTGCCAGTTCTCGGGGGAGGTCCCCACGTAGCGAGCGGCGTCCTCGCCGGTGAGCGTCCCCTCGGTGTACAGCAGTGCGGCGGTCCGCAGGGCGTGTAGTTGCATGGGCTACGTTCGCAGATATTCGAATACATACGTAAATCTATCGGAGATCATCTACCTAGAACGTCCACGTTATCGCGCAACAAGATGACGGTACCACACTCGCGGCGCGACAGAAGAGACGATCGTCCATCGGTACCGGTCGAGTGTCGATCGAGGTCGAGCGGGACGTCCCGCCTTCGAGCGGCAGGGGAGCAGGGAGGTCCCGGTCGAACGGTTCCGTGGCGGTTATGTAATCGCCGCTCCAACGTCGGGTAATGTCACAGGCGTTGAACGCGTTCAAGTCGCTCTCGAGGGACCAGCGCGTCCGGTTCGGATCCGTCGCGCTGGTGGTCGGCATCGTGCTCATCGGGATCCTCGGGTTCGCGACCGTCCCATCGGAGGTGCTCCGGATCGTCATCGGCATCGTCGGCGTGATCGTGATAGTCGTCGGTACGCTCCTCCTCGGGACGTCCGAGGGGACGGTGTAGCGGCGGACGAACGACGGCTACCAGTCGATACGCTCCTTCTCCCGCCAGAACTCGCCACCGGGACTCCCCGGGGCGAACCGCGAGAGCCACACCGGCGTCTCCGCACCCGCCTCGACGCTCCGGTTCGCCCCCTCGCCGCCCATCCCCGTGCGCACCCAGCCCGGACAGACGCTGTTGGCCATGAGACCGCGGTCCCGGTACTCCCCGTGGAGGTAGGCGGTCAGCCCGTTCAGTCCGGTCTTCGAGATCCGGTAGGCCGGCGACCCGCCGCTCATCCCCTCGCCGAGCGCCCCCATCCCCGAGGAGACGTTCACGACGCGGCCACCCTCGCGCTGGATCAGGAGGGGAACCGCGTGTTTGCAGACGATCGTGGGCCCCCGGAGGTTGACCGCGAGCGTCCGGTCGATGCGCGAAGTGGGCTCGGCGACGATGTCCTCGCCGAACTCGCCCACGCCGGCGTTGTTCACGAGGACGTCGAGCCGCCCCGCCTCCTCGTGGATGCCGTCGACGACCGCCTCGACGTCGCCCTCCTGGGTGACGTCGAGCAGGACCCGCTCGGAGCCCTCGGGCGTCTCGTTCTCCCGGGAACGGCTCCCGGCGTACACCGTGGCACCGAGGTCGACCAGCCGCCGGGCGATCTCCGCGCCGATCCCGCGGTTCGCCCCGGTGACGAGCGCGACCTGTCCGTCGAGTGACTCCAGGAGTTCCACCTCGTCGATGTCGGGCATACCTCGGGGAGGCCCGACGTCCGTGAAAAGGTGTCGAGTACCCCGCTCTCCGTGTCCCGCTACTCGCGAGCCGTCCTCACGGTCCGCTTCGAGGCCTCACCGCTCGCCGCGAGGAGGCCCTCACTCGGTTCTGACCGTCCTACTCGCCCAGGTCCCGCCGCATCGCGATCTCGAACCAGGGGCAGAGCCTGAGCTGTCGGTAGAGCCGCTGGTTCTCGTAGAGGTGGTCGTACGGCACCCACATCCAGCCACCCACCTCGTCGGGGTCGGGGTCGAGCGTCCGGTCGACCACCATGCACTTGAGCACCGCACAGACCTCCCACTCGACCCCCTCGTCGAGGTAGTAGCGCTTGTACTCGAACTTGTCCGTCATGCGGAGGTCGCGGTACTGCGAGGACGAGAGGCCGAGCTCCTCCTCCAGCCGCTCGCGGGTGGCCTCCGTCTGCGTCTGTCCCTGCTCGGGGTGCGAGGCGACCGTCCCGTCCCAGTAGGTGTCCCAGAGCCGCTTGCCCGGCGCACGCTGGGCGAGCAGGACGTTCCGGTCCTCGTCCAGTACGATCACGGTGAACGCCCGGTGGCGGGTGCCGTCACCGGTGTGTGCCTCCAGCCGGTTGACGACACCCTGTTCGTCGTCCTCGGCGTCGACCGCGACGACCTGCTGTTCGGCGTTGGCGTGGGCGACGTCCGCGTCGTCCCCCGTGCCGGAGTCCTCGGCGACCCCGGTGTCGCCGTCGGGGCCCGTCTCGGTACTCATACGCTCCCGTCGCCCCTCGGTCATATGGTAGCTTCGACTTCCCGGACGCGTCGGCGAGGGATACCGGCCGTGAACGTACCGGTCAGGACCCGCGAGGAGAGATCGGTTCGATCCGTGGGTACTACTCGACGTAGCTGTACTTGCGCTCGCCCATCCGCCCCCAGCCGTCGAAGGTGAACTCCCCCTCGGGGGCCGTGAACTCCTCGAAGTCCGTCTCCTTGTCGTGGTTGTGGGCGTCGTGGACCGTCTCGTACTCCTCGTAGGAGAGCTCGTAGCGGTCCTCGAGCTGGGCGTCGACGTTCTCGCCCATCGACTCGATCTCGGCCTCCCAGTCGTGCTGGACGCGCTCCGCGTGAATCTCGGCCTGCGCGCCCGATCCGTAGGAGGCGACGAGCAGCGTCTCGCCGGTCACGTCCCGGCCCTCCTCGTGGGCGCGCTTGAGCGCGGCCGCGCGGGCGACGTGGACGCTCCCGGTGTACCAGTTGCCGACGTGCCGGGAGATGTCGAGCGTCGGGTCGATGACGCGGTCGTACCAGTCGGCGTACCGGTCGGTCTCCTTCAGTGCGTCCGTGTACTCGGCGACGGCGTCGAAGTACTGTTCCTCGTCGTCGAACGCCTCCGGTCGGGGCTGACGCCCGATCTCGGCGGCGAGCTCCTCCTCGACCTCGGTGTCGCGGGTGACGTGCCGGTAGGCGAGCAGCGCGGCCTTGCGGACCATCCCCGGGAACGGGGTGTGGAACGGCGCGTAGACGAAGTCGTCCGGGTGGACGTCGCCGGCGACGGACTCGTAGTCGACGAGCGCCTCGCGCATCCGCGCGAGGTAGACCTGCACCGAGCGCTTGCCGTCGACGCTCGGGAACTGCTGGTTGGGCTTCAGGAAGTCCGTCTCGTCGGCGCTGCCGTACCCCTGCTCGGTCGAGAGCTCGACGAGATCGGGGTCCTCGGAGACGAGCATCGCCACCGCGCCGGCCCCCTGCGTGGCCTCGCCGGGGTCGCCCCGTGCGTAGAGCGCGGTGTCGGTCGCGACGACCAGCGCCGATCGGCCCCGATTTCGGCCCGCGCGGATCCAGTTGTACGCGTCGTCGATGGCCTGCGTGCCGGCGACACAGGCGAACTTCCGCTCGCCCTTGTTGGCGTGGTGGAAGTCACCCTCGAAGGTCTGTTCGAGACAGCCCGCGATGTACGTCGAGACGGGCTTGGAGTTGTCGAACGCCGACTCCGTGGCCACGTCGATCCGGCCGATGTCCGCGGGGGTGAGCCCCCGGCGCTCCATCAGCCGTTTGGCGGCGTTCGCCCCCATCGTCACGATGTCCTCGTAGACGTCCGGGAACGAGGAGGCGTACAGGCCGAGCCCCTTCGTGTACTTCTCGGGGGCCTCCCCCTTCGCCGGTGCGAACGTCTCCGCCAGGTCGAGCCGGAGCTTCCCCGTCTCTATCTCCACCGCGTCGATACCGACGTCCTTCATACCGTACGGTTCGGAGAAATCGTATAAGTGTTTGTCGACGTAGATTTCGACAGTCGTCGAAGTCCGAGGAAGTCGGCGGGCCAGGTCGATCTCGGTGCCCCGCCCGCGTGGTGACGGGCTACTCCTCGTCCTCCTCGACGACCTCGGGGTCCGCGAGCGCCGTCTGGAGGCTGTCGAGGCCGTTTATCCACTCGGCGACGAGCCCGTACTCGACCTCCTCGGTGAGGGACATGTCGAGCTCCTCGCCGTCGATGATGCGGGTACCGGCCTGCGCACAGTAGCCGATTGCCGCGTCCATCTCCTCTTCGGCCTCGGCGTCGACGGCCGCCCGGACGTAGTCCTCTACCGTCCCCTCCTCGGCGGGTCCGCCGACGACGTACTCCTCGGCGGCGTAGAAGACACAGACCAGCGAGGTCTGGACGCCGTCGACGAGCATCAGCTTCTCCTCGTCGTCGAACTCGACCTCGGAGAGGACGATCTCGCGTATCCGCTCGAGTTCGTCCATCGCGGCCTCCTCGCCGAGTTCGCCGTCCTCGTGGTCGGTGAGGACCTTCGCTACGGCGATGGCCGCGTCGTCCTGAAGATTGAGCAGCAGTCGCGCGGAGTTCTCGTTCTCCGGGTCGATCTCCTCCTCCCGCAGGCGGTCGAGCCAGTTCTGCCAGCGGTCCCGCGTGTAGTACTCCCCGGAGTTGCTCATGTCCGGAGGTGCACGGCGGCGGGGATATGCCTTTTCCCTCCGTCGGACGCTGCACCCTGTCGCCGCGCCGCACGCCCGCGAATCGCCCGGTACGGCTTCCTCGAGCGCCCTCGTCCACGCGGGCTTTAGTACCCCGCCCACGAGGATGGGGCATGGGTCGTTTCGACGCGGCCGAGGCGAGCGAGCGGCTCGCCCTGGCCGTCGACGCCGTGACCACGCACCGCATCCGGGGGAGCGAGGGGGTCGTCTTCGACGGCGTCGACGGCGACAGGCACGTCCGGGTCGAGTACGCCGACCGGCTGTTCACGCTGACCGTCTCGGACGAGGAGCGCGACGCGCTCGACGAACATCTCGGCACGTTCCCGGTGTTCAAGCTGAAACAGCCCGAGACGCGGAAGGCCCCCGAGGGGACGGTGTACGTCTCGGCCATCGCCGACCCCAAGCACGCCGCGGACTTCCTCGAGGGGACCTTCCGGGCCGTCTACGGCCTCCCCGAGGGGTTCGAGCTTCGGGTCGCCCGGGTCTGATCGACCGGTCGGGGGCGGGCCCGGTGATCCCGGATCCGTGCCGACGGATCCCCCTCCTCGGGGCCGTTCGCTCGCGACGGCAGGACGGCGTTCGCGAGAACACGAGACCCACCCGCGAGACGACAGGTACAGGGCCGCGGGCCGACTACGCCACGGCGTGTCCGAAACCGACATCCTCGACGTGACTATCCGAGACGTCGACGTCCCGGCCCTGGGTCTCGGGACGTGGCGGCTCACCGGCGAGGACTGCCGCCGGGCCGTCGAGACCGCGCTGGAGCTCGGCTACCGCCACCTCGACACCGCACAGGCCTACGGCAACGAGCGCGAGGTCGGCGACGCCCTCGCCGCCTCGGAGGCCGACCGCGAGGCGGTCTTCGTCACGACCAAGCTCGACAACGGGAACCGCTCGTACGACGACGTCCTCCGGTCGACCGAGGAGAGCCTCGCGAGGCTCGGGACCCGCTACGTCGATCTCCTCCTGATCCACAACCCGTTCCAGCGCGAACCCGTCGAGGAGACGCTCCGGGCGATGGACGAGCTCGTCGACGAGGGGAAGGTACGGGAGATCGGCGTCTCGAACTTCGACGTCGAACGGCTCCACGAGGCCCGCGAGGCCGCCGACCACGAACTCCTCGCCGACCAGGTCCAGTTCAACCCCTACTGGGATCAGTCCTCGCTGCTCGACTACTGCGAGATACACGACCTCCTCCTGACGGCGTACTCCCCGCTCGGTCACGGCGGGATGCTCTCCGATCCGGTGCTCGCCGAGGTCGGCGAACGTCACGGGAAGTCCCCCGCACAGGTCGCGATCCGGTGGTGTCTCCAGCACCCCAACGTCTCGGTCATCCCGAAGGCCACCTCCCGGGAACACATCGCGGCCAACCGCGAGGTCTTCGACTTCGAGCTGAGCGACGAGGAGATGGAGCGGATCCGCCGGCCCTCGCGGACGCGGGCCCTCTCCGGCGCGATCCGGTCGCGACTCCCCATCTAGCGGCCGCGAGGCAACAGTATCTTGACACGGCCCGGCGTACGCGAGGTATGGTCACCCAGCTTCGCGACGGTGTCTGGCAGATAGAGCTGAGCGGGGTGAACGCGTACCTCGCCGACGACGGCGGGACGCTCACGCTCGTCGACGGCGGGACCCCCGTGGACGGCGGGCGGCTCCGGACCGCCGTGGAACTCGCCGGCTACCACCTCACCGAGGTCGAGCGGGTGCTGGTCACCCACTACGACGTGGACCACGTCGGCGCGCTGGCCGGCGTCCTCGCCGACACCGGCGCGGAGTGGTACATGGGGGCGGCCGACGCGCCGTTCCTGATGCGCCGCGAGAAACCCCCCTTCTTCCACCACAAGGGCGCGTTCCAGCGTCTGAGTGGACTGTTCGCCCGTCGGCCCGCGACCGAGCCGAACCTGATCGCCGACGGGGACGAGGTCGGGTCGTTCGTCGCCTACCACACGCCGGGACACACCCCCGGCCACACCGCGTTCGTCTCCGACGAACTCGACGCCGCCTTCGTCGGCGACCTCGTGATGGAGCGCGACGGGCGGCTCCACCCCTCGCCGTGGGTCCTCTCCTACGACACCGAGACGGTCTGCGAGAGCATCCACGACCTCGCCGACCGTGCCCCCGCGGTGGACGTGATCGGGATGGGCCACGGCACCCCCTTCAACCGGAGCGGATCGGTCAGGCTGGCCGAACTCGGCGAGCGCATCGAGCGATAGGCCGTGGACGCCGGCGGACCATACCGCCAGCGATCCGAGCCGACTCGGAGCGCCCGGTCCCGGCTGGGGTCGGGAGCCTCACGGGTCGACCCCGTCTACCTCCGAGAGCACCTCCTCGACGGTATCCCAGTGCCGCCGGGTCCTGCCGCTCGGCAGGTATACCGCGCCGTACCTCGCCTCCGTCGACTGGACGATCCCGTTCTCCTCCAGCACGTCGAGGTGGTGTCGGACCGTCTTGTAGTCGAGATCTAGCGCCGAGGCGAGCTGGTTGGCGTTCCGCGGCCGCTCCTCGACCGCCCGGAGCAGGCGCGCCCGGTTGTGTCCGCCCCGGGTCCCCGCGAACACCTGCCAGAGGACCGCCTCCATCGAGCGAGCCGAGTCGTGCCACGCACCTAACGGTTCTGGCCACTACCGGCAGAAAGCGGGGGGTATCCGGGCGGAGCGACCCACTACGAGCTCCTGCGGTTGGAGCTCGTCACGCTGACTGTCCGGGTCGACGTGTTCTCCGTCCGGGGAGTCGGGACGGAGAGCACCGAGGTTCCGGCGGCCGAGATCCGGGTTCGTTCAGGGGAGCAACACACCTGGGCCATCCACGTCTTCCCCGTCGATGACGTGGACGATACCGTTCGACGCCGGGAGATTCGTCTGGACGATCTCCGCCTGCCCGTCGTTCAGAACCGTTCCGCTGACGTCGATCTTGGCCCCGTTCAGCGTGGGTAGCTCGCTCGCGCCGGTGACGGACTTCGCCTTCCGACGGCCCGGCGTTACGTGGTACGTGAGGATCTCGGTTAGTGTCGCCCCGACAGCTGCCTCGAAGTCCACATCGCCGACGTTGTCGGCAGTGACACCTAGTTCACCGAAGGCGGCGTCAGTCGGCGCGAACACGGTCAGCTGGCGGTTACCGCTGAGGGCATCGACGAGCCCGGCCTCCTGCACGGCGGCCACCAGGACGTCGAACCCGTTAGCTACGGCGACGTCGACGATCGTTTCGCCCTTGCTCGGCGGACCCCTGCCCGGGGCCGCACTGACGACGCCGGCCCCACCGACGAGCGCCGCGGTTCCAGCGCCGATACCCCTCAACACCGACCGTCTGCTGCTTCCGAACATCACCGACGGGGAGGTCCGGGGACGTCATAACCAATTTTCCAGAAGTGCCTAGACGGGGACCCAAATCTCCCCCCAGAGTTCGAGTGCTTTGCCGGTTCCGGACGGTTCGATGCCGCTACACCAGCTCCTCGGCGACCGTCTCGGCGTCGAGCAGTGCGGGGTCGACGATGTGTCCGGCCTGTCCGCGGGCGAACTCCGGGAGGCTGTCGTGGGCGTACACGACGACCCGGACTCCGGGGTTGAGGTCCTTCGCTACGGGGATCGAGGTGGCGAGTCCCGCGTCGGTGATGACCAGCAGGTCCGCCTCGTGGATCCCCGCCTCCTCGAGGTCGGGTCGCGCGGCCGTTCCGGCCGCGTAGCGGACGTCGGCGTCCCTCGATTCCAGTGCGTCTCCGAGGCCGTCCCCGTCGGGGCCGGCGATGATCGCGATCATGTGTGTGTCTCGTGTCGTTCCGGGCGGCGACCGGCCGCCCATCGTTCGGACCTGTTCGTCTCCCGGCCGACCGCTCACTCGTACTCGATGGTCGCCGGCGGCTTGTGCGTCACGTCGTACACCACGCGCGCGACGTCGTCGTTCGTCCCGGTGATGCGCGACTGGATGCGCTGAAGCACCTCCCAGGGGAGCTCCTGGGCCCGGGCGGTCATCCCGTCGCGGGATTCGACCGACCGGACGGCGACGACCCAGCCGTGGACGCGGTTGTCACCCTTCACGCCGGTGGCCTTCCCGAGCACCGCCGCGAACGCCTGCCAGGGCTCGAACTCCTCGAGTTCGTCCTCGACGACGTGGGTGGCGTCGCGGGCCACCGCCAGTTTCTCCTCGGTCACCTCGCCGACGATCCGCACCGCGAGACCGGGGCCCGGGAACGGCATCCGCTCGGAGATCACCTCCTCCAGGCCGAGTTCGCGGGCCACGTCCCGCACCTCGTCCTTGTAGAGGTCCCGGACGGGTTCGACGATGCCCTCGAAGTCGACCGCCTCGGGCAGTCCGCCGACGTTGTGGTGGGACTTGATGTTCCCCTCGCTCTCGATCCGGTCGGGGTAGATCGTCCCCTGGACGAGGTACTCCGCACCTACCTCGCGGGCGACCGTCTCGAACTCGCGGATGAACTGCTCGCCGATGGCGTGGCGCTTCTCCTCCGGGTCCGTCACGCCGGCGAGGGCGTCCAGGAACCGGTCCTGGGCCTCGACCACGCGGAGCGACTCCATGAACGCGAACGTCTCCTCTATCCCCTCGGTCTCGCCCTTCCGCATCAGCCCCGTGTCGACGTAGACCGCGGTGAGGGAGTCGCCGATGGCCTCGTAGGCGAGCGTCGCCGCCACCGAGGAGTCGACCCCCCCGGACAGGGCGATGACGGCGTTCGCGTCGCCGACCGCCTCGCGGATCTCCTCGACGGCGTCCTCGACGAACGTCCCGGGGTCGACCATCAGGCGGTCACCTCCTCACCCTCCCCCTCTCCGCCGTCGGAGGTCGTACCGTCGTGTTCGAGGACGGCGTCGAGGAATCCCACGAACGGCGGGCTCGCCCGCCCCGGCCGCGAGCGGAACTCGGGGTGGAACTGCGTCCCGAGGAAGTAGGGGTGCTCGGGCAGTTCGAGTATCTCCATCCGGTTCCCGGCGGTCCCCGAGAAGACGAGGCCCGCGTCCTCGAACGCCTGGAGGTACCGCGGATTGACCTCGTAGCGGTGGCGGTGACGCTCCGTGCAGGAGTCCGCGCCGTAGAGTTCGTGGGCGAGCGTCCCCGGCTCGATCTCCGTCTCGTGGGCACCGAGCCGCATCGTCCCGCCCATGTCCTCGACCTCGTACTGCTCGGGGAGGATGTCGATGACGGGGTGGGGGGTCTCGGGTTCCATCTCGGCGGAGTGGGCTCCCTCGTAGCCCAGGACGTTCCGGGCGTACTCGACGACGGCCATCTGGAAGCCCAGGCAGAGCCCGAGGAAGGGGACGTCGTTCTCGCGGGCGTAGCGGATGGCGTCGACCTTCCCCTCCGTGCCGCGGGCGCCGAACCCGCCCGGAACGACCACGCCGCACGCCCGTTCGAGGTTCCGCTCGTGGTCGGGGCTCATCTCGTCGGCGTCCACCCAGAGGACGTTCACGTCGACGCCGCGCTCCAGTCCCGCGTGTTTCAGCGCCTCGTGGATGCTGATGTAGGCGTCCTCCAGGGCGTACTTCCCGACGAGCGCGACGTCGACCTCGCCGTCCCGGTCCCGGGTGACGAGTTCGCGCCACTCGTTGTCCCGTTCCGCGGCGGGGATGGCGTCCTCGGCCAGCCCGAGCCGCTCCATCACGTAGGTGTCGAGCCCCTCCTCCTCGACCACCAGCGGGACGTGGTAGATGTCCTCGACGTCCGGGTTCGAGAACACCGCCTCGTCGGGCACGTCACAGAAGAGGGCGATCTTGCGCTTGGTCTCGGGGTCGAGCCGCTCGTCGGACCGCCCGACGAGGACGTCCGGCTGGAGGCCGATCGAGCGGAGCTCCTTCACGCTGTGCTGGGTGGGTTTGGTCTTCTGCTCGCCGTTCTTCGAGTAGGGGACGAGGGTGACGTGGACGAACAGGAGGTCCTCCTCGTCCTGCTCGTGGGAGAACTGCCGGAGGGCCTCGAGGTAGGGCATCCCCTCGATGTCTCCCACGGTGCCGCCGACCTCGACGATGCAGACGTCGTGGCCCTCGGCGGCCTCGCGGATGCGCCGCTTGATGTCGTCGGTGACGTGCGGGATGATCTGGACGGTCTTGCCGAGGTAGTCGCCCGCGCGCTCGTTCTCGATGACCTCCTTGTAGACCTTCCCGGTCGTGACGTTGTGGTCGAAGGTCATGTCCACGTCCAGAAACCGCTCGTAGTTCCCCAGATCGAGGTCGACCTCGCCGCCGTCCTTCAGCACGTAGACCTCACCGTGCTGGTAGGGGTTCATCGTCCCCGCGTCGACGTTCAGGTAGGGGTCGATCTTCACCGCCGTCACGTCGAACCCGGCGTTGGCGAGGAGTCGCCCGGTCGAGGCGGCGGTGATACCCTTCCCCAGTCCGGACATGACCCCGCCGGTGACGAAGACGAACTTGTTACCCAGCGTAGGGTCGTACTCCGAGACACCCTCTGTCGGCATAACGACCATGTGCGGGACTGGGGGAAAACCGTTTCGAACGGGGGGAAAGTTCGCGTGGAAGTGCCACGCGCCCGTCCCCGGAACGGGGCGATGATCTCGACTCGCCCGCTCCCGACCGGAGCACGGCCGAGGGTGTCCGAACCCGCCGGATCAGGGATGACGACGAGCGCGACGGGGCGGGACGGCGCTCCGCCGCGATACCGACGCCATGAGCGCGGTCGTCCCCGTCGCCAGCGACGACCGTGATCGCCCCGGCGCGATCCCGTGCCCGCGCCCCGGCCGCGGTATCCGGTGGTTCCGATCCCGGTGACTACAGCCGGTCGACGAGGAACGACCCGACGGCCTCCCCCACGCTCGCGTCCCGGCCGACGAAGTGGTGGTCCGAGGGGAGTTCGACCACCCCCGCGCCGACCTCGCGTGCGCGCTCGACGACGGGCCCCCAGTCGGCGGTCGTGTCCCGCTCGCCGTAGACGATTCGTAGAGGGGAGTCGATGGCGGCGACGGCGGCCGCGGCGTCGAGGTCATCCGAGAGCCGGGCGGCGGGGGCGAGCGCGACGACCACCTCGGGCGGAGTTCCGTCCTCTGACTCGGCGGCCGCCGCCAGCAGCGCAACCGCACCGCCGAACGAGTAGCCGAACAGTCCCACGCGATCGAACCGCTCTCGCGCCCAGCCGAGGGCGTTTCGGGCGTCGGTCCGCTCGCCCGGTCCCTCGTCCCAGGGACCATAGTCGAAGCGGAGGCAGGCGATCCCCCGTTCCGTGAGGTAGTCGCTCACCGCCCGGATGCGACGGTCGGTACGCTTCCCGCCCATCTGGGGGTGTGGCGGGCAGGCGACGACGCAGGCGTCGGCCCCGCCGGGGTCGTCGAGCGTCGCCCGCACGTCCCGTCCGCCCGGGACGGGGACGGACTCGCGTTCGCTGTCGGTCATATCCGGGACTGGTCGGGGGAGGACTTGGACGTGGCCATCCGGCGACACCCTTTCAGCCCCGCCGGGTGGACTCCGCGTGATGCCGTGGATCGTCGAGAGTATCGAACCGTCGTCCCGTCCCGAACCCGGGTCTAAACGGACGAGATGGAGTCGGGCGGAGGATACGGCACGAGTACCGAATCGAACACGAACCACCGGCCGAGTGTCGAGATCACCCTCACGCGGAACGACGACGGGTGGTGGACGGCGCGCGACGAGACGAGGGGGCTGACCACGCAGGGCGAGACGCGCGACGAGGCGCTCTCGAACCTCGATAGCGTGATCGACGCGATCGAGAACGATACGGGACGCCCTCCCACCGACGAGGAACTCCGCGAGGCCGGGATCGATCCCGAGACCAACCGGCGTGCGGGAAGCGGCGAACGCCCGGACGTGCTCGAATAGCTCACCGGTTCCGGGAGCGAATACGGTCGCACCGTATACCGCGCTTGCACCCGTCCGCGAGGGTTCCAAACCGTTTATACCCGTACCGCCGGAAATCACGGACATGGCGAGAGAGCAGACCGAGGTCCGCGAACTGCAGGAGGGGAACTACGTCATGATCAACGACGTCCCCTCGAAGATCACCGCCTACTCCACCTCGAAGCCCGGCAAGCACGGCAGCGCGAAGGCCCGCGTCGAGGGGACGGGCGTGTTCGACGGGCAGAAGCGCAACTTCACCCAGCCCGTCGACGCGAAGATCTGGGTCCCCATCATCAACCGCAAGGGCGGGCAGGTCATCTCCGTCCAGGGCAACGACATGCAGGTGATGGACCTGGACACCTACGAGACGTTCACGATGCGCATCCCCGACGGGCTCGACCCGTCCTCCGACGACGAGATCGAGTACCTCGAGTACGAGTCCCAGCGCAAGGTCGTCTGAGGTCGGCGGTGTCACCGTTTCCCGGCGCGCCGGCGGGGAGGGACGAGGCGGACTACGCGGTGCTCGGCGCGCCGCTCGACGTCTCGACCACCTTCCAGCCCGGGACCCGGTTCGGCCCCGACAGGATCAGGCGCTTCGCGCGGACGTTCGACGACTACGACCGCCGGACCGGGGCGCGCTTCTCGGAACTCGCCGTCCACGACGCCGGCGACCTCGACGCCTGGGACGACGCCGGCGACTACCTCTCCTTCCTCCGTGGCGAACTCTCGGACCTCCACGCCGAGGGCGTCCTCCCGCTCCTGCTCGGCGGCGAGCACACCGTCACGGTCGCCGGCGTCCGCGCGGCCGACCCCGACGTCTTCGTCTGCGTCGACGCTCACCTCGACCTGCGGACCGAGTACGCCGGCAACGAACTCTCGCACGCGACCGTCACCCGGCACGCGCTCGAGGTCGTGGACAGGGCGGTGATCCTGGGTGCTCGAACCGGGAGCGAGGCGGAGTGGGAGCGGGCGAGCGAGGCGGATGTCACCGTCGTTCCACCCGAGGAGGTGACGGAGTGGGAGCCCGACTTCGACGGGGAGACGTACCTGAGCGTCGACATCGACGGGCTCGACCCCGGGTTCGCGCCCGGGACGGGGACGATGGAGCCGTTCGGGCTCACCCCCCGCGAGGTCAGGGACGTCGTTCGGGCCGTCGCTCCCCGGACGACGGCGTTCGACGTCGTTGAGGTGAACGACCGCGACGACGGCCAGGCCGCGTCGGTGGGAGCAAAACTGCTCCGGGAGTTCGTCTTCTCGCACGCTCACCCCGACGCCGATCGCTGAGGCGGGCCCTTCCCTTCGTCCGTTCCAGTGACACGGTATCCGATCCCCGTCCGGTACTGATACAGATACAAGCGTGGGGCGTCCCTGTCGGGAGCCATGGAACTGACCGAGTTCGCCACCCGGCTGGACGAACGGCTCGACGTTGAGGATCTCGACGGGCTGGACTACGCGGTCAACGGCCTCCAGGTCGGGAGCGAGGACGGGACCGTAGAGCGGGCCGCGTTCGCCGTCGACGGCGTGGCGCTCACCTTCGAGGAAGCGGTCGAGTGGGGCGCGGACGTGCTGGTCGTCCACCACGGCGTCTCGTGGGGCGGCATCGACCGCGTCACCGGTAAGGAGTACGAGAGGCTCGGGACGCTCCTGAGGAACGACCTCGCGCTGTACGCCGTCCACCTCCCGCTCGACGCCCACCGCGAACTGGGTAACGCGGCCGGGGTCGCGGAGTTCCTCGACCTCGACGTCGTGGACGGGTTCGGACGGGAGGGGCCGGCGACGGTCGGCATCCGGGCACGGGCGGGAGAGCCGCAGGGCGTCGCGGAGATGCGCGACCGGCTCGCCGACCTCCCGAACGACGGGGTTCGAGTGCTCGACTTCGGCCCCGACCGGATCGAGGACGTGGCGATCATCACCGGTTCGGGGACCGACTGGCTCGACGAGGCCCGCGAGGAGGGCGTGGACGCGCTCGTCACGGGCGAGGGGAAACAGCCCGCCTACCACGAGGCGCGAGAGGCGGGCGTGAACGTCTTCCTCGCCGGCCACTACGCGACGGAGACGTTCGGCGTGCAGTCGTTACGGGAGGTCGTCGAGGGCTGGGGGGAGGGTATCGAGACGACCTACGTGGAGCACCCGACGGGGCTGTGAGCGATATCAACCCTCGCGCGGTCCGACCCGGTCGGCCGACTCCTCGCGGAGGGTCATGCAGGTCCCCGAGAGTCGGGCGACGAGTTTCCCGTCCTCGTCCGTGATCTCGCACTCGGCGAGTCCGACGGTACGACCCCTGTGGAGGACTCGACCGACCGCCTCCAGTCGGCCGACCCAGACCGGTCGCAGGAAGTTCACCGTGAGGTCTACGGTGGTGAACGACTCGTCCGGCCCGACGGTGCTCATGTAAGCGGTACTCAGCGCGGCGTCGCCGATGTCGCACAGCACCCCACCGTGAAGCGTCCCCATGGGGTTCGCGTGCTCGGGTCCGACCTCCATCACGAACCGGGCCTCCCCGTCACCCATCGATCGGAGTTCGATCCCGAGGAGCCCGCCCAGCGGCCACGCGGGGTAGTCGTCGTCCATCATCCTGGCGAACCCCTTCGGCCCGCGGAAGCCACCGTCACGGGTGAACGCGACGGCCTCCTCCACGTCGAACACCCGACGCTCGTTCGCGACGGTGTTCGATAGCGTCGCCGTTCGGGACGACGTGACCGGGCCAGTACGGACCCCCGTCAGAGACCGGCAGGTCGTCACCCGCAACACCGCGTTCGACCGATCCCCAGCTACCCGACACGGAGGGTGAACCCCCACTCGAAGTCGGTCACGTCGTCACCCCCGCCAAGTACGGATTCGGCGCTCGCGGCCGCCCGGCCGCTCGTCACGACCCGGTGCTCGCCCGACGGGAGACACGCGCTCTCGGGGAGGTCCGTGCTCCCCAGCACGTACGACTCCGCGCCGATCGATCCGTCCGCGGGGATCGCGACGGTGCCGTAGTATGTGGCGATCGCCACGCCATCGGTCAGTCGCCAGCAGCCCGGATCGGCGAACTCCTCGACGCGACCGCCGGCAGGTAGCAGGTAGAGCGTCCCGTCCCCGCTACGGACGTGGTGGAACCGGACCGCGCGCTCCTCGCCGAGGACCACCGCCGAGTCGGTGGGGTTCCGTATCGTCACGACGATTCGGGCGGGATGTTCGTCGGTCGCCAGCCGCTCGGCCATCGCCACCTCGTACTCGACCGGGACGTCGGGCTGGTCGTCGCGGGAGACCACCTCGACGGGCGTCCCGGCGGGAGTCGGCGACGGCGATGGCGACGGGGAGGGGGAGCGAGTGGGAGTTGGAGTGGGCGTGGAGGTGGCAGTCGACGGCTCCGTGTCCTCCCTCCCGCCGAGACCCCCCGAGGACGTACAGCCGGCGAGCGCGGTCGGGAGCGCGGCGGCTCCGAGGCCGAGGACCTGTCGGCGGCGCATGGTCTACCGTTCGGTGGGGGCCGTGAAAAGTCCCGTCGAGCATCAAAGCGGCCCTTGAGCCTCTCCCGGTGGGACCAGACGCAAGCGAGCGGACCAACGAGTCGGCGGTATGGGAGAGGCGACCGTCAGGGTCGCTCGTTCGGAGGAGGCAAGCCATCCGTTCGGTCGAGCGGGCGGCGTGGCACGCCGCCTACGACGATATCCACGGCCCCGGGACCGTCGAGGAGCTGTTCGACGCCTGCTGGTCCGTCGAGGACCTCCGCGAGGAGGCGACCGAATCCGGGAGGATCCTCCCGGTCGCGGCGCGCGACGGCGACGTGCTCGGGATGGTCGACGCGACACCGGACCCCGGGCGAGAGGGGACGTTCCGCGTCGCCCGGCTGTACGTCCACCCCGACGAGTGGGGCGAGGGGCTCGGAACCCGGCTCGTCGACGAACTCCGCGAGCGGCAACCCCCCGAGGTGGAGACCCTGCGTCTCGTCGTCCTCGCCGAGGACGGGATCGCCATCGCGTTCTACGAGCCCTACGGCTTCGGGCGCGTCGGGGAGCGCACCGAGGAGAGCGGCGAGACGCACGAGGAGTACGTCTACGAACTCGGGCTCCGACGCTGGACGAGTGCGGGACGGGGGGAAGACCCTTACCGTCCGACGAGAGACGCCCGGATATGGTCCCCGAACCATCGACCGATCGCGGCTGTCCGAAGTGTGGTCACACCGGCACCGACGTCGGTACCATCTCGACGACCGGCGGCGGCCTCTCGAAGATGTTCGACATCCAGACGAACAGCTTCAAGGTCGTCTCCTGTACCAACTGCGGCTACTCCGAGCTCTACCGGGACACCACGTCGGGGTCGAGCGACATCGTCGACGTCTTCCTCGGATGACGGCGGCCGGGGCGGCCCTCTTCGTGGTCGTCCTCCTGCTGGCGCTGCTCCTGCCGCTCGCGCTCTACGTCCTCGTGCGGGCCGAACACGACGAGCGCGAGGAGATGGACCGCGAGTCCGCGGAGCGTGCCGCCCGCCGCGATACGGCCGACGAACGGCGGTAGCGGGGGCGCGAGCACGAGGGATCGCGTCAGTGGAGAGGGGCGAGGTCGCTACGCCGAGACACCGATCCAGGCGACGAACACCGCGACCCCCCCGAGCAGGGTACTGAGGACGGCGTGGGTGCGGAGGCGGTCGAGCAGCGCGTGGGCGTCCTGGGAGAGGGCGGCGACCTCTCCGACTTCGCTCCCCTGCTCACAGCGGGGGAGGAAGTCCATGGCGACGTGGAGGAAGACGCCGGCGGCGAAGCCGAAGATCGCCCCCTGGATCGCCGGGACGGCCGGCGGGGCCACGAGCGCGGCGGGGATGGCCGTGAGGCCGACGCCCGCGGCGGGGAGCAGCAGGACCGTCACCGGCTTGCCCGCCTTCCGGAGCCGTCGCGCGGCCGCGTAGCCCGCCGGTCCCTTGTGCGAGACGATGGCGAGGCCGAGCAGCAGGCCGAGTTCGGGCATCGTCGCGTAGACGAGGCCGATGATCACCCCGGCGGAGAGGGCGTGTGCCGAGAGCTGTGCGGCGGTGTCGTCGAACGGCGTGTCGAGGTGCGTGAGCCGATGCCCGATCGTGTGCGCCCCGTAGCCGACGAGCAGGCCGGCGGCGACGCCGAACCCCCCGACGCGAGGGTCGAGCCCGATAGCCTGCGGGAGGAGGAACACCGCGGCGGAGGTGACCATCGCCCCCGCGGCGAGCCCGTAGCCCCACACCAGCCGGTAGGCGTCGTTCGTTCCGGCGGCACGGGCACCGAACGGTGCGAACCCGGCCATCGCGGCGAACGCCACCCACGCGATGACCGTCACCTTCCAGAGCCCCGCGGCGAGCGCGAGCGCCGTCAGCGCGACCAGGGCGAGGACGGCCGTCAGGCCGACCAGCGAGGGTCGGCCGAGCCCACCGAGCAGGGCCGACCGGTTCCGTGTTTCCATGTAGTTGTGAATCTATTCTCCTGGAATAATAATCCTTCGGTCAGATCGGCGTCTAGTTTAGTAACCGTGGACACGACGAGCGAACGCCGCCGCCCGTCAGCGCGTCGCCGCCTTCCAGGTGCGGAGGTCGAGTACCTCGCCGTTCAGTTCCTCGTCGGCGAGTCCGGCGGCCCAGAGCACCATCTCGGCGGCGTCCTCCGGATCGCGGCCCACCCCGCCGGTGAGATCCGTCGAGACCTGGCCGGGGTCGACGATCCCCACGGGGTGGTCGATTTCGGCGGCGAACTGCCGGGCGACCGCCTCGGCACCCGCCTTCGAGACGGCGTACGATCCCAGGCCCGCTTTCGCCTCCCGTGCGATGCTCCCGGAGGGGACGAGCACGCGCGCACCCTCGTTCAGGTGCGGGAGCGCCTCCCCGATCGTCGTGAACACGCCGCGGACGTTCGTCCGGACGTGGTCGTCGAACGCGCTGTAGGACTCGGCTTCGAGGGCCGTCTCGCCGGGCGAGCCGTGGTAGACGCCCGCGCCGGCGAGCACGACGTCGATGCCGCCGCCCTCGCGTGCGGCCACCTCGACGAACCGCTCGACGTCGAACTCGTCGCGGACGTCCGCGCGGACCGTGGTCGCCGTCCCGCCCTCGGACTCGATGGCGTCCGCGACCGACGCGAGCGCCTCGGTGTCCCGGGCACAGAGAGCGACGTGTGCCCCCGCCGCGGCGAACCGGCGCGCCGTCGCCGCGCCGATCCCACGGCTCGCTCCCGTGATCGCGACCGTCCTGCCGTCGTACTCCATGCACGAACGAGGGCCGAGGGGTGCATGCCGCTTTCCCTGCCGGCAGGCCGGTCACGGGGAGTGTCAGCCGACCGGTTCGATCAGCGACGGCGAGTCGTTCGACGGGTCGTTCACCGCCGTCGAGACCGGGTACGCCCGCATCCGCTCGGCGGGGTAGGGTTCGAGGAGGTGTCGGGGGTCCTCGGCGGTGAGCCACTCCCGCTCTATCCCCTCGGGGAGGATCACGGCCATGCGGTGGTGGTAGTCGGCGACGAGGTCGTTGGGTTCCGTCGTCACGATGGTGAACGTCTCCAGCGGTTCGACCGAGCGGTCCGGGCTCCCGTCCCCGAACTCGTCGAGTCCCGTCTGTTTCCGCGTGGGCGTCCATCGCTCCCAGAGCCCCGCCACGGCGAACGGCTCGCCCCCGGCCAGCGTGACCCGATAGGGCCGCTTTCCGGAGGCCGCCTCGCGCCACTCGTAGAAGCCGTCGACGAGGACGAGACACCGGCGGGAGTCGTAGGCCGCGGCGAACGAGGGTTTCTCGGCCACCGTCTCGGCGCGGGCGTTGATCTGCCCCCCGGAGTCGTCGTCGGCCCACGAGGGGATCAGTCCCCACCGCAGGAACTGGATGGTCTCGGGTGCCTCGTTCGTGACGACGGGGAGCACCTGACCGGGGGCGGCGTTGTACCGGGGACGGAACGGTTCGTCGAAACTGGCGTCGAAGCGCGCCTCCAGCTCGTCGGCCGACGCGGTGACGGTGTAGCGGCCGCACATACGCCCGGCGAGGGATCGACGGGGCAAAAGCGCGCGCCTCACGGCGACCCTCGGAGCCGGACGCGCGATTCTAGAACGATTCCGGAGAACCCTGATATGCCCGGAGCGCCCCGAAGCTGTATGGAGACACGACGCGAGTTCCTCGCGGTCGGTGCGGGGGGCCTCGCCGCTCTCGCGGGGTGTACCGCGCTCGGCGGCGACGGGAGCGGTGGGGACGGTGGAGGAAGCGGGGGTGACGGAGCGGACGCGTCCGGGAGCGCGACGGCGACGGATGCGGGTACCCCCGAACCGCTCGGTGGGCACCCGGCTGCCGCGGGCCTCGGCGACCAGCCGGCGCTCGGGCCCGATCCCGCCGGAGCGACGGCGGTCGTCGTCGCGTTCGAGGACCCCTCGTGTACGCTCTGTCGCCGCTTCGAGCTGAACACCCTCCCGACGCTGAAGTCCGAATACGTCGACGTGGGCGACCTCTCGTTCGTCTTCCGGGGGTACCCGGTCGTCTACCCGTGGGGAGAGCCGGCCACGCAGGCCCTGGAGTCGACGTTCGCCGCGAGCGAGGCCGCGTTCTGGGCGCTGAAGGACCACTACTACGCCGAACAGGACCGGTTCGGGACCGACAACGTGCTCGACCTGACCGAGGCGTTCCTCGCCGAGGAGACCGACGTGGACGCCGCGGGAGTGGTCGACGACGCGCGGAACGAGCGCCACGACGCGGCCGTCCAGGCCGACGTCGAGGCCGGGCGGGCCGCCGACGCCGGCGGACAGACCCCGATATTCTACCTCTTTCGGGACGGTGCGTTCCGGACGAAAGTACAGGGCCCGCAGGGGCCGGACGTGTTCGCCGCGGCGCTGGAGCTCTGAGATGAGCGTCGCCAACCGCGTGACTCGTCGGCTCCCGATCCGGCGGCGGGACTGGCGGCTGATGGGCCGGACCGCGCGGCTGGTCCTCGGCGCGCCCGGGTACGCCCTGCTCGCGCTCTTGACCGCGCTCGCCGGGCTCTCGCTGTTCGTCCTCTCGCTGAACGCCCCGCTCGCCGGCTTCGCGCTGGCCGGTGACCTCGCGCTCGGAGCGAGGGCCCGCATCCTCGTCGGACTCTACCCGTTCGTCGGGAGCGCCTACGGCCCGATCCAGGGAGCCCTGCTGGTTCTCGTCGCGGTCCTGCTCGGCGTCGACGTGGCGATGGCGACCTACCACTTCCGCGAACACCGCGACGACGCGGAGCGCGGGGCGTCGAGCGCCACGGGGAGTGCGAGCGCCGTCGGCGTGCTCCTCGGAACGCTCGGCGCGGGCTGTGCCGCCTGTGGGGTCCCGATCCTCCTGGGCGTCCTCTCGATACTGGGTGTGCCCTCGGCGGCGCTCCTCCTGCCGTTCGACGGCCTCGAATTCGCCGGTCTCGCCGCGTTCGTTCTCGTTCTCTCGATCTTCTGGCTGGCGGACGGGATGCGCGGCGGGGAGATACGGGGCTGTCCGGTCGACCTGTAGTTCGAGCACCACGGGACCCGAACGGGCACGTGACGGACCGTCTCACCACCGACGACCGGGATCGGCTCGTGAGCGAACTGCGGGCGTTCGCCGGCGACGAGCGCGCCGTGATCGATACCCCTTCGAGGACCCTGATCGGATCGCCGGCGTCCGGATCCGGACACTTCCGCCACGCCGGGCACGAGTTTAAACCCGAAGCCGCCCAAGTAACCCGGTAGAGGGCCGCATGGTCGAGGACGATCCGACGTTCGTGACCGCCGCCGAACTCCGCGAGCGCGAGGCGCGTGCGGCCGCCGAGTCCGACGGGCGGGACCCGGGGGACGAGTTCGCCATCCCGTCGCGCCCGGACCGGCGCTACCCCCGGAACGGCGGCGTCGAGTACGTCGGCGGGACCGTCTTCTCGTTCGATCCCGGCCTCGACCGCGAGGACGGGGATGGGGGACTCGTGGCGCTCGTCGAGTCCGTCCTCGATTCGGAGGCCTACCGGTATGGAGACTGGTTCGACCTGCCGATGCCGCTCTACCTCGTCCACGACGCCTCGACGCACGACACGTTCCGCGTCGCGGTCAGGGACGGCCGCGTCGAGGTCCACGTCCTGCCCGAGACCGAATCCGAGGGGATCAGGGCGCTGTACGACCGGCTGGTCGAGGCGAGCGAGGAGGCGTTCGAGTGGACGGTCGAGCGCCGGATCGAGGAACCGTAGCGGGAGTCACGGCCGGGCGAACCGCACCGCTCGGTGATGTGGAGGAGTGGGCCCGCGGGCCGGCTTCCCCGGACCCCCGATCGGACCCCCGACCGCCGGACCGGTACTCCACAGCCCGTCCTCGCCACCGTTCCGCCGGTCTCGCGCGACCCCGCTCTCAGACGTTCCGCTCCCGCTGATCGGACGTGTCGTCGAGCGGGCCCGCGATCTGTTCTTCGGCCAGCTGCTTCTCCGCCCGGCGGAGACGCTCGGAGAGCGCCTGGTGGCTGATGCCCATCTCCGTCGCGAGGTCCTTGAGGGACGCCTCGCGGGGAACCTGATAGTACCCCTCCTCGACCGCGAGCTCGATGCTGCGTCGCTGGGACTCCGTGAGGACGCTCATCAGTTCCTCGTCGGAGTCGTCGAAGGACTCTATCGACTGGTAGGTCGGACTGATACCGAACTCCTCGAACTCCTGATCCAGGTCGGAGAACTTCTCGCGGTCGGGGAACCGGACCTCGAGGGTCCATCCGTCGGCGTCTCCGTAGACCTCGGTGATAGTCCCGTCGTAGCTGTGAACGAGCTCCCGGACGAGCCGTATCTCCTTCGAGAGCGTGATACGATAGAGGTACTCGTCGTCGCTACCCTTGAGACGTTCGTAGTCGGTGACGGAGGGATCACTCCCGAGAGCGCCACCGATGGCCGAGGGGTTCTCGGTGGATATCCAGAGGTTGAGCGTGTCGTCGGTGTCGGCCATGGCCGTCTGCTCGACGTAGAAGTAGACGTCCGGGAGCCGTTCGGCCGTCTCCGCGAGCGCGATCTCCTCGAGGGGAATGGTGAGGATCGAGTACGTGGTCATCCTGTCCGTTCGTTACTATCGGCACTACAAGTAGATTGTTCCCTCCGTAAGTGATATCCCAGCCGATGATTCCTCGCGTACCGGGGGTGACGAGCCGGAGCCGGCGGTTCTCGCTCGTCCGGCTCCAGCCTCGCCGAACCCACAACCCACTTGTCACCCCCACGCCTCGGGAGTGGCATGACCGTCTCTCGCGTGGTCGAACTCGAGGGTCACATCATCGACTCGGGGATGATGCAGGCCGCGTTCGGCATCGTGATGGACCTCGGCGGATCGTTCGACGTCGAGGAGTTCCGAGTGGGTCGCTCGAAGACCGAGGGGTCCTACTGCCGGATGACCGTCACGGCCGACGACCCCGAGCACCTCCAGTCGATCCTCCACGAACTCCACCAGAACGGCGCGAACCCCGCCGACCCGAAGGACGCGACCCTCCAGCCCGCTCCCCGCGATCAGGTCGTCCCCGAGGGGTTCTACTCGACGACGAACCACCCGACCGACATCCGCGTCGACGGCCAGTGGATCGAGGTCGAGCGCATCGAGATGGACTGTGCCGTCGTGATCGAGCGCGACGGGAACGGTGATCCCGCCCGCGCGTACACGAAGGTCCTCAACGCCATCGAGGAGGGCGACCTCGTCGTCACGGGCGAGGCGGGGATCCGCGTGCGACCTCCCGAACGGCCCCGGGGGAAGGAGGGCGCGTTCGGCTTCATGCAGGGGGGTGTCTCCGCCGAGCGCCCCTCCGAGTCGACCATCGAGCGCATCGCCGAGGCCATCGTCGAGACGCGCGAGGAGGGCGGGGAGGTGCTCGCGGTTCCGGGACCGGCGCTCGTCCACTCCGGAGCCAGGGAGGATCTCGCCCGACTGGTCCGCGACGGCTACGTGACGATGCTCTCGGCGGGCAACGGCTTCGCCGTCCACGACCTCGAACGCGACCTCTACGGCACCTCGCTTGGGGTCGACACCGAGTCGCTCGACCACGCACGCAAGGGCCACAAGCACCACATATACACCATCTCCGAGATCATCCGCGCGGGCTCCATCCCCGAGGCCGTCGAGGACGGGACCATCGAATCGGGCGTGATGTACGAGTGCGTCACGAACGACGTCCCGTGGGTCCTCGCGGGGTCGATACGCGACGACGGGCCGCTCCCGGACACCATCACCGACGCGGTGGAGGCCCAGAACGCCATCCGCGAGCAGGCACACGAGGCCGACCTCGTGCTCATGCTCTCGACGCTCCTCCATTCGGTCGCGGTCGGCAACTGCCTCCCCTCCACCACCCGGGTCGTCTGCGTCGACATCAACCCCGCGACCGTCACCCAGCTGCTCGACCGCGGGAGCGCACAGGCCGTCGGGATGGTCACCGACATCGGGACGTTCGTCCCGACGCTCGCGGAGAAGATCTCGGAGAAGGGGTGAGACCGCCCGGCTGACCGGGCGACGGGCGGTCCGGTGCCGTCAGTTCCGGGCGTGGCGAGCGTTTCGAATCCGAAGTTATCGCTGGGGACAGGCCGTCCCGCCCCGCGCAGGAGTTCGGCGGCTCAGACGCCCTCGACGGTCTTTCTGAACTCGGTGACGTGTTCGCGGGCCTCGTGGATCGTCGCGGCGACCCCCTCGTCGTCGACGTCTTCGGCGATCTCCTCCAGTTTGAGGAGCACGGTCGCCAGCCGGCCGTGATCGGGGTCGCGATCACCTCCGGCCATCCGGTCGAGCCGGTCGGCGAACGCGCGTAGTCGGTCGGCTGGCTCCCCGCTCGTCCCGTCGGCGGCGTCGGCGAGCAGGTCACTCGCCCGCCCGAGGTGCTCACGGCTCATGTCCGGGCGGTCCGCACGCGCGGCGAAAAGCGTTGCGGGGTCCGGCGCGGCGTGCCGGGCACCACGGGGTGGCCGGGAGATCAGTCGCTCGATGCGAGCGGGACGCAGACGACGGGGAGTTCCGCCGAGAGCAGGAGGTCCTGTGCGGTCGAGCCGAAGACGAGCTTGCCCGTCGGGGACCGCTTGCGGATGCCGACGACGAGTTCGTCGACGTCGTTGTCGGCGGCGAACTGCATCAGGTCCTCCTGTGGGCTGTTCCCGCGGACGAGCTGGTGGCCGTCGACCTCGACGGCGGCGTCCCCGAAGACGTCGAGCGCATCCCGGCCCGCACGGACGTCCTCCTCGGGGGTCCGGTCCCCGCCGCGGAGGGAGTTGACCGCGTAGACGGTGTCGTCCTCGTCGGCGCGGGCCTCGATGTACGCCGCCAGGCGCTCGCTGGTCTCGACGGAGTCCGTCCCGATGAGATACGTCGTCATGGTCCCATCTACCGGGGGACCCGGCTTAAAACCGGCCGGTGATCCTCCCACGGCGGGAAAGGCCCCACAGGACTCCTCTCGGCATACGAGGGGGCGGGCGATCCCACCGTGCCCACCGTCCGGTAGCGACGGACGGAGCAAAGTTCAAGCTCGATTGAAACATCAGATGTGTTATGTTCGGAAGTGGGAGCAGGGTCGGGATCGTGCTCGTGGCCCTGACGGTCGTCCTCGCCGGCTGTAGCGGGACTCTCGTCGAGTACGCCGCCTCGCCCGCGACGCTCCCCGCTCCGGCGCTCGAAGCGAGCGGATACGTCCACGGGAACACGACCGAGGTCCCGCTGACCTACCGTGCCGGGATGTTCGGGATCTCCCGCGACGTCACCGCCCGGACGTGGGTCTCGGGCTACTCGAAGACGACCGCCGCGAACGAGACCGCGATCCTGCTCCTCTACAGTTCCCCGGACGTCAGGGTCGAGGGCCAGTCGGTGAACCCGGTGACCCAGCTCTCGAACCGGGAACTCGCCTCGTTCGTCCTCGATCGGGTGTCCGACCTCCGGACCGCGGGCGGGGTCGCCAACGTGAGCGACCTCCGCGAGGTCAGCAGTCGAAACGTGACCGTCCTCGGTGAGCCGGCGCGGACAGTGAGCTACGCCGGGACGGCCGAGGTCGACGGCGAGCGTATCGGCGTCGTCGTCGACGTGACGGTGGTCGAACACGGGGAGGACGTCGTGGTCGCGCTGGGGATCTACGGCGACGTCCTCGACGAGACGGCGAACCACGTGCGGCTCGTCGAGCGGATGGAACACGAGGGCGGAGGGTAGTCGACGCGGACGTACCGCTTTTTGAGGGCCGGGCGAGAGGTCCATCCCATGGAGTCGAAGCGCTTCCTCTTCTGCTCGCTCGACGCCGCGCTCGTCGGCGACCTCGCCTGGCAGGTCCACCGCGAGGGCCACGACGTCCGGTACTACATCGAGGCCGAGTCGGATCGCGAGATCGCCGACGGGTTCGTCCCGAAGACCGACGACTGGCGGGCGGAACTCGACTGGGCCGACGTGATCGTCTTCGACGACATCTGGGTCGGGAACGACGTGGGTACCGGCGAACTGGCCCGGGAGCTGCGCGAGGACGGCCACGCCGTCGTCGGCGGGACGCCGAACACCGACCGGCTGGAGGACGACCGCGGGTACGCGATGGAGGTCCTCGAAGCGCACGGCGTGGACACGCTCGACCACCACGAGTTCACGTCCTTCGAGGCGGGGATCGGGCACGTCCAAGGGAACCCAGCACCATACGTTATCAAGCCGCTGGGCGAAGTCCAGAACGTCAAGCGACTGCTCTACGTCGGGAACGAAGACGACGGGAGCGACGTCGTCGACGTACTGAAAGCCTACAGGAAAGCGTGGGGCCACCGAATGAAGGGGTTCCAGTTGCAGCGGAAAGTCGAAGGCGTCGAGATCGCCATCTGTGGGTTCTTCAACGGCAACGAGTTCATCGACCAAGTCAATTTTAATTTTGAGCATAAGAAATTATTTCCGGGAAACATCGGCCCGTCGACGGGCGAGATGGGGACATCGATGTTCTGGGCCGGGCAGAACAAACTGTTCCAAGAGACGTTCGGAAAGATCGAGGAGTGGCTCGCCAACGAAGGGTATGTCGGCAGTATCGACATCAACTGCATCGTCAACGAGAATGGCATCTATCCCTTAGAGTTCACCCCGCGGTTCGGCTACCCCACGATTGCTCTCCAGGAGGAATCGATCGAGTCCTCGACGGGGGCGTTCTTCTGCGATCTCGCGCACGGGAACGATCCCGACCTCCGGGTCCACCGGGGCTACCAGGTCGGCGTCCGGGTCGTCCTGCCGCCGTTCCCGTTCGACGACGAGAAGACCTACGACGAGAACTCCCGAAACGCCGCGGTCGTCTTCGATCGCGAGGCGGGACCGGAGGGGACGCCTCGGGAGGAGCGAACGGCGACGGTGGCGAGCCGTGAATCGCCGGAGGGGGTACATATCGAGGACGCGAAACGCGTCGACGGACAGTGGCGCGTCGCCGGCGAGAGCGGGATGCCGCTGGTCGTCACGGGGAAAGGCGAGACCATGCAGGCCGCCCGCGAGCAGGCGTACGACCGTATCGACGACATCGTCATCCCCAACCTCTACTACCGCGACGACATCGGCGAGCGCTGGATCGAGGGGGACGGCGACCGACTCCTGGCGTGGGGGTATCTCGGGGCGTAGACCGGCCGCCGAGCGAATCTCGGTTCAACCCCCACCGGTATCAGAAAAAACGTATATCGACCGGGGCTCGTGCCCGGAGACGGCACGATCCGGCGTCGTGGTCAGGGTTCGAAACCCGGCAAAAACCTCCGAAGACAGTCGTTCCGCCGGTTCCGGGGTACAAACACATAAGACGGCTCCGGGCGTATCCGAGGGTAGCGAATGGTAGACAGTTCCCAGCTCGCCGAGAGCAAGTCCATCCACCGTCGGACCGGGCGGACGTTCTACTACGCCACCCGCCTCCTCCCCGAGCGGGTCCGGCGTGCCACGTACGTCCTCTACGCCTTCTTCCGGGTCGCCGACGAGGTGGTGGACAACGCCGACGGGATGCCCCCGGAGGCCCAGCGGCGACGGCTGGAGGAGATCCGCGAGGCGGCGCTGGGCCGCGAGGAGACCGACGACCCCGTGCTGGCCGCGTTCGCGGACGTCCGCGAGGAGTACGGTATCCCCGAGGCGGAGGTCGAGGTGTTCATCGAGGCGATGCTGTCGGACATCGAGCGGTCCCGGTACGAGACCTACGAGGAACTCGAGGCCTACATGCGCGGGTCGGCCTCGGCCGTCGGCGTGATGATGACGTACGTGATGCTCCCGGACGACCCGGAGCCGGCCATCGAGCGAGCCCGGGCGCTCGGCGAGGCGTTCCAGCTCACCAACTTCGTCCGCGACGTCCGCGAGGACGTCCTCGACCGTGGGCGCATCTACCTCCCCCTCGAAACCCTCCGGGGCAACGGCGCGACCGAGCGCCAGGTCGAGGATCTCGAGTACGACGAGGCGTTCGCCGCGGCGGTTCGCGAGGAGCTCGCACGGGCCGAGTCGCTCTACCGCGAGGGCGTCGCCGGCATCGAGTACCTCCCCGAGGACTGTCAGCTCCCCGTGCTCACCGCGGCCGTCCTCTACGCCGACCACCACCGACTCGTTCGCGAACTGGACTGTGACGTGCTCGCGGAGACGCCGTCGCTGTCGCGCCGCCGGAAGTTCTCGCTGGTGGCGAGGACGTGGCTCCACTGGCAGTGGCAGAAGGATCCGGAGGCGGTCTTCGCGCGGGTGAGCGCCGTCCCGAACGGTGCCACGACCCGACACGGCCCGGACCACGGGGAGCCCTCCGTCGTCCGGTGACGCACTCGCCCGCGGTCGGTTCGGGTCCCGACTACCGACCCACGACCCCTCCCGTACGTCCCCAGCGGCGTCGACACCGTTGCCGTGTTCCGGCCGGAGCGGAAGGCGGACACACCTGGTGACCGAGTGCGGGTCGACGGCCTCGCTCAGGGGCGGTTCGCCGTCGATTGGTTTCGGCGCTTGCCACGGCGCAGTATAAGTAGGCACGTGCTGTACGGTCTGCAAGGGGTGTTCTCCCCCGGAGAGCCGAGATGAGTTCCCACACACAGTCGGGGTCGCTCGCCCGCGAGGTCCTGGACGCGCTTCCGCTGAGCACGGCCACGCTCGACCGCGACGGGGTCATCGTGGACACGAACCGGGCCTGGCGGGAGTTCGCGGCCGAGAACGGTATCACGGAGTCACAGGACCACGTCGGGGTGAGCTACCTGGCGGTGACGGAGGCTGCCACGAGGAAGGCGGAGGACGGTGACGCCGAACGGGCGGCGACCGGAATCCGGTCGGTCCTGTCCGGGGACTGCGAGCGGTTTACGATGGAGTACCCGTGTCACTCGCCGACCGAGCGACGGTGGTTTCGGCTCCTGGCCGCCCCACTGACCACCTGCGACGGCCGATTCGTGGTGGTCGCTCACGACGACGTCACCGACCGCGTCCTCGCCGAGCGACGTGCCGAGCGACAGCGCGACGAGATGGTCGAGGAGCGCGAACGGCTCTCGCTCGTCAATCAGATCCTCCGGCACGACGTCCGCAACGACCTCAACCTCGTCACCGGCTGGCTCAGCCTGCTCGAGAAGCACGTCGACCCCGAAGGCGAGGGGGCGCTCCGGCGAGTCCGCAAGGCCGCCGGTCACACGCTCGAACTCGTCGAGGCCGCGGGCGACTTCGCCGAACTCGTCGACGAGAGCAGGGACCCGCTCGTCCCGACGGACGTCTCGGCGATCCTGGCCAGCGAGGTAGAGAAGCTCCGGGCGGAGTACGAGGATCGGCCGACGCCGCTCACCGTCGCCGGTCCGGAGTCACGCGACCCGGGCGTCGAGGTGCTGGCGACGCCGCTGCTCTCGTCGGTGTTCTCGAACCTGCTGAACAACGCCGTCTTCCACAACGACAAGGCCCACGTGCGGATCGAGGCGACCCTCGACGAGCGCGAGGAGACCGTCGTCGTCAGAGTCGCCGACAACGGTCCCGGGATACCCGACGACCGGAAGGAGCGGCTGTTCGACCAGGGCGAGAAGCGGGCGGAGAGCTCCGGGCTGGGGCTCGGGCTCTACCTCGTCGAGACGCTCGTTCGGTTCTACGGTGGCTCGGTGTGGGTGGAGGACGCCGATCCCGAGGGAGCGGTCTTCTGCGTCGAACTGCGGCGGCCCTGACCCCCGGTCGAGCACGAACGGGAGCCGGGAGGAGTGAGAACGAGAGCGATCCCCCGGGCCTCAGCGATCCGCCGGAGGGACGCCCGTGCCGACGGCGAAGTCGAAGCGGTCGGTGTAGAGGAGGCCGGCCCCGAGCGCGGCAGCCACGAGGACGGGTATCCAGTTGCCGAAGTAGGCGTTTATCGACCCCCAGAGGACGACGAAGGAGACGAGGTCGTCGAGCATGAACTCGGTCCCGTCGAGCCGATTCGTGAGGGCGTCCCGGTCGAACGACAGGTCGAACGCCAGCACCGCGACGGTCGCGGAGAGCACCCAGCCCGCGTAGTTCGACCACGGGACGCCGTAGAACGCCCCCCCGCCGTCGTACGTCCAGAAGGTGAGCGCCACGGCACCCGGATCGAGCACGAGGTCGACGGCGAGGACCGTTCCGATCACCGAGAGCAGTCGGATGGGCGCCGACGCCGCCCGTTCGTCCAGGAGCAGGAGCACGAGCAGGTAGGCGTTGAGGACGAGCGGGAAGAAGAACACCGGGAGCCCGACCGGGACGAGCCCGAACAGCATGGGGCCGAGGTCGATCCCGTACTCGAAGGCCCCGTAGGGAAACCCCGTGATCACGCCGAGCAGTTCGATACCGTACGCGTAGATCGTGAGCAGCCCGATGCCGAGAGCGGCCCGGCGGTCGACGAGCGGCGCGACGCCCGCGATCAGCGGGAGGCGCATCACGAGCGTCCCCAACAGGACGAGCCAGGGGTTGAACGAGAGCGGCTCCGGCAGGAGCGCCTCGGCGGAGGCGACGAGCACCACCGCGCCGACGACGGGGAAGACGACGGCGATCGTGAAACGGTTCTCGCGGACGAGCTCGTCGAACGCGGACTCGAACTCCGCCCGCGAACGCGGGAGCGAGCGGTCGCCGAACGCACCGGTCTCGTAGTGATTATCGTCGTTGTTCATGGATCCCTCTCATCGGAATCGGACGCTCCCGGACAGCCGAGAGTGGTCGAGTCCTCAGCCGGCGACGGTAATCACGATCAGCCATACAGGAGCACCCACAGCCCCGCCAGCGTGATCGTCATCCCGGCGAGCGTGTTCACGAAGGGATACCACCAGTAGGCGTCGTCGACGTCGACGTCCGAGCGGACGATACCGAACACCAGGAGCGGGTAGACCAGCAGGACGGCGGTGAAGAAGGGGTGGACGGCGAGGAAGACGGCGGCGGCGAGCAGCCAGACCGCCGCGCAGTAGCGGTACGTACTGGCCTCGCCGAGTTCGGTCGCCGTCGTCCGGATCCCGGCCTCGCGGTCCGGTTCGATGTCGGGGATGGCCGAGAACGTGTGCATCCCCATCGCCCAGAGCCAGCCGCCGGCGATAGCACCCAGCGGCGGGAGCGAGCCGGCGACGGCCGCGAACGCGATCACCGCGGGCAGGACGTAGAGCCCGTTCGAGATCGAGTCGAGGAACGGGGTCGTCTTGAACCGCAGGGGCGGGGCCGAGTACTCCGTCGCCAGGAAGAGGTAGATGAGGGTGGCAGAGGCGGCACCGTACTGGCCCCGCAGGGCGAAGAACGGGACGAACGCGAGCCCCGCGAGCCCCGAGAGGACGACGGCGGCGAGCACGGTTTGGGAACCGTCGTAGCGGACCTCGCGGCCCTCCTTCTTCGGGTTCTCGGCGTCGACGTCGCGGTCGAAGACGTCGTTGATACCGTAGAGGTAGACGTTGGCGGGGAGGAGGAAGTAGCCGAACAGGACGAGCGCGAGCGGGGAGAACAGCTCCGCCGGCGAACGGGCGGCGAACGTCACGCCGACGACGACGGGACCGGCGAGGTAGAGCCAGAACCGCGGTCGGGAGAGCCGCAGGAGGTACCCCACGAGGGTCTCCTCGGAGGGGAGCACGCGGTCGAGCGGGACGACGTCGGTGAGGCTCATCGGCGGGTGGCGAGGATCACGAAGCGTCCTCGATCACGGCGTCGGCGGTGTGCTGGCCGGCGATGAGACACATCGGCACGCCGATCCCGGGGGTGGTGTAGGACCCGGTGAAGTAGAGTCCGGGGACCTCCTTCGAGCGCCGCTCGGGGCGCAGGAGCGCCGTCTGTCGCAGGGTGTGGGCCATCCCGAGCGCCGTCCCGCGCATCGAGTGGTAGCGCGCGGCGAAGTCCGAGACCGAGAAGGACTCCTCGAGGACGATCCGGTCCCGGAGGTCGACGCCCGTGTGCTCGGCGACGTCCGCGAGTATCTTCCCGCGGTAGGCCTCACGCGTCGCGGGGGAGTCCTCCAGCCCGGGCGCGATGGGGACGAGCACGAACAGGTTCGAGTGACCCTCGGGCGCGACGGTGTCGTCGGTCTTCGAGGGGACACAGAGGTAGTACGCGGGGTCGTCGGGCCAGGCCGGCCGGTCGAAGATCTCCTCGAAGTGCGGGTCCCAGTCCGTGGGGAGGACGAGCGTGTGGTGGGCGAGGGCCTCGACGTCACCCTCGACGCCGAGGTAGAGCAGGAACGCCGACGGCGCGTAGGTTCGGGACTCCCAGTAGGACTCGTCGTACCCCCGGAGATGTTCGGGGAGTAGCTCCTGCTCGGTGTGGGCGTAGTCGGCGTCGCTCACGACGCGGTCGACGCGGAGCCGGTCGCCCGTCTCGGTGTGGACGCCGCCGTCCGCGGCCGCCGCGACCGACTCCGGGGCCGCGACGCCGGCGGCCGTCGCGGCGAGTTCGAGTTCGAACCCCCGTCTTCGAGTGATGATCTCGGTCACCTCGGCGTTCGTCCGGTACTCGACGCCGAGTTCGGAACCGAGTTCGACCAGCCCGTCGACCACCGCGCCGATGCCACCCTCCGGGTAGTAGACGCCGAGGTTGAAGTCGACGTGGCTCATCATGTTGTAGAGCGCGGGGGTGTTCTTCGGCGAGCCGCCCAGGAACACCAGCGTGTACTGCATGATCTGCTGGAGCTTCGGGCTCTCGAAGTAGCCCGAGACGTAGTCGTCCATCGTCCCCAGGAGTGTGAGCCCGATGGGTGCCGCCCGCATCACGTCGAGGTCGACCCAGTCCCGGAGCCGGGGCCGGTCCTCGTAGACGAACTGGTTCATCGCCACCTCGTAGTGCTCCTCGGAGGTGTCGAGGTACTCCCGGAGCGCCTCGCCCGCGCCCGGTTCGTAGGACTCGAACGTCTCGACGTTCGTCTCGACGTCCGGCGTCACGTCGATCCGATCGCCGTCCTTGAAGAAGATCCGGTAGTGAGGATCGAGGCGCTGGAGGGTGTAGTAGTCCTCCGGCGCGCGGTCGAAGTGTGAGAAGAACCGCTCGAACACGTCGGGCATCAGGTACCAGGAGGGCCCCATGTCGAAGCGGAACCCGTCGCGCTGGAGGCGGGAAGCCCGTCCCCCGAGCTGCTCGTTCTTCTCCAGGACGGTCACGTCCGCACCGGCGTCGGCGAGGTAGCAAGCGGTCGAGAGCCCCCCGAACCCGCCGCCGATGACGGCGACCGACGTGCCGTCGAGTGGTTCCATACCTCCGGTAGGTGCGGCAGGATACTAAACGGAACGGTATAGTAGCGGTTGGACGCTTTACTCACGGACGGGGGGACCGTCCCCGTCCGGCGTGTGTCATCGGTTCCAAACGCTACTATAGGCGACCTCGGTCGGCGGTCGGGGAGTCCAATCGGAATCGGAGGCCGGTCCGCCCGCGAGTGGCGCATCCGGTCGACGGGAAGGGACAGAGGTAAGCCCCACCCGGGCGGGGCCCGCGTATGAAGGTCGCACGGATCGAGACCCCGGAGGGTGACGTACTGGAGGGTCGATACGACGAGGGCGTCGTCGAGACGGACGTGGGGACGTTCGATACGGCCACCGAGGAGGTGGACCTGCTGGTGCCGTGCGAACCGTCGGCGCTCTACTGCGTCGGCCGCAACTACGGCGAGACCGTCGAACAGATGGGCTACGAGATCCCCGACGAGCCGAGCTTCTTCATCAAGCCCCCGACGTCGATGCTCGCCCACGGCGAGCCCATCGAGTACCCCTCGTTCACCGAGGAGCTCACCTACGCCGGGGAGCTCGCGGCGGTGATCGGTCGGACCTGCCACGACATCGAGGAGGAGGAGGTCGACGAGTACGTCCGGGGGTACACCGTACTGAACGACGTCGACGCGCTCGACCAGCAGGGGATCACCGAACGCAAGGCGTTCGACGGGTCGGCACCCCTCGGCCCGTGTATCGACACCGAAGTCGACCCCGCGGACGTCGAGATGGAGACGTACGTCGCCGGCGAGCGCCGGCAGTCCGACACGACCGCGAGCACGTTCTTCGGGCCACGAGAGATCGTCTCGTACCTCTCGAAGCGGTTCACCTTCCGGCGAAACGACGTGATCTCGTTCGGGAGCCCGGCCAATCCCGGACTCCTCGAACCCGGCGACGAGGTCGAGATCACCTACGAGGGCGTCGGGACGCTGCGGAACACGGTCGCCGAGTGACGCGGGCACCCCGCGCCCGACGTTCGCGGGTGCGTTTCAGGATTCGATGACGTGGGTAACTGCTTTATGATGCCCTCTGAACCAGCGTCCGTGGCAGGAGAGCGTACCATCGAGGAGGTACTGAACACCATCGGCGACGAGCACGCACGGACCGTGCTCGCCGCCATCAGCCGGGAGCCCCGGTCGGCGAAGGAGCTCTCGGAGGAGGTGGGGTTCTCGCTCCCGACGATCTACCGGCGTCTCGAACTCCTTGAGGAACACGACCTCATCAAACAGCGGACCGCCATCGCCGACGACGGCAACCACTTCAAGATATACGAATGTAACTTCGACAGCACCGTCATCACCCTGAAGAACGACGAGTACCAGGTCCGCATCTACCGCCGGGAGAATCTCCCCGACCGCTTCTCACAGCTCTGGGACGAACTGGGTGCGGAATGACCTCCCCGCGCGGTCGGATGCGCGAGCCGAACCCGGGCCGCGCCGCCGCCCGGAATCGGACGAAAACGGCTCCCGAGTCGCCGCTGAGAGTTTTATACCCTTGCAGTAAGTGATGAACCAATAATGGTCGACTTCGTACAGATGGCGCTGATGTTCCTGCGACTGGTGCTGTTCGGCCTGTCGCTCGGGCTCACCGTCATCAGCTTCCAGGCGTACAGCCAGAAGGGATCCGAGCGACTCCAGTCCGCGTTCATCGGCTTCGCGTTCGTGAGCATGGGCGTCGCCGTCACCAACCTCACGACACAGTTGAGCGTGGGCGGGCAGGCCGGGGGGAGCCTCGTCTACTTCCAGATGGCGGAGACCGTCCCGTTCATCATCGGCTTCGCCATGATCTACGTCTCGCTCTACCGGTAGCGGCACACCGATCGCCCCGCGACCGAGTCCTCCCCGACAGGAACACACCTACCCGGGGAGCGAAGGCGTTCCGACCGTCGGATCCCGTCTGACCACCCGAACGACGTCGTTCGCCACTTCCTCGACCCGGCCCGCCCTTACCACGTCGTGAGCGTTCGTGTCGTTTCGTCGATATCATTCGCGGCGTCCGCTCCGTCCCGTTCGACGCTACAGTCACGGCTCTGCGGACGATCGTAGTCACCGAGGCGTGGGGTGGCGGATCCCCGGTTTCCGCGCAGTCGGGCGGGATCGCGGCACGTGAGGTTCCTGAGCCGCTCACCTGCCGCGCCCGGACCCGACGACCGCACCCCGTGGCACGGTCGGGAGACGTCAATGGGGGTTGGGGGGAGAGGACGTCTCCACGGGAGAATGTGTATATCCGACGTATATACCTTTCGTAATACATATATTCGATACATGTGTGACTGGTTCAAGTATCGTCGCCCTGGAACTACCGGCGGAGCGGTAGACCGAGCGCAGCACGGCGTAGACGTGGGTACAGCGGAGCCGGGTCGGGGCTTCCGATCCGGGGAGTGACGCCAGGGATCCCGGCTGGCGACCGGAGGTGACCGGCGGCTACGACTCCACCCGTTCCGGAGCACAGGCACGGCGACGAACGAGGCCGCGTCCCGACTCTCGAACTCCGAGACGGAGTTGACCGGCACGAACAGTGGGGTGTCATCCGAATGCGACTCCCCAGCGCTTCGACCCCCTCGCTCCTCTCACGCTCGGTTCGCCTGTAGGTATACCGAGGTGCTCCCCGATCGTGAGCGTGAGCCCGCCCTCCCACCACCCACCCCGATCGGAGTTACGGACAGAGTGACTATCAGCACCGCTCTTCGGTTCGGAGCACCGGTTTCGAGAGCGGGACTGTCGAGACACGACCTCGTCGTGTCTCGAGAACCCGAACGAGTTACGGGACCGCCGAGAATCGAACTCGGTTCCTGCGGACCCCATCCGCAGAGGATACCACTACCCCACGGTCCCTGGCGTCCGAGAGGATGGCCGTCCCCGAATTAAGGGTGTCGCTTCGTTCCAGCGAGATCCGCGAGACTCAGACCAGTACCCGCTCCAGATCGACGACCGTTCCCGACTCCGCGTCGGGATCGCCCACGAGAGTCCCGATACAGACCGCCGCGCCGTCGGGCGTGTAGCAGGCGACCAGCGACCCCCGGTCGGCGTCCGCGAGGTCGGTGTCGAGGATCCCGGGCGCGTACACCGGCGCGCCGTGGGCGATCTCGGTAGCCGCGCTCGGCGCGACGGTCAGCGACGGGAGGCCCTCGAGGGCGCGCTCGGCCGGGTCGACCGCCTCGCGGAGCCAGGAGTCGTCGCCGTCCTCGCGCTGGAACGCGAGGGCGTCCGCGAGGTCGTGGAGCGTCACGAGGTCGGTGTCGTCGAACCTTCCCGTGCCGACGCGTCGGAGGTGGCCCATGTGCGCGCCGGTCCCGAGCGCGAGTCCGACGTCGTGACAGAGCTTGCGGATGTAGGTGCCCGCCTCGCACTCGACCCGCAGAAGCGCCTTCCGTTTCTCTACCTCGAGGACGTCGAGCGCGTGGATCGTGCGGGTGCGGAGCCGTCTCCGGACGGCGGACTTCCGGGGCGGTTTCTGGTAGATCTCCCCCTCGAACGCGGCGACGGTCCCCTCCAGATCGGCCGGAGCGGGACCGTGGAGTTCGAGCACCGCGACGTACGCCTTGCGCGAGTCGTCGAACACCTGGGCGGCGCGGGTCGCGTCCCCGAGGAGGATGGGTAGGCATCCCGTGACCTTGGGGTCGAGGGTGCCGGCGTGGGCGGCCCGGTCGACGCCGGCGAGGTCGCGGACCCAGGCGGCGACCTGGTGGGCGGAGGGGCCGGGGGGCTTGTCGAGGTTGACGACGCCGAAGGAGAGCAGGTCGGCCGGCGACCGCTCGGTTGGGGGCCCGCGCATGGATGTGATGTAGGTGAGTAGTCGAGAGGGTTCAGGAGAAGTCGTACTCGACCTCGACCGGCGTCTTGCCCTCGTCGCCCTCGGGGTCGTACGCCCGGAGGATCGTGGCGACGGCCTCGACCACCCCGTCGGGGTCGAGCCGGGCGGTGTTGAGCACGAGGTCGTAGATGGAGAGCTCCTCGATGTCGATCCCGTAGTACTCGCGGTAGCGCTTGGCCTCGCTCGTGGCGCGGGCCTGGGTCTCCTCGCGCGCACGGTCGATGGGCTTGTCCTCCCGGTCGGCGATGCGCCGGGCGCGGATCTCGAGCGGGGCGTCGAGCCACACCCTGAAGTCGGCGTGCTCGCCGGCCATCCAGCCCGCGAGACGCGACTCGAGGATCAGGTCGTCCCCGGTCGCGGCGGTCTCGCGCAGGCGACGGTCGAGGTCGCGGTCGATCGCCTCGTCCTCCTCGGCCTGTCGGTTGAGTTCGAGCGGCGTGAGCCCACGCTCGTCGGCGAGGTCGCGGAAGATGTCGCCCCCGCTGACGTGGTCGTACCCGAGGGTCTCGGCGAGCGCCGCCGCGGCGGTGCTCTTCCCGGAACCCGCGGGTCCGGAGATGGTGACCAACATGCGTCCACTCCGTCTCTCCGGTAGAAAGAGGTTGTCCTTCGGGCTAGCAGGGAACCCGGCGGGGCCGCGGCCACTCCCGGGACGGGATTGCCGCGTCGCTACGAGCGGTACTCGTCGGTGATCTCTTCCAGTTCGTGTTCGTCCTCGGGGACCCGGTAGGCGACGAGGGCCTCCCGCTCGGCTTCGGCGGAGTCGACGGCGTAGCCGACGTAGGTGCAGTCCTGGGGGGTGAACTCCACGACCGAGTAGCCCCAGTGGTGGCTGTCGAAGAACTCGATGTGGGGGTTCATCGCGGGGACGAGCCACGAGAGGAGCGGTTCGGTGAGACGCCGTCGCCAGCCGCGGGTGAGGTGGAGCGCCTCGGCGACGTTCAGCGAGGTGACCGCGGGTGTCATGAACTCGACGCCGATCCGCTCGCCCTGGGCGACGCCCTCGCCGCCGGAGACCCGCCCCGGGTAGGAGTCCTGCTGGTAGGCCGCGACGTAGCAGTGCATGTCGCCCGTGAGCGTGACGAAGTTCTCGACGCCCGCGGTCGCGACGGCCTCGGTTATCTTCTGTCGCTCGCGGGTGTAGCCGTCCCAGCCCCCCTGGACCGGGTAGAGCGAGAGGGGTCCGCTCCCGAGCCTGAGCGGGACGGTCAGCACCTCGTCGGCCCAGACCGTCCAGGTCGTCTTCGAGCCGGTGATGGTGTCGACGAGCCACTCGCGCTGGTCGGCCCCGAGCATCGTCCGGCCGATGGGTTCGTACTGCGGGCCGACGTTGTCGGGGGTCGGGATCGCCTCTCTCGGTGGATCGCGGAACAGCCGCTCGTCGGTCATCGCCAGGGTGAGGAGGTCGCCGAACTCGAACGAGCGCCAGATGTGGAACCGCTCCTGGAGCGACTCGCCGCGCGGGTCGTACTGGACGCGGGCGGGCATGTACTCCCACCAGGCGTGCATCGCGTCGGCGATCAGGTGGGTCATGAACTCCGGGTCGTCGCCCCGCGGGTGGTCGCCCGCCGGCGCGTCCGTCCGGTAGTCCCAGTAGACGTCGTTGACCAACTCGTGGTCGTCCCAGCCCGCGATGAGCGTGTGTGATTCGAGCGCCTCCTGGAGGAACTCGTCGGAGCGGTACTGCCGGTAGATGTACCGGTAGTCCTCCAGGTCCTGCACCCGGTCGCGCCCGTTCGGGAGTTCCATCCCCCGGCCGGGGTAGTCGTAGGAGCCGAGCCCCGTGAACTCGCCCGCGGCAGACTCGTAGATGAAGTCCCCCACGTGGACGAGGAAGTCGACGTCCTCCTCGGCGACGTGGTGGTAGGCACCGTAGTAGCCGTTCTGGTAGTCCTGACAGGCGAGAACGGCGAACCGGACCGAGCCGGGCGGCGTCCCGGGGGCTGGGAGGGTCCGACAGCGCCCGACCCGGGAGGCCACGCCGTCGTGGACGAACCGGTAGTAGTACTCGGTCCCGGGGTCGAGGTGACCGTCGAGGTCGACGTTCACCGTGTGGTCGTGGGCCCGGATCGCTTCGGCGTCCTCGACGACACCCTCGTAGACGGTCTCCTCGAACCCCTCGTCGACGGCGACGCGCACGCCGAGGGGCTCGTCCGGGGCGAACGCCGCGGGATCGATCCGTGTCCAGAGGATGACGCTCTCGGGGGTGGGGCCGCCGCTGGCGACCGACTGCGGGAAGGTATTGCGAGGATCGGCGTCGGGGTCGAACGCGAAGACCTCCCGTCCCTCCGCGTCCGTCGCGCGAGCCGGCTCGACCGCCAGCGAGAGGTCGTGTGAGTCCAGCTCCGAGAGCAGTCCCCCGTGGTCGTCGACGTGTCGTGACGGTTCGTCGCCCCCGCCGAGGTCGGCCCGCCGCCCAGTCATCGGCGACCCGTCTCCCCGTGGAGCGATGGTGGTTTCGGCCCGCCTACTCGACCGTGGGGTAGGACTGGCGGGTCCCCGTCGTCTTCCGCGCGACGACACGCGCATTCGGTGCCAGGCCACCGTCGTCCCGCACGTCATTCGTCTCCTGGTAGTGTATGACTGTGAGGTCGAGACAGGCGTGGAGGAGTTCGTTCGACGCGAACCGGTAGCGGTCGCTGCTCGGGCCCGCGGCGGCCTCGTCGGTCGAGCGCAGGTGGTGCTCGACGTAGAGCACGCCACCCGGAGCGAGCGCCTCCTTGATGTCGGGGAACCGGTCGACTGCCCGGTAGTAGCTGATCGTGATCACGTCGTACGTCCCCTCGGGGAAGGCGTGGTTCGGAACGTCGGTCTGTATCCACTCCATCCGGTCAGCGACACCCCGCTCCCTCGCGTTCTCGCGGGCGATCCGGAGCCCCTCGCGCGAGCGGTCGACGGCGTCGACCTCGTACCCCCGTTCGGCGAGAAAGACCGCGTTGCGTCCCGTGCCGGTGGCGACGTCGAGCGCTCGACCCTCCGGGAACGTCCCGACGTATCGCTTCAGGACCTCCGAGGGATCGGGATCCTGCGGGTACTCGCCCTCCCGAAAGCGTTCGTCCCAGGCCCAGGTGGTCATGGAGGGTAGTGAGTCGCTCGCCTCAAAGCGTCGGCGGTGTCGGGGCGCACGAGAAGCCGGAGCGACCCGTCCCGAGAACGGCGATACGCTCCCCGGAGCGAAGGGTGGTGAAGCGCGAACTGGACACCGGATCGGACGGTCGGCTCGTTCGTCGGTCGCTTTGACCGACGGGATTCGAACTCCCCTGGCGATTTTATTTCGCCTACTCCTCTAGGAGTAAGGAAGTCCGGGTGCGAGAATCGAACCCGCGTCTCAGCCTCCACAAGGCTGAAGGATAACCATTACCCCAACCCGGACACGCTGTCTGTTGGCTCGCACCTCCACGTAGCCCGGAGATGCCCAAATACGTTACGACATTCGCGCCCCGTGGGGCGGACGACACGAGCCCGGGCGAGTGAACACGCTTTTCCTCTACGGGCCGCTACCGTGAGGCAGTGGCGATCACGGACAAGATCTACGTCAAGAACCACCGGCAGCTCGCCTCCCAGCTCGAGACGCGCTTTCCCAAGAGCGCGTTCTCCGGCGCGACGCTCGACCTGCTGTTCCAGGGGGAGAACATCGCGAAGCTGGACGAGGCCAGTCAGGAGCGGGTGCTCGACTTCGCCACGGACTTCCTCGACTGTGACTGTCAGTCGAACCCCCACTGCGGCCACCCCGAGCGAAAGTTCGTGCGGTACCTGCTCGACCTCCGCGAGCGGGGGCTCGGCCCGGACGCCATCGTCGACGCGATGGGCGCGGACTACATGCTGTACGCCTACCCCGGCGACGTGCTCTCCTTCCTCGACGACGCCGTACGGACCCTGGAGGCCACGGAGGAGCTCGCCGACGTCGACGGACGCGAGGAGGCGGCACGGGAGGCGAGGGAGGCACGACGGCGGCTGACGTAGCTCGGACTCGGGCTCGTGTCCCGGTCGAGAACGTCGGTCAGCAGCGCGCTGGCCCGTCGCGGTCGCATACCGAGGATAGCGTGCTATCGGCCGGCGGCCGATCCAGGGATCGGGGGTACCCGTTCCCGTCGTCCCGGCGGGCGAACGACCGGTTCGAGGCCTACGGAGGTCTACGACTCGTCCTGATCGATCTCGTGTCCACAGAGCGAACACACGCCCTCGTCGGCGACTTCGAACTCGCAGTTCGGGCACCGGCGTCGGGTGTCGTCCATGGCCACGATAGGCGAGTTCGTGTAATAAAGGCGGGCAGGCGTTCACGTTTCCGAGTCCACCCCGGATCGCGCAGTCGGGACTACCGATAGCGGACGGGGCGCTCGACGGGTGGTCCGGTCAGCCGAGCCTGAACGGCTGGTCCTCGGCCTCCTCCTCGTCGAGGTCCTCGAGCATGATGACCTCCTCGTCCTCCTGCTCCTCGAGGCGCTGTGAGAGCTTGGTGACGTAGCGCTTGTACTCGTCGAGCTGCTCGCGCAGGTGTTCGGCCTCGAGTTCGAGCCGCTCGTGCTCGCGGATGAACGACTTGGGCACCTCGACCTTCGGCGGGAACGACTCCGGCCCGGAGGAGCTCGACTCGTCGACCTCGTGCTCCGGAACGACGCGGACCTGGCCGTCGTGGGCGACGAGCATGTCCACGTAGTCGCGGAAGACCGCCGAGAGCGAGATGTCGCGCTCCTCCGCGATCTCCCGCAGGGTCTCGAAGGCGTCCTCGTTGACCCTGAAGGAGATGGTCTTGTTCTTGTTGCCCATGCTACGTGGGACTCCTCGCCAGGGCTACTTAATCGTTCGTCAGACGATCAGCCTCTGAGCGGTAGGATCACGAACCGAGCGTGGAGGGTGTGTCGGGGGCCCGCGGCCGCTACGCCCGGTTCACCCGACTCAGTCGGCGTCGATCGCGTCGGGTTCCGGCTCCGCCGATTCGCCGTCCTCGAGGCTCTCGAGCGCCTCGACGGCGCGATCGCGGTAGGTCTCCACGGGGAGGTCGTAGCGCTCGCGGGCCATCGCGGCGTACTCGTTTGCCTCGTCGTCGAACGCCTCGATGCGGTCGAGGGTGCGCTCTGCCGTCTCGACCACCCAGCGGTCGCGGGTGTCGGCGTCGACGACCGTGATCGACTCCGGACGGAGCGAGACGAGTACCTCGCCCTCCTCGGCGTCGTCGGGCTCGTACGTGCGGGGCTTGCCGACGATGGCGACGTACGCCGGCGGTTCGAGGTCGCGCAGCATCGCCGCCGCGTCGGGCTGGTACTGCCCGGCGTAGACGAAGAACGTCCCCGTCGGGTCGACGACGCGGCCGCGCCAGTACTCCGAATCCTCGCCGATGTCCTCCTTCTCGGTGAGCGTGCCGACGACGAAGGTCCGGTTGGCACGTGCGCCCGTCGGCAGCAGCAGGTAGATCGGTGCCCGCTCGTCGTCGGACTCCTTGAACGTGTAGCCGGCGTCGTTGAACTCGCTCGCGAACACTCGCCGGGCGACCTTCCGCGTGGGGATGGCGTTTGCGTTGGAACTCATCTCAGATCGACCTCGCTCGGATCAGCGTCGCTTCGGCATCGACCGGCCCGGCCAGCTCTTCGACCTCGTCCGCGAGGACGTAGCGGCCGAACTCCGGCCCCGTAACCCGGTAGTAGCGTCCCAGTACCGTCCCGCGCATCTCGTCGGCCACGACGGTCGTGTCGAGCGCGTCCATGGCCATCTCCTTGGCCTCCGCGAGCGAGATGCCCGTCAGCCCCTCGGTGGCCTCCTCGCCGAAGATGACCTCGTGGATCGAGTCACCGTCGTCGAGGACGCCCTTGATCCGGAGGTCGAACTCGCCCTCGACCTCGCCGTGCTCCGAACACCGGCCGTTCTGGAGGACGCGGGTGCAGTCCTCCTCGGGACAGCGCTTGATCAGGCCGCTGCCGGACTGGATGTCGACGAGCGCGCCCGTCACCTCGGTCGCGTTGTCGCCGACCTCGATCTCCTCGTCGAGTTCGGTGATGGAGGTCGTCCGGTTGAGTTTGACCGAGTAACGGCCCTCGTACTCGTCGGTGACGACGTTCCCGAGGGCGTACACCTTCCCCTCCTCGAGTTCGGGGAGTTCGCTGGTCTCGAACGCGACGAACTTCACGGTGCCCGACTCGTCGCCGAGCAGGCCCACCTGGGCGATGCTCTCCGAGCGGGGCTCCCAGAGGTCGACGACCTTCGCCCGGACGTCGATCCACTGCTCGTCCTGGTCGATGGTGCCGACCTCGACGGTCTCGTTGCCGCCGCGACCGCCGAGCTCCTCGCGGTCCATTCCGGCCTTCTCGAGGTACGTGCTCTCGACGCTACGGGTCGCCTCGTCGAGGGGGACCCGGTACTCGTTGACCAGGGTGTCCAGTCGCTCCTCGATCTCCTCTACCGTGAGCCCGTCCACCTTCTCGGCGAACTGCTCGTGTATCTCCGCCGCGTGGTCTCGCAGGTCAGTCATGGTTTGCTCGCCTCCGCGTGGTATCAGTGGGAGGCGTACGACGGTTGGTTCGCTATGGTATTTAAGGATACGGTAGCTCGGCGAAAGTGAACGGCTACGGGCCGAAAGAGTGGCTGCCACGGGCGACAGAGCGCCCGAGCGGACACTTCCGGAAGCACCGCGGCCTACCGTTCGAACAGCTCCCGGATCGGTTCGACCTGCTCGGGGACGTTCAGCGAGGGCGCGTGTCCGCTGTCGACCACGACCGTCTCGATCTCGGGGCGGCGCTCGCGCATCTCCTCGAACGTCTCGTCGGCGAGGATATCGGACCGCTCGCCCTTCAGGACGAGCGTCGGGACGTCGATGGCCGCCCACGCCGCCCAGGGGTCCGCCTCGATCTCCTCGGTCAGGAGCGGTTCGACCACGCGCGGGTCGTACGCGGGCGCGAAACCGCCGTTCGCCGTCCGGCGTGCCGAGCCGACGGTGAAGACCCGCCACTCGTCGTCGGTCATCGCGCTGAACGTCGAGTAGGTCTCCCGGTAGTAGGCCTCGAGTTCGGTGAGCCGATCGAACGCCGGGGGGTCGGTGAGGTAGTCGACGAGACGGTCGATCCCCTCGCGTGCGTCCTCGTCGTCGGCCGGCGCGGGTCCGACGTCGTTCATCACGAGGTGGGTGATCCGATCTTCGAGGGGGCCGGCGGCGAGTCCCATCCCGAGCTGGCCGCCCATCGACGTCCCCACGTAGCGGGCCGCCTCGATGCCGAGCTCGTCGAAGAACCCCACCAGGGTCCCGGCGAGTCGTGAACCGGCGTACCACTCCCCGGCCGCCCCCTCGGGAGCCCACTCCGAGAGCCCCCGGCCCTGGACGTCGGGACAGAGGACCCGGTAGTCCTCGCGGAGTTCGCGGGCCAGCGGGTCGAAGTCACGCCCGACCCTCGAGAGGCCGTGGACGCAGACCACCGGCGGATCCGACGGATCGCCCCACGCCGAGTAGTGCAGTTCCACGCCGTCGACCGTCACGAACTCGTCCGTCCGTCGTGTCATGGGGTCCCGTCTCCCGAGACGGGCAAAACGGAAGCGGTCCGTCGCGATGGCGGGATCCCGTGAGCGTGCCACGGCCTCGTGGAGCGACGGCCATTTGTGGCTCCCGTTCCTGATACCGGTATGGGCAACCGCCGCCGCCTGAAGTGGCTCCTCCGCTCGAAGGTCCGGTCGGCCGGCCGGCAGTTCGAGGAGGCCCGGCGGGCCTACCGGGACGCCCGGGACGAAGCGCGGCTCGACCTCCCGCGCGACGCGGAGGGGCGGGCCCGCATCGTCTGTCGACGCTACGCCGAGCGTCGCGCCGTCGAACTCGACGAGGACCTCCGGCCGGACTGTTTCGACCCCGACTCGGTCGACTGTCGGGGCTGTCTCGAGGACGTCCGGGAGGGCGTCGTGGAGACGTGGTGAGACCATCTTTTTCTTCGTCGGGATGACTCGTTCGCGCCTCCGGCGCTCACTACGTCACCCACTCTCTGCTCACGGGCGGCGGAGCCGCCCGTTCGCACGGCCAGCGGGACGGCTGAGCCGTCCCGCTCGGCTCGAAAAACATGGGTGAAAAGCCGCTCGTGAGCGCCGCAGACGTTCACTTCTGGGTGCCGGGCTAGCTCTACCCCGACTGCCGAGCGCCGAGGGTTCGTAGCCGCTCTCTCGACCAGTAGGTATCCCGTATCGACGGTCCCGCGAATCCGCGAAGCCGAACCGGTCCCGTGGATCCATCCGGCGGACCTCGCACCGGCCACAAGATTCTTGTTACGTCACACCATACCACGGACCGACGGAGGTGATGGCACAGTCTACCGATCAGTAGGAGGACAGCCGGAACGCGGAGTACCGCCACCGAACTGATTCTGCGAACCCGTTCGTATCACAAGCGTCCCGCTACGAGTCGGCGAGGCGTGGCGGCGTACGTCGACGTCTACTCCTGGAAGAACTCCACGAGGACGCCGCCGGTCGAGTCGGGGTCGAGGAAGGCGATGTCGTGGCCCCACGCGCCCTCGCGGGGCTCCTCGTCGATCAGGTCGACGCCGAGGCCGCGGGCGTGATCCATGGCCGCGGGGAGGTCCTCGGTCTCGAAGCCGAGATGGTGGAACCCGGGACCGTGTTCGCTGACGTACTGTCCGATGTCGCTCTCGGGATCGACGGGTTCGAGGAACTCCAGGTAGTTGTCACCCACCTCGACGAACACGAAGTGGATGCCACCACTCTCCTCGTGGACGACCCGGGCGTCCAGCAGGTCGACGTACAGCCCGGCGAGTTCGTCGGCGTCCTCCGTCGCGATCCCGGTGTGGTCGAGTCGCATGCCCGGGGGAACACGACACGGGCGGATAAAGCCCGGTCACGGGACCGTCCGGCTCGCGGTCGGCGGCCCGGGGCGCTACTGTCGCCCCGCGAGACCCCGAAATCAGACGCCCAAAGCGCTGGAGCTACGCGCTCAGTAACCCGACGAGCACCAGGAGGACGAACGTCGCCACGAACAGGAGGACCCCCGCCAGGAACAGGAGGCGGACCGCCCGCGGGGAGACGGTGAGGTCGGGAACCATCGGGAGGCTGTTCTGGTCCATACTCGGACACGGCCGACGACCGTCAGGATCGGGCTGTCGGTCACCGACGGCCTCCCGGGTCGAGTGGTGAGGAATCCGCGAGGCTTTCGGTCGTCCACCACGACCCGACGTGCATGACAGTCGTCGCCGTCGTCCTCGCCGGCGGGACCGGGACCCGCCTCTACCCGGCGAGTTCGAGAGAGACGCCCAAGCAGTTCCGTTCCGTGGGTCCGGGCGAGGGGTCGCTGCTGAGCCGAACGGTCCGGCGGGCCGAGCGGTTCGCCGACAGCGTGGTCGTCCTCACACGGGCGGCCCACGCGGACCGGGTACCCGAGCACGCCTCCGACGCGGAGGTCCTCGTCGAACCGGAACCGAAGGACACCGGCCCGGCGCTGACCTACGCCGCACACGAACTCCACGATCGATACGACGACCCCGTCCTCGTCTGTCTCCCCTCGGACGCCCACGTCGGCGACGACGCCGCGTTCGCCGCGGACGTCGAGCGGGCGATCGGCCTCGCCCGTGGTCGCGGCGGGCTGGTCACCCTGGGAGTCGAGCCGACTTACGCCGCGACCGGCTACGGCTACCTGAAGCCGGGCGAGGCCGTCGAGACGGCCGACGGCGGGGAGGGGTACGTCGTCGAGCGGTTCGTCGAGAAGCCCGACGCGGGGGCGGCCGCGCGCTACCGCGAACACGGCTACCTCTGGAACGCGGGGACGTTCGTCTGGACGCCCGGGGAGTTCCTCGCGGCGGCCCGCGACTCCGCGCTCGCGCCGCTGGTCGACGCGCTCGAATCCGGGCACCGGGAGCCCTTCGAGGTGGTGGAGGCGGTGAGCGTCGACCACGGCGTCCTCGAAGGAGCCGAGGACGTCCTCGTCGTCCCCACGGACGTCGAGTGGGACGATCTCGGGACGTGGGACGCCCTCGAACGGGTCCTGCCGGCCGACGAGGACGGGAACGTCGTCGACGGGAACGCCCTCGCGCTCGACGCGGAGGGGTGCGTGCTCGCGACCGACGCGGACTCGCACGTCTCGGTCGTGGGCGTCTCGGATCTCGTGGTCGCCGTCCACGACGACCGGGTGCTCGTGGTCCCCAGGAACGAGGCCGAACGGGTCCGGGAGGTGTTCGCCGAGCTCGAAGAGCGCGACGAGCTGTAGACGGCCCCGGAGACCGGCGTCGGTAGAGTGACGATCACCCGGGGCGACCGCCGGGTCATGGATCTCGAACCCGTCACGCTCGAAGGGGAGTACGTTCGGCTGGAGCCGCTGTCGATCGAGGACCACCTCGTGGACCTCCAGGAGGCGGGGGCACACCCCGAGATCTTCCGGTGGTTCTCGAGGGACTGGTCGTCGCCGGAAGCGATCCGCGAGTTCGTCGAGGCGGCGCTCGACGCCCGGGAACGGCGAGAGGCGCTCCCGTTCGCGACCGTCCTGCGGGAGACCGACGAGGCGATCGGCTCGACGCGGTTCGGCAACGTCGCCCCGGAGCACCGGCGCGTCGAGATCGGGTGGACGTGGCTCACGCCGGCCCAGCAGCGGACGCCGGCCAACACCGAGGCCAAGTATCTCATGTTTACACACGCGTTCGAGGAGTGGGACTGCGCCCGCGTCGAACTGAAGACGGACTCGCGGAACCGGCGGTCGAGGGAGGCCATCCTGCGCATCGGCGCGACCGAGGAGGGGACGCTCCGGCGGCACATGCAGACCCACCAGGGCCCCCGGGACACGGTCTACTTCAGCGTCCTCGACGAGGAGTGGCCGTCGGTGAAGCGCGACCTCGAGACGAAGCTCGCCCGGTCGTACTCCGGTGAATAGACCGCACCAGGGCGGACCCGACACCACCGGATCGGCCGGAATCCCGGCGACGGGTGCGTCTCGATAGCTTTTACCGCCGACCGAGTGAACCGCGACCCATGCCGACGGACTACTCCGATCTCCACGACCCGAACGCGGAGTACACGATGCGGAAGCTCGCTGCCGAGACGATGGGTGTCACGGCCAAGCGGGGCGGCGGCCGCGACGTCGAGATCACGGACGTCCAGACGACGATGGTCGACGGGAACTTCCCGTGGACGCTCGTCCGCGTCTACACGGACGCGGGCATCGTCGGGACCGGCGAGGCCTACTGGGGCGCGGGCGTCCCCGAACTCATCGAGCGGATGAAGCCGTTCGTCATCGGGGAGAACCCCCTCGACATCGACCGGCTGTACGAACACCTCGTCCAGAAGATGTCCGGCGAGGGGAGCGTCGAGGGCGTCACCGTCACTGCGATCTCGGGCATCGAGATCGCGCTCCACGACCTCGCGGGGAAGATACTGGAGGTCCCGGCCTACCAGCTCCTCGGTGGGAAGTACCGCGACGCGGTCCGGGTCTACTGTGACTGTCACACCGAGTCCGAAGCCAACCCCGAGGCGTGCGCCGACGAGGCAGAGCGCGTCGTCGAGGAACTGGGCTACGACGCGATGAAGTTCGACCTCGACATCCCGACGGGGTTCGAGAAGGACCGCGCGAACCGCCACCTCCGGCCGGGACAGATCAGACACAAGGTCGACATCGTCCGGGAGGTCACCGAGCGGGTGAAGGACGAGGCCGACGTCGCGTTCGACTGTCACTGGTCGTTCTCGGGGGGGAGCGCGAAACGGCTCGCCGCCGCCATCGAGGAGTACGACGTCTGGTGGCTCGAGGACCCCGTCCCGCCGGAGAACCTCGAAGTGCAGGAGGAGGTCACCAAGTCCACGAACACGCCCATCGCGACCGGCGAGAACCGGTACCGGGTGACCGAGGAGCGCCGGCTCATCGAGAACCAGGCCGTCGACATCATCGCGCCGGACCTCCCGAAGGTGGGCGGGATGCGCGAGACGCGGAAGATCGCCGACGTCGCCAACCAGTACTACGTCCCGGTGGCGATGCACAACGTCTCCTCGCCGGTGGCGACGATGGCGAGCGCCCACGTCGGGACGGCCGTCCCGAACGCCATGGCGGTCGAGTACCACTCCTACGAACTGGGCTGGTGGGATGATCTCGTCGAGGGAACGGTCATCGAGGACGGCTACATCACCATCCCCGAGGAGCCCGGGCTCGGACTGACGCTCGACCTCGACGCCGTCGAGGAGCACCTCGTCGACGGCGAGGAACTGTTCGACGAGGCGTAGCTTCACCGAGCCACGAACCCCCGATTCGCTCCGTTCGACGAGTCGTAGGCCGACTGTTACCTCCACCTCCACCTTCATGACGGACCGGGACGTCCTTCTGGACGTCATGTCGTCAGATACTGCCTACACGGTCGACCACGAGCTGAGCGACGACGACGCGAACGTCCACCACGTCTGGGACAACAGCCTCGAACCCGTCCTGACCGTCGAGCCGGGCGAAGTCGTCCGGTTCGAGTGCCGCGACGCGCTCGACGGGCAGGTCGGCCCCGACTCGACCGTCGAGGACCTCGCGAACGCGAGCTTCGACCCGGTCCACCCGCTCACGGGACCGGTCGCCGTCGAGGGGGCCGAGCCCGGCGACGTTCTCGCGGTCGATCTGCTGGATTTCGAGCACAAGGGCTGGGGGTTCACCGGGTTCATGCCCGGCGAGATGGGCCTCGGACTCCTCCCCGAGGAGTTCCCCGACGCCGGCCTGCACGTCTGGGATCTGGATGACGACGTGGGCCACTTCGTCGACGGCATCGAGGTTCCCCTCGACATGTTCCCGGGGATCATCGGCGTCGCCCCGGGCGAGGACGGCGAGCACGACACGCTCCCGCCGCGCGACGTCGGCGGGAACATGGACGTCAAGCACATGACGCAGGGATCGACGGTCTACCTCCCGATCGAGACCGAGGGGGCGCTGTTCTCGACGGCCGACTGTCACGCCGCGCAGGGCGACGGCGAGGTCTGCGTGACGGGCATCGAAGCCCCGATGTTCGTCACCGCGCGGTTCGACGTCCGGACGGACATGGAGATCGAGCAGCCCCAGCTCGAGACGACGGGACCGTTCACCCCGACGGGGCAGGACGAGCCGATGTACGCGACGACCGGTATCGCCGACGACCTGATGGAGGCGACGAAGAAGGCCGTCCGGCACATGATCGACCACCTCGAAGCCCACCGTGATCTGACCCGCGGCGAGGCGTACATCCTCTGTTCGGCGGCCGTGGACCTGAAGATCAGCGAGGTCGTCGACGCTCCCAACTGGACGGTGACGGCGTACCTGCCCGAGAGCATCTTCCCATAGACTGCTGGGGACGGTTGAGGGCCGGTTACGGAAGCCCGGGGAGACATCGGGTGGGACTGAAAGGGGCCGCGCGTAGCGGCTCCGCCGCCACGCTATGCAGTTGCCGGCTCCGCCGGCAACCCACGCTACGCGAACCCCGGCGTTCACGAGAGCGAAGCTCTCGTGCAGTGTGCGAGAGGCTGCGCGTCTCGCATGCACACCAGAACGGCTCCGCCGTTCTGGGGACAGCCCGCGAGAACCGCGGAGCGGTTCTCGGGACGACGTAAGGTCCGCAGCCGAGTGAGCGAAGCGAACGAGGCGAGGACCGCAACGAGCCGCGGGAGCGTATCGGTCGGGGGCTCTCGAGTGCTTCTGTTTCAGCCACCAGCAGTTTCCGAAATCAGCTCGAAAGCCCCCGCCGGCCTGAGTCGGGGGACTCGCTCCGCTCCTCGCTCTGCTGTCGTTCGAAACGGCTCCGCCGTTTCGTGATCGGGCGAACGCGAAGCGTTCGCAGACCTCGCGAATCTCCGATTCGCTCAGTGACGAGAGACGCTTCGCGTCTCTCGAACCACGGTGCTTGCGTCGTCCGCCTTCCTCAAGCCGGCGGCCCCTTTCAGTCCCACCCGATGGTTCGATGGGCGGCTATCCGAACACGACCACCTTCCCCGGGCATACGTTTATATCGGGAACCGGGACCACCGACCCCGTGCTCTGACGAGTCACCACGGGGCGGGCGCGGCAGCCCGGCACGTCGCCCCGTGGACTGGATCGAGTGCCGGCTGTTCGCAAAAGCGGATCTCGATCGAGGTGGGTTCAGCGTTGAGCGTCTCCGAGGCGATCGCGGTCTCCTCTCTACAGTGCCAGCCGTTCGACGGTCGTCCCGGCCCGCTCCAGATCGGCCTCGGTGGCCGCCGCGACGACGATCCGGTTCTCGCCGTGCTGGATGCCGACGCGCGTCTCGAACTGACCGTCCTCGGGGTCGACGGCCACCGTCTCCGTGGGCGTCTTCACGGCGACGAGCGCACCGTCGGTCTCCCCGGAGACGCGGACCCGGTCGCCCTCGAACTCCGTGTCGACCACGAGCGAGGGACCCTCTCGGGCCTCGCCCGTGGCGTAGCGCTCGGCGACGAAGGCGGGGCGCTCGACCGGTTCGCCGGCGTCGATGCCGTGGGCGAGACGGACGAACTGGGCCATCGACCAGCCCAGCGGGGTCGCGGAGCCCGTCCCCTCGCCGAACTCCCAGTTGTAGGAGGTCTCGCGGTCGCGGTCCCAGACCTGTTCGGCGAGCATCCGCCCGGAGTTGGCGAACCCGGCCATCGTCCGCAGGAGCGACTCGGGATCGTCCGCCCCCTGGCCGCCGGCGAGCAGCTCGTACTCGGCGCGCTCGCCGGTGAAGATCGGCCAGAGCCGACCCCGGCCCCCGCCGTCGATCGCCCACGGCGCACCCTCCTCGTCGCGGTCGAGTTCGCCGTAGCCGTCGCCGTTGTAGCGGTAGAACGCCGGACCGTGGGGCGTCTCGACGCGGATCGTCTCGTCGACCACCTCCACGGAGTTCCGGATCGTCTCGTCGTCCCAGGGTTTCACCCCGAGCCGGACGAGTTCGAGGAAACCGGCGTCGATGATCTCCCGCTCGTCGAGCGTCGGGCCGCCGTTGGCGAGCGTGCGGTAGTGGCCCGCGTTCGGGTCGCCGTCGCGGGTGACCCGGACGTAGTAGGGGATCTCGGTGATCCGATCGGTCCCGTTGTCGGTGGCCGTCCACACCTCGACGCGGGACTGCCAGTCGTCGGCCAGCGCCAGCCAGGCGAGCGCGTCGCCCGGCTCGTCCTCCTCGATCGCGACCTTCGCCGCACAGGTCAGTCCCGCGATCTCCGCGGCGATACTGGAGGGGGAGTAGCCCGACTCCTCCTCCCAGCGCTCCTGCTGTGTGGCCGGACCGTGTCTGGCGATGTAGTCGGAGGAGCGCCGGAGGTTCGCGTAGTCGTAGTCGGCGTTCGCGAACCCGACCCCGCGTTCGTAGAGGTGGTAGGCCATCACGCCCGGGAACGCGATGTTGTCCATCTGCTCGCCGCCCCACCGCGTCCGACCGCTGAGGTAGGTGTTCTGCGGGATGAACCCGTCCTCGTCCTGCTGGTAGCGGTAGACGTAGGCGAGGGCGTCGTGTGCCGTCTCCACGTCGCCCACGGCGTCGAGGACAGTGAACGTCTGGTAGAGGTCGCGCGACCAGACGAAGTTGTAGCCGTACCCCTTGGGCTCGTCGGCGATGACGGCCTCACCCCACGGCACCGACGGGGAGGCGATCGCCGCCCCGTGGTAGGTCTTGTCCTCGACCGCCGCCAGGCTCATCAGCGCCACGCGGTACTGCTCGGCCAGTTCGCGGTCGTCGGCCACCGAGTCGGGCAGCGGTTTGTCCGAGAGGTAGGCCCGCCAGGAGTCGTCGTAGCCCGCCCGGACCGTCTCGTAGCCGCGGGCGAGCGAACCCTCGGCCTCCCCGAGCGCACCGGCGGTGTCGGCGTCCTCGGCGAAGCCGAGCGCGACCGTCCCGTCGTACCCCCCGCCGGTCCCGAGCCGACCCACGAGTACGACGTTCTCGTCGGTCGCCTCGGCGGCACCGCCGTCCAGGACCCCCTCCCCGAACAGCCGACCGAGCCGGCCGGAGCCGCCGACCTCGACGGTGGCCCAGTCGAAGCGGTCCTCCGCGACGAGCGCGGTGGCGACGCTGTAGGGATCGCCGTCCCCATCGACCAGGAGCGGGTCGCCCTCGGCGTCGAAGGCACCGGCGTCGCGGGCGACGAGGTGGTAGGCACCCGCCTCGCCGAGACGGTAACCGATGTCGTGATCGCCGGTGTTGGTGAGCGCGGTGTCCGCGACGGCGTAGACGGCGTACTCCGCGTCGTCGAGCGCCTCGAACGAGACGTCCGCCACGATTGCGTCGTGGTCGGGGTCGGCGACGTACTCGGCGGTGAGCCGCCACTCGTGGCCGCGGCCGTCGCCGGTCTCCGTGACGGTCTGTCTGAATCGGAGCGAGGACTCGCCGACGTGCTCGGCGCGGCGTTCGAGCGTCCCCGTCCGCTCGTCGCGGCGGTCCTCGGTGAACGTGCGGGCGGTGTAGGACTCGTCCTCGTCCGTGTCGACGACGAGGAAGTCGAGCGTCCGGAGGTTCATCACGTCGATCCGCGGGAAGCGGACCTCCGTGAGCGCCCCGTCGGTGAGCGTGAACCACACCTTCGAGGGGTCGGAGTCGTCGTGGTCCGCGACGGTCCCGACGCCGTACTTCTCGGCGGTGGTCCACCGGGGGCGCGACTCCGGCCCCGACGGGGTCGCCACCGCCGGGAGGGCGTCGAGTTCCGCGAGCAGCGCCGTGGTGTGGAGCCGGAGGGCGTGCGACCAGCCGAGCGGTGCGGCCGAGTCGGGCGTCCCGTCGTCGAAGACCTGTTCGGTCAGGAAGCCCGCGTCGGTGCAGAGCGGCCCGTCGGGGGAGAGCACCTCGTATAGGTGGCCGGCCCACTCGAGGAGTGACTCCGACTCGTCGGTCCGGTCACGTCGGTCGAGGAGCGCCGCGAGCCGCGTGGCCGCGTCGGCACCCCACACGGTCGAGACCGACCAGACCTTCTCCTCGTCCTGCCACCGTCGCCGCCAGGGGTCGCCCTCGTAGCGGACCAGCCCCTGGACGTCGTCGGTCTCGCGGTAGAGCCCATCGAGCGCCGTCTCGACGTGCGAGACGAGTCGGTCGAGGGCGTCCTCGGACAGCCCGAGCGCGCGGTCGTACTCGACGAACGCCGAGACGAGTGCGAACGTCCCCGAGTCGAGCCGGTCGTCGAGGTCGTCGCCGTCGAGACGGAGCCCGTAGTGGCCGGCCGACCCCTCCCAGAGCGCGTCGAGTCCCTCCATCACCTCCTGGGCGCGGACGGTCGCGTGCTTGCGGACCTCCCCGCCGACGGGTGTCCGCGAGACGGTCGCGTAGGCCTCCAGGAACGTCGCCGCGGTGTGGGTGAACCGGCCGTCGGTGTCCTCCCAGAGGTTCTGACACCGCTCGGGGAGGCCGTCCTCGTCGAGCGTGGCGTCGAGCCCCTCGACGCCTTGCCGGACGGTCTCCCGGACCCGCGACCGAAGCGACTCGTCGAGGTCGTCGCCGCGCTCGCGGAGGAGTTCGGCGAGGAACGTCACCACGCTCGCGGTCTGGTCGGCCTGGTACTCCGGGACGTCCCGGTTCTCGACGCGGGCGTGGGCCCATCCGGGAGCGAGCGAGCCGTCGACCGCCCAGGCCCGGTGGGGCCAGGTGCCGTCCTCGAGCTGGGCGTCGCAGTGGAACCGGGCGCTCCGTTCGAGCGTGTCCCCCAGATCGAGGTCGAGTCGATCGGCCGCCGAGAGCAGGTAGCCCGAGATCTCGGCGTCGTCGCGGAACCAGGTGTAGCCGTAGCCGCCGGAGTAGGCGTAGTAGGGGTCGAAGTCCGGACCCGCGATTCGTCCGCCGGTCGGCGCCGTCAGCAGCGAGAGCGCCCGGAGGTCGTCGGTGACGGTCCCCTCGCGGGGGGTCCCTTCGGGCGTCTCGACGGCGACCCGCTCGCGTGCGGCCGTCCGGAGCGCGTCCGGCGTCGCGTGCATCTCCGCGGACCCGCGCACGTCCGCCAGCGCCTGTTCGCGGGTGGTCTCCGTGTGGTCGGACAGCTGGGTGACGAGCGTCGTCCGCATTCCCCTTCCCGCGCGCTCCAGGGGTGCCGAGACCACGATGTCGCTCGAGAGGTGGGTGTCCTCGTAGTTCTCGAGGGGGACCTCGCGCGGGAAGTCCACGGGCTCGGGGGCGAGCAGTTCGTCGAACCGCTCGGGGACCTGCCCCCGAACGGCGGAGAGGCCGGTCGAGGCGGTGACGTAGTCGTGCTCCTCGCGGTGGAACACCTCGACGGTCGCACCACCGTCGGGTCCGGCCCCGTCGTGGATGAGCCGTCCCACCTGCCCGTCCTGGCCCTCGGGGGCGAACGTCAGAAAGGCCGTCAACCGGGCGTCCGTGGGGACCTCCCCGCGGAGTTCGACGTGGGTGATGTGGGCCCGTCCGAGCGTGAGATCGTACTGGTGGACGGTGAACTCGTCGGCGTCGTACTCCGTCTCGACCAGCGCGGTGTCCCGGTAGTAGTGCTGGCGCACCGGGGTAGTGTCGTCGAACCAGCGCACACCGTCGCCGGTCTCGATGCCGAACCGCGATCGGTCGACCCCGTGTAGATCGGAGAGCGATGCCGAGTAGTCCCGGAACGATCCGTCGGGGTCGACGTACACCAGTCGGTCGCCGTACCCGGAGAACGCCCCGGCGTGCGTGGGGCACTCCGCCGGAAACATCCCCCCTTCGAGCCCCCGCTTGTATCGATTTATCGCGGTCCGCAGTCGCATACTCGACGGTCGGGCCCCACAGCAGTTAAAGCGTGGTGGTTTTCGGCGAATTACTTATTCAGAAATGAGTAAAACCTTATACCGCCGGGAACAACGCGCGCCTATGCATCAGCCAGGCCCGCCGGTATTTACCGCTGTCGGCCACGACGTCGATCTCTCGCCGCGGGACCCCGACCCCTCGGCGACGTACCGCTGGCACATAGAGGAGGCCCCGGACGGGAGCACCACTACCCTGGGCGACGAGCCCGTCGAACACCTCGTCCCGGACGCCCCCGGCACCTACGTCGTCGCCCTCGACGCCCCCGACGGGACCCACCGACTGACCGTCCGGTCGTTCTCGGGCGAGATGGCCCCTGGTGCCGGGGACGGGGCCTCGGGGTACTCGGGAGCGAGCGGCCGATCGGGCCCCGCCGGCCGGTCGGGAGCCTCGGGGAGCGCCCGCGGCTCCGGACGGCCCGGTGGACCCGACGGGGAGTCCCGGCCCCGGGTGCGTCTCGACGGCGGTCGCGAGGGCGACCGCGTCTCGCTCCAGGCGACGGCCCGCCGCGGGGTCGACGACGAGCCGGACACCGACCTCGACGTGGAGTTCCACGTCGACGACCGCGACCCCGACCCCGGGCTGGCCGTCGAGGGCTGGGATGCCGAGCTACCGGTGCCCGACGAGCCCGTCCGGGTCCACGTGGTTTCGGTCGGCGAGGACGGCTACAGCGTACCGGACGCGGTTCGGGTCCACCCCGACGGCTCGGTCGAGCGGCTCTACGACCCGCCCGAGTGGGCCGAGGAGGTCACGCTGTATGAGGTGTACGTCCGCGGGTTCGCCGGCGAGGACGACTTCTCGTTCGGCGCGCTCGAGGAGCGTCTCCCGTATCTGGCCGACCTCGGCGTGAACACGGTGTGGCTCACGCCGGTCCTCCAGAACGACGAGTACGAACACGGCTACAACATCACGGACTTCTTCTCCATCGCTGAGGATCTCGGGACCCGCGAGGAGTTCGAGGCGTTCGTCGAGAGCGCACACGACCACGGGATCCGCGTGCTGTTCGACCTCGTGATGAACCACTCCGCGCGCGCCCACCCGTTCTTCGAGGACGCCTACGGGAACCCGGACAGCGACTACTACGACTGGTACGAGTGGCAGGAGAGCGGCGAGCCCGGGACGTACTTCGACTGGGAGTACATCGCCAACTTCGACTTCGATAGTCTGGAGGTCCGTCGGCACCTGCTCGACGCGGTCGACGAGTGGGCCCCGGTGGTGGACGGCTTCCGGTGTGACATGGCGTGGGCGGTCCCACAGTCGTTCTGGCGGGAGGTCCACGACCGGGTGAAGGCGATGGACGAGGAGTTTCTCCTGCTCGACGAGACCATCCCCTACATCGCCGACTTCCACGGCTCGATGTTCGAGGTCCACTTCGACACGACGCTTTACTTCACGCTCCGGCAGGTCGGGCGCGGCCACGAACCCGGCGAGGCCGTCCTCGACGCGATCGAACAGCGCAAGGAGGTGGGCTTCCCCGACCACGCCGGGTTCATGCTCTACCTCGAGAACCACGACGAGGTCAGGTACGTGGAGGAGTGCGGGAGGGCGGCGACCGAGGCCGCCGCGGGGACGCTGTTCACGCTCCCGGGGATACCGATGCTCTACTCAGGCCAGGAGCTCGGGATGCGCAACCGCCGGGGGGCCCTCGACTGGGACGCCGCGGACGACTCGCTGTACGAGTACTACGAGTCGCTGATCGACACCCGCGAGTCGACACCTGCGCTCGGCTACCGGGGCGGGTTCGAGCGGGTCGACTTCGAGAGCGATTCCGAGGAAGTCGTCGCCTACGCCCGGACCACCCCCGAGGACGAGGACGCCGAGCACGACCGCTACGTCGTCGCCTGCAACTTCGGGGACGACCCGGCGACGGTCTCGTTCCCGGACGAGTCGGTCGGCTCGACCGACCGTGTTACCGGCGAGTCGGTCGACCGGGGTAGCGAGGTCGAGGTCGGAAACGTGGTTGTGGTCCCCGTAGAACCCCGCCGACAGGGATGAGCGAGGAGGACAACGGACGCGGGCGGGGGAGCGGGGAAGGCGCAGGCGAACCGCGCATCCTCGCGGAACGGACCGACGCGCTGGTCGACCGACAGCGGCGGATACTCGACGACCACGACGACCGGTTCGAGGCGGCGAAGGAGCTCGTCGAACACCTCGGGGCACAGTGGCGCTCGGAGGAGGAGGGCGCGGGAGATGGGTACGCCGAGGTGGGGTTCTGGACGCCCGAGCTCGCCGACGAGGTGCCCGCCGACGCCGTCGAGCTGGAGGTGCTGACCGCACGCGAGCCGGTCGACCTCGGTACCGAGACGACCGTCGAGTTCGACCGGGCGATCGTCGAGACCCGACGCAAGGGCGAGTTCACCTGGGCGGCCGTCGAGGGGATGCGACCCGGGACTCGGGACCAGTTGGGCTCGCTCTACCGGCTCGTCTACGAGCACGACGGCGAGCGCGGCGAGGTCCTCGACCCGCTCGCGTCGTCGCTCCCGTTCGGCGCGTACGCGCCAGCCGAACTCTACGACCTCGCTTCGCTCGACCGCGAGCGGCCCGATCGAGAACACTTCCGCTCGTTCGGTACCGACGAGGAGGCCATTCCAACGACCGAGGACGACGGCCTGCCCCGGGTGGATCCGGCGACCTCGATGCTCGAGGTACACCCGGGGACGGCGACCGAGACGGGGAGCCTCGGGGCCCTCGCTCGACGGCTCCGCGAAATCGCGGCGAAGCAGCGCGACGGTGACGATCTCACACCCGCGGACCGCAACTTCCTCGGCTACGACGCGATCCAGCTGATGCCTGTCGAGCCGATCACGGAGAACGAGGACCACCCGGGCTACTTCCGCCCCGAAGAACGCTCGGGCGACCGCGTCGAGGTGACCGTCGAGTCCCCCGACATGCTGAACTGGGGCTACGACATCGTCGTCGCGGGGTTCCCGGCGGTCAACCCGGCGCTCCTGGAGACGGGTCGCCCGGACGAACTCGTCGACTTCATCGCGGCGTGTCACGACATGCCCCGACCGGTACGGGTCGTGTTCGATATCGCCCTCGGCCACGCGGACAACGGCGCTCTCGACCTCCTGAACGACCGCTTCCTCTCCGGGCCGGGGATGTACGGGCAAGAACTCGACTACACGGAGCCGGTAGTACGGGCGATACTGCTGGAGATGCAGCGCCGGAAGATGGAGTTCGGCGCGGACGGCATCCGCGTCGACGGCGCGCAGGACTTCACCAACTGGTCGGAGGAACGGGGGGAGTGGCACGACGACGAGTTCCTCGCCGAGATGGATCGCGTGACCCAGGAGGTGGGGGGGACGGAGTACCGGCCGTGGATGATCTACGAGGACGGCCGGCCGTGGCCCCGCGAGGACTGGGAGCTCGCCTCCACCTACCGGACGCTCATCGAGCAGCACCCCCACTCGTTCCAGTGGTCGCCGGTCACGTTCGCGCACAACACGCCCGCGCTCCTGACGTTCTGGGCGACGAAGTGGTGGCGGGTGCGCGAGGTGGCGGACTTCGGCTCGAACTGGATCACGGGCGTCGCCAACCACGACACCGTCCGCCGGGGGGGCCAGCGGAGCGTCGGGACCTCCTGGGAGGACGACCCGATCAACCCCCACCTCGGGGAGACCCCCACGGAGATCATCGACGCGGCGTACGACAGCCCCGCGGCGAACGCCCTGATGCACTGCTTCCTCCCGGGGGTGCCGATGGACTTCCTCAACGCCAACTTCAGGGGGCCGTGGGGGTTCGTCCGCGATACGGACGCCCCCTGGAACGTGAAGGTGGTCGCCGAGGAGCACAACGTCGCCGAGTGGCAGATCCGTGAGACGGACTATCCCGAGTCGGGCCACTTCCGCCGACTGAAGGAGCTCGGCTTCGAGGACGCCGAGACGCTCCGGTGGTTCATGCACACGCTGTACGACACGGTGAGCGCGACCGACTTCGACCTCGACGGGATGCCGGCGATGCTCGCGCCGCTCGACCCGCCGCTCGGGGACGGCGATCCCACTCCCGAGGACCTGGAGCGGTTCGGCTACGCCTGGATGCGTGACTTCCACGAGTTCGCGAGCCTCGGGAACTGGGCCGACCGACAGGACGACGAGCGGACCGCGTTCGATCGGGCGGTGCGGGAGTTCCGCCACGAGCGGCCCTGGCTCCGCGGGGACGTCCGGGAGGAGGAGGCGTTCGACTACCGCCACCCGGCCGACGGGACGGTGCTCTACTACGGCCACCGGGTCGCGCCGGACGGGAGCGAATCCCTGCTCTTCCTCGCGAACATGGAGGGCGTCTCGGCCATCGAGACGCCGACCGACCTCCCAGTCGAGGGACTCCCGGCCGACGGGTGGGAGCCGGTGCTCGTCTCACCGGGCGTCGGGACGGTCGCCGCGGACGAACCGGTGACCCTCGACAACGGCGAGGTCGTCGTGTTCAGTCGGGAGTAGCGTGCTATCGAGTGGCGCTCGACCGTGAGCGGTCACCGACCCGACCGATCTCCGTCTGATTTCGGCCCGGAGCTTCAAATACCGGAACGGAACCACCCCGTGTCGTGATCTGAACGAAGCCGCGCGGTGGCTCGCGGGAGCACGGCACGACACCGCGCGGAGGGGGGACGGTGCCGTCTGTTCGCTCAGATGCGCAGGTGGTGGTCCGAGAGCGCACGGAGTCGGTCGGCCACGTCGGGGTCGAACCCCTCGCGGGTGACCCGCCAGTCCCAGTTGCCCGACGTCGTCCCGGGGGTGTTGAACCGCGCGTCCGACCCCAGGCCGAGCACGTCCGGCACCGGCGCGACCGCGAGTTCGGCCGCCGAGCCCCACACCGCGTCCAGCAGGTCCCAGTGGATCTCCTGGCCGTCGGTGGCGAGGTAGTAGTGCAGGCAGTCGCGCTGCTCGTCGTCCAGGGAACGGTACCACCCGACCACGGTGTCCGTGTCGTGAGTACCCGTGTACGCGACGACGTCCTCGGGGTAGGTGTGTGGCTGGTAGAGGTGGTTCTCCGCACACCAGTCGGCGTACTGTGGTATCCGCATCCCGGGGACGTCGAACCGCTGCCGGAGTTCGTGGACCGACTCCGAGAGGTGACCGACGTCCTCGGCGATGGCCGGGAACCCGCCCCGACGCTCGCGAACGGCCTCGAACAGCTCCGTCCCGGGGGCCTCGCGCCACTCGCCCTCGGCCGGGCTCTCGGCGGCCTCCGGGATCGCCCAGTAGCTGTCGAACCCCTTGAAGTGGTCCAGTCGGACGATATCGACCAGGTCGTACGTGCGCTCGAATCGCCGGACCCACCAGTCGAATCCAGTGGATTCGAGATGGTCCCAGTCGTACAGCGGGTTCCCCCAGCGCTGACCGCTGTCGCCCATGTCGGGCGGGACGCCCGCGACCGCCTCCGGGCCGTCCGGCCCGACCGCGAAGGCCTCGCGGTTCGCCCACACGTCCGCGCTGTCCATCCCCACGTACAGCGGCACGTCGCCGACGAGATCGATCCCCCGCTCGTCGGCATCCTCCCGAAGGGCCTTCCACTGCCGATCGAAGCAGAACTGGACGAACTCCCGGAACGCGATCTCGTCGGCCAGTTCCTCGCGCCACTCGGCGAGCGCGTCGGGGTCCCGTCGGCGGAGCGGCTCCGGCCAGTCGGTCCATCCGGCGTCGTCGAAGTTCCGCTTGAGCGCGATGAAGAGGGCGTACTCGTCGAGCCAGTCGGCCTCGCGCTCGCGGAACGAGTCGAACGCCGCCCGCTCGTCGGGGCTCGCCCGCGCCTCGAACCCCTCGAAGGCGACCCGGAGTCGCGGCATCTTGTAGTCGATGACGGCGTCGAAGTCGACGCGGTGCGGGCCGGTGTCGGGTCGGGGTTCGACCTCGCCCGCTTCGAGCCACCCGGCCTCGACGAGCCGGTCGAGGTCCACGAGCAGGGGGTTGCCGGCGAACGCCGACAGCGGCGAGTACGGCGAGTGGCCGTGGACGCCGGCGGTCGGCCCCAATGGGCATACCTGCCAGACCGTCGCGCCCGCCCGCTCCGCGAATTCGAGGAACGCGCGTGCGCCCGCCCCGAGCGTGCCGATGCCTTCCGGTCCGGGGAGCGAGGTGACGTGCAGGAAGAGCCCGCTCCGGCGACCGAGATCCATACCGGGCGTTCTCCCCCCGCGTGCTTCAACCGTCCGGTCGGGAGCGGTCCGGACGGGCGGGATTTATACTCGTCCGCCGGGGAGTCGGGGCTATGGCGGACCTCGTGACGTTCGGCGAGACGATGCTGCGCTACTCCTCGCCACCCGGCGAGCGGCTCGAACTGACGGATCGACTCGACGTACACGTCGGCGGGGCGGAGAGCAACGTCGCCGTCGCCGCCGCCGAACTCGGCCGCGAGGCGGTCTGGCTCTCCAAACTCCCCGACACCCCGGTCGCCCGACGCATCACCCGGTCGCTCACCCTCCACGGCGTCGAACCCGACGTCGCCTGGACCGACGAGGGGCGCGTCGGTACGTACTACCTCGAGCCGGGCGGCGAACCTCGGGGGACGAACGTCGTCTACGACCGCGCCGGGGCGGCGGTGACGACGGCGACGACCGCCGACCTCCCGCTGTCTCGGGTCCGCGACGCGGAGATGTTCTACACGAGCGGCATCACGCCCGCGCTCTCGGAGACGCTCGTCGGGACGACCACCGACCTCCTCGAAGCGGCCCGCGAAGCGGGTACCGAGACGGTCTTCGATCTGAACTACCGGTCGAAGCTCTGGTCGCCCGCGGAGGCCGGCAAGACGATACGCGAACTTCTCCCGCTGGTCGACAGCTTCGTCGTCGCAGAGCGGGACGCCGCCGAGGTGCTCGGACGGGAGGGCGATCCGGAGGGCGTCGCGGCGGCCCTCGCGGAGGATCACGGGATGGAGACGGTCGTCCTGACGCTGGGCGACGCCGGGTCGCTCGCGTGGCACGACGGCGAGACGCACCGACAACCCGCCTACGCCGCTGAGACGCGGGACCCGGTGGGCACCGGCGACGCCTTCGTCGGCGGGTTCCTCGCTCACCGGCTGGACGGGGGATCGATCCCGGAGGCGCTCGACTACGGGTCGGCGACGGCCGCGCTCAAGCGTACGTTCGACGGCGACGCCGCGACCGTCACCCCTGCGGAGGTCGAGCGGGTGATCGAGGAATCCGGCGGCGGTATCTCCCGATAGCACGAGGACTCCACCCGGGTTTTTGATCGTACGGCCCCCGATTCGAGTATGAACTCCGGGCGACGCGTGCTGGTGGCCGGCGAGGCGCTCGTGGACTTCCTGCCCGCGACGCCGGGACCGCTCGCGAGTGTCGAGTCGTTCACCCGGCGGCCCGGCGGCGCACCCGCGAACGTCGCCGTGGGACTCGCCCGCCTCGAGGAGACGCCCTTGTTCTGGACCCGCGTCGGCGCGGACCCGTTCGGCGACGTGCTGGTCCGAACGCTAGAGGAGGAGGGGCTTCCCGATCGGTTCGTCGAGCGCGACACCGAGGCCCGCACGTCGCTCGCGTTCGTCGCCCACGACGAGAACGCCGATCGGGCGTTCACCTTCTACCGCGACGGCACGGCCGACACCCGGATGGAGCGAGGCCGAGTATCCGACGACGTCCTCGCGGGGGTCGAGTGGATCGTCGCCGGCGGAGTCGCGCTGGCGTCGGGCCCCTCGCGGGAGGCGACGCTCGACCTGCTCGAACGCGCCGCCGCGGCCGGCACGACGGTGGCGTTCGACCCGAACTACCGGCCCGAACTGTGGGCCGACGGGGCGTTCGAGTCGACGGTCGGCCGGGCGCTCGAACACGTCGACGTCCTGAAGGCGACCACCGGAGAGCTCCGGGCGCTCGGTTTCGAGGGCGAGGACGAGTCGACGCTGTCCCGGGCGGTGTTCGATTCCGAAAAGGGTCCACACACCGTCCTGACGACGCTCGGCGGGGCGGGCGCACGGGCGGAAGCCGCCGAGGACGCGCCGTGGGGCCCGGCGACCGTCACTCACGCGGGGTACCCCGTGGAGCCGGTGGACACGACCGGCGCGGGCGACGCGTTCCTCGCGGGGGCCGTCGCGGCGTTCGTCGACCGGGAGACGGGTTTCACGGACGTGCTGTCGTTCGCCAACGCTGTCGCCGCGGTTACGACGACTGCATCCGGGGCGATGACGGCCCTCCCGTCGCGCGAGGCGGTGCGGGACCTCCTCGGCAACGGCGGTTAGCGAGTGAGGACGGCCGGTCGCTCGAACGTCGCGTCAAACCCCACCGCGGAGACCTCCACGGTCGGCCAGTCCCGGTCCCCATCCGTGAGGAACGACACCTCGTCGGCGGTCACGAGCGCGGTACCCTCGCTCTTGGCACCCTGCACGGTCGGGTTCCAGGCGTAGGCCGTCGGGAGGGTGAGCGGCTCCTCGCTCGTGGGCGTGGCGAACCACTCCCTGCCCGCGTAGCCCGTCGCGCCGCCCTGGTGGTGTTCGCGCCACTCGCCGCGGTGTCCGAGCGCGGCGTAGGCGTCGCGTATCGCCTCGAAGACCTCCGCGGCGGTGCCCTCGCGCTGGGCGTAGGCACGGGTCGCCGCAAGCGCCGTCGCCTCGACGGTCGCCGCCGCCTCGTGTCGCCCCCCGAGCCACCCGGGCGGGTCGAACGCGACCGTCCGGGTGGCGCTGGCGTGGAGGCCGTCGCGCCGGGCGGTCACCGAGACCAGCGCGTACCCGCCGAGGGTCGCGTCCGTGGGCGTGAAGTGTCGGTAGCGCCCCGCACGCTCCTCGCCGCCGACGAGCACGACCGGCGATTCCGTACCTCGCTCGGCGAGCTCGGCCTCGACCCGCGCGGCCACCTCGCACTCGGTGTCGGTCGGCTCGGCCGCCCGGGCGGCCGCCTCGATGGCCGCCGCGGTATCGGCACCCAGATCGCGGTAGCGCGTGACGTCGGCCCCTGTGAGCCGGCGGCGGAGCGGCGAGGCCTCCACGGCGGAGAACCCCGGGACGTCGAAGTCCGCTCCGGCGGGCGTCTCGGCGTGTTCGGCCACCGCGTCGGCGAGCGAGCCCGCGTGCCACTCGAAGGAGTCGACCGGCACCCCATCGGGGAGTTCCTCGTCCCGGAGCCGCGCGACCTCGATGTCGTTCGTCACGACGGTCCACTCCCCGTCGAAGCCGACGGCGGCGTCGCCGACGGCCGCCCGTCGGTCCACGTAGTTCGACCCGCCCGTTGCCCACGCGAACGTGTCCGGGTCGGCGAACCAGACGCTCTCGAGCCCCTCGCGTTCGAGGAGGGAGGCGAGTCGTTCGCGGCGACCCGTCGGCAGCCCTCCCCCGTCTCCGGACCGCCCGTCCTCCCGGTCGAACCCGCCGTCCGTCACCGTCTCACGCGAGGTCATGATATTATTTATTCTAATCCGAGTAAACTTCTTAACGCTGGCGGTCGTAGGGAGATACATGGCTACCGGACTCGAACAGCGAGACCAGGGATTGTACATCGACGGCCGGTGGGAGGACGGCGAGGACGTCATCGAGGTGGCCGACCTCGCCGAAGGGGGGATCTTCGCCCGGGTGGCCGCGGCCAGCCCGGAGCAGGCGGAGGCGGCCCTGGCGGCCGCCCACCGGGCGAAGGGGCCGATGCGCGAGACGACCATCGTCCAGCGGGCGGAGTGGATGGAGGCGATCGCGGCCGGGATCGAGGCACGGAAGGATCGCCTCGCCGACGCCATCGTCCGCGAGGCGGGCAAGCCGATCTCCTCGGCACGCGGGGAGGTCGACTCGGCGGCGGAGCGATTCCGCCGGGCGGCCGGCGAGGCCCGGGAACTACAGGGCGAGTTCCTCGAGGGGACCACGGACGGCCACGAGGGCTGGCGGGCGATCGTCCGACCCGAACCGATGGGGACGATCCTCTGTATCACGCCGTACAACTACCCCCTCTCGACGACGGCGCTCCAGATCGCCCCGGCGCTGGCGGCCGGCAACAGCGTCGTCTGCAAGCCCGCGAGCAAGACGCCGGTGAGCGCGGCTATCCTCGCCGAGGCCATCGAGGCGGCCGGCCTCCCTGACGGCGCGTTCAACCTCGTCACCGGACGCGGCTCGACGGTGGGTGACCTGCTCGCGGGCGACGACCGCATCAACGCCGTCGCCATGACCGGCTCCTCGAACGCCGGCAAGCACGTCGCCAAGCAGTCCGGGATGACGACCCTCCACATGGAGCTCGGCGGGAACGCACCCGCCGTGGTCTTCCCGGACGCCGATCTCGCGGACGTCGCCGCCCAGTGTGCGAAGGGGTCGTTCAAGTACGCCGGCCAGCGCTGTTCGGCCGTCTCGCGCGTGCTCGTCCACGAGGACGTCCACGACGAGGTGGTCGACCTGCTCGAAGCGGAGGTCGACAGCTGGCAGCCCGGCGATCTGTTCGACGAGTCGACGACGCTCGGACCGCTCATCTCCGAGTCGCAGGCCGAGTGGGTCGAGGAGCTCGTCGACGACGCGATAGAGCGTGGCGCGACCCTGGTCCGCGGCGGCGAGCGCGACGGCCACTTCTACGAGTCGACGCTGCTCGCCGACGTCCCCCACGACGCCCGCATCCTCCACGAGGAGCAGTTCGGGCCCGTGGCGGTCGTCACCTCGTTCGGGAGCGAGGAGGAGGCCCTGGAGATCGCCAACGGCGGCGACCTCGGGCTCGACGCCGCCGTCTTCACCGCCGACTACGACCGCGCGATGCGCGTCGCCGACCGGCTCGAGGCCGGCGGAGTCCGTATCAACGGCGCGCCCTCGCACGGTCTCGGCGACATCCCGTTCGGCGGCGTGAAGGACTCGGGGATCGGCCGCGAGGGGATCGGCTACTCCATCGAAGCCTTCACGACCACGAAGAGCATCGTCCTCTGACGGATGACCGACCCCGACGCCGACCCCCGGCGGGCGGCCGTGGAGGGCGTCCCCCCCGAACCGCCGGACCGCGACGACACGAACCGGATACGCAACGCGAAGATCGTCTGTACGCTCGGGCCAGCCTCGGACGACGTCGAGACCATCGAGGGCCTCGTCGACGCCGGGATGTCGGTCGCGCGGCTCAACGCCAGCCACGGCTCGACCGAGCACCGCGCCGAGCTGATCGACCGGCTCCGACAGGTCGACGCCACCTCCGGGGAGACCCTGGCTGTGATGCACGACCTCCAGGGTCCGGAGGTCAGGACCGCGCCCCTGGAGGAGCCGATCGAACTCGTCGACGGCTCGACGGTCCGGTTCGTCGAAGGCGACACCGCGACCCCCGAGGAGATCGGTCTCTCGACGTCGATCGCCGCAGTCTCGCCCGGCGATCGGGTCCTGATCGCCGACGGTCGCATCGAGACCACCGTGACCGACGTGGAGGGCGAAACCGTCCACGCCAGGGTCGACTCCGGCGGAATGCTCGGAGGTCGCAAGGGCGTCAACGTCCCGCGGGTCGACCTGGGGCTGGAGACCATAACCGAGGCGGATCGGCGCGAGCTCGAACTGGCCGCGGAGAAGGGGGTCGACTTCGTGGCCGCGAGCTTCGTCCGCTCGGGCGAGGACGTCTACGGGGTGAGCCAGACCCTGGAGGAGCTCGGCGCGTCGATCCCGGTGATCGCCAAGATCGAACGGGCCGATGCCGTCGAGAACCTGGACGAGATAATCGACGAGGCCTACGGCGTCATGGTCGCTCGCGGCGACCTCGGCGTGGAGTGTCCCCTCGAACGGGTCCCGCTGATCCAGAAGCGCATCATCCGGAAGTGCGTGAACGCGGGCGTCCCGGTGATCACCGCGACGGAGATGCTGGACTCGATGATCCGTGAGCGCCGGCCCACCCGCGCGGAGGCGGCCGACGTCGCCAACGCGGTGCTCGACGGGACCGACGCGGTGATGCTCTCGGGCGAGACCGCCGTCGGCGAGGACCCGGTCAACGTCGTCGAGACGATGGACCGCATCGTCCGCGACGTCGAATCCAGCGAGGAGTACACGGAGGTCTTCGAGGGGATGGTGCCGGCGAGCGGCGAGACGCAGACCGACGCGCTCGCCCGCTCGGCCAGGTACATGGCCCGTGACATCGGCGCGAGCGCCGTCGTCGCCGCCACCGAGTCCGGCTACACCGCGCTCAAGGCCGCCAAGTACCGACCCACCATTCCGATCGTGGCCTCGACGCCCAACGACGGCGTCCGCCGCCGACTCGGGCTCTCCTGGGGGGTCGTCCCGAAGTACACCCCGATGACGAGCGGCGGTGCCGAATCCGTGATCCAGGAGGCGGTCCAGACCGCCCTCGAAGCCGGTGCCGCCGAGAGCGGCGACACGGTGGTCGCGCTCGCCGGCATGATGACCGAGATGGAGGGCGTCGACACCACGAACATGCTGAAGGTCCACGTCGCCGCCGAGATACTCGCCTCCGGCCGCTCGGTCGTCGAGGGCTCGGCGACCGGTCCCCTGTTCAGACTCGACTACGGCGACCTCACCGGCCTCCCCGAGGGAGCGATCGTCGCCCTCGAGGAGGGGTTCGAGGGGGAGTTCTCCGGCGAGCCCCGGAAGCTCGCGGGTATCATCGACGCCCGGCCCGGACAGACGAGCTACGCCGCCATCGTCGCGCGCGAACTCGGCGTCCCCATGATCAGCGGTGCGGACCTCCCGGGCGAGGACGAGCTACCGGACGAGTCGCCGGTCACGCTCGACGCCGAGCGGGGCGTCCTCTACGAGGACTCGGTCCGGACCGGCCACCCCGATCCCGGCCGGCCGAGCCACGAGTAGGACGGGAGCGACGGGACGGACTACAGGGTTCGGCGGACGGAGCACCCAGCCGGACGTTCCGAGAGCGGGGTCCGATCCGGTTCAGAGGAGCTGTCGTTCGCGTTCCTCGCGCTCCTCGGCTCGCTTCGCCTCCTCCTTGCGCTCTCCCCGGTTCTCCAGATACCGCCGGACCCCGGGGACGAACTTGTTCTTCACGTCGAGGACGAACGACACGAGGCCGTAGGCCCAGAAGAGGAACAGCAGCGAGCCCGCGACGAAGTACGACTGTTCGATCATCGGGTCAGTCGTCCCCGGCGGCCTCCTGGCCCGCCGGACCGCCGGCGTCGGGGCCGACGTCGACGATGCCGTGGACGAGCGCCTCCTCGGTGTCGCTGTCGAAGAGGTGGACCTTCGAGCGGTCGAGGACGACCTCCATCTCCTGGTCCTCCTCGATCTCCGAGTCGGGGTCGACGCTCATCAGGAGCTGTCCGCCCGAGGTGTCGAGTTCCTCGAGATCGACCTCGGCGTCCTCGTCGGTGACGAGATAGATGAAGATCTCGTCGCCCATCGGCTCCAGTACGTCCGTCCGTGCCCTGATGGGCTTCGAGGGGTCGGCCAGGTTCTCGGCATTCTCGGCCGGGTAGACGTCCTCCGGGCGGATGCCCGCGGTGAGACGGTCGCCGACGCCGACGCCGACGTTCGCCGGGTCGAACTCGATGTCGATCTCCCCGACGTCGGAGTGGAATCCCTCGGCGACCGCCTCGCCGACGACGAAGTTCATCGCTGGCGAGCCGATGAACCCCGCAACGAACAGGTTGGCGGGCTCGTTGTAGCAGGTAAGCGGCGGGTCGATCTGCTGGAGCTCGCCGGAGTCGATGACCGCGATGCGGTCGGACATCGTCATCGCCTCGGCCTGGTCGTGGGTGACGTAGATGATCGTCGTATCGAGCTCCTTGTGGAGCCGCTGGAGCTCCGTCCGCATGTGGACCCGCAGCTTCGCGTCCAGGTTCGCCAGCGGCTCGTCCATGAGGAACACCTCGGGCTCGCGGACGATGGCCCGCGCGATGGCGACGCGCTGGCGCTGCCCGCCGGACATCTCGTCGGGCATCCGGTCGAGCATCCCCTCGAGCTGGACGATGTCCGAGGCCCGCTCGACGCGGCGGTCGATCTCCTCCTTGGGGGTGCTCCGGAGCCGGAGCCCGAAGGAGATGTTGTCGTAGACGTCCATGTGCGGGAACAGCGCGATGTTCTGGAAGACCATCGAGATCCCGCGGTCCTTCGGCGGCAGGTTCGTCACGTCCCGATCGCCGATGTGGACCGTCCCCTCGGTGGGGATGGTCAGCCCGGCGATGGTCTCCATCGTCGTCGACTTGCCACACCCCGACGGGCCGACGAGACAGACGAACTCGCCGTCCTCGATGTCGAGGTTCATGTTGTCGACCGCCGTCACGTCGTCGTACCGCTTTACCACGTCTCTGAGTGTTACGCTTGCCATTGTCTTACTCCTTGAGTGCGCCCGATGTCAGCCCGCTCACGATCTTCTCCTGGGCGAACACGACGAGGATGGCGACGGGGAGCACCGCGATGATGCTGCCCGCGGCCATCATGCCGTAGGTCACCTCGAACTGTCCGGCCTGCTGGAGCTGCAGGATGCCCCTGACGATCGGCGACCAGTTCGACGCCTCGCCGTTGGTCATCAACGAGGAGAAGAAGTACTCGTTGTAGACGGCGATGAACGTCAGGACGCCCGCGGTCGCCACGCCCGGCGCCGACAGCGGCATGATGACGCGGAACAGCGCGCCCAGCCGGGTCGTCCCCTCCACGCGGGCGGCGTCCTCCAGCCCGTCGGGGATCTGCCCGTAGAAGGTGGTGAGGATGAAGATCGACAGCGGCATGAACAGCGCGCTGAACGGCAGGATCATCGCCCCCGGCGTGTTGTAGAGCTCCACGAACCCGAGCCCGGCGACGTTCCCGGTGAACAGCCGGAACAGCGGCAGCAGGAACGCCGCCGGCGGGAAGTAGCTGATCGCGAGGACGATCAGCATCAGCGGCCGCCGACCGGGGAACTCGAGCCGGCCGAACACGTAGCCGGCGAGGCTAGCGATCACCAGCACGAACGCGGTCGTCACCGTCGCCAGCAACAGGCTGTTGAACATGAACCGGGCGAACTCGACCGCGTCGAACACGTCGATGAACGCGCTCGGGTCGATCTGCGTCGGGATCAGCGTGACGGGGGCGTTCTGCGGGGTGACCGCCAGCACCAGCAGCCAGTAGAACGGGAACAGCGTCGTGACCAGGAAGAACACGGTGACGATGTAGAACATCGCCCGGTAGATCCGCTCGGGGTTCTGTATGGCGCGGCCGGCCCACGACTCGACGGGGCCGTCCCCGCCGTCGCCCGACTCCGTGGTGGATGTCTCCGTGCTCATGTTACATGTCCTCCCGTGCGTAGAACACGATGTAGACCGAGACGACGAGGGCGATGATGGCCGCGGTGATGAACGCCACCGTCGCCGCGGTGCCGATCAGTCGCGTCCCGCCGAAGAACGACCCGACGACCATACACGACAGCGACGGCACGGTCGTACAGGTCGAGACGGAGTCGATGATGCCGTACACCCGCATCGCCTGGATGGTCCGGAACAGCATCGCGACCAGGATGGTCGGCAGCACGATGGGGAACGTGATGTACCGGAAGCGCTGCCAGGGGCTCGCCCCGGCGACCTTCGCCACGTCGTACAGCGAGCGGTCGACCGACTGGAGCCCCGCGAGGATGAGCAGGGCCATGAACGCCGTCGTCTTCCAGATGTCGGCCACGATGATGATCATCGTCGCGTCCTGGGCGTTCGCCAGCGGCGTCGTCGACAGGAGCCCGAGCTGGTTCAACAGCGCGGGGTTCTCGCTGGTCCCGACGAGCACCCCGATGTTGGGGTTGAACAGCAGGAAGAACAGCATCCCCTGGACGACGATGGGGATGGCCCACGGGAGGATGATGGCGACACGGACCCACCGGCGGCCCCGGAAGTCCTGGTTGAGGACGAGCGCCTGGCCGAACCCGATGAGGGTCTCGAAGAAGACGCTGGCGACGGTGAAGATGAGCGTCACCGTCAGCGCCGACTCGAAGAGCGCGCCCACGGTCAGTTCGGTCGGCAGGAACGGTGCCGGCATCAGCGCGTTCCGCTCGCCGGTCAACACCGCCACGTAGTTCGCGAAGCCGACGAACTCCCCGACGCTCGCCGAGCCGGTGATGGCGTCGGCGTACAGTGAGAGGCGGAACGTCGACAGCAGCGGCCAGAACGCGATGACCGCGAGCAACAGCAGCGGCGGGGTGAGCAGGAAGTAGGCGAACCCCGTGTCCCCGAGGTTCTCCATCCAGCGGACGAACGAGGTGTACACCCCGCCGCCACTGCCCCCGCCCACCTGGGTCGTCTCTTGTTCCGTTGCCATGATAGTCGTTAACTCTTAACCATGTATTAGTTCTTAGGCCTGGGACTCGAGCGCCTCGAGCGTCTCTGCGAGCGAGCTCATGGCGTCCTCGGGGCTCTTCTGCTGGCGGATGCAGGAGTTGACCTCCGAGGCGACCTGCGTGGACTGCTGGGGCCAGATGGCGGTCACCGGGCGCGGCACCGCGTTGCTGGCGGCGACCTGGATCGAGTCGACGTAGCGGCCGATGATGTCCAGCTCGCGGGTCTCCTCGGTGTCGATGAGGTCCGGGATGGGCGGGATCCAGCCGCCGATCTCGAACAGGTCGAGGCGGACCTGGTCGTTGTTGAGCGCCCGGAACACCTGTGCGGCGGCCTGCTTCTTCGCCGAGGAGGCGTTCGGGTTCAGACAGAGGTGCCAGCCGCCGAGCGCGGAGGTCGACCCGCCGATCTCGGGGCCGTACTCCGACTCCTCGGCCGTGACCGCGTACGGCATCGGCATGACGCCGAGGTCCTCGCCGAAGACGTCCTCCGCGCCGTTGATGTTGATCGAGTACGGCCAGTTGCGCAGCGCGACCGTCCGACCCTGCGTGAACGGCTCGCGCGAGGGCTCCTCGGTGTACTGGACGACGGCGTCCGGCGAGATGTCCTGGTAGTCCTCGAGCGCGAACTCGTCGTCCGAGCCGTGGATGAACGTCCGCATCATCCGGAGCGCGTTGATCACCGGCTCCTCCTCGACCGTGATGGGCCGATCGCCGATGGGACCGAAGAGGTTCTCGAAGTTGCCGAAGTACGAGCCGCCCCACGATCCCATGAACTCGACGAAGTCACAGCAGGCCAGGCCGACGTAGGAGGCTCCCTGCCAGTTGAACCCCTGTTCCATCCCGTCGATCTCCATGCCGTCGGAGACGATCGTCGAGAACTCGGACCACTGCATCGGCTCGGTCGCCCACGTCTCGAAGTCGGAGTCCGAGTAGCCCGCCTCCCGGAGGATGTCCTTGCGGTACTGGATGGTCGGGAAGTCGGCGAACAGCGGGACGCCGAACAGGTCGCCGTCGGCGTTCCTGGCCGTCGCCAGCATCGTGTCGAGGTACTTCTCCTGGACGTCCGCGATGAGCGAGTCGGGGAGCGACTCGCTCAGGTTCTGGAGCTGATTGCGCGCGATAAAGGGGACGGTCCACCCGTTGTCCATCATCATGATGGTGGGCTCGCCCTCCCCGGCGCTCAGGAGCTGCTGGAACTGGCTCTGCCGGTTGCCGGACTCGAACGAGCCGGCGAGCCAGTCGACCTGGACCGTGTCCGGGAGGCCGCCGTTCTCCCGTAGCGTCTGCATGATCTGGTCGCTCGCCCCCTCGAAGTTCGCGTCGGCGAGCAGCTGGATGGTGACCTCCTCCTCGGGTGCCTCGGTGCTGATGGGCGTGTCCGTGGAGCCGCCACCGCTGCTTCCCCCGTCGCCGCCGTCGCCACCGTCGCCGCCGTCGCCACCGTCGCCGCCACCGCCGGTACACCCGGCGATCCCCACGGCGATACCGGACGCTCCCGCGGCCTTGACGAAGCGCCGCCGCGAGACGCCGCTCGTCGCCCTGCTGCTCGTTCGGTCATTGGCTGGCATGACTTGCACCTGGTTGGCACTCGTTTATAAAATAGGTGGTGTGTGTACAACGGCCGTTGTTCCCGGATGGATCACGTTCTCGACGGCGGGAACTCCGGCCGGGAGTCGTCCGGGGTCGTCACGTCGAGGACGGTGATGTGGGTGGCCTCGACCGACTCGAGCATCGCCCCCCAGCCGCCGACCGTGGTCGTTCCGTCCTCGGTCTCGACGACCAGCGAGACCTGTCCCGCCACGGAGGGCTCCTTCGCATCGCGACCGCCGGTCGCCGAGACGATCGCCTCGCTGACCTGCCCCTCAAGATGGACGGTTGCACCCGTCTCGATGTCGTAGCCCTCGACGCGCACGCGGACCTCGGCTCCGGCCTCGATGAGCGGCGAGAGGTCACGGGCACACTGCCGGGTGTCGAGATACTCGACGGGACCGTCGCCCGCGGCCACGTAGAGCGCGCCCCAGTCGTCCCACAGCGCCGTCCGGAAGTACCAGTGGAAGACGTGGGCGTGGGTCCGGTCGTCGACGAGGACACCGTACTCCTCGAACCCGTCGGGGTGGTGTGCGAAGCAGGTCTTGCGCCGGTCGACCAGCGTGACGAACGGCGCGGGGAACTCCCGGTGTCTGGCCTCCCCGCACGCGCCCCGGAAGTCCAGGTCCGGCGGGGCCACCCCGGGCCCGGTGTGGATCGACACCCGGACCGAGACCCCCCGATCGTACGCCGCCACCAGTCGGGGGCGGAGCCGGGTGAACTCCTCGGGGGTCACCGACAGGTGGACCTGGTGTTCGGCCTCGTCGATGAACCGCGAGGCGCGCTCGTAGACGGTCTGGAACCGCCGGACGATGCTCGCCCGGTTCGACTCGAGATCCGGCTGCTCCCAGCGCTCCTCGACCTCGTCGGCGGCCGACTCGAACCGGTCGGCACGGGAGCGGAGGTCCTCCATCACGTCCGCGGGGCTGTGCGCCCGGACGTGGAGCGACCCCGACTCGTACGTCTCGACGTACCCCCGTTTCTCGAGCTCCTCGACCACGTCGTAGATACGTGGCTTGGGCACGCTGCTGGCAGAGGCGAGTTCGGTCGCCGACGTCGATCCGTACTCGAGCAGCGTGACGTAGGCGTCGGCCTGGTAGGGAGAGAGCCCCGCCCGCTCCAGCGTCTCGACGAGTTCCCCGGAATCCATCAGGGTCTTTCGGGCACCGGCCGTATTCAATCCTTCCCGCGTGCGGGCCACCGGGGCGTCTTCGGTGCCTCGATCCGCGCGAGGTCGGCATCGGACAGTGACAGGGGGAGCGCACCGACGTGCTCCTCGAGGTGGTCGATCCGCTTCGCGCCGACGATGGGCGCGTCGACGACGTCCTTCGCGAGGAGCCACGCCAACGAGACCTGCGCGGGCGTCGCGTCCCGCTCCTCGGCGATCGCGCGCACCGCGTCGAGGACCGCCCAGTTCTCCTCGGTGAACCGCCGCTCGGTGTACTCGTCGTCGGCCGCGCGGCTCCCCTCGGGGGGTTCGACGTCGCGCTCGTACTTCCCGGTGAGGAACCCCCCGGCCAGCGGCGACCACGGGACGACGCCGATCCCCTCCCCGGCGCACGCCGGCAGGACGTTCGCCTCCTCGTGGCGGTCGACGGCGTTGTACTCCGGTTGCATCGAGACGAACCGCTCGTGACCCCACGCGTCGGCCGCGTAGAGCGCCTTCGTCAGCCGCCAGGCCGTCATGGTCGACGCGCCGACGTAGCGCACGACGCCCTCGTCGACCAGGTGGGAGAGCGCCGACAGCGTCTCCTCCAGCGGAACCGACTCGTCCCACCGGTGGATCTGGTAGAGGTCGATGTAGTCGACCCCGAGCCGGTCGAGCGAGGCGTACGCCTGGTCGATGACGTGCTTGCGCGAGAGCCCGGAGGCGTTCGGTCCCTCGCGCATCCCCCACCGGACCTTCGTGGCGACGGCGAGTTCGTCCCGCCGTCGCGAGGCGATGGCCTCGCCGACGATCTCCTCGCTTTCCCCCTGCGAGTAGACGTTCGCCGTGTCGAGGAAGTTGATACCCAGATCCATCGCCCGGTCGAGGATATCGAGGCTCCGATCGCGGTCGTTCACCATCCACGGCTGACCGCTCCCGAAGTTCATGCAACCGAGACACAGCTTCGAGACCTCGAGCCCGGTGTCACCGAGGCGCGTGTACGCCATCTCCGTCCCCTGGCGGTCCGTGTCGGCCATCGATCGATTCGAGTCGACCGCGAGGTATCAACCCCGGGCTTGCCCGGCGCAGGATCGAGGGCTGGAGGGCGTTCGTCCCGAGAGTGGGTCGAGGCCGATCCGGGTGTCCCGGAACGCTCATCCGCCCGCGCCGGGTACCACGGGTCGATACGGATGAGCCGCTCACTCCTCGACACCCTCCGCCGCCCGGAGCACACGGGCGAGCGGCGCTGCTGGCCGTGTGCCGTCGTGAACGTCGTCCTCGTCGTCGGGGCCGCGTTCGCGGTCGCTCGCCGCCGACGCCTCGCCGCGCTCCCCGTCCTCCTCGCCGGGGCAGTCGCCGTCTACCTCCGCGGGTACGTCGTCCCCGGGACGCCCCGGTTCGCGCCACGACTGGTCGCCGCGCTCCCGCTCCCCTACGACCCGTTCGACCACGAGGTTCCCGGTCGCGAGCCCCCGCGGGGGACCCCGGCGGAACCGACAGCCGGAACGACGGCGGGCGGAACCGAACGCGAACCCGGTGGCCGGGGGGGTTCAGCCGCCGAACGGCCGGAGACCACGGGAAAGCCGGACACGCTCGGCGACGTTGCCGAGGGAACCTCGGCAAGCCATCAGCGCCCGGTGGGCGCTGATGACGCCGTCGAACCCGACGGCGAGGCGGTCCTCTCGGCGCTCGTCGAGGCCGGCGTCGTGGTGGTCGAGGAGGAACGGGTCGCCCCCGACCCCGCGTTCCGGGAGGACTGGGAGGCGGAGATGTCGACCCTCGCCGCGCTCGACACGGCGGCGCTCGCCGGGGCGGTCCACGAGGTGGCCCACGCCGCCGAGTCGGAGGTCGTCTCCGACCGGTACGGGGAGTGGGTCGTCCTCGACGACGGGAGCGGCGGGTTCGCGGGACGGACCTGGCTCTCCCGTCCCGTCGCGGTGGCCGAGGCCGGTGCGGTTCGCGCCCTCGAAGGCTGGGAACTCGACCGGTCGACACGGCTGGCGGCCGCCGGCGCGCTCCGGACGTTCCTGGAGACGTGTCCGGACTGTGGCGCGGCGCTCGCCGAGACCACGACGGCCGCCTGCTGTGGCGGCTACACCAACCCGACCGAGGAGCCGGGGGACGTGCTGTTCTGTCCGGACTGCGACGTCCGGCTGTTCACGTTCGAGGACTGATCCGGGACGAGGGGACACCGGCCCGGACGCCGGCTGACCGGGCCATCGCCGGGGAACGGACGGCCGGTGAGACTACTCGAACGCGAGTGAATCTGTTAAGTTAAGTGGCACCCGCCCCCCGTTTTGGGCATGGCCTACGCGGGCGTGGATCTGGGGGCGACCAACGTGAGAGCGGTCGTTGCCGACGACGAGCGGACCGTCCGCGGCCAGGACAGACGCTCGACGCCCGACGAGTCGGGCATCGCCGTAACCGAGGCGGTGCTCGACGCGGTCCGGTCGGCCTGTGCCGAGGCCGGCGTCGGCCCGCGCGAGGTGCGGGCCGTCGGCGTCGCCTCCATCGGCCCGCTCGACCTCGCCGAAGGTGCCGTCGAGAAGCCGGCGAACCTCCCGGCGATCGAGTGGATCCCCCTGACCGGCCCCCTCCGGAACCTCGTCGACGGGCCGGTCTACCTCCACAACGACGCGAACGCGGGGGTCATCGGCGAGCGGTTCCACTCCGAGCGGAACCCGGACGACATGGCGTACGTCACGATCTCCTCGGGTATCGGTGCCGGCGTCTGCGTCGACGGACACGTCCTCGCGGGGTGGGACGGGAACGCCGGCGAGGTCGGACACGTCACCGTCGACCCAGACGGGGCGCTGACCTGCGGCTGCGGCATCGACGGCCACTGGGAGGCCTACTGCTCGGGGAACAACATCCCCCGGTACGCCCGCTACCTCCGCGAAGAGCTCGACGTCGGAACCGACCTCCCGCTCTCCGACCTCGACGCGGCCGACGTGTTCGAGGCCGCCGGGCGGGACCCGCTCGCGGACGTCGTCATCGAACGGGTCGCGAGGTGGAACGCCCTCGGGATGGCGACGGTCGTCCACGCCTACGCGCCGCTCGTGGTCTCGGTCGGCGGTGCCGTCGCGCTCAACAACCCCGAACTCGTCCTCGACCCGATCCGAGAACGGCTCGACGACCTCGTCATGTCGAACATCCCCGAGGTCCAGCTGACGACGCTCGGCGACGACGTGGTCGTCCAGGGCGCGCTCGCCAGCGCGATGACCGAGGGGACCGGCGACCGACGGCTGCTCGGCTCCGCGTAGCGGGACGAGACGCCGGACGTTTCGACCCCCGCATCTCGCGGGTCGCTCCGCTCTCCGCTCGTTATTCCGAGGGCTCGGTCACTCGCTTCGCTCGTTCCTCACGGCTCGCCGTGCTCGCCGTTCGGACGGCCGAGGTCTCCCTGCGGTCGGCCTCGCGCTCCCTGCGCCCTCGCTTCTCGCGGCTCACTGCGTTCGCCGCTCGTCTTTCGGAGGCGTTCGCTAGCTCTCACGCCTCCCTAGCCCACCCGCTCGCCCGCTCGACGGCCTCGTCCCACCGTTCGTACTTCCGGTCCATCGATCCGGTATCCTCTGGGGTAAAGGACCGGTCGACCCGCCAGTTCGCCCGGAGCTCCTCGACCGACTCCCAGAACCCCACCGCGAGCCCGGCGGCGTAGGCCGCGCCGAGCGCAGTCGTCTCGTCGACCTCGGGACGGACGATCTCGGCACCGACGATGTCCGCCTGGAGCTGACAGAGGAAGCTGTTTTTCACCGCGCCGCCGTCGACCTTCAGGTCCGTGAGTTCGAGGCCGGCGTCGGCGACCATCGCCTCGGCGACGTCCCGGGTCTGAAACCCGATCGCTTCGAGCGTCGCCCGGACGACGTGCTCGCGGCGCGTCCCCCGGGTCATCCCCACGATAGTCCCGCGGGCGCGCTGGTCCCAGTGGGGTGCGCCGAGCCCGGTGAACGCGGGGACCACGTACACGCCGTCGGTACCGTCGACCGAGCGTGCCAGCCGCTCGGTCTCGGCCGGCTCGTCGATGAGTCCGACGTCCGAGAGCCACTCGATCGCCGCGCCAGTGACGAATATCGACCCCTCGAGGGCGTACTGGAGGGGTTCGCCCGACCGCTGGAACGCGACGGTCGTGAGCAGGCCGTGGTCGCTCTCGACCGCTTCGGTACCGGTGTTCATCAGGACGAACGAACCCGTCCCGTAGGTGTTCTTCGCGTCGCCCGCGTCGAAGCAGGTCTGGCCGAACAGCGCCGCCTGCTGGTCCCCGAGCGCGCCCGCGACCGGCACCGCCGCGCCGAGGAATCCATCGGGATCGGTCGAGCCGTACGTCGCCTCGTCGCTCGACGGGCGGACCTCGGGGAGCACGGGCTCGGGGACACGGAACTCCTCCAGGAGTTCCCGATCCCACGTCCCCTCGCGGATGTCGTAGAGCATCGTCCGGGAGGCGTTCGTCACGTCGGTGACGTGCTCGCCGGTGAGGTTGTAGATCAGCCAGGAGTCCACCGTCCCGAAGGCGAGCTCGCCGGCCTCCGCGCGGTCGCGGACGTCCTCGGGCCGGGATCGCCGGAGCTTGATGGGGTCGGCGTTGTCGAGCAGCCACTCCAGTTTCGTCGCCGAGAAGTAGGCGTCAGGTTCGAGTCCGGTGCGCTCGCGGATCCACCCGGCCTTCCCCTCGCGTTCGAGCCGCTCGACCCGGTCGGTAGTCCGTCGGTCCTGCCAGACGACGGCGTTGTGGACGGGTTCACCCGTCTCGCGGTCCCAGAGGAGCGTCGTCTCGCGCTGGTTCGTCACGCCGACGGCCGCGAGTTCGTCGGCCCCGATACCCGCCTCGGAGAGCGCCCGGATCGTTACCTCCCGTGTGTTCTCCCAGATCTCGGTCGCGTCGTGTTCGACCCACCCCGGCTCGGGGTAGAACTGCTCGTGGCGCTCGTAGGCGTTCGCGGCCACGCTCCCCCCGTGGTCGAAGACCATGAAGCGCGTTCCGGTCGTCCCCTGGTCTATCGCGCCGACGTACTGGCTCATTCCCCGTCGTTCGGGTGGGCGAGACAAAGGTACTTCCCCGTCGGGATAGGGGTTCCAGGGGAGCGGCACGTCGAGTCCGGCGGCTACCGACCCCTCTCGCGGCAGACCCCGCGGCGAGGGGCATAGTCAAGTACGGCCCACCCCAGGTGTCGGGTGGCAGAATGAGTACCCCTCCCCCTTCCCCGTCGGTGGTCGTCGTGGGCGGCGGCTCGACGGGGACCGGCGTCGTCCGCGACCTGGCGATGCGGGGGTTCGACGCCACGCTGGTCGAGAAGGGCAACCTCACCCACGGGACGACCGGCCGGATGCACGGGCTCCTCCACAGCGGCGGGCGGTACGCGGTCTCGGACCGCAAGAGCGCCCGCGAGTGTATGGAGGAGAACCGCGTCCTGCGGGGGATCGCCGGCCACTGCGTCGAGCCGACCGGCGGGCTGTTCGTGAAGCGCCCGGAGGACCCGGACGACTACTTCGAGGAGAAGTTAGAGGGGTGTCGGGAGTGCGATATCCCCGCGGAGGTGCTGACCGCCGAGGAGGCACGCGAGATAGAGCCCTACCTCGCGTCCGACGTCGAACGGGCCATCGCGGTCCCCGACGCGGCCATCGATCCGTTCCGGCTCTGTGTTGCCAACGCCGCGAGCGCCGAGCGACACGGTGCGCGGATCGAGACCCACGCGGAAGTGGTCGACGTGATCGTCGAGGACGGTGCGGTCGGCGGCGTGGTCGTCGAACACGACACCGGCCCGGGCAAGCGCGACCACTCGAAAGCAGGTTCGAGAGAATGGATCGAGGCGGACCACGTCGTCAACGCGACGGGGGCGTGGGCCGGGCGGCTGGGCGAGATGGCCGGCGTCGACATCGAGGTCCGCCCCTCGAAGGGCGTCATGACCATCATGAACACCCGGCAGGTCGACACGGTCGTCAACCGGTGTCGGCCGAAGGGCGACGCCGACATCATCGTCCCCCACGAGACCACCTGTATCCTCGGGACGACCGACGAGGAGGTCTCGGATCCCGAGGACTACCCCGAGGAGGAGTGGGAGGTCGACCTGATGATCGACCAGCTCTCCGAGCTGGTACCGATACTCGCCGAAGCCCGTACCATCCGGTCGTTCTGGGGGGTCCGCCCGCTCTACGAGCCGCCCGAGACGGGGACGGCGGACCCCACGGACATCACGCGGGACTTCTTCGTCCTCGACCACGAGGAGCGCGACTCGCTCCCCGGGATGACGAGCATCGTCGGCGGGAAGCTCACGACCTACCGGATGATGGCCGAGCGGCTCGTGGACGGCCTCTGCGATCGGTTCGGGGTCGACGCGGCGTGTCGAACCGCCGAGGCACCCCTCCCGGGAAGCGAGGACTTCTCCATCCTGCGGGACTACATGGCGGAGTTCGGCCTCCGATCGCCGGTCGGCCGCCGATCCGTCCAGCGTCTGGGCTCGCGGGCCGAGGAGGTGCTCGGCACCACCGAGCCGAACCCGGTGGTCTGTGACTGCGAGGCGGTCACTCGCGCGGAGGTGCGCGACGCCATCGAGGGGTCGGGGACCGACCTCAACGCCGTCCGCATCCGGACGCGGGCGTCGATGGGGAACTGCCAGGGCGGGTTCTGCTGTCACCGCCTGGCGAACGAGCTCCACCCCGAGCACGAGGAGTCGACGGCCCGAGAAGCGCTGGACGAACTGTACGAGGAACGATGGAAGGGGTTCCGCCACGCGCTGTGGGGCGAACAGCTCTCCCAGGCGATGCTGAACCACGCGCTCCACGCGACGACGATGAACCGCGACCGCGACCCCGCGCGCCTGGCGGACGGGGCGGTCGACTACGGGGCGTTCGACGCCGGCCGGGATCCGCTCGACGCCGTCGACTCGGGGAGGGACTCGGACTCGGCGACGGTCACCGACGGGGGCTCGGATGGCGATTGAGGACGACGTGCTCGTCGTCGGTGGCGGCATCGCGGGCGTCGCGGCGGCGGTCTCGGCCGCCCGGACCGGCGCTCGCACCCGGCTGGTCTCACACAAGACCAGCACGCTCCGGAACGCATCCGGGCTGATCGACGTCCTCGGGTACGCCCCGGACGGGGAAGGGCCGCTGGTCGACCCCCTCGCCGCGGTCGAGGACCTCCCCGAGACACACCCCTACTCGGCGGTCGGTATCGAGGCTATCGAGTCGGGACTCGACCTCTTCGACGGGGCGGTCGGCGATACCTACCGGGGGGACCACACGCGGACGAACGCGCTCGTTCCGACCCACGGCGGCACGGTAAAGCCGACCGCGCGCTACCCCGAGAGCGTGGCCGCGGGGCTCGCGAGTCGAACCGAGGACGCCCTCCTCGTGGGGTTCGAGACGCTGGTCGACTTCGACGCGCCGGCCGCCGCCGCCCACCTGGGGAACGCGGACGTCCCCTTCGGGACCCGCGGGGTCACCGTCCGGTTCCCGGGGGACCTCCGTGCGGACGCGAAGGTGACCCGGTACGCACACCTGCTCGACCGCGACGAGGACGTCGAGTTCGAGGGGCGCGCGATGGGGGGCCGGACGGCGCTGGCCGAGGCGGTCAAGCCGTACCTGGATGGGGAGAATCGGGTGGGGTTCCCGGCGGTGCTGGGCGACGACCGGCCCGAGGAGGTCCGCCTGCTTCTCGAGGCGGAGCTCGGTGCCGACGTCTTCGAGGTACCGATGGGGCCGCCCTCGTTACCGGGACTACGCCTGGAGGACCGGCTCTACGCCGCGGCCCGCGAGGCCGGCGTCCGCATCGAGACGGGCAACCCCGTCGTCGGCTACGACGCCCGGGACGGACGGATCGAGCGCGTCCTCGTCGAGCGGACCCACCAGCGGGTACCGTACTCGGCGAGCGAGTACGTCCTGGCGACGGGCGGGCTCGTGGGCGGGGGTATCGACTCCGACCGTAACTCGGTGCGTGAACCGGTCTTCGAGTGCCACGTGCCCCACCCCGAGGACCGTTACGGGTGGTCGGCCGAGCGCGCGTTCGGCGACCACCCGTTCGCGCGGTTCGGGGTGGTCCCCGACGGGTCGTTGCGGCCGACCGCGCCCGACGGGGAGGCCGAGTTCGAGAACCTCCGTGCGGCGGGGGCGGTCCTCGGAGGGGCTGACTTCGCGGCCGAGAAGTCGGGGAGCGGCATCTCGCTGGCGACGGGGGTCGTCGCCGGCAGGAACGCGGGCGAGAGCGTACACCTATGAGTGACACACAGCAGTCCGACGACCCGGTCGAAGTGTTCCCGGAGAGCGAGGAGATGGACCTGCGCCCGGGGGCCGACCCGTGCTACAAGTGTTCGACCTGCGATACGAACTGCCCGGTCGCGGCGGTCGACGACGACTTCCCCGGCCCGAAGTTCCAGGGGCCCGAACAGTGGCGACTGAAGCGCAAGGGGGACGCGAGCGTCGACGAGTCGGTGATGAAGTGCTCGAACTGCATGCGGTGTGACGACGCCTGTCCCGCTGGGGTCCCGCTCTCGCAGATGCACAACACCGCCCGCGGCGAGTACGTCGCCGAGGAGATGTCGCGTCTCTCGGCGGCGTACTGGCGCAACCGTATCCTCGCCAACTACGGTACCCTCGCCCGGTTCGGCTCGAAGGTGCCCCGGCTCACGAACGCCGTGATGGGGAACGCGCTCGTCCAGGCGGTGAACGAACGGTTCCTCGGTATCACCGCCGAGCGCGAGTTCCCGGAGTTTGCCACCGAGACGTTCCGTGGGTGGTGGTCGGACCGGGGAGGGGCGCAGATCCGGAGCGAGGACAGGCGAGTAGCGTACTTCCACGGCGACTACGCGAACTACAACACGCCGGAGGTGGCGAGAGCACTGGTCGAACTGTTCGAGCACTACGGCTACGAGATCCGTGTCCCGGAACAGCGGTGTTCGGGGACGCCGATGTTCGCCAACGGGATGCTCGACGACGCGCGGCGCGCGGCGCGGTTCAACGTCGAGACCTTCGCCGAACTCGTCGAGGAGGGGTACGACGTCGTCTGTTCGTGCACCTCCTGTTCGATGGCGCTCCGCCAGGAGTACCCCGAACTGTTCGACTTCGAGGAAACGGATCGAGTGGCCGCGAACACCTGGGAGGCCCTGGAGTACCTCCGGATCCACGAGGACCTCGCGGGGGACCTCCGGGGGTCGTCGGTAGAGGGGGAACTGGAGGGGGCGTTCGCCTACCACGCGCCGTGTCACGCACGCAACCAGGGGCTCGACGGCCTGGCCGTCGAGCTACTCGGCGGGATGGAGGGGGTCGACGTCGCCGACGTGGGTGACTCCTGTTCGGGCATCTCGGGGACCTACGGCTGGAAGGAGGAGCACTACGACACCTCGATGGCGATCGGCGAGGAGATGTTCGAGCACATGCGGGGCGTGCCCGGCGAGACGGGGATGACGGAGTGTCCCACCTGCGCGATGCAGATGGAACACGGGACGGGCTACGAGATCCGCCACCCGCTGGAGGTCGTCGCGGCCGCGATCACCGGGTCTACCGGGTCGGCGTAGCCGCGCGGCGCTCCGTCTCCGTATCCCTGCCAGTCTCGTCGCGAACGAAGGTGACCGGGCACGGGGCGTTCATCATGACCTTCTGTGCGACGGAGCCGAAGACGGCCTTGCCGGTCGGCGAGCGCTTGCGGCCGCCGACGACGACCAGGTCCGCGTTCCAGTCCCCGGCCTCGCGGATGATGCCGTCCGCACGGTCGCCGAGCGCCCCGAGGACGGTGACGTCGAAGCCACGCTCCTCGAGCGCCGTCCGGATCCGCCGGACGTCGGTCCGCCGCCGGGCGACGGTCGCGGGCGTGACCTCCGAGTTGGGGGCGACGTTCATCTGACGGCGCAGTTCGGTGTAGTCCTCCCGGTCGTAGACGTGTAGCAGGCCGACGACCGTCTCGCCGGGGTCGGCGACGCTCGAAACCGCGTCGACGAGACTCTCGGTTCGGTCGACGTCCGTGCTACCGACGGGTAGGAGTAGCTTCTTCACGTTCATCTCGTTTCGGAGTAGGCGACGCGGGGATAAAAGACTTCGGGTAAATTTACTCAGTTACGAGTAAAATTTCTCACGGTCTCTAGCGGTCATCCAGTGTTCTTCATGCCGGCGGCGATCCCCTTCACGGTCAGCCGGAGGGTACGCCGCTCCGTCTCGGTGAGGTGATCCTGGCCGAGCAGCCGGGCCTGGAGGAGGTTGAGCGGGTCGACGTACGGGTTGCGCCGCTCCAGGTTCTCCGAGAGCCAGTCGCGGCGCACGAGCGACTCCCGGTCCGTCACCTCGAGGACGAGGTCGGCGGTCCGCTCGTACTCCGCACGCAGGCGGGGGAAGAACCGGCGCTCGAGATCGGGATCGGCCGCGCTCGCGTACTCGGCGGCGATCTCGAGATCGGTCCGGGCGAGCGCCATCGCCGCGTTGTCGAGCGTCGTCCGGAAGAACGGCCACGACTCGTACATCTCCCGGAGCGTCTCGACGTCGCCGCCGTCGTCGAGATAGGCCTCGATTCCGGTACCGAGCGAGTACCACCCCGGGAGGATACACCGGGCCTGCGTCCAGGAGAACACCCACGGGATGGCCCGGAGGTCCTCGACCGTCCGTTTGCCGCTCCGCGAGGCCGGCCGGGAGCCGAGGTTCAGTCCCTCGATGACCGTGATGGGCGTCGCCTGCTCGAAGTACGCGACGAACCCGTCGGATTCCAGGAGGTCGCGGTACTCGGTACGGGCGGCCGCCGCGGCGGTGGCCATCGCCTCGGTCCACCGGGCGTCGGTCGGCTCGTCGGAGCCGTCGAGCGCGGCGTGTCTGGCACGGATCTGCGCGTTCAGCATCTGCTCGACGTTCCGGCGGGCGATGCTCGGCTCCGCGTACTTCTCCGCGATGGACTCGCCCTGTTCGGTGAACTTGACCTGGCCGGTGACCGTTTCGGTGGGGAGCGCCAGCAGCGCGTCGTTCATCGGCCCCCCGCCGCGGGAGATGGAGCCGCCGCGGCCGTGGAACAGCCGGAGCTCCACCCCGTAGTCGTCGGTGATCCCCGCGAGACGCTTCTGGTTGTGGTGGAGCGACCACTGCGCCGCGAGGTAGCCGTTCTCCTTGTTCGAGTCGGAGTAGCCGAGCATCACCTCCTGAACCCCGTCGCGGGCGGCGAGCGCCGCGGCGTAGGCCTCGTTCTCGAACAGCGTCCCCATGATGCGCCGTGCACCGTCCAGCGCCGCCTCGGTCTCCAGCAACGGCACGACGTCGAGCCCCGAGTAACCGGGGAGGTCGACGACGTCGGCCTGGTCGGCGAGGAACAGCACTTCGAGGACGTGGGACGGCTCCTCGGTCATCGAGATGCAGTAGGTGTCGATGGCGTCGGCCCCGTACTCGGCCTGCCAGTCGGCCGTCCGGTCGAACAGCGTGAGCACGCGGCCCGCCGTCTCGGAGAGCCCCTCCGTCGCCGAGACGTCGATCACGGGACCGTCCTCGAGTATCGCCTCGGTCAGCAGGTCGACACGCTCGTCCTCGTCCATACCCTCGTAGTCGATGCCCTCCCGGGCCAGGACCTCGGTGACGGCGGTCGTGTGGTTCTCCCGGTGGTCGCGCAGATCGAGACTCGCCAGCGAGAAGCCGAACGTGCGGACCTGCCGGCGGAGCGGGTCGACGTGGGTCGAGGCGACGCTCTCGGCCCCGTTCGCCCGGAGATCGTCAGCGAGGGCGTCCAGATCCGACAGCAGCGCCCCGGGTCCCGAGTAGCCGCCGGGACGGACCCTGCCGACACGCTCGACGCGCTCGGCCATCAGTTTCAACAGCTGACGGTAGGGCTCGTGCGGATAGCGCTCCTGCACTCGCTCGACGACGCCGGGGAGTCGTTCGCCGTGGACCTCGATGCGCTCCCGGATCACCCCGCTGGTCGAGATCCGCCGGTCGTCCTGGCTGAGCACGCCCGAGAGCCGCCCGAGGGCCTCCCGGTAGCGGTCGAGGACGACCTCACGCTGGCGTTCGAGCGTCTCGGCCGTCGTCTCGGGGGTGACGTGGGGGTTGCCGTCGCGGTCCGACCCGGCCCACGACCGGAACTCGAACAGCTTCGGCACCTCGACGGGCTCGTCGTACCGCTCGTCGAGCGCCCGTTCGAGCCGGTCGTAGACGTCGCCGACGACGTCGAAGAGGGTGTTCTCGAGGTACCACTGGACGTTCAGCGCCTCGTCGATCGGCTCCGGCCGGCGGTCCCGCACCTGTGGGGTCTGCCAGAGGCCCGTCACCTCCGCGGCGAGCCGCCGCTCGACCCCCCGTTCCTCGGCCGCCGACAGCCGCCGCGTGTCGAGTTCGTCCAGGCCGCGACGGACGCTCCGGAGCTTCGCCTTCACCGTCTTCCGCCGGGCCTCCGTGGGGTGTGCGGTGAACGTCGGCTCGACGAGGATATCCCCCAGGATCGACTCGACCGTCCCGGCGTCGACGCCGGCCTCCGCGAGCCGGTCGACCGCCGCCGGGATGCTGTCGCCGAGCGTCCCCGCGGCCTCGCGCTCGCGGACCGCACGGACCCGTTCGCGCTCCTCGGCGACGTTCACCAGCTCGAAGTACGTCGTGAACGCGCGGGCGACGACGCTCGACTCCTCCTCCCCGAGATCCGAGAGCGTCCGGCGCACGCCCGCCCGCGAGTCGACCTCGCCGCGGCGGTACCCGATGGCGTCGGTCCGCACCGACTCGACCAGCTCGAACGCCGACCGGGAGGTCTGTGCCTCCAGCACCTCGCCCAGCATCGATCCCAGCTCCCTGACGTCCCGTTCGACGTCTCTGGTGTGTAAACTACTGTCACCCGTCATATGTTGTCACGGTCGGCCCGACGCGGTAATAAATTTGTTACTCGGCGGCGAGTGAACCACGGGACTCCGTGAGTCCGGAGGCCATCCGGAACGCTTTACGCCCCTGGAACGCCTGGCCCCGTCCATGAGCGACGAGCGGGACTACCGCACGGAGCGGGACAGCCTCGGCGAGATGCAGGTGCCGGCCGACGCCTACTGGGGCGCACAGACCCAGCGCGCAGTCGGGAACTTCCCGATCTCGGGGATCACGTTCGGCCGGCGGTTCGTCCGCGCGCTCGGCGTGGTGAAGAAGGCCGCGGCACGGGCGAACGTCGACCTCGGGCTCGTCCCCGAGGAGAAGGCCGAGCACATCGTCGAGGCCGCCGACGAGGTCATCGCTGGCGAGCACGACGACCAGTTCCCGGTCGACGTCTTCCAGACCGGTTCGGGGACCTCCTCGAACATGAACGCCAACGAGGTGATCGCCAACCGCGCGACCGAGCTCTCCGGCGGCGAAATAGGTACCAGGGAGATCCACCCGAACGACCACGTCAACTTCGGGCAGTCGAGCAACGACGTGATCCCGACGGCGATGCACGTCGCCGCGCTCGAGGCGGTCGAGAAGGACCTCCTCCCCGCCCTGGAGACGCTCGTCGACGCCCTCGACGCGAAGGCCGAGGAGTTCGACGACGTCGTCAAGACCGGCCGTACCCACCTCCAGGACGCCACCCCCGTCCGGCTGGGCCAGGAGTTCGGCGGCTACCGCACCCAGGTCGAGAAGGGCATAACGCGGGTGGAGAACACCCGCGAGCACCTCTCGGAGCTCGCGCTCGGCGGCACGGCAGTGGGGACGGGACTGAACACTCACCCCGAGTTCCCCGCGAAGGCCGCCGAGTACATCTCCGAGGAGACGGACGTCGAGTTCCGCGAGGCCGACGATCACTTCGAGGCCCAGGCCGCCCACGACGCGATGGGCGAGGCCCACGGCGCGCTCCGTACCGTCGCCGGGAGCCTGAACAAGATCGCCAACGACCTCCGGCTGCTCGCCTCCGGCCCCAGGAATGGCCTGGGCGAGATCGACCAGCCCGAGAACCAGCCCGGGTCGAGCATCATGCCGGGGAAGATCAACCCCGTCGTCGCGGAGGCGGTCAACCAGGTCCACAAGCAGGTGGTCGGCAACGACGCCGCCGTCTCGGCGGGTGCCGCCGAGGGGCAGATCGACCTCAACCTCTACAAGCCGGTCATCGCGCACAACTACCTCCAGTCCGCCGAACTGCTGTCGAACGCGAGCGAGACGTTCGCCGAGCGGTTCGTCGCCAAACTGGAGGCCGACCGCGAGACCTGTGAGCGGCAGGTCGAGCAGTCGATGGCGCTCGCGACGGCGCTCAACCCCTCCATCGGCTACGACGCCGCGGCGAAGGTCGCAAAGCAGGCCCTCGACGAGGGCAAGACGGTCAGGGAGGTCGTCGTCGAGGAGGGCTACCTCACGGAGGAGGAGGCCGACGAGGTGCTCGACCCGCGGAAGATGACCGAGCCGGGGATCCTCGGCGAGGACTGACCCGAGGGGGACCACGCCGTCCGTACGGCGGCCGTCGCACGCCGGAGCGTTCTGAAGTGAGACGACAGTGGAGGAGACCCGGGACCGGGGAGTGACGTCTCTCCCGCGTCGGTGGATCGGGCGACAGAAACGGGGCGTTACCGGATACGGACCGCGCTACGCTACTCGTCGTCGATGCGACGGACGGCCGGGGTGGGCTCGTCGTCGCTCGCCTCCCCACCGCCGTCGGTCATCACGGTGTCGTCCTCGTCGCCGCCGTCGGAACGGAGTTCCGACGAGGCTCGTTCTTCGGACTCACCGCCGTCGGCGACGACCATCGACCGGTCGAGCTGGGACTCGAACCACTGGAACTCGCGGCCGAACATCCCATCCTCCTTGAGGTTCCAGGGGTCGCCGTCCTGGACGACCGGGCCCTCGTAGTAGGACTGGACGAGGTTCCAGACCCAGATGAGCTGTGCGACGGCGAGGATGATCGCGCCGATGGTGGCGATCTGGTGGAGGCTCGTCACCTCGGCGAGCGGCGCGATGGCCGGATCGAACTCGTAGGTGGCGTACCGCCGGGGCATGCCCAGATACCCGAGCAGGAGCATGGCGAAGAACGTGATGTTCGTCCCCACCATCGAGAGCCAGAAGTGCCACTTCGCGAGCGTCCGCTGATACATCCGCCCGGTGACGAGCGGGTACCAGTAGTAGATGGCCCCGAAGCCGGCGAACGCGATCATCCCCATCACGATGTAGTGGAAGTGACCGACCACGTAGTACGTGTCGTGGAGGACGAGGTTGACCGGGATCGCGGCGAGGAACACGCCCGTGATACCGCCGATGACGAAATTACTGATGAAGCCGATACAGAATAGCATCGGCGCGGTGAAGCGGATCTTTCCGTTCCACATCGTCGTGATCCAGTTGAACGTCTTCACGGCCGATGGTATGGCGATGGCCAGCGAGACGGCCATGAACGACGCCCGGATACGCGGGTCGATCCCCGTCGAGAACATGTGGTGTGCCCAGACGCCGAAGGAGAGGACGCCGATGGCGAGGGTGGAGTAGACGACGAACTTGAACCCGAACAGCTTGCGGCCGGCGAACTTCGGGAGGATCCAGGAGACCAGCCCCATCGGCGGGAGCACGAGGATGTACACCTCGGGATGGCCGAAGAACCAGAACAGATGTTGCCAGAGGATCGGGCCGCCGCCCTCGACGGCGAAGAACGTCGTACCGAGGTTGCGGTCGAGGAGGAGCATGATCAGCGCCGAGCCCAGCAGCGGGAACGCGAAGAGGATGAGCGCCGACTGGGTGAGGATCGTCCAGGAGAAGATGTCGAGGTTCGCCCAGTTGACGTCCTCGGCGCGCTCGGTGAAGACGGTCGCGATGAAGTTGATCGCACCCATCGTCGCCGAGACCCCCGAGAGGTGCAGACCCAGGAGCATCAGATCGACGCCCGGGTTGACCTGTTCGACCGACAGTGGCGTGTACATCGTCCAGCTCGTCTGTGCGGGGGCGATCTCGTTACCCGTCAGCGGCGCGGTGAAGAACCCGGCCCAGATGAGCAACGCCGCCGGTGGGAGCAGCCAGAACGCGATGGCGTTGATCCGGGGGAACGCCATGTCGTCCGCACCGATCAGCAGCGGGACGAAGTAGTTCGCGAACGCCGCGATGATGGGCGTCCCGAACAGGAATAGCATCGTGATCCCGTGGCTCGTCAGCAGGCTGTTGTAGAACTGCGCCTGCATGATGTCGAACCCCGGGGCGGCGAGCTCGATGCGCATCAGGAAGACGGCCGCGCCACCCCAGAGGAACGCGATGGTGGCGTACAGGCCGTACATGATGCCGATGTCCTTGTGGTCGACGGTCGTGAACCAGCGGATGAGTCCCGCCGGTTTCTCGCTGTGTCCGTGCTCGCTCTCGCCACCGTACCCGGCGCCGCCTCCGAGGGGCGTGTAGCTGCGCAGGTCACCCTGGCGGCTCACCAGGGCGAAGACCCCGACGAGCAGGACCCCGGCGAGGACGGTGAGCGCGAGCTGCTCTCCTGCCATGGTTCGAGGATAGGACCACGGGCTTAGAAAGGTTGTGTTATGCGAACCGGGGGACGACGCTCCGATGCTTATAAGCGGTGTATCGACAATAAACGTCGAGTCGGCGAGCGCCGAACCGCAGCCCATCCCGCGGTGCGACCGGCGGAATCCGAACGGTCGCGCGCCGCTCAGCGCTCCGTGGTCGTCTCGTCCGTCCCGTCCGCCTCGCCGGTCTCGAGTTCGCCGGCGACCGTCTCGTCCTCGGCGTCGTCGGCCCCGACGGACTCGGAGACGCCCGCGATTCCCTTCTCCTCGAGTTCACGCTCGGACTTGGAGATGGCCTTCCCCGAGACGTAGGTGAGGATGAACAGCGCGACGAACGTCACGGCGACGATGGAGATCTGGATCACGGTCCCGACCGGGTCCGACCCGAACGGGTTGACGAGGAGGAACACGGCGATGAAGAACAGCATGATGCCGAGCGGTATCGCGTTGACCGTGAGGTCGAGGAGGGTGTCGCGATCGAACGGTGTGGCGGATGCCATTGTCGTGAGGGAGGGCGTGACGCCACTAAGACGTTACTACTCCGTCCCGTCGGTCAGGGGGCGAACGGCTCGCGTCCGGCGTCGACGACGAACGCCCCCGCGAGCCCGCCCGCGACGGCCACTACCCCCGCACCGGCGATGGCGAACCCGCGGAAGACGACCCCGTCGGGCGTCGAGAAGGCGTCGAGGAACGCCGTTCCGACCTGCGAGTAGACGACCAGGACGCCGGCGGCGACGAGCACCACCCCGAGCCCGCCGAGCAGCCGCCACGGCCGGTCGACGTAGCCCGCCTCGCTGACGATGCCGGCGACGCTCCCGACGAACAGCAACAGCCCCGCGACCGCGAGGGGGTAGAGCCCGTCGAGGAACACGCCGATCTCCGCGACGGCCAGACCCACGGCCACGAAGACCGGCCACGGGCTCGCCTTCCGCGGTTCCGTCGCTCCTTCGCTCATGGTCATCGGGAGGGGCCGTGGCGTAAAAGGCGCGTCGATACCGGTCAGCATCCGTCACGGGGACGGTCGTTGAAGCCGCCTCTCCGATGGCGCGAGAGCCCCGGAATACGGGAGATCGATCGTCGCGGAGTGCAACGCTCGCGTAGGCGTCGCCCACCGGCCTCCACCGATCGATCACGAGACCGGGCCGGTCTCGACCGTTACCAGGGCGCGAAGCTCGGGTCGACCTGACGATCGGCGCGGTCGATGCCGTCGATCCGCTCTACGTCCTCCGCGTCGAGGTCGAGATCGAGGGACGCCAGGTTGTCACGGATGTGTTCCTCGCCGGTGGCCTTCGGGATCGGGGTGATCCCCTTCTCGCGGAGCCACGCCAGCGACACCTGTGCCTCGCTGACGTCGTGCTTTTCGGCGACCTCGCTCAGCGCCGGCACGTCGAACACCTCACCCCGGGCCAGCGGCGAGTAGGCGACCAGTTCGATACCGTTCTCCTCGGCGTACTCCCGGAGTTCGCGCTGGGGGAGCAGCGGGTGCATCTCGACCTGGAGGGCGAACGGCGACTCGCCGAGCACCTCCGTCGCGCGGTCGAGGTGTTCGGGCTCGAAGTTCGAGACGCCGATTCGCTCGATCCGTCCGTCCTCGCGGAGTTCCTCGAACGCCGAGAGCGTCCCCTCGGGGTCGTACGCCCCGGACGGCCAGTGGACGTACAGGAGGTCGAGGTAGTCCGTGCCGAGCTTCTCGAGGCTCTCCTCGGTCGAGGCGAGGACGTCGTCGTGGGCGAGGTTGTCCGTCCACACCTTCGTCGCGAGGAAGACCTCTTCGCGGTCGACGTCGGCTGACTCGATCCCCTCGCCGACGCCGGCCTCGTTACCGTAGGCCTGGGCGGTGTCGACGTGGCGATACCCGGCTTCGAGGGCCGTCCGCACCGACTCGGCGACCTCCTCGTGGTCGTCGTTCTGCCACGTACCGAGCCCGAGCGTCGGCATCCCGCTCGTCGTCGAGGCTACCCGCTCGGATAGTTCGTTCGTCACGGGAGAAACGAGGGGCGGGAGCGGAAAGTCGGTTACGGAACGGGGGTCGCGTGAGTACCGTTCACATGTAGCCGAGGTCGCGCAGGCGCTCCATCAGGTCCTCCTTGTCCTGGGCGCGGCCCGCGCGCTCGGTCGTGTTGTCCAGATCCTGGAGCCAGGCGGGCTCCTGGTCGGCCTTCGTCGTCGAGATCTCGCTGCCGAGCGAGCGGAACCCCTCGAAGTACTTCGGCGAGACGGGGATGTCCTCGTGAGTGAGTCCGTTCGGCAGGTCGTCGAAGTCCTGGGGGACGTACCCCTCCTCGGGGAAGTCCTCGACGGTGTCGGGAACGACGAAGTACCAGAAGGCGTCCCAGACGTCGCTCTCGTCGAACTGCAGGATCGGCTGGATGCGGTCGTGGGGCGGGTAGATCTCGGGGTCGTGCCGCGGGCTGAAGAACGTCTCGTCCGCGCGAGCCTCCTGTTCGTCCCAGCGGATGCCCGAGATGATCCCGTCGATGTCGTACTCCTCGAGCGCGTTGTTGAGCGCGACCGTCTTCAGCAGGTGGTTGCCGACGTAGGTGTCCAGCAGGAACGGGAACGTGTCCTCCTCGTACTCGAGGATGTCACGCACGTGGTGCTGGTTGTGCTCGGAGAGCTCCGAGACCTCGATGTCGTCGCCGGGTTCCAGGTCGTGCTCCTCGACGTAGTCGCCGACGTCCTCGTTACGGGCGTAGATGACCTCCAGGTCCCACTCGTCGGCCCAGCGCTCGACGAACTCCATCAGCTCCTCGAAGTGCTGGTAGTGGTCGAGGAACACCGCGTGTGGCATATCCAGGTCGAACCGGTCCGCGACCTGCTTCACGAAGTAGAGCGTCAGCGTCGAGTCCTTCCCGCCCGTCCACATGATGGCGGGGTTGTGGTACTGTTCGAGGCCGGTCTGCGTGACCTCGATGGCCTTCTCGATCTTGTGCTCGATACTCGGGTAGTCCTCGGCCGTCTCGCCCTCGCCGTCGGTGTAGTCGACGTCGAGGTAGTCTGGAAAGTCGTCGCTCATCCTCGTAATAACATGTAATTAGGTTCCGGAAATGTCTTTTCATTCGCTCCGGTTTCGATACCGGTTCACAGGGGTAAGCCGACCGAACCGACGAGGGAGGGACGAACGAGGCAGACGAGCATCGCGGAGGCGAGGCTGGGCGATCGAACGGATTCCTCGGGGAGTGCGTCGGGTTCCCGGACGGACCCGCGGAGCGGGGAGAAAGGTGCGTCGATGGGTCGGGACGGATCGGAGGGCCTGATGGTCCGCCCGCCACCGGTCGAGCGTCGAAGGAAGAAGTCGGGGAGCGTTCAGCCGGAGATGAACTTGTTGTCCCGCCAGTTGACGGTGCTGTTGTCCTTCTCCGTGGGGTCCTCGACTACCTTGAGCTGGGCCTTTCGCTCCTCGCCGTCGACGATCCGGACGGCCTCGAGCTGGTCGTCGACGGCGGCGATGGCCGTCAGCGAGCCCTTCTCGGCCGTCCGGGCGAGGTCACACAGCACCTCGAACATCGGGTACTGTAGCGCCGTGTTCTGGAGGACGGTCTCGCGGTCGCCCTTGAAGCAGGCGTACTCGACGAGCTTCGAGTTCGGGCCCTCCTCCTCCTCCTGCTGTTGCTGTTCGCCGAAACTGGTCCACTGGGGGCCGGAGCCGCCGCCGCCACCGCCGCCGAAGCCGTGCTCGGGCTCCGGGGGCTCCTCGACCCACTCGCCGTCCTCGTTCTCGTAGACCCGGTTCTCCGTCACGCTGGCCTTCAGCTGGGCCGTCGGCGTGTACTTCGAGATGTTGTCCTCCGCCGCGACCGCGCTCACGATGAGCGTGTTGTTGCGGCGGGTGATGTCCACGTCCGCGATCTCGACCGGGAGGTCGGGATCCTCGAAATAGGCGTGAACGTCTTCGAGAGGCAGTTCGAGTGTCGAGTGGAGTCTGAATACGCGGCTTGTCATGGTTTCCCTGTCCCGGGGGTCGACGCACCCCCTGACGATGGGTGGTCGATTTACTGTAGGGGTTCCTCACTTATATCTGCTGTCTTTCCGGTTGACAGACGTTCACACACCCGCGACGACGGCTTCGGGTTTACGCGCTCAGCGTCTCGCCGAGCTCGCCGCGCTCCTCGAGTTCGGCGAGGATGTCGCTCCCGCCGACGAACTCCCCGTCCACGTAGGTCTGTGGGATGGTCTCCCAGCCGCTGTGTCGCTCCAGGGCCGCGCGGTACTCGTCGAGCGACTCGAGTACGTCGACCGTCTCGAACTCCTCCCGGTGTCGCCCGATGAGCGTTATCGCCCGGTCCGAGAACCCACACTGGGGCATCAGCGGCGTCCCCTTCATGAACAGGACCACGTCGTTGTTCGCGATGGCCTCCTCCACGCGCTCGTCTACATCCTCCTGTGCTAGCCCCGCATTGGGATCGAACGTCATGACTTCCCGTTGTGACGGGCGGAGCAAAACGCTTGCGTCGGGGGACCGCCGTCCGGATCGGGACCGTTCCATCCGTTCCGGGCGTTCGAGCCGTTCGAGCCGCCCGGACCGAGTGCGGGAGCCGATGCGAAGACATATCCGCCGGAGCCTACCATCCACCCGTACGGAATGCCGCCGATCCACCCGAACCAGCGGGTCGCCGTCCTGGCCGACTCGCAGAACCTCTACCACACCGCTCACAGCCTCTACTCGCGGAACATCGACTACACCGGTCTCCTCGACGCCGCCGTCCACGACCGCGAACTCGTCCGCGCCATCGCGTACGTCATCCGCGCGGACTCGCCCGCCGAGGAGGACTTCTTCGACGCGCTTCGCGACATCGGCTTCGAGGCGAAGATCAAGGAGATCAAGACGTTCGGCGACGGCTCGAAGAAGGCAGACTGGGACGTCGGCATCTCGCTCGACGCCGTCACGCTCGCGAGCCACGTCGACACGCTCGTGCTCTGCTCGGGCGACGGGGACTTCTCGCGGCTCTGCTCGCACCTCCGCCACGAGGGCGTCCGCATCGAGGTGTTCTCCTTCGCCGAGTCCACCGCCGAGGAGCTCCTCGACTCGGCCGACTCGTTCGTCGACATGAGCGAGAATCCGGACCGATACCTGCTGTAGCCGGGCAACCTGGGTCCGACCGGACCCGCAACCCTCAAACCACCCCGTCGATTAGCTCCGGGGCAAGGATGCAGTTCTGCGACGAGTGCGGCTCGATGATGCACACCGAGGGGGACACCTGGGTCTGCCGGTCCTGCGGGCACGAGGAGCTCCGGGACTCGGCGACCGAGGAATCGATGACCACGACCGAGGACCAGGCCGACGACGGTATCGTCGACATGTCCGACGTCGACGACGCGGAGATCGGCCCGACCACGAAGGTCAGATGTATCAACCCCGACTGCGACGGCGAGCGGGCGCGCTACGAGATGAAGCAGATCCGCTCGGCCGACGAGTCCGAGACCCGCTTTTTCACCTGCGTCGAGTGCGGCCAGAAGTGGCGCGAGGACGACCACTGAGCCGCGAGCCCCCGGTGATCTCGCCCGATCCGGGGCACGAAGTCCCCCGTCCGTCACTCGGTAACGGGGTGCTTTCCCGGTCGTGCGTCCGACCTACCGGACCTACCTGACGTTCATGTGGTCCGCGCTCCTACGCGGGAGTGAATGAGCGAAGACGTTCCGGAGTACGACGTGGCGGTGGTCGGGGGCGGTCCCGCGGGACTGACGGCGGCACTCTACACGACGCGGCTCGGTCACGACACAGCGGTGATAAACCGCGGCGGCGGCCGCGCCGCGATGATGCTCGATACCCACAACGTCATCGGCGTCACCGAGGAGGTCTCGGGTAACGAGTTCCTGCAGACTGCCGTCGAGCAGGTGAAGGCGTACGGCGCGGCCTACCACCGCGACTTCGTCACCGACATCGAGCGGACCGACGACGGCCGGTTCCGCGTCGTCGCGAACGACGTCGAGGTACTCACCGACCGGGTGGTACTCGCCACGGGGTTCTCGGACGTCCGACCCGACCCGCCGCTCCCCCGCACGGGGAGAGGACTCCACTGGTGTCTCCACTGTGACGCCTTCATGTTCGTCGACGAACCGGTGTTCGTGATGGGCAACGGCGAGGCCGCCGCCCACGTCGCGATGATCATGCTCAACTTCACGCCCGAGGTCGACCTCCTCCTGCGCGGCGAGGAGCCGGCCTGGAGCGAGGAGACCGACGCACAGCTGCGGGCCCACCCCGTCGACGTGATCGAGGCGGAGATCGAGTCGATGGAGAAACGCGAGGACGGCTGGCTCGAGGCGTTCGTCTTCGAGGACGGGACACGGCGGGAGTACAGAGGGGGATTCCCGATGTACGGCTCGGACTACAACACCGACCTCGCCGAATCGCTCGGCGTCGACCTCACCGACGACGGCACCATCGCGGTCGACGACCACGGCCGCACCAGCGTCGATGGGGTCTACGCCGTCGGCGACGTCGTCCCCGGGCACAACCAGATCCCCGTGGCGATGGGCCAGGGGGCGAAGGCCGGCATCGGCATCCACTACGACACCCGGACGTTCCCGATGGCCACGGAGGAGATCGAGGAACGTGGTGGCCTCTCCCGCGAGGACGTCCCGGCTATCTCCGATCGCCTGCGCGAGACTGCCGTCGCCCACGAGGGCCACGCGGGCGGACCGCGGGCCGACGCCGAGGGGCGAGGGGAAGAAACCGAGGACGCGGCGAACGCCGACGACTAGCCACCACTTTTTCCTCCTCGGGTTCGCGCCGGAGGCGCGAACCGCTCGTCAGAAAAACGTGGGGAAAAACTGCGCCTCGCTCGCTGCGCTCGCTCGGCGAGTGAGTATGCTAGCGGTTCCGCACAGCAGGAAAGAACCAATGGAGAGTCCACCATACAATTTATAATTACTAAATGGAAGGACTGAGTTTGCCGCCTGTACTGTCTTCAAGAGAAGTAGATACGTTCACGCTTGTATAGTAGACCCTCTTGTTGTCCTCAACGGTGAACGAGAATTTGAACAATCCTTTCTTGGCCTCTTTCATCTCCTCACCCAGTTCGCTTTCCTGCAGGATGAACGGAATAATTCCCATCAGTTCGTCGCTCCGGCCACCAACGATCTGTCCACGGTAACTAGTCCGTTGCTGGAGAGTGAGATGTGTATTTTCTCCTGCCTCGGAATAATGCTCCAACTTGATTTTGTGGACGCTATCTTCAGGCGCGCTAATGATTGTGTGTCCGGACTTGCCCGACAGTACAACCTCGTCAAGCGTGACCTGACTGATGACGCCGTCTCTCCACCCACTATTCGATGCTCGAACGAGGATTCGTCGTGACCAGACTGGCAAGTTGTTGTTTCGACCATCACGCCATTCAGAATCCTCGGTCGTCGTCAGTCTGGATAGGGATACGTGAGATTTTGAACCCCATACATATCGGTAGAACAGTGGAATACCTGCGCCTGTCAGCGTCGCTATCGCTCCGAGGATAGCCCCAGTGGAGAGGGACCCAATTGGCACTTGTATACCTCAAGTGGAGAGGGTGTAATCACCTCTTCGCCGGAGTAGATACGGTATTCAATCGTTGTGCCACTCATGCAAAGTCTGGCAAATTGATTTCTGTCGTGTTTTCTTTCTGTGGTCGACAGAGTGACCCCTGCTGACCGCCAACAGTTAACAGCCACCCATCCGACCGTGGCGTATGTCCCGCTATCGCTGTCACCAGAGCGCGACCGACCTCGCCGCCGTCGTCCGCTCCGGCGATCTCTCGCCCGTCGAACTGACGCGAGCGCACCTCTTCTCGTGAAGAGTGGTGATTCAGTCGTCGGCGACGGCCGCCGACCCGGCCGCGTCCCCCTCGATGCTCGGCGGGTACTTCCCGCGGTCGAGCCTGAGGTCCGACTGCGGCCGGGCCATACAGGTGAGCGCGTACTTCTCGGCCTCTGCCTCGGTCAGCCCGCGCTTGACCGCGACCGTCTGGGCCACCTCCCCCTCGAGTATCTCGGCCGAACAGGCCAGACACATCCCGACCCGACACGAGTACTCCTGTGCGATCCCCTCCTCGATACACCGGCTGAGGATGGTCTGCTTGTCCGAACAGGTGATCGCCTCACCCGTCCCGACGAACTCGACGGTGTACTCGGCCATGCCACGGGATTCCACCAGACCGGCCTAAACTCTTTCCACCCGCCGCCGCCGGGACCCCCGTCTTCGCGGTTCTTCACTCCTCGTCGGTCCGGGGCCGTATTCCGACCGGTCGGAGAATAAAGGGTTTTGCTCCGTGCGCCGTGAGTGGGGTCCATGACCACCCACACGTTCGACGTGGCGGTCGTCGGCGCGGGCACAGCGGGGTGTTACGCCGCGGCGCGCCTCGGTCGGGCCGGCTACGACGTCGCCGTCGTCGAGCGCAAGAACGCCGAGGAGGCGGGCCACATCGCCTGCGGGGACGCGCTCAAGGGGGCCGACGAGTTCCCCGAGACGATCCCCAAATCGCAGATCCTCCCCGCGTTCACGAACACGGACGTCGACCACGGCCGATTCGAGATCCCGAGCGAGGACGTCGTCCTCGAGATCCCCGTTCCGGGCGAACTCGCGGTCATCGACCGCTGGGAATACGGCCGCCGGATCATCGAGGGTGCGGAGGAGGCGGGCGCGGAGTTCCACTACGACACCGTCGTCAACGACGTCGTCCAGGCCGACGACGGACGGGTGACGGGTCTGAAGGCCATCCGGAAGGGCGACCCGGCCGAGTACGAGGCCGACGTCGTGATCGACGCCGCGGGCTCGCTCTCGATCCTCCAGGACAAGGCCGACCTCTCGGGGGCGACCTTCGACACGAACGTCCGGTACTCGCAGTTCGCCTCCGCCTACCGGGAAATCGTCGAGGTGCCCGAGCCGGTCGAGTGGTCCGACGCGCTGGTGTTCAAGCCCACCAAGCGGGCCGCCGGATACCTCTGGTACTTCCCGCGGACGTCGACCACGATCAACGCCGGGCTGGGCTTCCAGATGAACGAACAGCCGATGAAGCTCGTCGACGACCTCCGGGACGACCTCCGGAACCGACCGGAGTTCCGGGGTGCCGAGGTCGTCGACAAGCTCGGGGCCGCGCTCCCCACCCGCCGGCCGTACGACTCCGCCACCGCGCCGGGGTTCGTCGCCGTCGGCGACGCCGCCGGCCACGTCAACCCCACCACCGGCGGGGGCATCGCCGGTGCGGCCTACGCCGGGACCTACGCCGCCGAACAGGTCATCGAGGCGATCGAGTCGGGGGACGTGAGCGATGCCACGCTCTGGGAGTACAACGCCCGCGTGATGGACCACTTCGGGGCCAGGTACGCCGCGCTCGACGTCTACAACGTCTTCTCGACGGCCTACGACCTCGACGATCTGATGAGCCTCCTCGCCGCGCTCCCCATGGGAAAGCTCTCGGAGGCGCTCTACTCCGGCTCGGCGCAGATCGGCCTCGCGCTCAAGCTCCGCACCGCGGTCAAGTCGTTCGGCCACTGGGGGACGCTGTACGACCTCTGGGAGACGAAGAACCTCGCCGACCGCCTGCTCGCCCACTACGAGGCCTATCCCGATTCCCCCGACGGGTTCGAGGTCTGGCGCTCGCGACGGGACGAGATCATGGACGACATCTACGCCGCGACCGGGGCCGAGCCCAAGTACTAAAGCCCACTTTTTCCTCCTCGGGTGCCCTCGCTCGCTGCGCTCGCTCGGCACCCCTCGTCGGAAAAACGTGGGGAAAAACTGCGCCCCTCGGCGCTCCGCGCCTCGGGGCGAGTGAGTGAGCTGGTGATACCGCAACCGCACCGTGGCCTGTCGTTCTGGCATCTACCGCGAACGGACCGTTCCGGTCGGGCTGTCGACTCACCCCTCCTCGTCGGCGTAATTCCCGCCGTACCGCATGAAGAAGTAGGCGAGACCGAGCGTCGAGAGCAGACCGAAGATCGTCGCCAGCGCGAGCGTCCGGGCGCTCCCCGGAACGGGTGGAATCGACGGCCCCCCACCGCCCGTCGGCGTCCCTCCGCCACCCCCCTCCCCGACGGTGAGGCTGGCGACCATCCCCGCCGACTCGTGGGGGATGCAGAAGTAGCCGTACTCCCCCTCGACCTCGAACGTGTGCTCGAAGCTCTCCCCGCCGGGGATGTCGCCCTCGGGGTAGGCGTTGCGGGCGGCCTGTTCGGAGTCGAACCCGCCGCTGGCAAAGTACTCGGCCTCCTCGGGGATCTCGTCCTCGTAGGCCGTGACGCTGTGGCCGACAGACCCGACGTTCTCCCAGACGACCGTGTCGCCAGGGGCGATGGTCAACTGGTCGGGGTCGAACACCAGCGCGTCGGTCATGTCGACGGTGTGGGTCGTCTGTGCGCTCGCCGTCCCCGTCGCGGTGCTCCCGGCGGCGGCCGCGGCCGCCCCGACGGCCCCCCGCCGCATGAAGTCGCGCCGCGATAGCCTGGATTCCTCGCGTCCAGTGTTTCGTATTCCTGAGCTCATATACAGTGGAACGACGGTCCCGGACAAATAGGTGTCTTCGGCGCAGGCCGAGCGGTTCGTCGGGGCCGACTACCGGTCGCCGTCGCCGCCGACCACCTCGCGGATGGCCCCCGCGAGTACGTCCACGCCGATCTCCAGGGAGTCCTCGTCGACGTCGAACGTCGAGGTGTGGTGGCCCCCCGGGTGGTCCGTCCCGACACCGACGTACGTCGCGTCCCCGCCCCGGTCCTGAACGTGCTGCATGAGATACGTAGCGTCCTCGCTCCCGCCGAGCGTGTCCCGGCGGACGACGTTCTCGACGCCCGCGACGCCCGACGCGACCTCCGCCACCAGGTCGACCAGCGACTCGTCGCTCGTCGCCGAGGGGGCAGCCCCCTCGATCGCGGTCTCCAGTTCGCAGTCGTGCATCTCCGCCGCGCCATCGAGAACGTCCATCGCGCGGTCGAGCATGTAGTCCCGGAGCTCGGTCGTTCCCCCGCGGACCTCGATCTCGGCGAAGGCGTGCTCGGGGATGATGTTCGAGGCCGTCCCGCCGCCGACGTGCCCGGCGTTGACACGGGTGACGCCATCGGAGTGGCGGGGGATGCCGTAGAGTCCCTGGACGGCCGCGGCCATCGCCTGGACGGCGTTGCGGCCCTCCTCGGGACGGGCACCGGCGTGTCCGGGATGGCCGTGGAAGTCGGCCCGGACGTGCGTCACCGCGAGGAACCCGTCGATGCCCGCGACCACCTCGCCCGTCGGGTGGTCGAGGCCCACGTGGGCGGAGAACAGGTGGTCCACGTCGTCGAGGTGGCCGGACTTCGCCAGCGCCTCCCCGCCGCCGATGACCTCCTCGGCCGGCTGGAAGAACACTTTCAACGTCCCCGCGAAGTCGCTCTCCTTCACCGCCTCGATGACGCCGATACCGAGCGTGGCGTGGGCGTCGTGGCCGCAGGCGTGCATGTTCCCCTCGTGCTCCGACCGGAACCCCTCGCTCGCCGGGAGGTGCTTCGAGTCCTCGCTCTCGCGCTGCGGGAGCGCGTCGATGTCGACCCGGAGCCCGACGGTCGGTCCCTCCCCCCGACGGAGGACAGCGACGACGCCCGTGTTCCCCCCGCGGAGCCGTTCGAGAACGGACTCGTCCGCGCCCGCCTCCAGGGCCCGCTCGTACCACTCCTCGATCTCCTCGTCGTCGGGGACGCCCATCCGCAGGTCGGGGTCGATGGCGTCCGGGCCGACGTGGAGTTCGTCCACACCCACGGATTCGAGCTCCTCGACGATGCGTGCGGTCGTCCAGAACTCCCGCCACGCAGGTTCGGGCTTGCGGTGGAGTTCACGCCGGAGCGCCACGAGCCGATCGCGTCGGGACAGCTGCTGACTCATACCGGGCGAGACGCGGGGGAGGGTCAAGAAGGTAGGCGTGGTGCGCTCCACACCCCGACCGACGGCGCTCCGCTCACCCGGCGTTCCGGACCTGCTCGACCTCGACTTCGAGGTGGATACCAGGAGGGTACTCCTCGCCGGCGATCTCCCGCGCGAAGTCGTCGTGGCCGACGATGGCGATGGTCCGGACGTAGACGGTGTACCCCCAGGCGTCGAACTGACCGCCGTCGGGCGAGAGCCGCTTGTACATCGGGACGCGGACCTCCTGGAGCGGTTCGGGGTTCGGCCCGCGGAACTCCGCGCCCTTGCGCGCCGCCCGTTCTTTGATGTCGGTGACGACCCGCTCTAAGCTCTCGCGGTCGCCGGACTGGAGCGTGAGACGGGTGACGAACGGCATAGGTCCCCGAAGTCGGCCCGGGAGCAAAAGCCCACCCCTTCACGCCGACCGTTCGGATCCCGCGTGATCCCCCATTGGGGCGGGCTAGACCTCCCACTGATGGTGCCGTGACGCCCCACAAGGTTCTCGTCCGCGTCCGTTCAAGTCGCGTCGATGCCCTCCATCGTCGACTCGGTCCCACTCTCCGGACGCCCTCGCCACGTACGTCCGCTGCTCGCCGGTCACGGGCTGGCGGTCGCCGCACTCGTCGGCCTGACGGTCGCGACCGGCGCAGTCGGTTCGGAGTACTGGTTCGACGAGGCCTACGGTGTCGTCCTCCCGGCGGTCGTCTTCGCGCTGCCGGCCGTCGTCGGTTTCGCCAGCGCCACGCTCGACGGGGGACTCGTCCCGACGCTCGCGCTCGGGGCTCTTCCCTCGGTCGCCTGGACGGTCGCGGTCGTCCTCGGTCGGGGGCTCGGCTCGCTACTCGGGACGCCGCTCCCGATCCCCGACTCGCCGCTCTGGGCCATCGCGGGCGCGTTCCTCCTCGTCGGGCTCGCGGGCACGCTCTGTGGATTCTTCGTCGGATGGGTGGGTCGTATCGCGTGGCGACGGTTCGGCTGACCGGAGTACGGGCTCCCGGTTACTCGAACTCGGGCTCGCGGTCCTCCAGGAACGCGGCCATCCCCTCGCGCTGGTCGTGCGAACCGGCGAGCCCTGCGAACGCCCGTCGCTCGAACGCGAGTCCGCCCTCGCGGTCGCCGCCGGCGGACCGGTTGATCGCCTCCTTGGCCGCGCGGAGCGCGAACGCCGGCTGACTCGCTAACTCCCCGGCGAGTTCGCTCGCGCGGGACTTCGCGTCCTCGACCACCTCGCCGACGAGCCCGTGCTCGTGGGCCGTCTCGGCGTCGATACGTTCGCCCGTGTAGATCAGTCGACGGGCGTACTCGTCGCCGACGAGTTCGGGCAGGCGCTGCGTGCCGCCGAACCCGGGGACGACCCCGAGGTCGATCTCGGGCTGTCCGACGAGCGCACCCTCCTCCGCGACCCGGAGGTCGCAGGCCATCGCGAGTTCCAGCCCGCCACCGAACGCGTAGCCGTTGATGGCCGCGACCGCCGGTGCCGGGAACGCCTCGATGGCGTCCATCACGCCGTGGCCGAGTTCGGCGTACTCCTGCGCTTCCTGGCTACCGAGTTCGGCCATGTAGGAGATGTCCGCACCGGCGACGAACGCCTTCTCACCCGCCCCGGTCACGACCAGCGCGCGGACCGACTCGCGCTCGGCCTCCTCGAGCGCTTCCTCGATCGCCTCCAGCGTCTCGACGTTCAGCGAGTTGAGCGCCTCCGGCCTGTCGACCGTCAGGGTCGCCACCGCCTCGTCGTGGGTCAGATCGACCGTTTCCCAGGTCATGGACGGTCGCAGGCTCGCGGGGATGATTAACCCCACCTATCACCCCTCACCCCCTCGCCTGTCTGCCGATCCCGCCCGCACGACGGCTCCGCACGCGGCCACGCCGCCCTCACCGGACTCCGCAACCCTCAGGTACCCCCCCGAGGTACGGGCGACCGATGACGCTCTCGGAGGAGGCCCACGAGCGGCTCGCTGACGTCGTGGCGCTCCAGCCGACCAAGAACAAGGAACTGATGTCACGCTGGGGGATGGAGAGCGGCAGCGAGGTCCACCAGTACCTCGAGAGCGAGCTGAAGGAGTACTACTTCCGCGACGAGAACAGCCTCATCCGGGCGACCCCCGAGGCGGCCGAACTCGTCGGCGTCGATCCCGGTATGGAGGAGGACGAGGAGGGCAGGCGGACGCTCCGGCTCCCGGACGTCCAGTACCACGTCGTCGGGGTCGTCCCTGGCCCGGACGAGGAGTCCGCGAGCGTCGTGAACGTGCTCCACCGGCTCCGCGAGGCCGGCCAGGACCCCCCGATCGAGGACGTCCGCGAGGCGCTCCGCAGCCTCGCGAGCAAGGGCGTCCTCGAGACCGTAAAGCGGACCGTCCCCACCTACCGGCTCGCCGTCCCCCGTGAGGACCTCACGGTCGAACGGCTCGACGACTGACACCGTAGACACACCGCACTTACAGCCGAGCCCGGACCTCCCTCACGACCTCGTCGGGGTCGTAGTTCCCGTCCTCGAACTTGTCGTAGACGACCTCCTCACCCACACGGATCCGGAACACCCCGTCCGCACCGGTCAGGAGCGTCACCCCGTCGAGCCGCTCGCCGAACGTCCGGAGGAGCAGGTGCTGGAGATCCGACGCCCGGTCGAGGAACCCGCAGGGGACACAGTACTCGATCTCGACGGTCGACTCGCTCATACCCCCTCTACTCCCTCCTCCCTGAAGTCACCACCCACGCGGTGTGCCGATGCCGAGGTCACCGACCCGGTACCAGGTAAGTCTCGCTCGCACCGGCGACCGTCGTCGCTCATCCGCCGAATCGATCGACGAACCCCCGGAGGTCCGCGACGGTCGGTCGCCACAGCAGGAGTGCGACGGTGACGACGTAGACGACCGTCGAGAGCGCGTAGGACTGGCCGTAGGCCACCGCGGCGACCGCGCCCGCCCCGCCGACGAACCCCGAGAGCACGCCCGCGATCACCGGCAGGGTACAGGAGACACAGGAGAACAGACCGAGCAGCCCGCCGACGAGCCCCGCGGCCGCGTCGAGCAGCGTCGCGTACAGCAGATACGCCAGGGCGAGGTAGCCGACGATCTTGAACGGGAGGAGGGCGAACTGGAGGGCGGTCCCGGCGTAGATGAGCGCCGGGCTCCACCCCGGCGGGAGCGCGGCCAGTTCGAGGCGGAGACCAGTCGCCGCCCCGCCCGCCCCGAACCCGAACAGCCCGCCGACGTACGAGAGCACCGCGAGGTAGGCGAGCGCGACCGCCCCCGCGGCGAGTCGTCGTCGGGACGGCGCGGTCGGGAGGTCCGTCCGCCACACCGCGTAGACCGCCGCGTTGATCCAGACGAACGGGTAGACGTAGAACAGCGGTCGGGTGACCTGCGGCCCGACGACGGCGAGGTATCCGAGCACAAGGAGGAGCTCGGCGTTGAGCAGCGCCGCCCCGTAGAGGAGCGTCTCGCGCTCCGCGTACGGCGCGAGTCGTCGCTCGATGGTGCTCATTCGGGCGTTCGTTGGGGTGGGAGTCGCTTCAATCCCGCGTTCCTGGCCAGGAGAGTGACGTTCGAACGGTGGAGGAGAGCCAGTCGACGGTACCACCTGGAAAGCCCCGAGTGGCTCGGGAAGCACGGCGACACAAGCACCGCAGGCCGAAGGCCGAGGAGCACAGCGGGCCGCGCGGCCGAAGCCACTCGCCCCTTTCAGTCCACCCGAATTGGCCGATCGACCGGCCATCGTCGGGCGGGACTGAAAGGGGCCGGTCTCTCGGCGAACCCGGGCGAAGCAAGCACCGAGCGAACGGAGTGAACGAGGCGCGCGGCGAGCCCTGGGAGTCGAGAGACCGGGGGCTTTCGAGGCGGTATCCACTGCTTCTGACTCGGCTGTCAGCCCGCTGGAACACCATTGCGTCTGCTAACCGGTTCAGAATGCGAGCGAGTCGACCACGATCGCTACTAACAGTAATCCGAGATAGGCGTTCGAGGCGTGGAACGCCCGGAACGCCGCGCCCTCGCTCCGCTCGTAGTGGAGCCGGACGACGGCCACCAGGAACACCGCCCCGAGGCCGACGGTCGTCGCGGCGTAGAGCCACCCGAGGTCGGTCAGCGCCGAGAGGACCGAGGCACCGAGCAGCGTCGCGCCGAGGTAGAGCAGGATGTGCTTGCGGGTCTCGGTCTCCCCGCGGACGACCGGCATCATGGGGAAGCCCCCGCGCTCGTAGTCGTCGCGGTAGGCCAGCGCGAGGTTGTAGAAGTGCGCGGGCGTCCAGAGGAAGACCACGCCCGCGAGCGCGAGTCCCGGCAGGCCGACCTCGCCGGTGACGGCGGCCCAGCCGATGAGGGCAGGGAGCGCCCCAGCCAGCCCGCCGATGACGGTGTTCTGGACGGTGTTCGGTTTCAACAGCAGCGTGTAGACGACGCTGTAGAACAGGATGGCGACGAGCCCGAGCACCGCGGCGAGCAGGTTCACCGTGAGGAAGGCGACCAGCGACAGCACCGCCAGCGCGAGCCCGAAGACGACGGCGTTCCGTACGGGGACTTGGTGGGTGGCGACGGGCCGGTCGCTCGTCCGGTCCATCCGCGCGTCGACGTCCCGCTCGAGGACGTGGTTGAACGTCCCCGAAGCGCCGATGGCGAGGACGCCCCCACCGAGCGTCGCGACCACGGTCCCCACCGAGAGGCCGGGGCCGGCCGCGAGGGCCATCCCCGCCGAGGCGACGAGACAGAGCAGCCACATCAGCCGTGGCTTGGTTAGCTGGAAGTACGCCCGCGCGGTCCCCTTCGCCCGTGCCGCGATCGAGCCGTAGGCGGGCGACGGCGGTTCGGGCGACTCGACCGGCTCGTCGGGGTCAAACGCCGGCTCCGGTCGCCCCGTGGGACGGTCGTCGGCCCCGGTTTCGGCCTCGAGGTGCCAGGCCAGCGCGAGGACGAGCGCCGAGAAGATGGCCGCCCCGACGAGGAGGTGGCCGCCCGCGACGAGCGCGGGTGCCCCGAGAACGGCGACGAACGCCCCGACGAGCACCTGGATCGGATAGAGCACCAGCGCGACGGCGAGCGCCCACCGGATCCGTGAGGAGGTCTCGGAGCGCCAGGCGGCGACGGCCGCGACGAGGACGAGCAGGCCGACGACCGCCGCCGCGACACGGTGGCCGACGGCGACGGCCAGCGCGGGACCGACGGGTCCGGACAGCGAGCAGCCCGGCCAGGTCCCACAGGCCCGCGCGGCGTCGGCCAGGGCCGCGGTCGCCCCCACCACGACCAGGAGGTAGACGCCGACGACCGCGGCCGAGAGCAACCGAGTGAGACGCTTCATGGGGTGCCTCTCCGTAGGGGTAGATGCGGGCGTTACTTATCACCCGCGTTTTCGCCCACCGGGTCGCCTTTCGGCAACTACTTACCGGGCCCATTCCAACCGCGAATATGAACCTGAAGCGAGCCGCGGCCCGGACCCTCGTCGGGCTCGCCTTCCTCGCCGCGCTCCTCGCGCAGCCGGTAGCCGCGCAGAATTCGCTCAACGAGGCGCTCATCCAGGGACTGAACGAGAAGCTCCTCTACGTCGCCATCCCGATCAGCATCCTCGTCGAGGCCATCCTCATCTACACCGTCGTCCGGTTCCGCGAGTCGAACGTCGACGAGGCGACACCCACGAAGGAGAACCGCCGACTGGAGATCACGTGGACGGTCGCCACCGCGATCATCCTCCTGTTCGTCGGCGTCGCCTCCTACCAGGTGCTCGGCGTCGTGGCCATCGGCGGTGTCACGGCCGCCTCGAACCCCGACGCCCAGCCCGCCGCCGTCACCGAGGACTTCGAGGGGGCCGTTGGACCCAACCCCTCCGAGGAGAACGCGGTACAGATCGAGGTCGTCGCCCAGAAGTACTACTGGACGTACAAATACAACGAGGCGAACGTCAGCGGGCTCTCGACGAACGACGAGCCGCTGTATCTCCCGAAGAACACGACGGTCTATCTCCACATCACCTCGACCGACTGGCTCCACGCCTTCCACGTCCCCGACCTCGGGCTCAAGCAGGACGCCTTCCCCGGCCAGTACAACACGCTCAAGACCGTCGCCTACGAGGAGGGGACCTACCAGCTCTACTGCGCGGAGTACTGCGGGGTCGGCCACTCCCAGATGCTCGGCAAGGTGCAGGTCGTCTCCCAGGACGAGTACCAGGAGTACCTCGAGAGCAAGCAGTCCCAGGGCAACGAGTCCAGCGCGTAGACTCCACCACCTACCTGTAGACTCCGCTCTCCTTCGTCCACCGCTCTCGACCACCGCCACCGTCCGGTCGCCCATCACCTCCCTCCTTCGACCTGCGGCTCGCGTCTCGGGCTCCTCTCCCCACCCCACTCGACCACTCGGATCCGCCGGTGCAGTCACAGCAGTAAAGACCCGTGGGGTCGGCCACCGACCATGACATGGGAAGGGGACGTCGTCGACGCGCTCGCCGCGAACGACGTCACGACCGTGGCGTACCTGCCGGACTCGGCGATCTCATCGCTCCTCGACCGTATCGAGGACGAGGACCGGTTCAGCACCGTCCGGCTCTCGCGTGAGGAGGAAGGGATCGGCGTCCTCGCGGGGACGTGGCTCGGGCACGGCCGCGGGGCGCTGATCTGCCAGTCGAGCGGCCTCGCGACGACCATCAACGGGCTCGCGTCGCTCTCGGTTCCCGCCCACCTCCCGCTGCTCGCGCTGGTGACCCGGCGCGGCGACCTCGACGAGTTCAACGCCGCGCAGGTCCCGTTCGGCTACGGCCTCGCCGACATCCTCGACACCATCGGGGTGCGGAACACCAGCCTGGAGGATCCCGATGACGCCGGGCGACGGGTGGGGATGGCCGCACGGACCGCCTTCTCGACCCGGGCACCGTACGCCGTCCTGCTGGAGTCGACGCTCACGGGGGCGAAGGATGAGTTCTGACCGGCCTGACTCCCCGCGTGCGGACCAGGCCACGTGTACGGCGGCCGTCCTCGATTCGACGCCCGACGCCGCGCTCGTCTCGAACCTCGGGGTCGCCTCCTACGTCCTCGCGGGCGTCGAGGACCGCGCACGGAACTGCTACCTCTGGGGGAGCATGGGCGTGACGACGCCCGTGGGACTGGGGCTCGCCCTCCAGGCGGACGAGCAGGTTACGGTACTGGACGGCGACGGCTCGACGCTGCTGTCGCTGGGCGCGCTGGCGACCGTCGCCCGTCACGATCCCTCGAACCTCGTCGTCGTGGTCTTCGACAACGGGGAGTTCGCCACGACGGGCGGACAGCCCTCGGGGTCGGAGCTCGTCGACTTCGCGGCCGTCGCCGAGGCGGTCGGGCTCCGGTCGTACGGCGCGGCCACGGAGGAGGGGTTCCGGGAGGCGTACGACGCGGCCGTCGAGTACGACGGGGCGGCGCTGGTCGCCTGCAGCGTCGAGCCGGTCGACCCCGAGAGCCGACCGCCGCTCGACTTCCCCCACGTCGCTCGCCGGTTCCGCGACGCGATGGAGGGGACGTGACCCGGTTCGCGGTCACGATCGCCGGGCGAGAGTAGGAGGGTTTTTGCTCGCCGAATCGTTAGTCGGCGGCATGAGTCACGAATCGGACGACCACGCCCACCACCTCCCCGCCGTCGAGGACTGGCCCCGCGGGTTCGGCGAGGCGTCGTGGTGGCCGTTCGTCACGGCCCTCGGTGCGGGTGGAATCTACATCGGCGCGGCACTGTTCGTGCTCGGGCGCGGCGACAGCCCGATGGTGGACCCGGTGTACGGCCCCGTCGTCGTCGCCGGTTCCGTACTGCTGTTCCTGGTCGGCCTCTACGGCTGGGTCTACCACGCCTTCGTCAAGGCGTTCTGGGAGAGCGACGGTCACGGTTCCGGATTACGGTTCGCCATGCTACTGTTCCTCGGGACGGAGGTGGCGACGTTCGGAGCCGGGTTCATCTACTACTTCTTCATCCGCGTCGGCGCGTGGGACAACCTGCCCGAACTCGTCGCCAGCGGGAACATCTTCGGGAGCCTCGTGATCGCCAACACGGTCCTCCTGCTGATCTCGAGCGTCACGCTCCACTACTCCCACGTCGCGCTCCGCAACGACGACCGCGGCCGGTTCCTCGGGCTCCTGGGCCTGACGCTCCTGCTCGGCATCGTCTTCCTCGGTGGCCAGGCCTACGAGTACTACGAGTTCATCGTCCACGAGAACTTCACCATCGCCGAGGGCGCGTACGGGTCGGCGTTCTACGGGCTGACGGGACTGCACGGGCTCCACGTCTCGCTCGGTGCGGTGCTCCTGCTCATCGTCTTCGTCCGGGCCATGATGGGCCAGTACTCCGCCGAGAAGCACACATCGGTCTCGACCGTCTCGATGTACTGGCACTTCGTCGACGCGGTCTGGGTGTTCCTCGTCGTCGTCCTCTACATCGGGGCCATCGTGGGCGTCGGCTGACCTCGATCCCTCTCCGACCCGACACCGAACCGTCTCGAACGCTTCGACAGGTACACTTCCCCGGGTTCCCTATCGCCGCCGATGACCCGACGGACCCGCCCCCGTCATCCGTCCCGTGGTGGCCCGCGTTCGCGCTCGCGTGCGGAGCGAGCGCTTCGCGGGGGGCTCGCGGCGGCGTTCTCGCTCGTGCTCGGGGGCGTCCTCCTCGTCGGGCCGGCGCTGGCCCACGGCGGGAGCCTCCGGTCGGCCCCCGCGCGGTCGCTCTCGGTTCCGCTGTGGCTGTTTCTGGCGACCGGCGGCGGCGTCGTCGGAGCCTCATTCCTCCTCGCGTCGTTCGTCACCGACCGGGCGTTCATCAGGCTCGTCCACGGGTGGCGTCGCGTCCTCTCGCTCCCGGCCGCGGACCTCCTCGTCGGGGTCGGGAACGCAGTCGGCGTGCTCGGACTCCTCGCCGTGATCGGCGTCGGCCTGTTCGGCCCCGCGGCCCCGCTGTCGAACCTGGGCGTACTCGTCGTCTGGGTGGGCTGGTGGGCCGGATACGCCATGACAACCTACCTCGTGGGGAACACCTGGCCGGTGCTCAACCCCTGGCGAACCGTCGCCCGCTACCTCCCGTCGCTCGACCGACCCTACCCCGAGCGGTTCGAGTCCTGGCCCGCGGTCGTCGGCCTGCTCGGACTGGTCTGGCTGGAGGTGGTCAGCCCGCTGGCCGACGAACCCCGACTCCTCGCCGTCGTCGTCCTCGCCTACACGGTCGTGACGCTCTCGGGCTGTGTCGTCCTCGGAGCCGACACCTGGTTCGAGCGCGTCGACCCCGTCTCGCGGGTGTTCCACTACTACGGGGCCGTCGCCCCGCTCTCCCACGAGGACGGGACGATCCGGCTCCGCATCCCGGGGACGGGCCTCGACGACCCCGACCTCGTGGCGACCCGGAGCGAGGCCGCGTTCGTCGTCGCGCTCCTCTGGGTCACCACCTACGACGGGCTCGTGGCGACCCCGCCGTGGCGCGACCTGGCGACGGCGCTCGTCGGGGCCGGCGCGCCGCCCGTCCTGCTCTACCCCGTGGCGCTCCTCGCCGGGTTCGGCCTCTTCTACGGCGCGTTCGTGCTCGCGATCCGTTCGGGCCGCCGCCGGGCGGAGACGTACCTCCCGGCGTCGACGCTCGCCCGCCGGTTCGCGCCCTCGCTCCTGGCCATCGCCGCCGGCTACCACGTCGCTCACTACCTGGGCTACTTCGTCGAACTCTCGCCGACCCTGTTCGGGGCACTCACCAGTCCGCTCTCCCCGCCGAGCCCCATCGCCATCGTCCTTCCCACCTGGTTCCAGGGGATCGCGCTCGGGTTCGTCATCCTCGGCCACCTCCTCGCCATCTGGGTGGCCCACGCCACCTCCTTCGAGCTGTTTCCCGGCCGTATCCAGGCCGTCCGGAGCCAGTACGCGCTCACGCTGGTCATGGTGTTCTACACGATGACCTCGCTGCTGATCGTCTCCAGACCGTACGTGGCCCCACCCTTTATCTGATGAGCACCGACCCGACCGCCGACGCCGACCCGACCGCCGATCCCACCCCGGACACCGAAGCCACGACGGGGGCGTTCGAGTGTCCCTACTGTGGCCGGCGGTTCACCCGCGAGCCGTGGCGTGACCTCCACCGCGGACAGGAGCACGGGGAGCGCCTGGACGCCGCGGAGCGGGAGGCCTACGACGCGGCCCGCGACGCCGAGGCCGAGGACATACGGATGTTCCGGCTGAAGGCGCTCGCGGTGCTCGTCCTCGTCTACTTCGGGTTCCTGATGGTGTACGCGTTCGCGCTGTAGCGGGTTCGGATCGCGTTCCGCCGGTGAGCTCCGGCCTCGGCGCAGGTCGGAACGGTGCGAGCATCGCGCGTTCTCGATCCTCGCGGCTCGGGGTCGGCACCGCTCCCTGGACCCGGGCGTCAGGTGCGGGCACAAGGTCTAAGCGCGAGCGCCCTCACCTCCGATCATGAGCGCGTCCGACCTGCGCGACCGGTTCGACCACCCGTCGTTCACCGCGGCGGCGAGCACGGCGGTCAGCTACGGCGCGATACTCCTGGTGATGTTCGCGGTGCTGTTCGTGCTCCCGTTCCTCGTGTTCCTGCTGCTCGGTTGATAGGGGTTATCGTAGTTACTCACACCGTCTCTCCCCGGTCGGATGCCGCTCGACCGGTGTCGGCAGGTCGAATCCTCCGGCCGGCTACGATAACCCCTATGAGTTACCACTGTTTTCGGAACGGGCCCCCGAGGTTAGCGTCGTTAAGCGAGGACGGTGGACTTATGCGGACTCGCCCGCCACTCCCGACCATGAGTCCGGACCTCGAAGGGATCGACCGCGTCGCGGTTCTCGGCGCGGGCAACATGGGACACGGTATCACCGAAGTGGTCGCGATGGCCGGCTACGACGTGACGATGCGGGACATCGAGCAGGACCTCGTCGACGACGGCTACGAGAGCATCGAGTGGTCGCTCGAGAAGCTCGAGGAGAACGACCGGCTCGACGAGGACGCCGAGACGATCCTGGGGAGAATTTCGACCGCCGTCGACCTGGAGGAGGCGACCCACGACGCCGACCTCGTGATCGAGGCCGCCCCCGAGCGGATGGACCTGAAGAGGGAGATCTTCTCGGAGATCGAGTCCTACACTCACGACGAGGCGATCCTCGCGTCGAACACCTCCTCGCTGTCGATCACCGAGATCGCCACGGCGACCGAGCACCCCGAGCGTGTCTGCGGGATGCACTTCTTCAACCCGCCGGTGAAGATGGACCTCGTCGAGATCATCTACGGCGCGGAGACGAGCGACGAGACCGCCGAGACCGCCTACGAGTTCGTCGAGGCGATCGACAAGACGCCGATCTACGTCCGCAAGGACGTCAACGGCTTCGTCGTCAACGGCGTCCTCTTCCCGTTCATGATCGAGCCGGCGTGGATGGTCTCGAACGACGAGGCCACCATCCGCGAGGCCGACGCCGCGATGGTCCACCAGCGTGGATACCCGATGGGCCCGTTCGAACTCGCCGACCTCACGGGGATCGACGTGAACGTCCACGTCCGCGAGGAGGCCGGCCAGCCCGTTCCTCCCATACTCAAGGAGAAGGAGGAGGCCGGCGACCTCGGCAAGAAGACCGGCAAGGGCTTCTACGACTACGAGGACGGCGACGGAACGGACTACGAACCCGAGGACGGCGAGGGGTTCGACACGTTCCGCGTCGAGGCCCTGATAATCAACGAGGCCGCCCGCATCGTCGGCGAGGACGTCGCCACGGCCGACGCCGTCGACACAGGCATGCGCCTCGGGACCGGCTTCCCCGAGGGTCCCTGCCGGCGCGGGGACAAGATGGGCCTCGACAGCGTCCTCGAGAAGCTCCGCGACCTCCACGGGGAGTACGGCGAGGAGCGCTACGAGCCCCACCCCTACCTCGTCGAACTCGTCGAAGCGGGGAAGACGGGCGAGGACGCCGGCGAGGGGTTCTACGAGTACGGCGACAGTAGCGAGCGCGACTACCAGACGCTCAACTACTCCCTCTCCGATGCGGGCCTGCTGGAGATCGAACTCGACCGTCCCGAACGGCTGAACGCGCTCAACCAGGACCTGATGGACGAGATCGTCCACCTGCTCGACCACGTCGACACCGACGACGTTCGGGCAGTGACGTTCGAGGGTGCGGGCGACCGTGCGTTCTGTGCCGGTGCGGACATCACGGGATTCGCGGGAATGGACCCGGCGGACGTCGACGTCACGCCCGTCTTCGAGACCGTCGCGGAGTTCCCCCGGCCGACGCTCGCGAAGATCGAGGGGTTCTGTCTCGGCGGCGGGCTCGAACTCGCGCTCGCGTGTGACCTCCGCATCGCCACCGAGGATTCGGCGTTCGGCTTCCCCGAGATCGACCTCGGGCTCATCCCCGGCGGCGGCGGGACCCAGCGAACGATGCGGATGCTCACCGAGGCCCGCGCGAAGGAACTGGTCTTCCGCGGCGAGCACATCGACGCCGAGCGAGCCGAGGAGTGGGGGCTCATCAACCGCGCGGTGAGCGACGAGGAGTTCGATGACACGGTGGAGGAGTTCGTCTCCGACCTCGTGAACGGGCCGCCGATCGCCCTGCGGATGGCCAAGGAGGTCATGAACGAGGGGGCCGACGAGAACATCGACGCCGGCCTCCGGATGGAGAGCCAGGCGTTCGGCCTCCTGCTGACGACCGACGACATGATGGAGGGCGCGAGCGCGTTCATGGAGGACCGCGACCCCGAGTTCGAGGGGAACTGAGATGGGAACCGGACCCGGAGCCGATCCGGACGGGGAGACGGACGCGGACTCGGAACCGACGGTCGACCCCCGCGTCCGCGAGTCCGTCGAGGGGATGGAGCTGTTCCGGTGGCTCGGCCTGGAGGTCGAGTCGGTCGGCGACGGCCGGGCAACGTTCCGGGTGCCGTTCGACGAGAAGCTCGCCAACATCTCCTCGGGGACGCTCCACGGCGGTATCGCCGCCACCGTGATCGACACGGCCTCGGCGTTCGCGCTGCGCTCGACGATGGAGGACCCGACGGACGCGAGCCTCACGACGACCGACCTCAACGTCAAGTACGTCCGGCCCGCCAGGAGCGACGTCCGGGTGACCGCGAACGTGGTCCGCGCGGGGCGGACCGTCGGCGTCACCGAGTGCGAGGCGACCGCCCGCCACGAGGGCGAGGAGAAGGTGGTCGCCACCGGCGGGACGACCTACCGGCTGTTCCGGGGGGACGCATGACCGACTGGGAGGGCGACGGCTGGGAGATGGGCGACCCGGACACCGAAGCGAGCGTCTTCCACGACATCGAGGTCGGCAAGACGGTTCGCACACAGGGCCGGACGGTCACCGAGTCGGACCTGACGAACTTCGCGGGGGTCTCGGGCGACTTCAACCACCTCCACACCGACGAGGACCGGATGGCCGACTCGATGTTCGGCAAGCGCATCGCCCACGGGATGTTCGTCTTCTCGGCGGCGACGGGGCTCATCTGGCAGTCCCGCTCGCCGGAGGAACGGGCGTCGGTCGTCGCGTTCTACGGCATCGACCGCGTGCGCTTCCGCGCGCCGGTCTTCGTCGGCGACACCATCCACGTCGAACTCGAGGTCCTCGACAAGGACGAGCGCGAGGAGGGGCCCGGTACCGGCGTCATCACCTACGACCTCGAGGTCCTGAACGACTCCGGGACGACCGTGCTCTCCTGTGAGATGCGGTCGCTGATGCGCTGAAACCGGCGGGTCGTTCCCGGCGGCATCCGGTGCGGACCCCGTCCCACGACCGTGTCCGCACCTGTCACACGTGTGTTCATATCCTCACACGACGAGTAGTGGTCATGCAGTACTTCGACGAGCAGGCGGGTGCGGGGCTCCGTGAGGCGTTCGACGCGATGGTCGGCGGCTGGGAGGAAGAGGTATCGACCGTCACGATGTTCGGCTGTCCGTGCTACCGGGCCAACGGGAAGGTGTTCGCCGCGCTCACGACCGACGCGGTGGCGCTGACGCGGCTCTCCGACGACGCCCGTGCGGATCTCGAAGCGGAACGGGAGACCGAACCGTTCGACGCGAACGGGCGTGCGGTGAAGAAGTGGGTGCAGGTCCCGATCGACGGGTCGGACCTCGACGAGCTCGAACCGTACCTGCGGGCGAGCTACGAGGCGGCCGCGGGGAGCGGGAAGTAACTGGCGTCGAGTTCCGGCTCCGAATCAGTGGGTCTGGGTCGCGCGGTACTCGCCGTACCTCGTCCCGAGGAACAGGCAGACGGCCCCGAAGACCAGCACCGAGGGGAGGACCATCATCAGCACGGTACCGGTCGTCATCACGCCGGAGGCGGCGAGCCCGCCAACGGCGACGACCACGATGGCGAGGAAGATTCCCGCCGTCGTCGTGAGGTCGAACTCCATACACGCGATTCGGGCGGGTTCCGAATAAGGCTGTAGATTCCGGCCGATCGCGAAGGGTAGGCCGAGGGCGGGTGTCATCCCTCCCGGTCACTCGACGTCGGGGTTCGCGCTCCCCGTGTTTTCGTCCGATTCCTCGGAGGGACGGGCGAGGTTCGCCAGCGAGACGAGCACCCCGAGCAGCCAGCCGAGCGGGACGGCGATGACGAACCACATGATCACGTAGCCCAGCCCGCCCCACTGATCGAGGTCGTAGTTCTCGCTGAGGTACTCGTCGAACCCGCCGACGAAGAACACCTTGTCGAGCAGCCACTCGGCGAGCGGAACGCTTCCGGTGAGCACGACGTCCCCGACGGTCGGCGAGAACAGCGCCGCCACGACGGGAGGGAGGAGTATCGCGGTCATGCCGAAGGGGTAGGCGATCGCGACCGTGACGAACCGGCCGCCCTTCGCCCGGAACGTCATCGCCAGCGCGGAGGCACCGACGGCGACGATACTGGCCGCAAACACCGCGTAGAACCCGCGGGCGTTCGCGCCGAACTGGACGCGGGCGAGGAGCGTCAGCCCGCCCCAGGCCACGGTGGTGAGAACGACGACGCCCACGAGTCCGATACGGGCCGCCGCCGAGTCGAACCGCCTGGCGTAGAACCGGGTCGCCAGACCGACCAGCAACAGCGGGTAGAGCAGCCCGACGAGCGGGACGCCGACGGCCGACCAGACGCGGTACTTCGTCCTGTCGACCGTCGTGGAGGGCTGCCACTTGCCGAGAACGGAGTGGGTGGCGGTCCGCTGGCGGGGGAAGAGCAGCTCCATCCAGGTCTCGTGGAGCCGTATCAGGTCAACGCGGACGCCGTCCACGACGCCGTCGCGGTTCCGATCCTCGGTCGCCATCTCACCGGAGGATGCGTCCCGCCGCACCTCAAGTTTCCGACTGTATCGTCCATCACCCGTCGGCCGTCGGCCACCGTCTCAGGGGGGTGTCGGGAGTCCGTCGAACTGGTTGCGCTCCGTCGTTCCGGGAGCGTTCAGCGGACGATGTCGCCGATGCGCCGGGGTTCGCCGGAGAGCGCCGGGTCCGACTCGACGATGGCGAGCACCTCGTGGTCGGTCACGTCGGGGTATGGCTTCCCGATGGCCTCCTCGACGAGTTCGCGTTCGAGGCGGAACTCCGTCCCCTCGTACACCACGTCCACCCCGTCGTCGTCGAACGAGAGAACCGTCATACTACCCGGGTAAGCCGCTCGCCGATAAAAGCCTGCGGAACCGCCGTCGGGCGAGCCCACTCGCCGGGACGTGTCCGGTGTCGGAGACGGTCGAGGGGGCGAACGGGGCCGATCGGGACGGTCGCCTCGGGAGCGGCGTCGAAGGCGAAGGCGTTTTGTCCACGCCATCGGATTGACGTGTAATGAGCGGACCCTGGGTCGACTGGGACCACGTCGTCAAACTGGACCCGGACAAGACGCTCGCGGACGGGGAGACGTTCGAGGACGTCGCCCGCACGGGGACCGACGCGATCGAGATCGGCGGCACCACGGGGATGACCGAGGAGAAGATGCGTCGGGTGGTGGAGGCCTGCGTCCCCCACGACGTCCCGGTGTACATCGAGCCCAGTCACGTCGGCGCGGTCTACCACTCGGACCTGCTCGACGGCTATCTGGTCCCGGTGGTGTTCAACGCCGGCGACCCCGCGTGGACGACCGGCGCGCACAAGGAGTGGGTCCGTCTCGACGGCGAGATCGACTGGTCCCGGACCCACACCGAGGCGTACATCGTCCTCAATCCCGACTCCTCGGCGGCGACGTACACCCAGGCCGACTGCGACCTCACCCCCGAGGACGTCGCCGCGTACACGACCGTCGCCGAGCGAATGTTCGGCCAGGAGATCGTCTACATCGAGTACTCGGGCACCCTCGGCGACGAGGCGACCGTCCAGGCCGCCCACGACGCCTGCGAGGAGGCCACCCTGTTCTACGGCGGCGGCATCCACGACTACGACTCGGCCTACCGGATGGGCCGCCACGCCGACACCGTGATCGTCGGCGACCTCGTCCACGACGAGGGGATCGACGCCGTTCGGGAGACGGTCGAGGGCGCGAAGGCCGGCATCAGGGAGCGGGCCGAGGCCGACTGATACGGATTGTCGTAACGATTCACCGGCGATCACCCGAACGGGGTCCCTGATCGCCGGTAAAGGACTACAACGATCCGTACGAGAGGACGCCACGCTCCGGGACGTTCGCTGGGAGCGACCTCACCGCCGCGGGTCGTTTCCCTTCCCCGCTCGCCGGCCCGATGCGCTCCATCCGGTCGTGTCCCCCCTACACCGAGGTGACGACGAGCACGATCCCGGTGACGAACATCATGGCCGCGACCCCCGCGAGAACGCCGAACAGGAGGTCCTTCTCTGACATACGCGGGGTTGGGACCACGAGGTCAAAAGGCTAATCCATCCACTCCTCCTACCTGGTACCGTGAGTCAGGAGACCGACGCGGCGACCGCAGAGCGGGTCGTCGAACGGGGGCGGTCGGGGCGCAGCGTCGTCCTCCTCCTCTACACCGTCGTGGTCGCCATCGCCGGGTTCACCGGGTTCGTCATCGGCTATATCGGCCCACGCGACCTCGACCCGCAGCTATTCGGGTTCGTCGCGATGCCGCCGACACCGCTCGGAATGGCCGCCTACGGGGCGATCACGCTCGCGACCGTCCTCGGCGTGGTGCTCGCGCTCGTGATGTTCGTCTCCGACCGGTACGTCAACGACTGAGGACCGGGAGACACGGGTAGTTACGGCTCCGACAGTCTGGGGGCTGTCGGGTGGGACTGAAAGGGGCCAGCGGTTCGAGGAAGGCGGGCGACACAAGGACCGCAACCGAGTGAGCGACGCGAACGAGGTGAGAACCGCAGCGAGCCCCCCGACTCGAACGCTGGGGGCTTTCGAGCCGTTTGCAGTATCTCGTGTCTTCGACAGGGATATCTCGAAAGCCCCCGCGTTCTCGACAGCTGTGACTCGCTGCGGTCCTCGGTCGGCCTTTGGCCTCCCTGCGGTCCTTACGTCGTCTCGCTCGTCGAGAACGCGACCCCTTTCAGTCCCACCCGACACCTACACGCGATACGGACTACCCCTGTCCGACCATCTCGTCCTCGTCGGCCCACTCGCGCTCACGGAGTTCGTACTTCTGGACCTTTCCGGTGGCAGTCGTCGGGAGTTCGGTGACGAACTCGATCCGGCGGACGACCTTGTAGGAGGCGAGCCGTTCCCGGGTGAACGCGGTGATCTCCTCGCGGGTGACGCCCGGCTCGTCGAGGTCGCCGCTCTCGGGGACGACGAACGCCTTCGGGGTCTCGCCCCACTCCTCGCTCGGCGAGGGGATGACCGCGACGTCGGCGACCGCCGGGTGTTCGAAGATGGTGTCCTCGAGTTCGATCGAGGAGATGTTCTCCCCCCCGGAGATGATGATGTCCTTCTTGCGGTCCCGTATGGCGACGAACCCGTTCTCGTCGACCGTCGCGAGATCGCCCATGTGGTAGTACCCCTCCACGCGGTCGTTGAACGCTTCTTCCGTCTCCTCGGGCTTGTTCCAGTACTCCTCCATCACCTGGTTGCCCCGGACGACGATCTCGCCGATGGTCGAGTCGTCGCGCGGGACGTCCTCGCCGTCCTCGTCGACTACCCGGATCTCGGTCCCGAGGAAGCCGATGCCCTGGCGCTTCTTCACTCTGAATCGCGACTCGTCGTCGATGAACCGCCCGAAGTCCGAGGTCGTCACCAGCGGACCGGTCTCGGTCGCGCCGTAGACGTGCATGATGTGCCAGCCGAGCTCGTCCTCTATGGTCCGGATGGTCGCCTCCGGCGGCGAGGCCCCGGCGGTCGCCACGCGGACGTCGTTCGCCCCCTGGACCGGGACGTCGTGGGCGTCGTAGTAGGCCCCGAACTGGTTGAGGACAGTCGGCGCAGCACAGAGGTAGGAGACGTCCTCCTCGCGGAGTGCCTCGAACACGGTTTCGACGTCGACCCCACGGGCGCAGATATGCTTCGCGCCCATCCCGGTCACGGCGTAGATGTGCCCCCAGCCGTTGACGTGGAACATCGGGAGCGTCCAGTAGTAGACGTCGGTGTCCTCGATGTCCTGATGGAGTATCGTGAGGTAGGCGTGGAGCGTCTCGCACCGGTGGGTCCGCATCACGCCCTTCGGGTCGCCGGTCGTCCCCGATGTGTAGTTGATCGTGATGACCTCGTCCTCGCTCATCTCGGGGCGCTCGAACGCGCCGTCGTTGTCGATGACGTCCTCGAAGTCGAGCCAGTCGCCCTCCACGGCGTCGGCGTCGTTGGTGACGAACGTCTCGACCGGCACCTCGTCGCGGATGGACTCGATCTTCCCGGCGTAGTCGTAGTCGGCGTAGATGGCGTCGACCTCGGCGTCCGAGAGGATGTACTCGAATTCGTTCGGGGTGAGCCGGTAGTTCAGCGGCGTGTGTACCGCCCCGAGGTTCATGATTCCGTGGGCAGCCTCCAGGTGGTAGTGGGTGTTCGGATCGAGCACCGCCACGCGGTCGCCCTTCCCGATCCCCGCCGACTCGAGGAACGCCGCGAACCGGTCGACCCGGTCGCCGAATTCGTCGTAGGTGTACCGTTCGCCCGTCGTCGCGACGACGGCCTCGTGCTCGCCGTAGTAGCGTCGGGCCCTGTCGAGGAAGTCCGTAACTAGCAGGGGTCGCTCCATATCCGGGGTGAACGGAAAAGACCGTGATAGTCGTTCCGGGTCCGGCTCCGCTCGTCGTCGGCCGGGCGGTCCGGCGTTCGGTCGGGGACTGACGGGGGTCGAGCGAGAGAGGAGCGGTCGAGCGTGGCTCAGTCGCCCTGGACCTGCTCGCGGATTCGCTCGGGGACCGACGGGTCGCGCAGCGTCGTCGTGTCGCCCAGGTCGGCGTCGTTGGAGATGTTCTCCAGCAGCCGGCGCATGATCTTCCCCGACCGGGTCTTCGGGAGGTCGTCGACGAAGTGGACGTTCGCGGGCCGGGCGAACGCGCCGATCTCGTCCTCGACGGCCTCGATGATGTCTTCACGAACCTCCTCGCTCTGCTCGACGCCCTCCCGGAGGACGACGTAGACGTCGGGCACCTCGCCCTTCTCGGTGTGCTCGCGGGCGGCGACGGCGGCCTCGGCGACCGCCTCGACCTCCGCGACCGCCGACTCCAGTTCCATCGTCCCGAGCCGGTGGCCGGCGACGTTCATCACGTCGTCGAGCCGGCCGAGGATCCGCCAGTAGCCGTCCTGAGCGTGGACGGCCCCGTCACCGGCCTTGTAGTTCCAGTCCGTCCAGTCGTCGCTGTCCGTATCGGAGAAATCCGCCCAGTAGGTGTCGATGAACCGTTCGGGGTTGCCGTAGACGGTCTGGAGCATGCCGGGCCACGGCCGGGTGATGATCAGGTTGCCCGCCTTCCCGGCGGCGGGTTCGAGTTCCTCGCCCTCGTCGTCGACGAGCGCCGGCTCGATACCGGGGGCGGGTTTGCCCGCGCTCCCGGGCTTCATGTCGTCCAGGGCGGGCAGGTTCGTGATGAGGTGTCCGCCGGTCTCGGTCTGCCACCACGTGTCGACGATCACCGCGTCCTCGTCGCCGATGTGCTTGTAGTACCAGAGCCACGCCTCGGGCTGGATCGGCTCGCCGACCGTCGTCATGTGCCGGAAGTCGAAGTCGTATCCCTCGACGTGCTCCTCGCCCCACTTCATGAACATCCGAACGGCGGTCGGGGAGGTGTGGAAGATGTCGACGTCGTAGCGTTCGGCGATCTCCCACATCCGGGACTTGTGCGGGTAGTCCGGCGTCCCCTCGTACATCACGCTCGTCGTCCCGAGCGCGAGCGGGCCGTAGACGATGTAGCTGTGGCCCGTGATCCACCCGATGTCCGCCGCACACCAGTAGGTGTCCTCCGGTTTGATGTCCAGCACGTGCTTCGAGGTCGCGGCGGCGTAGGCGAGGTACCCACCCGTGCGGTGCTGACAGCCCTTCGGCTTCCCGGTGGTCCCCGACGTGTACATCAGGAACAGCGGGTCCTCGGCGTCCCGGGAGACGGGCTCGACCGTCTCGCGGCGGTGATCTTCGAGGAGCTCGGGGACCATCGTGTACTCATCGCTCACGTCGGCGGAGTCGTGGACCTCGTCGTGGCGCGTCCAGCAGAGCACCTGCGGGTCGCGGTCGGCCTCCTCCAGAGCCGTATCGGCCTTCTCGACGTGCTCCAGGAACTCCCCGCGGCGGTAGTAGCCGTCGATGGTGACGACGTAGTCCGAGTCGGCGCTGTCGACGCGCTCCGCGAGCGCCGACGCCGAGAAGCCGGCGAAGACGACCGAGTGGGGCGCACCGATCCGGGCGCACGCGAGCATCGTCACGGGCAGGGCGGGCACCATCGGCAGGTGGATCGTGACGACGTCGTCCTCCTCGACGCCCACGTCACGGAGCGCGGCGGCCATCTCGTTGACCTCGCGGTAGAGGTCCTGGTAGGTGATGTTCTCCTGCTCGCCGTCCTCACCCTCCCAGAGCAGGGCGGTCTGGTTCTTGCGTTCACCCAGGTGCCGATCGACGCAGTTGTACGAGGCGTTGAGCTTCCCACCGACGAACCACTCGAAGAACGGCGGGTTCGACCCATCGAACGTCTCGTCCCAGTGTTCGTCCCAGTCGAGCAGTTCGGCGTAGGCCTCGAACCCCTCGGGGAACTCGCCCACCTCGTCGTGGATGGCCGGATCCGAGGCGTTGGCCTGCCCGACGAACTTCGACGGGGGTCGGAAGTACTCCTGCTCGCGGAGCCGCGCCTCCAGCTCGACGTCCGCATCTTCGTCTGACATAGTTCCCTCGTTCGGGGTTCCGAGGGTGGTACAATATTTCTGTCGCCAGGGGCTGACCGACGCCACACAAGACTTTTCCCGGGCTCGCCGGGCCTTCGGATATGGACGGTCCCCGACTGCCCTCCCTCCACCCGGTGAGCCGATGAGCCCGGACCCCGTCGTCGAGTTCGACGGCCTGACCAAGCGTTTCGGCGGATTCACCGCCGTCGACGACCTCGATCTCGCCGTCGAAGCGGGCGAGACGTTCGGCTTCCTCGGCCCGAACGGGGCCGGGAAGTCGACGACGATCAACGTGATGCTCGACTTCACCAAGCCCTCCGACGGGCGAGTCTCGGTGTTCGGCCACGACGCCAACGCCGAGAGCCTGCCGATCCGCCGCCGGACCGGCTGTCTGCTCGAAGGGTACGGCGTCTACCCCGAACTCACGGGGAAGGAGCACGTCGAGCACGCCATCGAGACGAAGGACGCGACCGACGACCCCGACGAACTGCTCGCGCGTGTGGGGCTCTCGGACGCCGCCGGACGCCGTGCCGGCGGCTACTCGAAGGGGATGGCCCAGCGGATGGCCATCGCCGTCGCGCTCGTGGGCGATCCCGACCTGCTCGTGCTCGACGAGCCCTCGACCGGCCTGGACCCGAACGGCGCACGGACGCTCCGGGAGATCGTCGAGACGGAGTCCGCACGCGGCACGACCGTCTTCTTTTCGAGCCATATCCTCGAACAGGTCGAGGCGGTCGCCGACCGCATCGGCATCCTCCTCGACGGCTCGCTCGCCGCGGAGGGAGGCGTCGACGACCTCCGGCGCGAGCTCGGCGTCGGGACGGCCCTCGACGTCTCCGTCTCGGCGGTCCCCCGGACGCTCGTCGACGGACTGTCCGGGACGGAGGGCGTCCACGAGGTTGCCGTCGACGACCGCCGGATCGAGGTGTCGTGTGACGGCGACGGCGCGACGAAGCTCAGGGTCCTCAACGCGGTCGCGGAAATGGGCGTCTTCGAGGATTTCGAGGTCCGCGAGGCGTCGCTCTCCGACGTGTTCTCGCGGTACACCGGCTCGGACGACACCGCGTCCGCGAAGGGCGCGACGACCGTTCCGCGGACGGACACCGCGAGCGACGGCCCGGCCCGGGAGTCGGGGGCGAGCGAATGAGTCGAACCGACGTCTTCCGGCGCGACCTCCGGAGCGTCTACCGCTCGCGCACGGGGACGGCGGTGACGGCGATCGTCGCGCTCACGACCGTCGTGGCGGCGGGGCTGTTCGCGCTCGGCTCGGGCGTCCAGGCGCTCGCGGGGATCGGCGCGCTACTGGTCGTCGGCTCGCTCGTCGCGCTCGTCTTCCTCGGGAGCCCGAAGCAGATCGCGGCGGTCGTCCTGGCGTTCACCGTCCTCGCGGTGGTCGTGACGCTGGCCCTGCGCGAACCGTCGGGGAGCGGCGCGCGCCCCGGGATGGGGACCGCGGTGCTGGTCGCCGGCGGCGGCCTGTCGCTCCTGCTCCCGCTCGTGGGGCTGATCGGGAGCTACGCCGCGCTCGTCGGCGAACGCGAGACCGGCAGCGTCCGGTTCCTCCTCGGGCTCCCCAACAGCCGCGACGACGCTTACGCCGGTAAATTCGCCTCCAGATCGACCGTCGTCTGCGTCCCGCTGGTCGTCTGTCTGCTGCTGACGGGCCTGATCGTCGCGCTCACCTTCCGGGACGGGTCGTTCCTGGCGATGGTCGGGCTGACCGCCGTCTCGACCCCGTACGCGCTGCTGTTCGTCGGCATCGGGCTCACTGCGTCGGCCTACGCGGACACCTCGAACCGCGCGGTCGCGGTCGTCATCGCCGTCTTCGCCGTCCTCCGTGGCGGCTGGCCCGCCGTCCAGTTCCTCACGCTCACGGGCGTCGAGAGCGTCTACCCGCGGCCGGAGTGGTACTTCTGGATCGGCCGGCTCAACCCGATCAACGCCTACGTGAAGCTGACGACCCTGTTCGCCGAGTTCGAGTACGGCCACCCCCTGATCACCACCCCCGACGAGGTGGCGACGGTCGCGACGACCCACTGGTTCGCGGCGGCCGTCCTGCTCGGCTGGACGGTGCTGGCCCCGGTCGCCGGCCTGCTCTACTTCCGCCGGCGTGACCTGCTGTAGGCGGCGCAGGTGTAGAGGATCAGGCGAGTCCGATCTTCTCGGAGTACTTCCCGTAGTGCGTCTCGAAGACGGACATGATCTCGCCCATCGTCGCGTAGGCCTTCACCGCGTCGATGACGTAGGGCATGACGTTCTCCCCCTCGTCGATGGCCGAGGAGAGCGCATCGAGGGTCTCCTCGACGGCGTCGTCGTCGCGCTCGCGCTTGACGCGAGCGAGCCGGTCGAGCTGCTTCTCGGCCACCGCGTCGTCGACCTTCAGGATCTCCGTGTCGGGCTCCCCTTCGGTTCGGTACTCGTTGACGCCGACGACGACCTCCTCGCCGCGGTCGACGCGCTGCTGGTACTCGTAGGAGGCCTCCTGTATCTCGCGGTGGAAGTATCCCTGGTCGATCCCTTCGAGCACGCCGTCGCGAACCGAGCCGTCGCCCAGCTCGCGGATCTCCTCGACGTACTCGACGATCTCGGCCTCCATCTCGTCGGTCAGTTTCTCGACGGCGAAGCTCCCGCCCAGCGGGTCGGCGATGTCCGCCGCGCCCGACTCCTCGGCGATGATCTGTTGCGTTCTGAGGGCCACCCGGACCGCGTCCTCGCTCGGGAGCGCGAGCGCCTCGTCGTAGCTGTTCGTGTGCAGGCTCTGGGTCCCCCCGAGCACGCCCGCGAGCGCCTGGATCGTCGTCCGGACGACGTTGTTCAGCGGCTGCTGTGCGGTGAGCGACTGGCCGGCGGTCTGGGTGTGGAACTTCAGCCGGCGGGCCGCGTCCGACTCCGCGTCGTACCACTCGGCCATCAGTCGCGACCAGACCCGGCGGGAGGCGCGGAACTTCGCCACCTCCTCGAAGATGGAGTTGTGCGAGTTGAAGAAGAAGGAGAGCAGCGGCGCGAACTCCTCGATATCGAGCCCCCGCTCGAGGCAGTCCTCGACGTAGGCGAAGCCGTCGGCGAGCGTGAACGCCGCCTCCTGTGCCGCCGTCGAGCCCGCCTCGCGGATGTGGTAGCCCGAGACCGAGACGGGGTAGAACTTCGGCGTCTGCTCGACCGCGAACTCGATGGTGTCCGTGACGACGTCGAGCGAGGGTTCGGGCGGGATGACCCACTCCTTCTGTGCGATGAACTCCTTGAGCATGTCGTTCTGGAGGGTTCCCCTGATCTCTTCGCGGGGGACGCCCTGCTGGTCTGCCAGCGCGACGTACATCGCGTAGACGACGGCGGCGGAGGGGTTGATCGTGAAGCTCGTCGAGACCTCGCCGACGTCGATGCCGTCGAACAGCACCTCCATGTCCCGGAGGGTGTCGACGGCGACGCCCTCCTTGCCGATCTCCCCCTCGCTCATCGGGTGGTCCGAGTCGAGCCCCATCAGGCTCGGCATGTCGAACGCCGTCGAGAGGCCCGTCTGACCCTGCTCGGTGAGGTAGTGGAACCGCTCGTTGGTCTCCTCTGCGGTGCCGAAGCCGGCGAACTGGCGCATCGTCCACGTTCGACCGCGGTACATCGTCGGGTAGACACCCCTCGTGTAGGGCGGTTCGCCGGGCATCCCGAGGTCCTCGTCGTAGTCGAGGTCGGCGACGTCCTCGGGCGTGTAGACGCGATCGACCTCGTGGTTGGAGACGGTGGCGAAGCGGTCCTTGCGCTCGCCGTGGGCGTCGAGCGCGGGGTCCAGGGTCTCCCCCTCCCACTCCTCGCGGGTCTCCCTGATCTCGGCCAGATCCTCCTCGTCGAACATAGCGGCGGTTCGGTCGGTGCGAGTAAGAACCTTCGCACGGCACCCCCGGAGGGCGTTCTACGGTCTGCTCGCCGGGATCGGGACGCCGGGTGGGACTGAAAGGGGCCGGCGTTTCGGGATATGTGCAGTAGTACTCCGTACGGCAGCTGAAAACATCTCGAAAGCCCCCGCCTTTCAGTCCCACCCGACGGTTAATCCTCGCGCAATCGTTCTACCGCCCCTGCAATCGCTCGGTCGTCTCGACGAGCGGGTGGTGGGCGTAGTCGACCTCCTTGATGTCCTCGATCGAGGAGAGGTTCTCCTTGCGGGCGGTCTCCGCCATGCCGAGTTCCACGGGTTCGTTGAGGACTATCACGTAGGCGTCCATCTCGTCGATGTCGAGCCGGCGGGCGGCCTTCACGCGGTGGTGGCCGTCGGCGAGCAGTAGCTCCTTCGAGCCCTCGCCGGTCACGGAGAGGGGGTTGTCGATGACCACGAGCGGTTCGGCGAGCCCGTTCTCCAGTTCGTAGCGCCGCCCCTCGAGTTCGTCGGAGTAGACCTTCGTCTGAGTCGGGACGAGGTCGTCGAGGCGGACGGTCCGTCGCTCCTCGGTCGCCCTGATGCCGTGGATGTTCTCCAGGGTCCGCATCAGTTTGCCGACCTTCTCGGGGGTGGCCCGCTCGATCTGCGAGCGGACGACGTCCGCGTTCGAGATGATGCCGACGAGGTTCCCGGTGTCGTCGACCACGGGGAGCTTCTGGATGCCCGACCGGAGGATGACCCGCGCGGCGTCGTTGATGCGCATATCCGGGTGGGCGACGACGAGGTCGCGGGTCATCACGGTGAAGATCGGGGCGTCGTCGGATTCGAGCAGGAGGTCGCGCGCCGAGACGAACCCCTCGACGCGGCGGCCGTTGGTCACCGGGAACCCGCCGTGTTCGCTCTCGGCGATGGCCCGCGCGACGTCGGCCACGGTGTCGTCGCCCGAGACGGTCTGCACGTCCCGGGTCATGTAATCCTTCACCCGCGGCTTGTCTCCGCTCTCCATCGGCCGGACCGAGGGGGGCGGGCGACAAAAACCTCGTGGGCGGTCTCCTCCCGTGTCGGATTACGCGTTCCGGTCGGAATCGTCGCGTCCCTCGCCTCTCTCGTCGGACCGGGGATCGGCATCCGACTCGCGTCCGGACCCCGCGTCCCCGTCGCCGGGAACCCGATACTCCTCGGCGGTGCCGATGTAGTCACCCCGGGCGTAGACGGCGGTCGCCGCGCGGTTCGGACCCACCCCGAGCGCGTCGAAGAACCGCTCGGTGACGACGTCCTCGATGACGTCGCCGGGGTCCTCGTCGTCCTCGTCGATCAGCATCCCGACGGGGAGCTGTGCGCCCGCCATGTCCGCGTGCCCGCCGGCGCTGCCGACCTGTCCGAACGCGTCCCGCAGCGCCTCGCCGAGGTCGAGGTCCGTCCCCCGGGCGCGAGCCGATGCGTAGACGACGCTCTCCTCGTCGACGCCCGTGAACCCGAAGACGAACGTCACCGCGATACCCTCGAGGTCGAGCAGCCGGTCGGCCGCCTGCGCCAGCGCGTCCCGGTCGGAGACCTCCCCGAGACAGGTGACCAGCACGTCGTCGCGCACCTCGCGGTTGCCGATCGCGGTGGCGATAGCGTCCATCGTCTCGGAGTCCATCGACGGCGACTCGATCCGTTCGAGCGTCGCCGTGTCGGCGTACGAGAGGAGGTACGCCGCCGCCCGGAAGTCCTCGGGGTCGACCTCGCGCGAGAAGTCGTCGGTGTCGACGCGGATGCCGAACAGCAGTCCGGTCGCGAGCCCGCGGTCGGGTTCGATGCCGAGGTCCCGGAGGTACCCCGTGAGGAGCGTCGAGGTCGCGCCGACGTTCGAGCGCAGGTCGACGAACTCCGCCTCGACCGGCTCGCGCGGCGGGTGGTGGTCGATGACGACCGACACCTCCGTCTCGGGGGGGAGCCCGTCGTTGACGCCCGGTCGGGAGTGATCGACGAGCGCGAACGAGCCGAACCGGTCGAGATCCGAGTCGGGGCCGAGCGCCGTGAGGTCGTATTCGAGCAGGTTGACGAACGCCCGGTTCTCCTGGTGGTTGATCTCGCCGTAGTAACAGACCTCGGCCTCGATCCCGGCGGTCTCGGCGATGCGCGCTAGGGCGAACGCCGAGGAGATGGCGTCGGGGTCCGGGTTGTCGTGGGCGACGACCGCGAGCGGCCCGGAGAGCGACCGGAGCACGCGGCGGAGTCGCCTGGTCCGGTAGCCCACCTCGCGGATGGGCCGCCCGAGCGTCTCGGCGGTCGCCGTCCCCTCGTCGACCACCCGGTCCGCGACCTCGCCGAGCGCCGCCCGGTCGGCCGGCGTCGGTCCCTGACCGGTGTAGGCGAGCAGGAACGCCTCGGGGAACGCCTCGCGCCCGGCCCGGGCCACCGCGCGGTTCTCCGCCGGATCGTCACCGCCCACGATCACCGTCTCCACCCCGTCGAGCAGGTCGGCCGCGCGACGGTCGATCACCTCGGGGTCGGTCGTCTCGGCCTGCTCGGCGCGGATGCTCTCGTCGCGGAGCCCCTCGACGCGGCCCGCGTCGCCGTCGAGCACGAGCAGCGGCTCTCGCCGATCCCCGAGTTCGAGCGCCAGCCGTCGGCCGAACGTGCCACAGCCGAGGACGAGCCGCGAAGTCACACCCCCTCGTTCCGGTCACACGGTCTAAAACCCACCGTCCGCCGCCGGTCGATCGATAAAGTCGACGTCGTAGCCTCCGAAACGGGTAGCCGCCGGGGCGGCGAAGCCGCTCCGATGTCCTCCGCTATCAGCTCACCGCGGGACGACTCGGCGTTCGTCCCGGGGGTCGTCCGGCGTCGACTCCCCGGATGGATCCCCCGGGAGGCGGTGTTCGGGCTCCTGGCCGCGTTGAGCCTCTCGTCGTGCGGCCGTGCGTCACCTACTGGCTCGACCCCCTCCCGGTCGCGAGCGTCCTGGCCGCGGCCGGGGTACGGGCGGCCCTCCTCGGCCCCCGTGCCGACGGGTCGGGTGGGTGAGTCGGTCCCGCGGCTCGGGACGTGGAGGGTGCACGCCGAGGAATCGAACGCGGCCAAGACGGGACCGAGACCGGCCGGAACTCAGAACAGCGCCGCGGCGGCCTCGAACGCGGTGCCGGAGAAGAGCCCGATCGCCGGGAGCAGGAGCACGGTGACGACGCCGGCGACGACGACGGCCGCGTAGAGCCCGCTCGGGTAGCCCCGGCGGTCGATCGCGTCGAGGTTGCCGTTGGGCTCCTCGATCCACATCGCCTTCACGACGCGGGAGTAGTAGAACAGCGACAGCGCGCTGTTGATCGCGCCGACCAGCGCGAGCCACCAGACGCCCGCGCCGACCGCGCCCGCGAACAGGTAGTACTTCGAGAGGAACCCGCCGCCGACCGGCAGTCCCGCGAGCGAGAACATGAAGACGGTCATGGCGACGCTCGCCACCGGGGCCTTCGTCGCCAGGCCGTTGTAGTCCTCGAAGGTGCGGCCGATACCCCAGTACTCGACCATGGCGATGAACAGGAACGCGCCCGTGTTCATGAACCCGTAGACGAGCATGTGGATCATCCCCGCCCCGAGGACGATCTCGCTGTTGCCGGCCCCCGTCAGGGCGGCCACGCCGATGAGGACGTAGCCCGCGTGCCCGATCGAGGAGTACGCGAGCATCCGCTTTACGTTCTCCTGGGTGGCGGCCGCGAAGTTGCCGAGCGTCATCGTCACCACGGCGAGCACCTGGAAGACGAGCACCCAGTCGATGGCCATCGCGACGTCAGCGATGGGGAACGCCGTCACGAACACGCGGTAGAGGACGACGAACCCGGCGGCCTTCGACGCCGAGGAGAGGAACGCGCTGACGGGGGCGGGCGCGCCCTCGTAGGCCTCCGGAGCCCAGAAGTGGAACGGGACGCTCGCGGTCTTGTACGCGAAGCCGCCGGCGATCATCAGCACGCCGACCCCGAGCAGTCCGGGAAGCTCCGTTCCGCCCGAGAGCGCCTCGGCGACCGCCGGCAGCGACAGCACGCCCGTGACGCCGTACACGAGCGAGATGCCGTAGGCGAAGATGGCCGAGGAGAGCGCCCCGATGAGGAAGTATTTCAGACCCGCTTCGACGCTCCCGCGGTTGTCCTTCAGGAACGCCACGAGCGCGAACGACGGCAGCGAGGACAGCTCGAGCGCGACGAACACCGTCGCCAGGGAGTTCGCCGTCGCCATCAGCGCCATCCCGAGCGTCGCGAGCATGATGAGCGAGTAGAACTCGGCCTGGTACTCCTGGCCCTCCAGGTAGTCGTAGCTGGCCACGAAGACCAGCGTGGCGACGCTCGTGAAGATGAACGTGAACAGTAGCGCCATCCCGTCGACGACGAGCGACCCGCGGAAGAGTTCGACCGAACCCTCCGTCTGGCCGACGCCGGCGACGAGGTAGACACCCGTGACGATCGTCGCCGTGAGCGCGCCGAGGGTGGCGATCCCCGCCAGCAGCGCGTTGTTCGAGTAGTCGGGGTCGATACTGTCGACGACGAAGAGCACGAGCGCGAAGGCGGCGAGTACGAGCGCCGGTGCCATCGCCGCCCAGTCGGGGCTGATGGCCAGCGGCACGAGGGCGGATCCGAACATCAGGAACCACCCCCGACGTTCAGCGTTACCTCACTCAGGTCGATCACCGGGTTGACGGCGTCCTGTATCATGTCGAAGAATATCTCGGGGAACGTGCCCAGCACGACGATGAGCACGATGAGCGTGACCAGCGGGAACACGTCGTGGCGTGCGGCCCGCGTGATCTCGTAGTCCGTGTCGACCCGGAACGGGCCGAACAGCGTGCGCTGCATCGCCCACAGCAGGTAGCCGGCCACGATGACGATGCCGAACATCGCGACCGCGGTGAAGACGGCCATCCCGTTCCCTCCCATCACGTCCGAGCGGAACGCGCCGACGAAGACGAAGAACTCGCCGGCGAAGCCGGCCATCAGCGGCAGGCCGGCGTAGCCGAACGCGCCCGCGACGAACGCGCCGACCGTGACGGGCATCTTCTCGGCCAGCCCGGCCATGTCGTCGATCATCCGCGTGTGGGTGACGTTGTAGACGACGCCGACGCAGGCGAACATCAGCCCGGAGATGAGCCCGTGGGCGACCATCTGGAACGTCGCACCCCCGAACCCGTACGTGTTGTACGCGACGAGCCCGAGGATGACGTAGCCCATCGAGGACACCGACGAGTAGGCCACGACCCGCTTGAGGTCCTGCTGGGCCAGCGCGAGGAACGCGCCGTAGATGACCGACACCACCGCCACGAGGGCGATGGGCACCGCCCACGCCCGGGCGACTCCGGGCAGCATCGTGAAGTTGAACCGCAGCAGCGCGTACGTCCCCATCTTCAGGAGCACGCCCGCCAGCAGCACCGAGATGGGCGTGGGTGCCTCGACGTGGGCGTCGGGTAGCCAGGTGTGGAACGGCACGATGGGCACCTTCACGCCGAAGCCGACGAACATGGCGAGGAACGCGAGCGAGGCGACCTGCGGGGCCGTGAGCAGGCCGAGCCCGCCGAGTTCACCCGCGCGGAGCGCGCCGGCGATGGCCGGCATGTCGAGCGTCGTGATCGAGTCCCCGAGCCCGAAGACGAGCCCGAAGAACCCGATGAACATTACCAGCGACGCGATGTTCGTGTAGACGAAGAACTTGATCGCGGCGTACTTCCGGCGCGGACCGCCCCAGACCCCGACGAGGAAGTACATCGGGACGAGGACGCCCTCCCAGAAGACGAACCAGACGAAGAAGTCCAGCGCCGAGAAGACACCGATCAGCGCGGCCTCCATGAACAGCACGAGCCCGTAGAACTGGCTCTCGCGCTCGTCGATCGGCGTCCACGACGCGAGGATGGCGAGCGTCGTGAGCACCGTCGCCAGCAGCACGAGCGGCATCGAGACGCCGTCGAGGCCGACGTGCCAGTTCAGCCCGTAGGGGCCGAGCGTGATCCACTCGACCATCGTCTCGAAGGCGATCTCCGAGTCCGGACCGGCGATGAGCGCGTTGCCCACACCGTCGAAGACCGCGTACATGTACAGCGAGACCGCGAGCGGCGCGAGGCTCCAGCCCAGCGCCACCTTCGGGACGTGCTCGTCGGGGAGGAAGAACACCACGCCAGCCCCGAGCAGGCAGAGCCCGATGAGCAGTTCGATAAGCATCTAGAACCACCCCCCGGTGAGCCCGAAGGCCACCAGAAGCAGTACGAGCCCGAGCGTGATGAGGGCCGCGTAGTTCGAGACGATGCCGGTCTGCACCCTGCGGAGGCGGTCCCCGGAGAACAGCGACACCGAGGAGACGAGGTTGACCCCGCCGTCGATCACGCCCTGGTCGAACCGGTCGGCGGCGCGGGCGATCCCGACGCCGAGATCCTGTGCGAGCCAGACCTGATACTCGTCCTGGTAGTAGTTGGCGAAGAGCACGTCGCGGGCCTCCCCGAGCTTCTCGGTGTGCCGTTCGGGGTGGGGGTCGTTGTACAGGAAGTACGCGAGCCCCGCACCCGCCAGCGCCAGCCCGAGCGAGACGGCCGCCGATAGCAGCATCGTCCCCGTCTCGCCGAGGAGGTAGGCGGCCTCGTAGCCGGCCTGCTCCTCGAGCACCACCTCGTAGTGGTGCAGACCCGTGAGGAACTCCTCGGGCGTGCTGTTGAGCCAAATGTGGAGGTAGTCGATGTGCAGGCCCGTCAGCTTCGCGATCGGGGCCATGTTGATGAACCCGACCGTCGCCGCGAGCACGCCGAGCACCGCCAGCGGGCCCTTCACGTTCCACCCCACGCCGTGGGGATCACGCGCGGTGTCGGACCGGGGCTCGCCGTGGAAGGTGAGCATCACCATCCGGAAGGTGTAGAACCCGGTGAAGAACACGGCGATCAGCCCCATGAGGTACGCCAGCAGGAGCAGCGGGCTGTTCAGCCCGTGGATGAGAGCCTCGAACAGCACCTCGTCCTTCGACCAGAACCCCGCGAACGGGATGATGCCCGCGAGCGCGAGCGACCCCGAGAGGAACGCGTAGTAGGTGACCGGCATCCGGTCTTTCAGCCCGCCCATGTCCCACATATCCTCGTTGTGGTGCATGGCGATGATCACCGACCCCGCGCCGAGGAACAGCAGCGCCTTGAACACCGCGTGGGTCGTCAGGTGGAAGACGCCGGCGACGTAGCCGCCCGTCCCCAGCGCGAGCATGATGTAGCCGTACTGGCTGATCGTCGAGTACGCGAGCACCTGCTTGATCTCCTCCTTGACGACGCCCATCGTCGCCGCGAATAGAGCAGTAAAACCGCCGACGAACGCGATGACCGCGAGCGCGGTCGGCGAGACGGCGTAGAAGCCGTACATCCGCGCGACGAGGTAGACCCCGGCGGCGACCATCGTCGCCGCGTGGATGAGCGCCGAGACCGGGGTGGGGCCCTCCATCGCGTCGGGCAGCCACGTGTGGAACGGGAACTGTGCGGACTTGCCCATCACGCCCCCGAGGACGAGGAGGCCGATGACGGTGAACCACGCGCGGGGGTCGAGCCCGAAGAACGTGTTCACCGAGCCCTCGCCGGCGACGGCGAGTTCGGCGAGATGCGGGAAGCCCTCGCTGCCGGCGAACGTCGACGTGCCGAACGTGGCGAAGACGGCGACCACGCCGATGAGGAAGAAGTAGTCACCGAAGCGAGTCACCAGAAACGCCTTCTTCGCCGCCGACGGCGGGCCGGCCTCGCGGAACCAGAAGCCGATTAGCAGGTACGAGCAGAGCCCGACGAGCTCGAAGAACATGAACGCCATCAGCAGGTTGTCGGACATGACGAACGCGAGCATGCTCGCGGTGAACAGCCCGAGTTCGGCGTAGTACCGCGGGAGCCCGGTCTCGCCCTCGTCGTTCATGTATCCGAGCGAGAAGATGTGGACGAGGAAAGCGATGAGCGAGACGATGACGAGCATCAGGGAGCTCAGCTGGTCGATCAGGATGCCGAAGTGCAGGTCGAACGTGCCCTGGCCGACGACCCAGGTATACAGTACGGACTGGTGGACCGTCGGCTCGCCCAGGATGCCCCACACCGAGAGCAGGGCACCGAGCGAGAGCAGGAGCGAGCCGCCGGTCGCGGCGATACCGGCGAACGCGCCCCGCTTCGGCATGTACTTCCCGGCGAACAGCGCCACCAGGAACGATACGAACGGCAGCACGGCGATAGCGGGAACGAATGGGAAGATTCCTTCTGCCATGTGTCACCACCTCAACGTCGTCGCCTTCGTCACGTCCACGTCCTGGAAGTTGCGGTAGAGCACGAGTATGATGCCGATGCCGACGGCCACCTCGGCCGCCGCCAGCGCCATCGTGAACAGGCTGAACACCTGCCCCGTGAGGTTCCCCCAGTAGAAGGAGAACGCGACGAGGTTGATGTTCGCGGCGTTCAGCATCAGCTCGACGCTCATCAGGAACATCAGCGCGTTCCTGCGCGTGAGGATGCCGAACAGTCCGATACAGAACACGGCCGCCGAGAGCACGAGGTAGTACTGGGTCGCGACCGCCATCTACCGGTCACCCCCCTCGTCCGTTACCTCGTCCCGGCCGCCGTCCGTCTCGAGCGGGCCGAGCCCCTCGCCCTCGCGCTTCGCGAGCATCACCGCGGCGTCAAGCGCGGCGTCGAGCACCACCGCGATGATGAGGAACGCGACGAGGAAGCCCTCGGCGGGGAACGCGCCGTCGTCGATGTTGAACATCGCGTAGCCGATCGAGGCGGTGATCGAGCCGTCCCCGGGGAACCCCTGCGGCGTGCCGAGGCGCGCGGTGAGGAACACCGCGGCCAGCACGACGAAGAGGACGAGCGCGATGAGGCCGACCGCCTGGCGCTCGTTCCGCTCGAGGCGCGGTCTGGTCGTCACGCCCCGTCCACCTCCAGTTCCGGCCCCTGATCGCGGACGAGCATCACGGCGAACGTGATGAGGATGAGCACCCCACCGACGTACACCAGGATCTGCATCGCCGCGAGGAACTCGGCGCGGAGCATCACGTAGTGGATCGCGACGCTGGTCAGCGCCGCCCCGAGCAGGAGCGCCGCGTGCCAGACGTCGCGGACCAGCACGACGCCCAGGCTGCTCCCCACCGTCACGAGGGCGAACAGCGCGAACGCCAGGGTCTCGAGTAGAGCCATTACGTTGGACGTAACGGAGAATCGGTTTCAAGCTTGCTGTTTCCCCGCCCACCAAACTTTTGCACGCTTGCTCGGCGCGGCGGAGCCGCGCCTCGCTCGCGGCAAAACTTTGGTTTCAAAACGCTCGTCGCTCCAGCGCGAGCCTTCGGCTCGCTTAGTCGCTCCTCGCGCGCTGGCCTCGCTCCGCTCGGCCAGTGAACCGCTCGCTCCCTTCGGTCGCTCGCGGATGCTGGTGGAACATCTGGTGGCCTCGGGTTTCACTCCATCTAATTTTCCAATAGCTGTCCGAAAGGGGATTCGCGATACAGTGATCGGATTCATTACAGACAGTAGATTGGTCGTTACCCAAGCGGAAACTAATGAGTGCAGAGAACTCAAGAACAAATTACGTCGATGTTCCGCGTCGCTTTGAAACAGTCTGCTCAAGAACAGAATTGTCGTGTCGGTGAGATAGTCCCAGAGGAAGGTCCAGTCAAGCAGTTCAACTCACGTAGAGTAGCCGAAGAATTTGCAGATGAGATGTGTTCATCAGGGGATCCGGTACGGCTACAATCACCCGCTCCACAGGATCCCGCAGACGTTGATGCATATTTGATCAGTGACACCCAGCGCAACGAATGGGAACCAATAGAGTCGAACGAACAGAGTGTGACGTTCCCGGTTGGAGCAAATACGTACGGCGGTTTGGGATTCGGGTTGGTATATCTTGAGGGCAAAACCTCGCCCGCATTGGCACACTATTTTACTGAGCAAGCGCCCCCTTCGAAACAGGGACGAGTGGTCTGGGTGGACGCTGAGCCACAGTTACCAGACGAGATTGAAGTGGGATGGTCCCCAGATCTCCGAATTGAGGTTTCGCCTGGTGATGCGTCATCTAATGATGTTTACTTTGCTGAAGTGAAATCAGGAAATTCCCCATTCGAACGTCAGCAACGGGACGATATGCAGCGCGTGAGTGAAGATTATGGAGTATTGCGGATCCGAGTGAAGTTAGCTAGGTTGCCGAAAGAATACACTGTTCTGATTGCCGAGGTAAGTCCGAACGAATGGCCTGTGTGACAGCATGGATTGATATCAGTATCAGAGATGATTTCGTTAGACTGGTTCTACAACGGCCACCCAATGACTGCCCTGAGGTGTAACATACCCGCCGTGTACTCAGCACGCCTACGCGTACTCCCACCATTATCGACAGGAATTCCCGTGGGGCCATCGTTTGCTTGAACCCAGTATCCGCGCGAGCGACCGAAGGGAGCGAGCGGTTCACTGGCCGAGCGGAGCGAGGCCAGCGCGCGAGGAGCGACCGCAGGGAGTGACGAGCGTTTTGAAACCAAAGTTTTGCCGCGAGCGAGGCGCGGCTCCGCCGCGCCGAGCGAGCGTGCAAAAGTTTGGTGGTTCTATTGGTAGTCGATCTCGCCCTCCCCTTCACCGATCCACGCGCCGCGGTCGGGTTCGCGGGAGGCGAGCGGGTCGATGTCCTTGTACCAGGGGACGTTCTTGAGCTGCTCCATGTTGTAGGCGAACTCGTCCTTGGTGTTCGCCGTGAACTCGAAGTTCTGGGTGAGCAGGATCGCGTCGACGGGGCAGACCTCCTCGCACAGCCGGCAGTAGATACACTGACCGATGTGGAGGTTGTACTGCTCGCCGTTGCGCTGGTCGTCGGTGACGATCTGGATGGTGTCGTTCGGGCAGACGTTCTCGCACTGGCGACACCAGATGCACCGCTCCTGGCTGAACTTGTGGACGCCGCGGAACCGCGGGGACACGTCGGGCGTGTCCTCGGGGTACTCGACGGTGAACGTCGAGCCGTCCAGTGCGTGTTTCATGGTCGTTGCCATCGACTTGAGTAGTCCGATCATGCTATCACTCCCACGATGACGGCCGTGAGCACCAGGTTCGCGAAGGAGAGGACCAGCATCCCCTTCCAGCCGATCTCGATGAGCTGGTCGATGCGCACCCGCGGGATGGCCGAACGCATCCACTGGGTGAACAGGAACACCGCGAGCATCTTGATGACGAACCAGAGGAACCCGGGCAGCACGGGCCCCGCCGGGCCGCCGAGGAAGATGGTCGCGATGATCGCGCCGCCGAGGAAGATGTGCAGGAACTCCGAGAGGTAGCCCAGCACGAAGTAGACCGAGGAGTACTCGGTCTGCCACCCGGCGACGATCTCGGTCGGGGCCTCGGGGACGTCGAACGGGTTACGTCCGACCTCCGCGAGGTTCGCGGCCATGAACAGGAGGAACGCGAACGGGTTGACGAACGCGTACCAGGCCGGGATCACTATCGGGCCGAGTTCGAGCAGCGGCACGGCCTGTGCGGCGACGATCTCGCTCATCCGGAGGCTGCCGGCGAAGACGACCACCGACGCCGCCGTGATTATCAGCGGGATCTCGTAGGCGAGGTTCTGCGCGACCGCCCGGAGCCCGCCGAGCAGCGAGTACTTGTTGTTCGAGGAGTAGCCCGCCATCACCAGCCCGACGGAGGCGACCGAGGCGGTGGCGAACACGTAGACGAGGCCGGCCTCCGGATCGGCGAGCTGGATACCGCTCCCCATCGGGATGACGGCGAACCCGGCGACCGCCGAGAACACCATGACGATGGGCGCGATGTCCCAGGCCGGCCGATCGACGCCCTCGGGGATGATGAGTTCCTTCGAGAGCAGGCGGACGGCGTCGGCCACGATGATGAGTAGCCCGAACGGGCCAACGCGATTGACCGCGACGCGGTCGGTGAACGCGGCGGTGATCTTCCGCTTGCCCCAGATGCCGGAGACCGCCACCAGCGTGAGCAGGAACGTGATGATGAGCGCCCCGCCGATGAGGCCGGCGAGGAAGTCCGCGCCCGGCCCAGAGATCCCGAGCAGACCCGTGATCGTCTCCGTGAGCGTGGTGACGTCGCCGGCGGCGGCCGAGGCGTTCGTCGCGTTCGCGGCACCGTCCGGCGTAGCCGTGGCCGTCCCGTTGGCCGTGGTGGTCCCGTTCCCGCTCTGGACCATCAGCGGTCCACCTCCCCGAGTACGATGTCGAGGCTACCGAGCGAGGCGATGAGGTCGGGCACGTACTCCCCCTCGGACATCTCGGCCAGCGTCGAGAGGTTGTGGAAGCACGGGCTCCGGATCTTGAACCGGGCGGGCTTGTCGGTGCCGTCGGCCCGGATGTAGACGCCGAGTTCGCCCTTCGCGTTCTCGACCGCGCGGTAGATCTCGGTGTCGTTCTCCGGCTTGAGCGTCCGCGGGACGTTCGACTGGATCTCGCGGTCGTCCTCGGGCCAGTCCTCCAGCAGGTCGATACACTGGGAGACGATCTTCGCGGACTCCTCGACCTCCTGCATCCGGACGAGCACCCGCGAGTAGTTGTCACAGCCGTCCTCGGTGACGACATCCCAGTCGAGCTGGTCGTAGTAGCCGTAGGGGTCGTCGCGCCGGAGGTCGTAGTCGATGCCCGAGCCCCGGGCGACCGGCCCGGTCGCCCCGTAGGACTTGGCGACCTCCGGGTTCAGGATGCCGGTGTTGACACACCGCATCTGGAAGATCTCGTTGGAGGTGACCATGTTGTGGTACTCCTCCAGGCGCTCGGGGAGGTCCTCGAGGAAGTCCCGGGTCTTCTCGAAGAACTCCTCGCGGGGCTCGGGGAGGTCCCACGCCACGCCACCGAGCCGGAAGTAGTTGTACATCATCCGCTGGCCGGTGAGATCCTCCAGGATGTCCTGGGCGATCTCCCGGTCGCGGATGGCGTACATGAAGATGGCCGTGAAGTCCCCGTAGACGTCGAGGGCGAACGTCCCCAGCGCGAGGAAGTGGCCGGTCATGCGGGAGAGCTCGGACCCGAGCGTCCGGAGCACCTTCGCGTAGTCGGGGACGTCGAGGTCCGCGAGGTCCTCGGCGGCCCGCGCGTACGCCCACTCGTTTGGCATGTTCGCGGTGTAGTCCCACCGGTCCGGGTAGGGCATGATCTGGTGGCGGTAGGTGCTCTGCTGGGCCATCTGCTCCTCACACCGGTGGAGGTAGCCGACGTCCGGATCGACGTCGGCGACCTGCTCGCCGTCGAGCACCGTCTTCAGGTGGAGCACGCCGTGGGTGGCCGGGTGGTGGGGACCGATGTTCAGGAACATCGTGTCGGCGTCGTCGCCGCTCCGGTGGTCGTCCTGGAGCGGGTTGGCGTGCTCGCGCAGCGTGACGACCTGGGGCTTCTCCTGGTTGTAGTCGGCCCGCATCGGGTGGCCCTGCCAGGTCTCGGGCATGAGGATCCGCCGGAGGTCGGGATGACCCTCGTACTCGATCCCGACGAGGTCGTACGCCTCGCGCTCGTGCCAGTTGGCGGTCAGGTAGACCGGTTCGGCCGTCTGGCTCACGGGCCGGTCGGTCGAGGTGGGGACGACGACGCCGACCTCCTGGGTCGGGTCGTCGTACTTCTTCAGGTGGTAGATCGACTCGAAGCGGTCACTGTACTCCTGTGCGGTGAGACAGGAGAGGTGATCGAAGCCCGCCTCGCCCTTCAGCGTCCGGAGGACGTCCTGAACCTCGTCGGGCCGAACGACGAACGCCTCGGCGTTGATGTGCGTCTCGCGGTCGAGGACGTGCTCGCCGAGCAGTTCCTCGAGCGCGTCGTAGTCGACGGTGCCGTCCTCGGTCACGCCGACGTCCGTTTCGGGGGGAGTGGGTTCTTCGAGGCTCATGGTGAATCCGCCCAGTTGTACCGCATGACGAGGTCCTCCTCGTCGATCTCGTCGGCGAGGTGCTGGACCAGTTCGTCGCGGTCGAGGTCGCCGAACTGCTCGAGTTCGTACGGCTTGACCGTCACCGGGGAGGTCTCGCCGTTGGCGATCCGCTCCTGGAGCTTGGCGACGCCGTAGACCAGCGCCTCGGGACGGGGCGGACAACCCGGGACGTGGATGTCGACCGGGATGACCTCCTCGGCACCCTTGACGACGTTGTAGCCCTCCTGGAACGGACCACCCGAGATGGTACACGAGCCCATCCCGACGACGAACTTGGGCTCGGGCATCTGGTCGTAGACGCGCTTCATCCGGGGAGCGAACTTCGAGACGATGGTGCCCGGGACGATGATGACGTCGGCCTGCCGGGGGGAAGCGCGGGGGACCCCCGCGCCGAACCGGTCGAGGTCGTGTTTCACCGCGTAGGTGTGCATCATCTCGATGCTGCAGCAGGCGATACCGAACTGCAGCATGAACATCGAGGAGCCCCGGACCCAGTTCATGAACTTGTCGAACTTGGTGAGGATGAACGGCGAGGAACCGAACGCCTCCCGGAGCTTCGAGTTGAACCGGTTGTCGACGCCCTCGCCCATCCGGGCCTCCTGTGTCGAGACGATCTCCGGACTGCCGTAGGCGTCTTCGCCCTGCTGGTCGTGTGGTTGGTCGCTGCTCATGATATCACTCCGCGTTCCGCTGTTCTTCTCTCGTCTTCGCCCGCGGGCTCTTGACCCAGCGGACGGCACCGTTGCGCCACGCCCACGCCAGCCCGACGACGAGTACGCCGATGAACACCAGCATCGGTCCCAGCGCGCTGACCAGCCCGACCGACTGGACTGCATCCCGGTAGATGACCGTCCACGGGAAGATGAGGACGGTCTCGATGTCGAAGATGACGAACAGCAACGCGACCATGTAGTACTGGATGTTGAACCTGATGCGCGTGTCTCCCGTCGGGATCTCGCCGGACTCGTAGATGGCGCTCTTTCCCTGTTCCGGCACGCTCGGGCGGAGGAGCGACGAGATGACGATCATCGAGACCGGCACCACGACGCCCACCAGCGCGAGGGCACCGATAGCGATCCATGGATTGCTCACGTCTCTATCATCGCACGGTTGGGAACCCCCGTACATAAGAGTTGATAACGGTGCTTGCCGGTGGTTCGACCCGGTCCCGTCCCGGGCTATCGCTTCCGGGCGTCGGGGCGACGCGCCGGTTCCCGTCGGCGACTACTCGCCCATCGACTCGCGGTAGGCGGGGGTCCCCCGCTCGTGGAGCCCCCGCGAGTCCTCGCCGACCCCCGCACGGAGATCCTCGTGGTAGGCCTCCAGCCGCTCGTCGAGTTCGGGGTGGGCCCGTGCGAGCACCTGGACCGCCGACAGCGCCGCGTTGAACGACTTGCCCGCGTCGACCGCCGTGATCGGCGCGCCGGTGGGCATCCCGATCACCGAGTCGATCGACTTCTCCTGGACCGGTACCCCGATCACCGGGAGCGGGTAGGCGATGCTCGCGGTCATGTTCGGCAGGTCGGCGCTCTTGCCCCCAGCGCCGGCGACTATCACGTCGAGCCCCCGGTCGCGGGCCGTCCCGGCGTAGGCGTACATCAGGTCGGGCGTGCGGTGAGCGGAGACGACGTACGTCTCGAAGGAGTATCGCGAAGCGGGCGGGTCGTCGTAGTCGGTCACCTCCTCGAACCCGAGTTCCGTGAGCGCCTCGTAGGCCCCGAACATCGTCTCCAGGTCCGAGTCCGACCCCATCACGATGCCCACGTCGGGGGTCTCCTCGGGGTCGCGCTCTCGGTCCGCCTCGGCGTGGAGTTCGTCGATCAGCGACTGGACGCTGTCGGTCATATCCCGATGCCCGCTCCCGCGGCGCTTTGGCGTTGCGGTCGCCCGGACCTCGCTGGCCGAGTCGAATCAGACGTCCTTCGTGGCCTTCGCCCGGGTCGGCGTTCGCGTCACGGTCGGGCCCGCGTCGACGACGAGGTTGAGGACGACGCCAGCGAGGAGGACGACGGCCCCGGCGTAGAGGAACGTGATGAACAGGAGGACGGCCCCGAGGAATCCGTACGCGGCGTAGCTCCCGGCGGCACCCGCGTAGTAGAAGAAGATCAACTGGAGAACGACCCACCCGACCGACGCGAGCGCGGCACCGGGGAGGACGTGTCTGACCGTCACCGGGGTCGGGGGGAGGACGTAGTAGATCGGGATGAGCACGAGGAAGAGGACGACCAGCGCGGCGAGGTTACCGAGCAGCGTCGGGTACGGGACGCCGAACTGGACGAACGAGAGGGCGACGCTGACCGCCGACAGGAGGGCGAACCCGCCGAGGAGCACGCCGAGGACGACCAGGCTCCGCCAGACGTGATCGACGAACGTGCGGGTCGAGGAGATGTCGTACAGCTCGTTGAAGGCGTGCGAGAGCGCCCGGAACACCTTGATCCCGCTCCAGAGCGCGAGCCCGAACCCGAGGACGCCCGCCGCCGCCTGTCCGCGGCTACCCGACAGGGCCTGGCTCAGTATTTCCTGTGCGTTCCCGGAGAGGCTCGATTCGAGCGCCCCGATCAGGATGTCCGTCGCGCCGAACAGCGAGAGGACCACGAGCGCCACGGTCAGTAGCGGGATGATCGAGGAGATCGCGTAGTACGCGACGCTCGCCCCCATGAAGAGGAGGTGGTTCTTGCGGGCGACCTCGACCAGATCCCTGGCGTTTTCCTCGACGTTCATACTGATCCCTCTGTCCCACACCCGATCGTCAGCGCGTACGAAGAGAGCGACATGCGGTTGACTCGCCCGGATCGAGACGGCCGACGAGTAAAGAGGGTCTGCCTGCGCTGGCAAGGCCCGAGCTCGTCGGGGGCACCCCCGTCCGGCGCGGCTACTGGCCGTCGGAGCGGAACGTCATGTCGTCGCGCACCGCCCGCGTCCGCTCCAGTAGTTCCGACGTATCCGTCCCGTCCCCACCCGTGGCGGTCACGTGCCCCATCTTCCGGAGCGGACGGGCCTCGCGCTTGCCGTACCAGTGGAGCGAGAGGTCGGGTTCAGCGAGCGCCCGATGGACGTTCCGTAGCGCGGCGGGCTCCGGCTCGGGGACGTCCCCCAGGAGGTTCGCCGAGACGGTCGGCGAGCGCCGCTCGGTCGAACCCAGCGGCCACCCCAGCACCGCCCGGACGTGCGCGTCGAACTGGGAGGTTCGACAGCCCTCGATGGTCCAGTGCCCGGAGTTGTGCGGCCGTGGGGCCACCTCGTTCACCAGTATCTCCCCGTCGCTGTCTCGCGGCTCCGCCGCTCGACTGTCCGAGGCGCTTCGCGCCTCGCTCACCTCGAAGAGTTCGATCCCGTACACCCCGCGGCCGTCCATCTCCGCGAGGACGTCCCGGGCGACTTCGGCCGCCCGCTCGCGCGTCGCCTCGTCGGTTCGGGCGGGCGAGGCCGTCTCCCGGAGTATCTCCTCGCGGTGGACCGTCTCGGTAACGGGGAACGTCCGGCGGTCCTCGGCCCCGCGGACGCCGATGACGGCGAGCTCACGCTCGAACTCGACGAACCGTTCCGCGAGCGCCGGCCCGCCGAGTTCGTCGAGGGCGTCCTCGGCCTCGTCGGGTCCGGAGACCGGGAAGTTCCCGCGGCCATCGTAGCCGCCGGTCCGGGCCTTCAGCATCACCGGCCAGCCGAGTTCCTCCCCCGCGGCCCGGAGGTCCTCGGCGTCGTCGACCCGGCGGAACTCGGGGAGGGGGATCCCGGCGTCGGCGAACGCGCGGTTCTGCACGAGCTTGTCCTGGATCGTCCGCAGCGTGTCGGGGTCGGGGTGGACAGGGGTACCGGTCTCGTCGGCGACCCGCTCCATGGCGTCGGGGTCGGCGAGTTCGATCTCGTAGGTCAGCACGTCGGCTCGTTCTGCGACCTCGCGGATCGTCGCCTCGTCGTCGAAGTCGCCGACGACCTGGTCGCGGACGACCGACCGGGCGGGACAGTCCGGCGTCGGGTCGGACACCACGACCTCCACGCCCAGGGGACCGGCCGCCTCGCCGAGCATCCGTCCGAGCTGTCCACCGCCGACGACGCCCAGCGTCGGGCCGGGCGAGGTGAGCGTCGGATCCGGGGTCTCGTCCATACGCGGCGCTCGGCGGGCCGGTAGGTGTCGGTTACGGTCTCGGTCGGTGTCGGTGTCCACCGGACACCGGATCGACGGTCCGGGTCGGCTACTGACGGACGTACACCACCGACTCGGTCGTGTCGCCCTCGGCGGTGCGGAGGAGGAACCGGGTCTTCTCGTATCCGCTCCCGAGGCGCTCGTCGAGGACCGGCTCCGCGCTCGAACGGGCGATCACGACCGGCGGTACCGTCTCCACACCGGCGAGCGCCGACTCGTTCACCGCACACGTCACCGCGACGTCGTCCTTGTAGGTGTACCACGGGAGCGAGAGCGACGGGAAGAACTTGATACACTGTGGGTGAAGTGGGACCCGGATGTCGTCGTCTCCGAGGCCGACGAAGTCGTCCTCGTCGTCGACGAAGTACTCGCCGTAGAAGAGCACGTCCGGCTCGCTCCCGTCGCTCGCGGCCGCTCGCATCGCCCCGGTGGCGACCCGCATCTCGTCACTCGGCTGGGCGTACTGGACCATCGCGTCCGCCGAGTCGTCGTCCAGGTAGATCCCGTTGGCGGTGGCGACGGCCATCTGCCCGAACACCAGGAGGAAGATGAGCGCGACGAGGCCGACGCTCGCGCCGTCCTCGGCCGCGAACGACTCCACCCCCACGCGGTAGAGCTTCGCCATCCCCACCGCCGCCGGGATCGCGAGCGGCACCAGCACGTTCACGACGATCCACGCCCCGTAGATGTCGGTCCCGAGCGGGTAGCCGAGCGCGGAGGCGAACGCCCAGTAGGCGGCGAACATGACGAGCGGCCGCGGGCGGCTCGCCCCGTACCGTTCGAGACCGAACCCGATCAGGCCGAACGCGGCGAGCGGCGCGGCGTAGAGCGCGTACGTCTCGAGGGTCCCGCCGAGGAACCGCGTGAACGTCGAGGCGAGCTCCGCCACCTGGACGCTCTCGCCGCCGTCGCTTCCCGGCTGGCTGATCCAGTACCCGATCTTCCCGAAGTCCGAGACGGTGGCCGCGAGCACGTCCGGGATCGCTCCGGGGGTCGTGAACATCCCCCAGAAGCCGACGTGTCGGCCGGCGACCTCGACCGGCGAGCCGGTCCCCCGTGGCGCGTAGAAGAACAGCAGGACGAGGAGGAACAGGGCGAGGCCGACCGCGAGGTGGCCGAGGTAGCGGACGAACCGCTCGCCGTCGACACGCGCCCGGACGCGCTCGCCGAGTGCGGAGAGACGGTCCATCCCGCCGTCGTAGTCCGCGGGGCCGAACAGCGACCGGTCGGCGACGAGCGCGCCCGCGCCGAGCCAGCAGAGCACGTACAGCACCGCGTTCTCCTTCGAGGCGAACCCGAGCGCGGCGAGGAACGTCCCCGCGTAGAGGAGTCGGACGTCGCCCGTGTCGAGCAGGCGGACGAACAGCGCGAACGCGGCGAACATGAACGCCGCGACGAGCACCGACGACCGCGAGAACCGCGAGTAGTAGAGCAACACGGGGTTGAGCGCGAGGAAGAACGCGAGCGCGAGCACCTCCGTCCGGCGGAGCCGGTCGCGGAGCAACAGCGCGGTCAGCGGCAGGGCGGCCCCGACGAGCGCGACGATCAGCCGCATCGAGAAGTCCGTCGGCCCGATGACGGAGAACAGCCAGGAGTTGACGTGCTGGAGGAACGGCCCGTGGATGATGGGGCGGTACTCGAAGTTGCCCGTCCGCACGAGGTACTCGGTGAAGTAGGCGACCCGGCCCTCGTCGAAGTGGGCGACGCGCGCGCCGAGCGCGACCAGCCGCAGGACGAGGCCCGCGAGGACGATCAGCGCCACCCCGCGGGTGAGGTCGTCGCGGTCGCCGAGCCACGGGACCCGGTCGAGGGCGTCGATGGAGAGGAGGTAGTCCTCCCCGCCCCAGTCCTCGTCTCCACGTCCGGCGGCCATTTGTCGGTGGTGTGCGCGGCGGGGGTTAGAACCCTTCTGGTTGCCGCCGGAGGTCCGGGGCGCGGGGCCGCGCGAAACGGCAGTTCTTTACCCGCATCTCACGACCTGCCGGACATGGTAGCGCTCGGACTCGTGGTCGCCCGGTACGACAAGGCCGAGGGGCGGTCGGTCCCGGAGCGGATGGCCGAGTCGGCCCGCGAGGCCGCCGCCGACCGCGGTGCGGAGATCGTCGCCGAGGTCGAGGTCCCCGGGTCGTACGACACGCCGCTGGCCGCCGACCGACTCGCCCGGCGCGACGACGTCGAGGCCGTGGCCGTCCTCGGGGCCATCGTCACCGGGGACACGGACCACGACCAGGTCATCGGCCACGCCGCGGCCCGGAAACTCGCGGACGTCGCCGTCGACCGCGACACGCCCGTGACGCTCGGCATCACCGGTCCCGGGCAGAGCGCGGCCGAGGCCGACGAGCGGGCCGGGAAGGGTGCCGAGGCCGTCGAGAGCGCTATCGACCTCGTCGAGGAACTCGACGGTGTGTGAACGAACATGAACCTGGATCTCGCAGCCCGAACGAGCCGTGTCGAACCGTCAGCGACCGTCGCCATCTCGAACCTCGCCTCCGAACTCGAAGCGGAGGGCGTCGACGTCGTCGACCTCTCGGTCGGCGAACCCGACTTTCCGACCCCCGAGAACGTCGTCGAGGCGGGCAAGGCCGCCATCGACGCCGGCCACACCGGCTACACCCCCTCGACGGGCATCCCGGCTCTCAAGGAAGCCATCGTCGAGAAGCTCGACGCCGACGGCCTCGACCACACCACTGACGAGATCATCGTCACGCCCGGCGGTAAACAGGCCCTCTACGAGGTGTTTCAGACTGCCGTCGACGACGGTGACGAGGTCGTCCTGCTCGACCCGGCGTGGGTCAGCTACGAGGCGATGGCGAAGCTCGCCGGCGGCTCGCTGGCGCGCGTCGACACCGCACAGTACGACTTCGCCCTGGAGCCAGCCCTCGACGAGCTCGCCGAGGCCGTGAGCGACGACACGCAGCTCCTCGTGGTCAACTCCCCCGCGAACCCCACGGGGGCGGTCTACTCCGAGGCCGCCCTCGAAGGCGTCCGGGATCTCGCCGTCGAGCACGACGTCCTGGTGATCTCCGACGAGATATACAAGGAGATCACCTACGGTGTCGAACCGATCTCGCTGGGGGCGCTCGACGGGATGGGCGACCGGACGGTCACCCTCAACGGCTTCTCGAAGGCCTACTCGATGACCGGCTGGCGGCTCGGCTACTTCGCCGGGCCCCAGGAACTGGTCTCCGAGGCGGGCAAACTCCACTCTCACTCGGTCACGTGCGCGACGAACTTCGTCCAGCACGCGGGCGTCGAGGCGCTCCGGAACACCGACGAGGCGGTCGCGGAGATGCGCGACGCGTTCGCCGAGCGCCGGGAGATGCTGCTCGACCTGTTCGACGACCACGGCCTCGACGTACCGGCCCCGGATGGGGCGTTCTACATGATGCTCCCGGTGGACGAGGACGACCAGTCCTGGTGTGAGGCAGTCATCGAGGAGGCCCACGTGGCCACCGTGCCGGGAAGCGCGTTCGGCACGCCCGGGTACGCCCGCATCTCCTACGCGGCCGCCGAGGACCGCCTCCGCGAGGCCGTCTCGCGTCTCGCCGAGAACGAGTTCATCTGAGTCGCGCGACAGCGGGTGGTCTCGACGGGACCGACGGGAGTACGATGAGCCACCGGATTCCGGCCACTCCGAAATAGCGCGACCATCGTCCGTGGATGGAGCGTCACCGGCGTCGACGGACCGGGTGCGGTACCTGCGAGAAGGACACCGAGACCGGCCGCTACGCGTGGGGCGAGTTCGTGAGAAACCATCAGAGTACGGGTCGAACCGCGATGGCACCGCGCCCTCCCGGGCGCGGTGCGCGTGTGTGGCATCGGGGATGCCAGTAGGTATGCCAGGTTGGGTCGGGCTCACGGTGCCGAAACGCGGGCGGCTATAGTAGCGTTTGGAAGTCTTTACTCACGGGCGGGCGGAACGAACCCGCCCGAAGTGTGTCATCGGTTCCAAACGCTACTATACCGTGGTGGGTGTCACCGACGCGTCTCAGATCACCTCCCCCCCCGGTCGCACGGCGCGTCGTCGCCACGGTCGGGATCACCCCGACGTTCCCCTGGTTCAGCCGGGTCGAGAGGGCGCGACCGGCGGGTCGGACGCACGCTGTATTCTCGGAAGTCATTACGGACCGAACGTCGATACTTTCCCGTATAAGAATTCTGGATAAGGAAATATGAACCGTATAAGGTGTTCGTATGTCCTCAAAACAGCCACCACGTTAGACACCGACGATCGACGGTAGTGACGGGCGAGGTCCTCGTCCGGGACCGGTGATCGGAGTGTGGGTGAGGCTACGGATCGCGGCCCGGAGGGAGAAGGGGGGACTGGGAGGAACTTCGGACGAGATCGGGCCGCGATGACGATCGACGGACTACTCGTGACGTTCCGACGCGCACGGATCGTGGGGACGAGGCGCATCGCCGTGGGATCCGGCCGGGGCCCGAGGGTATCGAAGTCCTCGGGGACCGGGGGAAGGTAGTCGTCAGTCCTCGCGGACGAGCGTCGACCGCAGCGCCTCGTCGAGTTCGGCCTCGCCCATCTTCTCGACGAGCGCGTCGACGACCTCCTCGCGCATCCCGGCGACGAACTTGATCGAGCCGACGACGAGGTGCCCACCACCCGAGACGCCGCCGCCCTCGACCTCCTCGGTGAGTTCCGAGACCATCTGCGGGATGTCCAGCCGCACGCCGTCGGAACGGAGGACGGCGAAGTCGGGCCCGTAACCGATCGTGATGACGGGGTCGCCGCCGGTCTCCTCGACCTTCGTGTCGTGGATCTTCCCCGTCGTCTTCCCCGGGGCGGGGTACGTGAAGCGGTGGGCGTGTTCGTCGAGGTCGACGGTGAACAGGTGGGCACCGTTCTCCAGCCGGCGGGACTCGACGTGTGACATCGCGTCGCCGAGCTGTCGGTCGACGTCACGCTCGGCCCGCGAGGAGAGGAACGACACCAGTTCGCGGTGGCGGTCCGGGTCGTCGCAGTCGACGTTCAGCACGTCGTTTATGAAGTGCCGGCCGGCGCTGTACCGGAGGAAGTGTGCGGCGTAGTCCAGCGCCTCGCCGACGTCGCGCAGGTCGTCCTCGTCGTAGCCCTCCTCGGCGGCCATCGCGAGGAAGTCGTCCATCGTCTCCGCGCGCGAGCGGTCCGCGAGACCCGCGACGGCGGGGATGTGCCGGACGTCGTCGGTGACGCCGGGGTCGATCAGCCGCGCGAGTTCGATGCTCATCATCCCCGTCGTGATCCGGTAGTCCTCGTCGTGGAGGTAGGGGTTGACGTGGGCGTCGACGAGAGGGGCGACCGCGTCCGGGTCGGGATGGTGGTGGTCGACGACCAGGATGGGGATGTCGTACTGGTCGAGCGCCCGGTAGGCGGGCGTGTCCTCCTCGGTCGAGCCGTTGTCGAGCATGAGTAGTAGTGGGAGGCGCTGGCCGTGGCGCTCGCGGTCCTCCAGGGCGAAGTTCAGGTCGCGGGTGACGTCCTCCATCTCGTAGAACGGGGCCTTCGAGGGGAGCCGCTTGAGCATGTGCCGCTGGGCCTCGGGATCCTCGTGGGTCTCGGCGATGAAGTTCTCCAGCGCCGACTGGAGCGGGATCGAGGCGCACATCCCGTCGCCGTCGGCGTGGTGGCGCATTCGGATCGGTCGCGATTCGAGTACGGCCTCGCGCAGCCGTCGGGCGACGTCGCGGAGCCCCGGACGGAGCTTCTCGAACGCCGGCCAGTCGATCAGCGGCTCGACCTCGGGCGGTTCGGCCCGCTCTTCGAGCCTCGACTCGACCCGCTCGTGGACCTCCGCGGCGGCCTCGCCACGGAGCCGGGCGAGGCTCTCGACCTCGACCTGGACGGCCCCCTCGCGGGTCTCGACGTCCCCCGTGACACGGACCGCGTCGTCGAGTTCGACGCTCGGGTACGCCCGGACGCCGGCCTCCTCGAAGGCCGCGCAGGGGACGACCTCCGCGCCGTCGCGGACGAAGAACAGCGTCGGCCCGCCGGTCTGCTTGATCTGGACGACCTCGCCCTCGAGGTGGACGGTACGGCCGACCGCCGACTCGATGTCGTGTATCTCGACGCCCTCGCCGCCCTCGACGCGGGTCGTCTCGTGGTCCCCGGGCTCGCGCTCGGCGAAGCTCAGGTCGCCGTTGTCCCTGATCTCGAGCAGTTCGACGACGAGCTCGTCGCCCACGTCGTACCCGCCGCGGAGGTTCGAACTGTGGACCAGCCCGGAGACCTCCTGCGAGACGTCGACGAAGACGCCGTAGTCGACGACGCCGTTCACTGTCGCGTGGTAGTACTCGCCGATCTCGACGTCGTCCGACGTGCAGCCCGGGGCGAGTTCGTAGACCGTGACCCCCGAATCGGGGACCGTGTCGCCGGAAGCACCGGCGTCAGAATCCGAAGACGGTGACATTGGTGAATGTGAGTGACGACCGATTTTAAGCGTTGTCACTCCCGTCTCGCTCGTGATCGGCCGAACGGACCCGCCGATGGGAGCCGAAACAGGGGGAGAGCGGCGGGAGCGGTCGAACGCGGGGAGCGACACGCCGGGAACCCATCGGAACCCTTAGTTATCGCCACCACGGAGTTCCAGCCATGCGACTGTTCCGGTCGTCGGGCGTGGTCGGCATCGCCGCCGACGCCCTCGAGTTCGCGCTCGAGGCCTCCGAGGACGCGCACCCGAACGAGTACATGGGCCTCCTCCGGGGGGAGGACGCCCGAAAACTCGGCCTCGACCGGGACGGAACCGTCATCACGGACGTCCTCGTCATCCCGGGGACCGAATCGAACCCGGTGAGCGCGACGGTCAAGACGAGCATGATCCCGAACGACCGTCGCTCGGCGGGGTCGGTTCACTCCCACCCGAACGGGGTGCTCCGGCCGAGCGCGGCCGACCTCGCCACGTTCGGGAAAGGTTCCGTTCACATCATCATCGGCTACCCCTACCGCCGGGACGACTGGCAGGCGTTCGACCGCGAGGGCGAAACTCGCGACCTCCCCGTACTGGACGTCGACATCCCCGACGACCAGTTCTTCGACTTCACGCAGGCGGACATCGACGCCGAACTGCGCGAGGAGACGGGTCGGGACCGATGACCGCTAATCCGACGAGAGTCGTCGCCCAGGGGACCTTCGACCTGCTCCACCCCGGCCACCTCCACTACCTCCGGGAGGCCCGCGAGTACGGCGAGGAGGTCCACGTCATCGTCGCCAGGCGGGCGAACGTCACCCACAAGGACCCACCGATACTCTCCGACGAGCAGCGCCTGGAGATGGTCGCCGCGCTCAACCCCGTCGACGAGGCACACCTCGGCCACCTGGAGGACTTCTTCGTCCCCATCGAGCGGATCGACCCCGACGTCATCCTCCTGGGTCACGACCAGTACCACGAGGAGGAGGCGGTCGCCGACGCGCTCGCCGAACGGGGCCTCGACTGCGACGTTCGGCGGGCCTCCGGCCGCGAGTCCCGCGAGGACGAACTCCTCTCCACGGGGAGGATCGTCGAGCGGATCTGCGAGGACCGCTGTCAGTAGCCGTTCCAGCCACCCTCGAAGTCGATCCGTCGACCCGCCCACACCGCCCCGAGCGCCGCGAGCACGACGGCGACCAGCACACCCACTGGCAGGTTCGACCCACCCCCACCCTTCCAGTCAGCCTCGAACACCCGACCGTAGTAGTCCGCGATCTCCCGCCCGCGGAGGGCGAGTACCACCTCCCGGTTTTCCCGGGCCGCGTGGGCGTTCCAGTTCAGACTTCCCACGAGTACGGTCTCGCCGTCGACGATCGCGCCCTTCGCGTGGACCTTCTCGAACCGGCCGCCGGGATCGGCCAGCCGAACCGAGAGCGGGAGGTCCCGGGAGTTCGCCCGCTCGTTCAGCGCGTCGGCGAAACGGCCGTTCTCCTCGCGGACGTACCACGCCCCCGAGAGGAGCACCCGAACACGGACGCCCCGGCGTGCCGCCCGGAGGAGCGCGGCGGTGAACGGACCGTCGAGGCCGCCGAGCGACACCTGGACCACCGACATGGACTCCTCGGCGGCGTCCAGGCGCTCGATCACCCCTCGCTCGGCGTTGTCCGGCGCGACGAGCACCGAGGCGCTCTCGACGCTCACCGGCTCGGGATCGAACCGCGTCCCGTAGGTGGCGTTCGAGCGACCGCCCGGTTCGAGCCGCCGTCCACGGCGGAACGCGGTCCACGAGCGAACGGCCCGTCCCCGGAAGTCCGCACGGAACGTCTCCGCGAGCACGCTCGCCGTCCCCGGATCCCGGAGACGGACGCCCCAGCCGCGGCTGGAGCGGCCGCCCGTCCCCGCCGGCTTCCAGTTCTCGGTCATCACCAGCGCGGTTCCATCCACGACTGCGTACTTGGCGTGGTGGAAGTCGTAGCGTGCGTGTGGCCCACCGACGACGCGGACCTCGACACCCGTATCGCTCAACCGGTCGAGCTCCCCGGCCATCTCTCGGGGGAGGCCCCCGACGGGTGCGCCGTCGACGAGCACTCGCACCGCGACGCCCCGACGTTCGGCCGCCACGAGCGCCCGCCGGACACGCCTGTCGGCGAACGTGTAGCCCGCGAGGAGCACCCGCTCCTCGGCGGCCTCGATGGTTTCGACCGGCACTCCGGGCGCGTCGGGGAGGACGAACGCCGTCGCCGGCCCGCCGTCGGAGGTCTCGATCGGGAAGTCGGTCGCGTCGAGCGGTCGCCACCCGCCAGGCCACTGGCGGAGTTCGGACTCCGGGGCGTCGGCGTACCGGACGGTGGCGACGGTCCGGTTCCCCCGGCGGAGGACGAGCGTCTCCCCCGCGTTCGAGAGCGACGGGAACCCCGAGACGGCGAGGATCGATCCCTCGGTGCCGTTCGGTACCCGCTCGGGTGCGGCGGTCAGGACGACCCGCCCGTCTACCGTTCGGTTCGGGAGCATTGCCCGGTCCTCGCCGTCCGCGAGGGCGAACGCGCCGAGGTCCGTGCCCGGTGGGACCTCGAGGACGACGAACTCCCCACGGTCTCCGTCGGCGACAGGGTTCGGGTACGCGGCGACGATTCCGGGACCGTCGGGCGAAACCGCGACCGAACCTGCGGGCGTGGCGACCGCTCCGAGCACGAGCAGGGAGACGAGCGTGAGCGTCCGGGCGACCGACGGCACGGGGGGTCTGGTCCCGCCCCCCTACAAAAAGCTACGCGGGGAGGAAGGAGGGGAGAGGGTCCTCAGGCCGTCGGTTCGGGCTCCGGTTCGGTACCTCCCGTACCGAGCGCCTCGGCGGCCCGTTCGCCTTCGATCCCGACGACGTACGAGCGGTCGTCGGCGTAGCCGGCGGCCTCCTCGAGGGCGCGCTCGGTTCCGATGTCGACCAGCGCGCGGGCGGCGGCGGTCCTGACCGAGTCGTCCTCGTCGTCGGCAAGGACGTCCGCGAGCGGGGCGACCGCCCGGGTGTCCCCGATGTGTCCGAGCGCCCTCGCGGCCGCCGAGCGCACCTCGTCGTCCTCGGCGACGAGGCGGTCGGCGACCTGCTGGGTCGACGCCTCGCTGCCGATCTCGCCGATGGCGCGGAGCGTCGTCTTCTGGAGCGGCGGGTTCGACTCGCCCTCGATGTAGTCGTGGAGCGTCTCCAGCGCGTCGGGGTCGCCGATCTTCCCGAGCACCTCGATGGCGTCGCGGTTGCGCTTCTCCGCCATCGGGATCATCGCGTCGTAGGCCTCCGCCGGGCCCATCCGCTTGAGCGCCTCGATGCAGTTCTCCTGCATGAACTCGGAGGTGAGGTAGTCGAGCGCCATCAGGATCCGTTCGGGGTCGTGCTCGGACTCGGCGATGCGGACGACGCTCAGTTCCGGCGGGAAGTCCTTGCGGTTCTCGGAGACGAGCCGGTCGTAGAACCCCTGTGCGCGCATCTTCTGGACGACCGACAGATCGTCCCACTCCTCGGCCTCCTCGAGATCAGCGGAGAGGTCGGCCGTCGCGTCCAGCAGCGACTCGATGGTCTCCTCGTCCTCGTCGGGGTCGAGGTCCGCGTCGTCGACGGCCCCCGCCACGTCGTCGAGCGCGGCGACGAGCGCCTCGGTATCCCCCGGCTCGGCGTCGGTCCCGAACTCGGTTTCCAGTATCTCCCCCGCGGAGTCGAGGAACGACTCGACGGCCGCCGCGACCTCCCGCTCGCCCCGTTCGGTCCACTCGGAGCTCTCGATCGTCTCCTCGGCGGCCTCGATCGCCTCGATCACGTCCTCGGCGTAGGGGCCGCGGGCCTCCTGGAGCGTGTCGCGGACGCCCTGGACGCGCTTCTCCAGCTCCTCACGGGGGTCCTCCGCGTCCTCGTCGTCCTCGTCCGGCTCGGGCAGGTCGGCGGCCGCGAGGTCCGACTCGATCGCGTCGAGTTCGGCCTCGACCTCGTCGAGGTCGTTCTCGGTCTCGGCCGCCTCGATCTCCTCCTCGGCGGCGTCGAGGCGTTCCTCCAGGTCCTCGGGAGTGACGTCGACGGCGTCCTCGTCGGTCGTCTCCGGGACGTCCTCCTCGTCCGTCTCCTCGGCCTCCTCGGCCTCCTCGGCCTCACCCGTCTCCGTGTCGTCCCCGTCGGCGTCGGCCTCCTCGGACGTGGATTCGGAATCGGCCCCCTCCTCAGGGGTGTCGTCCGTCTCCGCGTCCTCCTCGGCGTCGGACTCGTCCGCCGTCTCGTCGTCGGCCGGCTCACCCTCTTCGGCTTCGGCTTTGACCTCGGTCTCGACTTCGTTCTCGGCCTCGGCTTCGGCCTCGGACTCCTCGCTCTCCGACCGCTCCGAGTCGCGGGTCGCCTCCAGCGACTCGTCCTCCTGATCGGCCTCCTCGGACGCCGCGGGAGCTTTCTGTTCCTCCTCGGCCTCCTCGGTGGCCTGCTCGGCCTCGGCTTCCTCCTCCTCGGCCGACTCGTCGGTCCCCGACCCGGTCTCGGGCTCCGACTCGGTGCCCTCGTCTTCGGCGTCGGCCTGGGGGGCCTCCTCCTCGTCGTCCCCGTTGCTCATGTCCGGGATTCCGGTAGTTCGGGACAAAGGGGTTGCGGTCTGTGGTCCGGACTCACCCCTCCCGCCAGTAGAACCGGGGGGCCAGCAGGAGGTAGCCGAGCGCGAACACGAGGAGCACCCGCGGGAACAGCTTCCCGAGGGCGTTCGGGAGGAGGATAGCGAGCCCCTGGAGCCCCCCGAACACCAGCTGGTCGCGCGTGTAGAGGTCGGGGTAGGGGACGGGAGCGACCATCAGGTAGACCGAGACGCCGGCGACGAGGATCAGGAGCGTCGCGGTGCTCACGCCGAGCAGGTGGGGTACGCCGGCGAGCACGAGGAGGGCGATGACGGTCGCGGCGAGCGTCGTCTGGACCCCCTCGGTGCTCTCGCCGTCGCTGTCGTAGGCCGCGTAGAGCCCGAGCCTGACGACGGCCATCGCGACGAACAGGGTGGCGACGACCAGCGCCGCCGCGAGCCGGGCGTCGAGCGCGCCCGCCGAGCGTCCCCACTCCCCGTCCGCGACGACGAAGACGAGTAGCGCCGGGGCGACGCCGAACGAGGCGACGTCGGCCAGCGAGTCCAGCAGCGGACCGACGTCGGAGCCGCCGTAGATCCCCGCGAGCACGCCGTCGACGCCGTCGGCGATTGCCGCGAGCAGGAGCAGCCGGGCCGCGAGATGCACGTCGACGGTGGCGACCGCCGCGGCCACGAACCCGAGGGCGGCGTTCGCCACCGTCGCCACGTCGGCCACACCCAGGTGGCCGACGAACCGCGGGCTGACGCGCATACCGGTCGCGTCGGCAGCCGTCCTGATAGTAGATTCGTTTCCCCCGCCGTCGGTCGACCCCGCGACCGCGAGGCGAACGCCTCACGCTGTGGACGACGAGCGTCCGACCCGCGGCCGCACCGATGGGCCGAATCCAGATATCGCCGGTAGCGTTATTTTCGTCCATCGGCACTGTTCAACCATGGAGAGCGAGGTCCACGTGCTCCACGTCGACGACGAGCCGGGCTTCGCCGAGATGGTCGCGAAGTTCCTCCGACGGGCGGACGACCGTATCGCGGTCACGACCGCCCGCTCGGCGGACGAGGGGCTCGACCACCTCACCGAAGGCGAGATCGACTGCGTCGTCTCGGACTACGACATGCCCGGGGGCGACGGCCTGGCGTTCCTGGAACGGGTCCGGGAGCGGGACGGGGACCTGCCGTTCGTGCTGTTCACCGGGAAGGGCAGCGAGGAGATCGCGAGCGAGGCGATCTCGGCCGGCGTGACCGACTACCTCCAGAAGGTGGGCGGGACGGACCAGTACGCGGTACTGGCCCAGCGGATCACACACGCGGTCGAGCGTCGGCGCACGGAGGAGCAACTGGAGAGCGAGCGCCGACGGTTCACCAGGCTCACCGAACACTCGACGGACGTCATCGTCATCGTCGACGAGGATCTGCGGTTCTCGTACGTGTCCGCCTCGGTCCAGCCTATACTGGGCCACCGACCCGAAGACCTGGTGGGGGAGGACGCGCTCGCGTACGTCCACCCGGACGACCGCCACGTCGCGGTGGCGAGCCTGTCGGAGGTGATCGATCGTCCCGAGATGCCGATGAGCGACGAGGTTCGGCTCAGGAACGCCGACGGCACCTGGACCTGGATCGAGGCGCGAGCCCGTAGCCAGATCGACGACCCCGACGTGGGCGGCATCGTCATCTACTCGCGGGACATCTCCGACCGGAAGGCCCGCGAGAACGACCTCAGGGAGATCGAGCGGCGGTTCAGGGCCGTCTTCGAGCGGTCGTTCGACGCGATGCTGATCGCCGACGACGACGGGCGGTACATCGAGGTGAACGACGCCGCCTGCGAGCTGTTCGGGCTCGACCGGGAGGCACTCCTCGGCCGCCGGATCGAGGAGTTCGCCCCCGAGGGGTTCGACTTCGAGGCGGCCTGGCGGGAGTTCCAGGCCACGGAGCGCGAACGGAGTACCTTCCCGCTCGTCCGCCCGGACGGCGAGGTGCGAACGGTCGAGTACGCCGCGACAACCGACGTCCTCCCGGGGGAACACCTCTCCATCCTCCGAGAATCGGCGGCGGACGCGGATCCGAGGACCGAGACCGGGACGGAAGGCGAAAGAGAGGGGGAGCAGTCGGCGTCCTGAGGGGGTTCAGCGAGTCCGGACCCGGAGGGTCCCCTCGCTGGTGACCCCCACGGTGAGATCGCGGGTCACCTCCCGGCCGCGGACGGCGTCGCCCGCCTCGTCGCTGACGAGTTTCATCAGTTCGGGCGCGGTGTGGCTCACCTTCACCCCGGCCTCGTCGCAGGCGGAGTAGACGGTGTTCGGGACGTCGTAGAGGTCCGTCCCGGCGTCGAGGCGGACCCGGACGGGTGCGTGGAGCGCCTCGGCGAACGCGACCGTCTCGCGGGCACGGGCGACGTTCTCCCGGGCGCTCGACTCGACCGACGAGACGTTCGCACGGGAGGTCCCGAGCCGCTCGGCGATGGCCGCCTGCGCGATCCCCCGCTCGCGCAGGGCCAGCACCTCCGCCTGCCGCCGCGTCAGGACGTTCGCCGAGGCGTCGAACCCGAGCTCGGCGAGGATCTCGTCGGCATCCGGTACCTCGTCGTCACTCATCGCGGGCTCACTCCGTTCGGGACGACCACCCGGGGGCCCGCTCGGCTGACGGCGGTGTCAGCGCGACGACGGGCCCGGACCGGGAGCTCAGTCCCCGCCCCAGAAGTTGTCACGGCTGCCCAGCCGCTCGCGGCGTCCCCGTTCTCGCGTCGTCTCGTCCCCGTCGTCGTCATCGTCGTCATCATCGCCCGCGGTATCGACGTCGACGCCGACACCGTCACCCTCGTCGTCGGCCTCCTCCTCTTCCTCCAGCGGGAGGCGTTCGACCTCCTCGCCGGTCGCGTGGTTCGACCTGACCCGGATGATCTTGACCCGGGCCCTGGCGTCGGGGAGGATGCCGTCGACGAGGACGATGAACCCGTCCTCGGTCCGGCCGACACCCGCGCCGCTCTCGTGGATGTCGGTCACCTCCACGACGACCTCCTCGCCAGGCTTGACCGGCTGGGCCTTCAGGTCGCGGATGGGCTGGTTGTAATGCTGGCACCACTCGGCGCCCCCACGGTCGCCGTAGTGCACGCACCCCATCCCCTCGATCCGCTCGGTGAAGCTGGGGCACTCGTCCGCGAGTGGGCAGTCCGCCATGTGGAGTCGTTACCGCCGACGCAGTAAACGCTTGTGGGTTCGCCACAGCCGCTCGAACACCGGGGTACAGGCGCTCTCGCCGAGGACCGGCGCGATCGCTCGCACGGACGGTCGTGACGATCTACCGGCGATCGTCGCCTCCAGCGATCGCTCGCCGATGACGGAAGCCGTCCCGGTCAGTCGTCGTCGCGCTCGCGCTCGCCGACTAGAAAGAAGTCGTCTACCGCCTCCCTGTCGAACCGGTCGACCGCGACGACGAACCCCCCGTCGGGGAGCTCCGCGATCGAGAGGGTCTGTTCGAACTCCTCGCCGTCGGAGGTCAGCCCGACACTCTCGCCGGCCCACCCGCCCGTCTGGTCGAGCGAGGCGATTATCTCGCCCTCGACGCGCGGCTTCTCAGGGTCGGGGAACAGCGACATCCACGGCTCGCCGATCAGTTCGTCCTCGCGGTAGCTGTAGAGGTCGAGGAAGGCGCTGTTGGCGTACTCGATCCGGCCGTCCGCGTCGACGATGCAGATCCCCTGCCACGCCGTCTCCAGCGCCAGCAGTCGCCGGCGGGTGTTCCGCTCGGCGCGGTACTTCTCGACGGCCTGGACGATGCGGTTCGCGAGCACCGCGTACTGGGCCATCCCGCGGGCCTTCTGCATGTAGTCGGTGACCCCCTGTGAGATGGCCTCCTGGGCGACCTCCTCGCTCCCCCGCCCGGTGTAGATGAGGAAGGGGAGGTTCGAGTCGGTCTCGCGGACCGCACGCAGGAACGACAGCCCGTCCATCCCGGACATCTCGTGATCGCTGATGATGCAGTCGATGGGGTCGTCGGGGTCGTGGAAGCGGTCCAGCGCCTCGTCGACCCCCGTCGCGGTCTCCACCTCCAGCTGCTCGGCCTCGCGCTCGAGGTACTCCGCGACCAGGTCGACTAACGCCGGGTCGTCGTCCACGTAGAGGACGTGGATCGTCGCGCTGGAAGTGCCCACGGTACCCTTCCATCGGGGAATCCTATAACGCTACCGTTCGTTCGTATACCGAACCGGATCCGTTCCGCCCGGCGTCCCGGCCGCTATCGGGACGGATCGATGGTCGGGCTCTGGTGTGGGGAGTCGATCAGTCGTCGCTCGATGTCGTCGAGATGGGGTCGACCTGCTCCTCGGAGAACCCCTCGGCGTTCTCCATGCGTGTCCGGGCCTCCGGGTCGAACTGCGCTTCCTCGTCGTTCTCTACGATCGCTCTCTCCACGTTCGATTTCTCGATATCTAGCTGTAGTTCTCGATATCTAGTGAACGTTCTAGGAATTTATCACCCTATTATTCCATTAGTACGGCACTCTTTTCCGTATAGAAGTGCCATCCGTCTAACGCGATGATCCGAGCCCCCCACACGATCTCTGCGGTACCTGCACCCGACGCCGACGACCGCACGCCCGCCCGGACCGGGGCGGCGAGGAGGATCTGCTGCGCCGTCGGGGGGCGGGATGACTGATCCCTCAACGTCGGACCCGGACGTGCCGGCGTGGCCCGCGTTCGCGGGCTGGTTCGGCACGCTGCTCGGGCTACTCTGGCTCGTCGACCCGGCCGCGTTCCGGGGGGTACTGCCCGCGCTCACCGCCCTGCTCCTGGTGTCGGGGCTCTACGGCGTCTGCCGCCACCTGGCTGCCGACGTGCGCCCCGTCGTAGGGAGGTCGCTCGACCGATGACGCACGCGCCCGAGGCGACCTACGTCCGGAAGGCCTGTGCGTACATCACCCGGGCGTCGGGGGACCTCCTCGTGTTCGAGGGCCCCGACCACGACGGCTACCAGATCCCGAAGGGTACCGTCGAGGAGGGTGAGACGCCCCGACAGGCAGTCTACCGCGAGATTGCCGAGGAGAGCGGCCTGGGTCGGATCGGTCCCGTCCGCCACCTCGCGAGCGACGTCTGGTGCCGGCGGGAGTCGCCGCCGCGCTGGTACGTCCGGAGCTTCTTCCACGCGCGGGTCCACGACGCCCGTGACCGGTGGCGACACACGGTCCTGGACGGCGGGGCCGAACACGGTCACGAGTTCGACTTCGCGTGGATCACCCCCGGGACCGACCACGAGTTCGCGCTCGACCTCGACGAGTACGTCTTCATGCTGGCGTCGGGGGCGAGCGAGTCGGTACGGGAGCAGGTCGCGGGGGACTGACCTGGGCTCGCGGCGTCGGCCGACCGCACGACGGATCGGGGTGACAGACCGGGGGACGGAACGGATGCACCCGCCCGGCGTGCGCCACGTCCGGAGCCGGATAGACGACGTTCGGCCACCGACCACGGAGCGGACAGGGGGACGCGGTACTGGACGGGACGGTCGACGGTACCGCCGGCGGACCCGGACGTGCGCTCGTGTCGTCTTCGGACGAGCGACGGTCCGAACGCGACCGGTCCGGCCCGCGTTCACCGGGCCGGTGTCTTCGAGGGTCGGAGCGGTCCCATCGGAGGGTGCGCTCGGAAGCACCAGCCACCGGATCCGATCCTCACGGGCGATCGAGGAGCCGTCGGAAGAGCGCCCGCGTCCGATCCACTACCCGGATCACGGGACTCCACATCGATCGACCGGTCGGGGCCGGGAGTCGGAGGACCCAGGCATCCTCCGGCCAGTTCGGCAGGGAGTCGTCCGCTCCCAGGCGCTCTACGGTGTATCCGAGCCGGGTCGCCGTTCGGTGCCACTCCTCGCGGAATCCGGCGTCCGGTTCGAGTTCGAGGAGCACCGTCTCGAACCCGTCCCGCGTGAAGGTGAGCCTCCGGACGTCGTCGTGAGCGCGGAGCTCCCGGACGAACCATCGGCGGTCGTCGAGCGCGTCGTCGGTCGTGTCTGTGTTCCCCATCTGCGTTCCCCCCCGAGCACGACGTCGGTGGTGTCGCCACGCTCGCCCCCGTCCCGACTTGTTACTCCAGTGATTAACAACTGACGGCCGGCACCGGACGCACCTCGCATCTACGGTCGAGATCGAAGGGGAAGTTCCCGACGCCCTTCGTCGCGCCTCAGGTCAGCCTGTCGCTCTCGGACGCCCAGCTACCGGTCGTAGAACCGACTGACGGCCCGTCGGTCGCGTCCGGGGTTTCGGGGGCCGCTTCGGGGAGACTGACGAGCTTCTGGCGGCCGATCCAGATCCGTTCGACGGTGCCGTCCGTCTCGAGGCCGTCGAGGTAGCGGCTCACCGTCGACTTCGACCAGCCGGTCGTCTCGACGAGGTCGGCCTGCCACATCCGCCCGTCGGCGGAGCGTACCAGCTGTGCGAGGAACTCGTCGGGCTGGAGGCCGAATTCGACCCGTACGTCCCGTTTCGAGACCTCCGGCTGGTCGAGCAGATCCGTCCAGGAGGTCGGCGCGTCCGCCCGGGCCGCCGGCTGGTCGTCGGCCCGCTCTCCGGCCCGAACCTCGTTGTCCACCCCGTCGGGACCGTCCTCCGACCGCCTCGTGCACTCCGATCCCGAACTCGTCTGACTCCGGCATTTCCAGCCTGCGTACAGTGATCTGAGCCAGCTCAGCATCGTCCGCTCCCCCGGAATATCGCTGCGTGGGGCACCCTGTCACTACCGGCGATCCGTCCTCGATATGGAGATGTCATTCGGTCCACGGTTGATATCCCAGCAAGTTCGTCGGTCGCCTTGCGAGCTAAGGGTGGGCTGCCCCTTGCCGCCCGAACCCCGTCCGATCTGACTTAAATCCCCGTCGGTTGCAGGCCGAAGAGACGGAGAGGTGACGACCCCCGATAGCTGGTCGATGCCGACCTGTCGGCCGATCTCGACGACGCGCCCACTCGTTCACCGTGAGGAGCGCCCACGTGCCGGTGGGGTGAACAGCATCGGCCGGCGAGACCCGTATCCACGCCCGTGGCGTGGGGCCCGATCGGCCACCTTCGCAGACCGGTTGCGTCGGGGAGTGAGGACCCGTTTCTCGCCGTCCAGGACTCCGGAATGGGGGACTCGCCGGCAAAGAGGTCACCAGTTAGCGATCGACTACCAGTACGAGTAATCCGTCGGAAGTTCAGAATTATCCGCCTGTAGAGTTCTCGAAGTGTGGTGATATTCTAATACCGTCCTGAACACGGGGGTCGTATCGCGTTGGGAGACCTGCTCAGATCGGAATAAGCACATCCCGCACCCCCATGCGAAGTCGTCAATGGGTGAGAAGGGTCTGGAGGTAAGCCCATCCAGTATGGGATGTAAACCGGATTCAGGAAGCCGGTGGAGGGATTTGAACCCCCGGCCTATTCCTTACGAAGGAATCGCTCTGCCAGCTGAGCTACACCGGCGCTACCGGAGTTAGGACGCGTCCGCAGTATAAGGATTCCGGACTCGTTCACGTGCGATAGAGCCTGACGTCCAGACAGACGTTCAGCTCGTGTGGGGCGTACGACCTGACCTCCCGTCGCTCCAGCACCTCCACGTCGTACTCGTCCTCGGCGGCCGCGCGTATCGCCCGCTCGCCCGGTCCGAACGGGTCGGACTCGTGCTGGATGTCGTAGTAGTGGAGGGTGCAGTCGTCGCCGGCCAGCGCCACCGCCGCGTCGAGGAACTCGTCGGCCGAGTGGGGGAGGTTCATCACCAGCCGGTCGGCCCAGTCGTCGTACCCCTCTACACCGCGTACGTCCCCCGCGATGGCCGTCACGCGGTCGGCGACGCCGTTCCGCTCGGCGTTCTCCCGGAGGTAGCCGACGGCGACCTCGTTCAGATCGACGCCCACACACTCGGCTCCACGTTTCGCGGCGGGGATCACGAACGGGCCCACCCCGGCGAACATGTCGAAGAAGCGCTCGTCGGGCTCGACCTGCTCGACCACGCGGTGTCGTTCGGTGGCGAGTCGCGGCGAGAAGTACACCTCGGCGATGTCGAGCGCGAACGCACAGCCGTACTCGCGGTGGACGGTCTCGGTGTCCTCGCCGTGGAGCACGTCCCACCGTCGGATCCGGAGTTCGCCCTCGATCGGGGAAGCGCGGTTCACGACCGTCTTCGCGGGGATAGCCGACTCGGCGATGGCGCGGGCGGCCTCGCGTGCCCGTTCGGGGTCGTCCTCGTCGAGGACGACGATGTCGCCGAGCCGTTCGTAGCTGGGCTCCCAGCCCAGGATATCGGCGGGGAGGGTCTGTCTGTCCCGCTCGGGCGCGTCGTGGGTGACGACGTCGAACTCCGCGGGGACGGCCGTCGGCTCGGAGACCGGGATGTAGAGCCGGTCGCCCTCGACGGTGATGTCGTGGGCGTCGTCCAGCAGGTCGAGGTCGGCGAGGGCCTGCCGAGTCGCCTCGCCCTCCTCGCGGGGGACGCGCACGCACGGGACGCTCATCGACGGGAGTGCGCGGCGGGAGGGCCTAAGGCTGGCGTTCCGAGCCGTGGACGGGGCGAACCGGACGTGCGGGTCCCGGTGCTCGCCGGCTCACTCCTTCCAGACGACACCCTCGACGCGCGCGGTGGCGACGGTCTCGCGGTCCTCGTCGGCGAGGACGACGTCGTTCCCGAGGGTGTACCGATCCTCGCGCTCCTCGACGGAGTCGACCGTCCAGGTGCAGGTGATGCGCTCGCCCGTCCGGACGGGCCGGCGGAACTCGAACTCCATCGTCCGCGCGAGCACCTCCAGGTCGCCGCCGATGTCGGTCAGTAGCGATCCCGTGAGGAGGCCGTGGACCACGAGCCGCCCGTCCTCGTCGGGTTCGGTGTGGATGGGCTGTGTGTCGTTGGTCACGTCGGCGAACCGCCGGACGTCCTCGGTCGTGAACGTCCGGGCGGTGGTGAACGTCTCGCCGACCGCCGGGGGATCCATGCCCCGAGGCTCGCCCGCCGCGACCAAAACCCCACCGTCGACCCGCCCCCCGAACTGTCCCCGGCCCGGCGCGACGGTAGCCAGGCGACCGGCGGACGGGACCGACAGCCCCTATACCGTCCCGGGGGTACGCGGCCCATGCTCACCTTCGTCGGCCTCGGCCTCTACGACGAGCGTTCGGTCACCGTCGAGGGCCGCGAAGCCATCCGGAGAGCGGACCGCGTGTTCGCCGAGTTCTACACCTCGCGGCTGATCGGCACGACCCACGAGGACCTCGAAGCCTTTCATGAAACCGAGATCGAGGTCCGCGACCGCGCTGGCGTCGAGGAGGACCCGGAACCGATACTCGATGCCGCAGCGGACGGTGAGGCCGTCTTCTGCACCGCGGGCGATACGATGATCTCGACCACCCACGTCGACCTGCGTCTGCGGGCCCACGAGCGGGGTATCGAAACCCGCGTGATCCACGGGACGACCGCGGCGGCCGCCGCGGCCTCGCTCACCGGGCTCCAGAACTACCGGTTCGGGAAGGCGACGACGCTCCCGTTCCCCTACGGGTCGATGCAGGTGCCGAGAAGCGTCACGGATACGATCGAGGCGAACCGCGAGCGCGGGCTCCACACCCTCGTCTTCCTCGACATCAAGGCCGAGCGCGACGCGGACCGGTTCATGACCGCCGACGTCGCCGCGGGACTGCTCGCGGAGGCGTACGCGGACGAAGACGAGGGCGGGGACGGAGACGATGACCGCCTCGCGGTGGCAGTCTGCCGCGCGGGGAGCCCCGAGCCGCTCGTCGCCGCCGACCGGCTCTCGGCGCTCGCCGACCGCGAGTTCGGCGACCCGCTCCACCTGCTCGTGGTCCCCGGCGAGCTACACCACGTCGAACGCGAGGCGCTGGCGGCACTCGCGGGCGCGCCGAAGGCGCTCCTGCCGGCGGAGGACGAGGCTGACCGTTAGCCCTCCTCGGAGACCTCGACTCCCTCGCCGTCGGCACGGACCGGACTCACCGCGAGCGCCGACCGGAGGTCGTACTCCGTCCCCGTGAACACGAACAGCAGGTCCTCGACGACCGTGAGCACCTCCGGGAGTTCGCGGACGACCAGGTAGGTGATGGCCACCAGCGCCAGGACCGAGCCGGTCTGGGCGAGTATCTTGTCGGCGACGTAGTAGGACACCAGCGCAGGGTCCTGCGCGAGCGAGAACCCGAAGACGGAGGCGACGAGTTCGGGGAACACCTGCATCCGCATCTCGCCGAACGAGACGCCGATGAAGACGTTGCGGACGAGGTTGAGCGCGTAGATGATCGGCAGGGAGATCGCGAGCGCGCGGAGCTTCCGTTCCAGGGGTGCCCGGACCGCCGCGACCAGCCCCGCGAAGATCGCCATGCTCCCGATGCCGGTACAGGCGATGAGGATGGTGTAGGAGATCCGCTGGCCGTTCGTCTCGTAGAGGAACGTGTTCCGATAGCCCGGGTAGGTCTGCGCGCAGGTGGGCTGGCCGTTCGTCGCGGCGACCTCCCTGCAGATCCGCGATCCCTCGATCACCTCGGGCGAGGAGCCGACGGTGTAGATGAGGAACTCGGTCTGTCTCGTCACCGTCTCGACGAGCCAGCGCCGGAGCGGGTCGATCATCTCGAACGGCATGAAGACGACGCCCATCACCGCGACGGCCCGCGAGAGGGTCAGAAGCGAGTCCCGGCCGTTCCAGAGCAGGAAGCCCACGTAGGCCGAGACCGGGACGGCGACGGCGCTCCCCACGCCCTCGATGGCCGACTTCTGGTCGAACGCGAAGTGGGGAGCCTGGACGAGCCAGAAGACGGCGAACAGCATCCAGGCGCCCACGCTCACCCGGCGGGCCAGCGACCGCGACCGGAGGTCGGCCGCCGCACCGGCGACGAACGCGGCGACGACGGCCCACGCCAGCGGCTCGGCGACGGTGTCGTGGACGGACAGCGACCACTCGACGAGACCCGGCATCTACGCCACGTTGGTCCATAGCGTCTATATGTCTTGTCGTGTGTCGGTAGCGGTGTCCTCCCGCCGCCCCGCTCCCGCTACCCGTCGAGCGGGAGCGCCACCCGGACGAGCGAGTCCCCGGCGTTCACCGTCGACTCACGGGTGACCGTGTAGAGCAGGCCGGCGCGATCGGTCTCCACACGCTGGAGGACCTCGTAGCTCGTCGGATCGTACAGCGTGCCCACGTGCTCGCCCGCCTCGACCTCCTGGCCGATCTCGACACCCGGTTCGACGCGGAACAGTCCCGAGTCCTCGGCCGTGACCCGACCGAGGTGATTCCGGTAGAGCGGCGGGGTCCCGCCCTGGGGGGAGTCGGGGAGCATCCCGAGCTCCCGGAGGACGTTCATGACGCCCGAAACGCCCGTCTCGACGGCCGACTCGACGATCTCCTTGTTGTGGGCGAGTTCGGGCGTGATGGAGGGGATCCCCTCCTCGGAGGCCGCGACCCGGAGCTTGCCGCCGAAGTCGCGGGCGTGCCACTCCTCGTCGGCCTCCTCGTCGGCGAGTTCGGCGAGCAGGAGATCGGTGCCGAACGCCTCGGCCAGATCCCGGGAGTCGGCGTCGTCCTCCCGGAAGACGACGTGGGTGAGCGAGTCCCTACTTGCGGTGTGGAGGTCGACGATGGCGTCGGCTTCGCCGGCCAGCGACCACAGCCGGGCGGCCATCCGCTCGTGGAGGGTCCCCGACTCGTCACCCGGCCAGACGCGGTTCATGTTCGGGTTGACGCTGTCGATCGGCTCGGTCGTCGTGTACGCCACCTGATCGAACGTCAGCGGGTCGGCCACGGGGACGGCGACAAGCGTCCCCGAGACGTCAGTCGGGTCGAGCCGCTCGTGGAGCCGTCGGAGGGTCGCCGTCCCGTTGATCTCGCGCCCGTGCTGGGCCGCCTGGACGTAGAGCGTCGGGCCGTCGCCGTCCCCGTAGGTGTGGACCCTCGTCTGGATCGGGACACCCGAGGGCAACCGGACGAGTGTGATGCGTTCGGCGGTGTGTCCGGACATGGGCCGACGGTCGAAGGGACGGGGTATAATCGACGGGGGTTGGCGATCCCGGTGGCATCGGGATCGGGACCCGCGACGGGAACCGATCGGCGGAGCGGGACGGCCTCACGCGCGGAGAGTCACGCTCCGATCACCCGAGAGGACGACGGACGGGGCGAGAGCCGTCGACTCGGGTACCCGGTGGAGGCCGTGTCCGGTCCAATCCCTCCCGCTGACGGAGGCCTCGTCTGTGGGTAGTTTCCAAAGGTCTTTGGCCCTAACTGCCCTAGAGTCTCGCGATGGAGGAAGCCGCCGCGGTCCGGGGGGCTGCCGAGGAGGCGGTACGTGACGTCGTCCCCGACGACCTGAGGGGGGAGATGGTCTCGCTCCTCGAGAGCGGGTCGACCGTCCCCGGCTCCCTGACGCTCGTCGTCGCGGACCTGTTCGGCGACGTCGATCCGAGTGGGATCGACGGGCTGACCGAACGGGCCGTCGGCGTCCAGCTCATCTACGTCGGACTCCGGCTCACGCGGCGGCTCGCCAACGAGGACCCCTGGAGCGGGGCCGACGGGGCGGCCGACGTCCCGGCCGACATGGAGATACTCGCGGCGAACGTGCTCGTCTCCCGCGGGTTCTACCTGCTCGCCCGGACGGAGGCGGCGGCCGCCGCCGTCGGGGTCGTCCGGTCGTTCGGTCGCGACCAGACCGAGCGCCGCGAGCGCGAGGATCCCACGCTCGACCGGGAGCTCGAACGGGACGTCGTCGAACTCGCCGTCCTCGCCGGGGCGACCGCCGTCGGTGCCGACGCGCCGGAGACCGGGGCGTTCGCCGCCGACCTCGTCGGCGACCGGGCGGGGTTCCCCCCCGCCGCCGAGCTGCTGACCGACGACGTGGTCGACCGGCTGACCGAACTCGGGGGCAACGAGGTCGGCGGGACGGCACCGCGAAGCGGCTAACCGAAGCGCTCGGACACCGTTCGGTGGGACGACGGAGAGGGGAGACGGTAGCCCCGGCAAGCGCCGACGACCGCTCGTATCGGGGTCTGAAGCGGACTGTAGCTTTTTCCCCGGTGGGCGGCCAGCACGGCTAGATGCAGTGTCGGGGTAACCGTGGTCAGTCGGAGGTCCTCGGTAGTATCCTCCTCGTGGCGATAGTCGTGCTCTTCCTGGCGCTCCTCGGGGCGGCCGTCCTCGCCCCGATAGCGTCGAGCGATGCCGGCCCGGTCGTCGACGTGGGGGTGTCGGTCACGCCGGGGGCGGTGAACCTGGACCACGACGGCGGCGACACGGTGGCGGCCGACGACGTGGTCGTCGTGATCGACGGCCCGGAGGGGTCCTCTCGGACCGACCTCGCGGCCGGGCTCGCCGGCCCGACGTTCGAGCCCGGCGACACGGCGGTTCTGGGCGGCCAGTCGTTCAACCCCGGCGACGAGGTCCGGGTCCGGGTGATCCACGTCCGGTCGAACCAGCTCCTCTACGACGGCCGCAAGTTCGCCAGGTTCCCGGCGGCGGCGGCGGCCACGCGCCTCGTCTGGTCGAGTTCGACCGACTGGGACGAGGGCCAGTCGACCCGGGTCGTCCACGACGACGTGGGCGACCGCCTACCGACCCGTCTCCGGCTGGGCTACGAGGCGAGCGGGCCGTCGGTGCCGGGACTCGTGAGCTACTACCCGCTCGACGGTACCGGCGGCGTCACGGTGGAGGATGCGACCGGGCTCAACGACGGGACGCTCAAGGACGACTCGCTGGCCGACCACGACGCGTACGACCGCGGCGCGCCCGGCGTCTTCGGTGGGACCTCCATCCACTTCGAGCCACAGAAGACGGACATCTCCTTCGAGAAGGGCGCGTACGTCGACCTCGGATCGCGGACGGCCTCGCACATCGCCGACGGGTCGTTCACCTGGTCGGCATGGGTGCGGACCGACCGCGAGGGCGGCGGGAAGGAGGCGATCGTCTCGGCGAACCACGCCGACCGATCGAACAATATCCTCTGGTTCCTCTGCAAACCGGGGTGTTACGCCGGCGACGACGACGACCAGGACGCGCGGCTCGCCGTCCACGACGGGAGCTTCCACCGCGACGACGACGGTGAGGACGACGAGGACGACGGTGAGGACGGCGAGGAATCCAGCGACGGTGTGGTCAACGACGGCGACTGGCACCACATCGCGATCACGCTCGACGACTCGACCGGTCGGGTCACCTACTACGTCGACGGCACCGAGGTCCACTCGTTCACGACGGGCCACCGTATCGGGTCCGACGACGTCATGAGCCTCGCCCAGGACTCGGACAACGCGGACTACGGCTTCGGGACCGGCACCTCTGACTTCCTCGAGGGGCACCTCGACGAGGTGCAGATCTACGACCGCGTGCTCACCCCCGACGAGATCGAGCAGTTAGATCAGCAGAGCGGGACCCACGTCACGGGGGTCAAGCACTTCGCCGACCCGGCGAGTGGCGACTCGCTCCGGCTCAACGGCGTCGACGCCGGCGTCTCGGGCGGCTCGGTGACGGTGTACGTCGTTGCCAATCCCGACAGCCCCGACGAGGTCCAGAGCGATCCGATCGCGCTGAACTCGGCCGACAGCACGTACGCGGTCGAGTTCCCGAACGACGTCTCGGCCACCGCGTTCCGACTCCGTATCGAACTGGATACGGGTACGGTCGCGGGGTCGCCGACGGTCGATCGGATCGACCTCGAAACGGTCTGAAGACCGGACCGCTCGAACCTCGAACCGGCGAGCAGCCTCTCCTCCGGACCGATCCCACCGAACAGCGAGCAGAGGGGGGAGCGACGACTCGCGTCGACGGCATGAGGCCAGGGCGATGGATCACACCCGACGCGGGGGTTCGAGCGACGGCGATCCGGGTCCCCCCGTCGAACCGAACGGCAAACCGGCTCGGCGGCGAACGTCTCACTTCGGAACTGGAGCGGAGGTACATCGACTCGCCACCGGGTCCACGATCCCGTCGTCGATGGTGATGGTGGGAGGGTGACGGTAGTTCCAGCCCCGGGCGCGCCGGCAAGAGGGCGATCGACGTGTGTCACAGCGCGAGCGGGAACTGGACGAGAGCGCTGGGAAGGTGGAAACGACGGTGTGCGCCGCGAGCGCGTGTTCGGTTCGATCGACCGTGAGGGTAGCTCTTCGAGACGCGCTCGGACGAGACGGGCCGCGTGTCTGAGTGGTCGGATGCCCTCGCGTCAGGACCGCCGGCCGAGGGTCCGGGGACGGAGACCGATACGGTGTGGCGTTGTCGCTCCCGACCCATCGGACGAGCGCTCGATCGGACTGCCGTGGCCGCACCGATCCGGGGGGCAGACGGTGTTCCGGAAGAACGCATTTCCGGCGTTTTAGACCGCCAGCAGGCGAGAGTAGGCGTCGTCGGAGGTGAGCGGGGTCGGGCGGCCGGGGAGAGAGAAAGGGCGCGGGTGGGACGGCGGATCAGGAGTTAGGTTGCCCCGACGTTACGACGCTCTCCGCGTCGATCGCGCCGTCGCCGTCCTGGACGACGACTCCGATGTGGTACTCGTTGAGCCGGTTGTCGCCGTTCGTCTCCGTGTCGTCGGTGTCGAGCCGTACGGTCACGACCTCCGAACCACCGTTGACGTTCTCAGAACGGCCGCTGATGGACGTCCCGTCCGGATCGTCGACGTTCGGATCGGTGAGCCTGACTTCGACGCTGGCGAGGTTGTCGTCCAGATCGGTCGCCCGCACGGTCACGTCGAACACGTTTCGGTTGCTGTTGATCTTCTCGATGTCGATCACCTCCACGGTCGGCGCGCGGTTGATGCTCTCGACTCCGCCGGTGACGGTCACGTCGAAGACCACCTTCGTCGCGGCACTGCTCCCGACGCAGTCGTCACACTGGGCCTCGACGGTGGCATCGCCGGTCGCGCCGTTGGAGTACTCCACCGTGGCCCAGCCCCGATCGTCGGTCGCGACGACGGACTGTGAGAACGTCCCGGAGGAGTCATCGCTGAAGCTGACCGGTTCGCCCGCGACGGGGTTACCGAACGTATCGAGCACCTGTACGGAGAGCGTGACCGGGGCGTCGGTCGTCGTAACCTTCGTGTCCGCGCGCGAGACGACGTAGGCGGGATCGGTCGACCCGACGACCGTGTCGTCGGATCGCTCGCGCACCTCCACCTTCGAGAGCTGGAGCGTGTAGGTCTTCGACCCGTCGAGCACGACGGTCGCCACGCCCCCCGAGACGCTCACGGACTGGACGTTCTGGTTCGGATCGGACCCGATCTGTCCGGCGAGCAGGGCGTTCCAGGTCGTACCGTCAAGGTCGGTCGGGATCTGGAGGCGGATCGGCTCGGTGTCGCCGTCCGCGTCCGTCGTGCCCGTGATCCTGACGGTGCGGGCGGAGGTACTCACCGGGGTCGTCGAGAGGGTGACGAGCTCGTTCGCCGCGTACATCTCCCCCCGGACCGCGACCAGCGAGAGGCGGGTCCCCCTGACGATCGACTGGTCGGAGACCCGTATCGGGGTGCCGCGGACGGGCTGGCGGTAGACGAGCGAACCGGTCGCCGTGACCGGGCCGGCCTCGAACCGGTTGTACGCCGGGCGGAACCGGAGTCGCTGTGTGGGGAACGATCGGGCCGAGCCGTCCCAGTAGTCGGCCTCGTCGGGGTCGACCGCCCGGGCGTTCAGGACGCTCGCCGAGGCGGCGCTCGTGAGCTCGACCGACCCGATCGGGTCGGGTGGGTTGAGCGTGACCGCCCGAGCCGGATACCGGACCCCGGTTCGTATCATCGCGCTCCCCTCGGTCCCCTGCCCGGCCGTGCGGACGATCTGCGTGTTCACCTCCGCCACGTCGGTGATGGCGCTGCGATAGGCGTCGAACTCCGCCCGCTCGTTCTGCTGTGGCACGACCGTCACCTGGAAGGCGGAGATGGCGGCGACGAGGATGGCGAACACGAGGATCGCGCCGAGCACCTCCGAGGACCCCCGCTCGCCGCTAGCTCCCCATAGACCTGCCTGCATGCGGTGGAGTACTCCACCGAAGGGATATACCCCTAGTCGGATGCACAGAAGCTGAGTCGGCCACTATCGGGCGGTTCAATATCTGGATCGGAGTCAACGTTTATCCACGCATCGGCGTAACCCGTCGAGAAGAAACGATGGGGAGTGAATCAGACGACGGGCCACTTGAGTACCCGTCAGATCCGGCGGCCGGTGGCGGGATGACGGAGACGATCGCCGACGCCATCGCCGGGGTCACGGGCACCCTCCGGAGGCGATCGAGCGGATCCGCCACCGGATCCGATCGTCCGGGCGGTGGTGACGGGGCGGATCCGTCGATCTCGGACCTCTACGAGCTCTCGATCGACGACGAGCTCGTCGACCACCCGACGCGGCGGGCGGTCCTCGCCGACGCCAAGGAGTCGATCGCCGAGTCGAACCTGCGCGAGTTCGCGGGGATCCCCGCCGAGGAGTCCGTCGAGGCGGGGCTGTTCGACTTCTCCTACCTCGGGGAGTACGACGAGATCGATCGCTACTGGGTGAACGAGCCGTTCGCGTACGTCTCGATCCTCGACGAGGCGGAGACCGACGACCGCCGGTACCGGATCACCGAGCCGATACTCGACGAGTACGAGGAGTACGTCCTCGACGAGCTGACGAAGGTCCTCCGGAACAACCTGATGTACCACGACGTCGGCGACGACGAGGACCGGACCCGGACGTTCACCCGGCGGGCGGGCGAGCTCGTCGCGGCACACACCGCCGCCATCGAGCCGCTCTCGGTCCACAAGATCCTCTACTACCTCCAGCGGGACTTCCTCGACTACGAGCGCATCGACCCGATCATGCGCGACGGCAACGTCGAGGACATCTCCTGTGACGGGGTGGACGTCCCGGTGTTCGTCTACCACGACGAGCACCGCGACCTGGACACCAACGTCTCGTTCGGGAGCCGCGAGCTCTCCTCGTTCGTCACGCGGATGGCCCAGCGCTCGGGCAAGCACCTCTCGGTGGCGAACCCGATGGTCGACGGCTCGCTCCCCGACGGCTCTCGCGTGCAGCTGACGTTCGGCGGCGAGATCGCCACACGGGGGCCGAACTTCACCATCCGGCAGTTCTCCTCGGTGCCGGACACGCCGATCGACCTGATCAACTGGGAGACGTTCTCCGTCGAGGAGATGGCCTACCTCTGGCTCGCCATCGAGAACAACCGCTCGCTGCTGTTCGCCGGCGGGACCGGCGCGGGCAAGACGACGAGCCTCAACGCCGTCTCCTTCTTCATCCCGAAGAAGTCCAAGGTCGTCTCCATCGAGGACACGCGCGAGATATCCCTGCCCCACCAGAACTGGGTGCAGTCGGTCACCCGGGAGTCGACGACCTCCGGGGGTCGCGGCGAGGTGACGATGTACCAGCAGCTCCAGGCCGCGCTCCGCCAGCGACCGGAGTACATCCTCGTCGGCGAGATCAGAACGGAGTCACGGGTCGCGCTGACGTTCTTCCAGGCGATGGCGACCGGCCACGCCGCCTACTCGACGTTCCACTCCGAGTCGGTCAAGGGCGTCATCAACCGGATCGAGAACGAGCCGCTCAACGTCCCCACCCAGATGCTGAAGGAGCTCGACATCATCTCCATCCAGCGGCAGGTGATGCTCGGCGACCAGCGCGTCAGACGCAACGACAGTATCACCGAGCTGCTCGCGCGGGGGGACGACGACGACATCTCGGTCAACGAGGTGTTCGACTGGGACCCGAAGACCGACTCGTACAACGAGACGTTCCAGTCGGACGTGCTCGATGACATCGCGGACGATCGGGGGTGGAGCACCAAGCGACTCAACCGCGAGTTCGACCGCCGTCAGGAGGTGCTGGAGTACCTGCTGGACAACGACGTGACGTGGTACGAGGACGTCGCCCGGACCATCCACACGTTCATCGCCGACCAGGACCGCGTGCTCGAGGCGATTCGGGCGGACGACCTCGACCCATCCGATCTGGAGGTCGAGTAGGTGAGCAACGAGTCAGGAAGCCGGTTCGGTGGCTCGGGCCCCGACGGCGACGACCGGGTTCCGGTCCCGGAGTACGAGTCAGAGCAGTACTTCCCGCGGGAGTGGGACGTCACCCGGGCTCGGAAGCGGGTCCTCCGCGAGAAGTTCGGCTACATCCGGGCGTACTTCAAGTCACACTCCGACGAGTACGTCGGGCTCCAGCGCCGGCTCAACCAGGGCCGGTTCGGCACCACCTACGACCTCTACCTGACCCGGACGGTCACGTACGCCGCGCTCGCGGGGCTGTTCGGCCTCCTCTTCGGGCTGCTCCTGACGTGGGTGCTGTCGACGTTCGGCGTCTTCGAGGCGCTCGCTCCGGAGTCGCCCGTCCCGATGTCGTCGGGGATCGCGGGGTTCCTCTCGGAGAACCGGGCCCCCATCGCCGGCGCGGTCATCGCGTCGGTGACCTCGGTGTTCGCGGTCGTGGCGGCCTGGGCGGCACGGTACTACCACCCCAGCTACGTGGTCGACAGCCGCCGGCGCAACATCGACCTCATGCTCCCCCACGCCATCGTCTACGGGTACGCGCTCTCGTTCGGCGGGATGGAGTTCGTCGAGGTGGCCCGCCGGATGGCCGACGCCGAGGACACCTACGGCGAGGTCGCCAACGAGTTCGACATGGTCGTCCGGGACATCGACCTGTTCGGCAACGACGTGTTCACCGCGCTCCGGAACGCGCGGAACCTCACCCCCAGCGACAACATGGAGCAGTTCCTCGACGACCTGCTCTCCGTGCTCGACTCCGGGGGTGACGTCACGAACTTCCTCCGGGACGAGTCCGACAAGTACATGGATCGGGCGATGTCCGAACAGGAGTCGTTCCTCGAGACGCTCGCGACGCTCTCGGAGCTGTTCATCGTCGGGTTCGTCGCCGCGCCGCTGTTCCTGGTCGTGACGCTCATCATGATGTCGTTCCTCGGCGCACAGACCGTCGTCCCGCTGCTGGCGGTCGTCTACGCCGTCGTCCCTCTCGGGATGGCCGGCTTCCTCGTCGTCATCGCGACGCTCTCCGAGCCGTACCGCGAGCCGGGCCACGACCTCGACGTCACCGAACTCGCCGGCGGGGAGGCCAGCGACGTCGTGCGCGCTCACCCCCACTTCGAGACCTTCCAGCGCATCCGCCGCCGGAGCGAGATCAGCGAATTCTTCTCCGACCCGGTGGCGGTGTTCCGGCGCGAGCCGCTCTACACCCTGGGGCTGACGGTCCCGGGCGCACTCGCGCTCGCCGGTCTCGTGATCGTCGCGGGGCTCGCCACCCCGACGCCCGACGCGATCGTCGCGGATCCGTTCCGGACGACGTCGCTCCTGTTCGTCCTGCCGTTCCTCGTCGTCACGCTCCCGCTGACGGCGTTTCACGAGTACGAGCAGGGCCGCAAGCGGACGGTGACCCGTCGGCTCCCCGACGCGCTCGACATCCTCGCCAGCGCCAACCAGATGGGCATCCAGCTCACCGAGGGGCTCGGACTGGTCGCGCGGAACCTCTCGGGGTCGTTCGCCGAGGAGCTCCGGATGGTCCGCAACGACATCGAGTGGAACAACGACATCCGGCGGGCGCTGCTCTCGCTCGCCGGCCGGCTGGAGGTGCCACAGCTCACTCGGACCTGCAAGATCGTCGCCGAGGGCTCCCGATCGACGGGTGACCTCCACCGGGTGCTCGGCACCGCCGCCGAGGACACCCGCCACCGCTACCGGCTCGAACGCGACCGCAGACAGAAGCTCAACTCCTACACCGCCATCGTCGTCATGGGGTTCCTCGTCTACCTCGCCGTCATCGTCATCATCGACAAGTCGTTCCTCGGTCCCGTCGTCACCCAGGCCGCCGCGGCGGGCGAGGGAACCTCGAACAACCCCGTCCAGCTGAGCAGGTCCTCGATCGACCTCTACCACACCGTCTTCTTCCACTCGGCGCTGGTCCAGTCGGTCGGGACGGGACTCATCACCGGGAAGCTGGCCAACGACAGCGTGCTCAGCGGCCTGAAGTACAGCATCGCGCTCGCGGTCTTCGCGCTCCTCGTGTTCGCGTTCGTCTGAGACGGGTCGCGTCCGGCGCTCCCCCGCTTCCACGGGGCCGGACCGCGGTCCAATCCGAAACGACTAAAGACGAATCGCGGCTACCAACTACTGCCTGCCTGGGTAGCTTAGCGGTAAAGCGCGTCCTTGGTAAGGACGAGAGCCCGGGTTCAAATCCCGGCCTAGGCTTCCTGCGTCAGTATCGTCCGGAGGCGTATACCCCCGGGATTCCCCGGTGACGTCCGGGATACGCTTTCCTCGCCTCTTCTCGCCGAAGACCGATACGCTCTCCACCTCCGTCCCGGTCGGTCGTTCGCTCTCCCACCGGCTAGCCGTCATCTCGGTCGACGCTGACGTTGACCCGGACCGGGTCGTCCGGAGCACTGCTGCCGCGGCTCCAGGAGGCGGCTCCGCTCCAGCTCCCGTCGTTGGTCTGCACCCATACGGAGGTTCCCAGATCCGCGGGAACACCGACCTCGCCGGCGTATCCACCGTTGTTCTCCCAGTAACCGCTCGTCCGGGAACCGGAGAGTCTGATGTCGGTATCGCAGTCCTCGAACCGGTTCTGGAAGACGGCGTTGGGCGTGTCAGTGTTCCTGAGGTGGAAGCCCGCGTCCGAGTTCCTCACGAGGTTCCGCGCGAAGATATTGTGGCTCGGCGGACCGCTCGGCTCGTAGAATTCGTAGTTCTGTATCGTGAGGCCGGACTTGCCGACCTCCGAGTAGTTCCGTACGACGAGGTTCTTCTCGCCCTCCTTGGTGACCGACAACCCGTTGAACGGGTTGTCTGGTCCTTCGACGTGGTTACCGTACAGCACGCACCTGTGGGTGTTCCCCTCCGCGACGACCCCATGTCCGCCCAGTTGCCGGCCGCGCCCCTCCCAGAGTATCTCGTTCCCTACAGCCGCGAACTTCTCGAGACGCCCCACGGGGCCTTCCCGCTCGTTCGCGAAGAACCCGATACCCTGAGACGCCCCGTAGTTTCGGAGCATGTTCCCCTCGAAGAGCACGTGTCGACCCTCCCCTTCGTCGTCCGACCCCCAGACGATCCCGTGACCGTCGTCCCTCGGTTCTCGCTCGTTTCGCAGCACGTTACCCCCGACGTAGATGTCCTCCTGGAGCGTTCCAGCCCCCCTCGTTCTGAACGATACGAAATTGCCCGAGGCTTCCCGCAGCACGTTGTTGGTTATCCTGATGTTCGCACAGTCTCCCTCGAACATCGACATACCGAAGTAGTGGCTGTTGCGCCGTCCGTTCCAGTCGATCCCGTCGATCCAGACGTTCTCCACGCCGTCGCCTTCGAACGTCCGGGTTCTGGTACCCGCCACACTGATCGTACCGCCGTCGCCCTGGATCTTTAGATTCGATGGCAGGTCGATCCGGGAGGACACCGTCACGTCCTCGTCGATCAGCAGCACGCCACGGGCCGGCGTGCCGTCCACCGCCGCCTGTAAACCCCCGTAATCGGACAACGAAGTCACGCCCCCGGTGAAGTACGAGTAGTCGTCCGAGACACCCTCTTCGCTACTATCGCTCCCCCCGGACGATGGCGTGGGCGTCGACGTCGGCGCGGATAGATTCGTGACGGCACTACCCAGTGCCGCGGTGATCCCGGCCCCGGCGATGCCGAGCCCGGCCGCCTTCAGGAGCCGGCGGCGGCTGATGGCCCGGTCCCGCGCTCCGTCCGGGTGTCCGTCGTTACCGATGGTACCACCTCATAGCAGCCTCGTGGGTCGACGTACGGCGGGAACGTACACGCCGGTGGCGAGCCCACTGATCTCGCGTATCCCCATCCCACTCACCGTATGGTCAGGGACGCACGAAACAACTAGTTTGTGGTAGCGGTCCGTCGTGAGACACCATACGGGGACGGCCACGGTCCGGTAAGCGAAGCGAGGGGTCACGCCCGGTATCGAACCCGGTCGACCGTACAGCGGCCCGGGGCGTGCCGGAGGTCGAGGCAGGAGCGTGGTACCCACCACGGATCGACTCCGGGATTCGTTTCGGGAGGTAACCGATTTATATCCGGGGGGCATCTTGACGTAGCAATGACCGATATCCGCGTGCTCCACGTCGACGACGACAAGGAGTTCGTGGACCTCGCAGCACTATTACTCGAACGGGAGTCGGGGTCGCTCTCGGTGACCGTCGAGACGAGCGTGGCGGCGGGGCTCGAACACATCGAGTCCTCGCCGGTCGACTGCGTCGTCAGCGACTACGACATGCCGGGGACCGACGGACTGGAGTTCCTCCGCGCGGTCCGCGAGCGCGAGTCCGACCTCCCGTTCGTGCTCTTCACGGGGAAGGGGAGCGAGGAGATCGCCAGCGCGGCGATCTCGGCCGGCGTCAACGACTACCTCCAGAAGGTGACCGGGACGGATCAGTTCAAGGTCCTCGCCAATCGCATCGAGAACCTGGTGAGCCAGGCGCGTGCCGAGGCGACCCTGGAGCGGAAGATCCACCAGCAGGAGGCCATCGCCACCCTCGCCCAGCGGGCGCTCGAGGGCGTCCCGATCTCGGAGCTGTTCACCCAGGCGGTCGAAACCACCGTCGAGCAGCTCGGGACCGACTACGCGAACGTGCTCGAACACCGTCCGGCGTACGGTGACCTCCTCCTGGTCGCGGGTGCCGGCTGGGACGAGGAACTCGTCGGGGAGGCGATGGTCCCCGACGGCACGAGTTCACAGGCGGGGCACGCGCTCGTCGACGGGTCGGCCGTCGTCGCCGACCTGACCGAGGAGGAGCGCTTCGAGGGGGCGAAACTGCTGACCGAGGCGGGCGTCCGGGGGGGACTCAGCGTGACGATCGGGCGGGACGAGGAGCCGTGGGGGGTGTTCGGTACCCACACCGTCGAGGAGCGGTCGTTCACCGACGACGAGGTGACGTTCGTCCGGACGGTCGCGAACCTGCTCGGGACGGCCATCGATCGCTCCGAGACCGAGCGACGGCTCCGCGAGAGCGAGGAGAAGTTCAGGCAGATCGCCGAACTCAGCCCCGACACCATATTCCGGGCGGACCCGGGGGGGTTCTTCGAGTACGTCTCGCCGGCCGCGGAGGAGTTCCTCGGCTACGATCCCGACGAGATGGTCGGGACGCACTTCGCCGAGTACGTGTCCGATGCCGACCTCGAACGGGCGAGCAGGCGGTACGGGGCCGCCCTCGACGGTGAGCCCGTTCTCGGACTCGAGGTGAGGCTAGTCACGAGCGACGGCTCCACGGTCGACAGCGAGGTCAACGTCACCCCCATCATGGAGGGCGACGAGGTGGCTGCCGTCCAGGGGTTCGTCCGCGACGTCGCCCCCCGAGAGCCGGACGGGAGCGAGGGGTGAGCACGATCCGTCCTCATCGCCCTCGTCGGACGCCGACCTCGCGGCAGCACCTCGTTTCGCCCCTCCCGCCGGTCGTAGCAGGAGACCGCTCGCGGCGCGTCCTCCTCGCGTCGAACGGATCGGCCATCCCGACATCCCACGGCTCCCGGTCCGGAACCGCACGTCCCACTCGTGTCATTTAATCAAAACGACGGCACACTCCCACCGGTGGCCTCCGGCGAGACGGGCGGGCTCGACTGACGGGTGGCGGACCCGAGACGGCCGGGGATTCGGGACTCAGTCCTGCCCGACCGGCGTGCCCGTCGTGGAGGAGGTGGACTCGCGCGCCGGCGGCCGCAGGAGGACGGCCGCCAGCCCGGCACAGAGGGCCAGCGCCCCGCCGATACGGAACGTGGTCGACCAGCCGACGACGGTGACGGCCCACCCGGCCACCGCCCCCCCGAAGACGCCGCCCCACATCTTCCCGGAGTAGAGCAGCGCGTAGTTGGCCGAGGATCGCGCCTCGCCGTAGTAGTCGGCGACGATACTGGGGAACAGGGTGTACTGCGGGCTCCAGAAGAACGTCGCCACCACCACCGAGAGGAGGAACGCGAGGGTCGTCCCGGCGCGAGCGAACTCGACGACGGCGAACAGCCCGAGCCCGCAGAGCGAGAAGGTGACGGCCATCGCGACCCGGCGGTTCACCCGGTCGGAGAGCTCGCCCAGGAGCAGCCGGCCGGCCCCGCCCGCGATCGGCAGTAGCGTCGCCGACAGCGTCGCCGTGACGGCGTCCAGTTCCATCGCCTGGGCGAACGAGACGATCTTCGCGGTGAGCATCAGCCCCGCGCCGCTCACCCCGATGAACATCGCGTACATCAGCCAGAACTGCCAGGTCCGGAGCATCGCCCCGGAGGTGTAGTCGGCGTCGCTCCCCGTCGTCTCGTCGTCCTCGAGCGCCCGGTACCAGGATTCGGGGGGGTCTCGGAGGACGAACCCGGCGACGAGGATGGCGATGGCGATGATCACCCCCATGGCGCGGAGGACGTCGCCGTACGCCTCGACCGTGGCGTTCGCGCGCACGAAGGGGACGAACAGCGCCGCGCCGCCCGCGAACGCCATCGTCCCGAGTCCCGTCGTCAGCCCGCGCCTGTCGGGGAACCACTTGATCGCCGTGTTCACCGCGACGGTGTAGACGATCCCCACCCCGATCGCGCCGACCGAGTAGAGGACGTACAGCTGCCAGATGCTGGTCGCGTAGGCGAGCAGGTAGTACGCCCCGCCGGCGAGGACGGCGGCGACGAGCGTCACCGCGCGGGGTCCGTGCTCGTCGCGCCACCACCCGACGGGGAACTGGGAGCCGGCCTGGAAGATCACGAACAGCGTAAAGACGAAGCCCAGCTGGGGGAGCGGGATCCCGAGGTCGTTCGCCAGCGGCCCCTCGATGGACGACCAGACGTACTGGTAGGGGCTGATGACGGCCATCGCGAGGACGGCCGCGACGATGAGCCACCAGCGGGAGAACCCGAGGTGGTCCTTCGCGCGGGCGGCGTAGTCGACCGGCTCGCCGCCGTCCGGGCGAACCGCGGTCGCGCGCTCGACAGCCTCCTCCGGGGGGTCGTCCCCACCCATCAGTACGCGCCGACCTGGCCGTCCTTTCGTGGTTCGGCGGCCCCCGACAGCGTGCCGTCCTCGTTGCGGACGAACTCGGCCCCGCCGAACTGCCCCGAGTGGAGCACCGAGACGTCGTGGCCCATCCGGTCGAGCGGGGCACCGACGTCGGCGGCGAGTCGGCCCTCGAGTGCGAGCGAGCCGTCCTCGCGGGAGCGCCACCGCGGGGCGTCGAGCGCCGCCTGGATCGACATGTCGTGATCGACGACGTTCGAGAGCGTCTGGACGTGGCCCTGGGGCTGCATGTACCCGCCCATGACGCCGAAGGCGGCCCAGTCGTCCTCGTCGAACTTCGCGACGGCCGGGATCAGGGTGTGGAACGGCCGCTTGCCCGGTTCGATCCGGTTCGGGTGGTCGGGATCGAGCGAGAACGACGCCCCACGATTCTGGAGCGCGATACCCGTCTCGCCGGCGACGAGTCCGGAGCCGAAGCCGGCGTACCGGGAGTTGATGTACGAGACGACGTTACCCTCGTCGTCGGCCACGCAGAGCAGGACGGTGTCGGCGTCCTCGGCGGGGGCGTTCGGGACGCCGATGTCGGCCTCGGTCGGGGCGTCCGTGTCGATCGCCGCCGCGCGCTCGCGGGCGTACGCCTTCGACCCGAGCGGGGGGACCTCCTCGTACTCGGGGTCGGTGATGTAGTGGTGGCCGTCGGTGAAGGCGAGCTTCATCGCCTCGGCGAACGCGTGGACGCTCTCGACCGACCCCTGCGGGTGGTCGCCGGCACCGATCTCCTCGGCGATGTTCAGGGCCTCGAGCGCGATCAGCCCCTGGTTGTTCGGCGGGAGTTCGAACACCTCGACGCCGTTGTACGTGGTCGAGACGGGATCGAGGAACTCGGGTTCGAACGCCGCCAGATCGTCGACGGTCATGAACCCGCCCTTCGACTGGACCTCGTCGGCGATGGCCTCGGCGACCTCGCCCTCGTAGACGACGTCGGCACCCTCCTCGGCGATGCGCTCCATCGTCCGCCCGAGCCGGGGGAGCGACACCGTCTCCCCGACGTTCGGGGGACGGCCCGCGGGCAGGAACGCCTCGCGGGCGTGGTCGTCGGTGAACAGCTCCTCGCCGTGCTGCCACTGCGCCGAGACGACCTCGGTGACCGGGTACCCCCCGATGGCGTAGTCGATGGCCGGTCCGAGTACGTCGGTGAGAGTGAGCCGACCGAGTTCCTGCACTGTAGTCTCCCACCCGCGAGCGGTCCCGGGGACGGTGACGGTGTGCGGGCCGCGCATCGGCATCTCGACCGAGGAGGCGTCACCGCCATCCTCGGCGGCGAGCGCGTCGGTGACCCGCTCGCGGGTCGCCCCCTCGGGCGCGCCGCCGCAGGAGCGCATCGCCCCCACCTCTCCGTCGGCGGTCCGGTAGAGCGCGAACACGTCGCCGCCGATCCCGGTCGAGGTCGGCTCGACGACGTTCAGCGTCGCGGCGGTGGCGACCGCCGCGTCGAAGGCGTTCCCACCCTCGCGGAGCGTCCGGATGCCGGCCTCGGCCGCGAGCGGCTGGCTCGTCGCCACTACCCCGTCGCGTCCGTACACCGTCGACCGACGCGAGGAGAACTGATCGAGGTTCGTCCGTGCCATGTCCACCCTCTGCGGGTGAGGGACCTTAATGCACCCCCCAGACAGATCCGGTCCAGGGCGGTCGACGCCGAACGCCTCCGGCTTCGCTCCACCCACGGCGAGCGCGGGCGGACGTGAACGGGCGATCGTGACGAGCGGGCGGCGCCGCCCCGGGGACGCTCCGGTACGTCCCGCCATCGTTCCGGGACGACGGCGTTGAAACGATACAGATAGCCGACACGTAACGGCAATCGATGCCGGAAAACCCGCCGTCCTCGCCGAGTCGTATGCAATATACTTATAGTCGGGCCGACTGGTGTTTGGCAACGTGTCACTCGGTACGCCGACTCGCGGGATGCCCATCTCCCGCGAACTGATGGAGAACCTGCGGGGCCTCCGCGCCGCGCGCCGACGTGGCGGCTGCTCCGTAGGGTGCAGGATGGATCGAATGGACGACTCACGGCTCCCCTGGAAAAGTGAGGGAGGGTACGGTGGGTGGGGCGGCCACATGTACCACGGGACCGACGCCGGGACCGAGCACACGCCCGTGGTGTTCGTCCACGGGAACCAGCGGGACGCCTGTGACTGGGAGGGCCACGCGGAGTTCTTCCTGAAGCGGAGCTATCGGGGGGACGCCCTCTGGGCGATCACGTTCGACGACGGGAGCCCGAGCCACCCGTCGATGGCCGACCAGCTCGACGACTTCGTGGGGCACGTCCGCGAGGTGACGGGGAGAGAGCGGGTGGCGGTGGTCGCCCACAGCCTCGGCGTGACGGGCACCCGCTACTGGCTCTACGAACACGACCGCTACGACTGGGTGGAGGCGTTCGTCGGGCTCGCCGGCGCGAACCACGGGACGGTGCTCTCCTCGTGGGCCGCCGACGCCGGCCTCACCCGGGGGACCTACCGGATGAGCCCGTTCCTCAGGGCGGACTACGTGGACGACGCGGACCACCCCCTCTCGCGGCTCAACGAGGACGAGACCCCCGGGGAGATCGACTACTACACCGTCCGCGGGACCGAGGACCCGCTGTTCTGGCGGTGTGCGGACAGCCCGGCGCTGGAGGGTGCCGAGGAGAACGTCGTCCTCCCCGTCGATCACGACGGGGTCCGGGCCGACCGGCGCTCGAAGGAACTCGTCTTCGAGTGGCTCTCGGGACACCACCCCTACGACCTGCGATACCACGTCGGCCTCCTGGACTGAGAACGAGCGGCGGGTTCTTGTGTAGCCGCGTTCGAACCACGGGTATGTCCGCAGAAGTGACGGTCGCCCTCGTCGGAGTAACGATCGCTATGATGGCGCTGCTCACGTACGCGGCGTTCCGGTACGTTCCGATGACCCTCACGGGGGAGGAGGAGGTCGATGAGCCGACCGAGAGCCGGGAGCTCCGCGAGGAGGAGTTCGCCGGCTGACCCGCGCGTCGACGACGGGCGGGGAACGAGGGGCCGCCACCCTCCCGGGGTTTATATTCGAGCCGTCGGACCGTGCTCGCATGGAGAAGGTCGCCATCGAGGACGTCGACGTACAGAGGAACCCGCTCGACGTCCACAGCGTCCGCAAGCCCGTCTCGAGCGTGCTCGGAACGACCGACTTCGCGATGAACTACTTCGAGCTCGAACCCGGCGAGTCGTTCTCCGGCGGGCTCCACACCCACCACGACCAGGAGGAGGTGTTCTACCTGGAGTCCGGTGAGGCCACGTTCGAGGTCGGCCGCGAGCGCGAGGAGATCCTGGTGGGAGAGCGCGAACTGATCCGGTTCGCGCCCGGCGAGTACCAGACCGGCTACAACTCCGGCGACGAGCGCGCCGTCGGGTGGGCGCTCGGCGCGCCCGACTCCAGGCACGACTGGGAGGACCTCGAATCCATCGTCGACTGCCGGGAGTGCGGCGAGGAGACCGGACACGCGACGACGCTGACCGACGAGGGTCGGTTCGAGCTCACCTGTAACGACTGCGGGACGTCGTTCACGCTCTGATAGGGATTATCGGTGTTACTCATAGCTTCCCTAGCCGAGATCACGCGACCGGAGTACGGTGGCGGATCGAATCCCCCGGCAGGCTACGATAATCCCTACGAGCCCAACCCGACAGCAGGGCGAGAGGTACGGAAAAGTACAAACCGGGGGGCTGCACGGTAACTCGTATGCCAAGGTGTCTGAACTGTGAATCGTTTGTCACCGAAAATTATGTACGAGTGTTCGCGCCGACGGGGATGGAGTCGGTCCGGGTCTGTCCGCAGTGCGAGGACAAGCTCCGCGACGGGGCCGAGATCAGGAAGGCGCGCTCGACCCGCGGGAACAGCTAGCTGACGTCCGCTCGCCGGTCGTTCGTCTCTCGATCCCCGATCCCCTCTCGCCCTCCCGAGCCGCCGTCATCGAACCGCCAGCCGCCGTACCGGAGCGGGCGGCGTCGAGTCGGGCGCGCCGAAGCGGCGACCGGGAGTGATCCTCGCACAGGAGACGGCCCGTCGGGTTGGGGCCTCCACCCGACGACCCCGTAGTTCCCCGATCGCGCGGTTCCCGTCACTCCTCGGCGGGGACGGCGGCCCCGTCGGTCGTCTCCAGGAGCCGTCGCCCCCGATCGGTGACGGTGTATATCCGCTCGTTGGTGACCGGCCGGAGGAGGTCGTGTTCGACGAGCAGGGCCACCCGGCGCTCGGCGTACTCGAGGTGGACGTTGAGCCGGCTCGCCATCAGCGGGACGTAGTCCGGCGGGTTCGCCTCGAAGTAGCGGAGTATCCGCTCGTCCGCCGTCCGGAGCCAGTCAGGCCGCATCGCCACTCACGGCAGGTATTGCGACACGGTAGCATATAACAGTGTTGGTCGTCCGGTCGTCCCCGGCCGCCCGAGGCGGGTCGTCCGAGGGGTTTCCCCACAAGGGGTTGCCAGTCGCTCCGCGAGGGCGGGACCGGCGGTATCAGCAGAGGTCGACCGTCACGTAGAGCTCGCCCTCCTCGGTGACCACAGTCCCGACGCCGGCGACAGTAGCCTCCCGGAGGAGGAGCTTGCGTCGCTCCTCCTCGCTGGTGAACCAGGAGTCGACGACGGCCCGCGCGGCCACCGTCTCGTTCTCGATGCTCCGCGTCCGGCCGTCGCGGGAGGTGTAGTTCGTCCCGAGCGTCTTCCGGTCGATCGTCTCGAGGGCCTCGCCGTCGCGGATCCCCGTGTAGGAGTTATCGGGGACGCGACACCGGGTGTCGAGGTCGAACGCCCGGTACCGTTCCATGGTCGTCAGCCCGCCGGCGTCGTGCGTGACGTTCCCCTCCCGACTCATGGTCAGGCTGTGGTTCCGGGCCATCTCGTTGACGACCTCGTCGCTCCTGAGCGACTCCATGTCGCGGTCCGCCCGCTGGACGTTGATCGCCGTCCGGACGCCCTCCGCTATCGCCGTCTCGTCGAAGTCCGAAGCCGATACCGCAGGGGTTGGAGTGGGGGTAGGAGTGGGCGTCCCATCGTCACCGCCGCCGTCCCCTCCGGGGGTCCCCGCCGCGGGGTTCGGAGTCGGGGTCGAATCCGGTTGGGGGGTCGCCTCGCTCGGAGTGCCGTCGTCGTTCAGCTGGAGCCCGACGAGACCACCCACCGTCATCGCCGTCAGCACGATGACCGCGAGGATACCCAGCGCGACCTTGTTGACCATCGGGAACGAGTTCCCGAGGATCGGTGATTAAGCTACGGTCGATAACCGACAGTGAAAAACACGCCCGACGCCGAACTCGTCCATGCCCGACCCCGAGGGACCGGAGGAGCGCGAGTGGGCCGATCCCGAGCCCGTCCCGGCGGTCGAGCGGCGGACGCGGTTCCGGGTCGCCGGTGGACTCGTCGGGCTCGCGGTCGGCCTGCTGGTCTTCCGTGGGACGCTCCTCGCGGTCCTCCCCCGGCTCTGGCCGCCCGGCGGTCCCCGCTGGTTTACCCTGGTGCTCGTGATGGCGCTATCGCTCACCCTCCCGCTGATGGTCGGTGCCGCGCTCGGCGAGGCGCTCGCCCGGCGCTAGTCGTCGTCGGCCGCCGCGGACAGTTCGTCCGCCGACCGCACGGCGGAGAGCCCCTCGCCGGGACCGAGCGCCGTCACGGTCGGCGCTCCGGTAGTGGGGTGGTCGCTCACGACCGTTCGGACGCCGTAGGCCCGTTCGAGCCGCTCGGCCGTGAGCACCTCCCGGGGGGGCCCGACGGCCACCAGTTCCCCGTCGGCGACGAGCGCGAGCCGATCGCAGAACCGGGCCGCGAGGTCGAGGTCGTGGATGGCGGCGACGGCCGTCCGTGAACCCCTCCGTCCCCCCTCGTCGGTCGGCTCGCAGGTGAGTTCGCGGACGAGCGAGAGCGTCGCGACCTGGTGGTTGATGTCGAGGCTCGCGGTCGGCTCGTCGAGCAGGAGGACGGGCGTCTCCTGGGCGAGCGCGCGGGCGATGAGCACGCGCTGTCGCTCGCCGCCCGAGAGTTCGCCCACGGGTCGGTCGGCGAAGGCCGCGGTCTCGGTGCGGTCGAGCGCCCGCTCGACGGCCGAGCGGTCCCCCTCGTCGGCCGCGGCGAACCGCGACTGGTGGGGCGTCCGGCCCATCGCCACCACGTCGCGGGCGGTGAAGTCGAACCCCAGCGACGTCTCCTGGGGAACCGTCGCCACGCGCCGGGCGAGATCCCTCGCCGACCGGCCGGCCACGGGCTCGCCGGCCACCTCGACCCGGCCACCTGCGGGTTCGACCAGCCCGTTGACCGTCCGCAGGAGCGTCGTCTTCCCGGCCCCGTTCGGCCCCACGAGCCCCAGGAACTCCCCGGACGGGACCGACAGCGAGAGATCTTGGAGGACCTCGCGGCCGCCGAGTTCGACGGTGAGGTCCTCGATCCCGATCACAGTTCGTGCACCTCACGGTCGCGCAGGAGGTAGAGGAAGAAGGGCGCGCCGAGCGCCGCGGTGACGATGCCGACGGGGAGTTCGGCGGGGCCGGCCCGGGCGGCCGTGTCGGTGACAACGAGAAACGTCGCCCCGGCCAGCGCCGAGGTCGGGAGGAGCACGCGGTGGTCGGGGCCGACCAGCAGGCGCATCACGTGCGGGACGACCAGGCCGACGAACCCGATGACGCCCGCGGCGGCGACGGCGGCGGCCGTCGCGAGGCTCGACGCGGCGAGTAGCACCCGCTTGGTCCGCTCGACCTCCACCCCGAGCGTGTGGGCGTCGGCCTCCCCCAGCAGGAGGGCGTTCAGGTCCCGCGCGTGGACCCGGACGAGCACGTAGGCCGGGATTGCCACCATGAGGACCGACCAGACCTTCGGCCAGGTGCTCGTGTGGAGGTGGCCCATCAGCCAGTAGACCGCGCGTTCGAGGCTGTCGCCCGCGAACAGCATGAGAAACGAGATCACGGCCCCGAGGAACGTCTGGACGGCCACCCCAGCGAGCAGGAGCGTCGCCACCGGCGTCCGGCCGCCCTCGCTGGCGATCAGGTAGACGCCGAACCCCGCGATGAGCGCCCCGGCGAACGCCGCCCACTGGAGCGAGAACGGCACCGCGAGCGGGAAGACGATGGTCGCCACCGCCCCGACGGCGGCACCCGTCGAGACGCCGATGATCGAGGGGTCGGCCATCGGGTTCCGGAAGAACCCCTGCATCACCGTCCCGGCGGTAGCGAGCGCGAATCCAACTACCGCGCCCAGCGCGATCCGCGGGAGCCGGAGGTCGCCGACGATCACCTGGTGGGTCCGCTCGACCTCGAAGGCGAACGGGTGGATCCACCGGAGACCGGGACCCTCGATCCCGACGGGGAGGACGAGCGCGTTGAGCGTCGCCCGGGCCACCTCGGCGAGCCCGATGCGGACCGGCCCGATCGTCGCGGCGACGAGCATGGCGAGGACGAGGGCCGTCCCTAACCCCCCCGACCACGCCGCGGCCCGCGCTCGCCGGTGCATGGAACGCAACTGTGTTTGGATTAGGTAAATACTTATTGCATAACGCCGACGCCCGGCGTATGCGACAGCCGACACGGACGGCAGTCCTCGTCCTCGCGCTGCTGGTGTGCCTCGCCGCCCTCCCCGCCAGCACCAGCGCCGCACCGACCGCGACGGAGGGGGGAGCGCTCGCCCACGCCGCGCAGACGGACTGTTCGTTCCCCGCGTCCGCCACCGACGCGACGGGGACCGAGGTGACCGTCTCCGAGGAGCCCGGGCGGATAGTCGTGTTACAGGCCTCGGCCGCTCAGGTGATGTGGGAACTCGGTATCCAGGATCGCGTCGTCGGGATGCCCGTCCGGCCGTACACCGAGTACCTGAACGGATCGCGGGAGAAGACGGGCGTGCTCAACGAGGACGGCTCGGTCAACCGCGAGCGGGTGGTGGCGCTCGACCCCGATCTCGTCGTCGCGCCGAACGTCGTTCCCAACGAGACCGTCGAGTCGCTCCGAAACGCCGGGATCACCGTCTACAAGAGCGGGTTCCCCTCCTCGCTCGCCTCCATCACGGAGAAGGTCTCGCTGTACGGGCGGCTCGCGGGGGAGTGCGAGCGGGCCCGCTCGGTCAGCGAGGCGTTCGACGCGAGCGTCGAGAGCATCCGTGAGAACGCGAGCGAGCGGTACAACCCGCGGGTGTTCTACTACTTCTTCAACTTCACCGCCGGACAGGGGACGTTCACCAACGAGATCGTCGAGGCGGCCGGTGGACGGAACGTCGCCGCCGAGGCCGGCGTCACCGGCTACCGGCAGGTGAACCTCGAACTGGTCGCCGAACGGAACCCCGAGGTCGTGGTCGTCACCGACGACTCGGCGGTGCCCTCGGGCGAGCCCTGGAACTCGACGGCGGCCTACCGGAACGACCGGATCGTCCGGGTGGACACGAACCTGATACAGCAGCCGGCCCCACGGGTCGTAGAACCGATGCGGACCCTCTCGACGGCGTTCGCCGCAGTCGAGAACTCGACGTCGACGCCGTCGCCGACCCCCGAGGGTGAGACCGCAGCGGCGACCCCGGAGCCGACCCCGACGCGAACGGTCTCCGACACCGTGATGGCGACCACGACGCCCGGCGCGACGCCCGACGAGACGACACCACCCGGGACGACACCCGGGGGCACGGACGGCGATGGTCCCGGGTTCGGGGTCGTCGGGGCGCTGGTGGCGCTGGTTGGGGCCGCGCTGCTCGTCGCGAGGCGTCGGTAGGCCCCCCCGGTTAGCGGCTCTCCCCGCCGGACGGATCGCTACCACCTCGACGTTCGGTCACCCGATACCCGCGGGCTTCTCCCCCCCTGCTCACACGACACCCGCTTGTCGCGCCCGCGACCCTCCGAAAGGGGCTTACGGCATCCCGCGCCACCCCCGGTATGGTCGAGAACGTCATCTACCCCGCCTACCTCGACGCGGATCTCTCGCGGGCGGAGGGTCGCCGGGTCCCGCTCGAGCTGGCGGTCCCGGACCCGGACCCCGAGGAGATCGCACGGGCGGTCCAGCAGGTCGGCTACGACGCGGTGGTCGAGCCCGACGTGACCTACTCCCGGGAGTACGAACCCAGAGGCCGAGTACTGGTCCAGAACGCCGACGACGCCGGCAAGTCCGACCTCCTGCAGGCCGTCGGCGCGTACCTCGGCGCGCTACGGGCGTGAGCCGATGAGGCGTGTCGGCGAGGTCGTCCGGACCGCCCAGGGGCTCGCGGTCGTCCGCTGTCCGGACGGGGAACACCCCCGGCTCGGGACCGCGGTGGTCGACGAGGATCTCGAGGAGGTGGGACGAGTGGTGGACGTGTTCGGTCCCGTCGAGCGGCCGTTCCTGGCGGTGAGTCCCGACGACGGCGTCAGCCCGGCGCTCCTGCTCGGCCGGCCGCTCTACGCGAGGTAGGAGAGCACGGTGTGCCCGTCACCCCGGTGGGTGACGAGGAGTCCGAACGCCCAATACCCCGGGAGTCTGAACCCGGACATGGACCGTCGGACGCTCGCCGTGATCGCCGCCATCGTCGGGACATTCCTCCTCGTGCAGGTGGGGGCGCTCGCGCTCGTCGAGCCCTTCAGGTCGGCCGGCTTCCAGGCGACCGAGAACCCCTCGGACCCCACGAACAGCTTCATCTACATCGGCGGGATCCTCGTCGCGACGGCGGTGATGCTCGCCGCGTTCCGGTTCGGCGTCGACGGGCTCATCCGCGGGCTCGTGGTGCTCTCGGCAGGCTACATCACGTTCTTCGTCTTCACCGTTCTCGTTCCGCCCTTCGTGACGGTCTACGGGTTCAACGTCCCCGCGGGCGTCCTCTCCCTGCTCGTCGTCGCGGGCCTCTACGTCCATCCCGAGTGGTACGTCATCGACGTCGCCGGGGTGGTCATGGGGATGGGCGCGGCCGGGCTGTTCGGGATCAGCTTCGGCGTCCTGCCCGCGATCGTCCTCCTCTCGGTGCTCGCCGTCTACGACGCCATCAGCGTCTACGGCACCGAGCACATGCTCACCCTCGCCTCGGGCGTGATGGACCTCAGACTGCCCGTCGTCCTCGTGTTCCCGCTCACGCTGTCGTACTCGTTCCTCGACTCGTCCCCGCCGGCGAGCGTCGACGACGAGGACGGGGACGGTGCCGCGACCGCTCCGGACGGCGGCGAACACGGCGAGCACGGCGGACATGCCGGGCACGGCGGAGACGGTGGAGACGAGCACGCCGCGACCGACCCCGACGTCTCGGACGCGGCCGAGGAGCCCGACGGGGGTCAGGAAGAGGAGGAGGAGAAGGAAGGGCCCGATTCGGCGTTCGAGCGCGACGCGTTCTTCATCGGGCTGGGCGACGCGGTCATGCCGGCGGTCCTGGTCGCCAGCGCCGGGTTCTTCGCGCCCGGCGGCGTCGACGCGCTCGCCTCGGGGCTCGCGCTCACCCTGCCCGCGCTGACCGCCATGATCGGGACCATCCTCGGCCTCCTGGTGCTGATGTACCAGGTGGCGAAGGGCCAGGCCCACGCCGGCCTCCCGCTGCTCAACGGTGGGGCCATCGCGGGCTACCTCGGCGGGTCGCTCCTCGCCGGCGTCCCCCTCGTGACGGCGCTCGGCCTCGCGCCGTACGTCTGATCCGCGCGCGGTCGCCAGCCGACCCGACCGATATTCACGGGATCGACCGAACGCGGCGGGCGCGGAAACGCAGGGCCCGTGGACGCTGGGGGAGGTGAAACGGATTTCAGTAACACGGCCTACAGAAACGTATTTCAGATTACACTTTTGGTCACGGGGCCCCTCCAGTCACACACGGGGATCGCCCCCGGTGAGAACGAATGTACGGACTCCGCTACGTCGAGGCCGCCGTCGCCACGCTCGTCGTGGGCTGGCTGGCCACCGGTCTACTCGCTCACCCCGCCGCGTTCGGGGCGCTCGTCCTGCTCGCCCTGCTCCCGCTGGCGCTGGTCGTCCTCCCGCTGCTCGTCTCGCTCGCGTTCGCCGAGCGGTCGGCGACGGTCCGCTGGTCGGGACACCCGCTCCACCTCCGGGGCAACGAGATCGCCGACGGGACCGTCCGCGCCCGCATCCGCTCGCGGCTCCGCGGGGACGACGGCGGTCGGCCACGGCCGTCGGACTGATTCGATCGAACCTCCCGCGGATCCCTTCGGCCCTCCACTCCCCGCGAGAACCGTTGGCTCGAACGCTTCGGCCCTCCATCCGATACGCGACCGGCAACCCGTCCGGGCCCGCCGGTCGATCGCTCACTCCCCGGTCAGCGCCTCGCTGGCAGGGAACATCTCGATCCCGCTCCCGACGTCGGCCTCGACCGCCTTCTCGTAGAGCATGTGGGCGGCGGCGACGGTCTCGATGGCCGTCCCGCCGCTGTCGAACACCGTCACCTCGTCGTCGGCCTCCCGGCCGGGTTCGACGCCCGCGACGACCTCGCCGAGTTCGGCGTGGACGTGGGCCTCGTCGACAGCACCCTCCTCGATGGCCCCGAGGAACGCCCCGGCGTCGCTGAACGCCCGGTCGCGCAGGTCGGGGACGTACTTCGACCGTGCGATCGTCGTCGCGTCGAGTTCGCGCTTCTCGGGGTCGTACTGGCCCATCGTGGTGACGTGCGTGCCGGAGTCGAGGAGGTCGCCGTCGAAGACGGGCTCGGCGGCGTTCGTCGCCGTGATCACGACGTCGGCACCCTCGACCGCCGCGGCGCTGGAGGCGACCGCGCCCACGGAGGCGTCGAGTTCCTCGTTGAACTCGGCGGCGAACGCCTCCCGGTTCGCCTTCGTCGGCGAGTAGACGTTCACCCGATCGAACTCGCGGACCGTCGTCGTGGCACGGACCTGGCCGCGGGCCTGCGCCCCGCTCCCGATGATGCCGAGCGTCTCGGCGTCCCGGCGGGCGAGCGCCTCCACACCCACCGCGCCGGCCGCGCCCGTCTTGTACGGGTTGAGCGACGCGCCGTCGAACAGCGCCAGCGGCTTTCCCGAATCGGCGTCGAACAGCTGGAGGAAGAAGTGGGCGTCACGGTCGCCGAACCCCGCGGCGTAGACATACCCCCCCATCGCCCCCACGCCAGGGAGGACGGCCATGTAGCCCGTGAGCATCCCCGGCGGGTCGGCGCTGACGAGCTTCGTCCGCGGCTCCGCGGGCGCGCCCTCCCCCCGGTCGCGGTAGCCCTCCCTGACGGCGTCGACGTACTCGGCGGGAGTCGCCAGGCCGTTCACGTCCTCGCTGGTGAGAAACCGGACGTCGGTCATGTACCCGCCTACCCCCGGAAGTGGCTTAGTCCCTCTGACCGGGCGGCGGCCGCCGACGCGGGTACCGGAGCTGGTCGGGAAGCGGCGGCGGCGGGGAGGAACAGCAGCGAGGGGAGAAGGAAAGAAGAAGACGAGAAGCGAGGGGAGAAGAGGTGGAATCGGATTCAGTCGGCGGCGGGCGCCGGCCCGCGGGCCGGCTCGACCTCGGGAGCGGCGTCGGTGGGTGCCCGGACGAACATGGCGTGGCAGATGAGGACGAGGGCGAACACCGAACCGACGGGAACGGCGACGGTCAGTTCGAACCCGAGGAGCGTCATGGCGGCGGCGATGGTCCCGAGTCCGAGCGGAATCAGTCCGAGAACGACGTCGTAGTATCCCGTCATAATACATCATAATAGTGAATACGGTATTAATCTTCCCCATATTCCGCCAGTACCCAACCCGGTGGCGACTCGTTGCCACTCCGTACTATATGGAGATGTTTCTCGTAACTTATGACGTGGTTACCTCGGCATAAGCGCACGACTGCGGAGATTTCTTCGAAACGGACAGTTCGACCGACCCGTCGACCCTGAGACCTCTCGGCAGTCCGGAGAGGTCGGGCGATGGGTGGCGTGGGATCGGGTGCTCGGACCCGGAAGGGGAGCGACCCGGCGAGCGCGCCGCCGGACCGACGTGTTGAAGCGTCACGGTCGGCGAGTGCGCCCGTGAACCGGAACGACCGGGCGATCACCGGGCTGGTGATGCTGGCACACGCGGCGGTCCACACCTACGAGCTCTCGCTGCCGCTACTGTTGCTCGTGTGGGCCGAGGAGTTCGTGGCCCTCGAGGTCCCCCTCCTCGGGACGTTCCCGGCGACGGCGTTCGTCCTCGGCGCGGTGCTGACGGCGGGGTACGCCCCGTTCGGGATCGGCGCGCTCCCGGGCGGCGTGCTCGCCGACGCCTACGGCTCCAAGCGGCTCATCGTCGGCTGTCTCGTCGGCATGGGTGTCGCGTTCGGCGGCCTGGCGCTCGCGCCGAGCCTGCTCTGGGTGGCCGTCGCCCTGTTCGTCTGGGGGGTCGCCGCCAGCGTCTACCACCCCGCGGGGCTCTCGCTGATCTCGAAGGGCGTCGACGAGCGCGGTTCGGCGTTCGCCTACCACGGCGTCGCCGGCAACCTCGGCATCGCGGTCGGTCCGCTCGTGACGGCGATACTCCTCTTCGTCGTCGGCGACTGGCGGGTCGTCGTCGGCCTGCTCGCGGTTCCGGCCCTCGTCGGGGCGTTCGCGGCCGCCCGCGTCGACGTCGACGAGACCGCGGCCGTGACGGCGGCCGACGGCGGCGACTCCGAGGGAGCGGGGGAGGCCCGCGCGTCCGGCTCGGTCGCCTCGCTCGGGGAGTTCCTCGCCGACTCCCGGGTGCTGTTCGCCTCGGCGTTCGTGCTCGCGTTCGGTGTCGCGATGCTCTCCGGTCTCTACTACCGCGGCGTGCTCACTTTCCTCCCCGACCTCCTGGGTCGGTTCCCGTCGCTCCAGCCGATCGAGGTCGCGGGCTATCCGCGGCCGCTCGAACCCCAGCAGTACGTCTACTCCGGCCTGCTGATGGTCGGCGTCCTCGGCCAGTACGTCGGCGGGAAGGCGACCGACCGCGTCCCCGTCGAGCTGGGGCTGGTCGCCGGCTACGCAACGCTCGCGCTGTTCGCGCTCCTGTTCCTCCCGGTCGCGAGTCTCGGGCTCGGTCCCCTCCTGGCCGTCGGCTCCGTCCTGGGGTTCGCGCTGTTCGTCGTCCAGCCGTTCTACCAGGCGACCATCGCCGAGTACACCCCGGCGGAGGCCCGCGGGCTGTCGTACGGCTACACCTACCTCGGCGTGTTCGGCGTCGGCGCGCTCGGCGGCGCGCTCGCGGGGTTCGTCCTCACCGTGGCCGACCCGGGTGCCCTGTTCGTCGTCCTCGCCGTCCTGGCGGGACTCGCGGCGCTCTGCGGGCTCGCGCTCTACCGACGACGGCGGACGAGCGGGCCGACCGTCGCGTAGGTACGAGCCCACATCCGACGCCCGTGACCCGATTACGCGGGTGCAAGACGTCCAAACGCTACGATAACCGGCTCGCCACGAGCACGCGCCAGGGAAGCAGGAGGGCGAGCCCCACGAGGAGCGAGACGACGGCGAACGCGACCGCGAAGTCCCCGGGGAAGGCAGCCGTCGAGCGGAGCGTCTGGGCGACGGCGACCGTCCCGACCCAGGCGGCAGCCGTCCGGACGGCCGCCGCGCGCGCCGAGCGCCTGGCGGCTGGGGCGTAGACGCCGACCAGCGGCGCGAGGACGACCCACCCGAGCAGGAACGGGGCGGCGGTCCCGGGCGCGCGGGCGAACGCCGTCGGCGTCACGCCGAAGTGGCTGAACTCGCCGAGGACGACGAACGTCAGCAGGAGGAGGACGTCGACGCCGGCGATCGCGGCCGTGAGCGGGGACAGTTCGACCCGCCCGCCGAGGGCGGTGTCGGTTCCGGTGCTCATGGGGGCCCGTTCGGGGTGACGTGACTTCACTCGTTCGGGACAGCGTACATACCCCTCGCACCCGTGGGATCGGATATGACCCCCGTCCCCGCGGTGCTCGGGTGGCCGCCGGGCCCCCGACTCCGACTCGACTACAGGGCGTTCGCCTACGCGGGGAAGTTCGTGATGTCCTCGACGGGCAAGGCCGTCCTCCTCGACGCCGGGGACCCTCCCTCCGGGGACGAAGGAAAGGACGGGACGGACGGGGCGGACACGGTTGCCGACGCCCTCCTCGACGAGGCGGACCGCGAGCGGCTCGCACGCGCCGCCGAGGAGGAGGGCTGGTCGCCGGACGCGTCCATCCTCGCGGCGGTGGCGTTCAGCGAGGACCGGACGGACCCGGAGGTACTGTGTATCCGGTACGTGACGGTTCGCAACGATCGTCAGGGGGAAGGGCTCGGCCCGCAGTTGCTGCGATTCCTGTGTGATCGGGCCGACGAGCGGGGGTACGACCGGATCCGAATCGGCGTCAACAACGCGTTCTCCTACGAGGCGGCCTATCGGTCGGGGTTCGGCTGGACCGGCGAGGAGACGGGACTCGCAGAACTCGTCTGTGAGTGGCCCGCCCCCGACGGGCGGTCGGCCGAGCGGTACCGCGCGGGTCTCGACCGGTTCAGGGCCCCCGAACGCGAGGCGAGCGAGGCCGAACGGTCGTTCCTCGAGTCCCGGGGGGAGACGCCCCCTGCACGGGTCGGCACGGTTGGAACGTTCCGCAACTGACCCGGTACGTTATTTACCTCCCCCGCGTATTGACACGCAATAGCATGACTTTGTCCCCCGTCGTCGCCACTATGATATCGACGGAAAGCGCAATGGGAGCCGAGGCGATCTGTTCGCCCGCCGGCTGCTTCTCCGCCGCGCTGTTGACGCAGGCGCTTATGTGGATCGGTCTCGCGGCGCTGACGGTCTTCGCCCTCGCCACGCTTGCGTTCATCCCGGACGCGCGGGCCGTCCTCCGAGACGAGCGCGAGCGCGCCAGTGACGAGCGCGACGCCTTCGCCCGGTTCGTCCGGCGCGTCGCCGACGTAGACGTGACGGCCGGACAGGGGTACGCCGCAGGGGGGAACGGCGCGAACCAGGGAGTGCCGGGATCGGGACCCGGCCCCGGGACGCTCGCACTCGCGGGGGGCGGCGGGAGACCACCAGACGACCACGTGGCGGAGGCCAGGCGGGCCTACCGCGAGACCGTGATGTCGGTCCCGCACTACGAGGAGGAGTACGGCGAGTCGCTCGCGGAGAACGTCTCGGCCGAGTTCGGCGAGAGCGTCGCCATCGCCCTGGAGGGGGCCGAGGCGTTCACGCCCGGACTCAGGCGAACGCTGGTCGACGGTGCCGAGACCGCCCGCGACAGGCGCAACTCGCTGGTCCGGGCCATCGAGAAGGAGGAGGCGACGCTCAGGGAGGCCGCCAAGAGCCTCTCCGACGTCGAGTCCGACGTCGAGTCGATAGAGGGGGGATCGACGCTGTCGCTCTCGTTCGAGCAGCTGATGGACCGCTGGGGACACCTCTACGATCTGGAGCAGGAGTGTGAGGCGGTGCTCGAGGAGCGCCAGGAGACGATCCGGTCCGGCTACGGCGTCCCGCTCCGCCTCGACGGTCCCATCAGCCTCCAGGAGTACCTCTACGACTCGCTCCCCGTGACCCACCCGGTGCTCGCGGAGACGACCCGCCTGCTCGATCTCGTCCGTGGCGTCCAGGACTCGACGTCGGTCGCGCTCTCGCGCCGGGTCTGAACGCCGTCGTTCCCGCGTCTCGTTCCTCCCGTTACGCCGACCGAGCGGGACGCTCTTGTCCCGGGCGCTCGAGGGAACGGGCAATGGGAAACGCGGACCTCCGACAGCTCGCACACATCGAGGACGTCGCCTTCGGCGACCTGACGGGGTCGGTCGTCGCCGTCGACGCGCACAACTGGCTCTACCGCTACCTGACGACCACCGTCCGGTTCACCCGGAGCGGGGCGTACACGACCGCCGACGGCGAGGAGGTGGCGAACCTCATCGGGATCGTCCAGGGGCTCGCGAAGTTCCTCGAGAGCGACGTCACCCCCGTGTTCGTCTTCGACGGCGGCGTCTCGGGGCTCAAGGCCGACGAGGTCGCCGAACGCCGCGAACAGCGCGAGCGCTACGAGGCCGAACTCGAGACGGCCCGCGAGCGCGACGACGTCACCGCGGCCGAGATCTCCACGCTCGAATCCCGGACCCAGCGACTCACCGAGGTCATCCAGACGACCTCCCGGGAGCTCCTCGAACTGCTCGACGTCCCCGTGATCGAGGCCCCCGCCGAAGGGGAAGCACAGGCCGCCCACATGGCCCGCCGGGACCACGTCGACTACGTCGGGAGCGAGGACTACGACACGCTCCTGCTGGGCGCGCCGCTGACCCTCCGCGGACTCACCTCGAAGGGCGACCCCGAGCTGATGGACTTCGAGGCCACCCTCGACGAGCACGACCTGACCTGGGAGCAGCTCGTCGACGTCGCCATCCTGATGGGGACGGACTTCAACGAGGGCGTCTCCGGCGTGGGCCCGAAGACGGCCGTGAAACTGATCCACGAACACGGCGATCTCTGGGGTGCACTGGACGCTCGCGAGGCGTACGTGGAGGGAGCCGACCACATTCGCGAACTGTTCCTGAACCCGGACGTGACCGACGACTACGAGTTCAGCGAGGAGATAGACCCGGACCTCGCCGCCGCCCGCGCGTACGTCACCGAGGAGTGGGAGGTGCCCGAGGGCGAGGTCGAACGCGGGTTCGAGCGCATCGAGGAGGCGGTCACGCAGACCGGGCTCGACCGGTGGACGTAGGTACCGCGACGCGAGCGGGTCGGCCGCCGGCGAACGACCGGACCGCGTCGAGTCATACGGACGGTTGTAGTCCTTTACCGATGGTCGCCCGGACGGGATCGGCGACCACCGGAAATCGTTACAACCGTCCGTATCAGCAGGAGCAGTAGTACTCGTTCGAACCGAACTCGGTCTCCACGAGCCGGGCGGTCGGCGCAGGATCGCTCGGCGCGTACACGCCCGTCGTCAGTCCTCGCTCGGTCTCGAACCTGCCCGAGGCGAGGCGCGTCCACGTCTCGCGGTCGAGCACGTCCGCGAACGACGGCTCGCTCGCGAGCACCTCGAAGTAGTCCCGCAGGTAGACCCAGGTCGCGTCCGTCGCGTCGCCCCCGTCGGTCCGGTCGCCGGCCCGGACCCCGGTTCCCTCCTCGAGGGCCTCGGCGTAGGCGGCATACGGCAGATCCGCCCCCGCCTCGACCGGGAGACCGATCCACTTCCAGGGCCGCGTGTTCAGGTCGATCAGGACGAACTCCTCGCGTGCGCGGTCGTAGACGAACTCGGCCTCGCTGATGCCGTGGTACCCGGCGTCGTCGAGGAGGCCGTACGCCCGCTCGACGATCTCCGGGCTCTCGACGGAACGGACGACACAGGACGTCCCGTACCCCGTCGGGTTGCGGACCCGCGCGTTGCCGACGATACCGACGGCGTCCTCGACTCCGGCCGGCGGGACGTAGCTCACCACCGAGCGGTCCTCGCCGACGGCGACGTCGATCCGCTCCTGGAGGAGCAGGCGGATGTCGGCGTCCTCCGCCGTGGCGACGACCGAGGCCAGTTCGTCCGCGTCGTCGACCTCCAGCACGTTCGTGCCGAGCACCGCCTCGCCCTCGCGCTTCCGGGCCGGCTTCACGACGAGCGGGAAGCCGAGACGGTCGGCCGCCTCGTCGGGGTCGACCGCCGCCAGCGAGTAGGTCTCGGGATACGGGACCCCGAGGTCGGCACACCGTCCGTAGAGCGACTCCTTGTCGAGGACGGCGTCGTACGTTCGGTGGTCGAACGGGAGGCGTACCCCCTCCGGTCGAGCCTCGGCGAACGCGTTGACCCACTCGTCCATACAGGTGAACGCGACGGGTTCGTGTCCGATCTCAGTAGTTACGTCCTCGACGTCCTCCCGGAAGGCGTCGAGGTCGTCGAGCGGGTAGGTCACCTGCCCGGCGTACGCCACGGCCTCGGAGGGGGGCGCGACCCCCCGCCCGGTCCGGTCGAGCGCGATCACGGGGACGTCGTGTGCGGCGAGCGCGCGGGCGACCCCGAGGCCGGTGATGTGCGCGTTGGCGACGAGCGCGGGCGGGCGGTCGAAGGAGGCGTCCGCGAGCGCCGACCGTAGCCCCGCGGTCGAGTGAAAGGTCTCGGCCATGGCCCGCGGTTCCGTTCCAGTGGGGTAAAGCCGTTCGACACCGGCAGTGCCCGTCGGTACCTCGGACGCCGCTCGATCCGCGATCGGACACGGTACTTATCCCGACCGGGGGCCTGCCGTCGGGCATGAGCATGGACCTCGCGGAGATTGAGAAACTCATCGAGGGAGCGATCGAGGACGCCGAGGCCACGGTCCGCAGGGCCCGCGGCCCGGAGGACGACGACCACCTGGAGGCGCTGGTGGTCTCGCCGGCGTTCGAGGGCGTTTCGCTGGTCGAGCAGCACCAGATGGTCCACGAGGCGCTCGAAGGGCGGCTGACACGGGACATCCACGCGCTTGAGCTCCGGACGCGGACGCCCGAGGAGTAGGGAGCGCAGGGAGCGGAGTCCTCGTGAGCGTCAGCGAACGAGGGCCTCGTCGGTCGAGGGTACGAGGCCGACCGCCGGGAGGCCTCGACTGCGAACGGCGAACGCGGTGAGCCGTGAGCAGCGAGTCCGACGGAGCGACCGAGCCCTCCCAGAAGCGAGCGGCGAGCGTATCGAGCCGCGAGCAGGGTGGCCGACCGGAGGGCGGCCACTTCCGTCCGGAACGGCGAAGTGAACAGCGGGAAACGGGCGGACCACGGGAGCGGCTGACGGGCGGGCGGGACTACAGCCCCGGTGGCTCGTCGAGTCCGACCATGATCTCGTGGGCCTCGACGTCCTCGAGGGCGGCGACCTGGCCGCCGACGTCGACCAGTTCGCCGTCGGACTCGAGGGTGATCGCGGCCGTCTCCCGGTTCGTCCCCACCGAGACGTCGACGACGCGACCGGAGACCTGGCGTCGCTCGCCGGTCACGACGTCCCGACCCCTGACCGACGCGTAGAACGTCTCCCCGTCCTCGGAGCCGTCGCGGAGGTCCTCCACACAGCGGCGGATGGTGGCGTAGCGCCGGGGGAACGACCGTTCGCGGTCGGCCTTCGCCAGCCTGCGTGCGGACGTCCAGACGACGGTGTTGAGGTAGCCCGAGACGAGGAATCCCAGCTCCGAGCGGTTGAAGATGACGCCGTAGCGGTCGCGGTCGTCGCGGAGGGCGTCCTGGGTGGCGTAGACGGAGTAGGTGCCGTCGGCGACGGCGACGACGGGCGTCGTCACCCCCCGTCGGGCGCGGGTGGCGGTGGCGATCCGTGTGTAGTCGTACTCGTCCGGCGGCGGGACCTCCTCGGCGGGCGAGACGAGCAGTTCGATGCTGACGCCGGCCTCGCGCCGCTCGCGCAGCGCCTCCTCGAAGCGGTCGACCAGCGACGGGGTGAGCGAGATGACCAGCTCGTACTTGGCCGACTCGATGACGTCGCCCAGGTAGCGGAGGATCGTCGAGCGGGACTTGATGAGCGAGACCGCCTCGGAGTCGCGGGCGGGCTGGGTGTACGTGGCCGCGAGCTCCTCGACCAGTTCGTCGAGCGAGCTTCGTATCCCCTCGAAGGACTCCTCGGGATCGACCGCGAGCACCTGCATCGGCCGGGACTCGCGGAGTTCGACCAGCCCGTTGTCCGCGAGGCTCCGGACGGTGTCGTAGACTCGGGGCTGGGGGATGTCGGTGTGGTCGGCGATCTCCGCGGCGGTCAGCCGACCGTGCTCAAGGATGACGAGGTAGGCCTCGGACTCGTACTCGCCGAAGTCGAACCGGCGACCGACCCGTTCGAGGGTCCCGCGGAGTTCCTCGGATACCATTTGTCGACCGTACCGCGTCGGGGTACTTGCCTCTGCCCCTCTCGGGACGCCGTGCCGTCCGTCCCGGTCCGTCCCGGTCCGTCCCGGCTACCCGCCGTCGCCGACGCGGAGCACCTGCAACAGCGAGTAGACCGGGACGCCCGCGACGTCGTCGAGGCCCTGCTTGTCGACGAGGACGCACCCGGCGACGGGATCGCCGCCTTCCTCGCGGACGGCCTCGATCGTCTCGCGCATGGTCGTCCCGCTGGTGATGATGTCGTCGACGACGTAGCACTCGCGCTCGCGGATGGTCGCGAAGTTCCGCGAGAACGTCCCGCCGCTCTCGACGTCCTCGATGTCGCCCTCGTTCCACTGGTGCTTGCGGGGGGCGTAGGCACCGAGGTCCGTGTCGAGTTCGCGCGCGACCGTCGTCGCCAGCGGGCCGCCCGCCTTCTCGATGCCGATGGTCAGGTCGACGTCCTCGCCCTGCTTGGAGAGGAGGTCGGCCATCGCCGCGCCGGCGTAGGAGAGCCGTGCGGAGTCCCGACCGATGGCGCTCCAGTCCACGTGGATGTCGTGCGGGCCGGTTCGGCGCTCCTCGGCGGGTTCGGCCGCGGGCGTACTGGTCCCCGACCGTTCGACCAGCCACGAGGCGGTCTCCCGGGAGACGTTGAGTTCGTCCGCGATCTCCCCCTTCGAGAGCCCCCGCTCGGCGAGTTCGGCCGCACCGGCGATCAGGTCGTCGACGTTCTTCATAGTATGTCGAATTGGACCGCCCGTTTAATGCTTGTTTCGTCGTCGACGAACGCCTCCTCGAACTCCTCGACGGGGTGGACGCCCGTGACGAACGCGTCGACGAACCAGTCTGGGAACGACGCGATGTGGTCGGCCGCGCTCCGGAAGTGGTGCTTCGCGGAGTTGACGCTCCCCACGACCGCCTTGTTGTTCATCACGAGGTCCTTGTGGATCGAGCCGCCGTCGACCTCGAACGTCCACGGTTCGGGGACGCCGAGCAGCGCGAGGACGCCCGCTGGCGCGAGCGAGCGGACGGCCTCGAAGGGATGGCGGGCGAAGCCGGTCGCCTCGAAGGCAAAGTCGATCGGCTCGTGGACGTCGCCCACGCGGTCGACGGGCGTCCGCCGCGAGTCGATATAGGTCGCCCCCAGCCGCTCGATGATGTCGATGGTGGGGTCCGGTCGGTCCCGGCGGCCGACGCAGTACCGTCGGTCGTAGCCGTCGAGCACTGCGAGCGTGAGCAGGCCGAGCGAGCCGTTGCCGACGACCATCGCGCTCTCGGGGCGCCAGTCGAACGCCGACCGGGTGGCGTAGGCGTGCTCGATCGCCTTCTCGGCGACGCTCACCGGCTCGACGAGAAAGCCCAGCGTGGCGAGCTCCTCGGGGATGCGGAGGAGATACTCCTCGCGGCTGGTGAAGTACTCGGACATGAACCCGTGTGCGCCGGCGATGCCCCGTTCGAGCGTGGCCTCGGGAGGTGCCATGTCGGCCTGATCGCGGGCGAACCAGCCGTTCGGGTCGCCGTTCGGCGGCCGACGGACCGTCGGGACCACCACGTCTCCCTCCTCGAGGGAGGTGTCGTTGGGATCCTCGACGACCCCGACGGCCTCGTGGCCGAGCACGAGGAACTCCTCGTCCTCGGGGAATCCACCGTGACCTCCCTCGATGACCTCGTAGTCGGTGCCGTCGACGCCGACCCGGAGGGTACGGACGAGCGCCTCGCCCGTGGAGGGCTCGGGACGAGGGAGGTCCAGTATCGTGGGGGCGTCGCTCCCACGGGTGATGGCGATGGCCTGCATAACTCCCCTCTGGAGCCACCGGGCAAAAAGATTTACCCTATCGCGAGTAAATATTCAGACAGAAGGAGAGAGTGGAGCCGGGGGGGTGAGAGCTCGGCCGATCCGACCACGGCCCTTAGGCGACCCCGACACCACTCGGAGATATGGAACGATACGACCAGCTCTACCGGCTCTACGGGGAGTTCGACACCGCGACCCTTCGGGACTACCGGCGGTTCGTGGACATCCTCCCGCCGATGGACTCGCGGGTCGCGCTCGATCACTGGGACGAGGCGAACCGGGAGCTGGAGACGCGGGAGGACGCCATCGGTGAGGCGTTTCCGACCGCCGGCGAGACGCTCGCGGACGTGGCCGCGCACGCGACCCGCGAGCAGGCGTTCACCGCGCTCGACCTGTTCACGAAGTACGGCCGCGAGGTGAAGGTCCTCGTGCTGGACGTCGACGAGACGCTCCGCTCGGCGGGGAACACGGACAACGAGATCCCCCGCGAGACGCTCCACCTCCTGACGGAGTTCCACGAGTCGGGGACGCCCATCGTCGTCTGCACGGGACAGACCCTGGAGAACGTCAAGGGGTTCGCCATCCAGGGGATGGGCAACGAGATGGTCCACTCGGGGGAGCTGAGCATCGTCTACGAGGCCGGAACCGGCGTGTTCACGCCCGGGCACGGGCCCGACACCAAGCAGCTCCTCTACGAGGACCTCGATTCCGAGATCCGGTCGGTGTTCGACCGGGTTCGCTCGCGCGTGCTCACCGAGGCCCCCGACGCCGTGCGCCGGAACTGCCACCTCCAGGGCAACGAGTTCAACGTCACGCTCAAGCCCAACTTCGAGACCGGGAGCGACCGCGCGAGAGAGGTGATAGACGAGGCGCTGGTACACGAACTCGACCTGCTCGGTGGGGCCATCGCCGAAGAACTCGACATCGAGACGGCGGAGCCCGGTACCTGGACCCGGAGCTACTACGCCGGGCGGGATCCGGAGATCCGGGACGTGCTCGAAGCGGGCGGTGGGACGGTCGACGAGGGGGGAACGGACGTTCCAGGGGAGGTCCGCGAGGTGCTCGAACGGATCGACGTCGCGTACTACGAGGCCGACGCGGCCGAGATCGGCAGTCTGGAACTCAACAAGGTCGTCGGCGTGGAGGCGGCGTTCGACGTGCTCGGCGTCGAGGACCCGTTCGCGGTGATGATGGGCGACTCGAAGAGCGACCTCCGGGTGATGGAGTGGCTGGCGGAGACGGGGACGGGCATCGCGGCCGCCCCCGAGCACGCCTCGACGGACGTCCTCGAACACGTCCGCTCGACCGACGAACTCGTCTTCGACCGCGGGAACGCGGCCGAGATGCTCCGGACGGTCTACGCGCTGAATCGGCTCGCGGCGCTGGAGGGGTGACACACTACCGGAAGCGTGCTCGGCGTATCCTCCGAGAGCGAACGCCACGAGGGGCATCCCCTGCGACGAGCATCCGCGCGAGCGGAGCGAGCGCGGTTCACCCGCGGTGAGCGACCAGCGGGAGCGAGTCGCGCGTTTTTGAATCCAAAGTTTTGCCGCGAGCGAGGCACTCTTCGAGTGCCGAGCGAGCGTGCAAAAGTTTGGTTGCTAGTCCGCGACCTCGAACCGGAGCGTGTCGCCCGAACGGACCCGACTGCTCGGCGCGAGCCGCTCTGCCGGCGTGGGGAGTTCGCGGAACGCGACGGTGTCGGAGCGGAGTCGGCCGCCGTCGAGGATGGCCGGTTTGACCTGCGGGCCGTACTCCTCGGCGAGCTGCTCGACGATGTCGACGACCGTGGTCTCCTCGGACACGGGAACCGTCGCGCGACGGGCACCCGCCCGGGCGATCAGCGAACCGGAGAGCCTGACTTCTGCGCCCATGGTGCGGCAGAGTATGCCTAACGACAAAAAGTTTACTCACATTCGAAAAAGACAGGTGGCAACCGTTAAGGACGATCCGGCGGAACGAGCGCCCATGCAGGACACCCACGCGGCCGATCCGCTCTCGCTCCACGGCGTCGTCCCGCCGACGGTGACGGCGTTCGCCCGGGACGAGTCGCTCGACCCCCAGGGGACCGCGGCCCACGCCCGGTTCGTCGTCGACGGGGGGGCCCACGCGGTCTTTCCGCTCGGGACGAACGGGGAGTTCGCGCTCCTCTCCCCCGAGGAGCGCGACCGGGTCGTCGAGGCCGTCGTCGACGAGGTGGGCGGTGAGGTGCCCGTCATCGCGGGCGTCGGTGCGCCCTCGACCCGCGAGACGGTCGCGCGGGCGGAGGCGGCCGCCGCCACGGGTGCCGACGGACTGGTCGTCGTCACGCCGTACTACTACCCGCTCGACGCGACGGGGGCTGTCGAACACTACCGCCGGGTCGCCGAGGCGACCGACCTCCCGATCTACGTCTACCACATCCCCTCGAAGACGGGCAACGCGCTCGCGCTGGAGACGCTCGACGAGATCGCCGCCATCGAGAGCGTCGCGGGGCTGAAGGACTCCTCGAAGGACGTCCCCTGGCTGGGGCAGGCGATCGACGCCCACCCCGAACTCACGTTCATGGCGGGGTCGGACTCGCTGCTGTTCGCCGGCCTGGAGATCGGCTGTACGGGCCTCGTGAGTGCCGTCGCGAACGTTTTCCCCGAACTCGTCGGTGACCTCTACGACGCCTACGCGGCGGGCGAGGAGGAGCGCGCCCGCGAACTCCAGAGCCGCGTCTACGACGTGCGCGACGCGCTCAAGCGCGGGCCGTACATGGCGGGGGTGAAGACAGCACTCTCGCTGCGTGACGTCGACTTCGACGTCGGCGGTCTGCGTTCGCCCCTGCGGACGATGAGCGACGGGGACCGCGCCGCACTGGAGGACGACCTCCGAACCCTGGACCTCGTCTGATGGGCGACGAGAGGACACCCGTCGCCGACGGCGACCTCGACCGGCGGTGGTGGAAGGAGGCGGTCGTCTACCAGGTCTACCCGCAGAGCTTCAACGACTCCGATGGGGACGGGATCGGCGACATCCAGGGGGTACTCGACCGGATCGACTACCTCGACGACCTGGGCGTGGACGTGGTCTGGCTCAACCCCGTCTACGCCTCCCCGCAGGCCGACAACGGCTACGACATCAGCGACTACCGCTCGATCCGCGAGGCGTACGGCACGATGGACGACTGGGACGCCCTCCGGGATGCCGTCCACGACCGGGACATGCGACTCGTGATGGACCTCGTGGTCAACCACACCTCCGACGAACACGAGTGGTTCCAGCGTTCGCGCGACCCCGACTCGGCGTACCACGACTGGTACCACTGGGTCGAGGGCGACCCCGACGAGCCACCGAACAACTGGACGTCCGGGTTCGGCGGGTCGGCGTGGGCCTACGACGACGAGGTGGGCAAGTGGTATCTCCACCTCTTCGACGAGAAACAGCCCGATCTGAACTGGCGCAACCCCGACGTCCGCGAGGCGATCTTCGACATGATGAACTGGTGGTTCGAGCGGGGGATCGACGGCTTCCGGATGGACGTCGTCAACCTGATCTCCAAGCCCGAGGGCTACCCCGACGGCGACCCCCACAACGAGTGGGTCGGCATCGAGCACTTCACCGAGGGGCCGCGCATCCACGAGTATCTCGGCGAGATGGACGACCGCGTGCTCTCGGGGCGGGACGCGTTCGTCGTCGCGGAGTGCATCGGCGTCGACCCCGGCGAGGCCGACCGGTACGCCGAGCACGGCCTCCGGATGACGATCAACTTCGACCACGTCATCCTCGACTACGACGCCGAGGAGGGGTGGTGGAAGGTCCGCGACTTCCCGCTCACCGACCTCAAGGAGGCGATCGGTCGCTGGCAGACCGAGCCCGACCTGGCGTGGCCGGCGGTCTACCTCGGCAACCACGACCAGCCGAGGGCCGTCTCGCGGTTCGGCGACGACGGGGAGTACCGCGAGGAGAGCGCGAAGCTCCTCGCCACGCTCGTCCTGACGCTCGGGGGGACCTCGTTCGTCTTCCAGGGCGACGAGATCGGGATGACGAACTACCCCTGGGACTCCATAGCGGAGATCGACGACGCCGACGCGACCGGTCGGGTCCGCGAGGCCATCGCCGCCGGCGACATCGACTCCTTCGAGGACGTTCGCGATCTGATCCGCTACCGCTGTCGGGACAACGCCCGGACCCCGGTGCAGTGGGACGACTCGGCACACGGGGGGTTCACCGACCCCGACGCCGAGCCGTGGCTCCCCGTCAATCCGAACCACGGAGAGGTGAACGTCGCGAGCGCCCGGTCCGACCGGGACTCGGTCTGGTACTACTACCGGGACCTGGTCGAACTGCGCCACGAACACGACGTCCTCGTCTACGGCAATTACGAACCCGTCCTCCCCGATCACGAGTCGGTGTGGGCCTACGAGCGGACGCTCGGCGAGGAACGAGCGTTCGTCGCGCTCAACTGGTCGCCCGAGCCGACGACGGTCAGTCCCCCCGAGCGGGTGCGCTCGGATAGTGTGACGTCGGCCGTGGCGAACTACCCCGACCGGACCGGCGGGGTACCCGGGCGGCTCGACCTCGACCCGTACGAGGCGCGGGTCTGGATCGATTGAGCCGTCAGCGCAGGAGCGCGGAACCGCGCCGCCTTTGACGACGCGGCCCGTAGCCCGCGTATGCGCCGACGGACGTTCCTCGCGACGACGGCGGGCGTGACGGCCACCCTCGCCGGCTGCGGTATGGTCGGCGGATCGGGCGACGCCGACATCGAGATGGCCAAGAACGCCTACCTCCCCGAGACGTTCGAGGCGACCGTCGGCGAGCCCGTCGTCTGGGTGAACAACGGCTCGCGGGGCCACACCGTCACCGCCTACGAGGACGGCCTGCCGGACGACGCGGAGTACTGGGCCTCCGGCGGCTTCGAGAGCGAGGCGGCCGCCCGCGACGGCTTCTGGGAGCGGGGCGGCGAGGGGACGATCCGCTCGGGCGAGACCTGGTCGCACACGTTCGAGGTACCGGGGACCTACGCCTACTTCTGCGTCCCCCACGAGCGCGCCGGGATGGTCGGGACGGTCGTCGTCAGCGAGTAACACGATCCACGGCGGTCCCGTCGCTCGAGACGTGGCCGGCCGTCCACTCGGGCGACAGTACGCGTCGCTATGGCTCGGCTCGGCCGGACACAGATAGAAACGGGGGCGATCGAAGTCGGTCGCTTACTCGTCGACCGCGAGGTCCTCCTCCTCGACGTCGACGGCGGCCTCCTCCTCGGCGGCGACCTCCTCGGGGTGGGCCTCGAGGGTCGCCTTCTGGATCTCCACCCGGCGGAGCGGGTAGATGGTCTTCGCCTCGTTGTAGATGGCCGAGGAGAGCCGCCCGCCGACGATCGAGTCGACGAGTTCCGAGAAGGAGCGCTCCTCGGCGGCCGACTGGACCAGGTCGGTCATCGTCTTGCGGATGGCCCGCTCCTGGCTGTGGTCGGCCTTCTTCGTCGTGAACGCGACGGGCTGGACCTGCATCCGATAGTCGTCGGTCGTCAGGACCGTCTCGTAGGACGCGACCTTCGAGGAGCCGCGCCGGACGAGCGAGCGCAGGTAGTCCCGCGTGAGTTCGTGCTTGACGAACTCGGTGTAGGCGGTGTCGCTCCCCACGTCGTTGATGCGGAACGTGAGCTTCGTCGAGTTCTCGCCCGCGTCGTCGGTGAGGTCACCGAGGGTCGTCTCGATGGTTCGGTCGTAGAGCTGTTCGGGGTCGTCCGCGGGGGTCGTGCCGAGCTCGCGCCGGTCGAACTGCTCGGGCGCGAGCACGGTGTACCACCGCTTCTCCTGTTTCTGTCGGGAAACGCTTCGTTCGCTCATGATGTGTCTGATCTGTCCGCTGTGTGTTCGTCCACGATTCGGTCCGCAACCCCGAGGTTCACGACGTAGTCGTCGACCGTCGAGCGCAACCCACCGGGGGAGTCACGCTCGACCGTCGTCACGGCCCGTCCGTCCTCGACTCGGGTACTCATCTCGTCGGTGTTGTCCGGTTCCAGCGCCGCCGCGACCGTCGCCGCGTCAACGTGGGTCGTCGATACCGTCGCCCGGCAGCGAGCACGCCCCTCCGCCTCGCGCTCGGAGGTCACAGTCCCCCCCGGAACGCGCTCACGAACGTCCCCTCGTCGATCGGTTCCGCGAGTCGGGCCCGCGCGGTCCGGCCGCGACCACCGACCGTGCCGGCGTCGCCGACGGCGCTCCGCAGCGCCGAGAGGACCTCGCGGTCGCCCGCGGCCGCCGCCCGGTCGTAGCCGCGCTCGGTCCGCCCGAGCGCGAGCACGACGGGTTCCGGCGAACGGTAGTCCCGGACCAGTCGCGCGACCGTCCCCACGGGGCCGTCCGTCCGGACGACGAACGCGCCGTCGTACCGGCCGGTGTCGGCCTCCCGTACGGCACGGTGGGCCGCGCTCGCGTGGTCGCGCCACGCCGAGAGCGCCGCCGACCCCGCATCGTGGCCGAGCGCGAGCGCGACGCCCGTCCCGGGTCGTTCTCTCGCTACGGCGTCGAGCACGTCCGCGTAGCCGCCGATAGTCTCGAACGCTCCCCCCGAGTAGGGCCGGAGCGCCCGCTCGACGGCGTGGGCGGCGCGCGTCGGCGCACCGGAGACGGCGCGTAGCGCGACCATCGAGGCCGCCCGCTTGCGTGCCTCGGGGGTCGAGTCGTCGCCACCTACCGCCGTGAGCGCCTCGCGCGCCGCGTCGACGTCGCCGGAACAGGGCAGATGGACCAGCGTCGAGTGGGCCAGCCCGTCCGCGACGTCCTCCGTGGGGATCGCGATCCCCGGTTGACGTTCGACGCCGGACTCGCGTGCCGCGTCGAGCAGACCGACGCCGTCGTCGCCGGGGACCGCCTCCGCGGCCACGGCCCCCGCGAGCGCGAGGACCGGATCGGCCGCGTCTGGCGCGAGTTCGCGGGCGGCGGCGAACGCCGGGACGCTCGCCGGCACCGCGTCGACGGCGACGTCGCCGCCGCTCGTGCCGACCGTTATCGTCACGTCCGCGTCGGTCCCCGTGGCGGGGTCCGGGAAGCGTGCCACGCTCGCCTGGAACGGGATGTCGATGGCCGAGAGCGCCCGTGCGAGCACGCCGACCGCCGCGAGGCCGTCGCCGTCGCTCGTGCCGACCAGCCTGACGAAACCCGCGTCTCGGCAGGCGGCGGTCACGCTAGCGACGGGCGTGTTCGCGTCCGGGCGGTCGGCGGCCGACACGGCTCAGCCCTCGAGCAGGTCGACGGCGACGTCGTAGGAGTAGGTGAAGTCCTCCTCCAGCTCGTCGCCGCGGTAGTAGTCCGCCAGCCGGCGGATCTTCGACTCCGTGTTCTGGAGCGCCCGCTTGTTCTGGGCGTCACCCTGGTTCTCCTCCATGTGCCGGCGGAGACGGATCGCTCGCTCCATCAGGTTCCGGAGGTCCTCCGGGAGGTCGGGGCGAGCGTCGTTCTCCTCGAGTATCTCGGTGACCTTCTTCCCCGTCGCGAGTTTGACGTCGGGGACGGGCGTCCCCTGGACGCCCTCGTCACGGAGCTTCATCCCGATCTGGGAGGGGTCGTGGCCGTTCTCCGCGAGTTCGACGACGCGATCCTCGACCGCGTCGGCGTCGACGTCGCTCCACTCAGGCGGGTCGTCTGCCACGGGCCGGTCCGAACCGGAACTGCCGCGGCGTCGGGTGTGCATTCGTGCCATGTGTCTGGTTGGACGGCACTGACCGCTGTCCCGGCGGATCCGGGCCGACGCGCTCTGTACGCACTTCCGCAATCCCAAGCCGCGCGGAGCGTCGAAGAGACCCCGGACCAGGTGCCCGGGCCGCGCGGCGGAGTCGGATTTGCGGCCGTGCCGTTCCCACCGGCGAGAGGCCCGACACGCACAAAGGCGTGTCGCTTCGGACCCGCCCGGTTCGTGCGGCACCCCCGGCTCGCTCTCGTCGGATGTCTCTCCCTCGGGTCACGGTATCGTCCGACCGTCATCCGCGGCTGGCCGAGCGTCCCCTGGACGACGCGTACCGCCGGAGGCTCTCGACGGGCGGTGAGCTCAGTCCGATACGAGGTCGGCCCCGCAGTCCGGACAGCGGTACGCCTCGCGACGCTCCCAGACGGCGCTACAGGCCGGACAGATCCGATCCGGGGCGACGGGCTCGACTCGCCTCGCGTCGGTGTCGAGTTCGATATCCCCCTCACGGGGGCTGAGGACCACGCGAGTCACCCCTGGAGTCTCCTCGCGGACCTCGATCACCTCACCGACGACCGACCGTTCGCCGTATCTGGCGCGGGCGGTCGTCCCCTCTCGGAGGGTTCGGCGACTGACAGTAGCGTCGGATGGGTCCCTGGTGGCGTTCATGGTGGGACACCCCTACATCCGAGCTTCGGGCACTAATACCGGCGCCTAGCGCGGTGAAACTGAAACTGGCAGGCCGGAGTACGGGGAGGGAACCGCGCTGACGGGGCGCACGCGTCGGCGCGGTCCGATGGGTTTATGCGCCGCGCTGGGCTGAGTTGTGGGTGCGGGCTCGTAGATCAGCGGTAGATCACTCCCTTGGCATGGGAGAGGCCCCGGGTTCAAATCCCGGCGAGTCCACTTCCCTCGTTCTCGCTTCGCTCGAACTCGGTTAGTGAACTCGCCGACCTTCGCGGAGCCGTAGGCTCCGCTCAGTCCCGGCGAGTCCACGAATCGGATGTTAGAGTTCGTTGCCTCCGGAGTCGGTGGTCGAAAATCCCTCGCGTTTCACGCCGCTCTCCGGAGCGTAGAGGACGGTTCACCTCACTCGAACACGCCGCTCCCGTACACCTGCTCGTAGGGGAGGTGTCGCTCGGCGTCCGTGCGGATCTGCTCGCGCTCGCGACAGATCTCCCGGAGGAAGTCGTCGAGCCGACCGGTGCTGAACTGGTAGGCGACGTGATCGTAGGTCCTGGAGAAGCCGTCCTCGCGCAGTTCGACGAACGGGGAGACCCCTCGCTCGGCGGTCTCCACGCCGAGCGTCCGGTAGTCGTCCTCGAGGTACCGACAGTAGAGCTCCTCGAACCGGCGTCGGCCGGGGTCGGCGGGCGGGAGCGTCAGGTCGTCGAACGGGACGTGGAACGGCCCCCGACCGCACCAGTCCGTGAAGAAGACCGACGCCTTCCACACCGGTTTCACCTCGGAGATGAACCGGGCCTTCTCGATCCCCAGGACGTTGTGGAACGTGTTCTGGATGTACGAGATGGTGCTCTTGCCCACCTCGGGGATCCCCTCGTCGAAGTCGTCGACCCCGGTGACGTCGACCCGGGTCACGCGGTCGAGCGTCAGCGCAGCTATCAGTCCGGCGTCGCCGTCGCCGACGATCGTCACCGCTTCGATGCTGTCTCCGTTCATGTGTTCTCCGTCGTGCACCGGAACCCGCGTCCGATCCGGCCTCTCGCGCCCGGGGGGCGAGCCGGGGGATCTCGCGTCCCGGACCCGCTATCGGCCGTCACCGAGGGCCGACGGGCGGTTCGGACCGGCTGACTGGACGCCCGTGTGAGCCCCCCGGATCGTCGGGGCGCGCCACCGACGAGGGTACACGCTGGGGACCCACAGCAGCCGCCCGGTAAAAACTCCCCGGCGGTACCTCGGCCGAACCCGTCCGACGACGGACGGACGACGGGGCGCGAGCACGGACAGTGACGGCGGATCGCTACCGGTGACGATCCGTCGATCGGAGCGTCCACCGAGCGGGTCGAGTGCACCGACGACCCCCTCCACCGGGAGTGGTAACCGTCGCGTTCGGCCCCGATCTCCCCGACCTACACGACGCCGCCGTAGCCGTACTGGCCGTACGCGACCTCCCCCCAGTCGGCCTCCCCGTCGGTCGACGTGGGCGTGGGAGTCGGCGTCGACGTCGTCGTGTCCGTCGGCACGTCGAAGTCGAGCCAGTTGAAGTCGATCCCGGAGTCGACGGCCTCGATCCGGAGGACGCTCGTCCGATCGGTGTCGATACGGACGTCCCGGACGGCGACCGTCCGGTAGGTGTCCCAGCCCCCGGTGTTCGGCAGTTCGACGGTCCGGAGGGTGTCGCCGTTCAGCGTCACCCGGAGCCGGCGACCGTCACGGGGGGTCGCGACCCTGAACTTGAGGTCGTAGGTGCCGGGTGTCGGGTCGACGGTGTACTCGAGCCACTCGCCCTGGATGAACCGGCCGACGTTGTACCGCCCGTTGTCGTCGGAGGTAGCCTGCAGATCCACGCGCGTGTCGCCGCGGAGCGCGTCGGACTCGGGCCGCCCGTCCCACTGCGGGTCGGTGTCGTGGTACGCGACCCCCTCGCCGCCCCTGTCGTAGTGTTCGGCCTGGATCCGACCCGGGATCCTGGCGGGAGCGTCCCCGAACGGTTCGCCGGAGGGATACGGTGTCGGCGTGGCCGTGGGCGTCGCAGTCGGCGTGGCCGTCGGGCTCGGCGTCGGCGTCGACGTCTCGGTCGGCGTCGGCGTCTCAGTCGGCGTCGGCGTCGCGGTCGACGTGTCGGTCCGGGCGAAGCCGACCCAGTTGATGTTGAACCCGTACTCCGCGCCGTTGGTGAGCGCCTCAAGGCGAAGGACCTGCCCGCCGCTGATGTCGAGGCCGGTGAGCGTGACGGTCTGCCAGTTCTGCCAGCCGCCGGTGTTCGGCACGTCGAAGGTCCCGAGGACCTCGCCATCGAGGATCGCCCGGAGCTTCGTCCCGTCGTGGATCGACGCGACGCGGGCCCGGAGCTCGTAGGTCCCCGCGGCGAGATCGACGGTGTACTCGAGCCACTCGCCGTCCTCAATCCACCCGACGTTGTAGCCGCCGTCGTCGGTCGTCGACTGGATATCCACACCCTCGTCCCGGTACGCGCCGCCGGAGTTCCCCCCGTCCACGTCGTGGTACGCGATACCCTCCCCGCCCTCGTCGTACGCTTCGGCCTCGATTCGTGACACATCGTGGTCGGTGTACGCCGGCTGACGCGGATCGGGCGTGGGCGTCGCTTCAGGCGTTGGCGATGGCGTCGGCGTCGCCGTGGGCGTCGACGTCTCGGTCGGCGTAGCCGTCGGCGTCGAGGACCCGACGTTCGGGGTCGCGGCGAGCCAGTTGATGTTGAAGGCCCCGCCGACGGCCTCCAGCCGCACGACCCGCACCCCTTCCTCCAGATCGAACGTCCCGAACCCCTCGGTGGTCCAGCTCTGCCAGCCGCCGGTCTTCGGGACGGTGATCCGGCCGTACTCGGTTCCGTCGATCTTCAGGACGAGCTCCGACCCGCCCTCCGGGGAGGCGACGCGCACGGTGAAGCTGTACCGACCGGACGTGCACTCCCGGGTGTACTCCAGCCACTCGCCGTCCTCGATCCAGCCGACGTCGTACTGACCGTCGACGTCGCCGGTCCGCTGGATGTCGACGCCCGTGTCCCGGAACGCCCCGCCCCGGTTCTCCGCGTCGGCGTCGTGGTAGGACACCCCCTCCCCACCCCTGTCGAACCGCTCGGCCTCGATCCGCCCCGAGAGCGACGGCACGTAGGGCGACTGTTCACCGCCCACTGCCATCGTCTCGCTGGTCGCCGCTTCGAGTACGCCGGACTCCGTGATGGACGTCCCGCCGTACCCGAACGAGGTGAGGTCGGCCACCTCCCCCGCCGAGCGGAGGTCTCCCGACGCCCCAACCGCCCCGTCATCCCCCCGGGGCAGGACGCCGAGTCCCGCGATCGCGGTACCTGATAGTGACATGAACCCTCTCCGCGAGAGCTGCAGCTCGTCCGATTGTTTGCTTCCCCAGCCCATTTCTGCAGGCACACCTCGGTCGCGTTCGGTACTTAAATTATTGTCTGCATCTCGATTTAGGTGAAAAAATATATTAGACGGGGCGTCGGGATGTGGTGCCAGGACATCCTGGAAGGGCCTCTTGTGGATCTTTCGGCGGTCGTACGGGGACTTTCGGAAGACACACCTCTTTCGTCACGGCATGTCCGCCGATCGTCCGGGCCGTTCCGATCGTGGCCTCGTTCAGCGGCGACGGTCCGTTTCGTTCGTACCAGCCCTCGTCGGTATTGTAATACAGCCACCACACTTCGCCGGACCCCTTCAGTGACACCCCGCCGCTCACGGGCGATTCGAGGACCTCGTCGTCGAGGCGGACCCCGGGTTCGGCGTACCACCTGGCGACCGGCGGGCCGTGCGGCTGGCACACGAACGGGGCTCGTCGTCGAGCGCCGACCGGGCGGCGTGCCCCCAGTACGTCCGGGTCGGATGGACCCCCGAACGGGGATCGGTCGGTGGCCCGTCGGTCCCCTTCCGAGCGGTGACGCCCCGCCCCGAGGATCCCCTTATTTTTCATACATACTTATATTAGAATATACCATGCACGAGCGGGAGCGATACCCTCCCAGGTCGGCGGGAACCGGCGGGGCGCTCGACCGAGCTGGCAATGACGCACTACATCACGCTGTTGCACGTCGACGACGACGCGTCGTTCGGGGCGCTCGTCCGCGACTGGCTGGAGCGGTCGGAGGGGGACATCGAGGTCACGACGGTGACGAGTGTCGAGGCGGCCCTCGAGCTGTTGAACGATCCCGACCACGGATTCGACGTCGTCGTGAGCGACTACTGCATGCCGGCGGCCTCCGGGCTGGAGCTGTTCGAGTGGCTCTGCGAGCGCGACTTCGGGCTCGCGTTCGTCCTGTTCACCGGTCAGGGGAACGAGGCGGTCGCTCACGACGCCCGCGTCGCCGGGGTGACGGACTACGTTCGGAAGTCGGGCGGTCCCGACTCGCTCTCCCTGCTGGTCCGGCGGGTCCGGAGCGTCGTCGAGTGACGACGGCCCGGTACCAGTCGGGACGGTGTAGCACGCCGGCGACCTCGTTCGATATCGGAACCGATCCACGGGGGCAGGCACGGCCCGTCGGCCGGATCGTACGACGGTCCCCGGGGGCCACCGACCCAGTGGAACTCGCCACTACTCGACGAGGAACTCCCGCTCGACGTCCCGCCGCGAGCGCTCGAGGTCGTTCCCGACGAGTAGCCGATCGAGCGTCCGCTCGAACGCCGCGTCGTCGATGTCCCCCCGGGCGTAGCGCTGCTGGAGGACGAACAGCGGGTCGGTCGTGTCGGGCGGCTCGGCGCGTGCACGGTCGACGAACGCGACGAACGCGAGCGTGAGGGCCCACGTGACGGCGTAGAACGCGAGGAAGGTATCGGTCAGCCCACCGAAGACCGCCGCTGCCGACCCGACGACGCCGAGGACCACCATCGGAACGACCCGGACCACGAGTCGCTCGAACCGCTCGAGGAGGGGGCTCATGTGTGTCATCGGCCACCGGGGAGCATAACTCGCTCGCCCGGAGTACGGAGCCCGGGCCGCGCCCAGTGCGCCGGAATCGGTCGTGGCCGTCGTCACTCGGGGGTCTCGTCGATGGACCGCCCGACAGGGACCGACCGTATGGCCGGAAGCGACGCGGACCGACGGGAGTCCCCACAGGGCTCATCGTAGTCGTTCGTAGATTTCCCGCCGAGAATATGCCGCGCGACCCAGTCGGACGGTCGAATCCTCCGGTCGGCTACGAGGATCCCTATCAGTCCGCCGAGACCGGCGCGGCGCTCGTCCAGGCGGTCCCGTACATACGGACGAACGCGACCGTCGCGACGAGTATCGCCCCGGCGGCGATGGCGAAGGCGGTGAAGACGCCGGTCGCGTCCCAGACCACGCCGATGAGCAGCGGCCCGATGACCTGTCCGACCTTCCAGGCGATCGAGCGCAGCGAGAGGCTCCCCGCGACGGCCTCGAACTGCTCGCCCTCCTCGACGAACAGCGCCATGCTCGCGGGCAGCCGGATGGAGTCGCCCACGCCACAGATCCCGTAGGCGACGAAGAGGAGGAAGAACGCCGGCACGAGCGTCACCGACCCCGAGAGCGCCGGGAGGGACGCGAGCGGGACGACCACGGTCGGAAAGAGGAGGTGAGCGAACTCGGCAAACGGGACCATGGCGGTCCCGAGGACGTACACCAGGGCACCCCCGGCGACGAAGTAGTGCTTCGAGCCGACGCGGTCGGTGTAGCCCCCGACGACCCCCTGTGTGAGCGCCTTGGTGAGCTTCCCGCCCGCGAGCAGCACGCCAACGAGGATCGCCGACATCCCGAACCCGGTGCGGGCGTAGATGGGAACGAACGTGATGACGGCCATCTTGCCGAACGAGAGGCCGAATCGGAACGTCACGAGCGCGCGGACCGTGCGGCGGGAGAGGAGGTTCTGCAGGGTCTCCCGGCCCGTCGACTCCTCGGGGTCCTTCCGTCCCCCCGGATTCTCCCGGAGGAAGAGGTAGAGCAGGACGGACGCGCCGAGCGTCACGCTCCCGAGCACGACGTACGTCTCCTGGAAGCCGTAGAGGGTCAACAGCGCCCCGCCGACGATGTCGCCGGCGAGCGAGGAGAACGCGCCGACCTGGTTGTAGGTGCCGAGCCACTGGCCCCGCTCGCCCCCGGGGCTGATCTCCCCGACGACGGTCGAACCGGTGACCCAGAGGAGGCTCGCGCCGAACCCCTGAAAGAGGCGGACGAGGAGGACGTCCGCGATGGAGTCGGCGAGGAAGTAGCCGCCGAAGACGCCGACGTTGACCAGCAACCCGGCGAGCAGGACTCGCTTTGCGTTGTGCGTGTCGACGTACCGACCGATTGGGAGCACGACCAGCAGCTGGACGAGGGCGAACGCGGTGCCGAACAGCCCCTCGACGGTGCTCGTGGTGTTGAACACGTCGGCGTAGAGCGCGAGCGCGATGGCTATGGTGGAGTACGCTTGCGCGCGCGCGAACGCCGTCCCGGAGAGCGCGATGAACTCGCGGTCGCGGAGGACCGACAGGGAACCCACACCGGCGCTAACCGGAGGGGTGGGATAAACCCGTGGGATCACTTCCGAACCGAGAGGATCTCACGCGGCCCTTGAGACCGATCGACGGAGTATAGAGCCGTCCCGGTGACCGGGGGTCCCTCGTGCTCGACCCCCGACTCGTCCCGGATGCAGGCTTAAGACCGGGGGGCTCCCACTCCCGGCCATGGAGGACAGCGAACTCGACGAACTCGTCGCCTCGCTCACACCCAGGGAATCGGGCGGTGGGGTACGGACGTATCAGAACACGGTCAGCGTCGCCTGCCCGGCCTGCGGCGAACCGTTCGACGACCTCGTCGTCTGCGAGGACGACCTCACGAGCCTCGAACTCAGCATGGTGCTCGACCTGTGCGTGACGACGCACGACGGCGACGTGCTCCTCTTCACCCACAAGTAGGACCGGACGGCCGGCGCCGTGATCGCACGGTCGAAAGTCAGTCGCGGGCGTCGACGCCCGGTCGCCGGACGAACTGGACGTACAGCGCCGTGAGCGCGAACAGCCCGACGACGAGCGCGAGCCCCCGGGGAAGCGGGTTCCGCCCCAGGAGCGCGGCTGCGACGGCGAACGCGAGGAGCGCCACGGCCACGGCCGCCTGTAGCCACCGGCCGCGGCCCGCACGCCGGCTCGACTCGAGGACGAGCATGGACCCCCGTTCGGCCGAAGGGGTTATGAACGCTCCGACGTTCGGTAGTCGGGGGTCCTGCCGCACGGAGACGCCGGGATCGGGGCGCGGGACGGCCGCTCAGTCGGCTCGCTCGCCGCCGCGTTCCCAGACGGGGACCGGCTCGCCGCTCGGTGGTGTGTGGCTCACGTCCTTCAGGGTCCGGGGGTTCTCGGATTCCATCGTGTCATCGTCTGACACTCCCGACGGGATTAACCCTTGGCTATAATGCATAAGAGGAATATATACTGTATCGACGTCGCGCGAATGGGGGTCGGCGGTCCTCCCTCGGTGCGGTGAGCCGACTCCCTCCTCCGGTCGCGTTCGACCGACCGTACGGACACGCCGTGTACGTCTCACGGTACGAGTCCGTATCGCCGTTTATACCCCTACTCTCGCTTGTGGACGTATGAGAACCCTCCAGCGGCGGAACTCGGCCGGGCAGACGACGATCGGGGCGGTACTCGTGATCGCCCTCGTCATCGTGGGGAGCACGGCCGTCGTCGCCCTCGGGGACCGGGCGCTGGACGACACGCGCGAGAACTCCGGACTGGCCCGGGCCGAGCAGTCGATGACGCTGTTCGACTCGCAGGCCGCACAGGTCGCGCTGGGGGACGCCTCGAACCAGAGGGTGAACTTCGGGGAGAGGGGAGGGAGTTACACCGTCGAGGACGATGCGGGCTGGATCGAGATCATCCAGCTGGACTGTGAGAACGACAACGTGAACGACGACGCCGACGACGTGGTGGACACCAGCAACACGGACGAGGACGACGCGTACATCATGGAGCGGAAGGCTCTCGGCGCGATGGTCCACCGGACCGGCGACACCGAGATCGGCTACCAGGGCGGCGGAGTCTGGCGGCGGGGCCCGGACGGCGGCGTCGAGATGGTCTCCCCGCCGGAGTTCCACTACCGCGGTGCGACGCTCACCCTGCCGATCGTGCTGACCCGGGGGGACGGCGCGGTGACGGGCAGGGCCTCCGGGACCGTCGAGGAGGGGATCCGTGCGAAGCCGGTGTTCCCCTCGGGGGAGACGTTCCCGTCGCGGTGTGGCGGCGGCGACTTCGTGAACCCGGTTCGCAAGGGGGAGGTGATCGTCCGGATCGAGAGCCGCTACGCCCGGGGCTGGGGGCGCTACTTCGACGCCCGGACCTCCGGGGAGATTTCCTACGCCGACCGGGACGGCGACGGGGTCGAGGAGGTCACCATCAGGCTGGTGTCCCTCGAGAACCCGGGGTCGTTCGGGATGCCCGGCGAGGGCGGATCGGTGACCGTCCCCGGGACGAGCGACCACAACGTCGAGGAGTTCAGCCTCACCCTCCGGCCGGAGGACCACGACAGCGCGAACTTCAACAACCTCCAGTGGTCGATGTACATCGAGGAGGGGGACCAGCAGTTCGAACTGTACTTCACGAAGTCGGGCGGCAGCGGCTGTCCGTCGACGGGCATCACCGCCGACGTGACGGTGTACTACTCCGAGGACGGTGGTGACAACTACGAGATGTGGCACGCCAACGACGTCTTCGAGGCGAAGTGCGAGGACCGCGACGGGGACGGGAACGACGACGAGATCTACTTCGAGATGTCGTTCGTCGACGACGACGACAACGACGGTGACGTCTCCGACGCCGAAGGCACCGATCCGACGCTCGACTACACCAAGAACGGCGACAACATGCTCAAGTTCAAAGCCAATGGGAACCTCCGGAACCCTTCCGAGACCTTCGACAGCCACTCCGCCGACGTCTCCTGGGAGGGGAGTCAGTACGACAGCGGTGACACCGAGACGGTCGACCGCGTCCTCAACCACTACTTCGGGATGTTCGACGACGAACTCGACCTGACGGTCAAGGACAAGCCGGGCGGCGGCGGGAGCGTCGAGGAGACCGGCCCGGACAGCTCCTCCGGCGTGCTCGACGTCCCCGGCGGCGGGAAGTACGTCACGTACCTCCACGTCACCCGTAACGAGATCGAGGTCCGACTCGACTAGCGATCGGCGGCTCGGCCTGCTCGACCACGCCGCGCTACGTGGCGTTCGGAGCCGTGCCGCGCCGACAGGCCGTGCGTGGCTACTCCGGCAGGTCCACGGCAGGAGTAACCCCGGAGCCGGAACGAGCGGTCCCTCGACGGCGAGAGAGGGTCAGGTACGGCCCTGTGACGCGAGGACGCCCTGTCCGGAGTGTGTCGTCGGTCCCGGGATACCGTGGATCCTCTCGATCGGGGTCGTCCCGGCCGGCCCCTCGGTCAGGACTCGATCGAGACGTCGATCCGGCTGGTCGTGACGTAGAGTCGCTCGGTAGCGATGACACAGATCGCCTGATCGCCGTTTCTCTCACAGACGGGATCGTCGGTCACGTCGGTGTCACCGTCGATGTCGTTCGCATCGAACGAGTCCGGTATCTCGTCGTTCAGGTATCGAACCCACGCGTCGGCCCTCGCCGGAGTGGTCGTGATGCCGAGCCGTATCTCGTATTCGACGTCGGCGTCGTCAGTATCGACATCGGTGCTCGCCGACGACGGATCGGTTCGCGCCGCCAGTACCTCGTTCCCGATCCGCTCCGTCCGGATGAGTACCGTCGAGGTACCGACCACGTACTCTCGGTTCGGCGAGCGCGTATCGACTACGGGGATCACCGCCGTCTTCACACCGCCGTTGTCGTCGAACGCGAACGGTGGCTCGTCGATGATCACCGCGCCGGACCTGTCCTCCCGGATGACTGCTCCGCCGGTGTAGAGGACGCTCGAGGACGGCTCGCTCTGTGGCGTGTAGACGATCGGTGAGGTGTCGGTGCCGAACCCCGGAACCGGATTCGTGGTGTCGGTGTCGTTGTTGAGCCACTCGACCGAGACGTCCGTCGGCGCACCGAGCTCCAGGGTGGCCTCGTAGAGCCTGAACTCCGTCGCCCGGTTGGGCGCGTTGTCGCGGTGGATGTCCTCCAGGTTGTCCGCCAGCACGTCGAACGCGCGTTCGACGTTGTTCAGCTGCTCGGCGTCGCGAGCGTCCTCAAGTCCCCCGATGCCGGCGACGTAGACGACCCCGACCGTGGTCGTCACCAGCGAGAACACGAGGACGAACCCGACCACGTCGCTCACCCCCCGATCAGACACGGTTCACCTCCAGGTGGTCGCCGTTCAGGACGACGACGACGTCACCGCCGGTGTGCGTGACGGTCCCCCCGGTGGACGTGCCGACGTTCGTTCCGAGGTACACCCCGACGGTCACCGATACGTCCGGGGTCTCCGTTCGCAGCGTGATATCGACGACGTTCGGTCCGTCCACCGCGTCCTCGACGGTCACCCGATAGGCGACGCCGGTCACCTCCGGCGACAGGCCCCGGGTGACCGAGACCTCGGTCCCGCCCGCGCGTACGAGCCGGTCCGCCGCCGAGAGGTCGCTCGCCAGCTGCTGGCCCAGGACCTGTAGCTCGTCCCGGATCGTCCCGTTGCGCTGGTCGGAGACGAAGTCGCCGCCGGCGGTGAGCAGCCCCGTGATGAGTATCGCCGTGATACCCAGCGTGAGGATGTAGCCGACGACGGTCGAGACGGCGCGGTCGGCGCGGATCGGATCCGTGATCTGGTTTCGGGTTCCTCTCATCGTGTCACTCCGGACAGGTATCGTCGCCCGTCCCGTCGCCGTCGGCCAGGTGGCCCTGGCGGACGGTCCGGGTGTTTCCGTCCGCGTCCTCGACGGTGACGACGACGGTGTAGGTGTTGCCGTCCCCCCCCGAGACGGTTCGAGTCACCGTCCCCGACGTGGTGGTCTCCGGGGAGTTGGCGGTCGCACCTTCCAGCTCTACGTCCACGCTCTGGAAGTTGCCGTCCGGATCGGTCGCAGTCCACGAAACGTCGAAGATGGCGTCCGTCCCGTCACTGTTGTCCGTCACGTCGAGATCGATCACGCGTGGGGTGGCCGGTTCCGAACCCGGTTCGCCCGGGGCGATACGGTGCTTCCCCCGGACGATCGTGTCCGAACCGACGAACTCCGTATCGATCTCGGTGGAGTAGATGGCCGGTGCGACGAACGGGGAGGACCCGCCCGGCCCGTTGTAGGTCGGTCCGGAACAGTGATTCCCGAAGTTCGTGGTGTCGACGGCGTCGGTGAACGACCCCGCCTCGCTGGACGAGTCGTCGATGACACGATCGACGGTGAGCTCGTACGCCCCGGTACTGTCACCTGAGTTGTGGAACCGGATGTCGTATGGCTCGTCGTACTCCGAGAGGAACCCCAGCGGCTCGCACTCCCCCGTCTCGACCTCCGCGTCGGTGAAGTCGATGACGGCATCCGAGCGCGAGATGCTGCACGTCCCGAGAGTCGACTCGTCTTTCTCGTCGACGGTGACGTTGATCGTCCCCTTGGCCGTGTCCTTGTATATCGAGACGCGGTGCTGGATATCACCTGTACCGGGGTCGTGGAAGGTTACGTTGAACGGTGAGTCGGTAGCGAGCAGGGCCAGGTTGGTGGACAGGAGATTCGTATCCGTGACCTCCATCTCGAACCGACGGACGCGGACCTCCTTCACGACGGTCCAGGAACTCGGTGTACCGGACGCCGGGTGGAACGCTCCTCCATCGTCGTCGACGATACGGACACCCTCGCGTTCGCTCGCCCCCGTTACGCTCACCGCCCGACCGTTGCTCCCCGTCAGGTTCCGCGTCGAGCTCTCCCAGCTCCCGAGGGCGGTGTCATAGTCGCTCACCAGTCCCGGGAAGTCGTCCCCGGTCCCCTCGCTGTTCACGCTGTCCATGATCCCGCCGACTCCCCGTCGAGTGTCCTCGTCGAGCGTCAGCGACTCGCTTGCGGCCGAGTCGCTCCGACTGGCGAGGTTGTGGGTGTAGATGGCCGAGTTCAGCACCAGCGCCAGCACCACGATCGTCACCGCGAGCGCCAGTCCCCCGACGAGCATCAGTTGCGCCCGATCCCCGTCCCGGAACTCCTCCGGGATCACTGTCGCCACACGACCACCTCCACTCTGACGACGTTGTAGAGGACGTCGTCGGAGACGTCCTCGGCGTAGAAGCTGTCGCCGTCGATCCGCGTCGACGTCGGGTGTTCGTCGTCGTCGTACAGCACGTCGTCGTCGTACAGGGTGACGAGCCGCGTCGCGGTCACCGCGTTGTCACTCGGCTCGCCACGGTAGACCATCCGCTGTGCCTCGGTCGCGAACCCGTCGTCGGTGCCGTCGTCGTCGATGTCCACGCTGGGTCGGATGAGCACGTTGAACACGATCCCCCTGCTCGAGAAGGCCCGTTCGAGGAGGGTCCCGAACTCGTTCTCCGGGGGCCCGTCGACGTAGAACGACCGCTCTGCGGAGGCCCCGATCCCGTAGAAACGCGGCGGATCCGACGCCGGATCGTGGTTCCAGTTCAGGACGGCGATCCGCAGCGCGTCCTGTTCGACGGCCGTCGCCAGGACGCCCTCGGCGACGGCACGCTGCTGGTTCTCGATGTGCTGGCTGGACGTGCTGGCAGACAGCGGCGTCACGGCCGTCACCTGGAGGGCGAAGACGAGGCTACCCACGAGCAGGAGGGAGACGACGATCCCCTCGAGCGCGTACGCCTGTCCGCGGACGCGACGCATCTACCACACCTCCACGACGAGCATCGCGTCGCTCGTCCCGTCTGCGAACCCACCCTCGACGTGGACGAACCGGCGGGAGACCACGACCGATCCGGTGCCGTCCGGCGGGGTCGGGCCGATCTCGAACAGGACGTCGTCGTCGACCGTCCCCTCGGGATCGCAGGCCCCGCCGAGCGGCCTGTCGACCTCGGTGATCCGGGGGTTGTTGGCGTCCAGACAGAGCGAGGTCGGCACCTCGTCGTCGGTGTCCTCGGCGTCGTCGACATCGTCACCGTCGTCGTCGGGGTTGTCCGACTCGCCGGTCGTGAGGTCCCGTCGGAGGCTGATGTGGACGTTCATCTCGCCCGCGGTCCCCAGTCGTCCATCGAGATCGAGGTCGGGGAAGTTACAGGGTGCGGCGTAGTCGTCCGCCTTGCTGAACGGGTCCCCGTAGTCGCCGTCGCCGTTCGTGTTCTCCCCGTCGTCGTCACCCACGTCGTTGGTCTCGAAGAAGATCACCGTACACTCCCGATCGAGCCGGTACGGTTCGCCCGGATCCGAGACCAGCATCTCCTGGGCCAACTGGTCCGCGATCCGGTCGGAGGCGGCAGTCTCCTGCTGGGTGCTCGCGGTGAAGGGTTCGATCATCCCCGGAACGAACGAGAAGACGAAGACGACCGTGAGCAGGAAGACGCTCACGCCGAGGGCGAAGTCGAGGTTCGTCTGGCCGCGGTCGGTGCCCCTCATAGTGGTACTCCGTCCTCCCGGCACACTCGCCGCCCGTCCAGTCCCGCCCGGTCCCGGGGAGGGCACCGGCGTCCGACCGTCGACCGCGATTCGTTCCCCGACATCTCAGATGAGCATGAAGACGATCAGCGCGAAGGTCGGCAGGACGACCGCGAACTTCACGCCGGCCTGAATCGAGACGTCGCGGATGTAGCCCGCGATGAACCCGGAGATGAGCGCCTGGAGCGTGACGGCGTGGAAGAACAGCAGCGTCAGCAGGTCGGTGTCGACGTTACCGCCGAACGACCCGCCGCCCGCGCCGCCCCCGCCGGAGGCCTGCGAGGCCAGCCCCGCCATCACGTCGAGGAACTTCACCTTCAGGATCGCCATCACCCCCAGCAGCGTGATGTAGGTCATGATGATGATGACGACCTGCATCCGGGTCCGCGACCGGCGGTCCCGGAGGATGTCGTCCTGGTTCTCCGATGCCTGGGCGGCCGTCGTCAGCACCTGGGAGATCTGCGAGGAGGCCTCCTGTGCCTTCATGATCAGCTTTATCGTCCGGGCGAGCCGGGGGATGTGGTACTCGTTGTTGAACTCCCGGAGCGCCGTCTTCAGCGACGTGCCGTAGTTCACCTTCGCGTACATCTTCTCGAACTCGTCGGAGAGCTTCCCCGAGGAGGTGTCCGAGACGACCTTGATCGACTCCAGCAGCGTCATCCCCGTGTCGTTCGCCGAGGAGAGCTTCCGGAGGTTCTCCGAGAGGTTCTTCGTGATGCCGTTGCGCGAGCGGACGTTCCACTCGTAGAACACTCCCAGAGGTAAGAGGTTCACGTAGATGGGGAGGTATATCCAGAAGAACGTCCCACCGACGGGGTTGGCGATCATCCCGTCGAGCGAGAGGGGGGCGAACCCCGCGAGCGCGGAGAACCCGAGCAGCACGGCCGTCGTGGGTAGCGTCAGCGCGAGTATCGCGAGCGGGAACTCCCGGAAGAAGTGGTGGGGGCTCTTCAGTAGCTGCATCGTCTCGTAGGTCCCCTCGCGGTTCTTGATGCGGTCGAAGACCCCGTACTCGCCAGTGTAGCGCTCGACGAGCCCGAGGTCGAACATCTTCCCCGCGGTCGTGCCCACGTCGATCTCGCCGCCGTCGGCGTCGAGGTAGCCGTCGCCGACCTCGTCCTGGACGACCGTCGAGACGAGCACGAGGAATCCGCCGCCGATGAGCGGGATGAGCCCGTAGACCGTCCCGTAGAGCAGCATCGTCTGGGCCTCCCCGAGCATCGACATGATGACCAGGATGATGATGAGCAGGAGTGGAAACAGCGAGAGGGTCATGAACATCTCGCCGAACAGCTCCAGGGTCTCGAGGACCATCTCCTGCTCCTGTTTCGAGGTGCGCATCTGCTTCTCCTTCTGGTCCTCCAGGAACCCCTCCATGTCCCCCCCGGAGTTGATGATCGAGAGCATGTCCGTGAGGAACTGCGAGAGCTCGTCCGATGGGGTCTCCATCGCCTGGTTTCTCACTGCGGAACGGTAGTCCGTGTCGAAGTACTGGGTCTCGAGGACGATCGACTGGAACTCCTTGGCCACCTCCCCGTAGGTGTCGTCGGCCCTCGCCATCGCCTCGAGGATCTCGAGCTGGTTCAGCCCGCCCACCGAGAGGGCGTACATGAACGAGACCGCGTCGGAGAGCAGGACGTTGATCTCGCGCTTGCGGGCGTCGGCGGTCAGGTACGGCCGGGCGACCATCGAGCCAAAGCCCATGCCGAAGCCGATCGAACCGAACAGCAGACCCGTGAGGACGATGATAGCGGGGAGCTTCAGCGCGTTCAGCGTGTCCTGCATCGACTGCGAGACGTCGAGCCCGAGCAGGATCGGCGGCTCGTCGATGAGGAACTCGACGACGAACCAGCCGAGCATCGTCCCGACGACCCAGAGCGCGATGCCGACGATGACGCCGATGGCGAGCGACCGCGAGAGGTAGATTTCGACCGTCTGGGGCATCCGCGCCTCGGCGAGCTTCCGTTCGAGGCCGGCGACGAAGTCCGAGTCGTCGTCGAACAGCCGCCGGTAGAGGGGGTAGAACGCGTCACTGAGCGCGTCGGCGTCGTTCGCCGCGCCGGCGGCCGTTCCGAGACTCACTCCTCCTCACCCTCCTCGAACGAGAAGCCGCCGAAGTCGAACGACTCCTCGCTGCCGCTCTCGAGCGCCTCGACCACGTCGTCGGCGTCGCGCCCACGGTAGCTCGCGAGCAGGTCCGAGGCCTCCTCCAGTATCGACTGCGCCTCCTCGCGCCCCTCCTCGTCCGGGTCCGGGCGAGGGACCATCTCCTCCTTCTTCGGATCGATGTCGATCGAGACCGACTCCATCTCCCGGAGGTCCTCGAGCGAGCGTTCGAGTTCGTCCTCGGCGATGAGCGTGAGGATGGTCTCGGGGTCGTTGATGAACGCCTGGAGCGAGGCGGCGACCTGCGTGTAGGTGTTGAGCCCGTGCTCGATCAGGTACGCGAGCACCACCTTCCGCTTGAACATCTCCGTGTTGATCTCGTCGATCCTCCACCCCCGATCGAACATTATCTCCTTCAGAGTGTTGGACTCGCCCATCTGGAGGAACTCGTCCGTCTCGGCCTGCCACTGGTAGACGTCCTGGACGTTGATCTCGTCGTTCTCCGGGTCGTAGTGGTTGATCTCCGTGATCGACTTGTTCCGGCGGACCTTCGTCCCCTGGACCCGCGTGGATGTCTGGATCGAGACGAGGTCGAGCGCCGTGAACATCGTCTTCGAGACGTTGATCGGCTCGGTGGTGAACCGCTTGATGACCTCGCCCACCGAGTCGGCGTGGAACGTCGTGAGCGTGGTGTGCCCCGTCGACATCACCTGGAACAGCGTCCGCCCTTCCTCGCCACGGATCTCGCCCATCACGATGTACTCGGGCCGCTGTCGCAGTGCGGCTTCGAGGAGATCGAACTCGTCGACGTCGCCCTTGTCGCCCTCGGAGAACGACGGCCGGGTGACGCTCGCGATCCAGTTTCGCTGGGGGAGTTCGACCTCGCGGGTGTCCTCGATCGAGACGATCTTCGCCTTCGAGGGGATGAACAGCGAGACGGCGTTCAGCGACGTGGTCTTCCCCGAGGCGGTGCCGCCCGCGAAGATGAGCGACTTGTGGTTCTCGATGCAGAGCCAGAGAAACGCCATCTCGTCGAGCGAGAACGTCCGCCAGTTGATGAGGTCGATCGGCGTGAAGGGGACGTCCTTGAACTGCCGGATGGTGTAGTTGGTCCCGTGGTCCGATACCTCCTTGCCGAGCGTCAGCTGTGAGCGCGAGCCGTCGGGGAGGGTGGCGTCGACCTGCGGCTGGCGCTTCGAGATCCCCTTGCCCGAGCGCTGGGCCATCTTCACGACGAAGTCGTCGAGCTCCTCCTTGCCGTGGTAGACGTTCGAGATGATCTGCTCGTAGTCGCCGTGGTAGACGAACACCGGCGAGTTGTAGCCGTCACAGGAGATGTCCTCGACGTTGATGTCGTGTTTGATGCCGTCGATGCGCTCGAAGCCGATGAAGTCGCGCTTGAGGAGGTAGAGGAGCTTCTCGATCTGGTAGGCGGTGAGCGTCTGGGCGTCCTCCGCCAGGAGCGCGGGCTCGGGACGGGCCAGCACCTCCATCCCCCGGCTCCCGGTCGAGGTCTCCGGAACGTCCATCCCCAGCGAGCGCTTGACCTGATCGAGCATCCCGCCACCGCCGCTGTCGTCGCTGCCGTTACCGCTTGCGTTGCCGGCGGGTGCGGGGGCCGACCCGTTCTCGGCTCCGGAGTCGTCCATCCCCAGCGAGCGCTTCACCTGGCCCATCACGCCGCCGGCGTCCCCGTCCTGCTCCGCGTCCCCGGTCCCGTTCTCTCCCTCGCTCCCCTCGGTGTCCCCGATCGCCCGGATCGGCTTGCTCCCCGCCGCGTAGAGGTCGTACCGGTCGAGGAGCCGGTGGGTCTCCCGCTCGATGACGCCCGCGCGGGCGTCGTCCTCGCCCTCGACGATCACCTCGTCGCTGGAGTACTTGATGGCGGTCTTGAGCTTCCCGGCGAGGAACTCCCGGAGGTCGGCCTCGACGGCCGTCAGGTACGGCTCGATCAGGTAGTACTTCTTCTCGTTCTCCTTCTCGGAGTGGAAGATGACGACGAACGCGTAGGGCTTGTTCACCCAGTAGCGGTCGACCTCCCGGAAGTGGTGTTTCTTCTCGAGCGGGACCGACTTCTCGAGGTCGTACCGGTTGGAGACGGTCGTCCCGCCCTCGACCGTCGAGAAGAAGGCGTCCTCGTCGAACTCCGGGTCGACGTCGACGGTCCGCTCCTCGACGACCCCGTCGAGTCGGTCGGCGAGCTCCTCCCCGCCCGAGAGGACGTTCCCGGTCACCTTCGGATCGAACCCGAGGTACTCCGACGCGTCGAACTCGACGACGTTCCCGTCCCCGTCGCGGGGCGGGTTCCCGTCCTCGTCGTAGTAGTACTCCGCCTTGAACTCCTCCCAGCCGTAGGAGCCGACCGTCGCGAGCGGCTCGGACTCTTCGACCCCCGCCTCGGACTCGGACCCGTCCCCCTCCGCCGCCGACGTCGTGACGGCACCGGCGTCGGATTCGAGGCCCGCGCCGGACTCGGCACCGTCCGCGTCGTCGATAGCCATTACCGTTCAACTCGCTCGACCCCTGAAAAAAGCTTTAGGCGCGGTCAGTTTCGAAAACGCCGTACTCGACCGCCTCGGGCACTCACGAGTCGGAGTCGCTCACGAACCGCTCGATCCGGACCATCGCCTCTCGGAGGTCGGCCAGCCCCGTCGCGTACGAACACCGGAGGTGACCCTCGCCCCCCTCGCCGAAGGCGGTCCCCGGGACGACCGCCACCCCCTCGGCTTCGAGGAGCGCCTCGGCGAACTCGCCGGCGTCGGGCCACGGGGATTCGGGGAAGACGTAGAACGCGCCGGTCGCCTCGAAGCAGTCGAGACCCATCTCCGCGAACCTGGAGAGGACGAACCGCCGCCGCCGGTCGTACTGACTCCGCATCTCGGCGACGTCGTCGTCACACGAGCGGAGGGCCTCCAGCGCGGCGTACTGGGCGGTCGTCGGGGCCGACAGCATCGTGTACTGGTGGACGCGGTTCATCGCCCGGATGGCGTCGGGCGGGCCGAGCGCGTACCCCAGGCGGAGCCCGGTCATCGCGTAGGCCTTCGAGAAGCCGTTGAACACCACCGTCCGCTCGCGCATCCCAGGGAGCGTCGCGATCGAGGTGTGCTCGCCCTCGTAGGTGAGCGCGGCGTATATCTCGTCGGCGAGGACGGCGATGTCGTGCTCGCGACAGAACGCCGCGACCCGTTCGAGTTCCGCCTCGTCCATCGTCGCGCCGGTCGGGTTGTTGGGGTAGCAGTAGACGAGCAGGTCGGCCTCCTCCGCCCCGGCCGCCGAGAGCGCCTCGGGGGTGAGGACGAACTCCTCGGCGGCGCGGGTCGGCACCGGGAGCGGTTCGCCCCCCGCGAAGACGACGCCGGGTTCGTAGGAGACGTACGAGGGCTGGACGATCGCCACCACCTCACCGGGATCGACCAGCGCCCGGAACGCCAGGTCGAGCGCCTCGCTCGCGCCCGCCGTCACGAGCACCTCCTCGTCGGGGTCGTACTCCAGGCCGTACCGCCTCACGTGGCCGGCGATGGCCTCCCGGAGCTCGCGCATCCCGCGGTTGGCGGTGTAGGAGGTCCGCCCCCGTTCGAGCGAGGCGATGGCGGCCTCGCGGGCGTCCCACGGCGCGGCGAAGTCCGGTTCGCCCACGCCCAGCGAGATGACGTCGTCCATCTCCTCGGCGAGTTCGAAGAACCGCCGGATACCCGAGGGCGGGACCGATCGGACCCGCTCGGAAACCCCGAGCGGCCCCTCGGCCTCGAACGTCATGGGGTGACCGACAGGCGGTCGTCGTCGCCCCCGTCGTCGAAGACGATGCCGTCGTCCTTGTAGGTCTCCATGACATAGTGGGTGACCGTCTGCGTGATCTCGGGGACGGGCGCGACCTTCTCGGAGACGAACCGGGAGACCTCGCCCATCGTGTCGGCCTCGACCTCCATGGCGAAGTCGTAGTCGCCGCTCACCAGCCGCAGCGAGCGGGTCTCGGGGAACTGCGCGAGACGATCGGCGATGTCGCGGTAGGAGGTCTCACGGTCGAGCGTGACGTTGAGTTCGACGACGGCCTGGACCGGCTCGTCGCCGTGTGCCGACCAGTCGACGACCGCCTGGTAGCCACGGACCACGCCGTCGGCCTCCAGTTCGGCGACGACCGACTCCACCGCCTCCGCTTCGAGGCCGGTCATCCGGGCCATGTCGGCGATCGAGTAGCGCGCGTTCTCGCGAAGCAGGGACAGTATCTCGACGCGCTCGTCCATACCGCGGGGACACGGGTTCCGGGTTAAAGGCTTGCGGGCGGGTGCCGCCCGGAACCACCGAACGGGGCTCGGGGCGACACGCCGACGGCCGACGGACCCCCCGGCACACCGTAACGATTCATTATGTGAAAGGATCCGGACGAACGTTCACCGACAGCCAGTCACATACAGTGATATATTATCTCACGATATTCTTAATATCCTTCCCCCGCTTGGACCCGTACATGCATCAGCACGCGATGCGGACCGCAGCCACCCTCTACGCGGAGGGGACGTGGGACGTCGAGACGGCCGCCCGACAGGCCGGCGTCACACCCACGGAGCTCGAACACGTCGTCGAACGGTACGGCCTCACCACGACCGAGCTGGAGTTCGAATCCACCGGACGGGTGCGGGTCGCCGCCGACTGACCGGTCCGCCCTGGGGGGTTGGGTTCCGCTCAGTCGCGACCGCCACGTAGCGGCCGCACTCGGGTGCTCGTCGCGACATCGCCGCGTGGCTCTGTGGGTACTACTGATCCCGGCGGGCGGGGCCGCCCCGTAGCGAACGGCCGGCCGACGGCCATCGGCAATCCCCCGTCGCTCCTCGACCGTCGCGACGGTCACGGCCTGGCCTCCCGGCGGCGGAACGCACTTGTCGGTTCCGCGAGAACCGTCCCCCATGGCGCTCGAATCCGAAGCGGACGCGCTCGCTCGCGGCGATACGGCACCGCCGTTCGAACTCCGGGGAGCGGACGGGGAGACCTACACGCTCGACTCGTTCGCGGAGGGTGAGGCGCTGCTCGTCGTCTTCACCTGCAACCACTGCCCGTACGCGAAGGCCCGGATCCCCGCGATGAACGGCATCGCGGCCGACTACGACGAGGTGGCGGTAGTGGGTATCAACCCGAACGACGAGGAGCAGTATCCCGAGGACTCCTTCGAGAGGATGCAGGAGTACGTCGAGTCGGGCGACGTACAGTACGACGCCTACCTCCGGGACGACACCCAGGAGGTCGCCCGCGCGTACGGCGCGGTCTGCACCCCCGACCCGTTCCTGTTCGCCAATCACGAGGGCCGCGAGGCGCGGAGCGCCTCGGATGGCGCGAGTAGCGCGGAGCGAAGCTCCGCGGACCATTCGAGCGGGCAGAGCCCGCGAGAAGACGGCGATGAGCCGCGAGCGGAGTTCCACCTGAAGTACCACGGTCGGCTGGACGACGCGACGAACCCGGACGACGAGCCCTCTGGCGAACCCGGCTTCGAGATGCGCGAGGTCATCGACGCGGTGCTCGCGGGCGAGGAGGTCGACCGCGAGAGCCGGCCCTCACGGGGCTGTTCGATCAAGTGGCGCGAGGACTGACGAGGACCGAGAGGAGGGGCGGTCGGGCCCGCGCGGACCGCCGCGAAGCCAGCACCTCTTTGTAGCCGGCCGACCCTCGGGGGAGCATGGCCCTCGCCGACTACTACGACGAACTGAGCCCCGGACTCCTCGTGCTGGTCGGGTTCGCGATGATCGTCTTCCCCGAGCCGGCGACCTCCGCGCTCGGTGCCGGGCTGTTCCTCCTGGGGCTGGCGTGGCTCGCCTACGAGTGGGGCCGCTGACCGCTTCGACGGACGGGCGGCGGTCCGTGGACTGATGTTCCCCGGGGGAGAGCCGACCGCATGGAAGATAGCGACGGCGACAGCGACGATCACACGACTGGAGGGGCGGTCGCGGCGGCCGTAGACGAGTCCCGGCTCCGCGAGGACCTCGAACGGAACGGCGAGTTCGGCGCGATCCCCGGCGAGGGGCACGGCCGGACGGTGCTCACCGGGACGGAGTCGAACCGCGAGGCCCGCGAGTACCTCGTCTCGCGCCTGGAGGACGCGGGGCTGGCCGTCGAGGTCGACGCCGTCGGGAACATCGTCGGCCGGTGGGACCCCTCGGGCGCGACGGGTGCGCCGGTCGCGTCCGGGTCGCACCTCGACTCGGTTCCCGAGGGCGGCATCTTCGACGGCCCGCTCGGGGTGTACGCCGCCCTCGAATCCGTCCGGGCGATGCAGGACGCGGAAATCGAGCCCGGACGGCCCGTCGGGGTGGTCTCGTTCACCGAGGAGGAGGGGACGCGGTTCAGTTCGGGACTGCTCGGCTCCTCGGTCGCGGCCGGCGAGTGGAGCCCCGAGGACGCGCTCGCGATGGCCGACGAGGAGGGCACCACGCTCGGGGCGGCCCTCGAAGCGATCGGTTTCCACGGGGAGGGTCGCCTCGACGCGAGCGAGTGGGACGCGTGGCTCGAACTTCACGTCGAACAGCACACCGAACTCGAGTCCCGCGGCGTCCCGGCGGGCGTCGTCACGGCCGTGACCGGTATCACCCACTGCTCGGTCGCGGTGGAGGGGGAGGCCAACCACGCGGGGAGTACGCCGATGGGCGACCGCCACGACGCGCTGTGTGCGGCCGCCGAGTTCGTCACCGATCTCGAACGGGCCGCGAACGAGCGGACGGAGGTCGATCCGGCGGCCGTCGGGACGGTCGGGGAGCTGTCGGTCTCGCCCGGAGCGAGGAACGTCGTTCCGGGTAACGTGAGGACGAGCGTCGACATCAGGAGTATCGAGCGCGAGTCGATGGAGTACCTCGTCGATGCCGCGCGGGAGTCGCTCGATCGGATCGCGGCCGACCGTGGGGTCGAGACGGACATCGAGCGGGAGTTCGACGTCGACCCGACGCCGATGGCCCCTCGCTGTCGGACGGCGCTCCGCGAGGGGGCCGAGGCCGCGGGGCTGGAGACGATCGAACTCCACTCCGGGGCGGGACACGATTCGATGACCGTCGCGGCGGTCACCGACGCGGGGATGCTGTTCGCCCCCTCGCGCGACGGCGTCTCGCACTCGCCGCGCGAGTGGACCGACTGGGCGGACTGTGCGGCGGCGACGCGGGTGCTCGCGGCGGGGCTGACCCGGCTCGCCGGATAGAGAGAGGCGGGGAAGTCGGGTCAGGCCGAACGGACGACCTCCGCGATGTGGTCGCTCCCGGCCTCGACGAACCCGCCGTGGAAGCAGAGGACCCGCTTGACGTCGAGTTCGGCGAGGCGACCCGCCGACTCCAGCGCGACGTCCATGTCCTCGCTCATCTCCGGGCTCGGACCCTGGAGTCCGTCCTCGTCGGCGGTGAGGGCGTCCGCGGCGACGAGAAAGCGCGCCTCGGGGAAGAACACCGAGAGGTGACCGGGCGTGTGCCCCGGCGTCGGGACGACCCGCGCGGGGCCGGCGCGCGTGTGGAACGTCGCTCCGCTCTCGAGTTCGAGGTCGATCCGGGCGGGCCGATAACGGTCGTCCTCGGGGCCCCTTCCGCGGGGTGACTCGCGTCCGTCGATGACCGCCGCCGCTCGCTCGCTGGCGACCGTCGTGGCGTCGCTCCGGTCCCGAAACGCGGAGAGGCCCCCGGCGTGGTCGGCGTCCTGGTGTGTCAGGAGGACCGTCGCCACGTCCCCGAGGTCGAACCCGGCGTCGGCCAGCCCCGCCTCCAGCCCGGAGAGCGCCCCGCGCGCCCCGACGTCGAACAGCAGCAGCCCCCGTTCGGTCTCGACGGCGCAGGGGTTGATCGTCAGCTCGCGACCGTCGTAGTCGAACTCGATCGGAAGGTGGTGGACGTGCGTGGGGAGGTCCATACCTTCACAACGCCGGAGACGTTAATAAACGCCCCCGCCGGGATAGGGTGCGTCAACCCCTCGCCGCCCGACCGTGACCCAAACCGTATTGTCACCGGAACCGGAGTCCCTCGACGTGCGTCGTTCCGCCGGTCCCCTGTCGCTCGCCCTCGCGGTCGTCGCCGCACTGTCGGCGAGCCTCGTCGCGGGGCTCGACCTCCTCCCGGGGACGATCGCCGACACGCCGGTGAGCTTCCTCGTCGCCAAGGCGCTGTCGATACTGGCGATCCTCCTCGCGGGCTACGGCCTCTACGTCCTCGTCTCGGGGTTCCTCGCCGCCCGGACGACCGACCGCAGGCGGGAGGGGGACGTCCGGAACGTGGTCCGGCTGCTGTTCGGGACCGCGGTCCTCGTCGGGGCGCTCGGGGTGCTCACCGAGCAGTGGGTCGGACTGCTGTTCTCGCTCGGCGTCGTCGGGTTCGCGGTGACGTTCGCCCTCCAGCAGCCGCTGTTCTCGCTCGTGGCCTGGATCTACATCGTCCTCAAGCGCCCCTACCGGGTCGGCGACCGGGTCACCATCGAGGGTTCGCGCGGCGACGTCGTCGAGGTCGACTTCTTCGTCACGACGCTCTGGGAGGCCGGCGGCGACCTGGTCTCGACGAACCAACCCTCGGGCCGGATCATCACGCTCCCCAACTCCGTGGTGCTCTCCTCGCACGTCTTCAACCACTCCTGGGAGGATTTCCCGTACGTCTGGAACGAGCTCGCGATCCAGGTGGCCTACGAGACCGATCTCGGGTTCGTCCGCGGGACGATGATCGACGTGGCGGACGACTACCTCGGCGACGAGATGGCCGCACGCATCGCCACCTACCGCGAACGGCTCTCGGAGACGCCCGTCGACCTCGAGGTCCGGGACCGACCCGCGGTGAACGTCCAGCAGCGCGAGTCCTGGGTCGAACTCCGGCTCCGCTATCTCACCCACCCCCGTCGGGGGACCAGGATCCGGAACGAGCTCTACGAGCGGATCCTCGCGGAGCTGAACGAGCACCCCGACCGGGTGCAGTTCCCCGTCGGCCGGAACCGCTGAAGGACCCGCCGGACGCGAGGGTTCAAGTACGACGACGGGACCACCGATCCGCGTGACCTGAACCGAGCGACGGGGTGTCACGCGGGCGCACGTTGGGGATACGTGCGCCCGGACGGCTCCGGGGAGCCGAGCGCGGCACACCACCCCGTCGGACGCTCGTGTCGCCTGCTCGTCCCCGATACGCTTTCCACGCCTGGAGACGGTGTAGCGGGTATGAACCCGATACCCGGGTCCGTCGAGACGTTCGCCCGCCTCGTGGGTCCCGAGCCCGACGACATCGTCGCGGAGATGGACGCGAAGGCCGAGACGGAGGGGTTCCCCACCGTCGGCCCCGCGGTCGGAGGGTGGCTCCGTCTCCTCGCGGGTCTCGTCGACGCCCGTCGGGTCTTCGAGTTCGGCTCCGGCTTCGGCTACTCGGCCTACTGGTTCGCCGGCGCACTTCCGGAGGACGGCGAGGTGATCCTCACCGAGGTCGACGCCGAGGAACTGGCGGAGGCACGCGGGTTCCTCGAACGTGGTGGCTACGCCGACCGCGCACGATTCGAGCACGGCGACGCGATCGAGATCGTCGAGCGGTACGACGGCCCGTTCGACTGCGTGCTGATCGACAACGAGAAGGATCGCTACGGGGAGGCGTTCGACGCGGTCCGGGGGAAGGTCGCCGAGGACGGGATCGTTCTGGCGGACAACGCCGTCTCGGCCGGCTCCATCGAGTTCGAGGCGCTATCGAAGCTCCTGAGCGGCGTGGACGTCGAGACGACCGACGCGACGCGGGGGATCGCCGACTACCTCCGCACCGTGCGATCCGAACCGGCGTTCGAGACAGTCCTCCTGCCTGTCGGCGAAGGGGTCGCCGTCTCGCGTCGACTCCCGGACCATCGGGCGTGAGTGGGTCGGTTAGTAAGAATCATTAGCGTCGTGAGGGAACGGGTAGGTATGCCCGGTGGGACAGACCTGACCCTGCGGCCGTTCCTGTGGCGTGCGGAGAATCTCTACCCGGACACGGAGATCGTCTCCCGCACCCACGAGGGGATCGAGCGGTACACCTACGCCGAGTACGCCGACCGGACCGCACAGCTGGCCCACGCGCTCGACGCCGCCGGTATCGAGGAGGGCGACCGCGTGGCGACGTTCTGCTGGAACCACCACCGTCACTTCGAGACGTACTTCGGGGTCCCGACCACCGGCGCGCAGCTCCACACGATCAACCCGCTGCTGCCCGACGAGCACATCCAGTACATCGTCGGCAACGCCGAGGACGAGATCGTCTTCGTCGACCCGTCGCTGGTCGAGAAGCTCGCCGGGGCCGCCGAGGACGCCGTCGAGTTCGACGACGTCGAGTTCGTCGTGATGGGCGAGGACGTGCCGGAGACCTCGCTCGACCCCGTGACGGACTACGAGTCGTTCGTCGCGAACCACGAGACGGAGTACGACTGGCCCGAGCTCGACGAGGACCAGCCCGCGGGGATGTGCTACACCTCCGGGACGACGGGCCGCCCGAAGGGCGTCGAGTACACCCACAAGATGCTGTGGGCACACACGATGGAGTCGCTCTCGCCCGGCGGAATCCCGATGGACGACGACGACGTCGTCATGCCGGTCGTCCCGATGTTCCACGTCAACGCCTGGGGGATGCCGTTCACGGCGACGGCGGGCGGCGCGAAACACGTCTACCCCGGTCCATCGCCCAACCCCGAGGACCTCGCACACCTCATCGAGGAGGAGGGCGTCACCATCACCGCGGGCGTTCCCACGGTGTGGCTCGGGCTGATGGAGTACGCGAAGGAGAACGACGTCGACCTCTCCTCGCTCGACTCGGCCATCGTCGGCGGGAGCGCCGCCCCGCGCGCGATGATCGAGTGGTTCGACGATCACGACGTCGAACTGCTCCACGCCTGGGGGATGACCGAGATGTCGCCCATCGGGAGCGTCGCCCACCTCAAGGCCGGTCTCGAGGAGGAGCCCTACGAGGACCAGCTGAAGCGACGCTCGAAGCAGGGGCTGTTCGTCCCCGGCCTCGAGTTCCGCGTCGTCGACGACGACGGCAACGAGATTCCGTGGAACGGCGAGGACTTCGGCGAACTCCACGTCCGCGGGCCGTCGGTCACGACGGAGTACTTCGAGCGTCCCGACGCCAACGAGGAGGACTTCGAGGACGGCTGGCTCAAGACCGGCGACATCGTCAGCGTCGACGAGGAGGGCTACATCAAGATCGTCGACCGCGCCAAGGACGTCATCAAGTCCGGCGGGGAGTGGATCTCCTCGGTCGAACTGGAGAACTCCATCATGGCCCACGACGACGTGAGCGAGGCGGCCGTCGTCGGCGTCCCCCACGATCGGTGGCAGGAGCGCCCGGTCGCGTTCGTCGTCCCCGTCGAGGGAGCCGACGAGGAGGCGCTCCGGGAGGGGATCTACGAGATGCTCCGCGAGGAGTACCCCAAGTGGTGGCTCCCCGACGGCATCGAGTTCATCGACGCGGTGCCCAAGACGGCCACCGGGAAGTTCTCCAAGAAGGACCTCAGAGAGGAGTACTCCGACGAGGACCTCTTCGAGGGACGAGCCCCCGAGGAGGCCGCCCCGGACGACGACTGACGACCGGGGCGGATGTCACCGTCGGTAAGGGCACCCCACTGGCCGTGTCCCGACGGCCGTCGAGGCCCAGACGACCGTCGACGCCGGGCGTGGATGAACTCCCGACGCGGATTCCGAGTTCCAGACGACATAAGAGGCTCGCCCCTCGATCGGAGGTATGGAACTGTTCGAGGAGAGTGTCGTCCCGGAACACGCCCGGGGCGTCAAGCGCGAGGCTCGTGAGTTCGCCGAAGAGTACATCACACCCGCGGCCGAGGAGTACTACCGTTCGGGGGAGTACCCGTGGGACATCCTCGAGGCCGGGATGGACGCCGGGCTCGTCGCCCAGGACATCGGCGAGGAGTACGGCGGTCGCGGGCTCGACCTCTACGAGATACTCGCGATCGCCGAGGAGTTCTACCGGGCCGACGCCGGCATCGCGCTCACCCTCCAGCTGGCATCGTTCGGTGCCGAGATGCTCGAGGAGCACGGCGACGACGAACAGAGGGAGGAGTACCTCCGGCCGGTCGCGGAGAACGAGCAGATCACGGGCCTGGCCGTCTCCGAGCCCCAGACCGGCTCCGATCTCGCGGGGATGTCGACCACCGCACGCAAGGAGGGCGACGAGTACGTCGTCGACGGGGAGAAGTACTGGATCGGGAACGGCGTCGAGGCCGACTGGGTCACGCTGTACGCGAAGACCGGTGACGACCCGGACAACCGCTACGGGAACTTCTCGATGTTCATCGTTCCCACGGATCTGGAGGGGTACGACGCCGAGCATATCCCGGAGAAGATGGCGATGCGCGCCTCCAAGCAGGCCCACATCGAGTTCGACGGGATGCGGGTTCCCGAGGAGAACCGCATCGGTCCCGAGGGCGCGGGCTTCTGGATGCTCGCGGAGTTCTTCAACCACGGCCGCGTGGTCGTGGGCGGACACGGGCTCGGCCTGGCGGCGGCGGCCATCGAGGAGGCCTGGTCGTTCGTCCACGACCGCGAGGCGTTCGGGCGCGGGGTCTCGGAGTTCCAGACCGTCCAGCACAAGCTCGCGGACATGCGGATGGCGTTCGAGAGCGCCCGGGCGCTGAACTGGCGGGCCGCGGAGAAGGTGGCCAACGACGAGCGCCCCGGCCTCTGGGCGGCGATGGCGAAGACGAACTCGACCGAGGCCGCCACGAAGTGCGCCGAGGACGCCATGACGCTCCACGGCGGCCGCTCGGTCCTCGCCGACCGCCGCATCGCGCGGGTCTACCGCGACGTCCGCATCCCCGTCATCTACGAGGGCGCGAACGACATCCAGCGCAACCTCATCTACAACCAGCAGTAGCAGTAGCGATAGCAGTAGGATCCTCGCGGGGGTCCAGGGCACCGTGGCCCGGCCGACACCGGCCCGTTCGGTCAGTTCGGACCGCTTTTGACGCTGGACGCACCCACTCGAAGGTATGTCCTTCGAGGACCGCGAGCTACCGTTCGACTTCGACCTGCTCCGGGACCTGACCGAGTTTCACGGGCCGCCCGGCTACGAGGACCGGATCCGCGGGCTCGTCACCGAGGCGCTCGAAGAGTGCACCGACGAGGTCCGGACCGACGCGATGGGGAACGTCGTCGGGACGGTCGAGGGCGACTCGGACTACTCGGTCGTCGTCGCCGCCCACCTCGACGAGATCGGGTTCATGGTCCGGCACGTCACCGACGAGGGGTTCCTCCAGCTCGACGCCCTCGGCGGGTGGGACCCGCGCGTCCTCCGCGCCCAGCGCGTCGCCGTCCACACCCAGCAGGGCGAACTCACGGGCGTCATCGGGTCGGTCCCGCCGCACACCCAGGACGACGATGACGACGACGAGTCGGACCGGGAGGTCCACGACGTCTACGTCGACATGTGCCGTGACGGCGAGGCGGTCTCGGAGCTGGTGAGCGTCGGCGACCTCGTGACGATGCGCCAGACCACCGAGATCGTGGGGAACCACGTCAACGGCAAGGCGCTCGACGACCGCGTCTGCGTGTTCGCGATGCTCGAGGCCGCCCGGGAGCTGGAGGACCCCGACGTGACCGTCCACTTCGCCGCGACGACGCAGGAGGAGGTCGGCCTGCGCGGGGCGGAGGCGCTCGGCGGCGACCTCGACCCCGACCTCGCTCTCGCGCTCGACGTCACCGTCGCCAACGACGTCCCCGGGTTCGAGGACGGCGACCAGGTCACGCGACTGGGCGAGGGGGCCGCGATCAAGCTCAAAGACGGCTCGGTCATCACGAACCCGAAGGTGAACCGACGGCTCCGGGAGGTCGCGGAGGACGCCGACATCGACCACCAGTTCGAGATACTCCCCTCCGGCGGAACGGACACCGCAAACCTCCAGCGGGCCGGCGGGGCGACCCCCGCCGGCGCGCTCTCGATCCCGACGCGCTACCTCCACACCGTCACCGAGAGCGCCCACGTCGACGACGTCACGGCCACGACCGACCTCCTGACCGCATTCCTCGAGAGCGAGGATGGGTCGACCGATTACACGCCGTAACGGAGCTATCGGGACCGGAGCCGCCGGGAGGCAACGGGCGAACTCGACCGTCTCGGAACCGGTAGTGAGCTCCGGTGGGGCGGCCGGGGACGCCCGGAACCTCGAGAGCGGTTCCTACGTCTCGTTCTGGCGGCGGCTCTCGTAGGCCCGCCTCGCCTCCCGGTAGCCCGGGACGACGACCCAGAAGGTGAGCGCCCCGAGGATGGCGAACCAGAACAGGACGTCCATCGTCAGGAGTCCGAGCTGGTCGTAGATGGTCGGGTCAGACAGCTCCGGCGGGGCGATGAGCTGTGTGTCCTCGAAGCCGGGCGTGCGGTACCAGCCCGCGAGGGTCATCCACCCGAGGCCGGCGGTGACGAGGATGCCGAGTCCCTTGATGAACTCGTCTGCCATTACCGGATCTCAGTCCGCGTCGTCCTTAGCGTTTCCCATTCCCGAGGCCCGGAATCGGGTGGAGAAGGCGTAGGTCGCGGCACCGAGCGCGATACTCGCGAGTCCCGCCAGCGTGATCGCGACGTTCACGTCGGGGAGGTCGGCGGTCGCCCGGTCGGTCCCCCAGTCGACCAGGACGAACCCGACGACGACCGCGCCGACGGCGAACAGCGTCGAGAAGACGGTCACGGCCTTGTACACCTCGAACGGGACCTCGACGTCGCGCCCCCGCGGATCCGTTCCCGTCTCCGGGTCGGCGTCCCCGTCGGCCGGGGCGTTCGATGGGTCGTCCCGCACGGTCGAGACGGTCCGCTCGGTGTCGCCCTCGGTCATCGGTCGCCCTTCGGCCGGGAGCGACTTCACTCCGCCGCTTGCGGCGCTCGGCGTGAATCGAAAGGGGATTCGGAGGATGGAACCGGGCGGGTAGCCGGGAGCCGGAGAGCGGAAGTCGAAGGACGGACCGAAAGGATGTGGAACGAATCCGAGCGCCGACGACGCTACTTCGGCGGCCGGAGCCGGTAGTACCGCCGGTTGAGCTCGAACATGTACCCCTCGCGCATCGACTTCAGCAGCGCGTAGGCGATGAACCCCCCCACGAACGGCAGCAGGAACGTCAGGTCGAACAGCAGGTGCGAGTCCATCGGGAGGAGGTTCTTGACCGACAGCGCGCTGATCGTCAGGGCGAAGATGACGCCGAAGACGCCGACCGCCGCCCAGAACGGCTGCTCGACGGGCCGGCGGGCGCTCCCCTTGTTGAGGAACGGGACGATGGCGATGAACCCGACGACGACGAGGTTCGCCACCACGCCGTAGGTCCGGTCGGCCATCAGTTTCGACCCGCCGAGCAGCGCGAGGTCGGGGTTGAGCGGCCCGAGCTTCAGCAGCCCGAACGACCAGTAGAGATACCAGTCCGGCAGGATGATCGCCGGGGTCGAGGAGGGGTTGGCCGGCGCGCCGATATGCGGCGGGAGCGCCGCCGCCAGGAAGATCATCATCCCGGTGAAGAAGCTCGTGAGCGCGAGGTTTCGGACCATCTCGTGGGGCCACGCCGGGAACGCCAGCACGTCCCGCTCGACGTAGTCCGACTCCATCCGCAGGTCCTGGTCCTCGCGCCTGGCGCGCTCGAAGTACTCGTAGGTCAGCCGGGAGAGCCCCTGCTTGCGCTCCTTGCGCTCGCGCCACGTCGGGGTCTCGTCGTCCGGCGCGACGATGCCGGTGCCGCCACCGTCGGTAGCGACGTCCTCGCCTCCGTCCGTCTCGGTGTTGTCGTTCTCGTTCATGGTATCAGTGCGGTTCCGCGATGCCCTGCATCCAGACGATGCCGATGTGGATGGCGATGACCGCCGTCGCGATGAACGGCAGGAAGAACACGTGCAGGATGTACATCCGCTGGAGCGTGCTCTGACTCAGCGTGAACCCGCCGAACAGTAGCTGTGCGACCCACTCGCCTGCTAACGGGATCGAGAGGCTCATCTCGACGCCGATCTGGCCGGCCCAGTACGCCAGCTGGTCCCACGGGAGCAGGTAGCCGGTGTAGCCGAACACCATCGTCAGCGAGATGAGCACGATGCCGATGATCCAGTTGAGTTCACGGGGCTCCTTGTACGCGCCGGTGAAGTAGACCCGGAGCATGTGGAGGAACACCGCCGCGACCATCACCTGGGCGGACCACCGGTGGAGGCTCCGCAGGAAGAACCCGAAGCGAAGCTCCGTCATGATGAACGTGATGGAGTTGTAGGCCGTCGAGGGGTCCCCGGTGGTCGCCGGCGAGTAGTAGAACCCGAGCAACGCCCCGGAGATGGCCGCCACGACGTACGCGATGGTCGAGAACGAACCGAGTGCGTAGAGCGGGTACCAGTACCAGAACTTGTTGTCCAGGTTGTACTGCTCGGTGTGGCTCTTGGGCATCTGCATGTTGACCTTGTAGTAGAGATCCTCGAGGATCTCGAGGTAGTCAACGATGCGGAGCCGCTGGTCGAGCCAGATCAGGACCGTCAGGAAGGTCGTCTCGACCGGTGTCAGGTCCTTCTCCTTCATCCACGCCCCGTGGTCGTGTTCGTCCTTGGGTTCCAGGCTCATCGTGCTCCTCTCGAATCCGTTCCCGCCGCCGTCGTGTAGTAGTTGGGCTGCACTGTCTTATTCACTCCGGACGCGGCAGGGCAACGAACTGCCCCTGGACGATGCTGAACGGGTTGTACACCGACTGGTGACACTGGCAGTAGACGCGGTCCTCCGCGCCGAAGGCGGCGGAGCCGGCGATGGACTTGAACCCCGGCACGCAGCAGAAGTGCGTGCACTTGTTCAGCCACGCGATGAACCCGTCCTCGGTCGTCACCGCGCGGATGAAGTCGCCGTTCGCCCCCTCCGGCGGGTCCTCCCGGAGCTCCTGTATCCGCTCTGACCGGAGTACCTGTGCGACCAGCGTCTCCTGGGGCGAGACGTCCTGTGAGCGCCACGACGCCATCGCCGGCTTGCCCATGCCGCCGCGTCCGATGCCGTTACTCCACTCCTCGTAGTCGGAGAACATGTCCACCGTGAGGGGCGTACCGGCCTCGATGTCCTCCATCCAGGCGTAGGGGGCACCGCTCGCGGCACGGAAGGTGTTGTCCTGGTCGGTTCCCGGCTGAACCCCGGCGTACGTCTGGACGCCGCAGTACTGGAACCACGCCGAGGAGTAGGTCTGCCCGGCGATCTGCATCTGGGCGACCCCGTCCTCGATGTTGTCGGGGAAGAGACCAACCAGCTCCCCGCCCTGAACCTCGATGGGGATGAGGGGCATCCCGCGGGGGGCCGGCCCGTCGGTGTTCTCGATGGCGAAGAACTGGGTCAGGCCGCCGCCGGCACCCGTCGCCGACGTCGCGGAGCCGACGGCCGCCGCCGCGCCCGTTCCGACGCTCGCGAGCGTCGCGCTCCCGACGACACCCTTCACGAACCGCCGCCGACCGCTCTCGGTCGGATACTTGTCTGAGTCTTCTGGCATTATTTCTTGTAGTAGGGGTAGACCGCCCGCTTGATGTTCTCCCAGGCGTCGCCGCCGATCTCGGTGCCCTCCATCTGGTCCTCCTGGATGTAGAGGTCCTCCCACTTGCGCCGGCGCTTCTTGACGATCATCACGTCCGGCAGGAACTCCTTGCGGTAGAGCAGGAGGATGAACGCGAGGTCGACGAAGATGACCGCCAGCAGCCCGCCGAGGAACATGTTACCGAACTCAGAGAGCCCCCAGCCGGCCACCAGTCCGTAGGTGAACATCCCGACGAACACCACCTCGACCACCGTCAGCAGGACGATGGCGATGAGCGCCGCGGTCGACTCGCGCGGGGGTTCGTACCGGTGGATGGCACCGTAGGTGTTGTTGCCGGAGGAGCTCATCAGTTGTTCCCTCCGCTCGCGTGTGGCGACTCGCCGTACTTCAGCATGAAGAACGTGAACACCATCGACACGATGATGGCGAGGATGGTCGCGATGCCGACGAAGTGGGCCTGGATCGGGACGCCCATATGCTCGGGGTCAACCTCCTCGCCGCCACCGCCGGGGGCCTGCCCGCTCTCGTTGATGATGACCTCCGCGACCATCCCCGAGGTGCGGTGGGGCTGGCAGTAGTACGTGTACGTCCCCATCGTCTCGAAGGTGTGCTCGTACGTGTGTCCGGTGTCGTAGACGGTGGTGGCGCTCCCCTCGGTACCCTCCCAGTTCGCGCCCTCGGGCTGGTCCTCGACGACGATATTGTGGGTGTCCGACTCCCACTCCCACGTGATCGTCGTCCCGGGCGTGGCGTAGACGGTCGCTGGTTCGTACACGAGGTTCCCGCCGGGGCCGACGGCGACCGTCTTGCCGGACTGGGCGGCGGCCGTCCCAGCCGTGCTCGTGGCGGCGGCAGCGGTGGCGGCCGTGGCCCCACCGGCCGTCCGCATGAACTCCCGTCTGTTCATATACACCCGGGAATCGGAGTCCGCCAGTCATAAAGCCTCCGAACGCGGTGCCGTCGTCGACCCCTCGCCGTCTTTCCGGCGGCTCCCGACCGTTCCGAAACGGCCCAGTTCACGCCCGGTAGACGGGCTCGTCCGCGCCAGGGGGTCATACGGACGGTTGTAGTCTTTTACCGGTGACCGCCGACCCCGTCCGGGCGGTCACCGGTAAATCGTTACAACCGTCCGTATCAGGCCGTCTCGCCGTCCGGCGTCTCCTCGAGCTCGCCGTCGGGCTCGAACTCCACCTCGGGGGGGAGCCACTCCGGGCGTTCGTCCGACTCGAACCCGATCGCCCGGAGCCGGTTGCGGTACTCCTCCGCCCGGAACCTGTCGGAGAGCCTGGCGTTCGCCACGGCGACGAACAGCGTGATCCCGATGAACAGGAAGCCCAGTCCCGCGACGAGGACGACGGGACCGCCGTCGAGCAGCAGGAACGCGCCGAACAGGCCGAGCCCCGCGAGCACCTGCGCCCCCGCGATGATCTGGACCATCAGGTTGCCGAACTCACCGCTCCCCTCGGGGACCTCCATCGGATCGGGGAGCAGGTCGCCCTCCGGCATCTCCGGGGGGTCGTACTCCTCCATCGAGCAGAGCGCGATCAGGGGCTTGACGTCCCGCAGGACCGTGCCCGAGCCCTCGACGCTCCCGTCGGGGTAGACGACGGCGTACCCCTCGTCGGAGTAGGCGACGAGCCGGTCCGGGTCCTCGATGCGCTCGACCCGCGCGAAGACGTCGCGGGTGAGCACCCGGTGTTTCACGTCGGCTTCCAGCCGGTCGAGTAACTCGGAGCCGGTGATCCAGGTGTCGAGGTCGAACGCGGCGTCCCACTCCTGGGCGCTCATCTCGGCCATCTGGGCCGGCCCGAAGTTCTCGAAGTCGTACTTCTCCTCGACCTGTGCTCGGAGCTCCTCGGTGGTGAGCTCCTGCGCGTCGGCCCCCTCGGTGGGTTCGCGCTCTGCCGAGCCCTCGGGCTCCTCTCGCGCGTGAGCCTGCTCGTCCGAGGAGTCGCTCATGGGGTGAGGGTTGGGCGGGAAGCACTGTTAGGGTGACGGTCGGAGTCGACCGTCGCCGGGGCCTGCCGACGGCGTTCGTCCGTAGGAGCATCCGCTCAACGTAGAGAAGGCTTCGATGGCATCCGACCGAGAGATTTCGCCGATACGGAAGGAAGAGACGGCAGATCTCCGCTTCCTCAGAGAAGCCGCTATCCCTGCTGGAGTATTTCCTTGCGCTGTTCGTACTCCTCCTCGTCGATCTCCCCCTCCGCGTACCTGTTCCGAAGTTTCTCCATCGCTCCGTCCATGGTTCCGGTGGATTCCTCGACATCACCGTTCTTCAGCTTTCGAAGCTCGGTTCTCAGCTCCTCGAATTCGCTCAGCGATCCCTTGTCGAACAGGACTGTGTTTTCGTCGGAAGTTGCATCTAGAAGCCCGTCATCACTCTCGGAGAACCCGCTCTGGCCGAACTGAATATACCCCCGTGTCACCGACGACGGTTTCCGGAGCTGAACGCTCGTAATGGACTCGTACGGGATCTCTTTGTCCCCTTTGAATCCGTGCTGCATCTTGTGCAGCATTCCGATACCCTCCCGCGACAGTTCAAGGCGGTCCTCGTAGAGGGTAACCATACCGTTCGCTCCTTCAACGGACATGACCGCATCGTCCAGCGGTGCGGTGGCCTCAGACGGCCCGGCCGATCTGCTATCTACTCCGGAAGGATCGGAGCCTTGGATACTCCCGGTCTCGAACTCCTCCGGAGTGGTCGCGTACTTGTATGCATCGTAGAACCCGAGAAACCACGGAACAGTCGTCCAGCAGAACACCAGATATAGTGCGCCACGTTTCAGGTCACCCAGGTAGAACTTGTGGACCCCGAAGACGCCCACAAAGACAGCCAATAGTATCGCGACAGTTCTGCTCTTCTTCGGGTATTTTGATGGGCTCACGGCTATCTTCAGTTTCTCGCACCTGCGTACTTCATACGCTGCCAGATTACCACTGTTGTTGATATGCCAAACTTCTTGATGGATGTCGCTCGGCGGACGGCACCTCCTGTCCGAATCATAGTTGGAACGAAGGAGTGGCCCTTTCGTGGTCCCGGCTAGCGGGCTCGTTTGGCGTTCCGGTTCGGAACCCTTTCCAACCCACCACCCGCTTTCGGCACCCTCAAGCGTCCCCCACGACTACCCACGGGGGATGGTCGGTCCCCTCGGGCTCTCCGACGGTTCCGTCGCCGCGCTCGTCGCCGTCGCCGTCACGCTCGCACTCCCGTGTTTCCTCTACGGCGCGTGGATCATGATCGACGCCGAGGCCGTCACCTGGGACGTGCTGACCTACCACCTCAGATTCATCTTCACCGGGCTGACGCTTACGACTACGCCGCTCGTGCTCTGGATGGCCCCGCGGCTGTTCGGCTTCTGGGGCCACCCGGGTCAGCTCGGTGGGTACGCCATCGTCCACGCCTTCCTGGGGCTGCAGGCCTACGCGATGCTCGCGTTCGGGTTCACGGGGATCGTCCGCATCTTCCGCGCGAAGTGGCAGCACGACCTCTACCACGACTACGACGAGGACGTCCTGCTCGACGAGATCGGCGACGAGAACATGCGGTTCTGGCGTCGACGGCTCCGCGTCGGCGTCTTCGGCTACACCCTGTTCTGGATCCTCGCGTGGATCACCGGCCTCTCGCGGTTCGTGACGGTATACGTGCTCTGATCGGGGAGCCATCCGCCGATACCGGGACGGAGGACCGATCAGCCGCCGTCCGGCGACCGCTCGACGTCCGAGCCGGGGGCACCGGACGACTCGATACGTCGCTCGTACTTCGCGAGAGCGGTGTCGAGTGCGTCCCCGGCGTCGACGTCCATCGACTCGGCGAACGCCAGCAGCGCGAACAGCGCGTCCCCGAGTTCGTCCTCGCCGACCGACAGTGACCCGGGATCGATCCCGTAGCTGGTGGAGTCGTTCGCGTCCTTGGCGAGCTCGCCCACCTCGGAAGCGAGGTCGAGGAGCCGGTAGGCCGGGGGCGCGTGCAGGCCGTGGGCCTCGATGAACGCCGCGACGCGGTCCTGTTCGTCCATCCTACCACGCCTCGCCGCTGGCGAGGTCGACGTCGTGATCGAGCTTCGAGGAGGGACAGATATCTTCCAGGGTGCAGTCGGCACAGTCGGGGTTCCGCGCGGTACAGGTCTCCCGGCCGTGGCTGATGAGCAGGTGGGTGAACTCCTTCCACTCGGAGTCGGGGACGACTTCCATCAGATCCTCCTCGATCCGCTCGGGCCGCTCCTCCTCCGTGAGTCCGAGCCGCCGGGAGAGCCGCTTCACGTGCGTGTCGACGACGATTCCCTCGACGACCTCGTGGCCGTGCTGGAGGACGACGTTCGCAGTCTTCCGGCCCACGCCCGGGAGGTCGGTCAGCGCCGACATCGAGTCGGGCACCTCGCCGTCGTGTTCCTCGACCAGTATCTCCCCGATCCCCTTCAGGTAGCCGGCCTTGCTGTTGTGGAACGTGATCCCGTAGATGTCCTCGGCGAGTTCCCCCTCGTCGGCCGCGGCGTAGTCGGCAGCCGTCGAGTACTTCTCGAAGAGTTCGGGGGTGGTCCCGTTCACGCGCTCGTCCGTACACTGTGCCGAGAGCACCACCGCCACCAGCAGTTCGAGCCGGTTCGAGAAGTCGAGCGAGATATCGGGCTCCGGGTAGCGGTCGTAGAGCCGGTGGACCACCTCGTCGGCCTGTGCCTCACGGGAGTCGAGCGGCGTACCCATACCCGACGGCCGCCCGGACGCCCCTTCACCGTGTCGAACCCCGCCAGTTCGACGAGGATCCCCGTATCGGGGGCTGGTCGCTCGATCCGGCGTCCGTCGCTCCTCGGAGGGCGGTCGGTCGACTGGCGGTATCGTTCCCGGGGGACGATCGACCGAGCGTTCACCTCCCGTCGAGGGTCACGTTCGATCCGGCGACCGGACGCCATCGAAGGGTTGCGGGCCGACCCCTACCCGGGTTGGCCCGCGTCCCCACTGCTCGCTCGCCCGGTAAACACCTTCTGGCGATCGTGACACGCCGTGATACTGTCGGGACAGGCTCAAATCGCTCGCGTGCCACGCTCGACCATGCTAGGTCCGGTCTTTCCCCGTGGCGAGCGCGTCGACGTGCTCGTCTACGGCCTGCTCGCCGCGGAGTGGCGCGAGCGGCGCGGGACGGAGGAGGCCACGGAGGGGTGAGCGCTTCGGTTCCGACACGCCGGAATCCGTGGGCGGGACTCGCCCCCGCCTACAGACCGAGCTGCCGGCCGAGGACGACGTGCTGTATCTCGCTGGTCCCCTCGCCGATCTCCATGAGCTTCGCGTCGCGGTAGAACCGCTGGGGGGAGAAGTCCTCGGTGTAGCCGTACCCACCGAGAACCTGGACGGCGTCCTCGGCGACCTCCCGCGAGACCTCGCTTGCATCGAGCTTCGCGAGCGAGGAGATCCGGGTGGTGTCCATCCCCTCGTCGTACGCCCAGGCGGCCTTGTGCGTGAGGAGTCGCGCCCGCTCGATCTTCCGGTCCATCGAGACGATCTTGTCCCGTATCGCGTCGAACTTGGATATCGGTTGCCCGAACTGCTCGCGGTCGCCGGCGTACCGCTTCGCGGCCTCGTAGGCACCCTGCGCGAGGCCGGTCGAGAGCGCGGCGATCGAGATGCGTCCCCCTTCGAGAGTCTTCATCGTCTGCTCCCAACCCTCCCCCACCTCGCCGAGCAGGCGGTCTTCCGGGATTCGGAGGTCGTCGAACTGGAGTTCGCAGGTCGGCGAGGCGTTCAACCCCATCTTCTCCCACACGGTCGAGACCTCGAACCCGTCGTCGTTCTTCGGGTCGACGATGAACGTCGAGATGCCGTCGTACCCCGCACCCGGGTCGGTGACCGCCTTCACCAGTATCGACCGGGCGACGTTCGCGTTCGTGATGAACTGCTTCGTCCCGTTGATCACCCACTCGTCGCCGTCCTTTTCGGCCACCGTGTCCATGTTCGAGGCGTCGGAGCCGCTCCCGGGCTCGGTGAGCGCCCACGCCGCGATCCCCTCGCCGCGAGCGAGCGGGGTCAGCCACTCCTCCTTCTGGGCCTCGGTCCCGAAGGCCTCGATCGGCTTGGTCCCAAGCGAGGTGTGCGCCGCGTACGAGAGCCCGATCGAACCCGAGACCCGCCCGAGCTCCTCGGTGACGAGGGCGTACATCAGCTGATCGCCGCCCGCGCCGCCGTACTCCTCCGCGATCGGCACGCCCATCAGGTCGAGCCCGCCCAGCTCCTCGAACACCTCCGCCGGGAAGCGGTGCTCGTCCTCGATCTCCTGGGCGATCGGCTCGATCTCCGCCTCGGCGAACTCCCGGACCGTGTCCCGGATCATCCGGTGCTCGCTGGGCAGGCCGAAGTCCATGTCCGTCCGTTCGCTCAGAGAGCGATAATACTGTCGGACGCAAGCCCTGCGAGGCGTTCGTCTCCCCGGAGTGAACCCCTCCACGTCGTTACGGCCGACAGTACGATCCACCGGGGGTCGGCCCGATCGTCGGCTCTCGGAGTCAGCGCCGGCCGAACCGCGAGTCGACCTTCCCGAGCGCCTTCTCGGGGTCCGCCCGTCCGTCGGCGTCGGAGGCGGCCATCACCCGCCTCGCCCCCGTGACGGCGACGAAGGTGCCGAGCAGGGCGACCATCGCCCACGAGAGGACGGCCATCAGTGCGCCCATACTGGCGAACGCCTGGAGCGTCCCCCCGAACACGAGCGACACCCCGGCGGCCGACCACAGGTACCCGATCCACGACCCCATCTCCCGTGTTTCTCGGTGAGTTCGCTATATAAACCCCGGCCCGTGCTCCGTATCCGAGCGGCGGCCGCAGACGTGACCCGGCCCGAACGGTCATATCCGTGGGACGCCCACACACGGTAGATGTCCGTCCGCCGGCTGCTGCGCAGGACCGTCCCCCAGGACGATCTCGAGGAGGTGTTCCGGGAGTTCGCCGACCGGTACGGCCTCGAGGCGGTCAGGGTGGAGTTCCTCGAAGCGGACAACTGGCTATCGGTGCCCTGCGTGGTGGCCGACCGGTGGTTCCTGAAGGTCATCTCGGAGACGCACGCACTGCTCCACGGGCTCATGACGACCGGGCGGAACCTCGGGGCGCTCTCCTCGGGCGTTCCGGGCTTCTTCGAGCACCTCGAGACACCCTACGAGATGGCGGTCCACGAGCTCGAGGCGACCCGCCGGATACGCGAGATCGGCGTCGCCGCGCCCGAACCGGTCGAGGCGTTCGAACACCTGGGTCACGGCGTGGTCGTCCTCGAGTACCTGGGGGGGTTCCGACCGCTCCCGGCGCTCGACCGGGGGACCGCGGAGGTCGTCGCCCCGCAGGTGTTCGACTCGCTCGCGCGGATGCACGCCGCCGGTCTCGCCCACGGCGACCTCCGGGGCGAGAACGTCCTCGTCCTCGACGGGGTACCCTACTTCATCGACGCCACGAGCGTCGACCCCCGGGCGGTCGAGGACGCCCGGGCGTACGACCTCGCCTGTGCGCTCGGATCGCTGGCCCCACACGTGGGAGCCCGGGCGGCCGTCGACGCGGCGCTCGCCCACTACGATCCCGCCGACCTCCTCCGCGCCCGGACGTTCCTCGGGTTCGTCAACCTCCGTCCCGACCTCGCGTTCGACGGGAGCGCCGTCCGCGGCGAGATCGAGAAGGTCGCGGCGACGGCGGAGTGACGGAACGGAACCACGATCGCGTGAAACGCGCGTCACGATCGGCGACCGCGTGGCCGGGGAACCGGTTCGACGGTCGGGGACCGCTGGCCCGTAACGACGAAACGGGCGGGGGCGTCGCTGTCCGGTCGAGAAGTGTACGAAAGGCGAGCGGGAGGCCCGGGACGGGAGCCTTGCCGGGTACCGGGCGACCCGGCGTGATGTGGCGCGGCGTGTTGATTGCCTCTGCGACGAGAAAAGCGTCGCGTCGGCATCAGTTCGTTCGACGCCCCCCGATATAAACCCTCGGCTTGAATACGCCGACCGCACCGGGGTGAGGCCTCAACTTCGGTCGGGGCGATGACGGTGGGACGCGGGGGAGGTGTCGCGAACCCGCTCGACGCTCGCCGGGCCCAGTGTCGCACGCACCAGCGCGGGGTCGTCACCGGCGCTTGAAAGCGGCGTTCCCCGCGGGTCGTACACCGCCGACCGCCCGAGGAGCGTCGCCTCGTCGGACTCCCCCGAGCCGTTGGCCGCCGCGAGGTAGTAGCCGTTCTCGACGGCACGAGCCCGCCCGAGGACCCGCCACTGTTCGACGTGGGGGTACGGCCACGCGGCGGGGACACAGACGAGTTCACAGCCGCGGTCGGCCAGGTCACGGTAGATCCCCGGGGACCACAGGTCGGCACCCGTCGTCAGACCGACCGTCACCGACTCCTCGCCGAACTGGAGGGTCGCGACGCCCGGCGACGCCGTCCCCGCCCCACCGCTCCCCGTGCCGTAGCCCGGCAGATCGGACCGCCGGGAGACCGCCCGGCGCTCCCCTTCGGCGTCGAACAGGACGGCCGTGTTGGCGAGTCCGTCGGCCTCGGGGATCGGGGCCTCCGTCTCCGCCGCGGTCGCCGCGAGGTCCTCGACGAACGTTCCGGCGAGGAGGGCGACCCCGTGGCTCGCGGCCGCGGCCGCGAGTCGGGTGAGCGTCGGGCCGGCGAGCGACTCCGCCCGGCGGGCGAACGAGTCGATCGAGAAGTAGCCGACGGTGAACAGCTCCGGGAGGACGACGAGGTCGGCGTCGTCGGCCGCGGCGTCCTCGATCGCCTCCGTCGCCCGGTCGACGTTTCCGGCGAGGTCGCCGCCGATCACCTCGATCTGTGCACAGACGACCCGCATCAGGCCTCGATGCCGAGGTCGGATGCGATAGCCGCCTTCAGGTTCTCGAGTTCCTCGTCGAGGTTCTTCTCGAAGAACCGCTCGACGCCGGGCACGCGCCCGTCGACCGTGAAGCGATTGCGGAGGCTCGTCCGTCCGTCGTCGAGCTCGGTCAGCTCGTGCTCGCCGACGACACGGAACACCTTCGACCGACCGACGAACCTGACGAATTCGGGGGGCTCGACCGTCTCGTCCTCGGTGTCGACCGCGATGGTCCGATTGACGAGGGGGATCGGCAGCCGGACGTGCCACCGGGCGGTCCGCTCGCCGGTCACTTCGAACTCGTCGACGACGCTTATCGGGCGGGCGCGTTTCTCCGGGTCGACGATGAACGCCCAGACGTCCTCGCGGGGGGCGTCGAACTCGAAGGTTCGCTCGACTCTGGCGGTCATAGCGGAACCAACGGGCCGAGGTGGAATAGTTACTGCGGAGTGACCCGCCAGGTGGTCGAGCGGGCGCGACCCCACTTCTCGATGTCGACGTCGTCGGACTCCTCGGCGAGACGGGGGAGCCGAGCGCCGACCTGCTTCGCGGTCAGCCCCACCCGCTCGGCGATGTTCTTCGCGCGGAAGTAGCGCTCGCCGGCCGACACGCTCTCGCGCAGGTACGACAGGATGCGCTCGTCTTCCTCGCTGAACTGTCCCATGATCAGTGATAGGGAACGGACGCTCTTAACCGTTCTCGTGGCGGTGGTTCTGCGCCCTATCCACGCGGGCCGCCGGGTCAGTCGTAGACGTGGATGACCGTCACGAGCACGGCGGCGGCGAGCATGGCGATCGCGAACGCCCAGCCCGAGGAGACCTGGTTACCGCTCGTCGCGAACAGGTACATCCCGAACGCCCCCAGCACGCCGAGCGTACCGAACAGGAGGGTCAGCCCGAGGGACATGTCCCCCCCGCTTTCGGTCTGCGTGGCCATACGCGTGACTCCGACACCACGCACTTAACACCGCCGCTTCCACACCGATTCGAACCCGAGACACTTGAGTACCTCCGACGACCCCCGGGTGAATGAGTCGAGACCGGTCGGGGAACCGACGCGCGCTCGGACGGGCCACGACGGCCCTGGTCGTGCTGGCCGTGGTGATCGCCGCGGTCGGAACCGCCGCCCTCCTCGGCGTGGTGGGCGCACCCGCCGTGGTCGGCGTCGAGAACCGTTTCGGCGAGGTGGCGAACGAGACGACCGAGATAGAGACCGACCTCGTGGTGAACAACCCGAACCCCGCGGGGGTGGCCCTCGGCGGCACGACCGTCGACTACACCGTCCGGATGAACGACGTAGCGATGGCCGCGGGGACGAAGGAGGGTCTCTCGATCGAGCGGGGGAACTCGACACTCGGGTTCACCACCCGGATGCGCAACGAGCGCATCCCGGCGTGGTGGGTCACCCACGTCGGGAACGACGAGAACACGACAGTCACCGTGGACGCCACGGTCACCGCCTCGACGCTGGGGAACCGCTCGGTCTCGCTCACGCAGGAGGAGCAGGTGGAGACGGACCTCATCGGCGCGTTCGAATCGGAGGAGACGCGGCCGGTGAACGCCGACCGGGCGCTCGTCTCCGATCCGGTTCTCTACGTCAACCGGACGACGGCGGCGTGGGGGAACGTCACCGACGCACGGACGCCGATCCGCACCTCGTTCCTCGTCTACAACCCGAAGACGATCCCCTACGTCGTCACCGAGATCGGCTACACCATCGCGATGAACGATATCGTGGTCGGCCGGGGATCGAGCGACCACGAGTACGTGATCGAGGGGCGGACGACGGAGAACGTCACGGCGACGACGGCCATCGAGAACGGTCGGCTCGACGAGTGGTGGGTCTCGCACCTCCGGAACGACCAGGTGACCGAACTCCGCATGGAGTTCTACGCGAAGATCGAACTCCCGGACGGGGCGGAGATACGGGTCCCCCTCGACGCGCTCACCTACGAGCGGACGGTCGAGACAGATATATTCGGGACGAAGGAGTCGGACGACAGTACCGATGCGGGCTCGGCGGGGAACGAGACCACGACGACCACAGCTACACCGGGGGTAGCGGGGGCACCCGGGGACACGGATGCGGGCACGCCCGCGTCCGGGCCGTCGACGGCGACCTCCACCCCAACTGAGCGGGCACCGTCCCCGAGCGAGACGGAGGGCGACGGCGGGCTGCTCAGCGGGACGCCGACGCCTACCCCGGGCGACGGGGCGGGGGGAACGCCGACACCCACGGACGACGGAGGGTTCCTCTCGGTCACACGACCGGCCTACGAGATGGTGACGTAGTCCGAGTCCTCGTCGAGCGCGAGATTGGTGGCGATCTCGGCGTTCCGAACGGCGTACTGGGCGGTCTGCTGGAGGCTGACGAGCACCTCGCGCACCTGGAGGAGGTCCTCGTTGTCCATCTCGGGGAGTTCGGCGAGCATCTCCCGCTCGCGGTCCTCGATCTCGCGGAACAGTCGCTTGACCTCGATCGCGATGTCGTAGTCGCGCTCGACGGCCGCCTTCACCCCGAGTTCGGTGATCTCGTTGACGGCGTCGGTGAACTCGCGTATCTCCCGCATCGTCGAGCTGTCGACGTTCAGCGTGTGGCCCTCCGTCTCGAGGACGATCTCGGCGATGTCCTCGGCGTTGTCGGCCGTGAGTTCGAGGTTCTTCGCGATCGACCGGTAGCCGATGAGCGGGAAGCCGTCGTCGAGACCGACCGCGCGGGCGAGGTTCGGGTTCTGGTAGGCGGTGAAGATGAGCCGCAGCAGCAGCACGAAGATCTTGTTCGCCTGCCGCTCCCGGTTGAGCGCCCGCTGGGCGAGGTCCGGGTTGCCGTGTGCGAGCGCCTTGATCGCCTCGTTGCGCATCGTCGAACCCGTCGATTCGAGCCTGAGCAGCAGGTTGTCGAGCGTGAAGTCCTCCGGATCCACGCTACAGCGGATGGCGATGCGCTCGGGCGTCTCCTCTATGACGCCCAGCCCCATCAGCTGTGTCTCGGCGTTGTAGACGGCGTTGATGGTCGAGGAGTCGAGCATCCCCCCCTCCTCGGCCTGCACCTCGATGACGCGGCGGCCGAGCACGTACTGGGCGAGGATGGCCCGCTCGACGGCGTCGGCGTCCAGTTCGCCCGCGTGGATCACCGCCTCGCTCTCCTCCTGCTGGACCGACTCGGGCATCACCGTCAGCGTGCCCTTCGAGCCGATCCGCAGCGACACCTCGTCACCCTTCTCCACGTCCTGGGCCTTGGCCCACTCCGCCGGCAGCGTCATCGCCAGCGTCGAGGGACCGAGGCGCTGGACCTTCCGCGTCTCCATACATGGATAGCAATCCTTCTATGACCTTAATCTTCACTATATGGACGGAGATGGCCGCATCCTCCATTAAATGCCGCCGCAGACCGGCCCGGCAGCGCGAACCCCACCTCAGACGACCTTGACCATCCGCCGCTCGAACCGCCCCACGCGGACTCGCTCCCAGCCGCGGAGTTCCTCGTCCAGGTCGACGTCGCCCGTGTCGACCCGGAGCACACCCGTGTCGTCGAGCTTGGAGCGCGAGGCGACGACCTCCACCGCCGAGCGCCGGATCACGTCGGGCGATATCTGGGGGTTCCCGCGGCCGAAGACGAACCCCTGGCCGCCGATGGGCGAGACCACGACGGTGTTCCGGTCGCCGAGGTGTTCGAGGATGTCGGACTCGGTGGCGTCGAGCACCAGGACCTCGCCGTCGCGCCAGACGTCGACGCCCAGGGGCGTCCCGTCGAATCCGAGCTCGCGCTTGACCGTCGCGAGCGTCGACCCCGGTCCGAGCACGTAGGTCCCGCCGGTGTCCTCACGTGCGTCCGCGGCCACCCCCTCGGCGAGCTGTTCGACCGTGCCGCCGCCCACCTGCTTCGAGGACTGGAGGTCCTCGCCGACGGGCACCTCCGCCAGCGCCCGGAGTTCGGTGTGGACCTCCCCACCCCGATAGGCGTCCTCGTCGATGTCGTTCACCTCGCGGGTCTCCGTCGTGTCGAAGACCACCGCCAGCCGCCCGGCAGCACGGGGGGTCACCGCGAACACCGAGGAGTAGACCTTGACTCCCGCCGGAACCCCGAGCATCGGCGTCTCGGATCCCAGCTCAGAGAGCGTCTCGGCCACGTCGACGGCGGTCCCGTCCCCGCCGACAAACAGCACGAGGTCCACCCCGTAATCGACGAACGCCCGGACGGCCTCGCGGGTGTCCTCCCCCGTCGTGTCGCCCACCCCGTCGCTCGCGGGTCCGCCGGGGACGACGGGTTCGAAGCCCGCCTCGCGGGCCTCCTCCTCGCCCATCCGGCCGCCCCAGGCGAGGATCTCTACCCCTTCGCCGAGCCCCCCCGCACGCTCGCGGAGCGCGCGGAGCGCGTCGACGGCCCGCCCGGGCGCACGCGGCTCGGCACCGCGCTCTATCGCCTCGTCGACCTTGTCGTCCGTCCCCTTCAGTCCGACGCGACCGCCCATCCCGGCGATGGGGTTGACGACGACCCCGATACGGTGCATGGTCCGGTGTTCCCGTCGAGTGAGGAAAACTCCCCCGGAGCCCGCCCGGAGCCGGGCCCGCCGAACACGGTATCGGTGATCGTTCTCGCTGGCGTCGCAGAACAGCTACGGCACGGCGAGCGGGACGACGGTAACGGTTTATAGTAGCGTTTGGAAGTCTTTACGCACGGACGGGGGGATCGTCCCCGTCCGGCGTGTGTTACCGGTTCCAAACGCTACTATGGTTCCGGCTGCCGTCCACGGCGATATGTCCGACGATCTCCCCGCGATAGGGCTCGGAACGTCCGGCAACACGGACCCCGAGCAGTGTGCGGCCTCCGTCGAGGCGGCGCTCGAGATCGGGTACCGCCACGTCGACACCGCCCAGATGTACGACAACGAGCGCGCGGTCGGGCGCGGGATCGCGTCCGCTCCGGTCGACCGGGAGGACGTCCGGCTCGCGACGAAGATCCACCCGACGAACCTCGCACCGGAGGACGTTCGCCGGACGTTCGGGGAGAGCCTCGATCGGCTCGGCGTCGAATCCGTGGAGATGCTCTACGTCCACTGGCCCACGAAGGCCTACGACCCCGAGAAGACGCTCCCCGTCTTCGACGAGCTGCACGCAGAGGGTGCCGTCGAGCACGTCTGCGTGAGCAACTTCACGCCGGCGCTCCTCGACGAGGCCAGGGAGATCCTCGACGCGCCCGTCTTCGCCAACCAGATCGAGATGCACCCGCTGCTTCCCCAGACCGAGCTGGTCGAGTACGCACGCCGCCACGACCTCTATCTCGTCGCCTACTCGCCGCTCGGGCGGGGCGAGGTCCTCGATCACCCCGTGCTGAACGAGGTCGCCGACGAGTACGACGCGACCCCAGCCCAGGTGAGCCTGGCGTGGCTGCTCGATCACGACCGGGTCGTCCCGATCCCCAAGGCGACCGGGCGGGACCACCTCCGGGAGAACTTCGCGGCCCGCGAGCTCGCGCTCGACGACTCGGCGATCGACCGCATCGACGCGATCGACGACCGCGAACGGGTCATCGTTCCGGACGAGAACCCGTGGGGGATCTGATCCCCGGCGCGACCCCGGAAGGCATAAACCGTCACCCCGGGTACGCGCCGGTATGTACCTCCCGCTGCAGGAGACGGTGAACGCCGGGGCGATAGACGCCTCCGGCTGGGTCGTGGGTATCGCCTCGCTCGCGCTGACCGCCGGCTGGCTGGCGTACCTCTACCGCTGAAGTCCGCCCGCGCTACTCCTCCCCCGGTGCGGTGACGTTCGCCCGGAGCCAGGCCGCCGCACGCTCGACCTCCTCTCGTTCACCCTCGAGTTTCACCCGGACGTGCTCGCCGGGGTACGACCCCACCTTGACCTCGAAGCGCTCGCGGAGGGCCTCGAATCGGTCGAGCAGGCCGCTCTCGGGCTCGTCCGCGTCGACGAACTCGACGTGGCTGACCTCGCCGTCGAACTCCCCGGCCACCCGCTCGAACATCGCCTCCATCTCCGAGGGGACCCCGGGGAGGACGTACACCGTCCCGATCACACAGCCCGGAGCGACCCCCACGTCGTTGTGGAGCGGCCGTGCGCCCTCGGGGACGTGGGACGTGCCCTCGGTGAGATCCTGCCGGGAGTAGCCGCCGTTCTCGGCGAGCCACTCCAGCACCGACTCGCTCTCGATCAGGTCCACGCCGAACGCCCGCGCCACGGCCGCCATCGTCACGTCGTCGTGTGTCGGCCCGAGCCCACCCGTCACGAGGACGGCGTCGTACCGCTCCCGGTACTCGGTGACCACCTCGGCGATGTCATCGGTCCTGTCGGGGACGGTCGTCACGCGCTCGACGGTGACGCCCCGCTCTGCGAGCCGGCGACCGAGCCACGCGGCGTTCGTGTTGACGGTGTCGCCGGCGAGGAGTTCGTCGCCGACGGTGACCAGCGCGACGTTCATGGACGCCGTAGACGCGCCGTCGTCAAAACCGACCCGGTGCGCCGGCGTATCAGCCGAAGCCGGGCGGGCCGCCGCCGTCGGAGTCGTCGCCAGTGTCGACGTCGAGGCCGACCTCCTCGCGCTTCCTCACCGTCTCCTGTATCTGCCGGTAGTAGTAGACCGCGCCGCCGGCTCCGAGCACGAACAGCAGGGCGACCATCCCCCCGAACAGCAGGAGGTCCCGGTCGAGGTAGTACCGGACCACCAGCGACGGGGCCTGGTCGACGTTCTCCCAGTAGACGTGGACCCTGCCGTCGACGGTCTCGGTGCGCGAGGCACCCGGCGAGACCTGCGCCAGGACCGGCAGCCCCACCGAGGTTCCCTCCGGGAGCACGAGCTCGTAGGAGCCGCGGACGAACGTCGGTGTGGCGATCTGCTTGCCGTTCTTGGGGGCCGTGAACGCCAGCTGTCCGGTCTCGTTCGTCGGGACGTACACCCGGGTCCGTCGCCGGGTCTTGTTCACCACCAGCTTCTCCTCGGGGACGTCGACCCGCGAGCCGTTCTCCCTGACCATCACGAGGTCCGCCGACTCGCTCTCCTCGCCGGACACGAACCGGAGGCGCGTCCCGTTCTCGTAGCGGAACTGGAGCGAGGAGGGGTCGAGCGGCTGGTCGGTGCCCAGCGCGTCGCGGTCGTAGAGCTCCATCGTGTACGGCGGCTGGAGGTTCCCCGTCGTCCGGTTGCCGACCCGGTAGACGGCCGTGTAGTTGTTCCGGTTGACCTCGAGGTAGGCGGCGGCGTCGGTCCCCCACTCGTACTCGCCCCCGCCGGGGTCGGCCGCGAGGTCGGCCTGGTTCACGGAGCCGGGACCGAGGATCGTCGAACAGCCCGAGAGACCGACCAGGAGCAGGAGGCCGACCCCGGCGAGGAGCCGGCGTCGGCTCACGGTACCACCGCCAGCAGTTCGGCGGGGAGGTACTCCCCGATGGAGGCGATCAGCCCCGGCGGGTCCGTCCCCTCCCGGCAGACGACGCTCTGCTCGAGCAGGCCGAGACGCTCGACCGTGACGATGTCCTCGGCGTGGCCCGCGCGGTTGATCGTCGCGCGGACCTCCGAGCGCGTGGCGGAGTTGACGTTCACGCGACCCTCCCCGCGGGTCCACTCGTAGAGCCTGTCGCGCTCCTCGTCGGCGAGCCTCGCGACTCCCTCCTCCCCGACGACGAACCGCAGGGGGACGTGCTGGACGAGCCCGAACCGCTGGCGGATCTGCGAGGGATCGCCGGGGCCGAGCCCCAGCCCGTCGGCCGGGACGAACACCTCCTCGCCGGCGTCGAGGTAGAACCCCTCGTCGTCCCAGCGTTCGAGCGTTCCCGCGTAGACCTCGCCGGGTTCGCGGTGCGGGGTTATCGCGCCCCACTCCTCGCGGAGGAGGTTCCGGGCGACGGGGGCGTCCTCGCCCTCGACGGTCACCGAGGGGAACCCGTCCTCGCGGAGGCCGACCGACCACTCGACGTCGAGGTCGCCGAGCGTGTTGCCGACCTGTGACGACAGCGAGTCGAGGGCGCGCTGGCGGGCGTCGCCCCCGACGTAGAGCTTCGTGGCGAGGACGACCATCCGGGCTACGCCTCTGCCTCCTCGGGCTGGACGTTCAGCTCCTCGCGCAGCGACTCGATCCGCCGGTCCATCGCCTCCACCAGCTGGGAGTTGCTCATCGAGACGAGTTCGGAGCCACACTGGGGACACTCGAAGCCGAACTCCATCGCCTCGCCGAACTCGAACCGGATGGAGTCGGTCTCACAGAGGTAGAACTCGTTGTCCATCTCGTACTGCCGGCGCTCCTCCAGTGCGTCGAGCAGTCGGTGCATCTCCTCCTCGAGCCGTTCGGGGATGTTGTCGTACTCGAACGTCCAGAGGTAGGTGAGCCACCCCGAGTCCTCGTCCCGGAGCCGCCTGTAGGTCGCCAGATCGTTCTCGTAGAGGATGAACAGGGCTCGACGCACGTCGTTCAGCTCGAGACCGATCTCCTCGGCGAGCTCCTCGTCGGTCACCTCGCCGTCGGGGGGCGACGCCGCGACGGGCATCCCGGTCGGACCGACGAGTTCGTGGAGGTACTTCTGTATCACCGGGTCCTCCAGGAGTTCCTCGTACGCCATTACGGTCGAATCGGTGGGTTGGCCGGGTAAAGCTTCCGTTCGGCCGACCGCTACGGGCCCCCGTCCGCCGGGCGGCCCGTCGACCCGTCGCCGGACGAGTCGACCCCGTCACCTCCAGCCGCGCCCTCGTCGTCGTCCGCGTCGACGGGAACGACCTCCTTCCCGGTCGCGCGGGGGACGACTTTCCGGTCCGCGCCCTCCCACTCGCGGTCGAGTTCGCGGCCCTCAAACAGCCGGTCGAGGAACACCGCGAGGCCCGCCACCTCGGAGTGGGGCTGGTTCGTCACGCCGACGTTGTAGTCGCTGGCCTCGTAGACGTCGAACGGCACCTTCTGGGAGCCGACGACGACCAGCAGCGGGTCCGATCGGTGTCGCTCGCGTATCTCCCCCTCGACGTCCTGGACCCGCTCGCCGTACATCGTCAGGTGGACGACCGCGCCGGGCCACTCCCGGACGAGCGATCGCCACTCGTCGCTCAGTTCGACCTCGAAGGGGCCGCCGAACCTGGCGGTTATGTCCTCGATAGTCGCCCGCGAGTCCGAGGCGTCGCCCGCGATGACGACCCGGTCGGCCCCGAGCGCGCGCGCGGTCAGCCCGACGTGGGTCGTCATCCGGTTGTCCCGGCCGGGCCGGTGGCCCAGCCTGAGGACGCACACCTCTCTGTCCCCCTGCATGGGGAGTGCGAGGGTGCGACCGTGGTAGGTCCTTTCGCTTCGCTCGGCCGACCCCGGTCGCGCCGGCGGACCGAAGGGATCCGATCCTGACTCTACCGGAATACACTTGCCGCGGCCGTCGGTTCGGAGCGTATGGAACTGACGGACGCGAACCTCCTCGTCACGGGCGGCGCGGGGTTCGTCGGGTCGCACCTCTGTGAACGGCTGGCCGCGGACAACGACGTCCGTATCGTCGACGACTTCTCGAACGGGGCCCCCTCGTGGGTGCCCGACGGCGTCGAGGCCGTCGAGGGCGACCTCCGGGAGGAGTCGGTCGTCGAGCGGGCGGTCACGCCCGACCTCGACGGGGTGTTCCACTTCGCCGCGGACAAGGCCGCCGACCGGGACGACCTCTCGCAGTTCAGGCTGAACAACGCGCTCACCGAGTCGCTCGTCGGCCGGATGGACGACGTGGGCGTGACGGAGATCGCGTTCACGTCCTCCTCGACGGTGTACGGGGAGGCACCCATGCCGACCCCCGAGGATTACGCGCCGCTCGAACCCATCAGCATCTACGGCGCGTCCAAGCTCGCCGAGGAGTCGCTGCTCTCGGTGTACGCACACAGCCACGACTTCACGGTGTGGAACTTCCGGTTCGCCAACATCGTCGGCCCGCGCCTGCAACTGGGAGCCGTGATCCCCGACTTCATCGCGAAGCTCCGCGAAGACCCCACCAGCCTCGAGATACTCGGCGACGGCCGCCAGGAGAAGTCCTACATGCACATAGAGGACTGTATCGCCGCGATGTGCCACGTCGTCGAGCACGCCGACGCCCCGGTGAACAGCTACAACCTCGGCACGCGCACCACGACGTCGGTCACGGACATCGCACACATCGTGGCAGAGGAGATGGGGCTCGACCCCGAGTACGAGTTCACCGGCGGCGACCGCGGGTGGACGGGCGACGTCCCGCGGATGCGCCTCGCAGTGGAGAAGCTCGCCGACCTCGGGTTCGAGGCCGAGCGGGGGAGCGACGAGGCGGTCAGGGCGTGCGTCCGCGAACTGCTGGAGGGTGGCGTCCCGGGGCTCGACGACTGAGGACCGACGGCCGACGACTACACCGAGAAGGGCGTCTCCGCGCGGACGTCGTACTCGTCCACGCGGAGGGTCGCCTCGGCGGTGTAGTCCCCCGGATCGGGGTCGGGCCACTCCTCCTCGAAGACGGCCTCCTCGCCGGGTTCGAGCCGGGCGTGGCCGATGTCCTGGGTGAACATCCGTCCCTCCGACCACCGCCAGACCTCCTCGTCGGCGTGCCTGACCGTGAAGTCCGCCCGGCAGGCGTCGCGGAAGGTGAGTTCGACGGGGGCGCCCGTCCCGTTCGAGACGGTGAATCGGAAGCTGACGCCCTCCCCGACTGTCACCTCCAGCGAACTGTCGAGCATACCCCGTGTTCGGGCTTCACCTACAAAGTTCTACGTCGCGCGGCCCGGCCGTCGTCCGGAGTCCCGATCGCTGGCCGGGACACGGATGCCGAGTCCACTATCGCACCGCGTTTCACCGAACGGCACGCCTTTACCCGACCGCGCGGTAGGACGGGACGTGCAGGTCGTCGGATACGACACGGTGCCGGACCCCGCCCTCCTGCTGGCCGAAGAGGGCGAGGTGACCCGCCTCGCGCTCGACCGGGGGACCGAACTCGACTACTCGCTCGGCGAGCGACACTGCGCGGGGACGGTCCAGAACGGTCGGCACGACGCCTGCCCCAACGCCGGAGCCCCCTACTGTGAGGTCCACACGGTCCCCTGGTCCGTGGCGAACAACGCCGACAGCGACGAGGAGCACGTCGTCTACCTCGCGGCGTTCGCCCCCGACACGTTCAAGGTGGGCGTCACGCGCACCTGGCGGCTGGAGACCCGGTTGCGCGAGCAGGGGGCGGATCGGGGCGCTCTCGCCTACACCGTCGCCGACGGCCGGATCGCCCGCGAGGTCGAGTCGGACCTCAACGAGGACGACCGGCTCACCGAGTGGGTCCGCGTCCCGACCAAGATACGGGGGTTCCACCGCGAGGTGGACGAGCGGGCGTGGGCGGCCCTCGTGGAGGAGTTCGGCGCCGTCGACCGGGTCGCGTTCGACTACGACCTCGAACTGGCCGACCAGCCCGTCCCCGAGACGCTTCTCGTGGGGACCGTTCGAGGCGTCAAGGGCCGCGTGCTCGTCGTGGAGCGGGCGGGAACGACCTACGCCGTGGACCTGCGCGACCTCGTGGGGCACGAACTCGCCGAGGAACGCGAGGGGCGTGACCTGCAGTCGAGCCTCGGCGCGTTCGGTTGAGGGCGGGCCGCCGCCCGGCCTCACCGCTCCTGGGCGGGTGCGGTGAAGGGGACGATCGCCGCCGTCCGGTGGAGGACCGTCGCGGTCCGGAGGATGTACGCGAACAGCACGGTCAGCGGCAGGAGTCCGACGGCGACCACCGTCGGGGCGAGCGCGGACAGGAGGGTGCGCGGGACGGCCGGCCCGCTCGATCCGGTGAAGAGGAACAGCGCGGCGGCGACGACGGCGATCGAGGGCAGGCCCGTGAAGAACAGGAGCTTCGAGAGGGTGGCGAGTTCCTGCTGGAGGTAGACCGACTTGAAGTACTGTCGCGCGATGTCGATGTTCTGGAGTTCGCCGACGAGCGCCTCCACCCACTCGGTCACCTGTGGGGGTAGCCGGTCCCCGCGGCGGTGGTCGATCCGGCGGAGCTGGTTTATCTCCCGCGCGTAGTTCGTGTCCAGGGTCGTCGACAGGACGTGGAACATCGAGGCGTCGCCGTCCTGGAGGAGGTCGTCGACCTCGTCGACCTTGCGGGTGATCTGTGAGACGAGGTCGCCGATCTCGTCCGCGGTCTCGGCGTCCGTCTGGCTGAACGCCAGCCCGCCCAGATCCTGGGCCGTCCGGCGGGTGCTCTCGAGCAGGAGCCGGAGGAACCCCATCGGTTCGACCGGCGCGACCCGCCCGGCCGACTCCTCGACGTCCTGGCGGTAGTCGATGACGCCGTCGATCTGCGATCGGAGTTCGTCGGGCGTCATCAGCTCCCGCGAGACCAGCAGCTGGTTGATCGAGACGACCACGGTGATGAGGGTGAGGTTTCCGCCGATCAACGCCCCGTAGACGTAGACGAGCGGGTGGGGATCGGCAAGCGGGCTGAACGGGGAGAGGCTGACCGCCGCCATGGACACGAAGAGGAGAGCCGCGGTGGCCCCCGCGACCGCGCTCCGGGGCGCGGTGAGCAGTATCCGGACCTTCCACGGCTGGACGTACGGTTTGCCCCCCCGTTCGTCACTGTCGGTTCCGGACCGCATCGTGTGTACGTGTTCGAGTGGAGGACCGAAAGCCGACTGGTTTCGTCTCGTCGTCCCCGACCTCTTTCGGGAGCGTGTCGTCGAGGTGGTCGAGAGCGTCCCTCTCGGGGATTCTCCCCGGATCACGACGGACGACTCCGGACGCTCGCCCACACAAGACCCTTACCGGTCGACGGTCACCCGCGAGGTATGCGCCTTGAACGATCGCTCGCGGCGGGGGCCGCCCTCGTCCTCGCCGTGACTGTCCTCCTCGTCTCCCTGGTGCCCGGCATCGTCGCCGCACCGGAGGAGGACGTCAGACCCTCCAGGTTCGACGTGACCGAGACCACCATCGCCCCCGGCGAGGTGGGCGGGAGTACGGCCACGCTGTCGGTGACGACGCGGCTCGGACACTTCGGCGGTGACGCCGAAAACGTGACCGTCCTGTTCCGGGCGACGGACGCCGAGACGGGGCTCGTAGCGGCCACCGTCCAGCGGGACCTCGGGACCGTCGAGGGCCGCAAGGAGCTGGCGGTCACGGCGAACCTCTCGGTCCCGCGCGAGGGCGGTTACCGCATCGACACCATCGTCTACGAGGACGGCCGCCGGGTCCGGACCGCCGAGACGACGGTCCGCGGCGTCGGGACGCTCGAACCGGCGTACACCGAGTCCGCGCTCGACTTCGAGCGGTTCGACGGCGCGCCCGCCGACCTCCCGGCCGTCGAGTACTCGGTCCTGTCGACCGAGGGGAACCGGACGACGCTGAACGTCTCGGCCTACCTGACGAACGCCGGCGACGAGCCCGCGGGCGACGTCCGGCTGGTCGTGACCGCCCGACAGGTCGACTCGAACATCGTCGCGGACCGCGCCAGCACCGCCGTCGGGGACGTCCGGCCCGGCCGGACGGTCACCCCGGGCGTGACCCTCGAGGTCCCCTCGCAGTACAACTACTACCTCGACGCGGTGCTCTGGCGCGACGGCGTGATCGTCTCGACGGCGCGCGCGCCCGCCAGCCTCGATCCGACGGAGGTCGTCCCGACGAACACCACCACCCGCGAGACGGGGCTCCGGGTCGGTGACTTCGCCGAGGAGGGGGAGGAGCCGCGCGAGGCGGCCACACCCGAGCCGACCACCGGCGGAGAGGGGTCCGGGTTCGGCCTCCTCGCGGCGACCGTGGCGCTCCTCGGTGCCGGACTGCTGACCCGGAGGTGGTCGGCGTGAGCGACCGCGCGACCGGGACCGACACCGACGACGAACATACGGGAACGGGGTCCGGCGACGACGAGGAGACCGCCACCGGTGCGGACCGCGCCGACACGGAGCGACCGGTCGAGTACCTGAAGTGGGCCGGCGTGGTCGTCCTCGCGGTGACCGCGATGGTCGCGCTGTTCGGCTTCTACACCGGCGTCTCGCGCGCGATCACCGTCTGGATAACCAGCGGGTACCGACCGCTCGTGAGCGCCGCGTTCAACTTCTCGCTGCTCCTGGTCGCAGTCGGCGGCATCGGCCTCCTGCTGCGACGGGGCGACTGAGCGGCCAGGCATCGAGTCCGCCACGACCGCCCGGGCGGCGTTCCGTATCCGGGGGTTTTTCCCGTCCGTAGCCGAACGCGCTGGCATGGCAGACGACGAACCCGAGGAGAGCGCACCGGACGTCGAGGAAGGGAGTGAAGGCGCCGAAGGCGGCGACGCCGAGGGCGGCGAGGGCGAGGAGAAGTCGTTCCGCGAGCGCGTCGAGGAGATCCGACAGCAGCGCGCCGAGGAGCGGGAGGGCGAGGGCGGCGAGGGCGAGGACCCCCGCGAGCGCATGGAGGAGATGATGGGCGGCGGCGGTCCGCCCGGGATGGGCGGCGGCGGACCCGGCGGCCCCGGCGGCATGGGCGGGGGCAACCCGTTCGCGCAGATGATGGGTGGCATGATGGGCGGCGGCGGCCCCGGCGGCATGGGCGGCGGTCCGGGTGGCCCCGGCGGCCGCGGCGAGGAGGAGGAGAGCAACGAGGAACTCGTCCGCGAGGTCCGCAAGGTCCGAGACGAGCTCCACGACCTCCGGCGTGAGGTCGCACGCGTGGCCGACGCGCTCGAGGACTGAGCGCGAAACCGCGGCGCTGTCTCCCGCTCTTTCGATCCCGGAAGCGACCGCTCGACGAGGTCAGTCCTCCGTCGAGCGGTGGGCAATGGCGAAGAGGAACCCCGACAGGAACAGGAGTTCGTTCCCCGCGTAGAACGACAGCACGGGGTCGGCGATGGCGAAGAACGACGCCGGGGCCGCGAGACCCAGCACCGCGAGGACGAGCGCGGCGATCGCCGCGAGCCCCGCGAACCACCGGGTGACCGTCCCGCTCACGTAGCCCACGACGAAGACGACGACCGCCTCGACTAGCCCCATGCTGTCCAGGAGACGGTAGAGGAGCATGAACCTCGCGCCGGGGGAGGCGAGCCCCCGGGGAGAGTCACAGCACCTCGTCGTACACCTCGGCGAGCCGGTCGACGGCGTGCTCGACCGAGGTGGACTCGCGCTTCTCGAGACACGACTCGCGGAGGTCCACCGACTCCCGGAGCGTCCGTCGGATGCTCTCGCGGAACCCCTCGACGTCGCCACGCTCGAACCGGTAGCCGGTGACGCCCTCGACGACCGTCTCGGCGAGCGCCCCCGCGTCCACGCCGACGACGGGCGTCCCGCAGGCGTTCGCCTCCAGGGCGACCAGCCCCTGTGTCTCGACCGGGCTCGGGAAGAGGAACGCCGAGAGCGAGGAGTAGAACGCCGGGAGTTCCTCCCGTTCCAGAAAGCCGAGGAACCGGACGTCGGCGTCCACCTCGGCCGCACGACGCTCCAGCGTCTCGCGAGCGGGGCCGTCGCCGCCGAAGACGACCGTCAGGTCCGGATCGAGCCCGTCGACCGCCGCCAGTATCGCGCCGAGGTCCTTCTCGAAGCCGTGACGACCGGTGTAGCCCACGAGCGTCCCGGTGAGGCCGTACCGGTCGCGGAACGCCGCGTCGTCGACGGGGCCGAAGAACTCCGTGTCAACGCCGTTCGGGACGATCCTGACCGCCGCGTCCACGCCGACCTCGCGGAGGTGTTCGCGCGCGGGGGCGCTCGGGACGACCACGCTGTCGACGCCATCGAGGAACCACCGCTCGTAGGCGAGCGCGACGCGCTCGACCGTGTCCGAGAGCCGGCCGTCGGCCAGGTAGTCGGCATACTCCGCGGTCGGGGTGTGGTAGGAGGCGACCAGCGGCGCGTCGACCCGACCGGCGAGCCGACGCCCCGAGAGCCCCAGGAGGAAGGGGGTGTGGGCGTGGACCACATCGACGTCTTCGGTCGCGTCGGGGATGCCCGGGAGGCCGATCCGGAAGCCGTCGTAGAACGGGAAGTCGAACCCCCTCGTGGGGTGTTCGCCGGCATCGGGGTCGTAGGTCGGCGACCCGGGGTAGACGACGTCCATCCGGCCGCCGCGGCGCTCCCAGCGTTCGCGCCACGTCCGGATCGTGTACGTGACGCCGTTGACCGTCGGCAGGTACGTGTCCGTGAACGCCGCGACGGTCGGGAGTTCCGGCATCGTCGTCCGCTTTTCCGGCACCCCCCTAATCCGTTGCGACTCGCGTACCCCCGTCCCTCTCCCCGCCGCCCGTCGATCCGCCCTCGAAGACCGTCCGATAGGCGCCGAGGAGCCCCTCGCGCACCCGGTCGAGCGAGTGCTCGGCCGCCGTCTCGCGGGCGTTCTCCCCCAGCCGCTCGCGGAGGCCGGGATCCATCGCGAGCCGGGTGAGCGCGTCGCGGTACTCCGAGAAGGACGAACAGAGGAGGCAGTCCTCGCCGTCGGTGAAGAACTCCCGGAAGACGGGGATGTCGCTGAGGACGACCGCCTTCCCGCAGGCCATCGCCTCCAGCACCGCGATCCCCTGGTTCTCGTCCTTCGTCGGGAAGAGGTAGACGTCCCCCGCGCCGTACGCGCCACGGATGTCGTCGACCCATCCCGTGAACGTCACGTTCTCCGGCGGGTCCTCGACCCACCGCGTCACCGTCGGGGAGGCCTGCGGCCCGGTGTCGTAGTGGCCGAACCACACGAACTCGTAGTCCGTCTCCAGGGCGAGCTCACAGAACGTCGACAGCCCCTTGCGCTCGAAGACGTTCCCCACCGCGAAGACGACCATTCGCGAGAGATCGTAGCGCTCGCGGTAGCTCTCGCGCAGGTCCTCGTGGCCATCCAGCCGGTCGGCGTCGACGCCGTTGGTGATCGTCCGGATGGGGGCCTCGACGGGGTAGGATTCGAGGTTCGAGCGGGTGTACTCGGAGGGACAGAGCACGAGGTCCGCCTGGGAGTAGAACCACCGGAGGTAGCGCCGGAGCGCGGGGGCGATCTCGCTCGAATACCGGAACGACTCCCCGAAGTCCTCGGCGGTGACGTGGCTGTGGAGCACGAGAGGTACGTCGTGCCGCTTTGCGTGCCGCGCCACCGCGACGCTCGCTGGCCCGATTAGGTTGCAGTGGGCCACGTCGTACTCGGCGAACAGGGGGTTCCCGAGGACGCGCCGACCGGCCGCGGAGGCGAGCGATCCCCCGCGCCACGGCGACGTGAGCACCTCGACGGGCGCATCGGCGAGCGCCTTGCGCTGGTGCATCGTCGACGTGCCGATCCCCGAGCGGTCGAGCCGGTCGGCGAGTTCGAGGTAGTTCAGGACGCGCACTGGCCGGAGAGTGGAGGGGGTGGGGATTAGGTCTGTCGGGCACCCGTGCGCACATGTGTAATGCCTCTGTCATAGTCCCGGGCGGATTCGAACCGCCGTCCTGAGCTTTCTTCGACGTAGAGCGACGCTCGCACGTCTCCAAAGGCTCAGATGATTGGCCACTACACCACGGGACTCCTGTCCGGGAGTACCGGGAGGCGCTACTTCAACACTTCGAGAGTGGGAAGGTCAGTCCGCGGCTTCCGACTCCACGGAGTCGACGTCGATCTCGGAGAGCAGCCGCGAGCAGACGTCGTGTTCGGCGTCGAAGCAGTCAGGACAGTCCGGCGGGCGGTCGATGATGGTGTCGAGGCGCTCGGCGACCGTCGCGTCGATCACCGTCTCGAGCGAGCGGGCCTCCGCGCGGAACTCCTCGACCTCCAGCACCTCGACGAGGAACCGTTCGATGATGCAGTACGTCTGGAGGGCGTCGCGGGCGAGGACGATGCCGTCGTCGGTGAGCGAGACGCCCTTGTACTTCTCGTGGTCGGCGAGGCCGCGCTCTTCGAGCTTGCCGATCATCTCGTTGGCGCTCGCCGGCGAGACGTCGAGCAGGTCCGCGACCCGGCCGGTCGAGGCGGGGCCGTCGTCCTGCTCCTGGACGAGGTAGATAGCCTTCAGGTACTGGTTCTGGGTGTTCATTCGCGGGTCTCCATCAGACGGGTGACTGCCTCGACGCCGTCCTCCTCGTCGGCCCGGATCTCACGGAGCACGGTGAGGAGTCGGTCGCGGTCGATACCGAAGCGGACGTCCGAGTTCTCGATCGCACCGATGAGGTCGTCGTAGAACTTGTAGGCGGTCTCCTCGCTGGCGAGCTGGTCGTAGAGCACGCCGTCGGTGTTGGTGTCGGCCTCGTACTGTGCGGCGACGAGCCGCTCGATCTCCTCGTAGGCCACGGGGTCGGCCTCGAGTTCGCCCACCAGTTCCTCCAGCCGCTGGCGGTGTTCCGCGGACTCCTCGGCGGCCTCCTCCAGCAGCGCCACGACGTCGTCGTCCACGTCCGAAAGCGTCTCGTGGTGCTTGTGCGCCCGGGCCTCGACGACCTCCTCGAGCACCATCCCGATCTGGAGGAGCCGGGCGAGCTGGTGGTCCGAGCCGACGGGGGTGGAGACGCTCATCGACGCCCCCCCGCTCCGGCGAACGGTACGTCGGTCATGGACGGTGGTGTGATTCGCACGGACTTAAGTGGTGTCGTCGCTCGTCCGTGGGTCACCCGAGAACGGCCTCCCGGACGGGGAGCATCGGGTGGGACTGAAAGGGGCCGGCGGTTCGAGGAAGGCGGGCGACGCAAGCACCGTGGTTCGAGAGACGCGAAGCGTCCCTCGTCATCGCGAAAGGCGCTTCGCGCCTTTCGAACGACAGCGAAGCGAGGAGCGCAGCAAGCCCCCCGACTCAAACCGCCGGGGGCTTTCGGGACGTTTCGGTTTTTGTCATCGACTGCTACAGGGAACCGGTTCGAAAGCCCCCGACCGCTACGCTCCCGCGGCTCGCTGTCGTTCGAGAGAGCTTCGCTCTCTCGTGATGACGAAAGACGCCAGAGGCGTCTTTCGAACCACGCTCCTCGGTCGGCCTCCGGCCTCCCTGCGGTGCTTACGTCGCCGGGGTTCGCGTAGCGATCGGCCCCTTTCAGTCCCACCCGATGGTTCGACCCGCAGTTCGTCGATCGCGTCGGCTCGACGAGTGCAGTGCAGAAACGAAAAACGCGGCGGTCGTCTCCTACGCGGTCCGCTGGTCGAGGCGGTCCCGGACCCGGCTCTGGAAGTCCTCGCGGAGCTCCTCGACCTCGATCTCCTCGAGGACGGGGACGAAGAACCCCTCGACGAGCATGTTCCGGGCCGTCTGCTCGTCGACGCTCCGCGAGGTCATGTAGAACAGGTCCTGCCGGTCGACCTGTCCGACCGTCGCGGAGTGGCTCGCTTCGGTGTCGTGGTTGTTGATGATGAGCTTCGGGCTCGCGTCGGCCTCGGACTCGTCGGAGAGCATCAGCGTGTTCTCGCGCTGGTAGCTCGAGGTGTCCCAGGCGTCGCGACCGACGTTCTGGACGCCCTCGTACACCGAGCGCGCGTGGTCGTCGACGACCCCACGGGTTACGAGGTCGGCGGTGGTGTGCTCGCCGTTGTGCCAGACCCGCGAGTCGAGGTCGAAGTGCTGGTCCTCGTGGCCGTAGAACGCCCCGACGATCTTCGTCTCCGAACTGTCGCCGTCGAGGCTCACCTCGACGCTCGTCTTCGTGAGCCGCGAGCCGACGTTCGCGTCGATGAAGTTCGCCGTCGCGTACGTGTCGGCCGTCGCGCGCTTGATCTGGTAGTTGTACGTCTCCTCCGAGAGGTCCTGGAGGCTCCCGTACTGGACGAAGCTGTTCTCGCCGGCGTCGACCTCGACGATGCCGGAGTAGTAGCGGTTACCGTCGACGTCCTCGCCCGTCTCCTGGCGCTCGAGGATCGTCACCGAACTCGACTTCTCGCTGACGACGAGCGTGTAGTTGAACAGCGACCGGGAGTTCATCGTCGTCCGGATCTTGACGTCCTCCGCGTCGACGCCCTCCGGGACGTAGACGACGGTCCCCGTCGTGAACAGCGCGGTCGAGAGCGCGGTCAGGTAGTTCGTCTCCGGGTCGACGACGCTCCCGAACGCCCCCTCGACGTCGTGCTCGTCGCTCGCGACGGCCTCGTGGAACGGGAGGACGTCGACGTCGTCCGGTGTCTCCCACTCCTTGTCCTCGGCCTGGGTGAGCGGGTCGACGAACGACTCGAACTCCAGGTCCGCGAGGTCCGTCCACTTGCGTCCCGGCGTGCGGATGACGTCCGGGAAGTCGAGGTCGTCGAGCGCCTCCAGGGCGTCGAGCCGCCGCTGGAGGAGCCACTCGGGCTCGTCGCGGCCCTCGCTGATCTCGCGTACCGTACCCTCGCCGACGACGGATTGCAGTCCCGTGCTCATCCGAGGCTTCCTTCCATCTCGAGCTCGATGAGGCGGTTGAGCTCGACCGCGTACTCGATCGGCAGTTCCTCCGTGATGGGCTCGATGAACCCGGCGACGATCATCTGCTTGGCGTCGTCGTCGTCCAGCCCGCGCGACTGGAGGTAGAAGACGTCCTCGTCGCCGATCTTCCCGACGGTAGCCTCGTGGGCCACGTCGACCTTCGACTCCTCGATCTCCATGTACGGCATCGTGTCGCTGGTCGACTCGTTGTCGAACATCAGCGCGTCACACTCCACACTGGTCGAGGAGTTCTCCGCGCCGTCGGCGATGTGGACGAGACCGCGGTAGTTCGTCCGGCCGCCGTCCTTCGAGATGGACTTGGACTCGATGGTCGACTTCGTGTTCGGCGCGTTGTGGTAGACCTTCGCGCCGGTGTCGATGTTCTGGCCCTTCCCGGCGAAGGCGATGGTGATGTGGTTGTCCGTCGCGCCCGGGCCCTTGAGGATGGTACACGGGTAGAGCATCGTGGCCTTCGAGCCCATGGACCCGGAGACCCACTCCATCGTGGCGTCCTTCTCGCAGATGGCGCGCTTGGTGTTCAGGTTGTAGGTGTTCTTCGACCAGTTCTGCACCGTCGAGTACTGGACGTGGGCACCCTCCTTGACGAACACCTCGACGCCCCCGCTGTGGAGGTTGAACGCCGAGTACTTCGGGGCCGAGCAGCCCTCGATGTAGTGGACCTCGGAGTTCTCCTCGGCGATGATGAGCGTGTGCTCGAACTGGCCCATCCCCTCGGAGTTCATCCGGAAGTACGCCTGGATGGGCATCTCGACCGTGACGCCCTCGGGGACGTAGACGAACGAGCCGCCCGACCAGATCGCGCCGTGGAGCGCGGCGAACTTGTTGTCGCTGGGCGGGATGCACTTCGTCATGAAGTACTCGCGGACGATGTCGGGGTGCTCGCGCACCGCCTTGTCCATGTCCATGAAGATGACGCCCTTCTCCTCCCACTGCTCCTGCATGTTCTGGTAGACGATCTCCGACTCGTACTGGGCACCGACGCCCGAGAGGGCGTTGCGCTCGGCCTCGGGGATCCCGAGCTTGTCGAAGGTGTCGCGGATCTCGTCGGGGAGGTCCTCCCACTTATCCGCGCCGCCGCGGGTCTCGATGTCCGGCCGGATGTACGGAACGATCTCGTCGATGTCCACTTCGCTCAGATCCGGCTGGCCGGGCCAGTCGGTCGGCATCGGCATCTGCTGGAACTGCTTCAGCGCGCGCAGACGGCGCTGGAGCATCCACTCGGGCTCGTCCTTGTCCTCGGAGATGACGCGGATGGTCTCCTCGGTCAGGCCCTTCTCGGACTTGAAGGCGGACTTCTCCTCCTTCTTGAACTCGAAACGGGCTTCGGTGTCGGTCTCCTTTAGGTGGTCTTGTTCGGAACTCATGTGAGTGATATCGCTTGTGTCTGCTTACTTATTAGCCTGTGCGTAACCCCGGACGGTTACGCGGCCTCGAGGTTCTCCTCCCGGACCCAGTCGTACCCCTTGTCCTCGAGCTCCTCGGCCAGCGACGCGTCGCCGCTCTTGGCGACCTTCCCGTCCAGCATGACGTGGACGTGGTCCGGCTCGACGTAGTCGAGGATGCGCTGGTAGTGGGTGATCTGGAGGATGCCCGTCCCCTGCTCGTCCCGCAGGGCGTTGATGCCGTGCGAGACGTCCTGGAGCCGGTCGATGTCCAGCCCGGAGTCGATCTCGTCGAGAACCGCGATCGAGGGCTCGAGGATCGCCGCCTGGAGAACCTCGTTCTGCTTCTTCTCCCCGCCGGAGAACCCCGCGTTGAGGTATCGGTGGGCGAACTTCTCGTCCATGTCGAGCTGCTCCATCTTCTCGGCGAGGAGCTGCTGGAACTCGGCGACGCCGACCTCGCCCTCGTCGGCGGGACCCTCCATCGGGGAGGTGTCGTAGCCCGCCTCCTCCTCTTCCTCGTCGTCGCTCTCGTCGTCGTCCTCGAAGAGCTCCTCGCGCTCCTCGAGCTTGGCGTTGAGCGCCGTTCGGAGGAAGTTCACCATCGTGACCCCCTCGATCTCGGCGGGGTACTGGAACCCGAGGAAGACGCCGAGCGCGGCCCGCTCGTTGGGCTCCAGGTCGAGGAGTTCCCAGGTGCGCTTGTCCTCGGGGATGTCGAACTCCTCGCCGAAGTCCCCCTCCTCGAGGTGGAGCAGGACCTCGCCGTCGGTCACCTCGTACGAGGGGTGGCCCGCGACGATCTTCGCGAGCGTCGACTTCCCGCTCCCGTTGGGGCCCATCAGGGCGTGGATCTCCCCCGAGGAGACCTCGAGATCGACGCCCCGGAGGATGGTTTCCCCACCCTCCTCCGCTACGTCCGCGTGTAGGTTCTTGATTTCCAGCGTTGCCATGGTGTTAGGTCACCCGAAAGGTCGGGCTTGTCGGGGTTAATGGTTTCGAGTCCGTGCCGTTTCAGTTGGTGGTTCGGGAGAAAATTTTCCCGCTCGGGTAACCCGGGAGCGAAGGAGCGGCGAGGGACCGCCGTCCTCCGTTCGCGCTGGGCCACCCCGTCCCGGCCGAGCGGGACTACATCCCCATGTCCCCGGCCGCCTCGGGCACCGGCAGACCGGTGACCGGGACGCCGAGCAGTTCCGCCGCGTGGTCGAGCGCCATGTCGAACCCGTAGTAGCGTTCGAGTTCGTCGCCGTCGGCGGTCGGCCGGACCTTCAGCATCGCGTACCCCTCGCGGTTCTGCGCGACGACGGCCGTGGCGGTCGGAGGACTCTCGTCCTCGTCGCCGTCGATCCCCCGCTCGAACTCGAGGAGTCGCTCCTCGTCGGTCTCGCGGTACCGGGCCGTGACGCCTCCAGCGCGTGCGACGTCCCCGCTCATGGGATGTAGAGACGCGGTGCCCCCACGCCAACCTTCCGGTTCCGGCGATGCGCTCGACCACCGGCATCCGATCCCCGCCGTCGATAGCTGACCCCACACCCAGGTATTTCAACCGGTGTGGGGAACACGGCCGCATGAGTAGAGGCGATCCCGCCCCGTTCGGCGACCCCGTGCTAGACGGGATGCTCCGCGGCGGCGTCCCGCGCAACCGCTCGGTGCTGGTCACGGGCGGCCCGGGCACCGGAAAGAGCACGCTCGGAATGCAGTTCCTCCAGAGCGGTCTCGAAGACGGTGAATCGGGGTTGTTCATCAGCACCGAGCAGAGTTTCGAGGAGCTACACGACTCGTTCGCCGGGTACGACTACGATCTCGATCATCCCGAGATCGCCTTCGCGACCGTCCACGCGACGACCGGCGAGACACTCGAGGGGGGCGACGAACTCGTCCTCAGACACCTCGGCGAGACCGACCCCGACGGCGGCGGGGAGGTGCTCGGCGACGCGTTCAACGCACCGTTTACCGCCCGGTACATCCAGCGGTACCTCGACTTCTTCACGCCCGTCGACAGGGTCGTGTTCGACTCCGTCTCGGGGCTGTCGGTCATGAGCGACGACGACGGGGAGTTCCGGCGGACAGTTCTGGAGCTCGTCCAGTTCTTCACCGAGGAGTTCGGGGCGACGACCCTCCTCACCGCGGAGGCCGAGGATCCCGACGCGCGGGTAGTGACCCCGCTGCAGTACAGCACCCACGGCGTCATCGAGCTCTCACGCGAGCGGGTCAACGACGACCCCCACCGGTTCCTCACAGTGACGAAGATGCGCGGAGTCGACCACGACACCCGTCGAGTCGAACTGGAGTTCGTCCCCGGCGGGGTCCGTGTGGGCCCGTCCCGTCGCTCCCAGCCGCCCGAACTCAAGACCCACCATCACACCCCCATCGGCGTCTCCGGGCTAGACGCACTCTGTGGCGGCGGTCTGGCGACTGGAACGGGAGTCCTCCTCGAACACGACGGGTACGCCAACCTCCGGGCGCTGTTCGGCGCGATCGTCCACGCCGCGCTCGACCGCGAGATGGCGCTGTTTCTCGTGCCGACCATCCGGATGCGGCCGGGGGGCTTCGACGCGTTCCTGGCCGACCGGGAGGAGCGTACCGCGGAACTGCTCGAGTCCGACCGGCTGTTCGTCCTCGACCAGATCGGTGCCTGGGACGAGACCGACCGGAACGTCTTCGCCGCCCGGGAGTCCGCCACCGGCGTCCAGTCGGTCCTCGAGGTCGTCGCCGGCCGCTCGGCCGACCGGTCGCGACTCGCGCTCGTGAACGCCGACGCGATGGTCGACTCGCTCGGTCCCGACGACGCCCGGACCGTCCGTCACTGGCAGGAGTCACGGATGCTCCGCGAGGAGGACCTCACGATCCACGTCCACAATCCCCGGGAGACATCCGACGAGGTCTCGGGGTTTTACACGACCGCCGCCGAACAGGTGATCCGGACCTGGCTGTCCGACGACGGTCTCCAGTACGTCACCCTCGAGAAGTCACCCTGCGGGTTCGTCGGCACGACGTCGCTCGTCGAGTACACGAAAGAGCCGCCGTACCTCCGGGTCCAGGATCCGCCACAGGAGCGGGAGAACCCGTACGCCACCGACCCGTAGTCCTGGAAGCGTCCGGCTGAGACCGTTCGGGCTCCACCGGTGGGACGAGCGGCCTACGCGGCGGGCTCCAGCATGTCGTGGCGGTTCCCGTACGGATCCTCGAACACCACCTCGCGTCCCCAGGGGTTCTCGGTGGGCTCGCCGTGGAACTCGACGCCGGCCTCGCGCAGTCGGTCGTAGTCGGCGTCGAAGTCGTCGGTCGCGAACACGAAGTTCACGTAGTCGGCGACCTGCGAGCCGACCCGATCGCTCTTCTCTGCCGTGTCCGGCTCGACGAGGGCGATCTGCGGGAACTCGCTGTCGGACGGCGAGACGGTGAGCCAGCGCCCCTCCATGCCTTCCTCGTCGATCTCCACGTCGTCGCGGACCACGAGCCCTAGCGTCCCGGTGTAGAACTCGAGCGCCTCGTCCTGGTCCGCTACCAGCAGCGTCACGTGCGTGATGTCGGTCAACATCGCGTTCGGGGGGAGGCTGAGAGAGGGGAAAGCCACGAGCCAACCGAGCGAGGTGAAAGTGATTCTGCGGGCGATCGATTCACCTGAGGACGGACGGCTCGGGCCGGCGGAGAGGTCGGACGGAGCGGGACGCGGGGGCCCGGTTCAGTCCAGCAGGTCGTTCGCGATGGTGTTGCGGAGGACCTCGCTGGTCCCCTCGTAGATCTCGTTGAGCTTGGCGTCGCGGTAGAACCGCTCTGCGGGGAAGTCCCTGGTGTAGCCGTAGCCGCCGTGTATCTGGATGCCCTCGTTGGCCACCTCGCGCGAGACCTCGCTGGCGAACAGCTTCGCCTGGGCGGCCTCCTTGATGAACCGCTCGCCGCGGATCTTCCGGTCGGCAGCGTCGTGCATCAGCAGCCGCGCCGCGCGGGTCTTCGTGTCCATGTCCGCGAGCTTGTGCTGGATGCTCTGGAACCCCGAGATGGGCTGGTCGAACTGCTCGCGGTCCTGGCTGTACCGGAGCGCGGCGTCGAGGGCGGCCTGGGCGATCCCGACCGACCGGGCGGCGATGGTGATCCGCCCGCCGTTGAGCGTCTTCAGCGCCTGGACGAACCCCTCGCCCTCCTCGCCGAGCAGGCGGTCCTCCGGGACGTACAGGTCGTCGAACCGGAGCTCCGCGGTGGGACAGCCCTTGTCACCGAGCTTCTCCTCCGTCCCCTCCACGATGAACCCGTCGTCCTCCTCCGGACGGACGACGAAGGCGGAGATGCCCTTCCGCCCCGCCTCGGGGTCGGTCTTGGCGAACACCGTCACGGTGTCGGCGACCGACCCGTTCGAGATCCAGAGCTTCCCGCCGTCGATGACGTAGCCGTCACCGTTCTCCTCAGCGGTCGTGTCCATCGCCGGAACGTCGGAGCCCGCACCCGCCTCCGAGAGTGCGAACGCGCCGATATCCTCGCCGAGCGCCAGCGGTTCGAGGTACTCCCGTTTCTGTGCCTCGGTCCCGAACTCGTAGATCATGTTGCCCGCGAGCGAGATGTGCGCGGCGACGATGGTCCCCAGCCCGCCCGACCCGCGGGAGATCTCCTCCAGCGCCATCGGGTAGGCGTGGTAGTCCAGGCCGGCCCCGCCGTACTCCTCGGGGAACGGCATCCCCATCAGCCCCAGCTCGGCGAGGTCCTCGACCAGGTCGCCGGGGAACTCGTCCTCGTGGTCGATTTCGCCCGCGCGAGGGACGACCTCCTCGTCGACGAACTCCGCGACCATCTCCCTGATCTGTCTCTGCTCGGCAGTCGGGCTGAAGTCCATGCCTGGGCGTTCGGTTGTTTACACTTGACTGTTCCGAGCACGGCGTGTCTGCCGCAGGTGTCGGGTGGGACTGAAAGGGGCCTGCGGTCCTTACGTCGCCCGCCTTCCTCGAACCGCCGGGGGCTTTCGAGCTGTTCTCCGTGATCGCCGTCGCTGGTAGCGGAAACACCTCGAAAGCCCCCGCCTTCTCGACGAACCCCGGCTCCTCAAGCACCGCAGCCGAACGCAGTGAGGCGAGGAGCGCAGAGTGGGCCGCGGGAGTCGAGAAGGCGGCCCCTTTCAGTCCCACCCGACAGCTTGCGCCTAGTCGTACTCGTAGAACCCCTTGCCGGACTTCTTCCCCAGGTCGCCGGCGTCGACCTTGCGCTTGACGAGATACGCGGGCTTGTATCGGTCGCCGAGTTCCTCGTGGAGCGTCTCCGAGGCGTCGAGTACCACGTCGAGACCGATGTGGTCGGCGAGTTCGAGCGGTCCCATCGGGACGTTGGTGCCGAGTGTCATCCCGCGGTCGATGTCCGACTTGGCGGCGACCCCCTCGTCGTAGGCCCGGACGCCCTCGTTGATCCAGGGCATCAGGATGCGGTTGGTGACGAACCCCGGCTTGTCGTCGGCCTCCCAGGTCTCCTTGCCGAGTGACTCGGCGAACTCGTGGGCCGTGTCGACCACCGCTTCGTCGGTCTTCTCGCCCACGACCAGTTCGACGCCCTTCATCACCGGGACGGGGTTCATGAAGTGCAGGCCGACGACCAGTTCCGGCCGGTCGGTGGCGGCCGCGATGGTCGTGATCGAGAGCGTCGAGGTGTTCGTCGCGAGCACCACCCCCTCCTCACAGACCCGGTCGAGGTCGGCGAAGACGTCCCGTTTCACGTCCATCTCCTCGATGACCGCCTCGACGACGAGGTCCGCCGTCGAGAGGGCGTCGAGGTCGGTCGTGCCGTACACTCGGTCGACGGCGGCGTCGGCCTCTTGTTGGGACAGTTCGTCCTTGCGGACGAACCGCGAGAGCGAGTCCTCGATGGCCTCCATCCCGCGGTCGACGAACGACTCCTCGACGTCGCGCATCACCACGTCGTACCCGTTCACCGCGGCGACCTGTGCGATGCCGTTGCCCATCGTCCCCGCGCCGACGACCCCGACCGTCTCCACCTCCGAGAGTTCGCGCATGGCTCCGACTCGTTCGTGGGGCGGCCTAAGCCTACCGACGGCCGCTCCGGGGCATCCCGCCTCCTCCCCCGACGACGACCCGGGGCCCGGACGGCCCCGTTCGACGCCCGACAGACAGGTCGCCGTCCCCTCGTCGGTGGACGGAGGCGCGAGGGCACACTGCCGGGACGCATCTCGTGAAACCGGACTTTCGTTTAAATACGCGGTGACTGATTCATCGGAAGAGACAGCGACAAATGACGGCCACAACCGGTTCTCCGGAGCTCGACCGACTGCTCGGTGGAGGGATCCCCGAGCGACGGGTCGTCCTCGTGATGGGCGGCCCCAGCACGGGAAAGACCACCTTCGGGCTCCAGTTCCTCCAGGAGGGGCTCTCGCGGGGGGAGCGGTGCCTGTTCGTCAGCACCGAGCAGACGCCGATCGATCTACGCGAGACGTATCGGTCGTTTCAGTTCGATCTTGACCACGAGAACCTCACGTTGACGACCATCCACCAGACGCCGAAGGACCTGCTCGAGGGCGAGGGGGAGGGGCTGGCCATCTCGACCCTGGGGCCGGACGAGGAGGACCCGTTCTGCGGGATCCCCGTCCCGTTCGAACCCAGGTACGTCGAGCAGTACCTGGAACACTTCGCCGGCCACGACCGCGTCGTCCTCGACAGCGTCTCCGGGCTGGCACCGTTCGCCGAGAGCCAGCAGGGGTTCCGTAGATCGGTTCTGGACCTGGTCCGGTTCTTCTCCGAGGAGATGCAGGCGACCACGCTGTTCACCGTCGAGGAGAGCGAGCGGGCGACCCACCAGTCCGCCGAGTCCGACCTCCTCCAGTTCACCGGCCACGGCGTCATCCGGCTCTTCCAGGAGGACGTCTCCAGCACGCTCCACCGGTACCTCCGGATACGGAAGATGCGCGGGGTGGACCACGACCAGCGCAAGCACGAGTACGCCCTCACGCCGGCGGGGATCGACGTCTACCCCCAGCAGCCCCGGGCATCCCCGGTCTACGAACGGGAACCGTTGAGCACGGGCGTCGACGGTATCGACCGGCTCTGTGGCGGCGGGCTCCTCCCCACACAGCCCGTGGTCGTCCAGCACGACGGCCGGATCAGCGTCGACCCGCTCGTCACGAGCATCATGTGCGAGTCGTTCGAGAACGGCGGGGGCGTGGTCCTGTTCACCCCCGCGCACCTCACCCCCGAGCGGCTCGACGGCTGGCTCGCCGGTCGTGCCCCGCCGGTTCGGGAACTGCTCGACGACGACCGGCTGTTCGTGCTGGACTGGTTCGACTCGTGGGGCTTCGACCACGAGAACATCTTCCCCATCCACCGCGGCGGCCTCCGCGAACTGCTGCTCAACGTGGGCGCGTTCCGGGACCCGCTGTTCAGGCGGCTGTACAAGCGGATCGACGGTCAGCGGGGCGAGCGCGACGTGGTCTCGATCGTCTACACGGAGACGATACTCCAGGACCTCTCGCCGGAGACGATCCGGTTCCAGGCCCGCTGGGTCCAGTCGAAGGTGTTCAACGAGAACGACGTGCTGGTCGTCACCCACAACCCCGAGGTGATGGACAAGCGGCTCGCCGAGTTCTTCGTCTACGACGCCGCACAGGTGTTCAACGTCTGGCGGGAGGGCGGGGACCTGAACTACGTCTCGGTGGAGAAGTCACCGCGGGGGCGGATCGGATCGAGCCACCTGATCGAGAACCTGGACGAGCCGCCGTTCGTCCGCGTCCGCGCCGACTGAAGTCGAATCCCGGGCTACGGACCGAACGCCCTCAGGAGGAGCCGCCCGACAGCACGCACATGCGCTCTCTGACCAGCCGGCCGAGGTCGTCCGGCCGCCGCTCGAGTTCGCCGAGGAGGTCGCCGTACCGGTCCCGGCCGGCCGCCGTGTAGTCGAACCGGTCGTAGAGCGCCTCGACGGTCGACGTCACCTCGTCCGGGTCGCCGAAGGCGTACATCAGGGCGATGATCGGGTTCTGGTGCCCCTCCGCGAGGTCGCGCTCGATGTGACGGAAGTCCTCGTAGAGGAGGTACCTGGCACGGAACGCCCGCAGATCGGACAGGAGCGGGTCGGCCAGCGCCCCATCGACCTCGTGGGTGGTCGCGACGATCTCGACGAAGGCGTCGATGTCCCGGCTCCGGTAGGCGTAGATCGAGCCCGCGGCGTCCAGGAGGTCGTCCCGGGCGTCGGTCCCGCGCATCCGGTCCATCATCTCCCGTTCGAGGAGCGGGAGCTGGGAGAGCACGACCCAGTACTCGTACTGGATCTCGAGTATCTCCTCGCGGTGCTCGGGGGGGACCGCTCCGAGTTCCAGCGGCGTCGAGAACGCGACCACGACCGACGAACGTACCTTCTCCGCCCTGGTCGGATCCTCGGTGTCGATGATGTCGTCGAGCGCGATGACCTTCGCGTCGAGGGCGACCAGCAGGGTCCGTACGTCCTCTCGTACCTGGATCCCGAGGAGGTGCTCGAACGCGGCGATCGTCGGATAGGACCGCATGCTCCGCATCCCCGACTCCCACCCCGACCTGACCTCCTCGATGCAGTCCGCGATCCCGAGGACGGTCCCCGTGGGGAGTCCGTCCCCGAGACGGCGCTCGCGGGCGGCGAGGTCGGCTGCCAGTTCGGTCAGAACGTCCGTGAGATCCGAGCGCTCGGTGCGCAGACCCGTGATTGAGTGGTCCATGTCGAGGCGTTGCCTTACTCGTGTACACCCTGCACCGGATCGCCCTATCTAGCTTTGTGGTCGGTAAGAGAGTGAGTCGCGGCCCGCACCCGGGCGGTTCCCGTCGTCGGCCGATCCGATACCCGCACAGCTGCCACCGACCACCCGGTGGATCCGTACGCCTGAACTGGGTGGACGGGAGCCCGATCCGGTAGCGCTCGGGACGAGGATAGGCACTCCGGGACGCCCCATGTCGGCCACTCCTGCATATTGCTTCTATTCCGAGTAAAAATACATAGAACCGTCGTCTCGGGGGGTATGACTACCGGTCTCCCAATAGATTCTTGGGCATCGTCCGCCCAGGTCCGACCGCATGATCCCCATCGACGACTCGGCGCTCTGCCGGGACGGCAAGGTGCTCATCCTCGCGTACGACCACGGGCTCGAACACGGCCCGGTCGACTTCGAGGGCGTCCCCGAGAGCGCGGACCCCGAGCGGACGTTCGAGGCGGCAACCCACCCCGCGGTCACCTCCGTGGCGGTCCAGAAGGGAATCGCGGAGGCGTACTACCCCTCCTACGAGGACGACCTCGACCTGCTGATGAAGCTCAACGGGACGTCGAACCTCTGGATGGGCGAGCCGGACTCGGCGGTGAACTGCTCGGTCGCGCAGGCGTACGACATCGGTGCCTCCTCCGTCGGGTTCACCCTCTACGGCGGGTCGAACAACGAGATCGAGATGGCCGAGGAGTTCGCCCGCGCACAGGAGCAGGCCCGCGAGTACGAACTCCCGGTCGTGATGTGGTCGTACCCGCGAGGTCAGGGCCTGAAGAACGACACCAAGCCGGGGACCATCGCGTACGCGGCGCGGCTGGCGCTCGAACTCGGCGCGGACGTGGCGAAGGTGAAGTACCCCGGTTCGGGCGAGGCGATGTCCCAGGCGGTCCGGATGGCCGGGCCGACGAAGGTCGTGATGTCCGGCGGGTCGAAGACCTCCGACGAGGCGTTCCTGACCGACGTGAAGGCGACCATCGACGCCGGCGGGAAGGGTCTCGCGGTGGGCCGGAACGTCTGGCAGCGCGAGAACCCCCACCGCATCCTCGACGCGCTCGAGCAGGTCATCTTCGAGGAGGCCTCGGTCGAGGAGGCGCTCGACGCCGCCGAGGCCAGATGAGCGTCGAACGGGTCGTCGATACCATCGCCGAGACGGCCGTCGAGGTGCGCGGCGGGCTCGCCGGTCGTCGGACGTACACCGAGGGGGAGAACCCCTCCGGCGACGACCAGCTCGAGGCCGACGTCTGGGCCGATTCGCTGTTCGAGGAGCGGCTGCTGGCGATCGACTCGGTCGGCTCGTACGCCAGCGAGGAGCGGCCCGACGTGATCGAGGGCGACGGCGAGGGCGACTACCACGTCGCGGTCGATCCCCTCGATGGGTCCTCGAACCTCCAGTCGAACAACCCGATGGGCGTCGTCTTCGCGGCCTACGACACCCCCCTCCCCGCGCCCGGACGCAGGATCGTCGCCGGCGGCTGGGTGCTCCTGGGACCGATCACGACGATGGTCGTCGCGACCGACGGCCCGGTGACCGAGTACGTCCTCGAAGCGGCGGACGAGGCTACCAGCGAGAGCCACCTGACCGACGGGCACGGTGGTGGCGAGCCCGTCGAGCGACGGCCGGTCGCGGAGGACATCACCATCCCGGAGGACCCGACGGTCTACGGGATCGGGGGGCGGGTCCCGGACTGGCCCGAGGACCTCGAATCGTTCGTCGAGAGCCTCGAGGACGATAGACTGAAGCTCCGGTACGGCGGTGCGATGATCGCCGACGTGAACCAGGTACTCACCTACGGCGGCGTGTTCGCCTACCCCGCGCTCGTCGACAGGCCGGACGGGGCGCTCCGCCTGCAGTTCGAGGGCAACCCCGTCGCGCACGTCATCGAGACGGCGGGTGGAGCCTCCTCGGACGGCGAGCGCTCGATACTCGACGTCGAGGCCGAGGAGGTCCACCAGCGGGTCCCGGTCCACGTGGGGAACGCGGACCTCATCGACCGGCTCGAAGACGCGCTCGATTGAGGACGCCGACGCCGGCACCACGTGAGCAAGCATACGCCCACGGCTTGCAGATGAAAGCGACCCTGTTATCCAGGGTGCCGTCGAGGGGATGACGAGGAGACCCCGATGGAGGCGACGCCCGACGGCACCGAGAGTCACCGCGAACAGGTGCTCTCCGAACGAAACGACCGGTTGCAAGACCTCATCAGATCCATCTCGCACGACCTGCGTACCCCGCTCGCCGTCGCGGAGGGGAACGTCGAACTGGCCCGCGAGACGGGCGATCTCTCCCGACTCGACTCGACCGAACGGGCGCTCGCCCGCGCGAACGAACTGCTCGACCACCTCGCGCTACTGGCCAGGGAGGGCGAGACGATCCACGAACCGGAACCGACTGAACTCGAGAGTGTAGCGGAGGCCGCGTGGAGCCTCGTCGGGAGGGAGGAGGCCACGCTCTCCGCCGAGGTAGACCTGATCGTCTCGGCCGACCGACACCGGCTCCAGCAGCTGTTCGAGAACCTGTTCGACAATGCCCTCGCCCACGCCGGAGCCGACGTGACCGTCACCGTCGGCTCCCTCGACGGGGAACGCGCGGGGTTCTTCGTCGAGGACGACGGGCCGGGCATCCCGGAGGACGAACGGACGGCGGTGTTCGAGACTGGCTACTCGGACGACTCGGAGGGGCAGGGGTTCGGGCTGGCCATCTGCGAGCGCATCGCCGTCGCCCACGGGTGGACGATCGAGGCGATCGAACGGCCCGAGGGTGGGGCACGCTTCGAGATCTCGGACGTCGAAGTGGTCGGTCGGTAGCCGGGGTCCGAACGCCGGGGGAGGCCACCGTCCCCGAAAACGGTATAGGCCGACCGGGGATGGGTTCGCGCATGAAGGTACGGATCGGCGCGGACGCGAGCGTCGAGGAGGCCTCGGCCATCGCGGAGGCGCTGGCCGCCCACGTCGACCGCGACGTCGAGGTGTTCCTCGGGGACGCGGACGAGCCCGCCGCCGTCGAGCCCGCGGAGCTCGAGGTACCCCTCGACGACGACCTCGGTCCCACCGAACGGGAGGGGCGACTCCGCGAGGAGATCGCCGACATACTCGAGGGGGGCCCCGAGAAGTACAGGGAGCGCCTTCCGGAGCAGGACAAGCTGTTCGTCCGCGATAGAATGAACCTCTGGTTCGGCGAGGAGGGACTGCACTTCGAGGACGGGAAGTTCGCGGCGTTCGACAGCGAGGACCGACTCCCCGCCGACGGGCTCATCACGGGTGCTGCCGAGTTCGAGGGCCGCGACCTCCACTTCATGGCGAACGATTTCACCGTCAAAGCGGGCTCGATGGCCGAGCGCGGCGTCGAGAAGTTCCTCCGGATGCAGCAGCGTGCGCTCAAGACCGGCCGACCGGTCCTGTATCTCATGGACTCCTCGGGGGGACGGATCGACGAGCAGAGCGGCTTCTTCGCCAACCGGGAGGGTATCGGGAAGTACTACTACAACCACTCGATGCTCTCCGGTCGCGTCCCGCAGATATGCGTGCTCTACGGGCCGTGTATCGCCGGCGCGGCCTACACGCCGGTGTTCGCCGACTTCACGATCATGGTCCGCGGGATGTCCGCGATGGCGATCGCCTCCCCGCGGATGGTCCGGATGGTCACCGGCGAGGAGATCGACATGCAGGAGCTCGGCGGCGCGGAGGTCCACGCGAAGCACTCCTCCTCGGCCGACCTGATCGCCGAGGACGAGGAGCACGCCCGCGAGCTCGTCGCGGACCTGATCACCTACCTCCCCGACAACTCGGACGAGAAGCCACCCCGCGCCGACCCCCGTCCCCCGACGCGCTCGCCCGAGGGGCTCGACTCGGTCGTTCCGAGCGAACCGAACCGGGGATACGACATGAACGACGTGATCGAGCGGATCGTCGACCACGACTCGCTGTTCGAACTCCAGCCGGAGTTCGGGAGCGAGATACTCACCGCGTTCGCCCGCATCGACGGCCGTCCCGTGGGAATCGTCGCCAACCAGCCCGCCCAGCGCGCGGGCGCGATCTTCCCCGACGCCGCCGGGAAGGCCGCCGAGTTCATCTGGAAGTGCGACGCCTACAGTATCCCCCTCCTGTATCTCTGTGACACCCCGGGGTTCATGGCCGGCTCGCAGGTCGAGAAGGAGGGGATACTGGAACAGGGCAAGAAGATGATCTACGCGACTTCCTCGGCGACCGTCCCGAAGCAGTGCGTGGTCGTCCGGAAGGCGTACGGCGCGGGCATCTACGCCATGTCCGGCCCGGCGTACGACCCCGAGTCGACCATCGCGCTCCCGTCGGGCGAGATCGCCATCATGGGTCCCGAGGCGGCGATCAACGCCGTCTACGCCAACCGGCTCGCCGACATCGACGACGAGGAGGAGCGCGCGGAGCGGGAGGCCGAACTCCGCGAGGAGTTCCGCGAGGAGATCGACGTCCACCGGATGGCCAGCGACGTGGTTATCGACGAGATCGTCCCGCCCTCGGAACTCCGGGAGGAGCTCGTCGGACGGTTCGCGTTCTACGAGACCGTCGAGAAGGACCTGCCAGACAAGAAGCACGGGACGGTGCTCTGATCGGATCGGTCGTAGTCCTCTGCCGCGATCGTCGACTGCGCCCGGGGAGTCGCCGGGAGATCGTTACGACCGACCCGATGAGCCCGGACCGCGCTCGTCCCGTTGGGGGCTACCGGGGACTCGGACGCCGGGTCAGTTCTTCGGCCGCTCCGCGATCGGTCGCGCGTCGGTGACCCTCGGTTCCGGCACCTCGTGGAGGTAGACGATCAGGCCGTCGACGGCCGGATCGTCGAGGCGGTTCCGCACCCGCCCGTCGAGGCGGACCCACGAGCCGTCGGCGTGTCGGTACCGGAACGTCGCGTCCCCGCGGCCGGCGGGTTCGGTGACGGCGGCGGCGAACTCGGCCGTCACTGCCGCCACGTCCTCGGGGTGGATCCCCTCGAACCCGTTCCGCCCGACCAGTTCCTCGGGTCGGAGGCCGAGGAGGTCCTCGACGCCGGGGGTCGCGTAGTCGATGTCCCCCTCGGCGTCGACGAGGAGTATCGTATCCCTGGCCTCCTCGACCAGCGTCCGGAACCGCTCGCGCTGGCGGTGGCGGTCGGTGACGTCCCGGGAGTTCACGACGAACCCGTCGACGATGGTGTCGCGCGCGTCCCACATGCTCGTGGCGAGCCATCGCCAGGAGCCGTCGGCGTGTCGGAACCGGTAGACGAGGTCGTCGAGGATCGCCTCCGGGGCGTCGACGAACGCGTCGAAGGCCCGTGTGACCCGCTCCCGGTCCGCCGGGTGGACGTACTCGAGGCCGTCGCTGCCGACCAGTTCGTCCGGGCCGTAGCCGAGTTGGTGTTCGATGGCCGGGCACTGGTACGCGATCACTCCAGCCTCGTCGACGACCGTCGTGATGTCAGTCGAGTTTTCGATGAGCATTCGGAACCACTGCCGCGTCCGGTCGAGAGCCCGGTGGGTCCTGTAGCGGTCGACCGCGTTCTCGACCCGGTTGGCCAGCACCGTGTACCGGTCGGGACCGCCCTTCTGGAGGTAGTCGGTGACGCCCGCACTGATGGCCTCGCCCGCGATCTCCTCCGATCCCCGTCCGGTGAAGAGCAAGAACGGGAGATCGGGATACGGCTCGCGGACGGCGCGAAGAAACTCGAGCCCGTCGGTCCCCGGCATCTGGTAGTCGCTGACGACACACTCGAACGTCCCCGCCCCGAGCCTCGCGAGCCCCTCGTCGGCGGAGGCCGCGGTCGTGACCGCGAAGGCGTCGTTCTCGCGCTCCAGGGCCGTCGAGACCAGCGCCCCGAACGACGGATCGTCGTCCACGTGGAGGACCCGTATCCGCGCTTCCCAACGTTCCACCCACATCTCGTCGGTAGTAAACGGGCTCGCGGTAACAGCCTGATTGTTGACTATGAAATAGGTATATATCCGTAAGGGCCGTTTCACTCGGCGTCGAGCGTCCCCTCGATTAGACGCCGGGTCCCCCGTCTGAGCCGGGAGGCGAGCGCCTGCCTAGAGATATCCAGTTCGGCCGCGACCTCCTCCAGCGTCGCCCTGCGTGGGGAGTCGTAGTACCCGTGCCGGAGTGCCACGACCAGCGCCTCTCGCTGCTTGTCGGTCAGGCCGTACCCGGCAGCCCGGACGGGTTCGAGCGAGCGGAGCTCCGCCAGCCGCAGGGGGATACCCCGCTCGCGGCAGTAGAACCGGAAGCGACCGACGGCCTCGTGTTCGTCGCCACGGAGTTCGAATCGCCATCCGTCCGCGGACCCAACCGCGGAGACGAGCGTGAGACCAGTCTCGGTCAGCCCGTTCAGGATCCCCTCCTTCGTCGAGGGGTCCCAACTCGCCCGCATGAGGTGCTCGCCGTCCACGCTGTCGATCGGTTCGAGCGTCGCCTCCTCGGCCAGGGCCTCGACGAGGGACTCGACGTTCTCGGGGGAGATCCCCCGCACCCAGAAGTAGGGGATCACCATCTCGTCAGTTGGCACGATCCGCTCCAGTTCGACCGTCGCCCCGGTGAACCGCTCGAAGACCGCTCCGAGGAGGAAGGCGTCGGCGTCGAACTCAACGTAGGCGACCGTCGACATGAGCGGACATAGTGACTGAGTGAAATAAACTGTCGGGTGGCCCCACGCCGGGGCGGCCCGAGTCTGGCCAGCCCACCTCACACGAATACAAGGAGGAAGCCCACGGCTTTAGCCGTGGAAGGAAGCCGACGCTCCCGACACGTTCCACGAGCGACGATTGGCCGGTTTCGCCACCGTTCGAGTTATGTTCCTGCGTTCTGTACCGTGAGTTACACTCCCGGTCGGCCAAACGTGTCGTCCGTGGAGGGGCGTCCGTAGGTACGCCCTGAAATCGGGGACGGATGACGCCTCGTCGCTCTCGTCGTCTTACACGGCGATGAAATGAGGGGAGTCCACCGATAATTAAAGCGGTGTGAGACGGCTTCGGACGCAGACCACGGGTCGGAACACCACGCAGGAAACCCCTCCGTGTGCCCGGCCCGCCGTCGTACAACCCGCCCTCGACGGTGGACGAAGTGTGGGCCGAAACCCCTCGCGGAGGAACGCCCACGACTTCAGTCGTGGGTAACTTACGCCCGTTCTCGCACCGACTCGACGAACACGACCCACCCGAGGCCCGCGAGGCCGACGTCCCTCGCGAGCACGTCGCCGAACGCGCCCTGTGTGAGGAACACGACGGCGAGATATCCGACGGTGGCGGTGAGCGAGACGGCGGCGACGAGCGAGGCGAACGCGGTGTACCGATCGGCCAGGAGCGCGAGGCCGAACCCCACCTCGAGGTAGCCGTTGATCAGCATGAACAGGGTGGGCGAGACGAGGATCCACGGGACGAGCCAGTCGACGACGTAGACCGTCCACGCCGCGGGATCGAACAGCTTGTGCGCGCCCGCGACGAGCACCATCAGGCCGAGCGAGAGGCGGGCGAGAGTGGCCGTCGGGGGAGCCCGGCCGACCACGGACTCGACACGACGGGAGAGGGACGCGCCTGACATACGGTCGTTTCGGCGCTCGACCGGAAAACGGGGTCGGTCGCGGGCCGCGCCGGGCCAGGGTCAGCGCGCGAGCACCGCCCCGAGCGCCCGGACCTCCTCCAACACCGCTTCCCACTGCTCGACCGTCCCCGGGATGGGGTCGGCGGCGATCTCGACCCGGCGATCGACGAGCGCCCGGACCTCCCGGGGGTTCTCGATCCGTCGGAACGCCAGATCCCCGCCGCCGGCCGCCTCCACCGAGACGGTCCCGTAGCCGAACACCGAACCCGCGAGCGGCTGGCGGTAGGCGCTGTTCTGGACGCGTTCGAGCCCGATCCGGGCGACCCGCCGTCCGAACACGCCCGAGCGGACGTGCAGGGCGTCGGTCGTCACGAGGTACCGCGTCCGGCGGACCTCGACGACCCGGTAGGCCGCCACGAGGAGGCCGACGACGACGAGTGCGAGGCCCACCAGTGGCGACCGCGAGGGGACGTCCGGCAGCCAGGCACCGACGAGCACCGCCACGCCGGCGAGCGCGAGTCCGCCCCCCGCCAGGAGCCCGCCGGCGGCCGCCGACAGCCTCGGGCTCCCCGTCCAGACCGCCGACTCCCCGGAGTCGAGGTTGAAATCGGCGCTCACCGTGGGCGTATCGTCCGGCCGGCTCATCGCCCGGGACCGTCCTCGGGACTCGCCTCGACCGCCTCGCGGATGGCCCGCAGTTCGGCGAGGATGTCGTCGAGGACTGCCGCCTTGTCGCGTTCCCCCTCGCCCGTTCGACCCGAGCGGATGCGTTCGTTGATGCGCGACTGGAGCTCCCGGGGATCGGCGACGTTCGAGAAGCTCATCTCGACGCCCGTCCCGCCGGCGGTGCTCACGTCCACGGTTCCGTAGCCGAACCGCGAGCCGAGGAACGACTGCCGGTAGGAGGTGTCCTGCACCTTGTCGAACTCGATCCGCTGGACGCTCCGCGAGAGGATACCCGTCTTGACGTAGAGCGCCGCCGTCGTGACGACGTAGTTCGTGTTCCGGTGGGAGAGGTAGGAGCCGACGAGGATGGGGATGCCGACCAGCACCAGCGAGAGGGGGAGGCCGACGATGACGGCGGGCGCGATCGACATCTCGTGTGGCGTGTCGGCCCAGACGACCGACTCGTCCTCGTCGAGTGCGAGCCAGTCGAACTCGGCGGCGGTCGCGGCCGCGTCGGGATCCGCTTCGGTACCGGGGTCGGCTCCCTCCGGCGGGGCCGTGGAGGACTCCTGGGACATGATGGGTGGTCGGACGGGCGTCCGATAACCGTTCCGCCGACCGGCGTTCACCGGGATCGTACCTCGTCTATATGGGGACGCGGGTCGCCCCTCCCGATATGGCCGGAGTCGACGTCGATGGGGGGATCGCGATTGACCTCGGGGGTCGCGGTCCGACCGCCGAACGCCGACGCGTTCGCGGCGATGCGGACCGGACGGTCGAGACGGCGATCCCCCGCCGGCACGGGGGACGGGCGTGACGGGGCTGAAGGAGGCGGTCCGGTCGAACTTCGACGCGAGCGTCCCCGCCTACGAGGCGTACGAGCGCCGGACCAGTCGGTTCGGCACGCTCGCGCGGCTGCTGGCCGCGGAGATGACCGCCCGATCCACCGGACCGTTCGAGACGCTCCTCGACGCGGGCGCTGGCACCGGGATCAGCACGGCCGTCCTGGCCGAACGGGGGTCCCGGACGGTCGCCCTCGACGTCAGTCGGGGGATGCTCCGGGCGAACGACGCGGCCGACCGGGTGCAGGGTGACTTCGACCGATTGCCGTTCGCCGACGGGGCCTTCGACGGCGTCGCGTTCACCGCTTCCCTCTTCCTCGTCCCCGATCCCTCGGTCGCGGTCCGCGAGGCGAAGCGGGTCTGTCGGTCCGGGGGCGTCGTCGGTGCGGTCGCCCCCCTCGGGTGGGTCGACGGCGAAGGAGTGGATGTCTTCGAGCGCCTCGGCCGGGAGTCGCGCTCGCCGGCGGGAGCGGGCGAAGTGGAAGCGGCACTCCGGGCCGAATTCACCGTGGAAACCGGGACCTGGCAGTTCGCGGCCACGGCCGGGGACGTCGGGCGGTTCCACGCGATCCCGGCGATGGCGGCGCGTCTCTATCCGAAGGAACCACCGGAAGAACGGGTTCGGAGGGCGATCGACCTCCTCGACGCGCTCGACGGGACCGTCGAGGAGCGCTGGCGGTGGGTCGTCGGGGTGGCGGACGGGGGCGGCTGACTCGCTACTCGCCCTCCGTCGCGTGCTCGCGCTTCAGCGAGAGGGCCGTCCGGTCGAACTCGCAGACGAGGGTATCCTCGCCGTCGGGCTCAGCCTTGAACGCCTCGACGTGCATCGTGACGACGCCCCGTTCGCCGTCGCTGGTCTCGCGCTTGTCGGTCACGGTCGTCCGCGCGTATATCGTGTCGCCGTGGAACACCGGGTTCGGGTGCTCGACGCCGTCGTAGGAGAGGTTCGCCACGATGGTCCCGTCCGTCGTGTCGGGGATGGTCAGCCCGACGGCCAGGCTCATCGTGTAGAGGCCGTTCACGAGGCGCTCGCCGAACTCGGTGTCGGCGGCGAACGCGGCGTCCAGGTGGAGCGGCTGCTGGTTCATCGTCATGTCGCAGAACGCCTGGTTGTCGCTCTCGCTCACCGTGCGGCGCTTCTCGTGTTCGATGGTCTCGCCGACCTCGAACTCCTCGTAGTAGAGCCCCGACATGGCCCGCGGGTCGGTGGTGGTCGACAAAAGGCTACCGGGAGGCCCGGCGATGATCCGCTCGTCGACCCCGGTGACACCCGCGCGGTCGGGGCGGAGGAGCGCCTCCGGTCTCGTGCTCGATTCGATCGGGGTACAACGAGTCCCGTCGCTCGTCCCTACTGATACGGTCCGAAACGCGAACCCGGGTTACGGGTACCGCGCGATCCCAACGCCGCCGTACCGGTTACCCGGACGCGGGCATGATGTCGAGCCGAACGCGGGCGACGATCAGGTACATCTGCACCGCGATCAGCACACCGACCAGCGCGAGCGCCTCCGCGACCCCCATCAGGTCGATCAGTCCGGTCGCCCCCATCGAGGTGACGAGGCCGACCACGAGGGGTACGATCCCCAGCTGTACTCTCTTCCGTACGTGCTCCGAGAGGAGCATCTCTTTCGTCTGCATCTTCCACCCCCCAGGCCCCGCCGTGGAGCGCTCCATCGCCGGGTGCCCGGTATCCAGTTCTGAAGCGACCGATACCGTTAAGTAATCGTACATTTGGACCGGATAGGGTCCGTGAACACGCCGTTAATCCCCCGTTAAGCCCCCCACGACGTCGAACGCGGGATCGGGCCTCGTATCGGACGGGCGTTCGAGGTGGCGCGGAACGCCGGGGACCGACGGCAGACGACAGACTACCGGGGGAAAGCGAGAAGTCGGGTCGCGCCGACCGCCGTCTCATGGCACGACGCAGCCTGCTGTTCTCGCCGGGCGACCGGCCGGAGATGATGCGCAAGGGGCCGGCGTCGGGAGCCGACGTGGTGATCTTCGACCTCGAGGACGCCGTGCCACCCGAGGGGAAGGGCGAGGCGCGAGCGGCCGTCGCGGACGTGCTCTCGGACCCCGAGTTCGATCCCGACTGTGAGGTGTGCGTCCGGGTGAACGCCGATCCGACCGTCGCCGACGACGACGTGAAGGAAGCGCTCTCGGGAAACCGCGTCGACAGCGTGATGCTCCCGAAGGCCGAGTCGGCCGAGGACGCCGAGACGCTCGCCGGCATCCTCGGAGAGCGGGGGGTCGACGCGCCGCTGATCGCCATCTGCGAGTCGGCGGCGGGGGTCCTCCACGCGGAGTCGATCGCCGCGGCCGATCCGGTCGACGCGCTCGCGTTCGGCGCGGAGGACTTCTCGGCCGACGTCGGCGCGACCCGCACCGCCGAAGGGACAGAAGTGCTCTACGCCCGCGAGCACGTCGTCCTCGCGGCGGCGGCGGCCGGGATCGACGCCATCGACACCCTCCACACCGACATCGGCGACACGGAGGGTCTGGCCGAGGAGACCGCGTTCGTCCTCGAACTCGGCTTCGACGGGAAGATCTGCATCCACCCCTCGCAGGTCCCGGTCGTCAACGAGGCGTTCACGCCGACCGGGGAGCGGATCGAGTGGGCACGCCGGGTACTCGACGCGGCCGAGGAGGCAGACCAGGAGGGGCGGGGGGTCTTCCGCGTCGAGGGGGAGATGGTCGACGCGCCGCTGATCGGCCAGGCCGAACAGGTCAGAGAGCGGGCACGGGCCGCCGACGCCTGGGACTGAGGCTCGCCGAATCGGCCCGGAGAGCGCCGCTACACCCGATATATAAGGTCTATTAATTGTACGGTGTGGTATTACTCCGTCAGTCTTATCGGGCCACTTCCCGTCGTTCGTCCATGGCCGAGGAGGCGAACCCGTTCGAGTCCCTGCAGGAGCAGATCGACGACGCCGCCGTCCACGTCGACGTCCCCGAGGACGTCCTCGAGCGGTTCAAGCACCCCGAGCGCGTCCTCGAAACGAACCTCACCGTCGAGATGGACGACGGCTCGCTCTCTATCTTCAAGGCGTTCCGCTCGCAGTTCAACGGTGACCGCGGTCCCTACAAGGGCGGGGTTCGCTATCACCCCGGCGTCAGCCGCGACGAGGTGAAGGCCCTCTCGGGGTGGATGGTCTACAAGTGCGGGGTCGTCGACATCCCCTACGGCGGCGGGAAGGGTGGCATCGTCGTCGAGCCCAGAGACCTCTCGACCGGCGAACTCGAACGGCTCACCCGCTCGTTCGCCAAGGAGCTCCGGCCCATCGTCGGCGAGGACCGGGACATCCCCGCGCCGGACGTCAACACCGGCCAGCGGGAGATGAACTGGATCAAGGACACCTACGAGACCCTGGAGAACACCACGGCACCGGGCGTCGTCACCGGGAAGGCCATCGAGTCCGGCGGGAGCGAGGGCCGCGTCGAGGCCACGGGCCGGAGCGTCATGCTCACCGCCCGCGAGGCGTTCGACTACCTCGACAGGGATATCGAGAGCGCCACCGTCGCCGTCCAGGGCTACGGCAACGCGGGCTCGGTCGCCGCCAAACTCATCGAGTCGGAACTCGGCGCGAACGTCGTCGCCGTCTCCGACTCCTCGGGAGCCGTCCACGACCCCGGCGGGCTCGACGCCGCCGCCGTCCGGAGCCACAAGGACGAGACGGGGACCGTGACCGGCTATCCCGACGCGAGCGAGGAGTTCTCCAACGAGGACCTGCTGACGATGGATGTCGACCTCCTGATCCCCGCGGCGCTGGAGAACGCCATCGACGGCGACCTCGCCCGGGACGTGAAGGCCGACGTCGTCGTCGAGGCCGCGAACGGCCCGCTCACCCCCGAGGCCGACGATGTGCTCACCGAGAGCGAAGTCTACGTCTTCCCCGACATTCTCGCGAACGCCGGCGGCGTCACCGTCTCGTACTTCGAGTGGGTTCAGAACCGACAGCGGTTCTACTGGCCCGAATCGCGCGTGAACGACGAGCTCGAACGCCACATCGTCGACGCCTTCGACGGACTCACCGCCGCCTTCGAGAACCACGACCTCCCGAACTTCCGGAGGGCCGCCTACGTCGTCGCCCTCGAACGGCTCGGCCGCGCGTACCGCGAGAGCGGGACCTGGCCCTAAACGACCACTTTTTGCACCTCCCTCGGCTCGCCTTCGGCGAGCCTCGGTCGGGCAAAAACGTGGGGAAAAGGCGCGCCTCGTTCCAGTGGTCGGCCTCGATCGCTCAGGCGGACTCGCTTCACTCGTCCGCCAACATCCTCGTTCGCTGGCGCTCACGAGGACTTCGCTCGCTCGGCCTCCCGTAGTCACTCGGCGCGGGTGGGTGCGCCGGTGGTACAGCACCGCCACAGCACCGGGACCGGAATTCGTTCGTGTCGACGGTGGAGAAGCGACGCCGATCACTCCGCGGGTAACATCGCGGGATCCATCGGTTCGGATTCGGCTCGGTACTCCTCGTACAGCGACTCGGCCCAGGAGACCACATCCGGGTGGTCGCTCTCGAGCAGTCCCTTTACCATCACGTCCTCGCCCGTCGAGTCCTCGTCGCAGAGCCAGACCAGCGCTGTCCCGTCGACGACGTGCATGTTGAGCGGAACGTGGCCGTCGTACAGCCACATCCGGTCCGCGATGTCGCGCCAGACCTCCGCCCGCCCCGGCTCCTCGCGGATGACCTCGACGAACCCCCGTTCGATGACGCCCTGGAAGTCCAGTTCGCCGTCGACGATCCGACCGCCGAGCTCCGCCATGTACTGGGGGAGTGAGTTCTGCGTGAGCCCACGGTACGTCTCGGCGTCCCGGAGGAGTTCCATCCCCCGATCGAACTGCGCGGTCGGGTTCTCCTGGGAGGGGGTCGTAATCTTCGCGTCCCGGAGGTGCCGGAAGTCGAGCGAGCGTGCTGGCTCCGGGAGCCAGCCGATCGCCTCCCCGAGGTGTTGCATCCCCCGTGTCGTGGCCAGGAAGGTACGGAACGCGGAAACCCTCGCTTCGCCCACCGTGGTGAGCCGGTAGCGGCTCCCCTCCGAATCGACCCACCCCCGATCCTCGGCGTCGTCGAGCACCCGTGCGGCCGTCGAGCGGGGGACGCCCGTCTCCTCCTGGAGTTCGCGTCGGGAGGCCGGCTCGCCCGCGAGCGCCTCCAGCACCCGGAGCCGGTTCCCCGAGTTCGCCAGGAACCGGATCTCCTCGAGCGCGTCTTCCATGCGCCAACGTAACATACGCCACGATAAAAAGACCCGAGCCGGCGATCGATCGCCGCATCGGTCGGACACGGGGCGGGACCGGGCGATCGGTACCGTCCACACCCCGGGAGACCTCCCAGAGGGTAAGGTCAAACACCTGCGACCGCGAGGATGACCCGGTGTCCCAGAATGGCACGGGCAACGACCGACGCCGAACGGATCGTGGAGGACTACGTGGAGATGTGGAACGAGCGGGAGTTCGGGCGGATACCGGAACTCGTCTCGGAGTCGTTCGTGCACGTGGACCCGGACGGGAGCGAGACGCGGGGACGGGAGGGACTGGAAGGGTACATGCGCGGGATCCTGTCGGGGTTCCCCGACCTCCACGTCGCCCCCACCGAGATGATCTCCGAGGAGGGGACCGTGATGTACGAGGCGACGCTGACCATGACACACGAGGGGGAGTTCGAGGGCATCCCGCCGACCGGTCGGGAGGTCGAGATCCGGGAGATGGCCACGATCGAGGTCGCCGACGGGAGGATCGAGGCACACCGCGTCTACTACGACAACCGGGAGACGCTGGAACAGCTCGGGCTCGTCGAGGAGTGAACCCGGGCCCCGGAACGCGCCACGGGGTGTCCGTCGCCGAAGGAGGAGTCACGGTCGGGAGGTCGGGTCCGCGGCGGCGTCGACACCGTCGTCGGGCCGTGACCGAAAGTGGACGTGGCTCCGGTGGGAGGGGCGCATCCTTATCAGTCCGGACTCCGATAGGCCGAGGTGATGGACGACCTTCGGGGAGTTCTCGAGGCGTCCCCCGACGCCGTCCTCGTCGTCGACGCCGAGGGGGTGATACGGCGGGCGAACAGGCACGTCCCGGAGATCCTGGGCTACGCCCCGGAGGAGCTCGAAGGGGAGGTCGTCGAGGAGCTCCTCCTGAAGGAGGACCGCCAGCACCACGTCGGGTTCCGCCGGGAGTACATCGAGGACCCGGAGCCGCGCCCGATGGGGAACGAACTCGACCTCTACGCGCTTCGCGAGGACGACACCAGGATCCCCGTGGAGATCAGTCTCGGCCCGGTCGAACGGGACGGGGAACGCTACGTCGTCGCGACCGTCTCCGATATCTCAGAGCGGCGGAAGCGCGAGCGGAAGCTCGAACGGCAGAACGAGCGCCTCGAGGAGTTCGCGGGCATCGTCTCCCAGGACCTCCGGAACCCGCTGAGCGTGGCCGCGGGTCGGCTGGAGCTGGCCCGGGAGGAGTGTGACAGCGATCACCTCGACGCGGTCGACCACTCGCTGGACCGGATGGAGGCGCTGATCGACGACCTCCTGGCGCTCGCCCGGGATGGCCGGATGATCGAGGACGTCGAGTCGGTCGACCTCGCGGCGCTCGCCGAGGAGTGCTGGCAGGGTGTGAGACGAACGACGCCACCCTCGTCGTCGAGACGGAGCGGGCGGTCCGGGCCGACCGACGGCGGTTCCGGCAGCTCGTCGTGAACCTGCTCCGGAATTCCGTCGAACACGGTTCGACGGGCAGTCGGCCGGAGGCCGACGACAGCGTGGAGCACGGTGGCGAGGACGTGACCGTGGTGGTCGGGGACACCGACGGGGGGTTCTACGTCGAGGACGACGGCCGGGGGTTCTCGACCGACGACCGCGACCGGCTGTTCGAGCGGGGGTACTCCACCTCCCGGGACGGGACGGGGTTCGGCCTCGCCATCGTCGAGGAGGTCGCCGAGGCGCACGGCTGGCGGGTCCGTGCCACCGAGGGTGACTCGGGCGGCGCGCGGGTCGAGGTTACCGGAGTCGAGCACGACCGCGAGTAGCCGCCGACCGCGGAGCGGGCGAACCGACGCCCGAGGACGACGGGAGCGGTCGCCCGGTACCCGAACCCCTTAAGCGTCCATCGGACGCCCCCGGCACATGAACAAGGCCACGGCGAAGGCCCACCCCATCCAGGGGCTCGTGAAGTACCACGGGATGCGCGATCCGGAGCTCAGGCTCCCCTACCACGACTCGATCAGCCTCTGTACGGCCCCCTCGCACTCGAAGACGACGGCGGAGTTCGACCCCGATCGGACGGCCGACGAGTACGTCGTCGACGACGAGATCGCCGAGGGCCGGGGCGCGGAGCGTATTCGGAGCGTGGTCGACCGGGTCCGCGAGCTCGCGGGAACCGACGACCGGGTCCGGCTGGAGAGCGTCAACGACTTCCCGACCAACATCGGCTTCGGCTCCTCCTCGTCGGGGTTCGCCGCCGCCGCGGTGGCGCTCTGTACGGCGGCCGACCTCGACCTGACCCACCCGGAGATGTCCACCGTGGCACGCCGGGGGTCCTCCTCGGCGGCCCGCGCGGTCACGGGCGCGTTCTCCGATCTCCGGACGGGGCTGAACGACGAGGACTGTCGCTCGCGGCGCATCGACGTCCCCGAGTCGTTCGAGGAGGACGTCAGAGTCGTCGCCGCCGAGATACCGGCGTTCAAGCACACCGAGGAGGCCCACGCCGAGGCCGCCGACTCCCACATGTTCGAGGCCCGGCTCGCCTACATCCACGGACAGCTCGCGGAGATGCGCGACGCGCTCCGCGCGGGCGAGTTCCACCGGGCGTTCGAGGCGGCGGAGTTCGACTCGCTCTCGCTCGCCGCGACGACCATGACCGGCCCCGCGGGATGGGTCTACTGGCAGCCCGAGACGCTCGAAGTGTTCCAGGCGGTCCGCGACCTCCGCGAGGAGGGTATCCCCGTGTACTTCTCGGTCGACACCGGCGCGTCGGTCTACGTCAACACGACCGACGAGCACGTCGACCGGGTCGAGTCGACGATCGCCGACCTCGGCATCGACACTCGCGTCTGGCGGATCGGCGGCCCCGCGCAGGTACTCGACGCGGACGAGGCGCTGTTCTAAGTCCCACCCGTTCCGACTGGCCGGAGGCGGCACCCTCAAGCGATCGACGGCCGTAGGGCCGGTATGCACGTCGCCGTCCTCGGTGCCGGGTACGCCGGCCTGGCCGCCGCCCGACGCCTCGAACGCTCCCTCCCCCAGGAGGTCGACCTGGTGGTCGTGAACGACTCGCCCGACCACCTCGTCCAGCACGAGATCCACCGCGTCGTCCGCCGCCCCTCGCTGGCGGAGGACGTCACGATCCCGCTCGCGGACGTCCTCGGCCGGGCCGAACTCGTCGAGGACGAGATCGAGTCCGTCGATCCCGATGCCGGCGTCGCCACGCTCGTCTCGGGAGATCCCGTCGAGTTCGACTACGGCGTGCTCGCGCTCGGCGCGACCACCGCGTTCTACGACCTCCCCGGCGTGGGCGAGCACGCGATCCCCCTGAAGCGGCTCGACGACGCCCGTCGCATCCGCGAGGCGTTCCTCGCCAGCAACTCCCCGCGAGCGGTGGTCGGCGGGGCGGGCCTCTCCGGCGTGCAGGTCGCCGGCGAGCTCGCCGCCCTCGCCGAGGAGGAGGGCCTCGACGCGACGGTGACGCTCCTCGAACAGCTGGAGGAGATCGCGCCGAACTTCGACCGGCGGTTCGGCGACGCCGTCCGGTCGGAACTGGAGGCCTACGGGATCGACGTCCGGACGGGAACGGCCGTGGCGAGCGCGACGGCCGACGCGGTCGAGCTCGACAGTGGCGAGGAGCTCCCCTACGACGCGTTCGTCTGGACGGGCGGCATCGCCGGGAGCGAGGCCACCGGCGGTGACCGCCCGGTCGTCCGGGCGGACCTCAGGCTCGGCGAGCGGACGTTCGCCGTCGGGGACGCCGCCCGGATCGTCGACGCCTCCGGCGAGGCGGTCCCCGCGAGCGCGCAGTCGGCCGTCCGGGCCGCCCGCGTCGCCGCGGCGAACGTCGGTCGTCTCGTCGAGCACGAGCGGTCCGGCGAGGGCGGCTTCCGCCCCCGGCTGGAGACGTTCGACTTCGACTCCCCGGGGTGGGTCGTCTCGGTCGGTGACGGCGCGGTCGCACAGCTCGGCCCGACGGTCCTCCGCGGGGCCGCCGCCCGGGCAGCGAAGGCGAGTATCGGTGGGGCGTACCTCGGCTCGGTCGGGGCGGTCTCGCGGGCCACCGATCTCGTCCGCGAGGAACTCGGCTGGCCGACGAGCGAGGACGTCGAGGGGTCGGGCGGTCGCGACCCGGACGGGCCGGACGGGACAGAAGTACCGGAGGACCAGGACCCGATCCGGATCAATGTCGACGAGGATCCCGAAGATCCGAACGAGAGCGGATCGAACGGCGGAGCGGCCGGCGACGAGCGGGAGTAGTCGAACCGTACGCATCGGCGGTCGGTCCGGACACCTGCGGGGACTCTGGCGGCCCCCGGCGCTCAGTAGTACTCGGGGCTGTAGTCGTCGGGGTAGAGGCTCCGAACCGAGACGACGACGACCAGGGCACAGCCCACTTCGATAGCGGAGATACCGACGAACGCGAGCAGGAAACCCACGCCCAGCCACTCGAACACGGGCATCAGGAAGAACCCCGAGGCGGCGACCAGGCCCGCGAGGACGATCGCGGCGAGAGCCCGACGGTTCATCGGCGGTCGGTCCACCACCACACCGGTCATACTCGGCGGTGAGCCAAGGAACCGCATCAAGCTTCGCTTCGTTCTCAGACTCGACCCGCGATCCGCTCCTCCGTGCGCGGTGCGAACCCTCGTCCCCGATCACGACCGGAGCAGTGGGCCGATACGGGCCGAACGTCACCACGTCGAACGCCACCTCAGCTGGCGAGATGGAGTTGCGCTCGGCCCCGGGGACGCGCTCCGGGCGGGAAACTTCCGTCCGCCCGCGAGTGAGGACCCCGGAAGGCCCCGACCAGTTCTCCGGAGGATCCACGAACCCGGGTGCGTGAGTCCATCGGGGCGTGCTCCGTTCGGCCACTCAACCGAGCATCGGGTGACGGTCGGTCACTCGCGAGCGACCGAACCGCCGGTGGAAGTCGACCGTTCGGGAGGCCGACGCGAACGACCCCGGCGCGTGGCCGTCGGGCCGTACGGTGTCACTCCGCGTCGCGGCCGATGTCGCGGACGCTCGCGGCGACGACGACCGCCGCGCCCCGGAGCTGGTCGAGCGCGAGGTTCTCGTCCGGGCCGTGGACGTTCGAGTCCCGACCGCCGGGGCCGAACTTGACGGCCCTCGTGCCGCCAGCGTGGAAGTGACCGGCGTCGGACCCGCCGCGAGTCCCGCGGACCGGCACGTCGCCGATGACCGCGTCGGCGTTGCGTGCGACCGCCCGGACGTGGTCGTCGTCGGGGTCCGAGAGGAAGGGTTTGGTCCGGCTCAGCGCCTCGACCGAGGCGGTCGTCCCGTCCGGGAGGTCGACGCCCGCGACCACCTCGCGGAACTCCCGCTCGGCGGCCTCGGCGTCGTGATCCGGAGGTACCCGGCGGTCGACGGTGAACGAGCAGGCGGGCGGGACCACGTTCGTCTTGACGCCGCCCTCGACGGTCGCGGGGGTGCAGGTGGCGCTCCCGACGCCCGGTACCTCGCTCTCCCGTTCGGCGAGTTCCGCCCCGTACGAGTCCAGTTCGGTGATGATCCGCGCGGCCGCGACCACCGCGTTCGCGCCCTCCTCGGGCTCCAGTCCGGCGTGGGCCGACGCCCCGTCGACGTCCACGCGGAAGGTGAGCACGCCCGAGGAGGCGTACTCGACCGCGTAGGTGCTCCCCTCGACGATGACGTAGTCGGCACGGAGCGCACCGCTCTCGACGAGGTGGCCGGCACCCGCCTCGCCGCCGGTCTCCTCGTCGGCGGTCAGCGCGAGCACGAGCGTGACGTCCCCGGGGAGGAGCCCGGACGATTCGAGGGCGCGGGCGGCCAGCGTGTACGCCGCGATTCGACCCTTCGAGTCGCGCGCGCCCCGGCCGTAGAGTCGGCCGTCGTCTACCTCCGCGCCGAACGGGTCGTACGTCCACTTCGACTCCTCGACCGGGACGGTGTCGATGTGGGCGTTGAGCGCGACGGTCGGGCCGTCCCCGCGGGTCACGTACGCGAGGACGTTCGGTCGCGGGTGGGGCAGGTCCAGTTCCTCCAGGAGGTCGTCGGGTGCCCACTCGACCTCGACGTCCCAGCCGTACCCCCCGTACCGGGTTCGGAGCAGGTCGAGGATCGCCGCGTAGTCGCCCGGCGGGTTCACGCTCGGCGTCCGGACCATCTCCCGGAGGAACGAGACCGCCTCGTCCTCGAGGTCCTCGACCGCCCGCGCCAGGTCAGCGAGTTCCGCATCCGAGGTCATGCCCGGAACTGCCGTCCGCCGGTTGTAAACCTCTCGTGTCGCGTCGGGGCCGGGACCCCACGTGCCGCTCCCGTGTCGGGTGTCCGCTCCGGTGGGGACGCCCCGGAGCGATCGGCCGGACCGCGACGCCGCGGATACCGGTAACGCCACGGGCGCGTTCTCGCCCGGCGAGAGATCGAGGAGCGGCCCAACGGGGACCGACGCCGGACGTCCGGATCGGTGTAGGAACGAACATACGCACACGTAGCTGACCGTTCGTGCACGTAGAGGACGTGTTCGGTATTATATAGGATTAACATGACACCCCGGGGAGCGGAGGTCGTGAAGCGCTCACAGGAGAACGTCGACCTCGGACGGCGAACCGTCCTGGGTCTCACGGGAGGAACGGTACTCGGACTACTCGCGGGCACGGCCGGTGCGAGCGGTGGCTCGGCCGCGTCGGGCGGGGCGGCCACCCCCGACGTGGCGAGCGCGCTCGCCGGACACGAACGGATCGAGTTAGAACGGATCGGTCGGTACGAGTCGGGCATCTTCGACGAGGGCGGGGCCGAGATCATCGCCTACCACGCCCCCACGCAACGACTGTTCGTGATCAACGCCGACCTCGGCGGCGTCGACGTCCTCGACGTCGCGGATCCGACTGCGCCCGAGAAGGTCGGCGAGATCGACGCCGTGGGCGGCGTCGAGGGCGTGAGTTCGGCGAACAGCGTCTCGACGTCCGCGGACGCCGTCGCCGTCGCCCTCGAGGCGGAGGTCGCACAGGACCCGGGGCAGGTCGGGTTCTACCACCCCGAGACCCTCGAACTCCTGAGCACGGCGACGGTCGGAGCGCTGCCCGACAAGGTCACCTTCACCCCCGACGGGACGCGGGCGCTCGTCGCGAACGAGGGCGAGCCGACGAGCGACTACGCCTTCGATCCCCGTGGATCGGTCAGCATCGTCGACGTCTCCGGCGGCGTGGACGCCCCCACCGTCAGCACCGCGGACTTCACCGCCTACGACGGGATGGAGGACGAACTCCGGAGCCGGGGCATCCGCATCTTCGGCCCGAACGCGAGCGCGTCACAGGACTTCGAGCCGGAGTACGTGACCGTGAGCGAGGACTCGACGACGGCGTGGGTCTCGCTCCAGGAGAACAACGCCATCGCCGAGATCGACGTCGAGCGTGCGGAGGTCACGGATCTCCTGCCGCTCGGGTTCAAGGACTACAGCCTGGCGGGGAACGAACTCGACGCCAGCAACGAGGACGGCGGCGTCGACGTCCGGAACTGGCCGATCAACGGGATCCTCCAGCCCGACGCGATCGGCACGTACAGCCCCGACGGCGAGACCTACCTCGTCACGGCCAACGAGGGCGACAGCCGCGACTACGACGCCTACAGCGAGGAGGCGGAGGTCGCCGACCTCAGGCTCGACCCCGACGCGTTCGACTTCTCGGCGATCGAGGGGATCGACAGCGTCGAGGAGCTCCAGGCACCGGAGAACCTCGGTCCGAAGGGCGTGACCAAGACGCTGGGCGACGTCGACGGCGACGGCTACTACGAGGAGATATACGTCTTCGGCGGGCGGTCGTTCAGCATCTTCACCACCGACGGCGAACTGGTGTTCGACAGCGGGAGCGACTTCGAGGAGATCACCGCCGAGCGGTACGGCGACCGGTTCAACAACGACAACACGGAGAACACCGGGGACAGCCGGAGCGACAACAAGGGGCCCGAGCCCGAGGGTCTCACGCTCGGGCGGATCGGCGACCGCCACTACGCGTTCGTCGGGCTCGAACGGATGGGCGGGGTCGTGGTCTACGAGATCACCGACCCGCACTCCCCCACGTTCGTCGACTACGTCAACAACCGGGACCTCTCGTTCGACATCCAGGGCGAGATCGCCGAGGGTGACGCGCCCGCCGGCGCGGCCGGCGACCTCGGTCCGGAGGGGCTGGACTACGCGTCCGCCGAGGAGAGCCCGATCGACGACCCCCTCGTCTTCGTCGGCCACGAGATCAGCGGCACGACGGCGATCTTCCGCGTGACGAGCACGAGCGCCGTCCTCGACACGTCGGTCGCGTGTACCGACGAGGGCGCGACCCTGACGGTCACGAACGTGAGCGACCGGCGGGTCGAACTCCGCGACATCGACAGTTCCGGCGTGAACGCCCTCGTCGGCCGTCGCGTGCTCGGTCCCGGGGAGTCGGTGACCCTCGAAGACGTCCCGAACGGCACGGCCGTGCTTCGGGCGTTCGACCGCGAGAGCGGTGACCCGATCGGCCCCCGGATGGAGGTCCCGGTCGACTGCGAGAGCCGCTGAGGGACGCGTCGACCGCTACCACCACCACACCACCTCGGCCGACTCTCCCGGCCGGTCCTCGACGAGCCGCCGGACGAACGGAAACGATCCGCCCCCGGGCCGACGAGTCGAGCCCCCCTTTCCACGCGAACCGGGGAGGGAGGTCCACGGTGGATCGACGAGTACCGTATAAACCATTGTATAGCGGTAACACTTAACACGACCGTTACCGTACGGCCCGTGAGGAGTGGAAAATATGAGCACACCCCGAACCGGTGCCACGAACGATCGGGGCCGGGGCGTCCCCCACGAAGACGAACGGAGGGAGACCGTCGGAGCGGTCGAGCACTACACCTGTGGACTGGTCGGGCTACTCGCGACGACCGTCTGCGTCGTGCTGCTCTACCCCGCCCTCGTTTCGGCTACCAGACCCCTCCACCTGCTCTCGTCGGTCGCGCTCGTCTTCATCGTCGTGACCGCCTGGGTGCTGGTGTGGCTGTCGTTCGAGGTCGTCTGGGAGTGGCGGGCCGGACGTCTCACGACGCGGTGACTCGCCCGACGTCCGTCCCGTCACGCTGATCGGTCCTCCCGTATCCCGACCCCGGTGTCGGCCTCCAGTAGCCGGGCGGGCGGGCGGAGACTCCACTCGCACGTGTGGCTATCAGCCTTCTCGAACCGCACCGCTCCCGGAAGCGGTGCTCGTACGCGGCCGTTCGCCTCGCAACCCGGGCCACGGTCGTCCGCAGGCCGCCGCTACGGTCGTCGGGGCGCTCTGCCGCGTCGGCCGGCCTCCGCCTGCCGGCGGGCGGCGAGGACGGCGAGCGGAAGGCCGAGCAGCGCCGCCAGCACCGCTCCGCCGAGGGTGAGGATCAGGACGAGGCCCCACGGCCGGGAACCGTACGGGACGAACACCGCCCCGGCGAGCGCGAAGCTGACGAGGGCCCCGGCGAAGGCGAGCGTCAGCGACCGCAGGTCCTCGACCGCCGCGTCCCGGGCGACCGCGAGGCCGAACGCCGGGACGACCGCCAGCGGGAGGTGGAACGCCATCCCTCGAAGGACGGTGAGGGCTCCGTCTGTCACCGGGTCGACGACGGCCAGCCCCGAGAGGACGACCCCGACCCCGAGCGTGCTGGCCGCGGCGAGGGCGAGCGCACCGCGTGTCGTCCGGAGAGTTGCGGGGCGGGCGAGTGCGATGCTACCCGTCACGAGGTAGATCGCGGCGAGACCGGCGAACCACGATGGTTCGTTCGTCGCCCCGGCCAGGCCGGCGGCCAGGAACCCGACGAGACCGAGACCGGCGACGAATCCGGCGATCCGGTCGGGGTCTAGGGACGCCTCGGCCGCTCGCATCGAGACGCCCGCCACCCCCACGAGCAACAGTCCGTAGAGGACGAGCGCGGGGAGGACGAACGCCGCGAGGTTGTCCAGCCAGATGGGCGCGGTCGAGAGGGCGACCACCGCGTCGGCGTGGGTCCGACCCGTCCCCGGGCCGCCGTAGACGACGTAGACGTCGTCGTAGAGGGCCGACCCCCGCTCGGCGGTCGATCCGCGCCACGTCGCGTTCCCCCCGTCGATCTCGGGAACCTCGCCGGGGGACGCGTACTCGTCGCCGATGGTCGCTCGCGGGTCGTTGACGACGGCGGTACCGTCGGGGCCGGCGATGGTGAACCGGTCGGCGTTGAGTATCCACCCGCCCCGGATCCCCTCCGAGTGGAGGTAGTCGACGACGAGGAGGCCGAGTCGCCGCTCGCCCGCGTCCGGGTCGCGGAATCGGATCTCGATCGTCCGGTCGTCGATCGAGACCGACCGGAACCACACCTCGCCCTCCTCGTAGACGTGCGGCAGTCCCCACCCCTCGGTCGCCGCTCGGCGGGCGATCCCTTCGAGCAGGTCGGTGTCCTCCGCGAGGCGATCGGCGGCGGACCGGTTCACCCGATCGGTCACGATCCAGGTCGCCGATCCGTTCTCGTGGACGCGGACCGTGGCGGTGCTGTGGGTGACGTTCGCCGCGAGACCGCGCTCCTCGGCGGCGTGCTCGAACGAGGAGCCGCAGGCACCGCAGACGGGATCTGGCTGGGGGCTCGCGATCGTTGAGGGGACCGCCCCGAGGAGGACGCAGGCCACGAGCAGGAGGGCGAACGGGAGGGCGGCACGTCTCACGGTAGTCGTGGGAACAGCGTTTCTCGGTAAGTGTCTTCTGTGGCTACCGGGGAGTGAGAGCCGCCGGCCCCGACCGGACCCCACCACACGTCAGCTACATACGCGTCGGTCCCCTCGTTCCGGTCGATGACGGGAGAGAAGGCGACGTTCGGCGGCGGCTGCTTCTGGTGTATCGAGGCGGCGTTCGAGGAGCTCGACGGCGTCACGGACGTCACCTCCGGGTACGCCGGGGGGCACACCGAGGACCCGTCCTACCGTGAGGTGTGTTCGGGCAACACCGGCCACGCGGAGGTCGTCCAGCTGGAGTACGATCCAGAGACGATCACCTACGAGGAGCTGCTGGAGGTGTTCTTCACCGTCCACGATCCGACGCAGCTGAACCGGCAGGGTCCGGACGTCGGCACGCAGTACCGGTCGATCGTCCTCTACCACGACGACGAGCAGCGCGACCTCGCGGAGTCGTACGTCGAGGCGCTGGACGAGGAGGGTGGCTACGACGACGAGGTGGTGACGGAGATAGAGTCGCTAGGGACGTTCTACCGCGCCGAGGAGAAGCACCAGAACTACTTCGCGAAGAACCCGACCGACGCGTACTGCTCGATGCACGCCCAGCCGAAGGTCGAGAAGGTGCGCGAGAAGTTCCGCGAGAAGGTGAAGGCGTAGACACGAGGGTCGGAGACGGAGACGCGACGGGGAGAAGAGATATGCGCCGTCCCGCAGCAGGGGGCCACCATGACCGACGCCAGCGTGACGGTCGTCCCCCGGGGGACGATCCGCATGGACCGGAACTTCCAGCTGGAGGCGGCGACCATCGCCAGATGCTCCGATCCGAACCCCGACCTGGAGTTCGTCGAGTCCCCGATCTACAACCTCGTTATCGACCACCCCGAGGCGACCGTGCTCTGGGATACGGGAGCACACCCCGGGGCGGGCGAGGGCCACTGGCCCGCCGGGCTGTTCGACGCCTACCCCATCGAGAACCCGGAAGACCACGCCCTCGACGCCGATCTCGAACGAGCCGGCTACGGGATCGAGGAGATCGACCGCGTCGTCCAGACCCACCTCCACATGGACCACGCCGGCGGGCTGGAGCAGTTCGCGGGGACGGACGTCCCCGTGTTCGTCCACGAGGAGGAACTCAAGTACGCGTACATGAGTGCGACCACGCGCGAGGGGAGTGCGGGGTACGTCCTCGATGACTTCCACCACGACATCGAGTGGCGGCTGGTCCACCGTCACCGCGAGACCCTCTTCGAGGACCTCGAACTCCTGCATCTCCCGGGACACACCCCCGGGATGCTGGGGACGCTGCTCCACACGGACGATCACGGGACGCTCCTGTTCACGAGCGACCTCGCGGACGTGGCCGCGAACTACCGGAAGGAGCGCCCGCCCGGGCCGGGACTGCTCTGGAACCGGCAGAAGTGGCTCGAGAGCCTCCGAACGACCAAGGAACTCGAACGTCGCCACGACGCCGAGGTGATCTACGGCCACGACCACGACCAGTTCGAGGAGATACGCGAGGGCTGGCCGTAGCGGCCCGGATCGCCGCGTGTCGAGAGGCGCTCCCGTGGGTCGCGGCCGATCAGCAGCAGTAGATGAACGGGTTCACCAGCGCGACGCGGTCCCCGTCCTCGAGTTCGGTGTCGAACCCGTCGAGCAGTTCGTTGAACCGGCCGTTGACGAGCACCCGCGCGTACGGCCGGGTCTGCTCCCCCTCGGGGTTGTCGACCCACCGGCCGGGGAGCGCGTCGAGATCGGGGACCCGCGCCCACCCCTCGGTGGAGGCCTCGGCCTCGGTCTCCGCGATCAGGAGGTCCGCGACGTCGTACTCCGCGAGGAACGCCTCGAGGAACTCCCGGAGGGTCGACCCCTCGAACGTGAACTCGAAGCGGTGCTCGGAGAGCGCCGTCCGGACGTGACCGGTCGCCTTCACGTCGACCGTCGTGGTCGCCGTCGAGTTCACCATCTCGTTCTCGGTTCGAGCCTGCATGCGCGAGGCTCGGTCGTCCCGGACCTGGAACCTTGTCCCGAACGTGTTCGTCCTCGGCCTCGACACCCCGCGGCCTCCGGTCGTCGCGGGGGACGCCGGTCGGTCGCACGGAGTCGGAAGCCTGCGGCCGGCCCCGGGGAGGGTGGAGTGGTAGTTTATACCTCGCGGGAACGGGTCGTGTGACAGTATGCAACGGACGGTCGGAACGTACGACTACGTCGTGGTAGGCGCGGGCTCGGCGGGCTGTGTCGTCGCGAACCGGCTCACCGAGCGGTCGGATCGGTCGGTCCTGGTCCTGGAGGCCGGCGAGCCGAGCGACAGGCGGGAGACCGACATCCCGGCGGCGTTCCCCGAACTGTTCCGGAGCCCCATCGACTGGGAGTACTACACCGAGCCCCAGACCGGGTGCGACGGGCGGCGGCTCTATTGGCCGCGGGGGAAGACCCTCGGCGGCTCCTCCTCGATGAACGCGATGATCTACGTCCGTGGGCACCCCGCCGACTACGACCGATGGGCCGACCGCGGGAACGAGGGCTGGAGCTACGGGGAGCTACTCCCGTACTTCCGCAGGAGCGAGCACTTCGAGCCCGGTGGGTCGGGGTTCCACGGGATGGGCGGGCCGCTGAACGTGACCGAACACCGCTCGACACACCCCCTCTCCCGGCGGTTCGTCGACGCGGCTGCCGCTGCCGGTCATCCGCACAACCCGGACTTCAACGGCGAGCGACAGGCGGGGGTCGGCTTCTACCACCTCACCCAGAAGGACGGGGAGCGCCACAGTGCGGCCGACGCCTTTCTGATACCCGCGCTCGATCGGCCGAACCTCCGCGCCGAGACCGGCGCACACGTCACCCGGATCGCGTTCGACGGCGACCGGGCGACCGGCGTCGACTTCCGACGGGACGGTCGGGAGTACCGCGCCCGGGCCGAAGGGGAGGTGATCGTCTGTGGAGGGGCCGTCGACTCCCCGAAACTGCTCATGCTCTCCGGGATCGGCGACCCCGATCACCTCGCGGAGCACGGCGTCGAGGTGCGGGCCGATCGGCCCGGCGTCGGGCGGAACCTCCAGGACCACCTCTTCGCGTTCAACGTCTACCGGTCGACGACGGCGGGGACGCTGGACAGCGCCGACACGCTCCCGAACCTCCTCAGGTACTACCTCCTCAAACGCGGCCCGCTCACCTCGAACGGTGCCGAGGCCGGGGGGTTCGCCAGGACGTCGGCCGGCCGCGCGATCCCCGACCTCCAGTTCCACTTCGTCCCGGCCCTCTTCATGCGGCACGGGTTCGACAACCCGGAAGGCGACCACGGGTTCTCCATCGGGGTGACACAGCTCCGACCGGAAAGTCGCGGGCGGGTCACTCTCCGGTCGTCCGATCCGTTGTCCCCGCCGGTCATCGACCCGCGCTACCTGACCGAGGAGACGGATCTCGACGTCCTCGTCGAGGGCGTCCGGATGGCACGGGAGATCGCCCACCGGGACCCGTTCGACGACGTCCGCGGCGAGGAGGTGTGGCCCGGCGAAGGTGTCGAGAGCGACGAGGGGATCGCCGAGTGGACTCGCCGGACCGTCGAGACGGTGTACCACCCGGTCGGGACCTGCCGGATGGGCGAGGACGGAACGGCGGTCGTCGACGACCGCCTCCGGGTCCACGGTGTCGAGGGACTGCGGGTGGTCGACGCGTCGGTCATGCCGACCATCCCGGGCGGGAACACGAACGCGCCGACTATCGCGGTCGCCGAGCGGGCCGCCGACCTGATCAAGAGCGAGTGGTGAGCGCCGATCGCTACCCCGCAGTCGGGTCCGTCAGCGACACCAGTCCGGACGAGCGAGGGGCTTCGAGCGCCAGGGTACCGGGGACGACGCTCGCCGTGTGCTTACGTCAGGCTCGGTTCCCGGGATGGCGAAGCGAGTGGGTGTCCCCCGTTCCCCCCGTGCAGCGTGCTCCGTGTGACCGGCGGGACCGTGTCGACTCGGCTGCTGACCGATGGGCCACGGACCGGCGGGCACCGCGGGCGGCGTGCCGGGCGAACGAGTCGGTCGAGGGCGGGCCCCGGACGGTCGCGGAGCGGGTGGCCAGCGGCGATGAGACGATCCCGTCGGGCGGCGTGCCACGAGTGGGTCGGCGACCACCGTCGGGACCGGACAGCGATGGAGGGCCGGGCGGGGAGTGACCGCCCCAACGGTGGACCGTCGCCCACGACGCGGGCGGGGACCGGGCGCGGACCGGAGTCGGGAGTCGTCGCATGGCCACTCGTACCGTACCGGGGAAGGGGCAATAGCCTCATGCCGTCGTGCTTCGGTACCGATCAGGGCTCGTCGAGGAGCCCCACGAGCACCTTCCGCTGGGCGGCCTGCAGGTGCTGGTGGAGCGTCGAGGGGGCGATGTCCAGCGACGCGGCGAGATCCTCGGCGGTCGTCCCCCTGGGGTAGTCGTAGTAGCCGGCGAGGAACGCCGCGCGGAGGGTCGTGCGCTGTCTGTCCGTGAGTCGTTCGAGGACCCGCCGTCGGGGGTTCGGCGTCGACCGGTCGGAGACGTCGACGACGCGTTTCGCGACGAGCGTCGCGTCGTCGAGGCGTGTCTCCACCGCCGAGACGGTCTCGCGGGCGGACGTTTCCGACGGGAACCGGGCGGTGATCGTCCCCGAACCGTCGACGGCCCGTACCCTCCGGAGGCTCGCGCCGCGCTCGGCGACGGTCCGCAGGCCCGCCCCGGTGTCCGAGACCGAACACTCGATCGAGCACCGGTCGTCCCCGTCGGCGAGGACTCGCACCGTCTCGACGCTCGACGCCGCCGCGAGCGCCTCCCGGACCGCCCCGGTCGGGACCCCCTCGACGGTCGCGTACTCCAGTAGCGAGCCCCGCTCGACGGGCACCACGCCGTCGACGGTCACCGTACACCCCAGGCGTTCGGAGAGGGTGGCGAACCAGGCGTCCGCCGACCCGACGGTGAACTCGACCTCGACGGCCGTCTTCCCGAGTAACAGCCGCCGGTTGTTCGTGGCGTTGATGACGAACCCGACGACGCGGCCGAGCGTCTCGAAGGCGACCGTCTCGCGCTCGCTGAACGCCTCGGCGGTGGACGCACGGACCACCAGCGCCCCGAAGACGGTGTCGGCGTACGAGAGCGGCGCGACGAGACACGACCCGGGGTCGACCCCGTCGCTCCCGAGCCGGGGGACGACCTGCAGGTGACCGTCCTCGAGCACGGAGCGGATCGCATCGTCGGCCTCTCCGGTCGGATCGACGTTCGTCCCCTCCTCAGTGGTCTCGATCCGGGAGACGACACTGCCGGGGTCGGATCCGCGCTCTACGACCTGGGCCCCGGCGTAGAACGAGGAGCTGCCCAGCGCCTCACAGACCGTCCGCTCGATCTCGGAGCGGGTGGCCGCGCCGACCAGCGCCCGGACGATCTCCTCGACCAGCGCGTTGATCCGGTTCAGCCGCTCGAGCTCGTCACGCTGGCGCTCGAGTTCGCGGCGGTGGGCCCGTCGCTCGGCGAGCCGGTCGGCGCGCTCGATGGCCGTCTCGACGTTCGCCGCCAGCACCCTGCCGAGCGAGACGTCGAGTTCGTCGAACGCGCCGACGTCGAGCGAGGCGGCGTTCATCACGCCGTACTCGCCGAGCGGCAGGACGAGTTCGCTCCGGACGCGCGTGTCGGGGTCGTACGGCTCCGCCTCGGCGGTGACGTCGTCGTAGACGCGGTGTGTCCCCTCGCGGAAGGCCCGCCCGACGAGGCTCGCGTCGAGGGGGAACGCGGGGGGCTCGCCGAACTGCTCCGCGCCCTGATCGGTCCACGCGGTCGGCTCCAGGAGGTCCCGCTCGGCATCGTACAACCAGAGGCCGTTCAGCGGCAGCCCCAGGATGCGCCAGGCGGCGTCGACGGCCACCTCGCAGACCTCCTCCCGCGTCTCCGCGCGGATCAGCCGCCGGCTGGCGTCGTGGAGTTCGCGCAGCGCCCGCTCGTGCTCCGTGCGCCGGTCGGGTGCCACCGCCTCGTCGGCGGCCTCGTCCGCCGGGGCGGGCCACCAGACCCGGCCGCGCGCCCCGACCTTCTTCGTCCGGAGGTCGCCGCGTTCGGCCAGCGTCTCGAGCTTCGCGTGGGCCGTCCGCCGGGCACAGCCGAGTTCCTCGGCGACCTCCGGTGCGGTCAGGGGGGCGCGCGGATCGTCCCCCCGGCGGAACGTCGCCAGCACCTCCTCGACCGGAACGCGCCTCGGTCCCTCCGACATGTCTTCGCGTGAACGCCGGCGGAACAAAAGCGTGCCGTCGACGGCACGGAGTGTCACGCCGTATTTACGACGGCGACCACCCGGCCACGGACGCCCCGTCGGGCAGACCGTCGGACGTCGGGATCGGCCATATCACCCCTGATGACGGTCCGCATCGGCGGTGTCGTCCCCCGCGTCGGCCGTCTCGGACGTCAGTAGGCGACCTGTGAGGAGGAGGATGCCGTAGCCGACCACGCCGGCGGCGAACAGGGCCGCGGGGAGGAGGAACGGGCCGAAGGCATCGAAGAGGACGTCCACGACGGCGATGTCCATGGCGGAAACTGGAACTCGCCGGGCATAACTTCGAGGAAAGCGGCGGTCCGCAGGTTCAAGCCCGATCGGGGCGGAACCCCGCATGTGTACAAGACGGGTCACTGGGGGGCGGCGCTGCTGGTGTACGCACCGGTCGGCCACCTGCTGCTCCGCTCGGACCCGCTCCTGGCGTTCCTCGGCGCGGGCGTCGTGCTCTGGCTGGCGACGCTCCCCGACGTCGACCAGGTGCTCCCGATCCGGCACCGCGGTCCGACCCACTCGCTGCTGTTCCTCGCGCTCGTCGCGGGTGCGCTCGGGGCCGTCGGCGGGGCGCTCGGGACCGGGACCTACCGACCCGTCGAACCGCTCCCGGGCGTCGGACTGGGCGTCGTCCTTGGGGTCGTCGGCATCGGGTCGCACCTGCTCGCGGATATGCTGACCCCGATGGGGGTCAACCCCTTCTGGCCCGTACCGGCGGAACCGATCTCGTTCTACGTCACCCGGGCGGACAACCCGTTCGCGAACTACGCGCTGTTCGGGCTGGGCGTAGCCGCGTCCGTGGCCTCGCTCTACCTCACCGTGGCGACGTAGACGAGAGCGCCTCGACGAACTGTCGTTCCCGTTCCGGCGAACGTTCGTTCGCTGCCGTGGAAGGCCACGGTGGCGATCCGCTCCGACACGTCCGTGACGGGCTGGCGATGACCCGGCGTCGTGCGTCGGATCGGGGCGGCACCGAGGGGTTATACGAGGCCACTCCGATCGGACCACCATGACCGACGACGCGGCCGCTGCGATGGAACAGACCGTCGAGACCGGGGGCCTCGATCACGTGTTCGTCGAGTTCCCCGACCTGAACGGGATCTCGCGGGGCAAGAAGGTCGCCGCCGATCACTTCCTCGAGGAGTGGCGCGATGGGTTCTCGATGAACCTCACGGTCCTGGAGGCGGGGGCGCTCGACGACTGGGACCCCGACTCCTACTACGGCCTCTCGACGGACTTCGCGGACGGGACGCTTCGACCGATCCCGGGGACGTTCGAACTCGTGCCGTGGCGCGAGAACACGGGACGGGTGCTCTGTGAGTTCACCTACGAGGGCGAGACCGTCGAGGCCTACACGCGCGGCGCGCTCGAGCGCGTCCTCGAGGGACTGGCCGAGCGCGACCTGGACGCCTTCACCGGCAGCGAACTCGAGTTCACGCTCGCCGAGGAGACGGAGGACGGCTACCGGCCGATCACGCCGTACGAACACGAGTGCGTGATGCGGGCGACCGAGACGGCGGGGCCGTTCCTCGACCGCCTCTCGGAGTGGGCCGAGCCGTTCGGGATCCCCCTGACGCTCGCACACCACGAGAACGGTGCCGGTCAGTTCGAGGTGCTCTTCGAACACGGCCGACCCCTGGAGGTGGCCGACCGTGCCTTCGACTTCAGACGACTCGTCGCCGAGGTCGCCCGCCGGACGGACTGGGAGGCGACGTTCATGACCAAGCCCTTCAGCGGGGGGACCGCGAACGGCTACCACCTCCACGTCAGCCTCTTTCGCGACGGGGAGAACGTCCTCGCCGACGACGAGGGAGACCGTCTCTCGGCGACCGGCCGCGCGTTCGTCGGAGGTGTCCTGGAACACGCCGAGGCGATCGCCGCGCTCACCTGCCCGACGGTCAACGCGCTCAAGCGGTTCGTCCCCGAGACGTTCGCACCCTGTACCGCCTCCTGGGGGTACGACAACCGCTCGACGGCCGTTCGGATCCCGGATTCGGATCCCGTCCGGATCGAGACGCGCATCCCCGCCGCCGAGGCCAACCCGTACCTGACGACCGCCGCCGTCCTGGCCGCCGGACTCGACGGGATGGAGCGGGACCTCGAACCCGGCGAGCCCGGAACCGGATACGTCACGGAGGGACGCCGCCTCCCGCGAACACCGGGACTCGCCCTCCGATCGCTCGAGGAGGACGACGTCATCCGTGACGCGCTGGGTGAGGAGCTGATCGAGGTCTTCCTCGCCGCGAAACGCGCCGAGCTGGACTCCTTCGTCGAGCACGTCACCGACTGGGAGGAGCGCTACCTGGAGGTCATCTGATCCGACCGATCGCTCGGCGGGAAGCGAGTCGTCTCGGTGAAGTCTCGTGTTCGTCACACCCAATCCGGTGTTCGGCACGCCCGTTCGGTCGAGCCGGCCGCGACCCCGCGGACGAGGCTACGGTCCTCGGGCCCGTCGATCCGTCACTCCTCCGCGGCGTCGGCCTCCCAGCCCTCGGTGTAGATGTCCCCCTCGTCGACCCCCTCCGATTCGAGGAGGTCGCCCGTCTCGACGACCATCTCGGGCACGCCACAGACGTAGAAGTCCGTCCCGTCGAGGTCGTCCAGCGCGTCCGGGAGGTGGTCCTGGACGTGTCCCGTGAGCCCGTTCCACGCCTCGTCCGCGTCCGAGAGGACGTAGTCGACGGAGAGGTCCTCGTGTTCGACACGGAGCTGGTCGAGGCTCTCGCGGAAGATGAGGTGCTCCCGGTCGCGCTCGCCGAACACGAGGTGAGCCTCGCCCGATCCCTCCACCGCGTACTGTTTGAGCATGGGGTAGAGCGGCGTGATGCCCGTCCCGGTCGCCAGGAAGACGGCGTCGCGGTCGAGGTCACGGACGTGGAGGTTGCCGTCGACCTCCTCGGTCTCGATCTCGTCGCCCGGCGTCCGTTCGTGCATGAACACCGAGCCGTTGCCGTCGTCGTAGCGCTTGATCGCGAGGATCAGCTCGTTCCCGTCGCCTCCGGGGAGGTTCGCCGCCGTGTAGGGACGGGAATCGTCCTCGCCGTCGTTCTCGAAGTGAACCGCCGTGTGCTGGCCGGGCTCGTACTCGAAGGTGTGGTCGTCGGCGACGAGCCGGAACTGCTTCACGTCCGGCGTCATCCGATGAACGTCGCTGACCGTGACGGAGATCGTCATAGCGGCGTTCGGGCCGCGGGATGGAAAGGGGTGATGCAGGCAGAGGCAACTCGTCGGGAGCACCGCTGGCTCGGCGGCGATACGGGAACCGCTGAACGGGGAACGAGATCGGCGCGCTAGACGTAGTCCTGCTCTTCGAGCTGATCCATCACGTCGTCGACGAACGCCTCAGGGCTCTCGTAGGGGAACTCCCCGCCGCCGAGCTTCGTGTTGAGCTCCATCGCGGTCATCGAGAAGTCGCCGGCCTCGAACTTCGTCGACGGTCCGTTCGGGAGCGCGGGAACGAGATCCATCGGGCTGTTGATCGGGTAGTCGGCATCCTCGAACGCGTCGATCATCTGGTCGCGCAGGTCGCTCCTCTCCTCGTCGCTGAGACTCATGGTACGCCCGGAGTTTGTGGGAGGTTCCTGATAAATCGTTCGTGAACTCCCCGCCTGCGGCTAGGAGTGGTCGCGGTCGGGAGAACGGCGACCCGCTCGTGGTGCCCGACCGACCACTACCGCATCTCGTCGTACCGCTCGTCGGGGTCGACCACCGGCACGGGGTAGTCGCGGCCGATTCGAAGGTCGTACTCGGCCTGTTCGGCCTCGCTCATCCGCCACGGGTGGTGTGCGTACTCGGAGGGGAGCGGGTCGAGTTCGGGGATCCAGTGTCCGACGTACGCCGCCTCGGGGTCGTAGTGCTCGGCCTGTCCGGGGACGTAGAAGTAGTTGTCCCGCGAGTCGTTGCCCACGCCCGCCTGGTAGGCCCAGTTGCCCCAGTTCGAGGCGACGTCGTAGTCGACGAGCTTCGACTCGAAGTAGGCCGCGCCCATTCGCCAGTCGATCCCGAGGAAGTCCGCGAGGAACGAGGCGACGTTCTGCCGCCCCCGGTTCGACATGTAGCCCGTCGCGTTCAGCTCCCGCATGTTCGCGTCGACGAACGGGACGCCCGTCTCCCCGTCGGCCCACCGTCGGAACGCCTCGCGGTCGCGTCGCCATCGCTTCTCGACGCCGCGGATGCCGCTCGGGGTGAAGAAGTCGGCACCGTGCTTGAGCAACTGGAACTGGAAGAAGTCCCGCCACGCGAGTTCGAAGACGAGCCAGTAGGTGTCTTCGTTCGAGACCCGCTCGGCCTCGTACCGTCGGACCTCCTCGTAGACGTGCCGCGGGGAGAGACAGCCGTGTGCGAGCCACGCCGAGAGCTTCGAGGAGTAGTCGGGACCGAGGAATCCGTTGCGCGTCGACCTGTAGTTCCGGAGGTGGTCGCCCTCCCAGATATACCCTCGAAGCCGCTCCAGTCCCGCGGTCTCGCCGCCCTCGAACGCGAGGACGCCCCGCTCGTCGGGCTCCGACGAACCCGCCACGCCGAGGTCTGCGAGACCCGGCACGTCCCCCGCCTCGAAGTCGGGGATCGGGACGGTCCCCGGCGCAGGGAGGGTCTCCCCGACCGACCCCTCGCGTTCGGCCTCCTTCCGCCACGGAGTGAACGTGTCGTCGATACGGTCGTACGGGGTAGGGAGATCCCGGAGGTGGTAGAGCGTGTGCGTCCAGGATCGCTCCAGTTCGATCCCCCGCTCCGCGAGCCGCGACCGGACCACCTCCTCCGTCCCGATCTCCTCGGTTCCCGGCTTGGTCTGTGCGTGGACCGCGTCGGCGTCGAACGACCCGGCCACCGCGGGGACCACCTCGCGCGGGTCGCCGTGACGGACCAGCAGGTCGCCGCCGCGGGCCCGGAGCGACGAGCGCAGGTCGAGGACGGACTCGCGGCGGAACCGGGCCCAGTACGGTCCCCGCTTCGGGAGTCCGAACATCCCCTTGCCGTACTCCCGTGGATCGAAGACGTAGAGCGGGACGATCCGGTCGGCCCCGGCGACGGCCCCCGCGAGCGTCCCGTTGTCGTGGAGCCGGAGATCGTCGCGGAACCAGACCAGAGCGGTGTCGCTCATGGCCGGGACAGGGGCGCGAGGGTCATGGCTCGTGAGGATCCGGACCGCGTTGCCGGCTCGACACGACCGCGCTCCGGTCGCGATCGAACCGCCACGTCCAGCCCACGTCCCGTACGCCAGGGACCGGCCGGTACCGCACCGGGTGCACCCTGCCGCGTTCGGGTCGTCCCTACCGGCTCCGCCGACGCCGTTCGACGGTCGGCCGCTCGTCGTCCGAGGACGGCCGACGTCACCGTGGCTCATCCGGAGGCTCGGACGCGAACGATCGCGGAGTAGATCCGAAGCCTGATACTGCCCTCGGGAAATGATGCTCCATGGAGATCAGCGTCGTCGGCAGCGGGTACGTCGGCACGACGGTCGCCGCCTGTCTCGCCGACCTCGGTCACACCGTGACGAACGTCGACATCGACGAGGGGGTCGTCGACAGCATCAACGCTGGCGAGGCCCCGATCCACGAACCGGGCCTCGACGAGCTACTCGCGAAACACGGCGGGGACCGCCTCCGCGCGACCACCGACTACGACGCCGTCAGGGACACGGATCTCACGTTCGTGGCCCTCCCGACACCCTCGAACGAGGACGGGAGCATCGACCTCTCGATCATCGGGGGCGGGATGGAGTCGCTCGGCGGGGCGCTCGCCTCGAAGTCCGATCCGCACGTCGTAGTCGTCAAGAGCACCGTCGTCCCGGGGTCGACCGAGACGGAGCTCGAACCGGCGATGCGCCGGGCGGGCGCGGGCGAGAACGTCCACGTCGCGGTGAACCCCGAGTTCCAGCGCGAGGGGAGCGCGGTCGAGGACTACCTGAACCCGGACAAGCTCGTCGTCGGCACCGACTCGGAGTACGCCCGTGAGACGCTCGCGGCCGTCTTCGAGCCGCTGATCGAGCGGGCCGATTCGGACCCGCCGCTCGTCGAGACGGGGCTCCGCGAGGCCGAGATGATCAAGTACGCGAACAACACGTTCCTCGCCGCGAAGATCAGCCTCATCAACGAGCTCGGGAACATCTGCAAGGAGTACGACGTCGACGCCTACGAGGTCGCCGAGGCGATCGGGCTCGACGATCGTATCGGCGAGCAGTTCCTGCAGTCGGGGGTCGGCTGGGGCGGGAGCTGCTTCCCGAAGGACACGGCGGCGCTCATCGCCGCCGCCGAGCGGGCGGGCTACGACCCGGCGCTGCTCAAGGCGGTCGTCGCGGTGAACGACGGGCAGCCGGGCCGGATGCTCGGTCTCGCCGAGCGACACGTCGACGTCGAGGGGAGCCGCGTTGCCGTCCTCGGCCTCGCGTTCAAGCCCGGGACCGACGACATCCGCCACTCCCGGGCAATCCCGCTGATCGAGGCCCTCCGGGAGCGGGGTGCCGAGGTCGTCGCCTACGACCCCGTCGCCGGCGAGAACATGCGGGAGCGCTTCCCCGACATCGAGTACGCGGATTCGGCCGCCGCCGCGCTCGACGGGGCCCACCTCGCGCTCGTCGTGACCGACTGGGACGAGTTCACCGCCCTCGACGAGGAGTTCGACACGATGGCGACCCCGGTCGTCGTCGACGGCCGACGGATCGTCGGGCGACGCGACGGGCTCACCTACGAGGGGCTGACCTGGTAGGGCCGAGGCGGGGACGACCCGGCGAGAGGGATAATCGAGGAAAACAGGTGAAGCGGCTCGTTTCGTCACGCCGACGATCGGGATTCCCCGGACGGTATCTCACCGAGACCGGAGGATGCGCCTTCGGTGACGCCCGCCCCGTGAGCGGGGTGAGCGGGAGTTCGCCGACGACGGCGGAGCGGCTCGGGGCGGCGTCCGTAGCCACTCGCCGGAATCATCGAGTCCACGCGCCCCCTGGTTCCGGGCGTCCGAGAGTACGGCGTGGAGGGCAGTCGTGGTCCAGTCCCTGTAGCTCGTCGCTCCTCTCGTTCAGTCCCGGATCCGCGAGAAGACCATCCGGTCCTGCTGGGTGTACACCTGGTAGGTCGCCGAACCCATCAGGATGACGAAAAAGGCCGCTGCGACGGCGGTGATGCCGGCGGCGGCGATCCCCGGTACGCCGAGCAGGACGGCGATGGTGGTGAGCATCCCGAGTATCCCGACCGAGAAGTAGTACTCGCCCCACGAGAGTCCGTACCGGGGGACGATCTCCATGTAGACCTCCACCTGCCGGATGCGGTCCTGCAGGGTGACCATCTTCGCGTCCGACTGGTAGGAGACGATCCCGAGGTCGTCCAGTTTCGGGAGGTGGGTCTGGTGGAGCGAGACGTAGACCGACTGGCGCTTGTTCCGGGGTGCGGGGTCCTGGCCGGTCTCGAGGGTCGCGACCTGCTCCGCCAGATCGCGGACGCTCAGCCGCCCGTCCTCGGCCTCCCGGAGACACTCGATCGTGAGTCTGCGACGGTCGTTCCTGAGGACGTCGTGGATCTCGGTTTCGGCCAGCTCCGCCTCCTCACCCTCCGGCTCCGACCCGCTCGGCTCCGACCTCAGTCGGTTCGACACGAACGAGATTTCGGATTCGGGCGTATTAATCCCGCTGGCCGTTCCGCTTCGTGAAGGGGAGGCGTATCCGTGCCCGTCCGGAATAATCAGGAAGCCGATCCGCGAAACAAACATATAGGAAAAGTGTTAACTTACCCGGGGCCCAACCACCGGATGCGGTGGGGGGGAATCAAGTGTCAACTCAGACGTCGCTCACTGACGAGAAGCCGGTAGATGCTGGGGTATCGCGCGACGACGCGTTCGAGATGCTGTCGAACACGCGCCGTCGGTACGTCGTCCACTACCTGGAGGGAGGGGGGACCGCCGACCTGGGGGACCTCTCCCGGCAGGTGGCCGCCTGGGAGAACGGGATCGACCGACGGGAGGTGACCTCCGACCAGCGCAAGCGGGTCTACACCGCGCTCAGACAGTCACACCTCCCGCGAATGGACCGCACCGAGTTCGTCGAGTTCGATCCCGACCGGGGGGAAGTCGAGGCAACCGATCGCCTCGAGGACCTCACGGTCTACATGCAGGTCGTTCCGGACGACGAGATCCCGTGGAGCGTGTTCAACGGCGGGGTCGCGCTCGTTCTCGCCGGGTTGATGGCCGTCGGTGCTACCGGGGTCCCGCCGTTCGAGATGGTTCCCGGCTACGCCTGGGCCATCGCGGCGATGGGCGCGTTCTTTCTCGCGAGCGTGGCCCAGTACCTCCACGAGTGCCGGCACCGGCTCGGAGGCGAGGGACTTCCGCCCTCGACCGAGGGGCACGAGCCCGCCGGCGACTGATCGAGCGCTGATACTTCTCCGCGATCCGCGGTTCGGTCGGCAGGAGACCCGATCCTCAAACCCGGTCGGCAACAGCCTTCATCACCGTTTAACGACTCATTAGCGACGGGAACGCCCGATTCAGGGCCCGATTGTCGCTGGACCAGCGGGCGTCAACCGCTCCCTGTCGGTCCGTAATATCGAGTTAAGAACCGATCAGGCGGCGTATATAAAGGTTGGTGTAGGTACGAGGTGTGAGCAAGCACCCTTGGGGGGTGTGGTAACCGACTATGATAGATGAAGACAGCGAACGTGGGCGACTCGATCTGACGCGACGAAAAGCACTCGGCGCTATCGGTGGCGGACTGGTGGCCGGTACTGGTCTGCTCGCCTCGGCGGGGACGAGCGCGGCGGCGACGGTGAACATCTCCGCGTCGAACCCGGCGAGCGTCTCGAACGACCGCGGTGACGTCTCGCGGGTCACCGCGAACCCGCAGTTCGACGTGCAGTGGCAGAACCTCGACGACGCGGTCGGCAAGGTGTTCTACCTCGTCGAGGCGAAGGTCGGCGACGGTGGCAGTTGGGAGCCGATCTTCCGGGCGACCCCGTGGATCGGCGAAGAGGTGAACAACGGCTACCTCCGGCAGAGTCCGGGGACGACCGGTCGATACCGGGTGAAGGTCCCGCTCGCCCAGGCGCTCAACCAGGACCCGCGGTTCGACGACGGAGACGGCCCGGACGCGTCAGCCGGGCCGCTCGTCGTCGCCGACGAGCAGGGACGGCCCGACTACTCCTCGCTCTCGTTCCCGGGCGGTGTGGATCTCGCCTCGTTCCTCGACGGGACGAGCATCGGGAGCGCGAGCGACTACCCCGGTGCCCACGAGACGGACGGCCACCAGAACAACTACCACGACGTCGACGCGGGGTACTACGGCGCGGCCGCGGATACGTCGACGCTCGACAACGGCGGGGACGGGTCCAGCCAGGACACGAACGTCTACCTCCGATACACGTTCGAACTCCAGCGACCCAACCTCAGTCAGCTGAGCTACATCGCCGACTTCTCCGGCCTCTCCACGGACGCCGAGAAGAAGGCGAAGGCCGCCGAAGATATCGACTGGGTGGAGGAGTCGGACATCGATGCGGGCAACTCGAAGATCGTGATGAACGGCGAGGACGGGAACGCGGACTTCTCGACCCCGTCGGGCATCTCCTACGCCGGGCTCCGCAGCAACGCCGGGAGCCACGTCGGGATACTCACGACGAAAGCCAAGTTCGTCGTGACGGCGGAGAACGAGGGCAGTGACAGCGGCGTCACCGGTTCCTCGAACGCCGACGCGTCCTGAGACGCCGGCGCCGGTCGAATCGATCAACGATTTTTTCGGCTACTGAAAGCGACCCAGCCAGAGAGCGGTGGGGCCCCCGACCGCGGAACGAATCCGTCGGATCGGAGGCACGCGCCCCGTCCGACCGCCGGCGTGGATCGAGACCGCGACGAGGAAGCGGCCGTCAGGCCAGCCAGTCGTCGGGTTTCGTGTCGTAGTCGACGTCCGTCGCGGCGATGTCCTCGACGTCCTCCCAGGGCAGGTCGACCGTCTCGAAGCTCTCGCCGTCGTAGCGGACGAGTCTGCCCTTCTCCTCGGGCGTCGGCTCGCGGTCGCGCCGCCGGGCCACCTCGATGTCGTGGTCGTCGACCTCCTTGACGATGGTCTTGAGGTTCACCGGCCGGCCCCACAGCTCGAACACCCGCTCCAGAACCTTCTTCGCCTGCGGGAGGTCGAGCATCACGCCGTTGTAGTGGTGGGCGAGCAGCAGCTCGTTGCGGTTCTCGAAGTTGCCGTCCTGCACGGTGATGGTCGGCTTGCCGAAGTTCGTGAACTGCAGCATCAGCTTCTTCTTGACGTCCTCGTAGTCGACCGACGTGACCCGGTAGTCGCGGGTGGTGTGGGTGTACTCGTAGGTGAAGTAGTCGTTCTCGTCGACGAACTCCTGGGTGAGGAACTCGTCGAGGAACGTCACGTCGTTGTGTGACTCGCGTATCTCGCGCATCCGGTCCCACCCCCGCGAGCGGTCGACGTCGGCGACGGCGTCCTCGACGCTCGCGTACCGGTCGACCTCGAACAGGTATCGCGCCGTTCGTTCGAGCTCGTTCTGGCTCACCCGCTTCACGAACCCGCGGTTCTGGGGCTTGATCAGCGAGTAGTGTCGCTCACAGAGCCCCTCGTAGGTGAGGACCTTCCAGGGGTACCGCTCGACGTCTATCTCGCCGGCTTTCGCCCGGGAGAGCGCATCGGCGTCGACGCGCGGGTCCTCGGGGTCGAGCCGGTCGAGCGTCTCCGGGCGGACGTCGTCCACGACCGGGTCGGGCTCCAGCAGATCCATCACGAGGTCGAGGTCGACCGTCTCGTGGAAGTTCCGCCAGGTGACCCCCTCGACCTTCAGCAGGCGCTCGATGACTTCCCGACGGTTCGTGTAGTTCTCGACGTACTCCCAGAGCTCCATCCCGAGCTTGTAAGGGTTGAGCCCCGGGGACCCGAGCACCTGGGCCATGTGGTCGGCGTAGGAGATGAACTCGTCGTCGCCGGCGAACGCCTCGTCGGTCATCATCCGGGACTCCCAGATGGCGGCCCACCCCTCGTTCATCACTTTCGTCATCTTCTGGGGGGCGAAGTAGTACGCCTCCTTGCGGAGGAGTTCGAGTATCTCGCGCTGCCACTCCTCCAGTTCGACGGCCCGGTCGCTCTCCTCGTCGTAGCGCTTGCCGTGGACCAGCAGGAACGCCAGGACGTCCTTCTCGGGCTCGGCCGGGAACGTCGGACTGTCGTCGTCGGCCTGCTGTGACTCGACCCACGCCTCGTCGAACACCTCGCGCCGGACCTCCTCGGAGAGGTTCAGCTCCCCGAGCCGCTCGTCGACGTCCTCGGGATCGGTGGGCTCGGCGGACCACTCCTCCGCCGTGGTGAACGGCCGGTGCTGGTCGATGTTGTCCTCCAGGCAGAGCACGTGGTCGATCCACGCCTCGACGTCCTCCCGGTCGATCTCCGGGTCGTCCATGTACTCCCGGATGGTCTCGGCGTGACGCTGGAGCATCGCCGCGGCGTCGGGGTCCTCGGCGAACAGCCCGAACCACTCGTTGTTCTTGAAGAAGTCGGCGTGGGCCTCGACGTGCGTGATGACGGCCTTCTGGTCCGCGAGGGCGTTCGACTCCTGGAGGAACGCGTGAGAGGGGTTGTCGTTGTTAACGATCTCGAAGGCCTTCCCGCCGAGGAACTGGCCCTGCTTCTGCTGGCGGTCGTACTGCATCCCCCACCGCCAGTGGGGGTAGCGGTGCTGGAACCCGCCGTAGGCGATGAGCTCGTTCATCTCGTCGTAGTCGACGATCCAGTAGTTCACCGGGAACGGGTCGAGCCCGAACTTCCGCGCCAGTTCGTTCGCCTCCCTGACGGGCTCTTCGAGCCCCTCGGCGATGCGCTGTCGGTGTCTGCGTTCGGTGTCGCTCATGGTTACGCCTCGACCTCCGCGGCCTCCTGTTCCGTGCTGAGGATTTCGTAGATGGCGTCGACGACGTCGGCGGGGCTGGTGACGTACGCGACGGCGACGTTCGAGTTCCCGTCGCCGAAGTAGCGATCGACCTCCTCGGCGTGGGTCGCGTTGATCGCGTTCCCGCTCGGCTGTGTCTCGACGTACGCGTGGAGGTTCGCCGGAATCTCCTCCATCATCGGGATGACCCGCTCTTCGGTGTCGTTCGAGGAGTTCTCCGAGTCACCGGCGGCGAAGACGTACCGGTTCCACTCCTCCCACGGGTAGCGCTCCTCGAGGATCGCCGCGGCGAGTTCGTACGCGCTGGAGATCCGGGTTCCGCCGCCGGATCGGATGCCGAAGAACTCCTCGCGCTCGACCTCCCAGGCCTCGGCGTCGTGGGCGATGTAGACGAACTCGGCGTGGTCGTACTTCCCGGTGAGATACCAGTCCAGCGGCGTGAACACGCGCTCGACGAGCTCGCGCTTCTTCTCGCGCATCGACCCCGAGACGTCGCGGATGTTGACGACGACGACGTTCTTCTCGCGTTCCTCGATGATCTCGGGGTAGCGGTAGCGCTCGTCCTCCCGGCGGAACGGGATCTGCTTGATCCCCTCCCGGCGGATGCGCGCGGCCGTCGACTCCTCCTCGACGTTCGCCTCCATCTCCTCGATGCTCGCCCACCGCGTCCGCTCCTCGCGGGGGATGTCCGAGTAGGCGTCCTCGATCCACGCCCGGGAGACGGGGAGGTGGTTCTCGCGGGCCCACTCGTACACCCGCTGTGGCCCCCAGCCGTCCACGCGGAGCGCCTCCTCGACGTACGCCTCGTCGAAGTCCATTGCGAGCTTGCGCTTCAGGCCCTCCTTGAACAGGCGCTCGAAGTCGAGCGTGCTCGCCGGCCCCGTTCTCGTGAGATCAGTGAAGTCGCCCTCCTTCTCCTCGATCACCTTCTTACCCTTGGGTTCGAGGTCGAGTCCGAGCTCCTCGTCTAGCTCCTCGGCGAACTCCTCGGGGTCCATCTCGTAGTACTCGTGGTCGCCACCCTCCTCGCCGGGTTCGCCGTCCTCGTCCCCGTCGCCGTCGCCCGGCTGGGGCTGGGGCTGTCCGACCGGCTGGCCCACGTCCGGCGTGCCGCCGTCGCCCTGGCCGACCCCGCCCATGTCCCGCCGGTCGTAGGCGAACTCGGGCAGGTCGACGATCTTGATCGGGATCTTCACCTCGTCGGGGAGCGACTGGCCGAGGTCGCCGTACTGGATGAACTCCGCGAGGTCCTGCCGTCGTTCCTCGCCCACTTCGCGGTATCGTTCGATGTCGTCTCTCAGTCCCATTGTGTTCTACTCTCCTCCGGAGTTTTTGGGGGGCTCGCTGGTCTCGATGTCATGTGCGGGGGGATCCGGGACGGTTGGAAAGCCCTCATCCTGGCGGGTCGGGGGCCTCGCTGCGCGCTTCGCTCGCGCCTCCGGCGCTCGCTCCAGTGCTTGCGTCGGCCGCCTTCCCCGACAGGCCTCGCCCTTTCCGAGTCCACCAGGGGGCCTGCCCTTCCCCGGGCTCGGACACGCTCGCTGGCGCTCGCGGTCCTCGGCGGCCGGATCGTTTGCTCAACCTGGCCGTCGAACTGGCCTCGCGGCCGTCTCGTCGGCCGCGAACGGGGGAGGGCAGGCACGCCTCCGCTCGACGGCCGGTGTCCCTGGCGGACTCCCGAAGGGCGAGCGCGTGGCGGCGAAGCCGCCACGCCTGAGGTTGCCGGCGGAGCCGGCAACCCGCGCTGGACGAAGCACGACGAAGTAAGCACCGAAGCGACCGAAGGGAGCGAGGCGCGCAACGAGGCGCGCGAGTCCAGCGGCCGAGGGCTTCGGTAGGTGCTGTCGGTACTGCCGCTATCCGTCCAAGCAAACACACCACAGGCCGCCACAGGATCACCTAGTCCCATCTGTAGCTCACCTGGCTCATGACGTGCCGGCTCGTCAGCTCCGCCGAAGCCGCGCTGTAGTCGAACAGCTCCTGCATGTTCCGGATGGTCCGCTCCTTCACCGCCTCGGTCTCCGTACCCGAGGGCGGGTCGTCCCACTGGGATGGGTCGAAGTCCTCGTGGGTCCGGCGAACGTCGTCCCAGTCGTGGCTCCCGAGGACCGCCTTTATCACCGGGATCTCCTTGGGGTTGACGTCGCCGGCGCGGAACTCCTCGTCGCGGTTGCGCCAGGCGTGGCGGTTGAGCGCCGTGACGACCTTGTCCCGCCGGAACTCCTCGACCGACGGCTCGGGCTCCGAACCGTCGTAGTCGGCCTCGTCGAAGCGGCCGAGGTGTTCGACCTCGAACACCTTCAGCTTCAGCGGGTCGGGGTCGACGTACTCCCCGCGGTCGTTCTCGATCTGCTCGCCCTCGACCCACGCGTAGACGTGCTCGATGTACTCCTCGACGGTCGACTGGTCGACGCGCTTCTCGCGCATGATCGCCTCCAGCACGTCGTCCTCCTGCTCGCCGAAGACGTGGTTCTTCACGGGGACGAGCCGGTTCTCGAACTCGGTGCGTTCGCTCGGAGAGAACACCGGGGCGTCGCCCAGCCGCTCGGCCATCGCGTTCAGCACGTCGCGGGGCATGATGACGTTCTCGACGTCCAGTTCGGGGTGGTGGCGGTCCCGCTCCTCGTGGAGCAGGTCCGCGATGACGTCCCGGGTGTAGGTGACCGGGATGCCGGTCTCGCCGTCGACCGCGTCCGGCGAGAAGTCGAACTCCTCCTTCTCCCGTCGCTCGTCGCCGTCCTGGAGGTAGCCCCGGTCGAAGATCACCGCCTTGTCGACCAGGTCGAGCCCGGGCGGGACGTCCTCGCCGTCGAGCCGCGAGACCACGGCGTAGAGCGCCGCGGCCTCGATGGCGTGGGGCGCGAGCTCCCGTTCTTTGACCTCCCGGCGGACGTTCCGGACCGACACCGTGATGGGCCTCCGGATCTCCGCCGCGAGCTCCTCGTAGGAGTCGGCGGTCCACACCGGCGTCTCGTTGGTGAGCTCCCGGCGGACGAGTTCGGTCTCCAGCGAGAGGTTCGTCAGGTACGTGAACTCGTGCTTGTCGAGCCGCCGTTTCAGGGCCTTCAGCGGGTCGGCTCCCGAGCGCTCGGCGTGCTGGTTCAGCTGGGCCTCGAGGTCGGGGTTCGAGATGATGATCATCTGCGTGTCGATGTCCATCCCGATCCCCTTGTCGAGCTTGACCGTCTCCTCGTCGGGGACGTTCAGGAGTTTCTGGAGCAGGTCGGCGTGCTGGGCGGCGTCCTCGACGATCGTCAGCAGCCCGTTGCCCTGCGAGAGGACGCCGTCGTAGCTGAACGCCTGGGGGTTCTTGCGCCCCCGCGAGCCCAGTTCGCGCAGCATCCCGTGCATCCACGAGCCCACCAGGCGTTCCTTGGGCGTGCCGTCGTCCTCGGAGTGGAGGACGCCGATCCCCTGGCCCACGTCGGCGACGTAGTTCTTCACCCGGAGGTGTTTCGGGTCCGTCACGGCGGAGAACAGCGCCTCCTCGCCGCCCCGCCGGTACTGTTCCTCGAGGTAGTCGTAGGCCTCACGCGAGAAGGGGTCGAGACGCCCGTCGACGTGGACCGGGATGTGGTCGTCGAGCCGGTCGTTCAGCTCGGCGAGTAGCTCCTTTCGCACCGATTCGGGGAAGGTCGCGAGGGGGTGGACCTGGACGGGGCTCTCGTACCAGTCGTCCTCGTCGGGGGCCCGAACGTCGCCGTAGGTCATCCCCGGGCTCGATTCGACCGCGCCGGCGACGTTCCACTCGACCGTGTACCGACGACCCTCCTCGGTCTTCGAGTACTCCCGCAGGCCGTTGATGAGACACCGCTTGAGCTCCGACTTCCCGGTCGCGGTCGGCCCGTCGAGCCAGATGATCTTCTCCTCCTTCCCGCGGCGGGCCGCGATCGAGCGCAGGTCGTCGACGAACCGATTGAGTACCTCGGTGTTGCCGAGGATGGCGTGCTCGCCCTCGTTGTGCGGGTCGTCGAAGAAGCGGTAGCGCTCCTTCTCCTCGCCCTCCTCGACCACCCGCCGGGTTCCGGCGGCCTCGATCGCCTCGAGCAGGTACTTCGAGGCGTGGCTGGCGATGCGGGGGTTCTCGAACACCGCGTCGACGTACTCGCCGAGGCTCATCGGGGCCTCGTAGGTGTCCCGGAGCGACTCGTCCCCCCGACGGATGTAGTCCTCGCCGCTCATCTCAGTCGTCCGCTTCCATCTCCGTCTTGGCGACCTCCGCGCCGGCGAACTCGAGGACCTCCTTCGCGCCCTCCTTGCTGTAGCCCTGCTCGACGAGCGCGCTGACCCAGGAGTTGCGCTCGTCGTCGTCCATCTCGCCGCTCGAGACGAGCGCGGAGAAGTTGATGTTGTGCTTCTTGTCCTCCCAGAGCTTCCGTTCGAGGGCGCGGCGCAGGCGGTCGTTGTCCTGCGGGTTGAAGCTCGTCCCCTCCCGGGCCCGACGCGAAACCCAGTTCGAGACCTCCTGCCGGAAGTCCTCCTTGCGGTCCTCGGGGATGTCCAGTTTCTCCTCGACGTCGCGCAGGAACTTCTCGTCGGGGTCCTGCTCGCGGCCGGTGATGTCGTCCTCGACGGTGTCGTCGTCGATGTACGCCATCACGTGGTCCATGTACTTCTCGCCCTGGCGCTGGATCTCGTCTAAGTCGTAGGCGAGCGCGTGCCGGACGTCCTCGATGGCCCGGTCCTTGTACTCCTCGCGGACGAGTTCGAGGTAGCGGTAGTACGTCTCGAAGTTCTCCTGGGGGATCGAGCCGTGGTTCTCCAAGTTCTCCTCCAGGTGGTTGAACGTCGTCAGCGGCGAGAGGAAGTCCCGACCGCGGTGCATCGAGTCCATGATCGCCTCGGCGATCTCGTCCCCGATGAACCGCGGGGACACCCCGTCCATCCCCTCGCCGAGGTCGGCCATCTCCGCGGCCTCCTCGCGGAGCTTCTTCACGTCGATGTCGTCGGCCTCGTCGATCTCGCCGTTGTAGGCCTTGGCCTTCTGGACGACGCTGACCTGCCCGCCGTCGGGCTCCTGGATCCGGGTGAGGACGCCGAACAGCCCCGCCATCTGGAGGGTGTGGGGCTCGACGTGGATGTCCGGGACGTCCGCGTTCCGGAGCATCTTGTCGTAGATCTGTGCCTCCTCCTCGTACTGGAGGACGTACGGGAAGTCGATCCGTTTCGTTCTATCGTTGAACGCCTCCATCTTCTCGTCGCCCTTCTTGTCCCGGTACTCGGGCATGTTCGTCCGGCCGACGATCACCTGGTCGATGTCGATTCGGGGGTTGTTCTTCGGCTTGATCGTCTGCTCCTGGGTGGCGTGCAGGAAGTCGTAGAGGAACTCCCGCTGTAACTTGAGGAGCTCCTCGCCGGAGAAGATCCCCCGGTTGGCGTTGCAGAACGCCCCCGAGTAGTCGAACGCCCGCGGGTCGCTCTCGCCGTAGACAGCGATCTTCGAGTAGTTGACGTCGCCCGTCAGCTCCGTCTCGTCCTGGTTCTTCTTGTCCTTGGGCTCGAACGTCTCGACGCACTGGCGCTTGTTCTCGTCGGCGATCAGCCGGATCACCTCCACGTGGTTCTCGAGGACGCGCTGGAGGTCGTCGTCGTAGTGTTCGAGCAGGCGGTCCATGTAGAACTCGCTGGCGGGGTCGAGCGACTGCTCGTTGCGGATGGTGTAGGGGGCGTCGAGCCGCTCGTTCAGCCCCTCGATCACCTTGTCGCGCTGCTCCTGGGGGAGCAGTATCAGGGGGTCCTGGTCCATCGGCGACCGGACCACGTCGTCGGCGGGGTCCTGGTCGCGGACCACGTCACAGAGGTTGGTCCACCGGAAGGTGTACATCCGGCCGGCGTCCCGGAGCGAGTAGTCCTCGAAGTAGGTCCGGACCTGGCGGTCGAACTCGGACTTGCCCGAGCCCACGGGGCCGAGGAGGAGCTTGATACGCTTCTCGGGGCCGAGCCCGCGTGCGCCCGACTTCACCTTGTTGACGAACTCGTGTATGGACTCGTGGATGTTCCGGCCGTAGAACGTGTTCTCGCCGTCGTTCAGCGGGTCCTCGCTCGCCAGCAGGTACTCCACGACCCCGAGGTCCTCGTCGTACTCGGTGCCGTAGTAGTCGAACATGTCGGCAACGCGCTGGTGGGCGTTGCGGGCGATTCGGGGGTCCTCGTACAGCTCGTCGAGGTACCAGTCGAACGACCGGGTCTCCCGGAGGTCCGAGGGGATCGAGTTCCGGTACTCCTTGCTCAGGTCTTCGAGCGTCTCCATACTCATGCTTTACGTCGCGCCGGGGGGCGCGGGATGCCGGCTGGGGGCCGGTCGACAGTCTCGGATGGCCGCCGGACCACGGTCCGAACCCTCCGGTCTCCGTCGGCCGACCGGCGGTTGTCGGAGCGGGTTCGTATCGCGTGTCATGTCTCACCGTACCACTCCCGTCGTCAGCGACCGGGGCTCCGGGGGGAACGACCTGATCGCAGAGCGGGGTGGGGTGGGAGCACGGTGGGCGGCCCACCGATACTATATTAGCTATGAGAACCAGAACTATATAAGTTCTCGGTCGAAACCCGTTTTCGATACCGTCTATCGCCGGTCGAATTGCCTCGAAACCGGGAGGAGGCGAGGGTGTGGCGGGTGAGAGGCAACCGAGGAGGCAGACCGGCTTTATATACCCCGAGATCACGCCGACCGCCGGACTGATACCCGACGGTACCGTACCACGGCCATGCTCGCCGAGGAGGATCGGGAGACGCTGGCCGAGGGGTGGCGCGTCTGGAGCGACGCCGAGGACCGCCTCGTCCTCGCCTACCGACCGGACGTCTTCGACGGCGAGGGGTTCGACCCCGCCTGCCTCCCCACCCTCTACGTCACCCGTGGCCGCCGCTCGCGTCGCCCTGGCGGCACGCGGAACCTCCCGCCGGACGCGCCCTGGGTCGTGACGCTGTTCCTCGAACCGGACGTCTCGACGACGCCCCAGGAGTTCGACACCCCCGACGCCGCCGTCGAGGTGGCGCTCTCCCTCGCCGCCGAGTTCGCCCGTGGTGACGTCGACTACCGCTCGCTCTACCAGGTCCCCCGTCCCGACTACTTCGAACGCCTCGACGGGCTCACGGGTCGGGAGGCTTAACCCCGGGGACCGGCTAACCGGGATATGACCAAGGTCACGCTCATCGGGACCCGACTCGCGGCCGTCGGGACCGAGTTCACCTACCGCGGCGAGGCCCCCGCCTGCGAGGGCTGCCCCTACCGCGGGCAGTGTCTCAACCTCACGGAGGGCCACCGCTACCGGGTGACGGGCGTGCGCGAGGGCGGACAGACCCTCGAGTGTGGCGTCCACGACACGGGGGTCCGTGCCGTCGAGGTCGAACCCGCCGGCGCGCTCGCCAACGTCGCCTCGAAGGGGGCGTTCGCCGGCAGCCGGACCGCTCTCGAAGGGCCGTGCCCCTACACGGAGTGTCCGAGCCACACCTACTGTGAACCCGAGGGGGTCGAGTTCGACGAGGAGTACCAGATCGCCGAGGTCGTCGGCGACCCGCCCCACGACTACTGTATGCTAGAACGCGACCTCACGCTCGTCGAGTTCGCCCCGCAGGAGGAGTAGGCGAGGGCGGCGTTCCCGTTCCCCGTTCGACTTCGATCCACCGACTCGCCGTTCACCGAGCGGGCGTCTCGGCGTCGAGTTTCCCCACGAGCTCGCCGATGAACCCGAAGACGGCCTCGTAGCCGTACGGCGACATCAGGATGGGGTAGAACGGCTCCTCGGCGTACAGCACCTCGTCGTCCGCCGCGGCGTACGGCTCGCCGGCGTCGACCCGCGTGAAGTTGTCGACGTACACCTCGTATCGTTCGGCGGGGTCCTTCGGGACGATCCGGGCCATCCGGTAGACGGGGACGTCCCGGCTCGACGGGGGTTCCTCGGCGAGCGCGCCGACGGCGGCGAGGAACTCCCGGATCAGTATCAGGGCGTTCTCGGCGGCCTCCTCCGACCCCTGGAGGCCGGCCTCGACCTCCAGGACATCGGGATACTCGATGAGCCGGCCGTCGCTGAACCGGGCGGTCTCGACGAGCGCTTCGACCGATAGCTGTGGCACCACCGACCGGGCGAGCGTGTCGAGCTCCTCACAGAGCGCGAACGCCTTGCCGTAGGACTGTGTCGAGTGGATCGAGAAGACGGTGAGTCCACGGATCTCGGCGAGGAGGTCGTGGGCCAGTCGGGACTCGTGTGTCTCCCCGTCGGGGTCGCCGGGGAACGCCCGGTTGAGGTCCTCCTCGACGTAGCGAAGGTTGCGCGAGAGCGCCTCCTCGTTGGCGACGACGAACTTCACCGGGCGTTCGACCGGCGGCGCGTCCCGGAGGAACGCCTCGATGGCCCGCGGTCCACACGGCTCGTCGCCGTGGATGCCACCGACGACGGCCACCTCCGGTTCGCCCTCCCCGAGCGTCTCGACCCGCATCTCGCCCCGTACTTCCCACCGGGGGCCTATGAGTCACCCGCTTCGAACATGGGTGTGCCCCGGGCGGAGCCCCGCGGCGAACCCGTGTCCCAGGCCTCGCTCGTCGACCCGTCGACTCGGTCCGTCCACTTATATTCACTCTCTCGAATGAGACGGCATGGAGCTGGAACTGGACCGCTCCCGGGTGGCCTGGGGTGTGATCGGCGCGGTACTCGCCGCGACGCTCGTCTACGTCCTCCACTCGTTCGTGGGGACGTTCGTCTTCGGGCTGTTCATCTACTACGCGACGCGACCGGTCTACCGGCGTACCCGGCGGCGGATACCGAGCCGGAGCCTGGCGGCGGCGGTCGCGCTGACCGTCGTCGTCCTCCCCATCCTCCTGCTGCTGGGGTACACCATCGGCATCGCTCTCCAGGAGTTCAACCGGCTGGAGGAGACCGTCGACCTCGGCCCGTTCGAACAGGCCCTCCAGCCCTACGTGGGCCTCTCGGAGGTGGTGAACCAGCCGGAGACCCTGCTGAACGACCCGGACGTTCAGGCCGTCGCGAGGGACCTCTCCGACACCGTCCTCGATTCGCTCGGGCTGGTCGGGACCGGTCTCCTCCACCTGTTCGTCATGCTCGCCATCGCGTTCTACCTCCTACGGGACGGTCCGCGGCTGAGCCGGTGGTTCCACCGGCGCTTCGACGACGCCGACGGCGTCCTCGACGCGTTCGTGACCGCCGTCGACCGCGACCTCTACCGGGTGTTCTCGGGGAACATCTACAACGCGCTGTTCACCGGGACGCTCGGCGCGCTGTCCTACAGCCTGCTCGATATGGTCGCGCCCGCCTCGGCGGGGGTGCCCTACCCGGCGCTGGTGGGCCTGCTCGCCGGCGCGGCGAGCCTCGTCCCCGTCGTCGGGATGAAGCTCGTCTACGTCCCCGTCACGCTCTATCTCTACGGCGTCCAGTACCTGTCCGCCGAGCCCGTCTACTGGGTGCCGACCGCGTTCGTCCTCCTCTCGTTCGTCGTCGTCGACACCATCCCGGACCTGGTCGTCCGGCCGATGGTTTCGGGCCAGCGCCCGCAGGTCGACTACTCGCTGTCACCTCCCTCGGTGAGGATCCGGCTCTCGGGCGAGGGGAGCCTCCACATCGGGCTGATCATGTTCGCGTACATCTTCGGCCCGCTCCTGTTCGGCTGGTACGGGCTCTTCCTCGGGCCGATGCTCCTGGTGGTGATGGTCCACTTCGCACGGCTCGTCCTCCCCGAGCTACTCGACGGTGAGCGCATCCAGCCCTACGCGGTCGACCCCTCGCAGGTCACCGGTACGGGACTCCCCTCGGGGGTCGAGCCGGGCGTCAGGGACGCCTCCTCGCCCGGGGACGACCCGAAACCCGACGCCGAAAGCGGGGGCTAGCCGCGGTCCGACGAGTGCAGCCGGCCCCGTTCGAGGCGCGTCCCGTCCCGCGGGCAGTAGTCGTGCGCCGGATCGGTGATCCGATACCCGCAGGCCGGGCACTCGGTCACCTCGGGACGGCGTTCGTCGGGACCCCCTCCCGACCCCCGGAGCAGGAAGAGGACGAACGGGACGAACAGGAGGAACAGCAGGCTATCGAAGTAGTACCAGAGCACGGCGCTGACCGAGGGGCGTGACCGGCGGGAGCGCCTCGGAACGGCGAGCAGCGAGGGACCTCCGGTCCCTCGGGCCGTGCGAGCGGCGAAGCCGCGAGCAGACGGGGAGTGAAACGACCCGCGAGCGGAGCGGTCGCGAGGCTCGCCAGCACGCCCACGAGCGCCGTCGCGGCTCGCGAGGAGACCGCCGGTCTACGAGAGGTGGGCCGCGATGTCCGCCTCGGTGATGATGCCGACCATCCGCCCCTCGCGCTGGACGATGACCGCCTTGTTGTAGTTCAAATAACTATTCACCTCGTCGAGCGAGGCGTCCGGCCCCACGGTGTGGATACCGTCGCCCATCACCTCCCTGACGGGGCGCTCGTCGAGGTCGCCCTCCCCGCGGTGCCGCCGCACGTCCGAGTTCGAGATGATCCCCACGGGGGTCTCGCCCGCGTCGACGACCGGGAGCTGGGAAAACCCCTCCTCGCCCATCAGGTCGATCGCCGCCGCGACGCTCTCGTCCTCGGAGACGTAGGTGAGCGCCTCGTTCATGATGTCCGCGGCGTGGAGGACCGCCCCCTCGGCCTCGTTGAGCGCCTCGACGATGCGCCGCAGCGTCGAGAGCCGGGGATCGACGTCGCCGCCCTCGATGCGGGCGATGAGCGGCTGGGAGACGTCGGCCATCTCCGCGAGTTCGCTCTGCGTGAGGTCGATCTTCTTCCGCCGCTCCCGCAGGTCGGACGGCGTCGGTAGCTCCATGCCGCCGCATAACCCAGGGTTATACAAAAGTCGTTCGGCCTCCGAGGGCCGCCGGGACCGACGGACTGGTGGTCCCCGAACGGACCGGGTCGGACACGGGGACTGCTGGTCACCCGTTCTCGTCGTCCGGGACCCGTTCAGTCCGTCTCCTCCTCGTCCTCGTCGGTCTCGAACGTCTGGATCACCTTCAGGGGGACGTCCTGGAGTGCGCCGCCGACCTCGCTCTTGGCGATGCGCTGGGCGTGCTCGGTCGAGTCGGCGTTGAACACCTCCAGTTCGAGGATCAGCCCGACGAGCGCCGTGTCCGCGGCGATGTAGCCCGAGTCGAACGGCTCCCCGCAGGCCGGACACGGCGTCGACCCCACGCTGACCTCCACGTACTCGAGATCCCGATCGTTGAGGCGACGGCCCGCCTCCGTGACGGCAACGCCGATGGCGTCGTCGATCTCCGCTACGTCCCGCACGAGCCAGGCCGCCTCCATGGCGACGAGGTAGTTGCTCATGGACTCGCTGGGACCTCCAGGGGGTACTGTCTTGTGGATTCCCCGCGGCACGTCGGCGTACGCGACCGCGAATATCCCCATAACTTACGCGAACCCCGACTGTGAGCGATCGAGTCGATACGCCTCCGGACGCCGCGATCCCAGCCAAATTTGACTCGTCGCAAGTGGAGTTGAATCGCCGTACAGCGGAGGGGTACCTCCGCTCTCAGAGCTCGTACGGTTGACAAAGTTTATGCGGGGGTAGCGGGTCGCCACGCGGTGAAGCCCATGGAAGCACGGCTGCGCCGTACGAGCCTGTTCGCGCTGTACCAGACGAGTATCGTCCTCGGTATCGCCCTCCTTCCCGTCGCCCTCCTCGCGCGGCGCGTAGGGGTTCGGCTCCCGGTCGGACGACTGATCGACCGACTCGGCGGCGCCTACGAGGCCGCCGCCAAGGAGTGAACGACTTCCACGGCTCGCGAGTCGCTTCGTCCGCCGTTCGCGCCTAAGTCACGTCCCCGGCGGATCCGGTTCGTGACCCCTCCGGACGCCGTTCGTCCGTTCGAGGCCCCACACTTGCCACACCGAGCTACGGCAAGGCGTTCACCGCTCCGGGACGCTCCCTGCGGTCGCGTCCCGCGCCCGAAGGGTGGGATTTATCAGCGTCTCCCCTCTACGATGGGGTAATGCGACAGACCGATTTCTCCCTGCCGCGGACCGGACAGGACTTCGAGTCGTCCGTCTACGAGCCCGAACTGGGGTCGCTCCCGGACGTCTCCGAGAAGGACGCCGAGAAGGTCAACTCCACGGGGACGACGACCATCGGCATCTCCACGGCCGACGGGGTCGTCATCGCCACGGACATGCGCGCGTCGCTCGGCGGCCGCTTCGTCTCTAACAAGAACGTCCAGAAGGTCGAGCAGATCCACCCCACGGCGGCGCTCACGCTCGTCGGATCGGTGGGTGGTGCCCAGTCGTTCATCCGGTCGCTCCGCGCCGAGGTGAACCTCTACGAGGCCCGCCGCGGCAAGCCGATGAGCATCAGCGCGCTGGCGACGCTCGCCGGCAACTTCGCCCGTGGCGGCCCGTTCTTCGCCATCAACCCCATCCTCGGTGGCGTCGACGCCGAGGGTAACCACGTCTACTCCATCGACCCCGCCGGCGGCGTCATGGAGGACGACTACACCGTCACGGGCTCCGGGCTCACCGTCGCCTACGGCACGCTCGAACGCGAGTACCGCGACGACATGTCCAACGAGGAGGCGAAGCAGGTCGCCGCCTCGGGCGTGAAGGCCGCCGTCGAGCGCGACACCGGCTCCGGTAACGGCGTCTTCCTCGCCGAGGTTACCGACGAGGGCGTCGAGATCAGCGGCCACAAGAACTTCGACGAGGTCCTGTAGGACGGGCCGTTCCCCGGTCCCCGCGTCCCGCGACGTCGGCTCGTCTGCGGATCGCCTACGGTTCGGTCCGGCGGATCCCACTGACCGGTAGCGCCGCACGGCAGTTCAGCCGGGCGATGGCCCCCTCGTCCGATGCCACGAACCGCACGGACGCCGTGATCACCCGACCCTCGGCGTCCACGCGGAGGGTCGCCCCGCGGAACGCGACGTCCATACCTTCGGACCGGAGCGACGACAGCTCCTCACTGGCCCTGCTCAATGCCTCACCACACGCCCCGCGAAGATGGCCGTGAAAGGCGTACGTCACCTCGTAGGCGTTCCGTCCGTCCTCCGCGCGAGTCTTCCGCCCGCCAACGGGTCTTGGATCCGTCCCTCGGCCGACGACCCGCCCGTGATCATCGGTCTCCGAACCGGATGCGCGACGCCCCGCCAGGCCGTCCGGGTGGTCGGTTCTCGACATGTCCCGTCACCGAGCTTGAAACTACCGTACTCGTAGATAACGTTACTTCATGACTAGACGGTCACATAGTGGACATCCTCCCGCACCGTGGACGGACCGATGGAGACCGAAGGGATCGATGGAAACCGTTCGACCACCCGGGGACACGCTGTAAGGGTACCCCCCGGTTCACAACGAGAGCCCACGGATCTCGACCGAGTCGCCCGGCTCGACCCGCCCGATGACCCGGCCGTCCCCGGTCCGCTCGACGAGTTCGTCGGCGGCGTCGGGCGCGACGCTCGCGACGAACCCGGTGCCCATGTTGAACGTCCGGTGCATCTCCTCGTCGGACACGTTGCCCTCGTCCCTGACGAACTCGAACACCGCCTGGGCGTCGAACGGGTCCTCGATCCGGTACTCGAACGCGCCCATCCGCGAGAGGTTCGTCCACCCGCCGCCAGTGACGTGCGCGCAGGCGTGCGTCTCGACGGCGTGCAGGTGGGAGAGGAGGTCGGTGTAGATCCTGGTGGGTTCGAGCAGGACCTCGCCGATCGAGCGGTCCTCGGCGGAGTCGGGGAACGGATCGGTGTACTCGTGGCGTTTCGTGGCGGCTTTCCGCGCCAGCGTCAGCCCGTTCGAGTGGATGCCGGAGGACGGAAAGCCGACGAGCAGGTCGCCCTCGCTGGCCTCGCCGTCGAACGTCTCCTCTTTCCCCGCGAGGCCCGCACACGTCCCCGCGAGGTCGAGCCCCTTCACGACCTCGGGCATCACGGCCGTCTCGCCACCCAGGAGGTGGACGTCCGCGATCTCCGCGCCCTCCGAGAGCCCCGCGCCGACCTGCTCGGCGATCTCGTCGTCCGGGTCGTCGACGGCGAGGTAGTCGACGAACGCGACGGGCGTGACCCCGGCGGCGACGAGGTCGTTCGCGTTCATCGCGATACAGTCGATACCGACGGTGGAGTAGTCGCCCAGCGCCTCGGCGACGAGTAGCTTCGTCCCGACGCCATCGGCGGCGAGCGCGAGGTAGCGGTCGCCGATGTCGAGCAATCCGGCGAAGTCGCCCTCGAACGCGCCGACGGCGGAGACGAGCGCCGCGGTGGCCCGTTCGCTGGCGTCGATGTCGACGCCCGCTCCGGCGTAGGTCATCCCCTCGTCCACTCCCCCCGTCGCGTCGTCTGCGTCGTCAGCGGGGTCGCCGGTCATGTCCGGGGGGGCGCGCGAGGCGGAGAAAAGGCCGTCGGTCTCGGGGAGAGCCCGGGCCGCGTTCGCGGACCGCTTACCCGGAGCCCTCGACGGCGATGCGCCCCTGGAGTTCGCGCTTCGAGGCTGGGCTGATGGTGATATCTGCCGCGTCGAGCCGGTGCTTGGCCGCCCGCGCGTACGCCGACCGGACGGAGAGCAGGTCCTGCGGCCGGGGATCCTCGATCCAGTAGTGGACGGAGATGGTGACCGAGTCCGGGCCGAACTCCTCGACGTAGGCGTTCGGGCTCGGCCCCTCGGCGATCTTCTCCACCTCCTCGGTCGCAGCCTCGAGGTAGTTGAGGGCCTCGCCGACGTCGTCCTCGTACGCGATGTCGACATGCTCTATGACGCGCTGGCGACCCTGCCCGAACGGCCGCGTGACCGCCTGGCTCGTGAGCACCGTGTTCGGCACCGTGACGAGCTTCCCCTCCGGTGTCTGGACGCGGGTGACCCGGAGCGTTATCGACCGCACGGTCCCCTCGCCATCGGGCCACTCGATGTAGTTACCGACGTTGAACTCGGGATCGAGGACGAGGACGAGCCCGCTGACGATCGACCCGATCACCGACTGCCCCGCGACGCCGATGGCGAGCGTGCCGGCTGCGACGACGATGGCGGAGCCGCCGACGAACGCCCCGTAGCCCGCCACACCCGCGCCGACGAAGAACGCGACGACGACGACGAGCAGGCGGACGTACCGGGAGATGGCCTCCTCGATCGTCGGGTTGTTGCGGTTGCGTCGCCGCACGACGCTCGACGCGAGCGGGGCGACGCCAAACCAGCCGATCAGGACGATCGCGACGAACCCGACGAGGAACCACGTCGCTCGTATCAGGTCCGGGAGGTAGTCGGCGAGCTCTCCGACTCCGACCCCGGGAGTAGCCGTCTGGATCTGGAAGGGAAGCGTGGACGCGACTGCGGACATATCTCGGGCGGTAGGACCCCCGTACGAAAAGTTCCGCGACGGCCCGGTCCGGTCTACGCCGACTCGATGTGGTCGCGGAACAGCCGGACGTTCCGGCGGTTCGCCCGGAAGTAGACGTCGAAGAGGTCGCCCACGACCGGGATCGACCCGGCGGCCCAGTCGAGGCCGATGTAGCCGGCCATCTTCGCGAGCTTCGATCGGGGGACGCCCGCGTTCCAGGCCTCGAAGACGATGTACAGGGAGATGAGCGCCGACACGCTGTCGCCGGCGGCCGGGAGCAGACCGATCAGCGGGTCGAGCCCGACCTTGCCGAGGACGGGCAGTTCGATGGCGTCGTCCATGAGGTCCGCGACGAGCTCCGCGCGTTCGAGTCCGGGGTGTACGCTGGTGGACATCAGTAGGGGAACCCAACGAACAGGATCGCAATAATCCCGGTGCCTGCACTTGCGAGGAACGCGAGCCCGAAGACGACGTTCGACCACGAGCGGACCGTCCGGCCGTCGAGCGGGCCGAACGGGAGCATGTTGAACGCCGCGAGCGCCGCGTTGATGGTGATCCCGAGCTGGCCCACCTCGCCGAGGAACCCGCCCGCGAGCAGGAAGAGGGGGGCGAAGACGGGGATCAGCAGGAGGTTCGTCACGGGACCGGCGAGCGCCACGAGCCCCCGCTCGCGGTCGGTGATCCGACCGCGGTGGTAGACCGCCCCCGGGGCGGCGAAGAGGAAGCCCGCGAGCCCGGCACCGACGGCGAGCGCGAGCATCGTGTAGTCCGCTCGGAACTCGGCGACCTGGCCGAACCGGACCGCGACGACCTTGTGGGCGAGTTCGTGGAGCAGGAACGCGACGCCGACGGTGAGCATCGAGACGAGGAACACCCTGAGGAGCAGTCCCGTTCCGGCCGAGGAGAAGACGGCGAACAGCGACCGGCCGACCGACGAGAGGATGAAGAAGGTGAACGCGACGCCGAGCGCGACCCACGCGATACCGAAGTCGCCCAGTTCGCGGGTCGAGAAGCGGACGCTCACGAGAGCCACCCCAGGACGAGATCGAGGCTGTTGCGTGCCCCGCGGAGCATCAGCGCGGCGACGTCGCCCGCGCTCTCGACACCCGCGCCCGCGAACAGCGCCGGTACGGCCACGGCGACGAACAGCACGCTGCCGATGAAGCTCCCGACGTTCGTCAGCGCGACGATGACGATCAGCCGGAACAGCGGGACGTCGAGCATGGCACCCAGGAGCTCCCGGATGGGACGGTCCTCGTCGCCCAGCAGCTCGTTGAGCGTCGAGATGTCGCCCACGTTGACGTCGATGTACCGGAGTTCGACGTAGCCGGCGAACCAGCCCGGCGCGAGCAGGGGGTTGACCGAGGTGAGCCACGCGACGGCCCCGCCGACGCCCGCGCTCGTCCAGTGTGCGCCCGCGATTTTGGCGAGGCCGAACGCGAACACCGCGTTGACGACGAACCACGCCGCCAGTAGCTGAAAGAGGAACGCCTGTCGGACGCCCGCCATCGCCACGAGCACGAAGAAGACCAGGAACCCGAGCGTGAACAGGTAGCCGAAGGCCTTGTAGAGCGAGAACCGCGAGCCGGTCTCTTGCCCCGTGAGTTCGGCCATCGGCGGGAGCGTCCCGGGGTTCGCGAGGTACCGCTCGATCCCCTCGCGGTGGCCCGCGCCGATCACCGCGACGACGTGCCGGCCCGACTCGCGCAGGCCGAGGAGGTTGTGAGCGATGTAGGCGTCGCGCTCGTCGATGAGCGCCTCCGCCCCGCCGGGGGAGAACCGACGGAACTCCTCCATCATCGCGCTCACGACGTCCGAGTCGGTGAGGCTCTCGATGTCGAACTCCTCGTACTCGGACTCGTCGGGCGCGGTGAGGGAGAGCACGGCCGCGATGGCCGCCGCGATTCCGAGGCCGACGACCGCCGCGAGCACGAGCCCGTCGGCGAGCGCCACCAGTATCGCGGGGCCGAGCGCCGCCGGGAGGATGAGAGGACCGGCGAATGCCTCGGCGAGGATCGCGACGAAGAGGCCCACCGAGAGACCGACGCCGGCACCGATGGCGAGGGGATCGACGGCACCCATCGCCAGCCCGCCGACGAGCCGGAGCTTCTCGGTGGCCGAAAGCCGTGCCCAGAACCGCTGTATCGTCACCTGGATGTCCCGGTCGACGAGCGCGACGTCGATCCCGTTCGACTCCGCGGTCTCGACGGCGGCCATCATGTCCGCGCCCGGCTTGATGTCGAAGCGGTCGCCGAGCCGCGCCTGCACGTACGAGAGCACCCAGTAGGCGAGGAACTGGAAGACGGTGTTCCCCCGGAGGAGGTCGCTGGCGTCGAGGTCGTTGGGGGTCTCCCCGCGCATCTGTCTGAACCGGCCCTCGTCGAGTTCGACCGCGACCACGTCCGGCGACTCCGCGGCGATGGTCTCCTCGACCTCGCGGACGCTCGTCTCGGAGACGTGGGCGGTCCCGACGAGCGTGATCCGGCCGCGACCCTCGCCCGTCGACTCGGCGGCGTCGCTCATTGGCGGACGAAGTGGTGGACCCGATAAACAGTTGTCGTACTCCGGTCGTCGCCGAGCCGTTCAGTCCCCCTCCTCGCCCGGCTCACCTTCGAGTGCGGCCTCGCGGAGCCGTTCGTCGTCCTCGCTCACGACCTCCAGTTCGGGGACGGCCGTCGGCTGGCCGTCCTCGTCGACGGCGACGTAGACGAAGTACGACTCGGTGGTGAGCTCGCGCTCGCCCGTCCGGAGGTCCTCGCGGTAGGCCCGCAGACGGACGCTCACGCTCGTCCGACCCGCGCGGTAGACGTACGCCTCGATGAGCGCCGTGTCGCCCACCTGGATGGGTCGGCGGAAGTCGAGCCGGTTGATCCGCGCCGTGACGCAGGACTCGCCCGCGAAGCGCATCGCCGCCATCGCCCCCGCCTCGTCCATCCACTTCAGGACGTTCCCGCCGTGGACCGAGCCGAGCGAGTTGGCGTGGTTGGGCTGGACCATCCACCGGTTCTCGATGTGGGTGCTAGAGAGCGTCGGCATCGCACTCCCCTTCGATACGGGGGGGAGAAAGCCCTGCGTCCTACGACCCATCGGGTTCGCCGTCGGTGGGATCTCGCCCGGATCCGAGCGCGAGCCAGCATCCCAGGGCCATGACACAGAGACCGACGAGCGGCGGCGTGGCGAGCGCGAAGAGGGGCTCCAGGGCCGCCGCGACCCCGTCCGCGCCGAGCGGGTCGAGGACCGACCGCAGGTCGTCGAACCGGATCGAGAGGTTCCAGAGCAGCGCGCCCGCGGCGAACACCCGGTAGGGCCGTCCGTCGAGGACGACCAGGAGGGGAACGACGGGAAAGTAGAGCAGAACCATGTACACGGGAAAGGAGGGGAGGAAGGTGAGTATCCCCGCGACGGTAGCGTACGCGCCCACGAGCCGCCCGAGGAGCGTCCCCGTGTCGAGGCGGGCGTAGAACGCCGCCACGACGGGCGCGACGACGAGGAACGCCGTCGCGGTGAGCCCGAGCGACCCCAGTTCGGGGAACAGCACCGACAGGGGTCGTCTGACGGTGACGTAGGCCGCCCCGGGGTCGAGCCCGCCGGCGAACGCATCGTCGCTCGCCCGCGGCAGGAGGGCTTCGGTCACGTACGCGACCGTCGTCTCCGGGCCGAAGGCGAGGAGACCGAGAGCCAGTCCGACGGTTCCGGTCACCACTGCGGCGGCGACGGCCCGCCAGGCCCGCCGCCGGAGCAGCCAGACGCCGACGAGCGCGGGGAACGCCTTCACGAACGCCGCGAGGCCGAACGCGAAACCCGCGAGGGACTCCCGCCGGCGGCGGCCCTCGGTCGAACCCGTACTGGCGGCCCGGTCGAGCCAGTCGAACCCCACGACGAGCGCGAGCGCGAGCGGGAGGTTCACCTGCCCGAACACGGTCGACGGCATCGCGTGGACCGACAGGACGACGAAGGCGTAGACGAGGGTCCTGTCTACCCGGTCGAGGGCTCGACCGTGGCGGGCGAGGAACCCGAGGAGGAGCCGGGCCGCGAGGAGGCCCGCCCCGAGGTTGAGCGCCGTGAACAGGAGGTAGGCGGCAAACGGGGGCAGGAGCGTGAGCGGGAGGAAGGCGAGGACGGTCAGCGGCGGGTAGGCGTAGACGAGGTAGTCGACGCCGACGGGGGAGACGCCGTAGAGCGGCCCGCCGTCGAGGACCGCCTCGGCGGCGAAGTAGTACACCTCGAAGTCGAGTGCGACCTCCTCGGCCGCGGTCGTGAACGTGTACGCGAGGTAGGCGAGGCCGAACAGGACGCCCGACGCGAGCACGAGTCTGGCCCCCGCTCGTGGCGGGCCTCCGTGGTCCATGCTCGCCCGCTCGCGGACGCTGCACTTCCCGGTGACGGTGTGGTGCCGTCGGCGGTCCGCGCCGGGCTTATCTCGGCGGACGACGTACCACCGCCCATGAGCCTCGACGTCCCCGCCCCGGACCCGCCCGAACTCCAGCCCGCGTTCGACCCCGAGGAGTACGACGACGTGGACGTCCAGGGCGACGAGTACCGCAGGGAGGAGCTCCAGGAGTACCTGGAGGAGGGCGCGTGGGAGCGGGCGTTCAACGAGTGGGCCGAACACAGCGACCTCGGCGAGCGGGAGTGGCGCATCGTCACCGACCTCGAACTCGTCCGGCGGTTCGACTTCTTCTGGGACGACTTCGCCGACCGCGTGGGCTACCACGCCCCCGGCCTCCCCGAGGACTGGAAGGAACGCGACATCCACCCCGCACTGGACTCCTGGGGGACCGTCTCGGGTATCAACGCCGGGCTCACCGAACTCGGGCAGGTGGTCTCGGAGGTCCTGAAGGAGGAGTACATCGAGTGGGAGTCCGCGTTCGACGCCCCGGACGACCTGCCCGACTTCTGATCGCCACGGCGTTCGGCGCACGCCCACGACGGCGTTATGCTGGAACGTGGCCTACTACAGCCGGTGAAAGTACCATGTACGAGACCATCCTGGTCGCCACGGACGGGAGCGAGCGAGCGCGCAGAGCCGCCGAGTACGCGGTCGACCTCGCGTCCCGGTACGACGCGACCGTCCACGCGGTGTTCGTGGTCGACACCCACCTGCTCGACGAGCCGGCGCTGAGCACCGCCGAACTGTCGACCGAGATCATCGAGGACGCCGGCCGCGGGTTCCTCGTCGAGGTCGAGGGGCTCGCCACGGAGCGGAGCGTCCCCTTCGAGCGGCGGTCCGTCCACGGCGTCCCGAAGTACGAGATACTCGACTACGCCGACGAGATCGGCGCGGACGTCATCGTGATGGGCTCGGTCGGGCACACCCCCGGCCACCGCACCGGTAGCGTCGCCGACCACGTCTTCGAACACGCGGACCAGCCCGTCCTGACGGTCTGAGTCCGGGCCGCGCCCGTCGGTCCGGGGGTCCGGCCCCGCGAGTGCGATCGCGACGACCGCGACCGTTCGTACCTTTATGACCTCGGGAGTCGATCCACCGCCATGCCGGAGCACCCGCTGAAACAGCGGTTCGTCCTCGACACCTCGGTCTTCCTCACCGACGAGATACGACACGAGGACGAGGACCTCCCGGACGCGCTCGCACGCCTCCTCGACCTGATCGCCGAGGCGAAGCTCCAGCTCAACATCTCCTGTTACATCCCGCCCTCGGTCTACGAGGAGCTCGCGTCGATGCTCGACGACCGGGACGTCCCGCCCGAGACGCGTTCGAAGCTCAACACCTGGCTCATCAAGAAGAACCCCGACCGCTACGGCGTGATGATCCCCGCCGAACTCGTCTACGAGTACATCGACGAGATGGCCGACCGCGTCAACCGCGGACTCCGGGTCTCCGAGAAGGCCGTCCGGAAGGCCGAGGAGTCCCGGAGCGACGGCCCCGAGAACGGGGAGATCACCGCCGTCGACCGGGTCATCTCCGACCTGCGCGAGGAGTACCGCTCGACGCTCCGCCGGGGTGTGCTCGACTCCCGCGAGGACTTCGACCTGCTCATCCTCGCGCGCGAACTCGACGCCGGCGTCGTCACCGAGGACACGGGGATCATCAACTGGGCGGAGGACTTCGGCCTGCGCTACCTCCGCGGCCGTGACTTCCCGACCCTCCTCGACGAGTACCTCGGAGCGAGCGTCGGGAACCGCTACCCGGAGTGAACGTCCGAAACCACGAACACGGGAGGCGACGCTAGGAAGGGCTGTTCAGCGGGAAAACACGGGAAAGTCGCGATTTGGACCCGGACGGGGGACGTTTTCCACAGTCCTGCGGCCCTTCCGGCGTTGATCGTCGGCTTTAGCCGGGCTTGCACCGGCCTTGCCCTTGCGGGCTTTAGTCGGGCTTTCACCGACCTTGTCGACTGCGCCGGGTTCCCGAACGTCACTCACGCGACGTCCGGTACTTGGCCTTCCTTCCGGTCCGTCCGGACGGATCGGCCCTGGACTGCTGCGGTTCTCCTTCGGAGCGTTGACCTCGTTACCCTGTTACGGGTCCTTTGGTTGTTGCCCCCAACCGGAACCGTACCACCCTTTGCGGGCGTTCTTGCTCCGGTCGTCCGGTGTGTCCTCACGGCTTCCGCCGCAAACACGTGTAATGTTACCAAGGAAGATAAACCTGTCGGTCGGGCGAACGCCGCGCGTCGGACGCCCGTACTCGCGCGGTGCGGTCACTGTGCGGGGTAGAGCAGCAGCCGTCCGACGACGTAGAGGAAGTAGCCGACGACCAGGGCCGTACCGTCGCGCCGTCCGACCCGCCCGCCGTTGTACGTGACCCACGCGAGGAACGCGATTCCCGCGAGCAGTTTGAACGGGAGGTCCCACCACACCACCGCCGGGGGGACCCGGTAGGTGGAGACGACGCCACCGAGACCGACCGCGACGAGCGGGTTGACGACGTTGCTCCCGACGAGGGTGCCGACGGCGACGTTCGGGGCCTTCCGGCGCACCGATTCGAGGACGGTCGAGAGTTCGGGGAGCGCCGACGCCAGCCCGATCGTGACGACGCCGGCCATCGACCCCCCTAGCGCGAGGTCGGCGACGAGTTCCTCGACGGCCGCGAGCGCGACGAACGCGGCGGCGAGGACGACCCCCATCGCCGCCAGCGAAACCGCCGTGTCCCGGACGACGTCCTCGCTCGCCGTGTCGGGGACGTTCATCGTCCGGGGGCGGCGTTCGAAGCTCCAGTAGGTGTAGGCACCGTACGCGCCGAGCAGCGCGAGCGCGTCGAGCCGACCGACGGTCCCGTCGAACGAGACGCCGAGCAGGAGGACCGCCGCCAGTAGCATCGGGACGTAGTAGTCCCGGCGGAGCGTCGGCGTGAGGGTGAACCCCCCGTACGCGAGGACGAAGACGCCGAACAGGAGTAGCTGCTGGGCGATCGAGGAGCCGAGGTTGCCGCCCATCACCGTCGCGGAGGCCACCCCGTAGTCGAGTTCGCCGGCGAGGATGCCGGCCGACGCCGAGAGGTGCGTCCCGATCTCCGGCAGGCTCGTCCCCAGCGAGATCACCGTGACCGCTACCAGGACGTCCGGCACGTCGAAGCGCTGTGCGAGCTTCACGAGGCGGTCGACCGCCACCCCCGAGGCCCACACGAGAACGGCGAGCGAGACCGCCAGTGAGAGAAGCGGAGGGATCTGGACGGGCAGCACGAACGGGCCGACCGCCCGGCCCGCGAAAACGGTTTCGGCGGCTCCGCCGGCTCGCGCGAGCGATGCCGTCGCTCCCCGTCAGCCGCGTGTGCCGGACACGAGTCCACGTGGGGTCGGGCTGGCCTACTCCCGGGAGATGGCGATGTTCTTCAGCGGGCCACCGCAGTCCGCACAGGTCCCGCCGGTCCCGCCGGACGACCGGCTGCTGCACTCCATGCACTCGTACAGCGGTTCTCCGGGCGTGTAGGGGTCGAGTCCGTTTCGCATGGGCGGAGCCTGCGGCGCGCCCCGTTAAACCGTTGTCCTATAACATCCGAATAGCATATTAACACCACTCGTCCGTGAGTTCCGATCTGACGTGGACGTTCGTTCGATTTCGCCGATCGAGCGCGGCGAACACCGTGCTCCCCCTGCCGTGCCTCGTCCCGAATCTTGATGGGCGCGCTCGTGGAACGGGACCGTATGTGGGGACCCCGCGTCTCGCGGTTCGGGCTGGCGAACCTGAGCCTCGGGCTCTCGATCCTGTTCGCGGTCGCGGCGTTCGTCTACCTCTGGATCGCGGGGCTACCCCTGCGCGGCGCGGTGCTCGGACTGCTCGTCATCGCCGCCGGCTACTGGGAGTACCGGCGGAAGATACAGGATCAGCTCACCTCCGAGCGGTACGAGGCCGAGGCCGAGGAACAGCGCCGGCAGGACAGACAGTAGCGGCCGGCGCGTCACGACCGGCCGACGGGAGCGCCGCAGTCACGATATCGATTCACCGTCCGCATAGCGGGGGTTTCATACGCCGCGCTGGGCTATCACCCTCGTATGAGCGCCGAGTTCGAGGAGTCGCTCGACGCGATGGACTGGCTGCTCGACCGGTTCGAGGACGACGAGCGGGTCGCCTACGCCGAGGTGGGGGCGATCGACCAGGTGAAGACCGACGCCGTCGTGACCGACGACGGTCCCCGCGAGACGGTCTCGTTCGACGAGACCGGTGTCTGCTTTCGCACCTTCGTCGAGGGGGCCGCCGACTACCGGTACACGTCGAGCCTGGACGAGGAGAGCCTCTCCGACGCCGCCGACCGGGCGATCCGCGCCGGGGAGTTCCTCGCGCAGGACGACCCGGCGCGCTACGACCGGTACACGACCCACCTGGGGGTCCACGGCGGGTGGGCGTCCGGGGGGCTCGACGCGGTCGACCTCGAAACCAAGGTCGGAACCGTCGAGGACGCCCTCGCCGCGGCCGACGACCTCGACCTCGACCGACGGTGGGTGAACTACCGGGACGCCCACATAGACGCCTCGCTCGCGACGACGACCGGGAGCACCGTCCGGACGACCCTCGACCGCGCCAGCGTGCGCCTGATCCTCTCGCTCGACGACGGGCCGACGGTCGACCGCCACGCGGGATCGACGCGCGGTGCGGCGTTCCTCGACGAAATTCCGGAGGTCTTCGAGGCCGCGGTCGACGACGCCGAGACGCTGTCGGCCGCCGACGAGGCCGCCGCGCCCACAGGGGCGGCGACGGTCGTCCTGAGCCCCCGCGCCGCGGGACAGCTCTTCCACCTCGTCTCGCGGTACTTCGAGGCCGACGTCGACTTCATGGGGCTGAGCCCCTTCTCCCTCGGCGACGAGATCGGCCCCCCCGACCTCGACATCGAGGACACGATCCACGCGGGCTCGTGGGCGGCGCTGGGCTACGACGCCGAACTCCGGCCCACGACACCCGTGAACCTCGTCGAAAACGGGACCGTCACGGGCCTGCTCCACAACACCGTCAGCGCCGCCGAGGAGGAGACCTACCCCCGTGGGAACGCGGTGCCGAGCCTCGGGTTCGAACAGCCGCCGCGCATCCACCCCCGACACGTCGAGGTCGCCCCCGGCGAGGCGACCCGCGCGGACCTCCGGGCCGGCGCGGACGTGCTCGTCGAGCGGTTCGACGGGCCGCGGCTCCGCGACGAGTTCGAGCGCGTCCAGCGGTCCGGGTCCATGCCCGCGAGCGTCCTCTACGCGAAACACCTCGAACGCAAGACCGAGGAGCGCCCGGACCGGGGTCGGGCCGGGCTCCCCGTCGCCGAGGGCTACCTGCTGGAAGGGGGCGAGCGGGCCGGACGGGTCGACGGCGTCTCGCTGGCGTTCGAGCCGTCGACGCTCCACGACGTGACCGACATCGGCGCGGCTCGCGGGACCGTCACGGGCGTCTCGGAGAAGCACAAGTCGCGGCTCCCCTACGCCGTGACCGCACCGGGGATCAGGCTGGAAGGGACGCTGGAGGAGTAGCGTAGCAGCGAGAGAGCGTCTAGTCGTCGGCCGGCGTCGACTCGGAGCCGGCGTCGCCTTCTCGCTCGGCCGCTGAGCCACCCATCTCCGCGTAGGGGTCGTACCCCTCGGCGCTCTCGTAGAGGTGACACGCCACGGCGGCCTCGCCGCCCGTGTCGGTCTTCCGTTCGAGCGGCGGCACGACCTTGTCACAGACGTCGCCGATGTAGTCGGGACACCGGTCCTTGAACCGACAGCCGGTCGGGATGTCGATGACGTCGCCCACCTCGCCCTGCAGTTCGACGCGCTCGCGGCCGACGCTCGGCTCCGGGACCGGCACCGCGTTGATGAGCGACTGGGTGTAGGGGTGCTGTGGGTTCTCGATGATCTCGTCGGTCGGCCCCTTCTCGACGATCTTCCCCATGTACATGATCGCGAGCCGATCACACATGTGCCGCAGCAGCGAGAGGTCGTGGCTGATGTAGACCACAGAGAGCCCGTACTCGTCGGTCATCCGTTCGAGCAACGACAGCACGCCGGCCCGGAGGCTCACGTCGAGCATCGAGACCGGCTCGTCGGCCACGATGAAGTCCGGGTCGAGCACGAGCGCCCGCGCGATGGCGACCCGCTGGCGCTGGCCGCCCGAGAGCTCGTGGGGGTACTGGTCGAAGTACTGCTCCGGCGGCAGGAGTTCGGCGAACTCGAGCGCGCGCTGGACCCGCGCCGTCTCGTTGGGGATGTTGTGGATCCGCAGCGGCTCGGCGACCGTGTCGTAGACGGTCATCCGCGGGTTGATGCTCTCGAACGGGTCCTGGAAGATCATCTGGGCGTTCCGGCGGAACTGCCTGATCTCGTCGTCGGTCGCGTCGTTGAGGCTCTGGCCGTCGTAGACGATGTCGCCGTCGGTCGGCTCGTGGAGTTTGACCAGCGACATCCCCGTCGTCGTCTTCCCACAGCCCGACTCGCCGGCCAGCCCGAGCGTCTCCCCGCGCCGGAGGTCGAAGCTCACGCCGTCGACCGCGTGGACGTAGTCCGGGTCGTCGCCGGAAACCGACTGGACGATGCTCGCGATCCAGCCCGCGTCGACCTTGAAATACTTCTTCAGGTTCCGGACCTGAAGTAGCGAGTCCTCCTCGGGATCCGTCGCGGTCGTGGTGTTCGTCTCAGTCATCGCCTACCTCCTGTACCGCCCTCGCGGCCTCGGTCTGCCGCCACGTCTTCGGGTCGTCCGCGCGCGGTCGCAGCTCGCGGTCGATGTCCTCCGCGTAGTGACAGTACGTCCGCAGGTCGTTCATGTAGTGTGCTTCCGGCTCCTCCTCGCGGCACCGCTCGTCGGCCATCGGACACCGCTCGGCGAACCGGCAGCCCTGGGGCGGGTCGATCAGTTCGGGAGGGTAGCCCTTGATCGAGAGGAGGTCCTGATCGGTCTTGCGGATGTTCGGGAACGCCCGCTTCAGCCCGATCGTGTAGGGGTGGTACGGCTGGTTGAATATCTCCTCGACCGGACCCTCCTCGGCGACCTTCCCGGCGTACATCACGAGGACGCGATCGCACGTCTCGGCGACGACGCTCACGTCGTGCGTGATGACGAGCATCGAGGACCGGATCTCGTCCTGGATCTGACTGATCCGTTTGAGGATCTGGTCCTGCATGATGACGTCGAGCGCCGTGGTCGGCTCGTCGGCCAGTATCAGCGACGGTTCGAGCGCGAGCGCCATCGCGATCATGGCGCGCTGGCGCATCCCGCCCGAGAACTGGTGGGGGTAGTCGTCGGCCCTGTCGGGGTCGAGCCCCACGAGTTCGAACATGGACGTGACGATCTGCTGGGACTCGGTACGGCCGGTCCCCGGTCGGTGGGTCTCGATGGCCTCGACGATCTGCTCGCGGATGGTGTAGACCGGGTCCAGCGAGTTCATCGCCGACTGGGCGATCATCGAGATCTCCTCCCACTTCAGACGACGCCGTTGCTCCCCGGTCATCTCGGTCATGTCGTCGCCCTTGAACCGGATGGTGCCGCCGTTGACGTAGCCGGCGTCCGGGAGGATCCCGATGATGGCCTTGGCGAGCGTCGTCTTCCCGCAGCCCGATTCGCCGACGATACCCAGGTTCTCACCCTCTTCGAGGGTGAACGAGACGTCGTCGACGGCCTGTGCCGGCCCCTCCTCCGTCTCGTAGTACACTTCCAGGTTCTCGACTTCCAGTAGACTCATTGTAACTTGGGGTTAGTGATCTCCTCGTATCCCCGACCGATGAGGAACCCGCTGATCACGAGCAGGCCGATGCAGATCCCGGGCGGGACGAACCACCACCAGGCACCGAACGAGAGCGCCGAGTACGCGCGCGAGGCCTGGAGCATCGTCCCCCACGAGACGGTGTTGGGGTCGCCGAGCCCGATGAACGAGACGCCGGCCTCGGTGAGTATCGCCCACGCGATGGCGAACGATCCGTAGAGGAACGACAGCGGCAGGACGTTCGGAGCGAGGTGTCGGCTGATGATGTGCCAGTCGCTGGCTCCGGCGACCTGTGCGGCCTTGACGAACGGCCGCTCGCGCAAGGAGAGCGCCTGTGAACGGATCACACGCGCCGTCGCGCGCCACTGGAGGATGATCACCGCGAGGATGATGTTCCAGAGGCTCGGGCCCGTGAGCGCGACGAGCACGATCACGGTCGGCAGCAGCGGCAGGCCGTACATGAAGTCGACGAGGCGCATCAGCGCGTCGTCGAGGACCCCGCCGTAGTAGCCCGCGACGAGCCCGACGAGCGTCCCGATGCCGGCGGTGAACACCGCAGCGAGCAGGCCGACCAGCAGCGCGGCCCGGGTGCCGAACACGAGCTGGCTGAAGATGTCGTAGCCCGAGGCGGTCGTCCCCAGCAGGTAGTCCGTGTTCGCGCCCAGGAGCGACGGCTCGGCCCACTTGGCGATGAGGAGCTCGTCGGACGTCTGGTACTGGCGCGCCAGCGGCGCGTAGGGGGCGATGTACGGGGCGAAGATGGCGACCAGGACGAAGAACGCGACCGTCACCATCGAGAGCCGGACCGACAGCTCGTCGGTCAGCTGACTCCAGTGTTCCGCGAGCGTCTCTCGCCAGAGCCGGAAGCTCCGCTGCCACTTACTGACCTCCTCGCGCGAGTGCCGCTCCTCGGCGTCGTCCATTATCGACCGCGTGATGTCTTCTCCTGCCATTGTTCTAGTCGTAGGTCACCCGCGGATCGAGGTAGCCGTAGGCCAGATCCGCGACGAAGTTCAGGATGATGATGGTCGACGCCAGCACCATGAACGTCCCCTGTGCCACCGGGAAGTCCCGACGCGTGACCGCGCGGACCATCTCCCGACCGATTCCGGGCCAGGCGAACACCGTCTCGATCAGCACGCTCCCGCCGACCGCGTATCCGAGCGCGATGGCCGCCGCCGTGACGATCGGCAGCATCGCGTTGCGAGCGGCGTGCTTGAACATGATCGTCCGCTCTTTGAGCCCCTTGGCCCGACAGACGTCGATGAAGTCCTCCGAGAGCACCTCGAGCATGCTCGACCGCATGATGAGCAGCGGGTACCCCATGTAGTAGTACGCCAGCACGAGCGCCGGGGCGGCGAGGTGGTGGAGGAAGTCGACGCTGAGGACCATCTCCCAGAAGCTCCCGGGGTCGTTCCCGGCGGAGGTCATCCCGGTCATCGGGATGACGCCCATCCCCGCACCGAATATCCAGAGCACGATCAGCCCGACCCAGAACGTGGGGACGCTCCGGGCGACCAGCGCCGTGATGACCGTACTACGCTCGAGGCGCGAGCCCCGGTACCAGCCCGACAGCACGCCCGCCGTGATACCGATCGCGTACGCGATGACGAACGCGGTCAGCATCAGCACGAGCGTGTTCGGCAGGTACGTCCAGATGACGTCCTGCACGGGGGCGTTCGAGTGGAACGAGCGCCCGAAGTCGAGCGTCAGCGCGTTCTGCAGGAACTTGATGTACTGGATGTGCAACGGCTCGTCGAGGCCGTAGCTCGCGATGATCTGCTGGCGGGCCTCCGCCGTCATCTGTGGCGAGATGACGAACGACGTCGGGTTGCCGGGCATGAGCCTGAACAGGAAGAACAGGACCGTCCCGACGGCCCAGAACGTGGCCACGAGCTGTAGGATCCGTCTGATTACGAAACTGGCTTTTCCCATTGTATGTTTGATCTATGGTTCGGTTACGCGGTGTGGCTGGTCGGTCAGGAGTACGACGTTAAGTGGGTTTCGGTCGTCCCGACCGTTTACGACTTCAGTTACCGCCCGTGTAGCCGGCCTCCTCGAGGCGGCTCTGGGCCCGCTCCATGCTCTCCTCGTACGTCGTGACGTCCTCGGTGTGTAGCGGACCGAACGCCGGCGAGACGACGTTGAACCCGGGTTCGGGGAAGCCGAACAGGATCTGGTCGACGATCGGCGTCCGCGGGATGGCGTTGACCAGCGCCTTCCGTAGCGCGGGGTCGTCGAGCCCCTCCAGGCGCTCGTTCGGGGTGAAGTGCCAGAACGAGGTGGCCGGGTTGGACTGGACCGAGATCTGGTCCTCGCTCTGGTTCTCGTTGAGCGAACGGTCGATGCGGCCGAACGGCTCGTAGTTCAGTTCGCCGTTCAGGAGCAGCTCCCAGACCGTCGAGGCCTCGGGGATGATCCGCCAGAACCGCTCCTCGAAGTCGACCGGCGCGAAGTGGTCGTCGAACCGCTCCAGGCCGAACTCCGTCCCCTGGTTCCAGTAGCTGAACTGGAGCGGGCCGCTGCCGACCGGCTCTTCGACGGTGGCCTGGCTGGGGTTGCTCCGGTCCTCCCACATGTGCTGGGGGAGGATCGGGATCTGCGTGGCGACGAGCGTGTTGAACGGGCCGAGCGGCTCGGACATGTTGATCCGGACCGTGCTCTCGTCGACGACCTCGGACTCGCCCATGAACTGCGACTGGACCGAGAACAGCGGGATCTCGTTCTCGGCGATGTAGTTGTAGGTGAACACCACGTCCTCGGCGGTGAGGTCCTCGCCGTCGTGGAACGAGTGGTCCGTCCGGATGGTGTACTCCATCGTCGTCTCGTCCACGCGCTCGTAGTCCGTGGCGAGGCTGACGTCCGTGTTGAGCTCCCCGTTGTTGTCGAGCCGGAGGAGCGTGTCGTACATCACCGTGAACTGGTAGGTGTGTTTGTTCTCGTCGTTGTGGCCCAGGACGTTCATCGTCGACAGGGTCTCCGGCCAGTACCCCTTCAGGGACGTCGCCCCGTCCTGCATCTCCAGGTTGATCATCGTCCAGTAGGAGTTGTACCCCAGCGACAGCTCGGGCTGCCAGTTGGTCACCTGGTTGTTGTTGAACACCGCCAGCTGCGGCATGTGGGTGACGGGCATCTGGGGGACGTCCTCCATTATGATCTTCTGGAGCTCGTGGACCTGATCGATCCGCTCGTCCGAGTCCGGGCTACCGAGGTAGTTGGCCATGAGCTGGTCGACCTCGTCGTTCGCGTAGCCCGCGAAGTTACCCTCGCCCTGCTCGACGTTCTCGGAGTTCATCGTCGAGTTGAGCTCCAGCACCGGGTCGATCGTGAAGAACGTGTGCCACGTCGCGAAGCTGTAGTCGTACTCGACGGACACCCGGTTGAACAGGGTCCCCCACTCCAGGGTCTCGACCTCGACGTCGAGGCCGAGGTCGTTGAACTGCCGCGCGATGAGGTTGATCGCGTCGTGGCGCGGCGGGTTGTAGCTCTGGGAGTTGTTGAGGTAGGTGTACGTCGGCAGGTCGACCGACCCGCCGTCGCCACCGTCGCCGCCGTCGCCCTCGGTCGGCGTCGACCCGCCGTCGCCGCCGTCACCCTCGGTCGGCGTCGAACCGCCGTCCCCACCGTCGCCACCGTCGCCACCGTCGCCACCGTCGCCACCGTCGCCTCCCGTACAGCCGGCCAGGGCGGTCATTCCGACCACGCCACCGGCAGTCGTCGCTTTCAGGAAGTCGCGTCGTCCGAAGTCTCTGTCGTCTTTCGACATCGTTCGGCCCCACGTTCCGGGACCGTGTATTTATGTTTTTCTACCCCGATCGGCGAACGTACCACATACGGGAAGCTTCATACCTGTACGATCGGACACATTCGCCGGTTAAGTAGAACGAGCGTGTGGTGTATGAAACGAACATACACCATCTATCAACAACGACCCCGGATCGAGCCGGTGACCCCGGTCGCTGCCGGCGGTCTCCCCGTTCCCTACCCGACCGCTCGAAGCACGAACGTCTCGCGCCGCTCGCTACCGTGTTCGACGGTGAGCCCCGCGCCCTCGGCGAGCGCGACGGCCTCGGACAGGGCGTACCGCTCGTCGAGCGGCGGCCCCGACTCGCCGGCTCCCCGGGCCGACCAGTCGGCGATGCCGAGCCGCCCGCCGTCGGCGAGCACCCGTGCGATCTCCGCCAGCGCCGCCCCGTCCCCGAACTCGTGGAAGGTCATCGTCGAGAAGGCGGCGTCGAGCGCCCCCTCCTCGAACGGCAGGTCCGCGACCGCCGCGGTCACGAACTCGACGTTCCCCGGTGCGCCCTTCCCCCGGTAGTAGTCGTGCATCTCGGCCTGGACGTCGACGGCGTACACCCGCTCGACGTACGGCGCGACATCGTCCGTGTAGAACCCGGTCCCGGAACCGAGATCGGCGACGCTCCCCTCGGGGTCGAACAGCGCGAGCAGTTCGTCGACGGAGACGTACCGGTACCGGGACTCGTCCTCGAGGCGGTCGGCCCGGGAGACGTCGAACGTGTGAAAGCCCATACCGTCCGGATGCGCGCGGCAGGCAAATAGCTGCGCGCGTTGTGCCGGCCCCGCGTTCGAGGAGCGCACGGATGGGTGTCAAGAAAGCGGCGTTCGGGTGGGTGACCCGTCCCCATCTTCGTCGGGAGGGGACCGCCCGAACCGTGCGACGAGCCGCCGACTCGCCAGCGTCGCCGTCTCGGCTGCGTCGTCGAAGGCGTCACGGCCCGCCCCCGCAGGGACGTCGAGTTCACGCCGGAACGCGTAGAGCGTGAACCAGTACTCCCGCGGCTGGCCGGTCGGCGGCGGACAGAGCCCGACGTAGCCGACACGGCCGGTCCCGTTGCGGCCCTGTCGGGCCCCGCCGAGCGATGGGAGCGTCGGCTCGGCCGGCAGGCCGGCGGGGACGGTCCCGAGGTCGGGCGGGAGGTTCCAGAGCAGCCAGTGAGTGAACGTCGACCCGACGTTGTCGGGGAGTTCGACGACGAGCCCGAGCGCCTCGGTCGGTGGCGGGACGCTCTCGACGGCGAACGGCGGCGAGGTTCCGGAGCCGTCGTCGGCCTCGCAGGTGAACCGTTCCGGGACGACCCCGCCGGACTCGAACGCCGTCGGGCGGAAGCGCAGGAGGGGAGGTGTGGGCTCGCCGCCCGAACCGGAGCCGGTCGTACAGCCGGCCAGCGACGAGGCCGACACGAGACCGGTTCCGGCGGCGAGTACCCGGCGGCGGCGCATACCCGGGGTAGGGGACCGGGGATATAGTAGGGTTCGAAACCGGCCGAGGGGACCCCGTTCTCATCGGCGGTTTCGGGAGCCCGTGCAGTCCCGGTCGCGCGGACCCAGCCACATCCGGCCGGTGCCGCGGTGTTCAAGTCGGTGGGGGCCCTCCGCCCGGACATGGGCGAGAGTGCGGACGCCGAGATCGTCCCCCCGACCGAACGAGCGTGTACGTGTTGCGGACGGCAGGACGCCTGGGACGAGGAGACGGAGAACTGGGTCATCGTCCGCGAGGACGGCGAGCCCCGTGCGGGGAACCCCCACTGTATCCACGAGTGGGACATCAACGGCGCGTACAACCCCGTCGCCGAGACACGCTGACCGCGCTGACTCGCCGGATCCGTCCGACCCGCCCGACCCGAACGCTTTCGCTACCGGGCGTAGTTCTCGAGGTATGCCGACCGCCTACGTGACCGTCCCGCGAGGGGCCGCGGACGAGCTCGCCTCGACGCTGGTCGAGGAGCGCCTCGCGGCCTGCGTCAACCGGATCGACTGTCGTTCGACGTACCGGTGGGACGGCGACGTCCACGCCGAGGACGAGGCCGTACTGATCGTGAAGACGACCGACGAGCGCTACCGGGAGCTCCGCGAGCGGGTCGTCGAACTCCACCCTCACGAGATCCCCTGTGTCGAGCGGTTCGACGAGAGGTCGGTGTACGACCCGTACGCCGAGTGGGTCCGGGAGAGCGTCCGGTAGTCACGGCGTCGGGACGACGTTCTGTGAGATCAGCCCGACGACGTCGAGCAGGCCCAGGAGGAACGTCGTGACGACGATACTGGCCGCGGGCGGGTCGAAGTGCGTGTCCGCGTGCGCGTAGAGCACCCGCTGGGCGAGTTCGCCGACGGCTCCGGCGAGGGCACCCGCGAGCGCCCCGGCGACGACCGCGACCGGGAGCGACAGGCTGCTGGCGATGACCGAGGGGTCGGTCGCCCCGTCGGCTAGCCCGACGACCAGGATGCTCGCGGGGAGTACCATGTGATGGGTCACCGGTGCCCGTTCCATCCCGAGGCTCAGGAGCAGCGTCGAGGCGGCGGCGATGCCGAACGCGAGGAGGGCGCTCCCGGAGACGTAGGCGACGAACGCGCCGAAGACGCCCGCGCTCGCTCCCAGCAGCGCCACGCCACCCCACCGGGACTGGTGAGGGAGCCACGGTTCGACGACGTATCTGCCCACCGCGTCCGCCTCCGGGCCGATCCCGCTACCCCCGGACGCTTCACCCGAATCGACGACCGGTCGGCGGCGCTCGTCGCGCTCGTACGGCGTCATGTCGAGGACGTCGCCCCGGACGTTGCCGACGAGCGGGTAGCCGAAGGCGAGCCGGTGGAGGAACGCCGAGAGGACGACGCTGGCCATCACGGGGTCGAGCGGGAGCGCCGGCCAGGGGAGGCCGCCCCCGACACCGAGCGATCCCGCGGCGAGTGCCGCGAGGAGCAGGCCCGCGACGCCGAACGCGCCCCCGACCGCCAGTACGTCGGCACGGGCTCCGAGCGAGTACGTGACGTTCTTCGCCTCGTAGTAGTCGAATCCGGTGTCGAGATAGCCCTTCCGGGCGGCGTAGGCGGCCGCCGCCGCCCCGCCGCCGAACACGACGTGCGGGCCGAACACCGGGCCGAGACCGACGTTCGCCGTGACGCCGGCGGTGCCGAGCGCCAGCGGGTCGGGGGCACTCGTCGGGACCGAACCCCCGGTCGCCCTCGCGATCTCCCCGACGGCGACGACGAGCCCGGAGAGGGCGAACGCGGGGTACGCTCCCAGCGCCGCGCCCAGCGCGCCGCCCGCGAACGCGACGAACAGCAGTCCGACTAGCGTGAGCGCGTCAACCACGCGAACCACCGGCGGCCGAACGGACCTCCATGGGGGAGCCGTCCGGTCCGTGGGGTTTAGACGTGTCTATACGGTGCGGCCTCCGAAGGAAAAGTCGGGGTCAGATGTTGTCCGAGACGCGCTTGAGGAACGCGCCGAGCGCCAGGTGCTGCTGGGCCGCGGCCTCGATCCGCTCCTGGGACATCTCGTCGTCGTGGATGGCGTACTCCTTCGTCCGGACGAGTTCGCGGGTCTCGAGACAGCCCTCGTCTTCGAGGTCGTGGAGACACGGGTAGACCGTTCCGGGGCTGAAGTCGGCACCGAACGAGGTCGAGAGCGTCTCCATGAGTCCCTTCCCGTGGGTGTTGCGGTCCTGGGTGGCGACGAGCGCGAGCAGAACGGCGTCGAGGTTGCCCTTGACGACCGATTCGTCGAGGTCGACCGCCGAGTCGGGGAACAGCGCGTCCGAGACGGCCTCGAGGAGCAGTTCGGGGGACTCGGGCTGGGTGACGGACGAGTTCTCGCCCGACAGTTCCCGGTACAGCATCTCGACGGTCACGCTGCTCGTTCTGTCTTCTTCCGCGCTCTTTGGTCGCCACGGGGTGGGTGCCATGATACAGGGTAATGCGGAGGGAGTATAAGAACTATCGCCTGGTTTCACTGTGAGAAAAAGCCCACCCACCCGACGATAGTGACTCCCTAAAACATCCCCTCGGACCCTTCTATCCCCCATTTTCACTTTCACTCCGGGTGGCGGAGATTCATTACTCTCGGTGACAGATACTCGCATATGAACGTGGACACGATCCGGACCGAACCCGAGTCGACGTCGGCAGACCCCACCGAGAGCGCCCGACGCGTCGTCGACGTCTCGGATCTCCGAGCGGGTCGCATCGAGGCGTTCGCCGGCGGCGACGCCGTCCACCTCGAACGCCGTGGCGGACGGACCTACCTCGTCGCGGACGGCTGACCGCCCCCGGTCGGTCGTCGAGTACGCGGACCCCGCATCTCCGACCGGCTACCCACCGATTAGCCCTCCTCCTCTTCTTCCTCGGGCGGCCACCGCTCGTACAGCGTCTCCGAGGTCGTCCCGTGACGTTCTGATAGATCGACGTACACGTCCCCCGCCCGCGCCCACGGGGAGTCCTCTACCTCCTTCCTGACCTCGGCCGGCGTCCCGGTCGCGAGCGTGTTCGGCGGGATCTCCGTCCCCTCCGTCACCAGCGAGTTCGCCCCGACGAGCGCCCGCTCGCCCACGACCGAGTCGTCGAGGACGATCGCCCCCATACCGACGAGCGCGCGGGTGTCGAGCGCCGCCCCGTGGACGATCGCGTTGTGTCCGACGGTGGCGTAGGGACCGATGTCGGCTCCCTCGTGGCAGACGGCACCGTCCTGGACGTTCGCACCCTCCCGCAGACGGATCGTCCCGTGGTCCCCCCGGAGGACGACGTTCGGCCACACCGAGGCGTCGGCCTCGACGGTGACGTCGCCGATGACGACGGCCGCCTCGTCGACGTACGCGTCCGGGTGGAGCTCCGGCTCGGTCCCCTCGAACGATCGAATGGGCATACTCGCCGGCTTCAGGTGGGGGGCTCATCAACTCCAGGGTCCCCGGCCGGACCGGGTCGGAGGGTCGGCTCCGCCTCGGTCGGCGGAACCGTGCCGACCGGCGGGGGACCGTCAGGTCCGTAGCAGGTGCCACCGTCCGGCAACGAGACCGGCGAGCAGGCCGGTGAAGTGGGCGACGAGCGCGAGCCCGGGGGCCGCGGTGACGACCGTGAGGACGGCGGCGACGGCGACGAACAGCCCGAGCGTGAGCGAGCGGTCGATCTCGACCCGGTTCAGGACCACGCCGACGACCCGGTTGCCGACGAGCGCGTATCCCAGGAGCGCGAACACCGCCCCGGAGGCACCGAGCACCGCCGTCGACGGCCCGGTCAGGTCGGAGACGACGACCTGTGAGACCCCCGCGAGCGCACCCGAGCCGGCGAAGAAGGCGTGGAACCGTACCCTCGAAGTGCCGCGTTCGACGAGCGGCCCGATCAGGAGCAGCCCGACGGCGTTCGCGAGGAGGTGGACCGGCCCCGCGTGGGCGTACGTCGCCAGCAGGAGGGTCCACGGCCGGACGTCGAGCGGGAACGAGAGGACGAACCAGGCCGAGCCCAGACCCGCCAGTCGTCCGAGGGTCTGGAGGAGGAAGACGACGAGGAGGACGAGGAGCGTCTGGACGGTCGCGCTCCGGTCGCGGGCCATGGGGTTCGTACGGCACTCGCCGACAAAGGCCGACCGGTCGGACGGTCCCGACCCTCGATACGGAGACCCCTCGCCCGATCCGTGCCGTCCGGATGTCCCCGCGGGACGAGCCACGTCGGGAAGACGGTGTCCCGCTCGCGCGTCCAAACGGGGCTTCTCGCGGGGCTCGGACACCGCTACCCATGGAAAGACGCCTCTAGAGGACCGCTCGCCGGAGCCGGTGACGGTCGACTCGATGGCGAGCGATCTGCGCATCCTCGGCGTCGAGGCCGGCGGGATCCGTGCCACGTTCCTGCCCGGCTGGCGGCTCTCGGCCGACCGAACCTGAACCCGGAGGCGACCGACCGGGGCGGGAGACGGGCCGGGGTGGTCGGGCCGCGCTCAGAAGATGTCGCCGGTCGCGCGGTCGACGCCGATGACGAGCGCGCCGCCGACGACCGCCGCCAGAACCAGGCTCGCGAGGACGCCCGCGCCCGGCGAGGACGTCGAGGCGAGGATCTCCTCGATGGGGAGCCGGAGCGCCCCGACCATCAGGCTGACGAGGAAGGCGATGGTCGACGCGCGGTGGTGTTCGAGGGCGTACTCGATAACTCGCGAGATCGTCAGGAGGCCGAGAACCCCACCGATCCCGAACGTGACGACCACCGTCCCGTGGGTCCGCAGGCCCGCGGGGTCGAGCGCGATGATCGCGTCGGTGAACCCCGAGAGCGACCTCACGGCGTACTCGTACTGGCCGAGGACGAGCAACAGGAACGACCCCGAGATGCCGGGGAGTATCATCGCCGAGACGGCGATCCCACCGGCGAGGAGCGCGACGACGGGCGTCGTCGGGAGCACGGCCGTCAGTTCGCCCGTCAGGACGAACCCGACTACCAGACCGACGACCGCGGCCGCACCCCGGCGTGGTGTGTCCAGCGAGACCTCGCCGTAGAGGACGATCGCCGAGGCGAGGATGAGTCCGAAGAAGAAGGCGAACGTGAGCGCAGTGAACTCCTCCAGAGCCACCTCCAGCACCCGCGAGACGGTCACGATCGCGCTGAAGACACCGAGCCCGAGCGCGACGAGGAAGACGAGGTCCATCACGGCGAGCTCGCGGCGGAGTCGCTCGCGGCCGGCCCTCGTGTGAAGCCGCGGGAGCAGGGTGAGTAACCACGGATCGAGGTCGGTGATGGCGGTCACGAGCCGCTCGTAGATGCCTGTCACGAGCGCGATGGTCCCGCCCGAGACGCCCGGGACGGCGTCGGCCGCACCCATGGCGACTCCGCGGAGGTAGATACCGGCGTACTCGCGGGGGCCGTCACTCGGCTCGTTCGCCGAGCGGACCGCATCACCATCGTCGTGTACCGGGCCGGTGCCCGTCTCGACGGCCTCGCCGCCGCGCGCTTCGTTCGCCGAGCCGGCCGCTCCGCCGACCGAGCCGTCGACGTCGGCGCGTGCCGGCGGGTCGTCGTCGGGTCGCCCGTCGCGGCCCATCGGGTTAGCCTCGCACCGTCGCGACCGTTCCGGCGAACGAACCGAACGACGGCGACGTCACCGTCCGGACGTCGGTCGGCGCGGCGAGGTCACCGAAAGCCCCCGTACCCGCACCCATCGAACCCGGCCCGTTCGCGTCGCTGGCGTTCCCCTCGGTGGCGTTCGTGAGCGTCGCGTTCCCGTCCGTGGCGTTTCCGACGGTCGCGTTTTCGGCGGTCGCGTTCCCGTCCGTCGTGTTCGCGCCCTCCGGTCGACTGATGACCTGCTCCTCGAGGGAGACCTCGACCGGATCCTCGACCTCGCCGAGCACCTGGCCCTCGGAGACGTTCGCGGTGTCCGACCAGACCGAGGTGGCGAGGCTCTCGTTGGTGACCGGCCCGACGCTGAACTGGTAGGGGGTCTCGGCCCGGACCGAGACGTTCGTGTAGCCGGCCCCGGTGCCGTACTCCTCGTAGCCGGTCGTCGAGTAGGGAAGCGTCATCTCGAAGCTCCCGTCCGGTCCGGTATCGGCCTCCTGGATGTAGAGGAACGAGGAGTTCGTCGTCGGGATACCCATCCGGACGGCGGCCTGGACGGTCGAGTTCGGCGGGCCCTGCCCCTCGACGGTCGCCCCGGGGACCCGCTCGAAGGTCTTCACCCACGGCTGGACCTCGAGGGGCTGTGCCTGCTGGCCCTGCTGTACGAGCGCGAAGCGGTATCCGCGGCTCACCGGGGTCTCGGCCCGCTCGGAGCTGGCGTGGACCAGCCGGTAGTGCTGGAGCGCCGGGATCTTCTCCTGGGGCTCGCCGAGCACGCCACCGACCTGCGCGGACCCGTTCTGTCTGACGTACTCCCGGGCCGCGGTCAGGTTCCGGTGGACCGACAGCGGCTGGCCCTCGCTCGGGATCGTCGGGAGGGTCTGCCCGTTCTGGAACCGCGTGTCGTCCCAGTTGGCGACGACGACCCGCCCGCCGAGCGCGCTGTTGGGCGTCTCCGGGCCCATCGCCGAGCCGTGGAACTGGTAGAGGCGGGTCCGCATGCTCTCCATCGATCGCTGGGTCTTGACGCCGTAGGCGAGCTGGACGGCACCGGTCTGCTGGTTGACGGCGTAGACCGGCATCGAGAGATCGCTCCGGGACACGTCGTGCTCGGTCTCCCAGGCCGCGGGTGCGGAGAACTTCCGCGTTCCCGCCAGCCCCATCTGGTAGTCGATCATCACGTACCGGGTCTGCTCGCCCTCCGGGCTGACCATGAACTCGTCGGCGTTCGAGGCGTTGTCGGCCAGCAGGTAGTTCGCGGCCAGCCGCGCGTTCTGCTGGAACGGGTTCGCGACGGGGATCCGTTCGCCGAGGACCGTTATCCAGTGGCCGTAGTCCCACCAGGCCATGACGCCGTACTCCCCCTCCTCGTAGTCGTAGTTCCCCGTCCGCTCGAACGTCCCGAAGTACTCGATGCTCCCGTCGCCGCCGGTGCCGTAGGCACCCTCGACGGGGGTGTTCTCCGAGGTCCACTCGAGGGAGCTGTCCCAGTTGGCCACCTCGCCCGGCTGGGACCGCTGGTCCGATATCTGGACCGCGTTCGCCCCGTAGACGAGCGGCCCGGTCAGCACGAGGATCGCGGCCAGCACCGACAGCACCTGGTAGGCCTTCACGTCGGTGATCGACTCCATCACGTCGAGGTCGATCACCGAGACCAGCGCCGGAACCAGGACGGCGTTGGCCGCCCCCACCGCGAGCACGAGGTAGTAGTCGAAGCGCTGCTGGGTGAGCGTCGCCAGGGTGAGGAAGACGAACCACATCGAGACGAACAGGTAGACCGGGGCGAGGTCGCGGCGCTGGAACACACGGTAGAGCATATAGAGGACCCCGGCCAGTCCGGTGAACAGCGCGAGCCCGTAGGAGTTGTAGAGGAACGTGGCGGCGTTCTCGGGGGGCTGTGCCTCGCCGACGGTGAGCGAGGTGGCCGTCGCGCCGAGGCCGAAGATCCGGAGGAACTGCCGCTGGAAGTACGCGAAGAGGTCGGGGAGTCCCACCGCGAGGACGAGCGCCCCCACGATCACGAGCGCCCCGACGGCGAGGGGGAGTCCCCGCGGGTCGAGGTCGCGGTCGTCCCAGAGTCGTGCGAGTCCCGCGAGGACCGCACACTCGACGGCGAGCAGGAACGCGAGCGTCGGCTGGACCAGCGAGAAGTCCGTCGCCGTGAGTTCGAACGTGTTGATCGGGATCAGCGTCATCACGACGGTCACCAGCCCGACCACGATTCCCGCGGCCGCGAGGTGATCCGGACTCTCCCCCCTGACGTACTGGAGCGGGAGCGTGACCCCGAAGTAGATGCCGAGGATGCCGACGAGGAAGACGCCGGGCGGCCACACCCACATGTAGAGCCCGAGGAACAGCCCGGCGATCGCGGCGTACTTGACCGAGGGGTAGAGGGCGTCGTAGTCGCCGCCGGTGAGGAGTTCGAGGACGGGCTTCTCGCGGACGGCGACGTCGAGGGCGACCAGGAGCGTGGCCACCGCCATCGCCATGAACAGCGCCTCGCCGACCTGGTGGTCGGCGAAGCCGGCGAGCGATCGGGTGAGGAACTGCCCGGGGGTGAGTGCGAGCAGGAGCGCGGCGACGAGCCCCCCGGCCCGGCCGCCGAGGCGCTTGCCGATGAAGTAGACCGGGACGACCGTCGCGGCACCGAAGACCGCGGGCGCGAACAGGTGGGTCAGCGCGATCTGGTGGTCGGTCGGCGATCCGAGGCCGACGATCAGCGCCCCGAGGGCGATGATCTGGTCGAACAGCGTGCCGAACTGCCCCACGGCGGTCCCCTCGGGGAACCCCGTCCAGGGGTCGAACGGCATCGTGCCCGGGAAGTGCGCGACCGTGTACTGGACCATGCGGTAGTGGTACCAGGCGTCGTTCCCGGAGAACAGCACCCGCCCGTCGACGACGAAGTTCTCCCAGTTCCGGACTCGCACCCAGAGCATGAACGCCATCAGCGCGAGGAGGACGGGGACGTGGTACAGGTCTCGAATACGGTCGACGGAGGAGTCGAACCCCTGGGCCGCGTCCTTCAGGGACTCCGTCACCGACGGCTGGCTCATTAGGGGAAACCAGCCCCAAAACGCGCATAAGCCTTTTCCATCGCTACGAGACCGGAATCGAACCCGGCGGGCCGTCCGCGTCGGCCCGCCGAACGCCCTTCGGAAGGCCTATTTCGGGACCCACCCCACGGGACGACCATGCGGGTCTCGGTCGTCCTGTGTACGCACACGATGGACCGCTACGACGCGCTGGCCGAGGCCGCCGGGAGCGTCCTCGACCAGACTCACGACGACGTCGAACTGGTCCTCGTCAGCGACGGCGACCCGACCGTCCACGAGCGGATGGTCGCCGACTTCGGAGACCGACCGGACGTCCGGACCCACCTGATGGGGGATAACGTCGGGCTGTTGCGGGCGCGCAACGCCGGGGCCGAGGTCGCCACGGGGGAGGTCGTGGCGTTCATCGACGACGACGCGATCGCCGACGGCCGCTGGATCGAGCGGCTCGTCGAGGCCTACGAGGAGCGCGACCGGGTCGCTGCCGGCGGGAAGATGACTCCCGCCTGGGTGGCCGGTCGACCTACCTTCCTCCCCGAGGAGTTCTACTGGATCGTTGGCGTGACCCACCGAGGGTTCGGGCCCGACGGGAACGCCGAGCGGGAGGGGGAGGTCCGCAACACGCTCGGGTCGAACATCTCGTTCGAGCGGGAGGCCTTCCTCGACCTCGGCGGGTTCGAGGCCGACATCGGCGGCCGGAAGGGCGACAATCACCTCCAGGGAGGGGAGACCGAGCTCTGCGCCCGCCTCCGCGAGGTGTACGGCGAGGGCGTCTGGTACGTCCCCGACGCCGAGGTGGCCCACAAGGTGTACGACTACCGGACGGACCCGCGTTGGCTGGCCGAGCGGGCGTTCTGGCAGGGCTACTCCAAGCGCGGGATGGAGCGGTTCGTCCCCGAATCGGCAGGAGAGGAGGGGGAGTTCCTCGGACGGCTCCTGTTCGAGTACGTCCCCGCGCGGCTCTCGCGGCTCGCCCGGCGACCCACCCGGGAGGGGGCAGAACAGCTCGTCGCTATCGGCCTGTTCACGGCCCTCGTCGGGTTCGGCTACCTCTACGGGATCGTGAAGTGGCGGTAGGGACTGGCCCGGATTCGGGTGGAGCGGCCCGACGTCAGCGCCCGGACGGGTAACGTCGACCGCGGACCCGGGGGAGGGAGATCGAAAGCGATCGGAGTTCTCGGACCCGAGCGGCGCGATCACCCAAAGCCCCCGTCCCCGACCCACGACAGGGCTTTGGCCCGCCAGCGGGAATGCCGGGTATGACGTTCAGGCTCTCGTCCGAGCAGGAGGCGATACGGGAGGCCGTCCGCGGGTTCGGTGAGGCGGAGATCCGTCCGGTCGCGAGCGAGTACGAGGCCGAGGAACGCTACCCCGAGGAGCTCCGCCGGGAGGCCGCCGAGCTGGACCTCGTCGCCCCGCACGTCCCCGAGGCGTACGGCGGCGCGGGGATGGACGCGGTGTCGACGCTCCTGGTGACCGAGGAGCTCTGGCGCGCGGATCCGGGGGTCGGCGGGGCCATCGCCGCCGCCGACTTCGGGACGGGAATGATCCACGACTACGGCGAGGAGTGGATGCGCGAGGAGTGGCTTCCACGCATCACGGGCGGGGAGACGCCCATCGCCACCTGCATCTCCGAGCCGGCCCACGGGTCGAACGTCGCCGGGATGGAGACGCGCGCGGAGAGGGACGGAGCCGAGCAAAGCTCGGCAGGCTCTGCGCCGCCGGAGGCGACGCAGAACGGCGACGAGTGGGTGATCGACGGGAGCAAGATGTGGATCACCAACGGCAGCGTCGCGGACGTCGCCATCGTGATGGCGAAGACCGACCCCGACGCCGGTCACCGGGGTATCACCGCGTTCCTCACCGAGACGGACGTCCCCGGGTACGAGGCCTCGCGCATCGACAACAAGCTCGGTATCCGCGCCCAGGACACCGCCGAGATACACCTGGACGGGCTTCGGGTACCGGCGGAGAACGTCATCGGAGAGGTGGGCCACGGATTCTACCAGCTGATGGAGTTCTTCGCGCCCGCGCGCGCCGACGTGGCCGCCCAGGCGACCGGCGTCGCACAGGCGGCTCTGGACGCGAGTGTAGACTACGCGCGCGAACGCGAGCAGTTCGGCCGGCCCATCGCGGAGTTCCAGGCCATCCGGCACAAGCTCGCCGACATGGCGACGCTCGTCGAGACAGGCAGGGCGATGACCTACCGTGCGGGGGCGGCCATCGAAGCGGGTGCCGAAGACGCTACGCGGCTCGCCTCGATGGCGAAGCTGTTCTGTTCGGAGCACGCCGTCGAGGTGACCGACGAGGCGATCCAGGTCCACGGGGGGGCGGGCTACGTCTCCGACCACCCCGTCGAGCGCTACTACCGCGACGCCCGGATCACGAAGATCTACGACGGAACCAGCGAGATCCAGCGGAACATAATCGCCGACGACCTGCTGTAGTGGTTCTCGGAGTCGGGGAACGAGACGCAAGCCTATGACCGGGGAGGTGCTATCTCGCCCATGGAGTTCCTGGTCGCGATCGACGGATCGGAGCAGAGCCAGCGGGCGCTCAGGTACGCCTGCGAACTGGCCCGGGCGGCGGACGCGAGCGTCGTGCTCGTCCACGCGGTCGACCCCGCGGTCTACCAGGCCGAGGGGGTCGACGGGGCGGACCGGGACGGCGCGCTCGTGATGGAGGGCCCGGACGAGGCCGAGGAGCGCGGTCGAGAGGTGCTCGACGAGGCGCTCGACCTCGCCCGCGAGTCGGGGTTCGACCCCGAGACCGAACTGCTCCACGGCGACCCGGCGACCGTCGTCGGGGAGTACGCCGAGGAGCGCGACGTCGCCGGCGTCTACGTCGGCCACCGCGGGCTCTCCGAGGAGTACGAGGCGATGCTGGGATCGGTGGCGAAGCGCCTGGTCGAGCGCTCCTCGCTCCCGGTGACGGTCGTGAGCTGAGGGGGTTCATCCTACTGTTTCCTCCGGAACACGGGCTGGAGACGACCGTGCCCTCCGGGACCCGCGGGGCGCGAAGGGCGAGTACCGTAGATCACTCGGCGTAGCCGAGGTCGCGGAGCCGCTCGCGCGTCTCCTCGTCGACCCTGCCTTCGTCGACCCTGCCTTCGTCGACCCTGCCTTCGTCGACCCCGCCCTCGTCGGCCCCGCCGGCCGAGCGCTCGGTCGAGACCGGCGGTTCGGCACGGGTCTCGCGGCGCTCGCCGTTCAGGTAGGTGAGCCACGACACCTCGATCAGGGCGGGGATCAGCACCCCGAGCGGGTGGCCGTACACCCGGACGGGGAACGGCCAGGCGCGCTCGCCGAGCGCGTTACCGTGATCCGAGGTGACGGCCGTGAGCCCGCCGAACTCGGTCATCAGGGATTCGACCGTCGGGAGCACCCTGTCGAGATTGCTCCGGTAGGCTCGCCAGACGGTTTCGTGGTCGAGTTCGCCGGCACCGAGCCGCTCGAACGGCGTCCGGGCGTCGGTCGCCCGGCCCTCGCCGACCGCCTTCGCCCGGAGGTTCGCCATCCCCCGGCCCTCGATGCGCTCCTCGCCGATGAAGGGGGTGTGTGGCTGGTTGAAGTGGACGACGAGGCGCTTGTTCGGATGCTCCGCGTGCGCCTCGCGAGCCGCCTCGGCAACGGTTTCGGGGGTGACCGTCGCCAGCTCCTCGTCCCAGCCGTCGCGCCACACCGGGACCACCTCGTGGAACGTCCCGGGGGGGAGCTCGGTGCTGACGTACGGGTTCGCCGTCACGTACACGACGTCGTGGAACTCCCCTCCCGCGAAGTTCTCCGCGAGATACCCCGGCGTGCCGGACTCCATCGACCGGCGCATCGACAGCTCTCCGGGGAGCGGGTAGTCCGAGAGCGCCTCCGCGAACAGGTCGTACCGGCAGGCGTCGAGCAGGAGCAGCGTGTCCCACTCCCGGTCGACCACCCGCGTCCGACCGGCGGGCGGGAACCGCTCGAAGTAGCGCCCGGCGACGTGCGTGAGGAACCGCTTTCGCCACCACTCTCGGTCGGCACCGTGCTCGCGGACCTCCCCGAGGGCGTAGCGGGGGTTCACGCTCGTCGAGTATTCCGTGGGGCGAAACAAAGCTTCCGAACGCGTCGGCCGAAGAAGGTACAGTCGGGAGCCGTGCGGAGCGGCGGACCGTCCCCGCTGTGGACCAGGGGCCCTGTCAGAGGCTCCCCCCGCTCTCACCGCAGGTGTGACGATCCCTCCCCGTGCTCCCATCGGGAACCGTGTACCACCAGCCCCGAAAGAGTGCGCCATTGTGGATCATGCCGTCTCGGGCCCCTCCGTGACCAGCGGAGGCCGGTTCGGTCGTCCACCACTGTCCGGCCCCGCCTCGAAACGCCAACTTTCACTTCACACCCCACCGACCCTCGCGCATGAACGTCCTCCTCGTCGTCCTCGACACGGTCCGGGCGAGGAACACGAGCCTCCACGGCCACGCGAACGGGACGACGCCGTTCCTCGAGTCGCTCGCCGACCGGGCGACGGTGTACGAGCAGGCGCGCGCGCCCGCCGCACGGAGCCTCGACAGCCACGTCTCGATCTTTACGGGGCTCGGCGTCGAGGAGCACGGCGTCACCCGCGCGGACCACAGGCTCGCTCCGGGAACGACGATCTTCGACGAACTCCGTGAGGCGGGGTACGCGACCGGCGTGTTCACCGAGAACTCCTGGCTGACCGACGTCGACGCCGGGCTCCGGGATCCGTTCGAAACCCGCGTCGGCCCGCAGAACGTCCCCTTCCCCGAGTCGCTCGACCCGACCTCGTTCGTGGTCAGAGAGGGCCAGGGCCAGTACGGGAAGTTCCTCCGCGCCGCGCTCGACTCGGGGGGACCGGAGGAGGTGGGCCGGGCGCTCGCCAACGGTGCCGCCGTCAAGCTCGGCTCGGACTACCCGCGTCTACTCCGGTATCTCCCCGGGAACGCCGGTTACAGCACGCCCGCGTCGGTGTACGTCGACCGGTTCCTCAACTGGTCGGCGAGCCACGATGAGTGGGCGGCCTGCCTCAACCTGATGGACGCCCACCATCCCTACGAACCGGCGAGCGAGCACGACCGGTGGGGCGGCGACCAGTTGCGAGCGCTCCAGGACGACATCGAGGACGTGAAGTGGGAGTTCAACGGCGGCCGCCGGCCCTGGTGGCAGCGCCGCGCGCTGGAGGGGCTCTACGACGGGGCGATCCGGCAGGTCGACGCCGAACTCGAACGGCTCGTCGCCGAACTCAGGTCCCGGGACGAACTCGACGAGACGCTCCTCGTGGTGCTCTCCGATCACGGGGAGGGGTTCGGCGAGCCGAGCCGCGTCCGCCCGGGCGCGCGGGTCGCCTCCCACAGCGTCGCCCCCCACGAGGTGCTGCTTCACGTCCCGCTCCTCGTCCGCTACCCGGGACAGGAGGAGGGGCAACGAGTAGGGGGGGTCGCCTCGCTCCGTGGCTTCCCCGAGGCCGTCCGCGGTGCGCTCGACGGTGACGGCCCGGACGCTCGGCCGTTCGTCCCCGATGGACCCGTGCTGGCGACGGTCCACGGCCTCGACACGGCCGTCCGCGAGCGGGCCGCACGCTACTGCGACGACCTCACCCCCTACACCGCTACCTCCAGAGTCGTCTACGAGGGGAGCGGGACCGACGTCCGGAAGTACGTGACCTGGAACGACGAGGCGGTCGAGATCGGCGTCCGCGACGCGGAGACCTCCTACCGGGTGACGCCGTGGGGTGAGCGTGACGACGCCGTGGCCGAACGGGTGGTCGAGGCGTTCGAGGGCGTCGAGGACCGCGGGGTCCGGGAGGGCGGCCGCGGCGTCGAGGATCTGGACGAGGACGCCTACCGGCACCTGGAGGACCTGGGGTACGTCTGAGTGTCTCGGTGTATCGTACGGTGTTTCGGTGAAGCAGTCTACGGTTCGACGTGGTACCGTTAGTCGTCTCACCACGTCCCGTAACATCGTCACCGAACTGCTCACAGCAGCCGGAGCCGGACTGATGGACGTCTGTCCCACACCACCCCGCTCCACTCCACTCCACTCCACAAGGTTCACGCCACAGGCCACGCCACCCACGGTCGAATGAAGACCGCGCTGCTGGTGTCGAACCGCCTGCCCGACGAGTCGGGCGGCCGCGCGGAGAAGGTCGCCACGCGGGTCGACCTGATGGGAGAACGCGGCTGGCGCGTCGTCGTCGGGCACGCGCCCGAGCCCTACGTCACCGGCTTCCCGTCCGCGTTCCGCTCGATCCTCCGGCTCGCCTTCCGCGAGAACCCCGATCTGATCGTCTCGATCAACAACCCGTTCCACCTCCACCTCCACGGCTTCCTCGTCTCCCGGCTCGTCGGAGTACCGTGGCTCGCCGAGCTTCGGGACCCGATCGCCGCCCACCCCGACCGGGCGCTCATGTCCCCGCGGACGTGGGGTGCCCACGCGGTAGAGCGGCTGGTCGTCCGGGAGGCCGACCAGGTCGTCTGGCACGACGGCATCCAGATCCCGGACGACTACTTCGCCACGAACTACCCCTCGCTCCCCCCAGAGCGGTTCTTCAAGCTCCCCGTGATGGGCTACGAGCGGGCGAAGTTCGACGCCGCACTCGCCGAGGAGTACGAGGAGTTCACGATCACCTACGCGGGGAGCTTCTACGAGGGGTGGATCGAGCCCTACACCTTCCTCTCGGGGCTCGGTGCCTACCGCGAGGCGGGCGGTGAACCGCTCCGCGCGCAGTTCTACGGCGACTGGTCCCCCGAGTACGACCGGGCCGCGAGGGAGGCGGGTGTCGCCGACTGGGTCGAGACCCACGAGTTCGTCCCTCACGAGGAGATCGTTCCCGTCCTCAAGGGCTCGGACGCCCTGCTGTACGTCGGCGGCGACGACCCCGGTAACCGGCTGAACCTCCCCTCGAAGCTCTGGGACTACGTGGGCGCTCGGACACCCATCCTCGCCGTCGTCGATCCCGAGTTCAGGGTCGCGGAGTTCCTCCGCGAGCACGAACTCGGACTGGTCGTCGAACCGGGGGATGCCGAGGGCGTGGCCGACGCGCTGGGCTGGCTCCGCGCCGGCGAGATGGGCGGGTTCGACGACGACGCCGACGTCGAGCGGTTCAGCCGCGAGCACAGCGCCGACGTGCTCGCACAGGTGTTCGACGCCGTCGCGGCGGGTCGGAACGTCGTTCGTGTCCCCCGGTCGGATGCCGATACCGATGCCGACACCGGGCCCGGCCGATGAGCGGCGAGGGCACGAGCGGGGAGGCCAACGGGAACGAGGGCGGCGCGGCCGGCGCACAGAGCATCAAGCTGTTCGGGATCCACATGACCGCCCGGACGGTCGGGTTCCTCGGTCTCGTCTACTTCACGAACGCGCTCCCCGGCGATCGACTGGGGATCTACTTCCTGTTCTTCGTCGTCGTCCAGATCGGGTCGATGCTGTCGAACCTCGGCGTCGGGCAGGCGCTCGTCCAGCGCATCGGCGAAGGGCGCGACGAGTCGGGGGCGTTCTCCGCCGCGGTCGCTATCATGCTCGCCGTCTCGCTGCTCGTCGCCGCGCTGGCGGTCCTCTTTCGGGAACCGCTCGCGAGCTACGTCGGCGCGGACGTCGCGTACCTGGCGGCGGTGACGGTCGCCGCGTGGCTGCTGGCGGACGTCCTCATCCGCACCGTCCAGGGCGAGGACCGCGTGCTCCTCGCGGGCGGCCTCCAGCTGGTACAGGACGTCGTCCGCGTGGGGCTGGGCGCACTGCTGATAACCCTGGAGTTCGGCCCCCGCGGTCTGATGTACGGGGTGCTCGCGGGATTTCTGGTCACCATCGCGATCGGCTACGTCCTCGTCGACGCCTCGCTCGCGCTCCCCTCCCGCGAGGACTTCGAGACGGTGCTCGGGATCTCCCGGTACACGATGGTCTACGGCCCGACGAACTTCGTCTACTTCTGGCTCGACACCGCGCTCATCGGCCTGTTCCTCCTCCCGCTCGACGTCTCGGCCTACGAGGTGGCCTGGCAGACGACCCGTGTGCTCATCATCGCCACGACCGCGATCAACCAGACCATCTTCCCGAAGGTCTCGGCGTGGGCCGGCGAGGGGCGATACGGCGAGATCGAGCGGGTGCTCCCGGGCGCGCTCATCTTCTCGCTGATCTTCCCGCTACCCGGGCTCGTCGGTATCGCCGTCCTCGGCGGCGACGTACTCGCGCAGGTCTACGAGCCCGAGTACCGCTACGCCGCGCTCGCGATGACGATACTCGCCACCTACATGGCCGTCGAGGCGCTCCAGCGCGTCGTCAACTCGACCCTGACGGGGCTCGACCGCGCCGACGTCCCGTTCCGGTCGCGGCTCGTGGGCGTCGGCCTCGCGGTGGTGCTCAACCTCGCGCTCATTCCGGAGTTCGAACTCCTCGGGGCCGCAGTGGGTACGCTCACCGCCAAGGCCGTCGATACGGTCATCCAGTATCGCGGGCTCTCGAAGCTCCTCGATCTTCGGGTTCCGGTCCGGAGCCTCGCCTGGCAGACCGCGAGCGCACTCGCCATGGGCGGGGTGGTCTACGCGGGCGCGACGATGACCGACCTGCCGGGCTCTACGCTCGGCGTGGCCGTCCTCGTCGGCGTTGGGGTGATCGTCTACGGCGGGCTCGTCGTGCTCGACGCCGACATCCGGCAGGTCGTCGAGCAGTACTCGCCGGTCCCCGTTCCGATTCCGCGGCTCGGTTGAGTCGTCTCCTCCACCCCGTCGGGCGTCGATCCGGACTCGACCGGAGCTATCCGGTCGTCGGGTGGCCCCGTCCGGACCGTTCGGGCTGGCTGGTCCGGTCGAGGGGATCCTCGAGTTGGCCCATCACGGCCTCGAGCGCGTCGGTGGCGGTGAGGAGGCCGACGACCTCGCCCTCGGAGAGCACCAGCGCGAGCTCCTGGCGCTCGGCCTGGAACTGATCGATGGCGTCGCTGACGGTCGTGTCCCCCGAGATCGTCATCGGCGGGGCGGCGATCTCCGCGAACGTCACCTCGCCGGCCTTCAGCGCCTCGATCCGGTCGAGGACCCTCGGGACGTAGACGACGCCCTCGAACTCGTCCGCGTTCGCCCCGACGAGTGGGTAGCGGGTGTGAGGGGTCTCGGACATCCGGTGGAGGTTCTCCTCGACGGAGGCGTCGGTCGAGAGGTAGACGACGTCGTCGCCGTCGACCATCACGTCCCGGACCTCGGTCGTCCCGGCCTCCAGCGCGCTAATGACCTCCTCGTGCCGCTCGTCGGACATCTCACCGCGCTCCAGAACCGAGCTGACCCGGTTCCGGAGCTGGGCGCGCGTCTCGATGGCGTCCTCCTCGGCCTCGAGCCACGCGCCGGTCATCTCGATGCCGAACATCCGGAGCGTCCACTTGGCCACCCAGTCGCCGAGCTTGATGAGCGGCGAGATGATCACGTAGAACCAGTAGAGCGGTGCCGCGCCGTACCGGCAGACCAGCCGCGAGCGCTCGACCCCCAGGTAGGTCGGGGTCTGCTCGCCGTGGGTGAGGTGGACCAGGTTGATGATGAAGTACGCGATGAGCGCACCGGCCCCGACGGTCGCGAGGGTCGTCCCGGCGAACAGCGGCTCGAACAGCGCCGCCAGCGCGGGTTCGGCGACGATCCCGACCGCGATACTCGACGCCGTGATCCCGACCTGGCAGGTCGTCAGGTAGAGCTCGAGGTCCTGGGTCATCGACCAGGCGCGCTCGAGCCGGGACTCGCCGTCGACGAACTCGTCCTTTGTGAACTGCCGAGCCCGCGTCAGCGCGAACTCGATCGCGACGAAGAAACCGTTGCTGAGGATGAGCAGTACGCCGGCGACGAGTCGAAGACTGGTCTCGGTGGCGTTCATCGATCGAAGTAATCGGGGTTCTCGTCCGATACTTTAGAAACTACGGCAGGCATGTGACTGCAGGTATAAACGGTGGCTCGTGTTCGATCCCCTCGACTCCGTAGAGTCGAGATCTCGTGGGAGGGGTCCGGAGGCAGCTCGGCGAGACGATCGTGTGCGGTGTCTCGATGAGGGACGATCCCTCTCACGAGGGATGTCGGGAGTCTACTCGATCTCCAGCGGGCCGCCACCGCCGCCGGATCCGTCCTCGTCCCACTCCAGCTCGAACTCGATGCTCAGCTCCCCGGGCTCGCCGCTCGGCCCCTCGCGCTCGACCTGGACCTCGAAGGTGAGCGAGGGCGGCGGGTCCATCGTGATCGACTGGTCGCCGGCCCGGAGCGTGATCGCCTCGCCCGCCTCCAGGCTGTCGGCCACCTGCCGGAGGTACGCGGCGATCTCGCCCCTGCTCTGTGCGCTTTCGGATTTAAACAGCCGTTCTTCGGGCATACGGCCGTAACTACTCTCCGCCCGGACATAAGGATATGCGTCGACGGAGTCCCGCGGGGCAGCCGTGTGAGAGGGACACACCCAGCGTCGGTCCAGTCGCAGCCCGATCAGGCCGAGCGTGCGACCGTGCTGGTTTCTCGCGGGTCCGAGGGAGCGGATCGGAAGCGACCGGACGGCGCCTCCGCGGTGTCCCCCGCTCGCACCCGATGCGGCACTCAGGTCGAACCGCGAGCGTGCCCGTGTCGGAGTGAAAGGACAGCTATTTGCCTCCTTTCGTGCTCTCCCCGGTGATGAACGTCGTCCTCGTGACCGTGGACTCCCTCCGGGCGGACCACTGCTCCTCCTACGGGTACGACCGCGAGACGTCACCGAACCTCGACGCGCTCGCGGCCGAGGGGCTGGCCGTCGACGCCTACGCGAACGCGAACGCCACGCGGGCCTCGTTCCCCTCGATCCTCACCTCGACGTATCCGCTGGCCTACGGCGGGTTCAAGTACCTCTCCGACCGGCGAACGATGCTCGGAACCCCGCTTCGGGAGGCCGGGTACGGTACGGGCGGGTTCCACTCGAACGTCTGGCTCTCGCGGGACTTCAACTACGACCGCGGGTTCGATCGGTTCTACGACTCGAAGTCCGACCCCGGGCCGATGGCCCGTCTCCGGACCTTCCTGAAGACGAACCTCGATCAGGACGGCGTCGTCTACCGGACGCTCCAGTCGGTGTACGACCGGACGGAGCGACAGGCCGGTATCGACGTCGGGCAGACGTACAAGGACGCGGAGACGATCACCGATCGGGCGCTCGACTGGATCCGCGGGGCCCCCGAGCCGTTCTTCTGCTGGGTCCACTACATGGACGTCCACCACCCCTACGTCCCCCGACCGTCCTACGCGGCGGAGATGGGCGTCGAGATGGACATCGGCGAGCGCGAGGCCATCAGGCTCCGCCGGAAGATGCTCGAACGCCCCGACGACGTGACCGACGCGGAACGGCAGGTCCTCGTGGACCTCTACGACGCGGAGGTGCGCTACGCCGACGAGCAGATCGGTCGGCTGGTCGACTCGGTTCGAGGGTCGGCGGGCGAGACGACGTTCCTCTGTACCTCCGATCACGGCGAGGAGTTCTACGAACACGGCGGCTACAGCCACAACCCCTCGATGTACGACGAGGTGATCCACGTCCCGCTGGTGCTCGCCGGAGAGGGGATCGAGTCGGACCGGCCGGAGGTCGAGATCGAACTGCTCGACGTCGCGCCGACGGTCCACGACCTCGCGGGCGTCGACTCGCCGGGGACCTATCGCGGGCGCTCGGTCCTGGATCGCGTCGAGACCGGCGAGAGCGCCGCCGTGATAAGCGAGACGGAGAACGACGACGGGCTCAGGCTCTCGATCCGGCGGGACGGCTGGAAGTACATCTGGGACCAGGGCGAGGGGACCGAGGAACTGTACGACCTCGAGGCCGACCCGGGTGAACACGAGAACGTCGTCGAGGAGGCCCCCGACGCGAGAGCGCCCCTCCGGGCACATCTGGAGGAACACGTCGAAGAACTGGCCGAGACGAACGAGTCGCTCCCGGACGTCGCGATGGACGCCGAGACCGAGCGCCGGCTGAAGGACCTGGGCTACCTGGAGTAGCCCCGCGGCCCTCCCCGTGTCGCGTCCACCGGTTGGATTAAGTTACCGACCGGTATACCGGGAAACGATGAGCCGGCCGCGGGTATCCGTGGTGATCCGCTGTTACAACGAGCGCGAGCACATCGGCAGACTGCTCTACGGCATCTTCGAGCAGACGGTGGAGGACGTCGAGGTACTGCTGGTCGACTCCGGGTCGACCGACGGCACCCTGGAGGTCGCGCGGGAGTACCCCATCGACGACGTGGTGTACATCGCCCCCGAAGAGTTCTCGTTCGGCCGGGCGCTCAACTACGGCGTCGAGGCGGCGAGCGGGGAGTTCTGTGCGTTCGCCTCCGCGCACGTCTACCCGACCCGCCGGGACTGGCTGGAGACGCTCCTCGATTCCTTCGGGGAGGAGGTCGCGCTGGTGTACGGGAAACAGCGCGGCGACGACCGGACGAAGTTCTCCGAGCGGCAGGTGTTCCGCCGGTGGTTCCCCGAGCACGACATCCGGCACCAGAACTCGCCGTTCTGCAACAACGCGAACGCCGCGATCAGGCGCTCGGTCTGGGAGGAGCACCGCTACGACGAGTCGCTCCCCGGGCTGGAGGACCTCGACTGGGCCAAGCGCGTCCGCGAGGACGGCTGGGAGCTCTCCTACGCGGCGGACGCCGAGATAATCCACGTCCACGAGGAGTCGCCACGGGAGGTGTACAACCGCTACCGCCGGGAGGCGATGGCCCACCGCGAGATCATGGACGACGAGTCGTTCACGCTGTTCGACTGCGCTCGCCTGTTCGCCTCGAACACGCTCGCGGACTACCGGGCGGCGCTCCGGGAGGGCGAGTTCGGGGAGCTCGCCGGAATACCCCGCTTCCGGCTGATGCAGTTCCTCGGCACCTGGCGGGGGTTCAACGGGGAGACGCCGGTCTCGGATCGCCTCCGCCAGCGCTTCTTCTACCCCGACACCGACGGCTACCCCGGATCGACGGGCGAGGACGAGGACGGGGACCTGCGGATCGACTACCCGGGGCGCGACCCGGGGATCGACTACTCACCGGTCGAGGACTGACAGTGGTTCGCGGAAGTCCTCGGACGTTCTCGCGTAACGGTTTCCCGACGGCACGAGATTTCGCGGACCGATTCAGAGGGTTTGTTCACCAGTCTCTACTGCACCTGAACGAGGTGGCCTCATTCCGTACTCCGTTGAGGTATCTCCGTGAGACGTTCTAGAACGCAAACGCCATTCCCATCGGTCACATATATTAACCCTTATTGATAATAATATCAAAAAGACGTTTCAGACCCGGACCAAACCGACGATGAACACGACGAGTGGGACGGCGACGACGGCGTGGAGGACTGCGAGAACCACCTGTCCTACGGGCGTGACACCGAGCGAGGGCGCGAATAGGACGACTGGCAGCATCATTCCAACGAAGACCAATCCTCCGAGCGTCAGGAAGTTGCGTACCGGACGAGCGGTCAGGCGGTCGAGTGTGGTGTAGGCGACGGCGGCACCCGTCCCGGCGACGACGGTGGTCATCACCAGCGGGACCACCGCGAACGGACTGCCCGCTCCGGTCGGCCCGAGATCGACGCCGACGCCTGACGCGAGGCCCCGGACGAACAGCGCGAGGACGACGGCGACCAGGACGCCGAGTGTAGTCTGCCGAGCGAGCTCACCGACGGTCTTGGGCGGTACATATCGAGGTTGTGTGATGGTCTGTTCCATGCCCATACTACGTATTCTGTAGTGATAAGGGAGTCACTCCAGATATCTGTAGTGTAAAACATCGCTCAGCATCGCCGTCGATCTCCTGCTGTTCGGACTCCGTCCGATTCGTCGATGAGTACATCTACTACAGACAGCGTAGTATGTGCATGACCGTCAACCGTCTCGACCCGCCGTATCCGGACCTGCCCGACGCCGATCGCGAGGCGGCCGATGCCGCGGTCGCCGACCTGTTGGCGCTCCTCGGCAAGCGTCACACGCTCGCGATTCTCTATCTGTTCGCCCGTGACTCCGGTCCGTGGCGGTTCGGGGAACTGGAGTCCCGGCTGAATCTCTCCCCGACGACACTGTCGGACCGCCTCGCTGAGCTGACCGCGCGGGGGTTCCTTGACAGGACCGACCACGAGGATGTTCCGCCTCGTGTGGAGTACGTCGCAACCGAGCGTGCAGAGGCGCTAAAGCCCGCGTTCGGCCACCTCTACGGGTGGTGCCGCGAGTACGGCCAGGGGGTGCGGCACTGATGCACGTTCTCGTCGTCGGCGCCACGGGTCGTGTGGGTCGGCGTGTCGTCGATCGGCTGCTCGACGCCGGTCACCAGGTATCCGGCCTCGCCCGGGACCCATCGGTGCTTCCCGCGACGGTCCAGACGGTGGCCGGCGACGTCCGCGACACTGCCGTGGTCCGGGAGGCACTGACTGCCGGTGACGGTGACCCCGTCGACGCGGTGGTGAGTGCGCTCGGAACGCCGCCAGGTGAGGCGACAGACGACACGCTCTCGGGCGGTGTGCGGACGCTCGTCGAAGCGATGGCCGACCTCGGAATCGAGAGATTCGTCGCCATCGCTGCAGCGGGCGTTCTCGACGCCCCCGGCGGCGGACTCCGACTGGACGCCGAGGGGTTCCCTCCGTTCCTCCGTGGCGTGGCCGAGCAGCACCGCGCGGTCTACGAGACGCTCACTCAATCGTCCCTACAGTGGACGCTGGTGTGTCCGCCAAACATGCCTGACGGCGACGCGACCAGCCAGGCCCGTGTCGAGACCGACCGGCTCCCCAACGGTGGGGCACGGGTCACGACGGGTGACGTAGCGGCTCTCGTGGTCCGTACGCTGGCTGACGGCGAGCCACTAGGCCGGATCGGTATCGTCGGTCCAGCCTGAATCATCGCCGGATTCGGCAGGGTTCGTGCGCGATAGGGGCCCTGTATCTCGCATACTGATTCTTTCAGACTCGGTACCGTATCGGAACGAAACTACGGACTGCTCTGCCAATCGCCATGATCCTTACCGGCTCCTCCCGTCCCCGTGACTCCCCCGTCCCCTACTCCGGGTAGGTCGCGACGCTGTCGTGCTCCCAGACGAGGTCGAAGTAGCGTTTGAGCCCGGCGACGAACGAGCCGTTCTCGGTGATGGCGGCCTGGCGCATCGACAGTGGGACGTCCTTCTCCTCGACGAGCAGTATCGCCCGGCCCGTCTCGTACTCCATGCTTGGGTCGACGAGCGTCCCGCGCCACGGGAGCTTCTCCTCGCTGAAGCGATACCCGACGCCGGGGAACTCCTCGTCGATACGCTCGACGATCTCGGTCTGTATCCCGCGGTTCGTCGCGGAGAGGAGGTCGGGGTGGAGGAAGAGTACGTTCACCTCGACCCCGCGGTCGAGCGCGTCGGCGAGCGCCGGGGCCACGCTGTCGAGGTACTCGAAGGACTTCGTGAGGACGTTCACCCGTTCGTCGGCCTCGTGGTAGAGCCGGCGGGTTTCGCTCTCGCTCGCCTCGCCCACGTCGACGACGTAGAACAGCTCCTCGGCGGGGCGGATGTCCTCGCTCGCGGCCGTGAACCGGGGACCGAACTCGGCGAGGAACGACTCGCGGGCGGCGTCGAGGTCGGCGCTGAACGACTCGTAGGCCTGCCGACGGTTCTCCGCGGCCCGGTCGAGTATCGCCTCGGGCGAGCGGGGCTGGTACTCCTTGGGCCGGCCCGGGATCACCTTCACGAACCCGCGGTCGGCCAGCGCCTCGAGCACCCCGTAGATGCGGGCCTTCGGGATACCCGTCGCCTCGGCGAGGTTGGGTGCCGTCGTCCGCCCGAGCGTCAGCAGCTCGGCCAGCGCCGTCCGCTCGTACTCGCCGAGGTCGAGCAGGTCGAACACGCCCGCATCGTCCATGCCCGGCGACACTCCCCGGCGAAACCTAAGTCCCCCGGTCCGCCGGGGTTGAAACGGGAGGAACCCCGAAGACTTATGCCGGTAAAGTAGTTACTCACTATCCGAGTAACTATGGAAGCCACCGAACGCGACGAGCGTCCCGAGGCCGCCAGGGCCGCCGGGGCCGCCGAGACCGACGACGAGCACCTGGTAGACGTCCCGGACGGCTGTGGCTGTGCAGAGGTGTGGGAGCACCTCAGCGGCCGCCGGGCGTAGGCACGTCCGGCGAGTTCTGGTCCGGCCGCCGGCCCGCCGGGCCGCCGGGGATGACGAGCGAGCCGGAATCGAACCGGACGGTGACCCAGCAAGCTTTTGCGGCGCGCCCGGCGAGAGGGTGACGATGGATCCCCGCACCGACGTCTGCGTCCTGCTCCCGACGCTCGACGAGAGCCGGACCATCGGCGAGGTGGTGAGCGGGTTCCGCGAGCACGGCTACGAGAACGTCCTCGTCGTCGACGGGGGCTCGACCGACGGGACCCGCCGGATCGCCGAGGAGCACGGCGCGAGCGTGTTCGTCCAGTCGGGGACGGGGAAGGGCCAGGCGATCAGGGAGGGGGTCAGGAGGACCGACGAGCCGGTCGTGCTGATGGCCGACGGCGACGGGACGTACGACCCGGCCGACGCCGACGCGATGCTCGAACCCATACTCGACGGACGGGCCGAACACGTCATCGGCAACCGGTTCCACGGCATCGAGCCGGGGGCGATGCCCCGGCTCAACCGGTTCGGCAACCGGCTGGTCAACCGCGCGTTCGCGTTCATCCACGGCCGGGACCTGGTGGACATCCTCAGCGGCTACCGCGCGTTCACGCGCCCGTCGTTCGACCGGCTCGGACTCACCGCCGACGGGTTCGGCGTCGAGACGGAGATGGCCGTCGAGTGCGTCAAACACGGCGTCTCGACGGAGGTGGTGGGGGTGAGCTACGGCTCGCGTCCCACCGACTCGGAGACGAACCTCCGCCCCGTGCGGGACGGTGCTCGGATCTACCTCACGCTGTTCCGGCTGGCGAAGACCAACAACCCGCTGTTCTACTTCGGCAGCGTCGGCACCGCCGCGCTGCTCACCGGTCTCGGCATCGGAGCCTACGTGGCCTACGAGTGGTTCGTCCGGGTGCCACGGGTGTCACACGAGGCGCTGGCGGTCGTCGGCGCGGCCGCGCTCATCCTCGGCGTCCAGCTCCTGATGTTCGGCGTCCTCTCGGACGTCATCGTCGCGGTGAACCGCGAGCAGACGCGACGGCTCGAGGAGCTCGCTCGGCGGCTCGACGAGGACCGGCGCGGGCCCGACGGCCGACCCGAAACGGCGCTATCGATCGACGAGGACGGGACCACGGGGGGGGACGGTGAGGAGGCGGAGCCGGTCGAGTCCGATCCGGGGATGGGTCCCTAGAACGGGAGCATCGACCGTAGCTGTGCGAGTATCCCGCCGGCCGAGCGCTCGCGGTACCGCTCGAAGACGGGGTGGAGCGCGTTGAGCAGTTCCTGTTCGGTCTCGAACCGCTCGATGTGGGTCTCGGAGAGCGCCTCGGAGAGCGCCACCGAGTTCCCGCTGGCGTCGTAGGGGATCTGGGGGTCGCCGAGGTCCCCGACGAGCGACTGGGCGTCCGTCGGGTACTGGACGTTCGTCCCCTCCAGGCGCGCGTCGAGCGCCGCGATGCCGAACGTGACCGTATCGGGTGCGTCTCCGTCGTCGCTCGGCGGCGGCCTCATTCCCATCGGCGCGGCCTACGTCCCACCGGTAGTAAAGCCCCGGGGGTTCGTCCCGACGCCGGTCACAACGCCTATCCGCTCGCCTGCCCGACCCCGGGGTATGACCGAGTACACCACGGTCTCGATCCCGAAGGAGCTCGCCGACCGCGTCGAGGAGACCATCGAGGGGACCTCCTTCTCCTCGACGTCCGACCTCGTGCGGTTCCTGCTCCGCAGCATCGTCGTCCAGCACCAGCGTTCGGGCGAACTCACGGAGGCCGAGTTCGCCGACATCGCGGACCAGCTCCGGGATCTCGGCTACCTGAAGTAACGGTCGGCCGATCGCTACCGTTCCGAAGCTCTTGCGACGGTGACCGCTACCCAGGGAGCGTCGCTCTCGATTCGACCGAAACCCTGCTGTTCGCCCTCCTGCTCGCGGTGGTCGGCGGTTCGATCTCCGTCGCCCACGAGTACGACGTGGCGGTGTTCGGGACGCTCCTGATGGTCTTCGGGCTGGTCATCGGGACCCGCGCGTACCTCTTCCCCGCTGCCGGCTCCGGAGGTGAGCGCGGGCGCGACCCCGACCGCGTGGACTCGAGCGGAGAGGACGAGGACTGAGATCCGCAGGGCGTGGACCTCACCGATCCCGGCCGCTCAGAGTCGATCGATGATGGCTCCAGTGACCGCCTCGGTCGTCCCCTCCCCGCCGAGGTCCGGCGTGCGCGGCCCGTCGGCGAGGACGCCCTCGACGGATTCACGCACGCGGTCACCCTCGGACCCGTAGCCGAGGTGGTCGAGCAGCATCGCTGCCGAGAGCACCGCCGCGCACGGGTTGGCGACGCCCTCGCCCGCGATGTCGGGTGCGGTGCCGTGGACCGGCTCGAACAGGGCGTTCTCCGGGCCGATGTTGGCGCTCGGCAGGAGGCCCAGTCCGCCCACGAGGCCCGCGGCGAGGTCCGAGAGCACGTCGCCGGCGAGGTTGGGACAGACGACGACGTCGAACTCGGTCGGGTCGAGACAGACCCGCGTGGCGAACGCGTCCATCAGCACCTCCTCCGTGTCGACGCCCCGCTCCTCGGCGACGCCGACGACCCCGTCGCGGAACCGGCCGTCCGTCTCGCGCATCACGTTCGCCTTGTGGACGACCTGGAAGGCGTCCCCGCCACGCTCCGCGACGTAGTCGCAGGCGAACTCGGCCAGCCGCTCGGAGGCGGAGGTGGTGACGACCCGGGTGAGCGTCGAGAGGTCCTCGGAGAGCCGGTTCTCGTGGCCGGCGTAGACCCCCTCGGTGTTCTCCCGGAGGAAGACGAGATCCGTCTCGGGCCGGACCACGTCCACGCCCGGGTACGCCCGCGCGGGCCGGACGTTGACGAACGAGCCGACCGCTTCGCGAAGGGGCAGAATGACGTCGGCGGCGGTGTCGCCGGCCGCGCCGAACAGGGTCGCGTCCGCGGCGGCCGCCGCGTCGTAGGTCGCATCGGGGAGCGCCTGGCCGGTCGCCTCGGCGACCCGGTCGCCCGCCTCGTACTCCGCGAACTCGAACTCGGGACCCGGATCGCCCGCGACCGCCTCCAGGACCTCGACGGCGGCCGGGACGACCTCCCCCCCGATACCGTCGCCCGGAATGACGACTATCTCGTGTGTCATGGCACCCCGTGCGATGGGTGCCGAAAAGAGGGTGTCGGTACGAGGAGACCCGGACGTCGGATCGGCGAGGGATCTCACCGTCGCGATCCCCGTCTCTCGCCGTGTACCGGTCGGGGCCTCGGCGGCGTTCCTCACTCACGCTCGGCAGTGAACGGTTCCACCCCCGGGACGACCGGCGGCCGTGCCCCGGACGATCTACGGGGAGGACCGACAGGGGCGTCGGTCGAGCGCTCACGACGCCAGCGTGGCTCACTCTCGGGAGGAGGGCCCACGCTTATACACGGTGGGTCCCTTGATGGGGGCGATGCCGTGGCGTTTCGTCGATAGACAGGGCCACGAGGGGTGGATCGGGGAGGACCTGTCGGTGGACTACGCGGGTGAGGAGGGGATCGCCCAGCTGGTCGAGCGGCTCGCCGGCGAGGTCGACGCCGAGTCGACCAGGGACCTGCCACAGCGGGTCGTGATCGAACTCTACACCACCGGAGCGGTCCGGATCGTCGAGCGGTACCCCGACGGGGCGACCGACTGCCGGCCCCGGCCGTCGATGGGGGGCGGTTCGATCCACGCCGGCGGACGCCTCTGACGAGGCGACATGGGATATCACACGATCCGACACGACCGACACGAACCGGTCCACCATCGACGGTGACCACTCCCGCAGGAGTTCGGCGTTCCGCGAGCGAGCCGACCCTGGGGTGTAGTCGTCGGGCCGGCTCGTCGGCGAGGAAACGTCCGAGAACGGGAGTCCCGAGTCGTGCGTTGACCGCCGTTCGATCGGTCGCCACCGCCCGTCTTCGTGACGGATCCGCCCACGGCGAGGGCGCTACCCTTCGATGTAGGGCAGCGAGGCGGCCGTCTCCGCGATGGCGTTCCGGTTGGCCTTCATCAGCGCGGTCGTGTCCCAGATGCCGTCGACGAGCGCCTTGCGCTGGGCGTCGTCGACGATCACCTCGACCGTCCGGTCGTCGTATCGAACCGTCTCCGCCGCGACGTCCACCTCGATCTCCGTGTCGGGGTACTTCTCGACGTGGTCCTGGAGCGCCCGGATCGTCTCCTGGTCGGCCGTCACGGTGGGGATACCGAGCGCGAGGCAGTTGCCCGCGAAGATCTCGGCGAACGACTCGCCGACGATGGCGTCGATCCCCCAGCGCATCAGCGCCTGGGGGGCGTGCTCGCGCGAGGAGCCACAGCCGAAGTTCGCGTTCACGATCAGGACGTTCGCGTCCTGGTACTGTGCCTCGTTGAACGGGTGGTCCTTCTCGTTCCCGTCGTCGTCGAACCGCAGGTCCATGAACGCGTACTCGCCGAGCCCCTCGAAGGTGATGGCCTTCAGATATCGGGCCGGGATGATCTGGTCGGTGTCGATGTCGTTCCCGCGGACGGGGATCCCCGGTCCGGAGACGAACTTGACGCTCGGGATCTCCACCTCGTCCGAGGAACTCCGTTCCTCGCCGCTCATGCCCGCACCTCCTCGGTCTTCGGCAGGTCGCGGACGTCGGTGACCTCCCCTTTGATCGCCGCGGCGGCGACCATCGGCGGGCTCATCAGCACGGTCCGTCCGTCCTTCGAGCCCTGTCTGCCGACGAAGTTCCGGTTCGAGGAGGAGGCGCTCGCCTGGTCGCCCACGAGCTGGTCCTCGTTCATCCCGAGACACATCGAGCAGCCGGCCTGTCGCCACTCGAAGCCGGCCTCGCGGAACACCTCGTCGAGACCCTCGGCCTCGGCGGCGGCCTTCACTCGCTGGCTCCCGGGGACGACCAGCGCCCGGACGTCGGGGTCGACCGTGCGGCCGCGCACGACCTCCGCGCCCGCGCGGAGATCGGAGAGCCGCGCGTTCGTACAGGAGCCGAGGAACGCGACGTCGATCTCGTAGCCCTGCATCGTCTCGCCGGGGGTGACCCGCATGTGCTCCTGGGCGCGGCGGGCCACGTCCTGCTTGCCCTCGGGGAGCTCCTCGGGGGACGGGATCGGCTCGGTGATGCCGATACCCTGCCCGGGGGTCGTCCCCCAGGTGACGACCGGTTCGATCGCCGAGCCGTCGATCGTGACGACGTCGTCGTACTCGGCGTCCTCGTCGCTCCTGATCGACTCCCAGTAGGGCATGAGCCGATCGAACTCCTCGGGGTCGTCACGGAACTCGTCGGTGTCGCGGAGCCACTCGTAGGTGGTCTCGTCGGGGTTGACGTAGCCCGCGCGGGCCCCGCCCTCGATGGACATGTTGCAGATACTCATCCGGCCCTCCATGTCCAGGCTCTCGATGGCCTCGCCGCCGTACTCGTAGACGTAGCCGACGCCGCCCTCGACGCCCAGCTCGCGGATGATTGTCAGGATGACGTCCTTGGCGGTGACGCTCTCGCCGAGTTCGCCCGTCACTTCGATCTTCCGCACCTTCTTCTTCTCCATGGCGATCGTCTGCGTGGCGAGGACGTCCCGGATCTGGGAGGTGCCGATGCCGAACGCCAGCGCCCCGAACGCCCCGTGGGTCGAGGTGTGCGAGTCGCCACAGACGATGGTCTTTCCGGGCTGGGTGAGCCCCTGCTCCGGCCCGATGACGTGGACGATACCCTGGTTTCCGGTACCGGGGTCGTCAAACTCGATGCCCGCCTCGCGGACGTTCTCCTCGAGTTCGGACATCATCTGCTCGGCCGCGTCGTCCCCGTAGGGCCGGGACTGGTCGGCCGTCGGGACGATGTGGTCGACCGTCGCGTGGGTCAGGTCCGGGCGGGCCACCTCGATGTCGCGCTCGCGGAGCATCCCGAACGCCTGCGGGCTCGTCACCTCGTGGATGAGGTGCAGACCGACGAACAGCTGGTCCTGCCCGCTCGGCAGCGTCGTCACCTTGTGGCGGTCCCACACCTTGTCGTACAAGGTACCGGAACTCATCGTACGTCCTCGTCCTCTCCCGATCGGCCCTCGTTGCCGCGCTCGTAGACGGGCGCGGCCCCGTCGCTCTCGTCGGGCGGAGTGTGGTCGACGTCGCGCATCGCCGTTCCCTCGGGCTGGCTCTCGGCTTCGGGCTCGCTCTCGCGCTCGGGGTCGGCCCCGCCGTCGGCCGCGACGAACCGGCCCCGACCGAACGTCTGCGTGTCCCCGAACGTCTCGTCGGTGTACGGGTTGGTGTGGCTCGTCTCGCCCAGTGTCGGTCTGTGCTCCTCCGTTCGATCCGGTTCTCCCTTCTCAGTCATCTGCTCTCTGTCGCTCGCGTTCCGCCGTCTCCTCCGTGTCTTCCTCCGCCTCGCTCCCGGCCTCCCCCCACGCGAACAGCGCGCGGAGGTTCTCGCCGACGACCTCGATCTCGTGGTCCTTCTCGGCCTGCCGGAGCTGCTTGTAGGCCGGCCGGTTCGCCTGGTTTTCGTTGATCCACTCGCGGGCGAACGTGCCGTCCTGAACGGCGGCCAGCACCTCCTCCATGTTCTGGCGTGCGTGGTCGTCGACCACCATGTCCCCGCGGGTGAGTCCGCCGTACTCGGCGGTATCGGAGACGGAGTCCCACATCTCGCCGAGCCCGCCCTCGTACATCAGGTCGACGATGAGCTTCACCTCGTTCAGGCACTCGAAGTAGGCCATCTCCGGCGAGTAACCGGCGTCGACCAGCGTCTCGTAGGCGTGCTTGACCAGCGAGGTGATCCCGCCACAGAGGACGGCCTGCTCGCCGAACAGGTCGGTCTCGGTCTCCTCGCGGAACGTCGTCTCGACGACGCCCGCGCGCGTACACCCGATGGCCTTCGCGTAGGCCAGCCCGATGTCGTGGGCCTCCCCTGTCGGATCCTGGTAGATCGCCAGCAGCCCGGGAGTGCCCTCGCCGGCCTCGTAGTTCCGCCGGACGAGGTGTCCGGGGCTCTTCGGGGCGACCATCGTGACGTTGACGTCCTCGCTGGGCTCGATCTGCCCGTAGTGGATGTTGAACCCGTGGGCGAACTGGAGCGTGTCGCCGGGGTCCATCTCCTCGCGGATCGCCTCGTAGACGTCCGGCTGCACGGTGTCGGGAACCAGCACGGAGACGATGTCGGCCCGTGCGGCGGCCTCCACCGGGGTGGCCACGTCGAGGCCGTCCTCGCGGGCGGCGTCACGCGAGGAGGAGTCCTCGCGGAGCCCCACGACCACGTCGACCCCGCTGTCGTCGAGGTTCTGCGCGTGGGCGTGGCCCTGTGAGCCGTACCCGAGCACGGCGACCGTCTTGTCTGCGAGCACCGATTCGTCCGCGTCGTCGTCGTAGTATACCTCGTTGGTGAATTCGTATTCGTCACTCATTGATTGAGATCCTCCGGAACGACCGCTGTCTTCGTCTCGCCGCGCGCCAGTGCCGTCTGCCCGGTCCGGGCGATCTCCCGGATGCCGAACTGTCGGAACGCGTCGATGGCGTCGTCTATCTTCCGCTCGTCGCCGCTCAGCTCCACCGTGATCGTCCGCGGGCCGGCGTCCATCGTCCGCCCGTCGTACATCTCCGTGATGGCGTGGACCTTGTCCGGCTCCTCGGCGTCGACCTTCACGAGCACCAGCTCGCGGGTCACGGCGTGGTCCGCGAGTTCGCGGACGTGGATGACCGGCAGGAGCTTGTTCAGCTGTTTCTCGATCTGGTCGATGCCGGGGTCGGCCTCCTCGACCACGACCGTGATGCGCGACCAGTCGGGGTTCTGCGTCGGCCCGACCGTCAGCGACTCGATGTTGAACTGCCGGCGGCTGAACAGCCCCGACACCTCCGAGAGCACGCCCGGCTCGTTCTCGACCAGCGCCGAGATGACCGTCCGCCGGGGGTTCGGTTCCGCCTCGACCTCCGGGTCGATGCGGATGCCCTGGCTGTTGCGCCGACCCTCCGGACGGGGGCGCTCCTCCGGGGCGGGGCCCTGTAACCCCCCGCTCATAATTGATCCTCCGAGAGGGCGAACAGGCCGTTGTCCCCGCCCGACGGGACCATCGGGTAGACGTTCTCCGCGGGGTCGACGTGGACGTCGACGACCGAGGGGCCGTCGTAGGCCAGCGCCTCCTCGACGGTGTCGGCCACCTCGTCGTAGTCGTCGATGCGGAAGCCCTGTGCGCCGAACGCCTCCGCGAGCGTGTCGAACTGGGGCATCCAGCCGTACTCCGAGGCCATGTGTCGACCCTCGTAGAAGCCGTCCTGCCACTGGCGGACCATCCCGATGAACTCGTTGTTCAGGACGAACACCGTGATGTCAAGCTCCTCGCGAACCGCGACCGTCAGCTCCTGGCACGTCATCAGGAACGAGCCGTCGCCGTCGAAGCAGACGACCTCACGGTCGGGGGCGGCGACCTTCGCGCCGATGGCCGACGGCAGGCCGTAGCCCATCGCCCCGAGCCCGTGGCTCGACACCCAGGTCCGGGGCTCGGTGAACTCCCAGTACTGGCAGGCCCACATCTGGTGCTGGCCGACGCCCGTCGTGACGATGGTGTCGTCGGGGGTGGCCTCGTCGACCGCCTCGACGACGAACTGCGGCTTCAGGGGCTCGTCGTCGGGGGCCTCGTAGGTCATCGGGTACTGCTCCTTCCACTCCCGGCACTGGGCACGCCACTCGTCGGCGTCTGGCGTCGGGGCCACGGCCTCGTAGAGCTGGTCGAGCACCGCCTTCGCGTCGCCGACCAGTCCGTAGTCGGCCTGGACGTTCTTCGAGATCTCCGCCGCGTCGATGTCGACGTGGATGATCTCCGCGTCGGGCGCGAACGTCTCGACGCCGCCGGTGAGTCGGTCGTCGAACCGGGTGCCGACCGCGAGCATGCAGTCGGTCATGGTGAGCGCGAGGTTGGCGTAACCGGTGCCGTGCATCCCAGCCCACTCCATCGAGAGGTCGTGGTCCTCGGGGAACGCGCCGATTCCGGGCATCGTCGTCACGACCGGGATCTCGTGTTCGATGGCGAACCGGCGGAGCTCCTCGCTCGCCTCGGCCTTGATGACGCCGCCGCCGGCGAGTATCACGGGACGCTCGGACGCGGCGAACGCCTCGGCGGCCTCGCGGACGGCCGACTCGTCGGCCCGCTCGGCCGGCCGGTAGGTGTCCGGCGTCCGCGCGGGACCGGGCTCGTGGTCGGTCTCGCCCTGGGTGACGTCCTTCGGGAGGTCGACCAGCGTCGGGCCCTGGCGGCCGCGCTCGGCCAGCGCGAACGCCTCGCCGACGAGGTCGCCGACCGAGTCCGCGTCGCCCGCGAAGTAGTTCTGCTTCGTGACCGGTCGGGTGACACCCGTCGTGTCCGTCTCCTGGAAGGCGTCCGAGCCGACGAAGTCCGTGGGGACCTGTCCGGCCAGCGCGAGCAGCGGGTCCGAGTCCATGTCGGCGTCGGCGATGCCGGTCACCAGGTTCGTCGCGCCCGGGCCCGACGTGGCCAGGCAGACGCCCGGCTTGCCGGTCACGATGCCGTAGGCGTCGGCGGCGTGGGCCGCCCCCTGCTCGTGGGCCATGGTGACGTGGGTCATCTCCGAGTCGAACAGGGCGTCGTAGACGGGCATGATCGCCCCGCCCTGCACCCCGAACAGGTACTCGACGCCGGCGTTCTCGAGCGCCCGGACGACCGACTGCGCGCCGTTCGTCACCGGTGCGGGCTCCGCGTCCGTGTCCGCCTCCGGCTCGGTGGACGCGGCGTCGGCGTCGACGTCCGCGTCCTGCTCGGTCCCCTGCTCGCGGACCGGCTGTGCCCGTTCGCCGCTCATGCTGTCCCTCCCGCCCGCTCTCGCGGGCCGTCGCTCGGTTCCCCTCGTTCGTCTCGTCCCGACGACGGTGCGTCGTCCGTGTCCGCCTGTCGTCTGGGTGGTGCTGCTGTCATCGGTTGTCTGGATCCGGAACTGGCCGCCCCTCGAGGGGCGACCTGTCTGTCGAAAACGGTGCGAGTCGCGTCGGTGGGTAGTGTGGTGTAGGGGCTAGGCGACCCCTACAATAATCGAGACGCCGAGCGCGGCCGCGTCGCTGCCGGCGGGGGCGTCCCCGGGCGCGACGTGCCGCGTCATCACGTCCCCCGTTGCACACCCGTCGGTAAAGAACCTTCCGAACCGGTCGCCGCCCACGAGCGATGCGGTACGGCGGGCGCTCTCGACGGTGTGTAAACGGGGGGGTCCACATCCCTACGCCCTGACCTCCTCTCGGGCGACGCCCACCTCGCGGGCGAACCGTTCCAGGACGTCCATGGTGACCCGCTGTTTCTCCGCGCCGAAGTCCTTTACCCGGCGGGTGACCTCGCGGACCTCCTCGTCGGTCGGGTCGAATCCGACGTCGACGAGCCGCTGGCGGACCGAGTGGGTCCCCGTGTGTTTGCCGAGGACGAACTCCCGGGTCGCGCCCACCATCTCGGGGGTCATCACGCCCGGCTCGAACGTGTCGGTGTTCTCGAGGACGCCCGCGGCGTGGATGCCCGACTCGTGGGAGAACGCGTTGGCCCCCACGACCGGCTTGTTGCCGGGGACGGGCATGTCGGAGAGCTCCTCGACCAGCCGCGACAGTTCGGTGATCCGGGTCGTGTCGATCCCCGTGTCCACGTCGTAGAGCGCCTCGAGAGCCATCACGACCTCCTCGTAGGCCGCGTTGCCGGCGCGCTCGCCGATCCCGTTGACCGACACCTGGGCCTGGACGCCGCCGGCCTCGTAGCCGGCCAGCGCGTTCGCCGCCGCCAGCCCGAAGTCGTCGTGGGTGTGGACGTCGATGTACGCGTCCGTCTGGTCGACGATCTTCCCGATGAGCTCGCCCATCCGGGAGGGGGTCGCCACCCCGCAGGTGTCGGGGATGTTGATCCAGTCCGCTCCCGCTTCGGTCACCGCGTCGATGACTTCCATCAGGAACGCCTCCTCGGTACGGGTTGCGTCCATCGGGGAGAACATGGCCGTCACGCCCGCGTCCTTCACCCGCTCGACGCAGGCGACCGACCGCTCGACCGCCGCCTCGCGCGAGGCGTGCATCGAGTCCTGCAACTGGACGTCGCTGGTCGAACAGAACACGTGGACCATCTCCACGCCCGAGTCCAGCGCCGCCTCTACGTCCTTGTCGACTACCCGCGCAAGGCCCGCGGTGGTCGTGCGTGTGGAGTCGGCGATGTCGCGCACCGCCTCGAACTCGGCGTCGGAGTTGACCGGGAACCCCGCCTCGATGACGTGGGTGCCCATCTCGTCCAGCACGGCCGCTATCTCCCGCTTGTCCTCGTAGGAGAACGACGTCCGTGGCGACTGCTCGCCGTCACGCAGCGTAGTGTCGAAAATTCGTGCCTCGTCGATTTCAGAGGTACTATCGAGTGTTCCCTGGAAGAACTCGATCCGCCGGCGAAGCCGACGTACCCTCGTTGGAGCCTGTCATGGCGTTCGTTTAGTGTTCCGACTCGATACATAAGCGTGTCGGTCCGGGCGTCGGAACACCCCCTCCATCCTCGGCGCGTCGATCCGGTGACGACGAAAACCACACTGCCTAAACGCTTCGGTAGGATACTCATATCCTTATACGATACCGGTGTCGCGCCGTCACGAGGGCGGTTCATATACGGACGGGGGTGGACGAACGGGCGTTCCGAACGGGGAACACAGGGCTCGCGCGCGACGGGTGTCCACTTCGACGACCCGTCGGCGCTATCGATCCGACGGATCACCAGTAGGGCCAACGGGAGCGTCACCGGGACGGCCGCCGGTGCCTCCGATCGCCCCGACGACGGACCGCTGCGTCCCGTATCAGCCGAGCGATCCGTGCCGGCCGTGAGGGTATCAGGACAGGCATTTGCTACGGCCATACTCAAGTGCGGTGAGGACGTACCGATGCCCATGTCCGAAGAAGTGACGCGGCTGCTCCGGAAGGCGTACGGCGACGAGATCGAGACCGTGATGAACTACATGACGAACAGCATCATCCTCGATGGAGTCCGTGCCGAGGAGATCAAGGAGAGCCTGGACACGGACATCCAGGAGGAGCTCGACCACGCCCGGCTGCTCGGCGAGCGACTCAAGCAGCTCGACGAGCGCCCGCCGAGCAGCGCCGAATTCGAAGCCCACCAGCACTCGCTACAGCCGCCCGAGGACTCGACCGACGTCCCCGCCGTCATCGAGGGGGTCCTCGACGCGGAGGAGGACGCTATCGAGACCTATCGGAGCCTCATCAAGGCGGCCGAGGAGGCGGACGACCCCGTGACCGAGGACATAGCGGTGACCATCCTGGCCGACGAGGAGGCTCACAGGACGGAGTTCCGCGGATTCCGCAAGGAGTACGTCGACGACTGACGGGAACGCGCGGTCCGGTGGCCCCGGGTCGCGGACCCAGCGACGATCGGTCCTGTGGTCCTCGATCCGACTGATCGAGATCCCCGTTCGACGGCCCTGCGGGCCGGCCGTATCCGTCGATCCCCTTCCCACGAAAGCCGAGTACTTACTCACGGTCCCGTTCGTTACCCGTTATGCGCGAAGTCGTCTGTGGGGAGTGCCACGAGGAACAGACGGCCACCATTCACGCGGCGGACCCGCCGCAGTGTGAATACTGTGGCTCGATGAGCCTGACGTCCGTGAGCGGGTGAGACAGGTGGCCGTGCGGGCCCGACGGCCCGACGTAAGGCACCGAAACGCGGCTCCGACGGGGAACCCGTCGTCTCGCGGGCGAACTGGACGTGAGCGGCCGAACCGCCGGGCGGGTCCCGGGCCGAGCGATACGGGCACCAGCGAGCCCGACGACGGGGACGTCCCCGGTGCTGGCCCGGGGACCCATCCCGCGTGGGACCCCGCCGGACGCGAGGGGACGGTTTTTCTTCACCCGGCGCGGAGGATCAGTTATGAGCGGAAGCGGCGACGGGTTCGACCTCGACCTGGACCTGCAGACTGCGGAGGGTGAACTGGACGACCTCGACGACGCGGGGCGGGTCGAACTGGGCGTGCTCGACGGGTCGGACCCGCCCGAGGAGTGGGTCGAGGCCGTCTCGGGCGGGTCGGTGCTCGTCCTCGCCGTCGAGGGCGACCTCAACGAGCTCGCGGCGGGGTTCGCTCGCGACGTCAAGGAGATGGGCGGGGACCTGATGCACTTCCGGGGGTTCCTCGTCGTCTCGCCGCCCGGCGTCGAGATCGGTACCGACCGGCTCTGAGGATCAGGGGGGACCGACGACCAGCCGGTCGGCTTCGGCCCCGCACCCCGCACAGTAGAGGACGTAGACGCCACCGTCCTCCTCGACCTCGTAATCACGGCCCGTCGGCTCGCCGCAGGCCGCACAGTGCTCCTCGACGACGGCCCCGTCGCTCGCCTTCGGCGCACCCACCGCGACGACGCGGGTCCCGTCCGCCGCGGCCACGGCGCGGTTCACCGTCCCGGGCGGGACGAACAGCGCCTCGTCAGCCCCCACTCGGAGCGTCTCGGCCTCGATCTCGGGACCGACCTCGACGGCGAGCTCCCCGGAGAGGACGTAGAACACCTCCTCGTGATCGGGGTGGTGGTGTCGGCCCCACGGGAGGAGCTGGCCCTCGCTCGCGTCGCAGACGTTGAACCCGAACTCCCGTGCCCCCACGGCCTCGTCGAGTTCGTACTTGTGGTCGGTGAGACTCGGTGCGTCGGGAGCGTCCTCGACGTGGAGGTGGCGGTAGGTGCGTTCGTCCTCGGACGTGGTGTCCTCGCTCATCTCGTGGGTCGTGTGGGTGGTGACGGTATATCCGTGGCGATGCACCGAGTGTAGGTGTCGGGTGGGACTGAACGCGGGGGCTTTCGAGGCGTTCTGCTCTGCTGGTGGATGGTGAGATGGAAACACCTCGAAAGCCTCCGGCGTCTGTACTCGCGCGGCTCGCTGCGCGCTTCACTCGCTTCGCTCGTTTCAGTGCTTGCATCGCCGTGCTTCGTCCAGACGCTGGCCCCTTTCAGTCCCACCCGACAGCACGACCAGCACCCGACCACCTACCCTTCCCTGAACGTCAGATAGTGACCGTCAGGGTCCCGAACCCGAGCCCCTCCGTCTTCGAACCACTCCACGGACAGCGCCTCGTCCTCGATCGCCGCCACCGCTCGCTCCACGTCCGCGGTGAGCCCCAGATCCACGTGGACCCCGCCCCGAGCGTCCGCCAGCCCGAGGTGTGGCTCCCAGAGTTCGAAGTCGAACGGGCCCGCCGAGAGGCGGGTCCGCTTTCGCCCCCCGCCGCGGTCGACCACCTCCATCCCGAGCGCCCGGTAGAACGCCTCCGCGCGGTCGAGCGACTCGACCTCCAGAACCACCTCCACGAGCCCGGTCACGGTCTCGTCGTCCCCGTCGTCACTCCCCATCAGCTCGACGCAGTTTCCCTCCGTGTCGTAGAAGTAGAGCGACCGGACGGACCCGAACCGTTCCTCGTGGAGGTCGAACGACGCCGAGAGCCGATCCCACCAGTCGTCGTAGGCTCCCGAGGGAACCGACATCGCGTAGTGGGTGTGGAGCCCGCCGCGGGGGACGCCCGAGGGACTCCGGAGGACGAGGTCGGTCGGACCGACCGCGAGCCTCGCTTCGTTCTCGGTCCGCTCCCGAGCCTCGAGATCGAGGTGCGAGCGGTAGAACTCGACGGCCGGGTCGAGATACTTGACCTCGAGGGCGAGCCACTGGAGACCGGTGAGCATGGCGTCGGTTGGGCGCGACGGGACAAAGAGGGTTCGGCGGGAGCCGGGCAGAGTGGGGGTTGAAGGCGAGCGGTCACTCCAGCGCGACGGCGAGCAGCGCCTCGTAGGCGGGGGCGTACGACTCCGCGACGGCGGACGGATCGGCCCGCTCGGTGCCGGAGAGCGCCGGGAGTTCGACCCGTGCGCGGGGTTCGAGCAGATCGAGCACCTCGGGGACGGCCTCCTCCAGGCGTCCCTCGCGGGCGCTCCCGGAGGCCACCTCGCAGGCGTTCGCGTACCGCTCGCCGCCGTACACCCGCGTCCGCCGCGGCTCGACGACGGCGACCGCGTCGGGCTCGAACCCTTCGAGTGGTCGGGCGACGTCGGCGTAGGACTCGACGACGGCCCGGTCGTCGGCCGCGATACGCTCACCGAGGGCCCCCATCGCCGGGACGTGCAGGTCGCGCATGGCGTCGTTGAACGCCGACACCGAGTCGACCTCGACGGCGTCGTCGAGCGGGAGCCCCTCACGGACCGACGACGGGACGTCCGCCGTCGCGTTCACCACCCACCGCTCCTCGCCGCGGGAACCCACGCGGTCGACGAGCACCTCCCGACCCTCCTGGCCCAGCAGTCCCTGTTTCGGGCCGGGAACCGGAGTCCAGAGCCGGTGAACCGGGTTGATCGCTTCGGGGTCGGGACCACCCGGCGAGGCCTCCGCGAGCCGCCGGGCGTCCTTCCCGTAGAGCCGGCCGGCGTCGACCGCCCGCCGGTAGTCGTCGTGGTCGAACCAGTAGTCGTTGCCCGCCCGGGGCTTGTATCCCGTCGCCCCCGTCTCGTGGATCAGTCCCGTCGAGAAGGTGGTCTTGCCCGCGTCCACCCGGTCCGCGCCGGCGACGAGCAGTTTCATACCCCGAGTCGGGGGCTCCCGGGCTTCAACCGTTCGACATCGGCCGCAGTGATGCCCCGTACGGTTATGGCGGGCGGGGTCGTTTCACCCCCGGATGGACACCGACCGACTGTTCAACAGCGCCGTCAACTTCGGGCTCAACTTCGGCGTCGCGTACGGCGTCGCGCGGCTCCTCCGCGACCACCGGACCGGCGTCCGCGCCGGGACCGCGATGGGGGCGCTCTCGGCGGCCGCGAGCTGGATCCTCTGGGGCCGATACGAGGACGTACCCGACAGGACGGAGACGATAGATGGAGTGACCGTCCCGATCGAGGAACCCTCGGCGAGCGCCTGATCGCCCGAAGTTTTTTCACTTCACTGAACGGTTACCGCCCGTAGGCCCCATGGCGTACCTCTCGCGTCGCGGCCTCCTAGCGGCGACCGGTGGCGGTCTCGCGTCGCTCGCAGCCGGAGTCCTCCGACCGGAGACGGTCCTCCCGGCACTCGCGGTCGACCCGCAGGTGCCGACCGGGGAGTGGCCGATGCACAAGTGCGACCCCGCACGCTCGGGCTACCAGCCCGAACCCGGTCCCCGCGAGGGCGTCACGGAACGGTGGTCCGGATCCGTGGGTGAGGGCGCTCCCTACGTGCCGGGAATCGCCGCCGCTGGACGGCAGGTCCTGACGGTCGCCCGCGACGGAATGTGGGCGCTCTCGACCGAGGACGGGAGCCCCGACTGGATGGTCTCCGCGGACGAGGATTCCGCGGGGAGGAATCCGGATGTACTGCGCATCTGGTTCCCCCGGGGGGGCCCGGTCGTTCGTGACGACCGCGCCTTCGTCGTCTCCGGGTCGGACGTCTACGCCCTCTCGACCGAGGACGGGAGCCCCGACTGGTCCTTCTCGACGACCAGCGGCTTCGAACACGTACTTCCCGTCGGGAACGTCGTTTTCGCTGGCGCCTCGCGCCCGGCCGCGAGGGACGACCGGCTGGTCGCGCTCGACCGCGCCAGCGGCGTCCCCCAGTGGCAGCGAGTCGCTCCCGAAGTCCCGCTCGCGTTCGCACCCGACGAAGGGTACCTGATCGGGGCGGCGCCGTCCCTCGACGGCAGCGGTACGCTGATCGCCCGTAATCCGGTCCGTGGGAACCCCGTCTGGGAGGCGAGCCACCCCGGCAGCCCGCTCGTCTCGGGGCAAGTTATCCCGACGGTCGGGGACGGCCGGGTCTACGGTGGTCGAGGCCCCGTGGTCGCCCTCTCGACGGCCGACGGGAGCGAACGCTGGTCCGCGCCGATCGGGGACGTCGACCTACAGACCGGGCTCGTGACCGACGGCGACGGGCTCTACCTGGCAGACGGAGGGATCGCGCTCGCGCTGGATGCCGCGACCGGCGAGCGGCGCTGGATCACCGAGGCCGAGACGACGCCCCTCGCGTCGCCCGTCCTCGCCCGCGAGACGCTGTACGTCCCGACCCCGAGGGGAGTGACCGCACTCCGGACCGAGAGCGGGACCGAACGGTTCAGCCACGAGCTAGATCTCCCCCGATGGAGCGTCCGCGGGCTGATCGTCGCCGACGGCCGGCTCTACCTGCGCGGCGAGCGCACCGTCCACGCGCTGGAGGGCGAACGATGAGCGGTGTGACTTCGGACACCGGAGGAAACGACGGGGATCGGGAGACCGGGGCGAGCGGACCGGGACCGCTCCGAAAGGTCGGCCGCTGGTTCGTCTACTACGTCCTCGTCCTGATACCGGTCGACTGGGCTACCTCCTCGATCCACGAGCATATGCTCGTTGAACGGCTGTCCGACGTCGACGTGGTCGTCGCCGTGGTCGTCGCCACGGTCCTGTTGATTCGCTCCGATTCACCGACGTACGGTCGGATCGTCGTGTTCTCGTTCGTCACAGTCGGCATCCACTGGCTCCTCGATACCGCCGTCGGGCCGGCCGCCCTCACACGCGGAGGGGTATACCCCCCCGTCGACGCCGCGCTCACCTGGGCCGCGGCTCTCCTGTTCGGATACGCTGTGGTGTTCGGGATCGACCGGAGGGACCCGCACGGGAACCCCTCCGTCCGCGAGCCGCGAGGATGACGGAAGGAGTGGCGGAAGACGGATCGGGGGCCCCCGGCGGGCCGGTCTCCTACTCGGTCTTCAGCCCGTAGTAGCCGGGCTCCTCGTCGGAGGCGGGGTTCGCGAAGACGAACCGCTCCTGGTTGTGGATCATCCACGGGATGGCCCAGTCGAGCAGGACGTTCTCGGTCTCGACGTCGAGGTTCCGGTCGAGCGCGACCCCCTGGAGCGCCCGGGCGATCTCGTAGACGGTGTACATCTCGTCGGGATCGAGCACCTCCTCGGGGTCGCGGAACTCGAACGGCCGCAGGTCCTCGAAGTCCGCTTTCGGTCGGGGCATAGCGAGGGTAGCGCGGTCCCGCCGGTAAAGGTCGCGGTGTCCGAAAGAAGGCGTGGGTCGGCGGCTCGTCCGGCTGCTCGGCCTGCTCGTGACGACTTACTCGAAGTGTTCGACGGACTTCTGGAACTGCTCCTCGGCGTTGTCCCAGTCGACGACGTCGAAGAAGGCGTCGATGAACGAGCCGCGGTCCGGGCCGTAGTCGTAGTAGTACGAGTGCTCCCAGACGTCGAGTGCGAGGACGGGGTGGCTGCCCCAGAGGGCACCCTGGTCGTGCTTGTCGACGACGAGGTTGCGGAGCTGCTCGGCGACGGGGTCGTAGACCAGCAGCGCCCAGCCGCCCGCGGCGCTCGCGGCGGCCTCGAACTCGCCCTTCCAGCCCTCGTAGGAGCCGAAGTCCTCCTCGATGCGGTCGGCGAGCGCACCGGACGGCTCGCCGCCGCCGTCGGGGGACATGTTCTCCCAGAACATCGTGTGCAGGTAGTGCCCGCTACCGTTGTGGGTGACGTTCCGGATCGCGGCACCCGAGGAGCCGAAGTCGCCGGACTCGCGGTTGTCCGCGAGGGTCTCCTCGGCGCTCTCCAGCCCGTTGACGTACCCCTGGTGGTGGGTGTCGTGGTGCCACGTCAGCACCTGCTCGGAGATGGACGGTTCGAGGGCGTCGTAGTCGTACGGGAGCGGCGGCAGTTCGGGATTCGAGTGCTCTGACATAGTTATGTAGACCTCCAGGCCATATGTCTCCTCGATACGTGTTAAAGGTTGAGGGATGCGTGTTACCAGTCGGCACCGACCACCCGGTGCAGCCTATCCCGGCGACGGCGCGCTCTTCCGAGCGATCATCCAGGTCCCTCTCACGTGTCGTGTCCCTCGCTCACGACAGGTAAGCGTTCGTCGGCCGGAGGTGGATCACCCGGTCGCGTCGATCGGATTCGGGAGCGGGTAGAGGTCGGCCGTGGTGTCCTCCCGGGTAGCGCTCACCAGCTCCCGGCCGTCCATCGTCACGACGAGTCGTTCGTAGCTCGTCGGGAGCGAGACGCCCATCGTGAACCTGGTGCGGACGCGCTCGCAGTCGAGCGTCCGCTCGGGGGTGTGCTCGACCGTCCGTAGCGCGAGTTCGTATCCGTTCCCGCTCCGGGGCACGACGTGCGCGTCGAGCTCCGTACCGGCGTCGTGGACGACGGTCGCGTTCAGCGTCACGGCGTACGAGTTACCGACGGCTACCTCGTGGACCCAGCCGGCGTTCGGGTTGACCTGCCCGTCGTAGCAGGACGGTCCGGCGCTGGTGGTCGACGTGGGCGGGTTGTCGGGGTCGGGGGCCATCTCGGCGGGACCGCCGGCGAGACCGGGGGCCGCGGTCAGCAGGACGGCTCCGGCGAGTACGCCCGCGAGGAAGGCCATGCCGATGGAGAGTAGTCTGGACGTGTCGGGGCCGATACTGGGGGACACGTTCCCGGTCTGGCTCGCGGGTGTGCTATACCTTCCGATGAGTTCCGTCGTCCGGTCCTACTCGTCCACTTCGTCTTCGTCCTCCCCACGCGCGCGCTCGAACATCGAGAGCGCCGCCTCCCTGCGTTCGCCGTGGTCGACGATCGGATCGGGGTAGTCGGGCGCGGCCGCCGCGCGCTCGTCGTCGGGGAGCTCGTCCCACGAGTGGATCTGTCCGGGCGTCGCCTCGCGGAGTTCGGGGACGAACTCCTGAATGTACTCGGCGTCGGGGTCGTACCGCTCACCCTGGGTCGTGGGGTTGAAGATCCGGAAGTACGGCTGGGCGTCGGTCCCGGTCGAGGCCGCCCACTGCCAGCCGCCGTTGTCGTTCGCGGTGTGGTGATCGACGAGCCTCTCGCGGAAGTGGTCGTAGCCGTGCCGCCAGTCACACATGAGGTCCTTGGTGAGGAAGGAGGCGACGATCATCCGCAGCCGGTTGTGCATCCAGGCCTCCTCGCGGAGCTGGCGCATCCCCGCGTCGACGATGGGGTAACCCGTCTCGCCTGCCCGCCACGCCGCCAGCTCGTCGGGGTCGTCGCGCCACTCGATCCCGCGTTCGTACTCCCGGTAGTTCGAGGTCACTACATCGGGGTTGTAGTAGAGGACGTGCGTGTAGAACTCCCGCCAGGCGAGTTCCTCGCGGAAGGTCTCGACCGAGGCCTCACTCTCCTCGTCGGGCGCTCGCTCCATCGCGTCCTCGGTCGCCGCGTAGGTCTCCCGCACCCCGAGGGTCCCCCACTTGAGGCTCGCCGAGAGCCGCGACGTGGCGTCGTCCCCGGGGTAGTCCCGGCGTTCGTCGTAGTCGTAGACCGCATCGTCACAGAACGCTTCGAGGCGCTCGCGGGCCGCCTCGCACCCCGCCGGTTCGATATCGGCTTCGGGCTCGTCGAACCCCAGGTCCGACAGCGTGGGTATCTCACCCGGATCGAGGTCGGCCTCGTCGGGGGCGACGAGCGACTCGTCCCCGGGTGCGGGACGGGGCGCCTCCTTCTCCCGGCCCTTCCACTTCTTCCAGAAGTAGCTGTAGACGGCGTACGGCTCCCCCTCGTTGGTGGTGATCGACCCCGGCTCGTGGTGGAGGTCGTCGTGGAACGCCTGTCGCTCGTAGTCCCCGGCCGCGAGCGCCTCCCGGACGCGCTCGTCGCGCTCGCGGGCCAGCCCCGAGTAGTCGCGGTTCCAGAGCACGCCCGCCGAACCCGTTTCGTTACAGAGTTCCGGGAGGACCGTCGCGGGATCGCCGTGACGGATCAGGAGGTCGCCGCCGCGCTCGCGGTACCACGCCCGGAGGTCGGCGAGCGCGTCGAGCATGAACCGGACTCTGGGGGGCGAGCCGTGGTCGAGGACCGACTCGTCGAAGACGAAGACCGGGAGGACGTCGCCGCGCTCGGCGGCCCACGCGAGGGCCGTGTTGTCCGGCCCTCGGAGATCCCCCCGGTGCCAGTGGAGACGCATACCCGACCGACGTCCGGTGCCGGCTTCAACGCCGGGGTCGAGGATGCGGATGCCGGATCGCCGTCGGGGACCGGGACGACCGCAACGGTTAGGCCGGGACCCGGCGAGCACCCGACGAGATGGGAACGGAGACGACGTTCGAGGAGTTCGAGGTGGGCCAGCGCTTCGAGACCGGCGGGCGCACGGCCACGGAGGCCGACATCCGGATGTTCGTCGGGGCGACGGGGTCCACGGACCGGATCCACGTCGACCACGACTACGCCGAGGCCCACCCGCTCGTCGACGGCGTGGTCTGTCACGGGACGCTCACGCTCGCCATCACCGACGGGCTGCTGGCCGACGAGATCGCCCAGGAGGCCGCGCTGGCGATGAACTACGGCCACGACGGCGTCCGCTACCTCGGACCGGTCTACCCGGGCGACACGCTCACGGCGACCGCAGAGGTGACCGAGACCCGCGAGAAGGAGGGGGGCTGGGGTGTCGTCGTCACCGACGTCGAGGTCACCAATGGCGACGGCGAGACGGTGCTCGTCGAGACCCACCGGTTCCTCGTCGCGACGGCCGATCACCCCGCGCTGTCGGCGTAGCGTTCGGAGGACCCCGTCGAGGGCCCCGGCAGTAGCGGGATCCCGAGCGGGACCGCCCGCGGACCTCGGCCCCGCGTTCAGCCCCTGTACTGCTGGAGCGCGATCCAGCCCAGGGCGAGGAGTCCGATCAGGAGGAACGCGACGCCGAAGAAGGCGGCCCGGGTACCGAGGAGGGCGGAGAGGCCGAGGGGGTCGGTACGGTCGAGGTACCCGAGGCCGACGAAGACGCCCACGACGACGGCCGCCGCGGCGGCCCGCGTGCCGAGGTCCTTCAGGAAGTTCCCGAGGGTGAAGTCACGGTCCACGTCCCATCTGGTCGGACGGACGTAGTTGGTTCTGTCGGGGGACATCCCGGAAACGACGTCCTCGGGGACAGCCGCCGAGGTGCCCTGGAACCCACGCGGAGCGGAACGTGGCGATTTCCGATGTTAACTCACAACCCACATCGATCGAACGTCGGTAAGCGCACGGGGAAGGTTTAGGTGAGAGCGCGGGGACGGTCCGAATTATGACGGACGAACCGGTCCGGCTCGACGTGGAGGACGGCGTGGCTACGCTGACGCTCGACCGCCCCGACAACCGCAACGCGCTCACGCGGGAGATGGGATCGGCCATCGCCGACGCGCTCGACGATCTCGAGGGGAACGAGGAGGCTCGCTGTCTCGTCGTGACGGGCTCCGGTGGATCGTTCTGCGCCGGCGGGGACATCAACGCGATGATGGAGCGGATGGGCGGTGACGTCCCGCTCCACGAAGCGGTCAGGGGGATCCAGTACGAGACCTCGAAGACGCTCGAACGGGTCCACGAGTTCTACCTGCCCACCGTGGCGAAGGTAGACGGCGTGGCGTTCGGGGCCGGCGCGAACCTCGCCATGGCCTGTGATCTGCAGGTGATGAGCGAGGAGGCCCGCATCTCCTTCGGCTTCCGGCAGGTCGGTCTCGCCGTCGACACCGGCACGTCCTACTTCCTCCCGCGCGCCGTCGGCGAGAACACCGCCAAGGAGCTGGTGTTCACGGGCGAACTCGTCGAGCCCGAGCGTGCCGAGGATCTGGGGCTGGTGAACCACGTCTTCCCGGCCGAGTCGTTCGACGAGGACGTCGCCGAGTTCATCGAGACCATCGCGACGGGCCCGACCGTCGCGCTCCGGGCGTCGAAGCAGACGCTCCGCGGGGGGTTCGACCGCTCGCTCGGCGACGCGATGGCGTTCGAGGCCGCCGCGCAGGCCCAGGTCTTCGAGTCCGAGGACCACGCCGAGGGCGCGACGGCGTTCATGGAGAAGCGCGACCCCGAGTTCGAGGGGCGGTAGCGCGTCCCTCGCGGGATCGCCGGACAGATGGACGATGGACGGACCGGGGAGCCGGACGGCGCGTCGACCGTGGACGCGAGCGGCCCCGTCACCGGATCGCCCTACCGCCGTCGGTGGCTCGGCTACGGCCTCCTCGCCCTGGCGTTCTTCCTCGTGAGCCTCCACCGGACCTCGACGGCGGTCCTCTCCGAGGGGCTCCTCTCGACCTTCGAGATGACCGCCACCGGGCTGGGACTGCTCCACTCCTCCTTTTTCTACCTCTACGCCGCGCTCCAGGTACCCGCGGGCCTGCTGACCGACCGCTACGGCGCGCGGGCCATCGCCGCCGGCGGGACGGGACTGATGTCCACGGGCGCGGTCGCGTTCGGCCTCGCGCCCGCGTATCCGGTGGCGTTCCTCGGCCGCCTGCTCGTCGGGCTGGGTGCGAGCGTCGTGTTCGTCGCCACGCTACGGTTCTGCGCGAACTGGTTCCGTCCCGACGAGTTCGGCACGATGACCGGCGTGACGTTCACGGCCGCCGTCTTCGGCGGGCTGGCCGCGACGACGCCGCTGGCGCTCACTGTGGAAACGCTCGGCTGGCGGACGACCCTCCTCGGGCTCGGCGGGGTCGGCCTCGCGGCCGCCGTCGGGATCGCCGCGCTGGCCCACGACACGCCCCGGGATGCCGGCCTCTCGCCCGTCGAAAAGGTTCCCGACCGGCCGGAGGTGACGACGGGCGACCTGCGACGACACACCCTCGCCGCCCTCCGGGAGCCCGAGACGTGGCTGCTCGGCGTGATGCTCTTTTTCATGACCGGGATCGGCATCACCGTCTTCGGGCTCTGGGGCATCCCCTACCTCGTCCAGACCTACGGCATCCCCGTGACCGAGGCGTCGGTCTACCTCCTCGTCGGGAACGTCGGGGGGATGGTCGGGCCGACGGCGTTCGGCTGGCTCTCGGACAGGCTGGGCCGGCGCACCGAGCTCATCGTCGTCTCGGCGGTCGCTTTCGGGCTCACCTGGGGCGTCTTCGCCGCCTTCGGGAGCGTCCCGCTCCTGCTCGTGGGGGCGATCTTCCTCCTCTCCCGTGTCCTCCGCGGGGGCGTCCCGCTCGCCTTCACAGTGGTCAAGGAGCGCAACCCCGAGGAGGCCAGCGGGACCGTCATCGGCATCGTGAACACGATGTGCTGGACCGGCGCGGCGGTCTTCCCCGTGGTGCTGGGCGCGGCGCTCGACGCGTTCTGGACCGGCGAGACCGTCAACGGCACTCGCGTGTACACCGCGCTCGGCTATCGTGTCGCGTTCGCCATCGCGCTGGCGGGCGGACTGGTGGCCGCCGCCTGTGCCGTGGGCCTCCACCTGCGAGTCGAACGGGAGCGGCGAGCGGGCGAGGCCCCGGCCGACGCGACCGCCGAGTGAAAGCGTGGTCTTTCGACCGCGCGACCGCGTTCAGGCGTGGTCCGCGCAGTACTCGACGAAGTTTCGGAGGATACGGAGGCCCGTCTCGCCGGACTTCTCGGGGTGGAACTGCGTGCCGAAGACGTTGCCCGCCTCGTTGGCGACGATGGAGGGGAACGTCACGCCGTAGTCGGTGGTGGCGACGACCGCGCGCTCGTCGTCGGGGCTGGCGTAGTAGGAGTGGACGAAGTAGGCGTACTGTCCGTCGACGCCCTCGACGATGGGGTGCTCGCGCTCGACCGACAGTTCGTTCCACCCCATGTGGGGGACCTTCTGTCCCTCGCGGAAGCGGACGTTCCGACCGGGGACGAGATCGAGGCCCTGGGCGTCGCCCTGACCCACCTTGTCGGCCTCCTCGCTCGAGGTGAGGAGCATCTGCATCCCGAGACAGATGCCGAACAGCGGACGGCCCGCCTCGGCGGCGTCGACGAGCGCGTCGCGGACGGGTTCGGCGTTCTCCATCCCCTCGCTGAACGCGCCCACGCCGGGGAGGACGATGCCGTCGGCGTCGTCGAGCGCGCCGGGGTCGTCGGTCAGCGAGACGCGCGCGCCGGCCCGTTCGAGGCCGCGCGTCGCGCTCCGGAGGTTCCCGAGCCCGTAGTCCACGAGCGCGACGTCGGCGGTGATCTGAGTGCTCACAGCGGGGATTCAGGTCTCGGGAACAAGGTGTTTTCCGTTCGTCCAGTACGGGCGGGAGCCGCCCACCAGCGTCCGGAGACAGCCACGGCTCGACCGAGGGATGTTCGAATCGGTGAATTTAACGACCCTCTACCGTATCACTCGATTGACTGTATGTCCGATCGACGCACGTTCATCAAGACCGTCGGCTCGCTCGGAGCCGCCGGGCTCATCGCGGGGTGTACCGGAACCGGTGGCGACGGCGGTGGCGGCGACGGGGGGGGAAGCACGCCGACGGCGACCGAAGCGCCGACGGCGACCGAGGGATCGACGGAGGCCCCCGAGTCGACGGCGACCCCCACCGCGACCGAGGGATCGACCGAGACGGCGGTCCCGTTCAACGACGGTCGGCTCACGTTCTACATGTCGCCCTCCGAGCCCCAGCAGCTCATGCAGGCCCAGTACGCCCCCCTCCAGTCCTACCTGGAGGAGGAACTCGGGGTGCCGGCCCGGCTCCAGTACGCGGCCGGCTACAGCGCCGCCCTCCAGAGCCTCGCGAGCGGCACCGGTGACGTCGGCGAGACCGGGCCGTTCGCCGCCGCCCTCGGCGTGGCGAACGACCGCTGTGAGATCATCCTCCAGCGCTACGGCTACGGCTCCTGGACGTACGCCTCGGTGATCGCCACACAGGAGGACTCGGACATCGAGTCGCTGACCGATCTGGAGGGCGAGCGGGTCGCCTTCGCCGACCGACTGTCGGCGTCGGGCGCGCTCTACCCGCTGTACATGCTACAGCAGGCCGGGCTCGACATCGGGGACCTCCCGACCGACACCGGGAGCGCGGCGTTCACGCCCCAGTTCTCGAGTCACGCGGAGGCGTTCGCCGCGCTCGAACGCGGCCAGGTCGCCGCCGCCGGCGTCGGGCAGTTCATCACGCTGAACGACGACCGCGAGTTGATCGACGGCTACCGCTACGTGGAGACCGAGGAGGGGATCCCGCGCGCGCCGGTCATCGTCAGCCCGGAGCTCTCCGACGAGGAACAGCAGAGCGTCACCGAGGCCATGCTGAACGCGCCGGACTCGATGTACCTCGGCGAGGACGGCGAGGAGGGGACCGACGACGACCTCTGGTTCAGCGACCTCCGCGAGGCGAGCAACGAGACCTACCAGCCCGTCGTCGAAGTCGCGAACCAGCTCGGCATCACCACCGAACTGCTCGACGGCTGACCGCGGAACCCGGACCGTCCGTTTCACGACCCACCCGACCACCACACCAACCGATGCCCGCCGTCTCGCTACAGAACGTCACGAAGATCTACGGGGAGGACACCGTCGCGCTCGACGGCGTCTCCTTCGACGTCGAGTCCGGGGAGTTCGTCGTCGTGCTCGGCCCGTCCGGGGCCGGCAAGTCGACCCTGCTGCGTATCCTCAACGGGCTGACGCCCCCGACCAGCGGTACCGTTCGGGTGAACGATCGGCCGGTCGGGGAGGCCGGGAGCGAGGTGGGGATGGTGTTCCAGCTCCACTACCTCATCGAGTCGATGTCGGCCTACCGGAACGCCCTGACGGGCTCGCTCGGCCGGACCGGCCCCCTCCGTAGCCTCCTCACCCTGAACCCGCGGACGGACAAGCGGGCCGCGCTCGAGGCGCTCGAAACCGTCGGGCTGCTGGGCGAGGCCGAACAGCGGGCGGGATCGATGTCCGGCGGGCAGAAACAGCGCGTCGGTATCGCCCGCGCGCTCGTCCAGAACCCCGGCCTGCTGCTGGCCGACGAGCCGGTGTCGAGCCTCGACCCGAAGGCCGCCCGGGACGTGATGGGCTACATGAAGCGGGCCGCGGAGGAGCGCGACCTGACGACGCTGGCGAGCCTCCACCAGGTGAACATCGCCCGCGAGTTCGGCGACCGCTTCGTCGGCATCCGCGACGGGCGGGTCCTGTTCGACGGCGACCGGGACGACCTCTCGATGGACGTCGTCGACGACCTCTACTACGGCGAGGACACCGAGGGGGCGCTGGCAGGCCGGGACGAGGCGGCTCCGGAGGGGACGTCGCCGGCCGCAGACGGGGGAGGTGGCGGGGACGGGAGCGGAGGGTTCCAGTCGTGAGCGTCGACACGGACACCATCGACGACATTCTGTCGCGGATCGAGCGTCGGCTGTTCGCCCGGCGGCTGGTGCTCCTGCTCGGACTCGTGGTCGCCAGCCTGGCGGCGTACTTCGGGGTTGGCTTCCTCGGCGACAGGCCCGTCCCCGCGATCGTCAGGTTCGCGGAGTTCGACTTCTTCTTCGAGGAGTTCGCGCGCTACTTCTCGCCGAACTTCGTCGACTTCACCGCCTACAGCAGGGAGCGGGAGATCGGCGGCCTGCGGGCGATCTGGGTCAGCTTCGCCAACCCGTCGAGCCTGGTCGAGACCGCGCTGGGGCTCCGGAGCAGCCTCATCGTCTCGGCCGTCGTCATCACCCTCACCATCGGGATCGTCGGGACGATACTCGGCTTCCCGCTGGCGCTGTTCTTCGGCGTGCTCGGGAGCGAGCGCGTCGTCCCGTTCCCGTTCAACTTCCTCTTCCGGGGCGTGATGTCGACGATCCGGGCGATCCCCGCGCTCGTCTGGGTGTTCATCTTCGCGGCGCTCGTCCCGCTCTCGCCGCTTACGGCGACGCTCGCGGTCGCCACCGACACCGTCGGGAACCTCGGCCGGCTGTTCACCGACGAACTCGAGGAGATCCAGGAGGGGCCGATCGAGGCGATCCGGTCGACGGGAGCCTCACGCTCGCAGGTCATCTCGTTCGGGATGCTCTCGCAGGTCTCGACCTCGTTCGTCGCCTGGACGCTCTACATCCTCGAGATCAACACCCGAATCGCCGTCTCGCTCGGCGTCGTCGGGGCCGGCGGCCTCGGCCAGTACATCCAGACCAACCTCAACCTGTTCAACTCCTACCGCGCCGGCGCGGGGCTCGTCACGCTGCTGTTCCTCGTGCTCTCGATCGAACTGCTCTCCTCGCGGCTCCGGGCGCGCCTGCGTCCGAGCGAGCACGAATCGAAGGGGTTCCTCGACTCCCTGCGCGACCTCGGCGACGGGTCGAAGTGGCTCGGGACGAGCACGCGAAAGGAGTAGACGGGAGGTGGCTCCGGACGGTCCGCCCCGCCGTCGGGTATCGAGTCGGTGTCGCCGGTTCCGATCACCCGAGAACGGACCGTGCCCGCTAAGTGTCGTAGCCCCCATACCGTACCTATGAACCACCGCGAACTGGGCGACAGCGGGGTCGAGGTCTCGGAGGTCGGCTTCGGGGCCTGGGTCGTCGGCACGGACTGGTGGGGCGACCGTACCGAGGAACAGGCGGTCGAGATGGTCCAGCACGCGCTCGACCGGGGCGTCACCTACTTCGACACGGGCGACGTCTACGGCCACGGCCGCTCGGAGGAGCTCGTCGGGAAGGCCCTCGCCGAGCACCGCGAGGAGGTGACCGTCGGGACGAAGGTCGGCTACGACTTCTACGAGAACCCGCAGGCCGGCCACGGCGAGCTCCCCAAGGAGATGCACGTCGACTACCTGGACGAGGCGTTCGAGCGGTCGCTCGACCGTCTGGACATGGAGTACGTCGACGTCCTCCAGCTCCACAACGCCGACGCGTCGGAGGTCACGCCCGAGGTGCTGGAGTGGCTCGACGACCTCCGCGAGTCGGGTCGGGTCCGGGCGGTCGGCTGGGCGCTCGGCCCCTCCATCGGCTGGCTCGAGGAGGGGAAACGCGCCATCGCCGAGGAGTTCGACGTCGTCCAGACCGTCTTCAACATGTTCGAGCAGGTGCCGGGCCGGAACTTCGTCGAGGAGATCCGCGAGACCGGCGCGGACACGAGCCTGATGGCCCGCGTCCCCCACTCCTCCGGCCTGTTGAACGAGCAGGTCACGCCCGACACCGAACTCGGCAAGGGCGACCACCGCTCGCACCGGCCGACCCAGTGGTTCGAGACCGGCTGGGAGAAGCTCGAGAACGTCCGGTTCCTCGAACGCGATGGTCAGAGAACGATGGCACAGGCCACCATCCAGTGGCTCCTCGCCCACTCCGAGGTGGCGTCGGTGACGCCCACCTTCCGGACGGCAGAGGACATCGACGCGTGGGCCGCCGCGCCCGACACCCCGCCGCTGAGCGACGAGGAGATCGAACGCGTCGAGGAACTCTACCGGCGGAACTTCGGTATCGACCGCGACGACGGCATGAGCCCCGAGGAGTTCCGCTCCTCGGTCGACGGCCGCGACCTCGAAGAGGCCGGCATCCTCGCACCGAGCGCCGGCGACTGATCCAGCCGTCCGGACGGCCGAGGGCCTGTCTCACTTGCTCTCGTTCTGCTCGCAGTTCGCTCCGTTCGCCGTTCAGATGTCCGAGGCGCTCCCTAAGGTCGCTGCGCCCTCGCTCTGCTCGCGGGTCGTCGCTTCGCTCCTCCCCGTTCGGATGTCCGAGGCGCGACCGCAGGGACCGCCTCGCTGCTCACGGCTCACTTCGTTCGCCGTTCGCCTTTAGGTGGTCCTCACTTCGTTCGGACCACCCTACTCCAGAAACACGTGCCGTGGCCTGTCGGCAAGCACCTCGCGGCCCCACTCGACGGTCTCGCGGAACTCGTCGGACCTGAAGAACGCCATCGCGTCCTCGCGGGAGTTCCACTGGCTGGCGATGAACATGTCGTTCTCGTTCTCGCGGTTGACGAGGAGGCTGGTCTCGAGGTGGCCGTCCATCCCCTCGAGTATCTCGCCGACCTCCCCGAACGTCTCGACGAACTCCTCGCGGTAGTCGGGCTTGACGGTGTAGAACATCCCCATCGTCCCGAACCCGGACTCCTCGCCGGCCCGCTCGACGACGCCCGGCAGGTCCGAGAGATAGCCCGCGGCCGTCTCCGCGGCGTCCCCCGTCTCCCAGATAGAAGCGACGGCGGCCCGCGATCCGTCCTCGGCCTCGTAGGTCGCCGTCGAGCGATGCGTGTCGTAGCGGTCGAACCCCCCACGGAGGTCCTCGACCGCCTCTCCGAGCTCCTCGACGTCGGCCTCCGAGTAGATCACGACGGCGTGGACGTCCTCGCCGTGGGGCTGGCCCCCGTAGACGCCCAGGGACTCGAGTTCGTCGCGGAGGTCCTGGTCCCCGTCCCCGGAGCCGTCCCGCTGGTCGTCGCCGTGCCCGTCTCCCGCCGCGCTCTCGGACTCGTCCTCGTCATCCGACGCTCGCTCGATCGCCGCACCACGCCCGTCCTCGGCCCCGGGGAGATCGGAGAGGAAACCGCTCGCGGTGTTCGCCGCGCGCTCGTTCTTCCAGAGGCTCGCCACGACCGACCGCCCGGCGTCGGCCCGGACCGCCGTGAGGACGTGCGTGTCGTAGTGCTCGAAGTTCGAGCGGAGCCCGTCGACCTCCTCGGCGAGCTCCTCGGCGTCCTCGGTGGTGGTGAACAGGAGGATATACCCCGTCTCGGGGTGGTCGTCGAGGTCGATGCCGACGCTCCCGAGCTCCCGCGCGAGTTCCTCGGGATCGACCTCCTCGTGTGGCGGTTCGGCCGGGCGCGAGGGGCGACCGCCGCCCGAGTCACCACCACTCGTCCCGTCCGGGCGGTCGTCCGCCGCGCCGTCTCCGGAGGACCCGTGCCCGTGGTCCCCGCCGTCGGCCCCGTCGTGTCCGTGCCCGTGGCCACTACCACCGACAGCCGCCGCACGGGCGTGCGTCGCCTCCTCGTCCCCGTGCTCCGTCGCCTCGGCGTCCGTGCCGCCATCGTCCGCCGGAACGGTCTCGCCGGCCAGCAGCGCCGGGAGGTCCCCGGGAGCGAACCGCCGGCCGAAGTAGAACGGGCCGAACTCCGCGTACCGCGAGGAGGAGGGGTCGAACCGCATCTCGTAGAGCAGGTGCTTGATCTCGGTGGGATCGTCGGCGAACAGGGTGACGCCCCACTCGTAGTCGTCGAACCCGACGCTCCCGCTGATGATCTGGGTGACCTTCCCCGCGTACTCCCGGCCGATCTCGCCGTGGCCGGAGATGAGTTCGGCGCGCTCCTCGAACGGCAGGTCGTACCAGTTGTACTCGGGGTCCCGTCGCTTGTCCATCGGGTAGAAGCAGACGTGCTCGGCGTCCGGGAGGGTCGGGTAGAGCCGCGAGGCGAGGTAGTTCCGGGTACCCGTGTCCTCGACGTTCTCGATGCCCTCGCCAACCTCCTCGCTCAGGTAGCCCGAGATCTCCGTGACCGAGACGTACGAGGAGACCCGTTCGGTGAACCCGGCGAACGGCGTGGCCTCGAACCGCCGTTCGGCGCGGTCGAGGGCCGCCGTCGTGGGCCGGAGGTGGAGGACCATCAGGTCGGCCTTGTGCCCGAGCATCGAGAACGTCGCCGAGGCACCCTCCTCGCCGTCGACGTCGGCGAGCGCCTCGTGTTCGGCGAGGTAGTCGACGCCCGATTCGAGCGCGCGCGCGCGTTCGTGTTCGGGGGCCTCGCGCCAGGCGTCCCAGTCGATCCGGCGCAGGTCGTGGAGGACGTACCACCCTTCCTCGGTCCGGGGCGGTTCGCGTCTTTCCGAGTCCATGTCCCGAAGTCGGTCTCGCGGGACATGGAGCTTTTCGTTCCAGGGTCGTTCCACGGAGCGGGCCGGTAACGCTCGCGTAACCGGGTTTTCGGCCCTTCTGGACACAACGACTAATGCCCGTGACCGACTATCGGTCGCCATGACGAAGCGCCACATCCACCTGCCGGCCGACGCGGAGGAGGGGCTCCAGTCGTTCCTCGAGGAGGTCGACTCCCGGCTCGCCTCCGAGGAGGACACCTGTGCGGTCGTCGAGGAGACGCTCGTCGACCTCCACGGCGACCGCGACGCCTACGAGCGGTGGCAGGCCGGCGAGCCAGTCTCGCCCGCCGAGCGCGTCCGGCTCCAGGGGTACGACCCCTGCAACGCCACCCTCGAATCCGAATACTACGCCGAGAAGGACGAGGAACGCTACGAGCGCTCGAAGTTCCTCCAGTGGCTCTGGCGACAGTTCGACGCGACGCCGATGGCCGACAACGTCGAGTTCGCGCTGCGGTTCCGGCGGATGCTCGCCGACCACCTGTTCGAGGAGTGCGGGGAGAACTGCCGCTTCTTCAAGGGGATCACGTTCTCCTACGGCCACAACATCACGATCGGCGACAACGTCGTCGTCCACGACGACGTCCACCTCGACGACCGCGGCAAGCTCACGATCGGCGACCGCGTCTCGATCTCCGACGGCGTCCACGTCTACAGCCACGACCACGACATCGTCGACCAGACGGAGGTGACGAACTACCACACGATCGTCGAGGACGACGCCCGGCTGACCTACGACGTGATGGTCCGCGCGGGGAGTCACATCGGGGAGAACAGCGTCGTCGGCGCGCGCGGCGTCGTCCAGTCGGACGTTCCCGCCCACCACATCGCCGTCGGGATGCCCGCGAAGTCCATCGCGGTCAAGCCCGGCTGGGAGTCCGTCGCCGAGCCCGTCCCCGAGGAGATGCCCAACGAGCGCGACGCCCGGGAACTCCCCTACGAACTCCCCGACGGGTTCGACGACTTCGACGAGTTCGGGCGGGACCGCTCGCCGCCCGACGCGGAGTAACCCGACCGCCGAACGACGAACGTCCACCGCGGCTCACCCGCCCGTTCCGCCGTTCCGCTCGCGATCCCGGCACACGAAACCCCCGTCCGAACCAGCGGTGGACTTCGACGTGCCCGATCTTCCACGCCGACAGGGATCAGTCGGCGAGTCCGTAGAGCCGGACGTCCCCGTTCGCGGACGTCAGGGTGAGCAGCGGACCGCCGTCGCCGAGCCGTCCCCTCGCCTGCCTCGTCGAGACGCTCGCGTCGTCCAGTTCCACCTCGACGTCGAGATCGCCGTTCCCGGCGGTAGCGAGGACCGTCGCGTCGAGGCCGGGCGCGACCCCCGCCTCGACGTCGCCGTTGGCCGAGGTGGCGTCGGTCGCCCCGCGCAGGTCGTACACCTCGACGCGGACGTCGCCGTTGGCCGACCGCGCCCCGGCGAGGCCGGTCGTCCCCCGGGCCTCGGCGTCGCCGTTGCTCGACCGGACGGTGACGTAGCCGTCGACGTCTACCGCGCGGGCGTCCCCGTTCGACGTGGTTGCGCGGACGTCGCCCGACACCGACCGGACGACGGCGTCGCCGTTCCTCGTCTCGACCGACCCGACCGCCGTCCCCTCGGGCACCCGCACCGAGAGATCGACGCTCGCGTTCCGGAGCCGGTCGTCGTACATCGTCCGCACGACGAGATCACCTTCCTCGGTCGCCCCTTCGACGGCGACGGCGTCGATGGCCGCCTGCGAGCGGCCCCGCTTCCGTATCTCGACGACTACCCCCTCGCTATCGCCGTCGTCGTGCGGTCCGACCTCGACGTCACCGTTGCGGTTCTCGATCGAGACGACACCCTCGGGCGCGTCGAACGTCCGCGAACTCGACTCGGTCACGTCGGGACCGGCGAAGCCGACACAGCCGGCGAGGCCGGCGGCCGCGGTCGCACCGACCGCGAGGAGTCGGCGACGGGTCGTGGCGGCGGGACCGGACGGATCGGCGGGACTGGAGGGCGCGTCCATGTCCACGCCTGTCGGTCGGTCGACAAAGGGCTGTCGGGGGCGGTACGTCCTATCCGTTCGCGGCCTCGCGGGCGAGCGCGACCAGCGCGCCGAGGCCGACCAGCGCGACGAGGAGTTCGAGCACGCCCACCCAGACGGGGAGGAAGGGGACGAACCCCAGCCAGCCCTCGACGGTGGCGACGATCGACCCGAGAGCTCCACCCGAGGACCGGCTGGTGAGGTCGCGACCCGAGGGGACGCTGTCCGGCTCCTCCTCGACGTCGAGCCGGTCGGCCTCGTAGACGATCCCCCGCTCCTCCTTCATCTCGTAGCGCCAGACGACGCTCCCGTTAGGGCCCACCTCCAGAACGCGGAAGTTCCGCGAGTCCGTGACCAGGGTGTTGCCGTTCGGGAGCCGGTCGGCGTCACGGGGCCACTGGAGCAGTTCGGCCGACCCCGTGCCGTCGTACTGCCAGACGATCTCCTCGGTCTCGACGTCGACCTCGACCACGCGGTCGTTCTCGGAGTCCGCGACGAGCAGCGTCCCGCCCGACTCGATCCGCATCGGGTTGTGCTGTTCGTTCATCACGCTGTGACGCGTGGGCGAGCCGATCACGTCGACGATCTCGTTCGTCTCGGGATCGACCTCGACGACGACGTCGAAGTTCCGTATCGAGAGCTGGAAGTTCCCGTTCTCCAGCCGGTCGATGTCGTTCATGTGCGTCCAGTCGGTCTCGGGACCGCCCTGGCGGAACTCCCCGGCGCTCTCCTCGGGGACGTACTCCTCGAAGAAGGGCGTCCCCTCGGCGAGGTGTTCGCTCGCGTTCCACTGCCAGGTGATCTCCCCGGCCCGGTTCACGGTGAACGCGCGGTTGTTCCCCATGTCGACGATGGCGGTCTCCCCGCTCGGGAGCCGGTCGGCGTCGTGAACCTCGTGGTGTTCGGGGAAGACGTCCCACCACTCGTAGGACCAGACGACGGTCGTGTTCGGGTAGCCGAGTTCGACGACGCGGTTGTGGACGCAGCGGTCGCCGAGCCCGTCGGGACAGTCCTCGCCGGTCGCGACGGTGGCGACCGAGGCCATGACGTTCCCGTTATCGAGCGCCTCGACGTCGAACACCCGGCTGTTCGGCGGGTCGTACTCCCAGACAGTCTCGCCCTCGGGGGTCACGACCATCGCCGTGCCGTTGTCGTTGCCGAACCAGCCCTTCGCCTGGATGCCGATGAGCGTGTTCCCGGGGTACGGGCGGATCTCGCCGGCGGTTTCGGCGGTCGTCGCTCCGGGTGTGTAGGTCGCCGCCTGCACTCCGAGCAGGGAGCCGGCGAGGAGGAGGACGACGAGGGGGACCACGAGACGGGCCGTCTCCATGGCCGACGGTACGGGGGGGTCCGCATATGCGTGACGGTACGGTTCGATTCCGACCGCCGAGCGGACACGGACCGCGTCAGGGCGTCGGCGCGTCGGGAGCCGGCGGCATGTGACGCTTGTGCTCGCTCGCCTCGTAGAGGTCGATCACGCGGTCGATCGCCGACTCCGGTACGCCGAGCGTCTCGACGGTCGCCGACCGCGAGAACGGCCCGTCGACGTGGAGCATCAGTATCGCGTCGAGCGTGTCGTAGGTCAGGCCCATCTCGCCCTCGTCGGTCTGGCCGGTCCACATCTCCGCGCTCGGGGGCTTCTCGACGAGGTCCTCGGGGACGCCGACGTGGGCGGCGAGCTGGCGGACCTGGTACTTGTAGAGATTACCGATAGGGTTGCAGTCGACGGCCTGGTCGCCGTACTTGGTGAAGTACCCCGTCAGGGTCTCCGAGCGGTTGCCCGTCCCGAGGACGATCCGGTTCTCGGCGTTGCCGACGAAGTAGTTGAGCACGCCACGCGTGCGGACCGCGACGTTCCCCAGCGCGGTTCGGAGCGGATCGGACTCGATGCGCTCCTCCAGCGGGTCGTCGACCGGATAGGCCGCCTCGAACGCCTCGACGATCGGCTGGACCGCGACGACGTCGTACTCGATACCCAGGTCCTCTGCGACCCGCTCGGCGTCGCTCATGTTCTCGTCGGTGTTGGCCTCGCTCGGCATCACCAGCCCCCGCACCGAGTCCGGCCCGAGTGCCTCGACTGCGAGGTGGGCGGTCAGCGTCGAGTCGATCCCACCGGAGAGGCCGATGACCGCCCCCGCCGCGCCGGCGTCCTCGACGACGCCCGTGACGAACTCGGTGATCTGCTCGCGGCGCTCCTCCAGTTCCGGCTCCGAGAGGCCGAGCTCCACGGGGAGGGAGTCGGCGTCGAGGCTGAACACGCGCTCGCTCATACCCGGTCGGTGGGGCGGGCACGACAAAAACCCGCCCCCGGCGCGGAGCGCTACGTTGAAGTGGACCGGTGAAATACTGGTTCTGTGAGCGCCGTTGGTGAGTGCTCCCGAAGGGAGCACGAACCTCGGGGCGAACGAGCGAAGCGAGAGAGCGCCGTTGGTCCAGTGGTAGGACATTAGCTTCCCAAGCTAATAGCCCGGGTTCAATTCCCGGACGGCGCATCCTGCGAGGAACTGACGTGACGAGCGGATGCACCACGAGGGATCGAACCCTGCCAGTCGCAGCGCGAGCAGAGCGAACGACCGTCTGGCTCCGGTTCAATTCCCGGACGGCGCATTTTCGAACGGAGGGAGAGATAGCCGGTTCACGGGAGTCGAGCCTGCCAGTCGGGACTCATGTGGAGGGTGGCGATCCACGCCGGGTACGGGTCCGGCTCCCGGAACACGTTGACTGGCCGCTTCGCGCCCGCTCGCCCGCCCCCGCGAGCGTCGCGATCGGGTGCAGGCGTACCCGGTAACCGGTGACAACTCACTTGGTCGTCTCCCCCTCGAAGCGTCGCCACAGCGCCGAGCCGAGCAGACACAGCGGCTCGTACGCGACGGTGATCAGCACCGACACCCCGCAGGCGAGCAGCAGGACGCCGAGCAGGATCGAGACCTGCTGGTAGAGCAGGCCGCCGACGCCGATGTCGGCGGCGGCGACCAGGAGAGGGGGGACGGTACGGCGCGCAGAACCCGTCATTGTCGGCCCTGCGACCGCCGTTGAAAAAGGCGCTCACACTATTCAGTCAGCGATCCCCGGGGGTCGAACTCCGGTCTCGGACACCGCCCGGTGTGGAGCGACGACTGCCGACGCCCGCGGGACGGACCATGACAATAGTTTTCACGACAGGGTGCCACACGGGTCCATGGACCGGAGAACCCGTGAGGTAGGGCTCAGTCTGGCTATCGTGGTGGCGGTCGTCGCCGGGATCGCCTTCATCATCTTCGGTGACGTGTTACTCACGACGGCCGGGATCCTCCTCATCATCCTGAGCGCCGTCGGGTTCCTCGTCGTGGTGAAGGACTTCATCGTCGGACAGGAGAGCGACGTAAGCGACCTGCCGAGGGGCGAGAGCCAGTGAGCAGTGAGCCGAATCGAACACCGTGAGCCCCTGACGTCGGGCTCACGACCCACGTCGACCCGCGAACGCGTGTCTCCGGACGAACCCGACGGGATCGTCGATCACCCGACCGCCCCGGATCCTCGGCGCTAACTCGGGGTCCCGGAGGAACGCCGCGGTCATCGCCGCCGCGACGAGCACGAGCAGGTAGAAGGCTCCGAACCGGGCCCGTTCGAGCGTCGAACGCGAATCGGTCCCCGTCGCCTCGTCTCCGAGACCGTCGCTGCTGCCAGCCGGATCGTACGATCATGTGGACATTATTGCCGCGCTATCGACGATTCGTCAGGTCATAACAAGTTCGTGGACGATCGTTCGCCCTGTGGGGTCGTTCTCGGCTGTATCTCTGGATAATATTTCTACAAAATAATCGGAAAATATATGCAGTTGGCGTGACAGCGGGGAAGTAGCCGGCGCGGACCGGCTCTCTCCCCGCAGGTGCCCACGCTCTCCCCCCATTGGGCACCTGCAAAGAGAAACCGTCCAGCAGAGCGGCCGTCTCACTCCCCGCGGACGGCGTCGTACCGTGCCGCGAGCGGGTAGCGCCACCCCATCCCGAACGCCCGGGGCGTCACTCTGAGCAGCGGGACCTCCTGCCAGCGCTTGTACTCCGAACGGTGGAGCAGTTCCAGAACCCGATCGACCACGGCCGGGTCGTGCCCGGTCTCGACCAGCGCGTCCCGGTCGAGTCCCCCCTCCATGTAGTCCCGGAGGACGGGGTCGACGACGTCGTACGGCGGGAGGTCGTCGGCGTCGGTCTGGTCCTCGCGGAGTTCGGCCGACGGCGGCCGCTCTATGACACGCTCGGGGATGGGCGGGCCGTCGAACCGCGGGTCAGGTACCGTATTCAGCCGATCGGCCAGCGCGTACACCCGTTCCTTCAGGCAGTCGCCGATCGGTGCGAGCGCGCCGACCATGTCCCCGTAGAGGGTGCAGTAGCCGACGGCGGCCTCGGACTTGTTGTCCGGCGTGAGTACGAGCGCGCCGAACTCGTTCGAGAGCGCCATCAGGGTCGTTCCCCGGACCCTGGCCTGGACGTTCTCCTCGGTGACCCCCCGCTCGCGGTCGTCGAAGACCGGACCGAGCGCGTCGAGGAACGCGGTGAACGGCCCCTCGATAGGGATCACCTCGAAGTCGATACCGAGCGTCTCGGCCACCCGGCGGGCGTCCTCGGTCGAGGCATCGCTGGTGTACCGCGCCGGCATCGCCACCCCCAGGACGTGCTCCGGCCCGAGCGCCTCGGCCGCTAGCGTCGTCACCACCGAGGAGTCGACGCCGCCGGACATCCCCACGACGACGTCCTCGAAACCCGACTTCCGGACGTAGTCGCGGATGCCCACGCGTACCGCGCGGCGGGCCAGTTCGGCCTCGTGTTCGATGGCCGGCGCGACCCGATCTCGTTCTCCGCCGTCCGGGGCCGACCCGTCGAGCGGGACGTCCACGACGCGGACGTCGGACTCGAACTCCGGCGAGCGGGCCCACACGCCCCCGTCCGGTCCGAGGACGAACGAGCGCCCGTCGAAGGTCAGTTCGTCGTTCGCGCCGACCTGATCGACGAACACCACGGGGCGGTCGTTCCGTCGGGCGTGGTCGGCGAACAGCGACTCGCGGAAGCGGCCCTTCCCCACGTGGAACGGGCTGGCCGAGACGTTCACGAGGAGGTCCGCGCCCGCCGACGCCAGGTCACCGAGCGGGTCGGCCTCGTACCGCCGGACGCTCCCGAGGATCGTCTCGTTCCAGGCGTCCTCACAGACCGAGATGCCGACGACCGCCCCGGCCACCTCGACCGTCGTCGGGTCCGTTCCGGGCTCGAAGTAGCGGTCCTCGTCGAACACGTCGTAGGTCGGGAGGAGCCGCTTCGTCCCCCTCGCCGTCACCTCGCCGTCGGCACACACCGCGGCGACGTTCCGGAGCGGGCGTCCCGGACCCTCGTATCGGTCGGGCGTCCCGACGACTAGAGCGGGCCCGTCGGCCGTCAGCGCCGCGAGATCCGACAGCGCGTCCTCGCAGGCGTCCAGCAGCGCCCCGCGGTGGAGGAGGTCGCGCGGCGGGTAGCCGACCAGCGAGAGTTCGGGCGTGACGACGAGGTCGGCACCGGCGTCGAGGGCCTCCTCGTACGCCGCCGCGATCAGATCGCGGTTGCCGGCGACGTCGCCGACGGTCGGGTTCAGCTGTGCGAGCGCGACTCTGATAGACGGTCGGTCGGTCATCTGGGTTCGAGAGGTCCGAACGTCTCCCGTCTCGACACGGAATCGTTCACTCGTGGTACCGACCGGAGTCGAATAGGCGTGTCGGTCGTGTCATTCGGCGGCGTCGAGCGCGGCGCTCGGGTCGTCTATGACGCCGCGTACCTCGGCGGTCGCGTCGGCATCGAACCGGAGCGGCCGACGCCACCAGGGGCCGGCCCCCGAATCGGCGGAGAGATCCGTGACCAGCCGGTTCGCGTCGACCCCACCCGAGGGCTCGGACAGCGGCACCGCCCGTTCGTAGAGCCCCGACTCCTCGGGATCCCCCAGGAGGAGCACCGCAGCGTCGAAGGTTTCGCGCTTGACGTGGGCGTTGTTCGAGAACGGCTCGCGGGCCCCGTCGTCGAGTTCGCGGTACGCCTCCCCGGTCAGCGGATCGGCCGCGAGCCTGAACCCTCCGACGAGGTACGCACCCCACCGCGGGGGCTGCCAGTCGGGCGGGTCCTCGCTCGCCGTCTCCAGGGTGGCGTAGAACAGCGCGTAGTCCCCCTCCCGGAGGTCGAGCAGCGGACGGGCCTTCACCCCGAACGGGTCGCCGTAGGTGTACCGCTCGCAGGTCGGCAGTTCGGCGAACTCGGGATCCATGTGGACCGGCGTGTCGAGGACCGACTCCGGGACGTCCATCGAGAGCTCCAGGTCGGCGTACGTCGGCACCGGTACCCGGGTGGGTTCGGGCTCGGGGATGGGGACGAACTCGAAGCCCCCCTCGAAGTCGATCGGGGCGCGGAACCCGGGCTCGTTCGTGTTCGCACCCACGTTCACCGCGACCGCACGAGGCCCGTCCCCGTCGATCCCTCCCCGCTCGCTCGCCGCCGGCCCCTCGTCCCCGCTCACGCCTCCTCGACCACGATCCGGATGCGGTCGCCCTCCTGGAGGACGTACTGCTCGGGGTTCACCTGTTCCCCGCCGACCGTGACCGTCACGTTATACTGGTCGTCGGAGTCCTCGTAGGTCGTCCCCTGGTAGGTGACGCTCGTGCGCGTGACGTCGAACCCGAGCGACTCCATCGCGTAGTCGAGCGTGATACCGGTCGCGTGGGCGTGCCACGTCGACCCGTCGCCGCCCTCGAAGTGGAACCGGTCGTCCCTGAGCTGGTACTCGTCCCGCGAGAAGTCGACCTGCTCGCCGAGGACGACCATCTGCATCGGTCCGTGGTAGTGGGCGCTCCCGGCCGGGCCGACGCTCCCGCTCGATCCACCGGCGACGAACATCACGTATCCGATGACGGCGACGGTCGCACCGATGACGAGTGCGAGCGCGAGCGGTCCCGCGGGCAGGCCCGAACCACCGTCCTCGTCCGCGCCGACGCGACGCCGGTCTATCGGTCCGAGTTCGTCCATGTGCTCGGCCCGGAGATGGTTCACGTAGGCCTTCTCCCCCTCGAACGATTCGCCGCAGTAGTCGCAGTCCTCCATACTGTTCGTTACTCACGCCCAAGACGCTCCGTGGATTAACACTTTCCGACCGCGTCCCGTCTCGAAAGCCCGAGGTGGACCCGTTCCCCGGGGGACGTCACTGACCCGAGAAGTCCCCGGCCCGTGCGGCGAGCAGTTCGACGAACGCCTCGCGCTCGCGGGCCTCCCCGTCCTCTCGATCGTCGTCCGCACGGACCAGCTCCTTGAGGACCCGGAGCGAATCGGGATCGTTCGCGGCCACCTCCTCGGCCACCGAGCGGGGATCCTCCGTGACGCGCTGGACCAGCCCCATCCGGAGCGCCGTCCCCGCGTCGACCGTCCGGCCCGACAGCGAGAGGTCGAGCGCGTCGCCGGTTCCGACCACCTCGGGGAGACGGACGGTCCCGCCCCAGGCACCGAAGAGGCCGATCGAGACGCCCGTCTCGGCGAACGTCGCACGCGGGGTCGCCACACGGATGTCACACGCCAGCGCGAGTTCGACGCCGCCGCCCCTGGCCGGCCCGTCGACGCCCGCGACGACGACGCTCTCGGCCGTCTCGATGGCCCGCATCGTCCGCTGGCCCCGCTCGACGAACGCCTCGATCGCCTCGGGACCGTCGGCGGCAGCCTCGCCGACCGCGTCGAAGTCCGCACCGGCGCTGAACGCGCCGTCCGCGCCCGTCAGGTAGACCACGGGGGAGTCGGTCCCCACGACCGCCCGTTCGAGGTCGGCGAGCGCGGAGAGCGTGAGCGCGTTGCGGCGCTCGGGCCGGTCGAGCGTCACGACCCGGACGTCCCCGCGGTCCTCGGTGCGTATCATGCCGGAGGCTCCCCGGCGGCGGTGTTGAATCTGCCGTCCCGTCGGGGTCACGGTCCGTGCATCGACCCACTCGACGTGTCAGCGCTCATTGATCTTCGGCTCCCGACCCAGTCCGTCCCTGTCGGAACACTATATAACGGCGGGGTGCAAGCGGCGGTCGAATGACGACGCTTCCGACGCGACTGGTCGGCGACGCTTACACCAGCAGCTACCACTGGGACCTGCTCTCCGACCTGGTGGACATCGAGAACCGGATGGCCGGCCAGTCCGGCGAAGCCGACGCCGCCGAGCGCCTCCGGGTGGCGTTCGAGCGGACCGACCTCGAGAACGTCGAGGTGACCGAGTTCGGCATCCCGGGATGGTGGCGTGGCGACTCCTCGCTGACCGTCGAGTACGGCGGGACGCGGACGTACGACGCCGACCACCGGATCATCTCGCTGCCGGGAACGCCCGCCGGAGCCCCCGAGGGCGAGCTCGTCGACGTGGGCTACGGGCTGCCCTCGGACTTCGAGACGGCCGATCTCGAGGGGAAGATCGCGATGGCCTCGAGCATGACTCCCGACGACTACGGTCGGTGGATCCACCGGTCGGAGAAGTACCACTTCGCGGCCAACCACGGCGCGACCGGGTTCGTCTTCCGCAACCACGTCGAAGGGTGTCTCCCGCCGACCGGGAGCGTCGGCGGCGAGGACGGCCCCGGACCGATCCCCGCGGTGGGCGTCTCGAAGGAGCTCGGCGACCGGCTCGTGCGCTACGCGGCCGACGGCCCGCTCGAGTCGAGCCTCTCGGTCGACTGCCGGAACGAACCATCGACCTCGCGCAACGTCGAGGGGACCCTCGGCCCCGACACCGACGAGGAAGTGCTCCTGACCGCTCACCACGACGCCCACGACATCGCCGAGGGCGCGAACGACAACGGCGTCGGGAGCGTCCTGGTCGCCGAGGTCGCCCGCCTGCTCACCCGGGTCGAGGACGACCTCGACACCCGCGTCCGGTTCCTGATCGTCGGTGCCGAGGAGGTCGGCCTCTTCGGTGCGTACCACTGGGTCGAGACCCACCCCGCAGAGCAGGTCAAGGCGGTCGTCAACATCGACGGCGCGGGCTACTCGCGGAACCTCGACGTCTACACGCACCGGTTCGACGACGTCGGGACGGCCTTCGAGGAGGTCGCGGAGGAGCACGGCGTCCCCGTCGACGTCTCGAACGAGGTCCGCCCCCACAGCGACCACTGGCCGTTCGCCCAGGAGGGTATCCCGGCGGTCCAGGCGCGCTCGACCTCTGGAGAGAGCGGCCGCGGGTGGGGCCACACGCACGCGGACACGCTGGACAAGCTCGACCGACGTGACCTCCGCGAACTGGCGGTCCCGCTGGCGGCCGGGGTCCTGAAACTCGCAGAGGGTGACCGCCCGGTCTCACGTCGCTCGCGCGAGGAGATGCGCGACGCGACCGTCACCGACGGCCACGACGTCGGGATGCGGAACGTCGGCAACTGGCCGTTCGCCGACCTCGACGAGGAGTAGCTCGCTTCGCCCTGCGTCCCCGACGGCGGGTGTCCGTCGTCCGTTCCCGTCAGTCCTCGACGGGAGCGCCACGTTCACCAGTGAGTTCCCCGTCGTCACCGTCGGCTCCCCGGTGACGGTGTAGAGCAGGTCCGCGCGGTCAGTCTCGACCTCCTGGAGGGTCTCGTAGCCCATCGGATCGTAGAGCGTGCCCACGTGCTCGCCCGCCTCGACCGACTGCCCGATCTCGACGCCGTGATCGACGTGGAACAGCCCGGAGTCGGTGGTCGTGACCCGTCCGAGGTGGTTCCCGCGCCCGGTCACTCCTCGAAGTGCCAGCGCCCGCCGACCTCCAGTTCCCTGACGTAGCCGTCGGTGAGGGCGTCGCGTATCTCCGCCGGTTCCCTGTGCGGGAAGGTCCGGTCCGAGTCGGCCAGTTCGAGGACCGACTCGGCGTAGATCGCCGCGAGCGCCCGGAGGTCACGCGGGTCGAGCTTGTCGAGCGTGTCGGCGTGGGTGTGCCCCCAGCCCCGTCCCGCACCATCCCGCACCGAGCCGATGGTCACCGCTGGGATGCCCCGCTCGACGAACGGCCAGGCATCAGCGTGTGGTGAGACCTCGTCGTCGACCGCGAGCGGCGCGTCGAACCGGTCGGTCGCGGCCCCGAACGCCGCCTCGAACCCCTCGAACCCGTGGGTCCGTACCCGCGGATCGCGCGACGAGCCCGCGCCGTCGATGTTCATCACCGCCCTGATCGGTGTCCCGTGTGTCTCGGCGAAGTGGTAGGCCCCCCAGAGACCCGTCTCCTCGGCACCGAAGGCCACGAACCGCACCCGCGTATCGAGGTCGTCCGCCACCCCCACGAGCAGCCGACCGATCTCCGGGAGCAGGGCGCTCCCGACGCCGTTGTCCTCGGCACCCTCCGCGATGTCGTGGGCGTCGACGTGGGCGGTGACCAGCACCTCCTCCTCGGTGTCGGGGCCGAGGACCGCGTGGGTGTTCACCGAACTCGACGGGGCGTTCCGGCAGTCGACCGAGAGCGTTACTGGTTCGTCCCGTTCGGCGTAACGGGCGAGGCGCGCACCCAGCTCCTTCGAGACCCCCACCGCCGGGATCGGACCTGGGCGCTCGTGGTAACCCACCTCGCCCGTCGGCGGGAGGTTGCCGGGGAGGTGGTTGCGGAAGACGAACCCGACCGCGCCGTGCTCGGCCGCGCTCGCGTACTTCTCCATCCGGTGGACCCACCGATCGCCCTCGGCGACGTCGCTCCGGGCTATCGCCACGCACCCCTCGACCTCGTCACCGATCTCCGCCGGCATCCCGTGGCCCACGTCGACGATCGGTGCCTCGACCGCCCCGGCGGGCGTTCCCGGGAGCGCGATGACGTGGTGGTCGGCCGACCACGCGCTCTCCCCGGCAGCCAGCGAGGAGGAGCCCCGCCACCAGCCGGGAACGTCGAACGTCTCGTTGCCCACTTCGCGGAGCCCCGCGTCCTCGAAGGCCCGCTCGACGACCGCGGCACCCTCCCGCTCGCCCTCCTGCCCGGCCATCCGGTTCCCGATCCCGACGAGATCGACCAGCGTGTCCCAGGCGTGTTCGCTCGTGAACGCGTCTCCGACGACCGACGGGGGTAGTCGTGGCATGGGACCGCGGTCGATGGGTGGGGTCAAAAGGCCATGGGGACTCGACGGCGTGTCACCGTTTCGACGGACCGACGCGGGCTCGGGCGCGCACGGTCTCGGCTATGCCGTTCGAACGGGTCCTGCGGCTAGCCGGCGTGGCGCACGAAAGAATGGGATCGCGGTCAGCGTGACCCCGTGAGGGGTGGTTGTTTACTCGTTGCGGCGGATGGCCAGCAGCGCAGCGCCGATCAGCGCGACGAGTGCGACGATGGCACCGAAGCCTGCGCCGTCACCCTGGGTGGGCGAGGGCGTCGCGGGTTCGGTCGCCGTCTCGGTCGGCATGGGCGTCCCGGTCGACGGTTCGGGCGTCGCCGTCTCCGTCTCCTCGGGCGTCGCCGTCATCGTTTCGGTCGTCTCGGGCGTCGCCGTCGGCGTCGGAGTCTCCTCCTGGGCCTCGACGACTACCCCGTCGACCTCGGGATCGTCCTCGTAGCTACCACTGGCGTCGACCGTGAAGTTCTGCCCCACGGAGACGTTCGTGAAGTCGAAGCTCGCGTTGAACATCCCGTCCTCCTGGACGATAGCGTCCTCCGTGAGGAGGAACGGACTGTCGCCGGTCGAACGGACCGTGATGCTCACTTCACTACCGGGTGCGATCGTGGTCGTGCCGTTGATGGTCTGGTTCGCAGCGGCCTCGACCTCGATGCCGCCCTCGCCGCCGATCTGGGTGTTCGTGGTGAACTCCAGTTCGCGGTCGATGATGCGGTACTCGCCCGTCGCGCTCTCGGGGCTGTTGCCAGTGTTCAGTTCGCTGTCCTCGGTCACCGTGAAGTTCCCGATGAACCGGTCGTCGATCTCAGCGCCGTCCTGATCGAGGATCATGTCGGACGGGTAGATCATGTAGACCGTGTTGTTGTCCTGGTCGGGAACGACGCGGAACGTACTGCTGCCGAGTTCCAGCTCCGCAAGGCTGTAGAACTCGCCTTCAAGGTTCGGCGAGATCGTTGCCGGAGACTCGTAGACCGTGGTGTTGAACTGGGGATCGGCCGCGCCGGGGTTGTTGACGTCGAGCTCCCAGAGCGCGTCCGTGTAGTTGTCCTCGTTCGTCGCGTTGAGCGCGCCGAACAGGCCGGAGGCCTGCAGGCGCTGGACGACGAGGTCGTTGTCGGCGATGGTCGAGTCCTGCGTCAGGTTGCCTGCCGCGATGTAGGCACTGATCGGGCCGGGCTCGTCCAGGTCACCGAACGCGCCTTCCTCGGCGGTGTGGATGGTCATCTGGTCGGTCGAGCGCTCCGTCAGCGAGAGCGTCCCGACCGCCTGCTCGGCACCCTGGACACCGCCGTCGGTGATGTTCATCTCGTAGCTCGCGTCGGCGAGCGGCTGGCCGACGGTGATGTTGAAGGAGATGTCATCGATCTCGTCGTCCTCGGACGACTCCGCCAGCGTGACGGCCTCGTCCGGGTCCGACGGCGCGTACGTGTTGAACAGAAGCGTCACCTCGCCGTCGTCGTCGTCGTCGACGACGTCGATCGACGTGAGGTAGCTCACGTCTTCCTCGCCGATGTTGACCGTGGCCTCGTCGCGGTTCGCCATCTCGACCGTGATCCTGGCGATGTCACCGCGCTCCTCGCTCACCACGCTCTGGGCGAACGAGGCGTCACCTTCGGTCTCGGAGACGCGGATACTCTGGGTGGTGTCCGAGATGTCGGTCGGGAGGTCGACGACCTCCACGGTGTAGTTACCGCTGTCATCGACGAAGAACGACTGCTCAACCTCACCGTCACCGTCGATGGTGGCGGTCACGTTGAATTCATCGCCCTCGTAGTCGCCGTCCTCCAGCAGGCGGAACTCGACGTCGCGGCCGGCGACGTTCGAGGACGCCGTGACCTCGATCTCCGCTTCGTCGTCCTCCGCGAAGCTCAGCGACCGGTCGTCGGCCGTGATGGAGAGGCCGAGGTTCCGGACGCCGACGGAGACGTTCGCACCGGAGTCCTCGTAGGTGAGGTAGTACTCGTCACCGGCGGCCAGCTCGTCGATCTCCTCGGTGTCGACCACCGAGACGAAGCTGTCAGTGCCGGTCGTCCGGCTCAGGAAGGGGAACTCGCCACCCTCGCTGATGTCGTACGCTTCGGCCGTGTCGGGCGGACTCGCGGCGAGATCCGAGGCGACCGCGAACCGCTCACCCTTGAAGACCTCTTCCTCGGCGTCGACGCCAACGTCACCGCTGGTGTCGCCGGGGTCCTGGATCAGGGTGGCCGTCGTCGTGACGTCGAGCTCCTCGTCGTCACTGTCGGACGGGTCCGTGACGGTCAGGGTCGGCTCGCCGTTGAGGTCCTCGCCGATGTCGAGGACGACACGCCCGGCCGACAGGTCACTGAGACCCGTGTTGACCGTGGCGGTGACGGAGTCACCGTTCTTGTCCTCGAGCTCGTACTCGAGGCCGGAGGCATCATCTTCGAACACTACTTCTATGTGGCTGGTCGCACTGGGACCCTCGCCGATCGTGAACTCGACGGGGTCCTGGTCGACCTCGGGCACTTCCGCAGCGGCACTTCCCGTGAACGCGACGGTGCCCGCGAAGACGGCGAACACCATTAGCGCAGCGAGGAAGACGCCGCGGACTTTATCTTTGGTTCCTGTCATTGTTTGTTGGGATCGCTTTCGGCGACGAGTACGTTTCCGCGGCACCCGACGCGTGCCGCCGGTGGCACGGAAGAGTCGGGACGGGTACTCCGTACTGTCACCCTGGGTAGGGGTACACCCAGAACCAATACCGCTCGTTATAAATGCTTTGTGGTGAGGGACGTCCCCTGTCACCGTCTGACGTGCCCGAAATCGACCGATAGAGGCGTATTGTGACGAAGTAACACGGATCGCCCGTCGGCGTGACGGACGTCGTACCGGCGTCTGACACGAGGGCGAGAGAAGGGTCGACCGCACCGGCCCGGGTGACCGCCTCCCGGTTCGATCGGTCACCCCTACCGAGCGGGGCCGGGGGCGGCGGCCGTTCATACGGTCGTGCGTAACGATTTACCGGCGATAACCCAGAGTGGGTCGGGGATCGCCGGTAACGGACTACGTACGACCGTATCAGCGGGTGACGACCTCGACCTCGTGACCGTCGTTCGTCTTCGTGAACGCGTAGCGGTCGTCGCACGACTCGGGGTCGCGGTAGTCCTCGGCGTTTCGCTCCATCAGCGTCTCCCACGCCCCGTGGAGGTCGGAGGTCCGAACCGCGACGTGGCCCCACGCGTCGCCCATCTCGTAGGTGCTCCCGTCGTAGTTGTAGGTGAGTTCGACGCTCATCGCCTCGTCGGGGGCGTCCTCGGGCTTGAGGAAGTAGAGCGCGAACGAGTCGTGCTCGGAGCGCCGGAACAGCTCGTACTCGAGTTTCCGGCTGTACCAGCCGATGGCCGCGTCGGCGTCCTCGACGCGCATCATCGTGTGGTCGAGTGAGTACTTCGCGCCGTGGTCCCGCTCGACGATCTCGACCTCGTGGCCGTCCGGATCCTTCACGAACGCGTAGGAGCCCCCACAGGAGTCGGGGTCGCGGTAGTCCTCGACGCCCTTCTCCATCAGCTCGTCGTACGCCTCGTAGACGTCGTCGGTGCGGACGGCGATGTGCCCCCACGCGTCGCCCATCTCGTAGGAGCGACCGTCGTGGTTGTAGGTGAGCTCCAGCAGCGCGCCGTCCTCGTGGACGTCCTCGGGGCCGAGGAAGACGTTCGTGAACGTGTCGGCCTCCCACCGCCCCTTCTCCTCGTACTCCAGGTTCCCCGTGTACCAGTCCATCGCCGCGTCGAGATCCTCGACGCGCATCATGACGTGATCGAGCGTGGCGTCCATACAGCCGTGGGCACTCGCCGACGGCGGATAAATCATGCCGTCGCGGAGGGGGTAGTGGTTCCGTAGGTGGTACGGGAAGTCCTCGCGGGAGAACACCGCTCGAAAGCCCCCGCCGGTTCGGCTCCCGCGGCTCGTTGCGGTCCTCGTCGCTCACTCCGCTCGCTCCTGCGGTCCTTACTTCGTCCCGAGAACCGCGGAGCGGTTCTCGTGGGCTGTCCCCAGAACGGCTCCGCCGTTCTGGTGTGCATGCGAGACGCTGCGCGTCTCGCATACTGCACGAGAGCTTTGCTCTCGTGAACGCCGGGGTTCGCCGAACCGCCGGCCCCTTTCAGTCCCACCCAACTCGGTTACTCGGCTCGGCAACCGCGCATCCGAGCAGTCCCGACCCTACTTCCCTTCGGGATCGGCCGGCGCGAGCAGCACCGTCCGGAGGTCGGGCCAGTAGAACCACCACGCGAGCGCGAGGAGCGCCCCCACCGGGACCGGGAGGTACGCGATGCGGTGGAGCACCGAGTACGACACGCCGAGGTGAGCCACGCTCGCCAGGACGAGCAGGCCGGCGGTGAGCCGTGGCGGTTCGCGGTCCCACAGGCCACCGGAGACGCTCACCAGCGCCCCGAGGTAGAACAGGTACGACAGCGGCAGGAGTTCGGGGTTCCGCGGGAGTCGCCCCCCACCGGCGAACCACGCCGGGAGGGACGTGAACTCCAGGGGCCCCGTGTTCAGCACGCCGAACGGGAAGAACAGCGTCACCTGGTCGCCGATGAAGACGACCGTCCAGGGGAGGAGTCCGAGCGCGAGGAGCGCGGCCAGCCGCCGACGTGGGGTCGAGTGTGCCATGCGGTCCCGCTACTTCCGGGCGACGATGCGGAGGACGTCCTCGTCGGCGAGTTCGTGGTCGCGTCCCACCTGTTGTTCGTCGTGTTTCGCGCTCGCGCCCGTCACGCGCGCAAACTTGAACCGTTCGTCGAACGACCCGCCGAGCCGGTCGAGCGCGTCGTCGACCGTGTGGTGGCCCTCCCGGAGCACGAGCGGCTCCTCGTAGTCGATCCCCCGGCCGGGCTTGTCCATGTACACCCTGATGAGTCCGAGCCGCTCCCAGATCGTCTCCTTCAGCGCGTCGAGCCCGCGCTCCTCCTCGGCGCTGATGAACACGGTCTCCTCGGGGTCGAGGCCGAGGCTCCGGAGGTTCTCGTCGACCCCTTCCTTGTAGTCGGGCTCGATCAGGTCGGCCTTGTTCACCGCCACCGCCGAGGGGAGGTACTCGCGGTTGTCCATCAGCGCGTCCACGAGCTCGTCGATGGTCAGCTCCTCGCGGATCGTGACGTCGGCGTTGACGTAGCCGTACTCCCGGAGAACGCCCTTGATCGTCTCGTCCTCGAGGCCGACGTCCCCGCTCGTGGTCACCCTGATACCGCCCTTGTGTCGCTTCGAGACGCTCACGTTCGGCGGGCTGGTGTCGAGCCGGACCTTGTTGGCGTAGAGCTCCTCGCGCAGGCGGTCGTACTGTTCGACCTCGAACACCGAGAGCAGGAACAGCACGAGGTCGGCGGTTCGAACGACCGAGAGGACCGCCTGGCCGCCGCCGCGCCCGTCGGCGGCCCCCGAGATGAGCCCGGGGACGTCGAGCAGCTGGATGTTCGCCCCCCGGTACTTGAGCATCCCCGGGTGGACGTTGAGCGTGGTGAACTCGTACTCGCCGACCTCGCTCTCGGCGTTCGTGAGGGCGTTCAGGAGGGTCGACTTGCCGACGCTCGGGAACCCCACGAGCGCCACGGTGGCGTCGCCCGTCTTCTCGACCGCGTAGCCGCCGCCGCCACCCGAGCCGGACTGCTGGCGCTCCAGTTTCTCCTTCTTCTCGGCGAGTTTGGCCTTCAGCCGGCCGACGTGGTGTTCGGTGGACTTGTTGTAGGGGGTCTCGGCGATCTCCTCCTCGATCGCCTCGATCTCCTCCTTGAGCCCCATCACCCGTGAGTCGGCCGGCGCGACCGAAAAAGGTGTCCGTTCGGGCGGACCACCCGGAACTGGACGGATCCCCCGACCCGCCGGGACCGCCGGAAGGCGGGGGCTTATACGGTCACCGCGCCCAGGTGGACCATGGGCATGGGCAAGCGGAAGATCGCCTACACGCTGCTGCTCGTCGGCGTCACGTTCGTCGCGCTCCTCCACACCGCCCTCGCGTTCGTGTTCGAAACCGGCCTCGAGGACGTGGGGTTCCTCGTCGCCGGGCTGGGGGTGTTCGGCATCCTGTTCGTCAACTTCGCCCTTCCCGAGCGGACGGAGGGTGACGCCGACCCGGATCCCGACCCCGACGAGGCCGAGCCCAGCACCGACTGATCCGCGCGAGGACCCCCGACGTGGCGGACGACTTTTCTCCCGGCCTCCCGAAGGGCCGGCCGTGACCGTCCGGGTACTCGGCGAGGCCGTGAGCCGCGACCGCCGGAGCGACGCCCCCGCCCTCCAGGCCACGGGTCGCGAGTACGACTACCGCCGGTTCTGTACGACCGCCTGGAAGACCGGTAACCTGCTGCGGAACGAGGGCGTCAGATCGGGGATGTCCGTCGCGATCGCCGACGACCCGGCTCCCGAGGCCGTCCTCGCGTTCTACGGGGCCGCGCTGCTCGGCGCGGCCGTCGGGTTCGGCCCCGACGCGCTCGGCGAACGGACGAAGGCGCTCGTCGCACCCACACCGAGTCTCGACGACTTCGACGCCGGGCCGCGGACACGGCGGGTCGGTTACGGCTCGGAACCGGCTGATCCGAGCGTCGCCTACTTCGAGCGCGACGTCTGGTCGGAGAACCCGACCGAACCCCCCGATCGCGTCGACCCCGAGGACACGCTCCTGACCACCCCCGACTCGACGTTCACCCACGGCGAGGTCCTCGATGCCGCCCGACGGGTGAGGGAGGAGTGGACCCTCGACCCCGACGACGCGGTGGCCGTCCGGGGGTCGTTCACCCACCCCGGGACCGTCGCGGCCGGCCTCGTCGCGCCGATCCTCGCGGGAGCCGTCGTCCTCCTGCCGGGGGAGGACGGGGTCGGCGACTACGCGGTCGGCGAGGGCGGGCCGGAGAGAGCCGTCGCTCCCGACGACGTTCTGCGTTGAGCGTCCGCACTATCGGTCACCACCCACCTCCGGTGGTCCGCCTCCGGGCAGCTCCGAGCGATCGGGGCCGGGGCTACCGCGCGTCCTCCAGCCGGTCGAGCGCGTCGGGGTTCTCGATACTGCTCATGTCGCCGAGATCCTCGCCGGTGTAGGTCGCCTGGATCGCTCTCCTGATTATCTTCCCCGACTGGGTCTTCGGGAACTCGTCGACGAACAGCACTTCGCGGGGCCTGAACGGCTTGCCGAGCTCCTCGCCCACCTGCTCGCGGAGTTCCTCACGCAGCTCGTCGCTCTCCTCGTACCCCTCCTCCAGGATGACGTAGGTGACGACGGCGGTCCCGGTCGTGTCGTCGGGGACGCCGACGGCGGCGGCCTGGTTCACCGCCTCGTGCTCGATGAGCGCCCCCTCGACCTCGGCGGGGCCGACCTTCCGACCGGCGACGTTGAGCGCGTCGTCGGCCCGGCCGTGGAGGAACCAGAAGCCGTCCTCGTCCTTCTGGGCCCAGTCGCCGTGGTCCCACATCGGCGGGTCCTCGAACGACGACCAGTAGGTGTCGAGGTAGCGCTCGTCGCCCTCCCAGAGGCTCTTGGTCATGCTCGGACAGGAGTCCCGCGAGACGAGGAACCCCCGCTCGTGGGTGTCGGCGACGGACTCGCCCTGGCTGTTCACGATGTCGACGGCCATCCCGAGGCCCGGGCCGCCGAGCGTACACGGCTTGAGCGGCTGGGTGGGCATCGGCATGAGGAAACAGCCACAGATCTCCGTGCCGCCGGAGATGTTGATGATCGGGGCCTCGCCGCCGCCGACGTTCTCGTAGAACCACATCCACGACTCGGGGTCCCACGGCTCGCCCGTCGAACCGAGGAGCCGAAGCGAGGAGAGGTCGTGGCCGTCGAGCCAGTCGTCGCCGCGCTTCCTGAGCGCACGAATGGCGGTCGGGGAGATGCCGAAGGTGGTGAGGTCGTGGCGGTCGATCATCTCCCAGAACCGGTCGGGTTCGGGGTAGTCCGGCGCGCCCTCGTACATGAACACCGTGCCGCCGAAGGCGTGGTTGCCGATGAGCGTCCAGGGGCCCATCATCCAGCCGATATCCGAGACCCAGAAGAACCGATCGTGGGGCTTGTGGTCGAACCCGAAGTAGACCTCCTTTGCGCACTGCATTAGCGCGCCCGCGTGCGTGTGGACGATGCCCTTCGGTCGCCCCGTGGTCCCCGAGGAGTAGAGCAGCATCGACTCCTGGGCGGAGTCGAGGGACTTCGTCTCGTACTCGTCGGACGCGGGATCGACCGCGTCGCCCCAGAACTCGTCGCGGCCGTCGGTCATCGGCGGCTCCGAGTCGTCCCACCGGCGGTAGACGACGACCGAGCGGACGTCGTGGTCGGCGTCCTCCATCGCCTCGTCGGCGGCACGCTTGAGCGTCATCCGGTCGCCCCGGCGGTAGAACCCGTCGGCGGTGAATAGCACGTCGACCTCGGGGTCCTCGATCCGGGTGGCGGTGGCGTCGACGCCGAACCCCGAGAAGATGGGGACGGCGATGGCACCGGCCTTGAGACAGCCGTAGAGGATGGAGACGACCTCCGGGACCATCGGCATGTAGAGCCCGACGCGGTCGCCCGTCTCCACACCCTGCGATTCGAGGTAGTTCGCCACCTTGTTCGACTCGCGCTTGAGTTCGTGGTAGGTCACCTCGCGGACGTCGCCGTCCTCGCCCTCCCAGATCAGCGCGACCCGGTTCCGGGTAGGCGAGTCGCGGGCGGCGTGGCGGTCGACCGTGTTGTGCGCGATGTTTATCTCGCCGCCGGAGTACCAGTCGGAGAACTGCGGGCCGTCGGTATCGTCGCGGACCGAGTCGTACGCCTCGTAGAAGTCGATCCCCAGGTGGTCGACGAGTTCGTCCCAGAACCAGTCGATCCCGGACTCCTCGACCCCCTCGACGTCCCCGGTAGTCCGCTCGATCAACTCGTCGTAGTCCTCGATGTCGTACTCCTGCATGAACTGCCAGACGTTGGTGGACTCCACGAACTCCCGCGAGGGCTCGTGGACCACCTCGTCGAACTCGCCGAGTGACTCCATACGGGGAGGTGACCACCCACCGGCAAGTAGTTTGTCCGGTCGCCGTGCGTCCCCTCGACGTAATAAAACCTTTCCCGGCCCGTCGCCTACCCGGAGGCATGTACGTCCGGGACGCGCGCAACCGCGACGAGGCGTGGCTCCTCGACCACATCGAGTCGATGGGGCTCGACGAGACGGCCTTCCGCTCGCGGGACTACGTGATCGCGGTCGACGACGAGTCGAACACCCGGGCCGGGTTCGGCCGGGTCCGCTACCACCCGAACCCGAGCGAGCCCGAGATCGCGGAGCTGACCAGCATCGGCGTCCTCGACGGCTGGCGGGACCAGGGCGTCGGCGCGCACGTCGTCGAGCGGCTCGTCGACACCGCCGAGATGGAGGGGTTCGAGGAGGTGTACGCCCTGACGGGCGAGCACGAGTACCTCGCCCAGTTCGGCTTCCGCGGGGTCGAGCCCGAGGAGCTCCCGAAGCTCCTCCGAGAGCGTCTCGACGAGAAGCGCGAGTCGCTCGACCCCGAGGCCATCGGGATGGTCGTCGACGCCGAGCGGTTCCGGATGCCCGACGCCCTGCGCGAGCGGTTCAAGGACGCCGCCGAGGCGGTCGAGGAGTCGGAGCCCGAGCCCGAAGAGACCGCCGAGGACTTCGGCATCGACGCCGAGAACGCCACCTACAAGTACGACACCGGGCGCTGAGGACCCGGTCTCGTACCCGCCCCCGACGTCGCGCCAGCCCGTCGGCCCCTCGTCGCTCGCCGGACGGCCCGCCGTTCGCGCTCACCAGTCCGGCGCGTAGTCCGGCGAGTACTGGCGCTCCGTCCGACCGATGGCGTCGAGACTCTCGACGTCGGCGTCGGTGAGTTCGAGCGTCCGCGCCCGCCAGTTGTCCTCGACGTGCTCGCGGATCGGACGAGGCACCACGATCGGGGGAGCCTCCCGTGCCGACCGGGGCATGTCGATACCCGAACTCGGTCGCCGCCGCTCGCCGAACCGGGAGAACGGGGGAGTCGTCACCGCGAAATCGGGGCCCTCTTGTTCCGGGCACACTCAGCGTCGGTATGGAGGAGTCCCGCGTCCGGGCGCTCCGGTTCCTCGCCCTGCAGGTGGTGGGGGCCGTCGCCGTCGTCCACCTCGTCGTCGGCGGGGAGACGCTCCTGCAGGTCCTCGCCCGGGGACTGCTCGGGTCCTACCTGACGGAGTTCGTCCTCGCCGACCCACGCCCGCTCCTGTTCGTCGTCTCGGCGCTCGCCACCTTCGCCGGCATCGTCGCCGTCGCTCGCGGTCGCCTCGACCACCGCCGCGCCTACGTGCTCGGCATCGTCCTCCTCGCGGGGTACGTCCTCGGGTGGGTCGCCTGGCACACCGTCCTCGATCACGGGTTCGCACTCGGGGGAGAGGTACCGTCCCCGGACGGCCACAGCCACGACGGCCTCCTCGCGACGCTCCGTTCACACTACGTCGAGCCGCTCCTCGCGGCGATCACCGCCTCGGCCTCCGGGACGCCCGGATCGGGACGGACGCTCCTCGGCGTGGTCTCGACGTCGCTCGAACTCGCGGGAATCGCCCTGCTCGCGGTCCTGCTCCGGGTCGATCCCGACGCCCGCCGCGAGGGGAGCCACAACCCGTTCGTGGAGGAGGATGACACGAACGCGGTCGGATCGGAGGGCGGACCGGACCGGACGGACTGACGGTTCTCGACGCCGCGCTCGAGACTGCCGGGACGCCCCGCACACTCACCCGATCACGGCGACAGTTACGGGTCGTCGATACCGGCGTATCGCTCGTGCTCGGCGGCGAGTTCGTCGGCCGCGACGGCGTCGAGCCGACCGTATCCCGAGGCAGTGTCCGGCCCGGCCGGCCCGACGTCGACCGCCGAGTTCCGGAGCACCGACCGGACGTCCCGCGGCGCGAGCGAGGGGTGACCGTCGAGGAGGAGCGCAGCCGTCCCGGCGACGTACGGCGCGGCGTAGGAGCTACCCGCCCCCGTCGAGGCACCGGGGAGCGCGACGGCGTCCGGGGCGATCAGATCGACCCCACGGCGGTCGGTCCCGGCGACCGGTCCCCGGGAGCTGAACGCCGCGACGGTCCCGTTCTCGGTACCGGCCCCGACGGTCAGCACGCCCCGGGCGGTCCCCGGCGCGGTGAGGCTCGCTCCCGGGGAGTGGTGTGTGAGCCCGCGGCCGGCGAACAGGTCGAGCGTGTCGCCGTCGCTCGCGTTCCCCGTCGATCCGTTGGCCGCTCGTACCGCCAGGTAGTAGCGCCCCCGGGGGACCCTCGCGGCGAGGTGCTCGACCGGGTCCTCCCCGGACTCGGTCCCGCTGGCGACGACCGGGTCGGGGCCGGGCTGGCGACGGAGCAACAGGAGGTCGTAGTCGCTCCGGTTCTCGCCCGTCGCGTTCCAGTCGTCCCAGCGGAGCGTTGCGCGGACGGGCCCGCCGAACGGCGCGCCGCCCGCGAGGTAGTTGGCGCGCTCGCCCGGCGCGAACCGGACTCGCTCGATCCCGGCAGTCGGGTCGTGGCGTCCCCGCCAGTGACGCTCGGCGTAGTTGCCCGAGGCGGCGACGAACACGACCTCGCGGGCGGCCGCCGACGCGACGGCGGCGATCTCGCCCGACCCGTCGCCGGGCTGTCCGAAGTACGAGCCCGCATCGACGATGACGTCGGCGCCCGACCGCCGCAGCCAGGTGACCGCCTCGCGGTACTCCTCGGGCGTGGTCGACTCGCCGACCGCCGCGAGGTGGAGGTTCGCGCCCGGGGCCGTGTCGGTGACGACGCTCGCGACGGCCGTCCCGTGGGTCCAGTCGCTCCCCTCGTCGCCGAACGAGCGGTAGGCACCGACGTGGCCGGCGATCTCGGGGTCGCTCACCCGGAACCCGGCGTCGATCACGCCGACGGTGACGCCCCGACCCGTGACGCCCGCGAGGTGGAGTTCGTCGGCACCGACCGCCGGGACGCCGGCGGCCACGTTCGGATCAGTCGCCAGCGCGGGCGTCCCCCCACCCTGCAGACGGGACCGTTCGATACGGACCGCCTCGACCCGCGGATCGTTCGACAGGTCGCGCACCGCCGTCAGCGGGACGTACCCCCTTGCGATACGCGCACCCTCGCGGTCCACGATGGAGAGGTCGGACCGGGATCGGTCGAGAGCCGCCTCCTGTTTCATCTGGACGATCACGAACACCTCCCGCTCGACCGGGTCCGCCGGGGCGTCGTCGCCGACGAGTCGGTCCTCGAGCGACTCGATGGGGCTCGGGCCCGACCTGGTCGACATCACGGGGTCGTCCGCCCGGGCGTCGGGCACGAGCGACACCCCCGGTGCGACCGGTGAGAGCGCGACGAGGAGCGTCAGGACGAGCAGCAGGGTCGTCCGGTTCGTCATCGTCGGTCGATCACGGATGGCCCGGGCGGTCCCTGGCGGTCATCGGACTGGCTACCGGATTCGCCGGACGAGGAGGGCCGTGGCGAGGACGAGCAGCCCGCCCGCGAGGAAGACGGCCCCCGGCGGGAGTCCGATAGCCCCGCCGACCGTACCGACGCTCTGACCGATGCGCGGTATCTCGCCCGCGGCCGTGGTGGTGGCCGGGGGGGTGACGAGCGCCTGGACGAGGAGGCTGGCGAGCGCGAGCGTCGCCACGACGGGCGCGAACTCGCGAAGCGAGTCCATCAGCCCCTCGCCGTCGTCCTGTCGTCCGACGAAGACGACCATCGGGTCCTCGGCGGGCGCGTAGACGCTCATCTCGCGGCCCTTCGAGGAGTAGCGCGTGTCCGCGACCCGGACCAGCCCGGCCTCCTTGAGGTTCTCCAGGTGGTGTCGCGCGTTCTGGAGCGACGTGTCGACCCGGTCGGCGAGTTCCGAGGCCGTCGACGGCTCCTCGTGGAGGGCGGTCAGCAGGTTCCTCGCGGTGTCGCAGGCGATGGAGGAGAGGAGGTCCCCCGCCTCCTCGGAGTCCAGCCAGAGCGTCTGCAGCTCCCCGCTCTGCTCCGCTCGCACCTCGGAGTCCGAGGGTAGGAGCTCTGACATTGGTTGTCGTCTAGCGGTATGCACGTATATATTTGAGGATGCCGGATCGCCACGAAGGGCCGACGACGGGCGGATCCGTCGGTGAGCGGTCGGACATGGGCGGTGTCGAACGGGTCCGAGGAGAGTGGGAAGAGGGAGAGGGAGCGGGCTCTACCCCTCGAGTTCGGCCCGGAGCAGTTCGTTGACGGTCCCGGGGTCGGCGCTCCCGCCGGTCTTCCCCATCACCTGGCCGACGAGGAAGTTGATCGCGCCGTCCTCGCCGGCGTGGTAGTCCTCGACCGCGTCGGGGTTCTCCTCGATGGCCTCGGTTACCGCCGCCGCGACCGCGTCGTCGTCGGTCCGGCCGAGCCCCTCGCGCTCGACCACCTCGTCGGGGCCGAGCCCCTCGTCGAGCATCGTCCGGAGGACGACCTCCTCGGCGTTCTTCGTCGTGATCTCCTCCCCGGCGACGAGTTCGATCAGCCGGGTGAACTCGTCGAACCGGCCCGCGGCGTCGGTGATCGCCATGTCGCGGTAGTTGAGCTCGCCCAGGAGGCGGTCGGCCACCCACGACGCCGCCAGGTCGGGGTCGAACCGGTCGGCGACGTCCTCGTAGAAGTCCGCAACCTGCTTCGTGGAGGTGAGCTTCGAGGCCGCCTCCGCGGAGAGGCCGTACTCCTCGCGGAACCGCTCGCGGCGCGCCTCCGGGAGTTCCGGGATGACGATGCGCTGCTTCCAGTCCGAGACCCGCAGGGGTGGGAGGTCGGCCTCCCGGAAGTAGCGGTAGTCCTTCTCCTCCTCCTTCGAACGCATCGAGAGCGTCACGCCCTTCGACTCGTCCCAGTGGCGGGTCTCCTGTTCGACCGCGCGACCCCGCTGGAGGGCGTTCTTCTGTCTGGTCTGCTCGTATGCGAGCGCCTTCTCCGCGCCCTTGTGACTGGAGATGTTCTTCACCTCCGTCCGGTTGGCGGATTCGAGGGTGTCCGCGGAGATGACGCCCGACTCGTCGACCGCCTCGGCGTCGATCATCGAGAGGTTGGCGTCCACTCGCAGGGATCCGTCCCGGGAGGCGTCGAACACGCCGAGGTACTCTAATACCTCCTCCAGCTTGGCGAGGAACGCCCGGACCTCCGAGGGCGAGCGGAAGTCGGGTGCCGTGACGATCTCCATCAGCGGCGTCCCCGCGCGGTTGTAGTTCACCAGGGTGTAGTCGGCGGTGTCGATGCCGCCGCCGACGTGCTGGAGGCTTCCGGGGTCCTCCTCCAGGTGCGCCCGCTCGATGCGGACCGTCCGACGGTCGCCCTCGACCGAGAACTCCAGTTCGCCGTCGGCGCACAGCGGCGCATCGTACTGAGTGATCTGGAAGTTCTTCGGCAGGTCGGGGTAGTAGTAGTTCTTCCGGTGGAACGTCGTCTCCTCGGGGATCGAGGCGTCGATGGCCTTCCCCACTTTTACGGCGGCCTCGACGGCCGCCTCGTTCAGCACCGGGAGCGCGCCGGGCAGCCCGAGACAGACGGGGCAGGTGCGCGTGTTGGGCTCCTCGTCCTCGTCGGCCTCGGTCGAGCAGCCACAGAAGATCTTCGTGTCCGTCTCGAGCTGGACGTGGACCTCCAGCCCGATGACGGTCGCGAGGTCGCGCGCGGTCGCCTGTGCGGTCATTACCGGTATCTCACTGGGCCCGTCGGGTAAAGCGTATCGGGAACGGCAGGGGTAAGAGGAGGCCCGCGGAGCCGCCAGCAGGGTCGATACTACAGTAGCGTTCGCAATCGATGACACGCCGGACGGGGACATTCTCCCCGTCCGTGGGTGAAGACGTCCAAACGCTACTATCCCAACCGGATGCCCCCCGCCTGTCCCCCGTCGAGGACGGCCGGGACGCTCCGATTTGGATTCAGTAGATTTTGTGTCGTAATCATTTTGGACCCGCTCTCCGACGGCCACGTCATGTCGTCCACGGAGCCCGGGGCGTCCCCGTTACGCGACACTCTCTCGATACTGCACGATGGGAGCAGGGCCAGAGTGCTGCACGTCGACGACGAGCCGAACTTCTGTGACCTCGTCGCGTTCTATCTCGAACGGGAGGGGGACTCGATCGAGGTGCTCACCGAGCACAGCGCCGAGGCCGGGCTGGAACGGCTGAATACCGAACGGGTCGACTGCGTGGTCAGCGACTACGATATGCCGGGAACGGACGGGCTGGAGTTCCTCGAAGCGGTCCGGTCGGAGCATCCCGACCTCCCGTTCATCCTCTTCACGGGCAAGGGGAGCGAGGAGATCGCGAGCGATGCCATCTCGGCCGGTGTCACCGATTACATCCAGAAGCGGGGCGGCGCCGAGCAGTACTCGGTGCTCGCCAACCGCATCGAGAACACGGTGCGCCGGCGGGCCGTCGAACGGGAGATCAGGCGCGGCTTCCGGGCGATCGAGACCGCACGGGAGGGGATATCGTTCCTCGACGAACACGGCAGGTTCATCTACGTCAACCAGGCCTACGCGGACATCTACGGCTACGACCGCGAGGAGCTGATCGGCGAGTACTGGGCGGTACTCTACCCCGAGGAGGACGTGGACCGCGTTTCGGAGGAAATCCTCCCCGCGGTCCCCGTGCAGGGGCGCTGGACGGGCGAGAGCGTCCACCTCACCAGGGACGGGACGCGGCTGGTCGTCGACCACGCCCTCGCGTACACCGAGGACGGGACGCTGCTCTGTCTCGTCCGGGACGTCACCGAGGAGCGAGAGACCGAGCGGACGCTCGCACGGGAGCGCGAGCGCTTCGAGCTGTTCGTCGACGCCGTCGAGGAGTACGCCATATTCACCCTCGACACCGAGGGGTACGTCACGAGCTGGAACCGTGGAGCCGAACGCCTGAAGGGGTACGACCGGGAGGAGATCCTCGGCGAACACTTCTCGATATTCTACCCCGAAGAACGGATCGAGGCGGGCGACCACGAGGAATTCCTGGCGGAAGCGCTCGCCGAGGGGAGCGTCGAGGACCGGGGCCGGCGCGTCCGGAAGGACGGGTCGACCTTCCGGGCCGACGTGGTCATCACGGCGGTGTTCGACGAGGACGACCGGCACTGCGGCTTCGTCAAGGTCACCCGCGACGAGACCGACCGGTCCCGGGAACGCGAACCGGAGTGAATCGCCCGGAGCGGTATCACCCAGGGACGCTCGAATCCGACGACGTGAGCGGTTCGCATCGCGTCTTCGGTGGTAGAAGTGCGACCTACCGAAACTTCGAGACGAAACCCTCCGAATCCCCGTCCGGCACCTATCAGGTACGGTGTCAATGTCTGACGCAGATTTATGAGTCGGGAGGCCGGTCACCACCGTATGAGCGGCAACCGCGTGGAGGAGCTCGAGGCACGAGTGCGCGAGCTACAGGCCACCGTCGACGGGTTGACCGACGAACTGCTCGAGACCAAAGAGCGCCTCCGGGTGATCGAGGAGGAGGTCGATCCCGACCTCGACCCGGACATCATCGAGGGGCAGCTCCCCTCGGGCCCGGAGACCCAGACCGCCAACGGCGCGAAGGGCTCGAACGGCGCGAACGGCACGTCGACCCCGCAGGACGATCAGGCCCCCGAGGAGGGGGCAGCCGACGGGGATAAGGCCGACGAGGGCGAGGAAGGGGACACGGACTCCGCGGACGACATCATCGTCGCCTGACCGCGGGGCCCACCACGAGCGCCCCATGCACATAAAAGAGCTCGTCCTGGACGACTTCAAGAGCTTCGGCCGGAAGACCAGAATCCCGTTCTACGACGACTTTACTACTATAAGCGGTCCGAACGGCTCGGGAAAGTCGAACATCATCGACGCGGTGCTGTTCGCGCTCGGGCTGGCCCGGACGTCGGGCATCCGCGCGGAGAAGCTCACCGACCTCATCTACAACCCCGGGCACGACGACGAGGAGCGGGAGTTCCAGGGCGAACGCGAGGCGTCCGTCGAGGTCGTCCTCGACAACGCCGACCGCACGCTCGAACGCTCGCAGGTCGTGAGCGCCGCGGGGACCGACAAGGTGGGCGACGTCGACGAGATAACCATCCGTCGGCGGGTGAAACAGACCGACGAGGACACCTACTACTCCTACTACTACCTCAACGACCGGTCGGTGAACCTCACGGACGTCCGGGACCTGCTCGAACAGGCCGGCGTCACGCCCGAGGGGTACAACGTCGTGATGCAGGGTGACGTCACCGAGATCATCACGAAGACGCCGCTCCGTCGACGGGAGATAATCGACGAGATCGCGGGCGTCGCGGCGTTCGACGCCAAGAAGGAGGACGCCTTCGAGGAGCTCGAGGTCGTCGAGGATCGCATCGAGGAGGCCGACCTCCGGATCGGGGAGAAGGAGGGGCGGCTGGAACAGCTCGAGGACGAGCGGGAGACGGCGCTCGAGTACCAGGGGCTCCGCGAGGAGAAGGAGGAGTTCGAGGGGCACCTGAAGGCCGCCGAACTCGAGGACAAACGATCGGACCTCGAATCGGCCCGCGAGGGGATAGCCTCGAAGGAGTCCGACCTCTCGGACCTCCAGCGCGAACTCGACGAGCGACAGGGGAAGGTCACGCGCCTGGAGGAGGACCTGGAGGACCTGAACGCGGAGATCGAGCGCAAGGGCGAGGACGAACAGCTCGAGATCAAGCGCGAGATCGAGGAGGTCAAGGGCGAGATCGGCCGGCTCGAGGACCGCATCGCGAGTACCGAAGAGCGGATCGAGGACGCGGAGAACAAGCGCCGACAGGCATTCGTCCAGATCGACCGCAAGCAGGAGACGGTCGACGATCTCCAGGGTCGAATACGGAACACGAAGGTCCGGAAGGCGGACCTCAAGGCGGACCTGGAGGAGAAGCGTAAGGAACTCGAGGGAGTCGAGGCCGAGATCGAGGCCGTCGACACGGAGTACGAGAGCGTCCGCGACGAGCTCGAGGAGCGCCGCGAGCGGCTCTCGGAGCTGAAGGACGCGAAGAACGACCTCCAGCGCGAGCAGGACCGCCTGCTCGACGAAGCCCGTCGACGGACCAACGAGCAGCGCGAGAAGGAGGCGGAGATCGAGGAGGCCGAGGCGAGGATCCCCGAGATCGAGGCCGACGTCGCCGACCTCGAGGCCGAACTGGAGAAGGTCGAGACGAACCGCGAGACGATCACGGGGGTCGTCGAGGACCTCAAGGCGGAGAAGCGCGAGCTCTCGGAACGGCTCGACGAGCTCGACGACGAGATCAGCGCGAAACAGCAGGAGTACGCCGAGCTCGAGGCTCGCGCGGGCGAATCCGGCGACACTTCGTACGGTCGGGCGGTCACGACCGTTTTGAATAGTGACCTCGACGGCGTTCACGGGACCGTCGGCCAGCTCGGCGGCGTCGATCCCGAGTACGCGACGGCGTGTGAGACCGCCGCCGGCGGGCGGCTCGCACACGTCGTCGTCGAGGACGACGGCGTCGGCCAGCGGGGGATCGAGTACCTCAAACAGCGCAACGCCGGACGGGCGACGTTCCTCCCGATGACGAAGATGCAGTCGCGTGGGCTGGGATCACTTCCCGACCACGAGGGCGTGATCGGTTTCGCGTACAACCTGGTCGACTTCGACCCGAAGTACGCCGACGTGTTCTCGTACGTCCTCGGCGACACGGTGGTCGTCGACGAGATCGAAACTGCGAGGGAGCTGATGGGTCGACATCGACTCGTGACGCTCGACGGTGACCTCGTCGAGAAGTCGGGTGCGATGACCGGCGGTTCCTCGTCGGGCTCGCGCTACTCCTTCTCGAAGTCCGGGAAGGGCCAGCTCGAGCGGGTCGCCGAGCGCATCCACCAGCTGGAGGACGAGCGCAGCGACGTCCGCGAGGAACTGCGTGGCGTCGAGGACCGACTGGAGGACGCCCGCGACCGGCAGTCCGACGCGGCCGACCAGGTACGCGACGTCGAGTCGTCGATCGAGCGCAAGGAGGCGGAGAAGGTCGAACTGGAGGAACGTATCGACCGGCTCCGCGAGGAGCTCGCCGACATCGAGGACGAACGCGAGGAGGTGTCCGAGCGGATGGACGAGATCGAGGCCGAGATCGCCGAACGGGACGCCGAGATCGACGAGGAGCAGGCGGCGATCGAGGAGCTCCAGTGCGAGCTCAAGGAGTCGGACATCCCCGAACTCACCGAGCGCGCCGAGGAGATCCGCACCGAGATCGACGAGATCGAAACGGAGATGGACGATCTCGACGGGGAGCTGAACGAGCTCGGCCTGGAGAAGCAGTACGCCGAGGAGGCCATCGAGGAGCTCCACGACGAGATCGAGGCCGCGCAGAACCGGAAGGCCGAGGCTGAGGGGACGATCGACGAGCTCGAATCGAAGATCGAGGAGCGCGAGGCGACCCTGGAGGCAAAGCGCGATCAGGTCGCCGACCTCGAGGAGGAACTCGCCGAGCTGAAGGGCGAGCGCGAGGAGCTCAAGGCCGAACTGCGCGAGGCTCGCGAGGCCCGCGACGAGTGGAAGCGCCGGGTCACGGACGTCGAGGACGAACTCGACGAGCTTCGAAGCACGGCCAGCCGGCTGGAGTGGGAGGTCGACGAACTGGCCTCGCAGGTCGGCGACTACGACCCCGAGGAGATCCGGGACCTCTCGTACGTGAAGGGCCAGATCACGAAGCTCGAGAACCGGATGGCCGAACTCGAGCCGGTGAACATGCTCGCCATCGACGAGTACGACCGCGTCGAGGACGAACTCGAGGACCTCCAGGAGAAGAAGGGAACGCTGGTCGAGGAGGCGGCGGGGATCCGCGAGCGCATCGAGCAGTACGAGGAGCGCAAGAAGGAGGTGTTCATGGAGGCGTTCGAGGGGATCGACGAGCACTTCCGGCGCATCTTCGCCAAGCTCTCGAACGGGTCGGGCGAACTCCATCTAGAAAACGAGGACGACCCGTTCGACGGCGGGCTGACGATGAAGGCCCAGCCGGCGGACAAACCGGTCCAGCGCCTCGACGCGATGAGCGGCGGCGAGAAGTCGCTGACCGCGCTCGCGTTCATCTTCGCCATCCAACGGTTCAATCCGGCCCCGTTCTACGCGCTCGACGAGGTGGACGCGTTCCTCGACGCGGCGAACGCCGAACTCGTCGGGGAGCTCGTCGACGACCTGGCGAGCGACGCGCAGTTCATCGTCGTCTCGCATCGCTCTGCCCTGCTCGAACGCTCCGAGCGGGCCATCGGCGTCACGATGCAGGGGAACAACGTGAGCGCGGTCACCGGCATCGACCTCTCGATGGAGGGGGTGGTCGCCGATGACTAGCGGGTCACGTAGCGACCCGGAGAAGTCGAGCGGGGAACGGAGTGACCCGCGAGACACGCGTAGCGACCCGGAGAAGTTGGGCAGGGAGGATAGCGAGACCGACCGCAAGGAGGCCTCGGAAACCCGATCGGCGAGCGGAGCGAGCCGTGAGGAGCGGACCGATGACCCGCGAGACGGGGAGAATAGCGACTCGGAGGGATCGGCCTCCGAGACGAACGGGAAGCCCGACGACGACGATATCCCCCTGAACATCGCGGGCCACGAGTCGCGGAACCGCGAGGGCGTGGCCGAGAACGACCGCGACGATGGCGAGGACGGGGAGTCGCTCATCACGGACCTCTCGGGCGAGGGTGCGCCGGCGGCGATGGAGATGGAGACAGACGACGACGAGGTGGAACCGGTCGAGCTACTGGTGAACCTCGCCGACGACGGCGACATCGACCCCTGGGACATCGACATCGTGGCGGTGACGGACAAGTTCCTCGACCGGCTGGACGGGGCGGACCTCCGGACGGGCGGTCGGGCGCTGTTCTACGCCTCCGTGCTGCTGCGGATGAAGTCCGACCACCTGCTCGAGGAGCCCGACGAGTTCGAGGAGCCCGCGGAGGGGATGGACGGGTTCGAGGAGTTCGACGGCCCGGCGGTCGACCCGTTCGACGAGCTGGAGCGGGAGATGGACCGGCGGCTCGAGCGCAAGCGGGCCCGCGGGATGCCACAGACGCTCGACGAACTCGTCCGCGAGCTCCGCGAGCGCGAGCGCGAGTCGTTCTGGAAGGCCCACCGGACCTACGACACGAGCGACTCCCCGCACGGCTACTCCAGAGGGACCCAGACGCTGGACTACCGGGGGGCCGACGACTTCCGGATGGACGACGAGCCGACCGTCGCCGACGTCACGGGTACGGCCCACGACGAGGACATGGAGACGACGATCAACGAGGTGTACACGGGCCTCCGCGAGCAGTACGAGAAGGGTCGGACGGAGGTGCTGTTCGCCGAGATACGGGAGTCGGGCGGCTCGACCGTCGAGACGTTCCTGGGGCTGCTCTTCCTCGCCCACCGGGGGCAGGTCCGGCTCCAGCAGGACGAGCTGTTCGGCGACCTCTGGGTGCAGGACCCCGGCGCGGTCGCGGACGGGCAGGAGGCGCTGGCCGACGGCGGCCGCGCCGACGAGCGGGGAGGCGACGGGTCGTAGACCGAAACGCGGCCCCGGACCGGGACACGTGTTGTCGGAGCAACTACTTCGCGGCGCTTCGCGTACGGAAGTCATGACCGCGGTTCCCGCGACCCGTCCGGCGGAGAGCGTTCCCGCTCCGTCGACCGACGGGCCGTTCGACGCGCTGTACGACCGGGCGGTGGCCGAACTCCTCGACGTCCCCGTCGAGGAGACGTGGGTCGAGACGCGGGCCGGTCGGACGCACGTCCTGCTGGCCGGCGACCCCGACGCGCCGCCGGTGCTCGTCCTCCAGGGCAGCAACGTCACCAATCCGGTCACGCTGTCGTGGGTCCAGGGCCTCGCCGACGAGTACCGACTGGTCGCGCCGGACACGCCCGGGGAGCCGGGGAAGAGCGCGGCCGTGGCCCCGGGAGCGTACGGCCCGTGGGTCGTCGACGTCCTCGACGCGCTCGGGCTGGAGGCGGTCGCGATGGTCGGGGCCTCGCACGGTGCAGGCGTCCTGCTGGAGGCGGCGGCCGAGGCACCGGAGCGGATCTCGGCGGCCGTCCTCGTCGTCCCCGCGGGGTTCGGGACGCCCCTCTCGCCGGCGCTGGCGCGGGTGGTCCTCCCGTCGCTCGCCTATCGGTTCTACCCGCGGGAGTGGCTCCTGGAGCGGGCGCTGGCTCCGATGTTCACCGACCGGCCGAGCGCCGTCGAGAGCGTGGTGCTGGAGACGGTCGGACTGGCGCTCCGGACCGGCGACCTCGAGGCCGAGTTCCCCGGTCCCGACGGTCCGGACGACCTCGGGGGGTTCGACGCGCCGACGCTCGTCGTCACGGCGGAAGGCGACCCGTTCTTCCCGGGCGAACGGACCGCGGAGCGGGCCGCCGCGTGGCTCCCTTCGCTGGCGGAGTCGGTCCTGCTGGCCGGCGAACGGCACTTCCTCTCGCCACGCGGGCGGCGGACGGTGACCAGGTACGCACGCTCGTTCCTGTCGGAGCACTACACGGGCGACGTCGGCCGGATTACGACGACCACCGTCGCGTCCGGGTCGAGTGCGGCGCGCCGATGAGGTGGTCCCGGGTCGCCGGACTGTGAACGCCGTCCGTCGGCACAGGGGAGTGGAGGACCGGAGGTCCGATACCGAGGGCACCGACCGCCGGCAGCCGGATCTCGGAGAACGGAACTGCGACCTACGACAGCACCACGGCCAGCGACACCGCGATGAGCAGCGCGTTGAACAGGCCGTGGGCCAGCACCACTACGGTGAGATTCCGGGTGTGCTCGTAGATCGCACCGAAGACGACCGAGGTGATAGCGATGCTGAGGAGCGAGAGGCCGACGCCGGCCGAGATGACCTCCGAGCCGCCCCACCAGTAGGTCGCGACGTGTGCGAGCGCGAACCCGACGGAGGTGACTCCGATGGCGGCGACCGGCCCGAAGGTCTCGCGGAGCCGACCCTGGACGACCCCGCGGAACAGGAGTTCCTCCGCCGGGGCGATCAGCACGAGCACGGAGACGAACGCGAGCGAGTAGACCAGCACGGGGTTCGCCGCGGCGACGCTGTCGAGCCCATTGGTCGCACCCCCGACCCCGAGGACCGAGCCGACCATCGAGAGGACGACGCCCGCGAGGAGGGGGGCGACGATACCGACTCCGACCCAGCCGAGTTGCCGGCGCGAGGGCCGCCGGACGGGGACGGCGATCGGGTGGCCCCGGAGGTACGCGAACGCGAGAACGAACAGGAACAGCGTCGAGAGCGTGCCGCCCACGGCGAAGGTGAGCAGGAAGTCCTCGCCGTAAACCGCGGCCTGGACGAGGCGGAACGTCTCGAGGACGGCGACCCCGCCGACGACCGCGGCGCCGAGCAGCCCGCTGGCGACGAGCAGCGTCCGGAGGCGGCCCCCGTCGGTCGTCGTCGGGGCTGGAGCGAGGGTTTCGGCGGTGGTTCGAGTTGCCATACCCGGCAGGACGTCAATGGAGGATATATTTGCTCGCAGAACGGGATTTCTGTCCGTCATAGCATGGCACGCATTCGGGCCACCACTGGAGGGTAGCCCAGCCTGCTCCCGTCGAGAAGGAGGAACGTCACTACAGTGGGAGACAGGAATGGGCTCGCGAGCGCAAGGAGAAACGCGGACCCGTCACGCAGTAAGTAGCGGCCCTCGTACCGTGTACCGAAGCCGATGACGACGGGGAGCCGGAAGGGACGTGACGAGGTACCGAGAGCCGCGTGTCCCGGGAGGGACCGTTCAGAGCACACTCAGGAGGGCGATGGCGAACAGCGTCCCGTTGAACAGCGAGTGTATCAGGGCCGGTATCGCGAGGTTGCCGGTGTGTTCGTAGACGGTGCCGAGGACGACGGAGGTGACGGCGGTGCCGAACAGCGCGAAGCCGAGCCCGAGCGAGACGAGTTCGGTGCCGCCGAACACGAACGCGAGGTAGTGGCCGAGCCCGAACAGCACCGAGGTGAGGCCGATGGCCCCGACGGGCCCGAAGGACTCGCGGAGCCGCCCCTGGACGACACCCCGGAACAGGAGCTCCTCGACCGGGCCGACGAGGAGGAGGACCATCACGAGCCCGCCGCCGTAGACGAGCACGGGGTCCTGTGCGGCGGCCCGGCTCACGAAGTGGCTCACCGGTTCGGCCCCGAGCGCCGCGCCGAGCGACTGGACGAGGACGGCGAGGACCAGCGCGAACACGGTCGTGCCGGCGACCAGGGCCAGTTCGCGGAGCGTCGGCCATCGGACGGGGATCGTCACCGGTCGGAACCGGAGGTAGAGGAGCGCGACCAGGCCCATGAAGGCGGCGTGGACCGACCCGCTGACGAGGTACGTGACGGCGAGTTCGCCGCCGTATCCGAGGGCGGCCTGGAGGGGTTCGACGCCGACCAGTATCGGGATGGTGCCGACGAGGGCGACGGCCGAGAGGACGGCGCCGGTCAGGACGGCCCGCGAGCGGGTCGTCGGGACGGCGGTCGCCTGGGGTCCGGTTCCGGGCAGTTCGGTGGTGGTCTCTGTTGCCATGCACGGCGGAACGCCGGTATCGGATATATCTTCTCGCAGAACGGGATTTCTGTCCGTCATAGCATGGCAGGCCCCAGCCCGCCGACGGGACCGTGCTCCGCCTCAACGCCGCTGGAGCCCCTCGCGGGGTCGTCCGGGGTCGACTGACGGTACAGTCAAGTGACGTCTCGCCGGACGCCCACACATGGAGGGTGACACCGGGACGGACGACGAGGGTGAGGATGAGGGCATCACCGTCGAACGGCAGTCACCGGAGGCCGCGTTCGCCCTGCTCGGCGACGAGACGCGCGTCGGGATACTGCAGGCGCTCGGCGAGACCCCCGACGAATCCATGCCGTTCGCCGAACTCCAGGGCCGGGTCGGGATGCGCGATAGCGGGGGGTTCAACTACCACCTCGGGAAGCTCCGGGGGTCGTTCGTCCGCCGGACGGACGAGGGGTACGAACTGACCTACGCGGGCCGGCAGGTCGTCGGGGCCATCCACGGGGGGACCTACACCGCGAACGCGACCGTCGAGACCATCCCGGTCGAGGGGGAGTGTCCGGTGTGCGGGGGTGGCCTCGTCGCCGAGTACGCCGAGGAGACGGCGCGGATGAGCTGTACCGAGTGCGAGGAGTGGCGCAACGAGTTCGGCTTCCCGCCGGGGAGCCTCGACCAGTTCAGCAAGCAGGAGCTCCCGCTCGCGTTCGACCGGTGGATACAGCACGTCTTCGGCGGGATACTCGCGGGGTTCTGCTACACCTGTGCGGGCCGCATGGAGGGACGACTCGTGCGCGACGAGGGGGACGAGCGGGTGGCGGGGATGCCCGCCCACGCCGAGTTCGCGTGCGGCCGGTGCGGGAGCACGGCACGGGCCTCGGCGGCGATGCCCGCGATGTTCCACCCCGGGGTGCAGGGGTTCCTCTTCGAGCACGGGTTCGACCCGTCGACCGAACCCTCTTGGGCGCTCGGGGACGCCTCGCTCCCCGACGTCTCGCTGCGGTCGACCGACCCGCTCCGGCTGACGGTCAGGTTCGAGGCCGGGAGCGAGTCGGTGACGGCGGTCGTCGAGTCGGACGCGAGCGTCAGTGCGGTCGAGCGCGACGCCGGCGGGACCTGACCCGGCCCAGGAGTCCGCCCGGTCCGGCGCGGGACAACCGTTAACCCCCGAGACGGGTTACACCGGGTATGCGGGTCGAGGTCCGCGGCGAGGCGTACGAGTTCGACGGCTGGCGGGTGTTCCGGCTGTACGCGCTCCTCGCTATGGTCCTCCTACTGGGAGCCGTGCTCTACCTCCGGACGACCGGCTCCGGGTCGTCCGTCTTCACCTCGATCCCGGCGATGGTCGTCTACCTGCTGGTCACCTGGGGGCTGCTGCTCTCGAAGGGGAGACCGGGATTCCTCGATCGGTTCGGACGGGAGGACGAGCGAGATCAGAGGTAGTCGCCGAGCAGCGTCCCGTACCGCTCGCGCGCCTCGGCGTCGACGCTCCCGGGATCGGTGGCGACCGCGCCGTCGAGCGCGGAGCCACAGTCACACTCGCGTTGCTCGGGCATCGCCTCGACGGCTCGCTCGACCACCTCCTTTATGTTCGTCTCGTTGGCGAGGGCGTTCTCGACGACCTCCTCCTGGGTGACTTCGGCACCTTCCTTCCAGACGTCGAAGTCGGTCACGCCGGCGACGGTCGCGTAGCAGAGTTCGGCCTCGCGGGCGAGTTTGGCCTCCGGGACGGCAGTCATCCCCACGACGTCGAACCCCTGGTCGCGGTAGAACTCGCTCTCGGCGACGGTCGAGAACTGCGGGCCCTCGATGCAGACGTAGGTGCCGCCGCGCTCGCAGTCGACGTCGACGCCCGCCGCCGAGGCCGTGAGGTGCTCGACCATGTGGGGACAGTACGGCTGGCCGAACGCCGCGTGGACGACCACGCCCTCGTCGAAGAACGTGTACGGCCGGTCCCTCGTCCGATCGAACAGCTGGTCGGGCACGAGGAGCGTCCGGGGCGGAAGGTCCTCCCGGAGGCTTCCGACGGCGTTCGAGGAGAGCACCCGCTCACAGCCCAGCGACTTGAGCGCGTGGAGGTTCGCACGGTAGGGCGTCGTCGTCGGGGAGAACTCGTGATCCCGGCCGTGTCGCGGGAGGAAGGCGATCTCGGTCCCGTCGAGCGCACCGACCGTCACCGGTGCGGCGGGGTCACCGAACGGCGTCGACACCGCAACCTCGGACTCGTTCTCGAGATCGAGCGCCTCGTAGATGCCGCTCCCGCCGACGAAACCGATGGGCATACGCGGGGGTCTACGGCCGGGGACTTATACTGTCGGTCGGTGACCGGGGGGCCGACCGGGGATCGTCTCCGGTAGCCAGTGGAAAGCTCCGGGATCCTCGGGCGTTCGCCGTCGGTCGACGACGGCCGAGCCCGTCCCGTGACTCCCCCACCGTTCATATGTAATCTGAAAGGTTACGTGGTGTGGTTGCCATGTGAACATCGATGAGCGTCATCCTCGAGTTCACGATCGACGACGAGAACTTCTCCTTCGGACGGATCCTCGACCGACCGCCGGGGATGCACCTGGAGCTGGAACGGGTGGTTCCGACGGGGGAGATAGTGATGCCGTACGTGTGGGCGACCGGCGGCGACCACGAGGTCTTCGAGGAGCAGGTGCGTGCGAACTCCGCGGTCGTGGAGCTCCTGGCGCTCGACCGGATCGACGACAGGGTCCTCTACCGGATCGAGTGGGCGACGCGACCGACGGATCTGCTCGAGGCGATCGCCGAGGCCGGCGGGGTGGTCCTGGAGGCGGAGGGAGACGACCGGTGGGCGTTCCGACTTCGGTTCGTCGATCACGACGGGCTCTCGACGTTCCACAACTTCGTCCTCGAACACAGCCTCCCCCTCCACGTCGATCGAACCTACACGTTGAGCGAGGAGACCGACCACGGCCAGCAGTTCGGACTCACACAGACCCAGCGCGAGGCGCTCGTCCTCGCCACCGAGCGCGGGTACTTCGACGTCCCGAGCGGGACGACCCTCGACGAACTGGCGGAGGAGCTCGGCATCACCAGGCAGGCACTCTCCGAACGGATACGTCGCGGCAACGGGACGGTCCTCCGGGAGGTACTGCTCTCCTCCGCGGGCGACTTCGAGTGAGTGCCCTCGCGCCACACGAGGAACCCCCGACGGTCGATCCGGGCCGGGGCCCACGCCGATCGAATGACGCAACTCTTATGTGCAGATGCGTGCGTTAGTGCACACTAATGGACACTGAAGGAGAGCTCGCGCCGGCGGTCACCGCCATCCTGGAGAGCGCGCGTGAGCGCGAGGGCCGCGGCGAGCGGGTGACGGTGTCCGAGGCGCGGTCGCTCCCGGACGCGCTCGCGGCGGCCGAACGGGACGGACGCGTGCCGCTGATCGCGGAGGTGAAACCGACGAGTCCGACCACCGACGGCGAGCGGGGCGACGACCCCGTCGAACTCGTCCGGGAGATGGTCGCCGGCGGGGCGGCCGCGCTGTCGGTGCTCACGGAGCCGGATCACTTCGGCGGGTCGCCCGACTCGCTCCGACGGGTCCGCGAGGCCGTCGACGTCCCCGTCCTCCGGAAGGACTTCCTCCTCTCGGAGGGCCAGCTGGACGTCGTCGAGAGCGACGTCGTGCTGCTCATCGCGCGGTTCCTCGGGGACGACCTCGCGCCGATGCTCACCGCGGCCCGCGAGCGGGGTTTCCAGGCGCTCGTCGAGGTCCACACCCGCGAGGAACTCCACACGGCGCTCGAGGCGGGCGCGGATATCGTCGGAGTGAACAACCGCGACCTCGCACGACTGGAGGTCGATCTCGGGACGTTCGAGCGGGTGATCGGGAGCGCTCGCGAGCGGGAAGCGGAGGGCATCCCCGAGGACGTCACCCTGATAGCGGAGAGCGGGATAGCTACCCCGGAGGACGCCGCCCGGATGCGTCGGGCGGGGGCCGACGGCCTCCTCGTCGGGTCGGCGATCATGGACGGTGACGTGCGAGCGAACACCGAGCGGCTCTCGACGCCGCTCGATCCCGAAGAGGAGGGGGGCGGGAGCGCGGACACGGACGCGGATGCGGACGGAGGTACCTGACATGAGCGAGACAGACAGGACACGACGGACGGACGGGAAGTTCGGCGACTACGGTGGCCAGTACGTGCCCGAGGCGCTGATGCCGGCCATCGAGGAGCTGACCGACGCCTACGAGCGGTACGTGCTCGACAACGAGGACGGGTTCATGGACGAGTTCCGCGAGCGGCTCCGGGACTTCGGCGGTCGTCCCACCCCCTTACAGCGGGCGGACAACCTCTCGGAGCGGTACGGGATCGACGTCTACCTCAAGCGGGAGGACCTGCTCCACGGCGGGGCACACAAGCTCAACAACGCACTCGGGCAGTGCCTCCTGGCGAAGTACATGGGCAAGGAGCGGATCATCGCCGAGACGGGTGCCGGCCAGCACGGGACGGCGACGGCGATGGCCGCCGCGCACCTCGACCTGCCCTGCGAGGTGTACATGGGCCGGCGCGACATCAACCGCCAGCGACCCAACGTCTTCCGGATGCGTATCAACGGTTCTGCGGTCCGACCCGTCGACGTCGGCCGCGGGACGCTCAAGGAGGCGATCAGCGAGACGATGCGCGACTGGGCGGGGAGCGTCGAGACGACCCACTACGTCATCGGCTCGATCGTCGGACCCCACCCGTTCCCGTCGATGGTCCGTGACTTCCAGCGGGTCGTGAGCGAGGAGAGCCGCCGACAGATACGGGAGAAGACGGGCGAACTCCCGGACGCGGTGCTGGCGTGTGCGGGCGGCGGGTCGAACACGATGGGCATCTTCGCCGACTTCGTCGACGATCCGGTAGAGCTCTACGCCGTCGAGGCCGGGGGCTCCTCGCTGACGGTGGACGAGGAGGAGGGGGTCGCCCCGAACTCGGCGTCGCTCTCGACCGGAAGCGAGGGCGTGCTCCACGGCGCACGGACGAAGCTCCTGCAGGACCGCGACGGACAGATCATGGAGTCACACTCGGTCTCCTCGGGGCTGGACTACGCGGGCGTCGGCCCGGAACTGGCGCACCTCGTCGACCAGGGGAGGGTCAAAGCGGTCAACGTCGACGACGACGCCGCACTCGAGGCCTTCCACCGACTCTCACAGGAGGAGGGGATCATCCCGGCCCTGGAGAGCGCCCACGCGCTCGCCTACCTGGAGGAGACGGACCCGACCGATCTCGGCGAGTCGGTGGTCGTCAACCTCTCCGGGCGCGGGGACAAGGACCTCGAGGCGGCCATCGAGGAGACCGATCGGCGGGACATCCCGAACGCGCCCGAGATGGAGGTCTTCGAGTGATCCGGAGTTCGAACTCGCGGATCGCGGAGGCGTTCGCCGACGGCCCGGCGTTCGTCCCGTACATCGCCGCGGGCGACCCGAGCTACGATGCCTCGCTCGCGTACGCACGGGCGTTGATCGACGGGGGCGCGGACGTGCTCGAACTGGGCCTGCCGTTCTCCGAACCGATCGCGGAGGGACCGACCATCCAGAGCGCCATCGTCCGGTCGCTCGAAGGGGGGATGACCCCCGACCGGTTCTTCGAGTTCGTCGAGGACCTCGACTCGCCGGTGCCGGTGGTCTGTATGACCTACTACAATCTCCTCTACCAGTACCGAGACGAGGAGGCCCGGCGGGACTCGAAGGACGCGAGCGGGGAGGCCGCGAGCGAGAAGGGGCCGGAACCGTTCGTCCGCCGCGCGGCGGAGGCGGGTATCGACGGGTTCGTCGTCCCGGACCTGCCCGCCGAGGAGGCCGGGCCGCTCCGCGAGGCGTGCGACGAGCACGGCCTCGACCTGATCTCCATCGTCGCGCCCACGACCACGGAATCCCGTCTCGAACGGCTCCTCGGGCTCTCCTCGGGGTACGTCTACGTCCAGGCGAGGCTCGGCGTGACGGGGGCACGGGCGGACGTCTCGGATCGGACGACCGAGTCGCTGGCCCGGCTCTCGGAGTCGTCGCTCCCGAAGGCCGTCGGGTTCGGCATCTCGACGGGCGAACAGGCGGCCTCGGTGGTCGAGGCCGGCGCGGACGGGATCATCGTCGGGTCGGCGCTCGTCGACATCGTCGCCGAAGGCCACGAGGCGGACGACCCGGTCGAGGAGACCGCGGCCAGGCTCCGCGAGAAAGCCCGCGAACTCAAGGACGGCGCGGTCGCCGGCACGCAACGGCGGCCGGAACCGGAACGCAAATGAGGACACCTGTCACAGAGTGACACACCCATGACCGCAGGGACGGCAGCACGGCTGGAGCGCATCGGGACAGGGGGGAAGTACGTCATCATCCCCATGGACCACGGGATCACGATGGGGGCGGTGAAGGGGCTGAAGGACATCGACTCGACCGTCGACGCGGTGACCCGCGGCGGGGCCGACGCCGTCCTCACACAGAAGGGGATCGCGCCCCGGGTCCACCCGAACAAGAACGGTGCGGGCTACATCGTCCACGTCAACGCCTCGACGACCATCGGCCCGGACGCGAACGACAAGCGCGTGACGTGTACCGTCGAGGAAGCGGTGCGAGCGGGTGCGGATGCCGTCTCCTTCCACATCAACGTCGGCTCCGACCACGAGCCGCGGCAGATCGAGGGCCTCGCCGAACTCACCGACGACGCCTCCCGGCTCGGGATCCCGGTCCTCGCCATGGCGTACGCCCGGGGACCGGGGGTCGACGGGTCGGATCCCGAGTCGCTCGGCCACGCGGTCAGGCTCGCCGAGGAGCTGGGTGCCGACCTCGTGAAGACGGGCTACTCCGGCGACGCCGACTCGTTCGAGCACGTCGTCGAGTCGACCCGGCTCCCCGTCGTTATCGCCGGCGGGTCGAAGGGGACCGACCGCGAGACCGTCGAAGCGGTGCGGGGGGCCATGGACGCGGGCGGTGCCGGTGTCTCGATGGGGCGGTCGGTGTTCCAGCACGACGACCCCGAGGCCATCGCCCGCGCCGTCTCGGGCGTCGTCCACGACGACCTCCCGGTCGAGGAGGCGCTCCGGGAGGCCGGACTCGTCGTCGAGGCCTGAGGCCCTCACCGTCGAGGCCTGATCGGCCTCGCTGTCGGGGTCGTCGACCCCGCCTGGAGGGTCCGATAGGACGTCCCTCCCCTGATCCCTCGTCGGCCGACGTGGATCGGTCCCGTTTTCACCCCCGAATCCCGGTGACGTGACGGCGAAACCCGCCGGAAGCGTTAACACGGTCCGCGCTGACGATCCACCTACACGAGTGGAGTTATCATGGCACAGACACTCATCCTGAGCACGCTCCTGACCGGCGCGCTGGTGCTGGCGGTCGTACTGGTCGCGGTGCGGTGGATCGACTGGCAGGCCTACACGCCCGACGCGCCGGGCGGTCGGGATCTGGTCTCGCGGGCAGCCGGGAACCAGTCCGTCTGGATCGCGGGGTTCCTGCTCCTGCTGGTCGTGTTCGGCGGTGGGGCGGTCGTGTTCGTCGCCGGCGGCCTCCCCGAGGAGACGGTGAACGCGATCGGACTGGTCCTGGGGGTCGCCACGGCGGCCGTGGTCGGCGGGTACCTCTTCTACGGGACGTACGCGTCCGCGCGGGGCCGCGGCCGACCGTCGTCGGTGGCCGTCGCCGAGGGGTCGACCCTCGTCGGGACGCTGTTCCTCCTCGTCATCACCGCCAAGCTCGTCTTCCTCACCTGAGATGTCGACGGGCGTCGTCCGGGAGCTCGCACCTCGACCGCTCCTTCCCGACCGGCGGATCTGGGCCGGACTCCTCGCCGTCGAGGCGCTCTGGGTCCTCGCTCACTTCGCGCTCACGCCCGCGACCGTGACCGACCCCCGGTACGTCCTCTACCCGTTCGTCTGGATCAACGCCGGGCTGTACGCCGTCTGGCGCGTCGAACCGTCGGGGGCGGGCGACGGCCTCCGACGGCTGGCGGACTTCGCGGGGGCCGGGTACTTCCTGGTCCTCGCCTGGCTCTCGGGGCTGCTGGCCGTCTACGGTCCCGATCACGCCCACGACCACCTCCACGGCTGGCAGTTCACCCCCGCGACACCCGGGTGGGGACCCCGGATCGCCTACGTCGGCGACTGGTTCCACGTCTACTTCGTCCCCTACCGGGTGGTCGGCTACCTCGCGCTAGCATATCTCCTCTGGGTCGCGGTGCGGGACCTCTCGGCGCGAACCCTCACGGGGGTGCTCGGCGTGGCGACCTGTATCGGCTGTTCGTTCCCGCTCCTGGTGTCGCTGGTTGGTGCCGTCGGGGTCGGCGGCGCGGGACTGGCGAGCGTCTCCGCGCTCTCGCTCGACCTCTCGACGGCGGCGTTCCTCGTTGCCGTGGGCGTGTTCGTGTGGCGACCGGGCCGTCGGGAGGGGGGTGACTGAGCCGTGGCGACTACCGACGCGACCACTGATCCGAGCGCCGACTGGGACGTTCCCCTAGAGGAGGACCCGGTTCGGTGTCCCCGCTGTGGCCGGCCGTTCAGGCGGGAACAGTACCGCGACCTCCACCTCGCCGAGCACGGCACCGAGTCGCTCTCGGAGCTCGAGCGGGCGGCCTACGAGGCGGCCCGCGACGCCGAGGACGACGACCTGTTCCTCTTCCACCTGAAGATCGTCGGGGCGCTGGCGATACTCTACGCGGTGCTCGTCCTCGCGTACATGGTCTTCGGCGTGTGAGTACGGCGCGGGCGCTCGCTCCGGAGCCGTCGAGAAGAGGGGTCGGACCGATCCGAACCGGTTACGGGAGGATCGAGTACGACGCGGCGATGGTGAGTGTGAGCGCCGCCAGCAGGCCGATCCCGATGAGGTACGACAGCGACCGGGGTTCGTAGAGGAGGTGCTGGTAGTAGCCGGCGACCGCGACGGCCTTCAGCAGCGACAGGGCGAGTATGGCCCCGAAGGCGTACCAGTAGGCGTTCTCGACGAACCCCATCGTCTCGACCGCGACCTGCGCGGTCGCCAGGACGAACAGCGCGACGAATATCAGCGTGTACAGTCTGGTGTTTGCCATGTCTTGTCACCTCACAGGATGTAGAACAGCGGGAAGAGGAACAGCCAGACGATGTCGACGAAGTGCCAGTAGAGCCCGAAGTACTCGACCGGCTTCTCGTCGCCCATGTAGGCCCCGCCCCAGGTCCGCCACATGAGGTAGACGGTGATGACCAGGCCGGCGAGGACGTGTGCCCCATGGAGGCCCGTCGTGAGGAAGAACGTCGCCCCCTCGATGGAGGCGTCGAGCCAGATCCCCTCGTGGAGCAGTTCGACCCACTCGATCCCCTTGTTGATGAGGAAGCCGATGCCGAGGAGGAGCGTGGCGGTGAGACACGCCAGCAGCCCCTTCCGACTCTCGTGTTCGGCCGCAACCATCCCCAGGATGACCGTGAACGAACTCGTCAACAGGAGGTAGGTGTTGATCAGCCCCGGCAGGGAGTTGTGCGGGACGATGTGCCAGCCGGTCCACCCGGCCGAGAAACGGACGAACACGTACGCCCCGATGAACGCCCCGAAGAGGACGACGTCGCTGGCGAGGAAGATCCACACGCCGAGTTTGGTGTTCTCGACGCCGGCGAACGGCCACCGCTCGGCGATAGCCATCTCGGGGGCGTGGAAGTCCTCGTAGCCCATCGCGAACAGCGACCCGAGGGTGATCAGCCCGCCCGCGAGCGACGTGCCCATGTAGAACCCGCCGGCCACGCCGTCGGGGAACGCCCCGCTCTGGAATCCCGAGAGCCCGACCAGCAGGACGAACGCGCCCACGCCGGTCGCGAACGGCCAGATGCTGGCGTGGCTCGGCCCCTCGCCGTGGGCGACCGCCATCTCCCCGCCGCCCTCGTCGCGCTGTGCGGGGAGACCCGTACCGCCGGTGACCACGCCGCCATCCGGCGCGCCGGTGCTCGTGCCACCGTCCGAACGGGTCCCGGTTCCGTCGGCCGACAGCGGCGAGCGGTACCCCTCCGAGGTCTCCTCGCCGCCGTCGGTAGTCACGCGGTCGACGAAGTCGAGGAATCCCCCCTTGTAAGTGGCCCGCCCGGGGAAGTTCTCGAGCGGCGGGGGCGAGGAGACCGCCCACTCGGCGGTGTGGGTGAAGTCCCACGGGTTACCGTCGACCTCCTCGCCGTTCCAGATGCTCGTGTAGAGGTTGTAGAACATCACGAGGAACGAGATCCCCAGGAGGAAGCCGCCGACGGTGGCGATCCGGTGCCACCCGACGAGTTCGGCCGGGTAGTCGAACACCCGTCGTGGGGTCTCCCAGGCGACGAACATGGGGAAGTAGAGCAGATTGAACCCGAGGAAGTACAGCCCGAACTGGACCTTCCCGAGGAACTCGTCGTACATCCGGCCGGTCATCTTCGGGAACCAGTAGTAGAGCCCGCCGATGAGCGCCGTCACGCCGGCGACCATCACGTAGTGGAAGTGTGCGACGACCCAGTAGGTCCCCCGCATCGCGTAGTCGAGGACGACGGCTCCGAGGAACACGCCGGTGATGCCCCCGACGATGAACACGATCAGCCCCCCGAACGCGAAGAGGAAGGGTGTCTTGAAGCGTATCCTGCCTTTCAACATCGTGTAGATGAGTGCGAACACCATCAGGTCGAACGGGAGCGAGATCCCGATGGTGGTCGCCATGAACAGCGTCTTGATCTGGAGGTTGATCGTCGTGAGGAACATGTGGTGCATCCAGACGATGAACGACTGGAGCGCCACGAGCACCATCGACGCGATGAACCACTTGCGCCCGATGAGCCGGCTCCCGGTGAACGTCTGGAATATCTCGGCCATCACCCCCAGCGCCGGGAAGAAGACGATGTAGACCTCCGGGTGCCCGAAGAACCAGAACAGGTGCGTCCAGAGCATCGACCCGCCCGGCGATTCGGTAACGAAGTACATCGTCCCGAGCAGGCGGTCGGCGCTGAGGATCATCAGCGCCGCCAGGAGCGCCGCGAACGCGAACAGCATCATCCACACGGTGAGGAGGATGCTCCAGGTAAAGAGGGGGAGACGGCGGAGGGTGAGCCCCTCCGCCCGCATCCGGTGCATCGTCGTGAGGAAGTTCACCGAGGAGACGGTGACCGAGACGACGAACAACAGCAGCGCCAGCACCGCCGTCGAGGCCCCCACCTCTGGCATGTACATCGGGACGTTGAGTGGGGCGTACATCGTCCACCCGCCCGAGAACGTGGCCCCCTGGAAGAACGACACACCGACCAGGAGCCCCGAGGCGAGGTAGAGCCAGTACGAGAGGGCGTTCAGCCGCGGGAACGCAAGGTCGTCCGCGCCGATCTGGAGCGGGACGACGTAGTTTGCGAAACCGAACGCGAAGGGTGAGAGGAACCAGAACACCATGACGAGCCCGTGGATCGAGACCGTCTGGTTGTACGCTTGAGGTGAGAGGATGGTACCGCCCGGCGTCCACATCTGCGTCCGGATGAGCAGCGCGAGCAGACCACCGAAGACGACGAAGAACAGCGACGTAACGAGGTAGAGGATACCGATGTCCTTGTGGTTCGTGGTGACGAACCACCGCTTGACCGAGGACATCGGCGGGAGGCCGTGGTGGTCCTCGGCGTGGCCTCCATCGGATCGGAGGTCCCTGGGTTCCCGGTCCCCGTCGGTCGATGCACCGCCGTTCGCCTCGGTCCCCGTCCCGTCACTCATGCGGGGACACCCCCACCGAAGGCCGCCGCGGGGGCGGCGATACGCGCGCTCGATCCGCCGGTGCCGTTCGTGTCACTGGTGCTGTTCGTACCGCTCGTAGCGTCCGAACTCGACGTGTTCATGCCCGCGTACCACTCCTCGTAGGCGGAGGGTTCCATGACGACCACCTGCGCGTTCATCGCGGAGTGGCCCGCCCCACAGAGCTCGTAACACTGGGCGGTGTGGTTGCCCGGCTCCTCGGCGATGAACCACGTCTCGGTCGTGGTCCCCGGGATGGCGTCGGTCTTCGCGCGCAGCGAGGGGACCCCGAAGTTGTGGAACACGTCGCTGGAGGTGACGGTGAGCCGGATCGGCGTGTCGGCCGGCACTCGCAGGATCGCGTTGACCTCCTCGCCGTTCGGGTAGGTGAACGCCCAGCCGAACTGGTAGCCCTCGACCTCCACGTCGATGGGCTCTTCGGTCTGGGCGGCGGCCCCGCCCTCGACGTACAGCAGGGTGCCGTAGGTCCAGACGATGAGCGAGACGACGATGACGGTGCTGAGTCCGAACGAGAGGAACAGTTTCCGACCGCCGCCGCCGCCCTCCGGGAGTTCCCCCAGCGACGGCCGCTCGGCGTCGGCCTTCTTCACGTCGTCGCGCTCGGTCCCGTCGCGGTACTTGTAGGCGTTCCAGAGCATGTAGCCCAGAACGATCACGCCGACGAGCGTCCCGAGTGCGACGAAGACCGTGAATATCTCGTTGAAGACGTTCATCCGCGTCCCCCGCGGGATCAGGCCCCCCTGGAGCGGGACGTGGTGTATGGCACCAATAATCATATGAGGCGTGTTGCCGGTTATCGGGGGCGAGAAGTTAGGTGTTTCGGCATCATTTGCCCCGACTTGGCCGCGCCGTCCGACGATTCACCGGGGTCGCGGTCGCGGTAGCGACCGCTCGTGGATCCCCGGGGAACCCGTCAGACGCCGATACGGACCCATGGGAGACGATCGAGCGAACCGGCAACCGAGCGGCCTCACGCGAGTTACTGGGCCGTGGATGGCAGGGGTGGCGTCGTCCTGACGATCGACGGCGGCGTCCGTGGGCGTGTTCGGGGCGGTGGGGCGACGGCAGGGGGGGACGGCGGTCACCGGTCGTCCCCTCGGCGAGGACTGTCGTACTCACCGGCTTCACGGCGGGGGTCGAACCGCACTCCGGCGCCGTTCGCGGTCGTGCTCGTCGACAGGGCCCGGGCTACGGGAGGTTGCGTCGCCGACAGGAGTTCAGTTGGATCGCGTCCCCCGGTCGGCCGTGGCGACGGCTACCCGTCGAGTTCGTCCACGAGATCGCCCGCGAGCCCCGTGTAGGTGTCGGGGGTGAGCGCGCGGAGTTCCGCGCGAACCGACTCGTCGACGTCGAGGTCCGCGAACAGCTCCCGGAAGTCCTCGAGCGAGGCGCGCTGGCCCCGCGAGAGTGCCTTCACCCGCTCGTAGGCGTCCTCGTGGCCCTCGCGTCGAAGTATCGTCTGGACCGCCTCCCCGATCACCTCCGGGTTCGATTCGAGGTCCTCGCGCATCACGGACGCGCGCGGGACGACCTTCTCCAGGCCGGTGGCGGCCTTCCGGTAGCCGATCAGACAGTGGGCGAGTGCCGCGCCGACGTTCCGCTTGACCGTCGAGTCCGAGAGGTCCCGCTGGAGCCGCGAGGTGGTGACGTAGTCCGCGAGGAAGGTGAGGTCCGAGTTGGCCTTCGAGAGGTTCCCCTCGCTGTTCTCGAAGTCGATGGGGTTCACCTTGTGGGGCATCGTCGAACTCCCCGTCTCCCCCTCGACCGCCTCCTGGCCGAGATAGCGCATCGAGACGTACGTCCAGCAGTCCCGGTCGAGATCGAGCAGGACGTTGTTCACCGCCTTCAGAGAGTTGAAAACGGATTCGATATCGTCACACGGGTTGACCTGCGTCGATAGCGACGTGTGGGAGAGGCCGAGCGACCCGACGAACTCGCGGGAGAACGCCCGCCAGTCGACCTCGGGGTAGGCCGCGTGGTGGGCGGCGTAGGTGCCCGACGCCCCCGCGAGTTTCCCCGAGAGCCGATCGGTCACGCGATCGAGTTCCCCCAACACCGTCGCGAGACGGGCGGCGAAGACGGCCATCTCCTTGCCGAACGTGGTAGGAGTGGCCGGCTGACCGTGGGTGTGAGCGAGCATCGGCAGGTCGCGGTGCTCGCGGGCCAGCGCGGCGAGCGCGTCGCGAACCCCCCGGATTGCGGGAACGATCACCTCCTCGACGGCCGGCCCGAGGAGGAGCCGGTGGGCGAGGTTGTTCACGTCCTCGCTGGTGAGCGCGAAGTGGACCCACGGCCCGATATCGCGCTCGGTGCCGTCACGGACGAAGTACTCGACGGCCTTCACGTCGTGGTTGGTCGCGGATCGGCCCGCGTGACCCTCGGTTTCGTAGGCCTTGATCGTCCGCGCGTCGTCGGCGTCGAACCCCTCGTAGAGCGAGCGGAGCTCGGTTCGCGTCTCGTCGTCCAGCGAGAGCGGCGTGGCGTCGAGGTCGGCGAGCGCGAGGAGGTACTCGACCTCGACGCGGACGCGGGCACGCATCAGCGCCGCCTCGCTTGCGTACTCGACGAGCGGTTCGGTGTAGCGGGCGTAACGGCCGTCGAGCGGCGAGACGGCGTGCAGAGCGTCCCGGTCGTCGGTCATGCGTGGACGTGCGCGGAGTGCCGAAAAGAGGGTGTCGAACCGTAGCCGTCTCGTCGGGATGTCGGGTGGGACTGAAAGGGGCCGCTGGTTCGAGGAAGGCGGGCGACGTAAGCACCGCAGCGCGAACGAAGTGAGCGCGAGGCGCGCAACGAGCCCCCCGACTCGAACCGGCGGGGGCTCTAGAGGTGTTCTCACCGCTCGCAGCGAGTACAGACTGGAACACCTCGAAAGCCCCCGCGTTCTCGACTCGTGCGGTACGCGCTGCGCTCCTCGTTCGTTCCCTCCGGTCACTCACTGCGGTGCTTGCGGCACCGTACTTCGTCGAGAACGCGGCCCCTTTCAGTCCCACCCGACACCCCGTTTCAGGACTACACCTCACTCCCGACACCCCGACCGCAACCCCTTTTGCCCGACGCTGCCCGGTTCCGCACATGCGAATCGCCGGCATGGCCTCGAACCGCGGTCGGAACCTGATGCACGTCGCGGACCGCGCCCCCGGCGGTGCGGAGTTCGCGGTCGTCCTCACCAACCAGGAGGGAGCCCCCGTCATGGAGTCGGCCGCCGAGCGCGGCATCCCGACGGAGGTCGTCGCCCGCGGAGACGAGGAGTCCCGCGAGGACCACGAAGAACGCGTCCTCGGCCGCCTCGCCGAGTACGACTTCGACCTCGTCTGCCTCGACGGTTACATGCGGATACTCACCGAGGAGTTCCTCGATTCGGTCCCGACGACCCTGAACGTCCACCCCTCGCTGCTCCCGTCGTTCCCGGGGCTCGATGCCCACGAGCAGGTGCTCGACGCCGGAGTTCGGATGACGGGCTGCACGGTTCACATCGTCGACGAGACGGTCGACGGCGGCCCCATCGTCACCCAGGAGGCGATCCCCGTCTTCGAGGGCGACGACGAGGGGACGTTGAAAGAGCGCGTGCTCTACGAGGGGGAGTACCGGGCGTACCCGCGTGCGGTCGGCTGGTTCGCCGAGGACCGGGTCGAGATCGGCGACGACGGCGAGGTGCGCGTCGAGGGCGATACGGCGGGTGATCTCCCCACCAGGCGGCTGGTCTCGAACGACCACGCCGCGGGACTCCGCTACGGGGAGAACCCCCACCAGGACGCCGCGCTGTACGCCGACCCGACCTGCACCGAAGCGTCGGTCGTACACGCAGACCAGCTCAACGAGGGGTCCAAGGCCCTCTCCTACAACAACTACAACGACGCGGACGCGGCGCTGAACCTCGTCAAGGAGTTCGCCGAGCCCGCGGCAGCGGTGATCAAACACACCAACCCGGCGGGCTGTGCGACGGCCGACTCGCTCGCCGAAGCCTACGACCGGGCGCTCTCGACGGACGCGATGAGTGCCTTCGGGGGTATCGTCGCGCTCAACCGGGACTGTGACGCCCCAACCGCCGAGCGGATAGTGGAGTCGTTCAAGGAGGCCGTCGTCGCGCCGGGGTACACCGACGCCGCACTCGACGTCCTGTGCGGGAAGGAGAACCTGCGCGTCCTCCGCGTGGGCGACCTCGGCGAGGTCACCGAACGGCTGACGGAGAAGCCGCTCGTCGGCGGGCGGCTCGTCCAGGAGCGCGATCTCCAGTCGCTCTCGGCGGACGACCTGGAGGTCGTCACCGAGCGCGAGCCCACGGACGAACAGGTCGAGTCGATGCTGTTCGCCTGGCGAGTCATCAAGCACGTCAAGTCGAACGCCATCGTGTTCGCGTCGGGGACCGAGACGGTCGGCGTGGGTATGGGGCAGGTCTCGCGCGTCGACGCGGTCCGGCTGGCCGCGATGAAGGCCGAGGAACACGCGGAGGGGAAGGACGCGGAGGGAGCGGTGATGGCCTCCGACGCGTTCTTCCCGTTCCCGGACGGGATCGAGGCGGCCGCCGAGGCGGGCGTCGAGGCGGTCGTTCAGCCGGGTGGATCGGTCAACGACGACGACGTGATCGCGGCCGCCGACGAACACGACATGGCGATGGCGTTCACCGGCTCGCGGGCGTTCCGCCACGACTGACCCACCGGAACGGGTGGGCGCGATCCCACGGATGGCACCACCCCGATCGGGATCGGGACGACACGATGGAGAGGGAAGCCACGCCCGGCAGCCCGCGACCCGTCCAGGGGTGTCGGTGGGGGGAACGGGCGACGACGTGTTCTGGTGCCGAAGGGCTAAAGCGCGCTCCGCGGGTCGAGCGGGTATGGAGTACCAGGCGGCGGCGAACGCCCTGTTCGATCTCGGACGGTTCGCCCCGAAGCGGGGCGTGGAGTCCACGCGCGACCTCCTCGCACATCTCGGGAACCCCCACGAGGACCTGACGGTGGTGCAGGTTGCGGGGTCGAACGGGAAGGGGAGCACGTCCCGCATGGTCGAGCGGATTCTCCGGGAGACGGGGCTCGACGTCGGCCTCTACACCTCGCCACACCTGGACGACGTCCGCGAGCGGGTACGGGTGAACGGCCGTCCCGTGAGGAAGGCGCGGGTGGCCGAGTTCGTCGAGGACTGCCGTGAGTACCTCGACCGCCGGGCCGCCGGGAACGACTCGCCGACGTTCTTCGAGGCGCTGACCGCGCTCGGGCTGTGGGAGTTCGACCGTCAGGCGGTCGACGTCGCGGTGCTGGAGGTGGGTATCGGCGGTCGGTACGACGCCACGAGCGTCTGTGACCCGATCGCGAGCGCGGTGACGAGCGTCACGCTCGAACACGCCGATATCCTCGGGGACACGGTCGCCGAGATCGCCCACGACAAGGCTCACGTCGCCCCCGCGGGCGGACCGCTCGTCACCGCGACCGAGGGCGAGGCGTTCGACGCGGTGCGGGCGACGGCGGGTGACGTCCTCCGGGTCGGAACCGACGACGAGGCGGACGTACTCGTCGAGTACGGCGGGCGGGAGGGCATCGAGGGGGCCGTCGAGCTGACCGGGCCGGACTGGGCGGTCGAGACACGGCTCCCGCTGCTCGGCTCCCACCAGTCGCTGAACGCCGGGGGCGCCGCCGCGCTCTGCCGGCAGGTCGGAGCCGCGACCGGGACCGACGTGACCGGGGCGCACCTCGAACGCGGGCTCCGGAACGCCCACTGGCCGGGGCGGTTGGAGGTGATGGGTCGCGAGCCGCTCGTCGTCCTCGACAGCGCGCACAACCCGGGGAGCGCCGAGCGCCTGACCGAGACGCTCGAATCGTTCGAGTACGACGCCCTCCACCTCGTCGTCGGTGCGATGGCCGACAAGGACCACGCCGGGATGGCCGCGGCGTTCCCGCGCGCCGAGCGGGTCTACACCTGCCGGCCGGGGATGGACCGCGCGGAGACGGCGAGCGCGCTAGCCGTCTCGTTCGAGGGACGCGCCGGGACGGTGATCGAGACCGACGACGTGGGCGGGGCGCTCGACGACGCGCTCGACGACGCGAGCGCGGGGGACGCGGTGGTCGTCACCGGATCGCTGTTCACGGTGGCCGAGGCCCGCCGTCGGTGGACCCGCACGCCGGTACGGAAGCGAGTTCCCGACGTGGAGACGGCGAGCGCGGTGCTCGCGGACGCCGACGTCCCCGAGGTCGACGTCGAGCGTCTGGCGAGCGAGGGGGTCCACCGGACCCTCCGCGTGCGCGTGGAGGGCGGGCGGGCGGAGACGCTCCGCGCGGAGGCGCTCGGCGCGGGCGTCGCGTGTGCGACCTCCGGGGTCGAGTCCACGACCCACGACCTCGTCGACGCGGTGCTGTCGGGGACGCTCGACGGGTTCGAGCGGCTCGCGACGCGGCTGGAGGGCTCCGATCGGGGACTGACCCGCCTCGCGACCGACGTCCGGGGGGCGCTCGACCCGGGTGCGACCACGACGCCACGCGAGCGGCACGGCTACCCCTGGGAGGACGGCACGGCGGTGATGGGCATCCTCAACGTCACGCCGGACTCGTTCCACGACGGCGGGGAGTACGACGACGTCGAGGCCGCCGTCGCCCGCGCCGAGCGGATGGTCGAGGTGGGCGTGGACGTCGTCGACGTCGGCGGGGAGTCGACCCGGCCCGGGGCCGAACCAGTCCCCGTCGAGGAGGAGATAGCGCGGGTCGTCCCCGTGATCGAGGCGATCACGGATCTCGACGCGCTGGTCTCGATCGACACGCGGAAGGCCGAGGTGGCACGGGCGGCGCTCGACGCCGGTGCCGACATCCTCAACGACGTCTCCGGTCTCGAGGACCCCGAGATGCGCCTGGTCGCCGCCGATCGAGACGTCCCGGTGGTGGTGATGCACTCCATCGACGCGCCGGTCGATCCGGGTACCCGAGTGGAGTACGACGACGTGGTCGAGGACACGCTCGACGCCCTGGCCGAACGCGTCCTGCTCGCCGAGCGGGCGGGTCTCGACCGCTCGCAGATCATCGTCGACCCCGGCCTCGGGTTCGGGAAGACACGCCACGAGAACTTCGAGCTCCTGGGCCGGATCGGGGAGTTCCGCTCGCTGGGGTGTCCCGTGCTGGTTGGTCACTCGCACAAGTCGATGTTCGACCTCGTCGGCTACGCCGACGACGAGCGCCTTCCCGCCACTGTCGCGGCGACGGCGCTCGCGGCCGACCGCGGTGCGGATATCGTCAGGGTCCACGACGTGCCCGAGAACGTCGCCGCCGTCCGGACGGTGAAGGCCGCACGCGATCCCGACGGGATCTGAGCCCTCCCGATCCGGAACCGAACGACCGGAGCGAGTCCTCCCCTCGGTGGAGAGGACAGTTCTGACCAGCGAGTATCGTAGCCGCGAGCGGCTACTCCACGGCGACGTCGAGTACGGCGTGCGTCCCGCTCTCGACGGCTTCGAGCGCCCGGTCGAGAGCGGGGGCGAGGTCCTCGGGTTCGGTGACCCGTTCCGCGTGACACCCCATCCCCGCCATGGCCCCCGCGTAGTCCGGCGACGGGTCGAACCGGGTGAAGGCGTCGTCGAGGAAGTCGGGATCCTCGTACTGGTCGTGGACGGCGTCCGACACCGCCCGCCAGCCGCCGTTGTCGTAGACGACCCACAGGTGGGGAGCGCCGCAGGCACGGACCGTCGCGGCGGCCGCGAGGGGGTTGCCGAACACGAACGAGCCGTCGCCCACAGTCGTCACCACCGTCCGGTCCGGCCGGGCGAGTTTGACGCCGATCGAGGCCCCGAGCGCCCACCCCAGCCCGCTCGAACAGTAGGAGTAGTACGTCCCGGGTTCGGTCCGTTCGAGGTGACGCAGCACCGACACCGTGTTCGTCACGGTCTCGTCGACGATCACGGCCTCGGGGCCGACGGCCTCCCCGATGGCCCGCGAGAGGACGGCGGGTGTGATGCGGTCGGGGTCGTCATCGACCGCGTCGTTCCAGCTCTCTCGAAGCGCGTCGTGGCGCTCGGCGGCGCGGGCGGTCCGGTCCTCGGTCCGCTCGCCGGGTTCGTACCGCGCGGCCAGGTCCGCGAGCACCGTCGCGGGGTCCGCGCGGACGGCCAGGTCGGGGCGGAAGTCCCAGAGCGGGTACTGGCCCTTCTCCGTGTCGGGGTCGACGTGGACGACCGTTGCGTCCTCCCCGGGCGTCGCGCGGGAGGGGACCCACGGGACGTCGCAGGCCGCGACGAGGACGAGGTCGGCGTCGTCGAGCCACGGTTCGGCCCCGAACCCGAGGTGGAGCGGGTGGTCCCGGGGGAAGTTCATGTCGAACGCCGGGGCGGCCTCGACGACCGGCACACCGACCGTCTCCGCGAACTCGACGAGCGTCCCGACGGCCGCCTCCTCGCGACCGAGGTACGACGTGACGACCAGCGGGTCCTCGGCCGAATCGAGGAGATCGAGCAGTCGTTCTCTCGTCTCACGGCTCGCGGTCGCGGGTGCCGTCTCCCGGCGGCCGGTCCCGACGTCCGGCGACGTCTCGGCGGGTTCGCGAAGCACCTCCCGCGGGAGCGTGAGATAGGACGGGCCCGCGGGCGGCCCCTCGGCGGTGTCGAACGCCCGGGCGAGGACCCGATCGACGTTGGCCCCCGTCTCGAGTTCGTACGTCCAGTTGGCGTACTCCCGGACGAGTCCCTGCTGGTCGTAGACGTCCTGGTACCAGTGGACGAAGATGCTCCGCGATCCCGGGCGCTCGCCGCGGGTCGTGAGCGGGGTCCGACCGGCGAGGACGAGCATCGGGACGTGCGAGCGCGACGCGTTGTGGAGGGCCGGCCCGAGGTTGGCCGTCCCCACGTCGACGTGGACGAGCACGGCCTGCGGGTCGCCGGTGACCTGCGCGTAGCCGTGCGCGGCGCTCGCCGCGACCGTCTCGTCCGACGCCAGCACCGTGGTGGGTGCCGCGTCGCGTGAAAGCCCCTTCACTAGCGTCGGGTGGTCGGTCCCGAACGTCGCGAAGACGTACTCGACGCCGCCGGCTGCCAGCCGTTCGACGAGCCGTTCGCCCGTCTCCAGTCCCTCCGTGTCCATGGCCGTGGGTGGCCGTGCCCGCTACTATACGTTGTGCCCGTCTGCCCAGTCGCGCCGGGTCGCCGTCCCTCGTGCGGGACGTCCTAGATCCGACGATGACGAGATGTGAAAGGAACGGGAGGCGAGGAGCTGACGCACGCTGGCCGGTCTCAGCCGAGCAGCGCGTCGATCGTCCGCCTCACCGCATCCCCCGCCGCCTCGACCTCCGGGAGCCGGACGTACTCCCGCTCGGCGTGGGCGACCGCGCCCTCCTCGTCGGCGAGGACGCCCGGACCGAAGACGACGGTCGGGGCGTCCGCCGCGAAGTACGAGGCCTCCGTCGCGGCGGTGAACGGCCGCGTCTCCCCCCCGCTCTCCTCGACGAGTCGCCCGACCAGCGGCGCGTCGGGGTCGGTCGCCCACGCCTCGAGGTGCGGCGTGGGTCGGTCGCGCAGCGCGAACTCCACGCTCGCCCCATCGGGTGCGTGCGACCGGAGGTGTTCGTCCAGCTCCGCCCGGAACCCCTCGGCGGTCTCGGGAGGGACCGATCGGCGGTCGAGCGTGAACCGGCACTCCGCGGGGACCTGGTTCGTCGCCTCGCCCCCCTCGACGGTGGTGACGGTGAGCGTCGGCCCCCCTAACTGGGCGTGCTCGCCGGGACCGTGCGTCCCGTCGAAGCTCCGGACGGCGGCGAGGAGCCCTTCGAGCGCCGCGACGGCGTTCACGCCCGATTGTGGCTCGGCGGCGTGGGCCGCGACCCCGCTCACCGAGACGACCCCCTCGAACCGCCCGCGCGCGGCCGTACACACGTCCAGCCCCGTGGGTTCGCCGACGACGTAGCCGTCGGCGTCGAAGTCGAGCGCGGCCGCGCCCGTCGAGGTGGTCTCCTCGTCGGGCGTCACCGCGAGCGTCACTCGCCCGTTCCCCGGCTCGCAGGCGAGGAACGCGTCGAGCAGCGACGCGAGCGGTCCCTTCGCATCGCAGGAGCCGCGACCGCTCACCACGTCGTCGTCCCTCGAATAGGGGACGTGCGGCGGGACGGTGTCGATGTGGGTGTTCAGGACGAGGTGGGTATCGCCCTCGCCGCGCGAGGCCAGGACGTTCCCGGCGTCGTCGACCTCGGGCTCCGTCTCGTGCTCCTCGAGCGTCTCGACGAGGACGTCACGCATCTCGGTCACGTCCTCGTGGGAGGGTGTCCGGACCGCCCGCTCGTGGAACGCGATCGGGTCGAACGCCGACATGTTCAGTCGTCGTCCCCCGCCACGCGATCGAGTCGGCGCGGCCCGGCGGGAGTGCTCGACCCCTCGAACTCGTGGACGACCGGCCCGCGGAGCGTCGACCCCGAGCCGGTGACGCTCACCGCGAGGTCGCCGCCGGGCGGGGAGACCACGACGGGCTCGTCGGTCTCGACGCGACCGAGGCGGTTAGCGACCGCCGCCACGGCGACCGCGCCGGTCCCACACGAGCGGGTCTCGCCCTCGACCCCGCGTTCGAACGTCCGCTGGTCGTAGCCGCCGTCGGCCCGTTCGGAGGCGAACGTCACGTTCGCCCCTTCGGGGAAGACCTCGGCGTGGCGGACCGGCGGTGCGACCGACTCGACGTCCACCTCGTCCACGCTCTCGACGAACGCGACGGCGTGCGGGACGCCCGTGTTCACTGCGGTCACGACTACACCCTCGACCTCGCGCTCGACGAACGGCTCCTCCGAGCGGACCGGGACGTCCGGGGGATCGAACGTCGGTCGGCCCATGTCGACGGTCACCTCGCCGGTCTCGCGGTCGAGCGTGGCGGACCGGGTGCCGGAGAGCGTGTCGATCATCACCTCGTCGCTTCCGGTCCGGTCGGCGGCCCACCGGGCGGTAACCCGGGCACCGTTGCCGCACATCGCCGCGACGCTCCCGTCCGGCTGGACGAGCGTCATGACGACCCGCGGGGGACTGTACGTCGGCTCGAGCGAGAGGAAGAGGACGCCGTCCGCACCCCTCGTCCCGGTCCCATTCTCGGGAGGTTCGATACCGTCCGTCCGGTCGCAGAGGTCGGCCGCGAACGCCCGCCGGTCGGGCACCTCCTCGGCCGCGTCCACGACGACGAAGTCGTTTCCGGTCCCGTGGTACTTGTCTACGTCTACCATCGTTCGTCCCGTCCGTCGTCACTCCCGAACTCGTCGGTCATGCCACTTCCAGCCGCCTCACCCACTTGAGACCCACGGTCCGCTCGGGTCGTCCCATCCCGCTCGTCCCGGTCCTCCGATCGAGCGGAGCCGGGGCCGCTCTCGACTTCCAGGCGCGTCAGATCCGCCAGCGTCTCGCGCCGGACCGCCAGCCGCGCCGATCCGCCGTCGAGCGCGACCACCGCCGGGCGGGGCCGGGAGTTGTACTGACTGCTCATCTCGTAGCCGTACGCCCCCGCGTTCCCCACCGCGAGGAGGTCCCCGCGGGTCGGGTCGGGAAGCGTCCGGTCCCGGCCGAGCACGTCCGCCGTCTCGCAGACCGGGCCTGCGACCTCGCACGACACCGGATCGCGCGGCGGCCGGTCCGGCTCGAGGCTCCGGACCGCGTGGTAGGCGTCGTACATCGCCGGCCGGAGGAGCGTGGTCATCCCGGCGTCGATACCCACGACCGTCGTCTCGGGCGTCTCCTTGACCGTGTTCACGGTGGTGAGGAGCACGCCCGCGTCGGCCACGAAGTACCGGCCGGGCTCGATCGCCAGCCGGGGTTCGACGTCCCCGATCGCCTCCCGCGTCGCCCCGGCCACGGCATCGAGGTCGAGCGGTTCCTCGTCCTCCCGGTAGGGGACGCCGAACCCGCCGCCGACCGCGACGAATTCGAGATCCAGGTCGGCGATGTCGCGGGCGAGGTCGCCCATCCGCCGGACGAGTTCCCGGTGGGCCGAGAGGTCCTCGCCGGAGATGCCTGACCCCGCGTGGGCGTGGATCCCCACGACATCGAACCCGCGGTCGGCGGCGGCGCGGGCGACCGCCGCGGCCCGGTCGTAGGGGACGCCGAACTTCGGTTCGGCCCCCGTCGAGACCTTCGCGTGGTGGCCCGTGCCGATCCCGGGATTCACCCGGATACACAGCGGGCCGTCGAAACCCCGGGCCGCGACACGGTCGAGCGTGTCCGCCGCGCCGACGGTGACCGTGAGTTCGGTGGACGAATCGAGCGAGCAGACGTGGTCCAGGTCGCACGCCGGCGGGTTCACGGCCGTGTAGCGGACCCTCGAGGCCGGGAAGCCGGCGTCGAGCGCACGCCTGACCTCGCCGGCGGCCGCGCACTCGGCGTCGATTCCGGTGGCTTCGAGCGCTTCGAGCACCGGTCGTGTCGTGTTCGCCTTCACCGCGTACGCCACGTCGGCGTCCGGAAACGCTTCACGGAGCCGGGCGGCGTTCTCGCGCACCCGTTCGAGATCGTATACGTACAGCGGGGTGTCGAACTCGTCGGCGAGGTCGCGCAGCCCCTCGGCCTCCCAGTCGTCGAGTCGCCGGATCGGGGGGTTGTCTGTCACGGGACGCACCTCCCGGGGCCGCTTCGCTCGGCCGGATTCGTCTCTCCCCGTCGGAATCGAGCAGAGCGCGCGTGGCGGCCCAGCGGCCGCGGGCTTCGGCGGCGTTCGCCCGTGCTACATCTCATCCGTCTCACTCCCGGAGCGCGCCCTCGCGCCTCGTCGCCTCGAGCGTGTCCTCCTCGACGTGGGTGGCGACCACCGCGGGCTTGTACGCGCCGCCCTCGAACAGGTCGTGTTCGCCGACGCTCGACTCCACGTAGCGGATGAACGCGCGCCGCTCGGGAGGTAGTTCGCCGTAGCGCACCTCCTCCTCGACGAGGTCGTAGATCGGGATTCGCGGGGTGAGCAGCGTGTTCTCGCCCACCACGGAGTCCTCGCCGACGACGAAGCCCGACGTGACGCGACACCCGGCCCCGAGCGAGACCCCGTCCTCGACGACGACGGGCGCGTCCTCGACCGGTTCGAGCACGCCCCCGACGAGCGTGTTCGCCCCGAGCTTCACGCCCTCGCCGATCTGCGCACACGACCCCACCGTGTCACAGGAGTCGACGAGCGTGCCGTCGCCGACGTGGGCCCCGACGTTGACGAACGCGGGGGACATCAGGATCGCATCGCTCCCGACGTACGCTCCCCGCCGAATCACCGTCCCGTCGGGGGTGTTTCGAGTGCCTCGCTCGTGGAGGTCGTCGGTCCGCCGGAGCGGGAGGACGTCGTGGTAGTCGACGCCGCCGTGGTGGTGGGCGACGGTCTCGCGCAGCCCGAAGTTCAGCAGGACCCCGCGCTTGACCCACTCGTTCGCCGTCCAGGTGCCGTCGCGCTTCTCGGCCGCACGGACCTCCCCCGCTTCGAGCGCGTCGAGGAAGGCGTCGAGGGTGTCGAGCTCCTCGCGGCCGGCCTCGGCGGCCGTCAGCCCGTCGTCGTACCGTTCCCACAGCGCCGTCACGTCCGATTCCAGTGTCGAGTTCACGTTCGTTCACCTCCGAGCACGTCCCCGAACCCGTAGTACCCCGGGGTCCGCCCGACGAGCCACTCGGCGGCGTCGAGCGACCCCGCCGCCCACACCCCTCGTGACTCCGCCCGATGCGCGAGCGTGAGCACCTCCTCGTTCCCCGCCAGGAGCACCTCGTGCTCGCCGCGGACGTCGCCCGCACGCCGGACGTGGACGCCCACTTCCCCGTCCTCGCGGGGCTGTTCGCCCTCCCGACCGTAGACCCGTTCCGGGTCGTCCCCGCGGGCGTCGTCTATCTCGTCGAGAACGGTCAGCGCCGTCCCCGAGGGGGCGTCGCGCTTGCCGTTGTGGTGGGTCTCGGTCAGCTCGATATCGTAGCCCGGGAGGGCATCGACCGCCGCGTGGACCGCCCGGAGGAGCGCCTGGACGCCGCGGGCGAAGTTCGCCGCCTTCAGCACCGGGACGCGCCCGCTCGCCTCCCGGAGCCGCGAGGTGCCCTCCTCGCCGAATCCGGTCGTCCCGACGACGCAGGGGACGCCCGCCTCGGCCGCCGTCGAGACGTAGTCGAGGCTCGCCTCGGGGACCGTGAAGTCGACGAGTACGTCCGCGTCCTCCAGTGCCGCCCGGAGGTCCGAGCCCGCGAACGTCTCGTCCACGTCCGGGACGTCCATCGGCGCGGTCTCGGTGACCGCGACGACCTCGTGCCCGCGCTCGGCGGCCGCCTCCACGACCGCGCCGCCCATCCGACCGGTCGCGCCGGTGACGACGACTCGTAACCCGCTCATGCCGTTGCCGTCGCCTCGGGTTCGAGTTCCGCGAGCACCGAGCGGAGCCGTTCGCGGTGCTCCTCGGAGAGGTACGACAGCGGCGGGCGCATCGTCCGGGGCATGTGCCCGCGCATCGCCATCGCCTCCTTGACCGGGATGGGGTTGGTCTCGACGAACAGGGTGCGGAACAGCGGCCCCATCTCGTGGTGGAGGTCGCGTGCGCAGTCCAGATCACCGTCGAGCGCGGCGTCGATCAGCGCGACGCACCGCTCGGGCTCGACGTTCGCCGCGACGCTGATACAGCCCGATCCCCCGGCCGCGACGATGGGGTAGTTGAGTGCGTCGTCGCCCGACAGCACCGTGAACTCCTCCTCGCGGGTTCGCTCGATGACCTCGGAGATACGGGCCATGTCGCCGCTGGCGGCCTTGTAGCCGACGATATTGGGGTGGGAGGCGAGGTTCACCGCCGTCCCGACCTCGATGTTCCGCCCCGTCCTGCTGGGGACGTTGTAGACGATCTGGGGGAGGTCGACCTCGTCGGCGACCGCCCGAAAGTGCGCCTCCATCCCGTCGGGTTCGGGCGTGTTGTAGTACGGCGAGATGAGGAGGAGACCGTCGGCACCCGCATCGGCGGCGCGTCGGGAGAGGTCGAGCGCCTCGCGGGTGTTGTTGGACCCGGAGCCGGCGATGACGGGCACGTCCTCGACCGCGTCGACGACCGCCTCGACCACCTCGACGTGTTCGTCGTGGGTCATGGTCGCGGACTCGCCGGTCGTCCCGACGGGGACGACCCCGGCGACGCCCGCGCGTTCGAGTCGTCGGGTGTTCGCCTGCAGTGTCTCGAAGTCGATGCTCTCGTCGTCGTGGAACGGCGTCGTCATCGCGGGGAAGACGCCGGTGAACGGCTCGTGTGTCATGTGCTGTGTGTCGTGTACGCTGTCGGGTGGTCGGGTACGGTCCGGTCGGCGGTGGCCCGCGACGGGGTCGCCACGCCCGCCACGAACCGGTGGCTACCGCCGTTTCCGTTTCGGAGAAGCGAACGCGCGGTCACACCCGTGGGTCGGGCCCCGCCGGCGGCCACCACGACGTGTGACACCTCGCATGAGAGGGCGGACGGCGCACGCCGACTTAGACGTTTCCCATCGTCCCCGCCGCTCGCGCCGTCCTGCCCCCGAGGTGGCGACCACCCCGCGAGAACTCGACTCCCAACCGATATTAGACGGGAGGCGGTAGTGGCTCCCGAACCATGTCCGTCGAATACGAGGGGCTGTCGTTCGAGCGACCCGGACACGCGAGCGTCCGTATCGACACCGGCGAGACCGTCGTCTACATCGACCCGTGGGCGGAGGTCCTCGACGGCGAACCCGGCGATGGGGACGTCGTGTTCGTCACGCACGACGACTTCGATCACTACGATCCCGAGGGGATCGCGGCAGTCGCCGGACCCGACGCGACCGTCGCCGTCTACGAGGCGGTCGATACGACCGACCTCGACTTCGACGTGATCGACCTCCCCTACGAGGGTGAGACGACCGTGGCGGGGATCGACGTCCGGGCCGTCCCGGCCTACAACGATCCCGAGGGGGAGCACCTCGACGACGAGGGGAACCCGTTCCACGCCGACGGGGAGGTCATCGGCCTCGTGTTCGACCTCGACGGGACGACGGTCTACTTCCCCTCGGACACCGACTTCCTCCCTCACCACGAGTCGATCACCGCCGACGTGTTCATCCCGCCGATCGGCGGGCACTACACGATGGACCGGGAGGAAGCGGCGGAGTTCGCCCGGAGCGTCGATCCCGACCTCGTCCTCCCGGTCCACTACGACACGTTCGAGGCCATCGAGACCGACGCGAGCGCGTTCGCGGAGGCGCTGGAGGCGGACGGCATCCGGGTCGAACTGTTCTGATCCGACCGCCGGCTCGCGACCGCCTCCCGTCCCCCCGACCGGGAGCGAGGACGACCGGCTCACCCGGGGGACTGCCGTCGGACACAGGACTATACGTCACCCGCCCGTAGCCGGGGTATGTCCGAGGGGACGAGCACCGGCCCGGTCGGCGAGCCGACCGGGCGTCTCGAAGCCGGGGGCTGGGAGCTCGTCGAGGAGTCCACCGAGACGTTGTTCGAGCTGTCGGCGGCCCGCGTCGAGGGCCACACCCGCGTCTACGAGGACGCCACCCTCCGGCGTGCGGTGGGGGAGGCCACGGGCGTCGACCGGCTCTGCCGGTTCTTCTTCGCCAGCACCGTCGAGTTCTCACCACCGCTCTCCCCCGGCGTCGCATCCCTCATCAGGTCGACCGTGGCGAACGAGGCCCGACGGGAGTTCGCGGAGGACCTCCGCGAGCGAGGGTTCGTGAACGTCGACCGCGGGCGGACACGGAACGTGCGGACCGACTCGGGCGCGCGAGCGCGGCTCACCGACTACCGGGCGATTTACCCGCTCCGGGACGGCGGCCTGAGCGTCGACCTCCGTGTCAGGGGGTTCATCGCCGTCTGGCTCGACGAGAGGTTCCACGTCGCCGGCGGCGTCTACCCCGAGTCCGGGCTCGGTGAGTTGCTGGCCGACGTCGATCCCGACGCGAGCGGCTACCAGGAGGAGCTACTCGATCTGGTTCGGGCGACCGGATAGGTCGGGAACGACTACCGCGGCGAGCGGAGCACCGCGAGGAGGCAGCCGAGCGGCCGGAGCCGAACTGCCGGGTAGCCGAAGCGTCGCTCCAGCGACCCGGCGTCGGCGTCGGCCCCCGCGCGGACGACCGTGGTCCCGCCGACCGTCAGTTCGACGGTCAGTCCGGCGGCCGCGAGCAGGTCGGGGAGGTCACCCGCCCGGTCGCGGTGTCGACGGAGGAGCCGGACCGCCGATCGAACGGACCGCAGGTCGACGGTCACGAGGTCGGTGTACGACTCGACGCGGACCGGCTCGCCGTCGACGGCGAGCGAGAGGTCCGCGGTGACGTCTATCGGCGCTCGGTCGGCGAGATCGCCCTGGAGCGCTTCGAAGAGGTCTCGAACGGGCGTCACCGTCAGTCGGAGTCGTCGCCGTCGCGGTCGCGCTCGCGGGTGGCGATGCGGAGCGTCCCGTCGATCCGCCACTGGGCGTGGTCGGCGTCCGGTCCGGTCTTGCTCGGGACGTCCACCTCCATGTCGGAGAATTCGTAGGTTATCTCGGCACCGCGGCCGGTCAGGCGGTCGTAGAGGCTGATCGCTAGCTCCGGCCAGGTCCGAGTCTCCTCGACCCGCGGCTCGACCTCGTCGGCATCGCTCTCGCTCATGGCAGGGGGTTGTGTCGGCGTGAACTTAACGACGGGGAAGCCGGCGAGACGAGTCCGGGCCGGCCCCGAGTCACTCCCCGTCCGCGGGCATCCGTGCGAACGTGAGGTAGCCAGTGTGACCGACGCCCGCCGTGCCCGGGCGCGAGCCGCGGTCGTCGAAGTCCATCCGCCGCTGGATCGTCTCGTACGTCTCCACCTCCGCCAGCCCCGCCTCGCGGGCCGCGAGGGCCGCCTCGCGCGTCCCCTCGACGAACGGCGTGTAGACGGCGAGGAACCCGCCAGCCCGGAGCAGTGTCGGCGCGCGCTCGATCACCGTCGGGGCGTCCCCGGTGTCGAGCGTGAGGAGGTCGAACCCGCCCGAGAGGTCGTCGAGGTCGGCGGTGACGTCGCCGGTCCGCACCTCGACGCGGTCGGCGACCCCCGCGAGCGCCATGTTCCCGCGGGCGACGTCCGCGAAGTCGGGGTTCGACTCGTAGGTCGTGACCGAGGCACCGGCCCGTCCGAGGTACGCCGCGAGGACGCCGGTGCCGGTCCCGGCGTCGAGTACGCGGTCGCCGGCCGATGCCCCCGTGTGGCCCATCAGGAGGCCGATATCGCGGGGCATCATCGGCGCGCCCGTCCGCTCCATGTGGTCGAACAGGTCGGGTCCCCGGAGCTCCCGGACCGAGAACGGCTCGCCGAGATGCGTCTCGACGACGTCCCCGGGGTCGGCGTCCTCCGGCAGTTCGAGCACGCCGAGGTCGGTCCCCTTCTCCTCGCCGGGCGAGAGGAGGAACTCGCGGTCGCCGCTGACGAGGAGGAAGGTCGGTCGGTCGCGCTCTCCCGTGTCGGTCACTCCAGCCGCTCGACCGCGGCCGCGAGGTCGCCGTCGGCGGCTTCGAGCGCCTCCCGCGCCTCCGCCTCGCTCGCCCCGGTCCGTCCGGCGACGATCTCGACGTCGGCCTGCGGGATGTCGTCCCCGCCCGACGACTCCGTATCCTCCTCCGGATCGGCCGCCTCGACCGCCCCGGCCGTGGCGGCGTCGTCCCCGCTCGACCCGGAGTCCGACCGGGGGCGGCTCTCGGGCGAGCCGACGATCTGGTAGGTCGCCTGGCCCTGGGCGTCCATCCGCTGGACGTCCGCGTCGTCGAAGACCAGCTCCTCGTCGGCCGTCCGGATGATCACCTCCTCGGCGTCGATCTCGGTGAGGTCGATCCCCATCTGTTCCATCATCTGCTTCATCTTGCGGGGGTTGAGTCCGCCGCCGCCTCCTCCGAACATACCCGTCGGGAGGGACGCCCAATAAAAAAGCCTACTCACTCCGTGCGGGCACGGCGTGCCACGCACGAGTGACCGGCGATCGGACGTCGCCGTCGACGCCGGGTGACCGTTACTCCCCCCTGCCGTACACCGATATCGTAACGGGATTCCCGGGCCGTCTCGGCGACGGTCGGGTGCATCCGCCACCCCGAGGCGGTGGGGCCCGCAACGCGTCCTCGTCGGACAGCCCCATCATCGATGGGCCCCACTCACCCCGGATTCCACTTGTGGAGGTACGTATAAAGCGACCCGCGAGCGTTTTCACGGTCTGAAACGACCTGGCGAGCGTCGGTGACAGCGACGGCGACACGTGGGGGGGACCCGCGTCACACCGTCCCGTCGGGCTCGCCCGCACCCTCCCTCGTCTTCACCGCCATCCCCGTCCCGAACTCCAGCATCGCCTCCCCGGGGAGTTCCGCGCGTCCGACCGCGAGGAGGTCGCCCCGCTCGTGGACGACGAGCACCTCGTCGCCCGGCCGGATCGCGGGGTCGATGTCGGTGACGAACTTGGCGAACGCGTTCGCCCCATCCCGGAGGAACGGCTCGCTCTCGTCGCCCACGACCACGCGGTACGCCGGCGGGGAGAGCGCGGCGTGGAGCCGTCGACCGCCCGCCACGCCGAGGGTGAACCGCCCGTCGGTCCCGTAGGAGACCAGCCGCGAGCCGTCCGCGAGCACCTGCTGTGGTCGACCCGTGCTCGTCCGCCGGACGACGACATCCTCGTCGAACAGCGCCCGACCCGCACCCCGCCCGAACTGGTAGTCGGCGAGGGTTCGCAGTCGACGCCGTTCTCGGGCGTGTTCGCGCTCGTCCATGAACGGACCTGGCCCCGACCGGTCAAGCCGCTTTCGTCGTGGCCCAGGTGTCGGCCACGCCTCGCTTCCCGGGCGACCACTCGACCGAGGTCAGTCTCTCCGAGCGCTGTCGGGGTGGTCGGTCGGCTTCCGGCAGGAGTGAGGCGCATGGAAACCGTCTTACGGCCGACGGTCCACCTCCCGAACGAATGGTTCTGGGCGTCGACCGACGCGTGCTGGCGCTGGCCATGGCGCGGATGGCAGACGCCCTGGGGAACTCCTTTCTCATCATCGTCCTGCCGCTCTACATCGCCAGCGGGGAGATATCGATCGCCGGCATCGTCGACGGGCAGGTGCTCGGCTTCCGGCTCACCGAGGAGTTCCTCATCGGCGTGGTGCTCTCGCTGTTCGGCTTCCTGAACAGCTTCGGCCAGCCGTTCACCGGCCGGCTGTCGGACCGGACGAACCGGCGGAAGTTCTACATCCTGCTCGGGCTGGTGATCTTCGCCGTCGCCTCGGCGGCCTACCCGTTCGTCACCTCCTACTGGTCGGTGGTGGTCGTCAGAGGCCTCCAGGGGCTCGGTGCGGCGTTCACCGTTCCCGTGACGGTGGCGCTGGTCAACGACTACGCGACCTCGAACCGCGAGCGGGGCGGGAACTTCGGGGTGTTCAACACCTTCCGGCTGATCGGCTTCGGGTTCGGGCCGGTCGTCGCGGGCGCGGTCGTCACCGGCGGGTTCGGGGGCGACCAGGTCGTCACGTACGCCCTCCCGGCGTGGCTACCCGCGCTCGGAGGGATGGCGGTCTCGGGGTTCGACGCCGCGTTCGCCGTCGCGGTCCTCGGAGCGGTCGTGAGCTTCGCGCTCGTCTTCCTGCTCGTGAACGACCCCGAGTCACCCGACGCCGACGCGGGCGACACCCTCTCGATCGCCGTCCTCGACCGGGATGGCGGGGGGTTAGACCCGGTTTTCGTCCTCGGCGTCGGGACGCTGTTCATGGCACTGACCATCGCGCTGTACGCCACCCTCCAGGAGACGATCAACGCCCGTCTCGGCCAGGGCTCGACGCTGTTCGGTCTCCAGTTCTCCGCGGTCGTCATCGCCAACGTCCTCCTCCAGGTCCCCATCGGACGCTGGTCCGACGAGTACGGCCGTCGCCCGTTCCTGCTCGCGGGGTTCGTGATCCTCGTCCCGTCGGTGCTCGCACAGGGGTTCGTCACCGACCCGCTGCTGATGCTCGTCGCGCGGTTCGTCCAGGGGGTCGCCGTCGCGTGCGTGTTCGCCCCCGCACTCGCGCTCGCCGGCGACCTGGCCCGCGAGGGCCAGTCGGGGACGCAGCTCTCGGTGCTGACGATGGCGTTCGGGCTGGGAGTGGCGTTCGGCCCCCTCGTATCCGGGTTCCTCGTCTCCTACGGGTTCGTCGTCCCGTTCGCGTTCGGGGCCGGACTCGCGGCGGTGGCGCTGGCGCTGGTGTTCTCGCAGGTCGAGGAGAGTCTCGACGTGGCAGACCCCCCGACGGGCGAGCCGGCCCCACAGGACTGAGACGGATCCCGGCGTAGGTGGGTGGTTCGTCCCGCCGGACGGGCGCGTTTCCGGGATGGGATGCCACGAACGACCGCGGCGGTTCCCGCGGAGTTCAGAATCGTGTGTGGTCCGACACGGATTTAAATGGTCGTGGAGTATTCACGCGTATGCTAGAGGCCACGAGCGCGGGAGCCATCCTCTTTCGCGACACGCGTGGCCGGCGGGAGTACCTCCTGCTCAAGAGCCGTCCCGGGGACTGGGAGTTCCCGAAGGGCGGCGTCGAGGGCGAGGAGGAGCTACAACAGACCGCCATCCGCGAGGTGAAAGAGGAGGCCGGGATCGACGAATTCCGGCTCATCGACGGCTTCCGTGAGGACTACGACTACGTCTTCGAGGCGAACGGGAAGACCATCCACAAGACGGTCCACCTGTTCATCGCGAGGTCGTTCGAGGCGTCCGCAGAGCTATCCAAGGAGCACCGCGACCTGCAGTGGCGCGACTACGAGCAGGCGATCAATACCATCACCCAGGACGGCCCCCGGGACATCCTCCGCGAGGCCCACGAGTTCATAGAGGAGGCGCTGGAGACGGAAGAGGCGGAGTGAGGCGGGCGATCGCCCGCGTCCGTCCGGTACGGGGAGCGGCCGCACCGTCCGACGACGGGATCACGTTCTCGGGTTCAACTGCGAAGGAGGAGCCATCGCCGCCGCGACCCGGGCGAGACGCGAATCCGCCGCCGGGTAGCCCCCGGAGAACTGCCACCGACAGCGCGGCCACGTCTCCGCTGCCGTCCGAGACCTGAAGAAGGTGCCCGGGAGTTAGTCCGTGACGGTGAGCGTCGTCGATTCGGACTCGTTCTCCGTGGAGACCGTGATGTTGTAGGTGCCCGGCGGAACGTCGTCGGTGCTCACCGAGTACGACACTCGTGCCGATTCGCCGGGGGCAAGCGCGAGGGTCACCTCTCGCGTGCGCGATCGTTCGATGAGCAGAGCGGCGATCTCGTCCGAGATGGGGCCGCCGAAGTCGTACTTCACGAGATCGAAATGCGTCCCGTCTTCTACGTCACCAGCGAGTGCCGTCGTGTCTCCGTGCCGACTAGCCACGTCACTATGGACGGAGGTGACGGTGATCAACGAGGCATTCGCCTCATCGATCAGGGAGGCAACCTGGGACCGGATGAGATCCGAGAACTCGTTGTTGTGGTATGCCGGTGCTTCGCCGATCAGGATAACGACGGGAGTCGAATCCTCACGAGCCTCTAATTCGAGTGCCATACGGATCGCATCCCAAGCGTCCGCCCTCTCGGATCCGCTAGTTCGCGTGAGTCGGTCGACGCTATCCTGGAATTCTGAGATATTGCTCGTGTACTCCTGATCCACTTCGGGCTCGTTCGCAAACGATACGAGTGCGTATCGTGCGTCGACCTCGGCCCGGTCGAGTTGGCTGGAAAAGTTGCGAATGTGCCCCTGTACGTCCTCCATTTCGTTCGGTGACGGGTGTACATCATCGACAACGAAGACGATATCTAGCTTGGTCGCCCCTCTCGCGGCTGCACCTTCCGTCGAGAGATTAACTTTTTGCGTCCCGGCCGTATCACCGGTGTTCTCGATCGTCGCGGTCACGTTCGCTATCTCCCCCTGTTCGACGTCAGGAGCGTCGATGTCCGCTACTTCGAACGTGCCCGTCGTCGGGGGGTCCTGGTCGAAGACGTTGACGATAAATACCATTTCGTCGCCGGGGGAGAGTGTACGGGTCATCGAATCCTTGAGCTCCTGTTCGTCGGCACGATCGGCGTCCCAGCCGGTCGATCCGTCGGGAAGTTCGTAACCGACATACGTGAGGGTGATCCCCTCACAGCCTCCCGCGTCCTCGACCGTGACGCCGACACGCGACGTACCGGTATTCGGATTGAAGCTCCGCCGCGTGTAGTCGATTTCACAGCCGTCCGAGGAGTAGGTTCGACGGGGAGTAAAACCGGGACCGCCCCGCCGCCGGTCGTCCTCGTCGATCAGGAACGCGGTGATGAGCCGACCCTGTTTGTGATACGTGTCACCCGCCTCCGGGTCCAGCCGCTCGATCGGGTCACCTTCGACGAGATCGATCTGGTAGTCCACGGGCAGCTCGGGCCTGGGTGTCGGCGTCGGTGAGGGTGTTGGCGTCGGCGTTGGGGTTTCCTCATCGACGACGTCAACGATGAAGGACGTGCTTTGGCCCGGTTCGAGCGTCACCGTCTCCGAGTCTCTGAGCTCCTGCTCGTCGGCCCGATCGGGGTCCCAGCCCGTCGTCCCCTCGGGGAGTTCGTAGCCGACGTACGAGAGGGTGATGTCCTCACAGCCACCGACGTCCGAGACTTCGACGGCGACCTCCGAGAGACCGGTGTCGGGGTCGAAACCGAGCAGGCTGTAGGCCACCTCACAACCGTCGGACTCGTAGGTCCGGCCCATGTACGACCCCGGCCCACCGGCGTTCCCCTCCTCCTCGGAGCGGGTGAGCGCGGTGATGAACCGGCCTTGCTTGTGGTACGTGTCGCCCGCCTCAGGATCCAGCCGTTCGATCGGCTCGCCCTCGACGAGGTCGATCTGGAAGTGCGTGGGCGGCCCTGGTGTCGGCGTCGGTGTTGGTATTGGTGTCGCCGTCGGTGTCGGGGTTGGCGTCGGCGAGGGCTGATCGGTCTCGGGGACGATCTCGAACTCGTAACGGGTAGGATACGAGGAGTATACCTCTATAAACTTCGCGCGAATGTACGTCCTGCCCTGTCTCTTCTGTAGCGGCGATCTGCTGTACGCACGGAACGACACGGATTCAGTAGCACCGCTTGCGACTCGAAACGTAGCCAAGTCGTCCGAGAGTCTCGGACCGCCGGTTATATATACAGTGAGACTATCCGATCCGAAGTTGGTGAACGTAGCGTTTACTCTCTGTCCTTCGTCGAGATACGTCTTGAAAGTATCAACGCCGCCCCCTCGGTCCCCCTCACCGGACACCACCTGGCCGAGTTCGACTGCGTTCGCCGAGGGATAGTCGTCGTTCGGTTCTACCTCTTCGAACGGCGTCGGCGTAGGTGTTGGTGTCGGCGAGAGTCGATCGGTCTCGGATACGACCTCGATCTTGTACTCAGTTCCGGGGGCACCTGTGAGATAAAGTCCGAACACGGACCAATCTGTTACTGTAGGATCATACTCGAACGACGTTGAGCCAGTTGAACCGGGTGCAACTATGATATCACCCACAGTGAACCCATTCCGTTCGCCGCCGCCGATTAAAAGGGAGAGTTCTTCGGACCCGAAGTTGGTTAGCGTGACGGTTACCCTCTCCCAGTCATCTAGTATGAGAGAGTGACTTGCCCACCAAAACCGATCGGTTTCACCGGATATCGTCAGGTTTCCGTCGACAGGAGGTGTCGTGCTGAGGTGGCTGGTCGGGTCCAGTGCGTCGGACGACGTCTGCTGGGCCGCGCCGACCCCGGCTAACGAGGCCCCGATCATCACCAGTACGAAGAGTGTTGCTCTGTTCATCGGCTCAGAGAGCGGAATCAATATGACAGTATATATAATGTTCCTATCGGACCCGATAGTCGATAAGACGGGTCGGCTACGATAACACCAGCAGGAGGGGAGATTACTGCATGGGTCTGCACGGCTTCGGGCCGGAGCGGGTTCGGTCGTCGGGCGAGTGAGGACGTTGAGGGGAGCGAGGTTCGACGTGAGAGTCCGGTAGTGATACCGGAGGCCGAACGGGATCGGGTGCGAACGGTTTAGGCCCCCCGCACACCGAGGAGCGGTCGTGACCGGCCACGCGGGAGGACGCGAACCGGAGTTCACCTTCGAGCTCCGGGTCTGCCGGTGGGCCGAGCGGGCCTGGGAACCGGCCCGCGACGACAGCTCGGTGCTCGTCGCCCGCCAGCTCGGAACGCGCGACCGCCGCTGGGACACCATCGTCCTCGAGTGCGACCCCGTGGGCCTCGAGACCCGGGCGTGCTTTGGCTCCGAGCGGCTGGACTCGGATCTCCTCCACGTCGTCCGGAATGCCCCCCGGGAGTGGTCCTGGTACCGCGAGGCGCTCCCCGAGCCCGACTACCCGTGGCGTTACGTCCGCGAGGCGGTCCACCGCGCCGCCGACCGTGGCGTCGTCGACTCGCGCAAGCGCGACGGCCGGATCGAACTCCGGCGGCGCTGGCGCTACCCGGACTGGGTTCGTCGAGTGATCGCCGTCGAGAACAAGCCGGACCTCGACGCCTCGGCCGCGCGGGCGCTGGCCGACCAGACCGAGCGCGACGTGGCGCTCGGACTCGCCGACGAGGTGTGGGTCGCCACCCGCAGGACGGGCGAGTCCGTGGAACCGGCGCTGCTCGAACGGCTGCCCGTCGAGGCGGGCATCCTCGCGTTCGACCGCGAGGGACCGGCACTCGACACCCCGGAGGTCGTCTGGCATCCCCGGTCGCTGGCCGTCAGTAGTCCGGGAACGCGCATCCTCGACCGGCCGGGCACCGGCGAACACGACCGCTCGGCGGCGCGGTTCGAGTACGCCGACCCGGCGTGGAAGGCCGAGAAGCGCCTCGAGATCGCCGAGCGGGCCTACGAGCGCGGCTGGCGCTCGTACGCCGACACCATGCGGCCCGACTGCCGGCACTTCGAGTTGCGCGACCCGGCCGGTCCGATGCCGTGGTGTGGGGCGAAGGATCGGTCGCCGACCGACAGGGAGTGTTCGGGGTCGTGCCCGGAGTTCTCGCCCGAACCCCCGGCGTGGCGGACCCGGGGGTGGCCGATCGAGGGCGGCCCGGGGAAGGGGCAGAAACGACTGCTCGACCGACAGCGGCGGCGACAGCGGGAGTGACGGTATCGAAGCGTCCCAACGCGCCGAGCGACGGATGTCGCCCCCGGGTACGGAGACGACTGCTTCTTTCACGGACGAACCACAACCGCAATACCGGATACCCCCGGACGGTCCCCCATGCAGCACGCCGTCGTCGCCGAGGGCGTCCGCCGGACGTACGGTGACACCGTCGCCCTCGACGGCGTCGACCTGACCGTGGGATCGGGGGAGGTGTTCGGGCTCATCGGCCCGAACGGGGCGGGGAAGACCACGCTCATCCGGGCGCTCACGGGGACGACCGACGCGGAGGGTCGCGTCGAGGTGCTCGGAGCGACCCCGGAAGCGGTCGACCGCGAGCGGATCGGTCTGCTCCCCCAGGAGTTCGGCCCACCCGAGCGGCTCACCGCGCGGGAGCTCGTCGAGTACTACGGCGGGCTCTACGAGGAGTCGCGCTCGGTGGAGTCCGTGCTCGCGGACGTCGGGCTCTCCGACGACGCGGAGACGTGGTACGAGAACCTCTCGGGCGGACAGAAGCGCCGGGCCTGCGTCGCCACCGCGCTGGTCAACGATCCGGAGCTACTGGTGCTCGACGAGCCGACGACGGGGATCGACCCTGCCGGCCGCCGCGCCCTCTGGTCACTCCTCGAACGCCTGGCCGAGGCCGGAACGACCGTCCTCCTCACCACCCACTACATGGAGGAGGCCGAGACGCTCGCCGACCGGGTCGGGCTGCTGGCCGACGGCGAACTCGTCGCCACGGGGACGCCCGCCGAACTCGTCGCGGCGCACGGCGGCGAGCCGCGCCTGGAGATCGCCGTCGAGGGCGAGACCACGAGGGCGACCACGGCGCTCGACGCGGCCGGATACGCCACGGTCGAGACCCGAAGAGGGCTCGCCGTCACCGGTATCGCGGCGCGGGAGGTGGGGGAGGTCGCGGCGGTGCTCGACGACGATGGGATCGCGTACGGCGCGCTCGCGTGGACACAGCCCGACCTCGAGGACGTCTACCTCGCGCTGACCGGAACCGGCGTCGGGAGCGGCGGGGAGCCCGTCGAGCGGGAGGACGAAGTGCACGGTGGAACGGGGGTCGAACCCGCGGCCAGCGGCGAGGGAGGTGAGCACCGGTGAGCCGCACGGGTCGGGTCCGCGCGGAGGCGACGGCCGCGGCGCGGTCGTTCCTCCGCCGGCGGACCGCGGTGTTCTTCACCTTCTTCTTTCCCGTCCTGCTGGTGCTCATCTTCGGGGTGATCGTCCGGAGCCAGGGAGCCGACGGCGGACTGTTCGCCCTCCCGCCCGCCTACTACGTCCCCGGGTATCTGGCGGTGGTCGTGCTGTTCACGCCGCTGTCGCGGGTCGGGAGCGAGGTGGCCCGTCACCGCGAGGGCGCGCGCTTCGAGAAGCTGGCGACGACGCCCCTGAGCCGCGCGGAGTGGCTGCTCGCACAGACGCTCGTCAACGCCGGCGTGATCGGCCTCGCGGCGCTGCTGATCTTCGCCCTCGTGATCGTCGCGACCGGTGCGAACGTCGGTCTCGGCCCGGCGACGCTCCTCGTCGTCCCCTACGTCTTCCTGGGGGTCGTGCTGTTCTGCGGTCTCGGTGCGGTCCTCGGCCGGATCGCGGACTCCCAGGACGGCGTGATCGCCGCGTCGAACGGGGTCGCTCTCCCGCTGCTCTTCCTCTCGGAGACGTTCGTCCAGCCCGACCTCCTCCCCGGGTGGCTCCCGGTGTGGGCCTCGCCGCTCACCTACTTCGCGCGGGGGGTACGTGCGGTGACGTACGAGCCCGCCGGCGGGTCGGTCGCCTCGAATCTGATCGTCCTCGCGGCGCTCGCCGTGGTGCTCTTCGTCGCCGGGGCGGTCGCCATCCCCCGGACGGACTGACGGCCCCGGGCCCTCGACGCTCGACCGTGAGCGGTGGACGTCCGGGTCAGTCGGAGCGAGTCGGACCGGCGCTCACTCCGACCGACGGGGCGTCCCGGGCGTCGGCTCGGCCACCGTGTCGGGAGCGACGAGACCCTCGAAGTGCTCCTCGCAGAGACCGGGAGTCGTCTCGGTCACCTGGTACTCGACCCACACGGCGGTACCGTCCGCGGACGTCTCCATCTCCGGATCCCACTCGGGGGCGCGGACGTGGGCGTCACGGGCGCAGAGCGCACACCCCTCCGGTTCGGTCTTCGCCCGGATGTCCCACCGCAGGCGTTCGCCCATCTGGTGCTCCTCGCACTCGATACAGAGGCCACCGATCTCCGCTTCGGTCTCCCCGTCGATCACCACCCGGTTGTACCCCGACGGCAGCCCACACGATATACAGTCCACGAGATTTTCACCTCTGACGTACGTTCAGCACAGGTGGAATGAATCCGTTTCGGGGCGGTCGGTTCCCGATTCGATCCGGTCGTTTATCAGGGTCGACCGGCCCGTCCTCGTGGATCGGTCCGTGCACGGAGAGCCAGGGGGGAGTTAGCGGACCGGGATGTGTCCGCCGCCACCGCTTCCCCTCCCGCCCCCTCTGCGCCGACGGCGACGACGTGGGGCGGGACGCTCGGCCAGCGTGACGCGCTCGGTCAGCTCCTCGCCGTCGCGCAGGAGGTCGATCGTCACCTCCTCGCCCGGGCCGGTCTCCAGCAGGAGGTGGCGCATCAGCCCCTCGTGTGAGTCGACGGGTTCGCCGCCGATGGCGACGATGACGTCGCCGCCGGTCGGAATCTCGCGGCCGCGGACGACGCGCGTGTCGTCACAGCCGAGCAGCGCGCCGCTGGCCGGGCCGAGCGAGACGTCGACGACGAGAACGCCGCGGGTCTCCTCGAGCCCGTTGGCCTCCGCGACCGTCGGCGAGACGTCGAGCGTGCGGATGCGGAGGTAGGCGTGTCGCACCTCACCCGTCTCGACGAGCTCCGGGACGATCCGTCTGACCACCTCCGCGGAGACAGCGAAGCCGATGTTGTCGCCCGTCCGGGCCCGGTTGACGCCGACCACCCGGCCGTCGAGCGTCACCAGAGGACCCCCCGAGTTGCCGGGGTTGATCGGCGCGTCCGTCTGGACGGTGTCGGGGATGGCGAACCCGTTGCCGGTCGGCATCGACCGCGAGGCCCCCGAGACGATGCCCGCGGAGATGGAGCCGTCGAGGCCCATCGGGTTGCCGAGCGCCGCGACGGGCGTCCCCGGCGACGGGGGCGCGGCGACGAGTTCGAGGGGGATCGCGTACCCCGGGAGGTCCTCGACGGCGACGACGGCGAGGTCGGTGTAGGCGTCCGTGCCGACGACCCGGCCGCGCCGCCAGTCGCGTTCGCTGAACCGGAGGTCGACCTCGGTCGCGTCCCCGACCACGTGCTGGTTCGTGACGACGTGGGTCCGATCGTAGACGAACCCGGACCCGGCCCCGTGTCGGCCCCGCTCGCCGTCCGCCTCGGGTGTGACGTACAGCGAGACGACCGACGGGATGGTCTCCCCGTAGAGCCGTTCGTACGTGTGCGTGCTGGTGTCTGTCGCGTCTGTCATCAGGTCGGCCCGACCCCGCGGCCGGACTTACCTCGGGTTAGGGCGGCCAGCGTATATGACGCGTGCGGTCAGGTGTCACGACGACGGGAGGTCGAACCGGGCGAGTCAGTCCTCCTCGCAATCGAGGGCGGCACGGAGCGGCCGGGGAGCGACGAGGAGCAGGAGCAGGGCTTCCTCGCCGCGGGGCACCCAGCCGTAGACGTGGTTGAGCATGAAGTACGTCACGATACCCAGGAATAGCGAGACGGACCACGCGAGGACGGCGATACGGCCCACCTGCGCGTGTCGCGTGTCACGGAGTTCGGCGGGCGTGTGGGTGAGCCCGAGCACGATGGCGAGCAGCACGACCGGGACGCTCACGACGGAGAGGAAGATGTGTATCGCGAGCATCACCAGGTAGACCGGTTCGACGATCCCGGCGTAGGCGGCGAGGAACGCCCCCTCCGGGACGACGAACGACTTCTCGAACCCGCCGCCGACCTTCCAGAGGTAGAGCACGAGAAAGAGGCAGATGAGGACGAAGGCGGTCACCATGGCCGCGCGGTGTCGTCGGACGTCGTCGCTCCGGATGAAGTACCAGCCGACGAGCAGCGAGGTCAGTGCGAGCGAGTTGACGACGGCGATGGCGTCCGAGAACAGCACCACCGTCGCGTCCGAGAGCGGGGGGAAGATGGGGAGCACGCCCGCGAACGCCCCGCCGACGAGGGCGTAGCCGACCACCGAGAGGGCGGCCGTCACCCCCAGGGGGTGCTCGCGGACGACCCCGACCGGCCCGTCCGATGACGCGGTAGCCATATATGCGGGTTCGAGCGGACGGGGTATGTCGGCTTCGCTTCCGGCTAGAGGACGTACCGACTTTTGATCGATCGTCTGGAATGGTGGGTCGCTACCGATACGGGACATCGGAGGAGGTAGCATCGGCCAGGACCACCTCAAAACCCCGAACCGCTGGGGTCAAGGGGCTCGCTGCGGCGCGCTCCCTTACGGCCGCGTGCTTTCGCCGCCCGTCTTCCTCCAGCGGTTCGCCCCTTTCACTCCCGCCCGACGATGGCTGACCGACCAGCCGGTGTGGGTGGGAATGAAAGGGGCCGGGGGCTTTCGAGGTGATGTCAGGACTCGAACGTCCAGTAGATTCAGCCGCGAACCATCACTCCGGACCCGAAGACGTAGGCGTCCTCGCATCAAAGCCCTCCCCATGCGACTGGGCGTCATCTCCGACGTACACGCCAACCTCGTGGCGCTCGAACGGGTGCTGGAGGCGATGCCGCCGGTCGACCGGCTGGTCTGTGCCGGCGACGTCGTCGGCTACAACCCCTGGCCCGCCGAGTGCGTCGACCGGGTGCGCGAGGCCTGCGAGGCGACGGTCCGGGGGAACCACGACCGGAACGTCGACACCCCCGAGCGCTACCGGGCCAACCACATGGCCCACGCGGGGCTCGAACTCGCCGACAGGCGACTCGACGGCGACCGGCGGGAGTGGGTGCTCTCGCTCCCCCGGAAGGTCGACCTCGCCGACGGCCGGATCCTGATGGTTCACGATCACCCCGAGCACGTCGACCAGTACGTCCGCCCGCACCAGTTCCCCGCGATCCGGCCGTACCTCGACGACTACGACGCCTGTATCCTCGGACACACCCACGTCCAGCACGAGGCGACCGTCGACGGCCGCCTCGTCCTGAACCCCGGGAGCGTCGGGCAGCCGCGGGACGGCGACCCGCGCGCGGCGTTCGCCGTCGTCGATACGGGCACCATGACCGCCGACCTCCACCGCGTCGAGTACGACGTCGATCGGGTACAGGCGGCGATCCGGGAGACCGGGCTACCCGAGCGGACGGCGGCGCGGCTCGAACGCGGGGAGTGACCGTGATGGAGCCGAGCGGGACCCGAATCCAAGCGAGCTTGAATCAGTCCAAACAGGCCTGAGAACGTCCGTCCCTCCGTTAGAGTCAAACGAGCGTGGCCGTTACTCCCACCCATGAGCACGGAGCAGGAGCAGCGGACCATCCGGTGTCTCGTCGCGAAGGTCGGCCTCGACGGGCACGACCGCGGCGCACACGTCATCGCGCGGGCGTTCCGCGACGCCGGGTTCGAGGTCATCTACTCGGGACTGCACAAGGCACCGGACGAGATCGTCCAGGCCGCCGTCCAGGAGGACGTCGACGTCCTCGGCATCTCGATCCTCTCGGGGGCGCACAACACGCTCGTCCCGAAGATACTCGACGGGCTCCGGGAGTACGACGCCCTCGAGGACACGCTCGTCATCGTCGGCGGGATCGTCCCCGAGGACGATCGGAAGGCGCTCCGGGAGGCGGGCGTCGCGGAGATCTTCGGTCCCGGCGCGACGATGGAGGAGACGGTCAGGTTCGTCCGCGAGAACGCCCCCGAGCGATGAGCGGGGGCGAGAGCGCGAGCGAGACCGCCGACCCGGACCTCATCGAGGAACTGCTCGACGGGAAACACCGGGCGCTCGCGCGGGTCATCTCCAAGATAGAGAACCGCTCGCCGGGCTACCGGGAACTCGTCTCGCAGCTCCACACCCACACCGGGAGCGCGGAGGTGATCGGCATCACGGGCTCACCCGGGTCCGGCAAGTCCACGCTGGTCGACAAGATGGCCGCCCGGTACCGCGAGCGCGGGCTCACCGTGGGCGTGATCGCCATCGACCCCTCCTCGCCGTTCACGGGCGGGGCGGTGCTCGGGGACCGCATCCGGATGGCCTCCAACGTCGGCGACATGGAGGTGTTCTTCCGGTCGATGTCCGCGCGGGGCACCCTGGGAGGGCTCTCGACGGCGACGACGGACGCGGTGAAGGCGTTCGACGCCTTCGGCAAGGACCGGATCATCATCGAGACGGTCGGCGCGGGTCAGAACGAGGTCGACATCGTCTCGACCGCCGACACCGTCGCGGTGCTCGTCCCGCCCTCCTCGGGCGACGACGTCCAGATGCTCAAGGCCGGCATCCTCGAGATCGCGGACGTCCTCGTCGTGAACAAGGCCGACATGGACGGGGCCGACCGGATGGTGATGGAGCTACGCGAGATGGTCCGGATGCGCGACGACTCGCCCTCCTTCGCCGGTCACCACGGCGCGGAGGCGAGTTACGACGGCGACGGCGAGAGCGGCGGAGACCGTGGGGACGACGGGGGCGAGGGTGAACCGGACACCTGGGAGCCGCCGGTCCTCGAGACGGTCGCCAAGTCCGGGGAGGGGATCGACGAGTTCCTCGATACGCTCGCCGACCACCGCGAGTGGCTCGAACGCACGGGGCGGCTGGAGGGGAAGACCCGAACCAGGTACGCCGAGGAGATACGGACCCTGCTACGGGAGGACACCTCCCGACTGGCCTCCCGCGAGATCGAGGCACAGGGCGGGCTCGACGCGTACGTCGACGCCGTGATGGACCGCGAGACGGATCCCTACACCGTGGCCGACGAGGTGCTCGAACCCCTCCGGAAGTGCGTCGAGGAGCGAGGGCGGACGGGCGAGGACGGCTCGTAGCCCGACATCCGCCTGCCCGCGCCGGCACCACGTATAAGCGACGGCGGGTTCTCGAACCGGGTATGCGACTCAGGACCGCCCTCGCCGGCGTGGGCATCGGTCTCGGCGCGGCGGCGCTGGCCAACCGCGCGCTCCGGCGCGAGCCGGGGGAGCTGGAACCGCCGCTCGGCCGCGAACCCGAGACCTACCGCTGGCGCGGGGTCGACGTCGCCTACACGGAGGCCGGTGACCCCGACGACCCGGACCTCCTGTTGCTCCACGGGATGAACGCCGCGGCGTCGAGCCACGAGTTCCGCCACGTCGTCGACGCTCTCGCGGAGGATTACCACGTCCTCGCGCCCGATATGCCCGGGTTCGGCCACTCCGACCGGCCGCCGCTGCTCTACTCCGGATCGCTCTACGTCACGTTCGTCACCGACTTCGCCCGGGACCTGACGGAGGACGCGACCGTCCTCGCCTCCTCGCTCTCGGGGGCCTACGCCGCCCGCGCCGCCGAGTCCGTCGAGTTCCGCTCGCTCGTGCTCGTCTGTCCAACGGCGTCGACGATACCGGGGAGAAGAGTGTGGCTCCGGTCGCTGCTGCGCTCGCCGGTCGTCGGCGAGGGGCTCTACAACCTCCTCACCTCCAAGCCCTCGATCCGGTACTTCCTCGTCGACCACGGCTTCGCCGAGGAGGCCCACGTCACCGACGAGTGGGTCGAGTACGACTGGCGGACGGCCCACCAGCCAGGCGCTCGGTACGCGCCCGCCTCGTTCGTGAGCGGCTTCCTCGACCTCGACTTCGACCTCGGGGCGGCGCTCGCCGACGTCGACGAGCCCGTCACCGTCGTCTGGGGCGGGAAGGCCGACCTCCCGCCGCTCGATCGGGGGAGGGAGATCGCCCGGGCGGCCGGCGCGCGGCTGCTCGTCGTCGAGGACGCCGACCTGCTCCCCCACGCGGAGTACCCCGAGGAGTTCCTGGAGGCGATCCGGGAGCACCTCCGACCGGTGGGGACTGCCACCGACGGCTGAACCGGCGGCGAAACCGCGACCGGGCAGTGGGAACGGGCGGGACCACAGAGGTGGATCCGAACCGCTCGACGCCGGCACGCGCCCGCCGGCCGTGGCGGGCCGGGGTTCCGACGCCTTCTGGGGCCGAGATCGGGGTGTCGAACCGCGTCCGAGTCGCCGAGCTAGCCGTCTCGCGCTGTGATTCCGCCCCGACCGCAGAGCATCCTCGACAGCGAGCGCCGGGACCGTAACCACTATATTAGTGAATGCATATATTAGCAATTACTAAAATGACTGGGCAGAACGAGAGCGAAACGTCGAACGGTAGTCGGGGTCCCCGGGAGGCCGGTGGGTCGGCGCTCGCGCACTCCCTGATGGAGGCGGAGGTCGCCGCGGACGTCCGGGTCCTCTCGACGCTCGGGAACGACACGCGGTACGAGGCGCTCAGGCTCGTCGCGGAGGCCGAGGATCCCGTCTGCGTCTGCGAGCTAGAGCCGGCGCTCGGGGTGAGTCAGAGCGCGGTCAGTCAGGCGCTCTCCCGGCTGTTCGGTGCCGGGCTCGTCGAACGGCGGAAGGAGGGCCGGTGGCGGTACTACACCGCGACCCCCCACGCACAGCGCCTGCTCCGGTTCCTCGACGAGACGAGGATGGAGACTCGAACGGAGGAATGAGTGTGAGCTCCCCGCTCTTCCTCGACCTCCCTCCGGGAACCGAGAGCGCGCTCCTCGACTCGCTGGCGTTCTTCGTCCACCTCGCGGTCGTCCTCGTCCCGCTGTTCGTCGGCGGGTCGTTCCTCGTCGGTCTCGCGGGGGAGTACCTGCCCCCGGAGGCGGTCGAGCGGCGGCTCCGCGGATACGACGAGGGGATCGGAAACGTCGCGGCGGCCGCCTTCGGTGCCGTCACCCCGTTCTGTTCGTGCTCGACGGTCCCGGCGCTCGCCGGGCTCCTCCAGGCCGGAGCACCGCTCGGGCTGGCGTTCTCGTTCCTGCTGGCGTCGCCGCTCGTCAACGAGATCGCCGTCGTCCTCCTCCTGGGGCTGTTCGGCGTCAGGGTGACCGCCCTCTACGTCCTCGCGACGTTCGCCGCCGCCGTGGTCGGCGGCATCGTCGTCGGTCGGCTCGGCCTCGACGACCACGTCAAGGACCTGTCCGTGTTCGATGCCGGACGGGCCACCGAACCGGACGTGGCCGCCGAGGTGGGTGGGTCAGTCGAAGCGGACGGTGGAACCGGTGGCTGCGGGCCGGATGGAGGGGCTGTCGGGCGGGGCTGCCGGACCGACGGTGGAACCGCCCGCCGTTCGGAGTGCGGGGACGCCGTCGACGGTGGTGGCTGTGCGAGCAGCGCCGAGCCCGTCGGACGGACCCACCGAGATCGCGTCGGGACAGCCGCAGGCGAGGCCTGGGCGTTCCTCGTCGACACGTTCCCGTACCTCCTCCTGGGGATGACCGCCGGGGCGCTCATCCACGGCGTCGTGCCCGTCGAGGTGGTCCGGGGCGTGCTCGGACCGGAGAACCCGGTCGCCGTCCCGCTCGCGGCGCTGGCTGGCGCGCCGGTCTACGTCAGCATGAGCGGGATGCTGCCCATCGCCGCCTCGCTGAGCGAGCAGGGGATCCCCATCGGCACCGTCCTGGCGTTCGTCGTCGGCGGGGCCGGCGTGAGCATCCCGAACCTCGTCCTCCTGAGCCGGCTGTTCGAGCGGCGGCTGCTGGCCGTCTACGCGGGGACCGTCGTCGTCATCGGGACTGCCGTCGGTCTCCTGCTCAACGCCGTCCTCGTCTGATACGGACTGTTGTAACGATTTACCGGTCACCGCCCGCACTGGGTCGTCGGTGACCGGTAAAAGACTACAACCGTCCGTATGAGCCCCGCTCGACGGCCCTCTCGTGAGGGCGTCAGCCGAGGCGAGGCACCGTGCCCGTCGTTCCGTCGTGATTATCGTCGCCGGCCGAAGGGCCGACGGTGCTCGGCGCTCCACGAGCGAACGGCTCCCGAAAACCCGGGACCGAACCCGCGAACACCGCCGAGGGCCACTATCGGAACACCTCCGCGCCGCGACCGATCCCCGTCTGGTAGGCGCGGGCGTCGACGCCGGCGTCGTCGAAGGCGTCGACCATCGCGGCCGCGATCTCCCTCCGCCGTCCGGGGTAGCACGCTGCGAGGACTGCGGGGCCCGCCCCGCTGATGGTGACGCCGGTCGCCCCGGCGTCGAACGCCGTCTCGCGGACCGCCGCGTAGCCCTCGATGAGTTCGGCACGCGACGGGGTGACCACCGGATCGGCCATCCCCCTCCCGACGAGTTCGGGGTCGCCGCGGGCCATCCCCACGGCGAGCGTCGCGGCGTTCCCGACCGTCTCGACGACCTCCTCCATCCGCGCGCCGTCGGGGACCACTCGCCTCGCGTCCCGGGTCGAGACGACGATATCCGGGAGGCACGCGACGAGGGGAATCGAGGCGTCGACGCTCGTGACGCCGTCCTCGCGGGCGATGGTGAACCCGCCGAGGATCGAGGGGGCGACGTTGTCGGCGTGGGCGGCCCCCGAGACGACGGCCTCGCCCTCGGCGGCGATCGGGACGAGCTCCTCGCGGGTCCGCCCGCGGTCGTAGAGTTCGTTGAGCGCGACGGCGGCGGCGGCCGCGCTCGCCGCCGAGGAGCCGAGCCCGGAGGCGGGGCGGACGCCCTTGTCGATACGGATGTGTGCGGGCGCGTCCAGCGCCTCCGCGACCGCACCGACCGTGTTCTTCTCCGGGTCCTCGGGGATGAACTGGCTCCCCGCGCCGGTCACCGAGATGGTCGTCCGGTCGGCCTTCGAGACCCGGACGACGTCGGCCGGGCGGTCGAGCGCGACGCCGAAGACGTCGAACCCGCTCCCCAGGTTCGCGCTCGTGGCCGGGGCCCGGACGGTCAGCATACCCGCGGTAGCGCCAGCCGTCGGATAAATGTACCCGAACGTGCGTCGGGGGACGAACGGAAAGACCCATCCCTCGGCGCGAGCGACTCGCGGGCATGATAGGCGTCGTCGGTGGCGGTATCGCGGGGCTGGCCGCGGCCCACCGGCTCCGTGAGGCCGGCCACGAGGTACAGGTGTTCGAGGCGAGCGGGAGCGTGGGCGGGCTCGCCGCCACCTACGACACCGCCGGCGACCGCATCGAGAAGTTCTACCACCACCTCTCGGCCAACGAGACGACCATCGTCGACCTCGCGGAGGACCTCGGCGTCGGCGACCGCGTCGAGTGGCGCTACGGGGGGGACGCCTACTACGTCGACGGCGTCGAACACCCCCTCAACACGGCGTGGGAGATCGCCGCCTACCCCCACCTCTCGATCTACGACAAGTTCAGGCTGGGGATGCTCACGCTCGAGGTCGACGTGCGCGGCGGCGTACCCAAATTCGACACCTACGAGGACCTCGAAGCCTACGAGCACGTCCCGATCAGGGAGTTCCTGCTGGAACACACGACTCGCGGCGTGTACGACTACTTCTTCGAGCCGCTCCTGCGCGCGAAGTTCGGCGACCGCAAGGACGACGTGAGCGCCGCCTGGCTCCTGGGACGCATCAAGTTCCGCGGCGAGCGCGACCTCCTGCGCGGGGAGAAACTGGGCTACTTCCAGGGTGGGTTCGGCGTCCTGCTGGACGCGCTCGTCGACGCCGTCGGGCGCGAGAACGTCACTACCGGGGCCCGGGTCACGGAGCTCTCGTTCGAGGAGGGCGTGGAGTCGATGACCGTCGAGACGAGTGACGAGGACGACGCGACGGCCGCCGACGGCGGGTCGGCGAGTTCGCGGGCGACCGGCGAGGAGACGCGAACGGGGACCGAGACCCACGACGTCGACGCGGTCGTGGTCGCGACGATGCCCGACGTCCTCGAATCGCTGACGGGCTACGAGTGTGCCATCGACTTCCAGGGGTCGGTCTGTGCGGTCGTCTCGATGGACGAGTCCCTGATGGACACCTACTGGCTCAACATCGCCGACGAGGCCCCGTTCGGCGCGCTCATCGAGCACACCAACTTCGTCTCACCGGGTAGGTACGGCGGCGAACACCTCCTGTACGTCGCCAGCTACATCCAGTCCCCCGAGGAGGCGCTCTGGCGGATGGACGACGAGCAGGTCCGCGAGACGTGGCTCGACGGCATCGAGGACCTCTACCCGCAGTTCGACCGCGGCTCGGTGAACTGGATGAAGATCGCGCGGAACCCCCGGACCGCACCCATCTACGAGCGGGGCTACCTCGACATGGTCGTGCCGTACGACCTCCCGGAGGTGACCGACGGGCTCTACTACGCGGGGATGGCCTCGCGGGCGCAGTACCCCGAGCGGTCGCTCAACGGCGGCGTCGTCGCGGGGTACGAGTGTGCCGACCGCATTCTCGGTCGGAAGTGAGTCGACACGCGGGGTAAAAGCGCCGGCGAACGATAGCTCGGCCACCGCCGAGGGGAGCGAGGCCCTCAGGGCACCTCCCCGTCCATCGACCCCCGGTACCACCGACCGGTCTCCGTCCCGCACTCGCGACAGTACGCGACGACGATCTCCTCGCCGTCCCCGTCGACCCGTTCGAGCCGGTTGTCCGTCGGCTCCCCGCAGGTGGGACAGTCCCGGAGTTTCACCTGCTCGCCGTACTCGAGCGGTGCGCCGAGCGCCAGCGCGACCACCCGCTCCTCGCCGCGGTTCCACCCGCGCTGGAACTCCCCGCGGTCGAACCGGATCGCCTCGCCCGCGTCGACCTCGACGGGATCCTCGTCGGTGTCGAACGTGGCAGTCCCCTCGATCACGTAGAACACCTCCTCCTGGACGCCGTGGCTGTGATATGCGAACGAGAAGCTGTCGCCGGGCTCGAGTTCGTAGTAGTTGATCGCGAGGTCGGTCAGGCCGAGCGGTTTCGTGAGCTTGCGCATCACCGCCGCCGGCTGGACGTCGTTCTCCACGTCGTCGACGCGTACCCGCTCCATACCCGGGCGGCGACCGGGCACCACAAAACGGTTCCTCGGTTCTCGCGCCGCTCAGTCCGCGTTCGTCTCGTCGGCGTCGCCCATCCCCGGGGCCTGGCTCACGTCGACGTCCGCGGGCTCGTCGGTCCCGCGGCCGACGAACTGTCCCTCGGGTGTGTCGACGTAGACGTCGTCGGCGAACCCCGCGATGGCGTTCTCGTACTCGGGGTCGTCGAGCTTCTCCGGGGTCGCGGGGGCCTCGGCGATACCCCCCGGCGGGCGGAACGCTCCGAGCGGGTCGTCGACGGTGATACCGTGGCGCTTGAAGAACGACTCGTAGCGCCGGAAGTGTGCCTCGAACTCGTCGGCCGGGATCTCCATCATCTCCGTCCAGCCGTGGTTGAAGAAGTCGAAGTTGGCCTGGACGTGGGTGATCTCGCGGGCCTCGGCCTCGGGCATCCCGGCTTCGAGGGCCGCGACGTAGGTGTCCATCGTGGCGTCGAAGAAGTCGTCGAGGTGTGCCCGGCGTTCCTCACGGCGGGCCTCGTGCGCTTTCCCGAGGAAGATGTCCGTGTGCATGTCCACGAGCTTCTCGGTGGCGAACTCGCCGACGACCGGCGTGGTGAGCGCCTTCTTCGCCGCCCAGTGACGGAGGTTCTGCCGGATCTTCATGCCCGGCTCTTGGGTCGCGACACCCTTGAACGTCCCGTCTCCGGCGGTTCCCTCCCCGAGACCGAGACAGGGATCGTCGCACCCGTCACGTGTCGTAGTACCACGGCACAGCGGGGCCGTGAGCCGGGGGTCGGGCCCGCGATACGACCCCCGTCTTAACGACCGTGATGTACGGATAGCAACTCCCATTAGGCCCGCGCCGTAACCTGCGGATTATATGACCGCGTCGTACGTGATAATCGGCGACGGTATCGCCGGTTCGTCCGCGGCGGAGACCATCCGAGAGGCGGACCCCGACGCCGACGTCACCGTCATCACGGAGGAGGGGGAGGCGCTCTACAATCGCATTCTCATCAAGGAGTTCGCCAAGGGGAAGCTCCCCGAGGCACCCATCTCGATCCACGACCCCTCCTGGTACGAGGAACGCGATATCGCCCTCGAACTGAACACGCACGTCACCGAGGTCGACACCGAGGCCAAGGAGATCCACACCCACACCGGGGACACCTACGAGTACGACAAGCTCCTCGTGGCGACGGGAGGGACGCCGACGCAGCTCCCCGTCGAGAACTCCGACGCCGAGGGAGTCCACCACTTCTGGACGTTCGAGGACGCCCGGGGTATCAAGGAACACGCAGAGCGGGCCGACACCGGCGTCGTCGTCGGTGCCGGGCTGCTGGGGATCGACCTCGCGGCGATCTCCGCCGCCCAGGAACTCGACGCCCACTACCTGATGCGCGGGAAGGCCTGGTGGCGCTACGCGCTCTCCGAGGAGGGTGCCGAGATCATCCACGACGCGCTCCGCGAGCGGAACGTCACACCCGTCTTCGACTCCGGCGTCGATCACTTCGAGACCGACGACGACGGGAAGGTCGTCGCGGCGGTCGACCCGAACGGCGAGCGGTTCGAGGCGGACTTCGTCGGCGTCGCCATCGGGCTCAACTTCAACACCGAGTACCTCCGGGGATCCGGCATCGAGACCGACGACGGCGTCGTCACCGACGAGTACATGCGTACCAACGTCGAGGACGTCTACGCCGCCGGCGACATCACGCAGTTCCACGACGTCATCCTCGGCGAGCGGGCCCAGAACGGCGCGTGGGGTAGCGCCAAGGAGCAGGGGAGCGTCGCCGGCGCGAACATGGTCGCCGACTGGGACGACCCCGCCGAGCGGTTCGAGTGGGTCTCCTCGTACTCCATCACCCACTTCGACTTCCCGTTCCTCTCGTTCGGTCACCCGACGCTCGGCGACGACGAGGTCGAGCGGAAGTACTCCGACACCGAGTGGCGGCGCGTCGCGCTGAAGGACGGCAGGGTCATCGGCGGCGTCCTCATCGGCGACCTCTCGCCGCAGTCGGCGCTCAAACGCCTCGCCCGCGAACAGGTCGACGTCTCGGGCAAGGAGGAGCTCCTCGTCGAGGAGAAGATCCCCGTCGAGGAGTTCGAAGCGCCCGAAGCGCAGGCCGAGTAACGCGGACGGGGCGGGACGACGACGCGGTCCCCGACGGACGCTCCCATCTCCCATCTCTCCTCTCCGGTTCCGCGGCGACGATCCCTCAGTCCTGGCGCTCTCGCTCCAGTTCCCGCTCGAGTTCCTCGACGCGCGATTCGAGCTCCTCGACCCGTTCGCCCCGCGATCCGAGGACGTTCCAGCCCAGGAACACCGCGCCCACGATCAGGACGAGCGGGAGTCCGAACAGGACGACCATGATCAGGAGGATGATCAGCAGTTCCGGACCGCCCGGGATGCCGGGGAACGCGGGGACGAACGCATCGAGCAGTGGGGGGACCATATCGTGGGTCCGTTTCCCCGGACCTATCAATCTTCAGGTGTAGCACCGGAGGGACGGCATCGGGTGAGGCTGAAAGGGGCCGCGCGTGGCGGCTTCGCCGCCACGCTATGCGGTTGCCGGCGGAGCCGGCAACCCATGCTACGCGAACCCCGACGATGTAAGGACCACAGGAGCGAACGAAGTGAGCGACGAGGACCGCAACGAGTCGCGGGAGCGTAGCTATCGGAGAGCTTTCGAGCTGTTTTCGACGGACTCAGGGCTGAAGCGAGAGGAACAGCTCGAAAGCCCCTGGGTTCTCGGCGGCTGCGACTCGCTGCGCGCTTCACTCGCTTCGCTCGTTGCAGTGCTTGCGTCGTCTCGCTCGCCGAGAACCCAGCCCCTTTCAGTCCCACCCGATGGTCTGCTCAACCCCAACGAGACACACCGAACTCAGTCGTCAGCGAACTCCACGAGCCGTGACTGGAGCCCCGCGACCATCCGCGACTTTCGCCTGAGGTTGTTCCACGGGATCGGTAACCGACCGTCGAGTTCCCGGATCGCGTCGTGGAACGACTCGGACTCGCCGTGCTCGCCATCGAAGGCGTCGCGGATCGACTCGCGGATCTGCCAGACGCCGACGGGGGCCCAGTACTCCTCGGAGGCGTGTCGGAGGACGAGGACCTTCGCCTGTCGGCCGCGGTCGGCGAGCTCCTCGAGCACCCCCAGTCTGGAGGCGTAGTAGGCCCCCGCCGTCTCGTCGACGTACTCCGTCCGGCCCTCGTAGCCCTCGCGGTCGGCCGCGACGTAGTACGAGCCCTCCGCGTCGGGGTTCCAGATGCTCCCCGGAGCCTTCATCTCCACGAGCTCGAACTCCCAGTCCCCCGGCGCGAGCACCACCCAGTACTGGTTGCCGACGTACTCGTTGTAGTGGACCTCCACGGTGTCGACCGAGGGGGCGTTGCGGATCGTCCCCCGGAGGAACTGGCCGACGGTGTCGTCGACGGCCGTGATCGACCAGCGCGTCGGGACGAGCCGTCGTTCCTCCGACCGGCCGAGCGCCCCCGCCGAGAGCACGTCGTCGATCTCGTAGACGTCGAACCCCCGTCGGTAGAGGTAGTTGATCGCCCCCTCCGCGCGCCAGTCGTCGTCCGAAAGGGTCTTCTCGACCGCGCGGGGGACGTGTGGGTTCTCTGTGAGTTCGGCGCTCCGTGCCCTCGCGCGGGGGCCGGTCGGCGCGCCGACGTCGTCGATCGACGACTCGAGGTCGAGTTCGGGCCGGCCGTCGAGGCCGAGCTCCACGCCGACGGGCCGGTCGGCGATGGCCACCTCGCGCTGGACGCCGACGAAGCCGTCCCAGACGTCGTTCACGTTCACGTCCGCCGACCGGGTGGAGTTGAGCAGTCCCGTCCGGCGCTGGAACACGTCGTCGATGGAGAAGCCGTCGCGGTACCACCGGCCGCTGGTCGTGTAGTCGGCGGCGTTCTCCTCGTCGCCGACGGGGGAGAGCAGGCCCGTCGAAACCGTGGGATAGTTCGACCGGCCGACGAAGATGGAGGGGGAGGTCGAGCCGACGAGCGACTCGCCGCTCAGCCGCTCGTCGAACCGCGTCTTCACGTCCTCGATGTGGTCCGTGATGGCGTAGGACTTCTCCTCGGCGAGCCGGCGGAGGTCGGCCTGCTCGTCCCGTTCGAACCCCTCGAGGTAGTCGTCCAGCCGCATTACCCTCGCTACGACCGCCGGGGGTTTCAATCGCTCGGGGGCACGGTGAAAGTGGTACCGCGGAGCCGGAACCCCGCGTGCGAGCCGACGGGGCGGGGACGGACGGAGACGGCCCACGACGCCGAGCGAGAGCGCGTTCTGGGAGGACTTGCCGAGCGGTCAGGCCCGGAGGCCGAGGGCCTCGATCTGTTCCTGGTAGCGGTTTCGGATGGTGACCTCGGTGACCTGGGCGACGTCGGCGACCTCGCGCTGGGTCTTCTTTTCGTTACAGAGCAGCGAGGCCGCGTAGATCGCCGCTGCGGCGTAGCCGGTGGGGGATTTCCCCGAGAGGAGGCCCTTCTCGGCCGTGGTCTCGATGATGTCGCTGGCCTTCGTCTGGACCTCCTCGGAGAGATCGAGTTCCGAGCAAAAGCGGGGGACGTACTTCTTCGGATCGACGGGCTCCATCTCCAGGGCGAGTTCCTGGGAGACGTACCGGTACGTCCGGCCGATCTCCTTGCGCTCGACGCGGGAGACCTCGCTGATCTCCTCGAGCGACCTCGGAATACCCTCCTTCCGGCAGGCGGCGTAGAGCGCGCTCGTGGCGACCCCCTCGATCGAGCGCCCGCGGATGAGGTCCTCTTTGAGCGCCCGGCGGTAGATCACGGAGGCGACCTCTCGTACGGAGCGGGGAACGCCCAGGGCGCTTGCCATCCGGTCGATCTCGGAGAGGGCGAACTGGAGGTTGCGCTCGCCGGCGTCCTTGGTCCGAATACGCTCCTGCCACTTCCGGAGCCGGTGCATCTGCGAGCGCTTCTCCGAACTGATGGAGCGGCCGTAGGCGTCCTTGTCCTTCCAGTCGATCTGGGTGGTCAGTCCCTTGTCGTGCATCGTCTGGGTGGTGGGGGCACCCACCCGGGACTTGTTCTGGCGCTCGGAGTGGTTGAACGCGCGCCACTCCGGGCCGGGGTCGATCTGATCCTCCTCGACGACGAGGCCGCACTCGTCACAGATCAGTTCCCCCCTGTCGGAGCTCTTCACGATCCGGTCGGCACCACACTCGGGACAGACCCGGGCCGCCTCCGCCTCCTCCGCGGTCTCCTCCTGGCGATCCCCCTCGCGCTCCCGTTGGCGTGTGGGCCGTGACATCGCGTTTTTACGGTAGTAGGACCGCCATACATAAACTCTGGGGCCCCACCCCACGTCGCCGTGGGAAGCGGGGTGACGAACCCGACCGCCACCACCACGCTTATCCCCGGTATGGGCCGAGGGTGGACGAATGCCCGTCATCGAGTGCGATCCCGAGACGGCGCGGGAGCGGCTGGAGACCGCCGGCGTGGCGGTCGATCCCGGCAACACCGACCACGAGCGGTGGCGAGCGACGCTGGAGAGCTCGACCGCCGTCGCCTACGACGGGAAGGTCGTCGTGCAGGGACGCGATCCCCAGCGGCTCGTCGGCCTCCTCAGGGACGGTGGCGGGCGAGCGCACGTCTACTTCGACGGGGCCTGTCGCGGGAACCCGGGGCCGGCGGCGGTGGGGTACGTGCTCGTCACCGGCGACGGCATCGCCGCGGAGGGGGGCGACCGCATCGGTCGGGCGACCAACAACCGCGCGGAGTACGAGGCGCTGATCCGGGCGCTGGAGGTCGCGCGGGACTTCGGGTTCGAGGAGGTGGTCGTCCGCGGGGACTCCCAGCTGGTCGTGCGGCAGGTCAGGGGGGAGTGGAACACGAACGACCCGGACCTCCGGGAGCGTCGGGTACGGGTCCGCGAGTTACTGGAGGGGTTCGGGTCGTGGTCGATCGAGCACGTACCGCGGGAGATAAACGACCGCGCGGACGAACTGGCGAACGAGGCACTCGATGACGGCCGAGGCTAACGACGAACCCGAGGCGGAATCAGGAGAGGAGTCCGACGAGGAGCTCGAACCCCCCCTCCCCGAGTCGGTCGTCGAGGAGGCCGAGCGGCTGACGCGGCTCGCACGCGACGCCGTCGACGGGAACGAGACCGCCGCCTACCGCGATCGCCGGGGGGCGCTCCTGGAGGCACACGACTACACCGCCCGGCTCCGCTCGGAGGATCGCGGCGAGGTCCTGGTGCTCCACCCGGTCGAGTGGGTAGAGGACGGCGTCGTCCGCGTCGAGCGGATCGAGGACGTCTCCCGGGCGGTCGAGGTCCCCCTCGACGGGACCGGCGACCCCGAGGAGTGGGACGACGTGGAGGCGCGCAACCGGGCGCTCGCCGAGTCGGTCGAGGCCGAACACGGCGGCGTCCACGGGGCGAACGCCCACGCGTTCGCCGACTTCATGGGTAACCACTACGCGAAGCCGATCGAGCGGGCGACCGAGCGACAGGTCGAGGAGTTCACGGAGGAGTACTTCCCACGGAACGCCTGGCCGACCGACGAACAGCGCGAGGCCCTCGGGGAGTCGCTCGACCTGCTGTTCGAGCGCGTCGACCGTTCGCGACCCGGGTGACCGCCGACGGCGCGACCGCTGGACGGAGCCGATTCTGGGCGGTGTTTCGCTCGAAAGAAGGGTGCCGGGGTTGCTGCTATTTTACTCGAGGTCGTCGAGGAGATCGCGCAGCGAATCCGCGCGGCCGGCTTCGGTGCAGAACCGGGCGAACTCCCACTCGAACTGGTCGAGCAGGGCCTGCTCGCCGTCGTCGGTCAGCGCGTACTGGTTCGTCCGCTTGTCGAGTTCGGACTTCTCGACCAGCCCCATCTCGACGAGGTCGTCGAGGTTCGGGTAGAGCCGACCGTGGTTCACCTCGGAGTCGTAGTACGATTCCAGCTCGCGTTTGATCGCGAGCCCGTACCGCGCCTCCTCGGCGAGGATGGTCAGGATGTTCCGCTGGAACGCCGTGAGTTCACTGGCGATCCCGGGTGTGCCATCAACTGTCTGAGCCTCTGACATAGTGGTAAGGAGGTCTCCCAGGTATTTAACAGTTTGCAAACACCTATCCGGTGAATCAACGCTCGGAGACGACACGAGGCTATCGGGGGAGTGGCTCGACGTTTCCTGTTGATATATAGATAATTTCGTGGGCCGTATCGATATGCCGAAAGGACTTTTTCGGGGCCAGTCGCAGTCCGGACCATGACCAACCTGTGGGAGGACCTCGAGACGGGCCCGAACCCGCCCGAGGAGATCTACGCCGTGGTCGAGTGCCTGAAGGGCGAGCGCAACAAGTACGAGTACGACAAGGACGTCCCCGGCGTCGTCCTCGACCGGGTGCTCCACTCGAACGTCCACTACCCCTCGGACTACGGGTTCATCCCACAGTCGTACTACGACGACGAGGACCCGTTCGACGTGCTCGTACTCGTCGAGGACCAGACGTTCCCGGGCTGTATCATCGAGGCCCGTCCGGTCGCCCTCATGAAGATGGACGACGACGGCGAGCAGGACGACAAGGTCATCGCCGTCCCGACGGAGGACCCCCGGTTCGACCACCTCCAGGACCTCGAGGACGTCCCCCAGCAGACCATCGACGAGATCGACGAGTTCTTCTCCACCTACAAGAACCTGGAGGAGGGCAAGGAGGTCGAGACGCAGGGCTGGGAGGGCCGCGAGGCCGCGATGGACGCCATCGAGCACGCACAGGACCTCTACGAACAGCAGTTCGGGTAGGGCGTCCGGCGACACGACGATTACCGAGGGATATAGATCGTTCGTGAGCGATGGGGGCCACGCATCTGTATTCCTCCCGGTTATCGTCGCTCCGACCCGGATGTGTTATGCTCATGGGTAATTTCTTGAGGCGGCGGTCCGTGGTAGGGGTATGGCGACGAGAGAACGCGACTCCCTCGGCCCCTCGTTCGGTATCGCTCACGGCACGGTGGTGCCGGAGAACGCGGAACCCGACCGTCTCACGGACGAGGAGGACGACACGGACGACTGACTGCTGGCTGGTGGGCCCGAGCTCGAGGTGGGACACGGGACCAGCCCGCACGGTCGGTCCGCCCGCGGAGCCGCTTCGAGGCGCTCGCAAGCAAGAAGCTTCATGTAGCCGCCTCCCGCTTTTCGAGACATGGGTCTGTTCGACCGGCTCCGCGGCAGCGACGGGCCTCGCGTCGCCTTCTTCGGTATCGACGGCGTGCCCTACAGCCTGATCGCGGACAACCCGGACACCTTTCCGAACCTCACCGCCCTCGCCCGAGAGGGGAGCAGCGGTGCCATCGACAGCATCGTCCCCCCGGAGTCGAGCGCGTGCTGGCCGGCGCTCACGACCGGCGTGAACCCCGGTCAGACCGGCGTCTACGGCTTCCAGGACCGCGAGAACGGCTCGTACGACACGTACGTCCCGATGGGCCAGGACGTCCGCGCCACCCGTATCTGGGACCGCGTGGCCGACGACGGTCGGGACGCCACCGTGATGAACGTCCCCGTCACGTTCCCGCCACAGCGGAACGTCCAGCGGATGGTCAGCGGGTTCCTCTCGCCCTCGGTCGAGAAGGCCTCGTACCCGGACGAACTCCGGAACGACCTCGAGAGTTCGAACTACCGCATCGACGTGAACGCCAAACTCGGCCACGACGAGGACAAGTCGGAGTTCATGGAGGACGCCCACGAGACGCTCGACGCGCGGTACGAGGCGTTCCGCCGGTACGTCGAGAAGGACGACTGGGACCTGTTCTTCGGCGTGTTCATGACCACCGACCGGGTCAACCACTTCCTGTTCAGGGACTACGAGCGCGACGGGGAGAACAAGGAGGCGTTCCTCGAGTTCTACGAGAAGGTCGACAGCTACCTCGGCCGACTCCGCGAGGCGCTCCCCGAGGACGTGACGATGGTCGTCGCCAGCGACCACGGGTTCACCTCGCTCGACTACGAGGTCCACTTCAACGCGTGGCTCCAGGAGGAGGGGTGGCTCTCCTACCGCGACGACGACCACGACTCGCTCGACGACATCTCCGAGGAAACACGAGCGTATTCGCTCATCCCCGGGCGGTTCTACATCAACCTGGAGGGCCGCGAGCCGAGAGGCGTCGTCCCCCAGGAGGAGTACGAGGAGACCCGCGCGGAGCTGAAGTCGGCCCTCGAATCGCTAGAGGGTCCCGACGGGAACCCCGTCGCCGACCGGGTCGTCACCCGAGAGGAGGCGTTCCGCGGCGACCACGACGACATCGCCCCCGACCTCGTGGTGGTGCCGAACCACGGCTTCGACCTGAAGGCCGGGTTCAAGGGCGACGAGGACGTCTTCGGCGTCGGCCCGCGCAACGGGATGCACTCGTTCGACAACGCCAGCCTGTTCATCGACGACGACGCGCGCGTCGTCGACGCCGACCTGTTCGACATCGCCCCGACGCTGCTCGACCTGCTCGAGCTCGACGTCGACCGCACCGAACTCGACGGGAGCAGCCTGCTGTAGGTCCGACCGGGACGACGCCGTTTCCCGGGTGTCCGGGAGGACGAACACCTCCAGCTCGTCTCTCGGACTACGGAACGATCCCCGGTAGTCAACCCTCGTGTCGCTCGAACGCCGAGACGAACTCGGTTTCCGCGGACCGCCACGCGTCGACGATACGATCGTCGAGCGGTTCCCGTTCGCTGTCGCCGATACGATCGTGCTCGTCGAGCCAGTCGACGGTCCTCGCAACCCCCTCGCGTAGCGGGACGCTCGACTCGAAACCCAGCTCCGATTCCGCCTTCGACGTATCGAACACCCAGCTGTGGTCCCAGTCGAGTTCGGCCAGCTGGTTCCGCTCGTCGGGGAGGACGTCCCGCAGTAGTCGAGAGGGGACGTGAACGAGTGTCGGCTCCGGGGCGCCGACGACGTCGGCTACGGTACGCACGTACGCGTCCCACGTCAGGCTCTCGGGGCTCGGGACGTGGTACGTCTCACCGACGGCCCGTTCGTTCCCGACGGCGGCGACGAACGCGTGGGCGACGTCGTCCCGGTGACAGAACCCCCAGCGCGCCGTCCCGTCCCCGTGAACGACTATCGGTTCCCCCTTCCGGAGGCGGTCGACGAAGTACGGCTCCCAGAAGCCAAGCGAGTACGAGAGTCCACCGCCTACTCCGCCCTCGCCGTAGGTGTGGCCCGGTCGCAGTATCGTCACCGGGAACCCCTCTCGGCCGTGGGCCTCGAGGAGTCGGTCCTCGCACGCGACCTTCCGTCCGCCGTAGCTCTCCCCCGGTGGCTTCCGGGATGCGCCCTCGGTCATCGGGACCGACTCCGCCGGCTGGCGATAAACCGTGACCGTACTGCAGAAGACGTAGTGGTCGACCCGTCCCTCGAAGGCCCTGAGCGAACTCTCGACGTCGGCGAGCGAGCCGTACGAGACGTCCAGGTCGACGACGGCGTCGACGTCGAGGCCCCTCGCCCGCGCCTCGAAGGTCCCGTGGTCCGTCCGGTCACCCCGCAGGACCTCGACGTCGGCGGGGACCGTCGCGGCGGTCCGGCCGCGGTTGTAGAGCGTGACGTCGTACCCCTCCGCGACCAACTGTTCCGTGACCCCGGCGCCGATGGTTCCGGTCCCTCCGATCACCAGAACGTCCATCACATCCTCCGACTCCTTCAGACAGGATAACATTTTCCGAACGATCGGTGAGCGCGCCGACCACCGTTCCGGCCGGTCAGGTTAGCCACCATCCGACGCCGAACCGGTTGGTAGAGCCCGTCTGCGTGACGCGCTGGCGACCCGGGATCGGAGCGGATCACCCGAAGCTATACGCCCCTTCCGGAACCTCGCTCGGTATGCGACAGAGACACGCGGGACCGTCGACGGCGTCGTTTGTACCGGGGGCACCTGGAGTATCGAATCGACGACCGCCGCGGGTCGGTGGTCGCCGATGAGCGGGTATCCCGAGTCCGCCCCGCTCGGTCGGACCGCCGGAGCGCTCCGCGAGGGCGAGCGCACGGCGACCGACCACGTCGAGGCCACGCTGGAGCGGGTGGCCGAGGTCGAACCGGACCTCCGGTCGCTGGTTTCCGAGCCGCGGCGCGAGGATCGCCTCCGTGCCGCCGCGGCGGGCCTGGAGGAACGTCACCCCGACCCCGGGAGCCGCCCGCCGCTCTACGGCGTTCCGGTGGGCGTGAAGGACATCTTCCACGTCTCCGAGCTCCCGACCCGCGCCGGATCGGAGCTCCCGCCGGGGGACCTCGCCGGGCCGCAGGCCGACGTCGTCTCCGAGCTCCGCGACGCCGGCGCGCTCGTCCTGGGGAAGACCCACACGACGGAGTTCGCGTACATGGTCCCCGGGCCGACGCGGAACCCCCACGACCTGGAGCACACCCCCGGCGGATCCTCCTCGGGAAGCGTCGCGGCCGTCGCCGCGGGGCTCTGTCCGCTCGCGCTCGGCACCCAGACCATCGGCTCGACCATCCGCCCGGCGGCGTTCTGCGGTATCGTCGGCTTCAAGCCGAGCTTCCGGCGCATCCCGCGCGGCGGGCTGCTGATCGTCTCCGAGTCGGTCGACCACGTCGGGCTGTTCACCCAGGACGTCGAGGGGATGGACCTGGCCGCGTCGATCTGCGTCCCCGACTGGGGGGAGGTACCCGATCCCGACCGGCCGGTCCTCGGCGTCCCGGAGGGGCCCTACCTCGAACAGGCCTCGGCGGTCGGCCGGCGCGGGCTGGAACGGGCCGTCGAGAGCCTCGAAGCGGCGGGGTTCGAGGTCAGGCACGTCCCGGCGCTGGAGGACATCGAGGCGATCAACGGGCGGCACCGGTCGCTGGTCGACGCGGAGATGGCGCTCTCGCACCACGGCTGGTTCGAGCGACACGAGGGGCGCTACGCGGACGATACGGCCGAACGGATACGCGAGGGGCGGGAGACCACCGCCGGAACGCTCGCAGAGACACGGGCCAGCCGGGAGGCACTCCGGGCGAGGCTCGGAGACCGGATGGACGAGGCCGGCATCGACTGCTGGGTGTGTCCGCCGGCACCCGGAACGGCCCCCGAGGGGCTCGACTCGACGGGCGACCCGGTGATGAACCTCCCGTGGACCCACGCGGGGCTCCCGGCTATCTCCCTCCCGGCGGGCGAGCACGAGGGGCTCCCGCTGGGGCTGCAGGTCGTCGCGGGCTTCGGCGACGACGAGCGGCTCCTGGCGTGGGCGGAGACCATGGCACCGGCGCTCGACGGGATCGACGACTGACGGTGAAGACACCCGGCTCCGGCGATCCGATCGGGGCTTGCCCGGGCCCGGGTGAGGTTTTTTCACGAACTGGTACGACAGATGATATCGTGCACCACGACACCGACGCGTACTTTCGCCTCGATCCGTTCGTCACGGACGCGGCGGCACCGCCGGTGACCGCCGGGGAGATACGGGCGTTCCACGAGTGGACCGACCGTGGCGGCGACGGGGAGGGGCTGACCCTGGCCGTGGTGGACTCGGGGGTCGACGAGTCCCATCCGGTGTTCGAGGACGTGCCGGTGACCCACGAGTCGTTCGTCGAGAGCGACGGGCGGGACTCGGTCGGACACGGGACGGCCGTGGCCGGCCTCGCGGTCGAACTCGCCCCGGCGGTCGAGGAGGTGATCGACCTGCGGGTGTTCGGCGGGCAGGGGCGCGGATCGCTGGACCCCATCGCCGACGCGTACGAGTGGCTCGTCGACAACGCCGACCGGGTGGACGTGATGAACGCCTCGATCGGGTCGAACGAGCGGGTGAGCCAGCTCGACGTCCTCCACAACCGGATGGTCGCCGCGGGGGTCCTCGGCGTCGTCTCGGCGGGCAACAGCGGCGGCCTCGGCGGGAGCCCGGCCACCGCCGAACGGGCGTTCTCGGCCGGCGCGGTGACGATCGAGGGCGAGCTCACGCGGTTCAGCGCCTACAACCCCGAGCGGGACAACCCGGACGTGAGCGCCGTCGGCAAGGACGTCCGCCTCCCCCGTGCGGAGGGGACCTCGCTCGGGCAGGTGATCGACGACCGGTACGTGAAGGCGTCCGGGACGAGCTTCTCCGCGCCGATCCTCTCGGCGGCCGTGCTCCAGTATCTGAGCGCGGAGTTCGGCGAGGTGGTCCGGACGTTCGAGGGGTCGGCGCGCGAGCTTCCGGACACCCCGCGAGAGGGATGCGGGATACTCGACGTGGCCGGGGCGTTCGACCTGGCGGCCGGCCACGATGGCGAAGGCGGAGACGAGGACTCGTCCACCGGGGTCGAACGGGAGGCGACGGCCGAAGTCGTGGACGTCGAGGGCGGTGACGTGGTCGTACTCGACACCGACTGGCTGGAGGCGGGGACCCACCGGGTGGGGATAGAGGGTCGAACGCTGACGATCCGGGCGGATGACGGAGAGGGGGCGGGAGAAGAAGGCGACGGGGAGGTCTGATCGGGTTACCGGTCCACGTCGACCGTCTCGATGGCGATCTCCTCCTGGGGCTGGTCGTTGCGGTCGGTCGGCACATCGCCGATCTCCCTTACGACGTCCATCCCCTCGATCACCTGTCCGAACACGGAGTGGCGGTCGTCGAGGTGGGGCTGTGCATCGAGCGTGATGAAGAACTGGCTGCCGTTGGTGTCGGGGCCGGAGTTGGCCATCGAGAGGATGCCGGGACCGTCGTGGCGGAGGTCGGGGTGGAACTCGTCGTCGAACTGGTAGCCCGGGCCGCCCCGGCCGGTGCCGGTGGGGTCCCCGCCCTGGATCATGAACCCCTCGATGATGCGGTGGAAGACCACGTCCTCGTAGAGGGGCTCGGTCCGGGTCTCGCCCGTCTCGGGGTCGGTCCACTCCTGCTCGCCCGTGGCGAGGCCGAGGAAGTTCTCGACGGTCCGGGGGGCGCGTTCGGCGAACAGCTCGACCGTGACGTCGCCGTGGGTGGTTCGGAGCGTCGCCGTGGGGTTCTCGGGGTTCTCGACGTCTCTGCTCATAGTTACAGCAAGCGAGGACCGCGCAAAAGGGTGGCGGTACGGCCTACTCCCCGGTGTCGGTCCCCGCACCGCTGCCGCCGGCGACCGCCGGTCCATCCTCGAAGGAGAGGGGGACGGGGCCGGCGGGAGCGCGCCCGAACCGGGCCTTCCGGGCCGCCAGCGTCACCACCGGCCCGCCGTTCTCGTCGACGTAGGTCTCGAGTTCGAGGACCGTGTCGGCGACCGCGAGGGTGAGGTCACGCTGGAGCGCACGGGGGTTCATCCGCAGGCAGTGGAGGAGGGCGACGCTCTCGGTCGTTCTGACCGCGCGGACGAGCGTGTCGAGGAACGCCCGGTAGCGCTCGCGACCCTCGCGTTCGAGTTCGGTGACGGGGTCGAGGACGACCACCGACCGGGGGTCGAGCCCCGAGAAGCTGCCCGCGGGGTCGTCGAGCAGGCTCGATCCGGTCGCCTCGCGGACGTCTATACTGCCCGTGTCGACCGTCCGGTCGGCGTGGGCGCGTACCTCGGCGGCCCCGCGGAGCGTCGTCAGGTATCGGTTGGGGTTCGCTGCGGCCGGGGGGTAGAGCAGTTCCTCGCTCGGGGAGGCGGGATCGGCCGAGAGCGCGACGACCGATCCCGGGCGGAGGGGCGCGCCGAGCCGGTCGTCGAGTCCCGCGACGCCGAACGGGAGGGGGTCCTCGCCCCCGCCTTCACCCCCGTCGTCGCCAGGACCGTCGGGACCGCCGGGACCGTCCGCGCGCTCGCCGGCCATCAGAACGCCCTGAGCGAGTCGAGGACGTCGGCGGCGCTCCCGTCCTCGATGGCCGCGCGGGCCATCCCGAGCCCCTCGTCCAGGTCCTCGCAGTCCTCGCGGGCGTAGATCCGGAACGCGGCGTTCAGCGCCACCGCGTCGGCGAACTGATCGACGTCGTCCCGGGCGGACTCGTCCGTCCGCCCGGACCCGTGCTCCCCCGTCAGGACCGCCTCGGTGATCTCGGCGGACTCGCCGGCGACGTCCTCGACACCGAGGCTCTCGGAGTCGAAGTCCATCCCGTACTCCGGTGTGCGGATGTCGAACGCCTCGACCTCCTCGTCGCCCGCGTCCGCAGGACCGTCGTCCTGCGGGGCCCGCGAACCTCGTTCGCGGCGGTTCCAGACGGCGACCTTCGTGTCGCCCGGCCGGATGTCGTCGTACCCCTCCATCCCCTGGAACATGATGACGCGGTCGACGACGGCCGTCTCGCTCTCCCGGAAGGTACTGATGATCCGCTTGGCGTAGGGCAGGTGGTAGAACGAGCCGAGGTGGACGCTCGCCTCCGCTGGGTTGGCGAGCGTCTCGATGGTGTTGACGAACGTCCGGACGCCCATCCGGTCGCGCCGGTCGTGCAGTCTGTGGACCGCGGGGTTGAACTCGGGCTGGTAGTAGAACCCGAACCCGGTCTCGTCGACCATCTCCGCGGACTCGGCGGGGACGATCTCGGTCCTGATACCGAGTTCGTCGAGGACGTGCTTGTAGGCGTCCTGCTTCTGGGTGGGGACGCGGTCGCCCGAGTGGGTCACGACGGGCGTGCCGGCGGCGGCCGCGACGACGCCCGCGGCGACCCCCAGGATGGCGGTCCGACCCTTGCCGTCGTAGTTGGCCCCGCAGTCGACCGGGTCCGCATCGGGAACGCCCGTCTCGACGGACTCGGCCATCACGTCGACGTAGGCCGCGAGTTCCTCGGGCGTGTTGCGCTTCCAGCGGTTCGCGAGCCAGAACGCCCCCAGCGTGGTGTGGTCGGGCTCGCCGTCGACGATGCGCCGCATCGCCTCGGTCGCCTGCCCGCGGGTCATGTCGTCCGCCGACTTGTGACCGGAGCCGACCACCTCGGTCATCAGCCGCTTGAGCGGCCAGTCCCCGTATCGTTCGGTCGCTTTCGCCATACACCGACCTCGGGCCGCCGCGACCAAAAAGCCGTTCAATCGCGCCACACCCGCCGGAACGGGGAACGGTTCGTGGAGGCCTGCACCGCGAGCCCGCGGCGTCTCGACGGCGAACGCCGGAGCGTGCGCCGCCGAGGACCGAACCGCTCGGCGCGTGCCGGGCGGTCGGCGGTGAGGCCACCCGCCACGGCTTCTGCTTGCAGAGCCTTCATCAGGCGAGGGCACACAGATTCGACCATGGTATCAGAAGGCGACTCCGCACCGACGTTCACCGCGACGATCGCGAACGGCGACGTGGAAGCGTTCGACCTCGACGACCACCTCGGGGACGGCCCGGTCGTCCTGGCGTTCTTCCCCGGCGCGTTCACGCCGCCGTGCTCGAACGAGATGGTCGCCCTGCAGGACCACTACGACCAGTTCGTCGACGCGGGCGCGACGCTCCTCGGCGTCAGCGCCGACTCGGCGTTCTCGGGGAACGCCTTCCGCGAGGAGCACGGCCTGGAGTTCGACCTCGTGAGCGACATGGACCGGGACGCCATCGGGGCGTACGGCGTCGAGATCGACATCGAGGACCTGGGCCTGCTCGGGGTCGCGAACCGCTCGGTGTTCGTCCTCGACGGGGACGGGACGGTCACCTACGAGTGGATCGCGGACGATCCCACGAACGAACCGGACTACGAGGAGCTGCTCGAGGCGGTCCGCGCCGCGTCCTGATCCGACGGCCCGCACCCTCCGCACACTCCGGCTGCCGGGTACACGCCGCGCTCGATAGTTTCCCGTCGGTCGCACCGGCCGGCGGGCTGATCCCCCGACAGCCGGACGAGGACGGGGCTGTCGACGGAGAGGCGAGGACCTTCCATCGAGGGAACGCCGCCGTCGCTCGGGGATCACCTGACGACCCGGCGAACCGCGCCGGCGAACGAAAGCCATAGGCGGGGAGGCCCCCTAGTCCGGACGATGAGCCAGCAGGCGGACGCCGGTTCGGGGGCCGAGTCGGGTGACGACTGGCGGTCGGATCTCGACGAGGTGGACGCGGCGCTGATCGACGGGTTCCAGAGCGGGTTCCCCGTCGAGGAGCGGCCGTTCCGGGCGGTCGGCGAGGCGCTCGGAACGAGCGAGACAGAGGCGCTCGCCCGGGTCGAGCGCCTGCGCGAGCGGGGCGTCTTCCGCCGGTTCGGTGCCGTCCTCAACCCGCCCGTCATCGGGTCCTCGACGCTCGCGGCCGTCTCGGTACCGGAGGAGCGCTTCGAGGAGGTAGCAGGGGTGATCAACGGCTACCGGCAGGTGAACCACAACTACCGGCGCGAGCACGAGTGGAACATGTGGTTCGTCGTCACCGCCGGCACGCGCGCGAAGCGCGACGGTATCCTCCACGAGATCGAGGAGCGGACCGGCCTCCCCGTCCTGCGGCTCCCGATGCTCACCGACTACTACATCGACCTCGAGTTCCCGGTGGTCAACGAGGACCGATTTGCCAGGGAGTCCCTCGACGAGACCGAGGTGAACGCCACCCGGATCTCCGAGGAGGCCACCGCGGGGCTCTCGGATCTCGACCGGCGACTCCTGCTCGCCATCCAGAGCGGGTTCCCGCTCTCGGCGACCCCCTACCGGGACGTGGCCGAGACGATCGACGCCCCCGTCGGGGACGTCCTCGCAGCCGTCGAGCGCCTGCTCGCCGACGGATCGATAAAGCGCATCGGCTGTGTCGTCAACCACCTCGTCACGGGGTTCGACGCCAACTGCATGGTCGTCTGGGACGTCCCGGACGACGAACTCGACGTGCGGGGCGAGGCCGTCGGTCGGCTCCCGTACGTCACGCTCTGCTATCACCGCCCCCGTCGGCCGGAACTCGACTGGGAGTACAACCTGTTCACGATGGTCCACGGACGGGAGGCAGGTGCGGTAGACGGGAAGATCGACGAACTCGCCGAGGAGCACCTCCCCTTCGCACACGAGCGGCTCTACTCGACGGAGACGCTGAAGCAGACCGGCGCACAGTACGACGACCTCGTGAGCGGAAGCGAGTGACGGCCCCGCGGTCCGTCCCCACCGACCGTCCGTCGTCGTGGTACGCCACGGTCGGACGGCCGTAGTGTAGCGACGGAACCGCCTTCGGTCGCGGAGTGCGACCGGTCGATCGGTGCTGGTCTACCCGTCTCGCCCGCGAGTCGACGGATCACCCGCTCAGCGTGTGCATGAAGGACACGTTTGAGCTATCGGCACCTACTTTCACGGACTCGAGCTACACCCGGGCGTGCGTCGACGTGACGTCCTCAGAGTGACGATGGGCGTGGTCGGCTTCAGCGGCCTGAGCGGTTGCATAGGCGACGAATCGTCGAGCTCGAACGGCGGAACCGAGCCCAGGTCGACGCCCACGGAGACGGCAGCGTCGGCGACCGAGACGTCGGGGGCGACGGCGGCCTCACCGACGCCGACTCCGACCGAAACGCCGGTTCCGTTCCCCGAGACGTGCGGGCCACTGCCGGACATCGACGGGGTGCCGAGCCCACCCCCGGAGCTGACGGAGGAGACCGTCGAGGCGTTCGTCGGGGAGTTCGAACGCGTGTACGCCCTCGCGACCAACGAGGAGTACGGGGACGTCGAGTCGCTCCGGATCCACTCCGTCGAGACGGTGGGCGAGCGATACGTCGTCAGCCTCTCGGTCGACGCGGTTCCGGCGACGCCGACCGCCGACGCGGGGGGGACGACATCGACACCGCTTCCGCCCGATGCGTACACACACCGGGCGGTGTACCGGGTGACCGGGGAACGGATGGTCCGCGAACTGCGCAGTCACATCGACGACAGCCTCCTCTCCCGGACCTGCTGGACACTGGAGGGTGGGTAGGCTCGCTCCGCCGAAGACGCTCGTCCGGGCCGATTTCACGGGGGCAGTCGTCCTGCACCGATCGGTCCGCGGCCGACCGTGTGACCGATTCACCCCCGGCGCTACGCGACCCAGCCACCCGAGAGCCGGCGTAACCCCGTCCGAGATCCAGCGCGCGCATTTCGCACGCGCCCCCCGACAGCTACCGGAAACAGTGGGATCGAACGGACGAGCGGTTCGCCGATCCTGCGGTCCCGGTGGAGACCATCTCCGGGCAAGGGTGTCAGTAGCTGGGAGAGGTGGTGAGCGGGTCGGACTCGGGGATGGCGGGATTGGCGAGTAATGGCGGGACCGGCGAGTAGTGGCGGTTGGCGAGCCCGGGATCAGCGGTTCGCGGTGAGGACGAGGAACGGCCCGACGAACAGGAGCGCGAGCCCGAGGAACTGGAACTCGACTGGCTGGAGCGCGGACGGCCCCGTGGGGGTGAGGAGGAAGATGAGCCCGAAGACCAGCGTGTTGATACCGATGATCTTCTGTGATTTGAGCGGCAGGGCCGCGAGCGTCGTCAGGATGTAGAGGAAGAGGAGCGCCTGCCCCACGTTGTACTGGAGGAGGAAGCTGTCGACGACCTGCAGCGGTGGCGCGAACATCCTTGTCCCAACTCACGATACCGACCGCTTAAGATTTCCGTTACTCGCCGCCGCGCGGGACTACCGGTCGGGCTCGGCCCCGTCCTCGCCGTCCGGCCCCGTGATCTCGAGCGGCCGGAGGTAGAGGACGAACAACAGGAGCACCGTCCCGGCGTAGCCGACGGCCCAGACGTACGCCCCGAGACCGCCGTAGCCGGCCTGTGAGAGCGCGAAGTCGGCGAACCCCGACACCGCGACCCCGACGGCGAGGACGAGCAGGAACGTCAGCCAGCGCGGCGGGTCGAGGTCGATCCCCGCGGCCTGCAGGAGCGACATACCCGAACGTCGGTCCGGGAGGGGGTGAAACTGACGGTTCCGGGCGGTGGCGGTGCGTACCTCGAACGGGAGCTCACGGTGAGACCGGCCCGGGAGTAGCGCCGGGGTACCGAGCGCCGGACAGGGCTCGACACGGCCTGACACGGGGGCGACGCACTGATACGCCCGCCCGATCACCGGAGCGGCATGGACGAGGACCTCGGGTACCGCGAGGTGGACGACGACACGTTCGACCGGTACGTGCGGTACGCCTTCCGCCCGACCGACGGCCCCCCGGATACCTCGACCGAGGATTCGTCGGACGAGGGAAGCGACGGCGGTGACACGGACGACGCCGAGGTCGAGCGGGCCCAGCGCGGGCTCTATCGCCCCGATCTGGACGACCCGGTCGCGGTTGCGGGCTACCACGACTTCCGGACGCGGATCCGGGGATCCTACCACCGGCTCGGCGGCGTCACGGCCGTCGCCACGCCTCCCGAACACCGCCGTCGGGGGTACGTCCGCGAACTGCTCCGACGGATGCTCGGCGAGCTCGACGACGAGGGGATCCGGTTCTCGGCGCTGTGGCCGTTCAAACGGTCGTTCTATCGGCGTCTCGGCTGGGGGACCGGCTCGAAGTACCTCCGCGTCGAGGCCCCGCCGGGCGAACTCGGGGCCGCGGGAGCCGACCGGCGCGGCGAGTTCCGGTCCACGGAGGCAGGGGAGTGGGAGCGATTCGTCCCGGTCCACGAGGCCCACGACGCCGGTCGCGGGCTCCACGTCGACCGGACGGAGGCGTGGTGGCGCGAGCGGGTGTTCGAGGGCTGGGGGACCGACCCCTACGTCTACCGCTGGGAGGACGAGAACGGGGAGCCCCGGGCGTACCTCACCTACGTCGTCGAGGACGGCGACGACGGGCGCGAGCTACGCGTCCGGGAGGCGTCGTGGGCGGACCCGGTCGCCCGCCGACAGCTCTTTCGCTTCCTCGGCGATCACGACTCGCAGGTCGGGACGGTGCGGTTCGCCGCGCCGTTCGACCCCGAAGTCGTGATCCTCGAAACCGTCGACGACCCCTCGTCGGTGACGGTCGAGATCGAGGCGGGACACATGGTCCGACTGGTCGACGTCGCCGGGGGGCTCTCGGCGCTCTCGTACCCCCAGGAGGTGGACGACGAGCTCGTCGTGGGAGTCAGCGACCCGCTCGTCGACGCGAACGACCGGTCGTTCCGGCTGTCGGTCGGAGACGGGCGAGCGGAGTGCGCACCGGCGGAGCGCGACGCGGAGGTGTCGCTCGGCGTGGGTCGGCTCTCGCAACTGGCGGTCGGCTACCGGGACGCCTCCGCGATGGCGACGGCAGGGCATATCGACCACCCTGCCGGCGTGATCGAGCGGCTCGATGCGGTGTTCCCGGCCGAGCCCGTGTGGCTCCGGGAGGGGTTCTGAGCCGACAGTTCGGGGTCCGGCGTCCGTCGGGTCCCGGGGGAAACCGGACGGTCGCGGCGCTCGATAGTCGGGGATCCGCTCCCGGTCGACCGTCCGTCGGCGGGCTTCGATCTTCCGGGGGAGAAGGACGGAGCCCCGCGTCAGTCGGCCGTGGCGTCCTCGGCTTCCGGCAGTTCGGTCTTGAGAGACTCCAGTCGCTCGACGAGCGACCCGATACCGGCGTTCAGCTCCTCGACCCGTCCCCCGATGTCGTCGCCGGGGATCGCCCCCTGCTGGGTCGCCTCGATGAGCTCGTCGTTCTCGAGCATCCGGAGCGAGTACCGAACCTTGTGGTCAGGGATGCCGGTCTCCTTCGAGAGCCGGACGATACCGATGGGATGGTGCTCGATGACCGCCGCGAGGACCCGCAGGTCGCGGGACTCCTTCTCGAGCTGGTCCGACAGGCGCTGGATCATTGCTCGCGGCTTGACCCGCCAGGGCGAAAACACTACCGGAGCGGTCGCGAGCCCACGGTACGAGCGGTCCGGCCTATTCGCGGATCCGCCCCGGGCGGGGCTGGGCGAGGCGGTCACCCTTCCCTGAACGGGTTATACCGTCGTGAGACCTTTCGGAGGCAGTCACGAGCGAGAGCGCCGTTCGCTCGCGGCAAAGACGGCACAGCCGCGAAGCCGCGTGTTGGTGTGATTCCTACGACGGAGAGCACGAGTCGGCAGGAGCGTGTACGGAACCTACGGGAGCTCTACGCGTCGGTGGCGGCGGAGTCGACGTTCACCGAACACCAGGAGGTCGCCCGCGGCGCGGTCCTCGACGACCGCGACGTCGAGGCCGGCCTCCGCGAACTGGTCGCCGGGATGCGAGCGCGCTACGGGTTCCGAAGCGGGCTCGACGATGCGGCTCTCGCAGCTGTCGTCCGCGGGTTCTACGCCGGGTCGAGCGACGACGGGGTCGCCGAACGGCTCGGCGTCACGGCGAGGCAGGTCGCCCGCGCACGCCGCAACCTCCACCTGTTCCGCCCGGCGGACACGGACGCGCCGTTCGACCTCTCGGCCCTCCGGGGGGCGCTGTCGGGGGGTGTGACGGCGGCCGAGGCCGCGCGCGAACTCGGCGTCCCCGAGTCGACCGCGAGCCGGTACGCGGGCGTACTCCGCAGGCGGGCCGACGCCCGCCGGAGCGGCTACTACTACCCGGCCGAGTTCGAGTCGCTGCTGGGAATCGCCGACGGGCGTGACCTCGCCGCCGTCTCGCTCGTCGATCGACGGACGATGGCCGAGATCGTCGACTGAGCGCCGTCCGGCCCTGCGGACGGACGACCGAGAACCTACCGTCGACTCCCGGGCGGTGCGACCACGAGGGTCGCGAGCACGAGCGACCCGACCAGCCAGGCGAGCAGGCCGACGAGCGAGAGCAGCGGTGCGCCGGCGGCCGGCGCCTCGGCGAGTGCCACGTCGAGGACGCTCCCCAGCACCAGTCCCCGGTACGCCCCGGTCGGCGAGATCGCGAGGACGGCCGGGAGGGCGGCGGCCGGGAACGCCGCGCCGAGTCCGGCGACGATGGCGAGGTCGATACCGACGACCAGTGCGACGACGGCCCCGACGCCGAGCGCGGCGGCCGAGCGCGGGCCGCCGGCAGCCGCCGAGACGGCGACCGCGACGGCCAGCGCGACGAGTGCCAGCAGCGCCGTCAGGACGACGAACCGGACGTACAGGACGAACGAGTCCACGCCAGCGTGCGAGGCGATCACCGAGGTCCTCGCCCCGCCCGTCGCCGTGACGAGTCCCGCGACGAGGAACAGCGGCACGAGCACGGCGAACAGGAGGACGACCGCGCGGCCGACGTAGACCGCGAGGAGGTACTCCCGGCGACCGAGCGGGTAGGTCCGGATGACGTCGAGTTCGCCGCGCGTCCGGTCGCCGAGCACCGCCTCGTAACCGAAGGCGACCGCGAGCGCCGGGACCAGCACCTCGGTCGGTGTCAGCAGGTTCAGCACCGCCGGGACGTACCCCGTGGTGTCGGCGACCGAGGCGAGTCCGACCACGACGACGGCGTAGCCAACGGTGACCGCCAGCAGTGATCGGGTCCGGACGACCGTGGTCAGTTCGCGCTCGACGGTCGCGAGGAATCGGGAGAGGACCGCCCGCTGCTCGCGAGATCCGACGTCGGAGAGTCCCCCGACCCGGGGACGCGATCCGTCCGATCCGTCGCTCTCGCCGCTCACGATCCCCCACCCCCGCCGTCGTCGACGGCGTCGTGCGTCCCGACGGTGAGGTCGGCCGTCGGGTCCGCGACGTACTCGGCGAACAGCGCGTCGAGCGCCGAGTCGGTGTCCCCACGGAGCTCTCCGGGCGACCCCGAGACGACGATGTGGCCCTCGTCCAGCAGGAAGACCCGGTCGCTCCGCTCGACGCCGCGGTGATCGTGCGTGGCGAGGAGGACCGCGGCACCCTCCGATACGATCCCCTCGATCACGCCGAAGATGTGCTCGGTCATCCGCGGATCGAGATCGCTCGTCGGCTCGTCGAGCAGCAGGAGGGGCGGGTCGCCGAGCGTCGCCTGCGCGATGCCGAGCAACCGACGCATCCCGCCCGAGAGCGCCTCGGTCCGGCGGTCGGCGGCCCCGGCCATCCCGACCCGCTCGAGCGCCGCGTCCACGTCGACCTCCCCCGTGAGGAGGTCGGCGTAGAATTCGAGCGTCTCCCCGACCGTGAACCGGGGCCGAAACGCGGGGGACTGCGGGAGGTACCCGACGGCTCTCGGACCGCCCGCCGCCAACTCGACGGTGCCCCCGTGCGGGGAGAGCCCGGCGAGCGCCCGCAGGAGGGTCGACTTGCCCGAGCCGTTCGGACCGACGACGGAGCCGACGGTTCCGGAGGCGAGTGACAGCGAGACGTCCCGGAGGACGTCGAGGTCACCGAACGACCGCGAGACCCCCTCGACGCGCAGGACCGACCCCCGCTCGCCGGCCTCCGGTCCCGGTTCGGGGTCAGTCTCGCGGTGGGCTCGTTCGTCCTGTGTGTCCGCCCCCGACACCCCGGAGCCCCGGTCCGCGGTCACGCGCGCACCTCCGTCGCGTCGGTCGATCGGTTCAGCGCTGCGACGACCTCCGGGCGGACGGGTCGGGCAAGCGGTGCGGTGTCGAGCGCCCCCGTACCTCGCAGACCGGGAACGGCCTCGCCCAGCGCTCTGACGGCGGCGAGGCCTGGTGAGTGGGCGAGCGTCCGCGCTCCCCCGACTCGACCGACGAGCCGGTCGACCGCCCCGGTCGGGGCGTACTCCCGCTCTATGACGCCGTCACCGTCGCGGTCGAAGCCGGGCGCGTCGGCCCAGTAGTTCCCCCGGCCGTCGACGGTGAGCACCTGGAGGGGACCGAGCGCGGCCGTCACCGGCAGGTCGTTGTGGACGAAGTCGTTCGACACGACTCGGTTGGTCGGTAGTATCGAGGACGCCCGGAGCCCGACGTCGTTGTACGCGAGGACGTTCCGCTCGTACAGCGTCCGCCTGGAGGGGGTCTGCAGACCGTATCGGTTCTCGACGAGGACGTTCCCCGCGACGTACGATCGCCCGCCGGCGACGCTCATGCCCGCGTTGCTCGATCGCACGTCGTTGTCGACGAGTGCGTTCCCCTCGGGCCGGGTCATCACGACGAGCCCGATACCCGCGTCCCGAACCGTGTTGTTCGCCAGCAGCGCGTCGGAGGTGTACATCAGGTGGACACCGAAACGGTTCCCCCGCATCCGGTTGTCCCGGACGACGATGCCGTCCGAGAGGTGGGTGTAGACGCCGTCCCGCCCCTCGACGAACGTCGAGTCCTGGACGACGGGGCGGGCGCGCATCGACATCACGCCCATGAACCCGTCCATCCACTCCTCCTCGCCGACGACGGTCACGCCCTCGACGACCGTCCCGTTCGTGTCGCGCAGGAGGACCCCGTTCGAGGGCGTCCGCGTCCAGACACCGTCGACGAGGGTGCCGCTCACGCCCACGACGTCGACGGCGGCGTCGCCGAAGCCGTACCCCATCTGGACGGCGTAGTCCCAGTCGGTGTCGTTGCCCCGCCGGACGTCCGGCGAGGTCCGGTTGCCGACGCCCGTGATCCGGAGGTCGACGACGGCGACGTTCGAGGCTCGAACCCGGACCACGCTGCCGTTCCCGCTACCCCGGAGGTGGGTGGCGTTGCCCACCCCCCGGATGGTCAGGGGTTTCTCTACCGTGAGCTCGGGAACGTCGTAGGTGCCCGCCGGGATCCGGACGGTGGTGTTCGGCGGCGCGCTGGCGACGGCCGCCGCCACGGTAGGTGCGTCCTCGCCCACGACGATCGAGACGGGCCGGTCGAGGAGCGTTCGGGTCGCCGCCACCTGCTGGTCGGCCCACACGGTCCGTTCGCGGACGGCCTCGCGCATGCCATCCCGGGTCGCCGCACCCGTCCCGAACGACGTCTCGCGGACATCGCTCCACTCGCGCACCTCGCCGCCGTACGCCTCGACGAACGACGTGGCGGCGGCTCGCGAGGAGAACGGGACGACAACCGGACCGGCGGGAGTGCGCGCCTCGCTCCCGACGACGTAGACCGCCTCGCTCGCTGGAACCCACCCGGTGTGTTGGCCGAGGGAATCAGGGAGCGTGAGGTACCCCTCCGGGGAGAGCGAGACGCCGCTATCGGCGAAGTCGGTGACGAACACCGCGAGCGGGCGACCGAAGGTCACCTCGTGTCCGTCGCTCTCGAGGTGGTCGACGAGCGTCTCGACGCCGTAGTAGCCGACGACGTACCGGTATCCCGAGTAGAACGCCTCGGCCTTCGGGACGGCGAACGATCCCGATCCGCCGTCGGCCCGGACCGTCACCGCACCGGTCATGCCGAGTTCGATGGTGTCCTCGAACGGAACCGGTTCGTACTGCCGGCCGCCGGCCACGTCGACCGCGAACGCGGAACTTCCCAGCAGGAGGACGGCGACCAGGACGGCGAGGGCTGGACGGGGGTCCATCGACTGTCGGTGGCACTCGAACGGCAAGAGGTAACCGGACTGCGACCGTTCTTGGGCAGTGAGAACGGGCGCGGTGCTCAAGTATACGTGGATAGTAGTCCCACGGAAGAGCAATACTACCGCTCTGGTGGCCCCGATGCACGAGGAGACATACCCGACACGACACGTTCACTCGAACGGTACCGACTGCGACCACGCTCACCCCCCTACCCGTCGGACGGTCCTCACCGCCGGGGCGAGCGCCGTCCTCGCCGGTCTCGCTGGGTGCACCTCCTTCGGAGGCGGGCCGTCTGCCCCCGAGCCGATCGCCCTCGACGCCGGCCAGGCGTGTGACAACTGCGGGATGGTCATCCAGAAGCACCCAGGGCCGGTCGGACAGGTATTCTTCGAGGAGAACGCCCCCGAAGGCCACGAGAACCCCGCCTACTTCGACGCGCTCAAGCAGTGCATGTTCCCCTACCGGCTCGAACGCGAGAACCGGGGATGGTCGGTGGCCGCCCAGTACGCCACCGACTACAGCGGCGTCGACTACGACGTGACGGGCGAGGGCGGCGAGACGTACATCTCCTCGCACGTCGCTGCGGACGCGTTCGCACCCGCAGCGGAGCTCTACTACGTCGTAGAGAGCGAGGTACGGGGCGCGATGGGGCCCGACTTCGTCCCGTTCTCCGCTGAGGACGACGCGACGGCGTTCGCCGGGGCGTACGGCGGCGAGGTCGTCGAGTACGGTGATATCGGTGAAGGACTGATCGGGAAGTGACGGGTGGAAAGGGACGGGGAAGGCGAGGAGACACGATGGGACGGAACGGGACACCGACCGGCGGGACAGAGCTTTAGGTCCACACCGCATAGTGTTGCACATGAGAAACACGACCGACACCGACGGAGAGCACCGGAATCCCCGACGACTCGACGGGAGCGAGGAGTTCGACGACCTCCGCGAGTCGACGGATCTGCTCCTCGTCGAATTCTACACCAACGGCTGTTCGATGTGCGCGGCGATGGAGCCGGTGCTCGGGAACGTCGCCCGGGTCACGGACGCGACGGTGGCGATGGTCAACGCCGGCCACGCGTTCGACCTCGCCGAGCGGTACGCGATCTCGTCGGTTCCGACGCTCCTCCTCTTCGAGGACGGCGACCTCGTCGGTCGCCTCGCCGACGGGTTCCAGGGGGCCGACGCGGTGATCTCGTTCGTGGAGTCGAGCCGACGCGACTGACGACGCCGTATCGGAGACGGGCTATCGGTCGAGCGGATCGACCGTCACGACACCAGCGCTGGAGACCAGGACGTCGTAGCCGCAGTAGCTGAACGACACCGTCGCCGACTCGCCGGCGATGAGTTCGTTCAGCGCCTCGGTGTCGATCACGGCGTCGAGGCGCTGGTCCAGCCGTTCCGGCGGCACGCCCTCGTGTCGGGCGACCTCACCCCGGACCCGGTCGCACATCGAGACGGGACCGGCGATGGTGGTCGAGTTCATTCGGTCGGACATCTCGCGTCTACTCTATCATGGTCTTCCAGGGTAGAGAGCGGGTGGGTTGCAGATGCAGGCCCTGGAGAGGGGCCTCGGGAGACTGCGGGATCGAAGCAAGGTTGGACGCCGACGGGAGTCGACTGGCCACGATGGACCAGCCCGGGATAAGCGAGTCCCCCTCTTCGTTCGGTCGCTGGTTCGACCGTCCGGAAGTCCTCCGGGAGATATTCGCGACGTCGACGCATTCGCTGGTGCTCCGAGGCTCTGTCGTAGTGCGTCTCGAGGATGCGTTCGCTCAGATCGCCCCGATCATTGACGACCTCGCGGGGAGCTCCGGCATCTCGATGGGCCGCGATCGAGCCGGTCGGAACGGCATGAGGTGAGACGGACGCCGGACACTCGCCCGCGTCGCGTCGGGCGATTTGCACAGTCTCGCCGCCGATCGAGGCTACGACCGGCGGCAATTACGCGATAAGCTACGGAAAGAAGGCGTGAAGCCGCGCATCAAGCATCGTGGGTTTCGACCCGTCGATGCGCTGTTGTGGGCGCAACCGATGGGTCTCGGTGACATCCTCCTCGCCGTACACGGCGAGGCTTCCCACGGCCCCGCACCGCTGGGTTGGGAACGTACGTGTACGACCCGACGTGTCGATGGGAGTGCCACGCCCCCGTTACTCCTATCCGCCGGTGGGTTCGGGTGGTTCTGCCCCGGTGACTCGGAGGTATCTCAGTTCTTTTGTGTCGGTGATACTTACTCACTCCCCAGACAACATACGTGTGCGTGTCGGATTCACGCCCGCCGTACACGGCGGGATTCTCTCCTTGATGAAAGATAGGGCCGACGAGCGCTGTCTGAGACCGGCTTCTCGACGATCGAGCGTGGTACCGCAAATTTCGGATATCGTGCTGAGGTGTACGGTCTACGACATCAATCAAGCCGTGACCAGTGAATCGAACGTCGTCAAGCGATTCACCGGAGCCCTTTAGCTGGATTCCGGACGATATTCCCCTGCGTACGACTCAAGCACCGACCTGTCGAACTCGACGCCGAGTCCCGGCTTCTCCGGCGGGATAAGATCGCCGTTATCCCATTCGAGACCATCTTCGAGAATGTCGTTGTGGAATCCGTTCCACCCCTCGAGAGACTCCTGGAGGAGATAGTTTGGGATGGCCGCACACAGGTGGACGCTGGCTGCGCCCGCGATCGGTCCCGCATACATCCAGGGCGCCACTTGAGCGTAGTGAGCCTGGGCGATTCCGGCCATCTTGCGTGCTTCGAGGAGTCCCGTCAGTCCCACGTTCGGTTGTATGATCCTGACGCCGTTCTCGACGGCCTGGGCCATCTGGTGGACGGTCAGGAGTCGTTCACCTGTCGATACCGGAATACTCGTCGAATCGACGACCTCTCGAAGCTCGCCGAAGTTCTCCGGTGGGACGGGCTCTTCGAACCAGAGTGGATCGTACGGTTCGAGACGGGCGGCAAGCCGTCGGGCCGAATGTGTGTACAGTTGCCCGTGGGTGCCGATAAGGATATCCGCTTCGTTGCCCACCTCCTCGCGAACGGCGGCGACCGCCGCCTCCGCGTACTCGAGTTCGTCGATACGGGGGTTTCGGGGACCCTCTTTCGGTCGGACGGGATCGAGCTTGACTGCAGTAAAACCCTTGTCGACGTAGTGACGGGCAGCTTCAGCGGCTTTCTCGGGGGGCTCTGGTGGCATCCATTTATAATGCATGTACGTGTACGACCGGATCCGATCGTTGACCTTGCCGCCGAGAAGGTTGTATACGGGCTGACCGGTCACCTTTCCCATGATGTCCCAGCAGGCCATCTCGATCGCGCCGATGACCATCGACTGAACAACGCCGGGGGTGTGAAGGAAGTGGTTGCCGTTGTACATACGTTGGCGCAACGTTTCCACATCAAACGGGTTCAGTCCGACGGCGAATCGCTCCATGTCTTCAAGAGCCTGTACCACGGTCCTTGCCCGGAACACTGTCCAGTTGGCTTCTCCGACGCCTACAACACCCTCGTCGGTCTCGACCTCGATGAACACCCAGTTCGTTTCGGTCCAAAAATGACCGTCTTCGACCATCTCTCCACCTTCCGGTGGGATCGGAACGATATACGGCTCAATATTCGTGATTTCCATGTTCCGTTCGATCGTATCAGAACCGCTGATAATAAAGGGTACCATGGCCCCGATGAATCGCCAGACGGCGCCGACCCGATCCGCCACAACCAGGGAGCCGAAGCGGGAAACGAGGGATGGTTCCAATCGGTTATACACGATTTCACTGAACAGTTCATGACGCTGGCCAGACGTGCTGTCGGTGGTCGAGGTAGATCCGCCGTCCCACGGGGTGGCGGCGGACTCGTTAATTACGCCGTCGTTTCTCTGCACCGTCTCCGGATTTGCCTGGAAAAGTCCTACCGCGAAGCGCTCGATGGGTAGGAGATAACGACTCTTTTCGGTAGTAGGGCACCACCATGCGAGGCGAGGGTCCGGGAGAAAACGTCGTGGATACGGTTCAGATGAGCCTCGGACCCCAGACACACCATACAAATGATACATTTCCGCGTGGTGATTTGAAAACGTCGAGAGGGTAGATGGGCCAGCTCGGATTTGAACCGAGGGCCTCCCGGTTATCAGCCGAGCGCTCGTACCTGGCTGAGCTACTGGCCCCGTCGGCGCATCACGACGTACCGCCGAGAATCGTTTAAGCGTTCCGCTTTGGCAGGCTATGGAGTGAGATAACACGGCGAGGAGAGTGTGGTGATCGGCGGTGTGGCGACGGAGCGGTCGGACTACTCCGACCATCACCGCGGCGAGGTTCGTCAGTCCTCACCGGCTGTCGCCACGGCGAGACCCGTCAGTCCTCGGGCGTTCCGGTACCGCCGTCGCGAGAGTCGCGGTCCCGGTCGTCGGCATCGTCGAAGCGGTAGTCCGCCTCGTCGACCTCGACGGTCCGGCCGCCGCCGGTCTCGCTCGCGCCGGGGAACCCGCCGGTGTAGACCGATCCGGAGACCATCCCCCGAGCCTTCGCGTCGAGGTAGGGCGTGACCACGTACTTCTTCAGGAGCACGCGGACCGGGTAGCGCGACGGCGGGATCACGAGGACGAGCCCCACGAGGTCGGTGACGAGCCCGGGGGTGAGCAGCAGCGCCCCGGCGACGAGGATGAGTCCGCCGTCGAGCAGTTCGTCCGTGGGTATCTCGCCGGCGGCGACCTTCGACTCGAGCTTCCGCAGGGTGTGTCGTCCCTCCGCGCGGACGAGCAACAGCCCGATAAGGGCGGTCAGGACGACCAGCGCGACGGTGGCGACCGCGCCGAGCTGCGTGGCGAGGATCACCAGCAGCATCACGTCCAGCAGCGGGATGAGCAGCAGGACGCCGACGAGACGCAGGTCCATGTCGGCACGTAGGTTCGGGGGTCTTGTAACCCTTTCCGGACTGGGTTCGGTTCGTACGGTTTCAGAGACCAGTCGGGCCATGGATGTGGTTCCGACAGCGAGGGAGTCGGAGACTGGAACAGAACCCCGAAGCCCTCGCCCTTCGAGACCGCCAGGGACAGCCTGCGGCAAACGCGACCCTGATGTCTGGCCGAGCCACTGCGACACCGAACGGCAGGGCTTTCCCGGCCTCACCTCCAACGACGACCATGACCGACGACGCCGACGCCGGAGGGACCGACGGGGGCGGTAGCGGGGACGCGAGAGGGAACGAAACCGCGACCGCTCGCCACGGGACGCTCGTCGACTGGCGGGAGTGGGGACCGACCACGTTCGATCACGCGGATGCCCGGACCGAACCCGTCCTGCTCTACCTGACCGCGCCGTGGTGCGTGGCGTGTTCGGAGATGGACTCCGCCACGTTCTCCGAGCCGCGTCTCGCCGCCCACGTCGGCGAGGGGTTCGTCCCGATACGGGTGGACGCCGACCGCAACCCGCAGGTCCGGGAACGGTACAACATGGGCGGGTTCCCCTCGACGGTCTTTCTGACGCCCGGCGGGGAGGTGATGACCGGCGCGACCTACCTCGGACCGGACGGCTTCAGGGGGATACTCGACTCGGTGCGGGAGATGTGGGCCTCCAAGGGTGTCGACGCGGGCCGGGTCCCCCGTGCGCTCCAGGACCCCGACCCCCCCGCCGGCGAGGTCACTGCGGAGGTCGAGGCGCACATGGTCGAGCAGGTCGCCGCCTCCTTCGACGAGGAGTTCGGCGGCTGGGGACAGGGCGGGAAGTTCCCCCTTCCTCGTACCGTGGAGTTTGCGGCCAAGCGCGACCGCGACCGCGCGACCCGCACCCTCGAGGCGATCCACGCCCACCTCCACGACACCTACGACGGCGGGTTCTACCGCTACACCGAGAACCGCGACTGGTCGGGGCTCCACCGCGAGAAGCTCCTCGACGAGAACGCCGCCGTCCTCCGGGCGTTCGTGACGGGCTACCTCTACACCGGCAACGACACCTACCGCGAGGCGGCCGAGAGCGGCGCGGACTACCTCACCACGACCCTCTGGACGGGCGAGGCGTTCGCCGGCTCCCAGGCCGGCGGCGACTACTACACCCTCGAAGCCAGCGACCGCGAGGAGGCCGACGCGCCGCACGTCGATCCGACCACCTTCGCCGACCGAAACGGCCTCGCGGCCGACGCGCTGTTCTGCCTCCACTCTGTCACCGACACCGAGGCCCCCCGGCGCTACGCGGAGCGCGCCCTCGACCACGTCCTCGACGAGCTCGTCGACGGGGGGACGGTTACCCACTACGCCGACGGAACCGAGGTGGGCACGAGCGGACTCCTCGTCGATTCGGCCCGCCTCCTCGCCGGGCTCACCACCGCCGTCCAGGTGACCGGCGCGGAGGAGTACCTCGACGCGGCCCGCGAGATCGCGGAGGAGACGCTCTCCCTGCAGGCGACCGACGGCGCGTTCCTCGACGGCCCCACGGAGGGGCCGGGACTGCTCGACCGCCCCCTGCGCCCGCTCGATACGAACGTCGAGTGTGCGGACGCGCTGGTCGACCTCGCGTACCTCTCAGGAGAGGACCGGTACCGCGAGGCGGCGGGCGAGGCGCTCTCGGCGTTCGCCGGCGCGGCGGATCGGATGGGCGTCGAGGTGGCCGCCTACGCCGCCGCGTGTGCCCGACACCACTACGACCCGCTGGTCGTCGAGACGCCCCCGGCGGGGACCGACCTCCACCGCGCCGCCCTCCGGATCGCCGACCACGAGAAGGTGGTCGTCCCGGGCGACCGCGAGACCGCCGTCGTCCGTCGAGGGGGGGAGCGCTCGGCTCCAGCGAGCGATCCCGAGGAGCTGGCGACCCGCGTGGGCGAAACCGACCAGCCCTCGCTGGAGTGATCGGCCACTCCGATCGACCCCTGCCGGGAAGCGTGCTCCGTAGCCCGGGCGTCCGTCGGCCACGGCCGTCGAAAACTCCCGGAGTGTTTATACGCCCGCACGCTCTCCAAGGGATGATGGCAGACCTGAGAGACCTCGGACTCTCCGAGTACGAGGCCCGGGCCTACCGATCGCTCCTGGAGACGGGCCCGACAACCGCCAAAGAGTTGTCTCGGGTCAGCGACGTCCCGATGGGCCGGATCTATGACGTTCTCAACAGTATCGAGCAGGCCGACATGATCCGGTCGCAGTCCGCCAGCCGCCCGAAGAAGTACGCCGCCGTCGAGCCGACCACCGCGCTCGAACGGCTGCTCGCGGACAAGCGGCGCGAACTCGATCGCAAGGCCGACCAGTACGCCGAGGTCGTCGAGTCACTCCAGGGCGAGCTCGAAACCACGGAGCCGGCCGAGGAGACCTTCTGGACGGCCGCGGTCGGCCCGGAGGAGGTCGTCGACCTCCTGGTCGAGCGGCTGGCGGCGGCCGACGAGCGGATCGTGTTCGTCCTCTCGACGTACACCGAGCGGTTCTTCGAGGCGGCGGTCGACGGCGTCGGTAGCCTCGTCCTCGACGAGTTCGTCGCGGCGCTCGACCGCGGCGTCGACGTCCGCCTGCTGATGCGCCCGGACCTGGTCCCGTTGCTCCCCGAGTCGGTCGGGGCGCGCTACCGCGAGTCGCTGTCGGGCGACGACCGGTTCGAGGTCCGCACCAGCGGGAACGTCTCCGGGACCTTCGCGCTCCTCGACCGCGGCGAGACCGTCATCGAGGTCCCCCACCCCCTGAACGACGAGGAGGTGTTCGGGATGATCGCGCTGACCGACCGCGAGTTCGCCGAGTCCGTCCGCACCGAGTTCGGGCCGCGGTGGGACGCGGCCGACCCGCTCGTGCTCTGAGCTCTCGAACCGGGAGTCGCGACGGGGCGGGCGTGCCCCGAACCCGTTCTCGAGGGTCGAGCGTCCCGAAACCGACCGGCGTCGGACGGACGTCTGACGTAGCCTTTTGTGTGAGCGCGGGCAACTCGGCCCATGGCTAGTCTCTCGGAGGTGTACGAGCGAGACAGGGGAGGAGCCGGCCTCCGACGGCTCTACGCCGGCGTCGGGCTCTTCCTCGTCGGCGTCGTGCTCGCGGTGACGGGGGTCGTCTTCGGTACCTCGACCGCGGCCGCCGACGCGTTCGGGCTGGGGGTCTTCGAGGCCCGCGAGGTCGCGGTCATCGCCGCCGGTGTCGGCCTCCCGCTCACCTTCATCGGCGTCGTGACCGTCCTCCCCCAGTCCGATCGGCGCGTCCGGGTCGCCTCGGCCGTCGGCTCGCTCATCGCCCTGTTCGGCGTCCTGCTCTTCTGGGAGTTCTACCCGATGCAGTGGTACGGCATGGAGACCGATTACACCCTCCCCGTCTCCGGCATCTACTTCCTGGGGATCCTGACGACGTTCTGGGCGGTGTTCACCGCCGTCGCGAACTTCAAGACCCGCAACGACCCCGGCGGGACGGTCAAACTTGAGATCACCAAGCAGGGACGGACGCGAGTCGTCGAGGTGTCGAACGAGGGGCTCCGGAGCCGCCTCTCGGGGATCGGCTTCCTGGGGAGTGCCCCCGACGGCGAGACGCCGACCCAGACCGCCGGAGCGGGCGAGAGCCGAGCGCCTGTGAGCGACGGCGGCTCGACGGCCGCGGGACACGACGCCGAGTTCCTGGACGAGCCGAGCCCCGACCCCCGCGGCGACGTCTACTGCGGCAACTGCGCGCACTTCAACTACGTCCGGACGAACGACGGCATGAAGCCGTACTGTGGGTTCAACGGCGAGGTCATGGACGACATGGAGCCCTGCGAGGAGTGGGAGGCGAACGTCTCGGGCATCGAGCGGATCGAGTAGCCTGCGTTCCCCCTTCCGGAGCGTTCTACACCCCGAGAGGATACCGAGAGTCGTCGAGTCCCGAGTCCTAGCACCGGGGACGGGGGACGGTCCCGGATTCCGTTCTACGCCTCCGAGTCGAGTCCGGCCAGCGTCTCTCGCATCCGGTCCCAGTGACTCCCCTTCCAGAACACCTGGCCGCAGTCCGTACAGCGCCACTGCGAGCGCTCCGAGGGGTCGGGAGCGTACTCCGGCGTCCCGGCCTCGTCGGGGACGGGTTCGAGCGGGGCGTTACACCGCCCGCACCGCGAGGGCCGCTCGTCGGGGTCGAGCGGCACCCCCATCGAGAGGAGTTCACGGAGCTGTTTCGTGGGGGCGCGTTCGGTCAACAGCAGCGACCGCTCCGCCCGTCCCGCGAGCTGGACGTCGCGGGTGAGTAGCGTCCGCCCCTCCTCGCGGGCGAGTTCGAGGAGGACGTCGTCGTCCTCGATACCCCGGTCGAGCGCGTAGACGGCGTCGTGGCCGCACATCCGCAGGTAGCTCCTCAGCTTGCCGAGCATGACGTCGAGCAGGAACGGTCCAGCCGCGGTCGAACCCTCGTTTCCGGACGCCGAGCCCCTCACAGCCCGAGGAACTCGCGGATCCCCTCGACGTCGCGGGTGTTGAGCACGTCGTCGGGCTCGGTCCACCCTCGGCGGGCGGTGTGAACGCCGTAGCGGAGGAACTCCATGTGGACCGGGGCGTGGGCGTCGGTGTCGATCGCCACCGTCGCGCCCTCCTCGATCACGGTCTTCACGGCTGCACCGCGGAGGTCGAGCCGCGAGGGATACGAGTTGATCTCCAGCGCGACGTCGTGCTCGGCCGCCGCTTTGCCGACCGTCTCGAAGTCGAGGCTCATCCCCGGCCGCTGGTTGAGCGTCCGGCCCGTCGGATGCCCCACGACGTTCGTCTCGGGGTGCTCGATGGCGGCGACGATACGGTCGGTGCCGTCGCCGTCGAGCGCGGCGTGGGGCGAAGCCACGACCACGTCGAGTTCGTCGAGCGCGTCGTCGCCGACGTTCAACCCGCCCTCGGTGTCGAGGTTCGCCTCGACACCCGTGAACACCTCCATATCCACACCTTCGGCGACCTCCCGCACCTCTTCGACCTGTTCGAGCAGTTCCTCGTCGGAGAGCCCGACGCCGCCGACGATTCCCGGGCCAGTGGCGTGATCGGCGACGGCGTAGTAGTCGTGGCCGAACGCGGCCGCCGCCTCCAGCATTTCCTCGATCGAGTGCTTGCCGTCGGACCACTCTGTGTGGGTGTGGAGGTCGCCGCGGACGTCGTCGACGGCGACGAGATCCGGTAGCTCGCCCGCGTCCGCGGCGTCGATCTCGCCGCGGTCCTCGCGCATCTCGGGGGCGATCCACGGCAGGTCGATCACCTCGTACATCCCCTCCTCGGTTTCGCCGGCGACGCGTTCGCCGACGCGCTGCCTTCCGCCGGACCCGTCCGACGACGTTCGGGAACCGTCGGTTCCCTCACCGCTATCGGGATCGTTCACCTCGGAGACGTCGAAGACGCCGTACTCGTTCATCTTCAGGTCGCGCTCGATCGCGCGGTTGCGGACCCGGACGTTGTGGTCGCGGTTCCCGGTGAAGTACTGCAGCGCCGCACCGAACTCTTCCGGTGCGGCCACGCGGAGGTCCACGCGCATCCCGTTCGACCGGACGGAGGCCTTCGTCTCCCCCGCCTCGATCACCTCGTCGGCGTCCCCCCAGTCGACGAACGCCTCGACGGCCGCCTCGCCCGACTCGCTGGCGACGAGGACGTCCACGTCGCCGACGGTCGGCCGCCACCGCCGGAGCGATCCACCGGTTTCGGCCCGCTCGACGGCCTCCCGTCCGCGGAGGTACTCGAGCAGTCGGTCGGCGACCGGCCGGGCGTCCCCCAGCAGCGCCCGTTCGCGGGACTGCCGGGCGAACGGGATCGCTTCGAGGATGTTCTCCTCGGTCTTCGCGCCGTACCCCTCCACCTCCTGGATGCGACCCTCCCTGGCGGCCGCTTCGAGGTCGTCCAGATCCCGCACGTCGAGCGCCTCGTAGAGGTCACCGACGGTCTTCGGGCCGACCCCCTCGACCGCGGTGAGCGCGTCGATGTCGACCGGGAGCTCCGCGCGTAGCTCCTCGAGTTCGTCGATCTCGCCGTGCTCGAAGTACTCGACGATCTTCGAGGAGATGGCGTCGCCGACGCCCTCGATCTCCTCGACGGCGTCCTGCCCCTCCGCCGCGAGCGCCTCGATATCGGTGGCGTTCGCCCGGACGCTCTCGGCCGCCCGGCGGTAGGCGCGGGGTTTGTACTCGACGTCCATCGCCTCCAGCCGATCGGCGAACTCCTCCAGCAGGGCGGCCACCTCGCCGTTCCGGGTCATCGCGTCCCCCGACGCTTCGAGGAGCTGTCGTCGCGTCCGAGTACCTGTTTGAGGAAGTTCATCCACCGCTTCTGGTCCATCGCCTCCTGTCGCTTCGCCTCGTCCTCGACGCTCGATGGGCCGAGGTTCTCCAGGGCTTCGAGCGCGCGGTCGATACCGACGATCGACTCGGCGAGGCGCTCGCCCTCCTCGAACTCGATCTCGCCGTGCTCGATGCGCTGTTTGCGCTGGAGACGCTCGCGCCGGAGGTTCTTCTTGGCCTCCTCGACCCGCTCGCGCTCTCCGGAGGGTACCGTGTCCCGGCGCTTGATCTCGAAGACGAACTCCTGAAGGTCGATCTCCTGGCCCTGAACCGTGATCCGCTCGGGGATGGAGACGCCGACGGTCGCCCCCTCGCGCCCGATGCGCTCGACGAGGAGTTTTCGCTCGTACTCGTCCATTCCTTGTCGGGACCAGGGTCGCCAGCGACAAATATCGAGTGGACGCAGACGAAGGGTCGGTGTAGCTCCGGGCGACGGCGAGTCGGTCCGACGTCCGACCCGCCGGTCGAAACCCACAAGCGAGGGCCCCGCAGAAGGGGGGTATGGACGTCCTCGGCCGGTACGAACCGCTGGTGGACGACGCGGCGGCGCTCCGCGCGGCGTGCGAGCGCCCGCTCCCGTCGGTCGTCCGCGTCAACACCGTCAAGGCCACCGCCGAGCGGGTCAGGCGGGCCTACGACGACGCCGGCGTCGGCTACGAGCCCGTCGACTGGCACGAGGGGCTCCTCCGGCTCGACGGGGAGAATCCGGGGAACTCCTGGCCGTACGTCCACGGCTGGGTGTACGGCCAGGAGGAGGTCTCGGCGGTCCCCGCGGAAGTGCTCGGTCCGGAACCCGGCGAACGGGTGCTCGATGCCGCCGCCGCGCCGGGGAGCAAGACCACGCAACTGGCGGCGCTGATGGACGATACGGGACTCCTCGTGGCGAACGACAACAACCTCGGTCGGCTCTCGGCGCTCCGGTCGAACGCCGAGCGCTGTGGCGTTACCAACACCGTGGTCACCAAGGGGGACGCGCGGAACTTCTCGCTGAAGCCGTTCGATCGAGAGCCATTCGACCGTGTGCTCGTCGACGCCCCCTGCTCGTGCGAGGGGACGATACGGAAGAACCCCGACGCGCTCGACGAGTGGACGCTCTCGCACGTCGAGGGGATCGCGGGCGTCCAGAAGGGTATCCTGAAGCGGGCGGTCGAGGTGACACGGGAAGGTGGAACCGTGGTCTACTCGACCTGCACGTTCGCACCCGAGGAGAACGAGGCGGTGCTCGACTACGTGCTCGGTGAGCGCGACTGCCGCCTCGTCGAGTTCGACCTCCCCCTCGAATCCTCGCCCGGCGTCACGGAGTGGGAGGGCGAGTCGTTCGACCGGAGCGTCGAGCGCGCCCGCCGGATCTACCCACACCAGAACGACACGGGCGGGTTCTTCTGTGCGAAACTGGAGGTGGGGGCGTGACGACGGCGGTCAGCGGTCGATCGGAGGTGGGCGCGTGAGCGAGAACCGCTCCCACGTCTTCGAGCGTCTGCCCGCCACCTCCGGGGAACGCGAGGTCGAGGGACGGCCGAGCCGCGAGGCCGTCGTCGAGTTCTGGATCGACCGGTACGGCCTCCCGGAGGACGCGTTCGACGGCCACACGTTCTGGGAGAAGGGCGCGGGAAAGGTGTGGGCGTTCGCGGCCGACCTGCCCGCGCCCGCCGAGGTCGAGGCGCTCGGGATGACGTTCCTCCGGACCCGCCAGGAGCACTGGAAGCCGACGACCGACGGCGTCCAGCGGTTCGGCCGCGAGGCGACGAGGAACGTCGTCGTCCTGGAGGAGGACGAAGCCCGCCGCTTCCTCGCCGGCGAGACCCAGGACCTCCCGAGGTGGGACGGCGACTGGGGCTACCTGATCGTCGCCCACGAGATCGCCGGTGACCGCGAGCCGATCGGCGTCGGGCTCTACCTCTACGACGAACTCCGCTCGCAGGTGCCGAAGGGCCGGCGGCGGGAGTTCTGATCGATTCCCACCGCCCACGCACGCCGCCAACTGATACGGACTACACCAGTCCGTATGAATCGTGTTGAACTGGACACGAATCGTACCGATGTCGGTGGTCCCGTCCGGCAACACGTTCGAAACGTTCGCCGAGGCTGTCAAGAATATGGACGCCTTGGTCGATAAAGCAGTGTTCCTTTGTGACTTGGTGCCTTATGACGTGGTAAGGTGGTATGAATTCGGAAGGTCGATCCACTCACCGAAGGAGCCCAGTCCAACCAGTGTGACCTTTTGTGATGGCATCCGTGGCGACGTTCCATCCGCTTCTGGCCGTCGCCTTTGACGTCCGGCTTCGTCTCGGAGGAGTTGCCGTACCCGGAGCCATCGAACCCCTGGATGGTTGTGCGTGACGTCGGAGCCATCGTGACGCGGCGGCCCGTACTTGGACGACACTATGTTCTCCAGCGGGGGACCCCCTCGCCCGACCTCTGGTGGGTTCAGGTCGACCGTGAGGTCCCTATCGAAGCTGACCACGAACGCCGGGCCGTCACTTCTCCCGCAGGACGCCCCCGCTCAACCCCTCCCACTCGACCCGGTAGCCAAGCCGCGAGAGGGCCGCGCTCGCGTCGTCGATACCGTACTCGTCGAGGACGGCCTCGGCCTCCGTGAGCGACATTCCCGCGTCGATCCGGTCGGCGAGTTCGTCGAGTATCCGGGGGCGGACTAGCGTCCGGCCCACCAGTTCGTGTTCCGGAAAGTCCGCGTCCTCGACGGCCGACTCGCTGACGCCGTACTCGGCGGCGAGGGCGGCGAGCGTCGTCACGTCCGTGTCGGGATCGAGTTCGTCGGGGAGGTTCGCGGCGCTCTCGGCGACGAGGCGGTCCTCGTAGCTCCGGAGCGCGTTCCGGACGTCCCTCACCCGGACAGTCCCCCGGTAGGGGATCGCCCCGTCGGTGAGCGCCTCCACCTCCTCGCCCACCCCCAGGGACTCGTCGACGGCGACCAGGAAGGCGACGTCCTCCAGGTCGCCGAACCGCGAGAGCTTCTTCTCGACGTACTGCGGCGTCCAGAACCCCATGATCTCGAAGAAGACGCGGAACCCGCCGTGTGCCCAGTCGAACGCGAAGTCCGGAATGACGACGTGCTCGCCGGCGGCCAGCGGTTCGGGCTCGCGGGTCAGCGCCCAGTCGAGGTCGAGCGACTCGAACCGGGTGGCGAACTCCGCCTCGACGGCCGAGTCGTACGTCGGCTCGGCGACCGGCTCGGTGCCCGGCACCGATACGTCGCCGGTCGAGAGCCGGAGGGTGCGCTCGGTCCCGCGGTCGTCGACCGTCGCCTCCAGCGTCCACTCGCCGGTCGCCGCGACCGTCCGGAGCAGCCGGGCGAAGCGCGTCCCGTACCGGCGCGACCGGCGGAACAGCGCGTCCGGACCCGTGACGACCACCTCGCGTCCCTCGGGGGTGCGGCGGATCTCGTAGAGCAGGCGGAGGCGTTTCACGGCCGAAACCAGCCGTTTCGGGTCCGAGGAGCGGACCCGGACCTCGGTGGCGTCGAACAGCGCCGTCTGGGCGAGCGAGAGGTCGTACTGTTCGACCAGTTCGTCGGGGGTCCACCGCGGCTCGAACGACGCGAGGATCTGCCGTGCGCCGAGGTCGGCGTACAGCGCCTCGTCGATCTCGGGAACGTCGACCCCGAGCCGGTCGGCGGCTCGCGAGAGCGCCGCCTCACGCTCGGAAGCGGTGACGACTCCGACAGCTTCCCCGGCCTCGAAGGCCACCTCGCGGGCCCGTTCGGGCTCGATCGGGGCCCGCGTCTCGAACGTCGCCTCGCGCTCCAGGAGTTTGGCGAACCCGCGGACGAGCTTGAAGTCCGGCGCGTCCGTCTCGACGGCGGTCAGGGCCTCGTCGAGCTCCTCGCGGGCGTGGCCGACGTGCCCCTGAAAGACGCCGACGACCCGGGCGGCCGTCTCGCGGGCCCCCGGCTCCTCGCGGGCGAACTGCGGGTGGTACCCCCCGCCGGCGCGCGACACCCGGAGCAGGTCCTTCGTCAGCACTACAGGGGGTAGTCAGTGGGGGGACAAAACCCCGACGGGGGATCGACGAGCGGGGGGAAGGGAGCCCGGCCGTACCGTACGGCGGCCGGGCGAAGACACATCAACGACGGCGACGTCCGGGCGGGTATGGTGCTCGACGCCGAGGTCCCCGATCCGCCGTCGCTCCGCGGTCCGCAGTCGCGAGGCGAGTACGAGGCCATCGACATGACCGATCAGGAGCCGACCGACGACTACCGCCGCGAGGAGCTGGAGGGCGTCCTCCGGGACGGTGCCTGGCAGGACGCCTTCGAGGAGTGGGCGGAACACACGCACCTCACCGACGCCGAGTTCGAGGGAGCGGTCGAACTCGGCCTGATCGAGCGGTTCGACCTCTACTGGGACCCCGCCACCGACGAGGTCGGCTACCGCGCGCCCACCCTGAACGGGGAGGAGCGCGAGGCGTTCGACGACCCTGACGGGGTCGACGCGGAGCTCGACTCGCTCGGTCGCGTCGTCTCGGAGACGCTCGAGAACGACTACCTCCGCCGGGACGAGAACGACTTCGGGTTCTTCGCCGACGACTACACCGGAGAGGAGCCGCCGGAGGAACGGTAAGCCGACCGGTTCCTCCCGCCGTCCCGGGGATCACCGCACGATCACAGTATCGGGAGCGGGCGGGGTGCCCGGATCGGAGAGTTCCCGCCCGGAGGTAGGCGTGACTGGAGGCCTTGCCTCGGCGTGGTGAGGGTTCAACTGCGGGGGCCCGTCACGTCGGGTGTGACGACAGTCGACCTCACCGACGCGGACCTGGCGCTGCTCCGCGATCTCCGGGGGGACCGGCGGTCGACCCCCGACCTCGCCACGACGGTCGGGAGCGACGAGACGGCGGTCGAGGAGCGGCTCTCCGAACTCGCCGACAACGCGCTCGTCGACGAGCGCGAGGGCGGATACGAGCTCACCGAGAGCGGCCGTCGGGTCCTCGAGTCGCCGGGCGACGGCGACGCCGACGAGCGGATCGACACCCCGCCGGCCATCGAGCACGAACTCGTCTCGTTCGACCTCGTGCCCGACGCGGAGGCGGCGGTCCGAAACGCGTTCACCGACCTCCGCACTCGGGGACGAGCGACGCCCGAGGAGCTACGGCGACGGGTCTTCAGCGAGGACCCGGCCGGCTACGAGGACCCCGAGCGGTGGTGGAGCGAGCTGGTGGCCGAGTACCTCCCCGACCTCCCCGGCGTCTCGATGGACGGCTCGACGCTCCGGTACGAGGAGGAGGACGGCGGGACCCCGCCCGGGTGAGCGGGCGGCGGTGGGGGAGCCGTCACTCGGTAGATTACCGTCGGTCCTCACCCGCGTCGGGGCTCTCGCCCGTCCCGTCCGTGACCGTCTCGACGTGACCGGTGGCAAGCGGGTCGATGCCCTCGGGTTCCCGCTCGGGGTCGGCGAGCACCGCGAGGAACTCGGCGGCCCGCTCCTCGCCGATCGCCATCAGTTCCCCGATGAACTCGGGGTCGCGGTCGAGTTTGGTCGAGTGGCCGTAGCCGGAGCCGAGCGCGATCCGCCTGACCGCCGTCCGCGAGAACGACTCGGTCGGGAGGTGTCCGGCCTCGATCCACTGGTTGATCCACTTGATGAACCGTAGCTCCTGGTTGAGCGAGATGTTGCCCGAGAGCTCGTTCCGGCGGTCCGCGATGTCGACGAGCGACGTCGGCGTCTCCTCGCGCACCTGAGGGTTGATCTGTATCACCCAGAGTTCGTCGGGCTTGCGGTCGGCGTCGACGGTCATCAGGTCCATCACCGGCGGGTTCTGGCTGAACAGGCCGTCCCAGTGGGCGTGTCCGTGGAGTTCGACCGCGGGGAACAGTTCGGGGACGGCCGCCGAGGCCAGCACCGCGTCGGTCGTGACCTCCCCGTCGACGAACGTCTCGAAGACGCCGCCGTTCACGTCGACGGTACCGACGACGAGCTTCGGCGCGCCGCGTCCACAGAGGTCGGGTATCGCCTCGAAGTCGATGCGGGATTCGAGCACCTCCGCGATGCGCTCCTGGCCCATCCGGGAGAAGGGGTTGCGGTAGGGCGAGAGGCTCGCGGATGGGAAGCCCGCGTTGTACCAGCGTGTGGCGGCGACGAGCCAGTCGTTCGCCACCCGTTCGGAGGGGGTATCGGCGGCGAGGTCGGCCCACAGCGAGTCGAGCAGGTCGACCGCCTTCGTCTCGTCGGCAGTGACGAGGCCGTACCACACCGCCAGCGCGTTGAACGCCCCCCCGGAGGTGCCGGAGATGCCGACGAGTTCGTGGCCCTCGGGCCACGCGGAGAGGAGCCCACGGAGGACGCCAGCCGTGAACGCGGTGTGGCTCCCGCCACCCTGACAGGCGATGGCCACACGGGTCGGTCGGTCGCCGTCGCCCCGGTCGCCGCCATCGCCGCGGTCGTCGTGGTCGTCGCGGCCGCCGCCATCACGTGCGCCGTCCGCGCCGTCCCCGAGCGGTCCGTCCGCCATCAGTCGTACGTGTGGACGTAGCCGCCGTCCCAGAGCAGGTCCGCGCCGTTGAGGTGCCGGCCGAACGCCGAGAAGCCGAAGGCGAACAGGTTGGCGACCTCCACGGGTTCCATCATCGTCTTCGTGCGGGCCTGCCCGAGCATTACGTCCTCGACGACCTCGCGCTCGCCGATGCCGCGCTCGCGGGCCGTGTCCTCGATCTGGTTCACCATCAGCGGCGTGAGCACGTAGCCGGCGCTCACCGAGAACCCGCGGAGGGTGCCCTCGCCCTCGGCGGCGATCGATCGGGTGAGCCCCGTGAGCCCGTGTTTCATCGTGATGTAGGCCGCCTTGTCCTTCGTCGCGTACTGGCCGTGGATCGAGGACATGTTGCCGATCGCGCCGACGCCGTCTCCGGTGGCGCGGATGTGTGGCATGACGTGTTTCGAGAGCATGAACGGCGCTCGGAGCATCACGTCGTGGAGGAGGTCGTACTTCTCGGGGGGGAACTCGGGGATGGAGGCGATGTGCTGGAGCCCGGCGATGTTCGCGAGGTACCGGACCGTCCCTTCCTCGGCCGCCGAGTCGACGATCCGCTCGATGTCGCCGTCGTCGGTGAGGTTCCCGACGACGTGGGTGAAGCTCCCCGGGAGATCGAAGTCCTCGGCGATGGCGGCCGTCTCGGCGAGCCCCTCCTCGTCCATGTCGGTCCCGACGACGGTGAGGCCGTTGGCCGCGAGGACGACCGCCGTCGCCTGGCCGATACCGGAGGCCGCGCCGGTCACCAGCGCGACGTTGTCGGTCGTGTACCGGTCGTCGGGCAGGACCAGGAAGTCGTCGGGCGTCAGTTCGGGCGCGGTGAGTTCGAACTCCTCGTCGCTCATGTGGACGGCGACGTGGCGACGAGGTTTAACGCCATCGCGGCGGGCAGGAATCACGCGTGCGTCGGCCCGGCGGCGCAGGTACTTGTGGGAGGGGCTGGAACCGCGCGCATGGACGATCGCCGCGTCGGCTCGGGACCTGACCCTGCGTCACCGACGGAATCGGGCGACTGCGAGGCCGACGAGCGCCGGCCGAGCAGGACACCACCACCGCCAGCGGGACCGAACCTAGCGCCGCGGCCAGGAAACCGAACACGACGACGACGAATCCGACAGCGCTGTTCGTCACGTCCCCTCCTCCGCTCGCACGCGCTTCAACGGATCGCTGACGGATCGCGGGCCCCGCTACTCATCGCCGCCGTGCCGCGACCCGCTCCTCGGCCGTCTCCCCGGTCACGAGTTCGTAGAGGACCGCCCGGCCCCCGTCGGCCTTCGGCCGGAGGACACGTCCGAGTCGTTGCGTGAACTCCCGCTCGCTTCCCGAGCCCGACAGGACGACCGCGACGTTGGCATCGGGGACGTCCACGCCCTCGTCGAGGACGTTCGCCGCGACGATCCGGGAGTAACGCCCGTCTCGAAATCGTTCGAGGATACGGCGTCTCTCGCTCGCGGACGTCTCGTGGGTGTAGACGGAGTTTGTGCTAATACATGAGCAGGACGTCAATGGAGGTACCCACCGAGATAGGAGGCAGCCTGTGACAGTATTCCAAGCACCAGTAGCACTATTCCGACGATACGTATTCTCCTGTCTTCTGCTCTCTTCACGTCGTTCAGATGTCCTTCGATAAGTTCACCAACGATCACATCTGATAATGGGTCAGAATTCTCTCTTTCAGCAAACTGAAGTTGTATCTCTCCACCCCTCTCCGGCCGCCTGTTAATGCGCGTAACATTCCCAGGAGCATTTAAGTATTCTTTTAGAAGATCCGACAAAATATGATCTGTATCTGAACTACTATCAACAGATATGAAATTATTTCGGAATAGCATTCGTTTCTCCTCATCCAACCGATCCTCTTTCCGTTTATATTCTCCATACGCTTGGGAGAAGAGAAAAGATTGAGGGGAAAGAAAATCGGGGATGGCTATCAATGCTGCGCCGATAATATCCAAGATCAACCCCCCTACACCGAGTAATAGCTGTGTCTCAGGAGAAAGAAGTGGTGTGCTTTGCGCACCCGGTAGCAACATCTATCTATCTAATAAGTTGAGCTCGGACTGGTTCAGTTGTAACTCCTTTTCTTGGGTTAAGTCATCGTCCAGTATCGGGTATACTTGTTCAAATGCTTCTTCGACCCCGTGGTGAATTCGGAATTCCAACTCGGGACCGTCCAAGGGGACCGGATCAATATCGGGAAAATGCTCCCATCGTCGGGTGACTGTATCGCCGCTCCTTACGTCTTTCCAGCTGTTCGCTTCAATCCATAACTGAGACTGCTCCTTTTTGATCTCGGAAATTATGTTTTTTGAAATACCGTTGTCCCCGGTCCAGGAAAGCCGAATACTGTTTCCACCCCAGGGGTAGCGGATGATCGGATCTGCGCTTAAATCGTGTGATTCTATCAGGCTTTCATATGATCCTTCAACGTAGTCTAATACCTCCTCGTATTCTTGACTTGACATCCCTACATCTCCTCCCAGTCACTATTGTTGAAGTCCCAGATACCGAAAACCCAAATAGGATCTGAAACTGCAACCTCAACTCCGTTCCCCCCTCCGTTTCCACCCTGTGGTTGGATCGGCACGGGGCCGTATTTGAATGTCGGCATCATAACATCGGGTATCGGCCCAATTCGAAAGTCCGGTGAAGAGCCAATATTTAAGTCGTTGTTGGCACTTTGGGCTTGAGAATATCTTCTGGTAGCCCAGAGTGTTTGGTTTGAGTTGATAGATTCAATTTTCCGCTCGGAATCCAGTTGGGACTTTTCTTGTGGGTCGTCGGTATATCGATAAAACCAGTCAGCCATATGTTATCACGTGCCCTTCGTGAAGCCAGGGCCGTAATGATATATTATCTTTTCGCCAACTCTTTGCAGGGCTACCTCATAGATTTAGTTTAAATACCCGATTCAGATAGATGCTCTCAATATCCTCATAGTAGGCATGGAGGTAGTGGTCCATGCCCTCCCGACCCACGCCGCTTTCCATGCCCTGCTTGTCTCCTCGCATGTACTTCACCAGTTCTCGATTGAGGTTCTGTTTCACCCGCCACCACGTTGTAAAGTAGTGTCGGCCGAAGTGGCTTGTCACCGCTCGGTGTTGTGGTGTCTCGTCGTACTCTGGCCGGAAGTGCCCATGCCAGACGTCATTTATTGCCGAATCACCCAGTCGAGCATGCCTCTGCTTCGATAGGAACAACCACGGCCGATTACTGGCCGGACGGATCAGGAGATACCGACGGAGTACCTGTCGCAGCTCCTCGTCAAGCGGGAGCACCCGTGGTCGCTTCGACTTGTTTCCCATGCGGTCGTGCGGAATGTAGATGGCGTTCTCACGACCCTCAAGATACTCGCTGGTACCCAGCTCGGGATAGAAGGCTCGGATCTTCTCGTCAACGAGGCTGATTTCGGTGAGCTTGATGTTACAGAGCTCTGTCGCGCGGAGGCCGAGCTTTAGTTGCATCACCACGACCGCCTGATCCCGGATGTGGTGGATCCCACCCACGACCTCACGAAGGCGTTCGAGTGGAATGTTCGGCGGCGACTTCTTCTGGGGATCCGAGAGAGACACCTTCTTGCGGGCGGATGAAATCGGGTCGAAGTCGTCGGGGTGCGGAAGTGCGGCCTCATCCTGCCAGTGCTCGTAGATGCGCCCCATCTTCTGGAGCTTTGCTCGGATCGTCCCGGGTTCGTTCTCCCGCTCGTCCTGAAGGTACTGGATGTAAGCCAGCGCGTGTTGTTCATTCGGGCATGCCGGATGGCGATCGTCCCGTCCCATGACCTCGCACCACTGTTCCCACATCTGGCCGTACTGGGAAGTCGTGCTCGGAGCTGGATCGTTCGGTTCCACGATTTCGGTCATGAACATGCCGAAGAGGTCGGGATCTTCCTCACGGAAGATCGGTTCGTACTCCGCGAGCGGGTCGAGTGTACGACCGAATTTGCTCGCCAGCGCTTCCTTCGCGGCATGTAAACTGTCGCCCTCCTGCTCGGGGTCGGATGGGTTGCTATCGGACATCCTCTATTACATACGTCCACATACGTCTGGTGTTCGGTTCGTGAGCGGCGGCCATTAGGACCGGATGATATCGATGTGGGTGTTCGGTGTGCCACAATAACCAGTCGTAGAACTGCTTGAGATGTGTCCAGTACGTACTGTAAATGGTCCGCATAGCATTTATCTCCATCATCATCTCGATGTACGCCTCAACGTCCTCTGGTCTCGCGAGAGCATGGTGGCGGTTGCGTTTCATCATGTGCTCCTTCCACCGTCTCCCACCACGGTCCACTCGTGCCCGGTGGCTATCCGAGGAATTCTTGTCTACCTGTCGAGCCTCGAACTCGGACCATGTGTCTCGGTTACGGTACGCGGCTGCGTGATTTTCGAGCCGGTGTTTAGCCGGGACGTCTTCGAGCCTCTGATAGACACCCATACGTTCTCGGGGATCCGCCGGGATTTCGATCGGCCGGCGATTGCCATCGTGGTTCACGGGAGCCCCCCTGACACGGCTCCCGCTACCCCACATGGACGAGCAGGTATGCCGTAGCACGGTGAGGAGCCGGCAGCGTACTCCTCCGCTCTCCCCAAAGCCGTTTTTATACCGCTCATTGTTCGTCCATTGGGTAGTACTCCCCCTCAGGATTACTCCGGAGCTGGTGGCCTTCAAGCTCATCGAGGTGCCGAGAAGCCCGTTCAGGGATGGTCTTACCGAGGTGTTCTACGATCTCCTGGTAGGTCGCACCAGGATTAGTGGCGACATATGCTTCGATTTCGGAACGTTCGCCCTCATGTACGCGGTCTTCGAGCATTCCGACCCGATCGCGGGCACGCTCCAGCTCGGCTTTGAGGTCGTTCCGTTGCTCGCGGAGTTCGAGACGGGTCTCGTCAGGGGTCGGAGTCGCCTCGAACTTCTTCCACCCCGCCTCTACCATCGACATCATGAACTCCGACACCGACATGTCCATTGACTCGGCCCGCCGTTTCCACTCCCCGTATTGGACTTCCGAGGGATAGCACATGGCGGGCTGGGTTTCGTCTTCTTCCATGTTGTTACATTGTTTTCCACAGGTGCGCGTTCCCGATGCGCTCGCTTTCGATCCGTTCGTTTTCTTTCAGCTCGCTCAATCGCTTGTAGGCAAGTTCGTAACTGCAACCGACATGCTCGGCAACAGCTTGTGTCCCTGCCATGCCGCCCTCGGCTTCGATCGCCTCAACGAAGGCGGTCAGCGGGTACTGTTTCCGACTACTTTCGGGTTGGTCGTCCTCGTCCATCACCTCCGTACAGCTACCTGTATACAGTTAATACCGTATAAATTTACAGGCTCCTGTAAAGAAGGGCCTTACATGACTACCAGGCCCTCAGTCGTGTAGACCACTACCACGGTCGGACCGGACAGATCGACATCCCAGGTCCGCAGGTCGGCAGCAGTCAGAAAGACCATGACACCGAGCGGGTCGCCCGTGAAATCGCGGGCGAGATCGATTTCCCGTCGCTGGAGAACGGGCTCTTCTTGCTCGATGCCGAGGTCTGTTTCGCCGACAGCCCCTGGCTGACCTGTCCCGTTGGTCATTCACTCTCACCACGTTGAGGCCGACCCGTCTCCTCGTGGACCTTGATCGTCGCGTTGCGCACGCTGGTCCAACCGCGTCTCTGCAAGGGTCTGAGCCGGGTCTTTTTTACCAGCTCTTCAGACTTCCCGTGGAACTGTGCTAACTCGTTCTTGGCGAGGGCTGCCTCGATCGTACCATCCGGTCTCGAGTTCTCCAGTAACCAGAGGTACGTCTCTCGGAGGTTTTCGTCACTGGGGACGCTGTGGTCCTCGCTCATTCGCTCGGGAAGGCGCTCCTTCACAGCGGCTCGGACTACCTCCGTCTTGGTGACGCCCGTCGAGTCGCTGAGTGTGTCTAACTGCTCCATCAGCTCCTCGTCAAGCCGGACATTGAGCTGCGGCCGAGGATCCTCCTCTTCGAACGTCATCGGCCCCGCCTCCAGTTCCCGGCCTGAGTTGCGGCTCCGACACAGGTGCTCGTGTCTATCGAGTGGGCTCGCTCGATAGACTGTGAAATAGAGGGGTTGTGGTCCCTCTTCCGTCCCCGGATCAACCTCCATTTCGAGTGGAACCATCCCGCCGCAGCCTTGCGATTTTCATATCGAGGTGAAAATCGGTCGCTGTACTGCGGTTTTCGACCACCGTTTCGACTCGACGGTATGGTGATAGCACACCCCCCGCCGGGGTTACGAAGCTGTAGGCGGAGGGGTGTTCGGCCGGTCGGACTCGGACCTCGTGGTCCGGCTGCGTTCGGGGGTCGACCCGACACAACTGCACCGGTCGTGACGTTGGGGCCCGGCCTCGGAGCTACCCCCTCGGGACAGGCTCCAGCTTCGAGGGACGCCCATAACTGGGCGACATTCCCATCAGGATTGAACGTTTCGCTCGGAGTCCTGTCGCTCCTTCCGGGGCCCATCAAGGTAGTGTGCCTCCTCGTGACACCAAGCGGGCCGGTCACTTTGTCTCCAGTGGCCAAGCGTTCTGGAGGTGTCGTGATTCGTTGTAGTTCCATCGTCGTGTCGTGTGCGCAGGGGCTGTTGCGGCCGAGCACAGTCGACGAGAGCGGAAGCTGATGAACGCTTATACCGTCGTCCCACCAACACGAGGATGGGTTCAATGGAGCGTCCAGCGAGCCCACTATCGTCGTGCCGTGGCTCGGGCCGGGGTCGGGCCAGACGGGTCCAATCGTACGGGCCTGACCACGGGCGTTTCGCGGCACGGCGTAGTTCTGTCGTGACATGTATCTCTTATTAGGTGTCTGTGTTCGTCCACCGTCCCTTCATGAAGTCGTCTGACCGACTCATCCGAAGGTCGGACCGGGACGATGTCGGGGTATTCTCCGCACGCCCCGTCCGGCGGCTCTGTTTGAGCACAGGGATCCCGTCCGGATTCTCCGTGACGTAGTAATCGAGCGCCCGACGGACGAGCTCCGAGCGGAACAAGCCCTCGGACTCGGCCGCAGCTTCGACTGCGACCTCCAGCTGTTCTGGTATACGCGTGCATACAGTTGTTTGCGCCACGATTGTTCCGATGGTCTCGATGGTTAAATATGTCCAATAAAGAATTATTTCCCGGATCGGTGATTTTATTCCATACCTCTCTCAAATAGAAATCATGGACCCACGCGGGAACATCCCGACTGACCAGGCTGCCGAGGAACTTCGTCAACAGTGGAGCGATCGGACCGATACCGCCGGCCGTATTTTTCAGGTCGTCCTCGGCATCAGAGAGCCGACCTCGCACCGAGCCATCGCCGAAACAGCGTCCTGTTACCCGAAAACAGCCAAAAAGCACCTCGATCTGCTCGCCGACATAGGGGTGGTGAATGCCGAGTCACGAGGCTACGCACGCAATACGGCGTACGTCGAGTGGTGGGAGGCGGACCACATCGCAAAGAACCTCTCGGTCAAGGAGATAACTGATCGCGTCCGCGATCTGGAGGAACGTCGTGACGCCTACCAAGCCCGCTTCGAAGCCGACGATCCGAGGAATATCACAGTGATCGAGGAGGGCGAGCCTATGCACGAACAGATGGAGAAACTCCGTGAGTGGAGCGGGATCAAACGAGATCTTCAGGTGTACGAACTCGCCCGACAGCTGGTTCAGAACGACGGCCGGCTCATCCCGAGGTGATCAGGGCATGGGAACGGATCACCGAGACTTAACGACAGGAAAATCGCCACCAGACCGTGCAGCCCTGCGGATACTCGTATGGTTTCTCAGTCCGCAACCGTTCGTCGAGAGCTGTGAACTGGTTCCCGATACCTACGAGCCCCAATCCGTCCACGTTGTGTTCGATACCACCCGGTATACTTCGGCCGTTGAGGCAGCGTCACTGAACGTTCGGTGGTACATTGACAGCGCGTTCAGATTCGAATATACCGAATCGACTCCCGACGGGACAGAGCGATCCCGCCAGTGGGACCGACGCCCGAGGCTCCGGACTGGAATTACGCCTGCTCTACAAAAACCCGGAAGACCCGACGAACCTGCTGATGTCGCTGTTCTTCGCTACTATTCTCTACCGCGGATTCCAATCAATGCTGTGATCGGTGTTCTGGCAGATATCGAACAGGATGATCAGATAGGGGATGGACTGATTGGTTGATTTCCTGTTCTCGCGTTCCGCCCTGATCTGTTTTCGAGAAATCGATTACACTGCGGTTGATTGTGGGCTGGAGTTCGTCCCGGAGCGCCGGAGATTCCTGTCTCCAATCCGGGTACTCTCCATGTCCACGGGACACCCCTGACCACCCCCGGACAGTAGAACCACCATACTGGAGGATGATATGTCTCCTGTGGTCAGGGGTATTGTCGGAATAAACGATTGCGAGATGGTTACCGTTTGTCCACGCGAACAGATTTATTCTCCCGTGCCCCCGCGCATGGCCTCACCAATCCGAGTTTCGGTTGGCTCGGTCAGGTAGGGTTCGATCGCGGAGTAATCCGACCACCCGCCGATGGCCATCATCGTGCGGACGTCGACCTGCCGCTCGACGAGGTGGTGAGTCGCCCACGACCGCCGGAGGTCGTGTGAGGAGACGTGTCCCCACCGCCACTCGCCAGTCTCTTCCTGGAGCTGCTCGCGAGCCTCCCGGATCCATCGCCGGACCGTCGATGTCGAGACCGAGACCCAGGGATCGGATGCCGTCAATGTCCGTTCGCGGCTGTACTTGTGGATGTCGTCGGCGACGGCCTCGGGCATCCAGGCGTCGCGGACCTTCGGCTCCCCGCCCGCTGTGTTCTTCCCCCGGACCTCGAAGAGCCACACCTCTCCGTCCTCGGACCACCGGAGATGGTGGTCAGCTGGGTAGGACACCTCGTCGGCTCGGAGCCCACATCGCCCCATAAGCTGCACGGCGACCTCACGCTTCCAATCCGCGTCCCCCGCGATCCTTTCGAGCCGGTCGAGTTCCTCGGGGGAGAGCCAGCACTTCGCGACGTCGCCGGAGTCGTCGATTCGGACCATGCACGGATAGTACAAATAAGGCGGTTATAATCCCCCGACAGAAATGACTCCATCCCCCCGATCAGCCCGGTTCTCCCAGGATTCGTAACCGGGTTGTGAAACAAGGCGGTTATCGGCGTCGGGATACTGCTGCTCGGCTTGTTTGAACCGATGGGGGAAAAGTTGGTTGCGCTACCAAAAGACACGACGGACATGACCGACGAAGACGCGGGCACGTCGGAGCCGGCGACATGCACATTTACGCCAGACGAACTCAATGCCCCCCAAGGCTTGTTTGATACAGATCCCACACATGTGAGGTGCTCAAGACCAGTCTGGGAGGGGACAGACTCCGACCGGTGTGTCTGGCACGCCGAGCACGATAATAAGCCGGCAATGGAATTACTCGCCACAATTGGGGACGGGGAACTGATCGGAGCCCGAGCCCAGAAGACGGATTTTACTGAGCATTCGTTCCCCTGGGGCTTAGACCTCCAAGACGCCGACTTCACAAATGCGAGCCTCAAGGGCGCCGACTTCACCGATATGGACCTCCGGCGCGCCGACCTCACCAATGCGGACCTCAGGGACGTAACACTCACCAAAGTCCACCTCTGGGGCGCTACCCTCGCCGATGCGGATCTCCGGCGTGCCGACCTTACCGATGCGACCCTCCGGAACGCCGACCTTGTCAGAGCGAACCTCGGCGACGCCGACCTTACCGATTCGGAACTCCGAGATGTCATCCTCACGGGTGCGAATCTCCGAGGTGCCATCCTTAACAACGTGGACCTCAGTGACGCCGACCTTACTGGTGCGATCCTCCGAGACGCCGACCTCATCAACACGAGCCTCAGGGAAGTTGACCTCACTGATACGGATCTCCGAGAGGCCGACCTTACTGGCGCGATCCTCCGAGACGCCGACCTCACCGATGCGGATCTCCGAGGTGCTATCCTTACCGATGCGGATCTCCGAGGTGCTATCCTTACCGATGCGGATCTCCGAGGTGCTATCCTCACCGATGCGGATCTCCGAGAAGCCGACCTCACCGATGCGGATCTCCGAGGAGCTATCCTCATCAATGCGAACCTGAACGAGGCCAAGCTCCCAGGTGTGACGCTCAGTCGTGGGACTCAGTGTGATGATCTACCAGGACTTCGTGAGACCGCGACAGCAGCTGACGACTCGGCCACCGGATGGGACAATGTAGCCCGCTCCTATCATGCCCTTAAGATGGCCTTTGCCGCGAATGGGTTGGTCGGCCGCGCTCGCGACTATCATGTCCTCGAACAGGACGCCCGCGAGCGAGAAGCTGAAGCGACCGAAGGGCGGTTGAGTCAGGCCTACCTCAGTTCCAAAGCTTCCCGGTACCTGACCGGCTATGGCGTCCGCCCCATCCGAGTCGGTCTGCTTATGGTGTTGTTGTTCGGTATCGCGACGGTGGTCTATCTGCTTGATCCAGGTATTGAGAATAGTCTTTCGTATAGCGTCGTGACATTCACCACGTCGCCTCCTGGCGGGAAGCTCCCGGTACATCCGATAGCACAAGGCATCGCTCTTGTCGAGACGTTCGTCGGGACGCTCCTGATTGTATTGTTGGGTTACGTCCTCGGGAATCGCGAGCGGTTTTGAACTACCCCCCACGACGTCAGCGTTGATCCGAGGGCACGGGAACCCCCGTAGGACACTCTCCACGTTTATCCCACTATCCGCGTCGACGCCGACGGCAAGACCACCAGTGAGGAGCGCTCCGCCGACTTTAGTGGACCGGCCACAAGCGCAAGCGCTCTTGTGGCGTAGATTGTTGCTGAGTCAGAGTGCAGTTTCGAGGATCGTTTTGAGCGCTTCATTCCCTGGTTTTCGGTAGACGTGACGGCGGAGCTGGAACGCTCGGAAATACGGTGTGAGCTGGGCCCGTTTCGACCCACATAGAACTAACGGACTACACGGGCGCATCTCTCTGTGGGTGCCGGGTATGCAGATAACGAGGGATATCAGCGGCTCTGACCCATCGTAGCGGTGGACGTCAAAGACCGATCCGTAGAAGCGGTCGTGATTGCCATTGAGAAAATGGATTTCCGTCCATTGACCTATAATCCGATAGTCGATTGTCCCTCGAGTCCACCCCAGTTCCGAGATTCTTCCTCCTCTGGGGACACCACCATCCAGCAGATGAGCTGGATATCCTCTTTGCGAATGCGAGGTTTCGGATCCGGATTTTCGAATGGTTCCAGCCCCAGTTCGTCGACCTTCTCGACGAATTGGTTCGACTTCTCAATCGGTTCCAGCCCCCCGTCTTCGTAGATCTCCCTGAATTCGCGCTGCTCACGGCGGCTGAGAGGTGCGCCTACAGCCTCCCGTGTGCGCTCTGCACCCTCCTGATCAGTGTTGGTCGGTGGGTGGTCGGCGAGGTGCTCTCGGACTTCACGCAGTATCCTCGGCACGTCAGGCTGGACGTTTCGCGGGTCCACCTGGTACTGCCACTGGGCGAAGATGTCGTCCCGAGCCTCGTCCCAAGCCTCGTACACGCCATCCCGTGCCTCTGGAGGGAGGTGACGGTCAGTGTCCGGGTCACACTCGATTCGTTTCAGACAGCCGAGAGTATCGTGGATGGGCCCTTCCTCTTCGTCGTCCGAATCGCTCTCACCCTCGGCGGTGTTCCTCTCTGCGGAGAGGAACCGGAGGTAGAGTTCGTCGCCGATACGGGCACAGAAGAAGTACCCGGGGTACGGGCCCCGCATCCCAGAACCGGCTGCCCACGGAAGTGATGTGATACGCTCCTCGTGATTGGTGAGTCCCTCACGGAGTTCCTGGCGGTACTCCTCGCCGGAGTAGGCAGCGGCCTCGCGTCCGCCCTGCTCGTATGCTCCCTCCTGTTCGTTTCGTATCGCCTCGATATCGCCTCTCTTGTCAGCGTAATTTCGGTCGACGGTCTCCATGTCGGGGAAGATACCGCCCTCCTCTCCGATGGTCCGAGCAGCTTGTGTGAGCTTCTGGCGGACTCTGTGCTCGAGGCCGAGCAGGTCATCCAGCCGATCCTCCGGAAAAATACAGTGGGGGAAGATCTCGTCGTGGGGCGAGTTCACCCGGTCAATCCGGCCGTTCCGCTGGACCACCCGCATCGGATTCCACGGCAGGTCGTAGTTGATGACGTTCCGGGCGTCCTGCAGATTGACCCCCTGACCAAGCACGTCGGTCGCAATGAGGATATCGTAGTCGTCGGTCGTTCCCTCGGGGGCATCGGTGGAGTTCGGTGCGAAGCCGTGGACTGCATCCGTCCGTGAGACGCCGTCGATCGACTCGTCACCGGTTACCGCTGCGATACGCCCCTCGTAGCACGAGAGGTCCTCGTCGTTCTGAACGGTCTCCTTCAGATAGTCGAGGATCCACCGGACGGTGTCTTTGTAGTACGAGAACAGCAGTACCTTGCGGTTGCGTCCGAAGACGCCCTCGAAAGCCTCGTGGTCCGTCGTGTTTGCCCGGGCATCCTCACGGGCGTCCTCGACGATATGATGAAGCGCATCCCGTAGGGCGTGGAGCTTCTCGTCGTCGGACCGGCCGACCTTCTTTGCCCGGTCACGCCACCGTCGGAGGATCTCGAGATCGTTTTCCAGGTCAGCACGGAACGCTTCGATATCCCCCTCCTCATCGGTCAGGGGCCGGGCGTTCACACGGGCTTCGTCAACTCCCTCGAACGCTTCCTCGAACGCTTCGTCGCTGTCCATCTCGACCCACTCGTCTATGGCCTCGGCTTCCGGCACGTAGCCCTCCTGCAGCAGTCTGAGAGCGGTCTCGTTCTGTCTGACCATCCGGTCCAACGTGTTCGCAAACGCTTGCGACGATGACTCGAACCGCTTCAGCAGCCCCGTCCGAAGCAGACCGACGAGCGACAGCTCAGAGCCGTCCTCCTCGCCTTCGAGGTAGTATGACGGCCTGTAACGGGCAAGCTTCAGATCCGACTCTTCGATATCGTCGCCGGCGGCGAGCCCATGGGCGATATCTTGGAAGAAATCGTCCCCGAACGTGTCGTCGAAGTCGTAGTCGATACGTCGGGGGCGCTGTTCGGGGAAATCGACGTAGATGTACCCACCCTCGCCGTCGGGGAGCCGTGCCTGGTCGTAGTGCTCCTTGATGAACCGCCGAGTCCGTCGGACGGTCGTCTGGTCGAGCACGTCGAACAGGGACTCGGGGTTCAGCTCTGAGGGATCCTCGGACTGGGCGCTCTTGATTCGGTCTCTGAGCGAGCGAATACCTTCGTCGGCGAAGGCTGCGTCGTTGCGGACGAAGTATCGCAGGAGGTAGTAGAGGTCCCATAGCGAGTTATTGACTGGCGTTGCCGTCAGCATCACCACATCCTTCGGGGGTGTCCCACGGAGCAGCTGCCGGAGCGCCTGGGCCTGCTGGGTGCCTGGGTTCCGGAAGGCGTGGGCCTCGTCCAGTACTACCATCTGGTAGTCGTCGACGTCCTGCGGAAGGTACGCCGTGTCCCCGCCGAGCTGGCGTTCGTTCCGGAGCTGACTGTACGAGATCACCTCGAAGTGGAAGTTCCACTCCGAGCGTACGCTCTCCCACATGCCGTCTCGGAGGTAGGCCGGAGCCACCACCAGGGCCCGTTGGCGGTTCTCCTGGACGGTCTCCTCGAGCAGCTTCCCGCCGATGTAGGTCTTCCCGAGCCCGACCTCGTCGGCCACAATGACGCCACCCCGCTCGTCGAGGAACCGTCGTGCCCGGCGTCGACCGTCCTCCTGGAAGTTCGCGAGCTGGATGCCGCCCTCTTCTTCACGCTCTTCCTCGATCTCGTCGCCGTAGCGCTCGTACAGCACCCGCATGTAGATGAAGTACGGATCGAACGGCTCGAACCGTTCCTCGTACAGCGAGGCGAGGTCGTAGGGCTCGCTCTCCGTCCAGAGGTCCTCGAACCATCCGTTGACCTCCTCTGTCACCTGTGGCTGGTAGGTTCCGAGGTTCAGCTCCAGGTTCGAGTTCAGCCCCGCACCGGTGAAGTTCGACGAGCCGGCGATGACTCCCTGGTGACCCTCTGAGAACAGATACGCCTTCCCGTGGACGAACCCCTGTTCGTGGCGTCGGACTTCGACGCTGTCCGATCGAAGCCAGCCCACCAGGTCACGCAACCCCTCCTCGACGTTCTCGGAGAAGCCGAGCAGGTCCCGGTCCCGGGCGAGGTCCTCGTCCAACGACTGCAGTACCTCATCGACACGTTCCTGGTCATACTGGTCGTCATCGAGTGGGTCGCCAGGTTGGCGCCACTTTTCGCGCCCCTCGTCGCCGGGCTGGGCGCCGATGAGCAGCCGGACGTTGCCGACCTCTTCCAGTCCCTGGCGGACGGAGAAATACCCTCGCGGATTGAAGTAGCCCGTCACTACGTCCAGATCTGGCGACTCGACGAGTTCCGCGCCAAGTCCATCAAGATACTCGTTGATGGCGGCGGTGAGCGTATTACCGTCGCGATTGTCGACGAACTGTGGTCGGTCAGTCATCGTCCTCTGCAAGGGAAGCAGCTCCCGCGGTACCACCCGCAACCATCTCTTGGATTCGGTCTCGGAGATCGTTCGACGCGGCTTTCGTCGTGAAGTCACTGAGAACCGTGTCCAGTTCCTCCGGTTCTAATTCATAACCTTTCGCGACCAGCGCCTCGATGCGAGCGATAATTTCCATTTCTTCAAGCTCTCCTGTACTTTTACCAGTTGGGACCGGAATGCCCCCTGGAAGAGTTTCGATTCCGTTCCGTCTGGTCAGTTCCCCTGCCAAGTGGGCGACCTGCTGAATCTGGTTCTCCTCCCACTTGGGAATCGGGATATTGTTGATAACGGGTGCGGTAACGTGCCGGTCGACGATACGCCGGGCCCACCACCCACCGGTGAAGCTGTTGAAATATCCGAGAAGAGCCAGCAGATCCTCGATGGATGTCTCCGGATCATGGTCGACGGCGTGAACGTAACCCGCGCAGTAAACGAACTCAGATTCGGGGAGGACAGTCGCAATCATCGTTCGGGTATCATCGTTCCGGGAGACGTGACGGAACGTAACCGTCGGGTGACTGGAACTGAGCCGGACCTCCTCATCTTCCGTTTCTAAGTCTTCCCCCTCCCGGAGGAGATCCTCTGGATCGACGAACCGGCGGAATTCCTTCTCCTCGTTGATACTGTACTGGTCCACGCTTCGAGTCATGAACACCCGCCAGTGATGCGGCTCCCGCTCGCTGTTGGAGATGTGGCTGTGCCGTCCGGAGCCCCGGAAGTCCCACCGTGAGTCGTGGATTCCGGAGAACCATCCGTCCTCGTCCGACAATCGCGGCTGATTCCTCATCTTCGGGAAAACATCCCGCGCCCCATCACTGTTGAACCACGGCACAACCAGCCGGCTTTCAGTTGTTAAACTGGCGAGATCGTCATACGTGAGGTATATTGAGTTCGAGAGCGAGATTTCATCCATCGCCTGTTCCTCTTCAATAGCCGGCCAAACGTGTGCTCCCACCTCCTCCTCCTCGGTTGAGGTAGAAGTGATGAGGACAATCATATATCGTGCCTCGACGTTTTCAAAAATCCACCCGCCTGCGTTCCGAGCCTGCAGAACAGTAGCTTCGGAATCGGCTATAAGCCGGCGACGAAGCTGCTTCCAGCCGCCGAGAACGAGACACTGGCGCGGCAGTACGTAACCAAGGTCACCGTCGTCATTCAGTAGGTCGGTCGCCCGCTCAACGAACAGTTTGGCATAGTCGTAGTGACCCCGTCCCTGATCATCGAAGGAGTTACCGACGTACTCCTGGTACTGTTCGCGCTGCTCCTGTTCTTCCTTCTCCTCTTCTGCCTGCCAAGGGAACTTCTCACGGAGTTCCTCTATGCGGTCGTCCCTCCGGGTCTTGGAGAGCGCATTAAGCCCCGGATGACGAGTTACCCAGAACTGCTGGGGCTCAAACAGTACCTTATCCCAGGGTGGATTCCCCACGATGGTGTCGAACCCGGCGCGATTACCCTCGAATACTTCTGGGAACGCGGTCGGGAAGTGGAATACGTCGAACGGGTCCAGCACTTCCTTAACGTCATCGTAGGTCGAGAGGCCCCTCGGATCGTCAATACTCGTGTCAGTGGCGAGATTTGTGTTGATGTCGTCGTTGATGCGAGCCGCTGTGAGGATGTCTAACCGTGCGCGAACGGGGGCAAGCGAGTCGTCGATACGGTCCCGAGTAGCGCGGGCCTCCTGCACCTTCTCCGCGCTCGTATCCGAGACGTTCTTCGCCCTTTGAATCTCATCATCAAGTTCGTCGACGATGCCAGAGCCGCTGTCAAAATTGCCCAGCGTCACCTGATCCTCTTCCATCCCGAGCTCATCGCTGACTTCACCCAGTGTGCCGACACCGACGAGTGCATCGCCGGACTGGAGGTTGTAGTCGAGGAAAGTCAGCGGCAGCCCCGGGACAAAGGTGTGAACCCACAGTGAGAGCCGTGCGAGTTCCGTCGCCAGTTCGTTTAGGTCGACGCCATAGATGCAGCGCCTGGCAATCTGCCGCCGGAGAAGCTGGCTCCGCTCGATGTCGGGGGTGTATTCCTCGCTCTCGAACGCGGCCTCGGCAGCGTTCTTCAGGTTGTCCAACTCCTCCTCAACACCGGTGAGTGTGGTCTCTTGAAGGTAGTTCCGGAACGCCTTCTCGATGCGGTCGACGGCACCAACGAGGAAGTGGCCCGACCCCATCGCGATGTCTGCCGTCCGGAAGTCGAAAAAGGCGTCCGCAGCGGCCGCATCCCCTTCCTCCTCGCGGATACGGTCAACGCGATCGAGGTGGTTGTCCAGCGCAGGCTCCAGCGAGTAGTCCAGCAAATGCTCGACGAACCGCGTTTTGGTGTAGTATGTGCCGGTGGCCTTGCGCTCGCCAGACTGGCCGTGGAGATATACCTCTCCCTCCCCGATGATGACCTCGTCGCCCTCGTCTGCGGGCACATACTGCTCGTCGCCGTCATCGATCTCGATGGCGAGGCCCTGCTCCGCGACGGATAGTTCGGACTCGAGCAGGCCCTCGTAGATAACGCCGAACTCGCGAACGCCGACGTTGCGGAAGTCGACCGGACCCTCCCAGCCGTCTGGCGTCTCGTCGATGAGCAGTGCTTCGAGCGCCGGGCCAAACTCCGCATCTGTGAGTTGAACTTGGGAGAGCTGATAGCCAGCCTCAGTCCATTCGGAGTCATTCGAGAGGAGGCGCCCGTCGTACGCGGGTAGACCCATATTCGAACTCCCCTCGTGAATCGCCTCCGTGAGTGTCGTGACCTCGTCCCAGAGGATGGTAAGGTTATCGTCGTACTTCATCCCCTCGTGGATGTCGCGGGCCTTCTGCTTGATCGAGTACTTGTCGTACTGGTTGTTGCGATAGCGTGGGAGGAACCGCTCGTCTTCGGCGTAGGCGACGAACAGCAGCCGATAGAGCAGCACCAGCGTCATCCGGTAGGTCTCGTCGAGTTCGTCCTTGTCGGGGTCGTCGAGATCACGGGCCTCGGCCAGCGCCTCGGCGAGTTGGGGGACCACATCGACGTAGATCCGGTCTCGGAGACGCTCACCGAGTCCGGTGGCGTACTCCTTCGAGTCCTCCATGATCTGGTGGAGGCTGCCGTCCTCGCGCAGGGCGTCACCGGAGAAGAGCAGCCAGAGGTAGGCCGCCTGCTCGTCGTCGAGGAGGCGAGTGTTCACCTCGACGTAGGTGTCGGTCTGCCCACGGGAGCCGAAGCCGGCCTCAGGGTTCGTCGTGTAGAGCCGGAGCTGATCGCCCGAACTCCCGATCACGTAGTCGAGGTTGCGCTGCTCGGCCTGGCGGAGGGCGTAGGCGACCGGCGAATCTCCGACGAAACGGTCCTGCTTGTGCTCGAACGATTCCTCCTCCTGGAGGAAGACCGCAACTGCCGACTCCCGACCATCCTCAGTGTGCTTCAGGACGTAGCTGTGGTCGGTGTCGCGCTCGATGGTGTAGTTGAGCCCCTTGAGCAGGTCGCGGGGGTCGTCTGCCATGGCGCCGCGCGCCCGTTCGGCTGACTCGGTCCAGTCATCTCGATCGGGAACACCCACCTTCAGCTCGTGAGTCGAGAGAAGACCCTGGTTGTGTACTCCCGTGAGATCCTCCGAGAGCTGTGGGATGATGTCCTTCAGGAAGTCACGGGCTGCACTCCCGCTTGGCTTGTCGAGGGCAGCAGCGCAGACTCGCTTCGCCTGGCCGGCGTCGACGTCGCGGAACACCATCGGCTCCTCGCCGCTGGGGCCACAGAGACCGACCTTGTTCCCGCTGTACTGCGCGACAATGAGCACTGGTGCGACCCGGCCGTCTCGGCGGTCGGTATACGTATTTTGAAGAAACTCCTTGGTCGGTCTCCCCTCTGATTCAGTGACGACTACCTCCAGTATACTCCCGCTCCCCTCACCCAGATGGACCGTGCATTCTGCTCCAGTCCGCTCCGATTCCCAGGGAATTCCATCGTCTCCCAGGAAAAAGCCATTAGACATGTTGGCGGAGTTGCAGGGGGTACGCAAATAGGTACGGGTGAAAACCGTTTCCGTCGGGTATTCCTCGCTCGGAGTCCTGTGCTACCAATTATTCGATGACCGAGGAGCTCGGGGATTGACTCGCTTGCATGTAGGGTGAAACGATCAGCCCATCACCAGCCAGCTGCCAGTATTATCGGGTAAACGCCCACAATCTCTATTATTCTCCAGTAGTAATACTAAGTAATACCATGGCAACATGCCAAGGAAACCACCCGATCACGACCAAGGTCGACGAACAGACACGAGTCCTCATCGACGAATCAGCAGACGAGATTGGCGTGAGCAGATCCGAGCTGCTCCGCCGACTGCTCAACCTCTACCACCAGTCGGAAAACGGCGAGCTGGAATGTCCGGCGTGTTCAAAAACGGCCCGTATACAGCTCGATGACGAAACGTCGGGGTTCCACATCTCGAGTGACCCCTCCGCCAGAGAGCGGGCTGATGGAGGCACGGACGTCGTATCTGCCCACGACACGGCTGACGGCGCGAATACCGATGATTCCGCCAGTGCGGGAGAGCTTGAGTCACGGGTGACCGAGCTGGAGTCGCTTCTCGAGCGGCAGCAGGACGAGCTCGAATACCTGCGAGAGGAATTGCACACAGAGCGGGAAGTCATCGATGACCACGAAGTGTCGAAGGTATCGTACGAGGATCTCTCTGCGCTCGAGGAGCAGCTGGAACAGGTTTCTACCCACGCTCGGCAGGTGGCTCCTCGTATCGAGGCGCTCACTTCGGTATCCGACCTCTCGAGGTCGGGCAGCTGTCCGAGGTGCGGTGGTGAACTCACCGTGGACCAGTCGTTTACCGATCTCGGCGACTCCTCGGCCATCAATTGCCCGGAGTGTGGTCTGATCGTCGGGTATCGAGGCTAACCGCGTTCGTATTCCTTGCTATTCAGTACCGATACGTGGAGGACGCACAGTAACATTTCTGGCCTCGAGCTGTTCGTTTCGGAGTAACGACCGAAAGCACAAGTTTTCTCTACCGATAGGGAGCGTAATGAGGCGGTTCGAGGAGGGGGATCAAGTTCGTGTGGACATCCCCGATCAAGCGGATCCCGACCACGACCGACTCCATGGTCAGTACGGGATCGTAGTAGAGGTTGTTGAGGACGACGCAGGCCACCACACTGGCGATCCACGAGACGCTCACCTGTTCAGGATCAAGCTCCACGACGGGACAGTCCACCATGTTCGGTGGCGTGACCTGCGACCCGCACCAGGGAGGTGAGAACGATCAGGGTGGATACCGAAGCGCGTCGAAGAGCCCAGACTAATCGTGAGCGTCTTACAGGATGGGTGTCCACGGTCACATGAGGAGTTTCACCCGATAATGCAATCGTGAGCGCCACGGGAAGCGGATCAGGTCGGCGAAATCGTCCATTCGATCCACGACTACACAGTGACGTCTTCTGTACTGCGGTCGGAGTACTCGTGCCGGACTACGAATACCGACGAGAATGGCTTCATATCAACGGCAATACCCTGGCGTTGGAAGATGTGTTGAAACAGATAGATAAAACAAATCTGGCCGAAATACCCCTTCTTTATATCTACCTCCTCACCAGATTTGAGCTGACATATAATAGGGGGGTGTCCCTGAAGCGCAACGAAGCTCTATCCACGTCTTCGTTCAGCAACTCGCTCCTCGGCCGTCTCTTCGGCGATTATCTCATATAGGATAGCTCGCTCGCCTTCTGCCTTCGGTCGCAGGACGCGGCCGAGGCGTTGTTTGAACTCCCTTTCGCTCCCGCTTCCTCCGAGGATAACCGCGACATTCGCATCAGGTACATCCACCCCCTCGTCAAGGACGTGCGAGCTGACGATCCGGCTGTACTCGCCACGTCGGAACTTCTCCAAGATACGCCGGCGTGCTTGTACTTTCGGGACCTCGTGGGTGATCGCGGGGATCAGGAACCGCTCCGAGAGCCGGTAGACGAGATCGGTGTAGGCGGTGAAGACGATGACGCGGTCCCCGCGGTGGCGGTCGAGTATCCCCGCGAGCTCCTCGACCTTCCCCTCGGCGTTCATCATCACCTCGCGGGCGCGCTGTTTCGCCAGGAGCGCCTCGCGCGCCGCGGGGTCGTTGCCCGACCGCTTGACGATCTCGCGGTAGTCGCTCCCCGATCGCATCTGGATGCCCGACTGCGCGAGGTAGTCGGTGAACGTTCCCTGGAACTCCTCGTAGCGCTCGCGCTCCTCGGGGGTGAGCGCCACCTCGATCCGCTTGATGTCGAAGGCGGCGAGGTGATCGCCGGCGAGGTCCTCCGCGGAGAGCCGGTAAACGACCGGCCCCACCAGCTCCTCGACGACCTCGTGTGCGCCGTCGGGCCGCTCGAACGTCGCCGTCAGGCCGAGCCGGGCGGGCGCGGCGAGCAGCCGTCCGATGTCCCGGAACCCCTCGCCGCCGAGGTGGTGGACCTCGTCGAAGATCACGAGTTCGAACCGGTCGCCGAGTTCGTCCGCCCGGAGGTACGCCGAGTCGTACGTCGAGACGGTGATGGGTTCGACGCGCTGTTCGCCGCCGCCGAGCCGCCCGAGATCGACGTCGAACTCGGTACCGAGTTCGCGCTCCCACTGGTCGAGCAGGTCGATGGTCGGGACCACGATGAGGGTAGGGATCGAGAGCGCCTCGATCGCCTTCAGCGCGATAACGGTCTTCCCGCTCCCGGTCGGGAGTTCGAGGACGCCCCGCTGCCCGGCGTCACGCCAGGCGTCGAGGGCCTCGTGCTGGTACTCGCGGAGTTCGTAGGCCGAGCGGAGGGCGGGGAGGTCGGAAAGCGCGAGGACACGGTCCTCGACCTCGACGTCGTGTTCGGCGAGCGCCGCCCGGAGCGTTGCGTACCGGAACCCCGGCGTGCGACCCGTCTCGGTCCGGGGGTCGTACTCGACGTCCGGCAGCGTCTCGAGGAGGTCCCGGGGGGCGTCCACCCGGACGGTCCCCCCCTCGAACGTCAGCCGGACGGACGCGTCGGTCACGTGCCGAGGTGGGGCGTACTGGGGCTTGAATCCCTCGTCGAGGAGGCCACGGGTCCCCGGTGGCTCGTGGTCGATCACGAACGGTTTCTCAACCCTTATACACGTCGCGGCCCCTCGATTCGAGTATGAGCGAGAACGAGGGTGCCGAGGAGGAAACGCCGGACGGCACCGCCCCCGAGGGTAGCCCGGAGACCGACGGGTCCACCCCCGAAGCGGGGAACGGGACCAGCCCCGAGGACGAGGCGAGCACCGGAAGCGAGGAGGAGCCGGAGCTCCGCGAGCGTGTCGCCGAGGAGGACCCCGAGATCCTCGCCCGGGAGATACGCGCGCTCCGGGAGCGGGCCGACGAGGCCGAAGAGCGAGCGGCCGAAGCCGAGGAACAGGTCGAGGAGCTGGAGTCGAAGCTCAAGCACAAGCAGGCCGACTTCCAGAACTTCAAGAAGCGGATGGAGCGAAAGCAGGAGCGCGAGCGAAAGCGCGCGACGGAGTCCCTGGTCGAGCGCCTGCTCGACGTCCGGGATAACCTCGTGCGCGCGCTCGACCAGGACGAGGACGTCGACGTCCGGCCGGGAATCGAGAAGACGCTCGACCAGTTCGACCGGGTGCTCGACGCCGAGGACGTCCAGGCGATCGACCCCGAGCCGGGCGAGGCGGTCGACCCCGAGCGCCACGAGGTGCTGATGCGCGTCGACTCCGAACACCCCGAGGGGAGCGTCGACGGCGTCCACCGAGCCGGCTACGAGATGGCCGAGCGGGTGCTCCGCCCGGCGCAGGTCACGGTCGCCGAGGAGAGCGAGGAGTAGGCGGTCCCCGACCGACGGGCGTTCGACCGGTCGTCCCCCGCTCGGGCCGGCCCTCGCGACGAGGTGAACGCTGAGAGCGGTTCGGTAAAAATTCACGTGGTCATAGAGAGCGACCGTCGGCAAAACCGCCCGACACGGTCGTGGTGGCTCGCGGGCGACGTTCGTACCGTCTAGTAATCTTTAACGGGCACAAGCGGCTACACGTAGCCAACAATGGCGAGCAACAAGATCCTCGGTATCGACCTCGGTACCACCAACTCCGCGTTCGCGGTGATGGAGGGTGGCGATCCCGAGATCATCTCGAACGCCGAGGGCGACCGCACGACGCCCTCGGTGGTCGCGTTCACCGACGACGGCGAGCGCCTCGTCGGCAAGCCCGCGAAGAACCAGGCCGTCCAGAACCCCGAGCGGACCATCCAGTCCATCAAGCGACACATGGGCGAGGACGGCTACAGCGTCGACATCGAGGGGGAGGAGTACACCCCCGAGCAGATCTCGGCGATGATCCTCCAGAAGATCAAGCGCGACGCCGAGGAGTACCTCGGCGACGAGGTCGAGAAGGCCGTCATCACCGTCCCGGCGTACTTCTCGGACAGCCAGCGCCAGGCGACGAAGGACGCCGGCGAGATCGCCGGCTTCGACGTCGAGCGTATCATCAACGAGCCCACCGCCGCGTCGATGGCCTACGGCCTCGACGACGATTCGGACCAGACAGTCCTCGTCTACGACCTCGGAGGCGGGACCTTCGACGTCTCGATCCTCGATCTCGGCGGCGGCGTCTACGAGGTCGTCGCCACCAACGGCGACAACGACCTCGGCGGCGACGACTGGGACCAGGAGATCATCGACTGGCTGGCCGACGACTTCGAGGACGAGCACGGCATCGACCTCCGGGAGGACCGCCAGGCGCTCCAGCGGCTCAAGGACGCCGCAGAGGAGGCGAAGATCGAACTCTCCAACCGGAAGGAGGCGACGATCACGCTCCCGTTCATCGCCGCGGACGACGACGGCCCGAAGGACCTCGAGGCGAAGCTCTCGCGGGCGAAGTTCGAGGCGCTCACGGGCGACCTCCTCGAACGGACCGTCGGCCCAACGGAGCAGGCGCTGGAGGACGCGGGCTACGACAAGTCCGACATCGACGAGGTGCTCCTCGTCGGTGGTTCCACGCGGATGCCGCAGGTCCGCGAGAAGGTCGAGGAGCTCGCCGGACAGGACCCCCGCAAGTCGGTCAACCCCGACGAGGCCGTCGCGCTCGGCGCGGCCATCCAGGGCGGCGTGCTCTCGGGCGACGTCGACGACATCGTCCTGCTCGACGTCACGCCGCTCTCGCTCGGGATCGAGGTCAAGGGCGGGCTGTTCGAGCGGCTCATCGAGAAGAACACCACGATTCCCACGGAAGAGTCGAAGGTGTTCACCACCGCCGCCGACAACCAGACCCAGGTCCAGGTCCGCGTGTTCCAGGGTGAGCGCGAGATCGCCAACGAGAACGAGCTCCTGGGCGAGTTCCAGCTCGCCGGTATCCCGCCGGCGCCCGCCGGCACCCCGCAGATCGAGGTGACGTTCAACATCGACGAGAACGGCATCGTCAACGTCGAGGCCGAGGACAAGGGCTCGGGCAACAGGGAGGACATCACCATCGAGGGCGGTGCCGGTCTCTCCGACGACCAGATCGAGCAGATGCAGCAGGAGGCCGAGGAGCACGCCGAGGAGGACCAGCAGCGCCGCGAGCGCATCGAGGCCCGCAACGAGGCCGAGTCGTCCGTCCAGCGCGCCGAGACGCTCCTGGAGGAGAACGAGGAGAACGTCGACGACGACCTGCGCGAGGAGATCGAGGACCGCATCGAGGACGTCCGCGAGGTCCTCGAGGACGAGGACGCCACCAAGGAGGACTACGAGGAGGTCACCGAGGCGCTCTCGACGGAGCTCCAGGAGATCGGCAAGCAGATGTACGAACAGCAGGCCCAGCAGCAGGCCGCCGGCGGTGCCGGCATGGGCGGTGCCGGTCCCGGCGGTGCGGGCCCTGGCGGTGCCGGCCCGGGTGCGGGTGCCGCGGACGGCGACGGCGAGGACTTCGTCGACGCCGACTTCGAGGACGTGGACGACGAGGACGACGAGGAGTAGGGAGACGCGACCGAAGGGAGCGTCTCCGAAATCCGAACGGCGAGCGAAGCGAGCCGTGAGGAGTAGCGAGGTGCTCGCTTCGCTCGCGCCTCGGAAAAGCGAGCGGGGAACGGCGTGAACCGCGGGCAGTAGCGCGGTCGCAGCGAGGGGAGAACCTCGAACATCGGAGCGGAAAGCGGAGCGATCCGCGAGGAGTGGTCGCCTTCCCCGACCCCGGACGACGTCGGGTGACATACCGTGGATGACCGTCCTCGATCGCCGTGGAGGTGGGAGTTCGGCCGCTCGCGGTTCCGATGGGCCGGATCGTCGGAGTTACGGTACCGTGATTGGATCCCGTGGGCCGTGTCGAACACGGAGCACGTATCGTGCACCCTGGTTCCGGTCCGTACTGCCCGGAACCGATACCGGCCGATGTATCGCACGGTCGTCGAACGCGGCAATACTCTCGTATCTGCCGCCGGGGCGGGTGTTCACGCCTCGTCGTTGTCCGCGCGTGTGCCGAGTAGCGGGACCCGCTTGAACGGGGAACTCCCGCCGAACAATCGCCACCTGATATACTCCGGCGCGAACAGCGCAACGAGGCCCAGCGCGAGGAGCAGAACACCCCACTGGGAGCCGTCGTTGAGGAGTCCGACGCCGGGAACCAGCAGCGGCATCGCCATCACGACACCCACCAGCCACCAGAGTTGGTTGAGTATCCCCATCAGCTCGGTACCGGGTGCCGGTGTCGCTGGCGATCGAGCACACTGAAGACGGATCCGTTCATCGCCCGCGGTTGGGGACTGCAGCGGATAAGCGGTGACATCCTCCTCGCCGTAAACGACGAGGCTTCCCACGGCCCCGCACCGCTGGATACGACGCGGTTCGTCGAGCGCCAGCGAGGTTACCGCGACCCGCGATCCGTCCGATCGCCCTACTCCACCTCGTGGAGCCGTTCACCCCGATGCAGACGGGTAGCGATCGAGAACGTCTGCTCGGCCTCCCGTCGGGTGGGGGAGTGCGCGGCCATGTACCGGGCGGGAGCCACGAGCGCCATTCGCCGGGCCTCGTCCTCCTCGACCGCCTCGAACCGGCGGAAGGCCGCTTCGAGGTTCTGGAGCGTGTGGAAGTCGGCGTCCTCGCGGAGCAATCCCCTCCCGAGGGTCCGCTTCAGGTCCCCCGGGTCGCCGCCGACGTCGAAGTGCTCGTGGACGAGCGTGGCCGCGCGGTTGACCTTCCCCTGCTCGTCGAAACAGGAGAGCAGGTCCTCGCGCACCTCGGCGGGGTCCCGAGTGGAGTCGGACTCGCCCGGGGAGGGCATCGGCGCTCGCGGGCTGTTGAGAAACCGGTCGAGGTAGACCGACATCGCGCCGTCGAAGCAGCCGCGGTAGAGTTCGACGGCGTCCGTCCGGCGGGTCGCTCGATGAACCGCGTTCGCGTACGTGAACGTGTGGTGGACCGTGTCCCAGTCTCCAAACTCGTTGTTCGTCGCGAAGTAGGCGACCCGCCGGGTCGCAGCGCGCGCGACGGCGTCGGCGAGCTGTTCCCGAGTCGCCCCCTCGCGGATGGCACCCGTGAGCGCGTCGAGTATCGCCTCGGGGTCGTCGTCCATGAGCGTCCCGACGAACCCGTCCGGACGTTTCCAGCTCCGCCCCTCGCCGGCGGCGACGAGATCGGGGAGCCGGTCGTGGGCGTCGAACACGAGTTCCGCGATGTCGATCGGGTTACGCCAGGAGGAGAGTTCCTCCGAGCGGGTCGCACCCGTGAGCTGTGGAACCGTCGAGGCGAGCACCGAGTCGGCGTGCTCGTCGTACCCGATGTGGTCGAGGGTCTCGAACGCCGTGTTGAGGAAGTCGAGCGTGTGCGAGGCGTTCATGTAGAGGTGGTCGGTCGCGGCGGCGAACAGGATCTCCGCGACGTCCGCCTCGGGGAGATTGGCGATCGCGGTCAGGAGGACGCGCTCCGCGCCGTTGGCGTCGCGAACCTCGCAGTTCTCGCGGAACCATCGTTTCAACCGCTCCTTCGGGACCTCGCGGTTGTCGAAGCCGTACTGCTGGAACCGTGGTGGCTCGCCGGCGGACTCGTCGGCAACCTCGCGGACGCCCATGAACATCGCGCGGCGCTTGTCCCGGCCGCCGACGTCGTCGTAGAGGTTCGCCATACAGCCGAGGGTCGTGAGCCCGCGGCCCCAGCCCATGTCACGGTAGTTCGTGCCGAAGTTCACCGCGGTCTCGACGGGCGTGTGGAACCCCTCGCCCTCCTCGTCCAGCCCGATGACGCTCTTGGCCATCACCAGCGAGAGGTTCTCCTGGAGCCCGTCCGCCAGCCGGTTCCGCCAGTGGGTCGCCGGCGGGATGTCCGGTTCGGGATCGGGGTCCAGATAGATCTCTCCATCACGAACGTCGGTGGGGAACGTCTGGACGTCGTCGGCCCAGATGTCGAACGTGTCGCCCTCCTCGAGTTCGAAGCGGGCGTGGTGCCAGTGACAGGTAAGGACGCCGTCCTCGAGGCTTCCACGAGTCAGCGGGAACCCCATGTGCGGACAACGGTTGTCGACCGCGTACACCTCGCCGTCGTGGTAGAAGAGGGCGATCGCCTGTCCGCCCTGGCTGACGACGTCCTGTCCCCGCTCGCGCAGGTCGTCGAAATCGGCCACGGGAACGTAGTCGGCGGCTCGTGCCATACACTCACACAGCGTTCGAGGGGACAAGAGCGTTCGCTGAAACGCGCTTTGGTAGGTCGAGTGACACGCGCCACGTTCGACCCGTTCTTTTCAAGTGGGTCAACGGACTATCACCGCGCAACGAATGAGCGAGGACTTCTACGAGGTGCTCGGCGTCTCGCGCGACGCGGACAAGGACGAGATCAAGCGGGCTTACCGGAAGAAGGCGTCGGAGTACCACCCGGACGTGAGCGACGACCCCGACGCCGAGGAGAAGTTCAAGCGGGTGAAGAAGGCCAAGGAGGTCCTCACGGACGAGGAGAAGCGCCAGGCGTACGACCGGATGGGCCACGAGCGCTTCGAGCAGGCCGAGAAGCGCGGCGGGTTCGACGGTGGTGCCGGGGGCGCGGGCGGCGGGGACCCGTTCGGCGGAATGGGTGGTGGGTTCGGCGACATGAACGACATCTTCGAGCAGTTCTTCGGCGGTGGCGGTGGGGGCCGCGACCGGAACGGACCGCGCCAGGGCGCCGACCTCCGGACGACGCTCGACGTCAGCCTGGAGGAGGCCTACGAGGGCGCGGCCAAGCAGATGACCATCACCCGTCCGGAGCGGTGTCCGGACTGCGACGGGGAGGGCCACCCGCCGGAGGCGGAGGCCGAGACGTGCCCGCAGTGCGACGGGCAGGGCCAGCAGACGACGGTCCGGCAGAGCCCCCTGGGCAGGGTCCAGCAGACCCAGACCTGCACGCGGTGTGGCGGCGACGGAACGCTCTACTCCGAGACCTGTTCGACCTGCCGGGGCGACGGGCAGATCCGCGCCGAGTCGACCCTCCAGGTCGACGTGCCCGCTGGTATCAGGGACGGCCAGACCCTCCGGATGGACGGCGAGGGCGCGCCCGGCGAGAACCGCGGCCCCAACGGCGACCTCCTCGTGGAGATCAGCGTACGCGAGCACGCGGAGTTCGACCGCGAGGGCGACGACCTCTACTACCGGCTCGGGGTGTCGTTCCCGCAGGCGGTCTTCGGCGACACCATCGAGGTGCCGACGATGGACGGTGCCGTCGAGACGGAGGTCGACCCCGGAACCCAGTCCGGCGAGGTGCTCCGGCTGAAGGGCAAGGGGATGCCCCGGCTCCAGCGCCGCGGCCACGGCGACCTCTACGTCCAGGTGCAGGTCGTCACGCCCAGTGAGTTGAACGAGGAACAGCGCGAGGCGCTGGAGGCGTTCGCGGAGGCCGGCGGCGAGGACGTCGAGGTCGAACAGGGGTTCTTCGAGCGCATCCGGAACAGCCTGTAGCGCCCCGCGCTCGCGCCGTAGCACGAACGAATCGGTCCCGAGAACACCCCCACCTCGCACCCGCTCCCGGCGAGTCCGGAGGCTCAAGTACCAGCCGCGACTCCGCCCGGTCATGACCGACACCGATGCGGCGGTCGAGCGGTTCCTCCGGGCGTACGACGACGCGATGGACGAGTACGAGGCGGGGTATGCCGACGCAGACGCGACCCTCGGCGTCGTCGACGGGCACGTCGATCGACTCCGCGAGGCGGTCGCGACGGTCGACGAGGAGGAGTGATCGCCGGTCCGCCTCTGGGGGCGGGAGCCATCGTCGACGACGGGCCCCGAGCTGATCGGGGCCAGGACTACCGACACACCGTTATGTGGCTCGACACCGGAGTGGACGCATGACCGACATCGTGGTCGTCGACGGTGCACGCACCCCTCACGGCGCACTCCTCGGCGGGTTGGCCGATCTCGGGGCGGTCGACCTCGGGCGGGCGGCGCTGGACGGCCTCCTCGACCGGATCGACCTCGATCCCGGTGCCGTCGACTACGTCACCGTGGGCAACGCCATCCAGGCGGCGGTCGGACAGGTTCCCGGGCGGCAGGCGGTCTACGCCTCGCGACTCCCGAAGGGGGTTCCCGTGACGACCGTCAACGAGGCGTCCGGATCGGGCGTCAGGGCGCTCATGACCGCCCGCGACCACCTCGCCGCCGGACGCGGGGAGTTCGCGATCGCGGGTGGGATGGAGTCGATGACGAACGCGCCCTACGCGATACCCGACTACCGGAAGGGCCGGCGCTACGGCGACGCCACGCTCCGGGATACGATGATCTACGACGCGCTCTGGGACGTCTCCTACGACGCCCACATGGGGGAGCTGACCGAGGCGCTCGTCGAGCGCGAGGGGATCACCCGCGAACCGCAGGACGAGTACGCCCTCGAGTCGAACCGCCGGGCCGCGAGGGCGACCGAGGCGGGGCTGTTCGACGCGGAGATCGTCCCCGTCGAGACGCCCGACGGGATCGTCGACGCCGACGAGGGACCCCGGAAGGACACTTCGATGGAGGCGCTCGGCTCGCTCCCGACGCCGTTCGCCGAGGACGGGACCATCACGCCGGGCAACGCCTCGAAACTGAGCGACGGTGCGGGCTTTCTCCTCCTCGCTACCGCCGACGCCGCCGAGGCCCACGGTCTCGATCCGAAGGCCCGCTTCACCGACTACGCCGTCGAGTACCGCGACCCCAAGTGGTTCAACGACGCCGTCGCCGCGAGCGTCGAGGCGCTCCTCGAACGGAACGACCTCGCCGTCGATGCGGTCGACCGGTTCGAGGTGAACGAGGCGTTCGCCGCGCAGATGATCCACGTGATGGACCGGGTGGGGGTCCCGCACGACCGGCTGAACACCCGCGGGGGGGCGGTGGCGTACGGCCACCCAATCGGCGCGTCCGGGGGGATGATCGCCGCCTCGTTGCTGTACGAACTCGAACGCGAGAACCTCACCCGGGGGTTCGTCGGGATGAGCGTCGGCGGCGGGGGCGGCGTGATGGCGATGTTCGAACGGGACTCGGAGTAGGTCGAGTGTGACATCCTCCTCGCCGTAACCGGCGAGGCTTCCCACGGTCCCGCACCGCTGGGTTGGGAACGTACGTGTACGACCCGACGTGCCGATGGGAGTGCCACGCCCCCGTTACTCCTATCGGCCGGTGGGTTCCACTGGTTCTGCCCCGGTGACTCGGAGGTATCTCAGTTCTTTTGTGTCGGTGATACTGACCCACCCTCCGGACAACATACGTGTGCGGGGTGTCGGATTCACGCCCGCCGTACACGGCGGGATTCTCTCCTTGATGAAAGATAGCCGGTCGCCGAATCGTCGCGTTGGCTCCAGCCGGGATCCGACACCCCGTTCGGACGAACGGCGGATCGGATCCGTCTCCGGACTCCCGGCGAATCACTCCCCGAAGAGGGCGAGCATCGTCTTCGCCTCCGCTCGCTGGAGGTGCTCCGCGGCGGTCGAGCGCGCACACCCCATCTCCGCGGCGACCGTCTCGGCCGTCGCGTCGCGGGGCGTGTCGTAGTAGCCGACGGAGACGGCCGTCTCGACCGCCTCGCGCTGTCTGTCCGATAGCTCGCCGACGACGCTCTCGGGGCGGACCGACCGCCCCCCGACCCGTTCGACGTCGACCGGGGCCGTCTCGGGGACCTCCTCGACCGCGGTCTGGATGTCGGCCTCGGTGCCGACGAGCGTGAACGTGCTGCTCCCGTCGTCGTTCCACTCGACCGGCGGGATCGTCATCAGGCTCCCGCGATTGAAGTTCGCCCAGAGCGCCCGCGCGTCGGCCGTCCCCCTCCCTTCGAGGAAGCAGTGACACTCCTCGTCGGTGAGCGGGAGGATCTCGTAGTTCGAGATCACGGGGTCGGCAACGATGTCCGACTCCAGACGCCGGTAGTCCCCCCGGATCCACAGCAGGAACCCGACCGGCGGCGTCTCGTTGTTCCAGTTCACCGTCCGGACCTCCGAGACGTACGGGGCCTCCGTCAGCACTTCGTACAGGTCGGGGTTGTCGAGCTCCTGTGGGTGTATAGTTATTCGTACACGTTTCATCGGCGGCCGGTTCGGCACGGCGCCCGAAAAGCGTTCCCGGCTCCCCCCTGGTTATAAACTCCTCGTAGATATCCGGAGTCATCGGTTCCCGTTCCCGCATCGAATGGCCTTCGTGATGTGCGTCAGTGACCTGCCCTCTTCCTCCGGGTGCGTCGGGAGGAGAACGAACGTCGTCCCGGCATGTCCGCCCGATCACCGCCCTGGAGGCGCTCACGCGATCGGTCGGGTGAGTCACCGTGGAGCCCTCCGTTCCGAGCCGAGGCGGATCGCGGCGGGCCAGTTCGTCTCGTTCGACACCGTGACGGGCGAGATCGGGTCCCCCGGTCACGAGGTGGTCTCGTGACCTCGGACTGGCCGCTCGTCGTGGGCGGTGTCGGGCTCTCGCTCGTGCTCGTGCCGCTGCTCGTCTACCTGCGGCTGGTGATCCGCCCCGCCGTGCTGGCCGGCACCCCGTTCCTCTACGCCGGACTGCTCGCGACGCTCCCCGGGTTCCTCATGGGCGGGATCGGCATCTGGGTGGCCGCCCGGGGCTGAGGCCGGCGGTTGGCTCCGATCAACTCGGACGTCGCCGTCGTCGGCCGAACCCGCATGGGTGGTCGGTCTCCGCGGACTATCACGGGAGGCGGTCACGGATACTCGTAGTCGACGACGGTGACGGAGTCGTCGACCGTCAGTTCGAGCAGCCGCTCGTCGATCTCGAACCGGAGTTCGAGCCGGGGATCCTCGCCACCGGCCAGGTTCTCGTCCGGATCGAGTAGCGGCAGGACCTCCCACACGTACGTCCCCCGGTCGTGCAGGTCGATACCGGCACCGAACAGGAACGCCGTGACCACGGGGTGGTTCATCAGGACGCCCCCGACGTTGAGGTTCGTCCAGTCGCCGCACTGCTGGCAGTCGAAACGGACGTCGAGCGTGTCCCGATACGTGACCGACTCCTCGTCGGAGAGCGCGGTGAGCGACGCCTCGACACGCCCACGACAGTGGGTGCAGAACCCCGAACTGAGCGTGTGAGCGAGGATCAGGAGGTGATCACTGAACACGTCCGGGACCCGTTCCGGCTCGACGGTGGAGATCGAGATGGGTGAGATGGGGAGCTTCGCGAGCAGCTCCTCGCAGTCGGAGCAGGTGACGACGACGTGACCCTCCTCGTAGACCGCTTCGAGTCTCCCAGTGCAGAACATACACGTCCCCGCCGGGACCCGACCGATGTCGACCGTGTCGGCCGCCGTGAAACTACCGGAGACGGACACACCGATGGCCTCCCTGCCGGCGAACGTGAGGCGGTACCCCTCCTCTCCCTTCCGGACGAACTCCGGGCGGAGGACGTTCAGGTGGTAGTTGAACTTCCCGGAGTTCTCCATCCCGACCGCCGTCCTGAGGTCGGAGAACGCGATCGGATCGGGATACTGCTTCCAGAGCTCCAGCAGGACGTCGATACGGGACTGGTTGGCGACGAGTCCGAACACCTCCTCCAGTTTCCCGGGTGAGACCTGCGCGTCCATCACGTCTCTGCTCGCACCTGCGGTCGCCGGTACTCAAACTCCCCGATTCGGACCACCGACCCGCCCGCGAAGGGACCGTCTCGCGGACACCGCTCCCTTTCGGGCCGGTCGCCTCACCCCGTCGAATTTGAAACATAGTCAACACAAACTTTCTGCTGGAAACGCTTACATCACCATCGCGACTGCCCCCAGAACGTGTCGGACCGCCCTGGTCGACTCCCTCCCCCCTCCACCACCCGGGAACGCGGACTCGCGCCCCTTCCGAGCATCTGCGTTCCCCGTCTCACGTCCCGGCCGTCGGCACGAGGCCCCGCCACCGCTTGCGCCGAGCGGACGGACGTTCGCCGCCGATCCCGGGCAGCCCCCCGATACCGCCGGCCCGACCGGGAGGCGACACCAGGCGTTCGGCACAGGCGATGAGCCGTTCAATCGGTCGCGACGAGTCGGAACAGCCCCCGCTGACCGCGGCGAATCGAGCCGACGGTGGACTGACGGCAACCCGCGACGGGTCACCGTCCCGACCCACCGGGCAGTAGCGGACGAATCCCCGCACACGACAGACCAATGAGCGACGACACGGAGAGCGTAGACGAGACACTGACCGACGAGAACCCGTCCGACGAGGACGTTCGAGCCGACGGCACCGGTATCGTCCCGCCCGACGGAGCGGTGCCGACGTGGGAGGAGCGCAAGGAGCGCAAGCAGGGGCTCTCCCGGCTGACCTACGAGTACTTCGAGCGCGCCAGGCGCGAGGACCAGGACCTGCGGATGGAGTCGGACTACGTCGAGCGGGACGTGCTGGCGTTCCCGACGTGGCCCCACGAGATGGTCCGCAACCTCGCGCTCACGAGCTTCTTCACCGGGATGCTCGTCTTCCTGGCGGCGGCGCTCCCGCCGCATATCGGCGCGCCGGCCAACCCGCAGTCGACCCCTGGAATCATCCTGCCGGACTGGTATCTCTACTGGTCGTTCGGGCTGCTGAAGCTCGGGCCGCTCAACCCCAACCTCGCGCTGCTCGGCGGGTCGAAACTGATGGCCGACCGGACCTACGGCGTGGTGGCGAACCTCGTCGTCGTCGGGTTCATCGCCATCGTCCCGTTCCTGAACAAGGGCAGCGCCCGCCGGCCCGTCGAGCAGCCGTTCTGGGCGGCTGTCGGCGTCGGCGGTGTCGCCTTCGCGTTCACGATCGCCGCCTACTCGGCGAAGAATCTCGTCCCGCTGGATCCACGCCTCCTGTTCGATCTGACGTTCCTCGTGCCGCCCGTGGCCGCCGTCATCTCCTACGCGGTGCTGAAGTCGATGCGCGAGGGGTACATGTTCGAGCTCAACCGGCGGTACTACCGGCTCCGGCCGCCGAAGTAGCGGACGCCGAGTCCTCTTCCCCTCGCGGGAGTGCTGGACGGGTCGATTCGCTCCTCGTCTCGGGCCCGAGAAGGCAGGTTCGTCCCCGGTGCCGGAGACGGCCGAGCCGATCGCACGGAGCCCGCCCCGTTCCCGACCAGTTCGCCTCGGTCCGGAACGGGAAGGGACCGGGGTCTTCGCCGGGGCTCAGTGACGGCCCCGAGTCAGTCCTCGACGGGGTGTTCCGCGAGCGCGTCCTCGTCGGGCTCACAGCCCCAGCCGGCCCCTTCGGGGAGCTGTAGCTTGCCGTCCTCGTACTCCGGGGCGGTCGTGAACAGGTCGTCGTCCCAGGGGAGCCGGTCGATGTCCGTCTCCATGATCCGCAGGTTCGGGACCGCCGCCGCCCAGTGGGCGTTCATGAACGTACCCAGGTGGCCGTAGTAGTTGTGCGGGGCGACGTGGAGCTGGTGGGCGTCGACCATCGAGGCGATCCGCACCGTGTGCTGGACGCCGTTCCAGAGCGCGTCGATGATGACCACGTCGGTCGCCTGCTCGGACAGGTAGGGCACGAACGACTCGTGGGGGACGAGCGCCTCACAGGAGGCGATGGTGTGCGGGCTCTTCCGTCGGACGTCCGCCAGCGCCTCCGCGCTGGGCAGGTCCATCTCCGCCCAGAACAGGTCGAAGTCCTCGAGTTCCCTGAGCATCCGGATGTACCCCTCCGGTTTCAGGTTGTAGTTGAGGTCGAGGAGGATGTCGGTGTTCGGGCCCGCGCCCTCCCGTAGCGCTTCGAGGTACTCGCGCTGGGCAGCCAGCTGGTCGTCCTCGATGGTCAGCGAGGGCTGGTACGGCTCGCCGAACCCGGGCCGCCAGGGCGAGGGCTCCTCGCCGCGGAAGTCGAAGATGTTGGTCTTCAGCGCGCCGAACTGGCTGTCCCGTACCTCCTCGCCGAGGGCGACCACGTCGTCCAGGGTCTCGACCGAATCGTAGTAGTCCCCCCGGTCGCCGATGCGGTAGGTGCCACAGTGCGACCAGTAGACCGGTATCTCCTCGCGGACCGCGCCGCCGAGCAGGTCCACGCAGGGGACGCCCATCTCCCTGGCCTTCGCGTCGAGGAGGGCGTTCTCGATCGCGCCGACGGCCATCGCCCCGACGCCGGTGTAGGACTGGCGCACCCGGGGGACGAGCTTCGCCCGGACGCGCTCGACGGCCTCGACGGGCTCGCCGATCACCGTCTCGGCCATGTCCTCGACGACCGTGGTGATGCCCGTGGCACCCAGGTTCTCGTCGAACTCGCTCCAGCCGACGGTGCCGTCGTCCGTCTCGACGCGGACGAAGTGGTAGTTGCGCCATCCCGCATCGCAGTGCCGGGTTTCGAGGGATCGGATCGTACTCATCCTGCTTCCTGGGGACGATGTGCGGGGGGTCGTATAAATGGGGAGGTCGCCGGCGGTCGATCCGTCGGTCGGCACGAGTGCGGCCGCACCCGACGGTACGCGACGTCCCGTGGCGTCCGAGCCACCGCGGGTGGGTGAACAGCTTGGGAAAAATTAATACAATGATAGTTAGCGGTCGGTCACAGGGGAGGAGGGAGACGTGACGAACTCGTCGTGGGTACCGGGCAGTTCTCGGGCGGGAAACGCTGATATACGGACCCGTCGACGGGGCTTCGATGTACCAGATCGACCACGTGGCGATCGCCGTCGAGGACCTGGACGCGGCGGTCGGGGACTTCACCGGCCCCGCGGGGACCGAGCACGTCTTCACGAAGGACAGCCAGGAGTGGGGGTACCGGACGGCGTACATGCTAGCCGGCGAGGATATGTTCACGCTCATCCAACCGACCTCCCCGGGGAGCTTCATGGCCGACTACATCGAGCGCCGGGGACCGGGTATCCACCACATGGGTGTCAACGTCGAGGACCTGGGGTCGACCGTCGCGGCCGTCACGGCGGCGGGTGCCGAGGTCGTCATGGAGGATACGGTGCCCGGCGTCCGCGACGAGGCGACGATCCACCCCGGATCGTGGCACGGGGTCCAGCTCCAGTTCATCGAGTGGCACCCAGACGTGGGGCCGACAGCCCGCGACCACATCGAGGCGATGCGGGCGGCGAGCGGTACGGACTGATCGTCGTCGGCTCGTCCCACGCGTCGACCTGGACGTCAGCGGTGTCGTTCCCGGCCGCTCCCCTCGGGCGGCGTGTTATCTGCTCGCCGCCGCCGCAGATCACGTCCCCTTCGTCGTCGACTCCGGAGACGTCGTTGCGCCGCTCCACCGCCTTCGACCGTTCGGCGGCCGGGGCACGCCGGTGGGGTCGTGAACCGAGCCGTCGCGCCCGCCACACCGGATACGGGCGGCGTCGACTGCGTGCACGCCTGCGTATCCGGTCAGTCAGCGCTCGGCGGCTTCAGTGATCGGTCGCGGTGTCGGTCGCCGGAGCCCGGTGAGAGGCCGACTGCGGCGGGACGAGGGGTTATGTGTCTCCTGATATATACCGTGACACAGTATGTCAGAAGCGACAGGCGATACGTCGGGCGTCGCGTTCGGAACCGACGAGGAGACCCGACTCATCCTCCAGAGCCTCGACGAGTTCGTCGAGAGTGAGGTCGCGCCGATCGCCGACGAGCTGGGCGAGACGCTCACCAACCCGCGGCTCGGGCACGAACCGGACGGCCGACTGACCGAGGAGGTGATCGAGGCGATGCGGGAGGTCCGCCGCCGGAGCGCGGAGGCGGGCTTCTACGCGATGAACATGCCCGAGGAGGTCGGCGGTGACGACGTCTCGACGGTCACCTGGTACCGGGCGAACAGGCACCTCGCCGCGATGGGGACGCCGCTCACCGGGCAGGTGCTCGCGGGCCCCGAGGGACCGAAGCCGCTGCTCGCCCAGGCCGAGGGAGAGCAGGTCGAGCGCTACCTCGACCCCGTGATGCGGGCGGAGAAGTCGACGGGGTTCGGCCAGACCGAGCCCGGGGTCGGGTCGGACTCGCCGAACATGGACACGCGCGCCGAGAAGGAGGGCGACGAGTGGATCATCGACGGGACCAAACAGTGGATCACCAACGCCCCCTACGCCGACTTCCTGCAGGTGTTCGCCCGGACAACCCCACAGGAGGAGGCCGGCCGGTACGGGGGTATCACCTGCTTCATCGTCGAGCGCGACGAGTACGAACTCGGCTCGCTCAACAACGCCGTCGGTTCGGTGGGGCTCCAGGCCGAGGTGCTACTCGACGACGTGCGCGTCCCCGAGGACCGCGTCCTCGGCGAGGTCGACGGGGCGTTCTACGAGGCGATGGGCTTCCTCTCGCTCGGGCGCGTCGAGATCGGGGCGCAGGCGGTCGGCAGTTCCGAGTGGCTCCTCGACCGGGCGACCGAGTACGCCAACGACCGCGAGGCGTTCGGCCACTCGATAGGTGAGTTCCAGGGCGTCTCACACAAGATCGCGGAGGGCCGCGCGAAGACGTACGCCGCCGACGCCGCCGGACTCCGGTGCGCCTGGAAGATCGACCAGGGCGAGCGGGCGATCACCGACTCGTCGGTCCTCAAGTGGTTCGCCACCAACACGTTCTGGGAGGTCGCCGACGACGTCGTCCAGGTCCACGGCGGGATGGGGCTCGCCGAGGAGAACGAGTTCATGGACAAACTCCACCAGGCCCGCATCTTCCGGATCGTCGAGGGGACCGACGAGATTCAACTGAATACGATCGCAGGTCAGGAGGGCCTCGGGCGGTAGCGGGAGGGGACGGACGGAGCCCCCGGCTACGTCGGGTGCCGCTCGCTCCAGCCGCTACTCGGTTACCTGTGGGTTCTGCGGTCGTTCGTCGCGAAATCGGTTCTCCCGCGGCTCCCCGAAATCCTCCGGGTTCGCCCGCGTACTCGACACCGGACGCGTGGATGGTGTCCCGAGGCCCGGCGAATCGCACGAGTCGAGGGGCGACCGACGATCCGTTCCGCCGGGTGACCGGCGTCTCCGTGAACTACCCCACCCTACTCGTTCACCGCTGACGCGGTCCGTTCCTTGAGGAAGGGGACTTAGCACCGGTGTTCTGTTAAGCCCCCCTCTCGTCGACCGATCCGGATGCGTAGACTCCCGGCGCGGGTCCGCTCGATCTACGGCCGGATGATCGGCCTGGGGTGGCCCATCGCCGTCCAGCAGACGCTCAACACGCTGATGCGGACGGTCGACATCGTCGTCACCGGGCTGTTCTCGCCGGCCGCCGTCGCCGCCATCGGTCTCGCCGACCTGTACGCGCAGATTCCCCTCCGGGTGGGACTCGGCCTCGGCGCGGGTGCCATCGCCCTCTCCAGTCAGGACACGGGCCGGGGCGCGGACCTCGGGCGCGACCGCGCCATCACCCAGGCGCTCCTCATCGGCGCGCTCTGCGGGCTCCCGCTGGTCGTCGTCGGCCTCCTGTTCAGCCACGACCTGATCTCGATTCTGGGGGCCGAGCAGGCCGTCGTCGAACTGGGCGGGACGTACCTGCTCGTGGTGTTCGTCGCCGCACCGATGCGGATCGTCGGCCTCGTGGGGGCCCGCTCGCTCCAGGGGGCCGGCGACACGCGGACGCCGATGCTCGTCAACGGGGGCACGAACGCGCTGAACATCCTGCTGACGGTCTCCCTCGGTCTCGGCATCGGTGTCGCGCCTCGGCTAGGTATCCTCGGTGTCGGCCTGGCGACGGCGATCAGCCGCCTGCTGGAGGCGGTCGTCATCACCGGCGCGATGACGACCCGGTGGACCCCAGTCTCGCTCACACGGCCGCGCGACCCCACGGTCACCCGCCAGCTCGTCGCGGTGAGCACGCCGACGTTCGCCGAGGGGATGAGCACCTCGCTCGCGAACTTTCCATTTAATGCCCTCCTCCTGCTGTTCGGCACCGAGGCGGCGGCGGCCTACCACATCGGCCGGCGGATCTACCAGCAGCTCACGGGCCCGCTGTACCGTTCGCTCAGCACCGTCACGAGCATCATCGTCGGCCAGCGGCTCGGCCAGGGCGACCCCGAGGAGGCGCGCTACGCTGCGACGGCCATCCTCGGGTTCGGAGTCGTCCTGCTGGGTCTCGCCGGTGTCGTCCTGTTCGTGGGGAGCGAGGCGCTGGCGAACCTCTTCACCGACGACCGGACCACGGCGCGGTACGCGGTGCAGTTCACCCGCGTCTTCGGCGTCTCGATGGTGTTCTTCGGGGTGTTCTTCCCGCTCGCGGGCGCACTCCGGGGGGCGGGCGACACGCGAACGCCCTTCTACGCCCGGCTGCTGGGGGCGTTCGTGTTCATGCTCGGCCTCTCGTACCTCCTCGCGGTCCCCCTCGGCTACGGGCTGTTCGGCGTCTACGTGGGGGTCGTCCTCTCGTACGTCTGCTGGGCCGCGGTCGCCGCCGCGGGATTCCTCTGGGGGGACTGGGCCGGGACGGCCGCCTCGATGATGGCCGAACGAGCGGAGGCCGAGGAGGCCGCCGGGCGGTAGGACCGGTCGAGGGTGCTGCCGGGTACCGGGCGGTCACCGGTAGCCCCCTGCTACGGCCACAGCAGGAACGGAAACGAGTGTCAGCCTCCGAACGATCCGCTCCGCTATTCCTACTCGGAGTCGACCGGTTCGGACCCGTCCCACTCGGAGGCGAGCTTCGCCAGCGTCAGCAGGGTGAACGCCGTCAGGATGATGCCGGCGGTGACGAGGTTCGACAGCGCCCCGAGCACCGAGACGTCGAGCGCGGTCCCGAAGAGGAGGAGCGACCCCGCGGCCGCGACGCCCAGGTACCCCCGGTCCCAGTCGCTCCCGTCCGCCTCGGGTTCGCCCCCATCCGCCTCGTCCTCGCCCTCGTCGGACCAGTCCGGGTCGAGGAACGAGGCGACGCGGTCGAGCAGCGGCCGGGGCTCGATGACCCCCCGGGGTTTGTTGTAGTCGATGACGCCGGCCTCGGCGAGGGTGTCGAGGTGGGACTGGTACAGCGCGATGTAGACCCGCTGGCGCTCCTCGGAGGTGAGCCGCGCGACCGTCGTCCCGTGTTCCCACGCCGCGACCTGCTCGGCCACGTCGCGCATCCGTACCGGCCCCTCGCGCCCGCGCAGGTACCGCAGGACCGCCCGTCGACGCGAGTTCTGCAGCAGGTGGAACAGCTCGTCCCGGGACAGCGACTCCTCTTCCTCCTCCGTCTCGGTCGTGGCGTCGGTGGTCCGCAGGTCGGGGCCCGACGCCGGGCGCGCAGTCTCCTCCTCGGGGGGCTGCGCGGTCGTCGTGGAGTTCATCGTCGATCCGTACGTTCCAGGGATGTAGAATAAACGCCCCAGACGGTTTCGACTGTTGCTCGACTGTTGCGGACTGTTTCGTCAGTCTCGGACCCGTTGTGCCCCGTTTTCGGATCCACGGGAGGCCACCGCGGGAGCGAGTGAAACGGCGATCGGAGCCGGTTCGAGGCCGCTCCATGTCACCTGTTAACGCAGATTTTATCTGTATCTGATACTTCCGGGTCGAGATCTCCGACTACGCGTTTCCCGCGTTCGCGGGCGCGAGACCGTACGAACTTAACCGCCGGTCGCGTACTCCCGGGCATGTTCCACGACGCCGTCGACGACCCCGGGGACCACTCCGCGGACGAACTGTACGGCCGTTACGAGGCGCTGCTGGTCGAGACCGTCGAGGAGGTCGGCCCGTCCGAGGCGAGCGAGCGCTCGGGCGTGGACCGCGAGACCGTCGACGCGCTTCTCGCGGGTGAGGGGCCCGAACTCACCCTCGAGGAGGCGGCCGCGCTGCTCGCGCTCGGCGTCGAGGAGGACGGGGACACCGTCGCCGCGCTCGACCGCGACGCGCTCCTGATTGGGATGACGAACGCGGTCGTCGACGTCGAGGCGCTGGCCCGCGGGGTCGAGAGCGACCTGGAGGCGCGCGAACTCCAGGCGAAGGTCGAGGGGCGGTTCCCGATGACGCTCCGGGAGTTCGCCGACGTCCACCGGTACCTCCAGACGCGCCAGTAGCGATGCGCGTCGCCATACTCGGCTGTGGGTACGTCGGGCTGGAACTGGGACGACGGCTCCGCGACGATCACGAGGTGGTCGGCGTCCGGCGGTCCGGAGCCGGGTGTGCCGCCATCGAGGACGCGGGGTTCGAGGCCGTCCGCGCGGACGTGACCGATCCGGACGACCTCTCGCGGATCCCCGACGCCGACTGGGTGGTGTTCGCCGCCTCCTCGGGTGGTCGGGGTGCGGCGGCCGCCCGCGAGGTGTACGTCGACGGCCAGCGGGCGGTCCTGCGGGAGTTCGCCGGACGCGGGGCGGTGCCGGACCGGTACGTCTACACCTCCAGTACCGGTGTCTACGGGGACCACGGCGGGGGCTGGGTGGACGAGGAGACGCCCCTGGAGCCGACGACGGAGAAGACGGAGGTGCTGGTCGAGGCCGAACGGATCGCCCGCGAGGAGTTCCACGAACGCGGCATCGAGGGGCAGGTCGCCCGGTTTGCCGGGCTCTACGGTCCCGATCGCTACCGGCTGGAGCGGTACCTGGAGGGACCGGTCACGGCGGGCTACCTGAACATGATCCACCGGGACGACGCCGCCGGAGTCGTCGAGTTCCTGCTCGAGGAGGGGATCGACGCGGAGGTGGTACTGGCGGTCGACGACGAGCCGGCCGACAAGCACGCGTTCGCGGACTGGCTGGCCGACGAGTGCGGCGTCGAGCGTCCCCCGAAGCGAACCAAGCAGGAGCGTCTCGACGCGGGGGACCTCTCTCGGGCGGCCGAGCGGCGGATACTGACGAGCAAGCGGTGTTCGAACGACCGGCTCCGCTCGCTCGGCTACGAGTTCGCGTACCCGACGTTTCGGGAGGGGTACGGGGCCGCCATCGAGGCGTATACGGCCACGAATGGTGGTGATGAGGCCCGCTGAGGCCGTTTCGGTGACGAATACGAGCGCTGGAGGCAGGGGAAAGTACTTTTAATTCCGATCCAAATCCCGCCGCACATGTCCCTCGATTTCGGGGTCGCTCAGCCCGTGGTCCGGCAGGCCGGTGACCTCGTCGAGGCGGCACAGTCGAGCCCCGAACGGGCCGTTATCGCGGTCGTGGCGGTCGTGGCCGTCCTGGCCGTCGGGTACCTCGCGGTGCGGTTCCTCCGACGGACGCCGGCCGATCGGCTGGTCCGCGCGCTCGGTCGCGTCGATCGGGTGGTCGTCCTCACGCACCCGAACCCGGACCCGGACGCGATGGCGAGCGCACTCGCCGTCAGCCGCATCGCCGACTACGCCGGCACCGAGGCGGTCGTCCGGTACCCCGGGGAGATCCGCCACGAGGAGAACCGCGCGATGAAGACCGTTCTCGGGGTGGAGATGCAGCATCTTCCGGCGGACGAGGGGCTGGCCGGCGATCGCGTCGTCCTCGTCGACCACAACGAGCCCCGCGGGTTCGCCGGCGCGGGCGGGCTCTCGCCGTACGCCGTCGTCGACCACCACCCCGGCCAGGGGGAGGGGAGAGCGTTCACCGACGTCCGCCCGGAGTACGGGGCCTGTGCGGCCATCGTCACCGAGTACCTCCGGGATATCGGGTGGCGGACCGACAGCAGCGGGGGTCGGCACGTCCCCGAGGACCTCGCCACGGGCCTGCTCTACGGCATCCAGTCCGACACGACGAACTTCTCGCGGGGCTGTACGGACGCGGACTTCGCCGCTGCCGCGTTCCTCTTCCCGGCGGCGAACCCCGAGGCGCTCGACCGGATCGCCAACCCGCCGGTCGACGCCGGCACGCTCGACGTGAAGGCCCGGGCGGCGACGAACCGGCGGAAGGACGGGCCGTTCGTCTGCTCGTTCGTCGGGCCGGTCTCGAACGTGGACGCGCTCGGACAGGCCGCCGACGAGCTCCTGCGGCTCGAAGGGGTGACCGCCGTCGTCGTCGGCGGGGAGTCGGACGGGACGCTCCACCTCTCGGGCCGGTCGCGCGACGACCGCATCCACATGGGCGAGTGCCTCCGTCGCGTCGTCGCCGACATCCCGATGGCCGACGCCGGCGGACACGCCCGGATGGGCGGCGGCCAGCTCTCGGTCGACCACCTCGGCGGCATCGGGCCCGGTGACGGCGTCTCGCTCGACGAACTCCGCGAGCGCGTCTTCGACTCGATGGCCGGCCGGGAGCGGGTCGCCTCCGACTGAACCCCTGGAGTCGACCTCACCGTCGTCTTCGCCCTCCTCGGCGTCGCATCGCCCCCCATTGCGCACACGGCTCCCGACAGCGGCGCGTCCCAAGGACTTATCCGAGCACCCGGTGTTACTACTAGGTGGTATGAACCAGCCCGAACAGTTCAGCGACGTCGGCGAGGCGGAAGTGACCCGCGCGATCGGCCAGGAGTGGACCGAGGAGTTCATGGACTTCTCGGACAGCGACGTGATCGTCGTCGGGGGCGGCCCGTCGGGGCTGATGGCCGCCAAGGAGCTCGCCGAACGGGGCGTGAAGACGATGGTCGTCGAGAAGAACAACTATCTCGGCGGTGGGTTCTGGCTCGGCGGGTTCCTGATGAACAAGGTGACGGTGCGAGGGCCCGCCGAGGGCGTCCTCGACGAGCTCCGCGTCGACTACAAGCCGGCACAGGACTCCGAGGGGCTGTACGTCGCCAACGGCCCGGAGGCCTGCTCCGGGCTGATCAAGGCGGCGTGTGACGCCGGCGCGAAGATGCAGAACATGACCGAGTTCACCGACATCGTGATCCGGGAGGACCACCGCGTCGGCGGCATCGTGATGAACTGGACGCCGGTCCACGCCCTGCCCCGGGAGATCACCTGTGTCGACCCGATCGCCGTCGAGGGGGACCTGGTGATCGACGCGACCGGCCACGAGGCCGTCGCGGTCTCGAAGCTGGACGAGCGGGGGGTGCTCGACGCGCCCGGCATCCAGCACGCACGGGAGCACAACACGGGGATGGACGCGACGGGCGACGAGGAGTACGGCGCGCCGGGCCACGACTCGCCGGGCCACGACTCGATGTGGGTCGGCGAGAGCGAGGACGCCGTCGTCGAGCACACCGGGCTGGCCCACGACGGGCTCGTGGTGACCGGGATGGCCGTCGCCACGACGTACGGGCTCCCCCGGATGGGGCCGACGTTCGGCGCGATGCTCGTCTCGGGCAAGCGCGCCGCCCAGACCGCGATCGACGAACTCGGCGTGGACGCCGAGCCCGTCGAGATGACCTCCCGCGCGGCCGGAGCCGACTGATCCACCGGAACGCCGGATGGTCGACCACGTCCGCCTGTACCGCGCGCCCACGACGGTCGCGGACGCGACCGAGATCGCGGCGTGGCTCCGTCCCCGTGTCGACGCGACGGTCGAGGTGTGCGACCGCTTCCTCGACCGGTACCGGGACGGGGAGCTCGCCCGTGAGCTCGCCGAGACGCGGGTCGTCTCGCCGTACGAGCGCGAGACGGGCAACACGATGCTCGGCATCGTTCGCTACGAGGAGCAGGCGCTCGATCACCCCGAGCGAGCCGGGGGCGTCATCTACGACGGGTTCGCGGTCCAGGAGCTGCTCGAACGGCGGCTCCCCGACGAGGAGCGCTCGCTCGACCGCCTCCACGTCCCGCTGCTCGACCGCGTCCTCGGCACGTGGGGCGCGGACGGCCGCTGGCACAAGCGCGTGAACGTCCTCGGTCCGCTCGCGCCCGTCTCCGTCCCCGGGCTCTACGAGGCCCCCGCAAAGCCGGAGACGTACTACCGTGAGAAGGGGAAACACACGCTCGTCTCGGGGGACACGCCGCCCCGCGAGGTGCTCGAAAACGAGGTCGAGGGGGCGTTCCTGGTCGAGGACGACCCACGGACGACCGAGGCCCTCGAGGGGTACGTCCTGCAGGCGATCCACTACCTCGAGACGGGCGAGGCGTTCTGTGAGGCGGAACGTTGTCGGCTGTTCGACGCCCACCGACAGGAGGCGCTGATCGAGGCGCAGCTGCGAGAGCCCGAGTTCTGCTCGACCCACGCCGACCGGTACGGCTGACGGCCCGGCTCGCCCCCGGCCCCGGTCGGGCGTTCGGATCCGTCGTTCGGGCGAGAGGCCACGACGAACGGTCGGTCCGTGTCACGACTCGCGAGGGCCGGGTCCGCGAGCGTTCCTGGTCGTAGATCCGAGTGGACACCCCGCCGAGCCGCCGAAGACGCGGGCGACTCTCCGGAGTACGACAACAATAATTATGTACTATGAGTGGCCAGTGTTAGCATATGTATCGAGTACTGCTACCACTCGACACCAGCGAGTCCAGGACCGCGGCGCAGGTAGACGCCGTCGCGTCGTTGCCCGGTGCGGAGGGTGGGGTCGAGGCGACGCTGTTGCACGTCTTCGACGACAGGGAGACGGCCGAATCGACCTCGATCGGCCAGCTCCCGACCGGGAGTATGGCCCAGGACAGCCTGCGGACCAGCGGTATCCGCGTCGAGACCGCGACCCGGTTCGGCGACCCGGCGGAGCAGATCCTGCGGGCGGCCGACGAGATCGACGCCGACATGATCGTCCTCGGCGGCCGGAAGCGCTCGCCGCTCGGGTCGCTCCTGTTCGGCAGCGTCAGTCAGGCCGTCACGCTCGACGCGACGCGTCCCGTCGTCATCACGGGCGGCTCCGAGGAGGTGGAGGCGAGCGAAGGAGCCGGGGCTGCGACTGCCGAGTAGCGAGCGGGACCGGCCAGCGACTCCGAGAACGAATGAAGGAGAGACGACTGTCGGCCTACCGGTCGGCCTTCCCGAGCGCGAACATCGTCATCGGGGTCCGATCGGCGGCCCACGGCGAGAGGTGCTCCGTCACGAGGTCGTCGTAGAAGGTGAACCCGCGGCCGCCGAGGCCGAGGTGGGCGTAGGTGGCGAGGTAGAGCCGTCCGAGGGCGATACCCCCCTCTAACTGTGCGAGCCGGTAGCCGCGGTTCCCGAGCCGCTCGACGACGCGCTCGACGTCGGCGAGCAGGTAGACGTTCGCCGCTGCGTCCCCGACGACCGGCTGGTCGAGCGCGAGGTGACCGGCCGCTTCACGATCGGTCTCGCCCACTCGCTCCAGGACGTTCGCTCCGGGGTGGTACTGGTAGGCCCCGCGCTCGATCCCCTCGACCGCGTGGACCAGGCAGTAGCAGTCGAGGAGCGAGTCGTCCGCGAGATCTGTCGGCGTCCCTCGAAGCGCCCGATCGAGTATCGTGGCGAACTTCCGGGCGCTCACCGGCTCGTGGCTGTACTCGCGGAGCGACCCTCGGCGCTCGATTGTCGCGCCGACCGGCCGGGCCGACGCGGTCGCGGCGTCCACGGGGTCGAGCTCGATTCGCTCTCCGTCTCCCGGTGGATGGGTGCCGAACTCCCCGCTCCCGCGCTCTCGCCACTCGTTCGCCGACTCCCCGTCGGGGAGCGTGCTCTGCCGCCATGCGTCGGGGACGAGCGGGTAGTCGACCGGATCCTCCGAGAGCGGCGCTTCCGCCGGGTCGATGGGCTCGACCGTCGGCGTCCCCGGAACCGGATCGCCGTCGCCGACCGGGACGAGTTCCAGGGGGGCCTCCTCGTCGGGGTCGACGCCGAGCAGTTCCGCGACGGGTTCGTCCGCGAACCCGGTGACGACGGACGCGCGCTGGCCCGCTCCGTGGGCGACCGCCAGCAGGTTCGCCAGCACGGTACCGGAGTCCCAGAACGCGTGCCGGTAGGTCCGATCGCGGTACTTCCAGGCGTTGCGCCACCACTCGGAGGTGGCGACGAACGTCACCGGCGCGTCCGCCACCGCGTCGTGTCCGCCCGCCGCCCCGGCGAGAACGCCCCGATAGTCGCCCTCGCGGAGGACGTCGAACCGGTCGTGATGGGGGTCGAAGTGGTAGACGCCCGGGTCGAACGCACCGCAGTCACCCGCGACGGCGTAGAGGTCGATGTGGTAGAGTTTGCCGGTGCAGGACGCCGCGCGGAAGCGCATCGTCCGCCCGCCCCGGTCGAGCTCCTTCGTCACGCCCGTCGCGTAGTGACAGAGCGTGTGTATGTCAGGGTCGCCCGCGTCGTCCGGCCCGCACGTCGGTTCCGCCCGGGGCTGGGCGAGCGCCGACAGCATCGGTTCGTCGGGCGGGTCCGGGGACCCGGGCGGGGAGAACCGCGGCAGGTCCTCGTAGATCTTGTACGGCCGCGGCTGGTTCGACCGGTCGAGCCGGAACGCGCCCTCACGGACGCTTTGCGGGGAGTGTTTCGTCCGCTCGTGGTACTCGCGGGCGTCGACCATACACCGACCTGTGCGGCCACGGTGAAAACGGTTCGAGGTCGCTCAAATGACCTTGTCGGAGTTCTCAATCCGTGATACGCTTCAGAGGTCGTGCTGTATACAGCGCGCGAATCGGTCAGAGGAGGTGGGGCAGCCTCACGCCACTCGAATCGTTCGACACGGAACCCGAACCGGGAGGATGTTCGACGCCCCGGCCGGAGGCCAACTGCCCCGAGCGGACACCGGGATAGACGATCGGCCCTACGGTTACATCGGGGTAGGGGCCATGCCAACCTCGGTGAGCCGCTCAATGATCACTGCCACCGCACGTTTCGCGTCGCTCGGTGTTTTCCCTCCTGTAATCACGAGTTTGCCACTGCCGAAGAGCAGCGCGACGACCTTGGGATCGTCGATGCGGTAGACGAGGCCGGGGAACTGTTCGGGTTCGTACTCAATGTTCTCGAGACCGAACCCGATGGCGATGGCATTGAGGTTGAGGCTGTCGCCGATATCCGCAGAGGCAACGATGTTCTGGACGATGACTTCGGGGTCGTCATCGACGTCGACGCCGAGGTCACGGAGATCGTCGAAGACACGCTGGCAGGCCGTGTGGACGTCGTCAATCGATTTCGCGCCTGTACACACGATCTTGCCGGAGCGGAAGATGAGTGTCGCTGCTTTGGGATCCTGGAGACGGTAGACGACGCCCGGGAAATTCTCAGGATTGTAATCGGCCCCCTGGAGGTCCATTGCGAGCTGTTCGAGGTTGAGCTCGGTCCCGATCCCGGTAGAGGCGACGACGTTCTCGATATGGACGGTCTCGGTGGGGTCTACCATTACGTCAGTAGCTACTGCGACGAAGACCCACTTAAACATGGGCACGGAGTGAGCCAGGAAGTGTGGGAGTGGAGGGCTCTCGCGGGAGATCTACCAAGATCTGACGTGCTGGCCGATGGGGGCGCCTGCCGATTGTACTGACGCGGTCAGCTCCCCGTGGGCAGCAGTGGCTATTGTACTGAATCCACCCTCTGTATCCAGCACGCCGTTTCTATCATATACCGGGGGTTTCAGCGCCCCGGTTTAAACGCTATCGCCGACGCGCGCGGCCCGCTCGGCCACCTCGACCAGCGTCGCCCAGGTGTTCACACCCGCTCGCAGCGCGACCAGATCGTCGGCCGCGATCTCGACGACGACCGATCGGTCCCGGGCCTCGACGGTCGCCCGGGTGCGGTCGCCCTCGATCTCGTCGAGCTCCTGGGCGACGCTGCGGGCGAGCAGTCGTGCCCGTTCCGGGGTACTGTAGTCGAAGACGAGTTCGGCCGCGTGTGGCGCGTCGGCCACGCTCCCGGTCACCGGCGGTCGGTCGCTACTCGACCCGTATCTCCTTGACGTCGGGCGAGCGCTCCTTCAGCAGGACGCGGTGGCCGCAGTACGGACACCGGACGCCGCCGTAGGAGTCGAGTTCGACGTCGCGCTTGCACCGCGAACACTTGTAGCTCATCTCACTCGCTCGCGTCGTCGGCCGCGACGCCCTCGTCCTCGGCGTCGGCGGTCACGTCGGCCGCGCTCTCGCCCTCCGAGAGGGCGGCGCGGATCGACCGGCGGACGGTCCGACCGGCGGGGGTGATCGGGCGGTACGCCCCGCCGGTGAACGTCTCGCCGGTCTCCTCGTTCACCCAGACGCCGGTGCCGAGGCGCTTGACGTCGTCGCCGTCGACCTTCGAGTTCCGCATGTCGTCCTCGATCTCCTTGACGCGGCGGCGGGAGACGCGCCCGTATCGGGCGCCGAATCGACCCGCGCTGCCGACCTTGCTCTTGGCCATAGTAGCCGTAGGTGGGTCCGACGGGGGAATAAACCCTGCGAGTCGCGCTCGCGGATTCAGCGGTTGACCCGCGCGGCCAGTTTCCGCGCCACCGACGAGGGCAGTAGCTTCGCCGCCACCCGGACTACCCTGTTCGCCGTGCCGGGGACGACGACTGCCTTCCCGTCCGCGAGCCCCTCGTAGCCGACCCGCGCGACCGTCTCGGCGTCGAGCCACCGGATCAGTCCGCTGTCCCGTCGCCCGATGGGTACGTCCGTCATCTCGGCCCGCTCCTGGAACTCCGTCGCCACCGGCCCGGAGCAGAGCGCGGTGACGGTCACGCCGTCCCCGCGAAGCTCCTCGTAGAGCCCCTGTGAGAACCACAGCTCGTAGGCCTTCGAGGCGTAGTAGGTCGACATGTACGGCCCTGGCTGGAACGCGGCGGTGGAGGTGACGTTGAGCACGCCGCCGCGCCCCCGCTCGACCATGTCGCGGGCGAACAGCTTCGTGAGGTGCGTCGGGGCGGCGACGTTCAGTTCCACGAGCGCGAGGTCACGGTCGAGGTCGATCTCGGTGAACTTTCCCTGCGTGCCGACGCCGGCGTTGTTGACGAGGTAGTCGACCTCGATCCCCCGCTCTCCGACGTCCGCGTAGAGCGCGTCGCGGGCCTCCCGTTCCGAGAGGTCGGCCGGCGCGACGTGGGCCGTGACGCCGTGTGCGGCCTCGATCTCGTCGCTCGCCTCCCGGAGTCGACCCTCGCGGCGCGCGACCAGCACCACGTCGTGTCCCTCGCTCCCGAACTGTTCGGCCAGCGCCCGTCCGATGCCCGCGGACGCGCCCGTCACGAGCGCCGTCCCGGTGTCGAGTCCCATGCACTCCAGTGGCACGAACCAGTGTTAACTGGTACCGTGGCGGATCCGACGCCGACGGAGCGACCTGCCGAGCTGTCTCGCCGCCGCCCAGGCGAGCCGCGGGAGGTAGGGAACGACCGCCGGGGACGTGAACCCGAACCCGTCGAGGATGTCCAGCAGCGGGGGGTAGACCCGGTGTTCGACCACCCGGCCGTCGGCGACCCGGATCACTCCCATGTAGCGGAACTCACAGCGCCGGCCGGTCGGCGGGATCCAGCAGAAGTCGGCCTCGTGGGTCAGGCCGATCCGGCCGGTGTACATCGCCGCGTCGCCCTCGCAGAACATATCGAGGATCTCGACGTGGAAGTCGGGAAACCCCGCGACGACCCCGCGGACGAACGGTTCGAGGCCGTCGCGGCCGTGGACCTCACCCCTCGGTCCCGGGAGATCACCGGCGATGGCCCAGGGGTCGTACATGACGAACGACTCCGCGACCACCTCGGGGATCTTCTCGTACGCCCGGTCGTTCCAGACGGTCAGGTACTCCCGCACGACCCGCTCGGTGTCCGTCGTGACCTGTGACACGGTGACTCACGCCGGAAGAGAGGCTCCCGGGCGGATATATCGGTTTGCCCGATTCGGGCACGCGACCGACACCCGGACGCCGTGGCGACCGAGGTCAGGTTAATCCCCACTGACGACGACGAGTGTCCATGACTCACGGTACCGTCCCGCGTGTAGGCGTCCCGCTCCCGGAGATCTCCCACGTCGCGTTCGTCGTCGATGACCTCGAGGACGCCATGCGTCGGTTCGGCCGCCTCCTCGGGATCGAGCCCTGGCTACTCTACCGGTACGAGCCCCCACGGCTCGCGCACACGACCGTCCGCGGCGAGCCGACCGACTACTCGATGCGGGTCGCGCTCTCGGACGTCGGGGGGCCGGTCGACCTGCTGTCGAAGGTCCTCCCGTCGGGGGTACTGAGACGGCTCGTCGACTGGGTGACGGCGCTCCGCGACCGGCTCGGGCTCGGCGCGTCGAGTACCGATCACCGGAGCCCGCTCGCCTCGCTCCCGAACCCCGGCCTCCCGGGGGTGAACGTCGAACTGATCGAGCCCCTCGAAGGGGAGAGCACCTACACCGAACACCTCGATTCGGGCGGGTCGGGAATCCACCACGTCGGCTGTTTCGCCTACGACGACCCCCGTGCCGTGGTCGAGACGTACGAGGCCGCCGGGATCCCGGTGATCCAGAGCGGCCGGTTCGAGGGGCTGGAGTTCTGGTACCTCGATATGACCGAGGAGCTCGACGGCCTGATGCTCGAGGTCGCGGCGAACCTCTGGGCCGTCCCGGGACCCGACGGGGTCTTCCCGGCGTAGCGGTGGGGTCGAGAGCGGTGCGGGATCGAGTGGGGAGCGGTTCGGCTCAGACGCCGGCCGCCCGGCTCCCTCGCCAGGGCTTGTGTCTCCAGAGGCCGCTCGCGCCGAGCGCGATCACGACGGCGGCACAGGCCTGCGCCAGGAGGACGACGACCCACCGGAAGAGCGTCATGTTCGCGTCGTCGACGAGATGCCAGACCTCCGCGACGCCGAAGAACAGCCCGAACAGCGCGGCGAGCCCGTAGCCCCAGGGCCGCTCCTCGAGGCTCCACCACAGCCCCCAGAGCCCGAAGAAGGTGAAGATCCCCATGCTGATGGCGGCGATCGTCGGCTCGTTGATAGGCGTGAACGGGGCCCAGTTCCCGGCCAGCTCGTCGGCGATGTGCATGAACTCGAACACCACCGTGGCGACGAGCGCGTGGGGCGTGTAGCGCACCCAGCCGGTTTCGGGCATAACGTGACAGAAAAGATATTGGAGGGGATAAAGCTACCGCCGACAGCTCCGCGCCGGGGACGCCGGCCGGCGCGCTACTCCTCACTCCTGCAGTCCGGCCTCGCCGAGCGCCTCGTTGAGGTCCTCGCGTATCCACTCGCCGGACTCGCGGTCGCGTGCGGTGGTGACGACGCGGTTCTCCTGGACGCTCGATCCGTCGCGGACCAGGAGCCGGACGTTCCCCTTCCCGTCGGCGCGGGTCGCCTTCGCCCGGACCCCCGAGTTCGACCCCGACCCCCCCGCGTCGATGGGGCCGGGGACGACCTTCTTCACGTGCGGGTGACCCGCGACCGTCTCGACGGCCCGCATCCCGTCCCGGTTCCCGATGAGCGTCGAGTGCATCCCTCCGATCTTCTCGGCGACGGACTTCTCGACCACTTCGAGCGGTTCCTCGTCCCGACGCGACCTGACGGCCTCGACGGGGTCCTCGCCCCTGACCCGGTAGAGCGGGTAGTGGAGCTGTGCACGGACGGCGTTGAGGGTGTCGCGGTCGCCGGTTGCGTACACCTCCTCGGGGCGCTTCCGGTGGACCTCGTCGGCGATCTGCCCGGCGTAGTTCCGCAGTTCGGTGGGTCCCCACCGCTCTGAGTCCTCCTCGCGGGTGGTGACGACCCGCCGGGCGACGAGCTCCTCGTCGAGGAGGACGGCCACCTCCGCCCGCTCGCGGTCCAGGTCGAGGACCACGGTGTCGGCGTTGGGCGTCTCACACCGGAGACAGTAGTCCCCGGGACGTTCGAGCGACCCCGCGCACTGCCGACACTGCATACCAGTAGTGGGCGCGGCGGGTGGATAAGGGGGGCGGTTCGGTGGATACAGTAAAGTCTATCAGATCGAGCGTACCTGCCTCTCTTGCCGCAATGATTATTATATAATAAATAGTATAAATTCTGCGATCGACGATTATCGCACGGAGGAATATCGTAGATGACGACAGTAATCAACGGCCTCGGTCGGCTCAAGGACTTGCTAGAGGACGAACTACCGAAGATCGAGGCAAAAAAACAGATCGCACAAGAGAACGGGGCGGAAGTCGCTCTGATAGATGACCTGATTGCCGAACTCCGGATGGCGATCGCGGAGGCAGCAGTCGAAGAAGCAAAGCGGGAGATCGAAGAGGCGGAAGACGAGGCCAAGCGTATCGAACGGGGAAAAGGAAAGAAAGGATCACCGGCGGATGGAGGTCCAGGCGATCCGGAGCCCTCCGGTCCGGATGAAGGAAACGATTCAAGCGGAGATAACGGTCCTGGCGGTGGGGACGGTGGTGGAGAGAGCGATGCGACGGGGAGCGGTGGACTTCCCATCGGTCCCCATGCCTCGGGATCCGCTCCCGGCCAGGTTTCTATACCGTCGTCACAGTGTATCTACGTTCGGAGCGATCGAACCGTCTGGGGGTGGAATCGATTCGATCAAGCGTGGCATCCACACGAATTCTCTTCACCGATTCTAACGATCACGACCGTAGGTGGCGGGCTGCTAGTCGTTGCCGAGCACAGCGCGGTTCTTTTCGACTGTTCGATGGCCGAGTGGCTCACGCCGCTTGAGACGACTGAAGACCTCCTCGCCGGTGATGCAGTGGGTACCACACCGGAGCTTATGGCCGTCGGATCAACACCCAGTTCCTCCGGTGAGATGCCCGGAGGGATGTCGCCAAGTACACCGTCCGGGAGCGACGTGGGTGAGGATCCAACGACCGGCGCACACTTCGGTGGCTCCGAACCGATCCCGGACGTCACCGATATTTTGGGTCTCGTGGCGGGAGCGAACGTACCGCCGATGCCGAGTCCGGACGAACTCACTAGTGGTCCCGAACCGCCGTTTTCCCCGCCGGGGTTCGACGAACCGGAACCGGACGGCCCTTCGGACGACGACCCGGCCGAGCCGGACGACGAGGACAACTGAGGTGTCACAATGGCCGAATGTGACACTAACGTTCGATCACGAGCCCAGGTTGATGCGACCAACGCTGTCAACCAGTACGTGAACACCGCGATTGGATTGGCAAGTGCTCCCGCCGGAGTGAACGGACGGCAAGTGGCTGATTCAGTGTACCGGCTGGTCGGGAGGAACGCGACATGGAATCCCTTTAGCTCGAATTACAAGACAAAAATCGAAGCCTGGGCGGGGACGGGCGGACCCAATTTCTCGTTTCCAGTTGCACAGAACGTGAGCAAGTACGCCGGGGTAAACTACGGGTTGTGGGGAAGTTCAGATGGAGGCCTGACACGTGTTCTCGCTCCGACAATACGCATCGGTGACGTGTACATCGGCGCGGACAAGCTTGGCCACTTCATGCAACAGGGATACGTGTACTACATCCTCGTCACACGCCACGGACACACGCTGGCCGATGCACGTCAATGGGGCCACGAGACCGAAGCTGCCGCTCCGTTAAACGAAGTTGTGCACTATACCGACCCTCCGCTCGCGATCTTCGGTCTTCAGAGCACAGGCGTCTACTCGAGGGCTGATCTCGAGGCGAACTCCCGAGGATACGAGTTCTATCGCTGGCTGGAGAACAACCCCGGCGGCCGGTTCGATATCCGGGATTACGTGAATGCCAACTGGAACGAAGAAACTCACACGAACCTGTACCACGGCGATGTTGCCCCGGTCGTTTGGAACAACCTCTTGGCGGGGAGTTGGCAGGGATCGTTCTCGATCCGCAACGATCCGAACAACCCTCGAATCGCGATCAACGGAACTCTTACGCCGGGAGAACCGAATCTCGAGAACGGAACACCGATCGACGGGCGATTCACCTATACCTACCACTCCGGACAGGTGACCGTCGACATCCAGGGAACGATAAAATATTTGGAGACTATTAGTGGGACTGATAGTCTTGGATTCAAGGGTATCCGTATTGACTACCAGTGGCGATCAGGACCGAACCGAGGGCTCGGAATCTGGCGAAGCGGTTTAACCGAACATCGGCTCGACGGAACGTGGGGCTGGAGCACCTCACACAATGACGGAGGCAGGTTCGTCATCGAACGTATCTGATCGGGAGGAAGCTCCCGGCCATCGGCAGTCCGCTCTTGCAGCACAGTCCCGTCGGTCCGAAACGCAAATTTCGGGTTCGAGAAGGATACTGGTGGCGTCAGCCACCAACTGAATCCGATACACCTTCGTCATACTGTGCTGTCCTCGGTCGTGTACGCGGAACACTGGCAGTTGACTCGGTGTTTGCCACGGCTCGGAGCCGAACTCAAACGGAAAGACGGTAAGTCGATCACGGCGACTGTGGCTAATCACTCCAGGTACTCGACGCCCTCTCCGGGTAGACGAGTAACGGCTTCATGACAGAGCCACTGGCTGCCAGTCCAGCAAACCGTAGACGCCCGAGCGTCAGGATCGACCTCCTCGGCCAACAACGCATGGGAGGCCCGCGTCTTCAGGCGATGGAGGATGTCAACCTCGACAGTCGGCTGCGGCGGACGATCTCAGGTCAGCGCCGTGGGGTCCGTCTTCATGATCTCCCGGAGGACGACCGTCGCGTAGCTCCCCTTCGGTAACGGGAACGAGAGCGTCGGGGGATCCATCCCGACGTCCAGGTCCGTCCGCAGGAGCACCGCCCGGCGGGTCCCCGTCGAGTGGAACTCCCCGGGGAGGTCGAAGTCCTCCCGGACGACGCCGAACTCCTCGAGGACCTCCCGAGTGATCGCGCCCGGTTCGCCGTCGGCGAACTCCGTCTCCGTGCCGACGAGCGGTGCGGTGACGAACGCCCGCCCGCGCGCGCAGTGGCGGTTGACGGTCCGGAGCCGATCGCCGCTCGCGACCTGGAGCCGGTCGGTGTCGGGGAGCGCCAGCCCATCGGGGGCGTCGCGGTCGGCGAAGCAGACCACGTCACCCTCGACGGCCTCGTGGAACGGGAGCCCGCGCTCCAGCCGCCGGCAGAGGATCTCGTTGAACAGGTAGGACTGGGCGGCGTTGACGAGCAGCCGCTGGAGGTTCGTGGGAAGGGTCTCCAGCGCTCCGCGGAACTCCTCGGGTCCGGGCTCACCCACCGCCTCGGCGAGCGCGTGACACATCGACCGCTCGTAGCGCAGGCGACCCGGAAGCCGTTCGACGGCCCCGGCCCAGTCGCGCGTCTCGGCGACCCACTCTCGGGCCTCGCGGGTGTCCGCCGGTTCGTTCTCGCCCGTCGTGGTGACGTACTCCAGCACCGCCGCCTCCCAGTCCCCCTGGACGACCTCGAGCCCCACCCGGTGGGTGATCGGTCGGAGCGAGCCGAACCGCTGGTGGCCGAAGAAGTTCGGGGTACCTCCCGAAACGTCGGGATCGTCGGGGTCGCCGCCGGCGAACGCGCGGAGCTCCCGGGCCACCAGTTCGGCGTTCTCGGGCCGCTCCGCGTCGCGGACGCGGATCTCGAAGGCGTTGCCCGCGAGGTCGCCGAACAGTACCGGCCGACCCGCCCGTCCGAGTACCTCGATGTCGGCGTTCCGGACCTCGGGCACCCCGTCGGGGTCGACGTCCCGAACCGAAAACAGCTGTGTGGTGACCGCGCGTTTGTCCTTCGTGCCGGCCCACGACACCCGCTCGCGGCTGATCCCGAGCTTCGTCGAGAGGGCGTCGGCGAAGTCGTTCGTGTCCCACCCTCGCAGCGTGGCCCGGAAGACGGTGTGAGGGTAGCTCCCCGGGTCCGCATCGCGAGGCCGGATGTCCGCGCCGAACCGCTCGATCTCGGTGACGCGGAAGTCTTCGGGCTCCGTGCGGAGAACTCCACCAGTACCGTCGCTCTCGCTCGCGTAGTAGCGCATCCCCATCTCGCCCTCCAGCGGACCGGCCTCGCGCATCAGTGACCCTCCGTCGCGAGCCGGTGCGGCGCGTGCATGGCCGGGGTTCGAAGGGCGACGGGAAGTCGCTGTGGGTTCGGGCGCGAGAGCGCGGCGCTACGGGTCTCGGTGTGCGGTCCGCGGCGTGAGTGAGGCGTCACTCGGGTCGTCCGAGCGAGCGGAGCGCGACGGAGCCGAGATCGGACGGGGCGACGGCGGCTCGACTCAGACCCGCCGCAGGAGCAGACCGGAGACGAGGACGGAGACGACCGTCACGAACAGGCCGAACCCTGACCCGTCGCGCGCGCTCGGCGAGCGGTCCCCGTCTCCCGCCGTCTCCGGGCGCTCGGCGTCCGCCGGCGTGACGGTGTCGTCCGTCGTCGTGTTCGGCGAGACCGTCGCCGAATCGGTCGTCTGGCCGGGCGTGGTGGTGCCGGTCCTCGTGGGAGTCGCCTCCGCGGTGACGCTGACGGCACCGAGCGCTACGCCGTTCACCGACACCTCGTAGGTCCCCGGCCGGTCGAACTCGTGTCGGAGGAACACCGTCCGCTCGGTCGACGCGGCCACCGCCACGGACCGCTCGGTCACGGTCGACCCGTTCGCCGTCAGGTTCAGCGAGACGATCCCGCGAACGGGATCGTTGTTCGCCAGGTCGACGCGCGCGACCACACCAGCGTCGGTCGCTACCGTTTCGTTCAGCAGGGTCGCGTCGACGACCTCTACCTCGCCGCTCGGGTCTTCGCCGAGCGCGCTGCCGCCTCCGCCACCGCGGTCGGGAGCGTCACCGCCCCCCGACGCCGAATTCGCCTCGGACACAGTGAGGCTCGCGCCGCTGGTGCCGGTCACGTCGTAGTCGATCCCCTGTTCGTCTCCGAGGGCGTTGACCGTCACCGACAGGTTCGTCGATCCGGCCCGTTCGCCCCGGACGGTCACGGTCAGGACCGTCACGGGTCCGGTGTCGGCGGTGTCTGCCCTGGCCGCCCGGACGTTCGCGGAGCCGGCCTCGACGTTGCTCTCCGTCAGGTTCGGGCTGCCGCCGAACTCCACGCCGGAGATGGTCGCCACCGACGGATCCGAGAGCGCGACGTCGAGGCTGTATACGCCGACCCCGCCGTCAGCACTCTCGAGGACCACCTCGAAGGTCGTCGTCTCGCTGACGTCGACGGTGTCGGTCCGTGACGTGATACTGACGGTCGTGCTGCCGGCCGCCGTCACCACGCCGGCGGTAGCCACGAGCACCACCAGAGCCGCGACAACCAGTGTGGCCACTCCATCCGCTCGAAACGGGGCTCTCTCCGATCTCATCCGTCGTTCAGCTCCTCCGTCCACGCACGTTCCATCGCCCACGGATCGTTCGGACGTCCGGTCGCAGGATCCGGCGCACCGTTCCCCGCCCCCCGTCACGGGAGCTACCGGCTCGATTCGTCGTAGCAGCGACTCCCCCCTTCGCGGCCGAGTGCATCGGCCGCGTCTCCCCACCGTTCATGACAGCAGTATCGACAGTCGCCTCGAAAAAGCTACTGGCCGTTTCGCGCCGCGGGGTCGCGTCGGTCCGCCACCACCCGGTGGGGCGGACACGGCGGACACTCCCCGTATTCGGCACGACGCCCGACACTCCCACTATCGAACGGGTCGGCGAGCGGGGACGCAAGCCGGGGGGCCCTCGCGCCCATGCTGATGGCGACGACGGCCGGGAGCCCGAGGTCACGCTCGAGCGTCTTCGTCATCTCAGTCGGTGGCCGCCGGAGCGTCCTCTCCGACGTTCCCCTCGTCGCTATCGAGGACGGCCGAGTCGACCGCCTCCGATAGCACCGTCCCGGCGCAGACGACCGTCACGCCGGGGAGATCGAGCGCCTCGCGGTTGCGGGGGTCCTCGACGACGACGAGGAGCCGCTCGACGCCGAACCGGGTCCGGAGCTGCTGGACCACCAGGAGGTTCCGGGCGTCGAGCCCGGTAGCCACGACGGCGACGTCCTCTGCCGTGATTCCGATCCTCGCCATCGCCGCCGGGCTCGTGAGGTCGGGTGCGTGGCTCGTCCCGTACGCCTCCGTCCGGACTACGTTCGGGTCCGCGTCCACGTGGTGGACGTGGTGGGTCGTCGCGAGCCCCTCGGCGATCCGCCGGCCGACCTGTCCGCCGCCGACTACTAGGACGCGGTTCTCGTCCCGGTGTCGACCGTCGTCGACTCCCCTCTCGGTCCCCGTTCCGTCCATCACCGTCGCCAGCTGCTTCGCCCACGAATCCGGCTCGGTACTGTCCGAGGTGCCCCGGCGTCTGATAGCCATACGAGCACTGAGTGACATGAAACGATAAACTTTGCCCAAGAATTAACCGAAACGGTAAATATAGTGTGTATCTTTTACCGAGTTGGTAATGAATGCCCGTTTAGCAGCTCGATGCGCGTGGTCGGCCCCCGCTGGAGGGGGATCGTGACCGATCTGGTCGCGATCGTCGGCGACCGGGGCAGACTCCGGGACGTCGTACAGTACACCCTCCGCGAGGCCCGGGATGCGGCCCAGGAGGGCCCGGTCTCCGCGCGGTTCCTGGTGGCCGTCGGTGCGGGCGAGGATGCGCTCCCCCGACCCGCCGCGGAGGCGCTCGTCGAACGCATCCGGGACGGCCTCGCGGGCGAGTCCCTCGGACGGCTAACGGTCGATGTCGCGCCCCTGCCGGTCGCCGGCGCGGACGCCACGGCACGGGTTACGGCTCTCGTCGCTGCCCTGCCCCCGGCGACGACCCGGGTCGTCCTCTCGCCGGAACTGGACGAGTTCACTCCGGGTGTGGTCGGGGACGCGATCGCCTCGCTCGGGCGGGACATCGCCGTCGAGCCGGCCCCGACCGGGCGTAGCGTCCGTCGGCCGCCGATCGCGTTCCCCTGGACCCCCCGCCGAACCGCGACCACGTTCGGGCTGGCGCTGGCCTTCTACCTCGCGCTGGGGGATCCAACCGACCCCTTCGACCTCGTGACCGGGGTGGTCAGCGCCGCCGTCGTCGCGGCCGTGCTCTCCCGCGTCACGCTCGAGACCGATCCCACCGTGGCAACCGTCGGTCGGATGCTCAGAGCGGTCGTCTTCCTCCCGTACCTGCTCTACGCGGTCGTCCGCGCGAACCTCGCGATGGCCTACGTCGTGCTCCACCCCGGGCTCCCCATCGAGCCGTCGGTCGTCCGCCTCCCCGTCCCCGAGGGACGGGTGACACGGGCACTGCTGGCGAACAGCATCACGCTCACCCCCGGGACGCTGACCGTCGACATCACCGACGACGAACTCGTCGTGCACGCCCTGACCGCGGGGAGCCGGGCCGACCTGGAGGCCGGCTCGCTCGCCCGGGCCGTCGAGTTCGTGATGGGCGAGCCCGGTCCCCGACCCGACGGAGGGGGTCGATGACCGACGTTCCGGACCCGCTCCTCGCGGACGTGCTCCTCGGCGGAGCGACGCTGCTCGCCGGCCTCGCCGCCGTCCTGCTCGGTCGAATCGTCGTCGGTCCCACCGTCCACGACCGCGTGGTCGCGGTGAACGTCCTCGGGACGACCACGGTGGTCGTCCTCGCGCTCGTCGGCGCGGCTCTCGGCGAACCGGGGTTCCTCGACGTGGCGCTCGTCTACGCGCTGCTGAACTTCCTGCTCTCGGTCGGGCTCTCGAAGTTCAGCATCGAGCGCGGAGGGGTGCTGTGAGCGCGCTCGTGACGGTCGCCGTCGTCGGGCTGGTCGCGGCGAGCGTCGTCTTCTCGCTCGTGGCGGTCGTGGGGTTCTACCGGCTCCCGGACGTCTACGCGCGAGCCCACGCGGCCTCGAAGAGCGAGACGCTCGGGGCGCTGCTGGCCATCGCCGCGGCGGCCGTCGCGTTCGGCCCCGGCGAGACGCTGAAGCTCGCCCTGCTCGCGCTGTTCGTGCTCGTGACGGGCCCGACCGCGGCCCACGCGGTCGTCCGGTCGGCCGCAGACGCGGGCATCGAACCGTGGGTCCGGGACACCCCACTGCCCGACGGCGGGTTCGGGCCAGCCCTTTCCGACGGGACGGAGGACACGGAGGGGTCTCGATGACGCTCGTGCTGGAGGCCGCCCTCTCCGCGGTCCTGCTCGCGTTCGTCCTGACGGTGGCCCTGCTCACCGCGATCGTCCGCGACGTGCTCACCGCGGTCGTCGTCTTCGCCGCCTACAGCCTCGGGCTCGCGGCGCTCTGGGTCGTCTACCGGGCCCCGGACGTCGGGCTCACGGAGGCCGCCGTCGGCGCGGGCGTCACCACTGCCCTGTTCCTGCTCGCCATCAGCCGGACCGTCCGCCCGGCCGACGACGGGGGGCTGGTCGATCGGCGGAGCGTGCGTCCCCGTTCGGTGCTGGTCGCCGGCGCGGTCACCCTCGGGTTGCTCGCGACCGTACCGGCGCTCCCGGCCGTCGGCGCGAGCGAGACGGCCGCGTTCGGCCCGGTCGCCGACTACTACCTGACCGACGCCACGGACCGCGGGGTCGACAACGCCGTGACCGCGGTGCTCGTCGTCTACCGCGGGTTCGACACCTTCGGCGAGGTGGCCGTGGTGTTCGCCGCCGCCGTCGCCGTGCTGGCCGTCCTCGGCCGGGAGACCCTGGCATGACCCGGGAACCGTACACCGACAGTCCGGTGGTCACGACGACGGTGCGCCTGCTCGCCCCGTTCGTGCTCACCTACGGGCTGTTCACGCTGTTCCACGGGACGAGCTCCGTGGGCGGCGGGTTCCAGGGCGGGGTCGTCGCCGCCGCGATGGTCGTCACCGTGGCATTCGCGCTCGGCATCCGGCGGACCGCCGCCTGGCTCGACCGCCGGGTGCTGGCGGCGCTCGTCGCCGCCGGCCCGCTCGTCTTCGGGGCCGTCGCGCTGGCCGGGGTCGCCCTCGACGGGGCGTTCCTCCAGCTCGACGTCCTCCCGATACCGAAGGCGACGGTGTACGCCACCGAGGCCATCGAGGTCGGCATCGGCGCGACGGTGGCGGCCGTCGTCGTCGTCCTCTTCGTCCGCATCGCGGACGGGTACGAGGAGCCCGAGACGTCCGGGGACGCGGTCCAGGGAGAGGTCGATGACCCGATCGGCGGTCTCGGACCCGCCACGGAGGTGGCCGTCGATGACTGAGCTCCCGTTCGCCCTCGACGGCTGGTTCGCCCACGCCGTCTACGCACTGCTCGTCGGCATCGGACTGTTCGTCCTCGTCGACGACGAGAACCTCGTGAAGAAGGTCGTCGGCCTGAACATCCTCCAGACCGGGGTGTTCCTGTTCTTCGTCACGAGCGCGTACCGCGTCGACGGCCGGACCCCGCTGCTCGTCGGCGAGGGTCCCTTCGTCAACCCGCTTCCGCACGTGCTCATCCTGACGGCCATCGTGGTCGGGGTCAGCGTGACGGGAGTGGCGCTGGCGCTGGTCGTGCGGCTCTACGACGAGTACGGCACGCTCCGCGAGGACGTCATCCGCGAGATCCGCGCGGAGGCGCGTCGAGTGTCCGAACCGGAGCCCACGGAGGGATCGCCATGAACGCCGGCGATCTGCTCCCGCTCCTGGTCGCGCTTCCACTCCTGGCGGCGGTGCTACCGGTGTTCCTCGCCCCGCGCTACCCGCGGATCGCCCGGGGAGCGACGACGCTCACCCTGACCGCGCAGGTCGGACTCGCGGGCGTCCTCGCCTGGTTCGTCGCCACCGAGGGTTCCATCGTCTACGTCGTGGGCGGCATCCCGGCTGCGTTCGGCATCGGGCTGTTCGCCGACCGGCTGACCGCCGCGATGGTCCTGCTCGTGGCGCTTGCCGGGCTCGGGGGGGTCCTCTCCGACCGGACGGTCGAGAGCGGCCCCTACTACGGCCTGTGGCTGCTGCTGACCGCCGGGCTCACCGGTGTGGTCGTCACGGCCGACGTGTTCAACCTCTACGTCTTCCTCGAGATCTCGGGGTTGGCGGCGTACGCGCTGGTCGCTCACGCCCGGGGGGCTGACGCCGCGCTCGCGGCCCTCAAGTACCTCCTCGTCGGGACCGTGGGGGCGACGCTCTACCTGCTCGGCGTCGGCTACGCCTTCGTCGCAACGGGCACGCTCGCGATGGCCGACCTCGCGCCCGCGCTGGCGGCCGCCGGGTATGGCTCGACGCTCGTCGTCGCCGCGTTCGCCCTGATGGCGGTCGGCCTCGGCGTGAAGCTGGCGCTGTTCCCGCTCCACGCCTGGAAGCCCGACGCCTACGCGAGCGCCCCGCCGGCCGTCGCCGCGCTGCTCGCCGCGCTCGGCTCCACGGTGGCGGCCTACGCGCTGGTCCGTCTCACCTACGGGGTGTTCACGCCGGCGTTCTTCGAGGCCGTTCCGGTGGTCCGGACGGTCCTGCTCGCGGCCGCGGCCGTCAGCGTCCTCGCCGGCGGGGTGCTCGCGCTCCGCGAGACCGACGTCCGCCGGCTGCTGGCATACTCGTCGGTCTCGCAGTTCGGCCTCGTCGGCCTCGGGGTCGGCCTGGCCTCCCCGACGGCGCTGGTCGGCGCGCTCCTGGCGCTGGTCGGCCACGCCGTCGCGAAGGGCGGCCTGTTCGTCGCCGTGGGGACGATCGCCCACGAGTTCGGCGCTCGAACGGTCGAGGAGTACGCCGGCATCGCGCGGCGGTCGCCGGCCCACGCCGCCGCCGTCGCCGTCCTCGCGGTGAGCCTGGTCGGCCTCCCGCCCACCGTCGGATTCGCGGCGAAGTGGTATCTCGCGCTCGGGGCCATTGAGGCCGGCTCCTGGGCCGTCGCGGCGGTCGTCGTCGCGAGCACGATGCTCTCGCTGGCGTACGCCGGTCGACTCGTCGAGCGGTGCTACCTCGGTGGCGGATCGTCGACCCCCACCGGTTCGCCGCCGGCCGCGACCGACGGCGGTCGTAGCGACCGGTCGGCCCTCGCCGTGGTCCTCGTGGCCGCGGCCCTCGTCGTCGCGCTCGGGCTGGCGTCGACGGCGCTGGCGGACTGGTTCGCCCCCGTCGTGGAGGGGTGGCTATGACCGACGTCGTCTCCCTGCTGCCGCTGCTCGCGGTGCTCGTCCCGGTGCTCGCGATACCGCCCATCCTGGCCTCGAGCGCCCGCCCGAATCTCCGAGAGGCCTGGACGCTACTCGCCACCGTCGGCACGCTCGCCGTCGTCGCGGTGATGGTCCGCTCGCCGGACACCCAGGTCACGCCGCTCGGCTCGCTCGCGGGGGTCGACCTAGCGCTCCGGGCCGACGCCGCCGGCCTGCTGTTCGCGCTGCTGGCGGCCACCCTCTGGACCGCCACCAGCGTCTACAGTATCGGCTACATGCGCGGGCTCGGAGAGGGTGGACAGACGCGGTACTTCGCCGCGTTCGCCGCCAGCATCGCCGCCACGATGGGCGTCGCCCTCGCCGCGGACCTGCTGACGCTGTTCGTGTTCTACGAACTGCTCACGCTGGCGACCTACCCGCTGGTCGTCCACGCGGGGACCGGGGAGGCCCGCGCCGCCGGTCGGACGTACCTCGCGTACACGCTCGGCGGCGGCGTGCTCGCCTTCGGCGGCATCCTGCTCGTCGGCCTCCTCGCCGGCACCCTCGGGTTCGTTCCCGGCGGGCTCGGGGGGTTGACGGCCGACCCGACGCTCGGCCGGGCGGCGTTCGGCCTGCTCGTCGTCGGGTTCGGCGTGAAGGCCGCCGTCGTCCCGCTCCACGCGTGGCTTCCGACCGCGATGGTCGCGCCGACGCCGGTGTCGGGTCTGCTCCACGCCGTCGCCGTCGTCAAGAGCGGCGCGTTCGCCGTGACCCGCTCGGTGCTGTACGTCTTCGGCCCCGACGCGGCGAGCGATCTCGGCGTGGCGCTCCCCCTCGCGGCCGCCGCCGCCGTCACGATGGTGTTCGCGGCCCTCGTGGGTCTCCGGCAGGACAACCTCAAGGCCGGGCTGGCCTACTCGACGATCAGCCAGCTCTCGTACATCGTCCTCGGGGTGACGCTCCTGACGCCGCTGGCGGCGTTCGGCGCGCTCCTGCACGTGGTCGCCCACGCGTTCATGAAGATCACGCTGTTCTTCGCCGCGGGGCTGGTCTACGTCGAGACGGGCGAGAAGTACGTCTCCGACATGGCTGGCATTGGGCGACGCCTCCCGGCGACGATGACCGCGTTCGCGGTCGCCGCCGCCGGGCTCGTCGGTTTCCCGCTCGTGGCCGGCTTCGTCAGCAAGTTCCACCTCGTCCTCGGGGCCGCCGAGAGCGTCCACCCGGCGTTCGTCGCGGCGTTCCTCGTCGCGGGCGTGCTGAAACTGTTGTACTTCTGGCCGGTCGTCTACGCGGCGTTCTTCGGCCGCCGCGACCGGTCGACGCCGGCCAGCCGGCACCCGTTCGCCCCGCCGCACGACCGCCCCGAGGGCGGCGCTGGCGGGAGCGGGAGTGCCCGCGTCCCGGCGGCGGCCGACGGCGGCTACGCCCGCTCGACGGCGTGGGAGCACCGCACCCCCGCGAGCGAGGCCGTCCCGGCCCTGCTCCTCCCGGTGCTGTTCACCGTCGGGATGGCGGTGGTGCTGGGGGTCGTCCCCACCGCACTCCCGTTCTGGGAGCTGGCCGAGACGGCCGTCGCGGAGGTGTTCGGATGAACGAACTCCTCGCGGTCCCGCCGTGGGTCGCGCTGCTGGTCGCCGCCGCGGTGGCGCTGGTCGCTCCCCGCAGGGCGGGCTACGCGGTCGGCGTCGTGCTGACCGCGCTGACCGTCCCCTGGGTGCTGCTCGCGCCCGCCGGGACGGCCCTCGCGGTCGCCCCGCTCGGGTTCGAGCAGACGCTCCTCCGGATCGACGGCCTCACGAGGCCCGTGGCGGCGGTGTTCGGCTCTGTCGCGGCGCTCGGTGTCGCCTACGCGTACGCGACCGACGCCGACGCCAGGACGAACGCGTACGCCCTCGCGTACATGGGTGCCTCGATGGCCGCCGTACTCGCGGGCGACTGGCTCACCCTCCTGGTGGCGTGGGAGCTGATGGCCGTCACCGCGACGGTGCTCGTCTGGCACCACGGCGGCGACGCCGTCCGTCCGGCGTTCAGGTACGCCGTCTACCACCTGCTCGGCGGGACGCTGCTCGTCGCGGCCGTCGCGCTGCACTACACGGCGGTCGGCGACTTCCTCATCGTGGGGGGGCTCGCCGACGGCCTCCCGACAGTACTCGGGGTGCTCGGCGTCGGCGTCAACCTCGGATTCGTCGGCCTGCACTACTGGGTGCCCGACACCTACCCGCGGCCCCACGTCGCCGCCAGCGTCGTCCTCGCGGGCTTCACCACGAAGGCGGCGGTCTACGCCCTCGTCCGTGTCGTCCCCGACGGCCACGTGCTGGTCGCCGGGATGGGCGCGGCGATGGCGCTGTACGCCGTCTGGATGGCGGTGCTCCAGACCGACGCCCGGCGGCTGCTGTCGTACCACATCGTCTCGCAGGTGGGGTACATGGTCGCCGCGGTCGGCGTCGGGACCGCACTCGCCACCTCGGGCGCCGTCGCCCACCTCTCGACGCACGTCCTCTACAAGGGGCTGCTGTTCATGGTGGCCGGCGCACTGGTCTACCGGGTCGGAACAGGGTCTCTGAAGGATCTCGGGGGGCTCGGCCGGCGGATGCCACTGACGTTCGCGGCGTTCCTCGTCGCGGCGCTGGCCATCTCGGGCGTCCCCGGATTCTCCGGGTTCGTCAGCAAGGGGCTCGTCCTCAAGTCCATCGAGGGGACCGGTCCCTGGGCGGACCTCGTCTGGTGGTCGCTCGTCCTCGCCGGCGTCGGGACGGTGCTGTCGTTCGCGAAGTTCGGCTACTACGCGTTCGTCCGCGTTCCGCCGAAGCCGATCGAGGTCCGGCCCTCGCGCCCGGCGCTGTCAGCCGTCCTCGTCGTCGCGGCGGTCCCGAGCGTCGCGTTCGGCCTCGCGCCGGAGCTCCTGTTCGGGCTCCTCCCCGGGGGGAGCGGCGGGTTCGACCCCTACGCGACGAGCGAGCTGACGAAGGCCGCCGCGGTCACCCTCGCGGGGGTCGTCGGCTTCGTCGCCCTGCGCGGCCCGCTCTCGCGGCTTCCGAGCGTCGACGTCGACCGGTTGGTCCACCCCGGGGCGTTCCGCCTCGCCCGCCTCGCCGCCGGGCTGGCGGCCGGGGCCGGGCGGCGGTCGACGAGCGCGCTGGCGAGCGCGAGCGCCGCCGTCGCATCGCTCCTCGACCGCGACGACCCCGCGACCGCCGAGTCGGCCATCGGGACCGCCCTGCTGGTCGTCGGTGCCGGCCTCGGGGTGGTCCTGCTGATCGCACAGTTCGGATGAACAACCACCACTACACCACGAAATCATGAGCACTGACACCCACATCGACACGAACGGACGCAAGCCCGACTACGACGCACTCGTCGCGTTCCTGCTGGAGCGCTACGAGGACGACCTGCGGTGGATCGCGTCGTTCAACACCGACAGCTACCGGTACGACGTCCGGTACATCCGCGAGGACCTGAAGACCGAGCTCTCGAACCACGAGTTCGACGTCGTCGTCCACCGATCGATCGCGCTGTTCAACCGCCCGTACGTCGAGGAGGTGTACACCCACCTCGGCCACGCCTGCAGCCTCGTGCTCCAGCACGAGCGCGCGACGGCCGTCCACGTCTACCTCTCGGATGCCGACGGGCTCATAATCAAGATCCGGGCGGGCAACGAGATCTGCGTCCCGGGGTTCATCGACGAGTGCCTCGCGGCGCTCTACGGAGCCGGCGACTGACGGGCCGGGGATCGGTCCCCTCCCGAGAGGCGAACACTCATACCCGCGCTCCGTACACTGTTCCGGTATGACCCTGAAGGGTCTGGACGAACTCGACCGGCACATCCTCTACACCCTCCAGGCGGACGCCCGTCACGCCTCCTCGAAGGAGATCGCGGAGCGGATGGACGTCTCGCCGAGCACCGTCCGAAAGCGCATCCAGCGGCTCGAGGACGAGGGTATCATCTCGGGCTACCACGCCGAGGTCGACTTCGAGCGCGCCGGCTACCAGCTCCTGGTGCAGATCGTCTGTACGGCCCCCATCACCGACCGCGAGCGGCTGGCCGACCGGGCCATCGAGGTGCCCGGCGTCGTCTCGGTCCGCGAAATCGCCGTCGGCGAGGAGAACCTCCTCGTGAGCGTCGTGGCCGCCGACAACGACGACCTCACCCGCATCGCCTCGGACCTGAGCGAGCTCGGGCTCGCCGTCTCGGACGAACAGCTCATCCGCGGCGAGCGGTTCGCTCCCTATCGCGGGTTCGCCGGCGACACCGAGGGGGAGTGATGGCCGAGCGGCGACCGGACCGTCCGTCGCTCGATCCAGTCGGCATCACTCCTACCGGCGAGTCGTACCGAAGCCGAGGCGGTCTTGTCCCGGGACCGTGAACCCCGATCGATGACCGACCTGTTCGACCCTCTCGAACTCCGGGGGACGACGATACGGAACCGCGTGATGGTCTCGCCGATGTGTCAGTACTCCTGTGAGGCGATGGACGGCCTCGCCACCGACTGGCACCGCCAGCACCTCGTCTCGCGGGCGGTGGGCGGTGCCGGCCTCGTGATGAGCGAGGCCGCGGCCGTCGAAGGTAGGGGAAGAATCTCCCCGCAGGACCTGGGCATCTGGTCGGCCGAGCACGCCGACGCGCTCGCCCCGACGGTCGAAGCGATGAAACGCAACGGCGCGACCACCGCGATCCAGCTCGCCCACGCCGGCCGGAAGGCCAGCACGTTCCGACCGTTCTCCGAGGAGAGCGGCCCGGTCCACGGTTCGGACGGGTGGACGCCAGTCGGCCCCACCGACGTCCCGTATCCCCACGAGGAACCCCACGAACGGGTCGAGGCACTCTCGGTCGAGGATATCGAGGGGGTGATCGACTCGTTCCGTGAGGCCGCCGAACACTCGCTCGACGCGGGCTTCGACGTCGCGGAAGTCCACGGGGCCCACGGCTACCTCCTCCACGAGTTCTACTCGCCCGTCACCAACACCCGCGAGGACGACTACGGCGGGGATTTCCACGGCCGGACGCGACTGGTCAGGGAGGTTACCCGTGCTGTGCGGGACGTGTGGCCCGACGACAGGCCCGTACTCGTCCGCCTCTCGGCGACCGACTGGATGGGCGAGGAAGCCTGGACGAGCGAGGACACGGTCCGGCTCGCGGGCCTGCTCGCGGAGGACGGCGCGGACCTCGTCGACGTCTCCTCGGGCGGTATCCACCCCGATCAGGAGATCCCCCACACCGGTCCGCACTACCAGACGCCGTTCGCCGAGGACGTCCGCGCGGCCTACGACGAGGAGGAGCTCGCCGTGGGGGCGGTCGGCGGTATCACCACCCCGAAGGGGGCGAACGAGGTGATCCTGAACGGTCGCGCGGACCTCGCCATCCTCGCCCGCGAGCACCTCCGGGACCCGTACTTCACGCTGACGGCGGCGCGCGAACTCGACGCGATGGACCGCGTCGACGTCCCACCGCAGTACGCACGGGCGTTCCCGCGGTCGTAGGCCGCCGGTCCCGTCGCGCCGGGCGGTTCAGTAGAGCGGGAGATCCCCGGTGACGCGATCGACGGTCTCCTCGGGCCCGGGGCCGACGCCGAGGCAGGTGACGGTGCCCGGGTCTAGCTGCGTGTGTCCCGCGTCGCGGATGACCGCGTGGGCGAGCCCCTCGCGCTCGGCGCGGTCCGCGAGTTCGAATATCCCCGACTCGCTCGACGCCTTCAGGACGACCTTCTTCTGTCCCGACCCCTTCCAGGCCTTTCGCGTCCTCTCGTCGGCGTCCTCGTAGGCCGACAGCGAGGCGTGGGCGACCTGTGCGGCCAGCTTGCCCGTCCCCATCCCGATGTCAGTGCGGGCGACGATGGCCTGTTTCGTGTCCATATCGTGGCTCCGGCGGCCGGACCCTTAGCGGTGTCCACCTACCCGTCCCGCCGAGCGTTCGGGGACCTACTCCCGGGGCTTGCTGATGTTCTGCATCTCCCCGCCGCACTCCGGACAGTCGACGGGGTGGCTCTCGGCCTCGACCCGCTCGCCACAGTCCACGCACTCGTAGGTGTGTGGTGTATCGTCCGTCTCGTGTGGGTCCTGCTGTACCATACCGCACCGCGTGCCTTGAGACGGGTAAGTCTGGTCCCGTCCCTCGCCGGACGCAGGAGGATAGTCGCCAGCGGGACGCGGACGGGAAAACGTCGATACCCGTATCGGCGGCCCACCGAGAGCCTTTTGCCCCTCTCGCTCGCCGTCTCCCGCATGATACTGTCGGACGGGGACATCCGCCGTCGGCTCGAGGCGGGCAACCTCACCATCGAGCCGCTGTCGGATCCAGACCTCCAGATACAGCCGGCGAGCGTCGACCTCCGGCTGGGTCGGGAGTTCCTCGAGTTCCGCCGGACCAACATCCCGTGCATCCACCCGAACAGCGAGCACGAGGTCGACGACTACGTCACCGAGACCGTCGTGGAGGAGGGGGGTGAGTTCATCCTCCACCCCGGGGACTTCGTCCTCGGGACGACGATGGAGCGCGTCGAGATACCGTCGGATCTCATCGCCCACGTCCAGGGACGCTCCTCGCTCGGCCGGCTCGCGATCGTCATTCACGCGACTGCGGGGATCATCGACCCGGGGTACCGCGGCCAGATCACGCTCGAACTCTCGAACCTCGGTGCCGCGCCCGTCGCGCTCTCTCCAGGGATGCGCATCTCGCAGGTGCTGTTCACCGAGCTGAAGACCCCGGCCGAACGGCCGTACGGGAGCGACCGCGGCTCGAAGTACCAGGACCAGACCGGGCCGCAGGCCTCTCGGATCGGTGGGGACCTGGAGTTCGGGGGCGGCCAATGAGCGCGGCGGGGCGGACCTCGGTGTCGACCTGGTCGGCGTCCGGAGGCGACCGATAGATGCGCTTCGTCGAGGAGGTCGTCGTCGAGGAGTTCCTCCCGACCTACCGCTCGATGCTGGCCTCGGCGCTCCGCGAGCGGGGGCTCACCCAGTCGGCGGTGGCCGACCTCCTGGGTATCAGCCAGAGCGCCGTCTCGAAGTACGCCCAGGGCGGCGTGGCGGTCAACGAGGCCGTCAGCGAGGACGAGCGGGTCCGCGACCTGGTCGAGCGGCTGGCCGAGGGGCTGGCGACCGGCGACGTGAGCCGGGTGCAGGCGCTGGTCGAGACGGAGGTACTGATTCGGCGGCTCGAACGCGGTGACCTGCTCTCCCGGCTCCACGAGGAGGCGTTCCCGCCCCTGGCCGACTACGAGGGCGGGTTCGACGTCCACGACCCCGACTCGGAGCTCCGGACCGCGGAGCGGGTGCTCGCCTCGATCCGCCGTGGCCTGCGCGTCCTCGAGAACACCTCGGGGTTCGCCGCGCTCATCCCCGCGGTGGGGTCGAACCTCGTCGAGGCCGTCCCGGGTGCGGAGACCATCGACGACGTGGCCGCGGTACCGGGTCGTCTCCTGGAGGTCAAGGGCCGGACGACCGTCCCCGCAGATCCCGAGTTCGGTGTCAGCGAGCACGTCGCGGGCCTGCTGCTGGCCGCCCGGAGCGCCGGGAGCGACGCCCGTGCCGCCGTCAACGTCCGGTACGATCCCGACCTCGTGGAACGGCTCGCCGCCGAGTACGAGGCGGTCGAGTTCGACGCCGAGGCCGACCTGGAGGAGGCGGTCGTCGCCGCCGTCGGGTCGAATCCCGACGCCGACGTGCTGTACCAGACCGGCGGGTTCGGCGTCGAGCCGGTGATCTACGTGCTCGGCCCCGACGCCGTCGCCGCCGCCGAGCGGGTCAGGGGGGTCGCGTAGGGTGTCGGTCCCGGGGTTCTACGGCCGGTGGGCCGCCCTCTACGACCGCATCGCCACGCTCCCCGGCGTGGGACGGTGGCGTCGTGCCGCCGCCGACGCGCTGGAGCTCTCGCCGGGCGATACGGTCGTCGAGATGGGCTGTGGATCGGGCGCGAACCTCCCGTACCTCCGCCGGCGGGTCGGCCCCGGGGGCCGAGTGATCGGCGTCGACCTCACGCCCGAACTGCTGGCGCGAGCGGAGGAGCGCTCGCCCCGAGCGGGTCTCCTGCGGGGGGACGCCACCCGCCCGCCGATCGAGGAAGGCGAGGTCGACGCCGTCCTCGGAACGTTCGTGACGGGGATGTTCGCCGACCCCGCAGGCGTCGTCGAGGAGTGGTGTTCGCTCTGTTCGGGCCGGCTGGCACTGATGGACCTCTCCTCGACCGACCACCCGCTCGGTCGGCCGCTCAACCCCGCGTTCCGGGCGTTCACGGCGGCGAGCGCCCCCGCCTCGACCCCGGGTGACGTCATCGTCTCCGTCCTCCCGGGCGCGAGCGCGGAGTCGACCCTCTCCCGACGGGTCGACGAGGGGCGGGAGCGGCTCACCGAGCTCACGACCGAGAGACGGTTCGAGCGGTTCGCACTCGGGTTCTGCGGGCTTCTTTCAGGACAGGTGGGTACGTAATCCGACACCGCTTTTACCCCTCGCGTGGCCCGACCCCCGGGGTCGATGTCCGACTCTGCCTGGTACGGTGACGAGGAGTCACCGCGCGACCGGGTCGCAGGAGTCGCGTCGACCGCCGTGGGCGAGTGGCACTGGCTCCTGTTCGGGGGCGGTGCCGCATCGGTTCCGAACGCTACTGTACTCGATCCCGGTCCGGGCGTCTCCGCCCGGCCGTCGAACTGCTGCTGGCGGGGGTCGCGGTGGTCCTCCTCGGGATCGCGACGAAGCACGCCGTCGAGAGGACCGACGAGCGGTGGACCCCCGAGCCACCCCAGGGCAGACCGTGACGGGGCGTTCCGCCCATACCACGGCGTGGCCGGACGGCCGTGTCCTCGGCTCTCGCCGCTGCAGTTCGTCTCCCGAGACGTACCGACACCGCCGGGCGACCGCTCGTCGGAATAGCGTGGGTTTTTCAGGGGGGAACCCCACCGTCCGTCCATGCAGGGTAACCTTCCGCCGGAGGCCCAGGAGAAGATAGAGGAGCTCCAGGACCTCCAGGAGACCGCACAGGAGGTCGCGACACAGAAACAGCAGGCCGAGTCGACGCTCCGCGAGTCGAAGACGGCCCTCGACGCCCTCGAGGACATCGAGGAGGACACCGGGATGTACCGCGAGGTCGGCGAGCTGCTCATCGAGACGGAGTACGACGAGGCCTACGACGACCTAGAGGAGAAGGTCGACAGCCTCGAAGTGCGCGTCCAGACCCTCGAGAAGCAGGAGGACCGCGTCCGCGACAAGTTCGAGGAGCTCCAGCAGGAACTCCAGCAGATGCTCCAGGGCGGCGGTGCCGGCGGTCCGGGCGCGGGCGGTCCCGGCGGCGGTGGCCCGATGGGTCCCGGCGGTCCGGGTGCCGGCGGCGCGTAGACCCGAACGGCCAGACCTTTCTCGCGGCGCGGTTCACACCCGTCTATGAGCGACAGCGACGCCGACACGGACCCGGGCGACGAACGGGAACCGAGCGACGAGGCGGTCGTCGAGGCCGCCTCCGACGCCGCCGAGGGGCTCGTCCTCTCGCGGTACAAACAGTCGGAGATCGACGACCTCGACGTGACCGTCCGGTTCGAGGACGGTACTCTGGAGGTGGACGTCTACCTGAACGCGCCCGACGATCTCGATCCGGAGCAGGTGGCCGAGGACGCGGTGCGGGCCGCGGAGGCCGCGGTGGACGAACTGTTCGCGGAGGCGCAGGGCGGAGGGGACGGGGCCTGACCAGGCGGCTTCCCTACCCCGACCGAAGGAGTGCGAGGACGTCCGATGCGACCTCGGCCGGGCGTTCCTCCGGCACGAAGTGGCCCGTCCGGTCGTAGACGACGAGATCGGCACCGGGGATGGCCGCCCGCGTCCGTTCGGCCACGTCGGTCGAGAAGAAAGGGTCGTCGTCACCCCAGACCACCAGCGTCGGGACCCCGACTTCCGGGAGCATCCGCTCTACCTCCCCGTAGTTCGCTTCGAGGTCCGTCAGACTCCGCTGGAAGATGCGGCGAGTCATCGCCATACCCGACGGTGTGAGGTGGCGCTGGAACCGCAACCACGTCGCCGTCCCCTTCTCCACCACGGCCGCCCGGTACAGGAGCCGTAGCCCGAACCTGTTGCCGACTATCAGTCCGAAGCAGAGCGTACCGAGCAGGGGCACCTTCGCGACGCGGAGCGGCGGGGGAACGTAGGTGTCGGTGAACACGTTCGTATTCGAGAGTACCAGTCCCCGCACGGTCAGCTCCGGGAAGAGCCGCATCGTCGTCAGCCCGACCGGCCCGCCGAAGTCGTGAGTGACGAACGAGAACTCCTCGATCCCGAGCGCGTCGAGGAGGTCCCTCACCGCCCGCGCCTGCCCCTCCATGTAGTAGTCGCCGACAGGTGGCTCCGAGTGGCCGAACCCGCGGAGGTCGGGGAGGACGACGCGGTACTGCGATCGGAGCCGCGTCGCCACCGGCTCCCAGGTGAGCGCCGACCCCGGGATGCCGTGGAGGAACACCACGATCGGGCCCTCCCCGCCGGTCAGGTAGCTGGTTCCTCCCTCGCTGCGGCGCTGCAGTCGGTCGCTCATACGACTCCCGATCGTTCGGTCGCCGTCCCGCCGCCAGCCCCTGTCGAGATATCGAGATGCGTCATGGGTATCGGTCGTTTCGATGAGTACGACGGCGACGACGATAGCCTCTGTGACGCCGCCCACCGGACCACCGCGCCATCGCGTGCTACGACGGGAACGCCGAGAGACCGCCGGCCGGCGCGCGCTCGACCCCGCTACGTCAGGAAGAAGATCAGCGCCGACACCGCCGTCACCGCGAGGATGAACGCGCCGGCGAGCGCCCCGCCCATCGAGATCATGGCGTTGGCGTGCGAGGCGAGCGTCTCCGTCCGGTCGTTGCCGAACACCGTGACCTCGGCGTGTTCGGTCGCCATGCCGGCCTCGACGGGTTCGAGGTCGTCGACCGCTTCGTCGGCCAGCCGGCGGACGAGCGCGACGAGTTCGTCGACGTCGATGGCGTCACCGACCTGGTTGGTCGCCTCGACGGTGTTGACGACGTGCGTGTCGGTCGTCATCACCTCCGCGAGGTCGACGCCGTCGAGCGCGCCGATGAGCCGCTCGCGGACGCCCGGCTCCATGTTGTTCCCATCGACGAGGACGTAGGCGGTCCGCTGGTCGCCGACCTCGGCGACGGCGACGCGGACGCCGAGCGGTCCGATTCCGTCAAGCGGGCCCCACTCGGTGGGGTCCCAGGCGACCCCGAGGCGGAGCGAGTCGGTGTGGCTCGCGGCGAGCGTCTCGCCGAGGCGGCCGGCGGCCCGTATCATGTCGAACGAGCGGCGCGACCCCGGGACGACGTGGCCGAGGTCCTCGCCGTCGAGGCCGTCGTTGCAGTTGTGCGCGTCGACGAGCAGGACGTCCGAGAGGCCGCTCGCCCGGGCCTCGGCGGCTGCCGAGAGCCCGACGGCGTACTCGACGTCGTCGGCACAGCCCGGCGAGTAGGTCGCGGTCATCAGCGCGCCGTCGCCGAACCGCTGGCCGAGGAGCGTCGCCTCGCCCTCGGTCTCGCGCGCGGCGGGTGAGGCCTCGGCGTCGTACTCGATGCGGTCGTGTGCGGTCCGGGCCGCGGCCATGAGCCCGTTCACCTCCCGCGCGGTGACGAGGTTGAAGTCGTGGCCGGCGGTGGCGTGCGGCGGGAACGCGAGCCCCTCGGACTCCCGGGCCACCCGCTCGGGGAGGTTCCCCCCACCGATGTCGCCCATCGGACCGGGGTGGATCATCGGGAGGACGAACCGTGCCTTCTCGCCCACGTTCGTTCGAAACGAGAGGACCGTGACGGGGACGACGGCCTCCTCGCCGAGCTGTTCGAAGAACTCCTCGAGCTCGCGCGACCCCTCGGCGATGTGGCCGATGAACCCCCGGAGGAAGTCCAGCACCGAGACGCCCATCGACTGCCGCCACGGTCGGTCGATGACGAGCAGGAAGAGGTAGACGGCCCCGGCGTAGAGCCCACAGGTCAGCGCGAGCAGCACGAACTCCTCGGGACCGACGACCAGCAGTTCGGGCGGTGCCTTCTCGGGACGCGAGAGGTACGACCGGAGGATGGGCCCGCCGACCTCGAAGTAGCGCATCGTCCCCGAGTAGACGAACAGCAGGGTCGCGCCGGCGACGGTCTGGACGCTCGCGGGGATCGCGGCGACCCGGAGCTTGCGGCGGGAGACGGCCATCACGACGAGCAGGCGGAGGGCGAAGATGCTCGCCAGCGAGGCGACGAGCGCGTCGAAGACGAAGTCCTGGTTGAACGCCGGGGAGAGGATCGCGACGACGCCCGCCACCGTGAGGACGCCCACGACGACGAGTTCGCACGTCAGGGCGAGCAGCGAGGCGCGGTTCGGGGTGAGCTGGCCGCCGAGCCGGGCGTCGAGCCAGGGGGTGACGAGGCTCGCGATCACCGTCGGGACGCCGATGAAGAACACCCCCTGCCAGGCGTCCTCGAGGACGAACCGCGAGTCGAAGGCGGCGACCCCCGCGAGGGCGGCGATGAGCAGCGAGAACGCCACGCTGGAGTACCAGGAGGGTGCCCGGAAGATGAACCGCGAGAGCGAGGCGAGATCGCCCTGCGTGTTGCTCATGTGGTGTGTCCTTTCGCGTCCGGTTATTTATTCGCTCGTGGAACCTCCGTCGGTCACCCGTCCGACGCCCGCTCGCAGACGGCGCGAAAGTTCTCGAAGACGGCCTCCCCCTCCGCCGTGTGTGCCACCTCGGGGTGCCACTGGACGCCGTAGAGATCCCTGTCGGTGTCGCTCATCGACTCGACCCCGCAGACGTCGCTGCTCCCCGTCAGCGTGAACCCCTCGGGTACCTCCTTCACCTCGTCGGCGTGGGAGGCCCAGACGCGCGTCTCGGGGGCGAGTGACCCGACGACCGGGTCGTCGGGGTCCTCGATGGTGACGGTCACGTCCGCGTAGCCGCCGTACTCGCCGGAGCCGACGCGGCCGCCGCACGCCGCGGCCATGTCCTGCATGCCGAGGCAGATCCCCAGCACCGGGACGCCGAGGTCGAGATACCGGCCGCCGCGCTCCGGGTCCGCGCTGTGGGGACCGCCCGAGAGAACGATCCCGTCGGCGTCGAGTTCGGACGCCGGGGTCGAGTTCGAGACGATCTCCGTCTCGACGCCGATGTCGCGGAGGGCCCGTTGCTCCAGGTGGGTGAACTGTCCGTCGTTGTCCACCACGACGATACGGGTCATCTACCGGCCCTACTCCGCGTCCGGATAAAAACCCCCTGAAACGCTCCTCGATAGCGTGCTTCCGGCCCGTGTCGGCCGTTTTCGGCTCCGTCACTCGACGGCGAACGGCGAGTCCCCCTCGGTCCAGGCCCACCCGGGGAGGCGGGTCTGGAACCCCGCGGCGAGCGCGGCGTCGAGGTCGTCGGCCCCGGCCGCCTCCTCGGGCGTCCCGTGCGCGTGGATGTCGGCGTAGTGGAACGTCGCCTCCGCGAGCAGCGAGTAGGCCCGCCCGCGCGTGCTCGCGATCGTGGCCGCGAGCTCCCGGCCCAGGAACTCGTCGACGACGAACCCCGGGTAGTCGTCCTCGACGTCGAGCCCGCGGAGCAGGGCGATCAGCGCGGCGGCGTTGACCGCGACGTCGCCGTCGGCGAACACCCGCTCTACCTCCGTGCGGTAGTCCGGTTCGGTCACGGATCCGACCTCCGTTTCGAACGCCTCGCCGAGGGCCGCGCGCGTCTCGTTGATCAGCCCTACGACCGCCGTGCGGTCACGCACCCAGTCGCGCTCGCGCTCGACCGTCGCGGGCGTGAGCCGCAGTCGATACCCCGCTCCGTCCCCGTCGGCGCTCCCATCACCGGTCATATCCGCGTCTCGTCCCGAAGGGTTTTATACACACAGTGGCCTACGTCGGTACACACGCGGGTTTTACGGGTAACCTCTCCCGCAGTCGCCCCACGGGGGCGAACTCTCTGTCCAATCGGAAAGCGAACATGAAGAGATTCCTTCCATCGCGCCACGCGACCGTTGCGCGGGTCGACGCGAGTCGGCCGGCCAGCGGCGCGGCGCACCGACACTCATGAGCACAGTAGAGCGGCAACTCGAGGACCTGAAGTCGAAGATCATCGGCGAGGTCCCCGACGACATCTCGATCTCCGACGTGAAGTACGAGGGGCCCGAACTGGTCGTCTACACGCGCGATCCGAAGAAGTTCGCGCAGAACGGCGATCTGGTCCGCAAACTGGCCTCCAAGCTCCGAAAGCGCATCACCGTCCGGCCCGACCCGGACACGCTCTCGCACCCCGAGAGCGCGCGCGAGGAGATCATGGAGGTCATTCCCGAGGAAGCGGGGGTCACGGACCTCGACTTCCACGCCGACACCGGCGAGGTCATCATCGAGGCCCAGAAGCCCGGGATGGTCATCGGGCGGCACGGCTCGACGCTCCGGGAGATCACCCAGCGCGTCGGGTGGACCCCCGAGGTCGTCAGGACGCCACCGATCGAGTCCTCGACGGTCTCGAACGTCCGGAACTTCCTCAAGCAGGAGCGCGAGGAGCGCCGGGAGATACTCGAACGGGTCGGCCGGCAGATCCACCGCAAGGAGATGGCCGACGAGCAGTGGGTCCGCATCACGACCCTCGGGTGTTGCCGGGAGGTCGGCCGGGCGGCGTTCATCCTCTCGACCGCCGAGACGCGCATCCTCATCGACTGCGGCGACAAGCCCGGTGCGGAGGGCGAGGTGCCCTACCTCCAGGTGCCCGAGGCGCTCGGCGCGGGCGCGAACAACCTCGACGCGGTCGTGCTGACCCACGCCCACCTCGACCACTCCGCGCTGATCCCGCTGCTATTTAAATACGGCTACGACGGGCCGATCTACACGACCGAGCCCACGCGGGACCTGATGGGGCTGCTGACGCTCGACTACCTCGACGTCGCGGCCAAGGAGGGCCGGACCCCGCCCTACGAGTCGAGCATGGTCCGCGAGGCGATCAAACACACCGTCACGCTGGAGTACGGCGACGTCACCGACATCGCCCCGGACGTGAAGCTCACGCTCCACAACGCCGGGCACATCCTCGGGTCCTCCATCGCGCACTTCCACATCGGCGACGGCCTCTACAACGTCGCCTTCTCGGGGGACATCCACTACGACGACACGCGGCTGTTCAACGGCGCGGTCAACGAGTTCCCGCGCGTCGAGACGCTCGTGATGGAGTCGACCTACGGCGGGCGCAACGACTACCAGACCGACCAGGAGGACTCCGAGCGACACCTCCAGGAGGTCATCAACCGCACCCACGAGGAGGGCGGGAAGGTGCTCATCCCGGCGTTCGCCGTCGGTCGCTCACAGGAGATCATGCTCGTCCTAGAGGAGGCGATGCGGAAGGGCGAGATACCGGAGATGCCCGTCCACCTCGACGGGATGATCTGGGAGGCGACGGCCATCCACACCACCTACCCCGAGTACCTCCGCGACGACCTGCGGGATCGGATCTTCCACGAGGACGAGAACCCCTTCCTCGCCGAGGAGTTCAATCACATCGACGGCGGCGAGGACGAGCGCCAGGAGATCGTCGACGACGGCCCGGCTATCATCCTCTCGACTTCGGGGATGGTCACCGGCGGACCCATCATGTCCTGGCTCCGCCACCTCGGGAGCGACCCCGACTCGAGGATGGTGTTCGTCGGCTACCAGGCACAGGGGACGCTCGGTCGGCGTATCCAGAACGGCTGGGACGAGATCCCGATCAACGACCGGAACGGGAGCGGCCGGTCGAACACGCTGACGCTGAAGATGGACGTCGAGACGGTCGACGGCTTCTCCGGCCACGCCGACCGCCAGGGCCTCGAGAACTTCGTGCGCACGATGAACCCCCGGCCCGAGAAGGTGCTCTGCGTCCACGGCGACGAGTCCTCGACGCAGGATCTCTCCAGCGCGCTCTACCACGAGTTCAACATGCGAACGTTCGCCCCGAAGAACCTCGAGACGTTCCGGTTCAAGTAGGTACACCACTTTTTGCACGGGGGGCCGAGCAAAGCGAGGCCCCCGGAAAAAACGTGGGGAAAAAGCGCTCCTCGCTCCAGTCGCGCCCTCGCTACGCTCGGGCGCGGTAGTCGCTCGTCGCGGGTGAGCGTGCTGGAACCGTACCGCTCCGCCTCCCCTCGGATTCGGATGCAGTCGCTACTCGTCGTGAACGACCGGTCCGGAGGATTCGTCAGGCAATCGGAACCTGACGGGGGTCGGGCGCTGGAGAGGAAACCGTGCTACGGACCGACGCCGGCTCGCTCACGAAGTGTGGTTCTACGGACCGAACGAGGCGATCGCGGCGAGGTACAGCGCGAACGAGACGACCGCTGCGGTCGTCCGGACGTGGTTCCACCGTGCCCAGCGCGCCTGAACCGCGGCCCATTCGTCGGGCGGCGTGATCGGGGACCAGGTGGCGATGTAGTCGTTCATCGGGATGTGAACGCCGAGCGTCACGAGGAACGCCCCGGCGAGGTAGACGACGGTCCCCGCGAGGAACAGCAGTCCGTACCCCGTCGACCAGTTCCCCTGGAGCACGACGAGGGCCGACGCCCCGACCGGGACGACGACGGCTCCGAAGAACACCGCTCCGAACACCGCGTTCAGGACCTTCTCGTTGATCTCCTGCATGACCGTCGTGTACTCCGGTGCCGAGAGCGTCCGTAGTGCCAGCACCACGCTCGCCGAGTAGGCGAAGAAGAACCCGGCCATGAGTCCGCCGAGGACCGCCGACAGCGCGAGCAGGAAGACGACGGGCATCTCGAGGAGGACGTTCATCTGGAGCATCGTGGTGTTCCTGGATCCGATCCGATCCGAAGCCCATTCGACAGGAGCGATATTGAGTCTGCCGCCGCCCGAGGTGGCCCTGCGGTCGACAGTAGCCGTCTCGCGTTACCCCCGGCCGAGGCGTCCCGACCTCCCGACGTGGAAGACGCTCTCGTACCGATCGAGCCGGTCGCTCGTGAGCCCGTCCCCCTGGCGGTCCGGACCAGAAACTTGAACCGCCGCGTTCGGCTACACTCGAGCGTGAACACGCGACGTGAACTCCTCGCGGGTGCGGGTCTCGCCGGTGTCTCCGGGCTGGCCGGCTGTGTCTCGTTCGGCGGCGGCTCCGACGGCACGCCCGCCGGCACACCCCCACCGGGTGCCGTCACCGGAGCGCCCATCCCCGACGACCCCTCCTCGGTCGACTACGCCACCGCCGGGACCGGCTCGGATCCCGTAATCACCTACTTCGGCAACTGGAAGTGCCCGTTCTGCGCGAACTTCGCCACCGGCGAGGCCGACCAGGCCGTCCTCCCGCTCGGGACGATCGTGGCCGACTACGTCGATCCCGGCGACGCCTCGCTTCGCTACCGCGGCCTCGCGTACGGGTCCGACGGCCAGCCGTTCCTCGGCTCGGACGCCCCGCGGGCGACCCGTGCCGGCCTCGCCGTCTGGACGGTCGACCCCGAGCGCTACTGGAACTACCACGAGCAGGTGATGGCGAACCAGCCCCCCGAGGGCGAGACCTGGGCGACGACCGACCGGCTGGTGTCGTTCGCCGAGGACGCGGGCGTCTCCTCCACGGCCGATATCCGAGCGGCCATCGAGGGCGGCCGGTTCGAGGACCGCGTGCGGGCGACGACCGAGGCCGCGAGCGCCGCCGGGGTGAGCGGCACACCCACGCTGGTCATCGACCGGGAAGCCTACTCGCCGTTCGACCCCGAGAGCACGCGCCAGGCGCTCGACGCGCTGACCTCGTAGGGCGATGGTGGGGACGACCCGAGCGGCCGGTTCGCGTCTCGCCGCGGGGTTCGACGATCCCCGCCTCCCGCTGGCGCTGGCGGCGCTCGTCGGCGCGACCGCGACCGTCGGCAGCCTCTACCTCTCGCTCGGCCTCGAGCTGGTCCCGTGCGAGCTCTGCTGGTACCAGCGGATCCTCATGTACCCGCTCGTGGTCGTTCTCGGAGTGGCGGCCGTCGAGCGCCGGGCGTCGGTCTGGCGGACCGTCCTGCCGCTCTCCGTCCTCGGCACGGGCCTCGCCGCGTACCACTCCTACCTCCAGGCGACGACCGTCTCCTGTGGGTTCGCCGGCGACTGCGCGGCGGTCCTCTGGCGGGCTCCGGTCCTCGGGCTCACGGTTCCGAACCTCTCGTTCGTGGCGTTCGCGCTGGTGAGCGGGCTGGTGGCCGCGGTAGCGGTCGCCTCGGCCGAACCCTGATCCTCGCGCCCGGGCGATCCGGCGTCCGGCCTATCTTCGCCGGTTCGGCGGGGGTGGCTCGGATATATAACTATTGTACAAACATTTATTCTCGCTCTCGACGATACGTTACCATGTCACAGCTCCCGTCCAGGATCGTCGCACAGTCGAGGACTTCCCCGCGCTTCGCCGGCCTCTCCCGGTTGTTCGGCGCGCGCCGCGGTTCGTCCCCTCCGACCGATCCCGGGACCCCGGGCAGGTCGTCGGGTGGGTCACAGACGGTCGAGGCGCGAACGACGACCGACGAGTGCTCGGCCGAGCAGCCGATGTACTGCCCGAAGGAACGCCTGGACGAGCTGTTCCGGACCGCGGACCCGATGCCGATCGACACGCTCGTCAACGACGGCGGCCGTCGGGTGGACGTGCCCGACCGGACGGTCGAGACGAACCAGTACTGGCGCGGGTTCTTCCCGACCGACCACGCACTGACGCTCCTGAACCGGTTCTCGCCGATCCGGGCGGGGTTCCACAAGCGGTTCTGGACGGAGGGCGACGCCTACCGCGGCGAGACGTCCGATCCCGACGGCGTGATCACGGGCCACAACCGGCTCCGCGAGGTCGAACACCGGGGCAGGCAGTACGCCCTGCTCACCTACTCGGACCTCCAGTACCGGATGTTCTACGACCTCCTGCTCCCGATCAGCGACGGCGTGCTCGTCGGGAAGGCCTACCTCGGCCGGTTCCCCTACGGGATCGAACTCCTGACGTTCGCGATGACCCGCGAGTACGGCTTCGAGTTCCTCTCGCCGGTCGACCACCGGGCGCTGTGGGACCACGGGACCGCCCCCGATCCCTCGGTTCTCACGTCGACGCCCTGGGAGACCCGTCTCGTCTCGAGCGCCGGGCTCTCCGAGCCCTACTTCGAGTTCCGGTTCGACGACTCGGGCGGGGAACTCGACATGGAGTGGGAGGTGTTCGACGTCTGGCGCGGGCACTCCCGCACGGAGATGGGCGAAGCGGTACTGAAGACGTTCGACTTCACGCACTGGCACGACGAGATACGCCAGCTCACCGACGACTTCATGGTTGGGAAGTGGTGCCAGGGTGACCTCCAGATCCTCCCCGCCCCCGGAGAGGGCTCGCTGGGATACGTCCACTCCGAGGAGAAGGAGTCGGGCGACGGGGAACGGCTCTGTCTGTACTACGTCATGACGCCGTTCGACGGGGAGTGACCCGTCTCGGAGTACGACCGATCCCCCCGGTCGGTAGCCGGTTCCCGGTCCCGCTGGCCCCGGTCGACGAGCGAACGCGTCGTTCTTTCTATATTTCACAGCAAAGGATATTACTACTATGACCGATGTGGACGTATGCCAGACGGTCGCGCGTGGCGTCGGGCCGGTCGGTGGATAGACGCCGCGAGACGCGGAGCGGAGTCCCTCGCGTGGCTGGTGGCCGAGCGCCTCGGCCTCGACTGGGGCGAGGACCCCCACACCTCGGTGACCTTCCGGGCGATCGTCGACGCGGTGGTTCCCGAGACGCCCGAACTCGCCGACGAACTCGGCTCCGGACACGTCCCCGGCGGGCTGTCGGTCGGCCTCGACGAGTTCGTGATCACGTACGTCGACGACGGCTTCCAGCTCGGCCTCCCCCACCTCGGGCCACAGGGGAACATCCCCCTGGCCGACGGGGTCGCGCACGTCCTCGACGCCGCGGCGCTGACGCTGGTCGACCGGGGGCAGAACGCCCTCGAACCGGGCCGCGACCGCGCCGCGGCCCTGCACGAGCCCGGCAGCGTGGCGGCGATGCGGGCCGAGCGTGCCGCCGGGATGTTCGCCAGGCTGTCACGCGAGGACCGGCTGCGGGCGATCAGCATACTCGACGAGTTCGAACTCGAGCTGACGCCGTTCGAGGACGACCTGTTCGAGTTCGACGCGGGGCTCGTCGGGCAACTGGTGGTCGGGTTCACGGAGATGATCTACTACAGCGAGTGGCAGGGCTACGGGGAGTTCGTTCGACCGCCGAGCGAACTCACGCACTCGAACGACCCCGCGGCAGTCCAGAGCTGGCGACAGACCGGCTATCCCGGAACCGCCCCGGGGCACGCCGCCCTCCGGGGATACCTGGGGGCCGAGGGGAGCACGCTCGGGGACGGCGAGACCTGGGTCACCATCGGCGACGGCCCCTCGGCGGTTCGCCTCACCCACGGCTCGGGGTCGTTCCGCGAGAACGACTACGACACGAGCGGCTACGAGGAACCCTACCCGGAGTGAGCGATGGTCGAGAGTCGCTACGATGCAGTAGTGGTGGGCGCGGGCGGCGACGGGCCGGTCACGGCCTGGAAGCTCGCCGAGGCCGGCCTCTCCGTGCTGTTGCTCGAAGCCGGCCCGTTCCACGGGAACCGGAAGTGGCCGAGACCCCACGAGGAGCCCGGCGGCGAGGCCTCATCGAGCGTCGAGGACCTGAGCGGGGAGCTCCTCGACGAGCAGTTCACTACCCGCGACTTCGAGATGATCAACCGCCTGATCTTCGGGCCGGCGGACTACGAGCGGGGGTTCTGGTTCCGGAAGTTCCCCGGGGACGGCGCGATCCTCCAGTGTTCCGGAGTGGGCGGCACCACCCTCCACTACCTCGGGAACCATCCCCGTGCGTACCCCGCGTCGTTCGACGAGCAGGGCCACTGGCCGATCGACTACGCCGACCTCCTCCCCTACTACCGGGAGGTCGAGGCGATGTGCGACGTCGCACCGGCACCGATAACCGCCAAGGAGGAACTGTTCGTCCGCGGGGCGGAGGCCGCGGGGTGGGACCTGCTGGATGACCTGAACGTGACGGGCCCGGGCTACCGGCCCCAGCCGAACGCGATCCGTCAGCCCGACGAACGCCTCCACGTCGATGCCGGCTACGAGGGGGATTTCACCTACCCCGATCTGGAGGGAGATACCCTCTCGCTGGGGAACATCACCGGCAACCCCCATCCCCGAGGTGCGCCGTTCGAGGAGAAGGCAAAGCGGGCGAGCAACGTCAGTTTCGTCCCCGCCGCGCTCCGGACCGGGAACGTCACCGTCCGGCCCAACGCGTTCGTCACCGACATCCTGACCGAGACGCCGCTTGGCGATGCGCCCACGGCGACGGGGGTGCGGTTCCGCGACACCTGGTCGGGCAAGCGAGAACGGGTCGACGCCGAGGTCGTGGTGCTCGCGGCGGGCGCGGTCGAGACCCCGCGGCTGTGGCTCAACGCCGACCTCCCCGACAACGGGTGGGTCGGCCGGGGGATGACCGTCCACTTCCCGGACAGCGTGATTGGGCTGTGGGACGGCGACGATCTCGAAGCGACGGTCGGCAAGCGGACCGTCGACCAGTTCGAGGGCCAGGACAGCGCCATCCGCTTCGACTACCCCGGGCTCGGGATGTTCCAGCCGATCACGGCCTCACCTGCCATCAACGCCCTCCTCGGGTTCGGCGCGAGCGCGTCGGGTTTCGCCTTCCAGAACGACCCGGAAGACGCCCCCTGGGACACGATGGGCCGACTCGCCGGGGCGGAGCTCAAGCGCACACTCGCGGGCTACCGGCGACTGCTCCCGATATTCGTGCTCTCGGACGACCACCCCCACCGGTGGAACGGGGTTTCGGTGAAGGAGGGTGTGGCCGACGAGCACGGGCCGATCCCGCTGGTGAACTACGAGCCGAGTGAGGGGGATCGACAGCGGCGGGATCGACTGGCCGAGATCGCCGCCGAACTCCTCCGGGCCGCCGGCGCGTCACACGTCCACCGGTCCGACTCGCCGACGACGGCCATCCACATCCACAGCACGATGGCGATGGGCAGAGTCGTGGACGAGGCCTGCGAGGCCTACGACGTCGAGCGCCTGTTCGTCGCCGATCACTCCGCCCTCTCCAACGGTATCGGCGGCCCCAACCCCACGAACACGGGGCAGGCGCTCGCGGCGCGCACCGGCGAGCGGATCGTCGAGCGCTACTTCGAGTCGTAGTCAGGGGTCGGTTCGAGGGACGGCGGCTCTAGGGGAGGGATCAGTCGGCGACATCGCTCGCCTCGCGGGGGTCCACGACCTCCCCCGTGTCGGGGTAGACCCCCACCTGGTCGCAGCGGTCGGCCATCGGGCAGGCCTCGGGATCGTCCAGGCACGCCGGCTTGCGGGCTTTGCAGTAGTCCCGGCCGAACTGGATCATCGCGGTGTGGCCGAAGCCGCACTTCTCCGGCGGAACGTCCTGCTCCAGGCACTCGCGCACCCCCTCGTGGTCGGCGTCGGGGGGTGCGAGCCCCATCCGCCGGGCGATGCGGTGGACGTGGGTGTCGACGGGGAACACCCCGCCGCGCCCGCCCGAGAACAGCAGCACGCAGTCGGCGGTCTTCGGGCCGACGCCCTTCATATCGAGGAGGGTCGAGCGAACCTCGGCGGGATCGCCCCCGGTGACGAACTCGTCGAACCCCTCCGCACCGCCGTACTCCTCGACGATGCGGTCGGCGAGCCGTATCAGCGTCTTCGACTTCTGGTTGTACAGCCCCGCCGACGCGATGGTCTCGGCGAGCTCGTCCCGCACGGCGTCGGCGAGCGAGACCGCGAGGTCGTCCTCCCACTCCTCGCCCCCCTCGCCGTACCGGGCCATCAGCGCGTCGTGGGCGGGCTGTGAGGCCACGTCGGAGGTGTTCTGTGAGAGGACCGTGCGGACGAGACACTCGAAGGCGTCCTGGCCGCCGTAGGCCTTCTGCCAGTAGATGTCGCCGAGTCGGTCGACGACGGCTTCCGCGCGGGTCGCCGGATCGGGGCTCGGCTCGAACGCCGACTCGATCCCACCCCCGTCGGGCCCGCCGCTGATGTTCTCCGCGGGTTCCTCCGGCATACCCGCGGATGAGTACCGTACGGACAAAAACGGGTGGGACGCGGCGAGACTCGAACGACGCTCCGGAACGCCGTGTTCGTCCCTCGACCGTCCGTCGGATCTCGACGGTGACGGGGACGCGGCCACGGGCTCCGGCGACTATCGAGAGCTACGCCCGACCGCTCTTTAATTACACCGTAAAAGAATGTGGCAGTATGGGCGGAACCCCCCGACGGGACGTACGCGTCCTCTACGTCGATGGGGAGGAGTCGGGCGGGGCGGCCGCCACGTCCCTCGGACGCGTCGACGGGCTGGCGTTGACCGTCGCGACCAGCCCGGCCGTCGCCGTCGATCGGCTGACCGCCGAGGCGCGGCGGGTCGACTGTGTCGTGGGCGGATACGGGCTCTCCGCGGCGGACGCTCTCGAACTCTCCCGCCGCGTCCGCCGCGTCTCCGCCGACCTCCCGGTCGTCCTGTGTATCGACGACGAATCCGGGGGGTTCGCCAGCGATGCCATCGCGGCGGGAGCGACCGACTGCGTCCGGTGGCGCGAGGGGGTGGACCGGTTCTCGCTGCTCGCCGACCGGATCGCGGATGCGGTTACCCGCGCACGGACGAAGCGTACCCGTCGGGAACGGGAGTTCGAGCGACAGGGGGACCTCTTCGAACAGACACAGCGCATCGCCCGGACGGGCGGCTGGGAGCTCGACGTCGTCGCCGACGAGCTGCGGTGGACCGACGAGACCTACCGGATATACGATCTGCCGCTCGACTACGAGCCGACGGTGGCCGACGCGCTCGAGTTCGTCCACCCCGAGGACACGCCCGCCCTCGAGTCCGCAATCGAGCGGGCGATCGAGTACGGCGAGAGCTACGATATCGAGGTCCGCCTCCGCACGGCCGAGGACGACCTCCGGTGGGTGCGTGCGCGGGGGGAGGCGCGACGGGAAGCGGGCGAGACGGTCGCGCTCCGGGGGACGTTCCAGGACGTCACCGAGCGGAAGGTTCGCGAGCAGGATCTCCGCTCGACGAGCAACGTGCTCTCGACGCTCGTGGAGAACATCCCCGCCGGCATTCTCGTCGAGGACGACGCGCGACGGATCCGGTTCACGAACCGGGAGTTCGCGGAGCTGTTCGACGTCGAGTCATCCCCGGACGAGCTCGTCGGCCGTGACTGTGCGGCCGCCGCCAGGGAGGTCAGCGATCGTTTCGTCGAGTCGGAGCGGTTCCTCGATACGACCGACGAGGCCGTCGCAACCCAGGCGACGATCCGGCGCGAGGAGTTCGCGCTGGTCGACGGACGGACGTTCGAGCGGAGCGGAACGCCGGTCGAGTTCGACGACGACCGGACGGGCTACCTCTGGGTGTACCAGGACATCACCGAGCGCAAACGCGCCGAGAACCGGTTCCGGGCGCTCTTCGAGCACCTGCCCGATCCCGGAGTTATCGTCGAGCTCGTGGGGGACGACGCCGTCACCCGGGCGGTGAACGGTGCGTTCGAGGATGTCTTCGGCTACCCCGCCGAGGAGGCGGTCGACGTGTCCCTCAACGACCTCATCGTCCCCGAGGAGTTCGGCTCGGAGAGCGCCGATATCGACCGGCGAGCCCGGGAGGGCGAACAGCTCGTCAGGGAGATCCGACGGCGGACGGCCGACGGCGAGGTTCGGGACTTCCTGTTCCGGAACGTCCTCATCGAGGAGGTCGACTCGGAGCCGCGGGCACACGGTATCTACACGGACATCACCGAGCGAAAGCGGCGCGAGCGGCGGTTGAACGCGCTCCACGAGGCCTCGCGTGAGCTGATGGCCGCCGACACCCGGCGGGAGATGGCCCGGATCGCGAGCCGAGCGACGTGCGAGGTCCTGGGGCTCCCGCTGAACGGCGTCCATCTCTACGACGATGACGCCGACGGACTGGTCCCGCTGGCCGCCTCGACAGGGACCCGCGAGGTCGTCGGTGACCCGCCGACGCTCCGGGAGGGCGAGAGCATCGCCTGGGGGGTCTTCGAGAGCGGCGAGCCCAGCGTGTACGGCGACGTCCGGACCGAACCGACGGTCCACGACCCGGAGACGCCGATCCGTAGCGAGCTACACCTCCCGCTCGGGGACCACGGGATACTCCTCATCGGCTCGACGACCGTGGACGACTTCGAGGAAGCCGACGTCTCGCTCGCGAAGGTGCTCGCGGCGAACCTCCAGGCCGCCCTGGATCGACTCGGCCGCGAGCGGGCGCTCCGGGAGCGCGAGCGCGAGCTACAGCGACAGAACGAGCGGCTCGACGGGTTCGCCGACGTGGTCACGCACGACCTCAGGAACCCCCTCAACGTGGCGATGGCCGGTCTCGAACTGCTCACCGAGACGGGCGAGGTAGAGCACGCCGAGACGGTCGCTCGGGCACACGAGCGGATGCAGCGGATCATCGACGACGTGCTCGCGCTGGCGCGACAGGGGGACGCGATCCAGGAGACACTGCCGGCCGCGCTCGACGCCGTCGCCCGCCGCGCGTGGGCCAACGTCGAGACCGGCGGGGCCACGCTCCGGGTCGAAACCGATCGCACGGTCGACGCCGACCCCGATCGGCTCGAACGGCTCTTCGAGAACCTGTTTCGGAACGCTGTCGAGCACGGCTCGACAAGCCCTCTCTCACAGGTTCGGGAGGACAGCGTGGAGCATAGCTCCACGAGCAATCGGGCTTCGCCCGATGACGCCGTCGAACACGGTTCGACGAGCCCTCGCTCGCAGGCTCGCGAGGACAGCGTGGAGCACAGCTCCACGGGTAGTCGGCCTCCGGCCGACGAGAGCGCGGCGCACAGCTCCACGGGCGGTGGGGCCGATCGGGACGGTTCCACCGAGGACAGTCGCGACGGGATACTCGTGCGCGTCGGCTGGTGCGAGGACTCCCCCGGGTTCTACGTCGAGGACACCGGGCCCGGCATCCCCGAGGGAGAGCGTGAACACGTCTTCGAATCCGGATACACGACCGCGTCGGAAGGGACCGGGTTCGGGCTGGCGATCGTCGCCGAGATCGTCGCGGCACACGGCTGGGGGATCGAGGTCACCGAGGGGACGGACGGTGGGGCCCGGTTCGAGATCGGGATCGGTGCGGGACGGGAGTAACGGGGCCGTGAGCGCCGAGGAAAGTGTGTCCTGGCTCAGTCGACGGGCTCGATACGTCCCGTGACGTCCCCGGCCGGTCGGAGCGTGGGCGTCACCCGGAGGTCGGAGAGCGCGTCCTCGGCGATCTCGACGTCGAACTCGCGGGCGAGTCCGGCCAGCGCGAGCGTCGCGCCCGACAGCGAGAAGGCCTGGCCGATACAGGAGTGTGGCCCCGAGGAGAACGGGAAGTACGCTTCCACGTTCTGCGGGTTCCGGCGCGCCCACCGGTCGGGATCGAACTCCCGCGGGTTCTCGAAGTAGCGCGGGTCTCGGTGGATCGACCACTGTGGGAGGATGATCGACGCGCCCGGAGGGATGGCGTAGTCGCCGAGACGGACCTCCTCGGTCGTCGAGCGGAAGACCGCCCACGCCGCGGGGTAGAGCCGGATCGCCTCGCGGAACGCCCGCTGAGTGTAGTCGAGTTCGCGGACGTGCTCGTACCGCGGGGTCGAGTCACCGAGCACCTCGCGGGCCTCCTCGCGTACGCGCTCGCGGGCTTCGGGGTGCCACGACAGGAGCGCCCAGGCGTAGGTGAGCGAGAGCGCGGTCGTCTCGTGGCCGGCGATGAGGAACGTGAGGACCTCGTCGCGGATCTGGTTCGGCGGCATCTCGACGCCGTTCTCCTCGGCCCTGAGGAGGAGCGCGAGCATATCCCTCGGCTCCTCGCCGTCGCCGCCGTCCTCGGCGAGCTTCTCGCGGCGCCGGGCGATGATCTCCTCGCCCATCGCCCGTATCTCGTCGGCCACCGCCTCGAACTCCTCGGAGGTGGGGCTGAGGAACTCGGGAGCCAGGCTCGTCGGCGAGAACTCGAACTCGCGGCCGGCGGTCTGCATCCAGCCGTGGAACTCGTCGGCGGCCTCGTGGCCGATGTCGTCCCCCAGAAGGATCTCCGAGGCGACGCGGATGGTGAGCCGGGTCATCTCGGCGTGGACGTTCCGTTCGCCGGGGTCGGCCCGCCACTCGGCGGCGAGCTCCTCGACCCGTTCGCCGACCGTGTTCGCGTACGCGGTGACCTGCCTGCCCGCGAACGCGGAGGCCATGATCGAGCGCTGCTGTTCCCAGAGATCGCCCTCGCTCTGGACGAGCCCCTGTTCGGCGATCATCGCCGCGGAGCCGCTCGCGGCGATCCGCGGGAACTCGGCGGGCCGCGAGAGGGCGTCGTGGACGAGACGGGGGTTCGTCACGACAACGAGCGGACCGCGACCGGGGATGGGGACCGCGACGAGGTCCTCGAACCGCGACTGGACGCCCTCGAGGAACCGACGGGGGTTCCCCCCGAACCGGGCGGCGTTCAGGAGGCCGCCGTCGGGGGGGCGCGGGAGCTGCTGTCGCATAGCTGATAGACGGACGGCGCGGTCTTGGGGCTTTCGTAGGCGGGGATTCGGGCGGGGTTTCGATCCCTCGCCCTACGGCTCGATGCGGAGGGTCAGGGTCAGCGCCGCCCCGTCAGCGAGCGCGGCGACGAGGTCGCGGTCGAGGTCCGCGGCGGCCGCGTCCGCGCCCACCATCACCGTCCGGTCGTCGACGTAGTCGCTGGTCCGGGCCACGAGGCTCCGTTCGTCCTCGAAGGTGAGATCGGGGTCGCCGCGGCCGGTCACGACGGCCTCGTGGCCGCCCGCGCGGAGCGTCGCGACGACGGTCGCGTCGGCGTCCCGGCAGGCTGCAACGAACGCCGGGTCGAACTCGGCCGGAGTACGGTCGGCCTCGACCCCGACGATGCAGTCACCCGCCGGCGTGAGCCAGTCGTCGCTCGTCAGCTCCCAGGTGCTCGCGTGGGTCCCGGCCACGTTCTCGTGGCCGCGGGCACGGACGGTCTCGGTCGGTCCCGCGCCCGCCGACGGCTCGTCATCGGGTGGCCGCGTTCGGTCGTCGGTCACGGTCCCCTCTCGACCGGCGCGACACTTGAGCGCGACCATCCCGATCCGTCATCCGCGGGCTCCGTCGCACCCGGTCGGGTTAATATACCGCCCGGGTTACCGTGGTATCAGTTAACGCGCCGCTGTGGTGCGGTACGGGCCGGGTCGCCGGGATCGGGACCACCAAAACGTTTAAATTCCTCTACCCTGTACCGAAGGATACCAGAACGCCTCCGGCGTTCGACAGCATCGCACGACGCCCAGATGACAGGGAAACTGCTTGTCCGGTGGCAGCCGCACCCGGGAGCCGCGCCTGTGGAACGCCGAAGCGGTAATGGAATCGACGATAACCATGGCAGAGAGTATTGACGAGTCCAAGAACGTAGCACTGACAGACGACGACCTGGAGAACAAATCGAAGGGTCAGCTCATCAAGATGGCCGGTCAGCTCCGAGACCGGCGGAACGACCTCAACCAGAAGGCGAGTGAACGCGCATCCAAGCGCGACGAGCTCAACGCCAAGACCCGCGAGAAGGTCGACGAGGCCCAGCAGCACCGCGAGAAACGCGACGAGCTCAACGAACAGGTCCAGGAGCACAAACAGCAGCGCAACGAGCTCAACGCGAAGGCCAACGAGCTGTTCGACAAGGTCGACGAGCTCAAGGACGAGCTCGAACTGAACGACGGGAAGTCGGTCGACCAGCTCAAGGAGGAGATCGAGGACCTCGAGTTCAAACAGCAGACGCAGGTGCTCTCGAGCGACGAGGAGCGCGAACTCATCGAGAAGATCGAGGACAAGCGCACCCGCCTCGAGGACCGCAAGGAGAAGCTCGACCAGAACCAGGACTTAGACGAGCTCAAGTCCAAGGCCAAGGAGGTCCGCGCGAAGGCCAGCGAGCACCACCAGAAGGTCACCGAACTCGCGGACGAGGCCCAGGAGCACCACAACGAGATGATCCAGGCCTACCGCGAGGCCGACGACATCCGCGACGACGCCGACGAGTGGCACGAGAAGTTCGTCGAGGCCCAGGAGGCCGCCGACCGCCACCACGAGGACTTCGTCCGCGTCCAGAAGCGCCTCCGCGAGATGGACAAGGAGGAGGAGCGCGAGCGCGAGTCCGAGCGCGAGGAGAAGCGCGAGGAGGCAAAGCGCGAGGCCGAGGAGATCTACCAGAGCTTCAAGGACGGCGAGACCCTCGACACCGAGGACCTGATGAAGCTCCAGAAGGCCGGTCTGCTGTAGACTCGCCACACCCGCGGGCCCGGTTCCCGGGCGTCTACCCTGTCTCGATTCGATCCGCAAGCCGGAGTTCCCCTTCCCGTCAGCGACCGCCACGGTCTATATCGCGACCCCAGGCTAGCGGAATCCGCCGACGGACGCACGACCGGGGCGGGCGATAGCCCTAACCGTTGGCCCCCCGCAGGTCGGACCATGCGCCGTGATACGCCATGACCGACCGGACGAGTGCCGCCGGTCGGCTGTTTTTCGTCGTCGTCACCGCCGCCCTCGCGGCGGTCGTCGGCTGGGTGCTGTTCGTCTTCCTGCCGAGCGGGAGCCTCGCCCGGCTCCTCGGTGTCGTCCTCGCGCTCGGACTGCTCGTCCTCGGCGTCCGTCTCGGCGGGCGGTTCGCCGCCGCGAGGTTCCCCTCGCACAACGTCGCGGAGGTGGCCGTCGACGGGCCCATCACCCGCGACGGCGGGAGCCCCTCGTTCCCACCGTCCGGGCCGACGAGCCCCGGCGCGGACGAGGTCGTCGAGCGCATCGAACGCGCCGACGAGGACGACGCGAGCGAGGCGCTCCTGTTGCACCTGAACACGCCCGGGGGCGAGGTCGTCCCGAGCGACGACATCCGGCTCGCCGCCGCCGAGTTCGACGGCCCCACGGTCGCCTACACGACCGACGTCTGCGCGTCGGGGGGCTACTGGATCGCCAGCGGCTGTGACGAGCTCTGGGCGCGCGAGGGGTCGATCGTCGGCTCCATCGGCGTCCGGGGGTCGCGGATCACGGGTCAGGAGCTGCTGGATCGGGTGGGCCTGAACTACGAGCAGTTCAAGGCCGGCGAGTACAAGGAGGCCGGCGCGTTCCCGACGGACGTCGACGAGGACGAGCGGCGCTATCTCCAGGGGCTCATCGACGACTACTACGACCTGTTCGTCGAGACCGTCGCCGAAGGGAGAAACGAAGATCCCGACCGCATCCGGGCGACCGAGGCGAAGGTGTACCTGGGGCGGGAGGCCCACGAGCGGGGACTGGTCGACGAGCTCGGCACGCGCGAGGAGACCCTCGACCGGCTGGAGGAGACGCTCGGCGAGGAGGCCACCGTGAAGGAGCTCTCCCCTTCGAGGTCGCCGCTCCAGCGACTTCGCGGGGGGGCCGCGAGCGTCGCCTACGCCTTCGGCGCGGGTATCGCCTCGGCGCTCGTCCCCGGGGCCTCGGTCGAGCGGTTCCGGTTCGACTGAACGGGCCCGGCGTCGCCGACGCCCCATCCGCCAGGCCGGGCGACGACACTCACTCACGAACCCGTCGCTCGCGTGCTCGTCGATCCTCGGGACCCGTACTGTCCGGTTTCTTTATCGCTGACCGTCCGTCGAGTAATCCCCGGCCGATCGACGAGCCTTTTTTACGGCGGGGGTCGTCCCTCCGGTAGTGAGCACGCTGGTCGTGTGCGTGGACCGCGGGGGGCTCGCGCCGGACGGGCCGCTGGTCGGGGTCGAGGCGGTCCGCGAGCTCGTCGTCGAAGTCGGCGTCGACGATCCGGAGGACTCCCGTGTCAACTGCCTGCTCGAGACGCTCCGCGTGGCGCGGGACCTCGAGGAGTCGGGCGAGGAGGCGGTCGTCGCCGTCGTCTCCGGCCGGGGGACGGGCGACGCCGTCGCGGCCGACCGCGCGGTCGCCCGACAGACCGACGAACTCGTCGAACGCTTCGATCCGGAGTCCGCGGTGGTGGTCATCGACAGCGCCGAGGACGAGCGGCTCCTCCCGATCGTCGAGTCCAGGGTTCGGGTCGACGCCGTCGACCGCGTCGTCGTCCGGCAGGCCCACGACATCGAGTCCACCTACTACCTGCTCAAGCAGTTCCTCGGCGACGAGGAGCTCCGCGGAACGGTGCTGGTCCCCATCGGCGTGACGCTGCTCGTGTTCCCCCTCCTGCTGTTGCTCGCCGACAGCCTCACCATCGCGGTGTCCGCTATCGCGGCCGTCATCGGGGTCTTCCTTCTCTACAAGGGCCTCGGCATCGACGACCTCCTGGCCCGGCTCCCGGCGCTGTTCCGCGAGGCGTTCTACGCCGGGCAGGTCTCGCTCGTCACCTACGTGGTCGGCGTGGGGCTGGCCCTGGTCGGGATGTTCGCCGGGGCCATCGGCGTCTCGGGGATGGCCGACCCGGCGTCGCCGCTCGTCGCCATGCGGTTCGTCTTCGACAGCGTCCCGTGGCTGGCGCTCGCGGCGCTGGCCGCCTCGACCGGTCGCCTCCTCGACGAACTGCTCGACGAGGGCGGGGTCCGGTCGTCGCTGCTCAACCTCCCGTTCGGCGTCGTCGCCGTCGGCCTCGTCGTCCGCGGGTTCTCCGCGTACTTCCTCGAACGCGGCGGCGTCATCGCCCCCCTCACGATCCCGGCGGTCGAATTCGGGCCCGTCTCCGTCGAGGGGATCGCCTTCTCCGTCTGGACCCGGCTCGCGCTGTTCGTCCTCTCGGGCATCCTCATCAGCCTCGTCGGGGTCAGGTTCGCCTCCTACGTCAGCGAGTCCGACGTCGAGGAGGAGTTCTCGGGGCCCTGACCGCCGGCGCAGCGGGCAGCCTCGTCCTCCTCAGATATCGAACCGCCGCTCGGTCGTCCCCTCGACTGCCTCGGGGGGTATCTCCCGCCCCTCGACTTCCACTACCTCCCCCGCCGCCAGCCGGCCGAACGCCGGTCCCTCCGGCACGCCGAGGGTTCGGGCCTTCTCAGGGTCGAACCCGCTCGTCCGGGCGGTGACCGCGCCGTCCTCGCGCTCGACCGAGTCGTACTTCTCCCGGAGGACGTCGAGGAGGTCGTCGACGATCGACTCGCGGTCGGACGTCTCCCGGACGGCGATCCGGCCGTCGGGGACGGTTCCGTTCTCAGTCGACTCGAACGCCACGGTCGAGTCGACCACCGTCTCGCGGACCCGTTCGCGGTCGATGCCGACCGCCTCGCCGAGCAGGTCCGCGGGCAGGGTGGCCGTCTCGAACTCGCCGTCGAACTCCCTGGAATCCGCGCCGAAACGGAGCCCCTCGTCGATCGACGAGAGCCGGTCCTCCGCCCGCTCGACGAGATCGAGGGGGACGCCCGCGGTCTCCCGGAGCCACCGCTCGCCCACGGTCTCGTAGCCCGCGGCCTCGATGGCCTCTCGAATCGCCCGCGAATCGCCGTCGCCGTCGAGCAACGCTCGGGTCGCGCCCGACCGCTCGAACGCCGCCGCGATCACCGCCCGGTTCGCCGGGTCGCGGGGGTCGCCCATCGCCTCCAGGCCCCAGTCGGCCGCGACGTGGCCGACCGCCCAGTCGGTCTCCGCGAGGACCCGCTCGAACCGACGGACGTAGTGACCCCCGCCGAACCCTACGATCTGGCGCTCGCGGTCCGGGTCGGTCCCTCGAAGATCGAGGACCGCCCGCGCGACCGCCTCGGCACCGGCAGGGTCGTTCCACTGGTCCTCGCCGGAGCCGAGTTCGGCGAACAGCGAGGGCGCGCCCACCTCGGTCGGTCCGTGGTGGGTGCACTCCATCCCGACGTCGTAGCCATCGGGCGCGTGTCGTTCGAACGCATCGTGAATCTCCGCGAGGGCGTTCGGCGCGGCGCGTGCGAGGGCGTTCGGCTCGCCGCCGTAGTCGGCGGGGCCGAAGTTCCCGGTCGTGTGGGCGGTCAGGAGCGCCCCGGTGTCGCCCGCGTGCCGCGAGGCGAACACCAGGAGGTCGGGGGGCTCGGAGAACGCCTCGGCGGGCCGCTCGAGGTGGATGTGGAGGTCGTCGAACTCGCGGAGTTCGGCTCCGGGTGCGGAGTAGTAGCGGCCGCCCCCCTCGGCGTCGGGCCGCGCGTCGTCGACGCGCCCGGTCCACTCGACGAGTCCCCGGAGGTGTTCGCCGACGTGGACCGAGGCGGAGTCGTCCCTGCTGACGACGATGGCTAGCACGTCGGGGCGTTCCCGTCGGTCGGGATTAACCCTCCCGATATCGGACCGGCCGGGGCTGTCCGGAGGGGGTCGGGATTCGAACGGGGGGTCGGTGCGGGAGCGGCGGGGGATCCGGGATGGTGCGAGGTCGGCTCGTGTCCGTCAGTCGTCGCCGCTCCGGGCCTGGCTCTCGCCCGTCGAGAACGCCTCGCTGATCGTCCCGGTGGTACGCCGGAGGATGCCAGCGAGCGCGTGACGACGCAGGACGAACAGCGCGACGCCGATGACGATGTAGATCGCGGTGTAGACGAGCAGCAGTTCGTAGCTCGAGATCCCGATGGCGATGGCGTCGCGGATCATGAGGAACTCGATGACCACCTGCGAGAGGAAGAGGAGTAGCAGTACGAGCGCCTCCCTGACGGATATCTCGAAGTTGACGAGGACGGCGATGGCGAACAGCGACTGCGCCGCGGTGATCCAGATCTCGGCGGCCTGCTTCTGGTCGAAGGCGAGCACGCCGTACCGCCCCAGCGCGAGCGAGTGGACGACCACGAGCGTCCCGATCAGGAGCGTCCACTGGTTGAGCTTCGAGGAGATGAGCGCGTTGAACCCCGCGGTCGAGCGGGCCTTGTTCACCAGGTAGAGGACGACGATCAGTTCGGGGGACTCGGAGGCCAGCGGCGCGATCCACTGGATCATGAAGAACGAGGGGACGCCGATGTTCTGCCCCAGTTCTTCGAGCCCGTGGGCGAACGGCTCGACCGCGGTGAAGATCATCAGCCCGGAGTAGGCGAACAGCAGGAGAACGGTCGAGATCCGCCTCCGCTTCGGGAACCGCTGGAGGTAGGCGGGGACGCCGACGTGCTCCTCGGCCGGGTCGACGTCGCCCCGGAGGATGATGAGGATGTAGGCGACGTAGAGCCCGACGAGGAAGGCCATGTCGAGGATGTCGATGCCTCCGTTCAGGGGGACGAGGAACGCCCAGCCCGTCGCGGCGAGCAGGAAGACGATGTCGAGTCCGATCTCCCGGTCGATCGTCACGACGTCGGCGAGGACCCCGGAGCGCTCCTCGACGGCGGGGTCGGCCGACGACCCGGCACGATAGACGGTGAACAGGGCGATCCCGGCCCACCCGATCCCGATGAGGATGCGGTTCGCCCCCGTCATGTTGGCGACGGCGAGGTTACCGGCCTCGATGCCGCGCTCGGTGCCCGCGTAGACGCCCGCGTTCCAGGCGTAGAGCGCGTCGACGGCGTACTCGGGCGCGACCGCGAGCACCGCGAGCACCGCGATCGCGAACGCCCGGGGGACGTCCTTCTCGGCGGTTTCGGCCCCCCACGCGAGCAGGAAGGACGCCCCGAGGACGGAGAGCCCGCTCACCGCGACGATCGTGAGCGTGGACATGTCCGCGAACAGGGCGGGGACCTCGTACCCGACGCCGAGGAGGGATGCGAGGACCGGGAGGACGGACGTGACGATCCACGTGACGACCCAGGGGAGGGTGAGCGCGACCGCCATCCCGATCATCCGCAGCGACTGTCTTCTCATGGGTATCCGACGACTCCGGTGGCCGGACCGATCGCCGGGAGAGCGACGGTCCGGAGTGGTTTCGAGTTCATGCTGGCGTCCTCGCGTTCCTCCGTTCGTCTCCCACCAGAGCGTCACCGCTTATAATTCACAAGATACGGCTCCTTCCCCCGAATTTCGCGTCCCTGGCCGCTGAGCCACTCGATATGGGATTCTAGCGGCTGGTTCGGAATTTACCGGACTGGAGGCCTGAAATCGACGGTTTCGGACGTATCGGTAGCAGAGGGATAGATCACGGGCCGCTCGGCTGCCGGGGCTGGGCGGCTACGGGGGCTGGACGGTCGCTGGACGCGGCGCGCGCTCAGGTGCCCTCGCGGAACTGCACCTCGGCGTCCGGCGCGCTCCGTTTCACGCTCTCTATCCCCCGCTCGACGCCCTGTTTCGACTGGTATCCCTCGCCGCTGTCCGCGATGATGTTGCCGTTGGAGGCGACGAGACGCCACCGCCACTCGTCCGCGTTGTCCCGGAACACCTCGAACGTCGCCTTTCTGGACATCGCTCGGGAGGTCGTTCCCGCCGGGGGTACTAATGTCCCCGGACCGGCCCCGCCCGGTCCGGTGAAGCGTCGCACGCCGGAGTGGTGGCCGCTCCGATCTCAATCCCGGCGGCCGTTTCGACGGGCGACCCGAGTGAACCAGTGTAGAGCAGGCGGACGCTACGAGGGTACTCGCGACCGGTGCCGGACACCCCGTTATTTATCGGGTGCGGCCCGACTCCACGCTGTGTACGCCATGTACGACACCGTTCTGATCCCGTCCGACGGGAGCGAGCACGCGGTCCGGGCGGCCGAGCACGGCGTCTATCTCGCCCGCGCGTTCGACGCGACGGTACACCTCCTCAACGTCGTCGACGTCCAGGCCGCGGCGGGACCGTTCAATGCCGGGGGGGTGGACAAGGCGTTCGTCGAGCGCCTCGAATCCGAGGGGCGGACGGCGATCGAGGCGGTCGAAGCCGTGGCGGACGAGGAGGACCGTGTCGAGACGACGCTGGTCAGGGGGAGCCCGGCCGAGGCGATCCTCGAGTACGGGTCCGAGAACGGGGTCGACCTGATCGCGATGGGGACGCACGGACGGACCGGCCTGGAGCGGTACGTCGCGGGGAGCGTCACCGAGCGCGTCCTGCGGCTGGCGGAGGTGCCGGTCCTGACGGCCCGGGCGACCGGGGGGAGCCGTCTCGAGGGGGAGTACACGGACGTCCTCGTTCCGACCGACGGGAGCGACCACGCGGCCCGGGCGGCCGGGCACGGGATCGCGGTCGCCGAACGGGTCGGTGCCAGGGTCCACGCGGTCACCGCGGTCGACGTCGAGCGGCTCGACTCGGTCCGGGACTTCGCGTCGATAACCGGACTCCGCGAGCGGCTCGGGGAGGACGGTGAGCGGTGGACGGCGGCGGTCGCGGCGCGAGCGGAGGAGGCCGGTCTAGACGCCGTCACCGACGTCCGCGAGGGCTCACCGGCGAAGACACTCCTCGCGTACGCCGACGAGCACGACGTCGATCTGATCGCGATGGGGACGCGCGGGCGGACCGGTCTCGACCGGTACCTCCTCGGGAGCACGACCGAGCGGACCATCCGGCGCTCGGACGTGCCCGTCCTCGCGGTCAACGAGCGGGAGTAGGGCCGCCCGGTCGAATCGAACCACGTATGCGACCGGCCCCCGACCCGACCGCGTATGGACGTGTTCGGTCTGCTCGGCAACCCGGTGGGTCACTCGCTCTCGCCACCGATGCACGAGGCCGCCTACGAGGAGCTCGGGATCGAGGCGCGGTACGTCACGTTCGAGCCCGAACCCGACGCGCTCCCGGCGGCGCTCGCCGGGGCCGAGGCGCTGGGTATCGCGGGGCTGAACGTCACCATCCCGTTCAAGCGGGACGTCCTCGACCTCGTCGAGCCGGACGACCTCGCCGCGCGTATCGGCGCGGTCAACACCGTCGACTTCTCCGGGACACCGACGGGACACAACACCGACGCCGAGGGGATCGTTCGGGCGTTCGAGCGGCACGACGTCGACCTGGCGGGCTCGGCCGTCGTCGTCGGGGCGGGCGGGGCGGGGCGGGCGGCGGCGTTCGCGCTCGCCGACGAGCGTATGGACGTTCGAATCGCCAACCGGACGGTCGAGCGGGCCGAGGAGCTCGCCGGAGCGGTCGAGGGTGCGACGGCTCACCCCCTCGACGCCCTCCCGGACCTGCTGGCCGACGCCTCGGTGCTCGTCAACGCCACCAGCGTCGGGATGGAGGAGGACGTCTCCCCGGTCCCCGAGGCGGCGCTCCACGGCGGGCTGGCGGTGCTCGACGCGGTCTACCGCCCGGTCGAGACACGACTCCTCCGCGAGGCCGGGGCCGCGGGCGCGACGACCGTCGACGGCGCGTGGATGCTCCTCTACCAGGGGGTCGCGGCGTTCGAGCGATGGACCGGCCGGGAGGCCCCGGTCGACGCGATGAACCGGGCGCTCAGGTCGCGGCTGTAACCGCTCCCCGCCCGCCATCCTCCCAGGGCCGATCGGGGACGGGCGGCTCGACTGCGAACGGATTTAAGTACCACCTCCCGCTTTCCCTACGCATGGGACTGCTGGATACGATCCGCTCGTGGTTGGGCATCGGCGGGAACGGGTCCGACCGGGGGGAGCAGGTCGAACGGCGGACGACGGACGTCCGGGTCGAACACGATCCGGAAGAGTCGGCCGACGTCGACGCGACGTCGGAGGCCCTGGCGTCGGGGACCGACGACTCGCCCGAGCACGACGAGGCCGGTGACCCCGACGAACTCGACGAGGCGGTGACCGCGGGGACCGACGCGGCGGCCTCCACCGATTCGCTCACCGAGGAGCCGCCCGACCCCGACGCGGCGACCGAGCCGGCCGAACCGGCCGAGGGAACCACCGTGACCGACCACGCCGGAACGGAGCGGGAGGCAGCCGAACCCGCCGAGGCCGCCGGGCCGACCCCCGACGAGCCGGACGTGGACGTCGAGCCCGAGGACGCCGCCCCGGAGCCGTCGACCGAGACGGGCGTCGCCGAGAGCGGGTCCGTAGCGGAATCCGAGGAGGTCGACGAGACCGAGGAGACCGACGGGACGGACGACGGGACCGACGCGGGTAGCGAGCCGGTCGACTCGATCAGCGGCATCGGGCAGGCGTACGGCAAGCGCCTGTCCGACGCGGGCGTCGAGACGGTGGCCGACCTCGCCGGAGCCGACTCCGCCGAACTCGCCGACGCGTCGGGGATCTCGGAGAAGCGCATCACGGACTGGCAGGAGGCGGCCGACGACCGTCTCGGGTGAGCCGGCGGTCGTGACGCGCGACACGGACGGGGTACAGTATCACGTCGACGGCGAACTCCTCCCCCGCGAGGAGGCGACCGTCCCGGTCGAGGACCGGGGGTTCCGCTACGGGGACGCGGCGTTCGAGACGATGCGGGCGTACGGCGGCGAAGTGTTCGAGTGGAACCGCCACGCCGCGCGGCTGGCCCGGACCTGCGAGACGCTCGGGATGCCCGGGGCGGTGCCCGGAGACCTCCCGCTCAGGGTGGCCGAGACCCTCGACACGAACGACCTCGCCGACGCCCGCGTCCGGATCTCGATCACGCGGGGCGTCCAGCCGGGAACGCTCACCCCCCAAGAGGAGGTCGATCCGACCGTCGTCGTCACGGTGGAGGCCCTCCCACGGGGTGGACTCGACGGCGAGGACGTCTGGGACGGCCCCGCGGTGGTCCAGTCGGTGCGGACCCGACGGGTCCCCGACGCGTCGCTCCCGGCCGACGCGAAGACCCACAACTACCTCAACGGCGTCCTCGCGCGCCTCGAACTCCGGCGGGCCGCCAACGACTCCTACCGTCCGGACGAGGCGCTGCTGCGCGACGTCGAGGGCCGCGTCGCGGAGGGGGCGACGAGCAACCTCTTCTTCGTCGCCGACGGGACCCTCCGGACCCCCGAGGCGGGCGACCTGTTCCCCGGCGTTACGCGCGAGGTAGTGCTCGAACTCGCCGAGGACGAGCCGTTCCCGGTCGAGACGGGTGCGTACGACCTCGACGACGTGCGGGACGCCGACGAGGCGTTCCTCACCAGCTCGACGTGGGAGGTTCGCCCGATCGAGTCGATCGACGGCATCGCCGTCGGCGGCGGCCCGATCACCGAACTCCTCCGACGGCTCTACGACGAGCGCGTCGAGGAACGCTGTTACTGATCCCACCCGCCCGGGGTAGCCCGCTCGCGGCCGTCGGTGCCGTCGGTACGGTCCTCCCGGGTACGCCCGCTCCCCTGCCGTCGGGACGAGAACACCGTGTAGAGCGCCCACGCGTGCAGTCCGAGGACGCCCACGATCTCCGGGATGGCGAGCCCGGGGGCGACCGTCCGGACGTAGAGTCCCCAGACGAGCCAGGCTCCGGGATCGAGCGTGCCGCAGACGAACCCGACCACGGCGTCGCGGGCCTGGCCGGCGCGGTACGAGCCGGTCGCGTGCGTCCAGAGGGCCACCGGGACCGAGAGGAAGAACGCGACCGCGACCGGGAAGTGCTGAGGGGTTCCGGTCGGGAAGACCCCGACGAGGGCGCTCAGGACGGCCGAAACGCCGAGGGCCGCGCCCCCGGTCCGTTCGAGGCCGTTCCGGCCGTAGCGGTAGAGCCACGCGACGAACGGGAGGGCGACCAGACCGGAGAGCACGAGCCCGCCGTTGAACAGGAGCGCGGTCGCCGTGCCGGGCGCACCGAGATCCGAGAGCGCGCTCCCGGTCCAGGTGAACGTCGGCGAGACGAGCGTCGCCGAGAGGATGGCCCCGAGCGAGACGAGGACGAACGCCACCCCCGAGGCCCTCCCGAGACGTTCGAGCCGGTCGAGATCGGTCACGAGCCCGCTTCGTGTCGCTCCTACTCGGTGGTTCCGGTAGTGGCGGTTCGGGGCCGACCGCAAGGTTGGAACCGTTCGCGGCCCGACCTCGGGTATGGCACCGAGCGAGGACCGGCGCATCGCCGCGCTCTCGGAGATCCCCGAGGGCGGGACGCTCCTGTTCACCGCCCGCGAGGGGTTCGACGAGGTGGAGGTCGTCCTCGTCCGGCTGGCCGACGGGGTGGCCGCCTGGGAGAACTACTGTCAGCACTGGACGGACGTCCGGTTCGACAAGGGGTCAGGTGGGATGGTCCGGAACGACGAACTCGTCTGTCAGAAACACGGCGCGACGTTCGAGACCGACACGGGGTACTGTAACTTCGGCCCCTGCGAGGGGGCGTACCTCGACGGCGTGGACGTGACGGTCCACGACGGCGACGTCTACCTGACCGACGAGGACCTGGCGTTCGACTCACTGGGACCGAGCGAGGACGCGGACCTCTCGACCGGTTCCCCGGGCGGGCGGATCGACTTCACCGGGTCGTAGAACCCCGCGGCGCGCGTGTCCGGGTTACACCGTCGGGACACGCTGCCGACGCGGAACGCCGGCTCCTCTTCGAAGCGCCGGCGTTCGGCGTCTCTGCTCTCACTCCACGCGGAACGCCGGCTCTTCGATGCTCTCCGAGCGACACTCCGGACACCGCGACGGTCGGTTGACGAGATCGTCGAAGTCGGTGAACCCGCAGTCGCGGCACTCGGGCGGGGCGACCAGAAGCTGTTCGTCGCCCTCGCTCGCCAGCGACTGGGCGATGTGTTCGACGTGTGTGAGCGCGGCGGCGGTGGTGATGCCGAACTCGTTGGCGAGCGTCCCGGCCCGGGCGGTGTCCTCGCGGAGGAAGTCGGCGATGCGCTGGCGCGTCGTCCGGTCTGCGCCCTGCATGCTCGGGCGGTGGCTCCGGTCCCGTATATCCCTTGTCTTGGGCGGTCGGGGACCGCCGTCCGTCCGGCACGCCGACGACGGTCCGGCGACAGGAACCCATCCGGACTGCAACGGTACGTGAGCCCCTGTACCTCAGGGGATCGGTCACCTGTCCGATCGAATGAGAAGTGCTTTACCCCGCCCCAGTAACAGTCCGGGTTATGAAAGCAGTCGTGCTGGCCGGCGGGTACGCGACACGCCTGTGGCCGATCACGAAGCACCGGCCGAAGATGTTCCTCCCCGTTGGGGAGACGACGGTGATCGACCGCATCTTCGACCAGCTCGAACGCGACGACCGGGTCGAGACGGTGTACGTGAGCACGAACGAGCGGTTCGCCGGCGACTTCGAGGAGTATCTCGACGAGAGCGGGTTCGAGAAGCCGGTCCTCTCGGTCGAGGAGACGAGCGAGGAGGACGAGAAGTTCGGGGTCGTCGGCGCGCTCGCCCAGCTCGTCGACCGCGAGGGGGTCGACGACGACCTGCTGGTCGTCGCGGGCGACAACATGATGGGGTTCGACCTCCGGGACTTCCTCGACCACTTCGAGGGACACGGGACGGCCACGCTCGCCGCCTACGACGTAGGATCGCGAGAGAAGGCCAAGTCCTACGGCCTCGTCGAACTGGAAGGGGAACGGGTCGTCAACTTCCAGGAGAAACCCGCGGACCCGCGCAGCACGCTCGTCTCTATCGCCTGCTACGCGCTCCCCCGGGAGTCGCTCCGCTTCGAGGAGTACCTCACGGACGACAACAACCCCGACGAGCCGGGCTGGTTCCTCCAGTGGCTCCAGTCCCACGAGCCCGTCCACGCGTTCACCTTCGAGGACGCCTGGTACGACATCGGCACGCCCGAGTCCTACCTCGAAGCGGTCCGGTGGGCGCTCGGCGGCGAGAGCATCGTCGCCGACTCGGCGATCGTCGAGGGCTCCGAGGTCGGCGAGAACGTCCACGTGATGGCCGGTGCCCGCGTCGAGTCCTCCTCGCTCGAAGGCTCCGTCGTCTTCCCCGACGCGACCATCCTCGACTGCGACGTCCAGGACTCCATCGTCGACGAGGGTGCCCACCTCGAGAATCTCGACCTCGCCGGCGCGCTCGTCGGCGCGCACACCCGCCTCACCAACGGGGACCGCGAGTAAGCCCGATATCGGGCACGGCACAAGGGGTTCCCCGCTCCGCTCATCCGAGTCGCGCGTCGGTCACCCGGAGGTGCCCCCGGTCGCCCTCCCAGACGCGCTCGTACTCGAGTTCTATCGGCCGGGACATGTGCGGACCGTCGACCACGAACGTCTCGAACTCCCCGCCCTCCCCGAGGAGGTGGACGCCGTAGCGTTCGTTGAGCGACTCCAGTTCCGCGAGCGCGTCGGCGTCGAGCCGGCGGCCGAGCCAGGACTCGTCGAGGCCGGCGGCCGCCACCTGAAGTATCCGTATCTCGAAGCCGGCATCGAGCATCGCCTCGGCGAGTTCGAGCGGGTCCTCGCCCCAGAGCGGGGCGAACAGCTCACAGCCGAGCCGATCGGCCATCGCCCGGATACGCGAGGTCTGGTACTCGCTCTCGACCGCGCCGGCGGTGAGCCCGCCGAGCCCGCCGAGTTCGCGGGCGAGGTGTTCGAGCGCGTCTTCGAGCGGTTCGAGTTCGCGGTCGCCGCGCTCGCCGGAGGTCTCCGCGTCCGGCGCTCTCGCCTCGAAGTCCGCCGGGTGGACGTCGACGAGCGGGATACCGATGCTCTCGGCGGCGAGCGAGGCGAGTTCGGTCGCCGGGACGTGGTACATGAACGACTCCCCCTCCGGGTGGACGGTGACGAGCCGCTCCACCGGGAGCCCCTCCTCGATGGCCCGGTAGAGTGCCCAGGAGGAGTCCTTCCCGCCGGAGAAGAGACTCACCCAGGGCGGGTCGGCGTGCGTTCGGGTCATGGGACGAGTAGCCGACGGGGCGGTTTACCGTCGTCGGTCCGCCGCTCCGGGGCCCGTTCGCTCTCGTCCGTCGCTCCCCGCGCGCCGCCGTCAGACGCGGACGGGTCACGCGGAGAGTCGTCCGTCGTGTTTTTATATCGCGTTCAATGGTTTACGCCCGAACCTCGAAATCGGACGCGAGAAGCTCTGAAACCGTATGACGAGCGTCTGACGCCGGCGATAGATACATATGAGGCACACGCAACGCGCCGGGTAGCATGGACTCGCTTATCGAGGGCGCCATCGAGGAGGCGGAGGAGGACCGGGTGGATGGGGCCACCCAGGGAACCGAGGGCGACGCCGCGCCGAGCACGTCCGGGACGATGACCGACGAGGAGCTGGCGGAGGTCATCACGGATCTCGAGACGGAGATCACGGTGTTCGGTTGCGGCGGGGCCGGCGGGAACACGGTGACGCGGATGGCCCAGGAGGGCATCCACGGCGCGGAGCTCATCGCGGCGAACACCGACGCTCAGCACCTCGGCCAGCAGGTCATCGCCGACAAGAAGATCCTCATCGGCCGGAAACGGACCGGTGGTCGCGGAGCCGGGAGCGTCCCGAAGATCGGCGAGGAGGCCGCACAGGAGAACATTGAGGACATCCAGGCCTCCATCGATGGCTCGGACATGGTGTTCATCACCGCCGGACTGGGCGGCGGAACCGGCACCGGGAGCGCTCCGGTCGTGGCCCAGGCCGCCCAGGAGGCCGGCGCGCTCACCATCGCCGTCGTCACCATCCCGTTCACGGCGGAGGGCGAACGTCGCCGGGCGAACGCCGACGCCGGCCTCGAACGGCTCCGTGCGGTGGCCGACACGGTCATCGTCATTCCGAACGACCGGCTGCTCGACTTCGCACCGAACCTGCCCCTGCAGGACGCGTTCAAGATCTGTGACCGGGTGCTGATGCGCTCGGTCAAGGGGATGACCGAACTCATCACCAAGCCCGGCCTGGTGAACGTCGACTTCGCCGACGTGAAGACGATCATGGAGAACGGCGGCGTCGCCATGATCGGCCTCGGCGAGTCCGACTCGGAGAACAAGGCCCAGGACTCGATGCGTTCCGCACTCAGGTCGCCGCTGCTCGACGTCGAGTTCGACGGCGCGAACTCCGCGCTGGTCAACGTCGTCGGCGGCCCCGACATGTCCATCGAGGAGGCCGAGGGCGTCGTCGAGGAGATCTACGACCGGATCGATCCCGAGGCCCGCATCATCTGGGGGGCGTCGGTCAACCCCGAGTTCGACGGGAAGATGGAGACGATGGTGGTCGTCACGGGCGTCGAGAGCCCGCAGATCTACGGCAAGAGCGAGGCCGAGCGCGAACAGCGGGCACAGCAGGGCGGGAGCCAGAGCCGCACGGCGACCTCCGACGGCGGCATCGACTTCGTGGAGTAGTCGGATCGGTCGGACTCACGGCTCGCCCCCGTTCCTGCCTACACTTTCGGCCCCCGGCGATCAGCGCGTCGCATCCTCACAACCTGTGGTATCGGTAGCGTGCGGACCAACAGGTAGAAAAAGCCGCGCGGAAAAGTCCGGGTATGGAAGTCCCCAAAGACCTCTCCTCGTACGCCCGCGTGCTCAAGCTGGCGAGTACGCCCTCGACCGAGGAGTTCTCCCAGGTCGCGCTCGTCGCCGGTGCGGGTATCCTGCTGGTCGGCCTGCTCGGGTTCGTCATCTTCGTGTTCATGTCGTTCGTCCCCGGAGGTGCCTGAGATGGGAATCTTCGCCGTCAAGACGACCGCGAGCCAGGAGCGAACCGTCGCGGACATGATCATGAACCGCGAGGAGGCGTCGATCCACGCCGCGCTCGCGCCCGACCAGCTCACCTCCTACGTGATGGTCGAGGCCGACGACGAGAGCGTCTTCGAGCGCATCCTCGACGAGATACCCCACGCCCGCGGGGTCGTCCCGGGGATGTCCTCGATCACGGAGGTCGAGCACTTCCTCTCGCCAAAGCCGGACGTCGAGGGGATCGCCGAGGGCGACATCGTCGAACTCATCGCCGGCCCGTTCAAGGGCGAGAAGGCCCAGGTCCAGCGCATCGACGAGGGCAAGGACCAGGTCACCGTCGAACTCTACGAGGCCACCGTTCCCATTCCGGTCACCGTCCGCGGGGACCAGATCCGCGTGCTGGACAGTGAGGAGCGCTGAAAGCGCTCCTCGACCTCCTCGCTCGCTTCGCTCGCGTAGGACAGCGAGGAACGGTGAGCGGTGCGTGGCCGTGTCCCGAACGGTTCGAGTCAGCAGGTCTCCCGGAAGGCTCGGAGTAGAGGCGAGCGCTAACCGGACGCGGACAGGGGCTGAACACGGCTATCACCCGGGATTTTCACCACGAGTTGTCGCCCGCCGACGCGTATCGGCCTCCAGCTCTCCACGAGTGAGTACGTCCGCTCGGAAACGCTTTCCAGGGTGGGAGAAAACGGATCGACCATGACCGATCTTCGCCGCCCCATCGCGTATGGTCTCGCGGTCTCGATCGGCACACTACTCGGATTCGTCGTCCTGGGTGGCTCCTCGGTCGAATCCGGTCTGATGGGCGCGGTCGGGGCGTTCGTCGTCATGTTCGTCCTGCGGCTCGCCTTCGGGTAGGGAGAACGCCCGAGACCCGCCGGACCGCGAACGTCCCTCCCCATCCCGTGATCGGGGCGCATTCCCCACTCGGCGCGTCGTTGGAGACGTCCCCCGACCCTGACTCGGCGGAGCCGAGCGGCACTGGAGGCTTCTGCCGGGTCCTGAAACGAACACCTACCCGCCCTTCGCGTTCAGTCGCTCGACGACGGCCTCCAGGTCGACCGCCCCCTCCACCTCCTCGCGGACCGCCTCCCGCCGCTTGATCTCCTCGGCGTCGCCGTCGTAGGCCCGGATGTACTGTGCCCGGCTGTGCTCGTCGAACACGTGGCGGATGGCGAAGTACCCGTCGGGGACGCGCTTTCCGCAGATCTCACAGCGGACCGGGTCGTGGTCGGTCGCCTGGTGGAGGAGGAGTTCGTCGGCGGCGTCCGACCGGTGGCCACAGCCCTCGATGGCGCACTCCCACATGAGCCGAGCGAGCGCACGACGGGACTAAACCGTTCCGGGCGGGGGCGTACGCTCCGGACGGGGCCGCGGGAACGCCCGAAGGTAGAAGACCTCCCGTCGCGGAGCAGGTAGTGTTGCACGTCACCGTTCGGGGGTTCGACTTCGAGATCGACGCGGACGCGATAGCGGAGCCTCCCGAGGTGATCCGACGTCAGGTCCGCGAGTACGACCGCGGCGAGCGCCGGACGTTCGACCTCACGGTCGAGTTCCCGGGGACGTTCGTCGGTCGGGTGATGGCGGCGATGGCGTCGATCCCGTACGGCGAGACGCGGACGTACGGCGAGCTGGCGAGCGAACTCGGGAGCGCGCCGGTGCCCGTCGGGTCGGCCTGCGGTCGGAACCTCGCCCCGGTCGTCGTCCCATGTCACCGGGTCGTCGGGACGGACTCGCTCGGCGGGTTCTCCGCCGCGGGTGGCCTCGATGCGAAACGGGCGCTGCTCGCTCACGAGGGGGTCCTCACGGGGGTCCAGTCCGAACTCGGGGCGTTCTATTGACCGACGCTCCGATGGAATCCCTCGCCGTCGACCTCCTCGGGTACACGATACGCCTCGACACCTCGCTCCTCGGCGAGCCCGACGCCGAGGTCCGTCGCCGGGTCCGGGAGTACGCGGCGGACGAGCGCGAACGGTTCGACCTGACCGTCGAGTACCCCGAGACGTTCACCGGACGGGTGTGGGCGCGCGTCGCACGCATCCCCTACGGAGCGACGGCGACGTACGGCGAGCTGGCGACGGAGCTCGGGTCCGCGCCGGTCGCCGTCGGGGGTGCGAACGCGCGCAACCCGCTCCCGCTCGTCGTCCCGTGTCACCGGGTCGTCGGGGCGGACTCGCTCCGTGGCTACCGGTATCCGGGGCTGAAGGAGCGGCTCCTCCGTCACGAGGGGAGTGCGGGATCGCTGGCGTTCGATCTCGATGGGACGGTGTGAGCCGCCCATCCACCTGACGGGTCCGCCGAACGACAACGGCTAAATTCCGCTCCGACAAACCCCGGCGCGTGACCGAGTTCCGTGTCGATCCCCACGTGAAGGTGCTCGACGAGCGCGTGGTCGTCCGCGCCAAGCGCCGGGGGCTCGACGCGCTGGTCTACGCCCCACACTTCACGCGACTGCCCGAGATCGAGTCCCGGGCCCGGGCGTTCTCCGACGAGGAGCTGCTGGTCGTTCCGGCGCGGGAGCTGTTTACGGGCGGCTGGCGGAACCGGAAGCACATCCTCGCGACCGGGCTCTCGGCGCCGATCCCCGACTACCTGACACTGGAGGCGACGATGCGGGAACTCGATCGACAGAACGCGGTCGTGCTGGTTCCGCACCCCGAGTTCGCGACGGTGAGCCTCGACGCCGCGGACATCGACCGGTACGGCCACATCGTGGACGCCGTCGAGGTGTACAACTCGAAGCACTGGGCCCGCCACAACGGCCGCGCGGGCGAGATCGCTCGCGGGACGGGGCTCCCGGCGTTCGGCTCCTCGTACGCCCACCTGCGGGGGAGCATCGGGGAGGTGTGGACGGCGTTCGAGGAACCCCTGCCGTCGGTCCCGTCTGTCGTCGAGGCGTTCCGCGAGGGGCTCCCGCGTCGGGTGTACCGCCGACGGGGGTGGTCCCACGCGGTGCGCTGTCGCGCGGAGTTCGCACACCTCGGCTGGGAGAACTCCTGGCAGAAGTTCGAGCGGGTCGTGCTGAAGGGTCGCGAGGCGACCCACCCGCGTCACCCCGCCTACGGGGGGCGCTTCGAGGACGACGCCGTCTACTGAGCGTACGGTATCGCCTCGACGACCCGCTGAACGAGCCCCGGGGCGACGTGGACGAGGAAGGCGGCGACGGCGAGTTCGAGCGCCGTGACCAGGAGCGTGACGAGGTTGGCGAACCGGCTGTCAGTCGTGACGCCGGTCGGCGAGCCGAACTCGCGGTCCGAGAGCGGGTAGAACAGGGCGACCCCCCGCCTGCTCCCGAGCATGTCGAGGACGTAGTGGGTGAGGACGCCCAGCCACACCCACCGGAGGTTGTCGAAGTAGAGGGGAAACGCGAGGAACACGGCGAGGGTGAGGAGGTTGTGGAGCGTCTTGCGGTGCTTGCCGAACGCGGTGTCGACGTCGGGGAACAGCGCCCCGAGGACGACCGGAACCGACACCGCCGCAATCGTCCGGAACGTCTCGAGGTCGCCGGCCGGCTCGAGGACGTACCCCAGCCCCACCGCGAGGAGGAGGGCGTTCAGCACGTGACCCTGCTTGTTCACCGTCGGGGTGACGACCGTCGACCCCACAAGCGTTTCCGTTCTGTCGAGCTATCCGCGCCGCTCGACGGCCGCGAGACAGTCCCCGAGCGCCTGTCGGGCGAACCGCTCCTTGCACTCGATCCGGTCGCCGTCGAACTCGTAGCGCTCGACCGCGGTCTCGGAGGTGCCGGTTCCCCACTCACCGGCGAAGGCGACCCCGACGAAGACCGTCCCGACGGGCTTCCCCTCGGTACCGCCCTCGGGACCGGCGACCCCGGTGGTCGCGACACCCCAGGTCGTGTCGGCGGTGTCGCGCACGGCCGCGGCCATCCGTCGGGCGACCGGTTCGCTCACCGCCCCCTGCTCGTCGAGGTCCTCCCGGGGGACGGCGAGCAGCGCCCGCTTCGCCCGGTAGGAGTAGGTCACGACCGCGCGGTCGAAGTAGTCGCTCGATCCCGGGACGTCCGTGAGGAGCGACCCGGCGAGCCCGCCGGTAGCCGACTCGGCGACGGCGATCGTCTCCCCGCGCTCGCGGAGCGCCTCACCTAGCCGCTCCTCGACGGGCGGCTCCGCCGCGAACTGGTACATACACGCACACCGGGCGAGTCGGACATGAATCCCATGCCCGCCACACGAGCATTGACGCCGCCGAGACACTGAAGTCCGCGTGCACCGTCGCGTGTGTATGGGTCCCGTGGTGGACGCCGCGCTCACCGCCGTGATGGTCGTGACGCCCACGGCGATGTACCTCGGGCTCTGGCGACTCCTCATGCGGATGCGCGACGACGAACTCATCAACCGCCTCGACCGGCGGATGCGGGACGCCGACCCGGACCGGGCGGCCCGGCCGGGAACGCCCGCGGCGGTCGGCCTCCCTGCGCTCGACGCGTCGGACCTCGATCCCGACCTCGACGGTCGGCTGGCCCGGCGGATGCGTCGTCGAGGGAAGATGGAGCAGTGTCCCGACTGCCGGACGCTGAACGGTCCTCGCGACGAGGCGTGTCACGCCTGCGGGGCCGAACTCGCTCGCTCCGGGGCGTCGGGCCTACTGTCCCGTCTCGGACGCTGATTCGGCCGCGCGGCGGTGCGGCTACGCGGACTGACGGTCGTCGCCACTCTCCGGTGGACGACCCCGATCCCCGTTCGCTTCGGCCGGATCGACGGGGATCGACGGGGACCGACGCCCGGGAACGGATGGACGCGTCATCCCTCTCGAACCCTCGGCCGTGACCGACGGGTACAGGTGTCCGGACTGCGAACCCCGGCCGATGAGTGACCTGCACGTCGAGGCGGTCGAGTCGCTCGACGACGCGGACGTCCCACGGGGGGTCGACGCCCCGGAGTACGTCCTCTACGGCGGGAAGGGCGGCGTCGGGAAGACGACGATGGCGGCGGCGACGGCGCTGGCCTCCGCCCGGGACGGGACCGCCACGCTCGTCGTCTCGACGGACCCCGCACACTCGCTGTCCGACTCGCTTGGCACCGACGTACCCACCGAGCCCGGCCGTATCCACGAGGAGTACCCGCTCTACGGCGTCGAGATCGATCCCGAGGCGATGCAGGAGGGGCCGTTCGCCGGCGGCGAGATGGACGTCGACGGGCTCGGTGGGCTCGGTGGGCTACTCGGCGGGGACGGCGGCCCGCTCGGCGGTAGCGACGACCCGTTCGCCGACGGCGAGGGGGGACCCGGCGGCGGGGCCAACGCTCCGAACGAGACCCCTGGCGACCCGCTCTCGGGACCGATGCCGGGGGCGGACGAGGCGGCCGCCGTCCAGTTGCTCCTCCAGTACCTCGACGACGACCGGTTCGAGCGAGTCGTCGTCGACACCGCGCCGACCGGCCACACCCTCCGGCTGCTCGAACTCCCGGACGTCATGGACTCGATGGTCGGCCGGCTGCTCTCGTTTCGCGAGCGGCTCTCCGGGATGATGGGCTCGGTGACGGGGATGTTCGGCGGCGGTGAGGAGGAGATGGAACGGGGGCTCGACGACCTCCGCGAGCTATCGAGGCGGGTCGAACGGCTCCGCGACGCCCTGCGCGACCCCGGCCGGACGGACTTCCGGGTCGTGATGGTACCCGAGGAGATGAGCGTCGTCGAATCCGAGCGGCTGGTCGAGCGGCTCGGACGGTTCGGCATCCCCGTCGGGACCATCGTCGTCAACCGGGTCATGCAGGACCTCGCCGACGTCTCGGGGGTGGAAACGGACTGGTTCGTCGCGCCGGACCTCGACTCCTGTGCGTTCTGCAAGCGACGCTGGGAGGTCCAGCGCGGGGCGCTCTCGCGGGCGCAGGACCTCTTTCGGGGGGTCGATGTCAAGCGCGTCCCGCTGTTCGCCGACGAGGTACGGGGCGAGGAGACGCTGCGCGTCGTCGCGGCCTGTCTGGACTAGCGGTCGCGGGCGACCTGGGCGACGACGAGTCCCAGGGCGGCGACCATGAGGCCGATGAGCGCCTGGAGGCCCGCTCCGTAGAGGGGACCGCCGCTGGCGACCGTCAGGCCCGCGGCGGTCAGGAACAGCACGCCGACGACGCCGTGGAGGCCGAGGACGATCCACTCCAGCCTCCCGAACCCGGAGACGTCCGTGAAGTGCCCGAGATCCACGCCGGACCTTCGTGACCGGGCGAGAAAAAGCTCGCGACCCGCCGTCCGATCCGTCCGAACCGGCGAACGTCCGTCGGCCGGTCGGGGGTCGATGGTCGGTTCAGCCGGAGACGACCAGCACCCGGAGGTCGTTGACGTTCGTCCCCGTCCGCCCGGAGTGGAGGAGCGCTCCGCGCGAGCCGAGGTAGGAGCCGGCGTCGTTCCGGGCGAGCGCGTCGCGGGCCTCGTCGGCGTCCTCGACGGTCGAGGCGTCGACGAGCGCGCCCGCCGCGTCCGATCCGCCGTCCCGCCCGTCCGTATCGACGCTCGCCAGCACCGCGCCCTCGGGGAGCTCGATGGCCGCCCGGAGTGCGAGTTCCTGGCTCGGGCCGCCCTCCCCGTAGGTGTCGCCGAGCGTCACCGTCGTCTCGCCGCCCGAGAGCACGACCCCCGGAATCGTCACGGGCTCGCCGGTGTCGAGCGATTCCTCGGCGACGGCGACGTGGGTCAGCCCGGCTTCCGCCGCCTCGCCGCGGAGCCTCGCCGAGAGCAGCCTCGTCCCGTGATCGTGCTCCTCGGCCACCTCACGGGCCGCTTCGATCGCCGTGTGACCCCCGACGAGAACGTGGTTCGAGACGCGCTCGAAGAGGGCGTCCCCGGGGTTCGGCGTCTCCTCGACGCCCCCCTCGACGCCGCGGTCGATCCGCTCGTCGATCGAGTCGGGCGGGTCGATCCCGTAGCGGTCGAGGACGGCCCGCGCGTCGGCGAACGTCGATGAGTCGGGGACGGTCGGGCCGCTCGCCACGACCGCGGGGTCGTCGCCGACGACGTCGCTGACGAGCAGGCCGACCACCGTCGCGTCCCCGCAGGCCCGCGCCAGCCCGCCGCCCTTGATCGCCGAGCAGTGCTTGCGGACGGCGTTCATCTCGTCGATGCTCGCCCCCGAGGCCAGCAGCGACTCCGTGACCGTCCGGAGCTCCTCCAGCGAGACGCCCTCGACGGGGGCGGCCAGCAGCGCCGATCCGCCCCCCGTGATCGGCGCGAGGACGAGCGTCCGCTCGTCGGCGTCGTGGGCGAGTTCGAGCAGTCGCCGCGCGCCCGCGACCGACCCCTCGTCGGGAACCGGGTGGCCGCCGACGTGGACCTCGACCGTGAGGTCGGCCGGTGCGTCGAGCACCACCGCACCGCCGTCGATGCGGTCGCCGAGGAGGTCACGGAGTGCGCGGGCCAGCCCGCCGGCGGCCTTCCCCCCGCCGAGGACGAGCACCCGATCGTAGTTCCCGAGATCGTACGTCTCCCCCATGACGTCGAGGGTCTCGCCGTCCGCCGAGAGCGAGAGGTGGCGCGCGACCGCCACCTCCGGCTGGGCGGCCTCGATACCGGCCGCGAGGCAGTCGAGCGCGAGTTCGTGAGCGGGTGACCGGGCGTGGGTTTCGCGGTTTTCGAACATGGCGGTCACGGGAGCTTTCGGAGTATCGAGAAGGCGGCGTCGCGCAGCCCGTCCGGGAGGAACCGGGCGTTGAGCGAGAGTTCGGCGAACCGACCCACCGGGTAGCGTGACTGCGGGTCGGGCGAGACCGCCGCCTCCAGTATCGTTTCGGCGACCGCCTCGGGCGGGATGGCGAACGGACTCTCGCCACCGACGAGCGTGGCGTCCTCCTGGAACTCGTAGACCGACTCGTAGGCCTCGGTGCGGGGGCCGGCCTCGAGTTCGTCGCCGACCCGGTCGCGGAACGACGTCTCGACGGGGCCCGGCTGGACGACGACGACGTCGACGCCGAACGGCTCGACCTCGGTCCGGAGAGTGTCGCTCATCCCCTCGACGGCGTGTTTCGAGCCCGCGTACGCGCCCATCCCGGGTGCGGCGACCCGACCGGCCACGCTGGAGACGTTGACGATGGTGCCGTCGCGCGCCTCGCGCATGTGTGGGAGGACGGCCCGTGCGAGACGGTGGGGTCCGTAGACGTTCACGTCGAACTGGCGGTGGAGCATGTCGTCCGTGACGTCCTCCAGGGGGCCGTGCTGGCCGTAGCCGGCGTTGTTCACGAGCGCGTCGATGCGGCCGTCCCGTTCCATCATCCGCGAGGCGACGCGCTCGGCGTCCTCGCGGTCGGTCACGTCGAGCGTGTTGACGTCGCAGTGTTCGCGCTCTCCCAGCGTCTCGATGTCCGCCGGGTTCCGCGCGGTGGCGTACACCTTCCAGTCGTCGTCGAGGAACGCCTCGGCGGTCGCCCGCCCGACGCCCGAGGAGCACCCCGTTATCAGGACCGTCTTGCGCGGTCCGACCGTCTCGCTCATGCTCCGGGGGTCGGCCGGGGTGGTGATAGTGGTTTCCCGTTCGCTCGCCGGGTCGGGGTTCCCTTCGGACGCACCGGGCCGGTTCGATGACAGCGAACGCCTTGAAAGCCCCACCGGCACCGTCCCCCGGTAGCCCGGCTCGAAAACGACCGTACGGGCACTGTCTACCGGTTTCGTCCCTGTATCTCCCGCTTGACCTCGTCGGCGTAGGCATCCGCGAGCCTCGTGGGCTCGGGGAGCTTGTACTCGCCGCCGCTCCGCTCGACGAGGTCGACCGCGGTCCCCGCCGCGACGCGGTGGCCCGGCGAGATGTACAGCGGGTTGATACGCTTCGAGTCGGGGTACTGCCGGGACTGGTAGGCGTACCCGACGACCGTCCCGTGTTCGACCCCCTCCATCCGACCGTCGGCTTCGATGGCCACCCGCGCGCCCTCCGGGAGCTCGTCGACCGGCTCACGGGGATCGCCACAGAGCAGCGATTTCGCCACTCCCACGGAGGGGTAGTCGACGAGGACGCCGGTGTGAGTCGCGAGGCCGGCCTCGCGGAAGTGGATCCGCCCCGACCCGTCGAACAGCAGGAGGTCGGGATCGGTCTCGAGTTCGGCCAGCGCGGCGAGTATCGATTCGCCCTCGCGGAACGTGAGCAGCCCCGGTGTGTAGGGGATCGAGAGGGTCGTGACGGCGTGGACCCGCTCGACCACAGCGTCCCCGCGGAGGACGACGACGGCGCTCACCACCCGCTCGGGGTCCTCGTTCGTGAGGAACGCCTGATCGACGCCGGCGACCAGCGGCCCGCTCGTGGTGCCGACCCGCTCGGGGTCGAACTCGAAGTCGTCCTCGAACCGCGCTACTTCGGCGAGGTCGCGCTGGAGTTCCTCCATCTCCGTCCGCGAGAGCGAGGCGTCGGGGACGAACCGCTCGCGGTCCGGGGGGACCTCCAGAGCCATCAGAAGCGACCCCGGCCGGGGCCGCCCATCCCGCCGCCGCCGCGACCGAACTGGATGTCCGACGGTGAGCGGACCTTCTCCTTCACGCGCTGGCCGTACGCGAGGCCCAGGAGGAGGCCGATGAGGTGTGCGCCGTGGGCGACGTTGCCGAGGACGTTCTGGTCCGCCGCGAGGACGCCGAACACGGAGATCCCGGCGTAGCCGAACGTGAGCAGCCAGATCGGGACGGGGAGGACGAAGTAGAGGTAGACCTTCATGCCCGGGTTCAGGACGGTCAGGATACCCATGATGGCGAGGATGGCACCGCTGGCCCCGAGGACGCCCGAGACGGGTTCGCCGAGGAGGAACCCGAGCCCGATCTGTCCCAGTCCCGCCAGCATCCCGGTCAGGACGAACAGCAGGGCGAACCGCTTCGAGCCGATCTGTCGCTCGACCACGGGTCCGAAGAAGAACAGCACGATGCCGTTCCCGAAGATGTGGACGAACGTGAACGGCTGGTGGGAGAAGACGGAGGTGACCCAGGTCCAGACGTACTCGGGGTTCGCGGAGGTGAGAACGAACAGCGTCCGGAACGCCTCCCCGCCGAAGAGGATCGCCACGACGTGTTCGAGGACGAACACCACGAGGATGATCGCGAGGAAGAGGTAGGAGACGTTGCCGCGGAAGTAGCCGAGGACCCCGCCCGGTCCGGTGTTCGGCGAGAGGCGGTCGCGTAGATCCGAGGAGCGCCCGCCGCGGTTGTCGACGCTGTCGTCGAACCCCGAGTCGAACACCCCGTCGGGGTCGTTCCACTCGTTCAGCCCGGTGCAGTTGTGGTTCTCGGGGAGGCGGTGTTCGGAACAGTAGCTCCCCCCACACCGCCGACAGTTGTACGGCAGGTCGACGCTCGTGCCGCACACGTCGCACTTCGCCATTACCCCGCTTAGGCGGGCCACCGGTCAAAGGGGTTCGGGTCCGCGCCCGTGGATCACGCGAGGGGGCGTGCCCGATCGGACGTCCACACCGACCTCCCGGACGGGTCCGGAGCTACCAGGAGAGGCACACAGGGTCGCCCGGCTCGACGTCGAACGCCCGGTCCCCCCGTCCCCGGTTGACGGCGAGTTCGACGTTCCCGTGGCTCCCGACCGTCACGGCTCGATCCCCGGGGCTCACCTCGGCGTAGGCGCGGACGGCCGTCGCCTCCGCGTCGTTCGCGCGGATCGGTTCCCCGTACCGATCGTCGAGGACGGCACCAGGAACGTTCGTGACGGCGTTGCCGAAGCCGTCGACGACCAGCACCTCCCCGTCCGCCCCGTCCTCACCGACCGCGGGCTCGGGGAAGGTCAGGTCCTCGTAGTCGCCGATCGGGGAGACGCAGTCGAGCGATTCGAGGCTCCCGTGACCGGCCTCGTGGACGCGGGCGGCGGCGGGGGCGAACACGTCGCGTCCGTGGAACGTGTTCGACTCGGGGCTGTCGTAGGCCACCTCGAAGACCTCGATCCCCTCCACCCCCTCGGTTCGCTCGACCAGTCGCCGCGCGGCCGGGAGGAGGACGCCGTTGTCCGGGCCGACGAGGACGTGTTCGCCCGCGCGGACGACGAGGGCGGCGCGGTCGGTGCCGACGCCGGGGTCGACGACCACGAGGTGAACTGCGGGGGGAAACCAGGGGAGCACCTCCCGGAGCCAGAAGGCGGCTGCACGGACGTCCTGTCGGGGGAACTCGTGTGTCACGTCGACGAGTCGGGCGTCGGTCGCGGAGAGGAGGACGCCCTTCATCGCGGCGGGGTACGGCCAGCCGAAGTCGGAACTCAGCGTGATCAACGCGTTCACCTACTGGTCGGCGACGTCGCCGTTCGTGTCCGTCTCGCTGATCTGCTGGATTCGATCGATTCCGCCGCTCTCACGGATGACCTCGGCGACTTCGGCGGGGACGAGCGACTCCCAGTCGGTCCCCCGGATCATGCGCTCTCTGACCTCGGTCCCCTCCCACTCCTCGCGTCGGAACATGGGGGACTGTCGGACCTCGACGCCGGCCTCCTCGAACAGCCGGACGACGAGGGGATTGTTGGAGTAGGCGACGTCGAACGTCGGCGACATCGACTGGACGTGGCTCACCCACACCGAGTTCCGGTTGAGGTCCTCGATGGGGACCGCGTAGGTGACCAGGTCGGTGTCGAGGGTGGCCTTCGTGATCATCATGATGCGCTCGCCGGCGGTGAACGGGTTGCGGCTCGTGTGTGACTGATCGGCACTCCCGATGCCGAGGACGAGCTCGTCGACCTCCTCGGCGATGCGACGGACCATCTCGTGGTGGCCCTGGTGGTAGGGCTGGAACCGCCCGATGTAGAACCCCCGTGTCATGGCGGGTGTGTCGGGGGCGTCTTTTATAACTCCCCTGGCTCAGCCCCCGCGAAACTGGACACGCGTCAGACACGGCGCGGTCGCGTGGTTTGGAGGGGTCTCCCGGGCAGATACAGGGAGAAAGTATATCAGTCGAAGGGCCTTCCTCGATAACGAAGAAACGGTTCTATGAGCGACGACGTGAATCCAGACGACAGACCCGGTCCGAGCGACAACGGCCGGGACAACAGCAACTCGCCGACGGGCCCGCCGGCGGACCCCGAAGACGTCTCTCCGGGGGATGACCTCGGGAGCGACGTCGACGTCGGGCCAGGTGCCGACTACGACCCCGACGAGGAGGAGAACCTCCTCGGCGGTCTCGAGATCGAGACCACCAGCGACATCGAGGTCCCCGACCGGCTCGTCGATCAGGTCATCGGCCAGGACCACGCCCGGGACATCATCCTGAAGGCGGCCAAACAGCGCCGCCACGTCATGATGATCGGCTCGCCCGGGACCGGGAAGTCGATGCTGGCGAAGGCCATGTCACAGCTCCTCCCCCGCGAGGAGCTCCAGGACATCCTCGTCTACCACAACCCCGACGACGGCAACGAGCCGAAGGTCCGCACCGTCCCCGCCGGCAAGGGTGAACAGATCGTCGAGGCCCACAAGGAGGAGGCCCGAAAGCGCAACCAGATGCGCTCGTTCCTCATGTGGATCATCATCGCGGTGGTGTTCGGCTACTCGCTGCTGATCGCCCAGCAGCTCCTGCTCGGCATCCTCGCCGCGGGTGTCATCTACCTCGCGTTCCGCTACTCCTCGCGGGGCTCGGACGCGATGATCCCGAACCTCCTCGTCAACAACGCGGGCCGCCAGACCGCTCCCTTCGAGGACGCCACCGGTGCCCACGCCGGCGCGCTCCTGGGGGACGTCCGGCACGACCCGTTCCAGTCCGGCGGGATGGAGACCCCGAGCCACGACCGCGTGGAGGCGGGGGCCATCCACAAGGCCAACAAGGGCGTGCTGTTCGTCGACGAGATCAACACGCTCGACATCCGCTCCCAGCAGAAGCTGATGACGGCCATCCAGGAGGGGAAGTTCTCCATCACGGGCCAGTCCGAGCGCTCCTCGGGCGCGATGGTCCAGACCGAGCCCGTCCCGACGGACTTCGTGATGGTCGCCGCCGGGAACCTCGACGCCATGGAGAACATGCACCCGGCGCTTCGCTCGCGCATCAAGGGCTACGGCTACGAGGTGTACATGGACGACACCATCGAGGACACCCCCGAGATGCGCCGGAAGTACGCCCGGTTCGTCGCCCAGGAGGTCACCAAGGACGGCCGGCTCCCCCACTTCAACAAGGACGCCCTCGAGGAAGTGATCCTCGAGGCCCAGCGCCGCTCGGGCCGGAAAGGCCACCTCACGCTCGAACTCCGGAACCTCGGCGGGCTCGTCCGGGTCGCGGGCGACATCGCCCGCGCCGAGGACGCCCCCGAGACCACCCGCGAGCACGTCCTGCAGGCCAAGCGCCGCTCGCGCTCGATCGAGCAGCAGCTCGCCGACGACTACATCGAGCGCCGCAAGGACTACGAGCTGAACGTCAACCAGGGCGAGGTCGTCGGCCGCGTCAACGGGCTCGCCGTCATGGGCGAGGACTCCGGCATCGTCATGCCCGTCATGGCCGAGGTCACCCCCTCGCAGGGACCGGGCGAGGTCATCGCCACGGGCAAACTCCAGGAGATCGCGATGGAGGCCGTCCAGAACGTCTCGGCCATCATCAAGAAGTTCTCCGACGAGGACATCTCCGAGAAGGACATCCACATCCAGTTCGTCCAGTCCTACGAGGGCGTCGAGGGCGACTCGGCCTCCGTCACGGTCGCGACGGCGGTCATCTCGGCGCTGGAGAACGTCCCCGTCGAGCAGAACATCGCCATGACCGGCTCGCTCTCGGTCCGCGGGGACGTCCTCCCCGTCGGGGGCGTGACCCACAAGATCGAGGCCGCCGCGAAGGCCGGCCTCGACCGGGTCATCATTCCCGCCGCCAACGAGCAGGACGTCATGATCGAGGACGAGTACAAGGACATGGTCGAGATCATCCCGGTCACGCACATCTCGGAGGTGCTGGAGGTCGCGCTCGCGGGCGAGCCCGAGAAGGACTCGCTCGTCGACCGCCTCAAGAACATCACCGGGTCCGCGCTGGACCGGCAGGTCGGCCGTTCGGGCTCACCGTCGCCGCAGTAAGGTAGTACGGTGACCGACTGGGCCGCGTTCACCGGGATCGCGGTCGCACTCCTCGCGCTGCTTCTCGTCCTCGCTCGTGCCTCCCAGAGCTACGTCGGCCCGACGATCACGCCCGCCGAGCGGGCGTGGCTCTCGGGGCTGCCCGACGGTGCCGACCACCTCGACACCGGTGACGCGACCACCCCCACCGGTCGGTCCGAGCCGCTCTCCGGGGGCGCCCTGCTCGTCAACGTCGCGCTCTCGCAGGGGCTGTTCGGGTTCGTCCTCGTCGTCGGCGCGTGGTACACGGAGGTGCCGCTCGAAGCGCTCGGCCTCGGTAGCGCGCCGCTCGCGACCGGGGTGCCCGCGCTGGCCTGGGGGCTCGCCCTCGGGCTCGTGCTCGCGGGGGCGAACGCGGTCGGCGTCGCCGTCGCCGGGCGGTTCGGATACGCCGCGGGGACGGAGCTACGGGAGCTGCTCAGCCCCGAGACGCGCCGCGGGTGGCTACTCCTGCTGGGGGTGGCGCTGCCGACCGTCGCCGTCGTCGAGGAGCTCCTCTTCCGGGCGACCCTGATCGGGGCGTTCGCCGTCGGCTTCGGCGTCTCGCCCTGGCTGCTCGCGGTGCTCTCGTCGATCGCGTTCGCCGTCGGCCACGGCGCACAGGGGCCGGCGGGGATCGCCGTCACCGGGCTGCTGGGGTTCGTGCTCGCGGCGGCGTTCGTCCTCACCGGATCGCTGGTCGTCGTCGCCGTCGCGCACTACCTGGTCAACGCCGTCGAGTTCCTGCGGTACGAGGCTCCCCGCCGCTCGTCGGCGGGGTGAACCACGGACGAGCGGCAGGCTTTTAATCCAGCCCTCGCCGCGACCCGTATGCCACCGAGCATCACGAAGATCGTCACGACCGAGTTCGCCTACGGGCTGGAGGACCAGGGGCCGACCCCCGACGGCTTCCACATGGTGTACGACCCGGGGAACTCCCTCGACCGGCACCTCTTCGGCGTGCAGGTCCACACCGACGAGGGGATCGTCGGCGAGTACGTCGGCGGGAACTCCCCGGGGATGGCCGAGCTGAATCAGGTCGCGGACTACCTCGTGGGAAAGAACCCGCTGAAGCGCGAGCGCCACTGGTCGGAACTCAAGCGCGCACTGCGCAAGTACGACCGGATGGGGATGGGTCCCATCGACATCGCGCTGTGGGACTTCGCCGGCAAGTACCACGACGCGCCCATCCACGAACTGATCGGGACCTACCGCGACCGGATCCCCGCGTACGCCTCGACGTACTTCGGGGACATGAACGGGGGGCTCGAGACGCCCGAGGACTACGCGGACTTCGCCGAGGAGTGTCTCGACATGGGCTACCGGGCGTTCAAGATCCACCCCTGGGGCGGCCAGTGGCGGAGCACCCAGCGGACCGTCGACACCGTCCATGCGGTGGGCGAGCGGGTCGGCGACGAGATGGAGCTGATGCTCGACCCGGCGTGTCAGCTCGAGACGTTCGGCGACGCGGTACGTGTCGGTCGCGCGTGTGACGAACAGGAGTTCTTCTGGTACGAGGACCCCTACCGCGACGGGGGTATCTCCCAGCACAGCCACCGCAAGCTCCGCCAGATGCTCGACACGCCGATCCTCCAGACCGAGCACGTCCGCGGGCTGGAGCCGACCACGGACTTCGTCGCCAACGAGGCGACCGACTTCGTGCGGGCCGACCCCGAGTACGACGCGGGGATCACGGGCGCGATAAAGCGCGCCCGGGCTGCCGAGAGCTTCGGACTCGACATCGAGTTCCACGCGCCCGGGCCCGCACAGCGACAGTGTCTCGCGGCCATCCGCAACACGAACTACTACGAGATGTCGCTGGTCGGCCCGAAGACGCCGAACACGACGCCGCCGATCTACGCCGATGACTACACCGACCAGCTCGACAGCATCGACGACGACGGGACCGTCGGCTTCCCGGACGGCCCGGGGCTGGGTGTCGAGTACGACTGGGAGTTCGTCGAGGCCAACCGGACGGGACAGCGCGTCTACGAGTAGTACGAGCCGGGCGGTGATCGCCCGACGGTCCCTCGGTCATCCCGTCGCCGTCGGCGTCCCGCCGATGGTCTCCTCGGCCAGCATCGTCCGCTCGTCCCCGTCGGTCCAGACGACCCGGACGGTATCACCCGGCGAGAGGTCGGCGAAGAAGACGAACTGGTCACCGGGACCGACCGGGTGGCCGCGGCCGCCGTTGTCGTAGCCCGTCCCGTTGGGGGCGACCCAGATCTGCCGGGAGACCTCCCCTCCGGAGTCGACGAGGACGGCGAGCGTTCCGGTCCGGACGCGCCCGGAGACCTGCGTGACCGCCAGCGTCCCCTCCTCGTTGCGGACCTCGTAGGTAGCCGTCGGCTCGCCGCCCGCCCCCGGATCGGCGACCCCGGCGACGAACCCCCAGAGGATCGCGGCGGGGAGCAACAGCGCGAGGACGACGAGCAGCGCCTTCGAGCGACCGTTCACCTACAGCCCCTCGACCGAGCGGAGGCGCTGTTCGATCACCGGCGGGGCCGCCGAGGGGCCGTCCCGTACCCGGTGGTCGGGGACGACGAGCGGGGTGGGGTTGTCGTCGAGCGCCTGTCTGACCCGCTGGAGGTCGTCCCCGTCCTCGGGGTCGAGGTCGGCCATCCGGGCGACCTGTTTCACGCTCGCCTGCTCGCCGTACGGTATCTCCCGGACCGCGGTGAGGATGTGGTGGTCGGCGGTCGCCGCCGCGAGCGCGACGGCCACGTCCCGGAACCCGTCGCGTTTCCCCTCGAGGTAGGCGAAGATGCGGTCGAGTAGCTCGTGGTCGTCGTCGGCTCCGGGGTCGGCCGACTCCGGGAAGGAGAGCGAGAGCAGGCGACCGCCCGCGACGCCTATCTGTACGTACCGCCCCAGGTACTCCGATTCGCGGGCGTAGATGCCGGCGGACGCGTCGTTCCCGGCGGTCTCGGCGTCGTCCATACACCCCGACAGGGTGCCAACAGGTATCAAAGTTCACCTACGGGACGGCCAGCGCTCGCCGGCGACGAGAGGTAACTCTCCCGCCGGCCGCCGGGGCCCATCGCGCGACGGTGCAGCGTCACTCCCGACGGTGGTCCGGTCCGGCGGCGACGCCCGCGTTGACGACGATGCCGGTCAGCAGGAGAGCGGCGGCGATGTAGAGGCTGGTGAGCAGGATAATGACGCCGCTGAGCGTCCCGTAGACGGCGTACCGACCGGCGTGCGTGGCGTAGAACTGGATCCCGGTCTGGAGGGCGGCCCAGCCGAACGAGGCGACGACGGCTCCGGGGATCGCCCCCGTCGGCGAGGTGACCACGCTCGACGGGACGTAGTACAGCGGGACGAACGCGACCGCGAGGACGACCCACAGGACGGCGAACCCGACCAGGCCGAAGAGGGGGCCGGCGGCGGGCAGATCCAGCAGGGTGGTCGTGGCGACGACCGCGAGGATCGCCAGCACCAGCGCGCCGAGGATGACCGTGGCGTCGCGAACCCAGTGGCGGAGCGAACTCCCGACGGATCCCTCGATCCGCTCGACGACCGTGCGGACGTCGTCGACGACGTTGACGCCGCTCCAGAGCAGGACGAGGGCGGCGAGCGCTCCCGCGCCGGTCCGACCGGACGCCGTCGTCAGCGACCGCTGGACCAGCTCCTGAACCGACGGGGTGAGGAACTGGGGGACCGCCTGCCCCAGTTCGCCGGCGAGCCGCTCGCCGAGGAGGACGAACACCAGCAGTAGCAGGGGGACGAACGAGACGAACCCGTAGTAGGCGAGCGCGGCAGCCGGGTACCGTAGCTCCTCCGCGTGGACGGTCCGAGCGGCGGATACGAGTCGTGTGACGCCGTCTGTTAGCCGTCCCATACGGACCCTTCTGGTCCCGGTGGGAAAAGGGGCGCGTGATCGACCGGACCGGCGGTGTCGGGCGATCCCGTACGCCGGGGCCACACGTCCTCGGCGACCGGGATTCGGTGACCGAGCCGCCGACCCGGAGGGAAAGCCTCAATCCGGGATCGTCCGTACCCCGGCCATGGAAACGGGACCCGGACTCCCCGAGCGGACCGACGTCCTCGTGGTCGGCGGGGGGATCGTCGGGACCGCGACGGCGTACTTCCTCGCGACCGAGAGCGATCTAGACGTCGCGCTGGTCGAGCGCGACGGCATCGCGGCGGGGTCGACCGGCGACTCCTCGGCGATCCTCAGACACCACTACGGTCCGGACGCGATCTACACGCGGATGGCGAAGTGGAGCCACCGCTTCTACCGCGAGTTCGAGGCCGAGACCGGCCAGCCGCTCGCCCACGCCGAGAGCCCGCTGGTCAGGTTCGCCGCCGAGGGGACCGACGGTGCCGAGTACGTCGCGGCCGGCGAGCGGGTGCTCCGCGAGGAGGGGCTGCCGGTCACGCGCTACGAGGGCGAGGAACTTGACGGACGATACCCGATGTACGACGGCCTCGACGAGTTCGACTTCGCCGTGAGCGACGACAGCGCGGGGTACTCGGACGGGACCGACGCGGCGGGCGGGCTCGCCCGCGCCGCGAGCGAGGCGGGTGCGACGGTCGTCACCGGGATCTCCGTCGAGTCCATCGAGTCCGAGGACGGTCGGGTCGTCGGCGTCGAGACGGACGCGGGTCGCGTCGACTCCGAGTCGGTCGTCGTCGCCGCCGGGCCGTGGACGCCCCGGCTCGCCGAGACGGTCGGCGTCGACGTCCCGATCACCCCAACCCGCGAGCAGGTGATCGTACTCGATCCCCCCGAGTCGTACGTCGAGGCGTACCCCGACCTCACGCCCACGACGAGCGTGCCCGGCGGGGAGTGGTACCTCCGGCCGGACTTCGGCGGGGGCGTCCTCGTCGCCACGCACCGCTACACCGAGGAGGTGGATCCCGACGACTACGACGGGGCCCCCGACGAGTCGACGCTGCTCGAACTCACCGACCTCGTCGCCGGGTCGATCCCCGAACTCGCCGAAGCGGGGGTCAGAGGACGGTACTGCGGGGTCTACTCCGTGACCCCCGACCACGACTTCGTCGTCGACGAGGCGGGTCCGTCGGGGTGTTTCCTCGCGTGTGGCTTCTCGGGACACGGGTTCAAACACGGCCCCGCGGTGGGGCGCATCCTCCGTGATCTGGTCGTCGACGGGGGAACCGACCTCGTGGACGCCTCGTTCTTCTCGCTCTCGCGCTTCGAGGACGATTCGACGGGTCACGGCCTCCCCGCGGACAACGTCTGACCCGTCGCCTACCCGTCTACCGTCTGATCGCTCCCCCGACACGACTGGGCGATATGGGTTGTCCGCTTCATGCGGAGTATGTGCACAGCATACACCGAGTCGCTGGAAGCCCGTGGCACGTTCCCGGATCGATCGTAGTCACATTATAGCTGTCAGAATATCGAGTGCGAGGTCAGCGTGCCCCTTCTCGATCAGTACCTGAAGCTCGGTTTCCTGCTCCGGAGTAAGCTTCCGCTGACGGCGAAGCTCGGCGACCAGGTCAGTCGTCTCACGAACAGCCCACTCACTCATTACGATCGAAAATTGCTGGCTGACTACGTACCCATTCCGTTGATTTCTTCTTTTAAAGAACCATCGGCGAATCGGGTGACATCGGCCCCTCGAGGAGCGATCCTTTCGACTGCACTCTTCACGATCGATCCGCGCTTCATCGCCACCGGTAGCGTGAGGACTTACCTCGCCCCGTAGACGCGCCCTGTATGCGGTACAACTTCCATCGATCTATTCGGAGTCCGTTACAGTAGCGTTTCGAAGTCCGTACTCACAGGTAGGTGGAACGCCCCGTCCGGAGCGTCTCATCGGTTCCGAACGCTACTATAGGAGACGTCTGCTGCATACAGGGGGTGGAGGGTGCATCTAGCACGGCCGCCACCGACTGTGGAGGCTCCGTCACGACTCGACGGTGAATACATGCTATCTACTCGGTAGGGCGGCACGGTCGTCGAATCGGCACGTCGAGCGTTCGTGGGTCGCTCAGGCGCCCATGTTCGCCACTTTCTCGGCGAACTCGGTGTCGAGATCGGCGTGGTGGTGGACGACTTTCCACTCGCCGTTCTCCTTCCGGTAGACGTTGGTCGCCCGGCCTTCCAGGGAGATCGGTTCGGCCCCAAAGGTCATCGACGCCGACTCGGTGCAGAGTTCGTACGCACTGTTGCCGATGACGCGGATTATCTGGTCCGTGCGAGTGACCGTACCATCCGCACTCGATGACGCGACTCCCTCCCACGACTCCCTGACGGCGTCCCAGCCCTCCTCCCGTCCACCGATCGGGTGCATGGTCGTCACGTCGTCCTCGTGTGACCAGATGTCCGCCATGGAACCGGCGTCCCCGTTCGCCATCTCTTCCAGTGCGCTGTAGAACTGGTCGGATGCAGCTCGGACGTCCGCTTCAGCCGTGACGTGTTTTGAAGACATTACGAACCTCACGCTACGGACGACCCCCGAGTATATATACTGTATATATAAATAATTCTTTTTAGACAGATTTGTCGGACGTTCGATCACTCTACGGCGCGAATCTCACGACCGACAGATCCTGCCGGTCTCGGTCCTGGTCCGGAGATCGATCTCCGTGTGGTTCGGTCACAGACCGTCTGCACGGCTTCGGATGCAAGACCCGCGCCCCCTATCCGGTACGACTACCGGGTACTGCCACTTCCCGACGATTCCGGCAGAGTCACCGGACCGCGCTCCGGCCTGCTCCGGTCGAGTCAGCCGTACCGGCAGAGGTAATCGACCACCTCGTCGGTCGAGATGACGAACCGGCTCGCCCCCGGCACGGAGAACGACTCACCGACGCCGACCTCGATTTCCGAGCCGTCCGGGAGTTCGACCGTCGCGCTCCCGGCTAGCAGCTCGATCTCCTCGTTCTCGTCCGTCTCGAACTCGTACTCGCCGGGGAGGATGATCCCGAGCGAGACGTGCGTCCCGTCGGCGGTGTCGAGTTCCCGGCTCGTCACCCGCCCGCCGTAGTAGACGTTCGCCGCCTTGCGGACCGTCGCGCCCTCGAACCGCTCGTCGTCGGGCATATCCACCGGATCGACGGACGTGCTGTTAAGCTCTCCGTTCACCCTGCCGAGCGCCGACGCCCCCTGCCAGTCGGTCCACGGGCCGTGCTCGTCCGCCTGCTACACGCGCGGGGAGAGAGGCCTTCGGCCGGTACGCCGGCGGCACGGATCCGGTGGAGACTCCCTCCCATCGCCGTCGATAGTCGAACGGTTTCCGGCTCCTCGCCCCCGCGAGCGTCTCCGATAACGCGCTACGCTCCGGCCGTCCCCCCGTCCGTTCGCCGTTGCGCCTCTCCGGGCTCCCGATCGGGGAGGGAACTAAGCCGCCACGTCACGCCGCTTCGATCATGACCGGAGCACCCGACGTCGACCCCGAGCCGCCCTACCGCCTCGCCGAGATGACCTGGCCGGAGGTCGAGGCCGCCGTCGAGCGGTCCTCGACGATGCTCCTCCCGGTGGGGAGCACCGAACAGCACGGCCACCACCTCCCGCTGGGGGTCGACGTCTACATGCCCGAGGCGATAGCCGAGCGGGTCGCGGAGCGGACGGGCTGTCTGCTCGCGCCGCCGATCTGGTTCGGCGTCAGCCCCCACCACACGTTCAAACCGGGGACGTTCACCGTCGAGAGCGAGACGTTCCAGCGCTACGTCCGGGACGTCTGTGTCTCCGCGGGCGAGTGGGGCGTCGAGAGCGTCCTCCTCCTCAACGGGCACTACCTCGCCCAGGATCCCGAACTCGACATCGTCGTCCGGGAACTCACCACCGAGCACGATCTCCGGGCGTTTCACGTCCCGCTCGTCTCCGTCTTCGAGGACGCCGCCCGCGAATCCCGGGAGAGCGCGGTGTCGTTCCACGCCGCCGAGTTCGAGACGGCCTGTATGCGCTCGCTGTTCCCCGAACTCGTCCGTATGGACCGCGCCGAGCGTGTCGACCCGCCCGACAACGCCCTGCCGCTCACCGACTACGACGCCTACGGCGACAACAGAGTCGGGTGGGCGCTCTCGGCCGACCGGATGGACGAACTCACTCCGGCGGGTCACATCGGCGACCCGACGGTCGCCACGGTCGAGACGGGCGACCGGCTGATCGAGGAGGCCGTCGATAACGTCTCGGGGCTGGTCGGGGCACTGGCGGGATCGGCTGGGGAATGACCGGGGGTCGTCCCGGGTTCGGCGGCCGGCTACGGCGACTCGCGCTCCAGCATCGACTGCGAGGCGTCCGTTCGTCTGACCCGCCGGAGGTCGGCGGCGCTCCGGTCGTACCCCAGCCAGACGCTGAGGGCCGACGCGACGACGAGCATGTATACGGGAAAGAGGACGACCAGCGTCACGCCGACGAGGAACGGCGACAGCACCTCGAACCAGTAGAGCAGGGCGAGGCCCGCGAGCGCCCCGGCGGCCGCGGCGCGGACGCCGGTCCTGAAGGCGCGGTCCGCGGCCGGCCCGGGCGATTTCCTCGACGCTTCCATCACGAGGTGTTGTCCGCGCACGATCATAAGCGAACGGGCTGCGATGGTCGGCACGACGGAACGGCCCGTTCGGGGCTCAGACCACCCGGTTCCGCGGTTCCTCGCCCGCGACCAGCCGCTCGACGTTCCCCCGGACGAGCGCCGCGACGTCCCGGTAGAACCCCCAGTTGGCCACCGCGGCGTGTGGCGTGACGATCACCTCGTCCATCCCCCAGAGCGGGTGATCGGCGGGGAGCGGCTCGGTCTCGAAGACGTCGAGCGCCGCGCCCGCGACGGTCCCCTCGCGGAGCGCGGCGACGAGCGCGTCCTCGTCGACGACCGCGCCGCGGGCGACGTTGACGAGTAACGCGTCGTCCCGCATCCGTTCGAGTTCGCGCTCGCCGACCATCCCCCGTGTCTCGTCGGTCAGCGGCACACAGAGCACCACGAACCGGGAACCTTCGATCGCCGCCTCGAACTCGTCGGGGTGGTAGACCCGCTCGACACCCTCGACCGGCTCGGGCGAGCGGCGGACGCCCACCACCTCCATCCCGAGCGCGGCGCATCGCTTCGCGACCGCGCTCCCCACGGTGCCGAGGCCGGCGACACAGACCCGCTCGCCGGGGAGCGTGAACGCCGCGTCCCACTCGGGGAACTGCCACTCGCGCTCGTGCTGGTTGGCGGCGAACTCGTGGAGCCGCCGTGCGAGCATCAGCATCAGCCCTATCGTCGTGTCCCCGACGCTGTCGCCGTGCAGGCCGGTGCTGTTCGTCAGGATCGTCCCACGGGACTCGTAGGCGTCGAGCGGGAACCCGTCGACACCGGCCTGGGTCGTGTGGATCCATCCGGGATCGGTCTCCAGCAGGTGGGGCTGGTGGGTGAACGTGACGAACGCGTCGCAGGTCGCCGGGTCGGCGGCTCCCGAGTCCTCGCCGCCCTCGACGCCGTCGACGGGGACGACCTCCGGTCCGACGCCCGCGAGTTCTCCGGCGAACGCCTCGAACGGGAAGTCGATGCCGGTCGAGTCGTGGACGCCGATCCGGTCGATTGACATACCCCGGCGGGCGGCGGGCCGGGGTATCAACGTTCGGTCTCGTGCCGGGACGGTCGGTCGTCGTCGGGTCGTCGTCCCCTCCGCGGGGCCGAGCGGGGGAGGATCCACAGGGCCAAGTACCGGCCCGGAGAGTCCCGGTCGTGTCGCTCGCGTTCCCGGGAGTCGCCGCCGGCGCGCTCCTCGCCGCCCTCGCCGCCCTCGGCTGGGCGGGTCAGTACGTGTTCATCAGGCTCGGCACCCGGACGGGATCGGTCACGGGGGCGATGCTCGTCTCGCTCGCCTGTAACGTCGCCCTCGTCGTCCCCGCCGTAGCGGTGCTCTACTACCCCGGTTACGGGCTCACGCTCGGATCCGTGGCGGCGTTCGCGGGCGCGGGAATCGCCGGGTCGGTCCTCTCTCGCGTGGCCCAGTTCGAGGCCACCCGGACTATCGGGGCCTCGCGGACCGCCCCCGTCGTCTCCTCGACCGCGCTCGTCTCCGCGCTGCTCGCCGTCGTCTTCCTCGACGAGACGCTCACGGGACCGCACCTCGCTGGCATCCTGCTCATCGTCGGGGCGGTGGCGGTCATCTCGCGCGAGACGGCCCGCGAGGAGGCCCCGGGGTCGCTCGCCGATGCGGGGGCGTACCTCCTGCTCCCCGTGCTGGCGGCGCTCGCGCTCGGCGTCGAGCCCATCCTCCTCAAACTCGGCTTCGCCGCGGGGACGCCCACGTTCGTCGGCCTGGCGGTGATGCTCTCCGCGGCCGCGGTCGGCTACGCCGCCTTCGTCGTCGCCCGGGACGGCCTCCCGTCCCGTGGGTCGCTCTCTGGCGTGCGCGGGGACGCGAACCTCCGATGGTACCTCGGCGCGGGCGTCGCCGGGACGCTCGCGCTGGTCGGCTACTTCGCGGCGCTGGCCGTCGCGCCCGTGGTCGTGGTCGTCCCCATCCTCCAGGCCGCACCGCTCCTCGTGGTGGGGCTCTCGGCCGTCTTCCTCCCGCGCGGGCTCGAACGGGTGACCCCGCGGCTCGTCGTCGCCGCGGCCGCCGTCGTCGTCGGGACGGTCGTGGTCTCGCTGTCGGGGTGAGGCCCGTCGTTCACCCGCGACCGCCCCCCACCTGCTCCCGCGGGTACCTGGTTTCCCAACCTTCATGCGGGGACCGTCGGACCCCGACCGTATGGACGTCTCGCGTTCGGACCTCGTCGCCGGGCTCCGGGACGTCGTCCCCCTGCTGCTGACCGAACTCCCGTTCGGGGTGGTCGTTGGGGCGGCCGCGGTCGAGGCGGGCGTCCCGGCGACGGCCGCCGTCGGGGCGTCCCTCCTCATCTACACCGGCGCGGCCCAGCTCGCCGTCTTCGACCTCCTGGGGCGCGGAGCGCCGCTGGCGGTCGTCGGGCTCACCGGGCTCGTCATCAACCTCCGCTACCTGATGTACAGCGCCTCGCTCGCCCAGCACCTCCGGACGCTCCACCGTCGCTCGCGCTGGACGTTCGGCTACCTCCTCACGGATCCCGTCTACGCCCTCACCGTCGGGGCGTTCGCCGAGCGCTCCCCCCGTCGAGCCGCGTGGTACTACGTCGGCGCGGCCGTCCCGATGTGGTTCGCCTACCAGGGCGGGACCCTCCTTGGCATCCTCGTCGGGACGAGCCTCCCACCCGAGCTGAACGTGGGGTTCGCGACGCCGCTGCTCTTCCTCGCGCTGCTGGCCCCGACGATCGAGGACCGTCCGTCGGCCGCCGCCGCGGGGGTCGGTGGGATCGCCGCCGTCGCCGGCGCGGGGCTCCCGCTCGAACTCGGCCTCCTCGTCGGGTCGCTCGTCGGCGTCGCGGCCGGCCTCCTCGCCGAACGGGGGTGGTCGTAGTGGTCTCGCTCTCCCCCGCGCTCTGGGCGCTCGTCGTCGGTCTCGGTCTCGTGACGCTCGCGCTCAGGCTCTCGTTCATCGAGGCGTTCGCGAGCGCCGAGGGCGTCCCCCCGAACGTCCGGAGCGCGCTTCGGTACGTCCCGCCCGCGGTGCTCGCCGCGCTCGTCCTCCCCTCGTTCCTGCTCGTCGACGGCTCGCTCGCCGTCGGTCCCGGCAACGACCGGCTGCTCGCCGGAGGGGTCGCCGCCGTCGTCGCCTGGCGGACGGGGAGCGTCCTCTGGACGCTCGTCGTGGGGATGTTCGCGCTCTACCTCCTCCGGAGCGGACTCCCGATCTGAACGGCCACCCGACACGGTACTGCGGGAAGGTCTGCCGACGGGCGGTCACCGCCCGCTCACGATCCGCTCGAAAAGGAGTCCCCAGACGCTCATCCCCAGCGCGATCGCCCCGAGTACGAGGAACGCGCCGTCGAACCGACCGGCGTCGGCGAGCAGGCCGACCGTCGGCGGCCCGGCCGCCCCGAACGCGATGTAGCCCGTCCGGAGGAGGCCGAACCCGCTTCCCCGTATCTCGGGGGGGAGCGCGGCGAGCCCCGCGGCGTTGACCGGCGGCATCGCGCCGAGCAGACAGCTAAGCAGGAGCACGACGACGACCAGCGCCGGAAGCGACTCGACGACCGTCAGCAGGACGAACGCGGGGACGCTCACCCCCACGAACGCGGCGATGGCGACCCGGTTGCCCAGTCGGTCGGCGACGACCCCCGAGAGGAACTGTACGCCGATGGCGCTCGCGAAGAAGAGGCTGAACAGCGTCGCCGCCGTCCCGGGTCCGACCCCCTTCTCCGCGACGAGGTACGTCGGCAGGAACCCCGTCACGCTCTGGTAGAGGAACATGTTGACCGCGAGCAGCGCGGTGACCGCCAGCACGCGGGGCGTCCGGATCGCCGCCGCGACCTTTCGCATCGTCCGCCGGAACGACTCGTCGCCGGCCTCGGTCGAGGCCCGTCGCGGGACGACGATCCAGAGCCCGACCGCCGAGACGAGTAGGAGGGGAACCAGGTAGCCGAACCCCCACCGCCAGCCGAGGTAGACGCTGACGAGTCCGGCACCGGCCGACAGCACGACGTTCCCGACGTTCCCGGCGGCCTGGCTCAGGCTGATCGCGGTCGTCTCCATCCGGTCGTACACCGCCGAGATGACGGTGAGGCGGGTCGTCCCGTAGAGGCCGGTCCCCAGACCCAGGAGGACGGTCGCCAGGACGAACAGTCCGAGGGTGTCCGAGAGGACGATCGCACAGACGGCACCCAGCGTGAGGACGACGCTCCCGGCGAGCACCAGTCGCTCGCCCACGGCGTCGGCCAGCGCCCCGCCGGGGAACTGCAACAGCGCGTACGTCGTCCACAGGAGGCCGATGAACCCGCCGGCGGTGGCGTTGTCGACGCCGAACTCCGCGGTCACCTGCGGCAACAGCGCGGGGTAGACCACTCGCACGCCGAGCGTGAGGAACCAGCCGAGCGAGACAGCCAGCAGGAGCCACCCCGACCCGTCGCGCCGGAGGTCTGTCGCGATGCCGGCGACGGCCGACCGGGCGCGGGAGACGTTGCCCATCCAGGACGGAGGTCCCGAGGCGGCGCCATATACTTTGACGTCCCGATGGCGTGCGGGGACAGAACTAACCCGACCCGGCGAGAGCGCCCGCCATGACCGGCAGACTCGAAGGGGACACCGCCATCGTCACGGGGTCGAGCACCGGCCTCGGCGAGGGCATCGCGCGGCGGTTCGCCGCCGAGGGAGCGAACGTCGTGACGAACTCGCGGTCCCTAGAGCGGGCCGAGTCGACCGCCGAGGCCATCCGTGAAGCGGGGGGCACCGCCGTCGCCGCCGAGGCCGACGTGAGCGAGAAGGCCGACGTGGAGGCGCTGGTCGACGCCGCGATCGACGAGTTCGGGAGCCTCGACGTGATGGTCAACAACGCGGGGACGACCGTCGAGAAGCCGCTGTTCGAGCAGACGCCCGAGGACTGGCGGCACGTCCTCGATATCAATCTCACGGGCACGTTCTTCGGCTCGCAGGTGGCGGGAAAGGGGATGGTCGAGCAGGGAGCGGGCGGACAGATCGTGAACCTGTCGAGCATGTTCGGTTCGATCGGCGTTCAGGGCCGGGCCCCGTACAACGCGACGAAGGGGGCGATCGAGAACCTGACCCGGAACCTCGCCGTCGAACTCGCCGAGCACGACGTCTGTGTGAACGCGCTCGCGCCCGGATACGTCAGGACGGATCTCGCGGCCGCGCCGTGGGGCGAGGAGGCAAAGGAGCACGAGTGGCCCTACTACGGGTACAGCGAGGAGCACGTCCGCAATCGCACGCCACTGGGACGGTTCGGCACGCTGGAGGAGGTCAACGAGTGCGCGACGTTCCTCGCGGCGGGCGGGCACTACACGACGGGGGAGGTGCTCCACAACGACGGCGGCTGGCTGGCGTTCGGCTGGGGGAGCAAGGGCTGACACGCGAGCCCCCACCGCGTTCAGCCGAGGAACTTCGACTCGAGGAACCGGACGACGGCGTTCGCGCCGAGCCGCTGTGTCGACTCCGTGGGATCGAGTTTCGGCGCGACCTCCATCAGGTCCATCGCGCCGATGGCCTCGCACTCGCCCAGTCGATCCATCGCCCGGAGGAGGTCGTCGCTCGTGAGCCCGCCCGGCTCGGGCGTGCCGGTTCCAGGGGCGTAGGCGGGGTCGACCCCGTCGATGTCGACGGTGAGGTAGACGTGATCGACACCGTCGGTCGCGTGGTCGATCGCGTCCTCGATGCAGGCCTCGATACCGCGCTCGCGGACGTCGGGCGCGTAGTCGACGCGGATGCCCCGGTCCTCGACGAGATCGGGGAACTCGGGGCCCTCGTACCCCCGGATGCCGATCATGGCGTGGTTCTCGTAGCCCCCGTGTTCGGAGTCGTCGATGCGAGCCATCGGGGAGCCGTGGAAGTGTTCGCCGTAGAGCGCGCTCGACTCGACCGTGTCGCTGTGGGCGTCGATGTGGATCAGCCCCACGTCCTCGCCGACCGCGCGGGCGTAGCCGACGAACGACGGGTAGGTGACGTAGTGGTCCCCGCCGAGCACGACCGGGAACGCCCGCTCGGCGACCGTCTCGACGGCGGCGACGATCTGCGGCCGGGTCCGTTCGATGCTCGTGGGTACGGTGGGAACGTCACCGCAGTCCCGTATCGTGAGGTCGTCGTAGCTGACCGTGGTGTCGGTTTCGACGTTGTGGACGCCGCCCTTGTACCCGCCGAGGTAGGCGTACCAGGCGCTCGCCTCGCGGAGCGCCTGCGGGCCGAACCGCGCGCCCGGCTGACGCGAGACGGCCCCGTCGAACGGCACCCCCAGAACGCCCACATCGACGTCCTCGCCCAGCCCGTCCGGCGGGCAGTGCTCGGCCTTCAGGAACGTCTGGACGCCCGCGAAGGAGAGTTCGGGGAGCGATTCGAGGTCCCGTGTGTCATCGGACATACCACCACCACTCGGATGGATCTGATAAACTGTCGGGGCGAGGGGACGCGACCCGGCACGCCGACGGCTCCCGACGCGGTAACATTTAGTGGTCTACTGCCGACGCCGAGCTATGTTGCCGCTACAGGTCCCCGGTGGACCGGAACTGATCCTCATCGCGCTCAACCTCCTCGTCCTCCTCGCGGTACTCCTCGGGATCCTCGGGGGGATCGGCTTCTTCCTCCTCCGGATGCGGAGCGGCGGCGACGTGGAGGAACGACTGGATCGAATCGAGCGAAAGATCGGCGGTCTGGAGGCGCGGGTCGAGGACCTGAACGAGCGCGTGTCCGAACTCGAGGAGTAGGGTCGACCGGCGGCTCACCTCGTCGCCGGACCGCTCACTCCGCCGCAGTATCGAGGTTCGCCCACGCCGCCTCGACCATCTCGCCGGTCTCGGCGACGATGTCGGCCATCGTCTCGTCGTCGGGGGCCATCCCGACGAGCCTGGCGATCTTCATGATCGAGACGTGGTAGACGGTCTGGACGCCCGGCTCCTCCTCCCAGACCACGACGTTGCAGGGGAACAGCCCGCCGATCCGCATCTCGGAGGCGTCGAGCGCCCGGTCGGCCATGTTCGGGTTGCACGCCCCGAGCACGTAGTACGGCTCCCGGTCGGCGTCGACCTTCTCGTTCAGGAGCTCGGAGGGGGAGAACTCCGTGGCGACGCCGAACCCCGCGTCGGTGAACGCCTCCCGGACGTGCTCGATCGCCGCCTCGTGATCCATTCGGAGTGTCGCGCGCTTCTCGCCGATGTCCTCGGAACCGAGTACCGACGGGTCTATATTGAGACTCATGCACAATACTCCGTTCCGACGGATCAAAAGCCTACCTCCGTCGTGCGCCGTGGGCTATCTTTCTTCAAGGAGAGAATCCCACCGTTTACGGCGGGCGTGAATCCGACAATTCCTCCACGGACCACGTTCTGACGCTAATATGGATATTTAAGTAACCTCACATCGTAGCATGACGTACACCGAGGCGGTCTCACCGCCACCTAAATGCACAATATCGGGACTCCGAGAACCAGAATGTTCGAGACACCCTCTCGAACCGCTGTGGTGTCTCGGTCAAGATAACTCCGAGTCCCCTGCCGGGGATAGGAGTAACGGCGGTGTGGCCCCGCCATCGGCTCGTCATGCCGACGAGTCGTCAACCAGTAAATATCCCAAACCAGCGGTGCGGTGCCGTGGGAAGCCCCGTCGTTTACGACGGGGAGGAGGTCACCCGGTCTTACTGTGAGGGTGCCTCGATCTCGATGGAGACGCCCTCGTCGTCCTCGTCGGTCTCCCAGCGCTCGCGCTCCGGGTCGTAGCCGAGGTCCCGGAGTGCGAGTTCGAGGTTCCGCTTGTTCGACTTGAAGAACGCGTCGAACAGCACGCCCACGTACGGCACCGATCCGCCGCCGACGTCGAGGGCGACGTTGGCGAGCATCCGCACGAGGGTGGAAAAGGAGACGCCGAGGTACGCCGATTCGAGGACGATGTACAGCCCGACGCCGCCGCTCACCACGTCACCGACCACCGGCACGGCGCTCACGAGCGGATCGATCCCGAGCCGAATATCGGTCCCGGGGACACCCACGCTCTCGTCGAGCAGGTAGGCGACCACGCGCAGTCGCTCGACGGCCGCCTCGTCGACCGACTCCGGCAGCGTCCCCCCGAAGCCGGTCTCGAACGCCGCGTCGAAGCTCTCGTCCATACCTCTTCGTTACGCCCTGTCCGGGATAAGTCCCGTGCCGGCGCACGCCCCGTGACGACGCCCCCCTGCGTTCCGACGCCCACGGCTCGATGTCGCACGGTCACAGCGGCACCGGCACCCACGACAGCCACCGGAGGACCGCCTCGGGCGCGAAGAGGGGGTCGTGGAGCACCAGCCAGTCGAGCAGCGCGAGACCGCCGCCGTGTGCGACGACCGAGGGGAGGATGGAGTCGCTCTCGTAGTCGACGAGCCCGAACAGCACGTCGGTCGGCCCCGAGAGCAGGAGTTCGATGGGTGGCTTGCCGATGTGGTGGAACGCGTAGATGACGGGGCTGACGAACGCGGCCTTCCGCCCGAGGTCGCGGATCCCCACACAGAGCAGACCCCGGTAGTACGTCTCGGCGGCGATCACGATCACGAACTGCTGGAGGGCGTGGGGGAGGTACCCGTCGAGGCTCCCGCCCCACATCGGGTAGAACGCCCGGACGCTCGGGAGCGCCGAGCCGACGACGTAGAACGGGAGGACGAACAGCGCGAGGAGGACGGTGTTCCGAACCGCGCGGCGGTCGACCCGCCAGCCGAGCCGGCGACCGTGGGTCGCCGCGAGCGTCGCCGGGAGGAGGATGTAGACGACGACGTCCTTCAGCATCCGGGCGGTGAGCCCCCTCGTTTCCCAGCCGGTCCAGACGGCCGCCAGCAACAGGCCGAACAGGAGCGCCCGCTGGATCCAGGTTACCCTGCCCAGGCGGGTCCTGACGGCCGAGGCGACCGACATCCGTTCACTCGTCGTCCGCTGTGTCGGCCTCCTCTTCCTCCTCTTCGCCGATGGTCGGAACCTCACGCTCGCCGTCGGTCGTCGGGACCGGGCCGGTTCCGACGGCGTCCTCGACGGCGTCGACGAGCGCCTGGCGCGTGTCGAAGTAGGTCTCGTCGATACCGTCGAGGACGTCCCCGAGCTCCTGTGGGCCGCCGGGCGTCCTGATGGTCGTCTCCCCCTCGCGGCGGATCACCTCGCTCCGCTCGATGCCGTAGAACAGCCGCGAGGCGACACGTGCGAGCGGCGCGCCCTCGACGGGGTCGCCCTCGCCGAGTTCGACGATGGGCCCCGAATCCTCCTCGTCCTCGTCTGCCATGGACGGGCCTATCGGAGCGCGGCGATTAACGCTTTCTGTTGGCCCTCGCAGGGTGGGCGGGTATCTCGGCCCGTTCGACCGGAAAGAGATCCTCGACGGCGCGACGAGCGGGGAGGGTGTATCCCGGGGGCCTCGTCAAGTCACCCATCGCTCCACGCCGAAACGGTCGCTCGGTCGACGTAGCGGGCCGAACGCGAACACCGTCCGCCGCCCGTGACCGGACTACTCCCTCGGTAGTTCCAGGTTCTGGACCGTCGGCAGGGTCCACCCGTAGGTGACCGCGGCCAGCCGGGTCACGACGGTCACCGCCGCACACACCGCGGCGGCCGTACTCCCGGTTGCCCCCAGCGCTCCCGCTATCCAGTAGGCGCTCCCGCCCAGGACCGCACAGGTGGCGTAGAAGTCCTCGAAGAGCACGAACGGCGACCGGTCGAGGAGGATGTCCGCGAGCGCGCCACCGCCCACGGCGTTGATCGTCGCGATGGCGACGACACCGAACACCGATACGCCCGCCCCGGTCGCGACGATCGCGCCGGTCGTGGCGAAGGCGGCGAGCCCGATGGCGTCCGAGACGAGCGTGATCGGATGCGTCTCCGGGGAGGTGAAGACGACGCTCAGCGCGATCGCCAGCCCGACCCCGAGCAGTCCCAGACCGATCTCGATCGGGGACTGGAGCACCAGCGGAACCCGTGCCACGAGGAGGTCGCGGGTCGCCCCGCCGGCGAACGCCATCGCCAGACCGACGATGGTGACACCGAGCAGGTCGAACCCCTCGCGGATCGCCTTGGACGACCCGACGAGGGCGAACGCGACCAGCCCGACCGTGGTCATCGCCGTAAATGGATCACCGAACAGCACCGCCAGGAGGTTCTGATCCATTCGCCCGTCCTAGGGGAACGGCCCCCTTGAGTGCTCCGAGCCGCTCTTATCGGGGATCGACGGCCTCTCACGGCGGTAACTTCCCCGTCCGTCCGTGACCCCCTGGACGGAAGCAGGGGTCGGCACGCGCGTCCCCACCGAGTCCGACTCCGGAGACCCATCACGGCACCGGGGTCTCGACGGAGCCGGATGGGTGGATTTTAGGAGCGACTCCGAGTAGTCGACGGTATGGAAGGCCGAACCTACGCCGCGGACGCGGAGCCCGGTGACACCGTCACGGTGGCCGGGTGGGCCCACGAGATACGCGACCTCGGGGGGATCGCGTTCCTGATCGTCAGGGACACTTCCGGGAGGATACAGGTGAAGTTCGAGAAGGACGAGATGGACGACGACCTCGTCGAGACCGGCACCGACGTCTCCCGGGAGTCGGTCGTGACCGTCACCGGCTCCGTCGAGGAGGAACCCCGCGCTCCCACGGACGTCGAGATCGTCCCCGAGAGCGTCGAGGTGCTGGCTCCCGCCGAACCCGAACTCCCGCTCGACCCGTCCGGGAAGGTCGACGCCGAGCTCTCGACCCGGCTCGACAACCGCACGCTCGACCTGCGGCGCGAGGAGGCCAAGGCGATCTTCGAGATCCGCGCCGAGGTCCTGCGGGGCGTCCGCGAGTACTTCCGGTCGGTGGGCTGTACGGAGATCAACACGCCGAAGATCGTCGCCACCGGAACCGAGGGGGGCACCGAACTCTTCCCGATCACCTACTTCGGCCGCGAGGCGTTCATGAACCAGTCCCCCCAACTATTTAAACAGCTGATGGTTGGCTCGGGGCTGGAGCGGGTGTTCGAGATCGGCCCGATCTTCCGCGCCGAGGAGCACAACACCCCGCGACACCTGAACGAGGCGACGATGATCGACTTCGAGTCGGCGTTCGTCGACCACCACGAGGCGATGGACGTCTGCGAGGGAACCCTGAGGGCGGCCTACGAGGCCGTCGAGGAGAATTGCGGGGAACAGCTCGAGACCCTCGGGTTCGCCGAGGAGTTCGATGTCCCCGAGGAGGCGTTCCCCCGGCTCACCTACGAGGAGGCGATCGAGCGGGTCAACGCCACGGGCGAACTCGACGAGTTCCTCGGGTGGGGCGACGACCTCTCCACGGAGGCCGAGAAGGCCCTCGGCGAGGAGATCGGCGGGCACTACTTCGTCACCGACTGGCCCAGCGAGATCAAGCCGTTCTACATCCAGGACTACGACGACGACCCCGACCTCTCGAAGGGGTTCGACCTGATGCACCCGCGGATGGAACTCGTCTCCGGTGGCCAGCGCGAGCACCGCTACGAGGAACTGGTCGCGGGGTTCGAACAGCAGGGGCTCGACCCCGACCAGTTCGAGTACTACACCAAGATGTTCAAATACGGGATGCCCCCCCACGCCGGCTGGGCCTACGGCGTCGAGCGGCTCGTCATGACGATGCTCGACCTGCCGAACATCCGTGAGGCGGTGCTGTTCCCGCGGGATCGCCAGCGTCTGAGTCCGTAGATCCCGTCAGTCTTCGTCCCCGTTCTCTCGTGTCGCGTCCTCGATCAGCCTGTCCGCTCTCCCCCGGAGTTCGCCGGTCATGTGGAGGCCGCGACTGTCGAGTCGCCTGATGAGGTCCTTTCCTTCCTGTTCGGTGAGTCGACCCTCCGCAACTGTCCGGACGACGATCCCGATGGTGCCAGTGACGCGGGCTCCGAGGCCCTCCGCCACGGTACGGAGGCGGCGGTCGTCGGAGACGATCGCAACGTCTACTTCCTTTCTCCGTGATTGGATGACCTTGGTGATTATCGCGACGTCACCGTTTACCGTCTCCTCATCGAGGATCCGCTTCGCTTCTTCCTTTGCGTCCTTCGCTTCCTCCAGTAGGTCGCCGAGCCCGACGATAAGAACGTCCGTCCGTTCGATCCGTTCGGAGAGATTACTTCTGGCTGGCTCAGTGGTGACCTCCTGATTAACGGGAGTCAAGAGCCAAAGCTCACCGTCGAACGAGGTCAACAGATCAAGCTCCCCGATCTCACCTAGCGCGATGAGCGTCGTCGCGTCGAGGAAGATCTTCACAGATCGAGCGCGGTGTCCGCGTCGCGTTCGAGGTCCTCGGGGCTCAGTTGAGTCGTGAGGTTCCGCTCGCGGGCGATCCCCAGCCACTCCCCTAGGCTCACGCCAGCGATGCGTGCGGCCTGCTTGACCGACACCTCCCCCGTCTGGTACCGCTCGATGGCCCGCCGGACCCGCAGGTCGTGCAGTCCCTCCGAGAGCGCCTTCCGGATGACTGAGCTCTTGTCCTCCCCGAGCATCTCGGCGACCCGCTCCAGTTCTTCGGCCTCCTCGTCCGGGAGCCGCGCGCTGATCGAGGGCATGTGTCACGTTGTACTACAGCGTAATCGCATATAAGCTCTCGCCGCTTACGACGGGAGTTAGCCGAGTTATCCCGCCGGCTCAGGCGCTCTCGGCTTCGTCCCGCTGGATGACCCGTCCCGCGACGTAGGTCACCACCACCAGTATCGCGAGCGGGAACAGGGTGAGGAAGTGCGTGATGAGGATCGGGAACGGGTCCCAGCCCCACGGGTTGAACGCGATGAACAGGAGGCTGAAGAATCCGAGTATTCCGATCGGGATGACGTTGACGACCAGGTCGAGCAGCGTGTCCCTGTCGAGTTCGGTCATGGTTGTCGTGTTCCCGCTCCGGCCCCGGCTATCGGTGCCGGCGTCGGCCGGGCGGCGCTCGTCCCCAACCACGCGCGTCCAGCGCGAAGTAGCGGCTGCCTGCAACCGCAGGGGGAAGCTCGCTCCGGCCTCGTGCCGTGGGAGCACCCCTCCGGAGGGGATCCAACGATCCGAGCTAGGTAAACACTCAGATTTATGTTGAGTGAGTACTTGCTCAGCACATGGTCGAGATACGTCACGACCGACTGCACGCCGAACGGGCCGACGACTTCGTCGTCTTCCTCGTCGGGATGCGGATCAACCGCCTCCGGAACGTCCACCGCTGGCTCCCGGTGGTACTGAGCGCCCCGCGGATGGTCGAGGAGCAGGAGCGGGAGGGACTGCTCGGTTCGCGGTTCCTCCGGTCGGGACTGCGCGAGCTCACCGTCCTCCAGTACTGGGAGTCCTTCGAGACGCTCCGGGAGTACGCCCGCGACCTGGGCACCGAACACCGGACGTGGTGGAGCCGGTTCGACCGTCTGGCGGGCGAGGACGACACGGTGGGTATCTGGCACGAGACCTACCTGGTTTCGGGGGACGGGTACGAGACGGTCTACCGGCACATGCCCGCTTCGGGACTGGGCGCTGCGGCGGGGAGCGAACTGGTGCCGGCGACCGGACCCCGTGAGTCGGCGACGGGTCGACTCGGCCGCACCGGTGAGGCGGACGGGCCCGTGGCTACCGAGGGGGGAGAGCGATGAATCACCGCTCGGCGCGACCGAGCGCTCCCGGTCCACTGATCGGGCTGGTCGCCGGGGGTGTGACCGTGGCCGTCCTCGCCGTCGCGTTCGGTCTCGGCGCACTCGGGGTCCCGTGGGCCTGGATCGCTTACCCGCTCGGGTTCGGTGGGGTGCTCCCGATCGCCGTCGGTGTGGCCGGTCGGTACGAGCGTCGGGCGCGCCCGGACGACCGACACCCGACCGACGACCGCCGGACGTCGGAGGACGCCGCCCTGGCGGAACTCCGGGGGCGCTACGCCCGCGGGGAGATCGACGAGGCGACGTTCGAGCGCCGGGTTGAGCGGCTCCTCGGAACGGAGACGGTCGACGACGCCCGCGAGTACCTCCACGCCGGCGGACCGGGGCGCTGACCCCGGAGCCGGAACCCGATCGACTCTACTGGTAGTCTTCGGGGGGCTCGACGCCCTCGGCGAGGAGGTTCGTCGCGAGGTAATCGAACAGGCGCTCGCGGACGTTCGCCTCGACGTCGCGCATGCCGAGTGCGTGGACCGCCCCGGCGGTGCCGTCGGCGGCCATCAGGAGGAACGCGGCGGTCGCCCCGGGGTCGACCTCCCGGAGCACGCCCGCTTCGATCCCACCCCCGATGATGTCCGCGAGATCGGAGAGGACGCGCCGTTCGTAGGCCTCCAGTCGGTCGCGGAACGCCGCGTCGTGTGGGGCGTATGAGAGCAGCTCCATCATCGCGACGTTCATCCCGCGCTCGAACTCGTCGTCGGGGTCGCCGAGCAGGCAGTCACAGGCCAGGTAGAGCTTCCTCACGGGGTCGGGCTCGGCCGCCGTGGCCGCGAACCGGTCCGCCGACCACTCGGTCGCCCACTCGAGGAACACGAGGATGAGGTCGGCCTTCGTATCGCAGTGATAGAAGAAGAACGCCTCGCTCTTCTCGGACTCGGCGGCGACCTTCCGCGTCGTCAGCCCGGCGTAGCCGTGTCTGGCGAGCGCCGAGCGGACGGCCTCGGCGATCTCCTCGCGGGCGTCGGGGGGCAGGTCCGACACGGCGTCCTCGGTCATGCGTCGGGGTGGTACCGGGGGAGTAAACGGCTTTCCCTCCGCCCTCGTCCTGCCTGGATCGAGCTTCGACCATCGTGGCCTCTCCTACCTTCGAAAATAACGTATCGGTCGTAGAAATGAATATATATTCACGATACGTTCCTAATGCATGGCGATCGAAACGTCACCGGCGTACGCTGACTCGCTCGTCTCGCTCAGCCGAACGGCCCTTGGGGACACCCTCAGGAGCGTCGTCCGCTTCACGCCCGAGGACTTCGAGGTGCTCTACCTCCGGTCGGACCTCGGCGTCGAACCGTCGGCGGCCCACGAAGCAAAGCACGCTCTCGTCGAGAACGAACGGCTCGGGTTCTCCACACGCGAGACCTATCGGACCCTTACCGACGAGCCGGGCGTCGAGCCGTCCCTGGGCGAGTACCTGTTCACCCTCCGGACGTTCACCGACGGCTACGTCGCACGCGTCAACGACGGCGAGGAGGGCGTACTCGTGACGACGGACGCGATGGACATCGACGCCTTCGAGGAGTTCGCCGTCGCCGCCCGGCGAACGCTGGCTGGGAAGTCCGGCTGATCGCCCCCGGAGAACTCCCCTCCACTGGCTGAGCGACCCCGAGACGTTTAGTCCGTGCCGGTGGATCCCGATACGATGAACGAAGCGACGGCGTTCGTGCCCGGCCACCTGTCGGGGTTCTCGGGCGTCCACCGCGCGGACGACCCCACGGCGGCGGGCGCACGCGGTGGCGGTATCGTCGTCTCCGAGGGCGTCCGGGTGACCGTCCGACCCACGGGAGGAGACGAACTCGTCGTCGAGTTGAACGGCGAGCCGGTCGAGTTAGAGGCCGTCTCGCGGGTGCTCGGGGCGCTCCGGGTGCCGGGTGCCCGCGTCGAGGCCGAGACGCACCTGGTGCCGGGGGCGGGGTTCGGTCTGACGGGTGCGGTCGCGCTCGGGGCGGCGCTCGCGGCGAACGCCGTCCTCGACCGCGTGCTCTCGGAGGACGAACTCCTCACGGTCGCCCACGGCGCGGAGGTGCAGGCGGGAACGGGTCTCGGTGACGTCGTCGCGGGGGCCCGCGGCGGCGTCCCGCTCCGCCTCGAACCCGGCGGGCCGGCCCACAACCGGACCGATGGGATACCCGCTCGGGGTCGAGTCGAGTACCTCACGCTCGATGGTCTCCTCGAGATCGACGCCGAACTGCCGCCGCCCGAGGCGAGCGACCTGCGCTCGGGCGCGGCCGGGCGTGCCCTCTCGGCGGTCGTCTCGGAACCGACGCTCCCCGTCTTCATGCGGGCCTCGCGTCGGTTCGCCCGCGAGGCCGACCTGCTCACCGACGAGCTCCGGGAGACGGTCGAGGCGGTGAGCCGCGCGGGCGGGGAGGCGGCGGTCGCGGCCGGCGGCCCGACCGTGTTCGCCCTCGACTCCGGGCTCTCCGATGCGGGGTACGACCCCGAGATCACCGAGATCGACCCCGCCGGCGCGAGGATGGTCCCGCGAAACGGCGATTGAGGGAGATTCGTCTCCCGGCGTCGGAACGCGGGTGTTTACTCGTCGCGAGCCCCGATGCCGGGTATGGCCACCAAGGAGGCGACCTGGGACTACCGCGATCGCTTCGACGAGCGGTTCGCGCGGACCTACTTCCGGGCGCTCTCGGGGCTCGCCGTCTCCAGCATCGGTGCGGGCACCTACCTCGGCGAGCCGACCGACGCGACCGACGACCGCTACCGCGAGGCGCTCACGGCGGCGCTGGAGTCGGGGATCAACGTCCTCGACACCGCGATCAACTACCGCGCACAGCGCTCCGAGCGGGTCGTCGGCGAGGCGATCCGGGGTTCCGAGACCGACCGCGAGGCCGTCCTCGTCGCCACCAAGGGCGGGTTCGTCCCGTTCGACGGATCCCGACCGGCGGATCCCGGCCGGTTCGTCCGCGAGGAGTACGTCGACTCCGGTATCGTCGATCCGGACGAACTCGTCCGGGGGAACTGCATCGCCCCCGACTACCTGGACGACCAGCTCGACCGCTCCCTTTCCAATCTCGGGCTCGACACGATCGACCTCTACTACGTCCACAACCCGGAGACGCAGTTGGGGGAACACTCGCGCGAGGAGGTGTACGACCGGCTGGAGGACGCCTTCACCCGGCTCGAGGAGCGTGCGGCCGCCGGCGACCTCCGGCACTACGGCGTCGCCACCTGGGAGTGCTTCCGAGTGCCCGAGGATCACGACTCCTATCTCTCGCTCCCGGAGGTCGTCAGGCGGGGGCGGGAGGCGTCCAAGCGGGCCGGCAACGCCGCCACGCACTTCCGTGCCGTTCAGTTGCCGTTCAACGTCCACATGGCCGACGCGTTCACCGTCGCGGCCCACGAGGGGGCCGACGGCCCACAGAGCGCGCTGATGTTCGCCCAGGAGTCGGGACTGAACGTCTTCACCAGCGCCTCGATACTCCAGGGTGACCTCGCCGATGACGGGTCGATCCCCGAATCCGTGGCGGCCCGGATCGAGGGGGACACGCCGGCCCAGCGGGCGATCAACTTCGCCCGGTCGGCACCCGGTGTGACCGCGTCGCTCGTCGGGATGGGCTCGACGGAGCACGTCGCGGAGAACGTGGATGCGGGGACGTTCGAGCCGCTCGGTGCGAGCGCGTTCGACGCGGTGTTCGAGTCCGGGTGACCGGGCGCGACGGGTCAGCCGACCTGTTTCCACTCCCGACCACAGTCGGGACAGAACCGCACGGAGCCGATCTCGTCGGGGTCGTTCCGGGTCTTGAGCCCTTCCTCGCACTCCGCACACACCAGCCGCTCGTACGTGTCCTTGACGATGGCCTTCGTGCGGAGGCCCTTCCGAACGGATTCCATACCCGTAGTCGGAGACCGCGTATAAAAAAGCCCGGCGGTGGTGTGACTGCCCGCGCTCCCGCCGACGCGGTTCGACGGCCGGCGCGGACGGACACCTATAGTAGCGTTTGGAAGTCTGTACTCACGGGCGGGCGGGACGAGCCCGCCCGAAGTGTGTCATCGGTTCCAAACGCTACTATATGCGATCACCCCCGGAGCCATCCGGAACGCTTGACCCGAACGGGGACGAACCCCGGCTGTGTCCCGCCGTAGACTGTTCGGATCGCTCTGCTCGATGGTGTTCCTCGTCAACCTCGGGCGAGTGGTGTTCGCCCCGCTCATCGAGCCGCTCGCTGCCGACTTCGCGGCGACTCCCGCGGAACTCGGAGCCGTGGCGACGCTCGCGTGGCTCGGCTCGGCCGTCTCGCGGATCCCGACCGGCTACGCCCTCACCCGCGTTCCGAGACACGTCGTCGTCCTCGCCTCCGGGACCGGCCTGACCGTGGCCGCGCTGTTCACCGCCTTCGCCCCCTCCGTGCCCGTCCTCATGGTGGGTGCCTCGCTCATCGGCCTCGCGGCGGGGGGCTACTTCGTCGCGGGCAACCCCCTCGTGAGCGAACTGTTCCCCGAGGGCGTCGGCCGGGCGCTCGGCGTCCACGGGATGGCCGCCGGGCTCGCGGCGGTGGCCGCCCCGCTCGCGGTCGGCGCGGTCCTCGTCCTGGCGGACTGGCGGCTGGCGTTCCTCGGTCTCGCCGTCCTCGGGGCGCTCGTCACCCTCTACACGCTGTACGCGACCCGGGGTGCGGACCTCCCGGACGCCGGGGCGAGCGACCGACACCTCTTCCGGGCGGTCCGCGCCCAGTGGCCGATCGTCCTCACCGGCGTCGTCGTGGTCGGCACGGTGGGGTTCGTCTGGAACGGCCTGTTCAACTTCTACGTCTCCTACCTCGTCGCCGGCAAGGGGCTCCCGCCGGGGACGGCCCGGACGCTGCTGACGCTCGTGTTCGCGGCCGGGCTCCCGGCGTTCCTCCTCACCGGGCGGCTGGCCGACCGGGTTCCGAACGTCCCGCTCGTGCTCGTGGTCGTCGGCGGGTTCGTCGTCACGGTCTACGCCCTGACCCTCGCGACCGGGCTTCTCACGATCGTCGTCGTCAGCGTCCTCCTGGGCTACGTCGTCCACTCGATGTTCCCCGTCGTCGACACCTACCTGCTGACCTCGCTCCCCGACCACCACCGCGCATCTGCGTACACCTTCTACTCCGCCGCGATGATGGTCGCCCAGGCACCGGGGAGCCTCGCGGTCGGGAGCCTCGTCGGTCGCGGCCTCGCCTACGACGCCGTCTTCGCCTGGTTCGCCGGCGGGCTGGCGGTCGTCCTGGTGGGGCTCGTTGGCCTCCACCTCACCGGCCACATCCCCGCCGGTCGCGTCCGGGGGACGCCCGCGGGCGAGTACTGACAGGGATCTTCGGAGTATAGTGGCGTTTGGAACCGATGACACACTCCGGGCGGGAACGGTCCTCCCGTCCGTGAGTACAGACTTCCAAACGCTACTATAGTTCATCAAGGATAGAATCCCGCCGTGTACGGCGGGCGTGAATCCGACACGCACACGTATGTTGTCTGGGGAGTGAGTAAGTATCACCGACACAAAAGACTTGAGATACCTCCGAGTCACCGGGGCAGAACCAGTGGAACCCACCGGCGGATAGGAGTAACGGAGGCGTGGCACTCCCATCGGCACGTCGGGTCGTACACGTACGTTCCCAACCCAGCGGTGCGGGGCCGTGGGAAGCCTCGCCGTGTACGGCGAGGAGGATGTCACAGTTCATGCATTTCCCCGAGAATCATGCCCCGTGACCCACGTCGAACGGTCGAATCCTCCGGCTGACTACGACTATCCCTATGCGCGAGTGACGGGTGGACGGGCCCGCTTCCGTCCGGGCTACGGTTCGAACGTCACCCGGTGGCGGTGACGGCCGCCTCGAACCACAGGGACTTGTGACCGCCGCCCCTCCGGACCGTCGATGGAGTACGTACAGGAGCGTGTCACGACGCTCCACGACTTCACCGACCCGGTCCCCGACGCGCCCGTCGAGGAGAGCGCGGTGGTCGTCCCGCTGACCGAGCGCGAGCACGCGAGCCTCGCCGCCGAGCGCGTGTTCACCGCCCTCGAGGACGTCGACCCGGGCCGGGTCGTCGTCGCCCTCCGGGCCGAAGCGGGGAGGGTCGCCGACGTCGACGCCTGGCTCGACTCGTTCGACGTCGCTCACGAGACGCTCTGGTGTGACGGTCCACGACTGGGCGACCTGCTCGCCGACGCGGGGCTGAACGGGAGTCGGGGGAAGGGACGGGACGTCTGGCTCGCGCTCGGGGCCGCCAGCGACGCCCCGTACGTGGCCGTCCACGACGCCGACGCCAGGACCTACTCCCGCGGACACGTTCCCCGGCTCCTCTTCCCGCTCGCCCACGGCTTCGACTTCTCGAAGGGGTTCTACGCCCGCGTCGAGAACCGCCGGCTCTACGGACGGCTGTGCAGGCTGTTCTACGAGCCCGTCGTCGCCGCGCTCGCCGAGGCCCACGACGAGCCGGTACTCGACTACCTGGGGGCGTTCCGCTACGCGCTCGCGGGGGAGTTCGCGGCGACGAGCGACGTGATCAGGTCGCTCCGGATCCAGCGGGGCTGGGGACTCGAACTCGGCACGCTCGGCGACGCCTTCCACGCCGCGGGCTTCGACCGTTCGGCGCAGGTCGACCTCGGTATCCACGAGCACGACCACCGGGCGGTCGGCGGCCCCGCCGGGCTCTCGACCATGAGCGAGGAGGTTGGCGCGGCGCTGTTCCGCGCCGTCGAGGAGGGCGGCGTCGCCCCCGACTACGGGACGCTCCCCGGGCGGTACGTCGAAACCGCCGAACGGTTCCTTCGGGGGTACGCCGTCGACTCGGCGTTCAACGGCTTAGAGTACGACCGGGCCGGCGAACGCGAGCAAGTAGTCGAGTACGCCGACGCCATCGCCCCGCCGGGCGAGGACGACCGGCTCCCGGCCTGGGCGGACGCGCCCGTCTCCGTCGAGGCGGTCCGCGAGACCGCCCGAGCCGACCTCGACGCGGCGCGGGAGGAGGTCCGCTGAGATGCCCTCCGAGGACACCCTCGACGTCGACGGGGACGCCCTCGCGGGCGTGGTCGACCTGTTCGGCGCGCTAACCAGATCGGAGCTCGAGCGGGCGCTCGAGGAACTGGCGTACAAGGAGGGGGTCGACCCGCCCGCTCCCGGGGTCGTCGACCGGGCGATAGAGCGGTACGCGATCGTGACCTGTGGGGCCGAGGGGGGTACCGTCAGGGGCGAGGGGGACGACGAACTGCTCGTCCCCGGGCCGTCGGCGTTCCCGTCGCTCCCGCCGGGGGCCGAGGACCTCCCCCACATCATGGACGTCCCCTCGCGTTCGGTCGATCGGGGGGCGGTCGGCCGAGCGGTGGAGGAGCGGTTCCGGGCCGACGTCGCCCGGGCGCTGGCGAGCGAGGACGGGGCACTCGTCGAGCGCCTGCTCGACGTCTCCTACGACCTCGACGCCTGGGGGCTCGACCTGACCGACCTGCGCGAGCGGCTCGACGACGCCCGGGAGTAGGCTCTGCCCCGTCACGAGCGGCCTCGGGTGGTCGACTCAGGCGGTCGTGATCAGTTCGACCACGTCGCGCGATTCGAGTTCGTGACCCGCGCCGACCTGCCGCTTCGAGCGACAGTCGATACCGTGGAGCAGGCCGTCGCCGATGTCGGTGTGGAGGAAGTAGGCGAAGTCCTCGACCGTCGCGTCCGGCGGGAGGAGGAAGCAGTCGCGCAGCACCTTCCCGTCCTCGTTCTTTACGCCTTTGGCGCTGCCGGGGAACACCGGAACCACTCCCAGCACGTCGAACAGCGCCGCCTCGAGGGTCTCCTGGACGCCCGTTCCACCGTACTCGGAGACGAATCCGCGTATCTGCTCCAGCCCGCGCTTCTGCTCCATCGAGACGTCGCCCGTCACCTCGAACCCGCCCGCACCGGGTTCGTACTCGACGACACCGCTCTCGCTCGCGTTCTTGAGTGCCTTCTCCGCGTGGGCGCTCACGGGGACGAACTCCAGGTGGTCGTACTCGGGGTCGTCCGTGATTGCCTCCCAGTTCTCGCGGGCGTCCGGGTGATCCATCTTGTTCGCCGCGATCACGATGGGTTTGGTCCGCTTGCGGAGTTCGCGCGCGAGCGAGAGACGGTCCGCCTCGTCCCACGACGCCGGATCGAGTGAAAGCGAGAGCGAGAGCACCACCTGCTTCGCGAGGTCTGGGGAGACGCCGAAGGCGTCCATCTGCGTCGCCACGTACTCCTCGATCTCGGGCTCGGAGCCCCCGTAGGCTCCCTCGAACTTCTCGATGGCTTTCTCCAGAACGCCGAGGTACCACCGGTCGAGTTCGTTCTCGAGGAACTCCACGTCCTCGCGGGGGTCGTGACCCTCCGTGGGCTCACCCTCGATATCGGTCGTGCCGGAGAAGTCGACGACGTGGACGAGCACGTCCGCCTCGTTCAGGTCCGAGAGGAACTGGTTCCCGAGGCCCTTGCCCTCGTGAGCGCCGGGGATCAGCCCCGCCACGTCGACCAGTTTCGTGGGCACGTACCGGGTCCCGTCCAGACAGAAGCCCGTCTCGGGCGTGCAGGTCTCCCCGAACTCCGGGGCCGCACACGTCACCCTGACGTACGCCTCGCCGACCGAGGGGTCGATGGTGGTGAACGGGTAGGCTCCCTCCGGGACGTCGTTCATCGTCGCGGCGTTGAAGAGCGTCGACTTGCCCACCGAGGGCTTGCCGACGAGTCCGATCCGGTAGCTCATTGTACGGGATTCGCTCCCGCGGGTTCAAACCTTGCGAACCGTTCGGACACCTGGGAGGTCGTGCCACGGGACGAGCTATCGAACGACGAACCCGGTCGGCGAACCGGTCCCGGTGTTCGGATCCGCGCGGAACCTCGCCACTGGTCGCCCGTTTCCGACCACACAGTAGCGAGCGGGTGATTGCGTGCCGGTCGAGTCGGGACGGTACGGCGCTCGGCCCCGTCTCAGAACGTCTCGATGCTCTGCTCGGCTTCGAGGAGTTCGTGGTAGCGGTTCCGGATCGTCACTTCCGAGACGTCGGCCACGTCGCTGACCTCGCTCTGGGTCACCTTCTCGTTGCTGAGCAGCGCCCCGGCGTAGATGGCCGCGGCGGCGAGCCCCACCGGGGACTTCCCGGAGTGGATGCCGGCCTCGCGGGCGCTGTCGAGGAGCTGTCGCGCCCGGGCCTCGGTCTCCTCGGTGAGCCCCAGCGCGGAGGCGAATCGGGGGACGTAGCTCCCGGGGTCGGCGGGTTCGATCTCCAGGCCGAGTTCGCGGGCGACGTAGCGGTACGTTCTCGCCACCTCGGCCTTCTCGACGCGGGAGACGGCCGCGAGCTCGTCGAGGCTCCTCGGGACGCCGGCCTGTCGGGCGGCGGCGTACACCGCGGCGGTGGCGACTCCCTCGATGGACCGCCCCGGGAGGAGGTTCTCCTGGAGGGCACGACGGTAGACGACGCTCGCGGTCTCCCGGACGTTGTCGGGGAGGCCTAACGCGGACGCCATCCGGTCGATCTCGCCGAGGGCCTGCTTCAGGTTGCGCTCGCGGGAGTCGCGGGTGCGGAACCGCTCGTTCCACTTGCGAAGCCGCTGCATCTTCTGGCGCTGGCGGGAGTCGAGCGAGTTGCCGTAGGCGTCCTGGTTCCGCCAGTCGATGTTCGTCGACAGCCCCTTGTCGTGCATCATGTTCGTCGTCGGCGCGCCGACGCGGGACTTCCGGTCGCGTTCGCCGGCGTCGAACGCGCGCCACTCGGGACCGTGGTCGATGCCGTCCTCCTCGACGACGAGACCACAGTCGGTACAGACCGTCTCGCCGTGCTCCGTGTCGGCCACGAGGTTACCGCCGCACTCCGGGCACCCCTCGGTCTCGGCCGCTCGCTCCGTACTCTCTTGCTCTCGTTCGCGTACGTTCTCGCTCATCGGTGGGCATCGCGTGCTCCCGGGCGTGGAACACCCCCCAGATCCCGGGAAACAGACGTTGGTGGCGTTACGTACTCGTGGTATTTAAAAGGGCTGGTGTGATCATCGAAATCGCCCGGAATCAGGGGTCCGGAGCGGATATACGGCCGATCGGTCGGCGGTTTATATGCCAGTCCGGTCCCCGTCGTCGCACCCGTCCGAACGCGGGTGTTCGCTCGATCCCGGTGTCACACCGGGCCCCGAGTGGACTCAGCCGTTGCGGACGGACGCGGTGTCGGCGTCGGCCTCGCTCGCCTCCTCCACCGCCGTCGTGAGCGAGACGTTCAGCAGGAGCGTCGACGCGACGCCCCCGGCGACCGTGACGACGTTCTTCACCGCGTGGTCGACGATGGCGATCGCCAGCGCGACGTACGGCGTCAGCACCGGGTCCGCGGTGAGGCCGACGACGATGAGGGTGAACGCCCCCTCGTAGAGGCCGATCCCGCCGGGTGAGAGCGGGAGCACCTTCGCGAGGTTACCGACGCTCACCGCGAAGAAGCCGGCGGCGAGGACCGCGGGGGTGAGCGAGACGCCGAACGCCGCGAAGACGGCGAGCGCGGTCACGACGTCGACCGTCCAGACGAGCAGGCTCGATATCCCCACGCGGGCGAACGCGCCCCGGTCGCCCGCCACGGCCTGGATATCGCCGACGAACTGGCCGATCACCGCGGAGACGTAGTCGGCGTAGGAGTCGTCGCTGATCCTCGCCATCGTCCGGTGGACGAGGTCGGTGTCCCGGCGTGCGCTGGCGACGATCACCCCGACCGCGAGGACGGCCAGCGCGCCCACGAACGCCGCGACTCGGATCGCCGTCCGGGCGGCCCCGCCGGGATCGATCGTCTCGCCGCCGATCGTTATCGCCCCGACGTCGGCGGCGATGGCCGAGGCCACGTCGCCGACCCCTCCCGTGAGTACGAGCCCCACGAGCACCGTCCCCGCGAGGACCGTGATCGAGAGCAGGTCGAACACGCGCTCGACCGCCAGCGACGCGAACCCCGTCGGATAGGGGATGCCACGCCGGGCCTTCACGACGTACGCCCGGACGGCGTCGCCGGCGCGGGCGGGGAAGACGAGGTTGCCGGTCTGTGAGATGAATATCGCGCCGGTGAGAAAGCCCGTCTTCTCCTGGTAGCCCAGTTCGGCGAGTATGTCGCGGTAGCGCAGGCCGCGTAGCGGCCACGAGACGACGTATATCAGCCCGGCGATGCCGACTAGCAGCGGGTCGGCCCCGACGATGGCGTCGAGCACCGCGGCGGGTTCCAGGTAGACCGTCATCAGCGCGATCGCCACGACCACGAGCAACGTCCCGCCCGTGAGGGTGACCCGACGGGTGATCCGCGGCGATACCGACAGCTCCCAGAACGTCCGGAGGACCTGCGAGCCCATCCCGAGGACGTCCCGGACGAGATCGACCTTCGTGTCGCCCTTGGGCTCCCACTCGACGGGGAACTCCTTCACGTCGTAGCCGCGGCGCTGGGCCTTCACCAGTATCTCCGTGTCCCAGAACCAGTGGTCGTCCCCCACCGCGGGCAGGAGGGCGAACAGCGCCTCGCGGTCGAACGCCTTGAATCCGCACTGGTGGTCCCTGAGATCGGAGCGCAGGACGGCCCGGACGAGCGTGTTGTACCCGTCGGAGGCGACCCCGCGTTCGGTCTCGCGGGGCTGTCTCGCCCCGGGCATCCGTCGCGAGCCCGTCGCCACATCGTACCCCTCCGTCCTGACGCTCTCGACGAGCTCCTCCAGGTGGCCCATGTCCGTCGCGAGGTCGGTGTCGTAGTAGACCAGCGTGTCGCCGCGGGCGGCCTCGAACGCCCGTTCGAGGGCACCGCCGCGGCCCAGCCGCTCGTCGCTGTGGAAGTGCCGCACCTGGGCGTCCTCGCGGGCGAGCCGGTCGGCGATCTCCGGCGTTCGATCGGAACAGCCGTCCTCGGCGACGATCACCTCGAAGCTCCCCTCGGGGAGGAACGAGGCGAGCGTCGAGAGGGAGATCCTGACCGTCTCCTCGATGGTCTCCTCCTCGTCGTAGGCGGGGAGGACGACGCTCACCTCGACGCCTGTCATCGTCGGGGGAACGCCCCGGGGGGCTAAGTGCCTTCCTTTCGTTCCGCGTCGGGAACAGTCCGGGAACGGTCTTAGACCCCCGCTAACCGGCCGACAGGACGGTCACGTGGACTCGATTCTCAGTCGGCCGCTCCGGGGACACGTACCGCGAGAAACCGATCCCTGATCGCCGGGCCGACGTCGACCTCCGCGGTCGAGGCGTAGGGCCGCCCGACGACGATATCGCCCGCACGGCCCTTCCCGATGCCGGGGACGGCCCGTAGCTCCTTCATCGACGCCTCGTTCGCGTCCAGCGGGTGGGGTACGCCGGTCACCGAGCGGTACCCGTGGGCCGTCACGGCGACGTCGAGGGTCGTCCCGAGGTCGCGCTCGCCGGGGATGCCCACCAGCAGGGGGTACGTCCCGAGCTGTCGGCCGAACGTCTTCCCGTCCTGGTGGTACTCGAGGTGGACGTCCGGGAGCACCGTCCCCGGCGGAGCCACGCGCTTCAGCATCGGGTTGTCGATCTCCTCACGGATACGGCGCTTGTAGGGCTTGAACTGCTGCCTGTGCTCCTTCGCGATGTCGGCGCCCGTCTCGGCCATCTCGGTCCCCTCGAACGCCATCACCTGCCGGACGTTCACCCGCCGGAGCAGCAGCCCCTCCTCCAGTACCCGCTGGAGGAACTCGACGTTGTGCTCGTAGGTCTCCGGGCGCTCGCCCTGGAGGCCGTGGACGAGGTTGATCCCGGGGAGGAGCTTCGGGAGACGCCGTGGAGCGTCGTCGCCGAACGTCGGTGCCTCTTCGGGGTCCTCCCCGGGTCGCCACCCCCCCGCCTCGTTGACCACCCGTACCGCCTCCAGGCACTCCTCGGCCGTGACGAGCAGGTTGTTCTCCTCCTGGACCACCGGATCGGCCGACTCCAGACCGAACGCCGCCGTGTCGCCGGGCGTGTTGTGCTCGGCGATGATACGGATCCCCTCCCTCGATCGCTCGGGGTACTCGACGATCGTGACCGGGTTCATGTTATCGAGGTGTAGAGTCTCGAGGTCGGGCGCGACCTCGCGGATACCGCCGTAGAGTTCGCGCAGGGCGTCCGGGTTGGGCGCTTCGCCATCCCCGCCGAACGCGAGGATGTCCGCCTGTCTCCCGAGCCGGAAGTGTCGCACCCCCCGTTCGTAGAGCTGCCCGACTTCCCGGACGACCGACTCGGCCGACCGGAACGCGGGGTTGCCGTAGAGCGGTTCCGTACAGAACGAGCACCGGTAGGCACAGCCCCGCGAGGTCTCCATCTCCGCGATGAGGTAGTCGGGGTGGTTCGGGTGCTGTTCGACGACGAACGCCCCCTTCGCCCCCCAGCGATCGATCTCCTCGTTGTCCCGGACGCGGTCGCCAAACCCCTCCAGCCCGTTCCGCACGAGGTCGTACGCCGCCGCCTCGACGTCGCCCTTCGCGACGAACTCGTAGTCGAGGTCGTCGCGCTCGGTGTCCTGTGCGCCGGCGTTCTCCTCGCCGACGCCGAACCTGACCGGGCCGCCCATCAGCGTCGTCCCGTCGGCGACCCACGCGAGTTCGCGCACCTCGTCGGGCTCGGCGGGCGTCCCGCCCACGTACTTGCCGGGGACGGTCATCCCGCCGACGTAGATCAGCAGATCGGCCTCCTCGACGTCGCGCCACCGCGAGCGCTCCTCGCGCAGCCCGTCGATGGTGTGGTAGGTTACCTGCGACTCGGGGACGCCGGCGTCGACGATGGCACCTGCCGTGTACCGGGGGTACGTCGAGACGTACGGCGGCACCCCGAAGTGTGCGGGCTCGTCGACGTAGCCGTCGACGATGGTGACCGAGAGGTCCGCCGGATCGTTCATGGACCGTGATACCCGCCGGAGGAGTAAAACGGGAGCGGTCATGGGTCGAGTTCTCCCTCGAAACCCCCGACACCGGATGGCGTCGGTCTGCTGCGTACGGTCGCCCTATCGGTCAGCGGGCTTGCTTCGACTCTTCCGTGAAATATAGGCGACTAACCCGAGCAGGCCGAAGAATCCGTAGACGATCCCACGGATACGAGGCGACGACCGATCCCGCCTCTTGCAGTCTTGATACACGTAGTACCCAACCGTCGGCCAAAAGATCAGTAGGTAGAGCCCAACACGGAGGAGCGCGCCATTGTACGCGGTGAGGACGTCCACGCTGAACAGCTGTGCTATGTCGAAGTATAAGCGTTGGTACACGATACGGGCCCTCTGTCCGGCACGACTCTCGAAACGTATCGCTGTCCGGAAGTTTCGGGTGGATCAGTCAGATATAGATGTACCCCTCGACGGGATCGTAGTGCTTCCCCTCCACCTCGAACTCCGAGCCGGCCGCGTTGGCAGTCGCCACTGCCGCGACGAGGCTGTCGAGCGCGTCCCCATCCGCGTCGTCGAGCACCGCCTCCTCGAACCGCTCCGGGAGGGTCATCCCCCACCGGCGCAGGCCGTCGAGTGTTCGCTCCCGCCGCTCGCGGGCCTCGGGACCGGGCTCCTTGTACCGACGGTCGGGGAGGCCGAGGTCCCGGAGGGTCGCCGCGGGGTATATTTCCAGGAGCGTCGGAACCCCCTCTACCGGAGCCATCGGCTGGACGCTCACCACGTTCTCCTCTACCAGCGGAGCGAGGACGTCGCGGATCCCGTGGAGCGTCTGGTACCGGGTGATGTTGCTGTACGGGGAGTTCGCGGCACGCTCGGCGTCCGTCCGGCGTTTGTGCTCGACGCCCCCGGTCCTCGAACGACGCCCCCACCCCCGTAGCGTCTCCTGCATCCCCGGCGCGTCCGCGTCCCCGAACCGCTCGCGGAACCAGGCCAGGAACTCCACCCATCCGTCCTCGGGGAGCGCCCCGGCCTCGGCGAGTACCGCCCGGGGGAGGCCGAACGAGAAATCCAGTCCGACCGTCCCCTCGGCGTCGGCCAGGAACCCGCGTAACTCCTCCAGCAGCGGCGCTCGCCTCGTGACTCCGAACTCCAACCCCGCCGATCGTACGCCCGTCACGGAGAGCCCTCCGCTATCTACACTGCCGCTGGCGATCCATATCTTGCACCCGGGCTCGGCCGCCCCGCTGAAGTCGACGCCGTGAACGTTCACACGCGACCGACGAGCGCCGACCCGATAACGTTCGAGGGAGCAGGGGCCATCGAACCGCTTCGACCGGGCCGTCTCGCCCGCACGGAGGCGGGGCATTCATGTTCGCCCCGGCCCTATCCCCGGCTATGCCAAAGACGCTCGAAGTGGCCTGCACGGACGAGGAGTGCGACCTCGACATGTTCGAACTCCACTACACGTACAACATGCCGGACGGGACGGGCGTCGAGTCGTTCGCCTGCCCGCACTGCGGGTCGGCCGACGCGCTCGAGGAAATCCAGGTCTGACGATGTCGATGCTGCGTGACATCGGCGAGTCCATCGGCACTGCGGTCCTCGACGGGATCGGCCGGGCGGCATCGCGGCTCCAGGAGCGCCGCCCGCTCGCGGTCGATCTGCTCGAGAGCGACGACGCCTACCTCGCGGTGTTCGACGCGCCCGGCGTCGAGGCCGGGGACGTCCAGGTCCGGTTCGAGGACGACGCCATCCTCGTGCGCGTCGACCGCTTCCGCGAGTTCTTCGAGGGTTACGAGATGCGGCTCCCCGGCCGCGGGATGTCGCTCGACGGCCGTGCCAAGCTCCCCGCCGGGGTGAGCGTCGATCCCGAGAGCGCGACGGCCACCCTCACGGACAACGGCACGCTCCGCGTCGAACTCCCGAAGGTCGAGACCGACGAGGACCGCCCGGTCGAGATAGCCACCGAGGAGGACGACGGGACCGACGTCGAGACGACGGACGTCGGGACCTCCACGGGCGAGTTCGAGGGAGCCGACTCGACCGACGAGGAGTAGGGGGTAACGAGAGGTCGGGGCAGACCCCACTCGTCACCCGATCGCTGGCGATCCGAGCGACCGCTCTACGCCGGATCCGATCCCGCCCCTCCCGGCCCGGACGACCCCGTGCCCACCTACTTCAGGAAGTCACCGATCCCGCGCGCCGGGTACGCGACGACGTGGTCGGCCCCGGCCTCGCGGAGCGCCTCGACCTGCGAGCGGACCTCCTCGACGCTCCCGACGAGCGCGTAGTCACGGACCGCGGTCGAGAGCACGTCGCGTGCGCGGCCACTCGCGTTCGCGCCGGTCGGCGCGCCCTCGGGGAGCGCCCGTGCGACGGGGCCGCGCCGGGCGGCGTAGGCCCCGACCCCGTCGAGGATGGCGTCCTCGTCGTCGGTGAGGACCGTCGGCGCGTAGACGGCGATCTCGCCGTCGAACCCGGCCGCGCGGAGCGCCCGGAGTTCCGACTCCGTGCGCCGCGAGAGGAGGTCGTACTGCACCCCGCCGGTCGCCATCGCGAGCCGCTCGACCCCCTCGGTGCCGACCCAGGCGTCGGGCGCGTCCTCCAGCGCGCGGCCGAGCCGCGGCGCGACCGCCCGTTCGCGTTCCGTCTCGCTCAGGTACGCCGGGTGACCGGCGACGAGCACCCGCCGGACGCCCGAGGGGAGTCGATCGAGGAGGGAGTCGTCGCCCAGCGGGTCGAACCCGTCCGCCCTGACGGGCGTCGTCACGAGCACCCGTTTGGCGTCGGCGAGCCGCGAGAGCGTCCGCTCGTCCGGAACGTGCTCGCGCCCCTCGTAGTCGACGGCGACGGTGTCGACGGGCAGGTCCCGTCCCCGCGAGACGTCGCACTCGGCGGGCTTGAGCGTCACCACGTCGATGCCAGCGCGCGTCAGCGTCTCCCCGGTCAGCATGGTCTGTAGTCGTGGGTCGTCGCTCGCGCGACCGGCCTCCAGGTCGCCACGAACGACGTGTCTGTCACGGGGAAGCCGTGCCCGCCGTAAAACCGTATCGTTCCCCGAACACCCCTCTCGTCGTGGTCCCGGGTCGGGCGTCGACGACCCGAGTTCACACCTGGAACTCGGCGTCGGGCCCGACCCGGCGGTCCGGCTCCTCGGGGACCGTCCAGTCGGTGGTGAGTTCGAGCAGCTGGGCGAGGATGCGGGCGGTCGCCCCCCAGACGACGTAGCCCTCTACCCGGAAGTAGTGGAGCCGGATGTCCCCGTAGTAGGGGTGATCGCGGCGCTCGGAGTCGTAGTTCGCGAGATCGATCAGGTCCTCGACGGCGAGGACGGCCAGCTCCGTCACTTCGGTCATGTCGGGGCTGTACTCCCGGTCGGGAACCCGGGCGACGTAGGGGCGAACCGAGTAGCGCGAGGTGGTTCGGATGTCGTCGAGCCGGCCGATCACCTCCGCCTCGGCCGGATCGATGCTGGCCTCCTCGTTCGCCTCGCGGAGCGCGGTCCTCCGGAGGTCGGGATCGCTCGGCTCGCGCCCGCCCCCCGGGAACGCCATCTGTCCCGCATGGCTCGAGAGGTCGGCGGATCGCTTGACGAACAGCAGGTGCGGCCGCTCGTCCCGGGTGACCACGGGGGCGAGGACGGCGGCCTCGCGCTCCTCGTCGGTCACCTCAGTCGGGGCGTGTCCCGACAGCCGCGAGAGGTCCATACCCGTCCGTACGTGGTCGTCCGTAATAACCGCCCTGCTACGGCCGGGGGGCGAACGACGTCGCCCGGATCAGGCGGTCTCGGGCTCGCCGTCGCGGTCCCGCTCCGCTCCCGACGACCCCGACTCCTCCCGCTCGCGGCGACGACGCTCCCTGGCGAGTTCGCGGTCGATGTCGTCGTCGAGCCGCGAGAGCGCCTCGACGGTGACGACGTTCCCGCCGCCCGGGTCGACCACGATCACCTCCTCGCCAACCTCGATACTGCCGCTGACGGTCCGGGCCTGGTAGTGGGGGTTGAACCCGCCCTCCTCCAGTTTGACCTCGCCGTCGGTCTCGGTCACGCGCTCGGTCACGCGGCCGGTCTTGCCGCGCAACGAGTCCGAATCCGACGTCCGGCCCGACCCGCGCCCGCCGTAGAAGTCGAACTCGCGGTAGGCCCACAGCGCGGCCGCGCCCGCCCCCAGGACCACCGCCGCGAGCACGAACGGGGTGACGGCGGCCATCGACGGCGGGAGGAGCAGCCCGACGAGTCCCGCGACCAGTAACGCCACCCCGAGGACGATGAAGTGCGCTCCCGGTGCCAGCGCCTCCGCGACGATGAGGCCCGCGCCCGCCAGCAGCAGCACGAACGAGAGCGGGAGTCCGAGCCCCGGGACCTCTGCCATACCCGGGGGTAGGCACCGGCGGAACGTAACGGTTCGGGATGCCGAACTACCCGACGGCGAACCGCAGGAAGACGAAGAGCGTCGCGACGACCCCCAGGACGACGAACGCGGCACCCTCCAGCGACCAGGACTCGGGTTCGACCGGGATCTCCGACGGGGCGGTGAGCCCCTCGCTCGTCCCGTCCCCACCGTCCTCACCCTCGGCGTCGGAGAGGTCCTCGAGTTCGAACCGCCATTCGTCGTCGTCGGCCATACCACGGGTTGGAGTCCGGGATTCAAACCCCTTGTGGCACGGTCGGGATCTGCCCTCGGAACGCCCCGAACCGGGAGCCGGTGACGGGATCGGACCGCGACGGGCCCGACTCTGATGCTTTCCGGATTCACGGATTGAGCGGACGAAAAGCGCTTAGCCGACGCGCGCCCTTCGGGGGGACATGACATCCAGGGGTGGGCGTCTACTCGGTGTACTGCTAGCCGTCGCGGTCGTACTGTCGGTCGTTCCGGGAGCCGTGCTCGCACAGGACGCGGGCGACGGGGACGACGCGGACGACGTGAACGTCGACCGACTCGTCGAGGTGTACAACGCGAACACCGATCAGGCACCCGGTATCGTCCGCGGGCGACTGGCGGGACGGAGCGTCGAACTCCGGGTCGGCGAGGGGTCGACGGTCGCCAGCGCGGACACCGGCACGGTCTACCACTTCACCACCGCCGAGGACGGCACCATCACCGACTACGGCGAGGGGGCAGCCGAGGACCCCGACTACCGGGCCCTGACCAGCGAGGACGCCTTCTTCGCCGTCCTCGACGCGTCCGATCCGGCCGCCGAGTTCGAACGACAGCGCCGGGCCGGCGACATCCGGATCAACGGCGTCGGCGTCACGAACACCGTGGTCGTCGAGGGCGCGAAGTTCGCCGGCTGGGTCGGCAAGTCGACCGGTCTCTTCTGAGCGGGACGCTCGTCGTCCGTCAGTGGCGAACACCGCTTCTGGCCCCTCGCCGGAAGCCGTTACGACCTGCCTTGCGATTCCGCCGTGTCCCGTCGACTCGACGCTACGACCCGATCAGTGCCGGCCGGTTCCGACCACTGCGCCACCCGGGTCGAACGCCGGGCGGTAGCGCCCGGCCCCGGTGCCCGGAACACCTTTGTACGCGTTCCTGGCATCCACGGACGAATGAGCGGGTTCGAGATACGAACGGTCGGTGCGAGGGAGATCCTCGACTGCCGCCTGGAGCCGACGCTCCGGGTCACGGTCGAGACCGACGCCGGCTTCCGGGGACGGGCGGACGTCCCGGCCGGCCGGTCGACGGGCTCTCACGAGGCGGTCGAGTTGCGTGACGGCGAGGACCGCTTCCGCGGCAGGGGCGTCAGGACGGCGGTCGGGACCGTCGAGGAGACGGTCGCCCCGGCGCTCGCCGGGACGGACGTGCGCGACCAGCGCGCGGTCGACGACGCGCTCCGCGATCTCGACGGCACGGGGCGGTTCGCCGAGATCGGCGGGAACACCTCGACGGGGACCTCCCTCGCCGCCCTGAAGGCCGCCGCGGACGGGCTGGACGTCCCCCTTCACGAGCGGGTCGCGGACGTCGCCGGTCGGGAGGAGGTGACGCTCCCGGTCCCGTTCCTCGACGTGATCGAGGGGGGCGAGCTCGCCGCGACGGAGCTCGGCTTCCAGGAGCACCAGCTGATCCCCACGAACGCCGAATCGTTCGCCGAGGCGATCCGGATGGGCGCGGAGGTCTACTACGAACTCGGCGATCGACTCGAGGCGGCCTACGGGGACGCCTCGCGGAACGTCGGTGTCGAAGGGGGGTACACCCCGCCCGGGATGACCGACCCGCGCGAGGCGTTCGACGAGATGCTCGCCGCCGTCGAGGAGTGCGGCTACGGGGACTCGTTCGCACTCGGGATCGACGCCGCCGCGACGCACTTCCACGACCCCGAGACGGGGACTTATTCGCTGATGGGCGAGACCCACACGCCCGCGGAGATGATCGACGTCTACGACGACCTGACCTCGACGTACCCCCTCGAATCGATCGAGGACCCCCTCGACGAGGCGGACTTCTCCACCACCGCGGCGCTGACCGAGCGCCTCGACTGCCAGGTGATCGGCGACGACCTCTTCGTGACGAACCCCGAGCGGGTCGAGCGGGGCGTCGAGGCGGGTGCCGCGAACGCGCTCCTCCTCAAGGTGAACCAGGTCGGGACGGTTACCGGCGCGTTCGACGCCGCGGCGACCGCGAGCGAGAACGGCTACGCCGTCCAGGTCTCCGAACGATCCGGACAGACCCCCGACCCCTGGCTCGCGGACGTGGCCGTCGGGCTCGACGCGGGACAGATAAAGACCGGCGTCACCCGGGGCGAGCGCACCGAGCAGTACAACCGGCTCCTCGGGATCGAGGAGCGGCTGGGCGGGGACGGGCACTACGGGGGCTGGCCGCCGGCGACCTGATGGCCCCCATCGAGAACCGAGAGGCGCTGTGCTCGCACGGCGACGCCGCCGCCGCCCGGGAGTTCCTCCTCGACGTCGTCGACGGCGCGCTCGCGGCGGTCCACCCCGACCGACTCGTTCCCGAGCGGATCGCACTCGACGGGGAGACGCTCGTCGTCGACGGCCGTCGGTACGACCTCGGATCGACCGATCGGGTGCTCGTCGTCGGCGCGGGGAAGGGGTCGCTCGCGCTCGTCCGCGCCGTCCGCGACGTGCTCGGCGACCGGCTCTCCGGCGGGGTCGTCGTCGAGAAGCGCGGTGACGATATCGACGGCGAGGGTGAGAACGCCCGGGGAGCCGTCCCCGACGGCGTCGAGGTCCACGAGGCCGGTCACCCGATCCCCGACGAGGCGGGCCACCGGGCCGCACGGGCGGTGACGGACCTGGCAGAGAGCGCCGGCGAAGACGACCTGGTGCTCGCGTGTATCACGGGCGGCGCGTCGGCGCTCCTCCCGTTGCCGGTACCCGGGATCACGCTCGACGAACTGGCCGAGACCACCCGAGTACTCCTCGAGGCCGGCGCGCCCATCGAGGACGTCAACGCGGTCCGGAAACACCTCTCGCGGATCAAGGGCGGTCGGCTCGCCGAAGCGATCCACCCCGCGACGACGGTGAGCCTGATCATCGTCGACGAGGTGGCGGGCGAGCCGTGGGGACCGACCGTGCCCGATCCGACCACCTTCGCCGACGCGGTGCGGGCGCTGGAGCGCCACGGCCTGCGCGATCGGGTACCTCCCGTCCTCGAACACCTCACCGAGAGCCAGGACCACCCCGACCGGGAGACGCCGACCCCCGACTCGTTCGGTCGGCTCGACACCCACGCCGTCGTCCTGGCCGACGCGGGGGACGTCTGCGAGGCGGCGTGCGAGCGCGCGGAAGCGCTCGGCGTGGAGGCGATGCTCCTCTCGACGGTGCTCGAGGGTGAGAGCCGCGAGGTCGGGACCTGTCTGTCGGGCATCGCGAAGGAAGTGGCGGCGAGCGGACGCCCCGTCGAGCCGCCGTGCGCCATCGTCTCGGGCGGGGAGACGACCGTCACTGTCGGGGAGAATGCCGGCGAGGGTGGCCCGAACCAGGAGTTCGCGCTCGGTGCGGCACTCGGTGTCGCCGGCCTCGATGCCGCCGCCGTCGCGGTCGGCACGGACGGAACCGACGGGCCGACCGACCTCGCCGGCGGGCTGATCGACGGCGGGACGGCAGGCCGGGCGGAGCGGATGGGCGTCGATCTCCACGAAACGTTACGGCGACACGACGCCGCGAACGCCCTCCGTGAGCTTGGAGATGCCGTCTACACTGGCCCCACCGGGACGAACGTCATGGACCTGCGGGTAGTCCTCGTGCGGGACGCGGAGTAGTCGGGGCGGACTACTCCACCCGCTCGCCCGGTTCGGCGTCACCGAGCGTCGTCAGGAGGTCGGCCTGCTCGCCGGCGGCCAGCAGCATCCCGTTCGACTCGACGCCGAACAGCTCCGCCTTCTCCAGGTTGGCGACGACGACGATCTTCGTCCCCGGTAGCGACTCGACGTCGTGGAGCTGCTTGATCCCGGCGACGATCTGTCGGGTCTCGACGCCGATGTCGACCGTCAGTCTCACGAGTTCGTCCGCCCCCTCGATCGGCTCCGCGGACTCGATGCGGCCCACGCGGATGTCGAGCTCCTGGAAGTCGTCGAAACTGATCCGCTCGTCGGTGACGGGATCGAGATCGGTAGTCACGTCACCGGATCCGTCGTCCGTCGCCTCGTCGCTTTCGCTTTCCGTCGTGTCGTCCTCCGTGTCGCTGGCGGATGCCTCGATCCGCTCCGCGAGCTTCCCGTTCAGCTCCTCGACGCGCTCGTCGACGACCTTCTCGAACGGCTCGGTCGGCTCGTCGAACTCGGCCGCGGGCGGTTCGAGCGCGGCGTCGAGGGTCACGTCCCGGACCTCCCTGCTGTCGCCGCCGAAGACCGCCCACAGCTCCGCGGCCTTCCCGGGGGCGATGGGCTCGAACAGGACGGCGATGGCCTTCGCCAGCTGGACGCAGTCGCGGATGACCTGCTCGGCGTGTTCGGGGTCGTCATCCGTGAGGTTCCAGGGCTCCTCGCGCTGGATGTACTCGTTGCCGAACCGCGCGAGTCGGACCGCCGAGTCACCCACCCCGCGGATGGAGTAGTCGTTGACCGCCTCGCCGAACTCCGCTATCGCCTCCTCGATCCGCTCCTCGACCTCCGCCGAGACGTCGGCGTCGGGCGTCCCGCCGTAGTTGCGCTCCGCGAACAGCGTCGACCGGTAGAGGAAGTTTCCGACCGTTCCGACGAGCTCGCTGTTCACCCGCTCGGCGAACTTCTCCCAGGAGAAGTCGACGTCCTGCTGGAGCCCCCCGTTGGTCGCGAGGTAGAACCGCAGCAGGTCGGGGTGGAACCCCTCGTCGAGGTACTCGTCGGCCCAGACGGCGCGGTTGCGCGAGGTCGAGAGCCCCTTCCCGTTGATGGTGATGAACCCCGTCGCCGCCACCGCGCGCGGCTCGGTGTACCCGGCGGCGTGGAGCATCGCCGGCCAGAACACCGTGTGATGCTGGATGATGTCCCGGCCGATGACGTGGACCACCTCGCCGTCCTCGCGCCAGACCTCCTCCCAGTCGTAGGTATCGGGGCCGACGCGCTCGGAGTACTGTTTGGTACTGGAGATGTACTCGATGGGGGCGTCGACCCAGACGTAGAGCACGAGATCGTCGGCATCCTCGCCCGGGTAGTCGATCCCCCAGTCCATGTCCCGGGTGATACACCAGTCCCGGAGTTCGCCCTCGATCCACTCGCGGGGCTGGTTCCGCGCGTTCGAGGTCCCTTCGAGGCGGTCGATGAACCCCTGGAGGTACTCCTGGAGTTCCGAGACGCGGAAGAATTTATGAACTCGCTCGCGGTACTCGGCGGGGTTTCCGGTGACGACCGAGATCGGGTCCTCGACCTCGCCGGGTTCGAGGTGTCTCCCGCATCCCTCGTCGCACTCGTCGCCGCGGGCCTTCGCCCCGCAGTACGGGCAGGTCCCCTCGACGAACCGGTCGGGGAGGTACTGGTCGGCCTCGGGATCGTAGCCGACCATGATCTCCTTCTCGTAGACGTACCCCTCCCGTTCGAGGGTGCGGACGATCTCCTTCGTCGTCCCGACGTTCGTCTCGTCGTGGGTGTGGCCGTAGTTGTCGAAGTCGACGTTGAACCGGGGGAACGTCTCCTCGTACGTCTCGTGCCAGCCCATCGCGAACTCCTCGGGCGAGACGCCCTCCTCGGCGGCGTTGACCGCGATCGGCGTCCCGTGCATGTCCGACCCGCAGACGTAGGCGGTGTTCTGCCCCAGCTTGCGGAGGGCGCGGTTCAGCACGTCCGCCCCGACGTACCCCCGGAGGTGGCCGACGTGCAGGTCGCCGTTCGCGTACGGCAGCCCGCAGGTCACCACCGCCGGTCGGTCGGTCGGGAACTCGTCGTGGCTCATATCGGTTTCTCTGGTGTGGCGGGCGTAAAACCCGCCGGTCCGTCGTTCGTGGGCGATACGGACGAAGGCCATCGGTTTCGCGGTCCGGCACGGCCGTATGAGAGCCGGGAGGCACGGAGTGTCTCGAAAGCGAGGGGTGGAACACCTCGGAAGGAACGGTCTGCCGACGGCGACGGCTACGCGAGCGTGCGCATACCGCGGGTAAACGTGAACGCGAGCCGTCGGATCACGCTCGGGACTACTCCGCGGGTCGAGAAAAAAGTCGCGGTCGAGATGTCACACTCCCGGACCCGTCCGACCGTTACTAACTCGTGTTACTCCCCGAACCGCGAGACATGAGCCCGATACGGTTCCCTGCTGGATCCGTGAGTATCCCGTAGCTAGCCCCGTCAGCCGTCTCCTGGGGACCGGCCCGGACCTCCCCGCCCGCGGGTTCGACGGCCGCGAGCGCCGACTGGAGATCCTCGACGGCCAGGTAGACGAGCGGACCCGAGTCGCCGGTCGTGTACGCCACCCGCGTCCCCTCCTCACCGACCGGATGCTCCCCGACGGGTGTCAGTGCCCCCGTGACGTCGCCGTCTTCGGCCGTGAACATCGGATACGACCCCCCGGCGTCCTCGTCGACCGCGAACTCACAGCCGAGCACCGTCGCGTAGAACTCCCTCGCCCGGTCCACGTCCTCGACCGGTATCTCGAACCAGTCCACCGTTCCAGTCGTCCCTGTCACGGACGATCACCCGGCCGACGACCGGGCGGCCCTGCTATTGAGGCTGTGCCGGGCGGGGTGAAACTGAAAGAAGTGAGAGAGCGATCGCATCGGCGGGCCGGTGGTCGGCGGTTCAGTCCTTCAGTTCGATGCCGCCGAAGGCGACGAACCCGCTCACCACGAGGTCGACCTCCTCGTGTCCCTCACCCGCGTCCCGGAGCCGCGAGTCCTCCACGCCGCCGAGGATCGGGAGCGCGTCGAACTGGACGTTCCACTCCCTCGGGGCGACGATCTCGGCCGCGCCGAACAGCACCGTCGCGTTCACGCGCACCGGCGGGCTCCCCGGCTCGCGGTCGACGTCGCGGAGGTCGAGGGTCGTCCCGCCGAACAGGGCGGTGAGATCGGCCTCGCGGAACGTCGGCGAGGTGGCCCGGCGCTCGACGCCGCCGAACAGCGCAAACGCGTTCACGTAGTCGCCCTCGGTCCCCGCCGCCCGTGGGCGGATCTGCCCGAGCGCGATCGAGACGCCGAGGAGTATCACGAGCACGGGCCAGAGGTCGACCACGGTCGACCCCGCGACGAGGTCGAGCGCGACGAGCTGCCAGGTGCCCGCCGCGAGCACGACGAGTACCGGGCCGGTCAGGTTGCGGAAGCCGCTCGCGACGAGCGCGTACAGCCCCACGAGGACGAACAGCGACGGGACGTACCCGAGGAGCGGCCCGGTGTCGTAGACGCCGGTCGTCCGCAGCAGGAGGACGAGCCCGACGAGTATCACGACACCGCCGAGGACCGCCCCGCTCGAGAGACGTCTGGTGTTCATGCGACGACTACGCTCCCCCGGAGCAAGAACGCGCGCTTGGACCCCGCCAATCCCGTCAATCCCGCCCACTCCCGTCCACTCTCGGGGTCGAATCAGACGATGGCCGCGGCCCCGCCGAGCAGAGCGACGGTCACGAGCAGTCGACCGACGCTCCCGACGAACGTCGCCGCCGCGAACTTCAGGTAGTCCTCCTCGAGGACGGAGAACGCGTAGATCGAGAGCGTGTCGGGGAAGAAGGGGACCGAGAGCGCCATCGCGAGGCCGATGTAGCCGTACTTTCGGGCGAGTTCGACCGTCCGGCGCTCGGACCAGGCGACGACGTCGAACCGCGAGCGCCGTAGCAGGCCGATCACCGGGCCCGACTGTTTGGCCTGGTGGCCGAGGGCGAACGCGAGGACGCTCCCGCAGGCCTTCCCCGTCCCGCTGACCACCATGATGATCGCGATCTCGACGGCGTACGGTAGTCCCAGGCGGAGGGGCGTCGCGAGCACGACCTCCGAGGGGAGCGGCAGGACGAACGCGATGAGGAAGGAGTAGACGAAGATGATGACCAGCCCGAGCGGGCCGGTCGCCCGGGCGACGGCCGCCTCGAGCGTGTGGTAGATCCCCTGGTGGAAGCTCAGCGGGAGGTCGACCACGGCCACCGACGGCGGCGGGAGGACGGAGAGCGAACCGCAGATCACGGCGGCGTCCAGCACGGTAGTCACTACTCGGAGCCCCGTCCTAAGCCTGTTGGCATCGGCACGCGTCCCGATCCGGGCGGATCCACGAGCGCCGCTCGTGTCGAGACTGGCGGACGGACGTCATCACGCGGCCGAGCCCGGGGACGAACCGCCCGTGACACGGTGCGGCGTGGTGCCGTCCGGGCTACCGGACGGAGTCGAGCAGGAGCTTCTGCTCGACGCGCTTGACCTCGTGCTGGACGTCGCGGACGGCGTCGATGTTCGCCGAGATCGAGGAGACGCCCTCGTTGACGAGGAAATCCACCATCTTGGGCTTCGATCCGGCCTGGCCACAGATCGAGGTCGCCACGTCGTGCTCCCGGCAGGTCTCGATGACCTCCCCGATGAGGTTGAGCACGGCCGGGTGGAGTTCGTCGAAGCGGTCGGCGACGTTGCCGTTGTTCCGGTCGACGGCGAGCGTGTACTGGGTGAGGTCGTTCGTCCCGAACGAGGCGAAGTCGATGCCGGCCTCGGCCAGCTCCTCGATGGAGAGCGCGCTCGCCGGCGTCTCGATCATCACGCCCCACGAGCGCTTCTCTGGGTCGATCCCCGCGTTCTCCATCAGCTTCCGGGCCCGGAGGACGTCCTCGGCGTCGTTGACCAGCGGGAGCATGACCTCGACGTTGTCGTAGCCCATGTCGAACAGCCGGCGGAACGCCTCGAGCTCGTGGCCGAACACCTCCGGACGGTCGAGCGAGCGACGGATGCCCCGGTACCCGAGCATCGGATTGTGCTCGTGGGGCTCGTCCTCGCCCCCCTCGAGCGAGCGGAACTCGTCGGTCGGGGCGTCGAGCGTCCGAACGCGGACGGGACGGGGGTAGAACTCCTCAGCGACCTCCCGGACGCCGTTGACGATCTCCTCGATGTAGGCGTCCGCGCCGTGGTGTTCGACGTAGTGGTCGGGCGTCTCGCCGGTCGAGAGGATCATGTGTTCCATCCGGAGGAGGCCGACGCCGTCCGCACCCGTCTGGGCGGCGCGGTGGGCCGCCTCCGGGATGGAGACGTTGACCTTGACCTCCGTGGCCGTCATCGGTTTGACCGGGTTCTGCGGCCGGATCTCCTCCAGTCGGTCCTCCTCGGTCGTCTCCTCCTCGGCCGCACCCTCGGTGATGGTCCCCTTGTCGCCGTCGATGGTCACCACCTGTCCGTCCGAGAGCGTCGAGGCGGCCTCGCCGGTGCCGACGACGGCGGGGACGCCGAGTTCGCGCGAGACGATGGCGGCGTGAGACGTCATGCCGCCCTCGTCGGTGACGATCCCGGCCGCCCGCTTCATCGCGGGCACCATGTCGGGGGTGGTCATCTCCGTGACGATGATGTCGCCCTCGCCGACCTTGTCGAGCTGGTCGAGCTTTCGCACCACGCGAACGGGCCCCGAGACGATACCCGGCGAGGCACCGAGCCCCTTCATGAGCATCGACCCGTCGCTCCCCTCCTGCTCCTCGAAGGTCCCCGACCCGTCGGTCACGCCGGCCGCGGCCTCGGGGTCGGAGATCGTCGTGATCGGCCGGGACTGGAGCATGAACACCTCGCCGTCGACGAGGGCCCACTCGACGTCCTGTGGGTCGCCGTAGTGGTTCTCGGCGGTCTCGCCGAGTTCGATGAGTCGCTCGATCTCGTCGCTATCGAGGACGCGCGCCTCCCGTCGATCCGCCTCGACCTCGCGCTCGACGGTCTCGCCCGTTTCCGGGTCCTTGACCATCATCGTCTTCTTGTCGGCGATGGTCTCCTCGATTATTTCGCCGGTCTCCCGATCGATGACGTAGTTGTCCGGGGAGACGGACCCGGAGACGACGGCCTCGCCGAGCCCCCACGCGGCCTCGATGATGATCCGGTCGTCTCCGGTCGAGGGGTGGGAGGTGAACATCACGCCGGACTTCTCGGCGTCGACCATCCGCTGGACGACGACGGCGATGTCCACGTCGCGGTGGGCGAACCCCTGTTCCTGCCGGTAGTAGATCGCCCGCCGGGTGAACAGCGAGGCCCAGCACTCCTTGACGCGCTCGACGAGGTCCTCGCCGGTGACGTTGAGGAACGTCTCCTGCTGGCCGGCGAACGAGGCGTCGGGGAGGTCCTCGGCGGTCGCCGAGGAGCGTACGGCGACGAACGCCTCCCCGTCGTCGAGGTCGGCGTAGGCCTCGAGGATCTCCTCGCGGAGGCCGTCCGGCATGTCGGTCCCGAGGATGAGCTCCTCGGCCCGGGCCTCGGCGTCGGCCAGCGCCGTCGAGTCGTCGGCGTCGACGTCGACGGCCTCGAACAGCTCCTCGGCGATCCCCGTCTCCTCGATGAACCAGCGGTAGGTCTCGGCCGTGACGACGAACCCCGGCGGAACCGGCAGTCCGGCGGAAGTCATCTCCCCGAGAGACGCACCCTTGCCCCCGACGGAGTCGATGTCCTCCGACCGTACCCGTTCCAGCCACAGGACCGGAGTCTCGCGTCCGCGCTCTGGCATCGTCCTCGGATGTAACGGGCGCGGCCTTATGCCTTCGCAATGCGTCAGCAAGCGGTCCTGGGAGTAACTCACTACCGAGTAAGGAGTCCTCTCCCGGGCCGGATCCCGCGACCGCCCGGTGCGTTCCGACGCCGGTCGTTCGGCCTCAGATCTCCAGGATCTCGTCCTCCGACGCGGCGGGGACGAGCAGGCGACCCTCGAAGGAGACGACGGCGTCGCCGCCCACCCGGACCCGCTCGCCGATCTCGACGTGGACGGTCCCGTCGCGGTCGAGGAAGTGTCCCTGCTCGAACCGCATCGCGTCCGTGTCGACGGCCCCGAACCGGTCGAGGTACGCCCCGGCGGCCCCCGAGGCCGTCCCCGTCACCGGGTCCTCGGGGACGCCCGCGCCCGGGGCGAACATCCGCGCGTGGAGCGTCGACTCGGCGTCGAGCGTGTCGAACGTGAATACGTAGACGCCGGCGACCCCGAACTCGTCGCTCAGTTCCTCTATCGCCCGCATGTCCGGGTCGGCGTTGCCGACGTGTTCGAGGAAGTTGACCGGGACGACCAGGAACGGGAGCCCGGTGCTCGCGTGGGCGACCGGCAGGTCCGCGCCGACGTCGCGCATTGCCTCGGGGTCGATCCCCAGGACGGACCCGAGCCGGTCGTACCCGATCTCGACCTCGCGGATCTCGGGGTCGTCCTGGGTCATCCAGACCCGTCCGCCGGACTCCACCTCGATCTCCAGGACGCCGACGTTCGTCGCGAGGGTGTGCGTCCCGGCTTCGAGGGTGCTGTCGGCGTACAGCAGCGCGTGGCTCCCGATGGTCGCGTGGCCGCACAGGTCGACCTCCGTCTCCGGGGTGAAGTACCGGACCCGCCGGTCGGCCTCCTCGCTGGGACGGAGAAACGCCGTCTCGCTCGCGCCCAGCTCGCGCGCGATCGACTGCATCTGTTCGTCGGTCAACCCCGCCGCGTCCGGGACCACTCCGGCGGCGTTCCCGCGCAGCGGCTCGTCGGTGAAGGCGTCGACGAGGCAGGCACGCCGGGTTTCGACGGCGGCCTCGTCCCCGTCGTCCGCGTCGTTCATGCGACGGCCACGACCGCCCCGCCTAAGAAACTGCTGTCGTTCCGCGGGCGGTGGCCGGCCTATCCGGTTCTTCCCTCTACTCTCGGCTCTACTCTCCCGTGATCGTCCGCCTCGCGGCGGTCGACGACCACGGTGCCGTGTCTCTCCGGTCGAAGCTCCGCCCAGTCCGGGAGGTCCTCCCTCTCGACCGGGGCGAGCCACACCAGTTCCTCCTCCTCCTCCTCGACGAGCTCCCATCCCTCCTCGGTATCCCACATACAGGCGCGCCACTCGTCGTTCTCGAAGCGCCAGGAGACCTGCCAGTCGGTGTAGTACCGGCCGTCAGATCCGGCGTATAGGTTCATCTCTGCTCTCCCCCGTTCGGAATGTGGCAGGCACCCATAAAAAACCGTAGGGCGAGTTTAACGGGGTTGAGAACACCGCTACCGGTTTCGCCAACCACCACACGTTGCCGGTATGGGTTATCCGTAATCCCGACGGAGCGCGACCCCCTCGGCCTCACGGACCGGACCCACGACCGGGATCTCCCGCGACCCGCCCGCGAACACCTCGCTCGACGGGACGACGAGGTCCGTCCCGAACTCCCGGGAGCGCTCGGCCGAGACGCTGTAGACCACCCCGCCGAGCCCCGCGTGGTACACCCCGCCCGCACACATCGGACACGGTTCTGTGCTGGTGTACAGCACCGTCTCGGCTCGCTCCGCCGGGTCGAGGTCGCGTGCCGCCCGCCGCGCGAGCGCGAGTTCGGGGTGGGCCGCGAGGTCGTCCTCCGTGACCACCGCGTTGCGCGCCTCCATGACCACTCGGTCCTCGCGGACGAGCACGCTCCCGTAGGGGTTGTCGCCACGCTCCGCGGCCTCGCGGCCGAGTTCGATGGCCCGCCCGACGTGCGCCTCGTGATCGAAGTCGTCGAACCACATGACTCCGACGAGGGGTCGGGATCCCTTCCGTGTACCGCCGACGCGCTCGTCTCCCGTCACGCCGTTCGTCCCTCACGTTCCGGTGGAACGAGCGACTGTCCACCGCGAGCGCGATCGATGGCCCGTGCCGGGAGTCGAGGCAGTTAAACCCCCCGGCCCCGTCCCTTCCGATGGCCGGAGTCAGCCGGCCAATTCCCCCTGGAGGGCACTTCTCTCCCCCGTGCTCTCCGTTTTCGATCCTCCGAGCCACCGCGCCGGACGGTCCCCGTCCGGGCGCGCCCGTTCCGGTCGGCGACCCGGACTCCCCGTGGCGTGCCCGCCCCGACGGCCGTAGCGGCAGCCGAATCGGGTGGTCCGTCCCGTGGAGTCGGACCGCTTAATTGCCGGCGGTCCGGAGCGACGACCGGTGACCCCATCGCATGTCCGATCTCCCGGACGAGTTCAAGTGCACGATAACCAACTGGGACTACATCTACGACCTCTGTCGCGAGGTCAGCGACGACGTGAAGGCCGCGGAGTTCGAGCCGGACGTCGTCGTCGCCCTCGCGCGCGGGGGCTGGTTCGCCGGGCGGGTCATCTGTGACTTCCTCGGGCTCGACGACCTCACGAGCCTGAAGATGGAGCACTACGTCGGCACCGCCCAGAAGTCGGGCGAGCCCACGGTCAGATACCCGATGCCCGAGGGCTCGGTCGAGGGCAAGGACGTGCTCGTCATGGACGACATCGCCGATACGGGGGGCTCGATCCGCCGCGCACACGAGTACGTCACCGACCGGGACCCGGGGGAGGTCCGCACCGCGACGCTACAGCTACTGGGGACGAGCGAGTTCGAGCCCGACTTCGTGGGCGAGCGCCTCGACGAGTGGGCCTGGATCGTCTACCCGTGGAACTTCATCGAGGACATGATCGACCTCACGACCGGCGTGATGGAGAAGGGCGCGGACGGCCCCTACACGGCCGAGGAGATACGCGGCCTGCTCAGGGAGTACCACCGGGTCGAGCGGATCGAGATGGAGATCGCACAGCCGGGCCGGCTCTCGGAGGTGCTCGAGGAGATGGCGCGCCGGGGGATCGTCGAGACGGTCGGGGAGGGCGAGGTCGCCTGGCGGCTCCACGAGGACGCCCCGAGCGGCCCGTAGCGGCTCCGGGGGAACCGCCGGTCCGCCCCGGGCCGCCCGTTTCGCGGATACCGTAGAGGTCGGGCCGTCGCGATCGCCGACGGTCGGTGTACGGCGCTCTCAGATCGCCTCGTCGGCCCACCGGCCGTCACCGAGGGCGTCCTCGGCGGGGCCGGCAGGGGCGTCGGGCGTCCGGGAACCCGTCGGCATCTCCTCGGGGACGCCGACGAGCTTCCGGCGGCCGATCCGGACGCGTTCGACGACCTCGTTCGACTCCAGGGTGTCGAGGTAGCGGCTCACCGTCGACTTCGACCAGCCGGTCGTGTCGACCATGTCCGCCTGCCACATCCGCCCGCCCGACGAGCGGACCAGCCAGGCGAGGAACTCGTGTGGCTGGAGGCCGAGTTCCACCTGCACCTCCTGCTTCGACACCGTCTCCCCATCGAGGAGGTCCTGCCACCTGGTCGGCGTCCCGGTCTCCTCGCAGGCGGACGCCGGCGATGCGTCGCCGCCTTCGTTCTCCTCTCTCGATGCCTCTGATCGTCTCGTCTCCGATCCCGCCGAATCTCCTCCCTTCCAGTCCGAGTACAGCGATTCGAGCCAGCTCAGCACTGCTCGCCACCCCCCGACCGACCCGCTCGTCGTGGAAGAGCTACCGTCGTCTCCGTCCGACGGAAATCGGTGCTTGGGATCGCTCATCTACCTCCCAATCCCCTTCCCACCCGGTTCACGCGTTCGCTTTCCATGTCAAGGCCGGTATATAGTTCGATATCGAATGTCGTTCGGGATATATTTGAGAATTTCTCAATCATTCGGACCGTGTGGGGAAAACGCTATTACGGGTGCTCCCGGAGCGTTCCCGACGTGAAGGACGGCGAACTCGACTCGATCGACGAACGGATCCTCTTCGAGCTACAGCGAGAGGGGCGTGCCACCATCACCGAGCTGGCCGAGACCGTCCCCGTCTCGGGCAACACCGTCCGCAACCGCATCCTGGCGATGGAGGAGGCGGATATCATCCGGGGGTACACCATCGAGGTCGACTACGTCGGGGCGGGGTTCCCCTTCCACTACCAGTTCACCTGCACCGTCCCCATCGCCGACCGACGCCGGCTCGTCGAGGAGGCGTTCGAGGTCGACGGCGTGCTGGACGTCCGCGAGCTGATGACCGGCCAGCAGAACGTCGTCATCGAGGTGGTCGGCGCGACCCAGGACGACATCACCGAGATCGCCCAGACCCTCGACGATCTCGGTCTCGACGTGGTCGACGAGACGCTCATCAAGAGCGCCGAGACCCGACCGCTCACCCTCTGGGCCAACGACGACGACCCGGACGAGTCCGAGAGGGAGGACCCTTCGTCCTGACCCGGGTCGGACCGGGGACGTCCGGCCCCGCTCACGGCGAGGTGTCGTCGGCTCCCTCCGGTCCCGTCTCCCCGTGGCTCTCGGGGAGGACGTTCCGGAGGACGGTGTTGGCTCCGCGGCGGAGGCGCTCGGAGGCGGCCTGGCGGGAGATCCCGAGCTCGTCCGCGAGGTCGGTGAGCGTGACCCCCCGCGGGACCTCGAAGTACCCCCGCTGCACCGCACTGGTGAGGGTCTCGCGCTGTTCCTCGGTGAGGTCGAAGTCGTGCTCTTGGCGGTCGTCCCCCTCCCCCCGCGTGTAGACGCGGTCGACGTGGATGGCGATGTCCTGCTCGCTCAGGAACTCGTGGAACTCGGTGAGCCGGGCGTGGTCCGGAAAGCGGATCATGAACCGCCAGCGTCCATCCACCGCCCGCCCCTCGAGGATGGCCCCGTCGGACTGCGCGATACCCTGGATGAGGCTCTCGGGGATTCGCTCCCACTCGATGGCGTAGAGCGTCTGGTCGCCCATGCGGTCCAGGACGTTGAGCTCCCTCACGATCTCGTTCTCCCGCAGCTCGCGCTCGAACGCCTCGAAGTCACCGTCGGCCATCTCCACCCAGAAGTACGGCATGACCTCCTCCCTGGTCGGGACGTGCCGTTCGAGTCCGATCCGCGCCTCGCTCTCGGACGTCAGGAGTCGGCCGAGGCCGAACGTCCCCGCCGGTATCGTGAACTCCGCCACCACGCTCATTCGACGGTCTACTGCGTGCCGGGGGAAATATATGCGTTCACCAAGCTCCGCCCCCTGGGACCGTCGTTCGACGGGCTGACTGTTGTGTTCGCTTCGGGCCGGCCGGCCCTCGGGCCTTTGGGGTGGCGTAAACCACGAACAGTTATCGGTCCCCCCGTCGCAGGCCACGCGTATGAGCGGGTTCTCCAGCCGCGTCGAGCAGGTCTCCATCTCGGGCATCCGCGAGGTGTTCGAGGCCGCCGGCGAGGACGCCATCAACCTCGGTCTCGGTCAGCCGGACTTCCCGACCCCCGAACACGCACGCGAGGCGGCCATCGAGGCCATTCGATCCGGTGCGACCGACGCCTACACGTCGAACAAAGGGACTCGGGAGTTGCGGGAGGCCATCGCGGGGAAGACCGACCGTGACAACGGCTACTCGGTCGATCCCGAGGACGTCGTCGCCACCGCCGGCGGGAGCGAGGCCCTGCACATCGCTATCGAGGCACACGTAGATGTGGGTGAGGAGGTGCTGATACCGGACCCGGGGTTCGTCTCCTACGACGCGCTGACCCACATCGCCGGCGGGACGCCCGTACCGGTCGACCTCCGCGAGGACCTCACGCTCGACCCCGCGGACGTCGAGGCGGCGATCACCGACGACACCGCGATGTTCGTCGTCAACTCGCCCGCCAACCCCACGGGCGCGGTCCAGTCCGAAGAGGACATGCGCGAGTTCGCCCGCATCGCCGACGAGCACGACGTCGTCTGTCTCTCCGACGAGGTGTACGAGCGGATCGTCTTCGACGGCGAGCACCACTCCCCGATGAAGTTCGCCGACACGGACAACGTAGTAGTAGTAAACGCCTGCTCGAAGACCTACTCGATGACGGGCTGGCGGCTCGGGTGGGTGACGGCCTCCGAGCGCCGGATCGAGCGGATGCTCCGCGTCCACCAGTACGGCCAGGCCTGTGCGGCCGCCCCCTCGCAGTTCGCCGCCGAGGCCGCCCTCTCGGGCCCGCAGGACGTCGTCGACGAGATGGTCGGGGCGTTCGCCGAGCGGCGGGACGTCCTCCTCGACGGGCTCGCGGACATGGGCCTGGAGACGCCGACCCCGCAGGGGGCGTTCTACGCCATGCCGCGCGTCCCCGAGGGGTGGGTCGAGGAAGTCATCGACCGCGGCGTCGTCGTGGTCCCCGGCGAGGCGTTCGGTGACAACGGTGCCGGCCACGCCCGCATCTCCTACGCCGTCGACGTCGAGACGCTGAAGGAGGCCCTCGAGGCGATGGGGGCGGCGACCCGGGCCGTCTCGTAGCGCCCCCGCCCCGGCGTCCCGTGATCCCCGGGAAATCCGTCGAGGACGCATGGACCGCCGGAGCCGACAGCCACAAGCCGACGCGAACCCTCCCTCAGGCATGGACTCGCTTTCGCCCGATCACGTCCCCGTCTACGACACGCGGGAGTCCGGCTACGACCTCTGGAGCCGCTGTGCCGAGGCGGACCGACCCGTCGTCGCCGTCCGGGACGGGGAGCGGGGGTTCGTCGTCCGGTACGACCTCCAGCACCTCGGGGTCGAGCTCACCTCCGGGGCGCTCCGGTCGCTACGCGAACGCCTGCTCGCCTACCGCCGCGAGGAGCCGGTCCCGGACGGCGTCTCGCAGGTCGAGCGCCACGGCGGCGAGACCGGCCCCGTCTCGGGCGAACTCCACGAGTCGTCGCTCGAGGGCGCCCGGACGCTCGCCTCCCACCTGGCCGAGACCGTCTTCGACCGGTCGAACTGGACGCCCGCGTCCGGGTGAGACCCGGCGACGGCGCACGTTTATGGGTCGCCCGCCCGACGACCGGGTATGGTCACGGAACACGGTATCGCGCGTCACGGAGCGGGGCCCGGTGCGGCCCTCCGGGCGTTCACGTCGCAGATCCACCCCGTGTTCATGCTCCCGCCGCTGGCGGCGTCGGCGTTCGGCGCGGTGCTCGCCGTCAGGGTCGACGCGCTCCCGTTCGTCCTCCACCTCGTCGCCGCGTTCGCGGCGCTCTACACCGCCCACGTGAAGGACGGCTACGTCGACTTCCACCTCCGGGGGGAGGACGAGGACCACCCCATGACCGCCCTGGGCTGTCGGACGGCGCTCGTCGGGGCCTCGGCCGTGTTCTTCGCCTGCGCGATCGCGCTCGGGGTCGTCGTCGGTCCCGTCGCGACGCTCGTCACCCTCCCGGGATGGATCGTCGGCTACCTCCACGCACCCCAGCTCGACCTCCACCCGGTCGGCGCGACGGCCGGCTACCCCTCGGGGGTCTCGTTCGCGCTCCTCGGGGGCTACTACGTCCAGGCCGAGGCGTTCTCGCCCGTGGTCCTCGCGTTCGCCGCCATCTTCCTCGTCACCCTCTCGGGCGTGAAGACCGTCGACGACACGAAGGACCACGACTACGACCGCTCCATCGGCAAGCGGACCGTCGCGGTCGTGCTCGGTCCCGGACGCGCCCGGTCGTTCGCCTACGCCCTGATGGGCGTCGGGATGTTCGCGGTGCTCGCGCTCGCCATCGAGGGGGTGTTCCCCCCGAGCGCGCCCGCGGCCGCGGTCGCCTTCGGTATCGTCGCCGCCTTCGCCTACCGCGCGCCCCCGCGACTCGCCACGATGCTCCTCGTTCGGGGGGCGTACGTCTTCCTGGCGCTGCTCGTCGCCGCCGTCTGGTTTCGGCCGCTCGCCGGCGCGCCGCTCCCCGACATCACCGTCCTGGGCCCGTACACCTACCTCGCCACGGAGGTGATGTTCGGGTCGGTCGCGGCGCTGTTGCTGTGGCACGCCCGGGCCTGGTGGGCCGCCGCCCGCACCGTCGCGGTCGTCTACCCCGTCGCGTACGTCTGGGACTGGTACACCCTCGAGGTCGGCGTGTTCGCCATCCCGATGCGGACGGGTATCGAACTGCTGGGCATCCCCCTGGAGGAACACCTGTTCATGCTCGTCGTCCCGGCGTTCGTGGTCGGAGTCCACGAGACGCTCAACGGGGACGACTGAACGATTCCCGGGGCCCGACCGGAACCCGCTACTTCGCCGTCGAGACGATCTTGACGACGTCGCCCTCCGTGAGTTCGTGGTCCTCGCCGATCCGCCGCTCCGCCCGTGCGTCGACGGCGTGGAGGTAGCCGTCGCCGATGTCGGAGTGGACGGCGTAGGCGAGGTCCTTCGGGGTCGACCCCCGCGGCAGGAGGAAGGCGTCGGGCAGGACGTTCCCCTGGCCGTCGGTCCACCGCGTCTCGTTCCCGACGGGGAAGGCGGTGATCTGGTCGAGCAGACCGTACACCGCCTCGTCGAGCGCCGTCTGGACGCCCGTCCCACCCCACTCGTCCATCACGCCGCGGATGCGTTCGAGGCCCTCGGCCTGGGCGTCGTTCAGATCACCCGTGATCTCGAAGGCGTCGTCGCCGGGATCGTAGTCGACGACCCCGGCCTTCGCGGCCTGCCGGAGCGCGAGTTCGCCCTCCGCGGTACAGGGGATCACCCGGTCGGCGGCCTCGCGCAGGCGCTCGACGTCGTCCTCGGAAGCGACGTCGGCCTTGTTCGCGACGACGACGATGGGTTTCGTCCGCTCGCGGACCGCCCGCGCGAGCGCCTCGCGGTCCTCGTCCTCCCACGAGATGGGGTCGTCCGAGTAGTCGAGCGACCGGAGGACCGCGGCGACGTCCGCGACGGTCGCGCCGACGCCGGTGAGGAGTTCGGTCAGCGCCTCGTCCATGTCGAACTCCGGCGAGCGCGACTGGCGCTCGACGGACTCCCAGTTCCGTTCGACGATCCCCGCGAGCCAGAGGTCCATCTCCTCGGCGACGAACTCGACGTCCTGGACGGGGTCGTAGCTCCCCGCCTCGACCGGTTCGCCCTCGGCGTTCGTCCCGCCCGACGCGTCGACGACGTTGAGGATGACGTCCGCGTTCGTCAGCGCGTCGAGGAACTGGTTGCCCAGCCCCCGGCCCTCGTGGGCCCCGGGGACCAGCCCCGCGACGTCGATCAGCTCGATCGGGACGTACCGCTTGCCGTCGTGGCAGTGCTCGTTCCCGCAGCGCTCGTCCATGTCGAGGCAGGGGCAGTCGGTTCGGACGTGACTCACCCCCCGGTTCGGGTCGATGGTCGTGAACGGGTAGTTGCCGACCGCCACGTCCGCCAGCGTGGCGGCCTTGTAGAACGTAGATTTCCCGGCGTTGGGCTTGCCGGCGAGAGCGACCGAGCGCATGCCTCTCCTACCCCCGAGCCCGGGAACTGCCTTTCGGTCGTGCGGGCCGGCAGCGGGGACGAACCCGGCACTGTTCCCGTCCCACCTCGGCGGCGGGCCCGCTCGCGCTGCCTCGAATTATTTATACTCTTATATGTTTCGAAAATATTTAATATGGATCGATCATCTGATCGGACGAAACAGGGGACCCCGAATGGGCCGGACAGCCGACTCGATCCGTGTTCTCCACGTCGACGACGAGCGGTCCTTCGGGGAACTGACGGCGAAGTTCCTGGCGTCCGAGGACGACCGGCTGGAGGTCGTCTCCGTGACCAGCGTACGCGCCGGCCTCGACGTGCTCGATACCGAACGTGTCGACTGTGTCGTCTCGGACTACGAGATGCCTCGCGCGAGCGGACTGGTGTTCCTCGAAACGGTCCGTGAACGGGACGAGGAGATCCCGTTCGTCATGTTCACCGGGCGGAGCGACGAGGACGCCGCCAGCGAGGCGGCCGACGCGGGGGTCACCGACTACCTCCGGAAGACCGGTAACGTGGAGCAGTACGCGGCCCTCGCCGATCGCATCGCCGAGGCCGTCACCGTCCGTCGGGATCGGCGACGGGCGTCCGATTGAGAACGTCGACCGGGTCAGTCGTCGAGCAGCTGATCGAAGCGTCGTTTGCCGAACGCCCGTGGCTCGTCGTCGAACGTGAACACCTCGTGGGTGCAGGTCCCCGACCATCCCGTCTCGACCATCGCCCCGGCGAGCTCGGCGAAGTCGAGTTTCCCGACGCCGACGGGCAGGTGCTCGTCGTCGTCGTCCATCCGGGTGTCGTTCAGGTGGACGTGCGATATCCGGTCGCCGTGCTCGCGCAGGAGGTCCGCCTGCTCGGCCATCGAGACGCCCGTGGCGTGCGCGTGTCCGGTGTCGAGACACGCCGTCGCCCCGGTCCGGTCGAACAGTGCCGGGAAGTCGGCCGCGGTGAAGAACGGCGACTTGAGGTTCTCGACGACCGCCTCGAACCCCCGGTCCCGTGCGTGCTCGACCACCCGCTCGACCGACTCGTACAGGCACTCGCGAAGGACCTCGCGGCCCCACTTCTCCTCCGTGGCGAACGTGCCCGCGTGGAAGACGCCTCGCTCCGCCCCCATCTCCGCCGCCGTCTCGATGCTCGCCTCCAGCTCCCGACAGGACCCCTCCCGGACGTGTTCGAGCGGCGAGGCGACGTCGAGCCGGTAGGGGAGGTGGACGCACAGGTCGAGCCCGTACCGGTCCGCGAGGTCGCACACCGCGTCGACGTCGACCCGCGAGCGCTCGAACGTCCAGTCCATGTTGAGCTCCAGGTAGTCGAACCCGTGCTCGGCGGCGAACGCGAACGACTCCGAGGGGTCGGCCCCGTGCTCGACGGTGAACCCCTGCCTGACGGTCATCGTCCGTACGGATCGGGCTGCGGGAAAGAAGCTACCGGAGTTTCGGTCCGTGCTACCGCTCGGCCTCGGCGATCACGTCCTCCAGCCCGCCGCGACGACCGCTGTCGCCCCCGTCGGCGCCGTCGTCGTCGGCTCGCTCGTCGGTAGCCCGCCGGTCGTCCGACCCGGACGCCGACGGCTCGACGCGGGTGATCGCCGGCGTCAGGTCGGCCCAGGCCGTCGGGCTCTCGGGATCGGCTCCCGAGCCCTCGGGAGCCGGCTCGCCCGCTTCCTCCGGGGTGGCCGTGTCGCTCCCGGTCCCCGACTCCGCCTCGGCGTCGGCGATACTGGGCCTCGCGTCGTCCCGGCGGATGGTCACCTCGCCGCGGGCGCGGATGGTCCCGTCGACCTCCGCGTCGTCGTGGAGGTCGAGGTCCTCACAGGAGACGTCGCCCCGGATCTGCGTCCCCGCCGCGATGGTCACGTCACCCCCCCGCGTCGTCACGTCGCCGTGGACGACCGTCCCCTGCTCGACCGAGACGTCGCCCTTCGCCCGGAGCGAGCCGAACACCTCGGTGTCGCGGCCGACGTCGAGGGACTTCGCCCGGAGGTTCCCGTGGAGACGGCACTCGTCACCGACCTCCGCGGGCGTCGAGACGCGCCACGCGTCGTCGCTCACCCGCGCCCCGCGGGGGACGACCACGGGCTCGTGTTCGCGCTCTGTCGAGCGGTCGAGTTCGTCGACGACCTCCTCGGCGGCCTCCTCCTCGCCGATCCGTAACAGCTGGGAGAGGTAGACGAACAGGAAGACGATGGCCGGCATCGGGTTGCGGATGACGATCCAGCCGTTGGCCTCGAACCCCTCGTCGATGTCGACGTCGTCGCCGATGTCCAGATCGCCCGAGACCATGAGCTGGCCGCCGACGTGGACCCGCTCGCCGAGGTAGGCGTCACCCCCCACGAGCACGTTCCCGTCGACGTCACACCACATGTCCAGCCGGCAGTCGCCGCTGGCCTCGATGTCGCCGCCGAACCGGACGCGCTCGCCGGCGATGACGTTCCGCCCGCGGACGCCGAACTCGACCGTCGTCTGTCCCCCGACGATCACGTCGCCCTCGGTCACCAGGTCGTGCTCCTCGACGATCGTCCCGTCCGGGATGGCGAGGTGGTCCAGCGGGTCGGAACGGACTGACACACCCGGGGCTCGACGGGGCGGCTATTAAAGCCTCTCCGGGCGTCACGCGAACGTCTGACGGACGCAAGACGATCCCACTCCTCGCCGGGGAGAACGCGGCACGCGGGGGAGGACGGGTGGGCCCGAAGGTGTGGCCGTGCCCCGGGCTCAGTCCTCGGTCGTGACTCCTTGGGCCTCCGGTTCCCGTCGCTCCGAGCCCCCGTCGGCCTCGGCGTCGATCCGCCCGTCCTCGTCCGCGGTGTCCGTCCGGTCGTCGCCCGCGTCGGAACCGGCCTCGTCGGACTCCTTCTCCGTGTCCTCCGGGAGTTCGGCCTGCCAGCCGCGGACCCGATCGGCGCTCACGCCCTGGACCTCGGCGGCCAGCGTCTCGGGGTCGGCCGCCCGGAGGTCGGCGAGGCCCCGGACGCCCGCAGCGGCGAGCTTCTCCGCGGTCTTCGCCCCCACACCGTCGAGATCGGTGAGGTCGGTGACGCGGTTTCGCTCGCGGTACTCGGCGTAGTTGCAGATCGGACAGCCGAGCTCCCACGGGTCGTCGTCGCCCGTGTCGACGAGGAGTTCGGGGAGGTCGTGCTCCTCGCAGTAGTTGTCGGTGACCTCGATCTCGCCGCGTCGGGGAAGCGGCAGCGAGTAGTCGCAGTCGGGGTAGCGCGTACAGCCGACCAGCCGACCGCCCGCGCGGGTCCGCTTGATCGCGAGCTCCCCGCCCTCTTCCTCACCGCACTCGGGACACTCCCCGATGACGACGTCCTCCTCGTCGTCGGCCCGCTCGGCCTCGCAGATCGGACAGCCGTGGACGAACGTCGAGCGTCCGGCGAGCATCTTCACGTGCTTGAGGTCGTGCTCCTCACACACCTCGTCTATCGTGGTCGGTTCGCCGTTCGAGGGGAGCGGGAGGGTGAACTCACAGTCGGGGTAGCCGTCACAGCCGACGAAGTACGACCCGCGGCGCGACCGCCGGACGAGCAGCTGCTCGCCGCACTCCGGGCACGGCCCGAGTTCGCTGTCCTCCTTCAGCGCCCTGCGGATGTGGTCGCCGACCTCCTCGCGGGAGTCGTGGAGTTCCTCGAAGATCTCCTCGAGCATCTCCCGGGACTCCTCGGTCACCTCGTCGAGGGTCTTCTCGCCCTCGGCGATGGCGGTCATGTCCCGTTCGAGCTGGGCGGTCATCTCCTCGTCGACGACGTGCTCGGCGAACGCCTCGGCCGCCTCGACGACGGCCATCGCCAGCCGCGTCGGGCGCGGCGGGTCGTCCTCGATGTAGTTGCGGTCGTAGAGCTTCTGGAGGATGCCGTGTCGCGTGGCCTTCGTTCCGATCCCCAGGCGTTCCATCTCCTCGATGAGCCGTGACTGGCCCCGGCGGCGCGGCGGCTGGGTCTGTTTGGCCTCCAGTCTGACCTCCGGGATCGCGAGTTCCTCGCCCTCCTCGACGTCGGGGACGTGGCTCTCGCTGGTCGAGCCGTACGGGTAGACGGCGTGGTAGCCCGGTTCGAGCAGGCGCTTGCCGTTGGCCTTCAGCGAACAGCCGTTCGCCTCGGCGACGACGCGGAGGTGCTCCCAGGTCGCCGGCTCGGCGACGGTCGCGAAGAACCGCCGCACCACGAGCTCGAACGTCTTCCACTCGTCCTCGGAGAGCTCCTGTCGTCCGGGGATCTCCCCGGTCGGGTGGATGGGCGGGTGGTCGGTCGTCTCCGTCTCGCCCCGGGTCGGCTCGATCTCCTCGCGGTCGAGCAGCGAGGCGGCGTCCTCGCCGAACGCCCCCGTGTCCGCGAACGTCTCCAGTAACTCCCGGGGGTCGGTGTCCTCCGGGTAGACGGTGTTGTCGGTCCGGGGGTAGGTGATGTACCCCGCGGTGTAGAGGTCCTCGGCGATGCTCATCGCCTTCTGTGCCGAGAGCCCGATCCTGCCGGCCGCGCGGATGAACTGCGTCGTGTTGAACGGCGCGGGCGGGTCGTCGGTCCGCTGGCGGCGGCTCACCGAGGTGACCGTCGCGCTCTCGGCTCCCGCGAGCCGCTCGTGGGCCTCATCGGCGGCGTCCTCGTCCCAGACCCGCTCGTTCTCGGTGCCGTCCTCGCGGTAGAAGTACTGCGCCTCGAACTCCTCACCTCTTTTCTCCAGGTCGGCGAACAGCTCCCAGTAGTCCTCGGGGTCGAACGCCTCGATCTCGCGCTCGCGGTCGACGATCAGCTTGAGGGTCGGGGACTGGACCCGCCCCACGGAGATGAAGTCGTTTCCTAACTGCTTCGCGGAGAGCGAGAGGAACCGCGTGAGCGCCGCACCCCAGAGCAGGTCGATCACCTGGCGGGCCTCGCCGGCGGCGGCGAGGTCGAAGTCCAGGTCGTCGGGGTTGGCAAACGCCTCGGTCACCTCGCGATCGGTGATCGAGGAGAACCGGACCCGCTCGATCGGCAGGTCCGCGACCTCCGTGATGAGTTCGTAGGCCTCCTTGCCGATGAGTTCGCCCTCGCGGTCGTAGTCGGTGGCGATGACGGCCGAGTCGGCCTCGCGCGCGAGGTCCTGGAGGGTACGGACGATGTTCTCCTTCGTCGGGCGCTTGGTCACGTCCGCCGAGACGAGTTCGACGGGCTCGACGTCGCGCCAGTCGTCGTACTCCGGCGGGAAGTCGACGCCGACGACGTGGCCCGAGAGCCCGACACAGCGCCTGTCACCCCAGCGGTAGACGTTGACGCCGTTCCGCCGGTCGGTCCCGTAGCTCCCGTCGCTCAGTATCTCCGAGATGCGCCGTGCAGCGTTGTCCTTCTCGGTTACGACGAGTTCCACGCGAACTCACCTCCGTTGTCGGTCATTATCCTCGGCTACGCCACTCCCGTTGCTAAGCTTTTCGGGCGAGACTACGGTAAAACCGCCGTACAGCGCGGGCGTGCGCGTCTCGCGGGCGTGTACGCGCGACTCCCCAGAGCGTGTGAGCGTCGGTCCCACCCTGTCGATCGTTCTCCGAGCGCCCGGTCCACCGTCCGCAGATTCAAGTGCGATGCCGGAACCAGACCGCCCGTGACCTGACCGTCGCGGCGCGGGGGGACGCGGTCGTGCGGGCCGTCCCCGTGCCGGTAGCGAGGTCCGCCTGTTCGCTATCTTTCACCAAGGAGAGAATCCCGCCGTGTACGGCGGGCGTGAATCCGACACGTACACGTATGTTGTCTGGGGAGTGAGTAAGTATCACCGACACAAAAGAACTGAGATACCTCCGAGTCACCGGGGCAGAACCACCCGAACCCACCGGCGGATAGGAGTAACGGGGGCGTGGCACTCCCATCGACACGTCGGGTCGGAAACGTACGTTCCCAACCCAGCGGTGCGGGGCCGTGGGAAGCCTCGTCGTTTACGGCGAGGAGGATGTCACATCCGGGTCCGGTTTTACCCCGAACTCGCCATTCGATCGACCCATGCGAACTGAACTCACGCCGGACCAGCGCGAACTCAGGGACGACGTCCGCACGTTCGCCCGGGAGGAGATCAGACCCCGGGCGATCGAACTCGACCGGAACGAGGAGTACCCCGCGGAGATACTCGACGAACTCGGGGACCGCGGCCTGACCGGGCTGACGCTCCCCGCGGAGGTCGGCGGACGCGGCGAGGGGCTCGTCGAGCTGGCGCTGGTGACCGAGGAGCTGTCGGCCGCGCTCATGCCGGTCGCGAGCGCGCTGGCGCTACACCTCGGGGTCGCCACCGTCGTCGAGCGGTTCGGGACCGACCGCCAGTACGAGGAGCTCCTCCCGGAGATGGCGTCGTACGACACGGTCGGCGCGCTCGGGCTGAGCGAGGCGAACGCGGGGAGCAACAAGCTGGAGATGGAAACGACCGCCGAGTGCGACGGCGACGAGTGGGTTCTCGACGGGCACAAGCAGTGGGTGACGAACTTCCTCGACGCCGACCTCGTCCTCACGTACGCGAAGACGGGCCCCGACGCCGAAGCCCCGCACAACATCAGCGCCTTCCTCGTCCCCGTCGAGGCGTTCGAGGTCGAGCGGCTGTGGGAGACGCTCGGCGCGAAGGGCGTCAAGTCGCCGCGGGTCTCACTCTCCGGCGTCCGCGTCCCCGAGGACCGGATGGTCGGGGAGGAGGGGGAGGCCTACGTCCAGCGGGGGGAGGTCCACACGGGAGTGAACGTCCCGGCGCGGGGCGTCGGTATCGCCCGGGCGGCCCTCGAGGACACCGTCGAGTACACGGGCTCGCGCGAGCAGTACGGACAGCGCATCAGCGAGTTCCAGGGCGTCGAGTGGCGGCTCGCGGAGATGGCCGAGCGCGTCGACGCCGCGCGGCTGCTCACGCTCCGCGCGGCCGACCGGGCCGACCGCGGGCGCGACGTCACCCGCGAGTTCGCCATGGCGAAGGTCAACGCCACGCAGGCCGCCGTCGACAACGCGAACGAGGCGGTCCAGCTCCACGGCGGCGTCGGCTACACGACCGAGCACCACGTCGAGCGCTACCTCCGGGACGCCAAGCTCCTCACGCTCGCCGGAGGGCCGAACGAGGGCCACAAAGACACCCTCGCGGAGGCCGTGATCGAGCGGCGGCGATCGGCGACGGACGAGTGACCGGCCGCCCCTTCGCCCCCTACACTCTTCACCCGGCCGCGGTAATCGATCACGGGCAACGAGGGACGCACCCATGGACGGGCCGACCCACGCAGACGAGACGGACGAAACGGACGTGACGGGCGAGACGAGGGGCACGGACGGAACCGGCGGGGCACTCCAGGTGACCCTGGATCTGTGGTACCCCGACTGCTGGGAGATCGAGACGACCGAACGGCTGGACGTCGGGCTCCTCGGCTACGGGATCTACACGACGGGGGAGTGGGTCACGACGCTGTTCACCGCGTACGCGGACGATCGGGCGGCGATCGACGAGACCATCGAGACCATCGCGGGGTTCGCACAGGTCCACGCCGTCTCCGAGGTCGACTCGACGTACCGGTACGCGACCGTCCCGACGCCGGGGAACGCGATGCGGGACCTCCTGGTCGACCACGACGGCCGGATGCAGATCAGCGGCGCGCTGATGTCCCGGGGGTTCGTCCCCGCCGAGCCGATCGACATCCGGGCGGGCCGCGAACACTGGACGCTCGTGACGAGCCACGACCGGGAGACCGTCCGGGCGAAGCTCGAGACGGTCGGGACCGAGTGGGACGCCGAGATACGCGTGCGGGGTATCACGTGCTCGAACTGGCAGACGACCGCGAGCGGGCTGCCGACCGACCGGCTCACGAAGCGACAGCTGGAGGTGTTCCGGCTCGCCCGCGAGCGGGGGTACTACGAGTGGCCGAAGGAGACCTCCGCGGGCGACCTGGCGGCAGAGATCGGTATCTCGACGTCCACGCTCCACGAACACCTCCACAAGGCCGAGGCGGTACTGCTCGGTCGGGACGGGACACGGTAGCACGGTCGCCACAGCGGTTCTCCGGCTACGAACCGCTCACCCCAAGAGACGCCCCTGAGAGACGAACTACGTGATGGGGAACCGACGGTCTACAGCAACAGCGTCACGATACCGTACGTCACTCCGCTCACCACGAGCAGGTAGACGCCCACGATCCCGACGGGGACCAGCCCCGTCTCGCGCATCTCCGCCAGCCTGATCTCGAACCCGAGGCCGGCGAACGCGAGGAGGAAGAGGGCACCGGACGCCGACGTCAGCGTCGAGACGACGGCGTCGGAGAGCAGTCCGGCGTTCACGATCACCGCGAGGGAGACGAACCCGAAGAGGAACTTCGGGAAGTCGGCCCAGATCCGTCGGACCGGCTGCTCCGTCGCGGCGGCGCTGCGGCCCGTGTAGGAGAGGGAGTACCCGAGGACCACCACGCCGATGAGCGCGTTCCGCGCGAGTTTCGTCATCGTCGCCCACTCGCCGGCCGTGGCCGAGTGGGCGAACCCCGCCGCGGCGACCGGGCCGGTCGAGAACATCGAGAGCCCGATCCAGACGCCGTAGAACCGGGGGTCCAGTTCGAGCACGCTCCCGACGGCCGGGAAGGCCACGAGCGTGACCGCGTCGAAGAGGAGGATCGTCGCGGCCGCGTGGGCGATCTGGGTCTTGCGGGCCTCGCAGGCCGGCGCGACGGCGGCGATGGCCGAGACGCCACAGATGCTCGACCCGGCGGCCAGCAGCGACCCCATCCGCCTGTCGAGGTTCCCGACCCGGGCGAGGCCGGTCACCAGGAGGACGCCAAACCCCACCACGAACAGCACCAGGGCGACGATCAGGGGACCCGCCGTGAGGATGGCGTCCAGCGAGAGGCTGGCGCCCAGCAGGACGATCGCCGTCTCCAGGAGGAGCGAGTGTTTCTCCAGGCCGGGTTCGACGACGCCCGGCAGGTCGACGAGATTGACGGCGACCGCCCCGATCGCCACGGCGACCACGAGCGGCGTCAGGAACGGGATCGACGACCCGAGGAACCGGGCGAGGAGCGCGACGAGCGCCAGGAGAGCCAGACCCGGGATGAGCCTCCTCGCGGCACCGCTCATAGAGACTTCAAGGTGGATACCTGCGTGTTTAGGCGTCCCGAGAACGCCAGAGGCGTTCTCGTGGGCTGCACGAGACGCGGTGCGTCTCGTGAACGCAGGAGGAAACCGACATGGTACTGTGACTGTTCTCCGTCGATAGCTGGCTGACTCCCCAGCCACGTATTAATCTTCAAGTACATTACCCATGTTGTGATAGTATGGAGGTCCGCCGGACCGTCCCCGTCAAGCTCGACGTGGAGAGGGCCGACGCAGACCTCCTCCGCGATACGATACAGCAGTTCCTCGATGCCGCGAACTACGTCGTAGACGTAGCCCAAGACGGTGAGTGGGTCGAGACGCGCAAGTCCACGCTCCACGAGGAGACGTACACTGCCGTCCGCGACCGAACCGACCTCCACAGCAACCACGTCCAGTCGGCTCGGGACCACGCTGTGGACGCACTCAAGAGCGTCGTCGCCAGGTGGAAGCAGGGCGAGTACGCCTCGCTCCCGACGTTCACGTCTCGGTTCTGCGAGTACAACAAGCGCAACGCGACGTTCTACGACGACCACGCCACGCTGTCGACCGTCGATGGGCGCGTCACCGTCGAGTACGTCTTTCCCGACGAGACCCGCGACACGCCCCACTCGCAGTATTTCCTGAACGACGACTACGAAACGACCGGTGCTACCCTCCACGAGCGCGAGGGTGAGTTCTACCTCCACATCCGAACAACGGCGGATGTGGACGCCCCCGACCGCCCCGAGAACGGAACGGTTCTCGGTGTCGACCTCGGGGTCGAGAACATTGCCGTCGCGTCGACTGGCGTGTTCTGGACCGCTGATGAACTCAACCACTGGCACCGCGAGTACGAGAAGCGTCGGGGGTCGCTCGGCCAGTGCGGGACTCGGTGGGCACACGAGAACATCCAGTCCGTCGGTCGGACGGAGACTGGTCGGTTCGAGCAGATGCTCCACCGTGTCGCCAACGAGATCGTCGCTGAAGCCGTCGAGACGGGGTGTTCGTACATCGCCTTCGAGCGACTGGCGAACATCCGGAAGCGACTGCCACACGCGAAGTGGCACCACATCTGGGCGTTCCGCAGACTGACCAGCTACGTCGAGTACAAGGCTGAAGCTCGTGGCCTCACCGTCCGGTTTGTGAATCCACAGTACACGAGTCAGCGGTGTTCGACGTGCGGATTCACCCACGAGAGCAACCGGAAGACGCAGGAGTCGTTCTGTTGCGTGGACTGTGGCTACGAGAACCACGCGGACTACAACGCGTCCAAGAACATCGGACTGAAACTCCTTCGGAACCAAACTGGGGCCGAGGGAGGCGCACCCGTAGGCGTGCGCTTGAACAGCGGGGTGCTGAACACGAACGGGGTTGTTCCCGTACCGGATTCGGTTAGAGTGGGAGTCCATGCTGAATGCCACGGCCGTTAGGCCGTGGTAGCTTACACGGCGGTGGCGAGGAGCGCCACCACGAGAACTACGGCCGCGAGTATGCAGGCCCGCCACCCCCGGTCGAGCGATCCGTACGCTTCGACGATACCCGTGCTCATGGCAAATCCCTCCACCCCCCGGCGATTTTATCCCACAGGTATCGGCAATCAGTTCCGGTAAATATCGGGCGACGACGCCGAGCCAGCGGGTGACGGTCCGTAGCTGGTGCACGCGGAGGGGGTGACGAACAGAGGTCCCTCTGCGAGGCCGTAGCGGCGCGGACGTTCGGGGGTCGGTGAACCGAGAGAGGCCCGAAGGAGTTCGGCGCTACCCGAAGTGCGACCGTAATCGGCTCCCGCTCTCGGAGCCGAGAACGGGGAGGACACGGTCGGATGGCCGCTGGATCGAGCGAGAGGAGGTAAATGATGCGCACACCTGGGACGACAAGGCAGGTGCTCCCCCGGGAGTGTGGTCGCACGGCTCGAGATCACCGGCGTCGAGTTCAGTGCGTGATCGGCGTCGGTCGGTGGACGAGGGCAGTCCTCCGGAACGGAAGTCGAGAAGGATCCGTCCCCCCTTCGACACGCCCGTCCGGTGACGAGGGGCAGTCCGGGAGACGGATCGGTCACGCCCGACACGGTCACGCGATCGCCGGGGGCGGAGTCCGGTCCCCGACGGCCGGCGCGGGTAGCGAGCGGCGCGACCCGGACGAACCGTCCGCGGTCGTCGCCGAACGAGGGGCTTCCTGTTCGGGGTCCGGCGGTCGCTCTCGCACAGGCTGGCGATGGCCCGTTCCGCAGGTAGAGGTGCGCCGAACGGTTCGCCCCCGATCGAGAGGCTCGATACGCGTTACCCCGATCACGGAGATATATTACCGGGGCGTGACACCCCGAGCTATGGCGGACTGGTCCCTCCGTGATACACTGGGAATCGTGATCGTGCTCGCCGCGACGCTCTCCGCGGCGAGAGCCGTGGACGGGATCGCACAGGCACTGATCGTCCTGGTGGGTGTGGTCATCGCCCTGCTCTGGATCGGTAACTTCGTTCTCCGTGGCTACACGGATACCCTTCGGACGCCGGAGACCGATAACTGACTCGCGAGCGCCCGTGGACGCCGGCTCAGGCGTGTTCCCCGTGGATCTCGCGGAGCAGGTCGGCGAACCCGTCGCGGAACGCCTCGAAGAACGCCTCGCCCCGCTCGGCGGTGGCGAGTTCGGGACGGCCGAGCGCGCCCGACTCGGTGTACGCCGAGAACGGCCGGCCGACCGAGAGGTAGCCCGAGTCCATCAGGTCCTCGGACTCCCCCGCGTAGGGCTTCTCGTTGGGCGCCGCCTCGATCCGGTCCTCGCGGACGAGGTCCGGGCGCAGGTGGAGCATCATCGAGGTCTCCATCTCCCCGGCGTGGCTGATCCCGCCGATCCCGCTCTCGCGGATCGACTCGATGGCGTCGGGCGCGAGGCCGAAGTACGTCAGTCCCAGCACCTCGGCGTCCTGGACCTCCGCGATCTCCTGGACGGCCGTGCCGAGCGTGTTCACGTTCCCGCCGTGGCCGTTGACGAACAGCAGCGCGTCGAAGCCGTTCTCCAGGGTCGTCTCGGCGACCCCCTCGAGGACCGACAGCAGCGTCCGGACGTCGAGCGACGCCGTCCCCCCAAACGGGAGGTGGTGACGGGACTGACCGGTCCACACAGGCGGCGTCGTCAGGACGGGAACGTCGTCCTCGGCCGCGGCCTCGGCTCCCGTCTGGACGACGGCCGTGCAGAGCAGCGTGTCGGTGATCGTCGGCATGTGGTGACCGTGCTGTTCGAGGCTCGCGACCGGGACGACGAGCACCGAGCCGTCACGCTCGGCGAGTTCCCTGACTTCCGGGGCGGTCCTGCCCGCCCACTCGACCGGCGACCGACCGATGGAGTCGTACATACCCCCTCCTCACACGGGGGGCTCTTACGTCCGCCGGCGAGCGGTGTCCGTGGTGGGGTCGGGATGCCGGCCGCGTCGTTCACCTGGTGATCCGACGACCGGCGGACTCCCCTCGGCCGGGGCCGCCCGCCCGTTCCCGGGGCCCCATCCCGCCGAGCGTTCGTCCGCGTCCCCGCCCGTGTCCCCGACTCCGCGGGCACCCGGCGGCACGACCACGACGACCGTCGTGGAGACCTCGAACGAGACGCGTTCGCTCCGGCCGAGGAGCTGGGTGGCTAAGCTGGTGGCGTTTGCTAACGGCCTCGTTGAATTCGACCGGGGCACGGATAACCGGCTCAATCACCCCCAGAAGGTTCGTGTAGCGACCCATCGACGTCCGTCACCGGTCAACGGTGAGTCCCTCCGCTGAACTGCCACTCAGTCCACGGAGGCGAGATTCCCACAGGTCGCGTTCGTGGTACTCCGGTTCGTCCGATCCTCGGGGGACGTTGTCCGCTCGTGCGGGGCGACTGTGGTCGGCCGCCATTCGTGATTATCCCACTCGAGGCGAACGGGCCGCGCCGTCGACCCGATCGAGTCGTCTGCGTATCGATTCAACAACACCACCGACGCCGAAAGGTCCGCGTGACCCTCGTACCCACAGGGGCACTGGAACGAATCCCCGGAACGCGTCGTGGCCGCACGGCGCCCACACAGAGGACACTCCTGACTCGTCCATGCTTCCGACCGGATCCTCACATCCAGCCCGTACTCCTCACAGACGGATTCGAGCCGATCTAGCAATCGCCCGAACGCCCAGAAGGTGTGGATCTTCTCGTTGGTCTCAACCGACCAATGCTGTCTGAGTACGCCGCTGAGATCACCGACGTAAAGAACACTCACACCGTCAGCGTGTAACCGCTCGACGAGATCGCGGACGAGCCCGTCCTGAGCGTGGTTCCGTCGTCGCGAACGCTTCGCATACAGCCGCCTGATGCGGGCCGAGCTGGCCTGCGAGTCGTCGAGCTTCGCGGAGTATTCCGCGATCCGTTCGGTCGTCCGATAGAATCGATCGAATACCGCACGCCCCCGGTAGAGGTACTGCTGGCCGGTGGTTGTCGTACATGCGACGAGATTATTTGCGCCGATGTCCAGGGCGGCCTCGTGAGAGGCCAGTGGTGAATCCTGCTGGTCCTCGGGGACCTCGACAGGCTGGATCGCCCGGAACGTCTCGGTCGTCTCGTCGAAGTACAGCTCCAATTGACACGGATCGCCCTCCCATTTGGGCTGGCCAGCTACCTCGAGCCGGAGGCGCTCGGCACGACCGAGGCCATACTCCTTCTTGAGTGTCCTCCCGACCGTGATTTCGAGACGAGAACGGTCCCCCCACTCAAGCGTGTACGCATCGTGTCGGATGTACGTTCGCAGTTCCCGCCCGTCAGTCTCGTTTCCCCAGTATCCGGGAACGTGCGCGTCTTCGTTGGGATCCTCGAGTAGGGCAAAGAAGGACCGCCACGCGGCGTCGTTCTTGCGCTGCACCTGCTGTGTCGTCGTCGCGCCGAGGACGCCCTTGTACCGGTCGCATAGGTCGGAGACGGACCAGATATTCTCGTCGGCGAAGAACCGCTGACGGCGCTCGTATGTGAGCTCGTTCCAGAGACTCGCCGACGCGTCCAGGAGGCGTCGAAGGAGTTCACGGTCGCTCTCGGAGCGGGGGCGAACCTCGAACGTGTTGGTCCGTTTCATTTTCGCTGCGGACGGTAGTGCACGTTGATACCCCTGGTCAATGATCCTTGATCTCGAACCGGGTTGCTCCGTATCCGTATTTAAATATTAGTACCACCCAATTCGTTCCAGATGCTCGCGCCGCGGCACCTCGATCCCGTTTCAGTGTAAGGCGATCGGCGTCTTCGGACTAGCCGTCGCCAGTACAACAGATGAGCAATCGGGAGCTCTGCAGCCGGTATGCACAAACTCGGATTAGGGGCCGACCGTGCAGGAGCGCTGAAATCGTGTCGGCTCCGGCAGTAACAGGCGTTACAAAATCCGATATTTCCCCGCAAGGGATCGTAATCTAGCGCGATTTGTGAAATTAGAAGGTAAAAACCACGCCGCAGATTGAGACCGGTGCTGAGAAGGTAGCGACGCACGAACCGGAGATATTGCCCTTGTAAGCCGTCTACTGCGGACATCGGGAAGAGCACGCCGAGCGCCCTGTCGGAATCTGGTCCCATTATAGCGTCAGATATCATATACTTATTTCCAAAAATCTGTTGAGTGCAGTGGTTTGATACAGTCACTTCACTGATTATTTGACAGCACGAGAGCCATCTCCGGAAGCAGTAATACCGAAGATAGACGGTCTCTATCTCCCATACACGGCCAAATGAGTCATCTGTAGCGCTCACCGTAGCCAGGGCATGTTCCAGTTGAAACAGAGGTAGATCGAGTTCCAAAAACTGATTACGCACTGCGATTTTCGACATATCTACACGGCCCTGGATTTACCTTCGTTTCGATTCCATTCTTACGGAGCATCGTCCTAAACGCCGATTTTCCGCGGGGTCACCGATTCTACTGGTCGGCAGTCGCCTACGCTCCCCATATTTCGTTCGAGACGGCCGGCAAAACCCCTCACACAATCGCTCCTTGCGGGGAAATACCGCCTTTTGGAAACTGCCTGACCGCCTGACGAACGGCGTTGACTTCTCTCGTCGGAGCTCAGTTCTGAATGCGGTTTTTGGAAGACACCATCTTGAACGGAGATCGAGGCGCCCGACTGTGACCAGTGAATCGGCTCGGGAGCAAGTCCGGGGCATTCGTCTGGACTGCACTTGATTCGAATTTTCGAGACTCGGACCCAGGGAAACGAACACCAATCGCGATCGGAGAAATCCGAAATCGGATCCAATTGATCGGCAGCGAGCTTGGGACAAATCGCCGAATCCGATCGGGAACCCCGCTTCGGACTCCTGACTCGAACGCTCGCGGTCGTCCCGCCTCGATAGAACCGATCTCGTGTTAGAGAGAACGCCATTTCGTTGATTTGGTGGCATTCGTCCCTCGGGAATCGCGTACATCCCCGGGATCTCCCGCAGTAACGTCTCTCTGTGGTCATGTACGACGATCGCCCTGAGCGAAGCCAGAGGAAGCGAATCCGCCCCCGGTAAACAAGACATGATCCGGGCAGTACGGAGCGGCTGTGGCCGATCCGATATCTCGCTTCCATCGGAGAACCGCCGTCCGAGAGGTCCGGATACGAGTGAGATCGGGTGTGTATTAGGGGGTATGACCCGATTCCGGGATTCGAATCGACCGCGGGTCGATACCGATGAGAGTATCGAATGAGCGCACAGTCGACGCTGAGCGGCTGACTCGATCGGAACGAACTGATTCGTCTCATCCGTACTGCTCGACAATAGAGACACCGTTCCGGCCGATCTGACTCGGTAAAGCGTCATGTACGGACGAACTGCGGAAACGACGTGTTCGTTGGCCGTCAATCGAAACATCGAACGAGACGCTCGAGCGCCTATAGCCCCGTTCCTCCGGAACTCGCCCCGCGCTAGCTTCATCTCCAGTTCAGTTCATTCGTGTTCCGTTCCGGACATCGGCCGTACACACCCTCATGTGACCGCTTCTGCGGATATCGGGTCGATGTACAACCCGGAACCAGGGTTGGAAACGACACGGGGACGGCGAATTCACTTGCGAGATCGTTTCACTCGATCGTGTACGCCCAAGGCAGCCAGAATGCAGGCCACTCCGGCCGGCGTATCTCCCCCAGGGACGGCCACCGAATCTCGATATCTCGGTCCAGTTGACGCTCAACGTGGTCAGGCCCGGGTGACGTCTTACGATCAAGCGAGGACAGTTCAAGCGCCTCCGCTGGCTGGACTCGTGCGAGCCAGGCTGTGCGCCTCGCTCGCGTCGCTCGCTGTGGTGCTTGCGGGTCCGGGCGTCGTCCACCCGCCGGCCCCGTTCAGTCCCACCCGGATCGGCTGAGTGGATAGTCGGCGCGATTCTCCTGTTCGGTGAGTGGAAGCTGTAAATCCGGGATAGGCTATCTCCCGTGGACGGGCCGGTCGAGGGATCATCCCTTCGAACCCGGATGGACAGCTCGCCGGCTGGTCTGCCGAGCGGTGGGTTCGGATGGGTCGATGTGGCCGAACGGCCCACCCCGCGCGTCGGGCCGCCCTCCGCACGCTTACGGCTCCTGGCTCGCGGTTCCCTGCGGTCACCGCTCGCCCGTGGCCTCCCTGCGGTCGGCCACGCCGTTCGCGCTGTCGCTCGCGACCGACCATTCCGGGCGTGCGGGCGCTCTCTGCACCGCGAGCGCCCGTTCCGGGCTGAACTGAATATGGTCTCGACGCCAGCGGGTAAGCGCCGGGGGTTGCGCGGCGTGGCTGCTCACCCCACGACGCTTACTCCGCTGGCCGCTCGCTCCGGGCGGCCGCTTCCCGCGCGGGGCTGGATCTCTCACCTGTCGGTGGCGCGCGCCGCTCGCGCCCCGGGGGCGCTCGCGAAGGCGCGAGACGGCGCGCGCAGAGGCAGTCGGTGCAGTGGCGCTGGTAGCCACGGCTGAGGACCGTGGTCGTCGGAAAAGGCGCCGAGGAAGCGCCTTCAGGGTTGGTGAACCCATGATAGCTAGTGACATCGTCGCTGATGAAGGTTCGGATGAATCGTCGACGAACGAACGATACGACGCGCGGAACGTGGCCTGGCGGCCGACCTGTCCCGAATGCGATGGACAGGTGGTTTCGGAGGACTGTGAGGCCGTGTGCGCCGACTGTGGGCTGGTCGTGACAATCGATGCGCTGGAGCGAAAGCCGGGGCTGAAAGCCCATGCGCCCGATTCGACGGATCGGAAAGGTGAGTGGGCGGTCGAGCCGACAACCGAGCTGCGGGTCGACAAGGGCCTCCATACGACGTTCTTCCTCACCGCCGACGGGAAGGGCAACGCACTCACCTCGAGACAGAGAGAGCGGATGGGGCGGCTCAGAAGGCGGCACAAGCGCTTCCAGATGGACTCCAAGCGTGACAACCGGCTGAACGAGGGCTTCCGTGACATCGGGATGATCGGGGCGAATCTCAGTATCCCCGAACACGTCCAGACGGATGCCTCGCGGTACCTCGAAGCGGCCAAGGAGGCGCGGCTGCCAGGTGGACGGATGGCCTGGGAGTCGCTGGCCGCAGGGGCCGTGCTGTTGGCGACGCGACAGGCTGGGATCGAGCGGACGCCGGCGGACATCGCGGAATATGCGAAGGCCCCCGAAGAGCGGGTGTGTGCGGCCGCGCGGAAGATCCGCCTCCAGACGGATGTGGAGGCGCCCGTGGTTCGTGACCGGACGGTCGACAAGGTCGTCGCTGCGCTCGACGACGAGGTGGATGTCGGAACGGGCATCGAGCTGGTGCGGGTTGCCGATCGGCTGATGCAGGTGGCCGATGCCGAGCCGGTCGGGCCGGGGACGTCGCGGATGAGCGTGGCTGGAGCGGCCGTCTACGCGGCCGATCGGCTGACGGACGGGAAATCGGTGACTCAGGCAGAGGTCGTGGCGGCCGTGGAGGCGACGCTTCCGACGACGAAAGGACGGGTCGCGCGGTACTCCCGGGAACTGTACGATGCGGCCGAACGGCGGTGGCAGTCGATGGGCGAAGTGGCCGAGCTGGTCGCGGCCGACTGAGGAAGTCGTCCTCTTTCTTTTTGATTCCGCCACCCACCAGCCACCTCCCCACCCTCCGCTCCGTGCTCGCTCAGCCCTCGTTCACCCCGTTCACGAGACCTTCGCTGCGCGCGCAGCCACGACCTTCTCTCTGGTGCGCCTCTCGCTCACTGTGGGCTGTGGTAGGCGGGAGTGTCGGACTGGAGCACCGAGGAGGGGTATGTCACGATCGCAGACACAAGCATATTGTCTCCAAGCCTAATATTCTTACACGAACGAGACCACGTATGACTGACGCTCCGGCAGACGTGAATGAGCGCGTCACCGAGGAGTGGAAGGCGGACACCACTCCAGGCGAGCGCGTCCGCACCGTGATGAAGCGGACGTACGACCCGCAGTCGGTTGCCACCATCGCCGAACGCGCACTGACGTCCGAGACGACCGCCCGCAAGCATCTCGGTATCCTCGACGACGACGGGTTCGTCGAGGCCGTCTCCCGGCCGGACGAGCGAGGGACGTGGTACAGGCGTACCCCCCGTTCAGTCGTCCTCGAGCGCGCTCAGCAGATCCTCGACTCGATGGACATCGAGACGCTATCGGCGCGTATCGCGGAGTTGCGCGAGACTGTCCGCGAGTTCGAGGAACGGACAGGGGCCGAGTCACCCAGCGCAGCGGCCGTCGCCGATGCGGAACTGGACGCGGCGGCGGTGACGGAGTGGCAGACGGCGCGTCGGAACCTGAAGCTCGCGGGGACCGCCCTCGCGCTCGCGGACGCCGAGGAGACGATCGGGGACGACGCTCGATCGAGTGAACCCCCTGGGCTGCTCGGCTCACGCGATGCAGGATGAATTACACTCCCTGCGTGGCGCTATTGACGCCGGCGCGCTCCTCGACTTCCGGACCGAGTTTGAACGCCTCGAACCGCTTGCGAGCGGCTCACTGGACGATCCGTTGAGCCCCGGTGAACTGCGACTCCACCTCGAGGACGGCATCGGCGAGGCTTCGACGGCGACCATCACCGTCCGGTGGTCGGTACAGGGCGACTACAAGATTCACTATAGCGACGGGACGGATCGGAATCTGCGCTGGGACGTCCATCCACACGACTACACTACCCCCGCCAGTGACGCCCACTACCACCCGCCGCCGAACGCGTCCAGCGATGACGACGACGTCGACCCGTCCTGTACCTCGGTGACGGAACTCGTTCTCGTCGCCCGTGCCGTTCATCAGTTGTGGCGGGCCCGGGTACGACAGTGGGACTCTCGACTCGCTCAACGAGGCGATCAACCCACCGTAGTTCGTCCTGTCATACGGCTCTGGGAGTTACCAGACGTGAATCGATCTTGGAGCGACAACGGGAGCCTCACCCGTCAGCCAGCAGTACCACCTCACCAAGGATCGGATGGGAGCCGCCATTGAGGGCACAACAGCTACCTACCCGCCTGCATCCTCGAGGTACGTGTCGAGTTGCTCTCTTCGCTCCTCGGCATCGATATGCTGGTAGGCCGGTTGCGTGGTGGCAAGATCCCTGTGGCGGAGAATGTCCTGGGCGTGTCCGCGATCGATCCGATAGAGGAGATCGCCGAGTCCTCGGCGGGCCCCGTGCAATTTGAGATATCCCTCTTCGACCTCGATACCGGCCTTCTCGGTGAGTCGCAGTACCTGCCGTGCGCCACCAGTCGTGAGCGCTGGCGGCGTGAGCGAATGGACTCGATAGAGCTCCCAGATATCTCCCAAGACATCTGCCAATAGGAATCCTATTCGCAATAGGAAACCGTTGACTGGAATCACGCCGAATTATTTTCGTGTACAGATACACTCGTGTTCAACTGAAAGATAATCGAGGATATACTGATGGACGTCCGTCGCCAGCTGGAGCATGGCGTCCGCCTGTGCCTCTCCCCCGACGGCCTGTCGATAGTAGGTTTTCGAACGGTTCTCTCGCCAGAGCTGGAGCAACTGGTCGCCAAGTGTGGTGCTATACAGGTTCGTCTCGGCACCACGTTCGTAGACATCGGAGTGAGTAACGAACTCCGTGCTGTCCATTCCCGTCGCTTGGAGAAGATAGAAGTGAATACTGCGCTCGATGGCGATGAACGAGCTCTCGATGACAACCGTGTAGTACCCGTTCTGTGTTCGGAGGAAACGAGCGGCATCGAGCAGCCGGCAAGCCTTCCGAAGCTGCAGGAGTGCGTCATCGTCCGTATCGAGTCCGGACTCCTTGCGTCCCGGTCCCTGCTCGAAGGCTCGCTGGGCATCCGCGAGCGCGTCTTCGACGTAGCTATCATCCATTCGTTAGCACCACCTCTTTCGCCGTCTGGAGGGCATCGGTTTCGTAGACTGCGATGCCTTCTATGAAGATTTCGCGTAGTCGATCGCCTATATTTTCGACACTTCTCGTCGACTCGGCGAGGACCTGGAATTGGTAGCGGTCGCCTGCAAATCGCTGCTCCTCTAGGTCACGTGCCGCTTCGTGGGCGGTGCGCTGAGCCGTCGCTTTGTTCTCGGTTACGAGGACGAAACAGTCAATATCGCTTGCGCGGTCAGCTTGGCCGCGGGCCACGCTCCCGAAGATGAGAATACCAGCGATGTTTTCGATCTGGTCTCGCAGCCTCTCCACGAGTGTGCGGACGGGATCATGGAACTCGGCTTGTGGGATCTGGAGGATCGGATCGTCAGGCTTCGAGAGTCGGCTACGGTTGATCTGGACGAGTTTCTTGTTCCCGTCTCTCGTGATATCGACGAGGTCGGTTTCAGCCAGCAAATCAACTGTGTCGGTCACGCTGCTGGGACTATGATCAGTCGCTCGTCTGATGTCTCGGATGCTGAACCGCGTATGTGGGTTATTGGCGAGCAGGACGAGAACATCACTGGTCGCTGTATACCGAAAGAGCCGGTCGTTCGGTACGGGCAGTGGGAGTGTGAGTTCCATCCCGCCCAACTGTTCGCTGAGAGCTACCATGGTAGCTCTAAGCTACCAGCGTGCTTGTACGTTGGGGTCTGGCACTGGCCGTGTTCACTCCGCTCTGTAGGATCGTTAAACCACGGCGTGACAACTGCGTCATCCCGGTAAAAATTCAACGTGAGTGTACCCCTCTACAACAGAGTGATGTCTCTTGAAGGGCCCCAGGAAACGTCAGATAAGTATTCACTGTAGTAACGTTCGTTACGACTTCACCACTGCCGATCAATACTCAGGTATTGTGATCGCGGCACATAATTTATATTTGCTGACCTGTTGATTAGTTCTGAAGGTTGGAATGACGAATGCAAATCGCGACGAAGATCTGGGATAGTGGGTGGGGAGCAGTCTTCCTAACCGTCTACACAGGCGTGGTCATTCATCTTGTCACGCCAGAATCACTCTTCCTGAAAACGCTGGCCGTCCTCCCGACGATACTGGTCATGTTCCTCGCCGACCGGCAGAACAACCGGCTCATCGACTTCTTCGCCGGGGGCGAACTGAGACGGTCCACGGACCAAATACAGGAAATCACGGGAAACGGCGACTTCTACGAATCCGCTCCCGAAGAGCTCCAGAACCGAGTGGACGACTTCGACCGCCGCGCTTACCAGAAGAATATCTCCATCCTCGCAGGCTTGATTATCGCCGTGACCACTCCCTTCGTCGGGGTCTACCTCCGTGGCACTCTTGGACTGGCCATTGGCCTGCTCGTTGGCCTCCTCGCTGCCCAACTTCTGACCCGGCGCAGCATTCAAGAACTCAACAGACTCGCACAGAACATCAGCAAACCATACACAGCCAAATATGAAAATCAGTAGACTCCACATTGATGAGTTCGCGGTCGAGGACTACCAGACAATCACGAAAGAGGATCTCGGTGGTGGTGACCTACTCCTCAAGGGCGGCAACCGTTCCGGTAAAACGCTGACCATCAACGCTCTCCTGTACGCACTCTACGGTCCCCGGGCCACACTCGGCATCCAGCCCGGGCGCACGAGCACAGTGGAAATCCAGTTCGATAACGGGCACCAACTCCATCGCGGTGGGGGAGGTCGCTCTTACAGTGACGGTACAGAGAAAGTGGAGAAAGAAGCCGCTGAGGAGCGCCTCGTAGAACTCATCGGGCCAGAGGATATCACCACTCTCCAGTTCCTCCACTCTGAGACCGACAAGCTCCCACTCTCTCGACTCTCGAAACCACAGCTAATCCAGTCTATTCGCCGGGTAGTTGAAAGCAATCTTCAACAGGAAATTGAGGATTATCAGGAAGAACGGGACTCGCTTGAACAGGAGGTTGAGCAGGTCAGACGTACTGAGCTAACACCGGTTCAGCGAGAATTGGAGGAAATTGATGTTGGGCGGATCGAAAGCCGGCTTGAGAAAATCGAGAAGCTTCAGTCGCTCATTGACACCGGACGCATCGAAATCATCAGAGACCGACTCTTGGAAAACGAGGAACTCAACGAGGAACTGCAGGACCTCTACGACCGGAAGCGAACGATAGAACAGGAACTCAGGAAGAAAGACCGGCAGTTGCGTGAGGCTCGCCGGTATACACGGGAGGTCAATGACCTTATCCTCAACGCGATTGAAGAGCTGTCCTGTCCTGTCTGTGACCACGTGGTCGCGGAGCGTACTGCTAAACATAGGCTCAACCGAGGCAAGTGCCCGCACTGTGGGCAAGATCGGTCCTTGGATGATCTGAAAACGAATCTTCGCAGCCGTGTTGAGTCCGCTGACGATACGGTCGACCAGTTGGAAGCGGAGATTGAGGCGCTGGAAGAGGAGCAGGCTGAGATAGAAGATGAAATCGACTCGATTCAGACATCCATCCCGGACCTCTCGGACCTGAACAACCTCACCAAGTTCACGCTCGAGGACAACAACTACGACATTGAGGCAGTCGCCGAGCGAACCAAGGATGAACTTGAGCAGCACCGTGCCGAGTTAGACCGCCTCAAGACGCAGAAGCAGTCGTTGGAAGAAGAGCGTGATGAGATTCAGGACTCCTTGGACGAGATGGATGAGTCGCTGGAACAGGTGACGGAGCGCATTGATGAACTCGAACGAGACAGCTTCGAGGAGATCGTGATGTCGTTCCAAGAGGAGTGGTCTGAGAACTACGAAGCCCTTGCTGGAGAATTGGGCCTTGAGGTCCGGGTAGAGGAAGACGGTCAGGTTCTCCTTCCAGGGAACGAGGGGCCGCGGAAATATGGTGAGTTGAGTACGGGGGAATCCCGATTGCTGAATTTGGCGTTCGCGCACACGGTTGCGTCTGTGGCGAGAGAGAACGAGATTTCGGAGGATAGCTTCGAGGTTGTGGTCCTTGACGAGCCGTTCGCTAATCTGGAAGATGACCAGCGTGACAGCGCCATAGATTTCATTCGGGACGCGGATATTCAGTACATCATCGCGTCCTCAAATGAGTCTCTACAACGCCACTTCGACCCACACCAAGTGGAGAACCTGCAGACGATGACGGTCCAGCTAACGTGGGATGATATCGATGAGTGACGACAAGAACCACCACCCACGTCTGATGATGTTGAACGAAGCCGGTGGTCGGATTGAAGGGAGAACAAAGTACCACAAGCTCCTGTACAATTATGCCGATGAGGAGGCAGAAGAGACCTCGTTGCGAATGATCACGGAGGAGCGTGGTCCGTACGACCCGGGGCTTTCTCAGGCGATGCAGCGATACATGGACCTTGGGCTACTTGAGGTAGATGATGATGACGAACCGCACGAGATAGAACAGACTGAAAAAGGCCAGCGATACATGAGCGGGTACGAGCAGGCGAAGATGCGGCTTGACGAGTCCTTCCAGCAGACCAAGGAACGCATCGCGAACACGATCCGGAAACACGGGGACAAAAGCGCGTACGAGATGGTACAGCGGGAGAACGTGCAAGAGGCGAAAGATAATCCCCTCAACAAGGAGCTGAAATAGGACAGTTTGGTCCCCTTAGGGGAATTTTGGCGATGTTTGGATTTTGTAGGTGATACCATTTGGAGATATTATCTCGGCATGACGATTTGGATAAAGCCAAAAATCGGATTCGGTCCCGGACTCTCGTCCATACAAAGAATGAGCGACATCGCGACTCCACTCTGTTATATCGGCACAAAACGTGGTCGGTGCTATCTCCCTGACGCTTGGATTCGGCCCGATTAACGTGTTCCTACTCCCGGAGGTATAATTTAGGGATATGATCTGGACGGGGGACAGGCAAATTCCGATAGTTTGTCGTATAGATAGATAGGTGTCACTTCCGGAGTTTCACTGGTGCTTCGGTGAGGTAGGGCTGTACACAAACATAATGGATAGTCAAGATAAGTGCCTCATATGCCTCGGCCATACCGGTCGCACTACGACCTCTACCGACTCTCTGAGGACCTCTCGGTGTTCGGGACTGTGGAAGTCTCCCATATCGAGGACGAGTATCTCGAGCTTGATGTGGATGATACCGTTGTCTACCTCGCTGAGAGTCCGGTGCCACTTCGAGATATCTCCCTCTCAGATTCCGATATTGTCCTGCTGCTCACTGAGGACGACGTACTCAAAATCACCGAGACATCGTTTAATCTCTACGAGCTAAACGAACGGGGCCTACTCCAGACGATAGAAGCAGCCCTCTTAGACGACCGTGCCGGGCGAGAAGTGACCCAAGACGAGGTCCTTAGCCGCTTCCCGTCAGGTCACCTCCCAAAGCAGGCCGAAGAGATACTCACTGGGTGGGCAGTCGACTCCTCTAACGACTCGGTTTTAGACCTCACATACGGGTGTAGCTGCCTACTATCGCTTGCCTCTACTGAGAGTGATTCGGAGCAGCGACTACTCGGGTTCGAACCGAATTCCCTCTTAGCACGTGTACTGAACAGGTCCCTCACAGAATCGCATGGAGCCGAACTCCTCCAGCATGAGTTCTTAGACTGGGACCCACTTGGACAGCAGGAATTCGGGGAACACGATGTCGGGGATGACACGCCCTCTAAATTTGGCGCAATTGTTGGTGCACCGCCGAACCTCCGACTAGAATTCATCCCCCCGGAGATGCAAGAGCGAATCGCAGAGTGGTATTCTAGTGGACGAATCTCTCTCCCCGCAGTCTACGTGGCGAAGGCAACCCGGCATCTGGAAAACGGAGGGCGAGGAGCCTTCCTACTCCCACGGTCTGCACTCACCGACCCTCTTTTCGACTATGTAACGGATACCTGTAGCATCCATCGTATTGTTAAGCTGCCGCTGGGTACGGTGTTCAATGATCGCCGCCCAACCCCGACGGTCATCTTGACGTTGAGTAAGATGAAACGGGCGGTAGATGCACGTGAGACTGGTGTCGCCCGATTTACTGCCGACGAACTCCCGAAGAATGCTCAAGGGCTTTTCCGACAGCCGTTAGATGACATCCTCCAGAGCCGATACAATACATACGATGTGGAGATAGCTAGAGTAGCTCACGAGGACCTTACTTCGGAGAACCTCAAGCGGATTCTCTCGGCACCTCCGGTGTACGACCTCGCTACATCTGACGAATTTACGAAGCTCGGAGAACATTCTAATATCGAGGTTGGGAGCGGGGTGAAGTCGGGGGACAATTCCTTCTTCTACTTCACCGAGGAGGAGAAAAGCGAGTCGGGTATTGACGACCAGTTCTTCAAACCCCTAATAAAGGACCTTCCGAATAGCACGACGGCTATCTCCTCTTCCGATATTAGTCAATACGCTCTGGACCTCGGCCCACATCTTGAAGAGATCGGGTATCCCCCACGACAAACCTCCAACGAGGAGATCATCTCTATCCTCTATGAGGAGGGGCACGGTGCCTTAATTGAGTATATTCGAGAATTTGAGGGTTGTCGTACCCTGCCCCGACATATGGAGAATAACCTCGTACTCAGTTCGCGCGGGAAGTTCGAGAGTCCAGATTTAGTGTTAGCCGAGTTCTTCGATTCGCCGACTTGCTACTCGGTGGACGTTGAGAACGTGCTGTTTGATTCTACTGTTATCGGGATACAAACCAGTTCACCCGAAACATCACGACCCCTGGGTCTGGTTCTAAACTCGCCCCTCTACCGGTCGCTCCTGCAAATCTATGCACGCGAGTTCAATGTGGACTGGTACCGGCTATACCTGCGGCAACTTAGGGGTGTTCCGTTAATCGATGACTCCCTTTCTGCTGATGTGGCAAAGCGACTTGAGACCTTCTGGCCACCAGAGGATGATAGCGATCGGGTCAGGATTAATCAGATACTCATCGAACAATGCTCGTCGGAGGACCAGAAGTTGGCACTACGACGATTCCTTCTCTCGACAGAAACATATGCATGGTCTTGGATCTTTAATCTCCTTCAAATTGATGAGTTTCAAAAACTCATAGAAGAGGATACACGGACTCAAGCGGAACAGTTCGTAATCAGCCAGTTTGATCCCGAGCTGCTCGCTAAAGCTCGACAAACATTTGAAAATATTGATTTATTCAGTGATCGGAAGGAGATGCTAAACGACCTACTAAGCGAATTTGAACAGGACCACTACCGAAGCTTCTTAGCCGGTATGACGCTTCAATTTGAGGGGGTGCTCGCGGACTTCGTCGAGTATATCGGCGGAGAGATTATTGAACCCGATACCGGTGGTGCAAAGTTTCGTCTCCCCGGAAAGAACCGGACAAAGGACAAGAGCCTGAACGAGCTAATATCCGAATTGCTCGACGGTCCCTTCGGTGCATTCGTCGATGAAACAATCCGAAAACGGAGAAATCGGATTGCGCATGGGGATATCATCGAAGACAGTCGCGAGCTATCTATCCACTTTTTCGTCACGTTCTATGCTCTCTGTAACGTCTGTCTCGCCGAATACGTCCGGCTTGCCGAGTAGAAGCCCTATAGATGTCCTCCACGACAGGTTGTATTGATGAGACCCTCGAGCAAGGCAAAATAATTCATCAGCGTCTTCCTCGGTCGCGGGGAAGCGAGAAGTACGTTGCCGGAATACGGGCTCTAACTTGACTACACAATTCGTAGAAGTTATAGAAGAGATAGGTCATAACCAATTAGTATCAGAAATTTTATACCATTCTGTTCGCTGCTGTCTAACTGCCGTCCTTTGATTCTCTCACATACTTATTTATCCAAGGGGTTGCCCGTATCGTGTATGAGTGCTGATTTCGACGAGAGCATCCTCTACGATGTCTGCAAGTGGATGCGTAATGACCAGATGATAATCTCTGACTACATTGAGCAATTATCAGGTCTTCTCTTTTTGAAAGCGTGTCAGGAAAGCCCTCGGATTACTTCCCTCAGCCCGTGACGTCATTTCGCTAGAGGATCCCTCAGTAGTCCTCGTCGCGAGGCTATGTTATCTCCCGTCAGTCGGATTCATACCGGGTGAGTTCCGTCGGGACTGTTTGCTCCCAAAGGGGTTCTGGGATATGCTTCCGCAGTGCTTCTGCCTGACCCTCTTGGAGGTAATTGAATGACATCGGTGGTGAAAATTCATCGAATATTTCTTGCGGATCAAGTGGTGGATGGATGCGGTGTGACTCGCTTATCTCGATCGCGTATCCGATATCGACACCCTCGAAATATTGCAAGAAGCGTTCTCGGGTCTCAATTCCGGATTCGTCACCAAATAATTCCCAGAGCTCTTCCGGCGGGCCCTCTACTATCCGTTCACTGGTGAATAGTCCGACTATCTTCTTGACTGGTGAGGAGGCATAGAGGTAGACGAATTCAATCTCGGCAGAACTCCGGAAGGCCGTCCGACGGAATTCATATCGCTTACTACCGGCCAGAATCTTCTCGGCGAACTCTGGCTTAATGGCGAGTAAAGCGTTCATCGATGTCTCCTTCTTCCCGGATGTACTCATAACCCTGTTCATCTATCTGCTGCATCACCTGTGGGGGACCAGCCAGAACACCGTTCGCGTAGAGTTGCTCATCTTTAACTGGCGTTGGAAGTTCGAAGTGCCACAGGAATAGTAGTACCGTCGTCTCCGACTCCGCCAGTTCCTCAATCTCACGCTCGGAGAAGACCGAGCGCTTTCCGACTACTCGCTGGATAGTATCGGGGTCTGTTAACCCGTATTTGACTTGCTCACAGACCCCGAGCGACGTAATCTGACGGTGGTCGTTAGAGCGGTAGAACAGGAGGAGGTCTCCCGGTTTGATCTTCCTTGTTTTGGAGTTACTTAAGTAGGCTTTCCGAATCGCGTTTCCTTCGGCTTGGAATTCTCCTATGAATTCGTTCAGTGGGGGCTGTCGTCGCGCATAGCTCGTGAAGAGCTTATCGTGGTACTTCGGCTGAATGGGGACTACGAATTTGTCAACTTCGGGGCCGTCGTAGAAGGACGGGTAGTAGGTACTCGCGAGCTTCAGCGGATCCGAATCATCGCCGACCGAGGGAGTCAATCGTTTCACGAAGATCGCTTCGCCGTCCGCTTTACTCGAGGCGTGCTTGAAGCCGAATGATTCGATGAGCTCGACGAGGTAGTCCGGATCTTCGAGGTAGTGCGTGAGATACAGCTGGTCGTGCTCCTGGTTAATCGTCTGCCGGATTGCAATCGAAATCAGGAGCTCACCGACCTTCGATCCCCATCGCTCCTCGCTTACGATCAGGGTGGAGATTTTGAGCCGGCTTTCCCTCCCTAGCGGCGGATCCACCCCGATATTCTCGGTCTCATCGAGCTTCAGCACTAGTAGTGCACCGAGCGAACTATCTGCTGTGTAGTTTACCCACGCGGGTCGGTCGGCTTTCGACTCTGCCCACGAGACGAAGTCATCGTATTGCTCTTTCAGCGGGGCAAATATCTCATCATCGAAGTCAAGCTCGCCGAGGGTGGTTTCAGTGATTGCAGCGGGGCCACGGATCGGCGGCCGTTCTTCGGTGAAGTGCTCTTTCCCCTCTTCGATATCGAAGACCCGGTCCTGTATCCCGAGGTTTAGCGCCTTGCGATGCATCTCGCGATCCTCGGTGATGAGGAAGTCAACCGCATCATCGTAGACAGCAAACAGGAGCATGTTATCGACCTGTCCGTTGAAATCAGACGCTTCAGGAACGGCATCTCGGAACTCCGAATCGCTCTTACTGGGGGACGGCGGGTAGCCGAGCTGAGGATACGTCTCAACACGCGACTCTGCTTGTTCACGCCGGTCTTCATTTGGGTCTTGCCGTATCTCCCGCATTGAATGAGGATGGACGAGTAGCCGGTGCCCCGCCTCTTTCAACGCCCGCTCTAAGTGACGGAGAGCTTCGGGGACGACAGAGTCGCTCTCCCTATGAATTAGGACGTTTGTATCTAGTAATACGTCCATCGCGCTATGCAAACAGATGCGATGGACCTGCATTATCTTTCTGCCAATCTCTCTAATAAAGTGAGACCGGGTCGTAAAGCGCAAATTGATCTTTTTAGCCTCTACACACGATGAGCGCTTGGGGCGCGGTCCCGAATGCTTAGGAGTCCGTAATCGCTCCCAAGGGGAGGAGAACATCCAAACAGAACCTCCTGCAGAGGGGGCTGTGCGGATTCATTAGCCCATCCTGTAGAGCGCGTCTAAGTACCCTGGCCATGACGAATTTTTGCTACGATTGTGACTTCTGGAGTTCGCCTGTTAGGCTCGCCAGTATTTAATTGATAATTTACATTTTCCGGGGACTACTATTCGTATAGAGCTATCGTGCCGTCTCCCCGCCCCCTCTCCGAATGTGTAGAATACAGCAAGGAGATCGATGCCCGGCGAACAGAGTTCGAAGGCGTGCTCCCGTTCGCGGCGTTCAAATTCATAGCCGGCGTCGAGGCGGACCCAGAGGCCCAAGTCGACGGTGACCGCGCCCTCTGGCAATTTATCGAAGACGGAGAGAAGCTCACGGCACGGCAGGTCGATTTCGCCGAAACCATCATCGCCGACTACCCGCCGGAGCAACTCGACGAGCTCCGAGAGAGAAAAGCGTGGCAACAGCAGCTCGGAGCGCTCTTTGATGTCGATGGCGCGTTCGGGAAGTACGACTACCGGTTTGCGACCGACCTCATTCGGCAGGTGAACGAGGGGAAGCTCCTCACCGAGACGCAGCAGCCGTATCTCGAGATGTTCGTCTATCGGTACCGAACGCAAATCGAGGAAGGCACGATATACGTCGACGAGATGCCACCTCGGGCGAAGGATGTCCTCGGGGAGAACCCTCGACAGACGCTTCCGCCGATTCTCGCGGCGTGTAAGGAGTTTCATGACGAAATCAAGGGGTAGGCCCCGATATTCGGAAGTGCCCCGTATACTCCTCTCTGTGGCCGACTTCCGGAGTCCGGTTGCCGCCCGTCTTGGGTTATTAAAGCAAATCGTTTGTGGCGAATGAAATGTCAAACATACATTTATTCTGGTGCACCCATATTTCGACACCATGCCGACACTAAAACGCCGAAAAGACGGTGGACACTACATCCATACCGCCGGCACCAGCAATCCAGTAAACACCTTTCAGGTAACTCGGGAGGGTGCTGAAATCGTGATGAGTAGCGGCCGTAGTATAGAGGACTTCTTTCCTGACGAACTGTTCTTCCTTCTCTACGACCTCGGACATCTCTCGACGAGAGGATCCACCCCCACTGCCGAGTCGATTCCTACAATCAGGAATCTTGACTGGGCCACTGAGGAACTCTCCGTTGAGGACCGGGCTCGAGTCGCAATCCGAATCGGGGAAACTCATGGATTCAACCAGCTGTTCGACGGCGACGTAGCCAAATGGGTCGTCACGCTACTCGGTAAACCTCCCGTACTCGTAGAGGAGCTAACACGGACGGTCGCCGACGCGGCCGGCTATAGTTACGAAACCCTCGAAGAGTACAGCGAGCTACTGGGCGAGACCGACGTCCTGCTTCTCGCGCTAGCCGCTTACCTCCAAATAGAGTGGATACGCACCTCGGCATCATTCGCTGATTCGCCGCAAGATGTGGCTCCCCGTATCTTCGGCGCTGAGTCCGAATTCGTCTACCTCGAGACCTCTGATACTGACATGATGGACTACACCGTTCCCGGTGATTACCCGTTGCCGGTCTTCGAGGGCCTCAGAACAGAACTCCACAAGGCTTGGTCCCCTGGTGTAGGAACCGCCGGGTTCGCCGCACTCACTTCTATCGAACTCGAACGACGGTATGGAGTCGATACTGGGATTATTCTGCCGAGAGACCGACTCGACGAGTTTCCAGTCGAGCTCCCCTCTCGGTCAGCTCTCACCGAATTGTACGAGGCGTTTCGACTACTTCAATCGCAGATTGATCATGTCCTCTCGTCGCCGAAAGCGGGCGTTACACACGGCGATGGGTCCCCTTGCGATCGGTGGTATCGCGAAGTCAAGGCGCGCATTACTGGCGAAGCCGAGGGTATCGTCGGGTTAGGACCGCAGCAGCAGTCACGCGTTGCCCACTCCGTCAGCGAGTATCGCATCTGGTACGGCGATGGCGAGACGGTCACCGACTTTGAGCTCGTCACCGTGGCGTCCCCGACCGAGGCACAACATCTCCGCCTCTTCGGTGTCGGAATCTTCGAGCATGGAGAACAGGTCCGAGTTCCCGTCGCTCCCAAGAGTCACACCCCGCTCCCGGTCTACCCACGGTCGGACGCTGAACTCGAAGCGGCTCTCGACCTCCTCAACGAGTTTCCCGTCCGTCCGGACTCATAGCCCGCTGTACCCTCGTTGAGTATAGACCATCTGGTCGTCACGTGACCTCCTTGGGAGGCTAGATACGGAAGTCGGCCGTATAGAGTAGTATACGGGAGACTTCCGTATTTTGACTGCGTACCCTATCACATCATGTCCTACAGGACACTCCACGCTCGCCCTTCTAGCGCTCCGGTTTGTGGGTAGTAGATTCGCGGGGCATCGGGAGTAGGCTCCTCCGGGGCCGTTCGTAGCTCTTCACTCCGAGCTGCGATCGCAAGTACCATCGAATCCAGAATGTCATCGCGCCGAATGTCCTTCCGATAGGTCTCATTAAGTACCCGTTCGTACACGGCTTTCATGCCAGGGCGCTTCGTTTCGAGTAGGTGCAGTCGGAGGGCAAGCCCCCGGGCCGAGGACTTCGAGTAGGCAATCGGCTGCCCGTTGAGCGCGTAGAAACAGAGTTCGGGATGGCTCTCGTAGACCGGCCCGTCGTAGGTCTCGCCCACGACTGCCTGTACCTCGAGAATGTTCTCGCGAATCGCGTGCGCCTGCCGAGAGAGGCCATAATCCATGACGTCTCTATGCTTCTCATTCGCCGCGTCGTAGTCCTCGGTCGTCGCCGCGGCCTCGCATGGGGGATAGAAGACGGAACTCCCACGGCACCCGAGGAGCCTTCGCGCTTCAATGTCACACGCTCGCCTACTACCGCTTGGGAGCCCGATCGGAATATCGACAAAGATTCGTGCGCCCCTCTGTTTCTCGTGGAGGGTCGAGAAGTCCTCGAATAGGTCCGCCTCTACTCGATCCTCTGTGAGAATCGTTGCAAACCACCCAGCAGGGCAGGCATCAACTCCAACTGCTGAGTTAGCTATTAGCATACTCGGATGATAGCGTCGATCGTATATCGTACATCTGTGATGGAGAATTTAACCGGGGTCGTGGAAGTCAGTCGTATGAGACTCTACACGGCCGGTTTCCCGTTACAGCCTCCTACTCCGGTGGGGTCTTGATTGGCGTCTCGGTCCGGTCGCTTGAAGTAACATCGGCGCTCCGGAGGTCATAGAGTGTCTGGCCTCCATAATAGGGATGGCACCAGTAATCGTAGCCGTTCAGCGCTTCCTCCTTATCTCGGTCGACGAGCCGGTGAAGGAGCTCTTTCGAGAGGCCGGTAAACGAGTACTCCGTCTCGGCGTGCTCCCAACGAACGTTATTACGTTGACCGGTCTTCCCTGTGACCGTCGCCCACCAGAATTCGTCATCTTCGTCCCACTCTTGCGGCGCGCTCGCCGGTATTTTCTCCGGATCGAAGTAGACCTTCTCTTCGGCTTCTACTAAGCCTTCCTCGCGAAGGATGTCGAGTGTTGTCTGGTATTCCCCCCGTGCCTCCTGTTCGGCGTCTTTCTCACGCCGCTTCGTCATGTATTCCTCAGCCTCCGCAATCGGAATCACCTGCTGACTATTGAGTAGTACTCGATCCCGATGCTCGTAGGCTTCGACTCTCGTGCAGGTGATGTCGAGCCCGTACTCCTCAATAAGCCACATTACCGGTGCCGTTACCTCAATTCCGAAACTCCCCGCGGCGAGGAGGATCCGCGGTTTCTGATCGAGGTCGAAGACGATCCATCCCTCGCTTCCGATTCCGATTTCGCCCTCGTAACCAGTTAGAAACTCCTCAAACTCCTCGCCTACTTCCTGTGGAGAATACTCGGTCCCTTCTCGCTTAGCGTGGAACTCTTGGTACTCTTTTTGGAGGTCTTCGGCGGTGAGTGTCGAGCAGTAGCTCGCATATTTGAGCGCTTGCAGGTCGGTCGTCCGATCGGCACGGTCTCGTTTCAGTTCAACGACGACGACCTTCCCAGTCGGGTCGAGAGCGAGGATGTCGAGTCGATCGTAGGTGTCCTCGAAATTCGCGAACTCCCGATGTGATAATGAGGAGATCTTCGCTGAGAATTCGGGGTTCGTCGATCACCCATTCTTGCAGATCTTGCCGTTCGAGGAAACCCATCTCGGCGAGTTCACTCTCTGGAATATCCTCAATAATACCTGAATCTCCATCGACACTGAAGAGCATATGTCCAGTACTCGATGCTACCTTCTAACAACTTACGCCCAATATGGCATAGCCCCGGGGTCGGGCCAAATTCATGGGGGTTTTGACCCCGATAATGGCTGATAGATTGATAATAGTGGCCATTTTACTATACAGAATGGAGAGGCGTACTAAGCTGGGGTTGGGTGGGGTAGTAGCACTGCTGGTTCTCGGTCTCATCTTCGCTATTCCGACCGCGCTCACTTCTATCGCCGTGACTGGCGCGATCGGCCGTGTGATACTCGTTTCGCTCGCAAAGCGAGCTATGTTCTGAGTCGATGGGTTCTGACACCGATTTCGTGCGAGAACTACTCGCCGCGATCGCCGACGGCCTTGAGAAGGAGAACGGAAATCTTGGGAGTGTCGTCATCGCTATCCTATCGGGAGGACGAATCGCGGCGGCAAAGGAGACGGTCGCCTTCCTCAAACGGCTTGTAACGGAGGAAACGCCGGATAGTGGAGACGAGATTATGGAGATGTCGAAGGACGAGATGATCATAACTGTCTACCGAATCAACTTCTTCGAGAAGCTTCGACATCCGGCCGTCAACGACAAACAAATCGAGCATCTCTACCGGAGAGTAGTAGAGCTGTGGGGAGAGGCCCCGACAGAACCGATCGGGCGATGGGCCGAATGGAATCTCTGGGTCTCGCGACACCGACGACGCAACGGTATCTCGATTACGGGGGTTATTGAGGGGGAGAAAACCGTTGACGACATTCAGCAGGCGTGGGTCGAGCGTCACCAAGCGCGCGAGGAGCGGCGGAAATTGGATAAGATGGTTAACTACGAACGGTATGAAGTCCCCGAAGATGTCCCGCCTACTCTTCGGCATCTGCTGTTTAGTCCCTCCATCAAGGACGAGGACTCTCTTCCAGAGACCGACTTGCCTGATGTTGTTACCTCGGAACCTGAGGCCGATACTGACTACGAGACGGCGTAGCTGAATAACGCCTCGTCAAGGTCGTCCCCCGTCGTAGCCATAGTCATTGAGTAGATACCTGTGCGGGGTTGGATTCGGACTTCGGCGACACTACGACTTGTAGAGCCCATATTTTCGCGGCAGGTCATGATCTCCAAATTCTAAGAGATGAATATGTTCTTTGCTATTATCGATCTCATAGATGTATCGCTTATTGTTGTTTAGATATCCGTAGAACTGATTTTTGGGTCCCTGTCCCTGCCCTTTTTTGTCTAACGTCCTTGGCTTATTCTTCGCTTTATCCTCTATGCCATCGGCGAGGTTCTTGAGGGTCCCGTCTGCCTTTCTGTACGCCTTTTTCCATTTTTTATCACGGGAGATAGTGTAGGTCTGATCGAGAGGACCTACGCCCGGTGCATATGAACTATTGTCTGAATCCGGCTCGCTCCTCGTGAAGTAGACAGAGATACGGGACGGTACTGCTGACGGTATATCCGTTTCGAAAACGAGCTCTCGGGCAAGGGCCGTTCCTCTCTGTGCGGGGGAAGTTGCACCTCCTGCGAGTAGATATCTTGAGGCCTCGTAGCACCCGGCAGGGAAGTCATTGATGTAGTCGGTGAAAGACGGTGAATTTGATTGTCTGCCGGCTAGTGCACGCCTGAGAAGGGGCTGATAAAGGCCAGAGGGAGCCTTCGCCGCGCACGCTTGACTTCGAGCCACGTAGGCGTTTGCGAGCGCCTCTTCCGGAGCCGTAGCGATAGCATCGACCGAGAGATATTGCTGGTGGTACGCAGGGTAGTAGAGGGTGTTAGCCGCGTCTTCGACGTGTGCCGCGAGTAATTCGAACTGGTGGTGGAACCACTGATGTCGAACTAGGACCTCTTGGGCGAGCGCGAATGCGTCTTCAAGAGTTTCGAACTGCGGGTCTCCTCGAAATAGGCGATCACCATTCTGCAAATCATTCTCGAGAAGGAATTCCGTAGCTTCCTCGCGGGTCGTGGTAAGCGAGCCGACCCTACTCCAGTGATACAGCAAATGGCCTAAATGGCGAATTCCTCGCTGCTGAATGTATATTCCATATGTGCCGAGGTCCTCGTGGAATGGAACGTAGGTCGAAACGCCATTGAGTCCGTACTGTTCGATGAGTAGGTCCCACTCCTTCTCAACGAAGGGAATCGCGTCTTCATATCGAACGAATCTAGGGTCGTCCCCGTGTCTGTCGTCCTCTCCCTCGATCCGAAATTCGAAGTCCGCTATGGGGATAACATGTCCATCAGAGGTTCCTACCGTTGACTGTTGTCGTTTACGTACCCAGTCCGACGGTGGCTGACCTAATTGCGGGGTAGTATTGCACAGAGAGTAGGCGTCCCCATTTTGGTAGCTCAGGAAGAATTCACGAATATCGTCTAGGCTAAGCACTGTCTGAATTGATGGATGTCATTTGCTTAATTCTGAGTGCCTATCTGGTGGATGAAATCGTGTTGCTGGTTTGTTCACCGGTCTACTCAAACAGTCCTCTCTTATTGGCTGAAATCGGTCGATTGAGGGCCTAATTCGCCGGAGCTAGCTATCTTGCACTCAGTCGACTTTGGCGGGAGGAGAAAGCTCCCAAGGGTTTATTGTAAAATCCATCTGAATCCCAGCGATCGGATGCAGGAACGGCTCGCCGGGGGCTGGCGAGCGATGCAGAACAGGGAGAGCCGCACCTGGGGTATCGACGGTCTACTGACCGAGATGCGGACACAGTATGGCGAAGACGACGCGAGTGTGGGCGCGCTCGAGTGGCGGTTGCGGCGGTCGATCCAGCGCAACGACCTGTTCGCGCCCGATATGAACGTCCCACTCGACGATCTCGTCGCCCCCGGGAAGTGTACGGTCCTGCAGATGGACACGCTCGACCGCCGTGACCAGCAATTGATCACGACCGTCCTGCTCCGACAACTCTATCAGGAGCGGCTGGACGCGATGCGCGGCCGAGAGTCGTCTATTGACTTCCCACTGTTCGCGTAATTCGAGGAGGGCCATCGGTTCGCACCGGCGACCGGCGATGCTCCGTCACTGGGCATCATGCGAACGATCACATCCGAGGGCCGGAAGTTCGGATTCGGACTGTGCATTATCAGCCAGCGACCATCGAAGATCGACCCGGACGTCCTCTCCCAATGTGGTACCCAGGTGACGATGCAAATCCAGAATCCGACGGATCAGCAAGCCATCAGGGAGAGCGTCGAAGCGGGCGGTGAAGCGGTCCTGAGTGAGTTACCCGGGTTAACGCCTGGGCAGGCGATCCTATCGGGCGATGCAATGAACACACCCGTCCTCATCCGGGTTCGGGAACGGCACACGGAGCACGGCGCTGAAAGCCTGGATGCGACCGAAGGGTGGCGGACAGCGTATGAAGCTCGGCAGCGAGAGGCGTCACGGTCCGAGGGAGCTGACTTCGGTGGCGGTGAGTCGGGCGGGTACGAAGAGCTGTAGATCTTGTCCGTACCAGGTCCCTCCGGGTTACATCACGCCTCCCGTTCCGATTGCTCGACTGATTTGGCGGCCTCGATTTCGTCCGTCCTCTCTGCCTTGATGAACAGTGCTTGGTACGTTTCCCGCTCAACGAGGTTGTTCCGGCCGAATAGCTCGCGAGCAGCTCCGGTGAGTTGGAAGAAGTGGTGCGGCTGGCCCCGCTCGAGCTACTCCTGTGGGTAGTGCCTGTTACTGAGCCACGGCCGTCACCCTACTCGAAGCGGCGCGTCTCTAACTCGAATCACCCCCAATCATTTTGTTATCTGATCGGTGAAAAATACTATGAGCACACAGGAACCGTCCTGGTGGAAAATCAACGCCGGTAACGAGGGAACGCTCAAGCGGCCCTGGCTGTTGAACAGTGTCGTCAGCATGGGGTGGTCCGTCGGAGACCCCGACTCCATGTCGGATGCTGCGATTCGAGGTGCAGATACAAGTTCTAAACTCCAGCTTTCGAAGTTCTTAGGCGTCGATCCCGGAACTGCGGCCTCAGCAATGTCGGTTGGTGATCGGATCGTTGCGTACGCACCTGATCCTGTGGGTGAACTGGTTGGCATTGGAGTTGTGGGGCCGCTGACGCGGCTTGGTGAGACGTTGCTTGATCCCCCGCACACGAATGTCCGATCAGTGCGCTGGTTCGACTCGGCACTTCCACTGGCTCGAGACGACCTGCCTGATGGCCTCATTAACGGTCCTCACAAGGTCATTCCAGGGGCGACACTGGAAGCGTACACGCCAGATAAGGGACTGCTCGAACGCAAACCGGTTGAGGTTGATTTCAACAGCGTTACACGGCCACCACAGTCGCCCCCAGGTTTTAGCGCAACGCTTGGGACGACACTATCTCCGGGTGAGATCTATACTGCAGCTGAGTTGCGTGATGAGTTTGATCGGTCACGGACAAAAGGAATCGAGATCAGTTACGATAAGCACGGCAAGAAGTATCTCAGACTGTTCTCAAAGCCGATGAGCGAGTATGGGGATGATCTGTCCTCATCGCCGATGCGATACGTTGGGGAGAGAAATCCAGACGACCCGGAAGGCGACCAGGTTGAGAAGGGCGGTAATGCTGCCATCATTAACGCCACCGACGAGGGAACGCCGATGTTTCTGTTCGAAAAAGAGTCTGAGGACCCTGTTCGACATCGGTTCATCGGCCAAGTCTCACTCGTCGACTATGACCATACATACCGGCCAACTATTGGACGACGAGAATTCGATTTCTATCTCAGAGGGGGCACTACCAGTAATAAGCCGGCCGATTCGGAATCCCCCGACTCGGCGACCGAGCCAGCCGACCCATATGCTCCCAGTAGGCCGCGAGAGATTGATCCCTCTACGACGGAGCCGTCGTATGATGAGGAAATGATCGAGTATATCTCGAACAAGGAGACACAGGCGGAGGCAACCGAGGATCACCAGGAAGCGATTGGGACGTTCCGTGACTGGCTCCAAGCCCGTGGCTGGGATTGTTCGGAAACTGTCGAAACAGATATTCTCGCGGAGCGGGGCGACGATCTGCTTGTAGTTGAAATTAAATCAGTAAATGAGGATGGCTCGCCGCGGCATCTCCGCTACGCGATCGGCCAGCTTCTCGAGAACAGCTATCGAGAGGGTCCACGAGCCGGGCGAGAGCATGACACCATGATTGCAGCGCTGGCGTTTAGCGAGCCACCAGCTGATGCTCATTCCGGATATTTCGAGTACCTCCAGTCATGGGGAATTGAAACACTCTGGGCCGATAATGATGCAGTCGCCGGGCTGCCAGAGTCACTCGCCCTAGTTGAAGTCAAAGAGTAGAGCAGATGCAGGGGTAGCTGAGAGCGATTTAGCGGTTGTTGAACACGAGGTGATAGGTGAGCACAATAAGGACGCATAGCTTGCTCAGTACGAAACAGCCATAGCCTGCCCGGTCCTGATCAAGCGGTAGCAGAATGGTAACATTGTCTGGGTTCATTACTTGAATCGGTTGATGGCTACTCTATTGTATCGGCGTACACCTATCTGAGAGCCCATGCGAGCTAGTCTCCTCGTCTGCAAAGGGGGGCAACCGACACAGACTGCCGTACTTCTTTGGTTGTCTCCGGTAACGTTAGGATATGGAGTTCGATGAACTGAACGCTGAGGTGCAGGAGTTCTGCGAACGACGCGATTGGGAACAGTATCACACCCCGAAAGACCTCGCGATCGGCCTGGTGACGGAATCCAGTGAACTACTGGAACTCTTCCGGTTCAAAGACCTGCCCGAACAATCGGACCTGCTCGCAGATTCCGAGACACGCGAGGACGTCGAGGCGGAACTCGCAGATATCCTGTTCTTCCTGCTGCGATATGCCGACCTGTACGATATCGACTTGAGCGCTGCATTAGAGCGGAAACTCGAGACGAACCGGGCCCGCTATCCGGCGAACGAATATAGAGGGAGCAACAGGAAGTACGACGAGTAGAGAGGATGCTCGTCTACGAAAACACCAAATCGGGGTTCTTGAACGACGTCCTGCACGACCAGTTGGTCCCCGAGATCAAGCGAGGCTATGAGTCGAAGGGGTTCGGAATCGGGAGCCAAAGTGAGGTTCGATCGTGGAAGAACTCCTTCCAGTATATGTACAAAGTTCTGGAAGGGAGTGCACTCCCTGACGACGCGGGCGTTGCGATCGAGTTCAAGATTCCGCTCACCTCGCGTCGTATCGATTTCTTGCTCTCTGGCTACGACGCGGACGACGACACGAATGTGGCTGTCGTCGAACTGAAACAGTGGGAGGCCGCCAGCACGGAACCCATCAGGGATAGAGACGGAATCGTCAAGACGGCACTGGGGGGCGGAATCCGTGAGACTACCCATCCCAGCTATCAGGCCGTGTCGTATGCACAGCTGTTGAAGGATTTCAATACCCGTGTCCAGGAGAAGCCGATCAATCTCTACCCGGCAGCGTACCTCCACAACTTCGAGCCAGAGTACCGTGAAATACTCGATAACGACGTGTACCTGCCGTACACGGAGCGAGCGCCACTCTACCTTCGTGGTGATGCGGCGCGGCTGCGGTCGTTCCTGGAGACACACATTCACACCGGTGACGACCGCGAGACCCTCCACGAACTGAGCGAGGGGGAACTCAGGCCAGCGAAGTCGCTCCAGGACTCGCTGTTGGCGATGCTTGAAGAGCAGGACGAGTTCACGCTGATCGATTCCCAGAAAGTCGTCTACGAGAAGGCCGTCGACCTGGCGCTGCGCTCACATCGCGATGGACGAAAGCGTGTGTTGATCGTCGATGGCGGACCCGGGACCGGCAAGACCGTCGTCGCGATCAACATCCTGGCCGAACTGATTCAGAACGACCTTGTCGCACAGTACGTCTCGAAGAACCGTGCTCCCAGAGAGGTGTACAAAGAGAAGCTCCGGGGGAATAAGCTAGTCAAGGAGATCGATCATCTGTTCACGGGAGCCGGGAGTTACGTCGAGACGGAGTCGAACGCGTTCCCCGCGTTGATCGCCGACGAAGCCCACCGCCTCAACGAGGAGTCGACGTTCTTCGGTCGCGGTGAGAACCAGATCATGGAGATCATCAACGCCGCGAAGTTCAGCGTGTTCTTCATTGACGAGAGCCAGCGCGTTCACATCGACGATATCGGGTCAAAAGAAGAGATTCGAAAACACGCTCGGGCGCTGAGTGCCGATGTCGAGGAACTGGAGTTAGAATCACAGTTCCGATGTAATGGCTCGGAAGGGTACGTCGCGTGGCTCGACGACGTACTGGGAATCCAGGAGACGGCTAACGCCGATGGGTTCGACCTCGACTACGATCTTCGATTGTTCGAGACGCCACAGGCACTCCACCAAGCGATCGAACGACGGAACGAGCAGACTCGGTTGTCACGGGTCGTCGCCGGCTACTGCTGGGAGTGGGAGAAAGAGGGGCGCTCCGACCCCGACGCGTACGATATCAAGATCGGCGAGTACGAGCGGAGCTGGAATCTCGATGCGAGCGATCCGTGGGCAATCGCCGAGGGGTCCATCGATCAGGTCGGCTGTATTCACACCTGCCAGGGACTCGAGTTCGATTACGTCGGCGTGATTATCGGAGAGGACCTGAAGTACCGTGATGGCGAGATCGTCGTCGACCACGAAGCACGAGCGAGCACGGATCGGTCGCTGTTCGGCATCAAGAAAATGTTCGACGAGCAGCCGGAGAACGCAGCCGCGAAAGCCGATGAGCTGATAAAGAACACGTATCGAACGCTGATGAGCCGTGGGATGAAGGGGTGCTACATCTACTGTTGTGACGAGCAGCTCCACGAGTATCTCGAACAACGCGTAGCGACCCTCAGTACAGAATCTCGATAGTACGGTCCGGACGGGTTTTCAGGTAATAAATTAGCTCGGTACACAGTACGGCTGCACATGAGCCGCAGCATCCCCGTTCAAATATGTTCTTGAGATTACGATTGATATTATTAACCACCGCACAGTCTTGGGACGTAACGGTTCAGTGACTAGTGATCGCGTTGAAGCACATCTGGGTTCACGCTACGGTAGCGAGGGAGTCCAATCGACCTGACGTCACCGGATCGGACGGATATCCTCCGCATGCACATCGCACACCTCGCCGACGTCCACCTCGGACACAGACAGTACGGCCTCCTCCAGCGGGAGGACGACATGGCGAACACGTTTCGCTCAGCCCTCGGGCAAATCGTCGAGTCGAATCCGGAGCTCGCCCTCCTTCCCGGAGATCTGTTCCACTCCCGGGACCTCCGTCCCAAGGTCCTCGACGACGCGGAACGAGCACTCGCCGACGTACCTGATGACATCCCCGTCCTCGTCTCCCGGGGCAATCACGATGAGAACCTCACGCCACGCAGCGTGACCTGGTTGAACTACCTCCACCGACGAGACCACATCGTCCTCTTAGAAGCCGATCTGGACGACGACACCGCGGAGTTCGAGCAGTACGATCCTGTAGAACCAGGCTCGAAATGTGGCTTCTACGACCACGAAACTGACCACGGAGTGGTCCGTGTCTTCGGGCTCCAGTGGCGGGGCGCTCGGACGGACCAGGCGCTCGAACAGGTTGCGAGTGGCATCCGGGCGACGAACGACGAGCACGGCGAGCCAGCGTACACCGTCCTGCTCGCGCACTTCGGGATCGAGGACGAGGTCCCGGCCCTCGGGGGGAACGTGACTCACGCCGAACTCCGGGAGATCAAAGAAGTCGTCGACTACCTCGCCCTCGGCCACATCCACAAGCGGTACGACGCGAACGGATGGATCTACAACCCCGGATCGCCGGAGGCACACTCCACAACGGAGGTTCGGGACGACTGGGACCACGGCTACTACACGGTCACTCTCGACGAGTCGGAAGGAACAGTGGGATCCGCTGGACCGGGCGACCTCGAACACGACGTCACGCATCATCTGACCAAGCGTCGGCCGTTCTTCACCACCGAGTTCGACGTCACCTCGTACGACTCGCCGGGGGACCTCGAGACGGCGTTCAACGACCACCTCGAGAAGGAGCGGACGACATTGAACACCGAGATCAGCCACGAGCGGTTTCAGGCGAGCGGTAACCGCCGTGAACCCATGGTCGACCTCCGGTTCACCGGGACGCTCCAGTTCGACCGTGCGGATCTCCCGGTCGATCGACTCGCCGAACGGACCGAGGACGTGTTCGATGCGCTCTACGTCCAAACGAACACGAGCGGCGTCACCAGTGCGGACATCCAGGCCCTCCTCGAGGACCTCGACGACGAGGAGGTGTTCATCGATGGCCGCCTCCAGACGGAGGTCCTCGAACAGCGCGTTTTCAGAACTATCGCCACGGAGTCACAGTACAGCGACCACGCCGACGAGGTGGCCAGCCTCCTGAACACGGCCCATCGGATGGCTCAAGCCGAGGAGACAGCAGAGGACATCCGCGACACCGTCAGCGAGCGCCGACAGGAACTCTTCCCGGATCTCACCGACGACGTCGTGATCGACGTGGCCGAGGACCCGTTCGCCGAACAGACGACGACGGACGAACCAGAAAGCTCGGCAGAAACTGGCGAGCCCGATGTCGTCGCCGAATCAGCTGCCGGTACGACTGGAGGTGACGACGAATGAGGATCACTCAGGTCGCTCTCGAGGACGTCAAGTCCTACGGAGAACGAACCGAAGTCGACCTCCAGGGTGGTGTCACAGCCATCCTTGGGGAGAACGGATCGGGGAAGTCGACGATCCAGGAGGCGATCGGTTTCGCGCTGTTCGACTCGCTCCCGTTCGCCAACAAGGACTTCATCCGGGAAGGTGCCTCGTCGGGGACCGTCGAGGTGACGTTCGAAATGGAGACCAGTAGCGGGAAACAGTTCTACCGTGTCACCCGGAGTGCTGGGCGGTCCAACTACGGCGTCGCACGGTACGATCCCGACAGCAACGAGTGGGTGGATCAGGACATCGACTCGAAATCGGCGCTCGTTGACTGGTTGTGTGCCCGGTTCGACGTCGAGGACAACGACAGCCTCTCCGAGCTGTGGGAGTCGTGTGTCGGCGTTCCGCAGACGAGGTTCCTCGCCGACTTCGCCCAGACCCCACGGAATCGGACGCAGACGTTCGACGCGCTCCTCGACATCGACGCCTACGAGGAATCCTGGCAGAACACGCTCAAGGACGTCCCCGCGGTCATCGATGCGGAGGCCGACGACGTCCGGAAGGAGATCCAGCAGCTGACAGGGGAAGTTCAACCGCTTCCGAAATATCAGCAGCGTCAGGCAGACCTCGAATCGGAGATCAGTGACCTCGATCAGAAGATTGTCGAGGCAGAGGAGGATCTCGAGACGGCTGAGGCTAGGCATGCGGAGCTGGACGAGATCAAAGACCGGATCGATGAACTCCAAGGTGAGATCGAGCAAATAGAGAAAGACATCGAACAGAAGGAAGACGCGCTACGGACTGCTCGGAAGGAACTCGAGCGAGCAACGGAGGCACAGCAGAAATGCGAGGCGGCTCGTGAGGGGTACGAAGCGTACGAGGAAGCCGAGGAGCGGCGCGAGGAACTGCAGGAGCAGCAAGCGGAGCTCCAGGCACTCAAGGACGACCGTCAGGAGAGAAAGGCTGCTCTCGGTCGGCTCGAAACGCGTGAGGGTCAACTCAAAGAGGCGGTCGAAACGCTCCGAGAGGCAAAGAAGCAGAAAGCGGAGTCCGAGGCGCAGAAGGAGCGATACGAAGACTTCGGTGACGAGATATCCGAGCTAGAAGGGAAGGAATCCGACATCGAGCATCTGGAGATCGACCTCGGTGAGATCGACGAGGAGGCATGGGAGGCGCTATCAGAACTTCGAGAGGAGTTGGCTACCATCGAGGAGATCGAGGCTGCCGTCGAAGAGACGCCTGATATCGACGATTTAGAGGAACGTATCGGGGACTTGCAGGCAGACCGCCGCGCGCTGAAATTAGAGCGCGAAGACCTCGAGGACCGCCTCGAGACGCTGCGTGACACCGACGCCGACGCACCGTGTCCGACCTGTGGACAGCCACTCGACGCCGAACACCGCGAAGAGACCATCGCGGACTGTGAGGCCCGTATCGAGGATATCCGCGACCAACGCGAAGAACTCCAAACGGAGATCGATGCGTTACAGGCAGACCGTGACGAGGCAAACTCGGCGGAGAAACGCGCCAACACGCTTCCGATGCGCCGTGAGAAGGTGACAGGCCTCCGGGAAGACCTCGCCGAACTGGATGAGGAACGCAGTGAGACCCAGGAAGAGCTCGAGACATTCCGTAGTGAGATCGAAGCCCTTCCGTCCTTGCGCGAGGAGCGAGACCAACTCGAGGACGCCAAGGACCGCTTCTACGATGCGAGGACCCGAGTCAAGGACAACGCGGGTGCTCCCGAAGAGCTCGAGGAAGTCCGGGACGACATCGAGGAGGTAGAAGCGAAGATCGAGTCGTTAGATGAGCAGATCGGCGAGTACGACGGTCTCGAAGAGGAACTGGAGGAGGTCAGAGAGACGCTCGACGAGCACGAGGACGACCACGAAACGTTCGTCGCAAACCAGCAGGCTGCCAACCAGGTCGATGAGCGGCGGGAGCGCGTCGATAAACTGGAAGACGAGATCGAGGACCTCGAAGAGGAACGCGAGTTGGTAGAGTCCGACCTCCAGGACCAGGAAGACGCCTTCGACGCGGACGAATACCAGGACTTGGACGAACAGATCGAGTTCCTCGGAAAGGAGATCGCAGGTCACCGAGAGCGCCGGAACGCCCGTCAGGAGGAACTGGAGGGTGTGGAGGAGGACGTGGCGGAACTGGAGACTAAACTCGAGAAGCGAGGAGAGAAGATCGACACGCTCCGAGAGCTACAGGCCGATCGGAAGTTCGCCGACTGGGTCCGGGAGAACGTCCGTGCCGCGGGGCCGAAGATGCGCGAGGTCATCACCGACCGCATCGGCAAGCGGGCCAACGACCTCTTCCGAACCATCAGGGGACGTTCCTCGGAGACGCTGGAGTGGACATCGGATTACGACATCGTCGTCGTGGACGCTGACGTCCGGAAGTCGTTCTCGACGCTCAGCGGTGGGGAGAAGATGGCCGCGGCCCTCTCGGTCCGACTGGCCATCCTCGAACAACTCTCGACGGTCGGCATCGCGTTCCTCGACGAGCCGACGGCCAACCTCGACGTCCAGAAGAAGGAGAACCTCGTCGAACAGCTGAATCGGCTCGACGCGTTCGAGCAGCTGACGGTCATCAGCCACGACAACACTTTCGACCGGATGACCGACTACGCCATCAGGGTCGAGAAACCGAACCAGACGACGGAGGTCACGAGCGACTGATGCCACTCGACAAGGCCGGGGTGGCGACGGCTCTGGATGCCAACCTCACGAGCATCCGTTCGTATCTCGAGGACGACGAGGACCTCATCGACCGCTACCGGGCGGCGTTCCATCGACTCCCACAGGAGTACACGCCCGAGGAGATTCATGCCGAACTGACGAGCGCGTCGTACCCGGGCGCACTTCCCACGGAGGCACTCGAGCAACGAGAGTCACTCGTCGACCCACATCACGAATCGGACGGGTGGGAGAGCCACGAAGCAGTCAACGACTGGGCACGAGATCTCCTCATAGGCGTTCCGATGCTCGCGACCGACGGCTCGGAAATCCCACCGACGACCCGGTTCAACGTGCCCCTCGCGTACGTCCAGGCGGCGTGGTGTCTCAACCACCATCTGCCGACAGGCGACCTCGAACGAGCACGCGACGGACAGCTCCTCGGCCCGATGGACGTCACACGAACGGGCGGCGAGGATGACGAGGAGTACCGTTTCGTCGACGGTTCGCTCGTCGGCCTCCACCGGTACGAACACGAGGCAGCAGTCGTCGTCGAGCAGATCGAGCGGCTGGCAACCGCCCACGATGCCGGTGACCTCGAACGGCCACCGATCGTCTGCTACGACGGCCCGCTGGTCGTCTCGTTTGCCAATCCGCTCCGCCCCGAGGCACGTGATCGGTATCTGGAAGCGATGAGCCGCATCCTGGCTGCCAGCCAGCACCACGAGGTGCCTGTCGTGGGCTACGTCGCCGGAACGAACGCCAACGAACTCGCGAAGATGACCCGCCTGCTCATGCCGGAGGAGTTCAGCGAGGATCGCGTAATCCCGGACGCCAGGATCCTCTCGGGGATGATGAGCCCGTGGGGTGACGCGACGGTTCCGTTCGTCTGCCGTCGGGACGGGAGCGTCGACTCCCTGGAGACCACGTACGAAGGACGTGACTTCGCCTTCGGCCGCGACATCCACTTCTCGTATCTCAAAGTGCCGCCCGGAGCCGGGCTCGACCGGCTCGAGTTCCCCGGGTGGATGTTGCGTCGGGACGGCCCCGAGGGATACGAAACCCTCTACGACTACGTGATCACGATGGTCCGTGCGGAGGCTGGTATCGGTCGAGGCTACCCGGAGGTGCTCCAGCAGGCCGATACGGACGCCGTCCTCGACCAGCGTGACCGGAACGAGTTCCTTCGACTTCTCCAGAACTGGGCCGAGGCGAACGACGTCCCCCTCGAGTGGAACGCGAAGGCGCTCAGCAAGGAACTCCGCCGCCGATGACCGGAGCAACCCGTCTTCGGCGACGGCCTCCTCGTGTGAGTTATCGACGCTCCGTAGCTACGGTCGCGGGCCCGTCACGCCCGCCCCGATCAGATCGAACATGAGTTCCTCGACCATCCCCAGCATCAGCGTCGACGACTGCCTGGCGATCGGCACGATCGTCAACTCGAACAGCCACATCGACTACACCGTCGAGATTTTCAACGAACGGGACCGCGAGCGCCCGCCCCAACCGCATGAGCGGGCCTTCGGACAGCCGGTGTTCATCCACAAGCCCATCGATGGGACGGAGTACGCCATCATGGGCGTCATCTACGACACCATGCTGGTCGACCCCGACCAGGGACGGTCGGGACCACGGCTCGCCCAGGACGACCAGCCGACGTTCACACCGGGCTACGTCGAAGAGCGGACGACGCTCGCTGGCGTCACGCTCCTCGGATACGCCACAGTAGCCGAGGACGGCGCGATCGAGTCACCGTCACAGCGGATACCACCGTGGACACTGGCGGTCGACGACTTCGTCTATCAGTGCCCCGACGGCGTCATCCACGCGTTCCACACCGTCGACGATCAACTCCAACTCGCCTACATCGAGCGGCTGCGAGACGTCGCCGGCTCGCTCGGGGCCGAGGTAACACTCGCGCTGATCGAGCGCCTCCGAGAGTTCGTCGATCAGCCCGACCACCAGCGCGTTCTGGACGTCATCGAGAAGAACGTCCGCTGGCAGTCCTCCTCCGATCGTGGGGTGGTCAGATGAGCACACCCTCCTCCGATGAGGCTAGCACAGAGTCTCGAGAGGACAGCGTCATCGGGACGGTCGCCGGCCCGGGAGAAGGACCGAACGAGTTCATCGTGGTGACGCCCGACGAGCAGGCCGTCAAGACGGGCGAGTTCATCACCTACAGCGTCCCCGTCGAGGGGAAGTCTCGAGACGTCATCGCCCGTATCACCAACCGCGAACAGGCTCGTGGATACCCGGACACGTTCATGGCCGACCCCGCAGTGGCTCCCGAGACCGTCGCCGCGACGCTGGGTGTACCCTCGAACGATATCGACCTCTACCGGCTGGAAGCGATGGTTATCGGGTTCTACGACCAGGACATGGCGACGTTCTCCAATCCGCGGCAGTTACCACGTCCGGGCACTCGCCTCCGAACCGCACCTGATGCGTTTCTAGAATCGGTGCTCCCGAACCTCGGGATCGACACCGCTCCCCGAGACGTGGCCGTCACCGACTTGGAGGGACTCGCCCACGTCGGCTGGCTGCTGAACCGTGAAACGGAGGCGGTCGACCTCCACATCCCGATCGACGAGTTCGCGTCGACACACCTGGCGATCCTCGCGTCGACGGGATCCGGGAAGTCGTACACGGCGGGTGTCCTGATGGAGGAGATGATGATGCCCGACTCGCGTGCATCGCTCTTGGTGTTCGACCCACACAACGAGTACGAGACGCTCGCACAGATGCAGGGCCACCCGAAGTTCGCCGGCGACGACGGCTACACTCCCGACGTCGAGTATTTCGATCCCGATCGGCTGAAGATCCGCATCTCGGAACTCACGGTGGGTGACGTGATGGCGATCCTCGACAACCCCAGCGATCGGATGCAGGAACGACTCGCCGGTGGCTGGCGGGCGATACAGAACAGGGAGAGCCGCACCTGGGGTATCGATGATCTACTGACCGAGATGCGGACACAGTATGGTGAGGACGACGCGAGTGTGGGTGCGCTCGAGTGGCGATTGCGGCGGTCAATCCAGCGCAATGACCTGTTCGCGACCGATATGAACGTCCCGCTGGACGACCTCGTCGCACCGGGGAAGTGCACGGTCCTGCAGATGGACACGCTCGACCGCCGTGACCAGCAGTTGATCACGACCGTCCTGCTCAGGCAGCTCTATCAGGAGCGGCTGGACGCGATGCGCGGCCGAGAGTCGTCTATTGATTTCCCACTGTTCGCGTTGTTCGAGGAGGGCCATCGGTTCGCACCGGCGACCGGCGATGCTCCGTCACTGGGCATCATGCGAACGATCACATCCGAGGGGAGAAAGTTCGGCTTTGGCCTGGGCATCATCAGCCAGCGGCCGTCGAAGATCGACCCGGACGTCCTCTCCCAGTGTGGGACGCAGGTAACGATGCAGATACAGAATCCGACGGACCAGCAGGCGATCAGGGAGAGCGTCGAAGCGGCCGGCGAGGCGGTCCTGAGTGAGTTACCCGGGTTGACGCCTGGGCAGGCGATCCTCTCGGGTGATGCGATGAACACACCCGTTCTCATCCGGGTTCGGGAACGACACACCGACCATGGTGCCGAAAGCATGGATGCGACGGATGAATGGCAGAGGGCGTACGATGACCGGGAGCGAGAACCGTCACGGTCCGAGGGTGCCGACTTCGGCGGCGGTGATTCGAACGGGTACGAAGAACTGTAGCTCTTGTTCCGGCTCCGACTCCAATTCACGCCCACAGTGCGCGTGAACACCCCAGTCTGTCATGGGATATTGAATCGAGTATCTATAACCACATATTAGTGTTTCTCGGATACAAGCCTGCATTCGCCCGAGCCACTATGGGGATAGTAGACCGGGTACGGAGTATTGACATACACCATTATATTTTGTGAGGTCTCCCGTCGCTCCTGGTATTCATATCGTCTCCGGGCCCATGGACAATTAACTACCATTATATTTATATTTAATATCGGCCAGATGTATGTCCATGAATACAATTTCCCGCGATACGGTTTGTAGCGAGAAAAATTTGGTTTTCACTCGAATTTCCACGATCTCTTAACTGTTAGATACTCGTGAATCAGTCATCGTACTCACTCCAAAGTGACTATTTGACCGGAGGATTTATAGATAGGGAAATACTTGCCGCGAACCATGCTACCAGATAGCACAGGCCGGCGACGGTTCATCAAAGCGGCCGGAGCTGCGGGGGTAGCTGGACTCGCCGGGTGCACCGGTCAGCAACCGCCGTCGACCCCAACGGAGGGCGCTGGTGACGGGTCGTCGGGCGGGGGGAGCACCGAGGCACCGACCGAGTCTGGGGGGACAGCCACGAGCGGCTCCTCGAGCGGCGGGACCATCCACATGCTCAACGATCGGTCGGGTCGTGACATCTGGGAAAGCGCGGCCGAGGAGTTCAACTCCCAGTCGGACTACAGCCTCGACATCACGTGGCTGCCAAAGGGGACGGCTGCGAACGAGCAGATACAGAAGATGAAGGCCGCCGGAAACATGCCGGCGATCGCCTTTGAAACCTCGACTGACGCCTATCGCGAGACCAGCAACGGGAACACCGCTCCATTGACCGACGTGGTGGACGAACTCGGGGTCAAAGACACCGTCCGGTACGAGGGGGAGTCGTACATGGTGCCGGTCGTCGCCATCCCGTTGACGATGATCTACCGGACGGATATCGTCCAGGACGAACCGCGGACCCGTCAGGAGTGGCAGGCGGAAGCCGAACGGATCCAGAGCGAGGAGAACATGGCCGGCTATGTCGTCCCATCGGGCCGAACGAACGCGGCGACTACACATGCTAATCAGACGCTCTGGAACGGCGGGGTCGACCCCTACGACGGCACGGCTGGCAGTATCGAGGTGGTACTCGATCAGGGGGAGACTCGGGAACTCGCCGTCCAGAGCTACGAGTGGCTCCAGACGATGGACGAACTGGGCCCACAGGCAAGCGGGTGGGCATGGGGCGACGTGATGGGTAGCCTGATCCAGGAGCAACTCGCCGCGTGGGCGGGGATCGGTGGGTTAGCCCTCCTCGAGATCATCGCCAACCGCCCGGATATGGCTGAGAACGTCACGGCTGCGCCGTACCCAGCCGCTGAGGGACAGGAGCAGTTCAACTGGTGGTCGTACTTCGAGGGGATGTACTGCTATGAGAGCGCAGAGAACCTGGAGGGCGCGAGGGAGTTCATCAGGTTCTTCGTCCAGTCCGATTACTACTACGAGTTCCTCCGACAGACTGCTGGGTCGAACTTCCCGACGTCCGAAGAAGGGCTTACTGACGACCGGTTTGCCAGTGCCGAGATCCTTCAGAACCATCCCGATTTCCTCGACGTCGTTGCGGAGAACTGGGACTCGATGCGGCCAGTGCTACAGACTGGTGATGACGGGTCACCAAACCTCGTCGCGGCCAACGCGTACGGGCAGCAACTGTACGGGCAGTCGGTCGACCAGATGCTCTACGGTGGGAAGTCGCCCGGTGAGGCGGTCGATTGGCTCGCAAACGAACTCCGGAATCTCGGGAACTAACTGAATGTCGACCCTAGACCGGTTTCATTCACTCTCCCTGCTGAGCGGCCGGCACGAACTGACGGTCTATCTCTTCATCCTCCCGCTCATCGTCTTCTTCGGGATCCTCTGGTTCGTGCCGCTCGTGTACGCGCTCTACTCGAGTTTCTTCGTGGATCCCCTGGGCACCGCCACGTTCGTGGGGCTGAACAATTACGCCGAGATCATCACCGGTGCCGGCTTCTGGGTGTATCTCTGGAACAGTCTGGTGTTCGCGGTCAGTACGACCGTTCTGTCGTTGGTGGTCGGGCTGGGGTTCGCGCTCGTCGTCGACCGGGTGCTGTTCGGCGGGGCGGCCCTCCGGACACTGATGGTGTTTCCGTATCTCCTCCCGACCGTCGTCGTGGTCTTCCTGTGGCGGTTCCTCCTCGATCAGAACATCGGCCTCGTCAACCTCGTACTGCTCGAATCAGGCCTGATCACGGATCCGATCCCCTTCTTCTCGAACGTGACTCTGGCGATGCCGAGCATCGTCGTACTGAGCATCTGGAAGTGGGGGTCGTTCTCGTTTTTCATCCTCCTGGCAAACCTCCAGGCGATCCCGGACGAGTACTACGAGCGGGCACAGGTCCAAGGGGCGTCGATCTGGCAGCAGTTCTGGAACATCACGTTCCCCTACCTGCGCGGGGCGATCCTGCTCATCTTACTGGTACGCGGGATCTGGATGTTCAACAAGTTCGACGTCATCTGGCTGACGACGAGAGGTGGACCAGCCGGGGTCACCACGACGCTGCCGATCCGGGTGTACGACCTGGCGATTCGACTGGGAGAGTTCGGCCGAGGGACCGCCCTCGCGGGAATCATGTTCGTTCTGCTCGCCCTCGTCGGAATCGTCTACTTCTGGGTTCTCAGTCCTGAATCGGAGGTGACAGGCTGATGTTCGAGGATCGGTTCGGGGGCGCAGGCGGCCTCGTGCCCAACGAGACCCAGAAGCGAATCCGGGACGTCGCGATATACGTCGTCGCGATTCTCGTCGCGGTGTTCATCCTCACACCTCTATACGTAATGGTGATCATCTCGCTGCAGTCGCCCCAGACGCTGTTCAGTGGCGGCGGTCTGACCCTCTTTACGACGACCTTGACGTTGGAGAACTTCCAGACGCTTGTCAACCAGACAGCCACGGTAACCTACCTCAAGAACAGTCTGATCATCACGATCGCTTCGGTGCTCATCTCCACGGTGTTGGCGATCATCTCCGGATACGGCCTCACGCGGTTCGAACTCCCCGGACGGAAGCTCGTCGCCCGCGTGATCCTCTTCAGCTATATGGTGAGCCCGATCGTACTCGCGATTCCGCTCTACGTCATCTTCTTCCGGCTCGGCCTACTCAACCGGTACGTCTCGGCCGTGTTGGCGATAACGGCCATCTCGGCTCCGTTCTCCATCTGGCTCATGTGGCAGTACTTCCAGAGTATCCCGATCGCCTACGAGGAGTCCGCCTGGATCCGCGGGGCCAGCCGGTGGCGTGCCGTTCGAGCCGTCGTCCTGCCCCTGGCCCGGCCCGGATACATCTCCGTGGCGATCTTCTCCTTCGCCGTCGCGTGGAACGACTACACCATCGTGAAGGTGGTCTTGAGCAATCAAAACCTCTATCCTCTGACCGTCGGCTCGACGTTGATCTTCCAGGAGTTCTTCATCGGCTGGGGTGAGCAGATGGCGATGATGCTGATCATGAGCACGCCACCGTTCCTGGTGGCCGTGTTCCTCCAGAACTACCTCTTGCAGGGGTTCAACCTCGGACACGGGTGAGATGTGACAATGGCAAACGAAATCGAACTCAGCGGGATTACGAAACGGTTCGGGAGTATCGTGGCCGTCGACGACGTGTCGATCACCATCCCGGCGGGCGACTTCGTCACGCTGGTCGGCCCCTCGGGATCCGGAAAGACGACTCTCCTCCGAATCATCGCCGGGCTGGAAGCGCCCAGTGAGGGGGAAGTCCGGTTCTCCGGAGAGGACATGACGGACCTCTCCCCACAGGAGCGGCCGCTCTCGATGGTATTTCAGGACATCGCGCTGTATCCGCATATGTCCTGTCGGGAGAACATCGGGTTCGGACTCAAGATCAAGGGGATGGCGAAGGAGGAGCGGAACAAGCGCATCGAGAGCGCGGCACGGAATCTCCAGATCGAGGACCAGATCGACAAAGCTCCTGCAGAGCTCTCGGGCGGCCAGCAACAGCGCGTCGCCCTGGGCCGAGCGTTCGTCGAGGATCCCGAAGTGCTGCTGTTCGACGAGCCGATGAGCGATCTCGACGCGAACCTCAAGGAGGACCTTCGAGTCGAGTTCCAGCGACTCCACCGGGACCTGGATGCGACGTTCGTCTACGTGACCCACGACCAGAACGAGGCGATGACGATGAGCGATCGAATAGCGGTGATGAACACCGGCTCAGTCGAGCAGTTCGACACCCCTGACTCCGTCTTCAACGACCCGGTCTCGGAATTCGTGGCGACGTTCATCGGGACCCCCTCGACGAACATCATCCCCAGTGAGGTCAGCGACGGGGTCGCCAGGGCAGAGCGGATCGAACTCCAGCTTCCACCCTCTTCCGAGTATCCCGAGCGCATGCGACTCGGAATCCGTCCTCAGCACCTCTCGATCGGCCAGGGCGATCTCTCGTTCGACGTCGAGGTCGACGTCGTCGAAACGATCGGGACGGAGTATATCGTCCACACGAGTGCGACAGCGGCCGATCTCAACCTGGACCTCATCACTTCGGATCTGAACGGGCTGGAACAGGGTGACCGAACCACGATCGGGGCGTCGTACGGGGACATCTACCTCTTCGACCAGTCGGGGGATCGTATCCGGACTGACGCGATGAAAACCGGGGTCGCGTCCGGAGAGCCGCGTAACACCGAGCGCTAACCGGGGGCGGCCCGGCCACCCGGGGCGACGTACTCGTCGCCGCCCGTTCGGCCACGATAGTTATTACTAAAATAACACACTTTGGTGTTTTGAATTCTGATAATAAGATCCCCGCCCCCAACTTATTTGTCCGCGCAGTATGTCATAGACCCGCATGGAAGAACGTAGCCAACCGCTATCAGATGCCACCGTGTTAGAACTCGGCCATATCGTCGCTGGCCCATTCTGCTCGCTGCTTCTCGCGGATCTGGGGGCGGAGGTCTATAAGATCGAACGCCCAGGTCAGGGCGACTCACTTCGGGGATCCAGCCCGAATGGGAGTAGCACCTTCAATTATGTCAATCGGAATAAGAAGAGCATAACGGTTAATTTAAAAGATAACGACGGGCGGGCGGTGTTCAACGACCTCGTTAGGGAAGCGGATATCATCGTCGAGAACTACAGCCCCGGAACGGTCGACGAGCTGGGCGTCGGCTACGAGCAGGTCAAAGAGATCAACGACGGGATCGTCTACTGCTCGATCAAGGGGTTCAACAGTGGACCCTACGACGATCGCCCCGCGCTGGACCCCGTCGCCGAGGCGCTGTCGGGGCTGATGAGCACGACCGGCTATCCGGATCACCCACCGGCACGCTGTGGGACGAGTATCGGCGACATGGTCGCCTCATTCAACGGGGCGCTTGCAATCGTCGGCGCAATTCGCCAGCGCGATCGTACGGGTGAGGGACAGCACATCACGTCCCCGATGTTCGAAGGTACGGTCGGATTGATGGGCGGCCAGATCGCGTTCTCGGAGACCTACGGTGATCCGGCCCCGACGTACGGCGGCGGGGGACAGTCCCAGTGGGCCCCGTACGACGTGTTCGAGACGGAGGATGGCGCATGGGTGTTCGTCGGCCCCTCCTCGGAGAAGCACTGGAACGCCCTCTGTGGTGCGCTCGGCCGCCAGGACCTCGCCTCCGATGACCGCTTCGAGACGCTCGCCGATCGGCGTGCCAACAGCGAGGCGCTTGGCGATATACTCTCGTCTGAACTACAGGAATACACCCAGGTCGAGATCATCGAGCTGCTCGCTGGGGCGGACGTCCCCGTTGCGCCGGTGAACAACACGGCAGAGGTGCCTGACGACCCTCATCTCGGGGCGACCGGCGCACTGGGCGAGATTAACACGGCCGAAGGCAAGGAGGACACTATCAGGGTCCCGGGCACCCCTGTGCGCTCTACCGGGTACGAGTCGACCAACCCGGAAGACCCGCCGGGGCTCGGCGAGGACACCGATGCAGTCCTCGCCTCGATCGGATATTCGGAGACCGAGATCCAACAACTACACGATAAGAACGCGATCTAACGGTTCCCAGTCATCGGGTTCGTCATCGGTTACTGTTCGCTTCCTCTCTCGCCAGTTCGAGCGCCCGCTCAAGTGAGACATGCTCGTCGAAGCCATGCAGTCGGTCAAGGAGATTGCTCACTTGGGCGCTGCTCGGATCCTCGATCCCGGCCTGTTCAAGCAGTCGCTGGGATGAGCCCTTCCCGCTTGAGGGGCCGAACAGGAGACGTCGCTCCCCGCCGAATCGGGCCGGCTCGAACGCCTGGAACGTGTCGGGGTCGTCAAGCATCGCCGACGTGTGCATCCCCGATTCGTGCTCGTAGGCTAACTCCCCCAGGATCGGTTTGTTCGGCGGGATGTCTTCCCCGAGAATGTCCAGGATCTCCTTGCACTCGGACACCAGGTTGTCGACCTCGATCGAGAAGTCGATCGGGGAAGATCCGAGGGATCCGGACACGACTACCTCCTCGAACGAGACGTTGCCGACTCGCTCCCCGATGCCGCCAACGGTCACGTCAGCTTTTCCCACGCCACATTCGGCGGCCGCGAGCACGTTCGCCGTTCCGACGCCCAGATCACGGTGGAAATGGACCGAAATACGGGACAGATCCCCATCGAGTTGTTCGAGGAAGTCGACGACTTCACCGGGCTTTCTCGCCCCCACGGTATCCGAGATCCCGAAATATGGCGTGTCGATAGCCTCCATCAACTCGTTCAGATACTCCGGATCCGTTCGGAACCCGTCCATCGTCCCGAAGTGGACCTCTTGGCCTGTGTCCCGAGCGTAGTTGAGAGTCGAGACGGCCATCTCTTTCAACTCCTCTCGACTGACTCCGATCAGGTGTTCGCGCTGGAGATCGCTGGACGGGATAGAGAACTGGATGACGTCGACGCCGGCGTCGGCCGCTGCATCGATGTCGCTCTCGATCGCCCGAGCTATCCCGGCGATCTTCGCGTCCGTGTCGAGTCGTTCACAGACTTCCTTGGTTCCGTCTTCGGCCACGGGAAAACCGACCTGTATCATATCCAGGCCGAGGTCGTCTAACTTTCGGGCGGCGGCGACTTTCTGATCGACTGAGTAGGAACGGCCGGAGCGCTGTTCACCTTCTCTGAGCGTAGCATCGAGTAGGCTGAGTTCCATTACCTGACCACCTATTGCTAGCACACCTCATAATAATTAGGCTCGTCATTAGCGAAGTCGTGAAGATGGCGTGGTTACCGACGGGCAGAGTACAGACGAAAAATACGAATCAAGCAGAAACTATTATCTGGAGACGACGCTGGAAAAGCGAACTCCAGCCATTCCAGACGGAATATCTGCCGTATATCGACCGGTAATCCAGCGTGTAGAGGACCACCTCAGCACGAGTCCCAGACGGAATGCGCGACTACCCCGTAACGGTGAGCGTCGTCGACTCGGCGTCGTCCTCCGTGGAGACCGTCACGTCATAGATGCTCGGCGGCAGGTCCGAGGTGTCGACCCGGAAGGTCACCCGTGCGGACTCACCGGCATCGAGCGAGACCGTCCTCGCACGCTCCTCGGTCACGTCGATGACGTCCTGGGCGATCGCCGTGCGGAACTTCGCGCCGAAGTCCGCCTGGAGCAGGTCGTACCACCGACCGCTCTCGGTCATGTTCGCGAGCGGACGCTTCTGGTACTCGGGGTAGAAGAACGACCCGGCCAGGTTCGTCGCGTTGGGCGTGACGGCGATGTAGGTCGTGTTCGTCACGTTCAGCCGGTCCGAGAGCTCCTGCTGGCTCGGCGTCCCCGGCTGAGTGTCCGAGTCCTCGTCGGTGAGGTCGATGACGACACGCTTCGCGTTCGAGCGGCCGTCGAGATCGAGCGCGGTCCCGATCGCGTCGTAGTTGTACTCGGTCCCCCCGATCGCCGGGATGGCGTCGAGCGTCCGGTTCGTCTCCGAGACGTTCGCCGTGAACTCCTGTCGAACCTCCACCTGGCCGGTGATGGTCACGACCGCGTACTGGGCGTCGATACCCTCCGATTCGAGGCGGTGGGAGAACGTCTGGAGCTCGTTCCGCACCGTCTCGATATCGTCGGCCATGCTCCCGGAGTCGTCGACGACGAACACGATGTCGACGGCGCTCGTCCCGACGGAGACGTTCTCGCCCTCGACCAGCAGTGAGACGTTCTGGGTTCCGGTCGCGCCGCCGGTGTTCTCGACCGTCGCCGTCACGTTGGCCGTATCGCCCCGTTCGACGTCGGGCGCGTCGACGTCGACCACCTCGAACGTGGCCGGGGCGGGCCGGGAGGACTCGGTGACGGTTAGCGTCGTGGTGGCGGTGTCGTTCTCGGTCGCGACGGTCACGTCGTAGGTACCCGGTGAGAGGGCCGAGGTCCCGACGCCGAACGTCACGTCCGTCGACGTCCCGGCGGCGAGTTCCGTCTCCGAGCGCATCGAGATGTCCTCGCCGTCGACCGTCAGCGAGACGTTCTGCGTGCCGTTGGCCTCGCCGGTGTTCTCGATCGTCGCGGTCACGTCGGCCGTATCGCCCCGTTCGACGTCGGGTGCGTCGACGTCGACCACCTCGAACGTGGCCCTCGGTCGCGGGCGGTTCTCGTCGATAACGTCGACCGTGAACGTCGCCGTATCCCCGGCGCCGAGCGTTCGGGTCACCGAGTCTCTGAGCACCTGCTCGTCGGCCCGGGCGCGGTCGTAGCTCGTCGTGCCGTCGGGCAGTTCGTAGCCGACGTACGAGAGGGTGAGCCCCTCACACTCCCCGGCGTCCGAGACGGAGACGGCGACCTGGGACTCACCCGTCGTGTTGTCGAAGCTCAGCCAGCTGTAGGTCACTTCACAGCCGTTCGACTGGTACGTCCGGATCATGGGCGAACCGGGGCCGCCCGACTGGCGCTCCTCTTCGGTGATCTGCAGCGCCACGATGAACCGGTCCTGCTTGTGGTAGGTCTCGCCCGCGTCCGGGTCGAGCTGCTGGATCGGTTCACCCTCGACAAGGTCGATCTGGAACGCGTCCGGGCCGTCAGCCGGCGGCTCGGGCGTCGGCTCGGGCGTCGGTTCGGGCGTCGGTGTCGGCTCCGGCGTCGCCTCCGGTGTCGGTGTTTGCTCCGGTGCCGATGTGGAGTCCGGTGGCGGCGTGGGGTCTAACGTCGGGGTCGCCGGGTCGGGCGTCGGCGTCGCTGGCTCCGGCGTGGGCGTGGCCGGCTGGGGGGTCGGCGTCGGCTCCGGCGTCGACGCGTCCGTTTCGGAGGCCACGACCGGGGACGCGAGAGACAGGACGACGAGTACTGCCATCACCAGTACTGCGCTATTTTTCAACATCTCGTGGTGTGACATGGCGGTCTCTGCATTCTACCGGATCATAATGTTTTGGCAGCTATTCCCTAGGTTGTAATTCTCAATTTACTACAATTTCGCTAAGATAAAGTTCGGACGAGGCGCTCACAGAGGGTACACATGGTGGAGGTAGCCCAGTCGATGATCCTCGAATCATATCAGCCGAGGCGCGATCGCAGTTAATTCTGCGTCACTCCCGCACGCCCGGAGGTCGTCACGGACGACGGGACGCCGGGAGGGATTCGGAGCGCGTCGGGAACGTGCCGAGCCACCAACGATCATCCGGCCGACTATTCAGTTTTGGATAGATATTCTCCGAACCCATACCGTGGTCACATCAGAAACGTCTGATCCCGCGGATCTGACGGCCGCTTCGTCCGAACCGGACTCCCATCGATCGAGGCGACCGCGGTCGGCGTTCGTCGATGACGGATGGCGCTTCGGTCGTCGGGAGATCGCTTGTGGGATCGGCGAGGAGGAGAGAGCGGGATCGATCCGACCGAACGTCCGGCGTCAGGGATCGGGGACGAACGTCACCGGACAGGGAGCCTCGCTCATGACCTGCTGTGACGTGCTCCCGAACAGGGCCTTTCCGGTCGGGGACCGCCGCCTGCCGCCGACCAGGATGCGTGACGCGCCGATCTCGTCGGCGACGGCGGCGATCTCGCTGCCCACGGCGTCGGCGACCCGCCCCTCGATCTTCACGGTCACCCCGTAGTTACGGAACGGATCGGTGAGCTCCCGGGCCGTCTCGCGGACGGCAAGTATCCGGGTTACGACCTCGTCGGGCTCGGGCGGCGAGGCGGGGTCGTACCCCAGCTGCTCGACGATCCGCTCGAAGCCCCGGGTCGTGAAGACGTGCAGTACGTGGACGGTCGAGCACATCGGGCCGGCGATCTGGGCCGCGGCGTCGGCGAGGGCCCGGGTCCGATCCTCGTTCGAGAACCCGACGGGAAGGAGGATGGTCTCGAGACTGTCCTCGGTACTGCGGTAGTCGGAGGAGACCCCCTGCCCACCGAGGAGGGGCTCCTCGTTCGCTACCGACCCGGTCAAGCCTCTCTACCTCCCGGGGTGGATCGGGGCACGTTCGACGTCTCGACCGCCCGGGAGCCTCCGCCACCGACCGGTCGACACCGGAGCGCGGTATCCGCGTTTCGTTCCGCGTCGTCAGCCATTTCGACTAGAATTCGGTAACCGAGACGGATAACTATTGTCACCATTTCCAGCCAGAACCGCCGGTTCATCTCGCAGTGTCGCCCCGTCCGCCGGTGCCCATCGATGCCGGTGAGCCCCCCCAGTTCCTCGACACCGAGACCGGAACTCCGGCCAGGGGCAGCCGAGGCGAACGGGGGACGTCCGGACGGGATGCACTGATTCCGCCGGGTGTCGAAGAAGTGTTCATTTTCGAGGCAGTCACAGAACAGCGGTGTACCGTCGGCGAGGGACCGCTGTGGCACCCCGACGACGGACGGCTGTACTGGGTCGACAACGTCGAAGGAAGGATGTATCGGTACGACCCCAGGTCCGACGGGACCGAGCGCTTCTACGAGGGGGAGGTCGTCGGCGCGTTCACCATCCAGACGGACAGCTCGCTCCTGCTGTTCATGGAGGAGGGACGGGTGGCTCGCTGGGACGACGGGAACCTCACCACCGTGGTCGACGGCATCCCCCGGGAGGCAGGGATGCGGTTCAACGACGTCGTCGCTGACCCGCGCGGACGGGTCTTCTGCGGGACGATGGACGACGACGACCCCACGGCGGGGCGGCTCTACCGGCTCGACACCGATGGGTCGATCACCGAAGTGGTAGAGCGCGTCGAGCTGGCCAACGGGATGGGGTTCACCCCCGATCGGGAGGGGTTCTACCTCACGGAGTCGAACACGAACACGATCCACGAGTTCCGCTACGACGCCTCGACCGGGACCCTCGCCGACCGCGAGGTGTTCGGCGTGCGTTCGGGACCGGGTATGTACGACGGGCTGACCGTCGACGCCGACGGGGCGGTCTGGTCGGCGCTGTGGGACCACGGCGCGCTCGTCCGACACGACCCCGAGGGCTCGGTCCAGCGGACGATCGAGTTCCCGGTGAGGAACGCGAGGAACCGTGCACTACGGCCCGGATCGGGCCGTCCGCTCGACGGGGGTCACGGTCACGGACGAGGAGTCCGCGCCACGATGGTTTTTGACGGCGTGGAGCCTCGTTCCGATCGATGCACGAGTGGCTCGACTCCTACGAGGCGCGGGACTGGCAGACGACGGGCGAGGGGACGGTCCGGTACGCCCTGGTGGGGCTCGGGTGGTGGACGACCGACGTGGCGCTCCCCGCGATCGAGGGCTCGGATCTGGGCGAGACGACGGTCCTCGTGAGCGGGTCGGCCGCGAAGGCGGAGCGGATCGCCTCGGAACACGGCGTCGAGCACGGCACGGACTACGACGGGTTCCACGACGGCGACCACGAGGGGGCCTACGACGCCGTCTACGTGGGGACGCCGAACGCCACCCACCTGGAGTTCGTCGAGAGCGCGGCCGAGCTCGGCAAGCCGGTCATCTGCGAGAAGCCGATGGAGGCGACCGTCGAGCGGGCCGAGCGGATGGTCGAAGCCTGCGAGTCGGCGGGCGTCCCGCTCATGGTCGCCTATCGAATGCAGACGGATCCCGCCGTGCGCCGTGCGCGCGAACTCGTCGAGAGCGGGTTCCTCGGCGAGCCGGTGTCGGTGTACGGCAACAACTCACAGCCGCTCCTCGAGATGATCCCGAACGAGGACCAGTGGCGGCTCGACCCGGATCTGACGGGGTACGGGACGTCGGTCATGGACCTCGGGATCTACTCGATCAACACGACCCGCTTTCTCCTGCGGCGGGACCCGATCGCCGTCCAGTCCCGGCTGTCCTCGGTCGGCGAACCGTTCGACGACGTGCCCGACGAGCGGTCGTCGTTCCTCCTCGCCCTCGAGGACGACGTCCACATGGTCTCGACGGCGAGCCAGAACGGGTACGAGGACACGCGACTACAGCTCACGGGGACGGAGGGACGGATCGAGCTCAGACCGGCGTTCCACGGGGAGTGTTCGCTCCACCTCGCCCGCGACGACCGCTCGGTGTCGATCGAACACGACGCCTTCGGTGCCGAGGAGGAGATGCGCGAGGAGTTCGACTACTTCGCCGACCGCGTGCTCACCGGGGCGGAGATCCACCCGGACGGGAACCACGGGCTGACGGACATGCGCATCGTCCGGGCGATCCACCGGGCCGGCGAGAGGGACGCGAGCGTCCGTCTGCGAGAGTAGCGACTCACGGGAACCCGGAAGCGTCCGCTCGGCGGCGTAGATTCGAATAAAAAGGCCGATCGCGAGGGATCCGGCCGGCGGTCACCCGCTCGGTTGGCGTCGGATCCCGTGGTTCAACCGGTAATCAGAGCCCGATTCCGGCCGGCGCGCTGATCGAGGCGGCGGTCGGCTCCTCGGGGGTGACGTCGACGGTCAGGACCGCCTCCTCGCCGGGCTGGAGGGTGACCGTCATCGAGTCCTTGAGCTCCTGCTCGTCGGCGTGCTCGGCGTCCCAGCTGGTCGTGCCGTCGGGGAACTCGTAGCCGACGTACGAGAGGGTGATCCCCTCGCAATCGCCGGCATCGGAGACCGAGACGGCGACCTCCGAAACGCCGGTGGTGTTGTCGAAGCTCAGCCAGCTGTAGGTCACTTCACAGCCGTCGGCCTGGTAGGTCCGGGTCATCGGCGAGCCGGCCCCACCGCCCTGACGCTCCTCTTCGGTGATCTGCAGCGCCACGATGAACCGGTCCTGCTTGTGGTAGGTCTCGCCCGCGTCCGGGTCGAGCTGCTGGATCGGTTCACCCTCGACGAGGTCGATCTGGAACGCGTCCGGGCCGTCAGCCGGCGGCTCGGGCGTCGGCTCAGGCGTCGGCTCCGCATCGTCCCCACCACCCGAGTGGACCGAGACGGTGGCACCGGTCGTGCCGGTCACGTCGTAGCCGGTTCCCTCCTCGTTGAGGAGGTGCACCTCCCCGTTACCCGCGGCGGGCGCGATCGAGAGGTCGGTCTCGCCGTTGGACTGACCCTCGACGGTCACCTCGACGATCGAGAACGACCCGCTGTCGTAGGTGTCCCCGCCCGTGTAGGTGAGATCCGCCCGCGAGCCGTCCTCGCTGATGTCGACCTCCTCTTCGTCCGCACCCATGATCCGCACCTCGGTGATCGTGGCGACGTCCGTGTCCCCGACGACGATCGCCATCTCGGCACCGCCGACGCCACCGTCCGCGCTATCGACGACGACGTCGTAGGTCGTGGTCTTGCCCTGCTTGACGGTGTCGCTGCTCGGGCCGAGGTGCAGCGTCGTCTCCGGGGCCGGTTCGGGCGTCGGCGTGGCCGGGTCCGGCTCCGGCGTCGGCGTGGCCGGGTCCGGCTCCGGCGTCGGCGTCGCTGGCTCCGGCGTCGGCGTGGCCGGGTCAGGCGTCGGCGTGGCCGGGTCCGGCTCCGGCGTCGGCGTCGCTGGCTCGGGCGTCGGCGTGGCCGGGTCCGGCTCCGGCGTCGGCGTCGCTGGCTCCGGCGTCGGCGTGGCCGGGTCCGGCTCCGGCGTCGAGACGCCATCGCCGACCGTGAGGCTGGCCCCGCTGACGCCAGTTATGGCGTAGTCGACTCCGCCCTCGGTCCCGACCGAACTGACGTCGACCGAGAGGTCAGTCTGACCGGCCGCCGCCCCCTCGACCGTGACGGTGACGACGGTCACCGGCCCGGAGTCGGCCGTGTCCGCCCCGACCGCGTCGATCTCGGCCGAGGAACCGTCGGCGCTGATCGAGACGTCGCTGAACGACGACGGCGGAGCCCCACCGAGGCCGACATCAGTGATCGTTCCCACGCTGGCGTCGTCGAGCGACACCGTCAGCCCGTACGCCCCGACCCCGCCGTTCGCGTTCTCCAGCACCACCTCGAACGTCGTCGTCTCACCCACGTCGATCGAATCGTCCGCTGTCTGGACGGTAATTCCGGTGCTGGGCGCGGCCATGGCTGCCGGAGCCACGACGCTTGCGACCAGCATCAGGATCGTTACTGCTGCAGCCCCACCCTTCGCGGAGGTCAGTCCGCGTATGATATCCTTGTACATTTTGTCGTTGTTTCCGTGTTATCGATTGTTCTAGTTGCTTTCACTGATCGTGACGAAGAGCCGCTGGACGTCGACGATGTTGAACTCGCCGTTGTCGTTGAAGTCGAACGCCTCTTCGTTCTCCTGGACGACCGTCGACTCGCGGTTGACGAAGAGCGCCTGGACGTCGGTCAGGGTGACCTCCCCGTTGCCGTTGACGTCCTCGTAGAGGCCGTCACCGTCCGGATCCGTCGGCGCGTTCTGGAAGTCACCGATCGGACCGGGACCGGCGTCGCCGGTGTCCCGGACGGTCACGTCGACCGTGTCGGTCGCGGTCGCGCCGTCGTCGTCGGTCACCTCGAGCTCGAACGTCAGCGTCCGGTCACTGGAGACGTCCGGCGCGTCGAACGTCGGGACCTGGGAGTCCGCCCCCATGAGGTCCACCGACGGGCCGTCCGTCTGCGTCCAGCTGTAGCTCTCGATCGACCCGTCCGGATCATTCGACCCGGAGGCGTCCAGTCCGACCGTCGTGCCCTCGTCGACCGTCTGGTCCCCGCCGGCGTTGGCCGTCGGCGGCGCGTTCGCGGCCAGCTCGAGGACCACGTAGTCCGAGATCGGACCCGTGTCGCCGTCGGGCTCCTCCACCCAGGCGGTGAAGTAGTTCAGCCCGCTCTCCTCGACCGTGCCGCTGTCGGTGAGCGTCACGTCGACGGTCGCCTCGCCGTTCGAGTCGGTCGTCGCCGTGTAGTACTCGACCTGGACGGCCTTGTTGGCCTCGTACTCCTCGATGTCGTAGCCCGTGGGGACGTCGTTGAGATTCAGCTCCCCCTCCACGCGCAGGAGCGTCACCTCCGCGTTCGCGGGTGCGCCGCTGATGGTGAGGGTCCGGTCGGCGCTGCTGACCGTCGCGGCGGAGTGCCGGTCCGAGAGGCCGACGTCCGAGAGCGTGACGCCGTCAACGCTCAACGACGGCGTCGACTCGTCGGTATCCTCCATCACCGTCGCCGTCGCGCCGGCGTCGCTACCGTCCCCGACGATCGTCGCCTCGACCGGGCCGCTACCCGAGTCGACCGAGACCGTTCCACCGGTGAGTTCGAGCCCGGAGACCGGGCCCGCGGCCTGCATGCCGAGATCGGTCGTGCTGATGGACGTCGGGTCGTTGTCGACCGAGAACGACATCGTCTCGCCGGGCTCGAATCCGGAGAGCGTGACGACCATCGTGTCGTAGCCAGCGTCGTTGTTCTGGCCGTTGTGGAAGTTCGTGTACTCGACGTTCTGGACGGTGACGTCCCCGCTGTCGAGGGTGAACTCCTTGCCGACGTCGTCACCCGCGGTGTTGTACGGGTCGAACACCATGTCCGGCAGCATCGTCTCGCTCAGATCCAGCGTCAGCGTCCCGATGTTCGTGTCGCCCGTGTTGGTGACCTCGTAGGACCCGCTGCCGTAGGTCGACGCGTCGATGTTGGTGTTGTCAGCGTTGATCGCGACCGACGCGCTCGTCGTCTGCGATCCGGGCGCACCGACGGTGACCGTCGTCGAGGCGGTGTCGACGAGCTGGTTGCCCGTGGGCGGGTCGATGACCGAACCCTCGGAGCTGATGGTGTACTCACCCGGCGACGCATCGTCGGGGACCTTCACCGTGTACGAGTGCGTGTACGTCTCGGTGACCCCCTCCGAGTCGGACAGGACCAGGTTACCGAGGAACGTCCCCTGCTGTTCGAAGTACGACCAGGCGATCCCGGGCGACGTGGCGGTGATCGTCCAGCCCTCCGGGAGGGACGGTTCCATCGCCGGCGAGTTCGCCTCCGTCTGCTCGAACGTCGCCGTGATCGTGACCGTCTCACCCGGCTGGACCGTCGTCTGACTCGTCCCGTGCGAGACCGATACCCCAGGGGCGGCCGCGACCGTCCCCACCGCTCCGAAGACGGACGTGACCATCAGCACCGCGAGGAGCGATGCCACGATCCGTCCGCCGTACGTTCTACCTCTGTTTCGTTCTCTGTCTGTCATTGATCGGTTGATCGCTTCTCGGTTCCGTCCGAACCGCTGCTTCCCGCACCACTGCACTCCGCCACTCCTGCCGTCACGCGTGACCCCACGTGGCGTGGGACCCCCGCGTGGGCGGTCGTTGCCGCGAGCACTGTCCTCGAGCGAGTCGTCGATCGACCTGTACCCCCCTGCGGAGACCCGGTCGTGCCGTCATCGGCAGTGCTAACGAGAGTCCGTGGCCCGTCCGACCGGCCGCTACGGACCACGGCGATCGCGGGGCTGCCGCGATCCGGGCCGACGGCGAGCCGATCGCGAGCGGACGCACCGCTGGCGTCCCCCCGACCCGAACCGCTCGATTCGCATTCGCGTGATGTCATGATCGTGTTCTCTTTCGATCGCGTCAGTTCGAACCCGAGTCGTACTCCAGGATGACCGTCCCCGACGTCCGACCGGTGTCGCCGTCGCTCGCCTCGCCGACGGCGACGAAGTAGTTCGGATTCGACTCCGAGAGGCTCACCTGGACGGTGGCCTGGCCGTTCGAGTCGAGCGTGACCGTCCGGTAGCTCACGGACTCGGCGCTGTCGGCCTCGAACTCGTCGAGGTCGTACCCGTCCGACGGCGGGAGGCTACCCTCGATCTCGATCAGCCGAACCGTCGTGCCCGCGGCCCCGCTCAGCGTGAGCGTCTGCTGCTGGCTGCCGACGGCCGCGGCCTCGTGGGCCGGGAAGTCCGTCGACTGGAGCGTGACCCCCTCGACGCCGAGCGTCGGCGCGGGTTCCACGTCCGAATCGACGGTCGCCTGTGCACCGCCGTCGCTGCCGTCACCGAACAGGTCGGTCTGCTGGGTCGCCCCGTCGGCGTAGCCCACCGACACGTCGCTTGCGGTGAGTTCGAGCCCCGAGATCGATCCGGCACCGCCGGCGCCGGAGACGCCCTTGATCGTGGTCGGGTCGAGGTCGATCGAGAAGCTGACCGACTCACCCGGCTCGAAGTCGTCGAACTCGATGGTCATCCGGTCGTAGCCCTCGGTGTCGTCCTGGCCGTTGTGGGGCTGGCTGAACACGTCGTCGTCGGCCGTGCTGACCACGCCGACGCCGTCACCGGACTCGCTGTCGATGCTGAGCGGCTTCGCGGTCTCGTCGCCGGCCTTCCCGTCCGGATCGAACACCGCGTCGGGCACGAGACTCTCGCTGACGTCGAACGTGACCGACGTGATCGGCTGGTCGCCGGTGTTCGTTATCTCGAACGAGCCCTGACCGTAGGTGCTGACGTCGATGTTGTCGCTGTTCGCGTTGACCGTGATCTCGGCGCTCCCCGTCCCGGTCGTCGTCTCCTCGACGGTGAGCTGGAACGACTCGGTGGCCGTCCCACCGTTACCGTCGTCGGCCGTCACCTCCACCGTGTACGTGCCCGCGTCGCCCGACCCCGGGGCGATGTCGAGCGCCCCGGATCCGTCACCGTCGTCGGTCAGCGTGACGAACGAGGGACCGCTCGTCTTCGACAGGGTCAGCGAGTCGCCATCCGCGTCGGAAGCACTGACCGAGACCTGGGTGGAGTCGCCCTCGGTGACCGTCCGGTCGGATATGGCCTGGATCGACGGGGCCTGGTTACCGCCGCCGTCGCCGACGGTGGCGTCGGTCGCCCAGGCGTTGATCAGCGACTGGAGCTCCGATCGGGAGATCGTCTCGCCGGCGGTGCCGGGCACCTCGGCGTCGGTCGCCCACCAGTTGATCGCGGTCTGGATCTCGGACCGGTCGATCTCGTCCGCGGGCGCGTTCTGACTCGCGACCGCCTCCGCGACGGTCATGTCGCCCGTATCGTCCGAGACCCGCTCGACCGAGATGTCGGACCACGTCGCGGCGAAGGGCGAGCCCGCCTCGTAGGACGTCGAGATGACGCCGACCGCGAGGCCGGTGCCGTCCGAACTGTCCAGCCAGGACGCCGGGATCGCTCCCGTTGCGACCTCGGTCCGCTGACCCCCATCGACCGCGTACTCCGCCGTGACCTCGACCTCGTCCTGCCCGTTGTTCGGGTTCGGATCGGTCGTCGGATCGACCGTCAGGTAGAGATCCGTACTCGTCGACGGTCCCTTGACCGTGCTATCGTCCAGCCGTGCCATCGACGAGAACGAACCCCCGGTCTCCTTGGCGAACTCGAGACCGCCGGTGCCGCCGTTGGCGGAGACGACCAGCTTCGCGTAGTTGTCCTGGTCGCCGTTGCCGACGTACACCCCGAGCCCGTGATAGTTCGCGGGGTCGGAGGGGTAGCCGCTGACGGTCGTTGAGACCGTGAACGGCTCGTCGGGCGCGTCCACGCCGAACTGGAACGCGTACTGCTGATCGTCGTTTATCGCGTCGCCCGTCGGCACGCTCTCGACCGTCAGGACCTCCGCCGCACCGCCGACCGTCATCTTCGTCGGGTCGTAGAGATCCTGGTAGTCGTCCTGCCCGTTCGTCATCAGCCCCGTCCAGCCCTGGCCGCTCTCGCCGAACAGGCTCAGCTCCGAGAGGTCGTACTGGACGGGCAGCGTCGTGTCGACGCCGTTGTCCGCGTCGACCGCGAACGGGTCCTCGGTGTCGTCGAGGCCGTCGTTGTCGTCGTCGGGATCGTTCAGGTTCGACGTACCGTCGTCGTCGAAGTCGGCGGGCGTCGAGGCCGCGGAGCACGGGTCCGTACCCGCGTCGATCTCGTCGGCGTTGTCGTAGCCGTCACCGTCCTCATCGAGCGAGGCGTCGTCCGTTCCGGCGCAGTCGCCACCGCCGCTGGCCCCGTCGTAGTCGACGGGTTCGAATACCGTGACGTCGCCCGGACCGCGGTTCGCCGTCCACACGGTCCCCGGGAACGCCCCGTCGTCGCCGATGGTGGCGATCCCGAGCGGGCCGCCGGTGTTGAAGATCGTCTCGACGTTCGTGGCCGTCTCGCCGTCCGCGCTCAGCTCGACACGCTCGACGTCACCATTGAGTTCGACCTGCAGGATGTCGCCCTGCATCGCCCCGCCGAAGTTCGACGCGGTGTACTCATCGGTGCCGCCCGTCGGGTCGAAGAGGACCTTCTGTCCGCCCGTGGTCTCCATCGTGTTGGCGCTGCCCGCGGGCGCTCCCGGGTCGGGCGAGCCGCTCGTCGGCGGAATGTAGTCGGCCTCGGCCGGGTTCACCATGCTCTGCGGAACGGGGGAGTTCGACGACGTGATGTCGAGAACGACGTTCCCGTTCGCGTCGTAGATGTCCGCACCGGTGGGGTTCGCCCGAATCGGTGCCGCGTGCCCGCCGTACGCACCCTCGTCCACCTGAATGAACTCGTCCGGCTTCTGGAAGCCCCCGTCCTCGTTCGGGTGGTTCGTCACCGACGAGGCGTCGGAGACGATGTTGCCGCTCGCATCGGCCGGCTGGCCACCCCAGCCGCCGTTCGGCCCGTGATCGCTGAGGTAGAGCTTACCGCTCTCGGCGAGCACCAGGTCGTACGCGTTGCGGTATCCGGCCGAGTAGATCTGTACCGGCCCGCCCTCGACGAGCTTCGCCTGGTTGATCCCGTCGTTCCCGCCGAACGGCAGGTCGTCGCCGTCCGTAGCGTCGTCGTTCTGGATCGTCGGAATCGCGTAGTGGAAGTCGAGGTCGGGGTACGACTGCGTACTCCCCTGCGGGTCGTAGTTCTGAAGATTCTTCGTCTGGTAGTTGTTCTCGATCTGTGCGAGGTCGATCTTGAGGATTGCCGCGGAGAGCGCGAACTCGGGCGTGTGACCGAATTTGTCCGAGGGCGCCCCCTTGTTGGTGTGACCGCCCACCGCGAGGTAGAGCGTGTCACCGTTCGCCGAGAGGTCGAGCCCGTTTGGCGCGTGGTTCTCCTCCGAGCGCGGCAGCCCGAAGACCAGCACCTCGTGCTGGACCTCGCTGGCCTGGAGCGTCCCGTCGCTCCCGGGCGACATCGTCAGCCGGGAGACTGTCCCGGAGTTCGTGTCGGTGTCGTCGTCGTCCTGCCCGATACCGATGGACGGGTCGCTCGACGAGACGTAGACGACGGGGTTCGACGCGGTCCCGCCGGCAGTGAGACCGGTTATCTGCCGGTTAGTCTCGCCGGGGTTGTAGTCCCCGTTGTCGTCGTGGTTCGGGATGTCCTTGATCGCGTCTATCCGGACCTCGTTGGTCACCTGATAGCTGTTCTCGCCCGTGCGCTCGACGTCGAGCGCGTAGAGCGTGCCACGCTGCGTCGAGACGTACAGGCGATCGTCGGGCCCCCACTCAAGTGCCGTCGGGTTGGTCGCGCTGAACCCCTGGAGCGTGCTCTTGCGGAAGTCCGGATCGGCCGTACTGGTGTCCTCCTGGGCGAGGTCGGCCGTCATCGAGCTGGCGTCGTTCGTCTGTACGTCCGCGGCCGACGCCACATCGCCCGATGCGGCCGACGCCTCGCCCACGAACGCGGCCGGCCCGGCGATCATGGACGTCACTACCAGCAGTGCGACGACTGTCGCGCCGAGTCGGTGATCGATACATCTCAGCTTACACCTCGATGGTGGTCCCCCCATCCTGTCCACTCATCGGGGGAGATCCAACGTCTATATACGGATGCTACCGGGCCCCTAACACCCGGTTAAGTAATCTTAATGATACAATAACGATCGTCCGAAACCCGCTGACTGGTGCCGATTGTCATTATATACCCACCACGCGAAAAAATTTTCTGATATATTCTCGTGATCGATCCGGCGGTCGGGGAAGACCGGGTGATTGGGCTCTATCGATCGCCCGGCCGGGTCGAAGGACTGGGACGGTAGGCCCGACCGACAGCCTCGGCCAGCGAGTCCGAACCGCGGGTCGTAAACGCGAAAGTACTCACGACGGTCACGACCCCCAGGGACCCGTGTCGAACAGATCCGAGAGCAGAGTCAATAGCGGTCCAGCCACGAGAGGACCGCCAGCGAGGGTTCCTCGAGTGTGAGTCCGATCTCGGCCTGGCCACGCCGCCTCGTCCGTCGGGCCGCGATCGGGACAAGAACCGGAGGTGCCGTCCTGTTGCTGAGTGTGTCGCCTTGAGCTCGCGCCATCGACGAACTCCACGTCCCTATAGTAGCGTTTGGAAGTCTTTACTCACGGACGGGGAGGAGCGTCCCCGTCCAACGTGTGTCATCGGTACCAAACCCTACTATAGCTGAGCAGGTAGTTCCGGTACAACGCGGTGTGCATCCGCTTGCGCTGCTCGTAGGTTACCTCCTCGGGCGGTACGTCGCGCTCCCGTCGGCGACCCGTCGCGGGAGTTCCTCCGTATGCACGGCGTCGTACCTTCCAGCAGTAGCCGTCACGTACCGCCACCTGATCGCTCACCCCCGGGAACGCCTCGTTCTCGGGGATCGCATCGGGCACCCACCGTCTCCCGGGATGGGTGTGGAGGTGTGGTGTCTCGAGCCATCGTCTTCGACGAAGAGAGACGAGAAGAGGGAAGTCGGCCCGTCGCGTCGGCTACCGGGATCGGGGACGCGACGAACTAGCGGATCGCAAAAGGAACGCCGGGGGCTCCGGCGCAGTCAGAGCCCGATCCCGGCCGGCGCGCTGATCGAGGCGGCGGTCGGCTCCTCGGGGGAGACGTCGACGGTCAGGACCGCCTCCTCGTCGGGCTGGAGGGTAACCGTCATCGAGTCTTTGAGCTCCTGCTCGTCGGCGTGCTCGGCGTCCCAGCTGGTCGTGCCGTCGGGGAACTCGTAGCCGACGTACGAGAGGGTGACCCCCTCGCAACCGCCAGCATCGGAGACCGAGACGGCGACCTGGGACTCCCCAGTGGTGTTGTCGAAGCTCAGCCAGCTGTAGGTCACTTCACAGCCGTCGGCCTGGTAGGTCCGGGTCATCGGCGAGCCGGGACCCCCCGACTGGTTCTCCTCTTCGGTGATCTGCAACGCCACGATGAACCGGTCCTGCTTGTGGTAGGTCTCGCCCGTCTCGGGATCCAGCTGCTGGATCGGTTCACCCTCGACGAGGTCGATCTGGAACGCCGCCGGGTCGTCCGTCGAGTCCGGTGGCGACGTGTCGGACGTCCCGACCGTGAGGTTGGCCCCGCTGACGCTGGTAATAGCGTAGTCGAACCCGCTCTCGGTCCCGACCGAACTGACGTCGACCGAGAGGCCGGTCGTCCCGGCTGCCACCCCCTCGACCGTGACCGTCGCGACGGTCACCGGCCCGGAGTCGGCCGTGTCTGCTGCGACCGCGTCGATCTCGGCCGAGGAGCCGTCCGAGCTGATCGAGACGTCACTGAACGACGACGGCGGATCCCCACCGAGGTCGACCCCGGTGATGGTCCCGACGCTGGCGTCGTCGAGCGACACCGTCAGCCCGTACGCCCCGACCCCGCCGTTCGCGTTCTCCAGCACCACCTCGTACGTCGTCGTCTCACCTGCTTCGACGGACTGCTCGGCCGGCTGCACCGCTACCGAGCTTTCCAGAGCCATCTCGGACGTCGACTCGGAGGCCGACCCGCCGCCCGGTCCGACGGTCAGGGACATACCGACGGTGCCGGTCACGTTGTAGCCGGCTCCGTGCTCGTCGAAGAGGAGCACCTCCTCGTTGCCCGCGGCGGGCGCGATCGAGAGATCGGTCTCCCCGTTCGACTGGCCCTCGACGGTCACCTCGACGATCGAGAACGACCCGCTGTCGTAGGTGTCCCCGCCGGTGTAGTTGAGGTCCGCCCGCGAGCCGTTCTCGCTGATGTTGACGTCCTGCTCGACCGATCCCATGACACGCACCTCGGTGATCGTGGCGACGTCCGTGTCCCCGACGACGATCGCCATCTCGGCACCACCGACGCCGTCGTGCGCGCTGGCGACGACGACGTCGTAGGTCGCCGTCCGCCCGGACTTGACCCGCTCACTGTCCGAATCGAAGTGCAGCGTCGTCTCCGGGGCCTCGGTCGCCGGCGCGTCGGCCGACGTTGACCCCGCGGCCGGTGTTTCGGTCGGAGTCGCCTCCGTCTCCGGGGTCTCCGTCGACGGCGTCTCGGTCGGCGAGGCTTCCGTGTCCGGCACGTCCGTGGTTGCTGTCTCGGTCGGCGGCGATTCCGTGGACGGGGCCTCGGTCGACGGTGCGGTGGCCGATTCGCCCGCGTCCGCGCTCGCAGCAGCGGCGCTACCGTCGTTCTCCGCCATCGTCGTGTCGCCAGCGCCGAAGCTATCGACGCCGGGTACGATACCGCTCGTCATACCGCCGGCACCCATCGCGAGGACGCCGACGATCGCTGTGAGCACGAACCCGACCGCGACGGCCGCGACGACCGTCTGCTGGGCTCGTGCCGTGTGTTTCGTGTCTATCATCCGTTATCGTGTGTTCCGTCCGTTCGATCGTCTTCGATACGTCCGTGGAGCCGAGGAGTGGACCGCGAGCGCGACGCGGACGTGCCCCCGACGCCGTGTGGACTGCCGGGCGGCGCGTCGCTCGGGAGGGTACCGGTCGGACGAGGCGACGCCGTGGATGCCACGGCGGCGTCCTCCCCCGGCGGGAAGAAGGGAGCGTCCCGCCGGCGTTCGTCGTTCGGAGTCGAACGTGACGTATCGAGAGTGATGGCTCTCGGCTTCGTCGCAGGGGAGGTTGCCCCACCCCGACGTCGTCCCACCCCGACCGCTCTGGTATCCCCACTTCGGACTCATCCCCACGGCTCCTGGTCGGTTTGGGTTCCCACCCCCCAATCGACCTAGTTATACCTTCGGGTGAACTCATATAAATTCTTCACAATTCTCGTACCCCCCAGATCGATGGGTTAAGACGATACGTCAAGAAACAAAGAACCTAAGTCTTTAAACCGGTTTCTCGAGGCACAGAAGCGTTCCATCGGGCTCTACAATCTGGTTCGCGATTCGACTCCAGAGTCCTGATCCGGTATCGGTAATATACGCGTTTCTGTCATTACTCGATGCCAACCGAGCGATACGCGGCGGATTCGAGGGTCGGGAAGCCCGTTCGTTCACCGACCGTACTCGCCGGGAGCGGCCTTCACGTACGCCACACCCAGAACGACGAGGCCGGCGACGGCACCGCCGAGGCCGAAGACGACGAACGTGGTGGTGACGGTGAGAGTGCCCAGTGCGATCCCCATGAGGAGCGGGCCGCCGGTCGAGCCGATACTCTGGAAGATCACCGCCGAGGAGAGGGCCCCAGCGCGGAGCGAGGCGGGCGCGAGCTGGGTCACGAGACTCTTCTGGAGCGGACCGGCGATCCCCGCACCGACCCCACCCAGGACGACGCCGGCGACGATCGCCGGGACCGTCGGGAACAGCCCCATGACGACCATCCCGATCCCCGAGAGGAGGACCCCGACGAGCGTCACGAGGAGCATGTCCCAGGCCTCGGCGAGTCGTCCGGCCTGGGCCGCGCTGACGAGCGAGACGAGCGCGAACAGCGAGACGATCACGCCCGTGAGGACGGCCGAGGCGTCGATCGTCCGCGAGAGCAGGACCGAGACGTACGCGAAAAAGGAGAAGGTGAGCAGGAATCGGATCATGAAGGAGAGCATCACCATCGCGAGCACGGGCTCCGAGACGAGTGCGAGGAGATCCCGGGCGTACTGTCCCAGCCCGTCGCTCACTCCATGCTCGGCCGGTGGTAGCGTCCGCCACGCCACGACCGCGACGACAAGCGCGAGCGCGTAGAGGAAGAAGGGGAACCGCCAGGACGCGAGCACGAGCACGCCCGCGAGCGGCGGCGAGACGAGGTTCGTCGTCTGGATGCTTGCGACGCGGAGCCCCTGTGCCGTCGCCTCCCGACTCCCCTCGTAGAGGTCGCCGATCAGGACGGCCCCGATCGGGATGACGGCCGCGTAGCCGATCCCCTGTATCGCGCGCAACCCGAGCGCGACGGTGAACGAGGACGTCAGTCCGACCGCCGGGCCCGCGACACCGATGACGACCAGCCCGCCCACGATGACGGCCCGCCGGCCGATCCGGTCGGCGAGCGCGCCCATCACCGGCACCAGCAGGACGGAGGGGGCGACGAAGGCGGTGATGAGCTGACCGACCCTCTCCTCGGGGACGCCGAACGGCCCGGAGAGCTGCGTGACGATCGGGCTCACCACGAAGATACCCGAGACGCCGATCGCGGTCATCGCCATGACGACCCCCATCTCCGGCCGGAGCGCCACCACGCCCTCGGTGCCGAACAGCCACCGAACCGTCCGCTCGGGGTACGACTCGCCCATCTGGGCCGTCCATCCGGGCCGAGAGTCTTAACCCGACCGTTCTCCGCGACTGTCGTCGGAGAGCGCGGAGAGCCACGCGCTCGTCGGGTATCCGGTCGGGGGAGTAGCCCCGTCGGCAGGTTTCCGTCACGTGCCGGGGCATCGCGAGTATCGGGGTGTCGTACCCCCCGCGCCCAGAACGGTGCGTGCCGACGGGCAGAGAACCGGGCGCGTCCCCCGGCACCGGCACATCGGGACCGAGACCGGCTCGACGACCCCGATCCGGCCCGCCGACGCGCTACGCGAGACGACGAGCCTCCCGCTGTTGGTCCGGATACTGTCGGTCGCGTTTCGAACCTGGCGAATCGTAACCTCGGACGGTCCGGAAGCCGGTGTTCGTCCGCCAGTCCCCACTACGTTTTTCGCCCCGCTCCCTGTAGCGTCCGGAACTCATGGACGACGTACACCGTCTCGAGGACGCGTCGGTCGAGATGCGCGACGGGACGGTCCTCGCCGCCGACGTCTACCGGCCCGACCGGAGCGGGACCGACACCGGAGAGGGGGGACTCCCGACACTGGTCAAACGGACGCCGTACGACAAGGGGGAGAACACGGAGATACCGGTCGCGCTCGCCCGCCGGGGGTTCGCGGTCGTGGTGCAGGACGTCCGGGGCACGTTCGCCTCGGAGGGGACGTTCTACCCCTACCGGAGCGAGGGATTCGCCGAGGAGGCCGACGGATACGACACCGTCGAGTGGGCCGCGGCCCAGCCCTGGTCGAACGGCCGCGTCGGGACGTTCGGCATCTCCTACGCGGGGGGGACCCAGTGGGCGCTCGCCCACGGCGAGGAACTCCCGCCCTCCCTGGAGGCGATGGCACCGGGCTTCGCGCTCGCCAGCTACTACGGCCAGGGCGCGTACGCCGGCGGCGCGGCGCTGCTCTCACACAACGTCGACTATCTGAACCAGTTCGCCGTCGAGCGCTTCGACCGCGAGCATCCCGACCGCGCCGAGGAGGTCTCGCCCCTCGACCGAGCCCAGGAGGCGATGCCACAGCTCTACTGGGATCTGCCCGTAGCCCCCTACGAACCGTTCGAGGCGGTCGGATACGACTGGCTCGCCAACTGGCACGGACACGAGACCTACGACGAGTTCTGGGAACGACAGGACCACACCCGCCACTACGGCACGGTCGACGTACCGGTCCTCAACTTCGGCGGCTGGTACGACATCTTCGCCCAGGGGACAGTACGGAACTTCACCGGACTGCGGGAGGAGGCGGCCACGAGCGGGGCCCGAGACGCGACGGAACTCGTCGTGGGGCCGCACACCCACGGCGACAACACCCTCCGGGGGCAGGGTCAGATGGTCGGCCACATCCACGAGTTCCCCGAGAACTCGACGTACGAGCGCGTCGATCTCCTGGCGACGTGGTTCGACCGGCACCTGCGCGACGGGGACGGCGACCGGGCGACCGGGCCGGACGGCGAACCGACGCGAGTTCGTCTGTACGTCCCCGGGCTGGACGAGTGGGTCGGCTCGCCGGCGTTCCCGCTCCCGGGGACCGAGTTCCGCGAGTACTACCTCCACAGCGATGGCGACGCCGGGGTGGACGCGGTCAGCGCCGAGTCGCCGGGGTACGCCGGCCGGTTGACGACGGCGACCCCCGGCGAGGAGCCCCCCGACGAGTACACCTACGACCCGCGCGACCCCGTGGTCACGGTCGGCGGGTACAACACCCACTGGGACGGCGGCGTCGCCGACCGCGCGACGGCCTACCGGGATCGCGACGACATCCTCGTCTACCAGACCGACCCCCTCGAGGAGCCGGTGGCCCTGGTGGGTCCGATCACCGTCACGCTGTACGCCTCGACCTCCGCGGTCGACACCGACTTCGTGGTCGTCCTCTCGGACGTCGACCCGCCGGAGCGCCCCGGGGGAACCTGGGTGGCCGAGGGCGCGCGCCGGGGACGGGTCGGCGACGTCGAAGCGGACCCGAGGAGCCGGGAGACGTACACGGAGGTCGACCTGCTGGAACCCGATGGGGTGTACGCCTGGAAGATCGCCGTCTGGCCGACCGCGCGGCTGTTCGAGGCGGGCCACCGGATCCGGATCGACGTTGCCAGCAGCAACTTCCCGCGGTACGACCGGAACCCCAACACCGGCGAGGGACTCGACGGCACCGGGACGAACAGTGCCGACCAGACGGTCTACCACGACGCCGCTCACCCCTCGTCGGTCGAACTACCGGTGGTTCCAGTCGAAACGCTGGAGCGCCGGGTCCTCGACGGACCGATCGAGAAGTAGCGGGGCCGGTGCCGATCGGCCCCGGCGTCCGCTCGCTCTCCGGCTCCCGTACCCGTGGAGGGCGAGGCCGCGAGACGGCTCGCTGGAAGGCTGCACCCGGATCGAATCGGTGTGTACCGGAGGCACACGAACGGTACTTTAGTCCCTCGCCGCCCACCGCGCGATCATGCAACGGTTCGACACGACCGACGCGGACGGGTTCTTCGACGTCCTGGGAGGGACCGATCGCTCGCAGGCGGCGACGATGACCCTCGCGCCCGGCCAGTCGACGGGCGGACCCGAGAACGCCCACGCCGAGAGCGACCAGTGGCTGTACGTCGTCTCCGGCACGGGAACGGCGACCGTCGAGGGCGAGTCGTACGACCTCCAGGACGGGACGCTCGTCCTCGTCGAGGCCGGCGAGACCCACGAGATCACCGGTGACGGGGACGTGCCCCTCGAGACGTTCAACGTCTACGCCCCACCCGAGTACTGAGTGTCAGGTCGGGAACCCCAGCCTCCGTATCGAGCCCGTGGAGGAGGACTCGGACCGATCGGGTGACGGTCCCCCGACCCGGGGCGTCGACCGGCCGGCGGTCGCACTCGGCGGTGACGCCCGCACGGCAGGGAGTATCCGTGGCTGCGAACCGGGCGAACCCGACGGGGACGTCGAGGAACTGGTTAGTCCCGGATCGGTACGTCGACGACGACGGGGCCCGCCTCGGCGATGGCGTCGCGGACGGTCGCCGCGATCCCCGTCGGCGAGTCCACACGACGGCCGGTCGCGCCGTGGCTCTCCGCGTTGTGGACGAAGTCGACCGCCGGATCGAAGTCCATCCCGGTGAACTCGTAGTCGTCCTCCTCGCCGCCGAGCAGTCGGAGCGTGTTGTCCTTCAGGATGCGGTAGTTCCGGTTGTTCGCGACGACGACGGTCAGGTCGACGCCGTAACGGGCGGCGCTGTAGAGGGTCTGGGGGTAGTAGAGGTACGAGCCGTCGCCGACGAAGCCGATCACGTCGCGGCCGTCCTCCCCCCGCGCCTCGGTCTCCGCGATGGCCGCCCCGACCGCCGCCGGCAGGCCGTAGCCCAGCCCGCCGCTCTTGTTCGAGAGGTAGCCGTTCGCTTCGAACGGGACCTCCCGGCGCACGGCGGCCCCGCTGGTGACGCCCTCGTTGACGATCAGCGAGTCGTCCGTCGCCTCGCGGAGCGCGCGGGCGAGCTGTGTCTTCGTGGCCGGCCCGTCGTCGGGTTCGCGTGCGTCCCCGCCCGTCGCCCCGACGCGTCGGGCGACCTCCCGCACCCGTTCGAGCCGTCGCTCCCGCTCGGCGTCGTCGACCCGCTCGCCCACGCGGTCGGCCATCGACCCGAGGACGAGCCCCGGGTCGCCGACCACCGCGACGTCGGCGGGTTCGTTCTTTCCCACCTGCCAGGCGTCGTCGCTCACGTGTATCAGCGTGGCCTCGTGGGGGAGCCGATCCGTCGCGTGCTTGAACGCGTCCGTGTCCGTCGAGCGGCCCGCGAGCAGGAGCACGTCGGCACCCCCGAGCAGGTCCGCGACGGCGTCCGCGTTTCCGGAGAGGCTGGAGACCCACTGCTCGTGACCCGTCGGCATGTTCACCTCGCTGGTGATGTACTCGCCGTGGACCCGCGCGCCGCTCACCTCGGCGAGCCGGGTGGCGCTCTCGACGGCGTCGGTCCCGGACCGGGCGACGGCGTCCCCGAGGACGAACACCGGTTCGTCGGCCCCGGCGACGGCGGCGGCGGCCGCCTCGACCTGTTCGGGGTCGCCGCCGCCCGCGTTCGGGATGGCACCCAATCGCTCCGGCTCCCGATCCGTCTCGGCGGTCATCACGTCGACCGGAAGCCCGAGGAAGACGGGACCGGTCGGGGGCGTCAGGGCCACGCGGACCGCGCGGCGGACCATCGTCGGGAGCGCGTCGACGTGTTTCACCTCGGCGCTCCACTTCGTGAACTGGCGGGCCATCGACTCGAGGTCGCCGTGGAGGATCGGCTCCTCGTGCTGGAAGTCCGTCCCGTAGTTCCCCGCGGTGACGAGCAGGGGAGCCCCGGCGAACCGCGCGCCGTAGAGGTTCCCGAGCCCGTGGGCCAGCCCGGGGGCGACGTGGAGGTTGACGACGCCGAGCGGGAGGACGTCCCGTCCGGCGTCGGCGTGCTGGCGGTGGGTCGAGGCGTAGCCGGCGGCCATCCCGACCGCGACGTCCTCGTGGAGGCCGAGGACGTACTCGATGTCGGTCCCGGACAGCGCGTCGACGACGGGGAGCTCCGTCGTCCCCGGGTTGCCGAAGAACGTGGTCACGCCGTACCGTTCGAGCGCCGCGAGGAACAGGTCCGCTCCGGTCTCTCCCATATCACTCGCCGACGACTCGCTCGGGGAGGATAACGGTTCGCGTTACGGGGCGTCACTCGGCGGCGCTCGATCCGCATCCAGTGCCGATCACCGTATCCGACCGGTCGGGGCGTGCCGACACCGGATGGGGTGGTCTCGCGGTGTCGGTATCCGTTTCGTGCCGTCCCGCCGCCCCGGACGGAGGGTGGTGTGTTATAGAGAGCAAGGAGAATACCTGACCCTTCGGGGTCAGGATGAATCCGACAATACACTACACGAACCACGTTCGATGGCTGTTCTGAGTTTCCAATCCGTAGTTTCAAGTCTTGTTCCTTCGTAGCAGTGAGCACGGTCAGGTCGGAACGGAGCGATTCCGAACGACCTTCGGAGGCGGTCTACCCGCCACTAATGAGACAATATCCGAAACGCCAACACGGTGCACACGAACGCAGAAACGTTCGCCTCGTGCCTGTTGGTCGAGCAAGCCCAAAGGTAACTCCGAGTCCGTTGAAGCGACGTTGACTCCCTGCTGGCAAAAACAACAGATGGGAGTCGAATGACGCCGAGGATAAGAGTAACGGCGGTTTGGTACCGCCAGTCAGCCACTGTCCACGATGGCTGGGTTAAACGGGTTCCCGAAAAGTGGCAGAGACATGGTTGCGAGCCTGAAACTCCCAACGCTCGGGATTCCTGCGTCTTCAGGCGCAGGAGGATGTCAAACCGTTGCCACCGCAGATTCGGGGACAGGGATGGGCACCGCGATCGTGGACGCGACGCTCCTCACGTTCCGGGACGAGCGACTGGGCGCCGTCGAGGACGGGGCACCCGCCAGCGCGTGGCCGGCGGGTCGGGCCCGACCCCGGCGTGACGACCGAAGACTCATGGAACGCAGCGACGAGGGTCGCCCATGACCGCCGACGGGAGCCGATCCACCGGAGCGAGGGAGGTGCCCGGGTGATGCCCGGGGAGGGAGCCGACGACCGACTCGCCGACCTGGGTCCGGAGAGCCGCGAGGCGGGCCTCAGGATCGCGCCGGGCTGTTACACGACCGGGGACGGGATCGCGGCGGACCTCCACGACTACCTCGGGACCGAGGACGACCTCTCGAACGTGCTGATCGCCGGAGGCGAGACGGCCCTCGACGTCGCCCGGGGGGAGGTCGAACGGAGCCTCGACACGCTTGGCGTCGAGTACGAGGCTGTCACGCTCGAAGGGGAGTGCACCCCCGACCGGGTGAGTGAGTACCGGGAGGTCGTCGAGGAGGTGGACCCTGACGTCCTCGTCGGCCTCGGCGGGGGGAAGGCCCTGGACACGGCGAAGCTGATCGCCGAGGGGAACTGCCCCGTTGCGCTCCTGCCGACCGTCGCCTCGACCTGCGCCGCGTGGACCCCGCTCTCGGTGGTCTACGACGAGGACGGCTCGCACCTCGGCGCGGTGCGGCTCTCGCGGTGTCCCGAGTGGGTGCTGGTCGACACCGGGATCATCGCACGGGCACCGTCCCGCCTCCTGGCCGCGGGCGTCATGGACGCCACCGCGAAGCACTTCGAGACCGCCTACATCCCGGAAGGGGAGATGCGGAAGCCGGCACAGTGGGGGACGGGGGTCGCCCAGGAGTCGTACCGCGCCTGTCTGCGCGACGACGCGGTCGAGGCGATCGCGGCGTGCGAACGGGGCGAACTGACCGAGACCGTCGAAGACGTGATCGACGCCTGCATCGCGGGTCCGGGGCTGACAGCGGGCCTGCTGGGCGGTCAGTCCCACCTGCTGCTCGGACACGTTTTCTGCTACCGCCTGCGGGAGGACGACGCCGTGCGCGAACGCTCCTACCACGGGGAGCGGGTCGCGTACGGGGTTCTGCTCTTCCAGCTACTGATGGGCGAAGGCGAGGGGAGGGTGGCCGAACTGAAGGAGTGGTACGAGTCGTTCGGACCGGAGCTCTCCCTCGAATCCCTCGGGTTGACGGCGGTCGACGAGCGGGTCGTCTCGGATCTGGCGAGGGCGATCGACGACGGGGCGGACTACGACCTCGTCGAGCGCGAGATATCCTACGAGGGGGTGCAGGACGCTATCAGGACGATCGAGGCGATGTGAGCGGCTCGGAATCCGGGATCCGACAACCGCGGGGGGCGTCGCGCCCGCTCACCACCAGCGTCCCGCTTCGAGGCGGGAGAGCGCGTCCTCGATGGTCGCCTCGTTCCGCGAGAAGGTGAACCGCACCCAGCCGCTGTCGTCCGTCTCGGTGTAGAAGCTGTTCCCCGGCACCGTCGCGACCCCGGCCTCCCGGACCAGTCGCTTCGCGAACGCCGTGTCCGCCTCGTCGGTCGGGTAGCGCGCGACGACGTAGTACGCACCGTCCGGCACCACGGGGTCGAGGCCGGCCTCGCGCAGCCCCGAACAGAGCAGATCTCGGCGCTCCCGGTAGGAGGCCGCGAGTTCGTCGTAGTACCCGGGAGGCATCGACAGCGCCTCCACCCCCGCGTGCTGGAAGGGCGTCGGCGCACAGATGCTGGTGTAGTCGTGGACCTTCCGGAGCTCCGCGGACAGCGGCTCCGGCGCGAGCGCGAACCCGACGCGCCAGCCGGTGACGCTGTACGTCTTCGACAGCCCCGTACAGACCACCGTCCGCTCGGCGAGGTCGCCGACCTCGACGGGGCTGCGGTAGTCGTCGGCGTAGACGATGTGCTCGTAGATCTCGTCGGTGAGGACGATCAGGTCCTCCTCGCGGGCGACCTCGGCGACCAGCTCCAGTTCCTCGGGGGTGAACACCGTCCCGGTCGGGTTGTGCGGGTGGTTGAGCACGAGGATCGACGCCTCGGCCGCGGCCTCGCGGAGCGGCCCCTCCTCGATCGCCAGGCCGTCGGTGATGTCGATCGGGAGCGGTCGCCCCTCGGCGAACTGTGTCGCCGGGATGTACGACTCGTAGGTCGGCTCGAAGTAGATCACGCCGTCTCCCGGGTCACAGAGCGCGAGCATCGAGGAGACGACGGCCTCGCTCGTCCCGCTGGTGATCGTCACCTCGCGCTCGGGATCGTAGTGCACCCCCTTCCAGTCGGCGTACCGCTCGGCGACCGCCTCCCGGAGCGCCGGGAGCCCCCAGGTGATCGTGTACTGGCTCGACTCGGCGATCCCCTCGACCGCCGCCTCCTTCACCCGCTCGGGCGTCTCGCTCTCGTCGGGGATCCCCTGCGAGAGGTTGATGGCGTCGTGGCGGTGGGCCTCACGGGTCATCTCCCGGATGACCGACTCCCGGGTGCCCGACACCCGGGCGCTCCCGACCTCGCCGCGCTCGATTCGCGTCATGACGGGAGACGGGAGTCGTCCGTCAAAGTCCCACCGCATCTCGCGGACGCGCCGACGGTCCCGGGAACGGGCGGTTCCGAGTGTCCGAGCGACTCACCGAGGACCATCGCACGGTGCCCGTCTCGCCGTGCGAAGCCGCTCGCCGCAACGCGCGGGCTCGAACGTCGTTCACGACCGGTGGTCGGCGTACCCCTCGAACCGGGTGATCGAGAGCGCGTCGTAGTGCTCGGTGGGTTCACCGTCCACGAGCTGTCGGGCGATCACGTCGCCGACCGCGGGCGCGAGCTGGATCCCGGAGGTGTGGAACGCCGCGATCGAGAACCCCTCCAGTTCGGTCCACCCGACGACCGGGTTCCCGTCCGGCGTGACCGACCGGACGCCGACCCACTCGTCGACGACCTCCCCGTCGGCCAGGTCGGGAGCAAGCTCCGCCGCGAGCGCGAGACCCTCCTCGCGGATCCCCGCCGGGACCGTCTCGCCCACCGATCCGGGGTCGTATCTGGTCCCCTCCTCGTATCCGCCGGGATTGTACCCGATGAGGAACTCGTCCTCGCGCCGGCGGTGGAACGCGAACGGCGACTCGTAGTGGCTCACGACGGGCATGCTGTAGTCGGGCTGGTCGGGAGGATCGACCTGCAGGATCGGGGCGAGCGTGTGCCGGACCGGCAGGTCGACACCGACCGACTCGGCGACGTCGAGGTTCCAGGGCCCGGCGGCGCAGATCACCTCGTCCGCCTCCACCCGCTCGCCGCCGACTGTCCGCAGGCCGGTTACGCCTCCGCCCTCTGTCTCGATCCCGGCGACCCCGGTGTCGGACTGGATCGTGACGCCGTTCTCACGCGCCCGTTCGAGGAACTCGAAGGCGAGCTCCCGGGGGCGGGCCATGTACCCGACCTTCGGCCGGAACAGCGCACCGGAGACGATCCCGGCGTCGACGAGCGGGAGCAGCAGCGTCTCCTCCAGTTCGTCGCCGGGGACGTACTCGACCGGGTCGCGGTCGAACCCTATCCCCATCTTCCCGAGCGCCTCGTCGCCGCCTCGCTCGACGGCGCGTCGGAACGCCGCCGCGTTCTCCTCCTCGGTCGTCACGAGGAGGATCCCCATCGTGGTGTACGCCGGATCGGCCCTCGGGTCACGGAAGAACTCGTTGTAGAGCTCCATCCCGTAGCGTTTCATCCGGTACTGCGTCTCGTCGCCGTAGAACCCGTACTGGGCGACCGACCTGGCGGTCGTCTCGGCGGCCGGCGACCCCCGCTCGAACAGGACGATCGGGTCGTCGGTTCGCTCGCCGAGGTGGTACGCGACGCTCGCTCCGACGATCCCGCCACCGACGATAGCGTAGCGAGTGGCCATACGTGGCCCGGGACGCCCCTGTGCGATAACTCATTCCCCGGTCGCTCCTCGTCGCGGCCTCCTTCGGTGTCAGGACGGCCCCGTGCCGGACGGCTCAGTCGCGGCGCAGTCGGGCGACGGCCCCCGAGAGGCCCGCGAGCGCCGCGAGGACACCCATCCCGGGCCCCGACCCGTCCGACGTGGTGACGGGCGTCCCTTCACTCGACGGCTCCGTGGGCGTCCGCTCGGCGGTGGTCGTCGCGGTCCGTTCGTTCGCGGGAGTCGGTGTCCCCGTGGCGGTCGGTTCACCCATGGCGGTCGACGTGGGGGTCGCGGTCGGCGTGACCGTCGGGGTCGGGGCTGCGACCTCGAACGTCCCGACGACGCCCGCGTGGTCGGAGGGCCAGAGCCGAACCGTCCCGCCGTCGATCCGCACCTCGATACGGTCCTCCGGCCGGTGGCCGATGCGACCGAGGTCCACCGGTCGAACACGACCCCGGTAGAGCAGGGCGTCGATCCGCTCGTCGAGCCGGGACCGGTCGTTCCGGAGGCTCGACGCCTGACAGCAGGTGAACCCCTCTCCGTCCTCCCCGCCGCCCGAGTCCCCGCCGAGGACGGCGTACGCGTCGCCGAGTTCGGCGGTCAGGAGTTCGTACGTCCCGGGGTCGGTACCCGGCCCGCTGTTGAAGTCCCCCCCGACGACGACCGGCCGGTCGTCGGGGAGCGCCGCCAGGAGTTCCCGGGCCTGCCCGAGCCGGGCCTCCGGCGAGACCGATTCGAGGTGCGTCGAGACGGCACGGAACGCCACGCCGTCCACGGTGACGTCCACGGCGCAGTAGCCCCGTTCGAGCGAGACCGTCCGGTCGCCCCCGGGAAGGGGGAGCGGGAGCGACGTCTCGAACGTCTCCGCCGTGGCGTCGGCGGTCTCCAGGTCGCCCCGGACGAGGATCGCGTCCCGGTCGGTGAGCCGGACGTCGACCTGCCTCCCGTCCGCGTCCGCCGGGAGTTCGACGTCTGTCGTGGTCGTCACGGCGGCCACCTCGTAGTCGAGGTCCCGGTCAGCGAGCGCGGACTCGACGAGGCCCAGGAAGTCGACGAGGACGTCCGTGGCCGGCTCCGGGGACGCCGAGCCGAAGTCACCCGGCCGCTGCGTCCGGAGGAGCGCGGCCTCCTGCAGGGCGACGACGTCCGCGTCGGTGGCCGCGACCTCCCCCGCGATGGCGTCGGCGCGGGCCTCGTAGACGTCGGGGTCGACCGATTCGAGCAACTCGCCGGCGATGCGGCGGAACGCCGCCGCCGACTCCGCCCGGAACAGCCGGAAGAGGTCGACGCCGAGGTATACGTTCCGGGTCAGGACTGTGGGCCTCGTCGTGGCGGACTGGGCGGCCATAGACCGGCCGGTCAGGGACGCGACGGCCGTCAGTCCCGCGGCGCTACCGAGCACGGCCCGGCGGGTGATCGGCGATGGAGGGTCCTCGGACATGCGGTCGTCCTACGTCGGGTGTCGGCGTCGCCGGGGTTTCGCTCTTGTGGCCGGACGCGACCGGGGAGGGATGCCCGTCGGCGGGAGCGCCCGCCGCTCGTCGGTACGGGTTCGCGATCCAAAGGCGGGCTCCGTGCGGGCTCCCCCGAGCGGGTCGGGCCGTCAGTTCAGACCGGCGATAAATTTAAGCAATACCGAGTTATTAATAAGGCATGATTCCGGAGCGCCTGATCCCGCACTTCCTGCGCGAGGACGAGACGGAGATCTCGACGGACCTGGAGCGGATCCGCCACCTGCCGGAGGGCCCGCTGAAGATGGCGAAGTTCGCCCTGTGGTGGATGCGCAAGACGATCTTCACGAAGCCAAAGCCCCGGAACCCCGCGTTCTTCGTCTCGATGACCGAGAAGGAGCTCGTCGAACTCCTCGGCCGAGAGTACTTCGAGCCGGGCTGGGAGATCTCCTACAGCTACCGAAACGAGACGCTCAACCTCCGCCGGGTCGAGTACGTTTCCGATCACCCGCTCGGGTTCGAGTGGTGGCAGGTCCACATCCGGGGGTACCTCCACGGCCCCGAGGCGGGGTTCGACGGGCCGACGTTCGAGCTCGCGCCCCACTTCGAGCTCGAGCCGACGGAGTACCCGCGGCCGCACGTCGAGCACGTCGGTCTCGAGATCCGTCGCGGTGCCGAGGCACTGCGCGACATCTTCGACGCCAACGGCGTCGAGTACGAGTACCGGTACCTGGACGGCGAGCCGGCGCGGATCGACGAGGATCCCCTGCACGGGGACGAGCCGACGGCGGAGCCGACCGACGACGGGACCGAGCCGACGGCGGCGATCTGAGACGGGGCCCGTCGAGCCGCTACCATCGGCGACCTCCACCGCCCCTGTCGGACGTCCACACCGGACCGCCGTCCACACCACACCATCGGGGATAACCGGCGCGAGGCCGAGGCGCCAACGTGGCATATCAGACGACGATCGGCTGGTCGCTCGTGACGGCCGGGATCGTGAGCCTCGTCCTCTGGGCGATCCCCGGCGATTCGGTGTGGTGGGGCGTCGGCCTGCTCGTCCCCGGGCTCGTGATCCTCTACATCCGGCGGGACGACGTCTCCGAGGCGATCTCGGCGCTGTCCGGTTCCTGAGCCCCGGTCCGAGTCCGGTACCGTCCGACTCGTCCGTGCCGTCGAGCGCGGTCGGGGACGATTCGCCGATCCCTCGGTGGCGGCTGTTCGTGGTAGGTGGGGGCGGTCGGGCTCGTCCACCGCTCAGAGCCGGTTCACGTCGAACGGCCCGATCTCGTGGTCGGTCTCGCCCTCGGCCGCGAGATCCGCGAGCAGTTCGCCCGTGACGCTCGCGAACTTGAACCCGTGGCCCGAGAAGCCGGCGCCGACCGTGACGGCGTCGTACCCGTCGGGGCGGCCGAGCACGAAGTGCTCGTCCCCGCTCATCGACCAGATGCAGGTCGACAGCCCGACCGTCGGGCCCGCCCCGGCGGGGAAGTACCGCTCTGCGAACCGGCGGTGGAGTTCCTCCTCGGCCCGCGTCGGCTCGCGGTCCATCGCGTCCGGGTCGACGACCGGAGTCGGGTCGCTCACCCCGAGTTTGAACCCCGGGACGTCGTGCCGTGGGAACCCGTACCCGCCGCCCTCGGCGTCGCGGACGACGAACACCGGGAACCGATCGGGGGCGAACAGTTCGGGCTCCTCCGGCTGGAACCACGCCATCACCGCCCGGACCGGGACGGCCTCGGCGGCGAGTTCGGGCACCAGCTCCCGCGTCCACGGCCCGGCGGTCACGACCAGTTCGTCGGCGGCGTACCGGCCCTTGTCCGTCCGCACCCTGACGCCGTCGGTCGTCTCCGACCAGTCGAGCACCCGCTCGCGTCCTCGCACCGTGGCACCCGCCTCGTGTGCGGCCTCGACGTGCGCGATGGTGCACTGCTCGCAGGCGAGGAACCCGCCGTCGTCCTGGTACACCGCGCCGAACCCGTCGGGCAGGTCGTATCCCGGGAACCGTTCGTTTACGTCACTGCTGGAGAGCGTCTCGTAGGGTATCCCGTGGGCGTCACAGGCCTCACGTGATTCCTCGACCACGCCCGTCTCGGGAGGCCCGGCGTGGACCGAGCCGGTGACGTGGAGCAGGTCACGGCCCGTGTGCGCTGCGAGGTCGCGCCACAGCTCGTAGGCCCGCTCGACGAGCGGGACGTACGCCTCTCCTTCGTGCTGGACCCGGCGGATGATCCGCGTGCTCCCGTGCGAGGAGCCCCGCGTGTGGGGGACGTCGAACCGCTCGATGCCGAGGACGTCCAGGCCACGGTCGGCGAGGTGGTAGGTCGCCGCGCTCCCGACGCCCCCGACCCCGACCACGATGGCGTCGTGTCGTTCGGTCACACCCGCCCGCTCGCGGCGGCGGGTCGTATATGTTCGGTCCGTCGGGCGCGGAACGTGGCGGAGCGAGCATCCCACGGGATCGTCTCACACCGCGACGGGCGGACGATTCCCGTTCCCGCGGGACGGGATCCCGACGGCCGGTTCAGCCTCGCCGGTACAGCACGACGAGCACGACGACGAACGCCACCTGGACGACCTTGTCGAAGATGCCCAGCGGGGAGAAATCCGGCGCGTTGACGAAGTACCAGATGACGATCTGTCCGAGCGTGAACGGGATGCCGAGGAGGTAGACCAGTCGCCGCCGGTAGTCGACGAGCACGGCCGCCGCCCCCACGAGGAAGCCGAGGCCGGCCACGACGAAGCTGATCCCGAACCCGCTGAGTCCGAACGAGACGCCCAAGACGAGGTGCAGTACGCCGGTGACGACCGCCAGGACGACGCCGGCCCAGTGCAGGAGTGTCATCGACTCGGTCGCCAGGGCCAGTCCCGTCCCGCGGGAGGTGGAGTCTCGGGTTGCCATATCATCCCATGGCGCTCCAGCGTCTTCTACTTCAGGGTCGTCGACAGGTGCTCGCGCATCTCGGCGGCGAACCGGTCGCGGCCGAACCGGTCCCGCGGGAGGAACGGCCGGAGATCCGCCTCGATGGCGGCCGCGATACGGTCGACCGCCTCGCCGATCCCGTCGAACAGCAGTCGCTCGTCGCCGGCCAGCACGTCCGCCTGTCCCCCGTCCGCGGGGGCGAACGGGAGCATCCCGGCCGCGACGTACTCGGCGACGGCCATCCCGAAGTGTTCCCGTGGTTTGGTGTTGAGCCCGTAGCGGTAGCGCCCGAGCAGTTCCTCGACTCGCTCGCGGGTGGCGTCGGTCTCGACCGTGACGTACGATCGGGCGGCGGCGGTCCGTCGAACCGTCCGGACGTACTCCCGGTAGGACGCCGGTGCCGACCCGACGACGTGACACGACAGGTCGTAGCCCCGGGCCCGGAGTCGGTCGACCACCTCGAACGCGTCGAGCGTTCGTTTGTCCGGGGCGATACGGCCGAGCACGAGGATCCCATCCGCCCGGTCGTCCCACGAACGGCCGTCGACGGCGTCGATCGGGGGGTGACAGACCGCCGGCCGCGTGCCGTACACCTCCTCGACGACGCCGGCGGTCCACGCGGAGTTCGCGACCAGCCGTATCGAACTATCGAGTTCGGCCCGACCGGGCGCGGCCAGCCGACTCCACAACGGATTCAGCCGACCCGACTCGGCCGCGTCCGTCCGGCGGAGGTGGAACTGTGGGAAGTGGACGTACTGTACTGACGGGACGGGGAGCGATAGCTCGTTGGCGGTGCTCACGACGGCATCGTACGCGTCGACGCGCCGCAGGAGGAACGACCGCAGGAGGACCGTCCGCGCCGCTAGCTGTGGGCCGACGTAGGGACCGAGCGCCCCGAGCCCCGCGGCCAGCGCCCGCCCGCCAGGAGGCTGGACGACCCGGGCGTCGAACCCGACGTCGAACCGGTCGGCCACCGTGCCCGGATCGGCCGTCGAGGCGGTGAACAGCGTGACCTCGTGGTCGCGGGCCAGCGCAGCACAGGTGTGTACGCAGACCGCGTCGGCCCCGCCGCGGAAGTCGAGGGTGTTGTGGAACACCGCGACCCGTGCCATGGCCCCCCCTCGCCCTCCACCGCTTTCAACTACGGGGCCGGGGAAGCGACTACCGACGACGGCAGGGTCGGGAGCGCCGAGGTGCGCACCGGCCGCCGCCCACGTCGAGCGTCGCGAGGGTCAGCGACAGTCACTGTTACGGGCCGGAAACGACGCCGCCGGACCGTGAGTTTCCTCGCCGAGTCGAACGGCTCCGAGCCGGAGTGTGCCGACGCGCTACCCGAGACTGGCGAGGTCGTGGCCGGCCCGGCAGGGACGACATCGTGGACTCCCGGCACTGCGAACCGCTACACCGGATTATTTGACAACAGTGTACGTATAAGCGGGGGTGAAGGTCGCGTTCGTCGGTGCGGGAAGCGTCGCGGAGCAGTACGCCGCAGACCTCTCCGAGTCGCCACTCCGACTGACCGCCGTCTGTGATCTCGACGCCGACCGGGCCGAGCGGCTCGCCGCGCGCTGCGAGACTGCGACGGCCTACACCGACCTCGACACGATGCTGGCCGCCGGGTCGGCACCGCTGATCGTGAACCTGACCAGTCACGCCGCTCACGGGCCGGTCACCCGTGCGTGTCTCGACGCCGGACGACACGTCTTCTCCGAGAAGCCGCTCGCGCTCGACGCGGACACGGCGGCGGGGCTCGTCAGGACGGCCCGCGAGCGCGGCCTCTCGCTGGCCTGTGCGCCGGAGAACCACCTCGCGGACGCCCAGCGACACGCCCACTCCCTCCTCTCGGACGGGCGACTCGGGCCGGTCCGGTTCGCCAGCGCGACCGCGAACGTCGGCCGCGTCGGCGAGTGGCACGAACGACCCGACTCCTTCCTCGACGTCGGACCGCTGTACGACGGTGCCGTCTACCCCCTCTCGCTGCTCATCGCCTGGTTCGGGCAGGTCGAGCGGGTCCGGCGGGCCGACGCGCTCGATATCCGACCCGGAGACGACCCGTCCGCGTACGGGGCCAGCCACGAGGAGTCGAGGGCTCCGCCCCACGTCGAGGCGACCGTCGAGTTCGCGGACGGACCGGTCGTCGCCCTGCGGGCGAGCTTCTACGTCGACCACCGGAGTAGGGAGTTCTACGGTCTCGAACTCCACGGCGACGACGGGACGCTCTACCTCGACGACACGGGCGCACTCTCGGCGACCCGGGACGCCGTGACCGTCCGCGGCGGGGACCGCGACCCGACGGTCGCGCCCGATCCGACACCCGAGCTCGACCGCCCGCACCTCGCCGGCCCCGAGCGGCTCGCCCGCGCCGTCGAGCGCGGCCGACAGGTCCGGGAGAGCGCGCGCCGCGGCGCACACGTCGTCGCGGTCTGTGGGGCCATCGAGCGCGCCGCGAGCGAGGGACGGCCGGTCGAGGTCGACGGCGAGGTGTCCGTCGACCCCCTGCCGCGTGACCCGCCGCCGGTCCGCCCCCCACCTCGGGAATACAGGAACGCCGAGCGCGCCGCGATCCGGCTCCCGCCGGTCGGGTTCGGCTGCTCGCGCTACCGCGACGGAGAGTACGTCTCCCCGGCGCTCGGGGCGGCCGTCGACGCCGGCTACCGGCTGTTCGACACCGCGGAGCTCTACGGCAACGAGTGGCGGCTCGGCTCGCTGCTCTCCGGGCGCGGCAGTCCGGACCGCGAGGCCGTCTTCCTGCTCGGCAAGCCGTGGCGGACCAGCCACGGTCCGGGGAACCTCCGGGCTGCCTGCGAGGGGTCGCTCGACGAACTCGGCGTCGAGACGTTCGACTGTTACGCGCTCCACTGGCCCGACGCGTGGGCCCACCGGGGCGAACTCCGCGAGCTCTCGCGGCTCCCCGTCGAGGAGCAGGAGCGGCGTACCTTTCCCACCGACGGGGACGGCGACCCGGTCCGAGCGGAACACACTCTCGCCGAGACCTGGGAGCGGATGGAGCGGCTCCACGACCGCGGGCTGGCACGGACGCTCGGGGTGTGTAACGTGACGCTCCCGCAACTGGCCCGACTCGTCGACGACGCCCGAATCCCGCCGTCGCTGGTCCAGGTCGAGCGCCACCCGTACCGGCCCCGGACGGACCTCGTCCGCTGGTGCCACCGGCGGGGGATCCGCGTGGTCGCACACTCCCCGCTCTCCGCGCCGGGACTGCGCTCGGACCCGGTCATCGAGGCGGTCGCGGAGGAGGTCGACGCGACGCCCGCGGAGGTGGTGCTCGCGTGGAACGTCCGGCGCGGCGTGGTCCCCATCCCCTCGACGACCGACCCCGAACACGCGACGTCGAACCTGGCCGCCGCCCGGCACCGGCTCGGCGCGGACGAGATGACGCGGCTGGACGCGCTCGCAGAGCCGGGGTTCGAACGATGACCCACATACCGACCGGGCTCCGGCGACGGTGGTGGCGGGTGGCGCTCCTCACGGTCCTCGCGACGGCGTGTGTCGTCCTCGCGAAGACGCGGGCGTTCGACGCCGCCGTCGCAGTGATGTGGCTCGTCGCCGCGGCCGTCCCCATCGGCTACACGCTCTGGTTCCTCCGGCGGTCGCTCGACCTGAACTACACCCCCGAGCGTGGCCCGGTCACCGACGGCGGTGCGCGGATACATCCCACGCTCGGCCTCGCGAACGGGCTCACCATCGCGCGGGGGTGGCTCTACGCGAGCGTCGCCGGGTTCCTGCTCGTCGTCCCACCCACGGGGAGCGCCTGGCAGTGGATCCCCGCCCTGTTCTACGGGACCGGCGTCCTGCTGGACCGGCTCGACGGCCTCGTCGCCAGGACCCTCGGCAGGCGGACGGTGCTGGGCGAGCGCCTCGACATGGCGTTCGACACCCTCGGGTTCCTCGTCGCCCCGCTCGTCGGCGTCGTCTGGGGTCAGCTCCCGGTCTGGTACCTCTCGATCTCGGCGGCCAGGTACCTGTTCAGGTTCGGGTGCTGGCTGCGGCGGCTCCGCGGCGAGCCGGTCGGCGACCTCCCCGAGAGCCGTGTCCGGCGGCCGCTGGCCGCCCTCCAGATGGTGTTCATCACCGTGGCCCTGCTGCCGGTCACGCCGACCGACCTCGTCTGGCCGGCCGCGACCCTCGTCATGCTCCCGTCGCTCGCCGTCTTCCTCCGGGACTACCTCGCGGTGACGAGGGGGTTCCGCAAGGCGAAGGCTAAAGATATCTCGGAGCTATCATGACAGATGTGACCAAACCTCGCGACGGTGGCGTGCGGATGGCCGCCGTGCAGATCGACGACTACGGGCCGTGGACCACGAGCCCGGCGCCCCGCCGCGAGACGGATCTCCAGGCGCTGCAGGCCCGGCTGTTCGCCACCGTCGCGGACTTCCTCGGCGACCGCGACGGCTACGCGTTCACCGGCCGGTTCGACAACATGGTGGGCGTCGCGAACCGAATCCCCCCAGAGACGTTCGAGCGGCTCCAGGAGCGCGTCCGCAACCGCTACCCCGTTACGGTCAGCGTCGGCGTCGGGACCGCACCCACGCCGGCCGCGGCGCTGGACGCGGCCGGCGGGGTCCTCCGTGAGGCGGGGAGCGCACAGCGACCCGACAGACGGGAGGTGCTCGGCCACCGAACCGAGGACGGAGCCTCGCCCGGAACGGTGACCGTCGCCCACTTCGACCTGGTCGACGCGACCGGCGAGTTCACCGACCGCGTCTCGCCCGCCCGGGCGACCCACACGATACGCCGGGTCGCCCTGGATCTGGGCGAACACCTGCGCGAGGAGCACGACGCCGTCACGCAGTTCGTCGGCGGCGACAACGTCATCGCGGTCTGTCCACCGCTGGATCGCCGGGATCTCGACGCCGCCCGGGAGCACGTCCACGAGCGGACCGGCGTCGAGCTACAGGTCGGCGTCGGCCACGGGCCGACCGCCCACGCGGCGGGCGACGACGCGAAACACGCCCTCGAACAGTGTCGCGAGACCGGCGACCGCATCCACGGCCCGTGGGAGGCCGCGGACGACTGAATCGAGCCGATGGATGCACGAGTCCTCTACTTCAGCGGGCCGGAGACCGTCGAGATACGGACGGAGACGATCGGCCGTCCCGACCGCGACGAACTGCTGGTCGAGACGGTCGCGTCGGGCATCAGTCCCGGTTCGGAGCTCCTGGTCTATCGGGGCGAGTTCCCGGAGGGCGTGGAGGTCGACGCGACCATCGACGCCCTCGACGGCGAGTTCGAGTACCCACTCCGGTACGGGTACGCCGCGGTCGGCGAGGTCGTCGGGACGGGCGAGGCGGTCGACGAGGACTGGCTCGGCCGCCGGGTGTTCGCGTTCGAGCCCCACGCCGATCGCTTCCGAACGACGCCCGATCGGGTGGTCCCGATCCGCGAGCGGACCACCGCGGCGGCGGCGACGCTGCTCCCCTCCGTCGAGACCGCCACCAACCTGGTCCTCGACGGCCACCCGCGGATCGGCGAGCGGGTCGTCGTGTTCGGAGCCGGACTGGTCGGGCTCTGTACCGTCCACCTCCTCTCGGGGTTCCCGCTCGACCGGTTCGTCGTCGTCGAACCGGTTCCGGAGCGCCGCGAACTGGCCGAGACGCTGGGTGCCGATCGGGCCGTCGCCCCCGGGGAGGTCGGCTCGGTTCTCGCCGACGACGGAGACGACGACGCCAGGGGTGCCGACCTCGTATACGAACTCTCGGGCGAACCATCGACGCTCGACGCGGCCATCGGGACGGTCGGCTACGACGGACGGGTCGTCGTCGGCTCGTGGTACGGTTCCAGGCGCGCCGCGATCGACCTCGGAGGGTCGTTCCACCGCGAGCGGATCAGCGTCGAGTCGAGCCAGGTCAGCACGATCGACCCGTCGCTCCGCGGTCGCTGGAACAGACAGCGACGGTTCGACGTCGCCTTCGATCACCTGGACTCGCTCGAAACCGACGCACTCCACGGCGGGACCGTCCCGTTCGAGGAGGCCACCGAGGCGTACCGACGCCTCGACGCCGGCGGCGTCGACGGCCCCCACGTCGTCCTCACCTACCGATGACCGACGAACCGACACCACCGACCGAGCCGCACCGCCTGACGGTCCGCCGTCAGTTCATCGCACAGCACGTCCTCACGGTCCCCGACCCGGGACCCGAGGGTGAGGTCCACAGCCACGAGTTCACCGCGGAGGTGGAGTTCGCCGGGCCGGAGCTCGGCGACTACGGCTACCTCGTCGACATCGACGCCGTCGAGGCGATACTCGACGACCTCGAGTCCCGCTACCGGGACGCCCTCTTGAACGACCTGCCGGAGTTCGGCGACCGGAACCCGAGCGTCGAGCGGTTCGCGGAGCTGTTCGGCGACCGGCTCGCCGACGCCCTCGACGACCCGACGCCGACCCGGCTGGTCGTCCGGATGTGGGAGGACGACCTCGCGTGGGCGAGCCACGAGCGAGTGCTGGAATGAGCGACGGAAGCCGGGCGGAGGGGGGACGACGGAGTGACGAGGACCCGTCCGGCCACCACCACGCGCGCCGGCGGTACCTCACGGCCAAGCGGTCGGTCGACGACCGTGCGCGCGACCGCCGGGTCCGGGAACGGCTCCTCCGTGCGCTCCCCGACCACCCGCACGTGGTCGAGGCGGGATGCGGAGCCGGGCTGTCCGTCCCCACGCTCTACGAGTGGGGCGTCACGCCAGCGTCGTACCGCGGGGTCGACACCGATACCGGGATCGTGCCGTTCGCCCGCCACCTCGTCTCGCGCGTGCTCCGCCGGCGCGGGTACGAAGCGGTCGGGACGACCGAGGGGTGTCGGGTAGAGGGAGTCGAGGTCGTCTTCGAGATCGGCGATGCACTGCGACGGCTCCCCTCCGCGGGACCGGAGGCGGCCTCGGAGCCGGGGGAGTCGGACGCCGGTTTGGGTGCCGACCTCCTGCTCGCCCAGTCGTTCCTCGACCTCGTCCCCCTCGATTCGGCGCTCGACGCCGCCGAGCACGCGCTCTCGCCCGACGGACTCGCCTACGCGCCCGTCACGTTCGACGGCGTGACGGCGTTCCTGCCCGGGCATCCGGCCGACGAGCGGGTGATCGAGGCCTTCCACCGCGACATCGACTCGACCCCCGGTCGCGACGTCCGCGCGGGGCGGCACCTCCTCGAACGACTCGGCGAGCGCGGCGACCGGATCCACGCCGTCGGCGCGTCGAACTGGATCGTCCGCCCGGTCGACGGGCGCTACCCCGCGGACGAGCGGTACTTCCTCGCGTGCATCCTCCGCTTCGTCGCGGACGCGCTCGACGACGTCGAGGGCGGCCCGGAGTGGCTCGAGACCCGGCGGCGGCAGCTCCGCGCCGGCGAACTCACCTACGTCGCACACAACTACGACGTGCTCTGGAGCCCCCGGGGGTAGCCGAGGACCGACGATGATGGTCATCACGCACGTCGCGGTCGCGCTCCTGTTCGCCGTCCCGGTGGCGCTGGTCGAACCGAGTCTCGCGGGACCCGCCGCGGTCGGCGCGTTCGTCGGCGGGGCGCTCCCGGACCTGGACCTGTTCGTCGGCGTCCACCGGCGGACGCTCCACTTCCCGGTCGTCGGTCCCGCGCTGGCGGTGCCCGCCGTGGGGCTCGCCCTGCTCGTCACGACCCCACTGACGGTGGGGGCCGCCCTCGCCCTCGTGGGTCTCGGCGTCCACAGCGCCAGCGACGCGCTCGGCGCGGGAGAGGAGCTTCGGCCCTGGGAGCGGACCAACACCGACGCCGTCTACGACCACGTCGGCGGCCGGTGGTGGCAGGCCCGCTACGTCGTCCCCTACGACGGCTCCCCGCGGGACCTGCTCGTCGCCGTCGCCGCCAGCCTGCCCGTGCTCGTGGTGTACGACGGCCCAGTCCGGCTGGTGCTCGGGGGGCTCCTCGGGATGGCCGCGGTGTACACGCTGCTCCGTCGCCGGCTCGTTCCGTACTTCGAGCGGGTCGTCTGATCGGTAGAACGGTCGACGCAGTCGCCACGCCTCCGACCTACCCGGGGGCTCGGATCGGCCGATACCGCGCTCGTGCTCACAGCTCACGGGACGCCGGTCGAAGGCCGGAAGATTCGACCGGGGAAAGAGGGTACGCGAGCGCTCGACGCGAATCGAAGACCCGAGTGTTCCCAGGCCCGCTCGGTGACTCGCTCTCGCCACCCGGGAATCGCCACGCCACTTGATGCGCCCGGAGGACGTCTCTACGCCCATGAACGCACACGTCGGTTCCGGAACCCGCACCGCTCCCCGGAGACGGCGCTCCGTCCCCGCCTACGGACCCGTCGACGCCGTCCTCGGCTACGTCCTGTTCTACGTCGTCGTGGACCGTGCGACGCCGACAGTCGTCGACGTCATCCCGGGCGTCCTCGACGTATCGGCGTCGCTCATCCGCCTGGGGCTCGCCGCGTTCCTCTGGTTCGTCCTCGTCACGACTGCCCTCGATCAGGCCCGCCGTCAGCTCGCCGCGCTCGGTGTCGTCGACGGCGACACCCGCGAGAGCTTCTGGTCCCCTGCTATCCCCTCCGAGACGCAGACGCTCGCGTACGTCGCCCTGCTGGCCGTCGGGGGGCTCGTCGCCGCGTGGACGTTCGAACCCGCGATCGAGACGGCGGTGTCGCTGATCCGCGTCGTCGCGGCGCTCGACGGCGGCGCGTTCGACCTCGCCGCGTTCGCCGTGATGGTCGTCTTCTTCGTCTCCTTCGAGACGGCGGCCTACGCCCTCGATCGGCTCCTCGTCGGGGAGGGGGTCAGGACGATGCTGGCCGGCGAGGGGGGACGGAGTCGGCTACGGTGAACTCTGGTCCGGTGAATCGGCTCCGCTCGTCGCCTCGGAACCGCCGCCGACCGAACGAGCCCCCGACGCCGTGATTGTATCGGAGCGTTCGGTCGTTCGTTCGACCTACACCATGGTTAAAGTTCATTATAGAAAGGAACTCAGTAGGGGTATGAACCGTCGGACGTACCTCGGGACGACCGCGACGATCGCGTGCTCGCTCGGGGCGGGATGCGTCGCGGCGCAGGACGACGGTGGAGCGCTCGTCACGGAGGAGGAGCAGTCACCCACGCCGACCGAGACGCCGACGGCGACGGCAGAGCGTCCGACGACGACGGCGAGGACAGTATCGACGGCTCCCCCGACGACGTCGGACGAGGCGTCCCCGACCATGACACGCGAGCCAACACCGACGGCGACAGCGACCCGCACGCCGGAACCGCCGACGGCACGGGAGGCGTACCCCGACTACGAGTGGGCAAAGGTGGACGCCGCGGCCCCGGTGGCGGCGGCCCGCATCCGACTGCGGGACACGTCGGGATTCCTGCAGTCGCGCCGTGTCGAGTTCCAGCCCCTCGTGACCGCCGTCGAACCGGGGACGGACCTGACGGTCGAGAACGCCGACTCCGAGGACCACACCTTCACGGTCCCGCGACTGCGCATCGACCGACAGTTGGCCGCCGGTGCGAGCGTGACGGTCTCGTTCACACGGCCGGGCTCGTTCGACTACGTGTGTGCGGTGCACTCCCCGGGAGAGGTGGGTCGGATCGTGGTCACCGAGGACCTCCCCACGTCGACGCCCACTCGGCCGCCGATGGGCAACACGAGCGGCAACGCCTGACCACGTCCCGGTGTCGACAGAGGACGCGCGAACCCGGGGGCTCCGCGGGCGGGGGTCCTCCCCGCGGCCGCGGCTCGCCCGACTGTCCCGTGGCGGCAGCTCCGAGGCGGAGGATGCGGAGTACGACCGAGCCGAGGCCGGGAGACCGGCGGAGGCTACCGGTCTCCGGGGGCTGCTTGCCGGAGGGCGGCTCCCAGTCCGAGGTACGCCTTCACCAGGGAGTAGAAACCGAACGCGGACGCACTCAACAGGAAGAGGATACTCAGCACGCTGAGTCCGGTCGGAACGGCCAGGGAGACGTCGAGCGAGGGGAGGCCGATGAACGTCAGTTCGCGGTACTGCGGGTTCCGGACGATGTCGTGCCGCCGCCAGACGTACCAGCCCACGAGCGGGAGCCCACCGACCACCCAGTAGCCGGCGGCACGGACCCAGGCCCGCCGGAACTCGGCGGCACGGTACAGTCGGAGTGATCGGAGGAGTGGGAACCGTCCGAGCACCGACCCGTCGCTCGCCCGTTTCGCCCGACCGGGGACGATCGCGGCCGGGAACACGACCCAGACGAGGAGCGTCGAGAGAACGAACGTCACCAGGACGACCGACGGAACGCTCCACGGATCGGAAATCAGGTACGGGGCCCGCGACCTGACGGCCACGCCGAGAGCGCCGAGGACGTCCCCGCCGAGTCGGTCAAACTGGTACGCGACCGGCGATCCGATGGGGAGCCCGGAGAAGCCGATCACGGTGTTCGCGACGGCGTGATCCGTCAGCGAGAGGCCGGTCGAGGCAGCTCCGGCGTCCGGCGAGAACTCCCGCGCGAAGTCCCCCGGCCGCTGACCGAGCACCAGTATCGTCCAGGGAAGGATACCGCAGACCAGCCAGAGTACGAGCGCGCGGAGCCCGGGGGCGAGCAGACCTCGCCACGGCGTGAACGAGGGGTATCCCTCGTTCCCGTCCATCGCGTGCTCGATCACCCGCGACAGGTACCCCGCCACCAGGAGCAACGACACGGAGAACCCCAGGCTCAGGAGCACGCCGCCGAGCGTGACCGTGAAAACGGCCGCGTCGTGCCGCTCGAGGTACCGTTTCGCGGTCCGCAGGCGGGACGACGCGTCGAAGTGACCCAGTGCGACGTGGGCGACCACGAGGAGGGAGAAGCTCGCGACGGACATCGCGAACACGACGAGCTCCCCGACCTCGTTCGAGAGGACGATACTCCACTCAACGGAGAGGATCTCACCCGCCCTCGGCCCGAGGAACACCTGTTCGGAGAGGAGGTACAGCGATCCGACCGTCGGCACCGCGAACAGGACCCACCGAACGGGGTACTCCGGGTCGAGCACGATCGACCGCAGTGAGGCGAGGTCGAAAGCCGCCCACAGCGTCCGCTCGTCGACGAACCGAAGCACAGCCGCCGGATAGAGGTAGAACAGCACGGCGAAGAGGACGAGCGGCTCGACGGTGCCGATGCTGTAGCTGGTCGCTCCCACGCTGATCGCCTCCACGACGGGATCGCCCCCGCCGGTCGGGCCGAGCCGCCCGAGGGCGATGCTCGTCAGGAGCCCGAACGCGATGGTCACGGACAGCGGGTTCAGGATCGACTGCAGGACCAGTTCCGTGACGATACCCTCCTCGACGAGTTCGGTGTTGACGAGCACGAGGACGGCGGTCGGGAGGACGATCAGGTAGACGAACAGGATCACGAGCACCCGGGCACCGTCGTGGAGGAGGTCGAACCAGCGATCGAACACCGGCCGCTCGTCGTCGGATCGTCCGGAGTCGACCACCCGGACCAGGACACCGAATACGAACGGGAGGAGGACGATCGAGCCCCGACCGTAGAACAGCAGCGCACCGCCGAGCAGGTACGTGCTGGCGTCCAGTTCGAGCAGTCTGGACCACCCGCTGCGTTCGTCCGCCATACGACGGGGGAGACGCCCGGAGGACATGAAGAGACACGGTCGTTCGGCTGCTCGGACAGCTCCGCCGGCACACGAGGCGATCCGGGCACCCGACGCGTGAGATGCCGGCGATCACCCGCGGTCGGAGGGTTGGGCCACGAGAACGACGCCGGGCTCGCCGCCGGGGCCCATCCCCCCAGGGGACCCGCGGCCTTCCGTCGAGTCGGGTCGAGCTTTCGGCCGCGATACTTTCCGGCTTCGCCAGCGGACGAACCGACGGAGTGTAGTCAGCTCGTTCCGGTAGCGTCGGTATGGTCCGAGCCCATCACCTTCTCGTGGCGATCCTCGTCGCCCTCGCGGGGTGTGCCGGCTACTCCGGCGGCGGGACGCCGACAGCCGCGGACCACAGCCTCTCGGTCTCCGTATCGAACGAACACGACGCGACCTACGAGGTCAGGGTGACCGCCGTTCCGGCCCGGATCGATGGCATCGAGGTCACGTACGAGAACGGGTCGACCGCACGGTACGAGGTTCGCTCGTTCGACGCGCTCCCGCCGACGGCGCTCCGGAACGCGACGGCGGTCGACGCGACCGGCACCGAGGAGCCGTCCCGGACGTTCACCGTCGGACCGGCGGAGGGTATCGGCGCGACGATCGACGCCGTTCCCGCGAACGCCACCGTCGTCTACTTCGTGCTCCCGACGGACGGCCCCTCGCGTATCCGTGGTGCCGGCGTGGTCCGCTGCGCCGCGGACGCGGGGAGCACCGACCTCGCGCTCAGGATCCACTCGGATGGATCGCTGCACTCGTCGCTGACGTGCACGGACGACTCCTGAGAGGCGAGGGGGGGACTTACTGACCGTCGGTCTCGTACCCGAGCCGCCCGCGCGTGAGGGCGACGAGCGCGACGGCGACGACCCACACCCCGACCGTCACGGCGAGGAGGACCGTCGGGTACACGTCCCCGGCGAGGGCTTCGAGGGGGAGCGGAACGAGCGTGCTGTTCGCGGTGTTGATGCCCGCGTGGAGCAGCAGGGCCAGCAGGACGCTCCCCGTGCGGTTGTAGATCCACGTCAGGAGGAACGCGAAGCCGACGATATTCAGAACCCGGAGGACGACGAGCGGACCCTCCTCGAGGAGCCAGGCCAGCCCGTGGAGCCCGGCGGTGTCGACCGGTAGCAGCGGGAGGTGCCAGAACGCCCAGACCACACCGAGGAGGAGCGTCGCCGCGACCGGCGCGTACCGCTCCTGGAGCCGGGGGAGGGCGAACCCCCGCCACCCCGGTTCCTCGTTGCCCCCGCCGACGAGCGCGACGATCAGGTACGACGCGAGGACCATCGACCCGCGTCCCCGGAGCGTGGAGAGGTCGAGGTCGCCCCCGAGGAGCGCGATGCCGACGCTCGCCAGCCCGACGACGACCAGCGGGAGCGCGACGACGACGAGGTACCACCGCGGCGCGACCCGCCAGCGGACGATCCGTTCGGCCCACTCGCGAACCGACCCGCCGTCGAGCCACAGGACGACCGCGGCGGCGACGGCCGGGCCGAAGCTCCCGACGATCGTCCCGGCGGTCGCCAGCCCGCCGGAGCCGAGCGCGGTCGGGATCCACACCGCCCAGGAGAGCGCGTACGCGAGGACGAAGAACGCCGCCACCGGGTGATCGTCGACGACGGTTCGGAGGCGCTGGCGCATCGCTCTACTCGCGGTAGCTGTCAGCAACGGGTGGATTAAACCTGTCGTAGCCCCCTCCGCGTACCGCGGGTCAGCAGGCGGCGGCTTCCCTCGTGTTCGGCGATCGTTCCAACCCGACGGGTCACCGGGGCTTCCTGGTAGCCAGCAGCGACGAGCAGAGCGATAGCGCCGTGATGGCAGTGTGAACGATAGCCACACCGTTCCGACTTTTGCGTAATTATTTCACAATTAGGGATGGTATCCCGTACCTAAACTACACTTGTATAGAGTGAACGGTTACCGGCCTTGCGAATGCAGAGGAAGGATTCAAACGAGAGACGGCGTTCCCTTCACGTGAAGACGAATTGAAATATCATGAGTGATCGTACCACGGGCGGGTTCACCACACCGCTCCAGTCGATGTTCGAGGCACAGCGCAGCGCGATGGAGGCCGGACGGCGGGCGCTGGAACGGAGCCGGTCGGCCCAGCGCAACGCCGCCGACGCGATGCTGATCGGACTGCGGACACAGGAGGCCGCCCAGCAGCAGGCGCTGGAACTGTCGCGGGTCGCCACACGGAACTACCTCTCCGCGGTCGAGGCGGCGATGCCGGCCGACGGCGGGGACCTCTCCGAGGTCAAGCGGTCCGTCGACGAGGGGTTCGACGAGTTCGAGGAGATCCACGGGGAGGCGTTCGACGCCATCGAGTCGAACCTCGACAGCTACGAGGAGCTCTCCGAGGAGTACGTCGAGGCGCTCCGGGGTCGGACCGAGGCGGCCGTCGACGCCCAGCGGCGCGTCGAGGGCGAGACCGTCCGCTCGGCCGAGCGCGCCGCCGAGGAGGCGATCGAAGCGGCCGAGGAGACCACCGAGGCCGCCGCGGAGACGAGCGAGGAAGTCGCCGAGTCGACCGCGGAAGCGGTCGAGGAGGCGGTCGAGAACGGTGCCGAGGCGACCGAAGCGGCCGCCGAGGAGGTCGCCGAGTCGACGAACGGGGCGGGGCTGGACCAGCGGGTCCACGGCATCGGCGACGCCCACGCCGAGAGCCTCCTCGAGGCCGGCGTGGAGTCGCTGGCGGACCTCGCCGAGGCGCAGGCGGACGCGATCGCGGAGACCGCCGGGGTCTCGGAGGAGCAGGCCCGGGAGTGGATCGACCGCGCCGGGGCGACGTACGCCCAGGACGTCGATCTGGTCGACGGGATCGGCGACGCCCACGCCGAGGACCTCCACGCGGTCGGGATCGCGACGATCGCCGACCTCGCCGAGGCCGACGCGGACCGCGTGGCCGAAGCCGCCGGCGTCTCCGAGGAGCACGCCGGGGAGTGGATCGACGACGCGCGGAGTCGTCAGGAGGAGGGCCTCGAAGTGATCGACGGCATCGGCGAGAGCCGCGCCGAGCGGCTCCGCGAGGCAGGCATCGAGACGCTGGCCGACCTGGCCGCGTCCGACGCGAACTACGTCGCCGAGGCCGCCGAGGTCTCGGAGGACCGCGCCGCGGAGTGGATCGAAGCGGCCACGGCCTGACCCCGCCGATTCCGACTCGGCCCGACCCCGGTTCGTCTCGCCACGCTGGCGGCCCTCGATCCGGTCTCGTCGCCACCGACCCGCGGGATCGGGCGACCAGGCCTCCGGACGGGGATACCGCTACCGGTGGCCCCGCGCCGGTCCCGGGGGTCGGGAAACGCCTGTCCGTTTTTTGTGTCCCTGTGCCGAAGTCGGCCCATGTTCGACGAACTCCTCTTCCCGACGGACGGGAGCGACGCCGCGACGGCGGCCTTCGAGCACGTCCTCGACATCGCCGCCGAACACGGCTCGACGGTACACGTCCTCAACGTCGCCGACACGAACCGTGACAGCGTGACCCGCCTGCGGGGCGACGTCGTCGACGTCCTCGAGAGCGAGGGCGAGGGGATCGTCCGCGAGGCGGCCGACCGCGCCGGCGAGCGCGGCGTCGAGGCGGTCACGGACGTCGTACAGGGGAGCCCGTATCGCGCGATCGTCGACTACGCCGACGCCCGGGACGTCGACCTCGTCGTCATGTCGACGCACGGGCGCGGGGGCCTCGGACGGCTCCTGCTCGGGAGCACCACCGAACGGGTCGTCCGACAGTCCGACGTACCCGTGCTGACCATTCGACCGAACGGGGACGCCGTCGAGTATCCGTACCGGAACGTCCTGGTTCCGACGGACGGGAGCGACGGCGCGAGGGCGGCCCTCGGGGTGGGCGTCGACGTGGCGAACGCGACCGGGGCGAGCCTGCACGTCCTCTCGGTCGTCGACACCGCGAGTCTGGGCGTCGACGTCCGGACGGACATCCAGTCGGCGTCGCTCCGGGAGGGCGCGGAGGCGACCGTCGAGGAGGCGACGACGTCCGCGGCCGAGGCCGGCGTCGAGTCGATCTCGGGGACGGTCGGGGAGGGGACGTCGGTCCACCGGGCGATCGGTTCCTACGTCGAGGATCACGACGTCGATATCATCGTCCTCGGAACCCACGGCCGGACCGGCCTCGACCGGTACGTGCTCGGGAGCGTCGCGGAGAAGCTCGTCCGGACGTCGTCGGTCCCCGTACTGACCGTCCGGGAGCCCGCGGACGAGGAGTAGAGCGAGGTACCGGACCCGGCGTCCACCGGTTCGGTCGGACCGAGCGTGCTCCCAGTCCTCACGGGCCGCGATCGGCGGAGCGAGCACCCACCCGTACGATCGTGTTCACGCGGCGTCGCACCCGGCGACGTCGGTCGCGTCCGACCCGAGCAGCGTCGCGCCGACGAGCACCGCGGCGAGCGCGACGAGGACGACGCAGCCGAGGTACTCGGTCGTGACGGGGACGCGGGCGGCCACCGGGAGCGCGACGAGGGGCCCGAGCGTGCTCCCGAGGTCGCCGAAGACGTTGTAGACGCCGCCCAGTTTCCCGAGGTCGCCGGCGGGGCTGATGTCGCCGAGGTAGGCGAGAAGCGGCGGGTTAGTCCCGCCGACGCCGACGCCGACGAGCGCCACGCCCAGCACCGTGCCGGCGGCCGTGGGGAGGAGTCCGAGGGTGACGAATCCGGCGGCGAACACCGTCAGCGCCGGGATCGTCACCAGGGCGCGGTTCGAGAGCCCGTCGGAGACCCGACCGACCGCGATGGTGGTGAGGCTGGCGAAGACGACCGAGACGGCCATGACGACGCCGCTGACGCCCGTCGCCGACAGCACCGAGAGGGAGATCCCGTTCTCGCTGGTGTAGAGCACGACCGTCGAGAGGAGGATCCCGGCGAAGAGGAACCGGACGACGAAGTTGACCGTCCCGACGGTGAGGACCCGCACGTCGTCCGTGACAAGCCGGGGAACCTCCCGGAGACTGCTGGTCGCCTCGACGTCCGCGTCGACGTTGGGGAGGACGAGGAAGGCGACGAACGCGGCGAACAGCCCCGCAGTCCCGGCGACGAGGAACGCCTCCTGGTAGCCGTAGACGTCCGAGAGGACGCCGCCGAGGACGAGCCCCGTCGGGAAGCCGAGGCTCTGACCGCCGCGCATGTAGCCCACCCACTTGCCGCGGTTGTCCTCGGTGGTGATGTGGGTCACGGTCGAGAACGCGCCGACGAAGACGAACGCCGAGCCGACGCCCCACAGCCCCCGGACGAGGAGGAACGTCGTCGCGGCCGAGATCGGCAGGGCGTCGGCGTGGAGGCCGAGGACGTACCCGAACGGCACCAGCCCCTGGAGGAAGAAGCCCGCAATCATCGGTCGACGGATCCCGATCGTGTCGAGGATCTGCCCCGCGGGCGTGTTCATCAGCAGGCGGACGAAGCGGTTCATCGAGAGGATCAGTCCCACCATGAACGACGAGATCCCGAGGACCGTCCCGAGCGTCGGGAGCGTCGGGAAGGCGACGCCGCCGCCGACGCCGCCGAGGAAGACGCCCGCGACGAGGCTCCCGACGACGTAGCGGACGCTCGGGTCGTCGCTCTCGTATGGGAGGTTCACGCCGGTCCCCCTCGCCGTCGAACGCGACCGCCCGGACGGCTGTTCGCCCGACTCACCACGGGCCCTCCTGCGGGCCTGACTCCGCTCGGTGACCGTCGCGAACGTCGCTCACGGGCGTCCCCTCCACCCTCCCCCGACAAAGGGTTTCGCATCGGGTCGGATACCGCCGTGAGGCCGTCGTCCGCGGTCGGTTCCCGACGGCTCGGGACCGGGTGGACGTGATCAGCCTCTCTCGACGGGGACGGTACGTCGACTCGTACCGCCTACTTTATCAGGAGGGAGCCTGAAGGTCGGTTCACTATGTCGCCATCCGACATGGAGGATAGAGGAAGTCGCCGCAAGGCGGCTGGCCGCGAAATTCGACGGCACTACTGATTCTTCAACGGCGTTGTTCGGTAACCACCCCGACACGGTACCGCTCGGTGAAACCGACGTAAGCTTCCTCGATACGACGCTCCGCGACGGCGAGCAGGCGCCGGGCGTCTCGCTCTCGCCCGACGAGAAGGCGGACATCGCCCGGAAACTCGACACGGCGCGCGTCGAGTACATCGAGGCGGGCAGCGCCTGCACCGGCCCGGGCGAGCGCGAGACGATCGAGCGGGTCACGTCGCTCGACCTCGACGCGACGGTCACCTCGTTCGCCCGGGGGGTGAAGGGCGACGTCGACCTCGCGCTCGACTGCGGCGTCGACGGCGTCACCATCGTCGTCCCCGGGAGCGACCGGCACATCGAGACGAAGGTGGGGACGACCCGCGACGCGGTGGTGCACGACACCGCCGAACTCGTCGAGTACGCCGCCGGCCACGGGCTCTGGGTCGAGGTGATCGGCGAGGACGGCTCGCGCGCCGATCTGGACTTCCTCGAACGGCTCGGGCGGGCGTCGTTCGACGCCGGCGCGGACCGGGTGTGTTACGCCGACACGGTCGGGCACGCCACGCCGGATCACACGCTCGCCGCGGTCTCGCGGCTCGCGGACCTCGGACCGACGAGCGTCCACACCCACGACGACCTCGGACTGGCGGTGACGAACGCGCTCGTGGGGGTCGCGGCGGGCGCGGACCTCGTCCACGGGACGGTCAACGGCGTGGGCGAGCGCGCCGGCAACGTCGCCATCGAGGAGGTGGCGGTCGCGCTCGATCACGGCTACGGCGTCGAGACGCTCGACCTTACGAAGGTGTACGATCTGGCCCAGGCCGTGGCGAAAGCCACCGGCGTGAGTCTCGCGCCGAACAAGGCCGTCGTGGGCGAGAACGCCTTCACCCACGAGTCGGGTATCCACACGGATGGAACGCTCAAGGACGACCGGATGTACGAGCCCTACCCGCCCGAGAAGGTGGGCCGCGAGCGCCGGCTCGTCCTCGGCAAGCACGCCGGTCGCGCGGGGGTCGAGGCGGCCCTCTCCGAACACGGCGTCGACGTCGACGACGACGAGCTCTCGGCGGTCGTCGAACGGGTGAAGGAACTGGGCGACCGCGGCAAGCGGGTCACCGACGCCGACCTCCTCACCATCGCCGAGGAGGTCCAGGGCCGCGAGCGCGAGCGGACGGTCGAACTGCTCGACCTCACCGCCGCCTCGGGCGGAGGGACCCCGACCGCGAGCGTCCGGCTCCGCGTCGGCGACGAGGAGCGCACGGCCGCCGGAACGGGTTCGGGGCCGGTCGACGCCGCCGTCACCGCCGTCGAGGCCGCGCTCGGCTCAGCCGGCGGGGCGCAGCTCGACTCCTACCACGTCGACGCCATCACCGGCGGGACCGACGCCGTCGTCACCGTCGAGGTCGAGATGTCCCGTGGAGATCGGACGGTGACGACCACCGCGAGCGACACGGACATCACGAGCGCGAGCGTGCGGGCGATGGTCGACGCGCTCGACCGGCTGCTCGCCCACGAGCCCGAACGGGTGCTGGCCGACGACTGAGAGCCGTTTCCGGGACGGCCCCACGGTCGTGCGGGGGGCGGTGTCGTCCCCGAACCCCGAAGGGGTATCCCGCTCCGTCGCGCTTCGCGTCGATGGACCTGCGAAAGCGGGGGGTTAACCGTCCGGGGGGCGGAGGTATCGTACAGGGTTTTCATTCAATGAGCGAACACAACTGGCCGCTGGCGGAGCAACCGTGAATCCGAACCGCATCGACTTCCTCATCGACCTCGCGTACGGCGTACTGCTGTTCTTCGCGATCGTCCTCATCGTCTACGTCGGGACCGGGATCGGGATCGCCTTCGGGCTCGGTGCGCTCGTCTCCTACATCATCCACGTCGGCTGGAAGATGGCCCGGTTCGACCCCCAGTGGATGACCGAGGAGGTCGCGGAGAACATCGAGGAGACGATCACCGAGGAGGTAACCGAGAGCGTCGGCGAGAAGGTCACAGAGGAGGTCACCGAAGAAGTGACCGAGAGCGTCGGCGAGAAGGTCACCCAAGAGGTCACCGAGAACGTCGAGGAGCAGGTCGCACAGGAGGTGACCGAGAGCGTCGAGGCGACCCTATCGGAGGACATCGACTCGATCATCGACCGGCTCGAGGAGGTCAACGAACGCATCGATCGGCGTCCGCGCGCGGAGGAGATCGAGGAGCGGGTCGGGGATACCGCGAAGGCGGGTGAGGACGACGACCCCGACGAGGGGACGAGAGCGAACGGTGGTCGATGAGGCGACTCCGTTCGATGCGTCGGACGCGGGCCACGAGTCCACCGCAGCAGACGCGACCCCTCCACCTGACTCGTCCGGACGCCATCCCTACGGGAGCGACCGCCGGGGGTGAGTCCGGACGGTGGTAGAGCTACTCCTCCTCGTCGGGATCGGTGTCGCGCTGTTCGTCGGGTTCAACATCGGCGGGTCGACGACGGGACCGGCGTTCGGGCCGGCCGTCGGAGCGGGCGCCATCTCGAAACTCCTCGCCGGTGGGTTGATGGCGGTGTTCTTCTTCATCGGCGCGTGGACCATCGGCCGGCGGGTGGTGGACACGCTCGGCCGGGAGCTCGTGACCGACCCCGGGGTGTTCACGATCGAGACGAGCATCGTCGTCCTGTTCTTCATCGGCGGGGCGCTGTTCGTCGGTAACTACGCCGGCGTTCCCGCCTCGACGTCGATGACCGCCGTCGGAGCGATCGCCGGGCTGGGCATCGCGACGGGCGCGCTCGACTGGACGGTGATGGGCGAGATCGCCGTCTGGTGGATCGTCGCCCCGCTCGTCGGGTTCTGGGTGTCGGTGATGATCGGGCGCTACCTCTACCCGACGATCAACCGCTGGATCGCGATCACGAGCAGCGAGGGCGCGCTCGTCGAACTCGACCGATCGGGACCGATCCCGATCCCGAGGAGGGGACCGAACACCACTCGACGGGAGTTCATCGGGACGGTGGTGCTCGTGAGTATCGGCTGTCTGATGGGCTTCTCCTCGGGCACCTCCAACATCGCCAACGCGATCGCGCCGCTGTACGGCGCCGGTGCGCTGGAGCTGAACCCGCTGATCCTGCTCGGCGGGGCGGCCGTCGCGGTCGGCGCGCTCACTATCGCCCGTCGTACGCTCGACACGCTCGGCAACGACCTCACGGACCTCCCGCTGACGGCGGCCATCGTCGTGGCCGTCGTCGCCTCCGGGATCGTGATCGGGCTCTCGGCCATCGGTATCCCCGCCTCGTTCGTCATCATCGCGACGATGTGCATCGTCGGGCTCGGCTGGGGCCGGGCGACCCGGACCGTCACCGTCACGGAGAGCGTCCGGGGGGAGGCGAAGCCGAACGTCTCGGTGGGGGCGCTGGCCGCCGAGGCCCCCGGCGAGGAGGCACCGGGGATCGGCGAGGAGGACCCCGAGGACATCCCGGCGGCCGCCGACCTGTTCGACCCCGCGACGACCGGTCGGGTGATCCTGATGCAGAACCTCGTCCCGGTCCTCGCGACGGCCGGGGCGTACGCGACCTTCTGGGTGCTCTTCCGGTTCCTGTGGTGAGCGTCGCCACACAGCCGGGATCGGATCCGCGGCACGGAGTCTTTATTCGCGCCATCGCCGTATTCCGCGTATGATATCACGCGTCCTCGTCCCGATGGACGACTCGGAGATGGCCGAACGCGCGCTCGAGTACGCCCTCGACGCCCACCCCGAGGCGAAGATCACGGTCCTGACGGTGGTCGGCGAGCCGTCGGGGATGTTCGGGGAGGCGACCGCCATCGCCCTCGCCGACGACCCCGAGGCGTCGGCCGAGGAGCACGCGGGGCCGGTGTTCGAGCGCGCCCGCGAGATCGCCGCCGAGCACGGCCGGGAGATAGACACCAGTGTCACGACCGGCCACCCTGGGCGGGCGATCCTCAACCGAGTCGGGGAGTTCGATACCGTGGTGATCGGGAGTCACGGCGGGACGCTGGCCGACCGGCTGTTCGTCGGCAACGTCGCCGAGAAGGTGTTCCGCCGCTCTCCCGTTCCCGTGACCGTCGTCCGGTAGCGCGGATCGGCGAGGTCGGTCAGACGTGCCCGCCGGCGCCGCGTTCGAGGTCTCCCGGACGTGGAGGGACGTTCGAACTCCGCGAGGCGCGTGCGGCCGTCTCGGGGACCGTCCTCGTCACACCGCACGGACCGTCGCGTTTATTCGCCGCCCGCTGGAACACTCGCCGATGCGACGGCTCCACGCCCGGTACCCGTTCCTCGGGGCTTCCCGCGAGGCGGTCCAGGCCGCCGAGGTCGACCTGGCCGACCTGATCCGCGAGCGCGGGCCGCCGGTCGAGCGCGGGGTCGAACGGGTCGAGCGGGCGTTGCTCGCCGGAACGGTCGCCCCCGAGTCCCGCTGGAGCACCCGCGCCGAACTCCTCTCCTACCCGGTCGCCCGGGTGCTCGTCTCGCTGCTGTCGACCCCCGGCGTGGTCGAGAAGTACGCGGCCGCGGAGGCGACGCTCGCCCACCGGCGGTTCACGGAGGACTTCGACGCCGACGCACAGCTCCGCTCGACCGACCGCGAGCGGCTGTCCCTCGACGGGATGCTCGCGGACTTCGACCTCTCCTCGGGCGTGCGACCGATCGGCGACGGCGGGTTCCGGATCGGCGTCACCGACTACCTCCGCTTCGCGACGGGCCTCGAGGACGACCGCTGGCGGCTCGTCTCGCGTGAGCTCCACGATGGCACCCTCCCCGTCTCGCGGACCGAGCTCTACACGCTGTTGCGCGAGGCGGTCCGTCGACGGGTCGCCGAGGGGCTCCCGCTGTCGGTCCCCGAGGGGATCGCCGAGGCGCTCTCGCCCGAGGTCGGGACGCTCCGCGAGGCCATCGCCGACGTCGACGCCGACCTCGCGAACGCCCCCGACGCCGTCGTCCCCGAGCTGTTCCCGCCCTGCGTGGAGGCGCTGCTCGACCGCAGGGAGGAGGGCGAGGAGCTACCCCCGAACGCTCGGTTCGCGCTCGTCGCCTTCCTCGCCGGTCTCGACCTCGACGCCGAGGGGCTCGTCGAGTTCTACGACCCCGAGGATCCCGAGACGGCCGAGTCGTTGCGCTACCAGTTCGAGCGTCTCTCCGACGAGCGCGGGCCCGCGTTCCCGATCCCCTCGTGTGCGACGATGGTCGAACGGGGGCTCTGCGTGAACCCCGACGAGATCTGCGAGGGGATCGCCCACCCGGTCGCCTACTACGCGACCCGCCTGGACCGTGCCGACCGGCCGGCGGTCGAGGACTGAGCTCCGAACTCCCGGCCCCGCACACGGTGGCTCCTCCCGAACGGCCGTCACGTGAGCCCGCCGCCGACCCGCTCAAGGGGGCCGGGGGAGTAGGGTGGACATGGACGAGGACTCGGCCCGGAAGTCGGCCACGGCGGCTTCGTTCGGCGCGAGCGCCGACGGGTATCTCGGTAGCCGAACCCACAGCGAGGGGGTGGACCTGGATCGGCTCGCCGCCTGGTGTGAGGGCGCGACGCGGGCGCTCGACGTCGCGACGGGGGCCGGACACACGGCGGGGGCGCTCGCCGAAGCCGGGGTAGGGGAGGTGATCGCGCTGGACGCCTCCCCCTCGATGGTCGCGCTGAGCGTCGAGTCGTTCCCCGGGGTCGAGGGGGTCGGCGGCGACGCCGAACGGCTCCCGTTCGCCGCCGACACGTTCGACGCCGTGACGTGCCGGATCGCCGCACACCACTTCCCCGATCCCGAAGCGTTCCTCGCCGAGGTCGCCCGGGTCGTCCGCCCGGGGGGGATCTTCGCCCTGGAGGACAACGTCGCCCCCGAGGACGAGGGGCTCGCCTCGTTCCTCAACCGCCTGGAGGGGGTGCGCGACCCGACGCACGTCCGGTCCTACACGACCTCGACGTGGCACGGGTGGCTGGAGGCGGCCGGCTTCGCCGTCCGGGAGACGGACCACCTCGTGAAGCGGCTGGAGGCCGAACCGTGGATCGCCCGGGTGAGTTCGCTCGACGCGGCGGACCGGGAGCGGGTCCGACAGTTCCTGGAGGACGCTCCGGAGGAGGCGGGCGAGTTCTTCGAGTTCAGGTACGAGAACGGGGACGTCCACTCGTTCGGGAGTCTCAAGGCCCTGATTCACGCCGAGCGGAGCCGGTGAGAGCGGTGGATTCGTCGACCGGATAGCCGATCGTCAGCGTGTAGGCCGCGGCCCCGCACCGCCACCGTCCCGACGTCCGCAGAGCCGTGAGCCGGGCGGCGGACGCGGCTACCCCTTCCGCCGGGCGAGGAAGAACCCGACCCCAGTCATGAGGAGGACGAACCCGGCGATGGCCGCGAGCAGCGCGACGCCACCCTGGCTCGACAGCCCCCGCCCCCCGTAAGTGACGCCGATACCGACGATGATCGCCACGAAGACGACGACGGCACCGACGGAGACCGCGATTTCGAGCACAGTCTCCCGCTCCATCTCCATGACCGGCCGTTTCCGGGGACGTGGCAAAAGGGCTTCGAACCCCCGTTCACGCCGGCGTTCCGTCGGTTCGGAGGGTCGGAACGGTCGAGCGGACGAACCACTCATTATCCTCCAGCACCTACGTTTCTACTGGAGCCACGCTGGTTCCGGAACCGAACTATGACGCACCTGAAGAACACAATCGCGTCGAACGAGCCCGGACTCTCCATCCGAAACGATGGGGGCGCAGAACGGACTCCCAAGGAGCCCCTCGCGCCCGACTTCGGGGCGATGGACGATCGCTCGGTCCGCGCGTGGACCGAGGCGATGTCCGTCGCCCCCCTCGGGGATGGACGCTACAGCGTCGAGGGCCAGTCGGACGAGACGTACGTCGTCGACCTTCCCGAGAGCGGCTGCACCTGCCCGGACCACACGATCCGCGGCGAGCGGTGCAAGCACCTCCGTCGGGTCGTCATCGAGGTGAACCGCGGACGGGTCGCCCCGCCCGGCAGGGTCCGCGGAATCTGTGAGGCCTGCGGACGGGAGGCGTTCCTCCCCGAGGGCGGCCCGCCGCTCTGCGATACCTGTCGGCTCGATCCCGGCGACTTCGCGACCGATCGCGAGACCGGGGACACGGTCGTCGTCGCCCGCGTGACCGGCGTGCGGGCCGACGAGGTGACCGTCGGGTCGCGAGGACGGACGGTCGCCGACTACCCCACGAACGAGGGCTACCCGAGCGACGACCTCGTCGTCGAGGTGGTCTACCCGTTCTCGCGCTCCGGGGTGTCGTTCGCCGACCTGCCGCGGTACTCCTTCCCGTTCTCGCGGCTCGCCCGGCGGGAGGAGTCACTCGTCGGTCCGTTCGACCGATACTGACCGCGCGGGTGACTCCTCGCGCCGAGCGGGATCGCGCCCGGGCGAAGTGGAGCGTTCGCGCGGATCGACACCCGAGAGGAGCCGACCGACACGGTCGACGGCCGGTTTAGCCCGTGAATAACCAAACCGTACAGCCCCGATCTACGTCGTAGAACCCCGGCGCAATGGCCACATCCCGAACCACCAACGCGAGGGAGGAACGCAGAGTGGACGACGACTCGATCCTCTTCAGACACGACTGGGCCGACGGAACCGAACTCGGGCCGTCGATAACGGACGCCGTGGCGCGTCTCACCGACACGCCTCCGGAGCGGGTCGGAAGCGACCTGCGAGGGAGCGTCGACCCCGACGGGCTCGAACGCGTCTTCCACCCATCGGCCGACGGAGCCACCAGGGAGGGCGGGCGGCTCGTCGTCCCCGTCGAGTCCTGTGTAGTCACCGTCGAGAGCGACGGGTGGGTCTCGGTCGTGCACCGACCGGAGGACGGGTGACCGCGGCCCCCTCGTGGGACTCGACGGGAGCACCACAGCCGCACCCCGCTGGTCCCGGGTGACGGTCGGAGAGCGCGCCCGACCGGCGCACGTCGGCCCGTGATCGGTTACCCCCGGCCGCCGACCCGCGTGTACCCGTTCGTCGGCGTCGCCGCCGCCCACCTCGTCACACCGCCGTCCGGAGGAGGCTGACTCGGCGTCACCCTCACTCCATCTCGGCCAGTCCCTCGTCGACCGACAGCTCCCCCGCCGCGACCCGTTCGAGCACCTCCCTCGTCGTCGAGCCCCCCCGTGGGCCCGAGGCCGGATCGACCTGATCGAGCGTGACCTTTCGCGACTGACCCGTCAACTCCGCGAGATCCGTCCCCTCCGCGAGCGCGGTCTCCTTCTTCACCCGGTAGTTCCCGCCATCGGTGACGTGGAGGTCGCCGGGGTGGAAGAAGTACCAGTCCTCGCGGTCGAAGCGCACGCCGACGCGGGGTTTCGCGCCGAAGTTCCGCGCGAAGTAGACCAGCGCCTCGACCTCCTCGCCGTCGAGGTAGACGGGGCGTCCGCTCGAGGACTTCGCCTCGATGGCGTAGAACGTCTCCCCGTCCCCCGCGAGCACGTCCGGGAGCTCCCGTTCGGTGGCGCTCCCCGAAGAGGGCGCGCGCATCACCGCGAACCCGTGCTCGTCGAGCAGGTTGACGAGCTCGCGCTCGCGGCGGTCCCCCTTCGAGTTCGAGTTCGCCATCACCCGGTTTCGGTCGTCGGGGGGCTTAAGTCGGACGCCACGCGGACGCGGTTGCGGTCCGGAGTCCCGACGACCGGGAGTGGATGCCCTCATGTGATCCCCGGTCGTACGGTCGCCCGTGACCGTCCGTCGCGAACGCGCCACGCTCGCGGGCGTGGTGTTCGCCGTCCTGTTCGCCCAGGTCCTGCTCTACCCCGGCGTCCCCCAGCTGGTGGCCGCGCTCGGCCTGCCCGACGCGCTCGGGGCGGGGACACCGTTCCTCGCCGCGGAGTTCGTCGGCGTCGTCCTCGCGGTGACGCTCTGGGGGGCGATATCGGACGCGACCGGCCGCCGCGTGCCGTTCATCGTCGTCGGGGCCGTCGGCGGGAGCCTCGCGTACCTCCTGCTGGCGTGGCTGGTGAGCGTCGAGCCGCCGTTCCTCGCGGTTCTGGCCGTTCGCTTCGCACAGGGCGCGCTCACCGGGGGAGCGTTCTCCATCGCGGTGACGATGCTCCTCGATCTGCCGGGCGGTCGGGGCCGGAACACCGGCGCGGCGGGCATCGCCATCGGCCTCGGGACGGCGCTGGGCGCGCCCATCGGCGGGCGGCTCTACGCCGTCGACGTCCGCGCCCCGCTGTTCGCCACCGCCGCGCTGTTCCTGCTCGCCGCCGCGGTCGCCCTCCGGATACCCGACCGCGCTCCCGACGATCGGCTCCTCGGGGCGCGGGCGGCACTCGCCGGGCTCCGCCGTCGGCCCTCGCTGGGCGTCCCCTACGCGTTCGGCCTCGTCGACCGCTCGACGGCGGGGTTCTTCGCGCTCGTCGGCACCGTCTACTTCCAGACCCGCTTCGGCCTCGACGCCGCCGCGACCGGCCTGCTCCTGGGCGCGTTCTTCGCCCCCTTCGCCCTCCTCCAGTACCCCTTCGGCGTCCTCTCCGACCGTATCGGCCGCACCGCCCCGGTCGCGGTGGGGTCGCTCGCGTTCGGCCTCGCCGTCCTCGGGGTGGGTCTCGCCCCCAGCGTGGCCGTCGCCGCCGGCACGATGCTCGTCGTGGGGGCGACCGGGGCGCTCTGTGCGCCCGCGACGCTCGCGCTCGTCGGCGACATCGCCGACGAGACCGATCGGGGCACGGCGGTCGCCGGGTTCAACCTCGTCGGTTCGGTGGGGTTCCTGGTGGGGATCGTCGCGGGCGGTACCCTCGCCGACCGCTTCGGGTTCCTCGTCGCCTTCCTCGTCGTCGGTGGGGCGGAGATGCTGCTCGCGATCGGGCTGCTTCCTGCCCTGCTGAACCTCGAGACCGACAGTCGGGCGGCGTTCGGGAGCGGGGAGGATTAGTGCACCGAGGGCAACCGGCGATGACCGAAGGGTGCAGGGGCGTTCGTCGGAGCCCGGACGACGTTCCGAGCGGCGTCCCGGTCGACGGGTGCCCGGAGCGTGCACGGTCGATCACACCGCGAGCGCGGGCCCACGGGGTAATGTGACACGCTCTCGTTCCTGATTCCGCAGTACCATGACGCTCGACGCGATAGACAGCTACGAACGGGGACGGGTCGGGCGGCTCGGCACCCACGCGGTGGTGCTCGGAGCGAGCATGGCAGGGCTCCTGGCGGCCCGGGTCCTCGCTGACGGCTACGACAGGGTCACCGTGATCGAGCGCGACCGACTCCCCGAGGAGCCCGTGGCCCGCCGGGGCGTCCCACAGGGACGCCACCTCCACGCCCTCCTCGAGGCCGGGCGGGCCACGCTGGAGGACCTCTTCCCGGGATACTGCGAGGAGTTACTCTCGGTGGGTGCCGTGCCTCTTGATTTCGTCTCGGATGCCGTCATCTATGATAGAGGGGGGGTCCTCGCTGAGGGCCACGAGCCGCTGGAGACGCTCTTCGCGACGCGCCCGCTCATCGAAGGGACCGTCCGCGAGCGCGTCGCAGCCCTCGATGGCGTGAGGATACGCGCGGGTCACCAGTTCGTCGACTACCGGATGAACGACGAGCGGTCGGCCGTCGGCGGGGTCGAGGTCCGAGACGACGACGCGGACTACCGCGAGTATCGCGCGGACCTCGTGGTCGATGCGACCGGACGTGCGAGCAAGACCCCGGGGTGGCTGGACCGCAACGGCTACCCGACGCCGCCGGTAGACGAGGTCGGGATCGACCTGGCGTACAGCACGGCCCTCATCGAGCGACCTGTCGGGGACAACCGGGTGTTCTTCGTGACACCCGATCCGCCACGCACCAGGGGAGTGGGCGTCTTCCCGGCCGAACACGGGCAGTGGCTCGTCTCCGCGTTCGGCATGCACGGCGATCACCCGCCGACCGACCCCGACGGGTTCCGAGACTTCGTGGCGAATCTGCCCGGACTCGACATCGCCGGGCTTCTCGAATCCCAGCGGTGGCTGTCCGAGGAGGTCGCCCACTACCCACTCCCGTCGAACCGGCGGCTCCGGTACGAGACCCTCGACCGGTTCCCCGATGGCCTGGTCGTCATCGGCGACGCGGTTGCGAGCTTCAACCCGATCTACGGACAGGGGATGTCGGTCGCCGCCCTCGAGGCGCTGCAGCTCCATCACACCCTCGCGGAGGGCGGGACGGAAGCCATCGGCCCCCGGTTCTTCGATCGCATCGAGACCCCGGTCGACGTACCGTGGAACACGGCTGTCGGCGGCGATTTCGCCTTCGCGGAGACGACCGGACCCAAGCCGCGGGGGACGGACGTCCTCAACTGGTACGTCGGGCGGTTGACGCGCAAAGCGCACACCGACGGCAGGTTGCGCGACGCCTTCTTCCGCGTGTTCACCCTGGAACGAGGGCCGGAATCGCTGTTCCGACCCGGTGTGCTGTGGCGGGTGCTCAGACCCACGGTACTCGACCCCGGCCGACACACCAGTGAGCCGGATCAGGCGATACCGCTCGTCGACGACACCGATTCGGGGTCCCCCTGATCCGTACCCCGGCGACGGACGGCCGTCCGTTGGGAGACAGTGTAGACGAGCCGACTCGTCCGGGTCCATCCGACGAGTGCGCCGCTCCATCTCGCACGCCGGTTCCGTCAGGTAGCGATGTTTCGGCGGTACGTGGAGCGGAGCGTCCCACTCGACGGTCGACGCCTCAGGCGAACGCCTCGGCGTCGAGGCGCTCGGAGTCCGCTCGGTAGCTCGCGACGAGGTCCTCGGCCCACTCGAGCACCCGCGGGTGGTCGCTCTCGAGGAACGCCCCCGGCGATCCGTCCTCCGTACTGGTGTTGACGACGAGCACCGTCCCGTCGATGACGAACAGGTTACAGGAGATGTATCCCTCGTAGTCGTAGACGACGGCGCCGGACTCGACGGACTCGCGCCACCGTTCCCGCCGCTCGGGGTTCTCGACGAGGTACTCGGTGAGGCCTCCGGCGAGGACGAACTCCGAGGTGACGTCGACGTCGCGGATGCGTTCGTGGAGCACCTCCGCGACGCTGTGTTCGGGGGGGGCGAGATACGTGAGCGTCCGGACGTCGTCGGCACCCCCGATGCGGTCGACCAGCTCGCGGGCGAACGACATCGGGGCGTTCGGATCCGGTCGGTGGACGGTGGCGTCCCGGAACGCGTCGAGGCCGACGTCGTGGACCGACGCCGGGAGCCACGCCGCCGCCCCGCCGAGCGACCGGATCGTCGCCATCGCGTCGACGACCGGCATGAACGCGGCGGCGACGTGTTCGCCCGTCCCCGTCGCCCCGTATCGGCCGTCGGCCCTCCGTTCCGCCCAGCCCCGCTCGGCGAGTTCGTTGAGGATGCGACCCAGCGTCGTCCGCGAGACCCCCGTCGCGTCCATCAGCTCCCGGCGGGTCAGGGGTTCGTCGGTGAGCGTCTCCAGGATGCGGACCCGGTTGGTCGACCGGGAGAGGTACGCGACGTCCTCGAGCGCCGCCTCGGGGAACGGCCGGGCGTCGCGAGCCATACGGGAGCTAGCCGTGTTATCCGTTATCAATGTTCGTACCGTGGTCGCGAGCCCACGCCGTGGCCGTCCGCCCAGCGGGTAAGGGGATGGCGCCGGGGCCCCACCGTCGAACCGCATCCGCGCGGACCGCTGCGAGCGTCCCCGCCCGGATGCAGGAGGGAGCCATGTCAGAGACCACCTCGGAACGGGAGCACGAAGCGGTGATACGGCGGTACATCGAGAAGGGGTACAACGAGAAGGACCCGACGGTCCTGCAGGAGACGATGACCGGGGACGTCGTCGTCTACGGACTGTGGGGTGTCGACGGGCCGGTCGAGGGGATCGAGGCGTACGGGAAGTACGCGGCGACGATGATGGAGGCGTTCCCGGACGTCACGGGAACGATACACGACGTGGTCGTCGCGGGCGACCGCGCGACGGCACGGTGGACCATCGCCGGCACCCACGAGGGGGAGCTGTTCGGCATCGAGCCCACGGGCGAGTCCATCGAGGTCGAGGGGATCGCTCTCTTCCGTATGGAGGACGGGAGGATCGCCGAGAAGCGGTACCGCCAGGACGACCTCGGTATGCTCGAACAGCTCGGCCGGGTCGAGGACCTCACGCGGTGATCGAGGATGGCGACCGAGGAACCCGCACGGGAGGTCGAACCGCGTATCGAGACCTACCGCTTCCACGAGCGGGAGTGGGACGGCTACGGGGCGCTGTACGACGCGTTCGAGTGGGAGATACCTGCGAAGTTCAACGCCGCGACGTACTGCTGTGACCGGTGGGCCGAGGCCGACCCCGACCGGGTCGCGCTCCACGCGGTCGAGGCGACCGGGGAGCGCGAGTACACCTACGCCGACCTGCGGTCGATGGCGGACCGGCTGGCGAACCACCTGCGGGAGCGGGGGGTAGGGCGGGGTGATCGCGTGGGAGTCAGCGGCGCACAGAAGATCGAGTTCGTCGCCGCTCACCTCGCGGTCTGGAAGCTCGGTGCGGTGACGGTCCCGCTGAGTCTGCTGTTTGGCCCCGACGGCCTCGGCTATCGGCTCCGGGATAGCGGCGCGAGCGCGTTCGTCGCCGACGCGGCGGCGCTGGAGGCGCTCCGGGAGGTACGGGGGGACTGCCGGGACCTCGACACCGTCCTCACCGTGGACGCCGAGCCACGGGAGGACGAGGCGGGGTTCCACGCGGCTATCGAGGGGGAGTCCGAGCCGTTCGAGACCCGCGAGACCGGGGCCGACGAACCGGCGGCGATCCTCTACACCAGCGGGACGACCGGCCCGCCGAAGGGGACGGTCCACGGCCACCGGTTCCTGCTGGGCACGCTCGTCGTCTATCTGACGGTTGCCCGGGACATGAACCCCGCGACGGGCCGGCCGCTGTACTCGCCCGTGGAGTGGTCGTGGGTGGCGACGATGTACGTCGGCCTGCTGTCGAGCCTCTACTACGGCGGCTCGGTCGTGGCCGACGCGAACCCCGAGTTCGACCCCGAGCGTACCCTCGGAACCGTCGAGCGGTACGGCGTCGGGAGTCTCGCCGGGCCGACGACCGTCTACCGGATGCTGATGGAGGTGCCCGGGATCGAGCAGTACGACCTCTCCTCGCTCGACGTGGCGGTCCAGGGCGGGGAAGCGCTCGATCAGGCGGTCGTCGAGTGGCTCCGGGAACTGGTGGACGGAATCGCCGTCCACGAGGCGTACGGCCAGACGGAGGCGGGCGTCTTCGTCGGGGACTGCGAGGCCCTCGGCATCGCGCACGAACCGGGACACGTGGGCAAGCCGCTCCCCGGGTCGGAGGTGGCCGTGATCGGCCCCGAGCGGCCCGAGCGGGTCCCGGACGGGGAGGTCGGCGAGATCGCCCTCCGGTACGAGGGGAACCCGATGGCGTTCCTCGAGTACTGGAACGCCCCGGAGAAGACGGCCGCGGTCAGGAACGGCGGCTGGCACCGGACCGGCGATCTCGGGACCCGCCGGGCGGACGGGTTCCTCTCGTTCCACAGCCGCAAGGACGACGTCATCGTCACCTCGGGGTATCGGGTCGGCCCCGACGAGATCGAGGAGACGCTCGCCGGCCACGAGGCGGTCGCCGTCGCGGGCGTCATCGGGGTCCCCCACGACGAACGCGGGGAGGTCCCCAAGGCGTTCGTCGTCCCGGGGGAGGGCTACGAGCCGGACGACGCGCTCCGCGGGGAGCTACAGGGCCACGTCAAGGAGCGGCTGGCGAAGTACGAGTACCCCAGAGAGCTCGCCTTCGTCGAGGAACTCCCGCGGACGACGACCGGGAAGGTCAGACGCCAGAGCCTCCGGGAGCGCGAGGGACTGGCGGAGTAGCAGCCCTACGCCAGTTCCGAGCGGGCGGCCTCGACGCCCGCCTCGACCTCGCACTCGAATCCTGCGTCGTTCATCGCTTCGCCGACCGTCCGCACGCCGCGGACGATCTGCTCGGGGGTGAAGTTCCCCATGTTCGAGACGCGGAAGATCTCCCCGCCGAGGTGGGCCTGCCCGCCCGAGATGGAGACGTTGCGCTCCTTGACCGCGCCGAAGAACGCGTCCGGATCGTCCTTCACGACCGCGGGGAGTTCGATGGCGGTGAGCGTGTTCGACTTCTCGGTCCCCTCCCGGAGCGTCGGGAACGCCTCGAGGCCGAGCGCGTCGAACCCCCCGCGGAACGCCCGGGACTGGCGGCGGTGGCGTTCGATCCGCGGGCCCATTCCCTCCTCACGGATCTCCTCGACGGCGACCGCGAGAGCGCGGAACAGCGGCACCGCGCTCGTGAACGGCGTCTGGTGGCCCTCGGCCTTCCGGAGGTGCCAGTCGAGGTCCTCGTAGAACGGCGCGCCCTCGCCGTCGATGCGTCCCTTCGCCCGGTCGGTCACGAACATCGCGCTCGTGCCCGGTGGGGCCGCGAGCGCCTTCTGGGCGTCCGTGATGGCGACGTCGACGTTCCAGTCGTCGATGCGGAACTCGTCCCCGCCGATGGAGGTGACGCCGTCGACGACGAACGCCGCGTCGTGCTCGCGGGCGAGCTCGCCCACCTCCGGGACGGGGTTCAGGAGGCCGGTGCTCGTCTCGTTGTGGATCATCGTGACGACGTCGGTGTCGTCCGTTATCGCGTCGGCCACCGCGTCGAGGTCGAACGACTCCCCCCAGTCGACCTCGACGGGTTCGGCGCGGGCGTGGCGCTCGGCGATGCGCTTGAACCGGCGGCCGAACTTCCCGTTGACCAGCGTCACCACCTCGCTGCTCTCGTCCACGAGATTCGCCACCGCGGCCTCCATCCCCATCGTCGCCGTCCCGTTGAGGATGAGGGAGGTGCCGTCGGCGGCCGTCGACGCCTCGTCGGGCGTCGAGCGGGTGAACACGTAGTCGAGCCCCTCCTGGGCCCGGCGGTAGGTGTCCTCGAACTCGGCCGACCGGTGTGAGACCATCTGCTCGTCCATCGACCGCCGGACCGCGTCCGACAGCGGGACCGGCCCGGGGTTGAGGAGCAGGAAGTCGTCTGCGTCGCTCATACACGCCCGTGAGGGCGCGGGAAGATAAGCCTCGTCGTTCCGTGTGAACCCGTCGTTCGGGTGTGCTAACCGTCGCCACTCCTAACGTACCCCCGGATAACGCCCGAAACGTGGGGTCGATAGTCGACCGCGTCTGGGCGGACCTCCACGAGCGCGTCGGCGACGACCTCCGGGTCGTGACTCGCTGCGAGACCCGGAAGTTCGAGACGCGGATGCGCGAGGACGTCAGAGAGCGGTACTCCGAGGAGGAGGACCGGGCGATCGTCGACGACGCCATCGTCCGACAGCTGGGACTGTTCGACACCGAGCGACGGTTTGAGGCCGGGCCGCTGGAGGCGAACGTCAACGTCTTCGAGCAGGCGTGGGTGATCGCGTGGCCCGACCACCTTCCCGGTAAGTCCGGGGTCATCGTCTCCATCCAGCGTGACGGCGACGTCGCGACCATCCGGGACGTCGAGGACTGTCTCCGTTACCTGGACGAGGAAGTCGGGCCGATCCTCGACGAGTGAGCGGTCGGCCGGCGACGTCGACCCCGTGTCGTGTGCACGTGATGGCCCCAGGTGGCACACTCCACCGGGACCGGAACACGAGGACCGCTATCGGGCGACTCGAACCGCCGTCGTGCCCTGGGGACCGGATCGAGTGGGCTCGTTATAGTAGCGTTTGGAACCGATGACACACGCCGGAGGGTGACGTTCCCCCCGTCCGTGAGTACAGACATCCAAACGCGACTATAGCCATCACTCCGACGGGCCGCGGGTCGGGGACTGCGGACCGCTACCGTCGCTACGCTTATATTTCTATATTACATTAACAACCAATATGAATCGTCGTGCACTGCTCGTGCGTGCCGGTGTAGCGGGCGGTGTGCTGCTCGCGGGATGTACCGGCGCGGGCCCGGCACCCCAACCCTCCCCGGCCCCGGGAGAGCAGTCGTCCGAAGCCGGCGCCGCAGCGACCACCCCCACACCGCCGCCGACGCCATCGGCGACCGCCACGGGGACGGCCACGACCGAACCGACGTCGGTCGAGGACCTGAGCGCACCCGCGGTTCGCTCGGCCGGTCTCGGAGCGGGGACCTCCGAGCGGTTCACCGCCCTGGGAGGCCCGGTGGTCCTCACCCTCCGGTTCGACTACGCCGGAATGCGGAACTCCAACTTCATCGCCAGGGCCGTCGACGACGCGGGGGAGACCCTCCTGCCGTCGGTGCTGGCGATCAACGAGCTGTTCGAACCGACCCAGAGCGAGTCGACCAACGAGTACACCGCCCGGCTCGTGACCCACTTCGAGCCGGGGGAGTATTTCATCGACGTCACGCACGCCGGCGGCCCCTACGGCAACGGGGAGTGGGAGGTCACGGTCGAACAGCCCGGCGTACCCACGACCGGTCGGGCATCCCCGCTGACGGTCGAGAGGAACGACAGTGACGTGATCGGTCCGGTCGCGTTCGACGGGCCCACCCGGATCTCGCTGGAGACGCTCGAGCCCCGACTGGCGTTCGACGGCGACCCGGCGACGTACAACTACAACGTCCGGGCGGCCGACGCGCTGGGGAGACCGGGCGAGATCATCTTCAACTCGCTCGGACCCGCGCCCGAGTCCCTCTCGGCCGTCTGGTCCCCGAGCGAGGGGAACGTGGGTTACTTCAACGTCCACTCGTTCGGGCCGTGGCGGGCGACGATAGAGGCGGCCTGAGCGCGACCGCCGACCGACCGTAACCGGCCCGTTTTTGACGCCCGCGCGCCCGAGTTCCGGTGATGAGCGAGACCTCCGAGTCCGGGTCGCCCGCGGTGGACAACCCCTACGTCTGGGACCCCCCGACGGAGTTCGAGCCCGTCGAGGAGCTCTCGCCGGAGGCGGCCGAGGCACAGGCCGAGCGGCTCCGCGAGGCCGTCCGGTTCCACGACCGACGGTACTACCAGGAGGCCGACCCGGTGATCGAGGACCGGACCTACGACCGGCTGTTCGCCCGGCTGGAGGAGCTCGAGGATGCGTTCGACCTCGACACGGAAGGGTCACCTACCGAGCGGGTGGGCGGCGAGCCCCTGGACGAGCTCGGATCGGTCGAACACGTCGCCCCGATGCTCTCGGTCGACTCCTCGGGCGATCCGGAGGACGTCCGGGAGTTCGACGAGCGGGTGCGGCGGACCCTCGAACGGGCCGACTGGGAGGGGGACCCCCACTACGTCTGTGAGCCGAAGTTCGACGGCGTGAGCGTCGAGGTGATCTACGAGGACGGCGTCTACGAGCGGGCCGCGACCCGGGGGGACGGCGAGACCGGCGACGACATCACCCGGAACGTCCGGACGGTGCGGTCGGTCCCCGCACGGCTCGGCGGCGACCCCCCGGAGTTCCTGGCCGTTCGAGGTGAGCTGTTCATGCCGCGTGACGCCTTCCAGGCGTACAACCGGGAGCTGGTCGAACGGGGGGACGAACCGTTCGCCAACCCACGGAACGCGGTCGCGGGAACCGTCCGCCAGCTCGACCCGGGCGTGGTCGCCGAGCGCCCCCTCGACTGTTTCTTCTTCGACGTCCTCGAGTCCTCGCGGGAGTTCGGGAGCCACTGGGAACGCCACGAGACGCTCCCGGAGTGGGGCCTGCAGGTGAACGATCGGGTCGAGCGCGTCGGGGACGTGGAAGACGCCATCGACTACCGCGACCGCCTGCTCGAGGAGCGCGACGACCTCGACTACGAGATCGACGGGGTGGTCGTGAAGGTCGACGACTACGGGGCCTGCGAGACGCTCGGGTCGACCTCGCGCGCCCCCCGGTGGGCGTTCGCGTACAAGTTCCCCGCCCGCTCGGAGGTGACGACCGTCCGGAGCATCGCCGTCCAGGTCGGTCGCACCGGTCGATTGACGCCCGTCGCGCTGCTCGATCCCGTCGAGGTCGGCGGCGTCACCGTCTCGCGGGCGTCGCTGCACAACCCCGAGCAGATCGCCGAGCTGGAGGTGAACGTCGGCGATCAGGTCCGAGTGCTCCGGTCGGGCGACGTCATCCCGTACGTCGAGGAGGTGATCGAGAAGAACTCCGAGGGGCACTTCGAGTTCCCCGATCACTGTCCGGTCTGTGAGTCGGCGGTCGAACGCGACGGCCCGATGGCGTTCTGCACTGGAGGGTTAGCCTGTGACGCACAGCTCCAGCGCGCGATCCAGCACTACGCCTCCCGGAGCGCACTCGACATCGAGGGACTCGGGGAGCGGACGGTCGAACAGCTCCTCGATGCCGGTCTCGTAGAGCGGCTGCCCGACCTCTACGAACTCGAACGCGAGGATCTCTCGGGACTGGAGGGGTGGGGCGAGACGAGCGCTACCAATCTCCTCGCGGAACTGGACGCCGCCCGGGAACCACCGCTCGCGGACTTCCTCGTCGCCATCGGCGTCCCCGAGGTGGGGCCGACGGTCGCCCGCGACCTCGCGCGACACTTCGGCTCGCTCGACGCCGTGCGCGAGGCGTCGAGCGAGGAGCTACGGGCGGTGGAGGGGATCGGCGACGTCGTCGCCGGGGAGATACGGGAGTTCTTCGACTCCGAACGCAACGAGGACGTGCTCGCCGGACTGCTCGAACACGTCGACCCCCAGGAGGTCGACGTCGAGACCGGCGACGCCCTCGCGGGCCTGACGTTCGTCTTCACGGGCGCCCTCGAGGGGTTCACGCGGGACGAGGCACAGTCCCTCGTCGAGCGCAACGGCGGGTCGGCCACGTCGAGCGTCTCGGGCAACACGGACTACCTCGTCGCCGGGGAGAACCCCGGTCAGTCCAAGCTCGACGACGCCGACGCCGAGGACGTCCCGGTCCTCGACGGCGGGGCGTTCCGCGACCTGCTCGAAGAGCACGGGATCGAGGTGGAGTGAGCGACGGCGACGGGGACGAGCCGGGCAGTACCGGGGGTTTCAGATACGGACCCCGACCCGGTGGAGAACGAACGCGTAGCCGAGCGTCCCGAGCAGCAGCGTCGGGGCACCCAGGAGACGGAGGGGGAGCGCCAGCGAATCTCCACCGAGGACGAGCGCGGCCGCGAGCAGCGTGACGGCGACACAGAGCGCGACGACCCCGACGAGTCGCGGCCTGCGGGCTCGCCGCCAGTCGCGGTACGGTTCGCTCGAATCCGGTCCCGAGCTCCGGTCGGCGGCGACGGCTAACCCCCCGCGGACGAGCGCGACGACGACGAGCGCGACCAGCACCAGCGATAGCGGGTCGTTCCCGACGGCACCACCGACGACGCGCGACAGGCCGAGGAGGAGTCCGGCCCCGAGTGCGAGCGCCCCGCCGATCAGGGTCCCCTCGAACAGGTGGAGGGCCAGCCGGACCCGGCGGGCGTCACTCGGACGTGGCCACGCGCCGTTCGTCATCCCGGGAGAGTGAGACCGGAGGGACGTAAGTCCGTTCACGGCGGCGAGTACGACGAAGGGTACTGCTACCAGCTGACAGACCGGGATTCGGCGGAGGGAGGGCGAGGGGACCGGGGGGCGCGTCGTGGGCGGGCGATCCTGCGAGGGTTACCGGTCGACGTCGAGTTCGCCCTGGAGCTCGTCGAGCCAGCCCGAGTCCGAGAGCTCCTCCAGGCGGTCCTGGAAGTGGTCCTCGCAGAGGCCGACCTTCACCAGGTCCTTCTCGACGGCGACGGCCGCCTCGCGGTCGCAGTAATGACACTGCATACGAGGGGGTTCGACCCCGCCCGGTTTGAACCCTGCGGCCCCGTCAATCCGCGTCTCACGGGATTTAGGGATGGAGCGCGACCTCGCTCCGGAACCGGCGGTAGGCCGGCCGGTCGAGCCCCGCCCGCCCGAGGATATCGTCGTGCGCGTCGGACCCGCCAGTCGGAACGAGGTCGTGTGCGTCGAGCGCGCGATCGACGGGCCGGGAGTCGACCTCGCGGTCGTATGGATACCACCGCTCGACGGCCCCGACGCGCGGGTCCGAGCACAGGTCGAGGGCCGCGTCCGGGTCGGGGTAGCGAAACGGGTGTGCCAGCCCGACCAGCCCGCACGCATCGGCCAGGAGGTCGACACCCGTCTCGAAGTCGGGGACGTCGCGGGCGACGTAGCAGGGGCCGTCGCCGCCGATGAGCTCCGCGAACGCGTCGTCGTAGTCGTAGGGGGCGTCGCTGCGCGCGATAGCACGGGCGACGTGCGGTCGGCCCACCCCCGCCGAGAGGTCGACGTCGAGGTCGACGCCGAGACGGTCCTCGACGCACTCGACGATGGCCCGGCCGCGTTCGATCCGGTCGCTCTGGAGACGCTCGACTTCCGCGGAGAGCGCGTCCGTACGACGGACGCCGTAGCCGAGGAGGTCGACGCGGAACGGCCCGGCATCCACGCGGAGTTCGATGCCGTGAATAACGGTCGTCCCCTCGATGTGGACGACCGGCGTCGACAGATCGGGGTGGAGGCGGTCGTGGTCGGTGATACAGACGGCCCGCACCCCCGCACGGTCGGCGGCCGCGGGGACGTCCGCGAGCGCCATCGACCCGTCGGAGTTCCTCGTGTGCACGTGGAGGTCGGCGACGACCATGGGGGGGAGTAGGAGAGCCCCGGCAAACCCGTTGCGGGACGGAGCCTCCCGGTTCGGCCCTCGTTTGCCGGTACCCCCCCGGTGCCACGGCCATTAATGACCCTGAAAGACCCTAGCCGCCGGGGTAGAATCCAACCATAAAGTTCATTAAGGATCTCGAACTCTCACAATTTACGATGCGATTCATGGCAGACCTGGACGCGAAGCTGGACGGCCACAGCTACCCGGCGACGAGCGACGAACTGATCGAGGCCTACGGGGAGACCGTGCTGGAGTTCCAGGACGGCTCCGAGACGTTCGGCGAGGTGCTCTCTCGTCTGGGGGAGTACACCTACGAGGACAGCGAGAGTGCCCGGATCGCGACCTGGCAGGCCGTCTCGAGCGGGGCCGTCGGTCGCGTGGGCTACTCCGACCGCGACGCCCCCGGCATCGGCGAGGCCGGCCCCGAGCAGGTCTCGTTCTAGAGCGCAGGCGACCCAACCGTCTTCTCCGGCGAGCCCCAACACCGTCCGTGAGCGACAGTCACGACCGCGGTCGAGCGGACGAGAACGGGGCGTGGCGCGAGGAACTCCTCGCCCACCGCGAGGAGAAGGACCGCTTCTTCGCCGAGCACCGGCAGTCGCCGCTCCCCGACGACGAGCGGGAGACGTTCGACGGCCTGGATTACTACGACCCCGACCCGGCCTGCCGGGTGGAGGCGACCGTCGAACCCGTCGAGTCGGACGAGACCTTCGAGATGGAGATGACCGCCGGCCAGCCGGTCGAGTACGAGCGGGTCGCCCGCCTCGAGTTCGACCTCGACGGCCCCCGCGAACTCTACGCCTACCGGCGGCCCGGCGAGGAGGGCTCGCTGTTCGTCCCGTTCCGCGACGCGACCGCCCCCGAGGAGACGTACGGCGCGGGCCGGTACATGGAGTTCGAGGTCGACGGGCGGATCGAGGACGCCTCGACCGTGGCCCTCGACTTCAACCTGGCGTACTTCCCGTTCTGTGCCTACAACGACGCGTTCGCGTGCCCGCTCCCGCCGGCGGAGAACCACCTCGACGTTCGGATCGAGGCCGGCGAGCGGTTCTGAGCCCGATCGGGGTTCGTGGGGATCCGACGGGGGGCTCATACGGTCGTGCGTAACTATCTTTCATCAAGGAGAGAATCCCGCCGTGTACGGCGGGCGTGAATCCGACACGCACACGTATGTTGTCTGGGGAGTGAGTAAGTATCACCGACACAAAAGAACTGAGATACCTCCGAGTCACCGGGGCAGAACCACCCGAACCCACCGGCCGATAGGAGTAACGGGGGCGTGGCACTCCCATCGACACGTCGGGTCGGAAACGTACGTTCCCAACCCAGCGGTGCGGGGCCGTGGGAAGCCTCGCCGTGTACGGCGAGGAGGATGTCACTTTCGGCAGTCTCGGACTCCAGAGGGCTCAGCGGGTGAATCCGAACGAGGACACGCGATCGGCGGTAACGAATTACGCACGACCGTATCAGGGGACGACGCCGACGGTCAGCAGCGTCCCGTAGTTCCGGTAGCGCTCGACCATCGCCTCCCGGGTCGCCCACGAGTCGGTTGGGAACTCGCTCGCCGGGGGGATCTCCGTCTCCCGGTCGGGGACGTTGTCCTGCTCGGCGACGTGGAGGCCCGCCGCGCGGAACGCGTCACGGTACTCGCCGCGGGACCAGCGAGTCATCTCGGCGTCGATGTTCGCCTGCCAGCCGTGGCTGTGGACGTTCTCCTCGTAGTAGTTCACCGCACAGAAGAACGTCCCACCCGGCCGGAGGACCCGGGACACCTCCTCGAGGGTCCGGTGTGGGTCCGCCGAGTAGTAGAACGCCTCCATCGAGAAGCAGTGATCGACCGAGTCGTCCGCGAACGGCAGGTGACCGAAGTCACCCTGGAGGAACCCCACCCGGGGATCGTCCGTGTACGACCGGGCGTTGCGGACCATCTCGGCCGAGCCGTCGAGCCCGTAGGCGCGACCGGCGTCCGCCGTCCCCCGGAGCGCCCGGGCGGCGTACCCCGAGCCCGACCCGAGGTCGAGGACGGTCTCGCCCGCCTCGACGGGCATCCGCGCGAGGATCGGCCTCGCGGTGTGCCAGTGGCGTTCCTCCATCCCCCGGTCGCGGCCGTCGGCCGCCCAGGCGTCGAACTCCTCGCGGACGGTCATATGGGGGCCTCCGCGCGGACGGTGATAAGGGACGCGACACGGAGGCCCCGGTGCTCGGCGACGGCCCGACCGGGCCCGGCTCGCGTATCGCCGGACCGCCACGCCGAAGCATCCCGGGGGCCTGCCACCCGGCATGACCGAGCGCGAGGAGGACGGGAGCGAGGGAGGGACGGTCCTGACCTGGCTGGTCGAGCGCGACTACGACGACCGCGGGCTGGTGTCGCTCGTGTACGCCACCCCGGACGGCGAGCGCGCGCTCCGCAGGGAGCTCTCGGCACGGATGCTGGAGCGGAACCCGACGACCGCCGGGCGGGAGATCCCGGTCGCCGACCTCGAACCCGTTCCCGAGGCCGACCGCGGGCGCTATCGCCGGGAGGCACGACGGGTCCGCGAGAACCACGATCCGGACGAGGAGATATGAGATCTCGAGGGCCGCGAACGTCTCCACGGGCGGCCGTCGTCGAGAGGCCGATACGCACGTGAGGAACGAGATTCGACCGAGGGGCACAGCGTCGATTCGTCGGGGTCACCCGCACCCCGGTCCGTCGTTCGTTCAGTCGAACGTCTCGGCGTGTCGCTCGTAGACGACTGTCAGCGTGCCTGGCGCGGGACGGTCCATCGCCTCACAGAGCGTCTCGAAGGCTTCGAGCGTCTCGTCGGGGGATCCCGAGATCTCCTCGAAGTCGCTGCGCGCCACCTCCTCCCGTACCACGTCGTAGGTCTGTTCCAGCAGGCGTCGGACGGCGTGGGCGTTCGTCTTCGAACTGATCTCGAAGGTAGCGTCGTGCCTCGACATGCGTAGACGTAGCACGCACTCGGCAAAGAGGTATCGCCACATCCGTCTGCTCCGTATCCTGTTCGGGAGCGGACAACCGCACGGGACCGCGGACCTGGGGATAACCCCGTCCTACTCCCCCGGTTCGTCGTCCTCGTCGGAATCCGTGATCGAAGCGACCCTGGAGACCACGTCCGGGGCCATCCGCTCGCTGTACCCAGCCGCGAACCCGACGACGATCATCAGCTCCGGCGTGACCAGCTCCGGGGCCAGCAGCGCCCCCTCGGAGAGCAGCGACGTCTGGAGAACGAAGTAGAACAGCAGCGCGGAGATCGCCCCGATCACTCCCCGCGCGCCGGTGACGGTGAGCTGGTTGATCTGCTGGGCGACGTCGGTCGAGAGCGCCCGGTTGCGGAGCGACCGCATGCCGAACAGCGAGGCACCCATCACCCCGGCGACCGTCATGAAGAGGGCGAAACCCGGAGAGGCGACCTCCGCGCCGGTCGCGCCGAACGGGGTGGCGAGGAAGCCGGCCACGGCCCCGGCGAGGCCGGGGGCGTCCGCCCACATCCAGTCCGCGAGCGTGAGCACGAGGAGCGACAGCCCGGAGAGGGCGGCCATCAGGACGAGCTGGTTGAACTGTCGCTGTCGCTCGCTCCGGCCCATGTGGACGCGCTCGTACCGCTCGTGGAGGATTCGGCTGGCCGCCCGGAGCTCCGAGTCGGTGACGTCGTCCCTGAGCCCCTCGGACCCGTCACAGAGGAGGTCGACCACGGCCCGTCGCTGCCAGCCGCTCAACGCGTCGAGCGCCTCCTCGCGGACGGCGGCAGCGCGGACCTCGAGCTCCGACCGGTCCCCCTGACACTCCTCGGCCGCGGCGAGCCGTTCAAGCCCGTAGACCTCGAACCGCCGCGCGGTGTTGAGGTGACGCCAGGCCTCGTCGATGGCACCGCGGTCGAGGGCCTCCTCGGCCATCTCCAGCAGCTCCCGGCCGTACGCGACCCATGACTCGTCCTCCGAGCCGCTCCGCGTCGCCAGCAGTTCGAACTCGGGGCGGGCCGTCCGGAGCTCGCAGTGGAGACGGACGTAGGCCGCCCCGTTCATCGAACGTCTGGCCCACCACGCGCGCAGCCGGGACCCGAGGGTCCCGGCTCCCCCGAACCCCTCGGCCGTCTCGGACACGGAGGTCGCCCGTTCGCCGGTCGGTTCCGTGGACTCGGTGGTACTCATGATCACTATTGTTATGTTACCACATATCATAAATTGATCGCTGTAAGTGAATGTTTTTACCTCCGGCGGCGGGACGGGAGCGCGACCCGGCGACGAAGGCTCGACAGGAAATGGGAGGAGCCGAGCCGTGCGCTCGTCGTCACGGGAACCCCGGCTCGGATGGCGAAGGAGAACTGAAGGCATTTAGGACAGGGTTGGGAAGCACGTATATATGGCCGCCATCGAGCTGGCAGGGGTCGAGAAGCGGTTCGGCGACGTGACCGCGCTACGCGGGCTCGACCTCGCGGTAGAAGAGGGCGAGGTGTTCGGGTTCCTCGGACCGAACGGCGCGGGCAAGTCCACGACGATCAACGTCCTGCTGGACTTCGTCCGTCCGGACGCCGGCAGCGTCGAGGTGCTCGGCCGGGACGCGGGTACCGAATCGGTCGCCGTCCGCGACCGGACGGGCGTGCTCCCCGAGGGGTTCGACGTCTACGGACGCCTGACCGCCCGCGAACACCTCCGCTTCGCTATCGAGTCGAAGGGCGCGACCGACGACCCAGACGAACTCCTCGACCGCGTGGGACTCTCGGACGCGGCCGGTCGCCGCGCCGGGGGGTTCTCGACGGGGATGCGCCAGCGCCTCGCGCTCGCGATGGCGCTCGTCGGCGAACCCGACCTCCTCATCCTCGACGAACCGTCGGCGGGGCTGGACCCGAACGGGGCCCGCGAGATGCGCGAACTCGTCCGCGCCGAGCGCGACCGGGGGGCCACGGTGTTCTTCTCCTCGCACATCCTGGGACAGGTCGAGGCCGTCTGTGACCGCGTGGGCATTCTCCGTGAGGGCGAGCTCGTCGCCGTCGACTCCGTGGAGGGGCTCCGCGAGCGCAGCGGCGCGGAGACCACCCTCGAGATCGACGTCGAGACGCTCCCCGACGGCGCGGTCGAAGCCGCTCGGGGGGTCGAGGGCGTCTCGGAGGTCCGCGCAGAGGACGACGGCCGGCTCGTCGTCGCCTGCGAGGGCGACGTGAAGATGGACGTCCTCGAGGCGCTCGGCTCGGCCGGCGCGGAGGTCGAGGACTTCACCACCCGCGAGGCCTCGCTCGAGGACCTCTTCGCCGCCTACACGGAGGGGTCGGCGTGAACACCGACGCCCTGCTCCGATCGGTCCGGGTCGTCGCCGAGAAGGACTTCCGGGACGCGATCAAGTCCCGGGCGCTGCTGATCCTCGGTGCCGTCTTCGTCGTCTTCTTCGCGAGCGCGGCGTTCTTCTTCGCCGATCAGGTCTCGCAGGCGCTCCAGAACGCCGCGAACGCCTCGAACGGGACGAACGCCACGCAGGCCCAGCAGGTCCGCGAGAGCCTCAACTCCGACGCGTTCCTCGGTACGCTCACGCAGATCACCCGTCTCCTGATCCCGCTCACCGGTATCGTCGTGAGCTACGCCGCGCTCGTCGGCGAGCGCGAGTCCGGGACGATGAAGCTCCTGCTCTCGCTCCCGCACTCGCGACTCTCGGTCGTCCTCGGCAAGCTCCTCGGCCGGAGCGGCGTCGTCGCCGTGCCCGTCCTCCTGGGATTCCTGGTCGCCGCGCCGGTCTTCCCGATCCTGGGCGTGACGCTCGAACCCGTGGGGTTCCTCGCGTTCGCGCTCGCGACGGCGCTCGTCGGGATCGTCTTCGTCGCCATCTCCCTCGGCGCGAGCGCCGCCGCGTCGACGGCTCGACGTGCCGTCGTCGGCGTCGTCGGGCTCTACGTCCTCTTCACCCTCCTCTGGGGCCAGTTCTCGAACGCGGTCTTCCAGCGGATCGCCGAGAACACCGACCTGGGGAACGAGGCGCTGATCCAGACCTTCCTCGTCATCCGGCACATCAACCCCGTCAGGGCGTACGAGTCGCTCGTCGCCAGCGTCGGCCCACAGTCGCCGCTCGAAGCCCGGACGAGCGTCTTCAGCGGCTTCCAGGGACAGATCTACGCGCAGGCGCTCCAGCAGGGCGATGGCCTCCCCGTCTACCTCACCGACCCCGCGCTCGTGATCTACCTGCTGCTCTGGATCGTGGTTCCGGTGGCGCTCGGCTACTGGGCGTTCGAACGGGCGGACCTGTAGAATCGGACGGAGGTGGAGACGTCGGCGGTCGTTCGAATCATCGGGGAGGGCGAACACCTAAGCCACGGTGGAAGGACCTCACGACGATGGAAGGCAATACGACGCGAGTCCCCTACATCACCGAGCGGGAGCAGGTCCCGGAGGGGGGCGGCGAGCGTTACGACGACATCATGGAGAGTCGGGGGCGGATCAGCGGCCCGTTCGGCGTGCTCCTGAACAGTCCCGAACTCGCGGGTAGAGTGGGACACCTCGGCGCGTACGTGCGCTTCGAGAGCGGACTGCCCGACTCGGTTCGCGAACTCGCTATCCTGACGACCGCTCGGGAGTTCGACTGCGCCTACGAGTGGGCGGCCCACGAGCCGATCGCCCGGGAGGCGGGCGTCCGCGAAGAAGCGATCGAGGTCGTCGCCGAACGCGACCCGCTCGACGACCTCACCGGGACCGAGGCGCTGGTCGTCCGCTACGGACGACACCTGTTCCGTGACCGCGCGGTCCCCGACGACCCCTTCGAGGAGGCGAAGGCCGAGTTCGGCGTCGAGGGCGTCGTCGAACTCACGGCGACGATGGGCTACTACAGCACGATCGCCTGCGTGCTCAACGCGTTCGAGGTGACACCCGGAGAGGGAAGTCCGAAGCTTCCGTAGCACGGTACGGCCTCCCGTGACGCTATCGCGCTCGGCGGATAGGGGTGGAACGGGAGGTTGGGCGAACGAGGGACGAGCGCGCGAACCTGTCCGACTACTCCGGCTTCAGGCCGCTGCCCTTGACCCGCATGATCGCCTCGCCGTCGGGGAGGTTCGGCGCGTCGACGAGCCGGAAGATGCGCTTGTCGTTCTTCGATTTCTTCAGGTAGATACGGAACGTCGACTTGTGCCCGAGGATGTTCCCGCCGATGGGTTTGGTGGGGTCGCCGAAGAAGGCGTCCGGGTTCGACTGGACCTGGTTCGTGACGATCACCGCGGCGTTGTAGAGGTTGCCGACGCGGTCGATGTCGTGGAGATGCTTGTTGAGCTTCTGCTGGCGCGAGGCGAGCTCGCCGCGGCCGACGTACTCCGCGCGGAAGTGGGCGGTGAGCGAATCCACGCAAAGCAGGCGGACGGGGAACTCGTCCTCCTCGTACTCGCCGGCGATCTCCTTGGCCTTCTCCGCGAGCAGGATCTGGTGGTTGGAGTTGAACGCCTTGGCGACGTGGATCAGGTCGAGGAACCGGGAGACGAGCTCCTCCATGTCGCCCTCGTTCGAGGGGTCGGCGTCCTCCATCCCCTTGAGCTCCATCGTCGCCGCGAGGACCTCCTCGTCGAGCCCGCGGACCATCTCGTCGATGCGCTCGGGGCGGAACGTGTCCTCGGAGTCGATGAACACCGCACGTCCCTCGAGTCCGCCGTACTCGGCGGGGAGCTGGACGTTCACCGCGAGCTGGTGGGTGATCTGGGACTTGCCGGCCCCGAACTCGCCGTACACCTCGGTGATCGACTGGGTTTCGACGCCGCCACCCAGGAGTTCGTCGACCTCCGGGACGAGCGTCTTGAGCTTGCCGATGCGCTCGCGTCGCGCGAGGACGGCCGCGCCGGTCTCGAACCCGCCGATGTCGGCGGCGTCGCGCGCGGCGTTGATGATGTCGCCGGCGGAGGACTCGCCGACGTCGGCCTTGTTCGACAGCTCGGCGGGGCTGGCGACGGCGATGCTCTGGTACGAGTCGTAGCCGTTGTCCATCAGCTTCTCGGCCGTCGCGGGGCCCACGCCCGGCAGCTCCTCCAGGTCGGCAGCAGTCGTTGCCATGGACGGTCCTTCCGCGGGATAGCACATAAACCCTCGTTAACAGGCCAGTGAAAGTGAAATCGAAGGGCACAGCGGGGACGGGATGACAGTCCTGACACAGGTTCAAGTATGAGGGATCGCGGAACGGCCGGGAGCGGGGGTCGCGCGGCGGCGAGTCAAGAAGGACCGGATCGGCCCGCTCAGCCCCAGGGATGGCCGTTCCCCTCGGGCCACAGGGGGTACCAGTAGGAGGTGTCGTCCTCGACCTCGATCTCGCCGTCGAGGACGGACTGGAGCTTGAACTCGGCGCTCGAATCCCGTTCCCGGTTCGCCTCGGGGACGAACGGGTAGAACGAGCCGCGCCGGAAGGAGTAGATCCAGTAGGCCGTCGTGCCGTCTCGGTCGCGCGCGGCGGCGGAGCCGTCTCCCCCCCGAGACCCAGGTGTCTCGCGGGTGAAACTGAACAGCGCCGCGAGCAGTCGTGAGCCAAAGCCGTGCTCGACGAGCGTGTCGGCCGCGAAGTGGACGCTCGTGACCAGATCCTCGAAGTCGTCGTCGTGGAGGACGACCCACTCGTAGCCCTTCGAGTCCCCGCGGACCTCGAACTCGGTTCCCGTCTCCTTCTCGCCGGCCTCGAGGATCGCCTCGACCTCCTCGACGGCGTCCGCGAACTGCGAGGAGTCCACGCCCGAGAAGCAGAGTGCGGCGTCGGAGGTCGGGACGTACCCGAGGTCGGCCTCCATCGTGACGTACGCCGTCGTCATGCCGAACAGGTCGTCCGGGTCGGCGTTGCGGGCCGCGTCCGTCTCGGCCCGCACCCCCAGGACCTCCCGGAGGGTGTCGAAGATGCCCATACCGAAGGGAGAGGGCCCGGGAGGTAAAGGGAAGCGGTGTCGGCGCGTCGACGCGGGGCCAGTCCGTGCGGATACCGGCCGCCTACGTCTCCAGTTCCCGCTCGAGTTCACGCAGGCGCTCGACCCGCTTCTCCGTCGAGGGGTGAGTGCTGAACAGCCGGCCGACGATGCCCGACTTGATGGGGATGATGAAGAACGCGTTCATCTCGGCCTGATCCCGGAGGTCCTCCTTGGGCACCTGATCCATCCGTCCGGAGATCTTCAGCAGGGCGGAGGCCAGCGCCGAGGGCTTGCCGGTGATGACCGCCCCGCCCCGGTCGGCGGAGTACTCGCGGTAGCGCGAGAGCGCCCGGATGAGCAGGAACGAGACGATCCAGACCGCCAGCGAGGCGAGGATGGCGACGATGACCGGGGCCTGGTTGCCGCCGCGCTCGCGGCCGCCGCCGAACAGCCACCCCCACCGCACCACGACGAACGCGATGGTCGAGAGGAACGACGCGATGGTCATCACCATCACGTCGCGGTTCTTGATGTGCGCGAGCTCGTGGGCGAGCACCCCCTCCAGTTCGTCCTCGTTCAGGGTCCGCATGATCCCCGTGGTGACGGCGACCGCCGAACTCGACGGGGACTTCCCGGTCGCGAAGGCGTTGGGCACCCGCGAGTCCGCGACGGCTATCTTCGGCTTTGGCAGGTCGGCCTGCTGGGACAGCCGCGAGACCATCGCGTGTAGCTCGGGGTACTCCTCCTCGCTCACCTCCTTCGCGCCCATCGACCAGAGCGCGAGCTTGTCGCTGAAGAGGAACTGGGCCCCGAGAAACAGCGTCATCACGACGAGGATCGGGAGGATTCGGGTCGGAAAGAAGGCCGCCATCGCTCCCACGAACACGATGTAGAGGGCGAACAGCAGGAACATCGTCAGGAACATGCGCCCCCGCAGTCCCCAGTCCGTCTTCCACTCCATGCCTCCTCTAGTTCGCTCGCGTTCATAAACTTCCCCGTCGCGCGCGGCCGGAACCGGGGACCGGGAGCCGAGCTGGCTGTCTTTCATCAAGGAGAAAATCCCGCCGTGTACCGCGGGCGTGAATCCGACACGCACACGTATGTTGTCTGGGGAGTGAGTAAGTATCACCGACACAAAAGAACTGAGATACCTCCGAGTCACCGGGGCAGAACCACCCGAACCCACCGGCCGATAGGAGTAACGGGGGCGTGGCACTCCCATCGACACGTCGGGTCGTACACGTACGTTCCCAACCCAGCGGTGCGGGGCCGTGGGAAGCCTCGTCGTTTACGGCGAGGAGGATGTCACCGGCCCTTGCTCCCCCAGCCGAACGCCAGCCAGCCGCCGTCGGCGTGGATCACCTCACCCGTCATGTAGTGGTCGCCCTCGGCGAGGAACGTCGCGCAGTTGGCCATCTCCTCGGTGGAGCCGAACCGATCCAGCGGAACGCGGTCGCGGATGTCCCCGTCCTCGTAGCCGTAGCGGGGCCAGGGACGGTCCGAGCGATCGACGTCCTCGTCCTCCCCCTCCTTCTCCTCGCGGGTCTGCTCGTCCAGCGCCGTCTTGATGAACCCCGGCGCGAGCGCGTTCACGCCCACGTCGTACTCGGCGAGTTCCACCGCCAGGTTGCGCGTGAGGTTGTTCAGCCCGCCCTTCGAGGCGTTGTACGGTGCCCGGCCTTGAACGCCGATGGAGCCGAAGATGCTCGAAATATTGATTATCTGTCCGCCGTCGCCCTGCTCGGCCATCCGCTCGCCCGCCACCTGCGAGCCGAAGAACGGCCCGGTCAGGTTCACGTCGATCACGCGCCGCCACTCCTCCTCGGGCATCTCCAGGACGGGGTCGATGTGGCTGATTCCGGCGTTGTTGACCATCACGTCGAGGCTCCCGAACTCGGAGACCGCGGCGTCGACCAGCGCCTCGACCTCGGCCTTCTCGCTCACGTCGGCCTCGGCGGCGACGGCGGTGTTCCCGGAGTCCCGGATCGACTCCGCCGTCGCCTCCGCCCGCTCCATCGACCGCGAGTTCGTCACGACGCTCGCGCCCTCGGCGGCGAACCGCCGCGCGATACCCTCCCCGATACCGCTGCTCGACCCCGTGACGATCGCGGTCTTCCCCGCCAGTCTGCCGGTCATGTGGCGTGGCAGATGGGGGATCGGTATAACCCTACCTCTCACCGCGCGACCCAAACCCCTATGGCGTCCCCGTCGACTTCTCATGACATGTCTGAAACCACGGACGGAACGGGGTTCGACCTGCCCGAGGAGGTGCGGGAGCTGCTCTCACCGTATCCGGGATACAGCGTGGGCGTCGAGGACGAGTACGACGTCAACGTCGGCGAGATCATCGACGACTTCCGGGAGGCCGAGAGCGCAGACGTCGGCATCCTGGGTGCGCCGTTCGACACCGCCTGCGTCGCGGGCGCGCGCGGGTCGCGCTACGGACCCGAGGGCGTGCGCTCGAAGCTCACCCACGGCACCTGCTACAACCCCGCGCTCGACGTCGACATCAGCGAGGGGCTCGACGTGGTGGACTTCGGGAACGTCCGCGTCGAGCACACCGACGTCCGGGGGACCCACGACCGCGTCGAGCGGGTCTGTACCGCGCTCACCGAACGGGGCGTCTTCCCCGTCACGATCGGCGGCGATCACTCGCTCTCGTACCCGACGGGCAAGGGGCTGATGAACGCCGTCGACGGGGACGTCGGCGTGATCAACGTCGACGCCCACCACGACGTCCGGCACTCCCACGGCGGCGAGCTCTCCTCGGGGACGCCCTTCCGGCGGCTGCTGGAGGACGACTCCGGGAAGCTCGACCACGGGAACTTCGTCGAGTACGGCCTCTCGGGGTGGCACAACTCGAAGTACTACGTCGACTGGCTCCGGGAGAACGGCACGGAGATCGTCACGACCCGCGACATCCGGGCGGAGGGTGTCGCGGCGACGGCCGAGCGCGCGCTCGAACGGGCGACCGACGGGACCGACGCGGTGTTCCTCTCGGTCGACATCGACGTACTCGACGCCGGCGTCTCCCCCGGGACGACGGCCCCGAGCCCGGGCGGACTGCTCACTCACGAACTGCTCGAAGCGGTGTTCCAGATCGGTCAGCACGAGGCCGTTCGGGGGGCCGACCTGATGGAGGTCGCCCCGCCGCTCGAGGCCAACGACACGACCTCGATGGTCGGCGCGGCGGTCGTCACGCAGTTCCTCGGCGCACGGAAGGCGGCGGAGGACTGATAACACGGGGCACGGACCGTGTGCCACGACGAGATGAGCCGGGAACACGTCGAGATCGTGGCGGGAGAGACACAGGTGGAGGCGTGATCGCTGGATGTGTGGATCGGGGAGCGCCCGGATAATTCCACCATTCTCGTGTATGCAAATTTAGCATAATTTTAAATTATATATAACGAGGTATTAGTTATGATCCTCGCCGAGTTCGTCGTCGATTCCCCCATTCTGGGTGAGGTCCTTCGGCGGGTTCCCGACTGTGAGCTCCGCTGGGAGGAGACGTGCACCCAGCCGGACGGTCCGACCCAGATGCTCGTCTGGGTCACCAGCGACGATTTCGAGGCGGTGAACACGGCGATCGAGGACGATGATTCGGCGAGGAACCCGTCGACGCTCGTCGATCTGGATGAGCGTCGACTGTATCGAGTGGACCTCACTGAACTCGGTCGGACGGCGGATCTGCTGCCGGAGTTCATGGAGGTGGGCGGCGTGCTCGAAGAGGCCATCGGAACGCGGAACGGATGGTGGTGCCGGGCTCGGTTCCCGGACCGAACGGCGTACCAGCACGTCTACCGGTTCTGTCGCGACCACGAGATCGCGTTCGAGTTCAGACGGCTGTTCGAATCGACGCCCGAGGGACTCGGAGAGGGTACGGTGCAGTCGATGCTCACCGAGGGACAGCGGGAGGCGCTGACGATCGCCTGCGAGGAGGGGTACTTCGACGTCCCCAGGCGGATCACGCTCGTCGACCTGGCCGATCGACTCGGGATCTCGGATACCGCCGCGTCGCAGCGACTCCGGCGAGCGCACTCGGCCGTCTGTGCGTACCTGCTCGGCTCCCAGGGATCGAACCACGCGCGTACCCCACAGCCGAAGAACGCTTGAGACTGCCGCCTACTCGTCGGGGGTCGAGACCCGGTAGATCTCGACACCGAACCCCTGCTCGCCGTCCTCGATTTCGACCCGGTACCCACCGGAAATACTGCTGCTCTGCTGGTTGGCAGCGCGGAGTAGCGCGGTGAGTGCGACGCGTAATTCCTCTCTGTCCGACAGGTCGAGGGCCGATAGATCGGAGGCGTTCATGTGGCCAGGGGGCACGACACAGGGCCGTCTGTGGGAGCAGGCCCCTCCGAACCTCCGACCCAGGGTCTCGCCCGGGCGGGCCAGGACACAGGGTGGGAGTCGGAGGGGATGCGCCCGGCAACGGTCCGTTGCTCGCGTTACCGTGCCTGACAGGCCGATCATCATAATTCTTTGTGTGATCCAGTCTCCGAAAATCCCCTGCTGGCCGCCGCCGAGTGAGAGCCGTTCGAAGCGTCTCGGAATCGACCGTCACCGGGAGGCGGCACGAGCGGAACTGGTTCGACAGAAACCCGGAGACGACGCCGGAGCTGGCGCGGCCGGGCACCAGAACTATATCCCCGATCCGATACTCGGGAGTATGACCGATCTGACCGAGATGATGGCCGAACACGGCCACAAGGAGCTGAAGTCGTTCCGTGACGACGAGACCGGTCTCCGGGGGTTCGTCGGCATCCACGACACGACCCTCGGGCCGGCCGCGGGGGGGACCCGTCGCTACGCGTTCGAGTCGGAGGAGGAGGCCATCGTCGACGTGCTCCGGCTCTCGCGCGCGATGACCTACAAGTACGCCATCTCGGGGATCAACATGGGTGGGGCGAAGGCGGTCATCTGGGTCGATGACGAGGACCAGAACTCCGAGGCGCTCTACCGGTCGTACGGCCGGATGGTCGACAGCTTCGGCGGCCGGTTCGTCACCGGCGGGGACGTCGGCACCGGCGAGCGCGAACTCCGGTGGGTGAACATGGAGACGGACTACGTGATCGGGCTGCCCGAACAGTTCGACCACCCGAGCGAGGAGTATCACGGCGGTGGCCTCGGCGTCATCCGTGCCATGGAGGCCTGCTGTGACCTGACCTACGACGACCGCGACCTCGCGGACCTCCACGTCGCCATCCAGGGGGTCGGCGAGATGGGCGCGAGCATGGTCCACTACCTCTCCGAACGCGGCGCACAGGTCACGGTCGCGGACCCGGACACCGAGACCGTGGACGCGCTCGTCGACGAGTACGGGGTCGGCGTCGTCGGCCCGGAGGACGTCTACGGCGTCGACTGCGACGTGTTCGCGCCCTCGGCGCTCGGGTTCGTGGTGAACGACGAGACCATCCCCGAACTGGAGTGTGACATCGTCTGTGGCGCGGCGAACAACCAGCTCGACGACGAGGAGCGCCACGGAACGCGGCTTCACGAGGAGGGGATCCTCTACGCGCCGGACTACCTCGCCAACTCCGGGCGGACCATCGACGACACGGACCTCCTCCGGAAGGGCGGGTACAACCACGAGCGCGCCCGGGCGATGATCGACGCCATCTACGACCGGATGCTGGACATCGGTCGGCGCGCGGAGCAGGAGGACCGGCCGACCTACGCGGTGGCGAACGAGGTGGCCGAGGAGCGGATCGAGGCCGTCGGGTCGATGCGTCCGAAGGTCCACGACGTCCGGGACCCCGTCTGGTGACCCCTGCGACCGCGACGTAACCACGACCCGAAACCCGCCGGACGGCAACTCGTACACATTTTTCGTGGACGGATGGCGTCCGTGAAACAGTAGCCATTTATTTTCGTTCTAAATATATTAAAATAATCTCCGATCGGGGTTCCGTATCGTTAAACTATATGTATCTGGTCCGGCAACGGTTGACTGTACGACAATGACAAACGAGGAGAGACCGACACGCAAGGACAGTAGGCGGACGTTCCTGAAGGCCGCCGGGCTGACCGGGACGGTCGGGCTGACGGGACTCGCCGGCTGTCTCGGCGGCGGCGACGGTGGGGACGGCGGGGACGGCGGCGTCGAGGTTGGCGACGGCGGGGGCGGGGACGGCGATTCGACCCCGACCCCGACGGAGACCAGCAGCGGCGACGGCGGGAGCACCGAGACCGACGCCGGGACGGACTCGGGCGAGGCCCGGGACTTCGGCGGCGAGACGCTGAACGTGATGCTCAACGTGGGCTCGATCAGTACCGTCCACCAGCAGGAGCTCATCCCGCGCGTCGAGGAGAAGTACAACCTGAACATCAACACCGAGACGGCGGTGACGACCCAGCAGCTGACCCAGATCCAGGCCAACCCGGACAACCCGCCGGACGTCATCATCCCGGACGTCATCGGCATCGAGCGGGCCTCCAGGAACGAGTGGCTGGAGCCGATGAGCGACCACGAGGACATCGTCACCAACCTGGGCGACATCTACGACAAGTTCGTCCACTACGACTCGACGGGGGTCTCCTGGGAGATCGGCGAGGTCCTCCCGGTCGTCAACACCAACATGTGGGACGAACCCCCGACGAGCTACGAGCAGGTGATGACCGAGTCCGAGTCGACGTCGCTGGTCCCGTTCTCGTGGTCCGGCGGTCCGTACCTGCTGCTGATGGCCTCGGCCATCGCCACCGGGGAGGACTTCAGCTCCTCGGACCTGGACGTCGAGGCCGGCTTCCAGTACCTGGAGGAGAACCTCAAGCCGAACGTCTCGAACAGCTACCAGGGCGTCGCGAGCGCGAAACAGCAGCTCGCCAGCGGCAACGTGGACACGCTCAACGTCTTCTGGGACTACATGGTGTTCGACATGTTCCAGAACGACGCGCCGATCACACCGGTGTTCCGGCCCGACCCCGTCGGTATCGCGTTCGCCGAGAGCGTGGCCGTCCCGAGGAACACCGACAAGATGGAGGCGGCGATGACCTACGCCAACGAGTGTCTCTCGGTGGAGTTCCAGGAGGCCGCCTCCGCCGCGATGGGCTGCGGTGTCACCAACCAGAACGCCACGGTCGCCGATCAGGCCCTCGAGTTCGGTGCCGCGACGCCGGACACGTTCGAGGACCTCGCGTTCCCGGACTTCCAGTACATCTGGGACAACCGGGACGACTGGAGCCAGCGCTGGAACGAGATCTTCTCGGGCTGAGCGGCTCCCACCCGTCGATGAACCGAACACCGAACACTCCGACTCCACAAAGATCATGACTGACGGCGACGCGGCGGCGATAGAGTACCGGAACGTCACCAAGCGGTTCGGGGACATCACGGCGGTCGACGACGTCTCCTTCGAGGTCAGGCAGGGCGAACTGCTGGCCCTGCTCGGCCCCTCGGGGTCGGGGAAGACGACCACCCTCCGGATGCTGGCCGGGTTCGAGACCCCCACCGAGGGCCGGATCACCCTGGCCGGGCGGGACGTCACGACCGTCCCGACCCACAAGCGCGACACCGGGATGGTGTTCCAGGACTACGCGCTGTTCCCCCACATGACCGTGGGCGAGAACATCGCGTTCGGACTCAAGCGAAAGGGCTACTCCTCCGACGAGATCGACGAGCGTATCGAGGAGGTGCTCTCGATGGTCGACCTGTCCGGGTTCCGGGACCGCAACCCGCCCGAACTCTCCGGGGGGCAACAGCAGCGCGTCGCCACCGCACGCGCCATCGCCATCGAGCCGGCCGTCCTCCTGATGGACGAGCCGCTGGGGGCGCTCGACAAGAAGCTCCGCGACCAGCTCGAGGTCGAACTCGTCGAGCTCCAGAACGAGCTCGGAATCACGACCCTCTACGTCACCCACAACCAGGAGGAGGCGCTGACGATGGCCGACCGGGTCGCGGTGATGAACGAGGGACACATCGAGCAGATCGCCACCCCCACCGAGATCTACGAGGAGCCCGCCACGGAGTTCGTCGCGGACTTCATCGGCGACACCAACTTCCTCGAGGGCGATCTCTCCCGGAGCGACGCCGGCCTCTCGCTCCGGCTGAACGGGTCGGACATCGCCGTCACCGACCGCGGGGGCGATCCCGGGGAGCAGGTCGTCTTCGTCCGCCCGGAGAAGATCGACCTCGAGGCCCCCGGGGTGACGCCCTCGCGGGACAACGCCGTCGAGGGGACGGTCAACAGGGTGCTGTTCATCGGCTCGAAGCTGCGCTACTACGTCGACGTCCACGGTCAGGAGATCATCGCCGAGACCGAGAACAAACACTCGACACACCGGTTCGAGGAGGGCGACGACGTCGTCCTCACCTGGGACCGCGGGGACACCCGCGTCGCCAACGTCTGAACACGACCCCGGACCGGGCCGTCGGCCGTCCCTCGCCCGTCGCCGTTCCGACTCCGTTCTGTGGCCCGTTCACGGACGTTCGACACACACGCCGAGCGTCGCGCCCGGGACCCCGCCCGCGACCGCTCGGTCGGCGTAGCATTCACGGGTCTGGGAGTGCTGTGAGGTAACCGTGGGCAAGGAGTGGAACCCCCGGAACGTCTTCGACGTGTTCGGTGACGAGCGCGCGCGTCGGATCCTCACGCTCGCGTCCGAGCGACCCCGTTCGGCCGAGGCGCTGGCCGAGCGACTCGAGGTCTCACAGCCGACCGTCTACCGCCGGCTCGACGTCTTAGAGGATCACGACCTGCTCCGACAGGACCGCCGGGTCGACGAGGACGGCCACCACCACAAGGTCTACGAGACGACACTCGAATCCGCCCGGTTCGACATCGAGGACGGCGAGTTCGTCATCGACCTCACGCTGACCCGCGACCCGATGGAGCGGGTCGAGTGAGGGATGTCGTCGTCCTCAGCCGGTGATCGTGTAACGGTCCGACCGATCGCCGGTGGCGTCACGACCGTCCGTACGGGCCTCGACGGCCGGCGTTCGACGGGGAGAGCCGAGGTCGAGCCGCCGTAGCGCGGGTCGTCGAGTCGGGCGGGAAGCGACCGGTGATGCGTCCGGTGCGGACGCCGGGTCGGGCCGGAGACGGCCCGGGGTGAGTTCACATGAACTCGCTGATCCCCGCCACGTACTCCATGACGAGGACGATGGTGAGGATGCCACCCATCAGGAGGGTGGCGATGGCCGCCAGCTGGGCGGGTGAGGTGTTGTAGAAGAGGCTGAACAGCACCAGCGGCATCGTGCTGATTTCCGGGCCGGAGAGGAACAGTGAGATGATGTACTGGTTGAAGGAGAGGACGAACGTGAACACGAGCCCCGAGAGGACGCCCGGCTGGACGAGCGGGAGCGTCACCCGGAGGTAGGATTCGAGCTCCGTCGCGCCGAGGTTCTGTGCGGCCTCCTCCAGCGAGAGGTTGTAGTTCTGGAGGCTGGCCCCGATGGTCCGTATCGGGTACGGCAGCGTGAAGATGACGTGCCCGATGAGCAGCGTCCAGAACGACAACCGGATGTTCAGCCCGAGCAGGTCGTTGATCCGACCGACGAGCAGCAGCAGCGAGAACCCGATGACGATCCAGGGGTAGATGAGCGGCGAGATGAGCACCGTCTCGAGGGTCATCTGGTACTCGAAGTCGTACCGGACGATGGCGAAGGCGGCGAGGCCGCCGAGCGTCGTCGAGATCACCGCCGTGGCGACCGCGAGGTAGATGCTGGAGAACAGCGCCGAGACCACCCCGAGGTTGGCGAGGTTCTCCGGGAGCGTCGTGTACCACTCCAGGGTGAACCCCTGGGGTGGCCACCCCGCGTACGCGTTCGACTGGAACGAGATGATGACGACCACGACCAGCGGGGCGAGGAGGAACAGGATGGTCGCGTAGACCAGCAGGTCGTAGCCGGCGTCGGCGGCCCGCTCGAGCAGTCGGTCGAGCCTGACGTTCGAACCCGAGCCGGAGTCCTCGGTCGCCACTTCAGACACCCCCGACGCCGGAGATGCGCTTGAGCGCGCGCTGGTAGCCCAGGATGACGAACAGGGCGATCACCACGAGGATGACCGACAGCGCGCTGGCGAACGGCCAGTTGCTCGTGCTGGTGATGGTGTCGGTGATCACGACGGGGACCACGTCGACGCCACCGCCGAGGATGGCCGGGGTGACGTAGGAGGCCATCGCGACGATGAACGTGATGAGCACGCCGGCGCTGATGCCCGGGAGCGCGAGCGGGAACAGCACCCGCGCGAACACCGTGAACCGGTTGGCCCCGAGGTTACGGGCGGCGTCCTCCAGCGATCGCGGGATGGTGTGCATCACGTTCACGATCGGGAACACCATGAACGGGAGCATCACGTGGGTCAGCCCGATGATGATCCCCACCTCGTTGAACAGGAGTTTCGGGGGCTGGTCGAACAGCCCGGTCGCGGTCAGCAGCGTGGGGACGAGCCCGTTGCCCGAGAGGAGCACGAACCAGCCGAACGATCGGACGACGAGGTCGATCGTCAGGGGCGCGAGCGTCGAGATGACGATGAGCTTGCCCACCAGCCCGCCCTTCCTGACCGCGGCGTAGGCCAGCGGGAAGCCGAGCAGGAAGTCGAGCAGCGTCACGATCACCGCGATCCGGACGGTCCGGAAGAGGATGCCCTGGTAGAGGTCGACGCCGAGCGCGCGTTCGAAGTGCGCCAGGGTGAACCCCTCGACGATGTTGCCGTCGACGAACGGCTGGAAGCTGAACTCGAAGAGGATCACCGTCGGGAACACCATCGACAGCGCGACGAACAGCAGGGCCGGCAGCAACAGCAGCCCCATCCCGACCACGGACCGCCGGTTCGCCCTGATGAACGCCGACGCTCCCTCGTTGACCCGGGAGATGATCGACGACGATTCGGTTGCCATAGACGGGTGGACCATCTCGCCGCCCCCCCTAATGTGTTGTGACAACACCAAACCTGCCGGGATCCGAAGGCGTCCGCCCGACTCCGAGAGCCGGGGGCTACCGCGCGGGCCCCGGCTTCGTGTCCCGATCGGCGGTCAGCCGTTCCTGAGATCGCGGAGCGCGGCGTCGCGTGCCCGGTCGGAGGCCTCGAGGCGCTCGACGAACGCCGACATGTGCTCCTTCATGGCCGGACGCATCTCGTCGGCCGACACCAGGCCGGTCTCGGTGAGCAGCCGGACGAACGCGCGGAGCTCCTCGTCGGTCACCTCCTCGAACCGCTCGGCCTCGAGCTTGTCCAGCACGGCGTCGACGTCGATGTTCCCCACCGGGTCGACGTTGAACTCCACGGAGACCATCCGGTAGTCCGACCCCGCGAGCTCCTGTTCGGCCCGGTTGACCCCCTCGCCGAGCATGTGTTTGAACGGCGTGTAGTAGCCCATCGTTCCCAGGTGGAGGAACGCGAGCATGTTCGTGATCCCCCGCGTGTACTCCTCGCGGTGGTCGGCGTCGGGGTTGAACACCAGCTCCCGGTCCCGGTCCTCGAGGTAGTCGAACAGGATCGTGAAATCGAGGACCGCGTTGCGGACCCGACGGCGGATGCGGTTGCGCTTCTGTTTGCGCGAGTGCTCCGTGTAGTCGGTCTTGCGTCCCAGCAGGAACTCCCTGTCGCTGGGCGTGAGTATCCCGCGCGAGCGGTCGGGCGAGAAGGTGAGCCCGTGGTCGTCGTCTGCGTCGCCATCGCTCATACACGAGAATCGTTTACGATAGGCCCTTAAGCGTTGTGCACGGGCGTGGCTACCGTCGATTCGTCCGCTTCTGTGCCACGCGAGCGACGTTACGCCGACCGGGAGGACCGTCTGTCGACGGTTAGTGTGTACGATCCACGAGCCGCAGGCCTTACCCCCCCACCGTCCGAGAATCGGGTGATGCGCCCGACTCCCGCCCTGGCGGTACTCCTCCTCGCGGTTCTCGCCGGCTGTGGCACGCTCGGAGGGGTCGGCGGACCCACGGACGGCGACCCCACGCCCACTCTGACGCCCGTGGCGGTCCCCGCGGACGGGTCGACGCCGACACCGACGGCCGAACCGTCGATGGCCGAACCGGCACCGGTCGTCCTGGAGAACGGGCGGGCGCGGGAGTACGTGGTGATCCTCTCGGTGGTCGAGGGCCCGGTCTCGGTCGTCGAGGTGTTCTACCGCGACGGGGGGACCGCGGTCGTCGACTACGCGACCGACCCCTCGGGCCTCGACGCGCGGCTCGCCGAAGGGGGTGTCGTCGGCGTCCGGGTACCGAACCGCACCGGGGTGGCGCGGTACCGGGTGGCGGCGAACGCGTCGGGGACGCACCGGCCGTTCCCGGCGCTCGCTCGTGCTGGTGCCGGCACGAGCCTGCTCTGGGTCGCCGTGCCCGTCGCGGAGGCGGGCGTGCCCACGACCGTCGCCGCCGCCGGGGTCGACGCCTGCGCGCCGCCGCACTCGCTCGTCACCGAGTTCCGGGTCCGGGTCGAGGTCGGGGTCGACCGGATCCTCGTCGACTGCGCGTGAGCGGTCGCGGCGACGACCCCCACCCGACGTCGGGAGCTGAGGACCTACCGCAACACGCCCAGCCGCCCTGCGACGTCGAGGTCGACCCACCCCACCTCGTCGTCGAACCACGGCTCGCTCCCCCCGAGATCGATCCGCTCGGCGACTCGTTCCGACCCGTCGCTCCCGAGCAGGTACGCACACGGGAGCGGGCCGAACCGATCGAGGCGGTCGCGGAGCCACGAGTTCGGGGAGAGCGGCTCCGCGAGCGTCACGGGTGCGTCCTCGACCCGCGCGAGCTCCGCGCCGAACCCCTCGTGGGTCGTCCGCTCGACCGAGTCGGCCTCGAAGAACGACGCGAACCGACCTACCGAGTCGAGATTCGGGACGCAGACCACCACCTCGGCGATACCCGTGATCCCCGTCCCGGCGACGCTCTCGGACTCCGTGATCCGGTACTCGCGGGGGGTTCGGTCGGCGACGAGGAACGGGAGCGTCGCACCGAGTTCCTCGCCGACCTCGGTGAGGTCCCACTCGATGGTGACGCCGTCCGGCCGCTCGCGCGTGTAGTAGTCGGGCCCGTCGACGGGAACGCCGAGAGACTCGATGCGGTCGGTCTCGGCCTCGATGTCGGCGACCGGGAGCGCCCACGCGCACGGGCCGGCGTCGCCGCGGATAGGTTCGTCCCACCAGGGGGATTCGGCCCCCGATTCGACCGTCGAGATGAGTTCGAGGTACGACCGGTCGGCGAATCCCAGGACCCGGTTGTGCGTGACGCCGTTCGAGTGCTCGCCGCCGTACTCGGTGACGAGGCCGGCCTCGGCGAACGCGGCCCCGAGCGCGTCGAGGTCCGACCCGGCGACGACCGCGTGATCGACCGCCGGGAGATCGCTGTTCGATCCCTCGTCGCTCATCCTCCGACCACCCCCTCCCGTTCGTCGTCGCCCTCGCGTCCCCCGCGTTCGGGGCGCTCCTCGGCGGTCTGAAGCACCGACGCCGCCAGGACGTCGATAGCGAGGGCGAGGTCGGCCTCCTCGACGTCGAACGTCGGGGTGTGGTGTGCGCCGGGGTGGTCCGTCCCGACGATCGCGTACGTCGCCAGCCCGCCGGCTCCCTGAACCGTCTCGATCAGGTGCGTGGCGTCCTCGCTCGCGCCGAAGGCGTCGAGCGTGACCGCCGAGTCGACCCGGTCGTCGGCCGCGGCGACCCCGGCCACGAGTTCGGCCAGTTCCTCGTCGCTGTCGGCCCGGGGGGCCCCGCCCACGACCTCGAACGAGGACTCACAGCCGTGCATCTCGCCCGCCGCCCGGACGATCCGTCGGAGCTCCTCGCGGGTGTACTCCATCAGCTCGGTCGTCTCACCGCGAACCTCGCCCCACAGCGCCGCCTCCTCTGCGATGACGTTGGCCGCGGTGCCGACCTCCGCTCGGCCGAAGTTGACGCGGGTCGCCCCGTCGGCGTGCCGGGGGATGCCGTAGGCGCCCTGTACCGCCGCGGCGGTCGCCTGCATGGCGTTGGCCCCCCGGTTGGGCTCCTTGCCCGCGTGGGCGGATCGACCGCGGAACCCGACCCGGACGTTGCTCACCGCGAGCTGCTCGACCGTGCCGCCGACCACCTCACCAGACGGGTGATCGAGCCCGACGTGGACCGCGAAGAGGTAGTCGACCCCCTCGACGTGCTCGCTCTCGGCCATCGGCTTGCCGCCGCCGCCGAGCTCCTCGGCCGGCTGGAAGAGGATCGTGAACCGGCCCTCGAACTCGCTCCGCTTCACCGCCTCGAGGGTGCCGAGGCCGATGGTCATGTGCGCATCGTGGCCGCAGGCGTGCATCGTCCCCTCGTGTTCGGAGCGGAACCCCTCGCTCGCCGGCCGGTGGCTCCCGTCGGTCGACTCCTCGACGGGCAGCCCGTCGATGTCGACCCGGAGCGCGACGTGGGGTCCCTCCCCCCGGTCGAGGACGGCGACGACGCCCGTGTGTCCGCCCTCGGTCGCGGCGAGGACGTCCTCGCGAGCGCCCGACTCGCGGGCCCGCTCGAACCAGGTGTCGAGCTCTGCCTCGTCGGGGACGGCCATCCGCGCCTCGCCGGGGAGCGCCTCGCGCCCGACGTGAAGCTCGTCCACGCCGACGGACTCGAGTTCGTCGACCAGCAGGCTCGTCGTCAGGAACTCACACCAGCCCGGCTCCGGTCGGCGGTGGAACGCCCGCCGTCGCTCGACGATCCGGTCCGGAACGTCCGTCGCGTCCCCCCGGTCTACCCCGCTCACGCGTTCACTTCCCGGGCGCACTCGGCCTCGATGGCCTCGGCGATGACGTCGAGGCCGACCTCGGCCTGTTCGCGGGTCAGCACCAGCGGCGGGAGTAGCCGGAGCACGCGCCCGCCGCGGCCGGCCGTCCAGACGAGGACACCGTTCTCGTGACACCGCTTCTGGATGCGCTCGACGAGGCCGTCCTCCGTGAACTCCGCGGCGATGAACAGCCCCTTGCCCCGCACCTCGCCGAGCAGGGGGTTGCCCTCGCCGGCCTCGCGGAGCCGACCCCGGATGTACTCCCCGAGGTCCGTCGCGTGGGAGAGCAGGTCGTGATCCTCCATGTACTCGATGGCCCGGAGCCCGGCCCGCATCGCGACGACGTGCCCGCGGTAGGTGCCCGCGTGCCCGCCCGCGTCCCAGGTGTCGAGGTCCTCGTGGTACATCGTACAGGAGAGCGGGAAGCCGATGCCGCCGATCGCCTTCGCCGAGGTCATGATGTCGGGCGTCACCCCGTAGTGGTCGCTGGCCCACCACTCGCCGGTGCGGCCCAGCCCGGACTGGATCTCGTCGAACATCAGCGGGAGGTCGTTGTCGTCGGCGATCTCCCGGAGCCCACCGAGGAACCCCTCGGGCGGGACGACGACGCCGGACTCGCCCTGGATGGGCTCGACGAAGATGCCCGCGGGGTTCGCCAGCCCGCTGTAGGGGTCCTCGATCGTCTCGCGGACCTCGTCGAGCGCACGGGCACAGGAGAACGACCCGCAGCAGTCGGCCGCGTCGCGGGTGCAGACCGAGACGGCGTCGCCCTCGCCGCGGTCGCGGAACGAGTTGGGATAGCGGACGTGGACGACGTCCGGGAGCATCGGCGAGTAGTCCTCCTTGAACTTGTTCGTGCTGGTGAGCGACAGCGCCCCCGCGGTCATCCCGTGGTAGGACCCGCGGAACGCGACCAGGCCGTCGCCGCCGGTGTTGTACTTCGCGAGCTTGATGCTCGCCTCGACCGCGTCGCTCCCGGTGGGACCGCCGAACACCACGCGATTGCTGTCCGCGAGGTCCCCGGGAGCGATCTCGTTCAGCTTCTCGATCAGGTCGAGCCGGGCGTCGGTCGGGAAGTCGACGGTGTGGACCAGCTTGTCGGCCTGCTCGTGGACCGCCTCCAGGACGTAGGGGTTGGAGTGGCCGACGTTGAGCACGCCGATGCCCGCGAAGAAGTCGAGGTAGACGTTCCCGTCGACGTCGCGGATCGTCGCGCCGCGCCCCTCCTCGAACGCGATCGGGATGTCCTCGGGGTAGGCGACGGCGCTGGAGTCGATCTCGCGCTGGCGCTCCAGTTGCTTGCGGGTCTTCGGACCCGGGACCTCGCCGACGTCCGGTTTCTGTGCGAAATGCAGTTCGTCGATGGGTGGACCGGCCATGTCGGGAGGACGGAAACCCGACGTAAATAGATTGTCCGCCGTAGCGCCGAATCGGCACGCGATTGCCGATTATTTCGGAGAATAGCTGTCACGTCGCCGCCCCGGAGGCCGATCGGAGTCGTACACGGATGCTGTACCCCCCGTACACGAAATTTTATCACGACGTGTCCGGACCGGCGGGTATGGAGCGAGCGAGTCCCTTCCCGACGACCGAGTACGAGACGCGGCTCGACCGGACCCGGGAGCGGATGCGGGAGGCGGAGCTGGACGCCCTGTTCGTGACCGACCCGGCGAACATGAACTACCTCACCGGATACGAGGGGTGGTCGTTCTACGTCCATCAGGGGGTGCTCGTCACGCTCGACGCCGATCCGGTGTGGATCGGCCGGGAGATGGACGCGAAGGCCGCCGAGGTGACGACCTGGCTGCCCGACGAGCACGTCCGCTCGTACAGCGACGAGCACGTCCACTCGCCGTACGACCTCCACCCCGCCGACTACACGGCGGAGGTCGTCGCCGAGTTCGGTCTCGACGACGCCACCGTCGGCGTGGAGATGGACGCCTACTACTACACCGCATGGACACACCAGCGCCTCGCGGAGAACCTCCCAGCGGCGGACCTCGAGGATGCCACCCTGCTGGTCAACTGGATCCGGCTGAAGAAGACCGACCGGGAGCTCGAACTGATGGAGCGGGCGGCGCGCATCGCCGAACACGGGATGCGTGCGGGCGTCGAGACCATCGAGGCGGGGGTCCGCGAGTCGACCGCCGCGGCGGCCATCTACGAGGCGCTCATCGAGGGGGTCGAGGCCGACGGCGGGGACTACCCCGCGATCGCCCCGCTGATGCCCTCGGGGGAGTTCACGGGGACGCCACACCTCTCCTGGAGCGACCGGGAGTTCGAGGAGGGCGATCCGGTCATCATCGAACTCGCCGGCTGCAAACACCGGTATCACTGCCCGATGGCCCGCACCGTGAACGTGGGCGATCCCCCGAGAGAGATGGACGAGACCGCCGGGATAGTCGTCGAAGGGCTCGAGGCGGCGCTCGACGCCGTCGAGCCGGGCGTGACCGCGGAGTCGATCGAGGCCGCCTGGCGGGAGGTCATCGCCGAGTACGGGATCGAGAAGGAGTCCCGCATCGGCTACGCCTGCGGGCTCGGCTATCCGCCGGACTGGGGCGAACACACCGCCAGCCTCCGCCCCGGGGACACCACCGTGCTCGAGGAGGACATGACGTTCCACCTCATCCCCGGCATCTGGTACGACGAGTTCGGCGTCGAGATCAGCGAGACGTTCAGGGTGACGAACGACGGCGCGGAGACGTTCGCCGAGTTCCCGCGCGAACTCCTCTGAGGGCGACCGAACCGTGGCCCGGTCGGGACGGTCGCACCCCCGCGAGCCACGTCCGGTTCGTGGCGAAGGGAGCGTGGATCGGATTCTGAGCCGGATCAGGAGTTTATGACCTGTAGATCCGTACGCGGATGTAGCGAGCTAAACCACACATGCCTCTCGATGTATCACCAGAATATGCGGTACTCCGCCCGGGGTTTCTTCAGAATCTGAAGTCACTGCGTCCAGTTTTTACTACGTCCCGTGATTGGTGAAAATATGTCGACGACGACCCCGACGACCCCCGGCAGGGTAGCTGAGCACGATGGATCGACGCGGAGCGGCCTCGGGAGCGATCGGGCGGCCCCGTCCGCCGACGGTGGCACCTCGTGGGGTGACAATGAGTAGTTCGGCCGACCACGGGGCGAGTTCGGCCGTCTTCGGGGACGAGCCCGCGAGAGACGTCGCGAGCGAGATGGCAGAACAGATCTGCCTCGGGTTCCGGTGGCACGACCGGCGCGAGCGGGAGAAGGCGATCGACGCCTTCGCGGTCGTCGACCGATACCAGTTCGCCCACCTCGACCCCTCGACGACCCGGGCGGCGGCCGCCGCGTACGTCGACGCGCTGTGGGCGAAGGACGACGTCGAGGCGACGTGTACGGTCGACGGCGAGCTCGACTACGACGCGCTGGCCGAGGCCGACTGGAGCCCCGTCGAGGAGGCGTTCGCCGAGCGCGCCGCGCTGGTCGGCATGGACCCGCAGTACGCCCCGGACAGCACGGTCGCCTGGAAGCGACACAAGGTGGGCGGGGACTACGCCCAGCCGATGCAGCGCGCGCAGATGTACGAGCTCCGGGCGGCGATGGCCGACCCCGAGTACCCCCACAAGCCCCATCAGGGCCAGTCCGGCTACGGCCCCGAGGCCGCGCGCTACCTCCTCGCGGTCGAACTCCACGACATGCACACCGAGGACCACTGGAGGCAGGCCATGGAGATAATGATCCCCTACTACGAGCGGATCCTCCGGGCGCACGACGGGGACACGGGACCGACCCCCAGGAACGACTGAGCCCTCACTCCTCCGGCGCGCGGACCAGGTTCTCGAGCGGATCGCCCGAGTCGAGCCGGTCGACGTTCCGCGCCACGATATCCGCGAGGCGGGGCCAGTGCTGGGGGGTGTGCCCGCCCGTGTGTGGCGTGATGAGGACGTTCTCGAACCGCCAGAGCGGGTGGTCCGGGGGGAGCGGTTCGGGGTCGGTCACGTCCAGGGCCGCCCCCCGGATGCCGTTGTCCTGGATCGCGTCCATCAGCGCCCCAGTGTCGACGATGCCACCCCGGGCGACGTTCACGAGGACGGCCTCCGGGGGGAGGGTCGCGAACGCCTCGGCGTCGATCAGTCCTCTGGTTTCGTCGGTCAGCGGGCAGGCGATCACCAGGTAGTCGGTCCGCGAGAGCGCCTCGTGGAGCGGTTCGGTCTCGAAGCCGATCACCTCGTCCGTCGGTCCGCCCTTCGAGGGGGTGTAGCGGACGCCGATCGTCTCGACGCCGAACCCCTCGAGTCGCTCGACGAGCGCCCGCCCGATCGAGCCCAGGCCGACGACGGTGACCGTCGAACCCATGAACTCGTTCGACTGGAAGTGCCGCCACTCGTGGTTCCCCTTCCGTCGCCACCCCTCGTCGAGTCGCCGGGCGAACGTGAGCATCTGCCCGATAGCGCCCTCCGCGATACCGGGCGCGTGGATGCCGCCCGCGTTCGTCACCGCGACGCCGCGCTCGGCCAGCGCGTCGGTCGGGACGTGGTCGGTCCCGGCGAACGTACACGCGAACAGTTCGAGCCGCTCCGCACGGTCGATCAGCGACTCGTCGATGTTCCTCCCCGTCACGATCCGCGCTCCCCCAACCAGGTCGCGCTCCTGGCCGGGCGTGCGCGCCAGCCGAACGTCCCTGTCGGGGAGACGCTCGCGCAGCGCCTCGGCGTACGACTCCATCGAGAGCCCCTCGGTCCCGTGCCGGAGGACGAGGACGTCGAACTCGTCCGCTCCGTCCGTCCCGTCCGTCTCGTCGGTCATGGTTCGGTGGTAGCGACGGGGGTGGTAGTAGTGGTGGCGGTCCGCGGCGGCCCGAGGTCGGGCCCGGGCGGTCAGGCGACGGCCTCGACGCTCTCGACGAACAGCGATCCCCCGAGTTCGATCTCCCGCTCGGTGACGTCGAGCGGCGGGAGCAGCCTGACGGTCTTCTTCCCGCAGCCGAGCGTCATCAGTCCCCGCGAGAGCGCCGCCTCGACGACGGCGTCCCGGCGCTCGGCCGTGTCGAACTCGACCGCGAGGAGGAGTCCGAGCCCCCGAACGTCGACGACGCCCTCCGGGTCGGCGTCGGCGAGCAGTTCACGCATCTGTCGCCCGCGTTCGGTCGCGTTGGCCGTGAGGTCGTACTCGTCGATGGCCTCGAGCGTGAACACGCCGTACATCGAGGAGACGACGTCGCCGCCGCCCCAGGTCGATCCCAACCTGTTGGGCTCGTCCGGAAACAGCTCCCCACGGCCGACCGTCGCACCCACGCGGAGCGCCTTCCCGGCCGTGATGAGGTCGGGTTCGAGGTCGTAGTGATCCGAGGCCCACATCCGGCCGGACCGACCCACCCCAGTCTGGATCTCGTCGACGATCAGCGGGATGTCGTACCGCTCGCTGACACGGGCGACTTCGCTCGTGAACGCCTCGCTCGGGAAGTTGTAGCCGCCGACCCCCTGGATCGGCTCCATCACGATGTAGGCGACCTCCGCGGGATCGAGGCTCCGGAACTCGGGGGCGAACAGCTCCTCCAGACGCGAGCGCGAGCCCGACCCCCGAAAGAACCCGCAGTCACACGTCCCCGGCGAACACGTCCGATCGGCACAGAACGGCACCTCACGGATCCCCGCTATCTCGGGGAACTTCCGGGTGTAGACGTCCTTGGCCCGGGTGATCGAGAGCGTCCCCAGGGTCCGGCCGTGGAACGCCCCCGTGAAGGTGATGCCGTACTTCGGGCGCTCGCAGGCGTCGTAGGCCACCTTCATCGCGTTCTCGACCGCCTCCCCGCCCGAGTTCGAGAGGAACACCGTGTCGTGGCCGTACTGGCTCGAGCGATCGACCAGTTCGTGCATCAGCCGGGACGAGCCCGGGAACTCGCGGTCGTCGAGGCCGTTCCCGCCGGCGAAATAGAGGTCCTGGCCGGCGATCTTCAGCGGCTCGACCAGATCGAACTCTCGAACTTTTTCGAGTATCTTGGGGTTCCCGTAGCCGAGCGGCGCGGCCCCGATGTGGCAGGTGAAGTCCATGAGGACGTTCCCGTCGACGTCCGTGACGAACGGCCCCTCGGCGTCCGCGGTGATGTCCCAGACGAACGCGTGGGAGTGCTCGCTGGGTGCGGCCGCCTCGCGGTGGTGTTCGACCCAGGCCCTGGCGCGCTCGCCCGGCATCGAGTCGATCCGCGGTGTGGCTGTCTCCCGATCCATACACGGAAACCGTTGAGAGTGTCTATAAAATTTGTCTCTCCGAGGTCGTCCGGCGGGGTCGCTACTGCCCCGCGCCGACCAGATCGACGCGGTCCCCGGGGTCGACGCCGTCGGCGGCCCCCGCGGGGAGTTCGAGGACCGTATCCCCCCAGGCTCGGCCGAACCCCCGCCAGGCCCGGAGTCGCGTCGCGCGCTGGACCCGACCGTCGACGAGCCAGACCGCGTCGATGTCGAAGGGCACACAGACCATGTGGAGCCCCCGCGTTACGGGTCTCCCGAACGGGAAGACGAGCGCGTAGTCATCGGGTATCGACCGGCGGAACATCAGCCCGCGGGCCCTCCCGAGGAGGGAGTCGGCCACGTCGACGTCCGTGGCGAGTGTCCGCTCCGGCCCGCCCGACGGTCGGTGAACGACGCGCACGGTCCGAGCGACTCGACGCCGGGACAAAACGGTTGGCGGGGAATCGAACCGCGAGCGCGGACGAGGCCGCGTCAGGTTCAAGCGCCGCGCGTCCCACTTCCGGGCATGGAGAAGGCCCCCGGTGGCACCTCCGTGGGCGTCGACGACCCCTACGCGTTCGTCGAGCGATGCGACCACCTCACCGACGACGGCCGGTGTCGCTACGCCGTCGAGCGCGCCGAGAACGATCCGGAGTTCGCCGCCGAGCGCCGGGCGGACGACCTGCGGTGTCCGGCCGCCGACCCCCACGGCGAGTGGGAGTGGAAGGACTGCCCGCACTTCCGGGCCCGCCAGCACGACCGCGAGTGCGTCCGGTGTGGGCTGGAGGAACACCGCGTCGCCAACTCGATTGAGCGACCGCTGCTCGAGGAGCACCACCTCTCCTACCGCGACGGATCGGCCGACACACCCCAGCGAGCGGGGGACGAACCGGCTCACGAGGTGACGGTCTACCTCTGTCGCTGGTGTCACGCGAAGGTCCACCGGTCCTGGGCGCGCATCGACGACGACGCCTCGCCCGATCCCGAGGCGGTGGCGGCCGCCGAGGGGCGGCGCTCGCGAGAGCTCGACGAGACCGGCTTCGCCACGGCCGCCGAGCGGTACGACGACGAGCGATGAGCCGGTCGCGGGCCCCCACGAAGGCCGACAGCACCGAGGAGGAGCTCGTGTTCGCGGTGGCCGACGCCCCGGGCAGTTCGCTCTGGTGGGTCCCCGTCGCGGTCGTCGCCACCGTGATCCCCGTGTCGGCGTTCCTCCTGTGGTTCGCGGGCGTCGCCGGCGCGTACCTGCCGGCCGGCGGCCGGCTGCTCGTCCCGCTCTACTGGGCGGTCGTGGTCGGGAACTGGCTGGCGAGCCCCCTGGCCGTCCACTACGACGGGCTGTACGTCGCCTCCCGGACCGGGCGCGTCCCCCCGGGGTACTACTACGCCGTCTTCGTCCCCGGGCTGGGAACGTTGGTCGCCGTCGCGTACCTCGCCCACCGGTATCGGGTGCTCGGGTTCCGGTGAGTTCAGCGGAGCCGCCAGACGAACCGGTTGATCGCGACCTCCGTCCCGACCTCCCAGAGCGCGACCGGCGGCGTCCAGAACAGGTAGAGCGGGAGGCCTCGACCGGCACCGGGATCGCCAGTACCCCCTCACGGGTCTCGCCCGTGAGGAGCGCCGACGAGCCGTCGTAGCGGCGCTCGTCCGCGAGCGTCCCGTCGAACCGGACCTCCTCGGTGAACGCCGTCCCCCGGGGATCGGCCAGCGTCAGCCCGCCGAACCGCCCTAGCGCGACGACTATCGGTCGCCCGGGCTCGACCTCGTTCGTGACCGAGAGCGAGAGCGCGAGGTGCTCGCGTCCGGGAGGCGGCGTCCAGTTCGGCACCGCGACCGGGACCGCGACGTCGCGGACGGTCACCGAGAGCCCGGACGCGGCGGCCCCCTTGCCGACCTCGCGAACCGGTGCCGAGAGCGACCCCTCTAGCCCGGTGGAATCGGCAGTCACCGAGGTCAGATCGATCTCGAGGACGGCGACGGCAGTCGCCTCGTCGGGGAGCGAGCGGATCCGAACCGACCCGCGGAGTCGCGCGTCGGCGGCCCTGGGCGGGATCTTGTAGTGGAGCCGTACCCGCCGTCGCTCGCCCGGCGCGAACGCCCAGCCACCGAAGCTCGACGCGGCGAGCCCGGCGAACGGCTCGATCGGCTCGGCGACCCCCGTCCCGTGGGCCACCTCGTACCGGTCGACGTCGACCGCGAGGTACCGATCGCTCGTGTTCAAAAAGAGGGTCTCGACGGCGAGGAACTCGTCGTCGTCGACCAGCCTGATCTCGGTCCCGAGCACGGTGGCCCGATCGGAGCGCTCGACGCTCTCGACGAGCAGTTCGAGCGGACCGAACTCGACCACCGCACCGACCGGCGGCAGCCGGGATCTATCGGCGTCGACCGTCGGCAGCGGCGCGGGCGTCACCGTGGCCGTCCGGCCTCGATCCTCGCCGTCGAGCGGGATCGAACACCCCGCGACCCCGGCGGCGAGACCGGCGCTACCGAGCCGCAGTATCGCCCGCCGTGTCCGGTCGACACCCATCCGTACGGCTAAGCCAGCGGACATTATAAATCGTGCAACAGTCGCTCCTGGCCGGGTGACGGCGTGATCGGTGCCCTCGAGGACTCGCGCGGTCCTCTGGACTACTCCGTGCCCGCCTCGCTCGTCTCGTCCGTCCCCTCGCTCTCCCCGCCCCGTTCCGGCGGGACGACGAGCACGGGGACGCCGGCAGTGCGGACGACGCGCTCGGCGACGCTCCCGAGCAGGAACCGGTCGAGGCCCGTTCGTCCGTGCGTCCCCATCACGACGAGATCCACGTCCGAGCCCTCCACGTCGGCGACGATCTCGCGGTGGGGGGTGCCCGTCTCGACGACGGTGACGCACTCGACGCCGGCCGCCTCGGCACGCGCCGCGAGGTCGTCGAGGGCCGCCCGGCCGTTCTCCTCCAGGCTGTCGAGCAGGACCGTTCCGAAGTCGTCGGCCGCGAGCGTGCTCACGTCGACCACGTAGAGCAGACGGAGGGTGGCGTCGTTCGTACTCGCCAGTTCGATGGCGTGGTCGGCGGCCGCCGTCGACGCCTCGCTGCCGTCGGTCGGGTGGAGTATCGTCGAGTACATGGGCCCGACTACGGCCTCACCGGGCATGACTGCTCGTTCGCCGCACGGCAACCACGACGGGGGGTGCTATCGGTAGTTCCGCCAGAGATAGTCGATTATATCGTCGACGAGCATCGGGTCGTACGTCCAGAACCCCTCGTACTCGTCCTCGCGTTCCTCGAAGGCGACCAGCGCGCACTTCTGTTCGGGGTCCTCACCGCCGTCGTAGGCGACGAGCCAGGTCCGGTGGAGCTCCTCGGCGTCGGCGTGGTGCCAGTGGACGCCGTCGGTGGAGGGTGCCCACTCGGGGGCGGCCTCGACGGGCCGCCACGCCTCGGGTGCGTAAACGTGGACCCCGAGGTCGGACTGTCCGGCCAGTCGCCCGTACACGCTGACCTGCGGACCGAAGGCGTCCTCGGACTGGAACGTCGCGTGGAGCGCTCCCGTGCCGCGTCGCCAGGCCCGTTCCTCGAACTCCCGGGAGGTCGCCAGCAGCTGACGGCGGTTTTGCGAGAAGAACAGCGTGTCGTCGAGCAGTTCCAGTAGTTCGCGATAGCTCTCCTCGCGGTCGGACTCCCCCCAGGGCTCGCCCACGGTGGGGGTGGTGAGTGTCGCCAGCGCGGCCGCGCTCACCCCACCCAGGAATTCCTCGCCCTCGTGGACCGTGATGAAGGCGTCCTCCGGGGCCGTCGGCAGGTGCTCGTAGTCGACGGTGACGTTCCACGTCTCGAACAGGTCGGCGACGTCCTCCGGCGGTTCGGGCCCGTAGACGGTGATCCGCTTGCGGCGGTCGGCGACCTGGTCGACGAACTCCGCGAGGCTCATGGCCTACAGCGTTCGTTCGTTCCGGGCGGCCGCCGCCTCGGCCGACGGTGGCACCCGCGTCGCCTGTTCCAGCGACGCCGTCGTCTCGAGGAGCGGGTCGACGACCCCACACGGCGGGACCAGCGTCACCTCGTCGGCTTCCCGGTCGAACTCGAGGAGTCCGACGTCGGAGAGCGCCGGCAGGTGCGTCCCGCGGAGCGCCTCGATAAGGCGGTCGCGCTCCTCGACGTTCGCGGGAGCCGTCCCGTCCTCGACGGCCAGCCACGTCCCGACGACGTCGGCCAGCCGACGGACCGACGTCGACTCGCGCTCGCGCAGGTAATACAGCGCGAACCGGCGCTCCCGTTCGGAGATGACCCCGAGGACCACGTCGAGGTCCGCGCTAGAGGGGGGCTCGTTCGTCATCCTTCTCGGGTGTCGGTCGGCCTCCATCCCTTATCACCTTTCCGCCGCTGTCCGCTCCCGGGCCGTCGGTAGTCTTCTCCTGTCCGGGTCCGCAGGGTGAACCCTCCTGATCCCTCTCGGGCGGCCCCCGGCGACGAACGCGCCGTGTTTAAGACCACGCTGACACACTCACGACCATGAGCGACGCGACGGATCAGGACCAAGAACTCGGGATCACCGAGTCCAAGGAGCACAGCACCGGCGACTGGTACGCCGAGGTAGTGCGGAAGGCCGAACTGGCCGACTACGCCCCCATGGGCGGGTTCATCGTCACCAGGCCCAGAGGATACGCCCTCTGGGAGCGGCTCCAGGAGAACCTCGATGGGATGTTCAAGCAGACGGGGGTACAGAACGCCTACTTCCCCGTCCTCATCCCCGAGAGCTACCTCGAACGCGAGTCCGAGATCGTTGAGGGGTTCGACCCCGAGGTCGCCTGGGTCACCCACGCCGGTCGGGAGGAGCTCGACGAACGACTCGCGGTCCGGCCGACCAGCGAGTCGATCATCACCCCGTTCGTCAGCCAGTGGGTCCGGAGCCACCGCGACCTCCCCCTCCGCGTGAACCAGTGGTGCTCGGTCATCCGGTGGGAGGCGACGGACACCAAACCGTTCTTCCGCACCAAGGAGTTCCTCTGGCAGGAGGGCCACACCGCACACCGCGACCGCGACGGCGCCTGGGACGAGACGATGACCCGGCTCGACCAGTACCACCGCCTCTACGAGGAGGTGATGGCGATCCCCGGGCTCAAGGGTCGTAAACCCGACCACGACAAGTTCCCCGGCGCGGACACGACGACCACCATCGAGGCGCTGATGCCCGACGGCAAGTCCGTCCAGGCCTGTACCAGCCACTACCTGGGGACGGGGTTCGCCGAGGCCTACGACGTCTACTACACCGACGAGGACGAGGAGGAACAGGTGGCGCACACCACCTCGTGGGGGCTCTCCTGGCGGGCGCTCGGCGCGCTCATCATGACCCACTCCGACGATCAGGGGCTCGTCCTGCCCCCGACGCTCGCGCCCACGCAGGTCGTGATCGTCCCCATCTGGAACGAGGAGACGAAGGACGACGTGCTGGAGTACGCCGGCGACCTCGCCGACGACCTCGGTGCCGAGTTCCGCGTGAACCTGGACGACCGCGACGAGCGCAACCCCGGCTTCAAGTACAACGAGTGGGAGCTGAAGGGCGTGCCCCTCCGGATCGAGGTCGGCCCCAACGAGGTCGAGGACGGCGAGGCCACGCTCGTCCACCGCCCGGACGGCGAGCGCGAGGTCGCCGACCGGGAGGACATCGGAGGCACGGTCGACGAGGCGCTCGACACCGTCTACGCGAAGCTCTACGCCGCCGCCGAGGAGAACTTAGAGGAGAACATCCGGGAAGTTCACGGCCGCGACGAGATCCTCGGAACCGTCGGCCGCCACGGCGGCTACGTGAAGACCGGCTGGTGTGGCGACGAGGACTGCGAGGCGGAGATCAAGGAGAACGTCGCCGCCGAGATCGTGCTCCTCCCGCTCGACGAGGACGAGGAACCCGTCCACGACACCTGCGGGATCTGCGGTGAGGAGGCCGTGGAGACGGCCTACTTCGCGCGGAACTACTAGCGACCATCTTTTTCCAGCCGGGGGTCCTCGCTCGCTCCGCTCGCTGTGGACCCCGGTCCAAAAACATGGGTGAAAAAGGCCGCTCGGCGCGCGACGCGAAGCGTCGGGGAATGGTCGAGCGGGCGCGGAGTGCCCGTGAGGCGGCCGTCAGGCCGCCTCGCGGTACGGGGGTTTAGCTCCCCTCCTGTGTTCGAGGGTGCGCTGTGAGGCCCGGGCGTTCGAGTAGCCGTGAGAGCCTGCTGTTCGAGCGGTGATGGTATTCCGGGGATCGGTCGTCGAACTGGCCCCGGTACCCCCGTGGCCTCGCGGTCCGGGAGCGGTCGTGCCCGGGGCGATGCGTCCTGTCTATCGTGAGTACACTGTTTCGGACCGTCAGGATTCGGACCATCCGATGAGGAATCCTGTCAAATACCGCCGGAATCGGTAACCTCAGGTGTACTCGAGCGGGTTAAACAATCAAACAGGCCACGAGTCGTGCTCCCACTGGACGGTCGTTTACCCCCCTGTGGAGACCTCATTCTGTATTAATAGCCTAAGTTGCGTTTTATGAACCATTAGTCCTTGAAGCGAAGCCTCATAAGAAGCCTGTGGCTAGATCGTGGTATGTCAGACCGAAGGGACGCCGACGCGGGCGTAGCCGGGCTCGCGTCGCCGGACGACTACCGCGGGTCCTGTGGCGTAGGGGTCGTCTACGACCTCGACGGTGACGGCGGCCACGACGTGCTCGCGGACGGACTGGAACTGCTCGAGAACCTCGAACACCGGGGGACGACCGGGGCGGAGCGGAACACCGGTGACGGCGCCGGAGTGCTGCTCCAGACCCCACATCGGTTCTTCGCCGAGGAGCTCGACGTCGACCTCCCGCCGGCCCGGGCGTACGCCGTCGGGACGCTGTTTCTCCCCCAGGACCGCGAGGCGGGCGAGCGACTGCGGCGGGTCTTCGAGTCGGCGTTCGCCGAGCACGGGCTCGAGGCGTTCCACTGGCGGGACGTCCCCACCGACGCGGAGGCCGCCGACATCGGCCGGACGGCCCGGGAGTCGGAACCCCGCGTCGCCCAGGTCTTCGTCCGTCCGGAGGGCGGGCTCTCGAAGGGAGGAGCGGAGGATGAGGAGAGGATGGACGCGGAGGCGTTCGACCGGGCGCTCTACGTCGCGCGACGGGACGTCGAGAACCGGATCGACGAGGAGGGGATCTCGGGCGGCGAGCGCTTCTACGTCTGCTCGCTCGACCGCAAGACCGTCGTCTACAAGGGGCTGCTGAAGGCCGATCAGCTCCCACGTTACTTCCCGGAACTCACCGACGAGCGGATGGAGACGACGTTCGCGATGGTCCACGCCCGGTTCTCGACGAACACGCTCGGCGCGTGGCACCTCGCCCACCCCTACCGGACCATCATCCACAACGGCGAGTTCAACACCATCCAGGGGAACATCAACTGGATGCGGGCCCGGGAGACCGACATCGCCCACCCCGACTTCGGCTCCGATATCGAGACGGTCAAGCCGATCATCGACGACCCCGAGCAGTCCGACACGGCGAGCGTCGACAACGCGCTCGAACTGCTGATGAAGGGCGGCCGCGACCTGCCCCACGCGCTCCGGATGCTCATCCCCGAGGCGTGGCGCAAGCCCGAGAACCGGGTGAGCGAGGAGCGCCAGGAGTGGTACGACTACCACGCCTCGCTGGTCGAACCGTGGGATGGCCCCGCGCTGGTCGCGGCCACGGACGGCGACCGCATCGGAGCCGTCCTCGACCGGAACGGGCTACGACCCTGCCGGTACGACGTCCTCGAGGAGGGCACGCTCGTGATGGCGAGCGAGGCCGGCGCGCTCGACCACGACCCCGCCGAGATCGTCGAGCGCGGCCGGCTCCAGCCGGGACAGCTCTTCCTCGTCGACCCCGAGGAGGGCCGCATCGTGCCCGACGATGAGGTGTTCGAGGGCCTGCTCGATTCGAAGTACGGCGAGTGGGTCCGCGGGAACCAGGTCTCGCTCGGCGACCTCGACGACGGTACCGATCGGACGCCCCACGAGGAGGTGGGCGGGCTCCGCTCGCACCAGGCGCTGTACGGCTACACCCAGGACGAGATGAACCACCTCATCGAGCCGATGGTCGAGCAGGGGAAGGACCCGGTGGGCTCGATGGGCGACGACACGCCGCTGTCCGTCCTGTCGCAGTTCAACCGCCCACTCTTTACCTACTTCAAGCAGCTGTTCGCGCAGGTGTCGAACCCGCCGATCGACTACATCCGCGAGGAGCTCGTCACGTCGATGGAGACCCGGCTCGGCCCCCAGGGGAACCTGCTCGGCGAGACGCCGGAACACGCCCGCCAGCTGGTGTGTGACTCGCCCGTCCTGACCGACGCCGAAACCGCGGCGATCAAGGACCTCGACGGCTCTACCGGGCTCTCGACGGCCGTCGTCGACATCACCTACGATCCCGAGGAGGTCCCGACGCTCGAGGACGCGGTTCGCCGGGTGCGGGCCGACGCGACCGAGGCCGCCCACGAACACGACATCCTCGTGCTCTCGGATCGGAACGCCGGCGAAGATCGGGTGCCCGTCCCCTCGCTGCTCGCCGTCGGTGGGGTACACCACCACCTCGTCCGGAACGGCCTGCGCAACCACGTCGGACTCGTCCTCGAGTCGGGCGACCCGCGTGCGGTCCACCACTTCGCGACGCTCGTGGGCTACGGCGCGGGAGCGATCAACCCCTACCTCGCCTACCAGTCCATCGCCGACATCGTCGCCGGGCCGGACGGCGCGGACGTCGAGGAGGCCATCGACTCCTACGTGGGAGCGGTCGAGGACGGCCTCCTCAAGACGATGGCGAAGATGGGCATCTCGACCGTGGAGTCCTACCAGGGGGCCCAGATATTCGAGGCCGTGGGCCTCTCCTCGGAGCTCGTCTCCGAGTACTTCGAGGGGACCACCGCGAGGACGGAGGGGATCGACATCGGCGACCTCGAAACCGATCTCGAGCGCCGCCACGAGGTCGCCTTCGACGAGGACGTCACCCTCGAACACCAGGGCGAGTACGAGCACCGCTCGAACGGGATGTTCCACGAGTGGAACCCCAAGTCGGTGGGGACGCTCCAGCAGGCGGTCCGCACGGGCGACTACGAGCGGTACGGGGACTTCGCGGAGATGATGAACGACCAGACGGAGAACCTCCAGAGCCTGCGGGGGCTGCTGGAGTTCGTCTCCGATCGGGATCCAGTCAGGGTCCAGGACGTCGAGCCGGTCGAGTCCATCGTCGAGCGGTTCTCGACGGCGGCGATGAGCCTCGGGAGCCTCTCGCCGGAGGCCCACGAGAACAACGCCATCGCGATGAACCGGCTCGGCGGGAAGGCCAACACCGGCGAGGGCGGCGAACCACCGGAACGGTTCGGGACGGAGAAGAACTCCTCGGTGAAACAGGTCGCCTCCGGGCGGTTCGGCGTCACCTCGAACTACCTGACGAACGCCGACGAACTGCAGATCAAGATGGCCCAGGGGAGCAAGCCCGGCGAGGGCGGGCACCTCCCCGGGAAGAAGGTCAACGAGATGATCGCCCACGTCCGCTACTCGACGCCCGGCGTCGGGCTCATCTCGCCGCCGCCGCTCCACGACATCTACTCGATCGAGGACCTGAAACAGCTCATCCACGACCTGAAGGCGGGCAACCCCGACGCGGACATCAACGTCAAGCTCGTGAGCGAGGCCGGCATCGGCACCATCGCGGCCGGCGTCGCCAAGGCCAACGCCGACGCGGTCCACATCTCGGGACACTCCGGCGGGACGGGTGCCTCGCCCAAGACCAGCATCAAGAACGCCGGCCTGCCGTGGGAGCTCGGTCTCGCCGAGGCCAACCAGATGCTCTGTGCGACGGGTCTGCGCTCGCGCATCAAGGTGAGCACCGACGGCGGGCTGAAGACGGGCCGCGACGTCGCCATCGCCGCGCTGCTGGGCGCGGAGGAGTACGTCTTCGGCACCGCCTCGCTCGTCACCTCGGGCTGTGTGATGGCCCGCCAGTGCCACGAGAACACCTGTCCCGTGGGCGTGGCCACCCAGCGCGAGGACCTCAGAGAGCGGTTCCCCGGCCAGCCCGAGCACGTCATCAACTACATGACGTTCATGGCCCAGGAGCTCCGGGAGATCATGGCCGAGCTCGGCTTCACGACCGTCGAGGAGATGATCGGACGGGTCGAGTGTCTCCGCCAGCGCGACGACGTCGAGCACCCCAAGGCGAGGAAGCTCGACCTCTCGGCGGTCATCGCGCCGCTGGCCGGCGAGGCCCGGACGAAGGTCGACCCCCAGACCCACGACGTCGACGAGCAGCTCGACTGGGAGATACTCGACGCGGTGGAGGAGGCGGGGTCGATCGAGCGCGGCGAGCCGATCTCGCTCGACATGGAGATCGACAACCGGCACCGCGCGGTCGGCGCGACGCTCTCGAACCGCATCTCGCAGGCACGCGGCGAGGCCGGTCTCGCCGACGACACCATCCGCGTGGACTTCGAGGGCGTCGCCGGCCAGTCGTTCGGCGCGTTCCTCGCCCCCGGCGTGACGATGGAGCTCACCGGCTCGGGCAACGACTACCTCGGCAAGGGGCTCTCCGGGGGCAGGATCGTCGTCGAGACGCCGGAGAACGCCCCCTACGAGGCCGAGAAGAACATCGTCGTCGGCAACGTCGCGCTCTACGGCGCGACCGGCGGCGAGCTCTACGTCAACGGGATGGCCGGCGAGCGCTTCGCGGTCCGGAACTCCGGCGTGAAGGCGGTCGTCGAGAGCGTCGGCGACCACGGCTGTGAGTACATGACCGGCGGCTGTGTGGCCGTCCTCGGCGAGACGGGCAAGAACTTCGCCGCCGGGATGAGTGGTGGGGTGGCCTACGTGCTCGACCGCGAGGGCGACTTCGAGTCGAAGGTCAACCACGGGATGGTCTCGACCTCGCGTGACCTCGACGAGAAGGACCGCCGGATGCTCCGCCGGCTGGTCGAGAACCACGTCGCCCACACCGACTCGGACCGCGGGAACTACGTCCTCGAGCACTGGGAGGAGGAGCTCGGGAAGTTCGTGAAGGTGATGCCCGACGCCTACGCGGAGGTCATCGCCGAGCGCGAGGAGGCCGACGTCCGCAACCGACTCCCCGACGCCGCCGGTGCGGCCGGCGCGGCCGGCTCCGAGGACCAGGGCGTCGTCTCGACCGACGACTGAGGACAGCGACCGATCGGATCGGCGTTCGGAAACGCCGCGCTCACCTTCACCGCCGGGGCGTCCTCGCCCGGGAACACCGTCGCGCAGGGTCGACGGACGAACGTATTAATTTAATAGTTAATAGCTATAATTATCCTCGGGTAGTTCCGATGGAAACACGCACATTCGGCGAGACGACCGACACCGACACCGACGCACGAACGGACCGCCCCGGCGGGCTCTCGCGGCGGACCGCGCTCGGCCTGCTCGGGCTGGGAACGGTGGGAGCAATAGCGAGTTCTCCCGGCCGTGCCGCACCGGACGAGCGGTGTTTCACGATCAACGGCGGCAAGATAGCCGGCCGGATACTCCCGCCCCCGACGCCCGAGTCGCTTCCGAGTACCGAGGGGATCCTCAGGGGCGCGGGCCCGCTCAACGGCTCAACCGCCCTCGCCATCGAGGAACTCGTGCCGTCGGCGGGGCTGTCTACAGTACCCTCCGACACCGTCTCCTACAGGGGTGTGTTCGAGATAGCCACCAATTGGGGGACCCTGACGCTACAGGACGTGGGGATCTTCGACTCCGACCTGGCTTCCGACGGCGAGTTCACCAGCCGGGGACGGGTCACCGATGGAACGGGCCGGTGGGAGGGAGCGACCGGGATCCTGTTCTTCTGGGGGGACACCGACGAGAACGGCGCGTTCACCGCGGAGGCCAACGGCACGGTCTGCGTCCCGAAGTCGTGAGCCCGTAGCCGTCGACGACACCTCCCGAGGGGCCCGGACGTAGCGCCCGGAACACCGTGGCGAGGTCGTCACCGCACCCGGTGGTCCGGTCGCCCACGACGGATCGAGTGGGGCGGGTGTCCGAGGGGGTGACTTACGCCCGGCCTAACGCGGACGACGGTGGAAAGACCCTTATCCACCCACACGCTGGACCGAATGATGGCAGGACTCGCGGACGTCTTCCTCACCCCGCTGGGCCTCGCCGCCCTCGCCGCCCTCGTCCCGCTCGCCCTCCTCTACCTAGTGCGGCCGGAGCCGACCCGGCTCCGGTTGCCGACCCTGGAGTTCCTCGAGTCGGGCGACGAGGCCGGCACGGACAGCCCCGCCCTCGAGAAGCTCCGGCGGAACCTCCTGCTGTTGATCCAGGCGCTCGTCATCGTCGCGGTGGCGCTCGCGCTCGCCTCGCCGTACGTCACCGTCAGCGGCACCGAGACGGTCGAGGAGACGGTCGTAGTCCTCGACGCGAGCGCGAGCATGACGATCGGCGACGCCGACGGTGGGACACGGTTCGCCCGCGCGAAGGCCATCGCACAGGAGGTCGTCACGGGGACGACCTCGGTCGTAGTCGCCAGGGAGAGCCCGGAGGTGGTGCTCAGACGCGGGAGCAGCGACGACGCCACGGCCGCCATCGACGAGGCCGGCGTCACGGACGTCGACGGGGACCTCGCGGCCGCGATCACGGCGGCGGCCGCCGTCGGCGACCAGGAGGCGCGTATCGTCGTCGCCTCGGACTTCGCCGGCTCGGACGCCTGGCGGACCGCCGTCGAGACCGTCCGGGGGCGCGGCTACACCGTCGACGTCAGGCAGGTCGGCGGGCGGGTCGACAACGTCGGCCTCATCGCCGCCGAGTACGGGCGGACGGACGTCACGGTCTCGGTGAAGAACTACGGGGAGAGCGAGGTCGAGCGGACGGTGAGCCTGGGGGGCGAGCGCGAACGGCTCACGCTCCAGCCGGGCGACGTCGGGACCGCGACGCTCCCGGTGCCGACGGGCAACAGCGAGGTGCGCCTCTCGCCCGGCGATAGCTTCCCCGTCGACGACCGGCTCCACGTCGCCGGCCCCGGGGAGGCCCAGATACGGGTGCTCCTGCTCACGAACGAGGAGAACCGGTACCTGCGGACGGCCCTGGAGGTGCTCGACGAGGTGGACCTGACGGTCGACAACCCGCCGACGACCATCAGCCGGTCCTACGACGTGGTGATCTTCTCGGGCGTGGACGGGGACCGCCTGCTCCAGTCGACGCGGGACCGGGCGGTCGAGATCGCCGGGAACGGCGGGGGCGTCATCGTCGGCGCGCAGGGGAACCTGGGCTCGATCAGCTACGGCCGACTGCTCGCGGTGGAGCCGAACGGCACCGCGACCAACCCCTCGCTTCGGGTCGACAGCGACCCGCTGGTCCGGGGGATCCAGCTCCCGCCGCCGCAGGTGTACCAGCGGGCCGAGCTGAAACGGGACGCCGAGGCGATCGTCACCGCGGACGGCTCGCCGTTCATCGCCCGCGCGCCGCTCGGCGAGGGGCGGCTGCTCTACTACGGCTACCTCCAGGACGACTCGGCGTTCCAGTTCCACTACCAGTATCCGGTGTTCTGGAAGCGGGCGGTCTACGAGGCGGCGGGACGCGAGCCGCTCCCGGCGACCAACTACGAGACGGGGGCACGCCTGCCGGTCCCGAACGGGACGACCGTCGAGACGCCGGCGGGGAGCGTGACGCCCGAGTCCGGGACGCTCGTCCTGACCGAGACGGGGTTCTACAGCTACGGCGAGCGTCGGGTGGGCGCGTCGCTGCTCAGCGAGTCCGAGTCGAACGTCTCGGCCCCGGCGCTCTCGACCGGTCCGGGTGGGATGGTCCAGGAGCGCGAGGAGGAGGTCCCGAGGCCGCTCGACTTCTCGCCGCTCGCCGCGAGCGGGGCGCTGCTGTTCGTCCTCGCCGAACTGTCGTACCTGCGGTGGCGGGGTGACCTCTGATGGCGGTCGCGCTCTCGGACCTCTGGTCGTCGTTCGAGACCACCGTTCGCGGGGTGACCGTCGGGGTCGAACTCCCGGGGGTCCTCCTCGCGCTCCCGGTCGCGCTCGCGCTCGCCGCCTGGCTCACCTTCCGGTTCCGGGGGTCGGGCGGCGACTGGCCGCGCCGCCGTCGCGTCCTCCTGTTCACCACCCGGGTCGTCGTCGTGATCTGTCTGGTGCTCGCCGCGGCGGGACCGTACACCGTCGTCTCTCGGACGACGCCGGGCGACCCGCAGGTCCAGATGCTCGTCGACGAGTCGAGGTCGATGGGGGTGACGGGCGCGGACCCGGCCGACCTCGCCAGCGACATCGAGGCGGAGGGCGTCCCGGTGACGAGGTCGGTGATCGCCTCGGAGAACACCTCCCGCATCGGCGACGCCGTCGTCGCGAACGTCGACCGCGGGTCGTCCGTGCTGCTGGTCTCCGACGGGCGGGTGACCGGCGGACGCTCGCTCGACGAGGCCGCCGAGATCGCCCGGAGCGCGAACGCGACGGTCCACACGCTCGATCTCTCGGTCCGCTCGCCCGAGCGATACGTCAGCCTCGCGGGGCCGGCGAAGACGAGCGTGGGCGTCCAGAACGCCTTCCTCGTCAGGGTCGGCGGCGCGGGGATCGGGAACGGCTCCGCGACCGTCACGGTCTCGGCGGACGGGACACCCATCGCGACCGGGGAGGTGGCGGGTGAGGGGGCCTACGAGTTCACCTACACCTTCTCGGAGATCGGCAGCCACGAACTCACGGTTCGGCTCGAGAGCGACGACCGATTCGGAGCCAACGACGTCTACTACAAGTCCGTCCGGGTGGTCCCGAAGCCGAGGGTGCTCTACGTCGCCCGCGGGGAGTACCCGTTCGGTGACCTCCTGGAGCGGCTCTACGACGTCGAGCGTGCGGACTCGATCCCGTCGGACCTCTCGCCGTACCAGACGGTCGTGCTCCAGAACGTGCCGAACCTGGCGCTGGGGAACGTCTCGGCGCTCCAGCAGGCGGTCATCAACGGGACGGGCCTGGTCGTCGCGGGCGGGCCGAGCGCCTACGAGCGCGGCGGCTACCAGAGCTCCGCGCTGGCCTCGACGCTCCCGGTCTCGTTCGGCGAGGGAGGCGGCCGGACAGCCCGCATCACCCTGCTGGTCGACATCTCATCGAGCGCCCAGTCGGGGATGCGGGTCCAGAAGTCGATCGCACTCGACGTCCTCGAACAGCTCGGCGACGAGAACGAGGTCGGCATCGTCGGGTTCAACACCCGCGCGTTCAGGGTGCAGGACGTCGTCGAGCTCGGGGGGAACCGATCGCAGCTCCAGTCGAAGATCAGGCGGCTGAACAGCCGCGGCGGGACGGACCTCGGCGTGGGGCTCCGGGGGGCCTCGGACCTGCTCTCCGGCCCCGGGACGGTCATCGTCATCAGCGACGGGAACGACCGCGGGAGCACCGCCGTCCAGGCCGCGCGGCGGCTCGGCGCGCGGGGCACCCAGGTCATCACCGTCGGCGTCGGCAACCCCGTGAACGACGAACTGCTCACGGAGGTCGCGGGCGTGACCGGCGGGCAGTTCCTCCGGGCGGACGAGACCGACCGCCTGCGGCTGCTGTTCGGCGGTGACTCCCGGACGTTCGCCTCGGACAAACTCACCATCGTCGACCGGAATCACTTCATCACCGCCGGCGTGGAGACGACCGCGAACCCGCCGCTGGTCCACGACGTGAGCGTGCGGCCGGGCGCGGACTTCCTCGTCGCCGCCGGCGACGGGACGCCCGCGATCGCCCAGTGGCGCTACGGGCTCGGCCGCGTGGTCTCGATCACCGCCTACGGAAACGACGGGACGCTCGACGGCCTGCTCCAGGAGCCGGACTCGCTGCTGCTCACGAAGTCGGTCAACTGGGCCATCGGCGACCCCGAGCGGGGCGCGACCGGGGTAGTCTCCGCGCCGGACACCCGCGTCGGCCAGCCCACCCGGATCCAGTACGTCGGCGAGGATCGCCCGGCGGGTCCGCCGACGTTCCGCCAGGTCGGCCCCCGGACCTACGAGACGACGGTGACGCCGACCAGGACCGGGTTCGAGACGGTGGTGAACACCACCTACGCGGTGAACTACCCCGACGAGTACGCGCCGCTCGGCCCCGCCGGGGGACTGGCGTCGCTCGCACGGATGACCGGGGGCGAGCGGTTCCTGTCGGGCGAGGCCGAACGGATCGCCGAGGTCGTCACCCAGCGGGCCATCAGCACCCGCGACGTCAGGCAGGAGTGGGGGTGGGTCCTGTTGACGGCCGCGCTGATCGTGTTCCTGCTCGAGGTCGTCGCGCGCCGGCTCGGGGCCTACCGGCGCGCGAGCGGGCGTCGGGCGACCACGCGGACCGGGAGGGGGGTGGAGAGTGAGAACGACTGAGACAGTCGACTGCGGCCGCACGGACAAGAAGTATGTCCGTCCGGGAACTGGAGACCCACAATGAAACTCATCGGAAGCAGCATCAACCTCGCGCTCGTGTTGCTCATCGCCGTCAGCGTCGCCGGGACGGCCGGCGCGACGATGTTCTACCAGGAGTCGGTGTCGGACATGCGCCAGCAGAACGATCAGCTGCGCACGCAGAACCAGCAGCTCCGGGAGGACCTCTCCGAGACCCGCTCGGAGCTACGGAGTGCGCGCAACGAGCTCGAGCAGGTGAACGAGAGCATAGAGACCCGACAGCGGGACCTCCAGCAGGTCACGGAGGACCTCCGGGAGACCGAACAGCAGCTCAGTCAGGCGGAGAGCGAACTCGCCGAGACGCAGGACTCGCTCCAGACCGCACGCGGGGAGCTCCAGCAGGCGAGACAGGAGCGCGACCGCCTGGAGCAGGACGTAAACCAGCTCCAACAGGAGCGGAACCGGCTCCGGAACCAGGTCGACACCCTCGAACAGCAGCGCGAGGACCTCGAGGAGGAGGTGGCCGAACTGGAGGAGGAGGTGAACCAGCTCGAGGACGAGAACACGGAGCTCCGCCGGACCGTCACCGCACAGGAGAACCAGATCGAGTCGCTCCAGCAGACCGTAAGCGATCAGGAGAACCGGATCGAGCAGCTCGAACAGCAGCTGGAGGAGGCACGCTCCTCGTCCTCGTCTTCGTCCTCGCGGGACGAGCCCCAGCCGTCGAGGAGGCCCTGAACCGTGGCGGAGGGTAGTCGGACGACCGACGAGCGCCTCCCGGTCGGCGAGGCCCGCGAGCGGGTCGAACGGGCCGTCGGCCGGGTCCGGCGCGAGGGGTACAAGGCGGCCGCGATCCAGGCCGTCGTCGACCTCGCGGTCGTCACGCTCGCGGTCAACCTCGGGCTGACGGTCCTCGGCCTCGACCTCCCCGGCCCGGAGTACACCCCCCAGGCCATCGCCGCCGGGGTGGGCCTCCTCGTGGGCGTCGTCGAGTTCGTCATCCGGGTCCGCGTGCCGCTCGTCGAGCGGTTCGAGGAGGTCAATCCGGAAGTCCGCGAGGCGCTCCGGACGGCCCGGGACGCCGCCCGGGCCGGCTCCGAGACCCGCGTCGCCGCCCGCCTCTACGAGGACGTCCTCGCGGGGCTCCGCCGGGCGTCCAGCGCCGACCTCGTCTCGACCCGCCGGGTGGCCGGCGGCGTCGTCCTCGTGATCGTCCTCTCGGCGGCGACGGTCCAGGCGAGCGTCGTCGGGATCGACCTGACGGGCGGCCCAGAGGACCTCGACACCGGGAACGAGGACCGGGACGAGGACGACTACAGCGGGCTCGAGGACGGCGAGGAGATCCTGGGCGAGGAGACCGACGTCGACGGCGGTGACGACGATCTCGACGCGGTCATCGGCGGCTCGGCCGGCGGCGAGGAGGACAGCGAGACCCAGGACCGCTCCTACGAGGGCGGCGGATTCTCCGCCTCGGGCTCGTACGACGCCCAGCAGTCGGGGTTCGCCCCCGCCGACGAGGTCGAGAACGCCGACATCATCCGCGAGTACAACGTCCGCATCCGCCAGAACGAGGAGACATGAACGACAGACGAGAGGACGACGAAGACGCATGAACGACCGCTCCGATACGACCCCGACCGACGGCAGTGACGTACAGTACGACGGCGACACCGCGGCGCGAACCACGGACATCGACATCGACACCCTCCAGGAGCGACTCGAGGAGGTCCGCGAGCAGGTCGGCAAGCGGCTCGTCGGCCAGCGGGAGGTCCTCGACGACCTGCTGATCTGTCTGCTGTGTGATGGCAACGCCCTCCTCGAATCGAACCCGGGGCTGGCGAAGACGCTCACCGTTCGCACCCTCTCGAACGTCATCGACCTCTCGTTCTCGCGGGTGCAGAACACGCCCGACCTGATGCCCTCGGACATCACCGGGACCGAGATCATCCGGGAGGGCGAGGGCGGTCGGGACTTCGTCTTCGAGAAGGGGCCGATCTTCGCGAACATCGTCCTCGCCGACGAGATCAACCGCGCGACGCCGAAGACCCAGGCCGCTCTCCTCGAGGCGATGGAGGAGAAGCAGGTGACTGCCGCCGGCGAGACCTACCGGCTCCCCGAACCGTTCTTCCTCCTGGCGACACAGAACCCGATCGACCAGGAGGGGAGCCTCCATCCCGACGAGTCGCTCTACATGGACGGCCGGCTGTGGCGTGCCGGCGACGCGCTGGAACACGCCCGCGAGCACGGCGAACTCGTCCACGAGAGCGACGACACCCGGATGTACGACGTCGGCGGGACGACGCAGACGCTCGGTCCCGGTGGCGAACTCGGAGAAACGCCCTGCATGGTCTACGAGGTGGACTACGAGGGCGAGACGTACACCGTCGAGACGAAGACCGGACGGACCATTCGGGTCTCGGCCGACCACCCGTTCCTCGTCAACCGGACCGGGGCGATACAGTGGGTGAAGGCCCGCGAACTGGACGAGGACGACCACCTCGTCGCGCCACGAGAGATGGACCTGCCGACGGAGCCGTTCCCGTCCCACGGTAAAGCGATGGAGCGGCTCGAATCCGAGCACGGCCACCACGTCGTTCGACGCGAGCGGGTCGCCGCACTCGACGAACGACTCGACGAGGGCGAACTGCTCTCGTCCGACGAGATCGACGACCTCCGTATCGCAGCGGGGCTCACGAAGCGGAAACTGGCCGACCGGGCGGGCACCAGCTACGATCGGGTGCTCTCCTACCTCTCCGGGACGGAGAACGGTGTCGGCGAGGCACTCCACGAGGCACTCCGTAGCGCCAACGTCGAAGGCGGCGATCACACCGAATCGCACGCGAGACACCGAATCGATGACGAGCTCACGGACGAGGAGGCGGGTCTCCTCCTCGGCCTCGTCCTCGCCGAGGGCCACGTAACCGATTCGAGCGTCGCCGTACGCCAGAAGAACCTCCCCAACCTCCTCGACCGATGGATCGACATCGTCGAGCGCGTCGGCCTCGACGTGCGCATCCGCGAGGACGACACCGGACGCGAGGCTACGGTCGACTCGAAGCCGTTCGTCGACTACCTCGCCGAGCGCTACCACCTTCACGAGCCCGAACGACTCCTCTCGGCCCCCGAGGCGTTCAAGCGTCCGTTCCTCGAGACGTTCCTGCTCACCGAGTCCCACTACGACGCGGAACAGCGTCGCGTGACGTTCGTCCAGACCGACCGCACCCTGACGAACCTCGTTGCTCATCTCCTCCTCGGGGAGGGCATCGTCCCGTGGCTGTACGAGCGCGAGGACCGCTTCGAGGTGCGGATACAGGGCGAGGACGTCGCGCGGTACCTCGACCGGTTCGAGTGGCGCGGGGACGAGCCCGACGTCGAGGCGTTCGAGTCGGCTCACCGAACGACCCCGCTTCCGGCCGAGCCCGTCGATCGAGTCGTCGACCGGCTCGGGATGAAACACGACTCGCCGCTCTCCGAGCGGGACTGGTATAACTCCTACCGGTGGCTCGGGGAACGACGCGACCGGATGGCGACGAGCCACTTCGAGTCGTTCCTCGAGGACGCCGAGCGGACGCTCGCCGACCGGCGAGGACGGGACCTCCGGACGAGCATCGTCGACGACCTCGGCGACACCGCGAGGGCGTGTGGCCTGTCGCTGACCGACGTCGTCGACGGATCTGGACTGACGAAACACCAAGTCTGGAGCGCCTACGAGTCGGAGGAACGACCCCGCGAGGCCGTCTCGTACGTCGTCGAGGAGTACACCGACCGTATCGACGAGGCCACAGAGCTGACCGAGTACCTCCGCGGACTGGTCGATGGCGACGTGTTCTACGACCGGGTGACGAGCATCGAACGCGAACCCTACGAGGGGCCGGTCGTTGGGCTGAGCGTCCCGGAGACCCACAACTACCTCGCTGGGCTCGGCGCGTGCGGCATCAACCACAACACCTACGCGTTGCCCGAGGCGCAGTCCGACCGCTTCCTGCTGAAGATCCTCGTCGACTATCCCTCGCTGGAGGAGGAGATCGAGGTCGTCGACCGCTACACCTCGCGGCTCGACCGGACGATCCCCGTCGAGACCGTGCTCGACCGGGCGGAGCTCCGGGAGGCCCAGGAGCTCACCCGCGAGGTACCGATCGCCGAGGACATCCGTGACCGAGCCGTGGGGCTCGTCCGCGAGACCCGCGAGGCGGACCACATCGAGTACGGGGCCTCCCCGCGGGCGAGCATGGCGCTCGTCGTGACGGGGAAGGCCCGTGCGCTCCTGGAGGGCCGCTCGTACGTCAGCGAGGCCGACATCGAGGCGATGGCAAAGCCAGTGCTCCGCCACCGGATCATCGTCGACTTCCGGGCCGAGCGCGAGGGGATGACCTCCGACGACGCCGTCGAGGAACTGCTGTGAGACGACCACTCCGGCCATGACCATCGAACCGGGGTTCCTCGACGAGATCGAGCGCTACGCCCGCTCGCAGAAGCGCAACGTCGCCTCGCAGTTCCAGGGCGAGCAGCGCTCGGCCGAGCGCGGCGAGGGGCTCACGTTCGCGGACTACCGGCGGTACGCCCCGGGCGACGACACCCGGCGGATCGACTGGAAGCTGTTCGCCCGCACCGACGAGTTCTACGTCAAGGAGTACGAGGCCGAGCGCAACCTCACGGTCCACGTCCTGCTCGACTCCTCGGCGTCGATGGACTTCGCGGGCGAGGAGGGCCTCCCCACGAAGTTCGAGTTCGCCGCCAAACTGGGGCTGGGCTTCGCCTACCTCGTCGCCCGCGAGCACAACGACTTCCGGTTCGTCCGGTTCGACGAGACGTACGACCGGCTCGACCGCGGCCGCTCGAACCGGGGGGAGGTGCTCGGGCTGGTCGACACGCTCAACGCCATCGAACCGGCCGGCGACGCCGACTTCGGGCGGGCGCTCGAGTCCTACGCCGCGACCATCGGCTCGCGCTCGCTCGTGCTGGTGGCGAGCGACTTCCTCGAACCGGCCGACGAGATCGAACGGGGGCTCGAAGCGCTCGCGCGGAACAAGCTCGTCCTCGCGCGGGTCATCGATCCCGTCGAGCGGGACCTCCCCGTCTCGGGCGACGCCGTCGTCGAGGGGCTCGAGGAGGAGCGCACCCTCCGAACGCACCTCGGGAACCGCCGGCGCGAGAGCTACCGCCAGCGCCTCGACGCGCACGTGGACGACGTGGCCGCGCGCGCGAGAACCCTCCGGGCCCGCCACGAACTCCTCGGGACCGACGCCGAGTTCTTCGAGGCCTTCGGGCAGGTCTGGGCGGAATGACGTCCTCCCCGCCATGAACGGCGGGGTTTCCCTCGCAGGACAGCGGGCCGGTCCCACGTCCCCGAAGGCAACTTCCTCTCCCCGCGTGGAGAGTACCGGGTTCGTACACGGTGCGTGAGCCGCGTGCGCGGTGTGGCGAGTTGCGCGTCCACGTCGGACGCGGTATCTCCTTGCACTGCGGTCGATACCGCATCGACCGACCCCCCACGGTTGGACGGTGGGTGGATACGGGCCGTGCCATCGGCCTGCCTGCCCTTCATACCACGATGGGCAGGCTCAATCGCGGGAGGCTCGCGTTTTTGATGACGGAGGAACGCCAAACCACCTCCAATTTTCCGCGTTGAGCTTGTCGCCAATACACTGTCAGGTGGGTTAATACCGGCGGTTGCGTCTCTGTTGTCCGATTCACGTCCGCCCTGAAGGGCAGGACTCTCACCTCGGTTCAGGTAGTCCGACCCGGCTACAGCGACGGGGCGGCGTGCCACCCGACGGAGTACGACGCGACCTCCCCGGGGTCGTCGGTCGCGTAACTCGCCTCGAACCGCCAGGCGTCCCCTCCGCCCAGCCGCTCGAAACTGTCGACGGCCGTCCCGACGATCGCCCCGTCGGCGTCCTCGAACTCGACTCTGACCTGGACGAACGCGATCCGCTCGTCGAGTTCGTTCCGGACCGCTCCCCGGACGCCCACGCGATCGGCCCCGCGGTCGAGCGGCCCCTCCGAGACGGTCACCGGCGGGGTCGATTCGCGCCCCCCGGGGGTCTCCAGCCCGGCGGTAGCGGCTTCGCTCCCGGCTCCGGTCTCGACGCCGGAGCCGAGACGCGATCGGAGGTCCCGCCACGCCCGGGCGAGGGGGCCACCTCGCTCGCTCTCGGGCCCGAACGGCGAGCCGAAGTGGACGCTCTCGACGGTCTCGGGGTCGACGTACGCGTACCGCCCCATCCACTCGCGGTACGGCACCCCATCGCGAGTAGTGAGGAGCCGCGGGCCGCTGATCACCGCGGGCGTCCCCTCGCTGTCGGTGTAGCGCACGCCGCCGACGATCTCCCGGTCGTCGGTCACGACGCGGGCCGTGACGGGCACCTCCAGCCGCCGGAGCAGGTACTCCCGGGGATCGACCCGGAGGCGCGTCAGCCCGTACACCCGGCCGTAGAGCACTACGAGCCCGTGACCGAGCGCCCCGCCGACGAGGACCGCGACGACCAGGAGCGCGACGTACCCCTCCAGGGTGACGTCGGTGACGACGGCGAGTTCGCCGTCGACGCTACGGACGGCGACGACGCCCGGGAAGGCGACGCCGGTTCCCGCCAGGAGCCCCGCGCTCGCGACGAGGCTCAGGGCGGCCTTCTCGTACTCGGACCAGTCGACGGGGCCGGCGTACCGGGCGAAGTAGAGGGCGACACGGAACCGCACGTACCCGGGAAGGAGGACGAGCGCGAGGACGATCTGGCTCGGGACGGGGAGCGTCGCCATCTCCGGGCGACGGCCGTCAGGCCCCTCCGTCGTCCCGGGGCCCGTCGGCCGCCTCGTCGCCCCCGTCGTCCATCGTCGTCCCGTCGGCCGTCCCGTCCTTGAGCCCGCCGGGGACCCGCTCCGGCGGCGCGTCGTCGAGGTGATCCCGCGGGCCGTGACTCATGTCCTCACGCGTCCGGCACGCAAAGCGGCGTAATAAACCTTGGAGGCCGCGCGGAGTCGGACAGTTCGGACCGTCCCGTGGTGTTTTTTGCCCCGCCGGGGGAGGGGGGCGTATGACACGAGCGCTCGTCGTCGGCGGGACGCGGTTCGTCGGTCGACACACCGTCGAGGAGTTCCTCGACGCCGGCTACGAGGTGACGATATTCAACCGCGGGAACAGCGAGAACCCGTTCGCCGACGACGACCGGGTGGAACGCGTCGAGGGCGACCGGACGGTCGAGGGGGAGGTGAAGCGGCTGTCGATGGAGGTCGACCCGGACGTGGTCATCGACTGCGTGGCCTACCACCCCCGGGAGGTCCGGGTCGCCACGGAGGCGTTCGCGGACGCCGACGCCTACGTCTACGTCTCCTCGGGGGCCGCCTACGGCGCGAACCGGATCCCCAAGCGCGAGGACGAGACGCCGCTCCACGACTGCACGCCCGAGCAGGCGGTCGACGACTCCTGGGACAGCTACGGCCCGCGGAAGGCCGAGGGCGACCGCGCGGTGTACGAGGCCGCGGAGCGGGGCGTGAACGCGATGAGCGTCCGACCGCCCGTGATCTACGGCCCGCACGACTACACCGAGCGGTTCGACTACTGGATCGACCGCGTCGAGAACTTCGACCGGGTGGTCGTCCCGGGCGACGGGACGAACCTCTGGCACCTCGTCTACGTCGGGGACGTCGCGCGTGCGCTCCGGACGGTCGCCGAGGCGGGCGAGCCGGGCGAGACGTACAACGTCGGCGACGGCCACGCCCCGACGCTCGGCGAGTGGGTCGATCGTATCGCGGAGGCCTGCGACACGGCGGTCGAGCGGGTGTTCGCCGGTCCCCGCGAACTGGCGGCCGCCGACCTCGAACTCGCCGATTTCCCGCTCTACCGGGAGTATCCCCACCTGCTCTCGACGACGAAGCTCCGGTCGCTCGGGTGGGGCTCGACCGACCACGGGACGGCGCTCGCGGCGACGGTCGCCGACCACCGCGACTCCGAGCGGACGGGTCGGGAGAACGGCCCGGACCGCGAGGCCGAGGAGGGCGTGCTCTCGATACTCGACACCGTCTGATACGCACGGTCGTGGCGATCTACCAAGTGACCACCGGGCTCGTCCGGGCGGGGCCGACGGTCACCGGTAGAGGACTACAGCCGTCCGTACGAGCGCCGTGACTACAGCCGCAGCGGCTCGCGGTCGGGGTCCAGCCGGAGGACGTGAACGGCCTCGGCCGAACCCTCCCACCACTCCTCGACCCGCCACCGCCGGTAGACGTCCGTGCCCGGCCCCTCGACGGTGTACCCGAGCCGTTCGGCCACCAGTCGCCACTCCTCGTCGGCGTCCGGTCCGACCTCCACGAACACCGTACGGTACCCGTCGCGGGTGAAGTCGACCGCGACGGCGTCCGCACTGGCGTAGAGGGCTCCCGGCGCCGTCCTCCGTCCCGACACCTGCCGATCGTTCTCGTTCTCCTCCACGTTCCCCCCGGTCGTGGAGCGTCCCCCCGAGACCACGCCCGGCACGTTAGCATCAAAGGTAGGACTACTAACAGCTTTCGGCCGGCACGGGCGCTCGCCGGCCGACTGGAGGGCGAGACGGCGTGTTCGGTGGTCGCGCTCGGTTCGGTCGAGTGGCGGTGAGCGATCGGAGCCGTTCGAGGGACCGCGTAGCGACCCCTCGTGACGGACGAACGGAGCGAGGGGAGGGAACCGTTAAACGCGTGCCGCCGTCATCTCGGGTATGTTCCGGAAATCGACGTGGATCCGCCTCCCGCGGGACGTGGTGGTGGGTCACGGCGTCCTCGACCGGACCGTCGAGGCGGTCGAGGACCTCTACCTCGACGGCCGGCCGCTGGTCGTCACCTCGCCGACGCCGAACGAGCTCGCCGGCGACCGGGTGGCCGCGGCGTTCGCCGACGCCGGCCACGACCCCGTCCGGATCGTCGTCGAGGACGCCTCGTTCGCGGAGGTCGAGCGGGTCATCGAGCGGGCCGAGCGCGAGGAGGTGGGATTCCTCGTCGGCATCGGCGGCGGCAAGCCCATCGACATCGCGAAGATGGCGGCCGACCGCGTCGACCGCGCGCTCGTCTCCGTCCCGACGGCGGCGAGCCACGACGGCATCGTCTCCGGGCGCGGGAGCGTCCCGGAGGGGGACACCCGCCACTCGGTCGCGGCCGACCCACCGGTAGCCGTCATCGCCGACACGGAGGTGCTCGCCGACGCCCCCTGGCGGCTCACGACCGCGGGGTGTGCGGACATCATCTCGAACTACACCGCGGTGAAGGACTGGCAGCTCGCCCACCGGCTCAAGAACGTCGAGTACTCCGAGTACGCGGGCGCGCTCTCGCAGATGACCGCCGAGATGCTCGTCGGCAACGCGGACTCGATCAAACAGGGGTTAGAGGAGAGCGCGTGGGTGGTCGTCAAGGCGCTGGTCTCCTCGGGTGTGGCGATGTCCATCGCGGGCTCCTCCCGGCCGGCGTCGGGCGCGGAGCACCTCATCTCCCACCAGCTCGACCGCATCGCGCCCGGGCAGGCGCTCCACGGCCACCAGGTCGGCGTCGGATCGATACTCACCGAGTACCTCCACAGCGGCGAGGACGGCGAGTGGCGACAGGTGCGGGACGCCCTGCGGAGCATCGGCGCGCCGACCACCGCGGAGGGGCTCGGCGTCGATCCCGAGACGATGGTCGAGGCGATGACCACCGCACACTCCATCCGCGACCGCTACACCATCCTCGGCGACGGCGTCAGCGAGGAGGCGGCCGTCGAGGCCGCGACGGTGACCGACGTCATCTGATCCGCTCGGACCGGTCCCGAACCCCGACCGTGCACCCGTCGGATCGGGCGTTTCCCTGCCGTACCAAGCCCCCCCGTCCGACCGGGGAGCCGCGGGATGCAGGGGTGACTGGCTGCGGTATTTCGGACGAAATCGCACGACTGCGCGGCGTTTTACCCGACGTACCAAACCGTATAGGTGTGGTCGTCCCCACCGTATCTCCATGAGCGCCACCGCGGCGGCGACCGGCGGGGACCTGACCGACAAGCAGCGACGAATCCTCCAGTACCTGCGGGAGCAGGCGGCGATGAAGACCTACTTCAAGTCACGGCTCATCGGCGAGGAGCTCGGGCTCTCGGCGAAGGAGGTCGGGACGAACATGACCGCTATCCGCGACGGCGAGTTCGACGTCGAGGTCGAGAAGTGGGGCTACTCCTCGGGGACGACCTGGAAGGTGACGGTCTGATACGGACGGGTGTAACGATGTACCGATGATCGTCCGGTCGGGTCGGCGGTCATCGGTAAAAGACTACAACCGTCCGTACAGTCCGCCTCCATCCCCGATTCGGCCCTCCCCCGCACGCTCGACCGTCCCGCGTGATCGCACGCCTCAGCCGTCGTATCTCACGTACTCGGCGGCCTCGCTCGCGAACGCGACGGCGTCGGGTCCGAACGAGTCCGCGTACCTGACGACGAGCATCAGCAGGGCTTCCGGCCGTTCGAGCGCGTAGCCGTCCTCGCGGGAGAGCAGACCCGCCGAGTCGAGTTCGGCCGCGTACTTCGAGACGGTCGAGCGCGAGACGTCCAGGGTCTCGGCGAGGTCACCGCCCGAGGCGTCCGGGTCGCGAAGGAGCGCGAGCACCATCCCCCGGGCGGTCCCGCGCCGGAGGTAGCCGAGCGCGTCCTGCTCGAACGCCGAGAAGCGCCCGGCGGGGAAGAACCGGCGGTAGTCGCCGTCGCGTCTGGACTCGACGGTCCCGCGCTCCTCGAGCCGGCGGAGGTGGTGCTGGGTCTCGCCGGTCCCGAGTTTGAGGTCGTCGCGGAGCTTCGAGAAGTGCGCGCCGGGCGTCGTCGCCAGGTAACCGAGGATGGCGTCGCGGACGTTCGAACTCGAGGCGCTACCGCTCGATCCGTCGCCGGCGAGTCGCGTCAGGGGGCTCGCCGCTCCGAGCGCCGCGAACCGCCGGAGCGTCGACCGCTTGGACTCGTCTACCCCCCGCTCCTCTCCCATACGTCCGCCTATTCGGGCTCCGCGGTAAAACCCCTTTGCCTGTTCGCGCGCCGCCCTCGGTCGGGCCGGCTCACTCCGGTTCGGGCTCGCGCTTCGACTCCTCCCCGTCGGCCGCGCCGTCCTCGGCGGCCGTGTCGTCCGTCCCGGACTCCGGTTCGGGCTCCGACTCCGATTCGGGCTCGGGGACGTCCGGTTCGGGCATCTCGTCGTCCATCTCCTCGATCACCTCGTCGGCGCTCCGGATATCCGTCGGGTCCGCACCCTGCTTGATGGCTTCGGCCTCCTGCTCCATCGCCTCGGTGTCGATCTCGGCCTCCTCGTCGATCTGCCCGAGGATCTCCTCGATGTCGTCGAGGCCGAGCATCTCGCGGGTCTCCTCGTCGAAGTCCATGCTGTCGAGGAGCTGGCCGTCGGTCTTCACGTCGCTTCCGGTGAGGTGCTTGCCGTAGCGGCCGACGAGCGAGGTGAGCTCCTGGGGCAGGACGAACGTGGTCGACTCGCTCTGACCGATCTCCGCGAGCGTCTCCATCCCCTTGTCGATGACCGCCCGTTCGCCCATCGACTCGGCGGACTTCGCCCGGAGGACCGTCGAGATGGCGTCACCCTGCGCCTCGAGGATCTGGGACTGCTTCTCACCCTGGGCGCGGATGATGTTCGACTGCTTGTCACCTTCGGCGGTCTCGATGGCGGAGCGGCGTTCACCCTGCGCCTCGAGGATCATGGCACGGCGGCGGCGCTCGGCGGAGGTCTGCTGCTCCATCGCCTGCTGGACGTCCTGGGAGGGGTTGACCTCCCGGACCTCGACGCTCTCGACGCGGACCCCCCACTCGTCGGTGGGCTCGTCGAGTTCGCGACGGATGCGGGCGTTGATCTCACCGCGCTTGTTGAGCGTGTCGTCGAGTTCCATGTCGCCCAGCACCGCCCGGAGGGTCGTCTGGGCGAGGTTGGAGACGGCGCGCTTGTAGTCGTCGACCTCGAGGAACGCCTTCTTCGCGTCCATCACCTTGATGTAGACGACGGCGTCGGCGGTCACCGGCGAGTTGTCCCGCGTGATGGCCTCCTGGCGCGGGACGTCCAGGGTCTGGGTCCGCATGTCGAACGCGTAGGTGCGGGAGACGAACGGCGGGATGAAGCTGATGCCGGGTTCGAGGAGTTTGCGGTACTCCCCGAACACCGTCAGCGCGCGCTTCTCGTAGGCGTTGACGATCTCCACCGCCTGGTAGACCGCGACGATGGCGATGGCCAGCAGTACGAGCGCGACCACGGGGAGGGCGATACCCGTCTGCAACGGGATGAGCATAGTAGACGTACGGAGAAGACGGGTATAAGAGTTGGCACCGAGGGGGTTTACGGTCGGCGCAGGCCACCGCGCGCGCCGTTCCGCGGGCGGACCGTCGGGAACTGGCACTCTCGGTGATCGAGACGACGTGGCGGGCGAGCGGAACAGCCGCCGTACGTGCGGGCGGTGAAGCTGCCTCCGACGGCCCCGTTCCGGACCTGACCTCGGGGAGTGCGTTCGCCACCTTAAATACGGGACCCCTCGACCCCCCGGACAGACATGACAGATCGGACCGTCTGGCTGAAGGCCGACGACGAGGTGGGCGACTGGGAGGCCCGCAAGCGGCGCATCACCGCCGGACTGGAGGCGGGCGTCGACTGGGTTCTCGTCGACCGGCACGACGTGGCGAAGGTCCGCGAACTGGGTCGAGTGAACGTCGCGGCGTTCGCCGGCGACGACGTCCACGTGATGGACGCCGAGGGTGGCGAGGAGGCCGAACCGGATCTCCTCGTCGTCGGCAAGGGTGGGGAGGGCGACGGCACCATCGACCTGCCGAGCGATCTCTCGGGGAGCGCCGATCTGACCACCCTCCGGCGGTCGGACCAGGCCGCGCAGGGATCCTACGTTCGGATCACGAGCCCGGACCACGAGGCGTTCGCGGAGGCGGCGGCCGCCGACGCCGAGTACACGCTCGTCGTCGGCGAGGACTGGAAGATCATCCCCCTGGAGAACCTCATCGCGCGCATCGGCGAGGAGACGAGCCTCGTGGCGGGCGTCCGGTCGGCCGAGGAGGCCCGGACGGCGTTCGAGACGCTCGAACTCGGTGCCGACGGCGTCCTCCTCGACACGGACGACGCCGACGAGATACGGGAGACGGTCCGTCTGCGCGAGGAGGCCGACCGCGAGACGCTCGATCTGGAGTACGCCACCGTCACCGAGATCGAGCAGACGGGCAGCGCCGACCGGGTCTGTGTCGATACGGCCTCGATGTTCGCGGAGGACGAGGGGATGCTCGTCGGGTCGATGGCGCGGGGGCTGTTCTTCGTCCACGCCGAGACGGCGGAGTCGCCGTACGTCGCCTCGCGCCCGTTCCGCGTAAACGCGGGCGCGGTCCACGCCTACGTCCGCTCGCCCGGCGGCGAGACGAAGTACCTCGCCGAACTCGGCTCGGGCGACGAGGTGCAGGTCGTCGACACGTCCGGGAAGACCCGCGAGGCGCTCGTGGGACGGGTGAAGATCGAGCGACGACCGATGTTCCGCGTCCAGGCCGAGACCGAGGGCGGCGACCGCATCGAGACGCTGCTCCAGAACGCCGAGACGATCAAGGTGGCCACCCGGGAGGGTCGCAAGGCGGTGACCGACCTCGAGGTGGGCGACGAGATGCTCGTCTACTACGAGGATACCGCGCGGCACTTCGGCGAGGCCGTCGAGGAGAACATCATCGAGAAGTAGCGGGATCGTCACCGGACGTCGGGCGGTACGCCGGTCGGTTCGGGTTCGTCCGCGCGAGACACGTTGCGTGAGACGAAGCGGACGTATATACGAGGCGGCAGGAAACCGGAAAAGCAGATGGCGAACGCGCTTCTATCGGCGGACCACCGTACCCCCCGGTACCTCCTGGGGTTCGCAGTCGCCCTCGCGTTCGTCACCGCCGGTGAGATCCTCCTCCGTGCCCTCGGAGTCGCTGGGCCGAACGCCCCGGCGGTCTTCGCGGACGAGTTCCTCATCGGCCTGCTCACGACCGTACCGTTCGTCGTCCTGCTCGGATACGCCGGCTACTGGCTCGAACGGAGCGACCTCGGCCCCGGACGCTACTCCCGGGTCGGGGCGTGGACCGCCGGTGGGACGATCAGCTTCCTCGCGATCAACCTCGCGCTCATGGCGGTCATCCCCGTCGACCCGTGGATCGCCGTCGCCTGGGCGCGCTGGGCGGTCGCCATCGGCGGCGGCATCGGCGTCCTCGTGGGTGTCTCCGAGGAGCGGGCGATCCACAGTGCCATCGAGGCCGAACGTGCGGCGCTGGAGGCCGAGCACCTCGAATCCCAGCGCGACCTCCTCGAGTACCTCAACGGCCTCCTCCGACACGAGGTCATCAACGCCGCGAACGTCGTCTCCGGCTACGCCGCGACCCTGATGGACGAGCACTCCCCGGGCGACCGGACCCACGACTACAGCGAGACGATCCACCGCCAGAGCGAGGACATGGCCGCCGTGATACGCGACGTCCGAGTGCTGCTGAACGCGATGGCCGGCGAGTCAGAGCTGGAGTCGGTCGATCTCGGCGACGTGCTCGCCGAGGAGGTAGAGAAGCTGGAGGAGCGGTACGAGCGGGTCGAAGTCGAGACGGACGTCCCCGACGGGGTCCGTGTCCGGGCGAACGCACTGCTCCCGCGCGTGTTCTGGAACCTGCTCTCGAACGCGGTCGAGCACAACGGCGGCGACACGCCGCACGTCTCCGTGGTCGTCGAGGCGGCCATCGACGCGGTCGCCGTCGAGATCACCGACGACGGATCCGGCATCCCCGACGGGGCCGCCGACACCCTGTTCACTCGACCGGACCTCGGCGGCGCGGACCACGGGATCGGCCTCTACCTCGTGTCGGTACTGGTCGACTCGTACGGCGGAACCATCGAACTGACCGACACCGGCCCGGACGGGAGCACGTTCACCGTCGAACTCCCGCTCGGAGCGCCGGATCTGGCCGGTCGCGTCGCGAGCGAGCGGCCCACCGCGGTTTCGTCCTGAGCACACCGGAGAGGGCTCGAGGACTCTCCGGCCTCCCCCCTTCGCACGAACCTTTGTGCCTGCGCCGAAATATCGAGTATATTCTACGACACGAAAACATTAACTATAGATAATTATGAAGTGAGAAGTAGCGCTCGCCGTGCCGAGTAGAGCGGGCGAGGACCTGTGGAGACGAGCGCGGGAGACGGAGATCACTATGTCAGCGACAACAGGAGACGCGAACGAAGCGGCGATCGAGGAGTTCGACGAGGCGCTTCGGGGGGAACTGATCCGACCGGAGGACCCCGAGTTCGACGAGGCGCGCGCGATCTACAACGCGATGATCGACAGGGAGCCGGCGTTGATCGCCATGTGCGAGGACGTCACCGACGTCGCCGCGGCGGTGAACTTCGGACGCGAACACGGGCTCGAAACGGCCATCCGTAGCGGGGGACACAACGGCCCCGGCCTGTCCCTGGTGGACGACGGCCTGGTCGTCGACCTGTCAGAGATGACGGGAATCCGCATCGACCTCGACGCGATGACCGTGGCCGTCGAGCCCGGCTGTACGTGGGGCGACGTCGACCACGCGACCCACGGGTTCGGGCTGGCGACGGTCAGCGGGATCATCTCGACGACCGGCGTCGGCGGCCTGGCCCTCGGCGGCGGCCACGGCTATCTGACCCGCAGGTACGGCCTGACCTGCGACAACCTGGTGAGCGCGGACGTAGTGCTCGCCGACGGCAGCCTGGTCCACGCCAGCGAGACGGAGAACCCGGACCTGTTCTGGGCGCTGCGTGGTGGTGGCGGCAACTTCGGCGTCGTCACGAGCTTCGAGTTCCAGCTCCACCCCGTCGACACGGTGGTCGCCGGGCCGATGTTCTGGCCCCTCGATCAGCTCGAACCGACGATGAAGTGGTACCGCGAGTGGCTCCCACAGCAGCCCGAGGACGTCTACGCCTTCTACCTGGTCGCGGAGGTCCCGGGTGACCCATTCCCGACCGACATCCACGGCGAGAAGGTCTGCGGGCTGATGTGGTGCTACCTGGGAGACGGGGACGTCGACGACGTGCTCGGGCCGGCCCGCGACGTCGCGGAACCGCTGTTCGAGCACGTCGGGGAGATGCCCTACCCGGCGCTCCAGGCGATGTTCGATGGATTCTATCCGCCGGGCGACCACTGGTACTGGAAGGGCGACTTCGTCCGGGAACTGACCGACGAGGCCATCGCCGCACACGAGCGCTTCGCCGAGGTGCCGACCCCCCAGTCGACGATGCACCTCTACCCCATCGACGGTGCCGTCCACGACGTCGACGCTGACGAGACCGCCTGGCGCTACCGGGACGCCACCTGGTCGATGGTCATGGCTGGCGTCGCCTCGGATCGGGACGAGACCGAGCGGATAACCGACTGGGCCCGGGACTACTGGGAGGCGCTCCACCCGCACTCGGCGGGCGGTGCGTATGTCAACTTCATGATGGAAGAGGGAGAGGACCGGATCCACGCCACCTACGGCGACAACTACGAGCGACTCCGGGAGGTCAAGGCCGAGTACGACCCGGAGAACGTCTTCCACGTGAACCAGAACATCGAGCCGGCGAACTGAACACACCGTCTCGACCTTTCCTCGAACGACCGATGCGAGCAGGTATCAGCTCGCCCGTCGTTCACCGGGACCCTGCTACCGTACGATCGACTCCTCGCCGTCACCGTACCCGGGGCCGACGTCGATCGGTTCGGTACACCAGTGACAGAAGTCGAGGGACGCGTCGACCTCCCTGCCGCAGTGGGGGCAGTTCGCGGCCCCGCGCTCGGTCCTGCGGGAGCGCTCGTTGAGCCGCGAGGCCAGCCAGTAGGCGTCGAGCGTGCTGAACAGGGTGATCGACCCGAGCGCGAGCGCGGCCCCCGTCGGGAGCGCGGCGAGCGCCCCGAGCGTCCGCTCGACGATCGCGAGCAGGCTCCCGGACCCGACCGACGGGACCGTCACGGCGAGCGTACCGATCCAGAGGGCGAACCAGAGCAGCGCGCGCATCCACGCCCGCAGGTAGAGGTGCCCGAGTCCGGGCTGGAGGAACGCCAGCATGGCGGCCAGCCACGGCCGCTTGTAGGTCGGTCGCCCGGTCACTCCCGGATGATTCCCGCCCGCCGCACATAGGCCTTCTGCGGGTGTAGACGACCCCTCTTGAATGGGGGCCTCAGCGGAGTTCGTCGACCAGCCGCGAGAGCGTCCCGAGCTCGTACTGGCCGGGCGCGGTCGCCCGCGACGGGTCGACCGGCGCGTAGCCGATCCGGGAACCGTACAGCGGCGCGACGACGCGCGTGTGCCGACCGGCCTCGCCCATCGCCATCGTCGCCAGCGTTCGCCCCGCGGAGGCGTGCGCCCGCGTCACCGCCAGCAGCGCGAGCGTGTCGTCGGGGCTCTCGGCCGTGACCGCGAGCTTCGCGACGTCGCCGTACTCGCTCGCCCGCTCGACGAGCCGCCGGAGCTCGCTCCGTGGCGGCGTCCCCTCGAAGTCGTGGACCGAGACGACCACTTTCGTCCCCGACTCCCGGGCGGCCTCCACGACGTCGAGGCCGTCCCCGCCGGCCACCTCGTGGAGTTCGACGTCGACCGCCGCGACGGCCTCGTGCTCGACCGCCGCGACGAGGTCCTCGATCCGGCCCTCGTCGGCCGCCTCGCCACCCTCCCACTCCGGGCGATCGGTGACGAGCAGCGGGAGCTCCCCGTCGTATCCCGAGAGAGCATCGAGCGGGTCACCTCCGGCGAGGTCCATCCGGAACTCGACGCAGTCGGCGTGCTCGCGGGCCGCCGGCTCCTCGGAGAGGTCGGCGGTGGCCGCCGCGAGGACGAACTCGTCGAACGAGAGGTCCATGTACGGTGGGTTTCGTGAGGTCCCGACTAAAGCGCGTGGGGTTTCGTGAGGGTGGTGCATCGCCTACGAGTCGTGAGCCGCGACAGCAGTTGGGAACACCTCGAAAGCCCCCGACGGCTACGTCTGCTCACGGGCGGCAAAGCCGCCCGTTCGCACGGCCAGCGAGACGGCAAAGCCGTCTCGCTCGGCTTCCGGGTCGTTGCGCTCCTCTGCCTTCGGCCTGCGGTCCCCGCGTCGTCCGCCTTCCCCTAGCGACTCGGGGCTTTCGAGGTGTTGCAGACGTATCCGAAGTAGCACGCACTGGCCCCTACATCGTCACGTGCTGGGCCACCCATCGGTTCGTCGCGTCCTCCTCGCCATCGGTGTTCTCTCGCCCGACCGACTCGACGACCCGAAGCTGGATCGACCGCTCCTGTTTCGTGACCACCGGAAAGTCGTAGTGTTCGGCCTCGTATCCCGGCTCCCCACCGTCCGACCGCCGCTCGGTCACGAACTCCCGGTGGCGATCCAGTCGCTCGGTCGCCAACGCCTCCGAGATGCGGGGAGCCTCGCCGACCCGCTCGGCGAACGCCCCCACCAGATCGGGTTCGCGCTCGACGCCCGCGGAGTTCCGTCCGGCGACGAGCGCCGCCATCGAGGTCGTCCCGGTCCCCCAGAAGGGGTCGAGTACGGTGTCGCCGTAGACGGAGAACATCAGCACCAGCCGCAGCGGGAGGTCGAGCGGGAACGCCCCCGAGCGTGCCCGGACCTCGCCGGGGAGGGACTGGCGCGTCCCGGTGATCTCCCAGAGGTCCGAGAACCACTCGTTTCGCTCCTCCCAGAAGTAGGCCGACCCGTACCGGGCGTCGTCGCCGGGCGGGAACGAGCGGGTGTCGCCGTTCCGGAACACCAGGAGATGCTCGTGTTCGAGGGTCGGGTAGGCGTTCGGCGGGAGCATCCCGCTGCCCATGAACTTCGCCGCCGAGTTCGTCGGCTTGCGCCAGACGATATCGGGGAGCGCCGAGAGCCCGTGTCCGCGGAGTCTCCGGGTAATCTCGACGTGGTTCGGGTACTGGGAGAAGGTGTCACCGACCGTCCGGGTCGCATCACCCACGTTCACGACCGCGATTCCGCCGGGGACGAGCACACGGGCGACCTCGGCCCACGCGTCGTCGAGCAGGTCGTGCATCAGGTCGAACGCCCGGTCGCCCTCCTCCGCCGAGAGCGCGTCGCGGATCCGGGAGTCCTGCGCCGCGAACGACGCGTCCCACATCTCGATCATCGGGTACGGCGGCGAGGTGACGACGAGTTCGATCGAGTCGTCGGGGAGTGAGAGATCGCGGGCGTCCCCGACGTGGACCTCGTGGGTGGTCTGCACGGGAGAGGGGTCGACGGGACGGGTTAGGTGGCTTGCGGTCCCGGGCTCCGATACTCCGGAGAGCGTCGAGGAGGTGGACGGAGACCGACGTCGCTAGGAGGGGGAATCCCAACCGCTTTTGACCGCGGCGGCGCTACGACGCGCCGAGGGCACGTAGCTCAGCTAGGACAGAGCGTCGGACTTCTAATCCGATGGCCGTGGGTTCGAATCCCACCGTGCTCGTCCCGGGGCGTTCGCTCACTGCGCTGCCGACCACAAGCCGTTTCACTCCCCGAACCATCGACCGCACAATGTCGTCCGGTTTCGAAGACGCCAAAGGAAACGTGATCGAGACGATCGAGGAGCTCGACGAGGACGACGACTTCGTCTTCGTCGCGAGCGAGACCGTCGAGGGCTCCGGGGACGAGCTCTCCATCCAGAGCCACGTCGGGTCCGCGGACGACAACACGCCCTACGCGAACCTGGTGGGGATGCAGATGCTCCTGATGCACCGGTACTTCGAGGACTACCCGCTGGAGCGGGTCGCCGAGGACTGCCTCAGATCCGCGCAACTGATGGCCGAGAGCGGGGCGATAGAAGAGGACTGACGCGCCGAGCGACGCCTCGCCGTTCGGTGAGGGCCTCACTCGCTTCGCTCGGGCCACTCTACTCCTCGAATCCATACTCGCGGCTCCCGCTGGTCGCCGCTCGTATCTCCGAGGCGCGAGTGGAGCGAGCGCCTCACGCTTCTCGCGGGTCGCTCCGCTCCCCGTTCGGTACAGAGGCCTCGCTCCCTACGGTCGCTACGGCCACTCACTCCTCGAACACGAACGTCCCGTCCCGTTGCACCACTTCGCCGTCGACCTCAATGAACGAGTCCTCACTCATGTCGACGATCATGTCGACGTGGGTCGCCGAGTCGTTGCGCTCGTTGCCCTCGCCCACCGTGTCCTCGTAGGCTCTGCCGGTCGCCATGTGGACCGTGTCGCCCATTTTCTCGTCGAACAGCATGTTGTACGTGAACTGATCGATCGAGCGGTTCATCCCGATACCGAGCTCCCCGAGTCGACGAGCGCCCTCGTCGGTGTTCAGGATGCTCGTCAGGACCGCCTCGTTCTTCTCGGCGGAGTGGTCGACCACCTCGCCGTCCTCGAAGACGAGCCTCGCACCGTTGACCTCCCGACCCTGCTGGTAGACGGGCTTGTCGAACAGCACCTCGCCCTCGACGCTGTCGGGGACGGGTGCGGTAAAGACCTCCCCGCCGGGGAGGTTCTTCTCGCCGTAGTCGTTGAGACAGGGGTTGCCGGCGATGCTCATGGTCACCTCGGTCGTCTCGCCGGAGACGATCCGGATCTCGTCGGCGGGGTCGAGGATCTCGACCAGCTGTTCCTGGTGTTCGCGGACCGCATCCCAGTCCTTGATCGTGGCGTCCCAGACGAAGTTCTCGTAGCCCTCGGTGGACATCTCGGCGAGCTGGGCCTGTGCCTGCGTGGGGAACTGCGTGCCGACCCAGCGCTTCCCCAGACGCTCGTCGAGCATCGGCTGGTGGGCCCGCTGGCGGGCGGCCATGATCTCGGGATCGACGTCGCTGGTCTCGGTCGCGTTCGTCTGCCCCCGGATGGCGATGTAGGCGTCCATCTCCTCGTAGAGCGCCATCTGGTGGCTCGGAAGCTCGAAGTCCTCCGGGTCCGAAGCCCGCATGAACGCCCGGGCCGCGCGGGTGGAGCCGTCGAGCGACACCGGGTTCGCGCCACGGTCCCCGATGAGTTCGTGGAGCGCGACGACGAGGTCCTCGGCGACCGACGGCGCGACGACGACGACGTTGTCCCCCTCCTGCAGGTCGACGGAGTGGTCGACGATGACCTCTGCGTGTTCGCGGATGCGCGGGTCCATGCTCACCACGTCGTGTGGTCGGTGGAAACAGGTTTCGGAAGCGGGAGACTCGACCGAAGGGAGAGTCTCCACATAGCGAGCGGGGAGCGAAGCGACCCGCGAGAAGCGCGGTGGTTGCAACCGTTCGCTACGCCGACCCGCGAGGACGAGCGCGGGGTGGACGGCGGGCCGCGACCGCTCAGTTCGAGTGTGGACGCGAGCGACCGTCGGTCCCGGCGTCGTCGAGGACCTCCTCGGCCCCCTCGGCGACGGCGGCGTGTTCGACCTCCTTCTCCGTGTCGACGTGCCAGCGCTCGACGGACTGTTCGAGGTCGGCCAGCCTGTTCGAGACGTGGATCTTCAGGTCGTCGTCGTTGACGTTCACCTCGAAGACGTAGTCGTCCCGGCCGGCCCGGCGGACGTTCGCGCTGACGAGTTCGTTGTCGAAGTAGTACGGCGAGACCTGCGTCATGACCGTCTTGTAGACCGTGCCTTCGACGGCCCGTATCGCCCGCCGACCGGCCGAATCGGCGGCCCGCTTGATGTAGTCGATCGACTCGCCGGCCTTCTCGACCGCCTGGTCGGGCTCGTCGAGGCTCTCGTAGGACTCGGTGAGTTTCTCGCCGGCGGTCTGGACGTCCTCGTTGGGCTCCTTCCCGGCGCGCTCGCCCTCGCCCTCGGCGACGGCGGCCTGTTCGGCGGTCTTCTCCGAGACGTCCTCGTCGAGGCGCTCCTCGACCTTCGGACGCCACTCGTCCCACTCCGCGAGGGGTCCGCCGGGGACGTGGTGGTCCTCGCCGGCGAGGTCCTTCAGTGCCCGCGTGACCCGCTCGCCGTGTTCGACGATGTCCGCCCACGACCCGCGTTCCTTGAATCCCGAGACGCTCTCTTCCATTCGGTTGACGGGATTACGGTACGAAGGGTAATACGTCTTGTCGCGTGTCGATCACCGAACGGTTGTCCGACGTCCGTCTCACCGACCGTACGTGAGACGGGTCGCCCAGTCGTCGAGCCGGGTCTTCACGCGCCCGAGCCAGACCCCCGGCGAGACCGTCCGCAGTTCGCGGTCGTCGACCTCGATCCCGCCCTCGGCGAACGGGTCGTGCTCCCCCCTCCATCACGCCCGCGACCGAACTCATCGCACACCGACCGCAGGTCTCGGTGTTCTCCTCGGTCTTGCCCATACGCGCTATCAATTCGCGTGGGAACTTAGCTCTGGCCCTCGTGGGGGGTTCGAACGTCCGAGCCCACAGTAGGTCGCGTCGGGGACTCCCGAGGTGTTTCCAGCAATCTCACTTCAGACAGGAGCACCTCGAAAGCCCCCGCTGGCTCCGGGAAGCACGGCGACGTAAGCACCGCAGCCGACCGCAGGAAGGCGAGGAGCGCCGCGAGCCGCGCGACCGGAGCCAGCGCGAGACCGGCAACGCCGGCCTCGAACGGTCGCGGTCGTTCGAAACGGCGGAGCCGTTTCGTGATCGGGCGAACGCGCCGCGTTCGCAGACCTCGCGAATCTCCGATTCGCTCAGTGACGAGAGACGCTTCGCGTCTCTCGTACCACGGCGGAGCCGCCACGCGCGGCCCCTTTCAGTCCCACCCGATGGGCCACCCCACACCGGTTGCGGAACCCCGATGGGGTTTTGCCGAACGGGCGCGGACTCGGGAGTATGAGTGACGGTGACGCCCGTCCGGCGGGGGGGGACGGTCTCCGGGGTGCCCGACTGGGAGGACGAGTACCTCGACCGGGTGAGCGACCGGCTGATGTACAGCTACGACCTCGAGAAGGACCGACGGGTGGACGGCGAGCGGTTCGGGCTCTACGGGCGGCTGGAGGTCGAGAACCACAAGCAGTTCCTCCACCCGTCGATCTCCTACGGCCACCACGAGAAGGTCGGACACCTGTTCGTCCGCCGGGCCGACGGCGTCACGGCCGCGGACCTCGACCGGCTCGCGGACCTGGGCGAGACGCTGGCCGAGGAGTGGATCGACCCCGACGAGCGCCACTACGAGACGGAGTTCGTCTTCGCGCTCGTCGTCCCCGAGATCCCGGAGGAGGTCGGAGAGCGGGTCGTCGACCTCGAGTCGCGGACGCTGCTCTCGTACGGCTACCACGGCCACTACTGGCTCCGGTTCGTCGTCGTCTCCCCGGAAAACGAGACCGTCGTGGCGAGTCCGGGGGCGGACGTGGCGGCCGCCTTCCGGCTGTGGTCCGAGGGAGGGGAGAAGGGAGACGGCGAGAGCGGAGTGCTCGGACGGTTCAGGTCGCTGCTCGGGTTCAGTCGTCGCTCGTGACCGCGCCGGTGTAGCTGTCCCGGACGTTCCGGATGTTCTTGTAGCCCATCCAGGCCACCGAGACCGCGAGTCCCACCAGCACCAGCGAGATGATCGACTGGATGGCGAACGATATCTGCGAGGCGAGGTCGGTCGCGCCGAGGAACGCGAGCGGCGCGCGGTAGAGGCCGATCCACAGCAGCGCCGTGACGGTGATGACGAGCATCAGCGCCATCGGCAGCCCCGTGCTGATGAGCTGCTTCTTCTCGTCCCAGTTGGCGAGCCAGAGCGTCGCGGCCAGAAGCGCGAGCGCGGCGAGCGTCTGGTTCGCGCCGCCGAACAGCGGCCAGAGGCTCGACCACGTCCCGCTGCCGACGAGCAGGTACGCCGGGATGACCTGCAGGATGCCGGCGTTGGCGTACTTGTTCGTGGCGAACTCCCCGGCACCGGACTCGGGGACGCCCACGATCTCGTCCATCATGTACCGGCCGAGCCTGACGGCGGTGTCCGTGCTGGTCAGCAGGAAGCTGACGAACACGAGGCCGATGAACGCCGCGCCCGCGGCCGTGGGGATGCCGAAGCCGGCACCGAGCATGATCGCCCCGCCGACGGGGAAGTTGGCGAGCGCGCCGACGATGCCGCCGCCCTGCCAGGAGGTCACGCCGACGATGGCCAGCGCCGAGACGGCCGTCGTCGCCAGTAGCCCCTCGCCGAGCATCGCGCCGTAGCCGATTGCGCGGGCGTCGGTCTCCTTGTTGAGCTGTTTCGCGGAGGTGCCCGAGGAGACCAGCGAGTGGAACCCGCTGATGGTCCCGCAGGCGATGGTGACGAACAGGAACGGGAAGATGGGTCCGAGCGCGCTGGTGAACCCGGTGAACGCCGGGAGGCTCGTCTCCAGGGACGTGTACGTCGTCCCGTCGTAGACCACCGAGAAGCCGCCGCCGAACAGCGAGATGCCCGTGGCGACGAGGATCCCGAGGAGCATCCCGCCGACGCCGACGTACAGCAGGCTCGACGTGAGGAAGTCGCGGGGCTGGAGCAGCACCCACACGGGCAGGACGCTGGCGATGAACCCGTAGATACAGACGACCGGCACCCAGGCGGCGACGTTCGCGCCGAGCGAACTCGCCAGCGGGAGCCAGTCCCAGCTCGACGCCGAGCCGAGCAGCACGATGACGTCGGGGGCCGTCGACTCGGAGGCGACCATCGCGATGGGGTACTGGAGGCCGACCCAGACGCCGGCGAACACCATGGCGACGAACGCCACCGCGCCGGGCAGGAACGGCAGGTCGAGCTGGTAGAGGTAGACCCCGAAGACCAGCGCGAGCGCGATGTAGATGGCGCTCGCCGTCGCCGAGGACGGGAACGCGTTGAAGACGACGGCGACCACCAGCGCGAACACGGCGATGACCAGGATGATCGTCAGGAAGGCGAACCACAGCAGCATGTCCTTCCCCCGCTTGCCGACGTACTCGCCGATGATGTAGCCGATCGACTTACCCTCGTGGCGCACGCTCGCCGAGAGCGACATGAAGTCGTGGACCGCGCCGAACAGCGGGTTGCCGATGGCGATCCACAGGATGGCGGGGAGCCACCCGAACGCCGCCCCGGCCGTGATCGGCCCGACGATGGGTGCCCCACCCGCGATGCTGGAGTAGTGGTGTCCCAGCAACACGGGTTTCTTCGCCGGGACGTACTCCTGGCCGTCCTCGTACTTGTGTGCTGGCGTCTCCTTCTCGTCGTCGAGTTCGACGAAGCCGGCGAGATACCTCGAGTACCCGAGATACCCGATCGTGAACGTTACCAGCGAAAGCACCACCAGTACGGCTATCTGAACCATGACGTACCGAGACCATACGAAAACTCCCACTTAAAATTTGGTAATTCTGAGGTGTGAACCCCTTCCTCGGGGTTTCTTGCGGGTGTTCTAGGGACCTACATTTACATGGCGATTCGCCGTGGCGGCCTCAGTTGGCGACGACGCCGATATCGATATCGAGCTCGTCGGCGACCGCTCCGAGCAGGTCGTCCTTGACCTCGCGGACGCGCGTCTCGATGGTCGCGACGACGGGCGGGTCGAGCGTCTCACGGGCCTCCCGGACCCGCTCGGTCTCGGTCTCGACCCGCTCGCGCAGGTAGCGCGCGCCGCGACCGTCCTCCTCGGCGTCGGGTTCGGGGGTGAGCCGGTTCATCACCAGCCCCGACACCACGAGGTCCTGCTCGCGGAGCGAGTCGATCGCCCGCCGCGTCTCGCGGATCGAGAGCTGGTCGGGGTTCAGGACGAGGTAGAACGACGCCCGCTCGCGGAGGACCTCCCCCGCGAACTCGAAATTCTCCTTTCGCCCCTGGAGCCGGGCGATGATGGGATCGCCCACGCGGGAGCGCCGTGGCTCGCGGTCGCCCAGCGCCGCCCGTTCGAACAGTCTCACGCTCTCCTCGCGCTTGCTCAGGAGCCGGTCGATCCACCCGCCCAGGTACTCCGGGAGCGAGAGCAATCGAAGCGTTCCTCCGGTAGGCGAAGTGTCGAAGACGACGCGGTCGTACTCGTCCGCGCCGCGCATCACCTCGATGAACCGGTCGAACAGCGCCGCCTCGTGGGCACCCGGCGTCCGGTGGGCGAGCTCGATCTGTCGGTCGATCTCGTTGACGATCGAGGGGCTCACCTGGTCGCCCATCGTCCGCTTTATTTCCATCAGGTGCTCGTCGACGGCCTCGTCGGGGTCGATCTCCATGACCGAGAGCGAGTCGTACCCCTCCACGGGGGTCGGGTCGTCGTCGAACGCCTGGTCGAACACGTCCGCGGTGCTGTGTGCCGGGTCCGTCGACACCAGCAGCGTCTCCATACCGCTGGTCGCACACCGGTGGGCGTAGGCGCTCGAAACGGTGGTCTTGCCGACGCCGCCCTTCCCGCCGAAGAAGACGAACTTCTCGATCCCGTCGTCCTCGTTCGTCGCCGTCCCGTCCATCAGAAGTGGTACTGCTGGCCCTTGCGTTCGAGCATCGACTCGCGGTCCCACATCCGCCGTTCCCACCCCTCGAACTCCTCGCCCAGGTACGGGAGCAGTTCGGCGGTGTAGTACGAGACGGGACTCGGGATGCCGAACGCGTCGGGGAAGCACGCCAGCAGGAAGGCGTCCTCCTGGTCCTCGGCCTCCTTCTCGATGAGTTCGTACGCCGGATGCGAGATCATCCCGTGGTAGAGCCCCCGGAGCCACTCCTCCAGGTCCGCCCGGAACGCCCGGATACGCGCTTCCAGGTCCATGCCCGCCCGTGGGGCGTTCGGCGAAAAAGCGTGTCGACCGCCCGCGGGCCGCGCACGACCGCCGGTCGCGAGCACTAAGTGAGCGAGGCCCGAACGACGAGCATGAGCCTGACGGGTGGCGACGGCGTCCCGGTGACGGTGTTCAGCGGGGCGCTCGGGGCCGGGAAGACGACGACGCTCAACCACCTGCTGTCGAACGCCGACGGCCGACGTCTCGCGGTGCTCGTCAACGACATGGGTGCGGTGAACGTCGACGCCGAACTGATCGACGCTCGGGAGGACGGCATCACCGAACTCTCGAACGGGTGTATCTGCTGTGACCTCCGGGACGACCTGGAGGTGGCGGTGAGCCGACTCGCCCGCCGCCGGGACTTCGACCACCTCGTCGTCGAGTCCTCGGGAATCTCCGAACCCGCGCCGGTCGCCCGGCTCTTCACGACCGGCCCCGCGAGCGCGCCGTACCGGCTCGACACGCTCGTCACCGTGGTCGACGCGGCGAACTTCCGGTCGACGCTCGCCGACGACGAGGTGGTCACGACCGAGGATATCCGGAGAACGCGACCGGGACAGGCGGAACGCGAGGGGGAGGTCCGGCCGCTGTCGGACCTGCTCGTCGGGCAGGTAGAGTGCGCGGATGTCCTCCTCGTCAACAAGTGCGACGTCGCCGACGAGGAGGGCATCGAGGAGACCGAGCACCTCCTAGAGGCGCTCAACCCCGAGGCCCGGCAGTACCGGGTCACCCGGGGGGAAGTGGACCTCGACGCAGTACTGGATACCGGGCTGTTCGACCACGACACGGTGAGCGAGACCGAGGGCTGGAAGCGGGCGCTCGAACACGCCGAGGCCCACGAGGAAGGACACGACCACGACCACGCCGACCACGATCCCCAGTCGACCTACGGGGTGACGTCGTTCCCGTTCCGATCCGAGCGGCCGCTCCACCCCGGGCGGTTCGCGTCGTTCCTCTCCGACCTGCCGGAGTCGGTCATCCGCTCGAAGGGTATCGTCTGGGTCGCCGGGCGCGAGGACGTCGCCCTGCGGTACAGCGGCGTCGGTCCGTCGTACCGGGCGGTGACGGTGCGCGGGAACTGGGTCGCCGCGCTCCCCGAGGAGCGCCGGGAGACCCAGCGGCGGATGCGACCCGACCTCCCCTGGAACGAGGAGTGGGGCGACCGACGGACGGAACTCGTGCTCATCGGCCGCGGGATGGACGAAGACGGCCTCCGGGATCGGCTCGCGAACTGCGTGCTCACCGACGCCGAGATGGACGCCGACTGGTCGGACTTCGAGAACCCCTTCCCCGAATCGGAGGGCGAGGAACTGGCGTTCGAGTAGAGTGGGCGACTTAGCAGGCGCAGCCGGTCGACCCGACCGACCGCTCGAACGTCATCTCCCCGCCGCAGTCCGGGCAGTTAGGCGGTCCCTCGCCGGGAGCGTCCACGTCCCTGATGCGCTCGTCGCAGTCGTGACACCAGTAGGCACCCTTCGACTCGCCTTCCGTGACGTCGCCGCGGTTCCCCGACTGCGTCGACGCCTGCAGGGTCTCCTTCAGCGTGCTGAGGACGCCCATGACCGGAGAAACCCTCTCCAGCCCTGAAACACCAGGGCGAACGGGCGGGGCGTACGCACAACCACGGAAAGAGGACTCCGCAGGGAGTGCCAGCGAGAGGAGGTCGAGTCGGGGAGTTCAGGCCGCGTCCGCGACGGCCCGGAGCGCCCGCCGGAGTTCCCCGCGGCGCTTCCACGCCGCGAGTCGGTCGATCAGTTCGGGACCGCCGACGGCCACCCGCGACCGGGCGGTGAGTCGCGTCCCCTCGTTCTCCGGGGCACAGGTGACCGTCGTTTCGAGGACGTCGAGCGGCCCCGATACCTGTTCGTAGGCGATCCCGTCCTCGCGTTCGGTGAACCGGAAGACGAGTTCGAGCCCGTAGCCTCCCACTGTGACCTCCGTCCCCCCGTCGGTGTCGCTCACGTTCCGGACCTCGAAGCTCCCCTCGGCGTCCATCAGGCCGATGGGGGAGAGCAGCGGCTCGACGGCGGCCGGCGGGGCCTGAACGAACCGCGACACCTCCACCTCGCGCATACCTCCCGTACCGGTCACCGCGACAAAAGCAGGAGGGTGAGCAGCGAGAGGACGCCGGCGACGGCGAGCGCGCCGTAGACGAGCCGCTGGAGGCGAACAGCGGGGGGAACCTCCCCCCGGAGATCCGGGAGGGCCCGCCACACCATCCGGTAGTACGCGGCGGCAGAGAGACAGAGGAAGACCGCCCCGCCGACACCGACCGACAGGGGCATCGAGAGCCCCAGGGTGAGACAGTAGACCGGGACGAACGAGAGGCTCCCGAGGAGCGAGAGCCCGCTCACGACCAGGAACGGCACCGGGTCGACGGCCGTCCCCTCCCGGTTCCGGAGCACGCCCGTCCGTAGGCGAGAGACCGGTATAGAACCTTTGCCCGGTGTTACCGTGGCTCGAACGGGAGCTCCCGTATCCGTCCGGATCTCGCTATGCGTGGCCCGTTCCACCGGGAAGCCGACAGGTACGTAACCGTCCCGACCCTCCCGACGATCAGTGAACGCCGACTACCACACCCACTCCACCTACTCGGACGGCTCGTTCCTCTGGTCGATGTGCCGCGCCGCGGAGGACGCCGGCCTCGACGCGGTCGGCATCGCCGATCACTGCAACGTCTCGACCGACGAGGGCCGGGCGAGCCGGAAGAAGGCGATGGGGTTCAACCTCGACCTGACCTACGAGCGCCGACGGGAGGGTATCGAGCGGATCGGCGAGCGGTTCGACCTCCGGGTGTTCGACGCCGTGGAGATGGACTACGAGCCCGACGACGAGGGGACCATCGAGGCGTTTCTCGAGGAGGCGGGCTTCGACTACGCCATCGGGAGCGTCCACTTCCTCGACGGCGTGAACGTCCACGTCGAGTCGTACTTCGCGGAGAAGCCCGAGGCCGAGCGCCGCGAACTCGTCGACCGCTACTTCGAGAAGCTGGTCGCGCTCGCCGACGCCGAACTGTTCGAGATCGCCGCCCACCCCGACCTCCTCGAACGGAACCCCGCGTTCCGCGGGCTCGCGACGGACGAGCACTACCGGCGGGCGGCCGAGGCGTTCGCCGACTCGCGGACCGTCCCCGAGATCAACGCCGGCCGGGCGCTCGACGAGTACGGCGAACTCCACCCGAACAGCCCGTTCCTCGACGCCCTCCTCGACGCCGGTGTCGAGGTGACGGTCGGGACGGACAGCCACGAACCCGACGCTATCGGCCCCCGGGTGGACCGGATCGAGTCCGAACTGTCCGAGCGGGGGATCGAACCGGTCGAGATCGTCGAGCCGTAAGGCGACTCGCCCGTCTCGCGAGACGACCCGTTCCGGGCCCCTTCCGTGGGTCGTTCCGTCCCGTGCCAACAGTCGGCACACGCCGCCGTCCGTCGTTCTCCGGGGCAGTTTCAGAAGGTTTTATATAGAACCGCTGGCGATTAAGAACCGATTATGGCACAACAGCGTCAGCGCATGGGCGGTCAGCCGATGTTCATCCTCGCGGAGGACACCCAGCGGACACGCGGGCAGGACGCACAGTCCTCGAACATCCAGGCCGGGAAAGCCGTCAGTGAGGCCGTACGGACCACGCTCGGCCCCCGAGGGATGGACAAGATGCTCGTCTCGGACTCGGGCGACGTCGTCATCACGAACGACGGCGCGACCATCCTCAACAAGATGGACATCGAGCACCCCGCCGCCCAGATGATCGTCGAGGTCGCCGACTCCCAGGAGGAGGAGGTCGGCGACGGGACGACCACGGCGTCGGTGCTGGCGGGTCAGCTCCTCGTCCAGGCCGAGGACCTCCTCGAGGACGACGTCCACCCGACGACCATCGTCGAGGGGTACAACGAGGCCGCACAGCTCGCGCTGGAGGCCATCGAGGACGTCACCCTCGACGAGGAGCTCGACGACGACCTCCTCGAGTCCGTCGCCGAGTCCTCGATGACCGGCAAGGGCACGGGCGACATCGAGGCCGACGCGCTCGCGGAAACCATCGTCGCCGCCGTCCAGCAGGTCCGAACCGACAGTGGCGTCGACCGCGACAGCATCACCGTCCGGACCCAGACCGGGGCCTCGTCCTCGGCGACCGAACTCGTCCAGGGGGTCATCGTCGACGAGGAGCCCGTCCACGACGACATGCCCCGCTCGGTGGAGGACGCCACCGTCGCGGTGCTCGACCTCGACCTCGAAATTCGCGAATCCAACATCGACGCCGAGTACGACATCACGAGCGTCGACCAGCTCGAGGCCGCCATCGAGGCCGAGGAGGGTGAGCTCCGGAGCTACGCCGAGAAGGTCGCCGACGCGGGCGTCGACGTCGCGTTCGTCACCGGTGACATCGAGGACCGCGTCGCCTCCTACCTCGCCAAGCAGGACATCCTCGCGTTCGAGTCGGTCGGTGACTCCGATGCGAAGTCCATCGCGAAGGCCACCGGCGCGAAGACCATCGGCTCCGTCGACGACCTCGAATCCGACGACCTCGGCCGGGCCGACCACATCCGCGTCGAGAAGTTCGGCGACGACGAACTCGCGTTCGTCGAGGGCGGCGCGGCCGCCGAATCGGTGACGGTGTTCGCCCGCGGCGGCACCGAACACGTCGCCGACGAGCTCGAGCGCGCGCTCAACGACGCGCTCGACGTCGTCACCGCCGCGCTCGACAAGGGCGGCGTCGTCCCCGGGGCCGGCGGGACGGAGATCGCCATCGCGGACCACATCCGTCAGGGCTCGGCCGGCATCGAGGGCCGCAAGCAGCTCGCCGTCGAGGCGTTCGCCGACGCCATCGACATCATCCCGCGCACGCTCGCCGAGAACACGGGTATGGACCCCATCGACGCGCTGGTCGACCTGCGCTCGCGCCACGATAACGAGGGCATCGCCGGCATCATCTCGCACGGCCAGACCGGCGAGATCGGCGACCCCGTCGAGCACGGCGTCCTCGACCCCGCGGCGGTCAAGCGCGAGGCCATCGAGAGCGCCACCGAGGCCGCCACCATGATCGCCCGCATCGACGACGTCATCGCGTCGAACTAGACGGCGTTTCGACCTTCCGCACTTTTTTGGCGTGTCGTCTCGGTCAGCGACGGCGTTCGATAGCCTCCGATGTCGGGAGGGACTGAAAGGGGCCGTGCGCGGCGGCTTCGCCGCCGCGACCATTCGAGGCCGGCTCCGCCGGCCTCGCGCTGACTGGACGAAGCACGGAGCCTCAAGCACCGCAGGCCGAAGGCCGAGGAGCGCAGAGTGTTCCGCGCGAGTCCAGCCACCGGGGGCTTTCGAGGTGGTCGTGGTCTCCCCCGCTGCCAACGATGAGAACACCCCGAAAGCCCCCGACGGTTCGGGTCGGGGGTAGCGCGGCGGCGAAGCCGCCGCGGACCATGCGAGCGGGCCTTCGGCCCGCGAGCAGAGCTCGCTGCGCTCCTCGCTCCGTTCGCTTCGCTCACTCCGCTTCGGTGCTTACGTCGCCCGCCTTCCCCGAACCGCCGGCCCCTTTCAGTCCCACCCGACACTCCACGTCCACTCGCCACCCGACACCTCTTTTCGCGTTCGACCCGAAACGAGGGTGTGTCGGGTCAGAGCCTCGAAGCCGAACTCGAACGGGCGCGGGACCTCGACGTCTCGGAACTCGCGGATGCCATCGAGACCATCGGGTTCGAGTGTACGCGCTGTGGGGCGTGCTGCAAGGGCCACGCTGGGGACGAACACACCGCGACCGTGTTTCCCGAGGAAGTACGAAACCTCCAGCGGGCCACCGCCGAGAGCCCCGAGTTCGAACACGAGTACGACTGGCGGGACGTCGCCCGCCCGATGCCCTACGGCCTCCACGAAGGGGCCGACGGCCCCGAGGGCGAGACCCTGGAGTGGGCGCTCCAGACCGATGCCTGCGGGGACTGTACGTTCTACACGGAGGACGAGGGAACCGGCGCGTGTACCGTCCACGACGCCCGGCCGCTGGTCTGTCGGACCTACCCGTTCAGCGTCGACCTGGCGACCGCGAGCCAGCCGATGGGCGAAGCCGTCGACCGCGAGGGTCCTGTACGCGCCCACGAGTGCGAGGGGCTCGGACGCGACATCTCCCGCGAGGACGCCGAGGATCTCGCCCGGGCGCTGAAGGAGCGGGCCGTCCGCGACGTCGAGGAGGCCATCGCGCTCCGCGAGAACTACGAGCCGGCGGGCGTCGAGGGCGTCGTGGTCCACGATTCGGAGGGGGCGAAACGGCCCGACGGAACCCCGCTCTCGGGGGACGATCCGTAGCCGTCCCGTCCCCCCGTCGCCGCCCCGTCGGTAGTTCTATACCGCTGGGCGGCCTTGCCGCGAGTCAGAGAGTCTCATGGAGATCTCCGAGAAACTGCTGTGTCTATTCAGTGCCGAGATCGAGTCCGAGGAGGACCGGTTCGTCGTCGAGGTGCCGCGCCGGGAGATAGACACCGGGTCGGTCGCGGCGGGCGAGACCTACCGGGTGGCGCTCATCAGCACCGAGGAGGCGGTCGAGGAGTCGGCGGAGGGATCGAGTCCGCCGGACGAGCCACAGCCGCCGGTCGAGCGCGGCGAGATACGCTACGTCGAGATCGAGGACCTCGGCAAGCAGGGTGACGGCATCGCGCGGGTCGAACGGGGTTACGTCATCATCGTCCCGGGCGGCGAGGTCGGCGAGCGCGTCAAGATCGAGATAACCGAGGTCAAGTCGAACTTCGCGGTCGGCGAGATAATCGAGTAGCCGGGACCGCCGGAGCCGGCTCCTGACGGTGGGAACGACCGCTCTGGCCGACCTCGGCTCACTCGATCGCCTGGACTTCGAGACCGTCGCACCAGTCGAACCCGTTCCCCGGTTCGCCGCCCTCGTACAGACCCGAGAGGCGGACGTCCAGCGCGAACTTCGCGGGACGACTCGCGTCCGTCTCGTCGTGTATCGCCAGCACCGAGACCCTCCGGAGGTCGGTCACCCGGCAGACGACGCCGGTCGTGTCGGCGAGCGCCGACCGCGCCGTCTCGGCGAGGTCGCTCCCCGCCTCGTGATCGAACCGGACGCGCGGCTCGCACCGGCTTCGGTCCTCGACCACGAGCACCTCCCCGGCGTCGTTCTCGACCCGTATCGCGGCGTCGATCAGCCCGTCGTGGAGCGCGGTGTCGTAGGCCCCCGGGTCGAGCGAGACGGAGGTCTGGTGGACGTCGAACGAGTCGTAGGCCCCCCGCAACGAGCGGAGCGCGGCCTCGGCCCGGTCGCGGGACGGTGGTGTCACGTGCGGGTAGAGTCCCGTGGAGATGGATAAAACCAGCAGATAGTTCTCACCGGCGAGTAGTGTGCGGGAGGTCGCTCAGTCTCCCGAGTGGCCCTCGGGCCGGGGCTGGCGGCCCTCCCGGTGGGGATCGGGCCGCTCGCGATCGAGGTCATCGAGACGGGCGATACGCACGGCGAGCGGCGGGTGGAGCGCGAGCGGGCCGCCCGTCCCGCTCAGTAGCCCGCGCTCGCCGAGCCGGCGGAGCGCGTCGGCCAGCGCCCCCGGGGAGGTCCGCCGGGCGGCGTAGGCGTCGGCGTCGTACTCGGTCCAGCGGACGATCCGGAAGATGACGAGCGTCGCGGGGACGAGCAGGACGAGCCCAGCGAGGAACGCGCCGGGGACGTCGAGCGTCGTCGCGCCGAGCCACGGGAGGACGTACGCGCCGACCGCCCCGAGCCGCAGCGGGACGTGTCTGCGGCGGTGGTGGCCGACCTCGTGGGTGACGATGGCCGCGGCCTCGTGAGACGGGAGCGAGTCGAGCAGCCGCTCGGTGACGTAGACGCATCGGAGGCCGGGGAGCACGCCCGCCGCGAGCGCGTTCACCGGGCCGTCGCGTCCCGTCAGCAGGACGAGGACGGGGACCTCCGAGGGGATGGCCGCACGCTCGGCGGCGCTCAGCGGCCGCGAGCTGACCATCCGACGGACGAGCAGCGGCGACCCCGCGGCGAGGAGGACGCCCACGAGCGCGACCCCGGCCACCAGCCACCAGCCGTCGGGGGCCGCGGGCGCGAGCGCCGTCAGGACGAGCGCCGGACCGACGGCCAGGGCGTACCCCTCGGCGAACCCCCGGGGCGATCCGCCGCTGTGAGCCGCGGCGTCGGGAGCAGCGGTGAGGGCGGCGTCCGCGCCGCGGTAGGCCGCGTACGTCGCGAGCGGGACCGGCCCGCAGAACAGCGCGAACGTCCCGAGCGTCGGGTAGAGATCGGCACCGAGCCCCGGGACGGCGCTGGCAGTCCACGCCGCCACGTGGGCGTCGGTGCCGACGCCGACCCCCCAGCCGGTGGCGAGGAGGAGCGCCAGGAACGCCCCGCCCCGGCGGAGCCGTCGGGCGACGCGGGGATCGGGCCCCGCCGAGGCGGCGACGAGGCGCACCCCCGAGAGGCAGACGAGCGCGAGGACGAGGTGCGAGAGGAGGGCACCCACGGGCGAGAGCATCGACCACCGGTAGCGGGCGGGTGGTTGTCAATCTTCAGTCGAGCGGCCGGGACCGGACACGCCCCGGAGGGACTCTACGATCCCGCTCGGACGTGCTCGTCGAGGAACTCGACGACCCGCGTGTAGGCCTCGATGCGGTTCTCGCGCTTCGAGAGGCCGTGGCCCTCGTCCTCGAAGATCAGCTTCTCGACGGGGACGTGTTCGCTCGCGGCCTCGGCGATCTGCTCGGCCTCGCCGACCGGCACCCGCGGGTCGTTCGCGCCGTGGATGACGAACAGCGGCGCGCGGATGCGATCCGCGCCGTGGAGCGGACTGATCGATTCGAGGAACTCCCGGTCCACCTCCAGCGAGCCGTACTCGGCCTCGCGGTGCTCGCGCCGCCAGGACCCCGTGTTCTCGAGGAACGTCACGAAGTTCGCGATACCCACGATATCGACGCCCGCGGCCCACAGGTCGGGGTACTCGGTGAGCGCCGCGAGCACCATGAATCCACCGTAGGAGCCGCCCATCACCACCACGCGGTCGCCGTCGATATCCGGGTGGCCGGCGAGGAACTCCGCCCCCGCTTTCAGGTCCTTCACCGAGTCCATCCGATCTCTCACGTCGTCGAGCCGGGAGTAGGCCTTCCCGTACCCCGTGGAGCCCCGGACGTTCGGCTCGAACATCGCGTAGCCGTTCGAGAGGAAGTACTGTCCCAGCGAACCGAACGACGGTCGGCGCTGTGACTCTGGCCCACCGTGGACGTCGACCACCACGGGGGCACCCCCCTCCGGGACTTCGGCGGGGAGCGAGAGGTACGCGGGGATCTCGCGTCCGTCGAACGACTCGACGCGGACGAGTTCGCGCGGGCGGAACGTTCCGGGATCGATGCCAGCGGTCGAGGCACGGGTCCACGGCTCGGTCTCCCCGCTCTCGACCTCGACGACGTAGACGTTCGTGTTCGTCGTCGACCCGGAGGCAGAGCAGGCGAACCGCTCGCCCTCCGAGCCGAACGAGACGCCGCCCGCCACGCCCTCGGGGAGGTCCGGCGCGGGAAAGGTGTCGATCTCGGTCGGGTCCGAGAACTCGCCGACCGTGAGGTCGGTGTAGCCGTCGACGTTCCGCGAGTAGACCAGCCGCCCCGTGTCGTGATCGATGGCCACCCCGTCGACGTTCCACGCCTCGTCCCGAACTACCGTGTCGAGGTGTGCGTCGAGGGTGAGCCGGGCGAGGTAGAGCAGGTCCGTCCCGTCGTCGGTGACGACGTAGAGCGACCCGTCGGGACCCCACTCGATGCCGCCGTAGCGGACGTCGCCCTGGTGGGGGGTGAGGTGGGTCTTCTCGCCGGTCTCGACGTCGAGGGCGTGGACGTCGGCGTCGAAGTTCGAGTGGCTCTCCAGCAGGACGAGGTGACGGTCGTCGGGCGAGAACCCGCCCACCGAGTAGATACCGTCGCCCTCGAAGACGAGTTCGGCGTTCTCGCCCACGGCGTCGCGGTCCTGGACGTAGACGTCGAAGACGGACTCGTCGCGCCGGTTGGAGGCGAAGGCGAACCGCTCGCCGTCGTTCGACCAGCCACCCCAGTAGTGTTTGGCGTCGGGGTGCCGCGTCAGATCGACGACGGATCCGTCCGGGTCCAGCCGGAAGAGCTGCTCGCGCTCGTTGCCGCCGTCGTCCATCCCGAAGGCGAGTTCCGGTCGAGCGGACGAGTAGCTGCAGAACGTCACCCGCTCGTCGTAGAAGGTCCGCTGTTCCGGCCACGCCCCCGGTGAATCGAGCGTCCACACCTGCGGGGTGCCGGTCGTGTCCATCAGGAACGCCACGGTACCGTCGGGGGCGACCGACGCCCCGTACGCACTCCGGACGTTGAGGTACCGTTCGAGCTGTTTCATGTACCGGGGACTGCCGCGCGCGGTGGAAAGTCGTTGCGCCCGGTAGGGAAAAGGGGGAGAGCGCGGTCGAAAGGCCGATAGCCGACCGCACCGTGATCGCTGACGTGTCGCGCCAGCCCTCCAGCCCCTCCGACGCGTCCGGTCCTCGTGTCAGATCGGACTCGCCGCCCGACCCCCGCACCACGTCGTCGCCGTCGGCGTGCTCGCGCCGTGCCCTGCTTGCTCTCGCTGGTGGCGGGCTCTCCGCCACGTCCGGCTGTCTCTCCGCGCTCGGCTCCTCGGGGGAGTCGAACGCCGACGTCGCCCTCACGACCGAGCGGCTCGCGTTCGAGGACGGGTTCGGACCGGAGGTGGCCTCGCTCGCGGGGACCTACGGCGAGCACGGCGTCTGGGGGCAGAGCGAGGAACCGGGAGTCGACGGACCGACCTACGTGGGGGCGTACCGCGACTCGATCTCGGTGCCCGGCGACGACGGGAGCGGAGTTCCCGAGTCGTGGGTGAGCGCCGACGTCGCCGTGGTCGTCTACCGCCTCGACGGCGACGAGCACGCCTACCGGGTGTGGCTCTGGGCCGGAGCGCGGGCCGACCAGCCGGACGGGGGCCTCGGGCGGGCGAGCGTGACCCGGGTCTCGGTGGGCGCGGCGGCCGGTCGTGGATGGACCCTCGACGGCTACGCGCCCCGGGGTGCGTTCCGCGAGGGTCCCGTCCCGGTCTCGCTGGGCGAGCGCGGGCCCTCCGGTCGGACGCCGCTCCACGGTGGCGGTATCGCTCCCGACGACGGGGGGCGAACGGGAGGGGACGGTCGGTTCGGCGTCGCGTGGCAGGGGATCGCCCGCGACGTCCGGTCGGCGAACGCGGTCTGCGAGTTCGGACCGGCGAGCGGCGAGGACCGACCGTTCGAGGCGCGGGCGACCTTCGGGATCGCCGGCGGGCGAGGGGTACTCTGATAGAGATCGTCGTTGCGGACGTGCCCGCCTCCGCGGACGACACCACCGACCACGGGGGAGCGGGTCGACCACCCGACTGGACACGGTGACGCTCACAGACGGGTCGCGCTGCTCCGACGAACCCGTCTCCCGGCGTCGAACTCCGGGAACCCGCCGAACACGAGTCGCGCATCCATCCCCGATCGCGTCACCGATCAGTTGGCGACGATCCGGGCGATCCAGACGATCGGGATCACCGGGATGGCCAGTCCGGTGGCCAGGAGCACGACGGCGACCACCACCTTTTCGACACGACTAGACTCGTGCCATATCGACTGCCACGTACTGTCGATCGACTGTGCGGTTCGCTGGATCAACCCGGACATACGTGACACCGAGGGTCGGGAGACGGAAACCCGCACGGCCTGCAGGGACCGGGTGAGCTCGTCTCACAGCCCCCGAGACGTTCATCTCGGGGGCTCGGTGGCGAGCGTCGACACCGGTGAGAGACCCGGACCGCTCTCCCGTGCCGAACACCCCCTATCCAGCACGCCGTTCCGAGAGGCGGTGACGTTCGATCGGGGCCGGTCGATTGGGTTTTTGTCCGACCCCTCGGAGCCACCGGCATGCAGGTCGTCGTCGTCGCCTCGCGGACTGGCCGGTACGTCGACCGGGACGGCGTCGCCCGGACCGAGCGGGTGGCCCGCGAGCTCGCCGAACGGGGCCACGAGGTCACCGTCTACTGTACGGGGTGGTGGGATGGCTACGACGAGTACCGCGAGCGCGAGGGCGTCCGCTACCGGGCGGTCACGGTCTCGCCGGCGGACGTCTCGTTCGTCTCGCGGATCGCGGGGCTGCTCGCCGTCGACCGTCCCGACGTCGTCCACGCGCGGCCGGCCCCGCCGGCGGCCGTCCTCGCCGCCAGGGCGGGCGCACGGCTGGCACGGGCCCCCCTGATCGTCGACTGGTACGGCGACGATCCGACCGGCCGACTGATCCGACGGGCTGCCCGGGCCGGCGACCGGGTCGTCGCCCCCTCGCGGCTGGTCGAGACGTGGGTGCGCGAATTCGGCGCGGGCGAGGAGCGAACCCGGGTGGTCCCGGAGATGCTCGACACCTCGCTGATCCACTCGACCGAGCCGGCCGGCGGGACCGACATCGTCGCCGGACGACACCTCGACGGGTCGGCCAACCTCGGATCGCTATTTCTGGCGCTCGCCGAACTCCGGGGTCGGGACTGGACGGCGACGGTGATCGGCGACGGTCCCGAGCGCGAGGCCTACGAGGCGCAGGTCGCGGACCTCCGTATCGACGACCGCGTGACGTTCGTCGGCGACCTCTCGCGGGAGGAACGCATCGCGCGCTACCGGGCCGCTCACGTCTTCGTCCACACCGCGACGTGGGAGCCGTTCGCGACGGAGCTGCTGTGGGCGATGGCCTGCGGCTGCGTGGGTATCGTCGAGTACCAGGAGGACTCGGCGGCCCACGAACTCGTCGAGCGGCGCGAGCGGGGGTTCCGTGCGACGACGCCCGAGGAGATCGAGGACGCCATCGTCGACGCGGGCGACTATCCGGAGTGGACGTTCGACGACTCCTTCGAGGCGTTCGATCGGGGGGCGATCGCCGAGCGGTGGCTCGACTGCTACCGGGAGGCCGGCGCGGAGTAGCGACGGTGAGCGGGGACCCACGAACGAGCTCGCCGACGCCGGTGGGTTTTTACCCTTCAGGTGAACGGAGGGGGTATGGACGCGTTCGAGACGTCGGCACGGACAAACGTTCCGCGGGGGGAGTTCGACTTCGAACACGTCCCCGAGACCGACCAGTCGTTCGAGGACGCGCTTGCGAGGGCCCGCGCGGGCGAGCGGCTGACCGTCGCCGACGGCGTCGAACTCATGACCACCGGAACCGACGTCGAGGGGATCGATCCGCGACGCAAGGAACGGGTTCTGGAGGCCGCGGACCGCCGGCGGGCCGAGGTCGTCGGCGAGGAGGTCACGTTCGTCGTCAACCTCAACAACAACGTCACCACGGCCTGCAACACGGGGTGTCTGTTCTGTAACTTCAAGGACCCCGCCGGCTCGTTCGAGGAGGGGTACGACGGCGAGCACGGCGACGGCGGGTTCACGAAGACGCCGGCCGAGGCCCGGGAGATCGTCGAGGAACACCTCGGTCGGGGCATCTACGAGGTGACGTCGGTCTCGGGGCTCCACCCCGCGTTCGTCCTCGATTCGGACCACCGCGAGTGGCTCGAATCGATGGCCGACCCGCCGAACTACCGACCCCCGGAGGCGTACGAGGTCGACCCCGGGACGTACGTCGAGCAGATGGAGGCGATGAGTGTGGGTGGCGTCCACCTCCACTCGATGACGCCCGAGGAGGCCTACCACGCCCGCCGGGGGACCGACCGCTCCTACGAGGAGATCTACGGGACGCTGAAGGAGGCCGGACTCGATTCCGTTCCAGGTACCGCAGCGGAGATACTCGTCGACGAGGTGCGCGAGGTCATCTGTCCGGGGAAGATCGACACCGCGGAGTGGCTCGAGGCGATGGAGGCCGCGGCGAACGTCGGGCTCCCCACGACCTCGACGATCATGTACGGCCACGTCGAGAACGAGATGCACCGGGTGATGCACCTCGACCGGATACGGGATTTACAGGACCGGACGGGAGCGATCACGGAGTTCGTTCCGCTCTCGTTCGTCCACCACGACACGCCGCTGTACGACCGCGGGCTCGTCTCGGATGGGGCCAGTCACGCCGAGGACGAGCTGATGATCGCCGTCTCGCGGCTCTACCTCGACAACGTCGAGCACGTCCAGTCCTCGTGGGTGAAGTACGGCGACGCCCGCGGGCTGAAGCTGCTCTCCTGCGGTGCCGACGACTTCATGGGGACCATCCTCTCCGAGGAGATCACCAAGCGCGCGGGCGGGGAGCACGGGGAGTTCCGTTCCGTGGAGGAGTACGTCGACATGATCCGGGCCATCGGTCGCGTCCCGGTCGAGCGCTCGACGGACTACGAGACCCGCCGCGTAGTCGAGGGCGACGGCCCACACGGCCCGATGCTCGGTCCACGGGCGGACGGGACGCCGCTGGTGTAGCGACGCGGGGCCGTATCGGAGTCGTTCTCGAGAGACGGGACCGAAGTCGGTCCCGCGAGCGGCCGGCGCGACTCTACCACGGACGCGCTCGCCCGCTCCGAACCATCTCGCTCTCCGTGGAGCGGACGGGCGATACGGGGACCTCACCGCACGAGTTCGACGCGAAACGAGAGCCCGCATCCCCGCACACCGCTCCGGTGGTACGAAGGGCACCCCACACCCCCGTCAGTCAAGTGTCGACCACACCACATCGGCCTATGCACGGAATCGACAGCAAAACGGTGCTGGTGACGGGTGCGGGCGGCGGGTTCGGGTCGGCTATCACCCACCGGCTCGCCGAAGCGGGGGCGACCGTCGCCGTCAACGATATCGACGCCGACAGAGCGAAAGCCACCGTCGAGGCCGTCGACGAGTCGGACCTCCCCGGCGAGGCCTTCCCGGCCGTCGGCGACGTCACCGACCTCGACGAGATGCGAGGGGTCGTCGACGACGTCGCGGACAGGGCGGGGATGGACGTCCTCGTCAACAACGCCGGCTGGGACCGCATCGAGTGGTTCCTCGAACAGGATCCCGAGATCTGGGACCGCATCATCGACGTCAACTACCGGGGGACGCTCAACTGCACCCGGGCCGCCGCCGAAGTCCTCACCGAGCGCGGCGAGGGCGGGGCCGTCGTCTCGGTCGCCTCCGACGCCGGCCGCGTGGGGTCCTCCGGCGAGGCCGTCTACGCCGGGACGAAGGGCGCGATCGTCGCGTTCACGAAGACGATGGCGCGCGAACTCGCCCGCGACGGCATCCGGTGCAACGTGGTCTGTCCCGGCCCCGCCGACACGCCGCTCACCCGCGAGATGCGCGAGGAGTCCGACCTCGCCGAGCGGATACTCGGCGCGATGAGCGAGCAGATCCCGCTCGGCCGGATGACCGAACCCGAGGACGTCGCCGGCGCGGTCGCCTACTTCGCCAGCGACGACGCCGGATTCGTCACCGGACAGGTGCTCTCGGTCTCGGGCGGGCTGACGATGGTCGGCTGACAGCGTCGTCAGAGCGACCGCTCGCCCTCCGATCCGACCGTCGCCGCCCACACCGGGAGCGCCGGGAGCACCGTCTCGACGGGGCCGCCGTTGAACGACCGGAACAGCTCCCGGGCGTCCTCGCCGGCGTCGCCGACCCCCGCGGCGTCGAGGGCCCCGGGCCCGAGCGCCGGTCGGTAGGGTGCGCCGTCGACGAACGACTCGACGACCGCCGAACCCCGTTCGAGGGCCGCCTCGAACCCCGACCCCTCGAAGCGCGGTTCGAGGGCTTCCCACGCTGGCTCCAGGTAGCCCGGCCACTGACAGAGACAGCGGTAGATGCTCGGCAGGCTCTCGCCCTCGAACCCGTGGAACGCCCGGATCTCGTCGACCGTCTCCACGATCTCTCCGGGCACGTCGTCGGCCATCGTCGGCGCGACTCCTCGGTCCCGGTCCAGGTGCTCGGGGAACGGGGCGGTCGTCGCCCGGTCGTCGGCCACGTCCGTTCCCAGGGGCTCCTCGTGGAGCGCCCGGTCCATCACCTCGAACAGGACGGCGAGCCGCGGGGCCACGACGTCGAACGTGGCGACCTGCCCGCGGAGCTGTGCGTACTCCGCGGGCGAGAGCCCGGTCGTCGGCTTGCGGAGCGTCGGGAGCGGCCCTCGTTCCTCCGCTTCGAGCGCCGAGAGAACCGCGTCGCGGTAGGCGACGCTGCACTCGGCGAACGCACGGGTCTCGAACAGCGGCTTGACCTGGCCCCACGCGTAGCGGGTGAACCCGGGGAGGTTCGCGGTAGCGGTCCGGAAGATCCAGTTGACGATCGGGGCCCGAAAGGTGTGCTCGACGTCGTCGTAGAGCCCGCGCCGCCACCCGGTCGCTCCCAGTTCGTAGAGCTGCCGGCTCGTGTCCATATCGCCCGGACGGGGACCACCCCGAAATACCCTCACCCCGCCGGGTGGGTCGCTCGAACGACCGACAGCGTATTACCCCCGGACCCGGAGCGTCCGCCATGTCGCCGTCCGCCCGTCTCCCCTCCACGCTCCGAGCGCCGACCCGGTGGCGGTGGGTGCTCTGGGCCGCGCTCGCGGGCGGCTTCCTCCTGGTCAACTTCCACCGCGTCTCGACGGGCGTCCTCTCGGGACCGCTCGCCCGGACGTTCGACACGACCGGCGCGGAGCTGGGATTCCTCCACGCTTCCTTCTTCTACATCTACGCGGCGCTCCAGCTCCCCTCCGGCCTGCTCGTCGACCGGTTCGGGAGCCGACGGGTGGCCGCCGTCGGCCTCCTCTGTATGTCGGCCGGCGTCGTCGGCTTCGCCGTCTCGGGGTCGTTCCTCGCGGCCTTCCTCTCGCGGGCGGTCGTCGGTCTCGGCGGGAGCGTCCTGTTCATCGCCACGCTCCGCTTCCTCGCCAACTGGTACCGCCCCCGCGAGTTCGCCACGATGACCGGCCTGACGGCCGCGGCCGCCGGTGTCGGCGGTGTGCTCGCGACGACGCCGCTCGCGCTCGCCGTCGAGGCGACCGGGTGGCGCGACTCGATGCTCGCGGCGGCCCTCGTCGGCTTCGCCTTCACCCTCGGGGTCGGGGTTCTCGTCCGCGACCGCCCGTCCGACGCGGGGTTCGACCCCATCGACGGCGTCACACCCCCCGAGGGGTTCCCCGACCTCGGGACGGTCGCGGCGAACACACGACGGGTGCTCGCCGCGCCGTCGACGTGGCTCCTGGGGTTCGTGCTGTTCTTCCTCCTCGGGACGAACTTCACCGTCCTCGGCCTCTGGGGGGTGCCGTACATCGTCCACCTCTACGACGTCTCGGTCCCGCTGGCCTCGAACTACGTCCTGCTCGGTAACCTGGGGCTGCTCGTCGGCGGGCCGACGATCGGCTGGCTCTCGGACCGCCTCGGCCGACGGGTGTCGCTCATGTTCGCCGCGGTCTGCACGTTCGTCCTCGCCTACGCGGTGATCTTCCTGACGGTCACGCCCCCGCTGGCCGTCGTCGGCCTCGTCCTCTTCGCCGCCAACTTCACCGCCGGCGGGAACCTGCTGGCCTACGCCGTCGTGAAGGAGCGCCACTCGGCCGCCGCCTCGGGGACCGTCACGGGCACCGTGAACAGTATCGGCTACTTCGGCGCGGCAGTCTTCCCCGCCGCGATGGGGGCCGTCCTCGACGCCTACTGGACGGGCGAGACCGTCGCCGGCGCGCGCATCTACACCGCGCTCGGCTACCGCGTCGCGTTCGGCATCGCCACCCTCGCCGGGCTGCTCTCGCTCGCCTGCCTGACCTGGTTCTACCTCCGGTACGGGAGCGGGTCGGCCACGGAAACGCAGGCGGAGGCCGTCGAGGACTAGTCGCGACCGCCGAGCACCGACCGTATCTCCTCGAGGTACGACTCGCGACTGTGACCGAGACGGGTGAGCCACACCTCCTGATACGACGGGTGTAACAGCGGAAGTACGGGGGGTTCGATCCCCTCTACGACCACCGGTTCGAGCACCCGGTCGAGGAACCCGTCCACCGCCCGGTCGGCGGCGGCGAACAGCGAGCTGGTGGCGTGCTTCCCGGTCGCGAGCACCCAGTCGGGCGAGACCGTCGTGATCTCGTCCAGGAGGTACGGCCGGCAGTTCGCCAGTTCCTCCGTCGTGGGCTCTCGGTTCGTCGGCGTCTCGTCGTCGCCGTGCGCCGCCCGTCCCTCGCACGGGAAGCACTTGACCGCGTTCGTGTAGTACGCCTCGTCCGCGTACCCGAGGTCGGCGACCATCGCCCTCACCTTCCGACCCGAGGCCCGCGAGGTGTAGGCCATCCCGGTCCAGTTACCGCCCTTCCACCGCTCGGCGTCGGGGTCGCCCGCGCCGGGTGCCTCGCCCACGACGACCACGGCCGCATCGCGTGGGCCGACCCCCCAGGAGATGCGCTCGCGGCAGTCGACCAGCGCGGGACACCGCCGACACCCGCCGTAGTCGTTGCGCTCGTCAGGATCGGGATAGGGGACCTCCGTCGGAGCCGTCACGGGCGTACCGTCGGCGGGCACGAACGAAAGCGTGACGCCGGTCGAAGACCACTCTCCGGCCGTCCCCGGATTGTATGCACCACTCATATCTCGAAACCATCGTCAGACTTTTACCGCAAGCGTTAGGTCGCTCTTTCCCCTTGGCGAGGGCGTGGCACGGATAGACGAACGGGCCGAAGGGAGTGGACACCTGCCGATCGAGCGGGACCGCTACGGATCGTTCACGCTCACCGACGGCGACTTCGTGGTGTTCGACCGGCGGGACCCCGACGTGTGGCTCCGGTCGTCCACTACTGTCGACATCGAACGGTAGGACCCGAGGGCAGGGGGCCTTCGACGGGACACCGGGCGGGGGCCGGGAGTCCATCCTGTCTCGGTTCGGGGGCACGTCGTGACGACAGGAGAGGATACGACGGAGGAGCCCCGAGCGTCCGGAAGGAGGCCGACTACTCGGTCAGCGGCAGCGCGAACCCGAAGACGATGGGGGAGAAGAAGGCGATGACGAGGCCGAGCATCTCCAGATCCAGCAGGAGCGTGTCCTCCCAGGGTGGGAGCGGCCCGACGAGCGCCGGGAGGAAGGCCTCGCCCGCAGCGCCGACGAGCAGCATCGTCAGCCCGAGGAGGAACCCACGCTTGGTCAGCTTCGGATAGTCGAGGTTACCGTATCGACCCATACTCTCTCGAACGCCCGAGCCGGGCTTAGTCGTTCCGTGAGGGTGTGTGACGGTGAATCACGCAAACGACATACAGGGGGCTCCCGAGAGGTAGCTCATGCGAATCAACACGCTAGAAGCCCTCGCCGCGTTCGCGGTCGCCGCCCTGGACCTCGTCGGAACCGTCGTCCTCACCTATCTCGGCGTCGAGGCCGAGCTCCTCGCCGTGGCCGACCTCGCGGCCGGCGAGTTCGCCGTCGGGGCGTGGCTGCTGGTGATGGGCGCGGTCGCGCTCTTCTTCGGACTCGAACTCCTGGGCCGCCGCCGACTGCTCCCGCGGCTGGTCGGGCTCGCCTCGCGGGCCTGACCCCGCGAACGGGCCGCCACCGTCCGACAGACTGCTACCGGGGACGGACCCGACACCGCGAACGGGTGCGACACGGCCGCCTGCCCGACCGATTCCCCTTTAGTGGCGGGCGTTCTTCCCCCCGTGTATGAACCGCTTCGCGGAGGTGGACGACCAGTACGACCCGGGCGCGGTCGAGGAGCGGACCTTCGATCACTGGGACGAGGTCGACGCCTACCGGAAAGCGAAGGAGCACCGCGCCGACGGGGAGGACTACTTCTTCGTCGACGGGCCGCCGTACACCTCCGGGGCGGCCCACATGGGGACGACCTGGAACAAGACCCTGAAGGACGCCTACATCCGCTATCTCCGGATGCGCGGCTACGACGTGACCGACCGCCCGGGCTACGACATGCACGGGCTGCCCATCGAGACGAAGGTGGAGGAGCGCCTCGGCTTCGAGAACAAGAAGGACATCGAGGCGTTCGGGATGGAGAACTTCATCGAGGAGTGCAAGGAGTTCGCCGAGGAGCAACTTGAAGGGCTCCAGGAGGACTTCAGGTCCTTCGGCGTCTGGATGGACTGGGACGACCCGTACAAGACGGTCTCCCCCGAGTACATGGAGGCCGCCTGGTGGGGGTTCGAGCGGGCCCACGAGCGCGGACTCGTCACCCAAGGGATGCGCTCGATCACGCAGTGTCCCCGCTGTGAGACCGCCATCGCCAAGAACGAGGTCGAGTACCACCAGGTCGAGGACCCCTCCATCTACGTGAAGTTCCCGCTCCGCGACCGGGAAGGCTCGCTCGTCATCTGGACGACCACGCCGTGGACGATCCCCGGAAACACCTTCGTCGCCGTCGGCGGGGACGTCACCTACGCGAAGGTGCGTGCGACGCGCGAGGCGCGAAGCGCCTCGGACAGGTCGAGCGGGGAGCAACGCGACCCGCGAGACGAGGAGGTGCTCTACGTCGCACGCGAGGTCGTCGAGGAGGTGCTGAAGAAGGGCCGGTACGCGGACTACGAGGTCGAGGAGGAGCTGTCGGGCGAGGAGATGGTCGGCTGGACCTACGAACACCCGCTGACCGACGAGGTACCGGAGCACCCCGACTTCGAGGGCGCACTGGAGGTCTACACCGCCGACTACGTGGAGGTCGATCGAACGGGGCTGGTCCACTCCGCACCCGGGCACGGTGAGGAGGACTTCGAGCGCGGGCACGAGCTCGGTCTGGAGATCTTCTGTCCGGTCGGCGGCGACGGCGTCTACGACGAGCGCGGGGGGAAGTACGCCGGGCAGTTCGTCCGCGACGCCAACGACGACGTCCGCGCGGACCTCGAACGGAAGGGCCTGATGCTGGCCGACGAGACGTACGTCCACGACTACGGCCAGTGCTGGCGGTGTGACACGGACATCGTCCAGATCGTCACCGACCAGTGGTTCATCACGGTCACCGACATCAAGGACGAACTGCTCGCCAACATCGAGGACAGCGAGTGGTATCCCCCCGAGGCACGGGACAAGCGGTTCAGGCAGTTCGTCGAGAACTCGCCGGACTGGAACGTCTCCCGACAGCGCTACTGGGGCATCCCCATCCCCATCTGGACGCCCGAGGACTGGAGCGGTGAGATGGACGACGCCATCGTGGTCGGCACGCGCGAGGAGCTCGCCGAACTGGCGGACCAGGACGTCGACCCCGAGGAGGTCGACCTCCACCGCCCCACGGTCGACGATCTGACGATCACCCGCGACGGGACCACCTACACGCGGGTCCCGGACGTGTTCGACGTCTGGCTCGACTCCTCGGTCGCCTCCTGGGGCACCCTCGGCTACCCGCAGGAGGAGAGCGACTTCGAGGAGCTCTGGCCCGCCGACCTCATCATGGAGGCCCACGACCAGACGCGGGGCTGGTTCTGGTCACAGCTGGGAATGGGGACCGCGGCGCTCGACGAGATACCCTACCGACAGGTGCTGATGCACGGCTGGGCGCTCATGCCCGACGGCCGGACGATGTCCAAGTCGAGAGGGATCCTCGTCGACCCCAAGGAGGTCATCGAGGAGTACGGCGTGGACCCGATGCGGGCGTTCCTGCTCGCTCAGACCCCCCAGAGCGACGACATGCGGTTCTCCTGGGACGAACTGGAGAACCGCCAGCGCGACCTGAACATCCTCTGGAACGTCTTCCGGTTCCCACTGCCGTACATGCGCCTCGACGGGTTCGATCCCGAGGAGGAGACGGTCGAAGACCTCGAACTGGAGACGGTCGACGAGTGGATACTCTCGCGGCTCCAGACCGTCGAGGCCGAGATGACCGAGGCGTGGGAGGAGTTCCGGCAGGACCGCGCGCTCGAGACGCTCCTCTCGTTCGTCGTCGAGGACGTCTCGCGGTTCTACATCCAGGTCGTCCGCGAGCGGATGTGGGAGGAGGAGGACAGCGACTCCAAGCGGGCGGCCTACGCCACGTTCTACCGCGTGCTGAGCGAGGTAGTCGCGCTGCTCGCACCCTACACGCCGTTCGTCGCCGAGGAAATATACGGGAAGCTCACCGGCGATACGGGGTACGACACGGTCCACATGTGTGACTGGCCCGAACCCGACGAGTCGCTCCGCGATCCCCAGCTAGAGACGGACGTCGCGGTCCTCCGCGGGGTCGAGGAGGCGGGCGCGAACGCCCGCCAGCAGGCCGAGCGGAAGCTCCGGTGGCCCGTCGCGCGCGTGGTCGTCGCGGCCGACGACGACGGGACGGCCGCCGCCGTCGACCGCCACCGTGACCTCCTGTGCGACCGGCTCAACGCCCGCGAGATCGAACTCGTCGAGCCCGGCGAGGCGTGGGAGGAGCTCGCCTACGGGGCCCGCGCGGACATGTCCGTCCTGGGACCCGAATTCGGGAGCGAGGCGAGCGAGGTGATGAACGCGCTCAACGAGGCGAGCGTCGGCGAGCAGTCCGTGGCGGCCCTCGAGGACGCCGTGTCGGAGTCGCTCGGCCGCGACGTCGACCTGACCGACGAGATGGTCGAGTTCGTCACCCGCACCCCCGAGGGCGTCGAGGGGACGACCTTCCGCGTCGACGGGAGCGAGCGCGGCGTCGTCTACGTCGACACGGCGCTGACGGAGGACATCGAGTCCGAGGGGTACGCCCGTGAGGTCATCCGCCGGGTCCAGGAGATGCGAAAGGACCTCGACCTCGACCTCGAAGCGGAGGTCCGCGTCGAACTCGACGTGCGCGACGAGCGCGTCGCCGACCTCGTCCGCCGGCACGAGGACCTCATCGCGGGCGAGGTCCGGGCCGCCGAGTTCGGCGAGGTGACCGACGGCCACCGCAAGGAGTGGGACGTCGAGGGCGTGACGATGGAGATCGCCGTCGAGCCGCTCGCCGCGCCGTCGGCCTCGGACTGACCGCTCGTCCCACCCGCCTCGCACGACGACTGCTTGCCTCGGGCCCGTTCCGCGAGCGGTCACGCCTCGGGAGGGGACGGTTCGACGGACAGGTACCACCAGACCGCCCCGAGGACGGATCCGACCGTACTCGCCGCGAGGTCCGCCCGCTCGGGCTCCCGCCCCGGAATCCACTCCTGGAGCCGTCCGAGCAGGAGGGCGTAGCCCGTCGAGAGACAGGCCGCGAGCGTGCAGGCCGACCGGGGGTCGAGCCGACCGGAGCCGAGCGAATCTGCCACGACCGCCGCGAACCCGCCGTGCCCGAGGAGGTGGAGGAGCTTGTCGGGGCCGAACCGCGCGAACTCCGGGTGTCGGCCGAACGGCGCTGGAAGGGCCGACCCGACGAACAGCACCGCCGCGACGGCGGCGACGTCCCTCCAGGGCGACCCGTCGATCGGAGTGAACCGCGAGCCGAGCATGGGAGTGTCACCCGGGGGAAGCGTATCCGACGACAAAGCGTTGACGTCCGGTCGTGAGCGGCCGGAAGCGCGATCGCGCGCGGTCCGCGGTCTCAGAGCGCGTCCGCGACGGTGGGAGCGACGCTGACGGCGCTCTCCGCCCGTTCGAGCGTGTCGGTCCCGTACACGCGGTCGACGCCGACGCGGGCCAGCCGCGTACGGGCGCTGCCGGCGAGCATCGCGTGGACGCACGTGACGAACACTCTCGCGGGGCCGTCGAGTTGGACGATCGCCTCGCTCATCGTCCCGCCGGTGGCGACGATGTCGTCGACGAGCACCACCTCCCGATCCCTCGCCGCGGTCTCCGAGGGGGCGACCGACACCTCGCCGGTGTCGCGGTCGCGGTGCTTCTCGAAGTGATCGACGGTCCCGGTGCCGTACGCGTCCCGCACCTCGCGTGCGAGCCCGCGGGCGGAGGCGTCCGGGGCCAGGAAGAGGGGGTCGGCGAGGTCGGGGAGCGGGGCGGCGAGGCGGTCGGCGGCCGAGACCGCCTCGAACGGGACGTCGAAGAACTCCTCGATGGACGGCTCGTGTGGATCGACACAGACCACCCGGTCGGTCCCCGGCGAGAGCGCGCGGGCGACCGCGCGGGCCGAGACGGGTTCCCCCTCGCGGAACGCGTCGTCCTGCCGCGCGTAGCCCATGTAGGGGAGGACCGTCACGACCTCCTCGGCGTACTGGCGGGCGACGTCCTGGAGCTGGAGCAGTTCGACGTGCGCGTCGCCCGAGACGGTGCTCGCGACGATCACGGCCCTGTCGGTCGACGACGGCTCCGTCGTGCGGACCAGTAGCTCGCCGTCGGCGAACCGGTCGTACTCGACCGCCGCGAGTGGTTCGTCGAGTTCGGCCGCCAGCGCCGCCCCCAGCGACTGTGACGCCGACCCCGGGAGTATCATGTCCGGTCGTGCGGCACGGGCTGTAACAAGCCTTGCTTCTCGCCGGGCCGGCGCGTCACGCTCCCCGAGCGGGCATGTACTCTGCTACCGGGCGACGTCGTCGCGCCGCTGACGGGGGACTTATCGGCGGTGACCGCCAGTGTCCGGCAGATGGTCGCGACGACGACGCTGGTGACGCTCTCGGTCGCAGCGCTGGCCTCCCTGTTCATGGCCTGGGCCATCGGTGCGGGCTCCTCGGGGTCGACACCGTTCGCCCCCGCCGTCGGCGCGAACGCCATCGGCGTGATGCGCGCGGCGCTCGTCGTCGGCGTCCTCGGGCTCTCCGGGGCGGTCCTCCAGGGCGCGAACGTCACCGAGGCGGTCGGTCGCGAGCTCATCCGGGGCGTGACGCTCTCGCCGACCGCAGCCATCGTCGGCCTCCTCACCGCCGCGATACTCGTCGCCATCGGCGTCTTCACGGGCTACCCCATCGCCACCGCGTTCACCGTCACCGGCGCGGTCGTCGGCGTGGGGCTCGCCCTCGGCGGCGATCCGGCGTGGGCGAAGTACCGCGAGATCGTCGCGCTCTGGGTCGCCGTGCCGTTCGTCGGCGGCGGCATCGCCTACGGGACCGCCCGTCTCCTCCGCACCGAGGGCGTCCCCGAGCGGGTGGCGGTGCCGCTACTCGCCGGCGTCGTCGGCCTCGTCCTCGCCAACGTGGAGTTCGTCCTCCTCGGTCCGGCGGGCGAGAGCGCCTCGCTGGCCGCGGTGGCCGCCGGGGGGCTCCCCGGCGGACCCATCGCCGTCGCGGCGGTGTCCGTCCTGTTCGCCGCCGTCGTCGCCGTGGCGCTCTACGGCGACATGACCCGCGACCAGGCCCGCGGCCAGCGACGGTTCCTGCTCGTCATGGGCGGTCTCGTCGCGTTCTCCGCCGGCGGCTCGCAGGTCGGCCTCGCGCTCGGGCCGCTGCTCCCGCTGCTCGACGACGGCCCGTTCGCGATCCCGCTCACGACGCTGCTCCTGGGTGGCGGTGTCGGCCTCCTGCTCGGGTCCTGGACGGGCGCTCCACGGATGATCAAGGCGCTCGCACAGGACTACTCCTCGCTCGGCCCGCGCCGCTCGATCGCCGCGCTCATCCCCTCGTTCGTCATCGCACAGACCGCCGTGTTCCTCGGCGTCCCCGTCTCGTTCAACGAGATCATCGTCAGCGCCATCATCGGGTCGGGCTACGCCGCGGGCGGGGCCGGCGTCTCCGGACGCAAGATGATATACACCGTGCTGGCGTGGCTCGGATCGCTCGCGCTCGCCGGCGGGGTGAGCTACGGCGCGTACCGCCTCTGGACGGCGGTCGCGTAGCGATCCTACGAATTGTTGTAGTCTTTTACCAGCGATCACTGACCCTGTTCGGGTGATCGCCGGCAAGTCGTTACAACAATCCGTACCGACCATCCGGAGAACGCGGCACGACGACACGGACGCCCTCGTTAGTTGTACTTTTCGTCGTCTCTTCAGGATCTGAAAAGGCTGCTCCGCTTATATATGGGTACGGGCCGTTCGACCGGGTATGGGTGACGGGGGATGTATCAACTGTGGGGAACCGGACGCCGAACCGTACGACCTGCTCGTGCGGAGCAACAACCACGAGGCAGTACTCCTCTGTGAGACGTGCCACGAGGCCATCCAGCGCGAGATGGCGGAGGAGGGGTGATCCCCGTGTCGCGGACCGCGAGGTGCGCCGGCTCGGTCACGCCGCCCGGTCACCTCCGGGTGCTCCACGTCGACGACGACCCGGCGCTGCTCGACCTCACGGCGGAGTTCCTCGAACGGTTCGACGACCGGGTGACCGTCCGGAGCGAGACCGACCCGCTGACCGTCCTCGACAGGCTCGACGCCGAGACCGTCGACTGCGTCGTCAGCGACGTGCGGATGCCCCGGTGTGACGGGTTCGAACTCTGTCGGCGGATCCGCGAGGAACACCCCGACCTGCCGGTCGTCCTGTTCACGAGCGAGCGCGGGGCCGACGTCGCCGACCGGGCCGAACGGGCGGGTGCCACCGATCACGTCGTGAAGGCACCGGGCGTCGAACAGTACGAGGTCCTGGCGGACACCATCGAGAGCGCGATCCAGCATGGACGGACGGGCGAAAGCGAGAGCGAGTCCGAGACGCCGTCGGGGACGGAGTCGACCGCATAGGGCCACTCGGAGCCGTCCAGTTCACGGATCCCGAAGCGTTATGGCACCGTTCGACGCCGGACCGGGCGGTCGCCCACGATGCGGTCGTAGCCCCCGTTTGCTCCGTACACTTCCCCGGAGAGCCACGGCCGGTGCGGGCGGGAATCGAGGTGCCGACCGGGCCGGCGCTATCGGATCCATCGGAGCGCGTCGGTCGGTCGTAGAGGAACCACGAGGGCTCTCCCAGTGGATGTAGCGTCTGGAAGTCCCTACTCATCGACGGGGGAACGTCCCCGTCCGGCGTGTGTCATCGGTTCCAAACGCGACTATAGGACGGGCGGGTTCGGGCGGGTCGCCGGGAACGGTCGCGTTCGACCCGCGCGGTCAGTCGACCTCGACCTCGTCGGGGACGGCCTCCTCGTCCTCGATCGCCTCCGGTTCGGGCTCGACGGGTCTGGTGATGCGGGCCTTCATGATGCGCGTGTTCTGGACCTCCTCGACCCGGATGTCGATGCCGTCGTAGGAGATGACCTCGCCCTCCTCGACGAGGCGTCCCGCGCGGTTGAAGATGAAGCCGGCGATGGTCTCGAACTCCTCGCCCTCGGGGAGTTCGATCTCGAGGGCCTCGTTGACCTCCTCGATGTTCACCTCGCCGCGGACCAGCACCTCGAGGTCGCCCACGAACTCGATCGGCTCCTCCTCGCCGCCCTCGAGGATCTCGCCGACGATCTCCTCGGTGAGGTCCTCCGTCGTGACGAGCCCCTCGGTGGTGCCGAACTCGTCGATGACGATGACCATCGGCATCCGGTTCTGTCGCATCTCCGCGAGGAGTTCGTCGACGTTCTTCGACTCGGGGACGTGTAGCGTCGGCTCGATGAGGTCCTCGAGCCGGATGTCGCTCTCGCGCTCGCCGTAGTTCAGGTCGCGGACGAGGTCCCGGATGTTGACGACGCCGACGACGTTGTCGAGCGACCCCTCGTAGACGGGAATACGGGCGTGTCCGGACTGGACGCAGGTCTCGATGGCCTCCTCGATCGAGGACTCCACGCCGATCGCGTCCATGTCGAGCCGCGGGGTCATCACCTCCTTGGCGATGGTGTTGTTGAACCGGAAGACGCGGTCGAGCAGTTGGCGCTCGTCCTCCTCGATGACCCCCTCGCGCTCGCCCGTCTCGATGATGTCCTGTATCTCGTCGCGGGTGACGTAGGAGGTCTCGATGGCCGACCGGCCGCCGGTGACCTTGTTCACGATCCGGGTGAGGTAGTCGAACAGCACGACCAGCGGGAGCAGCACCTGCTCGGCGAATTTCAGGGGCCGGGAGATGGTCAGCGCCCACGACTCGGTGTTCTCGACGGCGTAGCTCTTGGGCGCGGACTCCCCGAACAGGAGGACGATCGCGGTGATGCCGAACGTCGCGATTGCGACCGCGGTTCCCTGGGTGAAGTAGATCGCCAGCAGCCCCGTCGCGATAGAGGACATCGCGATGTTGACGAGGTTGTTCCCGACGAGGATGGTGATGAGCAGGCGGTGTGGGTCGTCCTTCAGGGCCTTGAGCGTCGCCGCTCCCGGCGCGCCCTCCTCGGCGAGCGACTCGGTGCGGTGCTCGGCGAGCGAGAACATCGCGATCTCCGACGAGGAGAAGAACGCCGAGAGCCCGATGAGGAGAAGGATGGTCAACGCGCCGATGGCGACGAACGCCGTCTCGCTCAGGGAAAAGAAGCCGAGGATATCGACCTGTGCCGGCACGATCGGAGCAGTAGAGAGCAGCACTGACGCCTGTATACCCATTGTAACACCCTGTCTTGTCCGTCCCGGGGATTAAGAGTTGTCATGGCCGGCGCTCACGTCCCGCGTTCCTCCCCGGGATCGGAGCGACGGTCCCGCTCAGGCCGGTGGTCGGGGGTCGTGGACCGCCGGGCCCCACCGACGCACGCGAGGAGAAGCTTTAGGCACGTGTCGGCCGAACCCGCTGGTATGTCCGAATCACCGGAGCCACACCTCACGATCTATCGACTGCAGGCCTGCCCGTACTGCGAGCGGGCGATCCGAAAGCTGAACGACCTCGGGCTGGAGTACCGCTCGCGGTTCGTCGAGGCCCGGCACTCCCGGCGGGACGTCGTCAAGCGGGTGTCCGGAAAGCGGACGGTCCCGGCGCTGGTCGACGAGCGGACGGGCGTGACGATGTCCGAGAGCGCCAACATCGTCGAGTACCTCGAAGCGACGTACGGTTCGGGCGACGGGGCGACGGGTGAGGAGGCCGCCACACACGCGGGCGGTGGTGACTGAATGTCCTCGATGGGGCTCGACTTCGAGGTGACCGAACTCGGACCGACCGACCACGTCGAGGCCGGCGAGACGGCCCCCGAGTTCACCCGCCCGCTCGTCAACGAGGAGTACTGGGAGGACGTCTCGCTCTCGGGACTCCTCGAGGACGGGCCCGTGGTGCTCGTCTTCCACGCGATGGACGGGGACTTCCCCGCGACCTACACCTGGCAGGAGATACGCGATCGCGGCTGGGACGAGTGGGACGCCGAGGTCGTCGGCGTGAGCGTCTCGACCCCCTACGAGCACGAGACGTTCCTCCGCGAGTGGCGCGGGTTCGATCGGTTCCAGCTGTTCTCGGATCCGGGTAACGGGGTCGCGGAGGCCTACGGTGTCGTCCACGACCTCGACGGAATGGCGGGCGTGAGCGAGGCCCGACCGTCCGTCTTCGTCGTCGGGACCGACGGCACGATCGAGTACGCCTGGGCCGCAACGGAGTACCCCGACTTCCCACGGTACGAGGAGGTCGAGGCGGCCGTCGAGTCGCTGTAGGATGCCCGATCGGCCAGACGGAAGCGTGGGCGCCGAGACCATCGAACGGGCCGGGGAGGCGATCCGGGAGGGCAGGCTGGTCGTCTACCCGACCGACACGGTGTACGGCCTCGGCGCGAACGCGCTCGATCCGGAGACGATCGAGCAGGTCTTCGAGGCCAAGGGCCGCTCGCGGGATCGGCCGCTGTCGCTCGGCGTCCCCGACGTGGAGACGGCGCTCGAGTACGCCGACCCCACCGACCGCGAGGAGCGGTTCATGCGGGCGTTCCTCCCCGGGCCGGTCACCGTGGTCGTCGAACGACGGGAGCCGGTCCCCGACGCCCTGACCGCCGGCCGTGACCGCGTCGGGCTACGGATCCCCGACCACGACGTCTCGCTCGCCTTCTACCGGGCGGCCGATCGCCCCGTGACGGCGACGAGCGCGAACCGCTCCGGGGAGGGAAGCGCCCGCACCGTGGCCGAGATCGACCGCTCCGTCCGGGAGGCGGCGGTCGTCCTCGACGCCGGCGAGACCCCCGGGACCGAGAGCACGGTCGTCGACCCCTCGCTCGCCGATCCCGTGATACGCGAGGGAGCGGTGGCCGACGACGTTCGGGAGTGGCTCCGCGACTAGGTCCCGATTCCCGTATCCCGCAGGTGGTACTCGATCCCCCCGTCCTCGAGCACTCCCCGGAGCGCGTCCATCCCCCGGTCCAGTTCGAGTCCGACCTCCTCGATGTGGGCGTCGGGGTTCTCGGTCGGCTCCGTCTCGAAGTGGGCGGTGAGTTCGATGCCGTCGGGGTGGTCGTACCCGCGGACGTGGACCTGCCACCACTCGTACTCCGGGTAGTCGGGGTGGTCGTAGAACTCCACCCGCCTGAGGTTGAGTATCTCGTGACGGTAGGAGTAGGAGAACTCCCAGCCGGGATCGAAGTAGTGTCGCCCGAGGAGCCGGGTGGCCTCCGCCTCCGTGAGCGGGACGACGTAGCCGGCGTTCCCCGGTCGAGGCCTCGTGAAGAAGGTCTTTCTGATCCACCAGATCGAGCGCCTGAGCGAGGCGAGCGGCGTCTCGGGCAGGTGACGGAGACGTTCGACGAAGTCCCTGAGCCGGTGTTCCAGCGAGGGCATACCCCCCTCTCTCCCGCAGACCCTGTTAGCTGTTGTCACAATCCGAGCAGCGAGCGCAACGAGCGGGTCCGCGTCCCGCAGGTCGCCCGGTACTCACACGCCCGGCACTTCGCGTCGTTCTCGACGCGGGCCGGCGGGCCGTCCATCGACTCGATGGCTCGGATCGCCCGCCGGTAGGCGGCCTTCCGGCGGGTCGTCAGCCTGACCTCCCGGACGATCCCGTGGGCGGGGTACTCCGCGAACGCCCGTTCGACGGGTCGCTGGCGCTCCCAGGCGAGCGCCTTCGCGGCCGCGACCGCTCGGACACCCTGTGGCTCCCACATACCCCGATCGGGGGGCTCGCCGGCGAACACCAGCGACACGGTGGGCGGGTCGCCGAACAGCTTGTGGGCGATTCCGCGAGCCTCCTTCCCCTCGAGGAAGACGTCGCGGGCGCGGGGATCGATCAGCCCCGCCCACACGTCCCCGTCGAACCGGGCGCGGGCACAGGAGAGCCGCGTTCGGAACTGCGTGGGCGTGGCCTCGACCTCCGGGGGTAGCTCGTTCCCCGGTTCAAGCAGTTCGGCGTACCGAAGGGCGACCTCGCGGACCCGTCGTGCGGCCTCGGCCGCCTCGGCCGGGGGCTCCTCGTCCCCGCGCATCCGCCGGTAGTAGAGCTTGCGGGGGCAGTAGGCCGCCGTCTCGAGGTCGGTGAAGGCGTGCATCGGGGGGTCTGGCCCCGTTCCGATACTTGAAGCTGTGGGCAGTCGAGAACCGTCCACCACGACTGGACGGGTCCCGTCGATCACTAGTGGTGCTTCAACCGTAGAGTTGTGAGTTCCGAGTCGACCTCTCATCTGTCGAATAGCAGGCGCGTCTTTTGAGGCGTGCAAGATGTAGCGCGCGCCTCGGTCAGCGGTTCTATGCTCGACGTGACCGAACTGAATCGTTCAGTACAGTCCATAGCGATACCATCGGGATGAGAAGAACGATAGAAGCACCACAAAGCACATCCCGAAAGATGACCGTTTTTACTCCGATGGCCCTGATAGCGTCGTTCCGTGAGGAACCGTCCCTCCGTCGGCCGGGAATCGCCCTTCTCGGCCTACTGACCATGGTCTTGATCGGTGAGCGGCTGCTCACGATCGCGGTCGATGGTGTTCGCCACGGATCGGCGGAGTTCCCGGTGTGGCTCCCTGAGCTTGGATCAATCGGTGGGACGATTGTCTTCTATAGCCTGCTGTTCGACGTCGTGAAATTCGTTGCAATCCCGGCGGTCCTCCTGTGGCTCGCCTACCAGTACGGTCGTTACTCGGCCGGTACCTAAGCAATCCTACTTGAGCGGTTAGTCAAGCACCGATGAGACTGTATAAACGAGGTCTCCATGCGAGATGTACCCTCAATATCTCGCAGGCCATTTCTATCAGAATGCGGGGTTCTTCACGGCTAACCAAGGGGATGGACTCACAAGTCGAGATTTGAAGCACCACTATCGTACAGGATACTCCCGCGAGCGGTGCTGACCGCGGTAGATACCAGCACACCCACCCGCCCCGAGGCCCGAAGGGCCGAGGGGCGCACTTTTTCCCCATGTTTTTGCGACGAGTGGTTCCGCAGGCCGCGCTCCGCGCGGCCGAGGAAACCCGAGGAGGAAAAAGTGGCTAGTCGTCGGCGGGTGCCGCGGCGTCGTCCGCCCCCGTCGTCACGGTCGCGTCGCCGGATTCGAGTGCCTCGACCATGAGTTCGGCGACGTCGACGATCTCGATCGCCTCCTCGAAACCACCCGTCTTGCGACCGTCCTCGTACATCGTCATGCACATCGGGCAGGCGACGACGAACTTCTCGACGCTCGCGCCGGCGTCGGTGTCCTCCAGCGCCTCACGCAGGCGCTCCTCGCTCGGCTTGACGTCCTCGTCGTGGTCGAGCCAGAGGCCGCCGCCACCGCCGCCACAGCAGAACGAGTCGGCGCGGTTGCGCGGCATCTCGTGGAGCTCACAGCCGGTCATCCGCACGAGTTCGCGCGGTGCTTCGTACTCGTCGTTGTACCGGCCGAGGTGGCACGGATCGTGGTACGTGACCGTGTAGTCGAGTTCGTTCCCGCGGAGGCCGAGCGCCCCCCGGGTGGCGAGCTCCTCGACGACCTGCGTCCAGTGGTAGATCCCGATCTCGCCGTCGGGGTTCCACGGCTCCTCACGCTCGAACGGCATCATCGGGTCGTCGGCGAACTCCTCGAAGTCGACCTCCGGGTACTCGTTCAGGAAGGTGTTGTACGAGTGGGGGTCCGTACAGACGATCTTCTCGAAGTCGCACTCCTCGAACGAGCCGACGAGCGTCCCCGCCTGTTCGAGGAAGAGGAACTCCTCGCCCACCCGGCGGATGTCGTTGCCGTCGTAGACCTCCTCGTCGTAGAGGATCCCGACGTCACAGTCGGCGTACTCGAAGATCTTCGCGAGCGAGCGGGCGACCTTCTTGTTCCGGTCGTCGAAGCTCGGGTAGTCACCGACGTACCAGAGGTACTCGACGCTCGTCTCGCGGGCGTCGGCCACCTCGAAGTCTAACTCTTCGGTCCAGTTCCCCCGATCGCGGTTGGGATCGCCGAACGTGTTGCCCTTCTGCATGACGTTCTGGAAGACGTCCTGGAGGCTCGGGGGGATCATCCCCTCGTCGGTCATCTGTCGCTGCATCCGCGTGAAGGAGTTGAGGTGCTCGATCTCGACCGGGCAGGCGTCCATGCAGGCCATACACGCCATGCAGGACTCCATCGTCTCGGTGTCGATGACGCCCCCACCGTCGGCGACGATCGGCTTCTCCTCGCCGCCGTCGTCGACCGACTCACGGTAGGACTTCAGGTCGAGGATGACGTCGCGTGGGTCGAGCGGTCGGCCGGAGGCCTTCGCCGGACAGACCGAGGAACAGCGCCCGCACTTCGTACAGGCGTCCTGGTCGAGCAGTTCGCGCCAGGTGAAGTCGTCGATCGACTCGGCGTTGGTCGCATCGAGGTCCGAAGGAACACCGGGGAGGCGCTGGCCGGCCTTCTCGTCGCGGGTGACGACGTTCGCGAACGAGCTGATCATGTGGAACGGCTTGGCGTAGGGGATGACCGCGATGAACAGGAACGCGAGGAGAGCGTGTGACCACCAGGCGACGGGGTAGATCGCCCCGGCGAGTTCGGGGGTCATCCCGGCGAACTCGTAGACGTCCTTGACGAACCAGCCGACGAACGAGACCGTCTCGAAGGAGACGTCGCGCTCGGCGCTCGTCCCCAGGATGCGCAGGCCCTCCTGGAGGTAGCCACCGACGCCGAGCAGGAACAGCGACCAGACGAGAAAGCCGTCCTCCCAGGAGGTGTGCTTGCCCCAGAGCCGATCCATGTTGCGGATGTACCGCCGGTAGATGGCGACACCGAGGCCGACGACGAACAGCAGCCCCATCGCGTCCATCACGAACGAGTAGGAGAGGTAGAAGTCGCCGACGAAGAACGACTCGCCGGTCAGCCGGCGGTAGAAGTCCATGTCGATGGCGAGGATGGTCGTCCCGATGAGGAGCGTCAGGAACCCCCAGAAGATGAACGCGTGCATCAGCCCACCGAACAGGTCGCGATTGAACTGCTTCTGGTTCGACCCCGCGATCTTCGCCGCCTCGAGCACCCGCCCGGGGAGGTCCTCAAGACGGTCCATCGGGTCGCTCCTGCCCTCGGTGTAGCGGGCGAACCGCTTGTAGACCCCGTAGGCGAACACCCAGATCGTCACGACCGCCAGGAAGTAGAACACCACCTCGCCGACGGGCGAGATACCCCAGAACGTCTCGCGCGTGACCGGCTCGCCCGCCTGCAGGGGGAGCGTCGTGGACATACCCCAACGCGGGTAGGGACGCGCTTAAGTTTTGTTACGGTCCGCATACCCCAGTCGCCGCGCCGTCTCCCGGAAACGAGGCCGATCCCACCGGTGGACGAACCGGAAACCGTTCATCTGCCGTACAGTACGTGGCGAGCATCCTATACGTATCAATCGAGATATCGAATGTGCCGACGACGCCTCAGAGAACGGCGTAGAGGCCGAGCGCGGCCGCCAGTCCCAGCCCGGACAGATCGACCCGCGAGAGCGACAGCGCCGGGAGCGTCGGGTTCCAGGCGAAACACCGGGTCCGGAGCGCGAGCGCGAACGTGTCGGCCCGCGAGAAGGCGCGGGACAGCCCCCCGAGGGCGACGACCCGCATCCGCTCGTCGAGTCGACGACGGTTGCCCAGCCGCGCCCGCGAGGCCTCGCGTATCCGCGAGAGGTCCCGCCTGAGGACCGGGAGAAAGCGAAAGACGAACGCGACGCCCATCCCCAGGAACTGGCCCGCCCTCCCGGGGATCGTCCGCTGGATGGCCGCACGGGACTCCCGGACGGGGGTGGTTCGGACGTACGCGGCGGCGACGAGCAGGACCAGCAGTGTACGGTAGGCCGCGAGCGCCGGGAAGCGGGCCTCGGCGACCGAGAAGTACGGCGCGGAGAGGGTGAACCCCTGGAGCAGCGGTCCGGCGACGAGGACGGGGAGGAGGATCCACACCTCCCGGAGCACCGGGAGGGGAGCGGTCCGCGCGCCGTACAGCACCAGCCCCGTGACGGCGGTCAGGGTCGCGAGCCCCGGGACGGTGGTGTGAGAGAACGCGGCCACGGCGAACGCGAGCTGGACCGCGAGCTTCGTCCGCGGATCGAGCGCGTGGGCGAGCGAGTCGCCGGGGTCGTACCGGAGGACCATTCACCTGGCGGCGGCGTCCTCACGGCCGACGCCGGTCGATCCCTCCCCCTCGTTCCAGCCGGGCGGGCGAACGCCGAGGTCGGGGAGCCGCTCCTCGATCTCCGGGGGCGCACCGGTGGCGGCGATCCGTCCGTCCCGCATCACCACCACCCGGTCGGCCCATCCCAGATCACGGAGGTCGTGGGTGACGACCACGAATCCGGTCCCGTCGGCGTGTAGCCGGCGGAGGCGCTCGACGACCGACCGGCGCGAGGGCCAGTCCAGCCCCGCGAACGGCTCGTCGAGCACCAGGTGGTCGGGCTCCATCGCCAGCGCGCCCGCGACGGCGACGCGGGCCTGCTCGCCGCCCGAGAGCGCGTCGATCCGTGCCTCCTCCCGGCCGTCGAGGTTCACCGCCGAGAGCGACTCGCGCACCCGCCGGTCTATCTCCGTGCGGGTGAGTCCGAGGTTCTCGGGCCCGAACGCCACGTCGGCCCCGACGGTCGCCGAGACGAACGAGTCCCGCGGGTCCTGGAAGGTCATCCCGACGCGCGTCCGCGCCCGGACGGCGTCCTCCGCTACCGGGCGCCCGTCGACCAGCACCGATCCCTCGTCGGGTTCGAGGAGGCCGTTGAAGTGCCGGACGAGCGTCGTCTTTCCGGATCCGTTCGCGCCCGCGAGGAGGAGACATTCCCCGTCGGCGACCTCGAGCGAGACGCCGTCGACCGCCCGCTCCTCCCCGTAGCGGTGGATCAGGTCCCGTACCTCGATCATGGTCAGGCCGCGGCGACCGCGTCGCTCCGGACGATGCCGACCGCGGCGGCGATCTTGAACGCCTCCGCGGGGACGAACGAGGCCGCGCCGGCGAGGAACGCCTCCACGGGGCCGAGCCCGAGGACGACCATCAGGCCGGCGACGCCGAGGGTGTAGATGATCACCGTACCGAGGAGCGTCGCTCCGACGAGTCGACCGACGCCCGCGTCGGCGGGGTCGGCGAGGTCGAGCCCCCCGTGGGCGACGTAGCCGATGGCGAACGCCGCGAGCGGGTACGACCAGAGGTAGCCCGCACTGGATCCCAGCAGCGTGCCGAGTCCCGCCGAGCCGCCGGCGAACACGGGTGCTCCGACCGCCCCGGCCAGCAGGTAGAGCACCATCGACGTCGCCCCCCACACCGGTCCGAGGAGGAGACCCGCGAGGAAGACGCCGAGCACCTGTAGCGTGACGGGGACGCCCGCCGCCGGGATCGGGTTCGGGAACGAGACGTAGGCGAACGCGCCGGTCAGTGCCGCGAGCAGCGCCGCGCGCGCGACGTTCTCGACCACCGCGTCGCCCACGAGGTCCACCTGCGAGGTGTCCGTGCTCATGGCTTCGAGGTGCTCGTAAACCCACCTCAAGCTACCGGTTGACGATCCGCCGCGGGATGCGGTACCCGTGATAATGCACCGTAGCGGCCCGCAGGGCCGCCGACAATGGCAGCTGCGCCCCAAACGTTGAAATAGCCATACCGACTCATGGTTAGCGACATGGACGAGAAGACCGAGGAGCTCCGCGACATATTCATGGACGTCACGGACGAGGACACCGTGACCGAGCGTCAGGAGGAGGGTCGCGGGTCGCTCGCGGACGAACAGTCCGAGGAGGACGTCGAGGCGGGTATCCGGTCGGTCGTCGGGGAGATGCGCGAGCGCTACACGTTCGATACCGACCTTGGGGACGAGGCGTTCGTCCGTGTCGTGCGGGGGTACTTCGAGGGCGACTCGGACACGGAGATCGCCGAGGCCATCGGGACCGACCGGCGGAACGTCTTCCGGGCCCGGCTCGACCTCCAGCTGCTCCGCGACCGCGACACGGACGCCCCGTTCGACATGGCCGACCTCCGTGGCCTGCTCGTCGACGAGGTGCCCGTCTCCGAGATCGCCGAGGAGCTCGACGCGAGCGAGTCGACCGTCCGGCGCTACCGCCGGGTGCTCCGCGCCCAGCACGAGGCCCGGCAGGTCTCCGACCGCTTCCGCGCCGAGTTCGAGGACCAGTTCACCGACGCCGAGCTCTCCGAGCAGATGACCTCCAACGTGAAGGAGGACGGCCTCGAGGAGGCGACCGAGGGGATGGAGTCCGAGAGCGACGTCTCCTTCTGATCGCCCTTCCCCGCCCCCATCTCGGAGTCGTCCCGGAGACCGCCCACGAGGTTGGACGGTCCGTTCTCCGCTCCGCCCCGAGGTGGGCTCCCCGCGCCGTTCCACGGGACGAGTGCGTCCCGTTCGGTGCTCCGAGCGCCGTTCTCGGTCTCTTCCCGCGATCGAGGAACCGTCGAAACGGTTTACCCCGTGGGTAGTCAACACCCCGGCAGCGACCATGTCCAACAGCTCCGAGTCCCCCACCGTTCGGACCGACCTCCCGGCCGAGCGGTACACGTGGATGGACGCCATCGAGGAGGTGATCGACGCCTCGATCGACGAGGAGGCTGACCTCGAGGCGACCTTCGAGGACCTGACGATCGACGTCCCGCTCAGCTACGGCGACGACGCCGAGCACGCACGGTGGGGGCTCGACGGCAGCGTCCGCGTCAGCGTCGACGGGATGCGCGGCCACGTCGCCGAGTGGCTCCGCTGGTGGGGACAGCGACAGGGGCGGGAGTAGGCCGACGGTCGGCCGGGGCGTTCGCCCCGCCGGAATCCATGCGGAGACACTGGGACCGTACGGGCCTGCCCGGAGCTGTCGGATCCGGTGAGTCGGGCCGTAGTTGGGTGCAGTTCAGTCCTCGAGTCGCTCCAGCGCCGACGCGGGCATCCGCCGTCGGACGCTCTCGGGGACGTCCTCCGGGGAGGCGTCGTCGGGCAGATCGACCGGGAGGTCCGGCTCCCCGCTCTCGGCCCCGGCTCCGTCGTCGGCTTCGCCGCCGTCGTCGGCTTCGTCGACGCCGTCGAGGAACCGCGCCACCTGATCCGGATCGGGGCGCAGGCCGGGGCCGAACAGTTCGAGGGCGGTGTCGATGGTCGCCCAGTCGTCGTTCTGGGCGGCGTCGCGCAGGCTCCGCGTCGGCGGCGCGAGCAGCTGGCCGACGAGGGCGTCGGCCAGCGATTCGACGATGGCCCGCTCGTCCGCCGAGAACTCCCCCTCCGTGGCCTCCAGCCGCGAGAGGGCGGTGTCGAGTTCGCGTGACTTGAGCTCCTCGGCACCCTCGTACATCGCGGCGATGACGTCGTCGGCGCGCTTTCGCTTGTACTGGGTGGCGAGCCGGTCGAGTTCCTCCTCGACGATGGCCTCGACCTCCCGGGCGGCCGCCCGGCGCTGGGCGCGCGTCTCGTCGGTGACCGACTCCAGCGTGTCGAGGTCCCGGAGCGTCACCGACTCGAGTTCTCCGGCCGAGGCCGGGACGTCGCGGGGCTGGGCGAGGTCGACGACGAGCGTGGGCCCGGCCTCCGCGAGGGTCTCCTCGTCGAGGATCGGCGTCCCGCTACCCGTCGCGGTGACGACCAGATCGGCCCGCCGGGCCGCCCCGTCCAACTCCCCGAGCCCGAGGACCTCGGTGTCCGTATCGAGCGTCCCGGCGAGGTGTTCCGCGGTCTCGGTGGTCCGATTGGCGAGCAGGATACGCTCGACCGACCCCTCCAGGGCGCGCGCGGTGAGCGTCCCCATCTCGCCGGTACCGACGACGAGCGCGGTCGTCTCGGCGAGGTCGGCGTCGAACGAGCGCCGCGCGAGCGCCACCGCGGCCGACCCCAGCGAGGTGACGCCCTCGTTGATCGCCGTCTCGTTCCGTGCCCGCTCGCCGACGCGGAGCGCCTTCACCACCGCGTCCTCGAGGATCGGGCCGATACCCCCGGCCTCGCGTGCGTCCTCGAAGGCCGTGCTGACCTGTCCGAGTATCTGGTCCTCGCCGACGACGAGCGACTCGAGGCCGGCGGCGACCCGGAGGAGGTGCCGGAGCGCCGCCTCGTGGTCGAGTTCCAGCACCGACTCCCCTGGGATCCCGTCGGTGTAGGGCGAGAGCGCCTCGTGCCCGGTCTCGGCGTCGGCGGCGACGACGTACGCCTCGGCCCGGTTGCACGTCTGGAGGACGAACGCCTCGCGGACCCCCTCCCGCTCGAGCAGCGACGCGACCGTCTCGGCCTGCGACTGGTCGGAAGCCCGGTCGATGTCGTCGATGCCCGCCCGTCGGTGGGAGACGCTGACGCCCGCAAGTAGTCCGGTCGGCGTTGTCATTGTGGGTTGTCCAGTTCGTCGGCGACGATACCGTCCGCCGTTCGTCGGGCCTTGTCGGTGTCCGAACCTAAATGCTTCCATACGTTTTCGTCACGGACGACCGCCCGAACCGCCGCACGGCGTGCCTCCGGCTGGACCTCTCGGCGCTTCAGATCCGTCCGTATCTCCGAGACGATCGACGCTAGCTCGCCCGCGCCGTCGATCTCCTCGCCGACCCGCTCGCGGAGGTGCCGCGAGAGCGCCGGTGCCGACCCGCCGGTGGCGAGCGCCACCACGACGGGGTCCTCGCGGACCGTCGCCGGGACGACGACGCTCCCCGCCTCGCGCTCGCCCGACCGGTCCGCCCGGTTGACGAGGATGCCGCGTTCGCGCGCCTCCCGCACGACGGCCTCGTTCACCGCCTCGTCGTCCGTCGCGGCCACCGCGAGCGCCGGCTCTGCGCGGTCGAACCAGACCCCCACCTCGTCCGGAGCGGGTGCCGCCCGCACGAGTTCGACGCCCGCATCCGGGTCGCGGCGTTCGTCGGACTCGAACTCGCGGTCGGCGAACGCCGGGCTGAGGACGACCACGCGCGCTTCCTGTCCGAATCGCCTCGCCTTGCGCGCCCCGACCGGCCCGCCGCCGAAGACGAGCACGACCTCCCCCGTGAAGTCGTGGAGCAGGGGGATCACGCGCGACCGTCCTCGCTCTCGGTGGGTGCGTTCGACGGGAAACGGGGGTGTCTCTGGGTCGATCTCGGAGCTCGAACAGTGGGCGCGCGCTGCGAGCCCGCCCGTGGGCGAGCAGCGCCGCGCGAGGGACGACCGAGAGAGGCGAGCGACCACGGGGAGCGAGCCGACCGAGGGAGTCGGCTGGGGAGGCGTGTGGCTACTGCTGTCGCGGCCCTGGTGGACTGGAAGGGCGAGGCGTCCGCACGACGCCCGGAGCCCCCGAGCACCGCAGGTGAGCAGTGCGAGGCCGACCGAAGGGAGGCCTCGATAGTGAACGGTGAGCGAAGCGAGCCGTGAACCGAACCGAGGAGCGCAGGGGGTCCGCGCGAGTGCAGACGCCGAGGGCTTCCGAGGCGGTGTCGGCTCTGACTCCGGCCCCGGCTCTCGGCCCCTCTCGCTACGGCGGTCTGATAGCCACCCATCACTCCCCGGCGTCCGAATCGGTGTTCGCCTCCGCGCGCTCGGCCAGCCGGATGCCCGTCTTCTTGAGGATGCGCGTCGAGAACAGCGTGTCCCAGTCGTCCTCCCCGACGTCCCAGAACTCGCTCATCTCCTCGCGCACGCGCTCGATGCGGGCCTCGCTCTCGGCCTCGCTCCGGCCGTGGGTCATCGCGAAGAAGTTGTACGGCCACACCCCCTCGTGGCGCGGTCGCTCGTAGCAGTGCGTGACGAAATCCAGCGACGCGATCGCCGGGCCGACCTCCTCGACCATCTCGTCGGGGACGTTCCAGACGGTCATCCCGTTCTCGGTGTAGCCGAGCGCGTAGTGGTTCGGAACGACGCCGATCCGCCGGATCTTCCCCTCCGCGACGAACCGCTTCAGCGTCCGGATCACCCACTCGACGTCGACCCCGAGCCCGTCGGCGACGTCGCGGTAGGGGGTGAGGGTGATGGGCAGGCCGTCCTGGACCTCGAGGAGGAGGTCCCGCTCGGCGGGGGTGAGCGTCGCCGCGTCCGTGGGCTCGATCTCCGGACCGAGCCCCGAGAGGTCGACGTCACCCGACGAGATCGGCCCGTCGAGGAGGAACTTCGCCTCGACGCGGAACTCCCGCTGTTTGGGCATGTCGTAGGTCTCCTGGCCCGTCTCGGCCTCGATCTCCGCGAGCACGCGGCCGACCTCGCTCGGCTCGGCGACGCTGAGGACGAACCACATGTTGAGGTGCGGATGCTCGCGCTCGTAGTTGTGCGCCACTTCGCGGTGGGCGTTGACCGTCTCGGCCACCTCGTCGAACCGCTCGGGCGGGGCGTGCATCGCGACCAGCGTCGCCGTCCCGCCGATGGCCTCGGCGTTCACGAGCGGCCCGAACCGGGAGAGGACGCCCTCCTCGTCGAGCCGTCGAACCCGCTCTACGAGCTCGTCGGCCGTGACCTCGATCCCGCGCTCGCGGAGCGCGCGAGCGGCCGGCTCGAACGGCCGCTCGGCGACCGGGAACCCCCCCTGGAACGCGTTGACGACGGCCCGGTCGACGCGGTCGAGACGGACTGTCTCGCTCATACCCCACGTCGGGCCGGTGCGGGCATAAGGCTCGCGTTCGCGGGCGTTACCTCGACGTGTTCGACGTGTTCGGCGTCTCGACCCACCTAGCCGCTCGATCCCGTCCCGCCGCCCGACCCGCCGGACAGCCCATCGACGGTCCGGTCGAACGCCTCCACCAGCGTCTCCGCCACCCCCGAGCCGGCGGACTCCGGATCGAGCCGCACGACGAGGGGGATCCCGGCCGCCCGCGCCCTCGCCGCGACGATGAGGAGGAACCGGAACGTTGACTCGAGACCCGCCGCGGTGACGAACGACCCGACGGATTCGAGGTAGACGACGCCACCCTTCTCGCCCAGTCCGTCCAGCCTGCCGACGAGTTCCATCGAGAGTCCCGCGATGTCGCCGTGTGGCTTCCCGCCACCGCCCCGTACCGTCCCCTCCCTCGTGTCGACGTTCGGACCGAACTCGACGCTACGGACCGTCTCGGGATCGTACCCCGCCCCGATCATCCCCCGCTCGAACCGCTCCCGGGGGACGGTGGCGAGGACCGCCAGAACGGGACCGCCGGGCGCGCCGACCGAGGCCGCATCGAGCGTCGCTGCCGGGTCCGTGATCGGGGTCGTGACGAGGACCGCCTCCGACTCGCCGACGTCGGGCCCATCGGATCCACCGGTCACGTCCGACACCGCTCACTCACCTCCCGTCGAGACGGACGCGGCGGCGGCCGGGCTGTTCACACGTGGTTGGTACGATCTATTGGTAGATAAGTATGTCTCCCGGAGCGAACGTTCAGGGAACCGACGTGACGCGGTGCCCCTCGGCGCGGAGCGCCTCGGCGATCCCCTCCTGGTCGGCCGAGGCCTCGTAGTAGAACACCACGTCGTAGGTGCCCTCGCGGAGGAGCTGCTGGCACTCCCAGACGAACTCGTCACCGTCGAGGGTGAGCCCCTGGTGCTGGTTCAGACCGAAGTCGGGGTCGTCGTTGCCGGAGTGGACGTACGTGTCGGCCGGATCGAACCCCGCGTGTTCGGCGATCACGTCGCCGACCTCGAGCGTCACCTGGTGGAGCGTCGGCTCCGAATCCGTTCCGAGTTCCGTGTGAACGATGCTACCGACCAGTTCGATCTCGCCGGGCTCCAGGAGCGCCAGCGTCCGCTGGTAGAGGTCCTCGTCGATCGTATCGACCATGTGAGACCCCGGTCGCGCGACGGTTTACCGCTACCGATACCGCTCGCGGTGGACGACGTGGCCGGGGCTGATCGAACGTGGAGTGGTCCCCGCGGCCGGCGCGGCGGTCGAAGAACGCCGCGGCCCGGCCGGGAGCGTTACAGTCGGGTGAGTTACAGTCGGGTGAGGTTCTGCGCGCGGGGACCCTTGTCGGCCTCCACGATCTCGAACTCGACCTCCTGGCCCTCCTCGAGGTCCGGACCGCCGACGTCCTCCATGTGGAAGAAGACGTCCTCGTCCGCGTCCTCGGTCTCGATGAAGCCGTAACCGCCCGTGTCGTTGAAGAAGGCTACTGTTCCAGTCGCCATCTCTACAGGCGGGTGAGGTTCGTCGCCCTCGGACCCTTGTCGGTCTGCGTGATCTCGAACTCGACCTCCTGGCCCTCCTCGAGGTCCGGACCGCCGACGTCCTCCATGTGGAAGAAGACGTCCTCGTCCGCGTCCTCGGTCTCGATGAAGCCGTAACCGCCCGTGTCGTTGAAGAAGTCAACCGTACCGGTCGCCATTACAGCTCCTCAGAGGACGTGCCTTTATAAAAACTCTGCGGATGAAAGCGAGAGCGGCTCGGAACCACCGCGGAACGACCCCGGAACCGCTCGACGGAGCTGGTGTCTCCTGGGGGACCGTCGCCGGCTCACCCGTCGAGCCACCGGATTCCGGGGGTGTCGGACCGGCATCCGGTCGGACTGCGGGTCGTCCGTGTGGACGGATATCCGGCGCGTCGTCGGTCACAAGGCACATATGCGTCGGCGGAGATGGCCCCGACAGATGCTCCGACGGGTCAGCCGGCTCGGCACCCGGGTCTACGAACGCCTCCTCGAACGAGAACTCGCGGGCGGACCGACCCACGTCGCCGTCATCCAGGACGGCAACCGACGGTACGCCCGGAGCCGGGGGGAGGATGCGACCGACGGCCACTACGCCGGCGCGGAGACGACCGAGGCGATGCTGGAGTGGTGTGCCGACCTCGGCGTCGAGGAACTCACGCTCTACGCGTTCTCGACGGAGAACTTCGATCGGCCGCCCGAGGAGCGCGAGCAGCTGTTCGACCTCATCGCCGAGAAGCTCCGGACGTTCGCCGAACGCGAGGAGGTCCACGACCGGGAGGTCCGGATCCGTGCCATCGGCGAACTCGACCGCCTCCCCGGACGGGTCCGCGAAGCCATCGACTACGCCGAGGAGCGGACCCGGGAGTACGACCAGTTCACGCTGAACGTCGCACTGGCGTACGGGGGCCGTGCGGAACTGCTCTCGGCCGCCCGGGACGTCACCCGGGCGGTCGAGAGCGGCGACCTCGACCCGGCGGACGTCGACGTCGGCGTCGTCGAGGAGCGGCTCTACGAGGGTCCGGCCCGGGCCGTCGACCTCATCATCCGCACCGGGGGTGACGAACGGACCTCGAACTTCCTCCCGTGGCACGCCAACGGCAACGAGGCGGCCGTCTTCTTCTGCTCGCCGTACTGGCCGGAGTTCCGACGCGTCGACTTCCTCCGGGCCATCCGCACCTACCAGCACCGCCGGGAGTCCTGGCGGCGCAGCCGTGCCGAGCGGGCGGCCGCGCTCGTCCGCGCGTTCGGCGACGTCGAACTCGCCGAGGCGCGGCGCGTCCTCTCGCGGTTCCGCGAGTACCTCCCGAGCGGCGAATTCGAACAGGAGAAGCCCGTCGAACCCGAGCGGACGGAACCCGTCGATCCCGACCCGGCCGACTGAGACGATCGTACGTAGTTCCCCCCCCGCCTCTCGACTCCGAGTTCCTCCTTCGGTCCCGAAACGCCGACCGTCACGAAGACGGTCGAAAGCAGTTACGCACGACCGTACGAGAGACCCCCGGCTCCGTCGGGTGCTCCCCCGTCGCTATCGGTCGGGGAGAGCCGGGCTCGCTACCGTTCGTCCGGTGGGTTTCGGCCTATCGGCTGAACCGTCGTCGGACTCGCTGACGCTCGACCGACGGGGTTTGGCCTAGCGGCCAAACCATCGTCGGTCCGCTCGCCCCTCGCTTCCCGACGGGGTTTGGCCTAGCGGCCAAACCTCCGCTGGCGCTCCTGGAAGTCCCTGAGCGCGCGGAGGTAGTCCCGTCGCCTGAAGTCACGCCAGTTGACGTCGGTGAAGTAGAGCTCGGAGTAGACCGACTGCCAGATCATGAAATCGGAGAGCCGTTCGGCACCGGTCTTCACGACGAGATCGGGGTCCTCGGGGAAGACGAGCTCGGACTCGATGTCCTCGGCGTCGACCTCCTCGGCGGAGAGTTCGCCGGCTGCGACCTCCTCGGCGACACCCCGGACGGCGGCGACGAACTCGGCCTTCCCGCCGAGTCCGATCGAGACCTGGACCGGGGCGGCGGCGGCGGTGTCGTCCCCGGGCGAGCGGATCGCCACCTCCCGCGGGGAGTCGAGTTCGGCGAACGCCCGCCGCAGCGTCGGGACGACCGACTGGTCGAGGACGCTCACCGAGACGGTGACCCGCTCGGCACCGAACTCGAACGCCCACCGGAGGAACTCCGCGAGCGTGTCGTACGCGCCGGGTTCGAGCAGGTCGCGCTCGGTGATGACGAGCACGACGCTGTCTGGGGTCTCGGCGTCGCTGAACCGGATGCGCGACCCGAGGTACCGGTCGTACAGACCCACGAGGGGGGGTGCGTGTGGCTGGGTCCTAAGTCGTACGGTCGGGCCGGAGCGCCAGGCGTCTCGCCGGGACGGCGAGAGGTGCGGTATCGGGACGGTTAAGTGCGCCTCGCCGGAATCAGCGGGTCGTGACGAGCAACGTGCCGCGGGCGGCGGCGTTCGTGGCCGTGGGGGCGCTCTCGTTGCTCTCCCCCGCCGTGGCCGGTCGAGCGAGCCCGCTCGTGGCGATGGCCGTGGCGACGCTCCCGTTCGTCCTCGTCGCGGTGGTGGCGCTCTACGTGATCGACGGGGGACGGCTGTTCGACCTCCTGGCTCGCCCGGGCGACTACGAGGAGCGGCGGCTCTACGGCCTCGCGGGGTTCGCGCTCGCCGGTGCCGGGCTCGCGCTCCTCGCCACCCGGTTCGGCCTCCCTCCCGATGTCTTCGTGGCCGGGGTCGCCCTCCTCGTGGTCGGCAACCTCGCCAAGGAGTCGGTCCGCGCGACGGTCGGCTCGGGCGACCCCTTCGTGGCGACGACCGGGTTCGCCGTCGGCGGCACGCTCGGGGGTGTCGCGGGGCACCTCGTAGGCGAGACGCTCGCGACGAGCGGTGCTGTATCCGTCGGTCCCGTCGAGCCCCTGCTGTTCCTCGCCGCCTCGGGGGCGCTGTTCGCCGCCCTCCTCCGGTCGATGCTGTTCGAGCGGGACGACCCGCTGGTCCTCCTGTCGGTCTCGCTGTTCCTGTGGGGGCTGGTCGAACTCGGCCCGACGGTCGAGCCCACCCGCGTCTTCGTCGGCCTCGCCGTGAGCGTCTTCTTTGGCTACGTGGCCTACGCCCTGGAGACCGCCTCGATCCAGGGGATGCTCACCGGCGTTCTCCTGGCCTTCCTCGCCGTCGTGCTCGGGGGCTACGGCTGGTTCGTCCTCCTGATAACCTTCTTCGGCCTCGGCGGGCTCTCCGCGAAGTTCCGTTACGAGCAGAAGCGAACGCGGGGCATCGCCGAGGACAACGAGGGTGCGCGGGGATCGGGGAACGTCCTCGCCAACGCGGCCGTCGCGCTCGTGGCCGTCCTCGCGTTCGCCGCCTCCGGGAGCGTCGGGCTTCCCCCCGCGCTCTTCCTGTTCGCCTACGCCGCGAGCGTCGCCGCCGCGATGGCCGACACGCTCTCCTCGGAGATCGGCGGCCTCTACGACGGCCCCCGGCTCCTGACGACGCTCGAACGGGTCGAGCCGGGGACCGACGGCGCGGTGACCTGGCAGGGTGAACTCGCGGGTATCGTCGGCTCGGTCGTCATCGCCGGCATCGCGGCGGTCGCGTTCGACCTCGGGACGACGGCGGCGCTGGTCGTCGTCGCCGGCGGGGTGATCGGAATGACCGTCGACAGCCTCCTCGGGGCCACCCTGGAGGGTCGAACCCTCGGCAACCAGTCGGTCAACCTCCTCGCCACGCTCTGTGGAGCCGTCGCCGGCGCGCTTCTCGCCGTGGCCGTCGGCGTCGTCCGACTGTCGCTCTCGATCCCGCTCTCGGTGTAGCTCCCCATGCCGTCCCCACCCGTACGCGAGGCCCGGGCGGCCGACCTCCCGCGGCTTCGGGCGATACGCGCGGCGTCGCTCCGCGAGACCCCGCCGCTCCTGCTCGACGTGGCCGTCCGCGGCGTCGGTCTCGTGCTCGTCGCAACGGTGAGCGAGAGACCGGTCGGCTACGCGCTGGTGATGCGCGACGGGGAGAGTGAGGTGGCGTACCTCGCCGAACTCGCCGTCGCCCCCGACTACCGACGGCGGGGGTACGGCTCCGCGCTGCTGTCCGCGGTCCTCGATCGGGTGGCCGAGCACCGGGAGCTCAGGCTGACGGCGCGAGCCGACGACGAGCGCGCCAGATCGTTCTACGAGGCGAGCGGGTTCGAGCGCGTCGAGGAGCTTCCGGACCACTACGCCGACGGCGACGGCGTGCTGTACGGTCGGCAGCTCTGAGGCTCGTACGGGTTGTTGTAACGGTTTGCCGGTGATCATCCGGGCCGGGCGGTCACCGGTAAAAGACGACACCCGTCCGTATCAGTCGGCGTCGGCCGGTTCGAGGAGCCGGTCCGCGGTCCTGACCCGGACGCCCGTGGGCTTCTTCACGAAGTCACCCTCCGACCGGGCGACGACCTGCTCGACCCCGCGCTGGGCACAGACGTCGAGGACGCGCTGGCCGAGTTCGCCGTCGAGCACGAGGACCGACGGGACGCGCTCCGCGTCCCGCACGAGGTCGAACGCCTCGTCCGCGTCCACCTCGGCCAGCGCGACCATCTCCGCGTCGAGCAGTCGTGCGCGCCCGGATCCACCCTCGACGACCGCTCGGACGTGTCCCCGGAGCGTCTCGGGTTCCTCGGCCTGATCCCCGTCCGAGGACGAGGACGTCGGTCCCGTGGCCTCCTCGGCGGACCCTTCGCCGGACTGCTCGCCGGACGGCTCGGCCCCCTCGCCCGTCGCGCTCCCGTTCGTCTCCGCGCCGTCGGTCACCTCCTTCGGATCGTCGTCCGTCGACGGCCCGCCGGGGTCGACCGTCGTGTCCGGTGTCTCCCTGTTCTCGACCGACGAGTCCTCCGAGGGTGCCGGGACGGCGCTCCCGTCGGTCGCGGCGAACCCCTCGGCTGTCTCCGTGTCGCGTCGCTGTATGAACTCCTCGTGGGTCACCTTCTCGCGCAGCGCGGCCATCACCTCGTGGCGGTCGAGGTCCTCGACCGACCGGCCCTCCGGGGCGGTGGCCACGAAGTCGATGTCGCCGACCTGTGCGAGCTCCTTCAGTATGAGGTCACCGCCGCGGTCGCCGTCGAGGAACGCCGTGACCGTCTTCTCCCGGGTGAGATCCGCGACCACTTCGGGGACGTCGGTCCCCTCGACGGCGACCGCGTTCTTGACGCCGTACTTGAGGAGCTTGAGCACGTCCGCACGCCCCTCGACGACGATGACGGCGTCGGACTCGTCGACGCGCGGACCGGCCGGGTAGCCCTCGTACTCGGTGATGTCCTCGACACGGATCGACTGACGGACCTCATCGATGAGTTCGTCGCTGGTCATCACCGCGCCGTCGAAGGACTCCTGGAGGAGTCGCTTCGCCCTGTCGACCACCTCCCGTCGGCGGGCCGACCTGACGTCCTCGATGTTCCGGACCTCGACCATCGACCGGCACGGACCGATCCGATCGATGGTCTCCAGGGCCGCCGCGAGGATGGCCGTCTCGACCTTGTCCAGGCTCGTGGCGATGGTGAGTTCGCCGAACGACTGACCGCCCTCGCTGGCGATCTCGACGTCGATGCGACCGACCTTCGAGGACTCCTGGAGGTCCCGTATCTCGAGCTCGTCGCCGAGGAGGCCCTCGGTCTGCCCGAAGACCGCTCCGACCACGTCGTTGCGCTCGACCACCCCGTCCGCCGTGATGTCCGCGTGAATGAGGTATTTCGCTGTGTCGTGCATGGGTGAACTGCCCCGCGGGGGGCGTGTATCGTGATCCGACCATGAGTGAACGCATGGTCATCACATACGGAGGAACGCTCGACGGTTAAAGCGCACGGACTGTTTTTTCGGAGCGTTCCGTCCGTCGCGGTCACGCCGGTCACCCGCCGGGGGGCGAATCAAGTCCCCGGCCCCCGACCGGCCGGCATGGGCATCGACGAACCCGATATCGACCCCGGTCGGTTCCTGGAGGACGTCGAGATGCGCGCGGGCACCGTCGTCGAAGCCGAACCGTTCCCGGAGGCCCGCAAGGACCTCTACAGGCTCCGCGTCGACTTCGGCACCGAGATCAGGCAGTCCGCCGCCGGACTCACCGACCACTACGACCCCGAGGAGCTGGTCGGCTCGCAGGTGGTCGCCGTCGTCAACCTCGGGACCGTGACCGTGGCGGGCTTCGAGTCGGAGTGTCTCGTCACGGGCGTCGACGACGGTGACGGAGGAGTGGTCCACCTCACGACCGAACGCGAGGTCCCGGACGGCTCCCGGGTGTACTGACCGGAGGGTTGTTTCAGGGGGCCTCTCCCGCCAGCGCCCCCCAGGACCCACCGGCCTTTCGAAGAATATTTTTCTTCAATATAGCCACCAGGTCAAAGTTTTAGCAACGTTTAGGTATGATGGACAATTACACGCCACCAACATGGTGAGCAACACGGAGAAAGCCCTGTGGGGCGTCGTGGCCCTCGTCCTGGTCGCGTTCGCGATCCCGTGGTTCATGTGGCGCGACGCGAGCGTGGCGTTCGGCCTGCCGGTCTGGCTCTGGTGGCACGTCGGGTGGATGGCGCTCGCGGCGGCCGTCTTCGGGCTGTTCGCGAACCGTGCGTGGGGTATCGGCATCGAGGAGGGCGTGTAGATGAACCAGCTACTCGTCCAGGTCGCGGTGCTCGGCGGCTACCTCCTGGTCGCCCTCGCGGTGGGACTGGTGGCCTACCGCCTCACGGCCGACACCGCCGAGGACTACTACCTCGCCGGCCGCACCCTGGGGACGGTCGTCCTGCTGTTCACGACGTTCGCCACGCTGCTGTCGGCGTTCACGTTCTTCGGCGGGCCGAACCTCGCCTACTCGGCGGGCCCCGAGTGGATCCTCGTGATGGGGCTGATGGACGGCGTGCTGTTCGCCCTGCTCTGGTACGTCGTCGGCTACAAGCAGTGGCTCGTCGGCCGCAAGCACGGCTACGTCACGCTCGGCGAGATGCTCGGCGACCGCTTCGGCTCCGTACCCCTCCGGCTACTGGTCGCCGCCATCTCGATCTTCTGGCTCTTCCCGTACGTGATGCTCCAGCAGATGGGCGCCGGACAGGCGCTCGTCGGGCTGACGGACGGCGCGGTCCCGTTCTGGGTCGGTGCGGGCGGCATCACCCTGTTCATGGTGATCTACGTGGCGGTGTCGGGGATGCGCGGGGTGGCCTGGACCGACACCCTCCAGGGGGCGTTCATGCTCGTCCTGGTGTGGGGTGCCGTCGCCTGGGTGCTCTCGGCCGTGGGCGGCGCGGGCGAGGCGACCGCGGCGCTCGCCGACGCGAATCCCGAGTTCCTCAGCCTGGGGGGCGGGCTCTACTCGCCCGAGTGGATGATCTCGACGGCCGTGAGCATCGCCTTCGGCGTCACGATGTTCCCGCAGATCAACCAGCGGTTCTTCGCCGCCCGCTCGAAGACGGTCCTCAAGCGGACGTTCACCCTCTGGCCCGTCCTCGTCCTGCTCCTGTTCGTCCCGGCGTTCATGCTCGGCTCCTGGGCCGTCGGGCTCGGCGTGCAGGTCCCCGAGGGGGGCAACGTCGTCCCCGCACTCCTGAACGAGTACACCCCGGCGTGGTTCGCCGCGCTCGTCATCGCCGGCGCGCTCGCCGCGATGATGTCCTCGTCCGATTCGATGCTCCTCTCGGGCTCCTCGTACCTCACGCGGGACATCTACCGACCCCTCGTCTCGGACGCCAGTCGAGAGGACCTCGTCGCCCGGGCCGGCGTCGCCGTCTTCGCCACGATCTCGTTCGTCGCGTCGCTCTACGCGCCGGGCACGCTCGTCGAGATCGGCAACACCGCCTTCGGCGGGTTCGCACAGCTCGCGCTCCCGGTGATGGTGGCGCTCTACTGGGCCAGGACCACCAGGACGGGGATGCTCGCGGGCGTCGGCGGCAGCCAGGCGTTCTACCTCGCGAGCGTCTTCCTCCCGTTCGTTCCGGGGACCTACCTCGGCGGCTGGCAGGCGAGCGTCGTCGGGATGGTCCTCGGGCTGGTGCTCACCGTGGGCGTCTCGCTCCTGACCTCCCCCGCCTTCGGGGAGGACCGTACGGTCTACTTCGAGGGGCTCCGGGCGGACTGATACGGACGGTTCGTCTGGACGGGGTCGGCGGTCACCGGTAAGAGACTACAACCGTCCGTACGAGTGCTCGAACGCCGCGGCTCAGAAGATGTACGGGTCGTCCGGCCCGGCCGCGTCGGGTACCACCCACATCCCCTCGGAGTCCTTCTCGACCTCACCGTTGGCTCTGAGGTCCTCGAGGACGTCCTCGATCTCCTCGACGGGGTAGCGCAGCGCGGTGGCGATGCCCCGCGCGCTCGTCCCCTCGCTCTCGGCGACGACCCGCACGACCTCGTCCGCCGGTGTTCCCTCGTCGTCGTCCTCCCAGCCGCCCGTTTCGCCCGCGAACTCGTTCATGCTCCACCTCTGAGAGGCCCCCATATGAATCCGCTGGTCGCCTCAGACCCGGGAGGGCGGGCGTCGGTACCGCTTGGTGACGGGTCCCGGTCCCGAGAGCTGACGCGTTTAATATCTCGGCGGACCTCCGGACGGTGATTCTGCTATCAAGAGTCCCGAGATACACGTCGACAACTACGGGCGGCCGAACCCGCCCGATCCGTCTTCGGTCGGCCGACGGGGGCCGCCTCGCGGGACTGGCCGGCATCGTCGGCGGCGTCATCGTCCTGAACGCCCTCGCGAGCGTCGTCGGCTACAACGCCGCCTGGCTCGCGTTCGGCGGCCCGCTCGATCTCGCCTGGATCGTCCTCGGGCGTTCGTTGCTCGACGGTGAGAGTGCGAGGACGACCACGATCGCCCGAGACCCGCCTCACGACAGGTTCTTATTCCGGAGTGACATCTCGTGAATCGACTCGTCGGAGTCAGTGACCACGATGTCAGATCCCCGTGCCACGCCGATCCGAACCGTCCGAGTACCGAGACGTCCGAGCGCCGTCGCGAGGGTCACCGGAGAGCCCCCGTTCGCGGCAGTACCGCTCGCGTGGCACCTGTTCGGGGACGGGCCGATCCCGGAGGTAGCCTGATGCCCGTCGTCCCGAACGCCGTCGAGCGGCTGGCTCTCCTCCGGCTCAACCGCGGTCCCGGCCCGCTCCTCGACCTTCTCGCCGCCGGGAGCTTCCACGCCGTCGTCCGGGCCGTCGACCTCGGGGTGTTCGAGGCGCTCGCGGAACCCCGAACGGCCGCCGACCTCGCGAACGACCTCGACGCCGATCCCGATACGCTGGAATCGTTCCTCGCCTTCCTCGCCGCCGCCGGCTATCTCGAGCGCGACGGCCACCGGTACGCGAACACCGCGATGACGACCCGATGGCTCACGGACGCCCGCGACACGAACATGGCCCCGTGGCTGACCGCGTGGAACGAGGTCGTCTTCCCGTTCTGGGAGCGGGAGTTCGAGCGCGTCCTCCGCGAGGGCGAGCCCTCGACGGACGTCTACACCTGGGCTGCGGCGGACCCGGATCGGGCGTCGACGCTCCACGCGGGCTTCCGGGCGACCGCCAGCCTCGCCCGCGAGGACGCCCTCGCGGCGGTCCCGGTCCCGGAGGGAGCGACCCGGCTACTCGACGTCGGCGGGGGGCACGGCCTGTACGCCGCCGCGTTCGCCGAGGAGTACCCCGATCTCTCCGCGGTGGTCCTCGACCACCCCGCCGCGGAGCCGTCGTTCGAGGCCACGCTCGCGGACGCCCCCGGCGTGGCCGACCGTGTGGCGTTCCGGGCCGCCGATTACCTCGGAGACGCCCTCGACGATAGCGTCGAAGGCGAGGGCTACGACGTCGCGCTCCTGTTCAACGTCGTCCACGCCCACGACGCGGCGACGAACCGCGCGCTCCTCGAGCGGATGTTCGAGGTCCTCCGCCCCGGTGGGGTCGTCGCCGTCCTCGACCAGTTCACCGGCGACGGCAGGACACCGATCCCCCGAACGGCGGTCCGCTTCGTCGACCCCACCTATCGGCTGACGCTCGGCGCGCACACCTACCCGGCCGAGGAGGTGACGGGGTGGATCGAAGAGGCGGGGTTCACCGACGCGCGGGTGAAGCGCCGGTTCAGCGGCGTGACGTTCGCGCTCGGACGGCGGCCGTAGCCGGACCGGACCGGACCGGACCGGACCGGACCGGACCACCGGAGGAGTTTATTGCAGTGTCAAGGCTAAAACCCCGCCCTTCAGGGCGGGGATACAGCCGACAACTCCTACACAATCCACCGTCGATGGCAAGGCCGGATATTCCACGCCAACCGACTCTATTAAGAGAACGCTGTTCATAACCAGTTATGAAGCCAGAAATGGGCCGGACCATCCGAACCTTTGAGGCCACCATACCGAACCAACAACAGGTTCGGGACGACCTCGACCAGCTCGGATGGGCCGCCTCAAAACTCTGGAACGTCGGTCGCTACTACACGCAAGAACAGTGGGACGAAACGGGCGAGATTCCCGATGACGGGGAACTCAAAGCCGAACTCAAAAGTCACGAACGCTACACGGACTTGCATTCGCAATCCAGTCAGCGCGTTCTCGAAGAACTCGCTGAAGCGTTCAACGGCTGGTTCGGCAAGCGTCGGAACGGCGACGACCGTGCCCGACCGCCCGGCTACCGCAAACACGGAGACGCCCACCCGCGTTCAACTGTGTCGTTCAAAGCGGCTGGCTTCAAGCAGGACGCACAGTTCAACCGCGTTCGTCTCTCGAAAGGCCGCAACCTCAAGGAACACCGTTCAGATTTCATCCTGTGCGAGTACCAGACCCGCCCGGATGTTGACCTGACCGAGTGGGACATTCAACAGGTTCGCGCCGTCTACAAGCGCGACGAATGGCGGCTTCAATTCGTCTGTCGAACCACTATTGACCCGGAACCGCCGGGCGACGAGGTGGCTGGTGTTGACCTCGGGATTTGCAACTTCGCCGCCGTCTCCTTCGGTGGCGAGTCGGTGTTGTACCCCGGTGGCGCACTCAAAGAGGACGAATACTACTTCGCCAAGAAGCGTGCCGAGACGGACGATTCGGCGTCACACGAAGCGAAGCGACTCGATCGAAAACGCATCGCCCGTCGGACACACTTCTTGCACACACTCTCGAAAGCAATCGTAGACGAGTGTGTCGAACGAGGTGTTGGGACGCTTGTCGTTGGCGACCTTGGCGGAATCCGTGAAGACGACGAGAACGGCGAACCTCGGAATTGGGGCGACCACGGGAATCTCGACTTGCACGGGTGGGCGTTCGACCGCTTCACCTCGATACTCGACTACAAGGCGGAAGCCGAAGGTATCGAGGTGGATTTGGTTTCGGAGCGAGATACGTCGAAGTCGTGTTCGGCGTGTGGCCACACCAACGACAATCAGCGGATTGAGCGTGGCCTATACGTCTGTGACGAGTGTGACACAGTTGCGAACGCGGATGTGAACGGCGCGGAGAATATTCGGCAAAAGGTACTCCCGAATCTCGCCTGCGATGGGGGAGGTGACCTCCTCCCCGTCGTAAACGACGGGGCTTCCCACGGCACCGCACCGCTGGTTTGGGATATTTACTGGTTGACGACTCGTCGGCATGACGAGCCGATGGCGGGGCCACACCGCCGTTACTCCTATCCCCGGCAGGGGACTCGGAGGTATCTTGACCGAGACACCACAGCGGTTCGAGAGGGTGTCTCGAACATTCTGGTTCTCGGCGTCCCGATATTGTGCATTTAGGTGGCGGTGAGACCGCCTCGGTGTACGTCATGCTACGATGTGAGGTTACTTAAATATCCATATTAGCGTCAGAACGTGGTCCGTGGAGGAATTGTCGGATTCACGCCCGCCGTAAACGGTGGGATTCTCTCCTTGAAGAAAGATAGGGATAACGGCTGGTTGGCACAGCCAGCGGTTCACTTGTTCGACCGTAGTGAAGGTGTTTTCGCCCCACGAGAACAGGCCGCTAACCGCGAACCGTAATATCCCAACGCGGTCGGGAATCCTCGCCCTTTAGGGTGGGGAGGATGTCAAACCGCCATCGGAGACGCTCCACTCGAAATGGCGCGCGTCGTCGTCTGTCTCGACGGGCTGGACCCGGACTACCTGGACGCGGTCGAGGCCCCAAACTGGGACCGTATCGCCGACGCGGGGACGTCCGGTGAGTGTCGCTGTGTCGTCCCGAGCCTCACCAACGTCAACAACGTGAGCATCGTCACCGGCGCGTTCCCGGCGACGCACGGCATCACAGGGAACAGCTACTACGACCCCGACGGCGACGGCCTGGTGTACATGAACGACCCGTCGTTCCTGCGCTGTGAGACCCGCTTTCGGGGGCTCGCGGCGGCGGGCGGGTCGGTCGCCGCCCTGGTCGCCAAGCGGAAACTCGAACGGATCGTCGGGCGGGGCTGTTCGGTCGCCCTGAGCGCGGAGGACGCTCCCGACTGGATCGAACATGAGATCGGGGAGGGCCCGGGGATCTACTCGGGGGAGGCGAGCCGGTGGCTGCTCGACGCGGCGCTCTCCGTGCTCGACGACGCCGCACCGGACGTCCTCTACGTCTCGACGACGGACGTGGTCCCCCACAAGCACGCCCCCGACGAGCCGGCGGCCCGCGAGTGGGTTCGCGCACTCGACGAGCGACTCGGCGCGCTCCTCGATCGCGGGGTCGACCTCGTGGCTACCGCGGACCACGGGATGAACCACAAGACCCACCGCGTGGACCTCGACGCACTCCTCGAACGCGAGGGCTACGACGCCGAGGTCGTCCGACTCATCCGGGACGATCACACCTACCACCACCAGAACCTCGGCGGCGCGGCGTACGTCTACCTGCGCGGTGAGCGTCGCGAGGACCGAGGCGACGACCTCGGCTGGCTCGCGTCCGTCGACGGCGTCGACGAGGTGCTCTCGGCCACCGAGGCCGCCGAACGATTCGGCCTCCCGACCGACCGCATCGGAGACGCGATGGTGCTCGGCACCCGAGAGTCGGTGTTCGGGCCGGTCGAAGGGGGGGCCGAGGACCGGGTCGACCTCCGGAGCCACGGGTCGGTTCACGAGCAGGCTGTCCCGTACGTCACGACCGAGGACGCGGAACTGGAGTACAACCTGGAGGCGTTCGACCCGCTACTCGGACCTCCCGGCAGGCGGCGGTGACGGGTGCGGTGAGCGCGAACTTGTCTCTATAAGATGAGGATCCGTCGAGAAAACCCGAAAATCCAGTACTGAATCAGAGATCGGTTGAACTCGATACCCAGAGGCGAGAGCCGTTTAGCAAAAAAGATGTTACGGGCCCTGCCTTGGAGACGTTCTACCTCTTGAAGCGATGTCGACTATTGCACGGATCGTTCTGTTGAGCGAGCCTGGAGAAATGAATTGAATTGGGAAATGGAGTTCTTCTCATATATTTCATTCACTAATAATTTAATTCATATCTATCCAATTCATCTATTATCACTCGTTTCAGGCCCCCAGACACGCAAAATGCTTATTTACAAGTACATCAGAGTTTATTGAACAAAGGGTGCTTTGCTCACCCTTCTCTGCCCATGAGCCGGAACAGGTCGATACTCGGCCGATGCCCGGAGTGTGTCGAGGAGATCCCATCAGGGTATGCGCTTATTGAGTACGAAAAAGACGATGGAACAACCGGTATCTGGGCCGAGTGTCCGGCCTGTGGTGAGGTAGTCCGGCCGGAGTGAGTGCACATTCTCAATTGACCCCGACAGGCCAGGTGCTACTTTCGGGTTACACCGAAGTGGAACATCGGTACACGCCCATATTTAAATACTAATTTTCAAATTCAACTTTCTCTTTATCTGTCGATATCTACCATCTCGGAACCCCTACCTTTCTAAACGCTTATCTTCCCGAACACCTGGGTTTATACTGAAGGGGAGGGTGCACTCTACCCTTTCATCGGTAACGGTCTAGCCGAAGCAGGGCGGTTTCATACAGGGCTCAAAGTCTTCCTCCTTAGCTCTGGAGAGAGGGATCTCCCGTACCGGTCGTCGAAACGTCGTCTTACACGCCGCATCGAAGCACAACCATCCTTGTTTGTGAAAACAGAGGCCGCCACCTGTTGGTACGACTACTGTCTCTGAGGGTGATTGAGTTGGCGACACGGTAGCCCCGAACCTAAGGATGTTAGTCTGAAGTCACTTGCGACAGTACATAATGAAACATAATTCCCGAAACCGGACATTGGGCGTATAACATCTAGATACGGCAGATGTCCGGTTCTCCCCGTACTCCATCCATTGGGGTAGAGGCGAGTATGACACCCGATATCGACCCCCCGACCTACCCCAGACGACAGAGCGATACAGAATATTGGTGCACGGCGTTACCGGAGATCTCGTATTAGGGGTGAGACGAGAGAACCGACGGTAGAGTAACCCCCGAATTAGTGGGAACGATGTCCATGTCTCCCTCGGCAGGGACTATGATTCCACACTGACGGAGAGATCATTCACCGGGTTCGAAAGCTCCGATCTGTAGACACAGAGTCCGTCATCGGTTCGATCTCGGGGTCATCATGCTATCGCTCTCGAATCTATCGGGGTAGCAGCTCGTAACGATCGAAATGTGGTGTCCAGCATTCACCTACCTCTACCTCTGAACCCGTCTCTGTAGACAATATCGCTACTATCGGTACTGGGGTAGAGGTTCCCGAAATCCGGAGAAACACGATCCAGAGACCGAATCGAAGGGGTTCGATAAGAGAGTATTCGGTGACAGGAACCGTTTCCCTCTGATGAATAGAGGGCGCGAATTCAGCGGATGGTTTGAGTCTCATTGTGTGCCATGCAGAGACTCCAATTACTAACTGTGTTATATGCCAACTCATGCCAAGTGACATAATATTCGATGAGGACGAGATCGACATCATTGGCAAAACTCGACTGAACGACGACGTCGAGGCTACTGGAACAATTCGTTTCAAGCCGGACGGGCATAGAAGTGGGCTCGAACCGATAACGCTCTGGGGGTACTATGGCCTCGCCACACTCGGCGATGACAGCGTAGATGGTCGCCTCATGCTGACGGACGAAGGGGCTGCCACGCGGCTGTACCTGGAAGGGGGTAAAGAGATACCGGCCGCCCAGAGGGCTTCTGAATCGAACAGCGTCCTCGGTCTAGTCTGGAACTCTAATGTAGACCGGATCCGGAGCAGTGGTACGGAAGCCAATCCCGGCACCGAACGTGAGACGAGTCGGGTTGCCGAATCCCAGTGGTCCGTAATGGACATGATTAGACCGTCACTTTTCGAAGACGTGATAACCCCGTCCCGGGAGGAGGCGATAGCTCCCGAAGACGCCGAGAGACGCGCCAGTTTCTACAGGAATCTCCGCTTTTATGTCAATGGATCATCGGCTAGTCTCGGGCTCGGTGGAGACGGCGTAGCTGGGGACATCGTGCTGAAAGGAGAAGACGACGAGCCCAGAGTACGCATCGATGGAAGTGGCGTGACCTTAGCCGACGAGGTACGGGCGTACGTAGATGGAGAAAGCGGTAGTGTCCGGTTAGGTGGTGACGGACAAGGGGGGGCATTAACCTTACGCGACGGTGATAATAATGAACGGGTCAGCATCGACGGGGAAAGCGGCGATCTTTCTGTCGGACCAATCGAGAGCCTAGTAACAAAGATTCAGGAACTGGAGCAAGAAGTCGCCGACTTACAAGACCAACTCGCCGCGCTCAATGGAGGCGAATAATCCCATACATGTCGACTATCGATACAAAAAGGGGGGAGTGCTACAGCTCGTTGGAACACGACGAGTTCGACGGGCGACTATACGGTAGCGATGATTCCGACCGTAGGGTCGATTTCGTCACAAAGAAGCAGGATAGAAGGAGATGACTAGCTTACGAACAGTCGTTCAGGACTGTCTGGGTAAAGGCGAAGCGGGTGAAACCATTTCGGTACGTGAAGACGTGCTAGGTGTTTACGGGGATGATAATCCTCAGGCCCGCTCGGTTGTCGAACGGTTGGACCGGATTCAGACCCAGCCGTTCATTCGGATCGCCCTGGTGACCGTTCGGCCAACCGGTTCACCGGCAGATCAGAACGCGAATTTACAGCGCGACATCGATAGCGCGAACATCGTCTATCAGAATGAGTGTGGTGTGTGGGTGTATCCGGTGGGAAGTCGGGTCATCAGTACGGATTTCCTGGGTGATTTAGTGCAACTGGATCAGGACGATTGCTTGGCCAGCGGGCACAGTGTCAGTGACGAGGAGGACGCGCTCTTCGATCTCGGACGAGACATGGGGGCCGAAATCGTGGGCTACTACATCAATAGCGACATGGCAGGATTCCGTGGCTGTGCAGCCCATCCGAAAAATCGGCTTGGCTTCTGGGTGGGTTCCTCCGCTACCCGGTGGACACTAATACACGAGCTGACACATATAGTTGGCAGAAATGGACACAGAAAGAATGATACAAAAAATCTGATGTTCACGAACACGGGCGCGATCCAGGACCTTCCGCCCGATCTGACCGACAAACAGTGCGAACGAATTCATGATGACAAACATATGGAGAGCTGTTAGAGGGCCAAGATCATGGTAAGAATAACAGAGGACCTGAGGCTCGCGCTCGAAGCGGATGACCCGGAAGAATTGGAGGAGATCATCGAACGGGGCGACCCCGAGGACTTCGGAACCTTTCAGGAATTGATTGAGAACGAGGAGACATCAACGACCTATCGACGACGGGCTCTCTATGCCCTGGGCAAGTGGCCAGACCGGGAGACCGACGCGGTGAACACGATCGAATCCGTTCTCCCGAGACTCACCGAACTAGAACGGATTACCGCCGTCTCTACGCTGAGGCGGATCGGGACATCAGATGCGCGTGAACTCATCGTCTCGAAAGCCGATGATGACAGCCCTGACGTTCGCCGCCAAGTGGTAAAGGGATTGTCTCGAATTGGGGACGAAACTGCGATGGATATGCTTCGGGAACTCGCAAAGGATGACGAAACAGAACACGTGCGCGAATTGGCACAGGAGAAATTACGACGACTGCAGGGAGAGTGAACACAGAAGGTAGTATGGAACGCGATAGGAGGTCGTCTATAGTTGTCGTTTGTGTGTACTCGCTCGGGCAGACTTGGGTGGAGGATGACCGACTCGAGCTTTTGCTCTCTATGGAGTCTGATAGCTTATTTAAGCACAGCCTCCCCGTATAGCGTATGCAGACCCACGTCGTGCCGGTCGGCTTCGACTACGACCGGCTCATCGCGCCGCTGGTCCGCGACCGGGTCGACGTGGACCGGGTGGTCCTGCTGGAGGGGGCGGTGGGTTCGGAGACGAACGTGGAGTATTCTCAAAGACTTGCCGAGAAGCTGGAGGCGGACTTCTCGAACCTGCTCGGTGCCGAGACCGAGCGGTTCGTCGTCGAGGACGTCTACGACTACGACGCGGCGTTCGAGCAGGCCTACTCGCTGATCAACGCCGAACTCGACTCGGGGGGTGAGGTGTGGGTCAACGTCAGCGCGATGCCCCGAACCGTCTCCTTCGCGTTCGCCACCGCCGCCCACTCCGTGATGGTCGAGCGCGAGGCCGACCGCGACCGCGTCCACACCTACTACACGGTCCCCGAGAAGTACCTGGAGACCGAACTCGCCGAGGAGCTCCGGGCGGGGGTCGACCTGCTGGAGGCGCTCCTGACCGACGAGCCGGTCGACGACGAGCGGATCCGCGAGCGGCTCCGTTCCGTAAGAAGTCTGCTCGCCGAGTTCGACGAGCGCGGGACGACCATCGGGGCCAAGGAGGTGGACGGCTCGCACGTCGTCGAACTGCCCGTCGCGCCGTTCTCGAACGTCAAGCCGTTCGAGGAGCTCGTCCTGTTCACGCTCGGCGAGCACGGCGAGTTCGAGTCCGTGAGCGAGCTCGCGGGGACGCTCGCCGAGGAGCTCGGCGAGGAGTACACCGACGCGTTCCGCTCGAAGGTGATCTACAACGTCGACCGGCTCGGACCGGGCGGGAAGGGGTACGTCGAGCGCGAGGAGCACGGCAACTCGTATCGAACGAGGCTCTCGCGGATCGGCCGGCTGTGGGTGCGCGCCCACGCCGACGCCGCCCCCGAGGAACTGGCCTGAACCCTCGTCCGCACGCTCGCGGGTCGGTCCGCATCCGCACCTCGATCGGTCGTGTGTGCCGTCTACGGTCTCCCGTCGTGCTCGTCGCCGGGCGTACCGACCGCGTGGGCCGCTCCGACGGTGTCGTTCGACCCTGGCAGAGTGGGACCACCGAAGGCAGCGCCCTCGTCCCGGTTCTCCTCTCGATATTCGACGAACACGTATTCGTATTCCACGAGGAGCGGCTACCAGCACGGCCATGAACACCCGAGCCCGTTCGCCCGCGATCCGAGTTCTCCACGTCACCGACGAGCAGGACTCGGTGGAGGTCGTCACCGGCGCGTTCGAGCGCGCTGACGATCGGATCGAGGTCGTCACCGCACGGAGCGTCGACGAGGGGCTCGGCCGACTCGCGGGCGACCCGATCGACTGCGTCGTCTCGGACTACGACCTCCCCGGGCGGAACGGACTGGAGTTCCTCGAGGCCGTCCGCGAGACGCACGGCGACCTCCCGTTCGTCCTCTACACCGACGACGGTTCCGAGGGAGTCGCGAGCGAGGCGGTCTCGGCAGGGGTCACGGAGTACCTCCCGAAACGGTCCGTGACCGAGAACCCCGGCCGCCTCGCCGGTCGGTGCCTCGACGCCGCTCGGGGGTACCGGGATCGGCGGCAAGCCGTCGAGCGCCGGTGCCTCCTGGGTGTCGTCCGCGACGTCGGTCGAGTGCTCCTCCGAGCCGACACGTGCGAGGAACTGGACCAGGGGGTGTGCGACGTGATCGCCGACGCCGATCCCTACTGTTTCGTCTGGATCGGAGACCGCGAACCGGGATCCCGACGGATCACGCCACGGGCCCGGCCCACAGGTGGGGGTGGCCTCGCCGACGAACTCTCGGCCGCGATGGAGGACGAGGCCGACTGGAACCCCGCCGTGGAGGCACTGGACGCTCGAGAGATCCGGGTCGTACACGACGCGGAGGACTCCCCCTGCGGGCCGTGGCGCGAGCTCGCACTGGAGCGGGGGTTCCGGTCGAGCGCCGCCGTCCCGCTCGTCCACGAGAGTGAGGACCACGGGGTACTGAACGTGTACGCGGCTCGCCCCGGCGCGTTCGACGGATCCGGCCGGTCGATCCTGATCGATCTGGGAGCCGACATCGCCCACGCCCGCCACGCCCTGCGGATCAGGGGCGACCTGAAACGGACCGCGGGCCGGCTCGAAGCGCTGTTCGAGAACTCCCCGAACATGATCGACATCCACGATGCCGACGGAACCATCGTCGAGGCCAACCCTCGCATGTGCGAGAAGCTCGGCTACTCCGAGGACGAACTCCGGGGGATGCGAGTCTGGGAGATCGACCGGACGATCGACCCCGAGAACGCCGCCGCGCTGTGGGACACGATAGAGTCGGGGGAGCGCCACGAACTGGAGGGTTCGTATCGGTGCCGGGACGGACTGACGTTCCCCGCGGAGGTCCACCTCCAGCGACTCGGGGAAGGGAAGGACGGACCGTTCGTGGTGATCAGCCGCGACATCACCGAACGCAAACGCCACGAGCGGGAACTGGAACGGAAGAACGAGCGCCTGGAGGAGTTCGTCCGTGTCGTCTCTCACGATCTCCGGAACCCCCTCAACGTCGCGGAGGGGATGCTCGATCTGGCTCGCGAGGATTTCGACAACGACCGCCTCGACGACGTCGAGAGGGCCCATCGCCGAATGCGCGTGCTGATCGACGACCTGTTACGGTACGCCCAGGAGGGAGAGACGGCCATGGACGTTCAGCCCATCGCGCTGGCCGGGATGGTCGAGGGCTGCTGGGAGAACGTCGAAACGAGCGGGGCCACGCTCGTCGTCGATACCGAGCGGACGGTCCACGCCGACGCCAGCAGGCTCCGGCAGCTCCTGGAGAACCTGATACGGAACGCCGTCGACCACGGTGGTACGAACGTGACCGTGACCGTGGGCGACCTGGACGACGGGTTCTACGTCGCCGACGACGGGCCGGGCATCCCCCCCGAGAAGCGGGATGCGGTGTTCGAGGTGGGCTACTCCACGAACCGGGAGGGGACCGGGTTCGGTCTCGCGATCGCACGCGAGGTCGCCGATGCACAGGGCTGGGAGATCGACGTGACCGCCAGCGAAGCGGGCGGGGCCCGGTTCGATCTCACCGGCGTCGACACGTCCTGAGGGACGATCTCCCGACGTACCCCACGGACAACGGTTTAGCCCGAGCACGCCCTCTGGGAGTGGCAGAGCTGTCATGCACGGGGATGACTCCGATTCGAGCGCGTTGTAGTCCGTCGCGTCGGCGTTCGGCGTCCTGGCCGGTATCGCCGGTCTCGGTATCGAGGGCTCGCTGGGAGCCCACCGCCTGCCGGACCGTGCCCGGGCCGCCCTCGATCGGCTGTGGCCGCTGGCGTTCGCCGTCGCGGCACTGAACGGGCTGTTCCTGTTCGTCGGCGCGGTCGTCCTCGTCTACGCGACCGAGGGGAACGACCCCGCACTGTTCCTGAACAGTTTCTACTTCGCCGTCGTCTCGGTATCGGTCGCCATCGTCACCGGGGCCGCACGCGACAGCGAGCGACGGACGCGCGCCGTGGTGGGACGTTCCGTGGATGCGCTCGCGGGCGGTACCGTTCGGTACGGGCTGTGGACAGGATCCCGTTCACGTCCTCCCCGTGGCGTTGGCGTTCCTCACCTTGTGGACGCGGGTAGCGAGGGCGAGGAAGACGCAGGCGACGGTGAGGACGACGGCCGCGGCCGCGGCGACGTCGTGTGCCGGCACCGTGTGATCGAAGCCGCGACCGGGACCGAGGTAGGGCTCGACGTTCAGGAGCGTGTGGTGGGGGTCGCCGACGATCGGTACCAGATAGTCGACGACGTCGTTGAGCGCGTACCAGGCGGCGGCGAGTGCCACCGTACCCACGGAGAACGCGGCGTAGCGGTGGATCAGGAACGCCTCGGCGACCATCGCCAGGTGGCTCGTCACGAGGAAGGCGTAGAGGCCGTACTCCCAGACGAACCCGACGAGCCCCAGGGCGGCGAACGACCCCGAGGGGTACTCGGCGGGGAAGGCGAGGAGGACGAACGGTGTCCACGCGCCGAGTTTGATACAGCCGAAGAAGGCGAGCACGTTCAGGTACTCGTTCGACCGACCGAGCTTCCAGAGCGAGAGCGAGAGGGCGATGAACAGCGTCGCCAGCGGCGAGTCCGGGGTGAGCGGCCACATCACCGGGTCGGTAATGGAGAACTGGAAGCGGTAGAACCAGAACCCGAAGGCGGTTCCGACGAGGTTGGCCGCGACGACGAGCCAGACCAGCCGGAGGCCGAAGTCCTCCAGCGGCCCCGGGAGCGGTGCGAGATACCACGGGAGCGACTCGCGGGGCGGGAGGTCGTCGGGCGGGAACCGTCGGTCGTAGAGCCGCCGGAGCCGACCGAGTGCGGTCCCCGTACGACCCCCGCCACCGGTGCCTGCCATACCCCTCGTTCCGGTGCCGTCGTCTAAAACGCCGCGGGTCCGGCCGGGCTGCACGCCCCGCAGCCGGGGCGAGGGTTATCGCCGGGGATCCCGAGACGCCGCTCGGTCCGGACGAACCCGAGGGCCGAATGTCGTCCCTGACGCGATATCGACGCCGAGACCGCCGCAGTCGGCGGATCCAACCACCGGAACGACACCCGTTAAGTGGATCCGTTCCTACCGTTCGTGTATGAGCGAGTCAGAGGCCACGGACATAGAGGAACTGCGTCGCGGCACCGACCTCGTCAAGCGGGGGTTCGCCAAGATGCAGAAGGGGGGCGTCATCATGGACGTCGTCACGCGAGAGCAGGCCCGCGTCGCCGAGGACGCCGGCGCGGTCGCCGTGATGTCCCTGGAGGCGGTCCCGGCGGACATCCGCAAGCGCGGGGGCGTCGCCCGGATGGCCGACCCCGCCGCGCTCCGGGAGATCATCGACGAGGTGTCCATCCCGGTGATGGGGAAGGCCCGCATCGGCCACACGAAGGAGGCCCAGATACTCGAGGCGACGGGCGCGGACATGATCGACGAGTCCGAGGTCCTGACCCCGGCCGACGACGAGTACCACATCGACAAGCGCGAGTTCACCTCGCCGTTCGTCTGCGGGGCCCGGGACCTCCCCGAGGCGCTCCGGCGGATCGACGAGGGTGCCGCCATGATCCGGACGAAGGGCGAGGCCGGGACGGGCGACGTCAACCAGGCGGTCACCCACCAGCGGGCGATCAAGAGCGCCATCCGCGAACTCGAGGGCAAGACGTTCGAGGAGCGCGAGAAGTGGGCCCGCGAGCACGAAGCGCCCGCCGACCTCGTCCACGAGACGGCCGAGATGGGCCGGCTCCCAGTGGTGAACTTCGCCGCGGGCGGCATCGCCACGCCGGCCGACGCCGCGCTCATGATGCACCACGGCTGTGACGGCATCTTCGTCGGATCGGGCATCTTCGGCGCGGAGGACCCCGATGCGATGGGCCGGGCCATCGTCGAGGCCGTCAACAGCTGGGACGACCCCGAGACGCTGGCCGAGATCGCCACGAACACGGGCAAGGGGATGAAGGGCCAGTCGAACACCGACATGCCCGAGGAGGAGAAGCTCCAGGGACGGGGCGTCTGAGCGACGGTACGTCCCCCTTCGCTACCGATCCGCTCTCGATCCCCCGAAGAGCAGAGCGGTCGAACGGCGGACGGCGAACGAAACGGACACCCCACGAGACGACGGGCTCGCCCGTGGGAGCCGTTCGGCGGGTTTACCCGCCGGGCGGCCGAGCCGTCCTCATGGACCGGCGACTGGCCGTACTCTCGCTCTGTCTCGTCGGCCTCGCGGTGCTGTCCGGGTGTTCGACGGGCGTCTCGACGCCAGTCCCGGGGGACGACGGGACGACCGCGAGACCGGTCGGGACGCCGACGGTTCCGGGCGAGAGCGTCCGCGTGACGGTCACCCGGATCGTCGACGGGGACACGGTGGAGATCAGCTACGGCAACGGAACCGCCGACACCGTCCGCCTGCTGGGCGTGGACACTCCGGAGGTCCACTCGGCGAACACGCCAGAGGAGTTCGAGGGCGTCCCGGAGACGCCGGCGGGCGAGAACTGTCTCCGTCGCTACGGCGAGCGGGCGAGCACGTTCGCCGAGGAGCGCCTCACCGGCGAGAGAGTCCTCCTCCGGTTCGACCCCGAGTCCGACCGGCGGGGCTACTACGGCCGGCTGCTGGGCTACCTGGTCGTCGACGGCGAGAACTTCAACCGCGAGCTACTGGAGGAGGGTCTCGCCCGGGTGTACGACTCCTCGTTCACCCGACGCGAGCGGTTCGAGGAGATCGAATCGACCGCTCGCACGGATGGAGCGGGGCTGTGGACCTGTGCGGCGGACACCAGTGCCGGCGCGACGGTGACTTCGACGCCCGAGACGGGGAGCAGTGACGGGCGGCTCCGGATCGTCGCGATCAACGCCGACGCCGAGGGGGACGACAACGAGAACCTGAACGACGAGTACGTCGTCCTCGAGAACACGGGTACCGAGTCACTCGACCTCTCGGGGTGGACGGTGACCGACGAGGCCGGCCACCGGTACACGTTCGGCGAGTTCACCCTCGGACCGGGCGATCGGGTCACCCTCCACACCGGACGCGGTTCCGATACCGCGACGTCGGTCTACTGGGGCCGGTCGGGAGCCGTCTGGAACAACGGAGGCGACACCGTCACCGTGAGGGACGCGGAGGGGAACGCGGTCGCCGAACGGTCGTATTGACAGTCGTCACTCCTCGCCGTCGCGCAGGACCCGGGCGAGCCCGGCCAGTCCACCGACGCCGGCGAGCGCGCCCGCGACGCCGAACCCGGGACCGTCGCCGCCGGTCGTGCCGGCCGCGGTCTCCGGGTCCTCGTTCGTCCCCTGGTCGAGGTTCTCCGTGCGGATCTGCTCGACCTCGAGGCCGACGTACGCGTCCGGGCAGGGGATCGCGCGGTTGACGACGTAGAGCGCCCCCGCCTCGATGCCGGAGTCCGCCGTGGTGAATATCTGGGTGGGGATATCCCTGTGGTCGTCGTCGATCTGGTCGACGAGCCGGCCGGTGAAGGAGTCGAGTCCGTCGGGCGACCAGTTCTCGAACTCGCAGCCGGAGACGTCTTCTGCGGTGAGTTCCGACTCGCTCTGGGCTTCGACGTAGACGAAGAGGCCGGCGTAGTCGTCGGTGAACTCCTCGGCCCCGGGGACCACCATCCGTGCCGTGTAGTCCGCACCGCCGGACTGTGCGGCCCCGAGGCCCGTCGCGCCGACGGCGACAGCGCCGCCCGCACCCAGCGTACGGAGGACGCCACGCCTGGAGACCGGCCGTGAGGTGTCGTCGGTCATCGGCGTCGGCTAGCCCCGTCCGATGGATAGGCCTTGACCCTGCAATGTCCGGGCCGAAACTGGGGATCGACCCGCGGGCCCGAACGGCGCTCGAAGCACCCGAGGGCACCTGGAAGCGCCGAACGGGAATCGTTTTAACACGTCATTTCGTACGCCCCGTATGTTCAAGGCTATCGTGAGCGCCGAGACGCTACGGGGGGCGCTCGACTCGGTGAGCGTGTTGGTCGACGAGTGCAAGATCAACCTCAACGAGGACGGGCTCGCGATCCGTGCCGTCGACCCCGCGAACGTCGGGATGGTCGACCTGACACTGGAGGTCGAGGCGTTCGAGTCCTACGAGACCGACGGCGGCGTCATCGGCGTGAACCTCGCCCGGCTCGAGGACTTCGTCGGGATGGCCGACTCGGACCAGCTCGTCCAGCTCGAACTCGACGAGGAGACCCGCAAGCTCCACGTCCGCATCGACGGGCTCGAGGGGACGCTCGCGCTCATCGACCCCGAGTCCATCCGCAAGGAGCCCGACATCCCCGACCTGGATCTCCCCGCGACGATCGTCGTCGAGGGGCGGGACATCGACCGCGCGGTGAAGGCCGCGGACATGGTCAGCGATCACATCGCGCTCGGCGTCGACCCCGACGAGGAGGTCTTCTACGTCGACGCCGAGGGTGACACCGACGACGTCCACCTCGAACTCACCCGCGAGGACCTCATCGACCTCGTCGCCGGCGAGGCCCGCTCGCTGTTCTCGCTCGACTACCTCAAGGACATGAACAAGGCGATCCCGAAGGACGCCGAGGTCGAGATCGAACTCGGCCAGGAGTTCCCCGTCAAGCTCCACTTCGACATCGCCGAGGCGAAAGGGCAGGTAACGTATATGTTAGCCCCACGCATTCAGAGCGACTGAACGCCGACGGCGCTCACCCCGGACCAACCCGCGGTACCCTCCTTCCACCCTCCTTGCCCGTTCTCGGCGGCTCCACGTACGCGTCAGTCGTCGGCCAGCACCGTCTCTCCCGCCCGGACCTTCTGCCCGCGCTCGACCCGGACGTCCGCGAGCGATACCCCCGGCGGGAACAGCACGTCCGCCCGCGAGCCGAAGGTGATGTGCCCGATGCGGTCACCCCGGTCGAGGTCGGTGCCGGGAGCGACCAGCGGGTGGATCCGCCGGGCGACGGCACCCGCGATCAGGCTCACCTCGTAGTCGCCACAGTCCACGTCCACCCGCTCGTTCCGGTCGGACTCCTTCGTGAACGCCGGGAGGTGCCTGCCGGGGGTGTGCTCGACGGACTCGACCGTGCCGGGGGCGGGCGCGCGGTTGACGTGGACGTCGGTGACGTTCATGAACACCCCTACTCTCACTCGGGTCTCGCCGCCGTGGTCCTCCTCGCGAAGCACGGAGACCCGGCCGTCGGCCGGCGAGACGAACCCCTCCCGGGGAGCGGTGCGCGAGGGGTCCCGGCTGAACCAGACGGTCAGCACGACGGCGAGCGGGACGAGGAGGACCGCTGCGGGAGCGAGAAGCGTGAGCGGCAGTACGAGCGCCCCCGCCAGGAGCGCGCGGCGACGGGTCCCGGGTGCGACCCGCACGGGTGAGTCGGGGAGCACCGTCACAGCGACCGGTCGATGACCGCCTTCGCGGCCCGGGCCTTCTCCTTCCAGCCGTACCCCTGGTCGTAGACGTGCTTCTTCGCGTCGACGAGCTCCTCGGGTGAGGTCTCCTCGAACCCGCCCCGAGCCCACGTCCCCGAGTCGTGGAGCCACTCGACGACTCGCTCCCTGGCTTCGGGCCAGGTCAGCCCGACCATCTCGTAGAACGCCACCAGCGCGAAGACGCTGTTGTCGTGGGCACCCGGTACCGAGCCCTTCTCGTAGATGGTCCGCAGGGGCTCGGCGGTCGGACGGGCGACCCGCTCCTTGTACTCCTCGGTCGTCAACAGTCCGAGTTGGTTCTCGTGTTCTTCGACGCGGCGGTCGCCGCGCAGTCGACCGAGCGCGGCCTCGTGGAGCGGCGTCCACTCCTCGACCGCTCCTTTCAGTCCGTCCTCGGGGAGCGACCGGGCGGAGAGCCGCGAGAGGACGTCCAGGTACGCCCCCTCGATGGCCGCCCGATCGGTCCCCTCGTGGTCGCAGGCGGCGTCGTGGACGTTGCTCGTCGTCCGACAGCCCGGACACGGGTATGCGAACCGCGGCACGACGCACCTGTTCTCCCGGGACGAGTATGAGGCTGTCGGGTCGGCAGGGAGAAGACATGGGCTATCTCGCGATCGGGTGCGCCGGTGTGCTTCCGATCAACTGCATCGGCCAGTACGCTGTCGAGGTGGTACTGTCGACCGATTCTTCTCTTGCGTATCCCAACACCCCGACCCGACCGATACGAACCTTCAAGTCCGATAGCGGGACCACCGTTCGACAGTCCTATGGCCGGCGCGTCCCGACCACCCGACGTGACTGCGGACGGCGATCAGGCGGAGAGCCCGGCGTGGCGCGACGTGTTCGGCCACGACGAGCCGTACGACGACCAGGCAGAGGGGATCGAGACGGTCGTCGGGACCGCCCGGGAGGCGGGTTTCACGGCCCTCGAAGGGGCCTGTGGGACGGGGAAGACGATGCTGGCGCTCACCGCCGGCATCGATCTCGTCCGCGATCCCGACTCGCGGTTCGAGCGCGTGCTCGTCCTGACGAGCGTCAAACAGCAGCTCCGCCAGTTCGAACAGGACCTCCGGACGATCAACGCGAACCTCCCCGAGGACTGGCGGCCGGTGTCGGGGCTGACGCTGGTCGGGAAGGCCGACGTCTGCCCGTACAACCGCGAGGGCGCGGGCGGCATCGACGATACGAACGTCTACGATCGCTGTGAGAGCCTCCGCGAGCGGACACGGGGGCTGACCGAGGACACGACCGCAGGGGCGCTGGCCCAGGAGGCCCGGAGCCAGCAGGTCGGCCTCGCGGATTCGGGGACCGACGGCGGTGCGACCTACCTCGAATCGGCGGGCGGGATATCGCCCTATCCCCGCGAGATGCCCGAGTACGGTCCCCAGGATACGGAGTTCTGCCCGTTCTACGCGGGGTTCCTCGACGACCTCCCCGAGGAGGGTGATGCGGTCGAGGCCGTCCCCTTCGACCACACCGAGCTCGGCCTCGTCGAACCCGACGACCTCGTCCGGCTGTCCGTCGAGGCCGGTTCCTGTCCACACTCGGTGATGGGCGCGCTGCTCCCCAGCGTCGAGGTCGTCGTCGGGAACTACTACCACGCGTTCGATCCTCGTACCGTGGAGTCGTTCACCGGCGCGCTGCTCGACGAGGAGACGTTCCTGGTCTGCGACGAGGCGCACATGCTCGAACCCAGGGTACGGGATCTCGTGAGCGACGCCGTCTCGGACACCGCCCTCCGCGACGCGGCGGGCGAGATCGCCCAGGTCGTCCAGCCGCTGACGTTCACCGAGGAGACCGGCCGGGCGACGGGGCCGGTCGAGGAGGTGCGCGCGGAGCTGGAGGAGTCGAGCGTCGGCGTCGAGGACCTCCAGCGGACCCGCGAGTTCCTGCTCGATCTCCGCGAGTACCTCGACGAGAGGGTGGTCGAGCACCTCGACGCCGAGCACCCGGAGTGGCGCGAGTCGATGGCCGACCTGCCCGACGACGAGATCCCCCTCCGTGATCCCGAGGAGCCGGCGGTCGACGACCTGACGGAGTGGGCCGAGCGCGCGGGGTGGACCGCAGACGACTGGGCGCAAGCGGAGGCGGTCGGCGCGACGGTCGCCGGCGTGCTCGATCGGGTCGAGGACGTCGGCGAGGACGGGGACGACGGCGAGAGCCGTCGGCTGGCACCGGGCGTCGGCCGGACGCTCGCCGCCTGGAACCGCGCGGACCACACGGAGTTCTTCCGCGAAGTCGAACTCGAGCGGACGTGGAACGACGCCGCGCCGCGCGACTCCTGGCGGCGGGCGTACAGCGCCCGGTTCGCGCTCCACAACTGCGTCCCGGGCGACGTCATCGGCGAGCGTCTGGGGACGTTCGGCGGTGGGGTGCTGATGTCGGCGACGCTCGAACCGCTCGACGTCTTCCGGGCGGTGACGGGCCTCGACGCGCTCGCCGACGACGGGCGGCCGGTGGTCGAACGGGTCTACGGCCTCGACTTTCCCGAGGGGAACCGCGCCTCGTTCGCGGTGAAGGCCCCGAAGTTCACCTACGGGAACCGGGGGCCGCCGGGCGAGTCGAACCGGGTCCGGGACGCCCACGCCCGCGCGATCCGGCAGGTCGCAGCCCTCCCGGGGAACGTCCTCGTCGGGATGCCCTCCTACGCGGAGGCGGAGTGGGCCGCGGGCATTCTCAGAGGAGCGGCGGACGTGGACAAGCGGGTCCTGCTAGACGAGCCGAGCGCCGACGAGGCCACCGAGCGGCTCAAGGCCGAGTTCTTCGAAGGTCCGCCGAAGGTGCTCGTCACGTCGCTCCGGGGGACCCTCACCGAGGGTGTCGACTACAGCGGGGATCGCCTGCACGCCGCCGTCGTCTCCGGTGTCCCCATCGTCAACACGGCCTCACCGCGGACTCGGGCCGTCCGAACGGCCTACGACCGGCGGTTCGGGGACGGGTTCCGGACCGCGCTGTTGACCCCGGCGGTCCGCAAGGCACGCCAGGCGATCGGGCGAGTCATCCGCGGTCCCGACGAGGTGGGCGTGCGCGTCCTGCTCGACGAACGGTACGCGGGCGACTCCTGGGACTCCGTCCGGGACCTGCTCGGCCCGGACCGGGCGGAGTTCCAGCCGGTCGGCCCCGAGATGCTCTCGGTCGCGCTCGAACGGTTCCACGGGTAACTCCATCGCGAGTGTCGGAAATCGTATCCGTTCGCGCCCGGGATAGTGTGCCGTCTGTCGGTCGTCGGACGCGCGTCCGACGTCCGGTTCCACTCGCAACGTAGCCTCACCGGCCCGCATCCCCCCGGTTTCCCGACCCCGCCGGTTCGCGTGGAGCGCGTTCACACGACCCGTCGCGTGCTCGTGTTTCGAACCTGAGACAGGTTTTTGCCCGGTCCGGCGAAACCCGGGGGCGTGCCGCCGAAGGGAAACCGACGTCGACTGGCGCTCACAGGGCTGCTCGCGGGGACGCTGGTGCTCGCCGCGATCGTACTGCTCGACGTCCTCTCGACGGTGTTCTTCGCGGTCACCATCGCGTACGTCCTCTACCCCGTCCGGCGCTGGCTCAGCCAGCGCGGGCTCTCCGAGCGAGCGGCGAGCGCCGCGGTCGCCACCGGGGCGTTCGCCGCCGTCCTCGCCCTCGTCCTCCCCCTCGGGTTCGTCCTCTACCGTCGCCGGCGCGTCCTGTTCGACCTGCTCGAACAGATACCCGACGTGGTCGAGATACCCCTGGGAACGGTCGTCTACACCGTCGACACCGTCGCCCTCCTCGATTCGTTTCGAGGATTGCTCGGCGACGTCGCGCTCGGCGTCGCGGCTGTAGCGCCCGTCCTCGCCCTCCAGCTATTCCTGTTCGCCATCCTGCTCTACGCCCTCATGCTGCGGCCGGGGGGCGCCGGGGAGGCCCTCCTCGGGGTGGTCCCGCCGGAGTACCACGACGTGGTTCGAGCGCTCGACCGACGGATACGCGAGACGCTGTTCGGGATCTACGTCCTCCAGGCGGCGACCGCGGCGGGGACGTTCGTCGTCGCGCTCGTCGTCTTCTTCCTGCTCGGCTACGGCGCGCCGTTCACGCTGGCCGTCTTCGCCGCCGTCCTCCAGTTCGTCCCGGTAGTCGGTCCCAGCGTACTCATCGGGACGCTCGCGGTCGTGGACGTCCTCGCCGGGAACGTCACCCGGGCGGTACTCGTCGCCGTGGTCGGGGCGGTGTTCGTCGGGTTCGCGCCCGACGCGATCATCCGGCCCCGGCTGGCGAACTGGGCCGCCCACCTCCCCACGAGCCTCTACTTCATCGGCTTCACCGGGGGGATCCTCACCGTGGGACCGATCGGGTTCATCGCGGGGCCGCTGGCGGTCGCGGTACTGGTCGAGGTGGTGTCGCTGCTCGCCGACGAGGACCCGGTGGACCACGGGACGGGCCCTAAGTGACGAGGTCGCCGCCCTCGCGCTCCCACTCGGTGAGCGATCCCTCGTAGAAGGCGAGATCCTCGTAGCCGAGGTGTCTGAGGACGACGTACGTGTGGCTGATCCGGCGGGCGGTGTTACAGTAGAGCAGCACCCGCCTGTCGGGCGTGATCCCCCTCGATTCGAGCGTCTCGCGGTTCTCGGCGTCGGGACGGAGCCCGCGGGACTCCCGATCGACGAGTTCGAGCCAGTCGAGCCGAACCGCGCCGGGGAGATGCCCCTCCTCGTACTCCCGCTCCTCGCGGGTGTCGACGATCACCGTTCCCGGATCCGAGAGCGCCTCGCGGACCGCCTCGATCGGGACGAGCGGCCCGTCCTCGTCGAACGCCGCCCGGTACTCGGCGGGCTCGACCTCGGAAACGTCGGTCGTCGTCGGGTACTCCCGTTGCCAGGCGCTGAAGTCACCGTCGAGCAGGTGGAGCCGGTCCCGCGGGTGCCCGTAGAGTTCGGCGGTGACGAGCAGCCGTGCGGCGAACACGCCGTGGGTGTCGTCGTAGGCGACGAGGTGGTCGTCGTCCCCGACGCCAGCCTCGCCCATCAGCGAGCCGAAGGCGTCCGCCCCCGGGAGCATCCCGGCCTCGCCGTCCTCCTCGGAGCGGAACTCGTCGAACGGTACGCTCACCGCGCCGGGGAGGTGGCCGATCCCCTCGTACTCCCAGGCCTCGCGCACGTCGACGACCCGCGTGTCGGGGGAATCGAGCCGCTCGGCGACCCAGTCGGCCGGAACCACGATCTCGTCCATACGCCCGGTTCGCGCCCGGGGGTTTCAAACCACGCGACGACGTGCGGCGTGCCCGCTGCCGACAACCGGCAACGATTGCCCATCCTCGTCCGAGGGCCCGATCCGGGGACGCCGCCGGAACCCGACTGGCGTGGTCGGCGTTGGCACACCTCACTTAATAGTAGCGGAAATTATTGCCGATTGACGGTTCAGGTGGCCGAACGTACCGGCAGTGCAGGGGATAAGAGGATGGAGAGCGTAGGGGCCCGTGCATCATGAGCGACTACGCCAAGGACGTGCTCGTCTCCGCCGACTGGGTGGAGGAGCACCTCGACGAGTTCCAGAGCGACGACTCCGACCATCGACTGGTGGAGGTCGACGTCGACACCGAGGCCTACGAGGAGGCCCACGCCCCCGGGGCCATCGGCTTCAACTGGGAGACCCAGCTCCAGGACCAGACCACCCGCGACATCCTCTCGAAGGAGGACTTCGCGGATCTGCTGGGGAGCCACGGCATCGGCGAGGACTCGACCGTGGTGCTCTACGGCGACAACTCCAACTGGTTCGCCGCCTACACCTACTGGCAGTTCAAGTACTACGGTCACGACGACGTCCGCCTGATGGACGGCGGCCGGGACTACTGGCTCGACAACGACTACCCGACGACCACGGAGGTACCGGAGTTCTCCGAGGTCGAGTACCACGCCCGTGGCCCGTTCGAATCCATCCGAGCCTACCGCGACGACGTCGACAACGCCATCGAGCGCGGTATTCCACTGGTGGACGTCCGTAGCCCCGAGGAGTTCCGCGGCGAGATCCTCGCCCCGCCCGGACTCCAGGAGACCGCCCAGCGCGGCGGGCACATCCCCGGCGCACAGAACATCTCCTGGGCGGCCACCGTCAACGACGACGGGACGTTCAAATCCGCCGACGAGCTCCGCGAGCTCTACGAGGAGAAGGGAATCGACGGCGAGGAGACCACCGTCGCCTACTGCCGCATCGGCGAGCGTTCGTCCATCGCGTGGTTCGCGCTCCACGAACTGCTCGGCTACGAGGACACCGTCAACTACGACGGCTCCTGGACCGAGTGGGGAAACCTCGTCGGCGCGCCGGTGGAGACCGGCGATGCCGAGTGACCGGTCGAGGGTGTCGTAGACCCCGGGACCGCGGTCGCATCGCCGCAGGAGACGCGGAGTAATCGGCGAGCGTGCCGGAGGCCGCGAAGCCGTGGTCCCGTCCCCGCCCGGCGATGCCGAGTGCCCGGTCGAGGGTGTCGTAGACCCCGAGACCGCGGTCACTTCGAGGCCGTCATACTAGCTTATCCTAGAACGGTATGACTAAGCTCGAATCGATCTAACTTCTTTGCAGGCGTCGAACGACGACATCGTCCCACCCGTCACCAGCAGTTACAAGCCGGGCCCCGGCGTAGCCCGGGCCATGATGCCAGAGGAGTTCACGGAGGCCGTACGCGAGGCGAACCGGACCGCGCTCTCGCGTCTCGGCTCCTCGAAATCACTGTACGCCGACACCATGGGCGACATGGACACCGACGCCGTACTCGGAGCCGCCGCGGACGCCGAGCACCACGCCGCCGAAACCTACGCGGCGTGGGCCGAGAGCGAGTCCGATTCGGCGGTCGCCAAGGCGTTCGAGACCACGGCCGACGAGGAGCGAGCGCACTACGAGACGGTCGCGGGGGAGCTCGACGGGCACGAGCCCGGCGACGACCCGCCGGCGATACAGGAGTACCTCCGGTCGCTCGACGCCACCGTGGAGCGGCTGGGAGGGTTCGTCGGACGGACGCTCGCCGCCGACGAGTCGAAGGGGCAGATGACCGGCTTCTTCGTCGGGCAGGCCGACACGGGGACCGCGCAGACCTTCCGTGACATGGGCGATGACCTCGACGCACAGCTGGAGCGGGCGCTCGACCTGCTCGCCGAACGCTGCGAGAGCGAGGGGGACTGGGAGAGCGCGCAGGAAGCGGCGAGCGGGGCCATCCAGGCCGCCTACGAGGAGTACACCGAGCGGCTGGAGGGGATGGGCGTCAACCCGAAGCCCGTCTGTTGAACGACCATCTTTTTGCGGCTCGGGTGCGCCTTCGGCGCACCTCTCGCCGCAAAAACATGGGTGAAAAAGGCCGCTCATTCGGGCTTCGCCCTCGCTCGCGGTAGAGCTGGCATACCGCGACCGCACCGCGACCACCACAGTTAGTGGTAGTGCGTCGTCGTGGTCGTTGGACACCGACCGTCGGCCCTGGTGCTCCACAGGTCGCTACTCTACAGTAGCCCTTTTGGGATTTCGTCGCCTGTCCCCCTGTATGAGCGACTTCGACAAGGAGGCCGAGCGCGAGAAGCTCCGCGAGAAGTTCGAGCGCGACAAGCAGAAGCGGGCCCAGAGCGAGCGGATGAGCGAACTCCTCCTGAAGGGTGCGACGATGACGAACAAGCACCACGACTGCGGGAGTCCCGTCTTCCGGTGGAACGGCGAGGAGTTCTGTCCAGCGTGTGAGGGGCCGGCCGGCGCGGACGCGGCCGAGGGCGATGTCGCGGAGTCGGAGGCCGATCCCGGTCGGCAGGAAGTTACGGAGCGCGCCGACGCGAACCCCGGGGCGACCGCCGACGCGGACGAACCGACCAATGCCACGAACGAGGCTGCCGGAACTGCCGACACCGCCGACGCTGCCGCCGGCACCGACGGGGCACCCGGCGCGACCGAGATCGACGTCGCCGCCGAGCCCTCGACGGACGCCGGGAGGGGAGCCGACGCCGACCCGACTCCCGCCCGTGCGACCCACTCCGGAGGGCCCGAGCGGACCGGACGGATGACCGACGAGGGGACGACCGCGGGGACGGGTGGGGACGGGACAGTCGCGGCCGCGCAAGCGTCGGCCGAGCGGACGCTCGCGGACGTAGCCCGGGAGGCCGAGGAGACCTCGACGGCGGACCTGTCGCGCAAGCGTAGCCTCCTCGTCGCCACGCGCGAGGCCGCCGAGGCACTGGAAGCCATTCGACGGGCCGACGGTCAGTAGACGAAGGTCGAACCGGACCGAACCGACGGGACTTCTCGCGACGGCGATTCTTCGATAGCGGCCCGCCGAACGCGTCCTCTCCGTTCGGCAGGATGCCCGTGAACGGACTACCACGGCTCTTCCCGATACGGGACCCGTCTCTACGGACCCGCGAGCCGACACCAATCGCACGGATTACCGGAAAACCTCAAGGCCACCTCCGGCGAACGGGAACCATGGAAGGACGGTACTCCCTGCTCGATATCCTCCGGGGGGCATCCGTCGTCGCGGTCGGACTCCTGACGCTCGTCCTTCTCGCATTGCTTCCCGGACCGGGGTTTCGAACGTCGCGTCTCGTCCTGTTCGCCGTCGTCATCCTCTTCGGGTGGATCGGGGCCGCCGGCGCGGTCTCGGGCCGGTTCGGACTCCTCCTGACGGGCGCGATCGGTCAGTTCCTGCTCGGCTTCTGGAACTTCACGATCGGGCTGGTCATGCTTCCGACCGGGGCCGTGCTCCTCGTCACCGCGCTCCTGCTCCGGGAGGATCCGTCCGTCTCGTCCGAGCGCCGTCCGCTGTAGAGGGGGTTTTTGTTACCGCGGGAGCTCCTCACTGCATGAACACTACGGAGGCGGGGATCCTCGGCGTCCAGGTGACGCTCGTCGGACTGTTTCTCGTCGTGTTCTTCGAAGGGGTGTCCCCCTATCCCCTTGTGGGGCTGCTGTTCGGGGGTACGGGTACTGCCGTCGTGGCGTCGGCGCTGTTCACCGGGGCCTGGAACTAACGACAGTAGTCCGTACCGATCACGGGGAGCGACCGATACGCGCCTCGCGTTCGGCACGACCGCCGGGGGATCCCGTCGTTCGAACGAGTGACAGGGCGATCGACAGGACTGCACGGATGCTCGCAGCTCACAGAGCCCGATCGTTGCACTACGCCTCGTCGTCCCCGTTCTCCCCGTCGGTCCCGGCGTCCCCTGCGTCCCCGGTATCCACGGTGTCCCGATCGGCATACTCGCTCCCGACGACCTCGCGTATCCGGTCGGCGGTCACCTCGCCGACGCCCGATACTTCGAGGAGCGCCTCGCGGTCGGCGGTCATGGTCGCCTCGACGCTCCCGAAGTGAGCGAGCAGCGAGCGGGCGGTGACCGGGCCGACCTCCGCGATGGAGCCGACGACGTACTCCTGCTGCTCGGCGAGCGTTCTCGCCCCCTTTCCGCCGTGGACGCTCACCGACCGGTCGGCGTCGGCCTGCTCGCGCCGGGCGATGGTGTAGAGGAGGTCGGCGGTGTCGTCCGTGTCGCTCGTCCGGAGGACGCTCGCGCCGAAGTCCACGGCCAGGGATGCGAGCGCCCCGCGGATGGCGTTCGGGTGGACGTTCCGCCGGCCGTAGAGGTTCTCGCCCTCGACGATCACGACCGGGCGGGCGTAGTGGCGCGCGGCCGCGCCGACCTGCTCGAACATCGAGCGGTCGCCGCCGGTGAGCGTGTCCAGGAAGTCCTCGACGGACTTGCGCTCGACGACCACCCGATCGGAGAGGACGTAGTCGCCGACCTCGAGGGTCTCCAGGCGCGTCGTCACCCCCTCGCGGCGCGAGAGGTCGCGCGCGATGTGCGAGTCGAGCTCGCGCTGGTCGACCACCACCTCTATCGTCCCCTCCGCGCCCTCGGCGGTGGCGACGACGGCCTCGGACTCCCCGTCCGCCCCGTCCCGCTCGTCGTCCGCTCTCTCCTCGTCCCCGCTCCCCATCGCGTCGTCGCCCCCGGCGTCACCACCGGCACCTTCCGCTCCCGCCGCGTCGGTCTCGGCCGACCCGTCGTCGGCGAACGCGGAGAGGCCCGACTGTCCGTCGTTCGCGGTGTCGGTATCGGGAGCGGCGTCGGCGGCATCCCCGGCGTCGTCCCCGGCCGCTCCCGACGCGCCCGTCTCGGGGGCGTCCGTCCCGGCCCCGGACTCGACGCCCGTTTCGTCGTCGTCCGACGCCGACGCCGCGGACGCCGACCGCTCGGCGGAGGTGTCCGCCGACGAGAACGTCTCCAGACCGGCCTGCTCGCCGGCGTCGAGTTCGGCCTCGATGTCCCCCGCGGCGTTCTTCAGCTTCCGGAGCTCCTCCTCCATCTTCTTCTCCTCGTTGCGTGACATCCAGTAGTAGGCCTCGTCGCGCGTGTCGTTGGCGATGAGGACGACGACGCGACCCTCGCGCTGGCGGCCGGTCCGGCCCTTCCGCTGTATCGATCGGATCCCCTTCGGGACGGGCTCGTAGAAGAGCACGAGGTCGACCTCCGGGACGTCGAGGCCCTCCTCGGCGACGCTCGTGGAGACGAGGACCTCGAACTCGCCGTCGCGGAAGCGATCGAGCGTCTCCCGCTGTTCGGTCTGGGTCATCCCGTCGCTGCCCTCGGTGTCGCTCTGGCCGACGAACTTCTCGACGTCGAAGTGATCGCCGAGGAAGTCGGTGAGCGTCTCGGCGGTGTCGCGCGACTCGGTGAACACGATGACGCGGTCGCCACCCTCGATACCGAGCGTCTCGGCGAGGAGGATGCGCGCCCGCCGGAACTTCGGGTGGATGTCGTCGTACGCCTCGGCGCGGCGCATCGCCTCCTTCACCTTCGACTCGCTGACGAACCGCTGGCCCGCCTTCGATGCCCCCGAGGAGCGCGCGGCGTTGCGCTGCCGCTCGAAGTAGCGGCGGAGCGACTCGACCGACTGGGTCTCGACGTACGTCACCGCGGTCCGGATCTTCCGGAGTTCGGCGAGCAGGCTCATCGCCTTGTACCCCGCCGAATCGTCGTTGTTCATCAGCTGGCGGGCCTTGGCCTGCATCTTCCGGAGCTCGCCCTCCGAGATCCCCGGGTCGGACTTCCGGGTGAGCCCGAGTTCCCGGAGCGTCTCCAGCCTGGACTTCACGACCGCCTGGAGCTCGTCGCGTATCTCGAGTATCTCGTCGGGCAGGTCGATCTGCTGCCAGTCGACGGTCGTCTCGTAGGTGTGTTCCCCGACGTCGGCGTCGGCCTCGGTCATCACCTCGACCTCCCGCAGTCCGAGGTTCCGACACACCCGGAGGATCGCCTCCTTGTCGCCGCCGGGCGAGGCCGACATCCCGGTGACGAGCGGTCGCTCGGCGTCGGCGTGGTAGCGCTCGGCGATGTAGTTGTAGGCGTAGTCGCCGGTCGCGCGGTGGCACTCGTCGAACGTGAGGTGTGTCACCTCGGCGAGCGAGACCCGGTTGCCGATCAGGTCGTTCTCGACGACCTGCGGGGTGGCGACGACGACCCGTGCCTCCTCCCAGAGCGCCGCCCGATCGTCCGGGCTGACCTCGCCCGTGAACACGACCACCTCGTCGTCCGGTATCGTGAGCCCCTCGCGGTAGAACGCGGCGTGCTGTTCGACGAGCGGTTTCGTGGGAGCGAGCAGTAGTGACTTCCCGCCGTACTCGTGGAGCCGGTGGGCCGTGACGAGCAGCGACACCGCCGTCTTCCCGAGGCCGGTCGGGAGACAGACGAGGGTGTGCTCGCTCGTCGCCGCCTCGGCGAGCTCGAGCTGGTAGTCCCGGCGTTCGAGCAGCCCGGGCGTCACGAGCGGTCCGTCGACGAACGCCTCGCCCTCCGCGTCGGTCGCCGCCATCCCTGTTCGGTGCGGGGTACTCCCTCACCGCTAAAGAGGCTTCGCAGGTCGGGGTGAAAGTGAACCGGTGCGTCCGGTCCCACCTCGCTCCGACGCCGTGCCAGGACACCACGGCGAATCGACGCCCCGCGAGCGCGGAGAGCGGACTCGTCCGCGAGTCACCGGTGGTCGTCCGCACAGGGGTGGTGATCGCCCGGAGGACGACCACACGTATCAGGTGTCGCCGGTCGGATCGCCGCCGGGGAGCAGCCGTTCGAGCAGCTCTGACTGACTCATCAGGATCGAACCGAGGACGCTCATCACGAGCACGTACCCCACGGCCAGCGCCGGGATCGTCTCCGCGAGTACGGTCCCGCCGCCGCTCGCGGCCAGCGCGGCGATGATGAGCGAGAACTCCCCGCGGGTGACCATCGCGGCCCCGGTTCGGACGGCCCGGCGCCGGTCGAGGTCGAACGCCATCGCACCGTAGTAGCCGCTGAGGAGCTTCGGTGGCGTCGTCGCGACGACGGTGACGGCCAGCAGCCCCGCCGTCGCGAGTATCAGCGCCGGGTCGGTCCCGAGGCCGATCCAGAAGAAGAACACGGCCGCGAACGCGTCCCGGAGCGGGCTCAGCAACTGCTCGAGGTCGTGTACGTGGTCGGTCGGGGAGAACCCCATCCCGACGAAGAACGCGGCCACCGCCTCGCTGATGCCGAGTGCGAGCGCCGCCCCGGCCACCGTGACGGTGACCGCGAGCGTCCGGACGACGGTCATCTCCTTGGAGTCGACCGCCAGCAGCCGCTGGAACGCGGACGTCCCGAACCACACCACGGCGACGAGCACGGACAGGAACCCGACGGCGACGCCCACGTCCACCAGCGCGCCCTCGAGGCCGCCACCGCCGCCGAGCAGCAGCGCCGACAGCACCGCCAGGTAGATCGCGATGAACAGGTCCTCGAAGACGAGCGTCCCGAGGATGGGCTCGCTCTCCGCGTTGGCGATCCAGCCCAGGTCGATGAGCGACTTCGTGATGATCGCCGACGAGGAGATGTAGACGATCCCGCCGAGGACGAACGCCTCGATCGGCGTCCACCCGAGGGCGAGGCCGATAGCGACCCCGACCGGAAAGTTCACCAGGAGGTCGATCAGCCCCGCACGGGTGATCGGGCCGCGCCGCTCGAGCAGCCGGTCGAGGCTGAACTCCAGTCCGAGGAAGAACAGGAGGAGGACGATCCCGAGCTCCGCCAGGAGCGTGATCGTCTCCCCCTGTGGGATCGCGGGCACTCCTGCCCGACCGAAGACGAACGGACCAGTCACCATGCCGGCCAGGACGTAGAACGGGATGACCGACTGGTCGACCAGTCTGGCGATGCCGCCCGCGACGGCCACGGCGGCGAACACAGCCCCCAGTTCGAGGAGGAGCGTCGAACCGGCCGCCATCTACGCGATCGGGGACCCGTCGTCCTCGTCGTCCAGGGACAGGTCCTCGTTCCCGTCGCCGGACGTGACGTACGCGTCGAGCGCGCGGCAGGCCTCCCGCGAACCCAGCACGACGAGCGTGTCCTCGGCCCGTATCTCCGTCTCGCCGTCCGGGTTCTCGATCACCTCGTCGCCGCGCTGGATGACGATGACCGAGACGCCGACCTCCTGTCGCAGCCGCGCCTCCGCGAGGGTCCGGCCGACCAGCGGCGACTCCGGGACGACGTTCACCCACTCGATCGCGACCCCCTCGCCGAGCATCGTCTCTATCCCCTCGCTCCGGACGGGCTGGAAGTACGCTCCCTCGAGGATCGTCCCGACCTGCCGGGCGAGCCGGTCCGAGAGTTCGAACAGCTTCGTCGCGTCCGCGTCCGGGTCCTCCCGGCGGTACACCTCCCGCCTCCCCGTGTTGTGGGTGACGACCACGAGCCGGGTCCCGTCACCGATCTCTATCTCGTGTTTCTTGCCGACGCCTGGCAGGTCCGCCTCGTAGACGGTCATCGTCGACTCTCCGCGGCCGTGGGTAATAAATCTCGAACGGATCGGGGCGCTCGCCCGGCGGTTCGACCTCGGCGACCCCCTCCCCGGTGAGGCGGAAGGCGAGGGGGCGACGCCGTAGTCCGAACGCCGACGGAGCGGCCGGGATCGGCGGACCCGGACCGATCCGAACGGGTTTTTCCGCGGGTCCGCGTCTCACCGGGCGATGGAACACGTCGCCGAGGGCGAGGTCGCGCGGAGCCACCACGCCCGCCGGTGGTGGACGCTCGCGGTGTTCGGCTACGTCGCCCTCGAGGGGGCCGGCCTGCAGATGCGGGGCGCGGTCGTTCCCGTCCTCCGCGAGACGTTCGGGGTCCCGGCGTGGCAGCTCGGGCTGGTCGCTCCCGCCGGGACCGTCGGGTTCGTCCTCCTCGTGGCCGTCGTCGGGGCCGTCGCCGGTCGCGTCGGCACCCACCGGCTGTTCCTCGTCGGTATCGTGGGCACCGGCGTCGGCCTCCTCGCCATGGGGTTCGCCCCCACGTTCGGGTTCTTCCTCGCCGCGCTCCTCGGACGCGGGGTGTTCAGCGGGATCGGTCGCGGCAGCGATCGGCCGCTCCTGAGCCACCTCTACCCCGATGCGCGGGGGCGGCTGTTCAGCTACTACGACATGGCGTGGGCGGTGGGGGCGACCCTCGGACCCCTCGCCGTCGCCGCCGCGCTCCGTCTCGGCGACTGGCGGCTCGCGTTCTACGCCCTCGGGGCCGCCTTCCTCCCCCTCGCGGTCCTGGTCCGGTCGCTGCCGGCTCCCGACGTCGGCGGCGATCGGCCGCTCGATCTCGCGGCGCTGGGTCACATCGGCCGCCGGCCGGAGGTGCTCGCCATGGCCGCCGGGATCCTCCTCACGACGGGCGTCGAGGGTGGACTGTTCACCTGGCTCACGACCTACGCAGGGGGGCGGTTCCCCGGCTCGCTGGCGACCGCCTCGCTGAGCGTCCTCCTGGTCGCCTACGTCCCGGGCCGGTTCGTCGCCGGCCGGCTCGCCGAGTCGGTCGGCTACCTCCGACTGAGCCTCGCGCTCGCCGCGCTCTGTCTGGCCGCGGTCGCCTACACGTTCTTCCTCGCGGCGGGGATCGGCCTGGTCGTCGGCCTCTTCGCCGTCGGCCTCACGCTCTCGGGACTCTACCCGACGCTCCTGGCGCACGCGACGGAGGCCGTCCCCGAGCACAGCGCGCCGCTGAACGCCATCGGGCTGGTCGCCGCCGCGGCCGGCATCGCCGGCGTCCCCGTCCTGATGGGGTTCGTCGTCGACGGTGCCGGTATCGTTCCCGCGATGCGGCTGCTCGTCGTCCCGCTCGTCGCGATGGTGCTCGTCCTCGTCGCCGCCGGGGGGCTCCGGGCGGCACCGCGGTAGCGGGGCGGGCGTCGAGCGCCGTCGCGCCGCACACGACGGCGACCGATCGGCCACGGCCAGTAGCCTCTCGACTGCGGGAGCGCCCGGGGGATCCCGACCGGTGGAACTGACGGGACCGATAGCTATATTCGGGCTCCGCGGACGCTCACGGACGAGAAGTGGACCGCGACGACCTCCAGTACTACTCGCTCTATCTGGTGACGTTCGCCAGCAGCTTCGGGTTCATCACCGTCGTCACGCTGCTGCCGACCTACATCGACCTCCTGAACCCCTCGGGCGCGCTCGTGGGACTGTTCGTCTCGGCGCTGGCCATCGCCCGCGCGGTCGGGCTCGTCCCCATCGCGTGGGCCGGCGACCGCTACGACAAGCGCACCCTGCTGCTGGCCTCGCTGGCGGTGAGTATCCTCGCCTACCTCGTGTTCGCGGTCATCGAGACGAGCGTCGGGTTCCTCACCGCCCGCGTCCTCCAGGGGCTCGGCATCGTCGGGACCGGCCTCCTGGGACTGGCGCTGGTGAGCGAACTCGCCCCCGCGGGCGAGCGCGCCAACGTCATCGGCAAGTACAACAGCTGGCGGATGGCCGCGGGCATCCTCGGGACGCTCGGCGCGGGCGCGCTCTACGCGGTCGCCGGCTTCGGGGCCGTCTTCGGGCTGCTCGCCGTCCTCCTGGTGCTCTCGTTCGTCGGCGTCGGGCGGTTCGTCTCCCCCGACGAGACCTCGGTCGAGGGGTTCGCGTTCACCGACCTCGCGCTCAACCGCCGAATCGCCACGATGACGAGCTTCCGGGCGCAGTACGCCGTCTCGGTCACGCTCGTCCGCAACTGGGTCCCCATCTACGTCGGCGTCTCGGTGGCCCGCGGCGGGCTGGCCGCGAGCGCCGTCGCCGTCGGCACGGTGGTTGCGGCCGAGAAGTTCACCAACATGCTCGGCCAGCCGCGCACGGGGCGGCTCTCCGATCGGTTCGGCCGCGCGCCCTTCGTCGCCTTCGGCGGGACGATGTACGGGCTCGTCGCGCTCGCCGTGCCGTTCTCCCCGGAGATCGCCGCGCCGCTCTCGTTCGCCGTCGAACTCCCGTTGGAGGTCGTCCTCACCCCCACGCTGCTCGTGGTGTTCCTCCTCAACGCCCTCCTGGGGGTCGCCGACAGCTTCCGCGAGCCCGCGAGCATGGCCACCTTCGCCGACGAGGGAGTGGGGAGCGGCATCGCCTCCTCGTTCGGCGTCCGAAACATGGTCTGGCTCCCCGGGAGTATCCTCGCGCCGATCGTCGGGGGGGTCCTGATGGACGGGGCGGGGATGCAGTGGGTGTTCTTCCTCGGCGGCGCGACCGCGCTGACGGGTGTGGCGGCGTTCCTCGGCGTCCTGACCTACTCCCACGGGAGAACGGGCATCACGAAGTGGTAGCGGCCGCGCCCGCCACACCCCCCGTCGTCCGGTCTCGGCCTCGCACTCGGCGATCAGTCGCCTCGCCGCCGTCACGTCGAACTCGACGAGCCCGTGGACGTCGCTGCGCCGGCCGGCCACCCGCATCGCGTCGACGGTGACCCGCCGACCCGGCGGGAACGGCTCGGTCCGGTCGCTCCGTCCGTCCATTCGACCGGGTGGGTCGCGAGGGGACATACGTCTTCGCTCGCCTCCGTTCGTCCGTCGAGCCCCCGTTCCGATCTCCCGGCGCTACAGCAGGAACCCGACGGTCATCCCGACGGCCGCCGCCGGGGGTATCGTGAGGTTGTCGTCGAGGACGTAACCGGCGACGACGGGCTTCACGCCGTCGGCGACGGCGGCCGCTACGCCGCCGAACGCGGCGGGGAGGAGAGGGACGAACGGGAGGGCGACGAGCGTCGCCACGGCGAACGTCGCCGCCAGCACCCGGAGCCGTTTGACCTTCCGGAACTCGCCCGAGGCAAGCAGGCCGCTAACCGGATCGGCCAGCGCGAGCATCAGCATCGCCGACGCCGCCACCCCGGGACGGTAGGGGAGGACGCCCGCGACTTCCGTACCCGGCTCGAAGGCGAACAGGTAGGCGACGAGCGTCGTGCTCACCATGTAGAGGGCGTACGCCGCGACGTTGTCCGCCTCGTACTCGCGGGTGAGCCGGTCGTAGACCGCGAGATCGACTCTGCCGGAGAGCCGACCCGCCTCCAGCGCGAGCGCGACGAGGAGCGCGGTGGTCCAGAGCAGTTGCACCTCCCGCCACCGAAGGAACCCGACCGCCCAGCCGAGCGGGATCGCGGCCCCCGTCGCGTGGACGAGCCGCCGCTCGATCTCGGGGGCGACGAGCCGGTTCTCGTGTGCGGTTCCCATCTCCTCCGTGGGTGTTCAGAGGTCCGCGAGCGACTTCGAGCCGGTCCGGAGCGCGGTCAGTTCGGCGGGTAGCTCGTCGGTCCCGACGCGGACCTGCTCGGTCGAGTCGCGCTCGCGGACCGTGACGGTCCCCTCCTCTACGGTCTCGTAGTCGACGGTGACGCAGTAGGGCGTGCCGACCTCGTCCTGGCGGCGGTAGCGCCGGCCGATGTTGCCCGAGTCGTCGTACTCGACGTCGAAGCCGGCCTCGCGGAGGTCCGCGGCGAGGTCACGCGCCCGGTCGTCGAGGCCGTCGCGGGCCATCAGCGGGAAGACGCCCACGGTCGTCGGGGCGACCCGCGCGGGGAGGTCGAGGTAGGTCCGCTCCTCCTCGTCGACGGTGTCCGTCGCGTGGGCGTGGACCAGGACGGTGTAGACGATCCGGCCGATACCGAACGAGGGCTCGACGACGTGCGGCGTGATGTGCTCGCCGGACTCGGTGACCGTCTCGACCGAGAAGTTCGCCACCTCGGTCGGCACCGTGTAGCTCTCGCCGCCGGCCTCGACGGTCACGTCCTCGCCGTCGAACGCCGATGGGTCGCGCTCGGCGAGGGCCGAGAGGGCCTCGGCGATGTCCGCCGCCGCGCCGCCGTACTCCGGGCCGAGCGTGCTCATGTCCGGGTCCACCGTGGCGCGCTCGACGCGCCTGGGCTCGTCGTACTGCCTGAAGACGGTGAACTCCTCGTCGCTGTACTCGTCGTGCTTCGAGAGGTCGTAGTCCGACCGGTAGGCAAAGCCCGTGAGTTCGACCCAGTTGCCGCCGAGTTCGGCCTCCGCGTCCCAGCAGTCCGCGGCGTAGTGGGCCCGCTCGCCCGGGAGGTGCTGGCGGTAGCGGAACCGGTCCATGTCCACGCCGACCGACTCGTACCAGCCCCGGGCGACGCCGAGGTAGTAGGCCACCCACGGAACGACCGTCCCGCTCTCGACGGCCTCCCGGACGGTCATCGTGACGTACTCGCCGTCCTCGGCCTCCTGTTCGTCGACGGGGTAGAGCGTCAGTTCGACGTCCTCGACCCGCTCGAGGGGTGGTTCGTCGGTCTCCGGGTCGATGAAGTGCTCCAGCTCGGCCTGCGTGAACTCCCGGACGCGGACGAGCGATCTCCTCGGACTTATCTCGTTTCGCCAGGCGGTGCCGACCTGTGCCACCGCGAACGGGAGCTGGCCGCGGGCGTACTCCTTCAGCCGCGGGAACTCCACGAAGATGCCCTGTGCGGTCTCGGGACGGAGGTAGCCCGGCTGGCCGGAGCCGGGGCCGATCGAGGTCTCGAACATCAGGTTGAACTCCTCGATCGGGACGCCGGCGAGCGACTCGCCGCAGTTCGGACACGGGAGGTCGTGCTCCTCGAACAGCGACTCGACCTCCGGGATGGGCAGGGCTTCCGCGTCCTCGATTCCCGTCGCGCCCTCGACGAGGTGGTCCGCGCGGTGGGCCTCGCCACAGGAGGGACACTCGATGATCATGTCGTCGAAGCCGTCGAGGTGGCCCGAGGCCTCGAAGACGGGTTCGGGCATCACGTCCGGCGCGCTCACCTCGACGTGGCCCTCGCGGGTGACGAACCGGTCGCGCCAGGACTCCTCGACGTTGCGCTTGAGCGCGGCCCCCTGCGGGCCGTAGGTGTAGAAGCCGGCGACGCCGCCGTAGGCCTCCACGGCGGGGAAGAAGAAGCCCCGGCGCTTGGCGAGTTCGGCGACCGTCCCGAGTTCGTCCCCGTTGGGCTCGCGGGCCTCGTTCTCCCTGCCCTCGCTCTCGCTCATACGAGCGCCTCTAGCAGGTCGATATCCGTGACGATGCCGACGAGGTCACCGCCCTCCATCAGCGGCACCTGCTCGATGTCGTGGGAGATCATCAGCCCGGCGACCTCCGCCGCGGTCCGGCGACCCGAGGCCGTCACGAGGTCCTCGGTCATGAACTCCCGCACCGGTTCGGCCGGTATCTCGACGTTCCGGGTGGGCATGTACCGCGACCCCACCGCCTTGATCCCCTCCCACATCCACTCGTCGTCCTGGTTGGCGATGGCGTCGCCGGTGGACTCCTCGCCCTCGACGACGCGGGCGACGTCGATGATGTCGACCTCGGTGAGCATCCCGCAGGGCTCGCCCTCCTCGTCGAGGACGACGCCGTAGGCCTCGTCGGCGTAGGAGAGCTCCCGCTCGGCGACCGGCAGCGGCGTCTCGACGTGGACGCAGTTGACGTGCCGCCTGGCGAGTTCGCTCGCGGGCGTGTCGCCGTCGACCTCGCCGTTCGCCATCGCCCGGACGACGTCGGTGAGGGTGACGATCCCCTCCAGCCGACCGTCGACGACGGGGACGCGCCGCTGGCCGGTCTCGCGCATCAGTTCGGCCAGCTCCGTCAGGTCAGCATCGGCGGTCGTCGTGGGGACCTCCTCGACCAGCAGGGCCAGCTGGTCCTCGTCGGGGTGCTCGATGAGCGCCTCGCGGGTCACGAGCCCGCGAAACGTCTCGCCGTCGCCGTCTTCAGTGAGTTTGACGACGGGGACCGAGGAGAACGATCGCTCCTGGAGGTAGGTGAGGACGTCCTCCCGGGTGCCCGGAAGCGAGACCGTCACCAGGTCCTCCCGGGGCGTCATCGCGTCGGCTACGTTCATGCCCCTATATGCCCCGCCCGCGTACTAAGTCGTTTCACATCCGTGGTGACGCCGAGCACGGACTCCGCGAGCCCGCCGGTCTCGAGTTCGGTGTGGTCCACAGGTTCGGAATCCCCGGCCCTCCTCCGACCGCCGCCGTCCCCGAGCGGGCGGCTACTCAGCCCCGGAGGAGCCGGTCCCCCCTTTCGCTAGCTCTACGACCACCGCTTCCCAGTCCGGGGCGGAGCCGTCGAACCGGAACTCCCAGGCCCCGGAGACGTCGACGTCGTTCGCGTGTGCCGCGAGCAGCAGTTCCCGAAACGTGTCCGAGAACGCCTCGCTGGTCGTGATACTCTCCTCGAACCGCGTCTCACGTGTCATGATAACTCTGGACCGAAGAGGTAACACGCGAAGGTCCGATGTCGGATTCTGGAGTCCGGCCCCGCAGTGCGCGGGCGACTCCGCGGTTATCGCTTGCTCGTCCGTCCATTCGTAGGAGCCCCACGCGGTAAGTATCTTCGTTTTAGCATGATACACCATGCCCCATATTCTCCCGTGATACACCATGCACCTGCTATTTATCCGTGACGAGCGTCAACTCCATACGCCTCTCGAATGAGCGTCATAGCTGAACTACGGGTGCCCGGGGAGGAGTTCGAACTGGGGCGGATTCTGGAGTCGGCCGAACCCCTCGACATCGAGCTGGAGACGATGGTCCCCCTCCGCCAGCGCCCGGTCCCGTTCTTTCTCGTCCACGACGAGGTCAGCGAAGCGTTCGAGGCGCGCATCGCTCGACACCCCTCTGTCGAGGGGGTGCAAGAGGTCGAGCGCCACGACGGGGAGGTTCTCTACGCGCTCGAGTGGGACTACTCGCGGGACCACCTCTTCGGTGCGATGGAGAGCGTTGGCGCACAGCTCGTCGCCGGCCGGGGCGGCGGGGATACCTGGGCGTTCGAGATACGATTCCCCTCCCACGACGCGCTCTCCGGGTTCAAGGAGCACTGCGAGGACGCCCGCGTCAGCATCACGGTCGACCGCATCTACAACCCGACGAAGCCGGAGGCCGGACCGTGGTTCGGGCTCACCGCGCCCCAGCGCGAGACGCTCGTCCGCGCGGTGGAGGGCGGCTACTACGACATCCCCCGACAGATGTCCACGGCCGACCTCGCCGAGGAGTTCGACGTCTCCGATCAGGCGGTCACCGAGCGGCTCCGTCGGGCCATCGTCGGCCTCACCCGGAGTACGCTCACTGTACCCGAGATTGAGGAGCAGTAGAGCGAGGGGCGACGGGCCGCCCGGTCCGGCCCGAAACGACTGAATACCGGTGTCTTCGCCCATTGCACATCACGCACGAGATTTATTTACCCACAATTTAATATTAAATTACATGAATCCGCCATCCTCCGGGAGCCAGGGGACGACGGATTCGGGGGACCCCCCCGACATCGCCTACCGTCGGCTCGTGGAAGGGATGGGACCGTACGCGCTGTTCGCGGTCGACGCCGAGGGTGACGTCACCGTATGGCCCGAGGGGGCGCGGGCTCTCTACGGGTACGATTCGGGACAGGTGGTCGGCCAGGGAATAGGGATTCTCTTCGCCGGGCTGGACGGATCGAATCCATCGGTCGAGGGGCTTCTCGACGCCGCGAGCCGAGCACCGATCGAGGACCAGCGCTGGCACGAGCACGCCGACGGATCGGTGTTCTGGGGGGCGTGTACGCTCTCGCCGCTCGACGACGAGGGCGCGGGCGGCTACGCGGTCCTCAGCCGCGACGAGACCGATCGCAAGCAGTACGAGCGATCGCTCGAGCGGCAGAACGACCGCCTCAAGGAGTTCACGGACATCCTCTCGCACGACCTCAGGACGCCGCTCTCCGTCATCGACGGGCGAGTGAGGCTGTACCGGGAGACCGGCGAGGAGAAACACGTCGACGCGATCGACGAGACGACCGGACGGATGGAACAGCTGGTCGACGACCTGCTGCGGGTCGCCAGACAGGGACGGATCGTCGAGAACCCGGAACCCACGGACATCGAGTCCGTCCTCGGGACCGCTCGAGAGGGGGCGCTCCCACCACCGGCGGCGCTGACCTACGAGGCGATCCCGCGGGTGATGGCCGACCCCGACCGGCTCGTCGAACTCTTCGAGAACCTCCTGCGGAATTCGGCGGAACACGGCGGCCGTTCCGTGACCGTCCGGGTGGGACCGCTCGAGGCCGGGAACGGCTTCTACGTCGAGGACGACGGCCCCGGTATTCCCAAGACGGATCGCGATCGCGTGTTCGAACACGGGTACACGACGCGCGAGGACGGCACGGGCTACGGGCTCTCCGTCGTCCGCTCCATCGCCAGCGCCCACGGCTGGGACCTCGCGGTGACCGACGCCGCGAACGGCGGCGCGCGGTTCGAGGTCTCGCGCGTCGAGTTCGTCGACTGAGACAGCGGCACGGGGGCTGACCTGTAGGTGTCTGGAACCGATGACACATCCGGACGGGACGTTCGTGCCGACCGTGAGTAAAAACGTCCAAACGCTGCTATAGCCGTCGCGTCAAGCGTTCTCGTCCTCCACGTCCCCCTCGTCGTCCTCGCTCTCCCGCGCCTCGGCGGCCGCCCGTCCGGCCTCGACCTCGGGAGGGCTCGGATCGGCGTCGATGCCCAGGCGAGCGTTCACGTTCGGCTCCGGCTCCTGACTCGACATCTGCCGGACGGTCTCGGGGTCGGCCTCGCCGTCGACCAGCCCCATCGCCTTCTCCATCTCCTCGGTCACCTCGTTCATCCGCCGGTCGGCGTCGGGGAAGAACAGCTCGTACCCCTCGTGTCTGAAGCTCCCGAGGTGGGTCCCGTCGAGCAGGCGGACGTGGCTGTACATGTGGCCGGCCTTCATCGCGGTCGCCACGAGCGGGTTCGCGTGCCGCAACTCGTAGGCTCCCGCCAGCAGGATCGCCGTCGACGTCTCCTCGTCGTAGAGCGCCGTCACCTGGAACGCGGTCCCCTCCTGTTCGCCCCGGTAGACCTCGTAACGCTCGAAGCCGTCCTCGCGGAACGCCTCGCGGAACTCGTCGGCGAAGTTGTCGGGGATGGTGTAGGTGAGCCCGAACCGGCCCGCCGGCTCCGCCCGCGGGCTCTCCGGGGCGGTGTGGCCGGCGGCGACGGCCATCACGTCCCACCCCTGCTCCTCGAGTTCCTCCTCCATCTCGAACATGTCCTCGATGGTCGCCTCCCAGGCGTCCTTCGTGACCTCCGACTTCGCGGCGGCGCGCTCCGCGTAGTCCGCGTCCTCCCCTGTTTCGGGCATCCTTCCCAGTAGGTTGGGCGTCCAGCCTTGAAACCCTTTTCAGACCGGGTCGGAGCGGTGTTCGGGTGTCCGATCGCGGCGGGGAGACGGCGTGGGTGGGACCGAAAGGGGCCGACCTCTGGACGGTGAGCCGAGCGCAGCGAGGCGAGTCTCGATGGACGAGCGGAGCGAGTCCGTCGGTGAAGCACGGACCCGCAAGGACCACAGGAGCGAACGTAGTGAGCGACGAGGACCACAGCGTGGTCCGCGCGAGTTCAGAGATCGGGGGGCTTTCGGGCTGACACTCTCTGCCGCTGTCGGGGGAACGGCTGGAAACAGCTCGAAAGCCTCCCCGACATCGCCTGCTCGGTATCGAGAGACACTCGCCGAACGGGAGTGCTGATCCTCCCCGGACGAACACCCCCTCAGATCACGACCCCGAACACCGACTCCATGACGAACGAGACGGCGAGCATGATCACCCCCGCGACGAAGACGCGCACGCCGGCGGGGAGCTGCTGGTCGGGGGCGAGCGCCCGGTCCCCGAGCAGCAGACGGACGGCACGCTCGAACGGCGTCCGCCCCGTCCGCTGGACGATCGGCTCGTCGCGCCAGGCCGCCGTCGGCCGGAGGAGGAACGCCCCCGCGCCGAACGCGAGGAACCCCAGGACGAACAGGAGGTACTTCACGCCGCCCCAGCCCGCACCGATCGCGAAGCTCACCGCCGTCGTGGCGAGGAACACCACCAGGGAGAGGACGGCCGCGTAGACGAGCGTGTCGAGGAGTCTCCGGGCGAGCGAGGCTCCCGACGGGTCCTCCCCCGCGCCGTCGACGCCCGCTCCGAGGCTCACGGTCAGTCGTCGACGTCGGCGGGTGCGCCGGCGTCACCGCCCCGGCTCCCGCTCTCGCCGGGGACCCCGCCGAGCCGGCGCTCGAACACCGGCTCGGGCTCCTCGTACTCGTCGAGGTGGCGGTGACAGAGGCTCACCCGACCCGTCTCGGAGACCACGTTGTGCGCCGGTCTCTCGGCGTCGCAGGCGCTCCCGAACTCCTCGGTGAGCACCTCACGTGCGCGTTCCTCGTCGCCGTTCCGTGCCGCCTCGACCGCCTCGCTCACCGTCGGACGGACCGCATCGGGGAGCGTCGACAGCATCCCGTCCGCGCCGTGCCGGTCCTCGATCGCCGCGGATCGTGCCCCCTCGCCGTCGCCGAAGATCTCCCACAGGATCTCGTCGATGTCGGAGAACCGCGTCTCCAGCCCGAGCACCTCCCGGGCCCGCTCGCCGAGCGACTTCTCGGCCCGCTCGCGCTCGCGGAGGATGTCGCGGAGCACCTCGATGCCCTCCCAGACGTCGTCGTCGATATCGCGGTACTCGGACGGACGGATCTTCACCGGACACCGCGTCGTGAACGGACAGCCGTCGGGCGGGAACCGCGGGCTCGGCGGCGTTCCCCGCAGGGTCACCCGGCGTTTCTCGGCCGTCGGGTCCGTGTCCGGGATCGCCGAGAGTAGCGAGTAGGTGTAGGGGTTCTTCGGGTTCTCGAACAGCTCCTCGGTGTCGCCGACCTCCATCACGTGCCCGAGGTACATCACGGCCACGCGGTCGCAGATGTGTCGAACCACGGAGAGGTCGTGGGCGATGAACAGGTAGGTCAGGTCGAACTCCTCCTGGAGGTCCTCGAGTAGATTCAGGACCTTCGCCTGCACGGAGACGTCGAGCGCCGAGACCGGCTCGTCGAGGACGACGAACTCGGGTTCGAGCGCGAGCGCCCGGGCGATGCCGATGCGCTGGCGCTGGCCCCCCGAGAACTGGTGGGGGTAGCGGTAGTAGTGCTCCTCCTGGAGACCCACCGTCCGCAGGAGTTCGCGGACGTCGTCGCGGCGCTCCCGCGGCGTGCCGATGTCGTGGACGTCGAGCGGTTCGCGGATGATCTCCCCGACGGTCATCCGGTCGTTGAGGCTGGACTCGGGGTCCTGGAACACCATCTGGGCGTTCCTGCGCCACTGCTTGAGCTCCGATCCGCGGAGCTTCGTGACGTCCCGTCCGTCGAACAGCACCTCGCCGTCGGTCGCGTCCTCGAGCTGGACGAGCGTCCGGCCCAGGGTGGTCTTCCCGCAGCCGGACTCGCCGACCAGCCCGAGCGTCTCGCCGCGCTCGATGTGCAGGTCGACGCCGTCGACCGCCTTCACCGGGTTCGAGCTCAGCAGTCCCCCCGACTCGTAGTAGGTCTTGAGCCCGTTCACCTCGACGAGGCGTTCCCCGGGGCTCGCCCCGGACGACTCCTCGGGGGTAGTCGGCGTCCCGGACCGGCTCGCGTCGCTCATCGGGACTCACCCCCTTCCTCGTCGCTCTCGCCGCCGAGTGCCCGGTGGTAGGCCACCGCCTCCGACCGCGGCAGGTTCTCGGGGTAGAGCAGGCAGGCTGCGGTGTGGTCCGCGTCCACGTCCGTCTCGCTGACGTCGACCGACTGGGGGTGGACGGCCTCGCAGGCCTCGAACTGCTCCGGACACCGCGGCGCGAACCGGCAGTAGGTCGCCGGCTCGTTCGGCGTCGGGACGTCCCCCTCGATGGTCGAGAGCCGGTCGGCACCGACGTTCTCGCCGGGGATCGAGGCGAGCAGCCCCTGCGTGTAGGGGTGTTTCGGGCTCTCGAACAGCTCCTCGACGGGCGCGCTCTCGACGATCTCGCCCGCGTACATCACGTTCACCCGGTCGGAGACCTCGGCGATGACGCCCATGTCGTGGGTGATGAACATGACCGCGAGGTCCTCCTCGCGCTGAAGCTCGGCGAGCAGGTCGAGGATCTGGGCCTGGATCGTGACGTCGAGCGCGGTGGTCGGCTCGTCGCAGATCAGCAGTTCGGGCTCGCAGGCCAGCGCCATCGCGATCACCGCGCGCTGGCGCATCCCCCCGCTGAACTGGTGGGGGTACTCGTCGACCCGCCGGCGGGCGTCCGGTATCTGCACCGCTTCGAGGAGCCTGACGGCCTCGTCGCGGGCCGCCGTCCCGCGCATGTCCTGGTGGAGTCTGATCGCCTCGCGTATCTGGTTGCCGACCGTGTAGACGGGGTTCAGGCTCGTCAGGGGGTCCTGGAACACCATGGCGATGCCGCCGCCGCGGAGCTTGCGGAGCGCCGGCTCGGTGGCCCGGGTCGTGTCGACCCACCCGGCCTCGCCGTCGCGGACCACGAAGTCGTCCTCGTCGGTGAGCCCGAGCCGGTCGGTCAGCCGGCGCTTGACGAGGTCGCGGACGTCGACCGAGCCGACGAGCTCGCCCGCGCTCGTGTCGGCGGCGGTCAGTTCGCGGTGGTCGGGGTCGCCCGTGATGCGCGCCGGGGGAACCCCCCGCGAGAGGAGGTCCTGGACGAGGTCGGCGACGTCGTGCTCCCGGCGGAGCGCCTCCGCGTCGACGACCCGTCCGGGGTAGTCGTTTGCGAGGCGACGGACGGTCGCCCCGTCGGAGAACCGCACGCTCCCGGCCATCACCCGGCCGGGGTTGTCGACGAGGCCCATGATCGACCGGGCGGTGACGCTCTTGCCGGAGCCGGACTCGCCGACGATCCCCACGGTCTCGCCCGGGGCGATCTCGAAGGAGATGCCGTCGACGGCCCTGATGGTCTCGCGGTCGGTGAAGAAGGACGTCCGCAGCCCCTCGACCGCGAGCACCGGCTCCTCGTGCTCCATCCGGAGGCTCATTCAGCCACCACCCCCGGCGGCGGCGGCCTCGGTAGCCGCGTCCTCGCCGGTGTCCGACTGCGGGTCGATGGCGTCCCGTATCCCGTCGCCCATCGCGTTGAACGCGGTCACGACGAGCACGATGAGCACGCCGGGGATGAACGCGATGTGCCACGAGACGGTCGGGACGTAGCTCCGACCGGCGCTCACCGCCCGACCCCACTCGGGGGTCGGCGGGTTGATCCCGATCCCGAGGAACGACAGCGCCGCGGTGGTGATGATGACCCCGCCGATGGTCAGCGAGCCGTAGATGAGCAGGTAGCCCAGGATGTACGGGAGCATGTGCTTGCGCATGGTCTGTGTCGAGCGCTGGCCGTACGACCGGGCCGCGTCGACCCACTCCTGCTCGGAGACCTGGAAGGCGGGTCCGCGCACCGCCCGCCAGAGGCCGGGGAAGTAGACCACCCCCAGGATACAGGCGATGAGGAACCCCCCATCGTAGATCGACGAGAGCCAGTGATCGGCGAACACGACGCTCAACAGGATCAGTAGTAGAATAGCCGGGATCGTCTGGATGGAGTCGGAAACCACCACCACCGAGAGGTCGACCATCCCCTTGTAGTAGGCCGTCAGCAGCCCGAACACGGTGGCGAAGAAGCTACTGATGCCGATGGCGAGCAAGCCCACGAACAGCGACACTCGGGCCCCGTAGGCCATGAACGTGAACAGGTCCGCGCCGGGGTTGCTCATCGTCCCGAACGGGTGGAACCGGCCGTACTGGTCGTAGGACAGCGGCCCGACGTTGACGTCCCGGTTCCCCCGCGAGGCCGTGTCGAGGTTCGCCTGTCCGACCGGTATCTCGACCACTTCGCCCGCACCCTCGTCGAAGTACTTCAGAGTGTTCTCGTAGGGACTGAGGACGTTCTGCTCGTAGGTCGTCGGCGAGACGGCGGGTGCGAACACCGCGAGGGTCAGGAACATCACGACGATGACCAGACCGAACTGCCCCCAGCGGTGGTCACGGAGCCGCCGGACCACGTCGTCGCGGGGCGTCCAGTCGGCGTAGCGGTAGTGCTCGACGAAGACCCGGTAGCCACGCCAGAGCCACGCCAGCAGGACGAACACGTAGGCGTAGACGAGGAACGCCCGTAGCCCCCACGCGAGCGCCGGCGAGAGACCGTTCTCGACGCCGAAGTTCGTCGGGAACGTCCCCCGCCAGGGGCCGTTCATCCCCCCGTCGGTCGACCAGCCCTGGTTCGGGATTGTCTCCCGGGAGAGCAGTCGCGGGACCGACCGCGCGAACTCGACCAGCGGGTCGAACAGCGTCTCGGCGGCCAGCTGGCCGACGAGACCGGTACCGGCGGCCCCGCCGGTCACGTTCGCGGTCGCGTTCGTCGCGTTCGTCGCGTTCACGTTCCCGCCGCCACCGCCGAACGTCCCGAGGACGCCGCGGACGATCGCCCCCAGCACCGACTCGGAGGTGACCGCGACGAACTCGAGGAGGGCTCCGAACTGGAGCGCCAGGAGGACGGCCAGGACGGCCGTCCACACCAGCGCGGGCCGCGGGTTCCGCGCCAGTCGCCGCCGCAGCGAAACCTCGTCCTCGTCGTCGGCTTCGTCCTCGTTCCGGGCGTCGGTGCCGGAGTCGGTTCGTGGCTCGTCGGGTGGGTCGGGTGGTGTCTCACGCTCACTCATACTGTCACTCGTAGCCGATCCGCGGGTCGATCACCGTGTAGAGGAAGTCCTGCAGGATGTTGATCGAGAGGGTAATGATGATGAAGATGAAGATGAGCGCCCCCGCCAGCGGGAGGTCGCCCTGGAGCGTCGCCCGGAAGAACAGGTTGCCGATGCCGTTGATCCCGAACACCTGCTCGACGATGACGGACCCGCCGAGGAGGATGAACGCCTCGGCGGTGATGATCGGCACCAGCGGGATGAGCGCGTTGCGGAAGACGTGCTTCCAGACGATGCTCCGGGGGCCGAGCCCCTTGGCACGGGCCGTCTCGACGTAGTTCGAGTTGATCGTCTCCAGCACCGCGGTCCGGCCGATCCGCATCTCGTTGCCCATCGACGCGGACCCGAGGACGAGCGCCGCGGGCAGTATCTGCTTGATCGCCGCCCCCAGGTTCGAGAGGTTGTCGAGGTTCGTCAGCGGCGGGGCGGTCGTCACCTTCGTCGTGAACAGCCAGTTCGACCAGTCGAACGTGAACCCGAGGAAGTTCGAGGTGAGCGTCTCCGAGTTCACGAGCAGCGCCACGAGGATGATCCCCAGCCAGAAGTTCGGCATCGCCCGCCAGACGATGCCGCCGAACGACGCCGTGTAGTCCGAGAGGGTGTTCGGGTTGAGCCCGGCGTAGAACCCGAGGGGGATGCCGACGAACAGGGCGACGAGCACCGACCAGAAGCCCAGCCAGACCGTCACCGGTGCCCGCGAGGCGATGAGTTCCGCTACCGGCGTCCCCCGGGAGATGTTCCAGGAGACGCCGAAGTCGAACGTGAACAGCCCGATCATGAAGTCGACGTACTGCTCCCAGAGCGGGACCCGACAGTCCTGAAACGGGTTCGGCGACCCGCAGTTCTGCCTGACGACCCCCATGCTCTGTGCGACGTCGAGGCGAAATCCCGGGTCCGCGTTCAGCCCCACGACCGCCGAGACGGGATCGATCGGGCCGGCCCGGAGTATCAGGAACGTCAGCGACGTCGAGAACAGGAGCACCGGGACGGCGAGGACGACCCGGCGGGCGAAGTACCGCCAGCGGCTCACGGCCGGACACCTCCGCGTATCGAATTCATATATACTATGATCGGGTTTCGGTCAGCGGCAATTATCTCTTTCGCACGCGAACGCCTGCCGTCGGCTGCGAGAGGGCGTCGGGCGGGTCGTCCGCCCGTCTACTCCTGGGCGGACTCCTCCTTCCAGGTGGTGTTGAGCTTCTGGCGCGAGGTCCCCATCGCGCCGAACTTCGGCCGGTGGAGGTAGTCGTACCAGAACGTCTCGGTGGCACCGTGGAACGTGTTCACGAACACGACGTCCTCCCAGTTGGCCTCCTCGATCCGGAGGTAGGCCTCGTTGCGGGCCTGCTGGGCCTCCTCGGTCGGGGCCAGGTTCCCCTGGACCGTCTCGTAGGCCTCCCGGGCCTGCTGGGAGGCCTCGGTCTCCTCGTCACGACCCCAGTTCACGTAGCCGAGCACGCCCGTCTCGCCGGTGTACGTGTTCGGCGGGTAGATGAGCTGGAGGAAGTTGTCCGGGGCGGGCCAGTCGGCGATCCACCCGAGCGTGTACGCCTCGAGGTTCCCCTCGCGGCCGCGGTCGAGCAGCGTCCCGAACTGGGCCTGCTCGATCTCCATGTCGATGTACGCCGCGCCGAGCGACTGCTGGAGGATCTGTGCGATCTCGCTCCAGGTCTGGCTCTGGTAGTGGGTGAACGTGAACGAGAACCGGTTGTCCTCGCCGTAGCCCGCCTCCTCCATCACCTGCTGGGCCCCCTGGACGTCGACCTCGCCGACGCCGTAGGGGTAGGACTCCTCGACGTGGGCGTCGTACTCGTTCCCCCCGCCGGGGTAGACGAGCGGCGGCGTGAGGTGGTAGGCCGGTGACTGCCGGTTCTTGAACACCTGGGAGGCCAGCTGCTCCTGGTTGGTGACGTACGCGATGGCCTGCCGAACGGGCTTGGGGACCGCCGCCGTGTTGAGCCCGAAGTAGTACGTCGAGACCGTGGGCACCTTCAGGTAGTTGACCGTCTCGTCGTTCTGGAGCGGGCCGTACTGTCCGACCTCGCGGCCGCGCTCGTCCCGCTCGACGTTCTGGACGTTCTCGGGGTTGTAGTTGGCCGTCGGCATCGTGAACCAGTCCGCGTTCTGGTTCATCGCGTACTGGTACCGGGCCTGGTCGTCCTCGATGACCTGCCAGTGGACGCCCTCGAGGTACGCCGTCTGACCGTGGTAGTCGTCGAACCGGGAGACCTCGACGGAGGTCCCGTTGTCCCAGTTCTCGAACTGGAACGGGCCGGCACCGACCGGGTTGCCCTCGAGGAACTCCCGGTACTGCGGCGTCGGGTCCCCGCTCTCGGTCTGCTCGTCGCTCGGGCTCGACCCGGCGATACCCTTCGGGTGGGCGGCGAACGACGAGTACGCCAGCATCGCCAGCGTGGCGTGGAACGCCTGCGCCAGCTCGACGCGGATCGTCGACTCGTCCTCGGCGTAGACGCCGAGCGCCCCGTCGCCGTAGTCACCCGTGCCACCCTCCTCCGGCACGCCGAGCGAGTCGAGGATGAAGTACGACCGGACGGAGTTCGGCGAGAACGCGAGCCGCCGGAAGGAGTAGACGAAGTCCTCGGCGGTGACCGGATCGCCGTTGTGGAACGTCGCGTCCTTGATCGTGAACGTGTACGTGGTGAAGTCGTCGCTCGTCTCGTACCCCTCGGCGAGCAGCTGTGCCGGGCTGGTCTGCGCGTTCGGGTAGGTCATCAGCCCGTCGTAGAGCTGCTGGACGACCCGCCCGGAGGCCGTGTCCCCGGACTTGACCGGGTCGAACCCGCCCGACCCGTTCGTGTCGTTGATGAGCTGGAGCGTCCCGCCCGACACCGGCTCCATCGATCCCTCGGTCGAACTGTCGGTCGATCCGGACGTCGCCGTCTCGCCGCCGCCGTCACCGCCCTCCGTCGGTGTCGACTCGGCCGTCGGCGTACTGTCCTGACCGCCGGTACATCCAGCGAGTGCCGCAGCACCCGCGGCCCCGCCCGTCGCGACGAGGAAGCGACGGCGGGAGACGTTAGTTTCGTCTGTCATGGCTTGTTCACTCTTTGACTGCGCCCGTTTAAGCGCGTTGATGCCGCCCCATTCCTGCCGAGGCGGACGGTTTTCCAACCCGCCCTCCGAGCGTGGTCGAAACCGTATGCGTCGGGACGTTCGGGAGGTTCCGGATAATAGCTGTCGTATGCTGAAATCCGAATTTCACTGTCCCCGGGTCACTCGCACGGCTCCGATACGACAGCGTGACGGCGGTGCGGAGCGACGGGCCGGGCCGGTCGTCGCACATCCGCGATCGTGCGTATCCGCTGACCGTTCCGCTACGTTTATATAATGTCTGTCAACTATTAACAAGCATGGCACAGGACCCGACCGCCGCCGGCGAGACCACACCCGACTGTGAAGTGATGGCTTCGGTCGACGGACCGGACCTCGTCATCGCGGCGCTCTGTCGGGAGGACGCGTGGCTCTCCACACCGCTTGCCGACGCGCTCGTCGTCGACGAGTGGCGCTAGGTTCAGGCTCCCTCGAACTTCTCGAGCAGCCGCTCGTAGAACCCGTTCGCGTCCCCCTCGCCCGCCAGCTTCTCGACGATGAGCTCCGGCGTCGACCGGGCGAGGTGGTCCTTCCGGGGCGAGCGCTCGACGACGAGTTCGCCCTCCGAGAGCCCCACGGCCTCGATACCGTCGACGGCGACGTCGACCGACGCGGCGTCGCGTATCTCCCCCGCGAGGTGTGAGACGAACACCGCCGTCGACGCCCCCTCCGCGAGCGCCTCCAGTATACCCGCGATGATGACCGCGCTCGCCCCCGGCTCGGTGATCGACTCGAGTTCGTCGACGAGCACCAGCCGTCCCCGACCGCCCGCCTCGTTCCCGTTCCCGCTCTCGCTCCCGTTTCCCGTCCCGTCGACGGCGAGCGCGCCGAACTCCCGGAGGGTCGCCTCGAACGCCCCCGCGTCGAGGGTCCCCTGCGTCTTGGCCTGGTAGTGGAGGGCCTCGAACCGCTCCACACGGGCTCGTTCCGCGGGGACCGGCAGGCCCATGTGTGCGAGGACGACGACCAGCGCCACTAGGTCGAGCGTCGAGGTCTTCCCGCCGCTGTTGACCCCCGAGAGCAGCGCCACCCCCGAGACGCCGTAGTCGACCGGTTCGACCGCCTCGAAGGGGACGTCCAGCAGCGGCGAACGTCCCCCCTCGATCTCGAACCCCCGGCCCCCGAACCTCGGGACGGTGCAGTCGAAGTCGCGGGCGAAGCGCGACACTGCGAGTTCGACGTCGAGGTCGAGCGCGGCGTCGACGAGCGTCATCGAGGGCTCGCGAAGATCGGCGAGATCGGCCGCGAGCTCGCGTTTCAGCCCCGTCGCCCGGCGATCCCGCGCCGCGGTGAGCTCCTCGCGGAGCCGGGAGACGACCCGGTCGTCGGCCTCGACGGGAAACGTCGGCTCGTCGCCGAACGCCTGTCGGGCGGTCGCGGCGTAGTCCTCGACGCCCAGCGCGTCGACGAGGTGGTCCCGGGCGGCGTCGACCGCCTCGGCGTACTCGTCGCTCAGCTCCCGTCGCAGCAGCGAGTCCACCCCCGCCCCGCGCTCGACCAGCGAGAGCAGGTCCGCCCCCTCGATGGTGACGTCGCGCTCCTCGATGGCGGTCCGGAGGTGGTCGTTGGCGACGCTCTCGGCCATCGACACGGCGGCGTCGAGGTCGTCGACCGCCGTCGCGAGCGCGTCGAGCGTCTCGTCGCCCGCGACGGTCCCGTCCGATTCGAGCCGCGAGAGCGCCGACTCCAGGGCGTCGAGGTCACACGGCGGGTCGAGCGAGGACGTCCGGTGGACGCCGACGGCGGCGCGGAGCCGGTCGCGGTTCCGCGCGAAGAAGGCGAGCGTCCGCTCGGGGACGACGCTGGCGGGGTCCTCCAGGGCTCGGGGCTCGACGCGGACGTCCCCCTCGACGTCGACGCCGGCGAACGACTCGTCGAGGGCGATCACCGTCGAGTAGCCCCGGGCGAGTTCGGCCAGCCCGCGAGCGTCGTCGACGAGTTCGACGCTCACCTCCGGGATCGCCTCGCGGGCCCGCGAGTAGGTCTCGGCGTCGTTCGTCGCCAGACACCGATCGCGAACCCGGACGTCCCGCGCGGGTTCCAGCGGTTCGACGCCCGCGAGCGCCTCGACGGCGGCCGGATCGGGGTCCCGTTCCATCGCCCCCTCGACGAACGCCCGGACCTCCTCGATGCGTGACTCGGCGCTCGACGGGTAGAGCGTCTCGAGACGGCGTTCGGCGTAGTCCGTGACCGCCCGGTCCTGGACGAGCGAGAGCGCGGATCGGTAGACCTCCCGTGCCCGGTCGGTCGCGAGGAACGCCCCGTCGTCGCCGTGGCGGTGCCGGACGGCGGCGCGGGCGATGCGGGCCGCCCGGCCCTCGCTGATGCCCGGCGCTCGGGCGATCGCGGCCACGTCGCCGGACTCGAGCGCCCCCTCCGGGTCGTCGAGCTCCCGGAGCTGCCGGGCGGTCTTCGCCCCGACGCCGGGGATGGCCTCGAGGTCCATCTGGGGAGTGATGGACCGCCGTACGGCAAAACTTCACCGGCTCGGGAACGGGCGAACGGGTCCGGGCCGGCGGATCGGTCCCTCGAACGACGGACCCGGGCGCGATTCGCGAGGGTCGGAGCCGGAGCGTTCCGGGGAACCCCAGGTCGTGCTCGTGACGGTCGCTACCCCGGTAGTAGCGGCGTTTATGCCCTCGCGTGACGTAACAGGGTTATGAGTACCGGGAGTGAGATCACCGGGCGCACCGACCAGGTCTCCGCGGCTCGCGGCCTGATCCGGGCGGTCAAGCCCGCCTACCGCGGCCGGGCCGACACCGAGATGCACACCATCGGCCTGCTGTACGCGACACTGATGGTGATCCTGTTCGTCCCGCTGCTGCCGTTCGCCGTCGTCATCTGGGCGGTGTGGCGGGTCGGGAGGGCGCTCCGGGCGTTCGTCGGCGACGACGGGAGCACGGGAGGCGAGAGCGCGGGACGTCGACGCCGCGGGCGGGCACTCTGACCGGCAGCCCGGGTGCGCGACCGCTACCCGACACGCACCCTATCTGATCCGCGTGTCGACCAGTTCGAACGGGTAGCCGTTGTCGTTCTCGCGGGCGTGCTCGTAGACGACGTGCGCGGTGGCGACGTCCTGGATGGCGAGCCCGGTCGAGTCGAAGAGGGTAATGCCGTCGCCGGGTTCGCGTCCGGGTCTGTCGCCGACGACGATCTCGCCGAGCTCGCCGTAGATGTCGTCCTCGGAGAGCACGCCCGCGCTCCAGGGCACGTTGATCTCCCCCGAGTGGGTGGTCTGTGAGAAGTCGTCGATGACGAGTTTGGCGTCGAGCAGCGTCTCGTCCTCGTGCTCGTGTTTCCCCGCGGCGTCGGCACCCATCGCGTTGACGTGGGTGTGCTCGCCGAGCGCCGACCGGGGGACGATCGGCTCCTCGACGGGCGTCACCGTCGAGAGGACGTCGCAGGCGGCGGCCTCCGCGATCGAGCCCGCGCGGACGTCGAAGTCGTCCTCGTAGCGCTCGATGAACCGGGCCACGGCCGCCTCGTCGATGTCGGAGACGACGACCTCCTCGATGGGCCGTATCTCGGCGATACCTTCCAGCTGGGTGTACGACTGGACCCCCGCTCCGACGATGCCGAGCGAGCGGGCGTCCGCGACCGCGAGGTGATCCGTGGCGACGGCGGCGGCGGCCCCCGTCCGGATGCGTGTGAGCGACGTCCCGTCCATGACCGAGAGAGGAAACGCGTTCCGCGGGTCGGAGTAGATCATCGTCCCCATCACGGTCGGGAGGTCGTACTCGTCGGGGTTGTCGGTGTGAACGTTCACCCACTTGATGCCGGCGGCTTCCCACTCGCCGGCGTCGAGGTACGCGGGCATCGACCGGAAGTCGCCGTCGTATCGCGGGAGGTCGATGTAGGACTTCGCGGGCATCTGCGCGTCGCCGCGCTCGTAGGCGGCGAAAGCGTCGGACAGCGCCGGGATGACCTCGGCCATGCGGGCGTTGGCCACGACGTCCGAGGGGTTCAGCAGGAGCGTCTCCATACCTCCCGGATATTATCCATCGGACTTAGTTGCCATCATCCGCCCCGACCGGCGGTGCCGACGGGGAGCGGCCCCGAACGGCCGCTCGACTGGGGTGGGGAGAGCCGGTCCTAGTCCCCGGCGTGCCGGTTCGCCCGCGAGGGCGGGGGGACCTGCTCCTCCTCGCGAGCGCGGCCGCGCCCGGACTCCCGGTTGACGTGCGCGAACCGCTCGGGGGTGTTCGCGAGCGGGTGGGCGGGGTTCTCGGCCGAGCGGATGCGGGCGGCCCTGAGTTCGCCGAACCCGTTGACGCGGGCGCGGATGCCCCGCCAGTGGTGCTCGGCGGCCCGGGGGACGCGGAACGGGTGCGGGGGCCGATAGTCGCTCTCACGGCCGGCGAGCGTCGCCCGGTTGACGTTCGCCGCGAGGTCGTCGTGGTCGACGAGGACGCCCACACGGGCGGAGGCGGGTGCGTTCGCCGCGAGCACGTCGAGGCCGAGGTGGAGCGCCCGGTACTCGGCGACGTTGTTGTTCGGTACCCGGTCGGGGAGCGAGAGCCGGGCGACGCGGTGCCCGTCGCGGGTCTCGATGATGACGCCCAGGCCGCCCTCCCCCGAGTCCCGGAACGAGCCGTCGGCTGCGAGGTAGAAGTCCCGGTGGTGAGTGTGGGGAGGGTGCGCGATGTGAGGGGTGGGCGAGTCGTCGAACAGGTTCCGAAGGGCCGGCCGATGGGAGACGGCCATACATGGCCGTCGGCACCCCGACTACTTAAACCTGTGTCACGTCCACGCAGGCGACCCGTCTGCTGTCGCCGAATAATGCCAGAGCGGCCGGAGCGGATCGGCGCTCACGCTCGATTTACGCCCTTGCCGTCCACCGTGGACGGGCATCTTCGGAACGGGACGAGACGGTCCCGATGCCGGGTCGTCACTACCGGGAGTGAGGGTAGGGAGAGGGATCCGTTGAGGCCGTGGGGGGGACCCGGCGATTCGGGCGATTCGGGCGATTCGGGCGGTTCAGCGGTGGTGGTCGTGACCGACGAGGAGGGCGACCGCGTTCGCGGCGACGAGTCCGGCGAACGTGAACAGCTCGGACTCGGTCCCGATGCCGCCCACGAGCAGGGAGAGGTAGGCGAACGGGAGGACGACCGCCAGCCAGAACGCCAGGGCACGGACCGGTCTGACGGCGGTCGAGCCGAGCCGGGCGGTGGCCCGGGCGGCGGCGCGAACGGTGGTCGTCTCCTCGTCGATCCAGTTGGAGGGGTTCGTCGTGGACATTGCGGCCTCACTCCTCCCATAGTACCCCACCCCCATATATCGGTGAGAGCCTTCGGATGAGTTCGGCACGTTTCACGACTCCTCGGCGCGACCATCCGACGTTTTACGGCCCATCCAGAGACGTCTAAAACTTTTATAAAGATACCTCAGGCCGTTTCGGACATAGTTAATATATCAGTCATGAATGGCGATCGTGGGCCGTGATCGACCCGAACCGGGGCGAGCGGACGCGCGTGCTCACCCGAGCGTCGCCACGCGCACCTCGTGTGGGCCGGTCGGCGTCGGTATCGCGGCCCGTTCGCGGATCGACGTCCGGACGGTCTCGCGCCACTCCTCGACCCGTCGCGTGTGGTACTCGCGGTGGTCGCTGGGGGTGAACGCGTCACCCGACTCCGATCGGAGTTCGTCCGCCGTCCGGTCGGGCGTCGGGTAGCCGAGCGCGTCGTCCTCGACCAGCCGCTCCGGGGGGACGTGGAGCGGTTCGGGCTGGGTGTCGTACCCCCCCTCCGCACCCGCGAGGTGGAGCCTGGCGCGCATCCGCCCGGCGAACGGCGGCGTCACGCGGAGCACGGCCCGGACGTCGCGGCTCGCGTTCGCCTCCAGCGCCGAGACCACGTCGTCGGCGTGGACCGCGAGCACCCGGATGACCGTCGGGTCGTCGGACTGCACGTCCCTACTCGTCGTGGCGGGCGCTTGAGGCTGTCGGGGCGGCGGACGGACGCCGCGGGTGCCGGTGGGTTCATGCGGGCTGGCGGGCACGCCCCCGTATGGACGCGGACGAGTGGCACGTCGTCGACGACGACGAGGACCGGACGGAGTGGGAACGTCCCGACCGGTTCGTCCGCGTAGTCGTCCGCCGGACGGCGGCCGACGAGTGGGCGGTGACGCTCGACGCGCTCGAACAGGCCCCCGAGGGCCCTGCCTACGAGCGGGAGACCTACACGAACCGAGAGGCGGCGACCGACCGCGCTCGCGTCTGGCGCGAACGCTACACGCCGGACTGATACTGAGGGCTAAAATTTCATGGAAGTCCAGCGACAAGGAGCAGTATGGCGAGGTTGGAGAACGTCTCTGTCGAAGACCTCCGCCAGATCTTGGCGGAGGTCGATGATGCCGACGCGACAAAGCGGCTCATGGTTGCGATCACCTACAAGGAGATCGACGATCTGACGCAAACCGATGCTGCCGCACTCTACGGATTTTCTAGCAGTTGGGCCTCGAAATGGTTCTCTCGACTCGAACGGCTCGCCGATGAGCCGTTCGAGGAGGTTGTCTACGACAAACCACGAGAAGGCAGACCGGCCGAACTCTCTGAGGAACAGCACGAGCAGTTCGTTGAGGCTCTTCACGAGTCACCCGAGGAAGTCGGATATGACGCGCCTGCGTGGTCTGTTCCGTTGGCGCGTCACTACCTCTCCGAGGAGTTCGACGTTGAGTACTGTGAACGTCACGTCCGACGACTGATGTCCGAGGCCGGGCTGTCCTGGAAGACAGCCCGGCCGGAATACTACAAGTCTGACGAACGGGCACAGGAGGCCTGGCAAGAGGGGTTCAAAAAAAGCGCGACGATCTGGACGACGACTACACAGTTCTCGCAGTAGATCAGACGCGACAGGTCCTCTCGAAGCTGATTTATGCGTGGTTTCCTGAAGGCGAGCGCCCGTCACTGCCGGTGACGGGCGCGTGGGACAGCATCAAGCTGCTTGGAGCGGTGAGCGGTTCCGGTGAGACGTTCTTTCTCCCATGTGCAGAGAACTTCAACAGCGATACAACAATCCGTCTACTTGACGCACTCCAGAACGAATTCGGTGAGAAGATCTGCGTTGTCTTGGACAACGCCTCGTATTTTACGGCGAACGCAGTGCAGGAATTCGTCGAAGACACTCCGATCGAACTATGCTACCTTCCACGGGGTTCACCGGAGCTGAACCCCGTAGAAGAGTGCTGGAGGCGACTCAATCAAGCACTCGGCAACCGCCTATTCGACGTGCTGGATGAACTTCAGGAGGCTGCACTGTCTGCCCTTGACGACATCGAACCTCCGAATGCTTTCACGTACTTATGTCCGTGAGTATGAATCGGTCGACTACCACCCGAAGACCTACCGGTCGACCCCCCGAATCCGATGGCGTGCTCTCCACTCGAACCCTCCGGTACGCCGCCGCGCTGACCGTCCTCCTCGCAGTTCCGATCGTGGTTCGTGGCACCATCGACGCCGTCGTCGTGGGCACGATAGGGACCGACGGCGGGTCCCCCTGGTGGCTCCCGCGGTTCGGGACGGTCGGGCGGACCGTCGCCACCTACGGACTCCTCGTCTCGCTGGTGACGTACCTCGTGACGCCGCTGCTCGTGTTCGCCCTCGGCTACCGGTTCGGGCGGGACCGTGCGCCCGGATCGACGGGGTGACGCCGGGGACCGTGACAGGGAGTGTGGGTCGACCCGAACCCGTTTGTCGCTCCGGGTCCGGGTCGGGGTATGACGGAGTTCGTTACGCCGCCGCCTATCGATCGCGGTGACCGGGTGGCCGTCCTCGCCCCCGCCTCGGGGTCGGCCGCGCGGTTCCCGCACGTCCTCGATCGCGGTCTACGGGCGCTACGCGAGCGCCTCGGTCTCGAACCGGTGCTGTTCCCGACGGCCCGGCGGTCGGACGAGTGGCTCTACGACCACCCCACCGCCCGGGCACGCGACGTCGAGCGGGCCTTTCGCGACCCCGACGTCGGGGCCGTGCTCACGACGATCGGCGGGAACGATCAGGTCCGGATCCTCCGCCACCTCGACGCCGACGTCCTCGCCGCTCACCCGACGCGGTTCTTCGGCATCAGCGACAACACCCACCTCCACACCGCGCTCTGGGAGGCCGGCCTCGTCTCCTACTACGGCGGGACGGTGATGACCGACCTCGGCTGTGCGGGCGGTCCGTTCGACTACACGATCGAGTTCCTCGAGCGGGCGCTGTTCGACGAGCGGATCGGCGAGACCTATCCGGCGGTGGAGTTCTCCGACGACGACCCGCAGTGGGCCGAGCCCGAAACGCTCGAGGAGCCCCTCGAACGCGAACCGAATCCGGGGTGGACCTGGCGTGGCGGCGACGGCCGCGTCGAGGGTCGAGTCTGGGGTGGGTGTCTCGAGGTGCTCGACACCGTCCTCGCCGCGGACCGGACGATGCCTCCCGTCGAGTCGCTCGACGGCGCGGTGCTCCTGCTGGAGACGAGCGAGGAGCGGCCGGGCGAGGGCGAGGTCCGCCGGATGCTACTCGGCCTCGGCGAACGGGGCGTCCTCGGGCGGGTCGGCGCGGTCCTCGTCGGCCGGGCGAAGGCCCGCGATCCGTTCTCGGACCCCGGACCCGAAGCCCGCGCCGAGTACCGCGAGCGCCAGCACGAGGCCGTGACGGCGGTGGTCGGGGAGTACAACCCCGACGCCCCGCTCGTCCTCGACTTCGACGTCGGCCACACCCATCCCGTCGTCCCGGTCCCGGTAGGCGGGCGGGCGGTGGTCGACCCGTCGGCGGGGCGGGTCGGGTTCCTCTGAGAGGGCCCGTGCCCCGGAGGTGGTGTCGTGCGATGGCCGCGTCTCCCCGTTCCGAACGTCAGTCGTTACCGGGCGGGAGCGGTCTCGTCGCCGGCCTTCCGCGATTCGTAGGCCTCACCGCGCGACTGCCGCTTTCCGAGCCACATCCCGAGCGTGAGCCCGTAGACGACGTGGGCGACGTGGAACACGAGGACGTCCTCCTCGTCGAGTTCACGGTTCAGGAGGTGCCGGAAGATGACCCGGACGCCGAACGCCGAGAGCACGAACCCGTAGACGACACCGGAGAGGAGTGCGGTCGCCTGTGTCCGCGCCGGGGAACGCCGGTCGATGTGCGGGAAGAGGACCCCCAGAACCGTACCGCCGACCGTACCGTAGAGGAGGTGGAGGACGAGACCCGGAGCGGTGTACTCCTCGGCCGGGCCGCCGCCGACGTACTGGCCCCAGAACTCCGACGTCGGCGGGAGGGCTCTGAACACCGGCATCCGGAAGATGGTCATGACGATCGTCGCCACGAGACCCCCCTCCGCGCCGCGGAACACGGAGGTCCACGTTCCGGGGTCGTGGCCGGGCTCTACGCCGGGAACGCGGTCCTCGACCGCCCGCGAGAGCCGTTCCGATGGGCTCTCCTCCCCCCGGACACCCGCGTTCGGCGATTCGTCGACGATCGGATCGCTCGAGCGAGTCATAGGCGATGGTAGGTGGGGAGCCCCGACGGCGTTGTGCTTGCGAGTGCCCCGGCGTCACCGCCTAGCGGTTGCACTCGCAGGCCACACCAGTATCCGGGAGCCACACGTCCTTCGATCCGTGGCCGCCGTCACGGCGGTCGACACCCTATCATGACAGACTCAGCCGACGACGACGGAGGGACGAGTGCGTTCGAGCGGACGGTTGACGCGGTGTTCACCGCCGACGTCGCCAGGGAGATACACGACGCCATCGACTTCGAGGCGATACTGGCCGACCAGCCGGCGGACGAACCGATCGACTTCGACCACCTGTCCGACACGCTGGGCCGCCCCGTCGGTCGCCTGCTCGCGAAGCGTATCGTCGACGACGGCGGCGCGACCGGCCTCGCGAAGCGGGTCGTCGTGAGCGAAGTCGGCAACCGTACCGCGACGAAGGCGCTCCGTGTCACCGCCGACGCCGTCGACGGCGGCCCGGCCGGGGAGTCGCTCGACGGCGTGGACGCCGGCGGGGACGCGAGCGGCGTCCACGACGCGGCCGGCGACGATCACGAGGGGGTCCTCGACGAGACGGAGGAGTGGAGCGACGACGAGGACGCGACCGGGAGTGGCGACTGAACGGATCCTCGTAGCTCTCTACCGGCGACCGCCGGGTCGGGTCGGTGATCGCCGACGGATCACCGCGATGGCCCGTACGAGACGACGACCCGTGTGAGACGGCGGTCCCGTCGACTACCGTCGGACCCGACCGCGCAGCGCGTTCGAACCGGATTTCGTGTGTCGAATAGCCTCGTCCTTCCCGTCCGGCGATTCATCTAGCACATCGAACGGCTCGTTCCCCGCGAAGTGGCTGTTCTCCAGGTCGTGCTCGAACGTGGGGTACTCACGCCAACACCCAGTCCCGGGCCTGGTGGCGCGGCTCTGTGGCTCCCGGACGCGGGTTCCCGTGACGCGGTGGCCCGACGTCGGGACGGCCTTGCGATGGCTGGCAGTCGACTCTCCGTCGAGCCCCGACAAGTGGAGCCATGGCAGGGTATACTCCGGTCGAGACGACCGAAGAGGGCGACGACTACTACCACGTTCGCTACGAGAATCCGGACGAGTTCGACGAGATCCGGACGCCCGACTGGGCGAGAAACCCCGCCGAGTCGGTCTGCGAGGGGAGCGAGGTCCGGACGGGCCACGAGTCCGACGGGGACGACTGGGAGGTACAGAGCGTGCTGGTCCCGGTCGACGCCGTCTCCGACGAGAAGGAGGCCGCCGAGAAGTCGCAACGGATCGTGGAGAAGATCGAGGACTCGGAGTAGCGCGTCGCACAGGCGAGCTCCGGTCCTCGTCCGTCTCGTCTCGCGAGGGGTCGGGGAGGACCGAGGGGATCAGTTTTCACGGCCGACGGCGGAGCGGGGGTCCGACGGTAGCCGACGGGACGGCGTGACTCGCGGCCGAGACGAGTGCGGCGGCTCGCGGGCTCTCGCCTTCTCGATCCTCGAAGAAAGGGTGGTGTAGTCCCGACTCGACGTCCGTGCCTGAGCCGTGACGCTCAGTGCTGGCGCAGGTGGACCCGATCGTCCTCCCGTCGGTCGACGTGCTCGTCCCGGATCTCGTTGGAGTCGTCGTCGTCCCAGCCGAGCATGTCCTTGATCTTGTCGGTGAGGCTCTCGTCGTCGTCGCGGTCGACCGTCGCGCGGTCGTCGTCGACCTGGTTGATGGTACCGACGCGGGTTCCGTCCGACGTTACGACGTCTCGGCCACGGTCGTCGTCTGTGAATCTTGCCATCGCATCACGGGCGAGGGTCCACAGGGGGGAGTAGCTGCTGCTTGCCGAATTGACATCCTCCCGCGCCTAAAGACGCGGGAATCCACGAAGTGGATATTCGGGTTGCGCGTTTCCTCGGTTCTCAAGTACGCTTTCGCGTGGAACGTCGACGGTCGCCACCGAGTTGTGACCAACGGTGTGCTTTCCAGCGCGTGTAGCCCTGTCAATGGGGCCTTCCTCCCCGCATACAGCGGGCGTCGAAGACGGCTGGCTGTTCAACCAGCGAGGTAGCACGGTTCGACTCGCCCAACGCGTTAGCCCGTGCATGGTTCTCCCTCCCGTTGTGCGATATTCTCCGAAGCGTTCAGGTCGGCGTGGCGTCCACGGTTGCACTCCGAGCACGCGAAATGGTCGCCATCACGGGTTCCCATCGAACCACACACCGAACATCGTTGGCTGGTGTGATACGCATCGACCGTCTCGACGCGGATACCAGCGCGTTCGGCCTTGTAGGTAATGAACTGCTGGAGTTGGTGGAAGTGCCACGAGTGAACGCCCGACCACGAACTGTTCTCGCGGATACCTTCGAGGTTTTCCATCCGAATAACGGGGGTCTCGAACTGGTCCGCGAACGTGATGAGGCGACGGGAGAGTTTGTGATTCAGGTCTTTGATTCGACGCTGTTCTTTGTGACCCACACGGTTGCGTGCGCGAAGCGCACCCGCTTTCGATAGCGAATCGCGTAGGGAACGATATTTGCGTCGAACGTACTTCGCCTCACCACCAGACACCAGCATCGACTTACCCTCACCGTAGGCCGTCACCGCGAGGATGTGTCGTTCGCCAATATCGACACCGATAGGCGTCTCACCTGTCGGCTCCGTCTCGTACTCGATATTGAACGTACAGTACCAGTCGTCTCCGCGACGGTAGACCTGTAGGCGGGTCTTGTCGGCGTCACCCTCAACCAGCCGGTCTACAGGGTCGGCAATATCGTCGTACACCGCTATCGGGGTGTACCACCACTGGGAGACGCACGGGAAGCCGACGACGACTGTGCCGTTCTCGGTCGTGCCGAGTTCCCAGTTCTGGTTGTTGACGGCGAACGGCTGACTCTCTCGGTAGCGAACCTCTCCGTCCTTGTTGTGGTCGGATTTTGCCTCTCGAATGGCTTGGTTCTGGAGAGCCGAGTAGAGGCCGTTGTCGATGCTGGCCGTGGTCACGGACTTGTCGAAGTCGCCGTTCTCCCACCCGTCGATACAGAACTGCTTGGTATCACGGTAGAGGTGAGTAGCGTGTTGCCACTCTTTCCGCCGTGAGAGGGATGGGTTGTGGAACTTCGCGGTGACAGTCACCGTGACCATTACAAATGTAATTGAATGTGTTATCTTAAGAAACTGTTGGAATATCGGGCTGTGCTATCGACAGTGGTTAGTGAAATGGAATGTCGGATTCATCCTGACCCTAAAGGGTCAGGCATTCTCCTTGAATCTCTGTAAGGCAGTCCGGACGAGAGGCGTCGGAAGCTCCCGTCGCGCCGCCCGGTGCATCGCGCCCGGGCTCGCGGGAGGACCGTCAGGTGGATTATGCCGCTCGTGTTCGTATTCGCCGACCGCGGTGGGATTCCCGGACGGACTACCGGGACTCCTCGTCCTCGTCGTCGGTGTCGACGTCCGCACCGACCCCGTCGCTCGTCTCCTCCTCGACGCCTACCTCACCCGAGTCGGTGCTGACACCGGCTCCCCCGTCGTCGGTGTCCCTATCCCCCTCCGTGTCGCTCCCGTGGTCACTCCGGTCGGCTCGCTCCTGGGAGGTGGAGCCCGGATCCGGGTCGGTGTCGATCCCGCCGACGTCGGGACCGGTGTCGGCGACGTCGGTCCGGTCCATGTCGTCGACGGACGCGTCGCGATCCTCGGCGTCCAGGCCGGTGCTCACGTCCTCGACGTCGGAGCCGGTGTCGACCACACTCGCCGGGTCGGCGTCGGTCCCTCTCCCCTCGTCCGTATCCAGTCCGCTGCTGACGTCCTCGAGGTCGGTGGTGCTACCGGTGACGTCCGTCTGGTCGACACCGGCGGTGCCGGTCCCGCGTCCCCCGGACCCCTCGTCCCGGGTCCGCCGTTGGGCGACCGCGAGGGCGAGCAGCAGCACGCCCGTCGCGAGTCGGAACAGCCCGCGTCCGGTCTCGCCGCGGCGGAGCGACCCGAGCCCCCGGAGCACGGTCACGGCCCCGCCGAGCCCCGTGATCGCGCCGGAGCTGGCGAGCTCGCGGAGCTCGTCGAGGTCCGTCGGTCCGTACTCGGAGGCGTACTCGAAGACCTTCTCGCCGGTGCTGTCGCTCGATTCCCCGTAGCTTCCCGTACCCGAATCCGCGCCTAGTGACTCGTTCACGGGTCGGCGTGTGGTCCCGAGGTGGGAAGTCAGTGTCGCCGGCCACTGCCGGGTCGGTCCGCCGGCGGTCGACCGCACGGCCGAGGCGACCGCTGGCTCGAAGGGTTCGACGCCCGGCGTCCGGTGCGCCGCGACAGGAAGGTGGTGTTCGGACGGCGGGTCGTCCCGGGTGCCCCGGTGGGAGATCCGGGAGCTACTCCCCGGTGGCCTCGTTGTACATCTCCTCGAGCATCTCCGTGACGTCCGGCTCGCCGCCGCCCGGCTGGTAGCCGTAGGAGTAGTCGCCCTTCCCGTCGTGGGAGTCGCCGTTCGTCCACGGCGTGTCGGGGTCCTCGTGCCGGTCCCTGAAGGTGGACATGAACGTGTAGTTGACGTCCCCGTTCTCCTTCTCCTGGGGGAAGCTCGCGGGGACGGGCACGTGGTCGTCGAGCGTGTCGAGCGCCGTGTGCCACTGGTTCTGGTGCATCGTGTCCCGGGCGATGAGGTACGAGAGCATGTCCTTCATGCCCTGGTCGTCGGTCATCTCGTAGAGGCGGGTGGCGAGCAGCCGCCCCGTGGACTCGGCCATGACGTTGGCGTACATGTCCGCGGCGAGGTTCCCGCTGGCGACGACGTAGTTCCCGGTGAACGGGACGCCGTTGCTGTCGACCGGCATCGCGTGCAGCCCGGCCGAGAGGGCCTGGCGGGGCTGGCCGCCGCTCATCATCGCGTCGATGACGGCGTCGTCCTCGCGGGCCTCCTCGCGGAGGTGTTCGGGCGCACCCTCGAGGTTCTTCGTGATGGCCGTCGCGAGCATCTCGATGTGGCCCAGCTCCTCGACGGCCGTCTCCATCAGAAGCTGCCGATACTCCTTCTTGTCCGTGGGGACGGCGAACGCCTGGAACATGTACTGGAGCGCGACGCGCATCTCGCCCTCGGCCCCGCCGACGGCCTGCTGGAGCATCTTGGCGAAGTACGGATCCGGTTCCTCTACCTCGACTTCGAACTGCAGTTCGGGTTCGTGGAAGAACATTTTCGATCTCTCCAACCGAGCCGAGGAGGAGAACGAGCAAGGGTGACGAGCTTTCATCTGCAGGCGGAGGTAGCCGGCGGCCTGTCGGCCCCTCGGTCGGTGGAGAGCGGCGTCGGGAAGTGGGGTTGGCTCCGACTCCACCCCAGTGACTCTCACGGGCTCCTCCGGGGGAGAAGGTGGGTGCGTCAGCAAGCACCGCCTACAACTGCGTCCCGGCTCGAGGGAGGCATAGACGTGCGAGAGTTACACGTTCAGGTCGCCGAGGAGGACGGGGAGGCGATCATGTCGTCGCTAGACGAGGAGGAGATCGACTACACGACCATCGAGGACGATGACGAGGTCCACCTCTTCTTCGCCGTCCCGACGGCGGCCACGTCGGCCGTGCTCGACGACCTCCTCGAGGTGGACGAGGACTCCTACACCGTCATGACGGGGGTGGAGTTCGCCCAGTCGCCGAACCTCACCGACCTCCAGGAGCGGTACGCCGACAGCCTCCGACAGCTCTCGAAGTGGGAGCTCCAGGCGAAGATACGCGAGATACAGTGGCCCTACCAGCTCTACTACGTGGGGACGCTGCTGAGCGTTATCGCGGCGGCGGCCGGTCTGCTCCTCGATCAGCCGGCACTGCTCATCGGATCGATGATCATCGCCCCGCAGGCGAGTTCCGCGCTGGCCGCCCCGGCGGGGATGGTGCTGGGTGACTGGGACCTGTTCGCGGCGAGCCTCCGCGAGCAGGCCCTCGGGCTCGGGCTCGCGGTCGTGGGCGCGGGCGCGTTCGCCTGGGTGGTCAGGACGACGGGAGTCGTCCCGCCGAGCCTCTCGATAACGGGGCTCGAACTCGCCGGGTTCCGGCTCGCCCCGTCGCTGCTCTCGACCGTCGGGGCGGGCGTCGCGGGCGTCGTCGGCGCGTTCGGGTACACGACCGAGCAGTCGACGGCGCTCATCGGCGTGATGATCACCGCGGCGCTGATCCCGGCGGCGGCCGCGGTCGGACTCGCGGGCGCGTGGGGGATCCCGCTGTTCGCGTTCGGGGCGTTCCTCCTGCTGCTGGTGAACGTCCTGGCGATCAACGTCGGTGCCTTCCTCACCCTCGTCGCGATGGGGTACCGACCGACGTGGGGGATCGGCGACCGGTCGCTCCGGGAGTCGATCCCCGACGAGCGTCGGACGGCCGTGTACGCGATGCTCGCCGTCGTCCTGGTGGCGACGGTCGGTGTCGGCGTCCTCACCGGAACGAACGTCGCGTTCACGTGGCAGGTCGACCAGGAGGTCGAGGCGACGCTCTCCGAGCCGGCGTACGAGGACCTGACACTGCGAGACGTGCAGGCGACGTACGGGGGCTGGACCTGGGGTCGCGCCACGCCGGAGGTGACGGTCACCGTGAGCCGGGCGGCGGACAGGTCCTACTCCGACCTCGCCGACGGGATAGAGAGCCGGGTCGAGCGGCGGACGGGCCGGGACGTCCGGGTCACCGTCGAGTTCGTCGAGACCCGAACGGTGGACTCGTCACCGTCGGGGAACGTCGGCGCGATCCGGAAGCCCGCGCCGTCGTGAGGCCCGTACCGACGTTCTCGCCGGGCGAACCGAGGTATTCGGGATCAACCGCCCTCGAGGAGCCCGTCTTCGAGATACGCGATGGTGCAGTCGACCGAACAGAACCGGCTGTCGAACGTCAGGTGAGGGTGGTGGTGGGCCAGGTCGACGTACTCCTCCTCGGTGTCGATGCCGATCCCGCAGCGGTCACAGAGTACCATTCGTCGAGTAGTACGGACGCCCACGTCCTGTAGGTTTCCGTCCGGTCACAGAGGACAGGGGGAGTCCATGGCCGTGCTACGTCGGCCGTCGAGTGGGGGCGTGGCGACGGCGAGCGCGGTGGCTCGTGGGGAGGCGACGCCGAAAGAAGCGATGCCCGGGGCGGGCTCCGAACCCGCGATCTCCGCATGACCCAGGTTCGAGGCGTGGCGTGCCTCGTGGGCCGCGGTGGACGCCGTGTCTCTGAACCCTATGAGTGCGGCGCTATGTCCAACTAAGCCACCCGGGCGCGTCTCATCGTACCCCGGTCGCGGTCTTAAACCCTCTCATATCCGCCGACCGCGACGGGGCGTCAGGGACGAGAGCGGACGCCCCAGGAGGGAGGGGTGGCCGGACGCGGGGGAACGAGCCGTGGCGCTGACGGAGGGCGTATCCACCTCCGGTTTTATTGGCGACCGGGGTATGCGTGGGGGCATGGAACACCCGGACCTCGTTCGGTCGCGGCTCGACGGCGAGCGGGTCCTCACCCGGATCGGGATCGGCGGCGACGACGCGGTCCTCCTCACCCCGACCCGTACGCTGGTCTACCGTGCGGAGGGGTTGCTCAGCGACGAATCCGTCTCGGCGTACCCCCACGACGTCGAGCGGCTCGAACTCCGGAGCGGCCGGCGCAAGACGACGTTCCGGCTGGCGTACGTCGACGGGGTGAAGGACTTCACCGTCCCCTCGGGGCGGACCCACGAGGTGCTCGTCCCGCTGCTGACCGCCGTCCTCCGGACCGCGGGGGTCATCGAGGCCGACGAGGCCGTCCGGGGGACCTACCGGTTCAGCGAACTCACGCTGGTCGTCACCGACCGCCGGGTGGTCAAGCACGTCGGCGAGGCCGTCTGGGACGAGGAGTTCGAGATCGCGCCGTACGCGGACCTCACCGGGCTCGACTTCGAGGAGGGTGCGGTCGCCACGGAGGTCTCGATCGAGGTCGCGGGCTACCCCCAGCGGGTGAAGGTCCCCAACGAGCACGCCGGCACCGTGAAGCGGGCGATACAGGAGGCGGCCTTCGAGTTCCACGGCGTCTCCTCGCCCGCCGAGTTCGAGGCCGCCGTCGCCCCCGACGAGGCGGACGAGGGGGCCGATGACGATACGGTCGGGGAGCGCGAGTTCGCGGAACTCCTCGGCGGGGAGGACGACGGTGGAGGCGCAGCGGGCCCCGACGCGGGGACCGCGGCCGCGAGTACCGACGACGGGGACGAGGAGGGGAACATCCTCGGCCGCGTGGATCCGGAGCCGATGGATCTGACGGGGGCAGGGACGGAGAGCGACGGATCGAGCACGGTCGAGGCGGACGGATACGACACGCCCGCGCCGGCCGGTGAGGTCCCGCCGGAGGTTGCCGAGCGCCTCTCCGAACTCGCCGCGGCCGTCGAACGGCAGAACGAACTGCTCGAACACCAGGGCGAGGTCATCCGACAGCTGGTCCAGGAGCTCCGACAGGGCCGCTGACGCCCGAGACCCCGACGGCAATCACCCGTTCGCGTGGAGGCGAGTCCGCGATCGACACTCCCGATCCCGTTCTCGGTAGCTCGTTGTCCACCTGGGACCGACGGCGAACGGGCGTACCATATCGGGACGGTCGGGAGCGGGGTCGTAGCGGCCGTATCGAATCGACGAGGAGCGCTCGGCCCGAGCGGCGGATCCGCTTAACCCCGCGAGGTGGACGGACACGAGGGAGAGGGGAAGGGTGGGGGAGGGGGACGTATCGGTCGCGTTCAGTCGTCGTCCCGGTAGCCACACTCGGCCATCGGCCCGCAGAGCGCGTCGGGAGCGAGGTCGGGGCGATCGACGGGGGTGCCGGGTACCGGCCGATCGGCCGTCGGCGGTGCGGAGGGGATCGGTGCGGTCGGCCCGGACACCGCACCGGGCACGGGCCCGGTCGCCGGGAGGAAGACGACGACGAGCCCGGCGATGAGGAGCATCGAGAGGCCGGCGGCGACGGCGCTCGGGGTGTAGCCGACGCTCCCGTAGACCGAGCCCGCGAGCGCGCCGCCGACGCCGATTCCGACCTGTCCGACGCCGACGGTGAGCGACATGAGCGAGCCCCGCTGGTCGCCGTCGACGAGCTCCGTCAGCATCGTCGTGAACGAGGTGGCCCGGGAGGCGAACAGCGCCATCACGACGACGAAGGTGCCGGCGACGAGGGCGAACGACCCGGCGAAGGGGGTGAGCGCCATCAGGACGGCGAGACCGACGCTGGCGGCGACGATGATGCGCTTCCGCCCGAGCTTGTCGGAGAGCGATCCCGACAGCGGGCCGACGACGGCGTTCGAGAGCCCGCCGAGGAGGAACAGCGTGGCGATGGCCCCCGCGCCGACACCGACGGTGACGGTGAGCCACGTCGGGAGGAACGTCGTGTAGAGGGCGTTCCCGCCAAACATGACGAAGAAGACGACGGTCGCGGCGGCGACGTCCCGCCGGGCAAGGAGCGCGCGGTAGCCGCCGATCGCCGAGCCGAGCGAGAGGGGCGTCACGGCGCGACCGACCGCCGGCTGGGGGAGCGCGACGAACACGAGCACGAGCGCGAGCGCGACGAAGACCGCGAACAGGAGGAACGGCGCGCGGTAGCCGAAGCCGCTGGCGAGCAGCGTCCCGACGGGGATGCCGGCGATCTGTCCGGCGGCGAAGCCGCTGATGACCCAGCCGTTGACCCGGCCGCGTCGGTCGGGCGCGAAGAAGTCACCCACGTACGCGATCGCCGCGCCGTTGAGGACACCCCCGGCGACGCCGGCCAGCGCCCGGACGAGAAGCAACGAGAGGTACGAACCCGCGAGGCCGTGGAGTGCCAGCGCGGCGGCCATCAGCGCCGTCCCGACGACGAGGACCGTCCGCCGTCCCACGCGGTCACTCACCGGGCCGGTGACGAGCGCGAACGCGCCGACGGCGACCGCGTAGGAGGTGACGAGCGTCCCGAGGCGGGCCTCCTCGACACCGAGTTGGAGGGCGATCTGCGGGATGATCGGCGCGATGATCATCGCCTGCGTCCCGACGGCGAAGACGAGCAACCAGAGGGTGAACACCACGAGACGAGGGGACGGGTCCGAGAGGGGGAGCGAGGGACGCGGCACGGAGCGACTACGGCGTCCACCGGCATAAGGCTCCCCGCACGCCCGCTAGCGGAGCGCACGCGGGGTCGTGGGAGCACGCGAATTCGGGGAGGAACGGTGGCGCGGAGGAGTGCTGGCGAGGAGTGTGGTAAGAGGAAATCCGGGCTCAGGCGATGCGGGCGCGGGCGGCGACCGTCACGTCGGGATCGAGCCCGAGCGCGTCCAGCTCCGCGAGCACGTCGAGCGCCGCCAGCTCGGGGTCGTCATCCCGGCGTCGGAGCGCCGCGGCGTGGACGAGGTAGGAGAGCCGCAGGAGGTCGGCGATCCGGTCGGCCGAATCGGAACCCTCGACGCGGTAGGTGACCCACCCCGAGTCGGGAAAGAGGTGGTGCGGGCCGGCGAGACCGGCCTCGACGACGGCGTCGCGGACGGGCCGCGGGTAGGCGATGTCGGCCTGGCGGTCGCCGTGGAGGTGGCCGACCTCGCGGGTACCGAGCCGGAACTCGCGCCCGCCGAAGCGGTGGTCGCGGACGGTGACCCCGGGCCACCCGGTCGCCGCAGTCTCGACTCGCCGTGCGACGGACGTGGACGTGGATGCCATGCCACGTACAGGCACCGGGCGGAGATAAACCCGCGCTCAGGGCATGTAACGGACGCTCACGACGCCGTACTCGTCGGTGGTCGCCGAGCGGACCTCGACGCGGGCGACGCCGAGTCTGGCCGCCCGGGCGAGCGTCCCCTCGTCTTCGAGCACGTCGGCGATCGCCGCCTCGACCTCCTCCGATGGGACGGTGAGGACGTGTATCTCGCCCTCGCCGGCCCGCTCGCGCCGGGCGAGGTCGCCGACGTCCTGTTCGCCGGCGACCTCGCGTTCCCGTGCGGTGGGCGGTTCGTCGCTCTCCTCGACGCGGAGGGCGTGGCGCTCGCGCACCTCGAGAACCCGCCAGGTAACCTCCATCGGCGGCTCGGGGGCGATGGTCGCCTCGACGACGTCGTGCTCCTCGACACCCGGGTTGTCCGCGAGTGTGTTGACCTGGCCGCTCTCGACGTCCTTCAGCACCGCCGAGTCGCCGTCGGCGTGGGTGACGAGGAACCGGCCCTCGGTCGCCTCCCGATCGATCGTGTCGCCGGCGGGGTCGACCCCGTCGTCTCCGGTCATGGTCCCACGGAGTCGCCCTGAACCCTTCGGCGTTTCGTGTCCCCTGGGCACGGTAGCCGCGACGACCGGCGGAAACGGGACCCCGTGACGCCGGACGGGGCGAGAGCGGAACTCCGACTGCGGGGAGCCCTGGGATGCCGGGCGGCGAGCGGAGGGCCGGTGCGGGGTGACTACCCGCGGAGGACGGCACACGACTCACGGAGCGGGGCGAGCCGTGATCCATGACGGGGCGCGAGTGTTGGTCGGACCGATCCGGTGTCCCGCCGCACTGGACGGGGACAGGAGGGCCGTGCGCGCGGTCAGCGGTAGCTCTCGACGCCTTCGAGGAACGCCTTCCGCGGGGCGCGTATCCAGGCCGATTCCGGCGCATCGGGGTCGTACATGACGGCCATCTCCGTCTCCCCGAGGCCGTCGGTCATGAACTTCAGGTCGAGCCCGCGGGTCGATCCGGCACCGTCGGCGCTCACCGGCGACACCTCCGGGGGGACCCGCTGCTACGCCGTGTGACTGACTCCACGGGTCCATCTGCGTCGATCACTGTCTTGCCTCCGGTGGGAACGAGCGTCCAGGTAAGTATACCCTTTGGCCGATTTCACACACGTATCTCACCGAAATCCGTCCCGGTTCGGTCGGGATTCGCTCCCGGACGGGGGGTTTCAATCCGCGTACCGGTGTGCGAGGGCGATCAGCGCCGCCCCCAGCAGGGGGACGACCGGTGCCCCGATCGAGGGGACGGCGTAGAGCAGTCCGACGAGGGGGCCGAAGGGGCCGTTCGGCGGCGGTCTGACCTGGACCCGGCCGTCGAGCGTGAACTCGGGGGGGATGGAGGCCACGAGGCCGAGGTAGAGCGAGACGACGAACAGCACGCCCGTGGCCGCGAGCAGCGTGTCGTAGCGGGTGTCGCTCCCGGTCCGGCGGTGTCGGCGTGCGACCAGCAGGACGGGCGCGATCAGCGGCGCGACGACGAACAGGCCCACGAGAACGAACAGCGTCCGGGAGAAGGTGAACGTCCCGCCCGGACCGCCGAGCGTGTTCGCCACCTGTACGACGAGCGCGGTACCGAACACCAGGGCCACCAGCACCGCGAGCAGTCCCCCGACGAGGACGTAGAGCCGAAAGAGCACGGAGTCGCTCGCCCGGAACGCGTACGGGAACGCGCCGAGGATGCCGTCGTACGTCTCGTCCACCTCCCCGGCGTCGGGCGCGTCCGCCGGGGACGGCTCGGTCATAGGTACGAGTAGGACCCGCCGGTCGAAAAGCCCCCCGATCCGTGCGTGGACCGCGTTTCGAGCACCCGGGACCGTCGAACAGGGGAGTGGGGTGGTGGCGGGCGGATCGGACCCGCCCGCGGAGCCACCACGTCGGGGGAGGCGGGCAGAGGCAACGACCATTAGCCCGCCCCGTCCAGGCGTGGGTATGCGAGTCGACATCGGCAACGCCCTCGGGTCGGTCGCCAGCCCGGGCGTCTCGGCGGATGCGCTGGAACCGCTGGACGAGCGAGTGGCACGCGCACACGAGGAGATCGCCGAAGGGATCGAGGACGAGGAGTTCGGTTACGCCGCGCTGGGCCTCCCCGAGCGGACCGACGCCGGCGAGATACACGAGGCGGTCGAGCCGCTCTCGGGAGCCGAACACGTCCTCACGGTCGGGATCGGGGGGTCGGCGCTCGGGGCCGTGACGGTCTCGCGGGCGCTCGGGCTCGACGGCCACCACGTGCTCGACAACGTCGACCCCGTCGAGACGCGGCGCGTATTACAGCAGCTCCCGCTCGATCGCACGGCCGTAAACGTCGTCTCGAAGTCGGGGACGACCGCCGAGACGCTCTCTAATTTCCTGGTCGTCCGCGAGGCCATGACCGACGCGGGCGTCGACTGGACCGAGCGAACGGTCGTGACGACTGGCGAGTCCGGACCGCTCCGCGAGGCGGCCGACCGGGAGGGGCTCCCCGCGCTCGACGTTCCCGACGGCGTGCCGGGGCGGTTCGCCGCGCTCTCCTCGGTGGGGCTGGTGCCGGCGGCGATACTCGGCGGCGATATCGAGGCTGTCCTCGACGGGGGACGGGCGGCCCGCGAGTCGCTCACCGGGTCGCTGTTCGACTGTCCGGCGTACGCTTACGGTGCGGTCGCGTACGCCCTCGAATCCCGGGGGGCGACGTCGAACGCCGTGATGCCGTACGCCGAGTCGCTGGAGTCGTTCGCGGAGTGGTTCGCCCAGCTCTGGGCCGAATCTCTGGGGAAGGACGGGATGGGACAGACGCCGATCCGGGCGCTGGGCGCGACCGACCAGCACTCCCAGCTCCAGCTCTACCGTGCCGGCCGACGGGACAAGATGGTCACGCTCGTCCGGCCCCGCGAGCGATCCGACGTCGACATCCCGGAGACGGACGTCGAGGGGCTGTCGTACCTGGGCGACGGGGAGACGACCCTCGGCGAGCTACTGGACGCGGAGTTCGAGGCGACGGAGGCGTCGCTGGCGGCGGCCGGCCGGCCGAGCGTCCGGGTCGAACTCGACCGCGTCGACGCCCGCGGGATCGGCGACCTGCTCTACGGGATGGAGGCGGCCTGTGTCCTCGTCGGCGAGCTCGCGGGCGTCGAGACGTTCACGCAGCCGGCGGTCGAGTGGGGCAAGCGCGCGGCACGGGGGCTGCTCGGCGGCGGCGAGTTCGAGGAAGCGCGTGCGGTCGCCGAGAAGGAGCGACTCGTCGTCGAGTGAGCACGGCCGTTCGGTAACGCCTATCCCCCTGGGATTCCAAGTTCGACCACCCAATGGCAGACGCAGACTACACCGGACTCGGGGGCGCGAGCACCGAGGAGCGGCTCCGGACGGTCGGGACCGGTATCGGGCTCACCATCGGCGGGTTCGCCGTCGCCATCGCGGTGGTCCTCGCCGGGGTGTTCGTGCTCTCGGCGTTCGGCATCGACCTCCAGAACCGCCCGCTGCTCACCGTCCCCGTGGCGACCATCCTCCAGGGGCTCGGGTTCGGCATCGCCGTCGCCGGCTACATCAAGATCTCCGAGCGGACCGACCTCGTGAAGGTGCGCGTCCCGGGCCTGCGCGACGTCGCCGCGACGGTCGCCGGCGTGATACTGCTCCTGCTCGCGCTGGCGGGCGTGAGCTTCGTCTTCTCGCAGTTCAACGTCCAGACCGCACAGAACGAAATCGAGCGCATCGGCAACGCCAACCCCGAGGTGATGCTCTACATGATCCCGCTCGCGTTCCTCGTCATCGGCCCCGGCGAGGAGCTGCTGTTCAGGGGTGCCATCCAGGGGCTGTTCCGGGAGTCCTACGCCCCGATCCCGGCCATCGCCATCTCCTCGGCGCTGTTCGCCGTCGCGCACATCACCGCCCTGACGGCGGGGGATCTCGGGGCGCAGGCCGCGACCATCTCCGCGCTGTTCGCCCTCTCGCTCATCCTCGGGGCGACCTACGAGTACACCGACAACCTCGTCGTCCCGGCGCTGGTCCACGGGGCGTACGACGCCATCGTCTTCTTCGCCATCTACGCCCGGGCGACCGGGATGGGGATGTGATCCCGGGTCCGTCGCCCGGCAGACGGACGTCCGACTGACGTTTACGTGACCCCCCGGAGAACGGTGGGGCATGCGTCAGTTCACGCTCGTGTGCGACGACCGGCAGGCACGGCGTGTCGAGCGGCTCGCGACGCGGTACGACCTCACCGAACGGGAGGTCCTCCGACAGCTCCTCGACCTGGGGCTGGACTCGCTCGATCCCGACGAGGAGACGGAGCGGGAGCGAGAGGGCGGTCCCGCCCGCGGCGACTAGCTGGGGTTCTTCCGCGAGAGGCCGGCACCACACACCGGACACCGCTCGCGGTGTTCGTCGTAGACGCGGCCACAGCCCTGGCACTGGTACTGCCAGTCACGGCGCTCGTCGATGCCCTCCCGGGCGATGACCTCGACGTCGACCCCGAGTTCGGCGGCGACGTTCTGCATCGCGTAGTCGTCGGTGACGAGGGTCGCGTCGAGTTCGAACGCCGCCGCGACCAGCCGGCGGTCCGTCCGGGAGAGTTCGGTCGAATCGCCGGTGGTCCGGGCGGCGCGCTCGACCGTCTCGACGGCACCCTCGTCGGGGACGTGCAGGCGCATCCCGGCCCCCTCGAGGGCGTCGAACCGGTAGCCCGCCTCGTCCTCGAGTTCCTCGCGGACGAGCGGGACGGTCACGGTTTCCCCGTCGGCGTGGTAGTCGTGGATGAACGCTGAGGCGTCGAGGACTCGCATCAGCGCCGGACGACGATGTGGTCCTTGACCGCCTGTACGTTGCTGATCGGGACGAGGTAGTGCCCCCGCTCGTCGACGTCGAAGTCGGCGCTGACGTTCTCGCTGGGGTCGACCACGAGGTCGTAGAGCTCGCCCGTCTTCAGATCCATCGTGATGTTGTAGAGCTCTCCGATCTCCGCCCCGTCGTCGCCCATGACCCGCTTGCCGGAGAGGTTCTCCGCGAGTATCTCCACCATAGGGGTGGGGACCGGCGACGGGGCATAAATCCTTGCTGTTCCTCCCGTTTCGCCCCGAACCACCGACCGGAGCGGTCCGGCGTGGAAGCGTTCGCCGTTCGACCACGGGCCGAGGTCCGTCCCCCGGAGCCCCCGAGGAGGCGTGGAACGACGCCGACCCCTCCGGCTCCCTATCCTACCATCCACACCAGCGCGTACACTCACGGTCGTCGGGGAGGGTCGTGAGGGATACGAGTCCCGGTACGGACCACACCGGTCGGTCGGGATGCAGGGATCGTTCGCCGTCGGGTAGCGGCGGCGGACGGCGGGAGGGCCAAGCGGCACGGGAACGACCCGGCGGACGACCGGGTTCTGAAAGGTTTAACGTCCCCGGACGGCTGGTTGGCACAAGGAGTTCTCGGGTGACCATCCATGTCTAACACCGATGCCGACGCCGATACCGAGCCGGGGACCGGCGAGGCCAGCGACGAGCACGGGCTACGGACGCCGATCGTGGCCGTCCTCGGCCACGTCGACCACGGGAAGACGAGCCTGCTCGACAAGGTCCGCGGGTCGGCGGTCATCGAGGGCGAGGCGGGCGCGATCACCCAGCACATCGGCGCGACGGCCGTCCCCCTCGACGTGATCTCGGACATCTCGGGGCGGCTCGTCGACCCGACCGACTTCGACCTTCCCGGACTGCTATTTATCGACACGCCCGGTCACCACTCGTTCTCGACGCTCCGGGCTCGCGGGGGCGCGCTCGCCGATATCGCCATCCTCGTCGTCGACGTGAACGACGGGTTCCAGCCCCAGACCCTCGAAGCGATCGACATCCTCAGGCGGACCCAGACCCCGTTCATCGTCGCCGCGAACAAGGTCGACACGACGCCGGGGTGGAACCCGAACCCCGACACGCCCATCCAGGAGTCGATGGACGAGCAGTCGAACAACGCGACCGACCGGCTGAACGAGGCGCTCTACGAGATCATCGGCGAGCTCTCCGACCAGGGGTTCTCCGCGGACATGTACTGGCGCGTGCAGAACTTCCAGCGGAACGTCGGCGTCGTCCCCGTCTCCGCCGAGACCGGCGAGGGTATCCCCGACCTGCTCGCCGTTCTCATGGGTCTCTCCCAGCGGTACATGAAGGAGGAGATGGAGATCGACGTCGCCGGGCCGGGTGCGGGGACCGTACTGGAGGTCAAGGACGAGCGCGGGTTCGGGACGACGCTCGACGTCGTCCTCTACGACGGCACGGTCCGGAAGGGCGACACCATCGTCGTCGGCGGCGTCGAGGACCCCATCGTGACGGAGGTGCGTGCGCTGCTCCAGCCCCGACCGCTCGCGGAGATCAGGACGGAGAACCGGTTCGAGCAGGTCGAGGAGGTCGGCGCGGCGGCGGGGATCAAGATCGCCGCCCCCGACCTCGACGACGCGATGGCCGGCGCGCCGGTACGGGTCGTCCGGGACCGTCCGGTCGAGGAGGTCATCGCGGACGTCGAGGCCGAGATCGCCGAGATCGAGGTCGAGACCGCCGAGGAGGGCGTCGTCGTGAAGGCGGACACCCTCGGGTCGCTCGAAGCCATCGCGGACGCCCTGGAGGAGGCCGAGATACCCATCGTCCGCGCGGAGGTCGGCGACGTCGCCCCGCGCGACATCGCCGTCGCCTCGACCGCCAACGACCCGAAACACGAGGTGATCCTCGCGTTCAACGTCGAGATCCTCGCCGACGCCGAGCAACGTGCGCGAGAGCAGGACGTCCGGATCTTCGAGCAGGACGTCATCTACCAGCTCGTCGACGACTACGAGGAGTTCGTCGAGGGGATCGAGCGATCCCAGCAGGAGCAGGTGCTCGACAAGATCACCCGGCCCTGCCGGTTCCGCGTGCTGGAGGACCACGTCTTCCGGCAGTCCAGCCCGGCCGTCGTCGGCGTCGAGGTGCTCTCGGGGACGCTCAAGCGCAACTCCCGCGTGGTGAAGTGGGAGGGCAACGAGCCCACCAGAGTCGGCCAGCTCAAGTCCATCCAGGACGAGGGCGAGAACATCGACGAGCTCCGGGCGGGCAACCGCGCCGCCGTCTCCATCGACGGCCCCACGGTGGGCCGACAGATAGAGGAGGGCGACGAGCTCTGGACGGAGATCCCCGAGAAACACGCGAAGATACTCGAACAGGAGCTCCGCGAGGACATCCCGAGCGACGAGATCGAGGCGCTCTCGCAGTATCTGGAGAAACACCGGAAGGTCGACCCGTTCTGGGGGAAGTAGGGCGAGAGGCGAGCGAAGCCCTCGCCCACCACGATCGAACGCTACTCGGCCACCGCCCGCACTACCAGCGCCGGCGGCACCTTCGCCATCAGATCCGGTTTGTGGCTCCACTGCTCCTCGTAGTCGTCGGGATCGGCGGAACCGGGTTCGAGCAGTCGCTCGACCGTGAACCCGCTATCGACGAGCGCTCGGTGGTAGTCCTCGATCCGATGGTGGAAGACGAGCAGATCGGGGTCGTAGTCGCCGATGGACTTGCGCTCGGGCCCCCGGTCGAAGTAGCTCCGGTCGAGTTCGCGGGCCTCGGGGTCGAACGTCTCGTAGAAGGGGTGCGGGACGGCGAAGACGAACGCGCCGCCCTCCCGGAGTACCCGGTGGGCCTCCGCGAAACACGAGTCGAGGTCGTCGACCATCTGGAACACCCACGAGCAGTAGGCGAGATCGAACGCGCTCTCGGCGAGCGGGAGTTCGGTGACGTCGCCGGCGACGAACTCCGCGTCGACGCCGTGAACGTCGCGCAGGCGGCGGCCGTGATCCAGCTGTGCGGTGGAGAAGTCGACGCCGACCGCGTCGGCACCCTCGCGGGCGAGACCGACGGTGCCCTGCCCGCCGCCACAGCCGAGTTCGACCGCGTCCAGCCCGTCGAGGCCGGGGAGGACCGTCTCGCGGGTCTCGGAGTCGTTCGCGTCCGGGCCGAGGTGGATCCCGGCGGGCGGCAGTTCGTCCTCCGCCGTGTCGGCGTTCCACGCGCCCTGGAAGGCGTCGCTCCACGCGTTCCAGAGGTCGCGGTTCTCCCTCATGGGGCGTTCGAGCGACGGGTTACGGATACGCTTTCGGGGCTCCCGGTTCGGTGAGGCATCGCCAGGGAGGTTTCACCCGCTGGCGCGAGACACCGAACCGGGGTCGGGGAACGCGGCCGCTCGTCCTCTAATAACATTTAATTAGCTGGCGCCGTGTGGATCGTGTATGGAGACCGAGACAGGCGGCGAGGGGTACGACCTCCTGCTCGCGGGCATCCCCGCACCGGTCGCCGGCGGGGCGCTCGTGGGGCTCTACTCCTCGATTCCGTTCCTCCTCTCGTTCGCCGTCGGTGGGGTCGTCGCGCTTGGGCTGGTGGGGATGGCGATGTTCCTCTTCCCACCGTAGCCTCCTACCGGGCCGGCAGGTCGCCCGCACCGCTGTTCCGTTTGGTCTCGAGCGCCGCGGCCGCCACCAGATAGCGTGCGAGTTCCGCGGTCGTCGCCTCCCCCGAGAGGTCGACGCTGACGACCGCGCCGGCGGGCGGCCGTACCGCGACGGTGCCGGCGGGACCGTCTGTCCCGTCGACGATCTCGCTGCCGATCAGGTAGCCGTCGGGCAGGAGGGCGCGTGCCTCGCTGGTCACCGCGGCGAGGTCGCTCCGTAGCGCTCGGCGCTCCTCCGGCTCCAGCTCCGTCGGTCCGTTTTCGGGGCCCGCGTGGGGCGTGTTTCCGTGCATTCGACTCCCCCGAGGTTGCGCGGGCCGCCGCATAAACCCGTCGGACGACCGACCGCTCTACCGCGATCCGGACGACGCGGCGGCGGGACCGACGGTCAGTCGATGGGCTCGCTCTCGCCGAAGGCCGCGAGGACGAGGGCGGTGACGTGCCGATCGGGGTCGGCCCCGGCGCTCGAGAGTTCGAGCCCGGTCTCGCCGGCGTCCCAGTCCCGGTCGCTCCGGAGGTCCCGCGCCGCGTCGAGCCCCTCGCGGACCTCCCGCCGAACAGCTTCGGGTTCCCTGCCGCTCCCCTCGTAGACGACGCCCGGGCCATCACGGGGGAGCGCCCAGCCGATGGCGGCCCGGGCCGACCCGGACGACCCGGGTGCGAGCGTCGAGCGCGCCTCGACGACGGTCAGTCGGTTCCCCGCCGGACCGAGGTCGGGGGCCTCCTCGACCGCCTCCACGCGGACCCCAGCGGGGACGACCGAGGAGACACGGACGAGGTTGTAGTCGTGGACGTTCACCGAGGCGAGCGCCGCGTCGTAGGAGGCGAGCGCCGTCGGCCCGGTGCCCCGGCCCCGGAGGACGCGGATGACGTGCATACCGGCTGTGGGTCGAGGCCGGACAAGCGGGTTGCGGTCTCGGGGCGGAAGGCGAGGCGGGTCAGCGATCGGCGATAGGGTGCTCAGTAGAGCAGCGAGTCGTCGTTCTCGACCATGTAGAGCGTCCGGGCGGCGATGTTGACGGCGTGATCGCCCACCCGTTCGAGGTCGCGGACGGTGAGCAGCAGCCGCGAGACGTCGGTCATGATCGACTCGACGTCGCGGTCCTCGTTCCCGGGGTCGAGCTCCGTCTCGATGAGTTCGCGGACGACCGTGCTGGACGCGCGCTCGCACATGGCGTCGATCTCGTCGTCACGCTCGTCGACGGCACGGCAGACCGACACGTCGTTCTCCGCGTAGGCACCCATCGCCGACTCGACCATCTCCACGACGGCGTCCCCGATCGACTGGACGTCGACGTCGGGGTAGAGGTCGCGCTGGGCCTCGATGGCGTACCCCCCGAGGTTGGTCGCGAGGTCGGCCACCCGTTCGAGGTCCGTGATGATCTTGAACGACGCGGCGATGAACCGGAGGTCGCCGGCGACCGGCTGCTGGAGGGCGAACAGGTCGATACAGTCGCTCTCGAGGTCCAGGTACATCTCGTTTATCTCGTCGTCACCCTCGATGACCTCGCGGGCGAGCGCCTCGTCCTTTCGAGCGAGGGCGTCCAGCCCCGCCCGGACCCGTTCGAGGACGACCTCGCCCATGAACAGCACGTCCTCGCGGAGCTGGTCGAGCGCGTCCTGGTAGGACTGTCGTGCCATGATGCGCTATTTTTCTGCTATGTACCACTATGTAGCTTGCGGACCGTCGGCTCACACCGGGAGGATCGAGGAGAGGGGCCCGAGCAGCCCGAGCACCCAGAGGATCGCGGCGATCACCGCCGCGACGACGACGATGCGCCACGCGACCGAGAGCACGACGCGGGCGACGAGGATGACGACCGCGACGACGAGGAGCGTCGTCAGGATGCCCGGGAGCGACCCCAGCGCCTCGAGCTGGAGGGGGAGAGCGACGAGGTTCGACATGTCCCCGGCTGGGTCGCGGCCACGCATAAACCTGCGGGCCGCAGGGGTGTGGGACCGGCGGATCGGGGCGGGAATCGGGGTATCCGACGGCCCCCGCCCGACGCGTCCGGCACCGTCTACCCCGGATAACCTTTATCATTTTCGGTGATATACAATCGTGTATGAGCGAGCACGAGCAGCGGGCCACGGACGGCCGGCGTATCACGTTCGGCGAGACCGTCTACGACGCGGACGGGACGGAACTCGGACACGTCCGCGGGCTCGACGAACACGGGTTCTACGTCAGCACCGCGGCGGGCGTCGTGGCGCTGTCGATGGAGCACGAGGCCGGCAGCAGGACCGGGACCAAGGAGCTCCACTGGCGGTGCTGGGACTGCGGGGAGCTCGGTCGACTGGAGGCGGCCGGTCTCCCCGAGGAGTGTCCCAGCTGCGGCGCTCCGAAGGAGGAGCTCTACTACTGGCAGCAGGACTGACCGGGCCGTCCCGTCGCGGGGCGATATCATCGGAGAGACGTTCTCGTCGCGACCGACGGGTGTCGGCTGGTTTCCACGGACTTCATTAGCCGGCGACCCACAGTCGAGAACATGAGCGAGACGTCGGGCCGGAACGTCCTCTTCGTCGTCATGGACACGGTCCGCAAGGACCGCCTGACGCCGTACGGGTACGACCGGCCCACCACGCCCGGCCTCGACCGGTTCGCCGAGGAGGCCCGGGTGTACGAACAGGCGGTCGCCCCCGCCCCCTGGACGCTCCCGGTCCACGCCTCGATGTTCACCGGGCTCTACCCCTCCGAGCACGGGGCGACCCAGGAGGACCCCTACCTCCCCGACGAGGTGTCGACGCTCGCCGAATCGCTCTCGGCGGCGGGCTACCCGACGGCCTGTTACTCCTCGAACGCCTGGATCACCCCCTACACCCGCCTGACCGCAGGGTTCGACGACCAGGACAACTTCTTCGAGGTGATGCCGGGCGACCTCCTCTCGGGGGCGCTCGCGGACGCCTGGCAGCGTATCAACGACAACGACCGGCTCCGTGCGGTCGCCAATCGACTGGTGGAACTCGGCAACACCCTCCACGAGCACTTCGCGGGCGGCGAGGGGGCCGACTCGAAGACCCCCGAGGTCGTCGACCGGACCATCGATTTCATGGACGACAACGAGGAGTTCTTCGCGTTCATCAACCTGATGGACGCCCACCTGCCGTACTACCCGCCCGGGGAGTACGCCCGGGAGTTCGCTCCCGGCGCGGACCCCGCCGAGGTCTGCCAGAACTCGAAGGAGTACAACTCCGGCGCGCGCGACATCGACGAGGCGGAGTGGCGGGACATCCGCGGGCTCTACGACGCCGAGATACGCCACATCGACGCCGAACTCGGGCGGCTGTTCGACTGGATGCGCGAGCACGACCGCTGGGAGGACACGACGGTGATCGTCTGTGCGGACCACGGCGAACTCCACGGCGAGCACGGCCTCTACGGCCACGAGTTCTGCATCTACGACCCGCTCGTGAACGTCCCGCTCATGGTCAAGGACCCCGACCTCGAACCCGGCCGCGACGAGGGACAGGTCGAACTGCTCGACCTCTACCACACGGTCCTCGACGTCGCCGGCGTGGAGGGGCTCGGGGAGGCACTCGACCCGAAACGTTCCCTCCGAGCGCCGACGGGGGAGCATCGTGGCTTCGACGACGGCGAGTTCGCCTTCGTCGAGTACCACCGCCCGATCGTCGAGCTGAAACAGCTCGAATCGAAGGCGACCGCGGCGGGTATCGGCCTGGAACGGGACTCCCGGTTCTACTCCCGGATGCGCGCCGCACGCCGACCTGACGCGAAGTTCATCCGCAACGAGCGCATCGCCGACGAGGCCTACCGGCTCGACTCGGACCCGGGGGAGACGACCCCCGTCTCGCCCGAGGACGACGAGGCCGTCGCGGAGGTGGCGTCGGCGCTCGCGGGATTCGAGTCGCGGGTCGGCGAGGAGTGGGACGACGCGGGCGGCGACGGCGACGTCCTCGGGGACATGAGCGACGACGCCAGACAGCGCCTGCAGGACCTCGGCTACATGGAGTGAACCGTGCGGTGGGAGACGTTCGACTTCGCCGACCGCGAGACCGTCGCCAAGACGGCCGTCGGGTTCGTCGTGGCCGTCGTCCTGCTCTATCTCGTCGCGGTGGGCCTCGGCACCGAGCGCGTCGCGCGGGCGCTGGCCGACGCGGAACTGCGGTGGATCGCCGTCGGCTGTCTCTCGACGCTCCTGTGTCTCGCGCTCTGGGGTCGCGCCTGGCAGGTCGTCCTCCGGCAGGTCGGTATTCAGGTGCCCTACCGCCGGCTGGTCGTCACCTACTTCGCGGCCACGTTCGCCAACTACGTCACCCCGCTGGGGCAGGCCGGCGGCGAGCCGTTCATCGCGTACGTCCTCGCACGCGACACCGACGCCCCCTACGAGGAGTCGCTCGCGTCGGTCGTCACGGCGGACCTCCTCAACCTCCTCCCGTTCTTCACGTTCGCGGCCGCCGGCCTCTCCTTTCTCCTGCTGGGGGCCGAACTCCCGACGGGCGTCCGACCCCTCGCGTTCGGCCTCCTCGGGATGGCCGTCGGGGTGCCCGCCATCGCCGCCGGGGGCTGGTGGTTCCGGGAACGCGTCCAGCGGGGCATCGTCCGGCTGGTCGGCCCGGTCGCCCGACGCACCGACCGGATGAGCGTCGAAGGGGTCAGACGGCGGATGGAGAACCTCTACGCCGCGTTCGGTCGCATCGCCACCAACCCCCGGGCACTCGCCGAGGCCACGCTGTTCGCCTACGCCGGATGGACCTTCTTCGCGCTCCCGCTCTTCTTCGCCGGGCGAGCGCTCGGCGTCCCCGTCGACCCGCTGCTCGTGCTGTTCATCGTCCCCGCCTCGACGCTCGCGGGGCTCGTCCCCTCGCCCGGGGGTCTCGGCGGGGTCGAGGTGGCGCTGGTCGCGCTGCTCGTCGCGCTCACCCCCGTCGGGGCGGCGACGGCGTTCGCGCTCGCGTTGGTCTACCGGATCGCCTCCTACTGGTTCGCGCTCGTCGTCGGGGGCGTGGCCGCGCTGCTGGTGGTGGGTCGGGCGTAGTGGGGCGGTCTCAGGGTATCGGGTGGGACTGAAAGGGGCCGGTCGATACGCGAACCCCGGCGTTCACGAGAGCTCGCTCTCGTGCAGTATGCGAGACGCGCAGCGTCTCGCATGCACACCAGAACGGCGGAGCCGTTCTGGGGACAGCCCACGAGAACCGCATTGCGGTTCTCGGGACGACGCAAGCACGCGACCGAAGGGAGCGCGCACAGCGAGCCGCGGGAGCGTATCGACCGGGGGCTTTCGAGTTGTTTCCGGTTGTCTCATCACCGACAGCGAGAGGAACAGCTCGAAAGCCCCCGCGTTCTCGACTCGTGCGGTACACGCTGCGCTCCTCACTCGCTCCGCTCGCTGCGGTGCTTGCGGTACCGTACTTCGCCGATGAACTCGCTCCGCTCGTTCATCGAAGTTCGCCTCACTCCGTTCGGCTCACCGTCGAGAACGCGGCCCCTTTCAGTCCCACCCGATAGTCGTCACTCCTCCATCGAACACACGAAAAAGCGAGAGCGTCGAGTGACCTCAGAAGGGAGCCTGCGGGCCCTCGTCGTCGTCGGGGGCGCTGCCTTCGCCCGGGAACGAGGGGCTCGTGCTGCCGCCGGCCATCCCCTCGTTGCCGCCCATGCCGGTATCGGCGTGGACGACCTCGATCTCGGGGATCTCCTGGACCATGCGGCTCTTGATCGCCTGGATGGTCATCGGGGAGATGCCACACCCCGAGCAAGCGCCGCCGAGCATCACCGTCACCGACCCCTCCTCGCGGTCGATGTTCTGGATGGCCGCGCTCCCGCCGTGCATCTGGATCTGCGGGAAGTTCCGGCGGAGGAAGTTGCTGATGCGCTCGCGCAGGTCGTCGTCCTCGCTCTGGGTCTCGGTGCTCATGGGGAGGGCTTGGGCGCGAGGGTGTTTAGGTGTTCTCCTCGGTCGCGTCCGACCCGCCCTCGGAGAGCCCGAACCTTGCACGGAGTTCCTCGTCGAGCACCTCGCGGTAGCGTTCGAGCACCTCCGCGAGCCGCGAGTCGTCGACGACGACGCCGGCGGCCTCGACGCGCTCGGCCGGCGAGGGCTCCTCGGGAACGTCGATCCGGAACCCGCCGTCCTCGTAGAACGGCTCGGACTCGGCGAGCACGCGCTGGTCGACCGCGTGGACGAGCGTCGAGTCGTAGCGGTCGTTCATCCGGTCGAACGCGGACTTGTAGGCCTGCTGGAGCGTCGTGAAGTACTCGCGGTACTTCTCCTCCTCGAACCGCTCGGGGTCGAACCCGCCGTCGGTCGTGTCCCCTCGCTCGCTCTCGCTCATACCCGTCGATTCGACGCTTGCAGGGAAAAGTGGGCCGGTTCCCGCGATCCACAGCACGAACCGAGGGTCGAACGCGGAGGTCAGGCCGCGACGTCCTCGTAGGGGAGTTCGAGCAGGCGGGCATCGCACTCCCGACAGGAGGCGGCGACCACCTCGTGCGAGCGACAGCAGGATGAGACGGTCTCGCGCTCGGCGAACACCGGACCGCCGCACTCCGGGCACTCCTCCAGGAAGATACGGAGGCCGCCGAGGAGCTGGCTCCGGGCTTCGGTGGGGAGCGACGCCCACCCATCGACGCGAGACGGGAGCTCGTGGGCGGCCGCCAGGTCCGCGACGAGCGCGGCGTGGGACTCCCACTGGCCGGCGCGGACCCCGTCGATCCGGGCGACGGTCGCCGAGCCGTACTCCTCGAACTCGACGACCTCGGGGTCGACGTCGAGCTGTCGGGCGAGCTCCTCGCGCGCGGCCGTCTCGTCGTCGCGGACGGCGTCCATCCGGGCGTACCACCCGCGCTCGAACCCCCCGTCGAGACAGAGGTCGTCGACGTCCTCGCAGGGCTCGACGACCCCCCCATCGAGGAGGACCCGCTCGGCGTCGAAGGCCTCGGCGTCGAACTCCTCGGTCCCATCGTCGGGGCCGGACTCGACGGCGTCGAGCCCGCTCGCCCGCGCGGGTCCCTTGTCGAAGTAGGCGAGGAGCCAGTCGGGGAAGTACCGCTTCGTGAGTTCGGGCGTCCCCGGGACGAGGTAGCCGCGGAGCCAGATGGCGAGCGCCGACGCGACGAGGACGGCGACACCGAGCGGCATCCAGACGACCGCCAGGGCCGCCCCGAGCACGACCGCGATGACCGAGTTGGCGAGCGTACACGGGATACAGCGGTTCTCGCCGGTGTACTCGGGCTGGCGGAAGCGCTGGAGCGTCGACATCGGCGAGACGATGGACCGCCGGGAGTATAGGCTTCACGCCACCGGACACCTGACTCACGACCGGGAGTTCGGAATCGGGTTCGGGGCGGCGGGGATGAGCACCCCGCTCCGCGGGATCAGTCGAAGTCCCGGTTCGCGTCGAACCAGCCGACCGCGAAGTCGACCATTGGTCGCATCTCGAGGAGCTTCGCCGACCCGACGCCGACGGTCCCCGTCCTGACGGCCTCCGGGCGTTCCTCCTCGAACGCCGTGCCACACGCCGAGAAGTCGTCGCTGTCGATAGGGATGTCCTCGAACGTCACCCACCGCCGCTCGCCGTCGACGAGGACCGGCGCACCCTTCGCCACCTGCCCCGGGTCCCCCTCGGTTCGATACTCCGCGAGGTGGAGGGAGGTGTTCGTCCCGTGGTCGGTTCCGAGGAACAGAACCCTCCCGTCGAGGTCGTACACGCGTGCGAGCGGCGAGTTCTCACCCAGACGGGAGTCGAGATCGTGCCCGTCCGTGACGAACCCGGCGTCGGGACCCCGGGCGGCGAACGAGAGATTGGGGTGCTCGCTCCGTCGAACGTCCGGGTACGACCGGAAGCACTCGGCGACCGCACCCATCCCCCGGGTGGGTGTCACCCCCGGACGGAAGGGCGGCATCGACTCCCGTATCGACTCGTACCAGGACTCCGGGACCGGCGGGTTCTCCCACTCGGAGGGCCCGCTGTGACCCGGAGTGTGGGTCGGCATGACGAGCGTCCCACCGTCCGTGAGCACACGCTGGAGGGCGTCGACGACCGCCGGCGGGCCACCACAGACCCAGCCCAGACTGGAGAGCGAACCGTGGACGAGGAGCGTATCCCCCGGCTCGACGCCGAGGTCCACGAGGTCGCTCGCCATCGAGTCGACGGTCACCGGCTCCGGGGAGCGCTCCTCGGGGAGCGTATCGGTCATACGCCACCCAGGTCGGCGGATCGAATAAGTCACCGGGGGGTCTGTTACCGCTCTCTGCTCTCGTGACGGCCGGGCGCGGAAAACAGGGGAGGTTCGCTATCGCCGTATCCGGTTTACCGAGTGCGGGGATCGAGGGATCCGGATCCCGCTCAGGGCACCGCAGAGGGCGTCACAGTTGCGTCCGCCCGGCATGCCGCATCGCCCCTCTCGCCGGTAGCCCGGAGCCAGCCCGCCGTTCTGGAAGACCCGCGCCCGTAGCTTCGAGTCGAATATCCCCCGTCCCGCTCCTTCACCCGCCACCGATGGCCTGCAGGGGAGACGCGATGCTCCGTTCGGATTCGGCGTCGGCCGGCCCACGAGTAGCCCGTCGAGCGCTCGGCCGTGTCCTACAGTACGGAGGGATGCCGAACCCCAACGGGTCAGGGATCACCTCACCTGAGACCCCCTACCGTCGCCCCCGTATTACGTGGTCGAGAACGCCCGCTCCTGATCCGGACGATCGATCCTCGTCTCCTCCGCCGGATGCACAGTGGATCGCTCCAACGACACGGCATCTACTGTCCGCGACGACTGCGACAGGAAGTGTCTCCTCTGTCTCCCAGGTGATTGTACTCGCGTGCCGCCCGGGCACACGCGAGCGATGGCGTCTCGGGATCGGGCGTCCGAACGCCGACCCCGAGGAGGACTCGACCGTCGCCGTACCGAGCGGCCCACCCGTTCGTAAATCGTATGCTACGATACGAAACCGACGACGATCGTCCTCACTCGGCAAGCACCCGACACGCCACGGGCGCCGACGAGAGAGACGTTCGACGGAATCGAGGGGGTGAGTGGGGGAGCGGCTAGACGGGCAGGCGAAGCCTGCGCTCGACGGCGGGCCCAATTAGGCCCACCTAAAATTCGAAAACGCTTTGAATAGTTAGGCAAGCCTAAACCGTATGTGGAGAGAGTCAGGCGACGGGGGAGAACCGACACGGCGAGCCTACCTGAAGTACGGGGGGGCGGTCGTCACCAGTGGGCTCCTGGCGGGGTGTACCGGGGGAACCGACTCGGGATCGACGGCCGATCCCACGGGGACGGCCGCGGGGACGCCGTCCGAGGCCGAGACGAGTACGGCCACCGCGGAGTCCGTGACGGAGACCCGGACGGCCACCGCGGAGCCGGAGTCCGAACCCTACACGGTGTCGATGGCACCGGTGGGGGAGGTCACCTTCGATGCCGTCCCCGAGACGTGGGTGGCGAACAACGGAAGCTGGGCGGACATGGGGGTCGCGCTCGGCCTCGAACCGCCGAAGGCCGTCTGGCTCACCTCCCGGTACCACACCCAGTACTACGACTCGATACCGGGGGTCAGCGTGGACAGGAGCGACATGGTCTCGCTCTACCAGGACGGGGTGAGCAAGGAGCTGTTCTACGAACTCGACGGGGACGTCCACGTCATGGATCCGCACTTCCTGATGAACCGGTTCGGCGGGTGGAAGGAGTCGGACATCGACGAGATCGACGAGAACGTCGGCCCGTTCTTCGGCAACTGCATCTACGCCCAGCACTACCCCTGGCACGAGGACTACCGGTACTACACGCTCTACGAGGGGTTCGAGAAGCTCGCGCACGTGTTCCAGCGCCGGGAGCGCTACGCGGCGTTCGAGTCGATACACGACGAGTTCCAGCAGAACCTCGCACCGGTCGTCCCGGGCCAGGGCGAGCGCCCGTCCGTGGCCGTCCTCTGGGGGGTCGGCGATGGGCCCGAGAAGTTCTACCCCTACATCATCGGTGAGGGGACCGGGTTCAAGCACCTGCGCGATCTCGGAGTCCGCGACACGCTCGCCAGCACGGACATCAGGGACTTCCACGGGAGCCGTGCGGCCATCGACATCGAGACCCTGCTGGAGGTCGACCCGGAGGTGCTCATGCTCCGTGGGTACGAGTCAAAGTCCGCGGAGACGTTCCGGAATACGGTGGTCGAGTTCCTCCGGAACCACGCGACGGCGAGCGAACTCACCGCGGTACGGAACGGCGACGTCTACCGGGCGGGGGGGTTGTACCAGGGACCGATCACGAACCTCGTACTCACCGAGCGCACGGCCGGACAGCTCTACGACGCCGACGAGGAGCTGTTCGACCGCCAGCGGGTGGCCGACGTCGTCGCCGGGGAGCTCTGACATGGACGACGCCGCGAGGGGGCAGGTCGGGACCGACCGCGACCGCCGGCACGAGTACGACGTCGCCGTCGTCGGGGGCGGTCCCGCGGGCTGTTCGGCGGGCGTGTTCACCGCCCGGTACGGCCTCGATACGGTGGTCCTCGACCGCGGACGATCCTCGATCCGGCGGTGCGCCCACCTGGAGAACTACCTCGGGTTCCCCGGCGGGATCGACGTCGAGACGCTCTACGGGCTGATGCACGACCACGCGGAGGCGGCAGGTTGTGAGCTCCGGGACGACCTCGTCGAGTCGGTCGACCGATTCGAGGACGTTCGGCGGACGGCGTCCGCCGAGCCAGCCGGAGCAAGCAGCTCCGGTGACCGCGACGGGTTCGTCGTGACGCCACAGGAGGGCGAGCCGATCACCGCCCGACGAGTCGTCGCGGCCACGCGCTACGACGGCGAGTACCTGCGCGGGCTCGACGACGAGACGGCGATGTTCGAGACCAACGAGCACGACGGCGAGACCCACGAACACCTCGATACGGGCTACGCCGGATCCGAGGGAGGGACGCCGGTCGAGGGACTGTTCGTCGCCTCACCCGCCGAGTTCGACCACCAGGCGATCGTGGCCGCCGGGCGGGGCGCACGGGTCGGCGTGGCGGTCGTCGAGGCCGTCCGACGGGAGCGGGGTTACCCCGAACCCCTCGTGGACTACTACGACTGGGTCCGCCGGGAGGCCGAACTCGACGGGGAGTGGGCCGACCGCGACCGGTGGCGGCAGTGGTTCGACGAGCGCCTGCCCGACGACCACGGCCTCGACGGGGAGCGGCTCGTCGAACTGCGCGAGCGCGAGGTCGACCGTCGGCTCGACAGCTACCTCCCCGGGGGCGAGATCGACCGCCGGGCCGAGCGCGGACACGACTGGCTGCTCGAACACGTCGACGACGAACGGATCCTGGCGGCGGCACGCGAGATCGAGGCCGGCCGGCAGGCGGCGAGCCCGGACGGGGGGGACCGGCCGTGAGCGGCGAGACCGCCACGGGTGGCGGGGCGACGACCCGCCGGGAGCGCTGGCTGGGCTGGTTCGACGGTTCGCTGTTCACCCTCTGTCTCGGGAGCGTGGTCGTCGTGATCGCCGGCGGGCTCGTCCAGGTGAGCTTCGGCGCGTTCTCGATGAGCATCGTCGAGGCCTGGCAGGCCGTCTTCGACCCCGAGGTCGTGTTCAACCGTCAGGCCTGGGAGGCGTTCCTGTTCGGCGCGGGGGTCCCGGAGATGAACAAGCGCAGCCTCATCGTCTGGAACATTCGACTGCCTCGGGTGTTCGTCGCGGTCCTGGTGGGGATGAACCTCGCCGTCTCGGGAGCGATCTTCCAGGCAGTGACTCGAAACGAACTGGCGAGCCCGTTCATCCTCGGGGTCTCCTCGGGCGCGGGGCTGATGATACTGCTCACCCTCGTCGTGTTCTCGGGGATGACGCTCGTCGTCCCGCTCGTCTTCGGTACGCTCACCCTCGGGGTCTCCTCGCTCCTCCCGGTCATCGCCTCGCTCGGCGGCGTCGTCGCGTTCCTGATCGTCTACGCCATCGCCTGGAAGAACGGCACGTCGCCGGTACGGCTCGTCCTCGCGGGCGTGATCGTCGGGACGGTGTTCGGCTCGCTCCAGACGGGCCTGTTCTTCTTCGCCGACGACCTCGGCGTCGTCCAGTCGGCCATCGCGTGGACGACCGGATCGCTCACGGGGACCGACTGGGAGCAGGTCCGGATGGCGCTGCCCTGGACGGGGCTCGCCATGGGGCTCGCGCTGATCAGTTCCCGACAGCTCAACCTGCTGCTGCTCGGCGAGAGCACCGCGAAGTCGCTCGGGATGAGCGTCGAGCGGGTCCGGTTCGCGCTGTCGGGGATCGCGGTGCTCGCCGCCGCGGCGAGCATCGCCGTCGCCGGTATCGTCGGGTTCGTCGGCCTGATCGTCCCCCACATGGTCCGGAACGTGGTCGGCAGCGACTACCGGAAGCTCGTGATCGGCTGTGTGTTCACTGGACCGGCGCTGATGGTCGCGGCCGACGTCGGCGCGCGCCTCGCGCTCAACCCCGTCCAGATCCCGGTCGGCATCGTCACCGGGCTGGTCGGCGGACCGTACTTCCTGTACCTGATGCGCAAACAGCAGAACATGGGTGAGATCTGATGAGTGACGAAGAACCACGGACCGACGGCGGAGCGGTATCGACCCTGAAAGGACGCAGCGACATAGAGGGCTCGACCGACGGGGACGGGACGTCGGCCAGCGAGTTCGCCGGCGAGGAGCTCGTCATCGGCTACCCGTCGACGGGCGAACCGGTCATCGACGGCGAATCCATCCGGGTCCTCCCCGGCGAGGTGACGGCACTCGTCGGTCCGAACGGGTCGGGCAAGAGCACGCTCCTGAAGGCGCTCGCCGACCAGCTCGCGCTCGACGGCGGGACGGTCCTGCTCGACGGTGCGGACGTCCACCGGCTCGGGACGAAGGAGCTCGCCCGGAAGCTCGGGCTGCTCTCACAGGAGAACGTCTCGCCGAACAGCCTCACCGTCGAGAAGCTGGTCGAGCACGGGCGCTACCCCCACCGGGGGTTCTTCGACGGGCTTGGGGACGAGGATCGGGAGGCCATCGAGCGGGCCATCTCACTCGCGGGGATCGAGCACCTGCGAGAGCGGGAGGTCGGGAGCCTCAGTGGGGGACAGAAACAGCTCGTGTGGATCGCGATGGTGCTCGCCCAGGAGACCGACGTGCTCCTCCTGGACGAGCCGACGACGTTCCTCGACCTGCACCACCAGCTCGAGGTGATGGGGATCGTCGAGACGCTCCGGGACGAGAGCGACGTGACGGTCGTCCTCGTTCTCCACGATATCGACCAGGCGGCCCGTTACGCCGACAGCGTGGTCGCGCTCAAGGACGGCTCGATCCGTGCGCGTGGACCCCCCGGGGACGTCGTCACCGAGGAGCTGCTCGCGGAGGTCTTCGGGATCGAGGCCACCGTCGAGACCACCGACCGCGGCCCCCGTATCACGCCGCTGCGGCCCCTCCACGACCGTGGTGACTCGGGTCCGGTACCGGACGGGTGAGTGCGGCCAGTCGGTAGTGACTCCGGAGACCGGCCAAGGGGACACAGCCGGGAGAGACCGCGAGGGTGTCGCGAGCGTCGTCGCTGGAGGCTCGTGAACGCGAGCGCGGACGACGAGCGGGACTGACCTCACGGACCGAAGCGAGAGGAAGCGACGACGGACCGTTCGCCCGTCCGGTAAGCCGGTGTCGGTCGGCGGTAGGGCGGTCCGGGGATACCGAACTACCGCCCGACGAGGAAGACGAGGAACCCGACGAGTGCGAGCGCCTCGGCGGCGAGCTCCGTCCCCGCCAACCCGAGGACGGCGACCACCTCGAGGACGCCCCCGAGCGCGACCCCCGCACAGCCGGCGAGTGCGACAGGTGAGCCACGCGCGCGGCGGGCGAGGAGCAGTCCGGCACCGACCAGCGCGGCGGGGTAGAGCAGCCCGAGCGGGCGGTCCGCGAGGACGAGGACCACCAGCAGGAACCCGGCTATGAGGAGGCCGGCGAACCGAGCGACCCGTGGGTCGCCGAGCCGGTCCCACGGGGAACGCTCGCCGTCCTCGCTCATCCGAGCTGTTCGCCGACGATGCGGTCGGCCTCGGCGACGAACTCGGCCTCGGAACCGGCGGGAACGGTCGCGCCGGCGGCGACGTCGTGGCCGCCACCCTTGCCACCCACCGCCGCGCTCGCCTCGCCCATCACCGCCGAGAGATCGAGCCCCTTCCGGACGAGCGTGCCCGTCCCGCGGGCGGAGACCTTCGTCTCCTCGTCGTTCTTCCGGGCGAAGGCGATTATCGGGACGCTGCGGTCGACGCCGTCGCTCCCGTAGGCCATCCCGGCGACGATACCGACGATCGTCTCCCGGATCTCCTCGCCCGCGTCGAACCACTGGAGGTGCTCCTCGCGGGTGACCCCCTCGCGTTTGACGTACTGTAAGCCTTCGGAGAGGTTACGCCGGTGGTTACGGAGGAGTTCCCGCGCGCGGTCGAGCCCCGACCCCCGGTTTCCGAGACAGACCGCGAGGCCGACGTCCGCTCGCTCGTACCGGGCGGTGGCGTTCAGCAGGGTGGAGAACTCGCTCGCGTCGCGGAGCTCCGTCCCCTCGGGCTCCGCCAGCAGGGTGTAGGTCGTCCCGACGAGCCGGTCGATCTTCCCCGAGGGGACGCCCCGCTCGACGGCCCGCTGCAGGAGGGCGCTCGCGAGCCGTTGGCGCTCGGCGTCGCTCAGGTCGACCCACCGCTTCCAGTCCTCGCCGTCCCGGCAGTCGACGTCGAGCTCGGAGAGGAACTCGATCGAACCGCGCTGGCTGTTAGAGATGCCGGGGATGAAGACGTCGGTGGCGTACTCCAGGAGTTTGGGGAGCGGTCGCGTCTGCTTGCCGTAGACCGCGAGGTCGGTCGACTCCTCGAGGACCCCCGCATCGACCCCGTCGGCGACGAGCGCCGCGTTCGCGCCGTGGAGTTCCCCACCCGAGGCCTGCATGTCCCCGACCGCGCCGACGACCGCGAGCGCCGCCAGATCGCGGTTGTCACGTCCGTTCCCGTCGTCCTCCAGCGCCCGGGCGAGCAGGTAGGCCGCGCCCGCTCCGGAGAGCTCGGAGGCACCGTCGATACCCTCCAGCAGGGGGTTGAGGTGGAACTCGGTCTCGGCGTCGGCCGGCTGGTGGTGATCGGCGACGACCGGGGTGAACGCCCCGCGGCGCTCGTACTCGGCGATGGCGTCGAGCTGGCCGCTCCCGAAGTCCGTAAAGAGGACGGTGCCGTACTCGCGTGCGGCGATGCTCGCCACCTCGCGGTCGTCGAGCTGCTTCTTGAACACCGTCTCGAAGGGGATCCCGGCCCGCCGGAGCGCGGTGGCGGCGACACCCGCACTCGTCAGCCCGTCGGCGTCGATGTGCGAGGCCAGGAGCACGCGGTCGGCCTCGCGCAGGCGGTCGGCACACCGCTCGGCGCGGTCGGCGAGCGCGGGAACGGGGGCGGGGACGCTGGTGGCCATCGAGGCGAGATAGCGCGCCTTCGGATTTGAACCCTCGGTGTCCCCACGGGAGGACCTCGGCCGAAACGGAGCCGTCGGTGGTCGACGATTCGATATAGCGACCGGCCGTTTACGCTCCCCCGATCCGGCGTCACGGCGGTCACGGCTGACCGGCCGTCAACGGGACCCTCAGCACCGTTCTCGACCCTGGAACGGCGGTAGAACTCCGGTGAACGCCGGGGACGTCGACCGGGCTCTCGAAGACGGAGTCCGAGAGCACCGGAGAGCGTGCGGGAGTCGAACCCTCGTCGGCGAGGGAGGGACCACCGGACAAGGCGTATTCGTTCGAGCGCACTGTTCGCGGGCGTGCCCTCCACGAACCGACGCGCGGTCCTCGCCGCCCCGGGGACGGCGGCCGTCGGCGGCCTCGCCGGCTGCTCTGCGTCCCCAGGCGGGGACGCCCCCGCCGGGAGCCTCCGATTCGACAACCGCGACGACCCCCCACCTGTTCGCGTTCCGTGTCACGGGCGTCGGCGAGCGACCCGGGGACGACGGAGCCGGGACTACCCTCTACCACCCGGCACCGCCCGGACCCGATCGGGGCCGCGTCCTCGGCGGAACGACGTACGAGACGGGCGAGTTCTCACGGGTCATCAGCGCGACGTCCGACCCCGGCGCGTTCACGCCCGGGTAACCCGGTCCGGTCGGGACTCGACCGGCCTCGACGAGCGTGGAAGTTTCAAGCCCAGCGCCCCAGGGTTCGGTAATGACCGTGCGGACGCGAGTGGCCGACGTGAGCGACGTGCCCGAGACGGGGTCGTACCTGTTCACCGTCAGGGAACGAGGGGGGAACGAGGAGGAGGTCATCCTGGTGTGCTGTGAGGACGAGGAGGGGCCGATACAGGCGTGGAAGAACTTCTGTCAGCACGAGACCGACCAGCGCCTCGACCGCGGGGTCGGGAACGGCGCGGTGATGCGAGACGGCGGCGTCGTCTGCCCGAAGCACGGCTCGGTGTTCGACTCCTGTTCGGGCTACTGCGACAACGGGAAGGCCGCCGGATCGACGCTCGTCGAGGTCGATGTCGAGGTCGAGGACGGGGGGGTTTACCTGACCGACGACGGCCTGACCTACCGCCACGACGGCGGGATCGAGGACGATGACGACGACATGCCGAGCTCGTCCTCACACCTGTCGTTCTGAGGCCGTTCGCCCGGTCGGTCGCGCCAGCCTCTCGGCGGTCGCCACACCCGTCCGGCGTCCGGAGCCGTAAACCGATGACGACGATACGAAACCGTGTCCGCTCGGTCGCAGTCGGGACCGGGCGACGGGCGACAGCGGCGCTCGAACGCTCGGTGGGCCGAGAGAGCGGTGGGCGCGGAGCGCCAAGGGACCCGATACGGTCAGGAGGAGAACAGGATGGCAGGCGGACCGGAGAGACCGACGACAGTCTCACTCCCGCTCGCGTATCCGGGTGACGACCTCGCGGGCGAGCGTCTCGAAGTCGGCGGTGTCGGGAACGACGTCGACCTCGATGCCCAGGTCGGCGGCCCGGTCCGCGGTCGGTCGGCCGATGGCACCGACGACGGCGTCGTCCAGCCCCGCGATCGCCGCCTCCCGTATCCCGCGGTCGGCGGCGGCCCCGACGAAGTGTTCGACGGTGAGCGAGGAGGAGAACAGCGCCCCATCGAGGTCGCCCCGGGCGGCGCGCTCGCAGCTCTCCCCCGCCTCGGCGGGGCGGACGAGCCGGTAGAGGACGGTCTCGTGGACGTACGCCCCGATGTCGTTGAGTCCTTCGAGGAGTACGTCGCTCCCGTGGTCCGACCGGGCGATCTCGACCCGTACGCCCTCGACCGCGTCGCGTAGCTCCTCGACCAGCCCCGCCGAGGAGTAGGTCTCGGGAACCCGGTCGACCCCGTAGCCGTGCTCGCGGAACGCCTCGGCGGTCGAGGAGCCGATAGCACACAGCTCACCGGTCGGAACCCAGTCGGACTCGTCGACGAGTTCGACGCCGGTCTTGCTCGTGAGGACCGTGAACTCGGCGTCCGTTCGCGGGTGTTCGTCCGTGGGTTCGACGGCGAGCATCGCGTCGGCGACCGCCTCGCACTCGAGCGATTCGAGCAGCGCGACGGCGTCACGGAGGCGGTCGTCGTCGGGTCGGAAGACCGCGATCACGGGTGCGGACGTCATCGGCCCGCCCCCCGGGTGTCCGTCGACGACGATCGCCGAGGATTCCCTATCGCGACATGTGGTTTACCCATCCTCGTCACCTCCCTCGCGGAGGAACGCCTTCACACGCTCTCTCGTGGCCGCGACCTCCCCGATCACGGTGATCGCGGGCGGTTCGATCCCCTCCCGGTCGCGGAGGTCGACGATGGTGTCGAGGGTTCCCGTGACGACCCGCTGGTCGGGCCAGGTCGCCCGCTCGACCATCGCCACCGGAGTCTCGGGGGCCATCCCGCCTCCCCGGAGCGCGGCGACGTACTCCGGGAGTTTGCCGACGCCCATCAGGACGACGAGCGTTCCGCCCGTCGCCGCGAGCGCCTCCCAGTCGACCGCCGACTCCTCCTTCGTGGGGTCCTCGTGCCCGGTGACGAAGGAGACACTCGAGGCGAAATCGCGGTGGGTGAGCGGGATACCCGCGACGCCGGGGCCAGCGACCGCCGAGGAGAGCCCGGGGACGACCTCGAACGCCACCTCGTGTTCGGCGAGGTGCTCCATCTCCTCGCCGCCGCGGCCGAAGACGAACGGGTCGCCGCCCTTCAGCCGGACGATCCGCTTTCCCTCGCGGGCGAGTTCGACCATCCGGCGGTTCGTGTACTCCTGTGGCGTCCACTCCCCGCCGGCCCGCTTGCCGACGTCCTCGCGACGCTCCTCGGGGATCAGATCGAGGATCTCCGGGCCGGGGAGCTTGTCGTGGAGGACGACGTCGGCCTCGTCGACGAGGCGTCGGGCCTTCACCGTCATGAGGTCGGGGTCGCCGGGGCCGCTCCCGACGAGGTAGACGACGCCCCCGGGTTCGCCGTCAGCCGTGTCCACCCCGCTCATCGTGGAGCCTCCTGCTCGTCCTCCCCCTCGTCCGCTCGCTTCGCCTCCCGTTCCTCCTCGTCGTGGACGCGCGCGGCCTCGATGAGGTCGTCAGCGCCGCGTTCGGCGAGGACCTCGGCGAACGTCCGGGCGGCCTCGGCGTGGTCGCCGACCGGGAGGTCGCGGCTCGCGCTCACCTCCTCGGTGCCGTCCCGCGAGAGCACGCGGACGGTCGCGTGGACGAACTCGCCCCGCATCGTCGCGTGAATGCCGACCGGGGCGACGCACCCCCCGCCGAGCGTCTCGAGTATCGTGCGCTCGGCGGTCGTCTCGACGCGCGTCCGCGGGTGGTTCACCCGTTCGTGGACGTGTGCGGCGAACTCGCCGTCGAGGGCGGTGACCGCCAGCGCGCCCTGACCGGGTGCGGGGACGAACCGCGAGACGGGGAGCCGCTCGTAGGCGACGTGCGGGAGGAGGCCGATCCGCTCCAGTCCCGCCTCGGCGAGCACGATGGCGTCGTACTCGGTAGTCCAATCGCGGCCGAGCGCCCGGCGCTCGATCTCGGTCAGGTCGTCGAACCACTCCTCGACGGTCCGGTCGAACGCCTCGTCGCTCTCGCCCTCCTCGCCCGACTCCTCGGCTTCCATGCGCCGCTCGTGCTCGCGCTGGCGCGAGGGCGCGAGGAGCTTCTCGATGCGGGTGTCGACGTTCCCGCGGAGGGATTCGACCTCGATATCAGGACGCTCGGCCAGCAACTGGGCCGTCCGCCTGAGGCTCGACGTCCCGACGACCGCCCCCTCGGGAAGGTCCGCGATCGACCCGCCGTCGGGCGTGATGAGTACATCGTGGGGCGGCGCTCGCTTCGGGACGCCCGCGACCACCAGTTCGTCGGGAAACTCCGTCGGGACGTCCTTCATCGAGTGGACGGCGGCGTCACAGTCACCGTCGAGGACGCGCTCGTCGACCGCGCGGACGAACGCACCCGTCTTGCCGAGCCGGTGAATGAGCTCCTCGCGGAGCTGATCGCCGTGGGTCTCGACGGCGACGAGTTCGACCTCCGTCCGGCGGTCGGCGAGCCGGTCCTCGACCGCCGACGCCTGGCGTAACGCGAGGTCCGACCCCCGCGTCGCGAGGCGGAGGGTCCGGGATTCTCTCATGGGATGGGGTCGGCGACGACGGTAGAAGGGCGCTTCGGGTCGCGGGCGGGCGGCTCCGAGCAGGACGTTCGGATCCGAGACGAGGGACCGTAAACCGCGACGTGCTATACGAAAACGGCCCGGACGTCCGACGGGCACGGTCAGATTGGATGGCCGCCACTGGCCCGGGATGCGACGTCTCCCCGGCGTGGTGGGTTGATATCGCGGCCCCGGCTCTCGATCTACGGCCGGCCGCGAGTCGACGCGCCACCGACCGGAACAGCGGCCACTGGGCGGGGGGACGTGGAACAGCCATAACCGTCCAGAGCCCCTCCCGGTAGAGGACTACCCATGGATATCTCAGAGATCCTCTCGCCGAAGTTCACCGAATTCGACGTCGGCACACCGCTCTCGAAGGTCGCCGGGGCGTTCGAGAACCAGGAACTCGACGCCGTCGTCGTAACGGACGGCGACGAGTATCGGGGCGTCGTCAGCCGTCGACAGTTGGCGTCCTCTTCAAACCAGCCCTCGGCGAAGGTCGGCTCGCAGGCACAGCACGTCCCGACCGTCGACCGCACCGAGGACGTCCGCGAGGTCGCGCGGCTCATGCTCGGCAGTGACGCCAAAACGCTCCCCGTTCTCGACGCCGACGACCGTGTCGCGGGCGTGGTTACCGCGGACGCAGTCCTCGGGGCCGTCCGTCCGTTCCTCGACGCCGTGACCGTCGACGACGCGTACACGACGGACCTGATCAGCGTGGCCCCCGAAACCACGGTCGGGAAGGCACTCAACACGCTCCGGGAGGGGCGCATCGCACACCTCCCGGTCGTCGACGACGGCGACCTCGTGGGGATGGTGAGCCTCTACGACGTCATCGAGTTCACGACCCGGAGCGGCAGCAGGAGCCAGGGTGGATCGGCCGGCGACGCTGGCCACGGTGGTGGCGGACGGGGCGGACGCGGTGGTGGCGGTGCCCGCGAGGGGGACTCCGATCGGATGCTCGATCTGCCGGTTCGGAACCTGATGTCCGACACGGTCGTGACGGTCCGACGGAGTGCACCGCTCGACGAGGTCGTCGGGACGATGTTCGAGCGGGAGCTGTCCTCGCTCGTCGTCACGGCGGACGGGACGGACGAGCCGGTGGGTATCGTCACGAAGACCGACGTCATCGAGGCGCTCACCTGGGAGCGCGACGACCGGAACGCCGTGCAGGTGTTCGGCCTCGACCTGCTGGAGGGGATGGACTACGACGACGTCTCGGCGCTGATCGAGGACGTGACCTCGAAGTACGGCGAGATGAGCGTCATCAAGGCCAGTATCGAGCTACAGGAGCACAGGGAACGAAACCGGGGAGTGCCGCTGGTGCTGGCACGGGTTCGGCTGGTCACCGACCGCGGCTACTTCACCGCCGACGGGGAGGGCTACGGTGCCGCTCACGCGCTCCGTCTCGCCGCGAACGCGGTCGAGCGCCAGCTCCTCAAGGGGAAGACCTACGATCAGTCGAAGAAGCGCTCGGCCACCGAGGACCGGGAGCGCGAACAGCTCTACGGCTGGTGGCTCGGAGGCTGATACGATCCTGCGAACCACCGGTCGGTGATCTTCGGGCGTCGGTGCTTCGAGACCGGCGATAGGTGGCGCGAACCCCCGAAGCGAGACCGAGCACGCACGACCGTACGAACCCCTAACCGCGTCCCCCATCAGCGGTGCACGATGTTCGATCGGCATCGCGACGTCGAGCGTGTGTCGGGACCGACGAACGACGGGACCCTCTCGAACGGGGTCGGGGATCTACGACCGCGTTCCGGCGAGGAACTCGTCGAGCTCCTCCCCGACGAGCGTCGCGACGCGCTCGCTGTAGTTCCAGAGCGCCGCGTTGAGCCGCTCTTCGGTCTGGTCGTCGAGGCCGTCCCCGCCCCGGAGGACGGAGTCCCTGGTGATCTGTGGATGGTACACGCAGACGACGCCGATCGAACTGTCCGAGCCCGCGGTGCCTGCCGTGTGGATCCCGTACTCATCGGTCCCCCAGACACCGTCGCCGCCCTGTCGCTCCAGTGCCGAGTCGAGGGCGTCGAGTAGCCGCAGTTCCTCGACGGTGAGGATCGGGTCGGCACCTTCGAACAGTTCCGTGTACGCCTCCATCCGGGCCCCGTTCACCCACTCCTCCAGGTGTGACTGCGCCCGTACCACGAGCTGTCGTTCGTCGGAAAGTTCGTCCATGCGTCCACGAGGGGGGCCGGACCAATCAACGTTCGCACGGCACCGTGGTCTACGAGGACGGCAGCCACGCGACCCGGACCGCTACGACGTCGTCCCCCTCACCGTGCCGTCCCGGCGTCCGGTCGGGGACGCTCTCGGGCCGGTCGCGTGACTAGCCGGGGATACGGGCGTGGACAGGGACACCGGAACGGAGTTGCTCTGCGTCGGTGCGGGTCGCCGACGTGGGAAGGCGGAGCGGCAACGGGCACGGGCACGAAGAACGGTACACGAACCCCTACAGCGGCCACGGGGCGTACAGCACGAGCGCCACGAACGCCGCGATCCAGACCACCTTCAGCGCCGTGTTTACGGCTACGACCTTCGATCCGAACTCCGCCCCCCAGATGCCGTACTGGAAGGGGATCGAGCGTTTGAACGTCGAGACGGCGAACGAGACGATCCCCCCGATGAGCATCGTCGCCACGGCCGTACGGGTAGTGAACACCCCCTGTTCGACCAGCGGGGCGAGGACGAGCGAGCCGTTGGTCGTATCGAGCGTGTAGACGGCGATCACGGGCACCGCCGCCGCGGGGAGGCCCGTCAGTTCGGCCAGCGGGTCGGCCGCGGCGGTGACCTCGGTCAGGTCGTAGTAGGTGGTGAGGAGCGTCACGGCGACGTAGATCACGACGAGTCGGGGGACGATCTCGCGGGTCTTGGCGAGGCCCTTCTCGACGGACTCCCGGAGTTTCTCGCGGGCCGTCCCGTCGTCGCGGCCGGCCGGCTCGGGCGTAGCGCCGTCGTCGGCCCGAGCGCCGCCGTCGGTTTCGGTCGTCGGAGCGGCCCCGCGGTCGACGTTCCGGTCGGAGAGGAGCACCGCCCCGGCGAGGAGCCCGGTGAGCGTGATCGCCAGCGACACCCCGGCGCGCGCGCCGACGTACGCCAGCCCCACCTCGAGGCCGAGTATCGGGATCAGCACGGGCGCGTAGAACGTGAAGATGTGCTGGACGAACCCGAAGAACGTGTTTATCGTCACCGCGACGAGCGTCGCGCGGTCGTCGAGCACGCCGGACTCCCGGAACTCGGCGAGCATCCCGTAGCCGGCCGTCGTGGAGGCGGCAGTGGTGAGGATGGCCGAACCCACCTCCTCGGGGAGGTTCGCCGGGCGGGTGAGGTAGCGCGAGAGGACGGCGATACGCTCGACGAGGCCGAACGCGACGAGCAGGTTCGCGAAGCTCACCCCGACCGCGATGAACAGCGTGATCTTCCCCACGCGCAGGAGCACCTCCCACAGCAGCGCGGGCAGGGCGGGAGCGGGAGACGCCATACCGTATCGAGGAGTCCGCTCGAATAGGTGTGTTTCGCTCGCGGTACTCCGAGTCCCCGGATGCTCCGGGACGACTCGCCGGCGCGGACGGTTCGGTGGGGTAGCGTAGCGGCGGGCCGACCCGATCGGATCAGTGCGAGGCGACGCCGGCCCCGCCCTCGGTTTCGGTCTCGGCCTCGACGTCCGCCCCGGCGTTGGAGGCGGCGACCGCCCGGTCGCGCTCGTCGCCGAACCAGCCGTACACCATCACGTCACAGGTGCAGTTGTTCTCGTAGCCACAGTCCGGACAGTCCCAGTCCTCGTCGAAGTAGTCCTCGAAGGTGGCGACCTGGCCGCTGGCGTAGTACTCGGCCAGCCGCTGGTTCGCGGGGTTGTCCCGGAGCCAGATGAAGGCAACTACTGGGGGTGACTCGAACAGTGGAGCGATCGCCTTGGCGGTGAGCTGGGTCCCGATCCCGCGCGAGCGCTGGTCGGGGTCGACGGCGACCACCTTGAAGAACGAGAGCGGGAAGTCCTCGCGGGTGAGCGGCGTCTCGGCCAGCACGCGCTCGACCGGGACGGAGACCTCCCCCTCGAACTCCTCGTACTCGAACTCGCCGGTCAGGGTGAACCCGTCGACCGTCCAGTCGGTCCGGCCGAGCTCACCGACCTCGGTCAGTTCGACCACGCCGGGCACGCCGTCGGCCGCCTCGCGGTGGACGAACAGGTGCTTCGCGGGGTCGCGGACGTACGGGACGAAGTAGTCGGGACCGGTGATGTAGACCGGACTCGTCGTCTCGGCGCTCAGTTCGACGAGCTGCGTGTCGACGCGGGTCATGCGCTCAGCGATTGAACTGACCGGAACATATATTATTTGGCTGTTGACATTATTTAGTGACGCGATAATTTTATGGCCCCTATTAGGCCCCCACGGGCACTCAGAGCATAGAATCCAGAATAGAGCCAGCACTCAGATTTCGTAAAGGTACGAAGAGTTATGCTGTCGTATCGATCCACCGGCCGACACGACGAAGCGGGCGACGTCGGACCGACGGCGACCCCGGATCGGGGGATCGCTCACCGTCTGCCGTGAACCATTCGAAGAGACCCCACCCAGGGAACGAGTGTCCCCCCGGATCCGCTCCGAGGGTATCAGTCGTCGCGATCGAGTCCCGGGGTCACCGAGTCACTAGCGGTGGAGGAACGGTCGCCCTCGACGAGCGTCTCCGCGTCCGTGACGGTGAAGCGTAGACCGGCCTCGCCGGGGGTGGCGGCGACCTCCCAGCGGTGGACCCCGGCCAGCGTCCGGGCGACGGTCAGCCCGAGTCCCGTGACGTCGTAGGCGCTCATCCGGCCGTGTTCGAGCAGCATCTCGCAGTCCTCGAGCGGGAGTTCGCCGGCGTCGTCCTCGACGACGAATCCCTCGTCGGTGACGGTGATCCGGACGGTGACGGGCCCGCCGGCGCGGTCCGACGCGGATCGGAGGACGGTTCGCATGAGGAGTTCGAGCCGCGAGGGTTCGGCCCATACGTACCCGGGGCGCTCGACGACGAGCGAGATGCGGTCGTAGCCGACGGCGTCGATGGCCGACCGCGCCGCCGAGACCAGATCCACCGGCTCGACGCTCTGGACCGTCTTGCCCTCGCGCATCACGCGGAGGAAGTCGGCGATGATGTCGTCCATCCGGTCGGCCTCGGTGTCGAGGCGGGTGAGACACCGCTCGACGAGGTCGGCATCGTAGCGGGAGTCGCCGACCCCGGCGGTCCGGAGGTGCGAGTCGAGCACGTCGAGAAAGCCGGAGATGGCCCCAAGTGGGTTCCGGAGGTTGTGTGCGGCCGAGACGGCGAACTCGTCGAGCTGCTCGTTCTGCCGGTCGAGCTCCCGGCGGGACTCGACCACGTCGGTCACGTCGCGGAAGACCAGCGTGTGGCCGATGAGGTGCGGCCCCGACAGGATCGGGGAGGCCGAGACCGTGTAGTGACTCGTCTCGCGGCCGTCCGGGGCTCCGACGCGGACGGTCTGCCGGTCGGGGTCGTCGAGCGAAATCGACGTCGCGAGATCGGGCACGGCGACCTCGAACGGCTCGTGGGCGATCTCACACGCCGAGCCGTCGTCGGTGAACGCCTCGACGAACGCGGGGTTCATGTCCACGATACGGCGGTTCTTGTCGAGCGTCACGATGGGGTCGCGGATGGCCGAGACGACGTGCTGGCGGGCGACGGGCGTCACCGAGAAGAGGTTGAAGTGGATGGCCGAGGCGACGCCGACGCTGAACACCACCCCACCCAGGGACATGTACATCGGGTTGTACCGAAGGGGGAGATCGACGACGTAGGGGAGCGCGTTGGCACCCGCGAGGGCGGCCACGCCGACGAGGAGCGCGCCGACGGCCCGCGAGAGGAACCGGGTCGACCGGAGCAGCCGCACGAGCACCCCGGCCCCGGCGAGCACTGGGACGTACGCCAGGGTCGCGATCAGGTAGTGTCCCGGTCCCTTCACCACCTCGTAGTGGGGGAACGGGTCGGGCGAGAACACGAACGCCCGGAAGACGAACCCGTGGACCGGGTTCGTCGCCGGGAGGACGACCGCGGTCGCGACGAACGCGGCCAGCACGGCCCGCGGGACCGGCCGATCGAGGACGGACCGGTTGGCGTACTCGGTGGCGAAGACGAGCCAGAGGGCGGCCACCGCGGCCACCAGCGCCAGCTCGACCGCCGCCGCCGCCTCGACGACCGCCCTCGACCCGGCGAACAGGACGTGGGTGGCACTGACGACGCCGAGCAGTCCGACGAGGGCGAAGACGTAGGCGAACGAACGGATCCCCCGCGCGTCGTACCGACGGGGGACCCAGACGGCGAGACCGAGGCTCACCACACCCGACGCGAGGAGGGGGAGCGCGTAGGTGAGCTGCTCGGTGTGCACGCCGGAGGGGTACGACAGGCCGCCTAATGAACGGGGTAACGAAATCGAACGTCGAAGCCGACGGCCACCGGAGCCCCCCGGGACGGATGGGCCGGGGAGAGCGGACTCGTCGGCGGGCTGGCGAGGGACTAAGCCGGGGGCGCTCGTAACCGACGCCGATGAGCGAACTCCCGAGGGACCTCGCGTCAGCCCCCGGACCCGGGGTGCTCCCCGAGGCCCCCGACGCGACGGTGGCGTACACGGACTTCCGACGGGACGAATCGGGGGATGGGGCCGCCCCGTGGACGCGGGGCGTCTCCGTGACCGCCGCGTGGCTCGACGGCTACGGCCGGGTCGAACTCGTCGAGCTCGACAGCTGGGCGACCACGGGTGGACGACCGTTCCTCGCGGCCGTCGAGGCGTGGGAACGGGTCTCGGATCACGACCACGTCGCGCCGGTCGTCGGCGCGGGGAAGCGACCCCGGCCGTGGGTGGCGACGGTCGGCGACTCGACGCTCGCCGACCGGGGACGGACGGAACTCGCTCACACCCTCTGGGTCGGGGTCTGTCTCGCCGGCGCGCTCGGCTACGCCCACGACGAGGGCGTGGTCCACGGGGCCGTCACCCCCGGTCGGGTCCGACTCCACCCCACGCCCGGGTGGGCGTTCCCCCGACTCGACGGGTTCGGGCTCGCCCGCCTCCTGCACGAGGGGAGCGACGCGACGATCCGCGACCCCCCCGAGCGGCTCGCCCTGCGGGGCGGTCTCGGACGGGCGACGGACGTCTACGGCCTCGCGCTGACGCTCTACGAGGCGCTGACGGGCGACCTCCCGTACGTGACCGACGCCGATCCGAGTGAGGCCGTGCTCGGGGCCGCACCCATCCCCCCGAGCACGGTCGAGCCGGCGCTTCCGGCGGCCGTCGACGACCTGCTGCTCCCCGCGCTGGCGAAGAACCCGGCCGACCGGCCCGACCTCGACTCGTTCCGCGACGACCTCCTCTCGCTGCTGGCGGCCGAGACCGGCGAGGGCGACTCGTCGGGGCCCGCGGACCCGGCGGTCGACCCGTCGTTCCCCTTCCTCGACGGCGACCGGGCGGACTGGCGGACGGCCTGTCCCTCCTGCGGACGGTCGGTGACGAACACGCTGGCGGCGTTCCGGGCGCACTGGCGCGACGCTGGACGGTGTGACGGCCCGCCCGAGCGCCCGCCGACGCGGGCGACCCACTCGTCCGAGGAGTGGGCGCGGATCGTCGAGAGCGTGGCGGAGACGCCCGACGCCACCGCCGGGAGCGGGAACGGGAACCCGAACCACCCGCTGTGGAGCGCACTCGCGGAGGGACGGGTCGTCGAGGTGGGGAGCGTGCCGGTCGCCAGTCTCGATGGGACCTACCCCTGGCTCTCCTACCCTCGGCGGGGCTGGCGGGTCCCCTGCCCGGCCTGCGGGTCGACCGTCTTCAACGACGAGACGGCGATGAAGGCCCACTGGTCCGACGCCCCCAACTGTCCGGGGCCGCCGGACGACTTCGAGACGGCCTGAGGACCGGGAGCCGAGAACGGGGGTTCTAACTGAGCCGGAGCCCGAGAGCGGGTATGCGGAACGCCCTCCAGCGATTCGCCCTCGGACTGTACGTCCTGTGGCTCGTCGCCGTCGTGCTCCTGATGCTCGGTCGGTACACCGAACTCCCGCTCCTCCCCGGCACCCACGCCGGGGTCGTCCTCGGCGCGTCGGTCTTCGTCGTCATCGGCGCGGGCAAACTCGTCAGGAACGGCTACCGCCGACTCGCCGGGTGAACGACGCCCGGCGAAGCTCCCGCGTCGATCCGTCGTGCTCAACAGCTCCCCGTCCCCGACGGGCGCCGCGGCACCGAGAGGGTGAGTGGGTCGAGCCCGGAGGCGCGGTAGACGACGTTTCTCGAGAGCAGCCACGATCGGTATTCGGTGGTCGAGACCGTTCCGGGCGGGGCGGGGTAGAGGTGAGCACCGGTGGTCGTCCACGAGTGCTGTGAGAGCGTCGGACAGGTCGGGGGGCTCCCGCCGGCGAGCCACGACCGCGTGGGGTCGACCCGGGCCCGGCCCCGGGAGGTGAACCCCCCGTCGGGCGGGGCCGGGCCGCTCAGGTAGTGGGTGTCGACCCGCGAGAGAGTGTGGTCGGTCGCGTACTGCCCGTCGACGCGGCCGGTGGCGAACGTCGCCGCCCCGAACTCCGATTCGAGGGTCGTGCTCGGGTAGGTCCCCGTATCGAGGTTGACGTACCCCAGCGGGACGGTCACGGCGACCGAGAGGAGGAACACGGCGGCGACGACGGCACCGAGCCGCCGTCGGCTCCTCGGACTGCCGGCCCGGGCGACGAGCCCCGCCGCACCCGCCCCCGCGAGGACGAACACCGGGACGTGGGCGAACGACTGTATCCGGACCACGGCGTCGAAGAATTCGGGGGTGAGCGAGGCCGTCAGCGTGTAGTAGGACAGGGCGGCGGGCGCGGCGAACAGCGCCAGGACGGCCGGACCGGCCCCCCGTCTGACGCCCGGGAGGCCGACCGCGGCGAGCGCGATCGGGACGAGGAGCGCGCCGACGCCGATGAGGACCGGCGACAGCGTGGCGATCGTCCCCGGGAACAGCGGGACGACGGCGTTGAGGGCGACGACGAGGACGCCGAGGCCGACCGGCGCGAGGAAGGCCGCCCGCTGGCCCCTCGACGTCGCGTCCCTGGTCCAGACCACGCCGACCACGAGGAGGACGACCCAGGCGAGGAACAGCCCGAGGTAGGGGTCGAAGAGGTCGCTGTAGGAGGTGACGAGCCCGAACCGCCGGACGAAAGCGAAGTAGCCGAACACGTGAACCCACGCGAGGGCGGCCAGCACGCCCGCACGGACGAGCCTCGCTCCCGACGACCGGACGGCGTGGAGCGCGACGAGCCCCGAGAGGGTGAGCAGCCCGACCAGCGAGCTCAGGTTGTGCAGCGGCGGGAGGAATGCCAGCAGGAGAGCCCCGACGCCGGCCCACGCCCGCCGGCCGCCGTCGAGCCAGCGGTGTGCGGCCAGCGCGAGCAGGGGGACGAGCAGCAGGCCGACCGCCTCCTCGTCGGGGACGCCGGTCCGCCGGAGGAACAGGCCGTCGAGCGCGAGGCCGAACCCGACGAGCGCGACGGCCAGGCCCACGCGCCGTGTGGGCCACGTCGAGGGCGCGAGTTCGCGGACGAGGGCGATGCCGGCGAGCACCGTGACCGCGCCCACGAACGCGATGAGCGGCTGTGCGAGGTAGAGTGGGTCGACGCCGGTGACCGCGCTCGCCGTCGCCAGCGTAGTGGTAAAGCCGAGTTCGTCGGCCGCGAGCACGCCCGCGTCCCACGGGAGCGACCCGGTCTCGAGCGTCGCCCGGGCGAGACCGGCGTAGTTGAACCCGTCGAGCGTCGCCGGGAGGGGGCTCCAGAGCAGGGGAGCCGCGCGTGCCGTTACGGCGACGGCGAAGGCGGTGAGGACGAGGAGCGCGTCGCCGGTGCGGTCAGTCACCCTCGCTCACCCCCGTCGGGTCCGGGCCGCCGGTCCGCTCCTCGAGGAGGTCGGCCGGCGAGGCCAGCAGGAGCGCCACCGTCGCCAGCCCCGCGCCGAGGACGGTGAGGGCGACGCCCCCGAGGATCGTCCCGACGAGCGCGAGCGGGCCGAGCGTCGGTGGAAGTCCCACGCCGAACGCCGCGAGGTAGCCGAGTCGGGCGAGGACGAGCAGGCCGGCCTGCGCGAGGACGACCGCGAGGACGCTCGCGACCGCGCCGACGAGCGCGGCGTCCCGGGCAACGAGCGCGAGCACGTCACGAGGGCGGGCACCCGTCGCCCGGTGGATCCCGACGGTGCGGCGGCGGGCGTGGACCGCGCCCGCGAACGTGGCGGTCGTCCCGCCGACGGTCATCAGCGCGGCGAGGCCGAGCAGCGCCCCGACCACGATCCGGAGGTTGCCGAAGGCCACTTCGATTGCCTGCCCGACGCCCGTCGTCCCCGTCCGGCCGCCGGCGGCGAGCGCCGAGAGCACCCGCTCGTCGCCGGTTACCTGATACCGGCGCTCGGCGACGACCGAGCCGTTCAGCGACGCGGTCACCGTGTACGAGCCCGGCGGGCGGGTGGCGAGGTCGGCCCCGACGCTCGCCGACCCGCCGGGTGCGAGCCGGACCGACTGTCGGCGCTCGGTTCCCGGCCCCTCGATCGCGACGGTGCGGACGAGCGTCCGGTTCCACGGGTTCGACAGCGAGAGCCGCGCCGCCGGCACCGCGAGCACGCTCGGGGAGGGCGGGTCGACCACCAGCGTGACCGTCGGGTCCCGTGGGACCCCCTCGGCGACGGTCACCCGCGTTTCGGTGGTGCGATCGCCGGCCGTCACGCGGACCGTCCGGGTGCCCGTCTCCGAGAGGGGGACACGGACGAGGCCGTCCTCGCCGGTCGTCCGGGCACGGCTGTCCCCGCCCTCCGTGGCGTTCGCGCCGACGACGGTCACGCTCGCGCCGGCGACGGGGAAACCGGACGCGTTGGTCACCCGGAGCAGCGGCTCGCTCCCCGGCGGGGCGCGGCCGGGGAGCCCCGTCACCTCGAGGGCGTCCTCGCGGAGGACCTCGACGGTCGCGGTCCGGTTGCCCGCCCGTACCGTCCCGGTCCCGGGGTTGCCGGTGCCGAACTGGAAGACGAGCGTCCGCGTTCGGGTTCGCGGGACGGTGATCCTCGTGCTGCGTTCCTGGCCGCGGAAGCGCACGACGAGGTCGCGGACCTCGTCCTCGAACCCGGGGTTGCGGACGCTCACGCGGACGCGGAACGTGCCGTTGGCGACGACCCTCGACGGCGCGGAGATCCCGACGACCTCGCTGCTGGCCCCGCCGCTCGGCCCGGCGGCGGGGAGTCGCTCGGCGCGGACGAACTGGACCAGTCCCGACTCCTGCTCGGCGAGGTGTCTGGCCGTCGCGAGCGGGACGAGCACCTGGTCGTCGTAGGGTCCCGGGGCCTCGAACACGCCGACGACCTCGACCCGCGTGAGCGCCGAGCGCGTGCTGCCCCCGAGCGTGAGCGTGTCGCCCACCTCGATACCGAGCGCCCGTGCGAGGTCGCGGCCGACGGTCGCCTCGCCCGCCGCCGCGTGGGGCCGACCCCGGACGAGGCTGGCGTCGGTCACGTTGGCGAACGGGCCGAACGTCGCGCCCCTGGCCGGGACGGGCCGTCCGTCGACGACCTCGAACAGCAGTATCTCCGCGCTGGCGTCGATGCCGCGAGCGCGGAGCGCGTCGGCGTACCCCTGGGGGACGTTGCTCGCGACGGGGTGGGCCGCCCCCGGCTCGGAGATCGTCACGCCGTCGGCGCTCACGACCGGGGCGGCGGTCCCCGCGAGGCCGGCCACGACGACGACGAACGCGACGAACGCCGACAGCGTGGCCGTCGTCGGGACGAGCGCGCGCCAGCGGAGCAGCGAGGGCCGCCAGGGGAGCGCGTCCGAGAGCCGGGCGGCGAGCGTCGATTCGCCCGACGAGGGCGGCGAGACGTCGTCGGTGAGCCGTCCCGGCGGGGTACGGACGGCCGGCCGGATCGCCGCGACCCCGGCGACGATCCCGACGAGGAGGAGCGTGCCGTAGAGCGGCACGAGGACGTCGACCGCGCGGGCGGAGACCCGCACGGAGAGGGTCGTCGGGAGGCCGACCGCGACGGCGGCGGTGACGGCCCCGCTCGCGACCACCACGCCGACGGCGTACCCCAGGGCGACGCCGAGGCCGGTGAGCAGCAGCGCACGGAGCGCGAACACCCCGAGTACGGTCCGGGGCGTCGCGCCCGTCGCCCGGACGATGCGGATGGTGGGGAGGCGGTCGCGGACGCTCATCCGCGAGACGCTGAAGACGGTGACGCCGACGAGCAGCGCGGCCCCGCCGGCGACGGCCGCGAGCGCCCGGAGCGCCTGCTCGGTCCCGCGGAGGAAGAAGGCGAGCGCGCCGAGCAGGGGAACGCCCGCCCTCGACTCCGCACCCTCGCGGACGACGAACGCGCCGGTCGCGCCGACCGACTCGACGGTCCCGGGGTCGGTGACGAACCACGACGGCGGGAGGACGCTCCCCCGGAGGTCGCGCGGCTCGACCGTCCGCTCGACCGCCCCCGCCGAACCCTCGAAGGTGACCTCGGTCGGGACCGAGAGCTCCCCGCTCGTGGTGCCGTCACCGGGCCGGAACGGGCGTTCGGCACCCACGTCCACACCTGTGGGAACGCCGACCAGCGTGGCGGGATCGCCGTCGACGGTCACCTCGGCGACGGGGAGGACGACCTCCCCCGGGCCGGCCGCCGCCCGCGCGTCGGCCGGGTCGCCGTGGAATGTCGCCGAGCCCGAGGAACCGTAGTCGGTAGCGGCGACGGCGATCTGTCCGCCGGCCGCGAGCAGCAAAAGCGTCGCCCCGGTGAGGAAGGCGACGGTGACGGCGACGACGAGGACGGCGAGGCGGTCCCGGCGGGACCACCGCACGAGGAGCGCACGGCGGTAGCTCACGGGGGACACCTCCGTCTTCCGTCCGTCGGCGAGCGCGTCCGCGAGTGTGGTGCGTCGGTCATCGTCTGAGGTGTGCGAGCGGCGAGATCCGGCTCACGCGCCAGCCGGCGACGGTCGACCCGCCGATCCCGACGACGGCCGCGAGGACGAGCGCGCCGGCGAGCAGCCACGACGGCGTGGCGACCAGATCCGAGAAACCCGCGAGATCGGCGACGACGCGGTTGAGGAGCGTGGTCGCGGGAATCGCGAGCGCGAGACCGAGCGCCCCGCCGAGCAGCCCCACCACGAGCCCCTGCGAGAGGACGGCGACGGCGAGCAGCCTGCCCGAGACGCCGGCGGCCTTCAGCGCCGCGAACCGCTCGCGCTGCTGGGCGACGAGCAGCGCGAGCACGTTCGTCACGAGCGCGACCCCGGCGACCACGGCGAGGGCGACGAGCGTCGCGGCCGCGGCCAGCACCGGCCCCTGGTCGCCGATGACCGCCCCGACCTGCTCGTCGTTCGTCCGGACCGAAAAGCGGGGGAACGCCCGCTCGATCCGCCGCTCGACGACCGCCGGGTCGGCCCCCTCGGTGAGCGAGACGGCGAGGATCGCCGCCCGGTCGTTTCCGGTTCCCCCCGAGACCTCCTGGAGTTCGCTCAGGTGGAGCGCCACGGTGGGCGTACCCAGAAACCGCGAGAAGGTGTTCGAGACCCCCACGACCTCGAACTCGTTCTCGCGGGCGGCGGCGAGCGTCCCGCCGACGTGGAGGGTGTCGCCCGGTTCGAGGCCGTAGCGCTCGGCCAGTCGCGGCCCGACGATCACCTCGTGGGTCATCGGCCCCTCGTAGGTCCCGTTGGCGTAGTGGACGTCGCCGCTCGAGAAGCTCCGACCCCGCTGGACGACGATAGTGTCGCCACTACCCGTCCCGCCGACGCCGACGACGGTATCGAAATTCGCCCCATCGGGGCTGACGTAGACGGCCTGGAACGCGAGCGCCTGCACCTCCGCGACGCCCTCGACGCCCTCCATCTCCGCGGCCACCGCGTGGGCGTCCTCGACGGGGTTCTCGACGCCGCCGACCGCGCCGGGGGCGAACGCGACCGGCCCGGCCGTCGCCCAGAGGTCGCGGTCGAGCCAGTCGATGGCCTGCCCGCCGGTCGTCGTCAGACCGTATCCCAGGCCAGCGAGCAGGACGACCAGGAGAACCGCGAGGGCGACGCCGGCGACGGCGAGCGCCGCACGGCCGCGCCGGTACCGGAGCCCCGAGAGCCCGACGCCGACCGCGCCGCGGAGTCGTTCGAGCATCAGGAGTCCTCCAGCCGTTCCAGCACGTTCGTTCGGCCGCCGAGCACGAGCAGGTACGGTACCGCCAGTACCGCGACGAGCAGCGCCACCCCGACCCCGTACGCGCCGATGGCGGGATGGAGTCGGGCGACGATCCCGCCGTCGTACAGCCGGGTGGAGACGAGGTTCGCCAGCCCCACCCCCGCCAGCCAGAGGACGATCCCCGCGAGACCGCCGGCGAGCGTCACCGTCAGCCCCTGTGCGGCGACCAGTAGCAATCGGCTCCGGCCCGAGATCCCGACGGCCGCCATCACGGCCCGCTCCGGGGCGTCGGCGAGCAACTCGAACCCGAGCGCCGTGGCGACGACGAGCGCGCCGACGACGACGCCGACGATCAGCCCCGCGACCGAGACCGCCAGCGGGAGCTGTGAGTCCATCGCCCGCTGGCGTATCAGGCCGCCCTGGGTGAGCACCTCCGAGTTCGGGTAGACCCCTTCGAGCCGCTCGTGGACGTCCGCGCCGGGCGTCGCCCGGACGAGGATCTGGTCGGCGCTGTCGGTTTCGGCGGCACCCGTCACCCACTGGAGCTCGGAGAGGTGGACGAGGGCCACGGGGAGCTGGCCGACGCCCGACGACGTGGGTTCGACGACGCGGGTGACCCTGACGCCGCCCGCGGCCGCCACGCGCCCGCCGCCGAGCCCGATGGGGTCCCCCTCGGAGACGTTCAGGACCTGCGCGGCGCTGGTCGAGAGGACGGCCTCGCCGGTCCAGGTCCCGTCGTAGCTCCCGTTCGCGTAGAACGGATCGCCGGGTGCCAGCGGATCGGCCGGGAGCCCGGCGACCGTCGTCCCCTGGTGGGCGACGACGCCGACCACGAGGACGTAGGGAGCGTCCTCCTCGGCCTCGATGCGGGTCAGCGTGTAGAGGACCGGCGTGGCGCGCTCGACGCCGTCGAACCCCTCGATGCGCTCGGCCGTCGGGTGGGCCTGGCCGAGGCGCTGGCCCTCGACGGCGGTGACGGCGCTCGACGCCGACCCGCCGGGGACGATCCAGTAGGCCGCGTCGGTGCCGGCGACGGCCGGGCCGGAGACGAGCGCGAGGGCGACGCTGGCGACGACGAGCGTCGTGGCGACCGCGACGGCGACGCCCAGCACCGTCAGCGCGGTCTGTCGGGAGCCGCCGCGGCCGGCCGAGGAGAGCGACCGCCGAACGGCGAGACCGACGACACCCAGCCACCGGGCGCGGCGCGACCCGCCCGCTGCGGTGCCCGCCGATCCGGCGTTCGGGTCCCCCCGGTCGGCGTCGTCGTCATTCATCGCCGTCGACCCGCCTCCCGTCGAGCAGTGCGAGGTGGCGGTCGGCCCGCTCGCCGACGGCGGGATCGTGCGAGGCGACGACGACCGCCCGGTCCTCGGCCACCTCGCCGAGCAGGTCCAGGACGACCCGTCCGGTCGCGGAGTCGAGTTCGCCCGTCGGCTCGTCGGCCACGAGGAGGTCGGGATCGTTGACGAGCGCGCGGGCGACGGCGACGCGCTGCTGTTCGCCCCCCGAGAGCTCGCCGGGGCGGTGGTCGACCCGGTCGCCCAGGCCCACACGGGAGAGGAGGTCCTCGGCCCGTTGATGGCGCTCGCGCTTCGGGACGCCGCGCTCGACCAGCGGGAGCGCCACGTTCGACCGCGCCGACAGCGAGGGCAGGAGGTGGAACCGCTGGAAGACGATGCCCACGTGATCGAGCCGGAGCCGGGTCAGCCGGCGCTCGGAGACCGCCGCCGTGTCGGTCCCAGCGAGGAGGACGCGACCCGACGATGGAGTGTCGAGCGCCGCGAGCAAATGTAACAGCGTGGACTTGCCGCTCCCGCTCGGCCCCGTGATCGCGAGGAACGTCCCCGGGTCGACCGAGAGCGAGACGCCGTCGAGCGCGACGACGCGGGTCCCCCCGTCGCGTCCGCGCCGGTACTCGCGACTCACCGATTCACAGACCACCGCGGGTTCGGACTCGCCCGCCTCCCCGGGCGGCGGGGCGGGGGACCGAGTGGAGGGCGACCGGTCGGACATGTGCGTTGCTACCGGGGGTTTCACCGAGCGGTTCATAAAAGAATCGCGTCAGCCGAGGCGGGACGGCGGGTTCTCGCGGAGGACGTACACCGCGACCCCGACCCCGTACAGTAGCAGGAGCGCCATCCCCAGGGCCACGACGGTCTCGGTCTCCGTCGCGGGCCCCGGCCCTCCTGCGGGCGCCTCGACCGACTCTCCCGGGTCGGACCCCATCGCCTCGTCACCGGCCGGTGTGGCGGTCGCCGGGGCCGTTCCCGGGTTCGCGGGGCTCGGCGTGGGGGTCGGCGTCCCGGTTTCGGTGGGGACCGGGGTGGCGGTGGCGGCCTCGGTGACGGTGAGCGAGCCGAGCGAACGGTTCGCGGCGGTGAGCTCGTAGGTCCCCGGCGTCCCGATCGTCGTCCGGAGGAAGACCGTCCGCCGCGAGGAGGCGGGGACGCGAACGGTGTCCTCCGCGACCGTCTCCCCGTCCGCCTCGATCGAGAGATCGATCGGCCCACCCGCGGGGTCGGGGTTGAACAGATCGAAGCGGACGACGACGGGCTCCTCGGTCGTCACCGTCCCGTTCAGCAGCTCCGTCGCCTCGACCTCGACCTCGCCGGGGATCCCGCCGACCTGGCCGCCGCCACCGCCACCGCCATCGTCGTCGTCATCGTCCTCGGGTGTCGCCGTGGGCGTCGGCGTCTCGGCGGGTTCCGTGAGTTCGACGGTTCCGGTGTCTGAACTCGTCGCCCGACCCTGGCGGGCGAGGTAGACGTACCGGTAGGTGCCGGTCGAGAAGTTCCGGAACGTCTCGGCCTCGATCGCCGTGCTGGAATCGGAGGAGGTCCGGACGATGACCGAGCCGTTCAGGAGCGTCGCTCCGCTCGCGGTCGTCCGACTCGCCCCCGTCGTGTCGTACAGCCGCGTCCCCAGCCCGAGGACCGGCGAGGGGTCGACCCGCCCGGAGTCGTCGGTGACGGGCACGTCGACGCCGAGCGCGGAGAACCCGACGGCCGCCCGGTAGAAGCCGTTGAGATCCTCCACCGAGGACCTGACGGTGACGTCGCCCTCGGGGTCGAACTCCCCGGCGAGCACGTCCGCGGCCGTCGCGTCGACGCTGACGGTCATCGAGGCGTTCCGGAACCGCGACTCGTCGTAGAGGAGGACGGCGTGTTCGGTCGAGCTACTCCCGAGGTTCGAGGAGAGCTCCAGCGGGACGTCGCTGCCCGCCGGGAGACCGGCGTCGCTCGCGTTCGTGTCGTTCACCGCCGCGTCCGCACCCGTCGACCGGACGGCCACGGTCTCGAAGCCGAGGACCGTCACGCCACCGTCGACGCGGACCTCCTCCCGCGGCGTCCCCTCCTCGAGACCGGAGCCGAACTCCCGCTCGACGAGGACGAACGTGTACGTGCCGGCGGCGGGCGGCTCGAACGATTCGCTCACCTGGCCGTCGCCGTCGAGCGTCCCCCAGTCGGTTCGCACCTCCGCCGACTCGGCGTCGCTCCGGAGGATCGTCTCGCCCTCCCGGTGGTCGAACCCGAACTCGAACGACGGGGCCGCCGAGCCGGGGTCACGGAGGACGATCAGCTGCATCTCGTTGCCGGCGAACGCGCCCGTGTCGGTCGATCCGGCCCCGAACTGCAGGTCGAACGACTCGCCCGCCTCGTAGATGGTGACGTTCCGCCGGTCGCCCGGGACGGGCCCGTCGGTCCCCTCCAGTTCGTAGGAGACGTTCAGGTTCCCGACGTTCGTCGCCGCGTCCGCGGGGTCCGGTCGGAGCGAGAGCGGCGCGAGGTCCCAGGCGCAGAACGACTGGAGTTCGCCGAGCCCGATCGACACCTCGTACAGCTCGAACGGGCCGTCGACGACGCTCCGGACGCCCGGGGCCGGGCAGGTCCCCTTCCCGAGCCACGGGTCGAAGCGGACGGCGGAGGAGACCGCGTCGCCGTCGCCGTCGGCGGAGGTGTCCGTGACGGGATCGGCGACACCCGTCGGGGTGCTCGGTCCGGAGTCGACCCCCCAGTAGTTGAGCCACGCCGCCAGGACGCCGTCGCCCTCGTTCCGGACGCCGAAGCCGTTGCCGCGGATCACGTTGCGCGTCACCCGCACGCCGTCCACGTCGGTGTCGTCCCCGACGAGCACCCCCTCGTCGGTCGAGTCGGAGACGAGGTTCTGGCGGACGGCGACGTCCTCTGTGTTCGATCGCGGGCTGCCCTCGTCGATCTCGACGCCGACCGTGTTGTCCGTGATGCGGTTCCGGAACGCGGTCGCGTTGCTGAGGACGGCGTCGTCGTTCGAGACGGACACGCCGACCTCGTGTGACGCGACCGAGGAGTTCTCCAGGGTGACGTCGCGTATCTCCCCCGCCTGGGCGGAGACGCTGACCCCCTCACCGGAACCCGGCCCCTCGACGGTCAGGCCCTCCAGTACCACGCTCCTGACCCTCGCGGTGCCGTCGAGCGTCGACACTCCGACACCCCGCTCGGCGCTGTCGACGACGGTCGAGCCCTCGACCGTCACGTTGGCGAGCACGGATCCACTCCCGGACGCGGACAGGTCGACGCCGCGGTCCGTTCCCGCGACGTCGAGATCGGAGAGTGCGAGTCCCGAGAGCGTTGCACCCTCGGAGACCCCCGCTCGAAGCCCGTCGGTCAGGTTCCGAACCGTCACGTCCCGGAGGGCCACGTCCGGGACCTCCTCGCCCCCGGCGGCGAGGACCTCGACGCCCGTCGAACCGTTCGTCACGTCCAGCCCACTGATCGTCGCGTCGCCCGAGTTCCGGAGGGTCACGGCCGACTCGCCGACCCGCTCGAACGTCGAGTCGGCGACCGTCACGTCGGCAGAGGACTGGACCGAGACGCCGGCCGAGACGTCGGTCGCACTCAGCCCACTCACCGTCGCGCCGTCCGCGTCCTCGAGGTCCACCGCCCGGCCGGTGAGGTTCCGGAACGTGCTCGACTCGACGCTCACGCCGGGGGAGTCCTCGACCCGGACGCCCACGGCGCTCTCGTTGACGGTGATATTCCTGAGGGTCGTCCCCTCCGTACCCGATAGCTCGACCGCTCGCTCATCGATACCCTCGAACGACGCGTCGGCCACCGTGACGTCCGTCGCGCCGCGGGCGAACACGCCGACCCCGGCGTTCCGGACCGGGAGCCCCCTGACGACGGCCCCGTTCGCGTCCACCTCGACGAAGACGGCCGGACCGGGCGCTCCCTCCAGGTCGACGACCCCGCCGGCACCGACGACGGTGAGCTGCTCGTTCACGACGAACGCCGAGTAGGTGCCGTCACAGACTCGAACGGTGTCGCCCTCGCTAGCGTTGACGACGGCCGTCTGGATCTCCTGGTATCTCGTCGCGTTCGCCGACCCGGGGGCGCAGAACTCGTCGCCCTCCGCGGCGCTCCCGTCGTCGACGTAGAGCGTGGTCCCCGCCTGACCGGCGCTCGCGACGCCGGCCACACCCACCACGCCGGCGGCACCCGTCCCCACCACCACGAACGCGGCGAGGAGCGCCGCGAGCACCCCTCGCCACGAGGCGACCGTATCCATGCGATGTTCTGCGAGTTTCTATCACGGTTAGAAAGTGTTTTTGGTAGTCGGGGCCGCGAGCGGCAGTGGTTCCTGCCACGGACCGTCCGTGGAGGTGGGGGTCCTACCGGGGCGAGTGCCGTTCGAGAGGGGCGGTCGGCCGGACTACTGGGGGAGGAGGTAGACCGCGACACCGACCGCGGCCAGCAGCCCGAGCACCAGGACGAACCCGACGAGGAGTTCGGTCCCGGTCGGCCCGCCCGGACCCGCCGGGGGGGTCGTCGGGGTGACGCCGTCGGTCGGCGTCACGTCCACCGTGTCAGTCACCTCGGGCGTGTCGCCCGGCGTGGGCGTGACCCCATCCTCTGGGGTCCGCGTCGGCGTCTCGGCCGCCTCGGTGACGGTGACCGTCCCGAGCTCCTCGCCGTTCAGCGCGATGTCGTACTCGCCCGGCGAGTCGAGCGTGGCCCGGACGTAGACGGTCCGCTCGCTGGAGGCGGCGACGGAGACGGTCCGCTCGGCGACGACATCCCCGTCGGCGGTGAGTTCCAGCGAGATGCGCCCGCTCGCGGGGTCGACGTTGGCGAGGTCGACCCGGACGACGACCTCCTCGTCGGTCGTCACCGACTCGTTCAGCAGTTCCGACGTCTCGATGTCCACGTCACCGCCCGCGCCGACGCCACCGCCGCCACCGCCCCCGCCGCCGGCACCACCGTCCCCACCGTCGCCACCGTCACCGCCCGGCGTGGCCGTCGGGGTCGGCGTGGGCGTCGGGGTAGTGAGGTCGACGGTCCCGGTGTCGGAGCTGACCTCCGATCCCCGCTGGGAGACGTAGACGTAGCGGTAGGAGCCGGTCGAGAAGTTCCGGAAGGTCGGGACGTCGACCGTGGTGTCGGAGTCACCCTGGACCACGACGACCGACCCGTTGAGCAGCGTCGCGTCGTCCGTCGTCGTGACCGTCGCCTGGTCGGAGAGCCCGAACTCGCTCGTGGCCGAGTCGATGAACGGCGAGGGATCGACCCGCCCGGAGCGGTTCTGTGCGGTCACCTCGAACCCGAGGGCCGAGACCCCGACGTCCGCCAGGACGAAGCCGTTGAGCGAGCGGATCGAGTGCTCGACCGTGACCTCGCCCGAGGAGAGGTCGCCGGTGAGCGAGTCGGAGAGGTTCCCGTCGACGGCGATGGTCGCGGTCGAGTCGGCGAACCGCGTGTCGTTGTAGAGGACGACGGTGTGGTTCGTCCGCCCGTCGCGGAGCTCCGAGTCGAGCAGGAAGGTGACGTTCGATCCGGCGGGGTAGCTCGGCTCGGTCGTGTCCGCGGAGGCCTCCTCGTTCTGGACCGGGACGGACTCGACGCCGATGACGGTGACCCCGCCGTCGACGCGGATCTCGTCGGCGTCGTCGACCGACACGCCGGATCCGAAGTCGTTCCGCACGAGGACGAACGTGTAGTCGCCCGACGAGGGAGGCGTGAACGAGTGGTTCAGTTCGCCGTCGGCGTCGAGCGCGGGCGTGTCGACGACCCGGACCGAGGCGGCGTCGACGCTGAGCTGTCCCTCGCCCGTGCTGTTGTCGAGCCCGACCTCGAAGTCGGTGCTCGCCTCCTCGCCGCGCACGACGAGTAGCTGCGTCTCGGCGTCGGCGAACCGCGAGACGTCCGCGCCGGTGGTCGACTCGAACTGGAGGTCGAACGCCTCGCCCTGCTGGTAGACCGAGAGCCGCGGGCGGTTGATCGGGACGTCACCGGCCCCGGCGGTCCGGACGAACGCCTGGAGGTTCCGGACGCTCGTGGCCGCGTCGTCGTCGTCCGCGCGGAGCGGCAGCGCCGCCCGCTCCCAGAGACAGACCGGCTGGAGCTGCGAGAGCTGGACCTCCTCCTCGAAGAACTCGAAGCTGCGATCGGTGACGCTCTGCAGCTGCGGATCCGCACAGGCGGCCGCTCCGATCCACGGGTCGAAACGGACGTTCTCCGAGACGTTGTCCCCGCTCCCGTCGGCCGGCTCCCCGGTGACCGGATCGGTGACGGTCGCGCCGAGACTCCCCGGCCCGGAGTCGTCGCCCCAGTGGTTCAGCCACGCGGTCAGGTTCCCCCCGCTGTTCTCGTTCTGTACCCCGTAGGGGTCGTTGTCCCGGAAGAAGTTCCGGGTCACGCGGACCCCCGTGGGATCGGTCGCGCTCGTGGTGCGGACGCCGGCCGTCGTGGCGTTGGCGACGAGGTTCTGCCGGACGCCGACGTCGGACACCGGAGCGGAGCTTTCCCCCTCGATCAGCACGCCCGTCGCGCTCCCGTTGACGACGTTCCGGTAGACGTTCACGTCCGACAGCTCCGCGTCGTCGGCGGTCGAGACGAGGACGCCCGTCGAGACGCCGTCGAGCGCGACGTCCCGGACGGTGACGTTCGAGACCGTCGCGGTCCCGGACGCCGAGACGGCGACCCCGGTCTCGCTGTCGTTCGCCACGAGGTCACGGACCACCGTGTCGCCGGCGTTCGAGAGGCTCACGACCGTGGCGAAGTCGGTCGCGTTGAACCCCTCGACGACCGATCCCGCGGCGGACGCTTCGACCGTGATGGCCGTCGAACCGGCAGTGAGCGTGTCACCGGCGAGCACGACGTCCGAGCCGTCGTTGGCCACGAGCCGCAGCTCCTCGTCTATCGTCACCGTCTCGTTGTACGTGCCGTCACAGACGACGACCGTGTCGCCAGCCGTGGCGTTGTCGACCGCGTTCTGGATGGTGGTGTACGGGGTCGTCGGACACGCCGGATCGTCCGGACCGGCATCGACGTAGATGACGGAGGCCTGTGCTCCCGCGACGCCCGCCGCACCGGAAACACCGATCACGAGGAGGAGGAGGAGGAGGATCGCGACCGTCGCGATCGCGCCTCCACCCGGGGGAGTGCTGTCCATGGAACATTCTACGACTTTATGTAATGGATAAAAGGGTTTTGGGTGGTGCGACGGGGGAGGGAGGGACCGCGGACCGAACCGTTTTAATGGCTGGCCGAGAACCCGCCCAGGATGCGATCGTTCGTCCCCCTCCTGGTCGCCCTCCTCCTGGTCGGAAGCGCGGGCGCGGTCGTCTCGACGTCTCAGTCGAGTGATTATTCGATGTCCTCGCCGGACGAGGTCGAGATACCCTCGCGCGGCCTCACCGTCGACGGGGAGGACTACACCGTCGGCGCGGTCGGCCGGGTGACCCCCGGCGAAACCGTCCGGATCGACGTCTCGGCACCGGACGACGCGGAGTACAGCGTCTACCTCTACGACAGGAACCTCCGCATCGAGCAGACCGACGCGATGAGCGGCTCCGACCGTGCCACGTTCTCGACGGACGACCTCTCGCCGGGGTCGTACCTCGCCGCGGTGTACGACGGGGAGATACTCGACGTCTACCCGGTCGTCGTCCAGGGGTACGACCTCACCGTCGACGCGCCGACGACCGGCAGCGGATCGGTCACGGTGAACGTCACGGTCGCTGACGGGGCGCTCGCGCGCGAGCCCCCCGAGGTCCAGGTCGTGCTCGGCGACGACGCACAGTCGGTGCGGACCGACGCGACGCGGGTCGAAGACGGCGAGTACCGGGCGACCGTCGAGACGGACGGGTTCGAACCCGGCACGTACGCCCTCTACGGGGTGGTCCGCGGCGAACAGGAGACCGAAGGCGGTGACCGGGTCATCCTCGCGGTCAGTGACCGACACGAGGTTGGGATCGAGACGACCCCGACGGCCACGCCGGACGGTGACGACGGCGATGGCGGGGACGGTGGTGCCGGCGGCGGGGGCGGTGGTGGTGGCGGCCAGGCGGGCGACGGTGCGGACGGCGAGGTGACGATCGAGGCGGCGGAACTGCTGAACGAGTCGGTGACGACCGGCGGGGAGGCCGTCGTCCGGGTCGACCTGGCCAACGCCGACCCCGCCCGGGGCGACCTCGTCCTGCGCCTGACCGCGAACGGGACGAACGTGACCGACGAGCGCGTCGCCGTCGCCGCCTCGACCGAGCGGACCGTCTACGTCCGGACCACCTTCGACTCGCCGGGGACCTACGAACTGGCCCTCGACGGCAGCGCGCTCGGGGCGCTCACGGTCACGACCGGGACGCCGACGTCGACACCGAGCGCGACGTCGATGCCGACGGCCACCCCGACCGCGACGGACGAGTCGGTCGTGACCCCGCGGCCGACCACGGCCGAGCCGGCACCCACGACGACCAGCGGCGACGGTGCCGGGTTCGGCGCGGTCGCGGCGGTACTCGCCGTCGCTCTCTCCGCGCTCGCGCTCGGTCGACGACGGTGCTGAGGGCGGGCTGGAGCGCTCTCCCGGACACGTCCGGCCCCCGGCCGCGGCACTCGGCACGCCACCCCACGAGGCGACGCGGATGGGGTGCTGGTCACCGATCGGATCCGGCGTACGAACCGACGAGTCGTGCTTCGGCCCGCCTGAGCCGGTAGGAGAGGGTCGACCGGGGGACATCCAGCTCGTCCGCGAGCTCCTCGAGGGAGATCCGGCGCGGCGTCTCGTAGTACCCCCGACGGAACGCCTCGCGGAGGGCGACCCGTTGTTCGCCCGGGAGTTCGGTTCGCTCGGTCGGGATACGGTCCCAGGCGTCGGCGTCGCGCAGGTGGCCGGTCCGGAAGGAGAGTCCCTCCCGCAGCCGGCCGGTGAGCGCGTCGTAGAACAGCCCGACGTTGCGGTCCGAACGGAGGAACAACCGCCACTCGTGCCGGTCGCCCTCGCGTCGAGTCCGGACCAGGGCACCCCGATCGAGGTGTTTCGCGGCGAGCGTCTGTATCGTCGTCCCCCCGACGACGTCGCCGACGTAGGAGTAGACGACCCGCCGTCCGGGGTCGCGCTCGATGACGTGGTGGTCGGCGGTCGCGTCGAGCGCGGTCTCGCCGACGGACTCCACGGCAGGGGGATCGGTGCGGAGCCGTTCGACCGCGTCGAGCGCCGGGCGCGGGCCGGTGAACCGCTCGACCCGGCAGAACGCGTCCGGCGTGAGCGGGACGTCCATCGAGTCCGCGGCGAGCTCCGGCCGCTCGACGAACTCGTCCATCAGCGGGTCGGCCCCGGGCTCGTAAGTGATGCTGAACGTGAACTCGCGCATCCACCTCCGCTTGTGTCCGGGGGGTCATGCCTGTTGTCCCGGGGCGGACGGGCGCGGACGGCGACGCCGCGCTACTCGATCTTCTCGTACTGGTCGTGGAGCTTCCCGGCGGCCTCGTCCATCAGCTCGTGCTCGTAGTCGTCGAGGTCCCACTCGACGACCTCCTCGACGCCGTTCGAGCCGAGCTTGACGGGCACGCCGAACGCGGTGTCCTCGTGACCGAACTCGCCCTGGAGCTTCACCGAGCCGGGGAGCACCTCGCCGGTGTCCCGGAGGACGGCCTCGGTCATGTGGGCGACGCCCGTCGCCGGGCCCCACTGGGTCGCGCCCTTTCGCTCGATGACGTCCATCGCCGACGCCTGGAGGTCGCCCAGGAGCTCCTCGCGCTCGTCGTCCGTGAACTCGGGGTCCGTGCCGTCGACGCGGACCTTCGAGAAGACGGGGACCTGCGCGTCGCCGTGCTCGCCGAGGATGGTCGCCTCGACGTTCTTCACGGGGACGTCGAACTCCTCGGCGAGGACGTAGCGGAACCGCGCGGAGTCGAGCCGGCCGCCGAAGCCGATCACCTGCTCGCGGGGGCGGTCGCCCGCCTCGTAGAGGTGACGGTTGAGGAGGTCGACCGGGTTCGAAGTGGTGATCGAGACGTAGTCGTCGTTGTACTCGTCGAGCGAGGAGCCGATGTCCTCCATGATGGGAGCGTTGTCCCCCGCGAGGTCGATGCGGGTCTGTCCGGGCTGGCGCGGGATGCCCGCGGTGATGACGACGACGTCGCTCCCGGCGGTGTCCTCGTACTCGCCCTGCCTGACCGTGGTGTTCGAGTCGTAGGCGATGCCGTGGTTGGTGTCCGCGGCCTGGCCGACGGTGGTCTCGCGCTGGTCCGGGATGTCCACGAAGACGAGTTCGTCGACGACGTCGCGGAGCGCGAGGTTGTAGCCGGCCGCGGCTCCGACGGTGCCCGCCGCGCCGATGACGCTGACCTTGCTCATGGCCGATGCGAGGAACGCCCCGTTGGTAAATCGTTCTCTTCGGGGCCGGAATGGCCACCTTCCGGGCGGCAGCCTCCGGACCGCTACGGCACGTTCACCCGAGTGGCCCGTCGCAGTCGGCCGGTTTCAGCCGCTTCCGTGCTCAGTCGAGCCGGTCGAGGATCGCCTCGGTGTCGTAGGCGAGCGTGAGCCGGCGGGAGCGTCCGCGGCCCTCGACGCTCGTGTACTCGGCCTCGATGATCCCGAGCTGGTCGAGCTTGTTGACGATCTCGGAGTAACGGGTGTAGCCGAGCCCGCTCTCCTCCTGAAACGCCTCGTAGACGTCGCCCGCGCGGTTACCGTCGTGTTCGGCGAGCACGCGCAACAGCGCCCGTTCGGAGTCGCTGAGCCCGCGCAGGTGCCGCGAGAGGTGGACGTACTTGGCCTTCTCGTAGGCCGCCTCGACGTCCTCGGTCCCGACCTGGGTCGAGCCGCGCATCTCGGCGTTCAGCCCCGCGCGGCGCAGGAGGTCGATCCCCACCCGGAGGTCGCCACCCGAGTCGACGGTGAGTTCGGCGACGCGGTCGAGCACCCGCGGCCCGACCGCGTCCTCGCGGAACCCGCGCTCGACCCGCTCGCGCAGGATGTCGACCGTCTCGGGCTCGCCGTACGTCGGGAAGTAGACCTCCTCGGGCCGGAACACCGACTGGACCCGGCCGTCGAGCTCCTCGACGAGTTCGAGGTCGAGATCCGAGGAGACGACGATGACGCCGATCTTCGCCCCGGAGTGCTCCTCGTGCGCACGGAGAAGCGAGTAGAGCGTGTCGCTCGCCTCGCTCTCGTAGAACAGGTAGTTCACGTCGTCGAGCGCCACGATCAGCACCTCGTCCTCCTCGACGAGGTGGTCGGTGATCTGCCCGAACAGCTTCTTGAACGAGATGCCGGAGGTGGGGGGTTCGTACTCGAAGATCCCTTCAAATAGCCGCGAGAACACCGAGTACCGGGTCGAGTTCACCTGGCAGTTCACGCGGACGGCCTTGACGTCGTTGAGCCCCGCCAGTTCGTCGAACAGCTTCATCACCGCGGTCGTCTTGCCCGTGCCGGGCGGGCCGTTGGCGAGGACGTTCAGCGGCCGCGAGCCACGGACGGCGGGCCGGAGCGCGTACTTGAGCGTCTCCATCTGGGAGTCGCGGTGGAGGAACGCCTCCGGGAGGTAGTCGAACTCGAAGACGTGCTCGTCCCGGAACACCGACTCGTCCCAGCCGAGCATGTCCCCGCCCATTTCACTTTCACCACGGCCGGGCGACCGTTTAACGCTTCCGCCGCGTCGAACGAACGATAGTAACTTTCTGGAGATGAAACGAAGGGGTGTAGCCCGTACGACGGCGACGAGCGGCGGGGACACGCGAAGCTTTTTCTCCCGGGAAGCGCCAGGTGTCGAGCATGCATCACCGGCAGGTCCAGGGGGACGGGGTCGACGCCTGCCCGGGTAGAGGGAGGGGCGACTCGGGGACGAGCGATCGGATCGGACGGGGGGCGGCGCGGCGATGAGGCCGGCCGACGAGCGGTACTTCGAGGGGCTCGAATCGAGGCTGGACGAGGCGATGTCGGTCGCCACGAGGGCGCGAGAGGTGGGCGGCGACCCGACCGAGGACGTCGAGATACCGATCGCGAAGGACATGGCCGATCGGGTCGAGAACATCCTCGGTATCCCGGGCGTGGCCGACCGCGTCCGGGAGATGGAGGCCGATCCCGATATCTCGCGCGAGGAGGCCGCGCTCGAACTCGCGCGCGGGTTCGCCGAGGGGGATGTCGGCGACTACGACACCCGCGCCGGGAAGGTCGAGGGGGCCGTCCGGACGGCGGTCGCGCTCCTCACCGAGGGCGTCGTCGCCGCCCCGATCGAGGGGATCGACCGCGTCGAGGTACTGGAGAACGACGACGGCACGGAGTTCGTCCGCGTGTTCTACGCGGGACCGATCCGCTCGGCGGGCGGGACCGCCCAGGCGCTCTCGGTGCTCGTGGCCGACTACACGCGGACGCTCGTCGGTCTCGACGAGTACAAGCCCCGCGAGGAGGAGGTCGAGCGCTACGTCGAGGAGATCGACCTCTACGACAAGGAGACCGGCCTCCAGTACACGCCCAAGGACAAGGAGACGCGATTCATCGCCCAGCACAGCCCGATCATGCTCGACGGGGAGGCTACGGGTGACGAGGAGGTCTCGGGGTACCGGGACCTCGAACGCGTCGACACCAACTCCGCCCGCGGCGGGATGTGTCTCGTCCTGGGCGAGGGGATCGCCCAGAAGGCCCCCAAGATCGAGCGCTACACCTCGCAACTGGAGGAGGTCGACTGGCCGTGGCTCGACGACCTCATCGACGGGACCATCGGGAAGGAGGAGGGATCGGACGCCGAGGAGTCGGACACGGACGAGGGGGAGGACGAGACGGAGGCCGACGACGCGGACGACTCCGAGGAGCCCGACGCGGCCCCCGAACCCGAGGGTCCGATGCGGCCGGAGCCGGCGACCAAGTTCCTCCGGGACCTCATCGCGGGTCGACCGGTGTTCGGCCACCCCTCGCGTCCGGGCGGGTTCCGGCTTCGCTACGGCCGGGCGCGAAACCACGGGTTCGCCACGGCGGGCGTTCACCCGGCGACGATGCACCTCGTCGACGACTTCCTCGCCACCGGCACGCAGATCAAGACCGAGCGGCCCGGCAAGGCGGCGGGGGTCGTCCCCGTCGACTCCATCGAGGGGCCCACCGTGCGACTCGCCAACGGCGACGTCCGACGTATCGACGATCCCGAGGAGGCGAAGGCGGTCCGCAACGGCGTCGACGCCGTGCTGGATCTGGGGGAGTACCTCGTCAACTACGGCGAGTTCGTCGAGAACAACCACCCGCTCGCACCCGCCTCGTACACCGTCGAGTGGTGGACGGGGGACATGGAGGCGGCGGGCGCGGACGTCCAGGCGATGCGGGACGACCCGGGGACCGACCTCGACTCGCCCGACGCCGGGACGGCGCTTCGCTGGGCGACCGAGTACGACGCCCCGCTCCACCCCCGTTACACATACCTCTGGCACGATCTCTCGGTCGAGGCGTTCGACGCGCTGGCCGACGCCGTGGGCGAGGGAAACTGGGCCGAGGCCGACGGTGCGGCCGAGCGACTCCACGGCTCGCAGGGATCGTCCCCGGATAGCGACGAGCGGACGCTCGTCCTTCCCCGGACCGACGCGGCCGTCGAGGCGCTGGAGACGCTGCTGGTCGAACACCGCCAGGGCGACGGGACCGTGACCGTCCCGGACGCGCTCCCCCTGGTCCGGTCGCTCGGGCTCACGGACGACCTCGAACGCACCTGGGTTCTCTCCGACCTCCCCGCGGCGGCCCGCGAGTGGGCCGTCGAGGGCGACCCGCCCGGCTCGAACGCGGTTCGCGCAGTGAACGAGGTGGCACCGTTCGCCGTCCGCGAGCGCGCACCCACCCGGATCGGATCGCGGATGGGCCGCCCGGAGAAGTCCGAGAAGCGCGACCTCTCGCCCGCCGTCCACACGCTCTTTCCGATCGGCGAGGCCGGCGGCTCACAGCGCGACGTCGCCGCCGCCGGAAAGCACGCCCCCGACCGGCGCTCGACGCCCGGGCACGTCGAGGTCCAGGTCGGCCGCCGGGCCTGCGGGGAGTGTGGCACACAGACCTTCCGGGCGCGCTGTCCGGAGTGCAACGGCGTCACCGCCCCGCGGTACGTCTGTCGGAACTGCGATATCCCCGTCGCACCCGACGAGTCCGGGCGCGCGATCTGTCCCCGCTGTGAGGCGGAAGCCGACGCCGTCGAGAACCGGACCGTCGACGTGAACGCCGAGTACCGGAACGCGCTCGAACGGGTCGGCGAGCGAGAGGCCTCCTTCGACCAGCTCAAGGGGGTGAAGGGGCTCACGAGCGCCGGGAAGGTGCCCGAGCCGATGGAGAAGGGCATCCTCCGGGCGAAACACGGCGTCTCGACGTTCAAGGACGGCACCGTCCGCTACGACATGACCGACCTCCCCGTGACGTCCGTTCGGCCGGAAGAGCTGGACGTCACCGTCGATCACTTCCGCGAACTCGGCTACACCGAGGACGTACACGGGCAGCCGCTCCGCCACGACGACCAGTTGATCGAGCTGAAGGTCCAGGACGTCGTCCTCTCGGACGGCGCGGCCGAACACATGCTCCGCACGGCGGACTTCGTCGACGACCTCCTCGTCCGGTACTACGATCTGGAGCCGTTCTACGAGGTCGAGGACCGCGAGGACCTCGTCGGCGAACTCGTCTTCGGGATGGCACCGCACACCTCCGCCGCCGTCGTCGGGCGGGTCGTCGGATTCACGAGCGCGGCAGTGGGGTACGCTCACCCGTACTTCCATGCCGCGAAGCGACGGAACTGCTTCCACCCGGAGACGGAGCTCCGATACGAGGACGGGGAGGGGTGGCATCACGGATCCATCGAGCAGTTCGTAGAGGCACGCCTCGACGAGGAGACGGCCGAGACGGACGACTTCGGGACACTTACATCCGAACTCGACGGCGAGGTGCGCGTACCGTCGGTCACCGAAGACGGCGAAGAGGTGTGGCAGCGGGTCGAAACCGTCTCGAAGCACGTCTCCCCCGACTACCTCGTTCGAGTCGAAACGGAGGGTGGGAGGTCGCTGACCGTCACGCCGGATCACGAACTCCTCCGATGGGAGGATGGTGTCGAGCGAGTCCCGGCGAGCGAGGTCGAAGCGGGGATGCGCGTTCCGCTGTCGTCACGGTGGACCGACTCGGAAGGACCTGCCTCGGCAGCGCCCACGGCCGCCGACGGCGGCGTCTCCCTCGACACTGTCTCGGACGTCACTCTCGTCGAGACCGACACCGACCACGTCTACTGCGTGACCGTTCAGGATACGCACACGCTGGCGGTGAACGGGATGATGGCCGCTCAGTGCGACGGCGACGAGGACTGCGTGATGCTCCTGATGGATGGCCTGCTGAACTTCTCGAAGTCCTTCCTGCCGGACCAGCGCGGCGGGAAGATGGACGCCCCCCTGGTGATGTCCTCGCGGATCGACCCCACCGAGATCGACGACGAGGCCCACAACATGGACGTCGTCGACCGCTATCCGCGGGAGTTCTACGAGGCGACCCTGCGGATGGCCGACCCCGGCGAGGTCGAGATCGAGATCGCGGAGGACTCGCTCGGCACCGACGGGGAGTACACGGGGTTCCGGCACACCCACGACACCACGGACATCGCGCTCGGACCGGACCTCTCGGCGTACAAGACCCTCGAGGACATGCAGAAGAAGATGGACGGCCAGCTGAACCTCGCACGGAAGATACGGGCCGTCGACGAGACCGACGTCGCCGAGCGCATCATCGAGTACCACTTCCTGCCGGACCTGATCGGGAACCTTCGAGCCTTCTCGCGCCAGGAGACGCGGTGTCTCGACTGCGGGGAGAAGTACCGCCGGATGCCGCTGACGGGCGACTGTCGGGAGTGCGGCGGCCGGGTGAACCTCACGGTGCACAAGGGGTCGGTCAACAAGTACATGCAGACCGCCCGGACCGTCGCCGAGGAGTTCGGCTGCCGGGAGTACACCAAACAGCGTCTGGAGATCCTGGAGCGTGCCCTCGAATCGGTGTTCGAGGACGACACGAACAAGCAGAGCGGGATCGCCGATTTCATGTAGAGACCATCTTTTTACTCGTCGGGTTCGCGCCCTCGGCGCGAACCTCTCCTCGTAAAAACATGGGTGAAAAAGGCCGCTCGTGAGCGCCGTAGGCGCTCACTCGCGGTACAGTAGCTGGTGGGTTCTCCGACTCAGCCGTCCGGACACCCGATTGACCGGTGATCGGTTCCGAGCACGAGCTTATGTCACTCGGAGGAGTCCCGGAAGGGGATGGATCCCGACCCCCCGCTGTACGATTCGCTCGACGGACAGGTCGCGCTCGTCACGGGCACGAGCAGAGGCATCGGGGCGGCGGTCGCCGCTCGGCTCGCCGACCTGGGCGCGACTGTCTACGCCGGTGCCCGGGACACCGCGGACGTGACCGGCGAAGGGTGGAGAGCCGTCCGACTCGACGTGACCGAGGGAGCGGAGATCGAGGCCGCGGTCGAACGTATCGAGTCCGAGACGGGGCGGCTGGATATCCTCGTGAACAACGCCGGGGTCGCGCCGCCGAACGTCCCGCTCCACGAGTCGTCTATCGGGGACGTCGACCGGACGCTCGCGGTGAACCTGCGGGGACCGATCCTCCTCACCGGGCGTGCGCTCCCCCTGCTACTGGAGGGTCCCGGCGGGCGGGTCGTCAACGTCTCGAGCGGCGACGGTGCCTTCGAGGACGTCCAGGAGGGGTACAGCGGCGTCGGCGGTCAGGGGTACCCGGCGTACCGGATATCGAAGACCGGACTGAACGGGCTGACGGCCTACCTCGACGGCGAGTACGCCGACGACGGGCTCGTCGCCAACGCGGTCTGTCCGGGGTCGGTGCGGACCGACATGGGGAGTGACGACGCGCCCCGGAGCCCGGCGGAGGGGGCGGAGACGCCCGTCTGGCTCTCGCGGTTCGGGCCCGGAGCCCCGGGCGGGCGGTTCTGGCGCGATAGGGCTCCGATCCCGTGGTGAGGCACCTCTCGGGTTCCGAACGACCACCACGGCCCTGAACGGTGCTCCCGCCCGGGGTTCGATGCCGGGTGGTGGGTTCCACCGGCACGCGATACGACCGTCGGGGCTCGGACCGGTCGCCCCGCCGACGGGGTTTTGTCCCGCGGCGCACAACGTCGCGTGTATGCGAGACAACCCGTTCGAGGAGATAGAGCGGATGTTCGAGCGGATGAGCGAACAGTTCGAGGAGGCCCAGCCGGGACGGATGATGACGGGGACCGTCCTCGTCGACGTGGAGGACCGGGACGACGAGTTCGTCGTCACCGCCGACCTGCCGGGGTTCGACCGCGAGGAGATCGAACTCGAGCTCCGCGACGACACCCTGGAGCTCTCGGCCTCGCGGGAGACGACCGAGGAGACCGAATCGGGAACGTTCGTCCGCCGCGAGCGCCGCCGATCGGACGTGAGCCGGTCGGTCTACCTCCCCGAACCGGTCGTCGCGGAGGAGACCACGGCGGTCCACGAGAACGGCGTGCTCACGGTGACCCTCCCGAAGGTGACCACCGAGGGGAGCGGGGGGACGGACATCCCGGTGAGCTGATCACCGGGTCCTCGCGACGTCGGACACCCGGCGTACGACCGTCGTCCGCGGGATCTATCCCACTCTCGTCGTGCGGTTTCACTTTCACCTCGCTAGCCGGTTCTTTATACCCGAGCGGGCCGTTCGTCTGGATGCATACGCTCCTTTCCCCCGGGGTATAACCCGGTGGCCGGGGAACCCGGCCACATGATAACCCTGGCGGACGTCGAGGCGGCGCGCGACCGTATCCGGGACGTCGCGCGGCACACACCCCTCGACCACTCTCACACGTTCTCAGAGCGTACCGGCGCGGAGGTGTACCTCAAGCTCGAGAACATGCAGCGGACGGGCGCGTTCAAGATCCGCGGGGCGTCGAACCGGATCCAGCAGTTGCGCGACGAGGAGCGGGCCGCCGGTGTCGTCACGGCCTCGGCCGGCAACCACGCCCAGGGAGTCGCGCTGGCGGCGACCCGGGCGGGCGTCCCCTCGACGGTCGTCATGCCGGAGTACGCACCGATCTCGAAGATCAGGGCTACCGAGGGCTACGGGGCCGACGTGGTCCTCCACGGCGAGGACTACGACGAGGCCGCCGCTCGCGCCCACGAGATCGAGCGCGAGGAGGGCAGGACGTACGTCCACGCGTTCGACGATCCGGAGGTGGTAGCGGGTCAGGGGACGATCGGCCTCGAGATAGTCGAGGACTGTCCCGACGTGGAGACGGTCGTCGTGCCCATCGGCGGCGGGGGGCTCATCTCGGGTATCGCCACGGCGGTGAAGGCGGAGACGGACGCACGCGTCGTCGGCGTCCAGGCCGAGGGCGCGTCGAGCGTCGTCCCCTCGCTCGCGAAAGGCAAGCGGGTCGAACTCGACCGTGTCGACACCATCGCCGACGGCATCGCGACCCGGAGCGTCGGCGAGTACACCTTCGAGATTATCCGCGAGCGGGTCGACGAGGTGGTGACGGTCCCGGACGAGGCCATCGCGAGCGCCCTCGTCGCCGTCCTCGAACGGTCGAAGGCGCTCGTGGAGGGTGCCGGAGCCGTCCCGCTGGCGGCGGTCCTCGAACGGGCGTTCGACTACGACGACGGCGAGACCATCGTCGTGGCGCTCTGTGGTGGCAACATCGATCTCAACGTCCTCTCGACGGTGATCATGCGCGGGCTGATCGAGCGGGGGCGCTACCTCCGCGTTCGCACCGTTTTGAAGGATCGCCCGGGTGCCCTGGAGCGGCTCATCGAGATACTCGCGGCCGAGCGGGCGAACATCTACGCCATCCAGCACGACAGGACCTCGAAGGACGTCGCGCTGAACGCCGCCGACGTCGAACTCGACCTGGAGACGCGGGGCCACGACCACGTCGCCGAACTCATCGCCACTCTGGAGTCCCACGGTTACGAGGTCGAGGTGCTGGTGTAGGCACCGGGAGACCTGCCCGACCCTGGCGACCACGGGAGCCGCTTCGTGTGGACCGCCAGCTTGAGGGGACCCACCGCCGTCCCGGGGGTATGCACACCGTCGAAACCGACGTCGAGCGTCCCGACCCCGAACTGGTCTCGGCCTTCGAGGGCGTCCCGAGCGCCATCGTCTCCGACGTGATGGGGAACACCGGCGTGGCGATGGACTCCGGTATCGCTCCGGTCGCCACCGGGACCGGGATGGCCGGCACCGCGCTGACCGTCAAGGCCTCCCCCGGGGACAACCTGATCATCCACAGGGCGATCGCGATGGCCGAACCGGGCGACGTCCTCGTCGTCGACGGCGACGGGTACACCGAGACGGCCTACATGGGCGAACTGATGTGCGCCTCGTGTGCGGCCCACGATCTCGCCGGCGTCGTCGTGGACGGTGCCGTGCGCGACCGCGAGGAGCTCGCGGCGATGGGGTTCCCGGTCTACGCCCGCGCCTTCCACCCACAGGGCCCGCTCAAGGGGTCGCCCGGCTCGATCAACGTCCCCGTCTCGTGTGCCGGGGTGACGGTCCATCCCGGAGATATCGTCGTCGGTGACGGCGACGGCCTGTCGGTCGTCCCGGTAAGGGAAGCCGAGGCGGTCCTCGAACGGTCCCGCGAGAAGGTCGCCACCGAGGCCGATCTCCGCGAGCGGGTCGAGGACGGCGAGTACCTCTACGAGATCGGCGGGTACGACGAGCTCTTCGAGGACCTGTCGGTGGTCGGTCCCGAGGAATCGGTCCGGTAGCCGCGGCCGAACGGCGGCCCGGCTGGGCTCCCGGGACCCCGCCGGTTTTAGCCCTCGCTCCCCTCGTGTCGGTATGGGATACGAGTGCCCCGTCTGTGCCACCCCGCAGGCCGACGCGCGCCACCTCGCCAACCACATGGCGTTCACGGCCGTCCTCGGGGATAGCGAGCACGAGACGTGGCTGGACGAGCACGCGCCGGGGTGGAGCGAGGCGGGCGAGTCCGAACTCGCCCCGCGGGTCGCCGAGCACGCCCCCGAGGGCGAGTTCGAACAGGTCTTCGAGGATACGGTGGGTGGGCTCGAGGAGTCGAACCCGACCGATCCGCTGGAGGAGCGTTCGGGGGCGCTGTTCGACGACGAGGCCGGGCACACGCACGGGTCCGAACCTGGCCGAGGGCACGACCACGATCACGGACACGGGCACGACCGCAGCCCCCCGCACGAGTCGACGGAGCTCGACGAGGAGACCCGGGAGGTGCTCGAGGAGGCCCGCGAGATGACCCGGGAGATGCTGGAGGAGGAAGCCGGGAAGGGGGACCGGGAGCGAAACCCGGAGTCCGAGAGCGCCGAGGCCGACGAGGACGAGGCACGCGAGGAACGGGACGGTCACGGGGGATGAGATCGGAGCAGAAAAAGCGGCGAGGGCGGATGGCAACGCGTAACTGACGTCCCCCGCTAGAGGGAGTATGCACACGGAGGGGACGTTCTCCCCGGAGACGCTCGAGGCGGCCCGCGAGCGCTACGAGTCGCTCGGGCCGACCGCACAGGTGGTGGTCCGCGAGGTGGCCCGGGCGATGGGGTTCGACCGCGAGGAGTACCGCGACCGGGTGACCGAGGAGGTCGTCCTCACGGCCCGGGACGCCCTGTTCGCCGGCACGCTCGCGGTCAGCGTGGGCACCCGCGAGGAGTTCGAGGCGTGGCGCGAGGAGTACGACGGGGAGGTCCACGTCGTCGGGAACGAGAACGTCGGCCGCGTGGCGTGGCACGCCGCGCCGTTCGCCGGCGAGGCCGTCGCGGCCACCTTCCAGGACGAGGAACGGGCGGCGGTGGGAACGCTCCGCCGCCAGGCGTTCGGTCGCCTCTACCGGGACGGGCTCGGGGCATGAGGCGGGTCACGCGGAACGTCGTCGTCGCCATCCTCGTCGTCGTCGCGGGCCTCCTCGCGCTCGGGGCGGTCCCCTCGTACCTGCGGAGCGGAGCCCCCTACTACGTGGTCGCCGAGCCGGTCGAGCCGGGGCCGTCGGTGAACGCGACGAACCTCTCCGAGCGGCGCTACCCCTACGTGACGGGCGCGGTCGCCGTGGCCGCGAGCGGCGGGGACGGCCGCTCGGAGCCGTACTGGGAGGGTCCGTTCGGGCTGAAGGAGTCGTTCGCCCACTCGCCGTTCGACGAGTTCTCCGCCCTCGGTCAGCGCAACCCCGACGCGACGGCCGACGGGGCGGTGTTCGTCAGCCGGAACGGGACGCGCTACCGCGCCGAGATCGTCAGGGAGGGTGAGACGTGAGCGAGGACGAGCGGGACGACGCCGACCCGACCGAGATCGACCGGCCGGACGGCACCGACCACGACTGGCCGGTCCTCGACTCGGAGACGGAGTACGAGACGGGCTGGTACACGGGCGGGTACGACGAGGTCGAGCAACCCGACGGGTCGAGCAAGCGCTACTACTGGGCCGAACTGCCCGACGCGGCGGTCGTCGTCGCGGTTCTCGAGGGAGAGGTGCTGATGGTCGAGCAGTTCCGCCCGACGATCCGCGAGCACTGCCTCGAACTCCCCGCGGGTATCGTCGAGCCTGGCGAGTCGTTCGTCGAGGCCGGAGGGCGCGAACTTCGCGAGGAGACCGGCTACGAGGCCGATGAGTGTACGCTGCTCGAGACCCTCAACTGCTCGACGGGCGTGCTGCGTCACCGTCGCGGGATCGTCTGGGCGGAGGGGCTCGAACCCGCCGGTCGGAAGCTCGACGGCAACGAGTTCCTCGCCGTCACATCGATCCCGGTCGAGGAGGCCCTCGAGACGGTTCGCGAACCGCCGACCAACGACGCCACCCTCGAGGGGATACTGCTCGCCCGCGAGGAGAGCCTGCTGTGAGCGGCGACGGCGACCGTGACCGATCCGGCGAGGAGGACGGTCGGTCCGGTGGACGGGCGGCGTCGAGCGAGCCGACGCCCGGCGTCCCCGACGTCGATATCGCCGCCAGGGGCGAACTGCCACGACCACCCGGGACGGCCGCCGAGTGGCCCGTACTCGGTACCGAGACCGAGTACGAGAACCCCTTCTTCGACGCGGGGTACGACCGCGTCGAGCGGCCCGACGGCACCCGTGGAAACTACTACTGGGTCGATCCGGTCGACGGCGTGACCGTCGTCGCGCTCGCGGAGGGAACGGAGGGTGAAGACGGGGAGGTGGTGCTCGTCGAGGAGTACCGCCCGCGCCAGCGACGGACGTTCCTCACGGTCCCCGGCGGGGCGATCGACGCCGGCGAGGACGTCCCGACTGCCGCCCGCAGGGAGCTCCGCGAGGAGTCGGGCTACGAGGCCGACTCGGTCGAGTACGTCCGGTCGTACTACCCGGACGGCTGGGTTCGCCACCGCCGGCACGTCACCGTCGCGACGGGGCTGTCGGCGGGGCCACAGGCGCTCGACGAGACGGAGTTCATCGCCGTTCGCACCCTGCCGGTCGAGGAGGCGTTCGAGACGGTGCTCGACTCGGGGGCCGGGTGGGGGCTCGGTCCGCTGCTGGTCGCACGGGAGGCCGGCTACCTCTGAGCGAAGGGGTCCGACCCGGGGCCGGACGCCGGGATCGATCCGGGCGTATCCGTCCCTTTTTGCTCGCCGTCGCCCTCCCGCCCGTATGAGCGACCCGGACACGACCGACTCGCCGCTCGAAGCGGCGGCCGGGGGCGACGCGACGCGGGCGACCGAGGCGTTCTCCGCGCTGGGCAACGAGACGCGACTGGCCATCCTGCTGGCGCTCTGGGAGGCGTACGACCCCGGGAGGCCCGACGAGGGGGTCCCGTTCTCGGCGCTCCGTGAACACGTCGGTGTGCGCGACTCCAGTCGGTTCAACTACCACCTCGACCGGCTCGAGGGGCGGTTCGTCCGCCGGGTAGAGGATAGTGATTCGGGTGACTCGTCGGACGGGCGGTCCGCGGGCGGGTACGCCCTCCGGCGTTCCGGACAGGCGGTCGTGCGGACGGTCCTCGCCGGGACCGCTATCGAGGAACCCTCGTTCGAGAGGAGCGAGATCGACATCGCCTGTCCGCTCTGTGGTGCCCCGACCGCCGTCACCTACCAGGACGGGTGGGTCTACCGGGTCTGTACCGAGTGTGAAGGCGCGTACGAGGGCCACGACCTGGGACCGGACGGCTACCTGACGGGGGGCGCGCTCGACCCGGCGGGACTCACCGACCGGAGTCCCGAGGAGGCCTGGGCGGCGGCGCTGACCCGAGCCTACCAGGACACCAAGACCGCCGTCGAGGGGATCTGTAACGAGTGCTCCGGGCCGGTCGACCGGACGCTCCTCGTCTGTGAGGACCACGACCACGACCCCGACGGCGTCTGTGAGACCTGCGGCCGGCGGTTCGCCGCGATGGCCCTGCTCTCCTGTCGCGTCTGCAAGAACCACCACGCCGCGTCCCCGAGCACCCTCGTCGTCCACCATCCCGCCGTCGTCGCCTTCTACTACGAGCGGGGTGTCGCCCTCCAGTACGAGGTCGACGACGTCGAGCGCGTCCGGCGGCGATCGGAGCTCGTCGCCGAACACGAACAGGAGGTCGTCTCGACGGACCCGCCCCGGGTCGAGGTCACGGTTCGCTACGAGGGCGACGAGTGCCGGCTGACGCTCGACGAGACGCTGTCCGTCATCGAGACGAGCGAGAAGCAGTGAGCCACGGGATCAGTCCGCTGCCCGTTCGGCCGACCCGGATCCGACGGCGTACGCCCGGGTGACGTCGACGAGCGCCTTGCGGTACTCGGACTCGTCGGGGTCGGCGGCGAGGGTCAGGAACCGGCGCTTGAACTCGTCGAGACTCACGTCGGGGGCGTCGCTCGCGGCCGCCCGGGCCAGGTCGTAGAGTCGGTGGTCGGGCGCGAGGAGGTCGTGTCGCTCGCAGAGCGCGAGCGCGAACGCCGCGTTGACGGCAGTGATCTCCGGATCGGCGGCGGGGGTGAGCCGCTGCCAGCCACCCGGTCGCACCGCCGGCCGGTCGGCGAGCGCGGTCGCGAGCGAGGATTCGAGGAACGACACCAGTTTGTCGGCGGGGGCGACGTCGAGCGTGATGTCGTCGGCGTAGATGTCCTTCATGTGGTTGGCGATCTGATAGCAGTGGGCGAGCTTCCGGCGCTCGACCGACCGGCCCGTGAGCGCCAGGAACAGCGCCTCCTCCGTCGACTGGGTGTGCGAGGGGTGGGCCTGCTCGTACAGGAGCATATGCGAGTACTCGTGGAGGGCGAGTTCGCGGGCCATCGCCCCCCGCGCGGCCTGTTCGGACATCACGAGGACGTGGTGGTCGTCGTCGTAGTGACCCGTGAGCGTCCGCTCGTCGGGGTCCTCGCGGACCTTCACCTCCACGGGCCACTCCAGGTCGTGCTCGGTCTCGAAGAGGTCGCGAGCACTGAGAAACGGATCCACCGGCCCCCGACCCATCACGCGAACGTCCATGTCTACCGTTACCAAGCCGTCACGGGGTATGGGTCTTACGGGGTCGGCGGCATTTACTGCGGCGCGACGCACACGCGCAGTCACCGGAGCGACGGGCGAGGTAGCCGGCGACGACGGGAGTGGCCAGAACGGCCCGTCACGTCCGACGGGAGACTTACACCGGCGCGGGTCCAAAGGGAAGGTGTGTACCGGACGTGGGTCGCTATCGGGCTCGCCGGGCTCCTGAGCGGCGTCGCCCTCGTCTCGCTGTTCGTCGGGTTCGGCTCGCCCGTCTTCCTCGTCGTCGCGGCGGTCAGCGCCACCGGCGGGTTCCTCGCCTACCGGTACGCCCGCGAGCGGATGCTCCGCTCGGTGTACGCCGGGGTGGAGACCGGGAGCCGGGGGACCGGCCGGGCCGACGACCCGTCGACCGACGGGGGGGGCGGAACCGAAACCGGAACCGAAACCGGGGATCGCGCGGCCCCGAATCCGGGGGAGCACACGGACGACCACGGACGGGCGACACAGGCCACGGACGGCGGGGAGGCGGCCGCAGACTACGACGAGTGGACGTGGGCCGACAGCGACCCGGACGACCCGTTCTGGAGCGACGACCCCGACGACTGGGACGACCCCTGGGGATGGGAGGCGACCGACCCGGAGGACGCCGCGGAGGGCGGCTGGTGGCGGGGGACGAGCGAGGAGGCCGGTTCGCGCCGCTGGTCCGGCTGGTCGGGCGGCGACCGCGAGGACGGGTCGCGGGACGGCTCGGCGGCCGCGAGGGATCACGACGACCGCCCCACCGTCGAGGCGGCGTACGAGGTCCTCGGGCTGGAGCCGGAGGCCGACCTCGACACGGTGCGGGAGGCCTACCGCGAGCGGGCCAAGGAGACCCACCCGGACCTCGGCGGGGATCCCGAGGCGTTCATCCGGGTGCGGGAGGCCTACGAGCGGCTTCGCGAGCACCTCGGCGGCGCGAGCTGAACCCCGGCTCGCCTCCTCGATGGAGGCGGATCGAACGGGCGGGCGCTCGGTACGTCACAGTTCGCCAGGGGATGAGACGGGCTGATACCCGCGCACGGGGGCGAAACACTACCCTTTTCACGCTCCTGCTGGAATCTACCCTCATAATGGGCCGACGCAAGAAGATCGTACAGGAGTGCGAGAAACTGATGGACAAGCCGGAGCAGATCCGGAACATCGCCATCGCCGCACACGTCGACCACGGCAAGACCACCCTGACGGACAACCTCCTCGCCGGTGCCGGCATGATCTCCGACGAGACGGCCGGCCAGCAGCTCATGATGGACACCGAGGAGGACGAGCAGGAGCGCGGGATCACCATCGACGCGGCGAACGTCTCGATGACACACGAGTGGGAGGAGAAGAACCACCTCATCAACCTCATCGACACGCCGGGCCACGTCGACTTCGGTGGCGACGTGACGCGGGCGATGCGCGCCGTCGACGGCGCGCTCGTCGTCGTCGACGCCGTCGAGGGCGCGATGCCCCAGACCGAAACGGTGGTACGGCAGGCGCTCCGCGAGGGCGTCAAGCCCGCGCTGTTCATCAACAAGGTCGACCGCCTCATCTCCGAGCTCCAAGAGGGGCCCCAGGAGATGCAGGAGCGGCTGATGAAGGTCATCGGCGACGTGAACGACCTCATCCGCGGGATGACCGAGGAGGAGGACGTCGACTGGACCGTCTCGGTCGAGGACGGTACGGTCGCGTTCGGCTCCGCGCTCTACAAGTGGGGCGTCTCGGCACCGTCGATGACCCGGACGGGGATCGGCTTCCCCGAGATCATCGAGATGGAGCGCAACGACCAGCGCCAGGAGCTCCACGAGGAGTCGCCGCTCTCGAACGTCGTGCTCGATATGGTCGCCGAGCACTTCCCGAACCCCCTCGAAGCCCAGCCCCGTCGCATCCCGACGGTCTGGCGCGGCGACGCCGACTCCAACCTCGCGCACACGATGCGCGACGTGGACGACGACGGCGAGGTCGTCTTCATGGTCACGGACATCTCGATGGACCCCCACGCCGGCGAGATCGCCACCGGCCGGCTGTTCTCGGGGACGATCCGCAAGGGCCAGGAGCTCTACGTCTCCGGCACTGCGGGGAAGAACCGCGTCCAGTCGGTGGGGATCTTCATGGGCGGCGAGCGCGAGGAGCTCGACCGCGGCGTCCCCGCCGGGAACATCGCGGCCGTCACCGGCCTGCGCGACGCCATCGCCGGCTCGACCGTCTCGTCGGTGGAGATGACGCCGTTCGAGTCCATCGAACACATCTCCGAGCCGGTCATCACGAAGTCCGTCGAGGCGAAGTCGATGGACGACCTCCCGAAGCTCATCGAGACGCTCCGACAGGTCTCGAAGGAGGACCCAACCATCCGTATCGAGATCAACGAGGACACCGGCGAGCACCTCATCTCGGGACAGGGCGAGCTCCACCTCGAAGTCATCACCCAGCGCATCGAGCGTAACCAGGGGATCCCCGTCACCACGGGCGAACCGATCGTCGTCTACCGCGAGGCACCCACGACCGAGAGTCGCGAGGTCGAGGGCATCTCGCCGAACCGGCACAACCGGTTCTACATGAGCGTCGAGCCGCTCAGCGAGGAGATCGTCGAGCTCCTGAAGCTGGGGGAGGCCTCGATGGACATGCCGGAACTGGAGCGCCGCGAGGCGCTGATGGAGGCCGGCATGGACAAGGACACCGCCCAGAACGTCGAGACCATCTTCGGCTCGAACATCCTCATCGACGACACGAAGGGTATCCAGCACCTCAACGAGACGATGGAGCTCGTCGTCGAGGGGATCGGCGAGGCCCTCGAGGACGGCCCGCTGGCCGCCGAGCCCGTTCAGGGGACGCTCCTGCGGCTCCACGACGCCCGGCTCCACGAGGACGCCATCCACCGCGGTCCCGCGCAGGTCATCCCGGCCACGCGCGACGCCGTCCACCGGGCGCTGATGGACGCCGAGATCCGACTCCTCGAACCGATCCAGGACGTCCGCATCGACGTCCCCCAGGAGTACATGGGCTCGGCGTCGGGCGAGATCCAGGGCCGCCGCGGCCGCGTCGACGACATGTACCAGGAGGGCGACCTGATGGTCGTCGAGGGCATCGCGCCCGTCGACGAGATGATCGGGTTCTCCTCGGACATCCGGTCCGCCACGGAGGGGCGTGCCTCTTGGAACACGGAGAACGCCGGCTTCCGCGTCCTCGCGGACAACCTCCAGCCGGAGATCATCGCGGAGATCCGCGAGCGCAAGGGGATGAAGGCCGAACTGCCCGCGCAGGTCGACTACTTCTAACCACTTTTTCCTTCGTCGGGTTCGCTCGCTTCACTCGCGAACCACTCTCTGTTCACGGGCGGCGAAGCCGCCCGTTCGCACGGCCAGCGGGACGGCGCAGCCGTCCCGCTCGGCTCGCAAGGACGCGAGAAAAACTTCGATCCGCACTCGCTGCGGTCGCTCGGACGGGTGAAATGCCGTGCGTACGCCGGTGTCGATCCGGGAGGGCGATCTGTGACGACCATCGGTCCGTGGTCTGTCTGATCAGCCGAACGCCGCCCGCTACAGCCCCGCTTCTCAACCCTCGGCACTCGCAGGTCATGATGTCTCAGAAGGAGACACCTCTGCTGTGAAGGGTGTTCGGGCCCCAGTGAGTACACCACACTGAGAACACACCCGACAACTCGATGTCAGTAACCGACACTGTTGATCGATGTTAGAAGTGACCTATAATGACAAAACCGTAGTGGCGTTCATCCACCAGCCGTGGATTTCCGAGATTCGGGATCGTTCGAGATATATGGGATCGGTGCGACGAAAACCCGGAGTATCCGATATCCTGTCACGACCTCTCGAGTCGATGGGCACGGCTCCGGTGCTACTTACACCGGGTTCGGGGACCGATATCCAGGTGGGGGATACTGGTATCTCGAAACCAGTAACGGCTGCATACTGAACTTCGACGGGCTATCCGAGCAGGACGGGCAACTATCATAGCAACGAGTCAACGTTTGTGCGTATTGTACGGCTGGTCAATAATTATATATGCCCGCGAAGGGAGGTGAAAGTCGATGTATTTACAAGAAACCTTGCGAAAGCGGGCAGATGATCCGATATCGGTCGCGATAATCGGTACGGGAGTCTTCGGCAAGTTCGTCACGTATCAGGTGGAGAGAATGCCAAGTATCGATCCGGTCGTCTTGGCAGATATCGAGATCTCGAAGGCGGAGACGGCCTATCGGAAAGCGGGCGTTGACACCAGCGAAGTCGTAAAAACAGACGATTCCGATGAGGTCGCGGCCGCCCTGGATGAAGGCAAACGCGTCGTGACAGCAGACGGTGTCGTCGCAGCGGAAGCCCCGGTAGACGTCGTGGTCGAGGTGACCGGCGCCCCGGTCGATGCGGCTCGTCATATCTGGGCTGCAATCACTGCTGAGAACCATGTCGTCAACGTGACCGTAGAGACCGACGCGACGGTCGGCCCGCTTCTTTCACAGATCGCGTCGACCAAAGGGGTCACGTACTCGATGGCCTACGGGGACGAGCCAGCGCAAGTGATCGGTCTTGTCGACTGGGCCCAATCAGTAGGACTGGACATCGTCGCCGCAGGCCAGGGGACTATCTTCACGCTCGAACCCCACGGAACTCCGGACGATGCGCCTGAACGGTTTGGTCTTTCTGAGTCGTTCATCGAAAATAACGACCCGAACCCACGCATGTACAACACCTTTCTGGACGGGACGAAAGTCTCCGTCGAACTCTGCGCAGCAGCGAACGCGATCGGTCTCACTCCAGACAGCGGAGAGCCACATATCCCCAAGACCGATCAGGAAGGTGTACTCGAAACGCTTCGCCCGAAGGGTGACGGGGGGGTCCTCGATGAAAAAGGTGTCATCGACGGAGTCACCCCAGCCGACGGCTTTAACAACCCGAGTGCATTCGTGATCACGGAAGCCAAAAACCCTGAAATGCAGCAGTACTTCGAACAACGGTTCAACGTACCAACCGTAAATGGTGGAAAATACCAGTACTTCGACCGTTCGTACCACATCTTCCCGGAAACAACCGTAAGTATCGCTAACGTCGCCCTCAACGACGGCCCCACTGGAGTCGTTCGGACGCAGGCTTCGGAGGTTGTCGCGAGAGCCAAGCGCGACTTGGAGCCCGGTGACGTGATCGATGGTGGCGGGGGAACCACGATCTACGGCGCACTACAGTCCGCAGAGAAGGCGGCTAATGAGGGTGCCGTTCCGTTCGAACTACTGGCCGGAGCCGAGGTAACTCGCCCTGTCCAACGAGATGAACGCATCACTGAAGACGACGTGGAAGTCGACGAAAGTTCGTTCCTCTACCACCTCCGTCGGATACAGGACGAAACCGTCTAGCTCCGCTGCGCTTTCTGTCAACAGCCGTTCGTATCACTACGCCATTTTCTGAGTAGTCCATCTGTACAACTACGAGAGAGGTTCGCGTCGACGCTGCTCATAGGCCGGATCCTCGGTTCCCGCATTCGGTGGCTGTCGACCGAAGGGGCTGCACTCCGCGTGCATCGAGGGATCGAACGAAACCGTGGATACGAGCCGCCGATCGGAGGGAGGTCTCGTGATCCCACCGGGGCAGCATCGGACAGGATCGGGGCGACGGAGGTGGCTCCCGGAGCGCACGCTGAGTTCTACAACCCGAACGTCTCGGCCTCGGGTTCGCCGTACTCCTCACGGATGGCCTCGTGTATCTCGTAGACGTCGGGAGTGTCCCGCGTCGGGTCGAGGGGATGGGTGCCGACCCACCGATAGCGCACCGTTCGGTCCGTATCGACGAGGAAGCACGAGCGGCGCGACCGGGGGAGGAGCCTGAACGTGCGGTACTTCACGTCGAACGCCCCGGCGACCGCGAGATCCCGGTCGGAGAAGAGCGGGAATGTCAGCCCGAGGTAGTCGATGAACCGCCGGTGCGTGCTCGCGCGTGACTTGCTGATGCCGACGACCTGCACCTGCTCGCTCGTGGAGAACCACCCGTAGTCGCGGAACGAGCACCACTCGTCGATGCAGTCGGGGCTGAAGTCGTTCGTGTAGAAGCAGAGCAGGACCGGCCGGTCCGCGAGCAGCGATTCGAGCGACACCTCCTCGACACCCTCCTCCGGCGAGACCAGCGGAGCGGTGAAGTCGGGTGCCGTGTCGCCGACGTCGAGCCCTGAAGCCACCATATCCTCGTTGCGACCGGATCGCCCAATAACGCCCGTCAGGTATCGAGATCCGATACCGGACGGCGACCGCCACCCACTCGCCGACCGGGAACGGCGGTAGCCGCCGCTCGCTCACCGGCGTGAGACGGACGCGCATCGAGGAGGTCGACCGGTGGATGGACCCGGCGAGCGTCGAGCGTCGTGACGATCCCAGACCCCCGCTCGGAGCGCCAGCGGCGTGACATCGCGAGCCGGCATTCCGGCTTCGCGGTTCGAAATCCCGCTACGTCGTCGTCCGCCAGCGATCCGGCACTCGATCGGGAGCGAGGCCGAGCTAGCCCTCGGAGTGTGAAGTCGTGGCTGGTGGTTCATCCGGCTCGCGCCCCTCCCGAACGACGATGGCAGACGAACACAGTGGCGACGCAGTCGGGGAATCGATAACGTCAGCCATTGGAGTCGCAGGGAGGCTCGTCGTCGGCCTCCTGGTCCTCGCGTTCGTGGTCGGATGGACGGACTTCTGGCTCGCCGCGGTGCGAATACACTACGCGCAAGGGGATCTGATCTCGGTACTCCTCACCGGGACGATCGGAGCCGCACCGGGGGTCGCCGCCCTCGCCCGGGTGCTCCCGAAGACCGGAGTCAAAACCCGTGCCGGGAACGCGATGGACGGAGCGATCACGTCGTGACTCGGGAGGGACGCAGGACGGGGAGACCCGACACACGGGACGGCAGGCCGACGTCACGAGAGCCGAAGCCGTCGCGTGAGGACGGGCGGGGACGGGCTCGCCGGGGAGGCTAACCCGCCTGCCGCTCGGGAGCCGAGAGCACATCGATCGTCCCCGTTCGGTATCTACGACGGGTTTCGAGGTCCGAGTGCGTCCGGGACCCAGATCGTCGCGACCGCTGTCGGCGCTGCCAGCACCCCATCGCCCTCGTCGATACCCTTTACTCCCGACTCGCCGACCCCCAGCCATGCGAAAGACGCGTATCGAGGAGGTCGACTCGTGGATGGGGCCGGCGAGCGTCAAGCGATCGCTGACGGGGGCGCTCGGAACCGAGGACGTCGCGGTCAACTACTACGAACTCGAACCCGGCGAGTCGTTCGCGTTCGGCTACCACCGACACGCCGATCAGGAGGAGGTGTTCTACGTGCTGGCGGGCGAGGTGACGTTCGAGACCGGCGAGCCACCGAGCGGCTCGGAACCCGCGAGCGAGGAGGACGTCACCGTGAGCGCCGGCGAGGCGGTCCGATTCGGCCCCGGCGAGTGGCAGCAGGGGTGGAACCGGGGGGAGACGCGGGTGAAGGCGCTCGCGCTCGGAGCCCCGAAGGAGGGCGGCGAGACGACCATCCTCCGGGAGTGCTCCGAGTGCGGCGAGCGGACCGGACAGGAGGTGCAGCGGGCCGAGGACGCCGAGGCGCTCGTGACCGTGTGTGTCGAGTGCGGGGCCGAGACCGGCCGATTCACCTGACCTCGCGGGTCGTGGTTCGGGAGGACCCGGACGAGACCCGCCGAGTGCGGCGATGCGACAGCCGAAAGCCCCACGTCGGCCGGCCACCTAACACGGGTATGACCCGGACTCAGGCGACGCTGGTCTACGACGACGACTGTGGGTTCTGCTCGTGGGTGGCGTCGTTCGTCGCCCGGCGGACCGAGATGGGCATCGTCGGCTTCTCCGAACTGACCGACGAGGAGCGCGAACCCCTCCCCGCCGACTACGAGGAGTGCGTCCACCTGGTGACGGAGGACGCGGTCTACTCGTGCGGGGAGGCCACCGAGCGGGCCCTGGAGCGCGCGGGCGTCCTCCCACGGGAGGCGCGGACGTTCCTCAACCAGTTCGCCGACTACGGCCCGCTCCGCGAGCGGCTCTACCGCGAGGCGGCCGACCGACGTGACGTCTGGGGGCTGCTCGTCTCCGCCGAGCCGCCGACACGGCGCGAGCCCTCGGTGGTGGAGACCGAACACGAGGACGACGACTGACGGGGACGACGGGACGCCGGAGCGGCGACCGGGCCGACGCTCACACGGACGGTCGTAACGACTTCGCGACGATCGCCCGATCCAGGATCGGCGATCATCGGTAGAGGACACAACCGTCCGCATCAGACCCCGACGAGGTAGAGGAGACAGAAGACCAGACAGTTGTACCCACCGTGGACCGCGGTCGGAGCCACGATGTCGTCGGTCCGGGCGTGGAGCCAGCCGAACACGAGCGAGAGACCGAAGACGGCGATCAGCGAGAGCCCGACCGCCGAGGGCTCGGAGGTATCGGCGTAGAGCGTCGGGACGTGTGCCAGCGCGAAGGGGACGCTCGCAGCGACCACCGCTCGGCGTCGGGACGTGACGTCGTACAGCGACGCCTGGACGACCCCGCGGTAGAGCAGTTCCTCGGTGGGCGCGATGACCACCAGCGAGAGGCCGGCGAGGAGCACCAGCGAGATCCGGAACCCGCCGTCGGCCTGTGCGGTCAGGGCGTTCCCCGCGAACGGGACGCCGAGAACGGCGAGGCCGACGACGGCGACGACCCAGGCGAGGACGAGAACGGCGATGACCGCGGCGACCAGACGGACCTCCTCGGCGTCGGGGCGGACGGGGCGGAGATCGCCGAGCCGGCCGGTCAGCGCGAGGTATCCGACCCCGACGGCCGCGAGACCGGCCCCGTAGAGGACGACCGCGGCCGCCAGCCGCGACAGCGGACCGACCGGCGGGAGGTGTCCGATCAGCCGGGAGAAACCCAAGCCGGCGACCGGACCCGCGACGGCGACCGTGACCGCCCCGAACACGCCGGACGACGCGATCCGGGGCCGGACGGACACGCGGCCTCTGACTCCCATCGGTTCATCATCATCGTACGCGAATAAAACACGGACCCGTGGATCGCTCCTCGATACACAGGAGAGCGTACGCGGCGGTTCGCGGGGTAGAGAGGCGATACAACTGAGCCACGACGCTCCGCTTCGGTGGCCCGATCGGGCGACGTTACTCGAATGCGGCGACGCCGGTCAGGTCGTGGCCGAGGATGAGCGAGTGGATGTCGTGGGTCCCCTCGTAGGTGTACACCGTCTCGAGGTTCGCCATGTGGCGCATCGGCGAGTAGTCGGCCGTGATGCCGTTGCCACCGAGCATCTCACGGGCGATACGGGACTGGTCGCGGGCCATCCGGACGTTGTTGCGCTTTGCCATCGACACCTGCTGGGCCCGGAGGTCGCCGCGCTCCTTGAGTTCGGCCAGCCGGTAGGCCAGTAGCTGTGAGGTCGTTATCTGGGTCGCCATCTCGGCGAGCTTCTCCTGCTGGAGCTGGAACGAGGCGATGGGCTTACCGAACTGCTCGCGGTCGGTGGCGTACTCCCGGGCGGTCTCGAAGCAGTCCCGGGCCGCGCCGATGGCCCCCCACGCGATGCCGTATCGGGCCTGCGTGAGACACGACAGCGGCCCCTTCATACCCTCGACGCCGGGGAGGACGTTCGACTCGGGCACGTAGACGTTCGAGAGCTCGACCTGGCCGGTGACGGAGGCGCGCAGTGAGAGCTTCTCCTCGATCTTCGGCGTCTCGACGCCGTCGCGGTCGGTCTCGACGAGGAACCCCCGCACGGGATCGTCGTCGGCCGAGCGGTCGCGCGCCCAGACGAGCGCCACGTCCGCGAGCGGCGAGTTCGTGATCCACGTCTTCGTCCCGTTGAGCACGTACCCCTCGTCCTCGGCCTCGGCGTGGGTCTCCATCCCCGAGGGGTTCGAACCGTGGTTCGGTTCCGTGAGGCCGAAACAGCCGATCTTCTCGCCGGTCCCCATCTCCTCGAGCCACTCGTCTTTCTGCTCCTCGCTCCCGTAGGCATGGATAGGGTACATGACGAGTGCGCCCTGCACCGAGGCCATCGAACGGAGCCCGGAGTCGCCGGCCTCCAGTTCCTGCATCAGGACGCCGTAGGCGGTTTCGGAGAGGTCGGCCAGCCCGTATCCCGAGAGGTTCGGCGCGTAGAATCCCAGTTCGCCCATCTCCTCGATCAGGTCGGTCGGGAACGTCCCCTCGATCCAGTGGTCGGCGACGACGGGTTTGAACCGGTCCTCGACGAACTCGCGTGCGGTGTCGCGGACCATCCGCTCCTCGCTCGTGAGGTCAGCCTCCAGATCGACGTAGTCGAGCATACCACGCCTTCGGACGGCACCGACAAAAGCCCTGGTACACCGGCCCGATCGACGAGATAATCGAGAGCGAGGACGGTCGACGACCGGGGGTCACGTCCCGACGAAGCCACGCGCGGGGGCGTACGCGAGCGCCAGGACTGCCGCGGGGAGAAACGTTTTGGGCGCGACAGGACTACCCTCGGGCGTGGAGTCCCCGTTCGAGACGCTCCGGGTCGACCCGGACGCGGACGCCGAGAAGATAGAGCAGGCGTACCGGCGGCGAGTGATGGAGGCCCACCCGGACCACGGCGGCTCCGCCTCGGAGTTCCAGGCGGTGCGAGCCGCCTACGAGGAGATCACCTCGGGGAACGGGGCCCGTGTGCACTCGTCCGGACGGGGTGCGGAGGAGGGGGACGACGCGGCGGAACCCGAACCCGAACCCGAACCCGAACCGGAGCCGGAGCCGGAACCTCCCGACCCGGAGGTCGAGTACCTGAACTACGACGTCCTCGGGGACCAGGGGTGGTCGCTCGACGACGAGGACCTGTTCGAGAAGGCGGCCGAGGCGGGACTCGACACCGAGGATTACGGCCGGTTCACGGTCGGGACGCGCGAGTCGCTCCTCGAGGCCGCCGAGGGCGAGGGGTTCGCGTGGCCGTACGCCTGTCGCGGCGGGGCGTGTGCGAACTGCGCGGTCGCGGTCACCGAGGGGGAGATGTCGATGCCCGTCGACCACATCCTCCCCTCGGACATGCTCGACCACGGCATCCGGCTCTCCTGCGTCGGCGCGCCAGTCACCGGGAGGATGCGGGTCGTCTACAACGTCAAGCACCTCCCCGACCTCGACGAACTCCGACTGCCGCCACGCCCGTTCGAACAGGCGCGATCGAGCGACTGAGAGCGGAGGCGATCACGGGAGCGGTCGGGACGGCCAGCAGTACCCTCCGCTCCTAGTCGAGCCGGGGGACGATTTTGTTTTTTACCCGAAGGAAGCGCCCCGGTAAATATCATCTCAGAAACTACTATGTGAGATGAGAGGATAGGCGAAGGTGATGGACGACGGGAACGCACTCGGGGACCCGGACGTCGAGGGTACCGTCGTCGGTATCCCGGCGTACAACGAGGCGAACACTATCGGTGGCGTCGTCTCCGAGTCGTCGAGCGTCGCGGAGGAGGTACTGGTAGTCGACGACGGAAGCGACGACGGGACGGCACGGATCGCTCGCTCCGCCGGCGCGACCGTCATCAGGCACGACCGTAACCGGGGGTACGGAGCGGCACTGAAGGCGATCTTCGAGGAGGCCACCCGTCGATCGGCGACTCACCTCGTCACGCTCGACGGGGATGCCCAGCACGACCCGTCGGATATACCGAGGTTAGTCGGTCACCTAGACCGGACCGGTGCCGGGGTCGTCGTCGGGAGTCGGTTCGTCGGATCCGGCGCGACGGACGCTCCACTGTATCGTCGTTTCGGACTCCACCTGCTGAACACGCTCGCGGTGGTAGCCCTCGGGAGAGCGGGTTCGTCCTCACCGATCACGGACACGCAGAGCGGGTTCCGGGCCTACGACCGACGGGTGATCCGCGCCCTCGCCGGACGCGACCGTATCAGCGACCACATGGGTGCGAGCACGGACGTCCTCTACCTGGCCTGCCTGGACGGGTTCAGCGTCGAGGAGGTCGGCACCGAGATCAGTTACGACGTCGAGACGACAAGCACCGAGAACCCGGTCTCGCACGGTACCGTCCTCCTGAAGAACGTACTGAGGACGATCGTGTTCGGTCCGTGACACCGTCCTCCGCCGGGGAGTCTCGCCGACTACTGAGGTGGCCTTCCGATCGACGCACCTACCTGACTCTCGACCTCGAATGCGACTACGGGACCGCCCTGCCGTCGAATCGTTACGGCGCGCTCGAGCGTGTCGACGAGTTCCGGTCGCTGGTCGAGCACTACGACGTCCCGCTGACGGTGTTCGTCCAGACCGAGGTCCTCGACGCACGACCGGAAGCCGTCGAATCTCTCCGCGATGTGAACGTCCCCGTGGAGTTCCACCCGCACTCGCATACCCATACCCCCCGGTCGGACGTGGACGTCTCCGGGGAGGTAAACCGGAGTACGGATCGGTTCTACGAGTTCTTCGGCGTGAAGCCGACCGGATATCGCTTCCCGGACGGTGACGTCCTGCCGGAGGACTACACCGTGCTGACCGAGAACGGGTACGAGTTCGACGCTAGCCTTTTGCCCTCGTGGCGTCCCGGGCGCTTCAACCACCTGGGTGAACCGACCGTACCACACAGACGGGTGAACCACGACATCTACGAGATCCCCTTCACCACGTTCTCCGACGTGCTCCCCCTGCCGACGTCCCTCTCGTACTGTCGGTTCATCGGTCGGCCGTCACTGGCGCTTCTATCGGGACGATCCGAACAGCCGACGGTGTTCAACGTTCATATGCACGACCTATTCAACCCCGAGTCGTACAGGCGCCTCCCACTCCCGTACCGGGCGATCTACGCCCGGAACGCCGACGGGTTCTCCGTCTTCGAGCGGGCTCTCGACGCGCTCGCCGGGTCCGGTCGTTCGGCCGGTCGATTCGAGGATCTGATGGAATATCTCCGGCACTCGTGAGAGAGGGCGCGCACGACGCCACCGGACGAACCCACCTGTCCTCGGCGGCGACCCGCCCCGACGATCGGACGACGATCGGGTGTCCGGGGGGCGCGCAGACGCCGTCGGACTCGTCGTTCGGCGGTGTTCCACACTCGGACGCGACGTTTAAACGGCAAGACGGACCTAGGTCCCGGTAATGAGCGAGTCCGACGGCTCCGACGAGTCCGGCGAGTCGCGGGCGTTCTGCCCGCGGTGTGGCGACCCGATGGACCCCCCCGAGGAGCCACGGCCGGGCGAGCCGCGCGACCCCGACCGGGTGCTCTGTGACGCCTGCTACTTCGAGGGGTTCGAACTCGTCGACGCACCGGAGCGAGTAGAGGTACGGGTCTGCTCGCAGTGCGGCGCGGTCCACCGCGGGAACCGGTGGGTCGACGTCGGAGCGAAGGACTACACCGACGTCGCGATCGAGGAGGTGACCCGGGCGCTCGGCGTCCACCGTGACGTCGAGGACGTCCGGTGGACCGTCGACCCCGAGCAGGTCGACCGGAACACCGTCCGGATGCACGCGACGTTCACGGGCAGGATCCGCGAGACGCCCGTCGAGGAGAGCGTGACGGTCCCGGTCTACATCGCCCGCGAGACATGTACCCGATGTGGCCGCATCGCGGGGGACTACTACGCGGCGCTGGTCCAGGTCCGCGGCACGGAACGGGTGCCGACGGACGCGGAGAACGAGCGCGCCGTCGAGATCGCCGAGGAGTACATCGCCGAGCGGGAGGCCACGGGCGATCGGAACGCGTTCATCACCGAGATCGACTACACGGCCAGCGGGGCGGACATGAAGATCAGCACGAACCAGATGGGCGAGGCCATCGCCCACCGCATCACCCGCGAGTTCGGCGGGTCGGTCTCCGCGGCGGAGACGCTCGTCACCGAGGACGGCGACGGCAACGAGGTCTACCGGGTGACGTTCGTCGCGCGGCTCCCGCCGTACACACCCGGGGACGTCATCGACCTCGACGACGGGGACGGGCCGGTGCTGGTGACCTCCGCGCACGGGAATCTCAAGGGGGTTCGCCTGGAGACCGGCGAGCGCTACGAGGCGAGCCACGAGGAGGGGATCGATCCCGACGCACGCAAGCTCGGAACCCGCGAGGAGGCCGTCGAGACCACAGTGGTAACCGTCGAGGACGACCGCTCGGTGCAGGTGCTCGACCCGGAGACCTACGAGGCCAAGACCATCCCCCGGCCGTCGTTCGCGGATACGGACGCCGAGACGCTCCCGGTGCTCCGGTCCCGGGCCGGCCTCCACGTCCTGCCGCGCGAGGGGACCGATCCGGAGGAGTCGGCGTGACCGACCGGGGGAGCGAGAACGGGAGCGGTCGAGCGGACGACCCAGACCGGGAGGACGGGACCGGAAGGCGAGGGCCGGGACTGGCCGCGCTGGTCGACGAGTCACGGGCCGAAGCGGCCATCGAGTCGCTCCGCGGGGAGGGCGTCTACGACGACGCGCGGAGCGTCGCACCACACGACGAGGGGCGTGTCGCCCTCCCAGTCACCGAACCGCCCGTCGGGACCGACGTGCGGGAGGTGATCGAGGCCGACCTCCCGTGGCGGACGCGGGGGCTCGCCGACCTGCTCCGCGAGCGGGGGTGGGAGGACGACGAGATCGACCGTGCGCCGGGATCGTGGGCCGTCGTCGGTAGCGTCGTCCTCGTCGATATCGGGGACGCTCCGCGACCCGAGGAGGTCGGCGAGGCGCTGCTCTCGCTCCACGGCGAGGCCGACACCGTCCTCGCCCGAGGCGGGGTCTCGGGGACGACCCGCGAGCCCGACATCGAGGTGCTGGCCGGCGAGGGCGACACCGAGACCGTCCACACCGAGCACGGCATCCGGTACGCGCTCGACCTCGCGGCGGTGATGTTCGCCCCCGGGAACGAGGCCGAGCGCGCCCGGATGGGGGAGGTCGTCGGCGAGGGCGAGCGCGTGTTCGACATGTTCGCCGGTATCGGCTACTTCACGCTCCCGATGGCCCGCGCGGGTGCGGCGGTGACCGCGACGGAGGTGAACCCGACGGCGTTCCGCTACCTCGCGGAGAACGCGGTTCTAAATGGCGTCGAGGACCGAATCTCGGCGTTCCGGGCGGACTGCCGGGACGTCGAGGTGGAGGCGGTCGATCGAGTCGTGATGGGCTACTACGAGGCGTGGGAGTACCTCGATTCGGCACTCTCGGCGCTCCGACCGGGCGGGGTCGTCCACCTCCACGAGGCGACGCCGGAGGCAGAACTGTGGGACAGACCGATCTCACGGCTGCGCGAGGCCGCCGACGAGCGCGGCCGTGGAGTCGAGGTGCTCGACCGGCGGGTCGTGAAGTCCCACAGCCCCGGGGTCGACCACGTCGTCGTCGACGCAAGAGTGGGGTGACGTCGGGGTCGGGACGGAGAGCGGGTCCGACTGCGGATCGACGACGCAGGAACCGCCCGGACGCTTAAGTCGGTCGGCGGGAATCCAGGGACGTAAGCTACCACGGCCTGAAGGCCGTGGCATTTCCCCATGATGGGTTTCCAGCCACCGACCTGCGGCAGACCGAGGCGGGCTGTACGTCAGCGTTCGGTCCGAGGAGGCTGTTCTGCGTCCTCGGACGTACTCTCTCCAGGCTTTATCCGGAGAGACGCTGGCCTATGGAGAGGCACGTTCGGTCCACGACGGACCGACCGGCTGACTCACACCGCTTTAATTCTCGGTGGCCTCGAACGCGGTCGTTTCACGAGTCGGTTACTCCGACCCGGAGGGACGGCGGCATCGGCCCCGAGTTTCTGCACATCGCCGGGATGTTTAATCCGGGGCACGCCTACGGGTGCCCCTACACCCGAGTCATTTTGGCTCGGATGCAGTACCATGACACACAATCAACACTCAGTTAGCAGTACCGCTCACGTTCGGAAACCGGACGGTCGAAGAACAGTGGGAAAGACGGCACCCTGTCGGCTTCCTCCCGCGTTCACGAGACGCGGTTCGTCTCGTGCAGCCCACGAGAACGCCTCTGGCGTTCTCGGGACGCCTGAAGACGCGGGTATCCGCCTCGATTCTCTATGAACAGACAGCAGATCATCGCGCTCCTCTTCGCGTTCCTGATGGTCTCCTCGGCGGTCGCGTACTTCGTCTCGTTCTTCCTCGGGTAACCGTCCATTTCGATCGGTGTGCGACGTCGAGCGCGCGAGTCGGGAGGTGGGAGTGCCGCGACCGACGACCCCGGCGAGCGGATTTATTACCGCCCGCCGGGTCGCACGGGCAGGGATGTCCTCGGAACACCTCTTCCACAAGTGGGGGGCGGGCGTCGCGCCCGACCTCCCCCGGATCGAACGCGCGTACGACGAGTTCCTCCTCACCGACGACGGCGAGGAACTCCTGGATGCGGCGGCCGGCGCGGCCGTCGCCAACCTCGGCCACTCGGTGCCCGACGTCGCCGACGTCGTGGCCGAGCAGACGGAGCGCGTCTCGTACCTCTCGCTGTCACACTTCACCCACGCCCCCGCGGAGGCGCTCGCCGAGCGCGTCGCCGACCTCGCGCCGGGCGACCTCGACACCGTCTTCCTCACGGGATCGGGGAGCGAGGCGAACGAGGCGGCGTTCAAACTCGCGCACGCCTACCACCGTTCCCGGGGAGCGCCCGGGAAGCACAAGGTCGTCTCGCGGTGGCAGGCCTACCACGGGTCGACGCTCGGCGCGCTCGCCGCCTCGGGGAACACGACCCGCCGGGTGCCGTTCGACGCGATGCTCCCCGCGTGGCCGCATATCGGTCCCGCCTACCCCTACCGGTGGGGGTACGAGGGCACGCCCGAGGAGCAGGCCCGCGCGGCCGCCGGCGAGCTGGAGACGACCATCGAGCAGGAGGGCCCCGAGACGGTGGCGGCGTTCGTCGCCGAACCCGTCGGCGGCGCGTCGATTCCCGCCGCCCGGCCACACCCCGCCTACTACGAGGAGGTCCGTCGGATCTGCGACGAGTACGACGTCCTCCTGATCGCGGACGAGGTGATGACCGGGTTCGGCCGCACCGGATCGATGTTCGCCGTCGAGCACTACGACGTGGTCCCGGACCTGCTCGTCGTCGGGAAGGGGCTCTCGGCCGGCTACGCGCCGATCAGCGGCGTCGTCGTGCGCGAGTCGGTGGCCGAGCCGTTCCGCGCCGGCGGAGCGGGATCGTTCCCCCACGGCCACACCTACGCGGGCAACCCCGTCGCGGCGGCCGTCGCCGGCCACGTCGTCGAGCGGTACACGCCCGACCTGCTGGCGACCGGCCGCGAGCGGGGGGAGACGATCCGGGCCGAACTCGAACCGCTCGATTCACACCCGATGGTCGGGGAGATACGCCACACGGGAGCGATGATCGGCGTCGAGTTCGTCGCGGACCGCGAGACGAAGGAGCCGTTCGACCCCGACCTGCACGTCTACGAGCGGGTGTACGACGCAGCCATGGAGCGGGGCGTCTACACCTACCCCGGGCGGGGATCGGTCGACGGCGTCGCCGGCGACCACGTGATGCTCGCGCCACCGCTGAACGTCTCCGAGGAGTCCGCCGAACGGATCGGTCGTTCCGTGGTGGAGAGCGTCGAGGCGGTCGCCGAAGACGTGCTGTAGGTATCGGAGGCGGTCGCGTGTTCGTACCCGGCTCGCCGGTTCCGGCGTGGGTGCCGAGGGGAGATAGTCCGAACCGGTAGCCGGGGTTATCGAGGTGATCGACGGCCCGTTCCCGGCCTCGGTTTTCGGACCCCCGCGGGTCGACTACCGGCGCCCCTCGAAGGAGTCGTCACGCTGTTCGAGTACCACGCGCAGCGTGCCGGACCTCGGTTGCCGTGCGGAGTCGAGGAGGGCCCTGAACTGCTCCAGCATCTCCGTCGAGTCGCCCGTTTCACTCCGCACCGTCCGAGACTCCTCCCGGAGCGAATCGTAAAGACGCTCCAGCAGGCGTTCCACGGCGTGGGCGTCGGCCTTCGACTCGATCTCGAACGTGGCCTCGTGTTCCTCCATGCGGACACGTACCGTTCCACGGGGGATAGGGTTGTCCGCCGATGAACCACGACGTCGTTTCCGGAGTCGGTTCCCCCGTGCAGGGAGATCCGCCTCACTCCCCCCAGACGTCCGAGAGCGGGTGGTCGTCGTAGGCCGTGGAGCCGTCCGAGGAGTCCGAGCCCGAACCCGACCCCGATCGGGAGCGCGACCGGGAGCGGGAACGAGAGCGCGAGTTCGAGCGGCCGGAGCTCCCACCCGAACGACTCCCCGCCGAGTCGCCGTCCCGTCCCGAGGCGTCCCGGCCGACCTCACTGACGGCGCTCCGGGGATCGAACTCCGGAAGGTCAGGTTTCGTCGTGCGGTCGACCTGTTCGGCGAACCAGTCGGGCATGTCGACCCGGGCTCGCTCGAACAGGTCCAGCAGCGAGGAGTCGGCGAGGTACGTCGCGCCGTGGTCGTCGGGGGCCCGGACCACCCGTCCGCAGGCCTGGATGACGGTCCGCAGGGCCGTCCGGTAGTACCACGCCCACTGGCCGTCCTCCAGCCGTTTCGACACTCTGGAGTCCCGCGTGTTCGGGTAGGGTGCCTTGCAGAGCACCTGCCACCGGCAGAGGTCGCCCTTCAGGTCGAGGGCCTCCTCCATCTTCACCGCGACGAAGACGTCCGAACCGCCCGAACGCTTCCACCCGTCGAGCGCCGCGTCGCGGTTCTCGCGATCGTGTGTTCGCACCCTGGCACCGACGCCGAAGTCCTCCAGGAGGTCGGTCAGGCGATCGGCGATGGCGTAGGAGTGGGCGTGGACCAGCCCCTTCTCGTCGGGGTGGTGCTGCATGATCCGCACGAGCGCCCGAGCGACCTTCGGCAGGGTCTCGTCGCGGTGCTCGTAGGTCATCTTCCCCTGTGTCACGTCGTACAGCGGGCGGTTCTCGACCGGAAAGGTGTGGGGGACGTCCACGAGCGCGACGTTCGCGGGGTCGAGGCCGCTCGACCGGCAGAACGCGTCCTTGTTCAGGATGGTCGCCGACAGCAGCGCGAACTTCCGCCCGCGGTCCCAGACGGTGTGGTGGAGGTAGCGCGCGGGGTCCATGGGCTTGATCGTCACACGGCTACCCGCCCCGTCGGGCTGGTCGGCGACCCACGTCGTCCGCGAGTCCAGATCCCGCAGATCCTCCAGGAACCAGCCGAGGTCGCGCACGAGTTCGGCGAGGCGGTCCCGGTCGGCGGCCTCGCTCGGCGCGAGTTCGACCTGCCCCCGGAGCTCCTTCTGGCGGCGCTGACAGGTGTCGCGCAAGCGCTCTGCGTACCCCTCGACGTCCGTCAGCCCGTCGATCGCGGGGGGTTCGCAGTCCTCCCACACCGGAACCGTGGTCGAGGAGAGGTCGATGGTGGCGTACATCTCGGCCCACTCGGCGAGCCCGTGGGCCTCGTCGATCACGACGACGTCCCGGCGGCCGAACACGTCCGAGCCGGCGGTCTGCATGAAGTACGCGAGCGTCATCGCCGCGATGTTCCGGTTGGAGGCGATGGCCCGGTCCGAGAAGTACGGACAGCGATGCTTCACCGGGCAGTCGAACCCCCGCTCGCGGGCGCAGGGTGCCCGGTTCACGGGCGTGTCGGTCTCGCCCGGGAGGATACAGTCGTAGTTGGGCTTCCCGCGGATGACGCTCAGGTCCTCCAGGAGCGGGTCGCCCGCCACGTCGTCGAGCTGTGAGACCTGCGGGGTAGTGTAGTACGCCCCGACGGCATCGTGGGGTTCTGCCTCGCCCGGTCGGCGGGCGCAGCCCGCGACGGCGCGGGCGAGCAGCGACTTCCCGCTCCCGGTCGGCGCGCGGACGAGCACCACGTCGTTGCCGGCCTCGAACGCCGCTCGAATGTCGGCGAGGGCCCGCTCCTGTGCGCCGCGGTAGCTCGGGGCGGGGAACTCCTCGGTGATACGCGCCGGGTCCACGGCGGAGGGTTTCTCCCGGGCGGCCTAAACCCACCGCTCCCGTCGGATCGTGGACTCCGGCCCTCGGTTCGTTCCGTTCCTCGCAGTTCGCTTCGCTCCCCGCTCGCCGCTCGACCGGAGGTGGTCCCCACTCCGTTCGGACTACCCTACCGCTCGCGGGTCGTCGCTCCGCTCCTCCCCGCTCGCGTTTCCGAGGTCTCACTCGCCTTGCTCGTTGCGGCCGCGCTACTCCTCACGGCTCACTTCGTTCGCCGTTCGGTTCTCCGCGGCCTCCCTCCGGTCGGCCGCGCTACTCCTCCCCGAGCGCGGCCACGTCCCGTCCGGACGGGTCCTCGGGGAGCCGCTCGATACAGTCGTAGCAGAGGAAGTGCTCCGAGCCGTCCTCGAGCTCCAGGGTCAGTCCCTCGGTCCGGTCGCCGTCGAACGACCAGAGGTTGGCGATGCCGCCGGCGATGCGCACGGTGCGGCCACAGCCGTCGCACGGCTCCCGGGCCATAGGCGAGCGTGGGTCGGTGCGGGCAAAGCGCTTGTGACTGGGGACCCGCTACCCCGTCGGCGGGTTGCAAAACAGGGCGTCGGCGACGGCGGCCGCGCCGCAGATCGCCGCGACGAGGAGCGTGGACGCCGTCGGGACCGGGAGTGTCGATCCCAGGACGAGCGCACACAGGAAGGCGAGCGGGATGGCGAGCAGCGTCAGATCGTATCGCGAGGGCGAGTCCGGCGGCGCGAGCGGGAGGGGTCTCGTTCGACCGTCGGTGCGTCCGTTTCCGGCACCCGTGCCGATCGCCACGTCGATCACCTCCTCGAACGTGGCTAGCCCGATCCTCCCACTAAAAACTTACTTCAGATACCGACGGGTGCCATAGAGTGGTTCTGCCGTGATTTCCCCCATTATCTCCGTGGGTTCTCCGAATAATATGGACGAATTCGATACGGCGGTCGATCCGAGCGGCCCCCACAGTCCGGGCCGACGAACGTCGGGACCGGGCAGGGTTGACGGTGTTTCTCTAGTGAAACGAAGGAAGAAACTTAACCGGAACGGAGTCCTCCGGGGAGGTATGCGAGTTCTCGTCACCGGGGCGACCGGCTTCGTCGGAGGACGCCTCGTCCCCGCCCTCGTCGAGGCGGGCCACGACGTCGTCGCCCTCGTCCGCGACCCCGGCCGGTACGACGCTCCCCCGGACGTCGAGGTCCGGGCGGGCGACCTGCTCGAACCCGGGAGCTTCGAGGCCGCCCTCGGCGGGATCGACGCCGCCTACTACCTGGTCCACTCGATGCACGCCGGGAAGGACTATGCCGAGCGCGACCGCCGCGCCGCCCACAACTTCGCGAAGGCCGCCGACGAACACGGGATCGACCGGGTGGTCTACCTCGGCGGGCTCGGCGAGGAGCGCGACCGCCTCTCCGAACACCTCCAGTCGCGCCGCGAGGTCGAGTACGTCCTCTCGAACCACGAGTTCGACCTGACGACGCTCCGCGCGGCGGTCATCATCGGCGACGGGAGCGCCTCCTTCGAGGTGGTCCGACAGCTCGGCAAGCGCCTCCCGATCATGATCACGCCGAAGTGGGTCCGCACGGAGTGCCAGCCGGTCGCCATCGACGACGTGATCGCCTACCTGGTCGGCGTTCTCGACGAGGAGTCGACCCGAAACGACACCTTCGAGATCGGCGGCCCGGAGGTGCTCACCTACGAGGAGCTCATCGAGCGGACGGCCCGGGCTACCGGCCGGCGCGAGCCGTACGTCCTCCCGGTGCCGGTGCTGACGCCGAAGCTCTCGGCCTACTGGCTGGGCCTGGTGACGAACGTCCCCACGAGCGTCGCCCACCCGCTCATCCTCGGGCTGAAGAACGCGGTGATCGTCAGCGACCACCGCATCGAGGAGCTGGTACCCGTCGAGCTCACGCCGTTCGACGAGGCGGTCCGGCGGGCGCTCGGCGAGGACGCGGTCTCGCCCGAGGCGACCGGCGAGAGCGACGGGAGCGGAGGGGACGACGAGGACGAGGGCGGAGCGGTTCCGGAGGACCGGGCGAAGGTGCCGTAGATGGGCGGGACGCCCGAGTACGCCGAACCCCCCGAGTACGGCGAGACGTGGGTGTACGAGAGCATCGTCGGGGCCCTCCCGGGGATCGATCTGTCCCGACCGGTGGCCGTGGGCATCCAGCTCGGCTTCTTCGAGGTGGCGGTCCTCGCGCTGGCGTGGTACTACGACCTCCGGGCGGCGGCGGTCGCCGGGACCGTCGCCGTCCTCGTCGCGGCCGTCGGGAGCGTCGAGATGCTCCGCATCGCCTCGCTCGCCCGCTCGGCGGCGGTTCCCGGATCGTACCGCCGGCTCCTGTTCGGGTCGAGCGTCGAGGTCGTGCTCGCCGTCCTCGCCTACATCGCGCTCGTCACGCACCTGTTCGTCTTCGATCCCCGACAGTCGGGAACGCCGCTGATCGAGTCGCTGTTCGGCCCCGAACCGCCCGTCGTGGTGGTCTACCTCACGCTGCTCGTGCTCTGGGACGTCTGTTACCGGATCGGCACGGGCTGGTGGGCGTCGGTGGTGGCGCTCTGGCGGTCGGCCCGCTTTCGGTTCGACGCGGGGACGGTGCGGACGCTACGTCGTGCTGACGTCGAGACGATGGGTTTCGGCCTCGTCCAGCTCCTCTTCGTCCCGTTCCTCCTCGACCACCCGGTCCTGCTCGTGGCGCTGGTCGGGCACGTCCTCGCCGTGACTGCGGTCACGGGGCTCTCCGTCGTGCTGTTACACCGGCGGGAGAACGGGAGCGATCCCGGCGACCCGGAAGTCAGCGCGAGGACTTGATCCGCTTGAACTGGTCGAGGAGCGCCTCTGCCGACTCCCCCGAGTCGTACTCGATCGTCCCCTGGTAGTTCGTCCGCTCGTCGTCGAAGTCGGCGTCGACCTGGCTCGCCTTCTGCTCCCGGCGTTCGTGCTCGTCCTCGTCATAGGCACCCATTGACATGGTAACTACACACAACTTGCGTAACCCTGCTATTCAATCTATCGGAGGGGTTCAGCGTCGCCGAACTGAAACGATGATCCGTCGCAACGGGTAAATCCCCGGGGGCAGTACGGACACCGTGGCTGGTCCCCTCCGTTTCCGGCGCTCTCACGGGTCGTGGTCGCGCGACCGCGTGGACAGAGAGCTCTATCGCCCGCTCGACACGAACCTCGGTGCGGCCACCGAGTCGCCCTGGTTCGCCCCGCCCGCGGGGTACGAGGCCGTCCGCTTCGAGATGCACAACGGGGACTTCGCGCTGTTCTGCTGGGACGACGACGGCGCGTACTGGCTCGGCAACACCGAGACGCCGGAGGCGCTCTGGCGCACCGACAAGGAGACGTTCGAGGAGGCACCCTACCCCGTCACGCGGTGGGCACAGCGCGAACTGCTCGCGCGGATGGAGACGACCGACCCCTGGCTCACCGACTACGAGTACGTGGCCTGGTTCTTCCTCCCCGTCTTCTGTTCGAAGGACGGCCGGAACACCACGCGGGAGTTCTTCCGCGAGCACACCGCGGGCTTCCCCGACGCGACGCGCGGGGAGGCGCTCTCGTTCGTCGACGACCTGCTCGCGACCGGGTGTCTCGACCCCTACCGCTACGAGATGGCCTCCAAGCTCGGGACCAGCGCGGGGACCGACCTCACGCGGATGGCCGCGACGATGGGCGAGTTCATCGTCGCCAAACTGCTCTTCGACGCGGGCGTCGAGTTCGTCCCCGAGGTCGAACTCGACAGCGGCCACGCGCTCGACTTCCGCGTCGACGGCCAGCACCTCGTAGAGGTGACCCGGCCGCTCCCCCCCACGCGGCGCTCGCGGGCCGACACCGCCGTCGCCGCCGTCAGGCAGACCGGCCAGTCGAAGACCCGTGCCCAGCTCGACAAACACCCCGGCACGACACTCGTCATCGACTGCTCGTCGTTCCGCGACGACGAGTGGGCCGCCGTCGCCGCCGAGCGACCCGACGTCGGCTACCGACCTACCGTGGTATTCCGCGCCCGACCCGACGGCTCGGTCGAGGGCTACCGGATCGGGACGGTCCCGTTCGACCTCTCGGGAGCCATCGACTGGGTCGGGGATTAGCGCGGCCGACCGAAGGGAGGCCGCGGGAACCCGAACGGCGAGCGGGGAGTGAAACGGCCCGCGAGCAGCGCGAGCGAGCCCTCGAACCGAGCGGGGAGAAGCGTAGCGACGACCCGCGAGGAGTGAGAGGCCGACCGGAGTCCTCATGAGCGCCAGCGAACGAGAACGTTGACGGGCGAGCGAAGCGCGGCCGACCGAAGGGAGGCCTCGGAAACGGAAACACGAGCGGTGAACGAAGTGAGCCGCGAGCAGCAGGGTGATTCGAGCGAAGTGAATCCGCCTGAGGGAGGCCTCTACTAGCCGAACGGCGAGGAACCGAAGCGAGGACCACCTCCATTCGAGCGGGGAGCGAAGACCCACGAGGCGTAGCGAGGCTGACCGAAAGGAAGCCTCCATCTGAGCGGCGAACGAAGTGAACCGTGCGCCGCGAGAGGGGTCAGATCACTCGGACTCCGGCTCGCGGTCCCGGTCGACCGCGCGGTCGGGCTCCGGTTCTGGCTCGGGGACGCCCGCGCCGTTCGAGCCGTTCTCGAGCGCGCTCACCTCCGCGAGGATCTCGTCGATGTCGTCGAGACCGAGCATCTCGCGGGTCTCGGTGTCGAACTGCAGGCTCTCGATCGGGTCCGAGTCGGCCCGGATCTCGCTTCCGGTGAGGTGCTTGCCGTAGCGGCCGACGAGCGAGGTGAGCTCCTGGGGGAGGACGAACGTGGTCGACTCGCTCTGACCGATCTCCGCGAGCGTCTCCATCCCCTTGTCGACGATCGCGCGCTCGCCCATCGACTCGGCGGACTTCGCCCGGAGGACCGTCGAGATGGCGTCCCCCTGCGCCTCGAGGATCTGGGACTGCTTCTCACCCTGGGCCCGGACGACGTTCGACTGCTTGTCACCCTCCGCCCGCTCGATGGCCGACCGGCGCTCGCCCTGGGCCTCGAGGATCATGGCGCGGCGACGGCGCTCGGCGGCCGTCTGCTGTTCCATCGCCGACTGGACGTCCATCGAGGGCTTGACCTCCCGGACCTCGACGCTCTCGACGCGGATTCCCCACTCGTTGGTCGGGCCGTCGATCTGCTCGCGGATGCGGCGGTTGATCTCGTCGCGGCGCGAGAGCGTCTCGTCGAGCTCCATGTCGCCGAGTACCGCCCGGAGCGTCGTCTGGGCGAGCGCGAGCGTCGCGCGCCGGTAGTCGTCGACCTCGAGGAACGCTCGCTCGGCGTCCATCACCCGGATGTAGACGACCGCGTCCGCCGTGACGGGCGAGTTGTCCTGCGTGATCGCCTCCTGGCGCGGGACGTCCAGCGTCTCCGTCCGCATGTCGTACGGGTAAGTGCGGGAGACGAACGGCGGGACGAAGTGGATCCCGGGGTCGAGGATACCCTGGAGGTCGCCGAACACCGTCAGCGCGCGCTTCTCGTAGGCCTGGACGATCTCGACGCTGTCGCTGACGACGACCACCGCGAGCGAGAGGAGCACGAGGCCGGCGATCGTCGCCGGGTTGATGCTGACGAGGCCGAGCGCGAACCCGAGCACGACCGCGACGCCGAGGACCAGGAGGAGGGTGTTCCGCGTCGAGCGGCGCTGTGCCTCGGAGGCCATCGAGGAGTCGTCGCCCTCGATGTCCCCACCGCTATTCGGGCCGCGGCTACCGCCGTCGCTCCCCTCCCTGTCGGCCGAACCGCTCTCCAGCTCCTCGACGAGACGGCCGAGCTGGTAGAAGACGCCGTCGCGGTCGCGGCCTGACATACCCTCACTCAGGGAAGGCACGGCTTAACGCTTGTGCGGAACCGGACCCTCGTGTCCCGGCCCAAGCCACAGGCACTTTCACCCCGCCGGAGGACGACCCCTCCCGTGAGCGAAGCCACCGTGTTCGACCGCATGGGCGGTCACGAGGCGGTCGAGAGCGTCGTCGACGAGTTCTACGACCGCGTGCTGAACGACGAACGGGTCCTCCACCACTTCGAGGGGACGGACACGACCGCGCTACGTGCCCACCAGGTGCAGTTCATCTCGGCGGTGACGGGCGGTCCGGTCGAGTACACCGGGCTGGACATGCGCGAGGCCCACCGCGGGATGGGTATCACCGACGAGGAGTTCGACGTCGTCGCGGAGCACCTCGACCGTGCGCTGGCCGAGAACGGCGTGTCCGGGGCGGACCGCGAACGGGTCCTCACCGAAGTCGAGAGCCTGCGTCCCGAGATCGTCGAGGACGAACGGGAGTAGACGGCGTACCTCCGGACGGCACAACTCGACGACCGAAACGGGGAAGCCGGCTTCGCGCGGGAACGGAAGCGAGCGCCGGGGCCGCGAGTCACCCGAGGCGGCTCCGCAGGGTCTCGGCGGTCGACTCGCCGATCCCATGGACGGCCCGCAGTTCGCCGGTCGAGGCCGCGCGGATCCCGTCGACGCTCCCGAACCGCCGGAGGAGCCGCCTCCGGAGCTCGGGCCCCACACCAGGCACGTCGTCGAGCGCCGTCTTCACCTCGTCCCGTACCTGCTGGTGGTAGGCGACCGCGAACCGGTGGGCCTCGTCGCGGACCCGCTGGAGCAGGTGGAGGTGAGCCGCGTCGTCCGGCCAGTCGTACGTCCCGTCGGGCGTGACGACGAGCTCGCGCTCCTTCGCCAGCGCTACTACTGGTATCACCCACCCGACCTCCGCGAGTGCGTCCATCGCCGCCCGCAACTGACCCTCGCCGCCGTCGATCAACAGGAGGTCAGGATCCGACCGGTCGTCGCGCCCCTCGACGGCCCGCAGCGCCCGCCACCGGACGAGCTGGCGCATGTTCGCGTAGTCGTCGTTCTCGTCCGTGAGTCGCTTGCGCCGGTAGCCGCTCTTCTCCGCGGAGCCGCCGACGAAACGGACGTTCGATCCGACGGCCGCCCGCCCCTGCGCGTGGCTCACGTCGAACCCTTCGATGCGCTCCGGCCGGCGGGCGAGCGAGAGGGCGTCCCGGAGCGCGGCGGCCGCGTCGCCCGCACCCGTCCGTCGGCGGGCGTTCTTGAGCGCGAGTTCCACGAGGGTCGCCTCCCGCCCCGCGCCCGGCACCCGCACCGCGACACCCTCGCCTTCGAGCCACTCGATCACCTCCCGGTCGTCGGGCCGCTCGGCGAGGAGGACGGCGTCGGGCAGGTCGCGCTCGGCGTAGTACTGGGTCAGGAACGCCGAGAGCACCTCCGCGACCCGACCGCCGTCGGCGTCCGACGGGGAGTCGGCGTCCAGTTTCACCCGGTGTCGCTCGCGATCGACCAGCTTCCCGTCGGCGCTGTGGAGCCGAGCGACCGTCGCGCTGTCGCCCTCGACGGCCGCCGCGAGGACGTCGACCGCCCGCTCGTCGCGCGAGACCACCGCTTCCGCGCCGCCGCCGTGGAACGACTCGACCGCCTCGAGTCGGTCCCGGAGGTTCGCCGCCCGCTCGAACTCCTCGTTCTGCGCTGCGCGCTCCATCTCCCGGCGGAGCGGGTCGGCCAGGACGCCCGTCTCCCCACCGAGGAACCGCCGGACGCTCTCGACGTCCGCGAGGTAGTCCTCCTCGCCGATCTCCCCCGTGCAGGGCGCGGTGCAGAGCCCCATCTCGAAGTCGAGACACGGCCGCTCCCGGCCCGAGAACTTGTGGTCCGAACACCCCCGTATCCCGTAGGCCTCCCGGAGCGCCTTCACCACCGTCTCGGTAGTCGAGACGCTCGTGTACGGCCCGAACACCGTCGCACCCTCGTTCGGGTCGCGCGTCACCTGGATGCGCGGGGCGGGGTGGTCGGTCAGCTGGACCATCGGGTATGACTTGTCGTCCTTCAGGCGGACGTTGTAGCGTGGCTGGTGCCGTTTTATCAGGTTGGCCTCCAGCAACAGCGCCTGCGTCTCCGTGTCCGTCACCGAGAACTCGATCCGGTCGGCGCGGTCGAGCATCCGCCGGATCCGCTCGCCGCGCGGGTCCGCGTACGACCGGACCCGGGACCTGATGTCGACCGCCTTGCCCACGTAGAGGACGGTCCCGTCGCCGTCCTCGAACTGGTAGACGCCCGGCTCGCGGGGGAGGTCGCTCGCCCGCTCGCGGACCGCGTCCCGATTCACGTCCGTAGTTGGTCGCGGACGGAAAAGAGGGTGACGCGTCGGGCCGGGGCGGATCGACCGGATCAGTCCTGGTCGGGCTCGGACGGGTCGACCGCCGCACCACCCCGGGCCGCTCCCCGCCACCACGACGGCCACCACCGGGGTCGGACGTGGCTGTGCAGGGCGGTCCGGAGCCGGTCCGCGCGTTCCGGGTGGGCCATCGCCATCACCCCGACGACGAGCACGGCGCTCGAGGACGCGCCCGTAATGGCGCTCGCGAGCAGCCAGTTGAGTTCGAGGCCGTACCGCTGGAGGGCGAACGGCGAGAACAGCTGGATCCCTCCGGTCAGGAGGTCGGCGGTGAGGTGCGAGCCGTAGCCGATCGCGCCCGCGCGCCACTCCCCGATCAGGTACGCGAGCCCGACGAACAGCGCCATCGCCAGCAGCGAGTGGGTGATGCCGCGGTGGACGAAGACCGACTCCCAGAGGTAGCCGTTCGTGGGGAGCGAGAGCGCGCCGAACAGGTAGCGGTCGAGGTCGGGGACGCCCGCGAACAGGAGCGCCACCAGGTACGGTTCGACCCGCCGGGTCCGGAGCAGGACCATCACGAGCGCGGGCCCGAGCAGGACGTGGACGCCGTCTGCGACCATCAGTTCGTCACCACCGGGTGCCCGCTTCTCTCGCGCCACGCGGTCGACCGACCGCGGTCACTCCGACGCGCTCGATGCATAGGTGTGCGAAGCCCCCTCCCGCCATAACCGCCCGCCGTGAATCGTGAGGCGAGTTCACAGCGGACGGGATCCGTGTTCCAACAGTTCCACGTCGGGATAATAAACACTGACCCGGAGCAGGCAAGCCCCCGGAGAGTCGGGCGATAGCGGCGTTAATCCCCGGCCGCCGACGGCTCCGCACGCACCTCGCCGACGTAGCCGAGGAAGTCGTCGAACACGCGCTTGGTCTCGGCGGCCCGCGTGAAGTTCGGCTCCGTCACGTCCGCGAGCACCGCCGAGAGCTGGTCGTCGCTCACGTAGTCCGTGTCCTCCTTGCCCTCGGCGACCGACCGGGCGGTGTCGAGGTCGTACTCGGGGTGTGACTGCATCCCGAAGACGCGGCCCTTCCGGAACCCGTGGACCCCGTACTCGTTCTCGGCCGTGAGCGTCGCTCCCGGCGGGAGTTCGGTGACGGCGTCCGAGTGACTGGTGAAGACGTAGAAGGAATCGTCGAGGTTCGCGTGAACGGGGTCCTCGCGTCCCGCGTCGGTCCGCTCGACGGTCCGGTAGCCGAGCTCGTACTCACCCATGTCCTCGACGGTCCCCCCGAGGACGTCCGCGAGGAGCTGGTGGCCGAAGCAGATGCCGAGCGCCGGGATCCCCCGGTCGATGGCCTCCGTCAGCCACTCGCGGGTCTCCGGGAGCCAGGGTTCGTCCCAGTAGACCGACGAGGCCGACCCGCTGACGACGAAGCCGTCGTAGTCGAAGCCGACGGGGTAGTTCTCCTCGGTGAGCGTGAACTCGGCGACGTCGGCGTCGAGTTCGCGACGGAAGTTGCGTCGGGTGTGGTGTATGCTGTGGGAGGCGTTCAGCAGGGCGAGCCGCGGGCGATCGCTCATGTCACCCCGTTTGTACGGGGGTGGTGTTACGGGTTTCGGCACGGGAGAGGTTTGCACGGTAGCCCGTCATCGCCGGGCGTGGACCGCGTCGAGGTCCTCGACGGTCGGGGCGTTCACCACCGTCACCGTCTCGTCCCGTCGGACGACGCGGAAGGCGTCGGCGTAGGGGCCGGATTCGATCACGTAGACCCCGTCACCGCGCTCGGCCGCCCCGTGCTCGTCGAGCACCGCCCGGTAGCCGTCGGAGAACTCCCGTGCGTCCGCCGGGCTGTCCCAGGTGGACCGCCACACGTAACCGTCCTCGCCGTCGGCCCCGCGGTAGGGGACGACCGTGTCCCCGCCCCACCCGGCCGAGAGGCGCTGGCTGTAGTTGTACGTCGAGTGGCTCTCGGGGACGACGCCGTTCGCCCGGAAGGTCGCGTAGATCGTCGCCTCCCCGAGGGTGTCAGTCTCCCGTTCCAGGTCGAACCGCTCGTAGCCCTCGCCCGACCGATCGGGGACCGGAACCACGATGGGCTGCTCGTCTGGGTACGCCTCAGGGTGGATGACCTGTTCGGTGCTCACGGGGAACGCATCGTAAGCGTCGTTGACGGCCGCCCACCCGCCCCGTTCGCGGAGCGCGCGGACGAAGTCCGGGCCGGCGGCGTAGGGGGCGTAGACCGTCAGGAACACGCCGCGGTTGAACGACTCGCCCGGGCCGCCGGCCGCGCGGTCGGGTCGGGGGAGGCAGTCCCACCGCGAGCCACACCGGGCCTCGTACTCGGCCTCGACGGTGTTGGCGTCGCCCTCGACGAGGCCGTCCTCGGCGAGGTCGAGGTCCTGCGTTCCGCTCTCGCCCCCGAACGAGAGGTGCTGGTCCTGGAGCGCGTGGACGAGCTCGTGGGCGAGGGTCGCCCGGTCGAGCGTCGGCGTCTCGGCGTCGCTCACGACCACGATGCGGTCCTGACGGGGCGAGTAGAACCCCGCGACCGACGAGGAGAGCACGGTGTCGAACGCCTCCGAGACGGGCGTCTCCTCGCCGACCAGGAACGCCGCCTCCCACACCTGGTCGTTCCAGCGGCCGTACGCCTCGCCACCCTCGTCCGAACCCCTCCCGGCACGGCGGTCGCGGTACTCCTGGCGGGAGATCACCTCGACGGGGACCGGCTCCACGAACTCCAGCCCACGGATCAGTTCGACCCGGGCCATCGTCCGGGCGACCACCGCCTCGCGTTCGCTCGCGTTGAGCCCGTCGCTCGCGGTCACCGACAGCGGATCGGTGGCGGCGTAGCCGCCCTCGCGTCCGAGTTCCTCCCCGAGACCGCCCCGGTCGGCGACGAACGGCGAGCCGAACGTACACCCCGAGAGGACCACCAGTAGCGCGAGGGCGAGTGCGGGGAGACGGGCCGGATGGCGGATCACGACGCGTGCACCTCGGGGAGCGCCTCGACGGTCGGCGCGTTCACCACCGTCACCGTCTCGTTTCGCCGAACGACGCGGAAGGCGTCGCCGAACGTCCCGTTCCCCGTGTGGTAGGTGCCCGGGGCGACCTCGCGGGCACCGTGCCGGACGAGGAGCATCGCCCGGTAGGACCGCTGGAACTCCTGGGCCTCCGTCCCGTTCTCCCAGACGGTCCGCCAGACGTACGCCATCTCACCCTCACCCCCGGCATCGGCGTCAGGATCTCTCGTCTCCTCGTACACGACGAGCGTGTCGCCGTCCCACCCGGCCGAGCGGGGGTGTTCGTAGTCGGTGCTGACGGAGTCGTCCCCGCGCGGGACGAGCCCGTTCGCCCAGAACATGACGTGGATACCGCCCTCGCCCATGGTATCGTTACCGATGTGGGTCCAGTTCGATCCCGACCGGTTGGGGACAGTCACGTTCACCGGCCGCTCGTCGGGATACGCCCCGGGGTGGATGACCTGCTCGCTCGCCCGCGGCGGGTCGGCGTACGCCTCGTTCACGGCCGTCCAGTTCCCACTCCTCTCCCGGAGCGCCTCGACGAACGCCGGGCCGGTCGCGTACGGCTGGACGAACGCGAGGTAGACCCCCGGGTGGCGGGCGATGGCACCCGCATCCGAACTCGGGCGGGGGCGCGACAGGCACGACCACTCCCCGGTACACCGCTCGCGGTAGGCCCGCTCGACGGCTACCGGGTCGCCCTCGGTCAGTCCCTGCGTGCCGACACGGGCGTCGAACGTCTCCCCCCGGTCGACGCCGCCGAACTGCTGATCCTGGAGGGCGTGGACGAGTTCGTGCGCGAGCGTCCCCGTGTCGACCCGAGGGCTCGCGTCGTCGCTCACGAGGACGATCCGGTCGTCGGCGTAGTAGCCGACGACGCCGCCCCCGAACACCGATTCGATGGCCCCGGTCGCGTTCTCGTCCTCGCCGACGAGGAACAGCGCCTCCCAGAACGCCTCCGTGACCCGCGGGTCGCGGCGTTCGACGAACCGCACGTTCCGCTCGCGGAACGTCTCCCGGGAGACGACCTCGGCGGCGACCGGCTCCTCGAACTCCAGCCCGCGGATCAGTTCGACCCGGGCCATCGTCCGGGCGACGGTGGCGTTCAGCTCCGTGGCGTTCAGCCCGTCGCTCGCGTTCACGGGGAGCGGGTCGGTGGCCGCGTAGCCGGCCTCCCAGCCGAGGCGGTCGGCCGCGGGAGTCGCGCTCGCCGGACTCCTCTCGGTGGTGGTGGAGGGAGTAGAGCCGCCCGGCGTGGCCGGGGCGGCGGTCGCCTCGCCGGGCGTTCGAGATGGCGTCGCCGTCCCGGTCGGCCCGACGAGCCCGTTACACCCCGACAGGATGCAGAGCGCGGCGAGCACGACCGCTCCGTATCGGGTGGGGCATATGGAACTCATCGCCCACACCGGCGTGAGGGAGTCACGACGGCGGCGCGTAGCCGTCGTAGACCGCGCCCAGGTCCTCCCGGGTGGGCGCGTTGACGATGGTGACCGTGTCGCCGTCCACCTCGACGTAGAAGCTGTCGGCGAACGGCCCGGAGTCGATGCGCCAGTGGTCCTGGCTGCCGGAGACCCGGGAGCCCCCCCAGTGGGCCAGCAGCCGCCGGTAGCCCGCGGCGAACTCCTCGGCCTCGGTCGCGTTCTCCCAGGCGATCCGCCAGACGTACGCGGTCTGGTTGGGGCCGGTCTCGGGGTTCGCGTAGACGTGCATCCGGTCACCCTCCCAGCCGTTCGTGACCGGGAGGTCGTAGTTCAGCGGGTCGGAGGCGTTGAGGTTCCCGTCCTCGTCGTAGTTGAGCCACTCGCGGGGGCCGACCAGCCGCGAACTGTTGTAGTCGTCGTAGAGGGTGTAGGCGAACATCGAGGAGAGCACCGACTGGCCGAGCGTGGCGTAGTCGGGACGGAGGCTCCCGGGACGCGGCGCGTCGGGGCAGACGCGCTCCCACTCGCCGGAGGCGCTGTCGGAGAGGCTCACGTCAACCGGGGGGTCCTCGCCGTACCGGTCGGGGTAGATGACCTGTTCCGCGCTCGCCGGCACGTCCGCGTAGAGGTCGTCGACGGCCTCCCAACCGCCCTGTCGATACACCGAGGCGACGAAGCCCGGGCCGTCGCTGTAGGGGAAGAAGTTCACGAAGTAGATGCCGAGGTGGAGGTCGCCGCCACCGCCACCGCCGCCGCCCGTCGAGACGTTGAGACACGACCACCCCGCCGCACAGCGCTGGCGGTAGCGGTCCTCGACGAGGCTCGCCTCCCCCTCGATGAGCCCGTTCTGCCCGTTGTAGGCGTCCCGGGTCGGCGCGCGGTACTCGCTGAGGTTGAACCGCTGGTCCTGGAGGGCGTGGACGAGTTCGTGAGCGAGCGTGAACTCCGTGCTCAGCGTCGGGGTCGCGGACTCGCTGACGACGACGATCTCGTCCTGGGGCGGCGAGTAGAACCCGAGGACGTTCGAGCCGCGGTTCGTGTTCTGGACGCCGAGGGCGTCGCGCTCCTCGCCGATCATGAACATCGCCTCGAACTTCGTGTTGTCGAACGCGCGGAACGCCGGAGTGTAGTTGGCGTCACCGCCGGCGAACTCCTGCCGGTAGGTCGTGCGGTTGATCACGGTGACGGGGACCGTCTCCGTGAACTCGGTCTCGCGGACGACTTCGATCCGGGCCATCGCCCGCGCGATGGTGGCGTTCAGTTCGGTCGCGTTCAGCCCGTCCTCGGGCGTGATCGCGAGCGACTCGTTGTACCAGAGCCCGTCCTCCCAGCCGAGGCGGTCCTCGGGCGGGTCCGCGAAGTCGAACCCCGAGGCGGAGGGCGCTCCCGTATCGGTCCCGGGTTCGGCCTCCGTTCCGGTCCCCGTCGGCGCCTCGGTCTCCGCTCCAGTCGGCGTCGACGGGGCCGGGGTGCCCGGGGCCGTCGGCGCGGCGGTCTCCGTCGAGTCCGGGGTCGCCGCGGGCGCGGGTGTGCCCTGGAAGCCGGTGCCACAGCCGGCCAGCAGGATCACCAGTGCGAGCGCCAGGGCGGGGAGGGGTCGCATACCTCCGCCAAGGGGTGGGAGGGTCAAAAGCCCCGCGGGCGACGGCCGAAGGCCGCTCGACCCGGTGACCGGACCGGGAAGACGAACGCGGGGCCGTCCGCACTCGACTCCCTCGCGCGCCTCGGGAGTAGCGTTACGGGAGTATCGCGCGGGCCCGCCCGTCCTCCCAGGAGAGGCGGCCCTCGACGCGGAGCTTCTCGACGTGGGCGCGGACCGTCGCCTCGGCGAGTTCGCGGACCCCCGTGAGGTCCTTCTCGTACGCGGCGTCGGTGATCTCGGGGACCGTCCCCGCGCCGTCCCGCACGGCCTGGAGGACGCGTTTCTCCCGATCTCGGCGGTGCTCGATGAGCCGCTCGCAGGTCTCGCGCGGCGACTCGACCGTCGGACCGTGTGCCGGGTGGAGCCGCGGGGGGTCCCGCGCCCACAGCCGCCGGAGCGAGGAGACGTACGCCCGCATGTCCCCCGAGGGGTGACCGACGACCACGCTCCCCTCGACGACCGCGAGGTCACCGACGAGGTACTCGCTCTCACCCTCACTACTACCACTCCCGTCGCCCGGGAAGCGGAAGGCGACGTGCTCGGGCGCGTGTCCGGGCGTGTCCACCACCTCGACGGTCCCCTCGCCGGTCTCGATCCCGATCCCGTCGGCGAACGTCCGGTCCGGTTCGACCCCCGCGGCGGCCTCGAAGTCGGTCTCGCGGCCGACCCGACACCAGACGGTCGCACCCGTCTCCGCGGCGTAGTCGGCGACGGCCCCGACGTGGTCGGGATGGTGGTGCGTGAGTGCGACGTGACTCACCCTCTCGGCGAGCGCGTCGAGCGCGTCCACGCGGGCCGCCGGGTCGACCAGGAGGGCGTCCTCGCTCCCGAGGACGTAGGCGTGTGTCTGTCCGGTCGGGGACGCCGTCCGGACGCGACAGCTCACCCGTTCGAGTTCCATACGACGGGAGGCGTCGCCGGGGACTTCTAGTTGACGAGGAAGTAGACCTGCTTGCGGGCGTCGTGGAAGGAGTAGCGCGACCCGACGAGGTCGGCCTCGTCGAGCCGGTTGAGCGCGTACCTGACCGTCCGGTCGGGGAGGAGCGACTCCTCGGCGAGCTGGCCCTGCGAGAGCGGGGAGGCGTCCTCCAGCACCTTCGCGACCAGTTTGGCGCTCGGCGGGAGTTCGCGGAGGCGCTCGCGGAAGTCCGGGTCCGCCATCGGTGATTCGCCCTTCCCCGCACGCTCCTCGGTCGTCGTGCTCATACCCGTACGGGGCCGCACCACCTGGTAAAACTTCCCTATATGTGTGTCCAAACAATACGGAGTCATACAGTGAGTATAATGACCCCTATAATCGAACGAGTGACAGATGTTGCCGGAAGTCGGTGGACGGACCCACATCGGGGGATGAGCCGGGGAGCGCCGGGGTTTCAGTACCGTTTTATGCGTCCCGGCAGGACCGTCCCGTAGCGTGAAGGGACAGGAGTGGTACCAGGCCGACGAGGTGGCCGAGGAGTACGAGGACAAGCGGTTCTCCGGCGGCGGACAGGTGATCGACCGCCGCGAGAAGGAGGCCGTCCTCGACGCGCTCTCCCCGGTCGAGGACCGGCGGGTCCTCGAGATCGCCTGTGGCACCGGCCGGTTCACCGTCATGCTCGCCGACCGCGGTGCCGAGATCGTCGGGATGGACATCTCCGACGCGATGCTGGGCGAGGCCCGCGAGAAGGCTCGCGCCGCGGACCTGATGGATCACCTCGAGTTCACGCGGGGGGACGCCGCCCGCCTCCCGTTCCCGGACGACCACTTCGACGCCGTCTTCGCCATGCGCTTTTTCCACCTGGCGGACACCCCCGCCTCGTTCCTCTCGGAGATGTGCCGGGTGTCGCGCGATCGGGTGTTCTTCGACACGTTCCGTCGCTACTCCGCGCGGTCGCTCTACAACTGGCTGTTGCCGATGGGCTCGCGGCTCTACTCGGAGACGGAGGTCGAGCGTCTGCTCTCGGGAGCCGGCCTCCGGCTCGAACGGGCCGCCCACGACTTCCGGCTCCCGTTCGGGTTCTACCGGGAGCTACCGGGGAACGTCGCGGAGGCGATCTGGCGGGCGGACACCGCCGTCGGGCGGACGCCGCTCGGCCCGCCGCTGGCTTCCGTGTCCTACTGGGACGCCCGGGTCCTCTGAGGGGCGTCCCGGGGTCTTTTTGCCCACGGAACACACACCGGGGCTATGGACGTCTCGGTAGTGGTGCCGACGCTGAACGGCCGCGAGCAACTGGGGGCGTGTCTCGACGCGCTCGCGGCCAACGCACCCGCCGCCGAAGTGGTCGTCGTGAACGGCCCCTCGGCGGATGGGACCAGCGGGATGGTCCGCGACCGGGACGACGTGGACGTGCTCGTCGAGATCGACGAGCGCAACATCAACGTGGCGCGCAACGCCGGGCTCGACCGGGCGAGCGGCGACGTGATCGCGTTCGTCGACTACTCGCTCGCCGTCGAGGATGGCTGGTTCACGGCGCTCCGGGAGGGGATCGCGGCGGTCCCGACCGACGGTGACCACCGCGGCGGCGTCACCGGCCCGACCCACCGACAGCTCAGGGCGGGCGTCACCACCGAGAACGAGGAGGTCCGGGAGATACGGGGACGGGAGGTCCGCTACTTCAACGGCGGCAACGTCGCCTTCCGTCGGGAGGCGATCGAGGGGATCGACGGGTTCGACGAGTACCTCCGGACCGGGGGAGCCCGCGACGCCGCCCACCGGCTCGCCGGCCTCGACTACGAGGTCGCGTGGCGGTCGGGGATGTGCGTCCGCCGGGAGATCGAAGCCGACGGGGGGCGCAAGGAACGCGACTGGCGGTGGCGCTACCGCTCGCTCGCCTACCGGCTCGTGAAGAACTACGGGTTCCGACCGGGCGTCGTCTACCGGCTCCTCAGACACGCCGGGACCGACGCCGTCGAGGGACTCCGGGGGGTCGCCAGCGGCGACCGGAGCCCGTCGAGCTGGCTCGCGAGCGGCCGGGACGTCGTCCGGGGGGGCTTTCGCGGGGCCGCCGAGGGCTTCCTCGCGCGGCTCAGGGACCGCGACCCGCGGCGCAACCCCAGCGGCTGGTCGCGACGGACCGACCGTGCCGTCACCGTCGACGACCGGCGAGGATGAGCCGAGTGGGACGACACGAGTCTCGTCGGACGTCCCATCGGACGGCGGTGGGCCGAGGGGACCGAAGGTGGGTGACGTGAGCGACGGGGAGGGGGTGGATCGCGATCGCTCGACGGCCTACACGCCGGTCGAGGTGGCCTTCGCCCGCGACGGGACGCCGGTGTTCTGCTTCGAGACGGAGCCGGCACGCGCGGGCGAGCCCCTGGAGTTCGACCTCCTGCTCCTCCGCGGCGAGGGCCTCGTCCGGTTCGGCGTCCGCGTGGGCGAGCGAATTACGGTTGTGGCTCGCGAGCGGAGCGCCAGGCGGATCGCCGAGCGGCTCGTCGAGTACGAGAGCTACGACGTGGCGGTGAGCTACGGCGACCGTACGCGGTATCCGGGGCTCGACGGCCGGTACGACGAGGTGACGCGCCACCGTCTCACGGGGGCGGCGTACGACCGGCTCTACGAGGCGTACCGGGGGCTTGAAGGGGACGAATGAAGGGCCCTGTTAGACACCCGATAGCCGATACGGAGTAGTCACTCCCCCGGCCCGAGCGAGGGCACCACCCGCGTCGGATTCGCCTCGAACGCCCGGCGCATCGCGTCTTCGGGAACGGAGAGGGTCAACAGTTCCATCACCCCGACGCTGGGGTGGACCGCGGGAGCGTCGCTGCCGAACAGCACCCGGTCGGGGTGCTCGCGGAGCGCGCGTTCGAGGACGTCACGGAACCTGACGGCGGCGGTGTCCAGGTAGAGTTCGTCGTGTGCGTCGAGCAGGTCGACGGCGTCGGCCATCCGGTCGCGGTCGAGCGGGTAGCCGCCGAATCCCGCGAGGATCACCGGGAGCTCGTAGTCGAGGAGCGTCCGCTCGACGGCCCGCGGTGGGAACGAGGGCGTGGCGTGGACCCGGACGGGGAGGCCGGCGTCGGCGAGCGCCGAGAGCACCGACTCGTCGGGGAGGCCGTCGGCCGTCGGGTCGAGGACGAACCCCTCGAACCGGTCGCCGTAGGCGTACCGCTCGACGTCCTCGGGGTCGGCGTGCCACGGCTTGCGCCGGGCGGCGAGGTTCCGGAGCCGCGACCCGGTGCCGCCGACCTCGCGCACGCCGGCGAGGCGGGCGAACGGGACGAACGGGCGCTCGACGCAGAGCCGCGCGACGGCGTTGTTCGCGGCGAGGTAGCCCTCCGCCTCCGCGAGCGTCTCCGGCCGTCGGCCGCGCGGGGCGACCACCGCCCGGACGACCCCGGCCTGGTGGAGTTCACGTTCGAGCCGGTCGGGGACGACCGCCCGGCCCCGGTCGTGATCCTGATCGGGGTCGAGCGTCGCCCCGACGTCGACGGCCCGGAAGCGGTGCTCCAGTTCTAGCACGGGCGGGGAGTCGACCGGTCCAAGTATAAGGGTTGTCGGGGGTCGCACCCGGGAAGGGCGGCGAGGAACGGTTTGACGGCCTCAGACCGGACCCGTCGGGACGACGGAGCAGCCGTGACCGGTCACGTCGCTGTGGGTCGCCGCCCGGGACTCGGCGCCGACGCGGGAGGGGTGGAAGCCGACTCGGCCGCATCGCTCGCACGCTATCTCGTACATACGAGCACCGATTCGGGCGAGCGAGTTGAGAATGACGTGCGTACCCGTGCGTAGGAACGACTTACCCACGTCGTCGCCGACGGTACTCCCGACGAGTCGCGGCGGGACGAAGCTATAAACCTCGCTCGTCGGACGGTCCGGTATGTCGGATCGAGAACTCGACCCACAGGCCGCCGCACTGCTCGACGACCTCGACAGCGGGGTATCGCCCCCGGCTTCGACGCTGTCGGTGGCGACCGGCCGCGCGCTCCTCGACGAGCTGTTCGGCGTCGAGGAGCCCGAGCCAGTCGGGGGGACCACCGACCTCGAGATCACGGGGCCGAACGGCCCCGTCCCGGTCCGGGTCTACCTCCCCGTCGGGGAGGGCCCGTCGCCGGTGCTCGTCTTCCTCCATGGCGGCGGGTGGGTCCGGGGCTCGCTCGACGCCTACGACGGGCTCTGTCGCCGTCTCACGAACGGTGCGGACTGCGTCGTCGTGAGCGTCGGCTACCGTCGCGCGCCCGAACACCCGTTCCCCGCCGGGCTGGAGGACTGCTACGCCGCGACCGAGTGGGCGGTCGAGAACGCCGCCGACATCGGGGGCGACCCCGATCGGGTGGCCGTCGGCGGCGACTCGGCGGGCGGGAACCTCTCGGCGGCCGTCACGCTCGCCGCGCGCGACCGCGACGGGCCCGGCCTCGCCCACCAGCTCCTGATCTACCCGGCGGTCAATCCGCCCAGCGTCCGGTGGTTCGACGCCTACGACGAGAACGGCGAGGGCTACCTCCTCGAGATGCGGGGCATCGAGTGGTACCTCGACCAGTACGTCCCCGAGCCCGCGCACGTCGGCAACGCGTACGCCTTCCCGCTCCGTGCCCGCGACCTCTCGGGGCTCCCGCCGGCGACGGTCCTGACGGCGGGGTTCGACCCGCTACGGGACGAGGGGGTCGCGTACGCGGAGCGCCTGGAGGAGGCGGGGGTCGACGTCGAGCACCTCCACTACGACTCGCAGATTCACGCCTTCCTGAGCCTCTACGAGCACATCGACGAGGGGCGCGAGGCGATCGACGACGCGGCCGCGCGGCTCCGGGCGGCGTTCGACGGGCAGGACGGGTGAGCGGACCGGTCAGACCAGCTCCCGCAGTTCGTCGCGGACCGGCGCGATCCCGGTGGGGGCGTGGACGGCCTCGAACCCCGCGGCGCGGGCCCCCTCGACGTCGGCCACGTAGTCGTCGCCGACCATCACGTGCCGGTCGGCGGCCAGCCGCTCGCGGGCGAGGTCGAACGGGGCGGCGTCGGGCTTGTGCGCGCCCACCTCGTAGGAGGTGACGACGGCGTCGAACCGGTGCAGGAGATCGTGGTGAACGAGTTTCTCCCGCTGCCAGGCCGGCAGACCGTTGGTGAGGACGCCGAGCGGGGCGTCGATGTCGGCGAGCGTCTCGCGGGTCCCCGCCAGTACCCGCATCGCGGCGTACTCGACCTCGCGGAGCGTCTCGACGAGCGTCGAGGCGTCGACCGTCTCCGCGCCGATCGCGCGGAGGACACCCCCCATCGCCGCCCGGACCGGGTCGGGTTCGAGGGCCCGGAACCGATCGAGGAAGTCGTACGCCTCGACCGCCCGGTCGACCGTCTCCGCCTCGAAGTGCTGGCCGAACGCCTCCCGCAGGACGGCCTCGTAGGTTCCATCGAGGTGGAGGAGCGTTCCGTCGAGGTCGAACCAGATCCCGGCGTCGGGACCGCCCTCCCCGCCGGCCATCGCTACCGGTCCTCGATCGGCCGGCCGTCCTCGGTCGGCGGCGCGACGTGGTCGACGTACGCCTCGACGCCGGGGTCGCGCACGTCGACTCGCACCGTGATCTCCCCGAGTTCGCCCGGGTTGCCGACGGCGAAGTTGATGACGCCGACGAACGCGGCCTGCTTCTTCAGCGCGAACTCGAAGCCGTCCCCCCGAAGGCCGTCGGAGAACTGGTTCCGGGCGGTGTCGAGGATCTCCTGCTCGTGGAGCAGTTCGGAGAATTCCTCCATCGAGTGGGCCTCGCCGACGAGTTCGCCGTGGCGCTCCTCGAGTTCGGCCTCGGGAAAGAGGTTCAGCACTGCGTCCTTCACCCGCGAGGTGACCTCCGTGTCCATCACCGGCGCGGTGACGGTGACGTCGACGCTGTAGACGACGCTCACGGCCGTTCGACCCCCTCGACCTCCGTCGCACCCGTCTCGTCGTCGAGCACGGCCGCCGCGCGGTCGCGGAACGCCTCCAGCGAACCGGCGTTGTCGATCGTGAGGTCGGCACGGTCGATGGCCTCGCCCATCCCGAAGCCGAGTTCGCGCTCGTCGCGCTCGTCGATGCCCTCGCTCTCGGGGTCGTCCCGGGCCCTGAGGTCGAGCCGCTCGGCCCGGACCTCGGCGGGGGCGGCGATGGCCACCAGGAGGAACGAGTCGCCGAACGCCGCCTCGAACCGCTCGGCCTCGTCGCCCGAGCGCAGGCCGTCGACGACGACCGTGTCGTGGTCTTCGAGGTGCTCGCGGATCATCGGGAGCGACCGCTCGGCGATGGCCAGCGGGCCGTCCTCCTCGCGGAGCGCCCGGGCGACCTCGCCGTGGTTCTCGGCGGGGTCGAGCCCCCGGTCCCGGCAGGCCTGGCGGACGACGTCGCCCATCGTCACGACGGGGATACCCCGATCGCGGGCCACCTCGGCGAACTCCCCCTTGCCGCTCCCGGGCATCCCGACGGTTCCGATGACACGCATCTCTCCCGGTCGTACTGTGCTCTGCCGCATAACGCCTGCGTTCGACGCGCGGCGCGTCGTAGGGACGGTTGTAGTCCTCTCCCGGTGAACACCGACTCCGGCCGGATGCTCGCCGGTAGATCGTCACGACCGTCCCGATCAGGAAGAGGGGGCCGCGGAGCGAGGAACTAACCCGTCGCGGACCGAGCGAGACGGTACCGAACCGCCCGAACCGTCATGACCGATCCCGACACCGAGGCCGTCCTCGCCGACCACGTCCGCCGGCTCGACACGGACGCGCGGGCCGCGCTCGTCGCCGACCTCTGGACCGCACGCGGCTTCGAGACGACCCGGGAGGGGAGCGACGTGGTGGCGACCGGCCGCGGAGCGAGCCGGCGTATCCGGATCGGCGCGGGAAGCGGGAGAGGAAGAGGATCGGCCGATCGACCGGACGTGGTGATCTCGACCGGAAGCCGGACGGCGCACGCGGCGGCGGGGTCGGGCGTCAGAGTGCTGGACGCCGAGGACGTCGCCGCGATGCTCCGCTACGCGGTCGACCGGTCGACCGCCCGGGCGCTCTGCGAGCGACACCTCGGCGCACCACCCGAGGAGCTCCGGCCGCCGGCCACCGCGCGGCTCCGCGCCCACCTCGGCGGGCTCCGGGCGAGCGTGGGGAACGTCGAGTCGCCGGTCGCGCCCGCGTCGTTCCTCGTCGCCGCCCTCGCGCTCCTGATCGCGGGCGTCGTCGCCGGGATGGTGCTCACCGCGGCCTCCGGCCCCGCCCCCTCGGCCTCCCCGACCACCTCGGCCGGCGCGGACGACGCCGTCGATGCACCTTCCATCCCCGAGTCGACACCCGTCGGTGACAGCGCGGTCGTGACGCCGGCTACCTCCGAAAGTCCCGGTGACCCACCGCCAAACGCGTCGGCCGTCCCCGGCCTGTCCGAGGACCGTATCACGGACCTGTCGGCGCTGGCGACCGCCCACGCCCGGGGGCTGCTCGGCCAGTCGTACACCCTCTGGATGGACACCTACCGGCCGCCGCGGGGTGATCCGGACGGCGCTCCGATCCAGTACGACACCGACGTCGCGGTGGCGGACGACCGGTTCCTCGTGGTGGAGAGTGTCGGCGACGGCGAGAGCCGCGAGCGGCGCAGGGCCGTCTACGACGACGACCGCGCCTGGTTCGTCGCGAACTGGACGGGCGGGAACGCCACTTACACCCGGGTGCTGGACCGCGAGCAGGTCCCGGTGCCGCCGCCGGACTTCGACGACGTCGCCCTGAATCTCGTGACCGACTACCTCTCGACCCCCGAGACGACCGTCGAGGGCCGCGCGGCGAACGGTTCCGGCGGGGCGGCGGGGGCGACCCGCTACCGGGTCGTGGGACGCGGGACCCCGCCGACGATCGAGGGCGACGTGCGGAACTACACGGCGGTGGCGTTGATCGACCGCGACGGGGTCGTTCGCGACCTCACGGTGACGTACACGGTGATCGAGGGTGAGGAGAGCTACCGGGTCAGGAAGGAGTGGACGTACGGCTACCTCGGGGAGACGACCGTCACGCCGCCCGACTGGTACGCGGCGCGGTTCGGACCGAACGTGACGAGCACCTGAGGAGGGCTCACTCGACGTGGACTGCCGGGCGGAGCGGCTGGGCGTTCCCGGCCCGCTCGCCCGGGTCCTCGACGTCGGGGTCGTCCTCGGCGTAGACCTCGACCTCGGCGTCGAACTCGCGGGCGAGGAACTCGCTCGCGTCCCCGTAGGTCGCGGCCTCGTCGACGTCGAGCATCGCGCGGAGGTCCGACTCGTCGCGCTCGCGGACCACCTCGACGAGGTCCTGTACCAGTTGGTTCACCTCGTCGCCGCGCTCGCGCAGATCGGGGTCGGACATGACCTCGCCCATCACCCGACCCACGTCCGGACCGGTCTCGACGACCTGTTCGAGGACCTCGCGCTTCCAGTCGGCGGCGACGTACACCCGTATCGTCTCGGGGTCGGTCCCCGTCACGTCGAGGATGTCGCCCACGTCCGCGGTGAGCCGCTCGATCAGCCGCTCCCGTGCCTCGATGGCCCCGGATTCGAGGTCGGGGTCGGCCTCCGGCCAGTCGTCGACCGGATCGCCGGTCAGCCGCTCGTGGAGCTCGTTCGTCATGAAGGGGACGAACGGCGCGAGCAGGCGCAGGCGCGTCCCGAGCACCTCGCGGAGGGTCGCCCTCGCGCCCGGCCGGTCCAGATCCGCCCGCCGCCGGTACCACCGCAGGTTCTCCTCGAAGCCGTAGAAGGCGGCCTGGCTGGCCGTCCGCGTCTCGAAGTTCTCCAGCGCCTCCGTCGCCTCGCGGACCGTGGCCTGGAGCTTCGAGAGCAGCCACCGGTCGATCGGTCGCCGTTCGGGATCGGGGTCGTCGGGCGCCTCCGCGATGATCCGTTCGGCGCGGTCGTAGAAGCGCCGGAGCTGGTCGTGGGTCGACTCGACGAGGTCGGCCCGCCAGTCGAAGTCCTGCCAGGGCTCGGCGCTGTTCAAGAGGAAGAAGCGGACGGTGTCCGCGCCGTAGCGGTCGACGGCCTCCCCGGGGAGGACGACGTGGCCCTTCGAGGAGGACATCGCCTGTCCCTCCAGCAGGCCCATCCCCATGATCGTGACGCCACCCGGCCAGTTCGACTCGTCGAACAGCTCCGCGTGGTGGTAGAGGAAGAAGGTGAGATGGTTCGAGATGAGGTCGTTCGCCGACACCCGGTAGTCGACGGGGTACCAGTAGTCCCACTCCTCGCGCAGCGAGAGGGCCCGCTCGTCCGGGTCGTCCACGGTCCCCTCGCCGTAGAACAGGGTGTCGAAGAACGCCCGGTCCATCTCCTCCGGCGGGACGTCCGCCAGCCGGTGGGCGATGGTGTAGTAGGCCATGTAGATCGTCGAATCGGACAGGGGTTCGATGACGAAGTCGGTGTCCCACGGCAGACGGGTCCCGAGCCCGTAGTTTCGGATGCAGGGCCACTCGTTCAGCCAGTCGACGGTGTGGGTGTACTGCTCGCGGGTGTTCTCCGGGATGGCGTCCATCCGCTCGATGGCCCGCTTGGTCTTTGCCTTCCACTCCTCGTCGTTGTACCGCAGGAACCACGTCTCCTGTTTGGCGACCTCGACCTTCCCACCACACCGGCAGATCACCTCCTCGGTGAACTCGTTCATCGAGTCGAACACCCCCCGCCGCCGGTAATCCTCTCTAAATCGCTCGCGGACGTCCTCGACGACCTCGCCGGCGTACTCCCCGTAGGCCTCGATCAGCTCCCCGCGGTGGAACTCCCGGTTGTAGAGCTCCTGGGTGGCATCTTCGAGGGCGGGGTCGCCCTGTGCGGTGATGCCGTGCTCCTCGACGGCGTCCCTCGCGGGGATCTCGCCGTACCCCTCGATGGTCAGGATGGGGATCGGCTCGATCGCCCGCACCTCGTCGGGGTCGATGCCGTACTCGGCCAGCTCGTCGGCCCGCTCCTTGACCTCCCCGAGCGCGACGTAGTCGTCGGGCGAGTGGGCGGGGACGGACATCACGACGCCGGTGGCGTTGTCGGCGTCGACGAACGTCGCCGGCAGGAGGAGGACCTCCTCGTCGGTGACGGGGTTCGTCATCCGCTTTCCCACCAGCTCCTCGCCCGCCAGCGTCCCCTCGACGACGACCTCCCGCTCCTGGAGCCGGAGCTTCCCGGCGGCCTGCTCGCTCACGACCCACCGCTCGCCGTCGACGGTCGCGCGGACGTAGGTCGCCTCGGGGTTCACGAAGGCGTTCGTCACGCCGCGGACCGTCTCCGGCCGGAGCGTCGCCATCGGGGCGACGGTCTCCTCGCCGTCGATCTCGGTGCTGAACTTCACCAGGGTGTACTCCTGGAACTCCGCCTCCTCGCCCTCCAGGATGTCGTGGGTCGTGACCGGCTGCTGTTCGTTCGTGCAGTACTTGACCGGGTGGAGCCCCTTCTCCAGCAGCCCCCGGTCGTGGAGGGTCTCGTACTGCCAGGTGATGAACTTCGTGTACCGCTCGTCGTTCGTCGTGAACTCCCGACGCCAGTCGACGGAGAGCCCGAGCTGGCGCATCCCCTTCTTGTAGTGCTCCTCGATGAAGTACCGGGCGAACCCCATCGGGGTCTCCAGCTCCTCGAGGGTCTCCTCGGGGACGTTGTACGTGTCACGAAGGACCGAGAGCTGCTGTTCCTCGCCCTTCTTCAGCCGCTCGACCGCGCCGATGATCGGCGTCCCCGTGACGTGCCAGGCGATGGGAAAGAGCACGTTGTCGCCCTGCAGGCGGCGGTAGCGGGCGTAGACGTCCGGCACGGTGTACGTCCGGGCGTGTCCGATGTGCATCCCGCCGGAGGGGTAGGGGTAGGGAACGGTGATGAACGTCGGATCACCCGCCTCCTCGGGGTCGGCCTCGTAGGTCCCCGCCTCCCGCCACCGGTCGCGCCACGCCGACTCGATGGCGGTGGGGTCGTACTCGCTCATACACCCACGTCAGGGGACCCACCCATAAGAAGGCGCATACTCGACCGCCGGCCCGTCACACGGTGTCAGACCCGGTCCGTGGGGCTCGTCGCCAACCCTCCACCGGATGACCGCGACGAAAGCGTCAAGCTCGCCCCGCGACGGGTTCGTCACGTGGGCACGTTCGCCAGCGACGTCAACGACCGTCTTCGCGATGGCCTCGCCGATCGACGCCCCCGGTTCGAGTGGAGACGGGAGTACCGGATCGCCGGGACGCCGGTCGACGTCGCGGGCGTGGCTCCGGATCACCTCGTCGCCGTCGAACTGGAGTGGCGGCGCGCGGACCCCGCGGACAACACCGCGAAGCTGTTCCGGCACCTCTCGGAAGGGGCGCTCGACCACGATCGGGTGTCGGTGTTCCAGGTGTTCACGGGGTACTACGACCTCGCCTCGGGGGGCGTCTCCTCGAAGCGGGAGAACGCGGAGTTCGTCGGCCGAGTCGCGGCCGACTCGTTCGCGGAACTGCGCTATCGGCCCGTCGAGTTCGGGATGACGCCGCCGAAACGTGGTGGTGGGCGGCCCGGCGAGTGGCGAGAGGTGGCCGACGATACGGCGGACCGGATCGCAGAGTCGCTCTGAGTTCGGGCGTTGGTGTCGAGGGGACTGAAAGGGGCCGCAGTCTGAACGAAGGCGGACGACGTAAGCACCGCAGCGCGAACGGAGTGAGCGCGAGGAGCGCAGCGAGGCCCCCGAGTTCAGACTGCGGGGGCTTTCGAGGCGTTACTGTGAACTACTGCTGGTAGAAGCACCTCGAAAGCCCCGAAAAGTTGTCAGACGTCGGCACCCAGTTTCCGGTCCTACGTCCCGTGCTGCCAGGAGTCCATGTACTCGGTCTGGACGTCGGTCAGGTCGTCGATATCGACCCCCTCGGCGTCGAGTTTGATCTCGGCGACCTCGCGGTCCAGCCGGTCGGGCACGTCGTGGACGGCGGCCGAGTAGTCGTCACCGTTCTCGACGAGTTCGCGGACGGCGACGGCCTGGACGCCGAAGCTCTGATCCATCACCTCGACGGGGTGGCCGAGCGAGATGGGACCCGCGAGATTGACGAGGCGACCCTCCGCGAGCACGTTCAGCCGGCGACCGTCCTCTAGCTGGTACTCCCGAACGCCGTCGCGGACCTCGCGGGTCTCGGTAGCGAGGTCCGAGAGGTCGTCGAGGTTCACCTCCACGTCGAAGTGGCCCGCGTTGGCGAGGAGGACCCCGTCCTTCATGGCCTCGAAGTCCTCGCGGGTGACGACGTCCCGGTTGCCGGTCGTCGTCACGATCACGTCGGCCTCGCTCGCGGCGTCGTTCATCGGCATCACGTCGTACCCCTCCATGTGGGCCTCCAGGGCGCGGCGGGGTTCGACCTCGGTGACGACGACGTGGGCGTTCTGCCCGGCGGCCTTCTTCGCCAGGCCGCGGCCGCAGTCGCCGTAGCCCGCGACGACGACCGTCTTGCCCGCAAAGGAGAGGTTCGTCGTCATCGCGAGGTTGGCGAGGACGGACTCGCCGGTACCGTGGACGTTGTCGAACAGCCGCTTCATCGGCGTGTCGTTCACCGCGAACACCGGGTACTTCAGTTCGCCGTCGGCGTCCATCGCCCGCAGCCGGTGGACTCCCGTCGTGGTCTCCTCGCAGCCGCCGACGATGGAGTCGATGAGTTCGGGGTAGTCCTCGTGGATGGCCGCGACCATGTCCATCCCGTCGTCGACGGTGATCGTCGGCTCGTGGCCCACCACGGCCTCGATGGCCTCGTAGTACTCCTCGTCCTCGACGCCCCGTCGGGCGTAGGACGTGACGTTCTCGTTGGCGTCGAGCGCCGCCGAGACGTCGTCGTGGGTCGAGAGCGGGTTACAGCCGGTGATGGCGACCTCGGCACCGCCCTCGGCGAGCAGTTCGGCGAGGACGGCCGTCTTCGCCTCGACGTGCATCGCCATCCCGACGACCTCCCCCTCGAAGGGACGGTCGGCCTCGAAGGTCCCCCGGAGCGCCGCGAGGATGGGCATGTGCTCACGGGCCCACGACATCTTCTTCCGCCCGGACTCCCGGGCCGCCTCCGGATCCTCCAGTTGTTCGGTGATCGTCGGGTAGGTCATATCCGGCGTTCGGTCAGGGGACCGAAGAACCTACCGAACGCCCGACGAGGGGGCCGTCGCTACCCGTACGGCACACCCGAAAAACCGTTCGCTGCCGCCGATTCGGCGGCGGTCCCGTACCGATCCGACGTCGTCCCGGAGGGACCGGTTACGCCTCGCTGTCCTCGCCGTCCTCCGCGTCGTCGCCCGTCTCCGGCGGACCCCGCTTGCCCTTGTCCTTGCCGTTCCCGCGGTCCGCGGGCGGACCCCGCTCGTCCTCGTCGCCCTCGTCGCCCTCGTCGCTCCGGTCCGCGGGCGATTCGCGCTCGTCGTCGCTGTCGTCGTTTCCGCGGTCCTCGGGCGGCCCGCGCTCGCTCCTCTCGCCGTCGGGACCGGCGTGGTCGGGCCGGTTGTCGGCACCGGGGTTGTTCTCGGTGACGAACGCCGAGACGGCCTGGCCGAGGTTCCGCTCCTCCAGATCCTCGGAGTCGATCAGCGAGTGGACGAACGCCGAGACCCAGTGGCCGAAGGGCTGGTCCTCGGCGGCCTCCTCGCTCAGTACGGGCGTGAACGTCGAACGGTCACCGGTGACCGACGTGTCGTCCGCCTCCGCGTGGGCGACGTACACGTAGGTATCGTTGTACGAGAGCCCGGACGCGTTCATCTCGAACGTGCCGGCCGAACTGATCTCGTCCGCGCCGGTGGTCGAGGAGTTCTCGCGGTCGCCCTCGACCCAGTACTCGAAGTGAACCGTCGCGTTCCCCGCGCCGCCGAGCCCGGTCAGCTCGCCGTTGAGCGTCGCCGAGGTCGGCGTGACGTCGCTCGCCGCGAGCGTGTCGACGCCCAGCGGCGGCTCGGTGAGCGTCGTGAACGTTCGCTCCGCGCCGACCGTCGTCGTGTCGCTCGCGTTGGCGTGGGCGACGTACGCGTACGTCGTGTCGTTCGAGAGGTCGGAGACGGGCAGGCCGAACGTCCCGTTCCCGACCGTCATCTCCGTGGTGTTCGTCGAGTTCTCGCGGTCGCCCTCGACCCAGTACTCGAAGTGAACCGTCGCGTTCCCCGCACCGCCCAGCTCCGTCAGGTTACCGTTCAGCGTCGCCGATCGGTCCGTGACGTCGGTCGCCGGATCCGTCTCGACCGACACCGTCGTCTCTGCCGCGGCCACCGTCGGTGCGAGCACCGACAGGGCCAGCAGCAGTGCCATCCCCACCGCCATCGTCCGACTACTGGTTCTCATCGTCCGTTCGTTCGTCGTCGGTTATCGGAGATAAACCGGGATTCTCGTTCACGTCGTTCACTCCCGTTCACCGACCGTCTCGGCGAATTCCGATACTCACTCAAAGACAGTTAGAAGGTTCAAAGACACTTCTAGAAGTTCTATACGAGTGTCGGAATCGGCCGATCACTCATAAAATGAGCCGTGGTTCGGACTCTTATTCCCCCGTGGCACGCTCGACCGCGGCGGCCGCTCGCTCGTCCGCCTCGCGCCGCACGCGCGCGCCGTCGAGCGTCGTCACCTCGCCGTCGCGGACGAGGACGCGACCGTCACAGAGCGTGTGGCGGACGTCGCTCCCGCGGGCGGCGTAGACGAGGTGGCTGACGTGATCGTGGACGGGCGTGAGGTGCGGGGCCTCGAAGTCGACGACCGCGAGGTCGGCCGTTCCACCCGATTCGATACGGCCCGCCGGAAGTCCCACCACCTCGGCCCCCCACTCGGTCGCCATCCGCAGCACGTCGGGGGCGGCGACGGCGCTCGCGTCCCCGGTCGCGAGCTTGCCGAGCATCGCCGCGTCGCGCATCTCGTCGAAGACGTCGAGGTCGTTGTTCGACGCCGCGCCATCGGTACCGAGCCCCACGGGGACGCCCGCGTCGAGCAGTCGCTGGACGGGAGCCATCCCGGAGGCGAGCTTCATGTTCGAGGCCGGGCAGTGGACGATTCCGGTACCTGTCTCGGCCAGCAGTTCGATCTCGGAGTCGTCGAGGTGGACGCCGTGGGCGAGGAAGTCCTCGCGGGAGAGCAGGCCACGCTCGCGGGCGTAGGCCAGCGGTCGCTGGCCGTGCTCCTCGACGATAGGCTCGACCTCCTCGCGGGTCTCGTTGGCGTGTGTGTGGACCGGGACGCCGAGTTCGCGGGCCTCGGGGACGTACTCCTCGAGGAACGACTCCCCGACGGTGGTCAGCGAGTGGGGCATGAACGCCGTTCGCACCCGACCGCCGGCGGCACCGTCGTACTCGCGGGCGATCTCGATGGACTCGGCGGCATCGTCGTGGGCCGTCCCGGTCTCCTTGGCGACGGTGACGACACCGTGGCCGACCCGCGCCCGCAACCCGGCCCGCTCGATCACGTCCACCACCTCGGGGACGTGGAAGTACATGTCAGCGAACGCCGTCACGCCCGAGCGGAGCATCTCGACGACGCCGAGCTCCGTGCCGGCGCGGACGTCGGCGGGTTCGAGCGCACCCTCGACCGGCCAGACGTCCTCGCGGAGCCACGCCTCCAGGGGCTTGTCGTCGGCGTACCCGCGGAGGAGCGTCATCGCGGCGTGCGTGTGGGCGTTGACGAGCCCGGGCATCACGAGCGATCCCGAGCAGTCGAGCCGCTCGTCACCCGTGCCCGCGAGGTCGCCGACGTCCAGCACCTCGCCCACGTCGGCGTCGACGAGGACGTCCGCGCGCTCGACCGAGAGATCGGGTCGGAGGACGTGCCCGCCGGAGAGTTCGAGTGTCATACGCCCGGTTCTCGGGGGCGAAGTGTGAATCCTGCGAGTCGCGGTCGGGGCGAGACTTCGCCGAGGAGCGCCCGAGAGCGGCGCTTCCGTGCAGACCTCGGTGAGAACGAATCGGAGGACGACGTATGCGCTCACCGAAAGGCACAGGCCGGCCGACGCCGAGGCGCGAGTATGCGAATCGCCGTCCCCAACAAGGGCCGCCTGCACGACCCGACGATGCGCCTGCTGGAGCGGGCGGGGCTCCACGTCCGCGACGGCGCGGACCGGAAGCTCTACGCCGACACCGTCGACCCCGAGGTGACGGTGCTGTTCGCCCGCGCGGCGGACATCCCCGAGTACGTCGCCGACGGCGCGGCCGCCTGCGGGATCACCGGTCTCGATCAGGTCCGCGAATCGGAGGTCGACCTCGCGGACCTGATCGACCTGGAGTTCGGCCGGTGCCGGCTCGTCCTCGCCGCCCCCGAGGAGGGTTCAGTGAAGACCGTCGATGATCTCGCCGGCGGGACGGTCGCGACGGAGTTCCCGAACGTCACCCGGCAGTTCCTCGCCGACCGCGGCGTCGAGGCCGACGTCGCGGAGGTGTCGGGCGCGACCGAACTCACCCCACACGTCGACATCGCCGACGCCATCGTCGACATCACCTCCACGGGGACGACCCTCCGGATGAACCGCCTCGAGGTCGTCGAGGAGGTGCTCGAGTCGTCGGTCCACCTCTTCGCCCACCCCGACCGCGCCGACGACCCGAAGGTGCGGCAGGTCGAGACGGCGCTCGGGAGCGTCGTCGCCGCCGACGGGAAGCGCTACCTGATGATGAACGTCCCCGAAGGGCGGTTGGAGGCGGTCGAGGACGTCATCCCGGGGATGGGCGGGCCGACGGTGATGGACGTCGCCGGGTCGGACGCGCTCGCGGTCCACGTCGTCGTCGACGAGCGCGAGGTGTTCGAGACCATCACCCGGCTGAAGGAGGCCGGCGCGACGGACATCCTCGTCACCGAGATCGAACGGCTCGTGGAGTAGCCGGCCGGTGGCGGGCGAGCGGCGACCCGGACGGATCGGTGACGGGCGATCGACGGGCGGGTCGGGTCGGTGCCGGTTCGGAAGGCATTCACCCCCCGGACACGACCCGGACCCCATGCGCGAGTGGTCCCGTCGGCGCGCCCTCCAGGCGGTCGCCACCACGGGGGCGCTCGTTCTCGCCGGCTGCTCCGGCGAGGGGAGCAGTCCGAGGTCGACACCGCGCGACCGCGGCGAGCAGGTCCCACCCGGAGATCTGGAGGTGCTGTTCGTCCGCGACACCGACGGTGACCCGCTGTTCGACGTCGGGAACGGGTCCGACGACGGACCGGCCCGGGAGGACGGGGGCATCGGAGCGCGTCGGACGCCCAGTGAATACCTGTGGGGCGGAGAGAGCCGGGACCGCGTGACGTTCCGCTCGACGGAGTCGGCCGCGGAGCTACGGGCGTTCGTCGACGGGACCGACCTCGAATCCCGGTCGGTCGACCTCGTCGAGCGACCAGTCAACGCGTGCTACGAGGCACGGCTCGTCGGCGTCTACCGCGGGGACGGGGGCGTGGCCGTCGACCTCTGCCAGTCGCTCCAGTCGGCCGATATCGCGTGCTCGGCTGGCGGCGTCGACACCGTGGGCATCGGCGTTCGACTGCCGTTCCCCGGGGACGGATCGGGCGGCCACGACTGAAACTGGCGGGGCGACTGCGGTGGCCTGCGTACCGTGGCCAGCGAGGGAGACGAGGGGCAGTGATCCGCCCACCGCGATGGGCTGTGCCGCAGGGCTGACAGCACTCGCGGCACACGTCGTCTGGGGTCTTCGAGACCACCACCCGGCTGAAGGAGGCCGACGCAGCAGACGATTTCGGTACCGAGATCGAGCGGCCGGTCGCGTAGTCGAGGACGGGGAGGCCGCACGGGGACGGTCGCGGGAACCGGTCGGGTTCGGTGACCGATCGTTTCGGAAGACATTCAACTCTCGATACCCGATTCGGGACCGATGCCCGACTGGTCCCGTCGGCGTGCCCTCCAGGCAGCCACCGCAGCAGCAGCGCTCGCCCTCGCCGGCTGTTCCGGCGAGGAAAGCAGTTCGAACGAGATCCCGCGCGCCCGCGGCGACCCGGTCTCTCCCTCCGAGTTCGAGGTGACGTTCGTCCGCGATACGGACGGCGAGCCGCTGTTCGCGGTCGGCGAGGACGGGGTCGACGAGGACGGGGTCGACGAGGGCGGACGGGGCATCGAGTACCTGACCGACGAGGCCGACCGCGAGGAACTGACGTTCCGCTCGACGGAGCCGGCCGCGGAGCTGCGGGCGTTCGTCGACGAGGCCGACCTCGAATCCCGGTCGGTGTACCTGCTCCAGCGGCCCATCGGCGAGTGTTACGAGGCACGCCTCGTCGGCGTGTACCGGGAGACCGACGGCGTCGACGCCGACTTCTGTCAGGCGCTCCGCTCGGCGAACGTCGAGTGCTCGGCCGAGGACCGCGACACGGTCGGCGTCGCTATCCGACTGCCGTTCTCGGGCGACTCGTTCAGCGGCTACGGTGCCGGCTGGAGCGGTGACTGCGACCGGGGGACGGCAGTCGCCCGCGAGGGAGGTGACGGGACGTGACCCGGCGCTCCAGGCGATCGGTGCTCGGGGCCTGCGGGGCGGGGCTGGCCGCGCTGGCCGGCTGTGCGGAACTGGACGTCGAGATCGGCGACGACGAAGCGGAGCGCGAGTACGACGTCGCCCCGCTCGCCGCGATCGCCGAGGAGGACCCCCCGACACGACCGGACTCCTTCCCGGTAGATGTCACGGAGGAGCTGGTCGAACGCCACTACGACCGCGCCCGCGAGTTCGTCGCGGCCGTCCCCGAGCGGCCGGCGGTCCCGAACGGCGTCGTCGCGGAGCGGCTCCGGGACCGTCGAGAGCGGGCGATCGAGGGGATCGACGACCGGCCGGACGCGGCGACCGGTCCATCGCGTCTCGGCGCTGCCCGGCGAACGCGGAGCGAGGCCGCGGAGGTCAACGGTGCCTACCGCGCCGCCGTCGACGAGATCGAACGCGAGTCGGTCGCGCGCAGCCGCGAGGAGCTCCGGCGGGACCTGCACGAGCTGGCGGCGGAGTCCGACTACCGCGGCGGGGATCCCGCGGAGGCGCTGGTCGTCCACGCCGAACTCGAAGGGCTACGAGGATACGCCCGCCGGAGCGCGGAGGCGTGGCCGCCGTTCCCCGCCGACCCAGCGGCCGACGTGTTCCGGGTCGGCGAGATCGTCGGGAGCGTCGAGGAGGGGTGGGCGGCGCTCGGCGACGCGATCCGCCTCCGGGCGCGCTACCTTGACGGGACGGACGACCCGCGGTCGTACCGGTCGGCGATGACGGCCGCGGCCCACCGGCTCGATCGCCGGACGGCTACCTACCGCCGGCGCGTGGGGGAGTTCCTCGACACCCGGGCGGCGGAGGCGTTCGACCGGGACGTCGAGGGGACGCCCGCAGCCGAGCTCTACGAGGAGGCGCGGCGGAACGTCGAGTTCGCCTCCGACGACGCCGGCCGCGAGCGCCGGACGGGCGACCACGCCACGGCGACGCTCGGAGCCGCGACGGAGATGGCGAGCCTCCGGGCGTTCCGGGCGGTGATCGACGCGATCGAGGCCGGCGAGTACGGCCCGCCCGAGGACGCCGAACGGGTCTCGACCGCCCACCGGGAGGCCATCGCGGCCCTCCGGGAGGCGTGGACGACGAAGCCCGTCGGTGTGAGCGTCGAGCTGGCCGAGCCGGCGCGGGAGGCGGTCGCCGAGGCGCACTACCGGCTCGAAGACACCGGGGGAGAGGCCTACGAGGTCGACAGCGCGTTCGCGTCGCTCGTGCGTGCGAGGCTCTACGCCGAGGCGGTCCCCGACACAGTAGCGTCGGTCGTCGCCGCGCTCGAAAGCGAGGCGTGAGCGGCCGAGACGTGACTGGCCGAGAGGGGAGCAGTCGACGGACTCACGCCGCACGCGGACCGACGCTCCGCACGACGCCGAGCGAGAGGAGGACGACGGCCAGAACGACCGCGAGCAGACCGAACGCCGCCGTCCACCCGGCGACGTCGGCGGCCGTCCCGACGACGGCCGTCCCCGACGCGCCGAGGAGGAGGTAGACCGTCCGGAAGACGCCGAACCCCGCGCCCTGGTCCGCGTCGGAGAGCCCGTCGATCATCCGGGACTGGACGACGGGGGTCGCGCTCATGGCGATCCCGGCGAGCAGGACCCCGGGAACGACCAGGAGCCACGACCCGGCGGCCAGCGCGCCGTATCCGAGGACGCCGGCAGCCGCCTGGAGAGTGAGCGTCTCGTCGCGGCCGAGCCTGTCCGAGAGCCAGCCGGCGAGGGGCTGGGAGAGGGCCGTCGTGGCGAAGAAGACGGCGAACAGGAGGTTCGCCGGACGGGACGGGACACCCTGGTGCCCGAGCAGCAGCGCGGGCAGGAACGCCATCGTGGCGAGCCCGACGAACTCGACGAGCGTCGCCACGAACGTCGTGTACCGGGCGTGCGGACGGGCCAGGAGTGACACGAGGTCGCCCGGATCGAACAGGTCGCGCATCGACGCCCCGGGTCGAACCGGCGGGGTCGGGGGGACGAATCGGGCCAGCAGGAGCGCCGCGAGGACGGCGAGGGGTACCCCGACGAGGACCGTCGTGCGCCAGTCGTACCGGAGGCCCACGGCGGCGGCCACGAGCGGCGCGGCGACGCCGGCGACCTGTCCGCCGATCCGGTGAGTGCCGACGGCCCGGCCGACCGCGTCGAACTCGCGAGCGAGCAGTGCCGTCGCCGGATTGTAGTAGATACCGGCACCGACGCCCAGCAGGACCAGTCCGACGCCGAACGGGAGGAACGCGGGCGAGGCCGCGAGACCGAGGGTCGCGAGCGCGGTGGTCCCCAGCGCGACGAGGACGACCCCGCGTTCGCCGAACCGGTCCGCGAGGACGCCGCTCGGGAGCTGTGAGAGGGCGTAGACGACCCACATGCCGGTGAGCGCTGTCCCGAGCGTGCCACGGGAGACGCCGAACGTCCCGACGATGGCGGGGACGACCGGGCCGACGACGACCTGCGCGAACCTGACGCCGAAGTACGAGCCCACGCAGGCCGAGAGGAGCGTGTGTCGAGGGCCCCAGTTCGGGAGCCCCACTCGGAACCCGTCGGTACCCATCGCTCGGTATCCCTATCGAGGTCTCAATACTCTTGTGCCGGTCGCCCGGCCCGCCAGTACCGATCCGGTCCGGCGGCGGAGCGGGTGCGGGGCGCGTCACGACGACCCGGCTCGGGGTCCAGCAGTGTCCGGAGGCTCAGAGCACGCCCAGCAGGTTCCCGAGCGCCACGCCGAGCAGGGCGGCGAAGCCGAAGTGCAGGAGAACGAGGGGGATGGCCGATTTGAGCTTCAGCCGGTAGACGAAACTCACCGCCAGGAGGTCGGCGAGGAGCGTGGCGAGGACGACCAGCCCGACGAGCAGCGACGGGTCGACCCCGACCGCGGCGTCGCTCTGCCCGTACTGCTGGAGGAGGATAGAGACCAGAGCCGGGACGGGCGCGGCGGTCGCGGCCCGCTGTGAGGGGACGTCGCCGATGAAGAACGTGGCCGCGAGGTGGAGCGTGACCGCGTAGAACAGGCAGGTCAGCAGGAAGGTGACGGCCAGCGCGAGGAGCCCGCCGCCGGTGAGGTCGACCTGCAGGGGGAGCGAGGGCGCGACCCAGGGCGGAGGCGAGAACTGAGCGGGGAGGGCACGGGCGGAAGGGAGAGGGAGCGAGCACGGCGGCGCGAGCGGGGATGCCGACGGCGTGACCATCGTCCCGCGGGACTACCGCCGGGCCGGGCTTGTACGTGGCGGTTCCGGCGCGGTCGCCGTCGGATCAGCCGTCGAGGAGACCCAGCTCCTCGAGCCGGCTGACGATCTTGTCGACGGCGTGCTCGGCGTCGACGGGCTGTTTCCCGCCGGTGATGACGAGCTTGCCCGAGCCGAACAGCAGCGCGACGACGTCGGGATCGTCGAGCCGGTAGACCAGGCCCGGGAACTGCTCGGGCTCGTACTCGATGTTCTCCAGCCCGAGGCCGATGGCGATGGCGTTCAGGTTGAGGTTCCGCCCGAGGTCCGCGCTCGTGACGATGTTCTGGACGACGATCTCGGGGTCCTCCTCGACCTCGATGTTGAGGTCCCGGAGCTTGTCGAAGACGATGCGCAGGGACTCGTGGACGTCGTCGGTGCTCTTGGCCCCGGTGCAGACGATCTTGCCGGAGCGGAAGATGAGGGCCGCAGACTTGGGCTCCTGGGTCCGGTAGACGAGTCCGGGGAACTGCTCGGGGTCGTAGTCGGCACCCTCGAGGTCCATGGCCACGCTCTGGAGGTCGAGCTCCTGACCGATGCCGGTCGAGGCGACGACGTTCTCGATGTTGATAGTCTCTTTGGGGTCCGTCATCTCGCGACTTAAACCACGTATTTAACCTTTATAAAGGTACAGGATGGGTACTGACAGGTCGGTTTCACGGACAGTCGACGCCACCGTCACGGCTCCGTGGGGTCCGGCGATCGATACCCTGAACCGCTCGCGTGCCGGGGCTCCGGGTGTGTACGTCCTCGAACTGGCGGGCCAGGACGACGATCCGCTCGCGACGCTCGAGGCCCGCGCCGCCTGCCCGGGCGTCGAGCCCCTCGCGCCGGGACTGGCGACGGTACGCGGGCTCACGGACCGGGCCGCGGACCTCGCGTTCACCCGGACGGCCAGCGTGCTCCTCGCACGAACCGACCCCAGCGTCGAGGCGGCGGTCGCGGCGCTCCGGGCGACGAGCTTCGACCGCGAGGGGACCGTCCGCGTGCGTGCACGCGACGTTCGAGGGCTGACCGGCGTCTCGACGAGCGAGGCCGAGCGCGCCCTGGGAGGCGTTCTCACTGACCACGGATACGACGTGAACCTCGAGGACCCGGATCACGAACTCCGAGCCCTGTTCTCCGAGGGTGTGTGCGCGCTCGGCTGGGTCGAGGTCGAAACCGACAGGGGGTTCGAGACGCGCCGGCCGACGGACCGACCGTTCTTCCAGCCGGGGAGCATGGACCCGATGCTCGCCCGGGCGCTCGTCAACATCGCTGGTGCGCGCGAGGGCGCGACCGTCGTCGACCCGATGTGCGGGACCGGTGGTCTCCTGCTGGAGGCGGGACTGGTCGGCTCGCGTGTCCTCGGCGTCGACGCCCAGTGGAAGATGGTCCGCGGGGCCACGGAGAACCTCGCGACCTACCTCGACGGTGGGTTCGCCGTCGTCCGTGGTGACGCGACCCGCCTTCCTCTGTGCGGCCGTGCGGCGGACGCCGTCGTCTTCGACGCGCCGTACGGCAAGCAGTCGAAGGTGGTCGGCGACCTCGCGGCGCTCGTCGCGGGGGGCCTGCGCGAGGCCCGCCGGATCGCCCCCCGCGCCGTGCTCGTCGCCGACCGTCCCTGGCGGGAGGAGGCGGAAGCGGTCGGGTGGACGGTCGAGGCGCGGATCGAACGTCGGGTCCACGGTTCGCTCGTCCGCCACGTCCACCTGCTGGTCGGGACACCCACAGACTGATACCGTCTGGTAGCATACGACACGATGAAGACCGATGTCCGCCGAAGATTCGAGGACGAACCTCTACGAGTGTCCGCGCTGCGGCGAGCGGGTCGAGGCGAACGGGAGCTGCTGCTGTCCCGACTGCAGGACGACGATGCTGAACCTCTCCAAGCCCCGCCACCAGTGAGGCCCCGCCGTAGCGGCCGGAGCCGGTGAACAGGCCGAACGGTGGAACGTCCCCGTCCGTGAGTGGAGGCTACCGAGCGCGACGACAGCCGTAGCCGCCGGGTCGGGAGTCGGCGGTCTTTTGACTCCGGTACCCTACCCGTCGTTCGTGAGACGATACCTCCTGTGGGCACCCGGGGTGCTCGCCTGCCGCGAGGGCGGGGTGACGGGGGCGCTCGCGGACGCCCTCGCCGGCGCGGCGGTCGGCACTACCGCGCCGGCCGCCGGCCTCCGTTCCCGGGTGGATCTGCCGTGGGACCGCCCCTCGGAGCCGCACGCGGACTGGCCGGGCGAGCGGTGGTGGACCGAACACCGGGGAACGTTCGCCGACGCGCTGTCGGCGGTGGGGGTCGACCGACGCCGTGCGGACGCCGTCGCGGGCGACGTCCGTCCGCGCTACACCGATCCCGAACGGTGGACCGTCGCCGACGGCGCACGCGAGACGTTCGATCGGCTCGGCGAACGCGGCTGGGACCCGGTACTGGTCGCCAACGGACCCCCGGAGCTACCGGCGGTGCTCTCCGTGCTCGGCTTCGAGTTCGAGGCGACGTTCGTCTCCGCCGAGACGGGGTTCGAGAAGCCACACCTCCGCGCGTTCGAGACCGTCGTCGAGTGGGCGGAATCGGGATCCGAGAGCGCCCGGCTCTGGGCGGTCGGTACGGACTACGAGCGGGACGTCGAACCGGCCCGTCGGGTGGGCGTCCCCGGAGTGCTCGTGGGTGAGCATCCGGAGGCGGATCGCTCGTGTTCGGACGTGCGCGAGGTGGCGGCCCTGCTCCCCGAGTGAGACGATCGACGGGGGTCGGCCGTCCGAAGCCCGGGTCGGCCCGCCCGGATCACCGTCCACGGACGCCCGGAGGTGCGGCCCTGGCTACCACTCGATGGAACCCTGCAAATGCAGCCACCGGGGGAATCCAGCGAGACTGGACGAGCGAGAGGGGTCCCCGTCCGCCACTGAATGATCGCCCGTGTCCGCCCTCGTTCCCCCTCGAGGCACAGTCAGTGGGCCGATACCGGACACCCGCTCGTATTCGGCCGGAGGACGTCCTCGACCGCTCGACGGGTCTACCGCCGAACCGAGCTTGCAAATCCTGACACCAGCCTGAAAAACGAGTATCACGAACATTCGGGTATGGTCGACGTAGTCGGTCACCTGGGTATGGCGCTGCTCTGGCTCGTGCCGGCGTGGTTCATCCTCGACCGGCCGAAAACCGCGGCGACGTTCGTCCTGTCGGGATTCCTGTTCGGAATGCTCCCGGACGTAGACCTGTTCCTCCGGGGGGTCTTTCCGACCATCAAACACCACGGGATCTTCCACACCGTGCTCGTGGTGACGATCCTCGCCGCGGTCATCGGACCGATCGTCGGGTGGATACTCGAGGAGGCCCTGAGCGGGAGCGACTGGCTCTCCCCGCAGGCCGAGGGGAACATCTACGGGTTCGGGTTCCTCGCGGTCTGGATCCCGGGCCTCGCCCACGTCTTCGCGGACATGCTCTCGGCACCGGACATCGCCGAGGCGGTCGAGCCGTTCTGGCCGATCTACCAGCAGTCACTCGGTATCGACATCGTCTGGTACAACAACCCCTGGTTCAACTGGGGGCTGTTCGTCGCCGGGATCCTCCTCAACGTGGGGATCTACTACTACGTGAGCCACTCGAACGGGTCGACCACCGGGGCCGTCGCGACGGAGTAACGGGACGAGCGGTCCGGCCCACTCGTTCGGCAGGCCGACCCCGTGGTCGATCGTCCCGAACCGGCAGGGGAGGACGGTCAGGCGTGGCTGGCACGGACTACCGCGTCGGAGGCGTCGGCGAAGGAGTGGACGAGACGGCCACCGGGGGCCGGATCTCGGGGACCGCGAAGCGACTCGCGGCGATTATCGGGGGAGCCCACGGGGTCGCTTCGCTGGAATCACACTCTGACGGCTGGTCGAGGATCACTGAGTCCCCGGCCGGCTCCGATAACCACTGTCAGGCCTCACGGCCGAGCTCGGCCAGCAGGTGGGCGACGTGGATGCGGTCGGAGTTCCCCTCGCTCATCTCGAGGTCGACCTCGCCCGCGAGCCGGTGGAGTCGCGCCAGGCGCTCCTCGTTGCCCTCGTAGCGCTCTCGGCCGGCGTCGAGGACTTCCTCGAGCACCTCGGAGCCCGAGAGCCCCTCGTCGACGAGCAGGTCGTCGAGGTCCTTCCGGGCGTCGGTGAACTCCCCGCGCTCGGCGCGGCCGAGCATGTCCGAGATGGCCTCGCCGTGGCCGACTTCGCCCAGCGCCTCGTAGGCGGCGTCCATCGTCACGCTCCCCTCCCCCTCGGCGGTGGTCTGTGCGGCCAGGAGCGCCGTCCGGATGTTCCCCTCGGCGTATGCGGCGACGTAGCGCAGGCCGCCGTCGTCGTGCTCGACGCCCTCGCGGTCGACCACCCGCGAGAGCACCTCGACGGTTTCGGCCTCGCTGGGTGCGCGCATCCGAACCGGGAAACACCGCGACTCGATCGGCGGGATGAGCTTCGAGGGCTGGCGCGTCGTGATGACGAACTGCGTGTTCCGCGCGTACTGCTCCATCACCCGACGGAGGGCCTGCTGGAAGTCCTCGCGGATCGCCTCGGCGTTGTCGAGCACGACCGTCTTGTACGTCCCCGAGACGGGTGCGTACGAGGCGGACTCCTTCAGGACGTAGTTGATCATGTCCCGCTTTGACATCCGCGAGCGTCCGGCGAGGAACGGCTCGAACCGGGGATCGTTGCGTATCTCCTTCTTCGTCCGGCCGAAGAAGTCCGCGACGTTGATCTCGATCAGGTCGTTCTCGGGGTCCTCGTGGGCCTCGCGGGCGAGCGCGCGAACGGCCGCCGTCTTCCCCACGCCGGGCGGGCCGTGGAGGATCAGGTTGAGCGGCTCGGCGCTCGCCTTCGAGAGGTAGTCGCGTGCGGTCGGCTGTGGGAGTTCGTCGAGCGAGGGGGCGTGGGCCTCCGTCCACAGCGGCGCGTCCATCGGGACCCGGTAGTCGGTGACGGCGTATGAATCCACCCGTTCGCGGATAGATGTCGGAGTTGTTTTCGACGAGCCAGCAGCAGTAGACGGAAACAGCTCGAAAGCCCCGGTTCGCTACGGTCGCGCGGCTCGTTGCGCGCCTCGCTCGTTCGCTCCGCTCACTCGCTATGGTGCTTACTTCGCCGTGCTTCCCGTAGCGAACCGCCCCTTACAAGCCCACCCGACACCGGCTGTGGGGGCGGCCATCCCGAGCGGTTGTGCCGCCCACCTCCGCTCCTCGTCGGATTCTCACCTGCCGCCCGGATGGCCCAAACCACAAGACGTTCCTACTGCGCGCTCGCCCTCCGGAACATGGACCGTCCGTCGCGCCCGTGGCTCGCCCGCGCGGCCGTCGCGTTCGTCGTCGTCCTGCTGCTGGTCCCCACGGGCGTCTCGGCGATCTCGCACGAGCGGACAGGGCTCGGCCCCGGGACGGTGAGCGACCCCGCCAACGGGACGACCTACGTCGCCGTCCAGGGGTTCCACTTCAAGGGCGTCGGTAATCCCAAGAAGCCCGCCCGCCTCGTCAGCGCCTCGCCGGAGGCGCGGGGCTCGGTGATCACCTCCGGGGAGGCCGAGGGCGTCTCGTGGTTCTACGACGTCGATCCCCTCGAGAACGGGAACCTCCTGGTCACGTCGACGACGCCCACCTCGACCGTCGTGTTCGAGCTGAATCCGGAGACCGAGGAGCAGGTCTGGAGCGAGGAGCTCCCGATCACCGACACCCACGACGTCGACATGCTCCCGAGCGGCCGGCTGCTCGTCGCCAACATGCGACAGTTCGAGGACGGCGTCTCGAACGACCGCGTCTTCGTCTACGACCGCGAGAACGACTCGATCGTCTGGGAGTACGTCCTCCGGGAGCACTACCCCAACGAGACGGATGGTGGCTTCCGCGAGGACTGGTCGCACCTCAACGACGTCGACCGCATCGGGGAGGGGAAGTACCTCCTCTCGCCCCGGAACTTCGATCAGGCCATCGTCGTCGACCGCGAGACGAAGCGCATCGAGTACCGCCTCGGCGGCGACGACAACCACACCACGCTCTACGAGCAACACAACCCCGACTGGCTCGAGAGCGAGGGCGGGAACCCGACGATGCTCGTCGCCGACTCGGAGAACGACCGGGTCGTCGAGTACGAACTCCGGAACGACAGCGAGGTGGACGCGAGCGAACTGAACGCGAGCCGAATCTCGAGCGGCCCCTCGGGGACGTGGGTCCGGACCTGGAGCGTCGACGGGTTCAACTGGCCGCGCGACGCCGACCGGCTCCCCAACGGGAACACGCTCGTCACCGACTCGCTCAACCACCGGGTCGTCGAGATCGCCCCCAACGGCACGGTCGTGTGGGAGTTCTACGCCTCGTGGGGGCCATACGACGCCGAGCGGGGCACGAAGGGGTCGAACGGCCCGACGATGACCGACATCGGGGCGAGCGGCGAGTACACCGTCTCCGGCGGTGCGGGCCGCGGGCCGGCCGGCCAGGAGACGTTCTCCGACTGGCTGGTCGGTGCCGCCGAGGGATCGGCCTTCGAGGCACAGCTCACCTGGTTCGCCGAGCGCTACCGACACGCGACCCCGTTCCTCCGGCCGGTCTGGATGTCCTCGTGGGCGCTCGCGGGGGCGTTCCTCGCCGTGATCGTCCTCCTGCTCTGGGGGCTCGGCGAGCTCGTCTACCAGCGCGAGCGGCTCTCGCGGGCGCTGATGGAACTGGTCGAGCGGGTTCGGGCCCGCGGGGTGTAGGGCGGTGGGGGGATCGGGCGGCACGGGCGACGGCGGAGCGATCGACACGACTGCCGGACCCCGGACCGACGCGTCGGTGCTCGACGTCCCCTCGGCCGAGTCGGCGTACCGAAGGGTGAACGGCGTCGACCTGCACGTCGTCGAGGCGGGCGACCCCGACGACCCGCTCGTCGTGCTCCTGCACGGGTTCCCCGAGTTCTGGTACGGCTGGCGCGAGCAGATCGGACCGCTCGTCGATGCGGGGTATCGGGTGCTCGTCCCCGACCAGCGCGGCTACGCCCACAGCGAGAAACCGGCCGGCGTCCGATCCTACCGGCGGCGCGAACTCGCCGGGGACGTGGCCGAACTCGTCCGAACCGAGGGCAGGGAGTCGGCACACGTCGTGGGCCACGACTGGGGCGCGCTCGTCGCCTGGGACCTGGCTCGTCGCCGACCCGGGCTCGTCGACCGCCTCGGGATCGTCAACGTGCCCCACTCGATGGCGTTCCGCCGAACGCTCCGGTCGAACCCGGAACAGCTCTGGCGGAGCCGGTACGTCCTCTACTTCCAGCTCCCCCGGATCCCCGAGCGACGGGCGCGACGGGACGACTTCGCGCGATGGGTCCGCGCGCTCCGGGCGGCCAGGCCGGGGACGTTCGATCCGACGGACGTCGAGCGCTACCGGGCCGCGTGGAGGCGGGAGGGCGCTCCCGGGGCGATGCTGAACTGGTACCGGGCGGCGGCGCGCTACCCGGATGAACCGCCGCGCGAGCGGGTCACCGCCCCGACGCTTATCGTCTGGGGCGAGGACGACCGGGCGCTGGTCCCCGAGCTGGCGAGACGGAGCCTCGACTACTGCGAGGAGGGTCACCTGGAACGGTTCCCCGGGGCGACCCACTGGGTTCACCACGAGTACCCCGAGCGGATCTCGGACCTCCTGATCGCCCACCTCGGGGGGTGAGTCCGGGGACGCGGCCGGATCCCCTATCACGACGGGAGGGCGGTCCGCCTCACCCGGCCTGTGCACGGCGTGCACGACACCGCCGGGCTCTTTATGCTCGCGACCCTACGTCGACTCGATGTCGAACCTCATCCTCTACGAGCTAGAGGGCTGCCCGTACTGTGCGAAGGTGAAGGAGAAGCTGGACGAACTCGGCCTCGAGTACGAGTCCCGGATGGTGGCGCGGAGCCACGACGAGCGGACGGAGGTCGAGGAAGTGAGCGGACAGACCGGCGTCCCGGTCCTGATCGACGAGGATCACGACGTCGACGGGATGGCCGAGTCCGACGACATCGTCGCCTACCTGGATCGGACCTACGGCGACGGCGCGGCGGCCTGAGCAGGCCCTCCGGTTTTTCGCGGGTCCCGACGGGGAGCTACGCCGCCGCTCAGAGCGCCTCCTTGTACGCCTCGAGCGTCTCGTCGATGTCGGCCTCGGTGTGGGCGTAGGAGACGAACTGGCTCTCGAACTGGTTGGCGGTGAGGAACACCCCCTGGTCCCGCATCGCGGGCCAGAACAGTCGCTCCCAGCGGTCGGTTTCTGCACTACCGACGTCCCCGCCGTCCTTCGGACACTCGCCGAACCGGACACAGTCGGGATCCTGCGAGCATCCGCCGGTACAGCCGGCGTCCTGAGGCGGGGAGTCCGCGCGCGTGAAGATCACCTTGAACATCGAGTCGGTCCCGACGACGGTGTAGCCGGGGCACTGATCGGCGACGATATCGACGAGCCCCTCGCGCATCCGCTCGCCGAGGGCGTTCACGTGGTCGTAGACGTCGTTCTCGGCGCAGAACTCGAGCGTCGCCAGCCCGGCCGCCATCGTCACCGGGTGTCCCGAGAACGTCCCGGCCTGGAAGACGTCGCCGGACGGGGTGAACGACTCGATTATCTCCGTCTCGCCGCCGATAGCTCCCACGGGGAAGCCGCCACCGACGATCTTCCCGAACGTGGTGACGTCGGGCGTAACGCCGAGTTTCCCCTGGGCGCACTGGAGCCCCCCGACGCGGAAGCCGGTGATGACCTCGTCGAACACCAGCAGCGAGCCGTACTCGTCACAGAGGTCGCGCAGGGTCTCGTGGTACCCCTCGATCGGCTGGACGATGCCGGTGTTCCCGAGGATGGGCTCGACGAGCACGCCCGCGATCTCCTCGCCGTGTGCCTCGAACACCTCCGCGACCGCTTCTTCGTCGTTGAACGGCACCGGGATCGTGTGCTCGGCGAACGACTCGGGGATCCCTCGCGTCGATGGGTGGACGTTCCCGGGCTCACCCTCGACGAGCGTCGACTCCTGAGCGCCGTGGTAGCCCCCCTGCATCACGACGATCTTCTCCCGGCCGGTGTACCCCCGGGCGAGGCGGACGGCCGAGACGGTCGCCTCGGTCCCGCTGTTGACGAACCGGAGCATCTCCACCCCGGGGACGTGCCGGGCGACGAACTCCGCAAGGTCCACCTCGATCTCGGTCGGCGCGCCGTACATCGGCCCCGCGCTCGCGTGGGACTGGACGGCCGAGCGGACCGACTCGGGCATGTCGTGACCGAGCAGTAGCGGCCCGTACCCCATCACGTAGTCGACGTACCGGTTCCCGTCGGCGTCGACGACGTGTGCGCCGTCCCCCCGCTCGACGAAGAACGGGTAGGGCCGGGGCGCGGCCCGAACCGACGAGTTCACCCCGCCCGGTAGCACCGATAGCGCGCGGTCGTAGAGATCCCGCGAGCGCTCGTGGGTCATGTCCGTCCGGTTCGGCGGCCCACGGAAAGTAGCTTTCTGGTTCGACGGCGGCCGCCCGACGGCCCGACGGCGGTCGACCGATCGTCCACCGACCGACGAACAACCCCACCACCGATGACAATCAAACATTTCTATGGCTATTCCCACCCTTTATGTCCAGCCTTTTCTCAGAGAGCGGAATTTATTGCCAACTGAGCCAGCTATTTATTACCGTGCGTCGTAACGAAGGATGCGAAGAAGAGACGAGCTGAACAACACCCCCGGCGGTGTCGTATCGCCCGACAGGCCAGAGCCTGCGTACCATCCGAACCATTGGCTGGCACCGTGCTACACGCACGGCCGTTCCTTCGTTCGACCGCGGGCCTCCCACCGGGGCCCGCGGCATCCGTCCTATACCCGTGACCCGACGGTACGCGGTCCGGTCGGGACGCTCGACGTGTCGAACCCGGTGAGCAGTAGCCCACGGGAGGACCCGATCCCCGGTCCGCCCGCCGGACGGTCGGAACACGCTCCCGGGGTCCGGTAGGACTGAACCCCGACCCCGGATCGAGGCGACCGCCGACGGACGCGGGGCTGGTCGGACGCTCCGCCTCGAAGAACAGTACCGTACCGCTCCGTTTCGAGGTCCCGCACCTCGACCGATCGATACCCCTCCGGCCGCGCGCTACACCGCCTCGGGGCCGTCCTTCGACGTCCGTATCTGGTGGGCGGAATCGACGGGGAGGACGAATACCTTCCCGTCGCCCGGCTCGCCGGTGTGGGCCGCCTCGGCGATGGCCTCGACGACGTCCTCGGCGGGGATGTCCGCGACCACGCACTCGATCTTCGTCTTCTGGTGGAGGTCCACCGTGTACTCCTCGCCGCGCCACTGCCCCTTCTTCGCGGGCTGTGAGCCCCGACCGGAGACGTTCGTGACCGTCAGCGAGGGCGCGCCGATCTCCGCGAGCGCCCCCTTGACGGCCCCCAGCCTGTCGGGCCGGACGTACGCCATCACCATCTTGATCTCGCCGTCGTTGGCTTCGGTGCTCATCTCAGTTCTCCTCCTCCGTCCGTCCACCGTCGGACGTTACGTCCGACGAAGCCTCGTTCGCTTCGCTCACAAGACCACCATCGGGCCTCATGACCCGTCCGCCGTCGACCGCCGTGTCCGGCGAGCCGAACTCGGGGTAGGTGTCCACGCCGTGTTCGGAGACGTCGAGCCCCTCGAGTTCGTGCTCGCGGGAGACCCGGATCTGGCCGAGTGCCTTCAGGACCAGGAACACCGCGGCCGTGGCCGCGATGGTCCAGCCGGCGATGACCGCGACGCCGACGACCTGCGAGACGAAGCTCACGCCCGCACCCGGAACGGTGAAGATCGGGATGCCCACCAGCAGGGCCCCGAGGACGCCCGCGCTCCCGTGGACCGGGAACACCGCACAGACGTCGTCGATCTTGAGGTACTCCTCGACCAGACCGAAGACGATCGGGAGCTGTGCGCCGGCGAGGCCGCCGATGACCAGCGCCGCCCACCACGTGATCAGATCCGTGTTCGAGGTGATGCCCACGAGCCCCGCGAGCATCCCGTTGGCGACGTAGAGCGTGTCGACCTTGCCGGTCTTGAACAGTGAGAGCGCCCCCGCACCGATCGCGCCCGCGGCCATCCCCAGGGTGGTGGTCAGCGCGACGCGGCCGACGTACTCGAAGGAGGCCAGCCCGGAGGCGTCGGCCGAGAGCGGGGCCGCGGCCGTTCCGACGTTGAACCCGTACCAGCCGAAGCACAGTATGAGCGTCCCCAGCACCGCGAACGTGATCGAGTGGCCGGGGATGACGTTGATCGAGCCGTCGTCGTTGAACCGGTCGAGCCGGGGGCCGACGATGGCCGCCGCGGTCAGGCCGGCGATGCCGCCCATCCCGTGGACGATCATCCCGCCCGCGAAGTCGGTGAACCCGAACGCGGAGAGGAATCCGCCCGCCCACGTCAGACCGGTGACGACCGGGTAGATGACCCCCGCGAGGATCACCGTGTAGGTGACGTACGCGCGGAGCTTCATCCGTCCCGCGACGGCCCCGGAGACGATGGTCGCCGCCGTCATGGCGAACACCGCCCCGAACAGCCAGGAGACCCAGCTCAGCGTCGACTCCGGGCTGAAGATGGCGAACAGCGAGTAGGATCCGCCGCCGGTCACCCCAGCGGTGATCGCCTCGACCGTCGCCCCGATCAGGAAGAACACGATGACCCCCACCGACCAGGTGAGCATGTTCTTCGTCAGCTGGTTCGCGACGTTCTTCGAGCGCACCTGCCCCGCCTCCAGCATGGCGAAGCCGGCGTGCATGAAGAAGATCAGGAACGTCACGGTCAGTACCCAGACGGTGTTGACGGCGGTCGCCACCGACGCCGGATCCGCCTGGAGCGGGAGGAGGCTCACGCCACACCCCCGTCCGTCCCCGAACGAACGTCCACATTCGATTCGTATTCCACCATGTTCGTACTCCGAATCACGCGAGAACGTGATGGAACTCCCCTACATAAAGGTTGCAGTTTCGAGCGTCCAGATATCGACCCCTACAGTAGACGAACGTCCCGAATTGGGTAGTATAATAGCTGTATAAGGTAATCTATCGTCCAGTAACCGAGCGGCTGCCGGCCGCGGTTTCGAACGAACGTCCACACCGATCGCGTGTTCACGACGGGATATCGGCGTCTCGGGCCGCTACGCGCCCATCGGTGGCCCTTTGGAGGTGATCCGCACGGGCCGGGCGAGGGCAATCACGGGGCGCGATCCGCGAAAACATCCGCCAGAGGCCCTGTGAGGCCCGGTACCGTCTATACTCCATTCGAATGGACGTTCGTCAACCGGTATGGTTCTCGTTAGCATCCGGTGGAAAATAAACGCGCGGCGGACGACGTGGACACATCCCACACACCCTCCCTCCGGCGGTCAGCCGAGCAGCCGCGTGAACTCGTACTCGCAGGCCGTCCGGAGCACGACGTTCGCCGTCGCGGCCGCCACCCGGTCGTCGGTCGAGAGCCCGGCGAGGAACCCGTTGAGCTCGCCGAGGTCGTCGAACCGGGCGATCAGGAGCGCGTTGTACGGCCCCGTCGTCTCGTAGGCATCGGTCACGTGCTCGGCGTGGTCGGTGATCACGTCGTCGACGTCGTCGCGGACGCGCAACCGGACCACGACCGTCTCCATCCCCAGGGCCTCGTAGTCAAGCGCCGGGACGTATCCGTCGACCCGGCCCTCGCGTTCGAGTTCGAGGACCCGTTCCCCCGGCGTCCAGCCCTCCCCGCGGGCGATCGACCGGTCCGGGGCCCCGGACACGGGTCAGACCGCCTCGGTTCCGGTGGCTCCGGTCCGTATCTGGTAGGCGGACTCGACGGGCAAAACGAAGATCTTCCCGTCACCGGGCTCGCCGGTCTTGCCCCCTTCGGCGATGGCTTCGACGACGTCCTCGGCGGGGATATCCGCGACAACGGTCTCGACCTTCGTCTTCTGGTGGAGGTCGACCGTGTACTCTTCGCCGCGGTACTGGCCCTTGCGGGCGGGCTGTGAGCCCCGACCCGAGACGCTCGTCACCGTCAACGATGGCGCGCCGATATCGGCGAGCGCCCGCTTCACGTCGCCGAGCCTGTCCGGACGGATGTACGCCATCACGAGCTTCACGCCGCCGTCGTTCGGCGCGTCCGCGTCACTCATCGGTCTCACCCCCGTCCGTGCGGACCTGCCGGCCGCCGTCGGCCAGCGCCCCCTCGCCGCCGGTGTCGGCGGTGAACTCGGGGTAGGCGGACATGCCGTGCTCGCCCTGGTCGAGGCCGAGCTCCTCCTCCTCGTCCGACACCCGGAGCCCGACGACCGCGTCGATGACGTACATCGCGACGATCGTCGTCAGGACCGTCCAGGTGCCGATGATCACCGACCCCGCGACCTGCATGATCAGCTGGGCGACCGAGAAGCCCGCGACGTCGAAGAACGGGATCAGGATCGTGCCGATGAATCCGGCCGAGCCGTGGACGGCGAAGACGCCACAGACGTCGTCGATGTTCAGCGAGTCGACGACCCACCGGTAGACCAGCGGGGTCTGGACCCCGCCGATGATCCCGATGACCAGCGCACCCCACCAGGTGACGTGCGCACACGCACCGGTGATGGCGACGAGGCCCGCGAGCAGGCCGTTCGCGCCGAACAGTGGGTCCGGCTTGCCCTCCCAGACCGCGGTGACGGCCGTGGAGGCGACCATGCCGGCACCCATCGCCAGCGTCGTGTTCAGGGCGACACGGCCGAGCGCCGCGCCCATGAACTCCCCGTCGGTCGTCAGGACCGTCGCCTGCGTGCCGACGTTGAACCCATACCAGCCGAAGGCGAGGATCAGCGTCCCGATCACAGCGAACAGGACGCTGTGGCCGGGGATCGGCCGGGCGTTCCCGTGCTCGTCGAACCGGCCCTTGCGCGGGCCGACCATGTACGCCGCGGTCAGCCCCGCGATACCCCCGAGGGCGTGGACCACGGTCGCGCCCGCGAAGTCCTTGTAGCCGACCCCGAGGATCCCCCCGAGGTAGCCCGACGAGCCCAGGAGCCCGCCGCCCCACGCGAACCCGGCGATCACGGGGTAGATGAACACCGTGATGACCAGCGCGTAGATGATATACGCGGAGAACTTGATCCGCTCCGCCACGGCCCCGGAGACGATGGTCGCCGCCGTCATGGCGAACACCGCCCCGAACAGCCAGCCGATCCACGCCGTCGGGTCGTTGATGTACCCGAACGCACCCCCGATGTCGAGGGCGGTCCCCGGCGCGGTCAGCTGCGCGGCGATGGTCGACACCGCCGCGCCGGCCAGGAAGAAGATCAGCACCCCGGCCGACCAGTCCCACATGTTCTTCATCACGACGTTGCCCGCGTTCTTCGCGCGGACCTGCCCGGCCTCCAGCAGCGCGAACCCGGGCTGCATGAAGAAGATCAGGAAACAGACCACCAGCACCCACACGTTGTTGACGCTGCTGGCGATGGCAGTGACGTCGGCCTGCAAGGGGATCGGCCCTATCATCCTACGATCATCCCCGCCGACCGGCCTCCAGTTTTGTTTTCTCCCTCTTCTACCCCGATTTTTACCGTGTTCGTTTCGCGAATCACGCCCGAGGGTCAACTACAGACAGTATATAAACGTACGGGAAGGAAGCGTTCACTTACCGACCGATATAGTGGACAAACACGCCATCTTTGGTAGTATAATAACTGTTTAATGCCCTCTATCGTCCAGGTCTGTTGAGTATCTCGGGCAACATTCCGGACGAACGGCCACCCGTTCCGTGGCCGCCGGGGTGGTCCGTGCCCGCCGCGATGGGCGCGCGGGGGGCCTCGGCAAAGCTTGCGATCGGGAGGGAGTCGCCAAAACGACATCTGAGACGTCCAGAAGCGGTATCGGGCTACGAACAGTCATCTCTCGGGTGGCGTCGACGCACCTGGACGAACGTCCACCCCGTCGAGCCGGAGCACCCCGCTCAGAGCCGGTCGGCGACGTCCTCGGCGAAGTAGGTGACGATCAGGTCCGCGCCGGCCCGCTTTATCGACAGCAGCGACTCGTAGGCCGCCGATTCGAGGTCGAGCCACCCCTTCTCGGCCGCGGCGTGGACCATCGCGTACTCGCCGCTGACGTTGTACGCCGCGACGGGGTGGTCGAACGCCTCCCGGACCCGACGGACCACGTCGAGGTAGGCGAGCGCCGGCTTGACCAGCAGCACGTCCGCACCCTGCTCAACGTCGAGGCGGACCTCGCGCATCGCCTCGCGGCCGTTCGCGGGGTCCATCTGGTAGTGCCGCCGGTCGCCGAACGCGGGCGCGCCGTCGGCGGCGTCTCGGAACGGGCCGTAGAACGCCGACCCGAACTTCGCGGCGTAGGACATCACGGGGACGTCCTCGAAGCCGGCCTCGTCGAGCCCCGAGCGGACGGCCCCGACCATCCCGTCGGTCATGCTCGACGGCGCGACCATGTCCGCGCCCGCGCTCGCGTGTGAGACGGCCGTTCGGGCCAGGTTCGACAGCGTCGGGTCGTTGGCGACGGTCATCCGCGAGTCCACCGAGTGGGCGTCGGACCCGTGTCGCTCCTCACCGCCGAGCCGCTCCCAGCCCTCGCGGGCGTCGGCCGCGAGCACCCCGCAGTGGCCGTGGTCCGTGTACTCACAGAAACAGACGTCCGTGATGACGTAGGCGTCGGTCTCCCCGGTTATCCGGCGGGTGGCCCGCTGGACGACGCCGTCCTCGGCCCAGGCGCGGCTCCCCACCTCGTCCTTGGAATCGGGGATGCCGAACAGCATCACCGCCTCCACCCCCGTCTCCATCACCTCCCGGACCCGCGGGACCGCCTCCTCGACGGGGACGCGCTCGTGACCCGGCATCGAGGGGATGGGGACGCGCTCGTCCGTCGTCGCGTCCACGAACACCGGCGCGACGAGGTCCGAAGCGCTGACCGTCGTCTCGCGGAGGAGACCCCTGACGCCGTCGGCGCGCAGCCGCCGTGGACGCGACGTGAGGTCGAACTCCATACCGAACACTCGGCCGTCGCCGCTCAAAGGCTTCTCGTTTCCGTCCGGGACGCTCGCGCACCGGGCGGGGACGGGGATGGGATCGACCGGGGCTCGCCCGGGCCGCTCCCGGACGGGTCCGCGACGGGGAGGATCGAACGGGCGAGCGTCCCGTCCCACAACGCCTATGTCCCGGCGGTTCCGACCGCCGGCGATGACGGAGGTCGAGAGTCGGGGGCCGTTCCGCCGTTTCCTCTCCGATTACGGCCTCATCCTCGTCGCCGGGGTCGCGCTCGCCGCGGCCGGCGTCGCGGTCGGCCTGTTCCTCCTCGGCGACGAGGCGCTCGTCCGCTCGCTGCTCGACCGCTACGGGCTCCTCGCGCTGTTCGCCATCCTGATCCTCGAAGGAGCGATGCTGCTCTACTTCGCGCCGAGCGAGGCGCTCGTCCCCGCCGGGGTGGCGCTGCTCGCGTCCTCCACGGTCGAGGTCGCGGTCGTGATACTCGTCGCGGTCGCCGGGGCCACGGTGGGACAGTTCGCGCTGTTCACCTTCGCGAAGCGCGGCGGACGGGAGTATCTCCTCTCGAAGCCGTGGTTCCGGGTGAGTGAGGACCGCCTCGACCGGTTCGATCGGTGGTTCGACCGCTGGGGGCCGCTCGTCGTCCCCGTCTCGAACGCGCTGCTGTTCACGCGGGGGATGCTCACCGTCCCGGCGGGGCTGGCCGAGATGGAGGACTGGCAGTTCGTCGTCCTCTCGGCGCTCGGCTCGCTCGTCTTTCAGACCTGGCTGGCGCTGGTCGCGCTCGGCCTGCTCGGTCGGCTCTGAGCGTACCGGGAGCGGGCTGGCTGGCGAATCCGACGGCGAACAGTACGAAAGTTTCACCTTCCGGGAAGCGAACCGTTCGGTAGACCCGTACGGCGGGGGACCTGACCACGCATGCTCCCGAGTTCCTGGAAACGAGACATCGCCAGCGGTCTCATCGTCCTCGTCCCGCTGCTGGTGACCGCCTACATCGTGGCGTTCATCTACCAGGCGCTCGCCCGCCTCCCGTTCCCACAGGGCACCTTCGAGAACCAGCCCATCGCCCGCGTGCTCATCACCATCGTCGTGTTCGCGCTGCTCGTCCTCTCGGTCGGCTATCTGATGCGGACGACGCTGGGCGACCTCGTCGAGGAGGGGCTCGACGCGATCATGAACCGACTCCCCGGCCTCCGGGTCGTCTACAACGCCTCGAAGATGGCCGTCGAGACCGCCGTCTCCGGGACCGAGGAGCTCCAGGCCCCCGTGAAGCTCGAGACCTGGCAGGGGCTCCGGATGACCGCGTTCAAGACCGGCAAGCAGACCAAGGACGGCCGCGACGTCCTCTTTCTCCCCACCTCCCCGAACATCACCACCGGGTTCGTCATCGAGGTCGAACCCGAGGACTACACGGTCACCGACGAGAGCGTCGAGGACGCGCTCACGCGCGTCCTCTCGGCCGGCTTCGGCGAGTCGAAGGGACCCAAGGGAATCCCCATCGACGTGATCACCGAGGGCGGCGACGACGGCGACGAATCGGAGGACGGGCGGAAGGCCCCCGCGACCGACGACGACTGATACGGACGGTTGTAACGATTTACCGGTGACCGCCGACCCCGTCCGGGCGGTCACCGGTAAAAGACTACAACCGTCCGTATGATCCCTCGATCCCCGAGAACCGGTCGGCTACTCGTAGGGCCAGTTCGGGTCGCGGGCCTCGTCGGGGTCGCGCGTTCGCTCGACCGCCTCCGGCGTGACGGCCCCGAGCTCGCGGAAGTTCCGGCGTGCCTCCCGGAGCGAGAGGTGGTTGTACTCGCTCTCGTAGTCCGGGGCGTAGAACGCCACCAGGTCGTCGAGCCAGTAACACACCGGACAGACCTCGTAGGACCCGGGCGTGTCCGGCGCGAGGGTGCGGTAGCCACAGCAGGGACAGAACCCGCGCTCGCGGGAGACCGGGCTGTCGTCGCGGTAGCCGCGGGGGTCGCCGGTCGACACGGGCCGACACACGCGTGCGAGCCACAAAGCCCTGCGGGAGTCGGCGGGCCACGCCGACTCGTCCGTTACCTGGCGAGCGCCGTCGTTACGCCTCGTCTTCCTCGTTTTCCTCGACGCGCCCGGCGTGTTCCTCGAGGTCGGCCGCGAGCGTCCGGGCCTGTTCTGCGGTGAGGGTGACGCTGTCCGCGTGGGCCGGGAGGTGTTCGAGTTCCGTGTTGTCGAGTTCCAGCTGGAGGGAGACGTGGTCCGGGTCCCGTCGAGGGGAGGTGACGTTCAGCGTCGCGTAGGCCCGCTCCTCGAAGTCGTGGGCCTCCGCGCGGCCGTCGAGCAGGTCGAGCGTCGTGTAGGCGTTCACCTTCATGATGCGGTCGGGCATGGTCGTCGAGAGGGAAGCGCCGAACTTGGGGGTGTTGGTGGGGGGTGGACAGGACGCCCGGTCGGGGCTCGCCGGGCCCGGCGCGTTCAAGTGTCCCGAGCCCAACGGACGGGCAGACCGTGTCCCCCACGCTCGATTCGCCGGTCGGGATCGGCGGTCTCACGCTCGACAATCGCCTCTACCGGGCCCCCCTGCTCGAACACGCGGGGGAGGACCCAGACGCCACGGACCGGCTCGTCGCCGAACTGGAGCCCGCGGCCGAGAGCGGTGCCGGGCTCGTCATGCAGGGGGCGACGCCCGTGCGCGGCCGGGAGGGTCGGGCCGCCCCCGGGATGACCGGGTTCGACGATCCCAACAGAATCGCGTCGATGCGGGCGCTCACCGACGCGATCCACGATCACGGTGGACGGATCTTCTGCCAGCTCGCCCACGGCGGGCTCCGGTCGATGGAGGTGTGGCACCGCGCGTACAGGGAGGAGCACGAAATCGTCCAGCGAACCGTCTCGGCCCCACCGTGGCCGCTCCGGGCCGCCGAGGCGCTAGGGTTCCTCTCCCTCGATGCCCGCCCGCTCTCCACCCGCGAAGTGTACGACCTCGCCGAGGACTTCGGGGTCGCGGCCGAGCGCGCGGTCGACGCCGGCTACGACGGCGTCCATCTCGCCGGCGCGACCATGGGGATCTTCCAGCAGTTCCTCTCACCATTTTATAACGACCGTGACGACGAGTTCGGCGGTTCGCTCCGGAACCGGGTCCGGTTCTTCGAGGTGGTCCACGACGCGATCCGCGACGGGGTGGGCGCGGAGGTCCCCGTGGTGACGAAGGTGCCCGCCGAGACGCGGACGCCGTGGTGGATACGCGAACATCTCACGCTGGAGGAGGGCGTCCGTGCCGCGGAGCGGCTCGCGGACGCCGGCTACGACGCGCTCGTTCCGGTCACCGAGTCCCCGTTCTGGGACCACTCCATCATCCGCGGGGCGTTCCCCGAGCGGGCCTGGGACGACGAGCGGTTCGTCGAGGGGTACGAGGCGGCGTTCGGCGGTCCCCTCCGCGCCCGTCTCGTGAGGCTGGCCTCCCGGATCGACGCCCGCGGGAACGGGTTCGAGCCGGCGTGGAACGCGGACTTCTGCCGGCAGGTCCGGCGGCGGGTCGACGTCCCGGTCCTCTGCGTCGGCGGCCTGCGCGAGCGCGACCGGATGGACCGCCTCCTCGGGGACGCCTGCGACATGGTCGGGGTCGGCCGGCCGTTCTACGCCGAGCCGCGGCTGGCCGCACGGCTCCTCTCGACCCCGGGATCGGCGGTCGTCTGCGAGAACTGCAACAACTGCGTCGTCCCGCAGGCCGCCGGCGAGGTGGGCGTGTGTCGCACACCCGAGGTGCTTCGCGAACGGGGTCGGCTGGAGAAGGCCGGCGCGTACGACGCGGGCGAGGACTGATACGAACGGTTGTAGTCTTTTGCCGGTGAGCACCGACACCACCGGGCGACCGACGGTAAATCGGTACGCACGACCGTATCAGTCCACGCCGGACTGGAGGTTCTCGAGGAGCTTCCCGACGAACAGACCCGCCCGCGGCGAGAGCCCGCCCTCGACGGCGGTCGCCGGCATCGCCTGGAGGATCCGAACGAACCGCTCGTCGTGCTCCATCGCCTCGACGATGTCGCGGACGTCGACCGTGAGCCCCTCGTCGGAGGTGTCGAGGTCGGGGTAGCGCTCGTGGTGCCAGTCGGTGTACTCGATCGTCCAGGCGGGACCGCCGACCGCCTCGACGACGGCGTCGAAGTCGGCGACCGACAGCAGGCCGTCGCGGGTCTGGACGCGGACGCGACCCTCCTCGACGACGGTGGCGAACCTCGCGCCGTCGTCTGCGCGGCTGGTCGGCCGTCGAACCATGCGTGTACCGACGCGATACAGCCTGATAACAGTACTCCCGGCTCGGACCCCGAGCCGCTCGCGGGGCCGCTGTGGTCCGTCAACGGCGGTCGGAGCTCCGCCCGACTGGTCGCCGGTACGTCGGTACGACCGTTCGTATCAGTCGTCCTGCTCGCTCGCCGGACCGGGGCCGACGCCCGTCATGATCGCCTGCCGGCCGGCCGACGCCGCCGGTCCGAGCGGACCCGGCGGCGTCATGATCATCTCCGCCTCTTCCTCCTCGTCCCCGGTTCGGCTCGCCACACTCCCGGAAACCTTCCCCGCCGTGGAGAAGCCACCGGCGACGACGACGAGTAGCGAGCGGAGGACGGCCCCACGGATCGTCATCGTTCCTCCGCCGTCGGTGCCGTCGCGTTCCCCACGTGCTCCCCAGGCATCACGTCCGGGGCAACGAACCCCAGTATATAAAGTCCGAGTGACGAATCGAGACGTGAGTCGTCCGCCCCCGTCGGCGATCACCCCCGGTCCGCGAGGTCGGCGGCGGCCCCCCACGAGGGGTCCGCGTCGGGCGCTTCGGCCCGCTCGCCGTCGACGTAGACCCCCTCACCCTCCGTGACCCGGCCGACGACAGCGGCGGGCGTCCCGCGCGCTTCGAGGGCCTCGACGACCGCCGCCGCGTCGTCCGGGGCGACGGCCACGAGGAGCGTCCCACAGCTGGTCACCTGCCAGGGGTCGACGTCCACGGCACCGCAGACCGCCTCGACGCCGGGGGCGAGCGGCACGCTCGCACGCTCGACATCGAACCGGACGCCGGCCCCGGCGGCCATCTCGTTTAGCCCCCCGACGACGCCCCCCTCCGTGGCGTCGTGCATCGCGGTGACCTCGCCCGCCTCGAAGGCGGTCCGCGCGTCCCGGACGGCCTCGATGTCGTCGAGGCGCTCGCGGGCCGTCGCCAGCGTCGGCTCGGGGAGGCCGAGCCGGTCGCCGTACAGGGTCGAGAACAGCCCCGCGACCTCCGCCGCGGGTCCCGTCGAGACGACGAGCGCGTCACCCGGTCGAGCGCCGTCCGGGCGGACGAGGTCCTCGAACGACCCGACGCCGAACCCCGTCGCGCCCCCGACCCAGGTGTAGTCGACGCCCGAGTACCGGGCCGTGTGGCCGGTGACGACGCTCACTCCGAGGTCGCGACAGTGCCCGGCCATTCCCCGCCAGGTCGTCGCGAGCTCCTCGTCGGTCATCTCGGGGGGGAGTGAGAGGCTCACCGCGAGGTGGCTGGGTGCGACCCCCGAGACGGCGACGTCGGCCAGCACGATGTCGACGGCGAGGCGACCGGCCCGCTCGAACCCGAGCTCCGGGACGACCGAGACGGGATCGGTCGCGGTCACGAGCGCCCGACCGCCGACGTCGAGCACGCCGAAGTCGACGCCGTGGGACGGACCGACCGCCACGTCCTCGCGCGCCGCGCCGAGGTTCGGCCGGATGACCCGTTCGAAGAACGACCGGTCGATCTTCCCGAGTTCGCCCATGTCCGCGCTGCGTGGCCGGCCGTGAAGTATCCCCCGTCGCGTCGGTCGACCGGGAGAGTTCGGGGTCGGGTGGTGGGGGACCCCGGCCGGCCCGGGCCGGGTTGGGCACTCGACTCGTCGAATAGTTTTTAATCGCTATCAGATTAAGCCGATCCAATGGGCGAGGTGAGCGTGTCGCTGGAGAACGACGACTGGACGAACGTGGGGGAGGTCCACGCCGCGGGACGGGCCTTCTACGGCGGCGACCTCCTCGACACCGGGGGGCTGGTGGACCTGTTCGACGGGGCGACCGAGCGGGAGTGTGTCCGGCGCGCGTCGGAACTGAACGGGCTGTTCTCGGTCGTCCGCGAGGGGGGGGACGAGGCGCTGGTCGTCTCCGACCGCATCGGGAGCCGGGCGCTGTTCTACACCACCGGGGATCCGGTTCGCGTGAGCGATCACTTCGGGGAGCTTGGATCGGCCACGGGGGGTGGGGTCCCCGAGGACCGCGAACTCGAGTTCCGGATGGCGACGTACGTCTCGGGTGAGGAGACGCTCGATCCCTCGATCCGGAAGACACGGCCGGGATCGATCGTCCGTCTCGACGCCGGGGGAGCCATCTCGCGGCGGCAGTACTACGCGTTCAGGGACGACCCGAGGCCCGACCGCTACGGGACCGACCAGTACGCGGCGTGGAAGGACGCCCTCGATCGGGCGTTCGAACGGGTCGCGACTGTCGCCGACGGCCGCCAGATAGTGATGGGGCTCTCGGGGGGACACGACTCCAGGCTGGTCGTGACGATGCTGGATCGAATGGACTACGACGACGTCGTCCTGTTCACGTACTCGAACATCCAGGACGCGGATTACGACCTCGAGGTCGCCGGGGACGTGATCGACGACGTCGGGTTCGACTGGTTCGAGATCCCGCTGACCGGGGAGGACGTCCGGGCGGGCCACCGATCGGCGCTCTGGGAGGACATCGTCCGGGGGCTCGGTCGGAGCGGGATGTCGCACACCCACCCGGTGGAGATAGCGATCCAGGAGGGGTTGCAGGGGGCCGACGCGGTCGACGGCGACGCGCTCCGGCTCCACGGTCACCAGCTGTTCGGCGCGGGGTCGTACGTCCCCCGCCGGCTGCTCGACCGGGACGGCCCGGCCGACCTCGATTCCGTCGTCGACGCCGTGTACGACCGGCACTACCGACAGTACGGCTTCGACCGGTCGGCAGTGGAGACGGTCAAGGGTCGTATCGCGCGGAGCGTGCGCGACGACGACGGACCGGTGGACGGCTCGTTCGAGACCGTCGAGCGGTGGTACTGGCGCGAGCGGATACCGAACTTCCTCTCCATGCGGGCGCTCGTCAGGATGGAGTTCGACGTGTGGTTCCCGCTGATGGACGCCGAACTCCTCGACTTCTGGAACGGCGTCTCGAGACGGGACAGGTACGGCAAGCGCCTCTACGAGCGCTGGGTCGACGACCTCTACCGGGAGACCTACGGCCGGCGTCGGGTGACATCCTCGGAGCTGAAACGGGCCGAACGCAGGGAGCAGGCGTCCGGCCTCGAACGGCTCGTCCTGGCGCTCCGTGACACCCCGCTCGAAGCGCACCTCAGAGAGTCGAGGCTACGGCCGTACGCGAGGGCACTCGCGCGGCGACTCCGGGACGGCAGCGACGATCCCGCCGAGATCCACCGCCGTGACCCGTTGCTCGCGTTCGTCGACCGCGAGCGGTTCGAGCGGACGTACACCGGCTCGGAGGGACCCCGGTACGTCCTCGCGGACGAGATACTCCGGACGCCGGACGGGTCGGCGGGGGAGACGCGTCGGGAGCGCGTCGAGGGACGGGTCGAAGACCGGTAACTAGCTCCGGCTGGCGGCCCCGCGGACAGCGAGCGCCGGGGTCGGATCTACCCGGACTGTCCGACCGGGGGCGACCGACTGGCGACGAGCACCATCAGTACCCCGCCCGCGCCCCCGACGGCGGCGGCCCCGAGGCCGGCGATCTGGACCGCCGACTCGAGCCCGACCCGCGGCGTCGCGACGGCGATGACTCCGCCCATGAGTACGGGCGTGGCTGTCGCGACTACCCGTCCGAAGGCCTCCGCGAGGCTCACGAGGCTGCCGCGCAGCGATCCCCCGGTGAGCCCGGTGATGATGCTGCGGTAGAGCGCGAGCGCGAGGCCGAACCCCGTTCCCGCGACGGCGATGCCCAGACCGGCCACGGGGAGCGACGTGGCGAGGAGGAAGAGGGCGAACCCCGCGCCGAGACAGACGTTCGCGGCGACGAGCGGGTAGCGCCGGCTGTCGAAGGTGGCGGTGACGCGCCCCGCCTGGCTCGCGGCCGTGGCGTACGCGAGGCTCCCGACCGCGACCAGCATCCCGGCCTGGGTCGGCGTCCCGTCCAGGAACCGAATGACGACGATCGAGTTGTAGGTGACGAACCCGATCCAGACCGTCAGCGGCAGGCCGCGGGCGAGGACCAGCGCGGCCACGCGGCGCTGGCGGACGAGGCCGAGGAGCGCGCGGAGCCGCGAACGCTCGTCCCCGAGTCCCCCGTCGGTCGCCCGGGGGTCACGTTCACCGTCGGAGTCCGAGCCGGGATCCGTCGGCTCCTCGAACCTGAGCGCGACGACGGCCGCGACGGGCAGGGCCAGCGCGTAGATCAGGAACGGGTACTGCCACGCGACGGCGACCAGCGCACCCGAGAGGAGGGGGAAGACCGTCTGGGTCAGCCCGGAGCCGGTGAAGCGTATCCCCTGTGCCGTCGCCTCGGCGTTCCCCGTGTAGAGGTCTCCGAGACTCGTGATGATGACGGGCGTGATCCCTCCGAACGCCACCCCCTGGAGAGTGCGGAGCGCGAGCGCTACGCGGTAGTCAGTGGTGAACGCGATGGCCGACCCCGTGAGGCCGAACAGCACGAGCGCGGCGACCAGGATCGGCTTGCGACCGTAGCGGTCCGAGAACGCCCCCGCGATCGGGATGACGACGATGGCCGGCGCGGTGAAGACGGACATCAGCAGCCCGATGTCGGCCGTGGAGGTCCCGAACGGTTCGATGAGCGAGTCGAGGATGGGCGAGAGCAGTGCGCTCCCGAGCGGCGGGAGGACGTTCGCCAGCAGCAGGGTCTGGAAGTCGCGGTGACGGATCACCGACGCGTCGTCACCGAACAGCGCTTCGAGCTGGGCCAAGGTGTATCCGTTCGGAGTGCCGACGGAGGGCTACAAAGTCGTGTCCCTCCGCGGCAATTTCGCCGCCCGCGGACGACGGCGACAGCCCGCGGAGGGCCGGAGGGGAGTACCCCTGCTCAGCCGTCGCTCGGAGGGCCCCGATCGGGACGAGGCGGGGCGGACTCGCCGGCGCTCCGGAGGGGCGGGAGCCGCCGGACCGTCACGGAACGGTCGGCGAGGGCGTGGACGACGAGCGCGGGGAGGACGACCAGCGCCAGCGGGACCAGCGCGAGCGCCGCGACGACGCCGAACAGGAGCGGGTCGGAGAGCAGGCCGGCGGCCAGCCAGAGCACCACGAGCGTGGCACCGGCGGCCTCGAGGTAGGCGAGTGGGTTCATCTCGTATCACCGGGGGTGACCCCGTGTCTACCCGTAGACCCCCCGGCACCAAAAGTATAATCTGAAATACATTTCTGTAGGGTGTCTTACTGAAATCCGTTTCAGTAGCGAGCCGGTGCACGGGATAGACGGGGAGGGCGGCCGTCGAAGGCGTTACCCCGAGGGGTCCGTACGGGCGTACGTGAACGATTTCGATCCCGAGCGGTTCGAGGAGAAGTACGTCCACTACATGGACGAGCTACAGACGGCCTACCGGAACGCGTTCGAGGACCTGCACGGTCGGTACGACTCGCGCGTCCTCCAGGCGATCGACCGCCAGGTGCTCGACGGGAGCGAGCCGTTTTACGAGGGCGACGGCGAGTTCCGCGTCGAACTGCCCGAGGAGCCCCGCGAGCGGGTCGGTTCCCTCCCCGTCGACGACGAGACGTTCGAGGACGTCCTGACCGAGTTCACCGATCGGATCGAACTCGAACTGAGCCGCGTCTTCGGGTTCGAGTCCGACGAGTAACCCTCGGAACGGCGAGCGTCGTCCGCACCCACGGCGGGACCTGGATCAGTTGCCGTCAGCCCCGATGGACGCCTCGTCGTCCGCGAACACCTCGCGTGCGACGTCGGCCACCCGCAGGCCGTCGAAGCGGTCGAGGAGTGGGCGGTCGTCGGAAGCGTCGTGATCTCCCGGCACGACCGGGGCTGTCGGGCGGCGGCGATAAGTCCTCGCGGTACCCGCTCACCCGGTCCGGGTCAGCCTCGCCGCGAGCAGGACGCAGCAGGCGCCGACGATCCCGAGCGCACCGAACGCCCGGAAGGCGGGGGCGTAGCTCCCGGCGGCCTCGAACCAGAAGCCGGCGAGCGGCGGCGCGAGGAGGCCGGTGAGGGCGAAGGCGAGCGACGCCGCCCCGAACACGGTGCTCAGCCCCTCGTTGCCGAACAGATCCGCGAGGACGGGGGAGAGCAGGCCGCCGGTACCGCTGTAGCCGACGGCGAAGACGACGACGCCCGCGAGGAACGTACCGGGGGTCGTGGCGAGCGGGAGCGCGAGCAGCGCCGCACCGATGAGGCCCGCGCTCGCCACGAAGGTGGTGACGCGGCCGATCCGGTCCGAGAGCGCCCCGACACCGAGTCGCGCGAGGACGATCGTGATCCCGAGGACGGTGATGGCAAACACGCCGGTCGACCGGCCGAAGCCGGCGTCGGTCGAGTAGGGGACGACGTGGCTCACCAGCACGTAGATGGGCGCGTAGGCGAACGTCCAGCCGACGAAGACGAGCAGGAACGGTACCGATCGGAGCGTCCCCCGCGTCCCGTCGGTGATGCCCGGCGAGGACGGAGCGGTCCCGACGCCGCCCTCGAACTCGACGGCGGGGTCGGCCCCCACGTCGGCGTGGCGGTCGGCGAACAGCAGGACGACGGCCAGCGCGAGGAAGCCGGCCCCGCCGGCGACCGCGAGCAGGGCACTGCGCCAGCCGACGGTCGTGATGAGCCGGTCCGCGACCCCCGGGAGGGTGACGAGGCCGATACCGGTCCCCGCCGCGGCGAGGGCCGAGGCCGTCCCGCGCCGTCGCTCGAACCAGCGCGGGACGGTCGCGTAGCCGACGACGTAGAGCCCGGCCATCCCGAGCCCCCCGAGCACGCCGAAGGCGACGAGGAGTTCGAGGTACGAGCGCGCGAGCGCCGCCCACCCGAGGCCGACCACGAGCACGATGCCCGAGACGGCGGCGACGCGCCGCCCGCCGTAGCGGTCGGTCGCCCGGCCGGCCGCGACGCCGCCGACGTAGATGAGCGCGGTCTGGAGCCCGAAGACGAACGCCAGCGGTCCCCGGCCGACGCCGAACTGCTCGACGAGCGAGTCGTAGAAGACGCTGAACGTGTAGCTCGTCCCGTAGACGGCCATCGCCGCGAGCAGACAGGCCCCGACGACGACCCAGCCGTAGTAGACCCGACCGGCGAGCCGACGGCGGAGGGCGGGGACCATGTGATCGGAGAGGCCTCGCCCCGCCGCCTGAAGCTTGCGCTTCCGTCCGTGCTCGCTCGTTTCGGGTTACCCACCACTCCGCGCCGCCTCACCGTATCCCGTCGATTCAGAGCAGGCGAACGTCCGCTGGCTCGAAGCCGAGGCGGATCGTCTCGCCGGGCGTCTCGCGCTCGTCGCTCCGCACGAGGAGTTCGTGCCCGCGCCAGGCGCAGTGGAGCCGGTAGGCCTCGCCGAGGAATTCGACGCTCTCGACGGTCGCCGACAGGGTCGTCCCGCTCTCGCTGGTGCCCGAGACGACCTCGACTGCCTCGGGGCGGATCGACAGCGTCACGGGATCGCCGGGATCAAGAGCGACGTCGGGCGGCAGGCGTACCTCGACGCCCTCGACGGTCGCCGTCGGCGGGTCCGCCGAGGTGACCTCGCCGTCGAGGAGGTTGTTGTCGCCGACGAACTCGGCCACGAACCGCGATTCGGGTTCGCGGTAGACCGCCTCGGGGGTCCCGACCTGTTCGATCCGCCCGTCGTTCATCACGGCCACCCGGTCGCTGACCGCGAGCGCCTCGGCCTGGTCGTGGGTGACGTACACCGTCGTGATGCCGAGGTCCCGCTGTATCCCCCGCACCGTGACACGGAGGCGCTCGCGCAGCCGGGCGTCGAGCGCCGAGAGCGGCTCGTCGAGCAGGAGTACGTCCGGGCCGGGCGCGAGCGCACGGGCGAGCGAGACGCGCTGCTGCTGGCCGCCCGAGAGCGCCGTCGGGTCCCGGTCGTCCATCCCCGCCATGTCCACGAGGTCGAGCAGTTCGTCCACCCGCTCGCGCGTCGAGACGCCCCCGGGCGGGTCGCGAAACCGCAGGCCGTACCCCACGTTCTCCCGGACGGTCATGTGAGGGAACAGCGCGTAGCTCTGGAAGACGATCCCGACGTGGCGCTCCTCCGGAGGAGTAGTCGTAACGTCCTCGCCGCCGATCCGGACGGTACCGGAGTCGGGCGTCTCGAAGCCCGCGATCGCTCGGAGGGTCGTGGTCTTCCCACAGCCCGAGGGCCCGACGAGCGTGAAGAACTCGCCGTCCTCGACCGACAGCGAGACGTCCGCCAGCGCCCGCACGTCGTCGAACGCGATCGATACGTCCTCCAGTTCGACGCCCCGCGTCATCGCTATCGCTCCCACCGCCCGCCGACGCGGTCGATGACGACGAAGCTCGCGGCGGTGACCGCGAGCAGGACGGTCCCCATCGCGGTGGCCGGACCGAGGTTCGGCCCGAGCGAGCGGTTGCCGATGTAGCGTTCGAGCGCGACCGGCATCGTGTAGCTGTCGACGCCCTCCGCCAGGAGAACGGTGGAGTCGAACTCGCCGATGCTGATGGCGAACGCGAACGCCGCGCCGGCGACGAGCGCCGCCGCGATCAGGGGGAGTTCGACGTCCAGCAGCGCGCGGAGCCGCGTCGCCCCGAGCGAGCGGGCGGCGTCGGGGAGGTGCGGGTCGAGCCCGCCGAGCGCGGGCGTGACGTTCCGGGTGACGAACGGGTAGGCGGCGACGGCGTGGGCGAGGACGATAGCCACGGGTCCGGTCGCGGTGAGCCGGTGGCCCATCACCACGGTACCGAACACGAGCGTCTGGAGCAGGCCGAGGCCGACGACGACGCCGCTGACCGCGAGCGGCGCGGTCAGGAGCGCCTCGGCGAGCCGGCTCCCGCGCCCGCCCCGGGTCGCCACCACCGAGACGACGACCCCGATGGGGAGCGCGAGGAGGAGCGTGCCCGCGCCGAACAGGAGCGAGTTCACGATCGCCGGGAGCGGGCGCGTCGTCCCCGCGGTCTCGGCGACCTGCTGGTCGAAGAGGAACCGGTAGTAGTCGAGGGTGAACCCCCCGGCGTCGGTGACGCTAGCGAGCACCATGCTCGCCATCGGGCCGACGAAGACGACGAGCGCGAGCAGGCCGTAGGCGAGCAGGCCGAGCCGCGCCGGATCGGCGAGCGTCCGGACTCCGTCGAGGAGCGGTCGTCGCGGGAGGGAGATGTTGCTCCCGGCGCGCACCTGTCGGGCCTCGTAGCGGAGGTAGAGGTAGGTGAGCGAGAGCGTCACCACGGTTTCGAGGGTGGCGAGCGTCGCCGCCTCGGCGAGCGCGAGGTCCTGTACGCGCGCGTAGAGCCACACCTCGACGGTGGCCAGACGCAGGCCCCCGAGCGCGAGGACGATCGGGAACGACATGAACGTGAAGACGAACGTGAGCAGCGCCGCGGTCAGAAGCGACGGAAGCAGCTGGGGGAGGACGACGTCGCGGAACGCCCGGAGCGGGGTGGCACCCATCGCCCTCGCCGACTCGACGCGGCGGGCGTCGACGGTCTCCCAGGCCGCCGTGACCAGCCGAACTACGAGTGGAGCGTTGTAGAAGGCGTGCGCGACGACGATGACTTCGAGCGTGAACAGGACGTCCACGCGTCCGAGACCCAGCGAGAGGAGGACCGTGTTGAGCGGGCCGTTGCGGCCGAACATCGCGAGGAAGCCGACCGCGACCATGATCGAGGGGAGGACGAACGGGAGGATGGTCAAAGAGCGGAGCGTCCGGCGGCCGCGGAACTCGAACCGCGAGAGGAGGTACGCCCCCGGAAGTCCCAGGAGGACGCTCGCGACCGTCGACAGCGCGGCCTGGTAGGCGGTGAACCCGAACAGTCCGAACTCGACCGGCGGGAGTCCCGCGCGGAGCCAGGTCACGAAACCCGAAGGGACCGACAGCGGGTCGGCGAACAGCGCGCTCGCCGCGCCGGTGTAGAACGGGTCGGCGAGCACCGCGAGGAGGGGCCCGGCGGTGAGCCGCCCACCCCGGACGACGGCCTCGACGAGGACGCTCCCGACGGGGTAGTAGAAGACGGCGACGAGGACTGCGAGCGCGACGGCGAGACCGGCGGGGAGAGCGAGTCGCTCGGCGGCACGACGGGCTACCCGGAGACGATCTGTCTGGCCCACCTGTCGATCCACGTGCTGACGTTACCCGAGAGTTCCTCGTAGGTAAAGGTGACCGGCTCGGGGGGCTCGTAGGCGTACTGCGAGAACTCCTGGGGGAGTTCGACCCCCTCGACGGCCGGGAACTGGACGTTCCGGACGGCGATCTCCGCCTGGGCCTCGGGAGTGAGGACGAACTCCATGAACCGCCGGCCGAGTTCCGCTCGATCGGAGTCGGCGAACAGGGCCATCGTCTCGGGGTTGGCGTACCCCTGGTCGTTCAGGAAGGCGATCTGGTGGCGCGACATGTCGACGCCCTCGCCGTGGTAGTAGACCTGGTCGGTGGAGTAGGAGACGACCATCGCGGCCTCGCCGTTCATGTAGGCGTTGTACGCGGGCTCCCAGTCCGAGAGGACGCGGAGGCCGTTGTTCGCCAGTTCGGACCAGTAGTCGAGGTACTCCTCCTCGCCCTGCGTGATGATGCTCCACAGCAGGAACGCCCGGCCCGGGTCGGACTGCTGGGCGTTCTGGGTGATGAGGTCGCCCTCGTAGGCGGGGTCGAGGAGCGAGTCGAACGTCGCTGGGGACTCGACCTCGTCCTCGTCGTAGACGATGCAGATGTACCCGGTGTCGTAGGGGATGGCCCGGCCCTGCGGGTCGACCCTGAGCCCCTCCTTGACCGAGTCGGTGCCCGCCACCCGGTCGCGCGCCGCCGCGAACAGGGACTCGTCGAGGGTCTCGTCGACGCGGACGAGTTCCCCCGTGTTCAGCCCGACGTAGAGGTCGGCGTCGATCGGCGCACCCTGCCGCTTCCGCTGGATGAACTGGTTGATCCCGTTCTCCGGGGTGGAGAACTCGACGGTCACCTCGGGGTAGCGCTCCTCGAAGGCGGACTTGAGCCAGTTGCCCGCCGTCCCCTCGCCGGTGAACGAGGAGTAGGTCGCCACGTTCAGCGCGCCGCTCGGCTCGCCGCTCGTCGGGGATTCGGTCGCCGTTCCAGTGGGCGTCCCGGTCGCCGTGTCGGTCGCTTCGCCGGCGGTCTCGGTCGGGGTGGAGGTCGGCGTCCCGTCGCCCGCACCGTCCCCACCCGTCCCGGTGCAGCCCGCGAGCAGGGTGAGCCCGCCGACGCCCGCACCGGCGCGCTTCAGGAAGCTCCGTCGGTCCACGTCTCGTCGTCCCATTACCCGGTGGTTGCACCGAGTTGTGGATAAACCCCGCGATCCGCCCGCCCGCGACGACTCGGGTCGGGGATCGTCCCCTCTGTTCCCCGTCGTCAGCCGACCGCGCTACTCCCCGTGTTCGACGACGGCTCCGCGGTCGAGCAGCGACCGGACGGTCCCCTCGTCGAGGCCGTGCTCGCGGAGCACCTCGCGGGTGTGCTCGCCCGCTCTCGGCGGCGGGCGCTCGATAGTCGGGTCGGTCTCGGAGAGGATCGCCGGGGCGGCGGCCACGAGCACCTCACGTCCGTCCGTGTCCTCGACGGCGTCGACGGTCCCGCGCTCGTGCAGGTGGTCGTCGGCCGCGGCCTCGGCGATCGTCCGGAGCTCCGCGGCGGGGATACCCGCCTCGACGAGCGCGTCGACGAGCTCCTCGCGGGTGTGCTCGGCGAGGGCCGCCTCGATGGCCGTCGTCAGTTCCTCGCGGTGTGCCGTCCGGTCGTCGTCGGTCGCGAAGCGTGGATCGTCGAGCCACTCCTCGCGGTCGAGCACGTCACAGAACCGCTCCCAGAGGTGCTGGTACATGACCGAGAGGTACACCGGGTCGTCGGCGGTCTCGAAGATGCCGACCGGGGCGTAGCCGCCCCACGAGTCACCCTGTCGTCCCGGCTGTTCTCCTGTTCTACTGTAGTGGGTGTACCAGTAGCCCATGAACGCCGCCGCGGTGTCGAACAGGGAGGTCTCGACGCGCTGACCCTCACCCGTCGAATCGCGGTGGCGGAGCGCGGCCATCGCCGCGAACGCCGTGTACATCCCCGTCGCGACGTCGATCGGCGAGGCACCCACCCGCGATGGCTTGCGATCGGGCTCGCCCGTATTCCACATCAGCCCGGACATCGCCTGGGCGATGGGGTCGGTCGCCGGCCGGTCGCTGTAGGTACCACTCTCGCCGAACCCGGTCACCGAGCAGACGACGACTCCCTCGTTGTGGCCCGAGAGCGTGTCGTAGTCGACGCCGAGCCGTTCGGCGACCTCGGGGCGGTAGTTGTGGACGACGACGTCGGCAGCCTCGACGAGATCGGCGACCACCCCGGCCGCGTCCTCTGATTTCAGGTCGAGGACGAGCGAGCGCCGGTTTCGCATCACGTTCGGCCGGACGGCCTCCTTGACCATCCGGCGCTGACCGGCACCGCCCGGCGGCTCGACGCTCACGACGTCGGCCCCGAAGTCGGCGAGCATCGTCGCGGCGTACGGCCCCGCGATGCTCTGCGAGAAGTCGAGCACCGCGACGTCCTCGAGCGCTCCGTTCATGCGCCCGGGTCGGACGACCGCGACATAAGCGGTTGGGGACCGACGGGGATCGGTCCTGACCCGCGCGACGAGCGGTGTGTCCGTGACAGCGTGGTTCGAGAGGATCGTGCGTGGCTCTACCCACCGATTTATTACATCTAAATCAACAATCAATATACATGAGAAGTCCGGGAGAGTGGGAACGCGAACTCAACACTCGATTCGAGGCCTGGCTCTCCAGAAACTGGAACGAACTGCGGGAAGCCACGTTAGCCAGCGATGACGTCAGCCCAGATAGTAGCTACATATCGAGCAGTCCACGACAGGGCGACTTCGGCATCCCGCTCCTCCGCCGAGCGGATGGACTGGACCTCCCGCTGGAGACCCTCCGTCGTCTCCCACGATATCTGTGCGCGATGACGTTGCTGACGAGAGATCGGGTCGACCCCGCTCACTTCGAGTACTGGCGCTGTACCGGTGCCTACGCGAGCACGGTCTACGATCCTCGATACCTGTTCCGGCTATTCGATCGAGCACACACCGCGATGGAAGCGGAGCCCCTCGAAGAGAAGGAAGCGATTGCCAGGAGAGGTATCGAGGAGACGAATGAACCGTTCGTCCCCTTCGATCCTCTCGAACTGGAGGACCTCTGTCTTCTCGTGTATCTCGGCATGCTCGGCGAGCTCAAATGGGCCACGCTTGCTAACAAAGTCGACATCAAGGGTATCCGGTCGCAGGGGGAGGTACCCACCCCGCTCTACAAGATGTCACAGCACTCGTTCGCACTGATGACCCGGTACGGGTTCGCAGTCTTAGGAGGCTTGACAGAGGAATGGAAACCTGGATCCAGTCAGCTCCGTCAAAAGTTGCTATATTGGTTGAAAAATACCCCTCATCAGACGACGAAAGCGACATTGATCGAGATCAATTCGCTCGGTGGAGTCTCTGTGGACGATGGACCGGAGGGCGTTATCACACAGCTCTATGATTTGGCAGCGGCCGGATTGGACGATTGGGACAGCGTTGCCGGTCAGCTTGAGGAATGCCGAATCTTCAGCGATTTACAGGACCTCCGCGGCGAAGCGATGCACGGGGAGGGGCCGTACACCGGCCCGGCGGTCGTCATCGCGACCCTCAGCTGTCTCGCGTTCTGGGATCGTGTGACACTATCCGAGTTCCGGAAGATGCGGCGGAGACTGGCGAACGAGCCGACGTACGACTACGGCCGGACCAGCATCACGACCGAACACGGGGAACGGGTGAGCAAGCAGCACGCCTGGACCCCGGACGACTTCTACGGGATGGAGGCGTTTCGGCGGATGGATTTGACGTCGGACCACGCCGGATAGGGGAGTTCGGCTCTCACCCGGAACCGCTCGCCGCCAGGCCGGGGCCGGTCGGTCGCCGGTCCGGAACCGTGTACACCGTCAGAGTGCCGGCCTCGCTCCCGACCGAGCCGAACGGCAGGACGCTATTCAGCCCCGATCGATGCGTCGGTTTCGACCGCCCCGGTAGTGAGCCGCTCCGCTACGGCCGCGTTCGGTCCGGTGTTCCTCGCCGACGCGCTCCGGGAACGCGGGCCGGAAGGAGTCTCGGGCAGAGTACCGACAGGACGGGTCAGTCCCGACCGTGCCGGATCAGCAGAACCGCGAGCGCCACGACGACGCTGCCGACCCCGAAGCCAGCACCGTCACCCGCGGTGGGCGACTGCGAGCCGCTCGGAGGGCTCGTCGTGTTCGCGTCGGACCCGGCGTCCGATCCGGCTGACGAGGGGTCGGTCGGCGTCGGGGTGGGCGTCGGTGTGCCCGCGTCCGTCGGTTCCGCGGTGGGCGTCGTCGCCGCCGTGACCCGCACGACGCCCGCCCGGTCGTCGTTGACCCGGAGCGCGTAGGTCCCCGGCCGGGAGAACCGGTGCCGGAGGAAGACCGTCCGATCGGTGGCCGCCCCGACCGACAGCGTCCGTTCGGCCACCGCGCTCCCGTTCGCGGTGAGCGTCAGGGTGATGCGTCCCGACGCGGGGTCGAGGTTCGTCAGATCGACACGGGTGACGGCCGTTCCGTCGGTCGTGACGGTGGTGTTCAGCAGCGACAGGTTCGCGATCGACACCTCCCCCTGGGAAGCCCCGCCGAGCTGGCCGCCGCCCCCACCGCCGCCACTCCCGCCGTCACCGTCGTCGCTCCCCGAGTCACTCCCGCCGCTGCTCCCGTTGACCTCGATCGTCAGGTTCCCCGTGCTCGTCGTGACGGCCTCGGTCTCGGGCGTGACGAGCTTGACGTCGCGGAGTTCGAGCGCGACCGACTCGCCCGCCGCCGCCTCGGCGACCTCGACCGAGACCGTCGCGAGCGTCCCGTTCCCGTTGACGCCCGTGTCGGTCCCGACCCGGGTTTCCCCGTAGCTCGCGGTCCCGGGGCGGGTGTCGTTGGCGATCAGGACCGACCGTGCGTCCCCGGAGAGGAAGCTCCCCCTGTTCACGGCCGTCGGGGTGAGCGCCGTCTCGTCGAACGCGAGCCCGAACTGGGCGGCGTACAGCGGGCGCGTCGTCGTCACGTTGACCCGTATCGTGACGGTCTCGCCCGGCGTGGCCGTCGCCGGGCCGCCCAGTTCGACCCGCGCGGTGGTGTCGGCAGCGCCCGACTGTCCGCCGACCGCACCCGCGACGAGGCCAAGACAGCAGAGCAGGAGCGCCAGTAGTGCGATCCGGGAACCAGTCACTGAAGCGTAATCACGAAGGTGTGGTAAAAGTGCTTTCGGGCGAGAGTCCACCCGCCGGGGATCGTTCGCTCGATAGGACGCGGCGACCGACCGAACGGACCGACGGTCGGCGGGCGGAGACGCCACAGACGAGGAACCGTGGACTGTTCCGGGCGGACGTCGGGACTACCGATGCCACCACCGGCAGTTATGGACGCGCTCGCCCGAGACCGGGCATGGAGTTCCGGCTCACCGAGGAACAGCGGCTCATCCGGCGGCAGATGCGCGAGCTCTGTGCGGAGTTCGGCGACGACTACTGGCGCGAGCGCGACCGAAAGGGGGAGTTCCCGTGGGCGTTCTTCGAGGCGTTCGCCGAGGACGGCTGGTGCGGCATCACGGTCCCCGAGGAGTACGGCGGCCAGGGCTACGGCGTCCAGGAGGCCGCGCTCGTCCAGGGGGAGATCGCCCGCTCCGGCGCGGCGATGGCCGGCACCTCGGTCACCTCACACCACGTCTTCAGCGTCGCGCCGCTGATCGAGTACGGGACCGAGGAGCACAAGCGGCGCTACCTCCCACGCGTCGCCGCCGGCGACGTGATGGTCTGTACGGGGGTGACGGAACCGAACGCGGGGACCGACACCTCGCGCATCGAGACGACCGCCCGACGCGAGAGCGTCGAGCGAGACTCGGCGAACGATGCGCCGCCGGAGGCGACGCGGAACGGCGACGAGTACGTCGTGGACGGGCAGAAGATCTGGACGACGAAGGCGGGTCAGGCCGACGTCATCATGCTGCTCGTCCGGACCGCGCCGCGCGAGGAGACCGACCGGTTCGGCGGGCTGACGCTCTTCTTCACGGAGTTCGGCCCCGATGCGCCGGGGGTAGAGGTGAGCGAGATACCGAAGGCCGGGCGTGCGGCCTCACCCTCCTACGAGGTCTGGTTCGACGGGTTCCGGATCCCCGCCGAGGACCGGATCGGCGAGGAGGGCGAGGGGTTCGACTACCTCCTCTCGTTCGCCAACGCGGAGCGCATCAGCCTCGCGGCCAACGCCGTCGGCATCGGGCAGGCCGCGATAGAGCGGGCGGCCGAGTACGCCCGCGAGCGCGAGGTGTTCGGCAACCGGATCGGATCCTATCAGGCGGTCGCCCACCCGCTCGCCGACTCCTGGACCAAGCTCGAAGGCGACGAGACGATGGTCCGGAAGGCCGCCTGGTGCTACGACGAGGGCGAGAAGACGGGGCCGGCAGCGAACGCCGTAAAGCTCCGGGCCAGCGAGGACGCCATCGAGGCCTGCGAGCGGGCGGTCAGGGTCCACGGCGGGATGGGGTACGCCGCCGAGTACGACGTCGAGCGCTACTGGCGCGAGGCGATGATCAACGTCCTCGCGCCCGTCTCGAACGAGATGGTGAAGAACTACGTCGCCCACGAGGTGCTCGACCTGCCGCGGTCGTACTGAGTGCGAGACGATCCGGGGCCGGTCGATACCGACCACCTACTCCCCGCGTCGAACGCGACGTACCCGCTCCTCGTCACCCACCGCCCTCGGACGCCTCCGGCGCCCTTCGCTCGCCGCCCCCGGCTTATTGTATGCCCATCGCGTAGCCGGGGCGTGCAGGACGTGACGGCGGTCGCGCTGGAAGCGGTGCGCCTGTACGGCCCGCTCGCGCTCTGTCTGTTCACCTTCCTCGAGACGTCGATGCTCTTCCCGTTCCTCCCGAGCGAGGTCGTCGTCCCGGCCGCAGCCGCGGTGATCATCACCGACCCCGTCTCCTTTCTCGCGTTCCTGGTGGCGGCCGGCGTCGGCGGGACCGTCGGCGCGTTCCTCCCGTTCTACGTCTTCTCCGACACCAGGGTCGGCGACAACGACTGGCTCAGAGACCATATCCACGTCTCGGCCCAGCGGCTGGAACGGGGTGAGGCGTGGTTCCGGCGGTGGGGGCAGTCCTCCGTGCTCTGGGGGCGGTTCCTCCCGGTACTTCGATCCGTGATCTCCGTCCCGGCCGGTCTCGCCGGGATGAGCCCGATCCGGTTCGGGGCATTCACTGCGGTCGGGACGGTGGCGTTCTACGCGGCCGCTGGTGGCGTCGTCTACTACGGCCGCCAGCGGTCGCTCTTCGCCGCGGCCCTCGACGCCGCCAGCGCCAGGCCGGGGCTGGCCGCGGTCGCGGCGCTCGCACTCCTGGCACTCGGGGGCCTCGTCTGGCGCTGGTCCGACCACTCCGGCCCGCGTGAGTAGCCCGCAGTCACGGCCGAGACGGAGATCGGCGTTCCATCGGACCCCCGGAGCCGGGCACACTCGGGAGTCACTCGGCCTCCCGACCGGTCACCTTTCGGATACAGGAGGAGCCGAACGGGCCGAGTTCGCCAGCTTCGAGTTTCATGAAGTGCCCGACGGAGAGCGACGCGCCGCACCGCTTGCAGGTGAACTCCCCCTCCCGTTTGACGACCTCGCTCTGGAACGCGAGGAACCGGCCGCCCGTCACCCGGACGACGCCGTCCTCGCGCTCGATGATTCCCCGTTTCTCGGCGGTGTCGAGGATCTCGCGGGTCCGCGCCGGATGGGTCGTGACCGTCTCGATGCGGTCGATGGCCCCCGCGAGCGAGAGCTCGTGGTGTTCGAGCCGTTCGAGCAGCTGGACGCCGAGTTCCACCGGGTCGGCTTCGTCGCGTTCACCCTGACCGGGCTGGCCCCCCGTCACGTCCCGTGAGTCGCTCCGTCCGGTCTTAGGGTTTGTGCGACCCGGGGATCGGAAACCCGACGGCCCCGACGATCAGTTCGAGGGGACCAGAAGGCGTTTACCGGTCCGTGACCCCGTACCGTGCGTGCAACCGACGACGCGGCGACAGGTAGCGGGGCTCTCCCTGCTCACGGCCTGCGTGGTCGCCGGAGCCGTCCTCCTCTCGCCGGACCGGGTGCTCGGGGAGTTACGCGCGCTCGCCGCCCGGCCGCTGCTGTTCGGGGCCGCGCTGTTCGTCGCCTACACCCTGCGGATGTTCCTCGCCTGGCCCATCAGCCTCTTCTCGATCCTGCTGGGGTTCCTCTACGGCCCCGTCGCCATCCCGGTCGGACTGGCGGGCGCGGTCCTCACCTGCCTCCCGCCGTACCTGCTGGCCCGTCGTGCGGGCACGGCGGGCCCGCTCGGTCGCGCGGGCGAGGCGGGCGAGCGCCTGTTCGACGTCACCGGGGGGCTCCGGGGGGTCGCCGCGGCGCGGCTCGCACCCCTCCCGACCGACCCCGTCTCCTACGGCGCGGGGCTCTCCGGGGTGCGGCTCGCACCCTACGTCCTGGGGACGGCGCTCGGCGAAGCCCCCTGGGTCGCCGTCACCGTCACGCTCGGGGCCTCACTCGAGACGCTCTCGGTCGAGGGCGTCTCGACCGGACTCCCGCTCGTCGTCGCGGCGGTCGCGCTCGCGACCCTCCTGGTTGCCGGACCGCTCTACCGACACCTCCGGGGGGGCGGTCCGGTCGGGATCGACGGGATCCGGAACCGGTGAACCCGACGGTGCGAACGGGGACCGGTGTGGTCGTCCCGACACTGACGCTCGTCGGTCGCCGAACCGCCGGCCCGAACCCGGTGCCCGCAGGTCGGGAAGTTCGTGGACCGGCAGTCACAGCCCCGCTCGGCTCAGAACGTGAAGGGGTCGCTACAGTCGACCACGACGCCGTGGTTCGGACAGACGTACTTGCAGTGTCGTCTGAACATGGCGGTGTCGCACATCGGGCACGGTCGGCCACCGCGGCGTGACGTCTCGTCCGTCCCGTCGTCCATACACGGAGGGGGAGCCCGGTCCGCTTGAAGCTTGCCGACGCGGGCGAGGGAGGGACGTAACGGGGAACGGGGAGGAATTCTAGAGGGAGTTCGGGGGGATTCCGGAGAAACGGTTTACGTGGGACGGTCGTTCGTGGAGCTATGAACGGCAGGTTCGACCGTCTCCGGGGGCTGTGGCCGACGCCGGTGCTCGCGCTGCTGGCCGGCGTGGCGGGCGTCGTCGGGTCGTACGCCGCAGCGGGGTTCACCCCCTCGTTCGTCGTCGCGCCCATCGACAGCTACATCGCGGCGGTCGCGCCCGGCTTCCTCATCACGTTCGCCATCACGGTGCTCGGCGACCTCGGCCAGCGACTGGCGCTCGGGACGGCCGTCGCGCTGGCGGTCGTCGCGTTCGCGGCGCTCTCGCTGCTCGGGACGATGGCGGGACGCGAGTTCGCCGCCCGGGTCGATCGCCCGACCGTGGGGATGCTCGCCGGAGCCCTCCTCGCCGCACTCGGGGTCGCGCTCCTCGCGTTCGCCCTCGTCCCCGTGACCGGCCCGGCGCTCGCCGCAGGTGGGGCCGCTGCGGTCGTGCTCGTGGTCGGCGAGACCGGTCGGCGCTCGGCCACCACGGGTCGCTCCGAGGGCTCGCGGTCGGTGTCCGAGGGTCGACGGTCGGTGCTCGCGGGCCTCGCGGGCGCGCTCGGCGTGGGGCTGGTGGGCTACCTGCTCGGCGGCCGCGGGTCCGATGGGGCGAGCGCCGGGGGCGAGACCGGTGGCTCCGCGGGAGCGGGGACGGCCCCGCCCGGGGACGGGACCGCGATGTCGGCCGAGGCCGAGCGCCTGCTCGGCGGGGCCGCGGACCGCTCGCTCCCCGTCGAGGGGATCGAACCGCTGGTGAGCGAGCAGTTCTACAGCGTCGACATCAACTCCGTCGACCCGCAGGTCGCGGCCGAGGGCTGGTCCCTGCGGGTGACCGGCGCGGTCGAGAACGAGTTCGACATCGACTACGAGACGCTCACGTCGATGGAATCCCGCGAGGAGTTCGTCACGCTCCGGTGCGTCGGCGACCAGCTGAACGGGAAGAAGATGGACAACGCGCTCTGGACGGTCGTGGATATCGAGCCGCTGCTGGAGGAGGCTGGCCTCACGGCCGATTCGGAGCAGTGCTGCGTGATGCTCCGTGCCGCGGACGACTTCTTCGAGGAGTTCCCGGTCTCCGCGCTCCGCGAGGGGATGCTCGCCTACCGGATGAACGGCGCGCCGCTCCCCCGCAGACACGGCGCTCCGGTCCGGGCGCTCATCCCCGGCCACTGGGGGGAGATCAACGTGAAGTGGCTCACGGAGATCGAGATACTCGAAGAGGAGATGGACGGCTACTGGGAGCAGCGGGGGTGGCACGGCACCGGGCCCGTGATCCCCGTCGCCAAGCTCCACGCGACCAACCACCTGGAGGACGGTCGAATCGAGGTCGCGGGACACGCCTACGCGGGGACCCGCGGCGTCTCGCGGGTCGAGGTCTCGACCGACGGCGGGCGCTCGTGGAACGAGGCCGACCTCTCCGAACCGCTCCCGGGCGACCCGCGGGACGCCTGGCGACAGTGGGTCTACCGCTACGACTCACCGGGGGAGCGACACGACGTCGTCGTCCGCATGGTCGACGCCGAGGGGAACGTCCAGCCGCGCGAGGAGGCCAGGCCGTACCCGCGGGGTGCCTCGGGGTGGGTCAGGGAGACGGTCCGGCCGTGAAGGCAGGTGTGGGACGTGAGGACAGGAGCTAAACCGCAGAGGTGCGAGACGGAACCTGAACGCGGATGGAGAAGGCGCTCTGGTACCTGCTGGCCGGCACGCGCGGTGGCCCGAACCGGGTCAGACTCATCCGGGCCATCGAGGACCGGCCGCGCAACGCCAACCAGCTCGCGGAGTACGTCGGGCTGGATTACAACACCGTCCGGCACCACCTCGACATGCTCCTGGAGCACGACGTGATCGAGCGCAGCGGCGACGAGTACGGCGCGCTCTATTTCCTCACGGACCGCTTCGAGCGCCACCGCGAGACCTTCGAGCAGGTCACCGAGCGGATGGACGTCGAGCGGGCGGAGGCAGAGAGCGGAACCGAGAGCGTGGAAGCGAGGGACGAGGACTGACCGATGGCGATGACCGACATGATACTGGCGGCGAGCGCGATGGCGGCGGTGAACGTCCTGCTGCTGGGGACGCTCACGGTCGTCTGGGCACGGAACTACCGGACGTTCGGGTCTAGCATGATCGCCGGGCTGATCGCCTTCGCGATCGTGATGCTCCTCGAGAACGCCGCGGCCATCTACTTCTTCTTCAGCATGCGGATGCTCTACTCCGCCGACCCGGGAGTCCAGGAGGTGGTCGCGGTGCTGCGGGCGCTCCAGATGGTCGCGCTCGCGTTCCTCACCTACGTCACGCTGAAGTGACCGCTCGGTTTCGATCCGACCGCTCGACGCGTCGATCCTGCTGAGCCCGCCGAGCCTGTCGATTCCGTCGACCGCACGATCGCCGGGACGCGGGGGTAACCCCATCGAACGCGTGCCCGGAGAGGTCCAGTAGCACGCACGATCCGCCGCGGATTCTAGACGGAGTCGTGGGGGAGTTCGGTCGGACCCCAACGGGTTCGGTCGTGAATTCGCAAAACTGGCTTTACAGACGCTCACAAGGCGCATTTCGAGGCGAGAGCCTCCAAGAATCATGACCGAAGACAGCGAACACACCAGACGGACGGTACTCCGGACCGGGGCCGCACTCGGCGTCGACGGCCTCGGGGCGATCGGGACGGCCGCAGCGAACCCCGGGAGGGGCGACGAGAGGGGGAACGGGCGGAGCTTCGGGGCGGTCTACGCGAACGACGTGCTCTGGCGAACGAACGTGGTGAAGGTGCTCGACGGACCGCCCGAACCGAGCGATCTCATCTACTTCCTCCACGACGGCTCGGGAGCGATCGTCGACAACGCGGCGGCGAGCGGGGAACAGCGCTCCCCGTTCGTCTCCGAGTCCGCGCCGGATGACCGAGACTGGAACGGCGGGAAGTGGATCCACTACAGCGCCGAGGTGACCGACGTCGACGCGTTCAACGACGACGCATCCCTGACGAACGACGCGGACGTCCTCGACGCGGACTACATCGAGGTGACGCTCGGTCGGCCCGGCTTCGGCCCGCCGAACTACTTCATCTGTCCGCTGAACGGTCGGGTCTGACCGGGGTCGGCTCCCGCGCTCCGCTCACAACACGGAGCCCGGCGCGTATCCGGCTACACCTCCGAAGCGTACGGTCCCGACCCGGCGGCAGCGGCGTACGCGCTCCCGTTGCTGTCGCTTCGGGGTGTCTCCGTCCGCTAGCGACACCGGCGACCCCGACCGGTCGCCGATCCGTCCGCACGCTCTCCGGATCACAGGGCCGCTCGTGATCACCGCCGTCGTGCGGACTCGTTCGAGTCGAGGGACGAGATGATCGGGGCGAAAAGCGGATCGAGCGGGCCGTCCAGGGCCCGAGGGGAGCCGGGTCGGGTCCGGCCGTCTCAGCTCAGCACTCGGACCAGCCGCAGGCCTGGCAGGTCTTGCAGCCCTCGGAGAAGTACAGCGACATCGACCCGCAGTCGGGACACTCGGGGCTCTCCCCGGCGTCGATCAGCGACTGGGTGGCGTCCTCCTCACCGCCCGGCGTGGCCGCCGCGGCCCCGCCGTGGCCGCCGTCGGTCTCCGGGGCGGTGTCGGGTTCGACCTCCACGTCGACCGCCTCGGACTCGGCGGCATCGCCCTCGCCGACCTCGGTGAGGTTCTGCTGGCGCGGGTACGGCCGGTCGATCTCGTCGTCGAGATACCGACGGAGGGCGACCCCGAACGCGTCGGGGATGGAGTTGATCTGCTCGCCCTTGTCCCAGGCGACCTTCGGGCTGCGGATGCCCCGGAGCTTGTCGGCGATCTCGTTGGGGTCGACACCCGACCGGAGCGCCACGGAGATGGACTTGGCGAGCGCCTCGGTGAACGAGGCGGTGAACCCGCCGGACATGCCCGTGTTGGCGAACAGCTCGAACGGCCGGTTCTTCTCGGCGTCCTCGTTGATGGTGATGTACACCTTGCCGTAGCCGGTGTCGATGCGCTGGGTCACGCCCCTGAGGACGTCGGGACGGGACTGCTTCTCGGCGTACTCGAGTTCGTCGAGCGTGGCCGCGTCGGCGTCGGAGAGCAGCTCGATAGCGTCGCCGAGGCGCTCCTCGACGGCCTCGTGGTCGAGGAACCGCTCGATGTCGCCGAACGCCTCGTCGATGTCCTCGAGGATGGCCGCCGCGGCCTCCTCCTCGTCCATCTCGGCGTACTCGGCGTTGTCCGCGCGGGTGGTGAGCACCTGCTTCGAGCGCGTGCCGTCGCGGTAGACGGTGACGCCCTTCCCGCCGTGGTCGTAGATGTAGCGATACACCTCGTCCATGTCCTCCTTGCTCGCGGAGTTCGGGAAGTTGCAGGTCTTCGAGATGGCCGAGTCCACGCCGCCCTGGAGCGCACACTGGACCGCGGCGTGCTCCTTGCCCCGGAGGTCCGCGGTGACGACGAACAGCTCGCCGATGGCGTCGGGAACGGTCTCCAGTCCTTCGACGCCGTCGAACTCGTTGGTCGACATCTGCTCCTGTGCTTCCCGCTTTACGGCGTCGACGTCGATGTCGTTTGCCTCCAGGGTCCGCAGGAAGTAGTCGTCGAACTCGACGAGCATCTCGTCGCCCTGCACGTCGTCGGAGACGTTCTTGTAGTAGGCGACGTTGTAGATGGGCTCACACCCGCCGGTGGTGTTGCCGACCATGCTCGTGGTGCCGGTGGGCGCGATGGTCGTCGTGTTGTGGTTCCGGATGGGGAACCCGTCCGCCCACTCCTCGGCGTCGAGTCCCGTGTGGTGCTCGAACCACTCGCGGTACTCGAGGGGGTCGGCGTACTTCGAGTCCCCCCAGTCGGCGAACGAGCCGCGCTCGCCGGCGAGTTCGTGGGAGGCCCACTTCGAGCCGTGGTTGATGTGTCGCATGAGCTGGCGGGCGATCTCGTTGCCCTCGTCGCTCCCGTAGCGCACACCCAGTTGAACGTAGAGCTGCGCGAGGCCCATCACGCCGAGGCCGATCTTCCGCATCTCCCGGACCTTCTCCTCGATCTCGGGGACCGGGAAGTCCGACATCGTGACGACGTTCTCCAGGAAGCGGGTGCCCCACTCGACCCGGTGGTCGAACGCCTCCCAGTCCATCGCGTCCTCCAGAAACGCCTCGACTGCAGCCTCCTCGGAGTCGTACTCGTCCGCGTGGTCCTCGTGCCAGACCCGCCAGTCGGGCGCGTCCGTGGCCGCGAGCGTCGAGAGGTTGATGTGGCCCAGATTACAGGCCTCGTATTCTTCGAGTGGCTGTTCTCCGCAGTTGTGGGTTACGAGCCCGTTGGCGACGAACGAGTGGGTTTCCGGTTCGGTCAGGTCGTAGACCGTCTCGTGGCCGTCGGATTCGACCGATTCGACCGTTGCCTCGAACTGCTCGGAGTACGGGCCACGGTCGTAGTCGTCGAGCCGATTCTCCAGCGCATCGGTCTTGTAGTCCAGCAGGAAACCGATCTCGTCCGCGAAGCGGACGAGATTGTCCTTGACGACCACGAGTTCATGGAAGCCTTCGGTGTCGTACTCTCTTGTCCCACCTCGCCCGTCGGGGAGTTCGGTGACCCCGGCGTCCTTCCGGTCCTCGTAGATCTTGCTCGCAATACCGAAGTTCAACAGGAGCTGCTGGACCTGCTTCAGGAGATCAGAGCTCGTACTGGCGAGGCGAACCGAGACGCCTTTCTCGACGTTACCCTGTACGCCCCCGTCAGCAGTGAAGAGTGCTTGCAGGAAGCCGCGGGCCATCTCTTCACTGCCGCGCATGACTGCATCAGGAACCCGCAGTTTCTCCTCGACGAGCCCGGCTTCTTCGGCGTACTCGTAGAGCCGTGTCGAACGAATGCGCTGTTCGATCGCCTGCGCGCCACGGTAGTCGTCGTTCCGGGCGATTTCGTTGACACCGATCTCGTAATCGGCGCTCCCGGTCGGTTCACGGACGACCTCGTTCACGTCTGTCGCGAACGACTCGGAAACGTCGGCGTCCTCGTCGTAGAAGTTCAGTACCGCGCGCTCCTCGCCGTCCTTGAGATGACCGTCGCCAACGAGCCAGCCCAGGACCCGCCCCTCCTCGGCGGAGCCGTGCTGGCCGAAACCGCCCTTGCGGTTCTGTATGTGGACGGTGTCACCCTCGTCGAGCTCACCCGCTTCGACCCACCCCTCGTCGGTCATCACGCGGTGATCGGCGGTCAGGCGGAGTTCGTAGCCCTCAGCCATGGTGAGCCTGCAGACGTCCTTCTCGCCGGTTTTGTAGACGCTACTGGCCTCTTTGACTCGATCATCGCTGAGCCGGCCGTCGACGACGACGTCTTGTGCGACGCCCTGCTCGTACAGCTCCTCGGCCGGAACGAGCCCGTTGTCCGTACTGATGAGCGTGTCGCCTGTGACACACGGGTTCGTGGCGAGGATGCGGTGGTCGGGGTGCTCCTCGACGTCGAACGAGTGCTGCTTGTTCACCCGTTCGAGGTAGATGACCCCGGGTTCGCCGTTCTCGTAAGCGCCGTCGACGATGCGGTCCCAGAGGACCTGCGCGGGGATGGAGAACTCCTCACCGGGTTCGACGTACTCGCCGAGCCCGTAGCGGTCGTACATCTCCTTGGTCTCGTGGGTGGCGACGTGCGGCTCCTCGGTGCGGGGGTTGGTGAACGTGAACTCCTCGCCCTCGTAGAGCGCCTCCATGAACCCATCGGTGACGCCGACGCTGATGTTGAAGTTCGAGAGGTGGCCCTCGACGGCGTTCCGGAGGTGTTTCGGAACCTTTCCGTCCTCGTCGATGAGCCCGCGGGCCTCCTCCAGAGCCTCGGCGAACGTCGTGTACGTGTAGTCGTCGGGATCGTTCAGCCGCAGGCAGTGGGCCAGCGAGACGTCCTTGTTCTTCGAGTGGATGAACTCGATGACGTCCGGGTGCGAGACGCGCATGACGCCCATCTGGGCCCCCCGGCGGGTGCCGCCCTGGGCGATGGTCTCACACATCTGGTCGAACGTCTCCATGAACGTGATGGGCCCGCTGGCGATCCCGCCCGTCGACCCGACCGGATCGCCGTAGGGTCGGAGCCGCCAGAAGGCGTAGCCCATCCCGCCGCCGGACTGGAAGACCTCGGCGGCCTCCTTCGCGGTCTGGTGGATGTCGGTCAGGTCGTCCTCGGGCGAGTCGACGAAACAGGCCGAGAGCTGCTGGAGTTCGTCGCCCGCGTTCATCAGCGTCGGCGAGTTCGGGATGAACGAGAGCGACTCCATCAGCTCCCGGTACTCCCCGGCGACCGACTCGACGTGCTCGCGGATCTCGTCGGGGAGCTCCGGGACGATCGTCTCGTAGGCGAACTTGTTGACGTTCTCGGCGGTCAGGACGGTCTCGGCGTCCTCCGGGATCGTCGCGGCCTCGCCGTCTTCGTCCGCCTCGTCCCCCTCGGCAGTGCCGAACACCTCGGCGGCGAGCTCCTCGCGCCGCGGGTGGTTCGGCTTCACCTGCTCGGGCGTGACCGTCACCTCGATGCCCTGCTTGCCGGCCTCGAAGACGGCCTCGGCGAGCGCGATGTTCTTCGCCACGCGCTCGAACAGCTCCTCCTGGGTCTCCGTGAGGTTCCCCTCGGCGTCCTTCCGGAGGTATCGCGCCGGCAGGATGTTGTTGTAGGCGTTGCTCGTGAGTCGCTCCTCGAGCGTCGCCCCGTCGGTTCGCTTGATCGGGAGCGTGAGGTCGGCGGCGGTGAGTTCCTCCGCGGCCATCACTCGGCCCCCCGCTTCGTGTCGAGATAGGTCCGTGTCATAGTGTAATGTCCAGGTGTTTCGATCCCTAAATTAACTTTGGGATCCGGGCGTCTGCGTCGGGTTTCCTCCTGTCACTGTCGGCACTTACCGTTTCTGGTTCCCCAACCGCGCGCATGCCAAGCGCGTACAACCAGATGCGACCGTCCGGACTCACATAAGCGTAGGTAGACCGGAGTGAAAGTAGTAAACTCGACTGGATATCCGGGAGACGTGGCCGTGATTCGCAGTCGAATCGAAGGGGGGTTCCGGTTGGCGGCGGCAGCGATGGAACGCTCGCCCTCGGGCGGTAGTCGACGGTCTGGTGGGTTCACGTCTACGACGTAGTAGGTGAGGGGGCATCCTCTCGTTCGGGCGTGCGTCAGCGCCAGCGAGCCCTCGGAACGGCCTCCGGGCGGGAGACAGCGCGTTACTCCGTCTTCGTCTTCTCGATGTCCTTCTCGCCGAGGTGTATCTCGGTGCCGTCCTGGGCCACCTTCTCGGCGAGGACGGCGCACTTGATCCGCATCGGCGTCACCTCGACGCCGAGCATATCGAGGACGTCGTCGCGGTCGAGTTCGCGCACCTCCTCCAGGGTCATCCCCCGGAGTTCGCCCGTGAGCATGCTCGCGGAGGCCTGCGAGATCGCACAGCCGTCGCCGACGAACGAGACCCGCTCGACGGTCTCGCCGTCCTCCTCCAGTTTGACGAAGACCTTGATCGTGTCCCCACACATCGGGTTCTCGCCCACGTGCTCGAAGGTGGCGTCCTCCAGCTCCCCGTAGTTCCGCGGGTTCTTGTAGTGGTCGAGGATCTGCTGGCGGTACATGTCCGAGCCTGAACCGATACCCATTGTTGTCGGTGCTTGGCGAGCACGGAGGAAAAGGGTGTCGTGCGGTCGACGATCCCGGAGATGGGTGGGGGCGGGACGATGGGAACGCCCATGCCCGGGGGGAGCGGAGCCACCGGACGTGACCGACGACGGGGACTCCGGCGGCGAGGGTGAACGCTCGGGAGGGGAACGTGCGGATCGGACGCGCCCGACCCTCACCTCGGACGGGGCCTACGCGCTCTTCTGGGGGGTGATCGCACTCGTCGCCGCGCTCCTCTCGTTCGACGGCTCGGTCGGAGCGGTCGTCGTCCTCGCGGGGGTCGCCGGCGCGGTCGGACTGTACGCCGCCGCCCGCGACCTCCTCCGGGGACGGCCGCCGACGAGCCTCGAGTACCTCTGGATGGGGACGCCGGCGCTACTGGCGGCCGGGATCGCGTCGCTCTCCGATCGGTTCGTGATCGCCGGCGGGCTGGGGGTGGTGGCCCTGGCGACGCTGATCGAGGGGTACGGCTGGTTCGGCGCGGGAGCGAACGAGGAAGGGGGAGAGGACGAGACGACCGACGGGGAGGGGTGAGAGCGGGGATCGTCAGGCGAACAGCTGCCGGGCCGCGTCGACGGCCTCGACGAGCTTGTCGACCTCCTCGCGGGTGTTGTAGAGGTAGAACGACGCCCGCACGGACGCCCCGACGCCGAGTACGTCGTGGAGCGGCTGGGTGCAGTGGTCGCCGGCACGGATGGCGACGCCGTAGTCGTTGACGATGGAGGCGACGTCGTGGGCGTGGACGTCCTCCAGATTGAACGCGACGAGACCGCCCCGGTCGTCGCCGGGCGGCCCGTACACCTCGATGTCGTCGAACTCCGTGAGGCGGTCGTAGGCGTACTCCGCGAGCATCTCCTCGTGGCGCTGGATACGCTTCATTCCGATCTCGTCGAGGTAGTCACACGCCTCCGCGAGCGCGATACCCTGAGCGATGCTGGGCGTGCCGGCCTCGAACTTCCAGGGGAGCTCGTTCCACTCCGACTCCTCGAACGTGACCTTCACGATCATGTCGCCGCCGTAGAGGTACGGCTCCATCCCCTCGAGGACGTGCTCCTTGCCGTAGAGCACGCCCGACCCCGTGGGTCCGCACATCTTGTGTCCGGAGAAGGCGGCGAAGTCGACGTCGAGCTCCTTCACGTCGACGGGTCGGTTGGGCACCGACTGGGCGGCGTCGGCGAACAGGTAGGCGCCGTGGTCGTGGGCGATGTCGGCGAGCTCCCCGATGGGGTTGACGGTGCCGAGCGTGTTCGAGGAGTGGACCGCGCTCACCATCTCCGTGTCGTCGGTGATCAGGTCGCGGGCCGCCTCCACGTCGAGATAACCCTCCTCGGTGATGGGGACGTACTTCACGTCCGCGCCGGTTCGCTTGCCGACCTGCTGCCAGGTGACGAGCGAGGAGTGGTGCTCCATCTCGGTGAGGACGACCTCGTCGCCGGGGCCGAGCTCGTTCAGCCCCCAGGCGTAGGCGACGAGGTTCATCGCCTCGGTCGTGTTCTTCGTGAAGACGATCTCCTCGCGGCCGTCGGCCCCGACGAACTCGGCCACGCGGTCGTGGGCCTCCTCGTAGGCGATCGAGGCCTCCTGACTCAGCTGGTGGATCCCCCGGTGGACGTTCGCGTTGTAGTGGCGGTAGTAGTGGCTGATCGCCTCGATCACCCGCTCGGGCGTCTGTGAGGTGGCCGCGTTGTCGAGGTAGACGAGCGGCTCGCCGCCGACCTCCCGTTCGAGGACCGGGAAGTCCTCGCGGATAGTCGTCACGTCGAGCGGTTCGACCTCCTTGGTTCCCATTGTCGGTACCCAGGGCCCGGAGGTAGGTCACTCCTTCGGTCGGCCTAAATCGACGGCGAGCACGAGAGATGGACGATCGCGAGAGACTACAGCCGAAGGTACTGCGCGTGGCGGGTACCGTCGAGGTCGAGAACGTTCCCCTCGTCGACGAACCCGTGTTCGACGGCGATCTCGACCGAGCGAGTCCCGACGAGGTTGGCCGTCAGCGCCCGGGAGAGGCTGTCGGCGACGTCCTCGGCGGTGGCCTCGCGAGCGTCCTCGGCATAGAAGTCGGCCTCGACGGTGAGCGACACCGACCCGTTCTCGAACGTCTCGCCGACGACGTCGGCGTCACAGACGGTCACGAGCAGTCCCTCTGGCGTCTCCCGCTCGGTGAGGAGGACCGACATCAGCCGTCGCGTTCGCGCACGAGCTCCTCCTCGGCCTCGCGTCGCATCTCCTCCGCCTCCTCGGCGATCTCCTCGGCGCGGTCGTGCTCGCCGAGCTCCTCCAGACAGCGGGCCTTCTCGTCGAGCACCTCGGCGTTCCGGTAACCCAGGCGGATGGCGTTGTCGAAGCAGTTCAGGGCCTCCTCGGCGAGCCCGCGCTCGAGGAGGAAGAACCCGCGGTTGTACCAGCCCTGCGGGAACCGCTGGTCGAGTTCGACCGCGTGCTCGGCGTGTTCGAGCGCCTGCTCCGTGCGCCCGGCCTCCCAGAGCGCGTACGCGAGGTTCGTCTCGGCGCTGGCGGCGTGCTCCGAGCGGTCGTCGATGTGGAGCGCCTCCTCGAACGCCCCGATGGCGGCGTCCCACTCCTGAAGTTCGTTGTGCGCAGCCCCCTTGTTCACCCAGGCCTCCTGCTCGATGCGGGAATTCTCGGCGAAGCGAGCGACACGCTCGAACGCGTCGGCGGCCTGCTCGTGGCGATTTATCCGCATGTAGCCGAGGCCCACTTCGAGTAGTTCCGCGGCGTCGACCTCCTCCTTGGCTATCTGCCGGTCGTCGAGCGTGTCCGCGACGACGCGGGAGTCGATCGGATCGACCATCCCGGGGTCGACCGACAGCTCCGGCGGGTCGAGGTCGAACCCCTCGTGTGGCTCGTCGAATCCCTCGCCGCCGGAGAACTCGTGCGGGCGGCGCTCGGGGTCCTCGTCGTCGGTCATACCACCGGGTTGGCGAACGAGCGGGTTAAGCCCTGCGTCGTGGCGGCGCGGTGGCGAGCAGGTGACACGTGGCGGCGCGTCTCCGTCGGGACGAGGTGTGTCACGCTCGAGACCACCGCCTCGGTCGGGTCCGGAGACCCGCATCACCCGCCCCGGTCGCTCTCAGATCACGCGAAGCGGTGGTCCCCTCATCCCATTTGAATCCGGGGACCAAAGAGCGAACTCCCCGGCGATCCGACTTCCCCCATGAGCAAGCGCCTGTTCGTGAGCGTCGACCTCGACGGGCTCGCCGACGAGATCCGGGAGATTCAGGAACCGCTCGCCGACCTGCCGGGCGTCGACACCGTCGACCCAGAGGGGGTACACGTCACCCTGAAGTTCCTCGGCGACACGCCCGAGTCGCGACTGGACGAGGTGATCGACGCGCTCGGGCAGGCCGTCGAGTCGGCCGACGTCGAGCCGTTCGAGGCGGCGTTCGAGGGGTACGGGGTGTTCCCGTCGCTCGACTACATCAGCGTCGTCTGGGTCGGCGTCGGAGCGGGAAGCGACGAACTCACACGACTCCACGAGGCGATAGAGCGGGAGACGACGGCGATCGGCTTCGACGCCGAAGAGCACGACTTCACGCCCCACGCGACGCTCGCGCGGGTCCGGGACGCTCGCTCGAAATCGAATATCCAGGGACTCGTCCGGGAGGGGGACCCGGCGGTCGGTCGACTCCGGATCGGGGAGGTCCGGCTCACCGAGAGCACACTCTCGGAGGCGGGGCCCGTCTACGAGACGGTCGAGTCGTTCCCCCTCTGACGAGGGCGCGAACGCGCCGACGGGCGTCCCGCCGCCAGCCGCCGACCGCGGGGATTAGGTCGACCGAAACTTGTCGGATAGTATGACACGTCTTATGCCCCTCGACCGTCTACGCTCGGTGTGGCCGCACTGGAGAACTACCTGCTCGTGTTCGTCGCCGGGCTGATAACCGCGCTGGCGACCGGGCTCGGGGCCATCCCCTTCTTCGTCGTCGACGAGGTGAGCGACCGCTGGAACGTGATCCTCTGGGGGCTCGCGTCGGGGATCATGCTCTCGGCGTCGGTGTTCGGCCTGATCTCCGAGGGGCTGGCGGAGGCCAGCCCGTGGGCGTGGGTCGTCGCCCTCGGCGTGAACGAGGGGATCGCCCGGACGGTCCCGCTGGTCGTCGGGCTCCTGGCTGGCGTCGCGCTGGTGATCGTCGCCCACGAGGTGATCGAGGGCCAGGAGGTGAACCCGCGTCGCTACGAGGAGGCCGACTTCCGCAAACTGCTGCTCATCCTCGGCATCCTCACGGTCCACTCGTTCCCCGAGGGGGTCGCGATCGGCGTCTCGTTCGCCGACCTCGATCTCGAAGGCGGGGTCGCGTTCCTCGGGTTCGCCGTCCCCCTGCTGGCGATATTCATGACCGTCGCGATCTCCATCCACAACGTTCCGGAGGGGGTCGCGATATCCATCCCGTTGCGGTCGATGGGCGTCTCGGAGTGGAAGATGGTCTGGTGGGCGGTGTTCTCCTCGCTCCCCCAGCCTATCGGGGCGGTCCTCGCGTTCGGATTCGTCCGGGTCGCCCGGGAGTTCCTCCCCGTCGGGTTCGGCTTCGCCGCGGGCGCGATGGTCTACCTCGTGCTCACCGAGTTCATCCCCGAAGCGCTCGAGCTGGGCGAGGGGCTCCCGAACCGCGGCTACGGCGAACTCGCCGGCGGCCTCGTCGTGGGCGTGCTCGTGATGGTGCCGCTGGCGCTGCTGTGACCGCTCGACCGGCGAGGGCCAAAGGAACAAGAATTTAAGCCGGCGAGGGGTAGTCCGTCCCACTATGGGCAAGAAGTCGAAGGCCAAGAAGAAGCGGCTGGCCAAGCTCGAGCGCCAGAACTCGCGCGTGCCGGCCTGGGTCATCATGAAGACCGACCGCGACACGATGCAGAACTACAAGCGCCGCAACTGGCGTCGTAACGACACGGACGAATGAGCGCCAGCGACTTCGAGGAGCGGGTCGTCACCGTGCCGCTCCGTGACGTCGGGGCCGAGGCCAAACACCAGCGCGCGGACCGGGCGATGCGGATCATCCGCGAGCACCTCGCCAAGCACTTCTCCGTCGACGAGGAGGCCGTCCGCCTCGACCCCTCGATCAACGAGGCGATCTGGTCCCGCGGCCGGAAGAAGCCGCCGTCGAAGATCCGCGTCCGCGCCGCCCGGTTCGAGGAGGAGGGCGACCGGGTCGTGGAAGCGGAGACGGCGTAGGCGATAGCGTGCTCCGCGCGGCCCTCTCCGGTTCGTCGTACGTCGGCGTCTTCGTCCGCGCCACCGACGACTGCGTGCTCCTCAGGCCGGACATGGACGACGCGCTCGTCGAGGACTTCGAGGCCGAACTCGAAGTTCCAGCAGTCAGAACGACCGTCGCCGGCTCCGGAACCGTCGGTGCGCTCGCCGTCGGGAACGAGAACGGCGTCCTCGTGAGCAGCCGCGTCACCGACCGGGAGCGCGAGCGCATCGAGGACGCGACGGACCTCCCGGTCGACGAGCTCCCGGGCCGGATCAACGCCGCCGGGAACGTCGTCCTGGCCAACGACACCGGCGCGTACGTCCACCCCGACCTCTCCCGGAAGGCCGTGCAGGCCGTCGAGGACGCGCTCGACGTCCCCGTCGAGCGCGGCGACCTCGCGGGCGTCCGGACGGTTGGGACCGCCGCCGTCACCACGTCCCGGGGAGTGCTCTGTCACCCCAAGTCGACCGACGAGGAACTGGACTACCTCGAGGACCTCCTCGGCGTCCCGGCCGACATCGGCACCATCAACTACGGCGGTCCGCTCGTCGGCTCCGGGCTGGTCGCCAACACCTCGGGCTACGTCGCCGGCAACGACACGACGGGGCCGGAGCTCGGCCGCATCGAGGACGCGCTCGGCTATATCGACTGAACCCCGAACCCCACCGCCCGCCGCCAGCACCCCTTCTCCGTCGGTTCCTCCCACGAGGGCCTGCTCGTCCCCCGATAGCAGGGAGATGGACGCCGAGTCGACGCTCAACCCGACCCGCCGAGCACGTCCACGAGCTCGGCGAGCGATCCCAGGACGTACTCCGGGGCGTGTTCGCCGGGGTCGTCCTCACCGTCGGCCGGACACCACGCGACCCGCAGTCCCGCTCCCTTCGCACCCGCGACGTCGTACTTCAGGGAGTCGCCGACGTAGAGCGCCCCCGGTGCCTCGACGCCGAGTTCGTCGAGCGCCCGCTCGAACGGATCCCGGTGCGGTTTCCGTCGCGGCATGTCCCCGGCGAAGACGACGGCGTCGAAGGCGTCCATGAGACCGAGTGCCTCGAGCTTCGCCGACTGGCGGTGTGCGGGGCCGTTCGTCAGGAGGCCGACCGGGGCGTGCGCGCGGGCGGCCTCGAGCGCCACCTCCGCGCCCTCCCTGAACGCCACCGCCGAGTGGTCGACGACCTCGTCGAACCCGCGGGCCAGCGCCCGGGCGTCGACCGAGCGGCCGTGGCCGTCGGCGACGCTCGCGAACCCGTCGGCGAGGTACGCGAGCCGGTCGTCGGGGGTCGGCGGGGGCGAGTCGGAGAGCGCCGCCCAGAGGGCGTCGGGTTCGCCGAACGGTTCGATCCCCGCCACCTCGAACGCGCCGTAGTAGACGGTCTCGGCGTCCTGTTCGTGCGTACAGAGCGTGTGGTCGAGGTCGAACAGGATCGCCGTGAAACCGCGCATGGATACCCTACGACGCCGAGGGACAAAAGCTCGCGGCGCAGAGTAGCGAACGGACGACGCGAGCGGCCGCCGGGTGTGGCGTTTCACTTTCACCCCACCCTTTGCGAAGCTTGATACCCGAAGCGGCACAACCCGTCCTCGACCGATGTCTCTCGCGGACGACGCCGACCTCATCGAGCGGTTCGAGGAGTTCTACCGCAACTACTACCGCAACGAGATCGGCCAGCTCGCCCAGAAGTACCCCAGCGAACAGCGCTCGCTCTACGTCGACTGGGACGACCTCTACAGGTACGACCCGGACGTCGCCGACGACTTCCTCGCCAAGCCCGGGCAGATGCTCGAGTACGCGGAGGAGGCGCTCCGGCTCTACGACCTGCCCGTCGACGTCAAGCTCGGCAACGCCCACGTTCGCGTCCGCGGGCTCGCCGACCCGACGGGCATCCGGGACATCCGGGCCGACCACGTCGGCAACCTCGTCGCCGTCCAGGGGATCGTCCGAAAGGCCACGGACGTGCGCCCGAAGATGCAGGAGGCCGCCTTCGAGTGCCAGCGCTGTGGTACCCTCACGCGCATCCCGCAGGGTAGTGACTTCCAGGAGCCACACGAGTGCCAGGGATGTGAGCGGCAGGGGCCGTTCCAGATCAACTTCGATCAGTCGGAGTTCGTCGACGCACAGAAGCTCCGCGTCCAGGAGTCCCCCGAGGGGCTCCGCGGTGGCGAGACCCCCCAGGCGATCGACATACACATCGAGGACGACATCACGGGTAGGGTGACGGCGGGCGACCACGTCACGGCGACGGGGATCCTCCACCTCGACCAGCAGGAGAACCAGGGTCAGAAATCCGCCATCTTCGACTTCTACATGGAGGGGCTCTCGATCGAGATCGAGGACGAGCAGTTCGAGGACATGGACATCACCGACGAGGACGAGCGGGCGATTCTCGAGCTCTCGAACGACCCGGACCTCTACGAGAAGATGGTCGACTCGCTCGCGCCCTCGATCTACGGCTACCGCGAGGAGAAGCTCGCCATCATCATGCAGCTGTTCTCGGGCGTACGGAAGGAGCTCCCCGACGGCTCGAAGATACGGGGTGACCTGCACATGCTCCTGATCGGGGACCCCGGTACGGGGAAGAGTCAACTACTCCAGTACATCCGGAACCTCGCTCCACGATCGGTTTACACATCTGGTAAAGGTTCGTCCAGCGCGGGTCTGACCGCGGCGGCGGTCCGCGACGACTTCGGGGACGGCCAGCAGTGGACACTGGAGGCCGGCGCGCTCGTGCTCGCGGACCAGGGGATAGCCGCAATCGACGAACTAGACAAGATGCGGTCGGAAGACCGGTCGGCTATGCACGAAGCGCTAGAACAACAAAGCATTAGCATAAGCAAGGCCGGAATTAATGCAACTCTTAAATCCCGCTGCTCGTTGCTCGGCGCGGCCAACCCCAAGTACGGCCGGTTCGACGAGTACGAGCCCATCGCCGAGCAGATCGACCTGGAGCCGGCGCTGGTCTCGCGGTTCGACCTGATCTTCACGATCACGGACAAGCCGGACGAGGAGAAGGACCGCGACCTCGCGGAACACATCATCAAGACGAACTTCGCGGGTGAGCTCCACACCCACCGCTCGAACGTCGCCACGTCGAACGTCTCCCAGGAGGAGGTCGACAGCGTGACCGAGGAGGTCGAACCGGCCATCGAGGCCGACCTCCTCCGGAAGTACGTCGCGTTCGCCAAGCGGGAGTGCTACCCGACGATGACCGAGGAGGCCAAGGAGGCCATCCGGGAGTTCTACGTGACCCTCCGGGGCCAGGGCGAGGGCGACGACTCGCCAGTGCCGGTCACCGCGCGCAAACTCGAGGCGCTCGTCAGACTCGCCGAGGCCTCCGCGCGCATCCGCCTCTCCGACACCGTGACCACGGAAGACACCGACCGCGTCATCGAGATCGTCCGCTCCTCGCTGGAGGACGTCGGGATGGACCCCGAGACGGGCGAGTTCGACGCCGACATGGTCGAGGCCGGCACCTCGAAGTCACAGCGCGACCGCATCAAGAACGTCAAGGGCATCATCAGGGAGCTCCAGGACGAGTACGAGCGGGGCGCGCCGTTCGAGGAAGTGATCGAGCGGGCCGAGCAGGCGGGAATCGACCGCTCGAAGGTCGAACACGAGATACAGAAGCTCAAGAACAAGGGCGACATCTACGAGCCACAGACCGACCACCTGCGGGTGGTGTAGGCCAGGTCCCCAGGCCTCGCGTCCGTCCGGCTCGCCACGACGGGACGAGTCGGTCCCCACCCCGCCAGGAACGAGTATCGCAGTGCGAGTCACGGCGAGGTTTATCCGTCCCGGCCGCCGGATACCGCCCGATGACCAGCGCCGCGAGGGGGAGTGATCGATCCGCGGACCGCGGGAGGTAGCGATGGACCGCATCTCCGTGATACGGAACGTCGAGGAGGCGCTTGCGGCCTTCGAGGCCGGCGAGTGCGATCTCGCCGAACTCGAACGCCGGGTCCGGGCGATCCTGCGGGCGTACGCGACGGAGTTCGACGGCGACCTGGAGGCCTATCGGGCGAGCGGCGACGACGAGATCGACGGGCTCGTCGTCCTGGCTCCCTCCCGGCGGGCGGCCCGTGAGCGGGTGCGAGGACTGGTCGACGGTGCGGAACGGGCCGCCGACCTCCGATTCGAGGTCGAGCGGGTCGAGTAACCGGTCGACAGTGACCACCGAATCAGAGGAGTTCGCCCCAGATCTCGGCTCCCTTTCGGAACCCGTGTGCTCACAGCAGAACTCAGAATCTGAGTTCGTAGATAGCTACGACCGGGGTCGAGTCCCATCGATCGGTATGGCAGCCGAAATATCGATCCCCGAGCGGACTGGACGGGCGTCCCCCTCGACCCGGGACGACGAGGTGGCCGCACAGCTCCAGCGGGTGTACGAGCACGTCCTCGCGGGTCGGCGGCCGGAGGCGGTCGGCGCGACCGAGGAACTGGCCGAGGAGCTCGCGATCGAGATAGAGCGCCCGGCGTAGCCGACCCCCTCTACTCTTCGCCGCCGAGGAACTCCTCCACGCGCTCCATCGTCTCGGGTTCGTGATAGGCCGCGATAGCGTGGTGGATTGCGAGCGACATCCCCGTCCCGACGTCCGGTCTGACGCCGTGGATCTGGCGCTTTGCCAGGCCGTGGACGTAGGTGGGTTTCTCCGCTAGCGAGGCCTCGAGGGTCGCGAGTTCGGACTCGAACTCACCCTCCTCCGCGAGCACTTCGACGAGTCCCGACCGGAACGCCCGCTCGGCACCGATCGGTTCGCCCGTCATCACGAGGTACTTCGTCAGCCCCTCCCCGACCATCCCGGGGAGCTTCTGTGCGCCGCCGACGTCCATCGCCAGCCCCATCTTCGACTCGGGCAGGCCGAACGTCGCGTCGGGGGCGGCCACGCGGATGTCACACGCGAGCGCGAGCTCCAGTCCGCCGCCGAGGACGTGGCCCTCACACGCGGCGACGACGGGCGCGTCCAGCGCCTCCATGGCACCGACCGCGTCGTGGACCGTCTCGAGCGCGTCGCGGACCGCGAGCGGGCGGTCCTCCGCCCACCCCGGCACGCCGGACATGTCCACGCCCGCCGAGAGGTTCCCCTCCGCCCCGCGGACCGTGACGACGCTCGGCGGGTCCTCGGCGAACGACTCGAACGACTCGCCGATCGCCGCGAACATCTCACCTGTCAGCGCGTTCAGTTTCGACGGGCGGTCGAGCGTCACCGTGGCACGGCCGTCCTCGCGGACGACGGTGACATCGTCCGAATCGGTCTCCATGTCCACGCCTCGACGTCCCGGTACAAGAGCCTCACTCCGGGACCCCGCGGGACGATCAGGCGAACGTGCCGGTAGTTAGTGGGAGGGCAATCACTATATCCCCCCCTCTGGTACGGCCTCGCGTGAAGTCGTCGGTCGCGACCGCGTCGAAGAACCTCCTCCGGATCAAGCTCCGGGCGGCGGACTTCCACGCCTTCAACCTCCTCGGGCAGTACGCTCCGTGGACGGCCGAGCGCGAACGGGTCGGAGAGGTCGTGCTCTACCCGGCGTTCGACTCGCCCACGGCCTTCGGCGACCTGCTGAACCGGCTCGGCTGGTACTTCCCGGCTGGCACGGTCGAGGGCCTCGATCTGACGGTGAGCGTCGACGGCGACGTCGCCGACGCGAGCGAACACACGTCGGAAGCCCAGGGGAACTTCGAGACCGACCACCTCCCGCTCACGAACGTGGACGCCCGGACGCTCGACGAGCGGGCACGGACCGCCGGCCGTCTGCTCGTCTGGGACGCCGATGCCCGGCTGTCCGGGGCTGCCCTCAGGAACGCCGCGAGCGTCGACGTCGTCGACCCGGCGTTCTACTCCCACACAGAACCGGTGACGTGGGCGCGGGTCAGTAACGACGCACGAAGCGGGCTGGAGGACCGCTCGCGGGACGTGTACGAGGAACTCGAACGCCGGAGCGAGGAACAGGACACCTCCTACGTCTTCGCGACGGGCCCGAGCCTCGACCGCGCCTTCGAACGGGAGTTCCCCGAGGACGCGCTCTCGATCATCTGCAACAGCATCGTCCGGAACGACGACCTGCTGGAGCACCTCCAGCCGGACGTGCTGACGTTCGGCGACCCGGTCTTCCACTTCGGCCCGAGTCGGTACGCCGTCAAGTTCAGGGAGGACGCCGTCCGGGCGATCCGGGAGTACGACCTCGTCGCGGTCGTCCCGGAGCAGTACCGCGAACTGCTCGTCGGGCACTATCCCGACCTCGTCGATCGGCTCGTCGGGTTGCGTTACGCCAACGACGACATCGTCCGATTCCCGACCGCCGACTCGCTGGAAGTGATGGGGACGGCCAACGTCATGACCCTGCTCATGCTCCCCGTGGCCTCGGCGCTGACCGACCGCGTGCGGATCGTGGGTGCCGACGGGCGCAAGGAGGACGAGTCGTACTTCTGGGAACACAGCGAGGTCGGACAGTACGACGACGAGCTGATGAACACCGCCTTCGAGACCCACCCGGCGTTCTTCAGAGACCGCGTGTACGGGGATTACTACCAGGAGCACGTGGAGACCCTGACCGAGATGATCGAGTACGGCGAGCGAAGAGGGGTCGCATACGAGTCGGTGACGCCGTCGTACGTTCCGTGTCTTAAGTCGCGTATATCAAACGATCCGATATAGTAAAGATCAGTTCTTTATCTGGATGAATTGTTGTCCTCTCGTTTCGATCGTTACTCCATCTTACAACTCAAGTGAATATATTGAACAGAACATCACATCTATTATAAACCAGACATATGATAACATAGAACATATCATAGTGGATGGTGGCTCTGAAGACGGAACCACCCAGATAATACAACAGTATGAGGAAGACTACAACCTAACGTGGATATCTGAACCAGATGAAGGGATGTATGACGCGATCGAGAAGGGCTTTGATTTAGCTTCTGGAGAAATATTTGCTTGGTTGAATACAGATGATATGTACCTTCCTTGGGCAGCAGAAGTTGCAGTAGATCACCTTACTCAAGAAAGCACGGAGTGGATAATTGGACATCCTGCAGACTGGGACGAAAGCGGTGTTTTATACTACGTAAATCCACTGCGGCCCTACTATCGAAGAGAGTGGATAGAAAAGGGGTGGTATCATGGGAGAGCTTTAGGTTGGATGCAGCAAGAGTCTATGTTTTGGACAGCAGATCTATGGGATAAAAAGGGTGGATTCCCATCAGGTATCAAATTGGCAGGTGATTATTTTCTGTGGCAGCAATTCGCCGAAAGAGCAGAATTAGAACAGATTGGGACTGTGATTTCTGGATTTCGAACTCATGAAAACCAATTGACATCAGATATGAGCAAATACTATTCTGAAATTCCGGAAACAGGATTACTTCCTAAAATAATATCTTCACTGTATTTGCAGAACCTATACAGTCTTTACTTCATTATAAGAGGCCACATTGAATGAGCGCAGCACCCTTAGTCATAATCGTTACTCCCTCATTCAATCAAGCAGACTATATTAAGGACACACTTGACTCAGTTCAGACTCAAACTTACAATAATATCAACCATCTCGTCTTCGACGGCGGTTCGGACGATGGAACAATTAGGATTCTGAAACGAGTTGAAAGAGAGACAGCAGATGACCCACACTATTCTCTCGAATGGATTTCAGAACCTGACGAGGGACAGAGCCACGCGATCAACAAGGGCTTCCAGAACGCGACCGGTGACGTCGTCGGCTGGCTCAACTCCGATGACGTATATTTCTACCGAGATACGGTCGAACGGATGGTAAACGAGTTCGAAACACGCCCTGACGCCGACGTGCTCTACGGCGACCACGTAGAGATCGGACGAGAGGGAGAGATCCGCCGTGTCCGGCGAGCCCTGGACTGGGACTACGGCCGGTTACAGCGGAGCTACTCCATCCCCCAGCCGGCGACGTTCTTCCGGGACTACGTCGTCGCCGATCGGGGACTCGATACCAGCCTCGACTACAGCATGGACCTCGAGTACTGGCTCTACCTCGGGCGACGGTACCGGTTCGAACACGTTCCCCACCTCGTCGCGGGGAACCGCATGCACGCGGAGAACAAACGGACGGCCGGTGACGCGGCCCACGCCGAGGAGAGCGCACGGGTACGTCGGGAGTACGGCGGCCCGGAGGAGGTGTCTCGAACGAGGGCGTTCGAGGACACGGCACGCATCCTGTGGTCGCGACTCGCCGCGACACCTCGGATGCTCGCGTTCGAGCCCGACGAGCCGTTCGCGTTCGACGCGAGCGTCCCACGGAGGGCGGAACGTCTGGCCAGCCAGCTCGACTTGCAAGCGCTCGCGAAGTTCCTCGGCGACTGAATCAGACGCCCTCCAGATCGTCGAGGTGCGATCTGACGAGTAGCCGTTCGCGGTCGGCATTCCGGTGTCGGCCGACGATCCTGTCCAGTTCCGCGGTCAGTTCCGGATACTCCCCGCTTCGGTCGACCTGTTCGGTCGGGTCCGACCGGAGGTCGTACAGCTCTCCCTCCGTTCGCTCCTGCGAGAGGTACTTCCACCGGGTGCCCCTGGCCGCGACCTTCCGGTGGTCGCCCTCGGTCACCTTGGCCACCACGTAGGGGTCCTCGGCCTCGAAGACCGACGGTCCCTCGAAGGTCCGTTCGACCCCGGCGACCGTCTCGATGGTGGCGGGGAGCGATCGCAGGCTCACGGGGGTCGACTCCCCCGTCTCGGAGTCGGGGGGAACGTCCGTCCCGTTCCGGGACGCCGGCCCCTCGCGGTCGGCGGGATCGTGAACCACCAGAGGGACGTGTATCAGTTCCTCGTAGAGCGACTGGGGGTGTTCGTAGAACCCGTGTTCGCCGAAACCGTCGCCGTGGTCGCCGTGGACGACGAACACCGGATCGTACTCGGCGAGGTCGTCGAGCAGCCGACCGAGGAGCCCGTCGACGTACCGGAGGAGATCGTCGTACTGGGCGATCAGCCGATCGCGCTGGCGGTCGGTGAGCGAGAAGGAGGAGCGCTGGTCGACCCAGAGCTTCTTCAGGAACGAGGCGTTCCGGAGGAGATAGGAGGCGGTCGTCGGGAGGTCGCGCCGGGCGGCGGGCGGGATGTATGGCGTGTGGGTCTCCTCTGGAAACACCCAGAGGAAGAACGGCCGGTCGTCGTCGCGCTCGACCCACTCGAGGACGTCGTCGTAGTACTCCTCCCAGCACTTGCGCTTGTGGAACGGTGTCTGCCCCTCGAACACCTGTCTCGCGTTCCCGGCGAGGGTACGGACCTGTGCTCCGAGGGAGGTGTCGGTCCCGGTCTTCGAGCCCGCCATACGAACCCTCGCCTCCTCGGGGAGGAAGTCGCGGTAGTCGTCGAACCCCTCGCCGAAGCCGAAGTAGCTCGAGACGAAGGCGTTGGGGACGAACGCGCCGGTCCGGTAGCCCGCCCCGGAGAGCGCCGACGCGACGGTTCGCTTGGGCCGGAGTTCGGCCCGCCAGCTGCCGGGATCGGTGTCCTTCGGGTCAGTCAGCGGGTACTCGCCGGTGTGGACGGCCGTCATCGAGGCCGGGGTCGACCCGCCGGCGGTCACGGCGTGCTGGAACCCCACGCCCGCCCGCGCCATGCGGTCGAGGTTCGGCGTCGTATCCCGGTCGTAGCCGGCGTAGCCACAGTGGTCCGCACGGACACTCTCGAGAGACACGAGGACGACGTTCCGCGGGGGATCGGTAGCGGGCGACATTCGGGTTGTCCGTGGGTGTCCGCGGGCGGGTAAATGCGTTTACCTCCGAGGGGTCGGACGACGAGCCGGGAGGGCCTCGGCGGATCGGTCTGCTCCCGGAGTCACGTCGACGGAACGCCGACCGTGTATCGGGGAGAAGCCGGGAGGAGCTCGTGAGTGCCGATGCTGTCCCAGACACGACCCCGTGAGGAGGTGAGCCGGCCGCGGAGAGGGGTCCCTGCCAAAGGTTTTCATACTCGTTCCACCGATTGAGGGTAATGACACACGAGGCCCGGGTTCGGGTGGGCGTGAGCGTCAACGAACAGGGGCCGGACACGCCTGTCGTCATGCTGGAGGTCGACGATCGCGTCGTCCCGATCTTCATCAGCACGGACCAGGCGCAGTCGATCAAGCACGCCCTGGACCACGAGCCGTTCGAGCGGCCGCTCACGCACGACCTCCTCGTCGAGATGGTCGGCGAGTTCGGGAGCGCCCTCGACCGCGTCCGTATCGACGGTCTCGCCGACGGGACGTTCCTCGCGAAGATCGACGCCGAGCAGTACCGCGACGGCGAGCGTCGACAGCTCACGTTCGACGCCCGACCCTCCGACGCAATCGCCATCGCCCTCCGGGTCGACTGTCCCATCGAGGTCTCGGCGAACGTGGTCGATCGGGCCGGTCGGCCCGCCGAGGAGTTCGACATGCAGGGAGAGCAGGACTGACCGCTCCCGTCGCGGTCGTGGGAGCGCAGAACGCTCCCTCCCCGGACGGATCCTCGAACGGCACCGACGATTTCATCCAACTGTCCGCGGAACGGGTCGGGTACGATGATCCCCGGCGGGCTCCTTCCGAACACCTCCCTCGCGAACGCCCTGGTGATCGCCGCGGCGACGGGCTTCATCTGGCTCGGCAGCGGCTGGCTGGAGGAATCGGCCGAGGGGCTCGCCGCCCGCTACGGGCTGCCGGCGGTCGTTCAGGGGTCGGTCATCGTCGCCGTCGGGTCGAGTTTCCCGGAGCTCGCGAGCGTGATCTTCGCCGCGCTCGCCGGCGTGTTCGACATGGGGGTCGGCGCGGTCGTCGGTTCGGCCATCTTCAACGTCCTCGTCATCCCGGCGCTGTCGAGCCTCGCGTCGGACGGCGACCTCGAGTCCAGTCGGACGGTCGTCTACAAGGAGGCGCAGTTCTACATGATCGCCGTCTCGGCCCTGATCATCACCTTCGCCATGGCGGTCATCTACGTACCCGTCACCGACGGGCCGGACCTGGTCGGACGGATCACGCGGCCGCTCGCGACGATCCCGCTCCTGCTGTACGGGCTCTACCTCTTCATCCAGTGGCAGGACGTGGGCGACCACGAGGCCGGGCCCGCCCCGGACGGGGTCCCCGTCCGCCGGGAGTGGGGACGACTCGTCGCGGGCCTGCTGGTCATCCTGCTGGCCGTCGAGCAGCTGGTCGGGGCCGTGGAATCGCTCGGACACACGTTCGGCGTCCCGGAGTTCCTCGCCGGCATCACCGTCGTCGCGGCCGCGACCAGCCTCCCCGACACGCTCGTCAGCATCCGGTCCGCCCGGGACGACAGGGGAGCCACGAGCCTCGGGAACGTCCTCGGGTCGAACACCTTCGACCTGCTCGTGGTGATCCCGGTCGGCGTCCTCCTCGTCGGCAGCGTTCCAATCGACTTCGCGATCGCCGTCCCGATGCTGGGGATCCTCACGCTCGCGACGGTCCTGCTGTTCGGGACCCTCCGCACGGACCTCTCGCTCACGAGGATCGAGTCGTACTCGCTGCTGATCGCGTACCTCCTGTTCGTCGCCTGGATCGTCGCGGAGACGGCCGACCTGACCCACGTTCTCAAGGGCGTGTGACTACCTCGTCCTGCTCGCTCACGGCCTCCTGACGGATGGGAGGACGAGCATCCGCGCGAGCGAAGTCCTCCGTGAGCGAACGAAGGGAGCGAACGAGGACGTTGGCAGACGAGCGAAGCGAGTCTGTCTGGAGAGAGCGGAGGGCGCAGCGTTTCCTCACGTTTTTCCGAGGAGAGGTTCCGCAGCGAGCGAAGCGAGCGAGGAACCGGAGGAGGAAAAAGTGGTTGTTAAAACTCGTCGGTCGGTGCCGGCACGCCCTCGTCCTCGCGGTCCAGGTCGAACTCCTCGTGGAGGTCACGGATCCGGTCGCGGATGTCGGCGGCGAGCTCGAACTCCAGGTTGTCCGCGGCGGCGGACATCCGCTCTTCGAGCTGGTCGATCAGCAGTGCGGCCTCCTCGGCGTCGTCGGCCTCGAGCGAGGAGGCCCCCCCGGTGTCGGTCTTCGATCCGGGGAGGTTCGTCTCGCCGACGGCCTTCTCGATGGTCCGGGGCTCGTGGCCGTGCTCCTCGTTGAACTCCTGCTGGATGCGCCGGCGGCGCTGGGTCTCCTCGATCGCCTCCTCCATGGCGTTCGTCGTCTCGTCGGCGTAGAGCACTACCTCGCCGTTGACGTTCCGTGCGGCCCGGCCCATCGTCTGGATGAGCGTCGTCCGCGAGCGGAGGAACCCTTCCTGATCGGCGTCGAGGATACCCACCAGGGATACCTCGGGGATGTCGAGGCCCTCCCGGAGGAGGTTGATACCGACGAGGACGTCGAACTCCCCCAGCCGGAGGCCGCGGACGAGTTCGTGTCGTTCGAGCGTGTCCGTCTCGTCGTGCATGTACTCGACCGCGACGCCCGCCTCCTCCAGGTACTCGGTGAGGTCCTCGGCCATCCGCTTGGTGAGGGTGGTCACCAGGACGCGCTCGTCGCGCTCGATCCGCTCGTCGATGCGGGACATGAGGTCTTCGACCTGGCCCTGGGCGGGCGAGACCGACACCTTCGGGTCGACGAGGTGGGTCGGTCGGACGATCTGCTCGACGATCTGCGCGGAGTGGTCGCGCTCGTAATCCCCGGGAGTGGCCGAGACGTAGAGCGTCTGGCCGGTCTTCTCCTCGAACTCCTCGAAGCTGAGCGGTCGGTTGTCGTAGGCGGTCGGGAGCCTGAACCCGTTCTCGACCAGCGAGTCCTTGCGGGCCTTGTCGCCCGCCAGCTGGCCGCGGATCTGCGGGAGCGTCTGGTGTGACTCGTCGACGACGGTGAGGAAGTCGTCGGGGAAGTAGTCGAGCAGGGTGTACGGGGCTTCCCCCGACTCCCGATCCGAGAGATGTACCGAATAGTTCTCGATGCCCGAACAGTAGCCCGCCTCGCGGAGCATCTCCAGGTCGAAGGTGGTCCGTTCCTCGATCCGCTGGGCGGCGACGAGGTCGCCCTGGCGCTCGAAGTAGCCGATCCGGCGTTCGAGCAGCTCCTCGATCTCCCCGATGGCCCGTTCGAGGCGCTGTTCGGGGATGGAGTAGTGCTCGGCGGGGTGGATCAGGACCGCCGGCTCCTGGGACTTGACCTCCCCCTCCAGGGGGTCGAGCTTCATCATCCGGTCGATCTCGTCGCCCCAGAACTCGATCCGGACGGCGTACCGGCCGTACATCGGGAACACCTCGACGGTGTCCCCCCGGACCCGGAACGTCCCCTGGGTGAAGTCGACGTCGTTGCGTTCGTAGTTCAGATCCACGAGCCGCCCCAGGAGTTCGTCGCGGTCGATCGCCTGACCGGTCTCCAGGCGCAGGGACATGTCGACGTAGTTCCGGGGGTCGCCGAGCCCGTAGATCGCCGAGACCGACGCGACCACGACGACGTCGTCGCGGGTGAGCAGCGAACGCGTCGCCGAGTGTCGCAACCGGTCGATCTCGTCGTTGATGCTCGCGTCCTTGTCGATGTACGTGTCGGTCTGCTCGACGTACGCCTCGGGCTGGTAGTAGTCGTAGTAGGAGACGAAGTACTCGACGGCGTTGTCCGGAAAGAGATTCTTGAACTCCTCGTAGAGCTGTGCGGCCAGCGTCTTGTTGTGTGCGATGACCAGCGTCGGCTTCTGTATCTCCTCGACCACCCACGAGACGGTGTTGGTCTTGCCCGAGCCCGTGACGCCGAGGAGCGTCTGCTCGTCCATCCCGTCGAGGAAGCCCCGCGAGAGCTGCTCGATGGCCTCGGGCTGGTCGCCCGCGGGCTCGAACGGTGCCTCGACCCTGAATGGGCGCTCGGCGTCCGGCCGGTCCGGGGTGAGTGCGCCGCCGGTATCGCTCATCGGGGAGTACAGGGGCCGGACGCACTTCAGGGGTCCGCTTGCCAGCAGACGAGCCGACGGGATACCCCGGACGTCGGCGGGGACTGTTCCGGGCGTCGGAGTCACGGACGCGGACGTCCGGGGAGGTACCGGTCGCGGCCGAGCCGGTCGGAGGGTAGCGGGTATGCGACCCGATTCTCGGCGGATAGGAACGACCGTCCCGGTTGAAGGGTGTGTCGACGCAACCTGCTGGTGTAGAGGTGACCGACGATGTCCACGACCACCCGTAAACTGGAGGCCGAACTGTTCGGCCGCGAGACCGACTTCGAATACTCCGAACACTGGATCGGCTACTCCATCGTCGTCATGCGGGTCGTGATGGGCTGGGTGCTGTTCCAGGGCGGGATCACCAAGCTGGTGACGTATCTCGACGCCAATCCCGACAACAACTGGACGGCCGCCGGCTACCTTGCCAACGCCATCCCGCAGGGGAACCCGTTCAGGGGGATGTTCCTGGCGATGGCCGGCAGCCCGCTCATAGACATCCTCAACATGTGGGGGCTCACGCTCACGGGCCTCGCGCTGATCCTCGGCGTGGCCGTCCGCTGGAGCGCCTTCTGGGGAGCCGTCATGATGCTGTTCTACTGGGCGGCCGCCCTCCAGGGCGGCTTGCTGGCGGGCCTCCCGCTGGCCCACGGCTGGGTCATCGACGACCACATCGTCTACGCGGCCCTGCTGTTCGGCCTCGGAGCCATCGGCGCGGGTCGCATCCTCGGGCTGGACGCCCGGATCGAGGAGATGGGCTTCGTCCAGAACAACCGCTGGCTGCGGTACCTCCTCGGCTGAACGGATCGCCGTGAGCCGTGGAGGCCGCGGTCGGACAACCGATTCTCCTCTCCGCTCTCACTTCGACCCGTATCGACGATGAGCGTCGTACCCCGGCTACCCTGCCCGCCGCTCACTCCGCGTTCCAGTCGTTCTCCAGGTAGTAGATCCCGACGGCGACGAGCAGCAACAGGAGGCTCGCACCGGCCTCCAGGTTCTCCTGGCCCGTCTCGGAGGCGTCCAGGAAGTGGTGGAACCAGAAGAGGTTGGCCCAGGCCGTCCCGTGGAACGCCTTCCAGACCGCCGCGAGGCCGTCGACGCCGAACGCCGAGAGCATCCAGTGGCCGTCGGGGAGCATCGCCCAGACACCGTTTCCGAAGATGAACAGGAACTCGCGTGGCTGCTCCCAGTCGACGAACAGGAGGACGAGCAGACCGCCGGTCAGCCCGACCGCGAAGTGGACGATGACCTGCATCCGCGGTTGGCTTCCGCCCCCGGCGGCATAAATCACGACGCTCTCATCGTGTGGACGGGACCGCTCTCACCGCGCGGACGGGACCGCCGTGCGGATCAGACGAGGCTCGCGAACCCGAACACGTCGACGAGGAGGACGTACAGGAGGACCAGGAACGCGACGAGCATCGCGAGCTTGATGCTGAGCGGGAGGCTCCGATCGATCGTGTCGGCGTCGGACTCTTCGTGCATACGCGACGACAGGCGCGGACCGGTCAAGTAACCCACCGCCGTTCCCGGCGGACGAGAACGGCGACGGGCGCGGTGTCGAGGGTCAACTCGGAGCAGGAGGCGTGTCGGAGGGAGCCGAGTCAGAGGATCTAGCGGCGGGACCGAGGGGGTTCGCTCGCGCCCGTCGTCCCGTCCGTCCGCTCGGTATCCGTCGGTTCGGCCGGGGCCGTCGCGTCGGCGGGGACGAGGATGTCGGGGGTGCGACGGGTCGGAGGGGTCCGGACGAACCGCTCGATGCGCCGGAGGTCACCGTCGGTCAGACCGGGCATGTCCGGATCCGGGAGCGTACCGATAAGGAAGGTTGCTATGAGCCCTCGGTGGCGCTATCGAGGACTCCGGACCGATCGTCGGTCGCGTGCCCGGGTTCAAAGGGTGTCGAGCCGAAGGGACACCCATGTTCGAGCCCACCGGTCCGTGGTCGCCGGAGCAGACCCGCGAGTACCTGGAGGAGCGGGCGATCCCCGTTCGGGTGGCGACGCGGACACCGGACGGGCGGCTCTGGATGCTCTCGCTGTGGTACCTGCTCCGTGACGGCGCGCTCTGGTGTGCCACGTCGGCGTCGGCCGACGTCGTCGCCTTCATCGAGGACGACGCCGGGGTCGCGTTCGAGGTGTCGGAGAACGAGCCGCCCTACATGGGCGTCAGGGGGAGCGCCGAGGCGACCCTGCGTCCCGATTCGGACAAGCGCCTGCTCCGGGAACTCATGACCCGCTACCTCGGCGGGACCGACTCCCCGCTCGCCCGACGGCTCCTCGACGCGGACCGGGAGGAGGTCGAGATCCGTCTCGATCCCACCCGGACGCACACCTGGGACTACTCCGAGCGGATGCGGGGCGCGCTCACCGACGAGGGGTGAGCGAGGCCACCGTCGCGACGTTCGATCGGTATGGATCGGTGGGCGCGGCGCGGCCGGCGTGTCAGTCGTCGCCGGCCGCCTCGCCCTCCGTTCCCTCCTCGCCACCGCCGACGGAGAGGTACTGATCGAGCAGCCCCTCGTTCGCGCGGAGCTCCTCGATGGAGCCCTCCCAGGCGTTGGAACCCTTCTGTATGATGTAGGCGCGTTCGGAGAGTTCGAGCGCGAACTCGACGTTCTGCTCGGTGATGATCACGGTGACGTCCTGGCTGACGACCTCGTGGAGCACCTCGCTGAGGTCCTCGACGATGACGGGTGCCAGCCCCTCGGTCGGCTCGTCGAGCAGGAGGAGGTCGGGGCTCTGGATGAGGGCCCGGGCGACAGAGAGCATCTGCTGCTCCCCGCCGGAGAGGTTCTGCCCGAGGCTCTGGTTGAGCTCCTCGAGCTTCGGGAAGACCTCGTACATCTCCTCGATCGGCCGGGGATCGGTCCCCTTGCAGGCGTCGCGGGCGATCAGCAGGTTCTCCCGCACCGTGAGCGTCGGGAAGATGCGTCTGTCCTCGGGGACGAGTTTGACGCCACGGTTGCTGATGGCTTCGACGCTGAGCCCGGAGATGTCCTCGCCGTCGTACTCGATGTGGCCCTCCCGACGGCCGACCGTCCCTGTGATGGTCCTCAGAGTCGTGGTCTTGCCGGCGCCGTTCCGACCGAGGAGCGCGACTACCTCGTTCTGCTCGACAGCCAGATCGAGCCCGAACAGGGCCTGACTGGCCCCGTAGTACGCGTCGACACCCTCCAGTTCGAGGAGGCTCACGCCGTCTCACCTCCGACGCCGACGTCGGAGCCGGACTCCCCGCCGACCTCCTCGTCGGCGTCCAGCCCCAGGTAGGCCTCGCGGACGCGCTCGTCGGCCATCACCTCCTCGGGGGTCCCATCGGCGATGAGCGACCCCCTGTCGAGCACGAGGATCCGATCGGAGATACCCAGCACGACCTCCATGTCGTGCTCGGTGACGACGAACGTGGTGTCGGTCTCCTCGTCGAGCCGGCGGATCAGGTCGACCATCCGGCGGGTCTCCGTGGCGTTCATCCCCGCGGTGGGCTCGTCGAGCAGCACCACCGAGGGGTCGCTCGCGAGCGCCAGGGCGATCTCCACCTTCCGCTTGTCACCGTGGGACAGGTTAGCACATTCGGTGTCGGCGATCTCCTCCAGCCCCACGAGGTCGATCACCTCCAGCACCTCGGCGGTGAGTTGCTCGTCCTGTCGGGCGAGGGCGGTGAGGTCGAGCGTCCGTTCGTCGTGGCTGATCCGGGCGATGCGGATGTTGTCGGTCACGGAGAGGCCGTCGAAGACGTTGTTGATCTGGAACCCCCGCGAGAGCCCCAGGCGGTTTATCTCGAACGGCTCCATGTCCGTCACGTCGACGAGGGCCCCGCCCTCACGGGGGCGGATGCGGACGTCCCCCTCGGTCGGTTTGAGCTGTCCCGCGAGGAGGTTGTAGAAGGTCGACTTCCCGGCCCCGTTCGGGCCGATGATGCTCGTGATCTCGCCCTCGTTGATGCTGACGCTGACGTCGTCGACGGCGACGAGCATCCCGAAGCGGCGTTCGAGCCCCTCCGTCTCGATGACCGCGCTCACGCCTCGACACCCCCGAACAGGCCCTGCGGCTTGAACAGCAACACGAGTATCATCGCCACGAACGGGAACAGCTGTCCGGCTCCCGCGATGACGAGGCTCCCGAGGGCGATCATCAGCCCGATGAGGTAGGCCCCCACGAACGCCCCGGTGAACGAGCCGAGGCCGCCGATGACGACGACGACGAACGCGTTGATGATGACCTGGTTACCCAGGCCCGGCGTGACCGCCTGCTGTGGGGCTGCGAGCGCCCCGCCGATGCCCGCGAGCGCGGCCCCGACGAGGAAGACCCCCGTGTAGAGCCGCGGGACGTTGATGCCGAGCAGCCGGGCCATGTCCCGGTCGCTGGCCGTGGCACGGACGATCCGACCGATGTTCGTGGTCCGGAGCACCGCGAACAGGCCCGCCATCACGATGAGGGACATGAGGATGACGAACGCCCGGTAGCTGGGGATGCTGAACCCCGCGCCGAGCGCGATGTCGAACCGGAGCAGCGCCGGTGGGTTGACGACCCGGGTACCCGACCCGAAGACGAACCGGATGACGTCCTCGAGGATGAGGACGAAGGCGAACGTGAGGAGGAGCTGATCCAGGTGGTCCCTGTCGTAGATCCGGCGAATGAACCCGGCCTCGATGAACACGCCGATGAGCGCGACGACGACCGCCGCCAGGACGACGCCCACCCAGAAGTTCCCGACGGCGCTGTTCACCACCACGATAGCTACGTACGCCCCGATGGCGTACAGCACCCCGTGTGCGAAGTTCAGCACGTCCAGTACGCCGAAGATGAGGCTGAGCCCGATGGCGACGAGGAACAGCCGGGACCCGATACTGAGCCCGGTTATCACCTGATCCACGATGAGCCCGGTCGATACCATAGCGGGCAGTTACATAGAACTCGATTAAACCTTTCGTCGTCCGGAGCGGCTATCCCGGAAAATCACCGGCGAGCGGGGGAAATTAACGGCCGTCGTCGGACCTCTCAACCACAGGGTATATGTATGCCATGAACTAACGGGATAAAGACGTATGTCAGATAAGAGTGGGCGGACGGCGGGAACGGGATCGGGGGAGCAGGGATCGAGAGGAGTCAACCGCCGGCGGTTCCTCGCGGGAGCCGGTGTCGGCGCGGCGACGGCGCTGGCCGGCTGTTCGGGCATCGGTGGCGGCGGCGGCGGCGGACCGATCCGGATCGGCGGCGTCTACCTCCTCTCGGGCCTGGCGGAGGCGCTGGGGGCGGCCTCGGAGGCCGCGGTCGAGACCGCCGTCGACGTGATCAACGAGAACGGCGGCATCGACGGCCGCGAGGTCGAGACGTTCATCCGGGACCACGGCAACAACCCGCAGGGGCAGGTCCGGAGTCTCGTCCAGGAGGAGAACGTCGACGCGCTGCTCGGCATGACCTCCTCCGGTGTGACGCTCAACACGATGCCGACGTGGGAGTCGCTGGGCGTCCCGGTCATCCTGACGGACATCGGGACGCCGTTCGCGACCGAGCACGACGAGGAGACCTACGGCGACTCGGCCGCCGGGATCGACAACCTGTTCCGGACCAACGCCAACTCCTCGATCAACTGCTACGCCATCGCGAAGTACGCCGCCGAGAACTTCCCCGAGGGGACCCGCGTGGCCAACCTAGGGCCGGACTACGCCTACGGCACGCAGACCTGGGACTACTTCAAAGCGTACGCGGACGGGCTCGACGCCGGCTTCGAGTACGGCGCGTCGGTGTTCCCGTCGCTGGGTGCCTCGGACATGACCCCGCAGATCAACCAGGTCATCGCCGACGAGCCGGACGTCCTGTTCACGTCGGTCTGGGCGGCCGACGTCGTCACGTTCGTCAACCAGGCCGCCGAGGCCGGCCTCTACGACGTGGTCGAGGACCAGTTCGCCACCATCTCCGCGTCCCCGGACGTGTTCGCCGCGCTCGGCGACACGGTGCCCGAGGGGCTCCACTGGAGCGGCTGGTACTACCACACGGCGTTCGACAACGACGTCAACGACCAGTTCGTCTCGCGCTACGCGGAGCTCTACCAGGACTCGGACCTCGTCCCGCTCCCCTCGTTCACCGGCGGCAGTTCGTACGCGGCCCCATTCGCGTACAAGCAGGCCATCGAGTCGGCCGGGAGCACGAACTCCGACGACATCGTCGCGGAGCTCGAGGGGATGACGCTGGACTCGCCGTTCGGCGAGATCACCCTCGACCCCGACAGCCACCAGGCCAACTCGCCGACGGTGATCGGAGAGACGTCCTACGACACCGGCGACATGGACCTGCCCTACGACGGTGCCACGCTGACGAACACCCAGACCACCACGCTCGACCGGGAAACCTCGCTGGACCTGCTCGAAGGGAGCGGCCTCCCACCGGGAGTCTAAAGACCCCCTGAGACACACCATCCCACAATGAGCTACGGAGTCAGGGAGCGGTTCCTCGACGGACAGAGCAACAGCGCCCTCATCGCGGCCGGTGTGGTGTTGTTGCTCCTCCTCCCGCTGATCCTCCCCCCATTCCAGACGACGCTCCTCGCCGAGACGCTGATCTTCGCGATATTCGCGACGGCGTTCAACCTGCTGTACGGATACACCGGGCTGCTGTCGTTCGGCCACGCCATGTTCACCGCCGTCTCCGGGTACACCGTCGCGAAGGTCGTCACGGTCGTCGCCCCGGCGCTCGGGTTCCCCGAGCTGTTCGGCGGCACGTCCGTGCTGATGACGTGGGTGCTGGCCGTGATCCTGGGCGTCCTGATGGCCACGCTGCTGGCGGTGTTCATCGGCTACCTCTCGGTCCAGCTCGAGGAGATCTACTTCGCCATGATCACGCTCTCGTTCAGCATGGCCCTCTACGTCGTCTTCTTCCAGGACACGATCGGCCAGATCCTCGCGGCGTTCGGGATCGGCGACGGCGTGTTCTCGAACGGGTCGGACGGGATAACGTTCATCATGGGCCAGGTGGACCTGTTCGGGTTCGAGTTCACGATGATCAACCTCCGTGATCCGGTGTTCTACTACATCATCACGGTGTTCGTCTTCGTGGGGGCGATGTACGCGCTGTGGCGCATCGTCAACTCGCCGTTCGGGATGATCTGTCAGGCCATCAGGGAGAACCCCGGTCGGGCGCGGGCGCTCGGTATCGACGTCACCTACCACAGCTGGATGACGTTCATCGTCTCCGGGGCGTTCTCCGGGCTCGCCGGCGCGCTGCTCATCCCGCTGCTGACGAACGTCAACCCGCAGTACGCCCACTGGTCGTTCTCGGCCGAACCGGTCATCATGACCGTCATCGGCGGGCCGTACTCGTTCTTCGGGCCCCTGGTGGGTGCGTTCGCCTACGAGTACATCCGCTGGTTCATCAGCCAGTTCCCGCTGCTCGAGCAGTACTGGCAGTTCTCGTTCGGGGTGCTGCTGCTGATCGTCGTCCTGTTCTTCGACAACGGCGTCTTCGGCGGCGTCAGGCGGCTCCGGGCGTGGCTCGAGTCGCGGAACGACGACTCCGAGGAGCAGGCGGCGGACTGATCGAGGGACTGCACTCCGGCTCCGAACCCCTCATTCCTGCTCGTCACACGCGTATCACACGGACCGCGGACCGACGGTACCGCGACCGGTAACCATTCGCGTTCGCGGTCCGAACGGACCGTGTGTTCCGGGTAGCGTCCACGGCCGTGCTCGCCGCGCTGGTCGTGCTCGCCGGGTGCGGGAGCCTGGCCACCCCCGCCGACGAGGGGACGCCAACCCGGACGGTCACCCCGGCACCACTCCCCCCGGAAGTCCGGACGCCACAGGAGCCGGGGGTGCTCGCCCCCGGGGTCTCCCCCGACGGCGTGTTCGACGCCGGTCGGCTCGCGGAGGCCCACGCGACGGTCCTCTCGAACACCTCGTTCACGACCGTCCGCGAGGAGCGACGGCGGTACGCGAACGGCTCGCTCCGGTCGGCTTACCGACGGGTCGTCCGGGTGTCGACCGGCGGCGAGCGGTTCGACTACGACCTGAACCAGACGGACGTCCGCGGTGGGCGGACGGCCGAGACACGCCTCGCCCGGTACTCGAACGGATCGGTGGTCTACGCCGCGACGACCCGGGATGGGACGACGACGTACTCGACCCTCGATGGACCGTCGGGTCCGGCCGGCCCGTCGGTCCTGCCGGCGCGCGCGACCGCCCGATCCGGCCTCGCGCGGCTGTTCGGGACGCTCCGGTTCGACGTGGTCGATCGGCGGGCCGTCGACGGTCGAGCGGTGTATCACCTCGTCGTCGAGAACGGCTCACAGCGGGTGGGCAGCCTGCGGAACGTCAGCATGAACGCCTCGGTCCGGGAGGACGGCCTCGTCATCGCCTACCGACTGACCTACGACGTCGGCGGGCTCCGGGTGTCGGTGAACGTCACCTTCCGGGACGTCGGCGAGACCGAGGTCGCGTCGCCGGCGTGGCTCCCGGCCGCCCGGAACGCCACCGGGACGGGTGTCGGGTCGCCGGGAGCCGACACGAGTACGCCGACTCCGACCGCCACGCCTGCAGGCCGCGCGTAGGCCGGAGCCACCGGGCCACCGGCGGGTGGCCGGCTCGTGGCTCAGTCCTCGACGCCCTCGCGGGCCCGGAGTTCCCGGCGCTGTATCTTCCCGGTAGTCGTCTGTGGGAGCCCGTCCATGAACTCGATCTCGCGGGGGTACTCGTGCCGGGCGAGGTTCTCGCGGACGAGGTCGCGGATCGCCTCGCGGAGCGCGTCGTCGCCCGTGACGCCCGGAATGGGCTGGACGAACGCCTTGATCACCTCCCCGCGGGTCTCGTCGGGGACGCCGATCACGCCGACCTGCTCGACGTCCGGGTGTTCGAGGATCGCGCGTTCGACCTCGCCGGGCCCGACGCGGTAGCCTGCGGTGATGATGACGTCGTCGTCGCGTGACTTGAACCAGAGATACCCCTCGGGATCGCGGTAGCCCAGGTCACCCGTGAGGTGCCACTCCCCGACCCGGGTGGCCTCGGTCTTTTCGGGCTGGTTCCAGTATTCCCGGAAGATCACGGGATCGTCGCCGTACGCGGCGTCCGGCCCGCGACGGACGGCGATCTCGCCGACCTCCCCCGTGGCGCGTTCCTCGCCGGTCTCGGGGTCGACGACGGCGACCTCGTGACCGGGGACGGGCTTGCCCATGCTTCCCGGCCGCGGGTCGAACCAGCCCCGGCAGTTCGTCACCAGCAGGTTCGCCTCCGTCTGGCCGTAGATCTCGTTGATCGCCACGCCGTCGAGGGTCTCGGCGGCCCAGTCGAGTATCTCCGGGGTGAGCGGCTCCCCGCCCGAACAGACCGCCTCCAGGTCGAGGTCGTAGCGTGACGACGGGTCGTCGACCCCCATCATCATCCGTATCGCGGTGGGGGGAAGGAACGCGTCGGTGACGCCGAACTCCGCCGCGATCTCGAAGGCGGTTTCGGGGTCGAACTTCCCCATCGGGTAGCCGACGACCGGTCGACCGTAGTGCCACGACGGGAAGAGGAGGTCGCCGAGCGCGCCGATCCAGGCCCAGTCGGCGGGGGTCCACGCCACCGCCGTCTCGACGTCCCGCTCGAAGTACATCCGGTAGGCCGGGCAGTGCCCGAGCCAGACGCCGTGACCGTGGAGCGCACCCTTCGGCGGACCCGTCGACCCGGAGGTGTACAGGACGATCGCGGGCGTGTCGGCGTCCGTCTCGACGATCTCGAACTCCCGAGGCTTACCCGCCAGGACGTCCTCGAACGCGAGAGCGTCACCGGCGGCCTCGCCGTCGACCTCGACGAGGGCTTCGAGGTTCGGGAGGCCCTCGCGGGCCGCGTCGACGGCCTCGCGGACCGGGGCGTCCGCTACCACCACCTTCGCGTCCGCGTCGCCGAGGCGGTACTCGAGCGCGTCGGGACCGAACAGGATCGAGAGCGGGATCGAGACCGCTCCGAGTTTCCAGCAGGCCAGGTGGGTCAGGGCGTTCGCGGGCTTCTGCGGGACGACGACGCCCACGCGGTCGCCTCGTTCGACGCCCATCCCGCGGAGCGCGTGGGCGAGCCGGTTCGAGCGGACGTCGAGATCGTGGAACGTGTAGGTTTCGCGCCGCCCGTCGGGGTAGGCCTGGAACAGCGCGACGCTTCCCTTCGGATCCTCGTGCTTGCGGAGGAGGTCGTAGGCCGCGTTGTAATCGTCGGGGACGTCCCACGAGAACCCCTCGCGGGCCGCCTCGTAGGTGTCGTAGTCGAGGGAGACGTGGTAGGTCATGGCACGGGGTTCGAGAGGAGGAGGCAAAACCGTAGGGGACGCGAGCAGAAGCCGAGCCGGATCCGGATCGACCCGCTACCCCTCGATGAACTCGACCCCGGTCACTTCGAACCGCGCACCCCCGTCGGTTCCCTCGGTCGTGGCGACGTCCCACCCCTGGCTCCGGGCGGCGTCGGCGACGATCTTCAGTCCGAAGCCCGTCCCCCCGTCGCTGGTCGAGTATCCCGCCTCGAACACCCGCTCGCGGTCGGCCCCGGGGATGCCGGGACCGTCGTCTTCGAGGTAGAACCCGTCCTCGACGTCCCCGACGGTGATCGTCACACCATCGCCCTCGTCGGACCCCGCCCGGCCGCCCGTGGAGCTATGCTCCAGGCTGTCGTCGGCCTCCGGCCGACTGCCCGTGGAACTGTGTTCCACGCTGTCTCCGCGAGCATCGCGAGCGGGGGCCCGTCGAGCGCCATGCTCGACGGCGTCATCGGGCTTCGCCCGATTGCTCGTCGAGCCGTGCTCGACGGCGTTCCGCACGAGGTTCTCCAGGATCTGCCGGAGGCGGTTCTCGTCGGCGGAGACGATCCGATCGGTTTCGATCCGGAGCGTCGCGTCCCCCGTCTCCACCCCTCGCCAGCACTGCTCGGCCGCCTCGGCGAGCGAGACCCTCCCCATCTCGGTGGCGTCCTGGCCCTCCCGTGCGAGCGCGAGGAGGTCGGCGATCAGAGCCTCCATCCGGTCGTGGGCGTCGGCGACGGCGTCGAGTTCCGCCGCGTCGCATTCCGCGCGTGCGAGGTCGAGTGACCCCATCGCCACGTTGAGCGGGTTCCGCAGGTCGTGGGAGACGACGCTCGCGAACTCCTCGAGCCGCTCGTTCTGCTGTCCGAGCCGTTCCTCGCGCTCGCGGAGGATCGACTCGCGCTCGACGCGGTCGAGCGCCGCCGTGAGCGCCGTGGCGAGGATCTCGACGAGGACCGTGTCCGTCCCGTCGAACGCGTCGACCTCGGTCGCCGAGACGATGAAGACGCCGTGGTCGGAGATCGGATGCAGTACGACGCTCCGCGCCGGCGTCTCCTCGGCCAGCTCTCCGTACTCCCGGGTGTCGTCGACGACGAGAGATTCGCCGTCCTCGAAGACGTCCCAGACGACACCGTCGGTCTCAGCCCCGGACGTACGGTGGTACGACGGCGGCTCCTCGAACGTCTCGCAGACCCTGTCGAGCGTCGCGACCGGACGGAGCGTCTCCTCGCTCTCGTCGAGCAGGTTGACCCCACAGAGCGGAACGCCGAGGACCTCGTCCGCGGTGTCGACGGCAACCCGTGCGGTCTCCGCCCTCGTCCGCGTGTGCATCAGTTCCTGGGTTCGCTGCTGGAGTCGCTCGAGCTTCCGCACGTGCTCGATCCGCTCGGAAACGTCCCGGACCACGCCGACGGTCCCCCGGAACTCCCGCTCGAAGGGGAGGAACGTGATATGTGCCTCACAGGGGATCCGTCGGCCCTCGGCCGTGACGACCGGCAGTTCGACGGTCGCCCGGTTCTCGTCCGAGGAGAGCAGCGACCGGATGACCTGCTCGATCCCCGCCGCCTCGTCGGGCGGGATGACCACCGAAACGTGCGAGCCGAGGAGGGTCGCCTCGTCGTAGCCGACCATCTCGACGAGCGCGTCGTTCACGAACGTGAACCGACCGTCCGAATCGAGCGTGTACACCGGATCGCCCGACGCCTCGACGATACCCTCGTAGCGCTCGAGTTCCCGCGTTCGTTCCCGTCGAGCGGTGACGTTCCGGCCGACGGCGACGAATCCGGACGGTCCGGCCGCCGATCCGTCGAACGACGAGGCCGTGAACTCGTAGGGGACCCGTTCGCCGTCGCTGGTGAGCAGGTCGGCCTCGATTCGCCCCCTGCCGGTCCGGTGGAGGTTCCGAACGGCCGAGGCGACCCGGTCGCGATCCCCGGGGGCGAGACACTCGGCCAGACCCTTCCCGGCGAGTTCCTCGTCCGTGTATCCGGTGGCCTCTCGGACCCGGTCGTTCCACTGGACCAGCTCCCCGTCGGCGTCGAACACGCAGAAGACGTCGTCGAGCGCGCCGAGACCTGCGTCTATCAGCTCCCGCTGGGCCCCGAGCCGCTCCTCGCCCTCGGCACGGGTGAGCGCGGCCTCGGTGTTGGCCGCGAGCACCCGCGCCAGCGAAACGTCCGCGTCGTCGAAGGCGTCGACCTCGGTCGAGCCGACGTTCAGGACGCCGTACTCGCCCAGCGGGAGGATCATCTCGCTCCGCACGACCGTCTCAGGGTTGTACCGTCCCGGTCGCTCCTGCACGTCCGTGAAGACCCGCGATTCGCCCGTCTCGAAGACGCCCCACGAGAGCCCCTCACCCTTGCGATAGGTCGGCGGGTCGCCGACGAGAACGTCGGCCTCCTCCGTGGACGCGGCGGGACGGAGCGCGTCGGCGTCCGCGTCGTACAGCCAGCAGCCGGTGACCGGCATCCCGAGAATGTCCCGCGCCGCCCGGACCGCGAGGTCGGCGATCTCCGCCTCCGACCCGGCGCACACGAGTTCCCGGGTCGCCTCGTGAAGTAACTCGAGGGCCCGTTCGCGACGCCGGCGGCCGGCCGTCTCGAACCGGGCCTGTCTCGCGCGACGATCGGCGACGGCGTCCGCGACGCGCTCGGCGAGCAGCGCGCACCCGTCGTCCGCCCCCCGGATCGGGAGGTAGTCCGTGACGCCGCCGGCGATCGCCTCCGCCGCGAGCGCATCATCGCCCTCCGTGAACAGGACAAAGGGGAGGTCCCCGCGTGACTGTCGGACCGCCCGGAGGAGTTCGAGACCGTCCACGCCGGGCGGGCCGTGACCGCTCACGACGCAGTCGATTCGGCCGTCGTCGAGCCGCTCGATCCCCTCCGCCGTCCCCGTCGCCCGTAGCACCTCGATCCGGTCGTCCACCCGCTTCAGGAACGCCGCGACCGCCTCCACGGCCTCCGGTTCGTCGTCAACGTGAAGCACCGTGGCCGGCTCGTGGCCGTCCCCGGCCGCCACGGCGGAGGAGCGACCGTCGCGAACCGGTTCGTCCATACGCCGATGTCGGTGACAGATACTCAAAAGGTTCGCTCGATTCGCTGCTCGAAACGGAGACCCAAACGTCGAGCAGCCGACGACGGACCCCCGGGAGAGCCGCGGAGGTACGGTCGACCGGGGACGAGCTCAGTCCCGTAGCGCGTCCACGGGGTGTTCGTTCGCCGCCCGCCACGCGGGGTAGAGCCCGGAGACGAGCGCCACGAGCACCCCGAACCCGAACGCGAGCACGAGGTAGGTGCCGTTCGAGGGGTCGAGCACCACGTCGAACTCGACGCGGGTGAAGTAGCCGAGCGCGAGGGCGGCGAGCCCCGAGAGCACGGCCCCGACGAGCCCGCCGAGGACGCCCAGCAGGACGGACTCGACGACCAGCGTCCGGAGGACGTCTTCGCGCTGGACGCCCACCGCTCGAAGGACGCCGATCTCCCCGCGGCGCTCGCGGGTGCTCATCAGCATGACGTTGAAGATGGCGACGCCGGCGACGACGAGCGACACCGCGCCGAGGGCGATCAGGAACCCGTTCAGCAGCGCGAAGAACTCGCGTATCCGGTCGAGGACGCTCCCGAGTTCGAACACCGACACCCGGTTCTCGCGGACGTTGAGCCGCTCGCGGACCGTCCGGGCGACGAACCGGGCGTCCTCGCCCGAGTCCGCCTGGACGACGACCTGGTTGTACCCCTCCTGGACGAACTCCTCCTCGGGGAGGACGACCGCGCTGTCGGGCTGGATGGGCGAGATGGCGTCGTTCTCGGCCAGGACCGCGACGACGCGGTAACGGTTGCCCTCGATCTCGACCGCCGAGCCGACGGAGAGGTCGAGCGCCGCCGCCGTCTCGTTTCCGACGATAGCGCCCTGTCGGTGCCGCCGCGGGAGGTCACCGTTCCCCGCCTCGAACAGCGCCGACGGGTCGGAGAGGCCGTAGAGCTGGGCGAACGTCCGGGCGCTGTTCCCCGAGACGACCGCGCCGCTCGCCTTCAGCGGGACGGCCTCGCCGCGACCCTCCGCGATCCGCTCGACCGCCGTGACGTCCCGCGGCGAGAGCGTCTCCGCGCCCGTGTCCTGAGCGGGCGAGACGATGACCTGGTTGCCGATGCCGCCGAGCTCCTGGGTCGCCGACAGCGCGAGGACGTTCCCGAAGATTCCGAGGGTGGCGATGGCGAGGACCCCGATGACGATGCCGAGCGCCGCCAGCGCGGAGCGGAGCCGGTTGCGCTCCAGGTTCCGCAGGGCCATCAGGACCGACGGGAACCGCTCCAGGACCATCACCAGGGCACCCTCGTTTCGGGTCGAGACGGGATTCGTGGAGACGTTCCGTGTGGGGCGTCCGGGGGGATCGACCTGCCCGTCGGTCCCACTGGCGCGCGCTGGGCGCGCTCTCGTGCGCGCCCCAAAGATGTGCGAGGGACGAGGGAGTGAGGCGAAGCCGAACGACCGAGTCGGCTGGGGAGGCGAGTGGCCGACGGTGGCCGATCGACCGAGGTTCCTGGCGGACTTCTGAAGGGCGAGGGAACCCCGGGAAGGCGGACGACCCAAGCACTGGAGCGAGCGACTGGAAGGAGCGAGCGAAGCGCGCAGCGAGTCCCCCGATCGGAGTTCCCGAGGGCTTCGGGGATGCTCGTGTTTCGATCCGCTATTGGACAGGGAACGAGAGACACCCCCGCCCTTCGATTCCACCAGGGACTCCCCTCACCGAACACACTACCCACCACCCAACACCCCATCCACCAGCTCGACCTCCCGATCGGCATAATCGGCCACCAGCGGGTCGTGCGTAACGGTCACCACCGCCACGCCCTCCTCGTCGCAGATCCGTCGGAACTCCGAGAGGACGCTCCGTCCGGTCTCCTGATCGAGGTTGCCCGTCGGCTCGTCGGCGAGCAGAACCGCGGGCTCGTTGACGAGCGACCGGGCGATGGCGACGCGCTGTTTCTGTCCTCCCGAGAGCTGTCCGGGCGTGTGGTCGAGGCGGTCGCCCAGTCCCACGCGTTCGAGAAGCCGCTCGGCGCGGGCGGTGGCGTCGCGGTCGCGGTCGTAGACGGTGGGGAGGGTGACGTTCTCCGTCGCGGTGAGCGAGTCGATGAGGTAGAACGACTGGAAGACGAATCCCACGTAGCGCTTCCGCGCGTCGGTCCGCTCGCGGTCGGTGAACGTCGTGACGTCCCGCCCGTCGAGGAGCACCTCGCCGCTCGTGGGGACGTCGAGCAGCCCCAGCACGTTGAGCATCGTCGACTTCCCCGAACCGGAGGGACCGACCACGGAGACGAACTCGCCGCGCTCGATGCGGAAGTCGATCCCCTTCAGCGCTCGGACGACCTCCACCCCCGAGTCGTACTCCTTGACGACGTCGCGGAGTTCGAGCGGCGGGGCCTCGCAGGTCTCGCCGGATGGCTCCCCTTCGGCCGGCCCCTCCCGGAGCGCCGTCATCGTCCCGTGCGCCGCCGGACGAGGTAGACCGCCGGAACGATCAGTGCGAGGCCGAGCGTCACGCCCGCGGCAGTGCCCACGGCCCCGGTCGGGAACAGCGAGGCCGACCCGCCCGCGCCGCCATCGGGGGCCAGCGACGGGTCGTAGGGGAGTGTGACGTTCTCGGTGACCGTCTCCCCGCCGGTCCGGTAGGTCAGGCCGACGGGTATCGCGGAGGCGTTCTCGACGTCGACCTCGGCGGTGAGTTCGAACGGCGCGAACTCGCTGGCCTCGACGGTCCCGACGAAGTAGTCGCGCTGGGGGTAGGCCGGCGAGACGTGTTCGTTCGCTCCCACGGAGACCACGACGCCGCCCACCTCGCCGTCGCCGACGTTGCCGGCGTTGCCCGTCACGACCAGCCGACCGTCGTCGGCGAACGAGAGGTCGACGTCGGTCACCCGGAGTTCTCCGGCGGGCGGCCGGTAGTCGAACGACCCTATAGCGGAGCCGTTCGTCCCACTGATCTCGTAGCGGGCGACGGCCTCGACGGTCGCCGCGTCGACGCCGTCGAGCGAGACGGTCACCGTGCTCGACTCGCCGGGCGCGAGCGTCCCGACGAACCGGCGGGGGAGCGTCCGGTTGCCGGTTCGGGGAACGACCACGGCGTCCTCGATCGGCGCGTTCCCGAAGTTCGTCACCTCGACGGCGAGGGCGTCGCCGGCCTCCTCCCCGCCGCCCTGACCCTGGAGCGTGCTCCCGCCGCCACCCCCTGCGGCCCCCGCCGCGCCGGCGAGGCCGAGGAGCCCGGTCAGCGCGTCGGCGTTCGGGCCCGCGCCCGCGGCCCCCTGCTCCTCCTCCGGCGCTCTGCGGACGGCGACGCCCACGTCCTCCCGTAGCGGTTCGGCCTCGAACCCGTGGACGAGACTGGTCGTGTCGCGTGCCCCCGTCGAGGTGGTGTAGGCGAGCGTCGCGTTCAGCGCCCCTTCGCCGACCGGCGGGCTGACGGTGAGGTTGACGATCTGACTCTCGCCGGGATCGAGGCTCGGGACGGTCGCGCGGGTGTCGGTGCCGCTCACGCCCTCGCCCGAGACGGTCAGTTCGAGGTTCCGGCGGGGGGTGGTCGAGGGGTTCGAGACGACCACGGCGGCGCGGTTCTCGGCGTCCGCGACCGGATCGGTGAACTCGAGGTCGAGCTGGGGCGGCGACTCCTCGATCACGACCGTCAGCGGCCGGCGCACGGTCACCTCCTCGCCGTCGGCGTCCTCGGCGACGACCTCGACGGAGAGCGAGCGCTCGCCGGGGGACGCGAACGTCGTCACGAGGTCGACGGTGAGCGAGTCGCCCGGGGAGAGCGAACCGGGCGCTCCCGCCCGGGCGCGGACGTTCCCCCCGTTGACGAGTTCGACGGACTCGATGCTCACCGCGGAGCTACTCCCGGCCGAGTTCCCGACCGTCGCGGTGACGGTGACGGGTTCGCCCGCCACGGGCCGGTCGGGGGCGACGCTCAGCCCGGAGACGGTGAGCCGGGCGTCGGGGACGGCCGCGAGCGCGACCGCCGGGGTGACCGCCGAGAGGACGAGCGCAACCGCGAGGAGGACCACTGGAGAGCGTCGCATTCGGATGGCCCGACTAGTCGGCCGGGACGGATATACCTTCTCTCGGCGGCGAGCGAGGGCGGCGTGGCCCATCGGCTTCCCGAAGGGGGGACGGTGAGGACGGCGGGACAGGCGTCGCCGTTCGTCGGTGTGGGTGGAGGGTTCGGACGGGTGATCGCCGGGGGCGACAGAGACGGAGCGAATCGGTCACATGAGCACGCGCGTCCGGCAACCAGAAGCCCTTCCCGGAGACCATGGCTACGGCAACCCGGTCGGCAAAAGCTTGGAATACCTTGACATGGTCGTATAGATATGAACGGAGGGGAATCGGAGGTCCCCGCTCAGGCACTGGAGGATGTTGCCTACCTCACTCGATCCGCGAACCGAGTGAAAATCCTCGGAGCCCTCACTGACCGCTCCGCCAGCAGACGAGAGTTAGCCGAGATCACGGGCACATCGCGTACGACGCTCGACCGGATCGTGAACGAACTCGAGGACCGGGGGTGGGCCGAACGCACTCCCGATGGTACATACACAGCTACACCGGAGGGAACTCGGCTCCAGCGACAGTTCCGGCCGTTCCTCGAATCCGTCGTCGCCGTACGGAACCTCGGTAAAACAGTCGAATGGCTCCCCACGGAGGAACTGACCATCGGTCTCGAGCACTTCGCGGATGCCATCGTCCAGCGGCCGGAGGGGGACGATCCCGTCGAAACTATCGATCTGATGGTCGAGATGGTCGAGGAGGCTACACGACACCGTGCGTTCACACATCTCGTGCCCCCGGAGCCGCTGTCGGAAGCTATTCTCGAGGGAGTCGAGTCCGGCCGATTGACGGCCGAGGGTGTGCTCACCACTGGCAGTCTCGATTTCCTCCGGGAAACTCCGAGACGCCGAGGTCGATGGGCGTCGATCGTCGAGGCCGGGGCGGGCCTCTACCAGTACGACGGGGAGATCCCCTGCAATCTCTGGATCATGGACGAGAACGTCCTGATCAAGAAGAGCCGGCCCGAGCCGTTCGCGGAGGCCTACGGCGTTCCCATTATCAGTCGGGACGAGGACGTCCGTTCCTGGGCCAACCAGCTTATAGACACCTACCGGGCAGAGGCTACGCGACTCGAACCAGGGTACTTCGCCGAGTCCGCACCGTGACCCGAGTGTCCGCCGGGGGTCAGCCAGGATCACGTCGTGCGTGCCCACACCGCGAGTATACACCCAACGGGTAGGGGGATAGCGATCGTGCCCGAACTCTCACGTGTCGTTCGCTCACCGCCCCGTGATCGGATCTCGGGCCCAAAGGGTGGACGAACGCGAACCCAGCAATGACCAAGATCATCAGTGAACGCATGACGGCAGAGCTCGGAGAAGAGTTCGTGGTCTTCCGAATCGGCATGCGCATCAACTCGCTCTGGAAACTCCATCAGTGGCTTCCCGTGTTTCGTGCCATGCCACGGATGCTCGACGAGCTCGACGCGGACTCGGAACGGGGCCTCCTCGCGTGGGACCTCAAACCCGGATTTCGGGTCCAGGAAGTCGTCCAGTACTGGCGCTCGTTCGAGGACCTCCGTGAGTACGCCCTCGACGGGGATGCCGAACACGCCCCTGCGATGCGGTGGGCGAACGAGTTACTGGACGAGACCGACGCCGTCGGGATCTGGCACGAGACGTACGTAATTTCGAGCGGGGAGTACGAAACGGTCTACGAGAACACCCCGCCGATAGGGTTAGCGAAGGCCGGGGAGCTCCGCCCGGCGACCGACCAGCGTAGAACCGCCGCGGGGAGACTCGGTGTGACGAAGGGAGGTGAAATCGAAGCGGATGGTGTTCGGAGTGCGGCCGCAGAGCGATCGTGACTGAGCTCGGGGGCCTGGTTCGCTGGCCGACGTATCCATCCACTCGTTACAACGTAAACCGGATACGCCCTCGGAATCGGTCAGCGCGATCCCGAGCGGTCGAGAGGACGTCGCGTTAGAACGTCCGGGGAGTCCGCGAATCACCATCAGTCCAGCGCCTCGGGGTCGACCTCCGTCGCCTCGCGGTCGAGGTCCTGGCCCTCGTCGGGTTCCTCGATCACTTCGAGCCCGCGGTTGTTGACCGCGTGGGGGTCGAGCCCGATCTCCTGGAGGAACTGCTTGTAGAGGCGTTCGGCGGTCTCGGCGTCCTTCTGCCGGTCGCTGGCGTGGTCACAGAGCGCCGCGAGGTCGTGATCCTCCGGGGTCTCGTTCTGGTAGATGATCCAGTGGTTCACCAGATCGGAGAGCCGGCGGATGGGCGAGGTGAAGTGGCCGTAGATCTCGAAGTTGAGCGCGTGGTGGCCGCCGAACGGGTCGTTCATGTACTTCGCCCGGGGCATCACCTTCATCACGGCCCACTGGATCTTGTTGAGCTGTCTGCCGGGGGCCTGCTCCAGGGTGGCGTTGACCGCCTTGCGGGGGTCGTCCCAGGAGTCGGCGGGGATCGAGACGCCGTCGAGTTCCTGTATCTCCTGGAGCGCCTTGTCCCACTCGTCGGGGGAGGGCTGGGGGTGGACGCGGAACATCGCCTCGAGCCCGCGAACCCACTGGAGTTCGTGGGTGACGGCCTTGTTCGCCTTCAGCATGCACTCCTCGATGATGGTGTGGGCCCGATCGCGCTTGGGATTGAGAACGAGCGAGCCGTCGTCCTTGCGCTGCTCGTGGAGCGACTCCGCGAGTTCGAACGCCAGCGAGAGCTCATCGTGGAGGTCGGCGTCGGGCTCGTCGAGCCGGCGCTCGGCCTCGCTGTAGGTGAGCCGCTCGTCGGAGTGGATGACGCTCTTGTAGATGTCTATCTCCTCGTAGGAGAGCGTCTCCGGATCGATCAGCATCTCGACGGTGTGGGCGAGGCGGTCCTCGTTCGGGACGAGCGAACACGCGGTCTCGGCGAGCACCGGCGGGAGCATGTGGACCGTGTACCCCGGCAGGTAGACCGTGCTCCCGCGCTCGACGGCCTCCTGCCACATGGTCGAGCCGGGGTGGACGTAGTGGGTGACGTCGGCGATGTGCACCCAGAGGTGGTAGCGGCCGTCCTCCTCCTTCTCGATGGAGATCGCGTCGTCGAAGTCCTGGGCGTCCGCCGGGTCGATGGTGCAGGCGGTGAGGTCGCGGTGGTCGGTGCGGTAGTCCTCGTCGAGTTCCTCGGTGATCTCGGCCTGGATGTCCGTCGTGCGCTCCTCGGCCTCGCGGCGCACCTCGCTCGGGAAGCCGTCCCGGATCTCGAACTCCTCGAACAGCTCCTCGCGCTTGTTGGCGAGATGTCGGGCCAGCTCCTCGTCGATCCGCACGGGACCCTGGCCCTCCGCGGTCCCCGCGTAGGCCTGTTCGTCGCGCTCGTCGCTCATGGACTGGCTTGGGTGGATGCGCTTGAATAGTTGTTGGGGAGAGCGAGGGCGCAGCGACCGAAGGGAGCGAGCCGCGAGCAGCGAGCCCCCGGTATCGATCGGGGAAACGGAACGATCCGCAAGGTGTGGGTGGCGCGAACGAAGGGAGCGCCACCTGGTGGCGAACGGGGAGTGGAGCGACCCGCGAGCCACGGGACCGAAGCGAACGAGGCCCCATCGTGACGAACGGCGACCGCAGGGAACCGTTAGCAGCGAGGGTCGAGCGAAAGCGTTGGTGGGTGAGCGTAGCGAATCCACCTGAGAGAGACCCTCGTTATCGAGCGGGAGAAGCCCGCGAGATGCGGGCGGGCCCGAGCGAAGCGAGGGACCGCCGTTGTGAGCGGGGACCGAGAGCGTTCCGACCACGCGAACGGAAGCAGAACGATCAGCGAGCGAAACGACCCGCGAGCCGCGGGGCCGCAGCGAGCGAAGCGAGGGAGACCCCGTCATGGCGAACGGAGGCAAGTCTCCGGTAGGGTGAACGGCGGCCGAGAGGGGAGCAGGGACCGCGAGACGTTGGCTCTCGGACGAGATGTCGAGACGGACGCCACGAGCGGCAGGAGAGCTTGGGGCCGAGTATCAGCGCTCGTTTCGCTCGTCGCGTTCGGTCGGCGGGTCGGTCTCGGCGCTCGCGCCCTCGTCGAGGAGAGCGGCGAACTCCGCGAGGAAGCCGTCCCGGGACTGCTCGCCCGCGCCGGACGCCACGAGGAGGTCCTCGAGTCCGCGCCGTGGCTGGTGGCAGAGCCCCCGGTAGCAGGGTTTACAGAGGTACTCGAACTCCTTGTCCCGCCGGTCGTAGCGGTCGCCGAACTTGTCGTACTCGCGCGCGTCCGACCGCGGGAGATCGAGGCCGCACGCGACGCAGGTGACCTCGCGGTGACCCCGGCGGTCACGCCTGCCCAACATACGCGTCCAGTTCGAGCCCCCCGACTTAGAGCTTTGTGCTCGGACCCCCACGAACGCGCTCCAGTCACCGGCGGCGGACCGCTCGGCCGAGTGACGGACGATTTATCCGGTCGCCACCCCCAGGCGGAGGTATGAACGTCAAGTCCCGACACCACCTCCGCGGCGACGAGATCGACGAGATCCGCGACGCCGTCCGCGAGGGGCTCGGCGTCGAGATCGAGGGCGACGCCTTCGAGGACGTCGAGTTCACCGACTCCGAGGAGCGAGTCGTTCTCGTCGACGGCGAGCCGCTCGTCGCGTTCTTCGACGACGAGCCGTTCCTCACCGTCCGGGGAGCCAACGAGTTCCCCCCGGAGCGCCGCGTGGTGACCGTCGACGCCGGTGCGGTCTCGTTCGTCTCCGACGGCGCGAACGTGATGCGCCCGGGTATCGTCGAGGCCGACGACGCCATCGGACCCGGCGACCTCGTCTGTATCGCCGAGGAGACCCACGGGAAGGTGCTCGCGGTGGGTCGTGCGGACGTCGACGGTTCGGAGATGGCCGGCGACTCGGGGAAGGTCGTCACGTCGCTCCACCACGTCGGCGACGAGCTCTACGAGTTCTCCGTCTGAGCCCCGGAGCCGCGGCGCACCGGGCGGTGAGGTCGGGCGCTCCCGCCGCGTACGTGCGTCTGACGTAAGAACTATGCCCGCACCGGACGCCTCCGTAGGTATGGGTCTCATGAGCAAACTCCTCGGGGGGGGCCAGGGGAGGACCGACGACTACGTGGAACTGGACGTGGACGACTTCGACGCGGCGGCGGTCGAGACCGGGACCACGGTCCACATCGCGACCATCGGCGACAAGAGCGACGTCATCCCCATCAAGGACGCCGTCTACGACGGGAGCGTCGTCATCGCGGACATCACCCGACACTCGACGAGCGACCGGACGATGGAGCACATCAGCGACGAGCTCAAGCAGGTCGCCCGCGAGGTCGGCGGCGACATCGTCCAGAAGGACGACGACCAGATCATCATCACGCCGGGCGGCGTGAAGGTCTCCCGGAAGAAACTCGGGTAGTCGACTCCCCCCCGAGTAAGGGGACAGATCCGGAACGGCGGTCGACACCGTTCCCGCGGGCTCCAGCGGTCGGCAGTCCTCGTCGTCCCGGTGGACCCGTGAAGCGCCGGACGGTAGCGTCTCGCCAGGTGAGCGCGCTGCCCGGACGAACCCCCCTCCCGAGCGGGACCGCCCCGGACGGACCGACCGGGGTGGGCGAAACCCATACCACCTCGCGTGGACTACCGTGCTCGTATGTACCGCGCCATCCTGCCGAACGGCCAGCTCGAGGCCGAGACGTACGAACACGTCGAGAACGGCGTCGAACTGTACGACGAGGACGACGAGATGCTGGCGTTCGTCCCGTACGCGAACCTCGAAGCGCTGCTGACCGAGTCGGCCTACGAACGCGAGGATCCCGACGTGATGTGAGAACGAGCGGCGGGTAGCGGTCGGAACGCCTGGACCGACCTCCGGGGAAGAGCCGGGTGTCGGCTCATACGGATTGTTGTAGTCTTTTACCGGCGATCACGGACCCCGTTCGAGTGGTCGCCGGTAAATCGCCACGACGATCCGTATCAGACGTTGTCCGGGGCGTCGGCGTCGTCCTCGACGGAGCGCTTCATCGACTCGCGGCGGGACTTCGCGTCCCGACCGGTGCACTCGAGGAGGAACTCGTTCTTCGCCGTGTTGGCGTCGCCGGCGGCGTCGACGTCGCCGGCCTCCATCAGTTCCTCCAGGCTCCGTTCGTGGAAGTCCACCGCGAGTTTGTCCTTCTTGCCGCTGTAGGAGACGGCTCCGGCGACGACCTTCTCGAAGACGGGGTTCTTCGGCTCGCCGACCACGTAGAGGTCGCTCCCCTTGAACTCCTCGGTGCCCGTGATGGGGCCGAAGTAGTCCTCGATGGTCGCCTCCAGATCCGGAACTCGATCCTCCAGATACTCACCCCGGCGCATCTTGTACTCCTCCATGTTCGCGGCGTTCACAGAGGAGGGGTTTACCCATTTCGGCTGTGCCGGATCCCCCCGAACGACCGTGTGAGACCGCGCCCGCCCGGGGATACCCGGGGATAGCCGTCACTGGTCGCCCGATTCGAGGTAGCCGGCCTGGCACTCGGGACAGGCGTCGCCGGCACGGAACGAGGAGTCGGCGCTCACCTCGTGGCCGCAGTTCGGGCACCTGAGCGACCCCGCGGGGACGGTAAAGGAGGACTCGGCGACGGGTTCGACGTCCGGGTCCGACTCGGCCGCCGCGTCCGGGTCCCGCTCGCGCTCGTCCAGCGTGTCGGGCTCCCACGGCTCGCTCCCGTCGGGCTCGTCGGGCCACTGGCCGGGAGCCCGTTCGGAGTTCGACTCGGGCGCGTCGAGTATCTCGGCGTCGTCGGCAGCACCCTCGGTCTCGCTCTCGTTCCCGGCAGAATCCGTCTCGTCCCCGTCGAACGCCCCGCTTCGGGCGGCCATCCCGCCGATGCCGCCACCCCCCTCGCCCGGCGCGTCACCGGCGTCGTTCGGGACGTCGGCGTCCTCGGCGACGTCCTCGCCGCCGCCGAGCGACCCCTCCGTCTCGGTGATGAACTCGACGTCCTCCTCGGACGGGTCGGCCGTCGTATCCGCATCCGTCTCCGCCGGTGGCTCGGACGCCCCGCCGGACCCGGTCGGAGCCTCCGGGTCACCGCCGGGGTCGGCCTCGTCCCCGGCCAGCGCCGAGTGGAGGTCGTCGGATTCGGCGTCCCCTTCCGCGGTGGCGGGTCCATCGGTGTCGTCGGCCGCCGCTCCGTCGGGGACGGCCCCCCCTGGCTCGGACGCGGCGGTTCCCGGTCCCGCGTTCTCCCCCGCTTCGAGGCCGACCTCGTCGGCGTCGACGACCGAGACGACCTCCTTGTTCTCGGAGACGACGCGCTCGGTGCCACACCGGCTACACCGCTCGACCTGCGCGACGACGGTGATGACCTCGTTACCGGATCCCCGCTCGCGGCGGTCGCGACGGACCTCGGTCTCGTCGAAGGTATGCCCGAGGATGGAACACCTGAGACCCATTTGGGGAACGTCACCGCGTTCGGCGTATAAAACTGCCGGGCCGGACGCCCCGATACCCACCGACGGGCCACCACGGACCGCCCCGGACCGCCGAGGACCGACGTCCGAAAGTGGCGTTCCGTCGTCAACCGTTATTACGTCGCCCGGAGAACACGCGGCCATGCAGGCCAAGCGGGAGTACCGCGACCGCGACGGGACGCAGGTCGCGGTGCTCGACGCGCTCGTCGATCGCCACGAGGAGGGGATGACGGTCTTCGAGCTGCGGTCGCACACCGACGTCGACATCGACGGGATCGAGGAGGCGCTGGCGGAGCTCAAGTCGGCGGGCCTCATCGAGGTCGAGATGGAGTCGGGGACCACGCGGATCTACCCCGACGGACGGGTCGTCCCCGACCCGAGCGAGGAGCCCGAGGAGGAGTCCTGGCTGGAGCGGATGCTCGACCGCCTCCCGTTCTGATACGGTCGTGCGTAACGATTTACCGTCGATCAACCCCACCGGAGTCGGTCATCGCCGGCAAAAGACTACGCACGACCGTATGAGTCACGGAGCGACTCGCGGTCCGCGCCCGGACCGCGCACCGTTTTACGTTCCGGCACCGTACCCCGACCGATGACAGTCGCCGCGGCACACGACGACCTCGGGGCCGAGTTCGTCGAGTACGACGGTCGCCGGGTGGTCGAGCACTACGGCCGGCCGGACAGCGCCCACCGCGCGGTCCGCAACGGCGTCGGCGTGATCGAGATGGGCTACGGCGTCGTCGAGGTGACCGGCTCCGACCGGGTCGAGTACGTCGACAACGTCGTCTCGAACCGCGTTCCCGCCGAGGACGGCGAGGGGTGTTACGCGCTCCTGCTCGACCCCCAGGGGAAGGTCCGCGCGGACCTGTACGTCTACAACGCGGCCGAGCGCCTGCTGCTGTTCACGCCGCCGTCGATGGCCGGCGAGATCGCCGAAGAGTGGGCCGAACGCACGTTCATCCAGGACGTCGAGATCCGGGAGGCGTCGACCGACTTCGGGGTGTTCGGCGTCCACGGTCCCAAGTCGACCGAGAAGATCGCCAGTGTGCTCAATCACGCGGGCGCACCGGAGCCCCCCCTGTCGTTCGTCCGCGGTTCGATGGCCGACGAGGGCGTCACGGTGATCGCCACCGACGCCCCCGCGGGGGAGGAGGGCTACGAGGTGATCTGTGCCGCCGACGCCGCCGGCGAGGTGTTCAACACCCTCCTGACGAGGGGGCTGAACGCCGCGCCGTTCGGCCACCGGACGTGGCACTCGCTCACCCTCGAAGCCGGGACGCCGCTGTTCGACAGCGAGCTCCAGGATCGGATACCGAACGTCTTCGGGCTGGGGAACGCCGTCGACTACGAGAAGGGCTGTTTCGTCGGCCAGGAGGTCGTCTCCCGGGTCGAGAACCGGGGCCAACCCTCCCGCCGAGTGGTCGGTCTCGAACCCGCGACGGTACCGGAGGCCGGTGCCGAGGTGAGCGTCGACGACGAGGCGGTGGGCGAGGTGACCCGCGGCGGCGAGAGCCCGTCGCTCTCTCGCCCCGTTGCGCTCGCGCTCGTCGACTTCGATCTCGACGCCGAGACGGTCGAGGTGGACGGGGAGGAGGCGGGGATCGTGGCCCTCCCGTTCGTCGAGGGCTCGGCCCGCTCGGGTCGGGTGCCGAGTTACTGACGGCTTCTCGGCGTTTGCCTGGAGCGATCACTGGTTACGAATCCGGAGGACTCGGACCGAGAAGGGCCGGCGCTGCAGGAAGCACGGCGAAGCGAGAGCCCGGGGGTTTCGAGGTATCCGGCAGCATCGCCACGCCGTCCCACGTCCGGATCTCGTTCGTACGGAGCGTCGTCGCACTACCGAAGGAACGCGCGCAACTGCTCGCGGGAGAACAGCGTCGAGGGGCGGTCCATGTGGACGCCGATCTCCCCCGAGAACGCCCGAAGACCGAGCCGTTTCACGGGGCGCGGGAGCGAGTAAGCCCGGCGGACGAGGTGGCCGAGCGCGACGTCCCGCGCTAGCTCCTCGCGCCAGCCCCGCTCGTACGCGTCGAGCGTCGCCGGGGCACGGGGGTCGACCGTGCGGGCGGCGACGTCGGCCGCGCGCATTCCGTAGAGGATGCCGCCGCCGGTGAACGGTTTGGTCTGACCGGCCGCGTCCCCCACCAGGAACGAGCGCCGGCCGGTGACGGTGTCGGGAGGCCCGACGGGGATGAATCCCGAGCACCGCTCGTCGATTTCGGCCCCGTAGCCGGCGCAGAGGTCGTCGAACCGACCGGGGGCGTCGTCGCCGGGCCGGACTGCGAGGCCGTACTCGACGCCGGCCTCTCCACGAGGAATGCGCCACGCGAAGAACCCCGGGACCGTGAGGTGGACGTCGACGAAGTCCTCGTGATCGGCACCCGGGTCGAACCCGAGGACGCCGTGGAGGAACTCGTCGGGGTCGGGGAGGCCCAGTTCGTCCCGGACCCGCGACCGGGGGCCGTCCGCGCCGACGACCATCCGCGCCTCGAACCGCTCGACACCGTCGGGGCCGCGAGCGGTCACGTCCACCCGGTCGGACCGTTCCTCGACGGTCGTGACCGTGTGGCCGTCGCGGACGTCCGCGCCGGCGTCACTCGCCGCCCGCGCGAGCGTCCGGTCGAGTTCCACCCGGTCGATGGCGTTCGAGACGGGCGTCTCCTTGTAGAACGGGTAGGCGCGGCTCCCCGGGCCGTCGAGGTGGAACCGCGCCCCGAATATCTCGTTCTGAAGCAGCCTCTCGCGGGCCTCCTCGGGGACGTACTCCCAGACGTCGAGCGAGACGTGGCCCGAACAGGCGAGCGGACGGCCGATCTCGCCCTGCTCGAGGACGAGCACGTCCCGGCCGCGCTCGGCCGCCGACCGCGCGAACCGCGACCCGGCCGGACCGGCACCCACGACGACGAAATCCCGCATTGGAGGGACGTGGGGTCTCGCGGACAAGTATCTTCCCAGTTCCCCGTTCGTCGAGCGCGGAAGTCGGTCGAACTCAGTCGACGACGAGTCCGCGCGGCGGCGACCGGGAGAACCGGTCGAGCCACGCGTCGCCGAGGTCGACCTCGTCCCAGGTCTCGCCCGCGTCGACCGAGCGAAAGAGTCCCTCGCTATTCAGCGCGTAGAACTCGCTCACTCCGCCGGAATCGATCACCGCCCGCAGGACGCCCTCGCCGGTCGGGAGACCACCCGAGATCCGCTCCCACGGACCCTCGTCGGTCCGTCGGTAGCAGTACGACTCGGCGCTGTCCGACCGGTGGGCACGGTAGGCACCGCTCGCGGCGGACATCACCCGGACCTCGGGATCGGCGGGATCGACCGCCACCGACCAGCAGTAGCGGTGGTCGAGCCCCTCCATCGCCTCGTGCCACGTCTCGCCGCCGTCGGTCGACTCCGCGTAGCCGTCGCCGGCCGCGGAGTACACCCGCTCGGGGGCGTCGGGGTGGGTGGCGAGCGTGTGGTTGTCCCGGCGGCTTCCGGGGGGGCGCTCGTGCCACTCGACGTCCTCGGGGTCGGTGACGCCCGTCGCGAGGACGAGCGCGCCGGCCTCGATGCCGACGTACAGCCGATCGGGATCGGCCGGGGCCGGTTCGAGCCAGCGGACGTGGTGGGTGTGGGGTCGCGGCGGGAACGACCACTCCCCCGCCGAGGGGAGGTCCGTCAGCCCGGGGAGTTCGGTCCACGTCCGCCCGTCGTCGGTCGATCGGTAGACCGAACTCGGCTCGGTCCCCGCCCAGCACGTTCCATCGAAACCGACGGCCAGGGAAGTGACGCGCGCCTCCGCGATACCGTCGACGGGCGCGAACCTGTCGTCGCCGGCTTCGCGGTCATCGCCACTCTCGTTGTCGTGAGGACGCCGTACGAGGCCGTTTTCGACGGTGCCGACGAGCAGCGACTCCGGCGTGGTCGCCAGGCACTCGACGTCGAACTCGCCGTCCGCGAGGATCCGGGCGTCGCCGTCGTCGACCCGAACCACGGCGTCGTCGATCCCGAAGTGTACGGTCGTCATGGAAACGTGTAGCACGGGAACGGTGAAAACGGCACCGTCACGGCGCGGATTTCGGGCTCGGAACGCGGCGGTCGATCCGACGGCGAGCGTAACACGCCTCGTTTCGGCCGCCGCAGCGGTACTCGTCTCCCGAGAATCGCCGGAGGGAGCCGTTCGGTTCCCACCTACTACCGGCGGAGACGCCTGAGAATTGCGACGATAACGGCTAGACCGACGATCAGCGCCGCGACCGTCTTCCCGTCCCGAAGCCGATCTCCTCCAGGGAGCGGGCCATCGTCCTCCCCCGTCGACGGCTGGCTGGCCCGGGGCGGGGCGTCCAGGGAATCGGCTTCCCCGGCCGCTTCGTCCATCGGATCCTCGTACGCCTCCTCGGTCGGTCCGGCCGAGGTGCTCGTCGCCCCCTCCCCGTCCGCGGAATCCTCACTTCCGTCCTCACTCCCACCTTCGTCTTCGTCTTCATCTTCGTCCCCGTCCGATCCCTCTGCTCCGCCCTCGGCCGATCCGCCGGTCGCCCCCTCGTCCGTGGAACTCCCCTCCGACGGGGGCGGGCTGGCACGGGGCGGGGTGGACGGGGAGGCGACCTCCCCGGACGCCTCCTCCATCGGATCCTCGTACGCCTCCTCGGTGGGACCCGGCGAGCCGTCGTCCTCGTCCTCTTCGTTTTCTTCGTCTTCCTCGTCCGTGGCGGCGTCCCCCGAGGATTCGTCGGCCGTCCCGTCCTCCGACTGATCGCCGTCCCCCTCGTCGGGAGTCTCCCCGGTTCCCGTCTCGGCCTCCGCGTCGACGTCAGCCTCTCCCGACTCGCCGGTGTCTTCCGACTCCGTCTCCTCGGAGGGCTCCGGCTCCTCACTCTCCGACGAACCACCGTCCGATACCTCGGTGACGACGTTCTCGGCCGACTCGCCGTCGTCCGACGAGTCGTCGCTGGACGCCTCGTCCGTCCCGTCGTCGTCCGTCCCCGTATCGGACGGGTCCTCACCCTCATGGCCTTCGTCCTCGGCGTCCGGCGAGCTATCGCCCGACGGCTCCCCCTCGTCGTTCGTCCCCTCGCCGTCCGACGATCCCTCCTCCTCGCCCGATCCTTCCTCGCCTGATGACCCGTCGTCCGAATCTTCGTCGCCCGACGGCTCCGTGTCCTCGTCGTCCGCCGAACCCGTCTGGTCGTCGGAGCCTTCCGCCTCGTTTTCCTCCGTTCCTTCCTCCTCGTCCTCCGCTTCGGAGTCGGCGTCGGCCTCCGGATCCGGTTCGTCGACCCGGCCGGGCACGACCCACCGCGCGTCGGTCCCGACTTCGATCTCCTCTACGTGACCCTCCTCTTCGAGCGCTTCGAGCCGGGTTCTGACCTCGCTGCGTTCGAGGTCGAGTTCCTCCGCGACGTCGCTGGCCAGGTGCTTTGGCCGGTCGGCCGTCCGGAGGAACTCGAGGATCCGCTCCCCGGTCTCGTCGTCCACATCCGCCGGCTCCACGCCGTCCCCCTCGTCCGATTCCGTATCCTCCTCGTCGACGTTCTCGTCGGCGTCCGCCTCGGGGTCGCCGCGGTCGGACGGTTCGCCCTCCTCTCCGCTGACCATCCCCTCGGGGGAGTGCGTCTCGGGCTCGTCCTCGTCGCCGAAGTCCGCGTCGTCGTCGACCTGGGGGCGACCCTCGTCGTCCCGCTGGGCCTCCTCCTCGACGTCGGCGTCCTCGTCCTCCATGTCGGCATCGGTGTCCTCGTCTCCCGCTCCTTCGCCCTGGTCGGTGTCCTCGCTCCCCGCTTCGGCGTCGGTGCTATCGCCCTCCGCGTCGGGATCGGCGTCCTCGTCCCCTTCAGACCCTTCCTCGCTCTCGGCCGTCTCCTCCGCGTCGGCCTCCGCGGTGCTCGCCTCCGCCTCGTCGGCGGTCCGGTCGTCGGCCTCCTCCTGTGCCTCGATCTCCTCCTCGGCGTCCGGGCTCCCCTCGCCGTCCCCATCGTCCGCGTCCTCCGAACCCGCTTCGTCCTCGTCGACCCGGCTCGGAACGGCCCACCGGGTGGTCGACCCGTCGTCGATCCGGACGAGGCGGTCCTCGGCGGTGAGCGCTTCGAGCCGTGACTCGACCCGATCCTGGGGGAGGTCGAGCCGATCCGAGACGGTCGTCGCGGTGAGTCGGGGGTTCTCGAACTCCTCGAGGAGGTCGACGATCCGCTCGTCGACCTCGCCGTCGGATGCTCCCTCGTCGTTCGACATAGGCGAGGCTAGTTCTGTTAGACACATACGTCTTCACCCGGCACATTCGGGTCCGAGCAGTCGACCCCGGACCCCGAGCGGCCTCCGCGTCCCGACCGCTGGCCGTCGGTACAGGCCCGACTCGGGCGGCGAGCGACACAGAAAAGGCGTCTCCCGGGGCGAGCGGCGTCGGAGTCGGGGAGGGACTGGAAGGACGGTCGGGTCGTGTCCGTCCGTCGACCGTGGCACGCTGAATCGTACGAACTCGGGAGTCGAGGAGGTCGCTCTCGAACGTTGCGAGCGTTCTCGAATCGAGGAGGAGTCGAGCTACGCCTCGAATTCGGGGTCCTCGCGCACGGGGCCGTCGTCGGGGATGGTCACCTCGATACGGGTGACGTCGGGCCCGCCCGCGAGGTCGACGAGCGACCCGATCGGTACCCACCCCGAGACGGTGCCGCCACCGTGGGCGTGTTCGACGTCACCCCCGACCGCCTCGATGTGTCGTTCGAGGTCGTCCGTGTCGACGAACCCCTCCGGTCCCGGCTCGCGGTCCAGCGAGACGAGCACGTTCACCCGACCGTCCCGTTCGGGGTTCGGGGCACCCGTCGGCGGGGCTCCCGTCTCGGCGTACGACCGGGCGACCGGACCGAACTCGACGCCGTCCGGGAGCCCGGGGCCACCGTCCGGAACGGTCGCCGTCCCCGGCTCCTCGGCTCCCCCGGTCCCGTCGCGATCCGCAGGGAACAGGCGTCGGAGCGGGTCGAGTAATCCCATGACTTTCGAAAACGCATCCCCGAATAAAAGCCTCTCGCCGGGGTCAGATGCCGAAACGACCCAAAAACGGTCCCGGAGTAAACGGGCCTCGCGGGGGGCGAACGCGTCAGGGGACCGGCCCGGTCGCCGGTCCGGTCTCATACGGTCGTGCGTAGTCCTTTACCGGCGATAGCCGATCACGTCCGGGCCATCGACGGTAAATCGTTACGCACGACCGTATCAGTCGTCGCCCGCGCCCGCCGTCGCGCCGCCCTCCCCCTCGACGGCCCGGGCCTCGCGGTCCGGGCGCGGTCCCTCGAGATCGACCGCTGGCAGGAGGTTCCGGAGGTACCGGCCGGTGTAGGAGTCCTCCTCGCGGGCGACCGACTCGGGGGTGCCACTGGCGACGACCCGGCCACCGCCCTCGCCGCCCTCCGGGCCGAGGTCGACGATGTGGTCGGCGTTCTTCACCAGGTCGAGCTCGTGCTCGACGACCACGACCGTGTTCCCCTGGTCGGCGAGCCGCTGGAGCACGTCGATGAGCTTGCGCTCGTCCTCGCTGTGCAGTCCGGTGGTGGGCTCGTCGAGCAGGTAGAGCGTCTCGCCGGAGTCCTTCTTCCCCAGTTCCTCCGCGAGCTTCACCCGCTGGGCCTCGCCCCCGGATAGCGTCGTGGAGGGCTGGCCGAGCCGCATGTACCCGAGCCCGACGTCCCGCAGGAGTTCGAGCCGGCGACGGATACCGGTGTGACCCTGGAAGAACTCGTAGGCCTCGTCGACCTCCATGTCGAGCACGTCCGAGATGGTCGCGTCCTTGTAGGTGACGTCGAGTGTCTCGTCGTTGTACCGCGCGCCGTCGCACTCCTCACAGGGGACGTAGACGTCCGAGAGGAAGTTCATCTCGATCTTCACCGTCCCTTGCCCGCCGCAGGCCTCACACCGGCCGCCCTTGACGTTGAACGAGAACCGGCCCTTCTCGTAGCCGCGCTGTTTCGCCAGCTTGGTCTCGGCGAACAGTTCCCGGATGTGATCGAAGACGTTCGTGTACGTCGCGGGGTTCGACCTCGGTGTACGGCCGATGGGCGACTGGTCGATCAGCCGGACCGTCTCGATCTCCTCGATCCCCTCGATGTCGTCGTGCTCGCCCGGGTTGACGTCGGTGTCGTTCATTCGCCGGACGAGCCCCTTGTACAGTATCTCGTGGAGCAGCGTCGACTTCCCCGAGCCCGAGACGCCGGTAACGGCAGTGAAGTTCCCGAGTGGGATCGGCACGTCGACGTCCTTCAGGTTGTGCTGGCGGGCACCCCGGACGGTGAGGTAGCCCGACGGCTCGCGGCGTTCCTCGGGGACGGGGATGGACTTCCGGCCGGCGAGGTAGTCACCCGTCACCGACCCCTCGGTGGCCATCACGTCCTCGACGTCGCCGTTCACCACCACTTCGCCCCCGCGCTTGCCCGGGCCGGGGCCCATGTCGATGACGTTGTCCGCCCGCCACATCGTCTCCTCGTCGTGCTCGACGACGACGAGCGTGTTCCCCAGATCCCGGAGCCCACAGAGCGTGTCGAGCAGGCGGTCGTTGTCCCGCTGGTGGAGGCCGATGGAGGGCTCGTCGAGCACGTAGAGCACGCCCACGAGCCCGGAGCCGACCTGCGTCGCCAGCCGGATGCGCTGGCTCTCGCCGCCCGAGAGCGTGGAGGCCTCGCGGTCGAGCGTCAGGTACTCCAGCCCCACCTCCTCCATGAACCCGAGCCGGGCGCGGATCTCCTTCAGTATCTCCTCGGCGATGGTGCGTTCGCGCTCGGTGAGGTCCGCCTCCATCCCCTCGAAGTGTGCCAGCGCGTCGCCGATCGACATCCGGCTGACCTCCGTGATCGCGGTCCCCTGGAACAGCACCGCCCGGGAGGCCGGCTTCAGGCGGGTGCCGTCGCAGGCGGGGCACGTCGTGGTCGCCATGAACTTCTCGATGTGGTCCCGGGCCCGGTCGGAGTCGGTCTCGACGTACCGCCGTTCGAGGTTGCCCATCACGCCCTCGAACCGCTGGGTCTTCTCGCGGGTACCGTTCTTCGTCTGCCACTCGAAGTGGACCACGTCGTTCGTTCCGTAGAGGAACTGTTCCCGCACCTCCTCGTCGAGCTCCTCGAACGGCGTCCGGACGCTCACGCCGAAGTGCTCGGCCACGTTGTCGAGCTGTCGGCGGTAGTAGTTCCGGTTGTACGACCACGGCTCGAACACCTCCTTGAGCGGTTTGGAGGTGTCCTGAACCACGAGGTCCTCGTCGACCTCCTTCGTCTCGCCGATGCCCTCGCACTCCGGGCACGCGCCGTGGGGCGAGTTGAACGAGAACGACCGCGTCTCGATCTCCGGCAGGTCGATGTTACAGTGGGTACACGCGAGGTCCTCCGAGAACGCGACGACGAGCCGCGAGTCGCCCTCGCCGGCCAGGTCGCCCGTCCGGCGCTCGCGGGTGCCCATCTCCTCGAACCCCTCGGGCGGGTCGGGGACGATCACCTTCATCACGCCGTCGGCCTCCTCCAGCGCCGTCTCGACGCTGTCGGTGATCCGCGAGCGCGCTTCGGGGGAGACCTTCACCCGGTCGACGATCACGTCGACGGTGTGGCGGTAGTTCTCGTCGAGGTCGGGCCGCTCGACGGCCAGATCGTACTCCTCGCCGTCGACCTCGACGCGGGCGTACCCCTCGCTCACGAGGTCGTCGAACAGATCGGCGAACGCGCCCTTCTGGTCGCGGACGACGGGCGCGGCGATCTTCGCCTTCGTCCCCTCGGGGAGTTCGAGCACCCGGCGGACCATGTTCTGGGCGCTCTGTTCGCCCACCTCCCGGCCGCACTCCGGGCAGTGGGGCGTCCCGACACGGGCGTACAGCAGGCGGAGGTAGTCGTGGAGTTCGGTGACCGTTCCAACCGTGGAGCGGGGGTTGTTGGCGGCGTTCTTCTGGTCGATGGAGATCGCCGGCGAGAGCCCCTCCACGCTCTCGACCTGCGGTTTGTCCATCTGGCCGAGGAAGTTCCGGGCGTACGCCGAGAGCGACTCGATGTAGCGGCGCTGACCCTCCGCGTACACCGTATCGAAGGCGAGCGAGGACTTGCCCGAACCGGAGAGCCCGGTGACGACGGTGAACTCCTCGCGGGGGATGCGGACGTCGACGTCCTCGAGGTTGTGCTCCGTGGCCCCTCGGACCTCGATGTAGTCCTTCGTCATTGGCAGAGGGAAGGACGGGCCGGGTGAAACCCTGTCGGTTGCGAGTGAAAGTAAAGCGCGGGCGACGGTCGACCATCCGGGCACATACCCGGGTTGTCACCGACGCCGCACGAGCATCGCCGCGAGGAGGGCGACGGCGAGGGCGGCGACACCGGCTCCGGCCAGCGGGAGGCTCCCCTGCCCGCTGGTGCTCGTCCCGGCGACCGCTCCCTCACCCTCCGACGTGGCGGCCGCGGACGTGGCGTCGTCGGTCGTCGCTGCGTCACTCGCTGCCGTCACCGTGGACTCGTCGGTGGGTGTCGCCGTGGGTTCGCCGACGACGACTGCTCCGGCCTCGCCACTGACGTTCATCCGGGTACCGCCGTCCGCGTCGATCTGGACGGGTCGGACCTCGATGGGGGTTCGGCCGGCCGACTCACCCTGGAGTTCGACGGTCGCCAGCGTGACGTCCGTCGCGCCGGCCTCGACGTTCCCCTCGACGTCGGCGGCCTCAAGTCGAACCGTCCGACCGCCATCGCTCACCGCGGGATCGGTCGTCAGCCCGAAGGCCCCGGTGTAGTTCGCGCCCGCGACGGTCGCCGTCTCGCCGTCGCCGACCGCGAGGACGAGTTCGTAGCCGGCCAGCCCGTCGGGGGCCGACGTGAGGACGACCCGGACGGTCGTCGTCTCGCCGGGATCGACGCTCGCGTCGGTGACCCGAACGGTCGGCCCCCCCTGTGCGGTGGCGGCTCCGACCGTCGCGAGAGCGAGTCCGAGCACGAGTGTGCAAGCGAGCGCGACGGCGAGTGTCGCCCGGAGGCGCTCGGGGAACGGGGGATCCCGGGGCGGCTGGTCGCGGGGGTCGTCGACGGTCGGCCGGAGTTTCGTGGTATCGGTGGTCATGTATGAAAAACCGTGTGCTGGGGCTGGCCGGTCGGGGCTCGTTCAGGTCTCCTCGTAGAGTTCGACGACGTCGTCGTAGTCGAGTTTCCCGTTCTCGTTGAAGTCGTAGGCCGCCTCGTTCATCCGGACGGCGTCGGAGTCGAACTGCTCGAACAGGAGGACGATGTCGTCGTAGTCCATCCGGCCGTTGCCGTTGACGTCCTCGTACAGCCCGTCGCCGTCGGGGTCGGTCGGCGCGTCGCCGCCGCCGACGGAGTCGATCGCCGACGGCCCGGTGACCACCAGACCCGATCGGGTCTCGACCTCGATGGAGTTACCCTCGTCGTCGTCCACGCTCCCGACCTCGATGGTGAGGTCCGTCGTCCCCGTGCCCGTCCCCTCGAGTTCGAGGGAGACGAGGGTGATCTCCGCGAGGTCGCCCTGAACACTCTTCTCGATGTCGGTAAACTGTACGGTGGCGGTCGAGCCGTCCTCGCTCACGGCCGTCTTCGTGAGACCGAACTCGTCCGAGACGGTCGCACCGGCGAACGTCGCGACCGACGTGTCCCCGACCGAGACGGAGAGGCTCCCGCCGGAGAGCCCGCCGGGGACCGACGACATCGTCAGGTCGACGGTGCCGGTCTTGCCCATGCCCACCGCGACCGAACTCACGCTCGCCATGACGTTGGGCTGGTAGACGTAGAGCCCGTCGTTGGGGTACGAGCGAGCGGGGCCGCCGAACCCGTCCTCACAGCAGAGCACGCGGCCGTCCCGCATCGTGTAGACGTTGTCGATGTTGCGGAGGGCGTCGTTCGCGTCCTCCGGACCGTCGGTGAAGTCGGGACCGGTGATGACCGGCTCGAGCGTCGAGACGTTGTAGTCCCGCTCCAGTTCGGCGCGGTAGACGACGCCGCCGTCGACGCGGTCCATCCGGATGTCGCCGGTGTCGTCCGCGAGGTCGTCGTTGAACTCGGAGATGCCGAAGTAGACGAAGTCACCGGGACCGGCGTCGTCGACGCTGTCGACGCCCTCGGCCTTGTTGAACTCGATGGAAGCGCCGATCTCCTTCGCGGCCGCCCGGGTCTCGAGGAACGGGATCTTCCGGAGCTCCTCGTCGACGCCGCCGGGGCCGTTCTCCTCGTACTGGCTGGCCCACTCGACGATCTCCTCGTTCGTGATGTAGTTCTGATTCCCGTTGGCGATGACCTCCAGGTCGGCCTCCCTGAGCGCCGCCTCGGGGTCCTCGCTCCAGCTCGTCTCGGCGTGGGTTTCGATGTAGTCGACCTGCGTGACGTCGTCGTACTCGGCGATCCAGGACTCGACCTCGCCGTTGGTCGCGTGGCCGAGTTCGATCCACTCGATCTCGAGGTTGACTTCGGCCGGGGAGTTTCGGGTACCGGAGTCGGCGACGCTGGCGGCGTCGTTGGTGATCTTCGGCGCGTAGAGCGTACCCGCGATGTCGTCCGTGTCCTCGTAGCTCGGGATCGGTTCGTCGGCGACGAACTTGTAGATCCCCTTGCTGTCCCCGTCCGAACAGCCGTAGACGGTCTTCAGGTCGCCAACGAAGTCCGGAGCCTCCCAGGAGGCCCGGCCCATCACGTAGTACTTGACCGCTTCCGGCTCGTCGGCCGCCGGCTCGCGGAAGTCGACGTGGTAGCCGTACCGATACGGATTCGGGAAGACGTCGCCGATCGCCGTCGTCCCGAGGTTGTTCTCGCCGTCCTGGTCGACCGGCTCCGCGCCGAGGTAGTACGCGAGGAACTCGACGCCGTCGAGTGCCCAGTAGCCCTGCGGGCCGAACGCCTCGGAGAGGTCGCCGTTCTCGGCGTACGTCTCGATGGCGGAGGCGATCTCGGTCGGGTTCGGCCGGTTCCAGAACTGACAGCCGCCGATGAGTCCCGCGCCGGAGCCCGCCTCCACGATGTCGCTGACCGTGTGAGTAAGATTGACCCGCGGGTGGGCGTAGTTCTCCTCGGACGAGACCATCGTCTCCCACGGGCTGAGGTCGCCGTAGCAGTTGATCCGGGTGCCGCCGTGTGCCCGGAGCGATTCGGTCTCCGTCAGGTTGATCGCGTTCTCGGTGTCGGCGCTCCACTCGCCGTTCTCGTCCTGGCTGATCGGAACCCGTGAGACGCAACCGGGACTGTTCTCCCAGTTGGTGAACAGGTACCCCTCGGTCCCCGCGTCGTTCGTCGCCACGAACTGGTTGCAGTCGGGGTTGGTCGCCGCGGCTCCGTACTGCGTGCCCGCGAAGTTCTTCTGGGTGATGTCGGTCCCGTCGGGCGTCTGTGTGACGCCGAGGCGCGACTCGCCGCCGTTGATCGGCTCGCGCCCCTGGATAAGGATCTCGTAGTCGCCGCTCGCGGACCGGACCTGCCGCTGTTTCTCGTCAGTGTCCGGGATCCCTACCTCGGTGAAGTCGTCGTTGTCCCCGTCGAAGTCGAACTGGAACCCGCTGAAGTACCCGACCGCCGCTCGGTTGAACGGCTCCGGATTGTCCCCCTCCGGGTGCTGCAGGCTGTACAGCAGCGATCCGTCTTGGAACACGAACGGGCCCGTCACCTCCGCCCCGAACGCCGTCGTCGAGAACCGTTTGAGGCTCCCCTTCACGCTCGGTGCGCCGGGGGTGTCGCTCTCCTCGACCTCCGTGGAGTGATCAGCACTCGCCACGCCGGCCACGCTGGCCCCGAGCGCGGCAGCCACGGACGTCTCCATCAACCGCCGCCGAGTCAGATCCACCATATTGCGTGCGGGTAGCCCCGGAGTAAGGATATGATATTTTATAATATTTCTCCGAACAGCCATGATTCGCCCGGACCGTTGCAGAGAGGTATGTATATGTTCGTACCGTATCAGAGAGTGAAACGAAGCATATATTTGCAGAAAAATTGATATGAAAATAGGGACACAGAGGTGGATTTCGGCCGCGTAGCTCCCATCGTTCGACGACCCCGCTGACAGTCGCGACCGAACCGCGCCGTGCTGATAAACGTTAGGGACTCGGACCATGTGTCCGTATTTGACAATTCGCCCGTGTCCTCGGACCCACGCCGTGTCTCCCGGTAGCTCGCTTCCGGACGGGACGTGTTCTACCCCGGTATAGCCGTTGGGAGTGGGTGTCGCCGGAAGGAAACGGGATCGCCAGCACCGTTCAGGCAGCGGTCCGTCTTCGGGTGGGGGGAGCCCGGGCTGCGAACGGGACGCGGGCGGTCACTCGATCCCGCGCTCCGTGACCCCCTCCCGGATGCTCGCGGCGCGTTTGCGGACGCGGGAGACGTACCGGTCGATCTTCTCGGGCTTCTCCCCGTAGAACGAGGCGATCCAGTTGCGATCGGCGTAGGGCTGCGTGAGGAAGTAGGCGACGAGCGTGTCCCGCCCGGCCTGGATGATCGCCGGCGGGACCCCGAACTCGCCGGTCCCCTCCTCCTGGAACCCGTTGGCGTCGAAGTAGACGTCGGCGTACAGCCTCGCGAGATCGGAATCCTCGAAGGTCACCTCGCAGTGCTCCGGTGCCTCGAACCGGTATCGAGGCCCGTCCTCCCCGTCGTACTCGACGATACGGACGTCCAGCACGTACTCCTCGATCACCGTCTCGTCGCTCTCCGCCGTGGTCGGTTCGTTGGGTGTCTGCATGGTCCTCGACGGCCGTCCCGGACCGCCGTCGTCCGGGGGCGCTACGGGTACGCGGTCCGCCGGTCGTCGCTTAATACTGTCGTAATTTCTATATATTCGAGACCGGACGGATCCGAAGATCTCGGGACCCCTCACGATCGCTATTGACCGCCCGTACGCGGGCCCGGTCGGCGCGGCCCCCGGTCGACCGGACGCCGCTCACTCCTCGGCGTCCGCCGGTTCACGCCGCGCGACCAGTCCGAGCCCCTCCCAGGAGATGACGGGGTCGCCGTCCTGGTTCAGGCCGGTGAGCTTCGAGCGGACCCGTCCGCGCGTGGGGTCGTTCGGATCCGGGTCCTTCTCCAGCACCTCGACGCGGACGGAGAGGGTGTCGCCGGGGTAGACCGGCCGCTTCCACCGGAGTTCGTCGACGCCGGCCGCGCCCATGCTGGCCTGATCTCGGAGGACGCCGTCGACGAGCAGCCGCATGCAGACGGCAGCCGTGTGCCAGCCCGAGGCGGCGAGCCCGCCGAAGAACGTCTCCTCCGCCGCCTCCTCGTCGAGGTGGAACGGCTGTGGGTCGTACTTCGTGGCGAACTCGATTATCTCGGCTTTCGTCATGGTCTTCGAGCCGTGCTCGGTGACGTCCCCGACCTCCATGTCCTCGTAGTAGTCCATCGCACGCGGGTGAGACCCCGGGAGGGAAGTAGGCTACGGCGGGACGGACGTGAAAGCGAGAGCGACAGGTCTAACTCGGCGGAGAGTTACGCTGAGGGACATGAGTGTCGGGACGGACGTCATCGCCGGGGTCGACCTCTCGGGCGACCGCTACGTGATCAAACAGAGCCTGATCCGGAACAAGTACGCCGTCGAGGACGGGGACGGCAACGTCGTCCTGAAGGGGAAGCAGAAGCGGTTCAAGATGCGCGAGGAGTTCCCGTTCACCGACCCCGACGGTGACGTCGTCTTCCGGGTGAAGGCGAAGAACGTGTTCGACATCGCGGGCGACTACACGCTCGTCGACGAGGCCTCGGGGGACGCCGTCGCCGTCATCGAAAAGCAGTTCACGCTGTTCAAGCACGTCTACCGCATCCGCTCGCCCGACGGCGACCTCTGGGCGACCATCGAGTCCGAGTCGACGGTCGTCATGGCGGCCAAGGAGTTCGTCGGCGTGCTCGGCCTGCTCCCCCACAGCTACTCCATCACCGGCCAGGATGGGAAGTCGCTGGGGAGCATCCACGAGCGGTTCTCGCTCCGGGACATCTTCGACGTGCAGGTGGCCGATACCGGCGACGTCCCCCGCGAGGCCATCGTCGCGGCGGCGTGCGCCATCGACGCCCTCGAGGACGACTGAGCGCCGTTCGAACACCGTTCGCCCACAGTCCTCCGGCGTGTCCCGGTCCCTGGCGACCGGCATCGGTCGGGACGGCCACATCCCTCGGCGAGCGCCCGGTTGCCGAGGTCCCGGCGTCGACCGGGACGGGGACCACGGGACCGAGTTCAGGGGGCTACCGTCGAGGAGTCGAGCGAATCCCGGGCGGGAACCGTCCCGGCGGCGATTATTCCCGAAAATCGGGCGTGCATTCGACCACAACCCATAGGTAGGCGCGTCTCACACGGACGACAATGCGACGTCGTGCCCTCCTTCGCATCGCCGGGCTCGGGGTCGGGCTGGGGAGCACATCCGCGTTCGCCTCGGGCGGTTTCGGCCGCGCCAGGGCACAGGAGGAAGAAGGGGAGGAGTTCGCCCCCCTCGGTTCGCTCACGGTCCCCGGCACGAAGGAGGGCGTGGTCGGTCCCGACGGACGCTACGCCTACCTCGCGGTCACGGACGGGTTCGCGATCGTCGACCTGGCCGACCCGGCGAACCCGGAGCTGGTCTTCGAGAACCGCGCTCCCCTCTCGGACCGCGAGGGCGACACGCTCCGGATGGTCTACGACGTCAAGCACGACCCGGCTACGGACCTGCTCGCGGTCGTCGGCCCGGCCAACCCCACCGGCGGGGACGCGTTCTACGGGCTCGTCACCTACGACGTGAGCGACCCGACCGCCCCCGCCCGGGTAAGGGTCCACGAGACCCCGTTCTACAACCACAACTGCGACATAAGCGAGGGGGTCGTCTACCTGTGCGGCAACGACGGCGAGCGGAACGCGCTCGTCACGGTCGACGGCGAGACGGGCGAACGGCTCGGGTCGTGGTCGATCGTCTCCGCCGACGAGCGCTGGAGCCGCGTCCGGCCCGGAAACTGGGTTCTCCACGACCTCTCGGTCTCGGATGGGATCGCCTACCTCGCCCACTGGGACGCCGGGACGTGGATGGTCGACGTCTCGGACCCGAGCGACCCCTCGCTCGTCGCCAAGGTCCGGGGGCGCGAACCCGGGGTCTTCCTCGACATGGGGAGCGACGTGGCCCGACGGGAGAACCTCGAACCGCCGGGGAACGACCACTACGCGGCCCGCGGCCCGGGCGACGTCGTGGGCATCAGCGTCGAGTCCTGGCAGGCGCAGAACTCGGACGGCGGCCCCGGGAGCGTCTACCTCTACGACGTCTCCGATCCGGAAGCGGCGACGCAGGTCGCGGAGATTCCGCCACCACCGACCGACGATCCGACCTACGGCGGGGTCTGGACCACGTCGCACAACTTCGAGTTCCGCGGCGACCTCCTGTTCACCTCGTGGTACGCGGGCGGGGTGAAGGTACACGACGTCTCCGACCCGTCTCGTCCTACCGAGCTCGCCCACTGGCGGGACGGGGATGCGGCCTGGTTCTGGACGGCCCAGGCGGCCACCTCCGAATTCTTCGTGGGGACGAGCCTCGGCAACAGCGTCTCCGACACCTCTGGCCGGAGCGCGGACGCCGGCATATACACGTTCCCGGTCGTGGGCGGGTCGAACGGGACGACGACGCCGGCCACGTCCACCACGACGACGACACCGGCGCCGGGAGGGAACGGGCCGTCACCGACCACGACGTCGACGGCCACCCCCTCACCGACCGCCACGACGACGCCGACCGTCACCCCTACCCCGTCACCGACCGCGACCGAGACGCCGACCGACACCCCTACCCCTACCCCCTCGCCGACCGCCACGCCGACACCGACGGACCCGGAGACGACGGCCAGCGAAGGTCCGGGGTTCGGTCCCGGCGTCGGGGCGCTCGGTCTGGGTATCGGGCTCGCGCTCCGCCGGTACCTCCGGGGCCGCGAGGACTGATCGGGGCGGGGTCCGGAGTCACCGACGCGGTCGCCGGGTGAGATGTGTGTTCGCGACGGGCCCCGGGGACCGCGATCCGCTTCGGGAACCACAATCCGTTACTCCCCCCCCACCGGAGACGCGGGTATGCAACTGGGTCTCATCGGGCTCGGGCGGATGGGTCGTATCGTCGCCGACCGGTGTCTGGCAGCGGGACACGAGGTGGTCGCGTTCGACGTCGACGAGGAGGCGGTGGCCGAGGCCGCCGAGGCGGGTGCCGAGCCCGCGGCCTCGATACCGGCGCTCGCCGACGCGCTCGGCGAGCGAAAGCGCGTCTGGCTGATGGTGCCGGCGGGCGAGGCGGTCGACGCCGCCCTCGCCGACCTCGAACCGCACCTGGACGACGAGGACGTGGTCGTCGACGGCGGGAACTCCCACTTCGAGGATTCGACGAGGCGGGCCGAGGCGTGCCCGGCGGCCTACCTCGACTGCGGGACCTCGGGTGGGCCGGCCGGGGCCGAGCTCGGCTTCTCGCTGATGGTCGGCGGGCCCGAGTGGGCATACGAGGAGCTCGAGCCGGTCTTCGACGCCGTCGCTACCGGACCCGCCGGGCACGATCGGATGGGCCCTTCGGGATCGGGCCACTACGTGAAGATGGTTCACAACGGCGTCGAGTACGCACTGATGCAGGCCTACGGCGAGGGGTTCGAGCTGCTCCACGAGGGCCGGTACGACCTCGACCTCGAGGCGGTTGCCCGGACCTGGAACAACGGCGCGGTCATCCGCTCGTGGCTGCTGGAGCTCTGTGAGGAGGCGTTCCGCGAGGAGGGCAGTTCGCTGGGGGACGTCGCCGACCACGTCGCCGGGGGCTCGACCGGCACCTGGACGGTCCAGGAGGCACTCTCCCAGGAGGTCCCGCTCCCGCTGATCTACGCGGCCCTCGCAGAGCGGTTCGGTTCCCGTAGCGAGGGACGGTTCTCCCGGCGGCTCGCCAACCGCCTCCGGTACGGCTTCGGCCGGCACGAGGTGAGGCGGGACTGACCGCCGAGCCGACGTCGCGCCGCTGGACGCCGCGTCTGACAATCACAACGCTATTGAATACGGTAACCGAACGCCCGCTCATGGTCGACCTGCTCGCAGTGGGTATCGGTGCGGTGCTCACCCTCTCGGTCGTCGTCCTGCACTTCTCGCGGGGGACCGAGCGCCCGATACCCGAGGACATCTCACAGGAGGTCATCGAGCGGCGCGCGGCTTCGGTGCCGGAGACCGACTTCCCCGAGCCGATGAACCGCTCCATCGGCGGTGGCGGCGTCGCGGCGGGCGCTATCGCCGGCGAGGAGGGGTCGGAGGGCGAGCTCGAGGAGAGCGCCGAGGAGGCCGGCGACGAGGACCCCTCGGCTATCCCGGACGAGGAGGCCGAGGTGTACGAGGTCGAGTACGTCAAGGAGGGCTCGACGATCGAGGTCAAGGAGAACGAGACGCTGCTCGAGGCCGGCGAGGACGAGGGCTGGGACCTGCCCTACGCCTGCCGCGAGGGCCAGTGCATCTCCTGTGGCGGCCGGATCACCGACGGCGGCAACTCCGAGGACTACGTCGTACACCACACCAACCAGATGCTCGGCGAGCCCGAACTCGACGACGGGTACACGCTCACCTGCGTGGCCTACCCCACCTCCGACCTCTCGCTCGAAACCCGCGAAAGTCCCTGACCGTAGATCCGACGCCCCCTCCCTCGTTTCGCCGGTTCGGTTCTCCACGCGTCCGGGTCGTCCGGAGCGCCATCCCGTCCGATTTTCCCGCTCATTCGGCCCGCAGTCCCCGATACCCGATCGTCGAGCCGGATACCGGACAGCGAGTCCCGGACCGAGCGTGCTTGAGAACGTCGGGCACACGTGCGTAAAGAAGGAGTATCGTGCCGTGTTCGCCCCGGTAGACGAGTGACCGACGCGGAACCGACCAGCAGCATTACACGGGGAGGCCTCGCCCGGCCGCTGTTCACGCTCGCGTGGCCCATCGTGGTCACGCAGCTGCTACAGGTGGCGTACAACCTGGCCGACACCCTCTGGCTGGGTCGCTACTCGACGGCGGCCGTGGGCGCGCTGAGCCTCGCCTTCCCCATCATCTTCCTCCTGCTCTCGGTCGGCGGAGGGTTCACTGTCGCCGGGAGCACGCTCGTCGCCCAGTACACGGGCGCGGGCGGCGAGCGGAGCGCGGGGAAGGCCGCCGGCCAGACGCTCTCGTTCGTCACGATCCTGGCCGTAGGCCTCGGGGCGCTCGGGTTCGTCCTGACGGGGCCGCTCCTCTCGCTGCTGCCCGCCGACCCCGTGACCGCCGAGACGGTCGTCCCGCTCGCGGCCGACTACATGCGGGTGTTCTTCCTCGGAACGCCGTTCCTGTTCGGCTTCTTCGTCTTCTCGGCGCTGATGCGTGGCTACGGCAACACGCGGACGCCGATGCGGGTGATGGCCGTCTCCGTGGCGCTGAACGTCGCCCTCGACCCGGTTCTCATCTTCGGTGTCCCCGCGCTCGGTGTCCCTGGTCTCGGCGTCGAGGGGGCCGCGCTCGCCACGCTGATCGCCCGTGCCGTCGCGACCGTCATCGGGCTGTACGTGCTGTTCGGGCTCGGGGCCGGCCCACAGGTGGAACTCGAACACCTCCGTCCCGATCCCGAGAGCGTCCGGAAGATCGTCGACATCGGGGCCCCCTCGGCGCTGGAGCAGTCCACCTCGGCGCTGGCGATGCTCACCCTCACGGGGATGGTCGTCACGTTCTCCCCGCCGGTCGTCGCGGCCTACGGGCTCGGCAACCGGCTCATCTCGCTCGTCTTCCTCCCCGCGATGGGGCTCGGCCGGGCGACGAACACGATGGTCGGACAGAACCTCGGCGCGGGCAACACGGAGCGGGCCGAACGGGCCGTCCACCTCGCGGCCGGCGTCGGCGCGGGCGTGATGCTGCTGGTCGCCGTCGTGGCCGTCGCGTTCGCCGAACCCATCGTGAGCGTCTTCATGGCCACCGGGACCGAGGCCGCCGCCGAGACCATCCGCCACGGCATCGACTACCTCCGGGTTCGCGCGGTCGAGTTCGCCTTCATCGGCGTCCTCCAGGTCGTCCTCGGGGCCTATCGCGGCGCGGGCAACACCCGGACCGCGCTGGGCTTCTCCCTGCTGTCGCTGTGGATCGGCCGGGTCGCGACCGTCTACGTCCTCGCCTTCCTGCTCGGCTGGGGCGTCTTCGGGGTCTGGGTCGGCATGGCCGCCGGGAACGTCCTCGGGGCGGTCGCCGCCGGTGCGTGGTTCACCCGCGGGACCTGGAAGCGGAGCGTCGTCGACGAGGGGGAGGAGATCGACCCGGATGACGACCGGTCGGTGACGACCGGCGGGGGCTGATCGGGGCGCGAAGAAAAACCGTTATACCGCCCGACGGGATACTCTGGAGGGAGGGCCCGTAGCTCAGTGGACAGAGTGCCAGGTTCCGGACCTGGTTGTCGTGGGTTCAAATCCCATCGGGCTCGCTGATTCTGCGAGGAACGGACGTGACGAGCGAATCAGCAGCGCCGGTGGGATTTGAATCAGGGAGGGCGCGCACAGCGTAGCGAGCACGTCCGACCGTGGTTCAAATCCCATCGGGCTCGTCGCTTCGCTCCTCGCCCGATGTAGCTCGCGAAGCCTTCGGCTTCGCTCACTCCCATCGGGCTCGCCGCTTGGTGTACGCTCATCGAGCGTGCTTCGGCGGAGGCGACCACATCTGACGGTGGTTAGGGTCTTTCGAACCAGTCGGCCGACGCCCGCTCCAGTCAATAAAGCTCATCAGGGGGACCGTGTAGTATGGGGTATGCGCGACCACTTTGACGTGGTCATCGCCGGTGCCGGCCCAGCTGGGGCGCAGTGCGCCCGCGATCTGGCCGCGAGGGGGTACGAGGTCGTCGTCCTGGAGACGGAGTCCGAGGACGATTTTCCACGTCAGAGTAACAAGTCCACCGGCGGGACGTTCCCGTCGATGCTGGCGTCGTTCGGGATCCCCGACGACGTGGTGATGCACTTCACCGACAGCGTGGTCATCGAGTCCCCGAACGAGCACTACACGCAACACCGGACCGGCGCGGTCCTCGAGTTCGCCGACTTCAAGCGGTTCCTGGTACGGGACGGCAAAGAGCGGGGTGTCGAGTACCGCTTCGACTCCCGGGTGTCGAAACCCATCGTGGAAGACGGCGAGGTCGCCGGGGTTCGCTACGCCGGCTCCGAGGAGGTGTACGCCGACATGGTGGTCGACGCGACCGGGCCGGCCGCCCCGCTGGCGAAGGAGCTCGGCGTGAGCGACCTCGAGCGCGGGAACCAGGCCATCGGCGTCGAGTACGAGTTCGAGGGCGTCTCGCTCGACGAGCCGGAGTACGCCGATCTGACCGACGCGATGATGCTCCGCCTCGACCACCAGTACGCCCCCGGGGGGTACTCCTGGATCTTCCACACCGGCGCTGACACGGCGAAGGTCGGCGTCTGCTTCATCCAGAACGAGAGCTACCGCCAGTACGCCGACGAGGAGCGGACCGTCGACGGCTACCTCGAACACTGGATCGACACCGACCCGCGGTTCGCGGACGCGGAACGCATCGCGGGGAAACAGCACCGCGGCTCGGCCCACATCCAGCCCCCGGGGGGCCGCCTGAGCACGGACGGGTTCGTGGCCATCGGCGATACGGTGCCGACGATCGATCCGCTGTGGGGCGAGGGGATCCACGTCGGGATGCGCTCGGCGCGGGCCGCCGCGGTCACGGCCGACCACTGTCTCACCCCCGACGAGCCCGAGACCGACGCCGAGAACGTCTCGCTGTACGACGACCTGTGGCACCGCGATGTCGCTCCGAACATGGACTCCCGGCTGCTGCTGACGCGGCTGCTGTACCTCGCGCCGAACGATCGCTACGACCGGCTGCTCCGCGATCTCAACCGGCTCGACGAGGACACCCTGTACCGGGTGAACAGCGGCGACAAGCTCGCCATCGCGCGGGTCCTCCACCTCGACGACCTCCCACTGCTCGTCGAGTTCGCCAGACAGCGACTCGGGATCTGAAACGGCTCCTCCGCCCGGTCCGGGGATCGCTCGTCTACGGCTGATCCCCGTCGCTGTCGGCCGGTTCCTCGCGTTCGACCACCGTCGGCATCCCCGTGAGGATCCCCTGGAGGTCGGTCAGCGGCTCGCCCACCTTCAGCCCGTGTTCGGTCATCTCGAACTCCCGGAGCGTGCGCTCGAAGTCGCTCCTCCGCTTCTTGAGGACGCCGATGGCCTTCCGGAGTTCGCCCTGGAGTTCGAGGTGCCGGAGGAAGACGATGTTGTCGGCGAGGTAGCTGAGATTCCGGTCGGTGGCCCGGAACTCGCCCGTGACGTTCGACGTCTCGTCGACGAACACGGTGGTGACACCCACGTTCTTGAGGTAGCGGCCGAGAGCGTGGAGCCGACGGACGGCGTCGGCCTCGCGGCCCTGGAGCGTGAGCCCGTAACCGGCGATACCGTCGATCATCACGATGCTCGTCTCGTTCTCCTCGACCTCGCGCCGGACCGCGGTCGCGAACTCCTGTGGGGACTTATCGAGCGCATCGACCTCCTGGATGTGGAGCGTCCCCAGATCGACCATCCGGTCGACGGGGACGCCGAGCGCGGCCGAGCGAGCCATGAACGTCCCGCGGGTCTCCTCGAACAGGTAGATGACCGACCGCTCGCCGCGGCCGGCCGCCTCCTTCATGAACTGCGTTCCGAGCGTCGTCTTCCCGACACCGGTCGGTCCGCTGAGGATGGAGACGGTCCCACGTTCGAGGCCGCCGTGGAGCAGTTCGTCCACCTCGGGGATGCCCGAGGGGACCGACTCGGTCTCGAACGATCGCTCGTGGTCCCCCGGGAGGAGTTCGGGGAAGACGGTGACGCCGTCCCCGTCGATGCGGAAGGCGTGTTCGCCGCCCCGCGCGGCCGACCCGCGGAACTTCGGGACGCGCAGGGTCCGATCGGTCGACGAGACGTCGAGGAACAGCGTCCCGTCGCCGATGTACTCGAGGTCCTCCGTCGGGAGGCGGTCGGTGTCCTGTGCGGTGTAGAGCACCGTCGCACCGCGGTCGGTGAGAAAGCGCATGAACCCGACGGCCTGCTTTCGGAACTGGTAGTCGCTGCTCGTCAGGTAGTGTAACTGCGTGATGGGATCGACGACGACCCGGTCGGGGTCGACCTCGATCACCCGGTCGACGATGGCCTCGACGATCGGCTCGTTCTCGACCTCGCTCGCGGGGAACACCTCGTAGGAGTCCCCCTCCGCGAACGCCTCGGGACCGGGACTCAGATCGACGAACTCGATGGCGTCGGCGTCGAACCCCAGCACCTCGGCGTTCGTCCGCAGGTCGTCGAGGTCCTCCTCGAGGTTGACGAACAGCGCCGTCTCGTCCGGCGCGGCGGCCTCGAGGAACTCCAGGGCGAGGACGGTCTTTCCGGCTCCCGGCGGGCCGTTGAGCAGGTAGCTCCGTCCGGCGATGAGCCCGCCGTGGAGGACCTCGTCGAGGCCCTCGACACCCGTCGAGATCCGTTCGATGGAGTGGCTCATGTCACCTGTTGACGACACGGCCCGACAAGGAGTTTCCGTGCGAATCGAGGAGAGTGGCTGACGGCACGTATTTGCCGGACGGGGAGGTAAACCGATGGAAAGATGGTCGGGATCCATTCGCGAGCAGCCAGGATCCTTCTCCTCGTCACCGGCGAGCGTGACCGGGAACTCCTCGAGGGCTGGCTGGCGGACGAGCCGGACTACGAGGCCGTCAGCGTCGACTCCCCCACGGCCGTCGATGCGGCCGACTACGACCTCTGTCTCGTCGATCCGCGCTGGTTCGACCGTGCTGCAGACCGGCTCCGGGACCGCCGCGAAGCGGCCGCACCCTGCCTCCTCCCGACGCTACTGGCCGTTCGCGACGACGGGAGTGGACGCGACCGGGCCGCACTGGAGAGCGAGACGGCCCGGGAGGTGATCGACGACGTCGTCGAGATTCCGGTCGGGAAGGCGACCCTCGGACAGCGGATCGGTAACCTGCTCCGTGGCCGGCACTCCTCGCTCGAACTCGCCGACCGCAGGGAACAGTACCGCGAACTCGTCCGGCTCGCCCCGGAGGCCATCCTGCTCGTCCGCGGGGGGCGCGTCGTCTACGGGAACGACACCGCGACGGAGCTCCTCGCCTCCGGGGACTCGCCCGACCTGTCGGGGCAGGCGATAGCCGAACTGGCCGACGAGGAGGGGGTCGCACGGCTCGAGGGGATCGTCGACCGCATCGAACGGGACGGCGGACTCGCGGGGTTCGTGTCGGTCGAACTCGTCCTGGCCGACGGGACGGAACGGATCGTCGAGGTCGCGGGCGTGACCGTCACCTACGAGGGGGAACCGACGACCCAGCTGGTCGTCCGGGACGTGACCGACGAACGCCGGCGGAGCGAGCGGCTCCTCCTCTACGCACGGACGCTCGAGTCCGCCTCTCAGGGCGTGACTATCGCCGACGCGAGGCGGGACGACGAGCCGATCGTCTACGCCAACCCCGCCTTCGAGCGGATCACCGGGTACGACGCTGCGGAGATACTCGGGCGGAACTGTCGGTTCCTCCAGGGCGAGGGAACCGACCCCGAGACCGTCGACGAGATCCGCGCGGCCATCGCCGAGCGTCGGTCGATCTCGACGGAGCTGCGGAACTACCGGAAGGACGGCACGCCGTTCTGGAACCGGCTCGACATCGTCCCGGTCCGGAACGGCGACGGCGAGGTGACCCACTTCCTCGGCCTCCAGCAGGACGTCACTCGGCGGCGCGAGCGCGAACAGCGGGTGGCCGTCCTCGACCGGGTGCTCCGACACAACCTCAGGAACCAGCTGAACGTGGTCAGGGGAGAGGCCGACCGCATACTGGCCGAGGAGGAGGTCGACCCCGACGAGGCGCGAGCGGCCGCCGAGGGCATCGTCCGGGCGACCGACGAGCTACTGGACATCGGCGACCAGGCGAGGCGGTTCCGCGAGGTCGTCACCGGCGAACCGCGCCAGCCGGGGGTCGTCGACCTCCGGCGGACGCTCGAGGAGGCGGTCGCGGGGCTCGGATCCGAGTACCCCGGCGTCACCACCGATATCGGACTCCCCGAGAGCGTCCCCGTCTACGCCCACGAGGCGATCGGCGTCGCGTTCCTGGGCGTCGTCGAGATGCTCGCCGAGACGGGTGGCGGTGCGGTCGACATCGCCGTTCGGACCGTCGACGTGAGTCCGAAGACGGTGACCGTCGAGGTGATCGACCGGGCGGGCGGGCTCTGCGCCCGCGACCTCCGCGTGGTCGAGGGGGGGACCGAGACCCAGGTCATCCACCCGCAGGGGGTGGAGCTGTGGCTGCTGCGGTGGAGCGTCGAGCACTCGGGTGGGGAGTTCGACGTGGACACCGGGGGCACCACCCCGCGGATCCTGCTGCGTCTCAGACGGGCCGAGGGCGGGGACGAGCGGGTCGAGAGCCTGGAGGCGAACGCCGACGACTGAACCGGAACCGCCTCGGTCGATCCCCGTTCAGTCGTCCCCGGACCCGAGCCGGCGGTCGAGGAAATCGTCGAGGATCCGGAGGGTCCGCACTTTCCGCTCGATGTCCGAGGAGGCGTGGCCCTCCTCGCCGAGTTCGACGTACTCGTAGTCGGCCTCTTCCCCCTCGGTGTAGCCGAAGTCGTCGAGGGCGTCCCGGAACCGCCGGGCCTGCGAGACCGGCACCCGTCGGTCGTTGACGCCGTGGACGATCAGCAGCGGCGCGGCGAGGTTCCGGACGTGTTCGACCGGGCTCCGTTCCTCGTAGAGCTCGGGGGCCTCCTCGGGCGTCCCGAGGTACTTCTCCATGAGCTCGGTGCGGAAGTGCGGCATCGTGTTCTCGTACATGTCACGGAGGTCGGTGACGCCGATCCAGGCGACGCCGGCGGCGTAGAGCGCCGGGTACTGGAGGAGCTGCCAGTAGGCGGCGTACCCCCCGTAGGAGCCCCCGAAGACCGCGATCCGGTCCTCGTCGACCCACCCGCGGGTGTCGAGGACGTGCTCGACGCCCCGGGCGACGTCGGCCTGTTCGGCACCACCCCAGTCGTCGTAGAGCGCCTCGACGAACTCGCGGCCGCGGCCGGTCGACCCGCGGTAGTTCACCTGCAGCACCGAGTAGCCCTGCGAGCAGAGGAACTGCGTGTAGAGGCCGAACGCCCGGTGGTCCGCCGCCCGGGGACCCCCGTGAGGGTTGACGATCAGCGGCGAGGGTCGCTCCCCCGAGTCGTACAGCAGCGCGCCGATCTCGTACTCTCTCGCTGGCTCAGTCTCGACCGACCGGGCCTCGGTGTTCGCGACCCCGTTGGACTCGAAGGTGAGGTACTCCGCCTCGACGAATCGGTCGGAGTCGAGGTCGCCGTAGTCGGCCTCGAGGAGGACCTCGTACTCGTCGGTCGCGAGGTCGTAGGCGAGCAGGTCCGGTCGGGTGTCCGAGGTGATGTGGGTGAGGAGGACGCGGCCGTCCGCGAGCCACGGCGAGCCCTCCCGGGGGAACGCCGCAACCCCGTCGGGGAGGTCGAGCGTCCGCGATATTCCACTACCGAGATCGTAGACGACCGCCGCGACCGCCGCGTCGCGCGTTCGCAACGCGAGGACGCGCTCGCCCGCGGGACCGAACGCGACCGGCTCCTCGACGGCGTCGAGGTCGCCGAGCCACCGGACCTCCCCGCGTTCGAGGTCGTAGACGCCGGGCCGTTCGAGGTCCTCGGTGTTGTCCGAAACGAGTAGCCGTGAGCCGTCGGGCGACCAGTCGACCGGGACGGCCTCGGCACCCGTCTGGCCGACGCCGAGGTTCCGCGGGTCCGACCCATCGGCGTTCGCGACGTAGACGTCGAGGTTGTCGTAGTCCTCGCTCTCGTTGGTGGCGTAGGCGATCCGCTCGCAGTCGGGGTCGAGGAGCCCGCCCCAGACCGCCCGCTCGTAGTCGGTGAGCTTCGTCGTCTCGCCGGCGGGGAGGTCGTGGCGGTAGAGGTTCATCTGTCCGTCGCGGGTCGAACCCACCAGGAGCGTCTCGCCGTCCCCGCCGACGTCCCGGAGGGTGACCTGGCCGTCCATCTCGACGACGGGCTCGGTGTACCCGTCCGAGTCGACGGCGTGGAGGTCGTTCTGCTCGTCGCCGGCCTCGTCGCGGTGGAAGAACACGCGGTCGCCGTCGGCGCTCCACCGCAGGTGCCAGCGGGCGTCCCGCGGGACCTGCCCGTCGGTCCAGCACTCGGAGCCGCCGGTCGCGGCGTCGAGGACGTGGAGCTCGTTGCGCCCGGTGACGTCGTAGTAGATCGCCACCCGCTCGCCGTCCGGGTCGGCCGTCGGGTGGTAGAAGGAGGGGAGGCTCGCCAGCGTCTCGAGGAGGTCACCCTCGTCGGTCTCGGCCGTCTCGTCGGCCCCGGGATCGGACATACGGGAGGATGTGGACGCGGGGTTAAATGCGCCGCGGGGGCGGTCGCGCTCGGTGGTCAGTCGCCGACGGCGTCGGCCTCGTCTCCCTCGCCGGACGGCGAAAGGTCGTACTCGACGCCCGTCAGCGCCTCCGAGCGGGACCAGAGCCGGCGGGCCGCCTCGCGGTCGTACGACGCCTCGCTGGAGGCCTGTCGTTCCGGGGGCCCGCGCATATTCATGAACCCGGAGGGGCCGTAGTAGCCACCACCCACTACGTCGGGGGCGGTGGCGGCGTACAGCGTCGGGAGCACCCCGGCCGCCGGGTCCTGGGCGAGGAGGGCGTTCGCGGCCCGGGTGACGAGGAGCCGTAGACGGTTGCCCGCGATCTCGGCCCCGCGGGTCTGGAGGTCCGTCGCCGCCCAGCCCGGATGACAGGCGGCGCTCGTCAGCCGGTCCGCGCGGCGATCGAGTTCGTAGGCGAACAGGAGGTTCGCGAGCTTCGACCGGGCGTAGGCGACCCGCGGGTCGTACTCGCGCTCGTCGAACTCGTCGGGAACGCCGTCGGCGCGGCTGTGGAGTGCCGAGGAGACCGTCACCACCCGGGTGGAGTCCCCGGTACGGAGCCGGTCGAGCAGGTGGCCGGTCAGTGCGAAGTGGCCGAGGTGGTTGATCCCGAACTGCGCCTCGAACCCGTCCTCGGTCTCCCGGTAGGGCCCCCACATCACGCCCGCGTTGTTGACGAGGAGGTCGACCGGCTCGTCGAGCCCGTCGGCGAACGCCGCCACCGAGTCGAGGGAGGCGAGATCGAGTTCGCGCACGTCGAGGTCGGCGTCGGGATCGGTGACGCGGACGTCCTCCACCGCGCGTTCCCCGCGGTCGAGGCTCCGGCAGGCCATCACGACCCGCGCGCCCTTCCGCGCCAGGATGCGGGTGGTCTCCAGCCCGAGGCCGCCGTTCGCGCCGGTCACCACGGCGGTCCGGCCGGTCCGGTCGGGAACGTCCGCGGCGGTCCAGTCGCTCATACTCCCCCGTGAGGCCGGGCGTTGATGCGACTGTCGCTCGCGGCCACGACGACGACCGCCGCGCGACGACGCCGGCTCAGAGCCGCTCGCCCTGGTAGTCACCCTCGTAGGTCCCCTCGTGGTCCGCCGCCGCAAGGACGAACTGGGCGAAACGGGCCCCCCGCTCGACCGCGAGTTCGTGGTGGACTTCGAGGAGTCCCTCGCCCCGGCCCTCGTAGCCGGCGTCCCAGACCGCCGTGTGGAGCATCGAGGAGTTGCGCATGAGCGAGGACCGCGGGAGGACGAACCCGACGTGCCCCTCCGGGATGCGGATCCGCTCGGCGTACTCGGCGACGTACCCGCCCGGATCGAGGCGGTAGGTCGGTACGTCCGCCGCGTCCTCCTCCTCGACCGGCTCGACCGGACGGCGCTCGCCGACGGTCTTCCCCGATCGGCCGAGGTAACCGGGAGCGACCTGCTCGTACACCGCGCCGAGCGTGAGGTCGACGCCGTTGGGCTGGACCTGGTCGTCGTCGGTCGGTGAGACGTGCTCGGCGACGAACGCGCCGCTTCGGAACATGGCCGACACGCGGGCGGTCCCCGCATATAGCTGACTCCTGCGGACGTACTTCGTCCGGGAGCCGCCGGACCTACTCGAAGAGCTCGTCGTGGCGTTCGGCGAGGTCGGCGTACCCCCCGGAGTGGTAGTCCTCGAACACGCGGTCGACGTCGATTGTCGTCTCCGAGAGCGGGACGATGTTCGCCGGGACGCCGTGGGCGAACGACTCGTCGGGGACGGTGGTCCCCTGCTGGACGACGGCCCCGGCGGCGACGACGCAGTCCCGGCCGACCTGCGACTGGTCGACCGTGGAGTTGAACCCGACGAGGCTCCCGTCGCCGATCGTCGAGTCGTTGACCACGCAGGAGTGGCCGACCATCACCCGCTGGCCGAGCTTCGAGGCGTGGACGGTCGCGTTGTCGCCGATGTGGCTCTCGCGCCCTACCTCGACCGGGTCGACGTCCCCCCGGAGGACCGCTCCGGGCCAGACGCTCGCGTCCGGACCCACGCGGACGTCGCCGACCAGCGTCGACTCGTGGCTGACGCGCGCTTCCTCGTCGACCGCCGGAGCCGTCCCCTCGAACCCGTAGTGTCGCCTGTCGGGCATACACCCGGGAGGGCCCCGATCCGTGAAAGCTCTTGGCACGATGGCCCGGACCCGCGACTCCGTGAGGCAGTGATCGACCCTGCGAGGACTCCCGGGAGCGACCTGCACTGCCTCTCGGTGGAGTCCGTCGACCCCGTCGCATCACACCCCGGACCGCACCTCTTTTAGCCGGACCGCCCCGAACCCGCGGGTATGGAGGTGTTCGCCGTCCCCGGCATCCCCGAGGTTCGGCCGGGCGACGACGTCGGCGAGATGGTCGCGGAGCGCGTCGACCTCGAACCGGACGACGTCGTCTGCGTGGCGAGCACCGTGGTCTCGAAGGCCGAGGGACGGGGGGCCGATCTCCTCTCGTTCCCGCCGACCGAACGGGCCGAACAGATCGCCCGCCGGATCTCGGCGATCGCCGGCGAGGAGAAGGACCCCCGGTTCGCACAGGCCGTACTGGAGGAGTCCGACGAACTGCTGCTCGAAGCGCCGATACTGCTCGCCGCCACGCGGTTCGGCCACATCACCGTCAACGCGGGTATCGACCGCTCGAACGTCCCCGGGTGGGACCTCCTCCTCCTGCCGGAGGACCCGACCGCGAGCGCGCGGGCGCTCTCGGAGACGCTCGACGCGCCCGTGATCGTCACCGACACGTCGGGCCGGCCGTTCAGACACGGCCAGCGCGGCGTCGCGGTCGGGTGGGCGGGGATGCCCGCCGCGCGGGACTGGCGGGGCGAGCACGACCGCGAGGGGCGCGAACTCGACGTGACCGTCCAGGCCGTCGTCGACGAACTCGCCGGCGCGGCGAACCTCGTCACCGGCGAGGGCGACGGCGGGACCCCGGTGGCCGTCATCCGCGACTTCGAGTTCGGCGACCACGCCGGGAGCGACCGGCTGTTCCGCGAACCCGAACGGGACCTGATCCGGCAGGCGCTCCGGGCGTGGAGCTACGAGGACGGCGCGACGACCCACGGCGAGGAGGAGGCCCCCTGATCCGACCATCCCGCACTCGCTCGACCGACGACCGGACGACCGGCTCGACCCGAAACGAACCCCACAATGCTCGGCATCGAACTCACCCCGGAACACCCCGTCTCGCGCATCGCCGACCTCGGCGTCCTCGCGGAGGACGCCGGGTTCGACACCGTGTTCGTCACCAGCCACTACTTCAACCGCGACCCGTTCGTCTCGCTCGACCGCGTGGCGCGCCGGGCGGAGAGCGTGCGGGTCGGTCCGGCCGCCGCCAACCCCTACGAGGTCCACCCCGTGACCCTCGCCTCGCGGATGGCCTCGCTCCAGGAGGCCTCGGGGGGGCGGGCCGTCTACGGGATCGGCCCGGGTGACCCCTCCACCCTGGAGGCGCTCGACCTCGCCGAGGAGCGCGGGCTCCGGTCGGTGCTGGAGGCGTTCGAGGTAGCCAGGGAGCTCTGGGCGGGCGAGACGGTCACCCACGACGGGACCTTCTCGGCCCGCGACGCGGGCCTGAAGTACGACGTCGAGGGATCGATCCCGGTCTACGTCGCCGGCGAGGGGCCGTCGATGTGCCGGATGGCCGGCAAGCGGGCCGACGGCCTGCTGTTCAACGGCTCGCACCCGGACGACCTCGCGTGGGCGAGAGATCGGGTCGAGGAGGGGCTCGCCGAGCGGTCCGGCGACGGCTCGGAGGGAGACGACGCTCGGGAGGGAGACGACGGGTTCGACCTCGCGGCGTACGCCGCCATCTCCGTCGCCGAGGACGCCGGGGAGGCGAAGGAGGCCGCCCGCCCGCCGGTCGCGTTCATCACCGCCGGAATCGCTCCGCCGGTCCTCGAACGGCACGGTATCGATCGCAAAGCGGCCGAAAAGGTGGGAGAGAGGCTCTCGGCGGGTGACTTCTCGGAGGCGTTCGAGGCGGTGACGCCCGCGATGGTCGAGGCGTTCTCGATGGCCGGCACGCCCGGGACGGTCGCCGAGCGCGCCGAGGCGGTGCTCGAACACGCCGACAGCCTCGTCCTCGGGACGCCGCTCGGACCCGACCCGGAGAGCGCGATCGACCTGCTCGGCGGGGCTACTCGTGATCTCGTGGCCGATCCCCGGGACCACCACCCCGGGGACCCCCCTGGGACGGGCTCGGAATGAGGTCCCCGATGCCGCCGAGGACGCCCCCGACGGCCAGGTAACCGAACACCAGCATCGAGAAGCCCGTCAGGGCCGCGCCGACGAGGAGGAGGATCGTCGTGAGCGGGTCGACGCCGAGGGCCACCCGTCCGAACTCGGTGAGGAGCTGGACGAGGCTCTCCACCAGCCCGCCGCTCGTGGCTTCTACCATGCCCCGGACTCCGGACGGGGGGTACTTGTGCCTGTCTCTCGCGGACGGCTCCGCGACACCTCCGTCACCGCTAAAGGGCCGGCCGGCGAGTATCGGGTATGCGCGACTCCTCGCTCGACGACTTCCTCTCGGACCCCGACGAGGAGAGCGAGGTAGAGGGGACTAGTGCGAGCGAGGGCGAGACGTTCGACGACCCGGAGACCGAACACGCCGAACCCGAGCCCGACGACGAAATCGAGAGCGAGAGCGAATCGGACACCGACGGGGCGGACGAGAGCGAGGAGGGTCCGCCGTCGACAGCCGAGGTCGAACCGGCGCGGTCGACCTACGCCTGGTCACCCGAGGGCGGGCTTTGCGAGGCGTGCGGTGAGCGGGTCGAGGAGCGCTGGGAGTCGGCCGACGGGCTGGTGTGTGTCGAGTGCAAGGAGTGGTAGGTCGATAACCAGATACCCAGACGATTCGAAGCGGTCGCATCGGTCTGAGTCCGCTCGCTGACCCGGAGGTTTAGATACGAGAAGTCACTACCTACGTGTATGGCACAGCGTGCCGCCCGCATCGTGAGGACCGAAGATGTCCTCCACGGGGAGCCCCGTATCGAGGGCCGACGGATCGGGGTCAGGCAGATACGCGTGCTCGTCGAGGAGTCCGGACTCCCCGCAGCCGAAGTCGCCGATCGGTTCGACCTTCGGGTGGCCGACGTCTACGCCGCGCTCACGTACTACCACGAACACCCCGACGAGATGGCCACGATCGAGGTCGAACGGGAGCGGCGAGTCGAGACCTCTTCTGCCGGATCACCGTCGCTCTCGGACCTCGAAGGCGAGATCGGGGAGGACGCGTAGGCGTGCCGTTTCGGATACTGTTGGACGAGAACGTCGCGAGCGAAGCGGAAGCAGAACTCGAAGGTCGTGGACACGACGCAGTCCACGTCCTGACGGCAGACGAACTCGGAACTGGAACGTCGGAAGTCGACCTCGTTGCCTTCGTCAATCACACCGACCGACTCCTGATCACCGGCGACACGGGATTCCTCGAACCGAACCATCGCGGCGATGCGACGGTGCTGTTCTGCCAGGACGACGATCTGACGCCGGAAGAGATCGGTGAACTGCTCGATCTGCTGGACTCGTACGTCGGGGATCAGATAGATGTCCCGCCGGTGTATCATCTCCGAAGAGCCGATCTGAATCGACACGAGGATCCATGATAAGCGTGTCCTCTGCCCCTACCCAGCAAACTTACACCCCCTGGACCCGTAGAAGTGTGCGTGTCAACCGCTTTCAGGCCCGCCCGCACGGTACGGACGGTCCGGACGGGGGGAAGCGTTCCCGAGGAACGGGGTGTTCGGGCGGTAGCCAGCGGCCGTCGATCGGCGTCGAACCCGGCCCGTACGAGGTAGTATGACAGAAGCCGAACCCACAGAGACGGCAGAGTCACCGATGAGCGTCGACGAGGCCGGCGACGTCGCCCGTAGCGTCATCGAGAACACCGAGCGAGTCATCATCGGCAACCACGACGCTATCGAGCACTTCGTCGTCGCCGTCCTCGGACGGGGGCACATCCTCCTGGAGGACGTGCCCGGGGTCGGGAAGACGATGCTCGCGCGGGCGATCGCACGGTCGCTGGAGTGTTCGTTCAAACGGGTGCAGTTCACCCCGGACCTCCTCCCCGCGGACATCACGGGGACGAACGTGTTCAACCAGCAGACCCGCGAGTTCGAGTTCCGCGAGGGCCCGGTGTTCGCGAACGTCGTCCTCGGCGACGAGATCAACCGCGCGCCGCCGAAGACCCAGGCCGCCCTGCTGGAGGCGATGGAGGAGGGGACCGTCACCGTCGACGGGGCGACGCACACCCTCCCGGACCCGTTCTTCGTCGTCGCCACGCAGAACTCCGTCGAGCGCGACCGGACCTACGAGCTCCCGGCGGCGGAGCTCGACCGGTTCATGATGAAGCTCAACCTGGGATACCCCGACGCCCGGGAGGAGTCGCGCGTGCTGGCGAACGTCGTCGGCGAGCACCCCATCGACTCGCTCGACCCCGTGGCGACCGTCGAGGAGCTCGTCGCGGCCCGGCGAACCTGCGCGGCCGTGACCGTCGAGGAGCCGATACGTGACTACGTCACCGCGCTCGCGCGGTACACCCGCGAGAACGCCCAGCTCGGGGTCTCCCCCCGCGGGTCGATATCGCTGCTCCGGGCCGCCCAGGGCCGGGCGGTGCTCGACGGGCGGGACTACGTCATCCCCGACGACGTCCAGGCCGAGGCCCGGCTGGTGTTCGTCCATCGGATCCGCACCGCCTCCGGATCGGGGACGGCCGCGGAGCTCGTCGACGCGGCGCTCTCCTCCGTCGGCGTTCCATGAGACTCACCCGACGTGGGGTCGGCGTCCTCGTCGTCGCGGCACTCGCGCTCGGCCTGGGCGTGAGCTACGGGGCCCGGTCGCTCGACGCCGTGCTCGTCCCGAGCCTCGTCGCCCTCGCCATCGGCGTCGTCCAAGTGCTCCGACGCCGCCGGCCGGTCGTCCGGCGGTCCAGGCCCGTCCCGGGGTTCCCCGGCGAGACCAGACGGGTGAGCGTGGCGGTCGAGTCGAACCTCCCGTGTGACGTCGGCGAGTCGACCGAGGAGGGGCTCCGGGCCATCGACCCGGACGCACGCCTCGCCGGCGACGGGAGCTACGAGTACGAGGTCGAACTGCTCGAACGCGGCGAGCACGCGCTCGGTCCAGCGACGGTGCGCCAGCGGGACACGCTGGGACTCGTCTACCACACGACGGCCGTACGGGAGACGACGCCGATGCTGGTCTACCCGCGCGTCGAGCCCATCGCAGACCGGACGGCCTTCGCCGGCCTGGTCGAGCGGGCCGGAACGCAGGACCGCGACGCGTTCGATCGGCTCCGAGAGTACAGTTCGGGGGACTCGCTCCGGGACATCAACTGGAAGGCGAGCGCGAAACGGCCCATCGAGGAGTTCGTCGTCACGGAGTTCGCCGCCCAGGACGAGGGCGGTATCAGCATCGTCGCCGAGAGCGAGGTGGGACACGCCGACGAGATGGCGAGCGCGGCCGCCAGCATCGCCGGCTACCTGCTCGACGCGGACCTGCTCGTCGACGTGGTCGCTCCCGGCGGGGAGGTCGAGGAGGGGCGCGGCGAGGAGCACCGCACCCGTATACTCGAACTGCTCGCCCGGACGGGGGCGGGGCGGATCGATGGCAGCCGCGGCGACCGCGCGGACGTCCACGTGTTCGCCGACGAGGACGGCACGACCGTCCGGATACGGGAGACCCGCCACCGCTTCGAGTCGCTGGTCGGGACCGACGACTCGGCCGTCGGTCCCGCCGGGACAGGGATCCACGAGGAGGTGATAGCGTGAGCACCGGGAGCCGAACGAGTGGCACGACGGGTGGAACGACCGGCGGTGATCGGGGGTTCCTCGGTAGTCTCCCGCTCGGGGGCGATCCCCTCCGAATGCTGGCGATCGGCGGGGTCGCCCTCCTGCTCGCCGCGCCGCTATCGGTGCTCTGGTCCGTCTCGAACGTGGCGGGCGACCCGGCCGTCCTCGCGGCGGTCGTCGCCGGGGCGGTACTCGCAGCGACCGTCTTCGCCCGTTTCCTCGCGCTGACCCCGGCGCTGTTCGTCGCGGCCGCGATGGTCGTCGGCGGGGGCTACCTCTACGTCCAGACGCTGCCGTTCAGCGTCGAGGTGCTGCTCGAACAGGCCACGCTCGTCGAGGACACCATCGCGCTGCTGACGGGCCTGTCGGTGTTCCGAATCGTCAACGCGGGGGTCTGGGTCCAGGCGGCCGCGCCCGCCCCGACGTTCCTGGCGTGGTATCTCACGCTGCGACGGCGCTACGACGCCGCGGTGGTCGTCGCGGGGGCGACGCTCGGCCTGTTCGTGCTCACGGGCGACGCCGCGGCACCGACGGTGCTGTTCGGCGTCGTCGGGGCGGCGGCCGCGGTCGGCTTCGGCGACCTCGCCTCGCGGGAGGCCGCCCCCTCGGCGGCCGACGCCGTCGCGGTGGTCGTCGCAACGATGATCGTCGTCTCGCTGACCCTGTCGGTCATCCCGGCGGTCGCCGGGAGTGGGGGCGGCGGGAGCGGGCCGGTCCTCCCGGGAGGCGGCGAGGGGGGGACGGTCGAGGCCAGCCTGATCAACGCCGGCGACGAGATCGGTATCCTCGGCTCCATCAGCCTCTCCCCGCGGGTCCGGTTCACCGTCACGAGCGAGGCCCGCTCGTACTGGCGGGTCGGATCCTACGACCGGTACACCGGCCAGGGGTGGGTCCGAACGGGCACCGACCGCCCGCTCGAGGGGGACCTCCCGACGCCGCCCGGTCAGTCCCGTCCGGTCGTCCAGACGTTCGACGCCTACGGCGACCTGACGATCATGCCGGCGGTGTGGAAGCCCCACGAGGTCAGGTCGGCCGACGTGGGCGTCCGGGTGACCGCCGAGGGTGGACTCCAGCCCGACGGCTCGCTGAGCAACGGGGACGGCTACACCGTCGAGTCACGGGTCGTCTCCGCCAGCCCGGGGGAGCTCCGCGAGGCCGGGACGGACTACCCGGACGGGGTCGTGAACCGGTACACCCAGCTTCCGGCGAACCAGCCCGAGCGGGTCGCCGACCGGACCGCGCGGATCACGGCCAACGCGGGCAACCCCTACGACACCGCCCGCGTCGTCGAGCAGTGGCTCGAGAACAACCGCGAGTACTCCCTCGACGTCGATAGACCGGACGGGAACATCGCCGACGCGTTCCTCTTCGAGATGGAGGCGGGCTACTGCACCTACTACGCGACGACGATGGTGTCGATGCTCCGGACCCAGGGGATCCCGGCGCGGCTGGTCGTCGGCTACACGCCCGGCGAGCGCGTCGCACAGGACACCTGGGTCGCCCGTGGGCTCGACTCGCACGCCTGGGTCGAGGTCTACTTCCCCGACACGGGGTGGGTCCGGTTCGACCCCACCCCGTCGGGCCCGCGCGAGGCCGCCGAACGGAGCCGCATCGAAGACGCTCGCGGGGAGGGCGAGAGTGACGTCGACGTCCCGGAGACCGCGAACAACACGTTCACGTCGACACCGTCGGTGTCGGGGTTCGAGACGCCCGTCTCCGGGCCGTCCGACGTGAACCCGAACCTGGAGGAAGGGCTCGCACAGGGCCCGGAGAGCCCCATCAGCGGGGCCGCCGGTGGCGGCGGGGTAGCCACGACGGACGGCGGGTCGGGCGGGATCGAGATCCCCGATCTGACCCGCGAGCAGATGGGTTTCGGGCTGGTCGTCCTCGTCGGGGCGGCCGCGGCGGCCCGCCGGAGCGGGCTGACGACGCGCGCATACCGGGAGGTGTGGCTCCGCTACCAGCCCCGTACCGACCCGAAGCGCGACGTCGAGCGGGCGTTCGAGCGCCTCGAGTACGTCGCCGCCCGGCGGGGCCGGCCGCGCCGGCCCGGCGAGACGCCCCGGCAGTTCCTCGAGGACGTCATGGACCGTCGGGCCGGTCGGCTGGGCGAACTCTACGAGCGGGCGCACTACGCGGGGGACGTGACGGCGGCCGAGGCCGACGAGGCGGTCGAGCTCGCCGATGCCCTCGTCTCGGACCGGCCCGGCGTCAAGTGACGGCACCGCTCGACCCCTATCCGGGCCGCTCCGGGCCGTGACCCAGCCCGTGAGTCCCGACAGGGTTTAATATCACGCGTTCAGTAGCGACAGGGTGTAATGTCGGAAGTCTGCTCGACGTGCGGACTGCCCCAGGAACTCTGCGTCTGCGAGGACGTCGCGAAGGAGTCCCAGGAGATCAGTATCCGCATCGACGAGCGCCGATACGGTAAGGAGGTAACGGTCATCGAGGGGTTCGACCCGAAGGACGTGGACATGGACTCGCTGTCCAGCGATCTCAAGTCGAAGTTCGCCTGCGGGGGGACCGTCGAGGACGGTTCCATCGAGCTGCAGGGGAACCACACCGGCCGCGTGGAGGACTTCCTCCGCGACAAGGGGTTCAACGTCGCCTGACCGCACGTCGAGCGAGCCGCCTCCTTCTCACCGCCGTCGAGCGTCCGCTCGGCGGTGTCCCGATCGAACGACCGAACTGTCGCCGACTCTCCGGTATCACCGAGCGCCGATAGCCGCGGCACCGGTGTCCGCCGTGGACCGCTCAGAAGGGTGCGTCGGGGGCGCCACCGCCATCGGTCTCGGCCTCCGCGCCGCCCCCCTCGCCCGCCTCCGCGTCGGTCTCCAGGTCGTACTCCCGGGCCCACCCCTCGATGCCGGGTTCGAGCGAGACGACCCGTCCCCCGAACCCCTCGTAGGAGCCGATGAGCTTGGCCGCCTGGACGCTCGCCTTCCCGTGGGGGCAGACCGTCACGACCCGATCCTCGCCGGCGAACTCCTCGATCCGTGAGGTGAGTTCGGCGAACGGGACGTTCTCGCTCCCGGGGACGTGACCGCGGGCGAACGCCGCGGGCGACCGGATGTCCACCACGCGGACCGGACCCGACTCGAGCAGGTCGTGGAGTTCGGCGGCCGATATCTCGTCGTCCATGCGCGAGCGATGGGGAGCGAGCGGAATAAGCGGTCGGATCGACGGCGGCGGTGCGAGCGACGGGGCGACGGTGATCGGGGGCATGGAGCATCGACTCCGAGCCGACTCCACTAAGTGCATCGATCCCATCGATGGGGTCATGCAGGACGGCTCGCGGACGCTGGTGATGAACCCGATCAGCGGCTCGGGCGATCACGCCGAGGACGTCCGGATCCGCGCCCGGGAGATGGGGTTCGACGTCCGGGAGACCGAAGGGGAGGACGACGCCGTCCGACTGGCGCGGGAGGCCGCGGAGGAGGGCGTCTCGGAGCTGGCGGTCTGTGGCGGCGACGGGACGATAAACGAGGCGCTCCGCGGGCTCGAGGACGCCGACTACCTCGAGGAGGTCACCCTCTCGGTGATCCCCGCGGGGACGGCCAACCTCCTGGCGGGGAACATCGGCGTGCACGACGTCGCCCACGGGCTCGAACTCGCCGGCTCCGGGCCCGTCCGGTCGGTCGACGTCGGGATGGCCGAGGGGGAGCCGTTCATCGTCTCCTGTATCGCCGGCCTCCCGGCCGAGGCCTCCACGGCGGCCACGAGCGACCTCAAGGAGCGGTTCGGCACGCTCGCGTTCCTCGTCACGGCGCTCCAGGAGGCCGCCTCGTTCGAGCCGCTCTCGCTCGAGATCGAGACCAGAAACGGGAGCGGAACCGAGGCCTGGGCCGGCGAGGCCATCGCCGTCCTCGTCGGTAACGCCCGGAAGTTCGTCGAGGAGGGCGGACAGGCCGACATGGAGGACGGCCTGTTCGACGTGGCCGTCGTCGAGCGGATGCCGGCGGGCAACCTCGTCACCGAGGCGATCACCCACCGCATCCTCGGCGAGGGGACCGAGCACGTCCAGCACTTCCCGGCCTCGGAGGTCGAGGTCGCCTGCGACGGACCGATCCGGTTCTCCCGGGACGGCGAGCTGTTCGAGCGGGAGGAGATAGAGCTGTACGCCCTCCCGCGGACGCTCGACCTCCGGGTCGGCGAGGACTACGACCCGGATCCGAACGGCGTCCGGGAGGAGTGACCCGACGGGGCGGGTCGGTCGGACTCACACTCACCTACCAGAGTACAGAGTCGTGAGAATCGTCCGTACCGTTTCGTATCGGCGCGGGTATCGACACACGTCCGGGCCGACGGGGGAGACGGCCCGGACACCAGGGGTTCTCTGGGCGATCCGGGGCGTCCGACCTCACTCGAGGTCGAACAGCCCGTCGACGTCGGACGCCTCGGCGTCGCGCTTCTCGACGTGGCTCTCCAGTCGTGCGTAGACGAGCGCACGACTCACCTCGCCGGGGTCGACGAAGTCGAGCAGGAGCGCGACGAACGGCGTCGTCGCCCGGCCGGCGTCGAGGTCGGCGAGGGCGTACTCGCCCGCCCGCTCGACGACGGCCTCGTCGTACCCGTCGAGGTCCTCGGCGAGGGCGGCGGCGGCGTGCCGGGCGGCCGGGAACTCGATGACCGAGAGCGACAGCTGCCGGCCCTCGTACCGGAGCTCCGGGGGCTCCTCGGCGGCCGTCACCGGATCGCGCTCCAGTTCGGGGAGGAACGCCCTGATCGGGTCGAGGTCGATCCCGCGGTACCGCGGCGGGAGCCCCGCGAGGTACTCCCCCGCCGAGCGGGCGAGCCCGGTCGCTCCCTCGCGGTTGCCCGCGAGCCCGTGGTGGACGGCGGCGGTGAACTGCACGAGCCCGTGGAGGAACGGGTCGTCGTCGCCGGTCGAGCCGTGCCAGGCCGCCTCCCACGGGTCGTGGGCGGCGCGGTACCGCCCGGCCGCGTAGAGCGCGACGCCGGCCCGGAGCCGCGCGTCGAGGTCGGCGTCCGCGCGGTCGGGGGAGGCGTCCTCCATACCTCCGGTTCGGGTCGAGCAGGGAAAAATCGGGAGGTGAGTCACTGCCGTCCGGCGTCGGTACGGACGTCAGTCGGACGACGTGCCCGGAGCGTCGTCGGCGCGCGGCGGGGCGGCCATCTCGCGTTCGACACACCGGCGGAGCCGCGTCACCCGCTCGCCCACCTCGGCCACCGTCGCGAGGACCGGGTACGTCGCGTCGAGGTCGGCGTAGAGGTACCGTGGAAGATCCGGCACCCCCGCAGGGGGGTCGAAGCGGTCGTCCCACTCGCGGAGGGTCGCCTGCCGGTCGTCGGCGACGGCGTCGCAGTCGCCAGCGAGGACGCCAAGCCGGGCCCGGACGGCGTCCCGTGCACCGAAGTCCGGGGTCGGTTCGTCGGCGAGCGTCCCGAGTTCGTCGCGGATCACGGCGAGCCGGGTCTCGCTTCCGCGCAGCGAGTCGGCCTCGGCGTCGAGGGCCTCGACGAACCGGTCGCGCTCGGCGCGAGCGGTCCCGGCAGCGTCGAGGACGGCCCGCTTCAGGCCGGGCGTGAGGCGGCCGAGATCAGTGAGCCCGACGACGACCTCCGTTCCGAACTCGGCTTCGAGGCTCTCCCGGAGTGCGTCGCCGTACTCCTCCTCGTAGTGCGGGACCGCCATCACGGTCCGCTCGTACGCCCTGCGGACGGCCGTGGCACCGTTCGAACCCGTGTTCGTCGCCCCGGACAGTACCGACGGTGCCGGGGACTCGGGAGGAACCGACTGGGCGCGCTCGGTCGGGGTGTCCCGGACGGCGGCCCGGAGGGCGTCGAACGCCTCGCGCTCGTCGACGGTCCGTCGGCGCTCGCGCCGGAGGATCCGCTCGGCGGTCGCGAGACGGTCGGGGTCGGGGTCGGTCACGGCATCCCCCCGTCGGCGTCCGAGCGGGCCGGGGTATCGGTCGCGCTCAGTCGGTACGCCGAGGTCGGCGGCCCGGCCTCGGCCGCGAGCAGGAGGTCGTCGACGAGTCCCGTCGAGACGGCGCTTGCGGCGACCGCTCGACCGTGGTCGTTCCCCTCGCGGGCGGAGGCGTACGCCTCCTCGAACCCCGCGCGGTCCGTCAGGGCGACCAGTTCGACCGCCGTCCCCCGGGGGCCGACGTGGAGCAGGAGGTAGGACGGCGGGAGCGAGCAGGTCGCGGGCGCGGCCACCTCGTACCCGTCACCGACCGGCGCGACCCCCGGCCAGTGGACGTGGCCCGAGACGACGAGCGGGACGTCGTGACGGACGAGTAGCTCCCGTAGCGCGTCGCCGTCCCGAACCCGATAGTGTCCACCCGGATCGAACCCCTCGGTGTCGGTCCGGGAAGCCGGGTGAGTGACGCCGTGGTGGAGACAGACCAGAGGCGTCCGGAGAGCCGGGAGCGTGCGGTCGAGCCACTCCCGCTGGACGGGGCCGACGGTTCCCTCGTGGGTGTCCGAGAGCGACCCGTCGGGGGTCGACGCGGAGTTCAATCCCACGACGTCCAGCCCGCCGACACGCTCGACGAACGGGAGACGCCCCGTCCCGTACCGCTCGGCGAACCGCTCGACCGGGGGCGTCTCGTAGGGATCCCAGCGGGGCTTGGGTACGTCGTGGTTCCCGGGGACGGCCACGAGGGGAGCCGCGTGATCGTCGAGCACCTCGTCGACGAGTACGAACTCCTCCGGCGCGCCGTCCTTCGTCAGGTCGCCCGGCGAGAGCACGGCGTCGACCCCCCGCCGATCCGCGTCGGCCAGCGCTGCACGGAACCGGTCGGGACTGCGGTGGAGAACCTTCCAGGACCCGCGGGCGTCGGGCGCGAGGTGCGGGTCCGAGACGACAGCCAGCGTCGTCGGCGTCGGGAGGGTGGGCCGAGGGAGGGAGGCGAGCACCGGACCCGCGCGGGTTCGGAGCGGTCTCGACACCATGTACGCGAGGGCGCGACCGACCGCCACATAAGCGGTCGTATGTTGTATATATCGAGATACTGAATTCGGTAGAGATAGCGCACCAGTATATATCCAGGTGGGCCCACCAGCGGGGAGACCGATCGATCGAGCCTCGCGTTCGGATCGGTGATCGATTCCCTGCGGGCCGTTAAGTGCGCGAGACGAGCAGTCCGAGACGGGAATGACCGATTCGGAACGGCCGGAGCGACCGCCGCCGGACGCGAGCCCGGAGGAGGTCGCCAGGTGGCGGGAACGGGACTTCGGGTGGGCGCTGGCGACGGCGATGGGCGAGGAGGAGAGCGAGGAAAACGAGGCGGACGACGGGGCGGAGTGAGAGTGACCTCGAACGACGCCGCTCGGTGTCGGGCGAGCACACGCCACGCGGAGATCCCGTCGTCGTGCCGATAGGAGCGTCCTGACGGGAACGGAGTCAGCGCGAGGCACGTCAGGGCGCTCCGCACCGTGCGAGCGCCACGGCGGGCGCTCGTGGGTGACTCCGTGAGAATGACGTCCGGACGGAGTCCACGCGAGCGAAGCGAGCGTGGGCACGTCAGGGCGCGACCGAAGGGAGCGTCCTGACGGAGATTTGAACTCCGGTCCCTGGCTCCGCAAGCCAGGAGGATAGTCCACTACCCTACCAGGACTCACCCACAGTACCGCCGGTCCGCGTATTAGGGTTACGGTCCGGCCGCCACGGTAGTGAGGAGATTTAAATAGTGTGCAGCAGGGTTCCTACTGGATTCCAATGCCGGACGATCGTCCAAATATCGTTCTTATCAATACAGATCAGCAGCGATTCGATACGATCAACACACTCGGTGCGACTCACATGGATACGCCACATCTCGACCGCCTGGTCGAGGAAGGCGTGACGTTCACGAACTGTCACGTTACCGCACCGTCGTGTGCGCCCTCTCGAGCCAGCCTCTTTACCGGGTACTACCCGCACACGACGGGCATCTACAAGAACGGCGACGAGTGGCGCCACTCCTGGATCGAGGACCTCTCGGACAGTGGGTACTACTGTCTCAACGTGGGCAAGATGCACACGGCACCTTACGGCACGCCGATGGGGTTCGACGAGCGACATATCGTCGAAAACAAAGATCGTTATCTCGCACCGGTACCGGGGGACGAGCCACCCTTGCCCGGCGAGAAGTTCTACTGGGACGAACTGGACAAAGCGATGGCCGCTCGTGGTGTGGTGAGGCCGGGGCGGGAGTTCTACCGTCAGATCGATGACTACGAGGCGCGTCTCGGTGCCTTCGAGTGGGAAGCACCGGACGACCTCCACCCCGACGTGTTCGTCGGCGACCGGGCGACCTGGTGGCTCGACGCGATGCCAAAACTGGAACACCCGCTGTTCATGGAAGTCGGGTTCCCCGGTCCGCATCCACCCTTCGACCCGACCGAGACGTGGGCCGAGGAGTATCTGGATCGAGACTTGCCAGACCCGATACTCTCCGAGGAGGACCTTGAGGGACAGCCCACACCCATGAAGCGACTCCGGGAACACAACGAGCAGGTCGACCACGATTCCGTCGTGCATCAGGTCGAAGCGCCGGACGACCAGCGCCACCGCCAGCGAGCCTATTACTACGCAAACGTCTCGATGATCGACGAGAAGGTCGGTGAGATCATGGACGCCCTGGAGCGAAATGGCTACGACGATACCATCGTGATCTTCACCTCGGACCACGGCGAGGCGCTGGGCGACCACGGTCACAGCCAGAAGTGGACCATGTACGATGTCGTGACCCGTGTCCCGACGATCGTCTGGTCGCCGGACCGGTTCGACGGCGGTCGTCAGATCTCCGAACTCTGCCAGCTGTTCGATCTCGGTCCGACCGTCCTCGAGTACGCTGACGTAGAGGTTCCGAACTCCATGGAAGCCCGCTCCCTCCGACCGATTCTGGAAGAGGGGCCCGAAGTCGGCGAGTGGAACGGGCGCGAGTACGTGTTCGCCGAACACGCCCGAGACGGCATTCTCCAGGAGACGGAGTTCATGACCATGGTTCGATCCGAGGATTGGAAGCTGGTCCACTTCGTGGACTACGACGAGGGGATGCTGTTTGACCTGACCGAAGACCCCGACGAGGAGGAGAACCTCTGGAACGACCCGGCGGCCCAAGAGAAAAAACAGGAGCTCAGGAACGCGCTGCTCAGGTGGCGCATCGAAAGCGGCCATCGGAGTGGCGAATGGGCCGCCGATAGTCGCTGAGGCCGCTGTTCAACACGACCTGACGACGAAGCGATCGCACGTTCGTTCCGTCCCTCACCGTGGAACGGATACGCCGCCGTCTTTACCTGTCTGGCCCTTGCCGAAGCGACTCACCAGAAGTTATATATCAGTATCCTTCAAGTTTTGTTCGTGCCAGACGAACCCTGGGTCGAGAGAAGTTACGAAGAACCGTACCTTACCTTCCGCTGTGACTGCGGTTGGGAGGGAAACGACGCCGACGTTGAGAAGTGGGTCGCCCAAGCGGAAAGCGATCGTGCGGTTCGACTCTGTCCGGGGTGTGACACACCGGTTCCCGAATGGGGGACCCTACGCTCCCTCGACGGCGCAGCCATGATCGCACACGGGCCTTTACAGGAGTGCCTCCAGACTTCCGGCGCCACTGGTGAGTGAACCCGCGGGTACTGGCCGCAGTTCAGCCCGAACCGCGATGTCCTGGTTTCCCGGCGAGGACAATCGAGTCGGAAGCCACTGAGAAGTCCCCCGTATCGTATCGGTCGTGAGTCGTCGAACGCAGGTCGGACAGGTCTGGCGATGCAACGGTCGATATACCGATACCCATTCGGAACGAAACGGAAGATCGTCCCGTGACAGCGGTGGTGTTTAGTCAAGCGTGAAAAGCGAGGCGGGAGAATTTCTTGGTGGTCTATGCCAGAGATCGCCCGCCTCACCGGAGTTAGAGACTGGATAGATTTGGATGTTGTAGAGCGCGAACGGACACCCCAGCCAGCGATGGCGTTGGGTATTCAATCGTATCTTGCGGGTCTCTCGCTGTCGAATACCGTCGATCTCCTCGACGCGTTGGGTGTCCAACGCAGTCGAAAAGCGATCCACGATTGGGTGCGGAAAGCCGATCTACAGCCCGAGGCTGGCCAGAGCCCGAATCAGATCGCGCTCGACGAAGCAGTGGTTCGGGTCAACGACCAGCAATTCCGGCTGTACGCCGCTGGAGACCCAAAGGCGAACGATCTGCTTCACGTCCGGCTCTTTTCGACCACCACGACTGCGCTCATCGAGATGTTCCTCCGTGAACTCCGCGAAAAACACGATGTCGAAAGCGCCGTGTTTCTCGTCGACGAAGCCCAACATCGCCAAACTGCACTCCGACGAGCAGGGTCCGATTTCAGATGTGTCGCCACGGAAATCGGAACGCTGCCGAACGGTTTTTCGAGAGCCAAAACGCCGGACGTCGTCGTTTTCGAACTGCTTCAGTCACGTCGAACCAGCCACTTCCGAGTCGGGGCCCCAAGTCTTTGCTCGCTGGCACAATGCACTAACTAAATACGACCGCCGCCACGGCCCAGGTGCTTATTACGGGTGAGGTCGAAACAGTCACCAATGCAGTCGGGGGCCGTGCTCGATGGGGGGAGTAGAGAGCGGACCGCGAGCCCGCTCGGTGGAGCTTCGAACGTGCTCGTTCTCTCCGATAGCATGGACCCCGAAGCGCGCGGATCTTACTACCGGAGCCTCCTCCCCGCCGATCCGGCGAGCCTGAACGTCCTCGCCGTCCAGTACACGCACGGGCCGGACGGGTGGCTCGACGAGTGGCGCGAACACGTTGGGGAGTCCCCGGGCAGGACGACGGTCGTCAGCGTCGGCGACGGGAGGCGGGGCGCGGCGGCGGCCGACGGCGGTGGGACGAACTACGGCGGTGACGACGCGGGGAGCACCGTCAGTGTCGTGGAGTCACCGGACGATCTGACCGGACTCGGTATCACCATCGGGAGCCACCTCGAACGGGGGGAGGAGTACTCCGGGCTGACGCTGGTCACGCTCGATTCGCTGACGGTGCTCCTGCAGTACGTCGACCTCAAGCGGACGTTCCGCTTCCTCCACGTGATGGTCAACCGGGTGAAGAGCGCGGGGGCGATCGGACACTACCACATGGACCCGGACGCACACGACGAGCAGACGGTGACGACGCTCGCCTCGGTCTTCGACGCAGTCGCCCGCTACGAGGACGGCGAGTGGCGGATCACGTCGCGGTAGCGCTCCCCAATCCCGCAGATTCTTGGGCGATGGGGCGACCATCGAGCCCGTGCCGACACGACAACGATTAACCACGGGGGCCACCACCTATCGCTAACTATGGGGGTCATCGAAGACATCTACGAGGACCTCGACGCGGACGTCTCGCTGGAGGAGTTCCGCGAGGCGGTCGAGGCCAAGGTCGAGCAGATGGGCGGGCTGGCCGACGAGGAGACGGCGGCCCAGCTCATCGTCCACGACCTGCAGGACGGTGAGGTCGAGACCATCGCGGATATCGAGGCCGGGATGGAGGAGGTCCGGTTCGTGGGGAAGGTCCTCTCGGTGGGCGAGCTCCGGACGTTCGAGCGCGACGGCGAGGACGGGGAGGGCCAGGTGCTCAACCTCGAACTCGCCGACGAGACCGGTCGCGTACGGGTGGCGCTCTGGGACGAGGACGCCGCCGCCGCCGAGGAGGAGCTGGAGACGGGGATGGTGCTCCGGGTCGCCGGCCGGCCGAAGGACGGGTACAACGGCCTCGAGGTCTCGGCGAACCGCGTCGAGGGCGACGAGGAGACCGAGATCGACGTCGATCTCGCGGAGGGGTCGACGGTCGAGTCGCTCTCGCTCGGCCAGTCGGACGTGAACCTCCGGGGGGTCGTTCTCGACACCGGCTCGGTGCGGACGTTCTCCCGGGACGACGGCAGCGAGGGTCGCGTCTCGAACCTGACGCTGGGCGACGAGACGGGGCGCGTGCGCGTGACGATGTGGGACGAACGGGCCGACCGCGCGGAGGAGCTCGACCCGGGGACGACCGTCGAGGTCGTCGACGGCTACGTCCGCGAGCGCGAGGGGAACCTCGAACTCCACGTCGGCTCGCGGGGGGCCGTCGAGGAGATCGACGAGGCCGTCACGTTCGTCCCCGAGGCGACCGACATCGGGAGCCTGGAGATCGGTCAGACGGTCGATATCGCGGGGGTGATCCGATCAGCGGATCCCAAACGGACGTTCGACCGCGACGACGGCAGCGAGGGGCAGGTCAGGAACGTCCGCGTCACCGACGAGACGGGCGACGTCCGCGTGGCGCTGTGGGGGGAGAAGGCCGACCGCGACCTCGGTCCGGGCGACGAGGTGTTCCTCGCGGACGTGGAGATACAGGACGGCTGGCAGGACGATATCGAGGCGTCGGCGGGGTTCCGATCGACTATCGTCAAGCTCGACGGGACGACCGCGAAGCCGCCCGAGCGGGATGGGGCGGAGGGTGGGTCAGGGAACCAGCACGGGGGCGGCGGATCGGGGAGCGAGGGCGGATCCGACGGGGGCGGGGCGAGCAGCGCCGAGACGGGGCTCGACGCGTTCGCCGGCGGTGACGGCAGTTCCGAGAGCGGGAGCGGTAGTGAGGCCGCCGGTGCCGAACTCGAAGCGAAGCCCGAGGGGGAGGAGAGCGGCGGCGTCGAGGCGTTCACCGGGACGGTCGTCCAGACGGGGGACCCGGTGATGCTCGACGACGGCGAGGAGACGCGGATCGTCGAGACGGAGGTAACGGTCGAACTCGGACAGGAGGTGACGGTCCGGGGGCGGCGCGACGGCGACCGGATCGAGGCCGAGGACGTCGAACTCCCGTGACCGACGGTTTTATGCGCTAAACGACCCCGGAACACGCTATGAGCGTCGAGCTGCCGTTCGCCCCGGTCGACACCATCATCCGACGGAACGCCGGCGACCTGCGTGTCAGCGCCGAGGCGGCGGCCGAACTCGCCCGTCGGATCCAGAACTACGGGGCCGAACTCGCCGTCGAAGCGGCCGATCGGGCGACCGAGGACGGGCGCAAGACGCTGATGGACGGGGACTTCACCGGCGAGGGGGCCGAGGCCGACAGCGCCGACCTCGAACTCCCGATCGCGCCGGTCGACCGCATCGCCCGGCTCGATATCGACGACAGCTATCGCGTCTCGATGGACGCCCGGGTGGCGCTCGCGGGCGTCCTCGAGGCGTACGCCGACCGGGTGGCCGCGGCGGCGGCCACCCTCGCACGACACGCCGACCGTCGCACCGTCAAGGCCGAGGACGTCGAGGCGTACTACGAGCTGCAACCGTACTTCGAGTGATGAGGTTCGGCTACCGCGAGGCCTGCCTCGACCACGAGACCGGTCCCCGACACCCCGAGTCGGCCGACCGGCTCGAGGCCATCCGTCGACGGCTCTCGCGCCTCCACGGCGTCGAGTACGACTCCGGCGACCTCGCCGACGTCGAGCGGCTCGGACGCGTCCACGACCCCGAGTACGTCGCGTCGGTCGAGACGTTCTGCGAGAACGGCGGCGGGACCTGGGACGCGGACACCCTCGGCACGGAGTCGACGTGGGAGGCCGCGCGGGCGTCGGCGGGCCTCGCGGTCTGGGCGGCCGAGGCCGCCCTCGACGGGTTCGAAGGGCGTGACACCCCGTTCTCGATCGGACGACCGCCGGGACACCACGCCGTCTACGACGACGCGATGGGCTTTTGCTTCTTCAACAACGCCGCCGTCGCCGCCGACGCCGCGCTCGATCGGGAGGCGGTCGACGGCGTCGCGATCCTCGACTGGGACGTCCACCACGGCAACGGGACCCAGGACATCACCTACGACTGGCCGGACGTCCACTACAGCTCGATCCACGAACGCGGACTCTACCCCGGGACCGGCGAGGTAGATGAGACCGGCACGGCGGACGCCGAGCGGACGAACCTGAACGTCCCACTACCGGGGGGATGTGGCGACGAGGAGTACCTCGCGGTCGTCGAGGACGCGGTCGTCCCCGCGATCGAGCGGTTCGACCCCGACCTCCTGATCGTCTCGGCGGGGTTCGACGCACACGAGCACGACCCCATCTCGCGGATGCGGGTCACCTCCGAGGGGTACGGCGTTCTCACCGACCGGATGCGCTCGCTCACCGAGGGGACGGACGCGGCGCTCGCGTTCGTCCTCGAGGGCGGCTACGGGCTAGACGCCCTCGCCGAGAGCGTCGCGATGGTCCACGAGGTGTTCGACGGCCGCGAACCCGTCGAGCCCGACGGCGAACCCTCCGAGCGGGCGACGTCCGTCGTCGAGGACGTTCGGGAGGCGCACGAGCTCTGAACGCCCCGGTCGCCGACCGCAGGGATCGGAGACGGGGGCTCCCGGCCGGTGCTCACGGCCCCGGGAGCCCGGTCAGTGGCCGGGAGACGCGGGACTACCGACCGAGCTTCAGAACGCCCGTCCGATGTGCTCGTCGATGGCGGCCACCCGCTTCCGGTTGTGCGTCCACGTCCCCCACCACTCGCCGTCACGGCGGATAGAGACCATCGCCGCGTTCTCGTCCGGCGAGGTGAACACGACGAACCAGGACCGTCGGTACGCGGCGTTCCGGTCGCCGTGGACCGTCGCGTCGACCGACGCGGGTAACGTGACGTCCGGGACCCCGTAGAGGTGGACGTCGACGCCCGACCCACACAGCCGCTCGTACACCTTTCGTGTCCCGAGTTCGTCGTCGACGCGGGAGAGCCACTGGAACGCCGACCGGAGCCGCCCGGTGCCGGCCCGGAGCGCCTGCCGTTCGATGTACCGGGAGACGAGGACGAGCAGGAGCTTCTCCTTGGCCGAGTCGGGGAATCCGCGGAGGGTAAACACGGTGTCGTCGAGTTCGGTCAGGACGGCCGGTGGCCCGTGCTTGTCGATGCCGCTCGTCCCGGTCCGGTAGAGGTCGACGTTGACCATCAGGAACGCCCGCATGATCGACTGGAGCGACGAGGAGGCGACGACCTCCCCGTCCTCGACCAGGAGGACGACGTCGTCCTCGGCGTCCTCGATGTGCTCCTCTACGACGTCCACCGTCTGTCGGTCGAAAGCCGCGCCGAACAGGTCCATCACCGGGGCGGGCTCCGTCCGGTTGACGACGAGAAGCGAGCGGTCGACCGTATCGGCCGCCTCGGCCCGTTCGATGAACGTCCGCAGTCCATCGATCGCGAACGACACGAGTCACGGATCCGACGAGTACAGGTATAAACACGACTCCCGTTTCGTGAAGTTAGTAATCTGACACGTCATGGTCGGGGATCGAAGTACCGCGCGAGGTCGACCCCGAACTCGTCGGCGAGCGCCGAGATCCCGGGACCGGCGTGGACCTCGTAGCCGGATTCGAGCGCCCCGGAGACGTGCGGACCGAGCGAGACGTCGAACAGCGTCCCCGACTCACAGAGCGCCACGGGCGTGCGGAACTCCCGTCGCCGCTCGACGACGTACCGGCCGTCCTCGACGAACGGACCGTAGACGTCGGGGTCGTCCTCGTACTTCGCGTAGAACCCCTCGGCGTGCGCCCTGACGCCCACAGGTGGACCTTCGTGGCGCTCGATACGGGGCCGGTCGCCGATCGCACACTCGACGAGCAGGACCGCCGTTTCGTCCGCGAACCGGGTGGCACGGACGGGATCGAACCCGCGCCGGTCCAGTTCCTCGCGGAGACCCGAGAGCGAGCGGTCGAGCTGCGGGTAGAGCTGGTCGTCGACGATATCCGGGGCCTCGAACCGCACCGCGACGGGCGTCGTCGCGCGGTCGGCGACCGCCTCGCGGACCCCGGCAGCCGAGAGCGGATCGGGGTCGCGGGGTTCGAACAGCGACGCCCGGGGATCCGCGAGCAGTTCACGCGAGTAGTGCTGGAAGCGGGCGAGGTTGGTAGCCGAGAGAGCGGCCGCGACGTTCCGGCCGGGATCGGTCGGGTCGACGACGACGAGCGGGTCGTCGAACTCCCGGGTGCCGTGGCCGGCGGGGTCGAACCGGACGGGGGGAGACCAGTCCGCGGCCGCCTCAACGAGTTCCGTGAACCCACCGTGTTCGACCACGAGGAGTTCGACGAGGTAGCCCGCGAACCCCCGTGTGCGGAGGTTCGCACCGTAGGCCCGGTGAGCCTTCAGGAACGCCTTGGCGACACGGACACTCGCGCGAAGCGGCTCGTCGAGCCGCTCGGCCAGGTAGGCGTTGTGGAACGGCGTTCGGTCGACGGCCGACCGGATCTCCGCGGCGCTCTCGACGTCGTGACACGGCACGCAGTCGACGTCGAACCCCCGGTACTCGCCCTTGACGTAGGGGTGCTCGGCGTACTCCTCGTGGCCGTCGGGGAGGACCTCGTGGCCGACGGCGAGCCCGTAGCGCACCAGGTCGGTACGGGGGAGGTCCGCGGGGAACCGCACGAACAGGTCGACGTCGCGGTCGCCCGCCAGCCAGGTTCCCCTCGCGGTGGAGCCGACCCGGACGACGTCGGCGTCGACGGGGAGGTCGGCGACGGCGCGCTCGGCCCGGGACTGGAGTTCGTCGGCGACCTCGCGCATCCGCTCGCGCTCGGCCGCGTCGGGCGTCACCCGCTCGCGGACCGCCTCGACAACCGCAGCGATCCCTCCCGGGCCGTCGTTCATCACCGGCCGTTCGCCGGTGCCGGCCGAAAGGGTGTCGGTAAGTGCCGTGTCGCAGTACCACGCCGACGCGAAAGCGAAACTCCTATGAAATCAATCCGACTACGAGGGAGTGCGAGCCGCCTTAGCTCAGTTGGTAGAGCACCTCGCTGTTAACGAGGTGGTCCCAGGTTCGAGCCCTGGAGGCGGCGTTCGGTTGGATACGTCTCCTGCGAGCGGGTTCATCCACGAACGACGTTTCCGACGTGGTTCGAGCCGACGAGCCGCGAGTGGAGCCGTGGGGGGCCGTACTGATCGAGACTGCCCTCAGCCCATCCCTTCCTCCTCGACCCTTCCCAGTCCGCGGGCGAGCGCGACGAGGAAGCCCATCCCACGCTTCACCTCTGGATCCCGGAGCGCCCGGACGAGTCCGACCGCACCGACCGCCTCGGGTGGTTCGTCGCCGGCCTCGCCCACCGCACCGAGGAGCCGCTGGATACCGCGAGCGGTCTCCGGTTCGGCAGCGGTGTCGGCCACCTCGCCGAGTGAACTGCCCGTCCGAGCGAGCCGAGCCACCATCTCGTCGTCCAGCGCCGCGGTGAGGAGCGTGGCGGCGTCGGCCAGCTCGGCGAGTTCGGCGAGCGTCCCCGTGCGTTCGAGTCGGACGAGCGTCTCGAGGGCACCTTCGAGGTCCTCGGCGTTCTCGCCGACGCTCGCGGCCAGCCGGGCGGTCTCGGGCGTGGCGAGTCCATCCGCGGACTCGACGAGCAGCGAGGAGGTCCCCGCAATGCGGGCCACCATCTCGTCGTCCAGCGCCGCGGTGGCGAGCGCGGTGGTGTCGAGCAGTTCGTTCACGAGCCCGAGCCGTTCGACGAACGCGACGATCTCCTCGGGGTGTTCGGCGACGGCGGTCTCGAGCGCCTCGCGTGCCTCGCCGGCTCGGATGTCCTCGCCGCGCTCGTTCGCCCCGGTCGACGCCTCGGCGTCCGTCGCACCTTCCGTCTCCGTCTCGGTCTCCGTGTGCTGATCGCTCATCCCGTCACCTCAGAGGAGCCCCCTGGCAGTCAGCCAGTAGGACTCGTTGTACGCGAGCTTGCCCCAGTGGAGCAGTTTCGACGGTTCGCGGACGATCGGCTGGTCGCCGTAGCCGAACTCGACGAACGTCGCCTCGTCCATCCCGCTCTCGATGAAGCAGATGGTCTTGCCGTCGAACGTCGCGGTCGGGACCCTGCCTCGAACCCGGGCGGCGATGCGCTCGGCGACCGTCCCGGCTTCGTAGTGGGCGACGCTCCCCGCCTTCGAGGTGGGGACGTCCGCGACGTCGCCGATGGCGTAGACGTCCTCGGCCTCGCTCGATTCGAGCGTGTGCTTGTCGACGGCGACCCAGCCGTCTTCACCGAGCCCCGCGTCGGCGACGAGGTCGCTGCCCGCGTGCGGCGGGATGGCGACGAGGAGGTCGTACTCGAACGACTCGCTCTCCATCGTCTCGATGACCTTCGCCTCGGGGTCGATCTCCTCGGGGTTGAAGAACGTCTCCAGGCCGATGTCCCGCTCCGCGAAGAGGTCGGTCGCCCAGTCGGCGACCGACTGGATGCCGTGGGCCCGCTGGATGGGGTAGGTGTACGTTATCTCTACCTGGTCGCGCAGGCCGCGCTCGCGGAACCAGGCGTCGGCCATCAGGACGAACTCGACCGGTGCGGCGGGACACATGTGCGGGACGCCGATCACCGAGAGGACGAGGTGGCCCTCCTCGAAGTCGGCGAGCGCGTCGCGAAGCGCCTCGGCCCCCTCGGGACCGTAGAAGTGGTGTCCGCCCTCGACGAGTCCGGGCACCTCTTCGGGGACCAGGTTCGCCCCCGTCGCGAGGACGAGTTGGTCGTAGGCGAGTCCGGATCCGCTCTCGAACGTGAGTCGCTTCGCGTCCGTGTCGATCCCGGTGACGCGGTCGACTCTGAACCGGAGGTGCTCGGTGTCGACCAGGTCCGCGATCGGCCGGCGGGCCTCCGCGAGCTCCTTCTCGCCGAAGGCGATGTAGAGGAACGCCGGTTTGTACGTCTGTTCTGGCGTGTCGTTCACCAGCACCACCTCGACCTCGCCGGCGTCGATCTCCGCCGCGAGGTCGTCGGTGAGCCGGTTGGCGAGCACCGTGCCGCCGGTGCCGCCGCCGACGATGACGATCCGTTCTGTCATGGTTGGATTTGGGTTGAACTGTGTGGTTCACCCGTCCGGGGGATGCGGTGCTCCAGCGGGCTCTGACCGCCTATGCGGTCTTCTCGACGAAGACGCTCCAGTAGCCCTCCTCCTCGTGTTCGTCGACGCCGAGCAGTTCGTGGCCGGCCTTCTCGACCCACTCGGGGACGTCGTGGCTGGACGAGCTGTCGGTCGTCTGGAGCTCGAAGACGGTGCCCGCGTCGGCCTTCTTCACCTTCCCGATGAGGTCCATCAGGGGACCGGGGCAGGTCGCGCCGCGGGAGTCGATCGTGACGTCGGGTTGTATCGCTTCACTCATTGTCGTGTGCTGGTGTCGGTCGCGGTGTTCGGTTGCGGTACCATCCGACCCGGTGGGTCAGACGAACATCACCTGCTTGTCCTCGGCGTGGCCCAGGAACCCCGAGACACCGAGCACGTCGTCGAAGACGTCCTCGTAGTCGTCGAGAGTCTTCCCGAGTGCGTCCATCGAGAGCTCACAGGCGTAGACGCTGATCGGCCCGAGTTCCTTCGCGCGAGCGAGGTTCTCGCTGAACAGCGCCATGTCCATGTGCTCGGCCTCCAGCATCGCGCGGCCGACGGGCCCCATCTCGAAGTCCATCCCGGCGACGACGTCGCGGTCGAACGCCTCGAGACCGTCCATCGTGGCGAACACGTCGACCGGGACGTCCGAGGCTGCCGCGATGGAGGCGATGTTGGAGACGGCCTGGAGCCGCTCTAGCTTTCCCGATGCGAGTACGATCGCGTATCCTAGCATGGTGCGTTCACGTCCGAGGGATGGACACGCTGGATATAGTATTGTTCGGTAATTCCAAGATCGTGAGAACACACGGCTGGAGCCGGGGGCGGCTGGTAGACGACACCCGGCAAGCTAATTAGGAGGCGGGTGAAACTGGCTGACGGGAGGGCCCTTAGCTCAGTCCGGTTAGAGCGCTCGGCTCATATCAGCGTCTCGGCGGCGTGCCGGGGGCTGTGGGACACCGAGTGGTCGCTGGTTCGAATCCGGCAGGGCCCATAGGAACCCGCGAGCGATAGCGAGCGGTGTTCCGGTACGCCCGCCGGTTCGAACCCTGCCACGAGCGTAGCGAGTCTCGATTCGGTTCGAATCCGGCAGGGCTCATCGTTTCTGCGACAAGCGATCCGGGGGTCCCGGCCCGCGCCACGGTTCGCCGACCGGCCACCGGGGGCCGACGGCCAAACGGTTTTACGGGAGTGCATCCGAGGGTCGCCGATGCAGGAGGTCTCCGAACTCAGGCGGCGCGAGGTCAAGACCTACTTCGACGTGATCGCTCGCGGCGGCTCCGAGCGACTGCTCCGGGCCCGGTCGTTCCACAACCTCGGGGAGTACGAACACGAGGACTACGAGGCGCTCTCGGATACGCTCCTCGACGCGGGCGCGACGAGCAGCTTCTCCTTTCTCGGTCGGGACGCCGAGCGCTACGCCGGGACGATCGAGTCGCTCGACGACGCCGGCCACGAGATCGTCCTCCACGGGTACCGTCACGTGGCCTGTGACGACGTCGACTACGACATCGCTCACGAGAACCTCGCGCGCGGTCTCGACGCCATCGAGGACGCCGCCGGCGTGACCCCGCGGGGGTTCATCGCCCCCCGCCAGGAGGTGAACGCCGCCACGCTGCGGGCGGTCGAGGAACTCGACATGGCGTGGGTCCTCGGGCGGACCGGGGCGGAGGTCCCCCCGGGTATCGACTTCCTCGAACCGGTACACCCCTACGACCTGATACTGCTCAACGAAGGGGCCGACCCCTCGGAGACGTTCGACCGGATCCGCGAGCAGACGCGACCGGGGGCCGCGCTCCTCTTCCACCCGAACATGCTCGAGTACTACGACGCGCACTCCGAGTTCGAGGAGTGGGTGGCCGACACGACCCCCGCCTCGGTCGGGACACTGTTCGAGGCGGATGGGCGGGAAAGCGTAGGGATGATCAACGACGCGATGCGCCCGCTCCGGGTCGAGTGAGGGGACGACGTCCCCCGCCACCCAGGCGAGGGATGCGAACGCTCGCGGGCGGCGAACCTACTTGTGCGGGCCGACCGACCACCCCCCATGCCGGAGATACCCGAGGAGTTCCGGGACCTGTTCGAGAGGAGGACGTTCGCCCACGTCGCGACGCTCACGCCCGACGGGTTCCCACACGTGACGCCGGTGTGGATCGACTACGACGCCGAGGCAAACCGGGTGCTCGTCAACACCGCGAAGGGTCGACAGAAGCACGTGAACGTGGAGAACGATCCCAGGGTCGGGATGAGCATGACCGACCCGGACGACCCCTACCGGGCGCTGTCGGTGATCGGCGAGGTCGACGAGATGACCGAGGAAGGGGCCGCGGAGCACATCGACTCGCTCGAACGGCGCTACCGCGGCAACGAGGAGTACCTGCACGACCGGACGAACCGGATCGTCCTGAAGATCCGACCCGACAGGGTCATCACGCGGTAGCCCGACCGCCCGTTTCGGTCGGGAGACGGTCGAACGGACCCGTTCGCCTCCGGACGCCGCTCGGGGTCCGTGAGCGACGGCCGGCGGCCTACAGCGAGTCCTCGGACCTCGCCCGCTCGGCCGGCGTGGGACCGCCGCGGTCCGAGTACCGCGCGCGGCCGACCGAGTCCCGGGGCATGTAGTTGAGGATGCTCTGCCGGACGGCCTCCGTCGACTCGAGCGTCTCCTCGCCCATGTCCGCGTACAGCTCCCGAACAGTGACCGGCTCGGCGTTCGTTCGCTCTATCGAGCGATCCCCGTACCGGTCCACGAACTCCTCCTTCGTGATGGGGTAGTCGATCTCCTCGAACACTGGCTCCAGGCCGGCGAAGTCCACGCCCTCCTCGCGGTCGGTTTCGTCTCCTGCCATATCGCTAGTCATCGTTCCTGTCAGAAGAACGTGCGCCTTGCGAAGGAAGGGGACGGAAGCGACCGTCGGGAGCGGGCGGGCCGAAGCCGATGCCCCGCACGATGCCGTGCGACCGCCCCCGTTTCGTGGCGACGCATTCCTCGTCGACGCCGTATTACCGTCACGGACGACCCGTTCGATACCGGTCGACGGGGTATCGAAGCGCGTTCGGCCCCGGGAGGGCGGTCGCGGTCCTCCGGTGCAGGTTATTACCACAGCGGGTTGAACGGTGGGTATGCCCGACTACGGTTACCTGCTCCCGACGCGAGGGATCGTGCTGTCGAGTGCGGACGAGGAGACGCTCGCGGCGAAGGCACGGTCCGATATCGTCGGGCTGGCCGAGCGGGCCGAGACGATGGGATTCGGGTCGGTCTGGGTGGGCGACAGCGTCCTCGCCAAGCCCCGGCTCGAACCGCTCTCGACGCTCTCGGCGGTCGCGACGGCCACCGACGCGATCGGCCTCGGGACCGCCGTCTACCTGCCGCCGCTGCGCGACCCGGTCCACGTCGCACACCTCACGGCCACGCTCGATCAGCTCTCCGGCGGTCGGTTCAGGTTCGGTATCGGCGTCGGCATCGGCCCCGATGTCGAGGCCGAGTACGCGAACCTCGGCGTCCCCTTCGAGGAGCGCGGGCCCCGTCTCTCGGAGCTACTGGAGGTCGTCACGGCGCTCTGGTCGGGCGAGGCCGTCGACTTCAACGGGCGGTTCTGCGAGCTCGAAGACGCCTCGATCGGGTTCGGTCCGGTTGGAAAACCCCCGATATACATCCCGACGGCGGCGTTCGACCCGACTGAGGGGTTCCCGGGGCCGATACGCGACCGGCTGGTCGAGCACGGCGACGGGTGGCTCCCCATCAACGTCTCGCCGGCGGGCTACGAGACCTCGCTCTCGGCCATCCGCGGGTTACTGGAGGAGGCGGGGCGGGACCCGGCGGCGCTCGACCCCGCCATCTACCTCGACGTCGTGATCGACGAGGACGAGGACGCGGCGATCGAGCAGGCCCGTGACTTCTACGACCGGTACTACCCGGCGTGGGGGCGGCTCTCCGACGAGGAGGTGCTGGCGAAGGGGGTGTTCGGCCCGCCCGCGGAGGTCGCCGCGCGGCTCGAGGAGTACGCGGAGGCCGGCGTCGAGACGATGGCTGTCCGGTTCACGACCCCACAGCAACGCGAGCAGCTCCGGCGGTTCGACGAGGCCGTCGCCGTCGACTCGTAGGTACCGCCCGCTCCAGAAGGTATTTCGGGGGACCGAGAGACGGGCCGCTAATGCGAATCCTCGTGACCGGCGCGAACGGAACGGTAGGGAGCGCGATCGCGAACGAACTCGGCGACCGGGAGGAGTACGAGTTCACCTGGCTCGACGTCGAGGAGCACCCCGAACACGAGACGGTGGTCGCGGACGTCACCGACTACGACGACATCCGCCCGCACTTCGAGGACCAGGACGCGGTGATCCACCTCGCCGCCGTCGTCGACGTCGCCTCCGACTGGGACGAGGTGCTGAACGTGAACTTCGTCGGGACGTACAACGTGCTGGAGGCGGCCGCTGACGCGGGCGTGGAGGACTTCCTGTTCGCCTCCTCGATCCACACCGTCGGGCTGTTCGAGAACGACCTCGCGCCCGAACTGTACGATCCGGAGTTCGAGCGACCCGTGGTCCACCACACCGATCCGGTGCGGCCCGACTCGTTCTACGGGCTCTCGAAGGTGTTCGGCGAGGGGCTCGGTCGGTTGTTCATCGAGGGCTCGGTCAACCCCATGTCCGAGGCCCACCCCGCGTTCACCACGCCCACGCGGGAGTACCCCGAGCGGTTCTACTCGCTCCGGATCACGAGCGTCCGCGACGCCGAGCACGACCACCCCTACGGGCTCTCCGAGGAGGGCGTCGAGGCGGGCTACTGGGAGCGCGGCGACGAGGACTACGAGCTCATCGCCGACCGCCTGAAGTGCACCTGGCTCTCACACCGCGACCTCACGCAGCTCGTCGACCTCTGCCTGCAAGACGAGTCGGTCGACTTCGACATCTTCTGGGCGGTCAGCGACAACGACGGGCGCTGGATGGACTTAGAACACGGCCGGGCGACCCTCGGGTTCCGCCCGCAGGACAACGGCGCGGAGTGGGACGCCCCACCGGAGTGAGGACGCCGCGAGTCTGCCGTGAGAGTGCGGGAACGAACCCGGCCGGTCACGCCGACGAGGGTGAACACGACCGTCACCCCGTACCCGGTCACCGTTCGACCACCACGGGGATGATATACCGCATCGGTCCACCGTGACGGACGGTGGGAGTTCCGGAGCGCCGACACAGTTACAACGGGCCTTCGGCAAAGGTCGGTATGACGACCGAGGACTCGCCGTCCCTGGGGTCGAACGTCGAGGGCGAGGCACCGGACGTCGAGCCGACGGTCGAGACCGACGAGGCGACCTACACCGACGACGCCGAGCTCGAGCGGACGCTCGGGCTGTCGGGCGGGCTGGCCATCGGCGTCGGGACGATGATCGGTGCGGGGATCTTCGTCTTCCCGGGGCTGGCGGCGGGCCAGGCCGGGCCGGCCGCCGCGGGGTCGTTCGCGCTCGGCGGCGTCGTGGCGCTCCTGGTCGCGCTGCCGACCTCGGAGCTGGCGACGGCGATGCCCAAGAGCGGCGGGGGCTACTACTTCATCTCGCGGGGACTCGGCACGCTCCCGGGCGCCGTCGTCGGGCTGTCGCTCTGGTTCGGACTGGTGTTCGCGACGGCGTTCTACCTCGTCGGGTTCGGTTTCTACGCCATCGACACGCTCGCCGAGCTGGGGATCACCCTCGGCGGCGAGCTCGTCATCCCCATCGCGCTGGTCTTCGGGGTGGGGTTCACGGTGCTGAACGTCACCGGGACCGAGAACGCCGCGAAGCTCCAGAACGGCGTCGTCGCGCTCCTGCTCTCGATCCTCGCGGTCGTGCTGCTCTGGGGGTCCCTAGACGCCCTCGGCCTGATCGGCCAGCCGAGCGCCCCCGAACGGTTCATGCCGTTCGGGCCGTTTCCGGTGCTGACGACGGCGGCGCTCGTGTTCACCTCCTACCTCGGCTTCGCCCAGGTGGCGACGGTCGCGGGGGAGATGAAACGGCCGGGGCGGAACCTCCCGCTGGCGATGGTCGGGTCGGTGCTGATCGTCGGGATACTCTACGTCGTGACGGTCTTCGTCGCCACGAGCGCGTTCGGCAGCGACAGGCTGGCGAGCCTCGGCGAGACCGCGATGGTCGACGTCGGCCGGCACTACCTCGGTAGCGCCGGCGCGCTCGCGATCGTGTTCGGGGGGTTGCTCGCCACGATGTCGAGCGCAAACGCGTCGATCCTGAGCACCTCTCGGGCCATCTACGCGGTCTCGAAGGACGCGCTGCTGCCGCGGTGGGCGAGCCGGATCAACCTGAAGTACGGCACCCCCCACGTGGCGCTCGGGATGGCCGGCGGGCCGGTCCTGGTGCTGGTCGCGACCGGCCGGGTCGAGGTGCTGGCGGAGGTGGCATCGTTCCTCCACCTCGTCCTCTACGGGCTCATCTGCGTCGCGCTGATCGTCCTCCGGCGCGACGAGCCCGACTGGTACGACCCCGACTTCCGGACGCCGGGCTACCCGGTCGTCCCGATCCTCGGCGCGCTCGCGAGCTTCGCGCTCATCGGGTTCATGCAGCCGGCCTCGCAGGCCATCGGCCTCGCCATCATGCTCGCGACGGCCGGCTGGTACGCTTATTACGCTCGCGACGTCACCCTCAAGGGGGCCCTCTGATGAGTCGTGTCGTCGTCCCCGTCGCGGTGCTCAAGGGCGAGGCGGTACCGCTGGGGCTGATGAACCTCCTGGGTACGATGGACGTCACGGTGCTCGGCTACCACGTCCTGCCCGAGCAGACGCCGCCCGACCAGGCCAGACAGCAGTACGAGGACCGGGCGAACGCGGCGCTGGCCGACATCACGGAGGAGTTCCGGGATGCAGGTGGCGACGCCGACTACCGACTCGTCTTCACGACCGACCGGCCGAAGACCGTCCGTCGGGTCGCCGACGAGGTCGGTGCCCGGGCGTACGCTATCACCGGGGCCACCGGCGCGGTCGACCGGCTGCTCGTCTCGCTCTCCGGCGACGTCGCGACCGACCGGATCCTCGAGTTCGTGACCGAACTCGTCGGCGATCGGGCGATCGAGGTGACGCTGCTCCGGGTCGCGGGCGACGAGGGGGCCACGCCGCTCGAGAACGCGCGGTCGCGGCTCGAAGACGCGGGGATCAGCGCTCGAACGGTGCTGGCCGAGGAAGCGGGCCCGCTCGACGCACTCCTCGCGGCCCTGCCCGACCACGACGCCATCGTGATGGGCGAGCAGGCCCCGTCGCTCCAGTCGTTCCTCTTCGGGGACGTCACCGATCGCGTGGCGGCGGAGTCGGTCGGCCCGGTGCTCGTCGTCAGACGAGAGCCGGCGGAGCAGGAGTGAGGCCGGCCCCGGCCGGCACTATCCCTGCACGCTTATACGACTGGGACCGGCAGAGCGGGTATGGTTTCCACCGGCGAGCTGGAGATTTTCAGACACTCGTTGGAGAGCGTCGTCGAGGAGATGGGAGCGACGCTCCAGCGGACCGCGTACTCGACGAACATCAAGATCCGACGGGACCACACCTGCGCCCTCTTCGATTCGGATCTCAGACACGTCGCCCAGCACGACCTCGCGCCACAGCACATCGGTTCGCTCGTCTCGGTCGTCCCCCGGAACGTCCGGCGGCTCCGCGAGGAGGGCAAGGAGCTCGAACCCGGCGACGGCATCCTCATCAACGACCCCTACAGGGGGGCGGTTCACCTCCCCGACGTGATGCTCATCTCGCCGGTGTTCCACGAGGGTGAGATCGTCGGATACGCGGCCAACTCCGCCCACCACGTCGACATCGGCGGCGGCACGCCGGGGGGGATCCCGAACGACTCGACCGAACTCTACGGCGAGGGGATGATCATTCCGGGAGTTCACGCCGTCGAGGACTGGGAGTACCGCGACCCGGTTCTCTCCTTTCTCCTGCGGAACGTCCGCGAGCACGAGATGCGACGCGGTGACTACCAGGCCCAGCTCGCCGCCAACCACATCGGCGAGGAGCGCTACTCGGACCTCTGTGACCGCTACGGCCTCTCGCGGGTCGAGGAGTCGCTCGACGAGCTGCTCGACTACACCGAGCGCCGGGTCCGTGCGGCCATCGAGGAGCTCCCCGACGGCCGGTACACCGCGTCCGACGAGATGGACGGCGACGGCATCGTCGACGAGCCCGTGGCCCTCGAACTCGCCATCGAGGTCGACGGGGACGAGCTGACCATCGACTACACCGGCACCGCGAAACAGAACCGCGGGCCGCTCAACTGCACGCCAGCGATGGCCTTCGCGGGTGCCATGTCGGTCGTGATGGCGTTCGTCGGCGAGGACCTCCCGAAGAACGACGGGTTCTACCGGCCCATCGAGACCGTCACCCCGGAGGGGACGATGGTGAACCCGACCGACAACGCGCCGGTCGCGGCGGGGTGGGAGATCGCGATGCGGGCAGGCGACCTCGTGGCGAAGGCGATGGCGGACGCGGTGCCCGAGGAGACCATCGCGGCCACGAAGGGCGTCGTCATGAACATCGCCTTCGGGGGCCGTGACCCCCGCGACGACGGGCGATACGTCTACTACGAGACGGTCGCGGGCGGGTACGGCGCTCGCGCGGAGAAGGACGGGATGGACGCCGTCCAGACCCACTTCCAGAACACGCCCAACAGCCCCATCGAGGAGCTCGAATCCGAGGTACCGGTGTACATCCGCCGGTACGAGCTGATCGGGGACTCGGAGGGTGCGGGCCGCCAGCGCGGCGGGCTCGGGGTCCGCCGGGACTACGAGTTCTACGGCGAGGAGGCGACCTTCTCGCTGCTTACCGACCGGACGAAGTCCGAACCCTGGGGGCTGTTCGGCGGGGAGAGCGCCAGCCCCTCGCGGTTCCTCTTCGACCCCGACGGCGACTCGACGGAACTCTCCTCGAAGTCGACGACGGACCTCGATCCCGGCGACGTGGTGAGCGTCCGGACCCCGGGCGGCGGGGGGTACGGTCCGCCGACGAAACGCGATCCGGAGGCGGTGCTGGCGGACGTCCGCGACGGGAAGGTGAGCGTCGGGAAGGCCCGCGAGTCGTACGGACTGGAGGTCGATCCCGAGGCGGGGACGACGGAGCCGACGGACGCCAGGGCGGAGACCGATGGCGACGGGAGGACCGCGACCGACGGCGGATCCGCCACCACACCGAACCCCGCCGCCGAGCCGGGAGGTGAGCGCGAGTGAGCGTCCGCATCGGCGTCGACACCGGCGGGACGTTCACCGACGTCGTGCTCTACGACGAGGAGACGGGGGAGATCCACACGACGAAGACCCCCTCGACGCCGCCGGAGTTCGACCGGGGGGTACTGAACGGCATCGACGCCATCGTCGAGGAGACGGGCGTGAACCCCTCACGGGTGGCGTTCCTCAGCCACGGGACGACCGTCGGCACGAACGCCGTCCTGGAGGGGGACGTCCCGCCGATCGGCCTGCTGACGAACGAGGGATTGCGGGACGTCCTCGAGATCGGCGACCAGACCCGTCCCGAACTCTACGATCTCCAGCAGGAGAAGCCCCCGGCGCTCGTGCCCCGGCACAGGCGGCTCGGCGTCCCCGGCCGCATCGCCCACGACGGGTCGGTGGTGGACGAACTCGACGAGGCGGCGGCCCGGGAGGCCATCGACGACCTCGTCGAGTCCGGTGCCGAATCGGTCGTCGTCTCGATGCTGTTCTCGCACCTGAACGACGCACACGAGCGTCGGGTCGGCGAACTGATCGAAGCCCACGACGCCGAACTCCCGTACGCGCTCTCCTCGGCGGTCTACCCGGAGGCCCGCGAGTACGACCGGACGGTCACGACCGTCCTCAACGAGGCGGTGAAACGGAACATCGCGGACTACCTCGACAGGCTCGGGGCGGGTGTCGAGGAGCGCGGTATCGACGTCCCGCTGAACGTGATGCACTCTGGCGGCGGGATCTTCAGCCCCGAGCAGGCGACGGAGTTCGCGCTCCGGACGGTGCTCTCGGGACCGGCCGCGGGGGCGGTCGCCTGCCGCGACGTCAGTACGGGGCTCGGCTACGACGCCGCCATCGGCCTCGACATGGGCGGGACGAGCGCCGACGTGAGCATCGTCGAGGGCGGCGAGATCGTCCGCTCGACGGAGGGAGAGATCAACGACCTCCCGATCAAGACGCCGCTCATCGACATCAGCACCGTGGGTGCCGGCGGCGGCTCCATCGCGTGGATCGACGAGGGCGGTGGCCTCCGGGTCGGGCCGAAGAGCGCGGGCGCGGATCCCGGGCCGATCTGCTACGACCGCGGCGGGACCGACCCGACGGTCACCGACGCGAACCTCCTGCTCGGGCGGCTCTCCGCGGAGGCGTTCGTCGCCGGCGACATGGACCTCGTCGTTGACCGGACCCGCGAGCGGTTCCGGGAGGCCGTCGCCGACCCCCTGGGCGAGTCGGTCGAATCCGCCGCGCTCGACGTCCTGAAGGTGGCGAACGCGAAGATGGCCCGCGAGATCAGACGAGTGACCGTCGAGCGGGGGCGCGACCCCGCGGAGTTCGCGCTCGTCGCCTTCGGCGGTGCCGGGCCGATGCAGGCCCCCGCGGTCGCCGACCGGATGGACATCGACACGGTCGTCCTCCCCCGGACGCCGGGGACGCTCTCGGCCCGGGGGCTGCTGCTCGCTGACGTCCGCGCCGACGAGTCGCGGGCTTACCGGGGCGAGCGACTCGACGCCGAGGCGATGGGCGAGCAGTTCGCCGAGCTCGAGGGGACCGTGAGCGAGCGATTCGTCGAGATGGGGTTCGACGACGACGAGGTCGATATCGAACGCGCCGCCGACGTGCGGTACGTCGGCCAGTCCTACGAACTCACCGTCCCCGCCGGCGACGGGCCGCTCGACGACGAGGCGATCGAAGGTATCGTCGAGCGCTTCCACGAGGAGCACGCCCGACTCTACGGGCACGCGATGCGCGAGGAACCCGTCGAGGCGGTCACCCTCCGGGTCACCGGGACGGTCCCGACGCCGCCGCTGGCCGACCGGGCCGAGGCCGCCGACGCCGACCCCCACCGGGGCGAACGGGAGGTCTACTTCGAGGGGACCGGCTACACCGAGACGGAGGTACTGTTCCGTCCGGCGTTCGCGGCCGGCGAGACCGTCGAGGGGCCGGCCATACTGGAGGATACGGGGAGCACGGCGATGCTCCCACCGGGGACGACCGGGCGGGTCGCCGACGACGGCTCGTTCGTCATCGAACGGTAGTCCGCCCCGGACGACGCCGTCGAGTCGTCAGCGATCGGCAGGGACGGCTGATACGGGACGTGCGATTCCACGCGGATCGAGGTAACCGAAGCTCGAACGGTCACCGCATCAGCAGGAAGAGGACGAGCGCGGAGACGAGCGCGACGACCCCCGCTAGGAGCAGGAGGACGCGATAGCCGCTCCCGACCGCGAGCGCGGCGAAGGCGATCGGACCGGCCGCTCGTCCGGCGAAGCTCGCGCTGCCGCGGAGGCTCAGCGCTCCGGCACGGAACTGCGTCGGGACGAGGTTGCTGATACCGGCGTCTATCGACGGGAGGGCCAACCCCCACCCGGCCCCGAACCCGAGCGTCGCGAGCGCGATCAGGAGGGGGGTGGGTGCGAGTCCCGCCCCGACGAGACCGGCGGCGGTGGCCACGAACCCGACCGCGATGATGCCGTAGTCCGAGAGGTGGCGAGCGAGACGACCGTTCTGCGTGGCGGCGATCGTCGATGCCACCTCCCCGATCGCCACCACGAGCCCGATCAGTACCGGCGAGAGGCCGTAGGTACCCGCCAGCAGGAACGGGAGCCCGGTGAAGACCGCACCGAACAGCAGGGAGTCGATCACGAACGCCGAGCCGTACAGCATGACGGCCTCCCTGGCAGAGAGCGCGGAGACGACCCGCCGGAGGTACACGAGGCTCCGCGATTCACGTTCCCCCAGGGGTTCCTCAAGAACGCGGAGAGCGAAGAGCGCGACGGGTATTCCGAGCAGGTACATGGCGAACGGAGCGTTCCAGGAGACGGTCACCAGTGCTCCGCCGACGAGGGGGAACGCGGTCGCTCCGGCCGAAAGCACGGCCGTGTTGAGGCCGAGGACCTCGTTCCGCTGAACGTCCTCGAACACGTCTCCGAGGAGCGTTATCGTGGTGACGCCGATGCCGGCTAGGGCCGCCCCCTGAACGAGCCTGAGCGCCAGCACGACGGGGAACGAGGGGCGGAGGACGATCAGCCCGCCGGCGAGGCTCCATCCGACGAGGGACGAGACGAGCACCCGCCGTCGTCCCAGACGGTCGGTGAGGAGGCCCAGGACCGGGGAGAGGAATATCCCCGGCACCAGGATCGCGGCGAGCAGGAGGCTGGCTCCCGTGTCCGTTGTACCGAACGCGTCCCGGAAGACGGGCAGCCCCGGGCTGATGAGCGCGACGCTGAACGGTGCCAACAGAGTGCTCAACAGGACGACGCGGAGCGTGGACGAGTGCCACGGGATCGAGAGTTCCGCGGACGCGTCGACGGTCGTCAAGCGTGTCACCTCCCTGAACGACCGTTTCTGGGGTAGTTCATCGATACGGGCTATCAGGAGGTAGGGACCGGCCGTCACTTCGTTGTATGGTCTCCACGTCGGGCCAGGAGAGTGACAGCACTCCTGTTCCTCTCCGATTCGAGAGATACGCCTGTCCTCGTCGATACCCGACGGTTCCGAACGGGAGCGACCACCTCCGCCCACGTTTAATACCGGGTCCACTGAACCCCGGGACATGACGGCACCAGTCAGCGGACCGATCGATCTCACGGGACAGACGGCCGTGGTGACGGGAGCGGCGGGCGGCATCGGGAGGGCGACCTGCGAGGCCCTCGCGCGCCACGGGGCGGACGTCGTGGCGACGGACGTCGACGAGGATCACCTCGACCCGGCGGTCGAGGCCGTCGAATCCCACGGCAGCGAGTGCGAGACCGTCGGGTGTGACATCTCCGATCCCGACGAGGTGGCGGCGCTCCGCGACACCGCGTTCGCGTTCGCCGACTCGGTGGAGATCGTGGCGAACGTCGCCGGCGTCGTCCACCGCAACGACTTCTCGGGGATGACGCTCGATCAGTGGAACCGCGTCATCGGGATCAACCTCACGGGGACGTTCCTCGTCACCCAGGCGTTCTACGACCACATGGTCGAGCGGGGTTACGGGAAGGTGGTCTGCGTGAGCTCCGTCTCGGGACGCGTGGGCGGCGTCATCTCCGACGCGGGGTACGCCTCCTCGAAGGCCGGCATCCACGGCCTCGTCCGGTGGCTCGGGAAGAACGCCGCCCCGGACGGTGTCTACGTCAACGCCGTCGCGCCCGGACCCGTCGTGACCCCGATGACCGAGGGGGAGGACTACCGCCCGGACATGGCACCGCTGAACCGCCTGGGCGAACCCGAGGACATCGCCGAGGGCGTCCTCTACCTCGCCTCGGACATGTCCAACTACGTGACTGGTACGGTACTGGACGTGAACGGTGGGATGCGGATGAACTGAAGGAGGATTATCAGAGCCCTCTTGATATTCGGTTGGCGTAGTGATCCGTGTCCAACAGAACCGTCGTGATGGATACAGGGCACGAATCGGTCACCCGCCTGAATCGGTCGACGACTCGACGGATCACTCCTGAACGTCGAGTGTGCCCTCCTCGGCAGACGCAGCCTCTCGCCACCAGACGAGCTCGAACTCGATGCTCTGTTTGGCATCCGTGTCTCCTTGGGACCAGTCGGATTCCCCCTCGAGTTTGAACGTGACAGGATTTGTCGGATTCAACTGCACTGTTGTCCCGCCGAGGTCGAGAGTCACGTCACCGTCTCCATCGAGTTGGTCGGCTAGGTCCCGAAGGTACGTAGCTATCTCCGCCCGTGTCTTCTGTTCCTCTGTCTCGAGTTCTCCCATGCGTGGTAGTAAGCAGGAGCGCTCGAAAATTGGTGTGTTGATTCCCAGACTCGTAGAATCGCTGACCGCGTGTCCAGGAGGGACCTCGACCTGCGTGGCAGTCCCCGTCCGGCTACCCGACTGCTGACTCCACCCTCCATATCTCGCACGCCGATTTCAGCGAGTCAACACCCCGTTACGTTGGAAAACACGAACAGTTCTGCTGGTCCCTGCGGGCGGGGTCCGGGCGGAGCGCCGTCGGGTCAGTAGTTGGTGAAGAGGATCCGCTTCACGTCGTCCCTGGTCCGGGCGGGCTCGGTTCCGCCGTCGGGCAGGTCGACCTCGTAGGGCGCGTCGCCGCTCTCGGCCTTGCGCCACCTGTCCTCGTGGGTCTCCAGGAGGTCCATCATCGCCCGTAGCTGGGAGCCGCCGTCGTCGCCCGCCGACGCCGGGTCCGTCCCGGAACCCTCGTCGGCTCCCCCCTCACCAGGCGACGGCCCCGCCCCCGCGTCGGCGTTACCCGTCTCCGCCTCGGTCCGGTCGGTAGCCTCGTCGGGCGCGCCGTTCGCCTCGCCGCTCGGGGGGCCGGAGCCGAGCCCGACCGGATCGCCGGGGTCGGTCTCCCGGAGCTTCGCCTCGAGGACGGCCTCGTACATCTCCCTCGCGGCCATCCCGGAGCCCTTCACGCCGTCCGTGTTCCTCGCGACGGACTGGAGGGCGGGGTAGTCGATCCCGCCCGACTCGTCCCGAACCTCGCGGTCGAGCGCCGCTCGGACCCGCTCCTCGGCCGGCGGCGCGTGCGTGTCGAGCAGGTAGTCGAGCGCGTCGCGCCGCCGGACGTGGCCGTAGCCGTCGACGAATACTGCCTCAATCTCCGCTCGGAGTGCGTCGAGGCGCTCCAGCTGTTCCTCGGTGACGCTGAACTCCGGCATACGCCTCGGGTCGCGGGGGATCGGCTTGAGCGTTGGCTCGCGTCGGTAGTCGACACCGACGGACGGATGCGCCTACGCCGACCCGCTCCGGAACGTCCCCGGTCCGCCCTCCACGGTCGGCGCACGGGTCGGGAGTTCGCTCACGCACGCCCGGCAGAAGGCGTACTCGGCGGCGTTCTCCGTCCCGCAGGCCTCACACGAGACCGTGGCGGTGTCCGCGTCGAACTCCCCTGGCACGGGCCCGACGGGAGCCGAGGTGTCGTCCGCGGTGCTCGCGGTGCGCTCGGCGCTCTCGGAGCCGCCGTCCCCGCTCGCCCGCCGCCGGTAGGCGTACGCCAGGGTGAGGAGGTGAAGTAACACGAGCACCCCGAGTAGCCCGTACGTGGTCCCGTCCGGCATACCACGGGATAGGGACCCGTGGCTCTTGAAACCCCCGTCCGCCCGAATCCGGATCGAACGACCGTTCAGCGGGGGCTACGTCGTGAACCCGGACTCGGCGTCGTACTCCTCGAGCACCCACTCGAGCTCCTCGATGGCCCGGAGTATCGCCACCTCGGCCTCCTCCTCGAGCGCCGAGGAGGGCGGGTCGTGGTCGTCGTACTCCGCCTCGAGACGGGCGATTCGCTCGCGGACCTCCTCCTCGGTGCGCATGGGTCCGGGGAGAGCGCGACGGCCCTTGACGATACCGGTGCGACCGGTTCGACGGTCCGCCCGCGCTCCCGTCGGGAGATCCCGGCAGAACCCGATCAGCCGCCCGTCGCGGCAGACGGGTCCGCCGGGCGAAGGGACAAGAGGCTGCGAGCCCTATCCACGGGTATGAGCCAGGAACCGCGCGAGATGCCCGAGAACGACGAGGAGTGGCGCGAACTGCTGACCGACGAGGAGTACCGGGTCCTCCGGGAGAAGGGGACCGAGCCCCGGTTCTCATCGGAGCTCATCGACTACGACGGCGACGGGACGTTCACCTGTGCCGGCTGTGGGACCGAGCTGTTCGATTCAGGTACCAAATTCGGCTCGGACACCGGCTGGCCGTCCTTCTACGACGCGAAAGAGGGCGCGGTCGAGTTCGAGCGCGACACCTCACACGGGATGGTCCGAACGGAAGTCCTCTGTGGGAACTGCGGCGGCCACCTCGGCCACGTCTTCGACGACGGCCCCGACCCGACCGGCAAGCGTTTCTGTATCAACGGCGCGGCGCTCGACGTCGAGGAGAACTGAACCGAGCCGCGCTCCGACGACGGATTCACGGGGAGTACTCTCTGGATCCGGAGCGCCGACTCAGCCGCCGCTTCCGACCGACCAGACGCCCTCGGCGCGGTCCATCAGCGAGACGACGACGACGTGCGGGAGCGTGAGGACCGCGATCAGGACGAGGTAGAGCCCGACGGTCTCGGGGAGGCCCGTCGGCCGCACCGGGACGAGGAGGTAGAACCCCCCGAGGAAGACGAGCGAGACGGCCGTGAGCGGGGCGGCGTCGCGGGCGAACCGGGCGAGCGCGGCCCGCCAGTCTCCACGGGAGAGCGCACCGGCGGCCCGGGGGTCGACCAGCGCCAGACGCGCGATGTGCCGCACCGAGTGCCAGAGGGGGAAGTAGACGCCGATGGCGAGCACGGGGGGGACGGCGAGGAAGAACGCCCACAGCAACCCGGTTTCCAGCGCGTCCACCCGCCAGCCCGGGTCGGTGAGTCCGTCACCACGGCGAGCGCCGACCGCGAGCGCGACCAGCGTGAGCGCGGCGAACCCACCCCCGAGCGCGAGCCGCGTCTCGGCCGCGAACAGCGGCGCGAGATCCGCGGCGGTGACGCCGAACCGGCCGACCAGAAGCGCCGCGACCTCGCGGTACTGTCCGGGATAGGAGACCAGAGGGACGAGCATCGGGAGCCCCCCGCGGACGGCGGCCGCGAGGGCGCGCTGTGCGCGCGTCCGGAGATGAGATACCTGCTCGATTGCCACCAGCGCGTAGACGTCGCCCTGGCCCCAGTGGGCCCACGTGATCGCGATGAACAGGACGAACGCGAGGACGGGCACGAGGTACCAGAGGGCGAGGTAGGCACCGCCGAGGAGCGCGTAGAGCACGCCGACCCGCGCCATCCCCCGGTAGGTCGGCGACTCGCCGCGGGCCCGCTCGACGGCGAGGTGGTCGACCGCGCCGTGTGGGAGGCCGAGGACGGCGACCGACGCGGCCAGGGGAACGTACTGGAGCGCGGGCGGCACGGAGAGCCCGAGCAGGAACGGGACGACGAGCACGGCGAGGACGACCCAGCCGGGCCGGACGGCCACCGCACGGAGGGTCTCGCGGGCCTCCGTCGGGATACTCACGCCCACCGCCGGACCACCCACTCCCAGAGGATCAGTCCCTGCACGACGAACAGGTTGGTCAGGAGGAAGAAGAGCGTCTCCTCGACCGGCAGGCCGAGCCCGGGGATCGCGAGGCCGGTCGTGTACCGCCCGGAGAGGGACCAGATCCCGCTCCCGATGGCGATCCGGTCGACGACCCAGAGGTAGAGCGTCGGGACGCCGACCCCGAGGAGGACCGTCCGCCACCGTTCGACGAGGTAGGTCCAGCCGAACCCCCACTGGAGCGCGAGGACGGGGCCGGCCCACGCGAGCAGCGCCCCGAGGTAGAGTCCCGTCTCGGTCGAGGCGATCCACCAGCCCGAGAGCGAGACGACCCCGCCGAGACCGATCCCGAGCGCGCGCTGGACGGGGCCTATCCGGAGGGGGCCGGCGTCCATCGGGAGGCGGTAGAGCCAGAGGGCCGTGAGAACCGGCTGGACGAGGAAGAACAGGTACTCGCCGAGGGGGACGCCCCCCGCTCGGAGGAGGACGGTCCCGTCGCCGTAGCTCCAGACCCCGACCGAGACGAGATAGCGGTCCCACGGCGTGGTGTAGACGAACGCGATGGCGGCCATCAGCGCGGTGCCGACGATCCGGGCGTCGTACCCCCGTATCCGGGCCGGATCGACGCGCGTCGACCGGGGTCGCCGCGCCGCGACCGCCAGCACGAACAGCGGCGGCGCGAGGAAGAGCAGGTGGAACTGGAGGTACGTCGGCGCCATCGGTCAGGTGGTCGTCGAACCGTCTCCCGGCGGCCGCTTAAACCCGTCCGGTCGACGAGCGGGAGCCGCACGCGGGGATCGAACTCGGTCCGATCCGCCCCGAACCGATCCCGTATCGGCTCGGCGTCTCCCGCGGACGCTCAGTCGGCCGTCGCGGCCGACGCCGACGGGGAGACCTCTGCGAGGACGTGCCGGCTCCGGAGCAGCAGGAAGCCGAAGCCGACCTTGGCAGCGAGGTCGAGGATCATGAACAAGGTCGTCTCGACGCCGAGCGGGATGAGCCCGATGGTGCTCTCGGTCCCGAAGAGCCAGACGATCGGGTAGGCCGTCCAGAGCACGATGATCAGGTTCCGCAGCGTGCTGAACAGCGCGGCGACCTCGCCGGACTGCCAGGCGGCCTGTGCGCTCAGCTGGTTCGCCAGGACGTACAGCAGGGCCACGAAGAAGAGACTGGAGACGGCCCAGAGCGCGAGGCGGACCGTCTGTCCGACCGGCGCGACCGCGGCCGCCGCCCCGACGACGATCATGCCGACGTCGAGACCGACCAGCCGGTAGATGGTTCCCCGGTCCGTCCCCGCCAGCAACGCGAGATCGACCAGCAGGAGCGGCGTCGTCAGCAACCAGTCCGCGTAGCGCATCCAGTAGATGCGCAACACGCCCTCGCCCGGGACGCGCACCTCGGTGATACCGATCCCCAGGAACATGAGGAGGTAGGCCACCGTGGCGATGCCCGTGATGAGGGTGGTCACGACGTAGAACCGACGGCGATGCTCGTCCGATTCCCCCCGGCCCATGGCGATGAACGCGACGGTACCGATCGCCATGCCGAGCGTCCCGATGCCCAGCGCGATCTGTTCCAAGCCGGATACTTGCGCCACCATTACGTCCCGGAAGTACCCCCCGGGGCTTATAACGGGGGGTCGTCGTCGAACGCGGCGGTGCCCCGCCCCGACCGCTTAACCTCCTCGACCGCGTTCGTCCGAGTATGAGTCTCGACCTCTCGCCGGACCAGCTCGACCGCTACTCCAGGCACATCATCATGGACGACGTGGGGCCGGAGGGCCAGGCGAAGCTGCTCGACGGTCGCGTCCTCGTGATCGGGGCCGGCGGCCTCGGCGCGCCGGTGCTCCAGTACCTCGCCGCCGCGGGCGTGGGGACGCTCGGCATCGCCGACGACGACATCGTCGAGCGATCGAACCTCCAGCGGCAGGTCATCCACCGCGACGCCGACGTGGGCCGGCCGAAGGCCGAGTCGGCACGGGAGTTCGTCGAGTCGCTCAACCCCGACGTGACCGTCGAGACCCACGAGACGCGCGTCGATTCGGGGAACATCGAGTCGCTGCTCGAGGAGTACGACGTCGTCGCGGACTGCTCGGACAACTTCGCCACCCGCTACCTCGTCAACGACGCCTGCACGCTGGCGGGCGTGCCGTTCTCCCACGGGGCGATCCTCCGGTTCGAGGGGCAGGTCACGACGTTCGAGTCGAACCTGGGGGGGCCGTGTTACCGGTGTCTGTTCCCCTCCGCACCAGAGCCCGGCACGGTACCCGACTGCGCCACCGCGGGTGTCCTCGGCGTCCTCCCCGGGGTGGTCGGGACGATACAGGCCACGGAGGTCGTGAAACTCCTGCTGGAGTACGGCGAGACGCTCGACGGCCGGTTCCTCATCTACGACGCGGGCGACATGACCTTCGAGGAGGTTCCCGTCGAACCCCGGCCGGACTGTCCCGTCTGCGGCGAGGAAGGTGGCATCGGGTCGATCCACGACGTCTCCTACGAGTCGACCTGCGCGGTCGACGCCGACTGACGCGGTCGCCCCGGATCGACCGGCGGCTCGGTTGATCAGGCTCCGTCGTCGATCGTCACTCGCTCGCGCTCGAACACCTCGCCAGTCCAGCGCCAGGACCCGATCTCTGGCTCCGGCCCGCCTAGCGAGACGATGACGTACGAGTAGCCAGTCCACGTCGCGAGCGCCTCGTCGGTCGCGCTCGGGCGGGGCGGGCCGCGGGGGTGAGAGTGGTAGAACCCGACGACCGCCTCGCCGGCGTCCTCGATGGCCTCCATCGCCCGGAACTGCTCGGCCGGATCGAGTTCGTACCGCGTTCGGGGGGTCGTGGCGGCGTTCGGCACCCGCCGGGCCGTCCGCGCGCGTGACGGTCCCTCCCCGTCGGTGGGCTCGTCGCCTCCGGGCTGGCGGACGCCACCGAGCACACCACAGACCTCCTCGGGGGCCCCCTCCCGGGCGTGGGCCACGACGGCGTCACGGACCTGGGGATCGAGGAGGAGCGTCACGGGATCGGATCAGTTCACCGCCGTACGTGCGAGCGAGCGGGCCACGTCCGCGGGCGGTGCGTCGAACCGTTCGGGGTGGACGAGCCCCGCGAGGTGCTCCAGCGAGTCGACCAGCCGCGGCCCGGGGCGGTTGAGGTAGTGGTGGCCGTCGACCGCGTACGTCCGGCCCTCGCGGACGGCGGTCAGTTCGTCCCAGCCCGCTCGTTCCGTGAGATCCGCGAGGTTCTCGGCGGTCTGGTCGAGGTCGAACCCGCAGGGCGCGACGACCAGGACCTCGGGGTCGTACTCGCGTATCTCCGTCCACTCCCGGGGGCGCGAGGCCGCGCCGCGCTCGGCGAGCCCGTACTCCCCGCCCGCCCACTCGACGAGTTCGGGGACCCAGTGCCCGGCCGTCATCACCGGATCGGTCCAGTCGAGGACGGCCACGTGGGGGCGATCCTCGGGGGTGAGGTCGGCGGTCCGGTCGCGGACGTGCGCCGCGCGCTCGCGGAGTGCCGCGATCACCTCCTCGGCCCGGTCCTCGCGGTCGACCGCCCGGCCGATGCGCCGGACGTCGTCGAGGACGTCCTCCAGACTGTGGGGATCGGTCGTCACCACCTCGCAGTCGAGGCCCAGTTCCTCGACGGCCTCGCGGACGAGCACGGTGTCGACCGCACAGACGTCACAGATCCCCTGCGAGACGATCAGGTCGGGATTGGCCCGTTCGAGGGCGGTCAGGTCGATGTCGTAGACGCCACCCGAATCCCCCGCCTCGAGTACCTGGGCGTCGATCTCGCCGGCGGAGGCGTCGGCGTCGACGCGCGAGCGGTTCACCGCGGGGAGTTCGGCGGCCTCGGGCGGCCAGTCACACTCGTGGGAGGTGGCGACCGGCTCGCGGCCCAGCGCGTAGACGATCTCCGTCGCCGAGGGGAGGAGCGTGACGATTCGCACGCCTGACGGTAGGCGGGGGACCATCCTAAAGCCTCGCCTAAGGGGTGGCTCCGCTACAGAATGGATGGGCACGCCCCGGTCTCCCGGTCCGTTTGACGAAACCGGGCAGAACCGCTGTTGCAGGCCCGAAACAGAGTACAACCGACGGGACGATCGCCCCGGTTTAATCCCCTGAGCCGGGTCCGACCTACCGGATGCAACGAAACCTGATGATCGTGCCGCTCCTCGCGGTCGGGATCATGATGGCCATCGCCGGCTGTACACCCGGTGGTCCCGCGGCCAACGCGACCGAGACTGTGCCCGCCACTGACGCCCCCACCGAAGCGCCGACGGAGGCTCCGACCGAGGAGCCGACGATGGAGGAGACGGAGACTCCGATGATGAACGAGACGGAGACCTCCGAGATGAACGAAACCGAAACCTCGTCCATGAACGAGACCGAGAGCTCCGACACGAACGAGACGGAGACGTCCAGCATGGAGGAGACCGAAACCTCGTCCATGAACGAGACCGAGAGCTCCGACGTGATGAACGAAACCGAAACCTCCGAGACGAACGACTCGGAGACCTCGGCGCTGAACGAGACCGAAACCTCGTCCATGAACGACTCGGAGACCTCCGACACGAACGAGACGGAGACGTCCAGCATGGAGGAGACCGAAACCTCGTCCATGAACGAGACCGAAACCGAGACCCCGGCGTAGACGAACACCCGGGACGAACGGTCGACGGATTTCCTTTATCGCGCGCCGACGAGCGACTCACGACCTGCCGACGTACAGCCGCCGTAGCCGATGGCGAGCACACGGCGAGAACGTCAGGTCGAGCCGGGCGTCTCGCCGACGGACGCGAGGGTACGGCTCCCCGCAGGCGCTCGTCTCGTAGTCGAACTGCCGGTCGCGGACCGACTCCTCCGCCCAGATGTAGCTGCTGACCATCGGCGTCACGACGACGTGGTCCTCCCGTTCGACGACGGTGCCGTCGTTGTGTCGAAGGCCGAGCGCGTGACCGCACTCGTGGATGACGATCTGTGTCACCAGAGCGGGTTTCGAGAAGTCGACGACATCGGGCGTCTCGGACGGCAGCGACATCCGGGCGACGTGCCGGGCCCCGCCGACAGACGCGATGTGCGGGAGGCCGACCCCGGTCGGAGAGGTGTGCATGTCCCCGTCGGTGACGAGGACGTTCACGTCGTCGGCAGGCGTGACCGCGCCGGTCGCGAACTTGGACGGCCACTCGCCCGAGGCGGTGACGCGGTAGCCGTCCTCCGTCCCCACGTCGACCGTCCCACCGATCGAGACGGACACCTCGCCACGGACCCCGTCGAGCGCGCGGCGGACGTAGCCGACCAGCCGGGGACGGATGCCGTCGTAGCTGGCCGCCGCCTCGCTCAGCCAGACCTTCGCGTCGATCCGACCGTCGAGCGCCCGCTCGCCCGTGTGGGTGAGCCCGAGCCCGCCCACCGTACCTACCCCGAGGGCGAGGAACCGGCGACGGTTCACGGCCCGCCCGCCGCCTGCGGTATCGGTCGGCGGGTCGAGGGCGACCGAGTATCGCTACCAACCATCGTACGTCGCACGTCCGACAGCCGATAGTAAATACGTCTGGACTGTTTCGGCTGCGTAAGTGTCATCGCCTGCTGCCGACCGCTCGCCGCCGCCGGAATCACGGTATCTCGGGTCGGGACCGCGGTACGGTCGAGGTCCCCGCGATGCCCGCCGACGGGCGTGACCGTTGGACCGAAGCGGATCGGGAGATCGAACGGTCCCCTCGGATCGAGAAGCCACACGCTCATGGCGCTCGAAACCGAAGGATCGACGATGACCGCGACGCCGACCACGGGGGGAGTCTACCGAGTCCTCGAATCGACGCGCGAGGTGGACGAGCGCGACGGGGGCGAGTGGCTCCTGCTCGACGTCGAGACCGGGGATCCGACGTACGTCCCCCGGCCGGATCTCGACGCGGCGGCGGGCAACCGCGTTCGGGTGACGCTCGTCTGGCCCGAGGGCGATCCCAGAGTCGAGGAGAGCGAGGTCCTGACCGACACACGGTTCTCGTTCGTCCGGACCCGCGAGCCGCTGTTTCAGGACGCCCACGCCTGCTGGCGCGACGCCCAGGAAGCGGGCGAGGCGATGGCCTCCCGGGTCACCCACGGGACCGACGGGGAGGCCAACGGCGTCGTCTACACGTTCGCCGACCAGCCGGGGAGCCGCGACCTCTACGAGGAGTTCCGCGACGGGGGCAAGCCGCTCGATCCGCTGCTCGCGCGGCTCGCCGAGTCGGTCGACCCGCCGTTCGAGGTCTTCGTCGTCGATCACACCGACGAACCGTTCGTGCTCGTCCTGTTGGCGTTCGAACGCGACGGCCTGCTCGCGGGGACCGTCCGGGAGACGTACTTCGACGGGCACTCGCTCCTCCCGTAGTCAGACTGTCCGAACCCACCCGCAGTGTTTATTCCGACCCCGGAGTCTCACCCGGTATGAGCGAGGATTCGGGAGATCCGGACTACCACGACGTGTTCGAAAACCGGGTCCGGTTCGCCGAGACCGACGCCCAGGGGATCGTGTTCTACGGGGAGTACCTCACATTCATGGACGAGGCGTTCTCGGCGTACCTCGAAGCGGTCGGCCACCCGTTCGACTCCTTCGAGGACCGGGGCTGGGACGTCCACGTCGTCCACGCGGAGCTCGACTACCACGCCCCGGCCGAGTTCGCCGACGAGCTCGTCAACGGGATGCGCGTCTCGGCCATCCGACGCTCGTCCATCGAGTTCGACTGGGTCTGCCGGCAGCGAGACGGCGAGCGGGTGGCGAGCGGGAGCGTCGTCCACGTCGCCGTCGACGGGGACGGCGAGACGGTCCGGGTCCCCGACGGGTTCCGCGAGTCCGTCCGCGAGTTCCAGGACGTCCCGCCGGACCCCGTCTGATCGTCGCCGACCCCTCCGATCCCGGCATCACCGGCGAAAGCGCATAGTCGCGGGGGCCCTACATCCGGGTATGGCCCTCTCCGACGAGGAACTCGCGCGGCTGCTCGAGGACCGCATGATGAGCCACGGCGTCTACGTCACGGACTACACGAGGGAAGAGGAGACACTCCACGTCAGGTACGAGACCGCGACCGGCGGCGAGGGCGTCCCGAAGAACGAGGTCGGTCGGCTGCTGAACGTCCTGCTCGACGCCCGCGAGGACGGCTGGGAGCCCGTGGACCTGAAGGGATGGGTGTACGACATCGACGCCGATGATCCCCGTGGGACGTGGGAGGCCCGCGAGGGCTGGATGCACGCGCTCGAGGAGGGGTACATCTCCGAGACCGACTTCTCGACGCTCGTGCTCTCGACGGTACAGGCGTAGGCCGGCAAAGGCCCCGCGGGTTCGATTACCGGGACGGGACACCGACCCCGTGCGCTGAGCACGGCCGCGGAGGGGCGAGGGTTCAGCGGGGCGGGAGAAGGCGCACCCGATCGAGGGATCGAGACGGAAAGCCCCTACCGAGAGACCCACCCAAGCGACTCTCCACCCGAACCCGGAGTAGAACCCCCTGCTGTGCTGGGATCGCCCCGTCCCGTACCGCGAGCGAGGCGGTCGAAGACCGCCGAGCGAGCGGCCTTGCCTTTTTCACCCATGTTTTTGCAACGGGGGGTGCCCGCAGGCCGAGCGAAGCGAGGCCGAGGACACCCCCCGCAGTAAAAAGATGGTCGTCAACAGACCGGCTTGGGGTCCAGTCCCATCCCCTGGAGCGCCTCGGCGTAGTCGTCGTAGGCGACCTGGACGGCGTCCTCGGCGGCCTTCCGGGCGAGCACCCAGTCCTCGTCGCCCGAGCAGAGTTCATCGAGCAGCGCCGCCCCCTCCCCGGACAGCTCGCGGGTCTCCTCGCGAAACTCCCGGAACAGGTTCGCCGTCGCGTCGTCCGCCTCGTTGACGAAGAAGTTGACCACCTGGAGGAGCGTCCGCTCGCTCGCCATCGGGCGGCCGACGAGGCCGGCACCGACCCGCTCGACGGTCCGCTCGATCCCGCGGAGCGACGCGTGGAGCGGGTCCGGCTCCGGGTCCGACGGGGGATCGTCGAGGTGCGCGACGACCCGGTCGTAGTGGTCGGCCTCGAGCGCGGCGACCCGCTCGAACGACTCGCGTGCCGCCTCGTTCGGCTCGCTCTCGGCCCACGCCTCGAACGTCCGCTGTGCCCGGCGCTCGCTCGCCGCGGCCGCCCGCAGCACCGCCCCGGTCGACAGGTCGGCGTCGGTCGCGGCGACGAGCGCCTTCTCCTTGCCGAGACGTTCCAGCTCCGTGGCCTTCGACGCCCGGACCGCTTCGACGAGTTCGGTTCCGTCCATACCGCGATGGTGTCGTCCCGTGGACGTATGGGTTGCGGGCATGCCCCGATCGCGTGTCCGGCGTCGACGGGTGAATCCCCGGACCAGATGTGATCGTGCTCAATCCGCACAAAACTGTTATACTCGCGGGACTCGTAGTTCGTCGGGATGAGCGAGACCGACACCGAAGCCGACGAGCGGGAACGCATCCGACAGCGGAAAGCCGAGGAACTCCAGCGCCGGCTCGGGGGAGACGGGACGAGTGAGACCGAGGTCGAGGAGGACGGTCGGACCTCGACCGAGCCGATTCACGTCACCGGCCCGGATCACCTCGACGAGCTGGTCGCCGACGGCGGCGTCGTGCTGGTCGACTTCTACGCCGACTGGTGTGGGCCGTGCAAGATGCTCGAACCGATCGTCGAGCGTATCGCCGCCGAGACCGCCGCGACGGTCGCCAAGGTCGACGTCGACAGTCAACAGGGGTTAGCCTCACAGTATCGAGTCCAGGGAGTACCGACGATCTACCTGTTCGCCGACGGCGAGCGGGTCGAGCAGCTGGTCGGGGCCAGGGATGAGGGGACGCTTCGCTCGCTGGTCGAACGGTACACCTGATCGCGCGCGACACCGAACGACGCCACGGGATCGTCCGCGTTGACACCTTCTAGCGACAGAAGGAGCGTGCCTCCGGGTTAGGCGGCCATTAAGAATATTCGTACCGACTCGTAGAGTGAGTCAACCATCCAATGGAACACACGCCTCCCTTCTCTCCGGCAGTCTCGACTCTCGTCGTCCTCGCCGCTCTCGTCGTCCTCTCGTCTCCCGCCGTCGCCCTCGGGGGGCTGACGGGAGCCTCCGTGGATGAGGTGGGGCCGGGGGGACCGGCTCAGCATAGTGAACGGGCACTCGCCTCGGCAGTCGGAGATCGTGCCGGTGTTCCTGGTGAATCGGTAGCTCACGCCGTAGCCGGCACGGCCCCTGCCCCAGCGCCGGCCGTCGCCTCGCTAGCTCCCGGAGGGGCGATCGAAGCGTGGGGGCCTGTTCTGTGGACGGTGATCGACGAGAACGACTCGGCCGGGATCGAGAACACCGTAGCACCACCGGCGAGCGTCTCGATCGTGAATCCCGGAGGGGTCGAGGCTACGCGGTCGCACGGCACCACCGCCTCGGTCGGACAGCCCGAGCCCACGCCGCCGGTGGATCCCCCGCCGGACGACCCGCCGGGCAGCGACGAGGAGGGTGACGAAACCGACACCGACGACGACCAGGACGAAACCGACACCGACGACGACCAGGACGAAACCGACACCGACGACGACCAGGACGAAACCGACACCGACGACGACCAGGACGAAACCGACACCGACGACGACCAGGACGAAACCGACACCGACGACGACCAGGACGAAACCGACACCGACGACGACCAGGACGAAACCGACACCGACGACGACCAGGACGAAACCGACACCGACGACGACCAGGACGAAACCGACACCGACGACGACCAGGACGAAACCGACACCGACGACGACCAGGACGAAACCGACACCGACACGTCGACGGATGCACCGACCGAGGCTGCGACGGTGATCCCGACGGAGACGCAGGCCGATGTGCCGACCGAGGGCTCGGCTGACGCGTCGACCGAGACGCCCGCCGATTCGTCGACTCGGACTCCGATGGATACGGCGACCGACGCGGCGACCGAAAGCCCGACCAGCATCCTGACCGACACGATCATCGAAGCGGTGACGGCGACCCCCACGGACACGGAGACGCCAGCGGCGACCGAGACCGCGACTCCGGCGGCGACCGATACGGATACCGAGACGCCAGCGGAGACGGAGGTTCCCACGGACACGGAGACGGAGACGCCGATAGCGACGGAAACATCCTCCGAGACTCCAGGCCAAACCCCCATCGACACGCCGACGGAAGCGGAGACGGAGATCCCCACCGACGAGCCGACGGGGACACCAGCGGACACGGAGACGCCCACCGGCACGGAGCCCCCCTCGGAGACCTCGACCGACACCGCCTCCGCGACCCCGTCCGGGACACCCACGGACGGCCCGACGGACGCTCCAGCCGGGACGCCGACCGATACCCCCCCTGACGATCCCTCCGAGACACCTGCGGACACCCCGGGCGACGTCCCGACCGACACGCCGACGGCGACCCCCTCGGACGACGATGACAGCGGTGGCGGTGGCGGCGGCGGTGGCGGGGTCCGCGAGGCGACCGACGACAGCGTGGAGATCACGGACCGACGGCTCCTGAACGAGAGCGTCACGGCGGGCGAGGAGATCGTCGTCCGGGTCGATCTGGTGAACTTCCACCCGGCCCGCGGCCGGACCACGCTGAACCTCACGGCAGGGGACACCCTCGTCGCACAGCGGACGGTCACGCTCGACGTCGACGAGCGACGGACCGTCTACCTCCGGACCGTCCCCGACTTCTCCGGCGAGTACGAACTCCGCGTCGACGGCGTCTCCGCCGGAACGGTGACGGTGACTGCGGCAGGCGAGTCACCGAGTGCCTCGACCGATCCCCCGACGAAAACGTCGTCCGACACCGCCGCTCCCACGACGGCGGAGACCGCGGCGACGGGCGAGACCCCCGTCGGAGCGTCCGGGACAGCAGCCACCGCATCGGCGGGAACGGGAACCGAGGCACCCCCGTCCGGTGCGGGCGACCCGGACGAGACCGAGACGGTCATCGCCGCGGGGATGTCACTGCTGTTGCTCTACGGCGTCGGTGTCGCGGTGTACGTCGTTCGGAGGGAGCCGCCAGGCGGTCACGGATGAGAACGACGGCTGACGGGTGACGGCAGGGCAGCCGAGGCCAGTCCCGGTGGAGGATCAGGGAACGATCCGCTCGCCGTCGTCGTCGTAGACGGCGATGGCGTCGACGGGACAGACCCGCGCGGCGAACTGCGCGTCGAACTCCTCGCCCTCGGGTACCTCGCGCACGAACAGGTCCTCCCCGTCCTCCTCGCCGTCGACGAGCACCGCCTTTCCGGCGCTCTCGTCCTTCTCGAACCCGTCCCACTCGGCGACGCACTGGAACATCCCGATACAGGTGTCCCGGTCGTACTCGATGCGCATGGGCGAGCATGGCCCGCGCCCGGTAAAGGCGTGCCGGGAGGCGGGGTCGACTCGGTGGGGTCGAGGCGGCCCAGTCACTCGATACCGTGGTGTCGGAGGTAGCCGTCGACGATGAGGCTGGCGTAGAACCGTTCGACCACCGGATCGTACGGCGGGGAGACGTCGAGCAGTTCATCGCCGACCGCGCGCTTGGTCGCCTCGGTCGAGTCCGCCGCCTCGTGGAGTTCGAGGACGCGTTCGTCGAACCGCCGGAGTTCGGTCTCGGCCACCTCGAACGCACGATCGGGGTCGTCCGGCCAGACGCCGAAGTGCGGGAGGACGATCCCGTCGGGATCGAGCCCGCGGAGCTCCTCGACCGCCTCGAGGAGGAGATCGGGATCGAAGTTCGGGAGCGTCGCCGGCGGGAACCACGCGTCGGCCCGCTCCAGGTAGACCCCGAGACACTCGGCGGCGAACAGGAGCCGACGTTCGGGGTTCCAGACGGCGAAGTGGTCGGGCGAGTGTCCGGGCGCGTGGATCATCTCCAGCGTGTTCTCACCGATATCGACCGTCGTCCCCTCGTCCGGGACGGCGACGACGTTCGACTCCGGGACCGGTCCCTGCTCGCCCATCGACTCGAAGTCCTCGCCCATCGCCCGTCTGCTGCTCTCGATCAGCGCCCCCGGATCGATCAGGTGCGAGGCGGTCATCCCGTGGATGTAGACGTCCAGGTCGGGCGCGGCTCCGACGAGGGCGCTCGCGGCCCCGCTGTGGTCGACGTGGACGTGCGACAGCACGAGGTGCTCGAGGTCGGCGGGATCGACGCCGCATTCGGTCATCCCCTCGGTGATGGCGTCGACGCTCGTCGCGGCCCCGGCGTCGACCAGCGCCGGCTCGTCGTCGTCGAAGAGGTAGACCGAGGTGACACCCTCGTCGAACAGCCCGACGTCGATGCCGTAGACGCCGTCGGTGACCTCGAACGTGCTCATGCCTGCCCCGTCGCGGGGCCGGGAGAAGTCGGTTCTGGTCGGAAAGATGAACGGCCGGAGTCACAGCGGACTACACCCGGGTAACGAGACTACGGACCCCACAAGGCAACCCTGCTGTGCTGTGCGGAGACCACTCCGTCCTGTACCGCGAGGCGGCCTCCGGCCGCCGAGCGGCCTTTTTCACCCATGTTTTTGCGCCCAGAGCGGGACGGCTCCGCCGTCCCGCTGGCCGTGCGAACGGGCGGCGAAGCCGCCCGTGAGCAGAGAGTGGTTGCGGGCCGGAGGCCCGCAACCCGAGGCGGAAAAAGATGGTCTAGAAGGACTCCACGTGCGGCCGGAGGTCGAGTTCGAGCGTCCAGGTCGAGCGGTCCTGTTCGACGAGGTTCCAGTACTCCTGCGCCATCGCGTCGGGGTCGAGATACTCGTGTTCCGGTCGGTCTCCCGTCCCGGCTCCGGGCGGGAGTATCCCCCCGTCGACGACGACGTGGGCGACGTGTACCCCCCGAGGACCGAGTTCGCGGGCCATCGACTCGGCGAGGCCGCGCGCGCCGAACTTCGCCGCGGAGAACCCGACCGCGCCCTCCCGGCCCCGGACGGAGGTGGTCGCACCCGTGAACAGGACGGTCCCGCCGTCGTTCTCGACCATGTCCGAGACGGCCTCCTGCGCACAGTGGAACGCCCCCTCGACACCGACGGCGAGCGCGTCCCTGAACCCCTCCCGGTCCGTGTCGAGGAGGCCGGTCCAGGACGCGCCGCTGGCGTTGAACACGAGGACGTCCGTCGGGCCGAACCTCTCCCGGACCGTCTCGAACCCCTCCCGGACGGCCTCGGGATCGCTCACGTCGACGGTGGCGGCCAGTCCGGAGTCGAGTTCGCCGGCCAGCTCCTCGATGAACCCGGGGCTCCGGGCGAACAGCGCGACGTCACAGCCCTCGGCGTCGAATCGGCGGGCGAGCGACGCGCCGAGGCCCGGACCGACGCCGGCGACGACGGCAGTACGTGTCATGTCCAGCCGGACGGACGTCGACCGGATAACCGTTTCCCGGCGAAGCACGGACCGGTCGGTGGCGGGGAGTAACAGCGATAATTGCCGGTAGCGGGCCATCACGGCCGAATATCCGGCCGTCACGTTTTCCCGTACCACAGTATTATTATGATCCTACCCCCCCAATCGTATCGTATGCCGGAGTGCCAGAACTGTGGGACTTTCGTAACGAACGCTTACGCACGAGTGTTCACGCCGAACGGGATCGACGACCCGCGGGTCTGTCCGCAGTGCGAGGACAAGATCCGGGACGGTGCCGGCGTCCGCGAAGCCCGATCGACCCGTCGGACCTGATAGACCGCTCGATTACCCGAACCGCCCGTCTCGTTCCCGTCCGGTCGACTTCTCAGTACTCCTCTGCCGTCTCCGCGCCCGCCGCGACGGCCAGCGACCGGGCCGTCTCGAACAGCTCCGCCGCGCGCGCCTCCTCCCGGGCTTCGGCGGTGACCCGCACCAGCGGCTGTGTCCCGGAGGCCCGCAGGAGGAACCACCCCTCATCCGTGTTCACCCGAACGCCGTCCATCGTGGACACGTCGTCGTACCGCTCCGCCACGGTCTCGCGGATCCGGTCCATGACCTCGCCCTTGTCGACCGCCCGGAGCGAGTCGCGCTCGATGGGATAGGTGGGAACCTCCGCTGCGCGCGCCGCGAGGGGGCGCTCCGTGGCGAGTTCGGCGAGTTTCACTGCGGCGAGCGGCCCGTCGGGACAGAGCGTCTCGCCGGGCCAGATCCACGCGCCGCTCGGCTCGCCGCCGAACGCCGCACCCGCGGCGACCGCCGCCGCGACGTGGACGTCGCCGACGGGCGTCCTCGTGGTCTCGACCCCCCTGTCGGCGAGGTAGTCCTCCACGGCGAGGCTCGTGTCCACGGGGACCGCGACCCGGTCGCCCGCGGACGTGCTCGCCGTGGCGAGCACCGCCAGCAGGACGTCTCCCGAGAGAAAGGTACCGTCCGCGGCCACGCCGCGCATCCGGTCGGCGTCGCCGTCGTGGGCGATCCCGAGTGCGGCGTCCGAGTCGCCGACGAGCGACACGAGCGACCCGCAGTTCCCCGGCGTCGGTTCGGAGGGTCGCCCCGGGAACCGCCCGTCCGGGGAGGCGTTGAGCGTCTCGACGTGGCAGCCGAGCCGGGAGAGCGCCTCGACGGTCACCCCGCCGGCACCGTTGCCGACGTCGACGATCACGCCCGGCGGGTCGTGCTCACCGAAGTCGACCGCGCCCGTGAGCGCCTCGACGTGTCGCTCGGTGGCGTCGGCGGGTTCGCGCGAGCCGAGGCCGTCCCAGGGTTCGAGCGTCCAGTCCTCCGCCTCGACGCGTGCGGTGATCCGCTCTCGGCGCTGGGTGTCGAACGCCCGGCCGGAGGGCTGCCAGAGCTTGAGCCCGTTGTCCGGAGGCGGGTTGTGCGAGGCGGTCACCGAGACGCCGGCGTCGCAGCCCTCCCACCCGACCGCTCGGGCGACCGTGGGCGTCGCCGCGAGTCCGAGGTCGAGGACGTCCGTCCCCGTCTCGCGGAGGCCGGCCGCGAGCGCGTCGACGAGGAGCCGCCCGCTCTCGCGGGGGTCCCGGCCGACGACGACCCGGTCGGTCTCGGTGCCGAGCGCCCGGCCGACCGACAGCGCCAGGTCCGCCGTCACCACGTCCCCCACTGGACCCCTGATACCGCTCGTACCGAACATACGGGGGGGACGGGAGGTGGGGCCAAAGACCTGCTGGAGGCCATGTTCGGCGGATCGTGAGTACCCGGATTCTCGCGAGAACCACGGGCCGTACTCGGACCGCCACGACTCTGCTCGGGCCGACAGCTCTCGTCGGCCGGTGGGTGCGTCCTGGTACCGCAGCGGGCTCGTCGGCTTTTTGTTCGCCCGGTCGGATTCGCGAGCATGAAGACCAGCGGTGGTGACGACGGGGCGAAGCGGCGGGCCGGGGAGTCCGCGGCCGACCGGATCGAGGACGGACAGGTGGTCGGGCTCGGAACGGGGAGCACCGCCGCTCACGCGATCCGGGCGCTGGGCCGGGCGGTCGACGCCGGGGCGGACGTCGAGGGGATACCCACGTCCTACCAGTCCCGCCAGCTGGCCCGGGAGTGTGGCGTCCCCCTGACGACGCTGGAGGAGGCGACACCCGACGTCGCCATCGACGGGGCCGACCAGGTGGCCGGCTTCGACTGCGTGAAGGGCGGCGGCGCGGCCCACGCCCGCGAGAAGGTGGTCGACGCCGCCGCCGACCGGCTGCTGCTCGTCGTCGACCCCTCGAAGGAGTCGGGGATCCTCGATCACCCCGTGCCGGTGGAGGTGCTCCCGGACGCGACACCGACGGTCCGCGACTCGGTGGCCGACCTCGGCGGCGAGCCGACGCTCCGGGCGGCCGAGCGCAAGGACGGTCCCGTCGTCACCGACAACGGTAACCTCGTGCTCGACTGCGCGTTCGGGGCCATCGAGGACCCGTCGGAGCTGGCGGCGACCCTCTCGGCGGTCCCGGGAGTGGTCGAGCACGGTCTCTTCGTCGAACTGGCCGACGAGGTCCACGTCGGAGCCGAGAGCGTCGAGGTCCGGACGCGCTGAACTCGCGGACGGACGGAGCCGTGGCTGGTCGGCGGTGGCCAAGAAAAACGGGGATATTCGGACCGGTTTAGAGGTCGCGCGGCTGGACCGTCTTCCGGTCGTTCTCGGAGGCGCGGCGGGACGCGTCCTCGAGCAGCTCGGCGACCTCGTCGTCGAGGGCGTCGTAGAAGTCGGAGGCCACGTTCATGTCGTTGAGCGCTTCCTTCACGGCGGCTTTGACAATCAGGTCTGCCATACGGGTGAGGGTTGTCGATCGCCCTTTATAATAGTTCCCAATTCATTCCGGTCTCGACCCGTCTATCGCCCGTTTAGCCCCGACGAGGACCACCCGTCGACCCGGACATGTCAGGGTGTTTGTTACAGCCGGTAACCCACCGAGTCGAAAGGGGTCGCGTGCCGGCCCGCGCGCGCCCGAGGGCGGGCACGTCCGAGACTGGAGACGACGGGAGACGGCCCGACCGGACGACAGACCGGAACCCACCCGGGGTTGATCGTCCCGGCCAGCACGAGTGGGACGGGGCGGCGCTGTCGGGCGACCCGCGGTAGGTGACCGCATGCCGAGAGTATATGAGGGACGGAGCCCTAAAGAGGACAACCGACGGGGGACGGCCCGAGTCGGTAGCCAGAATGCCCAGATGTGACCACTGCGATGCGCACGTCTCGGACCGGTTCGCCCGGGTGTTCGCGGACGCACACGGGCGGATATACGCCTGCCCGAACTGCTCCGCGAACGCCGGGATCGCCGAGGTATCGAGGGAACGCGCCTACGAAACACGGCCCTGACGCCGTGGAACCGGGATCGAATCACCGGGTGTCGCTCGCGTGACGGGGGAAGCGGGGTCGGGGAACCACTACGTCTACGTCCTCGAGTGCGCCGACGGGACGTTCTACACGGGGTACACGACCGACCCGGAGCGCCGCGTCGACGAACACGACGCCGGCGAGGGGGCGAAGTACACCCGGGGTCGGACGCCCGTCGATCTCCGACACGTCGAGTCGTTCGAGTCGAAGTCGGCCGCGATGTCCCGCGAGTACGAGGTGAAACAGCTCTCCCGACGGGCGAAGGTACGACTGATCGATGCGGGACAGGAAGGGTGTGCTCGATCCTCTAGGGAGTCCGGTACCAAGAACCCGTAGCCCGACGTGACCACTCGGGTCCTGCTTCGGGCCGTGTCGTGGAGGTTATACGCCCCGACGCTCCACCGGAGGTATGGTAGGCCCGGGCCGACACTTCAAGACCGCCGATATCGCCCAGCAGGTGGTCGGCGGGTTCCTCCTCGCCGGTCCGTTCGTCGTGACCGAGGAGGTCTGGGTCCTCGCGGCCAGCATGAACGTCTTCCAGGCGCTCGTGACGGTCGGCATCGTGTTCACCATCGGGTACGGGGCCCTCTACAAGGCCGAGGACCGCAACCCCGACCGCGAGGTCGAGGTCGGGGGTGTCCCCCTCCGGTTCCTCTCGTTGATGATCGTCTCGTTCGGATCCGTGCTCGTCCTCGCGCTGGCGTTCGACGCGCCGGGGACGTTCGTCGACGGGACGTTGGCCGAGCGGGTGTACGTCACGGCCAAGGCGATCAGCGTCGGCGCCATCTTCTCCGTCGTCGGGGCGGCGACCGCCGACTCCGTGTTCTGAGTTCCACCCAGCCACCGCGCCCGCCGGATCCCCGGACAGAACTGGAGATTTAAGAGCGATCCGCTCTCGTAGGGAGGTATGGACTACGACCTCGCGATAGAGGGGACACCCGGGACGATATCGGGCGGAACCGGCGTCCTGCTGATCCACCCGAGTACGGGGGAGACCGACCGGATCGACACGGAGTTCCTCAACGTCGACACGGACCACCGGCTCGTCGTCTCGACGCGGACGACGGCGCGGGAGGTCCAGCAGAAGCTCGAGTACTACGGCGTCGACACCGAGAACACGGTCATCCTGGACACCCTCTCGGTCGAGCGCGGCTACTCGCGACGCAGCTCCGACCGGGTCCACTACGTCGCCGCCCCGGACGACCTCGACGGGATCGTCGCGCAGGTCCGGGAGTTCCTGGAGACCCACGAGGGCAAGCTCCGGGTGAGCCTCGACTCCATCACGGAGATGGCCTACTACGCAGACGAGGAGCGGGCGAGGGTCGCCGTCGAGGAGATACTCGACCTGCTCTCCGAACACGACGCGGTCGGCCTGTTCCACATCGCCGAGGAGGTCCACGAACCCGAGGTCCTCGAGGGGTACCACGAGCTGTTCGACGGGGTGATCGTCCTCGACGAGGACGGCACCGTCACGACGGACTTCTGACCCCCACCGGCGGCCCGATTCAGCCGTCCTCCAGCTCCGCGAGCGTCCGCTCGATCCACTCGACCGCGTAGTCCGCGCCGTGGTGGCGGTAGGCCGCCGTGTCGAGGGCACCGAACGGGGTCGGGGGATCGACCCCGTGCTTGACGGCGCTACAGGCGAGTTCGGCCGCGGCCGCGAACGAGGTCTCCCCGGTCGCTACCTCCCCCATGAGCCCCGAGAGCCGCGGCTCCAGGCGCTCGCCGGCGTCGACCCACGCCTCGTAGAGCGGGGTGAGATCGGTGGAGTCGCCGGGGGTCTCGTCGTCCCCGTTCGACTCCCACCCCTCGAACGTCTCGCGCGTGTGGAGCCCGACGTACGCGTCGTAGACGGCGTTGGCGAGCTGGTACGTGTCGGCCGGCGAGAGCGGTACCGACCCCGCGAGCGCCGCGTACCGGGACTCGAAGAACCCGAGGAAGTGTTCGGGGAGTCCGGTCCCGGCCTCGACGAGCGCCTCGCCGATGAGGAAGGAGACGAACGCGTCGGGCGAACCCTCCAGGCGCGGCTTGACGAACACCGTGGGTGGGTCGGTCTGGCGCGTCCAGGCGACCCCGCCTTCGCCCGGCATCCCGATGGTGAACTCGCCGCCCGCCAGTCGATAGAGCTGCTCGGGTGCGTCCCTCGGAACCCACTCGTCGGGGTAGCTCAGGGGGTCGAACCGGTCGACCATCGGCCCGAGGTTCTCGGCGAGCTCCGGCGGGAGGATCTCGAAGTCACCCGCCACGTCGAGGACGAGCGCCACCGGTGCGTGGCGGTCCCTCACCGCCGCGAGCGGCCCCGACAGCTCGCGTCGGTCGAACATCTCAGAGCGCCATCGCCAGGACGATCGTCAGGGCGAGCAGGCCAGCGACGACCACGGTGCCGAGGACGACCTTCGTCGCGTCACTCATATCCCAGGCTACCGACCGGGGGGTGGTTAAGTGCTTCAGTTCCCGTCGGCTTCCGACCAGTGACTCCGCCCCCAGTCCGGTTTCAATTCGCTATCTGTAGCAATAATTTATTAATCGTGATAGCAGGTTTAAAATTCCACTCGAAACGTAGGTTCGATCGTCTAGTCGTCTATCCGCCGTTCGTGCGGTGTGTGAGGATTCCACTCGAAACGAGGGGGTTCGCCGGGGCGCTACGCTCCGACGGCGGACCTCAATCGTCACCGGAGGTCGCCTCCCCTCGCGTACGTGCAGCCGTCACCCACCGTCCGGAGGCGAACCGGGCGGTGTTGACGACGGCCTTCACGTACAGACCCGCGAGGATGGCCACGAACGCGGCCCCGACCCCCAATCCCATCCCCGGCGCGACCGAGAGCCGTCCGAGCGTCAGGCCGCCGAGGGAGAACGGGCCGACGGTGACGGCGTAGCCGATCGGGAGCGCGAGGAAGGCGATCGGGAGCCTGACCAGGTAGGTCCCGACGACCGTCCCGTAGAACGGCCAGCGGGTGTCACCCGCTCCGCGGAGCGCCCCGCGCATGGTCCGCGCGACGGAGAACCCCGCGACGCCGAGTGCGAACACGCGGACGAACGCCGCGGTCAGCGCGACGTCCTCGGTGCCGAACCCGCGGGCGACGTACGGGGCGAGGACCGCGAGAACGGCGGCGACGAGGAGCTGTGTGGCCAGCGCGATCCGGGTGGTCTGCCAGCCGTAGCCCGTCGCCGCCTCGTCCTCGCCGGCACCGACGGCCTGACCGACGAGCGTCGAGGCCGCCGTCGAGTACCCCCAGGCCGGCATCATCGCGAACAGGACCACCCGCCGGCCGACGGCGTAGGCCGCCACCTCGGAGGTCCCCAGCACCCCAAGGACGAACAGGAACGGGAACCGCCCGAACGTCCGGGAGAGCCGAGTCCCCGCGAGCGGGAGGCTCACCCTCGCGATCTCGACCATCAGCGGGAGGTCGAACTGCGGGCCGCCGAGGCGGAGCCGCACGGGGAACCGCGACGTGAGCAGGAGCCCGAGAAACGCCCCCGCCGAGAGGAGGTAGGCGACCGCCGTGCCGAGCGCCGCGCCGACGACCCCCAGCGAGGGGAACGGCCCGAGTCCGAAGACGAGCACCGCGTTGAGGACGATGTTGACCGGGAGCGTGACCAGCCGGACGTACATCGGCGTCCGGGTGTCGCCCGCACCCGCGAGCGCCCGGGCGGCGATCATCGACCAGAAGCGGGCCGGCGACGCCGCGAGGACGATCAGGAGGTAGTCCGCACCCTTCCAGATCGTCTCTGGATCGTTCGTGAGCAGGCCGACGAGCGGTTCGGCGTAGAGCCACCCACACACCGCCAGGGGGACCGAGACGAGCAGGCCGAGCCAGAGCGACTGCTTGATGGCGAGGTCCGCCCGGTACGGATCGTCGGCACCGAGGAGCCGCGAGACGACGCTGATCGTCCCGGAGGTGAGCGCGAGCGCGAGGCCGAACGCGACGAAGAAGTACTGGAAGCCGAGTTCGAGCGCCGCGATGCCGGCCGCGCCCGTCGCCACGCCGACGAACAGGAAGTCCGAGATACGGATGAGCACCCGGAGCGCGCCAGTCACCATCACCGGGACGGCGAGGTCGAACGCCTCCTCGCCCATCTCCCGGTCGACGACGCCGAACCGCGCGAGCAGCGCCGGGAATCGGTCGAGCACCCGCCGGACGGCACTCCGAACCGCCTCGAACCGCTCGCGGGCGTCGAGCCGGGGCACGCTAGCCCGGAGAGGCGACCGTGTTTCTACCTTACGGAGGCGGCCGTTCCGGGCGGTTCCAGGCGGTTCCGGGAGTCCGTGATCTCCGGGACCGCCGCGGGACCCGGCCGATTTTTCGCCGTGCCGTCCCTCCTGCCGAGCGAGTATGAGCGTCCCTGCCGAGGTCGAAGATCTGATCTCGGGCGCACGCCTGAGCGCCCACGTCGCGACGTCCGTCGACGACCGCCCCCACGTCGCCCCCGTCTGGTATCTCTACGACGAGAGCGTCCTCTCGTTCGTCACGAGCGGCCGGAAGCTCGAGAACGTCCGGCGGAACCCCCGGGTGGCGGTCTCAATCGAGCGAGTGACGGAGGGGAGCGTCGACTGGTCGGTCACCCTGCTCGGGACCGCGAGCGTCGTCGAGGATCGGGAACGGGTCGCGCCGGTGGCCGAGCGGATCTTCGAGAAGTACGACAGCGACGGCGAGTACCCCTTCCAGCCACTCGTGGAGGTCGAGGTCGGGAGCGCCTCGGCTCAGGTGTACTGAGTTCGATGGAAGCGGGGTTCGAGGAGACGGGACCAGGCCCGAACCGGACTCAGTCGCCCGGCCGGTCGCCCATCCAGTTCTCGGGGACCTGGATGACGTAGCGGCCGTTCTCCTGGAGCGCGATGATGTACTCCTCGCGGTCGAACAGCTCCATCAGGTTGAGCTCGTACTGGCCGGGCTCGACGATCTTGATCGATTCGAACTGGTCGTTGAGCTGCTCGCGGAGCTCCTCGATGCCGGGCTCCTCCCCGCTGGGCTCGCTCACGACGCGGCCGTCGCTGGGTGCCGGCGCGTCGGTTCCGGTCGCGGTGGCTCCTCCCTGCGAGTCACCCGGGGGATCGGGTTCGGTTCCACCGGAAGCGGAGGGGTCAACCGCGTCCGCCACCAGCTCGTCCGGGCCCGCCACGTCCGCGCGGGCGCTCGCCTGTGCGAGGTCCTCGGCATCCCCCGCGTCGTCCGCCTCGCGCCTCGCGTCCGCGTCGATTATCTCCGCGTCCTCCCTCTCCTCGTCGAGGTCGTCCGGCCACGGGGCCGACGGGTCCGGGGCCGCATCGGGTTCCGGCTCCGGGTCCGCCTCCGTCGGTCGCTCCGAACCCGAGTCGGCGGTTCCGGTCCCGGACTCCGAGCCTGCTCCCACGAAGTCCCGGACCTTCGTGGCCGCCCGACCGACGGTGTTCGCGGCGTTCCCCCCTTCGGGTTCGGGCGGTTTCGACTCCGCGTCGGCCGGCGGTTCCTCGGGGATCTCCGCCCCCTTCGGGTGGAACTGGAACGTGTTGCCGCCACAGCCCGGACAGCCCGAGAGCATCTCCTTCGAGCCGTCGGCGAAGGTGTGGCCGCAGTTCGTACACTGGTGTGGCATCTGGAGCCCGGGCCTACTTCCTCGTGATGAGCGTGCTCAGGAGGTTCTGGTCCTTGTGGAGCGTCTCGATGCGGTTCGCGGGGCCGATGACGGTCAGCTTCCCGTCGTCCCGCTTGCCCATGAGCCGGCCGAGGATACCGCTCTCGCCCGAGCTCTCGCCGGGGTAGGTCTCGATCTCGATCCCGGTGAACCCGTCGGGGCTGATCTCGGACATCGTCACCTCGATCAGCTTCGACTCCTCGTCGGGGGAGAGCCCCCGTTCGAGGATGACGATGTTGTCGTCGTGGACCCCGTCGAGGATGAGTCGGATCTTCTCCATCGTCCGGAGTCCCTTCAGTCGCTCGGCGCTGATCAGGTCAATCTGGACGCCGTCGCCGTCGTTGCCGTCGTCAGCTTTCAGTTCTGCCATCCTGTTCACCCGAAGTACTCCGCGACCTTGTCGTAGACCTCGTCCATGTTGTCCCCCTCGAGGGCGGACAGCGGGATCGTCTCGTGCTGTGGGAAGGCGTTCTTGATCCGCTGGACCGACGCCTCCTCGAGGTCGATCTTGTTCGCGAGGATCAGGACCGGGAGGTCCTGACTCTCGATGATACCGATGAGCATGGTGTTCACCTGCGTGAACGGGTCGTCCGCGGCGTCGAGCACGTAGATGACCCCGTCGACGTCCTCGCGGAGCCAGTGCATGGCCTCGGCGACCCCCTCGGTCGCCTCGCGCGAGCGCCGGATGGCGTCGTCCTCCTCGATGTCGTGTTCGAGGAACTCCTTGTAGTCGACCTTCGTCGTCACGCCGGGCGTGTCGACGATGTCGATGGTCACCGACTGACCGTTCCGACTGATCTCCACGTTTTCCTTCCGTCGCGCCCGCCGCGTCTCGTGGGGGACGTGGCTCTCGGGCCCGACGGCGTCGCCCGTCCAGTCGCGAGCGATACGGTTGGCGAGCGTCGTCTTGCCCGCGTTCGGCGGGCCGTAGATACCGATGCGTTTCGGGTCCTGTGCCGAGAACAGACTCGACGTAACCCGGGCGATGCTTTCCCTGAGTCCTGTGAGCAGTCCCATCCTTTCCCTCGACGGCCCCGTTTCACCTCGAAATCGGGGACGCTTGCCCGTACTACCCCACCCCACTCACTTAACTGTGCGTCAGACACACATAACCTTCCTGAGAGCTGGTCGCCCGGGTTTCACCCCTCGAACCCGGGGAACACGACCGACTCCACTATCGGTATCAGATTTCCGCAACTTCCCTCCACCGTGCGATTCGGACCGTAGCCGCGTCGGATGCCGGTCGCTGCTCGGCCCGTCGACCCGTGCCGGCGGCGAACTCGCCGAGGGTGGGTACCGGAGTCGGACGGTGTGGAACACCCGGCGTGTGGCTCCTCGATGACGACCGGCCGTCCGGGTCGGAGGAGCCGGCCACCCCTCGAACCCCCCCACCCCTTCGTTTCAGGTGGAACCGGACGAGACGGCCACCTCCGGAAGCGGTCGAGAGAGCAGTATTCCACCATATCTCCCGTCTCATCGTCTCTAGGCGGGTTATTCTACTCCACACAGCCTAGAACTAGAAGCTCCATCTCTCAAAACGGTATTCTAGTACTACGGGTCCTGTTGTAGCATCTAGGTAATGAATCTTTCCCTGCAAGCCGTCTTCCTCCAGTCCCCCTCTCCCTCGTGAGTCGTTCCACCCGAAACGAAGGGGTGGGGGGGTCGGGGACCGGAGGATCCAGCTCCCCCAGTCTCCAGGGAACTCCCCGAGCTCGCCCCCGTCGGAGTACCGGGTCCTTCCCTTCCGATTACTGCCGACCGAGTCACCGCGATCCGTGTCGGAACCTCCGTCCCTGTCGACGCCCGCCGAGCCGGACGGCGGTCCCGAGTTCTCCGGATTCCGATAGTCCGGACCTCCCTGCCGACGAGCGCCCGTCTCCAATCGTCTCCTGATCGAACTATGGCCGGTCTCCAGTCGTCTCCCGACCGGACTGTGGGTGGAGGGACCGGTCGGGAGATGACCGTAATACTTAATATGCTATCCACCACCGGTTCTTCTGCATCAACTGGACAGCGGAATCCGGGCCTCGAACGTAGAAACCCCGATCTGGGCGGTATACGGGGTGTTCTCGACCGCCCGGAAAGAACTTCCACACGAAACACAGGGGTGAACTTTCGAGCAATGATTACGGTTCCACGTGAGACGAAGGGGGTGTCCCGAGGGGCATGAGAGACGCCGACACCGACCCGAGCGAGGAGGCCACCGATGACCAGGGTGACGTCCCTCCCCGCTCCGACACTGGCAACTCCTCCACCAGCGAGGAGGGCGATACGACGAACGCGACGAACACCACGAACACCGACTCGACCGGCGGATTCGGTGGGGGGGATGGGCGACGGTCCGATGGGGAGGTCGACCTGACGTCGGACGGCGCGAGGGGTGCCGGCGACCGGACGGACACGGGGATCGACATCGAGGAACTCGTCCTCGACGACGGTTCCGAGGAGCCGGACGAGGCCTCGAGGGGACTGTTCGACGACCTGCTCGAGGGCGAGCCGATCTTCGAGAACAAGGAGGTGCTTCGCCCCTCCTACACCCCCCACCGGCTCCCCCACCGTGAGGAACAGATCAACAACATGGCGACGATCCTCGTGACCGCCCTCAGGGGGGACACCCCCTCGAACATCCTCATCTACGGAAAGACGGGGACCGGGAAGACCGCGAGCGCGAAGTTCGTCAGCGAGGAACTGGAGTCGACCTCGAAGAAGTTCGAGGTGCCCTGCGAGGTCGAGTACATCAACTGCGAGGTGACGGACACCCAGTACCGGGTGCTCGCCCAGCTCGCCAACAAGTTCATCGACAAGAACGAGGCGGTCGTCGAGGACCAGCTGGAGGAACTCCGCGAGACCGAGAGCAGGCTGGACGATCCCGACGATCCCGCCCCGCTCGCGGGGACCGAGTTCGACTCCGAATCGTCGCTGCGCGCACGTATCGAGGAACTGGAGTCCGATCTCGACGGGTTCGAGCAGGTGCCGATGACCGGCTGGCCGACCGACCGGGTCTACTCCACCTTCTTCGACGCCGTCGACTACCACGAACGCGTCGTCGTCATCATGCTCGACGAGATCGACAAGCTCGTCGAGAAGTCCGGCGACGACACGCTGTACAACCTGTCGCGGATGAACTCCGAACTCGACAACTCCCGGGTGAGCATCATCGGCATCTCGAACGACCTCAAGTTCACCGACTTCCTCGACCCGCGCGTCAAGTCCAGCCTCGGCGAGGAGGAGATCGTCTTCCCGCCGTACGACGCCACCCAGCTCCGGGACATCCTCCAGCAGCGCGCGGACGTCGCGTTCAAACCCGAGACGCTCTCGGAGGACGTCATCCCGCTGTGTGCCGCCTTCGCCGCCCAGGAGCACGGCGACGCCCGGCGCGCGCTCGACCTCCTCCGAACGGCGGGAGAACTCGCCGAACGCGACCGCACGGACACCGTCGAGGAGAACCACGTCCGCCAGGCCCAGGAGAAGATCGAACTCGACCGCGTGGTCGAGGTCGTACGAACGCTCCCCACCCAGTCCAAACTCGTCCTCTACGCGACCATCCTGCTGGAGAAGAACGGCGTCCACAACATCAACACCGGCGAGGTGTTCAACATCTACAAGCGGCTCTGCGGGGAGGTCGACGCCGACGTGCTCACCCAGCGCCGGGTGACGGACCTCATCAGCGAACTCGACATGCTGGGGATCGTCAACGCCGTCGTCGTCTCGAAGGGCCGATACGGGCGCACCAAGGAGATCTCCCTCTCCGTGCCGATCGAGGAGACCGAGGCCGTCCTCCTCTCGGATTCGCGGCTCGGCGAGGTCGAGGACGTCCAGCCGTTCGTCCAGAGCCGGTTCGATAACTAACAGCCACCACTTTTTGCACTTCGCTCGGGCCTAACGGCCCTCGCTCAGGCAAAAACGTGGGGAAAAAAGGCGCGCCTCGCTCCAGCCGCGAGCCGAAGGCTCGCGTTAGTCGCTCGGCGCGGGTGAGCGTGCTAGCCACATCCGCAGGTATACTGGGCTCTCACCGGAAGCGGTTGTTCCTGTCGTCCGACGGTGTTCCGGAATCGAGTGGATGCGGAACGTTTCTCTATCGCTTCGGCCGTCCTACCCCCACGCGCAGGAGGTGTTCCCCATCGGGGTCATCCCTGTCGGTTCGCCAGTGACCGTTCCGGCCTCGACGCCCGCATCCACGACGCCGGGTGCGAACGGACCGGTCTGGGATGCCCACAGGCGGATGTTCCCGAGCCACGGGATGCGGAACTCGGCGGTGCCGACGACCCAGGCCGGCCTGACGGGATCGGAGAGGCCGCTCACCTGGTCGTAGCGGCGGTTCGTCCGCTCGTTGTCGCCCTTCGTGATGAACCCGGCGTTGGGTGCGGGACAGTTCTCGAGTTCGTCGCAGCTATCGGCGGTCCCGACCGCCCTGGGGTCGACCTCGACGGCCTTGTCGTACCAGTTCTCGCTGGCGTTGACGTAGAACATCGCCCGGTGGATGATCGGTGTCGTCCCGGTGTCGCCGTCCGGTTCGTAGACGATGACGTCCCCGGCCATCCCGAACTTCCGGTAGCCAGTCCGCTCGCCGGTCCGGTGGGTGACGACCCCCGTGCCCTCGTACGCCGCCCCGCCGGGGAAGCGGTGTTCCTCCATCACGAACACGAGGTCGCCGGTCTTCATGTGCGGGTACATACTCGGGGATTCGACGGCGACCATCGGGGGCCAGAGCCCGCTGACCCCGAACAGCAGGAGGCCGACGAGGACCACCGCGAGGACGCTCGACAGCACTTCGCGCACGTACGCGACCGCTCCCCGGTCGGTCTCGAGGAACCAGCGGACCCACTCCCGGGGGGTTCGACCCCCACTGGCCCCGTCGGCCCCGACCGAACGGTTTCGGGACGGAGGACCGGCGTCCCGCTCCCGGTCGGGACCGCCGTCGGGCTCACTCATCAACTCGTACCACCGGAGGCAGGCGTTTGAACGTTCTGACTCCGTCGCCGTCGATACGTCGGGCGGATGTGGTCGCTCGCTCCGCCACGCTTTTCTCGGGGCCACTCCTGCCTCGGGTGTGCCACTCGAAGCGCCGGCACGGGTCGCTCGGGCGCTGGCCGGCCGGGGATACAACGCCGAACGGGAGGCCGTGACGCTCATCGCGAACACGCCCGATCCCGGTGACGCCATCGACCGCGTCGTCGAGAGGGTTCCCGAGGACGCCGTCAAGGTGACCGCGGAGCACGTCCGGTCGGCGCTCGGCGAGCGCCCTCCCGTTTCGGACCCCCCCTCTACATCGGATTCGGGTTCCCCCGGGTCCCCGATCGAGCCGGGCGATCCCACCACTGCGGATCCCCCCGGGGACGAAGCCGTCCCCGACGACCCCTCCGGCGAGGCCGACCCCTCCGTTTCATCTGGAACCCACGCTCCCAACCCGGGCACGCACGCGGATTCTCCACCTGAAACGAAGGGGTCGGATATCGACGCTTCGGCCGTCCCCGGCGAGGGGGGTACCGAGGTCGAGGGAACGGAGGCCGCGCCGCCGACGATCGGAGAGCAGGGGGACGCCTCCGCGGAGTCCGGATCGGCCCCGTCGGCCGCGACGGAGTCGGCGGCCACAGCCGACGATCCCCAGCCGTCCTCTCCCGATCCGGGGGAGAACTCGATCGCCCCGTCCGAGGGAAGGTCGGCCCCGGGATCGACGTCGGAGTTCGTCCGGCAGGTCGACCGGTCGCTCCGGTCGGTCGAGGTGACGAACGACATGACCGGGCGGTCGACGGGGACCGGCGAGTACCGCGACTTCGTGGAGACGTTCCGCGACCGTTACGACCGTCTCTCGGCGAAGCTCAGGGGTCGGGTCACCCACCGGCCCGCCCGGTCGCTGCAGACCGCTCCCGGCGGCGGGGAGGCCGGGATGATCGGCATGGTGAGCGACGTCCGGTCGACGGCGAACGGCCACTGGCTGGTCGAACTCGAGGACACGACCGGGGTGTTCCCGTGTCTCGTCATGAAGGACAAGGGGATCGCGGACCTGGTCGACGAACTGCTCCTCGACGAGGTGATCGCCGTCGACGGGAGCCTGAGCGACGACGCCGGCATCCTGTTCGTCGACTCGCTTCACTTCCCGGACGTCCCGCGGACGTTCGAGCCGAAGACCGCGGACCGACACGTTCGCGCGGCGCTCGTCTCCGACGTCCACGTCGGCTCACAGGAGTTCATGGGCGACGCCTGGTCGCGGTTCGCCGACTGGCTACACACCGAGGACGCTGCCGAGGTGGAGTACCTGCTGCTCGCCGGCGATATGGTCGAGGGCGTGGGCGTCTACCCCAACCAGGACGAGGAGCTCTCGATCGTCGACATCTACGAGCAGTACGAGGCGTTCTCCGAGCACCTGAAGGAGGTTCCGGGCGACATCGAGATCGTGATGATCCCGGGGAACCACGACGCGGTCCGCCTCGCGGAACCCCAGCCCGGGTTCGACGAGGAACTCCGGGAGATCATGTCGGCACACGACCCGCGTATCGTCTCGAACCCCTCGACAGTCACCATAGAGGGGGTGTCTGTGCTGATGTATCACGGGGTCTCGCTCGACGAGGTGATCGCCGAACTCCCCGAGGAGAAGGCCTCCTACGACCACCCGCACCGCGCGATGTACCAGCTCCTCAGGAAGCGCCACGTCGCCCCGCAGTTCGGCGGCCACACGCGCATCGCCCCCGAGGCCAGGGACTACCTCGTCATCGACGAGGTGCCCGCGATATTCCACACGGGACACGTCCACAAGCTCGGCTGGGGGAAGTACCGGAACGTCCTCGCCGTCAACTCCGGGTGCTGGCAGGCCCAGACCGCCTTCCAGAAGTCCGTCAACATCGATCCGGACCACGGGTTCGCGCCGGTCGTCGATCTCGACACGCTGGAGCTGACGGTGTACGACTTCAACTGACCACTTTTTGCACTTCGCTCGGGCCTAACGGCCCTCGCTCAGGCAAAGACGTGGGGAAAAAGCGCGCCTCGCTCCCTGCGGTCGTCGACGGCGGCCCCTGGCCGCCGTCTGCTCGGGAGAGCAAAGCTCTCCCGGCGCTCGGCGCGGGTGAGCGAGCTAGCCTCTCCGTCAGCAGTTCCATCGTTCTGACAGAGAGCACTCTCGGCCCCGTCGTCTGCCCGTCACCCCTCACGAAGTTTCAAGTACTGGAACGGGACCACCACCGTCGTGGTCCGAGAGCGGCCGCCGGGTGGCCGGGGCGGGAGCGCGGCACACCGTCCGGCGGGAGCGAGGGTGCCGCCTGTACGCCAGGACGCTCGTAGGTCACGAGTCGACCGGGTGCCCGGCCGCCTGTGAGCCGGGTCTTCGCCGGCCGGTCGATCAGGTGGCTGGCCCCGACTCCAGTCGGTACCTGACCGTAGGGGTGCCGTCGAACACCGGCCCGGTCCCCTGGTTCTCGAAGCCGGCGGCCTCGGCGATCGCCTGCAGGTCGTCGTCCTCGCCGGTGACCAGCATCTCGACGATCATCCCCTCGTTGCGCGCGAACCGGCACGGTTCCTCCAGCAGGCGCTCCTCCGCACCGGTCGTCCCTTCGAGCTGTGTCACGTGGACGGTCTCGCGCCGGGCGTCGAAGCTGACGAAACCGAGCACCTCGTCGTCGTCCTCCGCGACCCGGACGGTCCGGTCGTGGACGAGGTTCCGCATCACGTCGGTCGGGGTGTCCGTCAGTTCGGCGAGCCGATCGGCGTCGGCTTCGACCGCGTCCCGCACTTCCATACCCCCTCTGTGAACCCCAGCGGATTAAACCCCGCGCGCCCCCGGGCTGTCGATCGGCCCCACCGATCGACGGGCGTGTCCGCGGTGGGAACGGAGGGACACAGTTAACCGGAGGGACGGGGTAGCCGGCTGCATGAACGCGGAGACGCGCGAGACCCACGGTCGCGGGCGGGTGAGACGATGCGGGTAGTCGCCAAGTTCGGGGGTACCTCGCTCGGCAACGGCGAGCGGGTGAACCGCGCGGCCGACTCCATCGCCGCCGCGGTCGAACAGGGCCACGAGGTCGGCGTCGTCGCCAGCGCGATGGGATCGACGACCGACTTCCTGCTCGACGCCATCACGTTCGAGGCCGACGACGCCGACGAGGCCGAGATCGTCTCCATGGGCGAGCGGACCTCCGTGCGGATGCTGAAGGCCGCCCTCTCGGCCCGGGGGGTCGACTCGGTGTTCCTCGAACCCGGCGCGGAGGACTGGCCGGTGATCACCGACGAGCACGGGGAGGTCGACGTCGAGGCGACGCGGACCCGGGCGCAGGCGGTCGCCGAGGCCTACCTCGCGAAGGGTATCGTCCCGGTGATGACGGGTTTTCTCGCACAGGACCACGCCGGCAACATCACCACCCTCGGTCGCGGCGGCTCGGACACGACGGCGGTGATGCTCGGCAAGTACATGAACGCCGACGAGGTGGTGATCGTGACCGACGTTGAGGGCGTGATGACCGGCGACCCGCGGGTCGTCGAGGGGGCCCGAAACGTCGGGGAGATCACCGTCGACGAACTCCGGAACCTCTCGTTCCGCGGGGCCGAGGTCGTCGCGCCGTCGGCGCTGTCCTACAAGGCGGCCGATATGAACGTCCGCGTCGTCCACTACCAGCACGGCGACCTGCTCACGGGCGGGACCCGTATCGAGGGGCAGTTCGAGAACCTCATCGACCTCCGGGAGGGTCGGCTCTCCTGCATCACGGTCGCCGGGCGCGCCATCCGGAACACCCCAGGGGTGCTGGCACAGCTCACGACTGCGCTGGCCGACGCCGATCTCAACGTCGACGCGGTCTCCTCGGGACTGGACTCGGTGACGTTCTACGTCGACGCCGACCTCGCACAGGAGGCCGAGACCGTCCTCCACGACACGGTCGTCGGGAGCGACACGCTCTCGTCGGTCACCGTCGAGGACGACATCGCCGTCATCAGGGTCACGGGCGGGGAGATCCCGAACCAGCCGGGGATCCTCCGTCAGATCATCAACCCGCTCTCCGACCAGCACATCACCCTCCACGACGTCATCACCTCGGCGACCAGCATCGCCGTCTTCGTCGACTGGGACGACCGTGAGGAGGCCCTGCGGACCGTCCAGCAGGAGTTCTGACGGAGTCGAGAACGTCGAATCGGTCCCCGGTCGCTCGTCGTTCGCCGCTTACCCGTTGTAGAGGGCCGTCTCGGTACCGCCGTCGTCGACGGTCGCCGCCGCCGCACAGACCGCGTGCTCGAACTCGTGATCGTAGAGTTCGCGCGCGGCCGCCTCTGCCGTACCTGCCTCCAGCGCGAACGGCTCGGGGGTGTCCCGCTCGTAAGTGGCGACGAGGGTCGGCTCCGAGACGGACTCGACCTGCAGGCGGTCCCGCTGGACGGTCGCCACGTACGCGCCCGAGGAGCTCGTGACCCCCGCGATCCGGGGGGTGTCGTAGTCGTCCTTCTCGAAGTCGAGCGCGAGCAGCGCGAGCGCGAGCGCGTCGCGGGCGGGGTAGCCGAGTTCGATCTTCTCCGCGACGGGATCGACGTGCGAGCCGTTCCCGACCACGACCATCGAACCCGACGGGTGCTCCACGGGTCGGACGCAGTTGTACGCGACGTAGGGGTTGTCCGTCTCGGGGGCGTCCGGGGTCGGGCCGACGGTGAGCGTCCCGTCGCGCTCGGTGACCCGCCGGTTCGGGAACGATCGGGAGGAGACGCGATAGGCGGCGATGCCGGGACCGACGACGAGGAAGCGGCCGACGTACATGCCCGTCCCTGCATCCGTTCGAACCCTAACGGTTGCGGTCACGGGGTCGACACCGGACCGACGTGGGGATTTTTCACCCGATGGCTACCACTCGGTCCATCGCATGAGCCCGGACGTGGCACACATGACGGCGGCCGGCATCGCGAGGCGGATCAGGGACGGCGACCTCTCGCCCGTCGAGGTGGTCGACGAGGTGCTGGAGTCGATCGACGAGCGCAACGATCGGACGAACGCGTTCGTGACCGTCACCGACGAGCGTGCCCGGGAGGGCGCCGAGCGCGCCGAACACGCCGTGGAGACGGGCGAGGAACTGGGGCCACTCCACGGCGTCCCTGTCGCGATCAAGGACCTCGACGACGTCGCGGGCGTGCGGACGACGTACGGCTCGAAGCTCTACGAGGACAACGTCTCCGACGCGAACTCCCCGTTCGTCGACCGCCTCCTCGATGCGGGGGCCATCGTCGTCGGGAAGACGAACACGCCCGAGTTCGGCCTCGGCTGTACGACCCACAACCGCGTTGCGGGACCGACGGGAACGCCGTTCGCGCCCGATCGCGTCTCGGGGGGATCCTCCGGGGGTGCGGGTGCCGCGCTCGCCGACGGGCTCGTCCCGCTGGCGCAGGGTTCGGATACGGGCGGGTCGATCCGGACGCCGGCCTCGTTCTGCGGCGTCTACGGCCTCAAACCCACGTTCGGCCGGATCGCGCGGGTCGACGAACGCAACGGCTTCGGGGACCACACGCCGTTCAGCCACCTCGGGCCGATGGCCCGCACGGTGGAAGACGCCGCCCTCATGCTCGACGTGATGGCCGGGCCGCACCCCCTCGACCCCTTCTCGTTGCCGGAACCGGAGGTCGAGTACGCCGCCGCGACCCGCCGCTCGATCGAGGGCGTCTCGATCGCCTACAGCCCCGACCTCGGCATCTACCCCATCGACCCGGCGGTTCGGGACGTGATCGACGACGCCGTGGACGGGTTCGAGGAGGCGGGCGCGACCGTCGAGCGGATCGACCTCGATCCGAGTCTCGCCCAGGACGACGTGCTCGACGCCTACTACACGTTCGCGAAGGTGCTCTGGGAGTCGCTGTTCGATAGCCTGGAGGAGGAGGGCGACCTCGATCCTCGGGGAGCCGACCGCGACCGTCTCGCCGAGAGCACCGTCGAGACCATCCTCGAGGCCGAGACGGTCTCCACCCGGGAGTACAAGGCCGCCGACCGGACCCGGACGCGGGTCCTGGAACTCGTCCAGGGGATCCTGGAGGAGTACGACCTGCTCGCCACGCCGACGCTCGCGGTCCCGCCGTTCGAGATCGGCGAACTCCCCACCGAGGTGGACGGCCGGTCCGTCGAGCCGCGCCGGGGGTGGCTCCTCACCCAGCCGTTCAACATGACCGGGAACCCGGCCGCGTCGATACCCGCAGGACTGACCGACGAGGGCCTCCCCGTGGGGATGCAGCTCGTCGGTCCACGGCTCGCCGACGACGAGGTTCTCGCTGCGAGCGCCGCGTTCGAGCGCGTTCGTCCGTGGCGGGACCGCTACCCCTACTGAGCGAAGGATCGTCCGGTCAGGCCCGCCGAGGCGGATCGCTCGGCTCCCGTCGGTGACTCGGCGGCAGGATTCATATACGATCGGGAGACAGTTCGGGTATGGAACACGAGATCCGACACCGGCCGTCGTACGCCCTGCTCGACGTCTCGCTCGAGGCGGGCGAGGCGCTCACCGCCGAGGCGGGCGCGATGGTGAGCCACAGCGACGGCGTCGAGATCGAGACCGATCGGGGCGGCGGCGGGCTGCTCTCGTCGGTCAAGAGCTCGGTGCTCGGCGGGGAGTCGTTCTTCCGGAACACGTTCACCGCGCCGGAGGGCGGATCGGTGACGCTCGCCCCGCCGCTTCCGGGCGACGTCGTCCACCACGACATCGACGACGAGACGCTGTACGTCCAGTCGGGGGCGTTCGTCGCCGCCGAGCGCGGCATCGAACTCGACACGGAGTTCGGCGGAACCAGGTCCTTCTTCGGCGGCGAGGGGCTGTTCCTGCTGACGCTCACGGGTAGCGGCCCGACCTTCTTCGCCAGCTACGGCGCGGTCGAGCCGGTCGAGCTCGGCCCCGGAGAGCGTCACGTCGTCGACACCGGACACGTCGTCGCGTTCACCGAGACGGTCTCCTGGGACGTGAAGCGCGTCGGCGGGCTGAAGTCCTCGCTGCTGTCGGGCGAGGGGCTGGTCTGTGAGTTCACCGGGGAGGGGACCGTCTGGCTCCAGACGAGGAGTCAGGACGCGTTCCTCTCGTGGCTGATCCCGCAGCTCCCGACCCGGAGCGAGAGTTCGTAAGGGTGACACGACGGACGAAGACCCGACGGGACGAGCGACCGGGAGGGGGGGTGTACGGCGAGCCAGAGTCCCGCCGGACATAGAGTCGACCGGACCGAATATGTCCCCGGCGGCACACGGCGGTACCGATGACCGGTCGCCGAGGCGACGAGGAGTCCGCGGGCTTCGTCTCGTGGCTCGCGTTCGAGGTCGAACTGTTCGGATACGACCCGACCGAGTGGGTAGTGCTGACCGGGGATCGACGGCTGGTGAGCGTGCTCGGGATCGTCCCGGTGGCGGCGGCGTTCGCGCTCGCGGTGGCCTCGGGCCTGGCCCCGCTCCGCAAGGAGACTCCGGTCCTCTTCCTGCTGTTCGCGCTGATCGGCGCGAACTTCACGCTCATCACCATCGTCACCTCGCTCGGACAGTTCGTCCTCGGCCGTCGGCTCGAATCCCCCGGCGAGATCAGGGGGAAGATCGGCGAGACGATCGCCTACCGCGAGGACGTCGCCGGGACCGTCGGCCGGCGGCTCATGCCCGTCAAGCCCGACGCGTTCTTCCTGGCGCTCTACCGGAGCGTCCACGCCGACCTCGAGGAGCTGGAACGGGTCTCGTCGGAGGGGCGGACGAAGCGTGCCCGCGAGGAGCTGACGGCGCTCGTCGACGGCCTGCGGTCCCACACCGACTACGTGATCGACCTCCTCGGCCGACCGTCGAGCGGGCTGAAACACGCGCTGTTCACGTCCCTGACCGCCGACTACGAGAACTACGTCCACCGGACGTGGTACCTCCGGACCGAGCACGCCGACGAGTTCACCGAACAGGTCGGCGAGCCGCTCGACCGGCTGACCGAGGTGCTGAAGCACATCGAGGTCGCGAGCCGGATGTTCAGGACGGTCTTCATCGAGTCGGAGGTGTCGGAGCTCTCGCGCTACCTGCTCTACGTCGGCGTGCCGATCCAGATCGTGGCGGTCGTCCTGATGCTGCTCTACACGGTCCCGGGCTCCGAGCCGCCGCTCCCCGTCGGGACGCTCTCCGTGCTCGTCCCCGCGGTGCTGACCGCCGGCTTCGCGCCGTTCCTCGTCCTGGCGTCGTACGTCGTCCGGCTGACGGTCGTCGCGCGCCGGACGGCCGACACCTTCCCGTTCAACTCGCAGCTCCGGAACCCCGTCGCGCTGAGAGAGGAGTTCCCCGACGACCGCTGAGCGGGCATCTCCGGCGGCCGTCGCGGGACGATCGACCGCTCGCCACCCGACCGTACTTGTGTGCGGACCGTGACCACCGGTCATGGCAGGGAACGACAAGGACAACGACTACGACTGTCTCGACTACGCCGTCGAGGACCGGACCGCGTGGATCGAACTCGACCGTCCGGGGACGCTCAACGCGCTCTCGCCGACGCTGCTCGCGGAGCTGGAGGACGCGCTCGACCGCGCCGAAGGGAGCGAGAACGTCCGTGCCGTGGTCCTCAGTGGCCGCGGCCGGGCGTTCTCCGCCGGGTACGACATCGGGGCGGGGGAGACCGAGCGCACGCTCGACGAGCGGGTGCTGTCGCAGCGGACCCACCTGGAAGCGATCTTCTCCTCGCGGCTCCCGGTCCTGGCGGCGGTCGACGGCCCGGCGCTCGCCGGCGGGTGTAACCTCGCCGTCTGCTGTGACCTGACCTTCGCCACCGAGGGTTCGACGTTCGGCTACCCCGATATGCACTTCGGCGAGCCGCCGCCGAAGTTCGTCCTCCCGTTCGTCACCGACTCGCTCAAGGACGCCCGCGAACTGCTCTACACGGGCAAGACCGTCGACGCCGAGGCCGCCGAGCGGATGGGCATGGTCAACCGGGTCGTCCCCGAGGGGGAACTCGAAGCCACAGTCGAGACCGAACTCGCGGGGATACGGAAGACGCCCGGTACCGCCGTCGCCGTCGCGAAGGCGATGGTGAACGACGTTCAGGAGGCCCAGGGCTACCGGCGGTACGGCCGCGTCGCCGAGTACGTCGGGACGATGACGATGGAGACCGAGACCGCGAGGCGGTTCCGCGAGATCCGCGACGAGAAGGGGCTGGATGCGGCGCTCGAGTGGATGCACGGCACCGACAAGCCCTGACCCCCTTCCCTCACCGGCGTCCGACCCCGGCGGTCCGGGACGGCCGGCACGGGTCTCGACCCGGCGAACTCATGCCCGATGGGCGACTCGATGACGTATGTTCGACCCACGGGAACGAGCCTACCTGGAGACCGCACGGGTCGCCCGACTGGCGACGGCCGACGCCGAGGGACGGCCCCACGCCGTCCCGGTCTGCTTCGCGTTCGCCGGCGACCGCATCGTCACGCCGATCGACGAGAAACCGAAGGCGGTATGACCCGGGGAACTCCGCCGGGTCCGCGACGTCGACGCGAACCCGCGCGTCGCGCTCGTCGCCGACCACTACACCGAGGACTGGTCGGAGCTGGGGTGGGTGCAGGTCCGGGGGACCGCGACCCATCTTCCGCCCGGCGAGTCGGGTCATCCCGCGGCGGCGACGGCGCTCCGCGAGAAGTACGACCAGTACGCCGACCACGCGCTCGAAGAGCGCCCGGTGATCCGGGTCGGGTCTCACCGGGGAGCGTCCGGTCGTGGGGGTTGCTGTCCCGACCGACGGAACCCCTCCTCTGAGCCTCCCCCGGGCTCGCGCCGGCTCACTCCCCCCCGACGGCCTCGGAGAGCGCGAGCACCCGCGAGACGGCCGTCCCCGCGTCGGGCGCGAGGACGCGCGTGATGGCCTCCTTGCCGACGTCGCCGCGGTCGTAGACGGCCGCCGGGGTCCCCTCCGTCTCCTCGAACGCACGCCGGGCGACCCAGCCCATCGTGCTCCCCTCGGCGTCAGGGCGGGGCTCCTCGCTCCGATCGAGTTCGACCGCCGGATCGTCGAGTTCCGAGAGCGCCGCCTCGACCCGCTCGTCGAAGCGACAGTTGACCGCGAACCGGAGCGAGGGGTCGAGTTCGCGGGCCGAGAGCAGGAACCGTGCGACGTGGCTCGACGCCCCGAAACGCACTCCCCGATTGGGCTGGACGCCCGACAGCGTCCGGGTGATGCGACCCTCGACCGCGGCGGTCTCTCCGGGTGTCTCGGCATAGGGGGTCGCCCCGACGACGTTCATCCCGACCTCCGGGACGACCGGCGAGACGTCGGCGTCGACGAACCGCCGGACGACCCCCTCGACGGCTTCGGCCGTCGGTTGCCGTGCCGCGCGATCGCGGAGCGCCGCCAGGTGGTGGACGGTCCCGGGACCTTCGCCGACGTCGAGGTGGTAGCGGACCGCGCGGGCGAGGAGCGAGACGCCGGCGTCGACGGCGTCGGCGAGCGAGTCACCGTGCGCGATCCGGGCGGCGACCGCGCTCGCCAGCGTACAGCCCGAACCGTGGGTGGCGTCGGTGTCGACGCGGGGGTGCTCGAACGTCTCGACGCCCGCACTCGTGACGAGGACGTCCCGGACGACGTCGCCGGGGACGTGCCCGCCCTTGACGAGCGCGGCATCGGTCCCCAGGTCGACCAGTGCCTCGCCGGCCTCGACCGCGCTCGCCCGGTCGGTGACCTCGACGCCCGTGAGGACCCCGGCCTCGTCGGCGTTGGGCGTCGCCAGTGCCGCCGACCCGAGCAGGTCCTCGTAGGCGTCCTCCGCGCCGGGGTCGAGCAGTCGATCGCCCGTCGTCGCGACCATCACCGGGTCGACCACCAGCGGGACGTCGAGTTCGGCGGCGCGGTCGGCCACCGCCGACACGATCGGTTCGGTCGCGAGCATCCCCGTCTTCACCGCGCTCACGTCGAAGTCCGAGCGGACGGCCTCGATCTGTGCGGTCACCTCCTCGACCGGGAGGACGTGGGTCGACTCGACCCCGCACGTGTTCTGTGCGGTGACGGCCGTGACGGCACTCGTCCCGAAGACTCCCATCGCCTCCATCGTCTTCAGGTCGGCCTGTACACCCGCGCCGCCCCCCGAGTCGCTGCCCGCGACGGTGAGCGCGACGGGACGGCTGTCGGGCGCTGGTGCTCGCGTCATTATCATTCCGTTATACCACGGGGTCATAACACTTTACCGGACGCTCGTCCCACCCTGTCCATGGCCTTCACCGACGAGATCCGCGCGGACGCAGAGGAGGTCTGGACGGCGATCCTCGATCACCCGATGGTCCGCGAACTGGGCGCGGGGACGCTCGACGAGTCGCCGTTTCGCTACTGGGTCCGCCAGGACTACGTCTACCTGGTCGAGTACTCCCGGGTGTTCGCCCTCGGCGCGGCGAAGGCACCGACGCTCGAACGGATGGGGACGTTCGCCGAACTGCTGGAGTCGACGGTGAACGTCGAGATGGAGCTCCACCACTCGTACGCCACGGAGTTCGGCATCGACGAGGCGGAGCTCGAAGCCACGGAGCCCTCCCCGACCACGCGGGCGTACACGGACTTCCTCGTCCGGACCGCGGCGCTCGGCGGGTTCGGGGACACCGTGGCCGCGCTCCTCCCGTGCATGTGGGGGTTCAACGAGACGGGCAAGCGTCTCGCCGCCGCCGGGAAGCCCGACGACGAGCGGTACGCCGAGTGGATCGAGATGTACGCCGGCGAGGAGTTCACCGAACTCACGGACTGGTGCAAGGACCTGATGGACGAGGTGGCGGCCGAGGCCACCACCCGGGAGCGCGAGCGGTACCGCGACCTGCTCCTGACCTCGGCACGCTACGAGTACCGGTTCTGGGACGCCGCGTGGCGGGAGGAGGGGTGGTCGGTGTGAGCCGGGACGGGTCTCCCGGTGATAATCAAGTGGTACCACTGGGTGGCAAGACTTTTCACCGGCGGTTCGATAGCCGAGAGGGATGAACGCGGACACCCGGCGACACGATCTGCGGGCCGTGACCGACGGAACGTGGGGGGAGTACCTCTCGGAGATGGGCCCCTCGTGGGTCGCCGGGGCCGTCGCGGCCGGGCCGGCGACGATGGCGAGCGTCGTCACCGCGGGCGCGACGTTCGGCTACGCGCTTCTGTGGGTCGTCCTCCTCTCGGCGGTCCTCGGGGCGACCGCCCAGTACCTCGCGATGCGGCTCGGACTGCTCACCGAGGCGGGCATCGTCTCGGTCGTCGAGCGACACCTCGGCGGGGGCTGGGCGTGGATCCTCGTGGTCGACGCGGTGCTCGCGGCGGGGCTCGCCCAGCTCGTGATCATGAAGGGCCTCGCGGACGTGAGCGCCGCGGTCACGGGTGTCGACGCCCGGGTCTGGGGGGTCGCCTGGGCGGTCGTCCTCGCGCTCGGACTGGCCGGTCGGGGCTACCGGTTCGTCGAACTCCTGGCGAAACTCCTCGTGAGCGGCGTCGTCCTCGCCTTCCTCGCCTCGCTGTTCGTCGTGCCGGTCGATCCGGCGAGCGCCGCGACGGGGCTCGTCCCCCGGGTCCCCGCAGGCGTGGACGGCGCGCTCGTCGCCGCGGGTATCCTCGGTGGTGCGGTCCACATCACGCTGATCACGATGCACTCGTACAACATGCGCGCGAGGGAGTGGACGAGCCGGGAGTACGGGCTGGCGACGTTCGACGTGGGCGCGTCGATGCTCGTCGCCTTCGGGATCTACAGCCTCGCGATCTTCCTCGTCGCGGCGGGAGTGCTCCACTCCCCGGACGTGGCGGCGGGCGACCTCACCGCGGTCGCGGCCGCACAGGCGCTCGGCCCGCTCGTCGGGCAGAACGCGAAGTGGCTCTTCCTCCTCGGGCTCTGGGGTGCCGCAGTCTCGACGCTCGGCGGTAACACGGTCGTGCCGCCCTACCTCCTCGCGGACAGGCTGGGCTGGGGGACGGACGTCTCCGACGCACGGTATCGCGGACTGCTCGTGGCCGTGGCGCTGCTCTCGGGCCTGGGGGCGTTCCTCGGCGGGTCGTTCTTCCCTCTCCTGGTACTGGTCCTCGCGTTCGGCCTCGTCGGGACGCCGTTCGCCATCGCGGTCGTCCTCTACCTCCTCAACGGCGACGCGGTTCCGGAGCCCAACTCGACGCTCGCCAACCTCGGCGGGATCGCCCTCCTCCTCGTCACGACGGTCCTCGCCGGCAACTTCGTCCGGACGCGGGCGCTCCCGGACCTCGGCGACCCGCTTCCGACGTTCGTCGCCGTCTTCGCCCTCGGCCTCGGTCTCGCCACCGTCGCCCTGGCCGGGAGGTACGTCCGCCAGACCGTCGGGGGCGGGGCGACGGCATGACCGACGAGCGCGCCGACCTCCCGTTCCCGCTCTCGGGGACGACGCTCGTCGTGGGGCCGTCGAACGTCGGGAAGACCCGGCTGACCGCTCGCGCGCTCGATGCCTGGGTCGGTTCGCGGGGTGCCGAGGGCGTCGTCGTCCTCGACTTCGCCCCCGAGTTCGAGCGGGACGGTCGTGTCCTGGGTGGTCGGCTCACGCGGTTCGGACCGCTCCCAGAGGGCGTCCGGGCGAGCGTCCTCGACACCCACGCTCCGCGCGCGGAGGGCGAAACCGAGGCCGAGTCGGTCCGGCTGGCGGGGGAGAACGCGGATCGGGCCCGGGCGATCGTCGATAACCTCCCCGACCGACCCCGGGCCGTGTTCGTCAACGACGCCACCATCCCGTTCCAGCACGAGCGCGGCCCCCCCGAGTGGCTCACCGACTACTGCGACCGGACGGAGGCGGCGGTGCTGAACGCGTTCGAGAGCGACGAACTCGGGACGGACGACCCCGTCTCGCGGCACGAACGCGAGGTCCTCGGGACGCTTCGAGCGTGGGCCGACCGGGTCGTCCGGCTGGACGACGACGGCGGCGAGGGGTGAACGTCGCCGGAGCGGCGGCGGCCCGTCGGCGCGCTCAGAGCGTGAACCGCCTGACGGTCGTGCTCGCCCGTTCGAGGTCGCGCTCGGAGGCGGCGGCCACGACGACCGTGTTCTCGCCGTAGACCATCTCCAGGTCGCACTCGAACTCGCCGTCCTCGGGCTCGACGACCGCGGTGTCCGTCGGCGTCTTCATCGCCACCAGCGCACCCGTCGTCTCGCCGGAGAAGACGATGTGGTCGCCGCGGAACCGGGTGTCGACCCGGAGGGCGGGGCTTCGCTCGCGCTCGTGGACTCGCCGTTCGAGGTAGCGCTCGCGGACGAACGCGGGTCTCCCGACGGGCTCGCCCGCGTCGATACCGTGGGCCAGGCGGACGTACTGGGCCATCGCCCACGCGAGCGGCGTCGCCGCGCCCGTCCCCTCGCCAAGCCGCCAGCCGTAGTCGGTGCCGTACTCGCGGTCCCAGACCTGTTCGGCGAGCATCCGCCCGGAGTTGGCGAGCCGTTGCATCGTCCGGAGGAGCGCCCGCGATGTGAGGGCCTCCTCCTCCTCTTCCGCCCCGGCGTCGTTCAGGAGCTCGTACTCCCCGCGTTCGCCGGTGAGTAGCGGCCACAGTCGGCCCTTCCCGAACTCCCGGGTGGTCCACGGCCCGCCCTGATCGCCGCGCTCGCGCTCGCCGTAGCCGTCGCCGTTGTAGCGGTAGAACGCCGGTCCCTGCGGGAGGTCGATCCTGAGGGTCTCGTCGACCTCGGCCAGCGAGTTCCGCATCACCGGGTCGTCCGGCGACTTGATACCCAACCGGACCAGTTCGAGGAACCCCGCGTCGATGACGTTGCGTTCGTCGAGCGTCGGCCCGCCGTTGGCGAGCGTCCGCTCCCGCCCCGCGTCGGGGTCCCCATCGCGGGTCACCCGGACGTAGTACGGTACCCGATCGTGCCGCTCGGTCCCCGTCTCGGTGGCCGTCCAGTCCTCGACCTCGTTCGTCCAGTGATCGGCCAGGGCGAGCCAGACGAGCGCGTCGGCCTCCTCTCCAACTTCGATGGCGAGCCTCGCCGCGCAGGCGAGCCCCGCGATCTCCGCGGCGATACTGGACGGGGAGTAGCCCGACTCCTCCTCCCAGCGCTCCTGGGTGGTCTCGGGGCCGTTGCGCACGACGTAGTCGGCCGACCGACGGACGTTCTCGTAGTCGTAACCGACCTCCTCGAAGCCGACCCCGCGCTCGAAGAGCCGGTAGGCCATCACCTGCGGTAGCGAGACGTTGTCCATCTGTTCGCCGCCCCACCTGGTGTGGCCGTTGACGTAGGTGTTCTGCGGGACGAACCCGTTCTCGCCCTGCTGGTGCGCGTAGACGAACTCGAGCTGGTTCGCGGCCGTCTCGACGTCGCCGACGGCGTCCGCGACCGTGAAGGCGTGGTAGAGGTCGCGCGACCAGACGAAGTTGTAGCCACAGCCGACCCCGACCTCGTCGGTGACCGTCTCGCCCCACGGGACGGAAGGGGAGGCGACCGAGGCTCCACGAAACGTCTTGTCCTCCATCGCCCGCAGGCTCATCAGTGCCGTCCGGTACTGGTTCGCCAGGTCGGGGTCGTCGGCGACCGACGACGGGATCGGCCGGTCGGCGAGGAACGCCCGCCAGCTCTCCCGGTAACCCTCTCGCACGGGGTCGTACCCCCGCGCCAGCGCCCCCTGGGCCTCGCCGAGCGCGGCGGCCGTGTTGCCCGCTCCCGCGAGCCCGAGCGCGACCTGACTCTCTAGGTGAGAGCCGATCCCGAGCCGGCCGACGAGGACGACGTGGTCGCCGTCGACGCGACCCCGTGGATCGGGGAGCGGCCCCTCGGAGAACACCTCGGCGAGGTGGTCGCCGCCCGCGACGCCGACGGTCGCCCAGTCGAACCGCTCGGTGGCGGCCAGCGCGACGGCGACCGAGTAGCCCTCGCCGTCCTCGTCGACGAGCAGCGGGGCCACGGGCTCGCCGGTGTACGCACTCGCGTCACGGGCGACGAGGTGGTGTTCGCCGGGTTCGCCGAGGCGGAGCCCGCGGTCGCGTTCGCCGGCGTTGCGGGGCGCGGTGTCGGCGACCGCGAACACCTCGTAGGTCTTGCCGTCGTGGGCCTCGAACGAGACGTCCGCGACGACGGCGTCGTGGGCTGGGTCGGCGGCGTACTCGACCTCGAGGGTCCACTCGTGGCCGTGGCCGTCGTCGGTCTCGGTGACGACGTGTCTGAACAGGAGCGCGTCGTCGGCCGCCGGCTCGACCCGGCGGTCGACCGACCCGCCGCTCCGCCCGTGCTCCATCTCCGCGTGTGTCCGGACGAGGTACTCCTCCTCGGGACACCTGACGAGGAAGTCGAGCGTCCGGAGGTTCATCAGGTCAACGCGAGGAAATCGGAGCTCGGTCAGCGCTCCCTCGGTGAGGGTGAACCAGACGCGCGAGGGATCGCCGGTCCCGTGGTCGGCGACGGTGCCCACGCCGAACTTCTCGCCGGTGGTCCAGCGGAGTCGCTCCTCGGGGCCGGTCGGCGTCGTGACCGTCGGGAGCGCGTCGTGTTCGGCGAGCAGGGCCGTCGTCCGGAGTCTGAGGGCGTGCGTCAGCCCGAGCGGCGTCGCTCCGTCGAGCGTGCCGTCGTCGAAGACCCCCGCCGCGAGGTAGCCCGCGTCCGTGCAGAACGGCCCGTCCGACGAGAGGAGCTGATAGAGGTTCCGCCCGCGCTCGAAGAACGCCTCGCCGCTCCGCCCGTAGCCCTCGAGCAGTTCGCCCAGCCGCGCCGCGCCGAGCGCGCCCATCGCGGTCGAGAGCGACCAGACCTTCTCGGCCGCCTGGTCGATCCCCTCCGCGCGCCACCGGTCCTGTTCGTAGCGGGCGAGCCCCGCGACCGGGCTCGCCCTCGGGTTCCGGTAGAGGCCGTTGAGGAGCGTCCCGGCGTGGTCGGCCAGCCGGTCGAGGTCGGTCTCCGTGAGGCTCCGCCCCTCCAGCGAGGCGAACTCCCTGAACGCGTCGACGAGGGCGAACGTCGAGGCGTCGAGCCGCGAGTCGCGCACCCCCTCGTCGAGCCGGAGGGCGTAGAAGCCGAACTCCTCGTCCCAGAGCCGATCGAGCCCGTCGTAGACCCGTTCCGCGCTCTCGCGGGCTCGCGTACCCACCGCCTCGGAGAGGGGTGCCCTGGCGACCGCCGAGTACGCCCGCAGGTACGTCGCCGCCGTGTGGGTGAACTGACCCAGCGTGTCCTCCCAGGCGTTCAGACACGGGTCCGGGAGGCCGCCGTCGTCGAGCGAGTCGTCCATCGCACGGACGGCGGCCTCGACCGTCGCACGCACCTCGTCCGCGAGGTCGTCCGGGAGGTCTCCCCGTCTCCTGCGGAGCAGTGTCGCCAGGAACGTCACCGTCCGGGCGGTCAGGTCCGCGCGGTACTCGCCGGAATCGGCGTTCTCGACGGTCGCGTTCGCCCACCCCGGCGCGAGCGACCCGTCGGCGGCCCAGACGCGGTGGGGCCAGGTACCGTCGTCGAGCTGGGCCTCGCAGTAGAACCGGGCGGCCTCGACGAGCTCGCGGTCGACGTCGAGGCCGAGGCGGTCCGACGCCGCGAGCAGGCTCCCCGCGACCGTCGCGTCCTCGCCCACCCAGGTGTAGCCGTACCCCCCCGAGCCGACGTTGAACGGGTCGAACTCCGGGGCGGCGATCCGAACCCCGCTCGGGGCCTGGAGCAGGCCGAGCACGCGGCGGTCAGCCTCGATCAGCGCCGACCGGGGTGCCGACTCCGGGACGTCCACGCCGGTCCACTCCCGGGCGGCCCCTCGCAGATCGTCGGCGGTCCGGTAGGAGGTCGCACAGTCCCGCAGGTCGGCGAGCGCGGTCTCGCGGGTTATCTCCCCGTGATCGGATAGCTGGCTGACGAGCGTCGTCCGGGCGGCCCGCCCGGTCCGCTCCAGCGGCGCGGTCACCAGCACGTCGCCCGAGAGGTGGGTGTCCTCGTAGCGGTTGACCGCCACGTCGCGGGGGAACTCGACGGGGCCCTCGTCGAGGATCTCCTCGAACCGCTCGGGGACCTGCCCCTCGACGCGTTCGAGTCCGGTCGAGGCCGTCACGTAGTCGTGTTCGTGGCGGTGGAACACCTCGACGGCCTTGCTCCCCGCCGGCCCGCCGTCCTCGTGGACGAGCCGGCCGACGCGCGCGTCCCGTCCCTCGGGTGCGAGCGTGAGGAACGCCACGAGGCTCGCCCGTGCGGGCACCTCGCCACGGAGTTCGACGTGCGTGACGTGCGCCCGCCCGAGCGTGAGATCGTACTGGTGGACGGTGAACTCGCCCACGTCGTACTCCGTCTCGACGAGGTTGGTGTCGCGGTAGTAGTGCTGGCGGATGGTGTCGAGTTCGTCGAACCAGTGGGTCCGCGACCTCGCCCTGATACCCAGGCGCGAGCGATCGATCCCGTAGAGCCCGGAGAGCGGAGAGGAGAAGTCCCTGATACCCCCCGACGGGTCGACGTGGACGAGGCGGTCCCCGTAGCCCGAGAAGGCCCCGTCGACCGTCCGCCGTTCGCCCGGATACCGCCGGCCGTCGGCACGGTCGCGCTTGTAGTCGTTGAGCGCAGTTCGCAACCGCATACCCCACCGTACGATCCACCACCTATAGTAGTGTTGAGGCCATCCACGCCCGCGAACGGGCCGCAGTCATCGACTCCTCTCCTCGCCGATCGGCGTTCCCCGGACGCCCCGACCGTCCCGGCGGGCGTCGGCCTCGCGGGAAATAGCTAAGTGACGCAGGTCCCCCTCACCGGTATGAGCGAGTCGGCGGACGCCGGCGGCGGTCCCGAGACGGTCGACTTCGACATGAGCATCGCCGATGGGCGGACGGAGATCCGGGTCGCCGGCGACCGCGACACCGCCGTCATCGTCCGGTCGGCCTCGGGCGAACACATCTACCTCCCCCCGGAGGACTTCGAACGGTCGGCGGAGAGCGGGGGCGGCCGTCAGACCCCCTACGAGAGCCCCTACGACCCCGGGAGCGGCGTCGGCGACACCCCCTACCGGAGCTCCGGGTCACCCCAGGTGACCGGCCTGGAGCCGACCGCCGACGGCTACCGCATCGTCCACCCCGAGCCCGTGACCGACGTGCGGTTCCTCCGCTGATTCGGTCGGTACTCGGGACGACCCGGCGGCGCTCCCCGGCTTACTCCGGGTCCGGCTCCGACTCGTCTAGCACCCGCTCGTAGAACTCGACGTGCTCCTGGCCGACCTGCTCCCAGGTCCGGACCTCGTACTCGAGGGGGGTGTTCATCGCGAGGCCGCGCTCGATCCCGTCGGCGATGGAGTCCGAGTCGGGCTCGACCTCGATGACGCAGTCCTCGGGGAGCAGTTCGGCGGCCCCGCTCTCGCAGGCGACGACGCGCGTCCCCACCGAGAGCGCCTCGACGATGGTGATTCCGAACGGCTCCGACAGGGAGGAGGAGACGAACAGGTCCGCGCTGGCGTAGTAGTCACCGAGCTCCTCCTGGGGGACGTAGCCGGCGAAGACGACCCGGTCCTCGATACCGAGCAGTTCGGTGAACCGCTTCAGCTGCTCGGTGAGGTGGCCCGTCCCCCCCAGGACGAGCGTCACGTCGTCGCGCCCGAGCTTCGAGAGGGCGTACAGCAGGTGCGATATCCCCTTCTGATCGGTGTGCCGCCCGACGAAGAACAGCATCTTCCCGTCGATGTCGTACTCGGCCTTCACGTCGCGGCCGGTGGGATCGACCGACGAGAAGCCGTTGTAGATTACCGTCGCGTCCACCCCGTATTCGCGCTTTATCTTCCCCCGCGTGAACTCGCTCACCGCGATCACGTGGTCGGAGCGATTGGCCACCCGCTGTTCGGTCTCGACCTCCCGCTCGGGTGGGTTGACGTTCCGGTCCGAGGACAGCGAGTGGAACGTGGTGATCCACTCGACGTCGTGTTCGAGCTGGACGCGCGAGCCCGGGCTGTAGCCGAACCAGTCGTGGGTGTGGACGATATCGGCGTCCTCGGCGCGGTCGGCGAACTCGCCCGCGAGCCGACCGATCCGCGTCACGATGTCACCCTTCCCCGTGGGGATCCCGTGGATCCCCTCGCGGTCCTCGGGAGCGTACTCCGCTGGGAGCACCAGCTCGATCTCGACGTCGTCCCTGGCGCGGAACACTTCGAACAGCTCGGCGATCGCGGTGTCGAGACCTCCGGTTATCTTCGGCGGAAACCCCCAGCCGAGCATCAGGACCTTCGGAACCATCTCGACGATTCTCGATCGGAAGTGCGCGTGTCCCGATTATATAAGTTCGTGTCACGGCTCCGCCCGGATGGCGCGGTGGGAACGGCGGCCCCGGAATCCGCACCGCGGGGCCGCGAGCCCACTCCGGAATATTGATAACGCTCAGGAGGGTATCCGGAAGTGCCTGCGGACGGTCGCGGGTAGACGCTCCAGTCCCATGGGGTAGTGGCCAATCCTGTTGCCTTCTGGGGGCAACGACCCAGGTTCGAATCCTGGTGGGACTACTCAAAATTTCTACATAATCCCAAGCTGTGCAGACGTCTCTCTCATATTTTCTCCCGTGATATTTTCCGGGAGGCGGCATCGCCTTCTCGGTTCGAATGTCGGTAAGACCTCCCCCGGGAGAGGTAGCTTCGATACTGTCCTGTCTGAGTCGATCAACATTCGCGGGTTCGGGGTCCCCCGTGTAACGCAAAGACAGACCGCGAGGGCCGTTCACTGTTCCAAGGCTTCGGCCCTCAGCGGCAGACTGCCACGCCACGCAAAGGTGGTCGGGCGTGGCTAATCTGTCGCTCAATTGTATTGAGCGTTCCGCCGCGAACAGACCTGAGCGTGAGCTTTCTCGGTCAACAGGACACCTTAGGACTGCGGCGACTAACGCACAATATCTGGGCCTCTTTCCGATATTTTCTCCGCGTGCGATCCCTCTCGCACTCGATTCGGGATATAATGACGGCCTGCTTGTCTTCACGGTCAACCGGGCAATCCCAGCTCTCGTCCCTGGTATCTCGGGGTGTCGCCTATGACGGGCGAGCACATTGCCTCCGCCCAGCACGAGTTCAAGGCATACCTATGGTACGTTGGTGATCTGACGCCTTACTGGGTTCTCTCTGGCGCGCTACAGGGCCAACCCTTCGAGGCCTCTACCGAGGTCGCGTACGACCTGCCGATGCCCGGTGGGGAGACTGAGCACTGGGAGTTCGATGTCAAATTCCAGACTGGCACTCTCGCCCCACGGCCCGATTTCGGTCTCGACGAGGATGCTGCCATGCGTGAGTGGCGGCTGAAGGGCCGAGGTCCAGGCCAGAAGAAGGCCTCGTTCCACATCAAACCCCGCTGGCGTGGCCAGCGACACACCGACGGTTCCAAGTTCAAGAGCCCCTGGACGGGGCTGTTTCGTGAACTCCCCGATCACGTCGACGAGGGAGTGGACGTCACCGCCGATGGGTCGAACGTCGAGCCAGATGTCTTCCCACATCTCCTTGACGAAGTGTGTGAGCGCCTCGCTGTTGAAGGGGGTAATTACTGGGGCCAGCGCTTTTTCGCCATGCGAAACGTCGATCGTCGCTCGCCCATCACTACTTCCGAGCGCTATTATCGGATCGAGAAGGGGATGGCAAAGAAGCTCGTTCGCGAGGACGGGTACTTTGGCCGTCTCGCTCGACTCCTGACCGGTGGGCAGTCTGCCCGGGCCATCTGGGACATCGACAATACAGAGTGTCTCGGATATCGTCACACGTTCCGCTACAACGCCCGAACAGCTCGGGAGTTCCTCCCAGGGCAGGAACGCGGGAAGCAGCTGAAATGCTACTACCCGAAGTACGTCCGGACGACCGAATCCGGTGACCCGCTCGAGCATCCAAAGGTTGGTGCGCTGTTCATGAAAGGTAGGAACGCTGAGAACACTATCAAGCTCAACCGCTCGTCAGTCCAGTGGGGGGATCGTGACGACCTCCACGGCGAACTCGAGAACACGCTCATCAACGTCCTCGAACATGCCGGTGTCCCGACCGACGCGCCGACATCGTTCGTCGCTGACGATCACTTCAGTGTCGACGTAACCGACCGCTGCGTCGAATTGCACTCTGACCCCACGCCGGCCATCAAAAAGCGTCGAGAAGCATCGGTCGCTGCTGCCTTCCGCGAGATGACCGGTGCCGGCCAGGACGTCACGCAGGCCATGGCCGACGGCGGCGACAAGATGCACGTGGAGGACCTCGCCAACGAGGCAGACGTGTCCATCTCTACCGTCTATCGCGTGCTCGAACGCATGGAGGGCGTCCTCGAGAACCAGAACGGGGTGGTTCGCTGGGCCTGCCAGCAGGCCGCCGAGGAAATCCGTGCTATCATCGACCTCGTCGAGCGGACCGTCGGCAGTGCCACTACCCGTGTCGCCCGTTTGCTCGGCGTCGACGAGCGCGTCTTCGCGAAGGAGTCCGGGGTACTCCAGCAGGTCGCCGCACGGTACGATCTTCAGTTCGGCGAGACCCACGACGGTCGCCTTCAGATACGTTTGGGCACGCCGACCAGCAAGCTCCGCTCGTCATCGAGACTCCATCGCGCCAAGGTTGTGAACGAAATCGCTGATGCATGGCTCCAGGTCGGCCGCGCCCTAGGTGAGTTCTTGGGTGCCGACATCGTTCTCGAGAACGGCGAGACTTGGCGTGCTCGTTCGCTCATCGACGAGTACCGCTCTCGATTCGAGTCCCTTGACTACGAGGTCGGTCTCGACAGCGGCCGCGAGCGCGAGTCCGCTCTCGACTGCCGCCAGAAAGTGTGGCACGACCTCGGTGAGGCTGGGCCCCCCGGCTGACCCCGCCAGTATAGTGGCAACACTATCTCGCACCCCTCTTACCGGCAATAATCGCAGCTTCCTTCCCCTGTAGAGCATCCTGTCGTGGTGTATTTCGCCTGGAACGCCAGTGCCAGCGCTAGCGCCGATGGGACTGTTCCTATCCGCCGGGAATATCCCCTTAGCGAGTGTGGCTAAAGGCCACCCCCTCCGGGGGAAGAAAATAAACCGCCTCCGCATCCGCACGGCGGTTCCACCCGAAGCAGTCGAAATGGGGGTCTTTACGATGGAGTGCTCGACGAGTCCCGGTTATCGAGGAACTGTTCACACCACGTTGTGAGAACATCTAGAGGAGTATCTGACACCGACGCACCCTCTGTACTGAGAGTGAATAGCTCCTGGTCCCGACCCCATCCACACACTACTGGCAGCTCCGGGCTCTCGGGCCGCCCCTTCGTGTGCTCCGTGAGTCTGGTCTTGTCTTGACTTCCCTTACGCATCAACTGAATTAGCGCAGCTAAAAGTGGGCTTCCCGGAGCTAGATATCGAATCGAGGGGTACTCATCAGCGCACTCGGCCGAGAACGTGACTGCTGCCGCATTCATTTCTGGAGCAATCGTTTCTGCAATCGTCTGTTCCCCATCCTCCTCGGGAATCTCAACGCCGTCTGCCTCCAGCTTGTACGCCGAATCCTCGAATGCGAATCCCTCAAAAGGTGAGTCATCGCCCGAATCCACTTCTAAATCGGCCACTGCCGTGAATTTGACTCCAGCCTCAGCGAGCGCTTCACTCCGAAGTAGAGTCGCTTCCAAGCCGGCTGGGTCGAATGGAGTCGTGTATTCGTAGTCCCCCGCCCCAACATCCACGAGGTCGGGATGAGCGTAGGACTGCCACGCATCGAGCTTCGCTTCGTCGATGACGTCCTGTTGGACTAGGTTCTCGACTCTGTCTAAAGATTCCCCTATCTCGACTCGATCACTCTCTTTCTGCGACTCGATCTCCTCCGAGAGTTGCCGGTCAGCCCGTTCAACAGCGGCCCCGCTCTCCTCACGATCGGATTCGAGGGTTGCTGTGCGAATCTGCTGGCTCACGCTCGACAGTATCGGCTGCATATCTCCGACTACGTTTTCGAACAACCCGATACGAGCGTCCAGTCTCTCATAAATATCAGTCTCGACTGTATCTTCGTAGCTGTAGTTCAGGATGGTGACCTCTTCGAACTCCTGACCGATACGGTCAATTCGCCCGATACGCTGCTCAACACGCATCGGATTCCACGGCAAGTCATAGTTAATCAGCGCACCACATTCCTGTAGATTGAGTCCCTCACTAGCTGAGTCCGTACAGACGAGGATATCGACGTGCCCGTCGTCGTCCGAGAACTCCCGCTTCACTCGCTCCTTACCGACTTCGACCCAGCTTCCTGACTCCTGGTCGTAGACTTCCCCACCACGTCCGGAGTATGTCGCGACAGTCTCGCCGTGTATCGATATGAGGCTCTTGCGGATGAAGTCCATCGTATCTGTGTACTGTGTGAAAATTATCGCCCGACTGTGACCCTCCCGATCGAGTGTGTCAAGGTCGGTCTTGAGTTGGCCAATCTTCGGGTCCTGCTCGATGTCGGCGAGTACGTCCACGAACGACTCGAGTTCATCAATCTCCCGCTCGAGTAGGTGGAGTCCCTCGTCGGTCACACTCGGGATGATTTCGCTTAGATCTGCGTCCTCTAACTCCCCTTCTAATTGGTCTAAGTCGTCAGGGTCATCGATGTCATAGTTTCCGAGTGTCTCCATCACCACCTGTTGCGTGTCACTGTAGATCTGCTCTTTCGCTCGCTGTTTTCCCCTGAGGACAGCGAGCTGCCCACGGAGCTTCTTCACTCGATTCTGGAGACTCTGTGAGATCGCGTAGACGCTGCTGGTCAAGCGCTGTCGGTACGTCGTCATCACGAACCCGATGGCCCGAGAGTCGGCCTCGTCGGACTGCTGAGCCAGCTTGTAGAACTTCCTGGTGTAGTCGTCGATGCGGTCATACACCTCGCGTGTCTCGTCAGTCAGCTCGATTTTGTGCTGCTCAGGATTCCGTGTCGGGACTCGCGTGTCAAGGAGCCCGACTCGCTCGTACTTCCGGAGCGTATCACGGGTATTTCGATGGATGAGAGCGTCAACAGGAGTCGACTCGGAGAGGACATCTTGGACGACCCTCCACCCCGACCCCGTCAGTTCGTCGAGCGATTTGAGTTGGTCAGACTGAGAGAATGTCAACCACTCTTCTTCAGCTTTCCACTCCGGATAGAGGAGGTACTTCAGCTTCTCGTCCTCTTTCGCTTCGAACGGGTCGACATCGTGCTCGTCGAGGGCTGCTTCGAACGCCTCGATGTAGCCGTCGTAGTGGGTACCGTAGTCGCTCGCGAGAGTACACGCATTCAGGAGCCGCTGTTTCGCGATGGACCGTGCCTGGTCGTCGTCCTTGATATCTAACTCACTACCGACGCGGTCGATGATTCGGTTCGATAAATCCGGGTCCTCGGAGAGCCGGTCTTGATACCGCCCGTCGGTGAGGGTCGATTGTGCCGACCAAGAATCGTCGGAGTCGTTCGAATCTGTCTCGTCCAGTTCCTTGTCGAGGGATTTGCTGAGTGCTCTACGCGTTTCGAAGAATTCGACGAATTCGTCGTGATTGCCCCACCCACCGGGAAGGTCGAGCAGCGACATCAGGTCGTAGAGTTCGCCAGGATGCAACTGCATGGGAGTTGCAGTCAGCAGATAGTACGTCTGCGTATGGTCGCGGAGCCGCTCCATCATCGAGTAGAAGCTGCTCGGTTTGCGGCCGTTGTGCGCCTCGTCAACGATGACGGCGTCCCAGACCCCCTCGCGACCGGAAGATGCTCGACCGCGACAGCTCGCAGGAACGTCCTCACGGGTCCTGACTGTACTGCCCTCCGCTGGGGCGACCTCGTCCCACCGATCGCTGAGGCGGGCTGTGTGCCACGACATGATGACAAGGGTCGGGGCGCTCGTGTTCTCGTCGACCTGCTGTTGATGGAGGAACCGCCAGTGTGGGCTCTCAACCCAGGCCTGTTCACGTTGAGATGGAGACAGATCTAGGTCGGCAACGCTTGGAATCGGGTGTTCTCGTCCAAATGCGTCGATGAAGACGTACTCGTAGTTGCTCCCCCGCTCGTATCGGAAGGTGTTGAGATTGAACTTCTCCCACATCTCCTCCTGCCACTGTACCGTTAGACTGGCTGGGACGAGGAGGAGCCCAGTCTCCAGTTCGCCTGTCAGTCCGAGCCGAGAGAGAGTCAGGCCGGCCTCAATGGTCTTACCGAGCCCAACCTCGTCGCAGAGGAGGAAGCTGTTTGGATAGGTGTTGACGAGGGTATCGGAGACGACACGCTGGTGTGGCCACGGAGTAATCGTGCTCGCTTCCTCTGCAAGCGCGAGCCCACCGGGAGCGAGATGGCCATCTGAGATGACGTTCGCGAGGTCACGCTCGGTCAGCGGAGCTTCACCACGGGCGATTTGGATGGCCTCTTGGAGCTGCTCTGGGGTGTCCGGGTTCTTCCACTGTATTAGGTCTTCTTTGATAGCGGTCGGGAGATCGTACACTTCGACGAAAGGATGACGGTTCTCCCAGAACGAGTCGAACGTCTCAATGTCGCCCTTGACGTAGGTTCGCTGTCCATTGTCCCACGACCGGTGGACTTTGAATCGCTCGTAGTTGTTCTTCCACCCACCGATCGTCTCGTTCACGCTCCCCTCGAACGAAAGCGCATTGTCATCGTCGTCATGGAAAATTCCCAACTTTGGGTGGAATATTCGCCAACTCCCCTCTCTCGGGACGGCGACCTTGATTTTCAATCGCTCCTCACGGAGGAGTCGTGCGAGCAGCTGGAGGCGTGCATCCAGTTCCTCCTCGTCTAGCTCCTGCAAGGAGTTTTCAAGTTCCTCAGCCAGCGCTTCCAGCACTGGCCTGTCTGTTGAATAGAGCTCAGTACCGACAATCAACCGCATCTCGCCGCCGTGCTCTAACAGTGCGTCTATGCCCTGCGACGCCACCGCGAGAGCACTACTGGAGAAGTAGCCAGCAATCCGATCATACCGCTTGCTTCGCTTGAGGGCAGGGACGTAGAACTCCTCCACGAGGTACGGGCGAGAGCTGGAGGGACGGCTCTCGTAGATGGAGTTCCACGGACGATTAGTGAGGTCAAGCATCAGTTAGCTTGCTGGTCATTACCAGAGGAGTGACTTATGATCTGCTCCATCTAGGGCCTGATGTCCGACTCACTCAGACCTGTCTGTCTCATTGGTAGCAGCTTCCAAACGTAGACCACCGACCATGTCCTCAAGTTCCTCGACACGTTCGGAGAGATATTGGTATTTCATCCGGAGGTCGTCCATGTCTCCGACGTCTCTCTCGAGTGTACTGAGCGTGTGTGCTATCGACTCGAAGCTGGTCGGAGTTTCTAGGATCGAGTGGTGTCGATATACGAACTCGGTCCCTGCCTCGGTCAAGCGGAGGTGGTAGGAACTGCGAAGTCCTTCGTCGTCAAATCTCATCTGTTGCTGCTCTTCCAAAGAAATCAGACTAGCAGCATCAAGTCCGATCTGGGATTCGATCCGGGTTTGGATCCCGTTTTCACTCACATTTAGATTCGAGGCTATTGTCGCTGGTTCAGCGGACCCATAAAACGAGAGATACGTTAGAACCTGTTGTGATAGGCTATCGATGGAGTAGGTTGCGTCCTCACCATCCTTATCATAGATTATCAAAGCCATACCATACGCTGTGCTGATACAGGGTAAACCGTTTGGGACCCCTCCATTCGCGAGTCCAGCCTCACCCAAACGTTAATCGAGATTTGGAAACTGAGAACCGTTACTCAGTAGTCGTCGAAGTCGCTCTGTTGGGAGTCATCACCGTCGTCGGCGAAGACGTTGGGACTGAAATCCAGATCGAGCACGTCACGAGTCCGACCAACGGCAAGGTCACGAGCGAGTTCCCAGTCTTCGTGGTCGTGTGGGAGCACCTGAAGGAGAGCCTTGAGCGTCGCTTTGAACGTCGAGTCCGAATCGAAGTTCCGTTCTCGGAGCCAGTCGCAGCAGGCACTCTCGCCCTGAACGTCGTACACGTGCATCGCGGCGTGAACTTTGTCCAGCGCAAGACCGAACGAGAGGTCGTCTGGATTCACCGGAGTGTGGCTGGATCGATTCTCGGGCTTCTCGTTGATGTTCTGGACGCGACCGGAGTGTCCTCGGAGGCTGATGTCGCCACGGCTCTTGCGCCACGTCTTCGTGCTACGCTTGATGTCGTCGATGTCGACACCGATGCCAAGACCCAACTGTCGACCCTCGTCATAGGAGAACGTCTCTGCTTCGTGGACAAGCCAGCAGAGGACGTACCATTCGGTGACGTCGTCGAGGTCGTTGATGCCTTCGACTTCGAGATACTCGTCGACGAGTACTTGCGTAACGGCTTCACGTGCTTCTTCAAGGGCCCTGCGTGGGGGGACCTCGTTGTCCTCATCGTCGACCACGGGGTACGCGTTTGCAAAGACTCGAAGTGTCGGACCGAACGCACTGATAATGACGTCTGTCTTAGTGAGAGTTAGGGTAGAATCTAAAAGATCTCTCGCAGCATCCTTAGCCACGCTACGGGTATCTGTAACGACATCAGACCAGAGAGACGGCGATCGCTCCTCCGGTGGAATATTCTTCTCGGGCTTCCGTCCGACGAGTAATAACGTGCTATCGGCAGACGCACTATTTCTCATCCCTGCCCTGAGCGGCATTTCGCTGGTTATGGGGTGAGTGGAAGTGATAACGAATCCAGACTTTATCAACGAGTTTGTGAGGGTATCCCATGCGTCCGTCTCTTTATGCGTGAACATCACTGTCATCACGCCACCGTCATCGAGAACACGATAAAGCTCAGAGAAGATGTCTGCCATCTTCGATTCGTACTCTTGCTTTGCTAACTCCGCCTTGGAACTCCCCGTACCTGTTACTCCATCGTACCGCTCGGGGTTAGCAACCGCCTCATTTTGTTTGTCGGTAAGCTCTCCCGAGAATATCTCCGGGAATACTCCTTCGAGGTACTCTTTCATCCAAACGTAAAAGAAATCAGATAGCTCCGCGTACATAATACTGCTATAATATGGGGGGTCAACTACTACTGACTGAATTTCACCATCATCGTACGGTAGGTCGGCAGCATCGCCTTGGCAAACGTCTGCTGTATCGACTCCGTCTGGAACATAACTGACCAGCTCTTCATACGAGTCCAAGACCTTCTCAACGTGCATTTCATGGCCCATTTCACCGACTGACATGTTGTTATCTACATAAACCCGCTTGAAAGCGAAATTATTCCCTTTGAACACATGGTCGGGATACGCCCAAGTCATGTGCCAAGAGGCCAGCCGGCAATTATACTCTATCATCTTGCTTGCTCCGAGGGTCAGTAGCGTGAGAATTGCCTCCGCGGTCCGGTCGTCATGTTGATTGCGTATTTCCGGTTCTAACTCTTCCACAGCAGCTCTGTATTCATAATGTGCGACGAGCTGGCGGGGTGAGAAGAGATCTCTCCATTGTTCCATCCCGTAGCTCCGTGGTTCTCTCGTTTTGTTCCCTTCGGGAATTTCTGTAGTTAGGAGCTGTGCAAGCTCATAATCAGAGTCCACCCGATCGGCAGCATCCTCCATTGCTCGCCGGTCTTCTGGTGCAGGTGCGCGGTACCCTGGTGTGCCATCATCATTCCGTATCTTGAGACAGTATACGTCGTGTTGGAACTCTCCATCCGCGATCTTGCTCTTTACAACCTCACTCTCTGTGATGACGCCACAGCTCATACATTCGGTGTCACCCCCCCGAGAGACGGTTCCGTCGGACGGGTCGAACTCGCCAAGCTCCTCCTCTGTGGGATTGATTATACACGAGTAGCTCACTTTACCAGCCTCGTTTAGTGATGGGCGAGCTACGACACTGGTTCCGCTCCCATTCGGATTCCGAACCCACCACTTTGGTACCAGCGGAATATCTGATCCACAAGTCGGACACTCAATAACGTACGTACAGACACTACTGTCGATAGATTGACCGGCTGAAACGCTCGGGTAATACTCAGAGAGTCTCTCTTTGGCCTTGCTTCTTGTCTTATCTGCCCACTTTTTTCCAGCCCCGTTTAGAGACCCGACTTCTGGAGCATACTGAAGTAGCGTCTTCAGGATCACCGATGGAACGGGGTTTAATTCGTTGGCATGTGTTGGGAGCCCGTAACGAATCGCTTCGAATGGAATAACTCCTCCTCCCGCTGTCGGGTCCAGAATGTTCGGGAGTTCTCCTCCCCAAAACTCCTTCAGTTCACTATGGAAATTTTTCAGTTCTTCGTCAGTTGGTGAACTAGTGAACGGCCTCGGGTAGCCATAATGCTCACCCAATGTTCCGCTGCGTTCGGCTTCTGTCGACTTTTTTTGTTCTACGTACTTCGACAGATTCGATGAGATGCCCTGTTTCGGTCCAATCTGCATGAGCCGGAGGAGATCGTCAGATGAGGTGTCTGAAGGGAGAATCGATCCCAACACCGCCAGTCTTGATGCAGGTGTTGGTCTCCGGGCAAACCAGGGATGCAAGTACCTGTGCGGCGGCATGTGCTTAGGATTCGCCTCTTTGAGATTCTCGATTCCAACCGCCTTGAGAGGCAATTCCCCCTCAATTGCCAATTGTCTCATATTCTCGAACTCCGAGCCAAGCGTCGTCTTCTTACTCATATTACAGATGATCCGTCAACAGCGTTCGCAGTGCCTTCTCGCCGTTCGGTGAAGACGGAGACCGACACTTCGCGTGCCAGTAGTAGCACTCTTCGTCACTCATTCGTGCGATACCACGACAGAACGCCCGCATCCGGTCGACCCGCTGGATGGGCTTCACACCGAGGAACCCCAGTGCCAGCCGAACACCGACCGTCTCCGGGAGGAACACCTCGGCAGAACCAGCAGCGGTGAGAACAGACTCGTCTCGGTCTGCTCCACGGAGTGTCTCCCGCACCAATGGGAGGATAGCACGGAGGCGACTTTCAGACAGTCGCGTGACCTTCACCGCCGTCCAGTCGTCCCACTCCCACCTGTCGACCTCCGGAGCCGCAGATTCCCTGAACACTGATTTGAACTCTTCACTCACGAGGCCTCGTCTGGGATTGCCGCGCTGGAGACGGTCACGCCGGGCGATAGCCTGCGCCTCGGGCAACAACTCGTACAGGGTCAGAGATGCACCGTCTGAATTATCCCGACGGGCGAGCGCGAAGGTCGGGCGCCCCCCATAGACGCTACTGCCGAGCTGGCCCGCTCCGACCATCTTCTCTTCGGGGCCGAGATTTGGCGGCGCGTCTGCGTCAGGGGTGGAGGGAGAAGTCATTGCTGAACCTCTGCGGGTACTTCGACCGGCCCTCGCCCTTGAACCTTCACGTCGATATTCGTCGATCCGAGTTCATCCTGAAGCTCCGCGAGCAAGTCGTCCCCCGCATTCGAGATTGGTTCAGGGTTTTTCAGGTCGACACGGAGCTTCACTTCGACGAGGGACGCGCCGTCGAACGGGTCCGGTTGATTCGTCACGTGGGAGAACTCGTTGAGACCGCCGGTGAACTGGGCCTCGTACGATGCCCCACTAGACGACTTTGTCTCGTACCGCATCCGTATCGAGACGTTGTCGGCCCGATCCTTGAGCGCTTGGCGTTGGGCGATGAACGACCCCTTGGACAGTTGGTCGTCACCCCCCAGCTCGATAATAACGTGGTCGATTCCTGGGTCGCTACCCGAAGGAGACTTTCCGAGAGCGTGCGTCCGGATCTCGTTGAACGCTCGGGAGGGCGCCATCAGACTCGTCGACTGCTCCCAATCCTGCGGTTGAGCGCACTCGGGGCAGAGTCCACGCGGGTTCAGTTCGCTCTTGCTCGCCATCGTCTTTCCGCAGTTGGAACACTCGGGATCTTCTGGACCATCTCCGTGCTCCAAGCAGTAGTCCCCCTCCTCATCGACTTCGGCTTCGCAGCCCGGCTCTGCGCATTTTATTATGCCAGTCTCTGGTGGGCGGATGACGTCGTGGTGGACATCCAGAAGCGCGCCGATCTCGGTGTAGACAACGTACTCGTCGCCAATCTTGACGTCCGAGTCGCTGATGCTCGTCTGGACGTCTGGAGACTCAGAGAGCGGATTTGCCTTCCGCCAGTTCTCTGGCCGGTCGTCTTCGTCCCCATCCCAGTACGCGAGGCCGTTCTCACCAACCGTGCTGTCCCAGTAGGTGTAGCTGGCGTCGTCGACCATCTTCGCCACCGTCTTTCTCAGTGGCTTGGTGTTGAGGAGGTACGGGAGCCCTGGCTTCTTCGCGAACTGCGCGACCAGTTGCTCGGTTGTCATGCTGTCCTGCGTCTGCTGCCAGAGCTTCTGCTTGAAGAAGGCGACTCCCTTCGGACCTGCATCGGCTCGAATCAGCCTGTCGTCGAGAGTCTCCTCGACGGCCGTCACCAGTGTCGTTCCACCGTTGGCCTCGGTCGCGTTGATCGTCAGGTGAGTCAGGCCGTCCCGATCGACGTAGTACAGGTGGCGGTAGACACCACGGACGAACTCACCCAACAAACCGTGTGTCTTGTCACGACGCTCGCGAAGCTCCTCGATTTGTTCGTTCGAGAGGTCCGCAGTCTGTTGTGAGTCGTCGAGAAGCGCTTCGATAGCCTCCAGCTGCCGTGCCTCGTCGACCGCCCCCTGAATCTGTTCCTTGTCAGGGGCGAGGAACAGCACGTAGTTCTTGTAGACTCGGCTCTGGGAATCCTCACCGCGTCGGGAGGCGGCTTTCTGGTAGAGTTGCTGTACTTTCTTCGGAGGCTCGCTTCCCCCGTCCAGGACTGGGGCGGTGTCCATGTGCATCACCGCGAGTTGCGGTTTCGATAGCTTGTCCGGAACGTCTGCAGGCGACTCGGGGAACACGACTGTCTCGAACGCCCCTGTCCCGACCTCGGAGTTCTCTAGCCGGCTCTCGAACCGGTTTCGTGCCTGCGCATCAGGGGTGTTCTCCACCCGCTGATTGATAATCTTGACCAGGTTTGGCTGTGATTTGAACCGCACCCTTTCTTCGTCATAGAGGAAGTAGCACGCGACGTTCATATCGCCACCAGATAGCGCCTCTAACGCAGAGTCGTAGTTGTCGAACCGGATGTCAGGGTGGCCAAGTGCAGCGTTCATCTCTGCTCGGGTGAGTCCCGTGGCCTGCTCACCGTAGGCGAGACTGTGCCACAGGACCGTAGTCGTCAGGTGACTCCCCAATGGCGGGATGCCCTTCTCGACCCACTTCCGATCCTCGAGTTGGGCGTGAGCCGCGTCGTCGTCGCTATAGATGTCCGCCGTGACGGCCGAACTCAGGTCGACGAACTCGAAGAGCGTCTCTCGAAGTGTGGAGTCGATGCTCCCATCGGGGGCATCGTCCGCCGGCGTTAGATCATAGAGCCGGATCCAATGCCGTGTGTAATGTTTCGGTTGATGGTTCCAGAGATAGTAGACTGCCCGAGCGAGAAGTTTCAGTGCACCTCGAGTCCGCTGGAACTTCGGTATCGTATCGATCTTCTCGGTGAGCGTATCGATGATGGTCGGGTGGAAGGGGTACTCTCGCTCCAGTTGATCCACGAACCCAGCATCCGTCGCTTCCTGTGGGAACTGCCGGTCGCTGTCTGCATAGTACTGGAAATACGACTCGGCAGCTTTAGCAGCTCCACCATCCTCAATTGTCTCGAAGAGACGGTGCTGCAGCACTTGGCCCACTTCACTCTCGGAGGTGGGAGTCACTGTCTTGTGTTGGCGGCGACCGATCTGGTTCAGCTCGTCGATGAGCCCCCGGACGTCCTCTGCTTCCTCCTCGAAAGCTGTGTCTGCGATACTATAGACGACCGTGACGTCATCAACCTCCGATGCAGTCTCCAGCAGCGAGAGGATGAACGTCAGTGTCTGGCTCGCGAGAGTAGCGTCTCCCACCTCGACGGCTGATGCGGCCTCGAGATATGCTGCGATCTCGTCGATCAGAATCAGCGCGGGCCCGTCGCCGAGTTTGAACAGGCCCTTCAGGGTGTTGCCCCCCGGAGCATTCTGGGCTTGGTCGTACTCTTGGATGTACTCGTAGCCGTCAATCCCATAGAGCTGGTAGGCAATTTCCCCCCACATCGTACGAGTCTTGGGAGCTCCCGAGCCTGGCCCAGCGCTCCGGGCATTCTGCCCGTCCACGTGGCCGCCAACAAAGACGGCCGTCTCGACCGACAGTCCGTCTTCGACAGCTTCCAGATAGGACTCACCAACGATTGACGCTGCATCGATCAGATGCCGGTCAAGGTCGCGTACGTTGGTGGGGTTCTTTGCTAGGTGGTACGATGCAATGAGATCGTGCGTCTTCCCGCCACCGAACCGTGTGTCGAGGCAGAGTATACTGCTGGAGTACCCCCCGTTGTCGTAGTCGGTAGAGGCAAGGAACCGTCCCGAGAGATTGCTCAGGAGTGTTTGGAGTCCCTCCGTGGGGTACGTCATGTCGAAGAACTCCGAGGCATCCTTGTAGACCGGAGCTGCCTCCTCAGGGGAGTGTGCTACCGTGGCGAGACTCGCAGCGAATTGGTCTTCTTGGAGCGTCCCATTGAGAACGTCATCACGTGGGGTACATGCATCGAAGAGGTCTGGATACTCACGACTGCTCATACGTCGATCTCCGAATCCCCTGGTTTAGAGATAATGACGAACTCTTTGTTCTCGCTGTTGTCGATGATCGCGTGAGCGATGTCTTTCGACTCCGCCACGTCGATTTTAATTGGCTCACCCACCTCCGAGCCGAATCGCTGAAGCTCTGGCCCGGATAGATTCACCCGCCCTGACCTGCCGGTATTCTTCGCTACCTGTTTGTAACTCATCCGGATAGTTAGTATCCAGACGCGTCATAACTAAACCTTTACTTAGACTAAGCCCACGAATCCGATTATCAGAGACACTACGTGAGACTCATCTTCGCATCGAATCACCAATTCTTATCTCTGTAGGTTCCGCAAGATACGGCTCGATAGCCGGGTAGTCACTCCATCCACCGATGGGCATCACCGTCCGCACGTCCACCTGCCACCCGACGTGGTGGTACGTCGCCCACGAGCACCGCAGGTATCTACGCGAACCCCCCTTCTTTTCCACTTCGAATCCACGTGATGTCTGCGAATTTGTGCCCTTGCCGAACCACTTTCACTCCGGTAACGTATCTTTTAATAGTCCCTGTTTTATGGTGTGATAGAATTCGGATAGTTGACCGAATTTCACCACAATTCGTGTGGCTCGATATCTTCTAGATTAGGCTGGACTAGCATCTTGGCGTCATATTGTATTACGATATTACCTGAGTCAGACTTATGACTGAAACCAGACAAAGGGGGGGTTCTCACCCTAGTAATTCTTAAGTCTGGACGTGTTAGTCCCTGCTAACAAGTCAGGCACGAACTGAACAAGGGGGACCGAGCCTGCTGGAACAGGCTCCGGGTCCCCCACACGAGTATGGGTTCCCCGGCAGCGGTCCACCCTGACAGCAAGACGATTGCAACCAACTGTTCTTGCTGGAGTGGATTAAGCGTTACTCTGCTGGGTGAACTGAGCTGCTGCGATAGTCAGCAAGTGATCTACGACACGTTACAAGATTGGATACGATCGGTGAATAGCGGCCAACCAAGCGTTGCGGACCAGATTCGAACGGCGGAATGGTTCGCCCAGCAGGGCTTGACCCCTACCAGTGAGGACACGGTTCGGCGTGCCGAAGTGGGCGAGGCACTCGGGAACGAACTCGACCACACCACAGGCACGGTCCTCGGTAACCTCGAAGCGGCCGGGGTCGTTGAGGAACTCGCTCCATCCGGCCCGTCTACCTTCATCCTGAAGGAACGGACCGGCGAGTTCCTCCTCGGAGAAGGCGTGGACCTAGGCGCACACGTCGACGAGGAGCGAGAGCGCTTCCTCGAAGATCTGCACGCACGCGAGGCCGAGCGAGAAGTAGCCGCGCTTCCAGACGGAGGGGCCGACAGGACGACGCTACGCGGCGTTGCATCGCAGGCTCTCGGCGTCTCGCCGCAGGACCTAGAGGATGCGATGGCCTCCGGTGAGGAGGACGAGCGGATGAATAAACTCGACAATGTCGTCGGTGCCATCAAGGACTCCGACGGGGTCGAGAAGGGGGAAGGCTACGACCAGATAGGCTTCCGTCGCAGTGCGCTCCGGTACCGGCTGACCCACCAAGCGGCCGGGACGCCGGTGCGGGGTGGTGCGGCGTGAGTAACGCCCCGGCCAAGGCACTCCTAACCGTCGCCGGCGTGGTGTCTGCTGCGAAAGTCGGCGAGTGGCTGACCACGTCGAAGCACGATCGGCTGGTGAAGAAGACGGCCAAGGGCATCAGCCGGAAGGCCCCCGACGCGACTCTTCAGGTAGACCACACAGTCGACGCTGGAGAGGGTCAACCCGACACCATCGGTGGGTTCCGTCCGGACCTCGTCGTCCGCGACTTCCCTCGGTTCTTCGCGGTGGAGGTCGAGACAAAGTCGTCGCTGGACACCCACGCCAGCAAGCAACTCGAAGTGTTCGCCTCCAAGCGGAACTACACCGCCGTTCTGGTGGTACCTTCCTCGACCATCCCGGCGGCCGAGGAGTTCGTTGAGAACCGGGTCGACGCTGACGTTCGAGTGGCAACGCCCTCGGACGCAGTGTAACGCTCCCAGTCAGGCGACCGACATCGTCTCTCCGATTCTTCCCTCGGTCGGCTCCGCGAGATACGGTTCGATAGCCGAGTAGTCTCACAAGCCGATTACAGGTAAGGCGCGATAAGGATCAGGATACCAGCTGCGATATGTGGCGATTCGTTCTTTAATCTCCAATTCTCAACTAGTAAATGAACGTAGAGAAATCCACCAACGAGTATTAGCGCCACGGACTGTAGCACCACATATTCAAATTGAGAAATAATTCCCGGTACAGCAAATCCGACAGAAAGTGCTATTGCGACAGAACTGAGCAGGACTATCTTGAATGCGCCTTCCTTTGTCCTCATCTTACCACCAGTGATGAATGCAGTAGGACCCGCAGTGTAGATGTAATGAGTGACGATCGAGCCCACAACGCCCTTCAACGATAGCGTCAACAATTTCTCCAATCCTCCTCCATCCAGACTATACAATAGGTTAGTCAATGTATGAAAATCGAAATAGAAGACGACAGCAATCACAACAGCCGGAATAGCTGTGTAGAGATGTTCCTCATCGAGGAACTCTACTCTCTCCGTCAGAGCTACAAGTTGATGCGGTAGAATGGACATGTCTGAGGTTAAAAAGACGAAACAATAATCCTTGACCTCATTTTCTATCCTGAATGAAGAGTTACGGGTGATCCGAGTGATGCTTTACTGAAGCCGCTGTACGTCCATATCGATATTTGAAACGAGCTAATTCAACTTCTGAATCGTCGTCGTCAGATAGGATGATGTCGCTTAGACATACCAGCGACCAACCAGTAATTCGATGCTACAATAAGCCCCGAATCCCTGAAACCCTGCAGGCTCGGTTCACGGCTGAAGGATTATTCGTCGCTGATTACGGGTCAGGATGGTCGCTCAGTAGCCAACAGGTATCTGACAAGGATCACCGCCCTGCCGCAGGGAATGCGTTCAATCGGATTATGGAAGTCAGCAGTCGCGGAGGGCTAGGTCTCATCAGGACACCTAATGATGATGACGAAATTATCACTGTGGGAGAATGGAAGCCGAACTGTGCCACGTTCAGAAAGGTCGACGGAGTGAAGCTGAAAGGAATTCAGATGGCCCGTTTCGGGCTGTTCGTACCGGGGGACGAATTGTTTTCGAAGCTTGAGAGGCCCTATCAGACGGGAGCTGCCGCCGTCGACGCCGCAAATGAAGAGGAAGACACGATTCGGGAGGCACTGGAGGTTCTGGCCGTCGAAGGTCGTCTCCGGCAACCGGCCTACATGTAGTATAGAGAAATCCAGTCTCGGCATCGAAACACGCTGCTACCTCGGCACGAGAAGACCACGGTTACGAGGACGGAGCTAGTCTACGAGACTCAGATAGACTCGGAGCTTCTTAAGCAGGTAGTGGGTAAGATAGTTGTCCGATAGTTTCGAGTCCTGTTATTGGGCAAATGATTTGATGCCCGGTGCTAAAACGCTCTGGAGAAGGAACATCGCATGTCCATTGTCCCGTTCTCAAGCCGGCGGGAGGTGCTCGACCTCTTCCAGGCGCGCTTGGAAAACACGCACCAAGCTCTTGTCGAAGATTTAGAGCTCGATTTCGGACAAAACATGCTGAAAACCCACATCATCGAGACCAACGTCGCGCCCGACGATCTTTTCGACTCTCATGATGCCATCCAAGCTGCCGATAAGATTGACTCAGACCTCTACTTTGTGAAGCTTACTGGTGACTATGGCAGCGGCAACGTCTTCTTGGATACGATAGATGACCGATTCTGGAACCTGTACTCAATGGAGGACTCCGAGTTCACCGGAAAGGCGGTGAGCGATATGCTGTCGCGAGAGGGTAGCGGTCTTGATCGGATGTGGTTACCCAGCGAACAGGTCGAGTCTATTGCGGGCATGGGCGAGTTCGAGGGTGTTGGTCTCACCTACGACGCCGACGATGTGTTCCCGGAGGAATTTATAGAGGATCATCTGCTGTTCGGCGACCTCTCCGTTAACACCTCAGGACATGGGGCCAGCCGACTATACTCATTACTGAAAGATAGCGACGATATCGAGAAGTTCCTGTCTCTGTCGAACGTCCAAATTCGCCGTGAGATTGGTGGCGACTTCGTCCGAGAACGGGTAACGAACGATGGGGCGTTCACGACGCGCGGCGGATCAAATATCGAACTCCATATAGAGACAGTAAACCAGATCAAGCAAGACTACCGAGAGGTCCTGGATGCGATTGAGTCGAATCACTTGCTGGGCGGCAGCAGTCAAGAACATAGTGTCCGGATCGAGGGGTCACCTGCCGTCATCGAATTCACGGAGACAGTAGAGAATATCGAAGCATTCCTTGAACATGTCGTGAATGCTCGTGACCCGTTTCGGCTGTGGGGACACGTCGAACGATTGCAGGAGGGCTACTACAAGGTGGATGGAGTGGACATGCACAACGGCGACAAGTTCAGCATGGAGATGACCGGTGAGTGGATTCGGCTGTATCTGTACGAGGAGGGGTGCGGTAACACGATGCTCCGTATCTTCACCAACCTGCAGCACTATTACGACCCATCAGCGACCCTGGTGATAGCCGATGTATGATATTTCCGACCACACCGTGCAGATGAACGCGTGGATAGCGTTGACCCGGTCGGACCCGACGTTCTCCCACACGCTCGCCGAGCTCGAATACGGTTGCGACGTCATCGAGCCGCCGATCTTCGTCGAGGACCACGACCTGCACCCCGACATTGTTCTGACCTCAGTGCGGCACGCCAACAGTTTAGTTGTAGACTGCAAATCAAACACGGTAGAGCCCGATCAGCTTGAACGGTACCAAGCACTCAAAGGTCGAGAAGACGCGTTGGTCGCACAGGGGATAGTGAGGGACGTTGCGGCCGACGACTTATCGGCCGAGCTCACACTGTCGTCGTTCACCGACCTATCCAACGACAACTACATTCCAGATCCATTCGCACTCGTGCATTTCCGGCATGACCCGAGCAGCGGGTTCTCGGTGTGGAACCTAGATGGCCACGAGTTCACGTTCGATGCGTTGCGCGAACTATTCCCGATCAATGGGGAACCGTCACAGCCGTTGCCGGTAAGCTACTATCCATACGACGTGTACGAAGAGGACCGGCGGACATTCGTCACGCATATCCTCCGATCGGTCATCTCGTTAGCGGTGAAGCAGGGCGAGTTCTCCGCAGAAGATGTTGTGCGAGACTCGCACCAATACTGGGAAGCATTGAGCAACGAAAAGCAAAAGCAGTTGTTGAGAGAGGCGAAGCAGACGATCTACGAGCTGCAGGAGGCGGGTTTAGATGACCACATCGAGGTGATCGCCGAGACGGACGGTACAGAGTGGAAGCGAATCTCGAAGAGCATCCAGGCGGTGAGCGACAAGACGGACTACTACGTTGACCGAGTGACGGAGGCACTGGACCAACAGACGTTTGGGGACTATAATTTCGATATCTGACCCGTGGTCCAAATCCATACTCAAGAGTCAGAATTATTGGCTATATTTATCCAACCGGTCGGACAGTGACCCGAGGTTACTACTACCCATACAATAGTTCAAATCTTTGTCCTCGGGATTCTAATCTCTCAAATGGTTGTCCAGTAGTGTGACTTCCGACCCGACCCCTCCTATCCCATCGATCCAATCGACGATATCCGACCACGGTAGGCGCACCCGACCAACCATACCCGACCATCGGGACAGCCGAACCAGAGGGCCAACTAACCCAGCAGCCCCCCGGGGTAAGACCGCTATGTATTCATTGGTCTCAATGTAGGCACAATCTGGCACCTCATCAGTCAGTAATGGACATAGAATTTAGCCTCGAGAGATGGAGATCATCCTTAGCGTCGGAATTTCGAAAGCCTACTTTACACTAATTCTGCCTTCTATCACCTGAGTAAGATGGCTTCCGCCTCCGGTGCATGCGTTTATTCAAATGTGTTACTGCTCCATGAAGTCATGTGGATATGCTTCGATCCTCCGTTGACCATCTGAGATCCGACGCTAAACCATACGAGATCATTAGGCTCACTATCTCTATTAGGGAATCGGTCGGACTCTAGATCGATAGTAATGACGCGGATGAACTGGTGAATTACACGAATCCCAAAGATGAAGAACCGAGGGCTACTTGCGAAGGTTCGTGACGTCCATCAGGTTGGTGAGGAGCTGCGTCTCGAAGTCTCCATCAGCGACGATTAGTTCGTCTCCCGTCGACCGCGCAGTCGCCGCGATAAGGAGGTCACGCGCGGCCATCCGCTCCCCGTCGTCCACCAGCTTGTCCTGCATCCGCCCTGCCTCTAGTGCAATCTGCTCGTTCAGGTCGAGCGCTTGGACTCCGCCGAACTGCTGGCGGATGCCGACGGCATCAGTCTCTCCGGAGCCGACCTTCCCGTCCACCACTTCGAACACACAGATCGCGGACGTGAGGTAGGGCTGCCCTCGGTCTTCGACGTACTCGACGACCTCTGGAACGCCTTCTAGCATGTCGATGATGACCGACGAATCAAGAAACGTCACCGCTCGAAACTCTCCCGGGACTGTTTCACTGCCTCCCGTGCGCGGTCGGCCTCTTCCTCACTCCACGCGCCAATGTCGATGGGTTTCTCTCTTAGCGCGAGCCGCTCGAGGAGGTCGTCGAACGTCTCATCCTCGCGTTTCAGGCGCTCCAACATCTGCTTGGTGTCGTCGGAGACCCGGATAGATGTGCTCATGTGTATGCAGACTGCATACACGACCAACTAGTTTACGCCGAGTGGCAGTCTGGGACCGGGGCGGCCGACGACTGCCGAAATCAGCTTCGAAGCAGCGTCCCGACCGGCTCAAAGCCCGTACAGCTCTGCTCGCTTGAGCGCCCGGTCGACCGTGGGTCGGGACGTTCCCATCTCCCGAGCAGCCTGCCGCTTGCTCATCTCCCCCTTCTGCACCATGTCGAGGACGGTCACTACCTGATCATAGTTCTCGCCCTCGAGGAGCTGCCCGTCTTCCTTCTGGAACCCCAGCGGTGGCCGGCCGTGGTGGTAGTTCTCCTCGCGTTGGCGGGCCGCTATGCCTTCTTGCGTCCGCTGTTGGATCATCTCCGCCTCGAGTTCCGCGAACACGCCAAGTAGCCGAAAGAGCGCCTTCTGGTACGGATCGTCGTCATCCGGCTTCATCGTCAGTCCCTCGGCGAGGATGTGGAGTTCTGCCCCTCCGTTCGCGATGCGTTCGGCCGTTCGGTCGAGATCCCGGATAGATCGGGAGATACGCGATACGCTGTTGACGACCACTGCATCGATCTTCCCTGCGTCGATGTCGGTTATCAGGTCCCGGTACCCACCGCGGGCAGTGTCCGTCCCGGTCGATGTGTCCCGGTAGATCTGGATATCGGCGAGCTCTGCCCCGAGGCGAGTTCGGGCGTACGTCTGAGTTGCGTCGATCTGTCGCTGGAGGCTCTGGTCGTCGGTGGAGACGCGGCAATAGCAGGCGATCATTCCGTGCCGGGGGTACGCGCTTATAAATCTAGAAGGTTTCGTGCAGGGTGTACGAAAACACCCGTATTCGTTCATCTATCCAACTCTGCTGCCTAGGATGTAGGTCGTCAGGGACAGGGGCGCGCTAACTTACTATGAGACCGATACGGACAGGCTGTCCAGGAACGGTCGTAATCGCACAGCCAACGAGCGTGTGCAATTATAATGTCCAGAGTGATCTCTTGATCGCCCATTCTCATTAATAAATTATGGATTCGTATCTGAATTAATAATGAATCCACATTTGGGCTCCATACGGCTTCATATATTCGTTTCTGCCGGGCACTTTGCGTGCGCTTGCCGCCATACCTTCACCTAATAGAATACCAATGGAAGCCACCCCAATTGGAATTTCCCATAACTGCGCTATGGTGAGATTGTACATGGCATCTTCTGCCCGGTTACCAGTATATGCACTATCATCATAGAATAGCTGCTGCACACCTACATCTAATAAGGGAACAGCCATCAATATGTTGCGAGTGAGAGCACGTGTTGAAGAGAATTTCTGCATCCACCCTCCCTGTTTTTTGACTGGGATGTCGCTCTTTTCGGCAAGTTCGTTTATTTTGTCTCCCAGTCGTGCCTGAGCCGTGTGGCCGCGTCCATGCGGGCTGTCGGGATCTGATGCATGGCCCCTCGATGGCTGGAGATTAAATGGATCCAGCGACTCTGTCGGGAAGTCGGCAAGTTTAAATATAGCGTGATGGATCGGCGTTCCCTTCGGCAGGATGAAGCCCTCTCTCTTTAGGATTGCCTTGAACTTCTGGTTCACTGAATCGAATATCCGCCGTGACTTATTGATCGCAGTTCCTTTCTTCCTGTTCGATCCTATCCCCTTTGTTTCGGCTGTTTCCACTATATCCTGTTTGAACAACTGGATGTTCTCAGCGAACGTCTTCCCCCCGTATTTTTTACCCAATCGCGTGTTGACGGCCTCCGTCCAAGCGGCCGCCATCTCCGGGAAGTCGCCAATAGTCCCCACAGCTCCCACAGCAATCTTCTTCCCTGCATTCGCAACCTTCCCCCCTGCTTTCCAGATCTCTTCTGTCTGAGTTCCGGAGGGGTCCCGATACCGTACCGGGTTGTTCAATGTGAAACTGTAGAGGTTTGTACCGTCGACACTCCCCAAAGGGTCGCAGGATGTCCAGCGCCCCAGCCAAGAAGCGTAGTATCGCGCCCCGTAATAGCACAGCTGATTCTCCTCGTCCCGCTCTTTCCCCGTAAAGCGGTATCGTTTCCCCACGAACCCCCCGAAACTGGTCCCGCCATAGGGTGTATATTCCTCTGCGTTGATGATCTCTCCATCGTCGTCGGCGATCAGGTTACTGCTGCCAAGGTGATCGCAGAGGTGATACTGCACATCTGGTGTCTCGTCTCTCGGGTGTTGATCGCCAACCCGTACCAGCGCAATAGGTTGCTGGTCGTCCATAATATGGATCCAATTATCCTCTCTCGAACCTCCACCGTTCTGCTGCCAGCGGTGATGTTCGAAAAGGCCGTTAACATAAACAGTCATACCGAAATCTTCGCCCTGTCCCCCCACCGTCTTCTTGACACGCTGTCCACCAGCATCATAGAGATACTGCGCACGCTCCTCCCCGTCAGCGCCGGTCTGGAACGACGTCATCTGATCACCGTGATTCCATACGAAGTGGCGATGGCCGTTTTCCTCCATTAAGTTCCCGTTGGGGTCGTATGTGTAGGAGTGTTCTCCCCCGACAGTCATCAACTCCAGACGGTTCGTGGAATTCTCCATCCGGAACTCCCGCTGGAACTGATTCCCACCATTCCGGCCTGGCATCCCGGAGTGGATCAAGTCCGTCATGCTCCCCGCTGAGTCGTACCAGTACGTCTCCGTGTAGGCTCGGACCTCGGCGATGTCCGTACACCGGGGCAGGCCACTCCACGGCTGCTGAGTAAGAGCACTGCCACACTCACGTCCAGTGGCACGGGTGAGTTGATAAGTGGAGTCGTACTCAAACCCGCGATCTAGTGCGTGACGCCCCAGGTTTGAATCGATAATCCCGCTGTCGGGCGTTCGGTCACGGAGTGTCGTGATGTTTCCGACCAGGTCGTACTCGTAATTGAGGTCCTGCAGTGGTTCGCCGGTCGGGACGTATTCGTGTTCGGTTCCTTGTGGATTCGTGTACCGCTCGGAACGCAGGCGTGAGAGGCGGAACGTTCGCGGGTCGTACGCGTAACGTGTCATCACCCCGTTTCCGAGCGCGACAAGCGTCCGCTGACTCTTCGCGTCGTAGGCGATATGCTCGACGTACGTCTCCGCCGACTCGTCGACTGTCCCCAAGCTACGCACGAGTTCGACGTGTTCGAGCGTACCAGCACGGTTGTACGTCTGGTGGAGCTCCTTTCGATCACCGTCGACGTCTTCTGGATATCGTACCGTCAGGACACGGCCCAGAGCATCATAGGTCAAGTTCGTCACGTATCCGGTCTCGTCAAGCAGGAGGGCTTCACGATCGTCCAGCGTCGTGTCCGGCGGAAGCCAGTCGACAGGGAGTTCGTCTGGGATGACGTCGTTGTTGATGACACGACGTTCTTTCTCGAGTAGATTCCCCATGGAATCGTATTCGTGAACGGTCACGAGACCTGCTTCGTCGTAGTGTCGGACCAGTGCTCCCAGCAAATTCCGCTCCATGGCTTCCGCCACGAAGGGATCGTCGGGACTCGGATTCTGGGAGCCCGCATCCGGTCCATCTCCGTAAACGAGGTACTCGCGAAGCGTCGGTAGTTCGTCCTCATCGGCCTCCGGACCACCATCCCGGGCCCACAGTCGGACTGGCCGATTCAGTTCGTCATACGCTTGGAGGACGATCGCTCCCTTACTGTCCCGGCGTTCGACCTCGTTCCCGACTGCGTCGAGGACTGTCACGCGAATCCCCGCATCGATACTGTCGATGCGAAGTGGGGAATCCGCCAAGTCGTAGTTGTAGCTGAACGCTTTGCGGTCCATCGCATCAGTTACTGTCAACACGTTGCCTCGAATGTCGTAGGTTGTCGAGATTCGGAGGAAATCGACCGGATCTTCTATCGAACGCCGATTTCGCTCGACGGTTTCGACTGTCCTCCCCAACGCATCAACGACACTGCTGGCTGGCGTGTCCCAGTGGTGTTGGTACCCCTCTGGTGGGTGAAAGTGTGCGTCGATGGCGAGGTTCGGATCCTCTCCGTGCGTGCGTCCGGCGTTGTCGTTCGCATCGTAGGTGAAGCCCTCCCAAGGCGTCGGTGTGTATTCATCCGGCTCGTCGAGCAGCTTCTCCTCGAGCGTGCCGAAGAGCATCCGCTGCTCCGAACCGTCTGGGTTTACAGTCCGGATGACTTGCCCACGCGGGTCGGAGTACATCGTCGCCTTCTGGCCGAACAACATAGGCTGTTCAGCCTCGGCTTCCTCACGTGAGAGGTAGTCCCAGCCAGTCGCGTAGAACGGTTCGTACTGTTCGACCACGTTCCCCTTGTTGTCGAAGGTCTGCCAGCCGCTGACCACGACTCGCGGTCCCTCCCCGTCTGTAAGTACCTCGCCGACGGCTTCCTTCGGCGTGATCGGGAACGTGGTCCGGACCGGCCGTTGGTTCGTGAACCCCGAGGCGATCGCCTCGTCCAGAACGACCGCATCAATGTCACCGGCAATGAGCGCGTTGATCGCCGCTGGATAGTTCGGGTACCCTTTGAGTTCCTCCTCGGAAAGGATACCTTCGGCTACCAGACGCTCCTTCGCAACCCACTCGCTCGTTGCGCCGACCCGAACACCAACCGAATGCCCTGAGAGATCTTCCAAACCTCCTGGATCGAAACCACCGTCGTCTCGAACGACGATCATCTGGTCGACGAAGAGATCCTGACTCCCGAACGTCGAATCACCGAAGACGACATCCTCCGCCTGTGTTCGAGTCTGTACCAGCCGACCGAATCCGTCGGAGTACTCCCGAGTCTGAATGAAGTGCTCGGGATGAGCGTCCACTTCCTCCTCGAACGTGAGATCATCCAGTTCCTGCGGTGACAGGGCCGGTTGTTGGTGTCGCTCGCGTGTCGCCGTATGCACGGAGACCGGTTGCCGATAGTCGAGGGGACTCTCGTCGAATGCCGCAAGATCGTACGTGAAGACCGTCCCCGGTTGGTCCAGCGTATCCCCCTCGTCGACGTCTTCCTGTCCCATGACCGCAGTGTACCGAAGCAGTCCGAGCGGTGTGTACCCGAAAGCGGTCCGGTTTTCGTTCGCGTCGACGATCGACAGGGGCTGGAACGTCCGGTAGTCGTACGCCCTGACGCGGGTCGTTAGCCCGACCGGATTAATGGCCTCCACAGGGAGGAACTCGAACGCGTCGTATTCGATACGCGATCGGTGCTGGAGGGTTCCGTCATGTTCGAAGCCGAGTGGTCCGAGTGTTTCCCGCACCAGCCCACGTCCTCCATCCGTGTCCGGCTGGACGTCGTACGCTCGGCGGTCGGTCGCGATGTAGTACCCGCGGACGAACGGCGCCTCAGCCTCCCCGTCTGAGAATCCATATCCGAGCGGTGTGACCGTCAATCGTTCGGCAGGTGGAACAGCCTCGTTTGCCCTGGTCTCGTCGATCCGCTGTCCGTACCGCTCATTGAATGCCTCGGGATATGGATCCGGGTGCTCGACTCCGTCGGGCCATGCCGGTGTGCCATCGGGTGCGAAGTACGGGAGCGACTCACCGTCGAACACCTCGTCTCCAGCGGGATACGCATCGGCGAGGACATCGTCGGTGAGCACGAGCGTCTCGGTCCGAACGGCGGCCCCGAACTGTCCGAGTTCGCCGAACGGGAGGCCGGTGAAGGCGGGACCATCGTAGAACGTCACCGACTGGCCGACGAGATTCCCGTCTGGCAATGACCCAGCTTCGAGCGCGTCGTCGAGGCCCGGCACCAGCGCGTCTCGAATTTCGAAGACGCTCTCGGCGTCCCTATCGCTAATTTCGTAGGTAGTGCTTCTGATTGGGCGGTCAACCATGTACTGGTCATCGTCGGTCAAGGCCGCGAACTCGGTGATTGCGTAGGTTCCGAGGAACGGATTCGGTTCGTCGGGGTCGTCACCTGTCGGCGTCCGGGGTTCGGCGACCTCGATCGAGTACCGTGGCTGGCCGTACTCGTCGTACCCACCGGTAAACGAGTGCTGTGTCATCGGGTCGTCACCGCGCTCCCACTGCGTGGTCCGACTCGCGACCGAGTGTGGGAAGAACACCCGGCGGTCCGTATCGAGTACCTCGCCGCCTCCGCCGTCTGCATCGTCTGCGCGGATCTCTCGAACACGGTACGACTGCTCGGTGACCGTGTATGGCCGGTCCGAACGTGCCGTTTCGTCGAGCGCGTACAGTTCCGTCCGCAATACTCGTCCCCGAAGTGTCCGCAGGGCATCGCGCTCGTCGCGTCGGGTGAGATGCCGGACTCGAAAGAGTGCCTCGAATGAGCCGGCGCGATCGAACATCTGTGGATCGCCTGGCCAGTACTGGGCACCGTAGTCCGCCTCGTACCAGTTGCCGCCTTCCGCACGGATCGGACCCTGGTGGAACCACGTCTTCGTCAGCGTGGGCGGAGAGAACTGCTCCTCGTTTACATCGCCAGGATGGTCGTGGTATCCGGGCCCGTCGTAGTCCTCAAACCGCTCGGTATCGAACTGCTCGACCATGCCGAACCCGCGGAACTCCCGTTCGACGCCGTCCCAGTACCCCTGGTGATAGCAGTACTCGGTCGTGAGCTTCCCACCGGAGACCTGATCGATCGCTTCCACACGCGACACTGTCTGGACCGGAAACGGGAGCGATGTCTGCCACCGTGTGTCTGGATGCTTCTGGTCCTCAAGGTAGAATTCGACCGAGGGGGTGTACTCGACACGAGTGAGCGCACCCATGTGGTTGTCCATCTCGGAGAGCAGATATGGCTTCGCCCCACCGGTGAGATCGAGGAAGAACGCCTGGGACCGCCCATTACGGGAATCCGCGCTCCAAAGGACGCCCGCGATACCCGTCCCGAGGAGGTCAACGACTCGAACGGCGTCCATATCGGTTGCCGAGGGCGTGCCGTCGATCTCGATCGGGTCGCTCCACTGGTTGCCGCTCTGGTTGATCCATAGGACGAGATGGTTGTCCTCGACGTAGACGAGATCGGCGAGACCATCGCCATCGACATCCCCAATCAGAAGTCGCTTCGGGTCGTACCCGCCGGGAAATCGTGGGCTGTTTCGCATGTGGATGCGAGCTCCCCAATCCCCGTGGCCGAGGTTCGGCCAGTACTCGATATTCCCGTCGTGGACGAGGACGATATCCTGTAACCCATCCCCCGATAGATCTCCCCACCGCACCCGCTGGTCCGTAAAGGAGACGTTCGGGAAGACATCGAGCTGGTCTCTGGCCACCTGCCGCGTACGATGCCAGCCAGTCTCGGCATCGTTGAAGAAACACTCGAATCGGCTCCCTGATCTGAGCGCATCGGTGACGCCATCGCCATCCAAATCGATCAGTTGTACTTCCGGGCCCTCAAGGTTGAAACTCGGCGCTGTGTCGTAGGCGCGGAACGACCGACGGTCCCACTCGCCGTCGTGCTGAAGCGAGAAGTATCCCGAGAGGCCGTTGATCGTCGTAAGGAGGTCGATTCGTCCGTCGCCGTCGGCATCGATCAGCTGGGTCCCCTGATCACCGAGGCGAACACCAGAGGGGCTCTCCCGCATCGACTGAGGGGCGGCGAAAACGCCGCCGCCGAGGTTCCGCCAGTAGCGGACTGATCCATTCAATTGGACGATATCCGGGAGGCCGTTCCCGAACAGATCCGCGAGTTCGAGATCAGGCGACGACAAGGAGCGCGGTGGGAGGTTGCCTTCTAACGGGAAGAAATCGCTCTCTTCGGGGCTGAACTTCGCGTAGCCGAATTCGAGCGGTGGGAGGTCTTGCGTTTCCTTGCCGTCGTGGCCGATGACTTGGACCTGACTTAGGACCGAGACTCCGTTCAATGGGAGGCGTTCGGTCACGTTTGATCGCTCGTCGAGATAGCGCAGCTCGTAGCTCCGAACGAGCCGGCCGTCCTCGAGATACGTTCCATCCTCCGTAACGTGGCTTCGAATGGAAATACGAGTGCACCGCCATCGGGTGCGAATCTCGAAGCCTGATCGGTGCACGGAAAAGGGGTCAGGACGGTCCTCGTAGTCGAGGGTAACTGACACGAGATACTCCGTCTCACCATCGTTGTCGACATCGACGTACCGAATGTGCTGAAGATATGACTGCTCCCACTGACGTGGGGGGGCACGCGGTCCATCGCCCTCCACTTTTTGACCCGCCGAATCCCGGCGGTACTGGTACATGATGCGGTTCGCAAACGGGTCGACCGTCTGGGTTAGCCGCCACTCGAAAATCTTCTGTCGGTCCGGTGGCTTTGCGACTGTCGCCGAGTCCGTCCCACGAGCTCCCGGGGTGCCGTAGATGCTACGGAGACCGTCCTTACTCCATACTTCCCAGTGATCGCTGGTCGGCCCCCGATGGTGATCGATCCGAGCGAACAATCCCTCGGTCCGAGGTCGATATCGTGTCCGCTGCTCGTCCTCCTCGGTCTTCGAAACCACCGTGACTGGGACGAGGTCTTCGGCCCCCGAGAGGACGAACGTATCCTCTGTATCGTCGTAGATCGGAACCCCGTCAGACGTCTTGCGACCGACGCCGGGGACACTAAGCGCCCAGCCGAGCCCGAACGGGCCGTTTCCGTTCCCGGTACTATACGTCAGGGCCAGGTCGGGCTGGAATCCGTTTCGACCGTTTGGGACCTCGATTGGGACTGAAAAGTTCCCGGTTCCCGTGTGAAGGTCCGGTGAGAACGTCTCACCCATGCCCGCTATGGCACCACCGCCGTTTGGGACCGAGATGACCTGCTCGGCTACGCCTGATTTATTGCTCATCAGTCTTCTTCTACAGCACCATCGGCAAGACTGTCCGACGAGGTACTACCCTGCTAGGGAACCTTTCACTGGAAATAAATGTTTCGTATACATTTCTGATAAGAACAACTCGCCGTGGTATCAAAATATTCGATCAGGGGTTGTCCACATCGTTTATTGCTAAATGCGGTCAGTACCGGGTGTTTACTACTAACCGAAATCCTTGAAAAACACTCTCTGTATGGGTTGTCTTCCGGTGAGGTGTCGGGTCGGCCATCACAGAGCGTCCGTAGAATTCCATGTGACACATGAACGCCCCTTCCGCGGAACACCGCTGTACTCGGATGTCCATCCATTACTAGAAATGTCCTAATATTCTCTTTCAGAAAACCGTACTAAATTGGCGTAGAACGTTCTTTCCTATCTTATAATCGCACCGAAAAGTATAACTTGTTTACATGCTTCTGTTTCGATTAATCGCCATATTTTCGACGATATGGTTGGGCCAATATGCAATCACTTGACACGAAAGAGGAGGCAATTCGTTACCCGAACACAGCCATCAATGTGGGGGATGTTGGTGTCACCCGTACTCCTCTCAGGACGTCATGAACCTCCAGGGCCGAGAATTGCGTGTCAGGATGAAAGGCCCTGACGTAGAGTTACTCCATGAGGAGTTACAGGCATTAGGTTTCACTCTCCCGTCTTCCGAGATCGACGAAGGGTTCTTCGGCACGAAAACACGCGGAGTGGTCGAGGAATTCCAAGAGCGACACGGGTTAGAGCGAACCGGCGAGGTAGACGAGCGGACGGCGCAGGCGATCAACGCGGCCGTGGACTCGCAGCAACCGGAGCGATTCACCGTCAGTGGGACGGTGCGTCAGCAGGACGGCGAGCCGCTTCCTCGCACCACGATTCGGGTCACCGATCAGGATCTACGTCAGCAGCAACAACTGGGAGAGGTCCACTCCGATGAGCGGGGGGCGTACGAGATCACCTACACTGCAGAGCAATTCGCCCGAGGAGAGAAGGAGCGTGCCGACCTTGTGGTACGCGCGTTCGACAAAGAAGGTGAGAAGCTGGCCGTTTCGGAGACCTTTTTCAACGCTCCGCCCGTCGCGGTGGTTGATCTCGTAGTCGACCCCAGCGATGAGCCAAAGCTCCCTGAATACGAGCGGCTCTTGGCTGAGTTAGAGCCGGTCTTAGAGGGCCTACAGCCGGCCGAACTTACGGATAAAGACGTCGACTTCTTAGCACAGGAGACGGGGGCTGACCGCCAGCACATAACGGTTCTCGCCGCCGCGTCTCGACACGCCCAAGATACGAACCTGCCCACGGAATCCTTTTACGGCTGGGGGCGGCTGGACTTCTCTCTCGAGCTCGAAACCCTTCTCGAGAAGGGATCTGAGGCGCTACGCTCGGCCCTGGTGAACGCCATCGAAGAGAACATCGTTCCCACCCGACTGCGCGAGTCGCTCGACTCAATCATGGACGGCGTTGAACAACTCCGCATCGAGGAGGGGCTCTTGGTCGCGCATGAGGTGATCGGTCGACTGCTTACCGAAGACACCAGTAAGACACTAGAAGGGGTCACCATCCACGGGTTCGACTTGGATGCCAGCCCTGAGCCCAGAGATCTGGGTCGGGAAATCACCGATAGCAACGGGCTGTTCACTCTGCTCTACTTCGCTCCGCGTCAGGAGTCCGCAGTGGACCACGAAGAGGGCACGGAAGACGTACGTCGCCTTCGGGTGCACATTATCGCAAAGGACGGCACAGAACTCGCTAACGCCGAAATATCTGCTCCGAGAGAGCAAAAAGAGGTCGTCGAAATCCACGCTCCAGCGGAGGAAGGGAAGACAGTCACGGAAGTTGCCGAAACGACAAACGTGGAGCGGCCCGCTGATCTACTATTGACCCTATCCGAGCACAACGTTGAAACCCTCGCGGACATCCGTCGGGAGGGAGGTATCACTCACCTCGATGGGGTCGACCCAGAGCATCCGGGTATACCTACTCTTGAGGCTCACGCCCGACTGAGCACACTATCCACCGACACGGAGTTCAATTCCGATCTCATCGACGAGGGGTTGGACAACATCGCTGATATCGCCGGACACACACGAGCGGATTTCGTCGGAACCAACTGGGAGGTGCTGGGCGATGTCGGGGCGTCGAGTGTGCGGGTTGAGGCAGACGTACAGAAGCAGTTCCTCAACAACCTTATCGCGTCCTATCGGGCAAACCACGCCAGCGGCTTTCCCTCGGCTCTGTCCGACAGCATTCCCGAAGCTGATCTGGACGCACTGTTTCCCAACACGTGCAGCTGCCGGGACTGTGAAGCGGCAGTTAGCCCATTAGCCTACTTGGCCGAGTTGCTGGACTATACCGTGACCTACCTGAAGCAAGAGAACGACCAGGGCAATGCGGTCGCGGTCACGCTGGCGGACCTCACAGAGCGGTTTCACCAGCCGTTCGGCGATCTGCCGACAGCGTGTGATGAGGTGGAACGAGAGGTCTGCCAAGTACGCGTTTGCATCGACGTGTTGCGAAGATACTTGGCCGCTTCCGAGCTCCCGCCCAGTGACTCGGCTGCTGAAGCGAGGCTCGCGGAGGAACACGAGAAGTACCTCGAAGACGCATACACGGCGATTCTGACCGAGCTCGGAACATCTTTCGATGAGATCCGTACGGCCCGAACTGCTGGACCCGAGATACGACTCGTACTGGCGGACCGCCTCGGTATTCCTCGTGACGCGGTCGATCGTCTCTTCCTCGACCCTGACACATCGGCCACCAACGCGGATGCTCTGACGGAACCCGCCCTTGAGCAGCTTTTCGGCTTGGTTGATACCACCCGCGACCCGCTCTCCGAGGGTGCCAAGCGCGGTGATGACTCGGAGCAGATTACGCACTGGAACCTTGATGGCGTCGAGTGGACCCGGCACACCGACCCGGACGGTACGATCTACGTGAGTCTGACGGGCGCTCCGGCCGTCGATGGTGTCCGAGTCGAGCTCTTTTCCGACCCGGACAGGACGGCGCTCGTGGCCGCTGGCGAGCGGACGACGGCCACGGGACCGGTCACCGTTGCGACGGTCGACGAGGGGGCCCTCTTGGGTAAGGTAGACGTCGACTACGTCGCGGATACCGACACCGTCGAGATCATCGCCATCCCGTATCTCCTGAGCGCGCGGTTGCAATCCCTGCGCGACCGCTGGCTCAAACAGGACTGGCCGACCGATCCCTATCGTGACGACGCCGAGGCACCGCTGCCCATCATCGACCCGGATCTCATCGGCCCGGACGATCTGCGCGAACCCGAGGCCGGTGCCACTGCCTTCGACCTCTGGCTCAAGCGACGTGAATGGGTCGACGAGCGGTTGGACGAGCTTGCCGGCCCGACCGAGACTGCCGTAGACGAGGATGGGGCTGACGTTGAGATGCCCGACGTCGCAGCCCTCTTCGACCGTATGTACCAGCCAGTCACGTACGACACTACCGACGTCACGCCGTGGGCTGATACGATGCCACCCGACACGTTCAGCACGCTCCGCGACGACTTGACTCAAGGCAATGCGAGTGATGTCGAGACAACTGCCATCAGACTTCATGAGGAGTTGCACCTGACAGTAGAGGCGTTCAACCGTCTCGTGGCGCTCCGGGACAAAGCGACAGCCTGGGTAGCCGATCCACGTCGCGACCCGGTCACTGACGAGGAATGGCGGGCCTTCTTCTCCATTCTGGTACAGGCACAAAAGCAGGCCCTGTACACCACCTGGATCGACGAAGAGGGGGATCAGCCAGTCGCGTTCGGTCCAGAACTATTCTGGATCTCCTTGCGTGAGCCCGCAGTCGGCGATTGGCCGCCGGTTATGCCCACCGAAGAGCCACTAATCGATCCCGAGAAGCGGGACCGGAAGGATCTCGCAGAATCAACGGTCGGCCAGACCGCCATCGATCTGCTCGATGATCGCCACAGTGAACTCGAAACCATTCGGGAGGAGCTGAGCGACGCGTACGAGAACGATGGGTTCGAGACGCTGCTCCGGCAGGCACTAGGCCACGAACAGCCGGGCGATTCACTGCAGCACGACCTGGATAACCTCCGCGACGATCTGCACAGTAACGATCCCGCTGTGGCCGCGGAGGCACAGAGCCGGCTTGAGGACGATCTCCACCTAACGTTGGAGATGTTCGAGCGGCTCATGGACGTGCGGGCCGAGGCCAACGACCCCGATCCCGCGAACCGGCCGACCACGGAGGCTATTGAGGAGATTGTCGCGCTTCTCGTCTCGGCTCGCAAGGAGAAACACGAGTACGATGACTGGCAGGCCAAGGAAGCAGCCGAAGGCCTGGTCTACTGGAACACCCTCAAGGCTCGGCTAGCTCGCTGGCGCGCGACGACCCAGGCCCGGAGTGAATGGCAGCAGGCACTTCAGCGGCGCAGCCAGACACCACACATCGACCCGGATCTGATTCGTGCGAACGATCTACAGGACTCACTGACGGGCGAAGCCGCGGAACTGTGGCAGGCGCGGCGCGAGTTTGTCAAGACACAGGCAGATGCGCTCGAAGCGGTACGGGACGATGAGGAGACGACTGATGTAGCGGCGTTCGATGCGAACTTCGAAGACAGCGTTGGCGTGCCCGCGACGGAACTCGAGGTGCTGGCCGCTCGGCGCGACGCGGGTGAAGATATCGAGCCACGTCTTGAGCAGCTCCACCTCACCAACGAGTCATTCGAGTACCTACTCGGGATCCGTCGCGCAGCCAAGGATGAAGCCCCCATCTTAGATGAGGAATGGACGAGCGTCGATGCCATACTGGTGCAGGTGAGAAAGCGCCGTGAATTCGCCTCGTGGCGAAGACAGGAACGAGAACACCACATCACCCTCGGACCAGACGTTTTTCAGATCCCAGAGCCTCCAGCTCTCGAATTTCCACCCCCACAGCCGGAACCGCTCCCGGACTGGCGGGCGACGGTGTCCGCACGACGCGAGTGGGAACAGACCCTGCAGTCACGCATCGACCAAACGCAGTCGGCCGCTGACGAACTGCACGGGACGGTCAGCGCAGTCGAGGAAGACGTGCTGCTCCAGCTGCGAGACGCCCTTATCGAAGCCAGCGACGCCGATGGCCTCACCCCTGATGCGCGGGCGAACGTCCTCTCCGACGAGCTGTTGATCGACACCCGGGCCGATGGCTGTCAGCTGACGACCCGTGCTGCCCAGGCCGGCACGACGCTCCAGCTGCTGCTCTGGTCCGTGCGGACCAACCAGCTCCAAGATACACATCCAGACCTGTTGCTCGATGATGATGACTTCGACGAGGCGTGGGAGTGGCTCGGCTCCTACGAAGCCTGGCGCGCTGCAATGCTAGTATTCCTCTATCCCGAGAACGTCCTTCTGCCGAGCTTGCGTTCTCGACAGACCCCGGCTTTCCGACAGCTTGTCACCGAAACCCGGACCAACACGCGGTTGACTCCCGAGGACGCCTGTGAAGCGGCGAACGCGTACGCCGACTATTTCCGCGACGTATGCACGCTCACACTGGAGGCCTCCGTTGTGGCCCGCACCGACGCCTACGACGATGGCTGCCGGGCCAGATCCTTCGAGGGAGACCGCCACTTCGTGTATCTGTTCGCGACGGGCGGCGCCACCGATACGGTCTACTACTCTCGGTACGACCCTCACGATGAAACCCCGCACGCCCAGAGTTTCTGGACGCCGGTTCCCGGCCTCAAGCGGGGAAGCGAGGTCGTCGGCGCCACGACGTACGCCATCACCGACGAGGAGCGTTACGTCTATCTTTTCGTCCGCGTGCAGGACGCGGGTGCGCATCAGCTCGTCTACATCCGGTACGACTTGGCAGGAGACGAGTGGATCGACAAAGCGACCGACTTGGAGGCGCCCGAAGACGCAACGAGATTTTCAGCCGCCGTCAAGCAGCGTAATCGGGAAAACGAGCCGCCCCATTTGGCCATCTTCAGTTCCGGCGGCGCCATCTACGAGCGCCTCCTGAACCAGGCTGGCACCGACTGGGAAGACGGCGACTGGGACCCCCTGGTCGGCCGTCTCAAGGCCCGGGAGTTCTCCGAACTCCATGCGATGATCGAACCCGCGCCGGATGAGTACTATCTCATCACGCGGGGCAGAAGCTCTCAGCTCTTTTACCGCCTCTTCGGCGAGCGGGATGACGGGATGTGGCGGGCCCTGACGCCCGAATTTAACACTTACCTCGGAGCGTTCCCCTGGCCAGGCTCGGAGCACGTGTATGCGTTTTCCCGACAGCGTAACGGTACCCCGACGCGCTACATGTCCCTTCAGCGGTCCCCATCGCCACTGAGACGCCGAACAATCTCGACGTTCGACGAGGATAGTAAAGGGTTCGATCACTGGCTTCAGGGCGTAACCGGACTCTCCCTCGCAGGTTCAGTGATCGAAGATAGCACGGGGTACTCGGGAATGAACCTTCTCGAGTTTTTCACCCTCGAACGGGATGAGGATCCACACGGGGAGCACGCCGATTTCATCTATCCTCACCGCGGACGCCTCTTGATCGAGTGGATTGCGGGCAAATTAGAAGACGAGGCGGAGTCGGGATGGAGCGCGTGGAAGCACGCAGACGATTTGGTTCGGCGGTTGACCGAGCCACATCGCTCACTAAAGGAAGTACTTCTAGGACTCTTCGAACGACGGCTCAACGAACTTGGGATCTCGAATGACATCCCGGACACGATCCGATTCAAAGAACGAGACACTTCGGAGGAGATGATTTCACTCGGGGGGTTCTCTGGGCTCAATCGGATCGTCCTGGGATCTGGAAGCGCGCCGTCGGAGTTGCCAAGCCGAGTAACCTATCACCAGACCACCGGGACGAGGGGTCAAGAAGTCGTTGCCCCGGTGATGATGATGATGCGGCCGATCAACGCTCCGGGAGCGGCCAGGGAGGAGCTCTGGGTCGGCCCCGAGCCTCGAACGGTCTTCGTCCGCTCGAGCGTCGATCGGGGCGAGAACAGCAGCCTAACACCGACCGATCCGCACTCGGTAGCGCCAGACGTGACCGAGCCGTTCGAACTCACAGAGGAACTCTCGTCCGACGAACTCCAGGTCCGGCGCGCCCAGATCCGAGATGCGTTCCAGCATAACGCTGACGCCCCTGCTTCGGTACTGGCCTACCTCGAAGAGGCCTACTACTTCGTTCCGGTCCACCTTGCGTTGCAACTCCAGCAGCGGACGCAGTATACAGCGGCTCTGGACTGGTTCCGTACCGTGTATGATTACAGCGGTACCGGATCTCGGCGGAAGATCTCACACTACCTGACACAGGAATCGTCCCCGACCACCGGGTACGAGCGCGCCGCAGAGTGGTGGTTGGATCCACTCAATCCGCATTCGATCGCTGGCACACGGGCTGACACCTACACCCGTTTCACCCTCCTCTCGGTGGTGCGTTGCCTCTTGGCCTTCGCGGATGCGGAGTTCACCCGCGATACCGCGGAAGCACTCCCCCGTGCTCGTACTCTCTACACGACCGCGCTGGAACTGCTCGGCCGGCCGGAGCTGAACCAGGAGCGACCCGGCTGTGACAATCTGATCGGCGAATTGGACATCGAAATCGGACCGGAGCTCAATGCCTGGACTCCGGACCAGGTTGCCGTCTGGGATGAGATCAAAGTGACTCTTCGCCGCATCCGCGACCGGAGAACGCTAGAGGCGGCTATCACCGGCGTAAGTCGGGAATTAGTGGCCACCAACAACGACCTGCCGGCGCGGCTCGAAGCAGCACGCAGCGTAGTCGTTGAGGCTCGTGCCACCCAGCCACCCTCACCACGTCTGGCACAGGTGGTCGAAACTGAACCCGAGACGACGAAGGAAGCCCACGGTATCTTACTCCGTGACCCGGAAATCGCCACGGCTGTCAGGGAACTCTCATCGACTGCAAGACGAGATCACCTTCGCGCCGTCGCCGATATCTCGGGGATCGGCATGGCGAACTTAGAGGCGGACCACGCGACACCGGCGGCCGACAAAATCAGACTCCCTTGGCTCCGCCAGCGAGAGGACTTTCTGATGGTGGGTGGGACCGCCCGTCCGGCAGATGGAGACGAGCCGGAGCCCGGCATCCCTATCGGCGGAAATATGAGAGAGGCTCCGGCGCTCGCTGGAATCGCGTTCGTGGCCCCTGTACATGCCGTACAGGTGGCTCGAGCCTACGCGCCTTGGTACCTCCCAGCGGCCACGTTCAGCTTCTGTGTTCCTCCGAACCCGGTGCTTTCTACCCTTCGTCTTACCGCCGAGTTGAACCTTTACAAGATGCGCACCTGCCGCAACATCGCTGGCGACGAGCGGCAACTTGAGCCGTACGCAGCGCCGACCAATACTGAGACCGGGATGCCCACGATCGGTGGCAGCGGTGAGATTGTGCTACCTGAGACGATCACCCTTCAGCCGACTCCCTTCCGGTACGATGTGCTCATCGAACGGGCAAAACGGCTCGTCGGGCTGGCCCAGCAGCTAGAAGCCGCGTTCCTCTCGACGCTCGAAAAGCGGGATGCCGAGTACTTCCAGCAGCTGAAGGCCCGCCAAGAACTCGGGCTTACCCGTGCTGGCGTACGGCTACAGGATCTTCGCATCCGGGAAGCAGAGGACGGCGTGGAGCTGGCCGAGTTGCAGCGGCGACGGGCTGAAATACAGGTCGACCACTTCCAGGACCTCCTAAACGAGGGAAGAATCGCAAACGAAGAAATTGCACTCAATATGCTGTGGCTATCGCTAAGTGTCCCTGACAGCATCAGTGTCAGTGCTAGCATTACTGGCCCAAGTGTCAGTTCAAGTTATAGTCCAAGCGGGAAGCTGCAGACGTTGGCAAACATCTTCTCTACGATGGCCAGCTACGAGCGCCGTAGGCAAGAATGGCAGCTTCAACGAAATTTGGCGCGGCAGGATCTCCGTATCGGCAGTCAGCAGATCCGACTGGCCCATGACCGCGCCCGCGTCGTGGGCCAAGAGCGTCAGATCGCCGAATTGCAAGCCGGTCACGCCGCTGAGACCGCCGAGTTCCTAGCTACCAAGTTCACCAATGTCGAACTCTACGACTGGATGAGTGGTGTGCTGGAGGGCGTGTACCGGTTCTTCCTACAGCACGCGACATCGATGGCCAACCTCGCAGAGAATCAACTGGCCTTCGAGCGCCAGGAGGTGCCGCCACCAATCGTGCAAGCGGACTACTGGGAAGCTCCACTCGGCATGGGCGCGGGATACGGCACCGATGATGACGATCCGGATCGACGTGGCCTCACCGGGTCGACCCGGCTACTCCGGGATGTCGAGGAACTCGATCTGTATGCCTTCGAGACTGACGAGCGCAAACTGCAGCTCACCAAGACGATTTCTCTGGCCGGTCTCGCTCCGGCCGAGTTTCAGCGTTTCCGGGAGACGGGCGTGCTGCGCTTCGATACACCCATGGATCTGTTCGATCGTGACTTCCCGGGCCACTACCTGCGGCTGATCAAGCGGGTCCGCACCTCGGTTATTGCTCTGATTCCACCTACCGAGGGTATCAAGGCGACGCTCTCGACGACGGGTCTCTCGCGTGTCGTGACCGGCACCGATGGCCGTTTCCAAGAGACACGGGTGAACCGGCCACCCGAGTCAATCACCCTTAGCTCGCCTAACAGCGACACCGGGCTGTTCGAACTCACGCCCCAGATTTCGGAGAAGCTCTTGCCCTTCGAGAGCATGGGTGTGGCCACCGCCTGGGAGTTCCAGCTCCCCAAGGCCGCCAACCAGTTCAACTTCGACACCATCGCCGACGTACTGGTGACGATCGAATACACCGCGCTTGAGAGTTCCGTGTACCGCGAGCAGGTCATCCAGGAACTCGACGACACCATCAGTGCTGATCGCCCCTTCAGCTTCCGCCAAGAGTTCGCCGACGAATGGTATGATCTAAATCATCCCGAGCTCGTCGATCCCGACACGGGCGCGCCTATGGTTGTCGAGTTCCAGACCCAACGCGAGGACTTTCCACCGAATATCGAGTCCTGTACGGTCCAGCACGTTGTCCTGTACTTCGTTCGGCAGGAGGGAACGGTCCTCGAAGTGTCTGCTGATCTTAGTTTCATCTCAGACGAAAGTGCGGGCTCAGTCGGTGGACGCGCGAGCTCTGTCGACGGCGTCATCAGCACCCGCCGTGGCAATGCCGGGAGCTGGACCGGTATGATCGGGACACCGACTGCGGGTACGTGGACCCTGGACCTGACGGAGCCGCTTTCCGACGGGCGGCCGGTGAGCGAGGCGATCAAGAACGAAGAGATTGAGGATATCCTCTTCGTCGTCACGTATCAGGGGCGAACACCGACCTGGCCAAGCTAAGGACATCATCGATCCCTTTGTCTACACACAGCCGGATTGTTGATTGCGGGTCGGAGGCCAGTCTTCAATGGCTTTCAAATGATACGTGATCGGTAGTTAGCCGGAGATAATATCGAATTGTGGGTCTATCGACGCGCGAAAGGGGTCGTCCTTGGAACCATGCCTATCTCTCATTACGACCGAGTACTAATCCGGAAGGACATCGATCACGGTGTGACAATAATCCAGTAACTTCACTTGGTGTCACCACCATCACTAAACTAAGCTGCGCTACCAGATCTACCTAGGACGATATCGCCGGTGAGCGTCCTATGTAGTACTCTGGAACGGCTGACGAACAGAAGCCCTACAACCTGACAACGAAGTCCGTCTCCGAGAGGGTGTGGCGATCCGCTCGATGACCTCGCAGACGGCCAGTTCGTCTTTTATTAGGAAGACCTGATGGCCCTGTCGCTCCCAGTGCTCAACGAATTCCCGCAGGATGTCTCCGTACTCGGTGTACTGCTCTGTCACCACGGCATGGACTATCTGACCGTCCTCGCGTGATCAAGGAGCTGGTCGCCCTCGCTCTCGGAGAGCCACACCGTCATGTCGACCCTCCGTCTCGACCGCAGGGAGCACGCAAAGGATGCACGTCCTGGGAACGGCCGCTCGGGCCTCGTCCTCGCACTCCTGACAGCAGAACGCGGTCCAATCGTCGACACGGACCGCGATCGCTCCCGCGAGGTCGTCGTCGCACTACTCACACGTTCCGTCCTCAACCGCCCGCGTCGGGGGTCGGTCTCGAAGCCGTAGCTGGCCGTGTAGCACGGCCAGTACGCGACCGTCGCGTCCTTCCCGCACTCACAGTCGGCGGGGTGCCCGTCCGCGACGGCGTCGGTCTCGCCAGCGACGACGGTCGCTAGAACAGCTAGATGACAATCGATCGCTGCTCCACCGTCGGTGTATCACCCCTTGATATCGACAGGGTCGACTACGCATATACCCTGCCCAGACCCTCCGATACCCTGTGGTCGGGCCGGGTTGATGGGTCCTGGGACGGCGCCGAACACAGCGCCATGATCCATGACGACGCGACGGAGGCAGCCCTCGACGAGTTCGGGGATCGCCTCGCCGAGCGGTGGCAGCCCGAGACGATCGTCTGCGTGGATCGGGCGAGAGAGGCGCCTGAAATCCCGATATCTGGCGATGCACGGCTCGGCATGGCTCGTAGTCGTTCTCACTCCACGTGTGATAGGATAGCTCGATGCTTGACGACTTGGGAGGCGTCGGACGGGTGTCTGACGGGAGCCCAGGTTCGTATCGTGACAGAGGGGTTATCGTCGCCAGCAGCTAGCAATGTTAGCCCCATAGACCGCCCGACCACCCCCCAGGCTACCCCCAGGAAATCAGCAGGATCCGACCAAGATGTCGGCAGGTCACCCCCAGGTCACCCCCAGGGTACAAACTTGCCCGCCCCAGGCCTGGGATCGCGCGCGCGTTGGCCCCCGAAAATCGCATGACGGGACCTGGAGTCACCTGGGTTCGAGGGGTCACGAGGGTTATGGTGGTTGTGCGAGCGAGTTGAAGCAAGGGTTCTCTCCCATTCGTGTTCGGTTAAGCTCCATCCACCCTCGACGGACGATATGGAGTTCTCGAGAACGCTGGGTTCGAGGTTCAATGCGGGAGATGTCAATCTCGATCTGGAATCGGGCAGGATTCAGGCGACGTCATCGTCGTCTACCGATTCACGTTCTTAACCGAACACGGATGCCCCCTTCACAGTAACACACCCTGCCGTCCTTCTTTGTAGCGTCTGGTCGCCTCGTTCCCCACACTGTCAGGTCGCTGCCGGTCGGTTCCTCGGTTGTGGAGACGCTCTAATCAGCTGGTGGAAACAGATCTCCGGCTCATAGCAGCGATCGCAGTTCTTGCTGTCAGCCTCTGGGGTGTCAAATGCTACTGGATACTTGGATCGAAGTCATCTTCGTCTTCGTCTTCGTCTTCGTCTTCGTCTTCGTCTTCGTCTTCGTCTTCGTCTTCGTCTTCGTCTTCGTCTTCGTCTTCGTCTTCGTCTTTACCTTCTTGGTCTGTTGATTCGTTGGGTGCATGCCGGTCACTATCTTTGATCCACTTTACCATCTCTTCGAAGCTGATACGCCGTGTCTGGATGAGCCACTCGACTTCTCCCTCGGTTAGTCGTGTTCCTTTGTGGAACTGATTCAATAGATCGTCGAGATCGCCGGATTCTATCAATCTGCTTCCTATTTCGATAGAAACATTAGTTTCGACGATTAAATCATGCTTGCCAAACGCGTCCTTTATACCCTCCTCGACAAGTTGTTCGATAACTTGATCAGGATGGAATGCCCATTCCTCATAGATTCGCTCCACATTGTCGGAGTTTCGATACACGGTTTCCACATTGTCTGAGTCTCCACATAGCTCGAGAAAATCGAGCATACAGAGGTACGCGAACGCATGGAGATGCCGCAATCCTCCGGTGAAGATCGGTGGCGCCTCTACGTCGGGTTCGATCAGATCCCATTCTAATTCAGATGGTGCCCTTCTTTTCTCACCCTGGAGATTGTACCCAGCTGACGATCCTTCTTTATCGAAGAGGATCTGTTTCCGGTCTCTCTCATCTAAGTGTGCGAATATGAGCGCGAAGTCAATTATCCCGTTCCGAATGCGTTCGCGCATCCGCTGTCTTTGTATCCGTTCTTGAGTACCGGTCAGTTCAATTCCCTCTCGCAAGTACTGCTTATCTTTCTCGGTCAGAATCCCCTTTCCCCGTTCTTCTCGGCCCATGAGTGCGTAACAGAGCATTGTTACGCTCACAATCGATTTAATCCCCCCCACCTAATCGGGCGGTGTATGCCCACCAACTCATCGATACCTTGTTCGAAGCGAATCAGGGATATGGTGAAAGCTCAGAAGCGTGGTGGGCAGACCTACGACGAAGTATTAGAACTGATGGTGAGACAATACGAACCGGAGGCGATCAACGAGTCTCCAAGGTAGTAACGTCCGAACTGCCGCACCGACATTGTTCCAAGGCAAGTCCGGTGCAGCAGTTCGAAGCTCTCGTCGCACGGCGGAGCAGCTTCGACCCTGCTCCTGTCGGGGGGTACAGCCTCCGGCAGTATGAGCATTTGGGTCAGTCTGGCTGTTCCTCCATTGAGCGAGAAGCGGAACTTGACCCATGGAATATAATAAAAATCCAGAAAATAGCGATCATACGACCGCACGTCACACTGCTGACACCGGCTCTACGGCGTTCGGCATCCGGAAAGAGGGCCATATAGAGGGGTTAGTCGCTGACCCATCACTATTCATTGGATACAGCAGCGGCGCCCGCTCGACTGTGGGACCGACAAATAGCATTAGTACACCTTTGAGGTGGGCGGCCGAATGACGAAGAGTCCACTCCTCTCACCCGACGGCAGCATCGAAGATCTAAGCGACGAGGAACTCCTCAAGCGAATCGCCAGGTTCGATCCCAACGAGTACCCACTCGCGACCGTCGCGAAGCGGGCGCTTGAGCACGCCCCCGAGCATCGGCGTCAGGAGGGCCCAGCATGATCGCCGTCACCGACGACCTGCTCGCGGAAGGCGGGATCAGTATTGAACCGGCGTCGGAACTCGGTGAAGAAGTTCCGCTCTTGTCCGGTCGCAGCACCCATCGACTCGAATGTGGCGTCATCGATAGCGTCTGTTCTGTCCGCGGCCGCCGCGGTAAGCGGCGCGCCACATCCAGGACAGAACCGGGCCGAGTCGCGGAGCGGCGAGCCACACTGGGGGCAGTTACCGAGGTTGGGACGGGCGGCCTCACGCTCCCCGACGTCGATTCCGTAGTGATCGGCGATCTCGACATTCATCTCCTCGTCGGTGATGCCCGAGTAGGTCTTGAACTGGCGGCTGTCCTTCTCCCAGAACGCGCGGTGTTTGATTTTCTGTTCGTCGAATCCCTCGCGGATCCAGCGAGTGATGGCGCTCTTCCGGAAGTTGTGAGCGTTGAGGCGCTCGGGCTCGATCCCGGCACGCTCGCCAACCTCCTTGATGCGTCGGCTGAGGTACTGGTAGGTGAGGGCGCCGTCGTCGTCTCCGGCGGTGTGGTGGCCGGCGTGCTTGTGGATGAGCGCGGCGTCAGGATCCTCGCGGCGTGGATGGACGTCGAGCCAGCTCCCGACGTAGCCGCGCGACCACGTCATCGGGACACTACCGCTCGCACCCTTTACGTTCGCCTCCTGGTTGATGCTGACGGTCCCCGGCTGCTCGGAGAGGTCGATGTCTCGGACGCGGAGGCTTGCGAGTGCCCCGATGCGGAGCCCCGTGTCGGCGAGCAGTGCGATGGCGGCTTTGTCGCGGGGATTCTCGGCGGTGTTGAGGATGGCCTCAATTTCGTCCTCGGAGAGGAGCTGGTCCGGGTCGACGGTTCGCTTCGGCGAGGGGCCGACCTTGAGGTCTTCACCCCACTCGACGCCACGCCATTTATAGAACTTCCGGAGAGCCTTCCGGTACTCGCGGAGAGTTCCCTCCTTGAGCTCGAATTCGCGTTTGAGCGTTCCTATGAGGGCGGTGATGTGGCTCTCGTTCGCCTCAGTAAGTGGTGTATCACCCCGCTCGGCAGAGAGGCGGAGTCGGTTCAGGTTCGAGATAATCGTTCCCCGGTCATTGTCGGTCCGGACCTCAAGGTAGTTCACGAACTCGCGAATCTCTTCACGGTCGGACTCCTCGATATCGGCTTCAGCGAGCAACTCAAGCTGGTTCTGGAGCTTCCGATTGTACTCCTGGACGTCGTTCGTGTTGGCCATACCAAACGTCTCGCACGTGTGGACTATGTAACCTCTGGCAGTAGTTCTGGTGGGACTATGAACCCGGAGTTTCGAATCCTCCAGCCGTGGGTGTCCCGCGGTGTGGCGGTCATCCTCGGTGTCCGTTCTCGCGGTCTTTCTTCGCGCAGCGTTCGCGCTCGGTGGTCCTCCCAGTGGCTTGGGTCCCCGGAGAGCCTGAGTGCGCGAGCGCGTAAGCAAGACGCGAGGAGAAGTCATCAGCCGGCCTTTGCAGGCCCGCCCGCTCCACTGCGGGGATTCGCCGGTGCTGCTCGTCGGTTCGCGCGCCGGTCAGTTCCCGTCCCACCGAGGCCATTAGTCTAGTCTATGTCTGGTTCGGGATGTTCTCGAGCGTCTGTGCTGAATACAGAGGGTGTATATATGGCGCTGGTTAGTTCGAAAATCTGAGACTTGACGACATCCATCTGGAGGAACAACTGGAATATGTCCCCCGTCGCGTGTTGTTCGACTACTGCCCCGTCTCCGAGTGCGGAGATAGCAATCATCCCGACCTGAAACTCGTTGCCGGTCGGTTCAACACCCCCGAGAGTTCCAGTGTGGGTGCCGCTTACGATGAGGTGGATAGTGACTTCGCCTCCGTCTGCGAGTTGTGACTATCCCTCACCGACTCACTATTTATCAACAAACTACACTTTAATGGCGCCGAACGGGTTGGGTATCCGAATGAGACTCTTTGATTTTGATCCGGAGAGATCCGAAGTGGAGGCAGATGCGCTCCAGTACGTCGCCGCCGAGACTGAGTGGGAACTCGAGTCCTGGCTGAACCTGAACCCGCACGTCATCCTCGACGAGCCGCTACTCGTGTTCGGACGACAGTACGCCCTCGATACCGGATTCCTGGACCTCCTCGCTCTCGATCAGTGGGGGAACGTCGTCGTCGTCGAACTCAAGAAAGGAAAGAGCGGTTCCGGGAGTGCCAGCGAAGAGACGATCCTCAGCCAGCCACAGAACTACGCCCAGTCGCTGAGCCGATACGAGTACGAGGCCCTTGACGAGATCTATACTGCCTACAAGGACGATGTGTTGGCGGACAAATGGGAGGTCGGACACGCGACGCCGATCGCGGACTCCCTCCTTGAGGCGCATCAGGAATTCTTCGGCGGCGACGTAGCGATGGACGCGTTCAACCAACACCAGCGGATGGTGATCCTCGCCGAGGAGATCACTCCCAGAACCGAGTCGAACGCTCGATATCTCCTCGAACAGGGGCTTGCGGTCCAGTGTGTCGAGGTGCGACGGTTCGTCGACCAGTCAGGTGACTCGTTTCTCGTCTCCTCAACGGTCGTCGACTACCCCCTTTCCCGAGTCCGACCGAAGCGCTCCTCGGCGGACTTCTCGGATCTCACTGGCACCATTTGCGACCGACTTGCCCCTCGGGTCACCCAGCAAGCCGGTATCACGACAGCCCGATCCACGGGAACGAAAGTGAAGGTCGAATCCAGTACGCCCCCTGGACTCTGGTACGAGGTGTATCTCCCGGGCAACGAGGCAGGCCGAGAGGCACAAATCAGGCTGAACGCGAGCGAAGTCGACGACAGCGCGGTCAAGACGGTCCGAGCCGCACTACAGGCGAATGCCCACGACGGCGATCCGTATCGCGTCAACGAATCCGGCGTGAATGACCTTGCGTGGATGGAGCCGATCACCGTCTCTGCGTCCCGCGCGGAAGACATCGACATGGTCGCCGACGCGTGCGCCGGACTCGTCGAATGGGCACAACCGGTGCTTCTGGCGGCCTTCGATGAAGAAGAGTGAGCCGCTCAGTGTCCCGATTCAGTAGGGAGTATGGACACCGGGGCAAACGCCTCCTTAATGCCTGAATCGTTCCTCGATTGGGAGATCGCAGACCAACGCGGGGGTAAGCAGGGGGATTACCGTACGCATCTTTTGAGATAACCGCGCCCTGTATTCAGCACGCATCTTCTAACGGCTCCTGGATAAGTCGAGCGACCTCGATCGCTCGGGAGTTTCGCGCTCGATCGTGGACTGCCCTGTGTTCCGGGTCGCCCGCCGTTTCGGCATCCGAGGCGATCGGTTCCGAAGCCCCCGCTGCGCGCAGTCCCGCGGGCTCGCTCCGCGCCCACATCGGCGCTGACTAGCCGCCCCAGTTGAAATCTTATTTGCATATGCGAACTTCCTGCTGGTCCAGTAACGAGCGCTCCTTTCAGCCGGTGCTTTCCGGCGATTCGACTGTGTCCAAGAGGCGCGCCGAGTAGAACATCGTGTCGTAAGCGAGGACGTGGGAGTCAGGCGGTGGACTGACGACGCACGTTCGGGAGGCCCGTGTCGGAAGCGCTCTCGGTGTCGAAGAAGACGTGGTAGATGAGGGAGGCGATACCCAGGACGACGGCGACGGCGGCTACAGCGATAAGGAGTTGCTGCCACACCGCGAGACCGAGGAACCAGTAGACTCCGGCGTTCGCGCCGACCGCGAGGCGGGAGGTGAGAGTGGAGGCGACGCGCCACGCTCGCGTTGGGATACTCCGCGGGGTACTTCCCACCGCGGTCTTGACGCTCCCCATCGCAGTGTTGATCGCCCCAGCGATGGATCGGAAGCCGGAGGCGACTGCTCTCCCTGCAGTTCGGAGACCATTGATGAACCGGCCGGCTTCGTGATTTACCGGCGTCGACCAGGGGAGATCGCCGTACGAGAATCCGTCGAGGCCGAATTTGCTGGGTGCGGCGGAGTCGCGGAAGCCGTTGGTGGAGAAGATGCCGTCAAGATGCTCGTACGCGGACACGGTGTCGGCCCCAACCGGGGTACCGTGGTGCTTGACCTGATAGATCTTCTTTCCGTTCTCGGTGATGACGGTAACGTCGATACCGCCGTCAGGGGCGAAGGCGTTCGCAGTCGTCTCGACGAGTTCGCCATCGAGGTGTTGGGCGAGCATCTTCCCGACTTCATCCTCGATGAACTGGGCCTCGCGATGCCGGTCGACCCCGAGCACACGAATAGCGTCGCCGAGCTTACCAAGGAACGCACTTCCTGTGATGGTTTTAGTGATGCGGCGAGGTTCGCCGTCTGGGTCGTCCGGGTCGGGCTCGTCGTATTCGAACTGGAACTCGATGTTCTGGGTTGCTGTCTCCTCGTCGCCATTAACCTCGGCGGTCCCCGCACTCGCCGCCCCGGTGTCCTCGTGTTCGTCGACGGTCGCGTCCGTGTTGGTGCTGTCGAGGCCGGGGTTGGGCTGGTACGAGTGATCGATGTCGCTGGACTCGTCTGTTGGGTCCGATGCGTCTGTGCCTGTGTCTGTCGTCGCGTCGTTCTCGGCGGCTGATTTGACTGCGCGGTCGGCAATAGCACCAACGACGAGTAGCGCGCCGGCCGCGGCGGGATATGCCAGTGGTATCATATTTCAATTTTGAATTTTCATACAGAGTGTTATCTCTTCTGGCCGATGAATACTGTACGGGCCTCGTTCCTATGCAGAGTCGAGTGGAGGTGAGCGCAACCCCGCGAGAAAGGCGTCACCTTCGGGCTGGGTCCACTATCGGAGACCGAGGGCCCTCGCCCGCCCCAGGAACAGCGCCTTGTCGTCCGCGCTCGCGTCCACAGCGTCCGGGTCGTGACGGAGGTCGACCGGCCCCTCGTAGCCTCTCTCGGGGAAATACGCCGCTAGCTCGTACTGCCCAACGACCTTGTCCGTCCGCTCGACGAACGCCTTCTCGTCTGCCGTGACGTCGAGGTCAAGCGCCTCCACGACCGCTCTGCCGAGGGCTCGCTCGGCGTGTTTGTACCCCGGGGAGCTCTTTTTCACCGGGCCAGGGACGTCCGAGAGGTATGCCTCGGCAGCGTCATGGACGAGCGCGTAGCGCTGGACCTTCCGACTCCCGCCTCGCGCCTCTACTTCGAGACTGACGTGGACCGAGTGCCGCGCGACGCTGTAGAACTCTTTCCCCTGTCCGGCGAAGCGGCCGACGAAATAGATGGCATACTGGGCCGCGATAAAGGCAAGCAGGTAGGCAGGTCGAAAATGCAGACGACCTCTTAGCAAAGGCGATGAGCGACGTATTCCCTCCGTTGCCTGATAACCGGAATAGGTCCTATTACCGCCGTAGAGTCACTGAGAGGTTCTTAGAGAGCCGAGGCAGTCAGCCCAAACGAGCGGACAACGGGAAGCAGTATCGAACTGAACCCCAGAGTCGTTTAGACCGTGCGCTCACCGAGACGGCACAAGCGTACGATCGCTCAGAGGCGAACATCCGCGCGCTTTGTATCCATGACGTCTACACCGGCGAGGATCAGACAGGTCAATTCTTAGACCACCTTCTGGAAATCGAGCAGATGGTAGGGTAGAGTTTAGATTTAGCAGACCTCTCGCAGGCGAGCATCTTGGACTCATTGTGGCGGGGCACTTTCTACGATTAGCAGGACCCCGCTCAGCAAGCTTGACAACTCCTTAGTTCCCCCCAGCGACTTTATCGGCGCCGGGCGTGAGCTGAGCCATGGGCATCGAGGTCGAGCCGGGTGATTGGGAGGGTCTCGACCCCTGGTGGGCAGCATACACGCAGGCACGACCAATCAGTCCAAGTGCCGCCTCTGACCGAGTGCTCGACGTAGAGTGGTTGGCCGACAAGTGGAATGAACTCGATCCGTGGTGGCGGGTGTATGCGGACTCCTCTCCCGTTATCCAGGCCCCCGCCTCAGATTGGGCGTCCACCTTCGGCCGGTCGACTGACGCTTGGGACGAGCTCGAGCCGTGGTGGGATGTCTACGCTGAGACGGGCCATGATACAGCCGTTGAACTCGCTAACCTGCTGGACCGATCCAACAAGGAGTGGAGACAATCGGAGGCCCCCTTCGATACGGACCCGCTGGCCGCAGACCTGACCCTGAATCGGTTCCAACGGGGCCCGCTTCAGCCCAGTAACGAGGTGGAGTGGTCGCAGTGGCTGGCGCGGCTGCTTCGACCCTCTGCAGAGCTGGTGGGGGAGCTATTCGACGTTGAAGTGGATCAGTCCCCGGACAAGGTGGTTCGAGAAGAACAGCTCTCGAAGCGGGTTGAGCAGGAGGGCTCCTTCCGACGGCCGGACATACTCGTCTTTCACGCCGACCGTGGCGTCTCCATCGAGGTGAAGCTGGACGACGAGAACTACCCGAAACGGCCGAGACGGCGCGCCTCGTCGAGCACCACTACGACGACCAGGAGTGGACTCATGCACTCCTCCTCCCAAAGCGAAAGACCGGCCGTCTCGGCTCCATCGTTGGGCCGCCGGTTGAGCAGCGACCAGGTGGACCGCTCCGGATCGAATGGGCTGATCCCGGGCCTGTCGCCGTGATATACTGGCGTGACGTGACCGCGGCGATTCGCTCGCTTCTGCGTCGGAATGCAGTTGTTGACGATCACTGGGCGGCCAACGCCTACCTGTTCTGTGCGGTCGCTGAGCAGCAGATTATGGAGTTCCGTCCACAGCCAGTAATTGAACGAATGGTCGCTCTTGCGAACGTCGTCGATTCGCTTCGGCCGATTCAATTCGCCGAGATTCTCGAGAAACAACTAACATATCTCCGCGAGAGGGTCGTTCAATGACTGATGATTTCCTTAGTATGGGGCTCCAGAGTGATCGATATCTAAAAGCAGTCCGATTGGCTGACCAATTTGAGGACGAGATCAGAGTGGCACTGCAGCAGGTCGGTGAAGAGATGATTGCCGAGACCCCCGAACTGTTTGACAGCCCTGTGGAGGGCATGGAAAACGTAACTCGATCTTCTGGATCCGTGCTGGCGGTGGCTCGGATTGACTACCCAATGAATCGAGTTCAATCTGAAGATAATGGTCGGAATTTGAGACTAAATGTCCATCTGTACTGGTGTGATCCGACACAGTATAACCGGGCGGATATCGACGGCGCCTTGCGCGCGTTTGGTTACAAGATCAAGCGCGCCTCAAAATCTGACGACGAGCGTGTGGCGGCACAGACCCGTGAGTGGGCACTTCAGGTCGCTAAGGATCCGTTCTCTTCTGGCAGAGTCTTCTACCGACACGTCAGCTCGGTCGATGAAATCGAGCAGACGGGCGAGAAACTCGTTGAACATTTCTCGGAATTCGGGAGTGAATATGGGATCGAGCAAATGGAGTAAGGGACAAAACCGGAGGGGTGCAACCAGGCCCGAGTTCTTCTGTTAACCGTACAGCGATCCTGAAAGATGCAAAACTCGGAATTTCATCGTCTGGTGGGACTACTTTCTCGGCCTTTCGAGTCCCCCACCCTTGCGTCCCCGGACGGCTGCGTCGACCGACCCGGACGCGAGACAAGAGTTCATCCACCTCCGCCCCTACCCCGTCCCGTGACTGAAGACTCACAGACCGGACCGTGGGTGCTGGTCCTTGGGGCGCTCGCCATCGGTGTCGGCGCAGTCGCGACCGAGCTACTCCGATACCGACGCAACCGCTCGGGGAAGCGAGAGCGCGACGACAGCGCGTAGCCAGCCCCTCGGAAGCATCGGGCCGGTGTTCGAGCGAACGCGCGAACGTCTCTCGTCCGCCCAGGTGGTCCTCGGCACCCGTCGTCCGTCCTTCGACCTACGCTGGTGAGTCCCGCGAGGGGGCGTCCTCAGTCGTCGCCGGTCGTCGAGGTGACGCCGAGACCGCTCCCCTTCCCGTAGATCTGGACGATGGCGAGTGCGACGAGCGCGGCGAGGACGGCCGCGCCGGCGACAGCGAGGAACGCCACTCGAAGGCTGGCGTACTCGATGAGGCCGCCGACCATCGGCGGGGCGATCGCGCTACCGGCCATGGTGCCCACGGAGACGATGGCGAAGTTGCGGCCGAGGTCGGCCCGTGCCGAGAGGAGGTCCGCGAGCTTCGACCGCGCGGGGCCGGCGAACGCCCGGAGCGCGCCGACGAGGATGACCGCGGCGACCGCGACCCAGGGGGAGACGGCGAGCGAGGCGAGCAGGCCGACGAACAGCGCGACCGAGAGGTAGCTCGAGACGATGACCGGCCCCGCCGAGAAGCGGTCCGAGAGGTAGCCGCCGACGAGCACCATGACCGCGCCGGCGACGAACATCGCCGTCAGCGAGAGGTTGGCGACGTCGAGTCCGAGCCCGTAGCCGTCCTGGAGGAGGACGACCGCGTAGGAGTTGACGCTCCAGCTGGCGACCGAGGAGACGAGCGCGAGCAGCGCCAGCGCGACGATGGCGGGCGAGGCGATCACTGCTCGAAACTCCTCGCGGAGCCGCTCGCCGAGCGACCGATCGCGCGTGGACTCACTCGGTGCGGGCGTCGTCGTCTCGCCGTCGACGTACCGCCAGAAGGTCCAGATCGTGAGGAGGGTGTAGGCGGCTCCGAACAGCCCGATGAGCGCGACGGCGGTTCGCCACGTCGCCCCGGGGAGGCCGACGACCGCGGTGACGACGACCGGCGGCGCGGCGAACCCCAGACTGCCGAGGAACCCGCGGACGCTGAACGCCCGGGCGCGCATGTTCTCGGGCGTCGCGTCGGCGAGCAGCGGGAAGTGGACGGGGTGGTGGCCGGCGACCCCGATCCCCAGCAGCGCCTGCCCGACGAGCAGTACCTCGAACGTCGGCGCGAGCGCGACGACGAACACGCTCGACGTGCTCAGCCCCATCGAGAGCCCGAGTGCGAGCCGGCGGTCGTAGTTGTCCGAGAGGTAGCCGAAGGGCAACTGGAAGACGGCGTTCGTGAACCCCTGGACGCCCATCGCTACCCCGAGCATCCCGAGCGAGACGCCGTACTCCGCGGCGAGCAGGCCGAGTATCGGCGGGAACAGCACGAGGTACGTGTGGTTGACGAACTCGGCACCGCCGATCACCCCGACGACGAGCTTCGTCTCGCGCGGGAGATCGGATATCGAAGGGAGGAGGGGTGACACGGTGTAGCTCGGTCCGAAAGACCGTCACGTCGTACTACTACTTTGTGTCTGCTGACTGATTCGAACCGGGAACGAGCGGTGGATTCTCCCCTGAGTCTCCTCTCTCGCGCTCCATCCGGGAGGTCCGGGTCGGGGGTTTAACCCCGCTCGTCGAGTAGCGAGCGTATGAGTGGTCGTGGCGAGACACCCGACGAGGAGGACGACGAGGACCCGCTCGACGACACCGTCGACGTCGACTTCGGCGAGGTGCTCTACACAGAAGAGGGAGAGCCGGTCGGTCAGATCCGCGGGATCGAGGCGGGCGGCGTGTTCGTCTCCTTCCGGGAGGGCGTCGAGGGGCTCTCCGTCGAACACGCCCGGTCCGGCCACGAGTTCGGCGAGGCCGAACTCATGTGGCGGTGTACCGAGTGCGGCGAGATGGGCGAGATCGACGAGGGGCTCCCCGACGAGTGCCCCAACTGCGGCGAGCCGAAGGAGGCGCTGATGTACTGGACCGAGGACTGATACGGTCGTGCGTAACGATTCACCGACGATCACCCAGCCGGGGTCGGTCATCACCGGTAAAAGACTACGCCCGACCGTACGAGCGGGCGAAGCCACGACGGTATCGGAGCGTTCGGCGCGGACGGGACCGCTTTCGTCCGGGACCGGACCGGGGCGTCGGCCGAACGACGAGAGCGGACCGCCCGTGTCAGTCATTCTATGTCGTGCTCTCGGGCGCTCGGTGCTTGCTCCTGCTGGTTGAAACCTTACCCTTCCGGTGCGACTCGGTACACCCATGAGTCAGCAGGAGAGCAAGGGGCCGAGCGACGAGGTCGACGAACGACAGCTCGAACTCGCGGCGGAGGAGGGCGACGCCTACCTGCAGTCGATCGAGTACATGGCGAGCGAGGTCGCCCACACGGGCGACACGAAGGAGGCGGGCGACTTCACGGTCGCCTTCGCCCAGGAGGAGGCCGAGGGCATGTATCACCTCCGGGGCGAGGGCGACCTGGAGTGGGTCGAGCCCGACGAGGAGAACTGCCACCTCGAGGTCGCCGTGGCCGACATCGACGACGGCCGGTTCGTCCCCGGGCTCGACATCGAGGCGACGCTCGTCCCCGAGGACGACGACGAGGACGAGGTCGGTCCCGTCGAGGTCCCGTACGTCTGGCACCCGGGCCTGCACCACTACGGCCTCAACCTGGAGGTCCCCGGCAACGGGACGTACACGATAGAGATCGAGATCGAGCCGCCGACGTTCCACCGCCACGACGAGACCAACGGCGACCGGTACGGCGAGTCAGTCGACGTCGAGTTCGAGGGCGTCGACATCGAGACCGGCCAGGACTGAGCGGAACGCGGCGGCCGGGCGGTGCGAACGTCCGATCCCACGCATTTCTTCGAGGTGCTACGACGGACGGGAGCGATGGGTCCGCCGTCCGGGTGTCGGGGATCGTCGAGCCCCGGCGACGACCGCGAGCCGGCGCGCTACTCCTCCGAGAGGTCGACGCCCCCACCGGATTCCAGTTCGAGCTCGCGGGCGAGCTTCCGTCCCGCATCCGTGGTGATCCGCTTCTCCGCCGACACCTGGTGGGCGTGGGTCCCCTCGAGTTCGCAGATCTTCGCGGCCCACGGCGCGATACCGTCCGCGCCCTCGGCGGTGAGTTCCTGGTGGGTCAGGACCTTCAGGTAGGTCGTGACGTTGATGCCGCCGCTGTACCGCGCGACCTCGAGCGTCGGGAGGGTGTGGTTCGTCCCGACGGCCTTGTCGCCGAACACCACCGGCGCGTGGTGGCCGAGGAACAGCGAGCCGTAGTTGTGTAACTCGTCGAGGAGTTCCCGGGGGTCGTCCGTCATCACCTGCAGGTGCTCCGGAGCCCAGTCGTTGGCGATCTCGGCACCTTCGGCGAGGTCCTCACAGAGGACGACCTCGCCGTTCTCCTCCCAGGACTCCCTCGCGATCTCCTCGGTCCGGAGATCCGGTAACTGGTCGTGGAGCGCGTCGACACTCTCCTCGGCGAGTTCGCGGTCCGTGGTGACGAGCGCCGCCCGTGAGCGCGGGTCGTGTTCGGCCTGCGCGAGCAGGTCCGTCGCCACCATCTCGGGGTCCGCACTCGAATCGGCGAGTATCAGCACCTCCGTGGGGCCGGCGAGGAAGTCGATGCCGACGTGCCCGAACGCCTGGCGCTTCGCCTCGATGACGAAGATGTTCCCGGGACCCGTGACCTTGTCCACACCCGGGACCGTCTCGGTGCCGTAGGCCATCGCCGCGATGGCCTGGGCCCCGCCGGCGACGTATATCTCGTCGGCCCCGGCCCGGTTCATCGCGTACAGCTGGGCGGGCTGGACGGAGCCGTCGGCCTGTGGCGGCGCGCACGCGACGACCGTCCCGACGCCTGCTATGACCGCCGGGACGATGGTCATCGCGGGCGCCGCGACGAGCGGCTTTCGACCCCCCGGAACGTACACGCCCGCCTTCTCGACGGGCACCAGACGCGTCCCGAGGGTCACGCCCTCCTGGAACTCCTCCTCGAACCCGTCGAGGTGGTCGAACTGCTCCTCGTGGAACGCGCGGACGTTCTCGATCGTGTTGTCGATGGTGCGTCGCTCGGCGTTGGAGAGTTCGTCCGCCGCCGCCTCGATCTCCGCCTCGCTCACGCGCAGGTCCTCGCGCTCGACGTCGTCGAACTCCCGCGTGAGTTCGCGGACGCCCTCGTCGCCCCGGTCACGAACCGTGTCCACGATCTCCCGCACGGAGTCGGTCACGTCCCGCGGTATCTCGAGCGAGGCGTCGGCGGCGGACTTGAGGTACTCGGCCATGGGTCCCATCCCCGGCGCGCGGATAAAAACCCGGTCGCCTCCCCGGGAGCGGGCCATCGGTACGTCCCGGGTTGCTCCGACGGGCTCAGCCGTCCGACGCGAGCGGGAGGCCCCGGCCGATACCCGAAGACCCATGCCCGAGTCGTCTCGGCTACGGCCCATGGGACGACTCGTCGACCTCCTCACCGACCGGCTCGGTGGCCACCCGACCCCGGAGACGGACGTTCCGGACGACGAACGCGCCATGCTCTCGCTCGCGGCCGACGCCGCGGAGAACCCTCGGACCGTCTCCCTCTCGGACGGGCGCGAACTGGGGTACGCCGAGTTCGGCGATCCCGACGGGACGTCGCTGGTGCTCTGTCACGGCTTCCCGAACTCGCGGGTATTCGGAGCACTGTTCGACGCGGTCGGCCGCGAGGTGGGCGTTCGGGTGATAACGCCCGACCGACCCGGGATGGGCGTCTCGGATCCCGACCCGGACCGGTCGCTGACCGACTGGCCCGCGGACGTCCGCGACCTCCTCGACGCGCTCGACGTCCGGCGGACCGCGGTGCTGGGTATCTCAGGGGGCGGGCCGTACGCGCTCGCCACGGCCGCCCTGCTCGACGACCGGGTCACCCGCACGGGCGTCGCCTGCGGCGTCGGGCCGATGGCGTCGGTCGGCCTCCGTGAACGGGCCTGGTACTACACCGCGCGGTTCGCCCCGCCCGCCTCGAAGCTCGCGCTGTGGCTCCTGGGGCGGCGGGCGACGCGCGACCGCGAGTCCTTTCTCGAATCGCTCGCCGAGGACGCCGCCCCGGCCGATAGGGCGCTCTGGACGGGGGAGGTCGGTCGGGTCGTCCACGCCAGCATGGTCGAGTCGACCCGCAACCACGGTATCGACCCCCTCGTCCGCGAGACGACCATCTACGGGAGCCCGTGGGGGTTCGACCTCGCCGACGTCGGGGTCCCCGTCTACCTCTGGTACGGGAAGGCGGACGCGCTCGTTCCCCCCGAGATGGGCCTGTACCTCGCCCGGGAGCTCCCCACCGCGGAGGCGCACGTCTACCCCGACCTCGGCCACCTCTCGGTCTTCCGGCGGAACGAGACCGCCATCGTCCGTGCGCTGACCGGCCGTTGATCCCGCCGGCTCGCACTCGACACCGCCCCGTTAGGCGTCGACGAACGCGACTCCGGGTCGCCGGGGCCGGGGGATATAGGTGGCCCGCGACCGTCGGGATTCACGCATGCCAGACCGTAACGTCGGCGGGGTCGACCGCCTCGCCCGTGCCCTGCTCGCCGTCGTCCTGACCGTCCTCGCCGTCCGCGCGCTCCGCTCCGGGCGGCGGTCGGCCGCCCTGCTCGCCCTCCTCGGTGCCCTCGGCGCGGGGTTCAACGCCACGACCTGTTTCTGTGGGCTGAACGCCGCGCTCGGGCGCGACACGACCCGGGAGTGATAGGGACCATCGTAGCCAGCTGGAGGATTCGACCGTTCGACGTGGGTCGCGGGGCATGATTCCCGGCAGGGGATCTACGAACTACGACGATGATCCCTATGATCTGACCGCAAGCGGGCCCCTCTTGGGGCTCCCTGACCTACGTCTCGCGTGGAGTACGCCGCCTTCGTCGAGGTCTACGACCGCCTCGCGGCGACGGATTCGACCATCGAGAAGCGGGACGTCCTCGCGGCGGCGTTCGCCGACGCCGGCGACCTGCTCCCGCGGCTGGTCACGCTCGTCCGCGGCCGGCTGGGACCGGCGTACGACCGGCCCGACCTCGGCGTCTCCTCGAAGCTCACGCTCGAAGCAGTACTGAAGGCCACCGACGCCTCCGAGGAGGTGGTCCGCGAGCGGTGGCGCGAGTCGGGCGATCTGGGTGACGCGGCGGCGTGGGCCGTCGGGCAGGGGGGCCAGCAGACGCTCTTCGCCGAACCGCTGACGGTCGAGCGGGTCCACGACCGGCTCCTCTACCTCACGGGGCGGGGTTCGAGGGCGAGGGAAGCCAGGGCCGCCGAGTCGACACACTCGCGGGACTGCTCGCCGACCGGGCGGGGCGGACGACCTACACGACCGCCGCCGTCCGCCGGGTGAACGAGGTGGTCGAGTCCCACCTGGAGGTCGAGTTCGCCGTCGATCCCTACACGAGCGACGTTGACCTCGGCCCGGAGGACGCGCTCGTCCTCCCGATGACGACCGCCCGCATAAACTGGGTCGACCAGCTCGCCTCGGAGACGGGCGCAGTGAAGGCCGGCTTCTCGGGCTTGGCCGTCGACGACGCCTTCCGGTTCCGCGGGGACTACGACGTGACCTTCCCACTCTCGGATCACTGTGACTTCACCGAACTCCGGGAACTCGTCGGGGCGGTCGACCCCGATCGGGTCTACACCCAGCACGGCTCGGCGGCGGTGTTCGCGCGGACGCTGACCCGTGAGGGGTACGAGGCGACGGCCCTCCGGGAGAACCAGACGTCGCTGGGTGATTTCTGAGTTGTCTGCGATCCGGCCGACGCCCCCGGGCGCTTCCGGTCGCGCGGGGCTCCACCAGTCAGGGTGGCGAGCCGGCCGGTCGGTGAAACGCGTTTCACCCGTGGACGGTTTCGCCCCCCCAGCCGTGCCCGGCTCGTGACGCGAAGGATGCCGAACGACCCCGTTCCGAGGATATGTATGATATATTAATAAAATAGGGTTCACCGAGCGAATAAGTGGGTAAAGTCCGTCTATACTGACGTGACAGAGATGACACGGAACGTGCACGTCGTGGCGATCAGTGGCAGTCTGGCCGACGACAGCGGTACCCGGGCCGCGCTCGGGGAGGCCCTCTCGGCGGCCGAACGCGCGGGCGCACGGACGACGCTCGTCGATCTGCGCGAGTACGACCTCCCGACGTTCGACGCGGACGACCCGGACGCCGGCGACGCGCCGGAACTGCGCCGTCGATTCCGCGAGGCCGACGCGATCCTCCTCGGGACCCCGATGTACCACGGCTCGTTCAGCTCGCCCCTGAAGACGGCGCTCGACTACACCGGGTTCGACGAGTTCGAGGGGACGACCGTCGGGCTCCTCGCCGTCTCCGGCGGGGGGTTCCCGACGACAGCGCTCTCCGGGCTCCGGACGGTCGTCCGGGCGCTCGACGCCTGGACGCTCCCCCTCCAGGTCGGGATACCGGACTCCGCGGAGCGGTTCGACGACGGCGAACTCGTCGACGACCCTCTCGAAGAACGGGTGCGTCGGCTCGGTACCGAGCTCGTCCGCTACGCCGGGGTCGAGCGGTACCCCGAGCTGAACGACCGCACCGCCGAGCCCATCGGTGCCGACTGATCCGGTGAACCGTTCGGCCCGAGGGGGATCCGAGGAAGGTCACCGACCAGGCGGTACCGGGAACTATTACGCGCCGTCCGAAACGGGGGGTGAGATGCCCGAGGGCCCGGACGGGTCGGCGGCGACGCTCGACCCGAAGGAGGCGTTTCAGCTGTTCAGCCACGAGCTGCGGCTCGATATCCTGCTCGCGCTCCGGGAATCCCCGGACTACTCGCTGGGATTCGCCGAACTCCGGCGGGCGGTCGACGAGCGTGACTCCGGGAAGTTCACCTACCACCTCGGGAAGCTCAGAGGTCAGTTCGTCAAGCGCGTCGGTGACCGGTACGCGCTGCAGTACGCCGGTCACCGCGTCATCGACGCCGTCCGGAGCGGCGTCTTCCACGAGTCGCCGTCGGTCGATCCCGTCGCGGTCGAGGGTGTCTGCCCCCGATGTGGGACGACGCCGACCTTCGCGTACGAGGAACACCTCGCCACCGTCGCCTGTCCGTCGTGCGAGACGAAGCTCGTGGAGTACCCGTTCGACCCCGGCGGGTTCCGGGACCGCTCGCTCGGGGAGGCCGTGACGGCGTTCGACCGCCGGACGAAGTACAAGTGGCGGTCGGCCTCCGGGGGCGTCTGCTTCGTCTGTGCGGGCCGCGTCGACGTCGAGTACGCCGACTCGGCGGCGGACCTCGACCACCTCGATCGATACGACGACTACTTCGCGGAGGACCACCCCGCGGTCCTCGAACTGGGCTGTCGGAACTGTAGCTTCTACAGCTACCTCCCCGTCGGCGTACGATTACTCGACGCCGCTCCGGTGGTCGGTCGGCTCGCCGAGCGGGGCGTGGACGTCGATGCGCGTCCGCTCTGGGAGCTCCCGTTCGTCACCGAGGCCGCGCGTGTCACCGTTCGGGAGCGCGAGCCGTGGTCGGTGCTCGTCGAGGCACTCACGCCTGGCGGACGGCTCGACGTCCTGCTCGACGACGACGCGACCGTCGAGTCGGTGACCACCCACCCCTGAAGGGTCCCACTGGGACCGCCGCTGGCGTTCTCCCCCGTCGGTCGCCGGATCAGCGCTCGGTGACGAGGAACTCCTCCCCCTCCACCATCCGGAGGGTCATCCCCGGCGAGACGGGCGGTTCGCCGTCGGGCTCGTTCTCGCCGATCCAGTAGAGATCGTACTCCCTGCCGATGGTGGCGAGCGCGAGTTTGGCCTCCAGCAGCGCGAACTCCCGGCCGATACAGACCCGGGGCCCGCCGCCGAACGGCGCGTAGGCGAAGTCGTGGAGTTCGCGCCGGAGATCGCCCGTCCAGCGCGAGGGTCGGAACTCGTTCGGCGCGTCGAAGAAGCGCGGGTCGCGCTGCACCAGGCGTATCTCGAGGAACACGCGCGAGTCGGCCGGGATCCGGTAGCCGTCCACGGCTACCTCCTCGGTGGTCACCCGCGGGAGGACGTACACGGGCGGGAAGAGCCGGAGCGTCTCGGTGATGACCCGCTCGGTCACCTCGAGGTTCGACAGATCGTCGACCGTCGGCGGGCCGTCGAGGCGATCGACCTCCTCGTGGAACCGCTCGCGGACCTCGGGGTGGTTGGCGAGCGCCCAGCAGGCGAACGTGAGCGTCGTGGTGGTGGTGTCGTGGCCGGCGAAGACGATCGTGACCATCTGATCGCGCAGGCGCTCGTCGGTGAACGTCCCCCGGTCGACCGCGCCCGCCCGTCGGAGGCCGACGAGCAGCGAGAGGAGGTCCTCGGCCTCCGCGGGGTCGGTCGGCGGGTCCGCCCGGCGCTCGGCGAGGAGCCGGTCGGTCTCCTCCCGGATCGTGGCCTTCGCCGCCCCGAACCGTCGTCTGGAGGGCGTCGGCACCCACGGCGGCAGGAGGTACGACGTCGGGACGAACCAGGCGTGGAGGTCCTCGGCGGCCTCCCGGAGCCGGCGGTCGCCGTCGAGTTCGAGCTCCCGTCCGAGCACCGTCGCGAACAGCACGTCGAGGGTCATCCGCCTGAACTCGCGCTGGAGGTCGAGCCGGTCGCCGTCGGCCCACCGCCGGCTCCGGCGTTCGATCCCCTCGATCATCCCGTCGGCGTACCCGAGGACGCTGTCGCGGGCGAACAGCGGCCGGAGCGCCTCGCGTTGCCGGTGCCACTCCTCGCCCTCGACGGTGAGCAGTCCCTCGCCGAACGCGATGCGGAAGTCCTCGGACTTCCCGAACGCCCCGCGCTCGGTCAGGAGCGCCCGCTTGAGGTGCTCGGGGTGGGCGAAGTGGTAGTCGTCGCCCATGGCGGGACGACGCAACCGGACCACGTCGCTCGTGTCGTGTGCCCGATCCGCGAATCCGAGGAGATCCCGCATCTGTCGGATGGCGTGCAGCGAGGGGTGGCCGAGGTTCGGCGGGTACGGCGGGAGCGACAGGTCGCCGACCCGTGGCTCGTCCTCCCCGTCCCGTGGGGTCTCCTCGTCCGTCTCGGTGCCCATGTCACGAGAGGGATCTCCTCGAAGTATAAGTGCCGTGTTACCGCACGTCGTTGGGGTGCATCCCCCGGTCGCCCCCCCGGGCGACAGTCCACGCCCGCCGAACCGTCCCGCGGGACGCGGCTCAGGCCCCGGAGTTCGTCGGGAACGCCGGGGCGTACCGTCGCGGCGCGTGATCGGTCGTCCGTCGCCGAGCGGTACAGAGCCCCTTCGAGGCGAGTTCGGAGATCGCCTCGCGGATCTCCGCTCCGGGGAGCAGCGTCCGCTCGCGGATCTCCGACTCGGTGAGCGCCTCGTCGGCCTCCACGAGCTCCCTGAACACGAGCTCGGCGATCAGGGAGGGCGCGTCGTCGGTGCCGCGTCGTGCCCGCGCCGGGCCGGTCGCCCGGTCCTCGTTCGGGAAGGTTCCGGTGGACATGGTTCGAGGCACTCCCGGGGTACGTATGAACCTAGAGGAGCGTTCAGTTTTTTCGCGATCGTTTATATCGTTCAAAACCCGGATAGAGGGTGTCAGGTCCCGTACGCGGCGGTCTCGACCGAACACGATCCCCGACCGGGCTGGCCGGCGTCGCACGACGTCCGTCCGACGCGGAATCTCGGTGTCGGGTCCCGACCCGGGGTCCGGTGACCGCAGGCTTTTGCTCGTGGCCGGCCTCGACTCCCCCGATGGAGGTTGCCGTGCTCACCGTCGGTGACGAAGTGCTCGCGGGCGACATCACGAACACGAACGCCCAGTGGCTCGCGGAGCGGCTGACCCGGGGCGGCGCGACGGTCGTCCGCATCCTGACCGTGCCCGACGACCGCGCCCTGATCGCGGAGACGGTCGCGGAGTGGTCGGCCGCGTTCGACGCCGTGATCGTGACCGGCGGGCTCGGCGGCACCCACGACGACGTCACGGCCGACGCCATCGCCGACACCTTCGGCCGCGAACTCGTCGTCGACGACGCCGTCCGCGAGGACGTCATCGAGACGGTGGCGGCCTACCGCGACCGGAACCCCGAGACGGTCGAGGCTCACGACATCGACATCGACGTCGACGCGTGGGCCGCGTTACCGTCCGGAGGACGTGCGCTGATCAACCCCGAGGGTCTCTGCCCCGGCTGCGTCGTCGAGAACGTCTACGTCTTCCCGGGCGTGCCGGTCGAGATGAAGGCGCTGTTCGAACTGGTCGAGGCGGAGTTCGAGGGCGACACCGTCTCGGAGACGCTCTACACCCCCCAGCCCGAGGGCTCGATGGTCGGCGTCGTCGGGGACGCCCGCGACCGGTTCGAGGTGGCGGTCGGGAGCTACCCGGCGACGGAGGGACACAACCGGATCCGCGTGAGCGGGACCGACCCCGACGTCGTCGCCGAGGCCGTCGCCTGGCTCTCCGAGCGGGTCGAGATCGCCGCGCCACCCGAGGAGTAGCACGGCCGCCGTCCTTCCGTTCTCGTCGAGTGCCGTATCGGTTACGCGGACTCCAGCAGGTCGTGGAGCTCCGCCTCGGTCGCGTTCCCCTCCCGTACCGCCTCCCGCGGCGCTCGTGGCATGGGGCCCGTCTCCACGAGGTCGATGGCCGAGGCCGGCGTGTGACCCCGCTCGCAGACCAGCCACGCCGCGGCGACGACGCCCGTCCGACCCAGGCCGGCGTTGCAGTGGAGCGCGACGCGCCCGCCCTCGTCGATCGTCGTCCCGATCAGGTCGACCGCCCGCGCGAGCCGCCCGGGCGCCGGGAGGTGGCGGTCGCGGATCGGGACGTGGGCCGTCCGGAACGCGTCGTCGTACGCGTCGGGTAGTCCCCAGCGTCCGGCCTCACCCTCCGAGAGGAGACAGACGACCGTCGTGACCTCTCCGTCGGCCAGGATCCCGAGCCACTCGTCGAGCCCCCCGCCGAGGTGGCCCGGGCGGCACGCCCCGTAGACCGGCGCGTCCCCGTCGATCGGTCCGAAGTGCGCGCGGTTCATCTCGCCACCCCCGCGGGCCGCCGTCCACGGTCGGTCCTGTCGTCGGTCGTCGTCGCGTTCGACACGACCCGACGGAGACGACGCCGGTACTTGAACCCGACTCCGGTGGACGAGCTTTCATCACCCCCGGGACCGAGGAGCGCCCATGCCAGCACTCGAGGACGAGGTCGTGGTCGTGACGGGCGCGAGCCGCGGGCTCGGCCGGTCGATGGTCGAGCGGTTCGCCGAGGAAGGCGCGCGAGTGACGCTCACCGCCCGCGACGAGGAGCGGATGGAACGGGTGGCAGAGGACCTGTCCGGTGAGTCACTCGTCGTCCCCGCGGACGTGCGCGACGCCGACGCGGTCGAGCGGGTCGTCGAGCGCACGGTCGACCGATTCGGCCGTCTCGACACCCTGGTCAACAATGCGGGTGTGAGCATCCTCGGGATGCAGGACTCGCGCAAGCGCCTCGTCGACGTCGCCGAGTCCGAGTGGGACACCGTCCTCGGGGTGAACCTCAAGGGGACGTTCCTGTTCACCCGGGCGGCCCTCTCGTATATGTTCGAACAAGGTCGTGGCAACGTCGTCAACGTCTCCTCTGGGCTCGGCCGGCGGGCCATCGCGGGTGCGGGGGCGTACGTGAGTTCCAAGTGGGGTCTCGAGGGGCTCACTCGCGTCACGGCTCTCGAGGGTGCGGACGACGGCGTGAACGCCAATGCTCTCGACCCGGGCGGCCGGGTCGACACCGACATCTGGGCGCACCTTCCCGACGACGAGCGGGCGGAGATACTGCCGCCGGACGTGATGGACGATGCGGCCGTCCTGCTGGCCGCACAGGGGCCCGACGGCGTCACCGGCGAATCGTTGACCGCCGAGGAGTGGGAGGGACGGCTCGGGTAGGAACCGTCGACCACTCGCCGTTCCGGACTGCCGAGACCGCTCGTTCCCCGTATCCGGTAACTGGTCGCACACCTCATGTAGCTCGGCGACCATCTTTCCACGGGATGACCGTCGACGAACTCGAATCACACGGGCTGGTCAGGATGGACGACGGGGAGATCCGGGGGTTCCTGTCGAGTCAGAGCACGGGCGTGCTCGGGCTCCCGGGCGAGGAGGCTCCCTACATGATCCCGATGTCGTACGGCTTCGACGGGGAGTCGCTCTACTTCACGTACGTCCTCGGTAGCGAGAGCCGGAAGGCGGAGCTCACGTCCGAGAACGGGATCGCGAGGTTCCTCGTCTACCGGGCGGACACGGCGTTCAACTGGCAGAGCGTGCTGCTGTCGGGCGTGGTCGAGGCGGTCCCCGGGACGGAGCACGACGACGTGCTGGAGGCGGTGCAGGTCGCCTGGCGGCCGGAGCTGTTCGAGCGTGCCGGGGAGACCGAGGCCGTCGAGCTCTACCGGTTCCGCGTCGAGGACTGGACGGGCATCAAGCACACCGGCCTCCCTCCGGGGTTCGAGGGCACGCCGCCGGGCGCGGAGTCCGGGTGACCCGACGATCCCGCCGGGACCTGCCGCTCACCCCTCGTCGACGATCGCCCGGAACTTCTCGGGGTCGACGTTCCGTCCCGAGATCGGGAAGACGACCGTCTTCCCCGCGATCTCCTCGCGCATCCCGTCCATCGCGGCCACGCTCGCCGCGCAGGCCCCCTCCATGACGACGGTCTCCTCCAGGAACAGCTCCCGGATCCACTCCCGGAGCGCGTCGTCGCTCACGAGCCGGAAGTCGTCGAGGCGCTCGCGGAGGAGCCGGGTCGTCATCGCGAACGGGGAGCGCGTGGCGATCCCCTCCGCGAACGTCTCCATGCGGTCGTGCGGGTCGAGGCCGCCGTCGCGCCACGCTGCGTGGACCGCGGGGGCGGCCTCGGACTGTGCGCCGATCACGCTCGCGTCCGTGAGCGCCCCCACCGTGAGACAGTAGCCGGCGGCGCTCGATCCGCCCCCGACGGGACAGAACAGGTAGTCGATTTCGGGCAACTCTTCGACCACCTCGATCCCCGCGGTGCCGACGCCGGCGACCAGCGCCCGCTCGTTCGCAGAGTGGACGAGCCGGTAGCCCTCCTCGACGGCGAGCTCCTCGGCGTGCTCGCGCGCGGCGTCGAACTCCGGGCCGTGCTTTACCACTGTTGCCCCCAGCCGCTCCATCGCCCGCACCTTCGAGGGGTTCGCCTCCGCCGGGACGACGATCGTGATCGGAACACCGAACTCCCGGCCGGCGTAGGCGATCGACTGGCCGTGGTTGCCGGTGCTCGCGGCCACGAGGCCGGGGTCGCGGAACTCCTCGTCGAGCCGGGAGAGGAGCGTCAGCCCCCCGCGGACCTTGAACGCACCAGTGGGGAGGGTGTCCTCGCGCTTGAGGTAGACGTCCGCGTCGAACCGCGCCGAGAGGGGTTCGCTCCTGACCAGCGGCGTCCGCGGGAGGTGGCGGTCGACGACCTTCCGGGCGCGGTAGACGTCCGCGGTGGTCGGCGGCGTCAGATCGTGGTACGGGAACACCGTCGTCGCATCGGGGGACTCGACCGGCTCGTACTGCGTCATGCTGGAGGGTGCTGCGCGGGGGCACTAAGCAGTAGCGTCCCGTCCCTACTCGCCGTCGCCGTCACCGAACCCCGCTCCCGTCTGGCGGTACTCCGGTCGGGGTGGGCTGAAGATATCGAGGACGACCGCGCCGTCCTCCCCCGCCCGGATGGTGTGTTCGACGCCACCCGGGGTGTGCCAGAACTCGCCCTCGGTCGCCTCGACCGCCTCGCCGCCCTGGGTGCGCGTGACCGATCCCTCCAGCAGGTAGCCCCACTGCTCCTCCTCGTGGCTGTGGAGCTGTCCCTCGGCGTTCGGTTCGAGTTCGACGAGCGAGAGCATCGAGTGCTCCCCGGCGAAGATGCGGGCGTCGAGCCCCGGCGCGAGTTCGCGCTCGATACCCCGTTCGTCGGTCGGTTCGAACAGCCACGGCGGCCGGGAAGTGTCGTCTGTCATCAGTGGACTGTACGCTCCGACTCGCCCCTCTTATCTCTACCCCCGACGGGGGCCGTTCGTGGCGAATCGGTCTCGCCGGCCCGGCTACGGTTCGACGGCGAGCCGGTCACGGCGGCGCTCGAACTCCTCGTCGTCGATCTCGCCGCGGGCGTACCGCGTCTCCAGGACCGTCCGCGCGTCGGACTTCCCGGGGCCTCGTTCGTCCGGCGCTCGTTCGTCGAGGCGTCGCAGGGCGAGGTACGCCAGGCCCCCGGCGAGCGCCGCGAGGACGACTAGCCAGAGGAGCGTCGGGAACAGCCCCGCTCCACCGGCACCCCAGGGCATCGCACCCCAGCCGCGGCCCCCACCCGGTCCCATCGGCCCGTGCGGGCCCATCGGTCCGTGGGGGCCGTGCGGTCCGACCTGTAACAGGAGTCCGGTCACGTCGATCATGGCTGTCACCACTCGGATGGTGGAGTCTCGCGACGAAGAACGCTGTTCCGATTCCCGGTCCGCGGGAACGGCCGGCCGGTCCGCGATCCGGAGGCTCGACTGCCCCCCGCTACGCCGCCCCGAGCGCCTCGCGGTGTCGTTCCAGCTCCGCCTCGACCTCGCCCCAGGATACGGGGGGAGCGAACCGGTCGAGCGCGTCCTCGAGTTCGTCGAGCCGGTCACCGAACCGATCGGTCCACGACGGACGGGTGAGTCCGTCGAGCCGTTCCTCCAGGTCGCGGCACTCACCGTCGAGTTCGCCGAGTCGCGTGCCGAGTTCGTCGAGTCGGTCGTCGGATCCTTCCCGATCCGGCCACGCCCGGAGGTCGTCGAGCTCGGCCTCGATGTCCGTGACGAGGAGCGCGGTCACCCGCGTCCGGAGCGAGGCGTCCGCCCAGACGACGCCCGGATCCGCCGGGAGGGACGAGGACGCTCCCTCGCCGTCGTCCGCGTCCAGGTCGTCGGCCGTCCCCGACAGCGCGGCCAGCGACCGCTCGACGGCCTCGATCTCCGCTTCGAGCTCCTCGTACCGCGTCCCGGGGTCGGTGAGCCACCGGCCGAACTCCTCGGCGTCCACCCCCAGCTCGTCGGCGGTTCGGTGGAGTTCGTCCGCCTCCGCCCTGACCTCGCGGAGGCCGGCCGCCACCTCGTAGGCGTTCGCACCCGCCCCGCGCCGGTCGATGACCTCGCGGAGGTCGGGTCCGAGCGCGCCGATCGCCTCCTCGGCCGCCTCCAGGCGGGACTCGTACGTCCCGATCCGCGTACGCACGGTATCGAGGTCCGACACGCCCTCCGCCTCGGCGGTCCCCTTCGCCTCTTTGACCTCCATCGCGGCGAGCTCGATCCGGGTTTCGGGCGTCGAGACGACCTTCGACACCTCCTCGAGTTCTTCCTCGATCGCCGCCTCGCTCACGACGCCGTCCTCGGTGACGGTATCGAGCGTCGCCCGTACCGTCCCCCGGTCGCGCGAGTCGTCCTCGGCGAGGACCGCCTCGACGGCCTCCTCGACCGGACGCCCGATCAACCGCGGACCACCCGACCCCTCCTCCTGGCTCATGGCCGGGGGTTGGCCCTCCGGTCCCGTTATAGCTTCCGTCGACGACCGCCCGGTCCCCTCGTAGCGTTCGGTACGGGTGCCGTGTGGTATATACTCGTACGCTCGGTACCCGGGGCGTACGTCCCGGTACCTCCCGGTATTTCCGGGGTCGGAGAGGTACGTCCGGATACCGGCGGATACCCGGAGCGACGTACCGAGTGGGGGGGCTCGGGACCCCTATTATAAACGAGTTTAATTAGATATCTCCTGGACTCACTCGATGACACGCGAACCGGAGCGGTCGCGAGAGGGGGTATCACGGCGGAAGTTCATCGTCACCTCGGGTGCCATCGGGGCTGCCGGTCTCGCGGGGTGTACGGGGAGCCAGGATGGCGGCGACGGTTCCTCCGGCGACGGGTCCGATGGCTCCTCGGGGGGCTCGACGCCGACGGAGGCACCCGAGTCGACGCCGACCGAGGCGTCGGGCGACGGCTCGTCCTCCAGTGACGGCGGCGACGGCTCGAGTATGGACACCTCGCTGCTCAACGCCGAGGGATCGTCCACGGTCTACCCGATCTCGAACAAGGGGAGTTCGTACTGGAACTCCAACGCGCCGCCGAGCGACGGCGAGTACTGGGGCTCGAACGACGAGGGCAGCGTCGCGGGATGGGACGAGATCCAGACGGACATGCTGCTGGCCGACTACTTCGCCCAGATGTTCGGCTTCGAGCCGACCGAGCAGCGCTCGGAGCCGCCGTTCCCGACGACGGTCGGCCTGAGCCACTCCGGCACCGGCTGTGAGGCGGTCGTCGACGGGCTCGTCGACATCGGCAACTCCTCCGGTCCCATCACCGCCGAACTCGACTGGAGCGAGGAGAAGGCCGACGAGACGGTCGTCGACCACGTCGTCGGTCGCGACGGCCAGCCGGTCGTCGTCAGCCAGGACGTCCACGAGGCGGGCATCCAGCAGCTCACCGGCGAGCAGATCCGGGCTATCTTCCAGGGCGAGGTCTCGAACTGGAACGAGCTCGAGGGCATCGACTACGACCAGGAGATCTACGTCATCGGTCGCGCCGAGGGTTCCGGGACGGACACCTCGTTCCGGCTGAACATGCTCGGCGACGCCGACGCGCCGATGGAGGTCGACACCCGGCAGGGACAGAACCAGCAGGTCGCCCAGCTCGTCCAGCAGAACGAGGGGGCCATCGCGTACATGGCCCTCGCGTTCACGAGCGAGTCGGTCATCCCCATCGCGATCAACTTCGAGGGGACGACCTACGAGCCCGACCCGGACGCGGAGAACACCATCTTCGACAGCGCGTACCCGCTCAACCGCGACCTCCACATGTACACGCTCGTCGAGGAGAGCAACCCCGGCGGCGGCGGGACGAGCCGGAAGGAGGCCGCGTTCCTCAACATGTTCCTGACCGAGTTCGGCCAGCAGGTGTTCGTGGTCGACAACAACTACATCCCGCTCCCGACGAGCGACCTCGAGGCCGAGAAGGAGAAGCTCGCGGAGCTGATGCCGTAATCGGTTTCGCTTAGACCGGACGGCGAATCGACTCCGTTCGATTTCGAGCCCGAAATTAGCTACACTACACGACATGGTAACAGGAACGGAACGGATCGGGGCGAGCCTCCGACGTCGGGTCCGGCGCACGCGGGAGTTCGTCGACGACACGGAGCCGGCGGCGCTCGCCACCGTCTCGGTGGTACTGCTCGCGCTGGTGGCGGCGTTCGCCGGTTTCCTGCTGGTCTCGTCGCTCACGGTGCTCCCGTTCGCCGTCTTCCTCCTCGCGACGGGGTACGGCTGGATCCGCCACCAGGAGCTGATCGCGCGGGCGCTGACCCTGGCGATGACGGTGTCGACACTCCTGATACTGGGGCTCATCATCGTCTTCATCTTCGTCGAGGCGGTCCCGGTCTTCCGGTACGAGAGCGCGACCGTGTTCGGCGTGACGGTGCCGGGCCTCAGGATGTTTGTAGGGACGCGCTGGGACGCCGTCTCCGATCCGGTCCGGTACTCGATGGTGCCGATGATCCACGGGACGGTGATGGTGACGGTCATCGCGACGGCTGTCGCCGCGCCGCTGGGCGTCTCGGCGGCGCTGTTCCTCTCGGAGATCGCGCCCGAGACGGTCCGCGAGGTCGTCAAGCCGGGCGTCGAGATCCTGGCGGGGATCCCCTCGATCGTCTACGGGTTCATCGGCTTCACCGTCCTCAGCCCGTGGGCTTCCGACCAGTTCGACCTGACCGGCCAGGGGACCTACCTGTTCGTCGGCATCGTGGTCGGGCTGATGGCCCTCCCCACCGTGGTCTCGGTCGCCGAGGACGCGCTGTCGAGCGTCCCCGAGTCGATGAAGAGCGGGTCGCTCGCGATGGGGACGACCGACTGGCAGACGATGACCAGCATCACGCTCCCGGCGGCCTTCTCGGGGGTCTCGGCGGCGGTGCTCCTCGGCGTGGGCCGGGCCATCGGCGAGACTATGGCGGCGACGGTGATGCTCCGGGGCGTTCCGAGGCTCACCGAGCCGCTGATGAACGTCTTCTACGGTCAGGAGACGCTCACCTCGCTCATCGCGCGCAACTACGGCGAGGCCGACGGCCTCCAGATGGACGCGCTGTTCGCCGCCGGCGTCATCCTGTTCGTCACCGTGCTGTTCATCTCGATCGGCTCGCAGTACATCGAGTGGCGGATGCGCCGCAAACTCGGGGGTGAGGTCTGATGGGGAGCGCGACGGACACCGAACGAGGGACGCGGCTCGTCAGGGAGGAGACGACCGGCGCGGGTGCGGTCGCGGCGGGCGCGGTCGGGCTCTCGGCGGTACTGTTCGTACTCTCGCTCGCGGCGATCGCCGAACTGGTCGTCATCAGCGAACCCGTCGCCGGCGTGCCGGTGGTCAGCCTCATCGGCGGCCTGCTCGTCCTGCTCGGTCTCGCGGTGATCGGGCTGGGTGTCGGCTCGCGGCTCGGCTACCTCTCGACGGATCCGAGCCCGAGCGCCGGGCTGATCGCCGGGTCGGTGGCGGGGATCTCCTGGTTCGTGATCGCCGGCGGGTTCGCCTCCGAGACGCTCGGCTTCGGCCCCGTCGGCGGGGTACTCGGTGGCCTCGCGCTCGGCGTGTTCGCGTTCGCGGCGACGGCACTCCCCCGCGAGGACGTCGGCTCGACGGTCCCAATCGGTGCCCTGCCCGTGCTGGCGGGGCTCGTCTTCCTGACGGACGTCATCGGCCCCTCCTGGGTGTGGAACCTCGGCTGGGAGCAGTCGGCCTCCTTCACCGCCGAGTTCGTCATCCCGTCCGTGACGCTGTTCAGCGCGCTGTTCGCCGGCTGGGCGGCGGCGAAGGCCTACGGCGGGTTCGGCGCGCGCGGTCGGCACGCGGGCGCGTACACGCTCGTCTACCTGAACGCGGTCTCCATCGTCGCCTTCCTGTTCGTCCTGGTCGCGTTCGTCGTCTTCAAGGGCGTCCCCGGGCTGTTGACCGGCGTCCAGCTGGGCGCGGGGACAGGCCCCACTTCGACGGTCGTGCTGCTGGGGAACGAGATCAGCTTCACCTGGCCGTTCAGCGTCCCGTTCGTGATGAACGGCGTGGCGCTGCTGAACGACTACCAGGGCGTCCTCCCCGCCATCGTCGGGACGATCTGGCTCGTCATCGGTGCCGTGCTGTTCGCGGTGCCGCTCGGGGTCGGCGCGGCGGTCTTCCTCACCGAGTACGCCGAGCGCGGCCGGTTCACCCAGGCCGTCGAGGTCGCCACCAACGGGCTCTGGAGCACCCCGAGCATCGTCTTCGGGCTGTTCGGCTTCGCGTTCCTCGTCCCGCGGTTCGGGAACCAGAAGTCGCTGCTCGCGGGGATGCTCACCCTGGGGTTCATGCTGCTCCCGCTCGTCCTCATCACCTCGCGCGAGGCGATGCTCGCGGTCCCCGACGAGTACCGGGACGCCTCGGCCGCGCTCGGGGTCACGCGGTGGCAGACTATTCGGAGCGTGGTCCTCCCCGCCGCGCTCCCGGGTGTCGTCACCGGCGTCATCCTCGGGGTGGGTCGGATCGCCGGCGAGACCGCACCCATCCTGCTGACGATGGCCGGCGGCACGTTCGTCCCCGGCGGACAGACGGTCGACGTGATCGGCGGGTTCGAGTTCACATCGGTGCCGCCGTTCGTCGCCAACCCCGAACTCCTGCAGGCGACCTCGGCGCTGCCCTACCAGCTGTTCGCGCTCATCACGGCGGGCGTCGGGCTGGGGGACAGCGTCGCGGACCCCGAGGGGTTCCGGTGGGCGACCGCGCTCGTCCTGCTCGTCGTCGTCCTGTCGTTCTACGCGGTCGGCATCGGTGCCCGGTACTACTTCCGGCGGAAGCTCCGGCACGACTGAACCATGAGTGAAACCCCCACGACGAGAGAGGTGAGCGGAACCGACCAGCAGACCACGACCCGTGCGGACGAACGGACGGCGAGCGGTACCGATCAGCCCCTCCGGACGGTCAGCGGCGAGACCGAGGAGGAGGTCCGCGAGGAGTGGATCGACTACCGGTTCGACGGCGAGGCCAAACTCGCCGCCGAGGCCCTCGACGTCTACTACGGCGACGACCATGCACTCAAGGGCGTCTCGATGGAGATCCCCGAGAAGAGCGTGACGGCGCTGATCGGACCCTCCGGGTGCGGGAAGTCGACGTTCCTGCGGTGTCTCAACCGCATGAACGACCGCATCGGCTCCGCCCGTATCGACGGCTCGGTGAAGCTCGACGGGACGGAGATCTACCAGGACGGGGTGGACCTGGTCGAGTTACGGAAACGTGTCGGCATGGTGTTCCAGTCGCCGAACCCGTTCCCGAAGTCGATCCGTGACAACATCGCCTACGGGCCGCGCAAGCACGGCGACATCGAGAAGGGGCTGCTCGCGCGGCTGCTCGGCCGGAGCGACGAGGAGAAGGAACGCGAGCTCGTCGAACGGTCGCTCCGACAGGCCGCGCTCTGGGACGAGGTGGAGGATCGGCTGGACGACAACGCGCTGGGGCTCTCTGGCGGCCAGCAGCAGCGGCTCTGTATCGCTCGCGCATTAGCGACCGATCCGGACGTGATCCTGATGGACGAGCCGGCCTCCGCACTCGATCCGATCGCGACCTCGAAGATCGAGGACCTCATCGACGAGCTCTCGAAGGAGTACACGGTGGTGATCGTCACGCACAATATGCAGCAGGCGGCCCGTATCTCCGATCAGACTGCGGTCTTCCTCACCGGCGGCGAACTCGTCGAGTACGACGACACGGACGTGATCTTCGAGAACCCGGAGAGCCAGCGGGTCGAGGACTACATCAGCGGCAAGTTCGGGTGATCCCGGCTCCCCTCGGTGACGGGTCCGCTCTCCTCGCGTTCCCGACCCCGTACGGCGGTGTCTCGGGGTAAGTCCCGTCTACGCGACTCCCTCGTCACGTCCCCGGGAACCGCCGGTCCACAGGGTGTCTCTACGGATCTCGAACCGATCAACTGCGAGCGGCGTGTCCCCGTCGCGACCGACGGACGTCCCGGACTCGAGTGATCCTCCCCGGTCCCGGTCGGATCCCGTCGGCACCGTCCACCGTCGAATCGGGCTGACGGACCCCTCTCCGGCGTAGCTACGTCGGGACGAAGGACCACCGTCAGTGGTGGGGTCTGTCCTGCTACAGACGACGGGATGGCTCAAAGCGAGGGTCCGCGACCATCCGGATGATCTATCCCTGCGGCTTCGGGAGTCTACCGTTCCGGACGACTACTCCGTGCGCTGCCGTCGGGTGCCCGGGGCAATACGGGGTCCCCGTCCCGACGGCCCGATCCTGTCAATAGTTTCCACGGTCGCTCCCTGACACCGGGGAGCGAACCCGTGAGAACATTTCCCAATATAGGTGTCATAGTCGAGTATTTATTTCTCACGAGGGGAGTAGCCGGTGATGCCGGATCGCTCCGTCAGTCGCCGAGCGGTTCTCGTGGGGGTAGCTGGAACTGCCGCTTCGCTCGCGGGTTGTGTCAGTACGAGTCCACAGCCGCCCGGGGCCAGCGCCGCCACGTCCGGCTCCGGCGATGGCGGGACCGCCGAGGTCCTCAAGCTCGGGGGATCCTCGACGGTCTACCCAATCACCAACCGCGGTGGGTCGTTCTGGAACTCGAACCCGCCGCCGTCCGACGGGGAGTACTGGGGCCCCGAGGAGTACGGCATACAGACCGACGAGCGGCTAGCGGACTACTTCGCCGGCAAGTATGGGTTCGAGGCCACCGGCGGCGAGTCGCCGCCGTTCACGGTCAGCGTCGGTCTGAGCCACTCCGGGACCGGGCTGGAGAAACTCCGCGAGCACCAGGTCGACATCGCCAACGCCTCGGCCCCGGTCGACGCGGAGTTCCCGGACATGGACGAGTCGACGCTGGGGATGTACACCGACCACGTCGTCGGCGTCGACGCCCAGCCGATCGTGGTCAGCCGGGAGGTCTACGACGCCGGCGTCACGGAGCTCACGGCCGAGCAGGTGCGCGGGATCTACCAGGGGGAGATCACTTCCTGGACGGAGATCCCGTCCTACGAGGGTCCCGAGCGGGAGATCCAGGCCGTGGGCCGGTCGGTCGGCTCCGGGACGGACACGGCGTTCCGGTCGAACCTGCTGGGCGGCCCCAACGCGGAGATGCCCGGCGTCGACATCCGCAGGGGTCAGAACCAGCAGGTCAAGGCCACGGTCACCCGGTCGGACAACGCCCTCGCGTACATGGCGCTGGCCTTCGTCGACCAGGAGGAGGCCCCCGCCATCGCGCTGGAGTTCGAGGGGACGACGTACGTCCCCGGGGAGAACCTCTCCGATCCCGGTTACCCGCTCGCGCGTGACCTGCACTGCTACACCTGGGACGGGACCTCGGCGAAGGAGGCCCCGTTCCTCCACATGCTCGTCAGCGACTTCGGCCAGCAGAACTTCGTCGCGTACGCCGGCTACTCGAAACTGACGCAGGAGCGCCAGGAGAACCAGCTCGCGAAACTCCAGCAGTCATGAGTACCGCTCGCCTCGACCGGATCCGGGACGCCGATCGCGGGCTGAAGCTCGTCGGCGGCGTCGGTGGCGTCGCCATCGCCGTCGCGCTGCTCGCGTTCCTCGCCGCCCCGGGACTGACGCTCTACCCGCTGCTGGTCTTCGTCGGGGTCGTGGTCGTCGGGTGGTTCGTCTACCAGGAGTCGACCGCCCGGTTCCTGATGTGGCTGACGACGGTCTCGACGGTCGTCATCCTCGGGCTCATCACGGTCTACCTGATCCTCCGTTCGCTCCCGGCGTTCTCCGCGCTCGGCCTCGATATGTTCACGGGTACCGAGTTCGGGCCGGAGGGCTACTCCCTGGTCCCCATGATCTGGGGGACGCTGCTGACGACGGCTATCGCGATGGCCATCGCGGGGCCGCTCGGCGTCGCCGGCGCGGTCTTCCTCGCGGAGATCGCCCCCGGCTGGCTGCGCGAACTCCTCAAGCCCGCCGTCGAAGTGCTGGCGGGGGTCCCCTCCATCGTCTACGGCTTCCTCGGGCTCGTCGTCCTGAGCCAGTACCTGTTCGACGAGTTCGACATGCCCGTCTACGGGAGCCTGCTCGCGGTCGGGCTCGTGGTCGGCGTGATGGCGCTCCCGACGGTCATCTCCGTGGCCGAGGACGCCATCACCAGCGTTCCCGATCCGATGAAGGACGGCGCGCTCGCGCTCGGCGCGACGGACTGGCAGACGATAAAGAGCGTCACCCTCCCCGCCTCGTTCTCGGGGGTCTCGGCGGCCGTCATCCTCGGCGTCGGCCGGGCGGTGGGCGAGACGATGGCCGCGACGGTGATCCTCGCCAACATCGCGGAACTGCCCGATCCGCTCTACGACGTCTTCGGCAACACCATCACCCTGACGAGCCTCATCGCCAGCCAGTACGGCAACGCGAGCGGCCTCCAGATGGCCGCCCTGTTCGCCGCCGGCGTGGTGCTGTTCGTGACGGTGATGTGTCTGAGCGTCGGGTCGCGGTACGTCGAGGTCCACATGGAGCGCAAGCTCGGGGGGCGACAGTGAGCACCGACACGCGCGGGCTGGTCGCCGCGGAGTCGTCGACGGCGGAGCTGCTCTCGGGCGGGCTGGTCGCCCTGTCGCTACTGCTCGTCGCGGGCGGCCTGGTCGGGCTACTCGATCTGGTCCCGATGACGGCGACCGTCGGGGGACTGGCGTTCGCGACGCTCCAGGGGGCCGGCCTCGCCCTGCTCGGGCTCGGCGTCCTCGGAGTCGGTATCGCCTCCCGGACCGGACTCGTCGAGTCACAGCCGAGCCGGAGCGCCGGACTGCTGGCCGGCGGCGCGTTCGCGCTCGTCGGGCTGGTCGTCGGCGGGCTGGTCGGCGCGTTCGCGCTCGGACTGTCGACGCTGTGGCCGGTCGCCGCGCTGCTCGTCGGGGCGACCGCCGGGGCGGTGACGGTCCTCCCCCGGGAGGACCTCGGGAGTACGGTCGTCCCGGCGCTGACCGCGGTCGTCGCCGGGCTCGTGGTCGTGACGGGAGTCGTCGAGCCGGGCTGGTCGTGGCAGATGGGTGACCTCTCCGCCACCCTCCACGGCGACGTGGCGGTTCCCTTGGTGACGGTCGTCGCCGGCCTCCTCGCGGCCTGGACCGCGGCGAAGGCCTACGGCGGCTTCGGTAGCCGCGGGCGTCAGCTGGGCGCGTGGCTCCTCGTCGGTGCGAACGCGGCCTGGATGGTCGCCCTGCTGGTGGGGCTGGTCGCGTTCGTGACGATACGGGGGTTCGAACCGATGACCCGGGGGATCCGCTACGGCCTGTTCGTCCAGCCGTGGACGTGGTTCTACTTCCCGCCGATCGAGGAGTACGTCATCATCGAGGCCCCCGTCGTCTGGTTCTACTGGCCGTTCGTGATGGAGGGGGTCGCGCTCACGAACGAACTCAACGGCGTCCTGCCCGCGATCGTGGGGACGTTCTGGCTCGTCGCCGGCGCGGTGACGTTCGCGGTGCCGCTCGGGGTCGGCGCGGCGGTCTTCCTCACCGAGTACGCCGAGCAGGGCCGGTTCACCGGCCTCGTGGAGGTCTCGACGAACGGGCTCTGGTCGACGCCGAGCATCGTCTACGGCCTGTTCGGGCTGGCGTTCCTCGTCCCCCGGCTCGGGAACACCACGTCCATCCTCTCGGGACAGCTCGTCCTCGGGTTCATGCTGCTCCCGCTGGTGGTAATCACCTCGCGCGAGGCACTCAAGAGCGTCCCCGACTCCTACCGGGACGCCTCGGCCGCGCTCGGGGTGAGCAAGTGGGAGACCATCAGGAGCGTCGTCCTCCCGGCCGCCCTGCCGGGCGTCATCACCGGGGTCATCCTCGGGGTGGGCCGGATCGCCGGCGAGACCGCCCCCATCCTGCTGGTGATGGTGTCGGATCCGTTTCCCAGCCAGGCGGCGCGGGTCGTTCGAGGATCGTTCCACTTCACGGGGTCGTTCCCGTTCGTGGCGGTGCCCACCGTCGATCTGGTGCAGTCCTCCTCGGCACTGCCCTACCAGCTGTACGCCATCATCTCCGCGGGGGTCGGCCAGCGGCCCGACTTCGCCTGGGGGACCGCCCTCGTGCTGCTGCTGGTCGTGCTGAGCTTCTACGCGGTCGGCATCGCGTCGCGGGTGTACTTCCGGAGGAAACTCGACCAATGAGCGAATCATCACTCACCGACAACGAGATGGAGACAGGAGAACCGGACGAGGACGTCCCCGGCATCGGGACGGGTTCCACGACGGCGACGACCGACGGCGAGACCGAGGAGGAGGTCCGCGAGGAGTGGACCCGCTACGAGTTCGACGGCGAACCGAAGATATCCGTCGAGGACCTCGACGTCTACTACGGCGACGACCACGCCATCCAGAGCGTCTCGATGGAGATCCCCGAGAAGAGCGTGACGGCGCTCATCGGGCCGTCGGGCTGTGGGAAGTCGACGTTCCTGCGGTGTCTCAACCGCATGAACGACCGGATCAAGTCGGCACGGATCGACGGCTCGGTGAAACTCGATGGCCAGGAGATCTATCAGGACAGTGTCGATCTGGTCGAACTCCGAAAGCGAGTGGGTATGGTGTTCCAGTCGCCGAACCCGTTCCCGAAGTCGATCCGTGACAACATCGCTTACGGGCCGCGCAAGCACGGCGACATCGAGAAGGGGCTGCTCGCGCGGCTGCTCGGCCGGAGCGACGAGGAGAAGGAACGCGAGCTCGTCGAGCGGTCGCTCCGACAGGCCGCGCTCTGGGACGAGGTGGAGGATCGGCTGGACGACAACGCGCTGGGGCTCTCTGGCGGCCAGCAGCAGCGGCTCTGTATCGCTCGCGCATTAGCGACCGATCCGGACGTGATCCTGATGGACGAGCCGGCCTCCGCACTCGATCCGATCGCGACCTCGAAGATCGAGGACCTCATCGACGAGCTCTCGAAGGAGTACACGGTCGTCGTCGTCACGCACAACATGCAGCAGGCGGCCCGCATCTCCGATCAGACCGCGGTCTTCCTGACGGGTGGGGTGCTGGTCGAGTACGACGACACGGACGCGATCTTCGAGAACCCCGAGAGCCAGCGGGTCGAGGACTACATCAGCGGCAAGTTCGGGTGAACGAGCCCGGGACCCGCCGACCGCTCCGCTACGCTGTCGATCTCCGCTGATCCGTGCGCGTGGAGTGGACACTCCAACGGATCACTCCTTCTCCGGCGCTATCGCTCTCGACGCCGGTGCATCGAGGTGTCAGCGCTCCCCCGGGTGGGGCACCGCTACACCTCCTCGACGAACTCCCGTAGCTCGCGGTTGAATCTCTCGGGTGCCTCCCAGAACGGCGAGTGGCCGGTGTCGGGGTACCAGGAGGTCTCGGCGGTGTCGATCAGGCCGGCGTGCTCCTCGGCCGCCGCGGGCAGGACGATCGTGTCCTCCTCTCCGTGCGTGAGCAGCGTCGGCACGTCGATCGCCCGGAGGTCGTCGTCGTGGGTCACCGTTCGGGAGTGGAGCCCCGTCCGGACGTACGGTGGGACCGCCGTGTTGAACCCGAGGAGGTAGTAGCGGTCGCGCGGGTCGAGGTCGCCGTGGACGCACCGCCCGACGAACGTGTCGAGCGTCTCGACGCTCTCCTCGGCGTCGGTGGACTCGAACCCCGGGACGAGTTCCGTGAAGTCCTCACCGATGACCGCCAGCGCGTCCTCGGTCCCGAGCTTCGAGATCGCGCCCACGTAGTTCAGCCCCGAGACGTGCCCGGTCCCGTACTCCGAGAGGTAGTCCGAGACGATCAGCCCGCCGTAGGACCACCCCACGAGCACCGGCTGGTCCAGATCGAGCGTCTCGATGACCGACTGGACGTCCTCGGCCCAGAGCGTCGAGTCGTCGTAGGCGTCGCGGGGCTTCCCCGAGTCGCCGTGGCCGCGGTCGTCCATCGCCACCAGCCGGAAGTCGTCGGCCAGGTCCGAGTGCATCTGCCGATCCCAGGAGAGCCGGGACTGGGTGTAGCCGTGGATGAACAGTATCGACTGCCCGTCGGCCTGGCCCGCTTCGTCCACGTGGAGGTCGATCCCGCCGCCGCCCGTGACGGTGTGGCTCTGCATGGTCCGAACGGCCGTGCTATCTATTGCCTGGGTTATACGTCTTCGGCTCGGGGAGATCGCCGGATCCGGGCGAGGGGCAACGGTGAGCGGAAGCTTCAGGCCGAACGCCGGTGTAGCCTATCGGATGGAGCCGACGAACGTCGATATCCTCCGCGAACGCCACCGGGGTTCGGGGGATCCGTACCTGGAGTTCCTCCGCGAGCCGTCGATGAGTGCGGGACTCTACCGGATCCCCGCGGGCGAACCGGACCGGCAGACGCCGCACGCCGAGGACGAGCTGTACGTCGTGACGGCGGGCCGGGGCCGGATCGAGATCGACGGGGAGACGTACCCGGTCGAACGCGGCGACGTCGTGTTCGTCGAGCGCGGCGTCGAACACCGGTTTCTCGACGTCGAGGAGGACCTAGAGACGCTGGTCATCTTCGCGCCCCCGGAGGGGAGTCTCGACGCGACGGGGTGAGAAGTCGACTCCTCGACCCCGGCCGACCGGCGGGATACTTGTGTTCCGGCCCCCGAGCGTCGGTATGGCCCCCGGACACGTTCTCGTCCCGCTCGACGGATCGCCGCTGTCCGACGAGGCGCTAGATCACGCCCTCGAGACGTTCGACTGCCGGGTGACGGTCCTGAACGTCGTGATGCCGCTCGACGCCTCGATGAGCGAGGGCGGGATCCTCGGAGCCGGTGAGGATCGGGTCGAGAACGCGCGCGAACGCGCCGAGGTGCTGGTCGATGGTGCCCGAGAGCGAGCCGCCGAGGTCGACCGCGACGTCGAGACGGCGGTCGAGACGGGCGATCCGGCCGAGGCCATCGTCGAGTTCGTCGAGTCGAGCGACGTCGATCACGTCGTCATGGGCGGGCACGGCGGCGATCGGAACGAACTCGCCCGGCGGTTCCTCGGGACGGTCGCCACGGCCGTCGTCGGCGAGGCACCCGTCACCGTGACGGTCGTCAGATAGTCGTCTCGCTTCGGTCGGGTGGCTCCGACAGGTGGTCAGACCCGGGTCCCGCCCGTCTCGTCGGGCTCGTACCGGCTCCGGACCGCCTCGATGTCCGGGGCGATGCTCGTCGCGTCCCCGGCCGCCGCCCGCGCGCTCTCGCTGTCCTTCAGGCCGAACCCGGTCACCGCGACGACGACCGTCTCGTCGGGCTCGATCACCCCCTCCGCGAGCGCCCGCTCGACCCCCGCGACCGGGGCCGCCCCCGCGGGTTCGGCGTAGATACCCTCGGTGCGGCCGAGTCGTGCCTCCGCGTCCAGTATCTCCTCGTCGGAGACGAGCACGGAGGTCCCGTCGCTCTCCTCCAACGCGCGACACGCCTTGACCGTGTTCCGGGGTCGGCCGACGGCGATGCTGTCGGCGACCGTCTCGGCCACCGCGTCGGCGTCCGCGTGGTCGTGGAAGGCGTCGTGTATCGCCGCCGCGCCCTCCGCCTGCACGCCCAGCATCCTCGGTACCTCCTCGACGTATCCGAGTTCGTGGAACTCGCGGAACCCCTTCCACGCGCCCGCGATGGTACAGCCGTCGCCCATCGAGAAGACGACCCAGTCGGGGACTTCCCGCCGGGTCTGTTCGGCGAGTTCGTGGCCCACCGTCCGCTTGCCCTCGACCTGGAACGGGTTGATCGCCGCGTTGCGGTTGTACCAGCCGTAGGACTCGGTGACCTCGACGCAGAGGTCGTACGCCTCGTCGTAGGTCCCCTCCACGGCGAGCACGTCGGCCCCGTAGACGAGCGGCTGGGCGAGCTTCTCCGGAGGGGCTTCCCCGGGCACGAAGATCCGGCAGTCGAGGCCACCGCGGGCCGAGTAGCCCGCGAGCGACGCCGCCGCGTTCCCCGTCGACGCACACGTGATGACGTCCCGTCCGGCGTGTCTCGCCTTCGTCACCGCGATGGAGCTCGCACGGTCCTTGAAACAGCCCGTCGGGTTCCGCCCGTCGTCCTTCACTAGCACGTCGACCCCGAGCGACTCGCTCAGGTTTGGGGCGTCGAACAGGTCCGTACCGCCCTCACCGAGGCTCACCACCTCGGCCTCCTCGTCGACCGGCAGGAACGCCTCGTACTTCCACTGGCTCCGGATGTTCCCATCGAGGTCGACGTCGAAGCTCTCCGCGATGACGTCGTAGTCGTAGACCACCTCGAGGATACCCGCCAGTCCGTCGTGTTCCGGGCAGGTGTAGACGACCTGCTCGGGATCGTACTCCGCGCCGCAGAGGGTACACGCGAGGGTCCGCACGTGGGGCATCGACATACTCGTAACCCGCCGTGGAGCCCCCATAAACGCGCCGGGACGAAGCTCGGACGCCCCGATTCGCGGGGGACCGCGTGGGTTTATCGGGCCGAGCGCCGAGGTGCGGACGTCATGAGCGGGCCTACCGTGTCGCTCGACTTCGAACACGATATCGACAGGAATGCTCGGCGCGAGCGGGCGCGCGATCGGATGGACGAGTCGGGCCTCGACGCGCTGTTGCTGACCGGCGGGCCGAACCTGTCGTACTTCGCCGAGGCGAGCGGGATGCTCGGTGCGGGGAGCGGCTCCCGGCCGATGTGCTACCTCCTCCCCCGCGAGGGCACGCCGACGCTGATCGTCCACGAGTTCCTCGCCGCCGGTATCGGCGACGAGGGCTGTGATCTCCGCACGTACGAGCGGCTCTCCTCGCTCCCCGTCGCCGAACTCCGCGAGGCGCTCGCGGAGGCGGGCGTCTCCGGGGGGCGAATCGGCGTCGAGTACGGCCCGGAGACGACGCTCTCGGTACCCTCGGGCGAGTTCGCCGCGTTCGCCGACCGCTCGGACGCGGCGTTCGTCGACGCACAGCCCCTCCTCGTCGACCTGCGTTCACGCAAGTCAACGGCGGAGATCGAACGGGTCGAACGGGCCTGTGCGGTGACCGCCGAGGCGTTCTCGCGCACCTTCGGGGACGTCTCGACCGGCATGACCGGCCGGGAGGTCGAGGTGTGCTTCCTCGGACACCTCCTCGACTGCGGCGGATCGGCACCCTGGGCGCTCGTCACGTGCGGCCCGCGGGAGTACGACCGGACCGCGAGCGGGGGTTCCGAGCGGGTCGTCGAGGAGGGCGCGATGGTCTGGATCGACGGCGGCTGTGCCGTCGACGGCTACTTCGCCGACTACAGCCGCGCGGGGGTCGTCGGGGGGCCGAGCGAGCGACAGCGCGAGGCGCAGGCGGCGGTCGAGCGAATCACGCGGGCGGCCGTCGACGCCGTCGAACCGGGTGCTCCGATGGCCGACGTCGCACGCGGGGCCGAGGCCGCCGTCGACGACCTCGACCTGCCGGTGACGGCGCGTCTCTCCCGGCTGGCCGGGCGCGTGGGCCACTCGCTGGGCCGGCAGGTGACCGAACTGCCGAGCTTCGGTACCGATACGGCCCGGACGTTCGAGCCCGGGATGGTCCTCACGGTCGAGCCCGCGTTCGCCACGGCGTACGGGACGTTCCACGTCGAGGTGAACATCGCCGTCACCGAACGGGGAACGCGAACGCTCTCGACGAGTCCGGGGAGCCTGCGGACCATCGAGCCGTGATCGGGTGGCTCCCCCACCTCCATAGTCACACGTTCACGAACGATCGGGAAAGGCCACTGCTTCGGGTGGAGATTCCGTTCTCCCGTCGTCACATCCCTGCAGAGTGACTCCATTGAGGGACGTTCACAAACGGGATGGAAAGGCCACCGTTTCGACTGGAGATCCCGTCGGGTGGTCCCCCGGGATCCCGGAAAAGGTATTACCGGGACCGGGCCGTCGCGGTGGTATGGGCGGTGCAACCATCACCCTCGAGAGGGCCGACGTGGACGCGCTCGCCTACGTCGAGGTGCTGCTGGAGGAGAACGACCTGCCGTCGGCGGACGTCCGCTCGAAACCGGAGTGCTTCTACGTCGCACGCGAGGGTGACGAGCGAGTCGGCGTCGGCGGTGTCGAGGTCTACGGGTCCGACGGGCTCCTGCGCTCGGTGGCTGTCGAGCGGTCGGTGCGGGGGGAGGGGATCGGCACGGCCCTCTGTGATCGGCTGGAGGCGGTCGCCGGGGAGGACGGTGTGGGGACGCTCTACCTGCTCACGACGACCGCGCGCGAGTTCTTCGCCGACCGCGGGTACGCCGAGGTAGAACGAACCGAGCCCCCGGAGGCGATACGGGCAACGACCGAGTTCGCCGACCTCTGTCCGTCGACGGCCGCCTGCATGCGGAAACGGCTGTAAGTCGGGTTGGTGCCCGGCGTCGGTCGGTGGGCGGTTCGGAGTCTACCGGGCTACGCGCCGAGCGCGAGCGCGAACGCCCGGTAGAGGCCGAACCCGATGGCGACCGACGTCACGAGCGTGATGATCCAGAACGCGAGGGTGACGGTGATCTTCCGCCGCGAGACTCCGGCGGAGCCGCCGGCGAGCCCGCCACCGATCACCCCCGAGATGATGATGTTGTTGAACGAGATGGGGATGCCGAGCGCGATGGCGGTCTGGGCGATGACGAACCCGGGGACGAGCGCGGCGATAGATCGCCGAATCCCGAGCTGGGCGTACTCCCGCGAGGTGGCCTGGAGGAGCCGCGGCGCGCCCATCCAGGCCCCCGCGAGGATGCCCGTCGCGCCCACGGCGAGCAGGACGAGCGACGGGAGCCCGAGTTCGACCCGGTAGAGGTTCTCGAGCGGTCCCGTGGCGAGTCCGACCTGGCTCCCCCCACTGGAGAAGGCGACGAGGCTCCCCAGGAGGACGAGGAACGTCCTGACGCCGCGGTCGACGGACTGCTGGGTCCGGCGGCGGATGAACTGGAAGCCCCCGGCCGCGGCGAGCAGCGTCACGGCGACGACGGCGAGGTCGACGCTCGCGACGGTCGGCGCGTCGACGAACCCCGCGAGGTAGCCGGCGATAGAGCCCTGCTCGCCGCCCGAGGGGTCGGGGATGATCGCCAGCCGGACGTTCGCGACGATCGCGCCAACGAGCGCCGCCAGCAGCGGTATCCCGACCGTCTCGGGGATGTCGTCCCGCCGGAGGATCGTCGCGGTGAGATACGCGAGCCCCCCGGAGACGGGCGGGACGAGGACCCAGAACGTCGCGATACGCCGGTAGGTGTCGATCGCGGGGTCGCCGCCGAGCGAGAGGCCGACGCCGACCATCGCGCCGGTGGTGGCGAACGCCGCCGGGACCGGGTAGCCGGTGTAGACGCCGAACGCCATGAACGCGGTCGCGGTGAGCAGGCCCGCCGTGGCCGCGAGCGACGTGATGGCGACGCCGTCGATGAGCCCCGCGCCGACGGTCTCGGAGATGGCACCTCCCTGCGTGAGCGCCCCGAGCGCGGCGAGGATGCCGATGAGGAACGCGGCCCGCATCGTCGAGATGGCGTTCGCGCCGATGGCGGGCGCGAACGGCGGGGAGTTGCTGTTGGCTCCGAGCGCCCACGCCGTGACGAGCCCGGTGACCGTCGCCAGCACCACGAGCGCCCAGAACCCGACCCCCGTGACCGCTGCGGCGAGGCCCGTCACCGCCGCAGTAGCACCCCGGTCCGGCCGAGCGGTCCGCCCGCCCCGTCCCCGTCCTGCGCGAGAGTGTCGGTCACGCCGTCACCCCTGGCGACCGTCGCTCCGATCGGGGCTCCGCGCGGCTCGTCCGTCCGCTCCCGGTGCGCTGCCGCCACTCCGAGCTGTTCCCGTGCCTCGGTGCCGTGTCTCGGGCTCTCGATGGCTACCGTCACCAGTCCGTCCCCCGGAGTCGTGGGCATCGTCGTCAGTTCTCGTTCCCCTGATAAAAGTTCTCGCCGCGATTCCCGGTTCCCCCCGGGTTCCTCGTTCCGATTCCCCACGGCTACGTGCCGGAGAAGGGACGTATTTCAGTGCCGGGCCCGTTCGCCGCACATGGATTGGACCTCCACGCGACGGGACCTCCTCCGACTGACGGCGGCCGGGGCCGCGACGGGGCTGGCCGGCTGCTCGACGACGAACCCGAACAGCGGGGCGGATCCCGACTCCCCCACCGGGGGGGCGACGTCCACGCCAGCGGGGACGCCGACGGCCACCGAGGCGGGAACCGAGACGCGCACGCCGGCCGCCGGGTCACCCCCGGAAGCGGTCGGTCTCGAGACGCTTGCGACCGGCCTGGAACAGCCGCTGGCCATGGCGTTCGCCCCCGACGCCGACCGTCGGTACGTCGTCGAACGGCGGGGTGTCGTCTACGTCCACGGGCCCGACGGTCTCCGCGACAGCCCGTTCCTCGATATGCGCGACGCGGTCGTGACCGGCGGCGAGCGGGGACTGCTGGGTCTCGCCCTCCACCCCGACTTCGCCGAGAACCGGCGGCTGTACGTCCGCTACAGCGCCCGGAACCGCGAGGGGACCCCCGACAACTACAGCCACACGTTCGTCCTCTCCGAGTTCGAGGCGACCGCCGACGGCCTGGGCGTCGACCGGGACTCCGAGCGGCCCCTCCTCGAGATCCCCGAGCCGCAGGGTAACCACAACGCCGGCGACCTGGCGTTCGGTCCCGACGGCTACCTCTACGTCGCCGTCGGCGACGGCGGGTCCGGCGGGGACCAGGGGATGGGACACGTCTCCGACTGGTACGACGCCCTCGAGGGCGGGAACGCACAGGACGTGACCGAGAACCTCCTGGGCAGTATCCTCCGCATCGACGTCGACGGCGGGCGGGACGGCGAGAGGGGGTACGCGATCCCCGAGGACAACCCCCTCGTCGGGAGCGACGGCCTCGACGAACACTACGCCTGGGGGCTCCGGAACCCCTGGCGGATGGCCTTCGACGGCGAGGACCTCTACGTCGGCGACGTCGGGCAGAGCGGGTACGAGGAGGTCGACCTCGTCACCCACGGAGGGAACTACGGGTGGAACGTCAAGGAGGGGACCCACTGTTACAGCGCGGAGAACTGTCCGGACTCGACCCCCTCGGACGTCCGCGGCGGCGAGCCGTTGATCGACCCAGTCGTCGAGTACCCCCACTCCGGCGACGGCGTCAGCGGTATCTCGGTCATCGGCGGCAACGTCTACCGCGGGTCCGCGATCCCGTCACTGGTCGGGCGGTACGTCTTCGGCGACTGGGGGGCTGGCGGGCGGCTGTTCGTCGCCACGCCCTCCGACGATGAGGGCCTCTGGGAGACGAGCGTCGTGCAGGTGAACCCGGGGGGGACGCTCCAGCGACTCCTCGCGTTCGGCCGCGACGCGGACGGCGAGATGTACGTGCTCGGCTCCGGCTCCGACGGTGGCGGGCTCCACCGGATCGTCCCCGCCGAGTAGTCAGGACGATCGAGCGCCTCACAGGGCCACTGGGACTCGTCCCTCAAGGACGTCGGAGAGGTGTTCTCGACCGCCACGGCGCTCGATAGTGTGAAAGAAACGGGATCGCCGTCCGTCGCTACGAGCGACGGGCGGGTGCCGTTATTTGCGGACGACGTTCGACGCGCGGGGTCCCTTCGGGGAGGACTCGATGTCGAACTCGACCTCCTGACCCTCCTCGAGGTCCGGGCCGCCGACGTCCTCCATGTGGAAGAACACGTCCTCGTCGTCGTCGACCGCGTCGTCGTCGGTCGAGATGAAACCGTAGCCGCCAGTGTCGTTGAAGAAATCAACTTTACCGTGTGCCATTACGAACGAACAGAGTCCCGAGTCGGGCATAACCCTTCCGAGGGTCGAGGTACCACGGCTCCCCGTGACGCTCGGGGTTCCGATAGCGCGAGCGATCCCATCCACGGCGGGTCGACGTTCGAGAGCCGTCCAGGGATCCGCCTCCGGGAGATCGAACCGGGAACCGCGGACACGCAGGCGAACGCGGTCGTCCCGACGACGCGCGGGTTCTCGAACGCGGGTATATATACGGGGGTCACATGGTGTGACGTGCATCGTCATGAAACCGTGCCACTGCTGTCAGGCGGTCATCGACGAGTACATCCTGGACAAACAGCTCGAACCCCTGCGTGACCTCACCGTCGACGACTTCAACGTCTGTGCGGACTGCGCGACCGTCGTCGCGGACGCATGCGTGGAGTGCGGCGGCGCGGTGTACGTCCCCCGGAGCGAATCCGTCACCCCCGACTACTGCCCGGCGTGTCGGGCGGACCTCATCGACCGCACCGGGCACGACCCCGGCTGGAACCGCGGGTCCGTCTCTACCTGAACGACGACTCGCTCCTCTCACGCCGTTTCGACTGGAAACCCCTCGAACGGATGCACGAACGAGAGGGGTGGCCCACCGGCGGACTACCGGGCCCATAGGGTGGCCGCGCTCGTCGCCCGTGTCGGTACCGGCTGATCCTTCGAGTTCGGCCCGTTCGATCCCCCCTCGGTCAGGACCGTTCAGTCAGTCGCCCGCGAGGTACTCCCCGCGGACGTCGTCCAGCACTTCGCGGGCGTGGCCCGAGGGATCGGAGGGTTCGGGATCGTACACCCGGACGACCTCGCCGTCCGCGAGGACGAACGTCCGGCGGTCGGTGTACCCCTCGCTGGTGTCCATCCCGAACGCCTCGGCGACCTCCCCCTCCGGATCGGCGAGCAGTTCGAACTCGACGCCCTCCTCCTCGGCGAAGTCCGCGTGGCTCTCGACGTCGTCGAGCGAGACGCCGTAGACCGTGACGCCCGACTCGCGGTAGTCGGGGAGCGCGTCCTGGAAGTCGTTCGCCTCGATGGTGCACCCGCCGGTGAAGTCCTTGGGGTAGAAGTAGACGACGGTGGGGTCCTCGAACGCCGGCATGACGGTCTCGCCGTGCTGGTTCTCCGCGCTGATCTCCGGTGCCGGATCGCCCGGTTCGAGCATGGTCGGGGGTTCGAGCGCCCGGGACAAACCGGTTTGGATCCCGGCCGACCGCCGCGGGCCCACCGGCGCGTGCGGCCGCGACTGACGGAGGGTTTAGGTCCTCCCCCGCAGAGCCGCGGGCATGGGAACCATCCGCTCGGAGGAGGACGGACGGGTCGTGACGGTCACCATCGAGAACGAGGGCAAGCGCAACGCGGTCGACTTCGAGATGGTCGAGGGGCTGGCGGAGACGTTCGAGGGGCTCGAGGCCCGCGACGAACTCCTCGTCCCCGTCCTGCGCGGGGCCGGCGAGAAGGCGTTCAGCGCCGGGTTCGACCTCTCGGTCGACCGGAGCGACCAGACGGAAGAGCAGAAGGGGCTCTGGTCGCGGATGCTCGACGCCATCGAGGGGTACAGCTACCCCGTCCTCGCGATGATCAACGGTGACACGTACGGGGGCGCGGTGGCCATCGCCGCCTCCTGTGACCTCAGGGTCGGCGTCGAGGACGCGCGGTTCGGTATCACCCCTGCGAGGATCGGACTGGTCTACGGCGGCCGGCCGGTCAGCCGGATCATGGATCTGATCGGCCCGGCGAAGACCCGCGAGATGCTGTTCACCGCGGAGCCCATCGACGCCGCCCACGCCGCCGAGGTGGGCTTTCTCAACTACGCCGTCCCGCGGGGGGACCTCGACGAGCGCACGTACGGAATGGCCGAGACGATCGCGAGCAACGCGCCGTTCTCGCTGCGGGGGATGAAGGAGATACTCCACGCCATCGAGGCGAAGGGGGAGCTCTCGGAGGCCGAACTGGAGTGGGTCCAGCGGCTCCGCGATCAGGCGTTCGCGAGCGAGGACCACGCCGAGGGGAAGGCGGCCTTCGACGAGGGGCGCGAACCCCAGTTCCAGGACCGCTGAGCGAGCACGGGGGAGTCATTCCACCGCGCCCGACTCGCGGAGACGGACGCGCTCCTCGGGCGGGACCCCCAGGCGTTCGAGCACCTCGTCGGTGTGCTCGCCGAGCCCCGGGGGGCCGCGCTCGAACACCGTCTCGGACTCCGAGAAGTGCAGCGGGAACCCCCTGCACAGCACCTCGCCGAGGTCGGGGTCGTCGTACCGGAGGACGCTCCCTCGTTCGAGCGCCTGCGGGTGCTCGACGACGTCGCTCACGCGGTTCAGCGGCCCGCAGGGGATGCCGAGGTCGTCGAAGCGATCGACCCACTCCTCGGTGGTGTGTTCCCGGAGGAGCGGTCGCATGACGGCCATCACCTCGTCGTAGTGGTCGCGGCGGGCCTTCGCCGAGTCGTACTCCGCGAGCGACTCGTCCTCGAGCACCTCCGCGACGAACATCGTCCAGCGGGACCCGGGGACGAACACCGCGAGGTGTCCATCCGCGGTCTCGAACAGTTCGTAGGGGACGCCCGTCTGGTGGCGGGTACCGTTCGGCGTCGGGTCCTCGCCGGTGATCCCGTACTCGGTCAGGTACTCCTCCATGTAGGAGACGATGGTCCCGAACAGATCCGTCTCGAACTTCTGTCCCCGCCCCGTGGCGTCGCGGTGCCGGAGCGCCGAGAGGATTCCGACGGTCGCGTACAGCCCCGCGCCGATGTCGCCGATGGCCTGGCCGACCTTCACCGGCGGTCCACCCTCGGGCCCGGTGACCGACATGATGCCGCCCTCGGCCTGCATCACGAGGTCGACGCCCTTCTTGTGCTTGAACGGCCCCGTCTCGCCGTACCCCTTGATGGAGGCGTAGACCAGTCCGGGGTTGACCTCCTCGATGAGGTAGTCGAAGCCCAGCCCGAGGCGGTCCATCACGCCCGGCGCGAAGTTCTCGACGAGGACGTCGGCCTCGGCGATGAAGTCCTCGGCGAGCTGTCGACCGTCCTCGTTCTTGAGGTCGATCACGACGCTCTTCTTGTTCCGGTGCCGGGAGATGAACTCGAACCCCATCCCGCCCTGCTGTGGGTGGCCGTCCCGGTTGGGGTCGCCCCCGCCCGGCCGCTCCACTTTGACTACCTCCGCGCCGAGTTCGCCCAGGAGTTCCGTACACCAGGGCCCCGCGCGGGCGTGAGTGAAGTCGACGACGACGATATCGGACAGCGGCGCGCCTGTCATGGCTACCCGTGCGCCGTGTGGTACCTAAAACCATCGTGCGGCGGCTTCGGGGCGTCGGATGGGTCCCCGAACACCGCATCCGCTCACACCACGGACTCCGCGAATCGTGGCGTCGGGGTAGCGCGGAGCGGAGTCGTTCGAGGGGCGCCGCGGGCGTCTCTCGTGACGACGAAGCGTCCCGGCGGGACGTTTCGAACCACTCCGCGGACCGTGCGAGCGAGCCTCCGGCGCTCGTCAGTCGTCGTCCGCTTCGGCTCCGGCTTCCGCTTCGTACGACCCGGCTTCGGCGAGTTCGTCCAACCGATCCTCGTCGTAGCCGAGTTCGGCGAACACCTCACGGGTGTGCTCGCCGAGCTTCGGTGGGGGGCTCCGGAACCCGCTCTCCGCTCCCCGGAAGTTCAGCGGGTGTTCGATGACCGGGATGGTCGTCCCGTCGCGCTCGAACTCTCCCATTACCCCCCGGGCCTCGGTCTGCTCGTTGTCGAGCGCCTCCGCGACCCCCTGGACCGGGGCGGCCGGGACGCCCGCCTCGACGAGCGCGTCCATCCACTCGTCGGTCGTCCGCTCCGAGAGGGTCGACTCGATCTCGCGTTCGAGCGCGTCCATGTTCTCGACGCGGTCGGCGTTCTCCTCGAACCGCTCGTCATCGGGGAGGTCCTCCCGACCGATGGCCGCACAGAACCCCCGCCAGAGCTTCGGGTTGAGCGCCGCGACGTTGATGTAGCCGTCGCCGGTCTCGAACGTCTGGTAGGGCGCGAGCACGGGGTCCCGGGTGCCCATCCGCTTCGTCTCCTCGCCGGCGAACGTCTTGCCGGCCTGCTTGGTCAGCCAGGGGAGCGCAGAGTCGAGCATCCCGAGTTCGACGTACTCGCCCTCGCCGGTGTGTTCGCGCCGGCGGAGCGAACAGACGATACCGAACGCGGCCCACATCGCCGTGATGAGGTCCGTCTGGGGGAGCCCCACCTTCGCCGGGTCGCCCCCCTCCGCGCCGGTGACGTCCATGATCCCCGAGAGCCCCTGGACGAGCAGGTCGTAGCCCGGACGCTCGCGCCACGGCCCCGTCTCGCCGAACGCCGAGATCGAGCAGTAGATCAGGTCCTCGCGGCGCTCGGTCATGGTCTCGTAGTCGACGCCGAGGCGCTCGGCGGTCCCCGGCCGGAAGTTCTGGAGGAACACGTCCGCCTCGCTCACGAGGTCGTAGAGCGCCTCGAGCCCCTCCTCGCTCTTCAGGTCGAGTTCGACCGAGCGCTTGTCGTAGTTGACCGTCCAGTAGTACGGCGACTCGCCGTCGATGAACGGCGGCCCCGAGTGGCGGATGTCGTCGCCGGCCTCCGGGCGCTCGACCTTGATGACGTCGGCACCCTGGTTGGCGAGCATCAGTGAGCAGAACCCGCCCGTCACGAACGTCGAGAGGTCGACCACCGTGACGTCGTCGAGGACGTATCCGTCTGGTGTCGGCATACCTCACCGAACGGCCGCTGAGCGATAAAACGGTTCTCCCTCGCGGAACCGGAAGCTACCCGAGCTCGCCGAACCCCTCCGGTGGGTGTCGGTGCCCGGTCGCCCGCTCGTAGGCGTACGCCAGTTCGAGGAGCCGGGGCTCGGCGAACTCCCGGCCCAGGAGCTCGACCCCCACCGGGAGGCCCTCGTCGGTGTAGCCGGCGGGGACGACGACGGCGGGCAGACCCGTGTGCGCGGCGAGCTCACACCGGAGTTCCGCGAACGGCTGGTGGTCGGGGATCTCGACGGGCGGGACCGCCGACGGCGGGTAGAGCAGCGCGTCGAGGTCCGCCTCGACCATCCGGCGCTCGGTGTCCTCGCGCAACTGCCGCCGTCGGTCGAGCCGCCGGAGATACCCCACGTTCTCGTCCAGGCGGTCGTAGTCGGTCTCGAGTATCTCGCTCTCGCGGATCCGGTCGGCCACCGCGTCGGCGACCGTCCCCGACTCGACGATCGCCGCGAGCGAGTCGTACGGCGGGTCCGGTAGCTCGGCGAGGTACCGATCGAAGTCCCGCGCGAACTCGTACTGGAGGACCCGCGCCGACTCCAGGATCTCCAGATCCTCGACCTCGACGGGGTCGACCACCGTCGCGCCCGCCGCTCGCATCTCCTCGACCGCGCCGTCGACGACCGTCGTCACCGCCTCGGCGGCCGACTCGGGCGCGCTCTCCTCGTCCGCGAGCCCGAAGAACGACCGCACGACGCCGATACGTGCCCCCTCCAGCCCGTCCGCGTCGAGGTGCGAGACGTACCCGTCCTCGGGGACCTCCCCGACGCCCCGGGCCGTGACGGGGTCCGCAGGATCGTAGCCGGCCATCGCGTCGAGCATCCGCGCGGCGTCGGCGACGGTGCGCGTGATCGGCCCCGCGGTGTCCTGGGTCTCGCTCAGCGGGACGATCCCGTCGCGGCTGAGGAGCCCTCTCGTTGGACGGACCCCGACGAGCGCGTTGAACGCGGGCGGGGATCGCACCGACGAGCAGGTGTCCGAACCCGTCCCGATCGTCCCGAGGTTGGCGGCGATGGCCGCCGCGGTCCCGCCGCTCGACCCCGAGGGGCGGTGATCGAGCGAGTAGGCGTTCCTCGTCTCCCCACCCAGCGAGCTGATGGTGTCGACGCCGAACGCGAACTCCTGGAGGTTCGCCTTCGCCAGTATCACCGCGCCCGCCTCGCGGAGCCGTTCGACGACGAACGCGTCGTCTGCGGGGACCGACTCGGCCAGCGCAACACACCCCGCCGTCGTCGGCATGTCGGCCGTGTCCTTGTTGTCCTTCAGAACCACCGGAACACCGTGTAGCGGGCCGACGAGCCCCTCCTCCGCGAACGTCTCGTCGAGTTCGCGCGCCCGCTCGCTGGCGTCGGGGTTGACCGTCAGTATCGAGTTCAGGTCGTCGTCGTGGGCCTCGATGCGGTCGAGGTAGCGTTCCACGAGCGCCTCCGCGGTGAGCGCCCCCGCGTCGAAGCCGGTGTGTATCTCCTCGACGGTCGCCTCGAGGAGGTCGAATCGGTCCGCGTCGGTCGCATCCATGTGGCCCGAACCGATGCCACCCACTTAAACGGTGGCCGCCGCGGGGTCCCGGGGAGTCCGGGGGGAACGCGGAGCTACGCCGAGTCGTCGGAGACGGCGTTCTCGGGGCCGACGGGGCCGTGATCGGGGCAGACGCCGACGATGGGCTCGCGGGCCGTTCCTCCCCGCTCGCTTGTCGAGGGCTCGGTCGCGTCTCCCTGCGCCCTCGCTCGTCGCGTTGAGACAGCAGGTCCGCCGCGGGCTGGCGACGAGGCCGACCACGAGCCGCGACCCGCAGCGACGACACCGGTGCTCCTCTCCGGTCACGGCCGAGACGAGGGGGTCGAACGTGGTAAACTTCCCGCCGCTTGCCCTGGCCACATCGTCGTCCGAACCGTGTGACGGCGCGGCCGCAGCGCGACAGGTTGATACCCCGGGCGGGTGAGCCTCCCCGTCGTGTCGGAACAGGAGTCCGTTGGCACCGACCCCGGGGGAGGCAGCGAGCGCGCGAAGCTCGGCCTGCTGGCCGGCGGGGCGGTGATGACCACCTCGCTCGGGGCGTACGAACTCGCGCCCGCGAGCGTCACGCCGCTGATCCGCGAGTCGCTCGGGATCGGCCCCTCGGCGGCGGGGCTCGTCGTGGGCGTGATGTTCGGGACCGCGGTCGTGACGAGCCTCCCCGTGGGCGTGGTCCTCGACCGGACGAACTCGCGTCACGCGACGGCGGCCGCCGTCGGGATGCTCGTGCTCGCGGGCGTCTGGGGCTGGTGGGCCGCCTCGGCGGGGGCGTTCCTCTCGCTGCTCGCCTCTCGCGTCCTGGGCGGGATCGCCTACACGGTGGTCTGGAACGCCGGCATCGACGTGGTGGGCCGGGCGTTCGAAGCCGACCGGCAGGCGACCGCCGTCGCGGTGTTCACCGCGAGCGGACCCATCGGGTTCGCCGTCGGACAGGGTGCCGCGCCGCTCATCGCGGGGGCGTTCGGATGGCCGGCGGTCTTCCCCGTCTTCGCCACCAGTTCCGTCCTCGGATTCGCGCTGTTCTGGCCGACGAGCCGCGGCCGCGGCCGGGTACACGGGGCCGACCCGCCCACCCGCGAGGAGCTCCGGTCGGTCGTCACGAACCGGACGGTGTGGCTCGTCGGTGGCATCGCCTTCCTCGCCTACTCGGTGTTCCTGTTCGTCAACAGCTGGGCACCCTCCTACCTCACCGAGGAGCTGTCGCTGTCGCTCGCGCTCGGCGGGCTGCTGACGGCGCTGTTCCCCGCGGTCGGCGTGCTCTCCCGTGTCTCGGGCGGGCTCGTCTCCGACCGGCTGCTCGGCGGTCGCCGCCGGCCGGTCCTCCTCTGGTCGTTCCTCGTGGCGACGCCGGCCGTCGCGGGGTTCGCCGCGCTCCGGACCGTACCGGTGCTCGTCGGCGCGCTCCTGGTCGCGGGCTTCGCCATCCAGCTCGGCCTCGGCCTCGTGTTCGCCTACGTCAGAGAACTCGTCGACCCGGGGGTCGCCGCCACCGCCGTCGCGTTCCTGACGAGCCTCGGCCTCGCCGGGGCGTTCCTGGCTCCCATCGCCGGCGGCGCGCTCGTCGGCGCAGCGGGGTACGGCACCGCGTTCGCCGTCGCCGGCGGTCTCGGCCTGCTCGGCGCGATCCTCTCGTGGTTCGCTCCCGAGCCGTAGCCACGGCTCGCCGTCGGAGTCCCCGGAGAAGCCGTCCCGACCGCTCGCCATTCTTCCCTCGTATAGACTACTTGTCGCGGGAAGAACTTAAAGAACGACCGTACCCACCGGCTGGCTCACGTCCCGTCCATCGCGTCGGTGCTCCCGCTCCCCTCCTCCTCGTAGGGCGTGGCCCGCTCGCGCCACTCCTCGGGGAGTCGCTCGGGCCGTCCGTCCTCGCCGAGGTAGACCGACACCGTGCGTGCCGTGGCGACGACCTCGCCCTCGTCGGTCAGTTCGTACTCGATGCCGAGGCTCGTCCCGCCCACCTCCACGGGGCCGAGCTCGATCTCGACTACTCGATCCGGTTCGACCGGGGCGCGGTAGTCGACCTCCAGCGTCCGTACGACGGTCGGAGCGTCGACCAGCGGGGTCCCGAGCACGTCCGCGTAGAAGCGACCCTTCGCCTGCTCGACGTACGCGGCGTAGACGACGTGGTTGACGTGCCGACGGGGATCGAGATCGCGGTACTGGACTTCGATGTCGTGGGTGTACGTCCGGTGGCTCACGCGCCGAGGGAGGCGGCGGGCGGGTTTGAATCCAGCCCTCCCCGCTCCCGGAAGCGGATCACCGACGACTCGTAGGGATCATCGTAGCCAGCCGAGAGATTCGACCGTTCGACGTGGGTCACGGGGCACGATTCTCGGCGGGAAATCTACGAACTACGACGACGATCCCTCTCAGAACACGACCCCGGCTTCGAGCCCCGCCAGGACCAGGGTGAGCACGGCCACGCTCGCCACGGTGGTCGTGAAGACGACCGTGCTCAGGTACTCGGGGGCGGTGAACCCGTCCACCGTAGCGCCGTCGGCGTACTCGATCGTGAGCGCGAGAGGGATGACCGCCGCGGGGGTCGCGCACTCGAGGACGAACACGCGGGCGACGGTGGGGTCCTCGAACCCGAGCGCAAGCGCGAGCCCCACGCCGACCAGCGGCGCGGCCCCGAGTTTCAACAGCGAGGGCGTCACCGAACGGGTGACGGCGGTCACGTCTGTGTCGGCGAGCTGGAGCCCGAGGATGAGGAGCATCACCGGGATCGAGGCGTCGCCGACGAGACGGACGGTCTCCATCGCCGCGTTGCCGGCGGGCGGGACCCACCCCATCGCGCGGACGACGACCGCGGCGAGGACGGCGTACAGCAGCGGGAGCCTGAATATCTCGCCGAACGCCTCGCGGACGCCACGATCGGTGCCGCGTGAGGCGACGTACACCCCGAGCGTGTAGACGAGGAGGTTCTGGATGGTGAGGTAGAGGACGGCGGTCGCCCGCCCGGTCTCGCCGAACGCGAACTCCGAGAGGGGAATGCCGACGAACCCGGAGTTGGGGAACGCCGCCGCGAGCATCAGCGCGCCGAGCAGCGGCCCGGACTCACCCGTGAGTCGGCCGACGGCCCACGCGAGACCGAGCATCGCCAGCGCGTAGCCGACCACGCCGACCCCGAGTTTCAGCACCTCGCCGCCGCCCAGCGAGGTGGTCGCGATGCTGTGGAACGCCAGCGCCGGGACCAGCACGTACAGCCCGGCGGTGTTGAGCGGCCCGACGTCGACGTCGGTCCCTCGCCCGAGGACGTACCCGACGACCGACACGGCGAGTATCGGCCCGACGGCGTTCGTGAACGCGGCGGTCAGCCCCATCACCCTTTCTGGTACCTGGAGCTACGAGTATGCTCTCAGAAAGGGATTCACGGGGAGCAGACTCCTCGGGACGCCCACGGCGTTCGCGGCGTGAAACCGTTTCGCGGGATGAGGGTGGGACGAAACCGACTTGCCCGTCCGCCCGCCAGCGGGGGTATGGGCGACCCCGACCCCCTCGAAGAGGTCGAGTTCCTGGCCCGGTCGGCCAACCGGATCGAGGTGCTCTCGACGCTCTCGGCGGGGGCGTACACGCGACGCGAGCTCGGTGAGGCGGTCGACGCCTCACAGCCGACGCTCGGGCGGATCCTCCGGGATCTCGGGGACCGCAACTGGGTCGCTTACGACGGCGAGCGCTACCGCGCGACCGCGACCGGCCGGCTCGTCGAGGCGGGGATCACCGACCTCCGCGACCGGCTCGAAGCGGAGGGTCGTCTGCGCGAGGTCGCCGAGTGGCTCCCCGACGAGGCGCTCGACGTCGACCTCCGCCACCTCCGGGACGCGACCGTCACGACCCCGACGGCGACGCGACCGAACGCCCCCATCCGCCGGATGCTCGAACTCCTCGGCGAAACCGACCGCGCTCACCTCCTCTCGCACGCGTTCAACGAGGGGAAGCTCGACCTCGTCTGCGAGCGGACGGCGGATGGAACCCTCACGACGCGAGGAGTGTTCTCCGAGGTGGCCATCGAGTCGGTCGAGGCCGACCCCTCGCTCCGGGAACGACTCGCGGAGATACTCGCGGCGGAGAACGCGGAGATACGCGTCACCGAGGAGGCGGTCCCGCTCGCCGTGGAGGTGACCGACGAACGGACCCACCTCCTGCTCCGCGACACGGAGGGCATCGTCCGGGCCTCGGTCGACACCGACGACCCCACGGTGAGGGAGTGGGCGCTCTCGCTCCACGATCGGTACTGGGAGTCCGCGACGCCGCTCGACGCGAGCGACCTCGGCGGCTGAGGGGCGGGTGGCCGCGACGAAACCCGAAGCCGGAGCGGATCAGGCGTCGGCCAGATCGCCGAGTTCTAGCCGGTCGAGGGTTGCCTCGGTGGGGCTACCGTCCTCGTCCCAGCCGCGGAACTCGTAGTACTCCGTGAGCATCGCGTCGAGCTCCTCGGGCGGGCAGTACATCCCCTCGTGGGGGCCCTCGGGGATGGGCTCGTGCTGGACGCGGTAGGGGAGCGTGTCGGTCTCCCGGGAGGCGATCCCGCGCTCGACGTTGATGAGGCGTTCGAGGTTGTAGATCCGCTCGCCCAGGGCCTCGACGTCTTCGAGACTCAGGTCCCAGCCGGTCGCGGCGTTGATGGCGTCCCGGTAGCGGTCGTTTATCTGCTTGCCCCAGCCGCCCTCGCTGACGAACCGGCACTGGGTGAGCGAGTCGCCGAGCGCGGTGAAGTGCTGTGAGCGCGCCGCGAACTCGGGCGTCCCCTCTGTGGTCTCGTCGTGCTCTCCCGCGTACTGTCTCGTCGGGCGGGTGTCGTGGTGGGACCCGCCGCGGGTGGAGGTGGCGTAGCCGATGCTCATCCCCTTGAGCCCGCGCGGGGAGTGAGCCGCGATCTCGAGGCCCTTCACGCCGTGGACGTAGTTCGAGGGCTCGTCCTCGCCCTCGTCGGAGTCGAGCGATTCGGCGAGCCTGGCCGAGCCCTCCGCCAGCCGGTCGCCGATCCCCTCCCGGTGGGCGACGAGCTCGGCGAGTTCGACCAGCCCCTCCGAGTCGCCGAAGTCGAGCAGTCCCGGCGTGTCCTCGGGATCGGCGTCGAGCAGCCCCCGCTCGTGGGCCTCGCGGGCGAACGCGACGGTCACCCCCCAGCTGATCGTGTCCATCCCGAGCCGATCGCAGAGGTCGTTCGCGTGGATCACCTTCTCGACGTCGTAGGACTCGGTCATCGGTGAGGTGGCGAACAGGCTCTCGAACTCGGGGATCTTCGCCTGGGTGATCCCCTCCGCCTCCACCGAAACGTGCTTGCCGCACTTGACCGCGCAGTTCGCACACGTCGTGTCCTCGGTGACGTACTCGGCTTCGAGGTGCTCGCCGCTGATCCCCTCGGCGTCGTCCTCGTCGACCAGCTCGGAGGCGTAGTTGTGTCGGCCGAGCCGTCCCATCTCGTTGACCGGGTTGACCAGCCCGGCGGTACCGTAGTTCTGGAGCATCCCCGTCTCGTCCATCAGCGTCCCCATCTGCCCGACAGCGAGGTTCCTGAGCCCATCCTCGTCGGCGAGTTCGGGCTCGAAGTCCCCCTCGCGGATCGCCACCGCCTTGACGTTCTTCGACCCCAGGACCGCGCCCGAGCCGCCCCGCCCGGCGACCCCCTCGCGGTCCTTCGACTGGTGGAGGAGACAGGCGTACCTGACGCGATTCTCGCCGGCGGGTCCGGCCGCGATCACGTGCGTGTCGAATCCCTGGTCCTCCGCGTCGCGGACGGCCTCGCAGGTCTCGTAGGTTCCCATCCCCGCGAGCGACTCGTCGGAGACCACCTCCGCGCCGTCCTCGGTGAGCCGGACGTACGAGAGCTCGGGTGCCTTCCCGTGGAGGACGACCGCCTCGAACCCCAGGGTCTTCTGGGCCATCGGGAACGACCCGCCGAAGGTGCTGTCGAAGAAGCCGTTCGTCATCGGGCTGACGAACCCCACGACCCCGCGCGAGGTGCTCTGGAACGGCGTGAGGTTCATCGGGCCGACCGCGAACACGGCGACGTTCTCCGGGTCGAACGCGTCCGCGTCGGGCGGGACGTGCTCGTGGACGAGCTTCGCGGCGAAGCCGTTGCCCCCGAGGAATCGCCGGGCGTCGGCCTCGCTGATCTCCTCGGTACGACTCTCGCCGGTCTCCAGGTCGACGTGCAGTACCTCGCCGCCGTAGACTGGCGGGAGCGTCACGCCGCCCACCTCGCGGCTCGTCGGCCCGCGTCCGCGCCCTCGCCGCGCCGGTCGAACGGTGTCGGTGTCGGGGTGCCTGCGGTGTGCATCTCTACCAACGGTAGCCCGAACCACGACAAAAAGGTAGTGACGGAACCCGGTCGGCTCCGGCGACCCGACCGCCGAGCCCCCCGCCTCTCACCCGCGGCGCTCCCGCTCGCGTCGGGCCAACGCTCATGTCGGTGGGCTCCGCAGGAGGAGAGCAACCGAGATGCCGCCGCGATACAACCACGCGCAGGTCCAGGAGTACTGGCGCGACGTCTGGGAACGCGAGGGGGTCTACGAGCTCCCCGACGACGCCGAGGACCCGATCTACGTCCTCGGGATGTTCCCCTACACCTCCGGATCGCTCCACATGGGTCACGTCCGGAACTACGCGATCACGGACGCCTACGCCCGCTACCGGCGGATGGCTGGCGACGACGTCCTCCACCCGATGGGGTGGGACGCGTTCGGGCTCCCCGCCGAGAACGCCGCCTACGAGCGCGACACCGATCCCGAGACCTGGACCCGCGCGTGCATCGAGCGGATGCGCGACGAGCTCGACGAGATGGGGTTCGGCTACGACTGGTCCCGGGAGGTGACGACCTGCGACCCCGACTACTACCGGTGGAACCAGTGGCTGTTCAGGGAGTTCTACGAGGCGGGCCTCGTCGAGTACGAGGCCGCGCCGGTCAACTGGTGTCCGGACTGCGAGACGACGCTCGCCGACGCGCAGGTCGAGGGGGGATTCGAGGAGGGTGCGACGACCCCCCGCCACACCGCTCCCCGACAGGCGGCCCCCGGTACGGAAGGAGTTTGCTGGCGGTGTGGCACGCCCGTCGAGCGGCGCGAACTCGACCAGTGGTTTCTCACGATCACCGACTACGCCGACGAGCTGTACGAGGCTCTCGACCACCTGGAGGGGTGGCCCGAGAGCGTCCGCGAGATACAGCGCAACTGGATCGGCAAGCGCGAGGGCGCACACGTCACCTTCGAGGTCCCGGAGTACGGGTCGGTCGAGGCGTTCACCGCCCGTCTGGACACCGCGTTCGGCGCGACGTTCGTCGCCCTCTCGCCCGGTCACGAGCTCGTGGCCGACCTCGCGCGCGAGGACGCGGAGGTCGCCGACTACGTCGACCGGGTCTCCCGGGGCGAGAGCGCGGGCGGGCAGAGCGGCGTCCGGACCGACGCGACGGCCGTCCACCCGCTCACCGGCGAGAAACTCCCGGTGTACGTCGCGGAGTACGTCCTCGACGACGTGGGGACGGGCGCGCTGATGGGCGTGCCGGCCCACGACGAGCGCGACCACGCGTTCGCCCGCGAGCACGACCTCCCCGTCGAGCGGGGCGTCGAACCCGCAGACGGGAGCGACACCCGCCTCCCGGAGGAGCCGTTCGTCGACGACGGGATGGTCGCGGCGAGCGGCGGGGCTGCCCGGGAGTACGAGGGGCTGGCGAGCGCGGCGGCCCGTGAGCGACTCCTCGACGCCGAGGGGATCGAGCTCGCGACGACCTTCAGGCTCCGGGACTGGCTCGTCTCCAGACAGCGCTACTGGGGGACGCCCATCCCGGTCGTCCACTGCGATTCGTGTGGGCCGACGCTCGTCCCCGAGGACGAGCTGCCCGTCGAACTCCCCGAGTACGTCCAGACGACGGGGAACCCGCTCGCGGCCAACGAGGCGTTCGTCGAGACGACCTGCCCCGACTGTGGGGAGCCGGCCCGCCGGGAGACGGACACGATGGACACGTTCGTCGACTCCTCGTGGTACTTCCTCCGGTACCTCTCGCCGGATCTGGACGACGCGCCGTTCGACACGGACCTCGCCGAGTCGTGGCTCCCGGTCGACGTCTACGTCGGCGGCGAGGAGCACGCCGTCCTCCACCTGCTCTACATCCGCTTTTTCGCCCGCGCGCTGTGCGACCTCGGGCTCCTCGACGTTCGCGAGCCGGTCGACCGGCTCATCAACCAGGGGACGGTCCTCCACGGCGGCGAGAAGATGTCCAAGTCCAAGGGCAACACCGTCACGCCCCACGAGTACGGCCCGGAGACGACCCGGCTGTTCGTCCTCTCGGCGGCCCACCCCAACCGCGACTTCGAGTGGACCGCGACCAGCGTCGACGGTGCCTACGAGTTCCAGCAGACCCTCTACGGGCTGGTCGAGACGTTCGTCGACGGGGACGTCCGCGAGGAGAGCGCCGCCCACGACCGCTACCTCGAACGCGAGACCGACCGGACGATCGCGGCCGTCACCGAGGAGTTCGAGCGGTTCCGGCTCCACCGCGCCATCGCCGAACTCCAGGGATACCTCCGCCTGCTCCGGCGCTACCGCGAGTACGAGACACCGCACCGGTACACGTACGCCCGCGCGCTCCGGACGCTCGCGGCGCTGGTCGCTCCCCTCGCGCCCTACCTGGCCGAGGAGTGCTGGCACCGCCTCGACGAGCCGGGGCTGGTCGCGGCCGCCGACTGGCCGAACCCGCTGCGACCGGCCGAGAACCACCGGCTGGAGCGACAGCTCGTCCGCTCGACCCGCGAGGACGTCCGCGAGATACTCGGCGTCGTCGACATCGACGCACCCGATTCGATCGAACTCGTCGTCGCCCAGGACTGGAAGTACGCGGCCTACGACCGGGCTCGCGGGATAGCCCCCGACGCCTCGCTCGTCGACGCCCTCCTCGGGAACGACGGGGTACCCCGCTCCGAGCCCGCCGCCGAGTTCCTGGCGGACCTCGCCGAACGGCGACCCGGCCTCGAACCGGTCGTCGACGGCGAGCGCGAGCGCGAACTCCTCCAGTCGGCCGCGTGGCTCCTCGAGGACGAGTTCGGCGCGAGCGTGACCGTCCGCCGGGCCGAGGACGACGACGACGACCTCGCGGCGCGGGCCAGACCGAACCGACCCGCGATATACATCTCCTGATTATCGTCGATTCCACTCTCGCTCACTCGACGCCGCCTGTCCCCGTGTCGGCCTCGGGCAGGTCGTACGGCGTCGCGCCCGTGGACTACCCTTCCCCGGCCCGGAGTCGGACGGGTATCCCGTCGGGGTCACGCACCCCGAACTCGCCGTCGCTTCTCGGTCCCTCCTCGCCGTCCGTCACCCCGATCCCGGCACCTTCGACCCGCTCGCGGGCCGCTTCGAGCGACCCCTCGTCGGGGAGGACGAGTTCGAACCAGTCCAGTCCGCGCCCCGCAAGCGGGTCGGACCGCCCGTTCCAGGCGTTCAGTCCGACGTGGTGGTGGTAGTCCCCGGCCGCGACGAACAGCGCGTTCGGACCCCACTCCTGGCGGACGTTCATCCCGAGTGTCCCCGCGTAGAACCGGCGTGATGCGGGGAGGTCCGAGACTTCGAGGTGGACGTGGCCCACGTCCGTCCCACCGGGGACGGACGCCTCGCCCCTCGCCTCGGCCGCGAGCCCCTCCAGGTCGAGCGGGAGCGTGTCCATCTCGACGTGGCCGTCGTCGTCGGTCGGCCACGCCTCGCGCGGGCGGTCGCGGTAGATCTCGACGCCGTTGCCCTCGGGGTCGTCGAGGTAGAGCGCCTCGCTGACGTGGTGGTCCGACGCGCCGGTGAGCTCCCACGCCTCGCCGACGCGGTCGAGGGCGTCCGCGAGCGCCGCCCGCGAGGGGACCCGAAACGCGGTGTGGAACAGCCCGGCGCTCTCCGGCGCTCTCGGGGCCGCGTCCGGATCCGCGGTCAGTTCGAGCAGCGGGTCGCCGCCGGCCCCGAGCGTCGTCCGCCTCCCCTCACGGCGCTGGACTGCGAGCCCGACGACGTCGCGGTAGAACTCGCTTACCGCGTCGAGGTCGTTCACGACCAGCGCCGCCCGTCCGGCCGCCGTCTCGTCGGGGAGCGTTCCCTCGCTGTCGGTCATATCCGCTGTCGGTTCCGAACGGTGATGAGGCTGTCTCCGCCGGATCGGCGCTCCACCCGACGTGTCGCCGACGGGGGTACTGTCGGGTGACCGTCCGTTCTCCTGCTTGGGTAACGCTTTTGCCCGGAACTCACCTGATCCGACTGGATGGAACGCGCCCCGCCCGACCGGCTGCTCCGCGTCGACCTCTCCGCCGGGACGGTCGAGAGCGAGCCGATCCCCGGCGCCTGGCGTCGGAACTACCTGGGGGGCAAGGGGCTCGGCGCGCGCTACCTCTACGAGGAACTCGAACCCGGAGTGGACCCGCTCTCCCCGGAGAACCGGCTGCTGTTCCTGCTCGGCCCGCTCTCGGGGGCGCTCCCGGACGGACGCTACGCCGCGGTGACGAAGTCGCCGCTCACGGGGACGTTCCTCGACTCGTATAGCGGCGGGCGGTTCCCCGGGGCGCTCTGTGGGTCGCTCGGCGCACACGTCGGCCTCCTCGTCCAGGGACGGGCCGAGGAGCCGGTTCGGCTCGCCCTCTCCGGTGGGACGGCTCGTATCGAACCGGCCGACACCTGGGGCGAGGACGCCGCCGAGACCTGTGAGGCCCACGACGGGGTGGTCGCGTGTATCGGTCCCGCCGGCGAGAACCGGGTGTCGTACGCCACCATCGCGTCCGACCGGACCGAGCACCACGCGGGCCGTGGGGGGGCCGGGGCGGTGATGGGCGCAAAGCGCCTGAAGGCCGTCGTCGCCGAGGACGACCCGCCCGAGTTCGGCGAGCGACTCGCGGCGCTCCGCGAACGGGACGCCGAGGCGTTCCGCGGGAGCGACACGGGCCGGTGGCTGGCCGCGAGCGGTACGCTCGAGACCGTCGACTTCGCGGACGAGGCGGGCGTGCTCGCGGCCCGCGGCTGGCGGGAGCGCGGCTTCGACGGCACCGGGGGCGTGGGTATCGAGGCGGCCCGCGAGGCCGCCAGCGGCCGCGAGACCGACGGCGATGGCGACCGCCCCGGCGACTTCCGCGTCGAGACGCCGGCCGGCGAGACGGTTCCGCGGGGCGCGACGGCGATGACGCTCGGCGCGGGGCTCGGCCTCGACGCGTTCGACGCCGTCGCGGAACTCGGCGAGCGGTGCAACCGGCTCGGCGTCGACCTCATCAGCGCCGGCAACGCCGTCGCCTGGGCGATACGCGCCGCCGAGGTCGGCGTGATCGACCGCGACATCGAGTTCGACGACCCCGAGGGTGCCCGCGAGCTACTGGCGGAGATCGCCGCCCGGTCGACGCCGCTGGGTGACGCGCTCGCCGACGGCGTCTCGGTCGCCGCCGACCGCCTCGGCGGGTTGGAACTCGTCCCCACGGTCAAGGACATGGCGCTGCCGTCCTACGACCCCCGGGGTGCGGCGAGCATGGCGCTGGCGTACGCGACGAGCGACCGCGGGGCCTGTCACCGGCGGGCGCGTCCGGTCGAACGCGAGGTGTTCGAGGACTGGGGACCCGCCGAAACCGCCGCGGCCGTCGTCGAGGCGCAGGACACGCGGTCGGTGCGGTGGAGCCTGATCGCCGACGACTTCGCCGGCGAGGTGCTCGCCGGCCACGGGATCGAGTGGCTCGACGCGCTCGGCCACCCGCACGACGCCGACCTCCGGCGCACCGGCGAGCGGATCTGGAACCTCGTCCGACTGTTCAACGTCCGCGAGGGATTCGACCGCTCGGACGACACGCTCCCCGTGGGGCTCGAACCCGACGAAGGGGACGCCCTCGACCCCGACGCCTTCGAGGCGGCCCTCGAGTGCTACTACACCGCCCGCGGCTGGGGCGCGGACGGGCGGCCCTCGCGAGAGCGCCTCGCGGCCCTCGACCTCCTGGCGACCGTCGACGACGACACGCCGGTCGCCGAGACGACCCTCGACCCGGATACCCGACCATGACGGACCGAATCGACCTCGACGAACTCGGTGCATCCGACGAAGAGGAGGAAGAGGAGGAGCGTGGCAACCGCGGTGACTGGCTCTGGCGCGAGGACGACGCCCCCGGCGACGGCGACGACAGCCAGCGCGACGAGGCGTCGACCGATGCCGACCGGGCGGGGACGTCACCCTCCGACGCCGGGACCGACACCACCGACGGGACGACCGAGGAGGGACCCGAGGGGAGCGACGATGGGTCACCCCCGGCCGCGGGCGACGCGGTACCGCACGTCCCGCGGTCGAACCGCGACCGGCCGGCGGGCGTCCCCGAATCGGCCGGCGGTGCCGGTGCCGGGACGGGCTCGCAGGCGGGCGGGGGTCCGGGCGGGTCGGCGGACGCGCCCGACGCGGCGGGCGAGCGCGACACGCTCGGCGAGACCGGCCCGCACGGCGGCGGGGTCGACGACATGACGGTGGCGTTCACCTACCGGGCGGCCAGGCGGCTGGCGGACCCGGCGGCCGCGGTGGCCGACGCCTCCTCGTGGGCCGACTGGATCGGCATCGTCGGCGACGTCCCGGCGCACGTCATCAACAAGTTCCAGCGCGAGCACGTCATCGACGCCGACTTCTTCAACGGCTCCGGGACGGGGCCGGGCGAGCGACTCCTCGAGATCGGTCCCCACTCGATGTTCTACGCCGAGCGGATGGTCGTCGTCGGCGTCCCCGGTGAGGAGGACGTCGCCGAGGCGGCCGACTGGGAGTTCGTCCCCCTGGCCGAGGCGGTCGAGGGCGCGGACTGGGAACTCCGTGACGCCGAGGAGGGGTGAACGGCCGCCGCCGCCCCCGACTCGGGCCCAGTCGACACGCGGAGTGGACGTCGACGATCCGGACCGTGCGGTGTGAGTGTCACGTACCTTTTTGCCCCCGCGTCACGCAGTAGCACGCATGACGCTCAGGACCGCCATCGGGCAGTCGTGGTACGTGACGGCGTTCGTCCTCCTGCTCGCCGGCTGGGTGGTCGTGAAGGCGGGCGACGTCTTCGCCGCCATCGAGACCCTCTGGACGCTCTCGCCGGGCGGCGGCCAGGCGGTCGGGCAGGTCGCCGCTTCCGGACTCGTCGGGCTCGGCGTCCTGGTGGTGTTCCTCGCGCTGCTGGTCGGCCTGTACGGCGAAATCGGCGAGGCCTCGCCCGCCCCGAGCACGTGGCCCCCGGAGGAATGACCCAGTTCGAGTGTTCGGGGTGCGGGGCGCTGGTCCGGCTCGACCCGGGTGGCCCCTCCCCCCGCCGGATGGAGTGCCCGGTCTGCGAGGAGGAGACGACGTGGAGCCGCGCGTTCGAGAGCGAGGAGGGGGTGTCGTTCTGAGCTCGAATCGCCTCTCCTTCGAGGTCGACGAGCGGTTCGAGGCGGCGGCCCGCGAGTGGGCCGAGGCACGTATGACGGAGTTCGAGGATGCCATGGAGACGAAGGCCGAGCAGGCGCTCCTCGAGATCGAGAACCTGGTCGCCGGTGCCCACGAGGTCGAGTTCGAGGTCGACGGGACGACCGTCCACCACCACCCGACCGACGAACTCCGGTCGTTCCTCGAGCGCCAGTCCGAGGCGACCGGCCTCGGCCCGAGCGAGGTGCTCGAGCTCCACGTCGGCCTGTTCACCCGGGTGTTCCTCGACGACGACGAGGAGCGGCCGCCGGACGCACCCCCCACCTGACGGGGAGTCGGGCGGCCGCCCGATGCCTGAGGAAGATTTATTGCCCAGTGAGAGAAAACGTTAGCACATGACACATCACCCCATGGAGTGGGACCCGCAGGGGGCCCTCCACACGTACAGGGGGTACAGGGTCACAGACCACACGATCGGGAACCACGAGTTCAACCCCGGGGAGGTCGACGGGGAGGTCGATCTCGGCGTCGGCACGGCCGAGGAACCCGACGACGAGGAGTAACGCGGTCGGCGCCTACCCGGGGAACGCCCGCTCGTCCCGTGGCGGCAGGTAGAAGTTCGCCCGCGAGACGACCGAGATGAACTCGCGGATGCCGTTGTTCTTCCGGTCCCTGACGGCCGGGTGGTCGTCCCGGAGGTACCAGCCGTTCATCGACTTGCGCGCCTTCTCGAAGTCGTCGAGCGACCGCTGGAACGAGAGGAAGTGGACGCCCGCTCGCCCGCCGTCGGTCGTGTTGAAGTCCCGGCGGAGGAGGATCGGTCGGCCGTCCTCGCGGACCCGCGCGACCTTCTCGAAGTGGCCGACGACACCCGATTCGCGTGCGTGCTCGCGGACGGCGTCGCTGAACGGGACGTCGTCGGTGAACGACTCGACGTCCTCCTCGGAGAACTCCGGGGAGAACATCCGGGCGGTGCGGCCGGCCTCGTCCATCGACCACCAGTCGTCGAGCGACTCGACGAGGTGCGAGAGATGTGCGGTCGTCCCGCCCGCGTAGGGGCCCTCCCGGATGGTGACCCGGTCCTCGGTGGCCTGGGTCTTGCGTCGCCCGGAGAAGAAGCCCGTGAACATCGGGGCGTCGCCGAGCGGCGCGTCGTCGGGGATCCCCTCGGCGTCGGCGTGGGCCGCCGGGAGCCCCTCGCCCATGAACCCGGTCCGTCGCCCGGCGACGTCGAAGACCTCGCCGAGCCGGTCCTCGACGGGTTCGCCCGCGAGTTCGGAGCGCCCGCCGAACATGGCGGCCTCGACCGCGCCCAGGGTGGAGGCGGCGTCGGAGGCGAGCAGCAGCGCCGCGTCGAACGAGAGCAGATCGGGGTCGTCGGTCCGCGAGAGCACCGTCGGGCTCCGTACCGGGGAGGCCGACAGCCGGCCGATCCGCTCGAAGTAGCGGGTCCCCCACGCCAGCCCGTGGAACAGCCCGTCCGGCCCCCAGTCGTGGACGGCCTCCAGGGTGCGCATCGCCCGCTCGACGGTCCGGGCGGCCGATTCGGAGGGCTCGACGGCCAGGTCGAGCAGGAGGACCCGGTGGTGTCGAGGAGCGATCGGATTGCCGTGGGCGTCGCGGGCGAGCGCCGCGTCCCAGGCGTGCTGGCGGTGGGGGAGCTCGCCGGCCCGCGGGTTCGGCGGCAGGCCGGCGGTCGGCACCTCCGCCCGGCGGGCGAGAAAGCCCGCACAGCCCGAGAGCCCGGCCGCCCCCGAGACGGCCGCGAGCCGCCGGAGTGCCCCTCGTCGTGAGACCATCTGGCGGGTGGGCAGGGGCCGAACGGACAAAAGCCTGCTTCTCACGGGGACCGACGGCCTCCGGTTCCGACCGCGAGGCGGCCGCGCCGGCTCCTCCCGATCCCCGCGTGTGGCGAGCGCAAGCGTTTAGCCGCTCCCCGCCGTCCGTCCGCACGACCGTGCTCGGGGTTGTCATGCACGCGAACGGGCCGGACCTCCCGCTGTCCGTCGAGACGGGGCTCCTCGTCCTCGGGGTCGGTCTCCTCGTCTTCGGGCTCGTCGTCGCGGACCTCTACCGGACGCGCTGGAGGGTCGGGTGAGGATGGCCGTCGAGAGCGACACCGAACGGGGGCTGGACGCCGTCACCGCCCTCGGCTACGTGCGGGTCGCGGTGTACGCGCTGACCGCCCTGCTCGGGCTCTCGCTGCTCGTAGTCGGGACCGTCGCGCTCATCGCGGAGGTGAAGGGCACCTGGCACTGGGCGATCCACCTCGAATCGACGATCAGCTACATGGCGGTGTTCGTGAGCCGGCTGCTGTTCGTACTCGTCCCGCTGTTCGTCGTACTCGTCGTCGGCCGGCGGGTGACCGACGGTGACTGACGCCGGGCCCGAGCCCGGGCAGGACCGGGGCGGCGATCGGCTGGGCTCGGCCACGCTCGTCGCCGCCCTCGCGCTGGTGGTCGTCGTCGCCGGCGTCGGCGCCGTCGCGGTCGGCGCGGAGCTGCTAAACACCTGGGGCCACTACTTCCTGATGGAACGGACCATCACCGCCGCCACCCCCGTGGCGGGCGCCCTCCTCGGGCTCGTCGTCCTCGGCGGGCTGGCAACCGCCATCCGCGCGCGGTAGGCTGGCCGGTGGCCTCCCCGTGCGCGTCGGGAGCGCCCGGGGGGTCGGCAGTCAGAACCCTCCGGGCACCATCTGTGCGACGAGTTCGTCCTCGAAGCGGACGAGCCCCTGGAAGATCAGCGCGCCGGCGAGGAACAGCCCCGGGTCGGCCTCCTCGCGGGTCTCCTCGACGAACGCGTCGGTCCACTCGAGCAGGTGCTCGTCGAGGAACACCCGCTCGAAGCCGAACGCCTCCTCGGCCCCCGTCCGCTGGCGCTCGACGAGGTAGCGGAGGAACGCCAGTTCGACGGCGATGAAGTCGGCCTCCTCGGGGTAGTCATCCGGCGGGTTCCAGCCGGCCGCCTCGTAGCTGGCCTCCACGTCCGCGAGCCCCTCCCCCAGGAAGTCGGCGTCCTCGCGGTAGTACGTCTCGTGGGGGAGCACCGGCGGGCGGGGGCCGACGAACAGGTCGGTGTACTCCCGGTTGAGCTCCTCGCGAACCGCCTCTGTCGAGCGGTCCCGGTTCTCCCCGCGCCACTCCCGGAGGAGCGCGAACCCCTCGTCGAGCGGCTCGTTGACCGACTCCTCGGGGGTCTCGATCCCCTCGCCGAGCAGCCGCTCGACGAACGACTCCTCGGGGACGTCCCAGAAGACGTCGATGCAGAAGTCGATCAGTTCGAGGCGCGCCTCGTAGAGTTCGGCCTCGTTCATCGCCCCTCACCCCCGCCGAACAGCAGCCCCGTCCGGCAGTCCGAGCAGTACTCGAAGATGCTGTGGTCGACGTCGGGCGCGATACCCGAGACGAGGTCGCCCACCTCTTCCTCGACCTTGGCCGCCGAGCCGGCGCTCGTGAACGGCTTGCCACAGCGCACGCACTCGAGCATCTCCCCCTCGTGGACGGTCAACCAGGGCTCGCCGTCGCGGTTCTCGGGGAGCAGCGAGAGGTCCAGTCCCGTCTCCATCGTGATCGCCGTCTCCGGACAGCCCGCCTCGCAGAGCCCGCAGTTGACGCACAGCTCGTGGTTGAACTCCAGGTCCCCCGCCTCGGTGCGGCGGACCGCGTCGGTCGGACAGAGGTTCGAACAGGTGGGCGTGAGGGTGCACGCCTCGCTCACGTCCATGACGCCGAAGTCCTTCAGCCCCCGGATCACCTCCCGTTCGGGGGTGACGTGTTCGAGTATCGTCCGGACGGACTCGAGCGTCCAGCCGTGGCTGTCGAACGCCGGGTTCGGCCGGTCGTCGGCGATCCCGCCGGTCGCCTCGTGCTCGCCCGCCGGCACGGGCGAGTCGTCGAGTTCGACGTAGAACCGCGAGAGCCCCTCGACGAACGGGCCGGGCTCGCCGCGGTCGGGCGCGAAGAACCCGACCCGCTCGCCCAGGCCGAGGTCGGCCGTGGCCCGGTTCATCCGCTCGGCCAGTTCGGCTTTCGGGTCCGGCCCGGAGTGGAGACAGTCCCCGCCGCAGCCGACGATGGCCACGCCGTCGCCCCCGGCCGCCAGCGCGTGCATCACGTGAGCCTCGCCGACGGTGTCGGTGCAGTTCACGCGAACGGGGAGGATCGGCGGGTAGTCGACCTCCTCGCCGCGGGCGGCCCGGCGGCCGTACTCGCGGAGGCGGTCGGCGGCGTACTCCGAGCAGACGAACGCGACGACGCCCCTCTCGATGGCCGGCTCCTCGCCCCTCGAGAGGAATCCGCCCTCGCCGAGCTCGGGGTCGAAAAGCGCCTCCACCTCGCGGGCGATACGCCGGTTCGAGGGCTCGCGGAGCATCGTCGCCCCCGTCGGACACGAGGAGGTGCAGGCTCCGCAGTCCTGACAGGCCACCTTGTCGAACTCGACCGAGTCTACCGCGGGTCGCTCGACGGCACCGTGCGGGCAGGCCTCGACGCAGACGTTACACCCCATCTGGCTCGAGTCGCCGGCCGCACACACGTCCATCTCGAGGTCGAGGAAGTCGGACTTCTCGACGCCGCCGAGCCGGCTCTCGACGGCCGCGATCGTCCCGGCGTCCACGGGACCCGTGTAGAACCCGACGACGCCGCCCCGCGGGGCGGACGCCCCGGGGAAGACGACCTGGTCGACTTCGACCGTCTCGGTCACCCCCTCGAGGTCGATGGCGTCGGTCGGACAGCACTCGATCCAGTCGCCCGCCGGGGCCTCGGGACTCACGTCGACCGGCCGCGCCGTGGTGTGGTCGGGCATCTCGACGACGCACTCCATACAGCCGATGCAGTCGTCGGTGACGTTCGCCTCGAGCGTGAGCTCGAACCCGCCGTACTCGCCGTCGACGTCCACGACGCGCCCCCGGCGGAGGTCCGCGTCGTCGAGCCCCTCGGCGTCGGAGAACTCCCCGCCGTTGGCGAGGTGGAGGACGTCCGCGGAGTCGGCGAGCGCCGCGGCCGCGTCGGCGTCGCCCACCACCGCGACGCGGTCGCCGGCCTCCCGCGTGACCGTCCGGGAGACCGCCTCCTCCCGCAGGCCGGCGTGGGTCGCGTTGACGAGTCGGGCGACCTTGTCGGTCGCCTCGTCCGGCGCGTGGACCCACGAGGCGCCCTCGCGGTGGTCGACGAAGGCGGTCGCCTCCGGGTGGAGCCCCATCTCGTCGGCGAGCTCGCGCACCCGCCGCTGACAGGACGGCTCGGGCGTGGTCGCGATGATCTGGTCCAGGTCGTACTCCTCGACGACGTGGGCCATCGCGTCCCGACCCTCGGTGCAGAGCAGCTCCGAACTGGCCACCACGTCCACGTCGCGGACCCCGTCGCGGACCCCCTCCAGGTCGACCTCGCAGGACCCGCCGCACGAACACACGAAGGCGCCGACGTTCATCGTCCGTGGTTACTGGTAGCACGGGAAATACCTTTCCCGGACCCTTGGGGGATCCGCCCGGCCAAGCGGGCGCTACGTCGATGACAGCACCCGGAAGTGTTGGCATCTATGAATTATATTAATTAAGGACGAGTGTCGACGTTCGTGATACGTGCTATCTGATCGCACGGGCGGGTCGACCAAGATATGAGCACGGAACCAGTCTCCCTCGACCTCGACAGGCGCTCGTTCATGAAGGCGAGCGCGCTGGCCGGCACGGTTGCGCTCGGCGGCGGCGCGGCGGGCCAGGCACTCGCCCAGTCGGGCGACGACGAGGTCGACGGGACGGACACGGAGGGCGAACTGACCAAGACCATCTGTAACTACTGCTCCGTCGGGTGCGGGTTCCGCGGCGAGCGCAAGGGCGACGCGTTCGTGGGCATGGAGCCGTGGCACGAGCACCCGATCAACGCCGGCTCGCTCTGCTCGAAGGGCGCCGGCATCTACGCCACCGAACACTCCGAGAAGCGGCTCAAGCACCCGCTGATCCAGCGGGACGGCGAGTGGTCGAAGCTGTCCTGGGGTCGGGCGTACGACCTGCTGTCGAGCGAGATACAGCGGGTCTGGGACGAGCACAGCCGCGACAGCGTCATGCTGCTCGGGAGCGCACACCACTCCAACGAGGAGTCCTACGCCTTCCGGAAGCTCGCGGCGTTCATGGGGACGAACAACGTCGACCACCAGGCGCGCATCTGCCACTCCACGACCGTCACGGGGCTGGCGAACACCTGGGGGTACGGCGCCATGACGAACACGGTCCAGGACTACCGCAACTTCGACCTGAACATCATCATCGGGCAGAATCCCGCGGAGGCCCACCCCATCGCGATGCAGCACATCCTCGAGGGCCAGAAGCGCGGCGGGACGATACTCAGCATCGACCCGCGGTTCACGAAGACCTCGGCCCACGCCGACGAGTTCATCCGGTTCCGGCCGGGGACAGACGTGGCCCTGATGATGGGCGTCGTCAAGGTGCTGCGCGACGAGTACGGCCTCGCGATGGACCCGGACGCGGACGACACCGGCCAGAACATGCTCGCCGACCGGGTCCAGGGCTGGGAGGACGTCGACGCCGAACTCGACCGGTACGACAAGGAGACGGTCTCGGAGATCACGTGGGTCTCCGAGGAGGACATCGAGCTGATCGCCGAGCTGATCGACGAGAACAGGCCCCACGTCCAGATCGAGTGGGCGATGGGTGGGACCCAGCACAACAACGGGACCCAGAACATCCGCTCGTACGCGATCACGAGCCTCGCCTCGGGCAGCGCGGCCCGCAGCGGGGGCGGTCTGCAGGTGATGCGAGGCCACGCGAACGTCCAGGGCGCGACCGACCTCGCGGTGGCGAGCCACATCCTGCCGGGCTACTACGGGCTCAGTCCGGGGGGGTGGTCCTGGTGGGCGGACATCTGGGACATGAATCCCTACACCAGCGGGTCCACCTCCTTCGAGGACATGTACGAGCGGTTCGACCTGATGCCGGGGGAGCTGTTCGTCGAGCAGAGCCCGGTCCACGAGGGCGTCGAGGACATCGACTCGGACGTCCCGGCGGACAACTCGATGATGTTCCAGAACGGGCTGACAGTGGCCCGCTGGTTCGAGGCCGCCCTCGACCAGGAGGACCGGTACCACGACACGCCGATCTACCAGCCCGACCAGGTGAAGATCGCGTTCATCTGGGGGCACTCGGCGAACTCCATCAGCGAGATGGGACAGATGAAGGCGGGGATGGAGAACCTCGACCTGCTGGTCGTGGTCGACCTGTTCCCGTCGGTCGCGAGCGTCCTTCCGGACTACGAGGAGGGGCCGCCGGTACTGCTGTTGCCGGCCTCCAGCCAGTACGAGCACTACCGCTCGCTGACGAACACGAACCGGTCGGTCCAGTGGTCCGAGCCGGTCGCCCCGCCCAAGCACAACTCCAGGCCCGACCTGCAGATCATGCAGGAGCTGGCCGACGCGCTGGGCTTCGGCGAGCACTTCGACTGGGGAGCGGGCTCGGAGATCTACAACGGGAAGTCGAGCTACGAGAACGTCATCCGGGAATTCAATCTCGGGACGAACACCATCGGCTACCGCCAGACCCCCGAGCGCCTCCAGCAGCACATGGAGTACGACTGGGCGTTCTCCCACGAGGACTTGCAGGGGGCCGAGGGCACCCCCGTCGCGGGCGAGTACTGGATGCTGCCCTGGCCCTGCTGGGGCGAGGGACACCCCGGCACGCCGATCATCTGGAACGACGACATGGACCCCAACGAGGGGGGACAGGACTTCCGGACCCGGTGGGGCGTGCAGGCCCCGACTCCCGAGGAGTGGGCGGAGATGCCCACCGACGACGACTACCCGTTCGAGGAGACGCTGAACGCGGTCGGGGACCGATACGAGAGCCAGGCGGAGGCGCTGAGCCTGGTCCGAGATCCGTACCGTCCGGAGTGGGCGAGCCCGACCGACACCGCCGAGGACGGGCTGATCCACGGCGTCCCGGAGTACCCCGGCTGGAAGACGGTGCCCCCGCTGAGTCTCGTCGACCCGAACCAGCGGACACAGCCCGACGAGCTCACCATCCCGCAGGTACACGCGCTCGACAACGACAAGTCGGTGTACACCGCCGCACAGGCGCTCGACGGCCCGGACACCGGCAGCCCGGTGCTCGACGACTACCTGGGGGCCACACAGGACATCGACCCGGCGTTCTACGAGCAGTACGACTTCAGGCAACCGGACGCCCCGACCGGTCGCGGCCGGGCGCGGGCGGTCGTCTGGGGGTTCCTGGACAAGGTGCCTGTCCACCGCGAGCCGATCGAGAGCCCACACCCGGAACTGGTCGAGGAGTGGCCCGCGAACGGCCAGCAGCTGAACTTCTACCGGCTCAACCAGAACAACGCCGTCGAACAGCAGCGGGCGATGGACATCATCCACAACCGGGACTCCGGGCCGGACCTCGACACCATCATGACGACGGGGAGACAGGTCGAGCACCAGGGCGGCGGCGCTGAGACCCGGAACAACATCCATACCGCCGACCTCCAGCCCCACATGTACGCCGAGATAACGCCGGCGATGGCCGAGGACCTCGGCGTCGACGGCGGCGACCTCGTCGTCGTCTCCTCGACCGACCGCGGGTCGGTGCTGGTCAAGGCCCGGGTGACCGACCGGCCAAACGACCAGGAGGTGTTCCTCCCCTACCACTGGGGGGGGATCTTCCAGGGCGAGAGCCTGGAGGACAAGTATCCAGACGGACACGTCCCCTTCGCCATCGGTGATTCGGTGAACTCGATCACCTCGCGAGGGTACGACGTCGAGACGCAGATGCAGGAGACGAAGGTCTCGATGGTGGCCGTCCGGCCGGCCACCACGGAACTGCTCGAGGAGCTCAACATGGACGTGGACCTCGAGTTCCCCCAGGACCGCGAGGGCATCGGGCGGCAGAAGGACTTCGACGTCCGTGAGAACACTACCGTTCAGTGAGTTGACACCAAATGGCAACTAACAAGGAAATCATGCGGGAGGGGGTCCGGAGCGTCGGAGAGGAAACGCGGATCTTCCCCGACGTCGAGGCGTGCATCGACTGCGGCGGCTGCGTCGTCGCGTGCAAGCGAACGTGGGACGTCCCGCGGGACGAACAGCGGATCAGCATCTCGACGATGCTCGAGGGGCAGGAGGCCGCCGCCGGCCTCAACACGAGCAGCGCCCGCGCGCTCGACCAGGGCGAGTCCCCCGGCGAGACGAGCATCCCGATGCAGTGCTACCACTGTGAGAACGCGCCCTGCGTGTCGGTCTGTCCGACGGACTCGCTGATCAGCATGGACAACGGGTTCGTCGACGTCCGGGACAACCTCTGTGTCGGGTGCCAGTACTGCCTGTCGGCGTGTCCGTTCGGCGCGCCGCAGTTCCCCGAGTCCGACGAGGGGGCCGCCCGGCTGTTTGGCGGCGGCGGCACGATGGACAAGTGCACGATGTGCGAGGAGCGCCAGGACGTCGGCAAGGGACCGGCGTGTGCCGAGGAGTGCTCAACGGACGCCATCCTCGTCGGGAGCGCCGGCGAGATCGCGGACGAACTCGACCGGCGCGACAGCGGGACCTTCTTCAACGACGTCGCGATGGACATCGTCTTCGGTGACGAGGCCGAGGTGTTCCGATGAGCACCGAGATGCCGGAAACGTCTGGATACGGGCGCGTGCCCGTGATCGTCTCGGCGGTCGTGGGCGTCGTCGTCTCGATCCTGTCGGTCTGGTGGGCCTCGGGGTTCGCCGTCTTCTACGAGGATCTGTTCCGCGTCGCCCCGACCGTCGAGGGCGGCGGCGTCGGCGCCGACTGGATCGTCGGCAACACCGTCCCGTGGCTTGACTTCCTCGTCGCGCTCACCCACGCGGCGGACGCCATCATGGGTGTGTTCATCCTGTTCATGGTGTTCCTCCACTGGGCGGCGTTCCGGCGACTGGCCGGGCGGATGCGGGCGCCCGGCGAGAGCCGCGGGGCGGGCGTCGCGACCGACGGCGGTGAGGCGAGCGGCGCGAGCCGAGGTTCGTCCGACCTTCGTTCGGACGGCGGTGAGTCGGGGGGGCGAGCCTCGTCGGACGCGAGGTCCGACGGTGGCGAGTCGGGAGCGGCCGCGAAGAGGGGGGGTGACGAGCGGTGACGAACCTCGACCACGGCAAGTTCACCCGGGTTACGACGGTCTTCCACTCGTTGCTCGCACTGGACGTGTTCGCGCTGTTCTTCACCGGCTACGCCGTCATGTTCAACGACGAACTCTGGTGGCTGGTGGCGCTGATGGGCGGGAACACGGGTGTCCTCGGCGTCCACCGGCTCGCCGGCATGGGCCTCCTCGCGCTCATCACCTTCTGGCTCGTGCTGACGCTCATCACCGACACCGGTCGGGGCAACATCCGGGAGGCCCTTCCCACCCCCGAGGACGTCGAGGCGTTCGTCCAGGACGTCCGGTTCATGCTGGGCCGCGCGGACGAGCGACACCCCCACGCCAAGCAGTTCGCCGGATACGACGCCGACGAGGTGCCGCTGCTGTCCTACGTCGGCAAGGGCGTCGTGGCCATCTTCACCGTCGAACTGTTCCTGCTCACCGTCTCCGGACTCCTGATCTGGAGCAAGACCGGGGTCGCCGCGTTCTTCCAGACGAAATCCGCCGCGATGGGGTTCGTCGTCTTCCACGGCCTGCTCGGAGTCATCATGCTGATGGGGGTGATGTTCCACATCTTCGAACACGGGTTCCACCCCGCGTTCTACCCCGTCGAGACCAAGGCGTTCATTCCGCGAAGCATGATCCCCGAATCCCACTCCGAGGAGGATGACCGGGAGTTGGACAGCGGCATCGAGCGACTGACGCTGTCACCCTCATGGAACTGGGCGGCGAACGTGATGGGCGTGCTCACCGTCATCGGCATCGTAAGCGTCCTCGTCGGAAGCATCTTCGATGAGGGGTATCCGGTCCCGCGCGAACTGGCCATCGGTGGCGGCCCGACGAACCTGCTCCTGACCGTGGGCATAAACGTCGGCATCCTCGTGCTGCTCGTCGGGCTCGTCCTCTCGATGTACGGGAACGTCCTCCGCGTGCGCTGGGAGCGCCAGCTCGAAGAGCGCGCCCGGGGGGAGGCCGCTACCGACGGTGGGAGCATTGAGGGCGACGACTGAGCACCGTTCCCTCCTCCGTTCGGCGGTTCCGTCCCTCCGCCCTCGTTGGTCGTCCGCCGATCCCGAGGGGGACGGCGTTCAGGCCGTCAGAAGCTCCGCGCCCTCCTCGGAGAGCTCGACGGTGACGTCCTGTCTGGTCTGCTCCTGTATCTGGTCGATGTTCCGCGTGAGCACTTCGAGGATGTCCTTCGGCTCGGGGTAGACGAGCATGTTCCCGTCCTCGTCCTCCATCACCAGCTGGGTGTCGGCGAGGGAGATCTGGTCGTTCTCGATGCGGGCGACGATGGCCGAGAGCTCCTCGGCCCCGCCGGGGTCTCCCTCCTCGACCATGGTCACGTACAGCGCGTCGAGGCCGATGAGGTCCTTGTACTCCCGGACGCGGCGGGCACACCGTACCATGTCCTCCGTGACCGCGGTCTTCTCCGGGTTACCGTGCTCGCCCTCGTAGCAGTGCTTGCAGACGCGAAGCTCCAGTCGCATGGGTGGTACTGGGGATGCCGGCGACGTATACCTGTCCCGCCCTGCTGTAGCGGGGGCGGGTCCCCGAGTAACGCTTTTGACCCGACATAGACAACTGGTAGCACATGGCGGGCATACTGAACACGGTGTACAGCCTCGGGATACTCGTCGTCGCGCTCGCCGGGATCGTCTACGTCCTCGGACTCGTCGACGGGGACGGCGACGATGGGAGCGGCGGGCAGTCCTGGTGGGCCTGGGGCGTGCTGGTGGTCGTGGTGGTGTTCCTGCTCGCCGAAGTGGGGATGCTGCTGCTGGGCTGATACGGTCGTGCGTAGTCCTGTACCGACGATCGCCCGACCGGGCTCTGCGATCACCGGTACATCGTTACACACGGCCGTATGAGGCGCTCGTCGTCCGGCGGACCTCTCATGGCGACCGACCTACGAGCGGCTCCCGGCGGCCTCGATAGCCTCCGCCGTGGCACCCGCGTCAGGGATCGGATCACGCGGCCCTCTCCCGGTCGGGAGACGGCGCGCGTCCTCGGCTACCGGCCGGTGCCGACGGGTGCGTGCGGTCCGTCCGGGCCCGCTCAGGAGTTCTCGCGGAGGTGGATCGCGTCGTCCTTGTACTCCTCGACGTGCTCGTGGCTGATCTCGCGGTCGCCCTCCTCGTCGTCGTCACCCCAGCCGAGCATCTCCTTGATCCCGTCGGTCAGGCTGTCGTGCTCGTCCGTTCGCTCGACGGTCGCCCGGCCGCTGTTCTGATCGATCGCCTTGACGCTCCCGAGGATGTTCCCCTCGGGGGCGACCACGAGCTTCTCGGTGTCCTCGTCGCGGAACTCGCGCGGCAGGTCACGGTCCTCGTCGGGGAGGTCACGAACCATGGCAGTCGACAGGTGTACCGTCAGGAGCATAACCAGCTGGCTTGCGTTCGCAACCCACACGGTGCCATGACGGTCGGCGAGTCCGTGGGCTGGCGTTCCGCCGTGTCTACCCCTCGTGGCGCGGGAACCCCTCCAGGATCTCGGGGCGATCGAGCGTCGAGACGTTCCCGGGTGGGTTCCCGAGGTAGACCGACTCGATGACCCCCCTCGGGATCTTCCCGGTCTGGGTGCGCGGGAGCGCCGGGACGATGTGGACCCGCGCGGGGCGGAACGGCGCGCCGAGCTCCTCGGCCACGTGCTCGCGGACCGCCTCCTCGATCCCCTCCCGTTTCGCGCCCTCCAGCAGGGTGACGAACGCGACCGGCACCTGCCCCTTCACCTCGTCCGGGACGGGCACGACCGTCGCCTCGCTCACGTCCGGGGTGCTGCCGACGGCGGCCTCGATCTCCGGGGCGGTCACCCGCCGGCCGGCGACGTTCATCGTGTCGTCCGCGCGCCCCGTGATGTACCAGAACCCGTCATCGTCGATCTCGACCCAGTCGTTCTGGTTCCAGACGCCCTCGAAGTCGCTCCAGTACTCCTCGACGTATCGGTCGTCGCCCGCCGTCAGGCCGTGAGTCATCCCCGGAATGGGGAGTTCGACGACGAGGTAGCCCTCCTCTGCCTCCTCGCCGGCCTCGTCGTAGACGTTCGCGGCCACGCCCGGCGCGGGACCCCACAGCGTGCCGGGTTTCAGCGGCGTCAGCGTCGTCGGCGAGAGGATCGCCCCCGCCAGCTCGGTCCCGCCCGAGGCGTTCATGAGCGGGATCTCCCCCCCGCCGACGACCCCCTGATGCCAGCGCCAGCCGGCCTCGTCCCAGGGCTCGCCGGTCGACCCCAGGACCCGGAGGCTGGAGAGGTCGTGGTCGGCGCGGGGGTCCTCGTTCAGCTGTCGGAGCCCCCTGGACCCGCTCGGGGAGATGCCGAACGCCGTCGCCTCGTGCTCCTCGATGGCCCGCCAGACGCGGTCGCCGTCGGGGTGATCGGGGGCCCCTTCGAGCAGGACGGTCGTCGCGCCGAGCGCCGGCGCGCCCGCCAGCATCCAGATCGCCGTGATGATCCACCCGAAGTCCGTGATCCACAGCAGCGCGTCGCCGGGCGAGAGGTCGAAGTGGTAGCGGCACTCCTTGTTCCCCATCACCAGCGTCGAGGCGTGGGTGTGGATCGTCCCCTTCGGCTCGCCCGTGGTTCCGGAGCTGTAGGCGATGAACGCCACGTCGTCGGCGTCCATCACCGCGGTCTCCGCCTCGGCGTCGTACCCCTCGACGAACGCCTCCCAGTCGCGTTCGGCCGCCGCCTCGCACGCCCCGTCCAGCCCGAGGTGGTCGTGGACGATCACGTCCGCGACGTCGGGGGCGTCCTCGATCGCGGCGTCGACCTTCGCGCGGAGATCGTTGACTTCGCCGCCCCTGGTGTATCCGTCGGCGGTCACGACGACCTCCGCCCCGGAGTCGTCGAACCGGTGGCCCATCGCGTCCGCGCCGTAGCCCGGGAAGACCATGGTGAACGCCGCGCCGATCCGCCAGGCGGCCAGCGCCGCGGCGAACGCGTTCGGGTGCAGCGGGAACGTTATGCCGACCACGTCGCCCCGCTCGACGCCGTGGTCGGCGAGCGCGTTCGCCAGCCGGTCGACCCGCTCGCGCATCGCCCCGAAGCTCACGCTCCCCTCGTTCCCCTCCTCGTCCTCCCGGGCGTACATCACGGCCTCGGGCGTCCGCTCGGCCCACTGGTCGAGGGCCGTCTCGACGGCGTTGAGCCGCCCGCCGGGGAACCAGTCGGCGAACGCCGCTCCCCCCGAGGTGTCGACCACCTCGTCGTAGGGCTCGCGCCAGACGATCCCCGTGTCCTCGGCGAACGCCCCCCAGAGGTCGGCGAGTTCGTCCTCGGTACCGGGGATCAGGTCGTCGTACTCCTCGTAGCCGTACTCCTCGACGAACCGGGCGAGGTTGCTCCGCTCGGCGTAGTAGCCCGTGGGTTCCCAGGCCGGGTCGGTCATGGCCGGGCCTCGTCGCCCGGATATAAAGTTCCGACCCCGGCGGAACGGTGGCGCTCGCGGGTCGTGGTGTGGCGGCGCGAACGGGCCTCCCACGGTCCCTGGCCCCCACTCCCAGTGTCCGCGGACCGAGCCCGTGACTCTTATACGGGGTCGGGCGTCACTCGGGGTAATGGACCGACGCGACGGAACGCGAGGGGGACGGCCGTGAGCGACGAGGTGCGTGCCTACACGGTCCGCCTCGAACTGGTCGACGAGCCGGGCGAACTGCTCCGGGCGCTCGAACCGGTGGCCGAGAACGGCGGGAACCTCCTGTCGATCTTTCACGAGCGGGGGAACGTCACCCCGCGGGGGCACATCCCGGTCGAGGTCGACCTGGAGGCGACCCCCGAGCGGTTCGAGGTCATCGTCGAGGCGCTGCGCGACGCCGGCGTGAACGTCATCCGCGCCGGCGCGGACCGGTACGGCGAGGAGCTCGCGGTGGTGCTGGTGGGCCACCTCGTCGAGACGGACCTCTCGGATACGCTCTCTCGCGTCGAGGAGTGCGGCGGCGCGTCGGTCGCGGACGTCTCGCTGAGCGCGCCAGATGGCACGGCCGAGGAGTCGGCGGCCAGGCTCCGACTGGTCGCCTCCTCGGAGGGCCGCGGGCGGGCGCTGGAGACCGTCCGCGAGATCGCCGCCGAGAAGGACCTGCGCGTCATCGAGCCGCTGACCGACGGGGGTGAGGCCTGATGCGCCTCGCCGTCCTCGGCGCGGGCGCGGTCGGCGAGAACGTCGCCGAACTCGCAGGCGAGTACGGGCACACGGTGACGGCGTTCGCCGACTCCTCGGGGGCTGTCATCGACTCCGCCGGGATCGACGTGGCGGCGGCGCTCTCCCGGAAGGCCGAGACGGGTAGCGTCGGGGAGGCGGACCACGAGGCGGCACTCTCCGCCGACTACGACGTCCTCGTCGAGGCGACACCGACGACGCTCGACGACGCCGAGCCCGGGTTCTCGCACGTCCGCACCGCACTGGAGCGCGACCGCCACGTCGTCCTCGCGAACAAGGGCCCCGTCGCCGAGCGGTACGACGAGGTGCGCGAACTGGAGCGGGCCTCGCGGGGCAGCCTCCGATTCGAGGCGACCGTCGCGGGCGCCATTCCCGCGCTCGCCACCATCGAGGATCTCGGCCCCGAGCGCGTGAGCGCCGTCAGGGGGGTCCTCAACGGGACGGCGAACTTCGTGCTCTCGCGGATGGCCGCCGAGGGGCTCGGCTACGAGCACGTCCTCGCCGAGGCCCAGGACCTCGGGGTCGCTGAGGCCGATCCCTCCTTCGACGTGCAGGGGACGGACGCCGCGCTCAAGTGCGTCATCCTGGCGAACGTGCTCTCCGGTGGGGGGTACTCGCTCGACGACGCCGACGTCGAGGGGATCGAGGACATCCCGGGCGCGGCGCTCGAACTCGCGGCCGAGGACGGTCGGACGGTCCGGCTCGTCGGCGAGGTCGACGAGGAGGGCGTCCGTGTCGGCCCTCGGCTGGTCCCCGAACACGGCACGCTCGCGGTGACGGGGACGCTGAACATCGTCCAGCTCGAAACCGAACACGCGGGGCGGGTGAACGTCTCCGGACGCGGGGCCGGCGGCCCGGAGACGGCGAGCGCGGTGCTCTCGGACGTGGGGCGGCTCCCCCGACTCGAGTAGGACGATCGACGGCCGTCGGTGACACGGCCGCTCCTGTGACCTCGCTCCTTCGACCCCTGCGACTTGCAACTGCTCGCCGAGCCTCTATGCGGTCCCCGGTTCCTCGTTCCCGTAGTGAGTGACCTCTCCGCCGAACTCCGGACGGTCCGCGACAGCCCGAAGCGGGTGGCGAAGTCCGTCGTCGAGCAAGTACGCGAGGACGACGTTCCCTTCATGGCCGCGAGCCTCGCCTACCAGGCGTTCGCGTCCCTGATCCCGCTGCTCGTTCTGCTGTTCATCGCCGTGACGATCGTGGGTGACGAGCAGCTCGCCCAGCGCGTGGTCGAACTCACCGAGGGTGTCCTCCCGAACGCCGCGCAGGATCTGGTGAGTAACGCGATAACCGCGGAGAACGGCGTCGGGGGTGCCAGCGCCTCGATCGTCGGGCTCGTCACGCTGCTCTGGGGGTCGCTGAAGATCTTCCGCGGGCTCGACAAGGCGTTCTCGGAGATCTACGAGACCGACGCGGTGAACTCCTTCGTCGACCAGATCCGCGACGGGCTGATCGTCCTCGTCGCGGTCGGCATCGGAATCGTCGGGATGGTCGGCGCGATGGTCGTGTTCGGGGCGTACGGCGGGCCCCTCTCGCGGGTGCTCAGCCTCGCCGTGCTGGTCACGGGGCTCGCGGTCGTGTTCCTCCCGATGTACCGGTACTTCCCCGACGCGGATCTCGGGTGGGTCGACGCCGTCCCGGGGGCGGTGTTCGCCGCCGTCAGCTGGATGGCCCTCCAGTTCGTCTTCCAGCTCTACATCCAGTTCTCGAGCCGGGGTGACTCCTCGGGGATCCTCGGGGCGGTGCTCCTGCTGTTGCTCTGGCTCTACGCCAGCGGGCTGGTGCTCCTGCTCGCCGCCGTCGTCAACGCCGTCCTGCTCGGCGAGGGGGAGCCCGCCCCGCGGACCGGGAACGAGGAAGCGGACGAGGACGACGCACACGACGAACGCACCGAGACGCTCCGCGACCGGCTCCACCGCGAGCGCGCGCGCCGACAGACCCTCGAACACGAGCACGACCGGCTCGCCCGGGAACTCGAGCGAGCCGAGTCGAACGCGGACGGGGACCTGTCGGCGCTCCGTCGGCGGAATCGGGCGCTAAGACGGTGGCTCGCCTGGAAGGAACGACCGCTCCCGGTCCGGCTGTTCGGCCGACTGGTCGGGGCCGCCCCGCCGGAGCCGGACCTGGGCCCGACCGGATCCGGGATTGATTCGGGTCCCGTGCGTTCGAGTGACGAGGGGTCGGCCCCGAGCACGGACTGACCCCGCGCTTCGAACGACCGGCGCTCCGTCGGCGTTCGGGGCAGGCGTGCCGTGTCGACGCGTGACAGCGCGCCGTCGTCACTCGATTCGGCGGGGCCGCCGTATCGAAATCGTTTTACGGAAATCGGGCCATACTCTCCGGTACAGCGCGTTCCGCGCGTGAGACACCAATGGCTGACAAACCACACCAGAACCTGGCCATCATCGGTCACGTCGACCACGGCAAGAGCACGCTCGTCGGCCGACTCCTCTTCGAGACGGGGTCGGTACCCGAGCACGTCATCGAGCAGTACCGCGAGGAGGCCGAGGAGAAGGGCAAGGGCGGCTTCGAGTTCGCCTACGTCATGGACAACCTCGCCGAGGAGCGAGAGCGCGGGGTCACCATCGACATCGCCCACCAGGAGTTCGACACCGACGAGTACTACTTCACCATCGTCGACTGTCCGGGCCACCGTGACTTCGTGAAGAACATGATCACGGGCGCGTCCCAGGCGGACAACGCCGTGCTCGTCGTCGCGGCCGACGACGGCGTCCAGCCCCAGACACAGGAGCACGTCTTCCTGGCGCGCACCCTGGGTATCGCCGAGCTCATCGTCGGCGTCAACAAGATGGACCTCGTCGACTACGAGGAGGACCGCTACAACGAGACCCGTGAGGAGGTCATCAAGCTGCTGAAGCAGGTCCGCTTCAAGTCCGACGACGCCACGTTCATCCCCATCTCCGCGTTCGAGGGCGACAACATCGCCGAGGGCTCGGAGAACATGTCGTGGTACGACGGCCCGACGCTGCTCGAGGCGCTCAACGACCTGCCCGAGCCCGAGCCGCCGACGGACGCCCCGCTGCGACTTCCGATCCAGGACGTCTACACCATCTCCGGCATCGGTACGGTCCCCGTGGGCCGCATCGAGACGGGGACGATGAGCCCCGGGGATATGGTCTCGTTCCAGCCCTCGGACGTCGGCGGCGAGGTCAAGACCATCGAGATGCACCACGAGGAGGTCGATCAGGCCGGGCCCGGTGACAACGTCGGGTTCAACGTCCGCGGCATCGGCAAGGACGACATCCGCCGCGGCGACGTCTGCGGTCCGGCGGACGACCCGCCGAAGGTCGCCGAGACCTTCCAGGCCCAGATCGTCGTCATGCAGCACCCGAGCGTCATCACCGCGGGCTACACCCCGGTGTTCCACGCTCACACCGCGCAGGTCGCCTGCACGATCGAGTCGATCGACAAGAAGATCGACCCGTCCTCCGGCGAGGTCGCCGAGGAGAACCCGGACTTCATCCAGTCCGGCGACGCGGCGGTCGTCACCGTCCGTCCCCAGAAGCCGCTCTCGATCGAGCCGTCGAGCGAGATCCCCGAGCTCGGGAGCTTCGCCGTCCGCGACATGGGTCAGACCATCGCGGCCGGCAAGGTGCTGAGCGTCAACGAGCGGTAAGATGCAGCAGGCACGCGTCCGCCTCGCCGGGACCAGCCCGGACGACCTGGACACCATCTGTGCGGACGTCCGGGACATCGCGGAGAAGACCGGCGTCGCCCTGAGCGGCCCGGTCCCGCTCCCGACCAAGCACCTCGAGGTGCCGACCCGGAAGTCCCCGGACGGCGAGGGGACCGCGACCTGGGAGCACTGGGAGATGCGCGTCCACAAGCGGCTCATCGACATCGACGCCGACGAACGCGCGCTCCGACAGCTCATGCGTATCCAGGTCCCGAACGACGTCTCCATCGAGATCGTCCTCGAGGACTGAAGCCGACTCTCGTCTCACGCGTTTCGCTTCGCGCGTGGACCGAACTGAACCGGTATCGGAAGCTACAAGCGATCGACGACAGTAGCGGAGAACGCGACACGAGGGCTCGTAGATCAGTGGCAGATCGCTTCCTTCGCAAGGAAGAGGCCCCGGGTTCAAATCCCGGCGAGTCCACTTCCCTTCGCTCGTTTCACTCGCTCAGTCGATGGACTCGCCGACCCTCGCGAACGCTTCGCGTTCGCTCGGTCCCGGCGAGTCCACGGCGATTTCTCACTGATAAGAGTCGGAGAACTCCTGACATACGTTCCCGTTGTGACTTAGTAGCTCTCCACGTCGAGCCCCGGGATCCGCTCGAACTGTTCCGGGTTCCCGGTGACGACCGGTTCGTCACGGACGACACCCGTCACGCCGATGGTGGCGTCGCCGAGATCGATACGCTCACCCCGTTTCCGGAGTCGTCCATCGATACGTCCTGCTTTGCGCGCGATCTCCTCGGTCGTCGGGAGGATCGGTCTCGATTCGACGACGTACTCGATCTCCCGCCGTTCGCGCTCGGGCAGGTCGCTCGCACCGACGCCGATGTACAGCTCCTGCAACGTCATCGCGGGCACGTTCTGCTCAATACCGTCTGCTTCGATCTCGTCGACCTTCCCGAGTGCCGCGTCGTCGGCGTTCATCACGTCGATGAGAAACGACGTGTCGAGGATCATTCCATCCGGTCCAGCATCCGCTCGATCTCCTCGTCGTGGTCCCGATGGCTCTCTTCGATCGCCTCGCGGAACGTGTCCGCTTCGTCGTCGGATAGGACGCCAGCGAGTTCGTGGAGTGACGGACCGCCGACGAGTCGTTCCAGCGTCTCACTGAGCGTCTCGCCCTCCCGGTTGTGCGCCTTGATGTAGGCGTGGAGTTCCTCGGAGACACGGAGCGTCTTGGTCGCTTCGCTCATGTCGTATACACTCGTATACGATCTAATCAGGGTTCCCCCGTCCTCCCCGGAAGACGCACTACGCACCGATCTCTTTCCCTGCTCCGTGTGCGACAGTTTAAATCCGAAACCGCCCTACCTCCCGCCAATGGAACTCTCGGAGGTCGACGGCGTCCCCGAGTGGCTCCCCGACCACCTCGCGGGGGAGGGTATCGAGTCGCTCTACCCGCCGCAGGCCGAGGCCGTCGAGAAGGGCGTCACGCGCGGGGAGAGCCTCGTGGCGAGCGTCCCGACGGCGTCGGGCAAGACGCTCGTGGCCGAACTCGCGATGCTCGCGAGCGTCGCCGCCGGCGGGAAGGCCCTCTACATCGTCCCGTTGCGGGCGCTCGCGAGCGAGAAGCGCGCGGAGTTCGAGGCGTTCGAGGAGTACGGCGTGGAGGTGGGCGTCTCGACTGGCAACTACGAGTCCAACGAGCGGTGGCTCGGCGAGAAGGACATCATCGTGGCGACGAGCGAGAAGGTCGATTCGCTCGTTCGAAACGGCGCGTCGTGGATCGACCGGCTCGACTGCGTGGTCGCCGACGAGGTCCACCTGGTCGACGACCGCAACCGGGGACCGACCCTCGAAGTCACGCTCGCCAAACTCCGGCGCATCAACCCGGACCTCCAGGTGGTGGCGCTGTCGGCGACCATCGGCAACGCCGACGAACTCGCCGACTGGCTCGACGCCGGCCTCGTCGACTCGGACTGGCGGCCCATCGAGCTCCGCAAGGGCGTCCACTACGGTCAGGCGTTGCACTTCGACGACGGGACCCAGCGGGAGCTCCGGGTGAAGTCGGGCGAGAAACCCACCGCGGCCATCGTCCGCGACACGCTCCAGGACGAGTACGACGAGGAGGGCAACGTCGCGGAGGAGGGCGGCTCGACGCTGGTGTTCGTCAACTCTCGACGGAACGCCGAGGCCGCCGCCCGCCGGCTGGCGAGCACCACCGCAGAGCACCTCGACGCCGAGGAGATCACCCAGTTACGGGAGGTCGCCGAGGAGATCCGGAGCGTGAGCGACACGGAAACGAGCGAGGACCTCGCCGACGCCGTCGAACAGGGGGCGGCGTTCCACCACGCGGGCTGTGCGCCCGGCCACCGGTCGGCCGTCGAGGAGGCGTTCCGCGACCGGCTCGTCAAGTGCGTCTGTGCGACCCCCACGCTGGCGGCGGGCGTGAACACCCCTTCGCGGCGCGTGATCGTCCGTGACTGGCGGCGCTACGACGGGTCGGCGGGTGGGATGGCACCCCTCTCGGTGCTGGAGGTCCACCAGATGATGGGCCGGGCGGGTAGACCCGGGATGGATCCCTACGGCGAGGCGGTGCTGCTGGCGAACGCCCACGACGAACTCGACGAGCTGTTCGACCGGTACGTCTGGGCCCAGCCCGAACCGGTCCGATCGAAGCTCGCCGCCGAGCCGGCGATGCGCACCCACGTCCTCGCCACGGTCGCGAGCGGGTTCGCCGCCTCTCGCGGCGCGCTGCTGGAGTTCCTCGAACAGACGCTGTACGCCTCACAGACCGACGAATCGGGTAGGTTAGAGCGGGTCGCCGACGACGTGCTGGGCTACCTGGAGGCGAACGGATTCGTCGAGCGGGACGGCGACGGCCTCCAGGCGACCGGGCTCGGCCACACCGTCTCGCGGCTCTACCTCGACCCCATGAGCGCCGCGGAGATCATCGACGGTCTCCGGGACGCCGACCCAACCGACGTCAGCGCGCTCGGGCTCTACCACCTCGTCTCGCGCACACCCGACATGTACCAGCTCTACCTCCGGTCGGGCGAGCGCGAGGACCTGGCGATGATGGCCTACGAGCGCGAGTCGGAGTTCCTGGGCGCGATGCCGAGCGAGTTCGAGGACGAGCGGTTCGAGGACTGGCTCTCGGCGCTCAAGACGGCGAAGCTGCTCGAGGACTGGGCCGACGAGGTCGACGAGGACCGCATCACCGAGCGCTACGGGGTCGGCCCGGGCGACATCCGCGGCAAGGTCGATACGGCCGAGTGGTTGCTGGGCGCGGCGGAGTCGCTCGCGGCGGAGCTTGACCTGGGGAGCGTGACGGCCGTCCGCGAGGCGAAGAAGCGGGTACAGTACGGCGTCCGTGAGGAGCTGCTCGACCTCGCCGGCGTCCGCGGCGTGGGTCGAAAGCGCGCCCGGCGGCTGTACGCGGCCGACATCGAGACCCGCGCGGACCTGCGCGAGGCCGACAAGTCGGTCGTGCTCGGGGCGCTGCGAGGCCGGCGGAAGACCGCCGAGTCGGTGCTGGAGAACGCCGGGCACCAGCACCCCTCCATGGAGGGCGTGGACGCCGACGAGTCGGCGCGCCCGGCGGAGGCACCCGCCGTCGAGGACGGTGAGGGGGATGGCGAGAGAGCGATCGACGAGGAGGACCAGGCGACGTTCGGTGACTTCTGAGCCGCCGCGACGGACTCTTGGCCCCGCGATTCGAACGGACGGCCATGAGCGTCGAGACCCCGGCCGACGCGGACGGCGCGTACGAGTGCGTCTACTGCGGCTGTGACGTCCGACGACACGACCCGGTGAGCGTCACGGAGGGCGTGGACCCGACGGGCGAACCGAGCAACCGGTACTGCAACTACGGCTGTCTCGCCGCCCACATCGAGGACGCGGGGTTGACCACCGGGACGACCTGCGAGTGGTCCCCATCTTGAACGCTAGCCCGCGCTCCCGTGCGGACCCGAACCGACAGCGGTAGGAAGCCTCCGCGGGAACCCGGCGGTATGGAGCTGATCGAGGGTCGAGTCGAGGTAGGGGGCGAGCGGTTCCCCGACGCCGAGTCGTTCGTCGACGCGCTCTCGGCGGTCGGCGACGAGCACGGCGTGACGGTCCAGACGTTCGACGCCCGGTACGTCGTCTCGCGTCGACACCTCGAACGAGCCCTCGAACTGGCCGACCGCGAGCGCGGGCGCGGGGCGGCCATCGTCCAGGACCGCGCCGTCGAGGTGCTGCTGTACGCGGCCGGCCGGCGACAGATCGACCGGGCGCTCGGGATGGGCGTCGGCGAGGGGGTCGTCCCCGTGGTCGTCCTCGTCGACGACCCCGAGACCGGGGAGGGCGACGGCGTCGAGGGGCGCGAACGAGCGGCGGCGACGGCCATCGAGGGGCTGGTCGAGCCCGCCGAGACCCTCGGGGCCTACGACCCCGAGCGAGTGTGCGAGTTCTTCGAGATCGGCGAGACGGAGCGCGAGGCGACCGACGCCGACATCGAGGCGCTGGTGCTCGAGCGTGTCGCGCTGCTGATCGTCGAGCGGTAGGTTCTCGATCCCATCGGCGGGGGCGACTGGAGAGCGCCGTTGACGGACCAGCACCAGTTTCAAGATACGCGCGGGGATAGACGTGGCTGTTCCGGGAGCCGTGACGGGACCGGATCGGCCAGTGGATCGGGCGATCGGCGTGGACACCGGGAACGAATGCGGTCGGACCGGGACCGACGAGAATCTCCAACGATGACCGACACCGACGACCTGAACGACTATCTGATACTGCGCGCGTTGGACGACCCGATCACCCGAGACGACCTCGACGACGCGGCGGCGGCCTCCGGCGAGGCGCTCTCCGCGCTCCGCGAGGAGGGCGTCGGCATCCGCTGGATCGACTCGGAGGTACTGACCGACGAAGACGGCCGAGTGACGGGGACGTTCTGTCACTACCGGGCGGAGGACGAGGCGGCGGTCCACGAACACGGCGAGCGGGCTGGCCTCCCGGTGACTCGCGTCGACCGCCGCGGGCAACCGCTCGACGGCGAGTGACTCCCGATCGGCGGGTTCCCCGATAGGCGGGCCGGAAACCGTTCGAGGGAGGCGGAAGAGGTATGTCCGGGGGAGCCCGCGTGGGGGTATGGACGGGGACGGGGCCGTACGGGCCGAGACGACGACGCTGGAGGTAGGTGAAGACCGCCGTGGGCGGGAGGTCGACGTGCAGTGTTACACCGCCGGGTCGGGCGATCCGGTGGTGCTCCTCCACGGCTGCGGGCTGGACGCGGCGACCGTCTCCTACCGGTACCTCCTCCCGGAACTCGCCGAGGACCACCGGGTCCACGCCATCGACTTCCCGGGCCACGGTCACAGCGACAAGCCGTCGACCCGCTACACGACGGCGTTCTTCCGCCGGGTGTTGCGGGCCTACCTCGCCGAACTGGGCGTCGAATCGCCGTCGCTGGTCGGCATCTCGATGGGGGGGAGCGTCGCGCTCGGACACGCGCTCGATCACGACGTCGACCGGCTCGTCCTCGTGGACAGCTACGGGCTCGGCGGGGACGCCCACTGGCGGCCGGCGGCGAGCGTCGGCCTGCGGATCCCGCTCGTCCACCGGGGGTGGTGGCGGAGCCTGGGTTCCTCGCAGGCAACGGTTCGCGGTCACCTCCGGAGCGTCACCGCCGGGACGCCGCCCGAGGACCTCGTCGAGGACGTCTACGCGGCGGTCCAGGACGACGCCGTCGGCCGGACGGTCCGGTCGTGGCAGCGCAGCGAGTTCCGGGCGAGCGGCCTCCAGACGGACTACCACGACCGGCTGGCGGGGCTAGAGACGGAGACGCTGCTGGTACACGGCGAGTCCGATCCGCTCCTGCCGGCGTCCTGGTCCGAACGGGCAGCCGACCTCCTCCCGAACGCACAGCTAGAGGTGTACGAACGGACGGGCCACTGGCCCCCCCGCGAACGCCCGGAGCGGTTCAACGCGGACGTGACGGGGTTCCTGGCCTGAGCGACGGCGGAGAAGTCCGGGTCGGAGTGTGGTGCGTGTCGATGCGGTCAGTCGACGAGGATGACGGCCTCGCCGTCGATGACGACGTCCTCGCCCTTCTTGACGAGCGTCCGGAGGCGGAAGCGGCCGCCGCCGAGCGACTCGACGGCCTCGACATCCGCCGTGACGCGGTCGCCGAGGCGGACGGGCGCGCGGAACTCGACGTCCTGGGAGAGGTAGATGACGCTGCCGGGGAGCCGCGCGAGGGCGGCCGAGATGAGCCCGGATGCGAGGATGCCGTGGACGATGCGGCCGCCGAAGCGCGTCCCGCTCGCCCACTCCTCGTCCAGGTGGATCGGATTGGTGTCGCCGGAGGCGGCGGCGAAGCGGTCGACGTCCGCCTCGGTGAGCGTCTTGGTGAAACAGATCTTATCGCCCACCTCGAGGGAGTCGTCGTCGCCGTGGAACTCGACGTCCCACTCGGGGAGGTCCTCGCCGGGCTCGATGCGATCCTCTGCCGGGAGCTCCCGCTCGTCGGGCTCTGCCTCCTTCTCCGGCCCACGGGCCGGGACTCCCATCGAGGCGATCGCCGCCCGGTTCGCCTCCATGAACGACTCGAACATCATCGAAGACGTACGCGACCACACCCCGAACAGAGACGGGTAGGACCCGGAACTCATGAGCCGTATATATCATCCACTCCTACTAAAGGATGCTGGTTGAATCGCCCTTGACACCGAATGATGGTGGCAAATGGTTCTGAGTGGTGAGAAAGACAATCTTTTTACCCTCAGACACCTTCGTATCCCGTACGCGATGACAGACGATGGCGACGGCCCGGCGTTCCCGCCCGTGATGCGGGCGTTTCAGGAGGCCACCGAGCAGGCCACCCGGCAGCAGCAGGAGCTGTTCAAACAGTTCCTCGGCGGTAGTGGTGGCGACTCGGGCGGTCTCGCCCCGCAGATCGGCGCGATGAGTCAGATGGCGATGTTCAAGACGCGCGTCCAGAGCGGCGGCCGGATATCGATCCCGGACGCCGAGCGGGAGGCCCTCGATATCGAGGAGGGCGACATCGTCCAGACCGTCGTCGTCCCCGTCAAGCGGAACCGGAGTGATACCGATGAGTAACGAACCCACCTTCACGACCCCCGTCAGTACCGTCTTCGAGATGCAGCGCAGCGCGATCCGCCAGGGCCAGCAGGCCATCGAGAGCGGCGTCGAGTTCCAGAAGCGGCTGAACGCCGCGGCCCTCGACGGCGTCGAAGTGACCGAGGAGGCCCAGCGCGGCACCGTCGAGATGACGGAGAACGCCGTCCACAGCTACCTCGACGTCGTCGAGGCGACCGTCCCCGGCGCGGCGAGCATGACCGGTCAGGTCCGCGAGACCGTCGACGGCCAGTTCGATACGCTCTACCAGACCCACGAGGAGGCGTTCGACGTGACCGAGGGCGAGTTCGCCAAGGGTATCGACGCCTACGACGAGATGGCCGTCGAGTACCTGTCCGTGCTGAACGACCAGATCGAGGCGCTGCTCGACGCGCACGAGGAGATCGAGGGCCAGACCCTCGACTCCTTCCGGCAGGCCGAGAGCCAGTTCGAGGAGATGCAGGCCCAGCTCGAGGAGAGCGGCGAGGAGATGCAGGCCCAGTTCGAGGCCCAGACCGAGCGCTTCCAGGAGCAGTTCGAGTCCCAGTTCGAACAGTTCCAGAGCCAGCTCGAGGAGCTACAGGCCCAGTTCGAGCGGATGCAGGCCGCGAGCGTCGACGTCGAGGCCTGAGCCGGCCCAACCCTACCGTTTTATCGGTCGAGCGGCTACACGCGGACGAGATTCACCATGAGCGAGACACCCAACGAGATGCAGGAGGTACAGGAGCAGTGGGCCAGGATGGTCGAGCAGATGAACGACACCATGTCCCGGTCCATCGAGCAGAACATGGAGGCCCAGGCGAGCCTCATGGAGTCGTGGGCGGACGCGATGAACGACTCCGTCCCCGACGAGGAGATGATGGCCGAGAACTTCGAGGGGTACGCCCGCGCCTACGAGGTCTGGATCGACGCCGCCGAACAGCTGTTCGAGCGGACGGCCGACGCCGCCGAGGGCGAGGACGTCTCGTTCACCGAGCTCCGCGACGTCTGGCTCCAGAGCGCCAACCAGGCGTTCAAGGAGGTCATGTCCACGTCGGCGTTCGCCGCGGCCAACGGCCAGCTGGTCGATACGATGATGGAGATGCAGACCCAGACGGAGGAGTTCAGCGAGGAGACCCTCGCCCAGCTCGGGCTCCCCACGCAGGGGGACGTCGAGGAGGTCGGCGAGCGGCTGATCGAACTCGAACGCCGCCAGCACGCCGTCGAGGAGAAGCTCGACCGGGTGCTGGAACACCTGGAGGAGTGAGATGGCGTCCGAAAGAGGATTCAACCCGTTCGCGCTCGCGCTGAACACCCAGCGGGAGGTGCTCGAGTCGACGACCGAGGCGTTCGAGAAGTCCAACGTCACCGACGAGCAGCTCGACCGCGTCGCGTCGATCGACGTCGGCGAGACGCCGAGCGAGGTCGTCTACACGGAGAACAAGCTCGAACTGCTTCACTACGAGTCGCTGACCGACGAGCAGCACGGCGTGCCCATCCTGATCACGTACGCGCTGATCAACAAGCCGTTCATCCTCGACCTCCAGCCCGACCGATCGGTCGTCCGGCGGCTGCTCGAGGCCGGTCACGACGTCTACCTCGTCGACTGGAACGAGCCCTCGCGCCTCGACCAGCACCTCACCCTCGAGGACTACGTCTGCCGGTACATCGACAACTGCGTCGACGAGGTCCGGGAGCGCTCGGGCCAGGACTCGATCAACGTGCTCGGCTACTGCATGGGCGGGACGATGGCGGCGATGTACGCCGCGCTGAAACCGGAGAAGGTCCGCTCGCTCGGGCTGATGGCCGCCGGCCTCTACTTCGAGGACCAGTCGGGCGGCGTGCTCGAGCTCTGGGGCGACGAGTCCTACTACGACCCCGAGGACGTCACCGAGGCGTTCGGCAACATGCCCGCCGAGATGCTCGACGTCGGGTTCGCGCTGATGGACCCCGTCTCGAACTTCGTCTCGAAGTACGTCCGCTTCTACGACAACATCGAGGACGACGAGTTCGTCGAGAACTTCGCCCGGATGGAGCGGTGGCTCGACGAGGGCATCGACGTCGCCGGCGAGGCGTACAAGCAGTTCCTCACCGACATCTACCAGGGAAACCAGCTCTACGAGAACGAGCTCCATCTCGGCGACCGACACGTCGACGTCACGAACATCGACATGCCGATGCTGCTCATCATGGGGGAGTACGACCACCTCATCCCCTGTGGCGCGAGCGAGCCGTTCGCGGACGTGGTCGGCACCGACGACGTCGAGCAGATCAAGTACCCGACCGGCCACATCGGTCTCTCCGTCTCCAGTTCCTCGCACGAGGACGTCTGGCCCCGGGTCGCCGAGTGGTTCTACGAGAAGTCCCCCGTCGAGGAGGGGGAGGTGAACGTCGAGATCGAGGACACGGGCGACGCCGACGGGGCGGACGACTCCGTCGAGGCCGAGGGCGGATCCGGCCCCGAGACCCCGGATGTCGACGATTCCGGCGATTCCGCCGAGGAGGGAACGGACGTCGAGACGGCGGTCGCCGAGGCCGTCGCCGGCGGCGACCTCGAGTCGATCGACGGGATCGGACCGACGTACGCCGAACGGCTCCGCGAGGCCGGCATCGACGGGCCGGCGGCGCTCGCCGACGCCGACCCCGAGGCGGTTGCCGAGGCCGCGGAGGTCCCCGTCTCCCGCGCCGAGGACTGGATCGACCAGGCCAGCGCCTGACCGGTCCGCGTCTCGCTCTCACTCCGGGCTTCTGCGGGCGTTCACTCCGAACCGTTGAGTGCTGTGACAAGCAGTAAGCCGGTGTTTAGATACTCACACTGGTCCGAAGTTAGTTACGATAGTTCAGAATCAGTGACTTCGATCACGCCCTTCGGGCGACGACAGTAGTTTCCCCCGACCGACCGTCGCCCTCGACATGCGCGTGAGCGTCATCGGCGGGAGCGAGGTCGACGAGGAGACGTACGGGCGGGCCCGCGAGGTCGGTCGACTCCTCGCGGAGCGCGACCACGTGGTGGTGTGTGGCGGCTACGGCGGGGTGATGGAGGCGGTCTGTCGAGGTGCACGGGACGCGGGCGGCCACACCATCGGCGTCCTGAAAGGGAGGGACCCGGAGGCGGGTAACGAGTGGGTCGAGACGGGTATCGCGACGGGGCTGGGTGACGCCCGTAACGCGCTCGTCGTGCTCAACGGGACGGCATGTATCGCCGTCGATGGAGCGGCGGGAACGCTCTCCGAACTCGGTCTGGCGTTCGTCTACGGCCGGCCGGTCGCGGGTCTCGGGACCCACGACTGCTCGGCGTTCGACGGCTTCAAAGCCGTAGAAACGCCCCACGAGGCCATCGCCTACGTCGAACACGAGGCGGAGTGACGCGGCTGGTCTGTTCACTATCGAGAGGAGGTCGGCGCTCCGGACGGACAGGAGCCAGTGGGGCGCTCCGATCAGCGCCCCGAGGAGCGGTGGTGACGGATGGTGGATCCAGGTTGATGCCCACCGCGTGATTTAGGCATACCTAAAAGTACTTGAATCCATCGGTGCCGTGCCCCGGGAACCGATCCCTCGACCCCTTGTCACTCCTCAGTCCGAGAACACGGAGAGGACGGCTCCGGCGAGGAGGAGGAAGACCCCCAGTAGTCGGACACGGCGGGCGGTTCGGTCGCGCGGGACGAACGAGACGTCGAGGGCGACGTCGTAGACGAACCGGACGACGTCGACGAGCAGTTCGGGCAGGAGGACGTGGAGGAGACCGACCGCGAGCGCCCCCCGGCTCGCGAGGCGGCGTTCGGCTGACGAGAGCTCCATACTCCCCGTTCGGCCGCCCAGTACGGATAGCTACCGGTCGCGATTCCGGCCCCCGGCCCGGAAGGGTGTTAAACTGGGCCCCCCGACCGGGACGGTATGCGAGACGTGAGCATCGTCGGTGCGGGGACGACGCCGTTCGGGGTTCTCGACGGTGGGGTGAAGGACCTCGGGAGCCGCGCGGTCGCGCGTGCGCTCCGTGATGGCGGCGTCGGTCGTTCGGCGGTCGGGGCGCTCTACGTGGGGAACTTCGTCGCCGGCATCCTCGAGGGACAGGGCGCGGTCGGACCGATAGTCGCCGACGAGGTCGGTCTCTCGGGCGTGCCGGCGATGACGACCGAGGGGGCGTGTGCGAGTTCGGGTATCGCCCTGCGCCAGGCCCACCGGGCGGTCGCGAGCGGCGAGTACGACGTCGTGGTCGCGGCGGGCGTCGAGTCGATGACCGACGCCGGGACCGCGGAGTTCACCCGCGCGCTCGGGAGCGCCGCCGACCGACTCACCGAAGGGGTGACGGGGCTCACGTTCCCCGGGTTCTACGGTATCTACCTCGACCGCTACATCCACGAGTACGGTGCGACCCGCGAGGAGATCGCGGCGGTGTCGGTGAAGAACCGGGCGAACGGCGCGAGCAATCCCCGGGCCCGGTTCCGCGAACCGGTCACCGTCGAGGAGGTGGTCGAGTCGCGGCTCGTCGCCGACCCGCTCCGGCTCTACGACTGCTGTCCGGCCGCCGACGGCGGCGCGGCGGTCGTCCTCGCGGCGAGCGAGGTAGCCGAGGAGTTCACCGACGACCCCATCGAGGTGCTGGGGACGGGCCACGCGACCGGCCACAACGCCGGTCACCGCTACGAGGACCTGACGACGCTCGACGCGACCGTCGACGCCGCCGAGAGCGCGTACGCCGAAGCCGGCCTCGGCCCCGAGGAGGTGGACGTGGTCGAACTCCACGACTGTTTCACTCCGGCGGAGATCGGCGACAGCGAGGACCTCGGGTTCTTCGAGAAGGGCCAGGGTGCGCGCGCGGTCGCCGAGGGCCGGACCGAGGTGGGCGGCGAGATTCCCGTCAACCCCTCGGGCGGGCTGCTCTCGAAGGGCCATCCTGTGGGTGCGACCGGTATCGGCCAGGTGTACGAGATCTGTCGACAGCTCCGGGGGGCCCACGAGAACCAGGTCGAGGACGCCGCGGTGGGCCTCGCGCACAACCTCGGCGGGAGCGGCGCGGTCTGTACCGTCACCGTCCTCGGGCGAGGTGACCGCCGGTGACGTCGGGCGGAACCCCGCCGGAGTTCCCCGCGCGGGCGTGTGCGGAGTGCGGCGCACTGTACGGCCACGAGCCGAGCGTCTGCCGGGCGTGCGGCGCGGAGTCCCTCGAACCCCGCCCCCTCGACGGGTCGGCGCGGCTCTACGCCAGTACCACCATCCGTGTCCCGGGCTCGGACCACCAGGGTCAGGAGCCGTTCGTCGTGGGACTCGTCGACGTCGCCGACTCCGTCCGCGTCACCGCGCGGATCGAGGGCGTCGACGGTATCGAAGAGGGGGAGCGACCCGCCCCCGACGCGCCGCTCGAATACGTCGGGGAGCGCGAGGGTGCGTTCTACTTCCGGCCGGCGTAGGGGTCCTCAATCCCCCCGAGCCCGCATATACTCGAGTGTCTCACAGACCAGCACCGTCCGGCCGTCGGCGGTCGTCACCTCGTCGCGGAACGTGACGATACCCCCCGGTGCCCGCTCGCGCTTGTCGACGACCTCCCTCCCCACCGAGATGGTGTCGCCGACGTACGTCGGTTCGGGGATCCGCATCGAGTCGAGGCCGTAGTAACAGACGTTCGAGTCCTCGTGACGGAAGTCGCTCGTGATGAGTCCCTCCATCATCGCGTAGGTGAGCGGCGCGTGGACGACCCGCTCGCCGAACTCCGTGTCGGCGGCGAACTCGGCGTTCATCTGGAGTTCGTTCATGTCGCCGGTCGTCCCGGCGTGCTGGACGAGGTGGGTCTCCGTGATGGTCCGACCCCGGGTCTCGAAGGTGTCGCCGACGGCGAGGTCGTCGTAGTAGTGGGCGTCCGTGGGCATGAGCGTCACCGGGGTGTGCGGAGATATAAGCGCCCCCATCCGGAATCGGACCTGCTGATCGATCCAGGGGCCAGCCCGCCGACGGTCGTTTCCCGTTTCTCACTCGACATGTTTAATAACTGATAATAGCTCCCTACGGCTTGATTTTACGAGAGTCGCGTCTTCGGGTCGATTCTACGGGAATCAGGAAGACACCATGACTCAGTACGAAGTACGGGATATCGAAGAGCCGACGACCGGGCGATGGATGCGAGCGAGCGCCCTCGCCGGGCTCGTCGGCGGAGCGATGATGGCGGTTACGGGACTCGCCCTGCTCAGCGTCCTGAACGAGGCCGAGTTCGAGTACGTCGAGCCGTTCGGCACGGTCGCGATGCTCGTCCTCGCGCTCGCGCTTCCGGCGCTGTACGCGAGCGAGCGGGGCTGGTTTGGCCGACTCGCAACGGTCGGATTCGGTCTGTTGAGCCTCGGCTGGATCGCCGCCTCGGTCGGGCTGGTCGTGACTACCCTCACGATGCCTCCCGTCTCGGAGGCCGGCTTCCTGGCGTTCCTGCTCGGATTCCTCGCCGCGTCGATCGGGATGCTGGCGCTCGGTATCGCGATGCTGCGGAGCGACGCCTCGACGAGCCCGCGTATCGTCGCCTGGCTGCTCGTCGCCGCCCTGCCCGTCGGCGTTCCGTTCGCCATCGCGTTCACCACCTACGTGATGGGCGAGGGAGCCGACCCGTGGGCCGGCCCGATGCTGCTCTACGGCCTCGCCTGGATCGTCCTCGGGCGCTACCTGTGGAGCCGCCGGGCCATGATGTCCGATCTTGACGTAGTCGTTCGGTAGGTCTGAAACCGACCGAGTACCGATGCTTACACTTCGAGTATAATTACGGCAATGAAGAGAGCGCTGGGTCCCAGACAGTTCCAGAATGACACACAAGTGTAGTCAGGCATTATACCGACTGAATTTATCTGTCGAAAGCTATTACCCCTCTCCTAGATTCAATGTACCATGGGATACTTCGACTATGAGTTTGAATATTTTCCTGAGCGGGGGTTGCAGGATTTAGAAACATTAGAAAGCGAAGGTTGTGTTTTCGCTCAATTCTGGTTTGAGGAGTTTGACGAGTTTCGGTACTGTCGTGTGCCATTTAAACCACCAGAAATAGTGGAGTATGTTGAAGCAGCAAAAGCCTATGAAGAGTACCTACACTATACTGATTCGGGATGCTCTGGAAGAGAAGCGCTAAATAAGATATCCAACAGCAAGGCTCGGGAAAGAGTAATAGAGGATCCAAGAGTAGATACTCAGAGAGAATCGTTTAGCTTTGCAAACTTCATGACCGCTGATTTGGAGAGTCTGACGTCAGGTCATGAGAAAGAAAGATATCATTTGGTTGATGAAAATAGATCGCTTGACAATCGTGCTATATTGCGAAAAGTCACTCAGAACTTAGAAACATCTGTACATGCCCTCCAGAATCGTTACGGAAACCGGCCCCCATTTGAAATCAACGATGAACAGGACATTCACGACTTATTATATGCGATAATAAAACCAATCTTCCTTGATACACGGACAGAAGAATATACTCCAAAGCATGCTGGCTCTTCAAAACGGGTTGATATTGTTATTCCATAGATATCAACAGGAATTGAACTCAAATATGTACGGAATGAAACTCATGGAAAGAATGTGGCGGACGAGTTGAAAATAGATATAGGGAGCTACCATGCTCACGAGAACTGCAATAATCTCATAATAATAATCTGGGATCCAGATTCATTTATTCATGATAGACACAACATAAAGGCAGATCTCGAAGGACCACGGACTATCGATGGCAAGAAAATCGAAGTTGAAGTGGAAATATTCTGAATATTCACCGCGTAAACAGATTGAGTGTACGTGGGTCGCCTCTGAGTAGTCTTTCTACTTTGTCCCGGCCACGGTCGCGGTTTTCCTAGAGATGACTGCCACGTGGGGGTCAGTCGGGAGGGATGGCACCTCCAACGTCGTCTCAACTAGTGGTGCGTTCATGAGAGATCATCTCGGTGACGAAGGGGGCACGTGCTCGCCGATCTCGTTGGTACTGGTACATCTGCAACCCACACCAGTCGCTCCGTATGGAGAGGATTGTGTTCGTTGCGCTCGGTCAACCCAACAGGGAGATGTGGCCCGTCGTTGGTGTTGTTCCAACCGGACCCGACCGCTCAACTTATCTGTCGGTCCGAGCCCTCCCAGTAGGGCTCCCGGAGCGCCTTCTTGTCGACCTTTCCATAGGGTGTAGTGGGGATCTCCTCGACGAACTCGACGCTCTTGGGCTTCTTGTACGCCGAGAGCTTCCCGTCGGCGAACTCCTTCAGATCGGCGGCGGTGAGGTTGCCCTCGCGGACGATGACGGCATGGACGGCCTCCCCCCAGTCCTCGTGGGGGACGCCGATCACCGCGACCTGTCTCACTCCGGGGTGTTCGTCGAGGGCGTCCTCGACCTCGGTGGTGTAGACGTTCATCCCCCCGGAGACGATCATGTCCTTCGCGCGGTCGAGCAGGTAGACGTAGCCGGCCTCGTCGCGTCGGGCGACGTCGCCCGTGCGGAGCCACCCGTCCACGATCGTCTCGGCGGTCTGCTCCGGCTTCCCGTGGTAGCCGTCCATGACGTAGGGCGAGCGCATCACCAGTTCGCCCGGTTCGCCCGCCTCACGGAAGTCGAGATCCTCGCGCTCGGGGTCGACGATGCCGGCGTCGACCATCGCGGCCGGCTTCCCGCAGGACTCGATCCGCGTCTCGCCGATCACGTGGTCCCCCTTGGGGAGGACCATCCCGATGTCGGGCATCTCGGTCTGGCCGTATATCTGGACGAACACGTCGCCGAAGGCGTCGAGGGCCTCCGTGAGCCGCTCGGCGGTGATGGGTGCCGCGCCGTAGACGACCGTCTCCAGCGAGGAGAGATCCGTCGAGGCCAGCGCCTCGTGGTCGAGCAGCCGGTATATCTGTGTGGGGACGAGGAACGTCCAGGAGATCGGTTCGTCGTCGACGATCCCAAGGAATCCCTCGGGGTCGAACCCCTGCGTGAGCGTGAGGTGTGCGCCCTGCGTGAGCGCCGCGAGGTGCATGTAGCCCGCGGCGTGGGGGAGCGGCGTCGTCACGAGCACCTCCTCGGCGTCGCGTATCTCGAGGGCCATTACGTGGGCCATCATATCCATCGCCAGCGTCCCGTGGGTGTGGCGCGCGCCCTTGGGGCGGCCGGTCGTCCCACCGGTGTAACACAGCCGGAGCATGTCGTCGGCCCCCACCTCGACGTCGCGGGTTCCGTCCCCGTCGGCCTCCGCCACGAGCGACTGGAGGGGGACCTGCTCCCCGACGCCGTTCTCGACGGCGACCGCGAGCTCCAGGTCGGGGAGCTCCGGCTCGATGTCCGCGAGCGTCCCGGTGAAGTTCCCCCCCGCGATGGTGGCCCTGGCCCCCGAGTCCGAGAGCATGTACGAGAACTCCTCGGCGGTGAGCATGTCGTTCATCGGGACGTGCACGAACCCGCCCCGGACGCAGGCGAAGTTCGCCGCGAGGTACTCCAGCTGGTTGGACATCATCGTCCCGACGTGATCGCCCGGTTCGATGCCACGGTTCCCCAGGGCGACCGCCAGCCGCCCGCCGCGCTCCCACGCCTCGCCGTAGGTCCACGTCTCGCCCTCGAAGGTAGCTATCGGGCGATCCGCGTGCTTCTCGCAGGCCCGCCGCAGGAGCCCCCCCGCCGTCGGCCCGTCGCGTTCGTCCATGTCGCCCGCAAGGCGAGGGCGCTCAAGGCGTTTTCCCCGGTGGGAATCTACTCCCCGAGCCAGTCGGTGAAACAGCCCTCGATCAGCGTCTCGGACTGGGCGTCGACGTAGTCGGCCTGCATCCCCCAGATCGCCTCGGTGAACGGTACGCCTCGCTGGTATCGGCTCCTGACCTCGCGGTACTTCCACCGTGCGGGGGTGACGCCCAGCTCGACCCGGCGTTCGAGCGGCCGGAGGTAGTAATCCACTTCGGCCTCGTCGAGCCCGCGGAGTTCGAGGCCGTCTCGGGCGTGTTCGAACAGTTCGCCGAAGACGACCTCGGGATCGGTCGTCGGGTCGCCGTCCCGGGTGATCCACTCGAGATCGGCCCGGAGGCCGTTCTGGACGGCGGCGTAGAAGTTCTCGTGGGCGTCGGTCCAGTCGAGGTCGTAGACGGGGTGTTCGCGGGTGGGGAGCGACTCCATCAGGCCGGCGTAGACCGCCAGGAGCGCCACCGAGTCCCGGACGGTGGGCTGGCCGGGGAGCGGGCGGAACTCGATGCGGGCGTTGGCCGCCTTCCGGGAGGCACCGTCGAACACCGGTCGAACCCACCGCCAGAACGTACCGTGCTTGTGCCGGAAGTGCGCGAACCGGTCGTCGAACCGGCCCGTCGGCTCCTGGAGGATGGGGACGACCGTCCGGTCGCCGGCGATGGCGTCGACCGCCTCCTCGACGTTCTCGATGTCCTCGGGAAAGCGGACCTTCGGGTCGTCCGGGGGGTTGAGCACGGACTCGAAGACGCTCACGCGGTTCTCCATCGGGCAGTCCGCGAACACCACCTCGGGGTCGGCCGTGTAGAGGTCCGGGGGGAAGAACGGCGAGTTGACCGCGAGGGCGACCAGCGGCCCCGCGATACGGAGGGCGTACCGGAAGTACTCGGGGAGGTCCTGCGCCTGGGGGACCTGGTAGTGGGGCTGGATGGAGGTGATGAGGCTCTCGGGCATCACCGTCTCGGCGTCGAGCTCGACGTGCGGGGCCGAGAGCGACATCGTCGCGCCGAACTCGGTGTTCGCCATCGCGTGGTAGCGAACCGAGTCGGACATGTCCGTCGCGAGTCTGATCCCGTCCTCCTCGACGCTGTCGGCGAGGTACGACCGTGCCGTCTCGCCGATCGGCGGTACCGTCCACATCCCGTCGCTGACCAGGCGCATCCCCTCGTTGCGGACCTCGCGCTGGGCGGCGTCGAGCTTCGCCTGGACCTCCGCCGTCGTCGCGCGCAGGCCGTAGGACGACAGCGGCTGGGGCGTGGTCTGCATCTCCGCGTTGTGCAGCCCCAGCTCCTTCTCGAAGCCGATGAACTCCAGCAGCCGCCGGGGGACCCGCATCAGCGCGTCCGTCTCGGCGTTCACCGCGTAGAACTCGTACTCGAACCCGACGATCGCCTGGGGGTTGTCGAACGCTCCCTCGTGGAGCTCACGCTTCAGCTCCTCGACCTCGTCCGCGACCCGCCGCTCGAACTCCTCGCGGTCGACGTCCAGTGCCTGTCTGACCCGTTCCGCGAGCTCCGACCCGGACATACGGCCGGGTTGTGCGGGGGGGCGGTTTGAATCCACCTTTCGGTGGGAAGGAGCGTGTGGCCGGCGACGCACCCCCGACCAGCTCGGTTGGATACCGTGTGGAGGCCGGATCTGACAGGGGGGGAGGGCGGGAGCCGGATCGAATCCGGGGACCGGTGGTCGGGCGGCGCGTTCTCGCACGCCCGGCGAAGGGGGAGGGAGGGACCGGGCGTCCCGGGGGTGGGGGCGTTCCCCCGGGCGGCACCTGATGGTAACGACGGGGAGCATATCAACCGAACGATCACTCAAACGGGCGTTTCACCGTCTAGTGCCGCGAGGAGGTGCCGGCGGTGGAACGCCGCGGCCGCCTCGTCACCGAGTTCGGGGTAGCGCGGGCGGGTCACGCAGCCCCGGGAGTCGACGGCCGAGGCGACGACGGCCGCGATCCGGTAGAGCCGCCGTTCCGTCGACGACCGGTCGGGGAGCGCCAGTCGGTCGCGGTATCCGTCGAGGAACGCCGACCGGAGCCGGTCGGCCGCCCCGGGGAGGTACCAGTCGGCGGTGACGTACGCCGACTTCGCCAGCGAGAGCCCGCGTGCGGCCGCCAGCGGCTCGCCCCAGTCGAGCAGCGCCGTCACCGTCCCGCCGCCGACGGTCGCGTTGCCCGGACGGAGGTCCCACGGGAACAGCCGCGCCGCCGGGTCGGTCGGCAGGTCCGCGAGCCCGGCGTCGACCGCCTCGCGGACCCGGGATGCGAGGCCGGCGAGGCTCTCGCTCGTGCCGTCGACGAGCGACGAGAGCGCCCGCTCGACGTAGCCACGGAACCACGCCCGCCAGTCGGTCACGGGGTCGGCGACGAGGAGCCGGTCGCCTCCGAGCACCACCGATCCGTACCCCTCGAACGCGAAGGCGTCGTGGAGGGCCGCGAGCCACCGTCCCATCGACCGGACGGTCGCCTCGCGGTCCGCCCGCGACAGATCGACGAACCGGGCGTGGAGGTCCTCCCCCGGGGCCCGCTCGGTGAGGAGGTACTCGAAGCCCTCGACGGTCCCGCCGGCGAGGACGCGGGGGACCGGCACCTCGGTCCGGCGGTCGATCTCGCGTGCGAGACGGGCCTCGGTCGCCAGTCCCGCTCCCGTGTCTTCCGGGTTCGCAGGTCGGGTCTGGACCACGAGATCGCGCCCGTCGGCGAGCGAGACGAACGCCGTCCGCTTCCTGTTGCCCGTCGCCGGCGTCTCGATCCCCGAGACGGTCGCCTCCGGGAGCGCGTCGGCGACCACGGCACGGACGGTTCGGTCCACGTCATCACTGGGAACGCCCGGTAGATAAACTCCCGACCGGGTAGCGTTCCGGTACCTACGACGAACGGGTGCTCACCTGCGCCCCGACCGGTCCCTCCGGCCGCATCGTGATGGCGACGTCGAGATCCAGCTTCCCCTCGTGGACCCCGACGTCGAACTCGCGGGCGAGCGTCGCGAGGACGAGCTTCGCCTCGACGGTCGCGAACCCCCGTCCGATGCAGGCGCGCGGGCCGGCCCCGAACGGGAAGTACGCGGCCGTCTCGGTCGGTCGTCGCTCCAGCCAGCGCTCCGGTCGGAACGAGAGCGGGTCCTCGAAGTGCCGACCGTCGCGGTGGATCGCCCACTGCGGGAGGATCAGCGGCGTCCCGGCGGGAACGCGGTAGTCGCCGAGGCGGGCGTCACCCCTCGGCTCGCGGAACAGCGCCCACACCGGCGGGTAGAGCCGCATCGACTCGTTCACGACCGCCTCCGTGTACGGGAGCGAGTCGAGGTCCTCCCAGTCCGGCGGGCCGTCGAGCGCGTCGACCTCCTCGTGGAGTCGATCGGTCGTCGCCCCACTCTCGTCGCCCGAGAGCAGGAACCACGCGTAGGTCAGGACGAGCGCGGTCGTCTCGTGGCCGGCGAGCAGGAGGGTCACCACCTCGTCTCGCACCCGACGCTCCGCTATCTCGCCGGCGTCGGCGGCCGCCAGCAGCGTCGTCACGACGTCCGCTGGCGGATCGGGGGTGCGGTGTCCCTCGATGATCCGCCCGGCCAGCGCGTCGAGGTCCTCGATCGCGCGGTCGAACCCCGCCGGCCGACGTCGGGGGGCCCAGGAGGGGAGCACCGCACGGCTCAGCGAGGGTCCGAACGACTCGGAGAGGTCGTCCATCGCCGCTTCGACCGTGGCGACGTCGCCGGCGTCGAGTTCGGTCCCGAGGAGCGTCTCGGCGATCACCCGGACCGTGAGGTCGGTCATGTCGGCGTGGACGTCCCGGTCGGGTTCCCCGCGCCAGTCCTCGGCGATCCGGGCGGTGTGCTCGCGTATCGAGCCGACGTATCCGCGCAACGCGGGGGCGTAGAACGCGGGATCGAGCCGCCCTCGCTGGTCCGCCCAGGAGCCCCCCTCGCTGTTGAGGAGCCCCTCCCCGAGGAACGGCTCGGTGAGCTCCGGTCGGAGGTCGGCCTTCACGTAGCCCGGGTCGCCGGGCCCGCCGTCCCGTCGGGTCCGTCGCTCGGCGTCCGCGTCGACCAGCACCTGCCGGACGAGTTCGGGCGAGAGGACGAGGTAGACGTCGCCGCCCGGCCCCGACAGCCGAACGATCGGATCGTCGTAGGCATCCCGCACCGCGTCGAGGTACCGGAGCGGGTCGCGGGCGAACCGGAGGACGTTCCCCACGAAGGGGCTCCCGGGGGGCGTCCGGGGAGTACGAGCCATGCGGGAGTATCGACCTGCCGACGGTTAGCGCCTTCGACGGTCGCGACGGCTCCGGCCGGCCGTGTCGCCCCACGATCCGGCCGAGGACGAGTGGATCCGACTCCCGCGGCTCGGCCAGGATTAAGGGAACCAGGGTCGAGTCCCCGGTCATGGAGACGAACTCGACCTTCGGCGCGTCGAAGCCGGTGGTGGGGATGGTCCACCTGCCGCCGCTCCCCGGCGCGCCCCGGTACGATCCCGAAGCGGGTCGCGAGGGGCTCCACGAGTCGGCCCGCCGGGACGCCGAGCGGCTCGCGGCCGGGGGCGTCGACGCGGTGATGGTCGAGAACTTCGGCGACGTGCCGTTCTACCCCGAGGACGTCCCGAAACCCGTCGTCGCCGAGATGGCGAGCCTCGCGCGGACGGTGCGCGAGTCGGCTGGACTCCCGGTCGGCGTCAACGTCCTCCGGAACGACGGTCCGGCCGCGGTCGCCGTCGCGGCCGCCTCGGGTGCTGACTTCGTCCGCGTGAACGTCCACGTCGGCGCTCGCGTGGCCGACCAGGGGATACTCGAGGGGCGGGCCCACGAGACCGCTCGGCTCCGGGAGCGCATCGACGCGAGCGGGGTGCGGATACTCGCCGACGTGGACGTGAAGCACTCGGCACCGCTGGCGGACCCGGGTTACGAGGCGGAGTCGCTGGCCGAGTCCGCGGAGCGGGGGCTCGCCGACGGGGTGGTCGTCTCGGGTGCCCGGACCGGCCGGGAGACCGCGCTCGCCGACGTCGAGCGGGCCGTCGAGCGCCGTGACGATCTCGGCCTCGACGCCCCGGTGTTCGTCGGCAGCGGCGTCACGGCCCGCAACGTCGACGAACTCCTCTCGATCGCCGACGGCGTCGTCGTGGGTACGGCGCTGAAGGAGGGCGGCGAGACGACGGCACCCGTGAGCGTCGGCCGCGTCGAGGAGCTGGTCGCCGCCGCGGACGGTGTTCGGTAGTCGCCCGGTAGCCGCCCGATAGTCGCCTCCGCGCTCGGTCACCGCGGGACGTTCGGCCGTCTCGGGGCTCCGGAACCTCGATCGGAACCCTTTTCCGACGACTGCGCCCGGTTCTGACAACCGGGCTTTTATAGACCGGGGCGGCGTCTGTACGGCCGATGAGCGAAGCGCCGGGTGTCACTTCCGACCGGGCGTGGACGTTCGACGCCGTTGAGTCGGTCTCCCGGACGTTCGCCCTGAGTATCGACCTTCTCGAGGAGCCGGTCGCGTCGTGGGTCTGCACCGGCTACCTCCTCTGTCGGATCGCCGATACGGTCGAGGACGACCCGTCGATCCCCCCGGGGGTCCGGGCTGACCTCCTCGAGACGTACGACGCGGTCCTCGACCCGGCCGAGGAGACCGACGTCGAGGCGTTCCTCGAGGCGGTCGAGCCGGTCCGCCCGGACGACCCCGGAGCCGAGGACGACGACTCCGACTGGCAGGTCGTCGTCGACGCCGACCGGGTGTTCCGTGTCTTCGACTCCTTCGATCCACCGGTGAAGGCGGCGATGCGGCCGGTCGTCCGGGAGATGGCCAGCGGGATGGCGGGGTTCCTCCGGCGCTACGCCGACGAGGGCGGGCTCCGACTGCGGACCATCGACGAGCTCGAGGAGTACTGCTGGTACGTCGCCGGCACCGTGGGCAAACTGTTCACGAACCTGCTGGAGTACTACGGGACCGGCTGGCCGACGCCCGACCCCGAGGACGCCCGGGCGTTCGCGCTCCTCCTCCAGCTCGTGAACGTTGCCCGGGACGTCCGCGCCGACTACGAGACGGAGAACAACGTCTACCTGCCGGCCGAGTGGCTGGCCGAGGAGGGGATCGACCACGCCGCAGTCGGCGACGCCTCCCGGTCGGCGGCGGTCGACCGGGTCGTCCGGCGGCTGGTCGATCACGCCGCGACCTACGCGCCCGGAGCCCGCCGCTACCTGGAGTGCGTCCCCGAGGGGGACGCGATGCTCCTGGAGGCCGCGGGACTCCCGTACCTGCTCGCGCTCGGCACGCTCCGCGAACTCCGCGAGCGGAGCCGGGAGTCCGTCGACCAGGCGTCGACGGTCAAGCTCCCGCGCGAGGAGGTCGAGGCGCTGTTCGCCGAGGTCGACGACGGGCTCACCCAGACGGAGCTGACCCGGCTGGCCGAGGCCGTCCGCGCGGGGCCGTACCACCGCTCGGACGCCTCGATCTGATCCGAGGGGACGGCGGCTCCGATCCGGGGGGTTAAAACCGGGGCGGTCGTCCGGACGAACCACTCGTGGGAGCGAAGGAGCGGAGCCGCGTCGACATGACCACGGGCGCGATCGCGCCCAGACTCGGCCAGCTCGCCTGGCCGCTCGTGCTCGGCAACCTGCTTCAGACGTTCTACAATCTCGCGGATATGTTCTGGGTCGGCCGCGTGAGCCCCGAGGCGGTCGCGGCCGTCTCGCTCATGTTTCCGCTGTCGTGGATGTTCGTCTCGACGGCGATGGGTATCACCGCGGCGACCATCGCGCTCGTCTCCCAGTACGTCGGCGCGGGCGAGGACCGGCGGGCCGACCACGTCGTCGCCCAGACGGTGCTGCTGACGCTCGCGGTCTCGGCGGTGCTGGCGCTCGTGGGACTCGCGATCCGTCGGCCGCTCCTCTCGCTCATCGGCGCGCGCGGCCAGGTGTTCACGGAGGCGCTCGCGTACATCGAGGTGATCTTCCTCGCGCTCCCGTTCACGTTCTTCTTCTTCGCCTTTCGCGCCTCGCTCCAGGGCGCGGGCGACACGCGGACCGCGATGTGGCTGATGGTACTCTCGGCGGGTGCGAACGTCGTCCTCGACCCGTTCCTCATCCTCGGGTGGGGGCCGTTCCCCGCGTGGGGGACGTTCGGGGCCGGCGTCGCCACCTTCCTCTCGCGGGGGGCCTCCGTCGCCCTCGGGCTCGTGGTGCTCCTGCACGGCGGGTTCGGCGTCCGACTCCACCTCTCGGACCTCCGGCCGGATCGCGAGGTGCTGAAGAAGCTGATCGACATCGGCTCGCCGGCGACCCTAGACGGGTGGGCGCGGAGCTTCGCCGCCGTCGCGATGGCCGGGTTCGTCGCCCGGTTCGGCCCCGCCGCGACCGCCGCCTACGGCGTCGGCGTCCGCCTGATGTCGGTGACGTGGTCGGTCGCGGGCGCGGTCGGCCAGGCGACGGCGACGGGCGTCGGACAGAACCTCGGGGCGAAGACGCCCGACCGCGCCGCTCGCGTGGCGTTCGTCGCCACCGCCGGGACGATGGGCCTGTTGCTTGGCGCGACCGCGCTCGTCCTCGCCTTCCCCGCCGCGGCGATCCGCGTCTTCGTCGCCGATCCCGAAGTCGTCGCCGAGGGAGTCGTCTTCCTCCGCGTCGTCGCCCCCTCGTGGGCCTTCTTCGGCGGCGTCATGACCATCCAGGGAGCCTTCCGGGGGGCCGGCCACACCAAGGTCGCCATGGCGCTCTCCTTCCTCTCGCGGTGGATCCTCCGCGTGCCGGTGGCGCTCGTCCTCGCGTTCGCGTGGACCCTCACCCTCCCCGGCGGCGTGGTCGTATCGGGGTTCGGCATGGGCGCGTCGGGCATCTGGTGGGCGTACGCGACCGCCGCGTTCGGCTCGTTCCTCCTCGCCGTCGCCTGGTTCCGGCGGGGGACCTGGCGCGAGGGCGTCGTCGAGAGCGGTGCTCCGGCCCGCGGACCGGGACCGACGGTCGACACCTCCGAGCGGGACGTGGACGCCGAGACCGACGCGGAGTCCGTCGACGACTGACGGCCCCGTGATCCGTGCTAGGGATTTACTATCGAGGACGGGTACTGGATGGCATGGACCAGGAGACGGTCGCGTTCGGTGGACCGCTGGTGGGCATCGTGGTCGGGCTGATCGTCCTCATCGCAGGCGTCCCGGCGGGCGGGCTGAACCCGGTGCTGACCGCGGGCGGGCTCATCGCGCTGGTGAGCGTCGGCGTGCTGGCCCGCAACGTCGGCGCGCTGGAGTAGCGACACTCGCTCGATAGAACTGACCTCGATCCTCCCTGGTGGTTCTTCCGGGGGGATCGTCGATACCCCCGCGTTCGTCCGAGCGAGAGGATGGGTACCGCTCGGAGGCTTTCTGCCGTGGGATTTCGACCCGAGACGTTCGACGCACGACCGAAAGACGAGCGGAAGAAAACCAGGCCACGTACGAGCGCCGGTCGTGACCTCCTTTCTCCGTTACCCGGGGTTACTTTCCCGTTCGAGTGATAGGCGGAACCGATGATGGCATCCGTACTCGTAGCGGTATCTGAGGCCAGTACCACACTGTACACCGTGCCCATCGTCGGTGTCGAACTGGGGCAGACAGGGGTCACCCTCGTCGGTGTCCTCATGATCCTGATGCTCCTCGTGGGGTCCGGATTCTTCTCCTCGTCGGAGATCGCACTGTTCTCCCTGCCGGCCCACCAGATCGACGCGATGGTCGAGGAGGGCAAGCGTGGCGCGCGCGCGGTCAGATCCCTCAAGGAGGACCCTCATCGTCTGCTCGTGACGATCCTCGTCGGGAACAACATGGTCAACATCACGATGTCCTCCATCTCGACCACCCTCGTCGGCTTCTACTTCGACGCGAGTACGGCAGTCATCGTCTCGTCGCTCGGTATCACGTCGATGGTTCTGATATTCGGCGAGAGCGCCCCCAAGTCCTACGCCGTCGAGAACACCGAACTGCACGCACGGCGCGTCGCCCGGGGACTGAAGGTCGTCGAGAAGGTGCTGTGGCCGCTCATCGTCCTGTTCTACTACCTGACGGGCCTCGTGAACAGGATCACCGGCGGCAGCGCGTCCATCGAATCGACGTACGTCACCCGCGACGAGATCCGGAACATGATCAAGACGGGCGAGCGCGAGGGCGTCCTCGACGAGGAGGAACGCCAGATGCTCCAGCGCGCCCTGCGGTTCACCGACGCCACCGCCAAGGAGGTGATGACCCCCCGCCTCGACGTGGCGGCCATCCCAGGGGATGCGACCGTCGAGGAGGCCATCGAGCAGTGTATCCGGTCGGGGCACGCCCGTCTCCCGGCCTACGACGGCTCGCTGGACGACGTGATCGGCGTCTTCGACATCCGTGAACTGGACGATTCCAGCTACGATACCTTCCCCGACCTCGAGGTAGCGGACGTTGTCAACCCGACGCTCCACGTCCCCGAGTCGAAGAACGTCGACGAACTCCTCGCGGAGATGCGCGAGAACCGGACGCACATGGTCATCGTCGTCGACGAGTTCGGTGCCACAGAGGGTCTCATCACGATGGAGGACATGACCGAGGAGATCGTCGGCGAGATACTGGTGGGTGGTGAGGACCACCCGATCGAGCTCGTCGGCGACACCGAGGTGCTGGTCCGCGGCGAGGTCAACATCGAGGAGGTCAACGAGGCACTCGACATCGTCCTCCCCGAGGGCGAGGAGTTCGAGACGATCGCGGGGTTCATCTTCAACCGTGCGGGCCGTCTCGTCGAACAGGGCGAGGAGTTCGACTACGAGAACGTGACACTGCGGGCCGAGCAGGTGGAAAACACCCGCATACAGAAGGTCCGGGTGACCGTCGACCCCGAAACCGCCGCCCCGATCGAGGAGGAGTCGGTGGCGAACGAGGACGATCCCGACTGACCGGCAGCGTCCCGGCGGCCGGAATTCCTGATGGGTGACGATCCCTCCCGACAGATCCGCTGTGGCTAGATGCCGCTCGCGTCGGGGACAGTGAAAACCCATTAGGGATCGGCAGCCGTACCTCCCGCCCACCGGATCATGTACGAGAACGTTCTCCTCCCGTACGACGGTAGCGACGGTGCGGCCCAGGTGCTCCACCACGCCAGCGAGATCGCTCACTGGGCCGACGCCACGATCCAGGTGCTCTACGTCGCCGATACGACGCGCGACAGCGTCACCGTCGTCGAGGGCGAAACCGTCGATGCGCTCGAACGGGAGGGTGAGGGTATCGTCGACGAGGCCGCGAAAACGCTGGACACGCTCGGAACGTCGTACGACACCGACATCGTCCAGGGCAATCCGGCCCCGACGATCGTCGACTACGCCGAGCGGTACGATCAGGACCTGATCGTGATGCCGACCCACGGCCGCGAGGGGCTCTCGCGATACCTCGGTGGAAGCGTCTCCGAGAAGGTCGTCCGGCTCTCCTCGGTTCCCGTTCTCTCGGCCCGTATGCAGCCCGACGAGACGCTCGAATTCCCCTACGAGAACCTCCTCGTTCCGACCGACGGGAGCACCGCCGCGACGCACGCCGCCGATCACCTCGTCGAGCTCGCCGCGGCACTCGATGCGACCGTGCACGTCCTCTCCGTGGTAGACGATAGTACACTCGGGGTGGACGTTCGGTCGACGGTCTCCGGGAAGGAGAGCGAACAGGCCGCGACCAACGCCGTCGAGACCGTCGTCTCGGCGGCCGAGGCACAGGGGGTGACGAGTACCGTCCGCCACGTCGAACACGGAACGCCTTCCGAGGTGATCCTCGACTGCATCGAGTCGAACGACGTACACGCCGTGGGGATGGGCACGACGGGGAGACGCGGCACGGACCGTATCCTGCTCGGTAGCGTCGCCGAGAAGACCGTTCGCTCCGCCCCCGTCCCCGTCATGACCGTCGCGGAACCGGAGTGAATTCGGCCGAAGAACGTGGCCTGAGGCCGGCACCGGCGGCGTCCGGGACCTCCGCTACCCGAGGTCGAACGTCGTTCGGAGGTCGCCCGCGACGTCCGCGACGGCCTCGTGGGCACGGTCGAGTTCGACCGGACCGGCGAGCATCGTGAAGAACGCGTGGATCATCCCCTCTAGTTGCCGTGCTCGGCGTCCACGCCCGCGTCCTCGAGCGCCTCGGCGTACGCCGCGCCCTCGTCGCGGAGCGGGTCGAACCCCGCCGTCAGGACCGTCGCCGGCGGCAGGTCCGCGTGCGAGCAGGCGACCAGGGGGAACGCGTACGGGTTGGCCGTGTGGAGGTCGCTCGCGTAGTAGCAGTCGCCGAACCACTCCATGTCCGACCCCTCCAGGTAGTACCCCTCGGCCTTGGCCTCCCGGGAGGATCAGTCCTCGCGGGGACTCACGGCGGGGTAGACCAGCATCCGGCGGTCGATCTCGGGGCCGCCGCGGTCGCGGGCCATCAGCGAGACGGCGGCCGCCAGGTTCCCGCCCGCCGAGTCACCCATCACCGCCAGGCGGCCGTCGCCGTCCACCTCCTCCGGGTTCGCGTCGACCCACTCGAACGCGGCGTAGGCGTCCTCGACCGCCGCGGGGAACGGGTGTTCGGGCGCGAGGCGGTAGTCCACCGCGACTACGCCACAGCCGCTCTCGCGGACGAGGTGTCGACAGGGTACGTCGTGGCTGTCGAGCCCACCGATGACGAACCCGCCCCCGTGGAAGAAGACGACCGTCGGGAACGGCCCCTCGCCCTCGGGCCGGTAGGCGCGGATCGGGACCTCCTCGCCGTCGGGGCCGGGAACCGTCCGGTCGGTCACCCCGCCCACCCCGGGCCCGTCGACGTCCGGGCGCATCTCCGTGGACACCTCGCGAGCGCCCTCGGGGCCGTACTGGTGGAGCGGGAGTACGTCGGCCGCCGCGACCGTCTCCAGGAGTGACTGCACCTGGGGGTGTGGCTGGTCTGACTGTATGGACGCTCAGTCCGAACGAGGACACATCAAGCCGACGACACCGGCGACCCGGACCACGGGACGCACGGCGCTGTGCGCCCGCGCCTTCGACGGGTCGGGGTGGCTACGGCGGGGCCGCGGGCGGCCGCACGGCCCGACGGCGCTCGACCGACGCCGACGTCGAGGTCGTGCCGTTCTCCTCCTCGACGACGTACGCCCGGCCGGCCATCGGGTCGAGCAGCTGCTCGACGGGCGCGCGGCCGTCCCGGAGTACCGGCACGTCCCCGGTCCGGACGTCGGTCCGGTAGAACCCGACCGCCCGTGAGAGGTCCGCGCCGACGTCGCGGGTCCTCGCGCGCTGCCGGAGCTCCGCCTGCGTGATCCGACTCGCGTTCTTCGTCGCCACGAGTTCGATGTTCTGGACTAATCCAGTGGAAGAGGTCGGGAAGGCGTACACCTGCGGGTAGACCTCGCCCATCGTGCGGTACTCGGCGCGGTAGAAGTTCGAGGCGGGGCCGCTCGGTGCCGAGATGACGTTCGCGAGCAGGACGCCGTCCTCGTCGAGGTGTTCCGAGGTCAACTGCATGAACTCGACCGTCGTCAGCTGGAAGGGCACCTTGTCGCGCTTGTACGCGTCGAGGACGATCAGGTCGTACGTTCGGTTCGTCTCCTGGAGGAACTGCCGGCCGCCGACGGTGTGTACGTCGAGGTTCTCGGACTCCTCGACCCCGAAGTACTCCTCCGCCGTGCGGACGACCACGGGGTCGATCTCCGCGACGTCGACGGTGATACCCATCTCCGCGAAGTGCTTCGGGCCGGTGAACCCCCCGCCGCCGATGAACAGCACGCGGTCGACGTCCTCGGTCATCAGCAGGGGGATGTGGAAGTAGCGGGTGTAGTCGAAGACGTGGCGGTAGGGCTCGTCGAGGTCCATCGCGCTGTGTGGCTGGCCGTCGAGGTAGAGCGTCCGCACGTCGCCGTCGTCGACGACCGCGAGCGACTGGTAGGGGGTCTGGGTGCGGTAGACGGTGTCGCCGACGACGGCCGCGCCGATCGGGCCGGTCATCACCACCGCGACGAGGACGACGAGGACGACCCCGATCTGGGAGAGCCGCTCGCGCGCGAGCGAGGGGAGCGAGAGCCCGACGCTGGCGAGGACGAGCACGACGCCGAACAGGATCCCGACGGTCTGGACCGACAGCGAGGGGACGAGGAAGAAGGTGGTGAGGAACGCGCCAGCGATGCTCCCCACCGTCCCGAGCGCGTAGACGTGGCCGGAGGCGGCCCCCGGCGTCTCGCGGTCGGAGAGTTCGGCGGCGTAGGGGCTGATGAACCCCAGGAGGTACACCGGCGGGCCGAACAGGAGCGTCACCGGGAGCAGGGGTGCGAACCGTGCCGGGACGGGAAACGAGCCCGTGGCCCGGAGGATGAGGTCGCCGACGAGCAGGAGGACGGCGACGTACCCCGCCGACCAGAGCATGAGGGTGGCGAGGTTCGACCGGGTCGCCTCGCGGGCCTGCCGGCCGCCGCGGTAGTAACCGAGCGAGAGCGCCGCGAGGAACACCCCGATGATGCTCCCCCAGGTGTAGATGCTGCTGCCGAACTCGGGGGCCAGCAGCCGACCGGCGAGTATCTCCAGGCCCATACTGGTGAGCCCCGAGACGAGCACTGCCAGTTCGACGCCCGTCGGCCGCCAGTCGAGCGAGGACCGGTCCATGTAGGAACCCCTACGCGTCCCGGTACCGATAAGGGTTACAGAGTGGGCGGCCGCGCCGGTCCCGATCGGAAACGGCCCGGTCGACTCGCCGCTCGGGGCGGTGTTCGTGGTCGAGACGCCTCCTACAGGTCGACGTCCCGTGTCGGGAACGCCCCTTCGTCGGCCTCGGGGTCGTACCGCTCGACGGCCGTCAGGATCAGATCGACGACCCCCTCCGGATCCCACCGGGCGGTGTTGATCGCGAGGTCGTAGAACGACCGGTCGGAGATGTCGACGCCGTACTCGTGCTCGTAGCGGCCGGCCTCCAGGACCTCCCGGACGCGCATCTCCGCCTCCATCTCCTCGCGGTCACGTGTCCGCGCCACGCGGATCTCCTCGGGGGCGTCGAGCCAGATCCGCAGGTCCGCGCGGTTGCCCGCGAGCCAGCCCGCGAGCCGGGATTCGAGGATGAACGCCTTGTTCGCGGTCCCCCACTTCTCGGCGATGGTCCGGAGCCGACGGTCGAGCGCGCGGTCGATATCGCCGGAGGTGTCGGCCTCCGCGACCAGCTGCGTGAGGCTCATCCCTCGATCCTCGGCGAGGTCGCGGAAGATCTGTCCGCCGCTGACGTAGCCACAGTCCATCGCCTCCGAGAGCGCCTCGCAGACCGTCGTCGCGCCGCAGCCGGACGGTCCCGACACCGTGAGGAAGAGGTTCGTCTCGACCGATCGTGGACCGCCGTCCTCGCTCGCGCTCGGTACGGCTCCGTCGGTTCCCGAGTCCGCGTCCATCATGTAGCCTGTCGTGGACCGTCCGTCGTATATAGTCGGCGGCCACCCGTGATGCGTGACACGAACTCTCATGTTGGTCGCCCGACCAGGAGGCGCATGGACACCCTCGCGACGGTCAGGGAGACTCGCCGGGAGGCGACCCACCGCGAGTTCGACCGCCGGGTCGAAGCGCAGGCCGAGGCCGTCCGCGAGGCCCTCGAAGGAGGGCGGTTCGACGCCGGGTTCGCGCTCGGCCTCGAACTGGAGGGGTACGCGACGGACGCCGACGGCCAGCTGGCGCGCGTCCCCGACGCCGTGTTCGGGTCGGTCTGCGAGCGCGAACTGGGCCGCCACAACGCCGAACTCAACACCTCGAGGACGGGGTTCGACCGTGGGGGGTTCGGCACGCAGGCGACCGAACTCGACGGACGGGTGGGGCGCGTCCGGAGGGCGTTCGACGCGGCCGACCTCCGATTCGTCACCGACGGGATGTGGACGATACCACCCCTGGAGGGATCGGTTGCCTACCTGGGCGAGGTCGACCAGGTCGCCGAGTTCGCCTTCCCGTCGAACGCCTCGCAGGCCCCGCGCTACCTCGCGCTCGACGCCGATATCACCGCTCACGGGCCGGTCGAACTCGACGTTCCCGGGTGCCGACGGCGTTTCCCGACGATCATGATCGAGTCACTCGCCACCTCGATGCAGGTCCACCTCCAGCCGCCGACGGCGGCCTTCCCCCGGTACTTCAACGCCACCCTCCGGGCGGCCGGGCCGATTCTCGCGCTCGCGGTGAACTCCCCGTTCCTCCCGCCGGACCTCTACGGGGCGGGAGTCGACGCGGAGACGGTCCTCGCGGGTGCCTCCGAACTCAGGCTCCCGATCTTCGAGTCGATCAACGTCGGCTCGCCGGGCAAGGTCAGGTTCCCCCGTGATCTCGGGACGCCCGCGGAGGTCGTCGACCGCCTCGTCGCCGATCGGACCTGCGCTCCGTACCTCCGCGAGTGGGTCGACGACGATCCACGAGACGGGTTCGCCGCCGAGCACTGGGAGCTACTCCACAAACAGAGCACCTGCTGGCGGTGGGTACGGCCGGTGCTCGGGCCGGAGGGGCCCCGCATCGAGCACCGGCTCCTGCCCTCTCAACCGGGCTCCGCCGACGTGGTCGGTCTCCAGGCGCTCGTCGTCGGGGTCGTCCACGGGATCGTGACGAGCGACCACCCGGTCGCCTCGCTCCCGTGGGACGCCGCCAGGGACGCGACGTACGCGGCCGCACGCGACGGACTCGACGCCGACCTCGCGTGGATCTCCCGGGACGGCGACCGGACGGGGGAGGCCGAGGAGATCTACCCGGAGCTGTTCGACCTCGCACGGGAGGGGCTCGTGGACCGCGGTCTCGGGAGACGCCGGATAGCGGAGCTACTGGAGCCGATCGAGGCGCGGTGGGCCGCACGGACGACCCCGAGCGCGTGGAAGCGATCGCGTACCCGCGAGCGCCTCGACGCCGGCGCGTCGCTCGACGAGGCGATAACCCGTACTCAGCGGGAGTACATCGAGCGCGCGTCGACGGGCAAGCCGTTCGCGGCGTGGTTGAACCGGCGGTAGTGATCGAACCCCGCGTGGCCGACCCGGACTCACACGCTCCGCGCCACCGTGCGGGAGCCGCCCTACTTCACCGGCTCGTCGGGCCGCCCGGGGAAGTTCACGTAGCGGTCGAACACCTTCCGCGCGCCCTCGGTGACGCTCGTCCCGTGGTGGACGAGCGCGGCGTCGAACTCGTAGTCGAGGAGCCGATCGAGGCTCAGCTCGGTCCCCTTCAGGTCCTCGGCGTAGACGGCGGCGTGTGGGAGGAGGTAGTCCTCGGGAAACCCCCCGAGACGGCGTCGGCGGCGACGAGCACGCCACGCTCCTCGTCGACGAAGGCGTGGTGGTCGTGGCGGTGTCCGGGGACGTAGACGGCCTCGAACCCGCCGATCCGGTCGCCGTCGCCGTACCGGTGATCCAGCTCGTTCTCCGTGTCGAGGTCGGACTGCTCGGGGACGTACGTTTCGAGGCCATATCGCTCGACTGCGGCGTCGAACCCGCCGACGTGGTCGGCGTCGGCGTGCGTGAGGACGAGCCGCTCGGGTTCGAGCCCCGTGGCTCTGTTGAAATTCTCAACAGGTGATACATTCTGCCTTGCTGTAGTCAGTATAGAGAAGACGCGTATCGGTTACTGACGTTTGTAGACCAACCAATACGAGAGTGGGAGTGTGATTGCTAAGATCACTAACGTCCCAATAATCTGGCTGTAGATATCTGGTGGCGCTACCTGAGCAGCGATAGCGAATCCAAGAATGATCAGGAGAGATTCGTAGATGATGAACCGAGAACGCCGTGACATAGACATAATGTTTACAAATAGAATTTTATACATAACCTCATCGCTAGGCTTGCAGCTCTCATCGACCGGCTGTTTCAGGCGAGAATATATCTGGATAATAGGGTTTCAACGGAGCTTTCTACCTTCGGATCAAGTGCCATTCGTATCCGTATCCCACAATGGCCCCTATTGGGGCGATAACGGGGAGAGTAATGATACCCCCGAATACAGCGATTAGAGCAGTGAGGAACACGAACTCGGAGAGCGCACCAGCGAGTCCGCCAGTGGAAATCTGACTCAGAGAGAACATGAAGCCTATCAGAGCTGCGAATATGAAGAGCGACCCGACCGCTGAAACGACGCCTGCTACGGCGCCGTAGCGCGGGTCCGGCTCATCTGGCATCATCACACGCCAGACAACGGTCGCTACGATGAGAGCGACGACCGGTGTGACGATCACCCCGAGGAAGAAGATCTCACTTCCTCGCCGATACTCCGCTAGCATAGCGGAGTCGAATCTTCGGGCCCTGAACGTCTGAACGAAGTTCCAGAGGTTAACCAGAACGGCAGCGAGGAGCGCCGACCCGCCGGCGGCGAGGCCCGCCCCGACATCTCGCCAGGACAGACCTAGATAGTCGGTCATGTTCTGATCGGCGAATGCTTGCGGTCACTCGGTGAAAAAGGTGTGACGACCGATCACCTCGACTGACACCACTCACTCGTGACCGATACGCGCTGTGTATGCAGCACGCTCGCCTAACTATCCATCGAAACTGGGGTTTCTCTAACTATTAGTTCTCCACCTGCCTAACGGCTATTCTGGAACGAAGAGTATCGAGAAAATAGGATTTCAACAGAGCTAGCCCCGCCGATTCGATCCCCTCGAACAGCGCGTCGGTCGTATCGGGGAGTCCCGCGTCGAACAGCGTCGGGACGCCGCCGGACGCCGTCCGGCTCTCCGAGGCGCTCCGCACCTCGCCGTCGTCTTCGACGAGGTACGCGCGATAGCGTCGGCCGTTGGCGTCCTCGCGGACGGTGATGTCGTGGACGCCCGGGACGATCTCTGTTGACACGAGCCGGAGAGGGACGACGCCGACTTAGTAGTTCCTCCGAAACGCGACGTCCCCGGATCAGGACCGCCGTTCCATCGCCCGCTCGCGGAGCTTCGACTTCTGCACCTTCACGCCGTTCGGTCCCTCCGTCGTCGGGAACGCGTCGAGGAAGTGGATCGCGTCGGGGTGTTTGTAGTCGGCGAGTCGGTCGTCGAGGAACGAGCGGAGCGTCGCCTCGTCGGTCTCGACCCCCTCGCGCAGGGTGACGAACGCGACCGGCACCTCGCCGTGGCGCTCGTGGTGGACGCCCACGACCTGTGCGCGGTCGACGCCGTCGAACGCCTCGATCGCCCGCTCGACGTCCCGCGGCGTGAGGAGGAACCCCCGCACGCGGAGCGCGTCGTCGAGGCGAGCGTGGTAGTAGAGGTACCCGTCCTCGTCGCGTTCGGCGAGGTCGCCGGTGTGGAGCCACCCCGAATCGTCGAGGGTCTCGTCCGTCTCCCCGGGCTTGTCGTGGTAGGCGAGCATCACGTTGTACCCCCGGAGGAGGAGCTCGCCCTGCTCGCCGGCGTCGAGGGTCTCACCCGTCTCGGGGTCGACGATACGGGCCTCCTCCTCGTCGGGGTGGACGAGCGGCCCGCCGACGCGCTTGCGCCGTTCGGGAGGGTCGGACGGATCGCCGACGAACACCTGGCTGTTGGCCTCCGAGAGCCCGTAGGGCTGGACCACGGGGAACCCGAACCCCGCCTCGATGCGCTCGAACGTCGTGTCGTCGAACCCGCCGGCGAAGAACACCGCGCCCCGCGCGAACGACGCGACGCGCGAGGGGGCGAACCCGTCGGCGTCGAGCATCCGCTCGAACATCGCGTCGGTCCCGGAGGCGTACGTCACGCCGTGCTCGTCGATGGCCGAGAGCGCCCGCTCGGCATCGAACGCGGGGAGCACTACCAGCGGGATGCCGTGGACGAGCGCGCTCAGGAAGGCGTTGTAGCCCATGATCCCGCAGAACGGCATCATCCCGAGCGCGGTGTCCGAATCGTCGAGGCCGAAGTGCTCGCCCACGGCGTAGGAGTGGTTCAGGAGCGACCGGTTCGACTGGAGACAGCCCTTCGGGTCGCCCGTCGTCCCGCTGGTGTAGAAGACGGCCGCGGGTGCAAGCGGGTCCGTCGCCGGCTCTATCGAACCCCCACCGGCGTCGAGGAACGCCTCGTGGGCGGTGACACCCGGATACTCGGGACGCCCCTCGACGGCCACGACCCCTTCGAGTTCGGGGAACGATCCGGTGGGGAACGGGTCCGGTTCGTCGACCTCGGGGACGGCTTCGGCGAGCAGGTCGAGGTAGTCCCGGCCGAGGAACTCCGACTCGGTGAACAGGAGCGAACAGCCCGAGTCGGCGAGCATGTACTCGAGTTCGTGGGCGCGGTAGCGGGTGTTGACGGCGACGACGCTCGCCCCGACCATCGAGGCTCCCAACTGGATCGTCAGCCACTCGGGCCGGTTGCCGAGCCAGACGGCGACGGTGTCGCCCTCGCCGACACCGCGTGCCGCGAGCGCCCGTGCGGTCGCGTGCGCGCCGTCGAGCAGGTCGGCGTAGCTCAGGTGCCGTCCCTCGAAGACGACCGCGGTCCGATCGGGCCGCTCGTCGGCCACCTCGGCGAGGGCCTCGTAGACGGTCGCGTCGGGCCACTGGAGCATACCTCCCACGCTCGACCCGTGGGCAAAAAGACACCGTCACCGTGCCTCCCTCGGTCCCTATTCCGCTTTCGAGGTCGACCCGTCCCACACGAGGGCGACTCCGCACGTCGCTCACGTCCGCCGCCCCCGTCGAGTGGATGAACCGGAGCCGGAACCGGGGGCCACATACCGCCCCCGGCCGTACTCACCGGCATGAGCGTGGCCTACCAGATCGTCGACATCCTGCTGTCGGGCGTCATCGCCGGCGTGGCGACGTTCCTCGTGAGCGCCGTCGCGCCGGGGTACGCGCTCGTCATCGGGGTCGTCCTCGCGTCGATGTACTACTTCTCGCGCAACCCGTGGGGGAGTCCCGAGGGCGACCGGATCAACGACTACATCGACGAGACGTACGACCGGTTCCTGCCGTTCTGAGCCCGCGGCGACGGATTCACGACCACCTCACCGAGAGAGCAGCCGGCCGTCAGCGGCGACGGTGCTACCTGTCAGATCTCGGCCGTTAGATCGTTCGTACTGGCCCCACCGGCGACCGGGGCGACTAATCCGAATACGGAGGAAGCGGGGATCGCTGCCGGAACTGCTCGACGGCATCGACCTGGTCGGACAGCTCGCGTATCGCCTCCTGCATCGTCCAGTAGTCCGGGCACTGTAGACTCATGATTCTGTGAAGGGCCGTCCTGTCACGAACGTAACCGATGTGGTTCGTACGCATATCTTTTCTGGCCGTCCGAACGGCTCCCGCCAACCGGCCGGGGTCGGTCGAACACGACGCGCCCGTCCGGCAGCCCTCGGCCGACTCGCTCGGTTACGCCTGCCGATAGAGCGCCCATCCGACCGCGACGACGGCACAGGTTCCACCGAGCACGAGCGGGGTCGTGTCACCGGTCCCGCCGAACTCCCACCCGAGGGCGACCGATCCGACGACGGCGACGAGCGCGACCGCGACACCGACGTACTGGAGGGGGCTCGACTGCGAGGAGCGTCCGGGCACGCCGGGACGTGCTGCCGGGTCGGCAAGTGTCTTTTCGAAGTTGTCGACGGAGCGCGCTCCCTGGTTCAGTCTCGATGGTGATTACTCCTGACAGACCTCCCACGGTTCGGGTAGGGCCCGGGTAGTCCGGTTCGGGAGGACTATTCAGGTGCGGCTTTCTGTCCGATCCGGGTCCGTCGCTATTTCGAGCGAACCACAGGAGGCTTAGCTACCGTACCGCGAGCGAGGGGCGCAGGCCCGAGCGAGCGGCCTTTTTTCACCCATGTTTTTCCGCCGAGTGGTGCGCGAAGCGCACCCGAGGCGGAAAAAGATGGTCAGTAGAGAACGTGCTTCGTGTCGTAGGAGCCGAGCTCGCGGACCCACCCCTCGCCGGCGATCCCGCGCAGGACCTCGACGACCTCCTGGGAGCGCTCCTCGTAGAGGCCGGCGGCGAAGTCGAAGTGGAAGACGTAGTCGCCGAGGCGTTCCCCGGAGGGGCGCGACTCGATCCGGGTGAGGTTGATGTCCCTCTCGGCGAACGGTTCGAGCATCTCCAGCAGCAGCCCCGGGTAGTTCGTGTTCGGGTAGATGATCAGCGAACTCTTCCCGCCCGCCTCGCTCTTCTCGGACTCGGGGGCGAGGACGACGAATCGGGTCGCGTTCGAGGTGCGGTCCTGGATGTCCTCGGCGAGTACGCGCAGGTCGCCGCCGGCGTTGTCGGGGTGGCCGATGGCCGCCACGCTGGGGTCCTGGCGGGCGCGCTCGACCCCGCGTGCGGTCGAGGCGACCGCCTCCGTCTTCACCGAGGGGTACTCCCGTTCGAGGTACGAACGGCACTGCGCGAGCGCCTGCGGGTGGCTCGCGACGGTCTCGAACTCGCCGGCCTGGGCCAGTAGCGCGTGCCTGATCGGGGTGACGATCTCCTGGACGACGGCCACGTTCCGCTCGGCCAGCGCGTCGAGCGACTCCGTGACACTCCCCTCGATACTGTTCTCGATGGGGACGACCCCGCGGTCGTACTCGCCCGATGCGACCCCCTCGACGATGTTCGTGACCGATTCGGTGAACTCGATCTCGTCGGCCACCGCGCGGGCGGCCCGGTGGGAGTAGGTTCCCTCGGGGCCGAGCGTGAGCGCTCGCATGGGAACGGCTACTCCGCTGTGGGTCAAAAGGGCGTCGGGGGCGGTCGTCGACTCATACGGTCGTGCGTAACTATCTTCGACGCTATCGATCGGCGGCTGGCTCGATCGTCGGAACACGATCTGTGCGGCGATACGGCGGTAACGAATTGCGCACGACCGTATCACCCCCCGCCGTGGACCCGATCGAGGAACGCCCGGACCGCCCCGGTGAAGAACGCCGGGTCGTCGATGTTCGAGGCGTGGCCTCCGTCGGGGACGACCTGTACCTCCACCGTGGCGTTCGGGAGTCCCTCGGGAACCCGCGCGTGCATCGCCCGGAAGGTCCGGGACGTGTGTTCGCCGTACAGCACCAGCGCCGGGGCGGTGATGTCCGACCCGTCGAAGTCGCTCGTCGGGAACGACGCCATCGCGTCGGTGATCTTCACGAACTCGGGGTGAGGGATGGTCGGTGCCTCCTCGATGAGCCGCTGGGTCGTCGTCCCGTCGCCGCCCGACCCCGGCGCGAGTCGGTTGGCGACCCGAAGCTGAAGCCGGTTCAGTGTCGTGTACCGGACGACGCTATCGAGCAGGCCGAAGACGCGCAGGTTGGCGAAGAGGAGCCGCCCGGGGAGCGACAGCGGCCCGGTCGTGAACGTGTCCGAGAGGACGACCCCGGCCACGTTATCGGGGTGACGCGCGGCGTAGACCTGGGCGATACAGCCCCCGCCGGAGAGCCCGACGAGCACCGGCTCCCGGACGTCGAGCGCCGCGAGGAGCGCGTGGAGGTCCTCGGCGTAGAGCTCGAAGGAGTAGGACTCGATATCGGATCCACCGGTCCGGCCGTGTCCGCGCACGTCGTAGGCGATCGTGGTGTACTCGTCCGCGAGCGCCTCGGTCTGTGCGTCCCACGCCGTCGTGCTCATCAGCGTGCCGTGAATGAACACGACCGGCGGCCCCTCCCCCCGGCGCTCGTAGTACGTCTCGATCCCGTTCGTCTCGACGAAGCCGGTCTCGACTGTCGTCGCGCGTTCACCACGGTCCGCCGTCCGGTCCGGACTGTACCCCTGTCGATGCATGAGGACCAGGAGGCGCTCCGAGGGGATAACCCCGCCTGCCGGCACGTTCGCGCCGGAAGCGGTCCTGCCACACGGGGGAGGCCACGTCGGCGATCCCCTCGACGCCGACCGCCGTTGCCCGCCAACGGTACCCGCCCGGCGTGTCCGCCGACTGCATCTAGTCCGTTTCGATCGCTCCTGTCACTATCCGGAAGACCGGCGACAGGAACCCCCTCGAGAGCGGTGTACGACGGGACTTCGAGCGGTAGAGGGCCTCCTCCGTCGCTCGATCCCGTACCGGCGCGTAGCCGGGATAGATCGACGCGCTTGGAAAGAGCCTAACGGAAGCCGGGACCGGACCGATACGGATGTCCGAGGAGAACGACGGGGCGAGCGGGATCACGGCCGAGAAGGGCGATCCTCATGGGGGCGTAGACGACTACGCGACCTGGTCGGACTGGGCGAGGAAACTGAACCGGGAGGTGGTACTGAACCCCTTTCGAGCGCTCGCCGCGGTCGCCGTTGCGCTCGTTCTACTCACGACCGATCTGCTCTCGACCGGGGACTCCGAACTGGTCCTCGCCGCGATCTTCGGCGCTATCATCGGCAAGTACTTCGACCTGCTATCGGAGGCTCTGTACCTCGTTTTCGACTCCATCACGGGGCGGCTGTTGGACAGGTTCGGTACGAACGGGGTGATCGTCGGTCAGACTCTCCTGTTCCTGTTTCTGGGGGTCGTGGCTACGTTCGTCGCGTTCGGTGTCAGTTCCTACTCGGCGGCGGGGTTCGTCCTGTTCGCTCTGTACACCGGTTACCGAGCCTTCGTGAACGCGGCGAACCAGTGATGCGATGAGCGTGCGACCAGCGAGCGATCGAAGTCGAGTCCGGAGGAGGGGCTTCGAGGGGTGATCGGGCGTGGTCAGTCCACCACGCGGACGACCCGCTCCTCGCGGACCGGCGGAAGCGGCAGGTCGGGGAACGTCACCTCGACGGCGTAGGTGAGCTCGTCGGGGTCGGCCCCGAACACCCCCACGGGGACGGTCGCCTCGCCGAGGTACGCGCTCGTGGTGTTCATCTCCACGTCGTTGACGGTCACGCGGACGCCGGCCGAGGCCCCGCCGCCCGCGTTCCGCACGTCGACCTCGCACATCTCGTTCTCGCCGCGCGCGATAGAGTCGGGGAACTCGCCCCACTCGACGCCGACGGCGGGGAGCGACCGGGCGTTCTCGAGGACGCGCTCGGCGACGCCCTCGGAGAGGCCAGCCGCGACCAGCCCCTCGACACCCGCCTCGCGGACGGCCTCGGGGGTGGTGAGCCCCTCCGTGGCGAGCTTCTGCGCGCGACCGGCCCCGACGCCGTCGATGGCCGTCAGGCCGACGGCGGCGCTCGAGACGCCGTGCTCGACGCGGGCCGACACCCGGCGGACGAGGTTCGCCGCCGCCGGGTCCGAGAACTCCGCGCAGAACGCCCGGAGCGCCCCGAGCAGCCGGAGCGCGTTCTGTCGGATGACCCACGCGTCGCTCTGGAGCTCCGAGGGGGTCGTGCCGTCCATCGACGCCCGGAGGATAGCGAGCACCTTCCGGTTGCCCGGGTCGAGGTCCGCCCCCGCCGACGCGGTCCCGGTAGCGTTCGCCTGTCCGCCGCTCGAGGCGCTCCGCGCCTCGCTGCTTTCCGAGGTGCGCCGCACCTCGCTGCCGAGGACGGCACGCACCGCCTCGCGCTCGTCGCGTCGGGCGGAGACGGAGTCGAACTCGCCGGCGTCGGCGACCGTCCGGAGTACCGCGTCCTCGTCGATCCCCTCGCTCCGGGCGAGCGTGGCGAACGACCGCGCGGTGTCGAGGCGCATGTAGAACTTCGAGGCCAACCGACCCAGCCCTGTGGGTTCGAGGCCGAGCTCCTCGTCGGTCTCGACGAAGCCGTCCTCGACGAGCGACCCGAGCGTCTCGCGAACCCGCTCGCGGAGCCGGTCCTCGGTCCGGTAGTCCTCGGGGGCCGCGCGGGCGCGGACGTAGTAGAACGTCGTCTCGAGCCAGTCCATCACGTCGTCGAGGTCGCGTATCGTGCCGAGGGCGACCTCGGCGTTGAGGTGGGCGTCGAGCTCGCCCGCGAGCCGCGACTCGATCTCCTTGCCGTCCCGCAGGAGCCGCCGGTACTTCTCGGCCTCCGCGCCGTCGGTGACGACGTAGGCGTAGCCCGCGTCGTCGTAGCCCGGCCGACCCGCCCGCCCGAGCATCTGGAGGACGTCGAGCGGGCTCATGTCCACCTCCCCCTCCAGGGGGTCGTGGAGCTTCGTGTCCCGGATGACGACGCACCGCGCGGGGAGGTTCACGCCCCACGCGAGCGTCGAGGTCGAGAACAGGATCCCTATCTTCCCCTGCTTGAACCAGGCCTCGACTCGGTTCTTGTCCGAGCGCGAGAGCCCGGCGTGGTGGAACCCCACGCCGTCGACGACGGAGTTGGAGAGCGTGCCGTCGTCGAGTTCGCGGGCCTCGGTGTGCCACTCGTAGTCCCCCCGGGCACCCATATCGATGTCGCGCTCGGCGACGACGTCGCGGGCCTTCTCGGCCGCCCGGACGGTGTCCTGGCGCGACGAGACGAACACGAGCGCCTGGCCCCCGTCCTCGACGTGGGGCTGGGAGAGGTCGAGCGCGCGGTAGAGCCGCCGGTACTTGTCGGCGAAGGCGTTCTCGCCGTGGGCGTACGTCTCGACGCTCGCGTGCAGCGGCACGGGCCGGTAGTCGTCGCCGAACCGGAACGTGCAGTCCTCGGGGGCGTCGAGCCACCGGGCGACGTCCTCGACGTTGGGCATCGTCGCCGACAGCGCCACCACCCGCGGGTCACAGAGCCGCCGGAGCCGGGAGATGGTCACCTCCAGCACCGCACCCCGCCGGTCGGAGTCGAGCAGGTGGACCTCGTCGATGACGCAGAGGTCGACGTCGGTCACGAACTGGTAGCGGGGAGAATCGTGCTTTCGGGTGGCGGAGTCGGCCTTCTCGGGGGTCATCACGAGGATGTCCGCCCGCGCCGCCCGCCGGGGGTTCAGGTCGCGCTCGCCGGTGACGACGTACACCGAGTAGCCCAGCTCCTCGAAGCGGGCCCACTCGGCCTCCTTCTCGTTGGTGAGCGCGCGGAGCGGGGCGATGAACAGGGCGGTTCCGTCCCGCGAGAGCGTCCGGCAGATGGCGAGTTCGGCGAGCGCGGTCTTTCCGGAGGCGGTCGGCGCGCTCACGACGACGTTGTCGTCGCGCTCCAGCACGGCGGGGAGCGCGGCCTCCTGCATCCGGTTGAACGACTCGAACGGGAACGCCTCCGCGAACGACGGGACCACGTCGGCGACGGTCTTCCCCTCTACGGCCACACCGAACCGGGGGAGGCGACGGGCAAAACCGTTTCCCATCCCGTGGCGGCGAACGGGAGCGGTATCCCCCGCCGGTGGCCGGTCCCCAAAGCGCTATGACGGACTATAACGATACCTCACGCGGTATGCGTGCAGCAGTCCTGAAGGAGTACGGCGAACCGCTCGAGATCGAGGACGTGGAGTCACCCGACCCCGCACCGGACGGCGCGGTCGTCGAGGTCGATGCGTGCGGGGTCTGCCGGTCGGACTGGCACGGCTGGCAGGGGGACTGGGACTGGATCGGTGCCAAACCGCCGAAGGGACAGATACTGGGCCACGAGCCGGCCGGTCGGGTGGTCGCCACGGGTGAGGAGGTCGAGGGCGTGAGCGAGGGCGACCGGGTAGCCGTTCCGTTCAACCTCGCGGACGGGGTCTGTCCGGAGTGTATGGCCGGGCACTCGAACGTCTGCGAGAACGTCGTCCCGCTCGGGTTCGCCGAGGTCGCCCAGGGCGCGTTCGCCGAGGAGGTCCACGTCCCGACGGCGGACATGAACGCCGTCCACCTCCCCGACGGGGTCGACTCGGTCGACATGGCCGGGCTCGGCTGCCGGTTCATGACCGCCTTCCACGGGCTGGCCCACCGGGCCGACGTCGGCCCCGGCGACTGGGTGGCGGTCCACGGCTGCGGCGGCGTGGGGCTCTCGGCGGTCCACATCGCGGACGCGCTCGGCGCGAACGTCGTCGCGGTCGACCTCACCGACGAGAAGCTCTCGAAGGCCGAATCCCTGGGAGCCGACGAGACGGTCAACGCCGCCGAGACCGACGACGTCCCGAAGGCGGTCAAGGCGCTCGCGGACGGCGGCGCGGACGTCTCGATCGACGCCCTGGGCATCGCCGAGACCTCCCGGAACTCGGTGCTCTCGCTCGGCCGGCGGGGCCAGCACCTCCAGATCGGGCTCACCACCCAGGAGGAGCAGGGGATGGTCGCGCTGCCGACCGACGCGATGGTGATGCAGGAGATCGACTTCCTCGGGTCGTTCGGGATGCAGCCGACCCGCTACGACGAGATCTTCCGGATGGTCGACCGCGGCAAGCTCGACCCGAGTTCGGTCGTCTCCGAGACCATCTCGCTCGACGACGTCCCGGGGACGCTGGCGTCGATGAGCGACTACGGGACCGTCGGCATCCCCGTCTGTAACGAGTTCGCCTGAACTCGTCCCCGTCAGTCCGCGGCCTCCGCCGTCGCCCGGGTGAGCATCCCCCCGGCGACGGCGTGACGGTAGTAGATGCCGAGCCCGACGGCGACGAGCACGTTCGAGACCGTGACCGCCCAGAACACGGCCTCGACGCCGGCCCCAAGGACGAACGCGCCGGCGGCGGCGACCGGGAGACGGACGGCCCAGAACTGGACGAGCGTGGCGACGAGGCTCGTCCGGGTTCGCCGGGCACCGTTGAACCCGCCCTCGAGGAGGTAGGCGGCCCCGATTGCGGGGTAGCCGTACGCGAGAATGCGGAGGTAGGCGACGGCGAACTCGAACGCCCGGCCGTCGAGTTCGGGGACGAGCAGGCCGACGATCTCGGCGGGGAAGACCCACTGGAGCACACCCACGATAGCGAGCCCGCCGACGGCGACGGCGGTGCCGAGCCACGTCGCCCGGCGGGCCCGATCGGCCGCACCAGCCCCGAGGTTCTGTCCGACGATCGACTGCGCCGCCTGCTGGAGCCCCGTCGCGGGGACGAACGAGACGCTGGCGACGCGCGCGCCGACGAAGTACGCCGCCAGCCCGGCTGCCCCGCCGGCCGCGAAGACGATCACGACCATCAGCACGTTGACGAGCTGGCGGACGGCCTGCTGGGCCGCGGTCGGCGACCCGACGTCGACCAGCTCGCGGATCTCGCCGATGTCGACCGACAGGGCCGAGCGGACGGCTCCGCCGAGCCGGTACCCCTCGACCCGGCCGGTGGCGGCGAGGGCGACTCCCACCCCGAGGCCGGCGACCGACCCGGCGACGAGCGCCAGGGCGGCTCCGAGGACTTCGAGCCGCGGGAACGGGCCGAGGCCGAAGATGAGCAGCGGGTCGAGGACGACGTTGACCGCGACGGTCGCGAGGTTGATGTAGAGCGCCGCCCGGGAGTCGCCCCAGCCGACGAACGCCGCCTCGACGGTGTCGGCGAGCGTCACGGCGACGAGCCCCACCGCGATCACGCGGAGGTAGTCGACGGCGAACCCGCGGACGGTCGTCGTCGCCTCGCCGGCGGGCTGGACCGCCACGAGGAGGTCGGCCAGCCACGGCGCGGCGAGGAACGCCCCCGCGCCGACGAGCACGCCGCTCGCGGCCGCCACGAGCAGGCCGGCTCCGAGCGCCGAGACGGCCCCACCGCCGTCGTCCGCGCCGACGCGCTGGGAGACGAGCACCTGCGTTCCGACGAACGGGGTGTAGACGGTCAGCGCGAACAGCAGCACGACCGCCGGGGACGCGAGGCTCACGCCGGCGACCGCCGCCTCCGAGAGTCGCCCGAGGAAGAACAGGTCGACCACCTGGTTGGCGACCTGGACGAAGTTCTGTGCGAGGAGCGGGACCGCCAGGACGAGCAGCGCCTTGAGCAGCGGCCCCCCGGTTATCTCCTCGCTGTCGACCTGGAGCACGATACTACATGGGACGGAGAGGGTTCTCCCTCTCAAACCTGTCGGAACGATTGAACGCCGATTCCGGGACCCCCGCCGGCACCGTGTGTGGTCGAACCACAGGGCTTTCAACCTCCGCCCCGAACGGACGGGCGATGAGTGGGGTCCGCAAGCCGGACTGGCTGAAGACCCGCCCGCCCTCGGGCGAGCGGTTCACCGATATCAAGCGGACGCTCCGCGAGCACGACCTCCACACCGTCTGCGAGGAGGCCTCCTGTCCGAACCTGGGGGACTGCTGGTCCGGGCGCAACGGCCCCGGGACGGCCACGTTCATGCTCCTCGGTGATCGATGCTCGCGGGGCTGTAACTTCTGTGACGTCGAAACCGGGGGGATGGAGCCTCCCGACCCCGACGAGCCGTCGAACGTCGCCGACGCCGTCGCCGAGATCGGCCTCGACTACGTGGTGCTGACGAGCGTCGACCGCGACGACCTCCCCGACCAGGGGGCGGGCCACTTCGCCGAGACGGTCCGGGAGATAAAGCGACGGGACCCCTCGATACTCGTCGAGGCGCTCACGCCCGACTTCCGGGGCGACCCGGAACTCGTGGACGAGCTCTGCGAGGCCGGCGCGGACGTGCTCGCGCACAACGTCGAGACGGTCGAGCGGCTCCAGTGGCCGGTCCGGGATCGGCGGGCGGGCTACGAGCAGTCGCTCTCGGTGCTGAAGCGGTACCACGAGGAGAGCGACGCGAAGGTGAAGACCTCGCTGATGCTCGGGGTCGGCGAGTACGACCACGAGGTCTACCAGACGCTCTCCGACCTGCGGCAGGTCGGAACCGACGTGGTGACCTTCGGACAGTACCTCCAGCCCTCGCGGTCACACCTGGAGGTGTTCGACTACGTCCACCCGGACAAGTTCGAGGTGTGGGAACGAGTCGCCGAGGAGGAGTTCGGCTTCCTCTACTGTGCGTCCGGCCCGATGGTCCGGTCGTCGTTCAGGGCCGGCGAGTTCTTCGTCGAGGCACTGCTGCGGGAGGGGAAGTCCGTCGAGGAGGCGAGGGAGGCCGCAGCGAACGTAGTGAGCGAGGCCTCCGACTAGCGAGCGGTGAACGTAGTGAACCGCGAGCCACGCGACGCGTGGCCCTCACTACGTTCGGGCCACGGAAAGTCGAACGGGGAGCGAAGCGACCCGTGAGACGCGCGGCCGCAGCGAGCGAGAGCGAGGCGCGACTGGACGAAGCGTCCCGAAACGCGAGCGGGGAGCGGCGTGACCCGCGAGGAACCGAGCCGTGAACCGCAGGGAGCGAGGCCTCCGACTAGCGAGCAGCGAGGGACCGCCGGTCCCTCGGGCCGTGCGAGCGGGTGGAGCCCGTGAGCAGGCGGGGGTGTAACGACCCGCGAGTAGTGCGGCGCGTGGCCCGGACGTAGGCTTCGGGCCGAGTGACAGGCGAGTGTGGAGCTTCGAGGAGCGAGTCCCGGACGTCCCGAGTCCCGTTCCGGTTCGGGAAACCGGATGCCCGTCCAGATCGGGGCACGCCGGACGAACAGGGCAAATTTTACGCAAGGACTATGCCGCCGGCGGAGACAGGTGAACCATGGTACGGAGGGAGGTATGAGCACGCTCCAGCGGGACCCCGACGACCAGGTGCGGGTCCTCGACGAGGAGGGGCGGGTCCTCGAGGACGCGACCGTCCCGGATCTCGACGAGGAGGTGCTGGTCGGGATGTACCGTGACATGCGGCTCGCCCGTCACTTCGACCAGCGGGCGGTGAGCCTCCAGCGGCAGGGTCGGATGGGCACCTACCCTCCGCTGTCGGGTCAGGAGGGCGCACAGATCGCCTCCGCGACGGCGCTCGCCGAGGAGGACTGGATGGTCCCCTCCTACCGCGAGCACGGGGCGTCGTACGTCCGCGGGCTCTCGCTCCCCCAGACGCTCCGGTACTGGATGGGCGACGAGCGCGGGAACAAGCTCGACGAACTCAACATCTTCACCGTGGCGGTGCCCATCGCCACGCAGGTGCTCCACGCGACGGGGCTGGCGTGGGCGTCGAAGCTCAAGGGGAACGACGAGGCGTTCCTCTGTTACTTCGGCGACGGCGCGACCTCGGAGGGGGACTTCCACGAGGGGCTGAACTTCGCGGGCGTCTTCGACGTCCCCGCGGTGTTCTTCTGCAACAACAACCAGTGGGCCATCTCCGTGCCCAGGGAACGACAGACCGCGAGTGCGACCATCGCCCAGAAGGCCCACGCCTACGGGTTCGAGGGCGTCCAGGTCGACGGGATGGACCCGCTCGCGGTCTACCAGGTGACGCGGGACGCCCTCGAGAAGGCGAGGACCCCCGACGAGGGGGAACTCCGCCCGACGCTGATCGAGGCGGTCCAGTACCGCTTCGGCGCACACACGACCGCGGACGACCCCTCGATCTACCGCGAGGACGAGGAGGTCGAACGGTGGCGGCGGAAGGACCCCATCCCCCGACTGGAGTCGTACCTCTACGAGCGGGGGATCCTCGACGACGACCGCATCGACGCGATCGTGACGAGCGTCGAGGAGGAGGTGGCCGACGCCATCGAGACCGCCGAGGAGTTCGAGCGGCCGGCCCCCGAGACCATCTTCGACAACGTCTACGCCGAGATGCCCCGACGACTGCGCGAACAGCGGCGCGAACTGGAACAGTTACGTGAACGCCACGGCGACGAGGAACTACTGGAGTGAGCCACCGATGAGCACTCAGGAACAGACGACGCAGAACCTCACCCTCGTACAGGCGGTCCGCGACGGCCTGTACGGCGAGATGCAGCGCGACGAGGACGTGATCGTCCTCGGCGAGGACGTCGGCAGGAACGGCGGTGTCTTCCGGGCCACGCAGGGCCTCTACGACGAGTTCGGCGGCGACCGGGTGATCGACACGCCGCTGGCCGAGTCGGGCATCGTCGGCACGAGCATCGGGATGGCCGCCTACGGGCTGCGCCCCGTCCCCGAGATTCAGTTCATGGGGTTCATCTACCCCGCGTTCGATCAGATAATCTCCCACGCCGCACGGCTCCGGAACCGCTCGCGCGGGCGGTTCTCCTGTCCGATGGTCGTCCGGGCCCCCTACGGCGGCGGCATCCGCGCGCCCGAACACCACAGCGAGTCCAAGGAGGCGTTCTTCGTCCACGAACCCGGGCTGAAGGTGGTCATCCCGAGCACGCCACACGACACGAAGGGGCTGCTCGCTTCGGCCATCCGCGATCCGGACCCCGTGATCTTCCTCGAACCGAAGCTCATCTACCGCGCGTTCCGCGAGGAGGTGCCTGACGAGCCCTATACGATACCGCTGGGTGAGGCCGCCACCCGGCGGGAGGGCGATGACGTCTCGGTGTTCACCTGGGGGGCGATGACCCGGCCGACGATGGAGGCCGCCGAGAACCTGGCCGAGGAGGGGATCGAGTGCGACGTGGTCGACCTCCGGACGCTCTCGCCGCTCGACGAGGACGCGATCGTCGAGTCATTTAAAAAGACCGGGCGGGCCTGCGTGGTCCACGAGGCACCGAAGACGGGCGGGCTGGCTGGCGAGATCACGGCGACGATACAGGAGGAGGCCCTCCTGTACCAGGAGGCCCCCATCGAGCGGGTGACCGGGTTCGACACGCCCGTCCCCCTGTACGCGCTCGAGGACTACTATCTGCCCGAGGCGGCCCGGATCGAGGACGGCATCCGCCGGGCCTACGAGTTCTGAGCATGGTTCGCGAGTTCAAGCTCCCGGACGTCGGCGAGGGGCTGACCGAGGCCGAGATCGTCGACTGGCTCGTCGAGGTCGGCGACACCGTCACCGAGGACCAGCCCGTCGCCGAGGTCGAGACCGACAAGGCCGTCGTGGAGGTCCCCTCGCCGGTGAACGGCACCGTGAGGGAGATACGCGCCGAGGCGGGCGAGATGGTCCCCGTGGGCGAGGTGATCATAACCTTCGACGTCGAGGGCGAGGAGTCCGGGGCCGACGAACCCGCAGAGGGGGGCGAGACCGGAACGGAAACGGAGCCCGACGAGGCGAGCGAGCCGGAGTCCGCGGTGACCCCGATCGAGGAGGCGGACGGCGATGAGGTCGGGGCCGAGGGGACGGCTTCGGCGGCGGAGCGTGGCGGCCGGACGTTCGCGGCACCCTCGGCCCGGCGGCTTGCCCGCGAACTCGACGTCGACATCGGTGCCGTCTCGGGGTCGGGCCCCGGCGGTCGCGTCACCGAGTCCGACGTACGGGCGGCCGCCGAGGATACGGGTGAGTCCGGGTCCGGAGACGAGTCGGGTGAGCCCGAGTCGGAGCCACGACAGGCGACTCGGCGCGTCGAGGGGGGGACCGAGACAGCGGCGTCGACGGGAGCCGGAATCGGCGACGGCGCGACGGCCGGCCCGGAGCCGGCGGGCCGCGAACGGACGCTCGCAGCCCCGGCCACCCGTCGACTCGCCCGCGAGGAGGGGGTCGACCTCGACGACGTACCGACCGAGGAGACGCGCGAGGGCGAGTCGTTCGTCACCGCCGAGCAGGTGGGCCAGTACGCCGAGGCCCAGCGGGCGGCCCAGGAGGCGGACGTCGAGGCGGTCTCGGCCGAGGCGGGCGGCGACGGCGCGTCGGCTCCCGGGACGGGGGCCGAGGTAGAGGCGACCGCCGAGGGTGAGGTCGAGCGGGTCCCCTATCGCGGGATCCGGCGGACCATCGGGCAGGCCATGGAGCGCTCGAAGTACACCGCCCCGCACGTCAGCCACCACGATCAGGCCGTCGTCGACGACCTCGTCGAGGTCCGCGAGCGGCTGAAGCCCCGCGCGGCGGAGCGCGGGACGCGGCTGACGTACATGCCGTTCGTGGTGAAGGCCGTCGTCGCGGCGCTCCGACAGCACCCCATCCTCAACTCCCAGCTCGACGAGGAGAACGAGGAGATACTGGTCAAGGGCTACCACAACGTCGGGATCGCCGTCGCCACCGACGCCGGACTGATGGTGCCCGTCGTGGAGAACGCGGGCGAGAAGGATATGCTCGCTATCGGCGAGGAGGTGAACGAGCTGGCGGCGAAGGCCCGCGACCGCTCGATCGCCCGCGAGGAGATGCAGGGTGGGACGTTCTCGATCACGAACTTCGGGGCCATCGGCGGGGAGTACGCCACGCCGATCGTCAACTACCCCGAGACCGCCATCCTCGGGCTCGGGAAGCTGGAACAGCGGCCGGTCGTAGAGGACGGCGAGGTCGTGGCGCGGCACACCCTGCCGCTCTCGCTCTCTATCGACCACCGCGTGGTCGACGGGGCCGACGCCGCGCGGTTCGCCAACACGCTCGTCGAGTACCTCGAGAACCCCGACCTGCTGTTGCTGGAGTAGGGCCGGCCTCGGAACGAAGCGTCTGTCTCCGTTCGCGGCTGCAGGGTCGGCCGGTCATTCACAAGAACAAAGCCGACGCCGTCGGAAGCCCGGCGCATGGTAGTTGGAGACGTCTCTACAGGTACGGAGCTCCTCGTGATCGGCGGGGGGCCGGGCGGGTACACCGCCGCCATCCGGGGCGGACAGCTCGGCCTCGACACGACGCTCGTCGAGATGGACGCCTACGGGGGGACCTGCCTCAACGTGGGCTGTATCCCCTCGAAGGCGTACATCACGGCCGCGGACATGAAACACCGCGTGGAAGGCGCGGAGGACATGGGCATTCACGCCCGCGCGGACGTGGACATGATGGGGCTGAAGACGTGGAAGGACGGGGTCGTCGACCAGCTCACCGGCGGCGTCGAGAAGCTCTGCAAGGCCAACGGCGTCAATCTCGTCGAGGGTCGCGCGGAGTTCGCGGGCGAGAACCGGGTCCGGGTCGTCCACGGCGGCGAGGGCCAGGGCAGCGAGTCCATCGAGTTCGAGCACGCAATCGTCGCGACCGGTTCGCGCCCGATGGAGGTGCCGGACTTCGAGTTCGACGAGGACCGCATCCTCTCCTCGACGGGCGCGCTCGCGCTCGAATCCATCCCCGACTCGATGCTGGTCGTCGGCGGCGGGTACATCGGGATGGAGCTCTCGACGGTGTACGCGAAGCTCGGGAGCGACGTCACCGTCGTCGAGATGCTCGATGACATCCTCCCGGGGTACGACTCGGACATCACGCGAGTGGTCCGGAACCACGCCGAGGAGCTCGGCATCGACTTTCACTTCGGCCAGCGGGCGTCCTCGTGGTCGCCCGCCGGCAACGACACCCGCGTCGTCACCGAGGACGAGGACGGCGAGGAGTACCGCTACGACGCCGAGAAGGTGCTCGTCGCGATCGGCCGCGAGCCGGTGACGGACACGCTCAACCTCGAATCGATCGGCCTCGAACCCGACGAGGGCGGGTTCCTCGGGACGGACGACCGGGCACGGACGGACGTCGAGACGGTGTTCGCCGTCGGCGACGTGGCGGGCGAGCCGATGCTCGCACACAAGGCCATGAAGGAGGGCGAGGTCGCCGCGGGGGTCGCCGCGGGCGAGCCCGCCGCGCTCGACTATCAGGCCGTCCCGGCGGCGGTGTTCACCGACCCCGAGATCGGTACGGTGGGGATGACCGAGTCGGAGGCCGAGGAGGCGGGGTTCGACCCCGTCGTCGGCGAGATGCCGATGCGGGCCTCGGGTCGGGCGCTCACGCTCGACGAGTCCGACGGGTTCGTCCGGATCGTCGCCGACGGGGACGCGGGATTCGTCCTCGGGGCACAGATCGTCGGTCCCGAGGCCTCCGAGCTGATCGCCGAATGCGGTCTCGCCATCGAGATGGGCGCGACACTGGAGGACGTCGCCGCCACCATCCACACCCACCCGACGCTCTCCGAGACGGTGATGGAGGCGGCGATGAACGCGCGCGGGGAGGCGATCCACACGCTGAACCGCTGAGCCCTCGCGAGCGGCTGGCGCCGCTCGCTCGCCCTCAGTATTCCACCAGGACCGGGTGTGTGCGGTCGCGCGACCTCCCTCCGGGTCCCGTGCCGGTTACCTCCGTCCTTCTGACTCTGTGCCGGCTACCCCCGTCCTTCCGATTCCATATCATTGCCGAGAGCGAAGCCCGCGAAGGGTTATCGCTTCGCGGGTCGTCCCCCGTGCATGGTCGACAGACGTCTCCTCCAGCGGCTCGACTGGCTACTGACCGTCCTCACGGTCTGGCTGCTGTTGAGTCTCGTCCTGGCGAGCCTCGCGCTGATGGCGCTCGACACGGCCATCGGCCTGGTCGCGCTGGCGACGGTCGTCCTCGTGACCGTCGTCACGGTCCTCTCGTTCGCCCGGTCGAGCGACACGCCCGACGTGCGGGTGATCTTCCGATAGCTCCCCACCCGCCCGGCGCTCGGTTTCGTCGCCGATCCCGGTCGACGCACGTAGGTTCAAATACGAACGTGGGACCAACCCTCCGCGTGTCCACCGACGCATCCCAGCGCGAGACGACGCGCGTGATCGCGGGCGACTCCACCGTCGAGTTCACCGGTACTGGCTCTACCGACCGGATGGAGCGGGGCCAGGTGGTCGCGGTGATCAAGCCCGACAAGACTGTCCTCGTCCACGACGCCGACGGCTACCAGCCCGCGGCGTGGCTCACCCGACCGGAGACGACCTTCGTCGAGCACGATCCGCTGGCGGTGACGGCGATCGACGGCGACCAGCGGCTCCGGCTCACCGTCCACGAGTCGACGCTCGACGCCGAGGTGCCCGTCTCGCAGGCAGGGGTTCCCGTCGGGGTGTGTCCCGACTGTGTGGGGTCGGGGGAGGACGTCGACGCTGGCGACGGCGTGCTCGTCCGTGCCCGTGGGGCGGTCCACTGCACGGACTGCGGCGAGCGGTACGGCCTGCCCGCGGGGGCGGCCGTGCTCGACGCCACCTGCGAGTGCGGCCTGCCCACCTGTCGGGTCACGCGGGGTGCGGAGTTCGAGGTCTGCATCGATCGCGAGTGCGAGTCGCTCGACGACCACGTGAAGGAGGCGTTCGACCGGGCCTGGACCTGTCCCGACTGCGACGACGACCTCCGGATACTCCGCCGCGGGGGGTTGATCGCCGGCTGTGCCGCCTATCCGGACTGCGAGACCGGGTTCGCGCTCCCGAACGGGATCGCCGTCGGCACCTGCGAGTGCGGGCTGCCGGCGTTCGAGACCGCCGGTGGCGAGCGGTGTCTCGACGCCGCCTGCGACCGGGTCTGAGTCGCTCCCGTCCGCCTGCGGTCGCGGCGGGACCGCAGGGGCTTTGCGCCCCGAGCCGAACCTCCGGGCATGGAGGGCCGTACTCGGGAGGGCGTCGTGCGCGTCGAGGGGAACGCCCGCGAGCGGTTCTACGACTCCCGGGGGTACGGCCGACCGGACGGCGCGGCGCTCGAACTCGCGCCCGTCGAGGCGGCCCACCTCCTCTACCGGGATGACCTCGACGCGGTCGACGGGCTGGGCTTCCGCGAGTACCTCGCCAGCGACCGCGGGCTCGCCGTCCGGTTTCTCGTCTACGCGGACCTCCGCAACCGGGGGTTCTACCTCGCCCCGACCGGGCGCGACGATACGGTGGGCTCCGATCCCAACGACGGAACCGCCGACCTCGACGTCTTCCCCCGCGGGAAGGGTCCCTGGGACGAGGAGGTGGCCTACCGGGTCCGCGTGGCGGGCGAGCGGACGGCGATCCCGGCCCGCGACCTCGGCGACGCCACGCTCGCGGTCGTCGACGAGGAGTCGGAGATAACCTACCTCGCGACCCGGCGGCCGGAGGTCGAGGGGACCAGCGACGCGCCGCTCCCCGAGGGGGTCCCGGCGGCGCTGCTCGGCGACCGCGTCGCCGTCTGGGACGCCCCGAGCGAGCTCTACGAGCGGGGGTTCTACGGCCAGCCACTCGACGACGACGCGGGCGATCTCCAGCTCTCGCTGCTGGAGGCGGCGTACCTCGCCGACCGGGAGGCGCTCGACGTCCCCGGGGGGTACGAGGCGGTCCTCGAACGGGGCCGCGAGGTCGAGGGCGACCGGTTCGACCGGCGGCTGGCCGTCTACCGCGACCTCCGCGGCCGCGGGCTGGTCCCGAAGACGGGCTTCAAGTTCGGCGCGGACTTCCGGACCTACGCCGACGTCGAGAGCGTCGAGGACCTGGGCCACTCCGAACTCCTCGTCAGGGTGCTCCCCTCGGACCACGTCTTCCAGCCCCGCGACCTCGCGCTCGACGTCAGGCTCGCACACGGCGTCCGCAAGACCATGGTGTTCGGGCTCACCGACGGCGAATCCGTCGACTGGCTCGCGGTCGAGCGCCTGACCCCGTGACACACAGTCGAACCCTTTATCGGCGGACCGACGAAATCCCGGGTGAATGAGCGAGGACCCACCCTCGGAGTCGAGTAGCGACCCCTCGCCGTCGTCATCGGACGCGACCGACGTTCGAGCCGACGGTGGAGCGGCAGGAGCCGACGACGTCGCGCTCGACCCGTGGGGGTCCGCGACCATCGGCGACTACCGCAAGCTGTTCGAGCAGTTCGGGATCGAGGAGTTCGAGGAGGTGCTCCCCGAGGTGCCGAACCCTCACTACCTGATGCGCCGCGGGGTCATCTTCGGTCACCGGGACTATCGTCGCGTGGCCGACGCCCTCCGTGAGGGCGAGGACGCCGCGGTGCTCTCGGGGTTCATGCCGACCGGCGATCCCCACATCGGTCACAAGATGGTGTTCGACGAGATCATCTGGCACCAGCGGCAGGGTGCCGAGGCCTACGGCCTCATCGCCGACCTCGAGGCCCACGCCGCCCGCGGGCTCTCCTGGGAGGAGATCGACGAACACACCGAGAACTACCTCCTCTCCTTTCTCGCGCTCGGGTTCGACCCCGAGGAGGGGGAGATCTACCGGCAGTCCGGGAACCGCGAGGTCCAGGACCTCGCGTTCGAACTCGGGACGAAGGCGAACTTCTCTGAACTCCAGGCCATCTACGACTTCGACGGCGAGACGAACGTCTCGTACATGCAGAGCGTGGTCACCCAGATGGCCGACATCCTCTATCCCCAGTTAGAGGAGCCGAAGCCGACTGTCATCCCCGTGGGTCCGGACCAGGACCCGCACATGCGGCTGGCCCGCGACCTGGCGGCCCGGATGCGCTTCTTCAGGGTGACCGAGGCGTACGCGAGCTTCGAGGTGGTCGAAGAGGATCTTGGGCTCCTCCGTGAGGCATACGAACACCGAGACGAGTTCGCCGAGGACCCGGAAAGGCCACGCTGTATAGAAGCCGCAGAGTGGCTGGCAGAGTACGAGACTGACGCAGTAGAGGTGAAGGAGAACCTCGTGCGAAGCCTCGAGAACGCGGGGAAGGAACCGCTCCGCCCGCGTATCCGATTCCTCGACAGGAACGCTACCGAAGACGCGTTTCAGGCACTCGTCGAGTCCATAGAAGGGGAAATCCGGGTGTACGACGAGCACATCGACACGTTCGAGATGACGAGAAACGAGGCCGAGGACCTCGCCCGCGAGGTCGAGGTCGACCACGGCGGCTATGGCTTCTATCCCCCGTCGTCGATCTACCACCGGTTCATGACCGGGCTCACCGGCGGGAAGATGTCCTCGTCGGTCCCGGCCTCTCATATCTCCCTGCTCGACGACCCCGAGGAGGGCTACGAGAAGGTGAAGGCGGCGACGACGGGCGGTCGGGAGACCGCGGAGCTCCAGCGCGAACTCGGCGGCGAGGCCGACGACTGCCCCGTCTACGAGCTGTACGCCTACCTGCTCTCGGGCGACGACGACGAGTTCGCAAAGCGCGTCTACGAGGAGTGCGTCGGCGGCGAGCGGCTCTGTGGCGACTGCAAGGAGCAGGCAGCCGAACTGATGCGGGAGTTCCTCGCCGATCACCAGGAGAAACGCGAGGAGGCTCGCGAGGTGCTAGAGGGGCTAGAACTGGAGATAGAGACGCCCAGGCGGAACTAACCCTCTCGATCCCGCCCGGACGTCGCGGTTTCCCAATCGAAGTCACCGGCGGCGGAGCGATGCGTAGCTGTTCGCCGGCCCCGCGGTGCAGCGGTGCGAGAACCGCCCGGGAGCCCGAACGCGCTCAGGGACCGCTCGGGAGGTCGACGGTGTCGGGGCCGCCGGTCTGTACCCCCCAGAGCGAGGCGTATCGGCCGCCGAGGTCGAGGAGTTCGTCGTGGGTGCCGCGCTCGATCACCCGACCATCCTCGAGGACGAGGATGGCGTCGGCGTCCCGGACGGTGGAGAGCCGGTGTGCGACGACGAGCGTCGTCCGGCCCTCGGTGAGCCGGGCGAGACCGCGCTGGATGGCGAGTTCGGTCGCCGTGTCGACGGCGCTCGTCGCCTCGTCGAGCACGAGGATCTCGGGGTCTTGGAGCATCGCGCGGGCGATGGAGAGCCGCTGGCGCTGGCCCCCCGAGAGCTTCACCCCACGCTCGCCCACGCGCGTGTCGTAGCCGTCGGGGAGGTCGAGGACGAAATCGTGTGCCTCGGAGGCCCTCGCCGCCGCCTCGATCTCCTCGTCGGTCGCGTCGAACGAGCCGTACGCGATGTTCTCGCGGACGGTACCGTCGAAGAGGAAGACGTCCTGGGAGACGTAGCCGATCGCGTCCCGGAGGTCCGCGAGGCGGGCGTCCCGGACGTCGACGTCGTCGATCCTGACTGCGCCCTCGGTGACGTCGTAGAGCCGGAGGAGTAGTTTGGCGGCGGTGGACTTCCCCGCCCCGGTCTCGCCGACGAGCGCGACCGTCTCGCCCGGCTCGGCGACGAACGACACCCCATCGAGAACGGGCGTTCCCTCGCGGTACGCGAACGCGACGTCGTCGAACTCGACGCGCCCGCGGACCGACAGCGGCCGGGCGTCCGGCCGGTCCGCGACCGAGACGGTCCGACCGGTGAGTCCGAAGACGCGCTCGCCGGAGGCCCGGGCGTTCTCGTAGGAGTTGACGATCCGCCCGACGCCGGCCAGCGGGTCGACGAACCGCTGGGTGAGAAAGAGGAAGGTGACGAACTCGCCCACCAGGAGGTCGCCCGACAGGAACGGGGGCGTGCCGACGAGCAGCCAGTAGCCCCCGAGGACGAACGTGGCGACGAACGACAGTCCGGCGAGCAGGTCCATCGTCGGGTTGTAGAACGCGTCGAGGCGGACCACGTCGAGCGAGCGCTCGAGGTAGGTGTTCGAGGAATCCTCGACGCGGTCGGCCTCGTAGGGCTCGGTCGCGGCGGTCTTGATCACCTCGATCCCCGAGAGGTTGTTCTCCAGCCTGGTGTTGAGCGCGCCGACGGCCTCGCGGAGTGCCCGGTATCTCGCCCGGATCTTCCGGGAGAACCACAGGGTGAACGCGGCGAGCAGGGGGACCGCCACCAGGGTGACGACCGCGAGGCCGGCGTTGAGCCAGAAGAGCACCCCGGCGATCCCGAGCACCGTGACGACGAGCTGGATCGCGCCGCCCACCGTCGAATCGAGGAACGACCTGAGGTTCCGGACGTCGCTGTTGAGGATGGACATGACCTGCCCGGTCTGCTTGTCGTCGAAGAACGCCATGTCGAGGCGCTGCATGGCGCGGTAGGTCTCGACGCGGACGGCGTGCTGGACGCGGTTCGAGAACAGCGCCATCGAGACGGTCTGGGTCCAGGTGAACGCGACCGCGAGGACGAACGAGGCGAGGATGAGCCCCGCCGAGAGCCAGAACTGGCCCGTGGGGGTGTTCGGGAGCCATTCCGCGGGGACGAGCGGCAGGCGGTACGGCGCCGAGCCGATGAGCAGCGCGTCGATGGTCACGCCGAGGACGAGCGGCGGCACGAGCCCCACGGTCCGGCCGACGAGCGAGGCGAGCAGGCCGAGGACGAACAGCGGCAGGTGCGGCCGGCCGTAGGCCGAGAACAGTGAAACCATGGGGCGGCGACCCGGTGGGTCGGTGATCGGTTCCTGTGGCACTTACCCAAGGTAAGCGTCGGGACGCTATACCGATGTCGCTCGGATTGCGGCAGACCCGGACGGTCGAAGCCGCACTGAACCGGACACGCCGTAACCTGCCGGTGGGCGCGATAGGGATGCGCGTAACCGACTCGCTCTCTCGATTGTCCTATCGTGTCGAGCGGACCGCCGGCGATGGAGGACGACCGAACCGGAGGTTCGGGCGGTGACCAGTGGGCCTGCGAACGGTGGGGCCCCCGTCCGGTGATCGGACTCGCTCCCATCCCCCGTCCGTCCGAGCACGAATCTCTTTGCCGTTCCGGGTTCACCTCCCGTCGTGCACGTCTGTATCGTCGGCGGCGGTATCGTCGGGCTGGCGAGCGCGTACTACCTCGCCGACCGCGGCGCGTCGGTGACGCTCCTCGACAAAGGGTCGCTGGGGAGCGGGAGCACCGACCGCGCGGTCGGGGGGATCAGGGCGCAGTTCTCCTCGCCGGAGAACGTCGACCTCTCGCTGGCGGCCATGGAGGTCTGGGACGAGTTCGAAGAGGAGTTCGGAACGACCATCGAGCACCGGCGACCGGGATACCTGTTCCTCGCCCGGACGGAAGGGGTGGCCGACGCGCTCCGGGGGGCGGCGGAGATGCAGCGCGGGAAGGGCGTCCCGACGGAGACGCTCTCGCCGGGGGAACTCGGCGAGCGGTGGCCGGCGCTCCACGCGGAACGCTATCTCGTTGGCACTTACTCCCCGACCGACGGGTTCGCCGACCCGCACCTCGCGGTCCAGGGGTTCGCGGGGGCGGCGCGGGAGGCGGGCGTCGACGTCCGGACGAAGACGGCCGTCACCGGTCTCCTCCGCGAGGGCGAGCGGGTGGTCGGGGTCGAGGCGGAGGGGGAGCGGATCGAGGCCGACTTCGTGGTGAACGCCGCCGGACCGTGGGCCCGGGAGGTGGCGGCGATGGCCGGCATCGAGATCCCGGTCGCCCCCCGCCGCCGGCAGGTCGCCGTCGTCGACCCCGAGGACCCCGTTCCCGAGGACGTCCCCCTCACCGCCGACGTCGTGAGCGGGTCGTACTTCCGGCCCGAGCGCGAGGGGCGCGCGCTCGTCGGCGGGCACTTCGACGACAGCGACCCCGACGCCGACCCCGACCGGTTCGGCGAGTCGATGGAGACCGGGTGGGCCGTCGAGGCGACCGAGCGGGCCGCCGAGACCGCCGACTACTTCGGCCCGGAGACGCGCATCCGGCGCGGGTGGGCCGGGCTGTACGCGCTCACCCCCGACGACAACCCGATCATCGAGGAGAGTGTAGAGGGATTCGTCCAGGCCGTGGGGTTCTCCGGCCACGGGTTCCAGCACGCCCCCGCGACGGGACAGGTCGTCGCCGACCTCTGTTTCGGCGGCTCCACGGCGATCGTCTCGCTCGACCCCTATCGTGGGGACCGCTTCGAGGACGTAACGGAGGGCGAGGGCTACGTGGTGTAGCGATCGTACCGGGGCGGACCCCGGTCGGTAGGTCCGTTCAGGCGGCGACGTTCGCTTCGTCGGCGTCCCTCGCGTCCGCGCCGTCCGGATCGTCTGCGGTGAGCGACTCGGCGCGGGCCTTCAGCGCCTCGTTGACGCCCCGGAAGTTCGCCTCGGTCTGCTCGCCGACGAACCGCATGATCGGCCCGACGAGTATCCCGGAGAACGTCTCCGACTGGGTGAGCTTCGAACGTCCCTGGTCGATTTCCTCGACGACGAAGGAGTGTTCCCCGTCGAACAGTCCCGGGGTGAGGAGGTGGCCGAGCCACCGGATTTCCCGGCCGTCGGCGACGAGCACGCGCGGTCGGAACGTGGGCGACCGGCCGGCCTCGGGGCCGGGCGAGACGCGGAGTCGCTCGCCGACCTGTGCCTCGCCCTCGATGCGGGTGTAGGGGTTCCACTCGGGGTACGCTCCGAAGTCGGTCAGGACCGACCAGACCGTCCCGGCGGGCGCGTCGATCTCTATCGAGGTGCGGATGTCGCTCATACCCCTTCCATATGGACGGGCGAGAGCATCAACCCCGCGTGAGCAGTACCAGCACCCGTCCCGTTCTACCTACCGGTGGCTCCGCCGACGAGGAGAACGCTTTTGACGGGGCTGGCGCATACTCCGGGTATGCCCGCCGACCCCCACACCGGGCGCAGCGTCACCCAGCCGACGGTCCGCACGGGGTTCGGCTTCTTCTTCGGGGTCGCGTAGACGGCAGTGAACCCGGGCGGGGCGCGGTGGCGTCCCGCCCGGCGAAACCGCCGTCCGTGGCCCGGGGGCGCGGTTACGCGCCCGTCACGTGTCGGAACCGCTAACTGACAGACCACCGGAGACCAACCCAATCGAATGCCACACAGACTCCCGGAGACACAGGTCGCGCTCCTCGAAGCCGCGAGCGCGACCGACCCGAAGACGACCGAACAGCTCGCCGAGGAACTCGACGAACCCTCACAGGCGGTGAACCGCGCGGCCTTCGAACTCGCCGAGGAGGGACTGCTCGCCGTCGAGGAGCGCGAGGACGCGGCGGTGACGCTCACCGACGAGGGGAGCGAGTACGCGGAGACGGCCCTCCCCGAGCGCCGCCTCTACGACGCGGCGATCGAGGCCGGCGCGGACGAGTCGCCGGTCCCGCTCGGACAGCTCCTCCCCGAGGCGGGGCTGGACGGCCCTGGGGTGGACGTCGCGCTCGCCAACTTCGCCCGCAAGGGGTTCGGCGAGATCGACGCCGGCGAGGTGACCGTCGCCGACTCCCCGCGGGTGGACCCGACCGACGACCCCGAGGCGGCGGCGCTGTCGGCCGTCGAGGTGGGGGATCTCGATGCCGTCGACGACGGGACGCTCGACCGCCTCGAAGAGCGCGGACTCGTCAGCCGTGCCTCCCGCACCGTCCGGTCGATCACCGTCACCGACGAGGGCGTCACGGCGCTGATGGAGGGCATCGAGACGGCCGAGACGGTGAGCGCGCTCACCCCCGAGATGCTCACCTCGGGGGAGTGGCGCGACGTCGAGTTCACCGAGTACAACGTCGAGGCCGACGCCGAGACGACCTACGGCGGGCGCAAGCACGTCCTCCGGCAGACGGCCGACCGCGTGAAGGACGTCCTCGTCGGGATGGGGTTCCGCGAGATGGAGGGTCCCCACGCCGACGCGGAGTTCTGGATCAACGACTGCCTGTTCATGCCACAGGACCACCCCGCCAGAACGCACTGGGACCAGTTCGCCCTCGACGTCCCGCCCATCGACGATCTCCCCGAGGACCTCGTCGACCGGGTGCGCTCGGCTCACCTCGAAGGTGTCGGCGAGGACGGCGACGGCTACCACTCGCCGTGGACCGAGGAGGTGGCCCGCGAGGTGGACCTCCGGGGGCACACCACCTCGCTCTCGATGCGCTACCTCTCGGGTCACGAGGTCGGCGACCTCGAACCCCCACAGCGGTACTTCAGCGTCGAGAAGGTCTACCGGAACGATACGCTCGACCCGACCCACCTCCTGGAGTTCTTCCAGATCGAGGGCTGGGTGATGGCCGAGGACCTCTCCGTGCGGGATCTGATGGGTACGTTCACCGAGTTCTACGAGCAGTTCGGTATCACCGACCTGGAGTTCAAACCCCACTACAACCCCTACACCGAGCCAAGCTTCGAGCTGTTCGGCACCCACCCGGAGACGGGCGAGATGGTCGAGATCGGCAACTCGGGCATCTTCCGCGAGGAGGTGCTCCGTCCGCTCGGCGTCGAGTGTGACGTGATGGCCTGGGGGCTCGCCCTCGAACGTCTGCTCATGCTGATGTACGGCTTCGAGGACATCCGTGACGTCCACGGGACGCTGTGTGACCTCGAACTCCTGCGGACCACGGAGGCGGTCTACTGATGCCCGTCGTCGACGTCGACCCCGACGAGCTCCGGCGGCTCACGGGTCACGACGAGAAGGGCGACGACGAGCTCCGCGAGGACCTGTTCGCGCTCGGGCTGGAGTACGAGGGCCAGACGGAAGAGGGGGAGTTCCAGCTGGAGTTCGCCCCCGACCGGCTCGACCGGCTCTCGGTCGAGGGCGTGGCGCGCTCGCTGCGATACCAGTACGGCGACGACCGCGGCGTCTACGTCCCGACCACGAACTCCGCGGAGTGGGTCGTCGAGGTCGACGAGTCCGTCCCCGAGGAGCGACCGTACGTCACGGCCGCCATCGTCCGCGGGCTGGACATGGGCGAGGCGAAGCTGGAGTCGCTCATCCAGCTCCAGGAGAAGCTCCACGCGACGATGGGCCGAAAGCGCGTCAAGGGTGCCATCGGCGTTCACGACCTGACGATGCTGAAGGGCCGGGCGGCCGGCGAGGGCGGTGACGACCACGCGAAGACCATCACCTACCGCGGCGTCGAGCCCGACGGCGACCGGTTCGTCCCCCTCGAAGCCGACACCGACATGACGCCCGCCGAGGTGCTCACCGACCACCCCACGGGAAGGACCTACGCGCCCATCGTCGAGGACTACGGGCGCTACCCCGCAATCTACGACGAGATCGGCCTGTTCTCGTTTCCTCCCGTCATCAACGGCAAGCGGACGGAGGTCGACGAGGGGTCCCGTGACCTCCTGATCGAGATGACCGGCACGGATCAGTGGACGATCGACCGGATGCTGAACATCGTCTGCTACGCGCTCGACGCACGCGGCGGCCGCGTCGAGGAGGTCTCCGTGGAGTATCCCGATCGCGAGACCGTCCGTCCCGACCTCTCGACCGACCGGAAGTCGGTCGCCCACGAGCGCATCGAGTCGATCATGGGTGTCTCGCTCGAAACGGAGGACGTGATCGACCTGTTCGAGCGCTCGGGACTCGACGCCTCGACCACCGAGGTGGGGGACGACGAGATCGCCTACGAGGTCGACGTCCCGCCGTACCGCGTGGACGTGCTCCACGCGCTCGACCTCGTCGACGACGTGGGCCGGGCCTACGGGTTCAACGACCTCGAACCCCGCTACCCGGACGTCTCGACGGTGGGCGGTCGCCACGAGCGTTCGCGCCTGGAGGACGCCGCCCGCGACGCGCTCGTCGGGCTCGGGTTCGAGGACCTGCTCGACTTCCACATGATCAGCGAGGTCGAGAACTACGAGCGGATGAACGTCGAACGCGGCACCGACGCGTTCGGCGCGGACGAGCCGGTGACGATCACCGAACCCTATAGCGAGGACTACACGATGCTCCGGACGTGGGCGCTCCCCTCGCTGACGATGGTCCTCGAACGGAACACCCACCGGGCGTACCCCCAGGACCTCGCGGAGATCGGCCTGGCCGCCCACCGCGATGATGGGGAGAACACGGGTGTCGCCGAGGCACGCCACGTCGCGGCCGTCCTCGCGCGCACGGACGCCTCCTACGAGGACGCCAAGTCGCGGCTGGCGGCGCTCTGCCGGGCGTTCGGTGCCGACCTGGAGACGCCCGCGACCGACCACCCCTCGTTCATCTCGGGCAGGGTCGCCGAGGTCGTGATCGGCGGGGAGCCGGCCGGCGTGGTCGGGGAACTCCACCCCGAGGTGCTGGTCGAACACGACCTCGAACTGCCCGTCGCGGCCTTCGAGTTCCGGCTCGACGCGCTCGGCCGGGACTGAGTTCCGACGGTCGACGGACCCGGATCTCGCTCCGTCCACCCGACCGGACAGCCGATGCGCGACGGTAATTCGACCGGTCGAACGTGCCCGATGAGCGGAGATAATCCGTCACTGATCTGAATTACCATGGGTAATTATATTGCGACGAAGGGGGGAACGCTTACGGGCGTGGTTCACCTGTGGCCGCCATGGACGAACAGGACGAAGACAGGCGGCGGTTCGAGACGCTGGCGGTCACGCACGGCGAGGGTAGCCCGACGCGCTCGTCGGCCGAGGACGTCGTCACGCCCATCCACCTGACGACCACCTACGCGGTCGACGGGCTCGACCCGGAGGGCGACCTCGAATCGCTCGATCCCGACGCGGGGGAGTACCTCTACTCGCGGCTCTCGAACCAGACGCGGAACACGCTCGAACACCGGCTCGCGGCCCTCTCGGGCGGCGAGGGTGCCCTCGCGTTCGCCTCCGGGAGCGCCGCCATCGCCGCCGCGATGACCGCGACGCTCCGCCCCGGCGACCACGTCGTCGCCTTCGACGACCTCTACGGCGGGACGAAGACGATGCTCTCGCGGCTGTTCGCCGAGCGGTTCGACGTCGAGGTCTCCTACGTCGACGCCCGCGACCCGGAGAACGTCGCCGAGGCGATGCGTCCCGGGACGGAGCTCGTCTGGATGGAGTCGCCGACCAACCCCCTGATGCACCTCTGTGACATCGAGGCCATCGCCGACATCGCTCACGACGGCGAGGCGACGTTCGGCGTCGACAACACCTTCATGAGCCCGTACTTCCAGCGCCCCCTCGACCTCGGGGCCGACCTCGTCGTCCACAGCACGACGAAGTTCATCAATGGTCACAGCGACTCGGTGGGCGGCGCGCTCGTGACCGACGACGAGGCGCTCCTCGACGAGATCGGGTTCCTCCAGCGGGTCGGCTTCGGTAACATGCTCTCGCCGTTCGACTCCTATCTCGTCCTCCGGGGCGTGCGGACCCTCCCGCTCCGGATGGAGCGCCACGAGGAGAACGCGCTCGCCATCGCGGAGTTCCTCGAAGCGGACGACCGTGTCGAGCACGTCCACTACCCCGGACTCGAATCGCACCCCCAGCACGACCTCGCGCGCCGGCAGACCTCCGGGTTCGGGGGCGTCCTCTCGTTCGAACTGGATACCGGTATCGAGGGCGTCGAGGCGTTCCTCGGGGCGCTCCGGGAGTTCCCGCTCGCGGTCAGCCTCGGCGGCGTCGAGTCGCTGATCGAACATCCCGCCTCGATGACCCACTCGCCGCTCACACGAGAGGAGCGCGCCCGCATCGGTATCACGGACTCGCTCCTGCGGATGTCCGTCGGTATCGAGCACGTTGATGACCTGCTCGCCGACCTCGAACGCGGGCTCGACGCGCTCGACGGGATCGAGACGGCGTCCCCGCCCGGATCGTCCGACTGAGCTCCCAGGTCTCGCCTGCTCTCGACTGCGAACCGGGCCCCTCGGCGGTGTACCGGCGCACCCGCACGGAGCGTGACGAAACGGATAAGTCCGGTCGCCCTCCACTGTTCGGTGTGACTCACGCGTCCGCGCCGGCGACACGCGCCACGCCTCCGCGCGAGACGCCCGTCCGTCCCGGCCGCGCGTTCGCCGTCCGTCTCGGCGGCGTACCCGGCCGTGTAGGCCCCTCGTAGGGCCTCTTCGACACTTCCTTGGGACGGCGCATCGACGCTCCGACCAGCAGCGGACGGGACCGACACACAGCGGAACCGCGACACACTACACCAGCCCACGCCGACACTACCAACAGCACACAGATGAGCACCGGAAAAGAGCGGTCGAGGATCGAGGGAACGTACGACCCGGAGGCGGTCGAACCGAAGTGGCAGGAACGCTGGGTCGACGCGGGGACCTACGCGTACGCCGAACCCGAGGACCCGGAGGCGGTCGACCCCGACACGGTGTTCACCATCGACACCCCGCCGCCGACGGTGTCGGGCAACCTCCACTGGGGCCACGTCTACGGGGCGACGCTCCAGGACTTCGTCGCGCGGTTCGAGCGGATGCGAGGCCAGGACGTGTTCTTCCCGTTCGGCTACGACGACAACGGTATCGCCTCCGAGCGGCTCACCGAGGAGGAGCTCGATATCGCCCACCAGGACTACGAGCGCCGCGAGTTCCAGCAGCTCTGTCGGGAGGTCTGTGCGGAGTACGAGTCGGACTTCACCGAGAAGATGCAGTCGCTCGGCGTCTCCATCGACTGGGAGAACACCTACCAGACCATCGAGCCCCGGGTCCAGCGCATCTCCCAGCGGTCGTTCCTCGAACTCTACGAGGACGGCCGGGAGTACCGCCAGCGCGCGCCGACCATCTGGTGTCCGGAGTGCGAGACCGCCATCTCGCAGGTCGAGACCGAGGACGACGAGCGCGACTCGCACTTCAACGACATCGAGTTCTCCGTCGTGGGCGGTGATTCGTTCACCATCTCGACGACGCGGCCGGAACTCCTGCCCGCGTGTGTCGCGGTGTTCGTCCACCCCGACGACGACGCGAACGAGCACCTCGTCGGCGAGGAGGCCGAGATCCCGATCTTCGGCCAGCGGGTCCCGATCATCGAGGACGAACGGGTCGACCTCGAAACCGGGTCGGGCGTGGTGATGTGCTGTACGTTCGGCGACCAGACGGACATCGAGTGGTACCAGGCCCACGACCTCCCGCTCCGCATTGCCATCGACGAGACGGGGACGCTGACCGACGTCGCCGGCGAGTACTCGGGGATGGGGAGCGACGAGGCCCGCGAGGCCATCGTCGAGGACCTCCGCGAGGCGGGCGCGCTGCTCGACCGCCGGGCCATCGAGCACACGGTGAACGTCCACGAGCGGTGTGACACCCCCATCGAGTTCCTCGTCACCGAGCAGTGGTACGTCGAACTGCTCGACAAGCGCGAGGAGTACCTGGAGGCCGGCCGGGAGATGGACTGGTACCCCGAGAAGATGTTCACCCGGTACAGGAACTGGATCGAGGGCCTCCAGTGGGACTGGGCCATCTCCCGGCAGCGTTCCTCGGGGATCCCGTTCCCGGTCTGGTACTGTGCGGACTGCGACGAGCCGATCATGGCCCGCAAGGAGGACCTTCCCGTGGATCCGCTCTCGGACGACCCGCCCGTCGACGCCTGTCCCGAGTGTGGGGGCGAGGAGTTCGTCCCCGAGGACGACGTCTTCGACACGTGGGCGACCTCCTCGCTCACGCCGCTGATCAACGCCGGCTGGACCGAGGCGGAGGACGACGTGGACGGGGCGCCCACGATGTCCCGACCGGAGCTCTACCCGATGGACATGCGCCCGCAGGGCCACGACATCATCTCGTTCTGGCTCTTTCACACCGTGGTCAAGTGCTACGAGCACACCGGCGAGGTGCCGTTCGACTCCGTGATGATCAACGGGATGGTGCTCGACGAGAACCGGGTGAAGATGTCCAAATCGCTCGGGAACATCGTCGCGCCCGACGAGGTCCTCGAGAAGTACCCCGTCGACGCCGCCCGCTACTGGGCCGCCGGCTCCTCGGTGGGCGACGACCTCCCATACAAGGAGAAGGGGATCGTCGCCGGCGAGCGGCTGCTCCAGAAGCTCTGGAACGCTTCGAAGCTCGTCGAGCAGCTCTCCGAGGACGCTCCCGACGAGCGGCCGGAGCTCGCCGGGATCGACCGGTGGCTGCTCGCCTCGCTCGACGAGGAGCTCGCGAGCCTCACCGGCAGGCTGGAGAACCGCGAGTTCTCGAAGGCCCGCGACGGCCTGCGCTCGTTCTTCTGGCACACGTTCTGTGACGACTACCTCGAGATCGCCAAACAGCGCGTGCGCGACGGCGGCGACGCCTCGGCGGCGTGGACCTGCCGGGAGGTCCACCGACGGTTCCTCAAGATGTTCGCGCCCGTGCTCGCGCACGTGACCGAGGAGCTCTGGCAGGAGCTCTACGCGGACGAGACGACCGGCGAGGCCGGGGAGAGCATCCACCTCGCCGACTGGCCCGAACCGATGGGAGTGGAGGCCGACCGGGCGGCGGGTGAGGCGGCGCTCGCGGTGGTGGGCGCGCTCCGGAAGTACAAGTCCGAGCGGAACCTGGCGCTGAACGAACCACTCGAACACGTCCGGGTGTACGGCGAGGGGCTCGAAGCCTTCCGCGAGGACGTCGCGGGTGCGATGCACGTCGAGGTTCTGGAGGTGCTCGACGAGCGCCCCGCAGTCGAAACTGTCGTGGCCGGTATCGATCTCGATTACTCGCTCGTCGGCCCCGAGTTCGGCGGTGACGTGCCCGACATCGACGCGGCCATCGAGGCCGGCGAGTACGAACTCGACGGCGAGGTCCTGCGCGCGGCCGGTCACGAACTCGACGCGGGGATGTTCGAGGTCGAGGAGGAGCGCCGGTACGACGGCGAGGGCGACCTGCTCGAACTGGACGAGGCTATCGTCATCGTCGGTTAGCCCACCACTTTTTCCTCCTCGGGTTTCCTCGCTCGCTCACTTCGTTCGCTCGCTGTGGAACCTCTCGTCGGAAAAACGTGGGGAAAAACTGCGCTCGCTCGGACCTACGGCCCTCGCTCGCGGGTGAGTGTGCTGGTGATACCGCCCGCGACCGCACAGCGGCTCCCTGTCGTGGTTCTCCTGTCCCACTACAGGTCCGCTCCGACGGCCTCCTCGACACTTCCGAACCCGTCACGTTCGAGCAGGTCGAGCAGGCCGCGGTTGATGTCGCGGGCGACCCCCGGCCCCTCGTAGACGAGGGCGGTGTAGAGCTGGACGAGGCTCGCGCCCGCGCGTATCTTGGCGTAGGCACCCTCGGCGTCCGAGACCCCCCCGACGCCGATGACGGGGACGTCCGTCCGCTCGGCGACGAACCGGACCATCTCGGTGGCCCGGCCCTCGATGGGCGCACCCGAGAGCCCGCCGGTCTCGGCGCGGTTCGGTGATCCGAGGGTGTCCGGCCGCTCGGTGGTGGTGTTGGTGGCGATGACGCCCTCCAGGGCGAGGTCGTCGACGACGGCGAGCGCCTCCTCGACGGCCGGGTCGGGGAGGTCGGGCGAGAGCTTTACCAGGAGCGGGTCGGCACCGGCCTCCCGGAGCGCCCCGAGGATCGACTCGAGACGGTCGCGCCGCTGGAGACTCCGGAGCCCGGGCGTGTTCGGCGAGGAGACGTTGACGACGACGTAGTCGGCCGAGTCGGCGACCCGCTCGTAGGTGTAGCAGTAGTCGTCCTCGGCCTCCGCCAGCGGCGTGGATTTGGACTTGCCGACGTTGACCCCCAGCGGAACGGAAAGGTCGAGGTCGGCGAGGCGCATCCCGACGGCGTCCGCGCCCTCGTTGTTGAACCCCATGCGGTTCACGAGGGCGCGGTCCTCTGCGAGTCGGAAGAGCCGCGGGCGCGGGTTCCCGGGCTGGCGCTCGGCGGTGACGCCACCGACCTCGACGTGACCGAAGCCGAGCGCCGCGAGCGCGCGCGGGACGTGCGCGTTCTTGTCGAAGCCCGCGGCCACGCCGACGGGGTTGGGAAAGGAGAGCCCGAACGCCTCGGTCCGGAGGCGGTCGTCATCGACGATGTAGCGGCGAGCGAGCCGACGTTCGAGGGGAGTCTCCTGGACCAGACGCAGGAGTTCGGAGACGATCCCGTGGGCGGTCTCGGCCGGGAGCGCGAACAGCAGCGGCTTGGCGGCCTCGTACAGCATCGACCCGAACCGGTCGTCCCGCCGTCTTAACGACGGCGGTCGGGTCCCGACGGTGCGTTCGTACTGTCGGACGTACGCTCTGTAAGAATTTCACCACCCTCTGGTGAGGCGTATCTTCACGAAGGTACGTCCGACAGTATCAGAACTCGTGTTCGACCTCGTCCGGGTCGGCCTTCTGGATGATGATCTTGTTGTCCCGCACGCGCACGAAGACCTCGTCACCGATGGACATCCCGGCGACGGCGAGCTCGTCCTCGTGGAGGTTCACGTGGACGTTGTGGTACTCGCCGTTCTCGTCCTTGGCGCCACTGGGGCTGAGCTTCTTCTTTCGCACCATCGCGGTATGTTGTGGCGTTGGCCATAGAGGGTACATAAGTGTACCGTGAGAGTCCACCGGGAACCGTCGAGACGGGGCTCTGTCGGGGACTGCCGAGACGACGCCTCGCAACCGCGCGCGCGGCTCCTGACCCCCACGTTCGGGCTCCTGGGAGGGCCCTCCAACGCCGTCTCCGGGGAGGCCCTGCGGGCACGATATATAAAGAACCGCTCGCCGTGTCCCGTTTCCTGGGATATCTTTATATACTGGAATGTGTACCGTCAACACGGTGGTGTAAACCATGGCACGCGACGACGACAAGCGGAACTTCGCGCTCCGGCAGGCCGACGGCTCGGAGAGCAGCGTCTTCTCGGGACGAACCCCGCGACAGGCGGCGCTGAAGGCCGCGCGACGGCTTGAGCCCGCACCGAGCGAGGCCGACGCGAACAAGACCGAGATCAGACTCCGGGAGAAGGGGACCAAGAAGGTCCACATCTACGATGGATGGGCCTGGAAGGAACAGGCCCCCTCGGACAAACCGGACTGGATGCCCGGTGAGATCACGGAGGCGAACGTCTCGAAGCGGGGCATCGAGCACCTCGACGAGATCTGATCCACCCCATTTCTTCGCGCCCACGACGACCCCCAGGAGATCCGTCGATCGAGAATCCCCGCGCCCGGTCGCCGGCGCGGTCCCGGGCGGGACCGACAGTATATCCGTCACGGCGTCGAACGCGTGCCTGCACGGTCGCGCTCGTCCGTTCGCGGACGCCGACCGTGACGCGCGGCCCTCACCCGGCGGGACCGACCGCGAACCGCGAGGGACGACCGCCAGGCCTCCAGCCGCGCGAAATACCGTTACGGGGACCCGACGGGCCGCCGTCGGAGTTGGGCGACCCGGCTACCGGGACCCCGGACTCCTACGGTCGACTCGACCGGAATGGATCGGCCAACGATCGCCGTTCAGTCGTGAGAAAGATTTATAGGCTAACTGGAGTCCTCCGACGGGGCCTCATCGGGGTGGTGGCGGATCGTTCGTTCGGGCCGAGCGGGACGCGTGGTCCCCCGCCTCACGCGACACCGAGTCACACGCACCGCGGCATGAAACCGCGTGACGTGGCGGGGTTGTAACGACGGGTTTAAGTAAAACACTCCCATCAGAAGGTAATGCGAAGGACGCGGGGGACGCCCCCCGCGACGGTCCACCGGGTTCGCGCCCGGCGGGCCGGACACGTTCCGACGCCCTTAAGTGGAACAGGGCACTCGGAATGGATACGTCGATGCGGTCGGCCCCTTCCCGGGGGTCGCTCGTGGACCCGAACGCTTCCGATGGGTTTATGACCCATCGTGGTTGATATTAGGGTCCGAAGGAGATGAGGATTCCACCCCTGCGGTCCGCCGTACAGATGGGATCTGATGTTAGCCCTGGTAGTTCGGTGACACTCGGTCGGTCCGATGTCACTCGAACCCGATAGCACACACTCATCTGAGTGTGTCCCGCCTTGAGCTCGAGGTTAATCGAGCTCGCCCACCCGCGCTCGTCGCGGGTAGCATTCCGGTTGATCCTGCCGGAGGCCATTGCTATCGGTGTCCGATTTAGCCATGCGAGTTGTACGTCTAACGTAGCAAACGGCTCAGTAACACGTGGCCAAGCTACCCTGTGGACCGCCATAACCTCGGGAAACTGAGGCTAATAGCGGATATCGCTTCCATGCTGGAATGCAGGAAGCGTGAAAGGCTCCGGCGCCACAGGATGCGGCTGCGGCCGATTAGGTAGACGGTGGGGTAACGGCCCACCGTGCCGATAATCGGTACGGGTTGTGAGAGCAAGAGCCCGGAGACGGACTCTGAGACAAGAGTCCGGGCCCTACGGGGCGCAGCAGGCGCGAAACCTTTACACTGCACGCCAGTGCGATAGGGGGACACCGAGTGCGAGGGCATAGAGCCCTCGCTTTTGTGTACCGTAAGGTGGTACACGAATAAGGGCTGGGCAAGACCGGTGCCAGCCGCCGCGGTAACACCGGCAGCCCAAGTGATGGCCGCTATTATTGGGCCTAAAGCGTCCGTAGCCGGCCGGGCAGGTCCGTCGGGAAATCCACTGGCTCAACCAGTGGGCGTCCGGCGGAAACCGCTCGGCTTGGGACCGGGAGACCAGAGGGGTACGTCCGGGGTAGGAGTGAAATCCCGTAATCCTGGACGGACCACCGGTGGCGAAAGCGCCTCTGGAGAACGGATCCGACGGTGAGGGACGAAAGCTAGGGTCTCGAACCGGATTAGATACCCGGGTAGTCCTAGCCGTAAACGATGCTCGCTAGGTGTGGCGCAGGCTACGAGCCTGCGCTGTGCCGTAGGGAAGCCGTGAAGCGAGCCGCCTGGGAAGTACGTCCGCAAGGATGAAACTTAAAGGAATTGGCGGGGGAGCACTACAACCGGAGGAGCCTGCGGTTTAATTGGACTCAACGCCGGACATCTCACCAGCTCCGACAGCAGTTATGACGGTCAGGTTGATGACCTTACTCGAGCTGCTGAGAGGAGGTGCATGGCCGCCGTCAGCTCGTACCGTGAGGCGTCCTGTTAAGTCAGGCAACGAGCGAGACCCGCACCTCTAGTTGCCAGCAGCATCTCGCGATGGCTGGGTACACTAGGGGGACTGCCGCTGCCAAAGCGGAGGAAGGAACGGGCAACGGTAGGTCAGTATGCCCCGAATGAGCTGGGCCACACGCGGGCTACAATGGCCGGGACAGTGGGACGCTACCCCGAGAGGGGACGCTAATCTCCTAAACCCGGTCGTAGTTCGGATTGAGGGCTGAAACTCGCCCTCATGAAGCTGGATTCGGTAGTAGTCGCGTGTCAGTAGCGCGCGGCGAATACGTCCCTGCTCCTTGCACACACCGCCCGTCAAAGCACCCGAGTGGGGTCCGGATGAGGCCGTCATGCGACGGTCGAATCTGGGCTCCGCAAGGGGGCTTAAGTCGTAACAAGGTAGCCGTAGGGGAATCTGCGGCTGGATCACCTCCACTGACCGGGACCGGAGCTTCGCTCCGGCCCACCTTTCGAGGGTTCGAGTACTCGCGTCCGACCGAGCACCTATGAACTACCAGGGCTACAGCCACGCTCGGACGCGGCGCGATCTCGCGCCGGGACCGGTCGAAGTGGCTGCGACGGGCCCATAGCTCAGTGGTAGAGTGCCTCCTTTGCAAGGAGGATGCCCTGGGTTCGAATCCCAGTGGGTCCATGTCCGGGTGGAAACCGGGTGCCTTAAGTGGCAACCGGCGCTCTACCCGTGTACGACCGATGCACCACCCCGTGCAAGCGCGGGTGGGAAGGGTAGATGCACGCGCCTGTCAGACACCAGGGCGTGTAGATGACACTGTGTGTACGTGCGATCCAGGCGCACACTGGACCCGTTTCGTACGGGTTCACCGAGCGCGAGTCCGTCATCCGACGGACTCAACCGTTGAGCCTTCGGGCTCAACACATCAGTCGAGCCTGACGGCTCGACGATCCAACGATCCAACATCATCGTGGCTACTATGCCAGTTGGTGGATGGCTCGGCTCAGGTGCCGACGAAGGACGTGCCAAGCTGCGATAAGCCGTGGGAAGCCGCACGGAGGCCAAGAACCACGGATCTCCTAATGGGAATCCCCCCGCAATTGCCTTGCGCAATGGGGAACGCCCCGAATTGAAACATCTTAGTAGGGGCAGGAAGAGAAAGCGAATGCGATGTCGTCAGTAACGGCGAGTGAACGCGACACAGTCCAAACCGAAGCCTTCGGGCAATGTGGTGTACGGACTGACCATAACGGGTCGCGACCTCTCGAGAAGTCTTCTGGAACGGAGCGCGATACAGGGTGATAGCCCCGTATCGGGAGGAAGCGACCCCGGGTCGGATCCAGAGTATCGGGGGCTGGAAACCCCTCGAGAAGATGGCCGGCATTGACGGCCAAGACTAAATACTACCTGAGACCGATAGCGAACAAGTAGCGTGAGCGAACGCTGAAAAGCACCCCAAGAAGGGAGGTGCAATAGGGCCTGAAATCAATTGGCGATGGAGCGACGGGGCACGAAAGGTCCCGCGAGGAACGACACAGGGGCGACCCTGCAGTAGGAATCTCGGGAAGCCGGTGTTCCGTCGTGCGTTTTGAAAAACGAGCCAGGGAGTGTGTCTGTTCGGCGAGTCTAAGCGGGGTATCCGCGAAGGCATAGGGAAACCGATACGGCCGCAGCGTCTTCGACGCCAGGGCCACCGTGTTCAAGCGCGGGGAGTCGAACGGACACGACCCGAAACCGGGTGATCTACGCGTGGACAAGGTGAAGCGTGGCGAAAGCTACGTGGAAGCCTGCTAGGGTTGGTGTCCTACAATACCCTCCCGTGATCTACGTGTAGGGGTGAAAGGCCCATCGAACCCGGAGACAGCTGGTTCCAACCGAAACATGTCGAAGCATGACCTCTGCCGAGGTAGTTCGTGGGGTAGAGCGACCGATTGGAGGCTCCGACTCCGAGAGGAGTCGGTCCTCCTGTCAAACTCCGAACCTACGGACGCCGTGGACGCAGGGAGTCCGCTGTGCGGGGTAAGCTTGTGCAGCGTGAGGGAGACAACCCAGAGCTGGGTTAAGGTCCCCAAGTGTGGGCTAAGTGCGATCGAAGGTGGTCCCGAGCCCCAGACAGCCGGGAGGTGAGCTTAGAAGCAGCTACCCTCTAAGAAAAGCGTAACAGCTTACCGGCCGAGGTTCGGGGCGCCGAAAATGATCGGGGCTCAAGCCCACCACCGAGACCTGGCGGCACTCCTCACAGAGTGTTCCAGTAGGTTGGCACGACGGTCGGGTGGAAGCATGGACGAGAGTTCGTGTGGACCGACCGACGACGAAAATCCTGGCCGCAGTAGCAGCGATAGTCGGGTTAGAATCCCGACGGCCGAACGAGTAAGGGTTCCTCGACAATGTTCGTCAGTCGAGGGTTAGCCGGTCCTAAGTCCTGTCGTAATTCGAGCAGGACGAAGTGGGAAGCTGGTTAATATTCCAGCGCCACTACACATTGAAAGCTGACGCCTTGGGGTCGACCGGGCCACGCCTTCGCGTGGTCGAACCGTCCAAATCCGTGGAAGCCGTAACGGCACGAAGCGGACGAACGGCGGGATAGCGCAAGCCGGTTCAACCCAGGGCCCGTGAAAAGGCGAGTGTAGTGTCCGTACCGAGAACCGACACAGGTGCTCGTGGCAGAGAAAGCCAAGGCCTGTCGGGGACAACCGACGTTAGGGAATTCGGCAAGTTAGTCCCGTAAGTTCGCGATAAGGGATGCCTGCCCGGGAAACGGGCAGGTCGCAGTGACCTGGGCGCTCCGACTGTCTAGTAACAACACAGGTGACCGCAAATCCGAAAGGACTCGTACGGTCACTGAATCCTGCCCAGTGCGGGTATCTGAACACCCAGTACAATGGGACGAAGGACCCGTCAACGGCGGGGGTAACTATGACCCTCTTAAGGTAGCGTAGTACCTTGCCGCTTCAGTAGCGGCTTGCATGAATGGATCAACGAGAGCGCCACTGTCCCAACGTTGGGCCCGGTGAACCGTACGTTCCAGTGCGGAGTCTGGAGACCCCCAAGGGGAAGCGAAGACCCTATGGAGCTTTACTGCAGGCTGTCGCTGAGACATGGTCGCTGATGTGCAGAATAGGTAGGAGGCGTTACACAGGTACCCGCGCTAGCGGGCCACCGAGCCATCAGTGAAATACTACCCGTCAGTGACTGTGACTCTCACTCCGGGAGGAGGACACCGATAGCCGGGCAGTTTGACTGGGGCGGTACGCGCTCGAAAGGATATCGAGCGCGCCCTATGTCCACCTCACGCGGGTCGGGAACCCGTGGAAGAGTGCAAGAGCAAAAGGTGGATTGACAGTGTCCTTCCTAACGAGGGACGCTGACGCGAAAGCGTGGTCTAGCGAACCAATATGCCTGCCCAATGCGGGCTATTGACGACAGAAAAGCTACCCTAGGGATAACAGAGTCGTCACCGGCAAGAGCACATATCGACCCGGTGGCTTGCTACCTCGATGTCGGTTCCCTCCATCCTGCCCGTGCAGAAGCGGGCAAGGGTGAGGTTGTTCGCCTATTAAAGGAGGTCGTGAGCTGGGTTTAGACCGTCGTGAGACAGGTCGGCTGCTATCTATTGGGGGTGTCTGGTGCCTGACGGGAACGATCGTATAGTACGAGAGGAACTACGATCGGTGGCCACTGGTGTACCGGTTGTCCGAGAGGGCAAGTGCCGGGCAGCTACGCCACACGGGGTAAGAGCTGAACGCATCTAAGCTCGAAACCCACCCGGAAAAGAGGCACCGCTAAGCTCGCCCGTAGAAGACGGGACAGATAGACTCGGGGTGTACGCACCGAGGTAACGAGGTGTTCAGCCCGCGAGAACTAAGGAGCGAAGCCACTCAATCATCTGGATCGGAAACCGCACGGTACCCGCACGAAGCGGGTCCAGGCGCTAACTGGATCGCACGTCACACACAGTGTCTGCCACCGACTATGGACTCGCCACGGTTCGACTCCGTGGGTCGGCGTTAAGGCGGCCAAAGCGGCGGGGAAACACCCGTACCCATCCCGAACACGGAAGTTAAGCCCGCCAGCGTTCCGGCGAGTACTGGAGTGCGCGAGCCTCTGGGAAAACTGCCTCGCGAGAGCGAGGGGCCAAGTGCGGGGCGAGGACCCCGATTCGGAACCACGCAGGGTTCGTCCCGGTGGATCCGGAAACGGGTCTGTCGACCCCCGAAACTGGTGGTTCGCCGCCTACCACTCATACTTCATTCATCACACGAAGAGCGGCCGCACCGCGCCGCTCGTACTCATGCCCGACCAGTGGCGACACCGGTCGGGCACTCGTCGTTTCAGCGAGCAATAGAACGATGAGGACGGTAGCCCCGGCTGGCTCCACGCCGGGTCCGTCCACTGGCGTGGTCGGACTGCCGTGGCGGCCTCGGGTGACGACGTGAACCCGTACCGCTACGCTTAAACGAATCTCGGCGCTAGAGTCGAGCGCGAGCCACGGTGGCAGAGTCCGGCTTACGCGGCTGCCTGCAGAGCAGCTATACCCCGGTTCAAATCCGGGCCGTGGCTTGAATCTCTACGTGTAGAGCCTCTCCTCTCTCGTACTGATGACTTCGGGCTCTCGGAGACGGGAAAGAGACGAACCCGAATTCGCCCGACGAGATCGGGGTGGGCATGAGGTAGTCCTCCAGTACGCTCAACGAGTTCGGTCAGGTTTCTGTTCTGATCGAGCCAGGGGAGAAGGACGACCTACCGACGACTCGACGAGCATCCGTCTCGGGGACGGGGTCCCCGAGGTCTGTCTCGAAAGCGGCCACGACCATGGTGTCGCGTACACGGGTAATGTGTTGTATTCAACGTCGGAGATCCAGCGTCTCATCAGTGTCAATCGGGAGGCTACCCGAGCTGTTGGCGCCGCCGTCGTTCTCGCCCAGTTGCGACTCGTCGTATCGGTCCCAGGGTCAAATGTAGGTGTACTCAGTCGCGCACTCGGTCCCGGGTCAGAGCCAGTTGTTGGGGTGGTCGGCCGTCTCGACGCGGTGCCCGTTGCCGTCGAAGATGCGGCACTGCTGGGTGCCGAACCCGTTTTCGTCACCGCATATCCGGTACTCGTGCTTGGCCCCCCGGTTCGTCTCGGTCAGCCAGACGTGCCACGGGCCCGTGGCGTTCGAGGGATCGACGAATTCCAGGTTCTTCTTCGACCGGACGAAGTCGTGTTTGCCCCCGTCGAAGTCGGGACCGCGCGCCGCCGCATCCGGGCCGATCTTGATGACGTAGTAATGATCGAGCCCCTGGGTCGCGTCCTCGAGTTCGAGATTGTCGATGGTCGTTCCGCCGAGATTCCCATTGTTCCGGAACGCCGCTGCTCCCTCACCCCCTGCGATACAGGTCGGGTTCTCGAACTTGCAGTCGTTCCAGTTCCCCGAGAGATCGAACGCGTACTCGCGGAAGATACCGAGCTGGATGTTACGGACGTAGTTATCCTGGAAGGAGACGCCCCGGGGACTGACAGCCTTGATACCGATACGGGGGGTGTGGTGCTGGCCGCCGAACACGTTCGACTCACACCAGCGGTTGCCGATCTCGGGCTGATAGACGATGGGGAACTCCCTCGTCGTTTGCGGGAGGTATTCGTTGAAGTTGACGTCGATGCCGCGGATGAACCCGGTGGCGTTTCCGGTGTTCGCCCAGACGCCGCCGTGGAGTTCGAAGCGTCCGCCCGCGATCTGGCCCCCTACGTTCCCCGTACAGTCGTTCGTGAACGCCCAGCCCGAGCCCGTATACTCGACGATTGCACCGGTGGCGTCGATGATGACTGGCAGGCGCCGCGGGGGTGACCCGGTCGCGGGCGTGTCACTCGCCGAACTGAACTTGACACCTGTTCCCATCGACCAGGCCCCGCGGACGTCGATACACGGCCGGCCGTTGTCGATCGCGGCCCGAATCGCCTCGCCGAGGCCGGGGCGGGGGTTCTCGATATCGTTGGAGCCGACGAGTTTGGTGTCCCACGGACCGCTGGTCGCGCCGGAGCTACTGGAGAGCCCTGCGAGAACCGTATCGATCGTCTCGAAGTTCTCGTTGAGCGGGACGTGCCAGTCAGTCGTTCCCATGTCCGGCCGGTGCAGGCCGAAGGTGTCGGTTGGGTCAGGCATCGGTTTGAGTAGGGGTAGTTAATTCAAATTCTTTCGTACCGGAACAAACTGTGAAACGGCCGTGCCCCGACGCGAGTCACGAGCGAGGCCGACTGCGACACGGCCGGTCTCGACCGTAAACTGGAGATGTTCCTCGACGAGGCCCGGAGGAGACGCTCCGAGCCATCCGGTCCAGCGGAGTGTACGACGCCGAGAACGAGCGCGTCCGCATCGGACGGGTTCGAACAGCGAAGGATGTCGCCACCGGGAGCGTCTCCGGATTGCATACGGCTGGATCGTTCGGAAGCTTCGCAGCTCTCCTATGTGGGGGTCATCGAGACGTTTCAGCCGAATACCGTCTGGAACACGACGAGTACCCACCGCTCCGACGAACTGTCGTTCGAGGTGGCCGACGGGATGTGCTAGCTATCACCGTTTTCAAACGACCACGGTGTCACGCTTCACGGGCACTCGCTCGACGAGAGCGAGCGGACGCTATCGAACACGATGTCCTCGCCGAGCTCACGACGGCGGGCGAGCCCGACCAACCCCGTTCATGATTCCGATCACCGCTCGACCGGTCGCCGGGCCGAGAGGCGGTCGTTCACGGGGCGATCACGTCGGGGACACGGAGGCCTCGCGGGAGCGTGAAAAGTAACGACTATACCCGGCGATTCCATGGTCCCGACTATGCAACGACGAGTCGCGGCGATATACTTCGCGTTCTTCCTCCTCATGGGGGCGAGCGCGTACTCCGTCATCGCCGTCGCCGAGGAGCCCGCCATCGACGTGGCGGGCCAGTCCTACGGACAGGGCGATACGTTCACCGTCGATGAGCGCGAGTACGTCGTGGGCAACCTGAGTGCCGGCAACGCGAGCGGGGGCGAGGGCGCGCCCAGCGGCACCCTCATGTGGACCAACGAATCGGCGCAGTTCACGGCGACCGTCGCGAACAACACCACGGTCTCCCCGGTCCGGCTGTCGTTCTCAGACCAGGAGGCCTACTACGCGGCGACCCTCGCCGAGGGCGACACCGTGCAGTTCAACGGGAGCGAGACGACCGTCTCCATCCCGGACGTCGAGTCCCCGTCGAACTTCTCGCTGGTGCGGGACGGGAACGCGACGGCCACGTTCGCGTCCAACGATACGTTCGTCTACCGGGGGAACGCGACCACCGTCACGGAGGTCACGGCCGAGGAGGTCCGACTGGAGTGGGGTGACGACTACCGGGTGCTGACCCCGAACGAGACCGATCCGAGCTCGTTCCGGATGGTCCAGCAGTTCAACGTGAGCCAGCGGCTCTCGGCCGATCCGGCCGTCGAGAACCGGACCGTCACCCGCGACGACGGCCAGCGGTACGTCGTCTTCGCGTCCAACGGCACCACCCGGCTCCTCGGCGAGTATCTCCCCGCCCCCGACGTGGGTCAGATCCAGGAGGGTGACTCGCTGACCTTCCGGAACAACGAGACGACCGTGGCGAACGTGACTGCGACGGGTATCGTCCTCGAGTGGACCGGTCCGCAGACGAACACCATCGAGCTCAGCGAGGGAGCCAACGTGACGCTGAACGGCCAGCAGCGCGTCGTCCACTTCCAGGGCGACTCGGTGATCCTCTCCCAGGAGGTCGTGGGATACCAGGAGGACCTCGGCCGCCAGGACTACTTCACGGAGCGACAGAACGGCCTCTGGGGAGTCACCATCCTCTCGGGTCTGGCCGCGATGTTCGTCATCGTCTTCGCGTACCTCCCCGTGCGGGGCTGATCCGGACGCCCCCGTCCGTACCGACCTGCGGACCGTCCGGCCGTCCGCGGTCCGTTCTCCCTCGCCGCTTCTCACCGATTTATTCCGTCCGGGATCCAGGTGTGGGGTATGGAACTGGCCTCGGTCGCGGCGGTCGCGGAGAACCGCGCCATCGGGAAGGACGGCGAGCTCCCGTGGGACTCCCTGAAGGCGGACCGGAAGCAGTACCGCGAGCGCGTCTCGGGCTCCCCGGTCGTCCTCGGGCGACGGACGTTCGAGTCGATGCTCGACGACCTCCCCGGCTCCGCGCAGGTCGTCATGAGCCGGTCCGAACGGGAGTTCGATGTCCCGACGGCCCACCACGCCGCGAGCGTCGAGGAAGCCATCGAGGTGCTTGCGACACTCGGCGCGGAGGTGGGGTACGTCCTCGGCGGCGCGGAAGTCTACCGTCTGTTCCAGCCGCACCTCGACCGGATGTACCTTAGCCGGGTCCCGGGGCGCTACGAGGCCGACAGTTTCTACCCCGAGTTCGACGAGGCCGAGTGGCGGCTCGTGGGGACGACCGAGTACGAGGGATTCACGCTCGAGGAGTGGCTCCGCAGGGACGAGGACTAGACCCCCGTTCGTTCGAGCCTTGGGGTTCGTTCGGTCCGTCGGGCACGGGGTCGAAGTCGGAAGTTCCCGGGAGTTCCGACTCGTCGGCGTCACCCGGACCCTCGCCGCGGGGCGTCGGCGATCGATCGGGGAAAGATAGTTGTCGGGGGGTACCCGTGAGGGAGCATGACGTGGAACGTGCTCACGCCCCGGCCGCTGCAGGAGGCCGCCCACGAGGTGCTCGACGACTTCGCCGAGGTCACCGTGACGACCGAGTACGCCGACGGGGCGGCGCTCGACGCCGACATCGACCGCTTCGACGCGATCGTCGTGAAGTCGCTGTCGCTCCCCCGCGAGCGGCTCGAACGGGCAACGAACCTGAAGCTGGTCACCCAGTCGGGCGTCGGACTCGACCCCGTCGACGTCGACGCGGCGACGGATCTCGGCGTCCTCGTCTGTAACGTCCGCGGGGCGAACACACGGGCCGTCGCCGAGCACACGCTCGCGTTCGTCCTCGCGATCCGCAAGGGGCTCCGCATCGCCGATGCGGACGTCCGGGAGGGCGTCTGGGAGAAACACGGCTACCTCGCGCCCGAACTGGAGGGCGATACGCTGGGCGTGTTCGGCTGTGGTGACGTCGGGAGCCTGGTGACGCGGCTCGCGGCCGGGTTCGGAATGCGTCCGATCGCGTACGACCCCTACAAGACGTCAGAGGAGCTTCCCGGGAGTGTCGAGGCCGTCGGGAGCGTTTCCGAGCTGTTCGGGATCGCTGACGTGGTCTGTCTCCACGCGCCGCTGACCGACGAGACGCGGGCTGTCGTCGGCGGGGCCGAACTCCGGGCGCTCGGCGAGGACGGCATCCTCGTCAACACCGCGCGCGGCGGCCTCGTCGACCACGACGCCCTCGTCTCGGCTCTCGCTTCGGGGACGATACACGGTGCCGGTATCGACGTGTTTCCCGAGGAACCGGCCCCCGAGGACGACCCGCTGTTCGACCTCGAGAACGTCGTCGTGACGCCACACAGCGCCGGCTCGACGCTGAAGTCCGTGCCCGCGAAGGACCGCGGCGCGGCCGAGAACGTCCGGACCGTCTACGAGGGCCGTATCCCGGAGACGACGGTCAATCTGGACGGGGTGGCCCTGCGTTCGGCCTACCGGGGCGAGATACCGGACCACGCCCGCGGCCCGGACCCGTTCTGATCCGCGACCGTCGGCGCTCCCTACTCGACCGGCGACGGTAGCGCCTCTATCGGTATCGACGGTATCGACGATACTTGCGGTGCCCCCGATCAGAACACGCTGAGACCGAGCACGATCAGGTTCCACCCGGTCACGAGCACGCCGACCAGGGCCAGTCCGAGCGGGACACCGATGGACTGTGGGTCGGGTGCGAGCCTGGCGACCCCGTAGGCCCCCCCGACGGTCGCGCCCTTCAATCCGAGCATGGCGCCCAGCCCGTGTTCCCGAAGCAGCGGCGCGACCACCGGCCCGGCCTCGACGACGCCGCGCATCGAGAGCCCGACGTGCGTGGTCACCAGGTCTCCGACGCAGAAGAACACGAACACCACGATCCAGAGCCTCGTTCGCACGGCTCCGAGCCGCTCCTCCCGGATGGCGGCGCGGACTCCCCCCGTCAACCCCCCCTCGACGTTGCTCATCCACGTCGTAGTTACCTCCCGTCAATAATAAATCCTATATAAAATTTGGCCTCGAATCGAGCTGTGAACAAGGCTTCCCCTCGTCGGGACCTCGGGGTCGCCGCCGGGGGCGTCTCGATTCCGGCGTCGCCACTCCGGGGAATCATAGGGGTTATCGTCGTTACTCGTACCGTCTCGTTCCAGGGCCACGCCGCCCGACCCGTATCAGCGAGCCGAATCCTCCGGCCGGCTACTATAACCCCTATCAGTCGTCGATTTCGAGTGCGTCGCCGCCGACCTGCTCCAGGGCCTCCTCGCCCGAGGGCGGGTGCATCGGGCCGGCCTGGACGTCCCGGAAGTACCGCTCGAAGGGGAGCGACGGGGAGATGCCGGCCCCGCCGGCGATCCGGAGGGCCTCGCCGGCGGCGTCGATGGCGGTGTTCGTCGCGAACTCCTTGGCCGCCACGATCCGGGGGACCTGCTCCCCGTTCCGTTCCGGATCGCCGGGCCAGCCTTCCGCCGCGGCGAGGAGGAACGACTCGGCGGCCCGAAGCCGCGAGTCGAGGTCGCCGACCTGCCGCCTGATCTTCGGGAGGGTGGCGATCGGCTCGTCCAGCGCCGTCGGGGTCCGCTCGTTCGCGTACTCGACGAGCGCGTCCCGGGCCGCGAGCGCCGTCCCGAGGTAGGTCGCCCCGACCAGGGCGAGGAACCAGCCGCGGTCGGTGTCGGGGCCCTCACCGCGGATCAGGACGTTTCCCTCGGGGACGACGACGTCCTCCAGGTGGAGGTCGTGACTGTCGCTCGCGCGCAGGCTCAGAGCGTCGCCCCACGTCTCGTCCCATCGGAGCCCGTCGCGGTCGCCCTCGACGAGGACCTGTGCGGGCTCCCCGCCGAGGTCGAGCCGGACGAGCAGGTGCGTGAGGTGTCTCCCGCCGGTGATCCAGGTCTTGTGCCCGTCGATCCGGAGGCCGTCGCCGGTCGGTTCGGCGGTCGTCTCGTAGACCTGTCCGTGCGAGGGACTCCCGAGTGCGGGCTCGCTCGCGACGGAGTTCAGCAGCGCGCCGTCCGCGGCGGCCCGGAACAGTTCCTCTCGATGCGCCTCCGACCAGACCCGATGTTCGCGCTCGGTCCCGACCAGGTGGAGGTTCATCGCGGCCACGAGCCCGGTCGAGGCGCTCGCCTTCGAGAGTTCGAGGTGGGCCGCGACCGTCTTGCGCATCGACGCCCCCCGGCCGCCGTACTCTCGGGGGACCGTGAGCCCGAGGTAGCCGCTCTCGGCGAGCGCCCGCACGTCCGCTTCCGGGAGACTGCCCTCGCGGTCGGCCTCGGCGGCCCGGTCCGCGATCCCCTCGGCGAGGTCGCGCGCCATCGCGACCGCCTCGCCGTCGTTCGTTCCCATACCACCGGCTCGGAAGGTGGCGGCTTGATAGTGTCGACGAGAGGACGGCACGACGATCGAACCGGCGACGGCTCTCCGCGGGCACACTCGCTGCCGTTCCGATAGACGGGCGGCCGGTTCGGTTTCGGATGCAGGGACCCGCCGGAGCGCCCCCGTGATCGCCCGTATCCGGACGTATCCGGGCGCGACGCGAAGGGTTATCTCCGCTGACGTCCAGAAATACGGCCAGTATTATCATGGACGATAGTAACGAATACGCCGGCGAGAGTCGACCCCTGGCGGGCACGCCCGCCGGGACGACGCCTGCCGGGGCGACGGCCGCCGGAGGTTCGGTCCTCGAGTCGAGTGATTCACGGACGGGACTCGGGGCGAACAGGCGGACGGCGAGGATCGCGGGGCTGCTCTACCTCGTCATCATCGTCACCGCCGGGTTCAGCGAGGGATACGTCCGTGCTACCCTCCTCGTTCCCGGGGACGCCGCCGCGACGGCCGCCAACATCCTGGCCTCGGAGGGGCTGTTCCGTCTCGGGATCGTGAGCGACCTGGTCGCGTTCTCGGCCGACGCGGTCGTGGCCGTACTGCTCTACGCCCTCCTGCGGCCGGTGAACCGGACGCTCGCGCTGATCGCCGCGACGCTGCGGCTGATCGCACACCCCGCGATCGCGAGCCTCAACCTGCTCAACCAGTACGCGGCCCTGCTGCTCCTGACCGAGGGCGAGTACCTGACCGCCTTCGAGCCGGTCCAGCTACAGGCGCTGGCGCTGTTCTTCCTCGACGCACACGGCTACGGGTATCTCGTCGCCGGCGTCTTCTTCGGGCTCCACCTCCTCGTCCTCGGCTACCTGCTCTACCGCTCCGACCTCTTCCCGGCGGTGCTGGGCGTCCTGGTGGTCGTCGCGGCCGTCGGGTACCTGATCGAGAGCCTGACGTTCTTCCTGCTCCCCGGCTACGAACCGATCGCCACCTCGATCGTCCTCCTGACGGCCGTGGTCGGCGAGGTCTCGCTGGCGCTCTACCTCCTCGTGCGCGGTGTGCGGGGCCGGCCGGCGACGACGGGGGTGACCGACTGATGGCGGGGACGACAGCCACGGATCCGGGGGTGACGGCCCTCGGAGCGGGAGGGAACGACGGGACGATGCGGGCGATCGTGCGTTCGAGATACGGAGGTCCCGACGTGCTCGAACTCGCGACGGTCGAACGGCCGACCCCCGCGGCCGACGAGGTGCTGATCGCGGTCCGTGCGGCCTCGGTGAACGCGGGTGACCGACATCTCATGCGGGGGTCGCCGTTCCTCGTCCGGCTGATCTACGGCGGGATCACGCGGCCGAGATCGGGGCCCCTCGGCGTCGACGTCGCCGGACGGGTCGAGGCCGTCGGCGAGGCAGTGACGCGGTTCGAGCCGGGTGACGAGGTGTTCGGCGACCTCTCCACGTCCGGGTTCGGCGCGTTCGCCGAGTACGTCTGCGCGCCCGAGGACGTGCTGGCGTCGAAACCGGCCGGCGTCACGTTCGAGGACGCGGCGGCCGTCCCGACCGCGGCGGTCGCCGCCCTCCAGGCGCTCCGCGACGAGGGCGGGATACGGGCCGGAGAGCGGGTCCTCGTCAACGGCGCGTCGGGCGGCGTGGGGACGTTCGCGGTCCAGCTCGCGAACTGGTTCGGGGCCGAGGTGACCGGCGTGTGCAGTACGGCGAAGGTGGAGCTGGTGCGTTCGCTCGGGGCCGATCACGTCGTCGACTACACCCGGGAGGACGCCACCGAGAGCGGACGGACGTACGACCTGATCGTCGACACCGCGGCTTCGCACTCGCTCTCGGCGTACCGTCGCGCGCTGCGCCCGGAGGGTCGCTACGTCATGGTCGGCGGACCCACGAGCCGATTCGTCCGAACCGTGGTCTTCGGTCCCCTGCTGTCGATGACCGGGACGAAGCGGCTGACGAACCTGATGCTGCGGACGAATCCGGAGGACCTGGCGTTCGTCGGCGAGCGCCTCGTGGCCGGTGATATCACCCCGGTGATCGACAGGGAGTACGAACTGACGGACGTTCCCGAGGCGATCCGCTACCTGGAAGCGGGACGTGCCACGGGGAAGGTGATGGTCGCGGTACGGGGGCCGAACGAAGGAGGGGACCTCGCGGCCACAGCCGCGAGTGATCGGTCGGAGACGAGTGCGGCATAGACGGCCACGCTCGTGGCCCGTCGGAGTTCGAAATCCCGTCGGCGTTCGCTCTCGATGCTCGCCGTCGCTCGCACACGAGAAGCGGGCCGAGAGGGATATTGAACCGGAGCCGCTTCGTTCCCTTCGCTCACTCGCGGCAGGGTTCGAAATCCCTCCGGGCCGCTCCGCTCGTCACGTCCGTTCACGGCTCACTGCGTTCGCCGTTCATACGAGGCCCTCGCATCGCTCGGGCCTCGCTGTTCCTCGCAGGAGCGGGCCGAGAGGGATTTGAACCCCCGACCGTCTGGTTAAAAGCCAGACGCTCTGCCGGACTGAGCTATCGGCCCTCACCGGGAGGTGAGAGCGGTCCGGGGTAAACGTTTACGACTGTCCCTGGGGCGTGCATCCCCCAAGCGCGGCGCAGTGGCACCTACACGGAATCGACCCCAGGAGTGCGCCCGGAGCAGATTCGTCGGCGGGCTGTCGGTCGTAGGGCCTCGAGTCCCACGATGGTCACCTCGTCTGGGCGGTCACTCCTCGCTGTCGAGGTACGTGTCGACGGCGTCGGCGAGCAGATCGTCGGGTTCGGCGTCCTCGACGGCGGCGGCCCGGCGGAGCCGTCGGTAGGTCCCCGGTGGGAGTCGCACCTGCATCTCGCCGAGCCTGACCCCCTCGGCGAGCAGCGCCTCCTCGACGGTCTGGTTCTTGTTCACCCGCGAGACCACGGCGCGTATCTCCCGCACGGTGAGGCCGTGGTCGAGGGCGGCCCACGCGAGCGTGTAGCGGGCCTCGCCGGTTAAGCGGGCGATGTGCTTGGCCGCCGTCGGGGCGATGCGGCCGGTGGCGACGTACCGCCGGATGGGTCTCGGGAGGTCGTGGACCCGCGCCCACTTGCGGATGAACGAGACGGTCGCGTCCTCGTCGGCGCGTTCGGCGGCCGCCTTGTACGAGCCGATGCCACGGACGAGCGCGGCACACGCGGCCGCCCCCTGGAGGACGTAGACGTTGTCGGTCCCGTCGGCGGAGCTGCCGGCGAACGCCCTGACCGTCCGGGCGGCCGCCTCGACGCTCTCGGGGTCGTCCGGGTCGAACCGGGCCGCGTGCTCGCCGGCAACGTCCGGATCGCCACGGATGACCGGTTCGCCGACCGGCGACTCCCGGTCGGTCGGCGGTCCGTCGGCGTCCCTCATCGTCACGGCGTACGGCGACTCCGGATAAAAGCTTCCCGTCCCATCTCGGGGCCTCGCGCGTCCCGTCCGTCGGTCACGGCTCGCCCACGCCGGCGATCGGGGCGTCCTCCTCGCCGTCGGCTTCCACGTCTGTCTCGCCGTCCGTCCCGGATCCGCGACCCTCCGAGAGGTGCTCCCAGACCTCAGCACAGCCACAGCCGTCCTCGACGCCGTCGAGGTGGCTCGTGTCCACCCGCTCCGGTTCGTCGGTCACTCGTCGTCACCCTCCCAGTGGAGCTCGGGTGCGACGTCGGCCGGGGCGTGCTGACGTGCGGATCGTTCGTCGTCGTTCACACCGAACCGTAACCGGGCGGCGTGCATAAGGCCGCCTTCACCCGCAGTACGTACCGACGGACCCCGGAACCGGACCCGGTTGCCGCTTTCGCGCTCGCCCCATACGGTCGGGTCCTCGCCGCTCCGAGCGCGGTAGTCGCCGCTCTCCCCGCCGTTCTCGTCGCCGGGCGGTGTCACCGGATCTGATGACACGCGGCGAGTCCGGCAGGGACCATCGGATACAGGCCCCTTCGACCTCTCCGTGCGGTCGTGGTCACCAGCGTCCACCAGCTCGACGACGGGGCCTGGCTGAGCGTCGACGACTCCCGGGAGGTGAACGTCGGCGACCTCTGGCCGATCGTCGGCGGGTTCTGTAGCTGTTCCGTGACTGACCTGCTCGCCGAGGGATTCGTCGAGGTGTCGGTCGACGGCCGCTCGGTCGAGGCGCGCGTCGCCGGCCAGTGCATCCGGTGTGGAGAGAGCGGCGTCACCGACTGGCTCGAACTCGGGCGGGTCGTCGACGGCCGGTTCCGCCCCGTCGACCCCACGAGCGTCCACCTCCCGGCTCGCAGGACCTGCTCGCCTCCCGTCCCGGAGTAGGCCGCCCCCGGTCGACCCGCGCCCCGGCAAGGGCTTCCGGTTTCGGGAATCACCGGTGAGCATCGACGCGACGGGTGGGGGTTTGTACGGGGCGGGCGTCTACCCGCGTATGCCGAGCAAGGTCGAGGGCTGGAAGGACGAGGTCTACGGCGTCGAGGTCCGTGACCGTCTCTTCGAGTTCGCCGAGCAGGGATGGGAGTCCATCCCGGAGGACGAGCGCGACGCCTGGTTCGAGCGGTTCAAGTGGTGGGGGCTGTACCACCAGCGGAAGGGCCAGGAGTCGTACTTCATGATGCGCATCGGGACGCCGATGGGCCGGATCACGCCCGCCCAGCTGCGGGTCGTCGGCGAAGTCGCAAACGAGTACGCCACCGGACCCGCCGAGAACCCCGAGTTCGGGGCCGCCTACTGCGACTGGACGACCCGCCAGTCGATCCAGCTCCACTGGATCCGTCTGGAGGACGTACCCCAGATATTCGAGAAGCTGGAGGACGCGGGCCTCTCGACCATCCAGGCCTGCGGTGACTCCTGGCGGAACATCGTCGGCTCGCCGCTGGCCGGCCGCGACGCCGGGGAGCACCTCGACGTCTGGCCGGTCGTCCAGGAGCTCCAGTCGGAGTTCAAGGGCAACCCCGCCTACTCGAACCTCCCGCGCAAATGGAAGGTCTCCGTCACCGGCGACACCCGGGGAGCGGGTCAGGGCGACATCAACGACCTCGCGTTCGAGCCCGCGACCAAGGAACTCGACGGCGAGGAGGTGAAGGGGTTCAACGTCCGCGTCGGCGGCGGCCTCGCGCGCAAGGAGCCCCGCTTCGCCCGCGACATCGACGTCTTCTGCCGGCCCGAGGACGTGACGGACGTCTCGGCCGGGCTCTCCGCGCTCTTCCGCGACCACGGCGACCGCGAGGACCGGTTCAACGCCCGCATCAAGTTCCTCGTCGACGAGTGGGGGACCGAGAAGCTCCGGGAGGTGCTCCAGGAGGAGTACGTCGACTACGAGCTTCCCGCCGCGGGCGAGGACCTCAGGGAGGGGTACGACTACAACGCCGGTCGCGCCGACGCCCGCGGCGACTACGTGGGCGTCACCGAGCAGAACGACGGGACGTACGCCGTCGGCCTCTCGGTGCTCGTCGGCCGGATGGGTGCCGCCGACGTGATCGAACTCGCCGACCTCGCCGAGGCGTACGGCTCCGAACTCGTGGGCATCACCCAGCGACAGAACCTCATCGTCGCCGATATCGAGGAAGACGGCCTCGATTCGTTCCTCGACGAGCCCCTGGTGGAGACCTACTCGCCGGACCCGCACCCGTTCATGCGTGGCTCGATCGCGTGTACAGGTACTGAGTACTGCTCGCTCTCGATCGTCGAGACGAAGAACCGGATGGTCCGCTACGCCCGCTGGCTCAAGGAGAACGTCGAGGTGCCCGAGGGCGTCGAGGACTTCCACGTCCACCTCTCGGGCTGTACGGCCTCGTGTGCCCAGCCCCAGATCGCCGACATCTCCCTGCGGGGGATGAAGACCCGCAAGGACGGCGAGCCGGTCGAGGCGTTCGACGTCGGGCTCGGCGGCGGCCTCGGGGAGGACCCCCGGTTCGCCGACTGGGTCGAGATGCGTGTCGCCGCCGACGAGGTCCCCGGGTACATCCGGAACCTCCTCCGGATCTACGAGGACGAACGCGAGGAGGGCGTTGTTCCGGAGGAACAACGAGGGCGAGACGGCGAAGCCGTCGAGCGAGAGTCGTTCCGCGACTTCGTCGAGGCGCGCGACGCCGAGGACCTGGAGGGGCTCGCCGACCCCGAGGAGACCTCCTACGAGGACCCCTACATGCACAACACGAAGATGACGTGGTACCCCTACGCCGAGGACGACGGGATGGACGCCAGCCCCGCGCCCGCCCCGGCGGACGACTGATACGCCCCCGGGCCGGGATCCGTTCTCCCGATCGGGGGAACCGGGCACCACCGAAGCCCTCGCCCTTCGAGTCCGCCGACGCTCCGGTCGCCGACCGCCGTGGCTCGGGCCTCTCCGGCCGACCGCACCTCTCGATCCGTTCCGGTGCCCGTCCGCCGTAGAGGGCGGGTTCTCACGAGCCCCCTCTTGACTCCGGGCTCTCGCGAGAACCCACACGCTGTCCGCGGCGTGCGACGATTCACGACACGCGGGCGGTCGTCCCCACCCGAGCACTCAAGCCACCCACAGGCGAGTGTCGTTCCACATGTACCGGGGCGTACTCGACGAGGACATCCACCCGCGGGAGCTGCTGCTCGAGGTCGTCGGCGACCGGATCGAACTCGACGTCGGCATCGACGCCGACGAGGACTCGACCGCGGAGCGTCTCGCCGGCGCAGACGTCGCGTTCGTCACCTCGCGGGTCCCCATCACCCGGGCGGTCATCGAGGCGACCGACCTCCGGATCGTCGCCAAGATCGGGACCGGAATCGACAACGTCGACCTGGCGGCCGCCCGGGAGCACGGCGTCGCCCTCACCCACACCCCGGGTATCAACGCCCTCTCGGTCGCCGAACTCGGTCTCACGCTGCTGCTCGCGACCCGGCGGCACGTCGTCGCCAGCCACCGGGCGCTCGAGGCGGGCCGGTGGCGCGACTCGGTCCCCCTGGGGACGCAGCTCTCGGGGACCACCGTCGGGCTCGTCGGTCTCGGTAACGTCGGCCGTCGGCTCGCCTCGCTCCTGCGGGGGTTCGACGTGGAGGCGCTGGCACACGACCCCTACGTCGACCGCATCGAGGGACAGCCGGTCCACGCCGAACTCGTGGACCTGGAGACGGTTCTGTCGCGCTCGGACTCGGTCGTCGTGACCGCGGAACTGACCGACGAAACCCGCGGAATGATCGACGGCGAGGCCCTCGCACGGATGGGCGACGACGCCGTGCTCGTCAACGTCTCGCGGGGGCCGATCGTCGATCCGGACGCGCTGGTCGACGCGCTTCTCGCCGGTGAACTCCGGGGGGCGGGGATGGACGTCCACGCGACCGAGCCCCTCCCGCCGGACTCGCCGCTCCACGACTTCGAGAACGTCGTCCTCACTCCCCACGTCGGCGGATCGACCGAGATCGCTCGCGCGGAGAACGCGCGGACGCTCGGGGTCAACACGCTCGCGCTACTCGACGGCGACCCCGTCCCGGAGCGATACGTCGCGGTGCCTCCGCCGAAGAACGACTCCCGCGAGGCGAGGGACTAAGCCACCCTCTACCGTGCGGTGGGTCATGACGTGGCACGAGGGGACGACCGAGGCGCTCGGGGACCGCGACGTCGAGGTGGTCGCGTACCTCCCCGACTCGGTGGTGGCCCCCCTCGTCGCGACGGTGGAGGAGGACGACCGTTTCGAGGCCATCCCCGTCGCACGCGAGGAGGAGGCGATCGGGATACTCTCGGGGGCGTGGCTCGGCGGGAAGCGAGGCGCGCTGGTCTGTCAGACCAGCGGGCTGTCGAACACGCTCAACGCCGTCGGGTCGCTGAGCAAACCCTGGGGGCTCCCGTTCGTCGGTATCGTCTCCCGGCGCGGTGACCTCGGCGAGCACAACCTCGCGCAGGTGTCGGGCGGCTACGGGATGCCGCGGGTGCTCGACGAGATGGGCGTCCGCAACAGTTCGATGGCCGCGGGGACCGACGTCGGCCAGGTCGTCCGACTGGCCGCCGACACCGCATTCTCCACCGAGGACCCGTACGTCCTGATGGTCGAGACGACGCTGACGGGGGGCAAGCCGTGACCGCCGATCAGACCGCATGCACCGCGGCCGTCCTGGAGGAGACGCCCGACGCCGCGGTGATCTCGAACGTCGGGACCGCGTCGTACCACCTGACGGCGCTCGGCGACCGGGCGCGGAACTTCCCGCTCACCGGCGCGATGGGGGTGACCACTCCGGTGGGGCTCGGGTTGGCACTGGCGACCGACGAGCAGGTCACCGTCCTCGACGGCGACGGGTCGATGCTGATGTCGCTCGGGGCGCTCTCGACCGTCGCCCGCCTCGACCCCTCGAACCTGGTCGTCGTCGTGATGGACAACGCCGCCTACGAGACCACCGGTGGCCAGACCACGCTCTCGACGGAGGTGGACTTCGCGGGGGTGGCCCGCGACTGTGGCCTCTCGGCCTGGAGCGCCGACACCGACGAGGCGTTCCGCGAGGCGTACGCCGAGGCGGTCGCGGCCGACGGCGCGGGCGTGGTCGTCTGCGAGGTCGCCGCCGAAAAGCCCGACGAGTACCCGCCGCTCGACTACGGCCACTCGTACGTCAAACACCGGTTCCGGAGCGAGTTCGTCGACGGTTGACCGGGAGACGACCGGGCGTGTCGGGGGTTTTCCGCCGAGGAAAGGCTAAACCGCCGCCGCCGTTTACCGGGTGGTGTGAACCGTATCGTCGCGGTCGTCCTCGCCCTCCTGGCGGTGCTGGCGCTCGGCGCGGCCGCCGCCACCCTCGACGACACCGCGACCGCGGGTGGGGCCGGCGGCAGCGGGAGCAGTAGTGGTGTGGGGGTCGGCGACGGCGACCGGTTCGACCTCGGGGGCGTCAACCTGACCGAGACCGGGACCGCCCCGACGCTCCCGGACGTCGTCGGGCGGGTGGTGGCCGTGCTCCTGCTGGCCGTCGCCGCGTTCGGTCTGTACGCCTTCTACCGCGAGCACGGAATCAGGGGGTTCCTGACCGTCACCGTCGGGACTGTGACCGTCCTCCTCCTGCTCTACCTGCTGTTCCGGGGGCTCGGCGGCGGGATCGATCTCGGCGGTCGGTCCGGCCTCCTCGGCGGTCGGGAACCGACCCTCCCCGGCGGGGCCCCGGTCGGCCCGGAGTCGAGCGCCCTCTCGGTGACGGAGCCGCCGACGATGCTCCTCGCGCTGTTCGGCCTCGTCCTCCTCGGCGGTGCGGCGGTGCTCCTCCGGCTGACCGGCGACGACGTCGTCGAGCCGACGCCCGAGGAGGATGCCGCTCCAGCGCCGGACGTGACGGCCGTCGGCCGGGCGGCCGGGCGCGCCGCCGACCGGATCGAAGCCGACGAGAACGTCGAGAACGCCGTCTTCCGCGCCTGGCGCGAGATGACCGGGGGGCTCGACGTCGCGAACCCGGCGTCGAGCACGCCCTCGGAGTTCGCGGCCACGGCCGTCGACGCCGGGATGGATCGCGAGGACGTGACCGAACTCACGGAGCTCTTCGAGGCGGTCCGGTACGGCGGGCTCGACGCGGACGACAGCCGTGAGCGCCGCGCCGTCGACGCCCTCCGGAACATCGAGCGGACGTACGCCGACGCCGAGTTCGACCTCCCGGAGGGGGGTTCGGGGGCGTCGACCGACGGACCGGGCTCGGGACGGGGGCGTACGCGAGGGACGGGGACGGGCGGGACGGGGGGTGACACCGCGTGAGCGGCCGGGCGGTGTTCGCCGCCGCCGGCGTGGCGACGGTCGTCGCCGGGCTCGCCGTCGCGCTGCGGCCGTCGCTGGCGGCCGGCTTCGCGCCCACGTACCTCGCCGTGACGCTCGTGGGTGTTCTCGCGCTCGTGCGGTCGGGCGGGGCGGCGCTGGCCCGGTTCCGCGGCGAGCGCCGGCAGGCCGACCCGCCCGAGGTCGAGCGCCGGCGGGTCTTCCCCACGCCGGGCGCGGAGTTCGACGGGACGCTCGCGTCGCTCCCCCGCCGTCCCGGGCGGTCCGCGGACCGACACCGGGCGGCGGTCCGGTCCGACCTCCGCGAGGTGGCCGAGGAGACGCTGGTCCGCTACGGCGGGCTGACCCCGGAGGAGGCGACCGAGCGGATCGAGGCCGGGACCTGGACCGACGACGTCCGGGCGTCGTCGTTCTTCGCCCCCGGGGCCGAACGAAGCGTCCCGATCACCGAGCGGGTGCGTGACGCCCTCGGCGCGAAGCGGGCGTTCGTTCGCCGCGCGAGGGCGGTCGTCGGTGCGCTGGCGGTCTACACCCGATCCGATCGATCGGCAGGCGCATCGGGCGACGACGGGAACGGGATCGGTCGGGACCCGACGGCCGACGGCGATGAGTGAGTCCCCCGGTCCGAGGAACCAGCCCGCCCCCGACCGGCGGGCGTCGCCCGGCGAGACGCTCGACCGGGAGACCAACCGCTGGTACGGGGTGAACGCGCTCTCGCTCGCCGCCGGGGCGCTCGGGGTGCTCCTCGGCCGCCCCGGGCTACTGCTGGTCGCCGTCGTCGGCGTGGCGTACGGCGGGCTCGCGCTGGCCGCCCGCCCGCCGGACGTCCACGTCGAACTCTCCCGCGAACTCGACCGACACACGGCCGCCCCCGGGGATCACGTCCGTGTGACGGTCACGGTGCGGAACGCGGGCGACTCGCTGCTAGCGGACCTCCGTCTCGTCGACGGGGTCCCGGACGCCATCGACGTCGTCGAGGGCTCGCCCAGGACGGCGACGTCGCTCCGCCCGGGGAAGGCGGCCTCGTTCGCGTACACGGTCCGTGCGACCCGTGGCGATCACGAGTTCGACCCGGTGACGGTCCTCGCGCGCGGGTTCAGCGGTGCCATCGAGCGCGAGACGGCCGTTCACGCCCGCGGTGACGCCGTCCTCACCTGTACCCCACGGCTCGACGTGGGCGACCCTCTCCCGCTCCGGGCGCTGACGACGGGCTTCACGGGGCGGGTCGTCACGGACACGGGCGGTCCGGGGACCGAGTTCCACGCCGTCCGGGAGTACCGACCCGGCGACCCGCTCTCGCGGATCGACTGGAAGCGGGCGGCCAGAACGGGCGAGTACGCCACCCTGGAATTCAGACGCGAGCGCGCGGCGACCGTCGTCCTCCTGGTCGACACCCGGGAGGAGTCCTACCTGGCCCCCGACGACGAGGCCCCCTCGGCGGTCGAGCGGTCGGTCGCCGCCGCGGGCGAGCTGTTCACCTCCCTCCTGTCGACGGGCGACCGGGTCGGCCTCGGCGCGTTCGGGCCGGGAGCGTACTGGCTCGCCCCCGGAACCGGTAGCGAGCACCGCACGCGGGCCCGGCAGGCGCTCGCGACGGACGAGGCGTTCGCACCGGTCCCGCGCGACGTCCCCTTCTTCCCCGGACTCGAACTCCGACGGCTCCGGCGGCGACTCCCGGCCGACGCGCAGGTGGTGCTGTTCTCGCCACTGTGTGACGACTACGTCGCCCGCGCCGCCCGGCGGCTCGACGCCTACGGTCACCTCGTGACCGTCGTCAGCCCGGATCCGACGACAGAGCGGACGGTCGGGGAGAGCCTCGCCCGGCTCGAACGCCGGCTCCGGTGTTCGCGACTCCGCGAGGCGGGCCTCCGCGTCGTCGACTGGTCCGCCGACGAGCGCCTCGGAGCCGCCGTCGAAACCACACGGTCGAGGTGGTCGGGGTGAGCCGCGGTCGGCAGCACGAGCGCGGGAGGGGGACAGGAGCAGAGGTGCGGGAGGGGAACGGCGTACCGGATGCGGCCGACCGTTCGGGTGGCGGTGAGGTCGAGACGGTACGGCTCGATCCCCGGCCGTCGCGAACGGGGACGGCGCTCGCGGGGCTGGTCGGTCTCGTCGCCCTGGCGGCGCAGGCCCCCGCCGGGCCCGCGGTCGCCGTCGGCGGGGTCGGCCTCCTCGCGCTCGTCGGCGGTCTCGAACGCGGCCTGCGAAAGCTCGTCTCGCTCGGGATTCTCGGGCTCGTGCTCGGCGTCCTCGTGGCGGGGGCGGTCGGCCTCCCCGCGGAACTCCTGCTCGTCTCGGCGGCCGCCAGCGCCGTCGCGTGGGACGTCGCGGACCAGGCGATGAGCGTCGGGACGCAGGTCGGTCGCGGTGCCGACACCACACGCGCCGAACTCGTCCACGCCGCCGGGAGCGCCCTGGTCGCCTCGGTCGCCGTCGTCGTCGCCTACCTCGTCTTCAGGGGCGTCGCCGGCGGGCCGGTCCTCGCGCTCGCGCTGCTCCTCGCCGGCGCGGTCCTCCTCGCGTCCATCCTCAGGGGATAGCGGATCGCTCCCGTCGCCAGTGAACCCCTCCGCTCCCGGGCCATCGACGGCTCGGTCTCCGGGGATACCGGCGTTCGGAACTGCCGTGCCTCGGGATGGGGGACGGCGACCGTCACGCCTAACCGACCGGATGCCGTCCCCCGAACATGGACGTTTCCGAGGCGAACGACGCCTGTACGGCGGTCCTCGAGACGATCGAGGAGTCCGTCATCGCCGACCGCGGCTTCCTGGAGACGGTCCTCACGGGCGTCGTCGCGAAGGGTCACGTCCTACTCGAGGACGTCCCCGGGACGGGCAAGACGCTCACCGCCCGGAGCGTCGCCACCGCGCTCGGGCTCTCCTTCTCCCGCGTGCAGTTCACGCCCGACCTCCTGCCGACGGACGTCACCGGCTCGAACGTCTACAACGAGCGCGACCGGACGTTCGAGTTCCGCGAGGGGCCCGTCTTCGCGAACGTCGTCCTCGCCGACGAGATCAACCGCGCGCCACCGAAGACCCAGTCCGCCCTGCTGGAGGCGATGGAGGAGGAGCAGGTGACCGTCGACGGGACGACCCACGCCCTCCCGGACCCGTTCTTCGTCCTCGCGACGCAGAACCCGGTGGAGTCGGAGGGGACGTTCCCGTTGCCCGAGGCGCAGGTCGACCGCTTCGCGATCAAGACGGCCGTGGGCTACCCCGACGAGGATGGGGAGGTCGAACTCCTGCGGCGGCGTGCGGCCCGGAGCGAGCGGTCGCCCTCGCTCGCCCCCGTCCTCGGCCCGGAACAGGTGCTCGCGCTGCGGGAGACCCCCGAGACCGTCCGCGTCGATCCCGACCTGCTCAGGTACATGGCGCAGGTGGCCCGGGCGACGCGGCGCGATCGCCGGGTCGCGGTCGGCGTCTCGCCCCGCGGCACCCAGCGGCTCTTCGAGGCCTCGCGGGCCCGGGCGGTGATCGTCGGCCGCGAGTACGTCACCCCCGACGACGTGAAACGGGTCTCGGTCCCGACGCTCGCTCACCGGCTGGTCCTCACCCCCGACGCGAAGGTAGAGGACGTCCGCAAACGGGACGTCGTCGACGCCGTCCTCGACGAGGTACCCGTTCCGACCCTCTGAGCGCTCCGGACTCCCCGCCGCATCGAGTTCCCGTTTCCGCGAGCCGCGGGCTCTCCCGACCCCTGCCCGGACCGGAGGTCGGCGAGCGTTCGATTCGAGACCGATCGGTGGACCTGGTCACACGGTCCGGAACACGGACTCGTCACCAGCCGTCGACGGCAACCCGGGGCGGATTTCGGTGTCATCTCGGCCAACCCTCTTCCGTGGTCCGGACCTCCTGTCGGGCGGAGGACCGCTGACGTGGCCAGCAGAGATCGGTACCGGGGGGACGAACGCGGGGGAACGTTCGACGAGCGCGGGGAAGCATTCGGGCGGATCCGGTCTCCCTCCGCCGTAGTAGGAGTTGGGCTCGTGACCCCGGTGACACTCGCCGTCGTGTCGTTCGAGGGTGGGGGGAACGTGTGGCGCGCGGCCCGAGTGTGTCCTGCGGATCCGTACCCATCCGTGACATCTCGAACGGCTGGCACGGAGGTAGTCCCCGCTGACGACCGATTCGGACCCGTGCTCTCGACTACCGACGCCCCCTGCTTCGCCCGGTCGGGCGGCTCTCCCGCGGTGCGGTCCCGGCAGAGCTCCCACACCGGTGCGCTTACGTGGGTAGTGCGAGTGCGTGCGAGCGATGGAGGCGGTCCTCTGGTACGTGTTGACTGGGACCCGGGGCGGGCCGAACCGCATCCGGCTCCTCCGGGCGGTCGACGAGCGACCCCGCAACACGAACCAGCTCGCCGAGGACCTCGACCTCCACTACAAGACGGTCCAGCACCACCTCGACGTGCTGACCGAGAACGACATCGTCAGGGCCAGCGGCGACGAGTACGGGGCGATATACCTCCCCACGTCGCGGGCGCGCAACCACTGGGACGTCGTCGAGGCGATCATCGAACAGGTGGAGTGACCATGACAACGACTGCCGACGAGACGTGTATCGAACGCGGGGGACGAGCGTGAGCACCTGGGCCGACGTCGCGCGGCTCGCGACCGGGGTGAACGTGCTCCTGCTCGCCGGCCTCGCCTACGTGTGGGGCCGGAACTACGCCCGGCTCCGGTCGAAGCACACCCTGGGGCTGCTGCTGTTCTCGCTGTTCCTCCTCGCCGAGAACGGGCTCACGCTCTACTACTACTTGCTCGATCCCGATCTCTCGCTGTGGTTCAACACGCAGGTCCCGCCCATCGTCTGGCAGGCGACCATGGTGCTCCACGTCCTCCAGGCGGTCGGCCTCCTCTTTCTGGCCTGGGTGACCTGGGACTGACGTCCGCGCTGCCCGCTGACTCCTCGACGTGGCTACGTCCGGGGATCCTCCGCTCCCCCTTGGCCCGACTACGTACGCTCTCTCACGATAACCCCGGATGACACACCTGCCTGCTGTGGCGACGTGAGCACGTCCCGCGGTCTCCCGGCGACCGTCACCGTCTCGCTACAGGACCTCGCTGTCGAGGTGGTCGGCGAGCCGGAGGGCGGTCGCCGCGATCGTCAGCGTGGGCTGGCTCGCGCCGATGGTGATGAAGGTGCTGGCCCCCGAGATGTAGAGGTTCTCCACGTCGTGGGTGCGCTGGTTCGAGTCCACCACGCTCTCCGCCGGATCCGTCCCCATCCGCGTCGTCCCGGAGGAGTGACCGACGCCCTCGATGTAGGGGATACGCTCGACGTCTTCGACGTCCGCGTCGATGTGTTCGACGATCCGATCGATCACTTCGTGGGCACGCTCGCCGGTCCGTTCGAAGTACGACCCCGGGCTCCACGAGACGTCGGGAACGGGATCGCCGAAGTCGTCGGTCACGTCCTCGTTCAGCGTGATCCGATTCTCGGGGTCCGGCAGCGGCTCGATCTCCGCGACGATCCTGAAGTAGTGGCCGTATCCTCCCCGCATCGTCTCCAGCAGCTCGTCCCCCCACTCGATCGGCCGTTGCTCGCCGGCTAGACCTTCCAGCGTCGACGGTCCGGGGGAGGAGATCGTTCGCGACAGGCTCCCGACGGGGTCGCGCTGTCGCAGCGCGAGGTCCACGATCCTGGGTCCGCCCTCGTTCGAGAACTCGATCTTGAACGAGCCCGGGGGTGGGTCGCCGTCGGGTTCGTAGAACTGGTAGGACTCGGTCGTTCCGAACCCGATACGGTGCTGGCCGGTGAGCCCGTCCATCTTGCCGACGACTCCCACGTACGGGTGTTCCATGAAGTAGCGGCCGACGACCCCGCTGGAGTTGGCCAGGCCGTCGGGGTACTCGGCCGACTTCGAGAGAAGCAGGAGCCGCGGGTTCTCCACCGCACCCGCCGCGAGGACGAACGTCCGGGCGGTCTGTCTGTGCAGCTCCCCGTTCGGTGTCTGATAGCGGGCCGCCGTGAGCCGGTCGCCGTCCGCGTCGTGTTCGAGCCGCCGAACCACTGCCCGGTCGATGACCCGTGCGCCCTCCTCCACTGCCTTGCGGGCGTGGACGTCCGCGCTGTACTTCGCTCCGGACGGACAGACGGGCCTGCAGGTCCCGTAGCCGACGCACGGGCTCCTGTCGTCGTACGGCTCCGAATTGCGTGCGTTCGGGACCGAGTGGGTCACGATATCGATGTCCTCGCAGGCCTCGGCCAGTATCGAGTCCGAGTAGCTCGGCGGAAACGCCTCCATGGGGAACGGCTCCTCCCGTTCCGGCATGAACGGGTTGTCGTCGGCTCCGGCGACGCCGAGCTCGCGTTCGGCCTCCACGTAGTACGGCCGGAGGTCCTCGTACCCGATCGGCCAGTCCGATGCGACCCCGTATCGGCTCCGCATCTCGAAGTCCTTGGGCGCAAACCGGCTGACGCGGCCGCCCCAGTGGAGCGTCGACCCGCCGACACCCTTGGAACGCCGTACGTTCAGCGGGTAGGTCGCCTCCCCGCTGGTCGTGTACGCGTCCCGTTCCCGGTCGGTGTCCCACACGCCGACCGCGTCGTGGCCGGGACGGAGCGCCCGCTCCATCTGTGTCGGACGGTCCTCGAAGTCGAACCACTCGCCGGCCTCGAGAACCACTACGTCGTGGCCGGCCTCGGCCAGTCGGTACGCCACGAGCGATCCCGCCGGCCCCGCCCCGATCACGCAGACGTCCGCCCGCTCCGAGGGAGTTCGATCGCGGCCGGCCACGTCAGCTCCCCTCCGGCCGCCGCTGGTAGATCTCGATCCCGCCGGGGTGCCCCTTCGGGTTCTCGTTTCCGACGAGTCCTGCCCCCTTCGGCGTGGAGTAGAGCGCGTAGAGGAGCTCGTCGACGACGTAGTACCGGATTCGCTGTGCGACCGTTCCGTCAGGGTCGGGGTAGGCCCGGTCGGCCTCGGTCGCTCTGAGAACCTCGTCCCGGCGTCCTCCGTCCAGCGACGTGTAGCTCCGACCCGTCTCGCTCCGGCTCGTCGACCGAACCGTTTCGAGTGCCTCGGTCACTCCGGTCAGATACTCCTCGTCGACCGCCTGGCGTCCCAGGACGTACGTCTCGACGAAGTCGTCCGTGACCGTCACCGACGTCGGGTAGAGTACCTCGGCGGTCGACCGCAGCACCTCCCGGTCCGCTCCGGAGAGCGACCGCTGGCCGCCACCGGTCACCTCCTCGGCGAGCGCCGCCGAACCGACGAGCCCCCCCCCGGCGAGTGCGAGTATCGCGTCCCGCCTTGTGAGTTCCATCTACGGATACCTGGGGCAGGGATTCCATTAAAGTCTCGCCAATAGTCCACGGCGTGATCCCCCCCTGCGAAGGAGGATCCAGAGTAGAGCCAGCGACACCACCCCTAGGAGGGCCTGTGCGTACGTTCCCTGATCTCCCCAGAGGCGGATAAAGCTCAGCACGCTCGCCGGAAACTGTCGGGCGAGAATGGTCGGTGCCATCTGATCGGTGATTCTGAACAGGAAGCTCCCGAGGTACCCGAAGACGGCCCAGCAGGCCGCCACCAGAACGGCTATCAGCCGGGCAGTGGCCGACGGAGCCGCCCCCCGAACATCCCAGCGGTTCCAGTCGGTCCGCGTGACGGCCAGACGAACGAGCGGCCCCCCCACGATAGCCAGCGGGAGGGTCGCGGCGAGCGTCGGACCGACGGTGAGGCTGAACGCCGCCTGCCCCAGTACGTCGAGGAGCCACGCACTCGTCGTCGCGAGGACCACCACGCCACCGAGCGCCGCCCCGCAGTACCGGAGGTACCAGTTCACCGCTCCTCGATCCCGGTCACGCCCGTCACGGACCCAGAGGCGGCCCGCGACGGCTGCCGTCGCGAACGCGGAAATCGCCCAGATAACGCCGTACGTCCACCCGCTCAGGAGCGCCCCGGTGACGAGCAGTCCCGCGGCGGATCCCCATCGGGCCGGCTTTCCGACCACTACCGCAGCGGCGACGATGACGAGACCGATCGGCCGGATCCCGACGCCGATCCCGGCCGTCAGAACCCACTGGACGAGCGTGTTACTGATCGCGACCAGGATCGCGACCGAAACCACCACTCGCTGGAGGGCCCCGTGCTGTCCCTCGAGCGGTAGCCAGCGAACGTCCGTATCGGTCATGGCCGATCCTGGGGAAGGCGGCCCTTACGGCTTCCAGCTTTCATCTGATCCCCCCATGGATACAGTTCGGGGCATCGTGTCGGGGATATAAAAACGATCTGGCCTTTCAGGTCCCGCTCCCGTCCCCGGCCCGTCCCCTCGCCCAGCGTTTCCGCTACCGTCGAGCCCACGTCGTCCCGTATATACGCTGGACTGTCTAGACCCTTCCGAGCGTGAGAACCGTCGTTTTCCCGTGCTTCGACGTGCCGGACCCTATTCCCGAGGGGCGGTAATGATACGGCACACGATACACCGGTATCGGTCTCGACCCGGTCGACCTCTCGTAGACGATCCTCCCTCGCGGTATCGAACTCTCGCGGCTTATCGAACGTTCCGAGGGGCTCGACATCGGACCTGCGGCCACCTGCACGGCTTAGCGCCGTTCTGCAGGACCCCCATCGACGAGCCGAAAGTTATCGGAATCCAGTCAGTATACATATCGAAGAGAGCCAAAGGATATATTCTGTTTCTACCAGTTCGATTCGAATAGTGGGCATGCTTGATAAGCTGAAATATATCTATACTCGCCTGACTGCTGACGGTTCGACCGGCGAACAGGCAGTCCGAAGCGGCGTCTGGGTGACCGGCATAAACGTGGGGGATCGGGTGTTACAGATCCTCAAACTGGTCCTGCTCGCTCGTCTGCTTTCGCCTACTGCGTTCGGGTTACTGGGGATCGCATTACTGGTCGTCGCGGCGCTCAAGCAGTTCTCGCAACTGGGCTTCGACGAGGCCCTGATCCAGCACCGGGACGAGAACGTCGACGGGTATCTCAACACCGCGTGGGTGATGAAGGTCCTCCGGGGGCTCCTGATCGCGGTAGTCGCGTTCGCGTTCGCACCGTATATATCCGAATTCTTCGACGAACCCCAGGCACACCGACTCATTCAGGTACTCGGCGTATCACCCCTGATCCTCGGACTACAGAACCCGGCCGTCGTCTACTTCGAGAAGCATCTCAATTTCCACAAGGACTTCGTGTATCAGGTCGGCGGACGTCTCGTCGACCTCGTCGTCGCCGCCCTGTTCGCCCTCGCGTTCCGTAGCGTCTGGGCGCTGGTCGCGGGTATCGTCGCGATGAATCTCGCGAGGTTCGCCATCTCGTACGCGATCCATCCGTACCGCCCGACCATCGAGTTCGATCTCGAACGCGGTCGGGAGATGTTCGGGTTCGGGAAGTGGATGTTCGCGTCGTCGATCCTGATGTTCCTGTACGGACAGGGTGACGACGTGTTCGTGGGCTGGTTCTTTACGGCGTCGACCCTCGGGTTCTATCAGCTCGCGTATCGCTTCTCCAACGCGCCCGCGAGCGAGGTCACACAGGTCATCTCCCGCGTCGCTTTCCCCGCGTTCTCGAAGGTACAGGACGACGTGGACCGTCTCCGTAACGGGTACTTCCGCGCCGTCCAGCTATCGTCGATCGTCGCGTTCCCGATGGCCGCGGGCATCGCTGCGGTCGCCCCGCAGTTCGTACACGCGGCTCTGGGCACCCAGTGGGCTCCGATGGTACCCCTCATGCAGGTCCTGGCCGTGTGGGGCGCGATACGGGCTTTCGGTGCGAACGTGGGAGCCGTGTTCAAGGCGATCGGCCGTCCGGATTTCGACGTCCGTCTGCAGGTGATCAAGACCGCTACCATCGCCCTCACGATCTATCCGGCGGCGGAGTACTTCGGTGTCCTGGGTGTCGCCTTCGTTATCGTCGGGAGTTCGTTCGTCGTCCAGCCGATCGCGCTTCACCTCGTCCTGTCGAGCATCGATGGCGAGCTCGGAGAGCTTCTGGGGCTCGTCGCCTACCCGCTCGTCGGCAGCGTCTGTATGTTCGCTGCCGTAGTCGGGGTCGATACGTTCCTGCTCGCACGAGAGGGGCTCGTAGAACTCCTCGTCCTGATCGGGATCGGGGCGGTGAGCTACACCTGCTTCATGATCTCGGTCGAGAACTGGACGGGGTACGAGTTCGTCGGCCTCTATCGAGAAGTCAGACGGTCGCTTTAACCGGGGTTCGGTCCCGGAGCTCCCCTCTCGGAACGAAAGATGGCGACGAGCTTGTCCACCGACGTGGAGATATCGAACTTGTCCCTGACAGTTTTGTAACCGTTTTCGGCGATCCTCTGCCGGTATTCCGTATCCGTTAGCAAGTCCGCTATCACATCGCTCAGCCCGATCGGATCGTTGGGTTCGACGAGAACGCCGTCCTGGCCATCGGTGATCAGTTCCGGAATAGCCGAGATACACGTGGATACACACGCTGTCTTGCTCGCCATCGCCTCCTTGAGCGCTACCGGTGCGACGTCCCGGTCACCGTTCGCAGCGATAACACACGGAAGAACGAATATCTCGGCGTCGTGCAACTCCGACCGCAACCTGCTATCCGACACGTTCCCCAGGAACTCCACACACGCCCCGATCCCCCGCTCCTCGACCCTGGCCCGGAGGGACTCCTCCAGTTCTCCAGTGCCGACGATGTGATACTCGATGTCGTATCCCCGCTCGACGAGCTCGGCCACCGCGTCGATAGCGTACTCGTAGCCCTTCTTTTCGGTAAGCCGGGCGACTGTAAGCAGACGGCCCGGGACGCATCCTTCGGAGGGGTCGAACTTGTCCACCCGCGTGGTCGCAGGAACGACGGACATCTCCGTTTCGACACTCAGCTCACTGGACAGATATCGGCGATTGTACTCAGACGGGACGATGATGTGATCGACGCGAGAGAGGACGCGCTTTAACGCTCGTAGGTCGTGTGGTGCGAATATCTCGACAGCGTGCGCCGTGACGGTACACGGAACGTCGTGGTACGCAGCGGCATAGACGGCTCCGAGACGCCTCGGAACGGCGAAGTGCCCGTGAATAATATCCACGCCGCCGATACGTTCGATCATCTCCGAGATCTGTTTTCCGAGGTGCAGCCAGTAGGCGTACCGAAGCGGTTCGTCGATGAACAGAGCCTTCCTCAGTACGGATAGGTTTAGAACTTCGTCCGAGAAGAGCCCCGGGAGTAAGCTGATCGAGGGGGGAGTTGCGACCTCGGTAACGACATCGATCTCTTCGAATTCAGTGTGGGTGACCGCTTCTTCTGGGGAGCTGGTAGAGAAGACTGAAACAGTGTGTCCGCGTTTCTCCAGTTCGTAGATTTCGTTGATAACGAAGCTCTCGGATAATTTCGGAAACTGTTCGACGACGTAGAGGATGTCCATATAAGCGATCATCGGGAGATTACTGTAATTAGTTTTGGATTCTGTCGGTCGGGAGACCAGGATGCCGTCGGGCGAATCTTCCGTTAGGTGAGGGCGTGAATTCCTCGTTTGCGGTTGCGCCCTCGGCACACCGCTTCCGCCCCTGGGATCCTGACACTGTACCTTTGCCAGCGAACTCGGTTTTGTATCGAGTACGATTTAAAAAATTCACACTGTCGGGACGGGGGCGGCCAACAAGACTGATACCCGGCCCCGTAGACGTATTCTCCAGATGGAATTCACCGAGGTGACCGATCGGGTCCTCTCCCTCGAGGCCGACCTCGATCTGCTCGATCTCGAGGTCGCCGGGGTGCCGTTCTGGGAACGCGTCCGGTTCGACATCAATCGGACCCTCATGCAGGAACTCGGCGTTCTCAGCCAGGCACACACTCACGACGACCCCTCCTACGGCGAAGCGCTCTACCGGCTGACTCGAAACCTGTTCGTGGGGAACCCGTTGCTGGCACCCGAGGCGGATCTGCTCGTCTGGGGACACGAGCGCCGCAAGCAGCTCGAGGACGGGCTCTGGTGGGACATCTACTGTGACCCCGTGCTCGAACGAGTCGAGGAGGACTGGGTCTACCTCGAACGCGAGCACGAGGGCGGTCACCTCACCCCGGCGCGGACGGAGCAGGTCTACTACCTGGACTGGATCAACTACGCGTCGCGGTTCCCCTCGAAGCTGCTCCCCGGCTCCGTCAGGCCCACGTCGTTGCTGTTCTCCGCGGCCGAACGGGATACACTCGCCCGTATCGAACGCGAGATCGCGGATCGGTTCGGCGTCACGATCGACGTCGAGGAACGGGTCGAGGAGCGTCTGCTGCGTCGGCGGGTGAAGCTCCCCATCTACCGTCGAGTCCTCCGCCGTGTCGATCCCGACGTCGCCGTCGTAGTAGTGAGCTACGGGCGGGAGACGTTCGTCGAGGCGTGCCGGCTGGAGGGGATCCCCGTCGCCGAACTCCAGCACGGTGAACTCAGCGAGTACCACATGGGCTATCACTACCCGAACGGGCCGAAGCGCGACTTCCCGGACTACTTCCTCGCGTTCGGGGAGTTCTGGACCTCCGCGGCCGACTTCCCCATCCCCGAGGAGCGGATCCTCCCGGTCGGCTATCCGTACCTCGAACGCCGTGCGACGCGGTTCACCGGCGTCGAGTCCGAACGACAGGTGGTGTTCCTCTCACAGGGGGAGTCCGGCGAGCGCCTCTCCCGGATCGCGACCGAGTTCGCCGCGCTCGAACACGACTGGTCGGTCGTCTACAAGCTCCACCCCGGCGAGTACAGCCGCTGGCGCGAGGCGTACCCCTGGCTCGAGGACGCGCCCCTCCGGGTCGTCGACAGCTCCGAGCCGCCGCTGTACGAACTGTTCGCCCGCTCGCGGGCGCAGGTCGGGGCCTACTCGACGGCGCTCTACGAGGGACTGTACTTCGATCTGGACACCTACGTCGTCGACGTTCCCGGGATCGAGTGTGTACAGGGCCTGCTCGACTCGGGCGGGGCGACGCTGGTCCGATCGATCGATACGCTGGCCGAACGTCTCCGCGGCTCGTCGGGGGGTACCGGCGTCGATCCGGGCCGGTTCTTCCGTCGCGGGGCCGAGGAGAACGTCGTCTCCGCGCTCCGATCGATCCGGACCGGTGCCGACAGCCCCGAGTGATCGGCGATCCCTGTAGCGACTCTTCCACCTGGGAGGACGCCGCCCACGGATATCGGATCGGCCCGCTCTCGCCCGCCGTCCAGGTTCGGGACACGCGGAGGGAGTATCACTTACTTTAACTTCCGGCGGCAGTGCGAACCGTCTCCGAGCCGATTTCGGCGGTGGTGACCGCTTTCGACCGATCCCGGGCGCGGATCGATCGATGTCGGTCGATTTCAAGAAAACATATATACTTCTGGACTCAGATTTTCAACACGAAAACGCCGGAGGTTTCGGTGGCGTGCGGCCACCAACGTATTACGAACACGAGTCTACAATTCACCAAGCATGGCCTCATCGAAGAACATCATCCTCGTCACGCTGGATGCACTACGGGCGGATCATCTCTCTTCCTACGGGTACGAGCGGGAGACCTCGCCCTTCCTCGACGACCTGGCGGCCGGGGCGACCCGGTTCGAGTGGACGTTCAGTGCCAGCTCCCACACCAGGGAGGCCGTCCCGTCGATCCTCACCGGTCGATATCCGGACCGGGCCGTCGACAACCGCTTCCGGCGCAGCGCGGACACGATCGCGGAACGGCTCCGGCGGGAGGGGTTCACGACCGCGGGCTTCCACTCGAACCCGTTCGTCTCGCGAGCGTACGGGTTCGATCAGGGGTTCGACACCTTCTACGACGACCTCCACCTGGGAAGCAACAGGCTGCTCGCGCTCGCACAGCGCGCGCTCGACAAGCTCAGGAGCCGACACTACGCCCGGGCGAGCGAGATCAACGAGCGGTCGCTCGACTGGCTCGACTCCCTCGACGGGGATCGCCCGTTCTTCCTCTGGAACCACTACATGGACCCGCACGGCCCCTACGAGGCTCCCGCGGAGTACCAGCGCCGGTTCCACGACGAGACCGTCCCGAAGAAGGAGGGCCAGAAGCTCTACTACCGGGCGATCGACGATCCCGAGAGCATCACCGACGCGGAACGCCAGCGTCTCGTCGACCTCTACGACGCGGAGATCGCCTACAGCGACGACCACCTCTCGGCGTTCTTCGACGCGCTCGAGAGCCGTGATCTGCTCGAGGACTCGCTCGTCCTGATCACCGCGGATCACGGCGACGCCTTCGGCGAGGAGGGCTACTACGAGCACCCGCGCTACCTGCACGACGAGCTCGTCCACGTCCCGCTTATCGTGACCGGCGCGGACGTCGAACGGGGGACGGTCGACTCCCCGACGAGCACGCTCGACGTCGTCACGACGGCGCTCTCGGCGGTCGATCACCCCGTCGGTGACCTCCCGGGCGAGGACCTCCGCGACGTCGCGGCCACGCCCGAGTCGTTCGCCGACCGGACCGTCATCTCCCAGGCCCGCGGGGAGAAAGAGGACGCCGACGTCCGCCGGTTCAGCGCTCGCACCCGGACGACGACGTGCTTCGCCGAGTACGACACCCGGACCGAACGACTCGATCTGGAGTGTCGTGCCCGGGACGGGAACGGGATCGGTGACTCCGACCGGGAGGCCATCGAGGAGGCCCTGCGGGCACACGTCGGCGAGCACGCCGGCGGGGGGGACGGGGCCAGCGAGGGCGAGGAGTCCGAAGAGGTGAACGAGGAGATCCAGGATCGCCTCTCGGCGCTCGGTTACAAATGAGACGGCTGCGGGTCGCGATGATTCAGGACGACTGGTGGCCCCGGACCGGCGGTGGGCCGGTCCACGTCAGGAAGCTCTCCGAGTCGCTCGCGACGGAGTTCGACTGCGAGATAGACGTCTACACGCGCAGCCTGAAGCGCAGCGACGGGAAGCCGTTCACCGCGACCGAACGCCTCGCCGGGGGAGCGGTCACCGTCCACCGACTGGGCCCCTGTACGGACTACTGGGATCGGATCGGTCGTGCCTCCTCCCTGGTGTCCCCGATCCTGCCGGTGCTCCGGGGGGACTACGACGTCGTCCACGGCCACACGTTCCTGCCGGCGTTCCCCACCAAGGTCGCCTCGACATTCGGTCGGATACCCTCCGTGTTCACCGTCCACGGGACGGCGCTGACCTCGGGGGTCGGGCACGACACGACCGGGCTCTCGCGTCTCAAACGGGTCGTCGAGCGGCAGTTCCTCCTCGGGTTCGACTACGATCACGTCATCTCGGTCAACGAGGAGCACATCGGGCTGCTGAAGCGGACCCAGTCGAACGTCAGCTGTATCCCCAACGGGGTGGACCTCGACCAGTTCGACGTCGACGAACCGACGGTCGACGGCCGCATCGTCTTCCTCGGCCGGCTCGCCCCGAAGAAGCGCGTCTCCGACCTCGTCCGCGCCTTCGACCACATCGCGACCGATTATCCGGACGCGGAGCTGGTGGTCGTCGGCGAGGGACCGCTCGGCGAGGAGCTGCGGGAACTGGCGGTAGAGCTCGGTGTCGCCGACCGCGTCACGTTCACCGGTCGGGTCGAGGAGGACGAGATCCCCGGGTACTACGCCTCCGCCGAGCTGTTCGTCCTCCCCTCCGTGTGGGAGGGCCACCCGCTGACGCTCCTCGAGGCGTGGGCCGCGAGCCGTCCGGTCATCGCCAGCGACGTCGAGGGGATCGCCGAGTTCGTCGACCACGGCGAGACGGGTTACCTGGTCGAGTCACGGAATCCGGCGGCCCTCGCCGACGCGCTCAGGTACGCGTTCGACCACCCCGAGGAGGCGCGAGCGTGGGGCGAGGCCGCACGCGAGCGAGCGGAACGGGAGTTCTCCTGGGAGACCGCCGCCCGCCGGACGCGGGAGATCTACGACCGCGTCGTGTCGTAGCGCCCTATCCCGTACACCCCGCTTGCGCCCTGTTCACTCCATGTAGCCCAGATCGGCCAGCCGCTCCTCGACGTCCGAGTCGGTTCCGCCCGCCGACCCGTAGTCGATGTCGGCGATCGACCGCCACGACACCTCCTCGGCCGACGGCTGGCAGACCGGGAGGACGGATCCGTCGCGGTCGCCGTCGAGCGGAAGGTCGAGCAGCGAGGCCAGCGTCGGGGCGACGTCGAGGATCGACGCCCGGTCGAGCGTCGCGTCGGCCAGCGCCGGCCCGGCGGCGACGAGTATCCCGTCGGGCCTGTGGTTCTGGTGTTCGTAGCGCCGGAAGGGACCGACGATCGAGCCGCTGACGTCGTAGTCGTAGTCCCGCGGGTAGAGCAGCAGGTCGGGGGCGTCCTCCAGGTGCGGGCCGTCGTAGACCGCCTCCTTGCGCTTGATCTCGTCGAACACGAGTTCGCCGTCGGGATCACGGATCTTCCCGAGTTCCTCGATCAGCTCGTCGCGGAGCGCCTCGTACTCCGACTCCGAGAGGGTCCCGGCGGGTTCGCGCCCGGCGCGGTTGAGGTGGACGCCGAGGCTGTTGAAGAATATCTGGAACGCGTCGGAGCGTTCCCAGTCCACGGTCCGGTTCTGTGCGGAGACCAGCACCGACTCCGGGAGGAGCCGCTCGACCGTCCGCGCGAGCCCGACGGAATCGAGCGCCGAGTGGACGCGGTTCGGGGTGAGCCCGACCTTCGAGGCGGCCGACATCCCCGCCCCGAGGAGATCGGTGACCGCCGACTCCTTTTCTCCCTCCTCGCCCTTCAGCTCCGACTTCCGGGTCCGGAAGTACTCCGTCTCCCCCTCGGTCGTCTCGCAGTAGCCGTGCTCCGCGAGCCACTCGTTGACGTAGAACGTCCAGTGGTAGTCGCCCATCCCGTGGTCGGAGGCGACGAGGACCGTCGGGTCCTCGCCGAGGTCCACGATGTCGCCGACGAACCCGTCGACCGCCGAGAGGACCTCGAACCGCTCCGCCGGGTCCTCGAGGTCGTGGAACACGGAGTCGGTCACCTGGAACTGGACGGCGAGCAGGTCCCAGTCGAACCGTTCGTCGAGGAATCGAGCCATGTCACGGCGACCGCGTGCGACGTCGATGTACCCCTCCACGGCGTCGTCCTCGGCACCGTACTCGGGGTAGATGACGTACTCGCCGTACTCGTCCTCGTAGGCCTCCCGGATGCCCTCCGGGTGGAACGGCGCGTCCTCGGGCGCGATGTAGCCCGGGACGATGGCCCCGTCGTCGTATCGGGGGACCGGGTGGGTGACCGGGAAGTTGATGCTCACGACCGACCGTCCCTCGGCGGCCGCGACGTCCGTGAGGTACGGCGCGTCGACGTCGCGCCGGTCGGCGAGCCGCTTCTCGTAGCCGTCGCGGGTGAAGAAGTCGAAGAGACCGTGTGCGCCGGGGTTCCGCCCGCTCTGGAGCGACGGCCACGCACAGGGCGTCCACGGCGGGTGCGTGCTCTCCAGATCCGCGCTCGCCCCCTCCTCGCGGAGCGCCGCGAGCGTGGGGAGCCTCCCCGCCTCGAGGGCCGGCTCGAGGACGTCCCACCCGAGACCGTCGAGGCCGATGAGGACGACGTCGTCTGACATTACCCTCCCAATCGGAGACGGAACAGATGGTACTGTCGGTTATACCGGAGGAGAAAACGCCGTCGGGACCCGTCCTTCTCGCACCCACAGTGCCGTTCGGAACCCGTTTCAGCCCCTCGGACGACAACGGATCGGACACCGATCGTCTCCCGGCGGGTCACCGAACGCTACTACAGCTGGCAACCGACACGGTAGGTATAATAAAGGCCGAGCGGTCGTCCTATCTGATATGGGGAGACTGGCGAGCAGGCTCCGGCAACGGATCTACTCCGACCGGCTGACCAGGCAGTTGTACGCGATCTACTTCCTCCCGTGGATGACGTTCACCGCCCGATATCCCGTCGGGCGGCAGATATACGATCACGAGTGGGACGCGCTGATCGTCCTGGATGCCTGTCGCGTCGACGCCATGCGGGAGGTCGCACCGGAGTACGATTTCATCCAGGACGTCGAACGAGTGGTCAGCGTGGGGAGCACGTCCAAGGAGTGGATCTCGAACACGTTCACCGAACGATACCGGGACGAGATACGCGACACCGCCTGTGTCAGCGCGAACTCGTGGGTTGATACCGTGCTCACCGAGGACGTTGACTGGGGGTTCTGGACCGCGACGAAGGAGTCGTTCCTCGAATCGCACGAGATGTTCTCGCGGTTGATGGCCCGCGATACCGTCCTCCAGTCCGACTTCGAGACGTTCGAGAGTATCGGGGGTCTCGGGGCCAACGAGTCGTTCGGCGTCACGACCGCCGAGGACGTGACCGACTACGCTATCCACACGGCCCGCCGGAGCGACGCGAACCGTCTCCTCGTCCACTACATGCAGCCCCACGCTCCGTATCTCGGCCACATCGACGCGGACGGGAACATCGACGAGGTCGATCACAAACCCTTCGAGGCGCTGCGAGCGGGCGCGGACGGGGACGACGTCTGGGAGCGATATTTGGACAACCTCCGATACGTCCTCTCGAACGTCGAACGTCTCCTGGAGAATCTGGATGCGAACCGGGTCGTCATCACCGCCGACCACGGCGAGATGTTCGGGGAGCTCGGACTGTACGAGCACATCGGCGGGATCCCCCATCCGGCCCTCAAGACCGTCCCCTGGGTGGAGACGACGGCAACGGATACTCACTCGTACGAGCCGGAGATCGAGACGAGAACCGACGAGACGGCGGTCGAGGACCGGTTGGCTGACCTCGGCTACCTCTGAGTTCGAGTGGCACCTCTCCGAGGCAGCACCGCCGATCGAATGAGAGCAACAATTAACCCCGGGTACCGTGATCTGATACTACGATCGATGAGTTCTACACCACGGGTTTATATGTTGAGCAACCAGCTGGGCGCGGGCGGTGTCCCACAGGTGATCTACAACGTCTGCGAGCATCTCCACGACTCCGACATCGACGTTCGAATCGGCTATCTCGGCGGCAACGACGAGTCGGTCGAGCGACTCCGTGGACTGGGATACACCGTGGAGCGGATCGGGGACGGGTTCCCCGAGATAGAACAGCCCATCTCACTCTACCGCGCTATCGCCGACTACGATCCCGACATCGTTCACACCCACATGGCACCGGCATCGATGCTCGGCCGTCCGATCGGTTCACTGGTGGGCGCTGCCGTCGTGTCTACCGTCCACAACATATACACCGAACACTCCGGATTCGCCAAGCTCATGGACTATCCGACGTCCCACCTCTGTGACGCGGTCGTTCTGGTCTCGAACGCGGTCCGTGATTCCCTTCCACCGACGTACGGGATCGGTGCGGAGAAGGCGGTCATCCACAACTGCATCGACGCGGAGGCGGTCAGACAGCAGGGGGAGGTACCGCTGGATGACCTCCCGTGGGGGGATCGGATACGCGGAGGGGGGTCGGTGGTCGCTAACGTGGCCCGGTTCAGCAAGAAGAAGGGTCAGCACGACCTCGTAGCCGCTCTGCCGGATATCGTCGATCGGTTCCCCGGTTCGAAGCTCGTCATGACTGGGTGGGGTCCGATGAAGGCGGAACTGGAGACCCAGGCGACCCGCCTCGGGGTCCGGGAGAACGTCGTCTTCCTGGAGAAAGTCGAGAACCCCTACGCCGTCTACTACCACGCCGACGTGATCGCCTTCCCGTCGAGGTTCGAGGGGTTCAGTATCGGGCTACTGGAAGCGATGGCTTTCGGCCGACCCATAGTCACGACCGATATCGCCCCGTTCGTCGAGGCGCTGGGTGAGGACTACCCGACCGTCTCCGTCGGGGAACCGTCCGAGCTGGCCGATCGGATAGTCGCGTTCCTCTCGGCCCCGGAACGGGCTGCTCGTCGGGGTGAGAGGCTCCGTACGCGGGTCGACGGACGGTTCTCGGGAGACGTCGCCGCGAGGAAACACGCCGATCTGTACCGGCGACTCGCTGCGACACGAAGGTGACGAATTCCGGGGTCTGTCGACACTCCACCAGCCCTTCCCTCTGTCCAGCGCCGACTAGATCTCACTGGCGAGCCCGCTCCGTGGGTTGCCCTCGTCTTCCGATCCAGCAGGTGAACGCCGAACTCACCGATGTTCTCCCTGTATTCGCTTCGCTCCGGAGCCGGTGATTGCCTCCCATACCTCATCGGTGTCCCGATAGGTAGTCCGATCCTCGCGTACCAGATATTTACGTGACGCTTCCCTGGATGAGATCGTGCCCGTCGGTTCGGGGAGTCGGCGAACGCGTCGACCTCGTTCACGAACTCCGAGGTTGACGAAGTTGTCGTTCAGGGGCATTTGCCAGTCGGTTGTACCTTTCCGTTGCTGGTTGTATCGGGGCGTTATTTGGACTTCAGCTCCAGCTCGATAAATTTCGAAATAGACGACGGACCGAACTCATCCCGTGAGCCGTTCGGTAGTCGGTCGCCCGAGCCAACGCCAATGAGATGATGTGTCCGGCCGGTCTCCGGTGTCTCCACCGAAAATACCCTGACCTCCCGTTCCGGTCGAGACGAGGGGATCACTCTCGATCCGACGAACGGCGATTCCGGTGCCCGTACAGCCCTCGCGTGTCTATCACGCCGGAGCTACCCTCCTCAGTCAAAACGATCCACCGCAGAGGCCGATCGGGTCCTCCGGGTTCGGCGGTCCCGAGGTCCCTACTCCTGAAGATATCCGAGCGACTGTAGGTGGTCTCTCATCCCCTCGCTCTCGATGGATCCCGTCGCGGAGGGGGGCGCCGGAAGCGATTCGAGGTACTCCTCTCGTCTCCGTTCGAACTCCGAGACGACGTCGGATTCCTCCTCGCTGCGGTCCGTCGTCTCTCCCGGGTCCCTCGAGAGGTCGTACAGTTCCACCCCGTCGGTTCCCCTGATGTACTTCCAGCGGTCCCCACGGATGGTGATGGCGCTGTCGCTCTCGGTCCGCGAGACGGCGTACTCCGTAGTCCAGTCCGTGTGATCCACCTCCTCGCCGCGGGCGTGAGACAGCACCATATCCGGTATCACGACGGTCGAGACGACGTCGTCGACGGTCCCCTCGACCTCGCCGTCGTACAACAGCAGCGGGACGTGGACGTTCTCCTCGTAGAGGACGGGCTGGTGGCCGTAGGTCCCGTGCTCGCCGAACGACTCGCCGTGGTCGGAGTGGACGAGCAGCACGGTCTCCTCGTCGATGTCGGATCGGAGCCGACCGATGAACGCGTCGACCGAGCGCACGCCGTCACGGTACGCCTTCCTCAGCGATCGGAGCGTTCCCTCGTTGAGAGAGGTCTTGTAGTGTGATTTCCCCTCGGTCCGGTTGAGCGGGTCGTTCGCGCGGACCGTGGCCGAGTACATCTCGAACGTCGAGGTCTCCTCTCGGTCCTGTTTGGGGACGAGGTACGGGTTGTGCGTGTCGAGGAGGAAGATCCAGGTGAACACCGGTCCGTCGACCGATTCTATCGCCTCGATAGCCTCGTCGTAGAAGCTTCGCCACGTGCAGAACCAGGAGTCGCTGTAGAACCAGTGGTCGAACGCCCTGGCCACCCTCTCGAGCGGCGTCCCCCTGAAAACCCGCTCGACCGAGCCACCGGTCCGGCCGACCTCGTGGAACTGGTCGAACCCCGTATCGAACTCGTTGTCGACGGACGTCCAGGGGTTCGCCGTGAACGCGAGGGTCGTGTATCCCTCCTCCTGCATCGCCTCGCTCACGGTCTCGAACTCCCGGATGTGATTACGTATCCGCGCGACGCGCTCGCCGTACTTCGAGGTGTCGTGGTTCGTCACCGCGAACGGGACGCCGGTGTGCGTTACCGGGACCGACGAGAGGGTACGCGGTCCGGGCGAGATCGCGGACGTGAACGCGAGCGACTCCGCCGCGAGCTCGCTCAGGTTCGGAGTGATGTCGAGGTCGCTCTGCCAACCACAATGATCCGCCCGCAGACTATCGACCGTGACTGTGATGATGTCGTCCATGTGTAAATCAGCGGGTTGCGAGGTATAATCGTGCTGTTGATGTGATTCTACCGGCCGACTCGGCTCCCGGATCGGCGGAACGAACCGATTATACCCTCTCCGCCGGTACCGCTACCAGTGTCGGTACTGGTCGTACGGGTTGACGGGTTCGTGTCGCCGGGAACATAACCGATGAAGATCGGCAAGACGACCTCCGACGTGCTGTTCAGCGGGGTCATAAACGTCGCTATCCGCCTGCGTGGCCTGGTGTTCATCCCGCTGATCACGATAAGCCTCGGTGTCGACGCGTTCGGTGCGTACACACAGATCTTGTCGATCGCGAGCCTGCTGGAGCTGATCTTCGGTCTCGGACTGCACGCCGGTCTGGTCCGCTACGGGAGACGTTCCGTTGACACCGCGGACCTCTACTACTCGCTCCTCGTCGTCGCGAGTCTGAGCACGCTGGTCGTCACCGCCGTTGTGGCGGTCTTCGCCGAACAACTGGCGACGCTCACTCTCGGCGACGCGGGATACGCGTCGGCGTTCCGGATCGGCGCGCTCCTGATCCTGATCCGGACGGTCTTCCGGTCCGCACAGAACTACTTCCGGATCGATTCGAGGATCAAGGTGTTCTCCGCCGTCGAGGGGATCAGAGCCTACGGTGACATCACCGCCGTCGCGATCAGCGTCTACGCGCTCGGGCTGGGCCTCGACGGCCTGTTCACCTCGATGGTCCTGTTCGAAGCGGCCTTTCTCGGGGTCTTGCAGCTACAGATCGTTCGGGAGGTCGGGATCACGATTCCTTCGTTCCCGGATCTGCGGGCGAACCTGGAGTACTCCGTCCCGGTCGCCATCTCCTCGCTCGCCGGCAACGTCTCCTCGCGCGTCGACCGGATCATGATCGGGTTCTTCCTGGGAGCGTCGGCCGTCGGCGTTTACTCGATCGCGTACCAGATCGCGGTCGCGATGTCGATGTACGTCAAACCGATCGAGCAGACGTTCTTCCCCGAGTTCTCGGACTTCATCGACGAGAACCGGTACGAGAAGTGTGCCAACTACCTCCGTACCGGCACGCGATACTTCCTGATAATCGCCGTCCCCACGGCCGGCGGGATGTTCCTCATCGGTCCGGACGTCATCTCGATACTGACCGCGGGTCAGGGGACGCCGTCCCCCTACCTGGTCGGCGTGATCGCGCTGGGGATCACGATCGGCGGGATCGAGCGGCTCACCGGGACGATACTCGACGCGGTCGAGGAGACGGCTCTGAGAGCGAAGATCATCTGGGCCGGCGCGGTCGCCAACATACTGATCAACGCGGTCCTGATACCGAGCTTCGGTATAATGGGTGCGGCTGTCGCGACGGTCCTGACGTTCGTCCTGATCGCCGGTCTCACGATCTATCGGGTGGCGGATATACTCCCGTCGACTCTCCCCTGGCTCACGGTCGGTCGGACCGTAGCAGCGACCCTCGTGATGATCGTCGTCGCCGAGACGTTCGTCCCCGACCGGATCGTCATCACCGTCGTGCTCTCGGCGCTCCTCTACTTCGGAGCGCTCTTCGCCAGTCGGGAACTGACACTGAGCGAGCTGCGGACGCGACTCCCGATCCAGCGGTAGCGGATCCCTCGGTGAACCGAGTTTCAGCCTCGCGATCGATCTACTGGGGGGAAGCGGGATCTACGACGGAGCGCCAGCACTCGCGTTGACCTGGCTCGGATCGTCGTACAGTACGGCACCCCCGTTGTCGAACACCCGGTTGTCCGTGCTGTCGAGTTCCGACTCCGGGTCCCACGTCAATCTCCACGCCCCCTGGGTCTGGTAGATATCGTACTGGGTTCGATAGAGGACGTAGGCGTGCCCCTCTTGGGCGACCGTCCCCTCTAGATACGACGTCATGATCGTGGAGTACCCCCTGGCGGTCGCTCCTGGCCCCGTGACGTACGTCTGGTCCGGGCGGTCGAAGTCGACGATCTCACGCGCGTAGAAGAAGTCAGCGTGGACCTCGTCAGTAACGTGTTCGTTGGCCCACTCCTTGCCGTCGATCTCCTGTGGAGTCAGGTACTCACGGGGTTCGTACGGGTGGTCGGGGACGGCACCAGTGACGAACAGCTGGCTGATGACGAGTATCATCACTACCCCTGTGGCGACATGTCTCGTCTTCCCCGATAGACGAGCGGCGGCCCCCGATAAGGCCACTCCTATGACCACGGCGAACGGGATCGTCCCGAACAACAGCACTCGGAGCGGAGCGGAGCTGTCCGGAGCGACGTAGCCTGCGACCATCAGCATGCCCACGAATACGCTCGCGCCGAGGAGTACCGTGTTCCGGTAGAGCCGTCTCATACTCGATCGCAGGAGGGTGAGCGAGCAGACGCCAGCGAGAGCCGTAATCAAAACCCAGTCGCCGTTCCCGACGATCACCTCCGGTATCCTCGGTAGCGGGCGGACTGCCAGATAGGACGAGGCGTCGACGGGATCAGGAGCACCTACCTCCTCGTCGAACAGACCGTCCAACTTGTCGGTGAGTATCGCTCGCCCGAACGTGGTGAGCCAGAAGTTCTGGAGCGAGAACATGAATCCCGTGAGTATCGACATTGTCACGTACGGCCGGAAGACCCCGATGTCTCGGGTAAATCTGGTCTTGAAGACGTGGATCGCTCCCGCGGAGAGGACGGTTCCCAGAGCGAGGACCATCGCGAGCTTGTGCGTGAAGATGAGCACCGAAACCGTGACCAGCATCCCGACCAGGTGCGCCTTGGATCTCGTTCGAACGTACTTGTCGAACAGGATCAGGAACGGCATCCAGAGCGCGACGGCCGAGAGCTGTGGGATCGGAGCCATCGCGTAGTAGAGAACCGACGTGGAGACCATGGCGATCACGACCGCGTACGTTCTCGCCCGCTCGCCGTAGGCCCTCCCGACCAGGGTCGCGGCACCGAGTACCTGGATCATCGGGGTGACGATACCGAAGAGGATCGCCGCCTCCTTGCCGGGGATACCGAGGACGATCCCGACACTGCTGACGAACACGTGGAACGCGGGGATCGCCGAGTAGAAGGCGTAGTCGGACAGCCCTTCTACCCCGCCGAACTCGATCACCCGCTGTACGGCGACGGCGACCTTGTCGGGGTCCATGTTCAGAAGGGATGGATGTGCGAACCAGAATATGTACGCGATGAATCCACAGGCCGCCGCGACTGCCAGCAGGATCCTGTACGGAAAGCTGCTGTCCAGCGCCAGAACGATCACGGAGGCTCCGAGCAGGCCGAGGGGCAACCAGGGGAACACCTGCGAGGTCTGGTGTGAGGCGAAGACGACGAACGCTACCAGGGAGAAGAAGTACGTGAGCCCGACCCGGAAGCTTACGTTCGGGGACATGGTGTCTCTGGAGTCGCGGTCGTTCTATCGCGCGCGACTGCCCGGGAGACGGGCCACCGACCCGAGCGGCGTCTACGCATCGGTCGTCACCTCCTCCGATCCCTCACCGCCGCTCGCACCGAGCAGGAGGTGTGTGTGGCGGTACGCGCTCTCGGCGGTCGGGTCCCCGGGGACGTCACCCCTGTAGAGCAGGAACTCCAGACGGTAGTCGCCGTCCCGATCCGTCGGGGGAACGTCGACCCGCGTCCGTCCGGTCTCGTTGTGAGAGAGCGTCGTGTCGTATCGGAGGACCTCCCTGCCGGGTTCGGCCGTCGTCGAGGTTCCGTCGGTAGTGACCGGTCGGAGGAGGACCACCGTCGAGTAGTTCACGCGCTCGTACTCGTGGTTCTCGATCCCCACGACGACGTCCCCCGTCCCGTTCGGCCCGGCAGTGTAGTTGTCCGCGACGAGCTCGCCCCCGCCGTTCCCGGACAGGAGGTAGAACCGTGTGTACTCCTGGTTGTCGCGTGGCGTGGTCGCGGCGTAGGCGATGCTCGCGCTCGCCAGCAGCACGCTGAGCAGCAGGAGGACGTTGATGATCCTGTCCGACCGGATCTCGGCGGCCCCGGCGATCGCTTCCCGCCATCCGGATCGGAGGTCGAGCTCGAACCGGTTCTCCTCCGGTAGCCGGAGACGGCGGCGGGTCGCGACCGCCGTGCCGAGTAGCGTGAACCCTCCGAGGGCGACGAGCAGGACGACGAGCGAGAGGGCGAAGGGGCTGGCGCTGATCAGTAGCGCCAGAAGGGCGACGATCGGGATACTCAGCCCGACCGACAGGCAACCGCGTTCCAGCCCGGTGAAGTTCCTGTCGATCGGACCCAGGAGGCTCTCGAACTCGTCGGGTACCGGTTCGGAGGTCCGCGGGAAGAGGACGGCCGTGAGGACGTAGCCGGGCACGAAGAAGACGTAGACGAAGCCCAGGACGAGACGGATCGGCGAGTCACTGACCCCCGGCGCTATCGCCGCGCCGGTAGCCAGAAGTGTAAATACGGAGATTATCTTCATGTCGATCGGCAGGCTCCGCACGACGGTCGATGGCCTCATGATCCCGACCACCATCGGGTACGGGATCCGCGCCGTGGCTCGAACCGAAGCCTCGCAAAGGACTCGTCGACGAGAGAGGATACAGCAGAGGGCGAACGGTTATCCATCCAGTAGCTACCATTCGCCTGCGAAAATATAGAAAGGTGTCGGTGTACTCATTCCGATGACCCGCGAGATCCCCGGCGAGCGGGGTCGAGTGAACCACCCTGTCGCTCGATCACCTCCCCGGCCTGCGCACGTTCGATTCCGGATCTCACACTCGCATCAGGGAAGGGTAGTGCTCGGGGAAGGGGATCCGATTGGAGAGACCTGTCCGTGGAAGCCGGCACGGTCGTTCCGAAGCGCGCCCGTCAGGGGAAGAGGCTGCCGTCCGGGATGATCTCCAGGACTCGGCGGCTGAGCAGGACGCTCGATACGAGCAGACCGAGCACGGTGAACCAGCCCAGCTTCCGTCGCCACGGGATGGTGATGACGTCGGGTGCCGTCAGCTCGACGATGGCGACGAACAGCATGAAGGAGACGATGAATAACAGGTCGGGTTCGAACGGTCCCAGGGCGGCGGCTAGCGCGAGCAAGAGCGAGAAGCCGAGCACGACAAGCGTAATGAACTGGAGACGTTGGCGCATGACTGTGGACGGTCGAACCAACGACCCCCGGGGTTATCAGGATATCCTCCGCTCTCCGTACGGAGTCGTCCAACGGGACCTTCCCGCTACCAGGTGTAGTCGGGGGGACGACACGAGCTCTGGTCTCGCCGTGGTGTATCGGTACGATCCATTCACTCGGCGTCGAACGAGCGCGGCCACGATCCGCCGACGAGCGGTCATCGGTCGCCTCGTCTCTACGAGCGGGCATCGCAAGCCAGATGTCCGGTTCGGAGACCTCTGTAGGGTGGACCGTCTCTACAACTATCTGGGAGAGGGGTCGTCCGACGCCCTCCGGGAGTAGTGTACCGTCGGCCCGTCGGAGCCGACCCCGCGGTCGCCCCCGGCGACGGATACACGACTCAACCGAGCCAAAACAGCTAAACGACTTCTATCCGAAGTCGTACCGATACCAAGGCATGACAGGTGGGAAGCGGTGGTCCCCGGATTAGAAACACCCCCCGCCACTCGGCGTACGTCCCCTACCGGAACAGCACCGAGGTACGGGAACAGTCACACAGGAATCTGATATATTGACAGTTCGAACCCCCGGATGACGAGCAACTCCCTCGCGTCGGTAGTCATCCCGACGTACTATCGAAACGATCAGCTGCCGAAGGCGATCGAGAGCGCCCGCGACCAGACGTACGATCCGGTCGAGATCGTCGTCGTCGACGACTCGGGGGAGCGACACGCCGAGTCCGTCGCCACGGAGTACGACGTCCACTACATCGCTCACGAACGGAACCTGGGGGGGAACCCAACCCGGAACACGGGGATCGAGGCGGCGACCGGTGACTACATCCAGCTACTGGACGACGACGACCGAATACTTCCCACGAAGCTCGAGAAACAGATCGACGTCTTCGAGGCGAACCCGTCCGTCGGCGTCGTCTACTGTGGTCTCCAGCAGGAGAACGGCGACCTGGTCTTCCCGAAACAGGAGAACCGGGGAGACGTGCTGGAGCAGGCGCTCCGGATCAGCGAACTCCACCCGTGCCAGACGGGCACCCTGCTGTTCAGAGGGGATCTCCTGCGGGACCTGCTCCCCCTCGCCGACCGCGAGGCCGGGGACGACCTCGGCCTGAAGATCCGCGCGGCCACGCTGACCGAGTTCGATTTCGTGGACGAGATCCTGCTCGTCAAGGGTGACTCGGGGAATCATCGTTCGTCGAAACTCGAGTTCTCGAACGAGATATTCAGCATCGTCGAGGAGTTCGATCAGCTCTACGACCGGTTCGACGACGGCGTCAGAAAGCACGCGATGCGAGCGGCGTACCAGAGCAGGGGTACCAGGCTGGTAAACCAGCGACAGTGGTCGCTCGAAGCCATACTCTGCTTCGCGAAGGCGCTCTCCTACAGTGACTCCCCGGACCCGAAGCTCATCGGCTCGTTCGTCTCCTCGATATTCGGGCGTCGGATGTACCACGCGACCCAGGACCTCTACAACACCTACCTGAAGAGAGGGACCCGCTTCAACTGAGCCATCCCCGGCAGGGGCGTGCTCCCCGAGGTTCGTCCGGTGATCGAGAGATATCCGCCGGTGATCCGGGTTCCCGAACGGATCGTGCGCTTGGCACAGTCGCCCCTCGAGAGGGCGGCCCGGTCGACATCCCATCCATCGCTCGCGAGCTTCGGCTTGACTGGCCGGTTTCGCGAGACGTGAGCCTGACGACGGCGAAGCCGGGCACCCCGCGATGGACGGGCGATCGCGACGACGTCGTCGATTGGCGCGAACTCTACCTACCCGTATCGTCCGGCTCGCTCGCCCGACACAGGAGTCGAGATCGGAGTAACAACGAGCTTATTTACGTGCCGATGAGACACTCCTAGTACTCTCATCCCCTCTGCAAATGTCCGACACCGACTCAGACGCCGTTACGAGACGACAGAAGATCGACGCGTTGCTCGACGTCGCCCAGTTCGACCCGCGGTTCTCCGTTCTCATCATCGTGCTCGGCCTCAGCGCGGCGGTTCTCGAGGGTGCTGGCCTCGGATTCATCCTCCCCGTCGTCGAGCTGATCCAGTCGGAGTCCCCTGGCACCGAAGCCAGCGGGGTCCTCGGGCTGTTCGTCACCGCCTACCGTACGCTGGGTATCCCATTCACGCTCGCGTACGTCGTCGCTGGCGTCGCCACCGTGATCTCCCTCCGGTACACCCTGAGCTTCGTCGTGGCCTGGTTCCGCGAGGCGCTCCGGACCTACTACGTGCGCGACCTCCAGGTTCGCGCGTTCGACAACGCGCTCTACGCCCGGATCGAGTACTTCGACCAGGAGGGGTCCGACGACATCCTGAACGCCATCGTCACCCAGACCTACTACGCCGGTCGAGTGATCCAGCGGGGCGTCCAGGTCATCCAGGACGCGTTCCTCGCGATGGTCTACCTGATGATCGCCTTCGCCATCTCCCCGCAGCTCACGGTCCTCGCGCTCGGCGTCCTCGGCGGGATAACGGTCTTCATGCGCCACGTCATCGAGCCGGGGTACGACCTCGGTGACGAGGTCGCCGAGGCGAACGAGCGCCGCCAGGAGGCGGCACAGGCGGGGACCCAGGGGATACGGGACGTGCGGATCTTCGGCGTCGCCGGGGAGCTGCTCGAGGACTTCCGGAACGCGGTGGACCAGTACACGGAAGCCCGGGTCGCGCTCCGCCGGAACGAGGCCGCTATCGACAACTTCTACAGCCTGCTCGTCGCCGTCTCGGTGTTCGTCCTGATCTACGTCGCGCTCACCTTCGCCAACCTCTCGCTGGGGGCGCTCGGCGTCTTCCTGTTCGCGATGTTCCGACTGGGCCCGACGGCCAGCCGGGTCAACAGCAGGTTCTACCAGGTCGAGAACGACCTTCCACACCTCGTCCGAACGCAGGAGTTCATCGAGGAACTCGGCCGGCTCGAGGAACCCAGCGGGCGGTCACAGGAGGTCCCGGCGAGCGTCGAGGAGGTCGAGTTCGACGACGTCTGGTTCTCCTACGACCAGGAGGACGTCCTCAAGGGGATCGACTTCGAGGTCGAGGACGGCGAGTTCGTCGCCTTCGTCGGCCAGTCGGGAGCCGGCAAGTCGACGATCGTCTCCCTGTTGCTGCGGATGTATCCGCTCGACCGGGGGGAGATACGTGCGAACGGGATCCCGATCGACGAGATGGACATCCGCGAGTGGCGCGACCGGATCTCGGTCGTCCAGCAGAACCCGTACATCTTCGACGACACGCTCGAGTACAACCTCACGATCGGCAACCGCGACGCCTCCCGGGCCGAGATCGAGCGCGTCTGTGAGATCGCCAAGATCGACGAGTTCCTCGACGACCTCTCTCAGGGACTCGATACGAAGCTCGGCGACGACGGCGTTCGCCTCTCGGGGGGGCAGCGACAGCGTGTCGCACTCGGGCGGGCCCTGCTGGAGGACGCCGACCTGCTGGTGCTCGACGAGGCGACGAGCGACCTCGACTCGAACCTGGAGCGAGACGTCCAGCACGCCATCGAGACGATGGACCGGGACTACTCGGTGATCGCCATCGCCCACCGGCTGTCGACGGTCAGGAACGCCGACCGGATCTACACTCTCGACGACGGTCGGATATCCGAGTGCGGGACCCACGAGGAACTCGTGGAGAACGACGGGACGTACGCACAGCTGTACGCGATCCAGTCGGTGTCGACGTGACCCGGTCCGGCTGGCCGGGCATCGGGGACGGACGGCCGAGACGAGCGACTGCGGGGAATCGACCCGCCGCCTACGAGTGGGGGGCGCTCGACGGCCTCGCGGACCGACGGTGACGTCCGATCGATGCCTCCGATACCCCTCCCCTTCCGGAGCCCCCTCCGGCCCCGTCTACCGACGACACGCGGTTCAACATCACCAGCACGCTCAACTACCCCCGGGTAGAACCCGAACGCAATGAGTTCGACTCGGCAGTTCGGGAGGCGGGGATCGAGCCCCGGCCTCTCGTCACGTTCGGCGCTCCCCGCGGCGCTCCTCGGGCCCGTTCTCGCCGTCGCGTCCGGCCCGTACAGCAGGCGTACGGCGGAAGGTGGAGATGGCCTCCGAGTTTAGTACGCGTTCGGACCGGGTAGCCTCCGGGGAGAACGAACCCGGGGACCGGATCGAAGCGCTCGAGGAGCGGAACCGGGAACTGGAGACCGAGAACGAGCGCCTCCGATCGGTCACCGGTCCGAAGGTAACCTATCGCCGAGCGGTGGTGCTCCTCCTCCTCATCGCGGCCGCGGCCGCGGGTGGAACGGTCCTGTATCCCGATTCGAGGGACGTCCTGATCGGCATCGCCGGGACGGGGGCGTTCGGTGCGGTGCTGCTCGGGGTGCTCGTACAGGAGTGGTTCCTCTCGGCGTCGGTCGGCCGGTCGATCTACGACACGCTCTGGGAGAACGAGACCCGTATCGCCTCGCGCCTCGGCGTCGCGGAGACGTCGCGGTACGTCCCCACCGACGACGAGTCACTCGGTGTCCGGCTCTACCTCTCCCGGTCGCTCGACGACCCGGTCCCGCCTGCCGATGCCCTCGGCTCGACCGTCGTCACCGTCGACGACCACTACGCGCTGTTGCTCGAACCGACCGGGAACGAGCTCGTCGCCCTGCTGGAGCGGACGGACGGCGCGCTTCCGGGGAGCGTCCAGTCCGCGTCGGTCGTCCTCCGCGAGGCCGTCGTCGAACTGTTCGAGCTCTCGATCGGGGCGGAGGTCGTCGACCTGGACGTCTCCGAGGGGTCGGAGAACCGGATGCGCTTCCGCGTCGCGGGGAGCGTCCTGGGGGATGCGGCCCGCCTCGACCACCCCATCCGGTCGCTCCTCGGCGTCGGGCTCGCCCGGATCACCGACGAGCCCGTCGAATCCGAGGCGTGGACCGAGGACAACGGGAACACGGTGTTCGTGTTCCGGTGGCGCACGGGGCCCGAGCAGTCGTCCGCTGCATCGCGACCGGAGGCGAACGGGGAGCCGTCGGAACCGGTCGAGGCGCGGACGGCACGAGACCGAAATCCCTAAACTCACTACCGACCCAGTTACTATCGAGCCGAGGTAGCCTAGCCCGGCCAAGGCGGTTGCTTCGAGAGCAACTGTCCGTTCAGGACACGGGAGTTCAAATCTCTCCCTCGGCGCTTCTGTCGCGAGTATTACGGCGAGCACCTCGTGTGCTCGCCACCACGCGAGCGACTGTCGCGGTTCGGGATTTGAACCCTGCCACGAGCGACTGATGGGAGTGACGTGGCTCCGGTTCAAATCTCTCCCTCGGCGCTCCAGTAGACGACGTGCGAGCGACGCTCGTATCGCTCGCACTGTCGGGGGTATCGCCGTTCGCGATCTGAACCCTGCCGCGAGCGACGGGAACGACGTGGCTCCGGTTCAAATCTCTCCTTCGGCGCTTCTGTCGCGAGTAGCGAGGTCCGGACGACGCGAGGATCTCCGCCGTCGACGACCGGCGATATCGGTGAGCGATCCCGGCGAGCACCTCGCGTGCTCATCCGGCGCGGATCGCACCCCGGGCGTCTCTCTCCGTCGGTGCCAGTCCGTTCACGTCGGTGGACTGGCTGTCGACTCAGCGTCCGTTCCGCACGTCGCCGAGTGTCAGCGGTCCCCCCGACTCGCGCACCGCGACCTCCGCTTCGGGTCGACGGCCCCTCTCGGTCGGTCGCCACGCGATCGTCCCGTCGCGCTCGATCCGCTCGACGAACCCGGCGTCGACCAGTCGCCGGAGGTAGGCGTGAACGCAGTGTAACGCGTTGACGTACCGGCCCCCGACGTCGAAGTCGTTCCTCGACGTGAGGACGAACGTCTCGCGGTGGAGTTCGGGGACCGTCAGCGGACCGTGCCTCGTGAGCAGGACGAGCAGCCTGTCCTCCAGCTGTCGCGCCCGGAGAAGCGCGTCGAGCAGGTAGTCCTCGGCGTCCGTGCTTCCACAGCGCGGGAGGCCGTGGCCGGGGAACAGGTACTCGGTCTCGAAGTCGAGACACCGCTCTACGCTCGCCAGTTGATCGCCGGCGCGACCGACCGGGTGCGGCGAGAGCGGCGTCGGCCAGTATCCCACGTCACCGAGGTAGAGGCTCCGCGTCCCGGGGACGTAGAGCGAGAGGTGTCCTGGAGTGTGCCCCGGGGTGTGTATCACCCGGACGTCCGTTCCGCCGACCGGGAGCGTGTCGCCGTCGTCGACGGTCCGAGGCACGGTGGTCGGACCGGGGTAGAGCGAGTCCACGACGGACGCGTCCGCGGTGAGGGACTCCGTGCCGGAGAGACACAGCTCGCTCGCTACCTCCTGGGGGTCGCCACCGAACGATTCGAGGCGCTCCGTCAGGGTCAGTCTCGTCGGGTCCTCGATTACGGGCCGGTCGGCCGGGTGACAGACCACCTCGGCATCGTGTCGCTCGACGATCGCCGCCGCGTTGCCGACGTGGTCGTAGTGGTAGTGGGTGAGTACCACCGTCGAGAGGTCGAGTCCACGCCGATCGATGCGCTCCTCGACGATGTCGATCGCGGGCGACCCCGTCGGCTCCCGTCGGCGTCCGGTGTCGACGAGGAGCGCCTCGCCGTCGCTCTCCACGAGGGAGACGCCGGATTCCGTGACGGCGTTCCTCGCGTCGTCCGCGACCCCGTGTGGCCCGGGGACCACGATACCGTCGGGCGTCTCGATGGGGCCCCGGATCGGTCTCGTGCCCATGTCACCCGCTTCGGTGGCGGCTGCTTGAGTGTTCGTCTCGACGCCCGCGAGGGGATCAGCGGTCGTCGACCGGATCCCCCCGCGATCACGATATGACCGGGGGGAAAGACGGATGGTCACCTCCCGGGTTGACCCGTGTGGGGCCGGGATCCCGCGGCGATCGGAGAGGTCCTATTTCAATTTAATTACTACATTTTGATCCTGGAATTAAATGCTATATCCGTCCCTCTGAAGCCGGGAGCGATGGAAAGCGGTGGGTCCCCTACCACGGAAGCGTGCAGCCGTCGTACCGAAACGCGAAACGGATCCGACATCGGTCGTCGGTCGTGTCTGAAACTCCTGGGTGGGGTGGCCGCCTCGGCGACGGGGATCGCGGTCGGAACAAACGTCGCCCGTGCGGCGAGCGGCAACTACGGGGAGCTCGGCTTCGGCGAGGGGCCGTACGGCGGCGGCGACGGCGGGCTGGCCGTCTCCACGCTGGGCGCGACGAGCGTCACTGCCACGTCGGCCAGGTTCGCCGGGGAACTGTCCGATCTGGGTGGGGCGAGCGCGGCCGACTGCTACTTCGCGTGGCGGGCGGTGGGTGCCTCCTCGTGGAACACGACGGGGGCGCGGACCCTCTCGACCACGGGGACGTTCGTGACCGAGATCGGTGGGCTCTCGGCCGGGATCGAGTACGAGTACCGCGCCGTCGCCGCGGGGTCGGGTGGCGATACCGCCTCGGGGAACACGGTCAGGTTCACCACGGACGCCGCCAGCGCCGCTCCGGCGGTCGATTCCTACTCGGTGACGGAGGCCGGTTCGCCGAACCCGCACGCCGAGATCACCGCCGAGTGGCGCGTCTCGGATCCGGATCGGGACCTCGACACGGTGACCGTTGCGGTGCTCGACCCCTCCGGGACGGTCGTCGCCTCCTCAACGACGACCGCGAGCGAGGGACGCGACAGCGGTACGGACGCGTTCACTGTCAAGCACGCGAAGGGACGGACGTTCTACGTCCGGGTGACGGTCACCGACGCGGTCGGCAACAGCGACAGCGGAATCCGGTCGGTCACCGAGTGAGATCCACGCGGACGCCGCCTCAGCGCGAGGCGCTGGTCGCCGCCTACGAATTCGGCTACTTCGCCGGACCGCGGGAGGCGTCCCTGGCCGACGTGACCCAGCACCTCGACCCCTCGATGGGGGCGACCGGCGGCCGACTCCGGCGGGGGTCGCGTACCCTCCTCGAAGACCATCTGCGACCGCGTGGTATCGGCTGATCGCCGGAGTGCCCCATCGCTATCCGTTCGGTGCTTGGTGATTATAATATGAAATATTTCATATAAAGATTTATATTTATTCGAAGTGAGATCGGACTGATTACAGCTGAGGGTGCCAGTCGGTAGCGCCCAGCAGGAGCGAGCGTTGTGAAATCATGCGAAATCCACCGACGAGGGTTCTGGTCGTCGACGACGATCCGGACATGCTGTCAGCGATCGTCGCCACCGTCGAGCAGCTGGCGGGAATGGACGTGCTGACGGCCGAGTCCGCCGTGGATGCGCTCGACCGTCTGGAGGGGACCGACGTCGACGTCGTCGTCTCCGACTACGGAATGCCCGATATGACCGGCGTCGACCTCCTGACGGCCATCAAGAGCCGGTTCGGGGAGATCCCGTTCGTCCTCCTGACCGGGCGGGGGAGCGAGGACGTGGCCTCGGCAGCCATCCGGGCGGGGGTCACCGACTACGTCACGAAGGCGGAGGGCTGGCCGGAGCGACTCGCCGCCCGACTCGAGGACCTCCGGCAGTTCGACACCGGCGACGTCCTCCCCGACCGCCAGTTCCGGCGGATGATCCAGTCCCGGATCGCCTACGGGCTCTACATGCTCGAATCCGGGGGACAGATCCTGACGTGGAACGACGGCGCGGCGTCAATCACGGGTTACTCGCCGGCGGAGATGGTCGGCCGTGAGTACGCCACCCTCTTCTCCGAGGACGACGTCGAGATGGGCGTCCCGGAGGGGTTACTCGAGACGGCGGTCCGATCGGGGGCTACCGACTACGAGGGCTGGCGGCCGACCGGGGACGGGGAGGAGATCTACGTCAAGGAGCACCTGGTGTCGGTCGAAAAGGACGACGGGGTGTCGATGCTCGTCGGGGCGATACTCCAGGACCACACGGACCAGCACCGCTACGAGCGACAGCTGGCGCGGCAGAACGACCGGCTCCGCGAGTTCACCAGCATCATCTCCCACGATCTGCGGAACCCGCTCAGCGTCGTCTCCGGGCGGATCGGCCTCTCGCGCGAGACCGGCGAGGAGGGGCACCTCGCGGCCGCGGAGGAGGCGATCGAGCGGATGGAGTCGTACGTCGACGACCTGCTGGTGCTCGCCAGGCAGGGTCGGCTGGTCGGCCGGACCGAACTCGTCGACCTCGCGGAGGCGGCGCGGGACGCCTGGTTCGTCGCCCAGGAACGCGACCCGGACACCATGCTCGAACTCCCCGGTCCCCCGAAGCGCGTCTCCGCCGACCGCGCACGGTTCCGCGAACTGCTCGAGAACTTGTTCCTGAACAGCGTGGAGCACGGCTCCACGGGCAGCCGGACGCAGTCCGGCGACAGCGTCGAGCACGGGGCTCGACGAACCTCCGCTCGCAGTGCTCACGGAGACAGCGTGGAGCACGGCTCCACGAGCGATCGGCCGGCGGCCGGTGACACGGGTACCGACGATAGCGCTGGTGCCGACGCGGCTCCTAGCGTGACGGTCACGGTCGGCCCGCTCGAGGACGGGTTCTACGTCACCGACGACGGCCCGGGGTTCGACGAGGACGATCGCGAGCACGCCTTCGAGCACGGGTTCACGACGAGCGAGGACGGCACCGGGTTCGGCCTCTCCATCGTCGAGACCATCTGCCGGGCCCACGGCTGGGACATCCAGCTCGTGGACGGTCCCGGCGCGCGCTTCGAGGTGACTGGGGTCGGCCCGTCCGACCACGTCTACCCGGTCGGCGACGAACTCAGTCACCGGCGCTCGGACGGTAGGAGCGACTGACCGCCTTCCAGCGATTCGAGCGGAACCGGACGACGTTCACGACCATCGGGACGGCCGTCTCCACCAGCAGTGCGGCCTGGAGTGCGAGCACGCCGAGCGCGGTGACGGTGCCGAGCCAGGCGACCGGGAGCGCGAAGACGTAGAGCCCGAGCATGGTGGCGAGGAATGGGACTCTCGTATCGCCCGCCCCGCGGAGCGCGCCGGTCACCGAGCCGTCGATACCGAGCGGGAGGACGCTGAGGGCGGCCACGCGGACGAACGCCGTCGCGAGGCTGATATCGTTCCCCTCGACGAACACGGAGGCGATCGGCCGGGCGACCGCGAAGGTGACGACGGCGACGAGGACGTAGACGACGACCGACAGTTGGGTTATCTCCCACCCGTAGGCCTCCGCGATGGGCTCGTCGTCGCGGCCGAGCGCCTGGCCGACCAGCGTCGAACTGGCGATGGAGAACCCCCACGTGAAACTGTTGAGCAGCGCGCGGACCTGCCGACCGACGCCGACCGCCGCCACCACCACGGGCCCGAACGTCGCCGCGATGGCCAGCAGGGGAAACACTACCAGTCCCTGACCGATACGACGGGCGATCAGCGGGGCCGAGACGGTCGCGAGCTGTCGGACGAGCGACCGGTCGAAGACCCGACTCGACCCGGTGATCGGGACCGGGCTCGCCCCGCGCCCGAAGTAGCTCCGGCCAGTCATCCCCCACGCGAACGCGACGGTGACGAGGGCCGTCGAGACGGTGGTCCCGAGGGCAGCCCCCGCGACGCCGAGGCCCGCGCCGAAGACGAACAGCGCGCTCAGGGCGACGTTGAGCGCCGCGCCGCCTGCTCGGATCGCCATCGGCGTCGTGGTGTCCCCGATACCGGCGTAGGTCCGACTCGAGATCACGTTACAGTACTCGAAGACGAGCCCCGGGGCGACGACGACCAGGTAGGCCGCCCCGTAGCCGACGGCGGTGGGGTCGCTCCCGAGCAGCGAGACGAGCGGTCGAGCCCCGAGACCGAACGCGGCCGCGATAGGCACCGAGAGTGCCACGGCGACGACGAGGCTCTGTCTCACGACCAGCGAGGCGCGATCGGCCTCGCCGCCGCCGTAGTTCTGCGAGACGAGCGTGATGGTGCCGCCCGCGAGCCCGAGGACGACGAACTTCCCGAGCATCCAGTAGGCGTTGGCGAGCGTCAGCCCGGCGACGGCGGTCGAGCCGAGCGCCCAGCCGACGATCGCCAGGTCGACCGTCCGCTTGGACATGATGGCGAACCCGGTGACGATCCGCGGCCACGCGAGGTCGACGGTCGCGCGGAACCGCGACGCCTCGATGACCCCGAACCGATCCAGGAGATCGACGACGGCACGACCGGGTCGGCGAGCGCGTTCCACTACCCGGGGCTCGGGGCTCGCCCGCTAAGAGCTTCCGCCTTCGGCCATCCCCACCGTGTTCGAGTCGCTCAACTCGACCCTTCCCCTCGTCGCTACTCAGTGTGCCGCGCGGACGGTCGTCCCGCAGGCGGGACAGTCGTCCCCGTCGAGGTCGTCGTTCGAGCCGGTCCACCCGCAGGTCGGACACTGGACTGGTCGGTCTGACATCACCGTGGTGTCGCGCCGCCGGTCACTTCAGGTCCCGGCAGACGCGCGTCGGACGCGGCGTCGGGGACGGGATCGGAGGTCGATGCGGGGGAGGTCAGTACGTCTCGTCGGTTCCCACTTCGTCGGGCTCGCCGGGTCGGTCGCGGGCGAACCCGCTCCGGAAGGCGATCCACGCGAGGACGCTGATCGCCAGGATCGGCGGGAGTATCATGAACCCCCAGAGCGGGTCGAGCCCCCAGAACAGGAGGAGCAGAACGTCTGCTACCCCCAGGAGCAGGAAGGGGAGCATGGCGAGGAACGCCTGCTTGCGGCTCAGGCGGACTTCCGCGTCGGTCATACTCGACGTAGCGGTCCGGAGCGCAAAAGTCCCGCGCTCCCGGTCACTTCGGGTCCGCCACGCGCCGGTACACTCCGCCGGCCTCGATCATCGACCTTCGAACTCCGGCTCGCGCCCGTCGAGGCGGGCGTCGAACCCCTCCCGGTAGTCGCGGCTGTCCTCGATCTCGGCGGCGAGTTCGCGCTCGAGTTCGAGCCCCTCCTCCAGTGAGGTCTCGAACGCGGCGTCGAGCGCACGCTTCGCGCGGGTCATCCCGAGCGGCGCGTTCGCACAGAGGTCGTCGGCGAACTCGCGGGCGCGGGCGTCGACCCGCGCGTCCGGGACGACGTCGTGGACCAGCCCGCAGGAGAGCGCCTCCTCGGGGTCGACGAACTCCCCGGTGAGGACGATCTCCTTGGCCTTCGAGAGCCCGACGAGCCGGGGGAGCCGCTGCGTCGCGCCGCCGTGCGGAAACGTCCCGAGCTTCACCTCGAGGACGCCGTAGCGGGCCTCGGTACCGAGGATACGGAAGTCGAAGGGGAGCGTGAGTTCGAACGCGCCGGCGGGGGCGGCCCGTTTGGCCGCCGCGACCGTCGGCACGCTCGTGTTCTCGATCGCCGCGAGGAGCTCCGGGAACAGCTCCCGTGCGCCCTCGTCCGGCCGGTCGCGCATCATCCCGAGATCCATCCCCGCGGAGAACACCGGTCCCTCGCCGAGCATCACCATCGCCCGGACGTCCTCCATCCCCGAGACGGCCTCGACCGCCGCCGTCAGGTCGCGGAGGACGGCCTCGTCCATCGCGTTGCGCTTCTCCGGACGGTCGATGATCACGTCCGCGCGGTGGCCGTCGGATTCGAGCCTGGCGAACTCCCACTCGTCCTCGGTGGTCCCGGACATACCCCTCCCTCCGGCCGTCCGGCCATAAGTGCCGGGCCGGGGAGCACCGGACTTGATACCACCCCCCGACGTGGCCCCCGTAGATGGCTCGATCGACGGACGAAACGAGGACGACGGGAGGTGGATGGAGCAGGGGGCGGTCCGCGCGGTGGCGGGCGCTCTGTCTCGTCGCGGTCGCCGAACTGCTCGCCATGAGCCTCTGGTTCTCCGCGACCGCGGCGGCTCCCGAGCTGGCGAACGAGTGGGGGCTCACGGCGGGGGAGACCGCCTGGCTCACTACCGCCGTTCAGCTGGGATTCGTCGCGGGGGCGCTCCTCTCGTCGGTGCTGACGCTCTCGGACGTGGTCCGGCCGCGCCACCTCGTCGCCGGGTCCGCGGTAGCGGGAGCGGCCCTCACCGCCGCCATCGCGGGGTTCGTGGACGCGGCCCTCCCGGCCATCGCCCTCCGATTCCTCACGGGGGTCGCGCTCGCGGGCGTCTACCCCCCCGGCATGAAGATACTCGCCGGGTGGTTCAGGGCGGGACGGGGGTTCGCCATCGGCGCGCTGGTCGGCTCGCTGGCCATCGGATCGGCGCTCCCGCACCTGATCCGCGCGGTCGGCGGCGTCGGCCAGCCCAGGGTGGTGCTCTACGGCGCGGCTGGACTGGCCACCCTCGGGGGACTGCTGGCCCTGCTGGTCGAGCCTGGACCGTACCAGGCCCCCGCGGCCCCCTTCGATCCGGGCGCGATCGGTCGAATCCTCCGGGACCGGGGGACGATGCTGGCCAACGGCGGCTACTTCGGGCACATGTGGGAGCTCTACGCCGTCTGGACGTGGATACCGGCGTTCATCGTGGCGAGCGTCGCGGCGAACGGCGGCGGTGACGGGAGCTCCGCGCTGGCCTCGCTCGTCGCGTTCGGAACCATCGCCGTCGGCGGGATCGGTGCCGTGCTCGCGGGCTCGGCCGCCGACCGGTTCGGCCGGACGACCGTGACGATCACGAGCATGGTCGTCAGCGGGCTCTCCTGTCTCGTCGCCGGGTTCCTGTTCGGCTCCTCGCTCGTCGTGCTCGTCCCGTTCGTGCTGGTGTGGGGGTTCGCGGTCGTCGCCGACTCCGCGCAGTTCTCGGCGGCCGTCTCCGAACTCGCCGAGTCCTCCTACGTCGGGACGGCGCTCACCCTCCAGACAGCCATCGGCTTCCTCCTCACGACCGTCTCCATCCAGCTCGTCCCGGTCGTGGTCGAGGCTGTCGGGTGGCGGTGGGCGTTCGCGCCACTCGCGATCGGTCCGGCGCTCGGCACGCTCTCGATGCTCCGGCTGCGCGGGCTGCCGGCGGCCGCGAGGCTGGCCGGCGGCCGGGGCTGAGAACCGGCGGGCTCACTCCCGGCTTCCGGGCGGGGTCTGTGCGGTGGCGGCCGTCTGCTCGCGGGCGCGGCTCCGCTCGGGGTCGTACCGTCGGGCGACGAGGTAGCCGTCGACGCCGTTCGGCAGAGGTGTGCCCTGGTTGATAGCCGTGCCTGGGGTGGCGGTTCCTGGATCAAATGATACGTAGTCGGTAGGCCTATCGTGCACGGATAATCCGCACTCCGGTCGGGGCAGACCCGTACTCAGAGATAGCCGAGGTCCTCGAGCCGGCTCCGACTCGACGTACTCATTTCCACTCGTCCCTGTGATGCGGGGGATATCGGAATATCTTCGCTATCGAGTATATCCGAGAGTTCGGCGACCGTGTCGGGGTGTTCGGTCGATAGATCGACTGTCTCGCCGCAGTCCTCACCGAGGTCGTACAGTTCTACGGTCTCATCCGATCCCTCGATGAGCTTCCAATCCCCGACGCGAACACTTCTCAGAGCCCTGTCGTACTCCCGCATCGATCGTGGGAGGTTTCCGTACTGCGACTCCAGGGCGTCCATCGACGGCTGTGGCGCTCGATACTCGCCGATCACGTACTCCCTCTCCGGTGATGCGAGGAGGCTGTTGTTCGAGACCTCCGTGTCGTCCGATTCCCGAATACCAGCGAGATCGAGGATCGTCGGATAAACGTCTCTCGTCTCCACGATCCCTTCGACCGTCTTCCCCTCTCCCCCACCCGGGGGACGAACGAGGAGTGGGACGTTCATCAGCGTCTCGTAGAGACAGTACTGGTGATCCATCATCCCGTGGTCGTCGATGTTCTCCCCGTGGTCGCCGACGATGATGATCGCTGTCTCGTCGAGGAGATCCAGTTGTTCGAGTGTATCGTACAGCTGCCCGATCCGCTCGTCGAGATACGCGATTTCGGCTTCGTAGAGCGATTCGAGTATCCGGAAATCCTCGTCGGAGAGGTGAGATTTTCCGAGGATGTACTCCCAGGGGTCCTGATTTATAGCTTCGATCCGTTCTTCGTCTACACCAGTGGCGAATCGCTCCCGATACTTCGGGACCGGATCGTACTCCAGATGGGCTTCCATATAGTTGAGGAAGAAGAAGAAGGGCTGGTTATCCCGTCCTTTCGACCGGAACCATTTCATCGCCCGTCGAGTGCTGTTCTCCGCCCCGTCGTCCTTTCGATTCGAGAAGAGGGTAGCGTATAGCGAGTTGAGAAGCGTCGCTGGCGTGTTCGTGACAGTCATCTGGTTGAGCAACTCTTCGACTTTGGTCCGAGTGTCGGTCGCCGATGAAACCGAAGAGAGATCCGCGCTGGTCCAGAAGCGATCCCACTTCATCGAGAGGTTATCGAACCCCCGGTCGAACCCGAACTCCGGGCTCACCCACACGTTTCCGGATATTCCGAGGGTTCGGTAGCCCACCGAGGAGAGGCGTTCGGCAAGCGTCCAGCCCGTTGGGTCGAAATATTTACTCCCGGCGTGTGCTCCATGCCGACTGATTCGCTTCCCCGTAAACAGCGAAGCGTGCGTCGGGAGTGTCCAAGCCCCGTTCGCAGCGGCCGAGGTGAACTGTATCCCCTCCTCCGCGATTCGTTCCAGTGCCGGGAGATCCCCGTTCTCTAGTAGCCGCTGGACGGTCGTTTGCCGTGCAGTATCCAGAACGATCAGAACGATATTAGAGCTCATATATGGATCTCTATCGCCTCTCAGGAGTCGAGCCAGTTGTATCCCTCACGGGGGAACAACCCTCTACGATCTAATCAATTTATTGGACGCAACCGATAGAGTAAAGCCGGAATAAAGGGCGTTGATCGGAGTAAGCCTGCCGTATCGCGTGCTACGGGACTCGCGAAGAGAGATACGGCTAGCCCCCGACGTTGCAACTTACTGTACCGTTTCGATCGCCACTCGCGATCGGTCCGGCGCTCGGCACGCTCTCGATGTTCCGGCTGCGCGGGCTGCCGGCGGCCGCGAGGCTGGCCGGCGGCCGGGGCTGAGAACCGGCGGGCTCACTCCCGACTTCCGAGCGGGGTCTGTGCGGTGGCGGCCGTCTGCTCGCGGGCGCGGCTCCGCTCGGGGTCGTACCGTCGGGCGACGAGGTAGCCGTCGACGCCCGAAGGGTCGTGCGGGACCGCGTCCTGTATCCACACCGTTCGGTCACCGTCGAGCCCGGCCGCCCACGTTCGCGCCTCGTCCTTCGAGTCGAACTCGCGGACCCGCCCCTCGTCACGGACCCACTCGCCCGCGCCCGCGCTGGCGCGGCGGGCCGACCGCTTGACGTCGACGACGTAGGACTCCTCGGCCGCCGCGCTCGTCCCGACGAACGCGCCGAGGTCGGCGTTCGGGCCGCCGTCGGGGTCCGAATCTCCCTCGTCGTCCGGGTCGCTCACGCCCGCTCGTTCGCCGCAGTCGAACAAAAGGGTTCAGTCTTCCGGCTCCGCGCTGTTCCCTCGGCAGTCCCAACGGCTTAATAAGCCTCTCGGATATCCATCGGACGATGGAACGGTCGACCGGTGTCCGTCTCGTCGTCCTCGTCCTGGTCCTCGGGGGAGCCCTCTACCTCGCCGGCGAGTACCGCGCCTACCAGGCGACGAGCGGCACCGAGCGGTTCGAGGCGGCGATGGACAGACCCCTCTCCGAGCGCGAGCCGATGGTCGCACCGCGGAACGGGACGACCGTCGTCACCACGCAGTCGGTCCGGGCGTCGATGCTCAAGGGCGACGACGGCGACATGATCGTCTACGACGCCGCGGGCCGGGTCCGGTACTTCGACGACGACGCCAACGACTACTGGGACGTCGACCCGCTCCCCGGTTCCGACGACCGGATCGTCTACGTCGCGACGTACCCGAACCCCGGAGGCGGGACTCTGAACGCCATCGAGACGGTCGATCTCGAGACCGGGGAGGTCCGGCGGCTCTACACGAACGTCACGACCGGCGGACGGTGGCACGACGTCGACCGGCTCTCGCCGACCGAGTACGCCGTCGCCGACATCGCCCGCGACAGCGTCCAGGTCGTGAACGTGAGCACCGGCGAGACGGTCTGGACCTGGGACGCTCGGGACGCGTACCCGCCCTCGGCCGGCGGCGACCCCGACGGCGACTGGACCCACATGAACGACGTCGAGCAGCTCCCCGACGGCGACATCCTCGCCAGCGTGCGCAATATGGATCAGGTCGTGCGCATCGACCGCGAGACGGGCGTCGTGTCGAACTGGACGCTCGGCTCCGACGACGCCCACGGGACCCTCCACGAGCAGCACAACCCCGACTACATCGCCCCGGAGAACGGCGGCCCGTCGCTACTCGTCGCCGACTCGGACAACGACCGGATCGTCGAGTACCACCGGACCGAGGGGGAGTGGGAGCGGACCTGGACGTACTCGGCGGGGCTCTCCTGGCCGCGGGACGCCGACCGGCTCCCGAACGGACACACCCTGATCACCGACACGCGGAACGATCGGGTGATCGAGGTCGACGGTGACGGCGAGGTGGTCTGGAGCGTCCCCGCCCACCGCCCCTACGAGGCCGAGCGACTCGAGACGGGGCCCGAGAGCGCGGACGGGCCGGCGGTCGAGCCGACGGGTGCCGGTAGCGGGGAACCGTCGACCGGCAACTCGGAATCCGACGCCGGAGGATCCGGCGGTATCAGCCCCGGCCGCATCCTCTGGACGATCCTCCCCGCCCCGCTGATCGCGGCCGTCCGGTGGATCCTGCCGCCGTGGATGCACTTCCCGGAGATGGCGGTCCTGGGCGGGCTGGGCGTCACGGTGGCGGTCTGGGCCGGCTGGGAGCTGTCGGTTCTCCGTCGAGTGCTCCGAGCGCTCGGTCGGTGAGGGGACGCGGGACTCCGGGGGCGGATCTCCGGGTTTCAGACGTAAATGCGAGCGCCCCCGTTCGAGTAGACCAGCGCCTTCCGCGCGCCGACGCCGTGGATGTAGGGGGCGGCAGCGACGTGGTTCTCACTTCCGGAGTACTTCGCCGAGCCGACGTTCGCCACGAGGATACCCCGCTCGGTGTTGACCGGGCGGAAGAACACGTAGCTGTCCTCGGGGATCTCGGCCGGGGACTGGCCGCCGATACTCACTCGCGTGGCGCTCTCGACGGGCGGCCACCGGTCCTGTCTCGGCACCTCGCCGTAGCTCCAGAGAAACACCCCCGAGAAGTCGGTCAGGACCGGGTAGGTGATCTCGCGATGGTCGGCGAGGAACCGGGCACCCGCGACGTCCCGTGCGAGGAGCGTACTGGCGCTGCTGTCGGCGATGATCGTCGGGTCCTCCAGGTGCTCCTCGACGACGAGCGCCTCGTTGTACTGGAACTCCCCCGTCGCGGCGGGGACGAACCCGCTCGAGTAGAGCAGGAAGACGGCGAAGAACGCGGCGAGCGCGAGGTGTCTGCGGTCGGTTCCGGTGGCCCCGCCGAGCCCGCCACCGAGGGCGCGCCCGACCCCACGGAGGACGAGCAGCCCGCCGCCCATACAGAGCGGGGCGATCCAGAACAGCGTGACCGGGTAGAGCCGGGCCAGGTCGATGGGGTTGGCCGAGGGGAACAGCACGGCAGTGACGAGGAGGAGGCCACACCCGGCGGAGAACACGACGTACTCGAGTCGGGCCAGCGTCCGGGCCCGGAGGTCGCGGACGACCGTCGCGAGGAACCCGACCGTGACGAACCCGGCCGTCACGTAGTTCAGCCACCGGAACACCTCGTAGGAAATCGAGTAGAGGTCGCGGGTGACCCAGCGGGCTCCCGATCCCCCGGTGGCGCTGAGGCTGGTCCGGAGCCCGAACAGGTCGATCAGTATCTTCCCGCCGATGCGCGAGAACTGGTTGAAGAGGATGCCGCTCCCGATGTACATGTACCAGGTCATCCCGAGGACGAAGAACGCCCCCAGAGCGACCAGGGGGAGCTTCCGGGGGGCGTCCTCGAACCACTCCAGGCGGTCGTCGAGGAGGACGACGGCGAGCGCGACGCCCGCGACGAACCCCGAGAGGGCCATGAACATGAACGCCGTCCCGTAGTGACTGACGGTGAGGCCGAATCCGAACGCGACGAGCAGGAGCGCGCCGGTCCTGGCGGCCCGTCCCGTCCCGCGCGTCCGCCCCCACGCGATCACGAGGAGCACGAGGAACGTCATCGCGAGCTGCTGGCGGTAGTTGTGCGAGAGCTTGACGTAGAAGCTCCAGAACGAGACGAGCAGGAACGCCGAGAGCGACGCGACGGTGACCGACGTCCAGGGTCGCGAACGGGTGAGGTGGAAGACGCCGACGGGCACCGCCGCGAACAGGAGCGGCGAGGTGTACTTGTAGACGCCCGTGAGCGACAGCCCGCTCACCATCGCGTAGCTCGGGCGGATCAGCGAGATACCCAGCATCACGTCCGCCTTGAAGTTGATCGCCGGGTCCCACCGACCCCGCTCGAGGACCAGGTTCGCGAAGTAGTACTCCCAGTTTGCGTCCCGGCCGGAGATGAACGGGGTGTGGTGGGAGCCGAAGACGAGCAGCCCCACCGCGGTCGCGTAGATGCAGAACGGGAGGAGCCGCTCGGGTATCACGCCCCTCACGAACAGGAACGGCAGCGCCGCGACCAGCAGGAGGAAGACCATCGACGGGAGGTTGGTCAGGAAGACGCGGTTCGAGTACGCCCCGACCAGCGCGACGGCGGGGAGGAGCGCGAAGGCAAGGACAACCCGCCACTCCCGGACGCCACCGGGCGGTCGGGGGAGCGACGACAGGGGATCCGTCCCCCGGCGCTGGTGAGCGGCGGCGAGCGCCGTCGTGAGGACGCCGAGCCCGAGCGCGAGTGGAACGGGCCGCAGCGGCGCGTCCACCCCGAGGAACGGGAGTCCGGTGTTCAGGACGAGGCCGACGAAGATCAGCGAGAGGAGGCTCAGGCCGAGCGCATAAAGCCCCCGCTCGACCGTCCCGAACGCGCTTTCGGGGTCGAGCAGCCCGACCACCAGCCCCCCCGGCACGAGCGAGAGGTACGCGACGGCGAAGACGGCCCGGACGGCCCCGACCGGCCCGTCGCCCTCGGGGACTGCGACGAGGGCGAGCAGCGCGAGGTTCAGGACGGCGACGAGGGCGGGCGTTCGCGGGACCGAGACCCCCGGGAGGGCCGGGAGGGGGACCGTCGTCGTCCCCGTTTCGGTCGCGTTCCCCGGTGTGGACGCCACCGTCAGGCCTCCAGCCGGTCGAACGCCCCGTGGACGGCGTCCCGTTCGGCGTTCGCGACGGACTGTGCGTCCCGGAGCCGCCGGCAGGCCCGGAGGAGTTCCGGGTGGTCGTCGCTCACGTCCCGCTGTTCCGTGGGGTCGGCCGCCAGCGCGAACAGCTGATCGTCCTCCTCCCCGCCGCGGTCGACGTACTTCCACCCCGGCAGGCGGATGGCAGTCACCTGCCTGCCGTCGTCGCGGACCTGCGTGATGGCCCACGGGGGAGGTCCGTGGAGTCCGCCGTCCTCCCGCCCCCGCGGGGCCCCGCCGTTCTCCCGGACTGCGGCGACGTCACCGCTCGATCCGTGGCTGGCACCACCGGGACCGTACACGTCGGCGAGCGGCCGGTCGTCCGCGACGGCGACGAGGAGATCGGGGAGGTCGAGCAGCGAGAACGGCCGTTCGACCCGGCCCGTCTCCTCCGTGCCGTGGACGACGAGCGGGACGTGCGTCACCTCCTCGTAGGGGTACGCGAGGTGGCCGTAGGTGCCGTGTTCGCCGAACGCCTCCCCGTGGTCGGCGTGGACGACGAACACCGGATCGATCCCCCGATCCCCGAGGTCCTCGCGGAGCCGGCGGACGAACGCGTCGGAGTACCGGATCGTGTCGTCGTACGTGTCGACGATACGCCGTCGCGCTCGCTCGGAGAGGTCGACGTCGGTGTCGCCGATGTGGCGGTAGCAGTCGTAGTTCGCCCGGTACATCTCCCTCCGAGAACTCCAGCGCCGGTACTCGGCGGGCGGGAGGTACGGGAAGTGGGTGTCGGGCAGGAGCGTCCAGAGGAAGAACGGTCCGTCCCGGTCGGTCGCCCACCCGAGGACGTCGTCGTAGTACTCCTCCCAGGGCGTGAGCGCCTCGTCGCGCGCGAGGACGTTCCGGACGTTTCGCAGGGTCGAGAACAGACCGCTCCCGGCGAACATACGCCGGAGGAGCGCGTTCTGGAGCGATCGCTCTCCCTCTGCGGGGAGGAAGTCCTCGAAGTGGTCGAACCCGCTGTCGAACCCGAAGTGCCTGGAGGCGTGGACCTGTGGGTGGACCGCCCCCGTCGCGTACCCCCGACGGGAGAGCCGCTGGGCGAGCGTCGTACGGTACCGGAGGTCGCGCCGCCATGCCTTCGCGGGCGCGAACGCGACGTCCTGGGCGGCGTGCTGTCCGGTGAAGATCCCAGTCATCGAGGAGGGAGTGTTCGTCCCGGGCGCGACGGCGGTCTCGAAGGCGAGACCGTCGCTCGCCAGGCGGTCGATGGTCGGCGTCGTCGGCCGGTCGTACCCGACGTATCCGCAGTGGTCCGCCCGGAGCGCGTCGAGCGTGACGAGAACGATGCTACGCTTCACCTGGTATCACCCGAGCCGTCAGTGGGCCCTCCGCGACCGGCGTCGGCGGCGGACTCGACCGCACCGTCTCGGTCCGGGTCGGTCGCGCTGTCGCGGCCTGGACCGGCCGCGCTGTCGCGGTCTCCGGTGTCGACCGCGCTGTCGCCGTTCGCGAGGGCAGTTTCGAGTGCGGAGACGGAATCTCGCCACCTAAACCTGTCGACGACCCCACGACCGGCGGACGCGACGGCCGCCCGTCGCTCCGGGTCGTCGAGCAGCCCGGCGAGCGCCTCGCCGAGCGCGGCCGGGTCCCGCGGGGGGACCCGCACGATGCCCCCGTCGGCCGACTCGCGGACGATCCCCACGTCGGTCGAGACGACCGCCGTCCCGCAGGCCATCGCCTCCAGCGGCGGGAGGCCGAACCCCTCGGCCCACGACGGGAAGACGAATACGTCCGCCTCGGAGTAGAGCCGCCGCAATCGGGAGTCGGGGACGCGACCGTGGAACTCGACCCACGGGGGGAGGTCGGACTCCCCGCCCGAGGGTCCGAACATCCCGAAGCGAACGTCATCGCGCTCGCGCCGGACCCGGCGGAACGCCCCGACGGCGTCGGCGGTCCCCTTCCACGCCGCGGTCCGGTAGGGCGCGAGGACGCGGAGTGTGTCGGCCGAGTCCTCGGGACCGAGATCGGGGTAGAACGTCCCGTGGTCGATGCCGTTCGGGATCCGCGTCGAGCGCTGGTCGAACACGCGGTCGAGCGCGGTTCCGAGCCACTCGGTGACGACGAGCTTCCGGGTGGGTAGCGAGAGGGCGTCGTCGACGCGGCGCTTGTACCCGCGGAGCCGGAGACCGGGATCGACCGCCGCCATCGCGGCCGGAACGGGGAGGTCCCGCCGGTCGGCGAGCCGCTCGGCGCGCCGCCAGCACCGCTCGTCGTCCCAGAGCTTCCACGCCTCGTAGTGCTGAATGAGGTGGAACGGCCGTCCCGCCGAGGCGGGGAGTCGGGAGACGGCGGGCGCGGACCGCCAGCTGGTAGCGACCACGACGTCCCCCTCGGGCACCCGGTCGAGGAACGGCCGGCGGAGGATCGGTACCCGGACGAGGGTGGCATCGGTCCCCCACCCGGTTCCGCCACCGGAACCGGAGGCGTCGAGGGCCTTCCCTGCGACCGTCAGCGGCCCCTGCTCGCGGAGGAGTCGAAACGGGTAGGGCGGCACCTGCGGGACCACTACGGTCACCTCGTGTCCGCGCGCTATCAGGCGATCGGCGTACTCGTAGACGACGCGTACCCCGCCCGTCGAGGCGTCGCTCGGCAGGACGAACGTGACCCGCACGGTCACACCGTACCCGGGTCGATCCCGCGCTCCTCGGCGAGCGTCGTCCGTAGCTCGGCCGTCCGGTCGGGTCGCTCATCGCCGAGATCTTCCCGCTCGCCGGGGTCCGCCGCGAGGTCGTACAGCTCCTCGCCGTCCGGCCCGACGACGAGCTTCCACCCATCCTCGCGAACCGACCGCCTCCGGAACCGCTCGTCGACCTTCAGCACGCCGTGCGGGTTCGACACCTCCGAGACGACGGGGTGGCCGGACTCGCGGAGCGCGGACCGGCCGCCGAACCGCGAGTCGGGTTCGATGCCGAGCAGGTCCGTCACGGTCGGTGCGACGTCGAGCAGGCTCACCTGCCCCGGGGTCCGACCGCTCGTGTCGACGTCGAACGACCCCCGCGCCTCGGGGGGGAGCCACACCAGCAGCGGGACGTGGACGAGTTCGTCGTAGAGGTGGGGGTGGTGGCCCAGGTGGCCGTGGTCCATGAACTCCTCGCCGTGGTCGGCGGTCACGACGACGGCGGTGTCGCCGAGCCGCCCGCGCCCTTCGAGGGTTCCGAACAGCCGTTCGAGCTCGGCGTCGACGTACCGCAGTTCGCCGTCGTACAGCGCTTCGAGGTCGGCGAGGTCCCGCTCGGTCAGGTCGGGATCGCTCTCCCCGGCCGCGAGCGCTTCGTTCAGCGCCTCCACCCGCGAGGGCGGGAGGTCGCTGTCGAGGTACTCGTCCGGCGGGAGGTACGGCCCGTGGACGTCGAGGTAGTGCGCCCAGGCGAACGACCGACCGGCGGCGTCGGCGTGCCAGTCCAGGAGCCGGTCGGTGGTCTCGGTCGCGTCGACGTACGGCTTCTCCTCGTCGAAGACGGCGAGGAACAGCCGCCGGCCGAGGCGGTAGGCCGTCTCGCTGCGCGAGAGCAGCGCCCCGGCCTCGGTCTTCACGCGGTCGAACAGCCCCGGCTCGTCGGTCTCCTCGAAGGAGTCCTCGAAGTGGTCGAACCCACGGTCGTAGCCGTAGTGTCTCGACAGGTAGGGGTTCGAGTGGACGCCGGCGGTCGTCACCCCCCGCCGACCGAGGTGCTCGGGGAGCGACGGTCGCGTCGCGGAGAACTCCTCGTAGCCGCCGAATTCGAGGGGATAGCGCGAGGAGAACAGCGAGGCGAACGAGGAGGGCGTGCCGGGCCCGACGGCGAACGCCGACTCGAAGACGAGCGACTCGTCGGCGAGCGAGTCGAGGAACGGCGTCGTCGCCCCCCCGTAGCCCATGAACCCGCAGTGGTCCGCCCGGAGCGCGTCGACGGTGACCAGCAGGACGCTCTCGACGGCCACTCAGACCACCCCGAGGGCGCGCTTGACCGGCTGCGGGAGGCGGCCGTCGCGCCGGCCCAGCTGGAAGCCGAGGAAGTGGACCGCGTCGTAGACGATCGCGTAGGGGAGCCACTCCCACTCGCCGTTCGAGAGGAGGTGCCTGATCTCCGCGGCGACGTAGGTGAGCCCGTTCGAGATGTAGGCGCGCTCGCCGTCCGGGACGATGTCGGCGTAGGCCGCCCCGTCGTCGTAGCGCCGCTGGAACAGGCTGTCGAGCGTGTACGCGTGGGAGTGGTAGACCGCCGCCGTCGGGTCGTACCGGAGGCTGTACCCCTCCTCCAGCAGCCGGATTGCGAGCTCCTTGTCCTCGGACATCGGCGTGTCGGGGTCGAACCGCACCGCGGACCAGACCTCGCGGGGGACCGCGGCCGTGACGTCCGAGACGAAGACGTTCTGGAGGTAGAACTCGCGGGAGTCCGACACCTGGTCCGGGGTGATCGTCCGTGGCTCGGCCGGGTAGAAGTACTCGTAGAAGAAGCGGTCCATCGGCTTGGCGTCCGGGTAGGCCAGCTGTCGGCCGTAGGCGACGCCGACGCCGTCCCCGTCGAGCGCGCCGACGAGCGACCGGAGCCACCGCTCGTTCAGCGGGCGGGCGTCCTGGACGGTGAATACGACGACCTCGTTCGAGGCACACTCGGCCCCGTAGTTCCGGGTCCGGGCGTGGTGGAACTCGTCGGAGGCGATGCGACGCACCGTCGCGCCGTGTTCGTGCGCCAGATCGCGAGTCCCGTCGGTCGAGCCCGAGTCGACCACGACGACCTCGACCGGCGCGGGGTAGTCCTGGTCGGCGATCCGCGAGAGGAGCTCCGTGAACTCCGAACCGGCGTCCTTCGTCGGGATGACCACGGAGACCGACGGCCAGCTCATCCTACTCGTTCAGGTAACCGAGCGACCGGAGGCGGTCCTTCACGTCGGCTTCGTCGACGGGCTCGAACTCCTCGTCGGTCTCCGACTCGACGTAGTAGAGCACCTCCTCCATCACGTACGTGACGTACGCCTCGGGCGTCTCGAAGTCGGTCCGGGGCAGGCGGCGCTCGACCCGCTCGACGAGATCGGTCGAGAGGGGGAGCGAGCGGCGTTCGTCACGGTGGCTCATACCACACGAATTACGATTACGACGGTTAAATCCAGCGCTTCGATACCCGAAGTTACTACGGGCGGGGCGGTCGGGGAGTACCGCCCCCCGCGGTCCCCGGAGCGAGCGGCGAGGCGCGACCCGGCGGCCGAGTGCTGTCGTCGTCGGCACGCCGTCGGGTGTCGACCGAGGGTCCGATTCGGACTCCGCGCTCGTCCGGCGGACGGCGAGACCGGACGGGCGACCACTCGCCCCCGCTCGCATCCGTCCAGGAGCTGGTCGGCAGGGGCTTCCGCGTGCCGGCATTAATAGCTTGCTACCCCCGGCAGACTTACGGCGTGGCGGGCGGGTCACGCTCACGTCACCCACGCGACCGCGCCGCGGCACCAGCTCTAAGCCGTCGGCCGCCGCCTCACTCCCCACCATGCTCGAACGTGTCCCCGTCGACGGGACGGATCTGTTCTGCTCGATCAACGGGGAGGGGCCGCCGGTCGTCCTCCTCCACGGGTTCAGCGGCAACCACCTCTCCTGGTGGCAGCAGGTCCCGACTCTCGCCGAGTCGCACCGCGTCCTCGCGCCGGACCAGCGGGGGTTCGGCCTCTCGACGGATCTGCCCGATGGCCCCGGTCCGTCGGCGTTCGTCGACGACCTCGAGGCGGTGCTCGGTGATCTGGTCGACGAGCGAGACGGCCGGGTCGCCCTGGTCGGCCACTCGATGAGCGGGTGGACGGCGGCCGCGTTCGCCACCCGCCACCCCGATCGGGTCGCCGCGCTCGTCCTCTCGGGGACGCCTGCCGGCCTCCTGCCCTGCGAGCGTCACGCGGAACTCCTCGCGGAGGCCGGGACCGTCCCCGATCCCGACCCGCTCGACCCCGAACGGGCGTTCCTCTCCGAATCCATCGCGGAACTGAACCGCCACGCGCACCCGTCGTTCGACGAGGTGCACCCGGCAGTCGAGTCGTTCGAGACCGACCCGGATCGGCTCGCCGGCGTCCCGACGTTCGCTCTCGCCGGCGAGTTCGACCCGTTCATGCCGCCCCACGCGGTCGAAGCACTGGCCGACCGCATGGAGGACGTCACGACCGCGACGATCGACGAGGCGGGTCACTCCGTCAACTTCGAGCGGCCCGAGGCGTTCAACGAGGCGGTCGGGGCGTTCCTCGCGGAGCGGGCGGGGTTCTGATGGGGATCATCGTAGCCAGCCGGAGGATTCGACCGTTCGACGTGGGTCACGGGGCGTGATTCTCGGCGGGAAATCCATGAACGACTACGACGATCCCTATGAGCACGGTCGTCGGATTCTCGGGCGCTCTCCCGTCCGCGAGGCGGTCCGGTACGAACGGCACCACGACCCGGCGAGGGAGACGCGTCTACGCGCAACCGGGTGGCGATCCGGGTCGACTAACTGTCGAGCAGCGCCGCCCGCAGCTCGTCGATGCCGGTGACGGTCTCGTCGGCCGCCGACAGGTCGGCCTCGTCCCCGTCGCCCCGGAACCCGACGGTGTAGAGCCCGGCGTCGACCGCGGCCCGAACGCCGGCCGTCGAGTCCTCGACGGCGACGCAGGCTTCCGGTGGGAGGTCGAGCTCGGCGGCCCCCCGCTCGTAGATCCCCGGCGCTGGTTTCCCCGGGCCGTCGATGTCGTCGGCGCTGACGACCGCGTCGAAGTGGCGGGTCAGCCCGAAGCGCTCGTCGACGAGCGCGATCCAGGCGTGCGGCGAGGAGGTCGTCAGCGCGAGGGCCGCACCCTCCGCCGCGAGCGTCGACAGCAGGTCGTGGGTCCCGTCGAGGAGCCGCGCCTGCTCGCCGTAGATGCGCTCCCCCGCGGACTCGAACAGGGCCTCGAACTCCGCCCGGGAGACCGCGACGTCGTACTCGGCCACGAGATCGTCGTAGACCTCCCGGTAGTTCCGCCCGGTGATCGCCGACACCGGGATGTCGTCGTCCGGAGCGGTCGTGGGGAGGATGTGCGTGCGCTGCTCCGCGACCCAGAACTCCTCCGACTGGACGAGCACACCGTCCATGTCGAAGCAGATGCCGGTCCCGGCGAGGGAGGTCATCTATGTACTGGATCGAGCGGACCGGATTGGGTCTTTCGACGCCACCCTCGGCCGGGGTGTCCACCCGCCCGAGACGGAGGACGTTCCCGGTCGGGCTCAGCCCTCGTCCTCGAAGTACGGGATGACCTCCTCGCCGAACGCCCGGAGCTGTTCGTCGGCCACCTCGCCGTCCACCCCCGCCGACTCGAAGAAGATGCCGAGGTGGAGGTCGTGGGTCCCCGTCTCCTCCTTCAGCGCGGCGATCCCGTCGACGATCTCCTCGCCGTCACCCACGATGGCGACCCCCTTCTCGATGATCGCCTCGGCGGTCGCCCGCTCGTCGACGTCGCCGGTGATGGCGCGGTTGAACCCGAACGGGCCGAAGTAGTCCCAGCCGTGTTCGAGCCCGAGCTTCCACCGCTCGAACGTCTCCTCGCTCGCCACCTCGGTGTTGAACACCCAGAGCCCGGTGGCGAGCCCCCGCCCCCGCTCCTCGTCCCAGCCGAACTCGAACGGCTCGCCGTCGTGCTCCGGGCGGTGGTCGGGCCAGCCCGCCGCCTCGGCGGCCTCGTGGTAGCGGGCCATGTTCTTGCCCACGTTCGGGTCGCCGAACGAGATGCCGTTCATCCCGTGTTCGGCGGCGTACCGGACCGACCGGTAGGAGGTGACCGGCTGCCAGAGTTGGGGGTGTGGCTCCTGGACCGGCTGAGGGAACACCGACAGCCCGGTCAGCGTCGACCCGCCGGAGACGACCGGTGACCAGAGCCCCGAGGAGTAGAGGTCGCCCTCCTTCCAGTCGATGTAGTCCTCCAGATCGTACTCGGAGGCCTCGTCCTCGAGGTAGCGCCGCTCCTGCTCGTGGTGCCACTTGGTGTGCTTCGGGGGGATCGAGTGGTACTCCCCCGTGTACGAGAAGGCGTCCTCGGTCCAGGCTCTCCGGATGATCTCGAGCTTCTCGTCGAACGCGACGCGGTTCTTCTCCTGGTCCTGGACGGTCCCGCCCCAGTACTGGCCGAGTATCTCGTTCTCCCGGGGCTGATAGCCACGACCCACACCTACTTCGACCCGGCCGCCGCTCATCACGTCGAGCTGTGCGGTCTGCTCGGCGAACCGGATGGGGTCGTGCCAGTTGACGATGTTCGCCAGCTGGACGAGCCTGATCTCGGAGGTCCGGGCGGCGACGGCCATCTCGGTCATGAGGGGGTTCGGGCTGAACTCCGCACCCGCCAGCTGGAAGTGGTGTTCGGTGTAGCTGATGCGGTCGAACCCGTACTCCTCGGCGAGCACACCGTGGCGCACCTGGTCTTCGAGCACCCGGCGGCAGTCCTCGTGTAGCTCCGCGATCGTGGCGTCGGGGATCACGAGCCCGTCCTCGCCGGTCCGCTTCAGTGGGAGGTTGGTCGATCCGTTGTGGACCACGGTGAACTCTGCCATACGACACGCGATTGGGCGGGTTCCCGTGATAAGGGTTGGTGCGGCGACGGGTGAACACGGATCGACCGACGTCCAGGGAACCGACGGGATCCGGCCGGCCCCTGGATCGGCGAACGTCCCGGGATCCGTCGACGATTCACTCCTCGGGTTTATATCCGAAGCCCACCCCCAATAGATCGATCACGGACGGCGGTACGTGCGGGGTTCTCATGTCAGAACGTTCCATCAGCACCATCTCGGGCGGGCTCGCCGGCTCCCTGCTCGACACGCTCGACGACCTCTTCTTCACGTTCGACGAGCGGGGGCGCTTCCACCAGTGGAACCGGGCGGTCGTCGAGGTGACGGGCTACGACGACGAGGAACTCGCCTCCATGAGCCCGGCGGACTTCTTCGAGGGCGAGGACGTCCGACGGGTGATGGCGGCGGTGGCCGAGACGTTCGAGACCGGTCGGACCAGAGTCGAGGCGTCCGTCGTGACGAGCGACGGCGAGCGGATCCCCTACGAGTTCCGGACGGCCCGGATCGCCGAGGGGATGGGTGCGGGGCCGGGCTTCTGCGGTATCGGACGGGACGTCACGGACCGGCGGGCGAGCGCGCGCGAACGGCGAGCCGTCCTCGACCGGATGACCGACGCGTTCTTCGCCGTCGATACGGAGTGGCGACTCACGTACGTCAACGACCGGGCCGCCGATATCCTCTCGGCGGCCATGGGTCGTGACGTTCCCGCCGCCGCGATGGAGGGCCTGGATCTCTGGGCGGAGATCCCCGGCGCCGTCGGGACGACGTTCTACGAGAAGTACCACGAGGCGATGCGGACACAGGCGGCCGTCACCTTCCGCGAGTACTACGAACCCCTCGAGATCTGGTTCGACGTCCGGGCGTACCCCTCCGGGAGCGGGCTCTCGGTCTTCTTTCGGGACGTCACGGAACGGCAGCGCCAGGCCGAGGAGATCGAATCCCGCGAGCGCGTACTCCGCGAGCTCTACGACGTCATCTCGGACGTGGACCGGTCGTTCGAGGAGCAGGTCGGGGAACTGATGGAAATCGGGCGGGACGTGCTCGGGACCGGCTACGCGACGCTCTCGCGGATCGACGGGAGGACGTACGTCTTCGAGCACGTGCGGTCGCCCGGCGGCGAGATAGCGGCCGGCGACACGGTCCCCCTGTCCGCGACGAACTGCGAGCGGGCGGTCGCCACGGAACGGACGCTCGTCATCGAGGATGTTGCGGGCGACGCCGACCTCGCCGAACGCGCCGGCCACACGGAGTGGAGCATCTCCTGTTACCTCGGAGCGCCGGTCCTCGTCGACGGCGACGTCTACGGGACGTTCTGCTTCTACGACGAGGAGCCCCGTACGGAGCCGTTCTCCGACTGGGAGGTAACCCTCGTCGACCTGATGGCGCAGTGGGTGAGCTACGAGCTCGAACGCCAGCGGACCAACGAGCGCCTCGCCCGCAAGAACGAGCGGCTCGAGGAGTTCGCCTCGATCGTCTCTCACGACCTCCGGAACCCGCTGAACGTGCTCCAGGGATCGCTCGACCTCGCCGAGGAGACCGGCGACCCCGAGCAGTTCACAGCCTGCCGACGGGCCGCCGCCCGGATGGAGGGGCTCATCGACGACGTGCTGACGCTCGCCCGGCAGGGCGAGACGGTCGAGGACCCGCTGCGAGTCCGTCTCGCGGGGATCGTCGAGGAGAGCTGGGCGAGCGTCCGGACCGACGGGGCCACCCTCCGGATCGAGACCGACCGGGTCGTCCTGGCCGACGAGAGCCGACTCAGACAGGTCGTCGAGAACCTCGCTCGAAACGCCGTGGAGCACGGCTCCACGGGCAGTCGGGCAGGACCCGACGACGCCGTCGAGCACGCCTCGGCCGGCGTCGTGGTGACCGTCGGTGACCTCGACGACGGGCTCTACGTCGAGGACGACGGCCTCGGTATCCCGCCCGAGGAGCGGGACCGCATACTCGAACACGGGTTCTCGACCTCGGAGGAGGGTACCGGGTTTGGCCTCGCCATCGTCGAACGGATCGTCGAGGCCCACGGCTGGACCATCGACCTCTCCGAGAGCGACGACGGCGGCGCGCGCTTCGAGATACGGGGCGTCGAGTTCGGGTAACACTGGGAATCGCTACGCTCCCCCTCGCGGCTCCGGGGCGATCGCCGTCGTCTGCGCTTCGCTGCTTACGGTACTGCGGTCGCCACTCGTGTGTTCGAGGCTCGCTCGCTTCGCTCGCTGCACCCTCGCCACTCGCGGGTCGCTACGCTCCCCGCTCGTTTCACCGGGGCCTCGCTCCCTGCGGTCGCTGCGGCCCCGCTACTCCCGGCTCCCCGCGGTCGCCGCTCGTCTTTCCGGGGCTTCGGTCGCCTCGCTCCCTGCGGTCCCGCCGTCCAACGGCGTCCGCTCGACCACCGTCCCGTCGACGGTCGGATACTGCTCGACGACCTCCCCCCGCTCCAGGTCGCCCTCATCGACCATCTCCTCGAGGAGCCACCACGCCATCTCGACGTGGTTCGACTTCACCGTGTAGAACTCCTCGGGGACTCCCAGTGCATCCAGTTCTGCTTCCGAGACCCACGCCTTCCCGTAGACGAGCGTCCCGTCGTCCGTCACGTCGTCGAACGACCGGCGGACGTTCTCCGCCATGCGCTTGAGCCGGTTGCGGTGCTGGGCGGCGTCCTTGAACACGCTCGTACAGAAGTAGACCTTCGGGTGGTCGCCCATCTCCTCCAGGATGCCGTGCGAGCCCTCGACGGCGCTCATGTGGCCCTCGCGGAGCTCGTACCCCTCCTCCTGCATCCGCCGGTAGTTCCCCTCGGACATCTCGAACTCGTTGATGTTACAGAACTCCGCCGCGCCCTCGTCGAGGAACGCCAGGAACTCGGGCTCGGCGCGGATACCGGGGATCTCGAACGCCGGGGTCAGCCCCTCCTCGCGGGCGACGTAGAGGATCTCCTCCCACTCCGTCCCGTGGAGGTCGCCCCACTGCTCGTAGGGCGGATGAAAGCGTATCTCGTCGAGGCCGGCCTCGGCGAGCCGCCGCATGTTCTCCCGGCCGCCGGTGATGCCCGTGTAGAGGTGCGTGTGGTGGTCCTCGCCGAACTCCTCCTTCAGCAGGCGGAGGTACCGCGTCGTCTTCCCCATCGCCTCCTGGGGCTCCCCGCCCGTGATCGAGGTGCCGAGCGCGTCCATCCGTTTCGCCTCCTGGATGATGTCCTCGTCCTCCTCGACGACCCGCTCGTTCGCGTAGGTGGTCGTGACGTTCTTGCGGTTTTCGCCGAGGGGACAGTAGAAACAGTCGCGCTGGTCGCAGTAGCCGTAGACGAACAGGACCATCTTCCCGCCCTTGGCACACTGCTCGCAGCCCTTCGATATCATTCGCTTGTCCCCGATACCGGACGAGAGGGGAAAAGTCGTGCGTCTCGTCCCGACGGATCGTCCGTTCCGGCTACGCTCGCCGGCTGACGATCAGCGCCGTTCCGACCGCGGCCACGACCGCCGCGAGGGCACCGAAACCGGGACCGTCACCCGAACTCGTGTTCGCAGGGGTAGGCGACCCCGTCGCCGGGGTGGGGCTCGCCGTCGGCGTCGACTCGGCGACGAGCCGGGTGGGCACCTCGGTCAGCCGCTCGCCGTCCGCGCGGACCGTGAGCGTGGCGTTCGTCCCGTCCGTGACCTCCGAGAGGTCGAACGTGGCGACGAACCGCCCGTCCTCGCGCACGGTCGTCGCGTTCGTGAACAGGAACGGGCTCTCGCCCGAGGACTTCATGGCGACCGTCAGGTTCGATCCCGCCTCCAGCGACGTCTCCCCGGTGACCGTCGCGTTCGGACCGGTCACGAGCGTCGCGGCCTCGCCGTCGTGGTCGACCGTCGCGTTCTCGGCCTGTGCGGCCGGCGATGCACCCGTCGCGGTGGCGACCCCCGCGCCCGCGACCAGCAGGGTCGCGAGCACGAGGAGCGCCGCAGTCCTGCGTGCGTACATGGTGGAGGGCCGTTCGAACTCCGACCACCCTCGCGAGTGGTCTCGGTCGAGGGTGCGGTGGGCGGTTCGAAGGGCCTTCGGGTGACTCAAACGGCTCTCGAAGCCTGTCGCCTACCCGTCGTCACAGTGTACCGGCCCCGGAACACCGAAGCCGGTCGCCATCCGCAGGCCCCCATCGTCGTGAGAGTCTCCACCCTCGGTATCGCGGACGCCAGCGCCACCGATCCGCGCCGGGATCGAGCGCCGATCCGGCCGAACACGGCGTGAACTGGTAGTGTGCGCCCCGCCCCCGGTGTCGGCGCGGGCGACGAACGGGCAGGTACCGCCGCGAACGGGAGATGATTTATGGGATGAGTCGAACGTAGACGTATGTCCGTCTCCGTAGGGCACCCCTTCGACGGACTCGCCACGGACCGCCTCTGGCGGTTCTGTGTCGTCGGTGTCCTCGCTACCGGCCTCCAGACCGCGCTCCTCTGGGCGTTCGTGGAGGTCGGTGACCTCTACTACCTCCTCGCGACGGTGGTCGCCATCGAGATCACCATCCTCTCCCAGTACGTGATCAACAACGCCTGGACGTTCCGCGACCGCTCGAACGACGGCCTGCGGCCGTTCCTCGGGGGGCTGTTCCGGACCAACCTCGTCCGCGGGTCGGCCATCCCGATCCAGGCCGGCCTGCTGTTCGTCTTCGTCGACGCCCTCGGACTGATGTACCTCGTCGCGAACCTCGTCGCGGTCTCCATCTCGGGGGTCTACCGCTACGCCCTCGACTCGCGCTGGACGTGGGGAGCGACCTGAGTGACGATCGGCGCGCAGTCTCGTGGAGGTGATGCGTGCGATACGTCGCTCCCGGAAGCGTGTCACCAGGTGACGCACGCGAAAGAGGGTTAACCGGGGAGGGCGTAGCACGATCCGAGCCGTGCTGCTCGTACTGTGCGTGGACCTCGACGACGACCTCGGTCGGAAGACCGGTCACCGGACGCCGGTCATCGGCCGGGAGGCCGTAAAGCGGGCGGCGACCGACCTCGCCACCGTCGACCCCGAGGACTCCGACGTGAACGTGATGTTCGCCGGGATCCACCTCTACGACTCCATCGACGACGAGGCCGTCGAGGTGGCCGCGGTCACGGGGACCGCCGGGAGCGACGTCGCCGCCAACCGGAAGGTCGGCGACGAGGTCGACACCGTCCTCGCCTCCCTGACCACCGGCGAGGACGTCCGCGCGCTCGTCGTCACCGACGGCGCACAGGACGAGTCGGTCGTCCCGGTCATCCGCTCGCGGGTGCCAATCGACGGCGTCCGCCGGGTGGTCGTCCGGCAGGCCCAGAACCTGGAGTCGATGTACTACACGATGAAGCAGGTGCTCGACGACCCCGAGACGCGCGGGACGATACTCGTCCCGCTCGGCATCCTGCTCCTGATCTACCCCATCGCCATCCTCGCGGACTCGATCGGGCTCCCCGGATCGACGCTCGGTGCCGTCTCCGCGCTGCTGGGGCTCTACGTCCTCGCCCGCGGGCTCGGCCTCGAGGAGACCGTCGACGACGCGTTCGAGGGCGTGCGGGAGGCGCTGTACGGCGGGCGCGTCCAGCTGGTCACCTACTTCGTGGCTGCCGCCCTCTTCCTCGTAGGGGGGTTCAGCGGTGTCGAGTCGGTCGAGAGCGTCCGGGCCGGCAGCCCGGAACTCCCCGTCGGCGTCATCGCGGCCGCGGCCGTCTACGGCGCGGTCCAGTGGGTCGCCGCCGCCGGCGTCATCGCCTCGCTCGGGCGGATCACCGACGAGTACCTCTCGGGGGGGTTCCGCTGGCGCTACCTCAACGCGCCGTTCTACGTGCTCGCTATCGCGCTCGTCGCCCACGCGCTCGCGGCGTTCTTCCTCGGCGCGGTCGAACTGTCGTACCTCGCCGCGGCGCTCGCCGGGGGGACGCTGCTCGGCGTGATGAGCACGCTCGCGTTCGCCGTCGCCGAACAGCGCTTCCCACGCCCGCCGGACGTCGAGGCCGCACAGTAGGCCCGGGAGCGTGCTGTCACGGCCCGGCCCCTCGGTCGGTAACTGCGAGCGGTTCACCACGTCGTGCCGGACGCTCGGGGACGCCGCCGGGCGTGCATCCTCGCCTCGGGGGCCGTAAGGGTGGACCGACGGGAGCGGCGTTGACACACCGCGTGGTCGAGTGTCGATGTTTACTGACGGGGTCGTCAGTGGTTTGTGGCTCCGTCGACGAGGTACCCGGCATGGAGGAGGAGCCCGCCCCGGACGAACAGCGGCGGATGCTGGCGCAGCTGTTCGAGAGCACCTCCGACGTGGTGTGGATGTTCTCCGACGACTGGGAGGAGGTGATCTTCGTCAACGACGCCTACGAGGACCTGTGGGGCCGGTCGACGGAGGTCCTCGAACGGGACGGGACGGACTTCCTCGAGGGTGTCCACCCGGACGACCGCGAGGCGCTCCGGGCCGCGATGGAGCGGATCTCCGGCGGTGAGCCGAGCGAGGTGGAGTACCGCGTCAACCCGGAGCAGGGGTATCGGCGGTGGGTGTGGAGTCGCGGACGACCGATCTACGACGACGACGGCGAGATCACCCGCGTCGCGGGGGTGACCCGCGACGTAACCGAGCGCAGGCGGTACGAGGAGGAGCTCCGTCGGCAGAACGAGCGGCTCGACGAGTTCGCGAGCATCGTCTCCCACGACCTGCGGAGCCCGCTGAGTGTCGCGCAGGGCCGGGTGAGCCTCGCACGGGACGAGTGTGACTGCGACCAGCACCTCGACCCGATTGCCGACGCCATCGATCGGATGGGGTCCATCGTCGACGATACGCTCGTCCTCGCCCAGCAGGGGCGTACCGTCGACGACCTCGAGTGGATCGACGCCGCGTCGCTCGCCGAGGAGTGCTGGCGGATGGTCGGTGCCGCCGACGCGGACGCCACCCTCGAGGTCGACGAGCCGTTCCGGCTCCGAGCCGATCCCGACCGTCTCCGACACGCGCTCGAGAACCTGCTGGGTAACGCGCTGGAGCACGGAGTCGACGACCCCACGGTCCGGATCGGACCGACCGGCGAGACGGAGTTCCGCGTCGAGGACGACGGCCCCGGCATCCCCCGCGAGGAGCGCGAGGAGGTGTTCGAGCCCGGATACTCGACGGCGGAGGACGGGACCGGCTTCGGCCTCGCCATCGTCCGACGGGTCGCCGACGCCCACGGCTGTGACGTCGCCGTCACCGGGGGAGCCGACGGGGGTGCCCGGTTCGTGTTCTCGGACGTCGAACTCGGCCCCGATCACGACCCGTGAAACCGCGCAACGGGCGTGTAAGTGAGGCCTATCGTTCGCGCACGACGACGAACTCCGCGAGGTCACGCAGGTAGTCCATCGCGCGGGAGTCCCCCGTGTCGACGGCGTCGAGCGCCCGGAGTGCGTCGGCGCTCCGTTTCTGTGCCCGGCGGTTGGCCTCCTCGGGGCTCATGTCGGTGATGCGGACGAGCGAGGGCCGCTCCATCTCGGCGTCCTGTCCCGTCGGCTTGCCGAGGTCGTCGGCGTCGGCCGTCGCGTCGAGCACGTCGTCGCGGATCTGGAACGCGATGCCGACCTGCTCGGCGTAGCGCCCGAACGACTCGACGGTGTAGGGGTCGGCGTCGGCGGCGATCGCTCCGAGCTCGGCGGCGGCGCGGAACAGCGCCCCCGTCTTCCGGCGCGCGAGCTCGACGTACTCCGCCTCGTCGGTCGGCCGGTCGACCAGTTCGGTCGCCTCCCCCTCGCCCAGTTCGACCATCGCCTCCGCGACGGCCTGCATCGCCTCCTCGTCGGCGGAGAACAGCGCGAACGCCTCGCCGAGCAGGCCGTCGCTCGCGATGATCGCCGTCCCGTGGCCGTACTCGGCGTGGGCGGCGGGCACGCCGCGCCGGAGCGCCGCGCGGTCGATGATGTCGTCCACGACGAGCGATGCGTTGTGGACGAGTTCGATCCCGACCGCGAAGTCGAGCGCCGTTCCGGTGGTGTCGCCCTCGAGCCCCGGATCCCCGCCCGCCGCCTCGCAGGCGAGGACCGTCACCGTCGGCCGGACGCGCTTGCCCCCCGACAGCGAGACGTGCCGGACCTGTTCCGCCAGCGCCGCCGGCTCCACGTCGTCGAGAACCGACTCCAGCCGCTCCTCGATGCGGGCCCGGCGGCGCTCGAGGTACTCCATCGCTTAAATAGACGGCCGGTCCGGGCAAGTAGGTGACGGAAGCGGTCGACCTCGAAAAGGCGTGGGCATTCCGAGGGTCGCTCACGGACGACTCCGGGCTCCGGGGAGCCGGGTCGGATCTCGAATCTGCTGTCGGGTTCTCTCCCCACCGCGATCCACAGCCGCGTTCGGGGATCCCAGCTCGCCGACTCGCGGCCGGGGGAGTCCCCTCTGCGTGTCATCCTCCCCTGACCGTACCGCCCTTCGCCGCCGGGGTGAGCCACGGCTCGACGGGTGGAGAATGGGAGGTCCTGGGGATCGGACTCAGACCTCGGGGGCCTCGCCGCCGAACTCCTCGATGAGTTCGGGGACGACCTCGAACAGGTCGTCGACGATGCCGTAGTCCGCGAGGTCGAAGATGGGGGCGTTCGGATCGCTGTTGATGGCGATGATCGTGTCGCTCCCCTTCATGCCGGCGACGTGCTGGACCGCCCCGGAGATGCCGATGGCGATGTAGACGTCTGGGGTGACGACCTTGCCCGACTGACCGACCTGACGGTTCTTCGGCAGCCAGCCGTTGTCGACGATGGGTCGTGAGGACGACAGCGTCGCGTCGAGGGTGTCGGCGAGTGCCTCGACCAGCGGGAGGTTCTCCTCGTCCTCGATGCCGCGCCCGATGGAGACGAGCACGTCCGCCTCGGTGATGTCGACGTCGCCGCCGGCGACCTCCTCGAAGCCGTTGACGGTCGTCCCGATCCGCGACTCGTCGATCTCGACGTCCATCGCCTCGACCGTCGCGTCGCCCGTCCCCTCCGCCTGGGGCCACTCGGCGGGACGGATCGTCAGGGCGTAGGAGTCGGCGTCGATCCCGTAGGTGGTCTCGACCTTCCCGCCGTACTGTTCGCGGGTGACCTCGATCCCGTCCTCGGTGTCGAACCCGACGACGTCGGTCACGAGCGGGAGGTCGAGCGAGCCGGCGACGGCCGGGGCGTAGTCGAGCCCGTTGACCGTGTTCGGCATCAGCAGCGCCGTCGGCGAGAGTTCGCCGTAGGCCGCCTCGATGGCCTGCGTGTAGACGCCGTGGTTGAACTCCTCGCCCGCGTCGACCGTGTGGACGGCGTCGACGCCCTCGCGGTTCAGCTCGTCGGCGAACGTCCCGACGTCGCCGTTGATAACGAGCAGGTGGAGCTCGCCGCCGAGGTCGTCCGCGAGCCCCCGGCCGGCCGTGATCATCTCGTATGAGACGTCACGGAGGGTCCCCCGTCGGGACTCGGTGACGGCGAGTACGTCGGTCATCCCTCGACCACCCCCTTCTCGCGGAGGAACGTGGCGAGCTCGTTCGCCGTCTCGTCGGCCGAGCCCTCCCAGATGGTGGCATCGCTCTCGGACTCGGGCTCGTACATCGAGGTGCGATCGACGGGCGTCTCGAGCACGCCGGCGTCGAACCCGAGGTCGGAGAGCCCCTTCACGTCGAGCTCCTTGCGCTGTGCCTGGCGGATACCCCGGAGGCTGGCGTAGCGGGGCTCGTTGATACCCGTCTGGATGGTCAGGACGGCGGGTAGCTCGACGTCGGTCAGCTCCTCGATGCCCCCCTCGAGTTCGCGGTGGACGTGGGCGGTCTCGTCGAGGTCGAGGGAGTTGACGACGGCGGCCCACTCGTAGCCGACCCGTTCGGCGAGCGCGACGCCGGTCCCGCCGTAGGCGTCGTCGCCCGACTGGACCCCCGTGAGCACGAGGTCCGGGTCCTCCTCCTCGACGACCGTGGAGAGGATCTCGGCCTTCGTGCGGACGTCGAGGAACTCGGCGGCCTCGACGTCGTCGTCCCAGATCCGGAGCGCGCGGTCCGCGCCCTTCGCCAGCGCCATCCGGATGGTTTCCTCGCTCCGCTCGGGACCGATGGTGACCGTGACGACCTCCACGTCGTCGCTCTCCTCGGAGATCCGGACCGCCTCCTCGACGGCGTAGTCGTCCCACTCGTTGAGGTCGTAGTCCAGGTAGCGGCTGTCGATGTCGAGCCCGTCGATCTCGAACTCGTCTTCGACCTCCGCCACCTCCTTCACGGTGACGAGTATCTTCATGGCTGTAGTCGATCACACGTCGCGTTCGTCGGCGGATAAGCGTTTCCGAACGGGACAGCTCTCGCCGGAACCGGACGGCGAAGGAGAGGCCCGTTCGCCGGACACGCCGCGGACGACACGGCAGAGGCAGACCGTCCCCTGCGTCAGATGGGGCCGGTGGGGCTCGTCCGGACGGCCCCCTACTCGGTGAACTCGCCGGGCTCCTCGCCCGGGAGGGTGATGAGGTTCTCGCGCCCGATCCGGAGCTTGTCGATGCGGCCCTCCTCGTCCATCGAGGAGAGCAGCTGTGAGACCTTCGCGTTCGACCAGTTGGTCTCCTGGACGATGTTCGCCTGTTTCATCCGTCCGCCGTTCCGCTCGAGCAGCCGTTCGACCCGTTCCTCGTCGGAGAGGAGTTCCGGGTCGACGTCCCCTTCGTCCTCGTCGGCCGGCTCCGAACCCGAATCCGGATCGGCTCCGCCCCCGGGCTCGACCGGCTCGGCGGGCTCGACCGTCCCGTCCGGCTCCGCGTCGCTCGATTCGGTTCCATCGTCGTCGACCCCGCCGTTCATCTCGACGGCCGGGTCCGGCGGTCCCTCCTCGCGGAGGAACAGGTAGGCGACGAGCGCCAGGAGGCCGAGCGCGAACGCCCCACCGACGACGGGGAGGAGCCACTCCTCGAAGAGCCCGGGGAGCGGCGTCTCCGTCCCGTTGGTCCCGCCCTGGGGGCTCGGCGGAGCCGTCACCTCCCGATAGGTGATGGAGAGGTAGCCCGACTCGAACTCGGTCGGGCCCTCCCAGACGAGCGAGCCGTTCCGGAACGAGTCCGCCGAGGGCGCGCTGTCGATCCGGTAGCCGTCCGGCGGGGTGACGACGAGCCGTTCGTCCGACGCCAGCCCGGGGAGCCAGCTCCCGTACGGGAGCCCGAACGCGTCCCCGATCCGGAGGGTGTCGCCGCTCGCCCGCGCGAACGAGGTCCAGGTTAACGTGGTCGTCAGCCGGCCGGTGCCGTTGACGACCGTCGCCTCCCGACTCACATTCCGGATCGCCATCTCCCGACCGGTCGTCTCGCTCGCGGCCTCGCGGGCCCGCTCCATCGTCGCGAGGTAGCGCCCGCCGACCTCGCCGCGCTCGAACTCCTCGGCGAGGCGGTCGAACGCCCGCGTGTCGTTCGCGTCCGCGAGGTCGAACGAGTGGGTCACCGTCCAGCGGGCGTCGCCGTCGGCGTCGACGGTCAGCTCGAGGACGGTCTCGTTCGGCTCGACCGCACCGGACTGGAGGCGGGGATGCTCGGGTTCGGGGGCGGTGGCTGGCGCACCCGCCGCGACGCCGGCCGGACCAGCGAGCGCGAGGAGGAGCGCGAGGACCAGCAGGAGCGTGGAGGGCGGCCCGAACCGCATGTCGGAAGGCTCACGTTCGCGGGGCAAAACGCTTTCCATGAGTGAACGGCGCGTCTCTCGCCGGATTCGGCGGTCTACGCGGCGTCTGCGGGCTCTCTCTCCCTCACTCTCGTCACCGGTCCCGACGGACGGACTTTTGGTTCGGGACACCTATCCACGATCATGGACGGTCCTCGCACGGCCGCACTCGCGGTCACGTTCGCCCTCCTCCTCGTCCTCTCGCCGGCGGCCGCCCTCCCGCTCGACGCCGGAGCCTCGTCGTCGATCCCGGCGACCGCTCCGGTCACCCAGACCGGGAACGACTCCGCGTCGCGTCTGAACGCCACCGGCCTGCCGATCACCGGCCAGCGGAACACCACTGGGTACCTCGCCATCCCCGTCTCCGAGATCGAACGAACCGAGTTCGCGTCGGCGCACATCGACGCGGCGGGGGCGGCCACGGTCGACCGGGCCGAGATCGAGGGTCGATACTCGTATCTCACGCTCGTCGAGTCGTTCACGGCCGCGGGGACGACGGTCGAACGCGAGGCCGCCGTCGAGGTCGCCCTCGCGCGCCTCGAGAACCGCGTTACGGCCGTCGAACGCCGCGATCGTCGGGCGCTGGCCGCGTTCAACGGTGGCGAGATGAGCGCCGGGACGTACCTCCGGGAGCTCGCCGCGGTCGACGCGCGCGCCGACGAGCTCTCCCGGTCGCTCACGCAGCTGTACGAGCACGTCGACTCGATGCGCGACCCGCCGGTGTCACCGGCCCGGATCGCCGAAATGAAGACACGACTGGTCGGCCTCCGTGGACCGGTCCGGGACCGGGTCGCCGCCGCCATGCGCGGGGAGAGCGACCCGATCCGGGTGTTCGTCGAGACGTCGGACACGGGGGTCGTCCTCGCGACGGTGACCGGCTCGGAGTTCAACCGGCAGTACGTCCGTGAGGCCTACCTTCCCTCCGCCAGGGACTCCGACGGGACCGACGGGTTCCGCACGGACCGGGGCTACGACCTCGGGGCGGCCCGGGAGCGGGCGAGCGAGCTCTACCCCTGGACGTTCGAGAACGCGGGTCCGACCTCGACCGGGCTGCGGACCGGCGAGCCGTACCTGTACCGCGCGGGGGTCTACTCGGTAACCGTCGACCACCCTCACGGCACCGCGACCCAGGGTGACCTCGTCGTCTACATCGACGGGGCCACGGGCGAGGTGTTCAGGGAAGTGCAGTTCAAGGACCTCTCGGAGATCCCGACCGGGGAGCCGGTCGTGAACCGCTCGGCGGGGCTCTCCGTCGCGGTCAATCGGACCCACGGGGGCGGTCCGCTATCGGTCGACGCCCGCTCGAACGCGACCGGCGAACCGGTCGACGCGACCGTGTTCGTCGACGGTGCGCGGGTCGGAACGACCGGGTCGGACGGCCAGCTCTGGACCATCGCCCCGCGCGAGGCGTACACCGTGGCCGTGGGGGCCGAGGGCCAGGGTAACGTCACCGTCGGTCCGCTGCTCCCCGAACGCACGACCTGAGATTTACGTACCATGCCGGGGGCACCCCGGCACGTGACCCGCGCCCGTGCCGTCCGACCACCGTCCGACGGACGAGCGCTCGCGCCCGTCCTCGGGGTAGTCCTCCTGGTCGCGCTGACCGTCGTGCTCGCGGCCGTGGCGGGGGTCACCGTCACCGCGCTCGACACGACCGACGAGGTCGCCGGGGACCGGGGTCCGGTTGCCCTGTCGCTCTCCGTCGACCCCGGGGGCGACCGGCTGACGCTCGTCCACCGTGCGGGCGCGCCGCTCGACGCCCGCCGGCTCACGCTCCGGGTCCGCGTGGCGGGGACGCCACTCGACCACCAGCCGCCGATCCCGTTCTTCGCGGCGCGGGGGTTCCGGGCCGGTCCGACCGGCCCGTTCAACGTCGCCGCCGATCCGGACTGGAGCGCCGGCGAGCGGGCGAGCCTGCGGCTCGCGTCGACGAACGCGCCCGGGATCGCTCCCGGTGATCGGGTGGTGATCGAGGTCTCGGTCGGCGACCGCCGAGTGGCGACGCTGTCGGCCCGGGCGTGAGTGCGGATCGACGACTCATACGGATTGTTGTAACGATTTACCGGCGATCACTCGAACGGGGTCCGTGATCGCCGGTAAAAGACCACAACAATCCGTATCAGACCTCGACGGGGTCGTCGGCCGTCCCCGTCGCCTCCGTCTCGGCCGCCTCCTTGCCCCCGCGCCCGTCCTCGGATCCCCTGGGGACGGTCGCGACCGTCGTGATGGCCCGAGGGCTCCCCGGGCGTCGCTGCTGGATGTGGTGTTCGAACGTCTCGAAGCCGGCCTCCGTGAACATCCGGTCGGCCTCCTCCTCGTCGTAGAACAGCATGATCGCGTCGGCGAGGCGCTGGAACAGCGTGGATCTGGGGTAGTCCGGCCCGACGACGAGCACGGTCCCGCCGGGTTTCACGACCCGACGGAACTCCCGGAGGGCGGCCACGGGGTTCGGCCAGTACTCGATCGATCCCGAGGACCAGAGCGCGTCGAACGTGTCGTCCCCGAACGGCAGACGTTCGGCGTCCCCGCGGTAGAACTTCACGGGACCGTGCCTGCCGAACTTCGAGAACGCCCGTTCGAGCTGGTGAGCCGACTGGTCGAGGCCGTGGACGTGCTCGGTGTGCTGGAGGAGCCCCTCGGTGGCGAACCCCGTCCCGCAGCCGACGTCGAGGACGACGTCCTCGGAGCCGACGTCGAACCACTCCAGGGCCCGATCGCGCATCTCCTCGTTCCAGATGAACGGGTTCACCTCGTCGTACACCTTCGAGAGGTACCTGTAGAAGAGGCGTGCCCGCGCCTTGTTCTCGAGGATGCCCATCACCGGCGGGTAGTCGTCCCCCGGGCATAACACCCCCGGATTCGGCACCGTTCGTGGCGGCGTCGGCCGGTGATGGGCACGCGAATCGGGCCGTCGTCCGGGGTCACGCTTCCAGTGTCACCGACCGGCCGGCGGGCACGCGCGGATTCGCAACTACCATATACGCGGTGGACGCAAACGTCGGACGATTAGAACATGGCGAGGCCAGAGGTTCTGAACCGGATACAGGAGGCGGAGGCCGAGGCCGACGAGATCGTGGCCCAGGCCGAGTCCGACCGGGAGGAACGCATCGCAGAGGCCCGCGAGGAGGCCGAGCGCATCCGCCAGCAGGCCCGCGAGGAGGCCGAGGGGATGCGCGAGGAGCGCCTGGCCGAGGCGCGGGCGGAGATCGAACGGGAACAGGAGGCCGTCCTCGCCGAGGGGGAGGCCGAGCGCGAGGCGCTCGAGGAGAGCGCCGGCGAGCGGACCGACGAGGTGGTCGAGTACGTGGTGGACCTCTTCGAGGAGGCGGTGCATGCTCAGACCTGAGCGAATGTCCCGGGTCTCGGTGACGGGATCCAAGCGCGTGATGGACGACGCGATCGAGGCGGTCCACGACCTCAACGTCGTCGACGTGACCGACTACGACGGCGGCTGGGAGGGGTTCGCCCCCGGCGATCCGATCCGGGGAGCCGACCAGGCCGCCGAGAAGCTCGTGACCGTCCGGTCGCTGAAGTCCATCCTCGACGTCGACGAGGAGGACGCCGGACCGGCCCGCATCGTCTCCGACGAGGAGCTCGAGACCGAACTCGAGGACGTGCGCCAGCGGGTCAACGAGCTCGACGACCGGCGCGACGAGATCACCGACGAGCTCCGGTCGGTCGAGGAGCGGATCGACGCCGTCGAGCCGTTCGTCGAACTCGGCATCGACCTCGACCTGCTGTCGGGCTACGACAACCTCTCGGTCGCCGTCGGCGAGGGCGACGAGTCGACGGTCCGGCGCGAGCTGGCCCATCTGTCCGAGGTCGGGCAGTACCAGGTGTTCACCGGCGACGGGGACTCGGACGCCCTCGCCGTGTTCGCCTACCCCGCGGTCGACCTCTCGGACGCGCTCGTCAGCGCGCGGTTCTCCGCCGTCGAGATCCCGGACGTCGAGACGGTCCGCCAGGTCGGCGACGGCGACGCCGTCGACCCGGCCGCGTACGTCGACGCGCTCGAACAGCGCCGACGCGAGCTCGAGTCGAAGCGCTCGAACGTCGAGGGACAGCTAGAGGAGGTCCGCGTCGAGGCGTCGAGCTTCCTGCTCGCGGCCGAGGAACAGCTCGCCATCGAGGTCCAGAAGCGCGAGGCACCCCTCTCCTTTGCCACGACCGAGAACGCGTTCGTCGCCGAGGGCTGGATCCCCACCGAACGGTTCGTGGACCTCGTCGAGGGGCTCCAGGACGCGGTCGGCGACCACGTCGAGGTCGAGGAGCTCGAACGCGCGGACTACGACGGCGAGGGCCACCACACCAGCCGCGAGGAGGTCGGCGGCGACCACCCCGGCGGCGAGCCGACGGCCGCGGACGGCGGGAAATCGACGGATCTCCGTTCGGACGGCGGCCGCACGAGCGAAGCGAGGCGATCCACGTCGGATCTGCGATCCGACGGCGGTCACGGGTCCGACCGCCCGATGAGCGGCGGCGAACCGCCGGTCATCCAGGACAACCCCGGGCCGGCCAAGCCGTTCGAGGCGCTCGTGGAGATCATCAACCGGCCGAAGTACTCCGAACTGGACCCGACGGTGATCCTGTTCCTCACCTTCCCGCTGTTCTTCGGGTTCATGATCGGCGACCTGGGTTACGGGCTCATCTACGTCGCGCTGGGCTACGTGCTGTACTCGCGGTTCGAGAGCGACGTGATCCGCGCGCTCGGCGGCATCGGCCTCTGGGCGGGCGGGTTCACGATGCTGTTCGGCATCCTCTACGGCGAGTTCTTCGGCCTGCACGAGCTCGGCGAGATCCTCTTCGGCGGCTCACCGCCGCTGCACAAGGGGCTCTCGCCCGAGTACAGCGACTACGCGCTCGGCTGGCTGGTCATCAGCCTGCTCGCCGGCGTCGTCCACCTGACGATCGGGTGGATCTTCGACTTCTACGAGAACCTGAGCCACGGCTTCGGCGATGCGATGCTCGAGAGCGGTTCGTGGCTGCTGATGATGTTCGGGCTGTGGACCTGGATCTTCGCCGGTGCGCCACCGACTGGCGCGGCCCCCGGCCTGCTCTACGGCTCCGACAGCGTCTTCAACGGTCATCCGTTCGAGTTCGGCTTCGCCGGCTTCCCCGAGGTCGTCGGGTTCGTGGCTCTCGCCCTGTTCTTCGTGGGGCTGGTGATGCTGGTGTACGGCGAGCCGATCGAGGGAGTCGAGTTCCTCAACGTGCTCGTGAACGTCCTGTCGTACACCCGGCTGGCGGCGGTGCTGCTGGCGAAGGCCGGGATGGCGTTCGTGGTCAACCTCCTGTTCTTCGGGGTGTACGTCACCGAGGAGACCCACGGCGGCGAGACGGTCGAGGCCTGGCACTTCGGAACCGGCGGGATGCCGGAGGCTCCCGCAGCAGGGGAGACGGTGATGTTCCACGGCTACGAGGTCGTCAACGTCATGTTCCCCGGGCTCGTCCACTCGGGCGCGCTCGCCGCCCTGCTCGGGATCGTCGTGCTGGTGCTCGGGCACGTGCTCGTGCTGGTGCTCGGCATCACGAGTGCCGGTCTGCAGGCGGTCAGGCTCGAGTACGTCGAGTTCTTCGGGAAGTTCTTCGAAGGCGGGGGCCGCCCGTTCTCGCCGTTCGGCCACGACCGGGAGTACACGACCGAGGACTGACTGACCGCCGGTCCCGCTGCCTTTTCGGTCGGCTGCGACGGTCCTCGTTCCGCTCGCCAAACGACGCCGAGGGGGGTCAGACAGATGCGTGTACGGCTAGCGGGTCGACGTGGGCGATTTGGGAAGTTTTATTGGGTCTGTCCGGTCATGTCCTCCCGTCTGGAGAGCAGCCAGAAGGAACTACCAAATCATGATCGAACCAATCGCATTCGTCGCTGCAGCCCTCGATGTTATCGCACTACAGGCAGAAGCATCGGCACCGGCCATTCCGAACAAGGCCGCGGCCGCGCTCGCGGTCGGCCTCGCGGCGTTCGGTGCGGGGTATGCCGAGCGAGGTATCGGTGCCGCCGCGGTCGGTGCGGTCGCGGAGGACGACGACATGTTCGGTCGCGGTCTCATCCTGACGGTCCTGCCCGAGACCCTCGTGATCCTGGCGCTGGTCGTCGTCTTCATCGTCCCGAACTAAGCCGTTTAGCCCAGTTTCATCGATGAGTCTTGAAACCGTAACCGAGGACATACGGGAGGAAGCGCGCGCACGCGCGGCCGAGATCCGCGAGGAGGCCGACGAACGGGCCGAGAGCATCGTCGCCGACGCCGAGGCCGACGCCGAGGAGATCCGGGCGGAGGCCGAGCGCGAGGTCGAACGACAGATCGAACAGGAGCGCGAGCAGACGCTCTCCTCGGCCAAGCTCGAGGCCAAGCAGGCCCGACTCGAGGCCCGTCGTTCGGTGCTCACGGAGGTCCGCGAGGAGGTCGAGTCGACCATCGCGGGCCTCGACGACGACACCCGCGAGGAGCTCACCCGGTCGCTGCTCGACGCGGCCGCCACGGAGTTCGAGGACGTCGACTCCGTCCGGGTGTACGGTCGGGCCGCCGACCAGCCGATCCTCGTCGGCATCCTCGCGGACTACGAGGGGTTCGAGTACGCCGGCGAGTACGACTGTCTCGGCGGCGTGGTCGTCGAGAGCGACGCCTCCCGGGTCAGGGTGAACAACACGTTCGACTCCGTGCTCGAGGAGGTCTGGGAGGAGAACCTCCGGGAGATCTCCGACAGGTTGTTCGAGCAATGAGCGTCACCGAGGGGAGTTCGAACTACGAGTACGTCACGGCCAGGGTGCGCTCGCGGCGGGCGTCCCTGTTCGACGAGGACGACTACCGCAAGCTGGTCCGGATGGGGACGGGCGAGATCGCCCGCTTCATGGAGGAGTCGGAGTACGAGGAGGAGATGAACGCGCTCGGGTCGCGCTACTCGGGGGTCGACCTCATCGAGTACGCGCTGAACCGCAACCTCGCCAAGCACTTCGACGACCTGTTGCGGTGGGCCGAGGGCCCGCTGTACGGGTACATCGCCCGCTACCTCCGGAAGTTCGACGCGTGGAACGTCAAGACCGTCCTGCGCGGCATCTACTCGGGAGCCGACCGACAGGCCGTCGAGGACGACCTCATCGAGGCCGGCGAGATCTCCGACGAGCGGCTCGACCGGCTGCTGGCCGCCGAATCCATCGAGGAGGTCGTCGAACTGCTCGACCGGACGATGTTCGGCGACGGGCTGGAGGCGGCGTACGACGACTACGAGGAGACGGACGTGCTCGTCCCCCTCGAGAACGCGGTCGACCGGGCGTTCTACGAGAACCTCGCCGGGGACCTCCCGGCGGACCCGAACCGCGCGGAGGAGCTCTACATCGAGTTCGTCCGGGCCGAGATCGACTTCCGGAACGTGCTGAACGGGCTCCGCATCGCCCGGTCGGGCGTCGACATCGACCCGGCGGACTACTTCATCGAGGGCGGTCGGCTGTTCGACCCGGCCGAACTGCGGACGCTGGTCGGGAACATGGACGAACTGGTCGCGCGCGTCCGGGACTCGCCGTACGGCGACGACCTCTCGGCGGCGCTCGACCGGCTCGAATCCGCCGAGAGCCTCGTCGAGTTCGAGCACGCCCTCGACGTGGCGCTGCTCGAGTACTCCGACAAGCTCTCGAACCGCTACCCCCTGTCGATCTGTCCCGTGCTCGCCTACATCCTCGCCAAGGAGCGCGAGGTCGAGAACATCCGGGCGATCGCCCGGGGCCAGGAGGCAGGGCTGGACGACGAGCGCATCGAGGAGGAGCTGGTGATCCAATGAGCCAGGAGATCGGCGTCATCGGGAGCCCGGAGTTCACAACCGGCTTCCGGCTGGCGGGCGTACGCAAGTTCGCGAACGTCCCGCCCGAGGAGAAGGACGAGCGACTGGACGAGGCCGTCGAGGGGATGCTCGAGGACGACGACGTCGGCATCGTGGTGATGAACGGCGACGACCTCGACTTCCTCTCGCGGAACGTGCGGCGGCGCGTCGAGACGAGCGTCGAACCGGTGCTGGTGACGCTCGGCGGCGACGCCGGCAGCGGCGGCCTGCGCGAGCAGATCAAGCGGGCCATCGGGATCGACCTGATGGCGGAGGATTAACATGAGTCAGGCAACACAGATCGACACCACGGACGAAGGTGTCATAGAGAGCGTGAGCGGCCCGGTCGTGGTCGCCACGGACCTCGACGCCCGGATGAACGACGTCGTCTACGTCGGCGAGGAAGGGCTGATGGGCGAGGTCATCGAGATCGAGGGCGACCTCACCACCATCCAGGTGTACGAGGAGACCTCCGACGTCGCGCCGGGCGAACCCGTCGCGAACACGGGCGAACCGCTGACCGTAGACCTGGGGCCGGGGATGATGGACAGCATCTACGACGGTGTCCAGCGCCCGCTCGACGTCCTCGAAGAGCAGATGGGTGCGTTCCTCGACCGCGGGGTCGACGCGCCAGGTATCGACCTCGACAAGCAGTGGGAGTTCACCCCCGAGGTCGAGGTCGGCGACGAGGTCGAGGCCGGGGACGTCCTCGGGACGGTACCCGAAACCGAGAGCATCGAACACAAGGTGCTTCTCCCGCCCGACTCGGAGGGTGGGGAGGTCACCGCCGTCGAGCCGGGATCGTTCACGGTCACCGACACGGTGGTCGAACTCGACACGGGCGAGGAAGTGACGATGCGCCAGGAGTGGCCGGTCCGCGAGGCCCGGCCCACCGTCGACAAGATGACGCCCGACACCCCGCTGGTCTCGGGCCAGCGCATCCTCGACGGGCTGTTCCCGCTCGCGAAGGGCGGAACCGCCGCGATCCCGGGGCCGTTCGGCTCCGGGAAGACGGTGACCCAGCAGAGCCTCGCCAAGTTCGCCGACGCGGACATCGTCGTCTACATCGGCTGTGGCGAGCGCGGCAACGAGATGACGGAGGTCATCGAGGACTTCCCGGAACTGCCGGACCCACAGACCGGGAACGCGCTGATGGCCCGGACGTGCCTCATCGCCAACACCTCGAACATGCCCGTCGCCGCCCGCGAGTCCTGCGTGTACACGGGCATCACCATCGCGGAGTACTACCGCGACATGGGCTACGACGTGGCGCTGATGGCCGACTCCACCTCGCGGTGGGCCGAGGCCATGCGGGAGATCTCCTCGCGGCTCGAGGAGATGCCCGGCGAGGAGGGCTATCCGGCGTATCTGGCCGCCCGGCTCTCGCAGTTCTACGAGCGGGCCGGCTACTTCCAGAACATCAACGGGTCGGAGGGGTCGATCTCGGTCATCGGGGCGGTCTCGCCGCCGGGCGGTGACTTCTCCGAGCCGGTCACCCAGAACACGCTGCGCATCGTGAAGACGTTCTGGGCGCTGGACGCCGACCTCGCCGAGCGCCGGCACTTCCCGGCGATCAACTGGGACGAGTCCTACTCGCTCTACCGCGAGCAGCTCGACCCCTGGTTCGCCGAGAACGTCGCCGCCGACTGGGCCGAGACTCGCCAGTGGGCCATCGACACCCTCGACGAGGAGAGCGAGCTCCAGGAGATCGTCCAGCTCGTGGGTAAAGACGCCCTGCCGGAGGACCAGCAGCTCACCCTCGAGGTGGCGCGCTACCTCCGGGAGGCGTGGCTCCAGCAGAACGCGTTCCACGACGTGGACCGCTACTGCCCGCCGGAGAAGACCAGCCGGATGCTCGAGGCGATCAAGACGTACAACGACGAGGCGTTCCGGGCGCTCGAGGCGGGCGTCCCGGTCGAGGAGATACAGTCCATCGACGCCGCGCCGCGGCTGAACCGGATGTCGACGGCGGAGGAGTACGAGGAGTTCATCGCCGAGGTCGAAGGAGAGATCACCGAGGAGCTCAGGGAGAAGTACTGAGATGCAGAAGGAATACAAGACCATTACGGAGATCAGCGGTCCGCTGGTGTTCGCCGAGGTCGACGAGCCCGTCGGCTACGACGAGATCGTCGAGATCGAGACGCCGAACGGCGACGTCCGCCGGGGACAGGTGCTCGAGTCGACCAGCGAGTACGTCGCCATCCAGGTGTTCGAGGGAACCGAGGGTATCGACCGGAACTCCGCGGTGCGATTCTTAGGGGAGACCCTGCAGATGCCGCTCACCGAGGAGCTGCTCGGGCGTGTCCTCTCGGGGTCGGGCGACCCGATCGACGGCGGCCCGGAGATCGAGCCCGAGGAGGAGCGCGAGATCGTCGGCGCGGCGATCAACCCCACCGCACGGGAGTACCCCGAGGAGTTCATTCAGACTGGGGTCTCGGCCATCGACGGCATGAACACCCTGGTGCGGGGCCAGAAGCTCCCGATCTTCTCGGGGTCGGGCCTGCCGCACAACGAGCTCGCCCTGCAGATCGCCCGCCAGGCCACCGTCCCGGAGGAGGCCGCCGAGGAGGGCGAGGACGCGAGCGAGTTCGCCGTCATCTTCGGCGCGATGGGTATCACGGCCGAGGAGGCAAACGAGTTCATGGACGACTTCGAACGCACCGGCGCGCTGGAGCGCTCCGTGGTGTTCATGAACCTCGCGGACGACCCGGCCGTCGAGCGGACCATCACGCCGCGGCTCGCCCTGACCACCGCCGAGTACCTCGCGTTCGACCAGGGCTATCACGTGCTGGTGATCCTGACGGACATGACGAACTACTGCGAGGCGCTCCGGGAGATCGGGGCCGCCCGCGAGGAGGTTCCGGGTCGCCGTGGCTACCCCGGGTACATGTACACCGACCTCGCCACCCTCTACGAGCGGGCCGGCCGCATCGAGGGGCGCGAGGGCTCCGTGACGCAGATCCCGATCCTGACGATGCCGGGCGACGACGACACCCACCCGATCCCCGACCTGACGGGGTACATCACGGAGGGGCAGATCTACGTCGACCGCGACCTCAATTCTCAAGGAATTCAGCCGCCGATCAACGTCCTGCCGAGCCTCTCGCGGCTGATGGACGACGGGATCGGCGAGGGGCTGACCCGCGAGGACCACGCCGACGTCTCCGACCAGCTCTACGCCGCCTACGCGGAGGGCGAGGACCTGCGCGACCTCGTGAACATCGTCGGCCGCGAGGCGCTCTCCGAGCGCGACAACCAGTACCTCGACTTCGCCGACCGGTTCGAGAGCGAGTTCGTCGACCAGGGGTACACCACCAATCGCGCCATCGAGGAGACGCTGGACATCGGCTGGGATCTCCTCTCGATGTTCCCGGAGGCCGAGCTCAACCGGATCGACGAGGACCTCATCGAGGAGTACTACGAGGGCGGCAGCGAGGAGGAGGAGACCGTCGAGGCCAGCGCGGACGACTGACCGACGATCCGAGAGGCCACGACTCGCCGCCTCTCCGATCCGCTCTCGTCGCTTCCCGTCGCTGCTCTCGCTCGCACGGCGCCCGAACCGTCCGCGCCGCGTTCCCGCTTACGACTGCCCGGTCGCGCGTTCGCACTCGTTTATGTACTCCTCGGCGTAGGGATGACCGGGGTAGAGCGTCAGCACGTCCTCGAGCAGCTCCGTCGCCCGCCCGCAGTCGCCCTCCCAGTAGGCCGCGAGCGCCTCCTCGTACGCCCGGTCCATCTCCCCGGAGCTGTTCTCGACGTTGAGCTCCCGCAGGTACTCCTTCGCGAGGTCGATCGGCATCGCGAACTTGATCGCCTCGATGCCGACTTCGGGACCGGCCCCGAACGTCGCGAGCCCGATGACCTCCCCGTCCATGTTGTAGACGGGGCCGCCGCTGTTGCCGTGGTTGATCGCGGCGTCGGTCTGGATGGCCTCGATGCCCGTCCGCAGGGTCCGCTTTGCGCTCACCACGCCCTGTGTGACGGTCGGTTCGAGCGTCTCGTCGGCGTTGAAGAACTGCTCGAGCCTGAACCCCGGATAACCGATGATGAACACGCCCTCGCCGACCTCGACGTCGTCCGAGTCCCCCAGCGTGACCGACGGGAGGTCGTCGCGCTCGATCTTGATGACGGCGACGTCGCGTCCCCAGGTGGTCTCCCCGCCGACCGTCTCGTAGACCGTCCCCTCCTTGCGCTTCACGGCGGGCCAGGCCCTGACCTGGAGGTCGTCGCCGGGGGCGGCCACGCCGTTCAGGACGAAGTGGTCCATCGAGACGTCCGTTATCTGCCCGTTCTGCTGGAAGTAGTTCAGGAGCTTGGTGAACAGGATCTCGATCGCCTGCTCGCGCTCCTCCTGTGGGATCTGGTAGTACGACGAGACCTCCTCGACGAGGTCGGCCTGGAGCTGCCCGGCGAGGCTCTGGAGGAGGAGCTGCTGCGGGTCGCTACCGGTGAACACCACGTGTGCGTTGGTGACGATGTAGCCGTCGGGCGAGACGATGAATCCCGAGCCGCTCGATCCGGTCCGGAGCGACTCGCGCTCGATACGGCCGCTCCCGCCGGTCTCCCGCGTCAGCTCGAGGTTGGAGACCTGGGCGAGGAGGTCCCCGCCCGCCGTCCCCGTGCCCGTCCCCCCCCGTGCCCCCGCCGACGCGCTGGTACTGGTAGGAGACGCCATCGGCCCCCGTGAGCTGGAGGGCGTCCCCCGAGACGACGTACTGGACCTGCGCCGTCGCCGGCGTCGGCGACGTGTACTGCAGGACGAGGGCGTTCCCTTGGACACTGTACAGCCCGGCGAACCCGCCACCCTGGGCGACGGTACCGCTGAACTGGCCGTTCGTCCCGAACGTCACGGTCTCCCCGGCCCCCTGCCAGGTCCCGACGAGGCTCCCGGCCCCTCCCCCCGCTCCCGGCGGTCCCGGCCCCGCCCTGGGTGAGCGAGAACGACGGCCAGACGGCCGTCCCGCGGACGACCGACTGGATGTGGACCACCGCCGCCTTGTCCAGCTGGGTGACCCGCGAGACCGTCCCCGGCGGCTCGATGTCGATCCGATCGTTCCCGCCCGGTCCCACACCGGTCCCCGTACAGCCCGCGAGTCCGACCGCGACCAGCGGCATCGCTCGAACCAGTGCTCGCCTCGAAATGATACTGCTTGACACGACCGGCGTACGTCTCACGGGGAGATAAATATATCTTGAATTAAATTTATATTCTGTCATATGGGTCCCGGATAATCCCGACCGCGATAGCCGACCGTAGTCGGCGGGCGAACCCTTCGCGCCCCCGGCGCACGCCGTCCCCGGGATCGGGCGATCCCCGCTGTGGACCGTAAACAGTTATCCGACTGGGGCGAGAAGACACCGCCAATGGCCGAGGACGTCAAACCCACCCGGAAGAACCTCATGCAGATCGAGGACCGGATCGACCTCTCCGAGCGTGGGCACGACACCTTAGAGAAGAAGCGCGACGGCCTCATCATGGAGTTCATGGACATCCTGGACCAGGCCCAGGACGTCCGTTCGGAGCTCGAGGACGACTACGACCGCGCCCAGCAGGCTATCGACATGGCCCGGGCGATGGACGGCGACGTCGCCGTCCGGGGCGCGGCGGCCGCGCTCAAGGAACACCCCGAGATCACCACCCAGTCGAAGAACATCATGGGCGTGGTCGTCCCACAGATCGAGTCCTCGAAGGTGAAGAAGAACCTCGACGAGCGGGGATACGGCCTGCTCGGATCCAGCGCGCGCATCGACGAGGCCGCCGACGCCTACGAGGAGCTCGTCGAGTCGGTCATCCTCGCCGCCGAGGTCGAGACGGCGATGAAGAAGATGTTAGAGGAGATCGAGACGACCAAGCGCCGCGTCAACGCCCTGGAGTTCACGCTCCTCCCCCAGCTCTACGAGAACCAGGAGTACATCGAGCAGAAGCTGGAGGAGCAGGAGCGCGAGGAGATCTTCCGCATGAAGAAGATCAAGGCGAAGAAGGAGCGCGAGGAGGCCGAGGAGGCCGCGAAGGAGGGCGGCGAGCCGGCCGAGGAGCCGCTGACCGCCGACGACTGAGTACGCGTCCCGTCCTCGACTCCTGTCCCGGGAAGCCTGGGCGGAACGACCGCTCGGACGGGCTCCGTGGCGACTGCGAGAACCGCCCGGTACGAGCGAAACGTCCGCTGTTTCCCCGCCCGATCGGGACGTGAGGACGAACGACCGGCCGAGATCGAATCGCGGAGTCCGACGCCGACGACCCGTCCATTCCTGTCGTGTTAGCGTTCGAAGAGATCGACGAGGTCACTCGCCTCCGTCCCGGGTGCCTCCAGGGGGTTCCGTCCCATACCCTCGACGGTCCCGATCGCGGACTCGACCCCGTAGCCACGGTCGGCCACGAGCCATCCCACGAGGACGTGCCCGGTGCGCCCCGAGCCGGCCGAGCAGTGGACGACGACACGCCGATCCGCGTCCACCGATCCGCGCAGGAACGGCAGGATGCCGTTCCGGAAGACCGCCCCGTCGACCAGACCGTAGTCGCCGATCGGCGCGTGGTGGACGTTTCTCGCTCCGAAGGCCCGTCCGTACCGGTCGAGCAGGTCGTCGTACCCACGGAGGTGCTCCTCGTCGAGGAGACAGCAGACCCGCTCGATCCCCCGCTCTCGGACGAACGCGAGCCAGTCGTCGACGGTCGTCCCCGGGGCTCCGCCCGGGTGAGCCGGCCGGCAGGCTCCGTAGACGTACTCCTCCTCCGGCGCGGCCGCCCCGAAGTTGAACGGTATATCCGATCCGACACGCGCTTCCGTAATAGATCGATCCGTACCGGCTCTCCGAGCGGACGGGCTCGGCCCGGTGTCCGGACCCGGACGGAACGGTGCCGGCTGTCGGAGGTGTCCCGTGTGGGGTCTCCGACGAACTCATGGCACGGGATCGTCTCGGAACACGAGGCTGTCAGGGGAGGGGTTCGCGCCACGAGGACCGCCCGACAGTGTCGTCCGATGTGGGGAAAGACTGACGAGGAACGGTACTCAACTGCGAGCGACGGAACACGACACCGAGCACCGATGTACTCCCTATCCGACATAAAGAAGGGGATCCGGAATCCGGAGCTGGTGAAGGAGGAGATCCGATCCCGGTTCTATCCGCTTTTGCACCCCATCAGGACGCTGAAATCGGAATACATAGCGTGCGTGCAGCGGTACACCTACCATCGGAGCGGATACGACTACAACCCGGACGGTGTCGATATCTTCGAGGAGGACTGGGACAACCTGATCCTGCTCGACGCCTGCCGGTACGACGAGTTCTCGAACGCGTGTACCCTCCCCGGCGAGCTGGAACACCGTATCTCCAGGGGTAGCACGAGCAACGAGTTCGTCAGGGGGAACTTCTCCGACAGGCGGCTGGACGACGTCGTCTACGTCTCGGACAACCAGTGGTACGCGAGACTGGAGGACGACATAAACGCCGAGATACACGATTTCGTCTCGGCACCGATCGACGGGGACGCACACGGTGGCCTGCTGAATCATCCGTCCACCGTGACCCGGATCGCGAAGAACACGGCGGAGGAGTACCCGAACAAACGGCTGATCGTCCACTACCTCCAGCCACACTCCCCGTACTTCACGGCCGACGGGGAGGAGTCGTTCAGGGTCCCCTCGCTGTCGAACCTCCGGGACTCGCGTCCGCCGTTCAGGCGTGATCGGTCCCGTCGGGAGGTGATCGAAGCGTATCGCTCGACGCTGGAACTCGTCCTCCACCACGTCGAGGACCTGCTCGAATCCCTCCCCGGGAAGACCGTGATCAGTGCCGATCACGGCGAGATGCTGGGCGAGAGGGCGTGGCCGATACCGTTCCGGATATACGATCATCCGGGGGCCGTCTACACCGAGCAGCTGGTCAAGGTGCCGTGGTTCGTCCACGAGTTCAGCGAGCGGAAGGATATCGTCGGCGAGCGGTCGGACAACAGCGTAAGCGTCGACGAGGACGACGTCGAGGACAAGCTTCGAGCCCTGGGCTACCGGGTGTGACTCCCCTGCCACCCGACCCACCGAGCGTCGGTCGTCGGGCTCGCCCACGCCGGAGACGTCCACTGGCCGACGGGCTCGCCGCTCTCGCTCCCGGCGTCCCGTCCGTCCTGTCGGTCTCGTCAGTCCCGTTCCTTTCTTCTCCCCGGGGGTCGTTCGACCGGGTATGAACTGTCCAGCCTGCAACGGGACCGTCGTGTCCTTCGACGTGCCCGAGGACCTCCGCGAACACCTCCCCAAGCCCGTCCCGCACGCGGGGCTCTGCATCCGCTGTCTCAGACTCCACCCCACCGAGTCCGGTGGGGACCCCGACTTCGGCGAGCTGGAGCCGTTCCCGACGTCCCCGGAGGCGTCGATCCCCCTCGCCATTGCCATCGGGCGGCTCGACTCGCTCGCGCTGAACCGTTCGAGTATCGAGGCGCTGTTCGAGCGGGCCGAGGCCGCCGGCGTCGATCCGCTCCTCACCCTCGACCGGCTCGCCACCGCGGGAAGCGTCCAGCCGGCGATCGACATCGGCAAGCGCCGCCACCAGCTCGAACAGCTGATGGACCGGGAGACGGAGCCGGAGACCGAAGCGGAAACGGGAACCGATACCGAGACGGAGACGGAGACGGAAGCGGGAGCGGGATCGGAGCCGACCGGAGAGGTCGGAACGGGATCGGAGCCGGGGACGGGACCGGAGTGAGCACGAGCGCGAACCCGACACCGATTTAGTCGGCCCACGGGAACCCCCGGTCATGTTCATCGCCTTCCGCGACGAGGTCGCGGACGCGCTCTCCGGGGCGCTCTCGGGGGCCGGCTACCCGACCGACGACCTCGGCATCGAACAGCCGCCGTCGGACGTCCCCGCGGTACTCGCGTCGAGCGTGGCGTTCCGGCTGGCAGGCGAGGCCGGCGCGCCCCCGCCGCGGGTCGCGGGCGAGATCGCCGACGCCATCGATCCCGACTCGCTCACCTACGTCGATCGGGTCGAGACGCAGGGGCCGTACGTCAACTTCCACCCGAGCGAGGCGTACTTCGACGCGACGCTCTCGGCCGGACAGGACGAGTCGTTCGGCCACCTCGACCCGCGAAGGGAGTCGGTCGTCGTCGAGCACACCTCCGCGAACCCCACCGGACCGGTGCACGTCGGCCGTGCGCGGAACCCGATCATCGGTGACGCGGTGGCGAACGTCCTCGACTTCGCCGGCTACGACGTCGAGCGACACTACTACGTCAACGACGCCGGCCGGCAGATGGCCGTGTTCACCTGGGCCTACGAGACGTTCGAGGAGTCCGAGCTACCGGAGCCCGAGCGCGACCGCGCGGAGTACGAGATGGTCCGCTACTACCGGAGGGGCAACGAGTTTCTCGAAGAGGGTCCCGAAGCGGAGGTCGAGGCCGCCGAGGCCGAGATCGCCGCGATCATGCAGGGGCTGGAGGAGGGCGACGAGGCGACCTACGAGCGGGTGAGCGAGGTGGTCGACAGGGTGCTCTCGGGGATGCACGAGTGCCTGCTCCGGTTGCCCGCCGACTTCGACGAGTTCGTCAAGGAGACGCGGTTCATCCGCGACGGCTCGACCGACGAGGTGGTCGATCGCCTGCAGGACTTGCCCGAGAGCGTCTACGAGGAGGACGCCTGGCAGCTCGAACTCTCCGAGTACGGCATCGAGAAGAACCTCGTGTTCGTCCGTTCCGACGGCACCTCGCTGTACACGACGCGGGACCTGGCCCACCACGAGTGGAAGTTCGAGGCGTTCGACCGCGCGGTGACGGTGCTCGGCGAGGACCACAAGCTCCAGGCCGACCAGCTCCGGGCGGCGCTCGACCTGCTCGGCAACGACGTCTCACAGCTCGAGAACGTCATCTACTCCTACGTCAACCTCCCGGAGGGGAAGATGTCGACCCGGGCGGGGACGGGCGTCGACCTCGACGACCTGCTCGACGAGGCCGTCGCGCGCGCTCGTGAAGAGTACGAGAAGCGCGCCGAGGACCGCCTCCGCGAGGACGACCTGACCGAGACGGACGTCGAGCGCATCGCGGAGGTGGTCGGTATCGGCGCGGTCCGGTACGACATCGTCTCGAAACAGCCGACGAAGTCGATCACGTTCCGGTGGGACGAGGCGCTCGACTTCGAGGCCCAGTCGGCCCCCTACGTTCAGTACGTCCACGCGCGGTGCTGTGGGATCCTCGACGAGGCCGGGGAGGCGGGCGCGGTCCCGGAGGAGCCCCCGGACGCCTCGACGCTCGACGCCCCGGAGGAGCGCGAACTGCTGTTGACGCTGGCGCGGTTCGAGGGCGTGGTCGAGCGGTCGGCCGACGAACTCGAACCACACCGCGTCGCCACCTACACCCGCGAACTGGCCGAGGCGTTCAACGCCTTCTACCGGGAGTGTCCAGTCCTCCGCGCCGACGGCGAGTTACGCGAGGCGCGCCTCGCGCTGGTACGTGCCTCGCGGCACGCGGTGGCGAACGCGCTCGGCCTGCTCGGCGTCGCCGCGCCGGACTCGATGTAGGTCTGTACGCGTCCCTGCACGCACGGCGGTCGGCGCGTCCCGCTCGCTCAGAGCGGATAGGCGGGGACCAGAAAGCCCCCGCCGAACAGGCTCCCGCCGACGAACAGCACGCCGGCGGCCGCCAGGCCGAGCGTGAGCAACAGGAAGATGACGATCCAGGAGAGCGGGATCGAGGGGTCGGGCTCCGTGTCGACCATGGTCGTATCTGGCCCCGGGAGGTGAAAGGGGTTCCCGTTTACCTGCCCAGGAACCGCGAGAGGAACCCTCCCGACCCCTCCTCGTCCGGCTCGGACCCGTCGCCGTCGGTGGCGACGTCGGAGCCGGCGGGGCCGTCGCGTCGGTTCGCGGGCGTCGGCCCGAGCAGTCCCGACGTACCGTCCCAGTCGAGTACGGCGTCCGCCAGCCGCTCGTAGGCCGCCGCCGCCGGGCTCCCGGGGAGGGTGAAGGCGACCGGTTCGAGCGCGGCGGTGCGGGCGTCCTCCGGAACGACGCCGAGCGCCTTCGCGCCCACCCGGTCGGTCAGGTCGGAGATGCTGGTGTCCTCGCCGGCGCGGTTGATGACCACGCCGACGACCTGCACGCCGTCCCGTTCCCGGGCGCAGGCCGTCGCGTCCTCCTTCGCGGCCTCGCACGCCGCCCGGTCGGGCGTCGTCACCGCGAGGACGCCGGTGGCCTCGCCGAGGAGCGGCGACTCGGCCGCCGGGCCGTTACCGACGTCCACGACGAGCACCTCGTAGGCCATCGACAGGTCGCCGAGGGCGTACGAGAGCGCCTCGGCGTCGGCCGAGAGGTGATCCGCCCGATCGTGCCAGCCGCCGACGACCGGCACCGTGTCGGTGTCCGGTTCGTCCTCGGCGGTCACCGGGTCGCTCTCCTCGACAGCGCCGGTGCGGAACCCGGTCCGGTCGACGGCGAGCGCCTCCCGGTAGTCGGCAAGATCGTCCGCCGGGAGGTCGTCGGCCGAGAGCCCGCACTCGACCGTCGCCGCCCGGACGCTCGCGTCCCCCGCTACCGCGTCCCCCATCGTGGTGTCGAACGTGACGTCGAGGAGCGAGGCGACGTTCCCGGAGAGGTCGGCGTCGAGAACGGCCGCGTAACGGCTCGCTCCGCGGAGCGCGACGGTCAGGTTGAGCGCTGTCGCGGTCCTGCCGGACCCGCCCCCACCCGCCACCACGTAGACCTCCATAGTATCAAGTTATCGTTCGTATCGACATGAAACTACCGGGGGTCCGGGTCACCCGGGGACGGCGGAGGGTTCGAACGTCCGGTCGTCCCCGCCCCCTCGTCCCTTCCCGGTCGAGAACCGACCGTGCTCGTTGCAGCGGCCCCAACAGTTACTTAGGGCCGTTCGGCCTAGTTCCACCGATGAGTAAGCAGGAGCAGGAGCAGTCCGACAAACAAAAGTACGAGTTCAAGCGGGTGATCGAGGAGCTCAAGGACTACAAGGGCTCGGGCACCCAGCTGGTCTCCATCTACATCCCCGAGGACCGGCAGGTGTCCGACGTGGTCCAGCACGTCACCCAGGAGCACTCGGAGGCCTCGAACATCAAGTCCAAGCAGACTCGAACTGCCGTGCAGGACGCCCTGACGAGCATCAAGGACCGGCTGCGCTACTACGACACCTACCCGCCGGAGCGGGGGATGGTGATCTTCTCGGGGGCGTTCGACACCGGCGGCGGCCAGACCGACATGGTCACCCGGGTCCTCGAGTCGCCGCCCGATCCGGTCGAGTCGTTCCGCTACCACTGCGACTCGGAGTTCCTCACCGAGCCCCTCGAGAACATGCTGGCGGACAAGGGGCTCTACGGGCTGATCGTCCTCGACCGGCGGGAGGCGAACGTCGGCTGGCTGAAAGGCAAGCGCGTCGAGGCCGTCAAGTCCACGACCTCGCTGGTCCCCGGCAAGCAGCGGAAGGGTGGCCAGTCCGCACAGCGGTTCGCCCGCCTCCGACTTGAGGCCATCGACAACTTCTACCAGGAGGTCGCGGGGATGGCCAACGAGCTGTTCGTCGACAAGCGCCACGAGATGGACGGTATCCTGGTGGGGGGCCCCTCGCCCACCAAGGACGAGTTCCTCGACGGCGACTACCTCCACCACGAGCTCGGGGACATCGTCCTCGGGAAGTTCGACGTCTCATACACGGACGAGTCCGGGCTGAAGGACCTCGTGGATGCGGCGGGCGACGTGCTCGCCGACCACGAGGTGATGAAGGACAAGCGGGAGATGGAGGAGTTCTTCGAGGAGCTCCACGACGGCGGGAAGGCGACCTACGGCTTCGAGCAGACCCGCAAGAACCTCAACATGGGCGCGGTCGACCGCCTGCTCATCAGCGAGGACCTCCGGAAGGACGTCGTGATCTACGACTGCGGCGACCGCCAGGAGTTCGAGGTCGTGGATCGGAGACACTCGACCCCCGAACACACCTGCGAGGACGGCTCAGCCGCCGAGGTCGAGGAGCGCGAGGACGTCATCGACCACCTGATGGAGCTCGCCGACCAGCGCGGCTCGGAGACGAAGTTCATCTCGACGGACTTCGAGAAGGGCGAACAGCTCCTCACCGCCTTCGGCGGCATCGCCGGCATCCTGCGGTACTCCACGGGCGTCTAAGCACGCCTCCGCTCTCCTGCTTCGGTCCCGCGTCCGAGTTCAGTCTAATGCGACCGTCGACGCGCCCTATCGCAGGTTCTCCACGTCCTCGCCCGATTCGAGCGCCGCGAGACCGTCCTCGACGGCCTCGTGGTTCCCCCCGTTCCAGCACGGGTAGAGTCCCGTGAGGGTCCCCTCGCGCCGGACCGCGATACAGGCCACCGGGAGGACGACGACCCGGTCCGACCGCCCGACCCCGGGTCGGTCCTCGAAGAACGGGTCGAGGTGGACGTCCGACCGCTCCGCGACTACGTCGGCGAACTCGTCGTACGTCTCCACGGCGGGGTCGGTCGGTCCGTCGTTCGGGACGATGGCCTTCGAGGGCCACTCCTCCATATCGAGGTCCGGGAGGAGCCCCTCGTCGGCGAGGGCCTCGACTCGCGCCCGGGCGTTGCCCTGTCGGTCGCGCGCCGCCATCGGGGCGCCGGTGCGGAGGTAGAGGGTCACCGACGCCGAAAGCGGCGCCTCTGCGGTCACGGTCGGGAGGGGGCAGGGATCGCTCCGGTAAAAGTCCATTGTTGACACGGTATCTCGTATCTCGCAGTGTCCACGTTAAAGGGTAGTTCTATGGGCAATTATTCGAAACACTCGGCTATTCTTGATCGTTCGTTCCGAACGAAGGCGGATATAAAAACGTATTCCGGAGGATCACGTCGTCGCAGCGACCGTTAGCAGTAATTTTATTACCACACGATAGGCAACGCCGGGCGGGTGTGACAACAGATGTCTGTGCTCGGAATGCCGACGGACATGTTCGTCGTGTTCGTCCTGACGTTACTCGCAGGGAGCATCGGCGCGATACACTACACGGTCGTCCACATCATCATGGGCCGACCGGTCGACGAGACCATTCGTGGGCGGGCGGCGGAGGAAGGAGGGTCGAGCGATGGCGGTTAACGAGTTCTACCTCGGGACGTTCATCGTCTACCTGCTGATCGTCCTCGGGATCGGCGCGTGGGGGTACACGAAGACGACGGACGTCGCGGACTTCTGGGTCTACGGGAAGCGGCTCGGCCCGTGGCTGGCGACGTGGTCGTACGTCGCGAACTTCGTCTCGGCCGTGTCGGTGATCGGGTTCATCGGCTCGGTCTACGGTGGCGGCTACTCGATCCTCACGGGGATCGTCCTCGGGCTGATGCTCGGGATCTCGGCGCTCTACTTCGTCGTCCACAAGGTACGCGAACTGGACCACGTCACCTTCCCCGACATCATCCGGGACCTGACCGGCCGGGAGATCGCCCGCCCGATCGCGGCGGTCCCCCTGCTGGCGAACGCCTGGGTCTACCTGATCATGCAGCTGGTGGGCGCGAGCCTGCTGGTCACGACGATCACGGGCGTCCCCTACCGGTACATGATCTGGGTGATCGGGTTCGTGTTCGTCGCCTACACGGTGATGGGCGGGCTGGTCTCGGTCGCCTGGACCGACCTGATTCAGGGGACGGTGATGGTCACGACGGTTCTGGCCGCGCTGGTCTTCATCATCATCGACCAGGGGAGCCTGGCGGCGATCAACACGCAGTTCACCCAGCTCAGCGCCGCCAACACGATGCCGCTCGGCGACGGGGCGTACACGCTGCTCGGCCTGGCGGGCTCGCTGGTGGCGTTCTTCGGGACGATCTTCACCGCCCAGGGGACGATCATCCGTATCAACGCGACGAAGGACATCCGGACGGCGAAGATCCACCTCGCGTTCGGTGGGCTCATCCTCTCGGTGTTCTACAGCGCGCTGATCCTGCTGGGCGGCGGCGTCACCGTCGCGCTGAACAACGCCGGGCTGGCCGGCTTCGAGAACGTCGACCAGGCGTTCCCGATCTTCATCACCGACTACCTCCCGACCGGTATCGGCATCGTCGTCATCCTCGCGGTGATGTCGGCGATCCTCTCGACGACCGACACGCGGCTCCACTCGACGGGCGTGACGACCGCCCGTGACATCTACGACTGGTACGCCGACGACGCCTCCGACCAGCAGCTGATGAAGGTCTCGCGCATCGCGACGATCTTCTGGGGCGTGACCGCAACGGCGATGGCGGTCAACCCCCCGGGGACGATCATCACCCTGTACACGTTCCGGGCGATCCTGCTGACGAGCGCGTTCCTGATCCCGATCTACCTCGGGCTCTACTGGACGGGGGTGGCCGGCAACGCCATCATCGCGTCGATCGTCGTCGGCACGCTCCTCGGCGTCGGCTGGGACCTCAGCGGCGGCTTCCTCGGCGTCCCGGCGACGTTCATGGGCGTCGGCGGGGCGTTCGTCGCGCTCCTGATCGGCCACCTCGTCTGGTCGGACTCCGGCGGCGGCCGGACGTCGGTGGCGGCCGGCGACTGACCGCGAGCTAGCCTCGCGACCACCCCCTTCGATCTCGGGGTTCGAACGCCGCTGGGCGGGGTCGATCCGAGGATCCCCGGCCGACGGTACGGTTTCTTGTGAGTGCCGAGCGTGGGAGGGCCATGCCGGACGGCGAGCCCGACCCCGAGCTGATCGAGGCGCTACGAACCCGCGAGCACGAACTGCCGACGCACACCCTCTCGCCCGAGGCGGCGCGAGCCCAGCGGCGCGGTCGGCACGTCCCGCCCGAACGGGCCGACGAGGTAGCCCGCGTCCGCGACCGCGCGATCGAGGTACCCGGTGGGGAGGTCCCGATACGGATCTACGAACCGGGTGGCGCGGCACCGCAGCCGGCCGTCGTCTACTTCCACGGCGGCGGGTGGGTCGTCGGGAGTATCGACTCCCACGACCCGCTCTGCCGGGCGCTGGCGAACGCGTCGGGGGCGGTCGTCGTCTCGGTAGACTACCGGCTCGCCCCCGAGCACGCGTTCCCCACCGCCGCCGAGGACGCCTACGCCGCGACGGCCTGGGTGGTCGAGCGCGCGGCCGAACTGGGGGTCGATCCCGAGCGGGTCGCCGTCGCCGGCGACAGCGCGGGCGGGAACCTCGCCACCGTCGTCGCGCTCATGGCACGCGACCGCGACGGTCCCTCGCTCGCCTACCAGGTTCCGATCTACCCCGTCACCGACCACACCCTCGCGTACGACTCCTACCCGGAGAACGCCGAGTGGGGTCCGTCGGCCGAGGCGATGGGCTGGTTCTGGGAGAAGTACCTCGCGCGGGACGTGGACGCGTACAACCCCTACGCCGCCCCGATGTGGGCGCGCTCGCTCACGGACCTGCCGCCGGCGACGGTCGTCACCGCTGGGTTCGACCCCCTGCGCGACGAGGGGCTGGCCTACGCCGAGCGCCTCGACGCGGACGGGGTCGAGACGACCGTGCGCAACTACGAGCGGATGACCCACGGCTTCGTGAGCATGCTCGTCGAGCCGGACCTGTCGCGGGCGCGCGAGGCGGTCGACGACCTCGCGGACGACCTGGCGAGCGCGTTCGGGGAGTGACCTCGACGGGTTCCGAACGGCCCCGCGGGGCTACGTCCGCTCGCGCTCCTCGAGCCTGTACCGCTGGACCTTCCCCGTCGCGGTCGTCGGGAGTTCGTCGATGAACTCGATCTCGCGGGGGTACGCGTGTCTCGCGAGTCGCTCCTTGACGTGGGACTGGAGTTCGTCGAGCGTCCCCTCGGGGTCCGCCGGGAACTCTACGGGAACGACGTAGGCCTTGACGATCTGACCGCGCTGGTCGTCCGGGACGCCGATCACCGCGGCCTCGGCGACGGCCGGGTGCTCCATGAGGCTGTTCTCGACCTCGAAGGGGCCGATCCGGTAGCCCGAGGAGATGATGACGTCGTCGCTGCGACCCTCGTACCAGTAGTAGCTCTCCTCGTCCCGGCGTGCGAGGTCGTCGGTCAGCAGCCAACCGTCGTAGAACGCCCCCTCCGTCCGCTCGGGCATCCCCCAGTACTCGTCCATGAGGACCCACTCTCGCGGCTTCACGACGACCTCGCCGATCTCGTCGATTCCGACCGGCTCGCGGGTCTCGGGGTCGAGCAGGTCGACCTCGAACCCGGGGCAGGGCTTGCCCATCGAGCCGGCTCTCGTCTCCACGTCCAGCCCGGCGTAGTTGTTGACGATCATTCCCGCCTCCGTGAGCCCGTACGTGTCGTGGATCGGGAGGCCCAGCCGGTCCTCGAACCAGTCGTAGACCTCGGGGTTCAGCGGCTCGCCGGCGCTGCTCAACACCCGCAGGCTCTCGAACGATCGCCCTTCGAGCACGTCCTCGCCGGCCGCGATGATCCCCCGGTACGCGCTGGGGACCGCCCCCAGGACGGTGACGTCGTGTTCATCGAGGATCCCGACCCAGCGCTCGGCGTCGAACTCGCCGGCGTGAAGCAAGCGAGTAGCGCCGAGCGCCATCGGCGCGAACCCGGTCGTGAACAGCCCGTACGACCAGCTCGGGTCCGCCGCACCCCACACGAGGTCGTCCTCGTTCACGTCCAGCGCGTACTTCGTGTGCGGGTAGAGCGTGGCGAGCACCCGGTGGGTCATGACGACGCCCTTCGGCCGCCCGGTCGTCCCGGAGGTGTACTGCATCGTCGAGGGGTCGTCGATACTCGTTCGAACGACGTCGAACTCCGCGGACTGGTCGGCGAGGAGGGTCTCGAAGGAGTGGGTGTCGTCCCCGGTCTCGCTCACTCCGACCGCGACCCTCCCGATGTCCGCCGCGGCGTCGAGCGAGTCGACCGTCGCGCCGTAGTCGGCACCGTAGACCAGCAGTTCGGGTTCGCAGTCCTCGATGCGGTACTCCAGCGCCGCCTCCTCGAACGCCGTGAACAGGGGGACGTGTATCGCGCCCGTCTTCCAGATTCCGAGGACGGTGACGATCGTCTCCGGGATCTTCGGCAGGAGGGTCGTCACCCGGTCGCCCCGCTCGACGCCGAGTTCCGTCAGCACGTTGGCCACCCGGTTGGATCGGTCCCGGAGCTCGGCGAACGTGTACTCGGTGAGATCCCCGCTCTCGGACACCCACGCGAACCCGACGTCGCCGGACCCGGCGTGGCGGTCGCAGGCCTCGTGAGCCATGTTCAGTTCGTCCGGCGCGTCCCAGTCGTACGTTTCGAGCACCGACTCCCAGTCGAACGACTCGTAGACGTCCGCGTACTCCGTCCCGGACACCATCGGTGACCCCCGGTTCGAGAGCGCCCGTGATAAGTACTCTCCGGGGCCGTTTCGCCCCCTTCCGTCCCACCTCACCCCGCCGTCCCCCCCTTCCGGGTCGATCCATCGAAATCCGGTCCCCCTGGCGTAGCGGTCTGTCAACTGGACTCATAAACCCTTTTGCTACCCGCTGGAGCAACGTCGGCTCCATGGACCCCGATTTCAGAGAGGCGCTGGTCGCCCGCAAACCCGTCGTCGGCAACTGGATCTCGCTCGCCCACCCCGCAATCGCGGAGACGAGCGCCGGCCTCGACTTCGACTTCGTCGTGATCGACACCGAGCACACCTCGATAAGCGTGGACGAACTCGAGTCGATGATCCGGGCCACCGACGCGGGCGACGGCGGAACCGCACCGATCGTCCGCCTCCCGGACCACGACCCGGGGCGGATCAAGCGCGCCCTCGACATGGGCGCGGCCGGGCTGATGTTCCCGATGGTCGAGACCGCCGAGGAGGCAGAACGTATCGTCGAAGCGATGCGTTACCCGCCGGAGGGCCGGCGCGGCGCGGCCCCCGCCCGGGCCTCCGGGTACGGCCGGACCTTCGGGGAGTACTTCGAGAACGCCAACGAGGGGATCGCGACGATCGTCCAGATCGAGACGGAGCGGGCCGTCGAGAACATCGAGGGGATACTGGCCGTCGACGGCGTCGACGCCATCCAGGTCGGTCAGGGCGACCTCTCCGCCTCGGTGGGGGCGTTCGGCGAGTGGGAGGACGACGCGTTCCGGGACGCGCTCTCCCGGGCCGTCGAGGCCGCGGACGAGGCGGAGGTTCCCGTCGGGATGCTCGCGCTCGACGCCGAGGGGATCGACCGGTGGCTGGACGCCGGCGTCGACTTCATGACCGTCGGCGTGGACGTGGCCTACCTCCAGGACGGGGCGAGGGAAGCCAAGGCGCACTTCGAGGACGCCGTCGACGAGTGAGTGCCCGCGCGGGCGGATCCCGGCTCTCACTCCGGACGACAGGGAGTAGCGGTACCCGGTCAGTCACCCGTCCCGAACGTGGGTACCGATGGACCTGTCCGCCGGTTTTTACTCGTGGCCGTCGCGGGTACTCGCGATGGACACCTCAGAGTGCATCGCCGGGCTCCGCGCCGTGGCCCCCGCCGTCCCGCCGATCGTTCCCGTCGGGATGCTGTTCGGGGCGACCGCGGTCGGGACGGGGTTCACCCCGCTCTCGGCGACCGCCCTGTCGCTGTTCGCGTTCGCGGGGACGGCACAGCTCGCGGCCGTGGAGCTGCTCCGGGAGGGGGCGACGCTCCGGGTCGTGCTGGCGACGATCGTCCTGATCAACCTCCGGTACGTGATCTTCAGCGCCTCGCTCGCCCCGAAGGTCAGCCACCTCTCCCGGTCCTGGCGGGCGGTGATCGCCTACCCGCTGTTCGATCTCAACTACGCGCTCGCGGAGGCCCGGTTCGAGGCGGTCGGTCCGGACGAGGGCCACCGCGGGTGGTACCTCGTCGGCGTGAGCCTGCCACTCGTCGCCGCGCTCGTCGGAGGGACGCTCGTGGGCGCGCTCGTGGGGGAGGTCGTCGGCGACGGGCTCGGGCTCGACTTCGCGATCACGCTGGTGTTCGTCTCGCTCCTTGCCCCGCAGATCGAGAACGGTCCGACCGCGCTGGCCGCCGGCAGCGCCCTCGTCGTCGCCGTCGCGGGTGCCGGACTGCCCGTGAACCTCGGGCTGCTCGCCGCCGTGCTCTGTGGGACCGCCGTGGGCGTGCTGGCCGAGTCCCGTCCGTCGGAGGGATCCGCGTGACGGCGGCGCAGGTACCGAACGTCTGGCTGGTCGTCGCGGGCGTGAGCCTCGTCACCTTCGCCCTCCGGGCGTCGTTCCTGCTCGGTATCGACCGTCTGGGAGGCCTCCCGCCGACGCTCGAACGGATCACCCCGTTCGTCCCACCGGTCGTCCTGGCCGCGCTCGTCGCGCCGAACCTGTTCCTGAGCGGGGGGAGCGTCACCATCGGGCCCGGGAACGAGCGGCTGGTCGCGGGACTCCTCGCCTTCGGCGTCGCCTGGTACACGGAGAACCTGCTCGCGACGGTCGGGATCGGGATGACCGCGCTGTGGCTGCTGCTCTGGCTGTGAGTCCTCCTCTTCTACGACAACGAACGAGCGCCGTCGGAGTGCCCGCCGTCACCGGCCGTTCGGCAACTGTCACGGCTCCCGCATCGAACTCTCCCCCGCGGATCGTCCTCAACCCTTTTGAGCGCCGTCGGTGAAGCCGGGGCATGGCGAGCGCGGCGACCGGCCTCACCGAACCGCACGTCCTCGCCCACGCCAAGCGACGGCTGTTCCCCGACCCCGACGAGCCCGACACGTACGCCGTCGTCGACACGCAGTTCTCGGCCGAGGCGTGGCGCTCGGACCAGCGCGTCGAGCGGTCCGTCCGCGAGGCGCTCGCCCCGTTCAACCACGTCCGGATCGGCGGCGGCTACCCGGACCTGGTCGGCGTCCGGAAACTGGAGTCCGAGTGGCTCGCGGTCGAGCGGTTCGGCGACGAGCCCCCGCTGGTCGTCGTCGAGGCGAAGGGGTATACGGACAGAGGGGTGGACACGGAGCGTGGTATCGTACAGGCGTACGATCGACTCGGCGAGGCGAACGCGGCGTACCTCGCCGCCCCCGCCGACGCGGTCACGGAGACCGACCGGACGCTCGCGCGGGAGCTGAACGTCGGGGTTCTCGGCGTCGGCACGGACGGAACCGTCGAGCCGATGGAGATCCCCCGCGTGATCGGCAACCGAACGACCGACGAGGCGACCGCCATCCGGTTCCAGGCGAGCGCGCAGGGCGTCGCCGATCGGTCGTTCGGGCTGAACCACCCCAAGAACTACATCGCGTATCCGCTCGCCCTGTACCACCCCGACGAGACCGACGTAGTGCTCGCCGACCGGGTCGTCCGGGCCGTGAGCGACGCCCGGCGCGGGGCCGCGTTCCTGGGCCTGATCGACGAGCGGCCCGACCGCGTCGAGCTCACGCCGCTCGGCCGCGAGGCGGTCCGGTTCGCGCTCGACCGGTACGGGTCGGTCGACGAGGCACTCCGGGCCTTCGAGGAGTGGCGGGGCTCACGGGAACGCTTCTGTGACCTCGCGCCGGAGTGGGGTCTGCTCGTCCGGCGGGTCGTGTGGGCGTATCCGGCGACACAACTGCTCGTCGAGGAGCTCCAGCAGATGCACGCGGACGGCATCCCGGACCCGACGCTCGTCGACCTCGTCGAGTGGCTCCACGTCCACCACCCGACGTTCGCCGTCGAACTGTTCGTCCGTGGGACCGACGACGCCCGTTCCCGGGTGCTGGACGCGGACGGCGAACTGCGTATCGGCGAACTGACCGACGGGCACGTCTACCACTCGCCCACCGTGTTCCAGCTGAAGGCGATCCTCTACCACGCCGGAATCCTCGACGACCGCGGGGCCGAACCGCACCGGATCGATCCCGCGACGGATTCGTGGCGACTCCGGCACCCTGTCTGATACGGACGGTTGTAACGATGTACCGGTGATCGCCCGGACGGGGTCGGCGGCCACCGGTAAAAGACTACAACCATCCGTATGACTGCCTCCGCCGACTGCCCGACCTTACGGCCTCTCTGTGTCCGGAGTGACGGTCTGTTCTCCCTCTCCTCTCTCGTCTGCCGATCCTCGTCTCCACGACCAGTGAGAGAAGAACCCTTAAGCCTCGACCCGCTCCCATGGTGGCAATGAGCGACTCCGGGCCCAGACAGGTCGACGACCCGGACTATCACCACGTCAACCACACCGCGGCCCAGACCTGCGGGTGGACCGCGAACGCCATGCGTGGGGAGGGCCGGTGTTACAAGAACACGTTCTACGGCATCCAGAGCCACCGGTGTATCCAGATGACCCCGGTGGTGAAGTGCAACGAGCGGTGCGTGTTCTGCTGGCGGGACCACGCGGGCCACGCCTACGAACTCGACGGCGTCGAGTGGGACGACCCCGAGGCCGTCGTCGACGCCTCGATCGAGCTCCAGCGGAAGCTCCTCTCGGGGTTCGGCGGGAACGAGGACGTGCCCCGAACGGTGTTCGAGGAGGCGATGGAGCCACGACACGTCGCCATCTCGCTCGACGGCGAGCCCACGCTCTACCCCTACCTGCCCGAACTGATCGAGGCGTTCGGCGAACGCGGCATCACCACGTTCCTCGTTTCCAATGGGACGCGCCCCGAGGTGCTCGAACGGTGTGACCCGACCCAGCTGTACGTGAGCGTCGACGCGGCCGATCGGGAGACGTTCGGCGAGACGGTGGGGGCGATGGAAGAGGACGCCTGGGACCGGCTGATCGACACGCTCGACGTCCTCGCCGGAAAGGAGGAGACCCGGACGGTTATCCGGACGACGCTCGTGGGGGGGATCAACGACCATCACCCCGAGTGGTACGCGGCGATGTGCGACCGCGCCGACGCCGACTTCGTCGAGGTGAAGGCGTACATGCACGTCGGGCACTCCCGGGGTCGGCTCGACCGCTCGGCGATGCCCGCCCACGAGCGGGTCGTCGAATTCACCCGTGAGCTCGGCACGTACCTCCCCGACCACGACGTCCTCCGGGAGGTCGAGGCCTCCCGTGTGGCGCTGCTCGCCCGCGAGGAGGACACCTGGGTCCCCGAACTCAAGGGCGGAAGCGAGTTCTGGAGGCGGAACCCCTACGCCTGAGAGCCCCGGGATCGCTCCTCGTCGCCGTCGGTGGACTCAAGTCGAGGGCGAACCCCTGGTAGACTGGAGGGGTTGGGACGCACCCCTACATCGTACCAGATGTGGAATGCTCCCCACGTTCGTTACGCTTATGCCGCGGTAGTTCCTCGCTCCGGACATGGGAACACGGACCGGGCACGCCGTCGGCCACGACGAGCTGGCGGTGCTCAAACTCCTCGCGCTGGAGGGTGCGCTGGGCGAGCGCACCACGGTGACCTGCGCGGGGCTGGCCGACCGGCTGGAGGCCTCGAACCAGACCGCCTCGCGGCGGCTCCAGCGCCTCGAGGACGCGGGCCTGCTCGACCGGGAGATACTCAGCGACGGCCAGCGGGTCGGCGTGACCGAGGAGGGCGAGCGTGCCCTCCAGCGGGAGTACGCCGACTACCGCCGTATTTTCGAGCGGGACGCCGGCGTCTCGCTGTCGGGCGTCGTCACCAGCGGGATGGGCGAGGGACGCCACTACATCACCCTGCCGGGGTACATGGAGCAGTTCGAGTCGCGGCTCGGCTACGCGCCGTTCGCCGGGACGCTCAACCTCGACCTCGACGAGGAGAGCGTCCGGGCGCGTGCCCGGATGGACGCCATCGACCCGGTCCCCATCGACGGCTGGGAGGGCGAGGACCGGACCTACGGCCCGGCGTTCTGCTGGCCGGCGGCGCTGGAGACGCCCGACGGCGAGCGTTTCGATCGGGCGCACGTCATCGCCCCCGAGCGGACCCACCACGGGGCCGACCAGCTCGAGGTCATCGCCCCGCAGAAGCTCCGCGACGCGCTCGGACTCGACGACGGCGACCACGTCACCGTCCACGTCGAGGACGGCGGCGACGGGGGTGCGGCGTGATGCCCGGGCGCACCGACGCCGAGGCGGTCGACGCCGAGGTCGACACGACGGACCCGGTCGGCCGTGCCGTCGCGGCGTTCCGCCGCGGCGAACCGATCCTCGTCCACGACGCCGCCGACCGGGAGGGCGAGACGGACTTCATCTACCCCGCGGGTGCGGTCACGGCCCGCGCGGTCGCCCGGATGCGAAACGACGCCGGCGGCCTCGTCTGCGTGGCCCTCTCCGATTCGGTGAGCGAGACGCTCGGGCTCCCGTTCATCCAGGAGTCGCTCGACCACCCGCTGACCGCCGATCACGAACTCGGCTACGACGAGCGGTCGTCGTTCTCGCTGACGGTGAACCACCGGGACACGTTCACGGGCATCACCGACGAGGACCGCGCGCTGACCATCGCCGAACTCGGGGCCCTCGCGGCCGCCCCCGATCGGGGGACGTTCGAGGAGACGTTCCGCGCGCCGGGCCACGTCCACCTCCTGCGCGCCGCGCCGGACCTGCTCGCCGACCGCCGCGGCCACACCGAGCTCGGCATCGCGCTCGCGGCAGCCGCCGACCGACCCCCCGCGGTGGTCGTCTGCGAGATGCTCGACGACGAGACCGGGGGCGCTCGCTCGCCGGCCGACGCCCGGGCGTACGCCGAGCGACACGGCCTCGTCTACGTCGAGGGGTCGGCCCTCGTCGAGCGGCTGGGCTGATACCTTCTCACCCTTCCCCTCCCTCTCTCCTCCCCTTCACCCGGTCGGGACGTCCGTTACGCCCTGGCACGGACCGTCAACACTCATTACGCGGGCCACCGACCCCCGGGTATGGGATTCGACGAGATGGACGTCGATACGATCTGGATGGACGGGGAGTTCGTCCCGTGGGACGAGGCGCAGGTCCACGTCCTGACACACAGCCTCCACTACGGCACGGCGGTGTTCGAGGGGGTCCGCTGTTACGAGACCGAACGCGGCCCCGCGCTGTTCCGCTGGGACGAGCACCTCGACCGGCTCTACAAGTCCGCGCGGCCCCTCGACCACGACATCGAGCACGACCCCGAGGAACTCACCGAGGCCACGACCGAGCTCATCCGCCGGCAGGAGCTCGAATCCTGTTACATCCGCCCGCTCGTCTACTACGGCTACAACTCGCTCGGGGTCTCCCCGAAGGAGTGCCCGACGCGGACCATGATCGCCTGCTGGCCCTGGGGAACCTACCTCGGCGAGGAGGCCCTAGAGGAGGGCGTCGACGTGATGGTCTCCTCCTGGCGCAAGCACCACTCCTCGCAGATCCCGACGAACGTCAAGGCGACCGGGCCGTACATCAACTCGATGCTGGCCGGCGAGGAAGCCCGCCGGAACGGCTACGTCGAGGCCATCGTCCTCAACAAGGAGGGGGACGTCGCCGAGGGTCCCGGCGAGAACATCTTCATGGTCAACGATGGGGAGATCTACACCCCGGGGCTCTCCGAGTCCATCCTCGACGGGATCACCCGCCGGACGGTCATCGAGCTGGCCCGTGACCTCGGCTACACGGTCCACGACGAGGCGAGCATCGGCCGCGGACAGCTCTACACCGCCGACGAACTGTTCTTCAGCGGGACCGCCGCGGAGGTCACCCCCATCCGGACCGTCGACGACAACGTCATCGGCGACGGCTCCCGGGGGCCGGTGACCGAGGACATTCAGTCGCGGTTCTTCGACGTCGTCGAGCGCCGGACGGACGATCACGACGACTGGTTCACCTACGTCGAGATGGAGTAGCCCCCTCACCTTTTCGTAGGAGACCGCGACCACCCCCCGGTGTGACCTGACGACCGTCGCGGGGGTCTCGCGAGAGCGTGGTGTCGCCCCCCGCCGAATGCGACCGGACACCGCCTGTCAGCCCCAGGGCCCCCGGTACCCGCGGGTCGGACACCCCTCGCCTCCCCCCGTCATCGCCTGCTGTTGGTCCGCTCACTCCGCTGTTCTCCCCCAGCACACCCGCCTCACTATCCCGCTTAGAGGACGAAGCACAAGCCCGAACTCGCTCCCGGATGCCAGGTTCCGAAGGGCGTATAACCGGTCCGCCCCGCAGGTCGAGGTATGTCCCTGTGCGTGACGTTCCTCGGGACCAGCGGTGCGGTCCCGACGGTCCGCCGGAACACGAGTGGCGTCCTCGTCCGCCGGGAGGGCGAGCGCCTCCTCTTCGACTGCGGGGAGGGGACCCAGCGACAGATGATGCGCTTTGGCACCGGGTTCGACGTCTCGCACCTGTTCGTCACGCACACCCACGGCGACCACACGCTCGGCATCCCCGGCCTGTTCCAGACCTGGGACTTCAACGACCGCGAGGCGAGTATCGCGCTTCACGTCCCGAACGGGGAGCGTCGAGCGATCCGGAGTCTCATCGACGGGAGCGCGACCCGCCCGAGCTTCCCGATCCGGATCAACGAGGTCGGGCCGGGCGACGTCGCCTACCGCGGCGAGGGCTTCGAGGTCCGGGCGTTCGAGACCGAACACCGTACCCGTTCGGTGGGGTTCGCCCTCGTCGAGGACGACCGCAAGGGTCGGTTCGACCGCGAGCGGGCCGAGGAACTCGGCGTCCCGGTCGGCCCGAAGTTCTCGACGCTCCACGGGGGCGAGCCGGTCGAACTCGAGGACGGCACGGTCGTCCGCCCCGAACAGGTCGTCGGCGAGCCCCGCCCCGGCCGGCGGGTGGTCTACACGGGCGACACGCGTCCCGCGGACGCGACCGTCGAGGCGGCGGACGGTGCCGACCTCCTGATCCACGACGCGACGTTCGCCGACGACTGGGCCGAACGGGCGGGGCCGACCGGTCACTCCACGGCGCGGGAGGCCGCCGAAGTGGCCGCCGAAGCGGGCACGGAGCGGCTCGCGCTCACGCACGTCTCCTCCCGGTACGCCGGCGACGTCGCGCCGCTGGCCCGCCAGGCCCGCGAGGCGTTCGACGGCCGGTGTTTCGTCCCCGACGACGGCGACGAACTCGACGTCCCCTACCCCGACGCGTAGCCGCACGCGGCGATCGGCCGTCCGGGCACGTTCACTCCCCGGAGAGCGGCCGGATCGGCAACTCGACGTGCGTCGGGTGCTCTGCGTCGTGGTGGACGGTATTGGTGGCGACGCGCCGCTCCCGGCCGCCCGGCGACTCCCCGGTGTTGTGGTTGACGTCGTACCGCGGGTAGTTCGACGAGGAGACGTCGAGTCGGATTCGGTGGCCCGCCGCGAACCGGTTGGCCGTCGGGTACGGCTCCATGTCGAACGCGTACACCTCGCCGGGCTCCACGGGATCGGGCTCCCGTCGGTAGCCCCGGTACCTCGCCCGACAGACCGAGTCACAGAGGTTGAGCGCGAACCCGCCCGGGAAATCGGGACTGGAGGGGTACTCGTCGATCAGCTTCGCCGTGAAGTCCGTGTCGGGAGCGTCCGTCGAGCCGTACACCCTCACCCGGATCGGTCCGGCGATCTCGACCGGTTCGTCTAGGGGGGGCGTCCGGAAGACGAGCACGTCGTCGCGCTCCTCCAGCGGACCGTACGGCGGGTCCGCCCCGAACGTACCCTCCCGAGTCCGCTGGTCGAACCCGCCTCTCCCGGTGATGCTCAGCGTCGGCCGGTCGGCGAGCGGGAGCTCCTCGATCGTCTCCTCTCGCTGCTCGAACGTGTAGTACGACGAGCAGTTCCCGCCGAGCGTCGGGACCGGATCGGCGGGGTCGAACTCGTACGTCGTGCTCGCCTCCTCGGCGTCGGGCTCGTGGGGTGCGAGCGTCCCGTCGGGGTGGGCGTAGTAGCGCGTCTCCTCCGTACTCGGGAGCGGCCAGTCGCTCGCACTGGCCCAGGTGCCGCCGTGCCGGAGTTTGCCCGACCCGGTCCCGGTCGCCGTCGTCGGCTCCTCGCCCGCCGCCATCCGGAAGTACGTGACCGGGTCGCGGTCCCAGCACTCCTCGCCCTTCAGGTAGCGGTCGAAGAACGCCAGTCGGGTCTCCAGGTACGCGGTGACGGCGGGTTCGCCGAACCACGCCTCGCCCGAGTAGGGCTTGCTCCAGGAGGCGACCCCACCGTGGGTCCACGGGCCCACGATCAGGTAGTGGTCGCTCCCCTTGGCCTCCGAGAACGTGCGGAAACTATCGCTCGTGGCCTTCGTGTAGGAGTCGTACCACCCGCCCGCGTAGACGGTCGGGACGTCCGCGCTCTCCGCCGCGTATTTAGTGAAATTCAGCCCCCGCGAGTCCCAGAGCTCGTCGTCGCCGGGGGTCGTCATCAGCTCCCGGACCCAGGTCTCGTAGTCCGGGATGTGCCGGAGCGGCGACTGTCCCGCGAGAACGGGCTCGTTCTCGAGCACCCGGCGGGTGTCGACGTCCGCGAGCGCCCGCTGGACGTCGGAATCCTCCAGTGCGCGCCTGGCGAACCCGCCGCCGATGGTGAGCCCCCAGGTGAGCCAGCGCATCTCGAAGGCCCCGTTGTGGCGGAGGACGGCCTCCCAGCCGTTCGCGGCCCCCTGGTTGACGAACATCGCCGAGAGCGACGGGGGGTCGAGCGTCGCGAGGGCGCTCTGGACCCACGCCATGTAGGAGGTCCCCATCGTCCCCACCTGCCCGTCGCAGTAGGGCCGATCGGCGAGCCACTCGACGGTGTCGTAGCCGTCCTCGGGCTCGTTCACGAGCAGGTAGAACTCACCCTCGCTCGCGTAGCGGCCGCGCACGTCCTGGATGGCGACGACGTACCCCCGCTTCGCGTACCACCGGCCGTGGTCCTCCATCCGGGTCCGATCGCGCTTGTCGTAGGGTGTCCGGACCAGCAGCGCCGGCTTCGGATCGTCGATGGGCTCCCCGTCCGAATCGGCGGGCCGGTAGACGTCGGTCGAGAGGCGCGTGCCGTCGCGGACCTCGACGCCGAGGTCCTGGTGGACCGTCACGCCGTATTCGGGCTCGGAGACGGGGTCGAGTTCAATCGTTGTCGCCATGTCCCCGGTAGCGGAAACCGGGCACAAAAGCGTACCCCCAACCCCTCCTGCTCCCTTCGCGTTCCCCGTCACGCAATCGCCGCCTCCCTCGAACGAGGTCGACGCTCGCGGCCCGACTCCGCGCGTTGCCGTGATCCACGCCGACCCGACCGACCCTCGCGCACTGAGGCAGGCATAAGGGACCGGTGGCCGAACGGCCCACATGGACCTCGAAGAGCTCCGTGCGGACATCCCCGTCTGCGAGGAGTGCGTCTACCTGAACACGGGAGCGAGCGGTCCCTCGCCCCGGCGGATCGTCCGCGCGGCGAGCGAGGAACTGGCCCGACACGAGCACGAGGCGACGATCGACCCCGGGCCGTACGTCTCGGCCTACGAGGGCTACGAGACGACGCGCGAGGCGGTCGCCGGCCTGCTCGACGCCTCGGCGAGCGAGATCGCCCTCGCCGGCAGCACCGCCGACGGGATCTCCCGCGTGGCGAACGCGATGGACTGGGCCGAGGGCGACGCCGTCGTCCGGACGGATCTCGAACACCCCGCGGGGGTCATCCCGTGGGCCCGGCTCGAAGAGGAGGGCTGTGAGGTCCGCGAGGTGGCCTGTCCCTCCGGTAGCCCGGACATGGACGACCTGAAGGACGCCGTGGACGGAGCGAAGCTGGTCTGTCTCAACTCGATCTCCTGGCTCCACGGCAGCCGCCTCCCCCTGCGCGAGGTGGCCGACGTCGCCCACGACGCCGGCGCGCGTGTCCTCGTCGACGCCGTCCAGTCGCCCGGCCAGGAGGCCGTCCGCCCCCGCGAGTGGGGCGCGGACGTCGTCGTCGCCGCCGGTCACAAGTGGCTCCTCGGGACCTGGGGTTCGGGGTTCGTCTGGGTCGACCCCGACCTCGCCGACGAGCTCCGCCCCCGGCACGTCGGCTACCGGAGCGTCGACGACTCGACGGCGACACCCCTCGACTACCACGACGGTGCCCGCCGTCTCGAGGTCGGGACGGCCAACCTCGCGCCGTACGCGGCGCTCCGCGAGGCCATCGCGGTACACGAGGAGATCGGCCTCGGGACGATACGCGAGCGCATCCGCGAGCTGACCGACCGGCTGAAGACGGGGATCCCCGAGGAACGGCTCGTCTCGCCCCGCGAGTTCGAGTCCGGCCTGGTCGCTTTCGAGGTCGACGACCCCGAGGGGACCGTCGAACGGCTCCTCGACCGGGACGTCCACATCCGGGACGTCCCCCGCTCGAACACGGTTCGGGCGTCGGTCCACGCGTTCAACGACGAGCACGATATCGACGCGCTGCTCGACGGTCTCCCGTTCTGAGCTCCGGGAGCGGCTACCGGGCGCTGGGCGATCGGGCTCTCCCGGGTACCACCTCGGGACGCCTCGCCGTCGATGATCGCCTCGCCGCACGGCGTCGGTGACCCGGGGCCCACGGGGGGAGGTCGAGCGGGGCCTCCGGCTTGACGACCGCGGGAGATTCCGGGGCCGTCGTCCACCGACACTGTCCCGAACGGTACCGCGCGGTATCACGACGCTCGTTCGATGGGGAACGCCTACACGTCCTCGCGGGCCGAAGACCGGTCCCCGAACGTGGTGGCGAGGAGGCTCCGGACGCCCCGACGGAGCCGGCGTGAGCCGGCCCGCTCGCCGACGCCGAGTTCGGCCGCGAGTTCGCCGAGCGTCGTCTCGCGGGGCTCCTCGTAGTAGCCCGCCTCGTAGGCCAGCCGGAGCGTCTCCTGCTGTGTCTCCGTGACCCGCGGTCCGAGCACCGCCGTCCCGTCGCTCGGGCTGTACAGCCGGCGTAGCTTGAACGCCGCTTCCAGGTCGCGACAGTGCGCGTCGAACGCCTCGGCGTCCTCGTACCGACCCCGGAACCGGAGCATCCACTCCTCCGCGTCGCCGACCAGTTCGAGCAGCGTCGCGTCGCTCCGGTCGAACCAGCGGACGACGCTCTCCACGCCCGTCCACCGGACCCGGAGGGGAACCGCTGAGTCGTGTCGGTCGAGCACGTCGACCGACGCGACGGCGGGCTGTACGCGGAGGGTCTCGACGAACTCGTCCGGGTCGTCGCCCTCGACCCAGACGTACGGGAGCGAGCCCTGATCGGTCGGGACGACCCGCTCGAGCTCGATCCGGGTGCCCGGCGGGGCCCGGACGGCCTCGCCGAGCGGGAACGACTCGGGCAGGAAGGCGTACTCGGCGATGACGGTCATGGGTACCGTAGGCTCCGACGGGAGAAATCCCTCGCGAACGTCGGTCCAGGGGGATCGGGCGAGGCCGCGATTCAGGCGTTCAGGACGCGCTTGAGGACGTCCGGGGCGTCGTCGAGCGCGTCGTCGAGCGCGTCCGCGTCCGGGCCGCCGCCCTGGGCGAAGTCCGGCGGGCCGCCGCCGCCGCCGCCGACTTTCCCGGCGAGCCGCGAGACGACGTCGCCGGCGTTGATCCCCACCCCGTCGGGGACCGCGACGACGAACGTCGCGCCGTCGCGCCCGGAGCCGACGACCGCCACGTTCCCCTCCTCGCTGATGGCGTTGGCCGTCGCGCGGAGCTCGTCCATGTCGGCGTCGAGCCGCTGGATCACCGCCGTCGTCCCGCCGATATCGACCTCCTCGCCGCCACCACCGCCCGACGCGCGGGCCTCGGCGAGCTGCTCCTTGAGCTCCTCGACGCGCTTGCCCCGCTCCTTCCACTCCTCGAAGAACCGCGCCGCGGTGTCCGGGACCGCCTCTGGATCGACGTCGAGCACCTCGGCGGCGTCGTAGAGGGCGTCCTCGACGCGCTGTGTGGCGTCGATGGCCGCGTCGCCGGCCGCGAAGGTGATCCGTTCGACGCCGTCCTGGACCCGCTCGGTTCCCAGGATCTTGATGGTGCCTATCTCGCCGGTCCGGGCGACGTGGGTCCCCGCACACGCCTGGACGTCCTCGCCGACTGTGAGGACCCGGACCTGCGTTCCCGGCGGGATCCCGCCCTGGAACAGGTCGAACCCGTGGCGGGCCTGCGCGTCGTTGCGGTCGAGCCACTCCTGCTTGACCGGGGAGTCCTCGCGGACGATCCCGTTGGCGACGCGCTCGATGGCCTTCACCTCCTCCCGGGAGATCCGCTCGTAGTGGGTGACGTCCAGGCGTGACCTGTCGAGGCCCTTCTGCGCGCCGGCCTGTCTGACGTGGTCGCCGAGCACCTGTCGGGCGGCGTGGCCGACGATGTGGGTCGCGGTGTGGTTGCGCATCAGCCGGCGACGGCGCGTCCCGTCGACCTGTCCCCGGACGAACTCGCCTTTCCCCGGGGCGTCGTCAGTCCGGTGGAGCACAACGCCGTCGACCTCCTGGACGTCCTCTACCTCCACCGTGGCGTCGTCGGTCGAGAGCGTGCCGACGTCGGCGGGCTGGCCGCCGCCCTCCGGGTAGAACATCGTCTGGTCGAGCGCCACGTCGTAGCCGTCCTCGCCGCGATCGATGACGTCGAGGACGACTGCCTCGAACTCCGTCCGGCCCTGGTCCTCGTAGAACAGCTTCTCCGTGCCGGGGAGCTCGGCGATGCGGTCCCGGACGTCCGCGTAGGGGTCGGCGGTCTCCTCGGTCGCGGGGCCGCCGTGTCGCTGGGCGACCTGCGCGTAGAAGTCGTCGGGTATCTCGACGCTCGCGCCCCGCTCCTCGGCGATCTCCTCGACCATGTCCGGCTGGATGCCGTGGCTGTCGTAGAGCTCGACGATCTCCTCCAGGGGGATGGGCTCCTCGCGCCCGGCGTACTCGTCGGCGAGCGCGCGCACCCGGCGGCCGCCCCGATCGAGCGTCTCGCGGTACTTCTCGATCTCGGTCCGGACGATGTCACGAACGGTGTCGCGGTTCTCGTAGCCGAGCCGCTCGGCCTGCATGTCGACCAGTTCGTCGAGCGGGGCGTCGACGCCGACGTTGTCCGCCAGCCGCTTCGTGCGCCGGAGCACCATCCGCGCGAGGTAGCCCGTCCCGACGTTCGAGGGGACGATGCCGTCGCCGAGCATGTACGCCAGCGTACGGCAGTGATCTGCGATGGCGTAGATGTCCTCCAGGGGCTCCATCAGCGCCTCGAGCTCGTCGACGTCGACGTCGAGCTCGGCCGCGATGTCGCCGCGAGCGGTTTCGAGATCCTCGGCCTCGTCGATGTCCATGTGGCCGGCGAGCTTCGCGGCGCGGTGGACCAGCTCCTCCTCGGCCTCGGTGTGTTCGAGCTCGGCGTTGTCCTTCAGGAAGGAGATCATCTCGGGGTAGACGGCCTCGTAGACGGTGGGCGTACCCTGGGACATCCACGTCCACCGCTCCAGCCCGTAGCCGGTGTCGACGATGTACGTGTCCATCTTCGAGTAGCGGTTGCCGTCCTTCAGGAGGTAGTCGCCGTCCTCGTCGGCCTCCATCGACATGAAGACGAGCGTGGCGAGTTCGAGCCCCTTGTAGATGACCTCGATGGCGGGCCCCGCGTTGCCGCCGCCGACCCACGGGTCCTCGATGTAGGTGACCTCCGTGGTGTCGACGCCCATCTCCGCGAACAGCCCCTCGCAGAGCTCGACGGTCTCGTCCTTCCAGTAGACCTCGCCCTCGTAGGCGTAGCCCGTCGCGTCCTCGCGGGTGTTGAACGCGTGGTGGGCCATCATCTCGAACGCCATCGTGTGCCGGCCCGTCTTGCCCACGTTGTCGATGTCCTGCATCCGGATGCAGGGCTGGCTGATACAGAGCGGGTTGGCCGGGGGCGGCGTCCGCCCGGAGGTGACGAGCGGCTGGAAGTCGTAGATCGACGCCTGCGTCAGCAGGACGTCGTCGCGCCAGCGGTTCGCCGCCACCGGATAGGGCTCGATGCGCTCGTGGCCGCGCTCCTCGAAGTACGAGAGGAACGCCTCGCGCATCTCCTCTAACGTGTACTCGTGGTCGAAGCCGGGATCGTCGATGAAGTCGTACTCCTCGCAGGGCGGCTCGCCGCAGAGCTCCCGGTCCGGGTCGCGTGTCCAGAAGTGGTCGCCACAGGACGGACACTCCTTCCTGTGGAACCCCTCCTCCCGGAAGTACTCGAGTTGGTACTCCTCCGTGAGATCGCTCATTACCGTCCAGTTCGGCCGACTGGTTCCAAAAGGGTTCCGAACGCGCGGTCCGGGTCACCGCTCGCGGGCGCGGTCGGGTCCAGGTTCCCCGACGGCGAGTCGATGGGGAGTCGCGGGCGAGTCACTCACCGAGCGCGAGTGACGCCAGCAGCGCCTCCAGCTGGACCTGCTCGTTGGCCCCCGCGGTGATGCGGTAGTCCGTCTCGCCGATGCGTTCCATCACCCGCACCGCCTCGCGCTCGTCGAGGCCGAACTCCCAGACCGAGCGGTGGAGCTGGTCGATGATGTCGTCGCCGGCGATGCCCGAGTCGACGAGTAGCTCGTCCAGCTTGGCGCGCGCGGCCGTGAACTCCCCGTCGAGGGCCAGCGTGACCATCTCGCGGATCTCCTCGGGGCGCGCCGTCGAGGTGATGGCGTAGACCGCCTCCTCGTCGACCGTTCCCCCGAGCACCGCGGCGGCCTGGAGGCCGTTGATCGCCTTGCGCATGTCCCCGTCGGCGGCGTAGACGAGCGCCTCGACGCCGTCGTCGGTCACCTCGATCCCCTCCGCGTCGGCGATCTCCCGGACGGTTTCCTCGACGGCCTCGTCGCCCAGCGGCGAGAACCGGAACACCGCACACCGGGACTGGATCGGGTCGATGATCTGCGAGGAGTAGTTACACGAGAGGACGAAGCGCGTGTTGTTGGAGAACTGCTCCATCGTCCGCCGGAGCGCGGACTGGGCGTCGCTGGTGAGCGCGTCCGCCTCGTCGAGGAATATGATGCGGTAGTCGAACCCGCCGAACGACGACCGCGCGAAGCTCTTGATGCGGTCGCGGACCACGTCGATCCCCCGCTCGTCGGAGGCGTTGAGTTCGAGGAAGTTCTCGCGCCACTCCTCGCCGTAGACCTCCTTGGCGATGGCGACCGCCGAGGTGGTCTTGCCCACCCCCGCGGGGCCCGCGAACAGGAGGTGCGGCAGGTCGTCCCGCCGGATGTACGACCGCAGGCGCTCGGTGATGTGCTCGTGGCCCACCACATCCTCCAGCCGCTGTGGGCGGTACTTCTCGATCCAGACCTCCCGCCCCCGCGCCGGCGCGTCGGCGTCCGTGGCCTCGCTCATGGGTGGAGAGAGGCCCCGTCCGCGCATAAAGGCCTCGAGACGGGCCGCCCCCACCGGCTCTCCCTCGGACCGAGCCGCCGCACGTCGGCTCCGGGCGACCACGCCGCGCGACCCATTGTCCACCAAGGAGAAGGATAAGAACTGCCGGAGAACGAACGTTCGGTCATGAACGTCCCCCGTCCAACCTCTCGGAGCGTGCTCGCGCTCCTTCTGGTACTCGCCCTCGCGCTGTCGGTCGTTCCCGGCCTCGCGGCCGCCGAGACCCGTACTGGCGGTACCGTCGTTGTCGGTCCGGACGAGACCGTCCGCGGCGACCTCGACGCCTTCGCCGGTTCTATCGTCGTCCGCGGGACGGTCACCGGGAACGTGAACGCCTTCGGCGGCGACGTCTTCGTCGCCGAGGGGGCCCGCGTCGGCGGCGATGTGAGCGCCGCGGCCGGGTCGGTCCGGATCGCCGGTACCGTCGACGGGAGCGTCTCCGGGGCGGCCGGCGACGTGTCGGTCCTCGAATCTGGCACCGTCGGCTCGCTCGATGCGGGTGCCGGCAGCGTCGCGATCTACGGGACCGTCCGGGGCGACGCGACCGTCGGCGCTGAGACGCTCGTCGTCGGCTCGACCGGGGTCGTCGCGGGCGACCTGCGCTACGACGCCGGCGAGTTCGTCAACGAGGGGACCGTCGAGGGCCGGGTCGTCCGCGACCGGAGCATCGCACAGGGGCCCGAGTTCGAACCCGTGGGCGGCGTCGGCGAGACGATCCTCGACGTCTACGGGTTCCTCGTGGGGCTCGTGCTCGGTGCGATACTCCTGCTGGTGCTCCCGGGGTTCTCCTCGCGGGTCGCCGACCGGGCCGTGAGCGACCCGCTGCGCTCCGGTGGCGTGGGTCTCCTCGCGCTCGTCGGTGTCCCCCTGGCGCTCGTGCTGTTCGCCATCACCATCATCGGCATCCCGATCACGGTGGTCGGCGCGCTCCTGTTCGCCGTCGTCGCGTGGGTCGGGACCGTCTACGGCCGGTTCGCCGTGGGCGAGTGGCTGACCGAACTCGCCGACGTCGAGAACCGCTGGGTGGCGCTGCTCGTCGGCTTCCTCGCCGTCGCGGTCGGCGTTCGTCTGCCGCTCGTCGGCGGACTCGTCGAAATCGTGGTGTTCCTGCTCGGCCTCGGCGCGCTCGCGCTCGTCACCTACGAGGCCTACCGCGGGCGCTCGGGCGAGGGGACCGACCCGGTCGACCCCGCGGATCCGGACGCCGGCGAGAGCGCACCATCCGCCTGAGACCGATCCACTGACCCCGCGGCCCGCCGTCCATCCCGTTCTGCCGTCCCGACCGCTCGACGCCACGTTCTTCCCCCCTCCGAACCCACGGGCCGGTATGCGCGTCACGTGTGCGGTCCCCGGCGACCGCGAGCACGACCTCGACCTCCCGGCGGACGCGACCTACGGCGACGTGGCGCGCGCGGTCGGCTACTCCGTCCACGAGGTCTCGGTGCTCGTCGACGGGACGCCCGTCCCCGAGGACGCGCCCGTCGAAGCGGACCGCGTGACCGTCCTCCGGCTGGTGCAGGGCGGGTGAGCCGCGTGCGCGTTCGCGAGTCCCGGTCCGACGAACGTGCGGCGGTCCTCGGCGTCCTCGACGGCGCGATGCTCGACCTCGACGCCGACCTCACCGGCGACGCGACGACGACGCTCGTCGCCGACGAGGAGGGTCGGGTGCTCGGCACGCTCGTCCTCGACGGCGAGGAGATCGTCGCGGTCGCGGTCCGCCGGTCGCGGCGCGGACAGGGCATCGGGACGGCGCTGGTCGAGACCGCCGCGACTCGTCGGGGACGGCTCGTCGCCGAGTTCAGGGATCGAGAACGGCCGTTCTACGAGTCGCTCGGGTTCGAGGTCCACGCGGTCGAGGACGGACGGCTCCGCGGGGTCTACTGCGCCGACGACGCGGACGATGGTGAGCCCTGAGAGCGGAGTTCTCAGACGAGCGGCTCGACGAGTTCCCGTCCGGCATCGAGCAGTTCGGCCACCCGCTCCTCGCTCCCGGCCTCGGCGTAGACCCGCAGTTTGGGCTCGGTGCCGGAGGGCCGGACCAGTAACCAGGAGCCGTCCTCGAGCAGTATCTTGAACCCGTCGACGTCGTTCACCCGGCTCACGTCGACGCCCCCCACCGAGTCGGGGAGTTCGTCGGCGAGCGCGGCGAGGACGGCCTCCTTGCGCTCGTCCGGACAGTCCACGCTGATGCGGTCCTGGTGGGCCTCGCCGTGCGCCTCACGGATCGCGGCGAGGCGCTCCTCGACGGGCTTCGTGGCGTGGGCGGCCGCGGCCAGCCCCGCGACGAGCACGCCGTCCTTGTTCCGGAGGTGCGCGGTGAGGCCGTACCCGCCGGACTCCTCGCCGCCGAACAGGGCGTCGTGCTCGCGCATCGCGTCTGCGACCCACTTGAACCCGACCGCGGTCTCGTAGGTCTCCTCGCCGTGGGCCTCGGCGACGCGGTCGACGAGGAACGTGGTGGAGACGGTCCGCACCGCAGGACCGGACTGCGATTCGAGGAGGTAGTCGTACAGGGCGACGTAGAGCAGGTTGGCGTCGACGAACCCCTCGGGGGTGACGACGGCGACCCGGTCGGCGTCGCCGTCGTTGGCGACCCCCAGGTCGGCGTCGCCGTCCGTGACCCGCCCGACGAGGTGTTCGAGGCGGTCGGCCCGCGGTTCGGGGGAGGTCCCGCCGAACTCGGGGTCGTGGTCGGTCCGGAGGCGCTCGACCTCCGCGCCGGCCCGTTCGAGGAGTTCGTCGGTGACCCCCCGACCGGAGCCGTGCATCGCGTCGTAACAGACCCGGAGCCCCGAGAGGTCGAACGCCCCCTCGACGTCCGCGACGAACTCGGCGGCGTGGTCGAGGTACGGTCCCACGAGGTCCTCCTCGCGGCGCTCACCCGCCGGCCCTTCCGGGTCGGCCTCGCGGAGGTTAGCCTCGATCCGTTCGGTCACCTCGGGGAGCGCGGGCGCGCCGTCACCGGGGAGGAACTTCACGCCGTTGTACTCGGGGGGGTTGTGGCTCGCGGTGAGCATCAGCCCCCCCGCTAGCTCGCGTTCGCGGACCGTCCACGCGACGGCCGGCGTCGGGAGGTCACGCTCGGGGAGGAGGACGTCGAAGCCGTTGCCCGTGAGGACGTCCGCGAGGTCGTCGGCGAACCCCGGGGAACTCCCCCGGGCGTCGTAGCCGACGGCGACGGTCTCGCCGCCGTGGCCCTCGCTCTCGAGGTAGTCGGCCACCGCCTGTCCCACCGCACGGACCCGCGGCGAGGTGAAGGTGTCGAGGGTGGCCCGCCAGCCGTCGGTGCCGAACGTGATCTCGTCCATACCCGTGGGTCGGGCGGGGTGGTGAAAAAACCGGCCGGGTCGTGCTCTCGGGTCACGCGAGCGGCCGTGACGGCCTACCGGCGAGTAGTCGGGTGTGGCTGGCGCTCGCTGGCCGAGCGTCACGTCGGATCGTCCCGTTCGACACACTCGACGGCTGGTATCGCCCGTGTGCCGTGTACGGCGGAAGTCGACCCAACGGCCACGGCTTCACCAGCGACATTCCACCTTCGACCGGGATCGGGGGGAGCCTCGACCGCGCACGTTTTGCGGCCTCGACCCGTGATACGCGCGCGGGCAACCGCAACCAACACACCATGCCCGAACAGCACGCGGATCCTGCAGCCGACCAGCCGAGACGCTACCCGAAACTCGACGATGTCGACTACGACCGGGTGAACGAGTTCCTGAACAGGTACGTGGACTTCACCGCCCGCGAGTGGGCCATCGCCACGCTGTGCGCGGACTTCCGCACCGGGACCGGCGTCGAGATGACGAGACTCGGCGAACACCTGTCCGAGATGGTGCCGTTCGTCACCGAACCCTACATGGCGTCCGAGGTCTACGGCGCCCGGAACTCGTTCAGGGAGAAGACGCACACGGCCGCCGCGACCTTCCTCTACGGGGCCTTCTCCGGGCTGCTGACCGCCGAGGAGGTCGACGACGTGATGTAGGAGGCCACCGAGGTGGCGAAGTTCCTGCTCGAGATCGAGGGGCGCGAGCTCGCCCACGAGGACGAGCGTCGCGTCGAAGAACGCGTACGGGAGGCGATGGAGGGGATCCACGAGGCGAGCGTCCGAGTCCGGTACGACGAGTGCCCACACTGTGGGGAGGAGCTGGAGCGCGAGGGGGCGACCGAAGACGACTGAACCGACGTGGATCGCGGTCGCGCGGCCGACGGGAACGCCGTCTCGCGAGCCGGGTCCGTGACCGAGACGTGCGCGCTGTAGCACGGCGACTGGAGTCCGTCCCGGTCAGAGATATCATCGAGGCCGAGCGCCCTTCAGGCCGGGAGCGAGACGGTCTCGACCTCCAGCCGTCGGTGGGCGTCCCAGACGACGAGCCGCTCGACGGTCCACTCGACGGGATCGACCTCCCGGCCGACGAGGCGGTCGGCGTCCCCGCGCCGCGCGATGGTGACGTGCGGGACGTAGTCCTCCCCTTCGAGTCCGGGGAGCGGCTCGAAGACCTCGCAGAGTCGCCGGTGGGCCTCCTCCATGCCGGGGCTCTCGACGGCGAGGTAGACGACGGGGCCGGTGCCGCTCGTCGGCCGGTCGAAGCTCTCGACGCCGGTGACGCGCACGGCGAACGGGGCGAGCCCGGCGAGCGCCTCCCGCGCCCGGCGGGCGAATGCCCGGACGTTCGGACGGCGGTTCGGGCCCGCGTCCTCGGGGAGCCGCTTGACGACCATCGAGTGCTTCGTGCGCACGTCCGCGGTGCGGCACTCGCTCGCCAGCCCGGCGGCGAGCCGCGCGACCCCCGCCGGGACGGGCGCGTTGAGACTGTACGTGCTCTCGCTCACGACCGGGTTCGGCCGCGGGCGGACAAAGGCGTGACGGGATTCGTACGGACGGTCGTCGTCCGCCACCGGTGACCGCCCTTACCGCCTGGGCGGCCACCGGTCGATCGTCACAACGTCCGTCAGATGTAGTCGAGGAACCAGAGGACGATGAGGACGAGGATGAGCAGGCCGACGACGCTCGAGAGCGCCCCGAACACGAAGTCGACGACCTCGAACACGAGGTCGACGGCGATGTAGACGATCACCAGCACGAGGACGACCTTCAGCAGGTCCTCGACGTCGAGCTCCCCGCGGTCGGAACGCGGCAACATACCTCGCCGTCGTCCGCGCCATCCAAAACCGTGCCGGCCGCGTCCAGGATCGGGTTCGGGACGCGGCCCGCCGCATGGAGTTCGGATCCCGGGGAGGTCGGGACCGGCCACGTGGTGGGGGGACCTCGGCAGTCCTCGCGTGCGACGTGTGTGCGCGGAGCAGGGCGCTCGCCGACGGAAAACCTTTAGTATGTCTCTGCGGCTACCACACAGGTACATGACGACCGAGCCCCGTGCCGCGCGCGCTCATCCGAGGAGCGTCGCCGCTCGGTCCCTCGCCCTTCTCCCGCGACCGCGACCGGGCCGGTAGGCCCAGTCACAACATCACTTCTCCGACGGATTCGCCCGGTTCTCGACGACGCCGCACGGCTGGCGGTGCCCGAACCGAACTACGCGGTACCAGAACAACAACACGACACACATGCCACAGGACACGACAGCTGACGACGAAAGCGGAAACGGAACGGTCGCCCTCGCGTTCTCGGGGGGGCTCGACACGACGGTCTGCGTCCCGATACTCGAGGAGGAGTACGGGTACGACGACGTCATCGGCGTCACGGTCGACGTCGGCCAGCCGGCGGAGGAGTTCGCCGAGGCCGAGGAGACGGCCGAGGCGCTCGGGCTCGAGCACTACGTCGTCGACGCCAAGGAGGAGTTCGCGGCGCTCTGTATGGACGGCGTGCGCGCGAACGCGACCTATCAAGGCTACCCGCTCGGGACCGCCCTCGCGCGGCCGGTGATCGCCTCGGCAATCCTCGAGGTCGCCGAGGAGCACGGCTGCACCGGCCTCGCCCACGGCTGTACGGGCAAGGGCAACGACCAGCTCCGGTTCGAGGCGGTCTGGCGCGACTCCGACATGGAGGTCATCGCCCCGATCCGCGAGATGGGGCTGACCCGTGAATGGGAGAAGGAGTACGCCGCGGAGCGCGACCTCCCCGTCGAAGGGGGTAACGAGGGCGACTGGTCGATCGACACGAACCTCTGGAGCCGCTCGGTCGAGGGCAAGGAGCTCGAGGAGCCGTCCTACGTCCCCGGCGAGGAGATCTACGAGTGGACGAGCGCGCCGTCGGGCGAGACGCTCGAACTCGAGATCGGCTTCGAGGACGGCTACCCCGTCTCGCTGGACGGGCAAGCGACTTCGCCGGTCGACCTCGTCGAGACGTTGAACGAGACGGCTGGAGCGTACGGCGTCGGCCGCACGGACGTCATGGAGGACCGGATGCTCGGGCTGAAGGTCCGTGAGAACTACGAGCACCCCGCCGCGACGGTGCTCCTGGCCGCACACGAGGGACTGGAGTCGCTCGTCCTCACGAAGGAGGAGCGCCAGTTCAAGACCTACGTCGACCAGGAGTGGGCCGAGAAGGGCTACGAGGGGCTGGTGAACGCGCCGCTCGTCCGCGCCCTGGAGGGGTTCATCGACGAGACACAGGAGCGCGTGACCGGCACCGTCACGATCCGTCTCGAAGGTGGGCAGGCCCGCGTCGTCGGGCGCGAGTCGCCGTACGCGGTCTACTCCGCGGAGGCCGCCTCGTTCAACACCGAGGACGTGATGGGAGGCATCGAGCAGAACGACGCGACGGGCGTCGCGAAGTACCACGGCTTCCAGGAGCGCCTGGCGAACAAGGTGTTCGACGCGGCGAAGGCGCGCGAGTCCGCGGAGGCCGTCACCGACGGCGGTACAGGGGACGAGTGAGATGAGCGAGGAGGAGTCCGGGAGCGGGTCGGACGCGACGGGCGGATCGGACGTCGTCCGCCGCGAACGCTTCAGCGGCGGCCCCGCCCGTGGGTTCCTCTCCTCGCTCGAATCGGACGAGCGCATCTTCGAGGCCGACCTCGCGGTCGACCGCGCACACGTCGTGATGCTCGCCGAACAGGGCATCGTCGACGAGGTCTCGGCGGGCGAGATACTCGGCGCGCTCGCCGACGTGGAGGAGGCGGGACACGCCGCCCTCCCCGACGGCGAGGACGTCCACGCGGCCATCGAGACGGCCGTCGTCGAGCGCGTCGGCGACGTGGGTGGACGGATGCACACCGCCCGCTCGCGCAACGACGAGGTGGCGGCCTGCCTGCGCTACCGCCTGCGCGAGGACCTCCTCGACGCCGTAGAGCGTACCCTCGAACTGCGCGAAGTGCTCGCGGAGGTGGCCGGGGAGCACCCCCGTACCGTGATGCCCGGGTTCACCCACCTCCAGCCCGCCCAGCCGACGACGGTGGGTCACTACCTCCTGTCCTACGAGTCGGCGCTCCGGCGCGACACCGGGCGGCTGTTCGACGCCTACGACCGGACGAACCGCTCCCCCCTTGGTGCGGCGGCGTTCGCCGGGACGACCTTCGACGTGGACCGCGAGCGGACCGCCGAGTTGTTAGGATTCGACGGCGTGATCGAGAACTCGATGGACGCGTCGTCGGCGCGTGACTTCCTCGTCGAGTCGACCGCGGCGGTCGCCTCGCTCGCCACCGGCCTGTCGGGGATCGCCGAGGATCTCGTGGTGTTCTCGAACAGGGGGCTGGTCGAACTCGACGACGACTACGCCTCGACCTCCTCGATCATGCCCCAGAAGGTGAACCCGGACACGATGGAGCTGGTCCGGGCCACCGCGGGCGACGCGGCAGCGGGATTGAACGGCCTGCTGACGACGCTGAAGGGGCTCCCCCGCGCGTACAACCGCGACCTCCAGCGGGCGCACGGCCACGCCTTCTCGGCCATCGACGCCGTCTCGGAGGCGACGGCGGTCGTCGCCGGTGCGGTGGCGACCGCCCACTGGCCCGAGCGGGCGCTCGCGGAGGCTGCCGGCGAGGGGTTCTCGACGGCGACGGGCATCGCCGACCTGCTCGCGTCCTCGGGGGTACCGTTCCGGACCGCCCACGAGGTGGTCGCGCTCGCGGCCGAGTCGGTGGACGCGGGCGGCGCGGACTACGCGGCGCTCGACGCCGCCGCCCGCGAGGTACTCGGCGGGCCCCTCGAATCGCACGTCGACCCCGAGGCGGTCGAGACGGCGCTCGATCCGACCGAGAGCGTCGCGTCGCGGGACTCGTTCGGCGGTCCCGCTCCGGAGGCCGTGGCCGGCGCGCTCGACCGGGCGGAAGAACGCCACGAGGCGGATACCGAGACGCTGGCCGAGCGCCACGGGGCGCTCGTGGACGCCGCCGACCGCCTCGACCGCGAGGTGAGCGGGTATGTTTGAGCGACTTCGCGCCCCGGACGCGGCCCGCGGCCCGCCGGGACTCCCGTCCCCGCCCGGGGACGAAATACCAGAATTCCGATAACGCTGTTCGGAATACGCTGTTGTGGTGTCTTCGAGGCGCTCAGAGTGGCGTCTGTTCTATAAATTCTTCTGACAAGTTCGAAGCGCTTAAGTGCCAGAGGGTCCGAGTGGGGGGTACAATGGCAGAGTGCATCGAGTGCGGGGCCGAGCTGACCCTGCACGATGACCTCGAAGTCGGAGAGATCGTCGACTGTGGGACCTGCGGTGCCGAACTCGAGGTGGTGGGGGCCGACCCCGTCGAACTCGAGACGGCACCCGAGCTGGAAGAGGACTGGGGCGAGTGAGCATGACGACGGCCGGCCAGGGGCACACACGTACACACGCCTGCGCGGACACGGGTGAACGAGTATGAATGTGGGAGTGCTCTACTCGCGCATCCGCCGGGACGAGAAGCTCCTCCTGTCCGAACTGCGCGAGCGCGACCACGAGGTGACGAAGATCGACGTCCGCAAGGAGCGGTTCGGCATCCACGACGCCCCCGAGTCGTTCGAGGGCTGTGACCTCGTCGTCGATCGGTGTCTCGCCACCTCCCGCTCGCGGTACATCACGCGGTTCGTCGACCGCTACGGGATCCCGGTGGTGAACGGTCCGGAGACCGCGGCCATCTGTGCGGACAAGGCGCGCAACAGCCTCGTCCTCTCGGAAGCCGGGGTGCCGACGCCGAACACCGAGGTCGCGTTCACCAAGGAGTCGGCGCTCGACTCGATCGAGGCGTTCGGCTACCCGTGTGTCCTGAAGCCGGTCGTCGGCTCGTGGGGTCGCCTGATGGCGAAGATCGACTCCCGTGACGCCGCCGAGGCGATCCTCGAACACAAGGAGACGCTCGGGCACTACGAGCACAAGGTGTTCTACATCCAGGAGTTCGTCGAGAAGCCCGGCCGGGACATCCGCGTGGTCGCCACCGACGGCGAGCCGGTCGCGGCGATGGCCCGCACCTCCGACCACTGGCTCACCAACGCCGCGAAGGGCGCGGAGGTCGAGGCCATCGAGGTGACCGACGAGATGCGCGACCTGGTCGAGCGGGCGAGCGCCGCCGTCGGTGGCGGCCTCCTCGGCGTGGATCTGATGGAGACCGGCGAGGACTACACCGTCCACGAGGTGAACCACACGGTCGAGTTCAAGGCGCTCGACTCGGTGACCGACGTGGACGTCCCCGCGGCGGTCGTCGACTGGCTGGAGGCGAAGGTCGAGGCCGCGGAGGCCCCCGGGGTGACCGCCTGAGATGACGCGGGCCGCGGTGGTCGGCGCGTCGGGGTTCACCGGCGGCGAGCTCTGCCGCCTGCTCGACGGCCACCCCGAGTTCGAGCTCGTCCAGGCGACGAGCCGGTCGTACACCAACAAGACCCTCGGGAACGTCCACCCGAACCTCCGGCACCTCGACGTTCGGTTCACGGACCCGGAGGACCTGGAGAGCGTCGACGTCCTGTTCGCCGCGACGCCACACGGTGTCTCGATGGGCCGGATCGACGCGTTCCGCGACGCCGCCGACACCGTGGTCGACCTCTCCGCGGACTTCCGTCTGCCCGAGGAACGGTACTACGAGGAGTGGTACGACGGCCACGAGCGGCCCGAACTACTGGACGAAGCGGAGTACGCGCTGCCCGAACTCAACCGCGAGAACCTCCCCGGTGCGGACCTGATCGCCGCCGGGGGGTGTAACGCCACCGCGACGCTCCTGGGACTACTGCCGCTGTACGAGGACGGCATCCTCTCCGGTGACGAGCGGATAGTGGTGGACGTGAAGGTCGGCTCCTCGGAGGGCGGGGCGACGGGCTCCGCCGCGAGCCACCACGCCGAACGCTCGGGGATCGTCAGGCCGTACGCGCCGACGGGCCACCGCCACGAGGCGGAGATCGAGGCGTACCTCGGCGCGCGCGTCTCCTTCACCGTCCACGCCGTGGACATGATCCGAGGCGCGAGCGCGACCTGCCACGTCTTCCCCGACTCACCCGTCTCGAAGGGCGACCTCTGGGGGGCCTATCGCGAGGAGTACGACGACGAGCCGTTCGTCCGGATGGCCGCCGGCGGGGGGACCGTCTACCGCTACCCCGAGCCGAAGGCCGTCGCCGGGTCGAACTTCGCCGAGGTCGGGTTCGAACTCGACCCCCGCAACGAGCGCGTGGTGGTGTTCTCGGCCATCGACAACATGATGAAGGGCTCGGCGGGACAGGCCGTCCACGCCGCCAACGTCGCGCTCGGGTTCGACGAACGCGCGGGACTGGAGTTCACGGGGTTCCATCCCATCGGAGCGCCCTAGTGGAGTTTTACCATGAGTACGACGCAGATTTTCGATACACAGACCATGACGACGACTTCAGAAACATCTCGGAAGCCCCCGCGGTCTCGACTCGGAGGGCTCGCTGCGCTCCTCGGCCTTCGGCCTGCGGTGCTTACTTCGCCCGCCTTCGTCGAGACCGCGGCCCCTTCCAGTCCCGCCCGCCAGCCCGGACAGCCCTGCCCTTCCCCGGGTCGGCGCACGGGCGCGCCTCCCGGCCGTTCGGCTGGTCGGTCGAGCGTCGCGTCCATCCGGAGGTGTCCCGTGTGACGGTCGTCGTCAAGATCGGCGGCGCGCGCGCCGTCGAACCGGCGGGCGCGCTCGCGGACATCGCCGCGCTCGCCGAGGAGGGCGAGCCGGTGGCGGTCGTCCACGGCGGCTCGACCGCCGTCGACGACACGCTCGAACGGATGGGGATCGACCCCGAGTACGTCGAGACGCCCGGCGGCGTCGTCGGCCGGTTCACCGACGAGGAGACGATGGACGTGTTCAAGATGGCGATGGCGGGTCTGGTGAACACGGACCTCGTGACGGGCCTGCGGAACGCGGGCGCGGACGCCGTCGGGCTCTCGGGCGTCGACGGCGCGCTCCTCGCCGGCCCCCGCAAGTCGGCCGTGCGGGTCGTCGAGGACGGCAAGAAGAAGATCCGCCGCGGCGACCACTCGGGGACCATCCGGGCGGTGAACGCCGACCTCCTCGAAGCGCTGCTGGAGGAGGGGTACGTCCCCGTCGCCTCGCCGCCGATGCTCGGCGACGAGGGCGAGGACGCCGACCCGCGGTACACCGCAGTGAACACGGACGCCGACCGCGCCTCGGCGGCGGTGGCGGGCGAACTCGGCGCGACACTCGTCTCGCTGACCGACGTCGCGGGCGTCTACCGGAACCCCGACGACCCCTCGACGCTGATCGAGTCGATCGGGACGCCCGAGGAGTACGCGGAACTCGAAGCGGCCGCGGAGGGGTTCATGGGTCGGAAGGTGATGGCGGCCACGGAGGCCCTGGAGCGGGGAGCACGCGAGGTGGTGGTCGCGGACGCGAACGCCGACCGGCCCGTCCGCGCGGCGCTCGAAGGCGGCGGCACACACATCCACCCGGAGGCAGTACAATGAGCAACTTCATCGTCTCGGAGAAGCCGATACGTATCGACCGCGGCGAGGGGGCCCACCTCTACGCCGAGGACGGCACGGAGTACCTCGATTTCGGGGCCTCCTACGCCTGCACACCGCTCGGCCACGCCCACCCGGCGGTGGTTGAGGCGGCGTCGAACCAGCTCGGAGAGCTGTTCTACGTCCAGGCGTCGTACCCCCACGCCGCGCGAGACGAGCTCCACGAGAAGCTCGCGGCGCTCGCGCCGGGCGACGTCGACTACACGTGGCTCTGCAACTCGGGGACCGAAGCGAACGAGGCGGCGCTGAAGTTCGCCCGGTCCGCGACGGGCCGCTCGAAGATCATCGCCACGACGCAGGGGTTCCACGGCCGGACGATGGGTTCGCTCTCGGCGACCTGGAAGGACAAGTACAAGAAGCCGTTCGAGCCGCTCGTCGGCGACGTCGAGTTCGTCCCCTACGGCGATACGGAGGCGCTCGCCGAAGCCGTCGACGACGAGACCGCCGCGGTGATTCTCGAACCCCTGCAGGGCGAGGGCGGCATCAACCCCGCCTCCGGCGAGTACCTGCGGGTGGTCCGCGAGCACACCGAGGAGAGCGGTGCGGCGATGATCCTCGACGAGATACAGACCGGGCTCGGCCGGACCGGGACGATGTGGGTGGCCGAACGGCACGACGTCGTCCCGGACATGCTGACGACGGCGAAGGGGCTGGCGAACGGCCTGCCCCTCGGCGCGACGCTCTGCCGGGAGTGGATCACCGAGGATCCCGGCCCACACGGGTCGACGTTCTCCGGCGGCCCCGTCATCTCGGCCGCGGCGAACGCCACGCTCGACGAGCTCGTCGAGTCGGACCTCCCCGCTCACGCCCACGAGATGGGTAGTTACCTTCGCGAGGAACTCGAAGCCGCCCTTGGCGACTCGGTGCGGGACGTCCGCGGGTCGGGCCTGATGGTCGGCATCGAGGTGAAGCGGGGGGCGAACCGCGCGCTTCGCGACCTCGCCATCGACCACCAGGTGCTCGCGCTACCGGCGGGCCGGACGGTCGTCCGTCTGCTCCCGCCGCTCGTGATCGAGGAGGCGCACGTCGACCGGGCCGTCGACGCCCTGGCGGAGGTTCTGACGTGAGCGACGCGAGCCTCGTCGAGGCCGACACCGAGGCCCGCGAGCTGCTCGAACGGCTCGTCTCCACCCCCTCGCCCACCGGCGAGGAGGCGGCCTGCGCGGCGGCGCTCGTCGAGTTCTTCGAGGGCCACGACCGGGACGTCTACCTCGACGAGGTCGGCAACGTCCGCGCGCCGGCCGACGACGCTCTCCTCCTCACCTCGCACATAGACACCGTGCCGGGGGACATCCCGGTCCGGGTCGAGGAGGGCGAGAGCGGCCCGGCCCTCTGGGGCCGTGGGAGCGTCGACGCGAAGGGGCCGCTCGCGGCGATGGCGGTCGCCGCGGTCCGCACAGGTGTATCGTTCGTCGGCGTCGTCGGCGAGGAGGTCGACTCGCGGGGTGCCCGACACCTGGTCGAGGACCGCGACGCACCGGGGGCGCTCGTGAACGGCGAGCCCTCGGGCACCGACGGGATCACGCTCGGTTACCGGGGGATCCTCTCGGGGACGTACCTCGCGACCAGCGAATCGGGCCACACCTCCCGCCCGGAGAACAACGCCATCCAGGACGCGATGGACTGGTGGAACCGCGTGGTCGAGGAGTTCGAGCCCGAGGACGAGTGGGACCCGGTGTTCGAGCGCGTGACGGCGAAGCCGACGCGGTTCGAGGGGGGCCCGAGCGAGGACGGCCTCTCCGTCGAGGCGACGATGGACGTCGGCTTCCGGGTCCCGCCCTCGATGACCGTCGAGGAGGTCCGCGAGGTCGCCGACGGCGAACTCGACCCCGAGGTCGGCACCGTCAACTGGAAGGACAGCGTCCGCCCGACGATGCAGTCCCCGCGGACCGAAGTGGCGAGGGCGTTCCGGGTCGCCATCCGCGAGCAGGGGCTCGACCCCCGGCTCGTCCGCAAGACCGGCACCGCCGACATGAACATCTACGCGGGCGAGTGGGACTGCCCGATGGTCACGTACGGCCCGGGCGACTCGGATCTCGACCACGCGCCCGACGAGCGGCTCCCCCTCGCCGACCTGGACCGTGCGGTCGCCGTCCTCACGGACGCGGCCGGGAGGCTGATATGAGCGACGAAACCGGGACCGACACGAGCACCGAGACCAGCATCGACACCGACACCGCCCCCGCCGGCGGGGTCCGGAACTTCCTCGACGTGGACGACCTCTCCCGCGAGGAGCTCCACGACGTGCTGACGCGCGCGACGGAGCTCAAAGAGCGCCAGCAACGGGGCAAACTCCACCCGCTGCTGGAGGGCCAGTCCCTCGGGATGATCTTCGAGAAGCCCTCGACCCGCACTCGCGTCTCCTTCGAGACGGGGATGACGCAGCTCGGGGGACACGCGGTGTTCCTCGGGCCGGACGACATCCACCTCGGCCACGGCGAACCGGTCAAGGACACCGCGCGGGCGCTCTCGCGGTACGTCGACCTCGTGATGGCCCGCACGTTCGATCACTCGGACGTCGAGGAGCTCGCGTCGTACGCGGAGGTCCCCGTCATCAACGGGCTGACCGACGACGCCCACCCGTGTCAGACGCTCGCCGACCTGCTGACGATCCGCGAGCGGTTCGAGGAGTTCGACGCCTCGGTGGCGTGGGTCGGCGACGGAAACAACGTCTGCCAGTCGTTCGTCCTCGGGGCGGCGATGACCGACATCGACCTCACGGTGGCGACGCCCGACGGGTACGAGGTGACCGACGAGGTACTCGACCGGGCGGCCGAGCTCGGCGAGGCCCCCGAGACGACCACCGATCCCGAGGCCGCCGTCGCGGACAGCGACGTCGTCTACACGGACGTCTGGATCAGCATGGGTCAGGAGGAGCGGCGCGCGACCAAGCTCGAGGACTTCGACGGCTTCCAGATCACGCCCGAACTCCTCGGGGATCGCTACCTGATGCACTGTCTCCCCGCCCACCGCGGCGAGGAGGTCACCGACGCGGCGCTCGAATCCGAGAACGCCATCGTCTGGGACCAGGCCGAGAACCGCCTCCACGCACAGAAGGGACTGATGACGTTCCTCTCCGGCGCGTAGACGCCAGCCACGTTGCCCGTGTGTTTTATACGACTCCCCCGCACCGCCCGGGTGTGAGTAACCCGAACCGCATCCAGCACGGAGTGAGCGGAGACGAGGCGGCCGCGCTGCTCGCCGACCTCGTCGCCATCGACTCGCAGAACCCACCGAGACGGGAGAAACCCATTGCGGAATTCATCGTCGACCGTCTCGACTCGTGGGGTATCGACGCGCGCCTCTTCGAGCGCCCCGACGCGGAGCGACCGCAGGTCATCGCCGAGGTCGGCGAGGGCGACCCGGGCGCGGGGACGCTGATCCTGAACGGTCACGTCGATGTGGTCCCCCCAGGCGACGCCGAGCAGTGGACGCACGACCCGTTCGGCGGCGAGCGCGAGGGCAACCGCGTCTACGGGCGCGGGGCCAGCGACATGAAGGGCGGCGTGGCGGCGGGGATGCTCGCCCTGCGGGCAGCACACGAGAGCGGCGTCGACGGGCGGGTCGTCCTGACCTGTGCCATGGGCGAGGAGACCGCCGAGCCGGGGACGGAGACGATGCTCGAGGAGGTGAGTGGCGACTGGGGGATCGTCCTCGAACCGACACAGCTCGTCGTCGACACCGTCGGCAAGGGCCTCGCGTGGTACGAGGTGGAGGTCCGCGGCGACGCGGCGCACGCGAGTCGGCCCGGACTCGGGCGGAACGTCCTCGACGCGCTGTTCGCGTTCCAGGAGCCGATCGACACCTACCGGGAGGAGATCGCCGAGCGCGAGCACCCGCTGATCGGGGAGTCGCTGTGCACGCCGACGATGCTCGAAGCGGGCACGAAGGAGAACGTCATCCCCGACTACGCGAAGCTGACGTTCGACCGCCGGTTCCTCCCCTCCGAATCCGTCGAGGGCCTCGACGAGGAGATGGAGACGCTGTTCGACGGCCTCCGCGAGGAGGGGTTCGAGGTGTCGATCGAGCGCACGCGGACCTACGAGGCCGCGGAGATCGACCCGGACCACGAGATCGCGACGGTCGTCCGCCGACACGCCCACGACGTCGCGGGCATCGAGACGGACCCCCACGGCAAGGACGCGGCGACCGACCAGCGGAACTTCGTCAACGACGCCGGGATCCCGGCGATCATCTGGGGGCCGGGCGTGAGCGAGCAGTCACACACCGTCGACGAGTGGGCACCGGTCGACGCGCTCGTCGACGGCGTCGAGGTGCTGTGTCGGACGATCGGGGAGCTCTGTGTGGAGTGACGGGAGTCCCCGAACAGTCCGTCACGGGAGCCGAGATCGGGAAGACAGCCTCGGAACACGGGTAGGCCCCGGCGACTATCCGGGGATGATCGCGATTCTCGGGACCGGCAGGCACGCCAGCGTGCCGGATACGGGGCCCGGCGAGCGACCTACGTCCAGTTCACTCCCGTTCCGCGACCTGCACGACCTGTTTGCCGATGTTCTCCCCTTCGAACAGCCCGAGGAACGCGTCGGGGGCGTTCCCGAACCCCTCGGTCACCGTCTCCCGGTAGCGCAGTTCGTCCTCGCGGATCCAGCCGGCGATGCGCTCGAACGCCTCTGACCAGTCGGGGTAATCACGGACGAGCACGCCCTCGACCTTCCCGCGGGTCCGGATGAGCTGGCCGAGCTTTCGGGGGCCGGTGGGCGTCTCGGTGGCGTTGTAGAGCGAGATCTGTCCGCAGACGACGACCCGACAGCCGACGGAGAGCAGCGGCCAGACGGCGTCGGTGATCGGGCCGCCCACGTTGTCGAAGTAGACGTCGACGCCGTCGGTCTCCTCGCGGAGGCGCGTGCGGACGTCCTCGGTGTCGTAGTTGACGGCGGCGTCGAAGCCTAACTCCTCCACCAGCCAGTCGCACTTCTCGTCGCTGCCGGCGATTCCGACGACCTCACAGCCGCCGATGCGGGCGACCTGCCCGACCACGGAACCGACGGCCCCGCGGCACCACTGACGACCACGGTGTCACCGGCGACGGGCTCGCCGACGTCGGTCAGCCCGAAGTACGCGGTCGCGCCGGGCATCCCGAGGACGCCGAGCGCGGTCGAGACGGGCGCGAGCGAGTCGTCGACGGTCCGGAGCTCCTCGCCGTCGACGACCGCGTGTTCGGCCCACGGGAGTTCGCCGTTGACGACGTCGCCCGGCTCGACCCCCTCGTGGTTCGAGTCGAGGACCTCCGCGACCGCGCCCGCCCGCATCGGGTCGCCGACCTCCCAGGGCTCGGCGTAGGACTCGGCGTCCCGCATCCGGCCGCGCATGTACGGGTCGACCGAGAGGTAGAGCGTACGGACGAGCACCTCGTCATGCCCGGGCTCGTCGAGGGTCGTCTCCCGCAGCTCGAAGTCGTCCCGCGTCGGTTCGCCGGTCGGCCGTGCCGCCAGGTGCCACTGGCGGGTCTCCGTCGGCATGGGACCCCCGAAGGGGTCCCGGTACAAGGGTGTTCGGTGCTCCGGTTCCCGGTACCCGCTACAGCCCCTCGACGGCGGGGAAGACGGCACCGAGCACCGCGCCGTAGACGAGGTGCCAGAGGAGGCTCGGGACGGCGAAGTTCGGGAACGGGGGCGGCGACGGGAAGCCGACGGCCCCGAGCCACACCGGCATCACGAGCGCGGCGAGGACGATCCAGATGACGACGCCGTAGACGAGACCCGCGATCGTGGTCCGGAGCGCCGAGCCGGTCACCTCACGGAGCGCCGGGACCGAGAGGAGTCCGGCGAAGACGACCCCGAGTACGGCACCGTGCGAGAGGTGGACGAACCAGCCGGCGATCCCGTTCGCCGGCGGCGCGAGGCCGTACAGTCCCGGGATGGCCACCGCGAGCACGGTCGAGTTCATCAGGCTCATCAGGACGCCCATGGCGGCGCCCCCGGCGATCCCGGCCACGACGGCACCCCGCCAGCTGCCGGTTCCCTCCGTTACCGCCCTCGCCCTCTGTGTCTCGGTATCGGTCGACATGACGTCTTCGAGATGGGTTCCCGGTGGGATATCGCTGGCCCGTTCGTGCGCCTGTGCGCCCATGTCACACGAATGCACGGTCATGTGACGCGGGCGGGCGGCACCATCGGTATTTTGCCGCTCGGCTCCGAACGCGAGTGCATGAACACGGACCCGGACCCGGGGCGTTTCCGCGACCTCATGCTCGGCGACGAGCCGGGGTTCGAGGAGGTGATGGTGTGCGTCTTCGGCATCCAGCGCCACGAGGCCCGGACCTACCTCGCGTTACTCGATGCGCCCAGTAGCACGGTGGCGGAGCTCGCCGACGTCGTCGATCGCGACCGTTCGAACGTGAACCGTTCGCTGGCGACGCTCCGGGAGAAGGGCCTCGCGTCCCGCCAGCGTCGGCTACTCGACTCGGGGGGCCACGTCTACCAGTACACCGCCACGCCGGTCGAGGAGGCCCGCGAACTGATGCACGCGACGCTCGACGAGTGGTGCGCCTACGTCCACGAGCGCATCGACGACTTCGGTACGGGTTCGCTCTAGACACCGATCGAGCCCCGGGCGTGACGCTCCGACACCGCCTCGGGGTCGACCCGTCTCTCACGTCGTCCCCGGTGACGTCCCCCACGCGACCGCCCGCGTCAGTCCTTCGGTGAGCGAGCGGCCGGGCGGATAGCGACGCCGTACCTGGCGGGGTTCGGAACCCGAGCCCGACCAGCCGCCGCCGACCGTGTGCCGGTCTCGGGCGCTCCTCGACGGAGTTCGCCGTGCCGGGGACGTATAAAGCTCACCTGTTGTCGAGGCGAACGCTCATGTGGCACCTCCACGATAGCACTTGACATGGTGTCTCCGACCGTCATCGACGCCGGCGACTGCGCCACGGACGAGCTCGTGGAGCGCCTCCGGGAGGGAAACCGCATCGTCGTCCGAACCGAGTTCCTCGGCAGCGACCACGACGTGACGCTCCGGTGGGACGGCGAGCACTTCTACTGCGACACGCCGACGACGCTCCACAAGCACGCCACCGAGGAGGAGATGCGCGAGTGTATCCGGAAGCACGGCTACTGTTCGAGGTAGCGGGTCGCCGGATACGGGACCGGCCGCTCGCAGAAGTCACCCGGACTTGGAGGTGCCACTCGCCCGGTATCGTCCCCGCAAGCGCGGACCCGACGGGAGGGGGACCGTTCGAGGTCCTCCTCGGGGTCCGTGTCCGGCGGGACAACCGACCGGTTTTTGCCCGCGCTCCCCGTCGCGCCGTCAATGGCAGACCTCGAACTCCCAACGGCGAACTCGGCCCCGGAGTGCGCCGAGGACGGCGTCTGGCTGGCCTGTATCGAGTGCGGCGCGGTCCACGCCCCCTACGAGGGGCCCGTCTACACCTGCCCGGACTGCGACTCGCTGCTGGAGGTCCGGTACGACTCCTACCCGACGTTCGACGACTTCTCGGGCCGGGGCGTCTGGCGCTACGCCGCCGCCCTCCCCTTCGACGAGGGGGTCAGCCTCCCCGAGGGCGACACGCCCCTCCACCGCGTCCCCCGTCTGGAGGCCGACGTCGGCGTCCGGAACCTCCGGATCAAACACGAGGGGATGAACCCGACGGGGAGCTTCAAGGACCGCGGGATGACCGTCGGGGTGCGCGTCGCACAGGAGCTGGGGGTCGATCGGCTCGCCTGCGCTTCGACGGGGAACACCTCGGCGGCGCTCGCCGCGTACGGCGGTCGTGCCGACCTCGAAACCCTGGTGCTCCTCCCCGCCGGGAAGGTCGCGGCCGGGAAGGTCGCCCAGGCGGCGCTCCACGGCGCGCGCATCCTCGAGGTCGACGGTAACTTCGACGCCTGCCTCGACCGCGTGCAGGACCTCGCCGACCGCGGGGAGGCGTACCTGCTGAACTCGCTCAACCCCTTCCGGCTGGAGGGCCAGAAGACCATCGGCTTCGAGATACTCGAGGGGTTCTACGCGGACGAGGGCCGGTTCCCCGACCGGGTCGTCCTCCCGGTGGGTAACGCGGGCAACACGGCGGCGCTCTACAAGTGTTTCCGGGAACTCGTCCGCGGGGGTGACCTCGCGCCGGGCGACGTCCCGAAACTTACGGGGGTGCAGGCCGAGGGCGCGGCCCCGATGGTCGAGGCCATCGAGGAGGACCTCGACGACACCCGCCGGTGGGAGGAGGTCGAGACCCGCGCGACCGCCATCCGCATCGGCAACCCGGTCAACGCCCCGAAGGCCCTGCCGGGTATCCGCGAGACTGGCGGGACGGCCGTCGCGGTGAGCGACGAGGCCATCACCCGCGCCCAGCGCGACCTCGCCGAGGAGGGCGTCGGCGTCGAGCCGGCCTCCGCAGCGAGCGTCGCTGGCCTCCGCGAACTCCGCGACCGCGGCGTCGTCGACGACGGCGAGGACGTCGTCTGCCTGACGACGGGACACCTCCTGAAGGACCCCGAAGCGGCCGCCGAGGCCGGATCGGAACCGGAGCCCGTCCCGAACGACACGGACGCCATCCTCGCGCATCTCGCCGGAAAGAGCGTCGGCGGCGGCCTGCTCGGACGGCTCCGCCGACTGCTGTGAGGTCGGCAGGCCCGGGGCAACTGTCACGACCGGCGACCGACGCACCGCCGACGGAGGTCTGACGTAGACTATTGTGCCGTTCCCTCCTGTGTCCGTGTATGTCATCGAGTGACGTCTCGTCCGGGTCCGAGCCACGGCTCGTCCGGACGACGGGGCTGCGGCCGCCCCGGGAGGAGGTGGACGAACGCGAGGGATCCGGCGACGTGGCCGCCTCGGAGGAGGTCGGCCGCCTCCGCGAGCGGATCGCCGAACTGGAGGGCGAACTCCGTCGGACGAGGGCCGTCTCGGAGGCTCGGAAGGCGCGTGTCGAGGAGCTGACCGACGAACTCGACACGGCTCGCCGCGAGCGTGACGACGCCCGCGAGTGGGCGACGTTCCTCGACCGCGAACTCCGGGAACACCGCGAGCGCGTCGAGACGCTCGAATCGCGGGTCGAATCGCTGGAATCCCGTGGACTACTCGGCAGGCTTCGCGGACTGTTCGGCTGATCCGTGGTGACTGGTCTCCGGGCCGGGGCCGCCGGCGCGAGCACCGGGATCCCGGTCGCTACTCGGTGATCGACGCTCGGACCGGGTCGATGTCGTCCTCGTCGTTCGAGAGGGTGATGTAGCGCGTCTCGATGATCCGCGGGTCCTCCTCCAGCCGCTCGCGGGCCTCGTCGGGGACCGGGTCGTCGACGTTGTAGACGGTGAGCGCCTCCCCGCCGATGGTCTCGCGGGCGTTGTACATTCCCGCGATGTTGATGCCGTACTCGCCCATGACCGAGCCGATGAGGCCGATGACGCCCGGCTCGTCCGTGTTCCGGGTGACGACCATCCGCCCGCCCGGGATGGCGTCGACGCGGTAGCCGTCGATGCGGACGATGCGGGGGTCCTCGCCGGCGAACAGCGTCCCACACACGGAGACCTCCGAGTCGGTGTTCCGGACCGTCACGGTGACGAGCGACTGGAAGTCCTCGGACTGGCTGCGTTTCGTCTCGCTCACGTCGATGCCGCGGTCCTCGGCGATCCGCGGGGCGTTGACGGCGTTGACCTGCCACTCCAGCGGCCGGAACACCCCCTTGAGCGCCGAGGCGGTGACGAGATCGATCTCCTCCTCGGCGATGTCGCCCGCGTAGACCACCTCGACCTCGCTGATCTGGTCGTCGAACAGCTGGACGGCGACCCGTCCCGCGGTCTCGGCCAGCTCGATGTACGGCCTGACCCGCGGGAACGCGTTCGCGTCCATCGAGGGGGCGTTGAGCGCGTTCATCACCGGCTCCTCGGCGAACGCGGCGAGCACCTGATCGGCGATGCTCGTAGCGACGTTCTCCTGGGCGGCCTCCGTCGAGGCCCCGAGGTGTGGCGTGACGACGACGTCCTCGACGTCGAGCAGCGGCGAGTCCCTCGGGAGGGGTTCCTCGGCGAAGACGTCGAGCGCCGCCCCCGCGATGACCCCGTCCTCGACGGCCCGGGCGAGCGCCGCCTCGTCGACGACGCCGCCGCGGGCGCAGTTGATGACGTAGCCACCCTCGATCCGGGCGAGCTCTTCTTCCCCGATCAGTCCCTCCGTCTCGGGCGTGAGCGGCGTGTGGACCGTTATGAAGTCCGCCCGGTCGAGCACCTCCTCGAGGGGAGCGAGTTCGGCCCCGAGCTTCTCGGCCCGCTCCTTGCCGATGTACGGGTCGTAGGCGACCAGATTCATCCCGAGTGCGTTGAGCCGCTTCGCGACCTCCTGGCCGACGCGGCCGAGCCCGACGATACCCAGCGTCTTCTTGTTCACCTCGGTCCCCAGGTAGTCGCCTTTGGCCCACTCGCCGGCCTTCAGCCGGGCGTGGGCCTGCGGGATCGAGCGGGCGATGGCGAACGTCATCGCCACGGTGTGTTCCGCGGCGGCCCGGACGTTCCCCTCCGGCGCGTTCGCGACGATGACGCCGTGCTCGGTCGCCGCGTCGATATCGATGTTGTCGACGCCGATGCCCGCTCGCCCGACGATGACGAGGTCGGGGGCGGCCTCGAACACCGCCTCGGTCACCTCGGTTCCGGAGCGGACGACGAGCGCGTTCGCGTCCGAGACGGCGTCGAGGAGCGCATCACCCTCGAGGTCGTAGGCCGTCTCGACCTCGTGGCCGGCCTCGCGGAGCCGCTCGATACCGGCTTCCGCGATGGGGTCCGTGACGAGCACCTTCATGTCCGGGTCCAGCGGGGGGGCGGGATTAACGCTTCCCTTCCCGGCGCGGCCTGACAGCCCGTGTCAGCCACCCACGCACTCGATCACGCTATCGGCGTCTGCCGTCCGCTCTCGTTGCCGACGCCGGTCGCCCGCGTCCCCTGATCACTCCAGGAGGTCGCGCCGTTCGGCCTCGCGTTCGACGAGGTCGCGGTCCGCCCGCCAGAGGACGGCCTCGCTGTCCGGGAACTCGCCGCTCTCCGCCACCTCCGCCGCATCGACGTCGTCGGGGACGGCGTCGGGGTCGATTCGGTAGACGGAGTCGGTTCCGTCCTCGTTCGTGATCCGACGCACGCCGTTCGTCCCCTGTGGACTGTCGCCCGTGAGCACCCCGTAGGCGGCCCTGACGACGTCGTCGTCGGCGTCGATGATGGCACTCATGGTTCGCGGAGCTCGATCTCGCCCGAACGCACCGTCTCGATCCGCGCCTCGTCGAGTCGGTACGTGTCACGGTCGTCGCCGCCCCAGCCCAGTTCGGCGCGGACCGGCGATGCGAGGTCCGCCATCGGCGTGACGTACGCGGTGCCGTGTCGGACCTCGTCGACGACACCTAGCTCGTGTCCGTCGGAGTCGAGGACCGGTTTCCCCTCGTCGTTCTCGGTGAACTCCATACCCGCCGTCCGGGGACTCCTGGCACACACCTCTGTTGCCGGAATTCGCAAGCATCCCCTCGACCTCGTCGGTCGCCAGTTTCGATCCGACGGTCGCTCACGGCACCGGGGGATCGCCGTCCCACGCGTCCACGTCCGCGTAGAAGTTCAGCATCGCGTACTTCAGCTTCCCGGGGCCGATGTCGATCATCTCGGCGCGCTCCTCGTCGGGGAACGTGCCGTTGACGCTGTACTCGCCGAGCTCCGATCGACCGGAGAGCGTGTAGCGCTCGTCGACGAGCACGCGTGCGCCGAAATCCTCCGGCGAGCGGACGACGCGGCCGAGCGCCTGCCGGGTCTTCCGGACCGTGGGGATCTCCACGGCGTAGCGCCAGCCCGCGTCCTCTCGTTCCGCGGGTGTACCGTCCCCCCCGAACGCCCCGGCGTAGGCCCGCTGGACGGCGTCCATCCGGTCGTCGAGGTGCGGGTACGGTACCCCGACGACGACGACCGTCCGGGCGTCGTCGCCGTCGTAGGAGACCCCCTCCGTCAGGGTCCCCCACAGCGAGGTGAACAGCACGCCGTGATCGTCGGCGACGAACTCCTCGCGGAGCTCCTCGGCGCGGACCCCCGGGCGGTCGAGGTAGGGCGTCGCGTCGGTCTCGACGCGGTGGTAGTAGCGCTCGGCCTCGGCGTAGGAGGGGAAGAAGGCGAGCGTGTTCCCCGGCGTGAACTCGATCGCGTCCTCCAGTACCTCGGTGACGCTCCCCTGGACGCCGGGGTCGTCGCGGTTGCGGGCGTAGAGGGGCGGAACGTCGACCGCGTAGGTGCGGCGGCGTTCCTCGGGGAACTGCGCCCCGTAGGCCATCGTGACCGGATCCTCGACCCCGAGAACGTCCGAGAGGACGTCGAACGGGCGGAGGGTGGCGCTCATCAGCACCGCGGCGTGAAGGTCGGCGAACAGCGGCGCGGTCACTTCGCGGGGGATGCAGGTGTACAGCTCCGCACGACCCCGGACACCTCCGGTGCCGTCCCGGCGGACGCTCACGACGGGGTACTGCCCCGGCTTCTTCCCCTCCTCGAGCCACGCGTCGACGAACGTCGCCGCCGCCAGCACGCGACACTCCTTCCGCGTGGTCGTCTCGCCGTCCTTGTACGCCTGCTCGTATCGCCTGTCGAGCGTCGTCCCGAGCTCCAGCGCCATCTCGAGGTCGCGGTCGAACCCCTGGCCGGTGTAGCGTTCGAGGAACGCCACCGTGAGGTCGTCGCGGCCGTCGGGGTTCTCGACGGTGAGGTCGGTCCAGTCCTCGTCGACCGACTCGCGCTCGTGGGGCGTCAGCGCGTCCTCGTAGGTTCCGACGAGCGCGTCCCTGAACGCCTCGATGACGTTCCGTGCGGCGTCGACCCGGTGGTCCTCCACGTCGTCGAGTTCGTCGAGCGCGCCGTCGAACGTGATCTCGGCGCACGTTCGCGTGGCGTGGTCCCGGGCGGCCTCCTCGATGTTGTGGGCCTCGTCGAACACCGCGACGACGTCCTCGGGCTCGCGCCCGAGCCAGCGGAAGAACTGCTCGCGGACGAACGGGTCGAGCAGGTGGTGGTAGTTCGCCACCACGAGATCGACCCCCTCCATCCCCTCCTTCAGCAGTTCGTAGCCGCAGAACCCCTGCTCGTGGGCCCACTCGTAGACGTCGTCGGGCGTGCGGACGTCCTCGAACAGCCAGTCGTAGAACGCGTCGGTGTCACCGGTGAGGTTCTCGTAGAAGCGTTCGCAGACGTTTCGTTCCTCCTGGAGCGTCTCGATCTCCGCCTGCACGTTCTCGAGTTCGTCCATCACGGCCCCGCGGGCGTCGGCCGCCTCCTCGCTTCCGGACTGGGCGTCGTCGAGCAGTTCGCGCTCGCGGGACTCCAGCGAGTGGAGGTCTTCCTCCCGATCGACGAGTTCGCGGGTCGTATCCCGCAGCGCCTGGCACTCCTCGTAGCCGACGTCGATGTGACACATCGAGGCCTTCCCGCGGAACACCACTGCCCGGAGCGGCTCCTGTCGAGTGATCGCGCGGGCGTCACGGACGAACTGGCGCATCTGCTGGTGGACGTTCGTCGTGATCACGACCGTCTTGTCGTGCTCGCGGGCGTACTCGAGTGCCGGCACCAGGGAGGCGAGCGTCTTGCCCGTCCCGCAGGCCCCCTCGAAGAGGACGTGCCGGCCCTCCCCGAGGGCGTCGTGGATGCGGCCCATGGCCTCGTGCTGGTGGTCGTACGGCTCCTCGTAGGGGAAGAAGCGCAGGTACTCGGGTTCCGACTCGGACTCGGCGGGCCGCGACACACTCGTCGGTACCTCCCTCTCGGATAAAAGGGTTCGCCGGTCGCGGCGGAAGTGTAACGCGGTCGGACTCGCGTGACCGGAGGTTCAAGTAACAGGACGGGACCACCACCCCGCGTGCCCGACCGAAGGGCCGCACGGCGTCACGCGGGAGCGCGAGTCGCACACCGTGCGGAGCCGCGGCCGTCCGACTCGCCTGCTCGCTACAGTTCGGGTTCGAGGTAGACCCGCTTGATGCTCGGAGCGGTGGACATGATCTCCTCCTCGATGGACGTGATGCGGTCGTCGATCTCCTCGGTGTCCATCCCGGAGTCGAAGCTCACGTCGGCGGTGAGGAGCGCCCGCTCGGGGCCGAAGTAGACCGTCTGCAGGGCGTCGACGTGGGTGACCCCCGGTGCGTTGCGGATGAGTTCGCGGAGGGGTCGCTCGTCCTCTCTGGGGAGGGACTCGCCGAGGAGGAGTCGCTTGTTCTCCCAGGCGAGCGCCAGCGCGAACCCCATCAGCATCAGGCCGATGAGTATCGACGTGAACGCGTCGTACAGCGGGTTCTGCGTCACTCGCGAGAGGTAGACGCCGACGAGGGCGAGGCCGGCCCCCGCCATCGCGATGGTGTCCTCGGTCAGCGCAGTGAGCGTGGTCACGTCGCTCGTCTTCCTGAACGCCTCGCGGAGGGTCGCCCAGCCGTGTCTGTCCATCTGCCGTTTCATCTCGGCGTACGCCTTCTTCAGCGCCCACGCCTCGAAGGCGATGGCTCCGACGAGGACGACGTAGTTGACCCACACGCCGGGGAACGTGAAACCGAGCAGCGTCGCCGGGGTGGCGCTGACCGGGTGGGGGTCGACGAAGGCCTGGTAGCCGTGCTTGGCCGACTCCCACCCCGCGATACCGAACAGCAGGACCGAGACGAGGAACGCGTAGAAGAACTGCGCCTTGCCGTAGCCGAACGGGTGCCGTCTGCTGGCGTCCCTCGCGCCGTAGCGGATACCGATGAGGAGGAACACCTGATTGCCGGTGTCGGAGATGGAGTGGTAGGTCTCCGACAGCATCGAGGGACTCCCGGTGAGGAGGTAGCCGAAGAACTTCATGACCGCGATGGCCCCGTTGGCGATGAGCGCGGCGATGACCACCGACCTGCTGCCTGCCATTGTCCCGTCGAGTGGCCGCCGTCTCAAAGGCCTACCGGCATCGACCCGTCCCGCTCCGTCCCGACCCGTTCATGTGGCCTGCCCCCCGAGAGCGCGTATGCTCGTCGTCGTCTCCGACACCCACGGTCGGTCGGACCACCGCCTGGAGGGACGTACCCTGGAGGCGGTCCGTGAGGCCGACCTCGTCCTCCACGCCGGGGACTTCCTCACCCGGTCCGTCCTCGAGGCGTTCGAGTCGGAGGCCCGAGAACTCAGAGCCGTCTACGGGAACAACGACCCGACCGAGCTCCGCGAACGGCTCCCCGCCGACCGGGTCGTCGAGTGGGGCGGTCTCCGTATCGTCGTGGTCCACGGGCACGAACACTCCGACACCGCGCTCGCGATGCTCGGCCGGCAGGCGATGGCCGACTTGGTCGTGGTCGGTCACTCCCACAGACCGGGGTTCGACGGCGAGCGCGACCCACCGGTGCTGAACCCGGGGAGCCACGCCGACCCGCGGTGGCACCGGCCGGCCCACGCCGAACTCCGGGGAACGGGCGAGGAGGGGCGAGCGGACGGAGCGGATGGGGCGAGCGTCAGCGGGCGCATCGTCGAGCCGGACGGCACGCTCCTGGCGTCGTTCGAGCTGTAGAACGTGGGGTCGTGCCGCGTCACGCTCGGTGGAGGGCCGAAGCGTACCTGCCACTGGGTGTGAGTAGTGCAAATAGGCGTCGTAGGTTCAAAGAGCCGTTTGACCCTTCGTTCAGTTCCCGTACGTGAGGGCGACGGCGGCGACGAGCACGAGCGTGCCGCCGAGGAAGAACAGCACGCCCGGGGGAAGACCGGTCGGATCGAGCGCCCCCGCGCTCCCTGCTTCCGCCGCGGTCCTGACCGTCTCCGTGGCGAGGTCGGCGGCCGTCGCCGCCGGCGTCGGCTCGGCGGTCGGCGTGGTCGTCGCCGCCTCGGTCGCCACGGGCGCGGGCGTCCCGGTGGCCGCGGGCGTGCCCGTGGCGGCCTCCGTCGGGACCCCCGTCGCCTCCGGAGCCGGGGTCGACGAGGGTGTGGTCTGGGCGATCCCCGGCCCATCCGGGCTCGGCGTCGGATCCGGGGTCCCGGTCCCCCCGCCGTCGCTGGCGATACCCACGTCACCCCCGGAGCCGCCGTCCGCGCCGCCGGCTCCGCCCGCTCCACCGCTATCGCCGCCGTCAGCCCCCCCGCCGCTCCCCGTCTGTGCGACCGGGAAGGGGATCCCCTCGCCGAACACCTCCTGGACGGCGAGGGCCCCGATCGCGAGGGCGAAGACCCCGGAGAGGAGTCGCGAGAGGGCCGCCCTGAGCCCCGAGGCCTCCTCCTCGCGGCCGGCGTAGATGACCAACGGCTCGTCGGCGGGCGCGTAGATGTCCATCTCGCGGCCCTTCTCCGAGTAGGCGGTCCCGGCCACCTCGACCGCACCGGCGTCCTCGAGGCGTTCGAGGTGGTACTGGACGTTCTGGAGGCTCGTATCGACCCGATCGGCGAGCTTCGAGGGGGGGTTGGGCTCCTCGTGGAGAGCCGAGAGGATCCGTCGGGCGGTCCGGGAGGTGAGCGCCGACATGAGATCGTCGGCGTCCTCGCTGTCGACGCCGACGACTCGGGGACCCGCGTCGGCGTCGGCGGAGAGGTCCGGCTTGGAGGGCAGCAGTCCCATCGCGTTGGCCTTTCCGACGGCCTCTCAAGTACTTTGCCACGGCGTAGGCTCACGAGCGCCGTCGCCCGGCCCGTCCGTCCCGGACCGGATGCGCCGGCCGGCCCGAAACCCCTTTCCTGCCGGCGGGCCGACTCCGGATATGCTCCTGCAACTCGGTGGGATCGATCCGATCCTCGTCGTGCTCGTCCTCTTCCTGCTGCTCGTCGTCTTCTTCGTCTTCCTGTTCCTCCGACGTATCGTCACGGGCTTCACGGACGGGCTCCGCGAGGGCCGGGAGCGCTGACCCCGGTCGTCCTCGTCGCTCCTCGCCGTTTACTCGTCGTCGCTCCCGTCCGCGTCCCCGGAGCTGTCCGCGGACGGGTCGGGTCGCGTCCCGGTGAACTCCCGGGGGGTCTGCTCCTGCCTGGAGAGGAACGCCGAGACGCGTTCGTCGAACTCCTCGCTCGCCCACACGCTCGCGGTCATGTCCCGGGCCATCGGTTCGGCCAGCAGCCCGAGGTTCGTCCAGGTCTTCATGATTCCCTTGATCGCGCGGTAGGCCTGCGGGCTCTTCGTGTCGACGATACGGGTGAGCAAGCCCATCGCGCGCTCCTCGACCTCCTCGTCGTCGACGACGCGGTTGATGAGCCCGATGCGCTCGGCCTCCTCGGCCGAGAGCAGTTCGCCGAGGAGGAGCATCTCGCGGGCCCGCTTCTCGCCGACCAGCAGCGGGAGCAGCTGCACGCCGCCGCCCGCCGCCGAGGAGCCGACGCCGACCTCCGGCTGGCCGAACCGTGCCGACTCGCCCGCGACGACGAGGTCACACGCCATCGTCAGCTCGTTCCCGCCGGCGACACACGTCCCGTCGACGGCGGCGACGACCGGCTTGCCCGTGTCCCGCAGGACGTCGAGCGTGTCGAAGTAGAGCTGCATCCAGCGCGTGCCGGCCTCGAACCCCAGGTCACGGAGTTCGTCCACGTTCGCGCCGGCACAGAACGGGTCGGAGGTACTTCCCAGGAGGATACCCTGGACGTCCCGGTCCCTGTCCGCGGCCGTGAACGCCTCGTGGAGGTCGGCCAGCATGGTGAGGTCGATGGTGTTGTTCCGCCCGGGCGCGTCGAGACGGATCCGACTGATCCGGTCGTCGTCCGGGTGTGGTTCGACGGCGATGGTCTCGTAGTCGTGGTCGGCCATACCCGAGGGCGTCGAGAAGCACCGGTATAACTGGTTGGGTCCGCCGGGTTCACGCGACCCGCTCGCGGCCGGTTACTCGTACATTCGGTTCTGGAATTCGGGGAAGTCGAACTCGCCGCTGTCGCCCATGTGTTCGCGGACGCGGCTCTGGTAGAGCATCATCGCGACCTGGGGGACGGCCTGGGGCGGAACCGGCACCTGCGCGTCGAACGAGTCCTCGACCCACTCGTTGTAATCCGCCACGATGTCCATGGCGTCCTTGAAGCTACGGAACATGAGCTCCTTGTAGGCGTCCTGCATTGCCGGCGCTTCGGACCGGGGGCGATAATACCTACCGACACGGGCACGCGACGAGTCGGATCGTGGCTCCTCCAGGGCGACGCTCGCCGAGCGGCGCTGCCCGGTTTACAAGCTTTATATTTTTACCCCCCTCGGCCGAACCCGGGTCCGTGAACCGACAGGCCGGGGGCGTCGTACGGGTGACGCGACAGACCGTCCAGGGCGTCCGCGACGACCGCATCACGTTCATCGCGGCCAGCCTCGCGTACTACGCGTTCGTCTCGCTGGTCCCGCTCATGCTGCTGGCGGTGGTCGCCGCCTCGGCCTTCGGCGGCGAGGAACTCGCGTTCGCGCTCGCGAACCGGGCGGCGGAGGCGTTCGGCCCACAGGCCGGGACCCTCGTCCAGGAGACGCTCCGAAACACCGCCGGGCAGGCCGGTGCCGGCCTCGTCGGGACGGCCGTCCTCCTCTGGTCGGGGCTGAAGCTCTTCCGGGGGATGGACGTGGCCTTCTCGACGGTGTACGGCTCGCCGCTCCCCGACTCCATCGTCGGGCAGGTCAGGGACGCGGTCGTGACCCTCGGGGCGGTCGGTGTCGGTATCACGGCGACCGTACTCGTGGGCGTGGTCATCGCCGTCCTCGACCCGGACCTGATCGTCGCGGGTTTCGATCTCGCCGGGGTCGTCGGCACCCTGCTGCTCCTCGGCGGGCTCACGGCCGCCTTCCTCCCGCTCTACTACTTCCTGCCCGGCGAGGTCGAGATCCGCGAGGCGGTGCCGGGCGCGGTCTTCGCCGCCGGCGGATGGACGCTCCTCGAGACCGGATTCCGCGTCTACGCTGCCGGTGCGGGCAGCTACGACGCCTACGGCGTCCTCGGCGCGGTCCTCCTGCTGGTGACCTTCCTCTACTTCGGCGGGCTCATCCTCCTCGTCGGCGTCGTCCTGAACGCGGTCCTCGCGGGCCGGGTCGGCGCGGACGGGTTCGGAACACAAGGTATGACCGACACGGACGACACCACCGACGACACGGCAGCACAGCGCGCGAGCGACGAGCCGACCCCCGGCGGTCCCGAGGCCGAGTGGCCGCTGGGGTCGGGACCGGACGGCCCCGGCGGCCCGGGCGGGCCGCGGACGGCCGCGGGGTTCGACGTGGACGACATCGACGACGTCCGCGAGGAGCTCGAACGCATCTACGACGAGCTCGACCGATTCGAGGGTCGCGTCGAGGACCGGACCGTCCATCGCGAGGATATCGAGGGCGACCTGAAGCAGTACGTCCGCTCGCGGGTTCGGCGCGGGAAGGCCCGCGGGTGGGGGCCCTACCTCGTCCTCCTGTACGGGACCGTGATGACGCTCGGAGCCTTCTACACGCCCTACCTCGAAGGGGGGTGGGCGATCTTCGCCATGATCGTCATCTGGCTCTCGACGCTCGGACTCTACGCCCTGATGCTCATCGTCGGGGCCGTCGTCGGTGCCGGCCGGCTCCCCGGCCGGCTACAGGACCGCTTCAGCGCCTTCCGGGACTGAACGTCCGACCTCGCGGCGTCCGACGGACGCCCGGACCGACCGCTGGTGCCGTCGCTCCCCGGCTCCGTCACGGTATCCGGGTCCGTCCCGTGCGTTCTCTCTAACCTCTCGGTGAGTCCGGCTTCGAGTGGGCGTGCTGCGGTCGAGCCCGATCTCTCGGCGCAGGGGATAGGGGCGACGCCGACGAACGGGCGGGCGCACTCGCGTCCCCGTTCCGGGATCGATGGGCGGCTCACTCCCCGGTCGGTATCGGGTGCGATACGCGGGTCCAGCACCGTCCTCGGGCCTGGCGCTCGCGCCGTCGCCTCGCCGAACCCGAAACCGCCCGGGTATCGGCTGTACGCGGAGCCGAGCCCCCGTCGTTTGCGCCCATCGTACCGGGCCGCGCGGGACTCCACATGGCCGATGGTGATACGTCGGCGGTACACGGGTGGAACTGGGGCGGGCTACCCAACGACGGGACCGGCTGCTCGCTCGTGGTCGGTGGCGCGAAAGAATCGTGGGGGGTCGGATCGAGCTAGAACGTCTCGAGGTACCGGTCGATCTCCCACTCGGAGACCTCGACGATGTACTCGGAGAATTCGGCGTTCTTGGCCTCGACGAACTTCTCGGAGACGTGGTCGCCGAGCGCGCCCTTGATGACCTCGTCCTCCTCGAGCGCGTCGACGGCCTCGCCGAGGTTCGTCGGGAGGGTGTCGATGCCGTACTCCTCGCGCTTCTCCTCGTCGAACTCGTAGATGTTCTCGCGGACCGGGTCGGGGCAGTCGAGGCCCTGTTCGATGCCGTCGAGTCCTGCGGTGATCAGCGCGGCGAACGCGAGGTAGGGGTTACACGACGGGTCGGGGAAGCGGGCCTCGATACGGCTGGCCGCCGGGACGCGCGCGGCGGGCTTGCGGATGAGCGCCGAGCGGTTCCGGTCGGACCAGGCGACGTAGACCGGTGCCTCGTAGCCCGGCACCAGGCGCTTGTAGCTGTTGACCGTCGGGTTCGAGACGGCGGTGATCGCCGGGGCGTGCTCGAGGATGCCGGCGAGGAACTGCTTGGCCGTCTCGCTCAGGTCGAACTCGTCGTCTCCGTCGTGGAACGCGTTCTCGCCGTCCTCGGTGAACAGCGACATGTGGGTGTGCATGCCCGAGCCGTTGATGCGTGCGATCGGCTTGGGCATGAACGTCGCGTGGAGGTCGTGCTCGGCGGCGATGGCCCGGACGACCGCGCGGAACGTCGCGACGTTGTCGGCCGTGGTGAGCGCGTCGTCGTAGGTGAAGTTGATCTCGTGCTGACCCTGGGCGACCTCGTGGTGGGAGGCCTCGACCTCGAAGCCCATCTCCTCGAGCCCGTAGATGATGTCGCGGCGGACGTCGCTCGCGAGGTCCTTCGGCGCGAGGTCGAAGTAGCCGCCGGCGTCGCCCGTGACGGTCGTCGCGCGGCCGTCCTCGTCCTCCTCGAACAGGAAGAACTCCGGCTCGGGCGCGGCGTTGACCTCGAACCCCATGTCGTTGGCGCGCTCGATCGCCTGCTTCAGGACGTAGCGGGGGTCACCGGCGAACGGCTCGCCGGTCGACGTGTCGATGACGTCACACAGCATCCGCGCCGCGGCGCTGTCCTCCTTCTTCCGCCACGGGAGCACTGCGAACGTCGACGGGTCGGGCTTGAGCCGCATGTCCGACTCCTGAATGCGGACGAATCCCTCGATCGAGGAGCCGTCGAAGTAGATCCCCTCGTCGAACGCCTTCTCGGCCTGGCTGGCCGGGATGGACACGTTCTTGACCGTCCCGAGGATGTCCGTGAACTGGAGCCGCAGGAAGTCCACGTTCTTCTCCTCGATCTCGTCGAGGACCCGCTGTGCCTCCGCCGACAGGCCACCGTCGGTAGCTAGGTTGTCATCCGTCATTTCTCAGACAGCCTACCCCTACACTCCGGGGACTAAAACCCTACTGATTCACGCAACTCATTCCCCGGCTCTGCGGGGTATAGTGTGGGTCTTCCCGGATTATTCCGGACGTTCGCGGGGAACAATCGAGTAGAACCCGACGTGGTCGAACCGGGTGTCGCGGTGAGTGGGTGGGTGGTGCCCCACCCCCCGACGACCGGAAATGGATGTTCGTAAAGTTCTAAGGGGGGGACGCCCAAGCGGGGTGCATGACCTACGAAAACCTCGACGAGCGACTCATCAACGCGCTGCTGGACGACGGCCGCGCATCGCTCCGGAGCCTCGCCGAACGCCTCGACGTCTCCGTCACCACCGTCTCGAACCACCTCTCGGACCTCGAGGAGCGCGGCGTCATCAGGGGCTACACCCCGAAGGTCGACTACGACGAACTCGGCTACGACGTCACCGCGGTCATCCAGCTGAAGGTCGAGGGGAGCGCCCTCCCCGAGATCACCGACCGGCTCCAGGGTCACCAGCAGATGGTCTCCGTCTACGAGGTGACCGGCGACCACGACGTCATCGCCATCGGGAAGTTCCGCGACACGGACGCGATGAACGACCAGATCAAGGAGCTACTGGTCGACCCCGACATCAAGGAGTCGAACACCAGCGTCGTCCTCAACACGGTCCTCGAGAACGAGCAGTTCCCGCTCGACGTCGAGTAGGGGCGTTCTCACCCAACCGCTCCGCACGGTGGTTCGAATGGGCGGGATTCGGAGACGCGACCGCGACCCATCCGACCGGATCGGGTGGGACTGAAAGGGGCCGCCGGGTACGCGAACCCGGAACCCGAAAGCACCGCAGCGAGCGTAGCGAGCGAGGAGCACAGCGTGGTTCCCGGGAGCGTAGCCGACGGGGGCTTTCGATCCGTTCTTGGTAGCTGCAACAGCGCGGGAACACTTATTCGAGCACTATCTTCAACGGCCTCGTCATCGGTGCATCTGAAGGTGGTGTCCAGATGAGCCGAAGGCAGCGGACGGAGGTACCGAGACTATAGGTGGAAAGCCCCCGACGGCTCGACTCCCAGGCCTCGCTACGATCCTTGTCCCTCGCTTCGCTCGAGCCTGCGGTCCTTGTTCCGCTGGACGAGCGAAGCGAGTCCAGCGACGTTCGCCTCACTCGGTTCAGCTCACCATCGGCCGGGTTCGTCGAGCCACCGGCCCCTTTCATTCCCGCCTTGATCGAATTCTCGCTCTGCAATCGTTTATCTGAAAACGCCACACGTCCCCCCGAGGGTGTATGGATATTCCGAGGCACCGATTTTCTCGTCGCACAATGGAGGTAGTAGTGGACAGACGAATTCAATCGCTGTAATAAGGCACTCAAATAGGGCGTGAAGTAAGCGTTAACGACTAACTATAAAAGTCACCAGAACAACACGATAGGGTGGATCGTCGCTGTATGCCCTGTCAACTCCCAGTCTTCGGCCTCCATAGAGAGGTTTATTTCGCGAGCCACTTCTTCGAGCGATTCTCTCATTTCCTCGCTTGAGGAATCTTCTGGCAGATATCGATTCAATATTTTCGTGGCAAGAATAGGATCCCACGAGCTATCAGCTAATATCCGCTGGTCGACACGCCCAAATAGGGTGTATTCCTGCTCATTTAGGAACGCTCTTGATGGGGACAGCCTCATCTTTTCCCTATCCAGAGCCACCCCGTACTTCGCATCGTCAGTCACAACTCTGAGCGGAAGTGTTGAACCAGTAAAATGCTCGATCAGTTCTTGGATAACGTCTAACTGTGCAAGGTCTACGTCTTCCTCGATTTCGGCATCATCTAATTCCTCTAATGATTGCTGAGTTTGTTGGTTCAGCAGTTCACGAATCGTCTTTAGCGTCACCTCAAACTTGAACAGAGACATGGGCTTGGCTTGGCCTTCAATACGTACGACATCACCCCTCGCTACGGACCGCGGATCGGGGTTATGGTGAATTTCGATATCGTTCTCCTCCAGCGCATTCAGTAAGTCTTGAAATCGATAGGGGGCGGTAATCTGGAGCGTAGTCTCGATAGTATTTCGATCGATCCCTGCGTACTTTCCCTTCGCGCCAATACCCCAAATTGTGCCTCCAGCTTGACCCGCCTTCTCTGTTTCACCTTCGCTTGACTGAATAATTTCAGATGGAACCCCTCTTCCCAGAGAGGATAGATTGCTATTCAGACTCTCGTCATCAATATATACGAACTCTCGTAGCTCACCCATAGTCGAAGTTGAGACCGGCGTGATTATTGTATTTGTTGACGATACAGACGAGAAACGGATATCTCGGCCGGGTTCTAAGCGGATAAGTAGCTAAGAGGTATCCCGATACGATCGTCGCTGATCCATCTTCTCCCGCTTCAGTCATCCGATTGTAGTGCTCTTCGAGTACCAGCTGAAACACACTACACCAATCGGGGATGACTGTCGGCTCCATCTCTTCCCGACGATACGCCGTGATCCGCCCCCATCGCACGCCGTAGGGATTGTCGTTCCTCGGAAACGATCCGGCATCACGGAGCGTCCGAAGGGCATCACAGGACTCTACCCTCCATGTCCGACCATAGCCAACACCTCGGTCGGTGACCCACAGAACAACGACCCCCGGTCCAGAAACCGACGTCAGACCCCCGCCTACTTGACTCGCGCACTACCACACCCGGTATGGCCACGCTGTCCACGTCCGCGGGTGTGCTCCTCCTCGTCGCGCTCACCGCCGTGAGCGCGTTCTTCTCCTCGACCGAGATATCGATCTTCTCGCTCGAGAACCACCGCGTCGAGACGATGGAGGGCCGCGGAATCGAGGCGCTCCGACGACTTCGGGACGACCCCCACCGCCTGCTGGTGACGATCCTCGTCGGGAACAACTTCGTGAACGCCGCCATCGCGGCCGTGACGACGGCCCTGCTCACCCGGTCGCTCTCGGCGACCGACGCCGCGCTCGTCTCGACGTTCGTCGTCGGGACGGTCGTCCTGATCTTCGGCGAGATCCTCCCGAAGTCCTACGGGGTCGCCAACGCCGAGTCGTGGTCCCGGCGGGTCGCCGGCCCCGTCGTGTTCCTCCAGCGGCTCCTCTACCCCGTCGTCGCCGTCTTCGATACCGTCACCGGTGCGATGAACACCCTCATCGGCGGCGGTCGGGACATCGAACGGCCGTACGTCACCCGCGAGGACATCACGGCGATGGTGGAGACCGCCGAGCGCCTCGGCGTCATCGAGGGCGACGAGCAGACGCTCATCGAGCGGGTGTTCGAGTTCTCCGGGACCACCGTCGCGGACGTGATGATCCCCCGGACGGACGTGGTGGCCGTCGACGCCGACGGCACGGTCGGGGCGGCCCTCGAAACGTGTCTCGACGCCCGGATCACCAGGGCCCCCGCGTACCGGGGGAGCCTCGACGAGGTGGTCGGCTACGTCGACGTGCGCGACCTGGCCCGCGCGAATCCCGCGGCCTCGCTCGACGAGTTCCTGCTGCCGATCATCCACGCCTTCGAGTCCCGCCGGGTCGACGAGACGCTCGCGGCCATGCAGGCGGGGGAGGGCGAACTCGCGGTCGTCTTCGACGAGTTCGGGGCCGTCGAGGGGCTCCTCACCGCCGAGGACATCGTCGAGGAGCTCGTCGGCGAGATCCTCGACGTCGGGGAACGCCGCCGGGTCGTCCCCCTGCCGGACGGGGGGGTCCGCGCCCGCGGGATCGCGACCGTCGGGGCCGTCAACGACGCGCTCGACGGGCCGGCGCTTCCGGGTGACCCTGCCGCGACGATCGCCGGACTGCTCGTGGACGCGCTCGGCCGGCCACCGGAACGGGGTGAACGGATCGAGTTCGACGGCACGCTCGTCAGTATCGAGGCCGTCGAGGACAACCGGGTCCGACGGGTCGTCGTCGAACGGCGGACGGGCGAGCACGAGGGGCCCGACGGTGGCGGAACGGACCGGAACGAAGTCCGGACGGACGAGCGACCGCCCGGGAACGGGGACGGGAACGCGGACGGGGAAGGGAACGGGGGAGTCAGTTCCGGCTCGGGTCGGCCCGGGTAGTCACGCGCCGCCGAGCAGGTCGACCGCCCAGCGCGCGAGCGCGGCGAGGACGAGCAGCGCTCCTTCGACCCGGGTGAGGACGTGGCCCGACCGGAAGAGGACGAGGACGAGGACGACGAGCCCGCACAGCCAGAGGAGGCTGCCGGGCGCGTTCGGGGCGACTGAGAGCGGTTCGATGACGCCCGCCACCCCGAGGACGGCGAGCAGGTTGAACGTCGAACTCCCGACGACGTTCCCCGCCGAGAGCCCGGGGCGGCCCTGCCGTGCGGCCGCGAGCGCCGCCGCCAGCTCCGGGCTGGAGGTCCCCGCCGCGACGACGGTGATGCCGACGGCCCACTCCGAGACGCCGGCGTCGAGAGCCAGCGCGGAAGCCCCCTGGACCAGCACGTCGGCACCCAGGAGGACGAGCGCGAGCCCGCCGAGGAGCCCGAGCGCGACGAGCAGGGGCCGGTCTCCCTGACCCGCTTCGACCGCCTCGCCGCCCGCGATCGGAGTGCTCCGCGAGCTCCGCCGGAGGAGCACCACGAGGTATACGGCCAGTCCCACGAGAAGCAGTACCGCCTCGGGTCGGCCGAGCCGGCGGTCGAACAGGAGCCCGAGGACCGCGAGCGTCGCCAGGAGGAGCGCCACCCCGTCCCGCCGGAGGAGCTGTCCCCGGACCCTGACACGCCCCAGGAGCGCGACCGTCCCGAGGATGAGCCCCAGGTTGAAGAAGTTCGACCCGACCACGTTGGCGACGGCGATGTCGGGAGAACCCCTGAGGGCGGCGTCCGCGGAGACGGCCACCTCCGGGGCGGAGGTGCCGATCCCCACGACGACGACGCCGGTGACGACGTCCGAGAGGCCGAACCGGCGGGCGAGGGCGACGGCGCTCTCGACGAACCGGTCGGCGCCGTACCAGAGCGCCCCACCCCCGACGACGATCAGCAGGAGATCGGTCGCGAGGCTCACCTCGTTACCCTCCGGTGGTTCATGCGCATCTATCGGGTGGTGTGTGCGGCCGAAAGAAATGCGTTCGGTCGTCGGGCGATACGAGGTCGGGGTCGGTGCGGGTGGCGTGGATGTGAGTGGCGCGGGGCCGAGCTTACATCATGCCGCCCATGCCGCCACCCATACCGCCGCCCATGCCGCCCATGCCGCCGCCCATACCGCCGGGGCCGCCGGGGCCGCCGCCCATCTCGTCGTCGTCGTCGTCGTCGGACTTGCCGCCGACCAGGTCGCCCGCGGCGATGACGTCGTCGATGCGGAGGATCATGACCGCGGCCTCGGTCGCGGACTCGATGGCCTGGGTCTTCACGCGGAGGGGCTCGACGACGCCCTCCTCCTCCATGTCGATGATCTCGCCGGTGTAGGCGTCGAGCCCGGCGGAGGTCTCGCCGTCGTCGTGGCGCGAGCGCAGGTCGACCAGCGAGTCGATCGGGTCGTGGCCCGCGTTCTCAGCGAGCGTGCGCGGGATGACGTCGATGGCGTCGGCGAACGCCTCGACGGCGAGCTGTTCGCGGCCCTCGACGCTGTCGGCGTACTCGCGCAGGCCCATCGACAGCTCCGTCTCGGGGGAGCCGCCGCCGGGGAGCACCTTCCCGTCCTCGAGGGTGACGCGGACGACGCCGAGCGAGTCCTCGACGGCGCGCTCGACCTCGTCGACGACGTGGTCGGTCCCGCCCCGCAGGATCAGCGTGACGGACTTGGCCTCCTCGACGTCCTCGACGAAGATGCGCTCGTCACCGCCGACGTCCTTCTCGGCGACGCTACCGGCGAAGCCGAGGTCCTCGGCGGTGATGTCGTCGATGTTGGAGACGACCGAGCCGCCGGTGGCCCGTGCCAGGCGCTTCATGTCGGACTTCTTCGCGCGGCGAACCGCCAGGATGCCCTCCTGGGCGAGGTAGTGCTGGGCCATGTCGTCGATGCCCTTCTGGCAGAAGACGACGTTCGCGCCGACGTCGGCCAGCGTGTCGACCATCTCTTTGAGCTGTTTCTCCTCCTGGTCGAGGAACTGCTGGAGCTGGTCGGGGTCGGTGACGTTGACCTCGGCGTCGATCTCCGTCTCCTTGACCTCGATGGGGGTGTCCAGCAGCGCGATGTTGGCGTCCTCGACCGCGTAGGGCATGTTGTCGTGGACGCGCTCCTTGTCGATGATGACGCCCTCGACGAGCTCGGACCCGTCGACGCTCCCGCCGACGACCTTCTCGATCTTGACGTTGTCCGTGTCGATGCCGTCGTCGTCGCGCACGGCGAGCACGGCGTCGACGACGAGTTCCGCGAGGAGGTCGCGGGCGTTCTCCGCGCCCTTGCCGGTCATCGCCGTGGAGGCGACCTTCTCGAGGTAGTCGCGGTCATCCGCGGAGACCTCGATGGCGTTCTCCTCGAGGATCTCCTTGGCCTTCGCCGAGGCCTGTCGGTACCCCTGTGCGAGGATGGTCGCGTGGATGTCCTGTTCGAGGAGGTCCTCGGCCTTCGCGAGGAGCTCGCCCGCGATGACGACGCTGGTGGTCGTCCCGTCGCCGGTCTCGTCCTCCTGTGTCTCGGCGACCTCGACGATCATGTTAGCCGCCGGGTGCTCGATGTCCATTTCCTTGAGGATGGTCACGCCGTCGTTCGTGACGACGACGTTGCCCGTCGAGTCGACGAGCATCTTGTCCATCCCTTTCGGGCCGAGCGTCGTCCGTACGGACTCGGCGACGGCCTTCCCGGCCGTGATGTTCATCGACTGTGCGTCGCGCCCGCTGGTGCGCTGACTGTCCTCGGAGAGGACGATGAGGGGCTGACCGCCCATCTGTTGTGCCATGGTCGGTGGATTCGTTGTTTGTGATTCTATATAAGTGTGGCGGAAGCCGTCGGGAAAGTGGCCGACGGGACACTACCGGGCGGCATGTGAGTGCGTAACAGAGCGGGGTTTAAGTAGTCGATATGCGGCGAGGGCGGGGTCCGACGGATCCGGAACGTGAACCGGGGCGGGCCGTCACTCGGGCGTCTCGCCGGCCTCGGGGGCCGTCTCGGGAGTGAACTCGTGGTACTCCAGGCCTTCCGATTTCATCTCGTTGTGGCGGCGCTCGAGGAACGAGTAGACCGCGCCGTGGGGCGCGCCATCGAGTATCATCTCGGCGGCCGAGCGGACCGCGTCGACCTGTTCGGGTCCGCCGATGACGCCGAGCGTCGAGCCGTAGATGACGACGTCCGCGCCGGTGAGGTCCTCCATCAGTTCCCTCGTCCTCCCGTTCTCGCCGATGAGTCGGCCCTTCTGTCGCCGGAGGTCGTTCCGGTTTCGGGTGGCCGCGTCGAGGTCGAGTATCTCCAGCATCCGCATGTCGTCGTCGACGAGTTCGAGCGCCGCCTCGGGGGCGAACCCCCGGCCGATGGCCTTCACCACGTCCGGCCCGGCGAGCCCCTTGACCGGGTCGCCCACCGACTCGATGCGGACCGACCCCGTCTCCGAGTCGATGTCGAGACGGACCTCCGCGCGCGACTCGATCTCGCGCATCGTCGCCCCGCCCTCGCCGATGAGGACGCCGATGCGGTCCTGCGGAATCGTCACGTGTCTCATAGGCGCGCTACGATACGCGCCGGTTTCAAGCCTTCGGACCGCCGAAAACGGTCCGTATCACACGGCTCGCTCCAGGACCGACTCCTCGTGGACCTCCTCGAACACGGGCGTCTCGACCACCCGGGCCTCCTCGAACCCCTGTGACTCGAAGAAGGGCCGCGCGACAGGGTTGTCCACGAACACCGTGGCGCGGACGTACTCGCACCCCTCTTCGCGTGCGTACGTGAGGACCGACTCGAGGAGCGCCGACCCCGCACCCTCCCCCCAGCGGTCGGGGTCGACGTAGAGCGCGTGGAGGTCGACCGTGTCGGCCCACGTCCGCTCGGCGATTGCGAACCCGAGCACCGAACCGTCGACTGCGACCGTCGTGTGGAGTTCGGGGTCCGCGACGGCCCCGGACAGCCGGGATTCGGAGTACCCCTCCGCGAGCACCCCGCGCAACGTGTCGCCGTCGAGGAACGCCGCACAGGACGCCCACCACGCCTCCTCCGCGACGCCGCTCATCGCCGCCGCGTCGTCGGGCGTCGCCTCGCGGATCTCCATGCTCGGCCTCCTCGCTCGGGCCTAATCAGCCTCCCGTTCCGGCGGCCGACGGAGCGCGGGACTCCGGCGCACGCGTCGCTACCACGGGGGAAACTGATCGTGAAGACTGACTCCGAGAACACCTCCTTGACGGTTCGCGGAAACGGTCGTCCGTCCGTGGCGGGTCAGGAGCGCTCGACGGCCAGTACGGAGAGCGTCCCGTCGACGGTGAGCGTCAACGTCTCGCCGCCGAGTTCGGCCGTACACTCGGCCCGGAGGGGGTCCTCCGAGACGAGCGTGGTGTCGCCGTGGAGCCACGGCAGGGCCCAGGCGACGACCTCGCGGACGTCGATGCCGTGGTCCCAGTGGAACGACACCATCGCGGGGTGGTCGAGTAGCGCCGCGGCCACGGAGGTCCGCGACCGCTCCGGACACCGCCGGCACCGGTAGTGAACGACGGGCTTGCCCCCCTCCGGACGGACCTCGGTGTCGACCCGACCGAGACAGGCCAGACAGAACCCCGACCGCATCTCGGCCATCAGTCGGGACGTCCACCGGGCGAACACCTCGGGGTACTCGGACGTGTCGTAGCCCTCCAGCGCACCCGGCGGGACGGCCGAGGAGTAGAACGTCTCCCCACAGTCGGTACAGGCGACCACCGCCCGCTCGCGCTCGTAGGTCGCCTCGATGACGCCGTCGCAGATCGGGCAGGGCGTGTCGACGGCGACCGGCTCGGCCGAGCCCTGCTCGGTGTAGACGCCCGAGAGGATCGCTCCCACCACGAGCAGCGTGGTGTACCGGGGCCGGACCCCTCCTCGTCGTGTTCGAGGAAGGTTCCGACGAGCTTGCCGAGGTGGTAGTTGAACCCCCCGGAGTCACGCATTCCCACGCGCTCTCGGAGTTCGGAGAACCCGACCGAGGCGAACGGATCGTCGGCCTCCCGCGCGGCGTCCACCACCGCCTGGAGGATCGCGACGCGCGTCTCGTGACCGACGAGCGCGAACGCCTCGTCGGGCGTGAGCGATTCCGGAGGGGTGTCGGTCATGGGGCTCACGAGGGCACGGACGGGAAAGAGGTTCGCGTGGGACGTTAGGACACACCGAGAGCCGGAGCACGGGGAGAACAGTGACGGACGGTGACGGGTGGTTCCGGCGAAGCTACAAGTGGGTCCTCGGGGAACACCGATCGATGTCCTGGGACCACAGGTACGTTCGGGCCAACGGGACCGAGTTCCGCTACGTCCGCGAGGGGGAGGGGTCCCCGCTGTTCCTGATCCACGGCTGGCCGGAGTACTGGCGGGTCTGGCGCAAGAACGTCCCGGCCCTCGCCGATTCGTTCGATGTGATCGTGCCGGATCTGGCGGGGTTCGGGGGCTCGGAGAACCCCGACATTCCGGCCACGCAAGGGTACGGCGTTGAGGAGCACGTCGCCGATCTCACGGCGCTCGCGACGGAACTCGGCGTCGAGGAGTTCGGGCTCGTCAGCCACGATCTCGGTGCCTACGTCGGCCAGCGGATCGCCCGCGAGCGCCCGGAACTCCTCCGGGGGCTGTTCTTCTTCGACTGTCCGTACCCGGGGATCGGGAAACGGTAGCGGGATCCGGATCACATCAGCGAGATCTGGTACCAGTCGTTCAACCAGCAGCCCTGGGCGGCGGACCTCGTCGGCGCGACCCGGGAGACCTGCCGGACGTACGTCGAGCACTTCCTCACCCACTGGGCGGGCGATCCGGAGGCCTTCGACGAGGCCGACCGCGAGGCGTGGGTGGACACCTACTCGGAGCCAGGGAACCTCCAGGGCGGGTTCAACTGGTACGTGGCCGCGGAGGCCGACCGGAAACGACTGATGCGGGAGGGAGTGCCCTCGATGGACCCGATCGAGGTCCCGACGCGGATCCTGTGGGGGGAGCTCGACCCCGTCGTGAAGTCCAAGTGGGCCGACCGGCTCGGCGAGTACTTCGCCGACTACCGGCTCGAGACGGTTCCCGACGCCGGCCACTTCGTTCACTACGAGCGACCCGGTCTGGCGAACGAGGCGATCGAGTCGTTCTTCGGCGATCTGGCGTGACCGCCGACGTGAGCGGGATCTCGCCCGCGCTCAGTCCTCGGGGTCGTCCCCGTCGTCGTCGTCCTCGCTGGCCACGAACGAGAGCAGGTCGTCGGGCGTGACGTCGAGGCCCTGCCGGGCGAAGAAGCTGGCGACGTTCTCGCAGTCCCGTTCGAGGAACTCCCGGTAGTTCGGGTGGTGGACGGTGACGGCCTGGCCGAGGTCGAGCACCGTGAGTTCGCCCTCGTGGACGACCAGGTTGTACTCCGAGAGGTCGCCGTGGACCAGCCCGGCGTCGTAGAGCCGGCGCATGTACTCGCGCACGACCTCGTACGCCGTTCGGGGGTTCTCGACGTCGACCTCGTTGAGCCGGTGGGCCCGCTCGCCGTCCCGGCCCAGGAACTCCATCACGAGGACGTTCCGCTGGACGGCGATGGGCTCGGGAACCCTGACCCCGGCGGCACGGGCCCGGTTGAGGTTGGCGAACTCCTTCTTCGTCCAGGCGACGACCACCTTCTTCTTGTCCGAGCCGATCCCCTCGAACCGCGGGTCGCCGTCGAGGTAGTCCCGCATCGTCCTGAAATCGGAGGCGTTGATCCGGTAGACCTTCACCGCCACCTCCCCCTCGGCTCCGGCGGCGAGGTAGACGTTGGCCTCCTTCCCGGTCGAGAGCGGCCCGCCGAACGCGTCGATGTGGCCGTCCTGGACGAGCTTGTAGAGCGCGCCGAGGGTCGCCTCGTCGAACACCGAGTCCTCGACCTTGAACTGGTCGGCGTCCTTGATGCGCTCCCGGAACTGCAGGAACTCGCGGTCGCGCTTGCGGGCGATGCGGTCGGCCTCGTCGTCCGAGACGTCGATCTCCTCCCACTCGTCGCCGAACGACTCGCCCGCCCCCTCCTCGGGTTCGATCAGCTCGAACTCCTCGGCGGCGTCGGTCATGGCGATCGGTCGGTCATACCGAGCCCGTGATGTGGCCCTCCTCCCGGAGCTGATCGGCCTCCTGCTTGTCGTATCGCCAGGCGATGTCGCCCTTCTCGTCCTGCCAGTCCCACGGCTCGACGAGCACCACGTCGTCCTCGCGTATCCAGATGCGCTTCTGCATCCGCCCGGGGATACGCGCGGTCCGCTCGACGCCGTCCATACAGCGCACCTTCACCCGGTTGGCACCGAGCATCTCCGTGACGACCGCGAACACTTCTCCCTCCTCGGGCATCCTGAGGTTCTTGCGCCCACTGTCGTTCTCGCTCATGTCCGACGCTTCGGGAGACAGGTGTTTAAGCTTCCCCTCTCCCGGGCCGAATCCAGGCAGGACCGCTCTCCGCCGGATCGACGGGACGGACTCTCGGCTGTCGGGCGACCCAGGCATTAAACCGGACCCCCGAGTCGCCCCCTTATGGACCTCCAGGAGACGCGCGAGTTGCTCGGCGGTCGGGGACAGGTCGGCGCGGCGCTGGTCGTGCTCGGCGTCCTCGTCGTCGGCCGGGAGAACCGGGTGGCCGCCGCGGGGGCGGTACTGATCCTCGCCGGCGTCGGTCTGGTCGCCGGCGGGCTGGTCGACACGGCGCTCGAGAAGACGGGGATGAAGGGGGCGCTGTAAGCTGTGGCCCGGATCCGTATCAGTCGCCCTCGCCCCGGACCTCGTCGAGGTCGCGGTCGGCCCGGTGCTCGCTGATGAGCCGGTCGACCATCTCGGCGTTCCGGTCGCGCCGGCGGTCCTCGGCGCGCTCCTCCCACCCCTCGACGACGCCCTCCACCTCGACCTCGCGGGCGACCGCTAGCTCGTCGATCTCCTGTATCGTGACCTTCTCCGCGGGGCCGACGGGGATCCCGTGCTCGAACAGCACCTCGTCGGCCTGCTCGGAGAGGTTACCGTTCCTGAGGACGACCCGTGGTTCGACCTCGGCGAGCCGCCGGGCGGTCTCCCGTCCCGCCCCCGAGGCGTCGCGCAGGTAGACCACGTCGTCCCTCGCCAGCCCGAACCGTCGCTCGGCGTCCTCGATGGCGGCCTTGGTGAACTGCTCGACGGGTTTGACGGGGACGAGTCCGGCTTTCTCCTCGGCGACGTCGGCGAAGTTCGAGTGGTCGAGCCGCCAGAGCGCCTTCAGCCGTTCGAGCTTCCCCTCCAGTTCCTCGTTTCGTTCGTGGGCCTCCTCGAGCTCGCGCTCCAGTCGATCGGTCTCGCGTTCGAGCCTCGAGACCTCCCGGCGCTCGCGGGCTTCGCGACGCTCCTCGCGTCGGGCCTCCGATAGCTCGGCCTCGTACTCCTCGATGCGCTCGTCCTTCGTGGCGATGGTCCCCCGGAGATCCTCGACGTGGTCTTCGAGGCGCTCGACGCGGGCCTTCAGCCGCTTTATCTTCCGCTCCTCCTCGCTCAGCTCGCGCGCGGTGTGCTCGCTCTCCTCCTCGGGCTCGCTCTCGTCGTCCTCCAGATCGGTCAGGACGGCCTCGACGGACTCCTCGCCCGCGACGACGCGCGCGGTCACCTCCCCGCGGTCGAACTGCGGGGGGACCTTCCGGGCGATGCGGCGGAACTGGTCCTCGTGGTCGTCGAAGGCGTAGAGCGCGGCGGCCATCGCGTCGCGCTCGTGGTCGTTCTCGTACCCCTCCTCGCGAGTCCGGTGCTGCTTGCCGTCGACCGGCAGGTCGGAGGTCGGGGTCCACCCGGCGGCGTCGAACGACCGGCGGATCTTCTCGACGGTCTCGGGCATCGGCGTCACGTCCGCGGCCACCAGTATCGGCCGACCGCGCTCGATGATCCACTCGATGACCGCCGCCATGTCCGCCGTGCGCGTCGAGAGGACGTCCAGTACGTTGCCGTCGAGGTCGAGGACGGCGACCGCGGTGGTCGTCCCGGGGTCGATGCCGACGATGACGTGGTCGCGGCGCTTGGCGAGCGGCCGGAACTCGATGCCGTCGCGGCGCTCGCGCTCGACCTCCACGCGGACGTCCCCCGAGCGTCGCGCCGAGACGGGGATGTCGTCGGGCGTACCCTCGACCTCGAACACTGCCCGCGAGTAGCCCCCGTACTTCTCGGTCACCTCCTTCTCGAAGTCCAGTCCCGCACCCTGGAGCTCGGACTCGACCTCCCTCGTCGCACGCTTTACGTTCCCGTGGATGCGCCGGGTGTAGCGGTCCTCGGACCACCCGCCCTTTCCGGTCGAGCGGCCTCGTGAGACCTTGACCGATGTTTTGTCGGTGAACGCCGAGACTTCCTGGCCGACGTTCATCGCGGCCAGCCTCGCCGCCGCCTCGGCCTCCTTCATCGGGTCCTTCCCGTAGGGGACGCCGTGCCGGGAGGCGACCCGCGAGAGGGGTTCGGGCCGCTCCGCGCCGGTCACCTGCACGAGCTTCGTTCCTGGGGGCAGGGATCCCAGAAAGCGGACGAGGTCGTCCTTGTCCGCGGCGAGTTCGTACATGTTGTCGGTGGCGAGGATGGCGGGCTCCTCCCGGTCGACGAGCCGGCGGAGCTTTCGCAGGGAGACCACGTCCCGGTCGACGTGCTCGCCGTCGAAGGCGACGAGGGCGTAGGAGGGCGAGTCCCCCCGGACGTCGCCGCTCTGGACGTCCACCCCGAACACCACCGCGTCGAGGGCACTCGTGCGGGTGCTCACGGCCCCCGATAGGTGGAGGCCGGACTTAACGTCCACGGCGGTCCGGAGTCCGGGGGTTCAAGTACCGAACCGGGACCACTCCCCCCGTGCTCTGAGGAGGGCACGGGTCGGTCCGCGGGTGTGATCACACCGCCCGGACGGGGACGGGACGCTCTCGCCGCTCCGTACCCCGAGCGCGACGCCGCCGACTCGTGAACTCGGGCCGTCGGCGTCGCCTGTCCGCTACACGTCCGAGCGATGGCGTCGGGGACGTAACCCACGGACTCGACGACCGGGACTGCCGCCTCCGGACGGTCGATTCATACGCCTCCGAGTCGAACCGCCGGCGTGCACACGACCGACGCCCCCGACGGAACGACCCTGCGCTACGCCTCGGTCGGCCCGGCCGACGGGGAGACGGTCGCGCTCGTCGGCGAGGCCGGGTTCGGCCCGTGGCAGTGGGGCTGGCAGCACGGCCGATTCGGGTCGTTCCGGACCCTGTCGGTCGCCCTTCGAGGAACCGGACCGGACGCGGCTCCCGGTCCGTACCGGATCGAGACGCTGGCCGCCGACCTCGATGCGGTGCTCGCCGACGCGGGGGTGCGGCGGGTTCACCTCCTCGGGTTCGGCCTCGGGGGGATGGTCTGTCTCCGTCACGCCCGCGAGTACGGCCGCGCCCGGTCGCTGACGCTGATCGGGACGGCCGCGAGCGGCGGCGCGGTGGATCGCGAGGCGTTCGAGGCGCCCTTCGAGTCCCCCGACGCGCTCTCGGGGCTGTTCACCCCCGCGTTCCGCGAGGCGCGGCCGGATCTCCTCGATCGGATCGTCGGGTGGCGACGCGAGGAGGATCCCCCTGCGGAGGTTCGCGAGGGACAGCTCGCGGCCGCGCTGTCGTTCGACGCCGGGCCGCTGTACGAACTCGGACTCCCTTCGCTCGTCCTCCACGCGCTCGACGATCCCGTGGTGCCGATCCCGGCGGGGGAGGCGCTCGCCGACGGGCTCCCCGACTGCGAGTTCGAGCCCGTCGAGGGACGACGGCTCGCCCACGTCGAGCACTCGGTGGCAGTGAACGACCGGATCGACGCGTTCCTGCGGTCGCTGGAGTAGCGGTACCGCGGACGAAACGGCTACAAGCGTCCGGCCTCCGTAGACGGCACGGATGGAACTGGACCTCGCACGGCTGGCCGACTACCGGCCCCGGGAGGTGGAGCGGCCCTCGGCCCGGGCCGCGGCCGTGCTCGTGCCGGTCATCGAGCGCGAGGACGGCGACCACCTGCTGTTCACCGAGCGGTCGCCCGATCTGGAGGCCCACCCGGGGGAGATGGCGTTCCCGGGCGGCGGCTACGAACCCGAGGACGCCGACCTCGCCGGGACGGCCCTCCGCGAGGCCAACGAGGAGGTGGGCATCCGGCCCGAGGAGGCCGAGATCGTCGGTCGCCTCGACGACGTCCCCGGGCCGTACGGTCACGTCGTCAGGCCGTTCGCCGCGCGCGTCCCCGACCGCGAGTACCGTCCCGACGAGCGGGAGGTCGTCGAGGTGGTCGTGCTCGCCGCGGCCGATCTCACCGACCCGGCGGTCTACAGCGTCGAGGAACGCCGGAACCAGGAGGGCGAGACCGTCGGCCTCCCCTTCTTTCGTGTCGACGGGGCGGTCGTCTGGGGGCTGACCGGGTTCGTCCTCGCCCGCTTTCTCTCCATCGTCTCCTCCTGGGAGCCCCCTGGCGGGTTCCCCGGGCATCCCATGCTCGACGAGGGGGAACGGTTCAGGGGGGAGTGACTCGCGACGACACCGATCGTGACCGCAACGTTTGGGGGCCGACCGGTCGAACCCCTGGTATGCACTTCGACCAGCGCGAACAGCGGGCGCTCCGCGAGGCCGGGCTCTCGACCGACGAGATCGCGGCCGCATCGGACCGGGTGGCCGACCTCGTCGACGGGACGGCCGCCGATCTCGAATCGTTCTTCGAGCGCCACGGGACGCTCCACTCGGACCTCTCGATGGCCCACAGTTCGAGCGAATTCACCACCCACGAGAACGCGACGCTCGATCTCTACACCCACGCCGCGGACCTCCGCGGGTGGCTCCGGTTCGAGACCTGGGGGGTGTTCGTCGAGGACGGGCGCGTCCTGGACGAGGACCTCGTGGAACTCACGCTCGGACCGACCGTCCACGAGCGGGTCCGCTTCGCCACCAGTCCCGACGCCCTATGAGCGACGAGGGGGACGAGGACGGACCGGACACCTCGGGCGAGGGAGCCGACGCTGCCACCCGGGTGCGTGTCCGGGGTATCTACACGACGGCGCTGACCCGCCTGTTCGGCGGCGGTGCGGAGGTCGTGCTCGCCTCCGAGCCCATCCGCGACCGGTTCGACGCCGGGTTCGACGTCCGCCCGCCGGACGCGACGGTGTCGACGACCGACGACCGACAGGGTGTGGGCGTCGTCGGCGACCCCGACGCGGTCGGGGCACTCGGCGCGGAACTCGCCGGCGTCGGTATCGACGCGCTCTCGTGGGACGATCAGATTCCGGCGGGGGCGGTGTTCGAGGGCGTCGTCACGGACACGCTCGGCGGTGGTGCCGTCGTCGACCTCGGCGACGGCGAGGGCTACCTCCCGTACGACGACGCCGAGGGGTACGTCGAGGAGGGCGACGTCCGCAGGGTACAGGTCCGAGAGCCCGCGCCGCCGTGGGGCGGTGATCGCCCGACGCTCTCGGCGGACCTCGTGGTCGACGGCGGAGGACTGGTCGAACTCCGCCGTGGAGCGGGCGGAGGCGGTGACTCGGAGGCGGCGCGGATGGCCTCGTTACTCTCGGTCGACCCGCCCGAGGGGTGGTCGCCGCGGTGGACGCAGTGGGCCGACGACGCCGACATGGACGCGCTCCGCGCGTCGCTCGAACGGGCCAACGAGCGGGCCGACGCCGTGACGCGGGCGCTCGCTGATTCGGATCCAGATACGGCACCGGCGCGGCTGGTCGCTCCCCTCGACACCCGGTGGGTCTGGTTCGGCCGCGAGTCACGGTTCGCGCTCGACGATCTCCGTCGGGAGGTGACGACGACGATGCCGGGTCACCACCGGACGAAGGCCGCCACCGAGGCGGCGAGCGCGGCCGTCGACTTCGCCGAGGCGGTCTGTGAGCCCTCGGGCGAGTTCCCGTTCGCCGCCGTCACCCGGCAGTTCGGTCCCCACGTGGGCGATCGGATCGCCATCGAACACGGCAAGCCCGAGGGACGGCTCATCACCCTCGGTCGCGGCGAGGTGGTCGACTACGACCCCGGGGGATCGATCCGGGTCGAGCGGGAGATGACACCCGGGGGGAGCTACGACGCGCTCGGCGTCGAACGGCGGGCGGGCGACGTCGCCGCCACGAAGTTCGTCGAGGGACGGTGGTGGTACGCCACGGTCTACCGGGACTCGGAGGGGGGGATCCGCGGGACGTACGTCAACGTCTGCACGCCGCTCGAACTCCTCCCCGGGGCGGTCCGGTACGTCGACCTGCACGTCGACGTGATCAAGCACGCCGACGGCCGCGTCGAGCGGGTCGACGACGACGAACTCGACGCGGCGGTCGAGACCGGAAACGTTCCCGGATCGCTGGCCGAGCGCGCCCGCGAGGTGGCGAGTCGTATCGAGGACGCGCTGTGATCCCGGTGGACCCCGCTGGCAGTTCCGTCCCCCTCCGGGAACCCTAAGCCGGGGACCGACGACCGTCGGGATATGCCCGACCGCGACCCACACGACGTTCCCGAGGGTGCCATCGAGGCGCTCCAGCACTACTTCGACACCCAGCACGAGTTCCTCTCGTGGCTCGGCGTCGAGGTCGAGGAGCTCGGCGGGGGCCGGGCGGTCATGTCCATCCCCTACCAGTCGAAGCTGACGAACGTCCCGTGGCAGGGGGCCGAGGAGGATACGCGCCACCCGATACAGGGCGGGATCGCCTCGACGCTCGTCGACGTGGTCGGCGGCATCGCCCTCCGGCCGTACCTCGACGACCCGCTCGAGGACGGCATGGCGACGATCAACCTCAACGTGAACTACCTCCGACCGGCGGCGGGCGACCTCCGGGCCGAGGCCGAGGTCGTCCGGGCGGGTCGGAGCGTCGGCGTCTCGGAGGTGCTCGTGACCGGTGGCGTCCCCGACGACCGGGAAAGAGAGGAGGCCGTCGCACACGGCACCGGTGCCTACCGGCTGTTCCGCGGCGGCGACGAGGAGGAGTAGCCCGTTACAGCCGCTTCTCGAACCGGACGAGTTCGTACGCCCCGTAGCGTTCCCTCCCCGTCTCCCGGTAGCCGTGGGCGGCGTAGAACCCCGCCGAACCCTGCCGGGCGGCCGTCGAGAGGACGGCGCGCTCGAACCCGCTCTCCTTCGCCCGTCGCTCCAGCGCCGAGAGCACGCGCCCCCCGTATCCCTCGCCCTGGTGTTCGGGCGCGACCGCCATCCGGAACAGTTCGACCGTCTCGGTCCCTCCCTCTCCCTCGGCGGGCTTGTACCCGCCCGTGGCGACTACCTCCGACGCCCCGGAGGTACCGAGATCGACCACGAGGAACTCGCCGCCCGAATCGAGGTACGCGCGCTCGATTCGCCGGAGATCGTCGTTGCCCGGCACGTCGTCGGGGTCGGTCCCCGCCTCCCGAAGCGCGCGTTCGTGGACCGCCCGGACGGCGGGGCCGTCGCCCGGCCGGTAGCGCCGGACTCGGGGGTCTGCCCCCTCGGTCACGCGAACGTCACGTCGTCGCTCTCGATCACCTCGCCGAACAGCCAGTCGGCGTGGTCGAGGGCGTACTCGCGGTGGTCCTCCTCGATCGCGCCGATGCAGTCCTCGACCAGCACGGGTCGGTAGTCGCGCAACCCCGCCGACCCCGCCGTGTGGAGCACGCAGACGTTCGCGAGCGTCCCGCAGATCACGAGGTCGTCGATCCCTCGTGCCGAGAGCCAGCCGTCGAGCTCCGTCTCGAAGAAGGCGTCGTAGGTGTGCTTCTCGACGACGTGGTCGTTCTCGCCCACCGCGAGCTCCTCGACCAGTTCGGCCTCCCAGGACCCTTCGAGAACGTGCTCGCCCCACTGCTCGAACTCGTCGTAGTGGTGTGCGTCGTCGAACTGTTCGGGCGGGTGGACGTCGCGGGTGAAGATTACTCGAATGCCGGCGTCGTGGGCGCGGTCGACCAGCGAGACGACGGGATCGATGACTTCCTCGCTCCCTGGGGCGTAGAGCGCTCCGTCGGGCTTGCAGAACCCGTTCTGCATGTCCACGACGACGAGAGTGGTGTCGTCGGATGTGAACTCGGGGGACATATCCGGCGGTTGGGATGCGTCGGACAAGAGCGTTCGGCCAACCTTCTCGAACGCCTGCCGTGGTTCGACGGGATCAGTCGTCTCCCGCGGCTCCCTCCCCGTCCGACCGCGTCCGCGAGACCTCCTCCCGACCGGCGACGTCGACCTCGCCGAGGAGCTGCCGGTGCGGGTACGGCATGTCGATCCCGGCCGCGTCGAAGCGCTCCTTGACCGCCTGGACGTACTCCGAGCGGGCCTTCACGAAGTCCGAGCGCGAGGGGTCGGCGATCCAGAACCGCGACTGCAGGCCGACCGCGCTGTCCCCCAGCTCCGTCACCCGGACCGAGGGCTCGGGATCGTCGAGTATCGCCTCGTGCGCCTCCGCCTCCTCGACGACGATCCCCGTGGCCTCGTCGATATCGTCCTCGTAGCCGATACCGAAGACGAACTTCTGTCGGAGCGTGTCGTAGGCGACGGGGTTCGTGACGGCGTTGTTGGCGAGCGTCGAGTTCGGCACCGTGATGAGCTCGTTGTCGAAGGTCTTCACGCGGGTGACCCGCAGGCGGATCTCCTCGACGATCCCCTCGCCGTCCCCCCACTCGATCCAGTCGCCCTGCTCGAAGGGCTTGTCCTTGAGGATGAACAGCCCGGCGACGAAGTTGCCGATGAGGTCCTGTGCCGCGAACCCGATGGCGAGCGCGAGCGCGCCGCCGAGCGTCGCGGCCGCGGTGAGGAAGCTCGGGAGGCCCGCGGCCGCCAGCCCGATGGCGATGGCACCGACGAACACGACCGCCCGCGTCGTCTTCCGCGCGACGCCGCGGATGGTCCGGTCCATCCCCCGGGCCCTGAGCGCGCCGTCGACTAGCCGGACGAGGAGGAACCGTCCGACGACGTAGACGAGGACGAACGCGACGACGAACGCCACGACCTGGCCCAGGAGCCCGGTGTACTGTGCGACCAGTTCGGAGAGCGAGTCCGGGATCGGATCCGATCCTCCGGCCTGGAGGACCGGGAGACGCATCGAATCGAGCATCGATTCCACCCTCAACTCGGGGATAGTTTATACGCTGGGTTCGCGTCCCCCGTTTCTCCTTCCGGGCCGAACGACTCCGAACTACCGTCAGGGTCCGCGTACGGCCGCCCGAACGCTCGCGATACCGCCGCTCGTTTCCCGGTCGCCGTCGGTCGGAGTTCGAGTTCGCGCCGAAGCCAGTACCGCCCCGGCCGACCGGGCCCCGGTTTCGCCCCCGACTGCTCCGTCCGCGCGACACGGCCCCTCTCGTCCCGTGCCCCGTCTCGTCCCGTAAGCGAACCGCTTTTGCCCGCGCCCCGCCGAACGACGGGTATGGCGACAGAAACGGTCGACGCTCGGGCCTCGCACATCCGGGGCCTGACCGTCACGACGCTCGCGTCGCTCGCGGGCCTCCTGGCGGCCATCGGCTCCTCGGTGGTGACCGCCGGGGCGGCCGAGCCGGCCACCTCCCAGACCGGGCTCTACGTGCTCGTCGCGGCCATCGTCGTCCAGTTCCCGATCCTGCAGGCGCTCGGCAGCACGGGGCTCGTGGCGGTCGACGTCGAGGACTTCGGGGCCAAGGACTACCTCTACGTGCTCTTCATGACCTTCGCCCTCTGGTTCGTCGGCTGGACGGTGCTCCTCACGGCGGGGACGACCTTCTGATGGCCGAGGACAGCATCGCGGTCGTCGACCTCGACAGGTGCCAGCCCGACCGCTGTAACTACGAGTGTGCGAACTTCTGCCCCCCGAACCGGACCGGCAAGGAGTGCATCGTCACCCGGGGCGAGCGCTACGAGGAGGGCGAGGAGTTCGACGGTAAGCCCGACCAGATCAGCATCTCCGAGGAGATCTGCCTGGGCGAGACCTGCGGCATCTGCGTCGAGAAGTGCCCGTTCGACGCCATCGAGATAATCAACCTCCCCCAGGAACTCGAGGAGGACCCCGCCCACCGCTACGGCGAGAACGCCTTCGGGCTCTACGGCCTGCCGGCCCCCCGCGAGGGACGGGTGACGGGCGTGCTCGGGCCGAACGGGATCGGGAAATCCACCGCGGTGCGGGTGCTCGCCGGCGAGATCCAGCCGAACCTCGGACGCTACGACGATCCACCGGAATGGGACGAGGTCCTCGACCAGTACCGCGGGACGGCGCTCCAGAACTACCTCGAGGACCTGGAGGAGGGCGGCCTCACCGTCGCCCGCAAGCCACAGTACGTCGACCGCATCCCCGACCAGTTCTCGGGGAACACGAACCAGTTGCTCTCGAGTGTCGACGAGCGGGGCGCTGCCGACGAGATCACGGAGCGCCTCGACATCGCGGCGGTCCTCGACCAGGACATCGACACGCTCTCCGGGGGTGAACTCCAGCGGGTCGCGATCGCGGCGACGCTCGTCCGCGACGCCGACTTCTACTTCCTCGACGAGGTGACGCCGTACCTCGACATCGGCCAGCGCGTCACCGCCGCGCGGCTGATACGGGAGCTCGCCGAGGAGGAGGACCGCTCGATGATGGTCGTCGAACACGACCTGGCGATCCTCGATCTCATCGCCGACACGCTCCACGTCGCCTACGGTCGCCCCGGGGCGTTCGGCGTCGTCACGAGCCCCAAGTCGACGCGCAACGGCATCAACGAGTACCTCTCGGGCTACCTCGAGAACGAGAACATGCGCATCCGCCCGGAGGCGATCCAGTTCGAGGAGCACGCCCCCCGAACCGTCTCGGGCCACGCCGAGACGCTCGTGGAGTATCCCGACCTCGTCAAGTCCTACGGCGAGGGCGAGTTCACCCTCGAGATCGACGCCGGGGAGATACGCCGGAACGAGGTGCTCGGGATCGTCGGTCCCAACGGCATCGGGAAGTCCACGTTCGCGAAACTGCTCGCCGGTCGGCTGGAGCCGACCGAAGGGAACGTCGACTTCGCGCTCGACATCTCCTACAAGCCCCAGTACGTCGAGATCGACCAGCCGATGCGTGTCGACGCGTTCCTCGCCTCGATCACCGACGACTTCGGCACCTCCTACTGGAACACCGAGATCGCCGGCCCGCTCCAGTTAGAACGGATCATGGAGCAGGACCTCACGGACCTCTCGGGGGGCGAGCGCCAGCGGGTCGCCATCGCGGCGTGTCTCTCCCGGGAGGCCGACCTCTACCTGCTCGACGAGCCGAGCGCGCACCTCGACGTCGAACAGCGGGTACTCGCCACGCGGGCCATCCGACGGTACACCGAGAACCACGGCGCGACGGCGATGGTCATCGACCACGACATCTACATGATCGACCTGCTGGCCGACCGCCTGCAGGTGTTCGAGGGCACGCCGGCCGAGCACGGCCGCGCCGGCAAGCCCGTCGGGATGCGTGAGGGGATGAACGAGTTCCTCGCCAACCTCGACGTGACGTTCCGCCGGGATCAGCGCACCGGCCGTCCGCGGATCAACAAGCCGGGATCACAGAAGGACCGCCAGCAGAAACGGGCCGGCGAGTACTACTACACGCCCGAGGACGACGAGGAGTAGAGCGAGGTTCGTTCGGATTTCGGTGCTACCCGAGCCGACCGTTCTGAGCGGGCCGATACGGCACGACCGTCAGTGGTCCTCTCGTCGCGTCCCGGTTCCGACTCTCACTGTCGGGTTTCTCACCGTCGGGATTCAAGTCATCCACGCCCGGGAACTGAGGTGTGGCCTCCCAGGGTGACATCCGCGTGCTGCTCGCGCTCGACCTCCTGCTCTCGCTCGTGTTCGCGAGCGTCGTCGTCTGGGGGCTCGACTTCATCGGCGTGGTCGAGTTCACCGCCACCAACGTCGCCGTCGGGACGCTCTGTCTCGCGGTCCTGACCTACCTCGTCGTGTTGCGGGGGTAGCCAGCCGAAGGCCGGGGGCGAGCCATCGGCGACGTTCGCGGAGCCTCGCCCGTCCCGGCGGCGTGACGCGTCGTCCGTCCGACTCGCCGGGGTGCTATCCGTCCGTTCACTCGTCGCGCGCTCGCCGGATCGTCGGGTAGTCCGACCGTTCCGGCGACGCTCTCCACTGGTTCGATCCTCCTACCCCCACCCGCTCACGAGGTGTCGACCGTTCGCTCGAACCGCTGGATCGCGTCGTCGCTCCCGGCGACGAACACGTCGTCGTCACCCTCGATGACCGTCCGCTCGTCCGTGTGTACGGTGCCGTCGCGCGCGACACCGAGCACGGTCCACCCCCGCTCGACGTCGCGACGGGTGTCCTCCAGCGATTCGCCGGCGAACGGCGTCGCGTCGGCCCGGACGAGGCGGATCTGGCTGATCGGGTCGACGACTCGCTCGCCGTGGACCTCCGAGGCGACCAGTCGGGCGCACACTCGCTGGATGGAGAGGACGTAGTCGGCCCCCGCTCTGAACGCCGCTCTCGCCTTCTCACCGTCGGTCACACGAACGAGGATCTCGATCTCGTCGGAGAGCGACCGGGCCATGGCGACGGTCAGCAGTGCGGTCGAGTCGTCGTCGACGGTGACGACCAGCGCCGAGGCGTCGTCGATACCGGCCTCGCGGAGCGTTTCGGGTTCGGTGACGTCGCCGACGACGTCGGGCTCCCGCTCTGCCAGTTCGTCGATCGTCGTCGCCGAGACGTCCGCCGGGAGCGCCTCGACGGCCGCGGATCCGCCCTCGCCCGCCCCGGCGACGACGACCGTCGAGGGGGCGGTGATGCGCCGGGAGCGGACGGCCGCGATCTCGTTCGTCATCTCGTCGATCTCCCGCTCGGGTCCGGCGACGACCAGGACGGTGTTCGGGGTGAGCACGTCGTCGGGTGACGGCGGCAGGCGTAGCTCGCCGTCGAACCACCCGGCGACCAGTGTCAGGTTCGGGTGGTCCGCGACCGGCGAGTCCCGCACCCGGACGCCGTGGAGCGGACTATCCCGTCGGACGAGAATCTCGCGGACGTCGACCTCGTCGCTGTCGGGCCGTTCGTCGACCCTGACCGGCGTCGTCGCTTTCTCCGCCAGCCGCTGGCCAATCAGCGCGTGCGGCGCGACGCTCCGGTCGACGCCGACCTCGGTGAGCGCAGACTTGCGCCGCGTCGACTCCGTGAAACTGATCACTCGCAGGTCCTCGTTGGCCTCCAGCGCGGTCAGGACGATGCTCGCCGTCCTGTCGCCGGCGTCGGTGATCAGCAGCGACGCCCGTTCGATCGACGCGCGGTCGAGGTCGTCTCGCTGCTCGGGGTCGCCGTTGATCACCTGGTAGCCGGCGTCCGAGAGGCGCTTCGCCTCCGTCTCGTCGGGATCGAGCAGGACGTACTCCACGTCGAGTTCCTCGAGTTCCTCGAGGAGTACGTCGGTGTCGCGCCGGTACTCGGCGACGACGACGTGGTCGTCCTTGGTCGTGAGGCGGTCGTCGAGGTTCAGTGGCGTTCGTTCGAACAGCGGGATGACCAGAACGCGCAGCGTGACGAACCCGACGACGACGCCGGTGACCTGGATCGTCACCATCAGCACGTTCATCGCCGGGGTCGCCCAGGGCGAGTCCGCCCCGTATCCGGTCGTCGTCATCGTCTCGACGACCGTCTGGAACGACCGGAAGACGGACTGGGGTCGGTCTTCGAGCGCCCGCATCCCCCAGTTGTAGACGGCCGTGTAGAAGAGGACGACCAGGACGAGCGAGACGGCGAAGACCACCAGCAGCCGTTGACGTCGTGAGAGATCTTTCGGGTGTATCCCCCTGAGGTTCCGTAGCTCTCGCATCGTAGCGGTCCGGTTGTCATACGAGTAGCCGTTCCGACCGGTTAAGCGTCCGGCTTGCGCCCGGAACCGTTGCTCGCTCCCCAGGCACCAATGCCGGGGTCTCCCGTCTCCAGCGGTATCCCGACGGCTACCGGGGCTCGTCCGCCTCGGGGTCCCGATCCCCCCGTCTTCGGCGTACGATATCGCGGAACTCTTCCGGCGCGCGCCGGTAGTCCGGACGCATGACTGACGCGCTGTTCGTGGTCAGCGAACACGGCTACTGGGGCGAGGAGTGTATCGAACCGCTCGAGACGCTGAGCGACGCGGGCGTCGAGGTGACGGTGGCGACGCCGACCGGGAACCCACCGGAGATCGACGAGCGCTCGGCCGATCCGGAGAACGTCGGCGAGGACACCGCCGAACGGGTCCGCGAGGCCGACGAATCCGACCCGCGACTCAATAACCCCGAGAAGATCGCCCGCGTCGACGCCGGGGACTACGATACAGTCGTCTTCCCCGGCGGGCACGGGACCGTGTGGGACATAAATCAGGACCGCCACGCCCGGACGCTGCTGCGCGAAGCCGTCGAGGGCGACGACGGGACCGCGCTCGTGGTCTGCCACGCGGTGGGCCTCCTCGCGTTCACCCGCGAGGAGTCGGGCGGGTTCCTCGCCGACGGTCGCTCGGTGACCGGCTTCCCGAACGCGTGGGAGGAGGACATCGTCGACGAGGACGACCTGATGCCCGACGGCCGGAAACTGCCGTACTGGGTCGAGGACGAGGTCCGGGCCGTGGGCGCGGACTGGGACGCCGAACTCGACGCCGACTCGTCGGTGCGGGTCGACGGCGACCTCGTGACTGCCCGCGGTCCGGGCTCCTCGGCGGCCGCCGCGCGAACCCTCCTCGACGAACTCGGCATCGAGACCCCGGCCTGAACGGAGGCCGAGCCCGCTCGCCGGGCCGGACCGCCCGGCACCCCCATTTATTCCGGTGGCCGACCCTCCTCCGGGTATGCCCATCGAGGACCGCGGCGACGCCTTCGTCGTCACGCACGCACTGGCGAAACACACCCTCTCGGACCTGCGGTCGGTGTCGACCGAGCAGGTGGAGTTCCGCAAGGGCCTCGTGAAGCTCGGGCGCATCTGCGGCTACGAGATCATCGACGGGATGATGGACACCGAGTTCGTCTCAATCACGACCCCCCTGGCCGATACGACCGGCGAACGGGTGAAGGGGCTCGATCAGGTGACGGTCGTGAACGTGCTCCGGGCGGCGACGCCGTTCGTCGAGGGGCTGCTGAAGGCGTTCCCGACGGCCAAGCAGGGGGTCGTCTCGGCCTCCCGCGACGAGTCCGCCGGGATGGATTCGTCAGGAGCGTTTCCCATCACGATGGACTACATCAAGCTCCCCGAGATCGGCCCGGAGGAGACGGTCATCGTCGCCGATCCGATGCTCGCCACCGGCTCGACGATGGTCTCGGTACTGGAGGAGGTGCTCGAACAGGGGACCCCCGACCGGCTGCTGGCCCTCTCGGCGGTGTCGGCCCCGCCCGGCCTCGTCAGCGTCCGGGAGGCGGTCCCGGAGGCGGACGTGCTGACCGTCAGCGTCGACGAGCGCCTCGACGACGACGGCTACATCGTCCCCGGCCTCGGCGACGCGGGCGACCGCGCCTTCCGGACGAAGTGAGCTGTCCTCCCGGCGGGGGGGCGCCGAGCGGTGTGTGACTCGCACCCGAGACCCCCTTCTTTCGACTGGAGAACCCGCCGGAGATACCGGTTTTCGACCTCCAGCGGAACGTCCGGAGGCCGCCTCCCGACCGCTCGGGGGGACTCCGGAGCGTTCCGGACCGTTCCGAACCGCTCCCGAACGCCCCGGAACCGCCGGATCCGTGCCCGCCGCTCTCGACCGACGGAACCCGTCCCCGCGATTACTGGTCGGGATGGGCGACGACGTGGTAGCCGTCGGCGAACCCGACCCGGTAGTATAGTAGCGTTTGGAAGTCTTTGCTCACGGACGGGGGACCGTCCCCGTCCGGAGTGTGTCATCGGTTCCAAACGCTACTATAGGTCTCCCCTCGACGGAGGTACACCCTCGGGGTCTCCCCGTCGCCCGTCAACCCCTCGATCCGGTCGCGGAGGCTCTCGAACGCCGGCGACCCCCGATCGGATTCGACCACGTACTCCCCCTCCTTGAGCGCGGTTCGGACGATCTCGCGCTCGGCCTCCGGGAGGTCCTCGAAGGCGATCGGATCGGCCGAGTCCCCTCCGGACGCGGGGGGACACCCGTTCGAACCAGAGCCGCCTCGGCAGGCTCGCGGTTCCTCGGGGGATGTCACCGTCGGGAAGCCCGCTCGTACACGCCGCGAGGCCGACGCCGGCGAACAGCGCGCCATGCCGCAGGAGAGCTCGACGCATCTCGCACACGACGGACGGTCACCCGTCCGGTGATAAGTGTCTCCGGTGGACGGGGTGTGCCCGGTATCGATCGGTCCGTGCTCACCCGAACCCGGCGTCGCCCGTCCCGCCGCCCCCGACGGAGCCGTCGTAGACCGAGTCGGGGAGTTCGGCCCCGCACTCACGACAGTAGTGGTATCCCCGCTCGTTGCCGGCATCACAGGCCGGGCAGTCGACGGGCCCGCCCGGGAACCGTCGTTCGCCCTCCTCGATACGTTCGGTCGCCCGGCGGCGACCGAGGTAGGCCCCGATCGCCACCGCGACGGCGGTCAGCAGGACGACGGCGGCGGCGAGCAACAGCGGGGAGAGACCGGAGAGCGGGGCGAGGCTCGGCAGTGCCCCAGTCGGCGGTTCGGGCGATGCGGCGAGCGGGCCGAAGGTAGAGAGCGGGAGCATCACGGCGCGGTGACACCTCCGTTTCGGGTCGAACTACCCGTCCGATCGGTAAAAGACCTGTGGGAGGGGGGTTCATGCCTCCCGGCCGCGATCACCGACCGTGTCGTTCGACGCCGTCGCGACCACGAATCCGGGACTCGAACGCGTCGCCGCCGCCGAGGTGGTCGATCTCCTCGGGAGCGACGCGACCGCCGACGTGGATCACCGCGGGGCGATCCGTTTCGCGTGTGCGCCGGGCGACTTCGCCCGTCTCAACCGCCGCTCGCGGACGCTCCACCGCGTCCTCTGTGTCCTCCGCGAGACCCGGTTCGAGGACCTCGACGACGTGGCCCGGGCCGTTCGTCGGCTCCCCCTCGAACGCTACCTCGCCGAGAGGCAGTCGTTCGCGGTCCGGGCTTCCCGCCACGGCGACCACCCGTTCGGGAGCCCCGACGTGGCCGAGGTCGTCGGGCAGGCAGTGATCGACGGCTACCGCGACGCGACGGGCCACCGTCTCGCGGTCGACCTCGACGACCCGGACGTGGCGCTCCACGCGACCGTCCGTCACGACCGCTTCCGCCTCGCCGTCGACACCACCGGCACCTCGCTCCACGACCGGGGGTGGCGCGTCTGCGAGCACGACGCGCCGATCCGCCCGACTGTGGCCGCCTCGCTCGTCCGACTCGCCGGGCTCTCTCCGGGGGAGTCGCTGCTCGATCCGACCTGCGGGTCGGGGACGATCCCGGTCGAGGCCGCACTCTACGCCCGTGGCATACCCCACTCGCCCGACCGCGGCTACGCGCTCTCGCGGCTCGGGTTCCTCCCTTCGGGAGCTACTGACGGGGACCGCCGCGACGGTCGGCGCGGCTCGGGGGACGGGGTCGCCGTGATCGGCCGGGACGCCGATCCGTCGTGGATCGAGTGTGCCCGCGAGAACGCCCGATCGGCGGGCGTCGACACGAGGTTCGATGTCGCCGACGCCACGACCACCCCGCCCGAAGCCGACCGCGTCGTCTGTAACCCGCCCTACGGGGTGCGCCTCGACGACCCCGAACCGCTCTACCGCGACCTGTTCCGGTCGTTCGACCGCGGCTCCTGGTCGCGTCTCGTCCTCATCACCGGCCGCGAGGGGCTCGTCCCCTGGGAGCCCGACGAGCGGTTCGGCGTCCCGCTCGGTCGACTCGACGCGGCCGTCCTCGTCTTCGATCGGTAGCCGCCGTTCCCGTCCGCTGGGAACCGGATCGGTGTTACTTGGGCCCGTGGATGGGAGTGTCACTCATGACGCGAACCGATCCGTACACTCCGCGCGAGCGACGACCGTACGAGTGCCCGCGCTGTGGGTATCGAACTACCGCGGCGGATGGGGCCGGCAGCTGTCCCGACTGTGGAACCCACCTCGCCGATCTCGGCGTCCCCCGGGAGTGATCGGACCGCTGGACGGGATCGCTTCACACGGACGGTTGTAACGATTTACCGGTGAGCGCCCGGGCGGGATCGGCGCTCACCGATAAAAGACTACAACCGTCCGTATCACGCCGATCACCCGGTGTTCGTCCGGAGATCCCTGCTCGCGGGTAGCTCCGGGTATCTCGGTGGGACGCTGAAGCCGAACCGTCGGAGCCGCTCGGCCCCGTAGACGAGGTCGGCACAGACTGCCCGGCCGCGCTCCGTGAACGGTGCCGCGCCGTACCGGATGAGTTCGCCGCGGCGGGTCGTCCCGTCGACGCTCACCGTCGCCTCGCGGTACCGGTCGGCGTACGCGGGCTCGGAGAGGTCGAGTTCCGGGGGGAGGTCGACTCGGGGGGCGCCGTGGTTCTCAGCCATGTTCCGGTAGACGAACGCGGCGTCGAGCGGGCCGTCGATGAGCGTCCGGACGAGCTGCGTCTCGGGGAACACGTTCGAGCTCTCGACGATGCCCTCGACCGGGAGACCGGCGCGTCGGGCGAGATCGAGGGTGAGGAGCGTCCGGTAGCCCAGGGGGTCGGTCCGCGGGTCGGTCCGACCCACCGTGACGTCCTCGCGGGCGAGCGCGGTCACCCAGTCGCTCTCGATGGCCGACGCGGCGGGCGACTCGGGGTCGTACGCGACGGCCATCGCGTTCGTGGCGAACGTCGCCGTCCACCCCACGAGAGCGCGAACCAGCGCCGGGTCCGCGAGCGCGACCGCGTCGGGCTCGCGCAGGCCGTCCTCGACGAGTCGGGCGGCCGCCAGGCTCCCGTGTGCCTCCACCACCGCGCCCGGGACGGCCTGTGCGAGCGGCAGGAGGCTCCCGGCTACGAGGAGTGTGGCTCGCTCGTCGGTCGGTCTGCCGGTCCCGAGACACCCGCCGAAGGCGGCGAGCGTCCCGAAGCCGGCGAGCAGGCGGCGTCGGTGCATGCGTGTTATCGGACCCGATCCCCCGCTGAGCTAGCTACGGACGGTTTCGAAGACCGGGATACGTAACTCTCGATGGTATCTCGATCGTATAAGCCTGCCCCCTGACACCCCCGGTTCCGGTCTGCTCCGCCCCTGCTCGTCGTTCGGTCGCCGCGAGCAGCTCCCGACCCGACAGCCTTACGACCCGACCGGCGGAACCCGACGCCGAACCGATGGACCGAGCGGCTGACACCCCCGATCCGGACTCGACCGCATCGGAGTCCCCGGCTTCGAGGTCGAACGCGGACCCGGTCCTGCGGGCGGAGTCGGTGACGGTCGAACGCGGCGGTCGGCGCGTCCTCGACGGCGTGTCGTTGTCCGTCCCGGCGGACGCCCGGCTCCTGATACGCGGGCCGAGCGGGGCCGGGAAGACGACGCTGTTCCGCGTCCTCGGCCTGCTCGAACCGCCCACGTCCGGCGAGGTGTACGTCGAAGGTCGGCCCACGGGCTCGCTCCGCGAGGGCGAGCGCGCGGCCGTCCGCCGGGAGACCGTCGGCATCGTCTTCCAGGACTTCCAGCTCGTACCGGACCTCACCGCCCGCGAGAACGCGGCGCTCCCCCAGGAGCACGCCCGCGGGAACCGCGACCCCGACTGGCTCGACGAACTGTTCGACCGGCTCGACATCGCCGACCTCGCGGGGCAGTACCCGGCGACGCTCTCGGGGGGCGAGCGCCAGCGGGTCGCCATCGCCCGCGCGCTCGCCAACCGACCGGCGGTCGTGCTGGCCGACGAGCCGACCGGACAGCTCGACCCCGACACCGCCGAGCGGACGCTCTCCTTGCTGTTCGAGGCCCGCGAGGCGACGGGGACTGCGCTGGTCGTCGTCAGCCACGACCGATCGCTCCTCGACCGGTTCAGCGCTCGGGTTCGGCTCGTCGACGGTCGACTCGACGAGTAGTGTAGTCGGTCAGACCGTCTCCTCGGTCCCTCGTCCGTCGACTGCCCGGCGCACCCACGCGAGCACCGTCCGCAGTCCCGGCGCGCCTTGGAGGAGCCAGAGCGCGAGCATCCCCACGGCTAGGAGCACGCCCTCGGAGTAGATCACCGAGGCGTCGAGCCGCGCGAGGTGGGCGAACAGCCCCTCGAGCTCGGACTCCGCGCCCGGGATGGGGAGCAGCGGCCAGACGAGGAACGCGAGGCTCCGCCAGGTGCCGGCCAGCGCGAACGTGTACGAGTCACCCACCAGGTGCGAGAGGTAGCCGACGGCGAACGCCGTCGCCGCCGTCCGGTGGCCGCGCCGCCGGAGGAACAGGACCACGACCAGGAGGATGACCCCGCCGGTGATCACCGAGTGGGCCAGCGAGCGCCCGTACTCGAGGACGTGGACGTACCACGCCAGCGGCTTGTCGATCAGGTCGGGCGTCTGCGTCCCGACGAGGAGGGAGACGACGCCGACGCCGGTCGGCGGCTCTCGCGTCCGGAGCCAGACGAACACCGAGTACAGGAGGTATCCCAGGGCGGCGTGTCCCCACGGCCACATTACCTCCCGGTACTACCAGTCGACGCATAGGTCCACTGGTTCCGTCGTCGGGGAGTGCCGTCCGTCAGAGACATGTACGTCCCTCCCGAGGGGGTTCCCGTGACGGGCCAACGGCGTCTCCGGTTCGTCCGCGTGCAGGTCGCGTGGATGCTCGGGGCCGCCCTCCTGCTCTCGCTCGTCGGGGCGCTCGACTACGGCCTGTTCTTCCTCGCGTCGCTCGTCGGACTGCTCGTCCTCGCGACCGCGACCGAGCCGGCGGCCACCACCCCCCGGTGGCGGCGACGGCTCCGGTGGCTGGCGTACGCCGGGCTGGTCGTCTTCGCCGTCGTGGTCCTCCGGCGACTCGCGGGGAGCCTCCCGCGGGGGCTGCTGTGAGCTCCTCTCCTACCCCTGCCCCCGACTTCGACCTCGACTACCCACGGCTCCTCCTCGTCGGCCTCTCGCTCGCGGTGCTCGTCGGGCTGGTCGTCGCGGGCACCACCTCGGCGGCGGCGTTCGGAGCCTTCAACCCCGGCTGGGAGGGGACCTCGGAGCTCCGTGGACTCGCCGAGGAGGCCGGCACCGAACACGGGGTCGCCGTCAACACCAGCCGGTACGCGACCGTCGACCCGGGGACGACGGTCGCGGTCGTGCTCTCGCCGGACCGGGCGTACACGGATCGCGAGGCGGCCCGCGTCCGCGCGTTCGTCAGGGACGGCGGGACGCTCGTCGTCGCCGAGGACTTCGGGTCGAACGCCGACCCGTTCCTCGACGCGGTCGGTGCGGGGACCGGCTTCGACGGGACGCTCCTCCGCGACGAGCGCTCGGAGTGGCGCTCGCCGGCGATGCCGGTCGCGACGGGGGTGACGAACCGGAGCGAGACTCCCTACACGGAGGAGGTCTCGGCGCTCACGCTGAACTACGGCACGGCGCTCGAACCGGGGCCGAACGCGACCGTGCTCGTCAGGAGTTCGCCGTTCGCCTACCTCGACGCGGACGGCGACGGTTCGCTCGGCGGCAACGAGTCGCTCGGTGCCCGTCCCGTGGTCGCGGTCGAACCCGTCGGCGAGGGCCGGGTTGTCGCCGTCTCCGACGCCAGCGTCTTCCTCAACGCGATGCTCGAACGCGAGGGGAACCGCCGGTTCGCGCTGAACCTCCTCGGGAGCGGCGAGCGCGTCCTCGTCGACGCCTCGCACTCGACGGTACCACCGCTGTCGGCCGCGCTCGTCGCCGTCCGATCCTCCCCGCTCCTGGGGTTCGGCCTCGCGGTCGTCGTCCTCTCGCTCGTCGGCGCGTGGGGGGCCGGGTGGACCCGTCGCCTCCGATCGCTCGTCCCCGGGAGCCTCCCGTGGGGCGGCCGCCGCGGGGCCGACCGCCCGGCTCCCTCCGGAGACGTCGCGGTCGACGCGCTGGTCGCGTACCTCCGCCGACGCCACCCCGACTGGGAGGAGGACCGCGTCCGCCGCGTGGCGCAAGGTGTTTTACCGGACGGTGCCGAACGCCGAGAGGATGAGTGATCCCGAGGCGGTCGCACGCGCCGTGCGCGAGGAGATCGGGAAGGTGCTTATCGGGAACGAGGACGTGATCGACGGGCTGACCGTCGCGCTGCTCACGCGGAGCCACGTCCTCCTGGAGGGGGTCCCCGGGGTCGCGAAGACCACGATGGCGAACCTGTTCGCGCGGGCGACCGGCCTCGACTACAAGCGCATCCAGATGACCCCCGACGTGCTGCCCGCGGACGTGACGGGGACCCACGTCTACCGCGAGGCGACCGGCGAGTTCGATCTCCAGAAGGGGCCCGTCTTCTCGAACGTGGTCGTCGCCGACGAGATCAACCGGGCGACGCCGAAGACCCAGTCCGCCCTCTTGGAGGCGATGCAGGAGCGCCGGGTGACTATCGAGGGAGACACCCACGAGCTGCCCGATCCGTTCGCGGTCATCGCCACGCAGAACCCCATCGAGATGGACGGCACCTTCGAGCTCCCGGAGGCACAGCGCGACCGCTTCCAGTTCCGGTTCGTCGTCGGCCTGCCCGACAGGGACACCGAGTGGGAGCTACTGAACCGCTTCGACGCCGACCCCGACCTCGGCCCGGAGGACGTCGAGCAGGTCGTCACGCCCGAGGAGATCGTCGCGGCCCGCGAGACCGCCCGGGGGACCTACGTCAGCGACGCCGTCAAGGGGTACATCCTCGACCTCGTGGCCGCGACCCGCGAGTCCCCCGACACCGAACACGGGGCGTCCCCGCGTGCGGGCATCGCCTTCCTGAACGCCTCGAAGGCCCACGCCGCCGTCGAGGGGCGCCAGTACGTCATCCCCGACGACGTGAAGCTACTCGCCGAGCCCGTGCTCGCCCACCGGCTCGTCCTCTCCACCGACGCCGAGCTCGGGGACGTCACCCCCTCGGAGGTGGTCCAGTCGGTCGTCGGCTCGGTCACCCCGCCGGGCGGCGAGGAGCCCGAGACCGGTACCGAAGCGGGTGCCGAGGCGGTCGGCGACGGCGGCGACCCGGTCGAGGAGTAATCGCGAGCGACCGGCGCGCTCACTCCCGCTCGCCGACGGGCTCGATCACGACGACGGCGTCGTGTCGGTCGTCGCCCGAGACGACACGTACGGAGACCGGCTCGTCGAGCACCCGCGCGGCCCCCGTCGCCACGAAGGAGGCGACCGGGTGGTCGAACCCGTCGACGGGGCCGAGCGCGCTCCCCGTGACGCCCATCCTGAGCGCCCGGCCGTCGACCTCCGGCGTCGCCCGGTCGACGAGTTCGAACCCGTCGGCGAGCCCGGCCGCGAGCTGGTCGCCCGCCGTCGGGAGGTCCTCGCCGAGCGGACCGTCGAGCGTCCGCTCGAACTCGCCGAAGAGTGCCTCGCCCGTCGCGTCGACGACGAGCCCCCGCTCGGCGGGGTCGTCGCTCACGAGGAACCCGGGCGACGGATCGGACGGCACCGTGAACGCCGACCGCTGGGGGACGAACAGCCTGATCCGGTCGTCCGCTCCCCGAACGTAGATACGCTCGTCGCTCAGCCCGACGTCCTCGGCGAGGGCCGCGAGCCCGTCGGCGTGCGTCCGGGCGGCCGCCTCGCCGACGGCCGCCGCGACGAACCGCTCGGGCGTGAGGTAGTAGGTGAAGACGGCCCCGAAGAGCCCGGTTGCGGCGAGGACGAACAGCGTCTCGCGGCTCCCGGGAAAGAGCCAGCCCCCGGCCCCCGCGAGCAGCCCGACGACGGCCAGCCCGAGCGCGGTCCGCCGGTAGCTCGATCGGCGTGATCTGGCGTACTCGGCCCGGATGCGACGGTTCTCCTCGCGGAGCAGTTCGACCTGGGCCGCGAGCTCCTCCCGGTCGGTCGACCCGTTCGTCTCGCCGACTGCCTCCCCGTCCCCGTCGGCCCGCCCCGCCCCGCGGCTCACGCGGGCTCACCCCCGGCGAGGAACCGATCGTAGCGGTGGACGGTGTAGAGCACGGTGCCGGCGACTACCAGGAGCCCGACGGCGACGACCCACGGCGGCATCCCCGCCGGATCGAGCGCGAGCCTGACCGCGCCGAGCGCGACGCCGACGCCGACGGCGACGGGTAGCGTCGCCCGCGCGTCGGTCGCCAGGGCGTCACCCACCAGGAGCAGGCCGACGGCGACGGCCTCGATCCCGAGTAACGACGGGAGCGACGGCTCGCCGACGACGAGCAGCGCGAGGAGGTGGACGGTGACGAACCCCACGAGGCCGGCACCGAGCGCCCGCCCGCCGCCCACCCGCGCGTCGTCGCTCGGGGTGTCGTCGCTCACCGCGACACCCCCGCCCGGGTGCCGGTCCCGCGGCGTCGACGGTCGGCCAGGAGCGCGCCGATGCGGTCGCCGGGGGCCACCTCGAACGCGCGAACGCGATCGAGCGCGTCGAGCCCTCGCCGGAACTCCTCGAACTCGAGGTAGCGACCGTACGCCCCCTCCAGGTCGGCGAGCCCCCCGGGCTCGAACAGCACGGTCGGGCAGAGGAAGACGAGACACCGGCCGCTCCCTCGGCTGGCGAGCCGCGCCGTCTGGCGGGTCTCGGTCGGGTGGGTGTCGTCGGTCAGGAGGACGGTCCAGGTCGTCCCGCGGAGGCGGGCGAGCCGCGTCCGCGCCGTCGCGAACACGGGGTCGCCGACGACCCGATCGACGTAGGGATCGCCCGCCTCGAACAGCGGCCCGAGCCGGCGGCCGAACGCCGAGTCGTCGTCGGCGAGCGCCGCCGCCGCCCGCCGCGCGTCCGCCGGCGAGCGGCCACCCACGCGACCGCTTCCTCCCGGGGACTCGGTATCGGCTCTCTCCCCGTCCCCGTTCCCGTCCTCGGGGGACGTCGGCTCGAGCCCCTCCAGCGTCCCCCGGACGGCGTTGTACGTCCGGGCGGTCGTGTCCGGGGGGTGGACGGCGGTCGCCCCGCCGTCGCCGACGGCGTAGCAGCCGAGCGGGTCGTTGAGCGCCCGCGCGCTGGCGAGGAACGCCAGCGCGACCTCGCGGGCGAAGTCGAGCTTCCGTTCGCCCTCGCGGCCGGTCGCCATCGTTGAACGATGATCGACTACCAGCGCGGTCCGGCGGTCGGTCTCGGCCTCGAACTCACGGACGTAGGGTGCCGAGAGCCGGGCGGTCGCCTTCCAGTCGATGCGGTCGGCGGCGTCTCCGGGGTGGTACTCGCGGAGTTCGGCGGGGTCGAGCCCCGAGCCGAGCCGACCGGCCTCGTGCTCGCCGAACGCCGTCGCCACCTCCTCCCCGCCGGTTCCCACGTGGACGTTCCGTGGGGTTCGGGGGTCGGCCGTCAGAGTCGCCCCCGGCTCCAGCGAGCGAGCGGTCCCGAACCACCCGCGCGGGCCCGTCGCCTCGACGGTCGGGCGGCCGAACCCGTGACGCCCGGCGACGCCGACCCGGAGCGTGAACGCCGTGGTCGCCGCCGTCTCGCCCGCCGGGACGGAGACCGTTCGTGACCCCTCGGCCCGCGCCGCGACCGGCGGGGTCGAACCCACACGTAGCGAGAGCCGCGAGGGCTCGACGAGCCTCGCGCGGAGCGTGACCGTCGCGGGCTCGTCCGTGACGACCGTCGCGGGGTCGACCTGCTCGTCGACCGACACCGTCCGTTCCACGGCCCGCGTCTCCTGGAGGACCGTCGCGCTCGCGACGATGAGCCACGCGAGGAGGCCGGCCGCCGGGTAGAGCAGGAGCGGCCGGGCGAGCAGGAGCGCGAGACCGGCCAGTGCGACCGCCGCACCGCCGACCGTCGTGGCCCGGCGCGTGGGATACATCTACCCCGCGAACGCCCGCCCCGGAATCAAAGCTTTCGTTCGCCCCGGAGGGACAGGCTTTAGCCCGCCGCGGCGCACTCTCGATCGAATCGTGTCCGCGCGTCGGTCCGCCGTCGTCCTCGCCTGCTCTATTCTCCTCCTCGGAGCGGTGGCCTCGCCGGTCCTCGCCGGGGGGACCGTCGAGGCGATCGGCGACTCCGACCCGACCCTCGTGGTGGGTAGCGTCGGGGTCGTCTCGGCGGGGAACAACACGACGATCAGACACCGGAACCCCGAGGCCGGCGACGAGCCGGGCGACATCGCGGCCGTCCAGGCGCACCTCGCCGGGGAGATGGGTCGAGTGATCGTCGACTGCTCGCGGGCGGTCAGCGTCGGCGGGTTCGATCCCTGCGAGGGGCTGAACGGGAGCTACCGGGACTCGCTCTCGAAGTACGCGGAACTGTCGCGCGAGACGGAGGATGGTCGCGACGACGCGAACGTCCGCTCGTTCCGGCGCGCCCGCAACGAGAGCCGGGAGTACGCCCGGACCGTCCGGCGGTTCCGCGAGACCTACGAGACGTACCGCGAGGCCCGGGCGAACGGGGACACAGAGCGGGCCCGCCGGGCGGCCCGCGAACTCCGGACCCTGTCCGAACGGGCCGACCGGACCGGCGGAAACCTCACCCGGTCGCTCGGTAACGTGACCCGGGCCGGCACCGACGTCGCCCCTGCCAGCCGGGCGGTGAACGAGACGACGGCGAACGTGACGCGGACGGTCGAGGGGATCGAGCGGGACCTGTTCGTCGGGACGGAAACGACCGCGAGGGTGAACGGTTCCGCCGCGTCGTTCCTCGACCCACTGGTGGTGACCGGGCGGGTGACGGCGGCGAACGGGACGGCCATCCCGAACGCGAGCGTCGGGCTCACCAGGATTCGAGGCCGGAACACGACGGAGCGCGTCCGGACCCGCACGCGGACGAACGCCACTGGCCACTACCGGCTCAGCTACCGCCCGGTGACGACCCCCGTGGGCTCCGTTCCCTTCGTCGTCCGGCTGTTCCCGGACGGTGAGTCCGCGTACCTCCCCTCGAACGGGACGGTGAGGACACGGGTCGAGCAGGTCCCGGCGAACCTGACGGTGCTTGCGGCACCCGGGGAGACGGCCTACGGTGACCGGCTCCGCGTGCGGGTACTGGTCACCGCCGCCAACGAAACCGGAGAACGGGTCACCGTCGCGAACCTCCCGGTCGCCACCAGGATCGGCGAGTTCCGGATCGGCTCGGGCCGGACCGGGAGCGACGGGACGGCCGTCCCCGACGGCCGGCTCCCCGCGGCCGTCCGGACCGGCGACCGGCAGCTCGTCGTCGGGTTCGAGGCGGTCGACCGCGCCATCGCCCCGACCACCGAGATCGTCGAAATCGACGTCCGAGAGACGGAAACGACGATCGACGCGACCGCCCGGATGCCCACGGAGGGGCGCATCACGGTCGAGGGGACGCTCACGACCGCCGACGGCCGCCCGCTCGCCCGCCAGCCGATCCGGGCCACCCTCGCGGGACGCTCGCTGGGACTGCTCCGCTCTGACGAGAACGGGTCGTTCGAGGCGAACCTCTCCGTCCCGGCCGAGGTCCTGCCGGCCGAGGGGACGGGTGAACGGGATCTCGGGCTGGTCTACGACGGATCGGGACGGAACCTCGGCTCGACCGAGACCGTTCTGACGGTGACGCTCGCGGCGGCCGACGCGGGACCCGACCTCCCCTTCGACGGTCCTCTCCTCGCGCTCGCCCTCGCCGTGCTCCTCTTCGTGGTCGCCGGGGGTGCCGTGGCCCTCGTCCGGCGGCGGGGCGTCGACGAGGACCGGCCCGCCCCCCGCGAACACGGGGCGGGCGGGGGTGAGGAGCCGACCGTCGACGTCCCGGCGGCGCTGGCGACGATCCGCGCGGCGATGGGGTCCGGCGACTACGACCTCGCGACCACGGCCGGCTACCGGACGGTCAGGCGCGCGCTCGCCGGCCAGGTCGGGGCCCGACCCGACGCGACCCACTGGGAGTTCTACGGCACGTGTGCGACCGACGGGGTGGACCCCGAACGCCTCGACGCGGTTCGGCGGCTGACCGAGCGGTTCGAGCGGGTCGCGTTCGCGGGGGAGGAGGCCTCGCAGTCGGTCGCGGCCGCGTCGCTGGCCGACGTCGAGACGGTCCTCGGGAACGAGGCGGGCGGCGATAGCGGCCGCGACGATCGGGTGGCGGGTGGAGCGACCGACGCGGGGACGGACATCGGCGGTTCGTAGCGACCGACCGGTTTTTACCCGTCACTCCCCTGCGGGCTCCTGATGGTCGAATCGCAGGTCCCCGGGAGCGGCGGCGTGGGGACGGACGCCGACCTCGTGGCCGCCCTCGCACTGACGGTCGCGGCCACCTCCACGGTACTCCTCCCGTTCCTCGCCGGGACGCCGCTCCGGGCCGCCCTCGGATTCGCGTTCGTCCTCCTGGTCCCCGGATACGCGCTCGTCGCCGCGCTGCTTCCCGGTCGCGCGGCCGCAGACCGCGAGAACGATAGCGCGGCGACGGACCGGGACGCCCCGGGCGGGGTCGCCCGGACGGCGCTCGGCGTGCTCTCGAGTGTGGTCCTGGCGGCGGTGATCGGCGGTGTGCTGAGCCTCACTGTCGGCCTCGGCGAGACGAGCGCGGTGGTGACGCTGGCCGGCGTCTCGGTCCTCCTGATCGCCGCAGCCGCCGTTCGCCGCCGCTCGCTCCCGCCGGACGAGCGGTTCGCGGTTCCCGTCCGGGCCTGGGCCTCGACGGCGCGGACTGCGCTGGTCGATCCGGAGACGCGCGGTGGCGCGGCGCTGAACGCGATTCTCGCCGTCGCGCTGGTCGTCTCCCTCGGCGGGGCGGCCTACGCGACGGCGGTTCCGGGCAACCAGGAGCGGTTCACCGAGTTCGGCCTCCTCGCCGAGGACGCCGACGGCGACCTCGTCGCCGCCGGCTACCCGACGCGGTTCACGGCGGGCGAGCCGCGCTCGCAGTACGTCGAGATCACGAACCGGGAGGGCGAGACCGTCTCCTACACCGTCCTCGTCCGGCTCCAGCGCGTCACCGTGACCAACGACAGCGTCGAGGTGCGAGAGCGCGAGGAGATCCGTCGGTTCACCCCCCGACTGGCCGACGGGGAGACCTGGCGACACAATCACACCCTCACCCCGACGATGACGGGTGAACGACTCCGGCTCACCTACCTCCTCTATCGCGGCTCGCCGCCCGCCGAGCCGACCGTCGAGAACGCCCACGTCCACACCTACACCTGGGTGAACGTCTCTGCCGCGAACGGGACGGCAGTAGACGAGAGCGAGGGCGCTCTCACCCCGACCCCCGCAACGGGCGGTCGCCTCGGGGCCTCCAGTAGCTGACGTCGGTTCGGGGCCGCTCGGGTGGCTACGCCTCCGTCGTCGCCAGTTCGAGCGTCGCGTTCGCGTACGCCAGCGCGCCGGCCACGCAGTCCGCCCACTCGGTGAACTCCGACTCGTTGTGGGTGAGACCGTCGACGCTCGGGACGAACACCATCCCCGACTCGGTGATCGACGCCATGTGGTTCGCGTCGTGTCCGGCCCCGCTGACGATGTGCTGGTACGGTACGTCCGCGGCCTCGGCACCCGCGGCGACGGCCTCGCGGACGACCGGCGAGAACTCCAGCGGGTCGATCGACCACAGCCGTTCGAATTCGTACTCGACGCCGTGGCGCTCGGCGGCGCTCGCCACCTCGAACTCGACCGCTTCGGGTGCACGCGAGATCACGTCCGGGTCGTACGAGCGGACGTCGACCGTGAACGTCACCTCGCTGGGGATGACGTTGATCGAGTTCGGCGTGACGTCCATCCGGCCGACCGTGGCGACGGCGTCCTCGGAGAGCCGGTTCGGGAGGTCGTTGATCTCGCTCGCGGCGTCGACCGCGGCCGCCAGCGCGTCCCGGCGGTCGTGCATCGCGGTCGGGCCGGCGTGGTTGGCCTGCCCCTCTAGCGTGGCCGCCATCCAGTTGAGCCCGAACACTCCGTCGACGACGCCGATACTGGAGCCGCTCTGCTCCAGCGTCGGCCCCTGCTCGACGTGGAGTTCGAGGTAGGCGTACACGTCGTCGATCCCCGCGGGTGCGTCGCCGTCGTAGCCGATCCGTTCGAGCTCCTCGCCGAGCGTCCGCCCCTCCGAGTCGGCGAGCGAGCGGGCGTGATCGGCGTCGACGGCCCCCGCGGCCACGCCCGATCCGAGCATCGCCTGCTCGAACCGCGATCCCTCCTCGTTGGTCCAGTTGACGAGTTCGACCGGTCGAGCCGTCTCCACGCCCTCGTCCTCGAACGTCCGGAGCGTCTCGAGGGCCGTGAGCACGCCGAGCTGGCCGTCGTAGCGCCCCCCGTAGGGCTGTGAGTCGAGGTGCGATCCGATCAGGACCGGCGCGGCGTCGGGGTCGCGTCCCTCGCGCCGGCCGAACGTGTTCCCGAGTTCGTCGACGCGGACGTCGAGGTCGAGCGCTTCCATGTGTTCGACGAGGAGGTCACGCGCCTCGTGGTCGGCGTCGGTGAGCGCGAGGCGGTGGAGCCCGCCAGCCTCGGTCGCCCCGATCTCGGAGTAGGCCTCGAACGTCTCGCGGAACCGGTCGGCGTCGATGTCGAGTGGCATACGACTACCCGCTCGCGGGGCCGGATATATCTATGTCCGTTCGCCGGGTCGTCCGTCCGCGATCTCGCCCGGCCCGGGACCCTGCGCTCCCCCGAGCGACGGTGGCTCCCGCGAACCCCGTCAGAGCACCTGCCAGCCGCCGTCGACGGCGAGCAGTTCGCCCGTGGTGTAGCCGGCACCCTCGCTGGCGAGGTAGAGCATCGCCGGGGCGACGTCCTCGGGGACGCCCGCTCGCCCCATCGGGAGCGGCTTGAGAAAGTCGTCCTCCTCGGCCTTGCGGTTGGCCTCCTCGGTCCACCCCTCGGTGAACTCGGTGGCGATCTGTCCCGGGGCGACCGCGTTGACGCGGATGCCGTACTCCGCGAGTTCGAGCGCCGATCCGCGGGTGATCATCCGTATCGCCCCTTTCGTCGTGTCGTAGCCGGCCTGGCCGAACTGGGCGACGTTCGAGCTGATCGAGGCGGTGTTGACGATACACCCCTCGACCCCGCGCTCGATCATGTCGTTGGCGGCGGCCTGCGTCCCGAAGAACGTCCCGCGGACGTTCACCCCGTACATCCGGTCGAGGTCGGTCGGGTCGGCCTCGCGCAGCGAGTCGCCGAGCGTGAGCCCCGCGTTGTTGACCATCACGTCGACGCCGCCGTACTCGCGGGCCTCGGCGACGAGGTCTCTCAGCTGAGCGTGCTCCGAGACGTCCGTCTCGACGTAGGCCGCCGTGCCACCCGCTTGCTCGATCAGTTCGTGGGTCGGCACGTTCTCGTCGACGCCGTGCGGGTCGGGGTCGACGTCGGCGTTCACGACCGTCGCGCCCGCCTCGCCGAACGCCAGGGCGGCCGCCCGGCCGATCCCCGAACTGGCACCCGTGACGACGACCGTCTCGCCGCCGAAGTCGAACTGGAGAGAACCCATGTTCGTGGGTCGTCGGGACGGCGATTAAAGCTTGACGCGTCGCTCATACGGTCGTGCGTAGTCCGTTACCGGCGATCCCCGACCTCGCCCGGGTAATCGACGGTACATCGTTACGCACGACCGTATCAGCGCCCGGCCGTTTCGGCGATGCGCGAGAGGTACGCCTCGCGGGAGATGTCGCCGCTGGCGAACTCGCGGCCCCACGACGATTCGACGGTGAGCCGTCCCACCCGGTTCCCGTCCGAGGTCGCCACGATGCGCAGCCGCTCGGCCTCCCCGCCCGAGGCCGCGTACCGGGCGTAGAGTTCGGCGACGGTCGCCACCTCCCCGGTGAACGCCTCGTTGGAGGTGGCGTCGGTCTCGTAGACGAGTTCGAGCTGTCGGCCGCTGTAGCGGACCGTCTCGACCCGGTAGTCCTCGGCCACCGCGGCGCGGAACTCCCCGGCGGTGAACGTCCCGTCGTCGTTCGGCTCGATCGCGTCGACCGCGCCGTAGCGGTAGCCCAGCCCGAACGGGTCGCTCAGGACGAACACGCCGGATCCGGCGAGCACGGCGACGGCGGCGACCGACAGGACGAGCGCGGCGGCGACCACCGGAAGGGGGTTCTCGGCCACGAGGTCGAGGAAGCTCGGGGTCTCGAGCTCGGACTCGAAGTCGTCCTCGGTGACCTCCACCCGTTCGAGTCGCATCGCGCCACAGCGGTCGCAGGGCGGGTTGTTCTTGGGGTGCTCGTGGCCGCACTCCGGACAGCGCCACACGTCATAGCGCATCCGCGACGGCTCCGAGGACCCCCCGCTGTCTGCCATACCACCCCGTAGTGACCGGAGCCACTCTACCCTGTCGTTCGAGCGACGGAACCGGCCGTCCCGACGCGTGTGATTCGATACGGGCCTCCAGGTCCAGGGGGGAGAGGGCCGGAGGGGAGGGCATCCGTCCGCGTTCCCGCCGGACACGGATCTGTCGACGGCGCGGACCGGTGGGTGCCGATTTATGATCTCGACGGGCGTCCAGGGGGACGATGGCGGACGAACCCGACGGCACCGGTAGTGCGCGGAGCGGGACTCTCGCGAGCGAGATCTTCTGGGAGCCCCACGCCAGTCCGAGGAGCGTCTGGCCGCTCGTCGCGGCCTACCCGGTGCTGATCCTGGCGGTCTACCGTCGGAGCCGGCCGCTGCTGGTCGGCGTGCTCGTCTCCGTGGTGACGAACCTGCTCGTCGTCTCCCCGCCGGAGACCGACGACGCGTGGGCGACGCGGGTCGTCCTCGGCGAGCGGGTCTGGCTCGAACGCGTGCTCACGTCCTCGCCGCGCGACCTCGGACTGATCGGCGTCGGCGCGGCGGTCCACCTCTACGCCGTCCGGGCGGCCGTGCGGCGACAGCCGGTCCGGACGGCCGTCGGGACCGCGGCCTCGATGGCGCTCATGTTCCTCTTCTTCGGCCGGATGGTGCGGCTCTACGAGGAGCACGCGAGCGCGGTCCCCGGCGGTGGTCTCCCGGGTAGCGAGACCCGCTCCGCTGACCTCGTCGAGAGCTCCGAGTAGTGACGGGTTTCGGGTATCGTGCTGAACAGGGGGCGCGTATCCGGCACCGAGTCCACTACATATCCCGGCAGACGGCGTTCTGCCGCTGGAAACAGGACTCGTCGATTGTGGCTTCGGGTGCGAGCGACTTCGAGTCGAACCCTCGCGAAACACCAGTCCGACGACGGAGAGAACTCAAGCGGACCCCACCCGGCAGCTCCGCACTCCCACTCATACGGTCGTGCGTAGTCTTTTACCGGTGATCACCGAACCCGCCTGGACGATCACCGGTAAATCGTTACGCACGACCGTATCAGTCCACCACCGGATCGTCCATCCCGCGCTCGTGGACTCGGACCGTCGAAATTCGGGCCCCCTCGACGCTCGTTACCTCGACGACGTACTCGTCGACCTCGACGCTGTCGCCGCGTTCTGGCGCACGGTTGAGTCGTTCGAGCACCAGCCCACCGATCGTCTCGACCTCCTCACTGGTGAAGTTCGTCCCGATCGTATCGTTGATCTTCGACAACGGGACGCCGCCGTCGATGTCGTACCCGTCATCGTCACGCCGGCGAATCGAGGGTTCGCGCTCGTCCACATCGAACTCGTCCCGGAGGTCCCCGACGAGCGCCTCGACGACGTCTTCAACCGTTGCGATCCCCTCGAACGCCCCCCACTCGTCGATAACTGCGGCCACTTGCTGTTGGTCCTCCCTGAACTGTCTCAGGAGATCGCTCAGTGCCATCGTCTCGGGGGCGATGACGATCTCGCGGGCGATGTCGCCGACCGACTCGGCGTCCCCGCCCTCCACCTCGGCTCGGAGAACGTCCTTGACGTCGACGAAGCCGACTATCTGGTCGCCGTCGTCGGCATCGAGAACCGGATAGCGCGTGTGACCTGCCTCGAGGACGGTGGCCTGGAGGTCGGAGAGCGAGGCGTCCGCCGACACGCTCACCACGTCCGGCCGTGGAACCATGACCTCCCTCACCACGATGTCGTCGAGATCGAAGACCCGCTCGATCATCGTCACTTCCGCAACGTCGATGTCCCCTTTCTCGCCGGATCGAGTCAGTACCCGAAGGAGCTCCCGCTCGCCGAGCGTCTCGTCCGTTTCGGAAGCGGGTGGCACGCCGAGTGCTCGCGTGAATGCGTTGGCAGCCCCGTTGAAGACGACGATTCCCGGGTAGAGGACGTAATAGAAGACCTTCATCGGCGGGGCGAGGAACAGGGAGAGTCGCTCGGTCCGGGCGATCGCGAGCGTCTTCGGCGCGAGTTCACCGAAGACGACGTGGAGGAACGTGATGAAACTGAACCCGATCGCGAAGGCGACCAGATGGATGAGACCGGCGGGGAGAATCGGTGCCAGCACGGGCTCGATGAGCGACGCCACGGCTGGTTCGCCGACCCACCCCAACCCGAGCGAGGCGATGGTGATGCCGAGCTGCGTCGTCGCGAGATAGTCGTCGAGATTCACCATTACTTCTCGGAGCGTTCCCGCGCCGGGGCGTCCCTCCTCGGCGAGCTGTTCGACCGACGTCTCCCGTATCCGTACGAAGGCGAACTCCGCAGCGACGAAGAAGCCGTTGAGTGCCACGAGAGCCAGCGCAACGGCCACCTGCGCTAGCGAGAGCGCGACGTTTACCATCTGGAGGGCTGGAAGCCGGAACCGCTCGTTTGTCGTGCGTTCATACCTCCGCATTTCGTCCCACCTACTAAACCATTCGAGACAGCTGCGAGGCGAGCCGACCGTTGTGATCGTCGAACCAGCCCCGCAGGTCCCCTGATCGAGACCCGCAGACACCTGCTGAACTCGCGCTCTGTACGCAGCAGGGGCCATCCGTCGGGCGCTGAGGATCTCGGCGGAGTCGTTCCGTTCAACCCAGCCGTTCCTCCCAGTCCGCGGCGTTCATCGACTCGCCCGTCACGCCCCCCGGACCCTGCGCGGCGAGCACGACCGCGGCGTCGTTCATCACGTCGGGCTGGAGGATCTCCGCCCGCTCCTCGTCCGGGAGGTGGTCCCAGAACGCGGTGTCCACGCGCCCGCCCGGGTCGAGCGCGTTCACGTTGACGCCCTCGTCCTCGTAGTCCAGTGCCATCGTCTTCGTCAGCCCCTCGAGGCCGTGCTTCGAGGCGTTGTAGGGGGCGTAGCCCGGTGCCGCGTACCGACCGAGTCCCGAGGAGATGTTGATCACGTTCCCGCGACCCGCGTCGAGCATCGCCGGCAGGGCCGCCCGCGAGCAGAGGAAGACGCCCGTGAGGTTCACGTCGAGGATCTCTCGCCACCGCTCCTCGGGCACCTCGTGGGTCGGCCGGCCGCCGTCCTCGATGCTCAGCAGCCCGATCCCGGCGTTGTTCACCAGCGTGTCGAGCCGACCGAAGGCGTCGAGCGTCGATTCGACGACCCCCTCGACCTCGGCACTTTCGGTCACGTCGGCGGGCACGACCAGCGTCTCGCCCCCGCTTTCGCCCGTCCCCGCCTCCTCCTCGGCCTCGTCGGCCACCGCTTCGAGTTCGGACTCCGTGCGGCCGACCAGCACCACCCGAGCGCCCTCCCGGGCGAACCGCAGGCTCATCTCCCGGCCCAGCCCGCGGTTCGCGCCCGTCACCACGATCACCTCGCCGTCGAGTTCGGTCATGACTGCCCCCTCTCCCCGGGCCGGTATGTCGCTTTGGGGTCGCCCCGGTTCCGGCTCGGCGAGACGCGCGTGAGCCCGAACCCCGCGTGGGGGTCGCGGGCCGGGGCACGGACTACCCTACGGCCCCGTCCGGACGGGATCGACGACCTGGATCGGGTGTGCCGTCGGGCGGTCGAGCAGGCCCTCCAGCTGTTCGAGACAGGAGGTCCCGCTGGCGACGACCCACCGCCCCTGGGTGTCGAACTCCGCGAGGAGCGACTCGCCGACGCTCGCCGAGAGCTCGTAGTACTCGGACTTGTAGCCGAACGAGCCGGCCATCCCGCAGCACTCGGCGTCAGAGGTGGTGACGTCGTAGTCGAGGCCCTCCAGCACGGCCTCGGTGTAGGTCTCGAGCCCGAGGGTCCGCTGCTGGCAGTGGCTGTGGTAGGCGAGCCGCTCGCCGTCGCCCGCGGCGAGCGCGTCGGCGTCGGCCCCGTTCTCCAGCAGGCCGTAGACGTACTCCATCACCTCGTAGCTGTTCGCCGCGAGCCGCTCGTACGACCCGTCGGAGAGGAACTTCTCGTACTCTCGGCGGAACATGGCGAGGTCGGACGGCTCGACCACGACGACGTCCCGCCCGGCGTAGAGGTGCCCGGAGAGCGCGGCGTAGGCGTCCCTCGCGGATCGCTCCGCGGTCGAGACCATCCCCTGTGAGAGCGGCGCTCGTCCGCTCTCGCCCACGTCGGGGATCCGCACGTCGACCCCCAGGGCTTCGAGGACCCGGACCGCAGCCTTCCCGCGCTCGACCTGGACGTGGTTCGTGTAGACGTCCGGGTAGAGGACGACCTCGCGGTCGACGCCCGTCCCCGCCCGGGTGCGGGTCGGGCCCTCGCGGTCCTCGAACCACTTCCGGAGCGTCTCGCGCCGGAACTCGGGGAGGTCGCGACGGCGGTCGATGCCGAGCCAGCGGTCCATCGCCCCGCGCACGGGTCCCGAGTTCGCCACCCAGTTCGAGAGGGGCGCGAGCGCGCTCCCCGCCTTGGCGGCGGTCTCGAAGTTTCCGAAGAACCGGTTGCGCAGGTCGAATCCCGGTTCCTCCTGGTCGGGGGTGAGACCGTCGACCAGGTGGTCGAACGTGTCGGGGTCGGTCCCCCGTTTCACCCGCTCGCGGACGACCGTGTTGATCCAGGGGATGTCGATCTTCACCGGGCAAGCGTTCACGCAGCGCGAACACCCGGTGCAGAGGTCGTTGAACTCCGCCGCGGAGTCGAGGCCGTGGACGCCCGCCTCCCACCCCGTCCCGATACCTCCGGAGTAGGTCTCGCCGCCGAAGCCGTGGCCGCCGACGTGCTGGAAGTTGGCACACGAGTTCGAGCAGGCCCCACACCGGATGCAGTAGAGCGTCTCGCGCAGCTCGTCGTCCTCGCGCATCGCCGTCCGGCCGTTGTCCAGCAGGACGAGGTGGAACTCGCGGTCCTCGCTCCCGCCCTCGATCGGCTCGTCGGGCGCGTCGAAGTCGAGCGTCGGGGAATCGGTGGGCGGCGAGAGCATCGTGACGTACTGGGCGATCGACTGGCCGGTGGCCGCCCGGGCGATGAGTTCGACGAACGGCGAGAGCTCCTCCGTGGAGGGGATGAGCTTCTCGACGCCCGCGACGGCGACGTGGGTGTCCGGCGTGACCGCCGTCTTCCGGGCGTTCCCCTCGTTCGTGACGAGCGTCACGGTACCCGACTCGGCGAGGACGAAGTTCGCCCCCGTCACGCCGACGTCCGCGTCACGGATGTGCTCGCCGAGGACGTCGCGGACGAACCACGTCATCTCCTGGGAGGTCTCCAGGGGGTCCTCGAGGTCGTACGTCTCGTTGAGCAGGGTCGCGATCTCCTCGCGGGACTTGTGAAAGCCGGGAGCCACGATGTGGCTCGGTGCCTCGTCGGCCAGCTGGATGACGAACTCCCCGAGGTCCGTCTCGTAGACGTCGATACCCAGGGATTCGAGGTGGCCGTTGAGTTCGATCTCTTCGGTCGTCATCGATTTGGACTTCACGACCGACTCCGCGTCCCGGCCCTCGCACACCTCCTCGATGTAGGCGTTGGCGTCCGCGGCGTCCTCGGCGAGGTAGACGTTCCCGCCGTTGGCCTCGACGCTCTCCCTGACCTGCTCGATCAGGTTCGGGAGGTCGGCGATGGCCGCCTCCTTTATCGAGCGGGCCTCGGCGCGGAGATCCTCGTACTCGTCGAACGCCTCGATCCCCTCGTAGCGACCCTCGTTGAGGACGCGCGTGTTGTGGTACATCGCGTCGCCCTCGGTCTCCATGAGGTGACGGATCTCGGCGGCCTTCCGCCTGGTCGAACGGCTCACGACTCCACCTCCTCGGTCTCCGCTCGGTTCCCGACGCCGGACTCGGAGTCGGTCTCGACGACGACGACGTGGACCTCCCGGGGGCCGTGGACCCCCCGGACCAGCTCGCCCATGTCGCCCGTGGCGCTCATCCCGGTGGCGAACACGGCCGAGTCGCGCCCCGTGGCGAACTCCTCGCCCAGGAACTCGAGCGCCTCGGTGACGCCGGGGACCAGATCGGTAGCGCGGACGACGGCGACGTGTCGCTCGGGGTAGAGGCTCACCGGTTCGTCCCCGCCCGGCCGGGACTGGACGATGAGCGTCCCGTACTCGGCGATGCCTCCGCCGGCCCCGGTGACGCCCGTCCGGGCCTCGTTCAGCTCGTCGGCCGTCGGGTGGACCGGGACCCAGTCGGGGAGCGAGAGTCCCTGCTCCTCGAACGGGAGCGGCGCGCCGACGACCGGTTCGACCACCGCGTCCCGGAGGGCGTCGTCGAGCCCGTCGGGGTCGGTCCGCGTCCGGGTCACGTCGAGGTCGTCGAGCGACGCCTCGAAGGTCTCGACCAGCCCCGACATCACCGGATCACGCCCGGATTCTCGCGGGTCGGGAGTCGCCTCCCGGGGCCGTCTCTCACTGGCGAGCCCTGCTCACACCCTCCGTCACCGTCGTGCGTCCGTCCGGACCCCGGGTCCGGTCCCTGCGCGTTCCTCGATACCATTACCCGACGCGAGGCCGCCGTCACCCAAATACCCTTGGGGAACGGCGTCGGCCGGCGGCGTTCCGGTGGGAAGCGTGAGTCCGCTCGAACGGTGATCGTCCGGAGCCGGCGTCGGTCGGAGCAGTGGGCGAAAGCGGGCGACTGCGCCGCTGGCGTATCATTAAGTCACCCCCTCTCGTGGGCCTGTGATATGGTACTCTGGTCCGAAGAGGGAGTGTCGGAGGACTTCCATCGGGTGCTGGCACCCGACGGGAGCCTCGTCGGAGAGCCGCCGGACCTCGGGGAGGACGAGCTCCGGGCGCTCTACTGGACGATGAAGCAGACCCGAAAGTACGAGGACCGGGCGCTCCGGCTCCAGCGCAGCGGCGAGGTGAGCATCATCTCGCGCTCGCGCGGCGAGGAGGCGACCCCGCTGGGCGCGTGCGCGGCGCTCTCGCCCGGCGACTGGTGCTTCCCGCTCTACCGACAGACGCCCGGGCTGTTCTACTGGGGCGCGCGGATGGACCGCTCGCTCGCCAGTTCGATGGGGCTCGAACCCGAGACGATCGACGAACACCTCCCGGTCGAGGAGGGCGAGGAGCCCGCGGTGAACTTCTCGCCGGTCTACGTCCCGCTGGGGGCGAACCTTCCCAATACGGTGGGTTCGGCGCTGGCCGACAAGCTCAACGACCGCGACACGGTGTCGCTGACGTTCGTCGGCGACGGCTCGACGAGCGAGGGCGACTTCCACGAGGCGCTCAACTTCGCCGGCGTCTTCGACGTTCCAGCGGTGTTCGTCTGTCAGAACAACCAGTGGGCCATCTCGGTCCCCGCGCACCGACAGACCGCGAGCGAGACGTTCGCCCAGAAGGGCGACGCCTACGGCATCCCGAACGAACGGGTCGACGGCAACGACATCTTCGCCGTCTACGACGCCTGCAAGCGGGCGGTCGACCGCGCCCGCGCCGGCGAGGGGCCGACGTTCATCGAGTGTGTCACGTACCGCATCGTCGAGCACAACACCGCCGACGAGCCGAGCGTCTACCGCGACGAGGAGCAGCGCGAGTACTGGCTCGACCGCGACCCGATCGACCGCTTCGAGACCTACCTCCGCTCGGAGGAGGTCATCGACGACGCCGACGTCGCGGAGATGGAGGAGGAACTCGACGAGATGATCGACGCGGCCGTCGCCTCGGCCCGGTCGGTCCCCGATTCGGAGCCCGAGGAGATGTTCTCGAACCACCTCCGCGGGGAGTCCTGGAACGAGCGCCACCAGCGTGCGGAACTCCGGCGCGAACTCGACGGCGAGAACCCGTTCACCGACTGGACGGGGGAGGGGTTCCAGTGAGCGACCCGGAGGTGGCCGGCGACGCGGACGAGGCCACCGAGCGCAACCTGGTCGAGACCATCAACCGGACGCTCGGTCAGGAGATGCGCAACGACGACTCGGTGCGGCTGATGGGCTACGACATCGGCCCCATCGGCGGCGTCTACCGGACCACCGACGGTCTCGTCGAGGAGTTCGGCGAGGACCGCGTCATCGACACGCCGCTCTCGGAGAACGCTATTCTGGGGACCGCGGTGGGGATGGCGATGCGCGGCGAGCGCGTCGTCCCCGAGATACAGTTCATGGGGTTCTTCTACCCCGCCTTCGGCCAGTTCATGTACACGTTCGTGAAGATGCACGAGCGCTCGGGCGGGGGTTTCGACGTCCCCCTGACGATACGGATGGTCTGTGGGGGCGGTGTGAAGGCCAGCGAGTACCACTCCGAGTCCACGGAGTCGTTCCTCGTCCACACGCCCGGCGTTCGCGTGGTCTACCCGAGCGGCCCCGCCGAGGCGAAGGGGCTCCTGGCGGCGAGCATCCGCCACGACGACCCCGTGGTGTTCATGGAGCACAAGAAGCTCTACCGGACCCACCGCGAACCCGTCCCCGAGGAGGAGTACACCCTCCCGCTGGACGAGGCGCGAATCGCCCGCGAGGGCGAGGACGTGACGGTCGTCTCGTGGGGGGCGATGGTCCGCCACGCGGAGACCGCCGCGGACCGAGTGGACGCCGACGTGGAGGTGATCGACCTCCGGACGCTGGCACCGCTCGACGTCGAGACGGTGCTCGAATCGGTGAAGAAGACCGGCCGGTGCGTGGTGTTCCACGAGGCCCGGCGGACGCTCGGGCTCGGGGCCGAGATCGCGGCGCTGGTGAACGAGTACGCGTTCGACCGGCTCCACGCACCCATCCGGCGGGCGACCGGCTACGACGTGCACTTCCCGAAGAACGTGATCGAGGACGACTACCTGCCCGACCCCGATCGGGCGCAGTACGCGATAGAGGCGGTGATGGACTATGAGTTCTGAGCGACAGCGCTACGAGTTTCCCCTGCCGGACCCCGGCGAGGGGTTGACCGAGGCGGAGATCGACGAGTGGTTCGTCGAGAAAGGACAGGAGGTGGACGACGACGGCCCGCTGTGCGAGGTCGAGACCGACAAGGCCCTCGTCGAGATACCGATCCCCTGTCCGGGGCTGGTCGTCGAGCTCCGGGCCGAGCCGGGCGACGTCGTCCGGGTCGGCGAGATCATCGCCGTGTTCGAGACCGACGACCCGCCCCGCGGGGCGGGCGCGGCGACCGACGACGGCCAAGCCGAACCCGAGTCCGAACCCGCGAACGTGGGCGAATCCGGATCGGCGGCTCCCGGCGGCGACGGGGTTGACGAGGCGGACGGCGAGGCCCGGTCGGCCGTCACGCGGGTCACCCCCGAGGCCGACGAGTCGGCCGAGAACGGCTCGACCGACGGCGAGCGGGCGTTCGCCGCCCCGAGCACCCGCCGGTACGCCCGCGAGAAGGGGGTAGATCTCACCGCTATCGAGGGGAGCGGCCCCGGCGGGCGGGTGCTCCGCGAGGACGTCGACGCCTACGCGGAGCGCGGGTCGGCGGCGGAGGCGAAATCCGCCGCGACGGAGGAGAGCGCGGCCACCAGCAGTGCCGGATCGACGGCAGCCTCGACCGGAGCGAGCGCCGAAACCGTCGAGATCGACGAGTCCGGCGAGGTCGTCCGTCGGCCGCTGCGGGGACTCCGCAAGACCGTCGCGGAGAACATGGTCCGTTCCAAACAGACGATCCCGCACGTCACCTCGGGGTACGAGGCGGACGCACGCGACCTCGTCGCGCTGAAGGAGCGCCTCGACGAGAAGCTCGACGCCCGTATCACCTACACCGCGCTCGTGATGAAGGCGGTCGTCCCCGCCCTGGAGGAGTTCCCGTTGCTCAACGCCAGCATCGACGACGAATCGGAGGAGATCGTCGAGAAGCGCTACTACAACCTCGGCGTCGCCACACACACCGGGGAGGGGCTGATGGTCCCGGTAGTCGAGAACGTCGACGAGAAGTCCCTCGAGGAACTCGGTACCGAGCTCGCGGACCTGGTCGAGCGGACCCGCGAGCGTGACGTCGAGGTGAGCGAACTCCGGGGCGGGACGTTCACCATCACGAACACGGGGAGTCACTCCGAGCACGGCACCTTCGGGACGCCGATCATCCGGCACCCCGAGAGCGCCATCATGGGCGTCGGACGCATCCAGAACGAGCCGGTGGCGGTGAGCGACACCGAGATGGAGGTCCGGAAGGTCCTCCCGCTCACGCTGTCCTACGACCACCGGCTGATCGACGGGGTCACGGCGACCGAGTTCATGGAGTACGTGATCGAGGCCATCGAGGACTCGGACGTGCTCCTCTCGCGGCTGTAGGGTTCCCGGTCGCCCTCTCGCCCCCCGCCGGGAATCGCTCGGTCCCGGGCGGAGTTCGAGTTCAGAAGTGACTGAACTTGTTCCGCCGGTAGAGGTCGATCTCGCTCGCGGTGTCGGGGCTGTCGCGGCTGGCGGCGAAGATTATCGCCTCGGCGACCGCCTCGGGCTCGGTCGCCTCGCCGGGCTCGAGTCGATCCTTCGCCGGCCCGCGGTCGGCCTGGTGGCCGAACTCCGTCCTGACCTCCGAGGGGTTGACCACCGAGATCGCGATATCGTCCTCGCCGACCTGCGCTTCGAGGCTGTGGGCGAACGAGCGCGCCCAGGCCTTGCTCGCGGCGTACACCGGGTTCCCCGGTCGGGGGTACTCGGCGGCGAAGCTCCCGACGAAGACGAGGTGACCGGCCGACTCGCGGAGGTGCGGGAGCGCCTCGCGTGCCGTGAAGAACATCCCGTCGGTGTTGACGTCCATCATGAGGTGGTAGTCCTCGTCGGAGAGCTCCTCGACCGCCGAGCCGACGCCGAGGGCGGCGTTGGCGACGACGACGTCGAGCGTCCCGAGTTCCTCGACGGTCGCCGAGACGAGGTCGGCGACCGCCCCGCTCTCCCTGACGTCGGTCGGGAGCGCGAGCGCGGTGCAGTCGTGTTCGCGTTCGAGTTCGTCGGCCAGGTCGTCGAGCCGGTCCTCGCGCCGGGCGGCGAGCGCGACGTCGGCACCCGCCGAAGCGGCGAGCCGAGCGGTCTCACGGCCGATGCCGGCGCTGGCTCCGGTGATCAGTACGGTGTCCCCCTCCAGCAGTTGTGGATCGAACATACCCGACGCTCGGGGGTGGTCTACTTAGTGTCTCTCCCGCTCCGCCCCTCCACCTACCTCTGCCCCCCTCGTCTACGCTCCGGATCAGATGACCGCTCCCGACTGGAGCACCACGATGAGGACGGTGAGGACCGGTACCGAGAGGAGCGTGCTCGTGAGGACGACCGAACTGATGTACTCGGCGTCGGTGATACCTTCGGTCGGGGCCGCGTCCGGGTCGCGGAACTCGATGACGAGCATCAGCGGCGTGATAGCCGCGGGGGTGGCGATCTCGAGGACGAACGTCCGGGCGACGACCGGGTCGCCGAAACCCAGCAGCAGCGCCAGGCCGAGCCCGACGGCCGGGGCGACGCCGAGCTTGAGGACGTTTGCCACCCCGACCCGGGAGAGCGCGCTGGCGTAGTCGGCGTTGGCGAGCTGGATGCCGAGCAGGAGGAGCATCACCGGGATGGTCGAGTTGCCGGTCAGCTCGAGCGTCCGCATGAGCGTCCCGTCGACGGGCGGAACCGCGTCCAGGCGGACGAGCAGGAACGCCGCGACCACGGCGTACACCAGCGGGAGCCGGAGCACCTTCGTGACCGCGGTCCGTCCGTCGGCGGCGTCGCCGCCCAGGGACGCGACGTACGCCCCGACGGTGTACATATAGATCGACTGGATGGAGAGGTAGAGGACGGCGGTCGATCGTCCCACGGGGCCGAACGCGAAGTCCGAGAGCGGGATCCCGTAGTTGCCGGCGTTGGGGAAGGCGCTGACGAGGAAGAGCGCGCCGAGCGTCGGGGTCGTCGCGTCCGTCGCCCGGTGGACGAGCGCGGCGACGACACCCATGATGAGCAGATACGCCCCGATACCGGCCGCGATCTTCAGTGCCGTCACCCCGCCGACGGGGGTCGTCGAGAGGGAGTGAAAGACCAGCGCCGGTGCCAGCACGTAGATGGTGACCGTGTTGAGCCCGCCCACGTCGACCGTCCTGAACCGACCGAGGAGATAGCCCACGCCGGCGAGCGAGACGATCGGGAGGATGGCCGTCAGGAAGACGTCGGTCAGCATCCGTCGCCGGATGCGCCGAGTCGGGTAATAGTGGTTGTGAAGCGAGAGGGCGTCGCGGAACAGGCTCCTCCACGGGATGCGACCGAAGGATCAGGGCAACGAGTCGAGCGATTCCCGACGGGGGTTTTATCCCGTGCGGATCGACACTCGATAGCGGATGACACGATCCGAGATCGGACCTCGCGAACGGCACGACAGGCTCGCCCCGGACACCCCTCCCGCGGCGTCGAGGCGGCGTGCGGGATGGGCCAAAGCGACGCCGCACGGGGGCTGAACGGTGGTGCGCTACCCCGAGGACCACGAGGCGACCGAACAGGTGCTCGCGCCGGACGGGAGCTACGACGGGGAGGCGGTGTCGGCGATGGACCTCGACGACGAGGAGCTCCGGTCCATGTACGAGACGATGGTCCGCTCGCGGGCCATCGAGGAACGGGGGATGACCCTCCAGCGGGGCGGCGAACTCCCTATCTGGATGGAGTGCCGCGGCGAGGAGGCCGCGCACGTCGGTCCGGGGGCGGCGCTCGCGGCGAACGACTGGATACAGACCGACTGGCGGCAGTACGGCACGCATCTCCACCGCGGCCGCACGATGGAGGATATCTTCCTCTTCTGGCTGCGGGGGTACGAGGAGTGGCCGGAGCGCGAATCCGGTCCGGACGGCCCGCCGGCGCATCTCCGCCGGCTCCCCCATACCGTCGCCGTCGGGACGACCGTTCCGCAGGCGGTCGGCCACGCCTGGGGCCGGAAGTACCAGGGGACAGACGACGTGACGCTCGCGATGTTCGGCGACGGCGCTGCGAGCAAGGGTGACGTCCACGAGGGGATGAACTTCGCGGGCACCATGGATCTCCCCGTCGTCTTCCTGCTGGAGAACAACCAGTGGGCCATCTCGGTGCCCGTCGACCGCCAGACGGGCGCGGAGACGTACGCCGCCCGGGCGGCCGGCTACGGCTTCGACGGCGTGCTCGTCGACGGCAACGACGTGCTCGCCACGTATCGGGCGACGAAGCACGCCGTCGAGCGGGCTCGATCGGGGAACGAGCCGACGCTGGTCGAGGCGCTCACCTACCGGCGGGGTGCCCACTCGACGAGCGACGACCCCTCGCTCTACCGCGACGAGTCGGAGGTGGCCGAGTGGGAGGAGCGCGACCCGGTCGAGCGCTACGAGCGGTTCCTCGACGACCGGGGGCTCTGGACGGAGGCGTACGCCGAGGACGTCCGCGAGGCGGCGGAGACCGAGGCCCGCGAGGCGGCCGACCGCGCCATCGAGCGTGCGAACCAGCGGACTCCCGACGAGGTCTTCGACGAGGTGTACGCGAACCCGCCTCCCGAGATCGAGTCGCAGCACCGTGATTTCCGGCGATTCCACGACCGGTTCGGCGAGGAGGCGTTCGACGAGTGACCGCGAGCGACCGCGGTGATCGGCCGGACGAGACGGGAGCCGAGTCCGGGGAGACCGAGGATCTGAACGTCGTCGAAGCGGTTCGAAGTGGTCTCCACGACGAGATGGCACGGGACGAGGACGTCCTCGTGCTGGGCGAGGACGTCGGGACGACCGGCGGGGTCTTCCGGGCGACCGAGGGGCTCCTCGAGGCGTTCGGCGAGCGCCGCGTCGTCGACACCCCGCTCGCCGAGGTCGGCATCGTCGGGTCAGCCATCGGCCTCGCCGCGTCCGGGCTGCGGCCCGTCGCGGAGATCCAGTTCATGGGGTTCGTCTACGACGCGATGGGGCAGCTGTTCACCCGGGCGGCGCGGCTGAACGCCCGGTCTCGGGGCCACTACAACTGCTCGATGGTCGTCCGCGTGCCCTACACCGGCGGTATCCGCGCCCCGGACATGCACGGCGAGTCGATGGAGGCGCTCTTCGTCCACCACCCGGGGCTGAAGGTACTCGCCCCGAGCACCCCCTACGATACGAAGGGGATGCTGATCGGGGCGATCCGCGATCCCGATCCGGTCGTGTTCCTCGAACCCAAGCGGATCTACCGGGCGTTCACCGAACCCGTGCCGACGGGGACCTACGAGGTGCCGATGGGCGAAGCGGCCGTCCGTCGGGAGGGGTCGGACGTCTCCGCGTTCACCTGGGGGGCGATGACCCGCCCGACGCTCGCCGCCGCCGAGGAGCTTGCGGGGGAGATCGACGTCGAGGTGATCGACCTCCGGTCGCTGTGGCCGCTCGACCGCGAGACGATCGTCGAGTCGTTCAAGAAGACCGGTCGCGCGACGGTCGTCCACGAGGCACCCCGGACCGGGGGGCTCGCCGGCGAGATCACCAGCATCGTCCAGGAGGAGGCCCTGCTCTACCAGGAGGCCCCCGTGAAGCGGATCACCGGCTACGACGTCGTCTACCCGCTGTACGCGCTCGAGGATTACCAGCTACCGAACGCAACGCGGATCCGTGAGGGGATCCGAGAGGCGTTCGCGTTCGGCTGATTTGGGGGCGTCCGGCTGATACGGAGTGGGTTACGGTTCCTCGGTCGAAAGCGGAGGACCTCACTGACCCGGGAGACCGCGTTCGCGGTGAACGCCGAACTCCGCCAGCAGACCTTTCGAGGCGGGGTCGGGCACCTCCGCGACCCAGGCGTAGTCGCCCGGTTCCAGAACCACGTGGAGGTACCCGGTCCTGGGCAGGTCTGCGGTCCAGATATCCGAGACCCCGCCCAGGAACGTCGTCGGCTCGTCCCCGTTCGAGACGAACTGGTCGGGGTCGGCCCAGTTCATCCAGCCGTCCACCTCCTCGACGTCCGTCCCGCCTTCGAGACGGATCAGGTGTAGGTCGTGGCCGACGAGGGGCCCGTACTGCTGCTGGTTCTCGAACTCGACCCCCACGTCGTATCGACCGGGTCGCACCTCCGCCGGGGCGTCGATGCCGTCCGTCGAGAGCGAGATATCGAGAGTCGAGTCGGGCTCCGGCGCGTCGGACTCCTCGCTCGTCACCGAAACCTGGTCGATCATCCCGAGAGAGGAGTGGAAGTCGTTGGTGTCGTCCTTCGCGTAACATTCGACGATGTACTCCCCCGGGTCGAGGTCGACCGTCGTCGTCGAACTCCCGTGTCCCGACGTCAGGCCCGGCCCCCCGTAGAAGACCAGGTCCTCCAACCACGGCGGGAGCACCGAGTCGTAGACGTCAGTGTCGTCGGCCGAGTCCGGTGTCTTTCCGGGGACCTCCGAGTCCCAGAGGAACTGGAACGGCCGGGTCACGGTCTCGACGTAGAATTCCAGCGGGTCCATCCCCTCCTTTTCGGCGTCGGACAGCGCCCGCTGTGGGAGCCTCGGTAGGTACGCCAAGTGGGTGTGGTCGGTCCGGTTGTCGAACTCGAACGTCGTCCACCCGGAGGCGACCTCCCGCCTATCCAGTTCGAACCGGTGTTCGTCCGCGTCGTGGTCGTGTTCCGCGACGATCCCGACATCGTTTCGGCGACCCTGCGGCTTCCCCGGAGAGGGCTCCCGCGTGGCACCGCCTCTCTTCATCACGAGCCCCCCGCCGACCAGCGTCGCGACCGTCGTTCTCAGTACCGTTCGTCGGTTCGCGTGTTTCGGTCCGTTCATCGTCGTGTTCTCATCGAACTGTTTCGATCGTTCGCTTCGACGCTTCGTGCGCTGGCCCGCCCTCCGTCTCGGCCACCGTCTCACCGTCGAACAGCCGGGCACGACAGTACCTGAAACGACGTCGGCGGGGAAAAGTATTATCTAAATGATATTTTAGTCACGCGAACGTCTGAACCGCGGTTCAGTCATTCGAACTATAGTTCCTCGAACCAGGAACCGAGACGAAGGGGGCCTGAATTTATCCGTTTGTGTGTCGTACGTTATCGTATGTCATCACCGGTCGGCTCGGTGGATCACGATTCGCTAACGCCGGACGAGGCGTTCTCCATACTGGGGAACGAGACGCGGATGCAGATCCTGCAGGAGCTCGGGAACGCCGACCGGTCGCTGTCGTTCACCGACCTTCGTGACCGGGTCGGCATTCGCCAGGGTGCACAGTTCAACTACCATCTCGACAAGCTCGTGGGGCACTTCGTGGAGAAGGTCGGTGAGGGGTACACGCTCCGGGAACCAGGGCGTCGGGTGATCCAGTCGGTTCTCTCGGGGGCGGTAACCGACGACCCGGTCCTGGAACCGGCGGAGGTGGATTTCTCCTGTCTCCACTGTGGAGGACCCCTCGAGGTGAGCTACAGTCGGGGAAAACTCCGGCTGTCCTGTACGGCGTGCGTCGGGGATTTCGACGAGTCGACGGTTCGAGAACGGGAGAACGAGAGCGCATCCGCGAACCTCGCGAACATGTGGTTCACACCGGCCGGAGTACAGGGACGGGACGCCGCGGACGCCCTGCGAACCGCCTCTACGACCAATCACCTCGACGCCATGGCGCTCAGCAGCGATATCTGTCCCCGCTGTTCGGCCCGGGTCGATCACTCGGTGAGCGTCTGTGAATCCCACGACGCGGACGGCGGTCTCTGCGAAGCGTGTGGTTCCCGATTGGCGGTCTGGTTTCACTTCCGCTGTACGAACTGCATCTACGACAAGACCTGCTCGGCAGGAATGGTGTTTCTCGACGTTCCTGAACTGCTCGTATTCGTCGGCGAACACGGACTGAACACGAGTTCCCGCGCTATCGAGTGGGGATGGGAGTTCGAGGAGGAGATCGTCTCCGTCGATCCGTTCGAAGGTCGATTCACGTTCACCATCGAAGCCGATTCGATCACGTTGACCGTCGATGATACCCTGTCGGTGGTCGACGTGACGAAACGCTCTCCGTCCGAGCCAGCCTGACGAACGTACCCTCTCTGGTCGGCACGCGATCGTTCTACCTCTTCGAGTTTCTCACGGAACCGCTACCTCGGTGTGGATCCGCGGCGTGCGAGCTGCCGTTTCGCTCTCCGCGCTCGCGGGTCGCTCCCCGCTCGCGTCTCCGAGGCCTCCCTGTGGTCGGCCTCGCTATTCCCACCCGGCCGACCGCTTCTCCAAGAACGCCGAGAGCCCCTCCTCGGCCTCCTCGGACGCGACCCGCTCGGCAAGCGCCTCCATCGCCTCGTCGAACCACCGGTCGAGCAGGTCGTCCTCCATCGATGCCCAGAGCCCCTTGATCGCCGCGACGGACGCCGGCCCCGACGCCGCCGTCGACCGGGCGAGCTCCCGCGCCACGTCCTCGACCTGCTCGCGGTCGACGACGTGGTTCACGACGCCCATCGCCGCGGCCTCATTCGCGGGGAACTGTTCGCCCGTGAGTGCCAGTTCCATCAGCGCCTTCCTCCCGAGGCTCGTCCGGCCGTAGGTCAGCGCGATGGGCGGGAGCGCCCCGATCCGTGCCTCCGGGAGCGCGAAGTCGCTCCCCTCGGAGGCGATCGCGAGGTCGCTCAACAGGACGAGTTCACACCCGCCGCCGTTCGCCACGCCCTCGACGGCCGCGATCACGGGCTTGGGGTGCTCGCGCATCGTCGCCACCGTCGAGCCGAGCGTCCCGCGGAGCGCCTCGTCGGCCTCCGTCGCCGTCTCCCACCCCCGTATCTCCGCGATGTCGTCGCCCGCGCAGAACGCCCGGCCCTCGCCCTGCAGGATCGTCGCCCGGACGCTGTCGTCCGCTTCGGCCCGCTCGAACGCCGCTTCGAGCCCCGCCCAGCTCGGCGAGTCGAGCGCGTTCAGCCGCTCGGGCCGGTCGAGGGTGATCCAGGCTACCGCCTCGCGGCGCTCGTACCGGACCGTCTCGAACCGATCGCGCTCGTACTCGTGTTCGTGGAACCCGATTCCGGAAGCGAGCCCCACCTCGTCGGCCTCGACCATCCTACGGAGCCGCGGATGGGGGTCGTACTCCTCCCACCCCGACCGCTCGCGGAGTCGGTCGAGCGTCCCGACGAGACGGTCGATCCCGTACTCGTCGGCGAACGTGAGGAGTCCGCGGGGCCAACCCATCCCGCCACGGGTCGTCTCGTCGATACGCTCGACGGTGGAGACGCCCTCGTCGAGCAGCCACGCGGCCTCGTTCACCGCCGGCGCGAACAGCGCCTTCGGGTCGAACTCGTAGCGGCGCTCGCGCGGGATCTCGGGAGGGCGGTACTCGCCCGGTCCGGGGTAGTCGTAGAACCCGCGTCCCGTCTCGACGCCGTGATCGCCGGCCTCGATCTTCTCCGAGAGGAGCGCCGGGACGTGCAGGGTCACACCCTGTTCGCGAATCGAGCGGGCGACCCCCAGCACGAAATCGAGGCCGACCATATCGAGCGCTTCGAACGGCCCCGCCGGGAGTCCCACGCGCCGGGCCGCGGCGTCGACGGCCCCGACGTCCGCCTCTCCCGCGTCGACCTGCCGGACGGCCTCCAGCCGGAACCGGAGCGCGAGCCGATCGAGGGGGGATCCGGGGACGTCGTGCTCGACCGTAATCGCGGTCCTCCCGAGCCGCTCGGCGATCCGTCGAATGGTCTCGACGGTCGCCTCCGAGGTCCGCTCGCCCCGGACGACCTCGACGACGTCCGTCGTCTCGACGGGAACCGAGAAGCGCATCCCGACCACCCGATCCGGACGGTCGGTCGCCGCCGCGAGATCGGCGAGCGGGATCGTGCTGGTGTTCGTCGCGAGGACGGCCTCCTCGGGAGCGGCCCCGTCCGCGGCGGCGAACGCGTCCCGTGCGAACGCGGCGTCCCCCGGGCCGGCCTCGACCACGAGTCCGACCCCCGAGAACGCATCCCCGGCGTCGGTCGTCGCCTCGATGCGCCCGAGCACCGCTTCCACGTCGGTTCCGTGCTCCCCACTCGATGCGCTGACGTCCTCCTCGATCCCCTCCAGCGCGGCCGAGAGGGTCTCCTCGTCGGGATGGGTCAGCGCCACCTCGTAGCCGGCGACCGCGAACGCCCGGGCGATCCCCCGACCTGCTGCCCTCGTGCCGACGACGGCCACCCGCCCGACCGCTCCTGGGGAACTCATATACGGTACGGCCGGAGTCGTCACCGACCGCGTTAGCTCTTTCCCCGGCCCCGCCGCTCCCGTTCCAGCCGGATCCGCTCTCCGCCGACGCCGCTCCCCGTCGGACGCCGCTCGTTCCGTCCGTTCCGTCCTCCCGAGTACCGTCACGGCGGCCGTCTCGCCCACTCTATCGTAGCCACGCGAGGCGAAGGGGGTTTCGGTGCCCAACGCGGATGAGACCCATGGTAGTCCCGCTGGAGATGGGGTGGCGACACCTCCTCTTCGAGAACTGGCCGTTCGATCCCGACGTGATGGCCGCCCACCTCCCCGGCGACCTGGAGCCCGACCTGTACGACGGCTCCGCCTGGCTCTCGGTCGTCCCGTTCACCAACGTCGCCGTCCGACCGAAGGGGTTGCCCGAACGGTTCGGCATCCGGCTTCCCGAACTCAACGCCAGGACGTACGTCACCTACGACGGCGTTCCGAGCGTCTACTTCTTCAGCCTGGACGCGCAGGGGGTCTCGAGCGTCGTCGGCGCGCGCCTCTTCCACCACCTGCCCTACTACTACGCGCGCATCTCGCTGGACTGGGCGGACGGCCGAGTCCGGTTCGGCAGTCGCCGCTGTCACCCGGGTGCTCGACCCGCCCACTACGAGGGGACGTACTGGCCGACCGGCGAGCCGTTCTCGGCACCCGACGACCCGTTCGGATCGTTTCTCGTCGAGCGCTACCGGTTCTACACGGAGGCCCAGGACGGCTCGCTCCGGTACACGGTCGTCGATCACGACCCCTGGACGCTCTACCCGGCCGCGGCCGAGATCACGACGGACACGCTGCTCTCGTCCCACGGCTTCGCGCGGCCGGACCTCGATCCCGTCTACTACTACAGCCCCGGCCTCGACGTGGTCGCATCGCGGAGCAGACGGGCGTAGACGGACCGGGGCGACGGCCCTCGTACTCCCCCGGCGGTCGCTCCTACCGCACGGTTATAGCAGAGTGAAGCGTACGGGCGTAGATGACACGGACCGAGGTCATGCCGGAGGGGCTGTACGACTCGACCGAACGCCAGTACGTCCACGCCGTCGTCGCGGACGGCACGCTCTACATGTCCGGGCAGGTCGCGACCGACCGCGACGGAACGGTCGTCGGCGACGACGTCGAGACCCAGACGCGGCAGGCGTTCGAGAACGTCGGCGAGATACTCGACGCGGTCGGGGCCGATTTCGGGGACGTCGTCAAGGTAACGAGCTATCTCGTCGCGATTCACGACGACTACGACGGCTACAAGTCCGCCTTCGCCGAGTTCTTCGACGATCCCCTCCCCTGCCACACGATGCTCGGGGTCGCCGACCTCGCCAGCGAGGACTTCCTCGTGGAACTCGAAGTCGAGGCCGTCATCCCCGAGTAGAACACGACGGGACACCGGGTCCTGTCCCCCTCGTCGGTGTGATACACCGTCTTCAAGTAGGTAAAGCCGATATCACTTCTATTGAGGGGAAATCTCGGCCGGGGCGATTGCCCTCTCAGACGGTCCGGTCGCCGTCGATCAGTTCCTTCGCTCGCCCCCCGATGTCGGGGACGAGCGTCTCCATCTTCGGGTAGAGGTCGTCCTCGCTGTTTCCGTTGAGGTAGCGGGCGTAGAACATCTCACAGACCGCCGCGAGCATGTAGAGCGCGAGCACGACGTAGAACTCCCTGTGGACGAACTCGATGCCCGACGCCCGCTCGTACTGCTCGATGAGCTCCTCCCGCGTGGGGTAGCCCGGCCGGTCGAGGAAGCCCGGCATCAGATCCGGGATGAGGGGATCGGTGTCCCAGTAGACGAGCATCCAGCCGACGTCCCGGAGCGGGTCCCCGAGCGTCCCCATCTCCCAGTCCATGACGGCGTTGATCCAGGGGGGTGTCCCCGGCGCGAACATGACGTTGTCGAGCTTGAAGTCGCCGTGGACGAGCGTGTGCTCGTACTCGTCGGGGACGTTCACCTCGAGCCAGTCGCCGATCTCGTCGACGTGGGGGACCTCCCGTGACTCGCGGGTGGTCTCGGCGGCCCACTCGAACTGCTTGCCCCAGCGTTCGACCTGCCGCTCGGTGAATCCCGACGGGTGGCCGAGGTCGCCGAGCCCGACCGCCTCGTAGTCGAGCGTGTGGATGGCCGCCATCGTGTCCGCGAGCCCTTCGCCCATCCGCCGCCGGTGCTCGGGAGTGGCGAACCGCTCCGGCTCCGCGTCGCGGACGACGTCGCCCTCCAGTCGGTCCATCAGGTAGAACTCCCCCCCGATGACGTCCGTGTCCTCACACGCGAGAACCGCGGTCGGGACCGGGACGTCGGTCCCCGAGAGTGCGGAGATGACGCGGTACTCCCGGAGGACGTCGTGGGCGCTCTCGGCGGTCTCGCCCGCCGGCGGCCGGCGCATCACCAGTTTCCGATCGCCCCAGGTGACGAACAGCGTCTCGTTGGAGTGGCCCTCCCCGTGGTGCTCGATCGCGAACCCCTCGGCCGGCCCGAGTTCGGATTCGAGGTACGCCCGGAGCGCCGCCTCGTCGACGAGCCGGTCGAGGTAGCTGTCGCCGGTCATCCCGCGAACGGATGGCCCACGACCGTTTAACTGTTGACGCCCGACCCGCCGGGCTCGATTCCGTTCACCTGGTCGCCCACCAGTCTGCCCACCGTTCCGCTACAGCCAGTCGCGAACGGGCGGGATCACTTCGAGCGTGGCGGCGGCGAGGTACACACCCCCGACGGCGACGACGAGACCGAGCGCCGTTCCCGCGGTGGAGTCCGAGGCGACGACCGCCTGTCCGCCGGTCACGACCAGGACGAACGCGACCCCGACCAGCAGCAGCGTCCCGAGCACGTCGAGGAGCGCGTCCTCGACGGCTGCCCTGACGACCCGGTAGAGGGCCGCCTCGTCGAGTTCGGGTGGGGAGCCGCCGTCGGTCTCCCGGGCGGTCACACCCGGTCCTGAGCCGGTCGATCTGTCGTTCGGATCGGGGACCATGGACGAACGTTCCCCGCGCGCTATAGAAACCTGGCGGGCATCCGTCGGTTCCGGGTGTCGTTCTCCCGACGGGGTCCTCCATCGGTCCCCGTGGACGTTCAGTGGTACACCACGGGGATGCTGTCGGGCGGCACCGCGACCACCTCCGGGACGTAGACGTTCGGCGGGCGCGTGGCGAGGAAGACGACGATCTCGGTGACGTCGTCGGGTTCGAGTCGGTCGACCTCGGCGATGTCGTCCGTCAGGTCAGTCTCTACCTGCCCGGGGCAGACGGCGCTCACCCTCACGTCGGTGTCCTTCAGCTCCTTGGCGAGCGTGTTCGTCAGCCCCTGGATACCGTGTTTCGACGCACCGTAGGCGCTCGTCTCCGCGAACCCGACCTTCCCCGCGAGCGACCCCATGTTGACGATGGTTCCCTCCCCTCGATCTATCATCCCGCCGGCGAGCGCCTCGCGAGAACAGCGAAACGTCCCGTTGAGGTTCACGTCGATCACCTTCTCCCACTCCTCGTCGGTCAGCTCCCAGAGCTTTCGGTTCGCGTTCGTCCCCGCGTTGTTCACGAGGAGGTCGACCCGCCCGAACCGCTCGCGCGCCCGCTCGAACAGCGCCGAGACGTCACCGGTGTCCGTGACGTCCGTCGGGACGGCGAGCGACTCACCGCCGCCCTCGTGGATCTCCTCGGCGACCGCCTCGATCTCCGCCTCGCTTCGTGCGGCGAGGACGACCCGCACGCCTCTCCCGGCGAGCCCGAGCGCGACGCTCCGGCCGATCCCTCTCCCGCCGCCCGTGACGACCGCGGTATCTCCGTCGAGACTCGTCGCGGTCATCGTTCGTCTATCGGGAGGCCGAGGACCGAGCGGCCGCCTCGGGTCGATCGTCCGCTGTGGGGTCCGAACCCACGGTGCCGGTCGCGGACCTCCCGAATGCGGACGAACCGCTCGCCGGTCCGGTCCGGTGTCGTGCGTGGCATGAACGGTCGCCGAATCGGATAGTCACACGAAAAGCGTTCCCCCGCCCGGACCCCTCGGTGCCACGGTCGCCGGGGCCGCCCGTTGCCTACGCCGTCGGTTCCAGCCCCGAGAGTTCCTCGACGACGGTGAGGACAGCCGTGAAGTCGAGGTCGCCCTTGCCCTGCTGTTCGAGCGTCTTGTAGAGCTCGTGGGCGACCGCCGTGCTCGGGAGGGCGGCCCCGTAGGTCTCGGCGTCCCCCATGGCGATACGGAGGTCCTTGTACATGTACGACCCGAAGAATCCGGGGTCGAGGTCGCCGTCGACCATGTCGTCGGCACGGTGTTCGAGCGCCCAGGTCTGGGCGGCCCCCCCGCGCATGGCCTCGACGAGCGAGGCCCGGTCGACGCCCGCCTGGTCCGCGAACACCATCGCCTCCGAGAGCGCGATGGCCTCGCTCGCCACGACGATGTTGTTACACACCTTCGCGGCCTGTCCGGCACCCGACTCGCCCACCCGCGTGACCTTCCCACCCATCACCTCGAACAGGTCGCGGTGGGCCTCCACGAGCGCCTCGTCGCCGCCGATCATGATCGACATCGTCCCCGCGACGGCACCTGGTTCGCCGCCGCTCACCGGCGCATCTATCGTGGGGACGCCGACGGCGTCGAGTTCGGCCGCCACCTCCCGTATCGCGTCCGGGCCGATGGTGCTCATGTCGATGACGACGAGGCCGTCGTGTGCGCCCTCGATCACTCCCTCTTCGCCCAGTGTGACCTCGCGAACGTGCTCGCCCTCCGGGAGGAACGTGATGAGCACGTCGCTGACCTCGGCGACCGCCGCCGGCGTCTCCCGGGAGACCGCGCCGTACGCCTCGGCCTCCGCGACCCGTTCCTCGACGACGTCGTTGACGACGAGCTCGTAGCCCGCGTCGATCAGGTTCTTCGCCGCCGGCAGACCCATGATCCCGAGGCCGACGAAGCCGACCGTCCGCTCGGTCCCATCCTCGCGCTCGTGCATGCCATCCCGATACCGGTTCGGTACCAAAGCGGTTCCGGAACGGGGGGTATCCTCCGTCCTCGGATCCGGACCGGAGCCGCTAGTCCCGGACGAACGTCACCGGGCAGGGGGAGTCGAGCAGGACCTCCTGTGCGGTGCTACCGAAGACGACCTTCCCCGTCGGCGACCGTCGCCGACCGCCGATGACGAGGAGGTCCGCCTCCGAACTCTCGGCCACGCCGACGATGGACTCGGCGTGTTCGCCCACCGCCCCGCGGACGGTGAGGGTGATGCCGGCCTCCTCGAGTTCGTCGGCGATGTCACGGACGACCGACAGCCGGCGAGCGACCTCGTCGGCGTCGGGCCGGTCCCCGAACTCGTAGTCGAGGCGACCGACCGCGTCGTCGAGCTCCTCCTCGGTGAAGGCGTGGAGGAGCACTACCTCCGCCCCGGCCGGTTCGGCGATGTCGACGACCGTCGACGTGAGCCGTCCGGCACGGTCCCTGTCCTGTGATCCCACGGCCAGCATGACTGTCTCGAGTGCCATACCGAACCCCTCACCCCGATGGCACATAGAGCTATGGTCGGAGCGTGCCGTCCGCGCGGGCCTATGCTTTCGGCGGTTCGACGTGCGAGAGGTAGGCGGCGAGGTCCGTCGTCGTCACGATCCCGATGACGCCCTCCTCGTCGTCGACGACGGGGACGTGGTGGATCCCTGCGTCGAGCATTACCTCCGCCACTTCGTGGATGGGCGTCCCCGCCGTCGTCGTGATGACGTCGGTGCTCATGTACCTGGTGACGGTCGTCTGGGCCTTCGGCTGGCTCTTCGCGACGATACTCACGAAGTCGGTCGTGGTGAGGATCCCCTCGACCTCGTTGGACTCGTCGACGACGAGCACCGACCCGACCCCCTCCTCGAGCATCAGCTGTGCGGCGTCCTCGACCAGCGTGTCCGGCCCCACGGTCCGGAGATCGGTCGACATCACCCGTCCAACGAACATGTCGTCCATGGTGTGTGCTTCCACTCGCCGGAGATAAACCTGATGCCGGGCCGGCGCGGACGGGGATGTTGACTCCGCCGTCGAGTCCCGCTCCCGTTTCCGCGGCTCCCGGGTCGCTCGTGGCCGCAGCGGCGTTTATCTCGTCGCAGTGCGACACGTACGCATGCGACTCGACCGCTGGACGCCGCTCGCCGTCCTCTGGCCGGAGCGGTACGTGAGCCGCGACCTCGACCTCTGGTCCGCGTTCGACATCGAGGAGTGGTCGCGGCGGGGCTACGACTGGGTCGAGGACGACTGGAACGGGTTCCTCGACCTCGCCAAGCGCCCCCACGAAACGCTCGCCGACGGGACGGGGGACTGTGAGGACTACGCGCTGGTGGCCGCCTCGTGGGCGCTCGCCAACGACCGCCCCGGTGTGGGGCTGGCGGTCTGCTGGGAGTGGCCCTACCCCTGGCCGCGTCACGCCATCGCCTACGACGACGAGCGGGTCTACTCCTCGGGGCGCATCACCCGCGAATCCGTCGCCGAGTACACGAACCGTGACGGCTACCTCTTCTCCCTGCGCCGCCCCCTCCGGCGGGAGGCCGGGGACCGCGTATCTGGTGGTGCCGACGAGTCCGATCCCGTCTGATCCGCTCCCGGTCTCGCTTCCTCGCTTTCCCTCTCGCCCGCACTCCCGACCGCGACCACGAACTTCAAGCCTCCCGTCGACGAGGACGGGACAGTGGCAGTCTCCTTCGACCTCTTCGGGACGCTCGTCGCCGTCGACCGGCCGGCCGACCCCGCGGTGGCCGTCGGCCGGGAACTCGACGCGCTGGGCGTCGCGCTCCCCGAGGACTGGACCGCGGCCTACCGGACCCCGCAGGTCGACGTCCCCGACGGGGCCGAGGTGTCGCTCGTGGCGCACGTCCGGGCGATAATTGGAGAGGAGACCGACGAACGAACGATCGAACGGGCGCTCCTGCGGGCGTTCGAGACCGACGTGCGAACCCGGACGGGAGCGGGGCGCGCGGTGAGCGCGGCCGCGGCGCGCGGTCCCGTGGGGGTGCTCTCGAACTGCTCGGTGCCGGGCCTCGTCGCGCGGACGCTCGACCGCTCGGCGCTCGATCCTCGACGATTCGACGCCGTGGTCTCCAGCGTCGACGTCGGGTGGCGGAAACCCCACCCTCGCGCGTTCGAGGCTGCCGCCGACCGGCTCGGGGTAGACGTGGGGGAGCTCCTCCACGTCGGCGACGACCCGCGAACCGACGGCGGGGCGAGCGGAGCGGGTGCGCGCAGCATCCTCCTCGGATCGGTTCCGCTCGCCGACCTCCCCGACCATCTGGACGGATGACCCTCGCCGGTCCGCTCGCCGTCGTCGTGGCCGCGGGGCTCGAACGCCTCGTCGGCGAGCCGCCCGCCCGTCTCCACCCCGTCGTCTACTTCGGCCGCGCAGTCGCGCCGTTCGACCGCACGTGGACCGCCCCGAGAGCCGTCGGGACCGTCGTCGCGCTCGTCCTCCCGCTCCTCGCCGCCGCTGTCACCGGTGGCGTGGTGTGGCTCGCCGGGACGATCCACCCGCTCGTCGCGGGCACGTTCGCCGGGTTCGTCCTGTTCTCGACCACGAGTCTACGGATGCTCTTCGGGGAGGTCGGGCGGGTGAACGGGCTCGTCGACACGGATCTCGACGAGGCGCGGACGGCGCTGCGTTCGCTCGCCGGCCGGGACGCCGCCGCCCTCTCGGCGGGGGAGGTTCGGAGCGCCGCGGTCGAGAGCGCCGCCGAGAACCTCGCCGACGGCCTCGTCGCCCCTCTGCTCGCGTTCGCGATCCTCGCCCCCGTCTCGCTCCCGCTCGCGGCCGGCGCGGCGGCGTGGGTGAAGGCGGTCAACACGCTCGACTCGATGCTCGGCTACCGCGAGAAACCGGTCGGGTGGGCGAGCGCCCGACTGGACGACCTCGTCATGTGGGTGCCCGCCCGGTTGAGCGCGGTCCTGCTCGGGGTCGTCGCGGGATCGCCGGGCGCGCTCGTCCGCGCCCGCGAGTGGGCGGACGCGCCGCCGTCGCCGAACTCGGGCTGGCCGATGGCGACGCTCGCCGCGCTGCTCGGCGTGCGTCTCGAGAAACCCGACGTCTACGTTCTGAACCCCGACCGGCGACTCCCCGGTGACGAGGCCGTCGAACGGGGGGTCGCGCTCGTCCGGCGGACGGGCCTGCTCGCCTACGCACTCGCGGGAGCGACCGCGTGGGTCGGCGCGGAGGTGCTCGCGTGGTCCTGAGCGCGCTCCGCGGGGCGCTCGGGTTCCTCACCCGGCTTCCGGTGGGTCACGACGAGGCCTCGTGGGACGCCTTCCGACGGACGCCGGTCGCCTTCCCGCTCGCGGGCTATTTCGTCGGTACGCTCCTCGCGATCCCGGTCGTCCTGCCGGTTCCGGAGCCGGTCGTCGCGTTCCTGTTCGTCTGCTGGATGCTCGCCGTCACCGGGATCACGCACCTCGACGGGCTCGCGGATCTCGGTGACGCGGCCGTCGTTCACGATCCGGAGCGACGGCGCGCGGCGATGAAGGACTCGCAGGTAGGCGTCGGCGGGACCGCCGCCGTCGTCCTGTCGCTGGTCGGGCTGGCGCTCGCGGGACTGGGACTCGCGGAACTCCCGCTCCGGACGGCTGTGGGACTGGTCGTCGCGGCGGAGGTGAGCGCGAAGCTCTCGATGGCCGGCCTCGCGGCGGTCGGCACGGCCGCCCACGAGGGCCTCGGCTCGCAGGTCATAGAGGGTCCCCCTCGTCGTGTCCTCGCGCCCGCGATCGTCTCCCTCCCTGTCCTGGTCCTGACGTGGCCGTCGCCCGCCGCTGCGGTCGGCCTCCTCGTGGGACTGCTGGCCGCCTGGCTCCTCGCCCGGTGGGTCCAGGGGTGGCTCGGCGGGCTCGGCGGGGACGCCCTCGGCGCGGCGAACGAACTCGCGCGGCTCGCCGCGCTTCACGCCGGGATCGTCGTCTGGTACGCGCTCTGAGGCGGACGTACCGCTCCTGTCGGACTCCCGACGACCGGACGATTGATTAGGACGTGACGGGTAGTCGATCCATGAGTGGCAGTGACACGCAGGTACACCTCTACTGGGCGACCGGCTGTACCAGCTGTCTGCGGGCCAAGGAGTTCCTGGAGCGCAACGACGTCCAGTTCGCCTCGCACAACGTGATCGAGGAACGGGGCCTCCTCGACGAGATGGAAGCGCGGGGTCTGCCCCGACAGGTCCCGATCGTCAGGCGCGGCGACGACTGGGCGGACGCGCAGGGCCTCGACGAGGTGGCCCGCATCTCCGGCGTCGAACACGAGGCCACGCCCCTGCCGGTGGACGAACTCTATCGCCGTCTCGGGATCGTCCTCGATGGCGTCGGGCGCTACGTCGACCTGCTCCCCGGGGACGCCCTGTCGGTCGACATCCCGAACCGGCCACGGAGCGTCGGCGAACTCTCCTATCACACCTTCAGCGTCGTGGCGTCGTTCCTCGACCACGAGGACGGGGTGCCGCTCACCAGCTACGAGCCGGAACTGGCGTGGACGAACCGGTCGACGGACGCCCTGACGACCTACGGGGAGCACGTGCGGACGCGGCTGCGCGACTGGTACGAGGGCCCCGGACGGGAGCGGGACTTCTCGGAGACGGCGAGCGTCTACTACGGGGACCCGACCGTCCACGAGTTCTTCGAGCGGACGACGTGGCACGCGGGCCAGCACGCGCGCCAGCTCGAGTGGATGCTCGCCGAGACGTTCCCCGTCGACGCCGAGCCGCTCGATCCGTCCACCTGGGAGGGTCTGCCCATGCCCGAGAAGGTCTGGGACGCCGCGTAGTACGGATATCCCTGGTCGCCGGGTCCCGAAACCGCACGTCGCGCGGGCGACCCCTCGGGTCAGGGCTTTATGACGGCGTGGCGAGGAGTCGACCCGCTATGGTACGAGAGTACGTCGAAGACGAGATCCCGTCGACCTACGACCTCCGGGAGGCTCCCCCCCGTGCGCGACGAGGAGGGGATCAGACAGGTGGTGTTCAGGGGGATGGACCAGATGGTCGGGTTCACGGTCATCGAGCCGGACAAGCCCGACGCCGAACCCCACACCCATCCCTGGGAGCAGGTGAACGTCCTCGCGGAGGGACGGCTCGACTTCCTCGTGGACGGCGAGCGCGTCTCCCTCGAACCGTACGACGCGCTGGCGATCCCGCCGGGCGTCGAGCACACGTCCCGGTCGGTCGGCGAGCACGCCGTGCTGTTCGCGTTCTGGCCGCTCCGGGAGGACCGCCTCGACGCGACGGCCTACCAGACGGAGTTCGGGGGGGAGTAGGGCGGGAGGGGGGGAGAGCCGCCGGACGCCGTCCGTCACGCGAGCGTTTAGGTCCCCCCGGGTCGACCGCACCCCATGGACGTCATCCACACGTGCATCTGGGTATCGGACATGGACGAGGCGCGCGAGTTCTTCCTCGACGGGATCGGGCTGGAGGAGCACCGGGCGACGGAGCTCGACGGCGTCGAGAACGTCTGGCTCGGCGGCGAGCACGGCGAGATTCAGCTCCGGTACGAGTCCAACCACCCCGAGCCGAACCCCGACCGGTCGTCGATCGATCACCTGGCGCTCTCGGTGGACGACGTGGACGCCGAACTCGAACGGATCGTCGACGCGACCGGCGCGACCGTGCTCGATGGCCCCCGGACGGTCGACGTGGCGAACGCGCGTATCGCCTTCATCGAAGGGGTCGACGGCTACGTCGTCGAACTGGTCGAGGACCTCGACTGATACGGTCGTGCGTAACGATTTACCGTCGATCCCCCGGCCGAGGTCGGTCGTCGACGGTAAAAGACTACGCACGACCGTATGAGCGGTCGACCGCCGCCACTCGGCGCTCGCCTCGCCCGACCGGGTGAGAGCCCTCGCGGCGGGCCGGGTTATTTGACCCGCGGGCGCTCTCCGAGCACATGGAACGGGACTTCGACGGGCGGACCGCCCTCGTGACCGGCGCGAGCAGGAACATCGGACGGGCTATCGCGGTGAAGCTGGCCGAACGGGGCGCGGACGTGGGCGTCGTCGCCCGGACCGACCGGGACGGTGTCGAGGAGACGGCCCGACGGGTCGAGGCGGCCGGGGGGAACTCGGCGACCGCGCTCTGTGACCTCGCCGACCCATCGGGGATCGAGTCGATGGTCGAGTCGATTCGGGCGGAACTCGGTCCCGTCGACACCCTGGTGAACAACGCGACCTACCGGCCGAGCACGCCGTTTCTGGAGGTCGAACTGGACGACCTCGACCGCGTGGCGGACGTGAACTTTCGGGGACTGTTCCTCACCACACAGCACGTGGTCCCGGACATGATCGAGCGCGGGGCGGGGTCGGTCGTCAACTTCGTCGGCGCGATGGTCTACCTCGGGCTCGCGGGCCACGCCCACTCGTTCGGATCGAAGATGGCTATCGAGGGGCTGACTCGCCAGCTAGCGAGCGAACTCGGACCCGACGGCGTCCGCGTCAACGCCGTCTCGCCGGGACTGATCGACACCGAACGCGACGCGGGTGAGGACTGGGCGCGCGTCGAGCGCGAGGTGATCGAGTCGACGCCGCTCCGCCGCGTCGGGGAGATAGACGAGGTGGCCGAGGCCTGCTGTTTCCTCGCCTCCGACCGGGCGTCGTTCGTCACCGGCCAGACGCTCCACGTCAACGGCGGGACGTACCCGACGCCGACCCTCGTCTCCGGCGAGCGGTCGTGAGCCGGCCGTGGACGCGCTTCTCATGTGTGGCGGGAAGGGGACGCGGCTCGATTCGGGGATCGAGAAGCCGCTGTTCGAGGTCGGCGGAGTGGCCATGATCGACCGCGTGCTGGCCGCCCTCGACGGGAGTCGCGTCGGCTCGGTCCATCCGGTCGTCTCGCCGCACGCTCCCGCCACCCGCGAGCACCTCGCCGACCGACCGTACATCGACGCGCCGGGCGAGGGTTACGTCGCGGACCTCGAGTTCGCGCTCGCGGAGGGCCGCGTCGAGACCCCCGTATTGACCGTCGCCGCCGACCTGCCGTTGCTCGATCCAGGGGTCGTAAACACGGTCCTCGGGGTCCACGAGGCCGGCTCGCTCGCCGTCTGCGTCCCCGCCTCGCTCAAGCGCGACCTCGGCGTGAGCGTCGACACGACGTTCGAGCGCGAGGGTCGGGAACTCGCCCCGACGGGTGTGAACGTCGTCGGCGAGGACCGAGACGAAACGTACGTGACCGAGGACCGCCGACTGGCGGTCAACGTGAACCGGACGCGAGACGCGGCCGTGGCGGAGGCGTGGCTGTGAGGCTCGTCCTCGCCGCGGGGACGACCCGTACGGCCCGTATCGACGGCATCAGCGCCGCCGGTGCCGACCCCGACCTGATGGTCCACACGCCGGGTGCCGACGCGGAGATACTGGTCGAGGGCCGACCGATCGAGCGCCCGGTCGTCCCCGTGAGCCCCTCGGGGTGTCCGACCCCGGCGGTCGTCACCCGGGCGGTACGGGAGGTCGCCGATTTCGACGTGACTGTCCTCGACGCGGGTCTCTCACACCCGACGGGTATCGAGACCGTCCCGCTCGGGGCCGAACCCGGAAACGACGTCCGGGAGACGGTGGCCGTCCCCGATGCCGGGCGGATCTTCGAGGCCGCCCGCGAGGTCGGTGCCGAACTCGGGGACGACCGGGTGTTCGTCGCCGAGACGATACCGGGGGGGACGACCACCGCACTGGGCGTCCTCGCGGCGCTCGGCGAGGACTGGGGTGTCTCCTCGTCGCTCCCGGAGAACCCGCTCGACCTGAAACGCCGGGTGGTCGACGAGGGGCTCGTGGCGAGCGATCTGGTCTCGGGGGGGGCGGCAGACGAGCCCCTCCGTGCCGTTGAGGCGATGGGCGATCCGGTGCTCGCGGCGGTCGCCGGCACCGTCCTCGGGGCGGTCGAATCGGGCACCGAGGTGACGCTCGCCGGCGGGACGCAGCTGCTCGCGGCCGCGGCCGTCCTGCGTGGTCTGGGAGTCGAGTCGCCCCTCCGTCTCGCCACCACCTCGTTCGTCGTCGGGGACCGGACGACGGCGCTCGACGAGGCGACCGATGCCCTGGACCTGGATCTCGTCGTCACCGACCCGGGGTTCGATCGGTCCGACCACGTCGCCATGGCGCGGTACGTCGCCGGCGAGGGCAAGGAGGGCGTCGGGATGGGCGGCGCGCTCGCGTTCGCCCGCGAGCGGGGCGTCCCGATGGCCGAGGTCCGCGGCTCCGTCGAGGCCGTCTACGAACGCCTGGTCGCGCGACCGGGGGGACGCGATGGACCCTGAGGCGGTCGCGTGCGGCGAGCGGGTCCCCCACGGGAGCAGCGACGACCCCGACCTGCTCGACTTCAGCGCGAACACGAACCCGCTCGTCCCCGACGGCGCGGAGGCGGTCTACCGGGAGGCGTTCGACGCCGCTCGGACCTACCCGCCGGACGACTACCCGGAGTATCGCGAGGCGGCCGCCGAGTACGTCGGCTGCGCCCGGGAGGACGTCGTGGCGACCCCCGGGGGGCTCGCGGCCATCCGGCTCGCCGTCGAGGTGACGGTCGACCGCGGGGACTCCGTGCTCGTCCCGTACCCAAGCTTCGGCGAGTACGCCCGCGAGGTCCGCCTCCAGGGGGCACGCGTCGAGCCCGTCCCGCACGACGAACTGTTCGACGTCGACCCGTCGGAACTCGCCGAGCACGCGCTCGCCGTCGTCTGCAACCCGAACAACCCGACCGGGGAGGCGTATGTCCAGGGGAAACTGGAGGCGTTCGCGGCCCGCTGTGCGGCGGCGGGGACCCCGCTGCTCGTAGACGAGGCGTTCCTGGGGTTCACGGATCGGCCGTCGCTCGCGGGTACCGAAGGCGTCGTCGTCGCGCGGTCGCTCACGAAGCTGTTCGGCCTCCCGGGCATCCGCGCGGGGTTCGTCGTCGCGACCGGCAACCTCCGCGCTCGCCTCGATGTCGCCCGTCGGGCGTGGGCGCTCGGGACGCCCGCGGCCGCCGTCGGCGCGTACTGCATGGGCTGTGAGGCGTTCGTCGCCGAGACACGCGAGCGCGTCCGGGCGGAGCGCGAGCGAATGGCCGAGACGCTCGGCGAGCGATTCGAGGTCCATCGTTCGGACTCGCCGTTCCTGTTGCTCGACGTGGGCGAGCGGGACACGAGCGAGATCGTCGAGCGGGCACGCGAGCACGGTATCGCCGTCCGCGACGCGACGACGTTCCGCGGCCTCGACTCCCACGTCCGGGTCGCCGTCCGCCTCCCCGGGGAGAACGACCGGCTACTGGAGGTCCTCGGTGACGCGTGAGCCCGGGCTGACCACCTCGGCGGGGGTCCTCCGGCTCGCCCACCCCGGGGCGCGGTGGCTCTCGACCGGCTGGGACGGCGGGTTCGTCGGCGCGGACGCGGCGTACAACGTCTCGGTCCCCACGGGGTTCGACCGGACCGACCTCGACGCGTATATCGAGGTGCGGCGGCGCGAGGCGGGGTTCGACGCCGAGGGGCCCGCGCTGCTGACCGGCGTCGAGATGCGACACGCCAGGGCCGCCCGGAGCGGATCGGTGACCGCCGTCGTCACGGCGGGCGTCTCGAACCCGGCCGCGCTCCCTCCGACCGGGGACGAAACGGCGACCCTGGAGGCCGACGTCGGCGAGTACGACCCCGGGACGGTGAACGTCCTGCTCTCGACGACCCGCGCGCTCTCCGACGGGGCGCTGGCCTCGCTGCTCTCCACCGCGATCGAGGCGAAGACGGCGACGCTGCTGGCCGAGACGGGCTTTCCCGGGACGACGACCGACGCCGCCGTCGTCGGCTGTGACTCCTCGGGCGAAGCGGCCCCGTTCGCCGGGAGCGCCACCCCGACCGGCGCGGCCGCGCGGGCCTGTGTCCGCGACGCGCTCCGGGCGAGCCTCCGGTCGCGCTACCCCGACGGCGAGATCCCGAAATCGGTCGCGGACGCCGAGTACGGCGTCTCGACCGACCACGCCGTCGAGGTGTTCTCCGTTCGGAGCCACGAGTAAAGCAGGCTTTATCTGGTGCAAATGCGTTTGTCGAGCGGATGGACGCGTCACCACCTCCGACCCGCTCGGGATCCGACGCCGGCTCACCGCCGACTCGCGCCGGTCCGGGGGGTCGTGACCGCCCGGAGGCTCGCTCGTGAAGGGCCTCGTGCTCGCCGGGACGGCTTCCGGTGTGGGGAAGACGGTGGCGACGCTCGCCGTGATACGCGCCCTCGAACGGGCGGGCCACGCGGTCCAGCCGGCCAAGGCCGGTCCCGACTTCATCGACCCGAGCCACCACGCCGCAGTCGCGGGACGGCCCTCGCGCACGCTCGACACCTGGCTCGCCGGACCCGAGGGTGCTCGCCGGAACTACCACCGCGGCGAGGGCGACGTCTGCGTCGTCGAGGGGGTGATGGGGATGTACGACGGCGACGTCTCGAGCACCGCGAACGTGGCCGAGGCGCTCTCGCTTCCCGTAGTGCTCGTCGTCGACGCGAGCGGGGGGATGGAGAGCGTCGCCGCCACGGCGCTCGGGTTCCGCGAGTACGCCGCCCGGGCCGGTCACGACGTGGAGGTCGTCGGGGTGCTCGCCTCGCGGGCGCACGGCGGCCGGCACGAGCGGGGGATCCGCGAGGCGCTGCCCGACGAACTCGCGTACTTCGGCCGCGTTCCGACGCTCGACGGGCTCGGGATCCCCGACCGGCACCTCGGGCTCCACATGGGTGACGAGTCGCCCGCCGACCCGACAGCACTGGACGAAGCTGCCGAGCACGTCCGCGTCGAGCGGCTCCTCGACGTCGCCAGCGAGCCGCCGCCCCCCGCCGAGGGAGTCGATTTCGGCCCACGGCACGGCGTTCGGGTAGCGGTCGCCCGCGACGAGGCGTTCCGGTTCGTCTACCCGGCTTCGCTCGAACGCCTCCGTGAGCGGGCGACGGTCGTCGAGTTCGCGCCGACGGCGGGCGACGACCTCCCCGACTGCGACGGGGTCTACCTTCCAGGCGGGTACCCCGAACTCCACGCCGAGCGGCTCTCGGCGAGCCCGGCACTCGGGTCGCTCGCCGACCGCGCGAGCGACGGGCTGCCGGTCCTCGGGGAGTGTGGGGGGATGATGGCGCTGTCGGCGTCGCTGACCACGTCGGAGGGGGACACCCACACCATGGCGGGCGTCCTCCCGGCGGACGTGGAGATGCACGACCGCTACCGGGCGCTCGACCACGTCGAGCTGCGGGCGTGCCGCGGGACGGTGACCGCCGCCGAGGGGTCGGCCCTCCCCGGTCACGAGTTCCACTACTCGTCGGCGACGGTCGAAGGGGACGCCCGGTTCGCCTTCGACGTCGAACGAGGGTCGGGGATCGACGGGGACCACGACGGCCTCACGGAGTACCGCACGCTGGGAACCTACGCGCACGTCCACGCCGAGAGCGGCGCGTTCGACCGGTTCGTCGACTCGCTATGAGTGGGACCGGGATCGGGTCCGGCCTCGCTCTCCCGACCCGGGGGGTAGGGTGCCGATGACCGAACGGCCCACCCGAACCCTCCTGGTCGCGGGGACGGCGAGCCACGTCGGCAAGAGCACGCTCGTCGCGGGGGTCTGTCGCGCGCTCGCCGATCAGGGGGTCGACGTCACGCCGTTCAAGGCCCAGAACATGTCGAACAACGCCCGTTCGGTCGTCTCGCCGGGGGGCGAGGACGGCGAGGTCGGCGTCTCCCAGTACGTCCAGGCCCGCGCCGCACGCGTGACGCCGACGACCGACCACAATCCCGTCCTCCTGAAACCCCGCGGCGACGGCGAGTCACAGCTCGTGATCCACGGCGAGGCCGTCGGGCACTTCGGGGCGGGCGAGTACTACGACGAGCACTGGGACCGGGCACGCCGCGCCGTCGAGGAGTCCTACCGTCGGCTCGCCGCCGCACACGAGGTGATCGTCGCCGAGGGAGCGGGGAGCGTCGCGGAGATCAACCTCCAGGACCGCGACCTGGCGAACGTCGAGACCGTCAGGATAGCCCAGGACGCCGCACGCGCTCGCTCGGACCCGGTCGAGAGCGGTGGCGCGGACGACCTCCCGCGGTCGGACGACGCCACCCCCGACGCGGACGACATTATCGACGTCCTCCTCGTCGGCGACATCGAGCGGGGCGGCGTCTTCGCCAGCCTCTACGGCTCGCTCGAACTCGCACCCGACGTGGTTCGCCGGCAGGTGAGCGGCGTCGCGGTGAACAAGTTCCGCGGCGAGCGGTCGGTCCTCGAACCCGGCCTCGCCCAGTTCGAGGACCTCACCGGTACCCCCGTCCTCGGCGTGCTCCCCTACGACGATCCGGGGCTCCCCGAGGAGGACAGCGTCTCGCTCCCCGCCGCGGACGAGCGCCGGCTCCTCGGCACGGACGATGGCGTCTCCGAAGCACGGACCGTGACGGTCGTCGTCCCCCGGTTCCCGCGCATCTCGAACTTTACCGACCTCGAACCGCTCGCACGCGAGCCCGGCGTCCGCGTGTCCTACCGTCCGCTCGACGCCGGACTCGACGACGCCGACGCGGTCGTGCTCCCGGGGACGAAGAACACCGTCGACGACCTGCTGGCGTGCCGGGAGGCGGGACTCGACGAGCGGCTGGGGACGTTCGAGGGGCCGGTCGTGGGGATCTGCGGCGGCTACCAGCTCCTCGGTGAACGGGTCACGAACGCCGCCCTGGAGGGGATCGGCGACCACGAGGTGGTCCGGGGGTTCGGCCTGCTCCCGGTCGAGACGCGCTTCGCTCCCGAGAAGACCGTCGAGCGCGCGACCACGGACGTCGAGGGCGTCGGTCCGCTCGCCGGCGCGACCGGCACCGTCGAGGGGTACGAGATACACGCCGGCGAGACGACGGTGCTCGGGGAGGTGGCTCGACCGCTCGGTCCTGGGAGCGTCGCGACCGATCGCGTCCTCGGGACGTACCTCCACGGGCTGTTCGAGAACGAGAGTGCGAGGGGGGCGTTCGTCGACGCCGTCTACGCTGCCGCGGGGAAGCGTCGGCCGGACGCGGAACCCGACGCGGTCTCGCCGCTCGATGCCGCGGCCGACCTCGTCACGGCCCACCTCGACCTGTCGCTCCCCGGGTGGCCGACCGGAGGGCACCGGACTGTCGAGCGATAGACTCCACAGCGGTCGGCGGTTCGGTGGTGACCGTGACCGCCCGTGGCCGGGGGCGACCGCTACGCGGCGTCCTCGCCGACGACCCGGCGGACGATCTCCTCGGGATCGAACCGTTCGAGGTCCTCGTAACCCTGGCCGACGCCGAGGAAGAGGATCGGTTTGCCCGTGACGTGGGCGATGGAGACGGCGGCCCCGCCCTGCGAGTCGGCGTCGGCCTTCGTCAGCACGACGCCGTCGATCTCCGCGGCATCGTTGAACTGCTTCGCCCGGTTGGTAGCGTCCTGCCCGGCGACGGCCTCGTCGACGAACAGCGTCATGTCCGGGTCGACCACGCGGTCGATCTTCTCGAGCTGGGCCATCAGGTCCTTCGAGGTGTGGAGCCGACCGGCGGTGTCACCGAGGACGACGTCGACGTCGTGGGCCTTCGCGTACTCGACGGCGTCGTAGATCACCGCGGCGGGGTCCCCGCCCTGCTCGTGGGTGATGATCTTCTTGTCGAGCGCCTCGGCGTGCTCCTCGATCTGCTCGTTCGCCCCCGCACGGTACGTATCGCCGTTGGCGAGCACCGTCGAGTAGCCCCGATCCTCGAGGTAGCGGGACATCTTCGCGATGGTCGTCGTCTTGCCGACGCCGTTGACGCCCGTGAAGATGATCGTGACCGGCTTGTCCGCCTGCGCGATGCGCTCCTCGAAGTCGAACTGGCCGACGCCGATGACCTCGCGGAGCGCGTCGCCGATCGCTCGCTGGACCATCACCTCCCCGGTCTGGACCTGTGCGCGGGTCTGGCCGACCAGCTCCTCGCGGAGCCGCTCGGTGATCTCGCCCGCGACGCTCATCTCGACGTCGCCCTGGAGCAGCGAGAGTTCGAGCTGTTCGAGGGGTTCCTCGAGCTCCTCCTCCTCGATGATCGCCTTCCCGGTCGCGAACAGCTTCGCGCGCTGGGAGAGGCTCTGTTTGTTCCCCTCCTCGGATTCGTCCGCGGCCGCCGTCTCGGAGGCGTCCGTTTCGGCGGGCTCACTCGGGGTCCCCGCGTCGGCTTCGCCGGCTTCCGCTCCCCTCCCCTCGGCGGTTTCCCCGGTCTCGGCATCGGCCTCCGCTTCCTCGACCTCTTCGGCCTCCTCCTCGACGTCCTCGCGGAACCGCCCCAGCTTCTCCTTCAGTCCGTCGAACATCTATCGTTCTCCTTACTCGTCGTCGCCCTGTTCCTGCTGCTGTTGCTGCTGCATCATCTGCTGCATCTGCTGTTGCTGCATCTGCTGGGCGCGCTGTTCGAGCTGGTCGGTCTCGCTCTCGACCTCGGTGATCTCCTCGCGGAGCTCCTCGATCCGGTCGTCGAGGGCGTCACGCTTGCGTTCGAGCGCGTCGATGGCTCCCTCCTGGTCCTGCTCGGCCGCGTAGCCCCCGCCGAGCCCGACGATGATCTCGTCGATGTCCTGGACCTCGGCGCGGACGTACGCGCCGCCGCCGATGGGGACCTGGACGGTGCTGCCGGTCTCGAGGGTCTCGATGGCCTCGACCGCCTCGTCGATCTCCGACTGTTCCTCCTGGACGCCCTCGATTTCGGCCTCGATGGCCCGCTTCTCCTGCTCGAGTGCCTCCATCTGCTCCTGGATCTCCTGCATCGCGCCGCCGCCACCGCCACCACCGAGGCTCATGCGGCGGCCACCTCCTCGACACCCTCGAGCTCGACTCCGGTCCGCTTGACGCCGTGCTGGGACCCGACCTGTGAGAGGACGTGCTCGCGGGCCACCTCCTCGTTCGGTGCGTCGACCGTCTTCGTGAACGTCTGCCACCCGTCGCGGGCCCGATACCGACCCGTCACCGTGAACTCGCTCATGTGTGGTGAGGGGAGAGCGAGTCGGAAGTATCTTCCTACATACAGAGCGCTCTCGACACGGGGTGACCGCTCCACGTGCTCCCCTCATTCCCGTGTTCGATCCCGTCGGAGCTTCCCAGTCAGTCCCGACGATCGGGCGCGACCGGCACCCGCACGGATCGGAAGGCAGACCCACGGGCGTCACCGTCGAACCGTCCGGGCACTACCCGACACGGATCGACTCGCCCGGGTCCAGCGGGACCGTCTCCGACACCCCCTCGGCGTCGGCCATCGCCTCCAGAAACCGGTCGCGCTCGTCGCCGATGTAGTGCATCGGAACGGTGCGATCGGCCCCGAGCCACCGCGTCGCCAGGACGGCCTCCTCGGTCGTGAGTTCGCTTATCCGGGGTGTGATCGGGCCCTCGACCTCCGCCGCGGCGTCGTAGGCCTGCCCGACGCCGACCAGCACGACGTCGGGGTCGTGGAGGTCGCCGTAGGTCTCCAGATCCCGGAATATCGAGGTGTCCCCCATGTGGTAGACGCTCGATCCTCCCTCGCGGAGCAGGAACGACAGCGGCACGCCCGAGACGAGTTCGTCGCCGACCTCCCGTATCGAGGCGTGTCGAGTCTCGAGCACCCGTATCGAGAGATCGCCGACCTCGGCCTCCATCCCCCAGATGACCGTCGTGACTCGCTCCTCGGGGACGCCCTCCGACCGGAGGTAGCGCGCGGTCGCGGGTTCGGTGAGGACCGGTATCCCTTCCTCGCGTGCCAGCTCGGCCGTCTCGCCCACGTGGTCGTGGGCCGCGTGGGTGACGCAGATCACGTCGGGGCGCTCGCGGTCGCACACCTCGCTCGCGTCCCACGGACACTCCTCGTTCTCCGTGAGGTAGGGGTCGATCAGGGCGGTCGTGCTCGGCGAGGCGATCGAGAACGTCGCGTTCCCGTAGTAGGTGACTTCGAGCATACGCGGGGCTCGGCACCGGACATCAAATAGGCGTGGTCCGGCCCGTGACTCGCGACGGCTCCGTGGCGCGGCCCACGAGATCGCGGTAAGAATCAGATCGTCCGATTCGACACCCCTCGCTTCCGTTCGGCGGTCGCATGGGGTCGCGCGGATTCTGAACCGGAGCAAGACGTGCTCGCTCACTTCGCTCGCTGTGCGCGACTTGCAGGGTTCAAATCGCGCGGACGCCTCCGGCGTCGCTCGCGTCCGCTCGCGACAGCCTCCAGTGGGGCCGCGCGGATTTGAACCGTGCCGAGACCTCACTTCGTTCGGTCTCGTCGGGCCCAAGCCGCGCTTTATCCACTACTCACTGCTCGCTGACGCTCGCAGGAGTAGTGGGGCCGCGCGGATTTGAACCATGGTCGATCCACTCTCTCCGTTCGCTCCCCTCCCTGATTCAGAATCCGGCGTCCGTGATTCGACACGCTTCGCTTTCGCTCGGCGGTCGCATGGGACCGCGCGGATTTGAACCGGAGCCACTTCGCTCCCTCCGGTCGCTCGTGGCAGGGCTCAAATCCGCTCGCGCCCACGACTCACTGCTCGCTGTCGCTCGCAGGAGTAGTGGGGCCGCGCGGATTTGAACCACGGACCTCGTCCTTGTAAGGGACGCGTCATAACCACTAGACCACGGCCCCGCATCCGCTACGACCCCGCGTGGGCGGATAGCCCTTACGCTCTGTGAGCAGCACGACTCGGTGGACGGGAGCCGACGCCGCGAGAACGCGTGGCCTCACGAGGGCCGTCGTCTCCTACCGGCGACCATCGCCCGGCCCGAGCGATCGTCGGGAGTTCGTTACGGCGGTCCTCGTCAGTCGCCGTCAGTCGTCGGCCGCCGCGGCGTCGGCTGCTGCCTCGGCCATCGCCTCCGGCGTGATCTCGTAGAGGTTCTGCCTCGCGTCGGCGAAGTACACGTCCTCGGAGATCGCGTCGATCTCCTCCAGGCGCTCTAACGCGTACCGCACCGTACGGGCCGAGAGCATCGACTCCTCCACGATGCCCTTCTGGGTCATACCCCCGTTGTACTCGAGCACCTTGTAGACGAGCTTCGCGCTCGGCGGAAGGTCCGAAATCGCCTCCGCACTGGAATCTGCCATCGGTACCCGTATAGAGGGACGCCAACTGTATAAAGATTCACCACGGGCGTCGAAACCGGCAACAAGGGCCGAATTTTCCGGGGTCCGGAAAGGGTGTCGACCGGTGCTCAGAACCCGCGGAGCATCACGAGTGCGTCCTCGCCATCGTCGTAGTATCGGGGGACGGTGTGGTGGTGTGAGAAGCCGAACCCGCGGTAGAGGCGGATCGCCTCCTTGTTGCCCGCCCGGACCTCGAGTTTCACGCGGGAGGTGCCCTCGCCGGCCAGTATCGAGAGCGCCCGTTCGAGGAGCGTCGCGCCGATCCCCTCCCCCCGGCGGTCCGGACGGACGGCGATGTCCTTCACGTGGCCGAGCGGACGCCCGTGGTTGGGTACCGTATCCGCGACCACGTAGCCGACCACGCCGTCGTCGTCGAGGGCGACGAGGAACCCCGGGGCCTCGAGGAACCCCTCGAACGCGCTGAACGGCCACGGCTGGGGGAACGACGCCTGCTCGATACGGAACACGTCCAGCAGGTCTGCCCGGACCGCGTGACGTAGCTCCGGATCCGGCGTCCCCCGGGGAGTGGTCGTCGTCACGGCCCCACGTACCGGCCCGAGATGCATATCGGTTCCGCCGCATCTGTAGTAGCGTCTGGACCCGATAACACACGCCGGACGGGACGTCCCTCCGGCCGTGAGTAACGACTTCCGAACGCTGCGATAGTGTCACTCGACGATGCAACCCAAAAGTTCATGTGCCTCGGTGTGAAAAGAGTAAACGCACCCAACGAAGGGTGCATCCCCACCCCCCACCCCGCTTTTGGGACACTACCCGCGAGCGCCAGCGACGGCGTGAGACCGTGGCACCAGACGTTGACTCCCGGTAGCTCTCGCCCCCTCTCTCGACGCGTCCAGTGTCACTGCTCGGCGGTCGCGCGCGAAAGAATCGAGTTCCGATCCGGGCCGGTTCCGCGACGGGCCGCTCAGTCGTCGGCGGGCGCGGAGGAGTCGTCGCCGGACTCGGCGAGCTTCTTCGTGTGGGATAGCTTGCCGCCGTCGGCGAGGATCTCGCGCTCGCGCTCGGAGGCGTCGAGGTGGGCCGTGAACTCCCAGTCGTCGTTCACGCGCACCGTGAACTCCTCCGTCCCCGAGCGGACCGCCTCGGCGACGTCGTCGACGATCTCGAGGTCGTCGCCCTGTTCGATCTTCCCGTAGGTTTCCTCGTCGATGGTCAGCGGGATGAGCCCGAAGTTGAACAGGTTCGCCTTGTGGATGCGGGCGAACGACCGGGCGAAGACGCCCTCGACGCCGAGGAACATCGGACAGAGCGCCGCGTGCTCGCGGGAGGAGCCCTGACCGTAGTTCTCGCCGGCGACGAGGAACCCGCCGTCGGAGTCGAGCGCGCGCTGGGCGAACGAGTCGTCCACGCGCGAGAGGGTGAACTCCGAGAGCTTCGGGATGTTCGACCGGTACATCAGGATGTCCTGGGTGGCCGGGATGATGTGGTCGGTCGTGATGTTGTCCTCCATCTTCAGGAGGGTCGGCCCCGCCAGATGGGCGTCGAGCTCGTCCTTCAGCGGGACGTCCCCGATGTTCGGGCCCTTGATGAGCTCGTCGTCGACCGGGTCGTCCGGCGTGATGATGTCGTTCTCGGCGCCCTCGTACTCGTCGGGGAGTTCGAACCCGGGCGCCTCGAGGTCACCCAGTTCGTCGGCGAGGTCGCGCGGGTCGACGATCTCGCCCTTGAGTGCCGCGGCAGCGGCGACCTCCGGCGAGGCGAGGTAGACGTTGTCGTCCTCGATACCCGAGCGGCCCTCGAAGTTACGGTTGAACGTCCGCACCGAGACCGAGTCGCTCGCGGGGACGTGTCCGATGCCGATGCAGGCCCCGCACGTGGCCTCGGAGAAGTTCACGCCGGCGGCCATCAGCTCCGCCGTCCACCCGCCCCGGGCGAGCATCTCGCTCGCCTTCTTCGAACCGGGCGCGACGATCATCTCCGTCTGTCGCTGGATGCTCCGGCCCTCGAGCATCTTCGCGGTCGGGAGGATGTCCTCGTAGCCGCCGTTCGTACAGGAGCCGATGATGACCTGGTCGACGGACTGGCCCGCGGCCTCCCGGACCGGGACGACGTTGTCCGGCATCGACGGCTGGGCGATGAGCGGCTCGAGCTCCGAGAGGTCGATGACGATCTCGTCGGCGTACTCGGCGTCCTCGTCGGGCTGGAGGTCGACGTACTCGTCCTCGCGGTCCTGTTTGGCGAGGTATTCGCGGGTCCGCTCGTCGGTCGGGAACAGCGACGACGTCGCGCCGAGTTCCGTTCCCATGTTGGTGATGGTCATCCGTTCGGGCGCGGAGAGGCTCTCGACGCCCGGTCCGGTGTACTCGAAGATCTTCCCGACGCCGCCCTTGACGGTGAGCCGGCGGAGCATCTCCAGGATGACGTCCTTCGCGGTCGACCACTCGGGGAGCTCGCCCTCGAGCCGGACGTTCACGACCTCCGGCATCTCGATGTAGTAGGGGCCGCCACCCATCGCGACGGCGACGTCGAGCCCGCCGGCGCCGATGGCGAGCTGGCCGATCCCGCCCGGCGTCGGTGTGTGCGAGTCCGAACCGAGGAGGGTCTTGCCCGGCGCGGCGAAGTTCTCCCGGTGGACGTTGTGACAGATGCCGTTGCCCGGCCGGGAGAAGTACGCGCCGAAGGTCCCCGCCGCCGACCGGAGGAAGCGGTGGTCGTCGGTGTTCTTGAAGTCGAACTGGTAGGTCTGGTGGTCGCAGTACTGCGCCGCGACCTCCGTCTGTACCTCGTCTAAGTCCAGGGCCTCGAACTGCAGCCAGACGAGCGTCCCCGTGGTGTCCTGCGTGAGGACCTGGTCGATCTCGATGCCGATCTCCTCGCCCGCCTCGAGCTCCCCGTCGACGAGGTGGTCGGCCAGGATCTTTTCCGTGAGCGTCTGTCCCATATCACCCGAACATCGGCAATCCTCGAATATAAATCCGGCGTGTTCACCACGTATTGCGAATCCGGAGGGGCGCTTCGGCGGGATCGCCTCTCCCGCCGGACGACCGCCGCCCTACCCCTCGTGGACCGTCACGTCGACCGAACCGTCCTCGACGCTGGCGGCCATCATCGTGGTGCTGTCGGCCGGGCTCGCACCCGTACACGACCCGGGGTTCAGGAGCCGGTAGCCGTCGACCTCCCTGTCCATCACCTCGTGGGTGTGCCCCGAGACGCCGACGGTCGGCCCGCTGGCCGCGTTCGCCGCGACCGTTCCCGCGACGCACTCCTCGTACCCCTCGATGTCACCGGTACCGTGCGTGACGACGAAACGGACCCCTTCGACGTCGAGCGTCGCCACCGAGGGGAGCCCCAGGTCCGGGTCGATGTTCCCGTGGACGGCCGTGAGTTCCGGGCTCGCCTCCCGGACGGTCTCCAGCGTCTCCGGGGCGTCGAAGTCGCCCGCGTGGATCACGTGGTCGGCCTCCCGACACTGGTCGAGGACCCACTCGGGGATCGACGGTTCGCGCGACGGGACGTGAGAGTCGCTGATGACGGCGAGTCGCATACCGATGGGTGCGCCAGGGGCCCACGTTAATCTGTGCCCGGTCCCTCCGAGGAGTATGGCCCACGACGAACCGGCCGACGTCGTCACGGTGTTCCTCCGCAACGCGGGCGACGTCCTCCTGCTGCGCCGGAGCGATGAGGTGGGCTCGTACGCGGGGCGGTGGGGTGGCGTCGCGGGTCACGCGGAGCGCGAGGCCGTAGCGACTGAGGGGAGCGAGGCCTCGGAACGGCGAGCGGGTCGTGGATCGACCCGCGAGCGAGGAGATCCGGACGGGGCCGCCAGCGAGGAGGTCCGCGAGGAGACGGGTATCGACCCCTCGGTCCTCGAACTCGTCCGACGGGGAGATCCCTTCGAGTTCGAGGACGGCGAGTACGTCTGGCGGGTCTACCCCTACCTGTTCGACTGTCCGACCCGCGAGGTGGAGCCGAACTACGAGACCGCCGAGTACGAGTGGGTCTCCCCCGCCGAGATACTCCGTCGAGAAACGGTACCCGAGCTCTGGACCTCCTACGACCGCGTCCGGCCCACGCCGGGGACAGTCGCCGACGACACCGAGCACGGGTCGGCCTACCTCTCGCTGCGGGCGCTGGAGTGTCTCCGCGACGAGGCGGCGCTCGCAGCCGAACGCGCGGGCGACTGGGACGGCCCCGTCTCGGTCGCCCGCGACCTGCTCGACGCCCGACCGTCGATGGCCGTCGTCGCCAACCGCGTGAACCGCGCGATGCACCGGGCGAGCGGGGAGGGGGAGCGGGACGCGACCGAAGGGAGCGCCCCGAAAAGGCGAACGGGGAGCGAGAGCGGGACACGACCGGAGGGAGTGTCCCGGAACAGCGAGCGGGGAGCGGAGCGACCCGCGAGTCACGCGACCCGTGAGCCACGGACGCCCGTCGCCGTCGAGCGGGCCGCGAGCGAGGTCCATCGTGAAGCGCGGGAGGCCGACGCCGCGGCCGCCACCCCCGACCCCGGCTGGAAGCGCGTCCTCACCCTCTCGCGATCCGGGACGGTGGAGGAGGCGCTCCTCGACGCGCCGAACCTCGGGGAGGTGTTCGTCGCCGAGTCCCGCCCCGACCGCGAGGGAGTCGGCGTCGCCGAACGTCTCGCTGGCGAGGTCCGGGTGACCCTCCACACGGACGCCGCGGTCGCACACGTCCTCGCCACACGGGAGATAGACGCCCTGATCGTCGGTGCCGACGCCGTGCTCGCCGACGGCTCCGTGGTGAACAAGACCGGGACCCGGGCGGCGGCGCTGGCGGCCGCCCGCGAGGGCGTCCCGCTCTGCGTGGTCTGTGCGGCCGACAAGGTCGCACCGGACGAGGAGGCGCACCTCGAATCCGGTTCCCGGGAGGCCGTGTACGACGGGGACGCCGACGTCGAGGTCCTGAACCCGACGTTCGACGTCACGCCGCCCGACCTCGTGAGTGCCGTCCGGACGGAACGGGGGGTCCTCGACACCGACGACGTGCGGGAGGTCGCCCGCGAGCACGTCGCCCTGGCCGACTGGGACACACGGTGACGCCGCCCCGGGCCGTCGCGGTGCGCGACGTTTTTGTCCTCGGGGGCTCGACGTTCCGCCGGTGGCGATGATGAGGGTTACCCCCACCGAGCCCCTTCTGACGAGACCTCTCGACTGAGCCACCATCCGACGCGAGACCGGAGCGACCGCCACTCGCGACGGCCGGCCTCGGACCTGGCCCCGACGCGACGGGGTTCCGGTGTCGGTCGTGAGCGATACGATGAGGCACGGAACGTGCGGCTACGCGCTACGCTGGCCGCCAGCGGACCAGCGTCCGCGGGTGAAGCGGGTTCGGTCCCAGCTGGTCGTATACGACCCGGTCGACCTCGACCCCCCCACGCCGTTCGAGCTCGGCGAGCACTGCCCCGTCGTACCCCCTGACCCGCCCGTAGTGACGGCGGAGGAGTCCGAGGGTGGTTCCGGGGTGGCGATCGACCTGTTCGAGGTGGACGCCGCCGACCACCCTCCCCTCGCTCGCCAGTCGAGCGAGGCGATCGACGACCCGCTCGACGTCCGGGAGCGTCGTCAGGGTCCCCCGGGTGAACACGAGCACCTCGCTCCGCCCGTCGAGGAGATCCCACTCCTCGTCCCGGAGATCGAACTGCCGCACGGAGACGCGACCGTTTCGTCCCTCTGTCACACCGAGCGCCCTGGCCAGTTCGACGCCGTGCCGGCTGTACTCCCCGCCGATGACGGTCGCGTCCGGGAACACGTCGGCGACGGTTCCGAGCGCGGATCCCCACCCACAGCCGAGGTCGAGGACCGTCGCCGGTTCGACCGCGACCCCTCCCAGCGCGTCGGCGACCGCGAACCGCTCCAGTTCGAGGAGCTCCGCCGGGCTGGCGAGGAAGAGGTCGTCCCGGATCGAGATCGGGCCGGGATCCTCGCGTCCCTCCGCGTAGATACGGCGAACGAACGCCTCCGGGGAGCGGTCCCCGGAACGGAACTCCCCGAGGAGGTACGAGTAGATGTCGTCGTAGGTCCCGATGTCCGTGTAGGCGTCCGGATCGGCGGGCGGGTCGCCCGCCGGATCGAGGAGATACCGCGCCCACGCCGAGTGCTCCGGGAGGTCGTCGAGCGCGAGCGGCCTCACCGGCGCTCACCTCCGGACGTGCGGGACCGAGTCTGTAGGCGGTACGGACCGTCGACCGGGGACAGTTGCATCGCTACCACGCGGAGGAGCGGGAGAGCCAGCACCGGTCGATTCGGTCGGTCCGGGGGTCGAGTCGATGAAAAACGTTTCGGTGGGCGAATATGTGTCCCTCGCGCTCGCGCCGCACAGCCGCGAGGTGCTTACGTCACTCGACGCGAAACGGACCCCGTGAATCGACGCGCGTTTCTCGCGGGGCTCCCGGCCGGCGTCGCCGCCACCGCCGGCTGTCTCGTCGGCTATCGGGGGACTGAGACCGGGTCCACGGAGTTCCCCGGCATCGCCGAGTACGGGTTCCCATCGACGATCTGTGAGGAAGGGATCCGTCCGGACGCCATCCCCGCCATCGACGACCCCGCGTTCGCCCCCGACTGGGACGGCGTCGATCTCCCCGAGGAGTACCGTACGGGTGGCGGCCTGACCGGCGACCGGGTCGTGATCGGTATTGCCCGGGAGGGGATCGCCCGCGCGTATCCGCTCTCGGTGCTCGCACGACACGAGGTCGTGAACGACCTGGTCGACGTCCCGGTACTGGTGACCTACTGTCCGATCTGTCGGTCGGGGGTGGTCGCCAACCGGGAACTCGACGGCGAGGCGGTGATGTTCGGGGTCACGGGTCTGCTCTGGAAGCTCCCGGACGCCTATGCGGCGGCCAGCGAGGCGAGCGGAAAGGCATTCGGTGCCGAGGAGGGCGATCCCGACGCGGGGGTCCGGGACTCGGCCAACCTCGTCACGTTCGACGAACGGACCCGATCGTACTGGAGCCAGCTGCTCGCGGAGGCCATCTGCGGTCCGCTGACCGGCGAGGATCTCGAGATACTCCCTTCGACGGTCGCGACCTGGGCGGAGTGGCGAGCGGCGCACCCCGACACCGGGGTCCTGTTGCCGCCGCCGCTGTCGGGAACGCTCGATCCGACCGAGCACGCCGGGGGCTGACGGGCGGGACGGACCGGGATACCGGGACGCTATCGAGCGATCGAGGCGCGAGCTCCGGAGTCGGAGACGGGCGCTGGACGCGGATCCCGGCGGTTTAGAGCACGGACCGCTGACAGGTACCGCAGAGGTTCTCCTCCTTGACGTCGACCTCGCGGACGGTGGGCGAGAAGCTCATGACACAGCGGTTGTTGTCGCAGTGTTCGAGCCCGAGCGTGTGGCCGATCTCGTGGACGACCTCCTTGCGGACGCGGTCGGAGAACACCTCGCCGGCGGACTTCGTGGAGATCCCCCCGTCGGAGGAGGTCTGGAGGCGGTAGGTCGAGATGACCGAGCCGTTGCCCGATAGGTAGGCGAGACCGAAGACGTAGTTCCGTCGGCGGTAGTAGAGGTCGTTCGGCGTGATGCCGATGTTCTTCTCGCCCGACCCCACCCGGGACGCGAGTTCGATGAACTCCTCGGCCCGGTACTGCTGGCGGCCGGGGTCGTACGCGCCGTCGGGGACGTCCTGCTGGTCGTGGATGGTGACCTCGCAGTCGTAGACTGACCGCAGTCCCGCAGAGGCCTCCCGCTTGACGACAGCGGGGACATCGCCCACCGGCACGATGTCGACGTGCATGCGAAAGCATTAGATTGGCGAGTTCATAAACGTCCCGACGTGTTGCACAACTCGTGCGCGGCCATCGTCTCCCGGCTGGCAGGGTACGACCACGCCGTCGAGGTGGGGATCGGGCGGCGTCCGGCGGTCGCCGCGGGGCTCGCCGCGCGCGGCGTTGACGTCGTCGCCACCGACGTCGATCGGTGCGAGCTGCCGCCGGACGTCCCGTTCGTCCGCGAGGACGTCACCGATCCCGACCCGGCGCGGTACGAGCGGGCCGACGTCGTCTACGCGCTCCGGTGTCCCCCCGAACTCCAGCGACCCCTCCGTGACGCCGCCCGGCTCGGGGACGCCGACTGCTTCTTCACCACGCTCGGGACCGACCCGGCGGTCGTCCCCGTCGAGCGTCTCCGGCTCGACGGGGTGACGCTGTTCCGCGCCCGAACCGACGGTCCCGGCCTCGGTGGGACACCCACCGACGCCGCCGATCGACCCGTCGACGGAGGGGGGCCGGCGTGAACACCCCGCTTCGCGTGGACGCTGTCGTTCTCGACGTGGACGGTGTGCTCGTCGATGTGGCCGACTCCTATCGCCGAGCAGTCGTCGAATCGGTCGAGCGGGTCCACGGCGATACGGTCCCGAAGACGGACCTCCAGCGGCTCAAGGACGCCGGCGGGTTCAACAACGACTGGGATCTCACCTACGCCGTCGCGCTCTACGTCCTCGCTCGCCGCGAGGGCCTCGACCGCGACCTCGACTCGTTCGCCGACGTCGTCGCCGCCACCGGCGGCGGACTCGAAGGGGCCGAGACGGTCGTCGCGGACGCGCTCGACCCGGACTGCCGCGAGCGGGCCCTCGCCGAGTGGGACCGCGAGCGACTCCACGCGACGTTCCAGCGGCTCTACCTCGGACCGGACCTCTACCGCGAACTGGAAGGGGACGATCCGGATGCGCTCGGTATCGACCCCGACGAGGGGGGGTTCATCCACGACGAGCCGACCCTGCTCGACCCGGACACCCGCGAGGCACTCCGATCGCGGTTCGACGTCGGCGTCCTCACCGGTCGCCCGGCGGCCGAAGCCGAGATCGCCCTCGACCGCGTCGGTCTCGACCTCCCCCCCGAGTCGGTGTTCACGATGGACAGCGACCACCCCGGCAAGCCGGAACCCGACGCGCTCCTCGCGCTGGCCGACCGGTTCGACGCCCACGCGCTCGCGTTCGTCGGCGACACCCTCGACGATATTCGTACTGCCGTCAACGCCCGCGAGACGGACCCCGATGGCCGGGAGTTCTACGGCGTGGGCGTTCTGACCGGCGGGCTCACCGGCGAGGAGGGCCGCCGGAAGTACGAGCGCGTCGGGGCGGACGCGGTGCTTGAGAGCGTGAACGACCTGCCCGACGCGCTCGAACCGCGGTAACCCCCCGAAAACCTATCTCCCGCTGTCACCTCGATTCGGTGTGCCCTCCCCGACGGACTCGAACGCCGGAAGCGACGGTGGTCTCGAAGAGCGCCTGGGTCGCCTGGGTGACGTACTCTGGCTGACGAGCGTCGGCATCGCCCTGTCGCTGGTTGCCGTCGTCGCCTTCCTCGCCTCGGCCGGCCTGCTCGGCCGCGTCTCGCCGTACCTCGGCGGAGCCGCGCTCGTCCTCGGCCTCCTGGGCGTGCTCTACCTGCTGTTCGGGAACTGGGACTGGTCGCCCGGCGGCGAGGCCCGCCAGCACGCCACGTTCCTCGTCCTGTTCGTCGGTCTCCAGGCGATCGGTGTGGCCGCGCTCCGGACCTCCCTCGGATCGGACGCCGCGAGCGGTATCCCGTTCCTGGTTGCCGGATTCGTCGGCCTCGCCGTCGCCGGGTGGCTCGCCTACCTCGACGGGTTCGAGCGGCTGACCTCGCTGACCGGGTGATTTACCCACGAGGGACGACACACCGGGGCTGTGTCCCTTCGCCTCCCCCCCGAACTCCTCCCGACGGCGCTCGTGCTGGTCTTCGTCTCGATGCTCGCCGGCGCGTACCTGACGCCGCCGGACCCCTACACGCAGCTGTCGTACCTCGGCATTTCGATCCCCATGGCGCTCGGTCTCGCCGTCGCGCTCACCTACGGCGGGGGGTTCGATCGCCTCGGGTGGTCGCCCGACACCGGGGATCACGTCTGGACGGCGGTCGTCGTCTTCACCGTCGCGACGCTCGTCGGCGTGCTCGTGCCCGACCCGACCGCCCCGCTCGTCCACGGGGCCGGCCTCCTCGTCGGCCTCGCCGTCGGTGCGTGGCTCGGGTGGGGCGAGGGCCGCGAGCGTCTCCGTTTCCGCTCTCGGAACGCTTAACGGTCGAACGCCCGACCGTCGCGGTATGCGGATCGCACTCCTCGGCGGGACCGGCGACATCGGCCAGGGGCTCGCGCTCAGGTGGGCCTACGACACGAACCACGAGGTACTGATCGGCTCTCGCGACCCCGAGCGGGCGCGAGAGAAGGCCGAAGAGTACGAGACCGAACTCGACAGCCGCGGCGTCGACTCGGAGATCCAGGGGTTCGCCAACGAGATGGCGGCCGACCGCGCCGCCGTGGTCGTCGCCGCCGTACCCGCCTACCACCTCGTCGACACCGTCGAGGCGGTCGCCGACCGCCTCGGCGACGCCGTCCTCGTCTCGCCCGCGGTGGGGATGAAACGGGACGACGACGGCCTCCACTACAACCGACCCGGTGCGGGGAGCGTCACCGCGCTCGCGGCCGAGGCCGCACCCGAGGACGTGCCGGTCGTCGGCGCGTTCCACAACCTCGCGGCCGGCCGGCTGGCCGACCTCGACGCGAGCTTCGAGTGGGACACGCTCCTCGTCGGCGACGACGAGGACGCCAAGGGGATCGTGGCCGACCTCGCCGAGGGGATCGAAGGGCTACGGGCGCTCGATGCGGGCGGACTGGCCAACGCCGCCGAGGTGGAGTCGGTAACCCCGCTGCTCATCAACGTCGCCCGGGAGAACGACGGGTTCCACGACCTGGGCGTGCGGTTCGAGTAACCGTTCCCGTCCGCCGCCCGACGATCCGGATCCGGCGACCCCATCCCGGCCGCTCGCTCGGGGTCGGCGTACCGATGACGACTGGCCCCGCTGGTCCGTGGAGCCGTCGAAGAAACGGTGTCCTGTCGATCGCCCCGGCGTGAGGGCCGCGACCGACTCATACGGACGGTTGTAACGATTTACCGGTGTTCGACCGGACGGGGTCGGCGGTCACCGGTAGAAGACTACAACCGGCCGAATCAGGCCTCCGCCGCCGCGCCGGCCTTCTGCAGGGCGGCCTCGATGTCGTCGCGCTGGGTGACGCCGACGAACCGGTCGACGATGCCGTCGTCGTTCTCGACGACGACCGTCGGGAGCGAGCGCACCTGGTACTCGTTGGCGACGTCCTGCTCCTCATCGACGTTCACCTTCTCGAACTCGACGTCCGGGTAGTCCGCCGCGACCTCCTCCAGGATCGGGTCCTGTGTCTTGCAGGGTCCACACCAGTCCGCGTAGAAGTCCTTGAGGCTGACGGTCATAACTCTACTACCGTTTCACTATCGTCGCGCATAAGGGTTTCCCAGTTCCGCGGTCCCGGCACACCGGGCGTCGGGCCGGGCCACGCGAGCGTACTGGGTCGAAAGGCTTAGGCAAGGGCAGGTGCCAGTAGCCGGTATGAGCAGTCAGGGCGGCGGACTGATGTCCAGCGCGGGACTGGTCCGCTACTTCGACAGCGAGGACCGCAACGCGCCGACCATCGACCCGAAGACGGTCGTCGCCTTCGGCGTCCTCTTCGGCGCGCTCGTCCAGATACTGAACGCGGTCGGGGCCTGATCGGCCACTTTTCGCACACCAGTTTTTGCACGCTCGCTCGGCGCTTCGCGCCTCGCTCGCGGCAAAAACTGGACTAAAAGGCGCGACTCGCTCCCGTTGGTCGCTCGTCGCGGGTGGGTGTACTAGTCTTACCGTCTCCGCACAGTACCGGTTCCGTGTCCGGAGCGGCGTAGATATCTGAATGGATGTGAGGTACCGCACCTAATCCCTCTGGCTCATCCGCTACGACCGGTACTTTTGACTCGTTCCAGCGGGTTCTTGCTCCTCCCGTTCGAAGCGGTGCCATGCAACTGACAGCGGCCGTCGTCGCCGTCCAGGGCGACGTCTCCGAACACGCCGAGGCCGTCCGTCGTGCGGCCTCGGCACACGGTCACGAGGTCGAGATACGGGAGGTCAGGACCTCGGGTGTCGTCCCGGACGCCGACCTCCTGCTGATGCCCGGCGGGGAGTCGACGACCATCTCCCGACACCTCCGACGGGAGGGCATCGCCGAGGAGGTTCGTGAACACGTCGCCGCCGACAGGCCGGTCCTCGCGACCTGCGCGGGGCTCATCGTCGCCGCGCGGGACGCCAAGGACGACCGCGTCGACGAACTCGGTCTCCTCGACGTGACCGTCGACCGGAACGCGTTCGGCCGGCAGGCCGACTCCTTCGAGGTCCCGCTCGACGTCACGGGACTGGACTCGCCGTTCCCGGCGGTGTTCATCCGCGCACCCGTCATCGACGAAGTCGGCGAGGGTGTCGAGGTGCTCGCCTCCTGGGAGGGCCGCCCGGTCGCCGTCCGCGACGGACCCATCGTCGGGACCTCCTTCCACCCCGAACTCACCGACGATCCGCGGGTCCACGACCTCGCGTTCTTCGAGACCGGGGCGACGCTCCCCGAGCGTTGACGGCTCGGTCGGGTCAGGTGAATCGGGGGAATCAGGCGAATCCGGTGGGTCCAGCGAGTCCGGTGGGACCGCCTCGCTTTTCACTCGCCCACCCCTCGGTGGGGCATGCGCGCAGAGATAGACGCGGTCCGTGTCGCCGGAACGCCGGACGGACCCGTCCCGGTCGTTCTCCTCTCCGTCGAGGAACAGTCGGACGTCCTGCCCATCTTCGTCGGCATCGACGAGGCCCGGAGCATCGCCCACGGCATCGACGCCATCGACATCGGCCGGCCGATGACCCACGACCTCACGCTGGACATCATCGAGGAGCTCGGCGGACGGGTCGACCGCGTCGTCGTCTCGGAGCTGCGCGAGAGCACCTACATCGCCGACCTCCACCTCAACACCCCCCGCGAGGACGTGGTCGTCGACGCCCGACCGAGCGACTCGCTGGCGATGGCCGCCCGGACGAACGCCCCGGTCGAGGTGAGCGAGATCGTCTTCGAGGAGGGCCGCGAGGCCCCCGAGGAGTTCGCCGACCTCCAGGACATCCGCGAGGTGCTCGGATGAGCGGCGGCCACGAGGGCACGCGCGACGGCCCGGACACCGACGCCGTCCTCGACGAGCTGTTCGCGGTCGTCGAATCACGGAAGGAGGAGCTCCCGGAGGGCTCCTACACGGCGTCGCTGTTCACCCACGAGAAGGGGGAGAACGCCGTCCTGGAGAAGCTCGGCGAGGAGACGACCGAACTCGTCCTGGCCGCGAAGGACGACGACCGCGAGGAGCTCGCCCACGAGGCCGCCGACATCGTCTACCACCTGCTCGTCCTCCTCTCGATGAAGGGGATGGACCTCGCGGATCTGCGCGAGGAACTGCGCGCGCGGCGACCGGAAGGGTAGGCGCGGACGGCGGGCGCCCCCGTTCTACTCCCGCCTCTCGAATCGGTAGCGGACCACTTCGCTCGTGTCGTCCCACTCGAAGTTCCCGCCGTGGACGCGCTCCATCCGGCGCTTGTACGCTTCTAGCGATTCCGAGCCCTCGCGCCGGGCGTCCGCGTCGGTCACGTCCCCGAGCGTCCGCTCCTCGACGCTCGTCACCTCGAACGTCGTCCCCTCGATCTCGAAGGTGTCGCCCGCCTCGGCGTACCGCTCGCTCCCGCCGCGGTGTATCTGCGTCACCTCGCCGTCGAGGGCCATCGACTGCACCCGATCGTTCGGCAACAGGGCTCCCGCGTCGATCTCTTCCATACCGGGCGCTCGATCCGGGGACTAAAGAGCGGTGTGTTCCCGGCGGTCGCCCCCGGTACTCGACACGGAGGCGAGTCGGCCGATCGGCGTTCGGCACTTCATAGGCATCATCGTAGCCCGCCGGAGGAGTCGACCGTTCGACCTGGGTCGCGGGGTGGAGTCTCGGCGAGAAATCTACGAACTACGACGATGATCCCTATCAGGCGACCAGCGCCCCGACGGCACCGCCGATGGCGCTGTCGAGCGCGAGGACGAACGCGATGACGATGCCGCCAACGAACACGGTGGCGCCCCCGAGGACGCCGGCGGGGCCGCCGATCAGCACGCCGGCGAACAGGACGAGGACGGCGAACAGCACCGCGAGGACGACGCCCCCGATGGCCCCCGCTAGAAGACCGTGCCACGCTCCGCGGCCGATCCCGCCGCGACCGTCGCTACAGGCGACGTAGCCGGCCGCGAACCCGCCGACCAGCCCCGCGCCGATGTGGCCGATCAGGGGGACGGCGAACGCGATGAGTCCGGCGACGACGCCGACGAGGAAGCCGATACCGACCGCGCGCCAGTCAGTCATGTGCGGCCGTAGGCCGTCGAGCGGTATGTGCTTGATGGGCCGCGTCCGTCGGCCGTGAGGGTGGCTCCGGGAACCGCCCGACAGCCCGTGGAGCGCTCCTATAGCCCGTTCTCGGGGTCGAGCGAGCGGACATGGACGCTCTTATACGCGCCCGCCGGCTAACCACGGGGTATGTCCGAGACCGCCCCGTTCGAGGGCCTCCCGACCACGCCCCGCGCCGACGAACTCCTCGACAAGGCGTTCTCGCGGGCGGCCCGCGCCGGCCGGGCGAAATCGGGGAAGGAGGCCCAGGAGTCGATGCTCCTGACTGCCGGGAACATCCTCTCGGACAACATGCGGAACGTCGTCACCTCGTGGCCGGACATGGACGCGCTGGCCCCGTTCCACCGCGAACTCGCCGACGCGGTCGTCGGCGTCGACGACCTCCGTCAGCAGCTCTCGGAGGTCAACTGGGCCTCCCGGCAGGTCGGCGACCTCCGGAAGGACTACCAGGGCCGGATGCGCCGAGCCGACGCCGAGACCGCCAAGAAGCTCCGCAAGCAGGCGTTCGCCCGCTTCGCCGACGTCGTCGAGGAGGTCGAGGGGGACCTCCTCGCCATCGGCGAGGCTCGCGACGAACTGCGGACGCTCCCCGACATCCGCCCCGACGAACCGGCGATCGTGGTCGCCGGCTACCCGAACGTCGGGAAGACCTCGTTCATCAACCGCGTGACGAACGCCCGCAACGAGATCGCGAGCTACCCGTTCACGACCACCGAGCTCCACGTCGGTCACCTCGAACGCGACTACGTCCGCTACCAGCTGATCGACACCCCTGGACTGCTGGACCGACCGGCCGAGGAGCGAAACGACATCGAGCGACAGGCCGTCTCCGCGCTGACCCACCTCGCCGACGCCGTCCTCTTCCTGGTGGACGCGAGCGGGGAGTGTGGCTACCCGCTCGACGCCCAGCTCGACCTCCGGGACGACCTCCGCGATCGCTTCCGGGAGGTCTCCGTAGTGACGGTCTGCAACAAGAGCGACCGGTCCGTGGACGTCGACGCCGACTTCTTCATGAGCGTCGAGACCGGCGAGAACGTGGACGAGGTGCTCGACGCAGTCGTCGGCGCGATCGATCACGAGCCCGACCTTCCCTTCGAGGAGCGCTGACAGGAGTCGACCGCCGACTCCACGGACGATCCCCACGCGAGAGCCGTCCGGGGAGCCGCCGGGGCCACCGGCACTGCCGAAGCTCGGATCGGGAGGGGCCGGACGTCCATCACCCCTAATAGCGTCCGGTGGCAGACCCCCGCATGGAGTACACCGGGGACGCACATCTGGAGCTGTTCGAGTCTTACCGCAACGACGAGGAACCCTTCCCGACGCGCACGTCGATGGACTTCCCCCGCCGGGACCACGGGTGGGAGGAGGTGGGGGTGATCAAACGGCTCCTGTTCCCCAGGTGCTGGAACGCCGATCCGCTGCTGGACGACGAGTCGGCGGTGCTCGACCAGGTCGAGGAACTCGGTGGCCTCTTCTGTGCGGGGATCCGGCCCTACTCGGAGACCGACCCCTCCGAGACCGTCGACGAGGTACTCGACCGGCTCCCGGCGATCCGTGAGCGGCTGAAGATGGACGTCGAGGCCGCCTACCGGGGCGACCCGGCCGCGCGGAGCTACCTCGAGATCATCCGGTCGTACCCCGGCTTCCACGCCATCATGATCCAGCGTATCGCTCACGTGCTCTACGAGGCCGGGGCCGGGGCGTACGCCCGGGAACTCACCGAGTCGGCCAAGTCGGTGACCGGGATCGACATTCACCCGGGGGCGGATATCGGCGACTACTTCTTCGTCGACCACGGGACCGGCGTCGTCATCGGGGAGACCACGACGGTCGGCGAGTGGGTCCGGATCTACCAGGACGTCACGCTCGGTGCGCTCCACTTCGAGGAGGACGAGGACGAGGAGCACACGCTGAAGAAGGGCTACAAGCGCCACCCCGACATCGGCGACCACGTGGTGATCGGTGCCGGGACCAAGGTCCTCGGACCGGTCGACATCGGGGACCACGTGAGCATCGGGGCGAACTCGTGGGTCGCCGAGAGCGTCCCGGATCACACGAGCGTCTTCATCTCCGAACACCCCGCACAGGAACGCAAACAGAGACAGCGGACGGACTGACGCCCTCGTGGTACGTCGGTGCCGCGCTACGTCAGCGCCGGAGCTACGCCAGGTCGTAGACGACGGTCACGCTCGCGGTCACGCGGACGGTTCCGGGCTCGACGACCGTCGATCCCCCGTCAGCGCCCCGGTCCTCGGCGAACGGGATGGGTACGCCCCCGCCGCCGTCCGACGTCGAGATGCTCCGGACGTCACCGAGGCTCGCGCCCGAGACGGTCGCGACCGTCTCCGCGTCGGCGCGGGCGTTCTCGACGGCCGCGGTCAGGGCCTGCTCGCGGAGGTCCTGGCGGACCTCCTCGGAGAGCTCGAACGAGACGCCGTAGACGCTGGTCGCGCCGTTCCCAATGGCGACGTCGATGACCTCGCCGGCCCGGTCGGGAGCGATCTCGACGCGGTAGGCGTGGACCGCCCGGTAGCCGACGAGTTCGCGGCTCTCGTCGCTGTAGTCGTACTGCGGGTAGACGTTGAACGCCTCGGTGCTCACGTTTCCGTTCGGGACGCCCGCATCGCGAAGCGCCGCACGCATCCGCTCGGCGTCGGCGGCGACGGTCGCACGCGCCTCCTCGGCGCTCTCGGCGGTCGCCTCGACGGCCACGCGGACGACCGCGAGGTCGGGGGTGGCCTCGACGCTCGCGCTCGCGCCGACGGTCACGGTCGGATTCGGGCTCCCGTTCGTCGATTCGGACTCGCCGGTCTGGGCAGCCACGGAGGGCGAACCGGCACCCACACAGCTGGCGAGGAGGACTAACACGGCCGCGGCGACCGCGGCCAGCGTTCTCGGTGTCATGTCCCCGATACGTCGGCTCGGAGCATGAACACGTCGGAGCGTCAAACCGCCCTTTGAGACATCGTCGAGGGGCCTCCGACACTCCCCGGGACGCGCGTGCTGGTCGCGTTCGACCCGCCGGTCGACTCGACCGTCACGTATCGGACCTGAACGTCGATCTCGCGGCCGCCTTCCGCGAGTCGGTCCTGGAGCGTCGAGGCGAGGCTCTGCTGGCTCCACCCCGGCGGAACGCCGACGGTGACGACGATCGAGGACGGCTGGGTGAAGATGAGGTTGTACTGCGTCGGCTCGGTCGTGATCTCGAGGGAGAGCATGTCGGCCTCGGCGTACGGCTCCGAACTCAGGGTCGAGTTGATCGTCGCGCGGATGTCCTCCTCCGCCAGGGCCGACTGGTACGTGTCGAGCGTGACGCCGCCGAGGAACAGCGAGAGGAGGGCGATGGCGACGAAGAGTATCCCGACCCGCTTGAGCGTGGCCGACCGTGCTTCGTCCCGGCGGAGGATGTTGTCGGGCCGGTAGCCCGAATACCAGAGGACGATCAGCGCCGCGAAGTTGATCGACAGCCCGTTCACGACTGCGAGGATCCCCGAGGGGATTGCAACGGAGGGGAGGCCGTAGGCGATGCCGATCCCGACCGCCGCCGCCGGCGGCACGAGCGCCACGGCGATCATCACGCCGACGAGCGCCGCGGAGACGCCGGTGGTGAGCGAAAGCGCGCCGGCGATGCCGGCACCCAGCGCCACGGCCAGCGAGAGGAAGTCCGGCGTGAGCCGCCCCTCTATCTGGCCGACGCTGCCCGGATCGAGCCCCGGCGGGACGAGGTTCGCCACCTGCACGAGGTAGGCGAACACGCCGGCGGCGACCACCGAGAGGACCATCCCGATGACCTGCATCCGCAGCCCCCTCGAGAACATCTCCTCGTCGTTGATGACCGACCCGACGGCGGTGGAGATCGCCGGGCCGATGAGCGGCGCGATGACCATCGACCCCACGACGGTCGCGGGCGAGTCGAGCAGGAGCCCCGCGGTGGCGACGACGGCGCTGACCACCGTCAGGATCACGTACGTCCGCATATCGGAGACGTTCCCCTCGGCGGTCCTCGCGAGCTCCTCCTTGGAGATGGACTCCTGGCTGTCCTCCTCGCTGTAGCGCTCGTTGAGTTCGTCGAACTGCCTGGAGGTGACCGCACTGGCCTCCGTGACGACCGCGTAGGCGTCCTCGCCGACCCCGGCCTCCTGCAGGCGGTCGAGAACCGGTTCGACGGCGTTCGTCGGCAGCGGAAACGAGACGACGTGCGTGTATCCCCGGCGTCCCGTCTCCTCGCTCAGCACGTAGTCGATCCCCTCGTCGTCGAGGACGCCGACGACGGCCCCCCGTTTGCCAGTTGGGATGGACACCTGGACCAGTCGCACGGACACCCTCAGCCGCCCGGGGGCAAGTAACTGGCGGGTTGCATATGCTGCCGGACCCGGTGGGGCGGTCAAACCCGCGGGCGCGACGACGTGCCGTGACGTGAGGCTTAACCGCTCCGATCGCCTCCCTCGCGTATGTTCGAGGACCGTCCCGACCGCGATGCCGAAGTGGTGCTCGTCGGCCGATCGAACGTCGGGAAGTCCACCCTGATGCGCGAGGTGACTGGCCACAAGGTTCCGACCGGGCAGAAGCCGGGGGTGACCCGCAAGCCCAACCACTACGACTGGGCCCCCGAGAGCTTCGTCCTGACCGACCTTCCCGGGTTCGGCTTCATGTCCGGCGTCCCCGAGGACGTCCGCGAGCGCATCAAGACCGACGTCGTCCGGTACGTCGAGGAGCACGCCGATCAGATCCTCGTCGGCGTGCTCGTCGTCGACGGGAAGGCCGCCGTCGACATCATCGACCGTCATTCGGGGGGGTGAGGAGATCCCCCACGACGTCGAGATGTTCCACTTCCTCGAGGAGGTGGGGATCCCGCCGGTCGTCGCCGTCAACAAGATGGACAAGGTCGACGACCGCGACGAGCGCCTCGACGCGCTCTGTGACCGACTGGGGCTCTACCCGCCCTGGCAGCAGTGGCGCGAGACGATCGCGCCCATCTCCGCGAAACGGGGGAACGTCGAGGCGCTGAACGAGGCCGCGCGACACCACCTCCACGAGGCCGGCCGGGACGACCTGTTCAAATTTTTCTGAGACCATCTTTTTCCGCCTCGGGTGAGCGCCTTCGGCGCTCACCACTCGGCGCAAAAACATGGGTGAAAAAAGGCCGCTCGCGAGCGCCTGCGGCGCTCACTCGCGGTACAGTACCTGGCCCTACCGCGACCGCCTCCGCGACAGCGGACCGGCCGTGTTCAGAACGGTCAGCAGAGACCGTTCAGTCGCTCCGGGCGTTCCGCTCGGCCCACGGATCGAGTATCGCGTAGACCGCCTCGCAGGCCGGGACGTCAATGTCGTGTTCCTCGGCGAGGTCGACGACCGTCCCGTGGAACGCGTCGAGCTCCATACGCTTGCCGTGGGTCAGGTCGTAGTGGAGCGAGGAGTAGGCGTCGGCGTCGAGTTCGGCCGCGCGGTCGAGCCGTTCCTCGACGACGCCCTCCGGGAGCGACACGCCCTCCGCGTTCCCGACCGCGACCACCTCGCGTAGCATCCGCTCGTACATCGCCCACGCGGCCTCGGACTCGCGGATCGGGCCGACCGGGAGCCGGACCGCCGCGGTCATCCCGGCGTGGGCGACGATGAACGCGAACTTCTCCCACATGTCGGCCCGGACGTCCGCGGAGAGGGTGACGTCGATCCCGGCCTCCTCGCAGCGGTCCCGGAACCGCTCGGCGCGCTCGGTGATCGCCCCGTCGAGCTCGCCGAAGACGACCTGCGCCGGGCCGCCCGTGTGTTCGACGACGCCCGGCTCCTTGATCGTCGAGAGGATGTAACAGAGCCCGCCGAGGACGCGGTCCTCGCCGACCGCCTCGGCGAGTAGCCGCTCGTTGCGGACGCCGTTCTGGAGCGAGATCACACAGGTATCCTCGCCGACGAGTGGGTCGAGATCCAGTGTCCCGGTGTCGAACGACTTCACGCAGACGAGCACGTAGTCGACGTGACCGATATCCGACGGGTCGTCCGTGGCCGCGAGGTCGACCGCGAAGTCCCCGTGGACGCTCTCGACGCGGAGGCCCTCCTCCCGGAGCGCCGCGAGGTGTTCACCCCTGGCGATCAGCGAGACGTCCGCACCCGCCCGGGCGAGTCGACCGCCGAAGTACGCGCCGACGCCGCCGGCCCCGTACACCGCGATGGAGGTCATACCCCGGACCTCCGGTGTCGGGCGGATATAGTTTGTGACGGGAGCGGTCGCCCCGGGCCGGGCGGACCGGACGAGTCGTCGAGTCGAACCGAGTCGGGTTTAAACGGATCCGTCACCTACGGGCGGTCGTGTGTACGCTCATCGTGGCGTGGCAGGTCTTCGAGGACACGCCCGTGGCCGTGGTCGCCAACCGGGACGAACTGTACGCCCGCGAGTCGCGTTCGCCGGCGGTCGAGTCGAGCGAGATCAGGATCGTCGCCCCCCGCGACGAGGAGGCCGGGGGGACGTGGGTCGGTTACAACGAGGACGGCGTCACCGTCGCCATCACGAACCGCTGGATCGAGTCGCCCGACGGCGAGCGCTCCCGCGGGCTACTCGTCAGGGACGCGCTCCACCATCGCTCGGCCGAGGACGCCGCCCGGTTCGTCGAGCGCGAACTCGTCGAACGGGAGTACGGCCCGTTCCACCTCCTGATCGCCGACGCGGACGCCGCGCTCCTCCTCGCGTGGAACGGCGTCGGGAACGGCCCCGTCCACTTCGAGAACCTCACCCCCGGGGTCCACACCGTCGTCAACGTCGGCTGGGACGGGTCGTACTTCGTCCCCGAGCGCCGACCCGAGATCGGTCGAAAACAGGCCGAGGATACCGAACGGGTCCGGGAGGCCATCCGACCGGACCCCGGCGAGTTGGCGACGGCGTGGACCGACCGCGCCAGGGCGGTGCTTGCCGACCACGACTACGGTCGGTGCATCCACGGCGACGGCTTCGGCACGAAGTCGGCCTCGGTGATCCGGCTCGGCCCCGAGGGTGGCGTGTTCGAACACGCCGAGGGACCGCCCTGCGAGACGCCGTTCGAAGCGGTCGAAGCTCCCTTCTGAACGGCCGTCGGGCGTCGAGGCAGGGTGGACGCCACGGTCGGACGTCGACCGTCGAGGGAGGGATTTATCCGGGTCGCACTCCCACATCCGGGTGATGAGCACGGGCGAGGACACCGGCGACGACCTCTCGGAGGACGAACGCGCGGGAGTGGAACTCATCCGTCGCCAGGACGGCATCCACCAGAGCGACTTCTGGAAGGAGCTGGGGGTCGACTCCCGGAAGGGGAGCCGCATCCTCGAATCCCTGGCGGAGAAGGGGCTGATCGAGCGCGAGGAGACCGTCTACGAGGGCCACAACACCTACTACATCGAGCCGGTGCTGGACCCGATGGACCTCGACTTCGGGCTGCTGATGGCGGGCGACAGGCTCAGCCCCTTCATCGGCGACGAGGAGGTGAACCCGCACAACGACCGGTTCACCGGGTGGGTCATGAACCTCGCCTACGAGGACCGCTGACCACTTTTTGAACCTCCCTCGGGCCTGACGGCCCTCGGTCGGACAAAAACATGGGAAAAAGCGCGGCTCGGTCCCGTGCCGGTCCGGCCGGCGTGGTCGTTCACGGCTCGCTCTGTTCGCGGGTCACTCCGTTCCCCGATCGCCCGTCCGGGACGCTCCCTGTGGTCGCGTTCCGCTCTCGCTCACCGTTCACCGTCGAGGCTTCCCTTCGGTCAGCCTCGCATCCCTCGCCGCGGGAGAATCACGTAGCGACTCCAGCACCGCGACCTCCCCGCCAGGCCGCTGTACGACACTCGCTCGCGCCGCTCGTGGACGCCACCGCGGCCGTACTCTCGATCCGTTCTCTCGCGATTCGCCGGCCGACGTCTCGAAGGTCTTATCGCCCCGCCGCCCGTAGCTCCCCGGGAATGAGCAGTCCCGAGCTCACCGTCGTCGAGTTCCTCCTGACGACGGAGTTCTACTCAGAGTACACGCAGCTTGACGAGCGTGACCTCCCGCCGCAGTACCGCCGGGTCTTCTGGTCGGACGGGGAGGTCGAACGACCCCTGGCGACGACGGGGAACACGGCCGCCGCCGCGACCGGTATCGACCGCCCCTGGGAGGCGGTCTCGGGGCTCATGTTCACCGACCGTGACGACTTCTCCGGCACCATCGAGCTCACCGACCGCGAGATGGCCGTCCAGTGGTACCTCCAGCGGGCCGACGCCGACCGGATCTTCGAGAACCCGACGCTCGCGTTCGCGCTCGGCGACGAGGTCGACGTCGACTACGAGCGCGCCCGCGCGGCGAACCGGCCAATCCACGCCGACCGCGTCTGGATCGACTCGCTGCTGGAGGAGATGTTCGACGAGGACGACGAGGAGATGCTCGACCTCGTCGAGGTGCGCGCGCCCGGCGAGGTCGAGATGACGATGGACGACCTCGTGCTCACCGCCGACCAGGAGGGGGAGATCCAGAAGGTCGTCAAGGCCATCGAGCACCGCGACTACCTCGCGGAGATCGGCCTCCGCGAGATCGGCAAGCTCCTGTTCGTCGGCCCGCCCGGAACGGGGAAGACGAGCGTCGCGCGGGCGCTCGCCCGCGAACTCGAACTCCCGTTCGTCGAGGTCAAGCTCTCGATGATCACCAGCCAGTACCTCGGCGAGACGGCCAAGAACGTCGACAAGACGTTCGAGGTCGCCAAGCGGCTCTCCCCCTGTATCCTCTTCATGGACGAGTTCGACTTCGTCGCGAAGACCCGTGCGAGCGACGAGCACGCCGCTATCAAGCGCGCGGTGAACACCCTCCTCAAATCCATCGACGAGATCTCGCTCATCCAGGACGAGGTGCTGCTGATCGGCGCGACGAACCACCCCGACCAGCTCGACGCGGCGGCCTGGCGGCGGTTCGACGAGATCGTCAACTTCCCGAAGCCCGACGCGGGGATGCGCGCCGAGATCCTCGAGGTCGTCACCCGACGGATGACCATCGACGGGTTCGACGCCCAGGAACTCGCCGACATCACCGAGGGGCTCACCGGGAGCGACCTCCGGCTCGTCCTCCGCGAGGCCGTGCTCGACGCGCTGACCGAGGAGCGGACGACGCTCACCCAGGAGGACCTCCGGCGGGCCGTCGAGGGGTTCGAGGAGCGTGACAACCTGAAGAACATGGAGGACTTCGACAACTGGCGCGGGAGCCCCGGGAGTTCGGACGGGGACGGTCACGACCACGATCACGACCACGACGGTCACGACCACGACCACGGCGACTCCGAGGGCGTCGAGGCCAAGGCACAGGACGGGTAGTCCGGTCCCTTCTCCCGTCCCTGTAGCCGGATCGCTCTCTCTCCGTCACTCTCCGGACATCAGTCTCCGGACGACCCGCATCGACGAGACTACCTGCCCACCAGCGAGGTCCCTCAGAGCGCGTCCCGAATGATCGTCTCGAGCTCCTCCCGCCCGATCCGTCGCGGGTTGCCGACGGTCAGCCGTTCGAGCTTGCTCGCCCGCTCGGCGACGTGCCCCACGTCTTCCGATTCGAGGCCGAGCGAGGCGAGACCGCCGTCGATGCCGACGTCGGCGGCGAGCCGCTCGACGCCGCGGGCCGCGGCCTCGGCCGCCTCGTGTCTCCCCGTGGCCGTCAGGTCCTCGCCGAGCAGCCGGGCGATCTCGGCGTACCGATCCGGCGCGCTCGTCGCGTTGTACCGCATCACGTCCGGGAGCGCGAGCGCGATCGTCACGCCGTGCGGGGTGTGGTGGATCGCCCCCGCGGCCATCGCGATGGCGTGGGTCGCCCCGAGGCCGGCGTTGGTGAACGCCGCCCCCGCCATGAAGCTTCCGAGGGCCATCCGGCGGCGCGCCTCCAGGTCGTTCCCGTTGTCGACGGCGTCGCGGAGGTTGTTCCCGACGAGTTCGATCGCACGGTGGGCGAACTGGTCGGTGAGGATCGACCGGCCGTTGTAGTCGGGCCGCTCCGCCCGGGAGTCGGGGGTCGGCTTCGCGTCGTAGCGCCGGGTGGTGTACGCCTCGATGGCGTGCGAGAGGGCGTCCATCCCCGAGGAGGCGGTGGGGCCCGGCGGCAGGGTCACCGTGAGCCCGGGGTCGACGAGCGCGACGTCGGGGCGCTGGTGGGGGCTCGAGATCCCCACCTTCAGATCCTCGTCGGGGAGCGAGATGACCGACACGGGCGAGGTCTCGGAGCCCGTCCCGGACGTCGTCGGGAGACACACCGTCGGGATTCCGGGCCCCGGGACCGGCTCACCCCCGCCCGTCGGCGGGGCCACGTAGTCGAGGACCGACCCGCCGTGCTCGCAGACGACGCTCGTGGTCTTCGCGACGTCCATCGAACTGCCGCCCCCCACACCGACGATGGCGTCGGGGTCGGCCTCCTCGGCGACCTCGACCGCCTCCTCGAACACGGGGAGCGACGGGTCGGGTTCGACCCCGTCGAAGACCGAACACTCGACGTCGCCGAGCGCCTCGACGACGGTGTCGAGGATGCCGGCGTCGGCGACGCCCGCGTCGGTGACGACGAGGACGGACGACGCGTCGCGCTCGGCGACGACGTCCGAGACCTCCTCGACCGCACCGACCCCGAAGGTGACGTTGTCGGCGATGCTGAACTCCCAGACGGATTCGGGCTGGTAGGTCATGTTCCTGGTACCCCGGTGCGCTCAACCGGCGGTTAAACTTTGGCCTCGGGAGTCCGGTGGTGTTAACTTGAGCTGAGATCGCCGGGCGGAGAGCGAACTCTCCGGGGGTACTGGTTCGCCGCTTTTCGGCTCGTCTCCAATAGCGGTCGGGCTGGTTCGTTCACCCCACCGGATCGCCGGCGTTCGGCGGTTCGAACGCGCATCGATCATTCGGAACTCGGGCACGCAAACTGCCGGAGTACGGCCCGATCAGCGCTCGACCAGACACGATCGGTGCGCACTCGGACGGACCCTTCGGGTTGCGTCCCGACTCGCGTCGACAGTCACCCCGGAGACACCCTCGACGTGACCCCGGTCCCCGATCACGAGTGGCGCCAGCGGAGCTCGGGGTCGGCCGTTCGCCGCTCACACCAGCGCATCGAGGCGCTCGCCGCCATCCGCTCGACGGTCGGCACGTGCAGGTACGAGGGAAGCGTGTACCGCTCGAACGGACTCTCCACCCCGCTATAGTAGCGTTTGGAAGTCTTTATTTACGGATGGGGACCGTCCCCGTCCGGAGTGTGTCATCGGTTCCAAACGCTACTATAGGTGGTCCCGGGAACGCCGCCCTGCGCCCGCACGGTCGAGGAACGCGAGCACGACGAACCGTCTCGGCCGTTTCGGGTCCCTCGGCCGGTGCCCCGGGCTACTGCCTCACCTTTGGGGTAGGTTCGCGTCGCGGATCCCGGTCCACGGGAACGGGGCCGGTTTACGACCTCTCGGCCATCCTGCCCGCCGATCGGTCAGTCCTCCTCGGTGACCTCGGCGAACAGCGCCTGGGCGTCCCCCACGTTCACCGCCCCGTCGTCGTTGAAGTCGTACAGCTCGCGGTTGATCTTGATCGCCATGGTGTTGCGGTTGTTGTACAATGCCTGGGCGTCACCGACGTCCGTGCTCCCGTCCCCGTTGACGTCCTCGAAGCGGCCGTCACCGTCCGGATCCTGGGAGGGGTTGCCGTCCCCGTCGACGTCCGGCAGCACCGCGAGGCCGCCGGCGAAGTTCTCCCGCATCGCAACCCAGCTCGGTCCACTGCCACCACCGAGGAGATACCCCCCGCCGTCCAGATGGGAGAGGTGCTCGATGTCGGTGGGGGTGTAGAGCGGCCGTTCCCACTCGTTCGCTCCGGCCGCGCTTATCTTCCGTACGGTGTCGTCCCCGAAGAGGACGTAGCCGTCCGGCTTCCCGTGCCCGATCGTGTAGCGCTGGTCGTAGCTCCGCCACCACCGCTGTCTCCCCTCGCCCCCGATCATCTCCAGGATGTACTCCTCCCCGTAGGAACGCCACCCCGCGACGAGGAACCCGTTTTCGCCCTCCAGGATCTGATTGTGATAGTTATCGAAATCGACCTCCTTCGTCCACTGTATCGTGCCCTCGCCGGTTACTCTCATCAGACTGGATCCCTCGACCACGATGATCGAGCCCTCGTCCGTCACGTAGATTCTGCTGTTAATCTCCTGATAACCGAGGTTCCACTCGATCGCTCCGCTTTCGTCAAGCTTGACCAACGAACGATCGGAGATTCCCCTGACTTCTATCAGATAGCCGCCGCCCTCCGCCCTGTGAACATCGTATGCCCACGGAGCGGCCCCCTCCGTTGGGGGTTCATCGACGAGGTACTCCTTGAGTTCCCACGTTATCGCGCCGTCTCCGTTTATTTTCGCCACCCAGGTCACGCCGACAAGGTCGTCTGGGTATGCGTTGCCTCCGACCAGGAACCCGTTCGATCCTGCCTCGATGATTGAGTCGATATTTCGTTCCCAGTCCTCGCTCTCGTATGACCGCCGCCACTGTGTCGACCCATCTTGCCCCAGGCGTACGAGTTCCGAGCCGGGGACGAGCAGGTATCCCCCACCGTTCGTCTCGCTTATCGGGAGCACAGCGCCCAGTTCCGTCTCGTACGATTTCTTCCATCTCTCCTCCCCCGCCGGGTCTACGCTCTTCACGCGCTCCTCGTCGTGGTAGACCATCATGTAGCCGCCGCCGTTCGCCGCGGTATCCGGAATCAGGTCGTCCAGCCCGTTGCTGAAGAAGTGGTTCCACCCCGACTGCTGCTGGCTCCCGAGATCGCTCCGCCCGTCGGCGTTCCGCGCTCCGTGTTGGTCTATTGCCTCCTCGTCGACGCCCCGCGCATCGGTGCTCACGATCCCGAGAGCGTGGAACAGGCCGCTTGCGGCGTCGCCGTCTCCCACTCGATCCGCCGCTCCCGTGTTGGCGATGCCGACACCAGCACCCGCTCTCCCGAGGGTACGGAGGATCCGCCTCCGCCCGACGGGCCCAATATTTTCTCCCGGTGTCATTTTTCGTACTAAATACGATTACAGACTCACTTAGTACTTGTTCCGGGTGTGCAGGATCGTGTCGATCGGAGCAGAAACCGCCGGGAGTGGGGCGAATTTCAGGAGTTACTGGTGTACCGTTTTCCCGCTCGATTCTGTCACTGTCCGGCTCAGTCCGTTCACCCCGCCGAATCGAGGGCGCTCGGTGGATCGGTGGGATCGATGGTCGATCGGGGCGTGGGCTCACTAACCGCCGTGCGGCACTACAATCGACGCTTTACGTAACACGACCGGCAGCCCAGTCCCGAGTGAGGTGTCGACGAGGACGACGAGTGGTGACGAGCGACGACGAGCGACGACCACAAGAGTATTGACGGCGAGCGTCGACCCGACCACGAATGACAGGTCGGCAGACCGTCTACCTGACCCGCGACGTACCACAGGAAGGGATCGACCGGCTCGAGGAGGAGTGCGAAGTGGTCGTCTGGGAGGAGAAGACCGCCCCGCCCCACGACACGCTCGTCGAGGAGCTGGCCGAGTGCGAGGCGGCGGCGCTGTTCTGTACCGTCTCCGACGTCGTCGACGCCGAGGTGCTCGACGCCTCGCCCGCGCTCGAGGTCGTCGGGACCATGTCGGTCGGCTACGACCACGTCGACCTCGAAGCCGCCGCCGAGCGCGACATCCCCGTCGGCTACACTCCCGGCGTCCTCTCGGAGACGACCGCCGACTTCGGGTGGGCGCTCCTGATGGCCGCCGCCCGCCGGGTGACCGAGGCCGACCACTACGTCCACGACGGCGAGTGGGAGACCTGGGGGCCGAAGATCCTGCTCGGCCGCGACGTCTTCGACGCCACCCTCGGGGTCGTCGGCCTCGGGAGCATCGGTACCGCGTTCGCCCGCCGGGCCGCCGGCTTCGACATGGACGTCTGCTACACGGCCACGGAACCGAAGGAGGAGTGCGAGGCCGAACTCGCCGAGTACGGTATCGACGCCGAGTTCTGCGAACTCGACGACCTGCTCGAACGGTCGGACTACGTCTCGCTCCACGTCCCGCTCGACGACGAGACGGCGGGGCTGATCGGCGAGCACGAACTCGACCTGATGGGCGAGGATGCGGTCCTCGTCAACACCGCGCGCGGCGAGGTGGTGGACACCGACGCGCTCGAAGCGGCGCTCGAGGAGGACCGGATACGCCACGCCGCGCTCGACGTGACCGACCCCGAGCCGCTCCCCGCCGACCACTCGCTGCTCGACTACGCTCCCGAGAAGCTCACTATCGCGCCCCACATCGGGAGCGCCTCCGTGGAGACCCGGACCGAGATGGCGGTCATGACCGCCGACAACATCCTCGCCGGGCTCCGGGGGGAGCCGATGCCCAACTCGGCGACCGAGAACGCCGGAGTGGAGGAGTAGCGAGGCCGACCGAAGGGAGGCCTCGGGATAGCGAGCGGGGAGCGGAGCGACCCGCGAGCAGCGAGGTCGTAGGGAGCGGAGTCCTCGTGAGCGCTAGCGAACGAGGGCCGTGGCGGACGCGTGTAGCGAGTCCGCCTGAGCGACCGGGACCTCGAAAATACGAACGGCGAACGGAGTGAGCCGTGAGTAGCGACCCGCGAGCAGCGAAGCCGACCGCAGTGAGACCCCGGAATAGCGAACGGCGGTTCCCTCCTCGATCGACCACGAACGTTTCGGGTGGATGCCCTCGTCCGGCGACGCAGCGCCCGGGGCGGACAGACCTATACCCGGCCCGGGTGTGGAGTCGTCACGATGGGACACGTCGAACGGATCACCGTGTATCCGGTGAAGGGACTCGACGGCATCGACCTCGAGCGAGCGCGGATACTCGATGGCGGGACCGTCGAGCACGATCGGGAGTTCGCGCTGTTCGACGCCGCGGGCGAGGTCGTGAACGGGAAGCGGACCGACCGCGTCCACGACCTGCGGACGGGGTACGAGACGTCGACGGGGGAACTGACGGTCGAAGCCGGAGAGGAGCGACGCCGGTTCGACCTCGACGCCGAGCGCGACCGGGCGGCCGAGTGGTTCGCCGGGTTCTTCGACGCCGACCTGACGCTGCAGCGGGATCGGTCCCTGGGGTTCGTCGACCGTCGGGAGATGGGCCCCTCCGTCGTCAGCACCGCGACGCTCGAGGCCGTCGCCTCGTGGTTCGAGGACGTGACCGTCGAGGGGGCGCGGCGACGGCTCCGGACGAACGTCGAGATCGGTGGCGTCCCCGCGTTCTGGGAGGACCGCTTCGTCGGTCCCGACGCGCCGTCGTTCGTCGCCGGTGACCTCCGATTCGAGGGCGTCACGCCCTGTGGACGGTGTGTGGTGCCCGAGCGCGACCCCGATACCGGCGAGCCGACCCCGGAGTTCCGAGAGCGGTTCGTCAGCCGTCGGGAGGCGACGTTCCCCGAGTGGGCCGACCCGGGGGCGTTCGACCACTACTACACCCTGACGATCATCGCCAGCGTCGTCGAGGCCGACCGCGGCGGGACGCTCGGCGTCGGCGACCCCGTACGGGTTGCGGATGCGTGAACCGGCCGCCGGCGACCGCGGGGTTTAGGCGGCCGCCCCACCAGAGCCACCACGATGGAGGTCACCCTGCTGGGTACCGGCGACACGACCGGGACGCCGACGGTCGGGTGCGACTGTGACACCTGTACCGAGGCCCGCGAACGCGGCGTCGAGCGGACTCGCTTCTCCGTCCACGTCCGCAACGAGCGGACGGACGAGTCGCTGCTCGTCGACGCCAGCCCGGACTTTCGCTACCAGTTCCTCCGCGAGGGGGTCGACCTCCCCGACGAGATACTGATCACCCACATCCACTTCGATCACCTCGACGGCCTCGGAAACGCCTATCGACTGCTCTCGGACGTCTCGGTACACGCCGCCGACGAGACCGACCCCGAGACCGGCGAGTCGGTCCGCGGGACGATCGACCGCAAGTACGACTACCTCGACGCGGTCACGCCCGTCTCACAGTCGCCGTTCGAGCCGTTCGAGGCCGCCGGCCTCGAGGTGACGCTCGTCCCCGTCGACCACCCGCCGCTCGTCTGCTACGGGGCTCGAATCGAGGATCCCGACACCGGGGGCGTGCTCTCGTTGTCGGGCGATACGAGCTACGGCATCCCCGAGGAGTCCCGCAGGCTACTCTCCGATCCCGACCTCCTCCTCGCCGACGGCATCGTCCCGGCACACCTCTGTGAGTACCACCCGCTCGGCGGTAGACACGAACGCGAGGACGGCGTACCGAGGACGTTCGGGACGAAACACATGACGTTCGAGGGCGCGCGCGACCTCGCGGCTGACCTCGACGCGGCCGATCACCGGATCGTCCACCTGTCGCACTTCCCACCGGCCGAGGAGTCCTTCCAGGAGGACATGGCCGTCGACGGCGAGCGGTACGAACTGTAGCCGCCGCGGGGCGGGGGCCAGCCGTCCTACTCCCGCCGGACGAGCAGGACCGATCCGGCCACGACGACGAGCAGTACGATCAGGCCGACGACCATCAGCGAGGTCGGCACGCCGGACGACGACTCGGTGGGGCTCGTGTCCGTTCCGTCGAACCCGTCGTCCTCGTTCCCGCCGTCCGTCGAGTTCGGCCCCTGGTAGTCGAAGCCACCGCCCTCCTCCGACCCGCCGAGGAACCCGAGCACGCCGCCGCTCCCCGAGGGGGCGAACTCCCGGAGCGCCTGCCCGCACGCCTCGATACGCTCGGTGTCGTAGCCCGCCGAGTTCGTCAGCTCGACCGACTCGTCCGTCCCCATATCGACGCTCGTCGGTCCGCCGGGCTCGTCCCCGATCCGGGCGCGCTCGGCGTCGTAGGGCTGCCACGGCGTGTAGACCTCCCACACCACCGTGCCGTTGGGAGCGACCTCCATCGTCCGGTGGCCCTTCCGGTCGACGACGAGCGTGTTTCCGTTGGGCAGCCGGTCGGCGTCCCGTGGCTCGTCGAGGCCGCCGCCGACCAGTTCCCAGGTCATGACCCACTCGCCGTCCTGGCGCGTCCACTCGACGACCCGGTCGTTCAGCGAGTCGGCGATGAGTATCGTCGGCTCGCCCGACTCGGTCTCCAGGTACTGCGGGTTGTGCTGCTCGTTCATGAACCGATAGTCGTCGTCGCTCCCGAGCGAGAGCTCGATGGCCTTCGACTCCCGGTCGACGACGACCACCCGGTCGAAGTTCCGGACCGACGCCATGTACTTCCCGGGGCCCACCTTGTCCACGTCGTTGACGTGCGTCCAGTCCTGCTCGTAGGGGCCGCCGCCGGATTTCGGGAACTCGTCGGTGTGGTTGGCGAAGCGCCACTCCCAGGTGACCGACTCGATCGTGCGGTTGTAGATCAGGAGCCGGTGGTGACCGGTCCCCTTGTCGGCGATCAGGAGCTCCTCGTCGTTGATGATGTCGATGTCGTGGGCGTCGGTGACGTTCTCCGGGTGGAAGCCGGACTCGCCCCCGTTGTGCCCGTCGAATCGCTTCAGCCAGACGTTCTCCCCGGTGCTGGGATCGATCTCCTGAGCCACGGAGACGCCGGGCTCGGTCGAGGCCAGCAGGATGTTCCCGTTCGGAAGCGGATCGACGTCGTACACCCACCAGCGCCCGCGGGCGGAGCCGTTGAAGGCGTACTGGAACTCGCCTTCGGGGCCGAACGCGACCATCATCCCCGGTGGCTTGGTGAACCCCTCGCCCTCGACGAACCTCACCCCCTGGATCGAGACGAGCGTGGTGCCGTCGGCGGGCTGCTCCATCGTCCCGACGCAGGGGTTCGGCGCGTCCCCCGACTGCGCCGCGACACCCGTCGTACCCGCGTAGGCGAGACTCCCGGTGAGCGCGAGCGCGAGACAGCAGACGGCCGCGGCGAACCGGCGGACCTCTCCTCGCATGTCCACCCGTCGCCGGTCGTCGCGTATGAGTCTTCCCTATCTCGTTCGCCCGTCCCGCCGGCCGTCCGCGTCGGCCCGCTCGCTCCCCCCGAGACGACCGAGGAGGTCCCCGACGACGACGGCCAGTCCGAACGTCCAGAGCGCGCTCGCCGCGAGGCCGACGACGACGGCGATCGTGCCGATCCCGCCGACGCCCAGGGCGTTCGTGACGGCCACGCTCGCGGTGTACGTGAGGACGAGCGGCAGGCCGAACAGGAGGCCGACGGCCGCGAGTCCCGTCCCGAGGGGGCCGGTCACCGTGACGAACAGCGAGGCGAGGAGGTAGCTCCCAGCGCCGGCGAGAACGACGCCGAGCACCGCGAGCGTCCGGTCGGAGGGGTTGAGCGCCGTACCGACGACCCCGCCCGAGTTCCGGGTCCGGGCCACGCTCACCGCGACGACGCTCGCGACGTACGCCGCGACGAGGGCGAGAAGCGAGCCGACGACCAGTTCACCGACCGGGACCGGACCGTCGCGCACCGCCGCCGTCCCGACCGATCGGAGGACGAACCACTCGGCCGGGAACAGGACGACGAGCGCGGGGAGGACGTGCCCGCGGGTCGGACGGAGGGAGAGAGGGGACACGGTCGGGGGACGATACGGTCCGACATACGTCTTCCGTCGCTTCCGCTCGCCCGGTCCGCTACTCGAGGAAGCGGCCGAGCCCGGACTGTCGACGGACGCGACCGGCCGGGTCGGCCTCCCAGATCGAACCCCGCGCCCGGGCACCGGTGACGTCGGCGATCGGCGGGTCGGCCGACTCGTACTCCGGACACGACGGGCCACACTCCCGGGCGGGGTCGATCAGGCGACCCTTCCAGGTACACTCGGGGAGCGCCCCCGCATCGAAGCGCTCGCCGACCGTACACCGCGCACAACCCGGGAACGACTCGGCGGGGATCCGCCACCCCTTCCCGTAGGCCCGCTCGGCGAGACGACGGCGCTTCCGGGCCTTCTCTGCCCCCGTAGCGGGTCGTACGTCCGTCCGTGCGGGGAACGTATCGAGCACGTCGATCCCCGGTCCCGTCGAGTCGAGTGCCGTCGGCTCGCGGATCACGCGTCGCTCGCCCGTCTCGGGGTCGAACCGCCAGACCCCCACCTCCTCCGGGATACGGTTCAGGTGCGCACCGGTGACGTGCGAGGCCGTCGCCAGCACCACCTCGTCGAGCAGCCCCAGCGAGACGTCCTTGCGGAGCTGGAGTTCGAGATCGCCCGGGCGATCGAGGTCGGGCTTGTTCTCCACGCCGACGATCCGGTCGAACCAGTCGGGGTACCGGACCGTCTGTCGGACGTACTCGCGGCCGCCGCGGCGCTCGTGCTCGAAGAAGCCCACCCCGACCGCCGTCTCGACGGTCTTCCTGGCCCACTCGCGGCTCGTGTCCGGGAACGCCTCGCGCAGCGGACGGGCCTCGCCCACGCCGACGTCGGCCTCGATCGCGGCGGCAGGGATGGTCTCGGCGGTGATCGCCGCCCGCTCTTCGAACGCCGGTCCGGGGTAGACGAGCGCCACGTCGATGACGCGCGTCCCCCCGACGCTCCCCCCGAGCTGTCTGCCCACGACGGCCTCCTCCGCGGATTCGAGGTGGGCACACAGGGCCAGCTCGAACGGGAACTCGCGCACGACGTCGGGTAGACGGCGAGCCGAGAAAAGCCCCGCGCCGAAGATAGACCGGGATCGACCGGTTCGGATCGATCCCGTCTCAGTCGACGCCGAGGAATCAGTCGACGCCGAGGACGTCGAACGCGCGCATCGCGTCCCCGTCCATCCGCTCCAGTAGATCACGGACCGTCGCCCGGTGCTCGTCGGTCACCGCCGCGAGGACCATCCCCTCGTCGGGCTGGCCGTAGACGACGCTCGCGCCGTCGGGGGCGGCGAGCACCGCCGGCAGCGCCGCGAGGTCCTCCTCGCCGTCGACGACGATCACGGTCGTCTCTGCGCCGCCGCCCCCGGCTCGATCGAGCGCCGCCCGGAGCGCGTCGAGGAGTGCCGCCGAGAGTGTGGCGGCGGGGTTCGACACCTCCACTCGGTGGCCGAACCCGTCGATGGCCTCCCAGACGGCCTCGTCGACGGGGTCGCGCTTGGTCTTCCCGTCGACGAGCGCGACGTCCGGGCGGCGGCCGGCCCGGAGGAGGTGGTACGTGACGACGTCGCCGACGGTCACGACGGGTCCGCCCGCGTCCGCGAGCAGCTCGTCCGCGTCGGTGTAGATCGGCCCGAGGGGGTCCTTCAGCTCCCCGCGGAGCGCCCGCGGGAGCGCGAGCAGGACGTCCGGGTCGGTCTCCACCCCCGCGTCCGCGGGGGTCGATCCCGCGCCCGGATCGCCCTCCGTGTCCGTCGGCGATCCCGATCCTGATCCTGATCCCGTATCGCCAGTCACGCTACCGGACCTTCAGCGCGTACTTGCCGGGCTCGTCGACCTCCATCTCCCGGGCGATCTCGCTGTCCTCGGGGTGGGCGATGATGACGTATCCCGCCCAGTCCTCGGTCAGCGAGTTCGATCCGCAGACGGGACACTGGTCGCCCTCGCTGACCTCGAGGACGCGGTGGCACTCCCGGCAGACGAGTCGGTTCGCCATCTAATCCCCCGCCTGCGCCTCGCGGCGTCGTCGGTCGGCCTCGAGCCACTCGTGCTTGCCGAGGCCGGGCTGTTTCGCCGTCAGGCCGATCTTCGAGTCCCGCGGGTTGCGCTCGTCGACGCTCTTGGTGACGATCCGCGTCCGGACGGAGTCGCCGACGCCGAGCGCGTCGTTCGAGTCGCGCGAGGCGAGCCGCTGGTTCTCCTCGTCGAACGCGAGGTATTCGTTGGAGATCTGCGAGACGTGGAGCAGGCCGTCGACGGGACCGATGCCGACGAACGCGCCGAAGTTCACCACCTCGACGACCTCGCCGTCGACGACCTCCTGCATCTGTGGGTCGAACGTGATGGCGTCGAACTCCGCCTCGTAGTAGACGCCGGGGCGATTGGGGAGGACCGCGCCGTCGCCGATGTCGTGTACCTCCGCGACGGAGACGACGGAGCCGACCTCCTCGTCCATCCGCCCCTCCAGTTTCTCCTGTAGCAGCCGTTTCACCAGTTCCGGGGTGACGTTGTCGAGGTACTCCGGGGGGACCTCCACGGTGTCACGCAGTCGTGCACGCTTGTACATTATGGTCGAGTTACGTCGAGTTTGTTTCGCCCGCGTAAACAGATTACGGGGACCGCCGCGTCCTGTAGCCGGCTCCGCAGGGGGCCGTCGTTCGTCACCGCGTAGTCACAGTCGTGCGTGGTCGCGACCTCGATCACGGCGTCGTCGGCGTACCCGGCCTCGTGTGCGACGACCTCGTGGCGGCGGGCCAGGTCGGCCCCGACGCTCGCGGCGACGCCCTCCTCACCCGCCCCTGCCGAGAGCGAGTCGAGCTCCGCGAGCACGGCCTCCGGGACCAGGGCCTCGTACTCTCCGCGCCCCAGCAGGCGATCGAGTTCGTCGAACGTCCGCACGCCGAGTTCGACCGGCATCATCAGCGCGTTCGTGTCGAGCACCACGCGTGTCACCTCACGTCACTCCAGGGTCCCGACGCCGATGAGCCGCCAGCGCGACCCCACGCGACGATTGATGGCGATCTTCGCGCCGGGGTCCGCACACACCGGTCGCTTCAGCCTCACCTCCGCCTCGCCGGACCGTGCGGAGGTCACCGCGCCGACCGTCGTGGCGGTGCCGACCGTGAGCATCAGCGGCTCGCCGGTCGTGACCTCCTCGACCTCGTCGGCCCCCTCGCCGACGACGCGATCGAGCAGGTCGACCGACATCGTGAACGAGTCGAGGACCTCGGGGAGCGTCCCCGGCGGCCCGGCGATCTGCCCGGCGAGGGCGTCGCCCTTCGTCACCGAGGGGTCGAGACCCGTCCCGACGCCGACGAGCCCGCCCGGCCGGACCGAGTCGACCGACTGGCTCCCGGCCTGGAGCGACCGCACGGTGGTCGAGACGGGCTCGTAGGGTCCGTCGTCCTCCTCCTGGCGGCCGGGCCGTATCTCGATCTCGTCGTCGACCTCCAGCCGCCCACGGCTGAGCGATCCGCCGACGACCCCGCCCCGCAGATCGGCCTGGGTGGTGCCGGGGCGGTTGATGTCGAACGAGCGGGCGACCTGGAGCCGCGCGTCGGCGTCCGGGTCGCGCTCGGGCGTCGGGATCTCCTCCTCGATGGCGGCGATGAGCAGGTCGACGTTGACCTCCTGCTGGGCCGACACCGGGACGATAGGCGCGCCCTCGGCGACGGTCCCCTCGATGAACTCCTCGATCTCGCGCTTGTTCTCGCGGGCCTCCTCGGCGTCCGCGACGAGGTCGATCTTGTTCTGCGCGATGACGATGTTGTCGATGCCGATGATGTCGAGGGCCATGAGGTGCTCCTCGGTCTGGGCCTGGGGCACCGGCTCGTTCGCGCCGATCACCAGCACCGCGCCGTCCATGATGGCCGCCCCCGAGAGCATCGTCGCCATCAGCGTCTCGTGGCCCGGTGCGTCGACGAACGAGACCGTACGAATGAACTCCGTCTCCTCGCCGTCGACCTCCTCCTCGACCGTGAAACACTCCGGCGGGTCCACACCCGGTATCCGCCGGAACGTCGCGTCCGCGTACCCGAGGCGAATGGAGATGCCCCGCTTCATCTCCTCGGAGTGCTGGTCGGTCCACTGGCCCGAGAGCGCCTGGACCAGGGTCGTCTTCCCGTGGTCCACGTGGCCGACCAGTCCGATGTTCACCTCCGGTTGTCGATGTGTTCCCGACATCAGTAATGTAGTGGGTATCGGCCCCTGCGGCGTATAAGGCTACCGAACCATCTTTTTCCGCCTCGGGTGCGCTTCGCGCACCACTCGGCGCAAAAACATGGGTGAAAAAGGCCGGTCCTCGCTCCGCTCGGACCGGTGAACCGCGCTCGCTCGCTCCGCTCGTTCGCGCGGATGCCGGTACTTACTCGATCCGTGGGGTCGTCGTCTCTCCCCAACCCGCCGGCGGACGGGCTTTGGCGCAGGGAATCGCTCAAACACTCGTTTCAGCCAAGGTTTTAGCCCTCTCGTTCGCTACAGTTCGGCTATGAGCGACGCACGCGAGGCCGGCGAGGAGGAGAGCATCCTGGCCTGCGAGGAGTGTCTCTCCCCGGCCGAGGCGTTCGCCGTCGTCGGCAACGAGACCCGCCTGCGGATACTCGAGGCGCTCTGGCGGGCCGACCGCCCGGCCGCGTTCTCGGACCTGCGCCGCCGAGTCGGGATGCGCGACTCCGCGCAGTTCAACTACCACCTCGACAAACTGGTGGGCCAGTTCGTCCGCAAGACCGAGGACGGATACGAGTTCCGACAGGCCGGCCGCGCGGTCATCCGGTCGGTGCTCGCGGGGACGCTCAACCAGAGTCCCGAACTCGACCCGTTCCCCGTCGAAGGGGCGTGCGTCGACTGCGGGAGCGGCCTGCAGGCCCGCTACGAGGACGAGCACTTCCACATCGAGTGTCCGGCGTGTGGCCGCCCGCACGGGGTGTACCCGTTCCCGCCCGGGGGGCTGGAGGACCGCACCCGCGAGGAGGCCCTCGACGCCTTCAACCAGCGCGCCCGGCACCTCTCCTGTCTCTCGAAGGACGGTGTCTGCCCGGAGTGCAACGGCCGGATGGAGACCCACGTCAGGTACGCCGCCGAGGGGGACGCGATGGGCCTCGACGTCCGGGTCGACTACGAGTGCGCGCGCTGTAACCTCACCACGTCCTCCTCGACGGGGCTCGCGCTGCTCGACGACGCCGAGGTCGTCTCGTTCTACCGCGACCACGGCGTCGACCTGAACGACGTCCCGTTCTGGACGCTCGACTGGTGTGTCACCGACGAGCACACGGGGGTCGAGAGCGAGGACCCCTGGCGGCTCCGGGTGACCATCGCACTCGACGGGGAGGCGCTGATCGCGACGCTCGACGGCGACCTCGCGGTCGTCGGGACGGAGCGCCGGTCGACGGGCGAGGCCGGGACCGACGGGGACCCCCAGGACGCCCGGGGCGTCGGGGAGGCGGGCGGTACCGAGGGACCCGACCCGGCGACCGCCTCGGAGACGGTGACGGACGGCGGCGGGACGGAGGGGCCCTGATGGACGGTACCGGGGGCGTCCACTCGCGCCTCCGGACGTGGCTCGCCGGCCTCGCAGTGCGCCGCCGCGCGTTCCGCCGCCACCTCGCCGGCCTCGGTCGGGACGCGCTCGTCGCGCTCGCGGTCCTCACGCTGGTGGCAGCAGTGGTCGGCGCGGCCGCGTACACGCTCGCCGCCGGCGTCTCGAACGGGGGGATCGCGGGGCTCGTCCTCGGGTGGACCGCGGCGTTCGCCTTCGCGGTCAGCCTCCCGGTGCTGGTGCTGCGGATGGCGACGGCCGCCTACGAACGGCTCGGGGGGTGACCGGTCCCTCTCGGGGCCGGCCTGCGCGAAGGCGTCCCCCGCACTCACTCCCGGTACACTCATCACTCCCGCCGCCGGTTGGCGGACATGGCCTCCTCCGAGTTCGACCCGGATCGTGTCACGACGATCACGTTCGACTCCTACAGCACCGTCGTTGACGTCGCGTCCGCCGAGGCGGCGCTCGAGGGACACGTCGACGACCCGGGTGCGGCGGCGAGCCTCTGGCGGTCGCACTCGCTGTTCTACACGATGGTCGCCAATCACATCGGGGAGTTCGAGACGTTCTACGAACTGAACCGACACGCCGCGACCTACGCGCTGGAGGCGTTCGGTGCCGACGTCGACGAGGAGACCCGCGACGAGATAACGAGCATCTACCACGACCTCCGGACCTTCGACGACGTCCGGGAGGGTATGGAACGGCTCGCCGAGTCGTACGACCTCTACGTCGTCTCGAACGGGAACCCGGAGATGCTGGAGACGATGGTAGAGACGGCCGGCATCGGCGACGTCCTCGCGGACACGATCAGCGCCGCGGAGGTCGAGACGTACAAGCCCGACGCTGAGATCTACCGTCACGCGGCCGCCCGGACGGGTACGCCGATCGACGAGATCGCCCACACCACCGCGGGCTGGTTCGACGTCCAGGGGGCCGTCCACGCGGGGATGCAGGGCGTCTGGGTGAACCGGGACGGTGGTCCCTGGCCCACCTACGGTCCCGAGCCGAACCTCGAGATCGACTCGTTCCACGGGCTCGCCGACGAACTCGGGATCTGAGCGGCGGCGGCGGGGATCGCCCGGCTACCGTCTCGGACGGACGTGGACCGGGGTCCGCGTCGCCTCCCGGCGGAGAGCGCGGCTCGCACGGCTTCGCGACTCGAAATCCTTTTACAGGTCTCCGGGCCACGTACACGTAACATGGACATCGAAGTCGTCTCCGACGAGGAGAACCCGATGCTACACCGTCGGGACGTCCGCTTCCAGGTCACGCACGACGAGGCGAGCCCCTCGCGGCTGTCGGTCCGGGACTCGCTGGCCGCGAAACTGAACAAGGACGCCGAGGAGGTCGTCGTCCACTCGATCGACACGAAGTTCGGGATGCGAAAGAGCCTCGGCTACGCCAAGGTGTACGACACCCCCGAGGCCGCCGCCGACGTCGAGCAGGAGTACATGCTCGACCGGAACAAGATCGGCGACGAGGACGGCGAGGCCGACGAGGAGGTCGAGGCCTGATGGCACGTCACGAGTACTACGACGAGGACGGCGAACTCACGAAGGAGCAGTGTCCCCGCTGTGGCGACACCTTCCTCGGCGACCACGGCGACCGGCTCCACTGCGGACGGTGTTCCTACACCGAGTGGAAGACCGACGACGAGTGAGGTAGGCGATGCGGGTCCTCGGCATCGAGGGCACCGCGTGGGCGGCCAGTGCCGCGGTCCACGACGCCGATAGCGACCCCTGCGCGGACGACGTCTTCATCGAGACCGACGCCTACGAACCGGAGAGCGGCGGCATCCACCCGCGCGAGGCCGCAGAGCACATGCGCGGGGCCATCCCCGAGGTGATCGACCGCGCGATGGACGAGGCCCGGGCACACCACGACGGCGACGGCCCGCCGGTCGACGCCGTCGCCTTCTCGCGGGGCCCGGGGCTCGGTCCGTGTCTGCGGATCGCCGCGACGGCCGCTCGCGCGCTCGCCGGCGTTCTAGACGTTCCGCTCGTCGGGGTGAACCACATGGTCGCCCACCTCGAGATCGGTCGGCACCGGTCGGGGTTCGACGCCCCCGTCTGTCTGAACGCCAGCGGCGCGAACGCCCACCTGCTCGGGTTCCGGAACGGCCGGTACCGGGTGCTGGGGGAGACGATGGACACCGGCGTCGGCAACGCCATCGACAAGTTCACCCGCCACGTCGGCTGGTCGCATCCGGGCGGCCCGAAGGTCGAGGAAGCGGCGAGAGAGGGCGAGTACGTCGAGCTGCCGTACGTCGTGAAGGGGATGGACTTCTCCTTTTCGGGGATCACGAGCGCGGCGAAGGAGGCCTACGACGACGGTACGCCGATCGAGGACGTCTGCTTCTCGCTTCAGGAGACCGTCTTCGCGATGCTCACCGAGGTGTCCGAGCGAGCACTCTCGCTCACCGACGCCGACGAACTCGTCCTCGGCGGTGGCGTGGGACAGAACGCGCGCCTCCGGGAGATGCTCTCGGAGATGTGTGACGCCCGCGGCGCGTCGTTCTACGCCCCGGAGCCCCGGTTTCTCCGGGACAACGCGGGGATGATCGCCGTCCTCGGCGCGAAGATGTGCGCCGCGGGCGACACGCTGGAGATCGAGGACTCACGGGTCCGGCCGGACTTCCGCCCGGACGAGGTACCCGTCACCTGGCGGGACGGCGCGGGTCCCGGCGGCGATCCGATCGAAGGGATCGCGGATCGCGGAGACGACAGCGCCGGGGCCGAGGGGGGCACGGTCGAGGAGGTAAGGGGGGCCGAGGCGCTCATCGAGGTCGGGTCCGAACGGGTCCTCAAGCGCCGTCTCCCCAAACCCTACCGCCACCCGGAACTCGACGGGCGCTTGCGGCGCGAGCGCACCCGCAGCGAGGCACGGCTGACGAGCGAGGCCCGGAAGGTGGGCGTGTCGACCCCGGTCGTCCTCGACGTGGACGACGTCGAGGCGACGCTGACCTTCGAGACGGTCGGGGCGGCGGACCTGCGCGACGCGCTGAGCGAGTCGGGGGTCCGTGCCGTGGGCCGGCAGCTCGCCGCGCTCCACCGCGGGGGGTTCGTCCACGGCGATCCGACCCCCCGGAACGCCCGGACGGCACCCGACCGGACCTACCTGATCGACTTCGGGCTCGGCTACTACACCGACGACCGCGAGGACTACGCGATGGACCTCCACGTCTTCGAGCAGGCGGTCGTCGGGACGGCGGACGACGCCGAACGGCTTCTCGGGGCGTTCGAGGGGGCCTACGAGGCAGCGGGGGACGCCCGGGTGCTCGACCAGCTACGCGAGATCGAGGGGCGCGGACGGTACCGGTGAGACCGGTCCGATACTGGCGAGCGCACTCCCGGACTCCTTCACGCTCCGCTCCCGGTCCCCGGAGTCCGGGTCGCTGCCGCAACGATGGTCCCGTGCGACCGAGCGCGAGCGTGGGGAAATAACTTAACCGAGCGCGTACTATCACCCCGCTATGGCAGACAAGCCCCAGTCCGGTGAGCTGTTCGGCGTCCCGTACAACTTCGAACGGCCGACGCTCGGTCGGATGTTCTCCTCGTACTGGCAGCCGGGCGAGCGGATGATCGTCGAGAAGCCGTTCGGCATCGGCTACACCCTCAACCTCGCCAACTGGCGGTCGTGGGTCGCGCTGCTCGTGGTCGGCGGCCTGCTCTACCAGGAGAGCGCGTCCGAGTCCTCCGCGGAGTACGAGGAGCCGGCGGACGAACCGGTCGAGGTCGTCGTCGACGACTGAAGGGGGGAACGACGCGCTCTTGTCGGCCTCGACCGACTTCCCGATATGCTCCGGTACGTGACGACCAACGAGGGGAAGGTCCGGGAGGCCCGCGAGTATCTTCAGGACGTCGAGTCGCTCGACCACGACTACACCGAGGTCCAGGCCGACGACCTCGAGACGGTCGCCGCCCACGGTGCCCGCGACGCGTTCCTCGCCGCCGGTAGCGAGGATCCCGTCATCGTCGACGACGCCGGCCTGTTCATCGAGGCGTTCGACGGCTTCCCCGGCCCGTACTCCGCGTACGTCGAGGACACGCTGGGGGTCGACCTCGTGGGCCGGGTCGCCCGCGAGGCGGGCGCGACCGACGCCGCGTTCCGGTGCGTGATCGCCTACTGTGACGGCGAGCCGTTCGAGGCCACCCCCGAGCCCGTCGACCGCGGTGACCGCCGCGGTCAGGACCTCTCGGCGGAGGTCCGGGGCTCCGCGGCGACCGACGACACGGTCGCCGGGGGCGACCTCCCCGTCAAACTGTTCGCCGGGAGCGTCTCGGGGACCATCGTCGAGCCACGCGGGGACGGCGGTTTCGGCTACGACCCGATCTTCGAACACGGCGACCGGACGCTCGCGGAGATGAGCCCCGCCGAGAAGAACGCTATCTCACACCGGGGACGGGCGCTCGCGAAGTTCGCGGAGTGGTATCAGATGCGAACGGAGTGAGCATCTGATGCCTCGACAGGTCCGAGCGAAGCGACGGGTCTGTCGGTGGTTCGCCGAACGTCAGTGAGACGAACCTCGTCGGGCGTGGAGCGTCCGACGGCGGTTCCAGTCGCGAGCGTCCGGGTCCTCGATGATCGAGCGAAGAGAGGTCGACCGGAGGGAAATCTCGATGGCGAACGGGGAGCGAGAGCGGGACGCGACCGGACGGTCGCGTCCCGAAGACCGAGCGGGGAACGGAGTGGCCCGCGAGTCGAGCGACCCGTAAGCCGGAGCGAGTCGATCGGTGGTTCGCCGAGCGTAGCGAGCGACTGAGGCCTCGGTGGAGACCGCCGCTGGACCCGAATCGGTCCCGAAACGACGGTTCGGCGGATTCTCCTGCCCGATCGTCAGGCACACGGCCGTGCCCGCTACACGGAGGCGTATGCAGGTCCGTCGCGCGACCCCCGACGACGCCCTCGCGACTTTCGCACTCCACGTCGCCGCCATCCGGGAGTTCGGGCCGGCGGGGTACGATCCCGATCAGGTACGAGTGTGGGCGCGCAAGGACCACGGCCCGGAGGGCTACCCGCTCGACGAAGCGGGTCACCACTTCGTGGTCGCCGAGCGCCGGGGCGAGGTGTCGGGGTTCGGCGACCTCGTGTTCGACTCCCCGGACGTCGATGCCGACGGCGAGGTCCGGGCGGTCTACGTTCACCCCCGCCACGCCGGTCGGGGGATCGGATCGACACTACTCGCGGAACTGGAGGGGTACGCCCGGGGGATCGGCCTCGGATCGCTCGAACTCTCCGCGTCACTGAACGCCGTCGGGTTCTACGAGCGGGCCGGCTACGAGCGGATCCGGGAGGAGATATATGACACCGGTGCTACGGGGCTAGAGGTGGTCGTGTTCCGGAAGGGGCTCTAAACCCGTGGATCGTGATCCGGCCCGGGGTACTGGCCGTCGCCCACGGTCGGATAGAGCCGCTCGGGGTCGAACAGGCGGGCGAACGCCCGGGGGTGCTTGACGCTGACGTCGACGTACTTCCGGAGCGTCGCGCCGGTCTTCGCACTCCGGAGCCGTTCGTCGAACGAGAGCAGGTGTGCGGCCTCGCCGGCGTGGGCCGAGGCGAGCGCCGGGTGGTCCCCCGGTTCCTGCTCGACGCGGACGCGCCACCTCTCGACCTTCCCGCGCCAGTCGGCGGCCAGCGAGGCGTCGGCCAGGCCGGCGACGACCGCCTCGGCCTCGTCGAGCAGGTCGTCCGTCGCGACGAGTTCGACCCAGGAGTGGCGTCGGCAGTGGTCGAGCGCGTCACGGGCGGCACCCCCACAGAGCAGGTCGGCGGCGAGCACGTCCGCGTCGGCGACCACCCGGGCTGGATCGGGCGATCCCGCGGGCCGCTCGGGATCAGTCATCCCCCTCCCCCCGACGACGTGCGAGCGTCTCGCGGACGGCCGCCTCCTCGATCCCGTACGTCGACGCCCGCTCGAACAGGGACGCCCACGTAGGCGTATCGCCGTTCGTGCTCGCTCCCCCCTCGTCGGCGTCCCGTCCGCCGTCCGGGGTGGCGTCCGCCTCGTCCATACCGGCCGACGGACTCGAGGGGGGTTAACACCGGCGCTCTCGACGACGCTCACTCCTGCCCCCGGTCGAGGGCCCACCACGCGATCGCACCGGCGACGAAGGCGACACCGACGTTCACGAGGAGCGAGAGCGCGCCGACCAGGAGGACGAGGACACGGTCGCGCCCGGAGACGTCCCCGAGCGCGACCCGCCCGAGGCCGGCGGCGACGACGAGCAGGAGCACGCCGAGCGCGGCCGTCGGGAATCCGGCCCAGAGCCCGGCGACGAGCGCCGCGCCGACGTAGCCAGCCCCCAGGACGAGGTTCGCGCCGCCGGTCCGGGCACCGAAGGCGTGTTTGCCGGCGAGTCCTCCCGAGCCGTGACACATCGGTGCGCCGCCGAAGGGGACCGCGAGCAGGTTCGTCACACCCATCGAGCGCGCGAGTTCGTCGGCGCTCACGTCGGCGCCGTAGAGGTCGTCGAGCAGGAGCGACGTGGCGACGGCGGCGTTGCCGACGGTCATGGCGAGCTGTGCGACGAGCCCGGAGAGCGCACCGCGAGTGAGCTCCGGGCTGCCGGCCGGGAGGACCGACAGTGTGGGAACCGAAAGCGTCGGCGTCCCCACGCGGAGGGCGACGGCCGTCCCGACGACGAGGACGGCCAGCGCGGCGAGCCGACGGTCCAGGAGGGCGGCGAGGAGCGCGACGCCCAGACCGCCGAGGGCGACGACCGGGTCGGCGGCGGCGAGGTCGACGCCCGCACGGACGAGCAGGAGCGCGACGCCGAGCTGGACGCCCCGGACGACCGGGCGGCCGACGGCCGCCCGGACTCGACCGACGAGCCCCGTCGAGCCCGCGAACAGGAGGACGCCGCCGGCGAGCAGCCCCGCCGCGACGAGCTCGCCGTAGGTGAGCGTGCCGGCGATGGCGAGCCCCACGAGCGCCTTCATCGGCTCGACCGAGACGGGGAGGCCGTACCGGAGCCCCCAGACGATCTGGAACGCGCCGAACCCGAGGAAGACGTGCGCGAGCGAGGCGTCGGTGAGCGCACACAGCGCGACCACGAGGGGGAGGACCGTAACCGAATCCCCCACCGCGCCGGTCAGCTCGCCGAGCGAGAACTCGACGCCACGCTCGCGATCGGTCGGGAACGAGGCGCCCATCGTACGCCGGTTTCGATCGAACGCGCTTCACTCTTTCCGGAAACCGAATACCGGCACGGCTGATGCTGGGCGTAATTATTTCAGGTTACGTGTCGCGGGGGAGCGAGCCGCTTCCAGGCCCCGGAACGGGTCCGGGATGCTCAGCATCGGTGGAGGGCGCCGCGGGGGAAGCTCACCCAGACCTCGTCTCCCACGTCCGGCGGGCGATTGCTGAACGCGTCGACGGTGACGCCGTCGAACGACAGCGCCACGCGACTGGTGGCGTCCTCCCGGAGGACCCGCTCGACCGTCGCCCGGACGTCGCCCTCGGCCTCGTCGATGGCGACCGCCTCCGGTCGGACGGCGACGTGGTCTCCCTCCTCCGCCACCTCCCCCTCGCCGTCGAGCAGGGCCCGGAGCGACGGGCTCGCGGACAGGTCGACCGCGTTCGCGCCCGTGAACTCGGCGACCATCGGCGAGGCCGGCCGCTCGAACACCGCCTCGGGGGTCCCCTGCTGGACGATCTCGCCGTCGCGCATCACGGCGATCCGGTCGGCGATGGCCCGTGCAGTCGTCCGGTTGTGCGTGACGTACACCGCGGTCACGTCGGCGAGGACGTCGGCGAGGTCGTCACGGAGCGCCTGCCTGGTGGGGACGTCGAGCGCGGCCAGCGGCTCGTCGAGCAGCATCACCTCCGGCCGGATGGCGAGCGCGCGGGCGAGCGCGACCCGCTGTTTCTCCCCGCCGGAGAGCGTCGGCGGGTACCGTTCGGCGAGGTGGCCCACGCCGAGCTCCGAGAGGAGCGCGCCGGCGTCGCGCGTCTCCTCGTGGTAGCGCGTCCCGTACTCGACGTTCTTCCGCACCGTCATGTGCGGGAACAGCGCGTAGTCCTGGAAGACGAACCCGAATCCGCGCTTCTCCGGGGGGCGGTCGCTCAATCGCCGGTCGTCTGCCGTCACGACCCCCTCGTGAGGGTGGAATCCCGCGACGGTCTCCAGGAGGAGCGTCTTGCCGCTTCCGCTCGGCCCGAGTATCACGAGGCTCTCGTCCGGGTCGACGTCGAACGCGGCGTCGACGGTGAACGCCTCGGCCCCGTCGGCGGTGAACGTCGCCCGCACGTCGGCGTGGAGTCCCGTCACGCCACACCCCCGGTGGTCGACCCGTCGTCGGTGAGGTAGCGGACGATGAGGAAGATGACCGCCGAGACGGCGAGCAGGAGGAACGCGACCGCGCCGCTCTCCTCCAGTCCGCCCTGGAGGTAGGTGTTGTAGACGAACACGGGGGCGTGCTGGGCGGTGACCTGCCCGCCCTCGAACGGGTAGAAGAACTCCACCGAGTAGGCGACGACGGCGACCGCGCCGAACTCCGAGACCGCCCGGGCCCACGCGAGAACGCCCCCCGTTACCATTCCGCGGACGGCGAGCGGTGCCGTCACGCGCCTGAACGTCTCCCACTCGCTCGCCCCGTGGATACGCGAGGCGTACTCCAGCCGGTCGTCGATGGCCTCGAACGCCTCGCGCGACGCGTTCACGGCGTAGGGTGCGGAGACGAACGCCATCGCCAGCACCATCCCGACCATCGTCCCGAGCACCGAGACTCCCGGGAACGCCCCGCCCCTCCCGAACCCGAACAGGATGATGATCCCCGCGACCGAGTGGGGGACCACGAGCGGGAGGTCGACGAGGCTCTCGACGAGCGGCTGGCCGGCGAACCCCTTCGCGAGCAGGTGGGCGAGCGGGACGCCGAACGCGAGGCTGAGCAGGGCCGCCAGCAGCGGGCCGTACACCCCGAGGTAGAGCACGCGGTGGACGTCCGGGTCGAGCGCCCGCTCGACGACGAGCGAGGGGGTCTGCCTGGCGACGAACATGAACAGCGGCAGGCCGAGCGCGACCACGAGGAGGCTCCCCGCGGTGGCCGTCGCGACGGTGAACGACGATCCACCCAGAGCGTAGGCGGTGACGGCCGTGCTCCCGACGATGAAGTAGGCGTACCAGGTGGGCCGGCCGAGCGAGTAGGCGGCGGCGAACGCCAGTGCCTGAACGACGACGAACGCCACGATCAGTGGCGTCCGTCCGAGCGCCCCGCTCTCGATCCGCGCGTCAGTCTCCGTCGCCATCGTGAGTGGTACCGGGTCCTTCTCGCATAAGACGTACCGTGATCCGGTCGCCGAGTTACAGCTCCAGTGGCCCGAGGTTACTCCGTGCCTCGGCGACCTCCATCACGCGGTCCGGCACCGCGTCCCTGCCGGTACCGGTACAGCCGGACCGATCGCGATCGCCGTCGCGCCGTTCGCCGGGAACGCCCGTCGGTTCGGCGTTTCGATACGGATGCGGCGGCGTTGCGGGGTGCCTCTGACAGTCGATTCATTCCTTCCCCACCGAAGCTCTCCGCATCCCCGCTCGGGGCCCTATCTTCGGTCCGGATCCGGATCCCGGCATCGACGCTACTGGTCTCCGTCGGGGTCAGTAGACCAGTTCGCCGGCGACGAACCCCCGGACTCGCTCGTCGTCGGGCGTCTCCAGCACCCGGTCGGCCGATCCCTGTTCGATGACCGTGCCGTCGAGGAGGACGGCGACCCGATCGGCGATCCGTCCCGCCTGCTGCATGTCGTGAGTGGCGACGACGACGGCGATATCACGGTCGCGGGCGGCGAGCACCGCGTCCTCGATAACGGCCGTGTTCCGCGGGTCGAGGTTCGACGTCGGCTCGTCGAGCAACAGCACGTCGGGACCGATCGCGAGCGCGCGGGCGAACGCGACCCGCTGGGCCTCCCCCGCGGAGAGCGACCGCGCGGGACGATCGACCTTGCCCTCGAGGCCGACCGTCTCCAGTGCGTCGAGCACCTCCGGGGGAACCGACGGTTCGCCCACGATCCCTGAGAGCCACCGGCGGGCCCGCTCGCGCCACGAACGACGGACGGAGAGCCCGTAGGCGGCGTTGTGCGCGACCGACGTCGAGAACAGCGAGCGGTCCTGGAAGACGAACCCGATGCGCTGGCGGACCTCGAACCGCTCCCGGTCGGGGAGCTCCCAGACGTCGCGTCCCTCCGCGGTTATCCGTCCTGTGTCGGGCGGATCGAATAGCGCGAGGAGGCGCAACAGCGTGGTCTTGCCCGTCCCCGAGGGGCCGATGACCGCGAGGACCTCGCCCGGATCGGCCGCGAGCGAGACCTCCTCAACGACCGAATCGCTGTAACCGTAGCTGACGTCCTCGGCGGCAATCATGTCCGGCCCCGTGCTCGGACGTAGTTGCCGAGCGCGTTCACGCCCAGCGCGAGCGCCAGCAACACCACCCCGAGCGCGATGCCTGTCTCGATGTTCCCCTTGCGGGCCTCGAGGGTGATAGCGGTCGTCAGCGTCCGGGTGAAACTGAGCTGCTCGCCGCTGGGCGTGTTCAGCGCGATGTTCCCTCCGACGATGAGGACGCTCCCCACCTCGCTTATCGCCCGTCCGAACCCCGCTAATATCGCGGTGGTGATGCCATAGCGGGCCTCGCGGATCACGGCGAACTGAACGTCGCGGCCCGTTCCGCCGGCGGCGAACGCCGCGTCCCGGAGCGACTGGTCGACCCCTTCGATGGCCGACAGCGAGACGCTGGCGATCACCGGCAGCGCGAGGATGAACTGCGAGATGATCATCGCGGTCGGGGTGAACAGGAGTTCGATCCCGCCGAACCTGAGCGGGCCGAGGCCGAATCCGCCGCCGACCGGCCCGCTGTTCGACAGGAGGATCAACACGGTGAGCCCGACGACGACGCTCGGAAACCCCATCCCCGTGTTGATGACTGCCTCCACGATCCGTTTCCCGGGGAAGTCGGTGAATCCGACGGCGACTGCGATCGCGATCCCGGCGACGGTCGCCAGCACGACTGCCGTGAGGCTCACACGAAGGGTGACCTCGACGATGCTCACCAGGTAGCCGAGCGAGAATTCCTCGAACACCTGGGCCGGAATGAGCGCGAGCACGGCGGTGAGTGGCGGCAGGGCGCCTAAAAGCCCTCCGGGACCTGCTGGTCGACCCAGTGCTGGAAGCGGAGATCTTGCATCGACATCGAAGGCCCCTCGTAGTCCTCCGGGACGTACTGGGCGAAGTCCGGCTCCTCGGCGAGCGCGTTCGGGAAGAACAGCTGGGAGCCGTTCGCGGTGTAGTCCGCGATGGCCTGCTGGCCGGCCGGGCTCGTGAGGAACCCGACGTAGGCCATCGCCGCCTGGTAGTTCACGTTGTCGTGGACTGCAGGGTTGACCGGGATGACGCCGTAGGGGTTCTGCAGGATCGCGGGGCCGTCCCGTATCGGCCCCTGGACGTGGATCACCAGGCCGATGTTGTCCTGCGTGGCGAGGTAGGTCCCCCGGTCGGCGAGGGTGTAGCCGCCGGCCTGGTTGGCCTGTACCAGCGTGTCACCCATCCCCTGGCCGGTCTCCTGGTACCACGAGCCCGACGGCTGGATACCGGCCTCTTCCCAGATGTTCAGCTCCTTCGTGTTGGTCCCGGAGTCGTCACCACGGGAGAGGAACGTCGCCTCCTCCTCGGCGATGGTCGCGAACGCTTCCGTCGCGCTCGACATCCCGTTGATTCCCGCGGGATCGTCCTCCGGCCCGACGATGACGAAGTCGTTGAACATCACGTCGCGTCGGTTGACCCCCGCACCGTCGCGGAGGAACTGGTCCTCGGGTCCCCGGGCGTGAACGAGGATGACGTCGGCGTCCCCGTTCCGACCCGTCCGGATGGCCGCGCCGGTCCCCTGGGAGATGGTCCGGACTTGGATGCCGAACGACTCCTGGAACATCGGGTTGAGCGCGTCGAGCAGTCCGGTGTCGTACGTGCTGGTCGTCGTCGCCAGCACCAGCTGGCCGTCGCCGACCTGGCCGCCTCCCTGGGCTTCCTGGGCTTCCTGTGGCTCCGCGGTGCCACCGCCGCTGTCGTCGCCACCGTCGCCGCCGTCACCGCCATCCTCACCGTCGCCCGCGGTCGGTGTCGTCCCCTGCTGGCCCGTACAGCCGGCGAGGGACAGCGCCGTTCCGGCGCCCGCCGCCTGCAGCAGGCGACGTCGCGTCGTGTTCGGCTTCGCGTCCCCCGTCTCGGATCGTTGTTCCGACATGGATATAACGCGTATTCGTCGACCGCACATAACGGTTATCAAACGAACGGCGCGACGGGAACGCATGGACGGTGACGCGGACTCGGACGTTCCCGCCCCGGCGTTCGAGGCTCGCCTCCACGCCGAGGGCGTCGAGTTCGACGACCGGGACGCGGTGCTCCTGCGCACGGTCGCCGCGGAGGGGTCGCTCAACGCCGCCGCGTCGGCGCTCGGCCGGTCCTACTCCCGGGCGCACGGACGGCTCGGGGAACTCGAAGAAGCGTTCGGGCCGCTGGTCGAGCGGACCCGCGGGGGTGCGGGCGGCGGTGGATCGCGTCTGACCGACGGCGCGCGCGCGCTCCTCGCGAGGTACGATCGGCTCCGTGCGGAGTTCACCGGGGTCGCCGAGGCGACCGAGACCGTCGTCGAGGGGCGCGTAGTCGAGCGGACGGGCGAACTCGCGGTCGTCGAGACGGACGTCGGACGGCTCCGCGCGCTCACGCCGCCCGACGCCGAGGCAGTCCAGGTCACGCTCCGGGCGGACGCGGTCACGCTCCACGCGCCCGCGGACGCCCCGCCGGCGGGTGGGACGAGCGCCCGGAACCGGCTCGAAGGCGTGGTGGGGACGGTTGAGGTCGGCGAGGCCGTCGGGACCGTCACCGTCGGGATCGACGGTCGGGACGGAAACGTGTCGCTCGCCGCGCTCGTGACCGTCGAGAGCGTCGAACGGCTCGAACTCGCTCCCGGTGATCCCGTGGTGGTGACGTTCAAGGCGACGGCCACCCGTGCCGTTCCACGGTAGCGGTGTGTGGGCGCGGCGCTCGGGTGTCGGGGTTCCGGAAACCTTTTATCCGGAAACGCGGTTAGACTCTCTTGCAAGCGCGCTGGTAGTGTAGTGGTATCACGTGACCTTGCCATGGTCACAACCGGGGTTCAAATCCCCGCCAGCGCACTTCTCCCGCGAACCACCGGCGAGCACCGCGCAGCGTGTGCTCGCCACCACCTGAGCGGATGTGTGCGGAAGGGTTTGAACCCTGTCACGAGCGATCGCAGGGAGCGAAGTGACTCCGGTTCAAATCCCCGCCAGCGCACTCCTACGGAAACAACGTGCGAGCGACGCCCGTGTCGCTCGCACCTGTGCTGTGGATGCGCCCGAAGATTTGAGCCCTGCCGTGGAGCGACCGCAGAGAGCGGAACGGCTCCGATTCAAATCCCCACCAGCACACTCTACGGAAATGTGGAGAGGGTGTCTGTGAGGGGGAGAGCGAGACCCTCTCCATCGGGACGGAAGGGGTTCGATCGGATGAGGTTCCTGCCTGCAGAGGCGCGCCGATAGCGCGCTCGACGGCTATCGGGCCCCGGCACTCAGCACGTGTCGATCCTCGGAGAACGGTCGGACCCCCACCGCAACACCTACCTTCGAGTGTGAACACCCCACAGGGAGTCATGGACGAGGGACACGTCGAGGCGATCTGTATCGCCTCCGAGGCGGGTGCGGAGATGGAGCGGGTCGAGGAGGCGGAGGCGGTCGCCGGGCGCGGGCTCCGCGGTGATCGATACTTCGACGATTCGGGAACGTGGTCGAACGACCCGGACGTCGACGACATCCCCCGACACCTCACGCTGTTCGAGGCCGAGACGCTGGGGATCCTCGAACGCGACGAGGGGCTCGACCTCTCGATCGCCGACCACCGGCGGAACGTCACCACGCGCGGGGTCGCGGTCGACCACCTGCTCGGCGAGCGGTTCCGGATCGGCGACGTGGTCTGTGAGGGCGTCAGGATCTGCGAGCCGTGCTCCTACCTCCAGTCGATCACCGAGGACGGCGTGCTGAGCGCGCTGGTCCACCGCGGGGGGCTGAACGCCGCGGTCGTCGAGTCCGGAACCCTCCGGGTCGACGACCGGATCGAGGTGCTCTGAACCGGCGGTCACGCGGTCCGCAGTCGGGGTGCGGTGGCGGGCGTGACCCGAGCGGCTTTCCCGGGGATAGATATTTGTCCCGTGCTAATAATCGTTAACGTATGGCTCAGAACGCCGAGAGCAGCCCGATGTCGCGGTGCCAGCGGTGCGGATTCAGGGCCGAGTCCGGCGGTCCGGAGTGGGACTCCGTCGAGTCGCCTCCGATGGGGACGCTGACGCGGTGTCCCGAGTGCGGGAGCACGGACGTGGCGACCGGGCTGTCGATACACCGCTGAGTTCGTGACGCCCGCAGGACTCACGCCGAATCGTCACACCGGACCGAGGGCGTCTGATGGACGCTCTGGACGTACACAGCGGACCGATCGCGGGAGAAACGTCACTCGTATCGGGAAACCCCGTCGTCCGACGCCGAACACGGCCGATCGTCACCCGGGGGACCGGGATACTACTCGTCCCCGTCGGGCCACCACGTCAGCCGAAGCCCCACGGAGTCCTTCGAGCTGTACACCGCTCGCGACTGGTCGACGGTTGCATCCCCGGGACGAGGGACGGTGATGCGCTTGCCATCCGCGAGGATCGTGATCTCGTCTCCCCCATCATCGAACGTGGTGACCATCTCCTCGAGGTTCGCGAGGAGCCGGGACCGGTCGATCCGTACGTCTTCTCGACGATCGCTCGCCATCGCAACACCGCCGAAGACCGGGTCGATATCGACATCCGCGGATCGGTTCGACAGCACGGCGTTGATAGAGGCACCGAGCAGAGTTATCAAACTTATTATATAAAGCCACGTCAGCAGCACGAGGATGCTGGCGATGAGGTTCCCGCCGGTCCCGCCGGATTTGAACGTCGTGAAGAGGAAGTGCGCGACGGTCAGGCCGACGGACGCGAACGCCGTCCCCGGGACGGTCTCGACGAACGAGACGTCCGCGTCCGGGAAGACGTAGTACATCGGGTACAACAGGACGAACAGCCCGACGGCAGTGACGACCGTTCGAAGGACCGCCACGGGTGTGCCACCGGTGACTCCCGTGACGGCACCCCGAAGCAGGCTGACCGCGATGATCGCAAGCGCCACCGTCACGAGCAGGAGCAGGCCGTCGCTGATCTGGTCGAGGAACGTGTTCTCGCTCTCGGTCTCGTAGATATCTGAGAACGCCGTGTCGAGCCCTCTGAAGATCCGTAACGCACCCCAGATCAGGAGCACGACACCGAGGATCGAGACCGAGGAGTCGGCGTCAGCGAGACCTTCCTGGAGGACGTCACTCGCCTGCTGGGTCAACACCGTCTCCATGATCCCGAGGATGGACGTCCGGAGGGTGAGGTTCTGCGTCCGTTCGACGAGCGTGAGCACCAGCAACAGGAGTGGCAGGATCGAGATGAAGGCGTGGTACGCGATCGATCCGGCGAGGAACGTGAGCTTCTCCGTCCGAACCTCGTGGAGGATCGCACGAAGGATCGTCTCCGTACGGGCGCGACTGAATCGCATCGGTCGAGTCCACGGCCAGCCGATTAATAAATCAGCAGCGAGGTGCCGCGGGGTCGGCGGATCACCCACGGGACGAGCGCGTACGGCTCGACGTCGTCGCCGTTAGCTCGTAGACGTGGGATTCTCGGGCCGACGGACGAGGTCACCGGCCCTCTCGTCCCGTGAGGAACGCGACGACCTCCTCCCCGACCACGTCGGGACGTTCCTGGTGGAGGAAGTGGCCCGCGCCGTTCACCCGCACGACCCGACAGCGGGCGTCGAAGGCCTGGTCGGCCCGGTCGAAGAGTTCGGGGCCGATCGCTCCATCCTCGTTCCCCGCGAGGACGAGCGTCGGTACCTCGATCCGCCGCCGCTCGTCGAACGACGGGAGCCGCCCGCTACCGACGATACGGCGGACCGCGGGACCGACGAACTGCCGGTAGTACGCGAGGGCGTTCTCGACGGTTTCGTCCTCCGAGAAGGTCGTCTTCACGGACTCGATCCGCTCGCCGGGGTAGTCCCACGAGGGCGACCAGAGCCCCCATAGCGACTCGAGGAGCGCGAAGTCCTGCCACCGGACCGCCCGCTCGGCCACGTCCGGGACCTGGAACAGCCAGACGTACCACGACCGGGCGATCTGTCGGGGGTGACGGGCGAGCAGCGCGTCGAACCTCGGGGGTACGGCGAGCGTCGCCATCCGGTCGAACGTCCCGGGCGACCGGACCGCGGCCGCGTAGCCCGCGACCGCGCCCCAGTCGTGGCCGACGAGCACGGCCTCCTCGAACCCGTCGCGCTCGGCGTAGGCCTCCGCGAGCGCGACCGCATCCGCCCCGAGCGCACGCGCGGAGTAATCGTCGTCCGGGGCCGGGCCGGTGGGTTCGTACCCGCGCATGTACGGCGCGACGGCGGTGTATCCCGCCTCCGCGAGCCGCGACTGGATGGGGGCCATCGATCCGGCGTCGTCGGGGAAGCCGTGCAGGCAGAGCGCGAGACGGTCGCCGTCTCCGACCTCCAGACACTCGAAGGCGAGGCCGTTTGCCTCGATCGTCGACATCTCGGGGGACATACCCATCCCTCGCGTCCGACCGTTTTAGTCGTGGGGTACCCTACCGCGCTCATGACCGTCGTGGCACTCCTGAGCGTCGCACCAGTCACCGAGGACAGCATGGCATCCGAGGTGGCCAAAGCGGTGGCCGCGCTCGACGACTTCGACGTGAGCTACGAGACCAACCCGATGGGCACCGTGATCGAGGCCGACGACATCGACACGCTCCTCGAGGCGGTCGCCGCCTCGCACAAGGCCGTCGACGGCGACCGCGTGAGCACCTTCCTGAAGGTCGACGACAAGCGCACTTCCACGAAGTCGGCGCGATCGAAGGTCGATCGCGTCGAGGAGGAACTGGGCAGGGAGGCACGCAAGGAACGGTGACGCGAGGCAGGGGGCGGGCTCGATCAGGAAGACGTCCCGGTGGTCCGTAAGGGACGAACGCCCTTCCCGGAATCGTCCGCCGCGCGCGTGCCCCTCCACCGATCCGAGAGCCCGAGACCGACTCTGGTCGCGGGCGGGCCTGCTCAGCCGCCGTCGTCGACGATCGCGGTCGCCTCGATCTCGACGAGCAGCTCCGGATCGATGAGTCGGGAGACCTCGACCATACTCGTCGCCGGCCGGACGTCGGCGAACGCCTCCGCGTGAGCGTCGCCGACGGCGTCCCACTGGTCGATATCGACCACGAACAGCCGCGTCCTGACCACGTCGGCGAGCGACGCGCCCGCCTCGGTCAGTGCGGCTTCGACGTTGTCGATCGCCCGCTCGGTCTGGGCGTACGGGTCGCCCACGCCGACGACGTTCCCCTCCCCGTCCGTCGCGGTCGTCCCGGAGACGTGGACGTGCGGACCGACCCGGACCGCCCGCGAGTAACCGACACGCGGCTCCCACTCCGTCCCCGAGGAAACGAGTCGTCGTTCCATGGAGAACCCACGAAGACCGATCGTAAAGCTCCGATGGGGCCGGATGCGGCACCACCGGACAGGTGAGCACGTCCGTTGTGCCGACGGGGACGGGGCGGCGAACCGGGGGACACCGGCCCCCGGCTCAGTCCTGCCCGCCGTCGACCTCCAGCACCCGCCCCGAGACGGACTCGGTGTCGACGAAGAAGCGCACGGCGTCGGCGACCTCCTCGGGTTTCACGAGCCGGCTTATCGGCGAGGCCTCGCGCTTGGCGGGCCGGCGCTCCTCGGCGTACATCTTCGTGTCGGTCGCCCCCGGCGCGACGGCGTTCGCGAACACCCCGTCACCGGTGTACTGCCGCGCGAGCGACCGTGTGAACGCGATCACGCCGCCCTTGGACGCGCCGTAGACGGGGTCGGTCGGACTCCCCTTCACCCCGGCCCGCGAGGCGACCGTCACGATCCGGCCGCCGCCGCGTTCGAGCATGCTCGGGAGCACAGCACGAGTACAGTAGATCGTCCCCGTGACGTTCACCGAGAGCGTCGTCTCGATCTCCTCGGGGGTCATCTCGAGGAGCCCCGTCTGGAAGAACACGCCCGCGTTGTTCACGAGCACGTCGACACCGCCGAACCGATCGACGACGTCGTCCACCATCCCCTCAACCTCCGAGCGGTCACCGAGGTCGGCCCGGAAGATCCCCGTCTCCGCGTCGTCGTCCTCGACGGCCTCGACCGCCGCCTCGGCTCCCTCGCGGTCGGTGTGGTAGTGGACGGCGACGTCGTGGTCGCTCGCGAGTTCCCCGACGCAGGCGCGTCCGATCCCGCCGCTCCCGCCGGTGACTACCGCGGTCGGTCGGTCCATGCGGCCCGGTGAGAGGCCACGGTGATAAACGCTCAGCCGCAGGCCGGTACCTTCCGCCGCTCACCGCGGATCATCCGTCACGCGACGGAGGGCGGCGACCCGGAACCGGGAGACGTCCGTGGGGTCGAAGCGGGTCGAGAACGGGGGACGGACGGCGGTGACCGACCACGGTGAGATGGCGAGCCTGCCGACCGTCCGGGACAGCCGATACCGTGCGAGAGGGCCACAGACGCCGTTCTCAAGCGGCACGCTTTTACGTCCGCTCACGGTACGAATCGCTACCGTCTAGTGGCCCGACGCGGAAGCGTCACGGTATGCCACGCAGCGCACTCGTGCCGTCGTCGCTGGCGCGGGAGGCCGAGGACAAACGGGAGGCGACCCGGAAGCTGGGATACGTCGCCCGTGCGGCCGCGGTGTTCCGCCTCGACCGGCTCGTCGTCTTCCCCGATTCGGCGGGAGAGGACGGCCGGTTCGGCGACGGGTTCGTCGCCACGGTGCTGGCCTACGCCGCCACGCCGCCATACCTCCGAAAGGAGGCCTGGGGCGTGCGGGACGAACTGGAGTCCGTGGGCGTGCTGCCGCCGCTCCGCGTCTCGCCACGGACCGGCTCCGGATCGGAAGGTTCGGGGTCGTTAAGACAGGGAATCGTGACCGAGGTCGGACCTGACGGGCGCGTTCGGGTCAATTGCGGTATGCAACACCCGGTCTCCCTCCCGGTGCCGCCGTCGATGGCGGTCGGGGAGGGGGAACGCGTGACCATCAGGGTCTCTTCAGAGCGGCCACTCCGCGCGAAGCTGGTGGACGAGCCCCCGCCGGGGTTCGTCGTCGAACGCGGGGGCCTCGACGCACAGCTACGGCGTGCAGACGCCGGGCTCCGCGTCGCGGCCTCCCGTTTCGGCACCCCACTCACCGTGTCCCGACTGGACTCGACCGTCGAGTCCGTCGACGCGGCGGGCGGGTTCACCGTCGTCTTCGGCAGCCCCGAACGTGGGCTGCCCGAGATACTCGACGTGGACGCGGCGGCCGTCGGAGGGACCGACGCCACACGGGAGGCGAACGACGCCGAGCCCCGTGGGGCAGGCGAAGACAGCGACACTCACGAACCGGATGGAGCCCGGTTCGACCTCTGGCTGAATACGGTTCCGAACCAGGGCAGCGAGGTCGTCCGAACGGAGGAGGCGATGTTCACGACCCTCGCGCCACTGACGATGGAGCGATAACCAATGCCACAACCGAGCAGACCACGAAAAGGCTCGATGGGCTACAGCCCGCGCGGCCGTGCGGCCAGCGAGGTGCCCCGCATCTCGACCTGGCCGGACGACGACGGCCAGCCCGGGCTCCAGGGATTCGCCGGCTACAAGGCCGGCATGTCCCACGTCGTGATGATCAACGACGAGCCCGACTCCCCCCGCGAGGGGATGGAGGAGACCGTCCCGGTGACGGTCGTCGAGACCCCGCCCATGCGGGCGGCGGCCCTTCGAGTCTACGAGCAGACGCCGTACGGCAAGCGACCACTGACCGAGGTGTGGACCGAGAACGTCCACGAGGACCTCGGTCGAGCGCTGTCGCTGCCGAACGGGGAGTACAGCATGGACGATTCGGACGTACGCGAGGCCCTGGAGGAGGGTCGGGTCGCCGAGGTGCGACTCGTCACCCACACCGTCCCGGGCGAGACGAGCGTCCCCAAGCGCAAGCCCGACGTCATGGAGACCCGCGTCGGCGGGTCGAGCGTCGACGAGCGCGTCGAGTACGGCCTCGATCTCCTCTCGGAGGGAGGCGAGCACACGGTGACCGACGTGTTCCGCGCCGGGGAGTTCCTCGACGTCGCGGGCGTCACGAAGGGCAAGGGCACCCAGGGCCCGGTCAAGCGCTGGGGCGTCCAGAAGCGCAAGGGCAAGCACGCCCGCCAGGGGTGGCGGCGCCGCATCGGTAACCTCGGCCCGTGGAACCCCTCGCGCGTGCGTTCGACGGTCCCCCAGCAGGGGCAGACCGGCTACCACCAGCGCACGGAGCTGAACAAGCGGCTCATCGCGCTCGGCGACGGGCCGGACGCGACGCCCGACGGTGGCTTCGTCAACTACGGCGAGGTCGACGGCCCCTACGCGCTGATCAAGGGGTCGCTGCCGGGCCCGAACAAGCGCGTCCTGCGCTTCCGCCCGGCCGTCCGACCGACCGAAACGCCGCGCCTCGACCCCGAGGTGCGGTACGTCTCCACCGCATCGAACCAAGGATGAACGCCACAGTACGCGACCTGGACGGCGACGACGCGGGCGAGGTGGACCTGCCGGACGTCTTCGAGACGCAGTACCGGCCGGACCTCATCTCCCGCGCGGTCAACGCCGCCCGGGCCAACCGACGACAGGACTACGGGAGCGACGAGTACGCCGGGCTACGGACGCCCGCCGAGTCGTTCGGCTCCGGCCGCGGCATGGCCCACGTCCCCCGACAGGACGGGCGTGCCCGGCGCGTCCCGCAGGCGGTGAAGGGCCGCCCGGCCCACCCGCCGAAGGCGGAGAAGGACCGCGGCGGCGGGATGAACGACAAGGAGCGCAAGCTGGCCGTGCGGTCGGCCATCGCGGCCACGACCGATGCCGAGGTCGTCCGCGGCCGGGGCCACCGGTTCGAGGAGGATCTCTCGCTCCCGCTCGTGGTGAGCGACGAGTTCGAGGACCTCGTGAAGACCCGCGACGTGGTCTCGTTCCTCGAGACCGTCGGCGTCCACGCGGACGTCGAGCGCGCCGACGAGGGGCGCGGCGTCCGTGCCGGTCGCGGGACGACCCGCGGTCGCAAGACCCAGGAGCCCAAATCGCTCCTGTTCGTCACCTCGAGCGAGGCCGGCCCGTCGAAGGCGGCCCGGAACCTCGCGGGCGCGGACGTCGCCACCGCGGCGAACGTTAGCGCTGAGGACCTCGCGCCGGGGGGTCACCCCGGGCGACTCACCGTCTGGACCGAGAGCGCCGTCGAGGAGGTGGCCGACCGATGAGTCCGGGCGTCGTGCAGTACCCGCTCGTCACGGAGAAGGCGATGAACAAGATGGACTTCGAGAACAAGCTCGAGTTCGTCTGTGACACCGACGCCACCAAGGGCGACATCCGATCGGACGTCGAGGAGCGCTTCGAGGTCCGGGTGACGAAGGTGAACACGCAGGTGACGATGAACGGCAACAAGAAGGCCACCGTCACGCTCCACGAGGACGACGACGCACAGGACGTCGCCTCGCGCATCGGGGTGTTCTAGAGATGGGACGACGAATCCAGGGACAGCGGCGTGGTCGCGGCGGCCCGACGTTCAGGGCCCCCTCGCACCGCTACAAGGCCGAACTGTCCCACAAGAAAGTAGAGGAGGAGAGCCCGGACGACGACGAACTGGTCCGCGGCGAGATCGTCGGGATCGAGCACGACCCCGCGCGGTCGGCACCGATCGCCGACGTGCAGTTCGACGACGGCGACCGCCGGCTCGTGCTCGCGCCGGAGGGCGTCGCCGTGGGCGACGAGATACAGATCGGCGTCACCGCCGAGATCGCCCCCGGGAACACGCTCCCGCTCGCGGAGATCCCCGAGGGCGTCCCGGTGTGTAACGTCGAGCGCCAGCCCGGCGACGGTGGGAAGTTCGCCCGCGCCTCGGGCGTGAGCGCGAACCTGCTCACCCACGACCGCCGGGTCGCCGTCGTGCAGCTCCCGAGCGGCGAGATCCGACGTCTCAGCCCGGACTGCCGGGCGACCATCGGGGTCGTCGCCGGCGGCGGCCGGACGGAGAAGCCGTTCGTCAAGGCCGGGAACAAGCATCACAAGATGAAGGCGCGCGGGACGAAGTACCCGCGCGTCCGTGGTGTGGCGATGAACGCCGTCGACCACCCGTTCGGTGGCGGCGGCCGCCAGCACCCCGGCAAACCCAAGAGCATCTCCCGGAACGCCCCCCCGGGACGCAAGGTGGGGGACATCGCCTCGAAGCGGACCGGCCGCGGCGGCAAAGGGGGTCGTAACAAGTCATGAGTTCGGAGTACCAGATCGGCCGCGACAAGGACGAGGAGTTCACGTACCGCGGTCACACGCTCGACGAGCTGCAGGAGATGTCGCTCGACGAGGTCGCGGAACTGCTCCCCGCACGACAGCGGCGAACCATCACACGCGGCCTGACCACAGAGCAGGAGAAGCTGCTCGAGACGGCCCGCGAGCGCACGTCCGAGGGGACGGCGAACGACCCGATCCGCACACACCTGCGGAACATGGTCATCGTGCCCGAGTTCGTCGGGCTGACGTTCGCCGTCTACACGGGTCAGAGCTTCGAGCGCGTCGAGGTCGAGCCCGAGATGATCGGGCACTACCTCGGCGAGTTCCAGCTCACGCGCACGTCGGTCGAGCACGGACAGGCCGGCATCGGGGCGACCCGGTCCTCGAAGTTCGTGCCCCTCAAGTAATCATGGGAATCAGCTACTCGGTCGACGCCGACCCGGACACGACGGCGAAAGCCATGCTCCGGGAGCGGCACATGTCACACAAGCATAGCAAGGCCATCGCCCGCGAGATCAAGGGCAAGACGGCTGCCGAGGCCGTCGCGTACCTCGAGAGCGTGATCGCCGGCGAGCGCTCGGTCCCGTTCAGGTCCCACAACTCCGGCGTCGGTCACCGGAAGGACATCGACGGCTGGGACGCCGGGCGTTACCCGGAGAAGGCCTCGAAGGCGTTCCTCGACCTGCTCGAGAACGCCGTCGGGAACGCCGACCACCAGGGATTCGACGGCGACGCCATGCGGATCATGCACGTCGCGGCCCACAAGGTCGGCGAGTCCCCGGGCCGCAAGCCCCGGGCGTTCGGCCGCGCCAGCGAGTGGAACACCCCGCAGGTGGACGTCGAACTCGTGCTCGAAGAGCAGGAGGAGGACAACTGATGGCCGACGAACAGCAGTTCATCCACGACGGCATCCAGCGGACGAAGATCGACGAGTTCTTCCACGACGAGCTGGCCCGCGCGGGCTACGGCGGCATGGACGTCGCCAAGACCCCGATGGGCACCCAGATCGTCCTCAAGGCCGAGAAGCCCGGGATGGTCATCGGCAAGGGCGGGAAGAACATCCGGAAGGTCACCTCCGAGCTGGAGGAGCGGTTCGACCTCGACGACCCGCAGATCGACGTCCAGGAGGTCGACGAACCGGACCTGAACGCCCAGATCGTCGCCGACCGGCTGGCCAACGCCCTCGAACGGGGCTGGTACTTCCGGAAGGCCGGCCACACGACCATCGACCGCATCATGGACGCCGGCGCGCTCGGCGCGGAGATCGTCCTCAGCGGGAAGGTCACGGGCGCACGCTCGCGCGTGGAGAAGTTCAACCGCGGGTACATCAAGCACAACGGCGAGCCCGCCGAGTCGATCGTCGACCGTGGAACGGGCGTCGCGGTGATGAAGCTCGGCACCATCGGGGTGCAGGTGCGCATCATCCCGCCGAACGCCGAACTGCCCGACGACTTCGAGGTCTACGAGGACGCCGACGTCGAGGAGTTCATCGAGGAACCCTCGGGCGATGTCGACGAACTGCTCGCCGACGCCGACGCGGCGATGGAAGGCGAGGGCGACGTCGACGCCGAGGAGGTCTCGGAGGCCGCCGAGGAGTTCGAGGACGTCCCCGAACCCGAATTCGACGACGAGGAGGTCATCGAGGAGCCCGACGTCGCCGAGGAGGCCGAGGAGGCCGACGCCGCGGCGGACGAGGAGGGAACCGATGACCTCGACGCCGTCGACGAGGCCATCGAATCCGAGGTCGACGCCGATGCCGACGCGGAGGCCGGCGACCTGATGGACGAGATGGAGGACGCGGACGAGGCGGCCGAGGACGCCGATGCCGATGAGTCCGAGGAGACCGACGCTGCCGAGGACGCCGACGACGCTGACGAGGCCGACGCGGACGTCGCCGAAGACGACGCTGACGAGGAGGTGGACGAGGAGTGACCATCCTCCACGCAGCGGAGATCCGCGACATGACGCCCGCCGAGCGCTCGGCGGAGCTCGAGGATCTCGAGACGGAGCTGCTGAACGCCAAGGCCGTCCAGGCCGCCGGCGGCGCGCCCGAGAACCCCGGTCGCGTGAGCGAGATGAAGAAGGCGATCGCGCGGATCAAGACGATCCAGCGCGAGGAAGGCGACCTCGCAGAGGAGGTGGCCGAGTAAGATGCTCGCCCCGGAGACGCTCGTCCGACACGAACTCGCGGGCCTGTCGGTCCGCGTCGTCGACGCCGCCCACGAGGGCTACGTCGGCGTCGAGGGTCGGGTGGTCGACGAGACCGCCAACACCCTCCTGGTCGAGGACGACTCCGGGGTGATGCAGGTACAGAAGGCCGGCGCGACGTTCGAGTTCGCGCTCGACGACTGCGAGACGGGTGACGTCTCGTACGCCGTCGTCGAGGGCGAGCGACTCGTCGCCCGTCCGGCCCGACGTACCGAACTCACAGGTGATTCGAAATGGCGCTAGGATTGAACGTCACGGAGCCGGCGGAGGCCTGCGCCGACCCCAACTGTCCGTTCCACGGCACGCTCGGCGTGCGTGGACAGACGATCGAGGGTCGCGTGGCCTCCACGGACATGGACAAGACCGTGGTCGTCGAGCGCGAGTACGACGTGAAGGTGCCCAAGTACGACCGGTACATGAAACGCCGGTCGCGCGTTCCGGCACACCACCCGCCGTGCCTCGCACTCGACGTCGGTGACACGGTACGTATCGCAGAGACACGACCGCTCTCGAAGACGAAGAGCCACGTCGTGATCGAGAAGACCGAAGCCGAGACCGACACGGGAGGTGGGGCCTGATGCAGGCGCTGAACGCCGACGTCACCCCCGGTCTCGAGAAGGGGTCGCTGATCAACTGCGCCGACAACACCGGCGCACGCCAGCTGAAGGTGATCAGCGTCTCCGGATACTCGGGGACGCACAACCGCCACCCCAAGGCCGGGCTGGGCGACAAGGTGACCGTCTCGGTCACGAAGGGCACCCCGGAGATGCGCCGACAGGTCCTGCCTGCGGTGATCATCCGGCAGCGAAAGCCCATCCGTCGCCCGGACGGCACGCGGGTGAAGTTCGAGGACAACGCCGCGGTCATCGTCGACGACAACGACGACCCACGGGGGACCGAACTGAAGGGCCCGATCGCACGCGAGGTGGCCGAGCGGTTCGGCAGCATCGCCTCGACGGCGACGATGATAGTATGAGCAAGCAGCCACGCAAACAGCGGACACGACAGCGGCGCGCGTCCCTGCACGAGAAGCAGAAGCAGGTCCGCGCGCACCTCTCGGAGGACCTCCGGGGGGAGTACGGGACGCGCAGCGTCCGGGTCGCCGAGGGCGACACCGTCGAGGTCCAGCGCGGCGACCACGCCGGGGCGACCGGCGAGGTGGTCGCGGTCGACCTCAAGGAGGCGATCGTCCACGTCGAAGACGTGACCCAGGAGAAGGCCGACGGCGAGGAGATCCCGCGCCCGCAGCAGGCGTCGAACCTCGTCGTGACCGACCTGAACCTGGAGGACGACCTGCGCGAGGAACGACTCGAAGCGCTCGGAGGTGACGAGGAGTGACGCGACACCAGAAGCGGCTCTCGGTGCCGAAGTCCTGGCCGGTCGAGCGCAAGACGGAGACCTTCACGGTGAAGGCGGACGCGGGTCCGCACGGCGAGGCCGGCGTTCCCCTGCTCGTCCTGCTGCGGGACGTGCTCGGCTACGTCGACTCCCGGAAGGAGGCCCGCTACGCGCTCGGGCAGAACTCGGTGCTGGTCAACGGCCAGCCCGTGAGCGACGAGGGGCGTCCCATCGGGATGTTCGACATCGTCGCGTTCGTCGAGCGCGAGGAGTACTACCGGGTGTTCCCCGACCAGGGTGGTCGGCTGGCGCTGACGCCCATCGACGCGGACGCCGCGGACTCGAAGCTCGGGAAGGTCGTCGGCAAGCGGCAGGTTTCGGGTGGAGCGTTCCAGCTGACGATGCACGACGGTCAGACCATCCAGGTCGAGGAGGGCGAGTACGCGCCGAACGACTCGCTCGTGCTCGACAACGAGACCAGCGAGGTCGTCGCGCACTTCCCCTACGAGGAGGGCGCGCTGGTCACCGCGGTCGACGGGGCACACGCCGGCGAGATCGGCGAACTCGAGGAGATCCAGATCACGCCCGGCTCCTCGCCCAACAACGTCCGCATCGAGCAGCCCGAGGGCTGGTTCGAGACGGTCGAGGGGTACGTGGTCGTCATCGACGAGAACTTCGTCGGCGACGAGACGGTCCCCGTGAGCGAGGCCGAGGCGGACGCCGGGGACGAGACCGACACCGAAGCCGACGTCGAGTCGGTCGACGGTGACGTGGTCGGCGACGACTCCGAGGAGTCCGACGCGTCCGAGGAGGACGTCGACGTGGGCGAGATCGAAGCGGAGGCCGACGCTGACGACGCCGACGCTGACGACGGCGACGAAGAGGAGGTGACCGAGGAATGAGCTCCGAATCCGAGGGCGAAGGCGAGTTCCACGAGATGCGCGAGCCGCGCGTCGAGAAGGTCGTCGTTCACATGGCGGTGGGCGAGGGCGGCCGCGAGCTGGCGAACGCCGAGGAGATCCTCGGCGAGATCGCCGGCCAGGAGCCCGTCCGGACGGTCGCGAAGAACACGGTCGGCGAGTTCGGCGTCCGCGAGGGCGACCCGATCGGCGCGAAGGTCACCCTCCGGGGGGATCGGGCCGAGGAGTTCCTCGACACCGCGCTGTCGTTCGTCGAGATCGAACGGTCGCAGTTCGACGAGAACGGCAACGTCTCGTTCGGCGTCGAGGAGCACACGGACTTCCCGAGCCAGGAGTACAACCCGAACATCGGCATCTACGGGCTCGACGTGACGGTGAACCTGGTGCGGCCGGGCTACCGGGTGCGCAAGCGCGACAAGGTGTCGCGGGCGATCCCGCCGGCCCACCGGCTGACCGTCGAGGACGCGATCGCGTTCCTCGAGTCGAACTACGACGCGGAGGTGCAGTGATGAGCGAATCAGAGGAGATCGAGACCGGTGAGCAGGCGGAGAAGCGAACCGGTGACATCCACGAGTGCCAGCGCTGCGGGCGCGAGCAGGGACTGGTCGGCAAGTACGACATCTGGCTCTGCCGGCAGTGCTTCCGCGAGACCGCCCGGAGCATGGGCTTCAAGAAGTACAGCTAATCATGGTGGACAACGACCCACTGGCCAGCGCGCTGTCGGGCATCGACAACGCCGAGCGCGTCGGCCACCTGAACCAGCGGGTACAGCCCGCCTCGAACGAGATCGGCAGCGTACTCGAGGTCTTCTACGACCGCGGGTACATCGACGGGTTCCAGCGCGTCGACGACGGCAAGGCCGGCCGGTTCGAGGTCGAACTGAAAGGCGCCATCAACCGGTGTGGCGCGGTCAAGCCCCGCTACTCGGCGGGCGCCGAGGACTACGAGAAGTGGGAGAAGCGGTTCCTCCCCGCTCGTGACTACGGTACCCTCGTCGTCACGACGTCGAGTGGCATCATGAGCCACTACGAGGCACGCGACCGCGGCATCGGCGGACAGGTGCTCGCATACGTATACTAATGACAGAGACACGAATCGAGATACCCGAGGACGTCACCGCGGAGATGGACCACCTCGACATCACCGTCGAGGGGCCCAACGGCTCCGTGAGCCGGCGGCTCTGGTACCCCGACATCACGGTGTCGGTCGAGGACGGCGAGGTCGTCGTCTCGGCCGAGGCCGAGGACGCGAAGACCGTCTCGACCGTCGGGACGTTCGAGAGCCACGTCCGGAACATGTTCCACGGCGTCACCGAGGGCTGGGAGTACCACATGGAGGTGTTCTACTCCCACTTCCCGATGCAGGTCGACGTCGAGGGGAGCGAGGTCGTCATCTCGAACTTCCTGGGTGAGCGTCACCCGCGCCGCGCAGCGATCCGCGGCGACACGGAGGTTCGGATCGACGGCGAGGAGATCACCCTCTCCGGCCCGGACATCGAGGACGTCGGACAGACGGCCGCGGACGTCGAACAGCTGACCCGCGTGAAGGACAAGGACACCCGCGTCTTCCAGGACGGGGTCTACATCACGCAGAAGCCCCAGCGGGGTGAGGCCTGATGCCCGACGACGAGGAACGCGAGGACGAGGCCTCGGAGACGGCCGAGGAACAGGAACCGGAAACGGAGACCGAATCCACCGGGGAGACGGAGCCGGAAACCGAGACCGAGAGCGACACCGAGGAGGGATCGGTCGAGGAGTACGACGACCTGACGGACATCAGTGGGGTCGGTCCCGCGAAGGCCGACTCGCTCCGCGAGGCCGGCTACGGGTCGGTCGAGGACGTCCGCCGGGCCTCCCAGTCCGACCTCGCCGAAGTCTCCGGCATCGGGAACGCACTGGCGGCCCGCATCAAGGCCGACGTGGGCGGGCTCGAACTCCGCGAGGAGGAGGAGACCGAGGCGGAGGTCGAGACCGAGGAGCCGGAAGCGCCCGAGGAGGGCGAGGTCGAGACGGAGCTCCGGCCCCGCGGCCACGCCGAGAAGACGCCCGACCTGAGCGAGGAGGAGGCGCGCCTGGTCGCCCGACGGCGGGCGGAGGGCAAGCCGGCGTTCAGGCGGCAGGACTACCACAAGAAGAAGCGGACGCCCAAGTCCTGGCGTCGCCCGCGCGGCGGCCTCTCGAAGCAGCGCCGCGGCGTCAAGGGCAAGGGCCCGAAGGTCGAGTCCGGCTACCGGACGCCGAAGGCGGTCCGTGGCCGTCACCCCTCGGGATTCGAGGAGGTCCGCGTGCACAACGTGGCCGACCTCGAGGGCGTCGACGGGGACCGCGAGGCGGTTCGCATCGCCTCGACGGTCGGCGGCCGCAAGCGCGAGCGCATCGAGGACGTCGCCGAGGAGGAGGGCATCCGCGTCCTCAACCCGACGTACGTCGAGGTGGAGGTGAACGAATGACGGATCTGAGCGCACAGCGACGGCTGGCCGCGGACGTGCTCGACGTGGGCAAGAACCGGGTCAGGTTCGACCAGGAGGCACAGGACGAGATCGCCGACGCGATCACGAGGGACGACGTCCGCGAGCTGATCGAGGCGGGCTCGATCACCGCGAAGACGGCCGGGGGCAACTCCCGGGGCCGGGCTCGCGAGCGGGCGAAGAAGCGCGCGTACGGCCACCGCAAGGGGGCCGGCTCGCGCCAGGGCAAGAAGGGCGGCCGCCAGAACTCGAAGGAGGACTGGCAGAGCCGCATCCGCGCCCAGCGGCGGACGCTGCGGGAGCACCGCGACTCCGGCCGGCTCGACCGGTCGGCGTACCGCCAGCTCTACAACCAGGCCTCGGGCGGCGAGTTCGACAGCGTCGCCGACCTGGAGCGGTACATCCAGAACAACTACGACACGGGAGGTGAGGAGTGATGGCGACAGGACCACGATACAAGGTGCCGATGCGGCGTCGCCGCGAGGCCCGAACGAACTACCACCAGAGGTTGCGCCTGCTGAAATCCGGCAAGCCGCGCCTGGTCGCTCGCAAGAGCAACCGGCACATCAGGGCGCAGCTGATACTCACGGGCGCGCAGGGCGACGAGACGGTAACGAGCGCGACGTCCGAGGACCTCGCCGAGTACGGCTGGGAGGCCCCCACGGGGAACCTCCCGGCGGCGTACCTGACGGGGCTGCTCGCCGGCAAGCGAGCGGTCGAGGCGGGTCTCGAGGAGGCGGTCCTCGACATCGGACTGAACACCGCGACACCCGGGAACAAGGTGTTCGCGGTCCAGGAGGGCGTCATCGACGCGGGGCTCGAGGTCCCGCACAACGACGAGGTGTTCGCCGACTGGGAGCGGACCCGCGGCGAGCACATCGCGGAGTACGCCGAGACGCAGGACGAGCTCTACGCCGGCGACTTCGACGCGACGACGCTCCCCGAGCACTTCGACGAGGTACGCGAACGACTGATGGAGGAACTCTAACATGTCCCACGGCTGGGAACCGAAGACGCGCCTCGGCCGGCAGGTGGCCGAGGGCGAGATCACGAGCATGGAACAGGCCCTCGAGTCCGGGCTCCCGCTGAAGGAGCCCGAGATCGTCGACCAGCTCCTCCCGGGGCTGGACGACGAGGTGCTCGACATCAACATGGTCCAGCGGATGACCGACTCCGGCCGCCGGGTGAAGTTCCGGTGTGTCGTCGCGGTCGGCAACCGCGACGGGTTCGTCGGCTACGCCGAGGGCCGGGACGACCAGGTCGGCGGCGCGATCCAGAAGGCCATCGAGATCGCGAAACTCAACATGATCAAGGTCGAGCGCGGCTCGGGCTCCTGGGAGGACCGCTCGGACCAGCCCCACTCGCTGGCCCGGCGGACGAAGGGCAAGGCCGGCTCGGTGACCGTCGAGCTCATCCCCGCCCCGCTCGGGCTGGGGCTCGCGGCGAGCGAGACGGTCCGGAACGTCCTCGAACTTGCCGGCATCGAGAACGCGTGGACGAAGTCGTTCGGCAACACGCGGACGACGCTCAACCTGGCGAAGGCCACCTACCGCGCCCTGGAGAACGCCTCGCAGGCCCGCGGCCCGCGCTCGCTGCGCTCGGAGGCCGCCGCCGAGGAGGTGTCCGAATGATGCAGGCGCTCGTGCAGCTCCGCGGGGAGGTCAACCAGTCCCAGGGCGTGCGCGACACGCTCGGGATGCTCAACCTCCACAGGGTGAACCACTGCACGCTCGTCCCCGAGACGGAGACCTACCGCGGGATGATCACGAAGGTGAACGACTGGGTGGCCCACGGCGAGCCGTCGGTCGAGACGGTCGAGCTGCTCCTCGAGAAGCGCGCCGAGCCCGCCAAGGGCGACGCCGCCGTCGACGAGGACTGGCTAGCCGAGCACACCGACTACGACTCGTTCGGTGCGCTCGCCGAGGCGCTCGTGGACGAGGAGACGACCCTGCGCGAGCAGGGGCTCTCCCCGACGCTCCGGCTCCACCCGCCCCGCGGCGGTCACGACGGGCTGAAGAAGACCGTCAAGGAGGGCGGCCAGCTCGGAAAACACGCGGACGGCGAGATCGACGACCTGCTGGAGGCGATGCGATGACGTCGAAGAAGCGACGCCAGCGCGGCTCGCGGACCCACGGCGGCGGCACCCACAAGAACCGCCGCGGGGCCGGTCACCGCGGCGGCCGCGGTCGCGCCGGTCGGGACAAACACGAGAAGGCGCTCTACCCGCCGCGCGGCAAGTACGGGTTCAAGCGCCCGCAGAAGACACAGGAGACCGTCCTGACGGTCAACGTGCGCGAACTCGACGAGGACGCGGTCGTCCTCGCCGCCGAGGGTCTCGCCGACGAGACCGACGACGGCTACCGGGTCGACGCCCGCGACGTCGTCGAGGACGGCCACGAGGCCGACGTCGTGAAGGTGCTCGGCGCGGGGCGCGTCCACAACGCCCTCGAGGTCGTCGCCGACGCGTTCTCCGACACCGCCCGCGAGCAGCTCGAATCGGCCGGCGGTGACGCGATCTTCTCGCAGCGTGGCCAGGAGAGAAACGCCGAAGCAGATACAACAGAGGAGTCGGAAGAGTCCCAGTAACATGAGCTGGAAGGAGACCGCCGAACCGGTACTCACGCGGATGCCAGCGGTCGAGCGTCCGGAGGGGCACGTCCCCTTCCGGCGCAAGCTCGGCTGGACCGCCGGCATCCTCGTGCTGTACTTCTTCCTGACGAACGTCTTCCTCTACGGCCTGCCGACGGGCGGGACCGGGAGCGACGCGTTCGGGCAGTTCCGGACCATCCTCGCCGGCGGGCAGGGGACCATCCTGCAGCTGGGCATCGGACCGATCGTCACGGCGTCGATCGTGCTCCAGCTCCTCGGCGGGGCGGACCTGCTCGGTCTCGACACCCAGAACCCCCGTGACCAGGCGCTCTACCAGGGTCTCCAGAAGGTGCTGGTGGTCGTGATGGTGATCCTGACCGGGCTGCCGATGGTGTTCGCGGGCAACTTCCTGCCCGTCGCCCCGGAGCTGGCCAACCAGTACGGCACCGCGACGGTCAAGTGGCTGATGTTCGGGCAGATCTTCGTCGGCGGTCTCCTCATCCTGTTCATGGACGAGGTCATCTCGAAGTGGGGCGTCGGCTCCGGGATCGGTCTGTTCATCATCGCCGGCGTGAGCCAGCGGCTCATCGGCGGCCTGTTCGCCTGGGAGGCCCTCGGGACGAACTACACCGGGTTCTTCCCGACCTGGGTCGGCATCTTCACGGGCTCGGTCCAGATGAACAGCCCGCTTACCCCCCAGGGGGTCGCCGACATACTCATCGGTCCCGGACAGATACTCGCACTGGTGACGACGGTGCTCATCTTCGCCATCGTCGTCTACGCCGAGTCCGTCCGCGTGGAGATCCCGCTCAGCCACGCCCGGGTGAAGGGCGCACGCGGGCGCTTCCCGGTGAAGCTCATCTACGCGAGCGTCCTGCCGATGATCCTCGTCCGCGCCCTGCAGGCCAACATCCAGTTCCTCGGGCGCATCCTGAACAGCCAGTGGGCCGGCATGCCCGGCTGGCTCGGCGAGTACACCACGGCCGGCGGGGTCGCGGAGCCCATCGGCGGGCTGTTCTACTACCTCGCACCCATCTACTCGCCGGGCGACTGGATGTGGTGGGCCGGCGGCGCGGCCGCCACCCAGGAGCCCTGGCAGATACTCGTTCGGGTGAGCGTCGACCTGTTCATCATGGTCGTCGGCGGCGGTATATTCGCCATCTTCTGGGTCGAGACCACCGACATGGGCCCGGAGGCCACGGCGAGACAGATCCAGAACTCCGGGATGCAGATCCCCGGGTTCCGGCAGTCGCCCGGCGTCATCGAGAAGGTTCTAGAGAGGTACATCCCACAGGTCACCGTCATCGGGGGCGCGCTCGTCGGCCTGCTCGCCGTCGGTGCAAACATGCTCGGTACCATCGGACAGGTCTCCGGTACGGGGCTGCTGCTGACGGTCTCCATCACGTACAAGCTGTACGAGGAGATCGCCGAGGAGCAGCTCATGGAGATGCACCCGATGATGCGCCAGGTCTTCGGCGACTGACGCCGAACATCTGCGCGTCTCCGATCTCCGACCGCTCGCTTGCGTTCGAGCGTCACGGCTGCCGAACGGCCGCGCGGCGCGTGCGGTCGTAAGCGGCCGAGCACAGTGGACACGAGCGCGGCCGACTCGATGCGGGTACCCTGGTCGGTCGGGGCCCCTCGACCTCCGGCCGGGGGTCGCTGTCACCGCCTGGGCGGACGTCGTGGCAGTGGCATAGTAGCGTTCGGAAGACTTTACTCACGGACGAGGGGACCGTCCCCGCCCGGAGTGTGTCATCAGTTCCGCACGCTACTATAGTTCCCGCCGGGTGATCCCGGACCCCGGTCACGGCGGATCCGGCGCGGGTCGGTCGGCCGGGGCCGTACGATTCGTGAGGCGAAGTTCGTGCTTATTACACCCGATGAGGAGTGGAAATACATGCAACCGCCCTCTCGTGAAATAACGGACGGAGGGACGGCGATCCGGACGGGAGCGCCGGCCGACGGCTATCGTCAGGTGGTCGAATCCACGAGCGGGTACGCCATCTTCGTGCTCTCGGGCGAGGGCCGCATCGACTCGTGGCCCGACACCGCGCGCGAACTGTACGGGTACGACGCCGAGGAGGTCCTCGGCGAGCCGTTCGACCGGCTGTGGGCAAAGCGCGACGGCTCCCCGGAGACCGTCGAGGGACTGCTCCACGAGGCCGGGGACGGTCCCATCGAGACCGAGCAGTGGCACGTCTGCGCCGACGGATCGGCGTTCTGGTCGACCTGCGCGCTCTCGCCGCTCACGCGAGGGGAACGCCACGGCTACACGGTAGTGAGCTACGACACGACCGCCAGGAAGCAGTACGAGCGGATGCTCGAACGACAGAACGATCGGCTCAAGGAGTTCACCGACATCCTCTCACACGACCTTCGAGCGCCGCTCAGCGTCGTCGGCGGGCGGCTCGATCTGTACCGGGACACCGGCGACGAGACGCATCTCTCGACCATCGAGGCCACGACCGACCGGATGGAGACGCTCATCGAGGACCTGCTCCGGGTCGCCCGCCAGGGGACGGTCGTTCAGAACCCCGTACCGACCGACATCGGGCCGCTCGTCCGGACCGCCGAGCGGGGGACGATCCCCGCGACGGTGACGCTCCGATACGATCCCGTCCCGAGGCTGATGGCCGACGGTGATCGGCTCTGCCAGCTGTTCGAGAACCTCTTCCGCAACGCCGTCGAACACGGCGGCGAGGACGTGGTGATCCGCGTGGGACCGATGGAGGACGGCTTCTTCGTCGAGGACGACGGCCCCGGCATCCCCGAGTCCATCCGGCCGGAGGTGTTCGACCACGGGTTCACGACCCGCCAGGAGGGATCGGGGTTCGGCCTCTCGGTCGTCCGGACCATCGTCGGTGCCCACGGCTGGGACGTCGCCGCGACCGGGTCGGCGTCCGGGGGCGCGCGGTTCGAGATAACGGGTGCCGGCGTTCTGGACTGAGGGAGGGTCCGACCGTCCGCGGACGCGACCACGGGACCGACTAGAGCGGCCGGCCCCGAGGTTCGGAGCGCCCGTGGGCTCGCTCGATCCCGGCGAACGAGCGCCAGTGACGGTTCGGACGTGGCGTCCCGTCGCGTGACGGCTCCCGGTGGATCGTGCGGCGTCGGACCCGCCCCGGACCTCCGGGGTGGTCGACGGTCCCCGCTCGTGAACCATCCGAACGTTCATACCGACAACAGGTCAACGAGATGTATAGACGATGAACTTCTGTAGCGAGCGCGAGTCGCTCCTCTCGCCGGCGAACGAGGGCGAGCGGTGCGTGGACTGCGGGGGGAGCCTCACCGACCGAGCGTCGGCACGCGAGGGCGGTGACGGTAGCGGCGGGGGGGCCACCACTGTCACCGCCACTACCGATCTCGAACGCCTGCCGACGACGGGCTCCGGTGCGGTCCGAAAGCGGGACGCGACGCGGTGGCTGGAGTCGCTCGACGAACCCACGCCTCGCGAGCTCCGACGGGCCGTCGTTCCCAAGCCCCAGGGGTTCTCGGGGAGCACCCATAGTAGCGTTTGGAAGTCTTTACGCACGGACGAGGGGGACGTCCCCGTCCGGCGTGTGTTATCGGTTCCAAACGCTACTATACGCGGCGGACGTCTCGAACGTCCGGTGACGGGTGACCCGGAGTTCGTCGAGACGGTCGCCGGGCTGTTCGGGCCGCTCCTGGGGATGGAGAACCACCGGACGCGCCTCGAGATCAACCTCCAGGAGACCGACGATCGCGACACGGGCGAGCCGACGGACAACTGTAGTAGCGTTTGGAACCGATGACACACGCCGGACGGGGCGGTCCCCCCGTCCGTGCGTAAAGACTTCCAAACGCTACTATACGCGCTGTATCTGCAGGTGGCCGACCGGAGCGGATAGCTCGATAGCGCGGCGACGGAGCGTTCGCGGGCGCTGGAGTTAACCCGACGTCGCCGGACGGTACTGGTATGCGGAGCTTCACAGTCGGCGAGATATGGGACATACCGATACGGATCAACACGTCGCTGCTGATCTTCCTGCCCGTCCTGGCGTGGCTCATCGGGAGCGGCGGACAGATCGAGGTGTACGCGGGGTGGATCGCGGGGTTAACCGGCGTGGGGTTCGACCTCACGGCGTTACGGGCTGGAGTGACCCCGTGGGTCATCGGCGTCACGGCCGCGGTCGGTCTGTTCGTGAGCGTGACGATCCACGAACTCGGCCACTCGTGGGTCGCGCTGCGATACGGACTGACCATCGAGTCGATCACGCTGTGGATCCTCGGGGGGATGGCCGCGCTCACGTCGATCCCGCGCGAGTGGGACCGCGAGTTCTGGATCGCCATCGCCGGACCGGTAACCAGCCTCCTCGTCGCCGCCGTCTGCTACGTGGGGCTGCTCGTCGTCCCCGCCTCGCTCGCGGTCCCGCGGTTCCTCTTCGGCTGGCTCGCAATCACGAACGTCACGCTCGCGGTGTTCAACCTCCTTCCGGCGTTCCCGATGGACGGGGGGCGGATCCTCCGGGCGCTGCTCGCCCGGGGACGGCCCTACGGGACCGCGACCCGCATCGCCGGCCGGATCGGCGTGATCTTCGCGTTCCTGTTCGCCATCGTCGGCGTGTTCACCTTCCAGATCATCCTCCTGCTGCTCGCCTTCTTCATCTACGGGGCGGCCACCACCGAGTCACGGACCGTCCTCCTCGACGAACTCCTCGAGGGGATCACGGTCGGCGACATCGCGACGCGGGATGTCACGGCCGTCCCGGCGGGGACGACCGTCGAGGAGCTCGGCTCGCGGATGCTCGCCGAGCGGCGAACGGTCTACATGGTCCTTGGCGAGGGGGGAAGCGTCGTCGGGGTGGTAACGCTCGACGACCTTCAGGCGGCCCGCAAGCGCGACCGTGGACCGGGGACCGTCGAGGCGATCGTGCGGGAGGTTCCCCGCGTTGGGGTCGACGCCGACGCGTTCGACACGCTGGCGGTACTGAACCAGTCCGGGAGTCAGAGCGCGCTCGTCGAGGAGGACGGGGCGGTCGTCGGCGTCCTCTCGCAGTCCGACTACTCCCGGGCGCTGACGTTCCAGCGGGGGTTCAGAAGCAGCCTCCCGGGCTGAGGCGGGTCGGTTCGAACTCACTCCCGGGCCGATCGGTCCCCGCGGAGCCAGACGTAGTCGCAGTTCTCCAGAAATAGCGTCGCGTCACCGTCCTGGACGTGATACTCTCCGGGACCGAGGACGTGCTCGGTCGCCTCGGCGGTCGAGTCGAACTCGACGACCACGCGGCGGTCTCCATCGGCGGTGTTGTGGGCCATCAGCAGGACGGTGTCGCCGTGGTGGAACCGGTGGGTGAACACCTCCCGGTGGCCGGACTCGAGGATGGAGAACTCCCCCTGCGTTATGCCCGGACAGCGTTTTCGGGCGTCGACGGCCGCCGTGACGCGGTTCATGAGCGAGCCGGGGTCCTCGCGCTGGTCGGCGACGTTTATCGCCCCGTAGCCGAACTCGGGGTCGTCGTTGACCGGGAGGAAGAGGTCCCCGGGGTCGGCGTCGGAGAACCCGCCGTTGGGCTCGTCGGCCCACTGCATCGGGGTCCGCGTGGCGGCCCGCTCGGGGAGCGAGAGGTCCGCGCCCATCCCGATCTCGTCGCCCGAGAGGAGGATCGGGGTTCCGGGAAGCGACAGCAGGAGGGCGTGTGCGAGCGCGACCCGGTCGTGGTCGCCGGCGTAGAGATCGGCGAGTCTGAGTCGATGGCCGCGGCCGAAGATCCAGGAGTCGGTCTCGCCCTCGCCCTGGCGGAAGTACTCCCGGCCGTAGTCCAGGGCCTCCCACGGCAGTTTGAGGAGGTTCCACTCGTCGTGGTTCCGGAGGAAGTTCGCCCACCAGACCGTCTCGGAGGGCTCGGGGAGCACCTCGAACATCCGGTGTATCGGCCAGGTATCCTTGACGCCGACGCCGTAGACGAGGTGGGAGTTGCCGACGAAGTTGAACAGCGCGTCGAACCCCTCGCCGTCGGCGAAGTAGTAGTCGAGGCGCTCGGGCTCGTCGTCGGCCTCCGCGAGCAGGACGGCGTCGTCCTTGACCGCCCGCGCGCGCCGCTTCATCTCCCTGAACAGCCACTGCGGGTCCTCGAGCGTGGTCGCGTCGTGGCCCTTCGGGAGGATCATGGGGTGGGCGGCGTCGATGCGGAACCCGTCGACGCCGTGGTCGAGCCAGAACTCGACGATCGAGAACATCTCCTCCTGCACCGCGGGGTTGGCGACGTTGAGATCCGGCTGGTGGCTGTAGAACTGGTGGAAGTAGTGCTTGCCCGCGACCTCGTCGTAGCTCCAGACGCCGTCCTCGTACTCGGGGAAGATGTTCCCGGTGTGGTAGGCCGAATCGACGTGGCTCGTCCAGAGGTAGTAGTCGTGGTACTCCGAGGAGGGATCCTCGCGGGCGCGCTGGAACCAGTAGTGCTCGGTCGAGGTGTGGTTGAGGACGAGGTCGGTGATGATCCGGATCCCGCGGTCGTGGGCCCGGTCGATGAAGTCGACGAACTCCTCCAGGGTGCCGAGGCGGTCGTCGACGTCGTAGTAGTCCGCGACGTCGTAGCCGTTGTCCCGGAGGGGGCTCGGGTAGAACGGCCGAACCCAGATACAGTCGGCACCGACCTCCTCGACGTGGTCGAGCCGATCGACGAGTCCCCCGAGGTCCCCCCAGCCGTCGCCGTCGGTGTCCTCGAACGTCTTCACGTCGAGCGTGTAGACGACGGCCTCCCGGTACCACTCCGGGCGTTCCTCCAGTGCACTCGTCATACGGAAACTCAACTACGCGGGCGTCAAGTCTCCTTCGAACCACGAGCGGAGGATGGGCGTGACTGTCACTCTCTACCGGTCCTCGCCGCGACGTTGGCGGGGCGACCGTGTATCGGCGGTGACACGTGCGCCGGGGCCGAACTACTCGCGAACGGAGGAGGGGATCGTCGGTGTCCGGTGGACGTGGGATCGCCGTGGGTCTCGGCTCGGCGACGGTCGTCCGCGATCGCGTCCGGCGTGTGAACTACGAACCCCGTACCGTCGAGAATGGGAGTGGGCTGTGTAGCCCATGATGCGTCGGGCACCGCGATGGGGGAGAGTGCGGTGGTACGGCGGTGTCGGCCGGTCCCGACGCGTCGGACGGTCCGTGGCCGCCCGTGCGGAGCTAACGGTCGGGGGGCAATCAGTCGATTCCCTATCCACGTCGGGCTAGTGAGCGTCACTCACTACGTGAGTAGGTGTGGGGTGCCGCCCGGTCATCCGAGCACGACGTCGAGCAGCTTCCGCTCGCCGGTACGGAGGTGGTACTGGAACGTCGGGGAGCTGACCCCCGCCCGGTCGGCCAGACCGGCGACGGTGGTCAGTCGCGGCCAGTCGTAGTACCCCGAGTAGTAGGCCCCGCTGATCGCCTCGTACTGCCGGTCGGTGCAGCGCTCGCGCAGGGCCGCCGAGACGGTCCGCGGGAGGTCGGGGGAGACCCGCTCCCGGCGCGCCTGGAGCGTCGTCCCGGGGTAGACGGCGTCGACCGCCTCGACGACGGTCCGGACCTCGGCGTCGGCCGGGATGTCGACGGTGATCGTCGCGTGATCGGCCGCGGCGACGACCGAGCGCAGCCGTCCGCCGGCGTCGCTGGCGATGGTCGTGATCCGACAGTGTGCCTTCCGGAGCTCGACGAGCGCGCCGTCGTCGTCCTCCGTGATCAGCGATACGCCCGAGATCCCCTCGCGCGTGCGGACCGCCTCGACCAGCGTCTCGCCGTCGACGGGCGAGGAGACGTACGAGATCACGCTCCCGTCGCTGGTCGGGACGCTCCCCTCCTGGGTGAGGGGTGCGCCGACGTCGGCCGCGACGCGACTGAAGGCGAGCTGCGGTCCGGGGATCTCCAGTTCGAGGGCGGTGCGGTGGTCGGGCGATCCGATCCCCGCCCGGTGGACGGTCCGCAGCGTCCGCCCGATGAGCCCGCCCAGCTCGGAGAGGACCTCCGCCTCGGCCGGCGGGAAAGTCCCCGCGTCGGTGCCGTGGACCACGAGCACGCCGTCGAGTCCGCCGGAGACGGTGACCGGGATGGCCGCCACCGACCGGTAGCCGTGGGCGAGCGCGTCGGGGCGAAGCGACTGCCAGTCCGGCGCGTCGAGGACGTCCGCCTGGATTCGGACCTCGCGGGTCGCGGCCGCCTCGGTCACCAGCGTCCCGAGCGGGGAGCCGGGGAGCCGGTCGCGGAGGGCGTCGAGGTACGCCTCGCCCGAGTCCCCGCCACCGACGACCGGCTCGACGGGGACGTCCCCGTCGGGTCTCACGCGGGCGAACCACGCCAGTTCGTAGGGATCGGCCTCGGCGAGCCAGTCGGCGACGGCGGCGCGGCCGGCCTCGCGGCTCCCCGCCGAGACCAGCGCCCGGTGGACCCCGCGGATGACGGCGTTGGTCCGGTCGAGCCGCGCGAGCTCCTCGTTGCGGGCGGTCAGTCGGCGCTCGCGGTCGCGGAGCGCCGACTCGACGGCCGCGCGGTCGAGCGCCGTCTCGACGTTGGCCGCCAGGAGACCCATCAGATCGGCCGTGTCCCGCGGGACGGGCTCCTCGCGCCCCCACCCGACGACGACCACCCCGTGTGTGCCCAGTGGGTGGACCAGCCCCGCGCCGAGCGGGTCCGTCCCCTCGCCGTCGTCCGCGGATCGGACGCTCACCGTCCCGGAGACGAACGCCTCCCAGACGGGGCCGTCAGCCAGCGTCGTCGGGAGGGATCCGTCCTCGTCGTCCCCGACGAGCGCGAGGTGTCCGCGCTCGCCGTCGAGGGTGTAGACGCCCGTGTTCGGCTCGTCGAACAGCGCGTCGATCGCTCCGGTGGCCGCCGCGACCACCTCCTCGGCACCCTCGGCCCGGATCATCCGACGGGTCCAGTCGTGGAGGTTCGCGAGCGCGCGCTCCCGCCGTCGCCGCTCGGTCACGTCCTGCTGGAAGCCGATGAAGTGGGTGACGCTCCCCGAGTCGTCCGCGACGGGGGTGAGCGTCAGCTGGTTCCAGAACGGCGTCCCGTCGGCCCGGTAGTTCAGCAGATCGACCGAGACGGATTCGCGGGCGTCGACCGCCCGGCGAACGGTCTCGACCGCCCCTGGATCCGTCTCGGGGCCGTAGAGGAGACACCAGCCCTCCCCGAGCACCTGCTCGCGGTCGTATCCGGTGAGCCGCTCGAACCCGCGGTTGACGTAGACGAACGGATCGCCCTCCCGGGTCACGTCGGCGATGGTGATCGAGAGGTCGGCCGCCTCCAGCACGCGGTCCTTCAGCCGGAGTTCGCGCTCGCGTTCGCGCCGGTCGGTGATGTCCCGCATCACCCCGGTCGTGCCACGGAGTCCCTCCGTGTCGGAGTCGGGGAGCGCGGCGTAGCGGAGCTCGATCGGCGTCCGATCGCCGTCGGGGGTTATCAGGTCGAACTCGTGCTGTCCGTGGGGGAGGTCCCCGGCGAGGATCGCCTCGCGCTCGTCGTCGGTCTCCTCGAGGATCGACTCGTCCATACAGACCGAGATGTGTTCCCCGAGCAGCGACTCGATCTCCCGACCGGTCATCTCGGCGAACGCCTCGTTGACCGCGAGGACGTTCCGGTCGGCGTCGAGGGCGTAGAGCCCGTCGGTCACCGCGTCGACCATCGCCCGCCGGAGTTCGAGTTCGCGCTCGCGCTCGCGGCGATCCCTGATGTCCCGCATGACGCCGGCGGTGCCGTAGAGCCCCTCCTCGGTCGGCAGCCCGGTGTATCGGTTCTCGACGGGGACCCGCTCGCCGTCCGGTCTGACGACGTCGAACTCCCACTCCCCGTAGGCCCGCTCGCCCTCCATGATGTCGCGGCGCACCTCGACGTTCTCCGCGATGGTCGACTCCTCGACGCAGACCGAGACGTGCTCGCCGAGGAGCGACTCCAGGTCCCGGCCGGCGAGCCGTGCGAACCCCTCGCTGGCGGCGATGACGTTCCGATCGCCGTCGAGGGCGTAGAGCCCGTCGGTCACCGTGTCGACCATCGCTCGCCACAGCTCGCGTTCGCGTCGACGCTCCCGGCGCTCCGTGGCGTCGCGGACCACCCCGGCGACCCCGGTGGAGGTACCGCCCGACTCGACGGGCGACAGGTCGATCTCGACGGGAACGCGCTCGCCGTCCGCTCGACGCAGTTCGACCTCGAAGCGGCCGTCGACGGCACGCTCGCCTTGCTCGAAGGCGGCCAGCCGGTCGCCGTCGTCGTCGCCGACGATCGCCCCGTCGAGCAGGTGCGAGACGGGCTCGCCGAGCAGTTCCCCGCGGGCGTAGCCCGTCAGTTCGGCGAGCGCGCCGTTGACGGCACGGATTCGGAGGTCGGTATCGAGCGCGAACACGCCGTCGCCGAGCGCCTCGAGGACGGCACGGGGGTCGCTCGTCGTCCCGTCGGCCGCGCCCACGCACCGTTCGAGGGCGCTCTCGGAGCCCGTCGCGACCGGCGGCGGGAGCTCCCCGTCTTCGATGGCCACCGGGCCGGCGTCGGTCCGAACCACGAGCGGTATCGCGGGGTGGCGCTCGCGGACGCGACGGGCGACCGCGGCCAGGCCGGCGTCGACGATCACGCAGTCCACGGACCCCTCCGCGATGGCTTCGAGCGCCCCCTCCGCGTCCCCCGCGCTCAGCACGTTCTCCGCCCCGCGAGCGCCGAGCGGCTCGGAGGTCCCGTTCCCCCCGACGTGGAGGACCGTCCCGGTCCCGTCGCTGAGGCTCATACCGACGCTACACCGCCGGAGGGTATAACCTGCCTCCCCGGTTCGGGAGGTCGCCGCGATCGTTCCGGGACCACCGACGCCGCCGGACAGGGTTCCGACGCCCGTCGGGGTGCACGTCGAGATCCGGTCAGCCCCGATCGAAGTAGCGGTCGTGGTGGGCCACGCATCCGGGGTTGAACGCGGCCCCGCAGGCCGGACACTCGTGGTCGCACTCCAGGTACGACCGGACCGTGAGGGCGGTCCCGCAGACCCCGCAGAGCACGCCCGGGTCGTCGAACTCCGCCTCGGGGATCGGTGTCGCGTCGTGGTCGGCCACGGCCGCGTGACACCGGAAACACGGGTAGTAGGTGTCACAGCAGCCGAACCGGATCGCGACGACGTCCCGTTCGCTCGCGTAGTGAGTACAGCGCGTCTCGGCGTCGAGGCCGACGCCGTGGACCTCGTGATCACCGACCGTCACCGTGGGTTCCCCGTCGGTCACTCGTCGATCGGTAACCGGGCCGGAGACAAGAACGCTCCGCCCCCGACCGTCACCGGCCTCCGCCGACGGTCAACGCTTAGGTGGCCTCCGCCCGTCGATCAGCCGTGACCCGAGACGAGAACACCGACTTCCGCCTCGACCGGACCGCGTGGGGGATGGTCGCGGAGGTCGACGAGACGGTCGAATCATTGACCGTCGCCGAACTCCGCGCCGAACTCGACGACGAGCGGACGGTCCTGGTGGACATCCGGGACATCCGCGAGGTGTGGATCGAGGGGTCGATACCGGACGCCGAGCACGCCCCGAGAGGGATGATCGAGTTCTGGGCGGACCCGGAGACGGACTACTACAAGCCGTTCTTCGACCCGGCGAACCGCTACGTGCTCTACTGCAACGAGGGTGGCCGGTCGGCGCTGGCGGCTGAGTCGCTCCGGGAGATGGGCTACCCGGACGTCGCCCACCTGGATGGGGGGTTTACGGCCTGGCAGGCGGCCGACGCCCCTACCGTGGACGTCCCGCAGAAGGACTACAAGGGTCGCTGAGCGTCGCGTCGGCGAAGGTGGCTATGGGTCGCGAGCGCACGGCTCGGCCCTCATACGGACGGTTCGACCTCGACCGTCGCGCCCGCGTTTCGTGGGCGAGCGAGGATCACTCGCCCGCTCCGATCGGCCGTATCGAGGGCCGCTTCGGCGGCCGTTCGTGCGTCCGCGGCGCGGTCGGCGTCCGTCAGCGCCCACACCGCCGGACCCCAGGAGGACTGCCCCGCGCCCGCGACGGCCGACGACCCCGAGAGGGCCTCGACGATCTTCCCTGCCGGTGGGCGGTAGACCCCGCCCTGGACGTCGGCGTACCACGCGCCGTTGAGCCGGCCGAACTCCGCGAGCGCCGCGCCGAACGGATCGAGCCGTCCCTCGACCGCCGCCGGGAGGAGCCGGTCGACGAGCAACGAGGCAAGCTCCTCGGCGAGCGACAGGTCCGCCCGCTCGACGACGCCGCGGATGCTCCGCTCCTCGTCCTCGCCGTGACGACCCGGATCGGCCTCGGGCAGGACCAGGCAGACGCGCCAGTCCTCGGGCAGGTCGTAGCGCGCGAGGACGGCCGGGACGGTCCACTCCCCGTCGGCGGGCGGGGCGGTCGTGAACCGCTCGGTGGGGTGGCCGGCGTCGGCGACGAACCCCCCGGACTCGAAGGTCGCGACGCCGACGCCCGAGCGTCCTCCGCGACCGAGCACGGGGGCGTGTTCGCGGGGCCGGGGATCGGCCCCGTTCGCCCGCGCGACTGCCGTGTACGTGGCGAGCGCGAGCTGTGTCCCGCTGCCGAGCCCGACGTGCCGGGGGAGACGTTCGGCGACCTCGACGCGGGCTCCCGGGAGACCGAGCAGGTCGCACGTCCGACGGGCGTACTCGGCGACTTCCCCGGCGATCTCGTCGGCGGTCGACGCGGCGTCGCCGGAGTCCCCCGACCGCGCGCCGGTCGCGTCGGCGGCGTCGGTGACGGTCACGGTCGAATCGGTCTCCGCGGTCACCGCCGCGCGCGGCTCGGCGAGCGCGAGACCGACGCCGCCGTAGAGCCGCCCGAGCGACAGCGAGAGGTTGCGGAAGCCGGCGTGGAGCCGGGCACCCGTCGTGACGGTGACGCGCGGCACGGTAGGCGGTGGGTGGGGGTCGCGCTTGTGGTTTTCGACCGGAAACGGCGGACGGATCGGGCAGTCGGGGGCGTCACTCCACGGGAGTTAAGCCCACCCACGACGAGGGCCCGCCTATGAGCCAGCAGCAGGAGCGATCCGGATCGGACGACGAGCAGGACGGGATCGGGAAACCCGAGAAGGCGGAGGGCCTGCGTTCGCGGGAGGTGACGGAGGGATACGAGCGCGCACCGCACAGAGCGATGTTCCGGGCGATGGGGTTCGACGACGAGGACCTCGCCTCGCCGATGGTTGGGGTCCCGAACCCGGCGGCGGACATCACGCCGTGTAACGTCCACCTCGACGACGTGGCCCAGGCGGCGATCGAGGGGATCGACGAGGCGGGCGGGATGCCGATCGAGTTCGGCACCGTGACGATCTCCGACGCGATCTCGATGGGAACCGAGGGGATGAAGACGTCGCTCATCTCCCGGGAACTCATCGCGGACTCGGTCGAACTCGTCTCGTTCGGCGAGCGGATGGACGCGCTGGTGACGGTCGCGGGCTGTGACAAGAACCTGCCGGGGATGATGATGGCCGCGATCCGCACGGACCTCCCCAGCGTGTTCCTCTACGGTGGCTCGATTATGCCCGGCGAGCACGATGGGCGGGACATCACCGTCCAGAACGTCTTCGAGGGCGTTGGAGCCGTGGCACACGGCGATATGAGTGAGGCGGAACTGGACGAGATGGAGCGTCACGCCTGCCCCGGTGCGGGTTCGTGTGGCGGGATGTTCACCGCCAACACGATGGCGAGCATCTCCGAAGCCATCGGGCTCGCGCCGCTCGGGAGCGCGAGCCCCCCCGCCGAGGACGAGGAGCGCTACGACGTGGCCCGCGAGGCGGGCGAGGTCGTCCTCGACTGCGTGAAGAACGACCGCAAGCCATCGGACGTCCTGTCGAAGGAGTCCTTCGAGAACGCCATCGCGGTCCAGGTCGCCCTCGGAGGCTCGACCAATGGCGTCCTCCACGTGCTGGCGATGGCGGCCGAGGCGGGCATCGACCTCGATATCGAGGAGTTCAACGAGATCAGCCGGCGGACGCCGAAGATCGCGAACCTCCAGCCCGGCGGCTCACGAGTGATGGAGGACCTGCACGAGCTCGGCGGGGTCCCGGTCGTGATCCGCCGGCTGCTCGAAGGGGGGTACGTCCACGGTGACGCGATGACCGTCACCGGTCGGACCATCGCCGAGGAGCTCGAGACGCTCGACCTCCCGTCGGACGAGGAGATCGAGGCGGACTTCCTCTACACGGTCGAGGAGCCGCTCCACGAGGAGGGGGCGATCAAGATCCTGACGGGGAACCTCGCCCCCGAGGGTGCGGTCCTCAAAGTGACCGGCGACGACAACTTCCACCACGAGGGTCCCGCCCGCGTCTTCGAGAACGAGGAGGACGCGATGGCGTACGTTCAGGAAGGGGAGATCGAGTCGGGTGACGTCATCGTGATCCGCAACGAGGGGCCCCAGGGTGGCCCGGGTATGCGCGAGATGCTCGGCGTCACCGCCGCGGTGGTCGGCGCGGGCCACGAGGACGACGTGGCGATGATCACCGACGGGCGGTTCTCGGGGGCCACCCGGGGACCGATGGTCGGCCACGCCGCCCCCGAGGCGTTCGTCGGCGGTCCCATCGCCGCCGTCGAGGACGGCGATACGGTGACTATCGACATCCCAGAGCGGGAGATATCGGTCGACCTCTCCGAGGGGGAGCTCGAGGAGCGCCTCGAAGACTGGGAACCGCCGGAACCGAACTACACGTCGGGCGTCCTCGCCAAGTACGGCATGGCGTTCGGGTCGGCGGCGAACGGCGCGGTGACCAACCCCGGGCTGACCCGGAACGAGTAGTCGGTCGGGGTCTCCTCCGCGTTCCTCCGGGACCGTTCGCGACACCTCCGTTTATGTATCGGCCCGTCGACGCCGAGCTATGCGACTGGATGGCAAGACGGCGTTCGTTACTGGCGGAGGCTCCGGGCTGGGTCGCGCCGCGGTCGAGCGGTTCGCGGCCGAGGGCGCGACGGTCGTCGCCGCCGACGTCGACCACGAGGGCGCGACCGAGACCGTCGAGGGTGTCGAGGGGGCGATCGCACACGAACTCGACGTGCGCGACTTCGAGGCGTTCCGGGACGCGATCGACGCGACGGCCGAGGAGCACGGCCTCGACATCGTGCTGAACAACGCGGGCGTGAGCCACGAACCGACGGCGATGGAGGACCTCGCACACGAGGAGCTCGACCGGCTCATCGGCGTCAACGTCCGCGGGGTGTGGAACGGCTGTGCGGCCGCGCTCCCCCACCTCAAGGAGCAGGGATCGGGCGCGATCGTGAACACGGCGTCGCTGGCGGGCGTCATCGGCTCGCCGAGGCTCTCGGGCTACTCGCTCACGAAGGGTGCCGTGGTGAACCTGACCCGCGCGGTGGCCGCGGAGGCCGGCCCCGAGGGCGTCCGGGTGAACGCGGTCTGTCCGGGCGTGACCGAGACGCCGATGCCCAAGCGCGACCGCTCCGAGGAGGAGTGGGAGGAGCTCTCCTCCCGGATGGCCGAGCACTACCCGCTCCGTCGGCTCGGCCAGCCGGAGGACGTCGCGAACGCGATGCTCTACCTCGCCAGCGACGAGGCCGCCTGGGTGACCGGCCAGGCGCTCGTGGTCGACGGCGGGTTCTCCTGTGCCTGACCGGGGTTGTCGAGGAGGGGCGGGGAACGTGAGAAGCTTTCACGCTCCGTGACGCCACCCGGGTATGGAGACCGACGAGACCGCACGGGTCCCGCTGCTCGACCAGTCCGACCTGCCCGAGGAGTACCGGTACCTCTTCGACGAGGACGTCCTCGGCAAGCTGAACCTCTTTCGAGCGATGGGACACGTCCCGCGGGCGATGCAGGCGTACATGCGGTTCGGGACCGCGCTGTGGAACGCCGGTGACCTCTCGACGCGCGAGCGCGAACTCGCCATCCTCGCCGTCGCCCGCTCCTGTCGGGCACGCTACGAGTGGCACCAGCACGTCCGCATCGGCCAGGAGGCCGGGATCTCCGTGGAGGAACTCCGTCATATCGCGCGCGCCGACGACACGCCGTTCCCCGAGCGCGAGCAGGCGATCATGCGGTACGCCGCGGCCGTCGCGAGCGGGACGGTCACGGGGCCGCTGTTCGAGGCCGCGGAGACCGTCACCGACACGGAGACCGTGGTCGGGCTGACGCTGCTGGCCGGCCACTACCTGCTCACCGCGCGGTTTCTCGACGCTCTCTCCGTACCGCTCGACGACCCGTTCGCCGGCTGGCTTCCCGAGGCGTAAGACCGACGACCGTCGGACGGACACCGGTGGACGGGCGACGGGAGGCAGGAGGTGGATCACGGATCACAGGTGCTCGGAGGACCGTGCCGTATCGAACGCACTCACCACTCCCAGTCGCCGGTCGGCCGGTGCTGGGGTTCCTCCTCGGACGTTTCCGCCTCGGCACAGCCCGGCAGGTGGCCCGGGAGGTGTCGGACGGACTCCCCGCAGAACGGACACTCGACGCCACCTGACGATCCCCATCCGCCGGCGGGGACCGAGTGTGCGCAGTAGTCGTGGACGTGTCGTCGGACGGCCGAGGAGGTGTACTCGAAGTCGTCGGCGATCTGGCCGACCGACTGTCCGTCGGAGTAGGCGGCGCGGAGCCGTTGGCACTCGTCTTTCGAGATAACCGTACGGCTACTCATCGTCTGTACCCCCTCCACGCCCGGACGGGCCGGCCCGCGGGCGGTGTGAGTCCGGCGAGAACACCCCACCGGGACTCGGGAGGTTCTGCCCCCTGATCCCGCTCATCTCGTCTATGTCGACGGTGCCCGCGTCTCTTGAGGACCACTGGGGACTCAGAACGTGAGTCGGCGATCTCGGCGGAGCGTCCGGGCCGAGGTCCTGTGTGCGAACACGGGATCGTTACCCCGGTTTCGACCGAGATGCCCGAGGTCGACTGTCCCCACCGTGGGGACAACGGTTCACGCTCGCCCGACCGGTTCCGACCGTCGATGCTACGACAGGTGGTGGGGAGGCTACTGGGTTCCCCGGTCCGGCGAACCGGCACGGATACCGGTACGCCAGGGGGTCAGCCGCTACACGGTCGGAAGCGCTGGGAAGAGGCGTCCGCCCTCCCCGATCTGAACGAGCCGAGACGTTCCTGCTCGCCTCGCTACGCTCGGCTGTGCGGGCGTGCGACTCGTCGGCTCAAATCGGGGAGTGGTCCCTCACACTCAGCATCGGTCGCTCCGCTCCCGGGTGCTGAGGTTCAGTCCGCCCTCCCCGATTTGAACGGGGGGCAAGCCGATCTACAGTCGGCTGCTCTACCAGGCTGAGCTAAGGGCGGTCGCACTCGAATCGAGACGACTGTCGGACTTAACGGTTGTCATACGGCGCGAGGGGACGGGGGATGACGCCTGTCCGACGGCGCGCGAAGGTTCAAGTGTAGTGGGAGACAACACGTCCGACGAGTAGATGAGCAAGATCACGTTCCGCGCGGACGACGACCTCATCGCGCAACTGGAGGAGTTCGACGCCTCCAAGAGCGAGGTCATGCGCGAGGCCCTCCGGGAGTACCTGGGGGAGCCGACCGTCGGCGTCGGAACGGATGGAACGGACGGTACGCGCGAGCGCGCGGAGGCGGGGACGCTCGACGATATCCTGCTCGAACGCATCGACGAGCTCATCGAGGAACGACTCGACGCTCGCGTCGGCGCGCGGAGTAGCCCGCAGGATATCAACGTAAACATCTCGCTGGACGGCGATTCCGACGGGGCGAGCGTCGAACGCGGGGGCGAACGTAAGACAGATGCGGTGGAGTCCGCAAACGCCGACGAGGAGGGGGAGAGCGCGTGCAAACAGTGCGGGGAGACCCTGTCGCCCTCTGCCGTTTACTGCTCGAACTGCGGCGAGAAGGCCAGTCACCGTGTCTTCTGCGAATGCGGCGACGAGATGCGCTCCGACTGGGCGTTCTGCCCGTCGTGCGGGCGTCGGACGCCCGCGGCAGACGTGTTGGACAGATCGTAAACGGCCGGTAAACGTGTCGTGAGGCGATGTATCCGCATCACGTGCCGTTCCGAGACCTCGAATCGGTTCCGGTTCCGTGGTCGGGAAGGGGACGAATCCCCCGGTTCCGCCGCGATCGTCTGACGCTCGCAAGACGGTAAACGCGGAATTCGGGCCGTTCGAGCCCGTAAACGGGTGTAGGACTATTCTGTCTTACGCTCGTGCAAACCTTTATAATGGAGTAGTCTGTGCATACATCCGCGTAAGACGGTCGTCTTACAGCACGGTTGGAGCGGGTTACACCGCTCCTCCGTCCGCCGGTTCGGCGCTGTAAGACGGTTCGTGCGGGTGTGTGCCGCCACCGTCTTACCGGACAACAAGGGGAAAACAATGGAGCGTGTGACACTACGGATCCCGAAACAGCAGATCGAGGAAGTCGAGCGAATGGTCGATACGGGGAAGTTCCCCAACCGGAGCGAGGCGATCCGGTCGGCCGTCCGCGAGATGATCAACGAACAGGCCGACGACGAGCGCCAGCCCGAGCGCCGCGGCTGGGCGAAGGTGTAGACGATGCAGGACATCGTCAACTCCGCACTGGAGAACGCCGAGAAGGAGAAGCGCGACGCCGCCGGGGACGACGGCGAGGACTTCGGCGATCCGCGCATCGTCATCATCGGCGCTGGCGGAGCAGGTAACAACACCGTCAACCGTCTCTACAACATCGGCGTCGACGGGGCCGAGACCATCGCCATCAACACGGACAAGCAGCACCTGAAGATGATCGAGGCCGACACGAAGATCTTGGTCGGCAAATCCCTCACCAACGGGCTCGGCGCCGGTGGCGACCCGTCGATGGGCGAGCGTGCCACGGAGATGGCACAGGGGACGATCAAGGAGGTCATCGGCGATGCCGACCTCGTCTTCGTTACGGCCGGGATGGGCGGCGGCACCGGTACCGGCGCTGCCCCCGTCTGTGCGAAGATCGCCAAGGAGCAGGGCGCGATCGTCGTCGGCATGGTTTCGACGCCGTTTAACGTCGAGCGTGCCCGCACCGTGAAGGCCGAGGAGGGCCTGGAGAAGCTCCGCAACGAGGCCGACTCGATCATCGTCCTCGACAACAACCGCCTCCTGGATTACGTCCCGAACCTCCCGATCGGCAAGGCGTTCTCGGTGATGGACCAGATCATCGCCGAGACGGTCAAGGGGATCTCCGAGACGATCACGCAGCCGAGCCTCATCAACCTGGACTACGCGGACATGACCTCGATCATGAACCAGGGCGGCGTGGCCGTGATGCTCGTCGGGGAGACCCAGGACAAGAACAAGACCGAGGAGGTGGTCAAGGACGCGATGAACCACCCGCTGCTGGACGTCGACTACCGCGGCGCTTCCGGCGGACTGGTCCACATCACCGGCGGCCCGGACCTCACGCTGAAGGAGGCCGAGGGTATCGCCCAGAACATCACCGAGCGCCTCGAGGCCTCGGCGAACGTCATCTGGGGCGCTCGCATCCAGGAGGAGTACAAGGGCAAGGTCCGCGTGATGGCCATCATGACCGGCGTCCAGTCCGCCCAGATCCTCGGACCGACGGCCCAGAAGCAGGCGGACGCCTCCCGCGCCGCCATCGAGGGCGAAGTTCCCGGGTCGGGGTCCGGGTCCGAGAGCTCCGGTTCGGAGTCGTTCTCCGGGAACGGGGGCGGCAACGCCAACTTCGGCGAGACGGACGGCGGCCGATCGGAAGTCGAGCAGAACAACGGCCTCGACGTAATCCGATAGGTCGAATCGATTATCTATTTTATCGTCGTGCAGTAGTGCGTTTACAGCAGTAGCCGTAATCGAATATCGTCTGACATACGACCGACGCACGGCGGACGTTCGGCGTGGATTACGGTTCGATCAACCGGGCCGTCGAGTCGGGTATCGCTCCGAACCGGTCGGTGCACGGACATCCGGAAGCGTCCACCAGGACCGTCGGTCGGTCACTCGGCTCGCGTCCGCCACCGAACTCCATCTCTGTCGGTATCACCTTCGTTCGCGGCTCACTACGCCTCCGCTCCCGAAACGCGCCTCCTCGGTGCGTCCCACTGCTTACGGGTCGCCGGGCCGTCCGTTCGTCGTCGAGGCCTCCCTGTGGTCGGCCTCGCCGTCCACACCAGCGCCGGCCTCGTGGACCGCCTCGACGAGGTCACACTTCCGACACAGGTCCCTGGTCGTCGGCGCGCCACAGCGTTCGCACTCGCCCAGCACCGGACCGTCCTCCTCCCGAGCCTCGCTCGCCAGACGTGCGAGTTCCTCGTAGCCCGAGATGATCGAGTGACGCGTCCCGGGGTGGTTCTCCTCGAGCGAGAGGAGGAGGTCGCGTATCTCCCCACGGTAGGCCTCGCTCGCGTGGGGGCACTCGGCCATGTGGACCGGGAGGTCCCGGAGGTGGGCGTAGAGTGCGACCTCCTTCTCGGGGACGTCCCGGAGCGGCTTGGCGCGGGGGACGAACCGCTCGTCGTGGTCGTCGGGCCGCACCCCTCCCGGTCCGGTCGCGTCCGACCCGCGCTCGTCGAACGGGCCGAGCGAGGCGTCGAAGTGCTTGGCGACCTGCCGGACGTCCCCGGAGAGGAAGTTCATCAGCGCGGTCTGGGCCTCGTCGTCGAGGTTGTGCCCCGTGAGGAGCTTGTCGGCTCCGAGCTCCTCCGCGTAGCGTTCGAGCAGGTCGCGGCGGAACACCCCACAGTAGGCACAGGGGGCCATCCCCTCGGGGTCCTCGCGCGCGACGTCGTCCATTCGGAGGTCGAACTCCTCCTCGTAGCTCACGACCTCGTGGTCGATACCGATCCGCTCCGTCAGATCCAGACACGCGTCGAGCGAGGCGTCGCGGTAGCCCTCGATACCCTCGTGGATCGTGAGCCCGACGAGTTCGACTCGCGGGTCCCGGTCGAAGACGTCGTGGACGATGCTCGCGAGGACGACACTGTCCTTGCCCCCGGAGAGCCCGATCACCCACGTCTCCGGGTCCTTGGGGGTGGCGTCGGCGGGGAGCAGCGAGTCCTCGCGGATACGCCGACGGACGCGCTTCTCGACCGACCGGCAGAAGTGGTCCTCACAGAGGTGCAGCCCGGAGTAGGCGGCGTGCATCACCGCCCCGTCCCCGCACTTGTCACAGTCCATCGCGTCGAACGTACGGCCTCGAAGGGTTGACCGTTTCGCTCCCGCGTTCGGTCGGCCTAGATCCGCCGTTCAGCCGTCCGACCGGACCGCCTTCACCTGCTCGGTCCCCCCGTAGGTCTCCGGCTCCTCGACGACCTCGAACCCGAGCGCCTCGAGTTCCCTCGCGACGCGGCGCGGGTCGTCCCCGGTCCCGCGGAGCCGCTTTGCGTGGACCTCGCAGTAGACGAGGCGACACGCCTCGTTCTCGAGTGTCTCGCGCATCCCGTCGATGACCCGGAGTTCCGCACCCTCCACGTCGATCTTCACCACCGTCGGCTGTGGGAGGTCCGCCTCCTCGATCAGGTCGTCACCGCGGATCGTCGGCACTTCGTGAGTGATCTCCCGTCGGGATTTGAGCCAGTCGAGCGTTCTGGTCGACGAGATCGACCGGAACGCCGCCCCCTGGAACCCCGAGACGTCGGTGCCGACGGTGAGCTCGGCGGTCCCGTTCTCGTCCGACAGCGCACGGCGGATCGCGGCCCGGTCGACGCAGTTCAGCGCCAGGTTCTCGTCCAGTCGGTCCGCGTTGGCAGGGTGGGGTTCGACGGCGACGACGTTCCCGGGGGGGAGGGCGTGAGCCAGCATGCAGCTGAACTTCCCGAAGTTCGCGCCGACGTCGAGGAAGACGTCCGACTCGTCGACGTTCGAGAGGAGGTCCCGTAACAGCTCGATGTGTGTTCCGTCGCCGCCGAACTGGTGGACGAACTTGGCGTCGAGCCAGCTCCTGACGTAGAACCGTCCGCTGACCCCGCCGACGTGCCGCTCCGTGATGTCGGCCGACAGGTCGGCGATCGACCCCCAGTAGGCCCGGTCGAGCGTCGTCCCGACCCGGAGGAGCGTGCTGAGGAACTGGACCGGGACGGGGTAGTCCCGCGACTGGACGGTGCCGTAGAGTCTCGACTCCCACTCGTGAAGCAGCGGCCGGTCGCGACCGGTCCCGCTATCGGTACTCATCAAATATTTCGGTCGTTCTACAAAGCAAATAATTTTCGGGTCCCCGGGCCACGCCGCGTGTCGACGGGACCACGGGGACCGTCCCCGAGCGCCGCGGTGTATGCCAGGACGGGTGTCGCGGTCGAGGCAGGTCCGAGCCCGCGGAGCGAACGACTCTTTCCCGGGGGCTCCGTACGGGGGGTATGACCCTCGGACGCGACGAGGCCGTCGACCGGATCGAGCGCCTCGTCCGGACCGTCGAGACGGAACCGATGCCCGTCCCCGTCCGGGAGGTGTGGGTCTTCGGCGACGTCGTCCTCGGGCTGGACCCCGTCGAACGGCTCGACGTCTACCTCACGAAGGACCTCCTGTTCAAGGACCGACCCGAGGCCGAAGGGCGGTTCCGCGAGTCACACGGGGTCGCCGGCGTCGGCAAGACCGTCTCGGCCGACTGGGCCGAACAGCACCCCGAGCACCTCCGGGCGAACGCGAACGGCCACGTCGCTCCCGAACGCTGTCTCGCGGCGCACCTCCTCGACCCCGACGAACCGGTCCACCTGGAGGTGTGCAACACCGGGTTCGAGAACAACGTCACCCAGCGGCTGAAGGGCGCGAAGGCCCGCGGGGACTGGACGCAGGTCCTCGATCCCCGGGCGGCCTGCCTGTGGGTCGACGGGGAGGACGGCGGCACCCGGAGCGAGTCGGCCTTCGAGAAACTCCGTGCGGGCGAGTTCGTCTTCCCGACCCTCTCGGGGGCGCTGGAGATGCTCGGACTGGACGAACCGGAGGCGGAGGAGGCCGCCGCGGCCGTGAAACGCCAGCGCGACGACCGCGAGGGCGTGACGGTCCGCGGTGACGTCGTCTGATCGTCCGGCGCGTACGAGCGGGCGTCGAAAACCTGCGAGCGCAGGGTGCAGGACTACGATCAGCCCGGGACAAGTCGGGGGACGATGAACGACGAGACACCCGAGATCGACGTTCGCCGAGCGCCGAGACGCCGACTGCTCGCCGCCGGCGTCGGCGGTCTCGCCCTCCTGGTAGGCTGTAGCGGTCCGGGGACGGGCGAGGACGACGAAGACGGAGAGGGAGACGGAGAGGAGGACGAGGGCGAGGAAGGCGGAGAAGGGGAGGACGGGAGCGAAAGCGAAGAGGGTGAAGAAGGTGGCGAGGACGACCTGAGCGCCGGCCCCGAGCGACGCGACGCGCGCCCGGCCAGCGGTCCGGCAGTTCGGTGATCACCGTCCGCCGCCGCCCGTTCTCCGTTCGCTCTCCCGCCGAGGAGCGCCCTGTTATTACCGGACCTCAGACGCGACCGACGGTGACGTAGAAGGGGACCGTCTCGCGTCGGCGGTACTCCCCGTCGCGGAGCTGTCGGACGGCCTCCCGGCCCATCTCGCGCCAGGACTCCCGTAGCGCGTCGAGCTCCTCCGCGTTCGTCCCGTCGGACAGGACCTCCCGCCGTTCGCGCAGGCCGGCACCGCTCGCCTTCCGGGTCGCCGCACGGACCGCCGCCTCCGAGTAGGGCGGTTCGACCACCCGCTCGAAGTCGTATCGTCTCACGGTCACGCCGTCGAGCCCCGCCCGCTCGAACGCCGCCGAGGCGTCGCCGAGCGAGACGTCCGTCCCGACCCCGTCGAGATACCGTTCACGCGCACACCGGGCGAGCACGGCCTCGTCGTCGACGGTCGAGTCGACGCTGACGGCGGCGTTGTCCGGTTCGACCGCCGCGACCCGCCCGCGCGAGACCCGACGGAACTCCCGGAGCGCGGCGACCGGGTCGGGGAGGTTCACCAGCAGCGCCTGGGACGCGACGACGTCGAACGTCGAATCGGCGAAGGGGAGCGAGAGCGCGTCCGCACGGACCACCGGGTCCGGAGCGTGGCCGAGGAGGTCCGGATCGCGGTCGACACCGACCACAGTCGCCTCGTCGGGGGCCTCCTCGCGGAGGACGGCCGTGAACTCGCCCGTTCCGCACCCCACGTCGAGCAGCCGCTCGGCCGACCCGAGGTCGAGGTCGACGAGCGCCTCCCTGGCGTCGCCCGTCCACATCCCCGTTCGGGTTCGGGTGAGATACTCCTCGCTGAACCGACGCATCGACCTCGCTTCGGGTCCGCCGGGAAAAAGGGTCGCGTTCGCCCGTCGCAGTGACGGCCGTTCGCGGCCGATGTCGTCCGTTCTCTCGCGAGTCCCACCGCGACGCTACACGTCGCACAGCTCGTTTTTTCGCCGCTCGTTTCTCGTGGCGTTACACGCCGCGCGGCTCACGGCTCGGCCGTTCGCTCGCCGTGGTGCTACGCACCACGCAGCTCCCTGACCTTCCGTATGTTCCACTCGTAGGAGCGGCCGTCCTCCGTGGGCGTCTCGAGGACGAACGGAACGTCCGCGAGAGCGGGGTGGTTGACGATCGCGCGCATCCCGTCCTCGCCGATCTCCCCGTCGCCGACGTGGGCGTGCTCGTCCTTGTTCGTCCCGAGGCCGTGCTTCGAGTCGTTGAGGTGGATGCAGGCGAGCCGGTCGAGGCCGACCACGTCGTCGAACTCCGCGAGCGTGTCCTCGACCGCCTCGGGCGTCGAGAGGTCGTAGCCCGCGGCCCAGGCGTGGGCGGTGTCGACGCAGACCTCTAAATCGTGGTTGCTTTCCTCGAGTACGTACGCCAGGTGCTCGAAGTCGCCGCCGAGCTTGGTTCCGCTCCCGGCGTCGGACTCGACGAGCACCGTCACGTCCTCGGGTATCTCCACCGCCGAGAGCGCCTCGACCGCGTTCTCCAGGCCGGCCTCGACGCCCGCGCCCGTGTGCGCGCCGAGGTGGACGTTCACGTAGTCGATCCCCAGCTCCCGGGCGACGTCGACCTCCGTCCGCATCGACGCGACGGACTTCTCCCGAAGGTCCGCCTTGGGGGTACAGAGGTTCACTAGGTAGGAGGTGTGGATGACCCACGGATCCAGGTCGTGCTCGCTGGCGAGGTCGCGGAACCGCTCGGCGTCGGCCTCGTCGATGGAGGGGTCGGCCCACACCTGCGGGCTGTGGGAGAAGATCTGCCCGCAGTTGCCGCCCAGATCGACCTGCGCGTCGGCGGCGTTGTGGACGCCACCGGCGATGGAGGTGTGTGCACCCACCCGGAGTTCGGACGTGCTCATGTTCGCCCATAGGCCCCGGGCGAGATAGTGACTTCGGAACCGATCGCCCGGGCCCCATCCCGGTCGATTCGGGGGATGTAAACCCCCCGGACCGGACGGGGGTGACATGGCGACCGAGGCCTACCTGATCGCGGTGCTCAGCGCGGCGATCTGGTCGCTGAGCATGGTCGGGCTGAAGCTCGGCCTCGAGGAGGGTGGGACGAGCCTGCAGGCCTCGCTCGTGGTCGCGTTCACCGACGTCGCCGTCTACTGGGGACTGCTCCTCGTGCTCGGTCAGGTGGGCGTGTTCGCCGACGTCTCGCTCGTCGGTCTCGGTGCGTTCGTGCTCGCCGGCGTCATCGGGACCGCGCTCGGGCGCTTCGCCTCCTTCAGCGGTATACACAGGGTGGGCGCGAGCGTCAACAGCGCGGGCATCAGCACGCGACCCCTGTTCGCGACCGCGCTCGCGTTCGTCCTCATCGACGAGGCCGTCTCCCCTCAGGTCGTCGGCGGGATACTCCTGCTCGTGGGTGGACTCGTCGTCCTCTCGCTCTCCCGTGGGGGCGACATCGGCGGGTGGCAGGCGTACGAACTGCTGTTCCCGCTCTCGGCCGCCGGGGCGTTCGCGCTCTCGGACGTGCTCCGTCGGTGGGGACTGACGACGACCGCCGCGACCCCGCTCCACGGCGTCGCGCTAAACGAGACCGCCGGCGGGCTGCTGCTCGCCGCGTACGTCCTCACCCGACGACGGGACGCGATGGACGCGGTCTCGCGCCGGACCTACGCGATCTTCGTCGGGAGCGGCGTCCTGAACGCGCTCTCGCTGCTCATGTTCTTCGTCTCGCTCGACCTCGGGCGGGTCGCCATCGCCTCCTCGCTCATCGCGACGACGCCGCTGTTCACCGCGGCGTTCGCCTACTTCCTCCTCGACGACCTCGAACGGATCACGCGGGGCGTCGTCGCCGGGGCCGCCCTCGTCGTCGTCGGGGCGGTCGTCATCACGCTGGCCTGAACGGGTCGGGGGACCACACCCGAGAGGGACGTTTCGAAACCCCTCGGGGACGCGACGCGCTTCGATCCGACTACTCCGCGAGCGGGTCGGTCCGATCGCGGGTCCACGCCCCGGTCCGGTACTTCCCGTCGGCGATCTCCGCGACCCGGTCGCGCTCGTCGCCGGTCCAGGTGCCGGGCTCCGCGCCGGCCCACTCGGCGAGCGTAGACTCCAGGATCGCGACGCACTCTTCGCGCGTGACGTCGGCGAACTCGTCGATCCCCGCGACCCGTTCCGTGAACCTCTCGGGGGGAATGCCGTGGTCGGCGAAACACGAGAGGTGCCGCTCCGGGTCGGTCGAGAAGGAGAGCGAGCCGTGCTGGATGACCGCGTCCCGCGTCCGGTACTGGGCGTTGCCGCTCACCTTTCGACCTCCGGCGAGCACGTCGTGGGCGGGGTTGACGTCCCGGAGGTAACACGCGGGATAGAGGATCGACTCCTTCGGTTCGTCGGCGAAATCGGCGTCGACGCCCATCCGCCGGAACGCCTCCAGCACCGGCTCGCAGAGGCGTTCGTACGTCTCCATCAGATCCCCCGGGAGTTCCGCCGCGGGGGCGACGATGGAGTAGGAGATGTCGCCGAACGAGTCGTGGTAGATGGCCCCGCCCCCGGTGGGTCGGCGGACCACGCCGACGCCCTCCCGTTCGCACCACTCCCAGTCGACGTCGGCGGCGGGCTGTCGGTAGCCGAGCGAGAGCGTGCTCGGGGCCCACCGGTAGACTCGAACCGTGCGTGGACCGCCCGCGGCGGCCGTCCCCGCGGCCACCTCGTCGTAGGCCATCGCCCGCGCGCCGTCTAGGTCCTCCTCGCGGACGAGCCGCCACTCGCGGTCGGCGACGTCGCGTTCCATACCCCTGGATCCGGTTCGGTGGGGAAAGCGGTTGCGACGACGGTTCCTTAGAGAAAGTTCGAACCGATAGAACTATTCTACCAACGCTTTTGTCGGTCGTCGTCGAACCCCGGTGCATGAGCTTCGCCGAACGCGACGTCGAGATCGAACGCGAACTCGCGCTCGACACCGAGACCGCCGCGGCCGTCGGCAACGACCTCCGGGCCCGGATCCTCGCCCGGCTCGCCGGGGAGTCGGGGACCATCGAGAGCCTCACCGAAGATCTCCGGGCCGCGGGCGAGGAGCGGGCCGAGCCGACCGTCCGCCACCACGTCCGAAAGCTCGAGTCCGCGGGGCTCGTCGAGGTCGAACGTCTGGAGTCGGTCGGCGGCGGGACGCGCAAGCACTACCGGGCGAACACCCGGCTGTTGCCGTACTCGTTGCCCGAGGGGGCGACTGGAGAGCTCGCGGCGGCACGGACGACGACCCGCCGCGGGGCGAAGGCGCTCGTCGACGCGGTGCTCGAGAACCACGGCCCGGAGATACGGGCGGTCGCCGACGAACTGGAGGGGACCGAGATCGAGGGGGCCGCCGACGAGCGCGAGCGGGTGGCGTTCGTCCTCCGGGCGCTGGTCGACCGGGCGCTGACCGACCTCGCCGAGGCCGGACGCTTCGAGGCGGACTCGACCGAGTGACGGACGGCTACGGGTCCTCGAACCGCTCGCGGTGGAGCCGGTCGGCGACCCGATCGGCGACGGTCCGGAGGTTGACGGTGTCCTCGCGGTTGTAGGAGACGAGCGTCTCCAGGGCACCCTCGTCGCCGCGACGCTCGTAGCGCCGCCAGAGCCGGACGGCGTCCCGCCCGCCGAGATCGGGGCGATCGCGCTCGATGCCGACGTCGCGCTCGACCGTCTTCAGCCCGCCCGTCAGCCCGAGCGACCGGCAGGGGTAGAGCAGATCGAGGTGCGCCGCGTCGAGCGAGAGGTCGAACGACTCCTCCAGGAACGGGACGTCGAAGCGCGCGCCGTTGTAAGTGACGAGCAGGGGCGCGTCGAGCGCCTCGCGTAGCCGGTCGCGGGTGAGGTCCCGACCGCGGACGAGCGTGGTCGTCTCGCCGTTGCGGTGGACGCTCACGGTGGTGACGTCGTCGCGGTCCTGGGAGAGCCCGGTCGTCTCGATGTCGAAGAACGCGGTATCGTCTCGAAAGTTCTCGTAGAGCCGCCACCGCTCGCCGCTCGGCAGGGCGTCGGCGAAAAAGCGGGCGTCCCCGTCGACCAGACGCGGGCGGGCGTCCTCGATGAATCGCCCGATGCGGTCGGCGAGCGTCCCCGATACCATCGAGGGGTCGAACGAGTCCCAGTGGGTGGCCCCCTCGCGCCAGAGCCGCCGCTCGGTCTTCTCTCCCACGCCCCGGACCGGGATGAAGCTGTTCTCGATGCGCACGTGACTGGTAAGGGTGCCTCCGGGTCTAAAATCGTTCGCCAACGGGGAAGGCCGATCGAACCATCGGGTGGGATCGTTCGACTGCCTCCTGGGGAGAGACGGGGCCCTCCCCCGAGTCAACCGACGTAAACGTCCCCGGAGGGCTCGTACTCGATCTGTCTCGCCACGCGGTCACGGATCTCCTCGCCGAACTCGCGGGCGAGGAAGTGGAAGGCGAGGTCGATACCGGAGGTGACCCCGCCACAGGTGAGGACGTCGCCGTCGTCGACCACGCGGGCCTCGACGAACTCGGCCACCTCGCGGAGGTCGTCGTGGGCGACGTGGTGCGTGGTCGCCGGACGGCCGTCGAGGATGCCCGCGCCCGCGGCGAGCATCCCGCCCGTACAGACCGTGGCGACGGTCGCCCCCCGGTCGTGCGCGCTCGCGATCGCCTCCGGGATGTCCCCCCGGTCGTACTCGGCCCACGCGCCGGTCTCGGCGCGGTCGCCCCACCCACCCCCGGGCACGAGGAGGGTGTCCGGCGATCCGAGCGTGCCGTCGACCCCCACCCGGAGGCCGTGACTCGCGGTTACCGTCTCCTTCGGGTCGAGGGTGACCATCCGGGTCGAGAGGTCCGCGCCGGCCCGTGCGCCGTTCCGGAGCACCTCGTACGGGCCGATCGCGTCCAGTTCGTCGAACCCCTCGTACAGCAGTATCTTGAGTTCCATACCCCGGCAGACGCGGGACGAGTATTAAAAGGCCCCCGGCGAACGTGATAAACCACTCGCCACGATACGGAATCCGATCGGGGGAGGTCAGGTCAGTGCTGATCCGGTGTCCGCACGACGTCCGGCACGATAGCGAGAATCCGGGGTCGGATGGCTTGACCGCGGGCCGGTCCGGACCCCGGTTCCACCGTCGTCCCCGGTGAACGGGCCCCGGGATGGCCCGTAACGTTCCGCTCCCGTCCGCCGGGCGGCCACGTCGACACGACACGCGCCGAGCGCCTCGGCGGTTCAGTCGACGAATTCCACGCCAGTTATCTCGAAGCGTGCACCACCCGCGTCGCTCTCGGCGACTCGGATCTCACAGCCGTGTTGCTCGATGATCTGTTCGACGATGCTCAACCCGAACCCCGTACCGTCCGCCGCGGTGGAGTAGCCCGGCTCGAACACGCGCTCGCGTTCCTCCTCCGGGATCCCCCGTCCGTCGTCGGCGACGTAGAACCCGTCTTCCGTCTCGCCGAACGTTACGGTCACGTCCTCCCCACCGTGTTCGACCGCGTTCCGGACGAGGTTGGCGAGGACCTGCTGGAGTCGGCTCCGGTCGGCTCGGATCCGTCGATCGACGTCGACGACGAGCGTCGCGTTCTCAGTCTCGACGGTCCGCCAGCACGCCTCGATGACGTCCACGAGTTCGAACGACTCGACCGCGTCCCGGTCGCCCTCTCGAGCGAGGATCAGCAGGTCGTCGATGAGCGCCTGACTCCGTTCCAGTGCGCTGGTCGCGTGGGCGAGGTGTTCGCTGTCGCACTCCTCTTTGGCCAGCTCGATCCGTCCGCTCGCGACGCTCAGCGGACTCCGGAGGTCGTGTGAGATGATCCCGGTGAACTCGTCGAGTCGCTCGTTCTTCTGCTCCAGGTTCCGCTGTCTCCGTTCGCGTTCCTGCACGTCGCGGCCGACACCGACGAGTCCAGCCATGTCCGTCTCGGCCGCGGTCAGTCGCCTTCCCGTGAACTCGTAGGGGACCCGTTCGCCGTCCGCCGTGAGGATGTCGGCTTCGACGATCGTCTTCCCCGCCGTCAGCGTCTCGTCTATCGCCTCGCCGATCCGCCCGCGTTCGTCCTCCGGGAAGAAATCGATCGCGTACATGTCCGCGATCTCCTCGTCCGTGTAGCCGGTAACCTCCGTCAGCCGCTTGTTCCAGCGGATCATCTGGCCGTCCGCCCCGACGACGTAGAAGAGGTCGTCGAGGGTGTCGAGCGCCTGGTCTACGAACTCACGTTCCCTCCGCAGCTCCTGTGCCGTCTCGTGCTGGTCCGTAATGTCGGTGATGAATCCTTCTATCAATTCCGTGCCGCTCCCGACGGCCTCGACGCGCTGTCCTCGTTCCCACACCCACTTCTCTGAGCCGTCGGCGGTGACCAGGCGGTACGTGATCTCGAACGGTTTCCCGTTCGCCACGGTCCCTTCGACCGCATCCCGGACCTTCTCCCGGTCGTCCGGGTGGACGAGTTCGCCGTGGAGTATCCCCGTCCGTGTCTCCAGGGTCTGCTCTGAGTATCCCGTCAGCTCCTCGACCTCCCCCCCGACGGTCTCGACCTGCGACTCGCGGCCCGTACCACGCCAGTAGACCATCCCCGGCAAGTTGTCGACGAGTGTTTCGAGCCGCTGGGTCCGCTGCTTCTGCTCGGTGACGTCGCGTCCCTCGGGGATGAGTGCCGTCACCTCCCCGTCTTCGTCGGTGACGGGCCGGACGGTGAAGTCGACGATCGCCTCGCAGTCGTTCCCCCGTACCCGGATCTGGTCCCAGTGGAGTTCGCCGTGCCGTGCCCGCTCGACCGCCTCGCGGATCGTCGCTCGGGCATCTTCGTTGTCCCGGAACCAGTAGGTCTCCCAGACCGGCTTCCCGACGACCGCCTCGCGGATCACCCCTCCGAACTCGAGGGCCGTCTCATGGCCTCGAGGACCGTCCCGTCGGGTTCGAGCAGCCCCACGAACGTGTACGTGTTGTTGAAGATGGCCTCGTATCGTCGCTCCCGCTCCTTCCGGTCGGTGACGTCCCTGCCGATACAGACGTACTCGCCGTAGTCGGTGGCCGCGATCGCCTGATCGATCACGAGGGTGTTACCGTCCGAGTCAACTGCTGCCGTCTCACCCTGCCAGTAGCCCTCCTCCCCCAGGGCGGGCCGGATCTCCTCCTCTACTTTCCGGATGCCCTCCGGGTCGTACTTGACGGTCCAGTGTTCCCCGATCATCTCGTCGGGGTCGTACCCGTACAGGTCCGCGTACGCCTGGTTCACGTAGACGAACCGCTCGTCCTCGTCGAGGATGCTGATCCCCTCCCTGGCGGTCTCGATGGCGTCGAGTTGGCGTCGGCGCTCGCGTCGAGCGACCGCCCGGTCGACGGAGTTCCGAATGCGGTTGGCCAGGATGGCGTACTGCTCGGATCCGGGCTGCTTCTGGAGGTAGTCGGTGACGCCGGCCGAGATCGCCTCGCTCGCGACCTCCTCGCTCCCCTTCCCGGTGAAGAGGATGAACGGCAACTCGGGGTGGCTCCGGCGGACGTCCTCGAGGAAGTCGATCCCGTTCCGTCCCGGCATGCTGTAGTCGGAGACGACGCAGTCGAACTCGTCCTCTGCGAGCCGTTCAAGCGCCTCGCTAGCGCCCGTCGCCGTCTCGACGCTGAACTGGTCGTACTCGCGTTCGAGGTGTGCCGTCGTCAGGTCCGCGAAGGAGGGCTCGTCGTCGACGTGGAGGATACGAATGGGGGCCGGTCGTCCTTCTGGGCCCTCCCCTCCCATTTGTATTCAGGGCACCACCCATCATCTTGAATCAAAATTGGTGGGAGAAAAACCTCCCCCCGCGAGAGCAACCCGCTTTCGCTCCCAGTTCGCGGCAGTGACACGAGACGCCCTCTCTCCGAACGGATTCGATATAGCGGTATCTGGTTTATATCTGTATCGGCGCTCCGGCGAGAACGGTTCGTCGAGGAACGAAAGCCATAGCCACGCTCCGCCCTCCCGATCGGTATGTCCTGGTACGTGCTGTTCGTCGCGGGGTTGTTCGAGATCGCGTGGGCTATCGGCCTGGCCTACTCGGACGGGCTCTCGCGGCCAGTGCCGACGCTCTTTACGGCGATCGCCGTGATCATCAGTATGGTGCTGCTGGCGAGGGCGGTGCAGGATCTCCCGGTGGGGACGGCCTACGCGGTCTGGACCGGCATCGGCGCGGTAGGGACCGCGACCCTCGGGGTCGTCCTGTTCGACGAACCCGCGACGCTCGCTCGCGCGGGGTTCATCGGCCTCGTCGTCGTCGGCATCGTCGGCCTCCACGCGACCTCGACCGGGGCCTGATCGGTCGACGGGGAGTGTACCATCGGGCGCCTCGCTTCCGGCATCTGCTGCGCCGCCGAGTGGCGGACGGGTACCGTAGCCGACGGGATCGGATCCCCGACCTGTTTCTGACTGCGTCAGGTGACGCCGCCCGACGGCGGGTCGTAGGCCTCGTGTGCCCCCGAATCGAGCACCTCCCGGATTTTTTCCACCACCCTCCAGACCTCCTCGAAGCTCCCGTAGTACGGCGAGGGACAGACACGGACGACGTTCGGCGGCCGGAAGTCCACGACCGTCCCGCGGTCCCGGAGCGCCTCGCAGACCCGGTAGGCGTCGGGATGCTCGACGGCGACGTGAGCACCCCGGCGATCCGGTTCCCGTGGGGTCCCCACCGAACAGTCGGGAAGTCGCTCGTCGACGAGGCGTATCAGGAACTCGGTGAGCGCGACCGATCGCTTCCGGATCGCCTCGACACCCACCTCCGCGAGGAGGTCGAGCGAACCCTCCAGGGGTGCCGCGGCGAGGACGGGAACGGTACCGATCTGCCACGCCCCGGCCGAGTCCGCGGGCGTGAACGTCGGGTTCATGTCGAACTGGGTCGCCTTCTCGTGTCCCCACCACCCCGCGAGCGCGGGGGTCCGCCCGAACTGCTCGCGGTTCACGTAGAGCCCCGCGATCGCCCCCGGCCCGGCGTTGAGGTGCTTGTAGTGACACCAGACGGCGAAGTCGACGCGGTGATCGGCGAGTTCGTGGGGCACCGCGCCGACCGAGTGCGCGAGGTCGAACCCCGCGAGCGCGCCGTGGTCGTGTGCGGCACGGGTGAGCCGCCCGACGTCGAGGAGCTGTCCCGAGCGGTAGAGCACACTCGGCATGAACACGATGCCGATGTCGGGATCGTCGGCGAGCGAGGCCTCCACGTCCGCCTCCTCGATGATCCTTCCGTCCCGCGACTCGACGACGACGAGGTGTTCGTCGGGGTCGAGCCCCCGCGCGCGGAGCTGGGCGCGGATCGCGTAGTGGTCCGTCGGGAAGTCCAGTTCGTTCACGAGGACCTTCCGGCCCTCGACGTCCGCCGCGTCCAGGAAGGTCCCGACCAGCGTGTGGACGTTGACGGTCGTCGAGTTGGCGACGACCACCTCGTCCTCGCGGGCACCGACCACCGGGGCGAGTTGCTCCCCCAGATACTCCGCGTAGCCGAACCACGGCGGGTCGGCGTCGGTCCACCCCCGGATACCGAGTTCGCGCCACTCCTCGATCACGCGATCGAGCGTGCGCTCGGCGTCCACCGAGAGCGGCCCCAGGGAGTTGCCGTCCATGTACTCCTCGTCGGGGACGGAGAACCGGTCGCGGAGGTCGAACCCCTCCTCGTCGCGAGCGCGGGCGTACGCGAGCGTGGGCTCGAACCCCGGGAGGGGATCGCTGTCCATGTGCCCCCGGAGGCCGGAGTGAGGTTGTGTCTTGCGGGGCGCGCGGCGGGCGTCGAGTACGGGAAGGTTGAGGTCTCGGGGTCTCGAGACGTGCGTATGACCGACACGGAACCGCTCGATACCGACCTGGCGGGGGTCGTCACGGAGTTCGAGGAGCGGGGCCTCCCGCCGTGGCACGCCCTGAGCGTCGAGAGCGCCCGTCGACTCGAGGACGAGCTGTTCTCCGCGGGCGAGGGCCCCGCGATGGCGGCGGTCCGCGACCTCGCCATCGACGGACCGGGCGGGGACCTGCCCCTCCGAGTGTACCGACCGGAGATCGAGGCGCGCGAGGAGGGGCTCCCGACGCTCGTCTTCTACCACGGCGGCGGGTGGGTCCTGGGGACGCTCGACTCGGCCGACGACGTCTGCAGGGCGCTCGCCGCGCGAGTCGGCTGCGTGGTCGTCAGCGTCGACTACCGTCTCGCGCCCGAACATCCGTTCCCCGCGGCCGTCGAGGACGCGAGCGTGGCCGCCGAGTGGGCCCGGGCCCACGCCGGGAGCCTCGGCGGCGATCCCGCGCGGGTCGGCCTCGCGGGGACCTCCGCAGGGGGGAACCTCGCGGCCGCTACGGCCCTGTACGCCGAGAGCGACGGCCGCCCGCCGTTCGCCTGCCAGCTCCTCCTCTACCCGATGACCGATCGCTCGTTCACCGGCGACTCCTACCGGGAGAACGCCGACGGACCCCTGTTGACTCGCCGGGACGTGGAGTGGTTCTGGGAGGGGTATCTCCGCTCGCCGGCCGATGCACTCCACCCACTCGCGGTCGTTCTGGAGGCCCCGGACGAGCTCCTCGGTGAGACGCCCGGGGTCGTGGCGACCGCCGGCCACGACCCGCTCCGGGACGAGGGACGGGCGTACGCGGATCGACTCGACGAACACGGTACCGCGGTCGCTCACCACTACCCGTCGCTCGCCCACGGTTTCTGCTCGCTGACCGACGACGTGCCCGCCGCGGACGAGGCGCTCGACGAGGTCGCGGCGAGCGTCCGGGATCTGTTGGACTCGGTGGGACCGGGACTGCCGGCGGGCGACCGAGGGTAGACGTGAGATACTCGGCTCGGGTACTACCGTGCTCCCCGGACGTCGGCCTCGACCTTGACGGCCACCTCGTTCCGACGGACGAAGGGGAGCGTCCAGGGGGCGTCGTATCCCAGGAAGAACGGCTCGCCCGCGGTGGGTACGTCCGCCCGGCCGAGCGCCTCCAGCAGCCGCTCCGTCTCGCGGTCGATCCGCCGGTCGGTCGGCCGCCAGGAGAATCGCCGGACTGCGAGCGTCCGATCCGGGATCGCCACGAGGTCGACCGCGGGGTCGGTCGGGGTCGGTGCCGAGTCGAGGTCGTAGTCGGTGGGGAGGTAGAACGCCATCCTGATTCCTTCCAACTCCGGGTCGATCTCGACGGGTGCGGTCATCGGGATCGACCCGCCACGGGCCTCGGCTCCGACCTCGACAGGTGCAGTCATCGGGACGGATGCCCCCCGGCTATCGGCCTCCACGGGCGCGGTCATGGCGATATCGTCGCCGCCTTCGTTGGCACCGGTAATGTACCGGAACAGCCGGGAGAACGCGTCCCCGTCGGAGGTGGCGACCGTCTCGACCAGGACGGCCGGCGGGTAGCGACGTAGCTCGACGTCGCCGACCCGGGCGACCACCGTGTACGGGACGCCGGGCGTCGTGTAGCGCTGGTAGAGGTTCCAGGCACCGACAGCGGCGACGGCTCCGGCAGCTCCGAGGGCTCCGAATGCGAGTCTCGATGTACGGACCATGGTCCGTGTAGACCCTTCGAGAGCTTAACCCTGCGACCCACACGATGGGGCGAACAGCCCGGAACTCACCGACGGATGAACGTACCTGTCGCCTTTCGGTCGTTCGGCCGTGGGGCCCGATCGACCCCTCACCAGGGGGTCCACGGAGCGGGAGCTATCGGCCGATAGAGACGATATTCCGACGCTTCGGCTTTCACATGCAGCCCGAATTCCTACGTAGCGTGGGATCGGTACACACGTAGAGAGCCACTATGGCGACGATAGCCGACGTGACGGTCGCCGGTGGCGCCCTCCCCCTCGGGAGGCTTCTGGAGAGTTCTTCCGGCGTCTCCGTCGAGGTCGAACGCCTGGTCCTCCTCGGAGATCACGTACACCCCTACTTCGGGGTTTCGGGGGGCTCCCGCGAGTGCGTCGAGGAGTCCCTCGAGTCCCAGCCATCGGTCGCGTCGGTGGAGCGGCTCGCGGACGTCGAGGGCCGGGATCTCTACCGGGCCGGGTGGACGTCGGAGGTCGACGGGTTCGGCGCGGCGCTCCTCGACGCCGACGGCAGCGTACTGGAGGGGTCCGGGGCCGACGGGACGTGGGAGTTCCGGCTGCGCTTCCCGGACCGGGAGCGTCTCCGACGGTTCGGCGACCGCTGTGACGAGAGCGGGCTCGAACTCGAGCTGAACGGCGTGTACGACCCGGAGTGCCGCCGGTCGAAGAACGGCTATCGGCCGTCCAGTGGCGGACGCTCACGACGGCCTACGAGATGGGGTTCTTCGAGGTGCCGCGGAAGGCGACGCTCTCGGAACTCGGGGAGCGACTCGGCGTGAGCAAACAGGCGACCTCCGGGCGGATGCGACGGGCGATGCGGGAGGTGGTCGGCGCGGTGATCCACGGATCGTCGGAGGCGTCCCGATCGTTCCGGCCGCCACGGGACTGATCCAACTAACACTACTCGTCGCGGACGAGCGCCGACGCGGGTCCCAGACGGCCCATCCGCTCGCGTGTCGAGCGAACGGATCTTCCGGACGGATCGCCGAACGATGAAACCGGATCACGAGGCCTATCCCTCACGGCTCACGATGGATCGTGGTTCGGAGGCGACGGCCGACGACCCGAGCTGTCGTCCCGCTCCGTGTACTCTGGAGGTATCTGGCGACCCCTGACGGGGGGACCGAGGTGATCCAGACCGATTCGATATCGCGCCCCGTGGTTTATCGACGGTACGAACCCGACACGCGCCGCTTTTACGTATCCGCTGGCTATCGGGTGCTGAATGGTCCGGAACGTCGCCGGGGAGATGGCGGAACTCGAGCCGGAGGACTTCTACCTCCTCTCGGGACTCGAACACGGGATGCGCTTCTCGCGGTGGGTTGCCGAGGGGAAACTCCCCGAGTTCTCGCGCCTCGACGGCGAGGAGGTCGGCTACCGGCTCGACCGCTGTGAGGACCGCGGGCTGATCGAGCGCAAGACGATCCAGTACACGGGGTTCCGGCTCACGTTCGAGGGGTACGACGCGCTGGCGCTGCGGACGTTCGCCGAGCGCGACAGCATCGACGGCGTCGGCGCTCCGCTGGGGGTGGGCAAGGAGAGCGACGTCTACGAGGCCCGGTCGTACAAACCCCTCGCGCTGAAGTTCCACCGGGAGGGGTACACGAACTTCCGGGAGGTGCGAAAGGAGCGGGACTACACCAGCGACAACCAGCACATCTCCTGGTTCTACACCGCTCGAAAGGCCGCGGAACGCGAGTACGAGGCCCTCGAGACGCTCTACCCCGACGTCCGGGTTCCACGCCCGGTCGATCAGAACCGTCACGCGATCCTCATGGAGAAGCTCGAAGGGGTGGAACTCTCCCGGGCGAAACTCGATCCCGCGCAGGTCATCCCCGTACTCGATCTCGTCCTCGAGGAGGTCGCGGGGGCCTACGAGGGCGGGTACGTCCACGCCGACATGTCCGAGTACAACGTCTCGGTGAGCTCCGAGGGGGTGACGGTGTTCGACTGGCCGCAGGCGGTGCCGACCGCCCACGAGAACGCCGAGGAGCTCCTCGAACGCGACGTCTCCAATCTCCTGAGCTACTTCCGCCGGAAACACCCCTCGAAGGTGCCGGACGACCTGGACGCCGGTGTGATCGCTCGGGCGATCGCCGACGGTGCGTTCGAGAGCGTCCGAAACTCGCTCTGACGACGCGCCGAGCCCCTTCCATGGTGATCCCTGGAGTGCGCCGATCGATACCTCCGTATTAAGATAAACCGAATGTCGCGATATCGAATCTCCATGATGCTCCTCTGTTTCCGGTGGTATCCGATAGCGACCTACAGTGCGTCGACGCCCTCGAATCGCTTCGGCGAGCACGGCTCCCGTGGGGGCCGATGACGAGCGATACAACGAATATCGCCCGTCGTGGCTCGATCGATCAGAAGGTGAGACGTTCGAGGAGTCGGCGCGTGAACCGTGGCCGTCGTGACTCGTGAGGGTAGACGGTGATGGTCGTGCAGCCCGGGCTCGGGAAGAGCGGGCGGTCGTCGAGCAGCGCGTTCCGGAGCCTCACGTCGGCCCCACGTCGCACGACCACGTCGGGACTCGCTGGCTGTCCACCGTCGGCTCTGAAGAACTCCGAGCGTACCGGGACGGAGAGTATCTCCGAGAGCTCGGACTGGTAGTCGTCGATCGTGCGCCTGTACGGGTCCGTCCCGTTCCGATCGGCGGGGTACCAGAGCGAGACGTCCCCGCGGTTCGCGACGGCGATCGCCTCGGCGACGTCCACCGTCAGTGGGGGGTAGGGCCCCCCGTCGGTGGAGAGCGCAACACGCGCCGGCCGGTCGTACCCGAGGTTGTCAACGAGGAGGACGTCGCATCCCGCGTGGCGAACGACCCAGTCGATCGGGTCGCCGAACAGCCGGGACCGGAGCCGCAGCGATTCGTGCTCGGCCACTATCGCGTCCACGCCCCGGCTCTCCGCGGCGTTGACGATCGCGTGCTTCGTGTCGTGGCTCACGACCTCGTCGGCCTCGACGTCGACGTCCAGGTCCGTCGCGAGCGACTCGATCCGCGTCTCGTAGGAGATATCCGTCGCCGACTGTACCGTCAGATCCTCCGTGAGGGGGGCCTGATCGGGCACCTCCTCGAACCGGACGACGACCACGCGGCCGTCGTGCGGCCGAACGATGTCGGCGGCGATGGCGACCAGCGACCGCTCGCGGGTTTCGTCCAGGTTCTTCGTGAGCGCGACGAGGACCTCGTGGCGACCCCCGCTCACGACGGATTCGGTCTCCGTGAGGACGTCCCTGCCGACGCGCCGGCGGACCGCGTCGGTCGCCGCGCCCTCCCGGTCGACCCGCGACCGAACGTAGACGGCGTACCAGCCGACGCTCCCGACGGTGATGAGGACGGCTCCGAGGAGCGCGACCGTCCCCATCTGGGTCAGCAGTAGCCCGCCGGTGACGACGCCGAAGATCTGCACCCAGGGGTACAGCGGGGACGTGAATTCGGGGTCGTACTCCGTGCTCCCCTCGCGGAAGGCGATCACGGCCAGGTTGACGAGGCCGAACACCAGGATCTGGAACGCGCTGGCGAGTTTGGCGATCTCGAGAATCGGGACGAAGGCGATGAACAGCAGCAGCACCGCACCCGTGAGGGTGATCGACGTCACCGGCGTCCCGAACCGGTCGCTGACCGCCGAGAGCGACGCCGGCGCGAGTCGATCCCGGCTCATGGCGAACGGGTAGCGGGACGAGGAGAGGATGCCCGCGTTGGCCGTCGACACGAGTGCGAGGACGGCCGCGGAGATGACGGCGACGACGCCGGCTTGACCGAGGGTCGACTCCGCGGCGACCGCGACCGGGGTCAGCGATCCGGCGACGCTCCCCGGCTCCGTCACCCCGACCAGTACCGCCACGATCGCCACGTACAGTATCGTGGTGAACACGAGCGACCCGAGGATGCCGAGCGGGATGTTGCGTCCCGGATCTTCGACCTCCTCGGCGACGCTCGCGACCTTCGTGACACCGGCGTAGGAGACGAACACCAGTCCGGTCGCGGCGAGGAGACCGCCGACCCCGGCGTCGAAGAAGCCGATGTAGTTGGCCGACCGGACACTGGGTGCGCTCCCGGCGGCGAACCAGCCGAGGGCAGCCAGCATGACGACGACGATCGCGACCTGTAGTCGCCCCGTCTGTTTCGCGCCGAACAGGTTGACGAGGATCAGAACCGTCGCGAGCCCGAGCGCGACCGGTTTCAACGGAAGATCGAACACGAGGATCAGATACGGGACGCCGCCGACGAGCGCGAGCGCCCCCTTGAACGAGAGGGAGAACCAGGTCCCGACACCGGCGACGGTCCCGAGCAGCGGGCCCATCCCCCGCTCGATGTAGATGTACGTCCCGCCGGCTTCGGGCATCGCGGTCGCCATCTCGGACTTCGAGAGGGCGGCCGGCACGACGAGCAGTCCCGCGAGAGCGTAGGCGAGGATCACCGCCGGCCCCGCGATCTCGAGCGCGAGGGCCGGCAGGATGAAGATCCCGCTACCGATCATCGCGCCGATGCTTATCGCGAGTACGGACGGCAGACCCAGGTCGCGTTCCAGCTCCTTCATACGACCTCGCCGAGCGCCTCGGACAGCGCGGTCGTCGCACAGAACGGTTCGTGACCCGCCTCCGTGAAGAGCGGACACCGATCGGGGTCGTTCACGAACACGATGATCCGGGGAACGTCGAACCGGGAGCGGACGAGCTGGGCGACGAGCAGGTTGCGACGGTCCGAACGCATCGCGACGACGACCGTCGACGCCCCCCCGACCCCGGCCTCCGAGAGCACCTCGAGGTCCGTCGGATCGCCGACGAAGCCCGGAACGTCGCCCGGCCGGTACGACCGGTCGACGATGACGACCCGGTGACCGTCCGCCCGCAACCGTTCGGCGATGGCGGCACCGACGTGACCGCCACCAAGCACGTAGCGGACGGGCTCTTCGACGTCGCCGAACGATTCGCTTCCCCTGGCTCGTATCGGAGTCATGATGGTAGTGCTGAGTCTCACTGGTCGGTCAGATCTCACGCGGCGTTCGACATCACGTGGGTGACGGGTATTGATAAATCAGTCGATTCAGATGACGGATTGTCAATATAGAGGTCGAAAATACCGTCTACTGTCATCAAAATCGGTCGCGGCGACGAGACGGTGGTTGTGGAGGTGTCGAGCGGCGCGGAGCGGGGATTTATTCACGTGGCGAATCCGTACCTACCGTCGATGAAGGAGGGCGAACTGGACGCGGTCGACCGGCACATCCTGTACTACCTGCAGCAGGACGCGAGGGCGACGTCGTCGACCGACATCGCGGAGAAGCTCGGTCTGTCGTCCAGCACGGTCCGGACCCGCCTCAACAAACTGGAGGACAGCGGCGTCATCCGGGGGTACCACATCGACATCGACTACGACCTCGCCGGATACCCCCTGTACACCAAGATCATCTGCACTGCGCCGGTCCCGCAACGGGACGAACTCGCGAACGAGGCCCGGGACATACGGGGCGTGACGGCCGTCCGCGAGATCATGACCGGGGAACGGAACGTCTACGTGAACGCCATCGGGAGGGACCACGACGACCTCAACCGGATCAGCAAGGAACTGGACGCGATCGGGCTCCGGATTGTCGACGAACAGCTGATCCGCGACGAGTACGTCTGCCCGTATCACGGGTTCCTGGACGAGGACTCGGAGCCGATCGACGAGGACAGCGACACGTAAGCGAGAGCCGACAGCCTCGACCGGCCCCGTGCTGGCCCCACCGTCCCGACGCACACCGAGTATCGGGAACACCGATCTCTGCCTCCCGTACCACACCCCCCGGTCGTCCCGCTGGGTGTCTCTGCGTTACCGCGCCGACTACTACACTTTTGTACGTCCGTCGTGGGGGTGTGAACCACCCGCATGAGCGCCGACCGCCCGAACGTCGTCCTCGTCACGACCGACCAGCAGCGGATGGATACGATCAACGCCCTCGGCGCGTCGCACATGGAACACGCCGAACATCGACCGCCTCGTGGACGAGGGGGTGACGTTCACCGACTGTCACGTCACCGCACCGCTCTGTGTCCCCTCGCGTGCCAGCCTCTTTACCGGGTACTACCCCCACACCACGGGCATCTACTCGAACGAGAGCTCCTGGCAACACACGTGGGTCGAGCGGCTCCAGGACGACGGCTACTACACCGTGAACGTGGGGAAGATGCACACCATCCCGTACGACGCGCCCGCGGGGTTCGACGAGCGGTACCCCGTCGAGAACAAGGACCGCTACCTCGCGAGCGTCCCCAAACTCCCCCGAACGGTTCTACTTCGACGAGTGGGACCGGGCGTTCGCCCCACGCGGGCTCGTCAAACAGCAGCGGGAGTTCTACCGCCACTGGGAGGACTACGAGGAGCATCTCGGCGCACACGAGTGGAAACTCCCCGAGGACACCCACCCCGACATGTTCGTCGGGGACGTGGCGACGTGGTGGCTCGATACGATGCCGAAGCTCGACCGGCCGCTGTTCCTCGAAGTGGGGTTTCCGGGACCGCATCCCCCGTTCGACCCGGTCGAGCGGTACGCCGAGGCGTACCCCGATCGCGAGATACCGATGCCCGAGATCGACGAGGCCGACGTCGAGAGCCAGCCGCCACCACTGAGAGCGAAGCGGGAGTTCTACGCCGAGATCGACTCGGACTCGATCGGCTACCCGCTCGACTCCGAGGAGGAGCACGTTCGCCGGATGCGTGCGTACTACTACGCCAACGTGGCGATGATCGACGAGAAGGTGGGCCAGCTGATGGACGCGCTCGAGACGAACGGCTACGGCGAGAACACGATGGTGATCTTCGCGTCGGACCACGAGGGGCTCGGCGACCACGGTCACATCGAGAAGCTCGCGATGTACGACGAGGTGACCCGAGTTCCGGTCATCGCCTGGGCACCGGACGGGTTCGAGGGGTTCGAGGGCGGCCGAACCGTCGACGGCCTCTGTCAGCTGATGGACCTGGGTCCCACGATCCTGGAACTCGCCGGCGTAGACGTCCCCGAGTCGATGGAAGCGGAGTCGCTCCTCCCGGCGATCCGGGGCGAGGACTGGGGCGGTCGCGAGTACGTGTTCACCGAACAGCCGCTCGACATCGGGTTCATGGACGACGACATGGGCGCGGGCTTCATGACGATGGTGCGGAGCGACGACTGGAAGCTCGTCCACTTCCTGGGCGAGTCCTACGGCCAGCTGTTCGACCTGTGGGCCGACCCCGAGGCCGCGGAGGCGAAACGCGATCTCCTCGCGACGCTCAGGGAGTGGCGGATCGAGAGCAGCTATCGGGCGCGGGATTGGGTCGAGGAGTTCCTCGGCGAGGCACGCTGAGTCCCGCTGGGTATCGTCCACGCCTCCACGTCGCGCCGTCCGCCCGGTCGTCGGGGACGGAAGTCGCCGACCGCCGAGCGTGATCTGTCGACGTGAACGGGGATCGCCGGTGACCTCGGCGGCGCCGAACCACCGGTCGGTCAGTCGTAGACGCCCGCCGCTTCGAGCTCCGCCCGGAGGTCGCCCTTCGCGATCCGGGCCAGGCCGTCGATCGGGCGGAAGGTCCCCCACTCGGGAACGGCCTCGCCGCACCCCGGACAGCACCGAATCACCCGATCGCGAGTCCGCTGGACGTCCCACTGCTCGATCCCGGTCTCGGTCCCGCTCCAGCCACAGTCACACGTGAACCCGTACTCCCTGGATCCGACCTCGACGCGGCGCTCGTTCGGCATACCCCTCCCCTCCGGCCGTACCGGTAAAGACGTTCGGGGGGCGGGTCACGACGATCGGGGCGAGGACTCCGGGTCTCCGAGTCCCTCCCCGGAACGAGCGGCCCGCCCAGGATTCGTGCCCGACCCGATGGATCGCTCGGACCGTGTCGTATTAGGCGGGTCGCGTTCGTCGGTCCATCCTCCGGGAGGGCTCGACGCCGCTTCGAAGTCCCTAAGTACGAACGCGTCGAACCCCGGATAACTCGCTGGAGTACGGGCACCAGCGGGCACCTGCTACGGCAGGACGGGATGTGGTTCCGCCCCGACGGGACGGAACTGAACCATCAACGCCCGTGGTGACACACATGGCACGAAGCTTCTACTCGCACATCCGCGAGGCGTGGCAGACCCCGAAGGAGGGCAAGCTCGCCGAACTACAGTGGCAACGACAGCAGGAATGGCGCGACGAGGGTGCCGTCGAGCGCATCGAGCGCCCCACGCGGCTCGACAAGGCCCGCTCGCAGGGCTACAAGGCCAAACAGGGCGTCGTCGTCGCCCGCGTGGCGGTCCGAAAGGGTAGCGCCCGCAAGCAGCGGTTCAAGGCCGGTCGGCGCTCGAAGCGGCAGGGCGTCAACAAGATCACCCGCCGGAAGTCCATCCAGCGCATCGCCGAGGAGCGGGCCTCGCGCAAGTACCCGAACCTCCGCGTGCTCAACTCCTACTGGGTCGGCGAGGACGGGTCGCGCAAGTGGCACGAGGTGATCATGCTCGACCCCGAGCACCCCGCCATCGAAAACGACGACGATCTGAACTGGATCTGTGACGACTCCCAGCGCGGCCGACCGTTCCGCGGCAAGACCGGTGCCGGCGTCCGCGGCCGCGGGATGGGCAAGCGCGGGAAGGGGACCGAGCACACCCGCCCGAGCCTCCGCAGCGACTCGCGCCGCGGGAAGTAACCGCACGCCCGACCCCCGGGCCCCCGATCGTCAGTCGGTTCTACCGCCGAACGAGGCTGCCGGACACGCCGCTATTCCTCCTCGGCCGCCTGGAGACCCCGCAGCCCGTCAGTCACGGCAGGCCCCGTCGAGGCCGATCAGCCCCACCGCCCCGTCAGCACGGCGACGGCCGCGAGGGCCGCGGCGGCGTGCATCGCGGCGAGGACGACGACGACGGCAGTGGTGACGCCGGGGAGCGCGGGCGCGACGGTCACGAGGGGGATCATCGAGACGACGAGGACTGCCGCCGCGAGGCCAACGAACGCGCGGTCGGGACGGTCCAGCAGGCGCGTCAGCAGGCCGTAGACGACCGTCGCGCCGACCGTGACGACGACACCCGTCGCGAGAACGGGGTTCCAGGACGCGGGTCCGACGTCGGCGAGCGGGACGACCATCCCGGCGACGAGTCGGACGAGCGCGAGCGACAGCAGGACGACGACGCCGGCCATCAGCCCCCGCCGGGCGAGCACGCCGATCGGGAGCTTCGATACCGAGGTCCCGTCGGAACCGGCCGCGACGACGGCCGCATCGTTACTGGTAGCCATGCGACCACTACGTCCCCGACGGCGATAAACAGGATCGTCCGGGTGAATTCCGATCCGCGGCGAACGGGGGTGTTCAATCCCGGTCGCGGTTCCCGGTGGGGAGGAATCGACCCCGGCGTTCAAGCCGCGCGAACGACGCCGTCGACGCGTACACGGAGCCATGTCGGAACGCTACCCGGGCGAGACGGGTGTCCCTCGACGGTGCCGGGAGTGCGGGAATTGTGGCCGTGACGATGGAGCCGGGACGGGTATCCGGGGGGTCGATCGCCGGTGGCGTGCGGCGACGAGGAGGGACGCGACGTGAGCAGCCACGGTGAACGCGCGCCCGAGGCCGAACTCGGCCTCCTCGACGCGACGATGATCGGCATGGGTGCGATGATCGGGGCGGGTATCTTCGTCCTCACCGGACTGGCGGCCGACATCGCCGGTCCCGGCGCGATACTCGTCTTCGTGCTCAACGGGGTCGTCACGGCGTTCACGGGCCTGTCGTACGCCGAACTCGCCTCGGCCATCCCGAAGTCGGGAGGTGGCTACGCCTTCGTCCGGGAGGTGTTCGCCGACCTCTCCTCGTTCCTGATGGGCTGGATGCTCTGGTTCGCCTACATGATCGCGGGCGCGCTGTACGCGCTCGGATTCGCACCGAACCTCCTCGAACTCCTCCACGTCTACGACGTGGTGCCGCCGCCGGACCAGGTCGGGGCTATCGCACTGCCGGTTCTCCCCGTCGACGTTCCCGCGGGGTTCGCGCTCGCGTTCACGGCGGTCCTCGGGCTGGTGGCGGTGAACGCGGTCTCGACCGCGGCGAGCGGGAACGTCGAGACGGTCTTCACCGTCACGAAGGTCGCCATCCTCCTGGTCTTCGTGGGGTTCGGCCTCGCCTCGCCCGCGTTCAGCGGCGCGGAGTTCCAGCCGCTCTTCCCGGGCGACCGCACCGCGCTCGCACTCCTGCCGGCGATGGGGCTGACGTTCATCGCGTTCGAGGGGTACGACCTCATCACGACGGTGACCGAAGAGGTCGAGAACCCCCGGGAGAACATCCCGAAGGCCATCTTCGTCAGCCTCGCCGCCACGGTCGTCGTCTACCTGCTCGTGGTCACCGTCGCGGTGGGAACGCTCGGCGCGGAGGGGCTCGCGGCGGCGGGCGAGGCCGGCATCGCACAGGCAGCTACCGAGTTCATGCCGACGGGCCTCCCCGTGATCCGGAACGGCGGCGCGGTCATCGTCTTCGGGGCGGTCTTCTCGACGCTCACGGCGCTCAACGCGGTGGTGATCGCCTCCTCGCGGGTGGCGTTCTCGATGGGTCGGGAGGGACAGCTGCTCCGGGGGTTCGGCCAGATCCACCACCGGTTCGGGACGCCGTTCCTCGCGATCCTCGCGAGCGCCGTCGTGATGCTCGGCTCGGTCGCGCTGCCGACCGAGAGCGCCGGAAACGTGTCCAGCCTGTTCTTCCTGCTCTCGTTCGTCGTGGTCAACGGGGCGGTGATCAAGCTCCGCCGGGAGCGCCCGAACATGACCCGGCCGTACGAGATGCCGTACTACCCCCTGCCACCGGTGTTGGGTATCGTCCTGAACCTGGTGCTGACGGTCGTCCTGATCCGGTTCCTGATCCGGACGGATCCGCTCGCACTCGCGCTCAGTGCGGGCTGGATTCTCCTCGGCGTGGTCGCGTACGCGGGACTCGGACGCGTCCGGACGACCGGGGAGGCAGGCGGGCAGGCGGCCGAGAACCGGACGGGAAGCGAACCAGGCTCCGAGAGGGGGACGATCGCGGACGAGGACTGACACCATGCCATCCAGATTAGACGTCGTCATCGCGGGCGGTGGGCGCGTCGGTTTCCAGACGGCGGAACTGCTCGTGGGACGGGACCACGACGTCACGGTCGTCGAGCGCGACGGGGACACCTGCGAGGCCATCGCGGACGCCTACGTCGCGACGGTCGTGGAGGGGGACGCGACGAACCCCGACATCCTCGAACAGGCGGGCATCGGGAGTGCGGACGTCGTCGCCGCACTGACCGGCGAGACGGGGCTGAACCTCGCGGTCTGCCTGGCCGCGAGGGAGCTCTCCCCCGGTATCCGGACCGTGGCCCGTATCGACCGGGCCGCCGGCGAGGCGTACACCCGGTTCGTCGACGCGGTGCTGTTCCCCGAACGGGCGGGCGCACGCGTGGCCGCCAACGAGATACTCGGCAGCGACGTCCGGACGCTCGCGGACGTCACCGGGACGCTCGACATCATGCAGATACGGATCGCGGACGGTGCGCCGGCCGCCGGCAAGCGGCTGGCGGACGTCCGGTTCCCCACCGGAACCCTGGTGGTCTCGGACGACGACGGCGAGCGAATCGCCGGCCCGGACACGACGCTCACCCCCGGCCGCCGCTACGTCGTCGCCGTCGAACCCGACGTCGCCGACGAGGTGCTGAACCTCCTGCGGGGATGAGCGGGTCGGCCAGAGCAGTGCCACGCCACCACCGCAGGGTTCACTCGCGTGGACACCACTCGACGACGGTAGGTGGTCCGTAGATCCGCTATGACCTCCTGTGACGGCCAGGTGCGTCGGTTATCCGCCGACCGGCGGATGGGGAGGGCGTCCTCGGGTCGGGGGAGGAGGACGAAGTCGTGGACGTGATCACCTGGTCGGAGCGGCGTTGGACGAGAACGAGTGGTACACCCGCCGTGACAGCCTGTACATCTCCCGTCCGAAGATGGAACTGAGGAACGAACCCACGAGTCCCGGCTCCAGCGACCGGCTGTAGTAGAGCGCTTTCCCGAAGCAGATCACGGCTTCGGCCGACCAGCGGGACCCGTTCAGCAGTCGGACCCCCCTGCTCTGGTAGGCGGTCGCCAGCGCGTCCCTCCGAACCTGTTCGTCGAACCGGTCGTACAGGTGCTCGAACTGTTCGATCATGCCGAACAGGTCGTCGGAGAACTCGACCTTCGTGACCCGGTGCTCGCCGGCGTTACCCTTCTCGACCAGTATCTCGTCGATGTAGTCGAACTCCATCCGTTCCGCCGCCCGGACCTTCAACCCGATGTCGTCGGCGGATTGCCAGTCACCCAGCGGGTGTAACGATCGGATGAGGTCTCCACGGAGGAGCATCGTCGTGGTCTGACACGGGTGTAGTTCGCTGAACTTGAGCGCCTGCTCCAGTACGTCCCCCCTGTTCTCCTCGGCGGGCAGATACAGGTTGCCGTTCTCCTGCTGGATCCCGCAGTAGACGACCCCGACCGACGGGTTCGATTCGAACAGTTCGACCTGCTTCTCGATCTTCGTCGGGTGCAGTCGGTCGTCGTCGTCCAGCAACTGGACGTACTCGCCCTCCGTAACCTCGATCCCCGTGTTCCGTGCGACGTTCGCCCCCGCGTTCTCCTCGTGGGCGAGATACGTCACGTCGTACTCCCGGGCGACCGATTCGGCGTATCTCTCCCCCGAATCGTCGACGACGATGATCTCGATCGGCGTGTACGTCTGCGATCTCACGCTCTCGATAGCCGCTCTGAGCGCGTCGTTCCGGTAGTACGTCGGAATTACGACCGAGACCGTCCCTCTTCGTGGCGTGATCGCGTTCTCGATCATAGAGAGTATCCTGTTGATCATTGCGGATCGTGCGGTCACGTCCGTTCGTGAAACCGGCAGCGCGCTCGGGCCGAACGCGATGTGACGTCCGTCGGTAACGTTCCTTATCACGAAGGGCTTATAATAATTGTCTGTCCTCCCCTTCCGATGCCGGACTCGTGTGGGTATCCGTCCCACCCACCGTCGCGGCCCATCCTCGCCCCGTGGTGGCCCCTATCCCGGACGAACCGAACGCGGCCTCCGACCCGCCCGGGGAACTCGGATCCCGGAACCTCCGACCCGAATCCGGCCCGTCCTCCGTCGAACGGATCTCGCACAGTCGCGGCGCTCCCGGTATCGGATTCGGTATACGGGCCCTTCACTCGCGCTCTCCCCCCGGTATCGTATTGGACGAACGCCGCTACGCCTGCGTCCACGGCCCCGCCCCTCTGCGACCGTCGATTCCGGGACTCCCACGACGTCCGGGAGCTGTTCGAGCGGCCCCGAACGACCCCTTCCGATCCAGGGATCGGCGACTCCCGATGGCCGGGCCGCTCGGGAGTCGGATTTACCGATCGTCGTAGCGTGGAGAGCCCATCGCTTCGGCCGCCGAGTGAACCCGGAGCGAGGCGGCTTCGTGCTCGCTCCAACGACTGTCCGGCCATTCGGGCTTCGAGACTTCCTCCCGGTACGGTGTCTCCGACCCGATCGGGATCGGGACCGATCGCGCGACACGATCAGAGACATGGGGAAATCGACAAGTAGTGGCAGGCGGATATAACGAGTATCTATGGAAGTCAGGAAGGCCGTCATCCCCGCCGCGGGCTTTGGCACTCGTTTTCTTCCGGTGACGAAGGCCCAGCCCAAGGAGATGATGCCGGTGTTGGACAAGCCGACTATTCAGTACGTCGTCGAGGAGGCGGTCGAGTCCGGAATCGACGACGTTCTCATCATCACGGGGCGGGGGAAGCAGTCGATAGAGCGCCACTTCGACAAGTCCTACGAGCTCGAGCAGGAGCTGAAGGCGGCGAACAAGGAGGAGGAGCTGGACCGAGTCCAAGAGATCGCGGACCTCGCGGATATCCACTACATCCGACAGCAGGAACGCAACGGGCTGGGCGACGCCGTCCTCTACGCCCGGAAGCACGTCGGCGACGAGCCCTTCGCGCTCCTCCTCGGCGACACCATCGTCGAGAGCGAGGTCCCGTGTACGAAGAATCTGATCGACCACGCCGAGGAGTACGGTGAGTCGGTCGTGTCGCTGGAACGGGTCCCCTGGGAGCGGGTGTCCGCGTACGGTGTCGCGGACGTCGACGAGGCGGACCAGTCGACCGACTCGTTCCCGGTCTCCGATTTCGTGGAGAAACCGTCGCGGGACGACGCTCCCTCGAACCTGGCCATCACGGGTCGGTACGTCCTCACCCCGGGGATATTCGAGCTTCTCGACACGATCGACTCGGGTGTCGGCGGCGAGCTGCAGTTGACCGACGCGATCCGCAAGCTCTCCGCGGTACGGGGAGCCGAGCTCCAGGGCGACCGATTCGACATCGGTAACATCCCGGACTGGCTGCGGGCGAACATACAGATGGCGCTCTCACACGACGACGGCGAGATGAACGAGGCGGTCGCGAACCTGATACGGGAACAGAGAGATGAGTAGGATCCTCGTGACCGGTGCGGCGGGGTTCGTCGGGTCACACCTCTGTGAAGCGCTCATCGAGGGCGGACACGAGGTTCTGGCGATGGACAACCTCGTCACCGGTCGGGCGGGGAACCTCGACGAGATATTCTACCACGATCGGTTCACGTTCCACGAACACGACGTGACCGAGTTCGTTCACGTCTCCGGCGAGCTGGACTGGGTCATCCACCTCGCCAGCCTGGCCTCCCCGGTGTTCTACAGCGACTACCCCATCAAGACGCTCAAGGTCGGCGCGCTCGGGACACACAAGACCCTCGGACTGGCCAAGGAGAAGGACGCGAGCTACCTGTTCGCCTCGACGAGCGAGGTGTACGGCGACCCCGAGGTCAACCCCCAGCCCGAGAGCTACCGGGGCAACGTGGACTCGTACGGCCCGCGGTCGTGCTACGACGAATCGAAGCGGTACGGCGAGTCCTTGCTACGGGCCTACCGGGACGAACACGACATCGACGTCCGTATCGCGCGCATCTTCAACACGTACGGTCCCCGGATGCGACTCGACGACGGGCGCGTCATCCCCACGTTCGTCCGCCAGGCGCTCAACGGGGAGGACCTGACCGTCCACGGCGACGGGTCACAGACCCGCAGCTTCTGCTACGTGTCGGACCTCATCGGCGGTTTCGACCGGCTCATGGAGTCCGACGTCCAGACGCCGGTCAACGTCGGGAACCCGGACGAGCGGACGATCCTCTCGCTCGCCGAACTCGTCATCGACCTCACCGACAGCGAGAGCGACATCACCCACGAGCCGCTCCCCCCGCAGGACCCCCAGGTACGGAAACCCGACATCGGGAAGGCGAAGTCCGAACTCGGCTGGGAACCGACCGTCCCGCTGGAGGAGGGGCTCGAACGCTCCATCGAGTACTTCGAGTCCGTGATGTAGCGTCGATGCGGTGCGGTCCGTGAATCCCTCGTCACGAACGAACTACAGCGAACAGTGCGTACGCTCACGTCTCCGGATCGGTATCGGGTTCCACCGGCGTAGCCGTCCGCCGGACCGGAACCCGACGACTCTCCAGTCACTGACCGTGGTGCCGGGTCGGTATCGGTCCCGTGTGGCCCTGGTACGCGGTCGCTCCGGTCGCACCGATAGCACCGCTAACGAGGTCGAAGTACGGCGTTTCGAAGATCACGTTACGCGAGTATCGAGTCCCCGGCAGGGACCCGAGTCCAACCAGCCGTAGCGGTCGTCGGGAGTCTACGCAGTGCTATTTATGTTGACGATCTCGATGCCGGCGATCTTCGGGTTGTCGGTGACGTGGTTGAAGTCGACGTCCAGGTTACTATCGGGCGTGACCTGGTAGCTTTTCATGACGCCGGTGTCGTGGCCGACGTCGGCGTGGATGTCGTAGTTGTCGAGGACGACCTGATTCTCGACGGAGACGTCGAAGACGCGCTGGCCGTCCTGGGTATGATAGATCTCCGCGAAGTAGAGGCGGACCTCGTAGGTCTCACCCGAGGTGACGGGGAAGTCCCACTGCATCTCCGCGCCCTTGGCGGGGTCCCAGCGTTCGGTCTGGAAGAGCGTCGTGGGCGTCGAACTCGCGACGGAGCCGTCCAGGCTGATGCTGTCGCTCGTCGAGTAGGTGTTGGTGACCGCGTCGTTGAGGTAGGTCGAGGGGTTGCTGCTGGTGTCGGCGCCCCAGTTGATCGATCCGTCGGATGCGGTGAGTTCGCTGCCGCCGTTGTTCAGTCTGTAGACGACGGTGTCCTCGGTGGTGGTCTCCCCGACGCTCACCGTTTGGGTGGTCTGGTCGGTGGCGCCGTCGTCGTCGGTGACGGTCAGCGTCACCGCCTTGTCGCCGGTGCTCGAGTAGGTGTAGGTGGTGGTGGCACTCGAGGTGGTTTCGTCGATAGTGCCGTCACCATCGAAGTCCCAGGCGTAGGACTGGATCGAGCCGTCCGAGTCGGTGGACGCCGAAGCGTCGAAGCTGACGGTCTCGCCGGTCGTCGGGGAGCTCGGCGAGTAGCTGAAGTCGGCTGCCGGTGCCTGATTGCTGGTGTCGCTCGAGAGTTTGACGATTTCGATCCCCGAGACTTTCGGGTTGTCGGTGACGTGGTCGAAGTCGACGTCGAGGGTGCTGTCCGGCGTAACCTGGTAGGTCTTCATGACGCCGGTGTCGTGGCCGACGTCGGCGTGGATGTCGTAGTTGTCGAGGACGACCTGGTTCTCGAGGGCGACGTCGAAGACGCGCTGGCCGTCCTGGGTGTGATAGATCTCCGCGAAGTAGAGGCGGACCTCGTAGGTCTCACCCGAGGTGACGGGGAAGTCCCACTGCATCTCCGCGCCCTTGGCGGGGTCCCAGCGTTCGGTCTGGAAGAGCGTCGTGGGCGTCGAGCTCGGTACCGAACTGTCGAGTGAGATGCTATCGCTCGTCGAGTAGGTGTTGGTGACCGCGTCGTTGAGGTAGGTCGAGGGGTTGCTGCTGGTGTCGGCGCCCCAGTTGATCGATCCGTCGGATGCGGTGAGTTCGCTGCCGCCGTTGTTCAGCCGGTAGACGACAGTGTCCTCGGTAGTCGTGTCGCTGACGCTGACGGTCTGTGCGGTCTGGTCGGTGGCGCCGTCGTCGTCGGTGACGGTCAGCGTCACCGCCTTGTCGCCGGTGCTCGAGTAGGTGTAGGTGGTGGTGGCACTCGAGGTGGTTTCGTCGATAGTGCCGTCACCGTCGAAGTCCCACTCGTAGGAGTGGATCGACCCATCCGAGTCGGTGGACGCCGAAGCGTCGAAGCTGACGGTTTCGCCGGTCGTCGGGGAGCTCGGCGAGTAGCTGAAGTCGGCCGCCGGAGCCTGGTTACTCGACCCGACACTGACGGTCTGTGCGGTCTGGTCGGTGGCGCCGTCGTCGTCGGTGACGGTGAGGGTGATGCTCTTGTCGCCGGTGCTCGAGTAGGTGTAGGTGGTGGTGGCACTCGAGGTGGTGTTGTCGACGGTGCCGTCGCCATCGAAGTCCCAGGCGTAGGACTGGATCGAGCCGTCCGAGTCGGTGGACGCCGAAGCGTCGAAGCTGACGGTCTCGCCGGTCGTCGGCGAAGTCGGTGAGTAGCTGAACTCCGCGCTGGGCGCCTGGTTGCTGGTGCCGCTCGAGACCTTGACGATCTCGATGCCGGCGATCTTCGGGTTGTCGGTGACGTGGTTGAAGTCGACGTCCAGGTTACTATCGGGCGTGACCTGGTAGCTTTTCATGACGCCGGTGTCGTGGCCGACGTCGGCGTGGATGTCGTAGTTGTCGAGGACGACCTGGTTCTCGAGGGCGACGTCGAAGACGCGCTGGCCGTCCTGGGTATGATAGATCTCCGCGAAGTAGAGGCGGACCTCGTAGGTCTCACCCGAGGTGACGGGGAAGTCCCACTGCATCTCCGCGCCCTTGGCGGGGTCCCAGCGTTCGGTCTGGAAGAGCGTCGTGGGCGTCGAACTCGCGACGGAGCCGTCCAGGCTGATGCTGTCGCTCGTCGAGTAGGTGTTGGTGACCGCGTCGTTGAGGTAGGTCGAGGGGTTGCTGCTGGTGTCGGCGCCCCAGTTGATCGATCCGTCGGATGCGGTGAGTTCGCTGCCGCCGTTGTTCAGTCTGTAGACGACGGTGTCCTCGGTGGTGGTCTCCCCGACGCTCACCGTTTGGGTGGTCTGGTCGGTGGCGCCGTCGTCGTCGGTGACGGTCAGCGTCACCGCCTTGTCGCCGGTGCTCGAGTAGGTGTAGGTGGTGGTGGCACTCGAGGTGGTTTCGTCGATAGTGCCGTCACCGTCGAAGTCCCACTCGTAGGAGTGGATCGACCCATCCGAGTCACTGGACGCCGAAGCGTCGAAGCTGACGGTTTCGCCGGTCGTCGGGGAGCTCGGCGAGTAGCTGAAGTCGGCCGCCGGGGCCTGGTTGCTGGTTCCACTCGAGAGTTTGACGATCTCGATGCCGGAGACTTTGGGATTGCCCGTGACGTGCCCGAAGTCGATATCGAGGGTGCTGTCGGAAGTGACCTGGTAGGTCTTCGTGACCCCCGTATCGTGGCCGACGTCGGCGTGGATGTCGTAGTTGTCGAGGACGACCTGATTCTCGACGGCGACGTCGAAGACGCGCTGGCCGTCCTGGGTGTAGTAGATCTCGGCGAAGTGGAGTTTGACCTCGTAGGTCGCGCCCGAGTCGACGGGGAAGTCCCACTGCATCTCCGGATCGGCGGGCAGGTCCCAGCGTTCGGACTGGAAGAGCGTCGTGGGTGTCGAACTCGGCACCGAACTGTCGAGTGAGATGCTATCGCTCGTCGAGTAGGTTTTGTCCTCGATGGAGTTGAGATAGGTCGAGGGGTTGCTGCTGGTGTCTGCGCCCCAGTCGATCGACCCGTCGGACGCGGTGAGTTCGCTGCCACCGTTGTTCAGCCGGTAGACGACGGTGTCCTCAGTGGTGGACGATCCGACGCTCACCGTTTGGGTGGTCTGGTCGGTGGCGCCGTCGTCGTCGGTGACGGTCAGGGTGACGCTCTTGTCACCGGTGGTCGAGTAGGTGTAGCTAGTCGTCGCGCTCGAGGTGGTTTCGTCGATAGTGCCGTCACCGTCGAAGTCCCACTCGTAGGACTGGATCGACCCGTCGGAGTCACTCGATCCCGAAGCGTCGAAGCTGACGGTTTCGCCGGTCGTCGGCGAGGTCGGCGAGTAGCTGAACTCCGCACTGGGTGGCTGCGTGGTGGCCGCGTCCGGGTTGTACCGGAGGACGATGACGTTGGAGACCAGCCCGGTCTCCCCGTCGGCGTCCTCGACGACGGCGGTGATGTAGTTCAGGCCGGCCGCGTCGGTCGAGTTGGTCAGCGTCACGCCCACGTCGACGGTACCGTCGGAACCGATCGTGGCGGGCTGTTCGGAGACACCGATGACGCTGTTACCCTCGTACGCCTCGAGGTCGTACCCGCCGTCCGGGACGCCCTCGGTGAACAGTCCGGCCTCCAGCCGGAGCAGGCGCACCGTCGCCCCGGCCGGGCCGGACACCTGGATCGTCTGGTCGGCCCCGGCCACCGTCGCCGCGGTGTGGTTGTCGGACAGGGTGGTCGACTGCAGTGACACACCGGACGCGTCGATCGTCGGCGCGGCGGCGACGTCCGTCTTGACGACGGCCTGCGAACCGCCCAGGCTACCGTCGCTGAACGGTGTCGCGTCCTGTGTCGTACCGCTCTCGAAGCCCGTCGAGACCGTCGAACGGGTGAGTTCGAGGCCGGAGACGCTCCCCGACTCGGCCGGACCCGGGGCCTCGTCACCCTTGATGCTCGACGGGTCGACGTCGATCGAGAACTCGAACGTCTCGCCGGGCTCGAAGTCGGTGAACGCGACCCGGAGCACGTCGTAGCCGTTCTCGGGGTCATCGTCGTGCGGCTGGGCGAGCGAGTGACACGAGTACCCGGTCCCGCCCTCGGTGTCGACCGAGAAGTCCTTCGCCACCTTGTCGCCGGCCGTGCCGTTCGGGTCGAACACCATGTCGGGCATCTTGCCCGTGCTCAGGTCGAACTCGACGATCGTGATGTCCGTCTGGCCGGTGTTCGACACCGCGAACGAACCCGAGCTGTAGGTGCTCGAGTTTATGCCGGTGTTCGGCAGTATCGAGACCGACGCCTCGTCGGTCCCCGTCCCGCCGTTCGCGGGCGCGACGGCCAGACACTGCGTGACCGTGTCGCTGTCGCCGTCGTCGTCGGTGACCGTCAGCTCGGGCGTCTTGATCCCGCTGGACGTGTAGGTGTGGGTCGGGGTCGGGCCGGTCGCGTCGGTGGTGCCGTCGCCGTCGAAGTCCCACTCGTAGGACTGGATCGATCCGTCCACGTCGCTCGACTCCGAGCCGTCGAACGTCGTCGACTCGTCGACCGTCGGCCCCACCGGCACGAAGCTGAAGTCCGCGACCGGCTCCTGGTTGGTCGACGTGAGGGTCACCGTCTCGGAGACGAGCGCCGCGGCCCCGTCCTCGTCGGTGACGGTCAGCGTGACGGACTTCTCCCCGCCGCTCGCGTAGGTGTGGGTCGGGGTCGGGCCGGTCGCGTCGGTGGTGCCGTCGCCGTCGAAGTCCCAGGCGTAGGACTGGATCGACCCGTCGGGGTCACTCGACCCCGAGGCGTCGAAGCTGACGGTCTCGCCGGCCGCCGAGTAGCTGATATCCGCCGTCGGGACCTGGTTGTTGCTGTTGTCCGTGAGCTTGACGATCTCGATGCCGGAGATCTTCGGGTTGTCGACGACGTGGCCGAAGTCGACGTCGAGGGTGCTGTCGGGGGTGACCTGGTAGGCCTTCGTCACGCCGACGTCGTGGCCGACGTCCGCGTAGATGTCGTAGTCGTCGAGGACGAGCTGATTCTCGACGGAGACGTCGAAGACACGCTGGTCACTCTGGGTGGCGAAGATCTCCGCGAAGTGCAGCCTGACCTCGTAGGTTTCGCCCGCGTTGACGGGGAACTCCCACTGCATCTCCGCGCCCTTGGCGGGGTCGTACCGTTCGGTCTGGAACAGCGCCTCCGGCGTGTCGTCCGGCACCGACCCGTCCAGGCTGATGCTGTTCTGGGTCGAGTAGGTGTTGGTGGCCGCGTCGTTGCGGTACGGTGCGGGGTCGCTGCTGGTGTCGGCCTCCCAGTCGATCGAACTGTCGAGCGCGGCGAGTTCGCTCCCGCCGTTGTTGACCCGGTAGGCGACCGGTGGCTCGTCGGCAAGCGGCGCGAGGATGCCCAGCTGCGTCGTGTTCGCGCTGATGCGGTTCGCGCCCGCGTCGAGGGTCGCCCCGCTCACCTCCGTCCAGGACCCGTCGTAGCTCCACAGCGAGAGCGTCGACTCGTCCACACTCGCGACGTCGACTCCCGCGTACTGGATGGTGAGATCGAGGAACGCGTCGGGACCGACCGCCTCGCCCCGCACGTAGTTGTCGATGTTGTCCAGCCCGTCGGGGTCGTCGGGGGAGTTCGAGGCCGACGCGACCGAGACGTTCCGGCCCTGGAAGGTCAGGTTCGTCCGGCCGAGATCGACGTTCTGGAACGTGTTGTCGGGGCCCGAACCGTCGAGCTGGATCGCCCGACGGGTGTTCGATTCGAGCACGTGGTTCCGGATCGTGTTCCCGCTCGCGCCGAGCAGGTAGAGCCCCTCGTAGTTCCCCGAGACGTTGTTGTTCGTGAACAGGCTGTCGGTCGTCCCCTCGATGGCGATGCCCCGCCGGGTGTCGTACACCGTGTTGTCGGTGACGGTGTGGCCGGTGTTGGCGGTCGTGCCGAACAGCTGGATGCCGGTGATACTGTCGCTGACCACGTTGTTCCGCACCTGACCGTCGGCGACACGGCGGTAGGCGATGCCAGTGTTCCACTCCGTGAGGGTCAGATCCTCGACCGTGACGTTCCGGACGGTCTCCGGCTCGGTGCCTGGCTGCTCGACCAGCACGCCCACGTGCGCCGAGCCGTTGGCGGACGTATCACCGTCGATCGTGTGGCCCGCCCCGTCGATCACCACGTCGCTGGTGGTGACCTGGAGACACGGCGTGTCCGAACTGTCCTGGATGTCGGTCGTCAGCGTGTAGGTCCCCGGACGGTCGATGACGCCGCAGGAGTCGATCTGGGCGGTGACCGGGTCCTCCGTCCCGGCCGGTTCGACGTAGATCTCCTCGGTGTAGCTGTCCGTGGCGCCCGCGCCGTCCGTGACGGTCAGCGTGACCGACTCGGTGCCCGTCCCGGAGTAGCTGTGCGTGACCTGTGGGCCGGTCGCGTCAGTACTGCCATCGCCGTCGAAGTCCCACTCGTAGGACTGGATCGAGCCGTCGACGTCACTGGACGGCGAGGCGTCGAACGCGATCGTCTCGCCCGCCTCCGGGGAGACGGGTGAGTAGTCGAAGTCGGCCGTGGGCGGCTGGTTGCCCGTCGCGAGCGTTCCGCTCGACGCCACCAGCCGACTCCAGGTTCCCGAGAACTGGTCACCGGGCCCGCGCGACGTGGATATGACTCCGAGCGCGAGACCCTGGTCCGGGTCGGCGGCCCACTCCCCCGGGAACGACGTCGTCCCGACGGTGACGTTCTGGCCGCCGTCGATCGAGTAGGCGGCCGTGATGGTGTCGTTCGCCGGGTCGACCGTCATGTAGAGGTCGAGAGTCTGTGCACTAGTCACGTCCGTGACGGTCGGCTCCGCGACGACCTCGAACGTCCCGTCGACCTCCTTCGCGAACTGTATCCCGCCGTCCCCGCCGTTGGCGGAGGCGACCAGCTTGACGTAGTTGTCCTGGTCACCGGTCCCGACGTAGAACCCCTGGGACTGGTTGTCGACCGGGGTGTCCGGGAGCGGCGACTTCAGGGTCGTGCGGGCCGTGAACTGCTTCCCCTCGGGCTTGACGCCGACCTGGAACCCGTACTGCTGGTCGTTGTTCGCCTCGTACGCGGAGCCTTCCGGGATGCTGTCGACCGACAGGACGTTCGCAGCACCGCCCGCCGTGAGCCGGCTCGTGTCGTAGAGGTCCCGGTAGTTGTCCTCGCCGTTGGACATGACGCCGGTGAACCCCATCTCGAGCAGCGTCCCCGCGTAGGAACCCGGTTCGAACTGGAAGCTCACCGGGAGCTGCTGGCCGTCGTTCGCGTCGATCGCGAACGGGTCCGCCAGGTCCGAGACCCCGTCGTTGTCGTCGTCGAAGTCGTTGAGGTCGGACAGGTCGTCCCCGTCGTTGTCCGGGGGAACTGACGCGGCCGAACACGGATCGGCACCGTTGTCGATCTCGTCGGCGTTCGAGAACCCGTCACCGTCCTCGTCGAGCGAGGGATCGTCGGTCCCCAGACAGGCCTCGTTCGTTGACGGCGTGAAGACCGTGATCGAGGAACTCCCGTACGTCGTGGCCCACACCGTGCCGTTGAACGGCCCGTCGTTACCCTGCGCGGTGACGTCGAGCGGCTTGCTGCCGAAGTTCGAGAACAGCGACGTCTTCGAGGTGACGGCGCTCCCGCTCTCGTCCAGCTCCAGCCGCCAGATGTTACCGCCGAACCCCGCCGCCAGCAGGTCGCCCTGCATCGCCCCGCCGAACGCGGTTGACGTGTACTCGTCGAGCCCGTTCGTCGAGGACGTGAACGTCGCGAGGACGTCGTCGTCGGACTCGGCCGACTGGTAGTCACACTCGATGGGGCGGTCGTAGGTCGAGTAGACGGCACCGGGGTAGACGTTCTCGTTGCCCCGCGTCGGGTTGGGGTGACCGCCGTAGTACCCCTCGCCGCTGACGTAGTGCAGCTCGTCGTTGTCGGTGAAGCTGTTGTCCTCGTTCGGTTCGTTGGTACACGTGCCGTCGGTGCCCTCGCCGACGGGCGGCCCGCCCCAGTCGCTGTTGGCCCCGTTGTCGACCGTGTACATCTGATTGTCCTGCGTGAGGACGACGTCGTACGCGTTCCGGAAGCCGGGCGCGTAGACGTCGATGGGTCCGTTCTCGGTGAGGGTGGCCTGGTTGGATCCGCCCTGCCCACCGAACGGGTCCTCCGTGCCCTGGAGCGTCGGGATGTCGTACTTCACCGGAATGCCGTTGGCGTTCTGCTCGGTCGACATCCCCTCGATCTGGTTCAGGTCGATCGAGAGTATCGCGGCCGAGAGGGCGTACTCCGGAAGGTAGACGAAGTTGTTCGACGGCGCGCCCTTGTTCGTGTTCCCGCCCGTCGCGATGTAGAGCGTGTCGTTGGCCTCGTCGAGCGCCATCCCGTTGGGGTGGTGGTTCTCCTCCGAACGCGGGAGCCCGCGCATCAGAAGCGTGTGGTCCCACTCGGACCCGTCCCACTGCAGCTTCGAGAGGGTCCCCGAGTTCGTGTCGAGGCCGGTGTCCTCGCTGTTCCCTCCACCGCCGATCCGCGGATCGCTCGACGGCACGTAGATCACCGGGTTCTCGGCGGTGCCGGTGACGAGGATCCCGGTGATGAGCCGGTCCTGGACGTTGGTGTTGAGCGTCCCGTCGTCGTCGTGGTTGGGGATGTCGTCCTGGATCGCGGTGATGTTCTCGACGTCCGTGATGTTGTAGTGCGTCTGGTTGACCCGATTGACGGTGAGCGCGCGGATCAGCCCGTTCTGCTGGGCGACGTAGAGCCGGTCGTCGGGCCCGAACTGCAGCGACGTCGGGTTCTGGAGATCGACCGAGAGACCGGTTCCGTTGAAGCCCGGATCGGCGAACGCCGCGGCCAGATCACCGTTCGTGCCGGGGTTCGCCATCGAGAACTGGCCGAGGGTCCCCTCGGCGGGGACGCCCAGGTTCCCCGGGGCTCCCCGTGCGTTGCCTTTCGCCCCGCCGGAGGCGTTGCCCCGCTCTGCGCCCCTGGCGCGATTGTTCTCGGTCCCCATCAGCCCGCTCGAGGCGAACACCGGGGTATCCCGCCCACTCTTGCTGATCGCGTTGGCCGATATCCGGTTGCCTCTACTGCTACTATCGGTGGTTATCTGCCCGTTGGCGTTCTCCCGCAGCGCGTTCCGTCGGATCGTGTTGCCTCTGCTGTTCCGCGCCAGTTCGATGGGTTTCCCCCGGTTCGCGTCGATGTTGTTGTTCTCCACGCGAACGTCCGAGGACTCGGCGATCTGGACGCCGTTGAGGTTACCGGAGATCTCGTTGTCGATCACGCGGCTGTCGGTGGCCCACTCCATGGCGACGGCCCGTCCGTTGCCGGTGAGCACGTTCCCCTCCAGCGTGATCTCGGACGCCTGGCGTCCGTACACCTGGACGCCGACGTGGTTGCCGGTGACGATGTTGTTCCGGACGGCCCCCTTCTCGACGTTCTCGAACAGGATCCCGGTCGTCCAGTCCTCCACGACGAGGTCACTCACGATCACGTTCCGGATCGACGACTCCCCCGATTCGGGAGCGACGTACACACCGATGCTCTCCGCCCCGCCCGAGGTCTCCCCGCCGACCAGGTTCGCCGTCCCGTTCGCAGCGGCGTTCTCCGTGATCGCGCGCCGCTCACCGTACAGTCGGACGTCGCTCGAGGTAACCCGGATGCAGGGTTCGCTGACGTCGCCCTCCACGTTCAGCTGTCCGGTGACCTGGTATCGCCCCGGCGAATCGATGACGCGGCAGGAATCGACCTTCGTTACCCCCGCGTCGGACGGCGGACCACCTTTCTTGCCGGACGGTGGGCCCCCTCTCGGCGGCGAACTACTGCCGTCCCCGACGAGCCGCAGCGAACCGCCGCTGTCCTCCTGTGTGGACGCGTCGGTCGAATTCCGGGTGACGTTCTCACCCCCGCTGCCCCCCGGGACCTCGTCCGCCTGGGCCGCGGCGGCGGACGTGACTGTAACCCCGGCGACCGCCGGAGACAGAACCAGTAGTATCGAGACGACGATCGCTGCGACCTCGCTCCCCCTCATCTATGCTCGGATGGTGAGTAGAGGGGCAGTTATTTAGTTGTTGATTAAACTGCCAGTCTCCGGGAGAAATAAGATCCGTTATGGGAAGCCGTATCCGCGGTCTCCGGCCGGAGGTCCGCGTGGACGTATCGAGGCTCGGAGTCGGCCTCCGCGTGTGGTTCCGGGTTCGGACGGGGGCGAACGTCCCCCCGCCTCACCACACCTGACGCGGGCCTCTCGGACAGCGGAGCCTCAGTGATCGAGCGTCGTCTCGCCCCTGAACCGCGCCGCGAGGTCCCGTATCCCCTCGCGGAGCGTCCACCGCGGCTCGTAGCCCGTCCTCCCGACCCGCCGGAAGTCGACGTGGTAGGACGGCCCCGGGTGTTCGTCCTCGAGGTAGGTGACGTCGACCGGGCCGACCTCCTCGCGGACGACCTCGGCGATCTCGCCGACGCGGTAGTTCTCCGCGTCCGCGCCGACGTTGTAGACGAGCTCCGGCCAGTCCTCGGGACTCAGGGCCGCCGCCATGTAGGCGCGGGCCGCGTCCTCGACGTGGATGAACGGCCGCCAGTTCGACCCGTCGCCGTAGACGGTGAGCGCCCGGTCGGTCATCGCCCGGAAGACGAAGTAGTTCACGACGAGGTTGAAGCGCACCCCCGGGGCGTCCCCGTAGTTCGTCGCCATCCGCAGGGCCGTCGCGTCCGTCCCGTGCTCCTCGCGGAACGAACGGAGGAGGGATTCCCCCTCGAGCTTCGTCTCGGCGTAGGGGTTGATCGGGTCGGGCTCGACGGTCTCGTCGATGTCCGTGCTGGTCGCCCGGCCGTAGACGTTACAGGAGGAGGCGAACACGACGTTCTCGACGCCCAGCTTGCCGGCCGCACGGAGCACGTTCTCCGTCCCGTCGAGGTTGACCGCGAACGTCTCCTCGCGGCGGTCGTGCGTCGAGTCCGCGCCGGTGATCGCCGCGAGGTGGACCACCGTGTCGACCCCGCGCATCGCCGACTCGACGTCGCCGTACTCCCGCACGTCCCCCCGCCGAAACCGGACGTCATCGTCCCCGAGGGTCCCCATCAGCGTCCGCGGGGAGCCCGAGGAGAGCGAGTCCATCACCGTCACCGTCGAGACGCGGTCGTCATCGCGGAGCAGCCGGACGAGTACGCTCCCGATGTAGCCACAGCCGCCGGTGACGAGGAGGTCGGCGTCGTCGCTCATAGTTCGTCGTCGATAAGGGGACGTTAAGGCGTTACGACCGGCCCGGGCGATCACGACGAGAACCTCCGGCACCCGACCGCGGGCGGGTGCGGACGTCTCCGGGATTACTCGGCCTCGTCCTGGAGCGCCGCGGGGAGGAAGCGGTCCTCGTGGTCGGTGATGGTCTCCCGGTAGCGGGTGAGCGACTCGAGGACGTCGCTCGCGCCCTCGCGCCACGTCATCGCCTGCTCGCCGATGAGCTCCATGTACCGGTCGTTCTCGATCTCCATCTCGTGTTCCTCGTCCTCGTCGCGGGGGTTCTCGACGTGGGTCACCTCGACGTCGAGGTCCAGGTCCTCGCCCGCGGCCTGGATCGTCTCGGCGAGTTCGACGATGGCGATCGGTCGCGTGACCTGGTTGTAGACGACGTGGCCGTCCGGCCGGTCGTCGGGGTCCATCGTCGCGAGCCGGGCGAGCCCCTCGACGGCGTCTTCGAGCGAGATGAACGGTTTGCGCTGGAGGCCCTTCCCGTAGACCGTGAGCGGGTAGCCGGCGACGGCCTGGGCGGCGAAGCGGTGGGCGACGACGCCGAAGTAGTAGTCGAAGTCGACCCGGGTCTTCAGCCGGTCGTCCACGCGGGTCTCCTCGGTCTCGGTCCCGTAGGTGATGGCCGTTCGCACGTCCGAGATGGGGATGTCGAACTGCCCGTGTGCGAGCCGAAGGTTCGCGGCGTCGTGGCTCTTGGTCATGTGGTACCACGATCCCGCCATCGCGGGGAACGGCACCTCGTCGCGTTCCCCCTCGTTCTCCATCACCGCTCCCCCTTCGGGGATGGGGAACTCGGGCGCGCCGTACACGCCCGTGGTGGTGGTCTCGACGAGGTGGGTGTCGGTCATGTCGTTCTCGGCGAGGCCGAACGCGAGGTTCCGCGTCGCCTGCATGTTGTTGTGCTGGGTGTAGTTCGCCCGCTCGCCGTTCATGTTGGCGTACGGCGCGGAGGGCTGGGCGGCGACGTGCAGGATCGTGCTGGGTTCGTGGACCTGCAGTAGCTCGTCGACGAACGACCGCTCCGTCAGATCGCCCTCGACGAACGAGAGGTTGCCGAGGCCGTGGACCTCCCGCGCGGCGTCGAGGCGCTCGTCGATGCCCGCGACGGGGACGGCGCTCCGGGAGCCGACCTCCTCGACCCACTTCCGGCGCGCGAGGTTGTCCACGATCACGACCCGTTCGTCCGTCCGTGCGGCGACCCGTAGGGCGGTCGGCCACCCGATGTAGCCGTCCCCCCCCGTCACGATGATGCTCATTGGTTACTCAGTTCGTGAGTAACTCTGCTACCGTAAAAATCTTTTGTCGCGATGGGATCCCACCGCGAGGTCGGTTGGGGAACCGGTCGGCACCTGAGGGGGCGCGGGGACCCCGGACCCACGAGTCGGAAGTGAGGAAGCCGAGAACGGCCGGGGCCGACGGTCGGGGAGCGACCGCCGGAGCGGCTGCTGGACGGCGTCTCGAAACCGGAGGGACGAGGTCCGTCCGGGTCAGTCGGCGTCCCGGACCGGCGCACCGCCGCACTCGACGCAGACGTAGCGGTCGTCGACCGTACGGGCGACGGGCGCGTTACACGAGATACACTTGATCGCGGAGTCGCGGACGGTACGGGGGTACCGGCTCATCGCTCTCCCTCCCCTCGGCGGCGTCTCGGTGCGTACATGATACGTCCGTACGGGCGTAGTGGCATAAACTCCGTGGCCTGTAACGTAGACAGTAGCGTGAATAAATAGTCGCTGAGGTCGATCCGTTTCGAGCCCGCTACTCCACGGTGACGGACTTGGCGAGGTGGCGCGGCTTGTCGATGGGCCGACCGAGGTCGTTCGCCACGTAGTAGGAGACGAGCTGGAACTGGACGTTCGCCAGCAGCGGCGCGACGTGCGGGTGGGTCTCGGGGATCTCGAGGACGTGATCGGCGTACCGTTCGACCTCCGTCCGGCCGTCGGTGACGGCGACGACGGGCGCGTCGCGGGCTTCGACCTCCTTCACGTTCCCGATGGTCTTCCTCGCGCTCTGGTCCTCGCCAGTGACCGTCGCGAACACGGGCGTCCGCTCGGTGACGAGCGCGAGCGGCCCGTGTTTCAGCTCCCCGGCGGCGAACCCCTCCGCGTGCTCGTAGCTGATCTCCTTGAGCTTGAGTGCCCCCTCCAGGGCCACCGGGTAGTGCGGGCCGCGGCCGATGAAGAAGTAGGCGTCGGCGTCGGCGTACTCCCTGGCGACCTCGGCGGCCCGCGAGCTATCGAGGACCGTCTGGACATCGCCGGGCAGGTCACGCAGCGCGGCGATGGCCTCGCGGTCGTCCCCGCCGGGTGCGACGTCGAGCGCGAGCAGGTTCAGCGCGACCAGTTGCGACGCGAACGTCTTGGTCGCCGCGACGCCTATCTCCGGCCCCGAGCGGATGTAGAGCCGGTGGTCGCACTCGCGGGCCATCGTCGACTCGACGGTGTTGGTGAGCGCGACCGTCTCGGCCCCGCGACGCCTCGCGGCCCGGACCGCGGAGAGCGTGTCGGCGGTCTCACCGCTCTGGGAGACGCCGACGACGAGCGCGTCGTCGGTCGGCGGGGTCGCGCTGGCGTACTCGTGGGCGTAGAACGCCTGCGCTGGTACCCCCCGGGAGTGGAGGACGTGGGCACCGTACACCGCGGCGTGGTAGGAGGTACCGCAGGCGAGGAGGTGGACGCGCGACGGCGAGAGCGACGGGAACTCCTCCAGGGTGACCTCCCCGCGCATCTCGTCGACGCGGCCCTGGAGCCCCTGTCGGAGCGCCCGGGGCTGTTCGTGGATCTCCTTGAGCATGAAGTGCTCGTACCCCGACTTGCCCGTGTCCTCGGGGTCCCACTCGACGACGTGGACCTCGTGGTCGACGGGGTCGCCGTCTGCGTCGGTCACGACCCAGGAGTCGGCCTCGACGCGGGCGAACTCGCCGTCCTCGAGGTAGACGACGTGGTCGGTGTGCTCGCGGAACGCGGGGACGTCGCTGGCGACGTAGTTCGCGCCGTCGCCGAGCCCCAGGACGAGGGGGGAGTCACGCCGGGCGGCGAAGACGGCGTCGACGCCGGCGACGACCACGCCGAGGGCGTAGCTGCCTTCGAGCTGCGAGACGGCCTCGCGGACCGCCGCCTCGGGTTCCGCTCCGCCGTCGAGCGCGCGGGCGACGAGGTGCGGGACGACCTCCGTGTCCGTCTCGCTCACGAAGCTGTAACCCGCATCGGCCAGTTCGTCGCGGAGCGACTGGTAGTTCTCGATGATGCCGTTGTGGACCACCGCGACCCGTCCGTCGGCGTCGGTGTGTGGGTGGGCGTTGGCGTCGGTCGGCGCGCCGTGCGTGCTCCACCGGGTGTGACCGATTCCCACGGTGCCGTCGAGACGTTCGCGCTCGCCGGAGAGCGCCTCGACGAGCGCGTCGAGCTTGCCCGCCTTCTTGACGACGTCGACGCCGGTCGCGCCGGAGAGGGCGACCCCCGCCGAGTCGTACCCCCGGTAGTCGAGCTTCCGGAGCCCGTCGACGAGCGTCTCGAGCGTCGCCTCGCCCCGTCCGGTACAGCCGATGATGCCGCACATCAGCGCGTCACCTCGACGCCGGCTCCGACGCGGCCGCCGACCGTCACGCCGGTGTGGAGGTGCGCCCCGGGCCCGACGAGCGCCCCGGGGTCGGCGGCGACCCGTCCGCCAGTCCGGACCCGATCGGCGAACACCGCGCCCAGGTCGCGGTCGCGGAACACGCGGTCCTCGAGGGTCACGTCACCCGGTCCCCCGGGGACGACCGTTCCCGCCCCGAGATCGACGTTCTCCCCGGTGACGGTCCCGACGAGCGTCGAGGCCACGCCCACGCGCGTGTCCGTGTCGATCACGCTGTCGACGACGGTGGCGTTCGCGCCCACCGTGACGTTTCGGCCGAGCGCGACGTTCGGCCCGACGACCGCTCCCGCGCCCACCTCGCAGTCGTCGCCGACCACGACCGGCGACTGGAGGGTCGCCGTCTCGTGGACGCGGGCCGACGCCGAGACGTACACGCCGGGGTGCTGTTCGGTGCCGCTCACCCGGCCCTCCTCCAGGAGCCGCCGGGTGAGGTAGAGCAGGTCCCAGGGGTAGGTGGCGTCGGCCCAGAGCCCCTCGACCTCGACCGCCCGGACCGATCCCTCCTCGGACTCGGCCTCCCGGAGGACCGTGTCGGTGATGGGGAGCTCCCCGTCGGTGCGGGGCGTGGCCTCCAGCCGGTCGAACACCCCGGCGGTGAAGGCGTAGATGCCGGCGTTGACGAACCCGAACGTCGGCTCGTCCGGGTTCTCGATCAGACCGACTACGCGGTCGCCCTCGACCTCGACGGAGCCGTACCGGCCAGGGTTGTGCTCGCGGACCACGCCGATGGTCGTCTCGCCGTCGAACGCTTCCACGACGCTGGTGGTCATCCCCCTGTCGATGATGCGGTCGCCGTTGACGACGAGCATCGACCCCGAGGCGGCCTCGCGGGCCTGCAGGAGGGCATGGCCGCTTCCGAGCTGCTTCCCCTGGCCGACGTACTCGACCGGGAGCCCCCGGTAGGTGGGGCCGACGTGGTCCTGGACCCGGTCGCGCTTGTAGCCCACCACGAGGACTAGCTCGGAGACGCCGGCGTCGACCAGGGCGTCGAGGACGTGTTCGAGGATGGGTCGGTTCGCCGCCGGGAGCATCGGCTTCGGGCGGTTGTGCGTCATCGGGCGCAGCCGCGTCCCCTCGCCGGCGGCGAGGACGACCCCCGTCTCGATGGTCATGGGTTACGGTCCCCGCGGTCGGGCCTGAGTGTTCCGCTCCCGCGGGCGGGCGGCGCTCGACCCGCCCAACGGCGGCGCGGGTCCGTCTCACCCGGGGTCGGGAACGTCGTCCCGTCGGGTACGCTCGGTTTCATAGTTACTCAGTTCATGAGTAACTCCACTCGCACAAAAATCTTGCGCGGGCCGGGTCGGTCGTGCCCACCGGCTGCCCGTCGCAGTCGCTCGCGGACCGGTCGAAGACTTCGCCGTGAGAATCGAGCGTCGGTTACGACCCGCCGTCCGGCCGAACGGTGAAGCGCCCCCGCCCGCGATCGGGACGGTCCCGCCGTCGGAGCGAGTCGATCAGGCCCCGCCGTCCCGGAGCGCGCGGCTCGTCGCGGCGGCCCCGGCCTCGGGATCGACGTCGGCCCCCTCGTCGGCGAGGACGGCCCCGAACGCGTCGATCAGCCCGGCGACCTTCGCCGGACGGGCGGAGTGACCCATGCAGCCCACCCGGAAGATCTCCCCGCCGAGCGGGCCGAGCCCGCCGACGATCTCGATGCCGTGCTCGTCCATGAGCCGCTCGGTGACCCGACCGTCGTCGACGCCGTCGGGGACGGGAACGGGGTTGAGCGTCGGGAGCCAGTGGTCCTCCTCGACGGCGAGGGGGAGCCCCATCGCCTCGACGCCGGCCTTGAGCGCGCCCCCGACCCGGCGGTGTCGGGCCCAGGTCTCCTCGATCCCCTCCTCGGCGATGAGCCGGAGCGCCTCCCGGAGGGCGTAGGTGTTCGAGGTCGGGCCGGTGTGGTGGTAGTTGCGCTCCTCGCCCCAGTACTCCCAGATGTCCTCGAGGTCGAGGTACCACGACCGGACCTCGCTGTCGCGCGAACGGACCTTCTCCATCGCGCGCTCGTTGAACGTGATCGGCGCGACGCCTGGCGGTGCGGAGAGACACTTCTGCGAGCCGGTGTAGACCACGTCGAGGTCCCACTCGTCGGTCTGAAACTCGACCCCCCCGAGCGCCGGGACGGTGTCCGCGACGACGTAGGCGTCGTGGTCGTGGGCGATGCCCGTGAGTTCGGGGACGTCCGGCTGTCTCACTCCCGTGGAGGTCTCGCCGTAGACGAACCCGAACACCGTGGGCTGGTGCTCGTCGAACGCCCGTTCGACGTCGGCGGGGTCGAGCGGCTCGCCCCACGGCGCGTCGACGGTGACGACCTCCGCGCCGGCGCGGGCCGCGACCTGTCCCATCCGGTCGCCGAAGTAGCCGTTCGACGGCACGAGGACCGTCTCACCCGGTTCGAGGAGGTTCGTGAACGAGGTCTCCATCGCCGCCGACCCCGTCCCGCTGATCACGAGGGTGTGCTCGTTGTCGGTCCGGAAGACGTACCGCAGGAGCTCCTGTACGTCGTCCATCACGTCGACGTAGTAGTCGTCGAGGTAGCCCACGAGCGGGGTCGCCATCGCGCGGAGCACCCGCGGGTGGACGTCGCTCGGGCCGGGGCCCATGAGCGTCCGATCCGGTGGAACCAGTTCGCCGACGTCAGGTGCGTCGTCCATACACTACCCAGGACCGAGGGGGACTAAAGGACTCTCGTCCGGCCCCGCGCGTCCCCGAACGCTGTAACGCCGGGCGGGGCTGGGGCAGGACTGACCGGGTCGGCGGGGACGGGCCATCCGATCCGAGCCTCTATGTGACCCGGTCATTGGGTTCGCGGGACGGACGGTTCCGTGACCGACATATAGGCTCGTCGCGTCGGGTCGACCCATGCCCGGCCGCGTCGACTGGATACCCGAGGAGGAGTGGGCCACGATCGTCCGGAACGTCCCCATCGTCTCGGTCGATCTGCTCGTGGAGACGCCCCGCGGGGTGTTGCTCGTCGAGCGGGCGAACCGGCCGGCGAGAGGGGAGTGGTTCGTCCCCGGCGGCCGAGTGAGAAAGGGGGAGCGGCTGGTCGAGGCCGTCCACCGCGTCGCCCGCGAGGAACTCGGCGTCGAGGTCGATATCGTCGAGCCCCTCGGGGCCTACGAACACCTCTACGACGACGCGGAGGTCGAGGCGGCCGGCGGGAAGCACTACCTCGCCAACGGCTTCCTCGTCTCCACCGACGCGACCGAGTTCGACCTCGACGACCAGCACGGCGAGGCCCGCCTCTTCGAGACGTTCCCCGAGGACCTCCACCCCTACGTCCGGGCGTATCTGGAGGCGGCGGAGCTGGTCTGATCCGCAGACCGCCCGACGGCCGACCGGGCCGTGTCCGCCTCGGCCCGGTCGCTTCTCCTACCTATTTATACCCCGTGCCTCCCGGTATTTGGATTTATTTCATGGATTGTATATTGAACCCAGGCCTCAGGTTTACCTCCCGTTCCCGGGGAGTACCGACAGGATGGGACTCGCCGACTGGGTCGCCACGGTGTTCGGCGACGGGCGACGGGAGATCTACGAGTGCCGCGAGTGCGGGGCGAACCTCGCTTCCGAGGAGGATGACTGTCCGTACTGCGGGCCGACGGACGTCGTACAGATCGAACTTCCGGGGTAGCCCGCTTCGCACTTCTCTTCGACGGTCGGACGCCGTCGGTCCGTCGTGCCGTCGCCGTGGCCGGGTGGACGCGGACACGAACGGGGGTGGGGACGTCCGACCCCCACCCGAACCGAACAGGTAAGCCCCTCCCGCCTCTGCCCCCGGCCGTGATACACGACGTCGAACTGCGCGAGTTGCAGGTCAACGCCGACGACCGCGGCTCGCTCACGGAGGTCTGGCGCTCGGACTGGGCGTTCTACGATGGCGAGGACGAGCCCGCCATGTCGTACGTGTCGGTGACCTATCCGGGGGTCGTCCGGGCGTGGCACCGCCACCTCCGTGGACAGATCGACCACTTCGCCGTCCCCGACGGTCGCATCAAGGTCGGCGTCTACGACGACCGCGAGGATTCGCCCACGCGGGGGGAGCTCGACACGTACGTCATCGGCGAGGGGAACATGCAGCTCCTCCGCGTCCCCGGCGACTGCTGGCACGGCTACGAGGCGATCGGCGACGGCCGGGCGACGGTCGTCAACTACCCCACCCGCCTCTACGACTACGACGACCCCGACGAGGAGCGGCTGCCGTACGACACCGACGAGATACCGCACGACTGGGACGCTCCGCCCCACCGGTAGGGGAGTCCGATCGCTCCCGGTGTCCGCTTCCGTCCGGACACCGACCTCCGGGAGAGCATATCGGGACGAACGGGTGTTCCGAACATCGACGGGTGGTGTACCAGGCTCGGTCACCCGGTCACGCTCGGTCCTCCCCCCGACGACCGCCCGCGTGTGAACTCGCCGATCCGATCGGATCACGCGGGGGAGTAGTCCCGTTTCCCTCCTCGAACCCGGCCCCGTTCGCGGAGGGGGGCCGTACTCGCCGCCGTCCGGGTCCACCGCAGGTGGCTCCCCGGAAGACGCCGCCGCCCGGGGGATAGGTTTTCAAGTCGGCGACGGAACGGGTGGCGTATGGACGAGAGAACCACCGGGCCGGGGGCCCCGGACAGCGGGAGCCACGGGAGTCCGGTCGCCGTCGTCGGGCTCGGCTACGTCGGGACGTCGCTCGCCGCGGTGCTCGCCGAGGGTGGCTACGCCGTCCGTGGCGTGGACGTCGACCCGGCGCTCGTCGACCGCGTGGCCCAGGGTGAGTGTCCCATCGAGGAGGCCGGCATCACCGGGCGGTTCGAGCGGTACGCGAGCGAGGGGCGGATCACCGCGAACACGGACGCCTCCGTTCTCGCGGACTGTCCCACCGTCCTCGTCACGGTGGGGACGCCGCTCGCCGAGGCCGATCCCGACCTCTCGGCGGTCGAGGCCGCGACCGAGACCCTCGCTCCCTACCTCGACCCGGAGGACCTCGTCGTCTACCGGAGCACCCTCCCCGCGAGGGCCACCACGGGGACGGTCGCGCCGCTGCTCGCGGCGGGCTCCGGGCTCGATCCGGGGAACGACTTCCACCTCGCGTTCTGCCCCGAGCGGATGGCCGAGGGCTCGGCCTACGAGGACCTCACGACGACGCCGGTCGTCGTCGGGGGGCTCTCGGCGACCTCGCGCGAGGTCGCCGAGGCGTTCTGGGCGTCGCTCGGGCTGGAGACGGTGCCGGTCTCGGACCCGACCGCCGCCGAACTCGCCAAGCTCGCCGACAACTGGTGGATCGACCTCAACATCGCGCTGGCGAACGAGCTCGCGCTGCTGGCCGAGGAGCTCGGGACGGACGCGACGGAGGTAATCGCGGCGGCGAACACGCTCCCGAAGGGCCAGCACAGCGTCAACATCCTCCACCCCGGCGCGGGGGTCGGTGGGAGTTGTCTCCACAAGGACCCACGGTTCGTCGCGAGCCTCGGCGAGCGGTACGGGCTCGACCTGGAGACGCCGCGGGTCTCCCGACGGGTGAACGACCGGATGCCCGGCCACGTCGTCGACCTGACCCGCGAGGCGCTCGACGGTGACCTCGCGGGCGCGACCGTCGCGGTGCTCGGCGTCGCGTTCAAGGCGGGAACCGACGACACGCGGAACACCCCGGCGGTCCCCGTCGTCGAGGGGCTCCGCGAGGGCGGCGCGACGGTCCGCGTCACCGACCCGTACGTCCCGGCCGGCGAGATCGAGGGACTGCTCGGACTGACGCCGGGACGGCTCCCGGAGGTGCTCTCGGGCATCGACGCGGTCGTCGTCGTCACGGGTCACGACGCCTACCGGACGCTCACCCCCGAGCGCCTCCTTGAGCGCGTCGGCCGCGACTCGTTCGCGGTCGTCGACGGCCGTCACGTCTTCGCGTGGGACGCGTTCGACGGGACGGGGATCACCTACCGCGGCGTGGGGCGTGGTGTCCGTGAGTGACGCCCCGGACCCCGCACCCGACGACCGCGTGCTCGTCACCGGCGCAGCGGGGTTCGTCGGTCGCCACCTCGTCCCGCGCCTGCTCGACGGGGCTCACGAGATGGTCGCCACCGACGTCGAACCCGAACCCCCGGGACGGTACGCCGACCGGGTCGACGGCGACCGGCTCTCCTACGTGCAGGGTGACCTCACCGACCGCTCGTTCCGCGAGGAGCTACTTACCGACCCGTTCGACCGGGTGTTCCACCTCGCGGCGGTCGTCGGTGTGAACGCTTACGTCGAGGACCCGCTGCGGGTGACGGAGGTGAACGTCGTCGCGACCGAGCGGCTCCTCCGCTCGATCGAGGACTGGGACGTCCGATTCGTCTTCACCAGCACCTCCGAGGTGTACGGCCGCAACCCCGACGTCCCGTGGACCGAGGAGAGCGACCGGGTCCTCGGGCCGCCGACGGTCGATCGGTGGTCCTACTCGGCCTCGAAGGCCGCCTGCGAACACATGCTCCACGGGCTCTCGAAGGCGTATGGGCCGTTCGAGGCGACGATCGTCAGGCCGTTCAACGTCTACGGCCCGGGCCAGCGCCCCGACTTCGTCCTCCCGGCGTTCGTGGACCGCGCGGTCTCGGGCGAGCCGCCGACCGTGTTCGACGGCGGCGAGCAGACGCGGTGTTTCACCTACGTCGCGGACCTCGTCGAGGGGCTGTGCCGGGCCTCGACTCACCCCGACGCCGCGGGCGAGGCGTTCAACCTCGGGAGCACCCGCGAGACGCGGATTCGCGACCTCGCGGACCTGGTGATCGAGGCCGCCGGCGTCGACGTCGACCCCGAGTTCGTCGACAGCGAGGAGGTGTACGGCGACTCCTACGAGGATCTGGACCGGCGCGTCCCGGACGTCTCGAAGGCACGGGACGTCCTCGGCTGGGAGGCGACGACCGAACTCGAGACGGGTATCGAGCGGGTCCTCTCGTGGCGGCGGGCTCGCGAGCGAGAGGGAGGAGGGGAAGGGGAGGTGGACGAAGAGGGGGAGCGGACGACCGGGACCACGGAGGAGTCCGGAACGTGACCGCCCTCGTGGTCGACGCGAGCGGCCTCCTCGTGGATCTCGACACGATCGAGTGAACGGGTGTCCTGTACCCTAGACCGCCGGGACGCTACCGCTCGCGCTATATCTGGTACAGTTCGCGGTTGTCGAGGAACGCGGATCGTTCCCCCTCGGGCAGGTCGGCGAACCGGAGCGTCGTCTCGCAGTCGAGGCCGGGACAGTGCATCACGCGCCGTCGTTCGAGTTCGTTGGCGGCCACGACGGTCCCGCAGTCCGGGCAGGTGAGCGTGAATATCCTCATAGTTCGAGCTGGGAGTTCTCGCCGATCACGAGGCGGTTGCCGTCCGGGAGCCGGCCCTCGGCGCTCTCGACGGTCGCTCCGCGACCGAGGAGGCTGTCGACGAACCGCTCGCCGGTGGCGATGGTGCTCTCGCCCACGACGACCGAGTTCTCGATGTGCGCGCCGACGAGCCGCGAGTCCGGCCCGATGGAGGTGTAGGGCCCGACGTACGTCCCGGCCTCGATCACCGTGTCGCTCGCGATCGAGGCCGGCCCCCTGACGACGGCACCGGCCTCGATCCGTGCGCCCTCCTGGAGATCGACGCGACCGGACACCTCCGCGCCGTCCTCGACCGTCCCCGCCACTCCGGGGTCGACGTCCTCGAGCAGGAGGCGGTTGGCGTCGAGGATGTCCTCGGGCTTGCCGGTGTCCTTCCACCACCCCTCGACGACGTGGGAGTCGATGGTGCCGCGGTTCTCCAGCAGCCACTGGATGGCGTCGGTTATCTCGAGCTCGTCGCGCCAGGACGGCTCGATGGCGTCGATGGCGTCGAACACGTCCGTCGAGAAGACGTAGACGCCGACGAGCGCGAGGTCGCTCGGCGGGTCCTCGGGCTTCTCCACGAGGGCACGAACCCGTCCCACCTCGTCGACGTCGGCGACCCCGAACCGCCCCGGATTATCGACGTGCTGGAGCGCGATACCGGCGACGTGCGCTCCCGCCTCGAAGCTCTCGACGAGCCGTTCGATCCCCTGCTTGAGGACGTTGTCGCCGAGGTAGACCACGCAGTCGTCCTCGCCGACGAACTCGCGACAGCAGCCCACCGCGTGGGCGATCCCCAGGGGGTTGCCCTGGACGACGTACGTGATGTCGACCCCGAGGTCGGAGCCGTCGCCCAGGTGGTCCTGTATCTCCTCGCGTCCCTTGTTCCCGAGGACGACCGCGATGTCGGTGACCCCGGCCTCCCGAAGGTCCTCGACGGCGTACTCGATGACCGGCCGGTTCGCAACCGGGATGAGCTGTTTCGGGCCGGTGTGTGTCAGCGGTCGGAGTCGCGTCCCGCGACCACCGCCGAGGATGATACCTTTCATCCGTTCGTATTACGAAACGCCCCGCGTAATCAATACCCCTGTCACTAGGCCCCTACAAAAAACTTCTCCGGGGGACGGTCGTACCGCCGTTATGCCCGACCGATTCGACGAGCGGACGGCCATCGTCACCGGATCGACACGCGGCATCGGCGCGGCGATCGCTCGGCGATTCGCGGAGGAGGGCGCGAGCGTCGTCGTCAGCGGCCGAACCGTCGAAGAGGGCGAGGCCGTCGTCGAGGGGACCCGGGAGGACGGTGGCGAGGCGTCGTTCGTCCGGGCCGACATGCGCGATCCCGACTCCGTCGAGGCGCTGGTCGAGGCGACGGTCGACGCCTACGGGAGGGTCGACGTCCTCGTCAACAACGCGGCCGTCGAGACGTACACGGGAGCGGGCGAGGCGACGCGCGAAGACTGGGACCGGGTCGTCGAGACGGACTTCCGGGGGTACTGGCTCTGTGCCTGCGAGGCCAGCCGGTACATGGACGAGGGGGAGGCAGGTGGAGCTATCGTCAACGTCGCCTCGAACCACGCCCGGCTGACGACGCCCGAGATGTTCCCCTACAACGCGGTCAAGGCGGGCGTCGAGGGGATGACACGGGCGATGGCGCTCGACTTCGGCCCCCGGGTCAGGGCGAACGCCGTGGCACCGGGCTGGATCGCCGTCGAGCGCACTACACAGGAGATGAGCGAGGAGCGCCGCCGGGAACTCGCGGGTATCCACCCCGTGGGTCGGCTCGGCGACCCCGAGGACATCGCGGCGGCGGTCGCCTACCTGGCGAGCGAGGAAGCCGGTTACGTCACCGGGACGTCGCTCGTGGTCGACGGCGGCCGGACCGCGGTGATGCAGGACGACCAGCTCCCGGACTACGCCGCACGAAGGGAGGAGTGATCCGCGAGACGGGACCCGCCGGAGGTTTCGAACCCCGGTGACGACAGTCCATCGGTCGGTAGCCGACCGAGCGAGACGGAGGGGAGTTCGTCAGGATCCCTCCGTGCCGTTTCGGGTGGAGCGGAGCCCTCGTGGACGCGGCGTCACGGATCGCTCGGCAGGGTTAACCGCGCAGGTACCCAACCGCTGGCATGATCGACCAGACCATCGCCGACGTGATGACGCCCTTCGTCCGGACGGTCGGCGAGGAGACGACGGCGAGCACGGTCGCCAGACTGTTCAGCGAGGACGGGATCGGATCGGCGGTCGTCGTCGACCCCGAAACGGGCGATATGGTCGGGATCGTCACCGAATCGGACATCATGCATCAGGTCGCGGTCGACGCCGACGTACGCTCCGTTCCGGTCGGCGCGTTCATGACCAGTCCGGTCGTCACTACCACCAGCACGGAGTCCATTCACGTCGCAGCCACGCTGATGCGAGACCACTCGATCCGACGGCTCCCCGTCGTGGACGACGGTGAACCCGTGGGAATGCTGACGACGACGAACCTCGTCCACTACATCCCCCGCTTGCGAAACGATATCCTCCGAGCCCGGAACGAGTTCGCCGGACAGTAACGGCCCCGACGCGCCTCCCTCGACCGCGAGGACCCGCACGCCGTCGAGGGCGAACCTCGGCCCCATCAGTAGCTCCGCGGCAGGCCGAGGACGTGCTCGCCGATGCAGTTGAGTATCATCTCGTCGGAGATGGGCGCGATACGCGTCAGCCGGGTCTCGCGCCAGAGCCGCTCGACGTCGAACTCGACGGCGATGCCGTAGCCGCCGTGGGTCTGGACCGCCGCGTCGCACGCCTCGGAGGCCGCCTCGCGGGCCATGTACGCGGCGACGTTCGCCGCCTCGCCCACGTCCCGGCCCTCCTTGAACGCCCTCGCGGCCTGGTAGGTGATGTTCCGCGCGGAGGTCATCCACGCGTAGGCGTCCGCGAGCGGGTGCTGGATGGCCTGGTTCGTACCTATGGGACGGTCGAACACCTCCCGCTCGGTCGCGTACCCGACCGCGCGGTCGATGGCCGCCCGCGCCAGGCCGACACACTCGGCGGCGATGACCACACGCTCCTCGTTCAGCCCGTCGAGCACCTGCCTGAACTCGTTCCCTTCCTCGCCGATGGGGTTCTCGGCGGGGATCTGCAGGTCCTCGAACCAGATCTCGTAGGACGGGACCGCGGCCCGGACGTTCTTCTCGATCTCCTCGGTGTCGACCGCTCCCTGCGCGTCCGCGTCGTCGATGTCCACCAGGAACAGCGAGAGCCCGTCGACCTTGCTCTCGACCTCTCCGCGGGGAGTCGTGCGGGCGACTAGCACCATGTCGTCGGAGGCGTGGTATCGCGAGGTTCAGACCTTCTGTCCGTTCACCCGGTACACGCCGTCGTTCTGCGTCGCCTCCGGCGACACGTCACTCGTCGAGCTTCGCTCGACGCGCTCGGCGAACGTGCTGATCGAGGTCGAGTCGAACCCCGCGCCGGGTTCGGTGAGCGAGAAGCACTGGAGGAGCTTCTCGCCGGAGGCGATCTCGGGGAGGATCTCGCCCTTCATCGACTCGGAGCCGTAGTTGAGCACCGAGCGGGGGATGAACATCGCCCCGTGGCAGGCCATCGCGCCGTTGAACCCCGCACCGGTGGCCGTGATCTCCTCCAGCACGATGGCCGCTTCGAGCGTGTCGAGCCCCGCGCCGCCGTACTCCTCGGGGATCACGGTACCTAACCAGCCGTGCTCGCCGAGCGTCCGGACGAACTCCATCGGGTACTCCTTCTTTCGATCCCGCTCGCGCCAGTACTCGTCGTCGAACTCCGCACAGAGTCGCTCGATCTCCGAGCGGATGAGCCGCTGTTCCTCCGTGAACTCTAGCATGACCGGAGGAGGCGGAATGTAGTGATAAACCTTGACGAGCCCGGACTCGGTGCGGGCGGACCCGAGTTCCGGAACGCCTCAGTCGTCGGCCGTCACCGCCCGCTCGCCGGTCACCGGTTCGAGCAGCTCGGCCACCGACACGCGCTCCAGGTCGGCGATTCGTTCGCGGAAGTGACGGGCACTCGACTCTCCGAGCACGGGTTCGGTGAGCGACTCGTACTTCTCGACCACTTCCTCCCACGTCATCGGGTTCTCGGGCTCGCCGCGGGCGAAGTCGCTCTCCCGCGTGTAGGTGCCGTCGGCGGTCTCGACGGTCACCTCCACCGCCCACTTCCCGGGGAAGGCCTCGGCGACCCAGCCACCCGATCCGACAGTCGTCCGGTCGATCACCCGCCGCACGTCGTCGCTCACGCCGCCCTCGATCTCCTCGATGAAGTCGTCGACCGTGGCCGATCCCCGCGTGAGCGCCAGTCCCGCGCCGAACGGCATACTGAACTGCCCGTCGACGAGCGACTGGGGGTACGTGTTCGCCGGATCGCCGGTCAGGCTCACCCCCGCCTCGGGCATGAGGACGTCGACGGACTCGATCTCGCCAGGCGAGACGTCTTCGGATTCGGCGATCTCCAGGAGCTGGTCGAGGGCGTTGTGCATGTACCGACAGCAGGGGTACGGCTTGATCCCCGTCCTGGTCGTCTCCCACTCCTCGCCGAGCCCCGCGACCGCGAGATCGGGGTGGGGGTCGTCGGAGTAGCCCCGGAGGAACCCCCGTGGTCCTTCGAGCGGCTCGTTCGCGGCGGCGAAGCCCGCCTCGGCGAGCGAGAGCGCCACCAGCGCGCGGTGGGCGGCGAAGCCGGGGTGGGCCCGCTTGTTCCACCCGCCGTTCTCCAGGAACTGGAGCGACCCCGCGGCCTGGCTCCCGTTTATCCCCATCGCCGACTCGATGACGTCCGCGTCGAGACCGAGGACGCTCCCGGCGGCCGCCGTCGCGCCGAAGGTCCCGCACGTGGCGGTCATGTGGAACCCGCGACCGTAGTGGGACTCGGGATCGACGGCCATCCCCAGCCGGATCGTGACCTCGTAGCCGGCGACGACGCCGGCGAGGAGGTCCGCACCGGAGGCGTCGACGCGCTCGGCGGCGGCGAGCGCCGCCGGCAACACGGGCGCTCCCGGATGGAGCGAACTCCCGCGATGGGTGTCGTCGTAGTCGAGGCTGTGTGCCATCGCCCCGTTTAGCAGCGCGGCGTACTCGGGGCCCATCGACTCGCCGGTCGCGAGGACCGTCCCGCCCGACCCGGAGTCGAGCGCCCGAACGCCCTCGAAGAACGAGTCCGAGGAGGCCGCGCGCGGCTCGGCTCCGACGGCGATCCCCGCCGTGTCGAGCAGGAGTCGCTTGGCGTAGTCGACGACGTCCTCGGGGAGGTCGGAGAACGCGAGGTCGGCCGCGAACGACGCCTGTCTCTCGGTGAGGGTCATACCCGGTGGACGGGAGAGAGCCACTTAGCCGTTGGTGGGCGAGGAGGCTACAGCTCGGGTCGCTTCCCGGTCAGCCCCTCGATCAGGTTCGCCACCGCGCGGTCGTGGACCCGCGAGACGGCCTCCTCGGTGTTCTGGGCGTTGTGAGATCCGAGTATCGCCTCCTCCATCCCGATCAGCGGGCTCTCGGAGGGGAGCGGTTCGGTCTCGAAGACGTCGAGCGCCGCGCCCGCGATGCGCCCCTCCTCCAGTGCCGCGACGAGATCGTCCTCGACGACGAGCCCGCCGCGGGAGGTGTTTATCAGGTACCCCTCGGGCCCGAGCCGGTCGAGCGCGTCGGCGTCGACCATCCGCGCCGTGGCCTCGTTGAGCGTACAGTTGAGGCTCACTACGTCCGAGCGCTCGAACAGCTCCTCGCGCCCGACGGGTTCGATGCCGGTCGCCTCGCGGAGCTCCTCGGAGATCGGTCGGATGTCGTGGCCGAGGACGTCCATCCCGAGCGCGTCGGCCCGGCGAGCAACCGCCGAGCCGATGCTGCCGACGCCGACGACGCCGAACGTCCGACCGGCCAGCGAGACTCCGCGAGGACAGTACCAGTTGCCCTCGCGCACCTCGCGGTCGACGTGGTGGAGCTCCCGGGCGAGCATGATCGCGTAGCCGACGACGGTGTCGGCCACCTCGTCGGCGAACGCGCCGGGGGTGTTGAACACGCGGACGTCGTGTTCCTCCGCCGCGTCGAAGTCGATGCCGTCCGTCCCGATACCCCACTTGGCGACGACCGACAGGCTCGGACACGCTTCGATGACCCGGGCGGTCAGCTCGTCGTCGCCGGCGAGGATGCCGTCGTAGCCCGGGAGCAGGTCGAGGAGCTCGGGTTCGTCGAGCTGCTGGTCGACGTCGGCGACGTCGTAGGCGACGCCGTGCGCCGCGAGGACGTCGGCGTAGTCGTCGATGGCGTCGAGGATCAGCGGGCAGGAGACGAGCACGCGGTAGTCGTGCTCGTCGGCGGGCGCGACCATACCCGTTTCCTCCAGCCGGGGGGGATACGAAACTTCGGTTCGTCCGACCCGCCCGGGCCGACGCGCTCCGCCGCGAGCCGTACGGCGTCCCGTGACCGCCGGCGGCGAACGTCACCGGAGTTCGTCCGGAAGTGTGAGCCGTCGCGAACGTTCAAGTCCCGGGGCTCGAACCGACGAGCGTGCTGCTGGTCGTGACGTATTCGAGGGGGGCGCGGGACAGCCTGCGGAACGTCTGTCGGACCCACGAGTCGAGCGTCGTCAGGCGGTTCGGTCGGGCCGCGCTGTTCGAGCCGACCTACCACGGGGCGTTCCTCGCGCTGCGCCTCCGCGAGAAACATCCCGGGGACGTCCAGATCGAGCGGACCCGCCCGTTCAACGAGTTCGCCGACGCACCCGACGCCGTCCGGGAGGCCGCGCGGGCCTACGAGACCAGGGACGCCTCGTCGACGCCCTACTCGGCGTTCGCCGCCGGTTCCGCCCATCCCGATCCCGAGCGGATGCGCGAGCGCGACCTGGAGTCGTGATTCCCGACGTGCGGGTCCGGTTCGACGGGATCGAACGATCGGGTCGGGCGGTCGACCTCGCCGGTCTGGGCGTCGATCCCCGGGCGATCGTCCGTGCCGTGCGAGACCCCGACGACGACCGCGTCGTCTGTCCCGACTCGGGCGTGGCCCACGGTCGAGTCGGCCTCGTCGACGGGTCGAGCGTCCCGCCGCTGGCGACCCTCGCCGCGGTCGCCAGGTCGCTCGGCGAGCGGACGCCCCAGGACCGTCGAGTCGCCGAACTCCGCGCCGAAATCGAGGGGACGACGGTACCGACGCCGGAGGTCGCACCCGTCCGCGAGCGGGTCGCACGGGCGCTCGAACGGCTCGAGGAACGCCGCGAGCACGTCGCCACCCTCCAGGGTCGGCTCCGCGCCGCCCGCGAGGTGGCCGAGCCGGCCGCCGAGCGCGAGGCGCGGGACCGCCTCTCGGATGCCGTCCGGGAGCTCTCGGAGGCCGAGACCGAGCGGCTGGCCGCCGAGGAGGCGCTCGAACGCACCCGGACCGAGGCACGGGAGGCCCGCGACGCCCGCGAACGACGACTCTCCCTCCAGGACCGCATCGACAACCTCGAGGGCGAGGCCCGGGGCGAACTCGCCCGGCGCGTCCGCCCGCGTGTCGACGCCGCGGTCGTCGCTACCCCCGGCAGTCGAGCGACCGGGTTCGACGACGCCGACCCCGTGACCGCGAGGCTGGCCGCCGCCCGAGTCGCCGACATCCGCGCCCCGGTCGTCGTCGTCGTCCGTCGCCGGTTCGGGAGCGCCGAGTCGGCGGCCGCGTGGCTCGACGCACCCGTTATCCGGATCTGACCGAGACGGACGGTTGCAGTCCTCTACCGGTGACCGTAGATCCCGTCCGGCGATCACCGGTAGATCGTTACAACCGTCCGTCCGGACTACTCGCCTCAGGCGGCCGTCGTCTCCCCCCTCCCCTCGGAGTCGCCCTCGTCCTCCTCACGGACCGTGTAGTAGGCCTTCCGCAGCGTCACGGGCGTCACGTCGGCTACCTCGGCGGTCTCGGCCTGCGTGCAGTCCTCATCCGCTTCCTGCGCGGCGGCGTAGAGACACGCCGCGGCCACCCCACCGGGATTGCGACCGGCGACCGCGCCGGACTCGTGGGCCCGGGTCGCGAGTTCGCGCGCCCGTCGCTCGACTCCCCGGGAGAGGTCGAGACGCGTGGCGAACCGCGGGAGGTACTCCGTCGGGTCGATCGGTCCCGTCGGGAGGCCGAGTTCGCGGTTCAGCGCGTCGTAGGCCGCGCGCAGTTCGTCCTCGGTCGCCTTCGCGCACTCGACCACCTCCCCGAGCGTCCGCGAGACCGACGCCGTCCGACAGGTGGCGTAGACGGCCGCGGCGGCGAACCCCTCCAGCGACCGACCCCGGAGGAGGTCCGCCTCCTGGGCGGACTCGAAGAGCACGCACGCCCGGTCGCGGACGTGTTCGGGGAGTTCGAGCTGGCCCGTTAGCCGCCGGATCTCGGTGAACGAGTAGACCCTGTTCCGATCGGTCTTGCTCGATATCCGCGCCCGGGTGTGCTGTCTACGCATCCGGGCGAACCGTCTCCGCTTGCGGCCCTTCAGCCGGGTCTTCCGGCCGATCTCCGTCGAGAGCCCTCGATCGTGACGCGACCTCGTGAGCGGCGCGCCCGTCCGCTCGGGGTTCGTCTCGTCGTCGGCGAACGAGCGCCACTCGGGCCCGCGGTCGATCTCGTCCTCCGCGACGACCAGCCCGCACTCCGTGCAGACGGTCTCGGTTCCTTCGCTCGCTACGTCCCCACCACACTCCGGACAGCACGTCGCATCCCCACTCATCACACTTCGAACTGGGGCCCGACTCCCTTTCAAAAAGGTAGGGAAACGGGGTCCGAGACGGCCGTTCGTCCTCGTCGAAGGTACCGGTCACCGGTACGTCCTACTCCGTCACGGAAGGGTCCGATCACCCGATGGGTCTCCTACCACCGTCCCGGAGACAGATTGATGACCACCGGGCCGGGACGTCATGGTGTGATGTCACGTCTCGAACGCACACTGCGCCGTGCCAGGTACGCGGCCATCGGCGGGGCCGTCGGTGGCGCGATCGGCGGATTGGTGAGCCGGCGGGCCGCGAGCACCGGGGCGGGAGTGGGGGCGCTCCTGGGCGCGACGATCAGCGAGAAACGAGAGACCGTCGACGCGGTCGTCCACCGGACGAGAGCGAAAGCGCGGGGCTGGTAGCGACCCGTCGCTCCCGACCGATCCGGCCGCCAGGCGGAGGTGACCCGCATCGCGCGTTCGCCGCCGGGAGAGACCCTTAACCACCTCCGGGTTCAACCCGAACCCATGTGTGGCCGGACCTCGCTCTTCGCCGCCCGGGAGGATGTAGAGGAGACCTTCGACGCCCGTATCGTCGCCGACGGGGGATACGAACCGAGGTACAACATCGCGCCCGGCGAGCCCCTGGAGGTGATCACCAACCACGCACGCGGGGAGATCGACCGGTTCCACTGGGGGCTCCTCCCTACCTGGGCCGACGACACCGACGAGGGGCTCATCAACGCCCGCGCGCAGACCGCGGGCGAGAAACGCTCGTTCGCCGACGCCTGGGAGTCCCGTCCGTGTCTCGTCCTCTCCTCGGGGTTCTGCGAGTGGCGCGAGACGGGCGGCGGTCCGAAGCGTCCCTACCGGGTCTACCGCGAGGACGCCCCCGCGTTCGCCATCGCCGGCCTCTGGGAGGTCTGGGAGGGCGAGGGTCAGACGATCCCCTCGGTGACGATCCTCACGACCGAGCCCAACGAACTGATGGAACCCATCCACGACCGGATGCCGGTGGTCCTCCCGCGGAACGAGGAGGCGGCCTGGTTGGCGGGAGGTCCCGAGGAGCGCGCGGAGCTCTGTCGGCCCTATCCCGACTCGGACCTCGACGCCTACGAGATCTCGACGCGGGTCAACGACCCCGGGAACGACGACCCGCGCGTGATCGAGCCGCTCGGTCACGAGCAGTCCGGACTCGATCAGTTCTGAGCGCGTCCGGGAGCCCGTTCGACGGAATCAGTACGTCTCGACGGCGAGCCCTTCCACGCGCTCGAACTCGTCGGCGTTCCGGGTGAGAACGGGGACGTCCCGAGCGACGGCCGTTCCGGCGATCAGCACGTCGACCGCGCCGATGCGCTCGCCTCGATCGAGGAGTTCGTGCTGAATACGGACGGCCGTCCTGGCTTCCCGGTTCCCGAGCGGGACCCTCTCGACGGTGTCGAGCGCCTCGTAGTACGGCTCGCGATACCGCTCGGCGTCCCCGCGGAGGCCGATCCCGACCTCGAAGACGGTCAGCGTCGAGACGGCGACGTCGACCCGCTCCTCGACCAGCCCGTCCAGCCGCTCGACGGCCGCGGAGTCCGCGCGAACGAGGTCGTGGAGGAAGCTCGAATCCAGAAGCACGGGCTACTGTCCCTCCAGTCGCTCGTCGACCTCGCCGTCGAACGCTTCGCGCCACTCCTTCGAGCGCTCGCGCGCCGCGTCGGCCACTTCCCCGTCGAGCAGTCCGACGATCCCGCGGAGCGGGGCGGCGGGCGCGGCCGAACCGTCGGCGTCGAGCGCCCACCAGACGACGGCGCGAGCACCGACGGTCTTCCGGTCGACGAGTCCCCGTTCGTGGAGTTCGGTGAGGTGGCGACGGACCGTCTCCGAGGAGACGTCGAGGACCTCGGCGAGTTCACCCGCGGTAGCGACCGGGTCGGGCTGTTCGTGGAGGGCATCGAGGACGTCGCTATCGCTGATCCGCTGGCCGAACGCCCCGCCGTCCCCTCGCTTTCGGTCCATCCTGCTACTCCTATCGTCCCCGATCGCATAACGGTTTGCCTCGTGGCACAGCTATGTGGTTCGTGGAACACCGCCTTCGATGATCCGCCCGACGACTCGGGCGTCGAGGACGGCCGTTCGACAGCGGCCGGGCCGGAGACCCGCGAGACGGCCCGACCCTACGGCGAGATGCCGTACGTGTCGTCCGCCCAGTCCCGGGTGAGGGTGTCGTAGACGGGCTCGTGGCGGTCGATGTCGTCGAGTCGCTCGTGGTCGGCGGCGTCGAGCTCCCAGTCGAACAGGTCACCGTTGTCGCGGACGTGTTCGGGCGACCCGGACCTGGGGAGGACGACGACGTCCTTCTCGACCGTCCACCGGAGGATGACCTGCGCGGGGGTCTTGTCGTACGAGTCGGCGAGGTCCTGGACGACCTCGTTCTCGAAGAGCTCCATCCGGGCGAGCGGGGCGGCGGCCTCGACGACCACGTCGTTCTCCTGGCAGTACTCCACGAGGTCGGGCCGGTAGAACCCGGGGTGACACTCGATCTGATTGACCGCGATTGGGACGTCCGAGACGTGCCGTGCGGCGCTCAGCCGGTAGGCGTCGAAGTTCGAGACGCCGATATTGCGCACTTTCCCCTGTTCGTGGAGCAGCGCCATCGCGTCGAGCGTCTCGCGCAGCGAGATCGTCGGGTTCGGCCAGTGGACGAGGTAGAGGTCGAGGTAGTCGGTCCCCAGCCTGTCGAGCGAGGCCTCGCACGCCTGGACGACGGACTCGTAGGCGAGGTTCTTCGGAAGCACCTTCGAGGTGAGGAACAGGTCCTCGCGGTCGTACTGGGCGAGCGCCTCGCCGACGTCCGCCTCGTTCCCGTACCCCTCCGCGGTGTCGAGGTGCGCGTAGCCGGCGTCGAGCGCGGCGTCGATCGATTCGCGGGCGGTCTCGCCGTGGAGTTCCCACGTGCCGAGACCCACGGCCGGGAGCTCGTCGCCGCTCGGGAGCGTCTTCGTCGGGACGGTCATGATCGGGTGTCGAGGGGTGCGGTGTTAAGCGTTAATCGTCGCCGACGCCACTCCCCTCTCTCGCCCCGCTACGGGGGAACCGCGACCGTTCGGACGGCTCAAGCGTGTTCGATACGGATAGTCGCGCCGCCGTCGACCGCCGAGAGCGTCGAGACGTCCTCTACCTGGGCGACGACGTTGACGGGCGATGCCGCCCGCGGCTCGTCACCCCTGCTCGCAGGCGTCGGTCCCCAGAACAGGCAGACGGCGTTGCCCTGCGGCCAGTACGCGATCGTCCCGACCGGGACCTCGGCCTGCGCGTCCTCGGCGGGGACGTCGATCTCGGTCCGGAAGTAGAGCTCGTCACCCCACCGTGCGGCGTCCCCTTCGAGGGGGAGCGCGTCCGTGATCGCCTCCCTGGTCTCCGTGTTCTCGCCGGTCCAGGTGGCGGTGAGTTCGTGTCCGTCGACGACGACTCGGAGGTCGGTCATGGGCGGTGGTCCGGGCGAGGCGAGAAAAAGCCTCGCCGTGGGCTCCCCTTCGCGCTCAGACCCAGGGTAGCTCGATGTCGACCGGGTTCGTCGGCGACTCGCCGTTGACGACCGCGGCGACGTCGCTCGCCACGCTCCGCGAGAGGTCGCGCCGGCTCTCCTCGGAGTACCAGGCGGTGTGGGGGGAGACGACGACGTCCTCGCGGGCCAGCAGCGGGTCCTCGGGATCCGGCGGCTCGGATTCGAGGACGTCGAGGCCCGCCCGGGCGATCTCGCCCGCCTCGAGCGCCGCGAGCAGGGCGTCCTGGTCGACGACGGGTCCCCGGGCGGTGTTGACGACGATGGCGTCGTCGGACATCCGCTCGAACTCCCCGGTCGAGAACATCCCCCGGCTCTCTTCGAAGAGAGGGGTGTGGACGGAGAGATAGTCGAGACGGTCGAGCAGCTCCTCGAAGCCGACCTTCTCGACGGCGTAGTGGTCCATCTCGGTCGCCTTCACGTGGGGGTCGTACGCGATCACCTCCATCCCGTAGGCGCGGACCTTCGCGGCGAGTCGTCGTGCGATCCCGCCGAACCCCGCGAGGCCGAGCGTCCGCCCGCGCATCCGGTGGAGCGGCCGACCCTCCCGCCAGTCCCAGGTCCCTTCCTTGACCCGGCGATCGTGGAGCGGGACGTTCCGTGCGCAGGCGAGCAGGAGCGAGAGCGCGTGCGTCGAGACCTCGTCGAGGCAGTAGTCCGGGACGTGGACGACCGTGATCCCCTGCTCGGCCGCCGCGATGAGGTCGACGTTGTCGACGCCGATCCCGGCTCGACCGACCACCTTCAGCGTCTCGCTCGACTCGAGAACGCGCGCGGTGACGGGCGTGATCGAGTCGACGATCAGCCCGTCGGCGTCGCTCACGGCCTCGATCACGGCGTCCTCGGTCTTCTCGTCCAGTACCTCCACCCGCGCGCCCGCACCCTCCAGGATCTCGCTCTGGGTCCGCGGGTCGATCGTCTTCGTATCCGACAGGACTATCGTGTGCTCCATACCACCGCACGCGAAGGGGTGGACCAAGAGCGTACCCCCGCGAGCGGACCGGGGGGCCGCCGAGCGAAGAGTTTTCTCGCCGGCCTCGAACCGTCGGCCATGCCGGACGACGAGAACTTCGAGACGACCGTCGAGGGGGGCGTCCTCCGCGCCGAGATACGCTCGACGAGCAAGATGAACGCCCTCAACCGGACGATGACCGACGAACTGCTCGACCTCGCCATCCGGCTCCACGAGGAGGAGGTGCGGTGTTTCGTTCTCACGGGCTCGGAGGGGGTGTTCTGTGCGGGCGGCGACGTCGGCGGCTTCGTGGACGAGTCGGCCTCCGCGGGGATGCGCCGTGGTGCGTCGCTGCTCCACGACGCCGTCGTCCAGCTCCACGAGGCCGAGGTCCCGGTCGTCACCGGAGTCAACGGCGCGGCGGTCGGTGCCGGGTTGAGTCTCGCGATCCTCGGCGACTACGTCCTCGCCAGCTCCGACGCCTATTTTCAATACGGCTACTCGGGCATCGGCGCGACCGGCGACGGATCCTCGACGTACTACCTCCCGCGGGTCGTCGGGCTCCGGGAGGCAAAACGCATGGCCCTCCTGAACGACCGGGTCGATCCCGAGGCGGCCGTCGAGAGCGGCCTCGCAACCGAGGCCGTCCCTGCGAGTGAGTTCGACGACCGCCTCGACGAACTCGCGGGTCGGATCGCCGACGGCCCCACTGTCGCGCTCGGCCGTTCGATGAAGCTCATGACCGAGAGCACCTCCGCCCGTCTCGAGGAGCAGCTCGCGGCCGAGACCGACAGTATCGCCCGGACCGCGCGAACCGAGGACTTCGCCGAGGGCGTCTCGGCGTTCGGCGCGAAGCGCGATCCCGAGTTCGAGGGGAAGTGACGACGAGCGGCGTCGGAACCTCTGCCGGGGCCGGCTATCCGAGCAGGAGGAACACGGCGAGGAAGCCGAGCCAGAGCAGACCGAAGGCGACGAACCCCAGCGCCCGAAAGAGGACGCGCCGGGTCACCTCGGACCCGGTCCCGTCGGCGACGACGAACGGCCGCCCCCCTTCGATTCGGGCGTTGACCTGTCCGACCTCGCGGCTCTCGCCGGGCGCGTACGTGGTCTCGCCGTAGACGTAGACGGGTTCGCCGGGGTCGAGACGCGACTCGGTGTACTGCCGGGCGTTCCCGGAGGAGAGGTCGAACGGTCCCACGGAGAACTCGCGGTACTCGGCGTCGACGTCCGGTTCGCGCTCGACGAACGCCCGGACCGCCTCGGGCGGGCGCTCCCCGCTCCCGACGCGGATCTCCCTCGCCTCGGCGAGCCTGAGGTCGGCCCTCGCGGGATCGACGAGCACGCTCGCGGTCCCGTCGTCGACGCGGAACGGGACGGCGGAACTCCCGGAGGCGATGGTCGTCCAGGTGGTGTCGCCGTCGCTGTCGCGGCGGCGCTCGGTGACCGCCCACTCGAAGGCCATAGTAGCGTTCGGAAGTCTTTACTCACGGACGGGCGGGAGCTCCCGTCCGGCGTGTGTCATCGGTTCCGAACGCTACTACAGGCAGGGCGTCCCCGTGAGCGGCGCTTCGAGCGTCCCGTCGTGGCTCCGGGCGGTCCCCGTGACCTCCACGGCCCCGGAGACGTTCGCCAGGTCACCGACCGGGGTGGGGTCGGTCGCGTGGAGGCGGTAGCCGACGAGCCCCTCGCGGAGGCCGTAGGCGAGGATCGCCACGCCGGGTACGAACAGCAGGAGGAAGAGGTTCGTGAGGAGCCACGGGGAGGGCATATCCCGCGGAGGGTTCGCGGGGGCATAACGTCGGGGGACGTCGTCCCGGGGAGCGCCCGGGATCGCAGGAATCCAGAGAGCCGCTCCCGACGCCGCGGAGGCGCGAACCGATCACCGGAGCCGCGCGGGCGAGAGGCGCTCCCGAACGTCATCCTCGGGCGCTCGACCCGGCGCGACGACCGCGGCGAGGTGCTCGCCGACGGCGGGGGCGAGCGTCACCCCGAGCCCGCTCATCCCGCTCGCTACGAAGTACCCTTCGACGTCCGTCTCCCCGACGAACGGATCCCCGTCGGGTGTGATGGTCCGCACCCCCACCCAGTCGGTCGCCACGCGAGCGTCGGCCAGCCCCGGCAGGGAGCTTTCGAGCCGGTCGCCGACCGCCAGGCGGAACGACTCGTCGGTCGAGCGAGCGGCGTCGGGGTCGAGCCGCTCGGCGTCGTCGTAGCCGACCCCGTACCGGCCTGCGAACGCCTGGTGGCGCCCCTCGCCGCGGACGTAGCTCCCGTCCTCGAACTCGACGAACGGGAGTTCGAGGTCCGCGTCGTGGTCCAGGACGAGTATCGGCCCGACGTTGTGTCGGAGCGGGAGCGAGACGCCGGCCATGCCGTCGACCGACGCCGCCCACGGACCCGCCGCGTTCACGACCCCGCTCGCCGGGACGCGCTCGCCGCCGACCTCCACTCCGGCTACCCGGCATCCCCCGTTCCCCTCGTCGACGAGCACGTCCGTCACCGTCGAGCCCGTCTCCACGCGCGCCCCGGCGGCGCGCGCCTCTCCCGCGAAGAACTGCACGACTTCGGCGGGATCGAGGTACCCCTCCTCGGGAACGTGGAGTCCGCCGGCCAGCCCGTCGGAAGCGAGCCCGAACCGCTCCAGTTCGGAGGGGTCGAGGAGCTCGGCCCGGACGCCGAGTGTTTCGAGTCGCGCCGCGACCTCTCGCAACTTTTCGAGCTGTTCGGCGCTCTCCGCGGGGTAGAGGCCGCCGATGCGCGAGAATTCGACCGTCCCCGCCTCGACCAGCCGACCGTACGTCCTCCAGGACCGTTCTCGGAGCCGGTGGGCCGTCTCGGAGGGTTCGATCTGCTTCCAGATGAACATCGCCACCGAGTCGGCGGTCGTCCCGCTCCCGAGCGCGTCGCGCTCGTAGAGGACGACCGGTACGTCGGCCTCGGCGAGGTGGTGGGCGACGCTCGTCCCGACGATACCGCCCCCGACGACGACGACCGGATCCATACCTTGAGGAGCCGTCGGGGGTGGATAAAGCCCGGTGCGCTCCGGGGACGACGGGTGTGAGAGCGGGCGTCCCCCGTGCTCGACCCCGACGCGTCCGACCCGCACGCTTAACCACCCGCTCGACCGAGGTCGGTCCATGGGCGTCTCGACCGACGATCCGCGTGCCGTCGTCGGCATCGTGACCGGCGGGCACTTCCTCTCGCACTTCTACCTGCTGAGCTTTCCGCCGCTCTTTCCGATGCTCCGGGAGAGCTTCGACCTCGACGCGGTCGGCCTCGGCCTGGTGATGTCCGTCGTCGCCGTCGGGATGTTCCTGCAGGTGCCCGCGGGGGGCCTGGTCGGCCGGATCGGCGCGAAGCGGGTGTTCGTCGTCGGCGTCGCCGTCACGAGCGGGGGGATCGCGGCCGCCGGCCTCGCCGGCTCGTACCCCGTCTTGCTCGCTGCGACGGTCGTCTCGGGGATCGGCCAGGCGGCGTTTCACCCCGCCGACTACACCCTGCTCGACGCCGCGACCGACCGGAGCGCCGAGGGCAAGAGCTTCGGCGTCCACACCTTCGGCGGGTACGTCGGCTTCGCCGCCGCGCCGCTCGTCGTCGGCGCGCTCGCGGCCACGTTCGACTGGCGGGCCGCACTCCTCGCGGTCGGCGGCGCGGGCCTCGCCTACGCCGCGTTCGCGGGGGTCGTCATGGCCCCCGTCCACCGGCCGCGCGCCGCGAGCGACGCCGGATCGACTGAGAGAGCGGCGCTCGCCGAACGCGCCCGCACGCTCCTCCGGCCGAACATCGTCGTGCTCGCCGTCTTCTTCGTCGGGCTGGTGGTGGGCCAGAAGGGGATCGGGACGTTCACGCCGCTGTTCGTCGCCGAGCGGCTCGGCATGACCGAAGCGTCCGGCAACAGCGTCCTGACCGTCTTCTTCTCCGCGGGCGCGGTCGGCGTTCTCGCCGGTGGTGTGGTCGCCGACCGGTACGACCCCCACCTCGTCGCCGTGACGGCGCTGACGGCCGGGAGCACCGCGCTCGCGGCACTCGTCGCCGGCCTGCTGGGATCGGGACCCACCGTCGCGTTCCCGCTGTTCGCGTTCGTCGGGCTCTGTTACGGCCTGCCGCTCCCCTCCCGCGATCGGCTGGTCTCGGCGGCCTCCTCGGGCGACGTGGGCACGACCTTCGGCGTCGTCTTCACCGCCGCCGCGGTCGGCTCGTTCGTCAGCCCCACCCTCCTCGGCGGGATCATCGAACGGACCGGGACCGCCGCCGCGTTCGCCGCCATCGCGCTCTCCTTCCTCGTGGCCGCCGGCGTGGTCGCCCTCCTCAAGGCCGGTGTCGTCGGCGAGCGGACCGCCTCCGACACGACCATCGAGCCAAGCGACACCGACGATTGATACGGTCGTTCGTAACGGTTTACCGTCGATAACCCGGCCAGGGTCGGTCATCGCCGGTAAAAGACTACGCACGACCGTATGAGTCGGCAGGCCGAGACGGCGGACGATGGCATCCTGTGGGCTCCCCGATCCCGTGACCTACCGGAGGAGGAACCCCTCGGCGAACGGGTCGTCGGGAGCGACGACGAACTCGCTCCGGCCGACGACGCTCGCGCTCCCCTCGATCTCCGGCACGACGGCGTCGTGCTCCCCACACTCGGTCCGATCGAGGACGCGACCGGTGAACCGCGAGCCGACGATGCTCTCGACGACGAACGGCGCGCCCGGGGCGAGCCGGCCGCGGTCGGATTCGAGCGCGAGGTGTCCGCTCACGCCGGTCCCGGTCGGCGAGCGGTCGATCTCCCCGTCGGCGAACACGCAGACGTTCCGGAGGTCCGCGCGGTCGTCCTCGGGGGATCCGGTGAAGACCACCCCGTAGAGGAACCCCAGGTCGTCCTCCGTCGGGTGTTCGATATCGAGGTCGGCGGCGACGGCCTCCTTCACCGCCCTCCCCGTCCGGACGAGGTCCTCGGCGTCTCCGGTACCGAGACCGACACCCGCCTCGCTCGCCTCGCAGTAGACGTAGAACGCCCCGCCGTACGCGACGTCGTAGGCGAGGGTGCCGATCCCCGGGACGTCGACCGTCCGGTCGCGCGCGTAGACGAACGACGGGACGTTCTCGAAGGCGACGCTCTCCACGCGGGGGGGCGTGCGATCCGCCGTGCGGTCGAGGGTGGCGGTCGCGGCGACCGGTCCGGCCGGGGTGTCGAAGCGGACGCTCGCGGTCCCCGAACGCCCGTCGACATCGAGCATCCCCGTCTCGACGAACACCGTCGCCAGCGCGACGACCCCGTGCCCGCACATCGTGCTGTATCCCTCGTTGTGGGTGAACAGGACGCCGACGTCCGAGCCCTCGCGCTCGGGCTCGACCGGGATGGCCCCGTACATGTCCGCGTGTCCGCGGGGCTCCCACATCAGCGCCGTCCGGAGGTGATCGAGGTGTTCCTCGGCGTAGCGGCGCTTCTCCAGGATCGTCCCGCCCTCGACCTCGGGGAAGCCGTCGACGACCACCCGGAGCGGCTCCCCGCCGGTGTGGGACTCGACGGTCTCGATACGCGGCCACTCCTCGGATGGCGGCCACTCAGGCGCGTCGAGCACCGTGGGCCTCCCTGGTGTGATTGGTGGTGTGTCGCGTGGTTCGACCTGTAGCGGATCGTTCGCTCCCGGAGTGCTCGCGTGACATACCTCGTCGGACGTCGCTACGGAGGGCGGCCACAAGTCCGTTCGCCCGGATAGTGGGATCTCACGAGTACGTCGCCACGGGGTCGCCGAGGACGTCCTCGTGGGGCTCGATACCGAGACCGTCACCCGAAGGTGCGGCCATCACCCCCCCGGACGTCTCGGGTGCGCCGTCGGCGGTCGTCACCGCGTTGTAGTCGTGAAAATCGGTGGTCGCCAGGACCGCCTCGGGCGGCGTGCTGTGTGCGAGGTGGGCGATGGCGCTCGTGGCGATCTCGCTCCCCCAGGAGTCCTCGATTATCATCGACAGCCCCAGTTCGGTACAGAGGTCCCTGATGGCGCGGGCGCGGGTGAGCCCGCCCACCTTGGCGATCTTCAGGTTCACCGCGTCCATCGCGTCCTCGTTGTACCCACGGACGATCGGCCCCACGCCATCCATCACCTCGTCGAGGACGAACGGGTGATCGCACTTCTGGCGGACGGCGCGGCACTCCTCGTAGGTGGGGCAGGGCTGCTCGACGTAGACGTCGACGTCCCGGATCTCGCGGACGAGACGGACGGCTTCGTGCTGGCTCAACCCGGTGTTGCAGTCGGCGTCGAGGAGATGCTCGGGGTCGAGTTCCGCGCGGGCGGCACGGATGCGCTCCGCGTCGACCACGGGGTCCTCGCCGACCTTGAGCTGGAAGTTCTGGTAACCCTCGTCGCGGTAGTACGCGACCCGTTCGGCCATCTCCGCGGGCGTGCCTTTCGAGATGGCCCGGTAGAGCGGCGCGCCGTCGCCGAAGCGGCCGCCGAGCAGGTCCGCGACGGGTTCGTCAGCGACCTTCCCGGTGAGGTCCCAGCAGGCCACGTCGATCCCGGACTTCGCGTAGGGGTGGCCCCCCAGTCGGCGGTCCAGCCGGTCGGCGAGCACCGCGGGCTGTGTCGGGTCCGAGCCGAGCACCGTCCCTGCGAGTTCCTCGATGCCGGCGCGAGCCCCCCGCGGGTAGGCGGGGAGGTACGACGACCCGAGGGTGGCGACCTCGCCCCATCCCGTCACGCCCTCGTCGGTCCTCAGACGGACGACGGTCGCCTCGAACGCCTCGTAGGAGTTCCCCCCCGACCAGTCGTAGCTCCCCTCCGCGATCGGCAGATCGACGCTGTAGACCGAGATCTCGGTGACCTCCATACCGACTGCCCTCCCCGTCGTGGTGTAAGTCTACTGTCGACCCGCCGGAGCCGGGTCGATCGTTCCTGCTGGATAGGTAACGACGACCCGTCCGTACCGTCGCACGTGGGATCCCGTCCTCGTCCGGGGCGAGGACCTTTACCCGGGGGAGTCCCGACGGGAGAGTATGGACGTGGTGGTCGTCGGCGGCGGTATCGTGGGGGTGTCGAGCGCGTACTACCTCGCCGAGCGGGGTGCCGACGTGACCCTCCTCGAGAAGGCCTCGCTCGGGTCGGGGAGCACCGATCGGGCGGCCGGGGGTATCCGCGCACAGTTCTCGACGACCGTGAGCATCGAGCTCTCGAAGCGGAGCATCGAGGTCTGGGAGCGCTTCGAGGAGGATTTCCACACTGACATCGAGTATCGCCGACCGGGGTACATGTACGTCGCCCGTACCGGGTCGACCGCCGACCGCCTCCGCGAGGCGATCCCCTTCCAGAACGACCACGGCGTGGAGAGCGAGTTCCTCTCGCCCGAGGAGGCGGTCGAGTACGTCCCCGGCCTCCGGACCGACTCGTACGTCGGCACGGCCTACTGCCCGACGGACGGGTTCGCCGACCCGCACCTCGGCCTCCAGGGGTTCTCGCGTGCCGCCACGGGAGTGGGCGCGGAGATCCGGACCGGCGTCGAGGTGACCGACCTCGAAGCCGAGGACGGGGGCGTGAGCGTCGGGACGACCGACGGTACGTACGACCCCGAGTACGTCGTCGTCGCGGCGGGGTCGTGGTCGCCCAAGGTCGCCGGGATGGCCGGCGTCGACCTCCCCGTCTCCCCCCGGCGAAGACAGGCGATGGTCGTCGACCCCGAGTCGCCGGTCCCCGAGTCGAACCCGCTCGTGACCGACCTCGACGCCGGCTGTTACTTCCGCCCCGAGCGAGACGGCAAGGCGCTCGTCGGCGGGCACTTCGACGAGGCCGACCCCGAGCAGGATCCCGACCGCTACCGGACCTCGACGGATCTCGACTGGACGGTCGAGGCGATCGAGGAGGTCTCGGGCGTCGCGGACTACTTCGGGCCGGCGTCGGAGATCGTCCGGGGGTGGGCCGGGCTCTACGCCGTCACGCCCGACCACCACCCGATCATCGAGGAGTCCCGCCCCGGACTCGTGGTGGCGACGGGATTCTCCGGTCACGGGTTCATGCAGTCGCCGGCGACCGGGCAGGTCGTCGCCGAACTCGTTCTGGATGGTGAGGCCCGCACCGTGGACGTCTCGGCGCTGCGTGCCGACCGCTTCGAGCGCGGCGAGGCGCTCTCCGAGACGTACTTCAGCGCCTGAACGCCGGTATCGCCGCCGCACGTCCCCTATCGACCCAACGTTTAACGACCCGTGGGTCGCAGAGGCGTTCGTCACATGACAACGCTCCGCGGACGGGCCGAGACGCCCGACCACGACGGCCCCGACGGCCGGCACGAACCTGCCCCGAGGACGAGCCTTCTCGCCGTCCGGAGGATCGGAAATGCCCGATAGCGGCGACCTCGCGCTCGTCGACGGCCGGGTCCTGACGCTCGACCCCGACGTCCCCGACGGCGAGGCGCTCGCCGTCCGCGGCGGTCGCATCGCGGCGGTCGGATCGACCGACGAGGCGCTCGAACACGTCACCGACGACACCGAGGTGATCGACCTCGACGGCCGGACGGCGCTCCCGGGGTTCATCGACACCCACCTCCACGTCCCGCTGGCGGGCCGGCGGATGACCCACGTAAACTGCCGGTCGCCGCCGAACGAATCCATCGAGGACGTCCAGGAGCGCATCGCCGAGCGCGCCGAGACGACGACGGACGGGGAGTGGATCATCTGTTCGGGCTACAACCTCGGCCTCGTCTGGGAGGCCGAGGGCCGCCACATCGACCGGTGGGACCTCGACGAGGCCGCACCCGACAACCCCGTCCAGATCAACAGCGTCGGCGGACACACGGGGAGCATCTACAACTCGGCGGCGCTCGAAATCGTGGGCATCGACCGCGACACGCCGGATCCCGAGCCGCCGGCGGTCATCGAGCGCGACGAGGAGGGCCGGCCCTCGGGGCTGGTCAGCGAGGAGGCCGAGCTCCCCCTGCTGGAGGCGACGCCCGACGAGAGCGGGGAAGAACGACGCGAGGCCGTCCGCCGGGCCGTCGATCAGCTCCTGGAGTGGGGTGTCACGACGGCTCACGACGCCAAGACGACCCCCGGCGACCTCCGTATCTACCAGGGGCTCGCACGCGAGGACCGGCTCCCCATCCGTCTGGGGATGATGATCCAGGGGGACGCCGACGACGACGGGTCGCTCGGAGCGGAGGGCGAGGACGTCCTGGAGGCGCTCGCGACCTCGGGGATCGAGACCGGGTTCGGCGGCGACCGGCTCTACGTGGTCGGCGTGAAGTACTTCATGGACGGGGCGTTCACCGGCCGGACCGCGGCGATGCACGACCCCTACGAGGGCGAGGAGGTCCCCGAGGACTCCCCGCGGTACGACGGCCTGCTCCACATCGATCCGGACTACTTCGCCGAGCGGGTCGAGCGCGCCCACGAGGCGGGGCTACGCGTCTGCGTCCACGGCCAGGGCGACCGCGGCATCGACCACATCCTCGACGCGTTCGAGGCGGCCGCAGACCCCGACGAGGACCACCGGCTCCGCATCGAGCACGGGGGGCTCACGAAGCCCGAACAGCTCGAACGCATCGCCGATCTGGGGGTCTGCGTCTCCTCGTCGATCAACTTCCTCGGCGCGGACGTCTCGCGCAACTGGGTCTACTGGGGCGAAGAGCGGATGGACTGGACGTACGCCATCGGCTCGCTGTTCGAGTACGGTATCCCGACGGCGGCGAACGGCGACTGGCCGGTCGCGACGGGCGACCCCCGGCTCGCGCTCCGGACGGCCGTCACCCGCGAAACCGTGACCGGGGAGGTCGTCGGCCCGGACCAGCGCATCGATATCGAGGACACGCTCCGGCTCTACGGGCCCGAGGCGGCGTACCTGGAGTTCGGCGAGGACGAGAAGGGCACCCTGACCCCGGGCAAGCTCGGGGACGTCACCGTGCTCTCGGACGACCCGCGGGAGGTCCCGCCCGCCGAACTCACCGAACTCGACGTCGAGTACACCGTGGTCGGCGGGGACGTGATGTACGAGCGTGGAGCGGGTACGCGGTACTGACCTCGGCCGCCCGGGCTCCCACGGATAAGTATAAGTCCTCTGATATCGTTTCGAGTGTGTCATGACAGCGACGAGCGGCGGGTCGGCCTCCGGGAGCCGGATCGTGAAGGGGTACGAGCAGTTCGTCGCCGAGGCCCTCGACGAGATCGAGGAGTGGTCGACGGCGGAGGCTATCGAGCGGTACGGCGACGACGACGTGGTGTTCGTCGACGTCCGGGACGCCCAGGAACTCGTCGAGCACGGGCGCATCCCCGGAGCCGTTCACGCCTCCCGCGGGATGCTCGAGTTCCACGTCGACCCGGAGAGCCCGTACTTCATCGAGGTGTTCGGCGAGGACAGGCTGTTCGCGTTCCACTGCGCCGCGGGTGCCCGCTCCGCACTCGCCGCACATCGCGCCGGGGAGATGGGGCTCGCGTCGGTCGTGAACGTCGAGGGCGGATTCACCGTCTGGAAGGAGGCGGGCGGGCCGGTCGAGGAACCCAGTCCGACGATGTAGCCGACCCCGTACTCGCGGGGCGGACACCCGACCAGGGCCGGCGGGCCTGCCCGGTCAGCCCATCGGGACGGATGCCACACCTCCACGGTCGCGCTCGGAGGCCGCGGTCACGGCGGTGTCGACCACGGCGTCGACCTCCGACTCGCCCGGCGCTCCCGGCCCCCTGTTCGTGTTGTCGACGACGAGTTCGTACTCGCCGGCGGGGACCGTCGCGGCGACCTCGCCGTTGACGACGTCGGGCATGCTCACCTCCTCGAGATACTCGAACGGCTCGCCCCGCCGGTATCGGGCGGCCGCCCGGGGCCGCATGACGAACACGTCCACGGCCGGTCCGTCGTGCTTGACGTCGACCGAACGGTCCGAGAGGTTCGCCCCGACCGTGAGCCACCGCTCGCCGTCGAGCGAGAACCTCCGCACCTCGTACGCCCCCGCGGGTACCCGGAGCGTCTCGCTCACCAGCTCCGCCTCCCTCTCCGCAGACCGGCCCGGGGATCCCGCCCCGGAACACCCAGCGACGGTGGCGAACAGTCCGGTTCCGAGCGCGCCGAGGACCTCACGTCTCGATGTGTGACGACGGACGGTGGCGGGGTTCGTGTCCATGTCCCGTGGTTCGCCGCCGGTCCTGAAGCCGGTTGTCCAGGCTCACCCACGCGTTTGAGTCTGCGACGGCGTGCCCCACCGACGCGGGACCGTTACCTGGGGCGGTCGTCCGTGGCGGGGAACGCGGCGGCACGCGACTCGAAACGCGGAGCGCGTTTATGCTCGCACGCGCGGACGGTACGACGAGATGACTGTGTCGGGACGGGTGAACTACAGCGGGCTCGTGATCGCCGGCGTGGGTTTCTTCCTGACCCGGTTCACGGTTACGCTGTCGGTCTACGACGATCCGACACAGTTCTACCTCGCGGGCGTCGTCCCGCTGGCGCTCGGGCTCGGGCTCGCGGCGCTCGGCGTCGCGCTCGCCGTCGCCGACGTCGAATCCGCGTTCGTGCGGACGACGGCCGCCTGGTGTCTCGCCGGAACGGGAGGGATGCTGGTGCTCGTCGTCCTGACGCTGCTGGGTTCGACGACCGGGGAGCTCCCTGACCTCGCGACGGTTCGGTCGCGGGCCTACCTCTCGAACTTCCTCATCGGCGGGAGCGTCGGTGGGACGCTCACCGGGCTGTACGCCGCGCGCGACCGCCGACAGCGCGGCGAGCTCCGCCACCAGGCCAACCGGCTCGAGGTGCTCAACCGGCTGCTCCGCCACGAGGTGCTCAACGCCCTGACCGCCATCCGGGGGTACGCCACGCTCGCCGACGGCGGGAACCCCGAGGCACGAGCGGTGATCCGGGAGTACTCCGACGCCATCGAGGCGACGATCGAGGAGGTGAAGTACCTGACCCGGAGCGCGAGGCTGAACGAGGGTCGCATGGGGGCGGTCGACCTCGCGGCCTGTCTCGGCCGGAGCGTCGAGACGATCGACGAGACACACCCCGGGGCGAGCGTCTCGGTCGACACTCCGGCCGAGGTACCCCGGGTGCGGGCGAACGATCGGCTCGAACGCGTGCTCACGCACCTGATCGAGAACGCGGTCGTCTACTCCGGAGCGGAGGCAGGGGGGACGACGGTGGACGTATCGGTGAGGACGCGGGCGAACGCCGTCCGCGTGAGCGTGACCGACGGCGGGCCGGGGCTCCCCGAGCGTCAGCAGCGGCTCCTCGAGACCGGCGAGGTCACCCGGTACGACGATCCCCGGGCGGGCTACGGGCTGAACGTCGTCCGGCTCCTGGTCGAGAGCTACCACGGATCGATCGAGACCGACGTCGGCCCCGACGGGTCGACGGTGACGGTCGTCCTGCCGCGGGCCGACCCGGACGGCCCGAGACTGCGGTCGATCCGCTCGGGGCTGACCGGCGTCAGGCCCGCTACTCCACAGCTGGTCGTCACCCTGGGCGCGGCGCTGGTCGCCGGCGTGGTGTACGGGGGGGTCGCCGAACTCCTCGGCGGTTCCGTGGGTGTCATCGGGGTGTTCTACGGGGCCCAGGACCCGCTCGTCGGCTGGATCACCCACGAGTTCCACAGCGTCGTCTTCGGGTTCGTCTTCGCCGGCCTCGTCTCGGTAGCGCCCGGGCGATACTGGGACTCCATCCCCGCCCACGTGGGGATCGGGATCGGCTGGGGGCTCGTCCTCTGGTTCGTCGCCGCGGGGGTGATCTCCGCGGTCTGGCTTCGACTGCTCGGCATCCCGGCACCGCTCCCGAGCCTCTCGTCGATGACCCTCGCGACCCACCTGGTGTGGGGCGGCTCGCTCGGCGCGCTCACCGCGCTCGGGTACGAGCACGTCGCGCCCTGGCTGGCACGGCTCGACCGGCGATGGGGACGCGGGACCGGACGGGACTGACTCGACTCGTCATCCGCCGTCGCGGTGGTCGGGACCGACGCCCCTCAGACGCGCCCGAGAAGTGCCGGAATCCGGGGGCCGAGTAGCAGGCGGGCCCACTGCCCGCCGAGCCACGCCACCACGTTCAGCACGTTGAGCGCGAGGACGAGCCCGATGACGCCGAGTGTCGACATCGCGAGTGCTTCGGGGAGCGTGTCCACCTCCCAGGAGGTGAGCCGGACGACGAACGAGACGCCGACGAGAAGTTGCTCCCAGGGGACGTACAGCGAGAGCTCCCGACTGATACCGTCCCCGAGGAACAGCCCGACGCGCGCGCCCGGAGTCCGATAGAAAAGCGGGGTGGCGACGAGGACGCCCGCCGGGAGCAGGAGCGTCAGAAGAAGAACGAACGACGCGGTCCCGAACGCGAGCTTGGTCGCGAGGAAGACCACGCCCGTCCAGACGGCGGGGTCGAGTACCAGCGCTCGCCCCCGGGCGACCGCCCCCTCCCGGTCGAGAAACGGCCAGTCCGGCGTCCCCACCTCGACGCCGAGCAGCCACGCGACGAGGTAACGCTCGACCGTCACGAGCAGTAGCGCGACCAGCAGCACCGCGACGAACAGGGGGACGCCGACCAGGAGGAACGACAGTCCGACGCTCAGGGACAGCCCGACGGCCAGGAAGACGAAGTAGGCCAGGCCGAGCGGGAACGCCAGCGCCAGGTACAGGAGATTCCCGTAGGTACGGGGGCGCAGCGGTGCAGTTGCGACTGCCCGGAGCGTGGGTCGGGGTACCGACGCGCGGAGGGTGGCGAGGACGCCGGACATCCGGGGTCACCCGTAGCACGCGGCGGCCGGGGGATAAATCTCCGGGGGAGGGGTCACCCTTTTCCGATGCGACGAGGAGTACCGGGTCGAAGGCACGATGGAGCAGAGCGACGGGCGCACCGACGACGAGGAACTCTACGCGCTCCTCGACGACGAGTACGCGCGACGCATCCTCGTCGAGACGTACGGGGACGCCCGTTCGGCGGAGGCACTCAGCGACGCCTGCGACGCCTCCGAGTCGACGATCTACCGCCGGGTCGAGCGCCTCCGCGAACGCGACCTCATCGAGGGGATCCAGCGGCTCGACCCCGGAGGTCACCACCACGAGGTGTACGCCGCGCGGCTCGAACGGGTGACCGTCGAACTCACCGACGACGGACTGGTCGTCGACGTCGACTACGCGGAGGAGCACGCCGCCGATCGGTTCACGCGACTGTACGAGGAGCTATCGGGATGACCCGATCCACCACCGGGACGGAATTCGCGACCGTCGCGAGCGGTGCCGTCGCACAGGTGGACACCATCGGCGGATCGACGCCGACGGCCGTCGCCGCCGTCGTCGTGTTCTTCGTCGCCCTCGGGCTGTCGGTCCTCGTCACCTATCGATACGCGCGCGGCTACCTGCGGACGAGACGACGACCGCTCCTCCACCTCACGGTCGGGCTCCTGCTGCTCGCGCCGGCGCCGATGTTCGTCCGGCTCGTCCTCGGCAACGTCGCCGTCGCCACTGCGACCGAGCGGACGTTCGTCGTGACCGTCAGCAAACTGTGTGGTCTGCTCGTCATCCTCTCGGTGGTCCACCGCTCATGAGCCTCGGAACGCCCCTCGGGACGCTCACCGCGCTGACCGTAACCGTCACCGTCGTCCTCGGACTCTACGTCTGCCACCTGGCGTACCGCGGCTACCGCCGCAACGACAGCGAGACGATGCGGGTGCTGGCCGTCGGGGTCCTGTTCGTCGCCGTCGTTCCCTACGCGGTGAGTTACGCGGTCGCGCCGCTGCTCTCGCTGACCGACGCCCAGACCATTCTCGGCGTGACCCTCTCGCACACCGTCGGGCTGGCGGCCATCTACCGCTCGACTAGCAGTACATAATTCTTGTGTCCAGTCGCCGGGACGGCAGTCCGGTCTCCCTTTATACGGAGCTACGGGACGAAGCGGTACTCGTAACGATGTCGACGACACGGTCCCCAGACGGCTTCGGTGCTGCCCTCCGGCAGTTCTTCGGCGTGCCGTTCCGTCAACAGACGTACCGCAACCTCGCGTACCTGGCGCTGGCGTTCCCGCTCGGCCTGGCGTACTTCGTGGGAGTCACGACGGGCCTCTCGACGGGTTTCGGTCTCCTCGTCACGCTGATCGGCGTCCCGCTGCTCGTGCTCACGGTCGCCGCGACGACCGCCCTCGCCGGGTTCGAGGCGAAGCTCGCGACGTGGCTGCTCGGCGTGGAGACGACGCCACCCGAGGCGCTCGACGACCTGGGCTCCGCGGATCTCCGGACGCTCGACGGGCTGGTCGAGGCCACCCGGCGGCTGTTATCGGAACCGACGACGTGGACGGGCCTCCTGCTCGTCCTCCTGAAGCTCGTCTTCGGCGTTGTCGCGTTCGTCGCGCTCGTCACCGCCGGTTCCGTCGCCGGAACCTTCCTGACCATGCCCCTGTTCTATGACGCGGGTACGGTGACCTACACTGTCGGCCCGTACGTCGTGGACACGCTCGGCGAGGCGCTCGCCGGTAGCGTGCTGGGCGTGCTGGCCCTGTTGGTCTCGCTCCACGTCCTGAACGGGCTGGCCAGGTTCGGCGGTTTCACCACCGTGGTCCTGCTCGGCGACGGCCTCGACGATACCCCGTCCGACGGCGCGTGAGCCCGTCACTCCCCATACGACGATGCCCTCCGACATCCGAGACACCGACAGCGACTCGAACACTCACGACGCTCGCGACACCGACCGCACCGGCGATACGGCCCCCGCCGACGAGTCGACGACGCTCTCGCGCCGACGCCTGCTGGGTACGGCCGCCGCGACCGGAACCGCGGGTCTCGCCGGCTGTAGCGCCCCGCTCGTGCAGGTACGTACGACCACCGATACGGTCGAACGCGAGTTCGACACGGCCGACGTCTCCCGGATACGCGTCGGCGACGCCGACGCCGCCGTGGCGTTCGAGCGAACCGACGGCGACACGGTTCGGGTCCGTGCCCACAAGCGGGCCCGGGGGAGCACGGAGGTGGACGAACTCGAACTCCGATCCCGCGTCGAGGGCGGCGCTCTCTACCTCGGCACGCACGAACCGCCCGTCGTCGGAATCGGCGGCGGGAGCGTCGACCTCGCGGTGTTCGTCCCCGGCGAGGTCGCAGTCGACCGCGTCCGGACTGACGACGGTTCGGTCACGCTCCGGGGTGTGAGCGGCGATCCGACCGTCGAGACCGGCGACGGTGACGTCGTCGCCAGCGACGTCAGGGGCGACCTCGACGCGGCTACCGAGGACGGTGACGTGACCGTCGAGCGGACGACCGGCGTCGTCGCCGCCCGGTCCGACGACGGGGACGTGCTGGTTCGTGCCCCGGGTTCGATCGGCGACCTGCGGACCGGTGACGGGGACGTGACCGCCGAGATCCCGGTCGTCGATGGGCCGGCCACCGTCCGCTCGCGTGACGGGGACGTGACGGCCGAGATAGGCGAGGCGCTCGACGCGACGATCGACGCGACGACCGGCGACGGGAACGTCACCGCCACCGGCATCGGGACTGTCGAGACCGTGACGGACACCCACGTCGCCGGGACCCTCGGCGAGGGGACGGACGAGCTACGGGTACACACCGACGACGGCGACGTGACCCTCACCTCGCTATCGTAGCAGTCACGCCGCCGTCACCGGATACCCTCCGATCACGACGACGTAACGGCTCCGACGAACCGTGTTCGCGGAGCCGACATCCCCGGACGGTACCGGACGTTCTCGATGTAGCCGGACGACGACACCTACCGGTCCGACGATGCACCGTCCGCCCCGACGATCCGCTGGCCCACAGGTCGACGTGCGCTATCGACGTCGAACGGGAACGTGCCGACGACAGCGGCGTCCCGCGGGGTGTGACCGGCCGGGTCAGCCCTCGCGTGCGACGAGGGCGAACAGCGAGGCGAACAGCAGGCCGTACGCGGCCACGAACCAGTCGAAGGAGTCGACGAACACCGCGGCCGCGACCCCGCCCCCCGCGAACAGGACCGCGAGGGCGGCCGCGACGACCCGAACGGTCGGGTTCGGCTCGCGCCCGCTCGTCCCGTCGGCCTCGGCAACGACCCGGTCGAGCGCCGCCGTGGCGTCGTCGAGGACGGGGACGGGAACGGCGATTCGGGAGGGGACGGTCCCGAAGCGCCCCGGCCCCGACGCGTCGAGCGAGACGACCGCGAGCGGGCCGATCCGTCGAACCGAGTAACCCGTCACACGGGAGAGACCCCACTCGCGCTCGCCGGTCTCGACGGTTCCTGCCTCGGGGTCGATGCGTCCCCGCGTCGAGCAGAGCACGGCGACGAGCCCCGCGAGCGCCCCGGCGACGAACAGGCCGCCGGCGAGGAGCGGCTCGACCCGAAACGCCACGGCGAGGACCACCGCGCCCGCGACGCCCGCGACGAGCCGCTCCCGGGTCAGGAGCCGTCGCTTCGCTCCCTCCGGGTAGAGCGTCGGTCGCTGGTCCGGGTCGCGGATCATCGGCAGCAGGTAGAGCAGCGAGAACGGCCCGCCGACGAGCGCGAGGAGGACGACGAGCAGTCGTAGCTCGACGCCCCCGGCGACCAGCACGAGGGCCAGCGAGACGGCGGCCGTGAGGACCATCCCGAGGTAGGCTCCGGCGAGGGCAGTCACGCCGGCGAGCAGACACCATCGGAGCCACGGCTCCGTGGTGTGGTCGTACCGCCAGGAGACGCGGGAGGGCATCGGCGAGGGTAGTCGACGGCACCGCATGAGCCTGTCGCCGGTCCGACACCTGCGGAACCGCGACTCGTTGCCCCCCGCCGGGCGTCGGGCTCAGCGGACGTATCGCCACGCGACGTACGCGAGTACCACGAGGAGGGCGAGGAGGACCGAGAGCAGGATCTGCTGTGCGATCAGGAGTCCGTAGCCGACCACGAACAGGACGAGCAGGGCGGTGAGGGCCGTGGCGGCGACGTCGGCGGTGGAGGACATGAGTTTCGTCCCGTCTCGCGGCGCGGTGGGTATGTGTCTTCGGACCGTGCGGACCGTGGACGTGAGGTGCGGGGGTCGGGCGTGCCGTCCCCGGCCGGGCCGGACGCCGCCCGATCGGGCCGCTCGCGGTTCCTTCCCTCTGGGCCGGGGTTTATTCCCCTCCGAGGTGACCGGCGGCCATGCACCGGGTCTGCCTGACGTTCGACTTCGACGCCGTCTCCTCGTGGATCCACGTCGACGACGGGGGGAACACGCCCGTCAACCGATCCCGCGGGCTGTTCGGCGCGGAGGTCGGCGCCCCCCGACTGCTCGACCTGCTCGCCGACCACGACATCTCGACCACGTGGTTCACCCCCGGGCACACGCTCGACAGCTTTCCCGAGGTATCGGCCCGCATCCACGAGGAGGGCCACGGGATCCAGCACCACGGCTGGTCGCACACGCGACCGGGCGACTACGACTCGCGAGAGGCCGAGCGCGAGGACGTAGAGCGGGGGATCGAGAGCATCGAGCGTCTCACCGGGGGCCGCCCGACGGGGTACCGCTCGCCGTCGTGGGACTTCTCCGAGCACACCCCCGGCCTGCTCGCGGATCTCGGTTTCGAGTGGGATTCGAGCGCGATGGCCCGGGAGTTCGAGCTCTATCGCCTCCACGTCGACGACACGCCGCCGGACGGGCCGTACGACCGCGGCCGCGAGCTGGACGTGGTCGAGATTCCCGTCTCCTGGCAGCGCGACGACTGGCCGGCGCTCGGCTACAGGCGGGGGAAGGGGTTCGCCGACGAAGCGGCCGTCTTCCGGGCCTGGCGCGAGAGCTTCGACTGGATGGTCGGGAACTGCGAGGCGGGCGTGTTCGTCCTCACGACGCACCCGCAGGTGATCGGTCAGGCTCGGCGGCTGAATCGGCTCGAAGCGTTCGTCGAACACGTCGCCGACACGCCCGACGTCGAGTTCGCACGCTGTAGCGAGGTCGCCGCCGACTTCCGGGAGGCGTAGCACCGGCGCGACGTGGAGGCGCACCGAGGGTCCGTGAGACGCCCGTCCGAGAGGCGGTGAGAGTCCGAGTAGAAAGCGCCTCAGTCAGCGCGTGCGCGTTCGGTCTCCACGTACTCGGCGGCGCTCTCGGCGGCCACCCGCCCGAAGACGGCGGCGTTCGTCAGGCCCGTCCCGCCGGGGTAGTTCTCGTAGAACAGTCCTCCGGTGGAGTTTCCGGCCGCGAACAGCCCCGGGATGGTTCGATCGGTCGTGTCGAGCACCTCCGCGTCGGGCGTGATGGCGACGCCGCCGAACGCGAACGTCATCCCGCCCGTGACGGGGTAGCCGGTGAACGGCGGCTCGTCGAGCGGGAGCGCCCAGTTCGACTTGGGTGGTTCGATTCCCGTCGCACTGTTCCCGTCGAGGACGTTCGGCTCGTACTCGCCGGGGTCGCACGCCTCGTTGTACGCCTCCACCGTCTCGACGGCCCTCTCGGGCCGCTCGATGTCGAGCCGACGCACGAGGGACTCGATGCTGTCGGCCGTGATCGGCCGACCCGGGCCCATGTGGGCCACGTCGTCGACGACCTTCGAGTCGACGACGATGAACGCCTCGTGGTACGGCTGCTCGAAGATGCGCCGGCCGAACTTCGCGTACGTGTGGGCGCGGGCGTCCTCGCCCTCGTCGACGAACCGCTCGCCGTCGTGGTTGAGGATCAGGCCGTACTGGTAGCCGTCGATTCGGGTGATCCCCCCCTCGACGTCGGGGGACTGGGCGTCGATGATCGCCATGTGGGCGTCGCCCCACTCCCCGTCGGACTTCGCGCCGACGTCCATCGCGGCGTCGATCGCCTCGCCCGTGTTGTAGCGGCTCCCGCGGACCTTCATGTTGCCGTAGCCCGGGCCGTAGTAGCGAGTACGGCGCTCCTTGCTCGACCCGTAGTCACCCGCAGCGAGGATCACCGCCTCGCCCTCGAATCTCGTTCTCCGACCCTCGACGCGGGTGTCGACTGCCGTCACGCGCCCCTCGTCGTCGCGGTGGAGGCCGCGGGCCTCGGTGTCGTAGTGGACCTCGCCGCCCGCCGCTTCGAGGATCGACACGAGATCGGCGACCATCTCCTCGCCGTCGAGCCAGACCCGCCCCGCCGTGTACCCCGGATGGGGGGCCTGGTACTCCCACTCGAGGCCGAGGTCGTCGGTCAGCCACTCGAACGTCTCGACCGACCCCTCCGCGACCCGCTTGGCGAGGTCCTCGTCGGCCCGGAAGTCGGTCACCTTCATGATGTCCGAGTAGAAGTCGGCGGTCGAGTAGTCCTCGACGTTGAACTCGGCGTCGAGATCGATGTCCTCGGTGGGGATGCGGAACGACTCGGTGAAGCGGGTGTGGCCGCCGCGGTGCTCCTCGGGTGCCTTCTCCAGGACCGCGACGGAGAGTCCGAGTTCGGTCGCCCGCACGCCCGCACACAGCCCGGCGATGCCACAGCCGACGACCACGAGGTCGTGCGCCCGTCGCCTCATTCGCCCGACCCCCGGCTGACGCGGTTCGGCGGTGATCGGGTCGGTGCGTCCATGTCTCGGGTGATCGTCGTCGAACCGTTATTAGTGCTCGGGCGTCGGCGGGACGCTCACGTCGACCGCGTGACCCACCGGCATCGACCGTCCCCGGGGTGGCGTTCCATCGACCAGCGGCCCGACGCTACCGGCGCCCTCGTCGAGTCGGTCGTCGAACGGCTCCGTGGCCGTCGATCGCTCATACGGACGGTTGTAGTCTTTTACCGGTGACCGCAGATCCCGTCCGGCGATCGCCGGTACATCGTTACAACCGTCCGTATCAGGCGTGCTCGGCGAGCAGGTCGTCGAGGAGCCTCGCGGCCTTGGCCGCCCCGTCTGCGGCCTGCATGTGCTCCGAGGCGGCCGCCACGTTCCCCTGTATCTCGGGATCGTCCAGGCAGGCCTCCAGCTTCGAGGCGAGCTCCTCGTCCGTCCAGTCCGAGCGGTGGAGGGTGAAGCCGTGGCCCGTCTCCTCGACCCGGGTCGCGTTGTCGAATCCGTCCCACGCGTACGGCATGACGACCGCCGGCGTCCCGTAGTAGAGACACTCGTTGGTGGTGTTGTTCCCGCCGTGGTGGACGACGACGTCGGCCTTCGAGACGACCGAGGGCTGGGGGAACCAGTCGGATATCTCGACGTTGTCCGGGACCTCGTCCTCGTCGTGGGCGTCGACGTACTCGCCGACGTTCACGAGACAGCGGTAGGGTCGGTCTCCCAGGAACTCGACGAGCCGCTTCATCAGCTCGGTGTCGCCCGCGCCGAGGCTCCCGAAGCTCAGGTACAGCAGCGGCGCGTCGTCCATCCCGTCGAACTCCGGCACGTCGTAGGGCTCCTCCTCCCGGACACAGCCTTCGAGGTACTGGAACCGGTCGGGGTCGAGCGCCAGCCAGCGGTCCCACTGGAGCGGTTCGGGGTAGAGCAGCAGGTTCAGGTACGGCGAGGGCTCGAAGAACTGGCCGACCGGGTAGGGGTCGACGCCGCAGGACTCCAGAAACTCGTTGAACTCCTCGTGGACGGGCTCGATGACCTCCTTGAACCGCTCCTCGAACCGCCAGTGGGCCTCGTAGTCGTCCTCGCGACAGCCCGAGCAGTACGGCGGTATGGCCGGGTCGGGGATCTCGTTTTCCGTACACGAGGTGATCCGGACCCAGGGGACGCCGTACCGCTTGGTGGCCGGGAACAGCACCACGTTGTCGACGCAGATCAGGTCGGGATCGATCTCCTCCAGAACCTCTGGGAGCCCCTCCTCGGACCACTTCGCGGTCTCGACGATGGACTCCCAGCACTCCCTGATGTAGTTGTCAATCTGCTCCCGCGGCGGCCTGTCGAAGTTCGGGATGTGCTCGTTGATGAAGTCGTCCCAGTAGCGGGCCTTCTCCTCGGCCGTCATCTCCGGGTCCGACATGTCTACGTAGCGCTCCTCGAACCCGTAGTCCTCGAACAACCCCTCCATCGCGGGGTCCGTGATGAACACGGGTTCGTGGCCCAGTTCCTCGCACTCCTGGGCGATCCCGACCGAGTTGAGCGCGGGCCCGTACGCCTGCTCCGGGAAGAACGCGATCGTTTTACCGCCGGTCATATTCTCCCCTCGGAGCCGCCAGCGGTCGGATCCCCCGCACGGACGGACGCTCCGGTGGTGTTTCGCTCGGCACCATGGCGTTACGGACTAACGCACTATATTAAGCTCTCCGGGGGGTGGTAGTTCGACTCCGGGCGTACTCTCGGAGCGGTGGGCGGTCGTCCGGTGCCCGCGCCCGCTAATCGCTCGTAGAGGGTTCGAATCCCTTGCTGGCATTTCGCTGTTCGCGCTGCGCTGCCGTGAGCACACACGACAGAGCCGCCGTGCTCACGGTTCAGTTCGCGTCAGAAAGCGCCCGAGGCGGGATTTGAACCCGCGTCACGACCGTGACAGGGTCGTATGATGGGCCACTACACCACCCGGGCACGCATCACCTTCTATCCCGGTTCGAGACTTAAGACTTTCCACATAGTCCACGCCGGCGGGCGTGTTCCCGTGGTGCACGACCGGACGCCCGTTATGAGGACGGTCCGCCTATACGTCCCCGTGCGACGCAGGGATCTCCTCGCGAGCCTCGGGCCGGTCGGAGTCGGCGGGTTGGCCGGCTGTCTGGGCTCCATCGGTGGCTCGTCCCTCGACTCCCCGAGCCCGAGCCCCACCGCCACGCCCCGGTCGGTGGCCACCGGATTCGGCGACGTAGACCTCCCGGTGAACGGCTCGGAGATCGAGACGCGGCTCCCGAAGGACGGCATCCCGGCGATCACCGACCCGGCGTTCGGCGAGGACTGGGGCGACTGGTCCGCCGTTCCCGCGGCGCACCGGCCCGACTCCTCTCCCGTGCTCGTCGACGAGGCCCCTGTGGTGGGGGTAGAACGCGACGGCGAGGCCCGCGCGTACCCGCTGCGGATCCTGGACCACCACGAGGTGGTCAACGACTCGTTCGGCGGGCCGCTGCTGGTCACCTACTGCCCGCTCTGTGGGAGCGCGGTGGTCGCCGTCCGAGAGGTCCGTGGCGAGGAGACGGTCTTCGGAGTCTCGGGGAAGCTCTGGCGGAACGACCTCGTCCTGTACGACGACGCGACGGGATCGCTGTGGTCCCAGCTGCTCGCGACGGCCATCCGGGGCCCAGCGACGGGCGAGACGTTCGAACTCGTACCGGCGTCGCTTTCGACCTGGGGCGAGTGGCGCGAGGTCCATCCCGGGACGCGAGTGCTCCTCCCTCCGCCCGGATCGGTGACGGTCGCCGGGCGCGAGTCGAGAGTCGACTACGACGAATCGAAGTACGATTACGAGGGGGAGACGCAGGTCGTCGGCTACGACGCGGCGGCGAGCTACACGCTCGTCGTCGGGGTCGTTCACGGCGGGGAGGCCGTTGCCTACCCGTTCCCTGCGGTTCGGGAGGCGGGAGTGGTGAACGACCGCGTGGGGGACCTCCCGGTGGTCGTCGCGACGACGCCCGGCGGGTCGCTGGTGGCTTACGACCGTACCGTCGAGGGGCGAACCCTCCGGTTTTCGGAGGCGGAGGAGCGTCATCTCCACGCCGACGGGTCGCGCTGGGAGCGGACGACCGGACGGGGAGTCGACGGCCCCCACGAGGGGGTGCGGCTGACCCGGGTGAACAGCCGGTCGCCGCTGTTCAGACGCGCGTGGGAGGACTTCCATCCCGAATCGCGGATCTGGCGTCCCTCCGGGTAGGGTAGCCCTGTGAATCGCCGTCACGTTTTTTATGTACTACGCCCTGGAAGCGGGTGTGCCGGCGGTCGTGGCCCGGACGGGCCGGGTAGCGGTAGCGTTCGTCGCCGGATTTAGTAACCCTTATGCGGTTCGCCCGATAACACGGCTGTAGTATCTCGTGACCGTTTCTTCAACACACACATGGTAGACGTAAGCCAACACGAACTCGTCCCCGAGCACACGCTCCTCGGCGAGGCCGAGGTCGAGGAGGTGCTCGCCGAGTACGACATCGAGCGTACCGACCTGCCCAAGCTCAAGCGGCGGGACCCGGCGGCACCCGACGGAGCCGAGGTGGGTGACGTCGTGAAGATCGTCCGTGACTCCCGGACCACGGATCGAGCGGTGGTGTATCGACTGGTGATCGACTGATGAACAGAGAGGATCGCCGCGCCATCTCGCGGCAGTACTTCTCGCGCGAACGGCTCGCCGAACACCACTTCCGGTCGTTCAACGCGTTCCTCGGGCGGGGGATGCAGGAGGTCGTCGACGAGAAGGAGACGATCGACACGGACATCGGCGACAAGGAGGGCCAGGAGCCGGTGTGGGTCGAACTCGGCGACGTCCGCATCACCACGCCCCGGGTCCGGGAGGCCGACGGCTCCGAGGAGCTGCTGTTCCCCCAGGAGGCACGGCTCAGGAACATCACCTACTCCGCGCCGGTGTTCATGGAGATGACCATCATGCGCGGCGGCGAGGAGGAGGAGGTCCACGTCGTCGACCAGTCCGAGACGAAGGTCGGCCGGATGCCGATCATGATCGGCTCGGACAAGTGCAACATCGCCGACTTCACCGACGAGGAGCTCATCGAGATCGGCGAGGACCCCGCCGACCCCGGTGGGTACTTCATCGTCAACGGCTCCGAGCGGGTGCTGATGACCAGCGAGGACCTCGCGCCGAACAAGATCCTCGCGGAGTACGACACCAAGTACGGCGACGAGATCCAGGTCGCCAAGACGTTCAGCCAGCGGCGGGGTTACCGGGCGCTCGTGCTCTGTGAGCGGACCCGCGACGGCCTGCTCGAGGTGTCGTTCCCCTCGGTGTCGGGCTCGATCAACTTCGTGACGCTCGTCCGTGCCCTCGGGCTCGAGTCCGACGAGGAGATCGTCCACCGGGTCAGCGACGACCCGGAGGTCGTGAAGTTCATGCTGGAGAACCTGGAGGCCGCGGAGGTCCAGACGACCCACGAGGCCATCGAGACGCTCGGCAAGCGGGTGGCGAGCGGCCAGGGGAAGAACTACCAGCTCAAGCGGGCGAACTACGTCATCGACCGCTACCTCCTGCCCCACCTCCACGAGGAGGGGATCGACGAGGAGGAGGTCCGCATCAACAAGGCGTACTACCTCTGCCGGATGGCCGAGGCGTGCTTCGAACTCGCGCTCGGACGGCGCGAGGCCGACGACAAGGACCACTACGCCAACAAGCGCCTGAAGGTGAGCGGGGACCTGATGAAGGACCTGTTCCGCACGGCGCTGAACAAGCTCTCCCGCGACGTGAAGTACCAGCTCGAGCGGGCGAACATGCGCAACCGCAAGCTCTCGGTCAACACGGTCGTCCGCTCGGACGTGCTGACCGAGCGCCTCGAACACCCCATCGCCACCGGGAACTGGGTGGGGGGTCGTTCGGGCGTCTCTCAGCTGGTCGACCGGACGGACTACATGGGCGTCCTCTCGCACCTGCGCCGGCTCCGCTCGCCGCTCTCGCGGAGCCAGCCGCACTTCGAGGCCCGCGACCTCCACGCGACCCAGTGGGGCCGAATCTGCCCCTCGGAGACGCCGGAGGGGCCGAACTGTGGCCTGGTGAAGAACTTCGCGCAGGCGATGGAGCTCTCACAGAACGTCGAGGACGACCGCGAGCTCAAGCGCGAGCTCGCGAACATGGGCGTCGAGGGCATCCCCGGGATCGAGACCGTGCAGCAGCCGGCGGACGACTAACATGAGTCAGGGACAACAGCGAGAAGCGAAAGTCTACGTCAACGGCAGCCTCGTCGGGACCCATCCGAACCCCGAACGGCTCGCCGACGACATCCGTACCGCCCGCCGCCGCGGCGAAGTGAGCGAGATGGTGAACGTCTCGGTGAGGGACCGGACCAACGAGGTCATCGTCAACGCCGACGCCGGTCGCGCCCGGCGGCCCCTGCTGGTCGTCGAGGACGGCGAGCCGCTCGTGACCGACGAGGAGGTCGAGGCCGTCCAGAACGGCGACCTCCAGTTCGAGGATCTCGTCGACCGGGGTCACATCGAGTTCATCGACGCCGAGGAGGAGGAGGACATCTACGTCGCCGTCGACGAGGAGGAGCTCACCCCCGATCACACCCACCTGGAGATCGACCCGCAGCTGATCTTCGGCATCGGTGCCGGGATGATCCCCTACCCGGAACACAACGCGAGCCCGCGCATCACGATGGGGTCGGGGATGATCAAGCAGTCGCTCGGGCTGCCGGCGGCGAACTACCGGATCCGCCCCGACACGCGACAGCACCTGCTCCACTACCCGCAGCTCTCGATGGTCAAGACCCAGACCACCGAGCAGATCGGCTACGACGACCGGCCGGCGGCGCAGAACTTCGTCGTCGCCGTCATGTCCTACGAGGGGTTCAACATCGAGGACGCGCTCGTGCTCAACAAGGGGTCGGTCGACCGGGCGCTCGCCCGCTCGCACTTCTTCCGGACCTACGAGGGCGAGGAGCGGCGCTACCCCGGCGGGCAGGAGGATCGCTTCGAGATCCCGGACGAGGACGTCCGCGGTGCCCGCGGCGAGGAGGCCTACACCCACCTCGACGAGGACGGCCTCGTCAACCCCGAGACGCAGGTCGGCGAGAACGACGTGCTCCTGGGCAAGACCTCCCCGCCGCGGTTCCTGGAGGAGCCCGACGACATGGGCGGTCTCAGCCCGCAGAAACGACGCGAGACCAGCGTGACGATGCGTTCCGGGGAATCGGGCGTCGTCGACACGGTGACCCTGATGGAGGGCGAGGACGGCTCGAAGCTCTCGAAGGTCTCCGTGCGCGACGAGCGCATCCCCGAACTGGGCGACAAGTTCGCCTCCCGGCACGGCCAGAAGGGGGTCGTCGGCCACATCGCCCCCCAGGAGGACATGCCGTTCACCGAGCAGGGCGTCGTGCCGGACCTCATCCTCAACCCGCACGCGCTCCCCTCGCGGATGACGGTCGGCCACGTCCTCGAGATGCTCGGCGGCAAGGTCGGCTCACTGGAAGGCCGCCGCGTCGACGGCACCGCCTTCACCGGCGAGGACGAGGAGAACCTCCGCTCGGCGCTCGAGGAACACGGGTTCAAGGATTCGGGCAAGGAGACGATGTACTCCGGGATCACCGGCGAGAAGGTCGACGCCGAGATCTTCGTCGGGACCATCTTCTACCAGAAGCTCTACCACATGGTCTCGAACAAGATCCACGCCCGCTCCCGGGGTCCGGTACAGGTGCTCACGCGCCAGCCCACCGAGGGTCGCGCCCGCGAAGGCGGCCTGCGCGTCGGTGAGATGGAGCGCGACGTGCTCATCGGGCACGGCGCGGCGATGGCGCTCAAAGAGCGGCTGCTCGACGAGTCCGACCGCGAGTTCATCCACGTCTGCGGGCAGTGCGGGATGACCGCCGTCGAGAACGTCGAGCAACGGCGCGTCTACTGTCCGAACTGCGGGGAGGAGACGGACGTCCACGAGGTGGAGATGTCCTACGCGTTCAAGCTCCTCCTCGACGAGATGAAGGCGCTCGGTATCGCCCCCAGGATCGACCTCGAGGACGCGGTGTAACTATGGCAGGACAATCACCCAAGGAGATCGGTGCCATCAGCTTCGGGCTGATGGACCCCGAGGAGTACCGAGAGATGTCGGCAACGAAAGTGATCACGGCCGACACCTACGACGACGACGGCTTCCCCATCGACATGGGACTGATGGACCCCCGGCTGGGCGTGATCGACCCGGGGCTGGAGTGCAAGACCTGCGGGAAGCACTCGGGGTCGTGCAACGGTCACTTCGGCCACATCGAACTCGCCGCGCCCGTCATCCACGTCGGGTTCGCGAAGCTCATCCGACGACTGCTCCGCGGTACGTGCCGGGAGTGCTCGCGGCTCTGTCTCACCGAGGACGAGAAGATGGAGTTCCGCGACCGGCTCACCCGGACCCGCCAGCTCGGCGAGGACCTCGACGACGTGACCAAGGCCGCCATCCGGCAGGCCCGCAAGGCCGACCGGTGTCCTCACTGCGGCGAGAAGCAGTACGACATCAACCACGAGAAGCCCACCACCTACTACGAGGTCCAGGAGGTGCTCGCCGCCGAGTACTCGAACATGATCGTGGCGGCGATGGAGGGACGGCCGCTCGAAGGCGAGGACGAGGCGGACGCCGAGGACCGCGAGCCGGTCGCGCCCTCCGAACTCGCCGAGCAGACCGGCATCGACCTCCCGCGCATCCAGGAGATCATGGCCGGTGACTTCCGGCCAGCCAAGGACGACCGCCAGGCCATCGAGAAGGCCCTCGACGTCGACCTGACCGAGGAGGACATGAACAAGCTGATGCCGAGCGACATCCGGGACTGGTTCGAGGACATCCCGGACGAGGACATCGAGACGCTGGGTATCAGCTCGGAGAAGTCCCGCCCGGAGTGGATGATACTCACCGTCCTCCCCGTCCCGCCGGTGACCGCGCGACCGTCGATCACGCTGGACAACGGCCAGCGCTCCGAGGACGACCTGACCCACAAGCTGGTCGACATCATCCGCATCAACCAGCGGTTCATGGAGAACCGCGAGGCCGGCGCGCCACAGCTGATCATCGAGGACCTCTGGGAACTGCTGCAGTACCACGTCACGACGTTCATGGACAACGAGATCTCGGGCACGCCGCCGGCCCGCCACCGATCGGGCCGGCCCCTCAAAACGCTCTCCCAGCGGCTGAAGGGCAAGGAGGGCCGCTTCCGGGGATCGCTCTCGGGCAAGCGCGTGAACTTCTCGGCTCGTACCGTGATCTCCCCGGACCCCACCCTCTCGCTGAACGAGGTCGGGGTCCCCTCGCGCGTGGCGACGGAGATGACCCAGACGATGATCGTCAACGAGCGGAACCTGGAGAACGCCCGCCGGTACGTCAGCGCGGGTCCCGAAACCCACCCCGGCGCGAACTACGTCCGACGGCCCGACGGCCGCCGGCTGAAGGTGACCGAGAAGAACTGCGAGGAGCTCGCGGAGAAGGTCGAGCCCGGCTGGGAGGTGGCCCGCCACCTCGTCGACGGCGACATCGTGATCTTCAACCGCCAGCCCTCGCTCCACCGGATGTCCATCATGGCCCACGAGGTGGTCGTGATGCCGTACAAGACGTTCCGGCTCAACACGGTGGTCTGCCCGCCGTACAACGCCGACTTCGACGGCGACGAGATGAACATGCACGCCCTCCAGAACGAGGAGGCGCGTGCGGAGGCCCGCGTGCTGATGCGGGTGCAGGAGCAGATCCTCTCGCCGCGGTTCGGCGAGAACATCATCGGGGCCATCCAGGACCACATCTCGGGGACCTACTTGCTGACCCACGAGAACCCGCAGTTCAACGAGACGCAGGCGCTCGACCTCCTGCGGGCGACGAGCATCGACGAACTGCCCGAGCCCGACGGGGTCGACGAGGACGGCCTGGAGTACTGGGAGGGCCGGAGCATCTTCTCCGAACTCCTTCCCGATGGACTGGACCTGGAGTTCACCTCCGAGGCGGGCGACACGGTCCTCATCGAGGACGGCGTGCTCGTCGAGGGGACCATCGACGAGGGTGCGGTCGGCGCGTTCGGCGGCGAGATCGTCGACAGCATCTGCAAGGTCTACTCGAACACGCGCGCCCGCCAGTTCATCAACGAGGTGGCGACGCTCGCGATGCGCTCGATCATGCACTTCGGGTTCTCGATCGGGATCGACGACGAGTCGATCGAGCCCGAGGCCGAGGAGCAGATCGACGGGGCCATCGAGGGGGCCTACGAACGGGTCGAGAAGCTCATCCAGTCCTACGAGGCAGACGAGCTGGAGTCGCTGCCCGGTCGGACCGTCGACGAGACCCTCGAGATGAAGATCATGCAGCAGCTCGGCAAGGCCCGCGACAGCGCGGGCGATATCGCCGAGGAGCACTTCGAGGAGGACAACCCGGCCGTGGTGATGGCCCAGTCGGGTGCCCGGGGATCGATGCTGAACCTCACGCAGATGGCCGGCTGTGTCGGCCAGCAGGCGGTCCGCGGCGAGCGGATCAACCGCGGCTACGAGGACCGCACGCTCAGCCACTACAAGCCGAACGACCTGAGCGCGGACGCCCACGGGTTCGTCGAGAACTCCTACCGTAACGGGCTCACCCCGCGGGAGTTCTTCTTCCACGCGATGGGTGGCCGCGAGGGGCTGGTGGACACGGCCGTCCGGACCTCGAAGTCCGGCTACCTCCAGCGCCGGCTCATCAACGCGCTCTCGGAACTGGAGACGCAGTACGACGGGACCGTCCGGGACACGTCCGACACGATCGTCCAGTTCGAGTTCGGCGAGGACGGCACCTCGCCGGTGCAGGTCTCCTCGAAGGCCGAGGAGCCAGCCGTCGACGTCGAGGCCATCGCCGACCGCATCCTCGACGAGGAGTTCGAGGACGCGGGCGAGCGGGCGGCGTTCCTCGACCGCAAGGAACTGGAGACGAACCTCTCCGAACACATGGACTCCTGGAAGTCGGTGCCCGCGGCGACCGGAACCGGAACCGGGACCGGGCCCGAGGAGGTTGAGTCGGATGACTGACGCCGAGATCGAGGCCATCGTCGAGGACGCGGACCTCCCACGGCGGCTGAAGGAGGAGGTCAAGGGGACACTCGCGGCGCGCGACGGCGTCACCCCGGAGCTGGCCGCGGACATCACCAAGGCCGTCGAGTCGAAGTACCTCGACACGCGGGTCGACCCGCTCGAACCCGTCGGGACCGTCTCGGCGCAGTCCATCGGCGAACCGGGAACCCAGATGACGATGAACACGTTCCACTACGCGGGCGTCGCGGAGATCGACGTCACGCAGGGGCTCCCCCGGCTCATCGAGCTGGTCGACGCCCGGAAGACCCCGGACACGCCGATGATGACCGTCCACATCGACGACGAGTTCATCGAGCGGCGGACGAGCGAGGAGGGCGAGGAGTACACCGAGCGCATGGCCGCCCACGAGGTCGTCTGGAACATCGAGGCGACGCGGGTGCTCGCGCTCGGGAACGTCTCGACGAACGTCGCGGACATGACCGTCAGGGTCGACCTGAACGAGGAGACGCTGCGCGAGCGGTGGCCGACGGTCGACTCGCTCTCGGAGGTCGTCGCGGAGATCGCCGAGACCGTCGAGTCGAACCTCGGCGTCGACACCGTCACGCCCGAGCCGACGGTCATCGAGTTCGGCCCGCCCGAGCCCTCCTACCGCGACCTCCTCCAACTGGTCGAGGAGCTCCGGGACATCGTGTTCAAGGGGATCGACGACGTCTCCCGCGTGGTCATCCGCAAGGAGGAGACCGAGCGTGGCGAGGAGTTCGTGCTCTACACCGAGGGGAGCGACTTCGGCGCGGTGCTCGACATCGAGGGCGTCGACGCCTCGCGGACGACGTGTAACAACATCCACGAGATACTCCGTAACCTCGGGATCGAGGCGGCCCGCGAGCGGATCATCGAGGAGACGATGAACACCCTCGAAGAGCAGGGGCTGGACGACGTGAACGTCCGGCACCTGATGCTCGTCGCGGACATCATGACCAACCGCGGGGAGATCGAGTCGATCGGCCGACACGGTATCTCCGGGAACAAGGAGTCGGTGCTCGCACGCGCGGCGTTCGAGGTGACGGTGAACCACCTGCTCGACGCCGCCATCCACGGCGAGGTGGACGACCTGAACGGCGTGGCGGAGAACGTCATCGTCGGCAAGCCGATCAAGCTCGGGACGGGCGACGTCGACCTGCGGATGGGCGCGCGCCGCCAGCCCGGCGAGGCGAAGCCCGAGACCGAGGCGGAGAGCGCCGACGACTGAGCGGGACAGGAGACACGGAGATCAGATGCGCGTCACCCTCTCGGACGAGGCCAGACAGTACATCGCGCTGTTCGAGGACGTCACCGACGTCGCGGCCCGGGACTGCATCGTCGACGAGGAGTTCGATCGCGTGGTCTTCCTCGTCCCCCCCGGGGAGATGGGTCAGGCCATCGGCCCGGGAGGTCGGCGCGTGAAGCGACTCGAAAAGCGGGTCGGCCGGTCGGTCGAACTCGTCGAGGACGCCGACCGGCCCGAGAATTTCGTGGCGAACGCGCTCGCGCCCGCGGCGGTGTACAACGTCACCGTAAGCGAGAACGATACGACCGTCGCGTACGTCGAGGTTGACCGCGAGGACACCGGCGTCGCCATCGGGGCCGACGGCCGGAACATCCGGCTGGCCCGCGAACTCGCCCGACGGCACTTCGCCATCGACGACGTCGAACTGACCTGACGACGTCGTCACCGTCGGTCCCCACCGGTGGGGGCGTAGCCATCACGGCGGGCGGGTTCTCGATCGGCTCTAACGTTCTCGTGCCCGGGGTTACTGTCGCTGTCGGAGCTGTGCGAGCAGGTCGCCGGCCACCCCGAGGAGGATGACCACCAGCATCAGCCCGCCGGTGCTGTAGAGCATCCCCACCAGAACGCCGGTGACGGAGGTCTCGGCGAGCGTCTGGGCGGCGAGGAACCCCAGGACGATGAGGCCGACGGCGACGGCCGCCAGCTTGAGGACGAAACTACTGACGGTGATCTCGACCCCGCCGCCGGCTTCGTTCGCGGCCATACACCGTCGTTTCAGTGGGACGCTTATCAAGGTTGACGGCATCATCCAAAGGGGTGCTTCTAGTGATCCCATCGTCTCTAGAGGGGAGAAAACAGTGCCAGCAAGTGGCTAAGTTGTTATAGAAAGTGGCTACGGTCAAACACTGTGACCCACCCATCAAAGATAGATTCGGGGCGGGTCCCATACTCCACCTGGCATGTGGTGGATGCGACTCCGCTGCGTGACTGGCGGGTCAGTTCTTGAGTTACTACATTTATTCTTACATCTTGAACCCCCAATTGCCTGTAGAAGTACGTTTTAGAGAATTAGGTCATTCCTTGGTCAACCGTGTCACAAGAATATCCCTCGGATTGGAGTTCTCGTAGGAAAAAAGTTTACCAGAGGGACAATTATTCTTGTCAAAATTGCGGGGAAAAAGGAGGTTCGCGGGGAAATGCAGAACTCCACGCCCATCACATAGTGCCGAAAAGTAAAGGCGGGACTCATCAGATTAGCAACCTACAGACGGTATGTAGCGGGTGTCATAAGGCCATTCATGGAAACTCAGTGGCACCAACTGGTGATCCTCAATCCACCAGTGAGAAAGAAGGAGACAAAATTGGTGAAAGATTATTTGTTTCTTTTTCGGTATCCAGTGCTACAGCGATTCCCATAGCCCATATATTCCAAGCTATTGATATTCAGGGAATTTGGATGATTCTCCCGCTATGCATTCCTTTTGTGAGTTCATTCGGTGTGTATCAAATGCTCTTCTGGGATAATCGAAGTATGAACAGAAAAATAAAATTCGTCCTTGTGATTATGCTCGTCGCAGGATACCTCTGGTTCTTCACGGTCGGCGTATTATCTTTTTTCATCGGAATAAATTCAATAACACTCATCCTCACTCTCTTCACCTATCCTGCCGCAGTATTTCTTGTATTTTTAGAGTATCAAATGTTGTAAGACCCACTTACGAAGCCTCCCCAAGACTGGGCCAGAGTAGAATTAAGAAATGTTTTGCTAACATGTCTGTGTAATTGTTAGAACCAGCGTGGCGGCTCATCCAATCCAACATATCCTCCGGGATGTCTCGTGGTGGTTTTATGTACCCACCTATCATTGAATGAGACGTAGATCCCTGAAAACGGGCGTTTCGAGCGGACTTCTACAAAGTCTTTAAACAAAAATTGTAGTGGGCCATCATACGACCCTGCCACGATCGGGACGTGGATCAACTCTGATCTGGGCGCTTTGTTTGAAGAATCGACGTATTGGCTCTTGATGCTCCTATGCGGCACGATCCCGAGAGCCACGGCTGACACTACCCTCGACGACCGTGAGACGCCGTGACGGTCGGTTACGGGGCCGACGGGGGGAGCCGAAAAGGGACGCTTAAGTAGCTCCGTCGGGAAAAGGGCTACACTATGGCGAACGGCAAGTACGCCGCGCGGAAACTCAAGAAGGACCGCCAAAAGCACCGGTGGTCCGACTCGGATTACGCGCGACGCGCCCGCGGGCTCGGCAAGAAGTCCGACCCGCTCGAGGGCGCCCCGCAGGGTCGTGGCATCGTTCTGGAGAAGGTCGGCATCGAGGCCAAACAGCCGAACTCGGCCATCCGGAAGTGCGTCCGGGTCCAGCTCATCAAGAACGGCAAGCAGGTGACGGCGTTCTGCCCCGGCGACGGCGCGATCTCGTTCATCGACGAACACGACGAGGTCACCATCGCCGGTATCGGCGGCGCGAAGGGCCGCGCGATGGGCGACCTCTCCGGTGTCAACTACAAGGTCGAGAAGGTGAACGGCGTCTCCCTGATCGAACTCGTCCGCGGGAACGCGGAGAAGCCAGTCCGATGAGCGAGTCCGAGTCCGAATCCGAACCCGAGCAGGACCCCGAGTCCGAGGCTCCCGAGCCGGACGCCCCCGTCGACGAGGAGGAGGCGACCGAGCGGGCGCTCCTCTTCGGGGTCTGGGACGTCTCCGACATCGAGTACCGTGACCCCTCCACGAAGCGGTACATCACCGTCACGCCGGTCGCGCACACGATGGGCCGCCACGCGGACAAGCAGTTCAAGAAGTCCGAGATCAGCGTCGTCGAGCGGCTCATCAACCGGCTGATGCAGACCGACGAGAACACGGGCAAGAAGCAGCTCGCGACCCGCATCGTCCGCGACGCCTTCGAGATCGTCCACGAGCGGACCGAGGAGAACCCGGTACAGGTGCTCGTCCGCGCGGTCGAGAACAGCGGTCCCCGCGAGGAGACCGTCCGGCTGAAGTACGGGGGTATCTCCGTCCCGAAGGCCGTGGACGTCGCCCCACAGCGCCGGGTCGACCAGGCGCTCAAGTTCCTCGCCCAGGGTACCCGCTCGGCGTCGCACAAGACGACCACCACCGCGGCCGAGGCGCTCGCCCGCCAGCTCGTCGGTGCCGCCGACTACGACCTCCAGACGTACGCCATCTCCCAGAAGGAGGAGAAGGAGCGCGTCGCCGCCGCCGCGCGGTAGTCGACTCTCCCGCGCTCTCGCTACGCCTCGTTTCTCGTTTCTCGTCTCTCCCCTTTCCCCTCTCCCCTCTCGTCTCCCGTCTGCTCCCCGGCCCGTCCGATTTCTCCCTCTCCACCGACCGAGGGGCCCGCCGGGCCACACACGATCGAGCGTGGCGTCGGCACCCCTTGCCGACGCCGGGTCGTACTTTTTCCAGCCGCCGGTACGAGGTGGTACATGGAGCTCTCCGAGCCGCTGCTCGAGGAAGCGGGCGACCAGAGCGAGTACGGCCGACCGCACGATTTCGTCTCGATCGCCGAACGGTTCGCGCCGGGTGACGAGCCGGGTGCCCCCCGCGAGTGGTTGCTCGCGCACGTCGAGGCTCTCACGGAGGAGAGCGGCTACGACGAGGAAGCGTTCCGCACCTCCCTTGCCGAGGTCACCACCGACTCCGAGACGTGGGTCGACGACCGGGCGGTCTACGAGGTGGGAGGGGACCGGTTGAGCGCCTACCCGCCGGCCTGGCACGAGACGATCGGGGGGTCGACCTCGCTCGTCGAGATCGTCCGGTACCTGCTCGACGAGAGCAACTATCAGCCGATAACCGGCGGTGCGGGCGACGGGGTGACCGAACGGGACCTGTTCGACGTCGCCTCGGCCGTCGGGGGGTTCACGAGGGAGGAGGCGAAGGCCGCGCTGGAGGAGTGCCGGGAGGACGGAACCCTCGCCGAGGACGCCGACCAGCACCCCCGGGCGAAGGTCTACCCGCCGGAGTCGGACGTCGAGCCCGACGCACGACCGGAGTGAACGGCGGACGGACGAGCCCCTTCACTCCGGGAAGAGGCCGTTCCCCGATCCGTCGTCTCCCGTCGATCTCGCGCCTCCTGTGGGGGAGGGTCCCGCTCTCCGGGCTAGCCGACGGTCGGCCGCGCCGCCCCGAGGGGACGCCGACCGTCCCCGGCCCACACCGGGTCAATCGAGGTCGATCATCACCAGCCTGATCTCCTCGGCCGCGACGTCACGGAGTCGGTCGTGGGTCGGCAGGCCCTCGTCGGTGAGACGGACGCCGAGACGGGTCGCGTACCGGCGGCCGTGCCGGTCGATGGCGTCCGCGAGGTACCCGGCCACCTCGTCGGGATCGGTCACGACCCGGGCACGCCCCCGTCGGCGTTCGCCCCGGAGGACGACCTCGACGGTCGCGTCCTCCCGAACGTTCCGCCACCAGTTCGTGTGGTGGGTCGTCACGAACAGTCGGTCACCGCGGCGCTCGTATCCGACGGGGAACGTGTACTCGGTCCCGGTCCGTCGGCCGGTGACCGTCAGCAGCAGGAGCGACCCGGAGACGACCGGGTGGAGCGGCGAGCGGAGCAGTCGCGCCAGGAGGGGGTTCGCGACCCGGAGCAGACGTTCGGGCGGACGGTCGACGAGTTCGACTCCCGGCTCCCGAGCACCACCGTCTCGAGTCCACATCACCCGTCGATCCTCGACGTACTCGGCGATCGATCGGGACTCGCGGTCGAGCACCGAACGGACGTCGTCCGTCACCCGGTCGGAGAGTCCGAGCCGGGCGGCGGTGTAGAGGCCGCCCTCGACGGCGACGCGAGTCGGCGCTACCCCCTCCCGGTAGCGACGCCACGCGTACTGGACGAGCGAGGGGCGGGTGTAGCGGACCTCGTGATCCAGTCCCGCCGAGAGGACGACGGCGACGTCGTGAAACGAGACCGCCTCCGGGCCGGTGAGGTCGTACGCACACCCCTCGTGACCGCCGAGGAGCGCCTCGGCGGCGACCGCCGCGACATCGCGGGCGTCGACCACCCCCAGTCGTCCGTTCCCGGCGGGGACCGCGAGTTCGCCCCGCCGTATCTCCGCCCGGTGGACCGTCTCGAGGTTCTGCGCGAAGTACGCCGCCCGGAGGAAGGTCCAGTCGAGTCCGGACCGTTCGAGCCGCCGTTCGACGCGACGGTGCGGGAGGAACGGGGCGCGTTCGGCACCGAGCACCGAGAGGAGGACCACCCGCTGAACGCCGCGGTCCTCGGCGGCGTCGACGACCGGGAAGAGGTCCCGCTCGACGTTCCCGATCGCGGGGGGACGAATCAGGTAGACGGCGTCGACCTCGCCGAGCGCACCGTACGAGCCGGGGTCGGTGGCGTCGAACCGGACCGGTTCCCCGGGCCCGCCGTAGCCGTCGGGCTCGCGGGTCGCCGCGAGCACCCTGACGTCGTGGTTCGAGAGCACCTCGACGACCGCCGAGCCCGTCGTTCCCGTCGCGCCGGTGACGAGGACGCGCTCAGTCACGGTCCGTCGCTTCCCGTCTCGCTCCGGGCCGTGTGGCACCGTCAGCCCTGGTCGGCGATTCGGGGATCCCGGCGGTCCACTCCTGCTGGAGGTACTCGCGGAGCGTCGCGGGACGGAAGTCGAACGCCTCGCGGAGCCGGTCCGTGTCCGTCGGGTGGGGTTCGCTCTGCCACTCGATGAACCGCCGGAACGAGTCGGGCGCGCCGAGTCGTTCGACGAACGCCGCCGGAGTGATCCGAACCGGTTCTACCTCGCGTCCGAGGACGTCCGCGAACGCCGCGGCCAGTTCCTCCAGCGTGAGCGCGTCCCCGGCGAGTTCGAACGTCTCCCCGACGAACCGGTCGGGGTCGGCGAACGCCCGGGCCGCCAGCCGACCGACGTCGCGGGGATCGACCAGCGCGAGCTGCGCGCCCCCGGCGAGCGGGTACGGGAACCGGCCCTCCCGTATCGCCGGGGCCTGCATCCGGAGGTTCGACGTGAAGGTGTGCGGCCGGAGCACCGTCGCCGGCACGCCCGACTCCCGGAGGTAGTCCTCGACGTCCGCCTTCGTGTCGACGTGCGGGATGCCGGGACGGTCGTCGCAGTTCCCGCCCGTGCTCACGACGAGGTGGGTGACGCCGGCCCCGCGTGCCGCGTCGACGACGTTCCGACCGTACGTCGCCTCCCGGTCGCCGCCGAAACTGGGGTAGAACACGCCGCCGACACCCTCGAGACTCCGGGCGAGGCCCGACGGATCGGCGAGGTCGCCCTCGACGAGTTCGACCCCGCGGGCCGCGAGCGCCCGGGCCCGTTCGCCGGTCGCATCGCGGGTCAGCCCCCGGACCTCGAACTCGCCGTACTCGCCGTCGAGCAACGCGTCGATCACGCTCCCGCCCTGGGTACCCGTGGCCCCGACGACCAGTACTCTCATTCGGGACCGACCTTCGGCATCCCGCCGACGTACAGCTCCTCCTCGATACACTCCAGACAGAACGCGGCCACGTCGGCCCGGGAGACGGACTCGAAGCCGAGGTCGATGTCGCCGGCGCGGTAGCCCGTCGGCTCGCCCTCGGTGAGCCGTGGTGCCCGGACGACGGTCCAGTCGAGATCCGTCACCCGGACCCGTCGGACGTGTTCCTCGGCGTCGGCCAGCACCTCCCGGGCGAGCAGTTTGAGGAGACCGCCCATCACCCGGCCGCTGATCGATGGCGACTCGCCCTCCTCCCTGACGCCCGCGCCGACGAGCGTGACGTACCGGTCGACGCCGTGCCCGGCCATGGCCGTCGTGACGTGCTCGCCGGCGACGGTCAGCAGGTCGTCGGGGCTCCCCTCTCCCTGCCCGAGGAGACTGACGACCGCGTCGGCACCCGCGACGGCCTCCTCGACGCCCTCGTCGGTGTACACGTCCCCTTCGACGACGGTCAGGCGGTCGTGGTCGTCGAGCGGGAGCTTCTCCGGTGAACGGAGGTGTGCGACGACCTCGTGGCCAGCTTCGAGCGCCAGTCGGACGAACGGGACGCCGGTCCGGCCCGTCGCCCCGAAGACGGTGATTCGCATGGCCGACCGTACGCTCCCTCGGTGCATATACTATCTACTTCGAAGTATCGAAGCATCGGGGTCAACGAGTCCTCTGAATCAACGATTCGATTCTGCAAGTATAAGATCCTTCGCCACGTAGAGTCGGTCGTGAGACGGGAGTCGAGGGACCGGCCGCCGGCCGTGGAGGCCCCGCCGTCGGACTGCGGCCCGGAAGCGGCGAAGGCGCGGCGTGACGCGCTCTCGCCGACCGAGCGCGAGCGGGTCGAGCGGACCGTCTCGGACCTGCTCGGGCTCCTGGGCCGCGCCCACACGATGGCGGTGCTGAAGGAGTTCGCCTTCGCGGGCGAGCCCCTGCGGTTCTCCGAACTCGAGGAGCGCCTGGGGACGCCGCCGAACACGCTCTCCGAGCGACTGAAGGAACTGACCGAGGCGGGGTTGCTCACCCGGCGGGCCTACGACGAGGTCCCGCCCCGGGTCGAGTACGAGACGACGCCGAAGGCGCGGGCGCTGTTCCCCGCCTTCGGCCACTTCTACCGGTGGGCCGAGGACCACGACCTCGACTCCGGGGTCGAGCGGTGACCGCGCCGGCCGCCGGCGTGACGGCGACGACCACAGCATGAGTCAGAATCAGGACCGGAACGCGCGAGCGACGCGGAACGGAAGCGACGTCGTCGGTGCCGGAGGCGTCGAGGGTGACGGGGACGACGGGGGTGATGGGCCGTACGCCGTCGACGCCGAGGGCGTCGAAGTGACCTACGCCGACGGGACCGAGGCCGTCCGGGGAGTGGACCTCCGGATCCCTCGCGGGGAGTTCTTCGGGTTTCTGGGCCCGAACGGGGCGGGGAAGACGACGACGATCAAGACGCTGACGACGCTGTTGCGGCCGACGGGCGGCCGAGTGACCGTCAACGGGTTCGACGTCGGCGCGGCGGCGCGAGCCGTCCGGGGGACCATCGGGTACATGGCCCAGGAGACGAGCATCGACCCGGAGCTGACGGCCCGCGAGAACCTCCGGTTCGCCTGCGAGGCGTACGGCGTCCCCCGCGCCGACCGGGACGAACGCATCGCCGAACTGCTCGATCTGGTCGATCTGGCGGACGTCGCCGACAAGCGCGCCGAGGGGTTCTCCGGTGGGATGCGAAAGCGGCTCGACTCGGCGACTGCGCTGGTCCACGACCCGCCGCTGGTGTTCCTCGACGAGCCGACGACCGGGCTGGACCCGAAGGCCCGGAATCGGCTCTGGGAGTACTTCCGGGAGATAAACGACGCCGGGACGACGGTGTTCCTCACGACCCAGTACCTGGAGGAGGCCGACCAGCTCTGTGACCGCCTCGCGGTCATCCTCGACGGGCGCATCGTCGAGACGGGTTCGCCCGCGGAGCTGAAACGACGCGTCGGGGGGGAGGTCCTCGAGGTCGCTCTCGCGGGCGGGGCGGATGCGAGCGAGCGGGCGGTCGAGGTCGCCCGCGAGTCGGGACTGTTCGAGGCCGAGGCGTCGGTCGAGCCGACCGCCGAGGGGATCAGCGTCACTTCACGGCGGGCCCGCGAGCGTGGGACGGACCTCCTCGTCGCGCTCCGCGACGCGGGCCTGGAGGTGGTCGGGTTCAACGTCCGCGCGCCGACGCTCGACGACGTGTTCCTCGCCATCACCGGCGAGCACGTCGACCTCGACGCGGAGGCGGCGTCCGATGGAGTCAGTGGCGGGATGGAGGTGACCGAGTGAGCGCACCCGCCGAACCGGGCAACGTGAGGGTCGACGAGGCCGACCGCTCGTCGAACTCGTTCCTCGGCGACGTCTGGGTGAACTACAAGCGGTGGAACCTGAAGGCGGTCCGCAACCCGTTCGTGCTCGTGGTGTCGCTGGTCCAGCCGGTCATCTTCCTCGTGCTGTTCACACAGGTGTTCGGCGGGGTGGTCGAGGGGGCGCTCGGCGCGCCCGGACTCAGCTACGAGACCTACCTCGCGCCGGCCATCGCGATCCAGGTCGCGCTCGCGGCCGCGGTCACCTCCGGTGTCGGCCTCGTCAACGACATCGAGAACGGGATGTTCGAGAAGGTGCTCGTGAGCCCGATGAGCCGGGCGGCGGTCTTCCTCGGGAAGACGCTCGCGGAACTCTCCCGGATCGCCGTCCAGATCGCCATCGTCCTCGCGCTGAGCGTCGCGCTCGGTGCCGAGATCGCCACGGGGCTCGTGGGCGCGCTCGGCATCGTCGGCGTCGGCGTGCTGTTCTCGGTGTGGTTCGCGGCGTTCTCGAACGCGCTGGCGCTCCTGACCCGCGACCAGGAGTCGACCATCATCGGGGCGAACCTGCTGCAGTTCCCGCTCCTGTTCCTCTCGAGCGCGTTCATCCCACTTGAGCGGCTCCCCGGCTGGATCCAGGCGTTCGCGGCGGTCAACCCCGTCACCTACGGCGTCGACGCCGCCCGTGCCCTCATCCTCGGGACGGACGTCATCACGGTCGTCGACGTCCCCGGGGTCGAGGGCGTCCTGCACACGCTGGTCCCCGCCCTGGCGGTGCTCGTCGCGCTCGACCTCGTGCTGGGCGGGGTCGCGGTCTACCTGCTGTCCCGGGCGTCGAGTTCGGCCGTCAGGTGAATGGGGTCCCGCGTCCCGGCGGACGGACCGCCTCTCCCGTTACGCACGAGGCCGCCGACGTCGGGCACCCCGTGCCGACCCCAATCGTTCGGACCCCGCCGAGAGTCCGGGCGGGTTTCCCGCAAGCCGACGGGCGTATCACCAAGTTTTCATCCGGTGGGTCCCGAACACGAGCCATGAGAGGGCCCTCCCCGACGCGCCGCGAACTCCTCGCCGCGCTCGGCACGGGTGCGACCGCGACCGGGCTCGCCGGCTGTACGGGGTACGTCGGCGGCGACACGAGAACGCCGACGGCCACGGCTACGGCCACGCCGGAGGCCAGCGACGAACTGGAGTCGTGGTCGAGGTACGGCCCCGACTGGGAGGCACCGACCGACTCGCCGCTGCAGGGGGTCTCCTTCGAGCCGATCGTCACGAAGCTGAAGGTGCCGTGGGACTTCGCGTTCGCGCCGAACGACGACCTGTTCGTCACCGAGCGGGTCGGACGTATCCTCCGGGTCGAGAACGGGGTGGCGGACGTCGTCGCCGAGCCGGAGGCGGTGGTCGACGCCTCGGCCATCGACCCCGGCGACGAGGGGGGCTGGTGGTCGACCGGCGGCGAGGACGGCCTGCTCGGGGTCGCCGTCCACCCTGCCTACCCCGACCAGCCGTACGTCTACGCCTACTACACCTACCGGGACGAGGAGGCACCGGCGGGCCAGTACAACCGCGTCGTCCGCTACGACGTGACCGCCGAGGACGTCGCCGGCACGGAGGAGATCGTCGTCGACGAGATCCCCGCCGAGCAGTACCACAACGGCGGGCGGCTCGCGTTCGGCCCCCGCGACTACCTCTGGGTGACCTGCGGCGACGGCGGCCAGCCGGAGAAGTCGACCGACCCCTCGTTTCTCGGCGGCAAGGTGCTCAGGGTACAGCCGAGCGGCGAGGCCGCACCCGAGAACCCGGAGTGGGACGGGGGCGACCCCCGCGTGTTCACCATCGGTCACCGGAACCCCCAGGGGGTGACGTGGCTCCCCGACGGGACGCCCGTCGTCACCGAACACGGCCCGGGGGGTCGCGACGAGGTGAACGTCCTCGAGGCCGGGGCGAACTACGGGTGGCCCGACGCCCGGAGAGCCGACGGGTACCGGGGGACCGACTTCCACCGGCCGGTCGTCAACACGGGCAACCGGACCTGGGCACCGACCGGCTGCGTGTTCTACACCGGCGACGCCGTCCCGGCCTGGCGGAACCGTCTGATGATCGGGGCGCTGCGCGGACAGCACGTCAACGCGGTGACGCTCTCGCCGCCGGAAACCGACCTCCCGCCGATGGACGGCGGGGATGCCCGTCGGTTCGACGCCGACTGGCTGGACCCGCGGTTCGTCGCCACCTCGCACAAGCTGTTCCGGAACGAACTCGGACGGGTGCGCTGTATCGGTCAGGGCCCGGACGGGAACGCCTACGGGATCACCTCGAACCGCGACGGACGTGCCGAAGGCGAGGCGTTCCCCCGCGAGGAGGACGACGTGCTCGTCAGGTTCGTCCAGAACTGATCCGGCCCCGGATCGACTCGGGTCGCGTCCGACGCGCGACCGGCGGTCTCCCGGCCACCGAAACGGTCTCAGAACGGATAGATGGGCTGGGCGCGTCATCTCCTGCCGACGCAGAGGGCTCTATCTGTCGTCTGTCGCTGACTCAATCCGTGTCACGTGGCCACCTTTTATACCGACGCCGGAACAGGTCAGGATAGCCGGCGGCGGGGTGGGTCGGGTGCCATCGCGATGTCCTCCGTTCTGCCGGCACGGTCTACTTCCCCGAGCGACGCGAACGTCGCCCGCCGGCCTGTCGCCGACGGTCGGCGGTCGCGCCCCCGGGGTGGATGGAATCGGGTCAGTCCGCGTCCGAGCCCTCGCGAGCGACGGCGGCCCACCGCGGTCCGGCCCGGCGGTAGAACAGCACTCCGATAGCCCCGGCGATTCCCGAGACGGCGACAGCCACGACGGAGAGGCGGAGGGGTGCGAGCGGGAGCGCGATGGCGAGTATCACGAGCGGGACGAGAACGGCCATCGTCGCGGCGGTGAACAGCGCGAACGTGGGCGTGTCGAACAGGAGTTCGGTGGGCGAGAACCCGGCGACGTAACCCGTGACGCCGAAGACGTAGAGCGAGAGCGGGGCGAAGACGGCGACGCCGACGAGCATCGAGCGGAGCCCGAACAGCCAGCCGCCGAGCGCGAGGTAGGCGAGGCCGACGGGGAGCGCGAGCAGGCAGAACGCGACGAGTTTCGCGCGGAAGACGTCTTCGAGCGCCACCGGGTAGCGCCGGTAGAACCGCTCGTCCTCGAACTGGAACAGCCAGTTGTAGGTGGTGAACGTGCCGAGCGCGAGTATCGTCGCCATCGTCAGCCCGGGGGCCGGGCGAACGGGGACGACCTCGGGGAGGTAGGTGAGCAGGACGGCGAGGACGGCGAAGACGAGCCCCTGTGAGAACGCGAGCTTCCACATCCCGCCGGAGGACCGCGAGACGTCGAGCAGCGACTTCGAGAGCGCACCCTCCCCGTCGAGCCGTCCCAGTCGCCGGTGGAGCGGCCCGAACCGGTCCGGGACCGACCGGGAGACCGACCGGCCGTCGAACTGGAACAGGGCGGTCCCGCACGCGACGAGCGCGATCGGGAGGACGAGGCTCCCGGCGGCGGCGAGGAGCGTGGGCCGGACCCAGAGGCCGTAGGGGGTCACGGAGACCAGCAGGTCCCCGCGGAGGAGGAGTCCGGCCACGAGCGCACCCGCGAGAGCGAACGTCGCCGGTCGCGAGCGGGTGGAGACGCCGACGAGGGCGAGCGACGCGCCGACGCCGAGCGCGAACATCCCGGCGGTCGTCAGAAGGAGGAGCGGTAGCCGCGAGAGCGCCACCGCACCGACGTGGACCAGCGGGAGGACGCCGACGACGAGCGGGAGGACGAACAGGACGGCGTAGAAGAGGACGTCCTTGAGGACGAACGCGACGACGAGCCGTTCGGGGGTGATCGGGAGGGTTCGCGCGGCGTAGATGAGCAGCGTCGTGTCCCCGAGGAAGTCCTCCACGGCGTCGCGTCCGACGAGTCCGACGGTGCCGACCTGCAGACCGAGGACGGCGACGACGAGGTGGAGTCCCGAGAGCAGCAGGGAGGTGTCCGCGCCGCCGAGCGAGAAGAACGCGGTCGTTCCGGCGGCGACGAGCGCGACGAAGCCCGGGAAGGCGGCGAACCGTCGGCCGCCGAACCGGCTGGCGTGGAGCCGCCACTCCTCGCGGACGAGCCGTTCGAACAGGTAGCGGTAGGGGAGTCGCCGGGCCGCCGTGCCCATCGTCTCAGTCCCCCCCGCTCCCGCCGGCACCGGGCACGGCGGGGTCGCTCGCGAGCCCGGCGGCCGTCGCCGCCCGCTCGTCCATCCCCGTACCGGTGTCGGCGTCGACGGCGGTGAAGAACCGGTCGAGCAGCGACTCGCCCGAGCCGAGCGTCCGGGGGTCGACCTCCGAGAGCAGCCGTCCGCGGTTGACGATCCCCACCCGGGTACAGATCTCCTCGGCGGTGCCGATGAAGTGCGTCGAGAGGAACAGCGTGTTGCCCGCCTCGCGGTAGGTCCGGAAGAACCGCTTGACCCGCTCCTGCATGATCGGGTCGAGGTTGGTGAGCGGTTCGTCGATGAACACCACGTCGGGTTCGTGGAGGAACGCCTGCGTGACGAGGACCTTCTGTCGCTCGCCCTGCGAGAGGTCCGTACAGAGGGTGTCGAGCTTCGGCCGGAACTCCAGGCGGTCGGCCCACGACTCGACGGCCGTCTCCACGACGTCGTCGGGGAGCCCGCGTGTAACCCCGACGAAGTCGAAGTACTCCCGTACCGTCAGAAAAGAGGGTGGACGGCCGTTCTCCGGGAGGATGCCGACCGCGGCGCGTGCCTCGACCGGGTCGGCCACGGGATCGATACCGGCGACGCGGGCCGACCCCGAGTCGGGTCTCAACTGACCCGTGAGGACGTTTATCGTGGTCGACTTGCCGGCCCCGTTCGGGCCGAGGAAGCCGTAGAGTTCGCCGCGGGGGACCGAGAGCGAGAGGGCGTCGAGGGCGGTGACCTCGCCGTATCGCTTGGTCAACTCGCTCGTCTCGACGGCCGGTCCGGCTGTCATGACCGGGAGGGACGCGTCTCCCCGACGTGAAAACTCACCCCGGCACACCGCTCGAAACGCGGGTCCGGACGTTCAGGTCTCGATCTCGACGGGCTCGGCGTCGACGCCGAGCCGGGGGCTCCGGTCCCGGAACCGCCGGAACGCGGCGTAGCCGACCGCGACGCCGGCCACGACGAGGACGGGAGTGAACCGGGCGAATCTGCCCGCCCGCCCGCCTCCACTCGTCCCGTTCCCGTTCGCCCCGCTATCGCCGGCTCCGGTGACGACCGTCGTCCCCTCGGTCATCCGTTCCCCCTTCGCCCGCTTGCCTCGCACCGGCTCACCGATCGTCGCCGGGCCGAACTGCGCGCCGTCCAGGTTTATTTCGAAGAGCGTGATATCCACGGCCCCTGGGAGGCCGTGTGAGGGCATAACCGTTGTGCGATCCGGAGATACCCACGAACCGGTGTGGCCGCACGCGGGTCCCGGATCAGCCGTAGAGCTCCTCGAGCGCGTCGGCCGCGCCGGCGACGGACTCGTAGTAGCGCCGGTCGCCGTCGGGGGTCCGGACCGCGAACTCGTACCGGTCGCTGTCGGGGACGTACCAGCGGTCGGGGTGCGTTCCGAAGGCCGCCGGGAGGTCACAGTCGGTCGAATCGTCCCGTTCGTCCCGTTCGTCCCGTTCGTCCACCGTCCGGACGGGGGCCCCCTCGCCGTCGGTCGCGGTCGTCGGTTCGCCGTCGCCCCGGGCCGGGACCGTCCCCCCGTCGCCGTCGCGCTCGCCGGGATCAGGATCGGAGTCCCCGTTCGACGGGGTCGGGGGCGGAGCCGGCTCCTCGACGGATTCGACGAGTAGCTCCCGCCCCACGGCGGGGTGTTCGGGGACGATGCCGGTCGGCCAGCCGTCGCGCTCGACCGCCTCCCGGGTGCGGTCCATCAGGACCGCCTGGGTGTCGACGACCGATTCGCCCTCCCCGGGCCTCCGCTGTGTGTACGACCCGTCGGGGTGCATCACCCAGCGCCGCCGGTTGTCCGCGAGGATCAGTTCGAGGTTGAACCGGAGCTGTTCGCGGATCGATGGGTCCTCGACGGGCGCGACGGCCTCGACGCGGTTGTCGAGGTTGCGCGTCATCCAGTCCGCGCTCCCCAGGTAGTACTCGGGGTCGCCGCCGTTCTCGAAGTAGAAGATCCGGGAGTGTTCGAGGAACTGCCCGACGACGCTGTGGACGGTGACGTTCTCGCTCACGCCCTCCAGACCGGGTCGGAGCCGGCAGATGTCCCGGACGATCAGGTCGATCTCGACGCCGGCCATCGACGCCCGGTAGAGCTCCTCGACCATGCCGGGATCCTCCAGTCCGTTGACCTTCACGACGATGCGCGCGCGCTCGTCGTTCCGGGCGTGTTCGGCCTCCCGGCGGACGAACCGGGTGAGTTCGGGCCGCATCGTCACCGGCGAGATGAGCAGTTTGCCGAACTGCTCGTCGAGCGACGGCCCGGTGAAGTAGTTGAACACGCGGGTGAGGTCGCGGCCGATCTCGCGGTCGGCCGTCAGCAGCCCGAGGTCGACGTACCCCTTCGCGGTCTCGGAGTGGTAGTTCCCGGTGCCGACGTGCGAGTAGAGCTGTACGCCGTCGGGCTCGTCCCGGACCACGAGGGCGGTCTTGGTGTGGGTCTTCAGGCCGACGGTCCCGTAGGCGACGTGGATGCCGTTCTCCTCCAGCGTCCGCACCCAGTCGAGGTTGTTCTCCTCGTCGAAGCGGGCCTTCAGCTCGACCATCACCGCCACCTGCTTGCCGTTCTCGGCGGCGTCGATGAGCGACTGGATGACCGTCGAGTCGCTCGCCGTGCGGTAGATAGCCGCCTTGATCGCCAGCACGTCCGGGTCGGCGGCGGCCTCGTCGAGGAATCGCTGGACGGTCTCGTCGAACGAGTGGTAGGGGTGGTGGAGCAGGACGTCGTCGCGGCGTATCTCCTCGAAGAGGTCGCGGGGCTCCTCCTCGCTCGCGCCGGCGATCGGCCCACTCTCGTCGTGCCGTAGACGCGGGTGGGGCTGTGGCGTCCACGGGTCGTTCTTCAGCTCCGGGTGGTCGAGTTCCGCCAGCTCCATGAACGGCCGGTAGTCGAGCGGACCCGCCCGCCGGTAGACCTCCCGCTCGTCGAGTTCGAGCTGGTCCATCAGCAGCGAGAGGACCGCCTCGGGCATCCCGTCGGTCACCTCGAGCCGGACGACGGTGGCGAACCGGCGCTGTTCGAGCACCTCCTCGATCATGTCGATGAGGTCCTCGGCGACCTCCTCGTGCCGGCGGACCTCGGCGTTCCGGGTGAGCCGGAACAGCGACGTGTTCACGACGTCGACGTTCGGGAACAGCAGGTCGAGGTTGTCCCGGATGACTTCCTCGATGAGGACGTACCGCGACTCCCCGAGTTCCACGAGCCGTGGCCGGTTCTGCGGTATCTTCACCCGGGTGAACGTCGGCTCCTCCTCGCCGGGCTGGCGGGTCAGCACCGCCAGCGAGAGCGAGAGGTTCGAGATGAACGGGAACGGGTGGGCGGGATCGAACGCGAGCGGCGTCAGCGTCGGCAACACCGACTCCTCGAAGTACTCGCGCATCCGCGAGCGCTCGTCCTCGCGGAGGTCGGCCGCGTCGTCGACCACCTCGATTCCGGCGTCGTCGAGCAGGCCGTGGACTCTCTCCCGGTAGCACTCCGTCTGTGCCTCGAACATCGGCCGGGCCGTCCCGAGCACCTCCTCCCACTGCTCGCGGGGGGTCCGGCCGTCGGCCGTCCGATCGGTCACGTCGGCCTCTATCTGCTGTTTCAGCCCGCCGACGCGCTTCATGAAGAACTCGTCCATGTTCTTCGTGAAGATCGAGAGGAAACGCACCCGTTCGAGCAGCGGGTTCCGGTCGTCGAGCGCCTCGTGGAGCACCCGGTCCTGGAAGGCGAGTTCGGAGAGTTCGCGGTTCAGGTAGTACGTCGGGTCCGAGAGGTCCACGTCGGTGGCGGGCGGGTCGAGTTCGAGGCCCCTCGGATCGTCACTGCTACCCATCGGGGGGCTCCGTCTCCTTCCTCGTCACGTACGTCATCGGTATCTACGTCAGAGCGGGCCCCGCACAATAACGGCTTTGCCTGTACGATGGATCTCCGATCATAGAGGTACGTACTGATCCGTAGAATAAGTAGAAGAACGGCCGTTTCGGTAGCCACCGTGTCCCCGTCCGTCCGGTCCGTAGAGCGACTTCGGCAGGTCGGTAGACGTGAGCGAACCGCGCACACTTCCCGGGGGACGAGGTGTCACCGCCCGGCGACCGAGGGGTATTTGCCCGCCGAGGCGCACTCGGAAGGCATGGACGGGGACGCGGCGCTGGGTCCGCCGGCGGCGATGGCCGGCGAGCTGACGCCGATGCTGCGACAGTACCGCGACCTCTGTGCGCGGTACGACGACTCGCTCGTGCTGTTTCAGGTCGGGGATTTCTACGAAGCCTTTTGCGACGCTGCGAAACTGGTCGCCCGGCTCTGTGAGATAACGCTCACGAAGCGCGAGGACTCGACGGGGACCTACCCCATGGCGGGGGTGCCGGTCGACAGCGCCGAGTCGTACATCGAGACGCTGCTCGACGCGGGCTACCGGGTGGCCGTCGCCGACCAGGTCGAGGATCCCGAGGAGGTGACGGGGCCGGTCGAGCGAGCGGTAACGAGGGTGGTCACGCCGGGGACGCTCACCGAAGTCGAACTCCTGGGTGGAGCGGACAACAACTTCGTTGCCGCACTGGCGCGGGAGCCGGACGCGGCCGAGCGCGAGGAGCGAGCCTACGGGCTGGCGATGCTCGACGTCTCGACCGGCGATTTCTACGCCACCGGCCTGCCAGACCTCGAAGCGGTCCGCGACGAGGTCGGGCGGTTCGGCCCCGCCGAGGCCGTGGTGAGCCCCGAAGTAGGCGAAGGCGTCGAGGTGTTCGACGCCGACTGCATGGTCACCCCCTACGACCCCGACGCCTTCGAGCCCGGGCGGGCCGAGGAGACGGTCGCGTCGTACTTCGGACCCCCGGGGACGCTTCTCGCCTCGACGGCGGAGGTGCGGGCCTGCGGGGCGCTGCTCGCCTACGCCGAGTACGCCCGTGGGGTCAGCGCGGACCGGAGGTCCGCGGGACGTTCGAGCGGGGAGCAACGCGACCCGCGAGAAGCGAACGAGGACGGCGAGGACCCCGGGCGGCTCGACTACCTCAACCACCTGACGCGGTACGACCCTCGCGAGCACATGCTGCTGGACGCCGTCGCGGTGCGGTCGCTCGAACTGTTCGAGCCGCGGTCGGTCCACGGGGCCGCGGGCACCGCGCTCGTGGACGTGGTCGACGAGACGGCGTGTGCGATGGGCCGCCGAAAACTCCACGACTGGCTCCGGCGTCCCCTGCTCGACGCCGAGGAGGCGGCCACCCGCCACGAGGCCGTCGACGAACTCGTTCACAGTGTCGCCGCCCGCGAGAATCTCCACGACCGGCTGGCCGACGTCTACGACCTCGAACGGCTCGTCGCGCGGGTCTCCCGCGCCCGGGCGAACGCCCGCGACCTCCGCTCGCTCCACGACACCCTCGCGACCCTCCCGGACCTCCGGAGCTCCCTCGACGGGGCCGAATCCGACCGCCTGCGCGAACTCCACGGACGGCTCGACCCCCTCGCCGACGTCCGCGAGGCCATCGACGAGGCCGTCGCCGAGGACCCGCCCATCGAACTCACCGAGGGCGGCGTACTCCGCGAGGGGTACGACGAACGGCTGGACGAACTCCGCGCGACCGAGCGGGAGGGGAAGGCCTGGATCGACTCGCTCCAGGCCGAGGAGCGCGAGCGGACCGGCGTCGGCTCGCTGAAGGTCGGCCACAACCAGGTCCACGGCTACTACATCGAGGTGACGGACCCGAACCTCGACGCGGTACCGGAGGAGTACCAGCGCCGACAGACGCTGAAGAACGCCGAGCGGTTCGTCACGCCCGAGCTGAAGGAGCGCGAGGACGAGATCGTCCGCGCGGAGGGCCGGGCCGACGACCTGGAGTACGAGCTGTTCCGCGAGGTCCGCGCGTCGGTCGCGGAGGAGACCGAGCGGATCCAGCGGGTCGCGCGTGCGGTGGCCGAACTCGACGCGCTCGTCTCGTTCGCGGAGGTCGCCGCGGGCCACGGCTACTGCCGACCCGAGATGGGCGGGGACGCCATCGAGATACGCCGGGGGCGACACCCGGTCGTCGAGCGAACGGAGGAGTCGTTCGTCCCGAACGATACGAGCCTCGATAGAGAGGCGCCGCTCGCGGTCATCACGGGACCAAACATGAGCGGGAAGTCGACGTACATGCGCCAGGTCGCGCTCTCCTGTGTTCTCGCCCAGGCCGGGTCGTTCGTCCCCGCCGAGTCCGCTCGTCTGCCGGTTATCGACCGGGTGTTCACCCGCGTCGGTGCGAGCGACGACATCGCGGGCGGGCGCTCGACGTTCATGGTCGAGATGACCGAACTCGCGGACATCCTCGCCGGAGCCACGTCCGAGTCGCTCGTCCTCCTCGACGAGGTCGGCCGGGGGACCTCCACGGCCGACGGGTTCGCCATCGCCCGCGCGGTCACGGAGCACCTCCACGACGAGGTGGGCGCGTTCACCCTGTTCGCGACCCACCACCACGACCTGACGGCCGTGGCCGAGTCGCTCCCGCGGGCGCGGAACTGGCACTTCGAGGGGACCCGCGACGGGGAGGGCGTGACCTTCGACCACGAGGTACGCGAGGGGGCCGCCACGGCCTCCTACGGGGTGGACGTCGCCCGGATGGCCGGCGTCCCCGATCCCGTCGTCGAGCGGGCCCGGGATCTCATCGGGGACGGTCCCGACGAGCGGACGAACGGGCACGCGGCCCCGGCGAACGGTGTGGATGGTGAGACCCACGCGGACGGCACGAACGGATCCGACGTCGTCGACGGAGAGCGAGGCCGGGTCCCCACAGAACTCCTCGAAGCAATCGAGAGCGTGGACGTCGGGAGCACGACACCCCTCGAAGCGCTGAACACGCTCGCGGAACTGAAGCGGCTGGCCGGGGAGACGGACGACTGAGCGCCGACCGACCGCGTCGCTACTCCCCGACCCCGCTCTCGGGCCCCAGCGCGACGAACTCCAGGCCCTGCTCGGCGAGGAGCCGTCTGGCCCGGTCGGTCATGGAGGGCGAGACGAGTATCCCGCGAACCTCGGTGTCGGCGTGGAGTTCGCGTCGGAGCGCCTCGACGTAGCGGGTGAGCTGGCCCACCGCGTCCGGCCCGACCCGCCGGCGCTTCAGTTCGAGGACGACCACGCGGCCGCGCTCGTCCTCGCCGTAGACGTCGACCGCGCCGGCGGCGGTATCCCGTTCGGTGGCGAGCGGCGTGAACCCCGGCTCGACGAGGTCGGGGTCCTCGAGTATCCGCTCGCGGAGGTCCGCTTCAGTCCCCGAGAGGGCGAACGTCCCCTCGTCACGGGCGTCGAACGCGGCGACGTGACCGACCGACTCGAACTCGACGAGGAGTTCCTCGCTGGGGGTCGTCCGCTCCGAACGGAGACGGAGGTGGCCCTCTCCCACCGAAATCTCGTGGGTGCAACCGGGTGGTTGCCAGTTGACGGGTTGCTGGCCCTCCTCGGTGTGGACGAGGACGCTCCCGTCGGGCTTGACCATGAGGTGGCGGTCGCCCGGGCCGAGCGTGGAGGCGGCGCGGCCGTCGTACTCGACCGTACAGCGGCCGAAGACGGTGACGAGCGACTCCCGTGCCAGCGCGTCGGCGAGGAACGCCCGCGCCGTCTCGACGCCCGGGCCGACCAGCGTCGAGACGCCAGGGGCCGTCCCGTCCGGTTCCGGCGGGTCGACGGCGCGCTCGTCTCCGGCGTCCCGGGCGTTCGCGTCGGTGTCGGCGTCTGTCACTGTCGGAGGCGTAGCCGGCGCGTGGACAAAAGCCCCCCGTCACCGACCGACGACGTGGACGGTCCGCCCCTCCGAGGCCAACCCCTCGGCCTCCGCACGGAGGCGGTCGACGCCGATCGCATCGTCGAATCCCTGGTCGATCGCCTCTGCGAGCGCCGCCCGGAACCCCCGGACCCACCCGTGAAGGTACACCCCGTCGAGGGTCCCCCGAGATTCGATCAGCGCGCCGCCGGCGGCCGTCGCGTCCGGCAGCCCGAACGGGAGGGCGACGAACGTCGTCGTCCCGTACGAGGCGTCGACGACGACGAGCGCCTCGTGCCGGCCGAACTCGACGCGCTCGGAGAGTTCCTCGCGGGGGACGCCCCGTATCGTGGGCGAGGGATCGACCGGCGTTCCCCGACCGCCGAACGGGGTCCGCGCGGTGAGTCGCGCTCCCAGACCCTCGGTCCACCGCGCCGCGTGGCAGTCGTAGTCGCCGTCGGGTCGCTCGTAGGCGACGAGCGCACGGTCGCTCACGCGCCGGAACCGTCCGTCACTGTCGGACGTTCACGCGGAGTGGAGGGTCGGACCGCGGGGCTGGCGAATCGAGCAGACCGTCGGGGGGTGGGCTCAACCGCCGGGTGCGTCTCGGACATGGCCGGGCAGGTCTGGTCCCGCTCTCCTACTTGAACGTACGGGGGATCTCGTCAGAGTAGAGAACGCGTCGAACGTCTCATCGGGTAGGTCTCAGGCGACGTCGAAGCCGCGCTCGCGGAGAAGGCCGGGCATCCGGCCGGCGTGGTCGCCCTGCACCTCGATGGTCCCGTCGCGGACGGTGCCACCGGCACCGACCTCGCGCTTGAGGTCGGAGGCCAGTTCCTTCAGGTCACCCTTGTCGGTGAGGTCGGGGTCGAACCCTGAGACGAGCGTCATGGGCTTGCCGTATCGGCGTGACTCGACCCGGACGCTGAGTCGCTGCTGGCTGCGCGCGAAGTCCTCGTCGATGCCCAGTTCGTCGGGCAGGCCTGCGATGTCGCTGAGTGTGTCCTTTGCCACACCCGACCTACGAGACGAGGATACTTAAGATGTATCCGTTACTGATACCGGTCGGCATTCGATCCGAAACTGATCCGGCGATTCCGAGCGGCGTCCTCGGGTGGCGACGGCCACCGGGAGCCGGCTTCTCGCTCGTCGACGACGGCGACCGGTGACTTCCGTCGGTGGTGGCCGAGGGCGGTGGCTACGTCCGGATCACCTGCCGCGGATCGTCGATCACGGCGGGAGCTCCACCCGCCGTGCGTGTCGACTCACCGACGGACGGCCGCTCCGTCCGGGGGACTCCGGAACGCACTTGCCCCCGCCCCCGTTCGTGCGGGTATGCACGGGTACGGCCACACCGGGCGAGGTGAGGGCGGGTGACCCACGTCGCGGTCACCGGGGCTGCGGGGTACATCGGGAGCCGCGTCGTGGGGGAGCTCCGGGAGGCACACCCCGACTGGGAGCTGACCGCCGTCGACAACTTCTACCTCGGGGCGGTCCGCGAGATCGACGACGTCACCGTCGAGCACGTGGACGTGCGGAACCGCGACCGGCTTGAGGACGCGCTCTCGGGGGTAGACGTCGTCCTGCACCTCGCGGCCATCTCCGGGGTCGACGACTGTGCGGACCACCCCGACCTCTCCTACGAGGTGAACGTCTGCGGGACGAACAACGTGGCCTGGTTCTGCCGGAAGACCGGCGCGGCCATGGCGTTCCCCTACTCGATGGCCGTCCTCGGCGACCCGGCGTCGTTCCCCATCACGGTGGGGATGGAGCGTGACCCGCTGAACTGGTACGGTCGGACGAAGGTGCTCGGCGAGCGAGCCATCGAGACGATGGCCGAGGGGGCGTTCCCCGCCACCCTGTTCATGATCTCGAACCTCTACGGCTCACACGAGGTCGACGGCCGGACCGTCTCGAAGGGGACGGTCATCAACTTCTTCGTGAATCGGGCGCTCGCGGGCGAGCCGCTCACGGTCTACGAGCCGGGGACGCAGGCCCGCAACTTCGTCCACGTCAGGGACGTCGCCAGCGGGTTCGTCCGGGCGACGGCGGAACTGGTCGAGCGCCGGGCGGCCGACGAGACCGGTACCGTGCGGTACGAACTGGCCAGCGACGAGGACCCGAGCGTGATGGCGGTCGCCGAGACGGTCCAGCGGCTCGCCCGCGAGGAGCGCGGGATCGACCCCGAGATGAGGCTCGTCGAGAACCCGCGGGCGGGCGAGACGTTCGTCGAGGAGTTCGGCGTCGACACGTCGCGTATCCGCGAGGAACTCGGCTGGAAGCCACGGGAATCGGTCGAGGCGACGATCCGGGAGCTTCTCCGGGCGTGAGCCCGACGACGTAGCCCGTTCACCCACTCCGTCGCCCGGCCGTCCTCGCCGCGATCGGCGGGCCGAACGTCTACCGAGCCTCACGGAAACGATTTGACCTCCGACCGCGGACCTCCCGTCGAATGGACGTCCTGCAGGTGAACAAGCTCTACGACGCCGTGGGTGGCGTCGAGGCGGTCGTCCACGCCCTCGCCGAGGGGCTGAGCGACCGACACGGGATGGGGGTGCTCGCGGCGAGGGCCGACGGTCGCTCCGGGCGGGTGAACGGGGTCGACGTGACCGGCGTCCGATCGTTCGGCGAGGTGCTGTCGGTCCCGATCGCGCCCGGCTTCCCGTCGGCGCTGGCGCGCGAGGCCCCGCGGGTCGACCTCCTCCACTACCACCTGCCCAACCCGCTGGGGGTGATCGCTCACCTGCTCGTTCGCCCGTCGACCCCGTACGTCGTCACCTACCACAGCGACATCGTCAGACAGGCCCGGACCGGGCGGCTCTATCGGCCGCTCCAGCGTCGGTTCCTCGGGGGAGCCGAGCGGGTCGTCGCCACGTCGCCGCGGCTGCTGACCCACTCGGACACCCTGACCGATCCCGGGATCGAGACGACGGTCGTCCCGCTCTCGGTCGACCTCGACGATCCTGCGTACGGGGGTTCTCCCGACCCCGATCGGGGCGACGATCCACCGAGGGTGCTCGCGGTCGGCCGGCTGAACTACTACAAGGGGATCGAGCACCTCGTCGACGCGATGGCCGACCTCGACGCCCGGGGGATCTCCGCACGGCTCGTCGTCGTCGGCGACGGGCCCCGACGGGCTGCGCTCGAACGTCGAACCCGTGAGCTGGGTGTCGCGGACCGGATCTCCTTCGAGGGGAGCGTCGACGACGGGACGCTCCACGAGGAGTACCGACGCGCCGACGTCTTCGTCCTCCCCTCGGTCGAGCGCAGCGAGGCGTTCGGCATCGTCCAGATCGAGGCCATGGCCCACCGACTCCCCGTCGTGAACACCGACCTCCCCTCGGGGGTGCCGTGGGTCAGCCCCGACGGCGAGACCGGCGTCACCGTCCCGCCGGGCGACGCCGGGGCGCTCGCCGACGCGCTGGCGGGGCTGCTCGCCGATCCCGACCGTCGGCGTCGGCTCGGCGGGAACGGTCGCGATCGTGTCGAGCGCCTGTTCACGCGCGATCGGATGCTCGACGACTACGACGGACTCTACCGGTCGGTGGCGTCCTCGACGAGGAGCCGGTAGGCGTCGGCCGCGACCTGCCACAGCTGCCGGAGCAGTATCCGGAGGTCGAACCCGAGCGACTGCCGTCGGATGTACTCGACGTCGTAGCGGAGTTTTACTTCGGGGGCGAACGCGGTGACGCCACGGACCTGCGCGAGCCCGGTGAGGCCCGGCTTGACGAACCAGCGCCGCCGCCAGTCCGGGGCCGCTCGCTCCATGTCCGTGTCGAGCTCCGGGCGCTCGGGGCGGGGGCCGACGACGCTCATCTCCCCCCGGAGCACCGACCAGAGCTGTGGAAGTTCGTCGAGGTGGGTCCGGCGGATGATCCGCCCGACTCGCGTCACCCGGGGGTCGACCCCACCGGCGTCCTCCTCGCTCAGCTTCGCTCCCCGATCCTCGGCGTCGACGGCCATGCTCCGGAACTTCCGTACCCGGAAGGTTCCGCCGAACGCGGCCGTCCGTTCCTGGCCGTAGAGGACGGGTCCGCCGTCCTCGAGTCGCACGGCGAGGGCGACCGCGAGCATCACGGGGGCGAGTGCGACGAGCACGCCGGCGGCGAAGATCACGTCGAATGCCCGCTTCAGGAGTCGATTCACGGGGTCCCACGGCTCGACGTCGATGTCGACGAGCGACCCGACCGCGGGTCCGTCCGTGAGGACCGCGTCGGCGTGGTCGGAGTGGGCCTTCGCGACGACGCCGCTCGCGTGGCAGGCTTCGAGCGTCCCGAAGAACTCCGCCCGGTCCGGCCGGGTGAACGCGAGGACCGCGACGTCGACGTCGTACTCGACGAACACCTCCTCGAGGCGCGAGAGGCCGCCGAGGCAGGCTACCCCGTCCAGCGATACGGCGTCGGGTCCGGCGGGTGACCCGTCCCGGTTCCCGAGCACGCCCTCCTGGACACCGCCGTCCGGTAGCGGTCCGTGGTCGGGCGCGCGGGGTGCCGGCCCGGACGGGGAGACGTACCCGAGGATCGGGGCGTCGGTCGTCCGGACGACCGCCCCGATGGCCCCCGGGTCGTCGCCGACGATCACCGCCCGTTCGGCGGTACCGTCGGTCGACCGCCGGAGCGAGAGGAACCACGCCGGCGCGAGCACGAGGAGTATCCCGGAGGTGAGGACCAGCGTGAGCCGCGGGAGCCGGTAGGTGTAGTCGAAGTAGCCGACGGCGGCGAGCGCCACCGTCGCGAGCAGGACACGTCGCCCGGCGAGCGCGACCGTATCGAGCGGCCGCCGGGGACGGGGGACGTACAGCGGCAGGAACGCGAGGAGGACGACCGCGAGCGTCGTCGCGGCCTGGAGGGCGAACTCCGATCCGGCGGGATCGACCGGGAGGCGGCCGACGACGGGGAGGCCGACGGCGAACGACTGGACGGGCCGGGCGCTACCCACCCGTACTGCGAGCGCGGTCGTGACGGCCACCCCCGCGACGCTTGCCGCGCGATATCGACGGCCGGTCTGCACGGTTCCCCTCGGACCGATCCGGTCGAGAAGGGCCGGACGGTATCGAGACGTGAACCGTCCCTCTTACCGGTCACGGTCGGTCAACGGCCGATCCAAGTACCCCGCCGTCCGATGCCCGGACGGACATGGAGACACAGGCTCCGACCGGACCGGGGACGCTCACGAACGGGCCGCCCGCGGGGGTGTCACGGTGAGGCGGTTCGTCGTGGTCGGCCACGAGGCACCCCTCGACGCGGAGTTCTCGCTCGACGACCTCCCCGGGGCCGGCCGACTGGACGTGCTCTGTCGGTGCGTGACGAGCGCGCTCCTCACCTCGCACGGGATCCGCGAGGACGCGACCGTCTCGCTCGTGCTCGGCGGCTCGTACACCGTGCGGTTCGACGGAAGCGAGGTACGGCGGCTCAACCCCGACGAGCGGTCGACGGGAGCCCGTATCCGCGACGCGCTAGCCGCGAGGGACGGGGCGATCGGGGCTATGGAGGCCGAACCCTCCCCGGGGGTCTACGTCGGTCGACGGGGGCTCGGGGCGACGCTCGACCGGCTCGACGGGACGGTCGTAGAACTCCACGAGGACGGCGATCCGGTCGTCGACGCCGACCCGCCCGACGACGCGGTCTTCGTGCTCTCGGACCACCGGGACTTCACCGACGAGGAGGCCGAACTGCTCGCCGAGCGGGCCGACGAGCGGGTGACGCTCGGTCCCGAGCGGCTCCACGCAGACCAGGCGATCACCGTCGCGCACAACTGGCTCGACACCGAGGGGTTCACGCGATACTGATCGGGCTATCGATCCGTGGTGCTCGTGCTCGACCGCTGACGACGACTGGTGAACGGCACGGACCGGGACCGGTCAGAGCCGCTCCGGTACGGGGGGGCGGCCCGAGCCGTCGGCGAACACGTGGACGACCCGGCGGGCGGCCACGCCGAGGACGAACCCGACGGCGGCCAGCGGGAGTCCGACGGCCACCGCGAACAGCGCCGCGACGCCGACCGCCTCGGGGAGCGACACGACGGCCGTGCCGGTCCCCCGCTCGACGGTCGTCCCGTAGCGGGTGACCGCCGCGCCGAAGACGGGTCCGGCGACGAGCATCGTCGTCGGGACGAGCCCGGAGTTGACCCCGGCGCTGACAGCCGCGAGTGCCACGAGCGCCGCGGCCCCCGCCAGGACGAACGCGCGGGGATCGGTACCAGCCCAGGTCCCCTCTACCCACCGGAGGAGCGTCTCGAAGCCGAGGTCGCCGACCCACCAGGCCGCCCCGACGGCGAGCACGAGGCCGGACAGCGCCACGGCGAGCGACACCTCCGCCCGGCGGCCGAGCAGGGCGGTCCGGACGGGGCCCACGAGGGCCCGCCGGACGGGGCCGCCGAGCAGGTCGCGAATCCCGGCGGCGGTGCCCGCGGCGAGCGACCGGAGGCCCACGACCAGTCGCCGAACCCGCGCGGCGACCGCAGCGAGCGTGGCCGACACCGCGGCCACGGCGGCGTGGATGGGGGTATCGGTGGAGGGCATCACAGCGGGGAATCGTCCCGTCGACCTCTCGTCAGTTCCGGTGACTCAAATCCGGAGTTGACCCTGCCCCGGCGGTCGGACCGGGCCGGGCGGCCGTTCGTGTCCGAACCGGTGTGGTCAGATAGCTACGGTGACACCGACCGGTGACGGGGGTGCCAGAACACCTATATGAACCTGTCGACGATATCGAGGCATGAATCGGGTGGTGGTGGTGGGGATACTGCTGTGGGCGATCGCGCTGGGGACGTCGGGGGTGGCCGTGGCCGGGACGGTCGCACCCGACACGGTCGAGTCGACGGCGACGGACGTGACGCGGACGGTCGAGGAGGGGGTGGTCACGATCGTCGGGTTCGGCGGCGACGTCCGGGTCAGGATGAGCAACGAGAGCGTCTCCGCGCGGGCCCGAACGGGCGAGACGACGGTCGGCCTGGAGGGGATTGGAACGGAGAACGCCTCGGGGTCGCTCTCGTCACCGGCGCTCGGGGACAGCGCGGACCCGATCCGGACCGGGGTCTGTGCGGCCGGGCTCGACGGCCCGGACTCGCCGCTCGGTATCACGGTCGACGAGGACGCCGAGCGGGCCTCGTTCGAGTTCAGAGGGTACCGGGAGCCCGAACCCCGCGAGGTGTCCGCCGAGGAGGTCGTCGCCTCCTGTGCCGGGTAGGGGTCGTTCCGCAACCATTAAACGGACCTGGAGCCTCGTGGGTGATGCGGGCCGGTGGGGTAGCTTGGCATCCTTCGGCCTTCGGGTGGCCGTAACCGCAGTTCAAATCTGCGCCGGCCCATTTTCACCCCACTTCGCGACGACGAGCGGCAGCCAGGCGTCCGTAGCGGGTGGGAAATGAACGCCAAGCAGGTTTGAGCAGGGAGGACACGCGCAACGACGTGAGCACGTCCGTCTGTGTTCGAACTCCGCGCCGGCCCACCTACCCACGAGTAGCGTGGTCCGGGCGACGTGTCAGAAGCGGAGATCCGAGCGCATGGTGACTCACAGCGCGACCGCTTCGATTCACTCAGATCGTCCTAACACTGCTCCCCCATGTCTCGCCAGTCGAGGGTGTCGTGTAGCGCGACCTCGATCTCGAACCCGCAGATCGAGCAGTAGAACGTTCCGCGCCGGTGTCCGGGCTGGAACTCGGTCTCCTCGTCGTGGTCGGGACACCGCACTCTGATACCCCGTTCGGGGCCGTCGGGCCGTTCTATCTCGTAGGTGGTCATGGTCGGGTGTTCGCGCCGCGTCGTCCACCAGTCGACGACCGCCGCGCGTACTTATCGTTTGCTCCGAGCCGGGGTGTTCCGCACCGACTGCGGTCGAATACGGGATCGCGAGACGAGCCGAAACCCGCGGACGGTGGGGTTATGCCCGTCGACCACCTCGTTCGGACGATGGGTCTGGAGTTCGACGTGGCCGACGCCGACGCGGTGACCGAGCGCCGCGAGGAGGTACTGGAGGCGGTCCGCGATCACGCGGGCCGTATCGCCCGGGAACTCGCCGTCCTCGGCGGTGGTGACTACGGCCGGGAGACGTTCCGGACCGACGCGGGCACCTGGACGGTGAAGTACGAGGCCGGCGGGCTGGAGTTCCTCCTGTTCGAGGGACACGGTACCGAGACGTACGTGGTCTCGACCAAGCGGGACCCCGAACCGGACGCGCTGGCGGCGGCGATGGCCGACTACGGGGCGTTCGTCGAGACGTTCGACGAGTACGTCGAGTCGCTCTCGGGCGTCCTCGACGACGTACCGACCGACTTCCCCGAGGTGGCCTCGACCGCCGAGGTGGCGGCCGAGCGCGACCGGGTGCTCTCGGCGATCCGCGAGACGGCCGACGCGATGGCCGGCGAACTCCACCGTTTCGATGGAACGGACTACGGAACCTTCGCCGAGCGGGTCGAGGGGACCCGCTGGGAGCTGAAGTGGGAGGGCGATCGCGCCTCGTACCTCCGCGTCGGCGGCGACGGCGGGACCTACCTCCTCTCGCAGTACGGCCCCCCCTCGGTCCCCGACACCCGCGAGCTCGCGGGGACGTTCCCCGCGTTCGTCGAGGCGTTCAACGAGCACGTCGCCGAGGTGACCGCGGAGGCGACCGGGATCACCTACGACGAACCCTGATACGGTCGGTCGTACTCCCCGGCGGGTGATCTCTCGACCTCGCCTTCCCACCGGTGGCGTCGTCACGACCGGCCGTACGGGCCGGTGGTCGTCGCGGACGAGCGGTTCCGGACTTCGCCCTTCCGGTCGGCTCGGTGAGCGAGACCGACCGCCCGTACTTGCTCCTGGGTCCCGTCGGTCGGGACGGGATGGTGGGACGAGTGGTGCGGAAGGCTGTCGAGTGTCCGAAGCGGACGACGCTCCTGGTCCTGTACGCCCTCGTGGTCGTGCTGTGCGCGTTCGGGCTCGTGGTCGGGCCCTGACCGGTCGACGGGACCCGTCACTCGCGAACGGATACGGGGTGTCTGTAGTAGCGTTTGGAACCGATGACACACTCCGGACGGGGACGTCCCCCCGTCCGTGCGTACAGACTTCCAAACGCTACTATAGCCGGGGCTGGCCTCCGAGCGTCGGGTTCATCGCTCCCGTTCGGGCTCCGTGTGGACGATCCGGAGGAGATCACGACACCACGCGCCGGCCGGCCCGATCCACGACGATGACCTGATCGTCCCCGACCGACAGTATATCCCCGTTCGCCGCTACCGGGCGGCATGGACATCCGGACGGAGTTTCGGAACAGCTTCATCGCGGGGCTGATCCTCGTCGCGCCGCTCGCAGTGACCCTGGTCGTCCTCCAGTTCGTGTTCACCCGGCTCTCGGGGGTGCTGGATCCGATCGTCGAGGAGGCGGGCCTCACGAGCTTCACGGCGAACATCCACCCGCTCGCACAGGTGCTCGCGGTGTTCATCATCGTCGTCGTGGTGACGCTGCTCGGCTTCCTCGCCCAGCGCTCCGGCGGTGAGCGTGCGGTCGACGCCTTCGACCGCCTCGTCTCGCTCGTCCCCCTCGTGAGCGTCGTCTACACGGGCGTCAGGCAGGTCTCGGACGCGCTCACCGAGCGCGACACCCGCTTCCAGCGGGTCGTGCTCGTCGAGTACCCGCGGCTCGGCGTCTACTCGCTCGGGTTCGTCACCGGCGACGGCCCCGACGTGGCCGACGACGTCTCCGGCGAGTCGACGAGCACGGTCATCGTTCCCCACTCGCCGAACCCGACCGTCGGCCACCTCATCGTCGTTCCCGAGTCGACGCTCCACGAGACGGACATCTCCGTCCGCCGGGCGGTCCGGATGCTGGTGACGACGGGGGTCGCCGAGAGCGCGGACGACCTCGAACGGCTCCAGCAGGAGGTCGACGCCCCCATCGTCGCCGGCGGGGGTGGGGCCGCTCCCCCGACACCCGACGCCCGGGCGGGAGACGATCGGTAGCCGTTCTCGTGGGGTCCGAACCACCGCGTTCATGTCTCGTCCGGGCCCATTCGGGACATGACCGAGGAGGGAGACGCCCGCGACGGGATCGACGGCGGGGACGGAAACGGGACGGGTGATCCGCTCGCCTGGGAGACCCGTGGGGGCGAGATCGAGTACAGCTGTCCGGGGTTCGACGTCCGCCGCGACGACGTCACGCTCCCCGACGGGACCGAGACGGTCTTTCACTACCTCACCGAGCCGCCCTCGGTGGTCCTGTTGCCCTTCACGCCGGACGGTGACGTCGTGGTGATCGAGGAGTGGCGACAGGCGGTCGGCCGGGTCAACCTCGGGCTCCCCACCGGGGGGCTCGAGGGCGAGGAGACACCCATCGAGGGGGCCCGGCGGGAACTCGCCGAGGAGACGGGCCACGAGGCCGCCGCGTTCGAGGAACTCGGCACCTACGAGCCGGCGAACGGCCTGCTCGACTCGACGTTCCACTACTTCGTCGCCCGGGGATGTGAGCCGACCGCCGAGCAGGCGCTCGATCACAACGAGTCCATCCGCGTCGGGTCGGCCTCGTTCACCGACCTCCGTGACCGGGCGGTCGCGGGCGAACTGCGGGACGGCCGGTCTGCGCTTGCCGTCCTCCAGTACGCGCTCCGGACCGAGTAGGGACGAGTGGAGCGGCTGAGCCGGATGGCCGAGGTCAGCCGAACGCGACCGCGGCGGCGTAGACGAGCGTCGTCCCGACGGCACCGCCGAGCACGCCGAGCGCCGTCAGTCCGAGGGCGTACCGCCGGTCGGCCGCCCGATCGGACGGATCGGTCACGCGGCCCACCCTGGAGACCTCGTCCGGGAGGGCGACGGGCCGAACGTCCCCGTCGGCGCGACCGCTCCCGTCGGCCGCGACCGACTCGCTCCCGTCCCCGCCGCGGAGGTCGAACCGACCGCGGAAGCCGAGTCTCGCACAGAACGACCGCCGGGCCTGCAGCAGGAACTCGACGCCGAGCGAGAAGGGGACGAACAGGCCGAGCAGCAGCGCGGTCGGACCCGACCACACGAGGACGACGGCGGCGTACACCACCGCCGCGAGGCCGCAGACGGCGGCGTACTGGTACCGGCGTCGTCGCTCGCGCCCGCCGATGTTACAGACGCCCGGCCGGTAGTCGGGAGGGCTCTCCGTCATCGTTCGGTGCTACGCGTTCGAGCGGCATAACGGGCCGGATACGCTCGATGCGGGAGGCGCTCGACGGGTCGGGACCGGAACGCTTTCGCCCGGCCGGACCGCCGTCGGGATATGTTCGGGGTACCGTTCGTCGCCCTCCAGTTGCTCCCCTCGGGGTTCGCCCTCCCACCGTTACCCTACCTGCTCGGGTTACTGGTGGCCGTCGGGAGCGTCGCGGGCCTCCTCTCCCGGCTCGACCCCGAGGTGACCCCGGCGGTCGTCGCCGGGTTCGCCCCGTGGATGGTCGCCGGGGGCGCTGGCTACGCGCTGTTCCAGGTCGGCGGCGTTCCCGCGCCAGTGGCACCGCTGTTCGGCTCACCCGCCGTCTACCTCTCGACGTTCGTCCTCGGGGGACTCGTGTGGGCGGCGCTCCGTGCGAGCGGGGTCCAGACGGATTCGTGGTCGTTCCCCTCGGTCCCCTCGCTCCTGCTCGTCTCCGGTATCGCGGTCGCGCTCGCGGTCGCCGGCCTCGCCTTCCTCTCCGCGGGGCGGCTGCGACCGCTGCTCCCCGGACTCGGGCTGGTCGTCGCGGTCGTCCTCGGCCTCGCCGTGTGGGCCGGGGTCCGGCGCGTTCGGCCGGTCACCCGGGTCGCCGGCACCGCCGGGTTCGTCCTCGTCTTCGGGCACGTCCTCGACGGCGTCTCGACGGCCGTCGGTACCGACCTGCTCGGATTCGGCGAGCAGACGCCGCTCTCCCGGCTCCTCATCGAGGCCGGCGCGGCGCTCACCCCCGGGCTCGGCGGCGGGTGGCTGTTCGTCCTCGTGAAGACCGCGCTCGCGGCGGTCGTGCTCGTCGTCCTCGCGGACTACCTGGAGGAGGACCCGCGCTGGGGGTCGCTGCTCGTGGGACTCACCGCGGCCGTGGGGCTCGGTCCCGGCGCGCACAACCTCGTGCTGTTCACGATCGCTTGAAGACGCTGTATGGACACCCCTCGGTGTGTTCACACCCGTTGACCTCCCTCGGTCGAGATCGCCCCGCCCGATAGGTCCCTAACGCTCCCACAGGGGAGGGGTTCACTTGCCCCCGGTATGGGGTCCCGAGACCGCGTTTCCATCGTTCGGACATCGACGTGAGACCGATACATCGGCGTCAACGGGATGCGACAGGGGTAGCACGGTCGTCTTCTCCCAGGGGTAGCCATCGGGGTCATCACGAGGCACGTCCTGGGCCACCCCGTCTCTTTGATGTCTCCGTCGGACGATTCGTCGTCTACTTCCTCTGTGCTCTCCTTGATGTAACCTTGGAACAGGTACACCACAGGTGTCAGTAGAATAACGTACTCGTACCCATAAGCGAGGATATGGGTTCCCGATCACTGACGATCCATACTGCCGTTGCCCCGACGACGGTCCCTCCGATCGAGTCACGTGCGGCATTAATGACGCCTTCTCCGAGTCCGTACAGTCCCCACATTCTGGGTGTACTGACTGACTACGGTCAACCGTCCAGCGTGGCTACCGGAAGGACGCTATGTGACCACCGGCCATCACCACGACAGCACCGACCACATTCGTGTCGATATTATGCTATTTGATAGCGTTATAAATATATAATTCGACACGGGGTACAACATCTCTATCGGTGCCCCGAGGTGGCGGCCCAGTCCGCCGGATGTTCCACGGGGGATCGTGCACTCGAATATCGGGAAGGGGATGCTTGCGAGTGCAGGCAACCACCCTATGAAGCGGAAATTCTTACGGGTATTCGATACGTGAGCGTTATCGTCGAATTCAGCATCGAGGGGGGAGCGTTCCAACTCGGGGAGGTGTTATCGGGCCCACCAGACATGCGTCTCGAACTCGAACGCATCGTTCCTACGGGAAACCAGGTCATGCCCTTCATTTGGGCTACGGGCCAGAATCAAGCGGCATTCGAGGAGATGGTGCGGACTCATCCTTCGGTCAAGGAACTGCAGGTGCTGGACAGGATCGAGGACAGCGCGCTCTACCGCATCGAGTGGGAGGAAGCGCCGACGGACCTGCTCGAAGGGATCGCGCGGACCGACGCGGTGATACTCGAGGCCCGGGGGGATGGACGCTGGTCGTTCCGCCTGCGGTTTCCCGATCACCAGAGACTCTCCGCGTTTCACGACTACCTCATCGACCGCGGTCTCCACGTCGATGTCGAGCGGACGTATACGCTCACCGAGTCGGGTGAACACGGTCATCAGTTCGACCTCACGGAGGCCCAGCGCAAGGCGCTCGTTCTCGCCACCGAACGCGGATACTTCGATGTTCCGCGAGGGACGACTCTCGACGAACTCGCCGACGAACTCGGCATCACCAGACAGGCACTCTCCGAACGGATCCGTCGCGGCAGCAGGAAGCTCTTCGACTCGACGCTCAGGTCGTCGTCCTCCGGTCCCGAGTAAATGTTCGATTACTGATAAAAATCTTTCCTATGGAAGTGTACAGCCTATATACTGGCCGTAACTCTCGCCTCTATGCCGAGCCGATTTTTCTCTGTAGCGAGGAGTAGTGTGATATGGGGTGTGGAGTCCTCGACGCTGGGTCCCGCTACGGCGGTGACTGTCTGATGGACCTGGTGATGTGTCTCTCCTGTGGGGAGTTCGTCCCCGCAAGATCGAACGCTGGCGTCTACGAGCCGCGCCGCGTTCCCTGCCCCGATTGTGAGGGGATGTCGTTCAAGCATATCGAGTCGGGCCAGGTCACCGACGTAGGGTGAAATCCCCCCTTCGACTTCCAGTGTATCAACCGAGCGGGCCGTGACCACGCTGTCGCTACGAGGAGTCGGCGGTCGCACAAAATCCGCATAGCCGCTCTCAGCGACGCTTCGAACAGGGCAATCACTAGAGAGATCATTCGAACCAGCCCTCCTCCAATTACTTTCTTGGCAGAGGCAAGCAAAACCAGGAAGCGGTGAGCGAGCAGTGTACGATACGAGTGGTCGAACGAATGGCCTTCTCGGAGTTCATACGGATCGAAGACCTCGGCACGGAGGAGAAGGTGATCGTCTTCTTTCACGACTGGGCGGGCGACACGGAACTCCATCTCCCGATCACGAGCGCGGTCGAAGAGCTCACCGACGCCCCCCTTCAGCGGATCGAGACCGAACTGCGGGGGAGCATCGATCCCGACGCTCTCGAACGCGCATTCGAGCCGACGGCTGATGGCACCCCCCGGGAAGGCGGCAAGCTCGTACTCCTGATCGAGTCCTGTGAGGTCACCGTTCACACCGACGGCTGGGTCGAAGTCGCACACGTATCCGCGTGAGGGTAGTGAGAACGTAGTCGTCGTTTGGAACCCGGGGCGACCGTCGTGGGTAACACCCGACTGTGTGATTCCGTCGCTAATTCTGCTCGCACTCGCGACGACGGGCGGGGCGGGCTCGGGAAGACGAACTGGCCCAACTACCGGACGGACGAGGTGACTGGACTCTCTCTGTACGCGACAGTACTCACGATTGCCACACGATACGGTGTACCCGATCGCCTGCCCGGTCGATCGTTCGGTCACCGGTCGCCGTCCCCCGGGCGGGTCACGCTCTCCCGACCGCCACGAACAGGCGTGCCACTACTGGGAGTCCGGATCAGCCCTCGACGACGGATACGTAAAATACACAGTATGTAGGAGCATACTTTTCACCCCGCCCTACCGTGTGCGCTCATGGCCAACGACGAGCAGGCCCTGTCGGGCGAGCCGGCCGGGTCGACGTCCGGCGTCGCGCTCCCCGAACCGCTCAGGAAGGGCCTCATCACGGCCATCGTCGCCCTCCTCCTCGCCGTCGTCGTGTTCGTGGTCGTGAGCGGGACCGAGGGACTACTGCCGGTGATCTTCGCGGGGTTCGCCACCACGACCGTTCTGTTCACGACCGTCTACGCGCTGGCCTGAGGTCCGCCGTCCGAGCGGCAGGGAGGTGGCTCGGAGCGCCCCTCGTCTCCTCGTCCGTGGCCTCCGGAACGCCCCTCACTCCTGGTCCTCGTCGCCGTCCCTTCTCGTCGAGGCGTCCGGGAACAGGTACTCGAAGCGCCCGTGATCGAGCGGTTCGACCGCGTAGCCCTCGCCGCTCCTCGTGTAGCGTACCGCGAGAACGGGGTTCGCGTCGGCGTCCTTGACGACGACGACGTCGCCCTCGTTGTTCCAGACCGGCCAGGTCCGACCCCAGTACCGGTGGTACGCCCCCTCGGTGTCGGGGATCGGGGCGTCCGTCGGTTCGGTGCCCGTGTAGAGCGTCACCGTCGCCTCGGGGTCGAGTCCGAGCGTCCCCTCGAACGCGTAGGTGTGCTCGCCCTCGCGCACCCGCGACTCCTCCTCGGCGGCGTCGTGGACCGTCCACCCCCCGACGTCGAGCGGCCCCTCGCCGACGTTGCCGAAGGTGAGGTACTCCAGGTGGAGGCTCTCGTGGTCGCGGCCGGGCGAGTCGGGGTGGACGGAGAGGAGCGCGAACTCGCCGTCCCGTGAACCGACCTCGACGGTGACGGTCCGCTCGCCGGTCGCGCCGTCGTCGTCCTCGACGACGAGCGTGACCTCGTACTCGCCGTCCTCGTCGAACGTGTGGACGACGGTCGAACCGGTACGTTCGGGGCCGTCGCCCGACCACCGGTAGGCCGTGACACGGCCGTCGGTATCGACCGATCCCGTGCCGTCGAACAGCACCGGTCGTCCCACCGTCGGCTCTTCCGGGGTGTAGCGTACCGACGCCGTCGGCGGCCGGTTCGGCTCGTCCTCGTCGGTCTCCTCGGGATCGGGCACCCGGCGGGTCACCGGTGATCGTCCCCCCCGGGGTGGGGTCGTCCGCCGTCCCGGTCGGGGGAGGCGCAGGCTCCCGAGGAGCACGGCGATCTCGTCCCGGAACAGGACGGCCAGCCCCACCGCCACCGCGGCACCGCCGACCGTCGCCGCGTCGCGGGGCGAGCCCGGGAGCGGCCAGTCGCCGCCCCGATCGGATGCCGGGGTGGGGGTGACGGTCGAGGTCGGACCGGTCGTCTCGGTCGCAGTCGGGGTCGGTTCGGTCGGCGTCACCGTGGGCGTCGGTTCAACCGTCGACGGCGGCAGGACGGTAACGGTTCGAGTCACCGAGTCGGCGACCCCGTCGTCGTCGCGGACCGTCAGCCGGACAGTCCGGTCGCCGGGCGTCTCGAAGGACCGTTCTACGACCCGGCCGGTCGCGTCGGTGACGCCGTCGCCGTCGAGGTCCCACTCGTGGACGAGTATCTCCCCGTCGTCGGTCGATCCGGTCGCGTCGAACTCGACGGTGTCGCCGGCGAGTGGCACCCCGGGGGCGAACGAGATACGGGCGGTCGGCGGTCGGTTGGGATCGCTCACGACCACCCGCTCGGTCGCCCGATCAGTCGCCCGGCGGTCGTCGGTCACCGTCAGGGTGACGGCGTACTCGCCCGGCTCCGGGAACTCGTACCGGTACCGCGGGGTGTCCCCCTCGCCGACGAACTCGCCGTCGACCGCCCAGCGGTAGGATCCGACGGTACCGTCGGAGTCGAACGAGTCCGAGCCATCGAGGTCGGCTCGCTGGCCCGCGACGGGAGCTGCCGGCGCGAACTCGAAGGCGGCCACCGGGGGTGCGTTCTCCCGGACCACGACGGTCCGGGTCGTCGTGGTCCGCATCTCGCCGTCGTCGGTCACCGTCAGCGAGACCTCGTACTCGCCGGCGGCCTCGAACGTGTAGTCGAAGGTGGGGCTGTCGTCGCCGCCGAACGCGACCAGTAGCGGCGGGTCCCGGCTCGCGATCCGCCACTCGTAGCTCACGATCCGTCCGTCGGAGTCCTCGGAACCGGAGCCGTCGAAGGCGACCGCCTCGCCCGGCCACGGGTCGGACGGCGAGTAGTCGAACGCCGCGGTCGGCTGGGCGCCGGCCGTCTCGGCGTGCAGGTCGTCCGCGACGAACCAGTTCTCCTGGGCGCTCCCGCGGTCGGACCAGAGCTGGATCCCGACGATCCGACCGTCGGGGTCGTCCACCGCGAGCCGCTGCCAGCCCTCCGATGGCCCGAACGCGACCCTGTCACGGGCGATCACCTGACCCGTCGCGTCGAATCCGAGGAGTTCGCCGACCGCCTCCGGCCAGTCGGCCGGCAGTTCGTGGAAGCGGTAGTGGTGGACGGACACCGAGACGGACTGCTTGGGCTCGGTGAACTCGACGCCGAGTTCGTGCCTGTTGAACTCGTCCGATCCCCGGAGCGGTGTGGTGGCGACCGTCACGCCCGAGCTGGCGTCGGAGCAGACCACCGCCTTGGCCCGGTCGGGATCGTCGTCACACACCCTCGCGATAGCCCCCGTCGCCCCGGCGAACGTCCGCCGCGGGACGAATCGGATCCCGGCCGGTTCGTACTGGTCGACCAGCCGAGTCCCGTCGGTCGTCGGCGAGCCGCCGGGGAGCGTCTCGAAGTCGAGCGTCGCTATCGGGGCGGCCAGCGCGAGCCCCCCGTGGACCGACTCGGCACGGGGACCGACCGTCGGAACTCCGGGGACCGCGAGGCCCATCGATCCCTCCGTCGGAGCGGCGGACGCGGGCCCAGGCGCACGCTCCCCGCCGTCTCCAACTCCTCCCGGCCCCGCCGCCCCCGCACCCCCCACTACCGCCCCGAGGACGGCCAGTACGACCACGGCGAGGGTGAGGGCGCTCGGCAGCATACGGACCCAGTTCCGTACGCTCGCGACGCGGATATATTTTACTATTAATAATTATATTCTAAATCGAGAATCGATCGCCGCCCTCCCGCGGTCGGGATGGTGTGCACTCAGGTCGATCCCCCCGGTGCCGTGTGGGGGATTCGTCGGTCGCGTCGGCGGGACCGCACACCCGACCGCTTTTGTCGCCGCTCTCCCACGACTCCCCATGCGCGTCGTCTGTGCCGGACACGTCAACTGGGACGTGACCCTGCGGGTCGACTCGCTGCCGACCCCCGACAGCGAGTCGGTCGTCACGGATCGGCGGGAGTCCGGGGGCGGCTCGGCGGCGAACGTCGCCGCCGCGCTGGCGAACCTCGACGTGGACGCCTCGCTGGTCGGGAGCGTCGGCACCGACGAACACGGCGAACTGGCACGGCGGGAGCTGGTGGCCGCGGGCGTCGACACCGATCCGATCCAGACCGTCGAGGGCCGGACGGCGGTCAAGTACCTGCTCGTCGGCGAGGGTGGCGAGGTCGCCGTCGTCGACGACGGCGGGGTGAACGAGTCGTTCCGGGTCGACGCCCTCCCCCCGGATCTGTTCGATGGAGGGGCGGTCTGTCACCTGACGAGTCAGCGGCCGGACACCGCGGCCCGGCTGGCCGAGCTGGCGAGCGAGGCGGGACTCGTGGTCTCGTTCGATCCCGGGCGGCGCTTCGGCGAGCGCGACTACGGCGCGACGCTCGAACTGACCGACGTCCTGTTCGTGAACGACCGGGAGGCCGACCACGCCCCGGCGCTGCCGGCCGACTGTCGGGTCGTCCGCACCCACGGGGCCGACGGGGCGACCCTCGAAGGGCCCGACCTGGTGTTCGAACACCCCGGGTACGACCTGGAGAGCGTGGACACGACGGGGGCGGGAGACGCCTTCGCCGCCGGGTTCCACGCCGCCAGGCTCCGCGGGGCCGACACCGAGCGAGCGCTCGCGTCGGCGAACGCCTGCGGTGCCATCGCCGCCACCGTGACCGGGCCGCGGCCGGATCTCTCCTGGGAACGGGTCTCGGAACTGGTCGACGGGTGATCGACTGGCGGAAGCATCCCTCACTCGGCGCTCCGTAGAGACTTGCGCCCACCCCGCCCCCGCCGTTCGTCGTCCTGGAGCCGCCGTTCCGACCGCTACTCCGACCGTCCCGCCGTCGACGCCGCGGTCGTGGTGGGCTCCGTCACCGAATCCGCGACCGAGGCCCGAACCCGGAACTCCGGATCGGACCTCTCGATGTCGGCCAGCGCGTCCTCGGCCGTGTACGTCGTCCCGTCCGCCCGGTGGGGAGCCACGGTCGCCAGCTCCCCGTCGACACGGACGGCGAGACAGCGCTCGGGGAGGACGAGCGCCGCGTCGGTCCGATCGTCGATCAGGGATCCCCGCTCGCGGACCGTGAAGGCCGGCCGGAGGGAGACGTCCACCCCCTCGGCCCAGGATCGAAAGCGCCGGTACCGGTCGACGATGGGGGTCTCCTCCGCGTACCCCTCCAGGGCGACTTCGTCGGGCCAGACCTCGAACGAGACGTCCTCGATCACTCCTCGGTCCCGGTACTCCCGCAAGGTATCGAGGGTATCCTCGATCGACGTCCCCTGCGGGGCTGTCCGGGCGTAGCACTCGACCGTGACCGGTGGACGGGACGGGCTCATGTGGTGCGACGATGGTCCGACGTATACAATAATAAATCATGCGGTTCTTCGGCGGTCGCGGAGCGGCGGTGGCGGATCGACGAGCACCGCGAGAAGTCGGCCGGCAGGACGAGATGGGATCTCCCCGCCGTGCGATCGCCGAAGCGGCCCACAGAGGTAACACCACGGACGGAGAGGGGCGAGTATGCGGGTTCCGACCCCCGACGACTTCCGTGAACTGGAGACGTGGGGCCTGATCGAGCGGCCGATGGCCGCTGTCGAGGCGTTCTCGCCGGAACACGAACAGCGGCGCGAGGACAACGAGCGCCACCGCCGCAAGCGGCGCGAACAGGAGGAGAGCGTCTCGGAGGCGTTCCTCGACGACACGCAGGCGTACTATCGGTCGATGGAGCGCCCCATCGACCGGACGAAGTGGGACTACCTGAAGCGGCGCAAGGCCTGGTTCCACCCGCCCGTGGGATGGGAACGGTTCGCCGCGCCGGGAGTCTCGCGGATACTCGACCTCGGCTGTGGCGACGGCGACCAGACCGAGCGGATCGCGGAGTTCGTCGCCGGGCGGTGGCGGGCCGCGGGCTACGACGGCTTCCCCATGGAGGTCGTGGGAGTCGACCTGAGCGAGAGCCGTATCGAGAACGCCCGCCGGCACGCCCGCTCGCCCCACGAGGCGATCACCCTCCGGTTCGAGTCCGGCGACGCCGTCGCCGGGCTCGACTACCCGGACGACTACTTCGACTACACGCTCGCGCTCGGCCTGCTGGAGGTACTCGACGACGACCTCGCCGAACCGGTGCTCGACGAGGTCGCTCGTCTGACCGCCGGGGGGGTGTACGTCCGCGACCTCCTCGACTCGATGCCGGGGTTTCACCCCCGGCCGGACGTCGACGAGCGACTGGCCGAGCGCGGGTTCGAGACCCGCGAACGACACCGGGTGCTCGAGGAGCCGTTCGTCGAGGAGGGGACCCGCGACCCGCTCGACGTCTGGCCGATGAACCTTCACCAGGTCGTCTTCGCGACGGCGACCGACCCGGTGCCGGCGGACGAGCGGTACTGACCGACGGTCCTCCCGATCGTGATCCGGGCGACGAACGGGAACCGACACCGGTTTCGGGGACGGGGGCCGTACCGATCTCCGATGCCGACATCGGTCGTCCCGTGGCTCGTCGCGCTCCGAACGGGCACCGTCCCCGTGCTCGCTCCCGCGAACGCCGCGCCCGTGCTCGTCCCCGCACACGCGATCGGCGCGCCGCTCGATCTCCGGCTCGCCGTCGCGGTCGTCGCGGGCCTGCTCGCCACGCTCGCCATGACCGGCGTCATGTCGCTGCTCTCGGAGGGGTACGTCCCGCCGTACGTCGCCGCGTCGGCGCTGTTCGACGAGACCCCGGGGAAGGTCTCGCGCCGGCAGGCCGACGCGGCCCACTACGCCGCCGGCACGCTCGCCGGGATCCTGTTCGAACTCCTCGTCGTCGCCCTCGAGACGGTCCGCGACGCGACGGTCGCCACCGCGCTCGTCGTCGGGAACGTCCTCACGCTGTCGGACCTCCTCGCCACCCTGCTCGTCGTCGGGTTCCTCTACGCTTTCTTCGCGTACGTCGTCTTCCCGCGCAGGGGGGGACGGCTCTACGACGATCCCGAACGGCGCGAGCGGGTCCGGTTCCACTGGCTGATCTCGGCGACCGTCTACGGGGTCGCCCTGCTGGCCGCGGTGGTCCTGCTGTACGCGGGGCTCGGGCTCTCGGCGCTGTCCTGAGCCGACCCCTCGGGGTTCGACCGCCCCGTATCCCGGCTCCCGACTCACCTCACGAAGCGGTGTGACTTTGGTCCCCGACCCTGGACGTGGAGTATGGCGAAACAGCCCCACGTCCTCTGTGAACCGGGTGACGTGAACGACCTCGCGCTCGTGCCGGGCGACCCCGGCCGGGTCGACCGCATCGCCGCGATGTGCGACGCTTCGGAGCTCGTCGCCGAGAACCGCGAGTACCGGGTCGTCAACGCGACCTACGAGGGTCGGGAGCTCACGCTCTGTTCGACGGGGATCGGCTGTCCGTCGGCGGCCATCGCCGTCGAGGAGCTCGCGAACGTCGGCGTCGAGACGTTCGTCCGCGTCGGCACCACCGGGGCCCTCCAGCGGGGGATCGAGATCGGCGACATGGTCGTCGCCACCGGCGCGGCCAAGGACGAGGGCACCACGAAGCGGTACGAGTCGGACACCTACCCCGCGGTGCCCGACTACGAGGTGCTCTCGGCGCTCGTCGGCTCCGCCGAGGCCAACGACGAGCGCGCGGCCGACCAGGCCGCGGAGGGGGCGAACGGCGGAGCCGTGAGCCAGGTCCACGTCGGTCCGATCGCCAGCGACGACGCGTTCTACGCCGAGAGCGACGAGTACGTCGCGGACTGGGAGGACGCGGGCCTGCTCTCCGTGGAGATGGAGGCCGCCGCCATCTTCACGCTCGCCCGACGGAAGGGGCTCCGCGCGGGGGCGATCTGCACCGTCGACGGCAACCTCGTCGAGGGCACCCAGAAGGGCGAGACCGACGACGAGGAGCTCCCCGAGAAGGCCCGCGACAACGTCGAGCGGGCCATCCGCATCTCGCTCGACGCCGCGACCGGGCTGTAGAGTTCGGCGGCTGAATCGTCGAGACACCGTGTCCGGTATCTCCCGTTTCGACGGGTACGGCACACCGTCCACGGGCGGGACAGGGTTATCCCGTGGTCGATCGAGTGAGGGCGGGCCACGCCCGTCCCGAAGCGCGTATCAACACCCGTGGACTACCTCCGTCAACTGACCATGACGGGGAAGGACGAGTACTACAACCGGGCGAAACAGGAGGGCTACCGCTCGCGGTCGGCGTACAAGCTCAAGCAGCTCGACGAGACCGCGGGGCTGATCTCGCGGGGCGACACCGTCGTCGACCTCGGGGCGGCCCCCGGCGGGTGGCTCCAGGTCGCCCGCGAGCTCACGGCGGACGCGGGGACGGTCGTCGGGGTCGACCTCCAGCGCATCGACGACATCGAGGGAGTCCGGACGGTCCGCGGGGACATGACCGAGGACGACACGAAGGCCGACCTGCGCGAGCTCGTCGGCGAGGGGGGTGCGGACGTCGTCCTCTCGGACATGGCACCGAACATGACCGGCGAGTACACGCTCGATCACGCGCGCTCGGTCTACCTCGCACGGCAGGCGTTCGAGACCGCCCTGGACCTGCTCGCGTCGGGCGGCGACCTCGCGGTGAAGGTGTTCGAGGGGCCCGACGTCGCGGACCTGCGCGAGGAGATGGAGCGGGAGTTCGAGTACGTCCGGGCGGTCCACCCGCCCGCCTCGCGCGACTCCTCCTCGGAGCTCTACCTCGTGGCGAAGGGACGGCTCACCGCTCCCGTCCGGGCGGGCGACGAACTGGACGTCGAGATCGAGGACACGGGCAGCGAGGGCGACGGCATCGCGAAGGTCGAGGGATTCACCCTGTTCGTCCCCGGAGTCGAGCCGGGCGAGGAGGTCCGCGTGACGGTGACGGACGTGAAACCGCGGTTCGGCTTCGCCGAGCGGGTGGAGTAGCGCTCCGGGACGGCGTGTCCGCTGGGACGATCCCCCCGACAGCGCGCGTTTCGCGGATCGCGCCGGGCCTCGGCCGAGGATCACGACACGGCTCTCGACACCGCTGGTAGGTTTTATAGTCCGGTCCACGGCTATCGGGTATGGGGAACGGGATTCCGATCCAGTTGACCGTCCGGGACGTGGGGATGTGGCTCTCCGGAGCCTCGATCGCGACCGCGCTGTCGCTCGGCGAGCACGCGTTCGACATCTCGGGAACTATCGCCGCGCTCCTCCCGTAGCCGGCCGAGCACGAAACCGACCTCTATCGGGAGAGAGAGACTCTCTACGGATGGGCCGCGGACTCATAGCACGCCACGCTGTACGCCCTCGCGAGCTGGGATTCCAGTGCCGGCTCCGGGCGACCGGGCCCGAGGGCACCGCGAAACAGCGGACGGCTACGTCCCGCCCGACACCGATTCGATCGCCCGAACGAGGAGCCGTTCCGAGAAGCCGGACGCGAAGGCCACGAACAGGACGGATCCGGGAGTCAGCACGACGTCCTGGAGGACGATCGCGGCGAGGCCGGAGGTGAGGAACGCGAGCATGACCAGCGCCGACGCCGCTCCGATCACCAGACGGGCGTACGTCACCCAGGAGGCGAGTAGCTGCTGGCTCAACCGGCCGTCGACGCCCCCGTGCGCCAGCGACAGGACGCCGCTGACGGACGCACCCAGCACTCCGAACAGTACGACGACGGGGAGCATCCGGAACGACGTGACGCCGATGTCCCCCAGTATCGGTCCGCCGACGCCCGCGAGCAGGACGAGCAGGCCGACCGCGAGCCCAGCGACTCCGACGAGCCGCCACAGCTGGCGACGGTGAATCTGGACCTTCTGGTAGTAGGTATCGTAGTGCTCCTGTAGCAGCTGAGCCGCGAGATACGCGTCCGTCACGTCGACGTCGTCCGCGGGGTCCTCACCGGATCCGAGCAGGTCCTCGACGGCCTCCAGTCGCCAGCCCCCGAGCTTCTGGGCGGCCTCCCGCTTGGTCGCCCGAACGCGGGCGCAGAACGCGTCCGGATCGTGCGCGGCCAGCCCGAACAGCTCGATGCGCCTGGCCGCGTAGAGAAAGCGCCAGCCGAGCTCCGTCTCGTGACGCTCGAGCGCCTCCTCGGCTCGTTCGAGACACCGCTCGATGTCCGCTCGCCACTCCTCGTCCTCGCCCTCTACCCCTCGGAGCAGATAGTTCCGCTCGATGTCGTAGACGGCGAGTTCACCGGCGAGGCGTTCGTGCGCGGGCGAGGGTCCGAGGAGCGCCGCGAGCCAGCCCGCCAGCCGACCGCGGAGCGGTCGGCGGTGAACGACCTCGGCGCGCGGCAGTTCGGCCGCCGAGTCGTCGGTCGTCGAGTGGTCGGTCATCGGGGTGAACGACGTGACGACGCCGACGAGTATAAGCGTGCGCCGGGTCCCGTAGATCACCGCTTCTCGAACGCCGCCCGGTAGTGGACACCCTCCTCGCCGTACCGGACGTCCGTGACCGTCCAGCGAGTACCGACACACGCCTCGCGGAGCCGGTCGGGGGCGAACAGCCGGAAGTGTAACGTCGGCCCGACGTCGCCCTCGTATTCGAAGTGCATCACCCGATGGGCGAGTCCCGGCGCCGGGTCCTCGCGGAACCCGAGCAGGTCGCTCGCGCCCGCCGCCCCCGGGTCGTAACAGTCCAGCACCGCCCGACCGTCGGGGTGGGTGACGTACGCGAGATCGGAGAGGAACGCCCGCAGGCCGTCCATCGATCCCGCGAGTCCTACCTGGGTGCCGATGGCGAGCGCCGACCGGAAGCGGTCGCGCTCGAACCGTGCGGTGAGCGCGAACATGTCACCCACCCGGGCGTCGACCACTCCGCGCTCGCGCATCGTCGCCACGAGGTGCTCGCTCGGATCGATAGCCACCGTCCCGGCTCGGTCCTGGAGGTACAGCGAGTGCCGACCCGCGCCGGCTCCCATGTCGAGGACGGACCCGTCGGGATCGAGGCGGTCGAGGAGCCAGGCGTTCGCCTCCGAGTCGGGATCGAACTCCCCGAAGTAGAACGCCTCGATGGGGTGCTCGCGGTCGTGTCCGCTCCCGTCCCCGCACTGGTAGAGCGGCTCGTCCTGCTCGCCCCGTGCGAAGTCACGGATCGCGCGGCCGAACGGGTCCAGCGGCTCGGATCGGGGGTCGGTCTCCTCGGCCATATCCCGCGGGTGTCGGGGTCGAGTGGAAAGCCTTCGTGAGGGTCGGTACCGGCCCACGCACCGGCCCGACCTCGTCCGCCCGCTCAGTCGACGATAGAGCTCTCGTGACCGGGTTCGCGTCGACGGACGGCCCCGACGACGAGGTAGACGAACGGCGTGTCGACCACGGCGATGAGGAGCTTGAGCGCGTACTGGCCGACCATCAGCCCGAGCACGGCCGCCATCGGGAGTCGCGGGCCGACACCGAGGAACCGGGGGAGGAGGTAGAACGCGATGCCGACGAAGAGGACGGTGTCGATGGCCTGGCTGGTTGCCGTCGAGCCGACGTTCCGCAGCCAGAGGTGCTCGCCGTCGGTGGCCTCCCGGATCCGGTGGAAGACGTAGACGTCCCAGTTCTGGCTGACGAGGTAGGCGACGAGCGATCCGGCGACGATGTTGCCCGACGCGCCGAGGACGGCCGCGAACTGCTCCGGCGGGACGCTGTTCGGGGCCGCCGGGGCGGCGATGGTCGAGGCGACCAGCGCCAGCAGCACGAAGTTCATGGCGAACGCGACGTTCACGACGACCTGCGCGGCGCGCTTGCCGTAGAGTTCGGCGTAGCAGTCCGAAGCGAAGAACGTGAGCGCGTAGGCCAGCGCCGCCCCCGGGAGGAGCAGCGACTCGCCGGTGAACGGCAGCGGGACGGGCGAGGGGAACTGGAGTACCTTCGCGGCGGTCACCTGCGCGGTCACGAGCGCCGTCACGAACAGCGCCGCGAGGACCGTCGCGCCGACCGGAGGGACCTCCCGCCGGGTCATTCCTCGTCCTCTCCCTCGCCGAGGCGACCGTGACGCGCGTCGATCTCGTCGAGCAGGTCGAGGGTCTTCCGTATCGACGCCCGGACCGCGTCGCTCCGGTTGACGAACTTCCCGTCGTCGCCGACGTGCTCGTCGAGGTCCTCGAGGAGCTCCCGGGGGATCTCGACGCTTATCTTGGGCATACCCGAGTATGCGTCGAGTATTATTAAATAGGATGCGACTCGCGCCGCAACCGCAGGCGGAGGCCTCGATCCGTACGCCCGTCCGGCTACCCGAGAGCTCGCGTCCTCGGCGGCAGGGATCGGTTACCGGACGTCGGGATCGTCGACGACGGAGCCGTTCGTCACCGCGCGAGGAACAGCGACTCCCCTCGGGATTCGAGGTTCACGCCACTCCGCGCCACCGGGCGTCGAGCGGCGGCGTTCAGATCGATCCCGACTCGGCCCGCGCCACGTCGCCCGAACCGCACTCGGGACACTGGAACCAGTAGGAGTCCTCGTCGGCCGCCGAACGGAACCGCTCGCCGCAGTCGTCGCACACGTACTGGGGGGGCTGTTCCTCGATGCCGACCTTCTGTTTGACAGTGTCGATGACGGACATCTCGGTTCGGACCGTGGGCCGCCATCCGGTTATAAGCCCGTCCAGCGCTTCAGGCCGTGAAGCGCGTGTCCGCGGCCGTCAGCGGGCCTCCTCCGATTCGGTCGCGAGCCCCGTCAGGCCACTTCAACGCGACGAACCCGATCGTCCCTCCCGGCTTCAGACCACGAAGTTCGATATCGGGCCCCTCACGGGCGCGGGTTCACCGCTCGCCTGGTGAGCGACGAAGCCCCGTCGAGAGGGCGTCGACCGTCCCCGTCCCGACGGCGAAAGACCGGATCGGGGGCTCAGAGGGGTTATCGTAGCCGTCCGGAGGATTCGACCCGCCGACACAGGGTGAGGGTGGACGCCCGGGGAGAGATCGTACGAGTAACTACGATAACCCCTCTCAGTCCGCCTCCTGTCCCTCCAGTAGTGGCGGGCGTCCGCCCTTCCCGCCGAGGGCGACGTATGCCCGGACGAGTCCGAGCCCGAGGCCGTAGGCTACCATGATCGGGACGCCGAGGAGGAACATCGTGAACACGCCCCGGGGCGAAGCGAGCGCCGCGACGGCGAGGACGCCGATGGTCACCTCGCGCCACCGGTCCCGCATCGCCCGGTAGGGGACCAGCCCGCCGCGGTGGAACAGGAACATGGTGACGGGGATGTCGAGCAGGAGGCCGACCCCGACGGTCGTGAAGAAGACGAGCCAGCCGAAGTTGTTGATCCGGTAGGCGATGATCATCTCCGCGCGGACGACGTCGGCCGCGAGCCAGGAGATGATCGTCGGCGCGATGACGAGGAACCCGAGCACCGAGCCGGCGAGCAGCCCCAGGAACAGCGACCCGGCCCACGTCACGAGGACGTTCCGGTCGCCGCGGGCGAAGCCGCGCTCCTTCAGCGCCGGCCACGCGTAGTAGAGGATCAGCGGCAGGGTGGCGACGGCGGCGATGATGGTACTGACCTTGATCTCGAAGATGAGCGCCTCGACGGGGTGGAGCGTCACCAGGTTGACCGACTCCGGCGAGACGCTCGCGGGGAGCTGGTCGTAGAACGTGTTCTTCAGCGCGCCGATCCCGCCCTGGTAGAGGAAGACGAACGTCCCCGCGAGGACGAGCATGAACAGTCCGACGAGGCGGAACGCCTTCGAGGTGAGCGACTCGAGGATGAACGCGAAGTCGTAGTAGTAGCCGCCGATGTCCTCCTCGTCGACCTCCTCCTCGGAGAACGCGCTGGCCATGCCCGCGCCGGTGCGACTGAACACGCCCTCCTCGCTCTCGCCGTCCGAGCCGCTCCGACGGCGCTGTTCGGCCCGCTCGCGGGACTCGAGTACCTCGTCGAACCGGTCGAGAACGGCCCGTGCGGTCTCGTGGTCGTCGCGAGCGATCGCCCGGCTCGCGACCGCGTTGGCGTCCTCCTCGGCCATCCCGTAGAACGCCCGGTCCGGGGCGCTCCGGATCTCCTCGGCGTCGAGCGTCGAGAGGTCGACGCCGGCCGGGTCGGTCCCGGCGCGGTACGCCCACGCGACGGCGAGGCCGGCCGCGAGCAGACCCGCGAGGACGACCCCGAGGACGCCGCCGACGAGGAGCGCCGCCCAGTCGGCCGACAGCCCGGTGGCCTCGGCGAGCGGGGACAGCGACCCCGCCGGGAGGTAGCCGCCGGTGACCGCGACGTACGCCGACAGGAGCACGAGCACGACCAGCCCGGCGAGGACGTTCCAGATCTGCCCGAATCGGTCGGCCCAGTTCACCCGCCCGCGGCCGACGGAGATGGCGTCCAGGGGACTGCTCGCGTCGACTGCCCAGGTCCCCGCCGGGGCGGTCCGCTCGTCGGTCACGGCACCGACGGCCACGTCGTCGGTCGCCTCGTTCCCCGCGGCCTCGCCTCCCTCGTCCTCCGCGGCCGCTTCGGTCTCCGCCTTGACCTCGTCGAACCGGTCGAGGATGGCCTGTGCCTTCTCGGGGTCGTCCTCCTCGTGGAGCGCCCGGCGGGCCTCCGCCAGCGCCTCCTCCTCGCCGAGTTCGGCGAACGCCTCCGAGGGGACCGACTCACGGACGGCGGAGGCGGTCAGCCCCTCGAACGGGAAGTCGGCGGGGTCGCCCGCGCTCGCGGGGTCGGCGTCGTCGGCCCGGACGCCGCGGGCCCGCTCCTCGGGGGAGGGGAGATCCTCCAGCCCGCGGAACAGGAGGGTGAGGAGCGCCACCAGCGCGGCGAGCAGGGCGACGGCGACTGCCACTGCGGCCACCACGTACTCCGTCGGGATCCCCAGGACCGCATCGCGGGCGAACAGGCCCGGACGGACCGGATCGGGGAGCCGCTGGAGGGTGGCGTCGAACCGCCCAGCGAACGCCCCCGAGGCGACGTAGTAGACGAGTCCCCCGGCGACGATGGCCGCTCCGGCGAGGACGTTCCAGCGCTCGCGGGCGAGCCGGCGGAAGCCGATGACCTCGCTGGAGACGCGGGCGGTGACGACGAACCGCGCCAGCGAGAGCGACAGCCCGTAGAGAAAGAGGAGGGGGATCGCCCACATGATCTGCGTGAACGGGTCCGGGGGGGAGAACAGCGCGCCGAAGGCGAAGATGCCGAGGACGGCGTACTTCCACTTGTCGCGGAACGTCTCGTAGGGGACGATCTCGGCGTAGGCCAGCCCGGACATCACGAGCGGGAGCTGTGCGGCGAGGCCGAACGAGATCGTGAGCAGGAAGATGAACTGCGCCCAGAGGACGATGCTGTAGGTGGGTTCGAACCCCGCCTGGACGGCGTTCGAGGCGAGGAAGTCGAGCATCAGGGGGAAGAACAGGAAGTAGGCGTAGGACGCGCCGACGAGCAACAGGAAGACGCTCGCGAGCACGAGCCCGGCGATCTTCCATCGCGAGAGGTCGATCCGGTCGGGGATCCAGAGGTCGCGCTCGCGGAGGCCGTCGCGGGCGTAGTAGAGCAGGAACGGGAGCGCGAGGAGCCCCCCGACGACGAGGCCGATCTTCACCTGGAGGAGGATGACGTCGAACGGCGTGACCGCCACCACCTGGATGTTCGGGTTGGTGTGGAGGTCGGACTGCATCCGCGTCCAGACGAACCCCCGGAGCGCCCAGATGGTGAGCATGAGCCCGACCACGAACACCACGAACACCTTCTGGAGGTGGCTCTGGGCGGCCGAGAGCATCGCCCCCAGCGTCTCCCGACCGCTGTCGACGGTCCGGACGACGTCCTCGTCGATAGCGCCAGACACGGGGGACGGTACGGAGTAGCTCCCTATCAATCTCTTGCTTCGCCCGCCTCCGGAGGCCGGGCGCTCGTGCCGCCGAGGACGCGCGGCGAGCCCCGCCGGATCCGACCGCTGGACGTCGATCGCGGCGACCGCTCCGAGACAAGAAGAAGGCTTACAAGCGCATGGGACCGATAGCGGGGACGATGGGAGACGAGGTGCCCGACGAGGGGGCGGACGACGCACCCGACCCGGCCTCCGACGAGGAGCCCCCGGCCCGTGAGGACGAGCCGGCCGACCCCTCGGAGAGCGACGACGCGGGCACCGAGACCGAGAACGGGGACGGGGAACCGTCCGAGGCGGGCTGGGAGTCGGCCGACGACTGGGAGTCGATCGGGAGCGAAGACCAGCCCGAGGCCTCCGACCCGGAGGCCCCGGACGAGGGCGACGCGCCCGCCCCGGCCGGGACCGTCGACGCCGGGGGGAGCGGCGACGATCACGACGCCGACGACGGGGGGGATACCGGGGGTACAGACGACCCCGACGACCCCGGGTCCGAGCGTCCGGACGAGAACACTCCCGCCGAATCCAGCCCGGTGATGACGTCGTTCGGCGAGAGCTCCGGGGGGGACGATGACGGCGACGATTCGACAGAGGTCGGGAGCGAGAGTTCCGACGGCGGCGACGAGGAAGACGGCACGACCGACCCGAGCGAGATCCCCGACGACTACGACCCGGCGCAGCCGCCGGTCGACGTCGACTACGGGGCCCAGCAGTACACCGGCCCCGACGACGACGATTCGGGCGAGTCAAGCGACGAGGACACGGGCGAGTCGAGCGACGAGATCGACACGGAGTTCCGGCAGGCCACGGATCCCGATTCGGTGACCGAGGAGTGGGTCGCCGAGGACGCGGTGCCCGCGGCGACGGCCGACGAGACCTCGGCGGCGAAGTCCGACGGCGGGTACGCCGACGGGACGGGCGCGGTCGGCGGGTACGAGACGCCGACCGAGGAGGAGCTGTTCGAGGGGCCGGCCTCGGACCAGGAGATGCCGCTCGCGGACCACATCGAGGAGATGATCCGCCGGCTCGGCGTCGTCCTGATCGTGATGGCGATCGTCTCGGGGATCGTCTTCCCGTTCGGCGAGCGCATCATCAACTTCCTCTGGTACAGCGTGCTGGTGGCCGATCCCGTGCCACAGCCGCGGGTCTACCACCCGCTCGCGCTCATCCTGGCGCGGCTGAAGGTGGCGACGCTCGCCGGGTTCATCGTCGCGCTCCCCGTGTTCGTCTACGAGTCCTACCAGTTCATGAAGCCGGGGCTCTACCCCCACGAGCGGCGCTACTATCTCGCGAGCGTCCCGACCAGCCTCGTGCTCGCGACCGTCGGGGTTCTGTTCGCGTACTTCCTCGTCCTGCCGGCGCTGTTCACCTACTTCCTCTACTACTCCGACGAGGTGACCGTCATCGCGTTCGGGTTGACCGAGACGTTCGACCTGATGGTCCTGATGCTGGGCGGGTTCGCGTTCATCTTCCAGATCCCCCTGTTCGTGATGCTCGCCATCATGATGGGCCTGACGACCCGCCAGTGGATGGCCGACCGCCGGCTCTACTTCTGGGGGGCGTTCCTCGGGCTGGCGTTCCTGTTCAGCCCGGACCCGACCGGGATGGCCCCGATCATCGTCGCCGCGACGATGGTCGTCCTGTTCGAGGGGACGCTGTTCCTGCTCAAATGGACCAATCGCGGTCGCGAGCAGGTCTCCGGCGGCTGAACGGCACGGGCCGACGCTACCGGCTACCGGCTCGCAAGGAGGGGTAGGCGAACGGTCTTGTCGCGGGCTGACCAACGCGTCGCCGATGAGGCGCGTCCTGGTCGTTCGCCACGGGGAGACGGACTGGAACCTGCACGGCCGGATGCAGGGGTGGGCACCCGTCCCGCTGAACGCCACCGGGCGGGACCAGGCCGACCGCGTCGGCCGGTACCTCGCCCGAGAGTACGACGTCGACCGTCTCGTCGCGTCGGACCTCCACCGAACCCGCGAGACGGCCGACCGGATCGCGGCGCACGTCGACGCGTCCGCCGAACACGACCCCGCGTGGCGCGAGCGGCACGTCGGGATCTACCAGGGACTTCCCCACGACGACGTCGTCGAGCGGTTCCCCGCGTTCGCCATCGGCGAGACGGGGTTCGACGCCGTCGATCGGGTGCCCGAGTCGGGCGAGTCGCTGCTCGACGTGCGAGAGCGCGTCGCCGAGGCGTGGGAGGCCCTCCTCGACGGCGGTCCCGCGACCACCGGGGAGTGGAAGACGGCGCTGGTCGTGACCCACGGCGGTCCCATCCACCTCCTGCTGGGTCACGTCAAGGGAATGGACGCCCGGACGGCGTTGCGCGAGCACGCGCAGTCGAACTGCGCGGTGAACGAAATCCGTCTCGACGGCGACGCCGTCGAGGTGGCACGGGAGAACGACACCGGGTGGGCGGACTCGATCGAGTGAGAACGGAGGGGAGACGCGTGGGGGACCGGCTGACCGACTACTCCCCGATGGGGTAGTCGGCGTCGAGTACCGCGTCCGCGGCCGCCTGCTCGTCGCTCTCGCTCTCGGCGGCCGGGCTCACGCTCCCCGTCCGGTAGCCCGAGAGGTCGAGCGTCACGTGATCGAACCCGATCTCCGAGAGGTGGTCGCTGGCGGCCTCGGCGAAGCCGGGGTCGAGCGCGCGGTCGAGCTCCTCGGGGCCGACCTCGATGCGGGCGAGGCCGTCGTGGTCGCGCACGCGGAACTGCTCGAACCCCCACCCCCGGAGGAGGTTCTCGGCGCGCTCGACGCGCGAGAGCCGCTCCTCCGTGACTTCGAGGCCCGTCGGGATGCGCGAGGAGAGACACGCCATCGAGGGCTTGTCGGCGACCGAGAGGTCGTACCGGCGGGCGGTCTCGCGGACCTCCTCCTTCGTGAACCCGTGTTCGAGCAGCGGGGAGTAGGCGTCCATCTCCGCGACCGCGCGGAGACCGGGGCGGTGACCCTCGCCCGGGTCCGAAGCGTTCGTCCCGTCACAGACCACGCCGATGTCGAGTTCGCGGGCCCGCTCGAACATCTTCCCGAGGCGCATCGTCCGGCAGTGATAGCACCGGTCGCCGTCGTTGACGACGAAGTTCGGGTCGTCGAGTTCGGAGAAGGTCACGGTCTCGTGGCGGACGCCGATCTCGTCGGCAACCCGCTTCGCGTCCTCGAGTTCGGCCTCGGGGAGCGTCTCGCTCCGGGCGGTGCAGGCCACGGCGTCGTCGCCGAGCGCGTCGTGGGCGAGCGCGGCGACGACGCTCGAGTCCACCCCGCCGGAGAAGGCGACGAGGACGCCGTCGAACGCCGCCAGGTCCTCCCGTGCGGCCTCGATCTTCGCGTCGAGCGAGCCGTCGGTGTCGGCGTCCGGCGTCACCCCCTCGTTCGCGTGGTCGGTCATGCACGGCTCCTGGGGGGCAGGGGTGAAAAGCCGTGCGGGCACAGGCTGGTCGCTCGGTGTTTATCTCGCAGGCTCTGTCGAAATCCTCGGTCGTTGATGGGTTAGCCGGAGCCGTGAGACACAGTGGGCGCGAGTGGGTCGGGAGAAGGCGCTCTCACGGGGTCGTCGGATCGGGACTCGGGGCAAGCAAACTGATCGAGAGACTGGCGACTACGGCTCGGGCGACGCACCGACTCCATCGGCGATCGCTTGGAGGTCGGCCTTCCGGAACGTGGAATCGTCCGCCGCCTCCAGCGACTCCGCAATGCCGACCTGCGCCCGGATGAGTCGGCGCATCCGCGTTGTCGACGGCCGCCCCGCCTCGTCGACATCGACTTCGAGTGCCTCACAGATCGCCTGCAGCTCCTCCTTCGTGAACGACGCCTCGAACTCCCGTTCGAAGCGACCCGTCGTCACTCGAATCGCGTTCCGAACCTCGTGGACGGTCGGACTCATGACTCTCCACTCTCCTGTCGACTTCCTCAAGGTTCCTACTCGGACCCAACGGGACGCTCCAGGGGATGCGGAGTGGATGCGATCTCTGAGCATTGCTGAACGCATCCGCTCCGTTCGGCGCGCCACTCCTATCCGGCCACGAGAGATTCAGCAGAGCCATCCCCAGGAACATCGTCGAGCGGGCCGTGCCGCGACGAGCGAAGCGAGTCGCGGCCTTTTTGATCCAGATTTTGTGAGGAGATGTGCGCGAGCGAAGCGAGCGCACCCGACGTGGTTCGAAAGGCGCTCCGCGCCCTTTCGTCATCGCGAGAGAGCTTTGCTCTCTCGCTGAAAGCAAAAAGGTGGATCGTAAGCTTCCCTACCCGCCGCCGACAACCCGGTCCCATGACAACCTACGAGGGGCTGAAGGGGTTCCGCGACTTCTACCCCCCCGAGATGGCCGCCCGGCGGGCCGTCATCGACACGATGGAGGAGACGGCCCGGGGATACGGCTTCCGGGAGGTCGGCACCCCCCCGGCTCGAACGGGCGGCGATGTGGACCGACAAGTCCGGCGACGACATCGTCGACGAACTCTACGCCTTCGAGGACCGCGGCGGCAGGCACGTCACGCTCACGCCGGAGCTCACCCCGACGGTCGCGCGGATGGTCGTCGCCAAGGGGCAGGCACTCCAGAAGCCGATCAAGTGGTTCTCGACGCGGCCGTTCTGGCGGTACGAGCAGGTCCAGCAGGGGCGCTTCCGGGAGTTCTACCAGACCAACGTCGACATCTTCGGGACGAGCGAACCCGAGGCGGACGCTGAGATACTCGCCGTCGCGGCGGACGCGCTCACGAACCTCGGGCTCGACGACGAGGAGTTCGAGTTCCGGGTCTCCCACCGGGACATCCTCGGGGGGCTGTTCGAGTCGATGTCCGACGACGTGGACACCCGAGCGGCGATCCGCGCGGTCGACAAGTCCGAGAAGGTCGAGGACGAGGAGTACTACCGCCTGCTCGGCGAGGCGGGCCTCTCGGAGAGCGATGCCCGGCAGTTCGACGCGCTGCTCGAAGACGGGGACCTCGACGAACTCGTCGAGTTCGCCGGCACCGACCGCGTGGAGGCGGCGGTGACGAACCTCCGGGAGGTGCTCGCTGCCGCCGAGGACTTCGGCGTCCGGGAGTTCTGTGACGTCTCGCTGGAGACGGCCCGGGGGCTCGACTACTACACCGGCGTCGTCTTCGAGTGCTTCGACGCGAAGGGGCGCATCTCGCGGTCGATCTTCGGCGGCGGGCGCTACGACGACCTCGTCGAGTCGTTCGGCGGCCAGCCCACGCCCGCCGTGGGCGTGGCTCCGGGCGTGATGAACTCGACGCTCCCGCTCCTGCTGGAGGAGGCGGGCGTCCTCCCCCCCGAGGAGCTCTCGACCGACTACTACGTCCTCCGGGCGGGCGACGCGCGCGAGGTCCGGCAGGTCGCCGCCGACGTCGCGCGGGACCTCCGCGACCTCGGTCACGTCGTCGAGACCGACCTGACCGGGCGAGGGTTCGGCTCGCAGCTCTCCTACGCCGACGGCATCAACGCCGAAACCGTGGTGATCGTCGGCGAGCAGGACCTCGCGGACGACGCGGTCACGGTCAAGGACATGGAGAGCGGTGACCAGACGCAGGTCCCGCTCGCGGAGTTCCCGCCCGACTCCGGACGGCCGACCTACGAGGACTACGAGTAGCTCGTCCCCTCGTTCCCGGCGTCCGGATCGGAAGACACTTTCCGCTCGTCGCGAGCAGATCGATCGTGAGCCCTCCATGCCCGCCCCACGACGGGTAGTCCCGGTTCTCGCGCTCTGTCTCGCGCTCCTGATCGCCGGCTGTGCCGGATCGGTGCCGGGTCTCGGATCGACCGACCCGGCGTTCGAGGAGTCCGGTCTCGACACGCTCCAGGTAACGGAGCCGACCTGCGGGACGCCGCGGTCCTCGAACAGCTCGTCGGTCAGCAGGCCCGTCCCCGGCGGTCGGAAGCTCTCGATAAACACCACTATCCCCGTTCGATCGCGGCACGCGGAACTCGAGGCCTCGTTCGAGGAACTGGGTCCCCACCGCTTCGAACTGGCGGTCGAGCGGACGAACGGCTCCGGCGTCCCCGACTGCTACCTCGAGACGCGGTACAACGCCACGATCAACCTCACCGACGACGTGACCGAGCGATACACGCTCCTCGTGACGTACGACGGTGTTCTCGTCGCGGCGTACTTCGCCGATCCCGACGGGTCGGGCGTGAGTCACGGGCTAGTCCCCGAGAGCCGGTACGCACCGTGGGCCTGGAACGTGACCGACGGCGTGCCCGCCGGTGGCTCCGGCGGGAGCGGGGGCGACACGGGCGGTGGGAGCGCCGGTGGCGGTGGAGGTGGGACTTCGGGCGGGAGCGGCTGACGCGACCACCCGATGCGTCCCAACTAAGTGTCATCGTGTCGTCCGGGCGGCCGTGCGCGCGTACAGGATCGCATACGACGGGACGGCCTACCGGGGGTTCCAGCGCCAGCCCCACGGCGAGACCGTCGAGGACGCGCTGCTCGACGCGCTCCGTTCGCTCGACGTTCTCGAAGCGGGCGAGGACACCCCGCCGGGGTACGCCGCGGCCGGCCGGACCGACGCCGGCGTCTCCGCCCTCGCCCAGACGGTGGCGTTCGAGGCCCCCGACTGGCTGACCCCCCGCGCGCTGAACGGCGAACTCCCCGCCGACGTCAGGGCGTGGGCGAGCGCCGAGGTCCCCCGCGAGTTCCACGCGACCCACGACGCGCGGAGCCGGACCTACGCGTACCACCTCCACGCACCGAAGGCCGCCGAGCGGCTCGCACGGGCGGTCGCCGAGCGGCTCTCGGGCGAGCACGACTTCCACAACCTCACGAGTGACGACGACGGGACCAGCCGACACCTCCGGGCGAGCGCGACCCGCGAGGGTTCCTTTCTCACCTGTCACTTCCGGGCCGGCGGATTCCCCCGGGGGTTCGTCCGCCGGGCGGTTCGACTGATCGAGGCGGTGGCGACCGGCGACCGTTCCATGAAATTCGTCGACCGCGTTCTCGCGCCGGAGCCGCTCGCGGGTCCCGACGGCGTGGGTGCCGCACCCCCCGGACCGCTGGTACTCCTGTCGGTCACCTACGGGATCGGGTTCGCGGTCGACGAGCGGGCGGCGGCGAGCGCCCGCGAGGTCTTCGGGTCGCGGCGAGCGACGGCGAGCGCCCGATCACGGGCGATGGGGATGCTCGCCGACGGTGTGTAGTCTCTCGTCGCCTCACCAGCCCTCCGGCCAGATGCCCGCGGCGCGCATCCCCGCCTCGGCGTCGTCCTCGCGGAGGCGGTCGGCGAGCCTGGTCGTATCGACCCGCGGCGGGTCGGCCCGTGCGACCGCGTCGACGAGCAGCGCACACAGCCCCGCGTGCTCGCGGACGTTCCGGATCTCGACCTTGTCGAGCGTGTCCGCTCGGGTGTGGGCGACCGGGAGGCCGCGCGGTCCCCACGAGCCGTCGTCGTCGGGGGGGACGCTGTGGAGCTGGAGCGAGGGGACGCCCGCCCGGAGGAACGGCCAGTGGTCGCTGTAGGAGTGGGGACGATTCTCGACGACGAGCGGTTGCTGGACCCCTTCGACCGTCTCGCGTGCGAGCCGTTCGATCGCCTCGCTCCCCTGAGTGTAGGCCTTCAGGTTCCTCGCTCTCCCCGCACCGTCGACGTTGACGACCGCGGACACCGAGTCGAGGTCGAGCGAGTCGGCGAGCGCGCGGCTCCCGAGCAGGCCGGTCTCCTCGCAGGAGACGCCGGCGACGACCACCCGCCGGTCGAGCGAGCGGTCGGCGAGGAGCCGGGCGGCCTCGACGGCGACAGTCAGCCCGCAGCCGTTGTCGAGCGCCCCCTCCCCGAGGTCGTGGGCGTCCATGTGCGCGAGCACGATCACGCACTCGTCGGTGTCGGGACCGAGTTCGGCGACGACGTTGCGCGAGTTCGCCTCGTCCGTGTCGGCCTCGACGCGGAGCCGCGCGGACGCGCCGTCTGCGGCGTACCGGCCGAGCCGCTCGCCGGCCTCGTGGCTCACCCCCACCGCCGGGACGGCGGCGGGTTCGCCGAACCGGAGCGTCCCCGTGACCGGGAGCCCGCCGGGCGTGTCGTTGACGAGGACGAACGCTTCGGCACCCGCGGCGACCGCGTGACCGTACTTCTCCATCCGGTGGACGTGGCGTGGGCCCGACGATCCCTGCCGGGCGAGGACGATACTTCCCGCAGGGTCGACATCGTCGAGTTCGGCGGGCGTGCCCTGCCCGGCGTCGACGAGCGGCGCGCGGACGTCGCCGGCGGGGGTGTAGGGGAGGCCGACGGTCTCGAACGACCGGCCCGTTTCCCCCGAGCCTGCCGGGGCGACGAGTTCGGCCTCGCCCCGCGTCCACCGCGTGATCGGAAAGGTGACCTCGCGGGGGTCCGCGCCGACGTCGGCGAGCGCCGAGGCGACGAGTTCGGCCGCCCGGCGCTCGCCGGGGTGCCCGCCCATCCGGTTGCCCGCGTCGGTGAGCCGCTCGATGAACCGGGCCGGGAACGGGTCGGTCGCCGCCCGACCCATCGTGGCCGCGTCCGCGTGCGTCCGCGTGTCCGTATCGCTGCCCGTCTCCATATCGCTACCCGGGCCGGGCCGGGGGTAAAGCCCCGGGGACTCGCCGTCAGGGACGACCCGCTCTCCCCGGTCGTCGATCGGCGGTACGATGCGTTTAGGAGTCGGCTCGTCCTACCGGGCGTATGAGTTCGACCGACGTCCCCGAGCGAGGGGAGGTGGAGGACGCGTACAAGTGGTCGCTCGGTTCGATGTTCGCCGACGACGAGGCCTGGGAGGCCGCGTTCGAGGACGTTCAGGAGCGGATCGCCGAACTGGAGCAGTACGAGGGCCGGGTGACCGAGTCGGCCGAGACGCTCGGGGCAGTGCTCTCGACGCGCGAGTCGGTCATGCGGGAGGTGGCCAACGTCGCCTCGTACGCCCGGATGCGAAGCGACGAGGACACCACCGACCAGCAGTACCAGGCCTACCGGGCCCGGTCGTCGTCGCTCGCCAGCGAGGCGTCCTCGGCGTCGTCGTTCGTCGAGCCCGAGCTCCAGGAGCTCACCCGCGAGGAGATCGACGAGCTCGTCGACGAGACCCCCGACCTCGATGAGTACGAGCACTACTTCGACGACGTCATGCGGACGAAGGAGCACACCCGCTCGGCGGAGGTCGAGGAGCTGCTCGCCGACCTTTCGGAAGTGCTCGGCGGGGGCGGCGACGTCTACCAGCTGCTGACGAACGCCGACATGGAGTTCCCGACCGTCGAGGACCCCGACGGGAACGATCGGCGGATCACGATGTCGAACTTCACGACGCTCCAGAAGAACCGCGACCGGGTGTTCAGGCGGCGGGTCCACGAGGCGTTCTACGACGAGTGGGGGGAGTTCCGTAACTCGATCGCCACCGCCCACGAGAACAGCGTCCGGACGGACGTGAAGATCGCGCGGATACGCGGCTACGACACCGCGCGGGAGGCGAGCCTCGACGGCCCGAACGTCCCCATCGAGGTGTACGACAACCTCCTCGAAACCGTTCGCGAGAACCTCGCCGTCCTCCACCGGCACGCCGAACTCAAGCGGGATCGCCTGGGCGTCGACGAACTCCGGATGTGGGACCTCCACGCGCCGCTCACCGAGAGCGACTCCCCGGAGGTGTCCTACGAGGAGGCCAAAGAGCACGTCGTCGCCGCCATCGAACCCCTCGGCGAGTCGTATCAGTCGCGGGCCGCCGAGGGGCTCGAATCGCGGTGGGTCGACGTCTACGAGACGGCGAACAAGCGTTCCGGCGCGTACTCCGGCGGCACGTACGACTCCCAGCCGTTCATCCTGATGAACTACCAGGACGACATCACCTCGATGTACACGCTGGCCCACGAGCTGGGCCACTCGATGCACTCCGAGCTCACCAGCGAACACCAGCCCTACGTCTACTCGAACTACGACATCTTCACCGCGGAGGTCGCCTCGACGGTCAACGAGGCGCTCCTGACCGAGCACCTGCTGGAGACCGTCGAGGACGAGGCCTTCCGACGGCACGTCCTCGACGAGTACCTCGAACGGTTCCGATCGACGCTCTTCCGGCAGACGATGTTCGCCGACTTCGAACACCGCACCCACGAGGTCATCGAGGAGGGCGGTGCGCTCACCCCGGACGAACTCGACGAGCTCTACGGCGACCTCAAGCGCGAGTTCTACGAGCCCGCCATCGTCGACGAGGGGATCACCCGCGAGTGGATGCGCGTCCCGCACTTCTACTACGGATTTTACGTTTATCAGTACGCGACGGGCATCTCGGCGGCCAACGCCATCGTCAAGGGGATCCGGGAGGAGGGCGACCCGGCCGCCGAGCGCTACCGGGAGTTCCTCCGGCTCGGCTCGCGGGAGTACCCGCTCGACCTCCTCCGCCGGGCGGGTGTCGACATGGCCTCCCCCGACCCGGTCGAGGCGGCCATCGACGCCTACGACGATCTCGTCGGGGAGTTCGAGTCGCTGACCTGAACTGGGGGCTCCCCAGGACTACCGACCCCCCGCTTGCCACGGCAACCCAAAAGCACTTCTACGGAGGCGCGACTAACTACGCCAACCAGATGTCCCGCAGTCCGTCGCTTCCAGACAGACCGTCGCTCGACCTCGACCCCGAGATGTCGGAGGACGAGCGCCTGGACGCTTTACGAGCACACTTCGCCGACATCGTACAGGTCCACGACGAGCTCGCGGACCAGCTAGACGCCGCCCGGAGCCGACGGGGTGACCTCCAAGACGAGGTCGACCAGCTCCAGCGGGAGAACGAGGCGCTCAAGACCTCCTCGCTCTACCTCGCCACCGTCGAGGAGGTCTCGCCGGACGACGACGAGGTGGTGCTCAAACAGCACGGCAACAACCAGGAGGTCCTCACGGACGTCTCCCCGCGCCTCTCCGAACGCCTCGAAGCCGGCAACCGCGTCGCGATCAACGACTCCTTCGCGGTCCAGAGCCTCCTCGACAACGAGACCGACGCCCGGGCCCAGGCGATGCAGGTCGAGGAGTCGCCCAGCGTCGAGTACGCCGACATCGGCGGGCTGGAGGAGCAGGTCCGCGAGGTCCGGGAGGCCGTCGAAGCGCCGCTGATGGATCCCGAGCGGTTCGAGACGGTCGGCATCGAGCCACCCACGGGCGTGCTGCTCCACGGCCCGCCGGGGACGGGCAAGACGATGCTCGCCAAGGCCGTCGCCAACCAGACCGACACGACGTTTATAAAGATGGCCGGGTCCGAACTCGTCCAGAAGTTCATCGGCGAGGGTGCCCGGCTCGTCCGGGACCTGTTCGAGCTCGCCGAGGAGCGAGCCCCCGCCATCATCTTCATCGACGAGATCGACGCCATCGCCTCCAAACGCACGGAGTCGAAGACCTCCGGCGATGCGGAGGTCCAGCGGACGATGATGCAGCTGCTCTCGGAGATGGACGGGTTCGACCAGCGCGGTGACATCTCCATCATCGCCGCCACGAACCGGTTCGACATGCTCGACCGCGCCATCCTCCGGCCCGGGCGGTTCGACCGCCTCATCGAGGTTCCCGAGCCGAACCTCGACGGCCGGCGCGAGATACTCGCGATCCACACGCGGGAGATGAACGTCGACGACGACGTCGACATGGAGGCGCTCGCCGAGGAGACCGACGGCTTCACCGGGGCCGAGCTCGAGTCGCTCGCCACCGAGGCCGGGATGTTCGCCATCCGCGACGAGCGCACCGAGATCCGCATGACCGACTTCGAGGAGGCGATGGAGAAGATCACCCGCGACGACTCGCCCGGGACGCCCGTGGCCTTCTATTAAACCATCTTTTTCCGGCTCGGGTGCGCCTTCGGCGCACCGCTCGCCGCAAAAACATGGGTGAAAAAGGCCGCACCTCGCTACGCTCGGTGCGGTGTCGTACGAAAGACCGCTCTGCGGTCTTTCGTGATGACGAGAGACGCCGTAGGCGTCTCTCGAACCAAAACGCCTCGCTCGCTGACGCTCCCTCGGCGTATGCTACGTTACAGCCGAGCAGTCACACGGGGTACGGAACCGCGATCTCGACCGTTCAGACGCCGTCGAGGAAGTTCTCGATGACGTCGTGGCCCACACCCGTCAGCACCGACTCGGGGTGGAACTGCACGCACTCGATGGGGTACTCCCGGTGGCGCACCCCCATGACGAGGTCCTCGCCCGAGTCCGCCGTGGTGGCCGAGACTTCGAAGCAGTCCGGCACCTCGGTCGCGATCAGCGAGTGGTAACGCCCGGCCGTGAACCCCTGATCGAGCCCCTCGAAGACGCCCCGACCGTCGTGGTCGATGGGGAACGCCTTGCCGTGGATCGGTCGGGGGGCACGGCCCACGCTCCCGCCGTACTCGTAGACGGCGGCCTCGAGCCCGAGACACACGCCGAGCGTCGGGACGGTCGGCGAGAGCTCCCGGAGGACGTCCATCGTGACGCCGACGTCGCGGTCGTTCTTCGGGTGGCCCGGCCCCGGCGAGATGACGATGGCGTCGGGGTCCTGTGCTCGGATCTCGTCGACCGACGCGGTGTTCCGAAGCACGCCCGCCAGTTCCGTGCCCGGGAGCTGGCTCACGTACTCGACGAGGTTGTACGTGAACGAGTCGAAGTTGTCGACGAACAGCACCCGTTTCGCGGAACTGTCGGCGACGCTCATCGGGACACCCCCCGTTCGCGCTCGCGCTCGGGCGGCTCCTCGATGCGTTCGAGCGCCGCGAGCACCCCGTCCATCTTCTTCTCGGTCTCCTCGTACTCGCTGGTCGGGTCCGAGTCGGCGACGATACCCGCACCGGCCTGGACGGTGATCAGGTCCTCGGGACGGGACGGCGTACAGCCGTCACGGTCCTCACCGCCGCTGCCGACTCCCGCCTCCACCGTCGCGGTGCGGATGACGATGGCGAAGTCGGCGTCGCCCGTCCAGGAGTAGTAGCCGACACCGCCGCCGTACACCCCTCGTGGCTCGCGTTCGAGCGCGTCGATGATCTCCATCGCGCGGATCTTCGGCGCGCCCGAGAGGGTCCCGGCGGGGAACGCGGCCCGGGTGGCGTCGAACGCGTCGTGCTCGGGGGCGAGTCGACCGGTCACCGTCGACTCGATGTGCTGGACGTGGCTGTACTTGAGGACGTTCATGAACTCCTCGACGCGGACGCTCCCGGCCTCGCTCACCCGCCGGACGTCGTTTCGCGCGAGGTCGACGAGCATCGTGTGCTCCGCCCGCTCCTTCTCGTCGGCGAGCATCTCGCCGGCGAGCCGTCGGTCCTCAACGGGGGAGGCTCCCCGGGAGCAGGTCCCGGCGATGGGGTTCGCCATCACCTCCTGTCCCCGGACGGAGACGAGCGTCTCGGGGGAGGCTCCCACGACGGTCAGGTCGTCGTGGGCGAGCAGGTACATGTACGGCGAGGGGTTGACCTCGCGCAGGGCGCGGTAGAACCCGAGCGTGTCGACCTCCCCGTGGAGTTCGCGCTTGCGGGAGATGACCCCCTGGTAGATGTCCCCGTCGAGGACGTGTTCCTTCGCCCGGCGGACCGCGTCCTCGTACTCGTCCTGCGGGCCGGCGTCCTCCCCTCTCCGGACGAACCCGCCGGTTTCCGGCTCGGTCGCCCCCGATAGCAGCTCCTCCACCCGGTCGGCCTCGGCGAGCAGTTCGCCGTAGATCTCGTCGGGGTCGTCGTCCTCACGGACGACGGGGGTGAACACGAGCGAGACGGTGTCGGCACCGTCATCGAACGCGAGCGTTCGGGTGGTGAGGACGAACTGTGCGTCGGGGAGCCGCGAGTCCGGTCGTTCGAGGCCGACCTCCGCGAGGTGGAGGTCGTAGACGGCGTCGTAGGTGAGGAATCCCACGAGACCGCCGTCGAGCGTCTGTCGGTCGCTCTCGGGGAAGTTCCGTCGGGGTATGTCGGGGAGTGCCGCCCGGAGGGTGTCGACGGTGTCACCGTCCTCCGCCGCATCGGGGGTGAGGAGCCCCTCGTAGCCGGGGTCGAACGTCTCGACGTCGGTCCCGCGAGGACCGACCGTGACGACCGCCGAGGGGTCGTAGCCTACGAACGAGAAGCGGGCGTGTCTGTCGGCACCTCGATCCGCCGAGAACGCCCCGTCGGGGTCGCTGGAGGCGACCTTCTCCGCGCTCTCCAGGAGGAACGTGTACGGCGCGCGGTCGGCGTCGCTCGTCCGGCCGACGAGGGCGGCGTACGCCGCGAGCGGCTCGACGTCGACGTCGAGGTCGACGGCCACACGGATCACGGCGGGGCCGTCGGTAGCGTGCTCGCGGAACGTCTCGCGGTCGGTGTCCACGGCGCGGGTCACGGTTCGGCCGTCACCCCCTCGTCGGCCCGCTCGCCGGCACGCTTCGCCCGGCGGACGAACCCCCGGACCGCGTCGTGGTCCTTTCGACCTGGAACCTCGCCCTCGACGCCGCTGGCGACGTCGACCGCGAACGGTCGAACCGTCCGGACGGCCTCGGCGACGTTCGACGGGATCAGTCCGCCCGCCAGGACGACCGGGACGTCGAGGTCCCGGACGACCTCGCGGGTGCGCTCCCAGTCGTGGGTCTCGCCGGTGCCGCCGGCACCGGAGTCGTCCACCGAGTCGACGACGAGGCCGTCGGCGACGGCGGCGTACTCGGCGGCGGTCCGGTGGTCGGTGGCGACGAGGACGTCCCCGTCGAAGCTCCCGCCGAGCGCCTCGACCTCCGCGGGGGTGAGGTCGCCGTGGACCTGCACGGCGTCGGTGCCGACGCGCTTTGCGAGTTCCGCACACTCGGCGACCGATCCCGGCATCGTCACGAGGACGCTCGTGACGAACGGCGGGACCGCGTCGGCGAGTTCGCGGGCACGGGCGGCCGGGACCTCCCGCGGGGTATCGACCGGGACGTCGGCGACGATCCCGACCGCGTCGGCCCCCGCCTCGACTGCGACGCCGAGGTCGGTCTCGTCGGTCAGCCCGCAGACCTTCACGCGGAGGGCGCTCGCCCCGCTCATGCGCCCGATCGGAGTTCGTCGAGTTTGGCAGCGGCCGCGCCGGAGTCGATGGCCTCGCGGGCGCGTTCGACGCCCTCCTCGAGCGAGTCGGCCTCGTCGGAGACGTAGATGGCCGCGCCGGCGTTGGCGAGGATGATATCCCGCTTCGCGCCCCGGACGTCGCCCCCGACGATGCCCCGGAGGTCGGCCGCGTTCTCCGACGGTGTGCCCCCTGCGACGTCGGCGACCGGGGCCGAGTCCAGCCCGAGATCGGCCGGCGTGAGGGTGAACTCCCTGATCTCCTCGCCCCGCATCTCGGCGGCGGTCGTCTCGCCGTGGAGGGCGATCTCGTCCATCCCCGAGCCGTGGACGACGAGTGCGCGCTCGACGTCCATCCGGGCGAGCGCCCGGGCCATCACCGGCACCAGGTCGGGGTCGTACACCCCGACGACCTGCGCGTCCGCGCCCGCGGGGTTGGTGAGCGGGCCGAGGACGTTGAACACCGTCCGCATCCCGAGTTCCTTCCGCGGGCCGATGACGGCCTTCATCGCGGGGTGGAACACGGGCGCGAGCATGAACCCGATCCCGTCGCGCTCGATGGCTCGCTCGACGGCCTCGGGCTCGGCGTCGACGTTTACCCCGACCTCCTCGAGGACATCGGCGCTCCCCGAGGAGGAGGAGACCGAGTAGTTCCCGTGCTTGGCGACCGGGACGCCCGCACCGCCGACGACGATGGCGCTCGTCGTCGAGACGTTGATCGTGCTGTGGTCGTCGCCGCCCGTCCCGCAGGTGTCGACCAGCGGCGTCCGGTCGGGGTGGATGGTCCGTGCGACCTCGCGCATCCCCTCGGCGAGACCGGCGATCTCGGCCTCCGTCTCGCCCTTCGCCCGGAGCGCCGCCAGGAACGCCCCGATCTGGGCCTCGGTCGCTCCCTCGAACACCAGTCGGGCGGCCTCTCGGGCCGCCGACTGACTGAGGTCCTCGCCCTCGGTCACCCGTTCGATGTAGTCCTTCATGGTATCACTGATGTACGTCTTCGTCTTGTGATGTTCATATCAGTACATCCGCTTAAGCGTGTCGCCATCGGGGCGGTACCGGGACCCCGAGGGGCGGTTCCGAAACCTTCAAACACCTCTCCGGGGTACGGTAGAGTGCGAGGGTTCGTGGTCTAGACCGGTTATGACACCTCCTTGACATGGAGGAGGCCGGCGGTTCAAATCCGCCCGAACCCACTCGCTTATTACGGTTTCACCGGCCATAGCCGGTGGCTTCAAACCCGCCACTTGTCGCCACGGAGGTGGGTGCAGTGAGCCGTGAAGTATGGCTCGAACCCCCAGTCTGCGACTACTGCGGGGACTACATCCTCGAAGAGGAGCAACCGTGTCCCGCGTGTGACGACGGGAGGTGCTGCTACCCATGACTGACAGTGGGCAGCCAAGCGCCGGTGAGCCGAGCCACAACGGCGCAACCCCAGCAGAGGGGTCCGCGGAGCACGCGCTCTGTATTCAGCAGGACTGTTGAAACCTACCACGGATTGAGGGTTTCAACAAGATCATCTACTTCGGTACCCCTTCCCATTCCGACATCACATTGGGGGTGAGCTTTGGAGTCTGTGCGTAGACTCCGAAGTTCAAGTAGGATGGGCCCGTGTTCGTATTTAAAGAGTCCCTCCCGAAATGCCCGAAAACGCAGATTCCAAAGTTCGCGCGAAAGTGTGGCTCACTCCCGACCAGGTCGATGCCCTCCGTACCGCCTGCTACGAGGACACGGGACTTCGTACCTCCAGCAGCGCAACGAGACCATCATCGCGCTCACCTACGACACCGGCCTCCGAGTCGGAGAGCTCGTCGACCTCGACGGCGAGATGCTACGGGAGGGCAACAGCGAGCTGTACCTCCCCGGCCACATCCAGAAGGACTACCCGAACGACAACAGCCCTGGTCCGGTGACGATGGCGCTGTCGGCAGACGTGACCCGGCTCGTCTCGTCCTATCTCACCAATCGGTGGAAGGAATCATCGGCCCTGTTTCCGGGGCGGTCGTCCGAGCGGATCAGCACCCAGGGTGTTCGCAATATGCTCCACAAGTAGCCGAGACAGCAGACCTTCGCCCCTACCGCCTCGATGGCTCTCGAGGTGACTCTGGAGACGTGACGCCGCACGCACTCCGGCACAGCGTCGCCTACCGGATGATGAACGCCGAAGACGGAAACACGCTATACGACGTCCGGAACAGACTCCGGCACCGGTCGATACAGACGACCGAGCGTATCTACGACCACCTGATCAAGGTGTCGCGTCCTCGCCAACTGATCTATTTGTGATATATTCTATCCGGCCTGCTGAATAGAGGGCGCGTATGTTGCATATCAAGAGACCCAGAACCACTGGTAGCTATGAATCCGCAAAGACCACTATATTTAGTCCTTGGTAGACTATCTCTATGTGAATGCCGTACGAAGATCATCCAGTTACAATCTCACCAAGGAATGATTCTAAAAAAGTTTGGAGGTATATGGATTTATCACAGCTAATGTCCCTATTGGAAAAGACATCACTTTACTTCACCAGAGTCGATCAATTTGAGGATCCTTTCGAAGGAAAGTACCCGCAAGGCAACTACGAAGACCGAAAGTTGCTGGTCAATAAATATCGGGAGTGGTGGGAATCAATTGTTGAAAAGCACGATGAATTGGACCCGAAAGATGGGACGATAGGAAAGGTTCTAGAGGCTCTAAAGTCAGGTCCCTTGTTAGATGAGTTCGATAGTGACCGTATGTTCTTTTTGAATTGCTGGCATATGAATGATTATGAATCAGCAGCAATGTGGAATACTTATTTGAAATCTGATGAGGGTATCGCTATTCAATCTCGTTTTGGACGACTAAAATCTGCTCTTCAAAATTGTGATTATCGCATTCACATAGGGAAAGTCCAATATCTGGATTATGATGAAGAGACAATTCCAGAAGACAATACTCTACGACGATACTTATCCAAAAGAAAGAGCTTTCAACACGAACGGGAGTTGAGGATGTTATGTGATCAGCTCCCCTACACAGGTGAGATTGAATATGACGAAGAGGTACAAGCACCTGCGAGGAAAATTGATTGGAGTGAGCAACCAGAGGGAATTTATATTTCAGTAGATCTGGACAAACTCATTGAAAAAATTTACGTCGCACCGACCTCACCATCTTGGATCGCGGAATTAATAAGTGAAATATTGATCACTTATGACATTAAATGTGATGTGGAACATTCCAATATGTTTGATGAGCCATCTTATTAAACTCTGCCCGATCCTGTCAATAGTTGGATCCGCTCAATATATTCTCTGACTAAACGAGGTCGGTGGCATTGTCCTGGAAGCGAGGGTGACTCAACGGTGGACTGATCGAGTGAGTGTGAATACGAAGAGGGCGATCAGGAAGGCGCCGAGGAACCCTTCAAATGCGCTTAACATACGGATGAAGGGTGATTCACTTCCGGAGGGGGGTGAGCCTATGGTGAATGTAATGAAGCTCTGGAAGCTAAAGAGGAAGGATTCGATCCAGATGCTGGGTGGGGCGCGGTATGATGCGAGGAATCCCTGGAATAGGAATGTAGCGAAGAGGATTATTCCGAATGAGATTCCGATTACGTAGCTAGGACGTTCTCCATAGCCGGCTGTCACGTAGAGGAGGTCGTTTGCTGCTGTGGAGAGGATTCCTTTGAGGCGGGTGAGGGGCGACTTGTCGGAGCGGACAGTGGCGTAATGTTGGGCTCGTCGCTGCCGCATTTCGCGAAGGAAAAATTCACTTGCGGCACGATTGTCGCCTGATGCACGGGCCCCGTTCTTAGCTTTGAGATAAGTTTCTTCCAGATCAGTGGGTGTTGGCTCCTTAGTGAACTGCAGGGATGGAGGCCCGTCAACGTCTGGTGTATTGAAATGATGGATATTCCAGTTGGATTCCAGCAAGTTCGTGTGGTACTTGCTAAAGTCGAAACCGTCGAATGTCGTCCTCCGGAAGCGAATAGTGTCGAGATCAACTACAGTATTTAATGTATTGACCAAATAGGATGTTGACTCTTCTAACTCCTTGATTTCCTCGTGTATTATCTGGCTATGAAGATCGACCTCGCCTAAAGAAGCGTCTGTGAAGTCGACTGCTATCTCACCGGACGGGTCGTATTTCCATTCGTCGGTGTCTTCATGTTTCTCGCCGATGACCAGCTCTATAGGGCCTTGGGTGAGGTTGGCATCTCGGAAGGAAACGATGATGTCAGCGGCCGGTGCGTGGAATTGAAAGTGGTGGCTCCCAGTGCAGTCAATCTCAGCAAAGTCTGGTGAGATGGTAAACTGAACGTGCTCGAATGTCGCCTTGCGGCGGAAACGGCAACCCTTGAAGTTACACTTTTCTCCGGTAAATGCTGACCTGGTGAAGGTTACGTCATCATTGAACCGGGCGCGAGAGAAGATGGCAGTTCCATGGAATTGCGTGTCCCCAAAATCGGTCCAATCCCTGAATGTGGTGTTATGAAAACTAGCTGTATCTGAGAATTGGCTCTCATTAAAACGGACTCGATTGAAAAACGCGGTATTACAGTATAGCTCCTTAAATTCTGTTCCATTGAAATTTGCATATCGTTCAAAGGTGGCTAGATCGAACCTGGCTAACTCAATCTGGCAGCCACAGAGCCGGACTCGATCCAAGAATTCGGAGACATCCGCGAGAAGGTTCTCAATATTGGCATCGTCGCATCGGAGGACATCATTAACTCGTGCACTCGTCAAATTGAGAACGTTGAGTGAAGCGTGTCGAAGGTCAATGCTGTCGCCGCCCACTACGTGGAGGTCTGCTTCAGAGAGGTCTAACGTTTCGACACTGATGCCAATAAATTGGGATCGCCGAGGGTCGTCCGACTGGAGTCCTTCGAGGAACGCCGTCCGAATCTCCATCGTAGATGGCTGGACCTCTGGATCACATCGAGTAACGTGGAAGACACAGTAGGCTGCATCCTCATACGACTCGTGTGGACACGTCCACTGCCCAGATATCGTCGTCTCCGACGATTCTGGATTGAACTTATACGAACAGCCTCCACTCATTGCCATCCACAACTATCGATACGTAAGTAAATATTCGTGACCAAGACTAAGTTCTAGGTATGAGTAGATACGTTGACTAGAATGACCGGAGACAAATGTATACGTGGTGCTAAACTCACGCTCTGTATCTCGCAAACGTATATTACCACATCTCGGGGAGTTCAGCAGAGCCGGATATCCTGCCACTGGGAATGAAAAGGGAGGTTTGCCGGCAAGCACCGCATTCGGCTACTTGTTGAGGTATTCGAGGCCTTTCCTCCTGACGAGGTATAACGGGCTCACCGCAGCCAGTTTGACACTGGTGATCGCCGCCCTCGATTTCTACGACACCCACTTCGATATCACCGAGGAGCTTGCTATTCGGCTCCTTCGGGTGTAGGGGCTGCTGTCCAGTCTGTGGGAGTATACCGCGGAAACGCCCCCAACGCATAATATCATCGGGTGGTATAATAGGGTTATACGATGGCGACATGCCAAGGCAACCTCCCGATGACGACCAAGGTCGACGAGGCAACGCAGGAGATTGTCGACGAATCGGCAGAAGAGGTTGGCGTGAGCCGATCCGAGATACTTCGCCGGCTCGTTGCCCTCTTACACCAGTCGGAAAACGAGGCGTTGGAGTATCCCACGTGTACGGAAACGATACGTATTCGACTCGAGGAAGGCGACCTGGTGGCTCACGAGCCGAATGATACTCCGACTACGGAGATAACAGATGGTGGAGCAACCGTCCAAACTGGACACGACACCCCTGTAGACGAGACGGATACAGTCGATATCGCGAGCACGCAGAACCTCCGGTCACGCGCTGCCGAGCTGGAGTCGGTCATCGAGAGCCAGCAACAGGAGATCGAATACCTGCGCGACGAACTGGCTGCGGAGAGGGAAGTCATCGACGACCATGCCGTGTCGAAGGTATCGTACGACGACCTGGCCCACCTCAAGGAGCGGGTCGAGTGGACCAGTAACCCGGTTCGCGAGATGGTTCCTCGTGTCGAGTCACTCACTGCAGTATCGGAACTTTCCTCGTCAGGTACCTGTCCTGCTTGCAGTGAGGAGCTTACGGTAGAGGAGCCGTTTACCGACCTGGGTGGACCCGCTGCTGTAGAATGCGAAGACTGTGGGCTGGTCGTTGGTCACAGACAATAGTCGAGTACCGGCCGAGGGATCGGTTTACTTCCCGACACTAACGGTCTCCCCAGTGATTGCGTCGAACAGTATTCCCAGCTTGCGAGGAGCCGGTTACTCTTCGTCCTCCACATGGAGTGCCCACACGGGAAGGAGCGCGACACCTGTGAGTGGGTCGATTACTCGCAGGCGAGCAAGTGTCCGTCCTCCCGAAGTCCCCACCCGGTTCGCCGTGGGTCGATCACGTGGCAGTTGAACCGTGGCGTCCCAATCGAGGTGGTCGCGAAGCTAGTCAATTCGTCGGTTCGCGTGATCGAGGAGCACTACGACCAGCCCACCCAACGGGAGGAACTCGAGAAGCGGCGCCGTGAGCACATCGGTCGGCTCGGACTCGACGACGAGCCGGGGGGATCGGACGGCAAGGAAGGAGGTGATTCCGCATGACGTGGGCGGTGTCAGCCCGAACCCACTCACCTAAGACAGTTACGTTGGATAGCGGTGGGGATGCAGTTCACGACCTGTCGATCTACGTATAGGTGCGGGACACGGTCGCTCGAGAACGACGGCCAGGGTCGTCTCGCGGCTGACCCGGTCGTCGATCGACGCGGCTTCGACCCTGACCGCCGAGAAGAAACCGGTCCGTGGAACGGACGAACCGTCGAGCGATCCGGGGCGTTGTGGGGCGGCGTCTCCGGGGACGGGATCGGAGCGTCTTCGCGCGAACTGCGGTAGAGCCTGGAGACCCTGTCGTCGAGGGTCCGGGATACGTCCTGCTGAACCAGTTATAGTTTTCCATTCCGTATGATTGATATTCTCAGACAACCATCCAGCGGGCGGAGGTGAGAGTCATGCCCGGGCACAACGACGACGACGGAAAAGGGATGTAGGACCGAGCGATCTCAGGGGTAACGTATCGGATTTCTGGACCGGGGATGAGTCCGCCGAGCATCACTCGTCGGTTCGATCCGGCGGCGTCCCCGTCCGGATGGATTCCGTCTCGAGGGACTCGATCGGGGACTGCGACCGATCGGTCGCGCGGCACCAGGGGGAGGAGGGGGAGGACCTTCGCCCCCCGTTCAGGGCTGGTCGTCGGCTGTCGCGATCCGCCTCGTGAGCGGTGCCTCGAGGAAGGTGACGAGTCGGTAGAGCAGTTTGGCGTTGTCCTCGCCAGCGAGGTGGTCCTCGTAGCAATCGACAGCGGCATCCCAGTCGAGAAACGGGAGCGATCGTATCACATCCTCCGCGTCGTAGAGCGCGTCCTTGACGTACGATCCCTTGCGGATCAGTTCCGGGTGATTCCCCCAGGGGTGGTGACCCACATGTTCCGCCGGGATCGCCTCGAACGGGGAGGCCAGGCGGAGGGCGTTCATCGGGAGATCACCGATTCGATGGACGGGGTACGAGCATCTGACCGGGACTCCGGTGGCGGCGTGTGGGATGTCGGCGAGTTCGGGGTCGATCGCCTTGACGGCCGAATTGATGACGTTACGCCTGAGCTTGTACGCCGTCGGCGTGGCCATCCACAGATCCAAGAGCCGGTCGTCGTAGATCGGCATCTGAAGTTCGAGATTCTCCCGGAGGCTCTGTCTGAAGAACGGGTCGGTAGTTGCGGGGACGTGGAGCCGTCCGAGCACGAAATCCCTGAACGAGTCGAACTCGATCCCGTAGCTCTCGACGTGATCCCCGATCCATCGGATGTTTCGGGCGAGAACGTCCGGGAGTTCCACGTCCGAGTCGACGAACTCGGGCTTTCGAGGGCCGAATTCACGATCGAACTCCTCGATCGAGTTTATCGGGAGTTCGACCCTGGTGTCGTGGGGACCCAGGGGGCCGAGACCGACGTATCGGGTCGGTACGAACGTCCCTTTGAACATCGTGTCGGCAAAGTGGCCAGTGAGGAGCACGTCGACCTCCGACCTGATGTCGTCGATGAACCCCTCCGCCCAGGCCTGGTTGAAAAGTTGTTGGAAGTTCCACATCTTCGGCGAACGTTCCAGCACCCTTCCGAGATACCCCGGATCACGACGGAGAAACCGGAACGGGACGTCCTTTTTCATCGCGATCCGCTCGGCGGTCCTCGCCTCCTTGCTCATCCAGTCTGCCATGTGATAGGCAGTGACGTCGACATCGTCGTCGAGCGCTCCGAGTATCAGCCGCGCGTCGCTTCCGCCGCTGAGCAGTATCCCGTACCGCTTCGAACGGTCACGAGTTCGTTCGGCCACGGACGCCTGGAACCGGTCGACGAACGCGTCGACGTACGCGGAGTAGCTGTCGAACGTCCCGCTGTCGGAGAACTTTGGCCGCCAGTAGGTTTCCCGGGAAACCGAGCCCCCCTCGAGATCGTAGGTCGTGACCGTCCCGGGGGGGAACGTTTCGATCCCCTGTAACGGGGTCTTCACCCCGTAGGGACCACCTCTCCAGGACAGGTGTTGCACGACGTACTCCTCGTCGAACGCGGGCGAGATCGATGGATACTCCGCGAGCGACTGGACGTGAGCCGAGAACACGACCGTGTCGTCGTCGGTCTCGGTGAAGTAGAGCGGCCAGGTCCCGAGGCGGTCCGTGAAGACGGAGACCCTCGACCGCTCGCGGTCGTAGACGACGCCGACGAAGTCGCCGTTCAACCGGCGAACGAAGTCCAACCCGTCATCCGCGTACCGACGAGCACAGTATGTCGACGGGGGACGGTCCTCCGGTCTTCGGGGTCGATAGGATCCGTTCCGCCGATAGCCGACGACGTTGCCCCAGACCCAGACCAGGGCGTCACGCTCCGGGGCTCGACCGGGGGCCTGGTCGTTTCGGCTCGGGTGGGTGAACCCGTGAAGACGAAGCGACGAGTCCTCGTACCGGGACTCGTCCTCCTCACCAGTCCAGGCGAGGGTCTCGGCCATATCGTCGATCGGGTAGCCCCCACCACCGATGACCCCACATCCTCCAACCATCGTACGTGTCATTGATGCTCATGGATCATTTATTTGTGTTGGTAGGGGTGGTCCCACAGACACCGCCCCCCTTCGTCCTCGTATGCCTTCCTCCGTGCCGACGGACCCGACTAACGTGTATCGCTACCCAAGGGATAACGCCAGGGGGGAACGACGCCCAGTGGGACACGAGGACGAATCGGAACCACGGGAGCGGAGCGGGTTACGCCCGGGACGATCCGCGAAGCGATCCAGTACAGACCCCCAAAGGCGATAGCGATCGTCGGAACTACTCGTCGCCAGAGACGGTGACCGACGTCGATGCCATCGACGTGATCGAGGACGGATGAGTCGCCGAGTCGGGAACGCATGGGGGAGGCGAGAGCGGCGGTCACGCGCGAGTTCCGTTGGCGGGAGCGGGATGACTGGACCCCGGCTTCGGGAACAACACCAGGTCGCGTTATCGGGGGTCGGACTCTTCTGACCCTCCGGCCTCACTCCGGGGTCGCCGGACGCCACCGCCGAGGGCCGGGACGGATACCGACATTTCATAACTTCGGGCGGCGAACGGGAGGCAGGATCGACCATGGATATCGCAGATATCGCGACCCGCGAGCAGATCGAAGTCGAGTCAGACGAGCGTCTCGGGAAGGTCAAGTCGCTGTTCGAGCGGGAGAACCCCAAGGGGATACTCGTCCTCGAGGACGGCGAGTACGCCGGCATCATCACCGAGCGACAGCTCCTCTCCTCGCACGTGGAGGACGACACGAAGGCCGCGGCGATGATGAAGAGCGCCCCGCGGGTCGATCGGACCGGCGACGTCCGCGAGGTCGCGCGCATCCTCGTCGAGGGCGGCGTGAAGGTCGCCCCCGTCTTCGAGGCCGGCGGCCTCTGGGGGATCATCACCGTCGACGCCATCCTCGAGGCGGTGGTCGAGAACCTCGACGTGCTGACGGTCGAGCAGATCTACACGGAGGAGGTCGTCACCATCCCCGAGTCCGACAGCGTCGGCCGCGCGATCAACCTCCTCCGCGAGAACGGGATCTCGCGGCTCCCCGTCGTCGACGACGACGGCCTCCTCTCGGGGATGCTCACCACCCACGACATCGTCGACTTCGTCGTCCGCGACGAGGGGCGGACCACCCGGGGCGACCGGGTGGGCGACTCCGACCGGATGCTCGACCTCCCCGTCTACGACATCATGAGCAGCCCGGTCGAGACCGTCGATCGCGGCGCGAGCGTTCGCGACGCCGTCGATCGGATGCTCGAACTCGACCTCGGGGGGCTGGTCGTCACGCCCGAGGAGGACGACCGGCTCGTCGCCGGCGTGCTCACGAAGACCGACGTGCTCCGCGCGCTCACCTACACCGAGGAGGAGCATATGGACGTCCAGATCACGAACATCGACCTTCTCGACACGATCAGCCGCGAGGAGATCGTCCGGAGCATCGAGCAGGTGTCGGACAAGTACAGCGAGATGCAGGTCCACCACGCTCACGTCCGGTTCAACGAGCACAAGGAGAAGCTCCGCGGGACGCCCCTGATCTACGCCCAGATCCGCCTGCGGACCAACGTCGGGCAGGTAGCCGGCACCGGTGAGGGATACGGTTCCGAGTCCGCGTTCCGGGTCGCCCTCGACAAGCTCGAACGGAACGTCATCGAGAAGAAGGGGATGCAGTCCGACGAGGAGTACCAGGGCCAGCTCCTCCGGAAGCTCGGCGAGCTGTAGGCGGCGACCCGCAGCCCTCCGTTCACGCTCACGTTCGCGGGGTCTCCAGCGGGACAGGGGAACGAAAGAACCGGTCACCTATCGACGGAGCGACGGCTCAGACGGGCTCCTCGACCGCCTCGAGCCCCGATCCGGTGATGCGGAACCGCGCGGTCTCGCCCGCGGCCATCGAGCGGTGCTTCTCCAGGGTCGCCCGACGGTTGCCCCCGCGGAACCGCTCGACGCGGACGACGGTCCCCGACCAGTGGGTGAGAGTGTGTCCGCCCAGCGGGCGGGTGCGCTCGGAGTCGCTGTCGGGATCCGAGAACACCTGGTTCGTGATGACGACCGCGAGGTCGTGCTTGCGGGCGAGCGAGAGCAGGTGGGTGACCTGCCGCGTCACGGCGCGGAGCGTCGCGCCCTCGTCGCCGTCGTCGCGTTCGAGCCGGTAGAACCCCGTCGCCGAGTCGAGCACCACGAGATCGACCTGTCCAGCGAACTCCGCGGCGTCGCGGACGGCCTCCTCCTGTTCGCCGAAGTCGAGCGCGTCCGTGATGATGATCCGCGAGGCGATCCCCTCGACGCTCACGTCCCCGTCGGCGCGGGCGCTCGCCACCTGTTCGAGCCGGTCGACCGACAGCCCCTCGGTGTCGATGTAGAGGGCGGTCCCGCCCGCGGCGGCCACCTCGACGGCCGCCGAGAGCGCGAGGTTCGTCTTCCCCGACGCCGGCGGGCCGTAGATCTGAGTGACCGTGCTCCGCTCGAACCCCCCGCCGAGCAGTTCGTCGACGGGCGCACACCCCGTCGGTATCCGATCGTTCACTACCTTCCAGTTCTGCGTGTTCGGGTATAAACCTCCGCGATTCCCGCCCACGAGTCCCCGGTCACCTCGCCCGTGGACTTTTCGTTCCCGGGGTCGTCCTACGGTAACGATGAACGTGGCGTCGGACGGTACCGGAGGGACGGGGGACGGCGAGGAGGGCGAGGTGGCCGAGCCGCTCGTCTCCTGCCGGATGCAGGGCGGGACGCTCTCGGTCCACGCCGACCACGTCTCCATCGAGCGGTCCTCGGCCTCGATGTTCGAGGACAAGCGGATCCCGATGGGGGAGATACGGGGCGTCGACCTCTCCCCCGGCATCCTCACCGGACACATCCAGATACGGCAGGCGGGCGTCGAGCCGGGCGAGGCCGGGTTCCTGTCACACCCCGTCGACGAGAACACGCTCTACTTCCCCCGTCTACGCCGGGGCTGTGCCGAGCGGGCCCGCGACGCCGTCCTCGACCGGGCGGCGCTCGACCGGGCGGACGAGTGAGACACGGGGATCGGGCCGCTCTCGCCGCCGATCCGAACCTCCCCAGCGTTCCGTGGGTCGTCAGTGCCGCGGTCATCCCCTCGGTGGCAAGCGCTTTACTCGACCTCCACCAACGGGGGACGTGATCGTCGTCGCCACCGCCGACTTCGAGGTCTACCACGACGTCGTGGGCGAACTCCGCGAGCGCGGGGTGACGTTCACCACGGTCGAGCCCGGCGAGGATCTGCCCGAGCACACCCGCGTCGTCGTGACCGGCCCCGACGACGAGGTCGATCCCGGCGAGGCGACGCTCGTGCGTGTCTCGGGAGGCGAGTCTCGCCGGGCCGTCGAGGAGGCGCTCGCGACGCTCCGCGGGGGCGGTGGTCGGACCGTCGTCGGCGTCGACCCCGGCGAGCGCCCCGGTATCGCCGTCCTCTCGGGCGAGACGGTGGTCGCGGCGTTCGCCGTCCCGCTGTCCGACGCGGTCGCGACCATCGAGCGCGAACTCGACGGAGCCGTCGACCCCGTGGTCCGGGTCGGTGACGGCGCGCGGCTCCAGGGCGCTCGCATCGTCGACGCGCTCGACGACGTTCGGGTGGAGCTGGTCGACGAGACCGGGACCACCCCCTACCTCGGGCAGGGGACCTGCGGCACGGGGGTGGGGGACGTCCTCGCCGCCGTGAACATCGCCCGGCTGGAGGGGGAGCCGGTGACCTCCCGCGACGTCGAGCCGACGGCGGGGGAGATCCAGGTCGTCAAGAACCGCTCCCGGGAACGTTCGCCCGAGAACCGCGAGCTCACCGACAGCCTCGCCCGACGGGTGGCCCTCGGCGAGCTCTCCCTGGAGGAGGCGATGGCCGAACACCGCGAGGAGTAGCGAGGCCTCGGAAACGTGAACGGCGACCGCAGGGAGCCGTGAACGGGGTGAGCCCTCGGCCCGGGCGGGGCGCGGACCACTCCCTCCGAACGGCGAGTGGAGCGATCCGCGACCGGCGAGGCGTACCCCAGAGGGGGCGTCTGTTGGGGGCTCTTTTGTCCGAGTACCGCGTGCTTCGACCATGGCCAGGGGAGCCCCCGTCCGTGATCCCGACTGGGTCGACCGCGCGGCCTACCCCTTCGAGTCACGGTTCCTCGACCTCCCGCACGGGACCGTCCACTACGTCGACGAGGGGCCCGCTGACCCCGACGCGGCCCTCCTCTTCCTCCACGGCAACCCGACGTGGTCGTTCCTCTACCGACACCTGATAGCGGGACTCCGCGACGACTACCGCTGTGTCGCGCTCGACTACCTCGGCTTCGGGCTCTCGGAGCACCCGGTGGGGTTCTCGTACCTCCCGAGCGATCACGCGGCGGTCGTCGAGGGGTTCGTCGGAACGCTCGGGCTCGACGGGGTCGTCCCGGTCGTCCACGACTGGGGTGGGCCGGTCGGGCTCTCGTACGCCGCCGACCACCCGACGAACGTCCCCGGGCTGGTCGTCACGAACACGCTCTGCTGGCCCGTCTCGGGCGATCCCTGGTTCGAGGCGTTCTCCCGGCTGGCCGGCGGTCCGCTCGGTCGGATCGCCTGCGAGCGGCTGAACGCCTTCGTCGAGTACGCGATGCCGCTGGCCTACGCCGACCGTTCACAGCTCACACCCGCGATACGCGAGCAGTACCGTCGACCGCTCCCGCCCGGCGGGCGGCGGGGGACCTGGATCCTCCCACGGGCTTTCCGGACCGAGCGCGAGTGGCTGGCCGACCTGCGCGAGCGCGTCCCGGTCATCAAGCACCATCCCACGCTCCTCGCGTGGGGGATGGAGGACCCGCTGTTCCGCGAGCGGGACCTCCGGCGGTTCGAGACCCTGTTCGGGGACGCCCGGACCGTCGAGTTCGGCGGAGTCGGTCACTACGTGCCGGAGGAGACGGGCCCTGCTCTCGTCGATCCGGTCGAGACGTTCCTCGCCGATCTCGATCTCGGGTGAGCGTCGATCGGGTCGTCCCCGTCCTCGCCTCGAATCCCTCCCCGCCCCTCTCTCCTCAGCCGGCGCGGGTGACCCGTTCGGCGTCCTCGGTCGTCCCCTTCTCGTCCCCGTCCCGATCGTCCTTCTCCGGGAACGACCCGATGCAGATGGTGTCCTCGACGAGCGCACCGGTGCCCCGTCGGAGCTGTTCGGAGAGCGCCTGATGTGAGACACCGATCTCGTCCGCGAGTCCCTGGAGCGTCACGTCCCTCGGGACCTCGAAGTACCCCCGCCTGGCCGCCAGCTCCAGCACGCGGTGCTGGCTGTCGGTCAGCCCGTAGCGGCCCGCGGGCTCGCCCTCCATCTCGCGCAGCGTGATGATGTCGAAGGTCAGCCCGTGCTCCTCGGCGAACTCGTGGGTTCGCGAGAGGTGGTCCCGATCCGGGTAGAGCCCCCTGAGGTGCCAGCCCTCGTCCCGGCCGTAGGCGTCGAGGATCGTCGCCTCCGAGTTCGTGAGCATGTGGAGGAGGAGACGGACGTGGTCGGTCCACTCCATCCGATAGAGGAACTCCTCGTCGAACTCGGAGAGGAGTTCCACGCCGTCGACGGTCGGATCCTCCGCGAGCGTGGCTTCGAACGCTTCGCGGTCGTCGTAGCGGACCCACACCAGCGGCATTATGCTCTTCTCGCCGCTCTGGACGATACGCTCGCACTCGACCTCGAGCTCGGGGAGCCGTTCGAGCGTGTAGTCGAGCGCCAGTTCCCGGCTCGGGATGGTGCCGGTGACGATGGTGGCCATGCCGGACCAGTAGGCTATCCGAGGAGAAGAACCCGTAGCTTTCCTTCCGGTCCTCGACGTCGACCGACCGCCGCGTGCCGCCCCGTCAGTCCCCCTCGACGTGGCGCTCTATCGTCCGGACGTTCCACTCGTTGGCCTTCCAGACCGCGTCGAACAGCGTCCCGAGAACCGGCACGGACCCGACGCCCGCGTCGACGGCGATCAGCGCGAGCATCCTGGCGATGGTCTTCCGCTCCACTCCGAGCCGGTAGGCCTCTACGACCGGGTACAGCGAGAGGAGCGCGCCGAGCAGGTCGCCGACGACCGGGACGATACTCAGGATCGGGTCGAGCCCGACGCGGAAGTCGGTCCCGGGCACGGGGATGGCGTCGTCCAGCAGCCAGCCGAACGCCCGGACCCGCTCGACCGTCGCCTCCTCGTCGGCCGTCGGGCCTCCCTCCCGAGCCGCCCGCCGATCGAGCTCCGAGAGCCCCTCGTCGCCGAGGGTCGTCGGATCGTCCGTCGTCTCCTCCGGGAGTCCGCCGGTCGCGCTCTCGCCGTTCATACCCCTACGAGGGCCGTACGACGAATAGGGTCGTCCCCGGCGTGTGCCGGGCCGAGCGTGGAGTCTCCGGGGCCGGAGGCCGACCGGCTCAGCGCAGCGCCTCCGGGAGGACGTACTGGCCGTCCTCTCTCGGGAACGGGAGCACCTCGACGACGGCGTCGCGCTCGATTGGCCCGTAAGCGTGCGGGAACGCTCCCGAGGGCGTCTCCTCGTACCTGACCGCCGCGGCGAGTGCCGCCGGGTCGACGACCAGCAGTACCGGGTCCTCGGCGTCGGCGTGGCTGTACGCCGCGACGCCGAGTATCGAGTCCGCGGTCGAGAGGTGGACGAACCCGTCCACGTCGAGCGAGTCGGGGCGATAGGCGTCCTCGACCGCCTCCCACCGCCTTCGCTCCAGCACGTGCAACAGTCGGTCGTCGGTCGCCCCGCCCTCCCGGGCCGCCCGCTCGGCTCGGCGGGCGACCTCCCGCACCGCGAGCCCCGTCTCGCGGGCGACGGCCAGCGCGTCGTCGTGTTCGGCGCTCACGTCGTAGACCGTTCCATGGGTATCGCTCGCGATCTTCACGGCCACCTCGTGGCGCTCGTCGCCGTCGAGGAGCGTCGCCGTCACGAACCGGCGGTTCGCGATCCAGCGGTGGTCGGCCCCCGAGTCGCGCACCCCGAGCGTCCCGGTCTCCTCGGCCAGTCTGCGGGCCACTCGCTCGGCGTCCTCGGGTTTGACCACGACCTTCACGAGGTGGCCCGGCCGGGACTTCTTCATCGTCGTCGGGACCACCGTGACGTCCCGCGCGCCGGCGTCGGCGAGCGTCCCCTGGAGGCTCCCCAGGATCTCCGGCGTGGCGTCGTCGAGGTTCGTCTCCAGCACCCGTATCCCGTCGCGGACGAGCGATCCCGAGGACTCGCCCACGGTCGCCCGGAGGACGTTCGGGTGGTCGGTGAAATCGTAGCCTCCAGCGCCGTAGCCGACCCGCTCGACCCGGAGCGAGGGGAGCGCCTCGACCCCCTCCGCGAACTGTGCGAGCAGGGCCGCGCCCGTCGGCGTGAGCAGTTCCGCCTCGACGGGTCCACCCCGTAGCTCCCACGACGCCTCGGCGGCGAGGTTCATCACCGCCGGCGCAGGTATCGGATAGGTCCCGTGGCTCATCGAGACCTCGCCGCCGCCCGCGGCGACGGGCGTCGTCACCACCCGTTCGACGTCGAGGTCGTCGAGGAGGAGACACGCGCCGACGACGTCCGCGATGGCGTCGTCGGCCCCGACCTCGTGGAAGTGCGTCTCGTCGAGGTCGGTCCCGTGGACCCTCGCTTCGGCCTCGCCGAGCAGCTCGAAGGTCGCCCGGGCGTCCGCCTCGACGCCGGGATCGAGATCCATCGAGGCCACCACGTCGAGCACCTCCGCGTAGCTCCGATTCGGCCCGGCACCCTCCGCGTGGTCGTGTCCGTGGGGGTCGTGGTGGTCGGCGTGCCCGGGGGAGTGGTCGGGGGTACCGGTATCGCCATCGTCGTCGTCGTCGTGTTCGTGGACGTGCTCGGCCCGCGTACCCGCGTTTGCGCCGTCGGCGCTCCCACCCTCCTCTCCGTCGGCGCTCCCGTCATCGTCCCCGTCGAGACGGACGGTCACGGTCGTCGCATGGATACCGTTCTTCGTCGTCTCGCCGACGTCGTAACGGACGTCGAGGCGGTCGGCGTCCTCGACGGGGGCGAGGGCCGCGCGGTCGGCACCGGCCGCGAGCAGCGCCGCGAGCAGCATGTCGCCCGAAGCGCCCATACGGCTGTCGAACGCGAGGGTTCGCATACCGGGAGGCGGCGACCCGTCGGCAAAAGCGGTTCGGGGTCGGTGCGTCCGACGGCCGTCGGACCGCGGCTATGTGAACGGAAGACATATGGACGCCGCGGGCCGTTCGTTTACACACTACAGCCTATCATGAACGAGGTTCAACTGGAGGTGGCGAAGGCGTACCCGAACGACTCGGGACGCGGCATCGCCCGCCTCGACCCGGACACGCTGCTTCACCTGAAGCTCAGTCCGGGAGACATCATCGAGATCGAGGGGGCGGACACGACCGCGGCGAAGGTGTGGCGCGCGGACCGGCAGGACTGGAACACGGACACGGTCCGGATCGACGGGTTCACCCGGCAGAACGCCGACGTGGGCATCGGCGAGCGGGTCACCATCCGCAAGGCCGAGGCGACGAAGGCCGACCGGCTGGTACTCGCACCCCCGGAGGAGGCGAGCGTCCAGTTCGGCTCGGACGCCGCCGGGATGGTCAAACGGCAGATACTCAAGCGGCCGGTAGTCGGGCGTGACATCGTCCCCGTGATGTCCTCGACCAACCACCCGTTCATGCGCTCGCCGGGCCAGGCGATCCCGCTCATCGCCGTCGAGACCGAGCCGGAGGGTGTCGTCCTCGTCACCGAGGACACGGAGGTCGAACTGCGCGAGGAACCGATCTCGGGGTTCGAGAAGACTGGCGGCGGCATCACCTACGAGGACATCGGCGGCCTCGAAAGCGAGATTCAGCGGGTCCGGGAGATGGTCGAACTCCCGATGAAACACCCGCAGATCTTCAAGAAACTGGGGATCGAGCCCCCACAGGGCGTGCTGTTGCACGGCCCGCCGGGCACGGGGAAGACCCTGCTCGCGAAGGCGGTCGCCAACGAGACCTCGGCGAGTTTCTTCTCCATCGCCGGCCCCGAGATCATCTCGAAGTACTACGGGGAGTCCGAACAGCAGCTACGCGAGATATTCGAGGACGCCAGCGAGGAGTCGCCCTCGATCATCTTCATCGACGAGCTCGACTCCATCGCGCCCAAGCGCGAGGACGTCACCGGCGAGGTCGAGCGCCGGGTCGTCGCCCAGCTGCTGACGATGATGGACGGGCTCGAATCGCGCGGCCAGGTCATCGTCATCGCCGCGACCAATCGCGTCGACTCGGTCGATCCCGCGCTCAGGCGGCCGGGCCGGTTCGACCGCGAGATCGAGATCGGTGTCCCCGACGAAAAGGGTCGGAAGGAGATCCTCCAGATCCACACCCGCGGGATGCCCCTCTCCGACGACGTCGACCTCGACCACCTCGCCGACGAGACCCACGGCTTCGTCGGCGCGGACATCGAGAGCCTCACGAAAGAGGCCGCGATGAAGGCTCTTCGCCGGTATCTCCCCGAGATCGACCTCGACGAGGAGGATATCCCGCCGAGCCTGATCGACCGGATGATCATCAAGCGCAACGACTTCCGGGGCGCGCTCGCCGAGGTCGACCCGAGCGCGATGCGCGAGGTGCTCGTCGAACTCCCGAAGATCACCTGGGACGACGTCGGCGGGCTCACCGACGCCAAGGAGCAGGTCCAGGAGTCCGTCGAGTGGCCGATGAACTCCCCCGAGAAGTTCGAGCGGATGGGGATCAACCCGCCCTCGGGCGTCCTCCTGTACGGCCCGCCCGGCACGGGCAAGACGCTGATGGCCAAGGCCGTGGCCAACGAGACGAACGCCAACTTCATCTCCGTCCGCGGCCCGCAGCTGCTCTCGAAGTGGGTCGGGGAGAGCGAGAAGGCCATCCGGCAGACGTTCCGCAAGGCTCGGCAGGTCGCCCCGACGGTGATCTTCTTCGACGAGCTCGATTCGCTCGCACCCGGACGGGGCGGCGACATCGGCTCGAACGTCTCCGAACGGGTCGTCAACCAGCTCCTCACCGAACTCGACGGGCTGGAGGAGATGGAGAACGTGATGGTGATCGGCGCGACCAACCGCCCGGACATGATCGACCCCGCGCTCATCCGTAGCGGGCGGTTCGACCGCCTCGTCTACATCGGCGAGCCCGAACTCGAGGGTCGCGAGCAGATCCTCAAGATCCACACGCAGGACTCGCCGCTCGCGCCCGACGTGAGCCTTCGTGAACTCGCGGAGATCACCGAGGGGTACGTGGGGAGCGACCTCGAGTCGATCGGCCGCGAGGCGGCCATCATGGCGCTCCGCGAGGACGACGAGGCCGACGAGGTCGAGATGCGCCACTTCCGGAAGGCCCTCGAATCCGTGCGGCCGACCATCAACGAGGACATCCGGGACTACTACGAGCGCGTCGAGGAGGACTTCCGCGGCGGCCAGCCCGAGCCCCGGAGTGCCGGCGGCGGCCGCATCGGGTTCCAATAAAGCACCACCACTTTTTGCTGCGTCGGGTTCGCTCGCTTCGCTCGCGAACCACTCCTTGCAAAAACGTGGGGAAAAACTGCGCTCCTCGCGGCTTCGCCGCTCGGAGCGGGTGAGCGTGCTGGTGTCCCCGCACCGCACAGCACCGCTTGTCACAGTTCGATGTGGGTCCTGCGGTCCCTCGGAAGCGGGTCGGCTCCCCGACGCCCGGAGGGAGAGACACGAACGCTGATACGCCCCCGGGGAGGACGGGGGGACATGAGCGAGAGAACACCCACACCCTCCGCGCTCCCGGCGCTCGCCGCGCTGGTCGCCGCTGCAGTCGGGCTCGTCCTGTTCAACACGCTGCGGGTCGCCCGGCTCCACGACCGCCTCGCGTCGGATCTCGTCGCGGGGGCCAGCGCCGACACCGGGCGGTCGGTCAGGAGCGCGGACTTCGAGGGGCTCCCCGAGCCCGTCCGTCGCTACTTCGAGACCGTCCTCGAGGAGGGTCGACCGTACGTCCGGACCGTCCGGCTGGAACAGACGGGGGAGTTCAGACTGCGCGAGTCCGAGCGGACCTGGCGGCCGATGGAGGCGACTCAGCGCTACACCGTCGACCCGCCGGGGTTCGTCTGGAGCGCGACCGTCCGCGTCCTCCCGTTCCTCCCGGTGACGGTCCTCGACGCCTACGACCACGGCTCGGGCGTCCTGCGGGCGCGGCTCCTCTCGACGGTCACGGTCGCCGACGTCGGCCCCGACCGGGACATGAACGAGGGCGAGCTCGTGCGCTACCTGGCCGAGGCGGTCTGGTTCCCCACCGCACTGCTCCCGTCCGAGGGCGTCGAGTGGGAGGCCGTCGACGACTCCTCGGCGCGGGCCACCATCGAGGACGGCGGGAACACCGCCTCGGCCGTGTTCCACTTCGACGAGAACGACCGCGTCGAGCGGGTGACGACCGAACGCTATCGCCAGGAGGCCGACGACCACGCACCGTGGACCGGCCGCTTCAGCGCCTACGAGGAGCGAAACGGGCTGGTCGTTCCCACGGAGGCCGAGGTCGAGTGGAACCTCCCGGAGGAGGACCGTCCCTACTGGCGTGCGGGGATCGAGCGGATCGAGCACCGACCGTAGCGGCGACGGCTCTCTCCCGGCGTTCGACCCGAAACGGGGTTCGGGGGTTCAGAACTCGCCGAGGCGCGACTGATCGTCGCCTCCGCCGCCACCTTCGCTCCGGACGCCGGCGAGCGAGACGGCCTCGTCCAGCGCCGCCGCGAACGTCTCCTCCTGGCTCCGATCGTACAGCGTCGCGGCCGGGTGGACGGAGACGAGCAGCCGCCGGGAGGTGTCGGCGATGCGGACGTCGTGGACCGATCCGGCCTCCTTCGTCACCGCGACCGAGCGATCCAGGAGGTGCTCGCTCGGCACCTTCCCGAGCGTCACGATCAGGTCCGGGTCGACGCGGTCGATCTCGCACTCGAGGTACGGCCGGCAGTTCTCCAGTTCCTCGACGTGCGGGTCGCGGTTCTCGGGCGGCCGACAGCGGACGCAGTTGGTGATGCGTATCTCCTCGCGGGCGACCCCGCGCTCGCCCAGCGCCTCCGTGAGGACGTCGCCGGAGCGCCCGACGAACGGCTCGCCCTCGCGGTCCTCCTGTGCGCCGGGGGCCTCGCCGACGAACAGGAGTTCGGCGTCCGGCTCCCCCACGCCGTTGACGATCTGCGAGCGGGACTCGACGAGGGCGGGACACCGCTCGCAGCCGGTCACCTCGAGGCCGTCCATCGCGTCGGGGTCGTCCATGCCCGCGGTTCGACGGGGCCACACTAAACGGGTTCGTCCCCGCCCCGATCCCCGCCGGCGGTCTCGGCTTCGTCCCCTCCTTCGAACTCGTCCTCGCGGAGCGCCCGACCGGCGCGGGCAGCCATCCGGGCGATCCGCAGCGGCTCGGGTCGGCCGCCCTCGGGCGTGAACGCACGGACGACGTCGCGTGCCTCGCTCGGCTCACATCCGACCCACCGGAGGAACACCGCCTCGTCGTTGATCGGGAGGCGCGAACGGGGTGGGAGCCGATCGAACCGCTCGAGCCGGCGTTCCAGCGCCCGACCGGAGAACGCGCGAGTGAGCGCCTCCTCGAGCGGCTCGTCGCTCGGCTCGAACGTCACCGCGACGATGGGTCGGTCGGTTCGCTCGTGCAGGGATTCGAGATCGAGGAGGTTGTACCAGGCGGGTGCGACTCCCGCGAGAAGCAGATAGCGGACGTCCGGGCGGTCGAGGTCGGTCCAGAGACGGACGACAGCGTCGGTCGCGTCGAGTCCGCCGACGGTGCACGTCTCGAAGGCCAGTCCGTCGACGACGCGGTCGGCGCGGACCACCGCGCCCGCGAGCGTGCTCCTGCCGCCTCCCTCGGCGCGGGCCGTCCCCGGGTAGGACTCGGCGACCCCGAGCGCGCGGACGCCCGACTTCACGCCCGGTCCCTCAGTCCGAGGCCTCGCCGCCCTTTATCTCCTCGAGTTTGTCCAGCAGGTCGTCGCTGCTCGTGTCGCCGAAGTCGTACTCCACGGATCCCTGGTGGTCGTGCTCCGCGGTGTTCACCGCCTCCTCGTCCTCGAGGTCGGTGTCTACGGCCTGGTTCTCCTGTTCGGATTCGTCGTAGCTCCCGAAGCCCATGTCCGTTCGTACCTTACGGATTCTCGGTGTTAAATCCGACGCCGCCGGCGCGGGACGACGGTGAGTCCGCGCTCGTACCCCCGCGACCAGTCTCTCCCCGCGAAACTCCTCCCTATCGGGCCGCTACTCCTCGTCGAGCAGTTCGATGCTGTCGTCGCCGACGGGCACCGCGCAGATGAACGCCCCCTGCTCCGTGCCCTCGTTGCGGTACCAGTGGACGACGCCCGCGGGGATGAACAGCGAGTCGCCGGCCGAAACCTCGTACTCCTCGTCGTCGATCCCCACCACGTACTCCCCTTCGAGGACGTACTGCTCGTGTTCGATCTCGTTGGTGTGCTTCGGGACGCTCGCGCCGGCGTCGAGCGTGAACCGGCGGATCGCGAGGTTGCGCGCGCCCTCGTCCTCGCCCACGAGGACGCCCTTCCGGAGGCCGGGCGCGGCGTCGGTCGATTCGTAGTCGACCTCGTCCGCCCGGCGGACCACCGGATCGAGACCGTGGGTGTCGGCCGGGTTCGACAGCTGGTCGGCTCCGCCGTCCGTCGTCGGTGTCTCCTCGTCCATACCCGCCGTACGACCCCCCCTACCAAACACTCTTCGCCGTCGGTCTCCCTCTTCGACTTCCTCCACTCGGTGTCGGAGCGTTCCGGGCGAGTGAAGTACCGCGGCCGCCTACACGAGCGCGTGTCACAGCAGGTCGCGGAGGTGGAGACGCTCCTCCTCCACGAGCGCGACGGGACCTACCTCGTCGCGGTCGAGCGGGACGGCGAGCGGGTGCTCCGGGGGGCCCTCGAGGTGAAGCAGACCGGTGCCGGCCCCCGCCCCGCCCGTCTGCGGGTCAGGACGGGCAACGACGAGGACCTCCGCGGGCCCGAGCAGTTCGTCGAACTCGCCCGGCGCGCCCGCCGGATACGCATCTCCGAGCAGACCTCGCGGGAGGGACGCGACGAGCTCCGCGAGCTGCTCGACGGCTACCAGCTCGAGGCGAAGGTCGTTCGGACGTGCCGGCTGTGTGCGAACGCCGGACGCTACTCGCCGCTGACCACCGAGACGGCCATCGTCGACGGGAACGAACACGTCTGTCCGGACTGTGCGATGCGCGAACTCGAACGCGAGGCCGAATTCAGGGGGCTCCGCTCGGGCGCGCGGGACCGGCTGGAGGATCTGCTCCTCGAGGTCGGGGACCTCGAACGCATCCGGAACCTCCTCTCGGGGGACCTCGACCCGGACCTGACGCGGTTCGACACCATCTCCGCGACCACCGACGAGGTCGACCTCGTCCCGGTCTCGGAGCTCGACGTTCACCCCGACCTGAAATCGAAGGTCGCGGGGCGGTTCGACACGCTCCTGCCAGTCCAGAGTCTCGCGGTCGAGCACGGCGCGCTCGACGGTCGCGACCAGCTGGTCGTGAGCGCGACGGCGACCGGGAAGACCCTCGTCGGCGAGCTCGCCGGGATCGACCGCGTGCTGAAGGGTGAGGGGAAGATGCTGTTCCTGGTGCCGCTGGTCGCGCTCGCCAACCAGAAGTACGAGTCGTTCCGGGAGCGCTACGGCGACCTCGTCGACGTCTCCATCCGAGTGGGAGCCTCGCGGATCAACGACGACGGCAACCGGTTCGACCCCGGCGCGGACATCATCGTCGGAACCTACGAGGGGATCGACCACGCGCTCCGTACGGGACGGGATCTGGGGGAGATCGGCAGCGTGGTGATCGACGAGATCCACACGCTCGGCGAGGACGAGCGCGGCCACCGGCTCGACGGGCTCGTCTCGCGGCTGAAGTACTACACGGAACGCGGGACGACGCAGTCCTCCCGGAACGGCGAGCGGCGGAGCCGCGAGCCACGGGACATGGACACCCAGTGGATCTACCTCTCGGCGACCGTCGGCAACCCCGAGGAGCTCGCGGGGAAGCTCAGAGCGAACCTGATCGAGTTCGAGGAGCGCCCGGTCCCCATCGAGCGCCACGTCACGTTCACGAGCGACGGCCGCGAGAAGGAGGAGGTCGAGAACAAACTCGTCAGGCGGGCGTTCGACACGAAGTCGAGCAAGGGCTTCCGCGGTCAGACGATCGTCTTCACGAACTCGCGCCGGCGATGTCACGAGATCTCCCGGCGGCTGGAGTACGACTCCGCCCCGTACCACGCCGGGCTCGACTACGGCCGGCGGAAGAAGGTCGAACGGATGTTCGGCGACCAGGAGATCGCCGCGGTCGTCACCACCGCGGCGCTGGCCGCCGGGGTGGACTTCCCCGCCTCGCAGGTGATCTTCGACTCGCTGGCGATGGGCATCGAGTGGCTCACCGTCCAGGAGTTCGAGCAGATGCTCGGGCGGGCGGGCCGACCGGACTACCACGACGAAGGGACGGTGTACGTCCTCGTCGAGCCGGACTGTACCTACCACGGCTCACAGGAGATGACCGAGGATGAGGTGGCGTTCAAACTGCTGAAGGGCGAGATGGAGTCGGTCGAGACCCGGTACGACGAGGCGGCGGCCGTCGAGGAGACCCTCGCCAACCTCGTCGTCGCCGGCAAGCACGCCAAGAGACTCAACGACCGGATGGTCGGGGAGGTGCCCACGCGCCACGCCCTCGCCAAACTCATCGAGTACGGCTTCATCGACGGGCTCTCCCCGACGCCGCTCGGCCGGGCGGTCTGCCGGCACTTCCTCTCGCCGGACGAGGCGTTCGTCATGCTCGACGCCGTCCGGCAGGGGAAACACCCCTACGACGTGGTGGCCGAGGTCGAACTGATGGACGAGCACTGAGTCGACCGAATACACGACGACCGGGACGGTGCGGGACGCGCCGCCTCTGTCGGGACCTTTTTAGCCGCTCCAGGAGTCCCTCCGACGTGGCACTCCCACCAGTGACGCCCGGGATGCTGGTCGTCTTCGGCATCATCCTCGTCGCGCTGGTGCTGTTCGCGCTCGAACCCGTCCCTATCGACATCACGGCCATCGGGATCATGGTCGCGCTGATGATCCTCGGGTCGTCCGGCCCGGTGAACTTCACCGGGATCTCCGCGGCGGAGGGTACCTCGGGGTTCGCCTCCTCGGCGACGCTGACGGTGCTCGCGATGTTCGTTCTCTCGGCGGGCGTCCAGCGGACCGGCATCATCCAGATACTCGGGCGACGCATCGCCCGGTTCACCCGTGACTCGCTCTCCCGTCAGCTCGGGGCGACCATGACCCTCGTCGGGCCGATTTCGGGGTTCATCAACAACACCGCGGCGGTCGCCATCCTCCTGCCGATGGTCACGGACCTGGCCCACGAGGGGGGGACCTCGCCCTCCAAACTCCTCATCCCGCTCTCGTACGCCTCGATGTTCGGCGGGATGCTCACGCTCATCGGCACGTCGACGAACATCCTCGCGAGCGACATCGTCGCCAGGCCGCAGTACCTGGGCCGACCGTTCTCGATGTTCGAGTTCACCGCGCTCGGTCTCGTCGTCAGCGTCGCGGGATTCGTCTACCTGCTGACGGTCGGTCGGTGGCTCCTCCCCGAGCGCATCCGGGCACAGGACGACCTGACCGAGGAGTTCGGGATGGCCGAGTACCTCACCGAGGTGGTCGTCCGCGAGGACTCCCCGCTCGTGGGCGAGACGGTCCAGAGCGGCCTCGAGGAGACCGACTTCGACGTCGACCTCGTTCAGCTCATCCGCGGCAACCAGGTGTTCCTCGAACCGCTCGCCCCGAAGGTGATCCAGGCCGGCGACGTCTTCGCCGTCCGGACCGACCGGGACACCCTGGTCGAACTGCTGGACGTCGAGGGGCTCGACCTCCTGCCCGACGTCACCGTCGACGAGGACGAACTCGAACAGGCCGAGGAGCAGGAGAACCTCGTCGAGGTGGTGATCGCCCCCGGGTCGTTCCTCGCCGGGGAGACGCTCGCGTCGACGAACTTCCGCCAGCGCTACGACGCGACCGTCCTCGCGCTGCGCCGCGGCGGCGACGTCATCCGCCAGCGGATGGACAACCTCCGGCTGCGCGTCGGCGACACGCTGCTCGTCCAGGCGACCGGCGACAGCGTCGACCGGCTGAACACCAACCGGAACTTCATCGTCGCCCAGGAGGTAGAACGCCCGGACTTCCGGCGCTCGAAGGTCCCCCTGGCGGTGGGCATCGTCGCGGGCGTGGTCGGCGTTGCCGCCCTGAACGTCCTCCCCATCGTCGTCTCGGCGCTCGCCGGCGCGGTGCTGATGGTCGTCACCGGCTGTCTCAAACCCGCCGAGGTCTACGACGCCGTCCAGTGGGACATCATCTTCCTGCTGGCGGGGGTCATCCCCCTGGGGATCGCGCTCGAACGCACCGGCGGCGCGGACTTCGTCGCCGAACTGATCGTCGGAACCTCCGGCTCGCTCCCGCTGCTCGGCGTGCTCGGGCTGATGTACCTCGTGACCGCACTCCTCACGAACGTCATCTCGAACAACGCGAGCGTCGTCCTGATGATTCCGGTGGCGTTCGAGACGGCCAGGCAGGTCGGCGGCGACCCGTTCGCGTTCGTCCTCGCGGTGACGTTCGCCGCCAGCACGGCGTTCATGACGCCCGTGGGCTACCAGACCAACCTGTTCGTCTACGGCCCCGGCGGCTACCGCTTCACCGACTACGTGAAAGTGGGAACGCCCCTGCAACTGCTGTTCGCCGTCGTGACGACGCTCGGTATCGCGTTCATCTACGGCGTGTGAGTTCGCGGTGTAAGCGAAACGCTTTGGTTCGTGGTGTGCGTGATACCGGGTACGGGACCGTGGGTTAGCCTGGTATACTTGCGGCCTTGGGTGCCGTTGACCCCGGTTCAAATCCGGGCGGTCCCATCCCCTTAAGTGGGTTTTCGGAAATCCTGCGCCACATAGCCGGGGGTATAATCCCCTCCGGCAGGGGGTGGTTCCGGTGAGTCGGACCGTCGAACTGGAGCCCCCCATCTGCGAGTTCTGCGGCGGCTACATTCGAGAGGACGAGCAGCCCTGTCCAGCCCTCGACGAGGGGAGGTGTTACCCGTGACGGGCGTCGAGTGGAGACGCTTGCTCGACAGCCTCGGCGTCGACGAGCCTGCTGTTGGGCAGGTAGCCGAAGCATACGCCGACGCTACCGACATATCCGTCTCTCAGGCCTACGAGCGCGTGGAGGCGGCGCTCGACGCTGGTGAACTCGTCGGGAAGGACACGGGCGGGATGTTCCCCGGAGTAGCGGCCGCGTCCGAGGAGTCACCCGAAACGCTCGGGGTGGAGGATGGAACTATCGGGTCGAACCCCACCCCTGATCCCCAGAGAACACCCTCGCTGACAACGGAGAGCTTTGCTAGCGCGGATTTCACCGAGGTCGAACCGGATACCTACCCGCCAGCGCTACTCATCCGCGAGCAGTGGATGGGACGACGGGGGAAACTCCCTTTCGCACCATGGAGCAGCCGTAATCACCCCGACGCCGACGAGGAGAAGGACGCCCGGTGGAAGTGGGGACTTGAGGCGAACTACACCGACGGCGAGACCGTCAGACTCGCTGAGGACGATCCCCGACTAGACGGGCGGGTGTTCATCCAGTTAGAATCTGACCCCTTTGCGTTCGTCGACGGCGACGACGTCCGGTGTCCCGAGACCGGTGAGGTACATCCCGAGTTCGTCCGTCTCCTCGAGGCGTTCGGCTTCACCTACGCTGACGTCAGCACGTCCGGGACGGGGGCGCACGCCTACTACCGAGGGGAGCTCCCGAACGGGATGAGTCAAGCGGTGTTCGACATCGATACCGAACCGTGGGGTGCGAACGACACTCCACCGACGATCGAGATCTACGCCGGCAAACACGTGAACGTCGCGACGGGTGATCACGTTGTGGGGACACCGCTCGAGGTGGCCGAGTGGGATGCCGACGCGCTGCGGACCGTCCTCGAGGAGTACGAGGCACTCCGAGCCGAGCCGGAAGTCCACCACGACACCGATCGCGACCGAGAGGACCTCGCCGAGTACGAGCCGACAGTGACGGCTATCGACGAGACTACGGAGGAGATGCGAGACGTACTGAAGGCCGTCGACCACCTCCGGCCGTCGGACCTCCCTCTCCGAGCGAGGAAGGTCGGCGAGGACGGGACCGGGTGGGAGCAGTGGGACCCCTCCAGTTACCGGACCTCGAGTGGAAACGATAGCCTCCATCGGCCAGCGGGCGAGGCGGTGTTCTACGATCACAAGCACGGCGAGGGATTCGGTGTCCTCTCGCTCTTTGCGGCTGAGGAGGGCATTCTCTCGATGCCGTGGGACCGGCTCGTCGGTGACGAGTGGTGGGCAGCTGTCGACGCCGCTCGCGAGGCTGGTGCTCCGATCCCCGAGTACGTCGGGGGGAAAGAGGTGGATGCTGAGCACGTCGCTGTCCTCCCGACTGCTGTTCGAGACCTTACCACGGCTACAAGCGGGTGGGACTGGCGACACGCCGCCCGACAGGGCGACGATGCTCTCACCGTCGAGAGCGCTCGCGAGCGGACTGTGAGGGCGATTGCGAGCGCCTACGAGCGAGGTGACCGGGTGCTCGTTGAGGCGCTTCCGACGATGGGCAAATCCTATGGCGCGATCGAAGCGGCCGCCGACACCGGCAAGCAGGTGACCGTCCTCACGGGCCGAGGGCATAAAGAGCAGTATCAGCAGTTTCGCGACTGGTGCGACGAGCACGGGCTGAGTCACTACACGCTCCCGAGTTTCACCCGCGACTGTCTCACGGCGAACGGTGAGCACGGTGAGGAATGGGCTGACACCGTTCGTGGCTGGTACAACCGAGGGGCAACGCCAAAGGAGATCCACCGAAGCGCCGAGTACGTCCTCGATCGGCCGCTCCCCTGTCAAGAGCATGAAGGACAGCGGTGTCCTTACGCGAGCAAATGGGACTTTCACCCCACTGAGTACGACGTCCTGATCGGCCACTACTCTCACGCGCACAAGCCGAAGGTGACCACCGGGCGGACGGTGGTATTCGACGAGTTCCCCGACGCCTATGAAACGCTCCTTGGCCCAGAACTCCAGGGAGCCGTGTCCTACTGGCTCGAAACGACGGACAACGTCCCATTCGACAGCTACACCGATCTACTGGAGAACCGGGACGACGAGCGCCGACGCGCCGACGCCCTGCTGTGGTTCGACGAGCACGGCGTTGACTCTGAGGAGACGGATGTATTCGACGACGCGAGCGCCCACGCCGCTGCGCCCCTCGCCGTCTTTACGCTCCTTGCGAGCGACGACCTCGAGAATGGGGTTGAGCGTGCCGACCTCGAGGACGCCGGTGTTGGGGTATTCAACCGGGCACGGGGCTCGGTTTCTCTCCTTCGGCCGCCGGCGCTCAAGTACGCGAGTGGGGTTGTTGCTCTCGATGGGACGCCAATAAAACGTATGTGGGAACTTACCCTCGGTGAGCGACTCAATCACCGGCAAGTCCTTCAGGGGGAGGAACGGGCCGAGTATATCCGTGACGCCCTTAATCTGAACCTCGTTCGGACGACGGAGTGGATCAAGCCCTACAACTCAGCCGACCACGTCAACGGTGAGCAGGACGCGGCGCTCCTCGAGGCCATTGCTGAGCAGCACGGCGAGCGGCCGTCGGTAATTACGACTTCAGCGGCCGAGGTCGAATACGATGCAGCCGGGATTCTCGACCTCGTCGAGGAGACGAAACACTACGGGAACGTCCTCGGGAGTAACGAGTTCGACGACACCCGGCTTGGTGCCGTGATTGGGTCGAATCACTACGGCGACGGGTACATCAAGAAGTGGGGGGCCTACGCCGGTGAGCCCGTTGAACGGAATGGCGGGAAAGGGGCGGAGCTCTCATACGGGCCCTTCGGCGACCGAGTACTCACCCATATGCGAGAGCACGATACCCTCCAAGCGGCCATGCGATTCGGTCGGGATGGGAACGGTGCCGTCGTCTATGTTCATACGGATACCCTTCCCGAGTGGGTACCGACCGCCGGTGAAGGACGGGTGCTGAAAGTGTGGAGTGACGGGATGCGCCAGGTCCTCGACGCCGCGAGCGGTCTCACCAGTTGGCGGACGGCGAATATTGTCGATCATCCCCACGTCACTATTGGCGAACGGCAGGTACGTGAGCATCTGAACACGCTGGCCGCCCGCGGATACCTGGCCCGAACAGTTGAGGGGCGTGGTTACGTGTGGCGTGATGATGGTCTACACCGGGTGAGCGACCATGGAGAAGTGGAACTCGGAGTCGTTGAGGATGAGGAGACAGTTGCGGAAGTCTCTCGTATAAGTACCTATACGTGGGACTTCCGGAGCTTTGTCACTAACCCCCGAGATACTATTAGCGAAACATCAGACCATGAGTACGGAGAGCTCATCCATGATACTGATGATATGTTCCCGGGTACTCCACCGCCGTCGTGATCATGCCTCTCTCGGGTTGGGTGCTTCGGTTAGTAGCGCTGGCTCCAAGCTGTATAGCGTTTTGGAAAGATTGAATAACATTCAACTATCATTCATTGAATGATTTGACAAATAAACGCGATCCAAACAACTCCTCGGCCTCTCCTTCGTCGAGTATTCAGTGGACTATTGGCCAACAGTTAGAAACGAAAAGACACCTTGACGAGACTGCCCGCTCCTTTCTAAGGATTGAACTTAGTATTATCGGACTTATTATTACTATCGGATCTATTGCAGTATTTGGTCAAGATCCGGTTTTCGGCTCGTATGCGACTCCGGAACGGGTCGAAGATTTATCAATAAATATCAACAATTCGTTTGGGTTCTTGAACGATATTCAGGCACAAATTATAGCTGAAGGCATTATGGTTGTATTTGTCGTGGCTGTTTTGTTGTCAGTGGTCCATATATTACTACTAGCTCCTTTCTTCCAACTCAGAGTTATCGCGCCAGAAGCGGCCGGTTTCTCTACATCAAGAAATGGAATCAGATATAGATTGCCGAAAAATGGTTCTAACAGCTCGGATGAAAGCATAAAACACTATTCTCAAGTTATTGCATGTAACTTTTCGACATTGGAAGAGCATCGTGAAGATCTGAATAAGTCTTTTCAAGCCCTCCGAAACGGGGTAATATATTTTATAGTTTCCATTGTCATTGCATTCCCGGCGATCGTTCTTGCTAACGCGTTGCTAGCACTGATAGCCTCATTCTTAACGATTATTATAATTTCCTTCATAATATCTGAAAGTGTTAATATATCTAATGTCTATTTGTATATCAAAATATACACGAAAATTGATGCATGCATTTTTCTAACCACGTCTCTGCTTGCAGCTTTCCTCTTGATTCCTCCTGATTTCCTGACTGATCTATACGTGCAAATTATGGTTTTAGTAATCACACTTCTCATCGGAATCACTGGTATCAGCGCGTCATTTCTCGAAAAACATGATCTAAACATTTTCTTAAATAGATCTATTGGTCTAATTTTTATATTAATGCTCGCAACTTTATTTATTGGTTTCATGTCCTTATCGACCGATCTACCTGTCTTTATTCCCCGATTCCTACTCTTCGAAAGCATAGTAATGCTACTCATTAATTCAGTAACAGTTTCAGCAGTACTTCTCCGTGAATTACTCATAGCGATAATTAGTATCACAAAGAATAGAATCACAAAGTCCAACTGATCATATAATATATATTTCACTTACCACATCTTGGAATCTACTTAGTGCCCTCACTGATGGTGTCATTTATGACAGATAAAAATTCTATAATTAGTTGCTTAGAAGGAATCAATTTCCCGACTTAACTGACCGGCGGCGTTATCGGGGTGCTTTTTCCCCAATTATCGTTACAACAAAAACGGATGTTTTCGTACAGCCTGTACGAAACGCTCTAGGTTTAAGAGTCCCTACCCCCGGCACGGAATGATTGCCTGCTACTGCCGCGTCTCGACCGATGATCAAAGCCTTGAGCGACAGATCGACGCGACCACGGAATACGCTCAGACTCGGCTCGGCGCTGCGCTCTCCGACATCGAGGTCTACCGCGACCGGTCAACTGGGACCGACACCGCTCGTCGAGGGTACCGGGAGTTGATGAACAACGTCGACGCCGGCACAATCGACGCAGTCGTGGTCAACAGCGTGTCGCGTATTTCCCGGTCGATCCGAGACCTCGATCGGACCGCAGAGCGCGTCGCGGACGGTAGGGCGGAGCTCCATATCCTCGCGGAGGGACTGACGATGAGGCCGGACGACAACGACCCATATCAGAAGGCGCTCTTTCGGCTGCTGGGCGTGTTCGCCGAACTCGAGGCGGAGATGGTCCAGCAGCGGACTCGGGAGGGCATAGCGGCGCGACAGCGGGAGGAGAACTATCACCACGGCCGGCCGCCGCTCGGCTTTCAGAAGGAGGACGGTCGGCTCCTCGAGGGCGAGAACTATGACCATGTGGTGACCGTCCTCGACATGGTGCAAAAGGAGGAGATAAGCAAGCGACAGGCCGCTCGGGAGCTCGGGACGTCCCGGCCGACGGTCGATCGCGCACTGAAGCGGACGGATCTCTACGGCCTCTAATGAGGAGCATTATAACCTGCTGGAGAACCGAGTGTTCGGATTAACAAGCTTGGTTTCAATTTCCGAGAAAAGGAAACGGATATCACAATAATTTGAATCCATAATCCTTGATATCCTCTCTGCAAATCACTCTTTATTGTCGTCCAGATCATCTATATCAAGGTCCCAAAAACCACCAACGCGTCCTCCCGCGGAGCTATCTACGGCCTCATACACTGATCTCTGATGTTCAAGAAACTCTTGGAACGTCTGATCGGGGTCTCTGATAATCGGCACAGTATAATTAATGCCGCCAGAATCGATCGGATTAGGTCCTCCTGGGTAAGAATCCATCCGTATTCTCGCGTCAATGTCACCATCGAGAATAGAATCAATAGTGTCCACTGTAAAGCCATAATCCTTCATGTATAGGCGGTGGGGATCGACGTCATTCAAGACAACCGGGCCGGTTTCTGACTCAAGATAATCTAAGTAGAGAACTGTACCCATCCATATCCGAGTCAGGGTCTCTAGATCTGATTCGTAAAGCTCTTCGAAACCTTCCACCCATCCGTGGGTCGCGTGCTTCCAGTTGAGAAATGGTCTTTCAGTTTTGATCTCGTACCTTACAGCTGCAGAGGTTAATTCGGTCATCGATTTGTAGCACGCCCAGCTTAGCAAATCGGCTGGGTCAACATCTTCTAATGATCTATAGTGCCATGCAGTAGTCTGGTATTCAGTGAGTTCTTTGTCGGACTGGAGTAGATCCCTCAAATACTTCGGGAATCCATTAATCAACAGGGTAGTGTACCGTTCATCTTGTCGCTGGTCGCCACCACGCTTCATCACTGAAGCAGCAGATCTCCAACCCAATCTCCTAGTTCCGACTGCTGCCGGATACCACAACTCGGCATCAATTGAATCCGAGATTAATCCTCGAGACGTGTCGATAGCGTCCCTCCGGACACGTTCCTCACTTTGTGCAAATCCGAGTAAGTTGACTAGATCGGTTTGGCCTTCAAGAACGTGCTCAAGAGGTCGTTCTACTTCCTCCTCAATCGCTGTTTCACCGATCGACTCTGCTGTATTCGTGACTTCTATCGCGGTTTGGGTCAAGTCTTCATCTACGGCGTCTTCAACAATGTGTGATAGCTGATCCACGCAGACGTTTTCCAGCGATTTGTCTACAGGGGATTCTTCTCTGAAAACCTCCTCTGAGCCTGTTTCCAGTAAGTCGTTGATTCGGTCGGCGAGTATGTCTAATCCGATTTTGGCGCTGACCCGGTCAGATTGCTCTATTGAAGACCGGATGACTGAGATTAGGGTGAGGAAGGGATCTCGGTTAGTCGGATCTTCAGCTGAAGCCTCTGATTCAGAGATAATGTGTTCTGGGGCTAGATTATCGCTTATTTGGTCGAGAATTCCTTCTGGAGTCGTTTTCTCGAGTGTCTCATTGACAAATTCGTACATAGTCCAGAACGAACCAATAGCTAGGAAAAATGCTGTGTGAACGAAAATAGTTAACCGGAAATCCGAAACGAGATCGATGAGGTAGAGGACAGCGACATCAAAGCCGATCGAGATAGCGAATATTCCAACGGCCCATTTGTAGGCTGGATCTGAACTGAACGCGGAGGCAAGCCGTGGTGAGTAACTGGAGGCGGATAATCGAACACCGAGGATGAGGACAGAGAATACAATAGCGAAAATCGCTGCCTGAGCCCTAGCCAAGGTATTTAGAATCGATTCCTCAGTGCCGGAGATTGTGTAACCGAGACAGTAGGCGACTCCGGTTAACCCAATCAGCAGTAGGGCGAGTACGACCCATTTCCGCCAATCATCCTCCAGCCCCACCATTACCTCTTATATCAATAGTGCCTCATGTATTACATTTACCGGTTAGATTTCCTCGCTCTATTTTCCCGCTTGCTGAATATATCCTCTATATACAGCACATCGAATGCAATGAGTCGGATATATGGAACTGATAGAGAAGGCGCAACAGCGGTAATGATCAAATAGGACGTGCGATAACCTCTCGAGGATGTAGCGGGGAATGAGGGTAGCACAAGAGCTTCCTACGCTTCAGGCAAACTCCCGTGACCTACTTGATCCGGTTCCTACTGTTTTTGATACGTAGCTTCCCGTGCTATCTCCTTCCCCCTGTTCCCCGTCTCCTCTGAGACCCTCGCTTCTCCTCATTTTCGATCTGTAACTCTCTTCCTGCTCAAGAAGATATGACAGGTAGATATAAAACAGGAAGTTCCATATAAGTTATATTCTCCCTCCCTATAGAGGGATTCTGTGTCACAAGGCAAGAACCGATACACGACGATCGCTGTACGGCCTGCCCTTCGTGACCGGCTGCGCCGCCTCAAAACGGGCGGACAGTCCTATGGAGAGCTCTTAGAACACATGGTGAGCGACTACGAGACTAACGAATAAGAGCAGGTCATGATAGGTACAACTCGACAGTGATTAGAACTGAACGGCGCGGGGCACCATGCCTAGTAAAGCGCGTGCCCCGATCGCCGAACCAGGGACCACCTGGAGGGGTGAATCCCGTGTCCGAGCGTTGGGCATCTGGGTTCAAAGAGATTTCGGGGCGGTTAGCGCCCCGTCTGTCATACCCTCCTTGGTGGGTCCGGGCTCTCCGGTGCCAATCAAACCGGGTCCCAGAAGCTAGCAATGTCTGCCAGCGTAAACGACGACCCAGAGATCGACAATAAGCCGCATCGAGTCTCCTCGAGCCTCTGTGCCGCTCCGAACTGCTACTCACGCAGGGACGTCCACCGTGTAGAAGGTGCCGACGGGGAGAGTGTGCCGCTCTGTCGGTACCATCGCAAGCATTACCTGAGGGTGTCGTCCTGATGCCCACCCCTGATCCGATCGCGACGATCACCTCGCTCGAAAGCGCGGAATGCGAAGTAGCGACGTGTGACGAATCGGAGCTTATCGCCAGAGTAGAGCCGGATACCGGTAAAGAGTCGAGAACGCTCTGTCCGCGCCATAGGGCGGAGTACCTGCAGGAGGTCTACGACTAATGAGTGAATCATGCACCAATCCAGGGAGCTACCGCATTAGAATCGCACCGACGGCCGACGGTGGGGATCGGATTCCCGACCTCTCTCCGCGAGAGGTCCGCGAATACTGGCTCGACAAACTCCGCGTTTCGATGGCCGAGTCGACGGTCTCGGCCTACCACTATCGGCTTAAGCACTTTATCGAGTGGTGCGAGGCCGAGGGGCTCGACTCGATCCGCGACATCACCGGCTGGGATCTCAAATCCTACGAGGCCTACCGCCGCGCGGAGGGCCTCGAGGTGGTCACTCTCAACAACGAGCTCGGGACGCTCGAGAACTTTTTCGAGTATTGTGCGCGGAGCGATCTCGTCGACGAGAGTCTCCCGGAGAAGGTCGAACCACCGACGGTACCGCCTGAGGCTGACGTCGACGAGACTAAGCTCGACGAGGAGGACGCAAAACGGCTGTTCACCTACTATCAGAACGACCCGCGAGAGCGACACTCGCGAGCCCACGCACTCCTCACACTGACGTGGTTCGGTGGCCCTCCGCGGAACGGGGCGATCCGGGGGCTCGATCTCAGGGACTACCACTCCGACGAGCAGTACCTTGAGTATCATCACCGGCCGAGCGAGGAAACGCCGCTGAAGAACAATTACAAGGGGGAGCGAGCCGTCGCCCTCCCAGCTGAGGCGTGTGCCGTCCTCGATGCTTACATCGAGGAGAACCGCGTCGAGATCCGAGACGACTACGGCCGGCGACCACTCTTCACCGGGCAACGAGGCCGCCCCTCGCTCGGCGGAATCCGGGGGTGGATGTACCTCGCCACCGTTCCCTGTCTCCATTCTGACTGTCCGCACGGAAACGACAGGGAGACGTGCGAGTTCCTCACCTACTCGACGGCCAGTAAGTGCCCGTCCTCTCGGAGCCCACATCAGGTCCGCACCGGCGCGATCACTTGGATGCGGAACCAGGAGATCCCGGCCGACGTCGTCGCCGAGCGGGCGGACACCTCAGTGAGCATGATTGAGAAGCACTACGACAAACCGGAGTACGTTGAGGAGATGGAAAAGCGGCGGCGACCGTACCTTGATCGGCTCGATTTCGACGAGGGGGGTGAGGACCAGTGACCCGAAATCGACTCGGCTTCAATCCGGGCGGTCCCATAGCGGTTCTGCGAGGAACAGCGAGGTTCGAGCAGAGCGAGAACCTCGTGTGAACGGCGACCGTAGGGAGCCGTGAACCGACGTAACGAGCGAACCGCACGGCCGGCCGATTCGAACCCTGCCGTGGAGAGAACGGAGGGAGCGGAACGGCTCCGGTTCAAAATCCGGCCGGTCCCGATGCGAGGAGCGGACGCGAGGAGCAAGCGACTCCCATCCGGGTTCGGTCCGCTCGGGGATCACGAACCGGCCGGCGATGCCAGGGATCGTGGCTAGAGGACGTACTTCTCGGTCGACCCGGTATCGTCACCGGTGTCGGCTGTCACGGTGTAGGACCGGTTGGGCTCGAACTCGATGGTCCGCTCGCCCGGGAGGACGAACCTGATCCCGGTCGAGGCCGACGCGTCCAGTTCTAGTTCCCTCGTCGCGACGACCTCGTCGTCGAATCTGAGCTCGACCCGCCGCATTCCGGGCTCCGTGCCGGTGTTCGTGATACCCACGTCTATCCGATACTCGTCGCCCGCGTTGGTGCTCGAACCGGTCGCGACGTACTCGACGTCGAAGAACGCCTCGTCGTCCTCGACGACCACCTCGATCGGCGGCGCGAGCCGGGCATTCTCGCCGCCGTCCCACGCCTGGACGTAGTAGCTGTCGGGAGCGACGCCACGCTTCGTCAGTACCTCACCGGGGTCCAGCCGGGGCCGACCGGTGAGGAGGTTGCCGCCCCTGGCGTCGAGGTCGCGGACCTGGACGGTCCGACCGCCACCGTTCGTGATGTCGATCCTCCGCCCGCGAACGGCCACTTCGAGGGGCTGGGGACAGTCGATCTCGACCCGCCGTCGAGGACCGATCGGCGTGTTCGTCCCGGGCTCGAACGCCCGGAAGACGGCGACCCCGTTCGGGAGGTGATCCATCGTGTACGTCTCACCGGGTTCGAGGAGGGGTCGACCGGTGAGGGCGTCGATCCCCGCCGAGTCGATGTCCCGGAGTTCGTAGGTGACGTCGCTCACGTTCGTGACCGTGACGCGTGCGGGGCGTGCCGTGTCGCACTCGACAGTGGCGGTGAACGGGATGGAATCGGGCGGGGAAGGGCCGGACGAGACGGGCTCAGTCTTCACCAGCCAGGCGTCGAAATCCCCGCCCCCGCCGATCGCGTCTGCCCGACCACGGCGTACCCGGAGTCGCTCGTCTCGACGACTCTCTTGAACGTGTCGTCGTTGACCCCCCCGAACGTCGCCGTCAGCTGTTCGGTTCCGTCCGCGTCGACTTTGACCAGGTATCCGTCCCGGCTCCCGGCACCGAACGACCTCGTCTCTCCCACCAGTACGAACCCACCGTCGGCGGTGGTGGTGAGACCCAGCGCACGATCGTCACCCGTGCCCCCGTACGTCCGCTCCCACAGGACGTTCCCGTCGAAGTCCGTCTTGACGAGGTAGACGTCCTCACCGCCGGCCGTCTCGTGAGTGGTCCACCCCGCGAGGAGGTATCCGTCGGACGCCGCGGCGAGCGCCGTAATCCGTTGAATGCCCGATCGTCTGAACCGTTTCCGCCACTGTTCGTTTCCGTCCGCGTCCGTCCGAACGAGGTACTGGTCGTTCGCCCGGCCGCCGAGGAGGAACCCGCCGTCGGCCGTCTGGAGGAGGGCCTCCGCGCTCTCGTACCCGCTAGAACCGTAGCTCCTCGCCCATTCCTGATCGCCGTTGCCGTCGGTCTTGACGAGGTAGAAATCGATCCCCTTCCCGGACGGCGCGGCCTCCCCAGCGATGGCGAACCCGCCGTCTGCGGTCGGGATCGCGGCGCGCGCGTTCGCATAGTAGCCGGGGACTCCGTACGTCCGCTCCCACAGGACGTTCCCGTCGAAGTCCGTCTTCAGGAGCCAGTACCGATACGTGACCAGACTCGTGCCGTTGGCCTGCCCACCGAAGATGTAGCCGTCGTCGAGTTCGACGACCGTCCGGAGGATGCTCGGGTTCCGGTCGGTGTCCACCCACTCCCACTCGATCGCCCCCTCGTCGTCAGTCTTGACCACGAGCCCCCGGCGGTCGCCCCTCGGGGACCTGGTGATTCCGGTGAGTACGTAGCCGCCATCGCTCGCCTGGACGACGTCGGAGAACCGATCCTCGCCTCCCCCACCGTACGTCACCTCGAACTCGGTTCCCAACGCCGGGGTGTCCAGTGCCGCCGCCAGGGACGGTATCGACGACTCCGGGGTGGCACCGACCGGCGACGCCAGCGACGGTCCGAACACCGCGCCCGCACCCAGGAGTCCGACCCCCTTCAGGAACGTCCGCCTCGGGCGTCCGCACCCGGTGCCGTCGTGTCCTGTTCGATCTCTACTCTCCTCTCCGTGGTTCGTGATAGTCACTTCCGATCACCTCTAATAGGCTCGGTACGGGCAGATATATACATACTAGCACGTTCCCAGGCTACGAGAATGATTCGGAGAAAACGGGCTAATTCACAATACTAATGCGGCCGCTCGATCGACTCCAGATCACTCCCCCTCGCCTCCGACGGGGTGGGAAACGGACGAATTCACGCTCGTCCGCACAGGCCTGAGAGGGTCGATCTTGCCGGACGCTGGCGGAACGCTTAGGCGCGTCGCCCTCCCACATCGGGTGTGAACCGCAGCGGCCTCGTCCTCACGGCACTCCTGATCCTGCTGGCCGGCGGTGCCATCGTCGTCAGCGGCGCGTACCTGCCGTTCGTCGGGGGGCCGGGCTACCAGCCGACAGCCACGGACGCGCCCGCGACCGGGACGGCGGAGGGGACGGGTACGAGTGCGGGTGCGACCCCCTCGCCGACGGAGGGACGCTACGACCACGCGACGGTGACCGTCCTCGACGGGAACGGGACCGAACTCGGCACGGTACGGGTGGCCGTCGCCGACACGCCGGAGAAGCGCTACACCGGGCTCTCGAAGACCGAGTCGCTCCCCGCCGATCGGGGGATGCTGTTCACCTACGACTCCGAGCGGGAGCTCACGTACGTCATGCGGGACATGTCGTTCGGTATCGACATCGTCTACGTCGGCGCGAACGGGACGATCAAATCGATCCACCATGCGCCCGAGCCGCCCGAGGGCGAGGACGGTGAGGACTACCGCTACCCTGGCGAGGGCCAGTACGTCCTGGAGGTGAACTACGAGTGGACGACCCGCCACGGGGTCGAGCCCGGGGACAGGGTCGTCATCGAGGATCTGGGCGAAGAGTGAGTCACCGTCGGAGCGAGTGTCATCGTGGCGCTCGCGTCGTGTCGGCGTGTGAACTTGTATCGAGTTAAGCGAACCCTTTTGCGCGGCGAACCCCGATACTAGAGTAGATGGATGTAGCGACGGCCGACGAGGACGACCCGTTCGAGGAACAACGGGAGAACGCGGAGGACCCGATGCGGCGGCTGTTCGTCGAGTACGGCGGGGAGAACAGGCGCGCGTTCGCCGTCGGGCTGCTGTCGAGCGTGGTCGCCCGGGTGCTCGACCTGATGCCGCCGGTGCTGCTCGCGCTGGCGGTCGACTCGATCTTCTACGACGAGCGACCGTTTAGCATCCCGCTGGTCCCCGAGGCGTGGCTCCCGGCGACGAGGACCGGCCAGCTCTACCTCTCGGCGGGGCTCATCGCGTTCGCGTTCTTCGGCGGGGCGGCCTTCCACTGGACCCGCAACTGGGGGTGGAACTCCTTCGCCCAGCACATCCAGCACGCGATCCGGACCGACACGTACGACAAGATGCAGCGGCTGAACATGGACTTCTTCGCCGACAAGCAGACCGGCGAGATGATGTCCATCCTCTCGAACGACGTCAACAGGCTGAGCGGTTCCTGAACGACGGGATGAACTCCGCGTTCCGGCTGGGTGTGATGGTGGTCGGCATCGCCGCCATCCTGCTCTACTGGAACTGGCAGCTCGCGATCGTCACGCTCGGGGTCGTCCCGCTCATCGCGTACTTCACCTACCGGTTCATCAAGACGATCCAGCCCAAGTACGCCGAGGTCCGCTCGTCGGTCGGGCAGGTCAACTCCCGACTGGAGAACAACCTCGGTGGCGTGCAGGTGATCAAGACCTCGAACACGGAGGACTTCGAGTCCGAGCGCGTCGAGGACGTCTCGCAGGGCTACTTCGACGCCAACTGGGACGCCATCGGCACCCGGATCAAGTTCTTCCCCGCCCTGCGGGTGATGGCCGGCATCGGGTTCGTGCTCACGTTCGTCCTCGGGGGAGCCTGGGTGCTGACCTACCAGGCGACCGGGAGCGCCCCGCTGTTCTTCAGCGGCGAACTCACCCCGGCCAGTTCGTCGGGTTCATCCTCTTCACCCAGCGGTTCATCTGGCCCATGGCCCAATTTGGTCAGATAATCAACATGTATCAGCGGGCGTACGCCTCCTCGGCGCGGCTGTTCGGGCTGATGGACGAGCCGTCCCGCATCGCGGAGGACCCCGACGCCGACGAACTCGTCGTGAGCGACGGTCGTGTCGTCTACGACGACGTGACGTTCGGCTACGACGAGGACGAGCCCATCGTCGAGGACGTCTCCTTCGAGGTCGACGGCGGCGAGACGCTGGCGCTCGTCGGGCCGACCGGGGCGGGCAAGTCCACGGTCCTCAAACTCCTCCTCCGGATGTACGACGTCGACGAGGGGCGCATCGCCATCGACGACCAGGACCTCCGGGACGTGACGATCCCGAGCCTCCGCGAGCGAGTCGGCTACGTCTCCCAGGACACGTTCCTGTTCTACGGCACCGTCGCGGAGAACATCACCTACGGGACGTTCGACGCCACCCGCGAGGAGATCGTCGAGGCCGCGAAGATGGCAGAGGCCCACGACTTCATCTCGAACCTCCCCGAGGGCTACGACACGGAGGTCGGCGAGCGCGGGGTGAAACTCTCGGGCGGTCAGCGCCAGCGCATCTCCATCGCCCGGGCCATCCTCAAGGACCCCGAGATCCTCGTCCTCGACGAGGCGACCAGCGACGTGGACACGGAGACGGAGATGCTCATCCAGCGCTCGCTCGACGAACTCACCGAGGACCGGACGACGTTCGCCATCGCCCACCGGCTCTCGACCATCAAGGACGCCGACACCATCGTCGTCCTCGAAGGTGGCCGCATCGTCGAGCGGGGTTCCCACGAGGACCTCCTGGACGAGGACGGCCTCTACGCCCATCTCTGGGGCGTCCAGGCGGGCGAGATCGACGAACTCCCCGACGAGTTCGTCGAGCGGGCCGCCAGGCGACAGGCACGGATCGAGGCGACCGACGACTGATACGGTCGTGCGTAGTCTTTTACCGGTGATCACCGAACCCGCCTGGACGATCACCGGTAAATCGTTACGCACGACCGTATGAAGTCCCCGGAGTCCGATCGAACCAGCCGTCAGTCGTGCCGTTCGATCGCTACCCGGTTCTCACGGACGTAGTGTTCGACCCGCTTTACGAACGACCCCTCGCCGGACCACTCGACCGGTTCGGCGGTGTCGAGTCGCTTCGGATCGCCGACGTACACCGCCGCGCACCCCTCTCCGTCCCCGTTAACCGGCACCGATACTCGGACGTAGAGTCCGGTCGCTACCCTCTCGTACCGGTCGAGCGCCTCGATCCGCTCAGTGCGGAGGAGTCGGCCGTCGACGTGCCCGCCGGGTGCGAGCGTCGGGTAGCGGCCGTCGACGCGTCGGAGGCCGTAGAGGCGCGTCGAGCCACGGTCCCTGAACCTGTCGGCTCCGAGCACTGCGGCGGCTCGATCGAGATCCGTGAGCGTCCCGTAGACGAACACGTCCATGGGTCGTAACGGAGTTCGTAGCGAGGTCGTAACAGGGTTCGTAGCGGGGTCGTGGGAACCGGCGGAGGACCGGAGCCGACCTACCGCTCGTCGACGGGGACGAACTCCCGGTCCTTCTCGCCGACGTAGCGGGCGCGCGGCCGGATGAGGCGGTTCTCGGCCTGGTACTCGAGGACGTGGCCGATCCATCCGCCGGCACGGCTCATCGCGAAGATGGGCGTGTACATGTCGATCGGGATGCCGAGCTGGTAGTAGACGGTCCCGGAGTAGAAGTCGACGTTGGGTGCGATGCCGCGCTTCGTGAGCCCCTTCTCCTCGTCGAAGTAGCGCTCGATCTCGGCGGCCATGTCGTACCACTTCCGCTCGCCGGTCTCCTCGGCGAGCTCCTTCGACTTCGCGCCCAGTATCTTCGCCCGCGGGTCCTTCACGTTGTATACGCGGTGTCCCATCCCGGGGACGCGCCAGTCCTCGCGCTCGTCCTGGAGGCGGGCCACGTACTCGACGGGGTCCTCACCGGCCTCGGCGATCTCGAAGAACAGCTCCATCACGTCCTGGTTGGCCCCGCCGTGGAGCGGTCCGGAGAGTGCTCCCACGCCGGCGACGACCGAGGAGTAGAGGTCCGCGAGCGTCGAGGAGACGACCATCGCGGTGAACGTCGAGGCGTTCAGGCCGTGGTCGGCGTGGAGGGTCAGCGCCATGTCGAACGTCTCCGCGGCCACGTCGTCGGGCTCCTCGCCGGTCAGCATGTAGAGGAAGTTCGCGGCGAGCCCGAGCTCCTCGTCGGGTTCGACGACCTCCTCGTCGCGGCGGAGCCGGTCGAACGCCGCGAGCGCGGTCGGTATCTTCGCGGTGATGCGGCGGCCCTTCCGGGCGGCGGCGTCGAGGTCGGTCGGCTCGGAGTCGGCCTCCGGGTCCTCCGCGGAGAGATACGAGACGAGCGTCCGGAGCGCCCCCATCGGGGTCTCCCCGGCGTCGGCGAGGCGGCGCGCCACCTCGATGACCTCCTGGTCGACCGACTGCTCGTCGGTCATCGACTCGGTGAACGAGTCGAGCTCCTCCCGCGTCGGGAGCTCGCCGTGCCAGAGCAGGTAGACGACCTCCTCGTAGCTGGCCCCCCGAGCCAGGTCCTCGATGTCGTACCCCCGATAGACCAGCCGTCCCTCGTCCCCGTCGATATACGAGAGCTCGGATTCGGCCACCAGCACGCCCTCGAGACCCTTCCTTAGTTCCTCGTCGGCCATGCCGGAGGCTACCTATGCTTGTGGCAAAAGGGTTGTCGTTGCGACCACATGCCCACGGCACTCCTTCGCCCTGACGGGGGGAGGTGGGCGTCGAACGGCGTCCCCGACCGGCACCGGGAACGCTTTTGCCCGACCGCGCGGAACCGACGGGCATGGCCGTCGACGACGTCGAGTACGAGCCCGTCTCGGTGAAGGCGGTGCTGGCGGAGATGAAGGACACCGCCGAACTCCTCATCGACCTCTCGTACTCGGCGGTGCTGCTCGGTAGCGACGCGGTGGCGGGGGAGGTGCTCGAACTCGAAGAGCGGATGGACGTCCTCCAGATGCAGGCCCGGATGAGCCTGCTCATGGCCGCCCGCAACCCCGAGGACGCGGAGGCACTCGCGCCCGTCCTCGGGGTTGTGGGCGCGGCCGAGAAGATCAGCGACGCCGCCGGCGACATCGCCAAGGTCGTCCTCGAGGACGTGGGCCTCCCCGAGGCGATGCGGAACGCCCTCCCGGAGGCCGTCGAGACGCTCGTCAGAGTGGATGTGACGCCCGACTCGCCGCTCGTCGGGCGCTCGCTCGGCGAGGCGAACCTCGAGACGAGTACGGGAGTACGGGTCATCGCCGTCCGTCGAGGTGGCGACTGGCTCACCAACCCGGATCACGAGACGGTCCTCCGGGCGGGGGACGTCGCGCTCCTCAGGGGGCCCGAGGAGGGCGTCTCCGAGGTGTACGAGTCCCTCTCCGGGGACGCCTACGAGCCGCCGGAGGCGCCCGAGCCCACCGTCGAGGACCTCGAACGCGCCGTCGACAGCGTCGTACTGATGAAGAACATGTCCGAACTCGCGGTCGACCTCGCCTACGGCGCGGTCCTCTTCGATTCGGACGGGATCGCCGAGGAGGTGCTCGAACTCGAGGCGGAGGTCGACGCCCTCGAGGACCGCTTCGAGGCGTGGATACTCCGGGCCGCCGCCGGGATGGACGATCCGGTCCAGCTACGGGGACTGATGCACATCGCCGGCGCGACGGAGGTCATCAGCGACGCCGCCCTCGAGATCAGCGAGGGCGTCCTTCGGGGGCTCGGGACCCACCCCGTCATCGCCGAGGCCGTCCGCGAATCCGACGAGGTGATCGTCCGCCTCGAAGTGGCTCCCGGATCACGTCTCGACGGGGCCACGCTCGGCGAGGCGATGGTCAAGACGGAGACGGGGATGCGCGTCATCGCGGTCCGGCGCGGCCGGCAGGCCGGGGCCACCCGTCTCGGCGACTGGGTGGTCTCGCCCGGGTCGGGCACCGAACTCCACGCCGGCGACGTCTTCGTCGCCAAGGGGACGCGAGCCGGTGCCGAGCGGCTGTCGACGCTGGCCGGCGTCGGGGCGTAGCCGCCGTCAGTCCGGACGTCCGGTCTCCCCGTCCATCTCGCGGGCTCGCCTGACCGCCACCCCGACGGTGAGAGCGGCGGTCAGGAGGAGCCCGACGCCGACCGCGAGGACGAACGCCAGCGCCGCGTAGAGGTAGACCGGATACTGTGCGGCCGCGGCTCCCCGCACGACGAGCGTGAGGAGCGCCAGCGCGAGGACGGTCCCGAGGGCGAACCCCACCTTCGCGTTCCGCCGCACCCGCAGCGCCGCCAGGAAGGCGGCGGTCCCCGGTCGTCCCGGCTGGTCGTCGGTGGCATCGGTCCCCGGCCGGGGCCTCGCATCGCTCACACGTCGACGGAGGGGAGCCGGACGGATATACTGTCGGGCATCGGCCCCGCTCGCCTCTGCTGTGGAGCCATGTGCCGATACCGAACGGTCTAAGGATATCGCCCTACGCTGGAGTAGTAATGACCACCCTCGGCACGGCGAACGCATCCCCCGGCGAGGTGTCCGTGGGTCGCCTGCCGGTCGGCGAGGCCCGTGACGGCTCCGAGGTCGCCCTCCCGGTCTGCGTTATCAATGGCGCTCGGGACGGCAAGACCCTCTACGTCCAGGCGGTCTCCGACGGCGACGAACTCAACGGCCTCGGCGTCGTCCAGCGGTTCGTCCCCCGGGTCGATCCCGCCGAACTCTCCGGGACCGTCCTCGTCGTCGGCATCGTCAACCACTACGGGTTCCAGATCGCCGAACACCGCAACCCCATCGACGACACGAAGCTCAATCGAACGTATCCCGGCGACGCGAACGGCACCGCCAGCGAGCGCATCTCCCACGCCACCTTCGAGGCAGCGACCCGCGCCGACCTCGTCCTCGACCTCCACCAGGGTTCGACCTCGCGGATGATCAACGAGGCGCGGGTGCGGTGTGGCCCCCGACATCGGCTCCACCGCGACTGTCTCGACCTCGCCAAGGTGTTCGGCACCGGCTACATCCTCGACCAGAAGGGCCCCGACGGCCAGCTCGCGCGAGCGGCCCCCGACGAGGGTATTCCCACGATCGACCCCGAACTCGGCGGGAGCGTCGGCTGGGACGAGGAGTCGATCCGGATCGGCGTCCGCGGCGTGATGAACGTCCTCACCCACTACGGCTTCCTCGACGGCACCGTCGCGGCCGAGCCGCAGGTCCGGGCGACCGGCTTCGACCAGTACGGCTCGCCGGCCGGGGGGGCTCGTCACCCTGCTTCGTGACCTCGGCGAGGAGGTCTCGCGTGGCGACGACCTCTTCGAGGTGACCGACGCGTTCGGCAACGTCAAGTCGACGGTCACCGCCGACTCCTCGGGGGGTGTTCTGGCGCGCACGGCGGCTCCCGCAGGTCGCCGCCGGCGAGTACGTCTGTTCCGTCGGGACGGACGTAGACGACTACTAGAACCCACTTTTTACTCGTCGGGTTCGCTCGTGGTTCGAAAGGCGCTCTGCGCCTTTCGTCATCACGAGAGAGCTTCGCTCTCTCGAACGACTCCGCTCGCGAACCACTCTCTGCTCACGGGCGGCGAAGCCGCCCGTTCGCACGGCCAGCGGGACGGCGGAGCCGTCCCGCTCGGCTCGCAAAAACGTGGGGAAAAACTGCGCTCCTCGCGGCTTCGCCGCTCGGAGCGGGTGAACCGCGCCTCGCTTCGCTCGGCGCGGATGCCGACAGTATCAGATCGGTTGGCGCTGTCGAAATAGTCCGAAAGTGACCCGTTTCAGCGGCCGTGCTGAATACATCGCGTATCTTGCACTCGACCCTGTTAAGATCGACTCCATCTCCGGTTTGAGACCTCCATCCTCCGTTTGATCGGCCTCTCCCTCTGTTCCGATCGAGGAGTTGCTAGTCTCTCTATTTAGTACCAACTACGCACTGAGGTGAAGCATATCCTTATCACCAGTCGGAAAATAGATGGGAGAATGGTTTCCTCCGATACGGCCTCTGAGCGCCAGTCATCTCACAAGGCGACACTCTACTGTACCAGTTGTAATCACGCAAGTCGAATCAATGGAGACTGGATCATCGAAGTGCACACCGACCATCTTGACTACGAGTGTCCCGAGTGTGGGGCGACGATCAATTCTCGTCGTGATGGGCCAGCTTTGACCACCCAGAGCAGAGGGGTGCTTCAACCCGGTAGCGCCGATTGAGATCTACGCGATGGTTCCGGTGCTGCCCGCTGATTCATCATCGTCTGTCTAGTCGGATTTCTTCGAACAAACAGTGCTGTCGTGCTGCATATACACCCTCTATTCAGCAGGCGGTTCGTATCCGCTGATAAGGCTTAAACGAGGTCTGTCGGTCCCGTGTTCTGTGGATCCTTCTCTGGAGAGCATTAGACTCCAGAGTGGGGGATCAGAGAAACGCAGTCGAACTCGCCGCGACCGCCAGAACGCGAGTGCCCTTTCGACGAGGTCATCGCGGTCGTGCCCCGGGTCGACAGATGCACTTCCGGAGTCTGTCCGGTCCTGAGCCGCGTCGTACCCGACGCGGCTCACTCGGGGTCGGCTCTCCTCGCCCGACCAGTAGTGGATGCGGATCACGCCGGAGACCGGCCCACCGGGAGTGACTCGCCGAGCGATCGGGAGCGCGTCGAGTACCCATGCGTACGAGTCAGCCGCTCGTCGGACCGGTGGTAGTCGACGTAGGTTATCTCGACGGTCACCTCCCGGCCGGTCCGCTCCGAGATGCGCCGGTCGAGCACGTTCGGGAGGTCGGGGTATGACCGGTCTGCGGTCCGGGCGACCTGGAGCGTGACCATGACCGGCCCGTCCTCGAGCGGCCCCGGGGCCGTGTACTCCACGGTGGTCCCTTCGACCGCGAGTCCGGGGTAGTCCTCGCCGGCCAGCGTCTCGGCGACGACCCCGTTGACGGTGTGTTCGAACGAGCTCTGGAAGGCGAACCCGACGCCGACACCGACGACGACGAGTCCCACGACCAGGACGGTCGTGCCGACCGTCACCATCTCCTCGCGCGTACCGACGTCGAAGACGCTGGTGTCGATGTCGTCGGGTCGGTAACCGAGGTACCAGAGCGTCGCGAACCCGCTGACGTTGACGAGGACGACGTTGAGCGCCAGGAGGAGGAGCGCGCCCGCGCCCACGACGAACTCGCCCCACGCGATGCCGATACCCGCCGTAGCCGCGCTCGGGATGAGCGCGGCCGCGATCATGACCCCGACGATGCTCACGTCCCCCTTCGAGGCGAGGCCGAACGCGGCCGCCGCCCCGGAGGCGAGGGCGACCGCCGCGGCCAGGATGCTCGGGGCGATCCGACCGCCGATCGTCGCGACGTTTCGGATCCCGAACGACCCGGGAACGACTCCGAGGTAGCGGATGCTCGCGGCCAGCAGGATCGCTCCGACCACCGCCACCCCGAGCCCGAGCGCCTGGAGGAAGATGCTGGAGATAACCATCTCCCGGTCGTTCCGGACCCCGCCGACGCTCGCCGTCAGGATCGGGCTCACGAGGGGCGCGAGCACCATCGAGCCGACCACGATGGCTGGCGAGTTCAGCAGTAGCCCGGCGGTCGCCACCACGGTACTGAGGAACATCATCCAGAGGTACGAGCGGTTGTTCAGCTGGAGGCCCTTCGCCTTCGCGCGGAGCGTTCGCGGCGCGATGCTGTTCGGCGTGTTCGCCCACTTCTCCTGGAGTTCGTCCATCCCCTCGAATATCGCGAACTCCGTCTCCAGCGACACCGTGTACGTCCGCTCGTCCACCCCGGCGTCGTAGAGCTCGTTGAGAACGTGCTCGACCGCGTCCGCGGGGACCGCGATGTTGACGAGCGTGTGATCGGTCGTCTCCCCGGTGGCCGAGGCCTCCGTGAACCCGACGCCCTGTTCGCGGAGGACCTCCACGACCGTCTCCCGCTGAGCGTCGGGGACGGAGATCTGGATGAGTCGCACGTGACCGGTACCGTCCGGATCCGGAAAGTGGTTCCGTCGACCCTCTCCCCGCGCCCGAAACCGCCCCCCGTGCGCCGATCGGTCCCGGATCGCCCGCCGGCCCCATCGACACCTACACGACCCGTCCGTACACACCACGAACCATGCCAGCCGATCTCCGCTGTCCCGCCTGCGGGAACACCTATCCCGACCGCTGGCGGTGCGAGTGCGGCGAGCCCCTCGAATTCGCCGAGCGGCCGCTCCCCGACGGGCCCCCGCCCGAGGTGCCCGACGCTCGCCACGGTCTCTGGGCGTTCGAGCCGTTCCTGCCAGTCGACCCCCTCGTGACGCTCGGCGAGGGGTGGACGCCGCTCGTCGACGCGCCCGGGTGGGACTGCGGGTTCAAGCTCGACTACACGTTCCCGACGGGCTCGTTCAAGGACCGCGGCGCGGCGACGATGCTCTCGCGGGCGGCCGAACTGGGCGTCGATCGGGTGATCGAGGACTCCTCCGGCAACGCGGGCGCGGCCGTCGCCACCTACGCCGCCCGGGCGGGGATCGACGCGCGGATCTACGTGCCCGCCTCGGTGAAGGCCTCGAAGCTCCGGGCCATCGAGCGCACCGGTGCGGCGGTCGAACGGGTCGAGGGCGAACGGGAGGCCGTCACCGAGGCGTGTGTGGCCGCGGTGGAAGCGGGCGAGGGATGGTACGCCAGCCACGCGTGGAACCCCGCGTTCTTCGCCGGGACGGCGACGATGGCCTACGAGATCGCCGCACAGCGGGACTGGTCCGTCCCCGACGCCGTCGTCCTCCCGCTCGGCCACGGGACGATGTTCCTCGGGGCCTACCGGGGGTTCACCGCGCTCCGCGACGTGGGGTGGACCGAGCGCGTCCCGCGGCTGCTCGGCGCGCAGGCGGCTGGCTACGCCCCGATCGCCGAGGCGCTCCACGGTCCCTCGGACGAGGAGAACGATCTCGCCGACGGCATACAGATACGCGAGCCGGTCCGGATGGCGGAGATACGCGAGGCCATCCAGGCCACCGACGGCGACGCCATCGCGGTCGGACGGGAGACGACCGAGCGCGAACTCGATCACCTCCACGCCGCGGGGTTCTACACCGAGCCGACCTGTGGGGTCGCGCCCGCGGCGCTCCGCGAGTACCGTGATCGTGGCGACCTCGGCCCGGACGCGGATGTCGTCGTCGCCCTCTCGGGATCGGGGCTCAAGACCTGACTCAGTAGGGCTCGTCCTTCAGTCCGAGCAGATACGCGCCCGCGTTCGTCCCGACGTGGAGCAGCGGGGTCATCACGACCACGACCGCCAGGACGACCGGCGTGAACGTCTCGAGGAACCAGCCCGGCCGGACGAGCAGCGTGAGGACGAGCGCCCCGGCCACGAAGTCGAGCTGGTCGACGACGGGGAAGGCGGCCCCGCGCTCGCGGCCGGTTCGGCGCTTGGCGAACGACGCGGCGATGTCGCCGAGCATCGCCCCGGCCGAGAGCGAGAGGGCGACGAGCGGCGGAAACGTCGGGAGCGCGAGTCCCGAGGTGGTGACGACCGTCGGCTGGAGGATGTCGAGGGCGAGCGCGAGCAGCGCTCCCGCTCCCGTGCCGACGAACGTCCCTCGCCAGGTCTTCCCGTCGCCGAGGAGCCGCCTGCCGCCGAGGGTCCGCCCGCCGTCGATAGGCGGGCCGCCGCCGAACAGCACCGCCGCGTTGTTCGGGACGTACGCGGGGAGCATCGTCCAGAACGCGACGCCGACCGCCTCCAGTACCATGGGGAAGCGTCCACGTCCCCGGGCTTAGTTCCGCGGATTTCGGACCGGGAGAACGGTGCATCCGGACCGGATCGTGGTCGACGATCGGCTCAGGCAGCGCGCCCCGTCTCCGGGTCGATCGACTCGGTCTCCTCTCTCTCACGGTACGTGTTCAGCCCGAGTGCGGCGTTGAGCGGGCACTTCTGGATCGTCGCCGTCGTCACGAAGACGATACCGACGAGCAGGGCCACCGCCGCGAGGGCGAGCCCGACCGTTCCGGCGGCGAGCGTGAGCAGGCCACCGAACGCCGCGAACCCGACGACCACGAGGATCGGGCCGACCACGAACCGCGCTATCCGGTCGTATCCACCGACGTTCTTCTCCATGTCGAGTACACCATGGTTGTGTACTATCCGCACTATTATAAACTACTCTCTGCTTCCCGTCCGGTGAGAACGTGGGTCCGATCGGGTGTGTCCACCGGGTGGCCCCTATCGCACCGTGGGCGTTGAACGGGTCGGTATCGGAACTCACAGCGGCGCCCGTCGACCGCCGTGTGGGCTGTCGGGAGTGCGGGTCTTGCGCGAGTCGTCGCAGGAGAAAATCGGTCGAACGGCGGTTCGGCGGGCTGGTGTGTTGGGTGTGCCCGAGGCTCCTACATCATGCCGCCCATGCCACCGCCCATACCGCCCATGCCGCCACCCATGCCGCCGCCGGGTGCACCTCCTCCTCCTCGCCGCCGGAGGTCGAGAGGTCGCCCGCGGCGATGATGTCGTCGATCTTGAGGACGAGGTTCGCGGCCTCGGTAGCCGAGGAGAGGGCCTGTTCCTTGGCGTGGGCGGGTTCGACAACGCCGGCCTCGTAGGTGTCGACGACGTCGCCGGTGAAGACGTCGAGCCCGGCGCGCGGGTCGTCGTCGGCGTGGGCCGCGCGGAGGTCGACCAGCGTGTCGATGGCGTCGAGCCCGGAGTTCTCGGCGAGCACGCGCGGGACGAGTTCGAGCGCGTCGGCGAACGCCTCGACGGCCATCTGCTCGCGGCCGCTGACGGAGTCGGCGTAGTCGCGCACGCGGCGGGCGAGTTCGACCTCGACGGCTCCGCCGCCCGCGAGCACGCGCCCGTCGGCGACGGTCTGGGAGACGACGTCGAGCGCGTCACCGATGCCGCGCTTGAGCTCGTCGACGACGTGCTCGGTCGAGCCCCGCAGCAGGAGCGTGACGCCGTGCTGTTCGACGTCGTCGTCGGCGTTCTCGACGTAGAACAGCTCGTCGGCCTCGTCGCGCCGGATCGAGGCCGTCCCGAGATCCGTGGGCTGGGCGGCGTCGAGGTCGCTGACGATGCTCGCGCCGAGTACCTCCCGCAGGAATTTCATGTCGGACTTCTTCACGCGCCGCAGGGCGAGGATGCCCTCCTTGGCGAGGAAGTGCTGGGCGAGGTCGTCGATACCCTTCTGGCAGAAGACGACGTCCGCGCCGACGTCCTTGATCTGCTCGACCTTCTGGCGGAGCTGCTGCTCCTCGCTGTCGAGGAACTGCTGGAGCTGGTCGGGGCTGTCGACCTGGAGTTCGGCTTCGACGTCGGTCTCCTCGATCTCGATCGGCTCGTCGATGAGGAGCGCCTTCGCCTCCTCGAACGTGTCCGGCATGTCCGGGTGGACGGGGTCCTTGTCGATGACCGCACCGCGGAGGAGTTCACTCTCGCCGGACGAGCGGCCGGTCTGGGTCTCGATGTTCACGTAGTCGAGGTCGACCACGTTCGAGCCGTCGTCGGCCTCGACGGTCACGGCCCGGACGGCGTCGACGATGAGCTGACCGAGGAGCTCCTTGTTGAGCTCCGCGCCCTTGCCGGTCATGGAGGTCTCGGCGACCTTCCGGAGGACCTCCTCGTCGTCGGTGTCGACGTCGACGGCGATGTCGTCGATCTCCTCGCGGGCCTTCGCGGAGGCCAGGTGGAACCCCTTGATGATCGCCGTCGGGTGGATGTCCTGTTCGAGGAGGTCCTCGGCGTTCTTGAGGAGTTCGCCGGCGATCGCGACGGCGGTCGTGGTCCCGTCGCCCGCCTCGTCCTCCTGTGTCTCGGCGACCTCGACGATCATCTCGGCCGTCGGGTTGTCGATGTCCATCTCCTGGAGGATGGTGACGCCGTCGTTCGTGATGGTGACGTCGCCCATCGAGGAGACGAGCATCTTGTCCATCCCTTTCGGGCCGAGCGTCGTGCGTACGGACTCCGCGACCGCGCGAGCCGCGCTGATGTTGTGGCTCTGCGCGTCCTGATCCTTCATTCGCTGGGAGTCCTCGCCGAGAATGATCATCGGCTGACCCTGCATTCGCTGAGACATGTTCAGACGATTCGTTGTCCACGGTTCTATATAAAATTTCGTGTTTCGCGCTCACCGGGTCGATCGGTCGGCACGACGATAAACCGACAGGATCGCGGTACTACGACCCAGTACCCGGTGTCTATGCGACGTGTTCACGCATGATACGCTATCCGGGTCCGGGCCGTTTCGAGCGGGGTTTATACGCCACTCCCCGTCGGTTCCCTCCAGTTGACGACGACGTTCCCGACGACGAACGAGTCGTTCGAGTCCGTCTCGCGGACGAACTGGAGCGTGTTCTCCCCACCCTGGAGGGCGGCTCCGGTGATCGCGTCCATCCAGGACTGCCAGCCCTGCGATGGGGGGATGTCGAACCCCGAGAGCGACTGCCCGTTGAGCAGGACGTCGTGCCCGTACGTCCCCACGTCGTAGGCCTGCAGCTGGAGGTAGGCGTCGCTCGGATCGTCGGTCGACACCTCGAACGTCAGCTCCGTGGTCCGGTCCCCGACGAACTCCGCCCACTCGACGTCGAGCTGCGACTCCATCTCCCCGAGGTGCTCCATGAACGTCACCAGCGCGTAGTTGGCCCGGCGGTCGGTCATGCGCGGGATATCGATGGGTGGGTGTATAGACCCGGCGTTAGCGGTCTACGGCTCCGACCAGCCGGGGCCGCCGCTATCGCTCCGACCGTGCCGCTCGTTACGGAAGCATCGGGCCGGGGATCCGAACCAGAGGGCCGGGTTCGGATCCTGTCGTGGACGAGACACGCGCTCGCATCGACGGGGGGCGTACGGCTCACCTGATCGCTCGCCCGAGAACACGCCGGGACGGGGATTTGAATCGAAACCGGACGGTCGCCCTCACTCCGTTCGGACGCTGCGACCGGTACTCAAATCCTGTCGTGGTCGTGTCGCCGCTCACGAATGGTGAACACACGCCACGCGGTGCTCGCCGAAGTTCGCGTCAGAGCACGCCGGGACAGGGATTTGAACCCTGGATCCCAGAGGGAACACGCTTTCCAGGCGTGCGCCTTACCACTCGGCCATCCCGGCTCGGGCGAGGCTAGCCCGCTCCGCCGCTTAAGACTGTTCCTTTTCCCCGAGGGCCCGGTCTTCGACGACGTACGCGGCCACGCTCGCGACGACGCCGACCAGCAGCGCCACCCCGGCGGTCACGCCGAACGTGGCTCCCTCCCCGGTCACCAGCCGGAAGGCCTGCAGGCCGACGAGGAAGACGAGCGCGCCGATGAGACCCCACAGCAGGCTCGCCTTCGTTCGCGGCTTCATACGGTCGTGCGTAGTCCTCTACCGGCGATGACCGACCTCGGCCGGGTGATCGACGGTAAATCGTCACGCACGACCGTCTCACTCCACCAGGGCGATCGCCTCGATCTCCACGCCGATACCGAGCGGGAGCGCACCCACTTCGACCGCTGACCGGGCGGGCGGCTCGGTCTCGAAGTAGGTGGCGTAGGTCTCGTTCATCTCCTCGAAGTCCTCGATGTCGTCGAGGAACACCGTCGTTTTCATCACGTCGTCCATCGACGCCCCCGCCTCCTCGAGGATCGCGGCGACGTTGTCCAGCACCCGCTCGGTCTGCTCGGCGATCGAGGCGTCCTCCAGCACCTCCCCGTCGGGATCGAGCGGCCCCTGTCCGGCGGTGAACACCAGCTCGCCGTTCGTCGTTCCCTGGCTGTACGCGCCGATGGCCGCCGGTGCCGCGTTCGTGTTGACGATCTCCCTCATATCCCGATGGGACGACGCCGAGAGGATAAGTGCAGGGGGTGATCGCCCGTGCGTTCACTCCTCGACGACGGCGACCGCCTCGACCTCCACGCCGACGCCCTTCGGGAGCGCGCCGACCTCGATCGCCGACCGGGCGGGCGGCTCGGTCTCGAAGTAGGTGGCGTAGGTCTCGTTCATCTCCTCGAAGTCCTCGATGTCGTCGAGATAGACGGTCACCTTCAGCACGCTGTCCATCGACGCGCCGGCCTGCGCGAGGACCGCGGTGACGTTGTCGAGCGCCTGTTCGGTCTGCTCGGCGATCGGGGCGTCGTCGAGCATCTCCCCATCGGGGGTGAGAGGTATCTGTCCGGCGGTGAACACCAGCTCGCCGTTCGTCGTCGCTTGGCTGTACGCGCCGACCGCTTCCGGTGCCGCGTTCGTGCTGACGATCTCCTTCACGACCCGGGCTGGCTCCCCCGCGGGCATAAGTTCGGCGGGTTCGCCGGTCGGCCTCGGCCACGGGTCGGTCCTCGATCCCGGACGCCGACCGCTCGAACGGCACCATTCAAGCCCCGTGGCCGGGAACGCCCGTCATGCTCGTTGCGTTCGACTTCGACGGGACGCTCTCGGACTCGGAGATGATGGTGCTGCTCGGCGAGGAGCAGGGGGTCGCCGACGAGATCGCCGAGATCACCGAGCGGGCGATGAACGACGAGCTCTCCTACGCCGAGAGCCTCCGCGAGCGGGCCGACCTCCTCTTCCGGCTGGACGAGGGGGCCGCGGAGGAGGCGTTCGGGCGCGTCGAACTCCGTCCCGGCGCGGCCGACGTGATCGCGGCGCTCAGGGAGGCCGGCCACCACGTGGCCATCTTCACCGGCGGGTTCGACCGCGGCGTCGAGGCCGCCCTCTCCGCCACCGGCGTCCAGGTCGATACGATCGTCGCCAACCACCTCGTCTCCCGGAAGGGCCACCTCACCGGCCGGGTCGAGGGGCCGCTGGTGGAGGGGACGAAAGACACTGCTCTCGAAGACCTCGCCGAGGACCTGGGGGTCGACATGGCCGACACGGTCGCGGTCGGCGACGGCGCGAACGACCTCCCGATGCTGGAGGTGGCGGGCCTCGCCGTCGGCTACGAGCCCAAGCCCGCGGTCGAGCCCCACTGTGAGGTCGTCGTCGAATCGATGGCCGAACTCCGGGACCTCCTCGAGTCGCGCGGCCTGCTCTGATTCCGGCCCCTCTTCCGTCGGACGGATGTCGTGCGCAAGCTTTTGTGCTCTGAGAGACACGTTTCGTCCATGGGACTGGTCGCTCGCGCGCTGTTCCTCCTCGCCGGTCCGGTGCTCCGGTGGGCCGCGGACCACCCGCTCCGGACGGCCGGGGGTATCGCCGCGCTCCTCGCGGCGAGCGTCGTCCTCTCCTCGCTCGGCGTCACGGTCGGCGCGGGAGGGGTCGACCTCCCTCCGGCGATGGTCGACCGGTTCGTGGCGTTCTCGCTCCAGCACCCCGCCTACCCCGCTGCGGTCGTCGTGGGCGTGAGCGCGCTGCTGTTCCGGCGGTAGGGACACGGTGCCCCGCCCGCTCCCGTCCGATCCCTGTCGGCCGTGTCCGGATCAGACCGGGAAGGCTCCGAACACGCCCAGGATCGCGACGAGCAGGCCCAGAACCCCGAGGAGTCCCAGGTACTTCAGCCGCTCCCACCGGTAGCCGAGGAACGAGAAGAACCCGGCGAACGCGAACCAGAACAGGAAAGCGGGTCGTGACGCTCGAACGCCTGGAAGCCAATGAACGCGAGGAGACCGAGGAGTCCGAGCATCCAGAGTCCGACGTGTGTCTCCACAGTGGGTCGGTGAGTTTCGGTCATGGTGATCGTCTAGCGGTCGTCCTCCCCCGGCGATAACGCGGGATCCTGGCTCCCGGGGGCCGGGAACGAGGACCCGCGCGGCTGGCCCGCCCTCCGGTGTGCGTTCCCTTCAGGACGACTTCTCGATGGCCTGATCCAGGTCCGCCTTGATGTCCTCGACGCCCTCCGTGCCGACGGAGAGCCGGACCATGTCGGGTCTGACGCCCGCGGCCAGCTGCTCCTCCTCGGTGAGCTGCTGGTGGGTCGTCGATGCGGGGTGGATGACGAGCGTCTTCGCGTCGCCGACGTTCGCGAGCAGGCTCGCGACCTCCGTGCTCTCGACGGTCTTCCGGGCGGCGTCGTAGCCCGCCTCGAGCCCGAAGGCGATCATCCCGCCGTAGCCGCCGTCGAGGTACTTGCTCGCGTTGTCGTGGGTCTCGTGGTCCGAAAGGCCGGGGTAGATGACCCACGAGACGTCGGGGTGGTCGTCGAGATGTTCGGCGACGGCCATCGCGTTCTCGCAGTGGCGTTCCATCCGCATCGGGAGCGACTCCAGTCCCTGGACGGTCTGCCAGGCGTCGAAGGGGGCCTGCTGGTTGCCGAGGTCACGCAGGCCGCGTGCCAGCGCGGCGAAGGTGAACGCCGCCTCGCCGAAGCGCTCGCGGAAGTTCACCCCGTGGTAGGCGGGGTTCTCCTTCGCGATCTCGGGGAACTTCTCGGCGTGGTCCTCCCAGGGGAACGAGCCGCCGTCGACGAGGATCCCGCCGATGGTCGTCCCGTGGCCGTGTATCCACTTCGTGGTCGAACTCCAGGTGAGGTCCGCGCCGTGCTCGATGGGCGAGCAGAGTGCGGGCGTGGCGAACGTGTTGTCCACGAGGAGGGGAACGCCGTTCTCGTGGGCGATGTCCGCGAGCCGCTCGAAGTCCGGCGTGTCCAGAGCGGGGTTGCCGATGGTCTCGCAGTGGACGTACGCCGTGTCCTCGTCGATGGCCTCCTCGTAGGCCTCGTAGTCGAGCGTGTCGACGAACTTCGCCTCGACGCCACGCCGCGGCGCGGTGTGCGTGTAGAACGTGTAGGTGCCGCCGTAGAGCGACGACGCGGTGACGACGTTGTCGCCGGCCTCGGCGAGCATGAACGTCGCCAGGTTCAGCGCGGCCATCCCCGACGCGGTGGCGAGCGCACCGACCCCTCCTTCGAGGGTCGCCATGCGCCCTTCGAGAACCGCGTTCGTCGGGTTCATCAGCCGCGAGTAGATGTTCCCCGCCTCCTCCAGGGCGAACAGCCGCGCGGCGTGGTCGGCGTCGTCGAAGACGTACGACGTGGTCTGGTAGATGGGCGGGGCGCGTGCGCCCGTCGTCGGGTCGGGTTCCTGGCCGGCGTGGAGCGCGTTCGTCTCGAAGCTCCGTTCGCTATCGTCTGCCATACCCCGCCGTCGCGCGCGGGAGGTTTCAACGTTCCCACCCGCGGTAAGGGCTGCCCGTGTCTGTGACGCCCATCGGGAGCTCCCCGCGAACGGGCACTACTCCGAGACCAGCGCGACGGCGACGACGCCCACGACCGCGAGGAGACCGCCGAAGCCGAAGGCGGCGTCCCACGAGAACCGCTCGATGAGCCAGCCCGTGAGGACCGGTGCGGTCAGCGCACCCGAGATCGAGAGGGTCGTCAGCACCGCCAGCCCCGTCCCGCGGGTCTCCTCGGCGCTGAGCTCGCCGACGTAGACGTAGAAGACACCGGTACCGAGCTGTGACCCTACGCCGGCCAGGACGAGCGCGGCGGCGAACCCGAGCGTCGAGGAAACCAGCGTGACCCCGACGAGCGCGGGCAGGACGAGCACGAACGTGGCGACGAGGACCGGTCGACGACGCCCGCCGATCCGGTCCGAGAGCCAGCCGCCGCCGGGGCGCGCGAGCAGGCCCATCGCCGGCACGAGCGCCGTCATCGCCCCGGCGGTCGCGAGGTCGAGCGAGACGACGTCCTTCCCGTAGGTGGGCATCCAGGAGTTGAAGAAGACGAACAGCGAGTACGCACAGAAGCTACTGACCGAGACCAGCAGGATCGTCCGGTCCCGGAGCGCCGCGGCGAACGTCGAGAGCCCGAGACGGCTCTCGTTCCGGACCGGCTCGCGCAGGAGGACGTAGAGGAGGGGGAGTCCGACCGCGGTCACGGCGGGGTACGCGACGAGGGTGGCCCGCCAGCCGAACGCCGCGGCGATCAGGGGGCCGGCGAACTGCGCGAGGGTGACCCCGGCGGGGGCGCTCGCGATGAATATCCCCGTGCCGATCGCCCGGCTCGAAGCCGGGAACGACCGGTCGACGACGTTCGCGCCCGTCGTCCAGAGGAACAGCGCGGAGCCGCCGGCGAGAAAGCGGGTGAGCAGGAACGTCCCGTAGCTCGGCGCGACGGTGCCCAGCGCGGCCGCGACGAACAGCAGGGCCGCCCCGGCCCAGACGAGCAGCCGGTTGTCGTAGCGGTCCATGAGGAGCCCGCCGGGGAGCTGGAGGAGCACCCAGGCGAGGAAGACGGCGCTGATCGCCAGCCCCGCGGCCGGCTTGTCGATCCCGAACTCGCCCACCAGAAGCGGGACCAGGGGCGCGGGCGCGAACAGGTAGGCGTTGAAGCCGGTCGAGACGAGGAAGCACCCGGCGAGGACGAGCCACGGACGCGGGTGCGCCTGGGAGGACACTGGTGGGTCGACTGCGACCGGAGAGAAATGCCTCACGGTACGTCTCGATGGTGTTCGGACGAGCGACCGACGACGAGGGAATCGGGTGAATGGGACTGAAAGGCGTCGCTCGTCCGGCGAGCGAGTCGCGGCCGTCGAACGAGGAGTGTCTTTCGAGCAGTCTCCGCGGCCGGCCGGATTCCGGACGCGACCCACCTAGTCCGAAAACAGCGAGGTGTGGACGGGCGCGAACTCCGACTCGCCGTCGTCCTCTCGGGTGTCCGTGACGGCTGTCCCGCTCACGCCCTCCGCGAGGAAGTCCGCGACGGGCGGACCTACCCGGTCGGGTTCGACGAGGAACGCGTCGTGGCCGTGGTCGCTCTCGACGACGTGGTGGGCCGTCCGCGTGCCGGCCTCCCGGAACGCCTCGGCGAGCGCCTCGTTCCCCTCGACGGTGAAGTGCCAGTCGCCGGTGAAGGAGAGGACGAGTGCCTGTCCGTCGAACGCCGCGAGCGCCGCCGCGTCGGACTCGTAACCGGAGGACAGATCGTAGTTGTCCATCGCCCGCGTGAGGTAGAGGTACGAGTTCGCGTCGAACCGCTCGGCGAACTGTTCGCCGTTGTAGTCGAGGTACGATTCCACGTCGCGGTAGGGGAAGAAGTCCCCCGCCGAGTCGACGGGGAACGTGTCACGGGTGGCCTCGCGGCCCGCGGCGCGCCGGCCGAACTTCTTCTCCATCGAGGCCTTCGAGAGGTACATCACGTGGCCGATCTGCCGGGCGAGCGCCAGCCCGTTCGTCGGGCCCGTCGGTTCGCCGTAGTAGTCACCGCCCTGCCAGTTGGGATCCGTGGTGATACACCGCCTGGCGATGGCGTCGAGCGCGAGACACTGCGGGTCGAGCCGCCCCGCACACGCGATGGGCACCACCCGGTCGACGTGATCGGGGTGGCGTCGGGCCCAGTCGATCACGTTCATGCCGCCGACGCTCCCCCCGACGACCGCGTGGAGGTGCGGTATCCCCAGGTGATCGAGCAGCCGGCGCTGTGACTCCGTCCAGTCCCCCACCGTGACCGGGGGGAACTCGGTCCCCCACGGCTCGCCCGTCTCCGGGTTCTCGGTGGGGGGGCCCGAGGAGCCGTAGCAGGACCCGGGAACGTTCGCACAGACGACGTGGTACTCGGTCGTGTCGATGGCCTTGCCCGGCCCGACGATGTCCTCCCACCAGGCGCGGGCCTGGCCGGCGGTGTTCCCGCCCCGGCGCCGACCGGCGACGTGTGCGCTCCCGGTGAGGGCGTGACAGACGAGAACGGCGTTGTCGCCGGTGAACTCCCCGTAGGTCTCGTAGGCGATCTCCAGGTCGGGGATCGACTCCCCGCACTCGAACTGGAACTCCCCGAGGGAGGCGGTCGCGCGGTCGTGCGGGACCGTCATGCCCCCTCCCTCGTCTCCCCTGTCACGCGCTCGATGGCCGAGTCGAGGTCGGCGATCACGTCGTCGACGTCCTCGATGCCGACCGAGAGGCGGAGCAGGTCGGGCGAGACCCCCGAGGCGCGCTGTTCGGCCTCGTCCAACTGCGCGTGCGTCGTCGAGGCGGGGTGGATGATCAGGGTCCGGGCGTCGCCGATGTTGGCGAGGAACGACGCCAGGTCGACCGCCTCGCAGAGCCGCTTGCAGGCCTCGTATCCGCCTTCGAGCCCGAACGCGACCATCCCCCCGAACCGGTCGAGGTACTCGCTCGCCGCGTCGTGGGTCTCGTGGTCGGCCAGCCCGGGGTAGGTGACCCACGCCACGTCGGGGTGGTCGGCGAGGAACTCGGCCACCGCGTGGGCGTTCTCGCAGTGGCGCTCCATTCGGAGGTGGAGCGTTTCGGTACCTTGCATCGTGGCCCACGCGTCGAACGGGCTCTGTCCGTCGCCGAGCACCCGTGCCGCGCGGTGTCTGGCGGCGAGCGTGAACGCCCGTTCGCCGAAGCGCTCGGCGAAGTTCACGCCGTGGAACGCCGGGTTCGGCCCGCCGACCTCGGGGTACTTCTCGGGGTAGTCGGTCCAGGGGAACGCTCCCGATTCGAGGAGCACCCCGCCGACGGTGGTCCCCGAGCCGTGTATCCACTTCGTGGTGGATTCCCAGACGAGGTCGACGCCGTGCTCGAAGGGTCGACAGAGCGCGGGCGTGGCGAACGTGTTGTCGACCAGGAGGGGGACGCCGTGGTCGTGGGCGACGTCGGCGATCTCGGCGAGCGGTGGCGTGACAAGCGAGGGGTTCGCCAGCGTCTCGCAGTGGACGTACGCCGTGTCCTCGTCGATGGCCTCCTCGTAGGCGTCGGGGTCGAGCGTGTCGACGAACCGGGCCTCGATCCCCCGGCGGTTCGCCGTCTTCGAGAGGTACGAGTGGGTGCCACCGTAAATCGACGAGGCTGAGACGACGTTGTCGCCCGATTCGGTGAGGACGGTCGTCGCGGCATCGAACGCGCCCATCCCCGAGTTCGTGGCGAGAGCGTCCGGCGCGCCGTGGAGCGCGGCGAGCCGCCTCTCGAGTACTCGTACCGTCGGGTTGGAGATGCGCGAGTAGACGTGGTCGAGCTCGTCGAGCGCGTAGAGGCCCGCCGCCGTGTCGGCGTCCTCGAACTCGTAGGAGGTGGTCTGGTGGATGGGCGTGGCCGCCGCGCCGGTGCCCGGGTCACGTTCCCGGCCGGCGTGGACGCAGCGCGTGCCGAACCCGCGGCTCGGCCACCGCTTCCCGTCGTCGTTCATGTGTCTCGTGCATATATTCGAACGTTCCTATAACCACGAGTTACGGCAATACCTGCCGGGCGAGTGGGTCGCAAATCCCGGCGCCCGAGAACCTACTGAGGGATTCTTCTCCAGTTCGATCGAACGGGTCGGTATGCGATACAGATACATCGTGGCCACGGACGGGTCGGAGGAGGCCGACGCGGCCGTCCGTCACGCGTCGACGCAGGCGAGTGCGTTCGGGGCGACCCTCGAACTCGCGCACGTCCTGACGCCCGAGACGAGGCTGGTCGACGGCGAGATCGTGCTGGCTGGCGGGGAGAAGGCTCTCGAACTCGGCGAGCGAACCCTTCGCGGTGCACGACGGATCGCGGCCGACGCCGCCGACGGGCACGACGACGACCTCGTCGTCGAGACGAAGCTGTTGACCGGGTCGCCCGCCGATGCGATCGTCGAGTACGCACGGGAGGTCGGTGCCGACGCAATCTACGTCGGTCACCGGGGCCTCTCCGAGGAGCGCGAACCGTCCGTCGGTAGCGTCGCCAAGAGCGTCGTCGACAAGGCGACCGTCCCGGTGACGGTCACCAAGTGAGAGCGGGTGGTCGGGCGGGGAGCCGCGTCCCCGAACCCCCCCGGACGCGACGGTTCAGACGTTGCCCGAGAGGAACCCGCCCGTGCGGACGACGAAGTAGACGACGAACGCGAGCGCGAGGCCCCACTGGGCCATCGAGACGTCGCGCCCCTCGCCCGTCGCGGCCTTCACGATGGGGTAGGAGATGATGCCCGCGGCGATGCCGTAGCCGATGTTGAACGTGAACGGCATGATGAGGACCGTCATCCCCGCCGGGATGGCGTGGGTGACGTCGTCCCAGTCGACATCGACGAGGTTTCGGAGCATGATGACCGCGACGACCACCAGCGCGATGTGCGAGGCGTACAGGGGGATCGCGGCGGCGAGGGGGACGAGCGCGAGCGCGGCGAGGAACAGGAGCGCCACCACGAGCGCGGTCATCCCGGTCCGGCCGCCCTCCTCGACGCCGGTCGCGGACTCGATGTACGTCGTCACCGTCGAGGTGCCGAGGATTCCACCTACCGTGGTGCCGACGGCGTCGGCCATCAGCGGCTTCTCGATCTCCGGGAGGTCGCCGTTCTCGTCGAGGAAACCTCCCGCCTGCGAGACGCCGGTGAGCGTTCCCGCGGTGTCGAAGAAGTCGACGAAGAAGAACGTGAACACGACGAGCGCGAACGAGAACGCCTCGATGGAGCCGAGCCCACCGAGGAACGCCCCCGCCAGCGGCGTGATGTCGTAGTTCGCGCCCGCGCCGAGGTTCCCTCGGAGCGCCTCCGCGGCCTCCGGTCCCACGAGACCGCTCGCCGCGACGGCGTAGCCCGCGACCGTCGTCGCGAGGACGCCGAGGAGGATGCTCCCCCGAATCCCGCGGGCGTAGAGGGCGAACGTGAAGAACAGCCCCACCACGGAGAGGATGGCGACCGGGTCGGAGGCAACGGCTCCGAGCGTCACATACGTCGCCGGGTCCGCGACGACGACACGCATCTCCTCGAGACCGATGATGGCGAGGAACGCGCCGATGCCGGCCCCGACGGCGAACTTCACCGGTTCGGGGAACGCCTCGATGATGTACCGCCGGGCGCCGGCGACCGTGAGGAGGATGAAGATGACCCCCTCGACGACGACGGCCGCGAGCGCCGTCTGCCACGCGACGCCTGGGCGCCGACGACGGTGAACGCGAAGAAGGCGTTCAGGCCGAGTCCCGGCGCCTGTGCGAACGGCCGGTTGGCATAGAGCGCCATGATCACGGTCGCCACGAACGCCGCGATGATGGTGACGACGGCCACCGCCTGTACCGTCTCCCCGTACGACAGCCCCGGGACGATGATCCCCGGCTTCTCCCCCTCGATCCCCACCAGGATGCTCGGGTTGACCACGACGATGTAGCTCATCGTCAGGAACGTGGTCAGCCCGGCCAGCACCTCCGTCCGGAGGTCCGTGCCGTGCCGGTCGAACCCGAAGTAGTCCGACAGCGAGTCAGTTGCAGCCATGATGCACGTTCGAGCACGGCGGCCAGTCGAGACTTAAGTATTTTCCTCTCGGTGGGGGATTTCTATACACGTATGTGGGCATCTCAACTATAGTCACCTTCGGCCGCGCGAGTCAGCCGAGGGCGGTCAGCGCTTCCACCGGTGCGTCCACCCGCTCGCGTGCCCGTTCCATCCCGTCCTCGCCGACGCGGATGAGCGCGAACACGCCCGTCACGTCGGCACCGGCCCGCTCGGCGATGTCGAGCAGGAGCTCCTGGGTCTCGCCCGACCTGATGAGGTCGTCGACCACGAGCGCCGAGTCGCCGGGGCCCACCGCGTGTGCGGGGAGGTAGTAGGTGAGTTCGATGCCCGACTGGAGCCGCTTTCGGGACTCGATGAACTCCTCGACGGCGGTTTCGCGGGTCTTCTTCGCGTACGCGACGGCCGCGTCGAAGTGGCTCGCCATCGCCGTCGCCAGCGTGATGCCGTCGGTCGCCGCCGTCAGCACCACGTCGGGTCGCTCGAAGCCGAACACCTCGGCCGCCACCGGCGGAACGAGCTCCAGGAGTGCCTGGTCGAACACCACGCGCGTGTTGTCGACGTACCCCTCCTCGTCGGTCTCGATGCGGGCCGCCAGCTCCTCCTCCAGGAGCGTCCGCCCGACGTCTGCCACCACCGCTCGCGCCCGCTCGACCCCCGGGAGGACGTGCCCGTTCACGTACCTGTTGAGGTCGCCCGCCGGGAGGCCGGTCTCTGCGGCCAGCTGGTCGTACGTCCGGGTCCGCTTTCGTGTCCGCAGCACCCGGACGGCGCGTAGCTGGAGGGCCGCCTTCTCCGCGCGGTTCATGGCGAGCGTGGGTGCCTGCACGGAAATGTATATTTCGATGTTCGGACGACGGTACCTATACACGAGCGTGCGGTCTCCGCGGCCCCCGAGGCGGGGACGGGATCACTCCCCGGGGTCGACACCGGCGTCGGCCAGCAGTTCGGAGGCGGTCAGCAGCGCCTCCATCTCCACCCCCGCCTCGGCGAGGTTCTCGCGGGCCCCCTCCTCGCGGTCCACCACCACGAGGACCCGCTCGACGACCGCGCCCGCCTCGCGGAGCGCCTCGACCGCGTCGATGGCCGACCCCCCCGTGGTCGCGATGTCCTCCAGGACGACGACCTCCTCTCCCTCCTCGAACCGGCCCTCGATCCGGTTGCCCGTGCCGTACTCCTTGGCCGACTTGCGGACGATCACGTACTCGTTTTCACCCACCAAACTCGTCGCCGCGACCAGGGGCACCGCTCCGAGCGCGACCCCCGCGAGCCTGGCGTCGCCGACCCGCTCGGCGAACCGCTCGGCGATCAGCCGCAGACACCGCGGGTCCGTCTCGAACAGGTACTTGTCCACGTAGTAGTTCGAGGTGCCCCCCGAGGAGAGTTCGAACTCGCCGAACTTCACGGCCTCCGCCTCCCGGAGCGCCCCGATCAGTTCCTCGTCCGCTCCGCCCTCGCCGTCCTCCTTCCCGGCGGTCATACCCGCGGGTGAGCGGGGACCGGTCGTAAGTGGTGTGGAACCGATCCGTCGCTCCGTCCACGCCCCTCCCGGGCGTATCCCGGAGCACTCGCCGGGCGAACCTACCGCTCGGGGTGAGTCGGCGCGTCGAACCCCCCCCGGACGAGCGGCTCGGCGACGTGCCGACGGGCGACCGGCGGGACCTCGTACCACCCGACTTCGAGGTCTCGATCGACCGGTCGCTCGGTCTTCCCCGCGGAACTCGTCCCGCAGTCCCGACACCGGTAACCCTGCCCGCGTCCCGCAGAGGACATCCGCCGGTCGCACTCCGGGCACGTCGGGTTCACAGACTCGGTAGTCACGAGCTCGCGGACGGCGAACTTCTCCAGTTTCAGCGTCCCCTCGCTCACCTCCCCGCAGACGGTGAGCCGGTCGCCGATCCGGAGCGCGCGGACCCGGTCGCGGAACCGTTTGGTGGGCTCGAACGCCGCACACCGCAGGTCCGTTCCCGCGTCCTCGAGGTCGAAGAAGACGTGCCCGCCGCGACGGGTTTCGGGGCCCGACGCGACCGTCCCGTCGAGCCGGTACGCGCGGGCTTCCTCGACTCCCGCCACTTCGCCGGGCCGGAGGTGTGCGTCGGTCCCCTGGTTGGTGACGAAGGTCTCGCGGCGCTCGACCGGTTCGCCCTCGATAGCCTCGCTCACCCGCCGGCAGGCCGAGGGGTCGTCACCCCGGATCCCGTGGAGTACCGGTCCCGGCGTGTGTGGCACGCAGACCGCTTCGCCCTCCACCCGGTCGACGGTGTCCCAGACGGTCGGGTACTCGACCTCGGCGGCCGCGAAGACCGAGTCGCGGTCGACCTCGCGGGGGGTTCCCCACCGGTCCGACTCCCGATAGGCGATGACCTCGTAGGTCGGCCCGTCGAACGTCCCGTCCTCGTCCCACGCTCGCCACGCGCCGACGGCCGCGAGCGCGCCGACGACGCCCCGACCGAGCTTCCAGCCCTCGTGGCGGTACTCGTACGTGTCCGCCAGCGAGCGGGCCTCGGCAGGGTCGACCTCCTCGCGAACCGCCCGACGGGAGAACTCGGCCACCGGAGCCGGCACCGTGTCGGGCGACCCCGGTGCGATCACGACGCCGGGGTTCGTGTCGGGGTCGGCCGTCTCGGCGGCGTCCCCGACCGCCTCGGCGGCGAGGGCGAACGCCTCGTCGGGCGCGACGTCGGTGTGGACCGCGAGTGCGGCGTTACCGCGTGTCTTGTACGGCACCGCGGGGTTCAGCCTGACGAGACAGAGCCGCTCGACGATCCCCTCGTGTCGCAGCCGCTCGGCGAGGCGCGCGGCCACGTACGTCGTACACATCCCCCGCTCTCGCGAGTCCGTGTCGTCGAGGCCGACGACGGTCACGCCGCCGGGTTCGAGGTCCCCGCCTAACCCCGTTGCGGTCCGGGTTCTCCTATATCAACGTATCGTCGATCGGAAACGGAACCGCCGGAGGGCGGCGTCCCAACCGAGGGAAACACATATACATCAGGAAGGTACTATGTACCCCTATGTCCCGGTCGGCACTGGTCGGCAACGTGACCGCGATGCTGGAGGACGCGGGGTTCTCGGTCAGCGACCGGTGTGCCATTCGTCCGAAGAGCTTCGACGTCGCCGCCCGCCGAGGAAGGACGTCCTGCTGCTGAAGATACTCGCCAACGTCGACGCGTTCGACGGGGCGACCGGTGCCGAGATGCGCCGGCTCGGTACCTACCTCGGCGCGACGCCGATGGTGATCGGCCTGCGGACCCGCGACGAGGACCTCAACCCGGGCGTGGTCTACTTCCGCCACGGCGTACCGGCGATCGCCCCGGACACCGCGATGGACCTCTTCATCGAGGAGGTCCCGCCGCTGATCTACGCCGCCCCCGGGGGACTGTACGTCAACATCGACGCCGACATCCTCGCGGACGCCCGCGAGGAGCGCGACTGGTCACTCGGCCGCCTCGCAAGCGAACTCGGCGTCTCCAGGCGGACCGTCTCGAAGTACGAGGACGGGATGAACGCGAGCGTCGAGGTGGCCGCCCGGCTCGAGGAGGTGTTCGAAAAGCCGCTCACCTCCCCAGTCGAGGTGCTCGAAGGGGCCGAGGACGTCCACGAGGGCGAGCCCACCCCCGAGGACCCCGACGCGGATCCCGACGACGAACCGGTCATCTTCGCGCTCACCCGCGTCGGCTTCGACGTCCACCCTACGTCCCGCGCGCCGTTCAAAGCGGTCAGCGAGGACGGCGACCGGACCGAGGACGCCGTGCTGACCGGCCACTCGGAGTTCAACCGCACCGCCGAGAAGCGCGCCCGGATCATGTCCTCGGTCGGCGAGGTCACGCGGACCCGGTCGCTCTACGTCGTCGACAGGGCCACCCGTGACAACGTCGACGGGACCGCGCTGGTCGAGCGCGACGAGATAGCGCGCATCAGCGACGCCGACGACCTGCGTGACCTCATCATGGACCGGAGCGACGGGGCCGCCGAGTCGGCCTGACGCCGTATCCGAACCTCCAGCCGCACACCTCCCGTCGAATCCCCTCTCTCCGGCTCCGAGCCGACGGCGGGAGCGACGCGTCCGAAACGGCCTGCCCGGCTGTGTTCTTCCGGTGCGCCGCGGGGGTACACCTTTTTACCGTGTCGTGGTGTACCGCGTCACATGCAGTTCCTCATCGTCGGCTACGGTCGCGTCGGCAAGCGGACGGCCGAGATACTCCGGTCGGAGGGCCACAACGTCACCATCGTCGAGGTGGACGGGGAGAAGGCGAGTATGGCCGAGGCCGACGGGTTCGACGTGGTCGTGGGGAGCGGTGACGACGAGTCGGTCCTGCTGGAGGCCGGCCTCGAGACCGCGGACGCCGTCGGCGGGCTGACGGGGAACCTGAACGTCAACTACGCCGCCTGCACCATCGCCGGCAGCCACGACTGCCGGACGGTGATACGCATCGACGAGGACTACCGCGAGGAGATCTACGAGGGGTACGCCGCGAACGTCGACGAGGTAGTCTACCCCGAGCGCCTCGGGGCCGCCGGCGCGAAGACCGCCCTCCTCGGAGGCGACCTGAACGTCCTCGCGGACCTGACGGAGACGCTCACGGCCGCGAGCGTCCGCATCCCCGCGGAGTCCCCACACGTCGGCCGGCGGGTCGTCTCGCTCGAACTCCCGGGTAACGCCCGGGTCTACGCGCACGGACGGGCGAACGAGCCGATGACGATCCCGCTCCCGCAGACGGAGATCGAGGACGGCGACAGCGTGGCCGTCGTGGCGGAACAGGACACGCTCGCGGAGGTCAAGGCGATGCTCACCGGTGCCGACGCCGAGGAGGCGGGCGCGGCCTGAGCGCGGTCGAACGCCGCCGGTGTGTGACCCCCGGTCGCGGACCGGTACGGTGCTCGTTCGAAAGGAAAGGGGCCGGGCGCGCGTCGGGAGGATGGGGTTAGTCGAGGTCGCCTGCGCGCGCCCACCGATGCCTGCGGCATGGGGTGGCATAAATCCGCGTCAGACGCCCGCGTGACGGCCGTACGCGCCGTCGGCTCCCCGTTCGACGGCCATCGCGGGAACGGCGATCGTTCAGAACGTATAGGTGAACCGGTCCCGAAGGCCCGGTATGTCGATCACCGGCACCGGACTCCCGCTCGTGACGCCGTTCGACGACGACGGCGACGTCGACCACGACGGCCTCGCCGACCTCGTGAGCTGGGTCGAGACGCGGGGTATCGACTTCATCGTCCCGGCGGGCTCGAACAGCGAGGCACCCATGCTGAGCACCGACGAGCACGCCGCGGTCGTCGAGACGGTCTGTGAGGCCGCCTCGATCCCCGTGATGGCCGGGACGGGAACCCCCGGCTACGGCCCCACGCTCGACCTGACCGGGCGGGCCGCCGACGCGGGAGCGGAGGGCGCGCTCGTGGTCACCCCGTTCTACTACGACCACGACCAGGAGGCGCTCGAGGCCTACTACCGCGACCTCGCCGACGAGGCCTCGATCCCGATCTACCTCTACAGCGTCCCGGCGTACACGCACAAGCCCATCGACCCCGAGGTCGTCGGCCGACTCGCCGAGCACCCCAACATCCGGGGGATGAAGGACTCCTCGGGGAACGTCGACCGGTTCTACCGGACGCTCGACCGCGTCGGCGACGCCGACTTCGATCTGTTCGTCGGCTCGGGCGGCGTGTACGCGCCGGCGCTCGACGCCGGGGCTTCCGGTGGGATACTCGCGCTGGCGAACGTCGCGCCGGACCTCGCGAGCGCCATCTACGAGCGCCACACTTCCGGCGACCGCGAGGGTGCCCACGCGCTCAACGACGCCGGACGCGATCTGAACTTCGCGGTGACGGCGACCCACAGCATCCCCGGGCTGAAGGCCGCGATGAAGTCGCGCGGGGCTCCCGCGGGCGAACTCCGCCGTCCCCACCGGCCCGTCGACGACGACGTGGCCGAGGAACTCGCCGAGATGGTCGAGGAGGCGCTGATGCCCCTCGAAGCCACGCCGTAGCTCCCTCCGTCTCCCGCCCGTTCTCGTTCCCGCCCGCCACGGCACGGCGATCGGATCCCTCCGATCTTCGCTCGTGCGCTCCGGCACGCTCCGCCGTGCACGTGACGGCACGGGGCACGACGACCTGGACCCCCCACGACTACCAGCGACGGAACCGACGGGTCCGGTGTGGAGACGAGGAGGTTTAGTCGCGCCCGTCCGACCGGGGGTATGGAGAGCCCCAACGTGATGGCCGTCGAGCTGATCGACGAGGCCATCGACTTCGCTGACGAGCTCGCGGTCGACGTCTGGGAACTGGACAACGGCGCGACGGTCGTGGACTTCGGCGTCGAGACCGTCGGTGGTGTCGAGGCGGGGCTACTGCTCGCCGAGATACAGACCGGCGGGCTCGCCACCGTCCAGACGGCGATGGACTCGGTCGCCGGCGCGCCGCTCACCCACGTCGAACTCCAGACCGACCACCCGGCGCTCGGCCTGCTCTGTGCGCAGAAGGCGGGCTGGGAACTCTCGGTGGACGGGTTCGAGGGCCTCGGCTCCGGCCCCGCGAGGGCGCTCGTCGCCGAGGAGGAGGAGTTCACCCGGACGGGCTTCGCCGACGAGGCCGACTTCGCCGTCCTCGCCGTCGAGACGGACACCCTGCCGGTCGCGAAGGTCGCCGAGCACGTCGCGGGGATGGCCGGGGTCGACCCCGCGGCGACGTTCCTCCCCGTCTTCGCCACCGGATCGATCACCGGGAGCGTCACGCTCGCGGCCCGTGCGGCCGAACTCGCGGCGTTCCGGCTGGCCGAACTCGGCTACGACCCGCTCGACCTCCTCTCGGTGACCGGCCGCGCGCCCGTCGCGCCCGTCGCCGCCGACGAGGAGGCGGCGATGGCCCGGACGAACGACGCGCTCGCCTACGGTTCGGAGGTCCATCTCACGCTGGCCGAGCCGTTCGACCGATTCGAGGAGGTCGCCTCGACCGCCCGCGAGGAGTACGGTCGCCCGTTCGCCGAGGTGTTCGAGGAGGCCGACTGGGACTTCGCCGAGGTCCCACGCGGGGTGTTCGCCCCCGCGAAGGTCACCCTCGACGTCGTCGGCGGGGAGACGCGCGTCGTCGGCGAACTCGACGAGGCGCTGGTCGCCGAGTCGTTCGGGCTCTGAGGTGCGGACGGTGCAGTACAAGGTCGTCCCACCGGCACCCGACTCGCTCGACGCCCTCGAAGCGGCCCGCCGGGCGGTCCCGCTCGTCCCCCGGAGCGAGGACGACTGCTGTGCCCGCGTGATGGACCGGGTGGGCGTCCCCGCCCGCGACGAGGCCAAGGAGTGGCTGACGTTCATGCGCGCGCTGGGGCTCGTCTCCGAGGCCGAACGCGGCTACCACCGCACACGCGAATCCGCGGGCCGCGACCGGCTCGCGCGGGCGTTCCGCGAGCGCGTATACGGGGCGGCGGACCTGCTCTCGGTCCTCGATACTGAGCAAACCATCTCCGCCGGCGAGGCCTTCGAGCGGTTCGCCGACTCGGTCCCCGACTGGGAGCGACAGCGTCACGCCGACTGGCAGCAGGTGTGGGGTGAGCGAGTCGAACGGATCCTCGACTGGGCGGTCCTGTTCGGCCTCGCCGACCGAGAGGGAGCGAGGTACGTCCGGCGATGACGTCCTCGCCTACCCATCCGTCGGCGTCCGATCCGGCGCTCCCGCCCCCCGACGCGCCCGTCGACGCCGTGCTGTTCGACGTCGACGACACGCTCTGTCGCTACCGGCGATCCGGTGCCGAGCTGCTCTCGCTCGCGTTCGACCTCGTCGGTGTCGACCCGTTCTTCGGCGTCGAGGACTACCACGAGCGCTACCCGGAGTTTGCGGCGACGACCGACGACGTCGACTCGCTCCGGCGGGCGTGTTTCGCCGCCCTCGCCGAGGAGCGGGGTCGGGACCCCGCACTCGGCCGGCGCGTCGCGGCCGCGTTCGCCGACGAGCGCGACCACCGGGACGTCCGGCCGCTCGACGGGGCACTCTGTGCCGTCGAGCGGCTGGACGGGGACCACCGGCTCGGCGTCGTCACCAACGGCGCGCCGTCGATGCAGCGACGCAAGCTCGAGGGGCTCGGGCTCGCCGACGCGTTCGACGCCGTCGTCTTCGCCGGCTACGACTCGGCCCCCAAGCCCGACCCCGAGCCGTTCGGTCGGGCGCTCCGTTCGCTCTCGGTCCGGCCCGAACGGGCGGTCCACGTCGGAAACTCGATCGGGTCGGACGTGGCCGGCGCTCACGCCGCGGGCGTCAGGGCGGCGTGGCTCGCCGACGAACGGACGGCGGGTGCCGGGATCGACACCACATCCGCTCCGACGTACACGCTGGCGTCGATGGGCGACCTCCTCGATCCGCCGTGGTGGGCGTGATCAGATCCCCCACCCACGTCCGGTGACACCCGGTCCGCCGCCGTTCGCCTCCTCACCACCCTCTCCGTGGTTACGGACGGCCATCGGGGTGAGCTCCCGTTCGAGCTCGCGTGCGTCGAGGCGTTCGTCCAGTTCGATCGACAGCGTCTCACCTCCGGCTGCCACGTGGACGTGGGCCGTCCAGGGGTCCTCGGAGCGGACGTCGACGGTGAACGCCGCCTCGCGCCAGGGGTCCCGGCGGTAGCTGTCGATACCCTGTTCGTAGAGGAAGGCGCTCACCCGTGGGTGGCTGTCGAGCATCCCCGCGGTGTTCACTCGAACGAACCAGCGGCAGTGCTCGCAGGCGAACGACACCGCGAACGCGTCGCGCTCCCCGACTCTCCCGCGCCCGTTACTCGCGGGGAGCGACGCCACGTCCCCGCCGACGTCGGCGTCGACCGTCCCCGAACAGTAGGGGCAGAACCCCCGTAGCATCGCGCCCGTGTCGTTGACGGCTCGTTCCCGCAACGCGCGGGCGAGCCCCGTCCCGTCCGTCCGTGTGAGCCCGCCAGCGGGCAGGGGGTACCGGTAGGTGAGTATCCCGCAGTCCCGACAGCCGAGGACCCCCCTGCCGTCCTCGACTCCGACCTCCTGTGAACCCTCACAGCCCGGACAGGGGACGTCCGTCTCCAGGCGGTCGCGGTCGATCCTCTCACCCAGCGGCCCCGTCTTCAGCGCGCGGTAGACGTACACGCCTGGGAGCATGAGCCGGTAGCCGTCGTCCCCCCGTTCGACGAACGTCCCCGTGAGCCGGCGGAGGTGGTAGTTGAAGTTCCCGTTGTCCCCGATCCCCACCCGCGACTGGAGATCGGAGAACCCGATGGAATCCACCCCTCCCGGCCCGCTTGCGTCGCCGAGCTCGAGGACGATCCGCAGCCGTGTCTCGTTCCCCAGTAGCGAGAACGCCGACGTCAGCTCGCCTCCCCCAGTCACGTGTGTTCATGTCTCCCGCCCCGTGTAAATGGTCGGGTCGTCGGGTGCAGGGTGTGCGTCGTGTCAGATGTCGTAGTGAATCCGACTGCTCCGAACCGATTTATCCCTGGACGTAGTGATCGGTAGTGGACACGGCCTGAGCACGGCTCGCCCTTGCCGGGGTTGCCAGTCTATCCGTGTCCCGCTATAGGCCGGAGATGGGGGAGAAGACAGCCTCTGACACCTGTTCTCCTCGTCTGGCTTTCTACGACGCACCGCGACTCACAGTACGGCGCTCGACTCCTCGTGATCCACCGACCCCGAGCGAAGCGGTCGGACCGGTCCCCTCACCGGATCGGGATCCGGACACCGGGCTCCGTCCGTCGCCCGGACAGCTCGACCAGCCGCTCGACGCGCTCGTCCATCGACGGGTGTGTCGAGAGCATCCGGCTCAGCGGGTCCGACTCCTCGGCGTGGATGTAGAGGGTAGCGAGGAGGCCACCCGCCGGGTGTGAGGCCCGCTCGATGGTCCGGAGGGCGCGAGCGAGCGCGAGCGGTCGTCCGGTCACCTGGGCGGCACGCTCGTCGGCGGCGAACTCGCGCCGTCGCGAGTGCGCCCGGACGACTATCGTGAGGACGACGAGTACCGACAGCACCAGACGGCCCACGGCCGCCCGCAGGAGATCGATCCCCGGCGTCCCCTGCCCCGGTCGTCCCCGGGTCCACGCGAGCGATCGCGAGAGGCCACCGAGCAACAGCGCCACCGGCAACAGCGGGACGGTCAGCACGCTCACGAGGGTGCGGACGAGGCTGTAGGCCAGCGTCTGGACGAGACTGTCGCGGCTCTCGATGTGGGCCAGCTCGTGGGCGAGGATCCCCTCCAGTTCGCGGGCGTCGAGCAGACGGAACAGCCGACCGTCGAGCACGACGACCCCGTCGCGCCCGCCGCCGAGCGCGAGCGCGTTCGGCATCTCCATGCGCGCGACGGCGATCCGGGGCGTCTCCACGCCGACGCGCCCCGCGAGCGTCTCGAGCCGGTCGTAGAGGGCGGGGGCCCGCTCGGGGGTGAGCGTCCGGGCGTCGAGCCCGGCGAGCAGCCTCGCCGTCCCGAACTGGTAGGAGAGGTAGCCGAGGGCGAGCGTCAGCCCCACGACGAGGACGGCGGTCGTCAGGATCTCGGTCCGGGTGAGCCCCCGCAGGAACGACGCGATGAGGAGGTAGCTCGCCGCCGCGAGTGCCGCGTAGACGACGAACAGCGTCACGCCGACGACCACCATCAGGAGGCGTGCTCCGATACCGGGCTGGGGAGCGGGACCGGGCCGGTCCATACGTGTCGGTACGCCGCTCGGCCGCAAGCGGGTTCCGATCGCCGACGTCTCCGAGGCGACCCGGGCCGTCGAGAACGGACGTTCGCTCCCGGTCACTCGGGTTCGATGCTCGTCACCGTCCCGACGCCCTTCGAGCGGCCCTCGCGGAAGACGAACCGCTGGCCCTCCTCGACGAGGTAGGGGTGGAACTTGAATCGGACGCGGGTCCGTCCGGTGTCACCGGGGAGGAGCTGTCCGCCCTCGGGGTGGAACGTGGCGGCCTCGCTCACCGTCTCCAGGTGGACGACCGGCTCGTAGCCGTCGCCGATCCGGGTCGGGTGGTTCAGCACCATCACCTCCGCCTCGAACTCCCGGACCGCCCGCGGCTCCGCGTCCCGCGGGAGCAGCGCCATCCCCCGGCGGACGTCGGCTTCTCGCACCCCCTTGAGCGCGATGCCGACGATGCGACCCGCGCGGGCCTCGTCGACGCGATGGTAGTGCATCTCGATCGAGCGGACCTCGACCTCGCGGAACGAGCCGTCGCTCATCGGGCCGAGCAGGAGCTCGTCGCCGGCCTCCACAGTACCTGACTTGACGGTCCCGGAGGCGACCGCCCCGACGCCGGTGACGTTGTACGTTCTATCGACGTACATGGCGAACTCGCCGTCGTCGCCGCCGGTCTTCGGGAGGCGCTCGAACAGCCGGTCGAGGACGGGAAGTCCCTCCATCGTCACCGCGCTCGTCCGCACCATCGGGACGACGGTCCGGTCGATCTCCTCGATGGCCGCCTCGACGCCGTGACGCGCCACCGACAGCGGGGTCCGCTCGGCTCCCCGGAGCAGCCGTTCGACCTCGCGTTCGACCTCCTGAACCCGCTCGTCTCCCACCGCGTCACACTTCGTGACGGCCACGATGGTCGGGAGTTCGGTGGCGAGGAGGATGCCGAGGTGCTCGCGGGTGGTCTTGGTCGGGCCGTCGTCGGCGGCGACCACGAGCAGGCCGTAGTCGAGCTTCTGACCCACCAGCCCGCGGATGGTGGTCCGGAGCCACGGCTCGTGACCCACCGTGTCGACGAACGAGACCAGCCGGTCGGACTCGCGGACGACCTCCGCCCGGTCGGACTTCCGGTCGGGGTTGTCCATTCTCACTGGCCTCCCGCCGGCATCGAACCCGTAGACGCCGTAGGAGAGGTCGGCCGAGAGGCCGCGCTCGACCTCGTGGGGCTGGACGTCGAGGAACGCGCGGGTGCCACCCTGGCCGTCGTCGGCGTGCCCGGTGACGAGCGACCCCACCAGCGTCGACTTCCCGTGGTCGACGTGGCCCGCCGTCCCGACCACGATGTGCTCGTCGTCCGTGTCCAGAACGGTCCCCTCCCGGACGGTGGCGACGCCGACCACGCCCCGGTCGGCCCCGTCGTCGCCGGGCGACACCGCCCAGGTCTGGACGTCGTCGATGTGCGCGCCGGCCTCCTCCGACAGCAGCGAGAGGACGTCCATCGTCTCCGTGAACGCCTCGGGGCCGATCCCCGCGATCCCCCCGTCGTCGGTGACTCCCACCACGTACGTCGCCTCGCCGTCGCCCGACAGCACCCGGTGACGCAGCTGTGCGGCGAGCGATTCCAGCCGACCGTCGGCGAGGTGGACGTCCTTGGTGAGCCGCTCCTTGAACTCGACGCTGCCGCCCTCCTCCTCCCCGCGCTCGATGGCGCGGTCGAGGGCGGCCCGGTCGGAACTCATGTACGGGTGTGACTAACAATCGGTCGGGTAAAAGCGTTCCCGCGAAAGCGAACGTTTGTCACGGGAGGCGGCGGGGCGCGTCGTCGCGGTTCCGACGCCCGACCACCCGCGACTGGACGTGCTCGGGGAACACCGCGGCGACGGCCCCCTCGCCCGCGCGCTCCCGGAGGAGCGCCCGGAGCGCCGTCTCGTAGTCGCCCTTCGCCACCTCGTCGCTCGGCCCCGACTCGACGCGGAGGTGGCGCTCGACGAGCGCGTCGACCGCCCGGCGGCCGAGCCCCGCGAGCGGCGCGAGGTGGTCGACGCTGTGACGATCCTCGACGGACTGGGCGAAGGAGGCCGAGACCGCGGGCGTCCGGTCGTCGCGCCGCGTCCCGTCGGCGACGGCGTCCCACGTCCCCGAAGCGACCCGTTCGACGGCCGCCTCGTGGACCGACTGGATGGCCTCGTTGGGGTAGCCGTCGGAGAGCAGGCGGTCGACGGCCGACTCGGCCACATCGCGCGGCAGGTCGACGGTCTCGTGGTCGAACCCGACGGCGTGGGCGGCCTCGCGGGCGTGCACCGGCGCGTCGGTCACGCCGAACCCGCAGGTGACGAGCGTGACCTCGTAGAACGGTTCGAGGAGGACGGCCGCGAGCGCGGAGTCCTTCCCACCGCTGAACAGCACCGCCACCCTCGGGACGGTCGTCACCGCTCCGACGCTACCGTCGCCGGATGTTGTACCCGTCGTCGTCGGGCTGGAGCTCCTTCAGCAGCGACTTCATCTGCTCCTCGTCGATGCGGTCGCCGAGCCGACCGGACTGGGCGAGCGCGACGACCTGCTGTTCGACTTGCTCGCCGAACTCCGGCTTGGACATCTTCACCGTGTTGAGCCGCTTGCGCGCCCCGTCGGTGAGGTTCTGGCGGAGAACGGCCTGTTTCTGCGCCTCGGCCTGCTCCTGCTGGCGCTGCATCTCCTCCTCGTCGACCTGGCCCTGGCCGCCCCCCTGGGCCTGCTCCTGGAGCTGCTCCATCTTCTTCTGTCGCAGTTCCTCGATGTCTTCCTCGTTTCCGCTCATGGCCCTCCCTTGTGGCGCCCCGTCGAAAACGGTTACGGGTATCGCTGGGCCAGCGGGGCTCGTTACGCGTAGCGCTCCAGGTCGGGTCGGTCGAGCTCCTCCATGACCTCGCCCGCGACGCGGTCGAGCAGCGCGCGCCCTCGCCGGAGAGCGAGCGGCCGCCGCTCTGGTTCACGACGTAGCCGGCCTCCTCAAGCTGCTGGAGGATCGTCCGGATGACCTTCCCGGAGGCCTCGCTCTTCACGTCGGGGCGGGTCCGGTAGCGGGTCGACCCCTGCTTCGAGTCGCCGTACGCCTCGCGCAGTCGCCCGACTCCGATGGGGCCGTCGACGGCGACCTTCCGGAGGAGGCTGGCCGCACGGATCGACCAGAAGTCCTCCTGTTCGGGCGGGAGTTCCCTCCCGACGCCGGTCTTGGTGTAGGCGGCCCACTCCGGTTCCTCGATCTCGTCGCCGATCTCCGCCGCGACGGCCTCGATGAGGTCGTCCGCGGGGACGTCGAAGAGCGTCGTCATTACCCGCAGCGTACCCTCGGACCGCGTTTAACGCTGTTGGTACGCAGTCGGGCGCGTGGGGGCTGTTCCCGTCCGGCGTCCCGTGAATGCCGGCTGATCGACCCCTGATCGTCACTGGGGGAACACCCTTGGTCGCCCCCGGTCGTCGGGGCGGGGACCCCCGTCAGTCGTCCCCGGTCGTCAGGGCGGGCACCTATCAGTCGTTCTCGCGGGTCTTCCGGTCCGGCGTCGACAGTATCCCGCCGGCCCCGATGGCGGCGGCGGTCCCGCCGCCGACGAGCACCGGGAGCCAGTAGGTGGCCGTCCGGTGGATGACGACGGCGGCGGTGGCCGCGGCGACGGTCACCCCCGTCGTCGGGACGAGCAGGGCGACGAGGACCGCCTCGACGCCGCCGAGACCACCGGGGAGCGGGGTTATCCCCGCGATCGCCCCGATCGGGACGACGACGAGCATCGCGGCGAACGGGGTGGGGTAGCCCAGCGCGTAGAGCGAGAGCCAGAGCGACCCCGAGAGGCAGAGCCACCCGAGCGCGGAGAACCCGAGCGCCATCGCCAGCCGCCGGCGGTCGCCGGTCACCCGTTCGATGGCGTGGAAGAACCGCTCGATGCGCGCCTCGATGACGTGGACGTCGGGCGGGTCCCGGCGCGGGAGCACCCGGCCGAACCAGCGGATGATCGGGGTGAGCAGGCGGACGACCGTCGCCTCGACCCGATAGCGGTTGTTCCAGGCGTAGATCCCGACGAGCGGGATACCGACCGCGAGCCCGGCGACGGCGACGGCCGCGTACTGGAGGCGGCGGCCGAACGCCACCGTCGCCGAGAAGTAGCCGATGCCCACGAGCGCGAGCAGTATCGAGGGCACGAAGTTGAGCGAGTCGACGCTGGCGATGGCCGCCAGGCCGGTCTCGTACTCCGTGTCGGCGGTCCGCGAGATGAACAGCGCCGTGACGGGCTCGCCGCCGGCCTGGCCGAACGGCGTGACGTTGTTGGCGAACGTCGCCGCCGTGAACACCAGGACCGCGACCCGGGCGGGTATCGCCGAACCGAGTATGCCGAGCACCGTCCGGAGCGAGAGCCCCCACGCGGTCATCCAGACGGTGGCGACCGCGAGGACGCCGACGAGGACGACCGGATCGGCCCTCGAGAGCGCGTCGACGACGCGGCCGACGCCGACGAGTCCGACGAGGAGGCCGAGGACGACGAGCGCGGCGGCGAACCCGACGAGCGTCGTCCGCCAGTCGACGTCCATGTCCCGCAAGAGCGCGGGCCGCCGCTTGAAGCCTCCGAACCCACCCCGACTGAACGGGACGGGATCGTGGGGTGCCACCGGAACCCGGGGCACGCACCCGGCGTCCGACCGGCGGGGTAGCGCCGCGGGCGGCCTCGGACGGCGTCGGCGCTCACCCGGTCGTCACGGGTCGTCACGGACGGTTGAAGTGGTCGCCTCCCCACCACCCGGCATGGACGAACGGGCCGCCCTCCGCCTGCTGGGTGACCGGCTCGACCGGGCCGGCGACGACGCGGCGGTCGTCGACGGGACCGTCGTGACGACCGACATGCTCCACGAGACGACCGACTTCCCCGACGGCACTACCCGGTACACCGCCGGCTGGCGGTCGGTCGGTGCCTCCCTCTCGGACGTGGCGGCGATGGGTGCCCGCGCGACGGCCGCGGTGGCCGTCTACGCCGCGCCCTCGTTCGACCCCGACGAGCTCGGGGCGTTCGTCGACGGTACGAGCGAGGTGTGCGAGGTGGTCGGTGCGGAGTACGTCGGGGGGGACCTCGACGGTCACGAGGAGTTCACCGTCGCCACGACGGCGCTCGGCGAGACCGGGAGCCCCGTGCTGCGCTCGGGGGCCGAGCCGGGTGACACCGTCTGCGTGACGGGGACGCTCGGGCGGTCGGCGGCCGCCCTCGAACTCTTTCGGAGTGACGAGACCGAGCGGGCGAACGAGCTGTTCCGGTTCACGCCCCGCGTGGCCGCCGGGGTCGCGCTCGCCCCGGAGGCGACGGCGATGATGGACTCGAGCGACGGCCTCGCCCGATCGCTCCACCAGCTCGCCGAGGCCTCGGACTGCGGGTTCGACGTCGACGCCTCGGCGCTCCCCGTCGACCCCGCCGTACGCGATGTCGCCGACGACGAGCGCGAGGCGCTCCGGCTGGCGACGACGTTCGGCGAGGACTTCGAGCTGGTCTGTACGGTCCCCGCCGACCGCTTGGCGGTCGCGCGCGAGGCGTGCCCGGTCGATCTCACTCGTCTCGGCGTGGCGACCGACGGCGACGTCCGCCTCGACGGCGAGCCACTCGCGGACGAGGGATGGACGCACGGCGACGCGGGGTGAGACCGGCGAAATCCACCGTCACCCGACAGTATCCCCTCGGAACTCGGAGGGTCCCCGGTACGTGGAGCGACCGCGCGGATTCAACAGGAACGTTTATGATCAATCGGTCGGAAGGGTGGCGTACATGCCCGTCGTCGTACGCGTACACTGAACCCTTCTCCGCCGACCGTAGCGACGACCTCCGACTGCCCCTCGACACACTCACCAGATGCCCATCGACCACCGACACGGCCGACCGACCGCCAATCCCGAGACGCTTCGAACGCCACCGAAACCGCCCGAACCGGACGCCCGGCCCCGGAGGTCCTCCGACCCCCGGACGCCCCGAACGGGAGGAGCGACCCGAACTCGGACGGAGCGAACCACTACCGCCGGAGGCGACTGAGATGAGCACCACCACACCTCCCGACGAGGACGGGACCGGAACCGGGCCGGGGGCGGACCTCGCCGACCGCTCGGACACCGCGGCGACCGGCGGGACCGCCCGTCACGGTACGCCCCGTTCGCCCCGACTCGCTACCGGGACGGGCCACCCCGACCGCTGGGCCGACTCGACCGCCGACGCCTCCGAGCGCACCTCGGCGGCCGCACCGCTCGCGTTCGATCCTACCTGTACCCGACGGCTCCACAACTGCATCGACGAGGCGAACGCCGCGCTCCCCGACGCCCGCTGAGAGCACGCGCTCGTCACCCGCTTCTATCGTGAGGTCGCGTCGGCGGACAGCGCGTCCTCCTCCTCTTTTCCCCCTTCTTCTTCCTCGGTCTCGCCGTCCGCGTCGTCCCCCTCGGCCTCGTCGGGGAGGTCGTCGAGCAGGACGACCGCCTCGCCGTCGATGACACACTCGCCCTCGCCGTCGAACAGCTCCGTCGAGAGCCGGTATCTTCGGTTCCCCAGGTCCTCGACCACCTCGCAGACGGCCGTGACCGTCTCACCGAGTTCGACCGGCGCGAGGTAGGAGAGCTCCTGGGAGAGGAAGATGGTGAGCCCGGGGATGCGCGCGAGCGCCGCGGAGATGACCCCCGATCCGAGGACGCCGTGGGCGATGCGTTCGCCGAACCGGGACCGGGCGGCGAACGCCTCTTCGAGGTGGAGGCGGTTCGTGTCGCCGGTCGCGTCCGCGAACGCCTCGACGTCCGCCTCCGAGACGGTCTTCGTGAACCGGACGACGTCGCCGACGTCGAGGCCGTCGTCGGTCCCGTGTGACTCGAACTCCCACCCTCCTCCTCGTATGCGGTGCTGCCGCCCGCCGCCCGTCTCCTGGTGCGTTCGGCCCACGCCCGCCGGTCGCGGAGGACGTGCGGGAGGTAGTACGCGACGTCCGAGACCGTGACGATGCCGACGATCCGTCCGTCCTCGACGACCGGGAGCCGCCGGACGTCGCGCTCGCCGAGCACCTCTGCCGCACGTTCGATCGGTTCGTCCGGACCGATCACCACCAGGTCGGCGGACATGAACGCGGTGACCGGCGTGTCGCGGGGGGTGTCCTCGGCGTACAGTCGAACCACGTCCGACTCGGTGACGATCCCCGCTGGCTGGCGGCCGTCACAGATCACGACCGACGTGTGTTCGGACGCGGCGATCCGTTCGGCCACCTCCGCGGCGGTCGCGTCGGTCCCGATAGTCTCGACCGTCTCGGTCATCACGTCCCTGACGGGGAGCGAAACGAGCATCGAGTGGACGGAGGCCGCCCGGGCACATATACCGTCGGACAGAACGGTTGATAGGAACCGTCGGGGGCTTCCCCGGTGGAATCTATCGAAGCCTCTGTCCGACGGTGTAGGCATCTCCCCACGTGGCCTCCCCACGGCTCCCGCGGGGCCTATACCGCTCGGGACCCTGGGGGAGGTATGGGAACTCCCGGCGACCGGGGGACGAGCGGACGCGTCCGGACCGCGCTCGCCCGCCTTCGGACGCTGCTCTCGCCACACCCGCGGCTCGTCGACTGGTCGCTGTTCGCCCTCCTCCTCGTCGTCCTCCTCACCGGCGTCCTCGGGTTCCTCTCGGGACGCCCCGACGAGGCGTGGGTGTTCGCCACCCACGGCGTCGCCGGCATCTCGCTCGTCGCCTTCCTCTACTTCAAGCTCCGCCGGGTCCGCGGCCGGCTCGCGGAGCTGACGGTCACGCGGGCGCTCTCGGTGCTCATGGTCCTCGCCACGGTCGGCGCGCTCGCCACCGGCGTCTGGTGGGTGTTCGGCGGGACGCTCGACCTCGGGCCGTGGGGGCTGTTGAACCTCCACGTCGGGCTCGGCCTCCTCGTCGTCCCGCTGCTCGCCTACCACCTCACCCGGCGGTTCCGTCCCCTCTCGTCTACCGACTTCGAGGGCCGACGCACCGCGCTCCAGTACACGGCCCTCGTCGGCGCGGGCGCGCTCGCCTGGCGGCTCCAGGGGTCGGCCAACCGGCTGCTCGACACCGCCGGGGCGACCCGGCGGTTCACCGGCTCTCGCGAGACCGGCTCGGGTGACGGAAACGCGTTTCCGGTCACCGCGTGGGTGGCCGACGATCCCGACCCAGTCTCGGTATCCGACTGGACGCTCTCCGTTCGAGGGCTGGTCGGGTCGCCGGCCGATCTGGCGTACGCCGCCGTCTCGCCCGCTCACGAGGACCGCGCGCTCGCGGTCCGTACGGACCGCGCTTCCTTCGCGGTCCACGAGGACCGCGCGCTCCTCGACTGCACCTCGGGGTGGTACTCGGAACACGACTGGCAGGGGCTCCGTGTGGGTGACCTGCTCGACGCCGTGGGCGTCCACGAGGACGCCGCGTGGGTGCAGTTCCGGTCGGTGACCGGCTACCGGTGGTCGCTCCCGCTGGCGGAGGCCCGCGACGCGACGCTCGCCACCCACGTCGACGGCGACCGACTCGCACACGGTCACGGGTTCCCGCTCCGACTCGTCGCCCCCGGCCGTCGCGGCTTCCAGTGGGTGAAGTGGGTCGAGGAGGTTCGAGTGACCCGCCGGCGCGACCGCAGCGAGTGGCTGGCCGTCTTCGTCTCCGGCGTCGAGGAGTGAGACACGGATCCCCCGAGCGGACGCGGCGGATCCCCGGGACCGTGCAATCGGCCGGACGCGGCGGTTCGACGGACACCCGACCACGCCGATCGCGGTCGGCGTCGAGCCACTTCGTTACTACGGGTACTGCTGCGTGGGAAAGTGTAAAGACCGGGCGGGGGATGGGTCCGGACAGACATGGACATCGAGGACCAGGTCGCCGAACGACCCGTCTTCGTCACCGGGGCGGACGGGTTCGTCGGCTCGCACCTCGTCGACTGGCTGGTCGACCACGGCGCGGACGTCCACGCGTTCGTCCGGGCGACCTCCAGCGGCGAGCTGAACAACATCGTCCACCGCTCCGGGGAGGTCACGGTCCACCGCGGGGACCTCCGCGACCCTCACTCCGTTCGGCGCGCCCTCTCGGCGCTCCAGCCGTACGACGACACCCTCCTCTTCCACCTCGCGGCACAGGCCCACGTCGGGGAGTCCTGGTCCCGGCCCTACGATACGGTCGACACGAACGTCCTCGGGACGCTCAACCTCCTCCAGGCCGTCGTCGACCTCGATCTGGACGTCGCGAAGTTCGACACCGCCGGGACGAGTGAGGAGTACGGTAACGTCAAGGAGGAGATGATGGACGCCCACGACTTCGAGGACGACGGCCGGGTCCTGCTCTCCGAGCGCTCGCCGGTCAACCCCAAGAGCGTCTACGCCACCTCCAAACTCGCCGCCGACTTCCTCACGATGAACTACCACGACGCCTACGGGCTCCCCGCGGTGACCACGCGGATGTTCAACAACTATGGCCCGCGCCAGAACCCGCGCTACATCACGGGGACCATCATCACCCAGGCTCTGGAGCGGGACGTCGTCGAACTGGGCAACCTCCAGTCCAAGCGGGACATGTGTTACGTCTCCGACGGGGTCCGCGGTCACCTCCACGTCGCGCTCGGCGGCTCCCCCGGCGAGCAGTACGTCTACGGCCACGGCAAGAACATCTCGATGCGCGACTGGGCTGACACCATCCTCGAGGTGGGTGCCGAACACGGTCACTGGGAGCACCCCGAGATCATCCAGGACGAGGACCGCTTCCGCCCCGGCGACTCGGACGTCGAGGAGCTCCTGGTGGGTTACGAGAAGCTCAACGCCGAGACCGGCTGGGAGCCCCGCGTCGACTGGCGCGAGGGCATCCGCCGCACCATCGACTGGTACGCACAGAACCGCGAGGCGTGGTACGGACGGGTCGACTGGCGATGACGGGCGAGAGCACCACCGAGGCCGGTGACGACGGCGAGTGCGGACACGACTACTGGGACGGCCGCACGGTGATGGTCACCGGCGGATCGGGCTTTCTGGGGAGCCACCTCGTCGAGGACCTCCGGTCGCGCGCTCCCGGGGTGGACGTGTTCGTCCCCCGGAGCGACGAGTACGACCTGCGCGACCGTTCCGACATCGACCGGGCGCTCGAGGACTCGGCGGCCGACGTCGTGATCCACCTGGCGGCGACGGTCGGCGGCATCGGTGCCAACCGCGACAATCCGGGGACCTACTTCTACGAGAACGCGATCATGGGCATCGAACTCATCGAGGCCGCCCGCCGGGTCGGCGTCGAGAAGTTCACCACCATCGGGACGATCTGCTCGTACCCCAAGCACACCCCCGTGCCGTTCAGCGAGGAGGACCTCTACGAGGGGTATCCCGAGGAGACGAACGCCCCTACGGCATCGCGAAGAAGGCGTTGCTCACCCAGTCGCAGGCCTACCGCGACCAGTACGGCTTTAATGGGATCTACCTCATGCCCGTCAACCTCTACGGCCCGCGCGACGACTTCGACCTGGAGACCTCCCACGTCATCCCTGCCATCGTCCGGAAGTGCGTCGAGGCCCGCGAGCGCGGCGACGACTCGATCACCGCCTGGGGGACCGGCGAGCCCACCCGGGAGTTCCTCTACGTGAAGGACGCCGCCGAGGGAATCCTCGACGCGACCGAGCGCTACGACGGGCCCGAGCCCGTCAACCTCGGGAGCGGGATGGAGATCTCCATCCGCGACCTCGTGGAGCTGATCGCGGATCTGACGGGGTTCGAGGGCGAGGTCGAGTGGGACACCTCCAAACCCGACGGCCAGCCCCGCCGACGGCTCGACACCGCCCGCGCGAGGGAGCGCTTCGACTGGGGGGCCTCGACGGAGTTCGAGGAGGGGCTTCGCGAGACCATCGACTGGTACGAGGCGAACCGCGAGCGCATCGTCGGGTCGGGATCGACGCCCGAGCCGTGACCGGCTCCGACCCCGGTGATCGGACCGAACGCGACGTCCGCGGCGACCACGACGAACGAGACGGCCCGCGCGTCGTCGCGCTCGCGGTCGACGGGATGGAACCCTCGTTACTCGACCGGTGGATCGACGCCGGCGAACTCCCCGAACTCCGGTCGCTCCGCGAGGACGGCGCGTACGGGACCGCCCACTGTTCGTCGCTCTCCTCGGCCAACCAGTGGACGACCCACTTCACGGGCGTCACCCCGGAGACCCACGGCGTCACCGGGTTCCTGAAGGGGGACCGGAAGCGGCGGGCGGGCGAGCCCGCACCCGACGCCCGCGAACTGATCAACGTCTCCGACATCCGGGTGAAGACCTACCCCGAACTGCTCGCCGAGTCCGGGGTCCGGGTCGGGCTGATCAACCCGCTCCCGCTGTGGCCGCCGCTGGAACTCGACGGCGGCTTCTGTGTCTCCGGGATGCTCACCCCTCCGGCGACCGATCGGCGGGTGTACCCCCCCGAACTGGCCGGGGAACTCGACGAACTCGGCTACCGTATCGACGTCCGCTACGGCGACCGCCCCTACGGGTTCGTCGACGACGACCTCTTCGGGGAGGTCACCCTCGAGACCCTCCACGAGGACATGTTCGACGTGCTCGACGCACGCATCCGGTTCACGAAGCACGCGGTGCGCGAACACGACCTCGACTACCTCTACAGCCTGCTCAAGTCGATCGACGTCGTCCAGCACTGCTTCTGGGCGCACATGGTCGCCGACGACCCCACCTACGGCGACGCGATCCTCGAGTCCTACCGGCGGGTCGACGACCTCGTGGGGTGGATCCGGGCGGAGACCGACGCGGACCTGCTCGTCTTCTCCGACCACGGCTTCGGCCCGCGACAGGGCGACCCGCCCGAGGGGGTCCACCGGCTGGCGCGGGCCGTCTCCGAGCGGGTCCCGCTCCCGCTCGCGGCCAAGCGCGCGTACGACGCCGTGCTGCGCTCGCCGATCGAGGCGGGTGCGGACGGCGTCTCCGTCGAGTCGACGACGGGGACGCACTCGAACCCGGCGGTCTGGGCGCTCGCCGGCCCGGACGTCCGGGCCGGTCAGCCGTCGAGCGTCGACTTCGAGGACCTCCCGCCGACGATACTGTCGCTCCTCGACGAACCCGTCCCGGCGACCTACGTCGGGACCGCCGTGGACGCGGTCCCGACTCCCCGTATCGAGGAGCGACCGCTCGACGTGCGGCGCGACACGCGGGTCGAGGACAGCGAGGTCGTCTCCGAGCGCCTCCACAACCTCGGCTACGCCGAGATGGTCGACGAGGACTGACCCGATCCCGGTCCGGTCGGTCGACCACGGCGGACGCCGGACGGGCCTACCGGAGCAGCGAGTCGAGCACGATGCCGTCGACGTAGCCGCGGAGCCGGTAGAGCGGCCCCGGATCGCGGTCGAGCAGCGCCCCGACGAGGTGGCACACCTGTCCCGGGGAAAACCCCAGGACGATCAGACGAACGACGGACAGCCAGAACGGGACGATAGCGTTCTTCCGGCGGAAGAGCACGTAGTTCCGGGCGAACCAGTACTCTCCCTCGAGATCCGCACGGGTCATCCCCGTCCGCGAGCCACCCGCCCGCGCCTCGAAGTGGTGGACGAGCGCACCGGGGTGGTAGAGGAGTCGGTGTCCCTCACGGGTCAGACGCGCCATCACGTCGGTCTCCTCGAACTTCGCCGGTCCCCGATCGTACGCGAGATCGAACCCCCCGATCGACACCAGGGTCTCGCGCCTGAACGCCATGTTCGCCCCGCCGAGTCGATCCGTCTCGACGGGAGCGGGGGGGATCCAGTCCTTCACTCGGCTGGTCGTCCCGCCGTAGCCGTCGACGTGGTTCTGGTTCTCGGGGTGATGAACGATCTCCCGGAGCGGTTCGAGGTCCTCGTCGACGCTGATCGCCGGACCGCCGACGGCCGCCATCCCGGGGTTCTCCTCGAACCCCTGGAGGATGCTCTCGAACCACTCCGGTTCGCAGACCACGTCGTCGTCGAGGAAGCAGACGATGTCCGACTCCGAACAGTCGATCACGGTGTTCCTCGCCCCGGGCATGCTGGCCGGACCGCTCCGGGGGAGGTATCGGAGGGTGGTCCCCCGCCGCTCGAACGCCGAGGCCCGGTCCTCGACCGCCTCGCGCGTCGGGCCCGCGTGACTGTCGTCGACGACCACGATCTCGTCCGGGAAGTACGTCTGGTCCAGGAGGCTCTCCAGGAGCCGCGCCATGTACTGCGGCCGCCCGTACGTCACGATGCCGACCGTCGCGGTCGGTCGTTCCTCAGACATGGTCGCCGTCCCCGTCGCTGCCGTCGTCCCCGATCGACCCCCGACGGGTCGAACGGGGTCGGGGTGGTCCCGGCGACGACACGATCGCGCTCATCCGACGTACCCGAGCGCACGGAGTCGCTCGGTCCGTTCCGCCTCGTCCACCGAGAACTCCTCGGCGGGTAGCTCGGAGACGATCCGACGTCGCTCGTCCGACGGCACCTCCACCCACGGCACCTCGACCAGTTCGGGGACGTACAGCGAGGGGAAGTGACCGTAGCACCGGACCGGGACCGGGCGGAGCCGTTCGCCCAGGAGCTCACCGTGGTCCGCGGTCACGATCACCCGCCCCTCGACGTGTTCGAGCAGCTCGGCCACGTCCTCCAGCACCAGCTGGAGGTTGCGCTCGTACGCACGCCTGATCTCCTCGGCCGTGGTCTCCCCCGGCCAGATCATCCCCCGCCAGTGACCGAGTTCCCCCTCGACGTGCCGCATCTCCGGGGCGATGAACGGTCGGTGTGGGGTCATGTAGTGGACCACGATCCGCTTTTCGGGGTACTCCGTGGGCCTCGAGGGCGGCCTCGGTGATCCGTTCCGGCGGGGCCTCGGTCCCCGACTCGTTCCAGGCGTCGTCGAGGGAGACGGCGTGGAAGGTGTCCGACGGCAGCGTCGTGACGTAGGGGTTGCCCGTCACGTAGACCGTGTCGTGGTGCTTCCGTCCCCCGAACGTCCGCCGGAAGAACTCGCGGCTCTCGCTTCCCGGCGCGATCTCCTTCGAGAGGTTCCCGAGGCCGAGGTCGTACTCGGAGCGGAACGTGTCGTACCGACAGGCGTCGAGGACGATGGCGGTGTCCCAGTCCCGTTCCATCAGCCGGTAGCCCTCCCGTCTCGTCCCGCGCCCGTGGACGAACTGGTTCGCCCGGCGTCCGACGTAGTTCAGTTCCAGGAGGCCCTTCTTCGCGGCCAGCCCCGGGTCCGTCATCGCGAGCTCGACAGCGGCTTGCAGATACCGTCTCATGTCACAGTGCTCGTGGTCCTCCGATCGGCCTCTCGCGCGGGTATTCGGACGTGCGATAATAAAGCCGGTCATCGCTCCGGGAACGACACCCTGGCGTGCCGGCCGTCGGCGTCGGGTCCCCGGGACGAGTCTCGTGGCCGATCCGGTCCGTCGACCCGGACCTCCCGAGGCGGATCACGTCAGACCCTGGATGGCGCGGTGGGCACGAGGGAGGTACTGGTACTCCTCGAGGATGCGACGCCGCGCCTCGGCGATGGCGTCGAGGTTCCGTTCCCTGAGATCGCTCTCGACGATCTCCAGCACCCGCGACGGCGCGTCGGGGTCCTCGATGTCTATCCGGACGTACGAGTCCTCGGGGAGGTAGTCGTCCAGGTTCGTACACCCCCAGTAGATCGGGAGACACCACGCCAGTAACGGGTCGACGACCTTCTCGCTGAAGTAGTGTGGTCCCTTGTAGTTCTCGATAGCGAGGCTGTACCGGTACTCCGCGAGACCGTCCCACTTGTCGTCGATCTCGCCCCGGTAGTGGCTCCCGGAGAACTCACCCCTCCCGTACAGGTCGAGCTGTGATGCCCCCCGCTCGACGAGCCTATCGAGGAAGTCCATCCGGAGGATGTGACCGTCCGTGACGTGGGGTTTCAGCATCCCCGCGGGCTTCGGTCGGTGTTTCAGGATGCCGGCGCTCAGCATCGCCCGCCGGGCGACGTTCACGAGCGGGTTGCCGATCCGCCCCTTGTCCGTGACGACCCACGAGAGCGATCCCGTCTTGGGAACGTCCTCCGGGCCGATGTCGGTCAGTTCGTCGTAGGACCGCTCGACCCACCACTCCTGGACCAGCGGGTGGCCCGTGGCGGGCGACTCCCTGTGTGCGGCCGCCACGTCCGACCAGTCACAGCGCCCGAACAGGGGTGGTTCGCGACAGAAGAGGAGCCGCTCCTCGGGCGGGACCGCGAGGGCCTCCTCCGGCGGCTGGTTGATTATCGCCGTGTAGTCCGCGTCGTCGGGGTCCGTCGTGAGCGTCGTCGTCTCCCAGGTGCCCGAATCCCCGGGAGTCCGTTCGAGCAGCCGCTCGTACAGCTCCTCCGGGGGGCCGAGGTCCCAGACGAAACGGACTGACGCCATGTCCGGGCCGATGACGACGCCGGTGTTAACGGTTTCCCGTCCCGCCCGACCTCGCTACGCCTCGCTACGCTGTGTCGCGTACAGCTCCGCGTACAGTCCGTCGTCCTCGAGGAGTTCGTCGTGCCCGCCGACGTCCGTGATCCGTCCGTCCTCGACCGTGTAGATGCGGTCCGCGTTCTTCACCGTCGAGAGCCGGTGTGCGATGGTTATCAGCGCGTAGTCCCGCTCCATCGACTCGATGGCCGCCTGCACCTCGCGCTCGATGTTGCTGTCGAGGTCGCTCGTCGCCTCGTCGAGCAGGAGGATATCCGCGTCCTTCAGGAGGGCTCGGGCGAGTGCGACGCGCTGCTGCTGGCCGCCCGAGAGCCGGACCCCGTCGTCCCCGAGCATTGTGTCGTACCCGTTCGGCAGTTCGTCGAGGAACTCGGTGACGCGAGCGATCTCACAGACCCGCTCGATCTCCTCCTCGGAGGCGTTCCGGTCCGCGAGCCCCACGTTGTACCGCAGCGTGTCGTTGAATATGAACGGGCTCTGTCGGACCACCGAGACGTGCTCGCGCCACTCGTCGAGGTCGAACCCGTCGATGGGTCGGCCGTCGGCGAGTATTCGCCCCTCGTCGGGCTCGTACAGCCGGGGGATGAGCGAAACGACGGTCGACTTGCCCGCCCCGGACTGGCCCACGAACGCGACGAACTCGCCCCGCTCCACCTCGAGTGAGACGTCGTGCAGGACCGGTTCGTCCTCGTAGGCGAACGTCACCCCGTCGAACTCGATGCGGTCGACCGTCTCCGGAACCGGCTCCGAGCCCGATTCGGGCTCCGTGTTTCGCGCGAGCCGGTCGACGAACCGCTGGTTCCGGGTGAGATGGGGGAGGTCGCTCTCGAGGGCGTAGTAGAGGTCGTTCAGCGTGCTGACCCGGGGGGCGAGCCGGAACATCGCGAACAGGAAGACGCCGAGTTCGCCGAACGAGAGCGGCGTGGCCGTGAGCGCGAAGTAGATCAGCACGAACACCGTGACCGCGCTCGTGAACTGGTAGAAGTTGTTGATCCCCGCCTGATTGCGCTTCACCGTGACCGTGGACCTGACCAGCTGGTCGATGGAGCGCTGGAAGTCCTCGAACAGCTCCCCGTCGACGCCGAACACCTTCACGTCGCGTATCCCCTGGGTGCCGGCCTGGACGGCGGCCTGGACCCGTTCGTTCGCCTCGGCCACCCTGTCACCGACGACGTAGCCCGGCTCGATGACGAACCGGACGACGTAGGTGATCGCCCCGAGCAGAATCAGCGTGAGCCCCGTCAGGAGCGGGGCGAGGTAGAGCGCGACCGCGAGGTAGATCGCGGCGATCATCGCGGTCTCCAGGAGCTGGACCGCACGCGTGATGGTTCGACCGGCGAACGTCGCCTGCGTGATGATCGCGTTCAGTATCTCGTCTGACCCCTCACGATCGAAGTACCTGACCCGTGCGTCGAGCGCCGCGTCGAAGGCCTCGGTCTTCAGCGCGCGGGTGTAGTCGGTCTGGAGGTCGACCCGGAGCCACGCCACCGCGAAGCTCGTCAGGTACCGCATACCCATCGCGATGACGACCCCCACGATCACGTACTCGAGGACGAACGGGAGGCCGATGGTCTCGTAGACCCGGACGAACGCGCCGAGCAGGCCCGTCGCCTCCTCCGGGAGAGTCCCGCCCGGCCGGGCGAGTTCGACGATGGGGAGGATGAACCCCAGGCCCAGGCCCTCCAGCCCCGCGGCGACCACGCTCAGGGCCAGTATCGTGGCCGACCGCTTCGGGGCGAACCCCACGATGTTCCAGAGGGCACGGCGGCTCTCGCTGCTCATCCGTCCTCACCCGTCTTCCGTGTCGAATCGAACTCGGTGTCTCTCACGCTGTGGACTCACGACCGTGCTTCTTCCGCGGATTCGACACCGCCGCTCATCAATAGTTCGGAACCGTCGGTTTCCGACCCGGAATCGGGACGGCGGTTCCCCCCGGGATCACTCCACCACCGCCTCCGGCGTCGGCTCCTCGCCGTAGCGGTCCCGGTGGAGCATCTCGGCGATACGGAAGTCGACCGTCTCGTCGATGTCGATCGCCTCCCAGGGCTCCATCGGGAACATCTCCGGGTCGTCGCCGATGCGGTTCTCCCGGCGCTCGACCGACGCCTCGGTGAACAGGTAGAGGTTGGAGTTCTCCTCGTAGACCGGCGGGAGGTCCTGAGTGCGCTTGAGCTCGTCGCGCCGGTGGTTGATGGGCTCGCCGTCGGCGTCCCACAGCCGGGTCTGGAGCGGCGTCACGGAGAACAGCGAGTCACAGTCGCGCTCCTCGAACGCCGCGACCGCGTCCGCGACCGTCTCCGGGCGCAACAGCGGGTTCGTACAGTGGGTCTGGAGGTAGCGGTCGGCCTCCGTCCGGCGGACGTCGTGGAGGATGATCTCGTTCATCTCGACGTGGTCGCCCCGGAGCCGCTCGGGTCGTTCGAGCACCGACGCTCCGAGCTCCCGGGCCTCGTCGGCGATCTCCGCCGAATCCGTGTTCACGACCACCTCGTCGACCGCCGACACCGCGTTCAGCGTGTTGAGGACCCAGTGACACAGCGGCCGGCCGTTGAACGACCGGAGGTTCTTGTTCGGGACGCGCTCGCTGTGTCCCTTCATCGGGACGAGGGCGACGAGCCGGGCCATGGTCCCTCTCGACGACGTGACGGCAAAATACGTTAGGGTTCGCCCGGCGCCGCGTGTCAGCGACGGAATTCGACGACGGTTCCAGGGAGGTCCCTCGAACGCCGCCCCGTCCGTGCCGGCGTCCACACTTATGCCCCCGGCACCGCAGGTGTGACCGTGCACATCGACGGCACTCCGATCGGGCCGGACGACCCGCCGTACTTCATCGCCGAGGCGGGCGTCAACCACAACGGCGACATGGGGATGGCCGAGCGGCTGGTCGACGCCGCGGCCGACGCCGGGGCGGACGCGGTGAAGTTCCAGACGTTCAGCGCCGACCGGCTCGTCACGCGCGAGGCGTCGAAGGCCGAGTACCAGACCGAGACCACCGGCGAGGGCTCGCAGTACGAGATGCTGAAGCGGTACGAGCTCGACCGGGCGGATCACGAGCGGCTGATCGACCGCTGTGCCGAGCGCGGGATCACGTTCCTCTCGACGCCGTTCGACCCCGAGAGCGCCGACACGCTCGCCGACCTCGGGCTCCCGGCGATCAAGATCGGCTCGGGCGAACTCGACAACCATCCGCTGCTCGAACACGTCGCCGGGTTCGGGCTCCCGATGGTCGTGAGTACGGGGATGGGAACGATGGCGGAGGTCCACGCCGCCCGCGAGGCCATCCGCGGCGTCGATCCGGATGCGGAAGCCGCCTTCCTCCACTGCACGTCGGCGTACCCCTGCTCGCTCGACGACGTGAACCTCCGCGCGATGGGGACCATGATGGCCGAGCTCGACGAGCCGGTGGGCTACTCCGACCACACGACGCTCCCCGAGACGCCGGGGTTCGCCGTCGCCGCGGGCGCGTGCGTCGTCGAGAAACACTTCACGCTCGACTCGACGCTCCCCGGGCCGGACCACGAGGCGTCGCTCGAACCGGACGAACTCGCCCGGGCGGTCGAACTCGCCCGGGCGGCCGCGCGGACCCGCGGGCGCCCCGAGAAGCGCCCGACCGCCGTCGAACGCGAGAACGCCCCGACCATCCGGAAGAGCCTCCACGCCGCGACGGACGTAGCGGGAGGGACGACCATCGAGGCCCGTCATCTCGCCGTCCTCCGGCCGGTCGAGGGGCTCTCCCCGCGATACCACGACGCCGTCATCGGCGCGCGGACGACCCGCGACCTCGCCGCCGGCGACCCGATAACGCGGGATAGCGTGACGGTCGACCTGGACGCCGACGGGGTCGACGAGGGTGTCGAGGACGTAACCGACCGGGATGAGGGGACCGACGAGTGATGTTCGACGGCGACGACACGGTCCTCGTGGTCGGCGCGCACCCCGACGACGAGGTGCTCGGCGCGGGGGGGACGATGGCGAGACACGCCGCCGCGGGCGAGGAGGTCCACACCCTCGTCGTCACCGAGGGGACGACACAGCAGTACGACGACGAGGACCTGATCGAGGAGAAGCGCCGGGACGCACGGGCGTGCGCCGACCGGCTCGGCGTCACCGACGTTCACTTCGGCGACCTGCCGGACATGCGGCTCGACGACGTGGCCCACGTCGAGGTCAACGCCGTGATCGAGGCGGTCGTCGACGAGGTGAGCCCCGACGTCGTCTACACCCACTCCCGCCGGGAGGTGAACCGCGACCACGTCGCGGTCCACGACTCGACGCTCGTCGCCACCCGACCGGGATCGGGCGTCGCGACCGTCCTGGCCTACGAGACGCCCTCCTCGACCGAGTGGTCGCCCCGGATGGAGGGGTTCGAACCCGACCTGTTCGTCGATATCGGGAGCCACCTCGACGCGAAGGTCGAGGCGTTCGAGGCCTACGAGACCGAGGTGCGGGAGTACCCCCACCCGCGCTCGGCGGAGTCCCTGCGCGCGGTCGCGAAGGCCCGCGGGGCCGCCTGCGGGGCGCACGCCGCCGAGGCGTTCGACGTCCTCCGTGCGTACCGCTGATTCGGCTACTCCCGCTCCCCGTTCGGCGTCCCGTCAGTACGACGAGAGCGTCCCGACCCGGTCGACGTCCTCGGCCTCGTCGGCCGGCGTCACCTCCACCTCCACGTAGTACCGCTCGCCGTCGACCTCCAGGAAGGCGTTGTCGAACGGCGGGAAGGTAAGCGCGCGCAGGACGTCGAGGAGCTCCTTCGTCTCGTAGCGTTCCTCGGGGTCGATCCGGCAGAGTTCCCGGAAGTCGGATTTGTAGTGGTAGGTCGCCTCCGCCTCGGTCTGCTCGGTCGTCTCGACCTCGCCGGCCTCGATGTCGGGCCACGACTCACGAAACAGCTCGACGGAGGCCCGTTCGATGCGCCGGTAGAGCGACCGACCCGTGTCGGCGAACGTCGTCTCCACCCGCCGGCGCGCGATGATCTCACCCGTGTCGACACCCGGGTCCATGTAGTGCATCGTCGCCCCCGCCGGGAGCCCTCGACGAT